>NZ_BMNC01000006.1 GCF_014646255.1 Lentzea pudingi
CGACGGGCACCCGCCCATCAGCCGCGTTCAGTCACCAACCTCATGACCAAGTACACCTAGCCCAAGCAGGAGTGATCGCCGGCCTAGGCGGCCTCCTGGGCACAGCAGCAGGCACAGCAGCAGCCCTAGCGCTACTAACAGCTCTGAACACCGGCTACGCCACCACCTGGCCACAACCAGAACTGAACCCGCTGACCATCCCCTGGCCAAACACAGCAATCCCCCTACTGGCAATCCCAGCAGTAGCAATGCTGGGCGCAGCCCTCTTCACCCGTTCCCGCCTACCAATCGAACGCCGCGAATAGGCTCCCACCATGACGACCTTCGCGATAGCGCACGGAGGCGGCGACGTGGGCTGGTCCTGGCACCTGGTAGCACAAGCTCTAGAAGCCAAGGGCCACACCACAATCGCCCCGGACCTCCCCATAGAAGACGAGCAGAAGGACCTGACCGACTGGGCGACAGCCCTAGTAGACGCCCTACCGTCCACCAAGGACGTAGTAGTGGTAGGCCACTCCTTCGGCGGCCTCGTAGCCCCACTGGCAGCAGCACAAATCAACGCCAAGGCCCTCGTCTACGTAACGGCAATGCTCCCCACCCCAGGCGAACCCCCGAACGACTGGTGGGCGAACACCGGCTACGAGGACCCAGGCCTGGAAGACGCGTTCTTCCACGACGTCCCACCACACCTGGCAGCGGAAGCCCAAAAACGAGAACGAGGCATGGCCGAAAACGCCATGGCGAAGCCATGGCCCCTCACCGCAATGCCAGACGTGCCAACACACTTCATCCTGTGCACAGAGGACCGCTTCTTCACCCCGACCTTCATGCGCAAGGTGATAGCAACCCGCCTGAGCAACACAAAACCAGTAGAGCTGCAAGCAGGCCACTACGCCCCACTGAGCAAACCACAGGAACTAGCAGACCAACTAGCCACCTACGCCTGACAACGCGATGCCGCAGGCGAGCCGTACGTCTTTCGTCTTTAGCAAGCGCACTGGGCGGTGGGGTCCCATCACGAGTCGCGCCATAGCACTTGCTGCATGCCTGGAGGGGTGTCAACTCGACACGCTTTTCGTCGAGTTGACACCCCTCCAGGCATGTGGCCCGCTCTTGGCTCGGCTCGTGATGGGACCCCACCGCCGACGCCACCACACAAATCAACCGGCAGCCGCTCAAAGCAACAGGCGTGCCATCTACCCGCAGACAGCGCGGGCCCCCTGATCAGATTGCCGGGGGTCTGGGGGCAGCGCCCCCAGGGGAAGCACGCACCAGCAACAGGCCGCCCGCAACAGCAACGACCCAACCAACCAGCGCCCAAAACAAAGGGCCCCCGACCAACCAGCCAGGGGCCCAGCAAACCTCAACCACCCTACTTCGACTCATCCTCCGAGCCACCGGGCAACTCAACATCCTCAACAGCCTTCCCACCCTTGGCAGGAGCAGGCATCAAAGCATCCAACGCACCCCCGGCAATCCGCCGGAACGCCCGCCGAGGCCGAGCCCTCTCCAACACCGCAACCTCCAACTTCGCGGCGGGAAGAATCTCAGCAGCCCCGTTCCCAGTGGACGGCGACCCAGCCGACAACGCCTTCACCGCAACAGGAACAGCCTCAGCCAACGAAAGCCCGTCAGCAAAGGCCTCCTTCAAAGCGGTGTTGGCAGCATCGACAGTGCCGCCCATCACGATGTACTGGGGCTCGTCCACGATGGACCCGTCATACGTCAACCGGTACAACGTGTCAGCCCCAGCGACATCCCCGACCTCAGCCACCGCGATCTCCACCTCGAAGGGCTTGATCTGCTCGGTGAAGTAGGTGCCCAGCGTAGTCGCGTAAACGTTCGCCAACGACCGAGAAGTGACGTCCCGAGGATCGTTCTGATACCCGCGGACGTCAGCAAACCGGATCCCGGCCTGCCTCAAGTTCTCGAACTCGCTGTACCGCCCCACGGCGGCGAACCCGATGCGGTCGTAGATCTCCGAGACCTTGTGCAGCGTGCTGGACGGGTTCTCCGCGACGAACAGAATCCCGTCGGCGTACTTCAGCACGATGACGCTGCGACCCCTGGCGATGCCCTTGCGGGCGTACTCCGAGCGGTCGCGCATCACCTGCTCTGCCGATGCGTACAGCGGCATCGTCATGGGTGGTGCTCCTGACGTCGAACGTGTGGGGGACTCAGCCTGCGGGCCGGGCTCGGCGGCCTTCGACGACCGCGTCGGCGATCGTGGAGACCTGCGATTCCGGGACCTCGACGGCGCCGTCGACGCCGTTGATCGTGACCACGATCGGGTAGAGGCGGCGGACCGGGTCCGGGCCGCCTGTCGCCGAGTCGTCGTCGGCCGCGTCGTACAGGGCCTCCACCACGGAGCGGATGGCGGCGTCGACGTCGGCGTCGGGGTCGTAGAGCTTCTTGAGGGCCGACTTCGCGAACAGCGAGCCCGAGCCGACGGCCTGGTAGCCCTGCGACTCCTCGTAGCGGCCACCGGTGACGTCGTAGGACACGATGCGGCCGGCGCGGTCCGAGTCGGTGGCCGAGGTGTCGTACCCGGCGAACAGGGGCACCACGGCGAGGCCGGCCATGGCCGCGTCCAGGTTGCCCCTGATCATCGCCGAGAGGCGGTTCGCCTTGCCGTCGAGAGACAGCGGCACGCCCTCGATCTTCTCGTAGTGGCGCAGCTCCACCGTGTACAGGCGCACGATCTCGATCGCGATGCCCGCGGTGCCCGCGATGCCGACGGCCGAGTGGTCGTCGGTGACGAAGACCTTCTTCATGTCGCGCTGCGCGATGACGTTGCCCATCGTCGCGCGCCGGTCGCCGGCGATCACGACACCACCCTTGTAGGTGGCCGCGACGATCGTCGTCCCGTGCGGGGCCTGGACGGTCCCCTCCGGGAGCTTCCGGCCACTAGGCAGCATGTCGGGTGCCTGTGCCCGCAGGAAGTCCGTGAACGACGACGAGCCCGGCGTGAGGTACGCCGAGGGCAACGCCGCGGCCGGGTAACGCCCGGTCGAGCTGTGGTCCATGTGTTGGTTGTTCTCCCGTCCCCGGAGTGGTCGGCAGGCCCCCGAAGGCCTACTGACCACCCTTCTGCACGTATGCGCGGACGAAGTCCTCCGCGTTCTCCTCGAGCACGTCGTCGATCTCGTCGAGGATCGCGTCCACGTCCTCGCCGAGCTTCTCGCGGCGTTCCTGACCTGCGCCGGCGGCGTCGTCCGCGCCGTCGTCGCCGTCGCCACCACCCTGGCGCTGCTTCTGTTCCTGGGACATCTCGGCCTCCCACTGACTCGCCTGACAAGAACACTACCCAGCGGCACCGACAAAAACCCTGAGCCACTCGGGTAGACGATCACCCGCGAGTCAGCGCGTCCACCAGTTGCTCGGCGGTGTCGGAGGCCTCCAGAAGGGCTCCGACGTGCGCTTTCGTCCCGCGAAGCGGTTCGAGCGTCGGAATTCGCACGAGGGATTCTCGACCGAGATCAAAGATCACGGAGTCCCACGAGGCGGCCGCGACCGAGGTCGGGTAGCGCTCCAGGCACCGGCCGCGGAAGTACGCGCGCGTGTCCTCGGGCGGCGTGGTGATGGCCGCGCGGACCTCTTCCTCGCTCACGAGGCGCTTCATCGAGCCGCGCGCGACGAGGCGGTTGTAGAGGCCCTTGTCGAGGCGGACGTCGGAGTACTGCAGGTCGACCAGGTTGAGCCGGGCCGCGCCCCACTCCAGGCCGTCGCGCTGCCGGTAGCCCTCGAGCAGCCGCAGCTTCGCGACCCAGTCGAGCCGGTCCGCGCACTCCGCCGGGTCGCGGGCGAGCGCCTCGAGCACCTCGCCCCAGATCCGCAGGACCTCGCGGTCGCCGACGCCCTCCTTCTCGACGAACGCGAGCGCGCGCTCGTGGTAGGCGAACTGCACGTCGAGGCCGGTGAACTTGCGCCCGCCGGTCATCTCGACCTTGGTCTTGAGCGTCGGGTCGTGGCTGATCTGGTGCACCGCGCGCACCGGGTCGACCATGCGCAGGTCGTCGAACCGCTGCCCGGCCTCGATCATGTCGAGGACCAGGGACGCGGTGCCGACCTTGAGGAACGTGGAGTACTCGGCCAGGTTCGCGTCGCCGATGATGACGTGCAGGCGGCGGTACTTGTCCGCGTCCGCGTGCGGCTCGTCGCGCGTGTTGATGATGCCGCGCTTGAGCGTCGTCTCGAGGCCGACCTCGACCTCGATGTAGTCGGAGCGCTGCGAGAGCTGGAAGCCTGCCTCCTCGCCGGACTGCCCGATGCCCACGCGGCCGGAGCCGGTGATGACCTGGCGCGACGCGAAGAACGGCGTGAGGCCCGCGATGACGGCCGTGAACGGCGTCGACCGCTGCATCAGGTAGTTCTCGTGCGTGCCGTACGACGCGCCCTTGCCGTCGACGTTGTTCTTGTACAGCTGCAGGCGGGGCTGGCCGGGCACGGAGGCGGCCTTGATCGCGGCCTCCTCCATGATCCGCTCCCCGGCCTTGTCCCAGATCACCGCGTCACGCGCGTTGGTGACCTCGGGTGCCGAGTACTCGGGGTGCGCGTGGTCGACGTAGAGCCGCGCGCCGTTGGTGAGGATGACGTTCGCCGCGCCCAGGTCCTCGACGTCGGAGTCGGTGGGGTGACCACCGGGCGAGCCCAGGTCGAACCCGCGCGCGTCGCGCAGTGGCGACTCCACCTCGTAGTCCCAGCGCGCCCGCCTGGCGCGCGGTATGTCCGCCGCCGCCGCGTACGCAAGAACCACCTGTGTCGAAGTGAGCACCGGGTTCGCGGTCGCGTCGCCCGGCACTGAGATGCCGTACTCGACCTCGGTTCCCATGATCCGCCGCATGCGCAACACCTTATGACCTGACCCCGCACAACAACGTGAGGGGAGCTTCACGGTGAAACTCCCCTCACCCTATTCACCCGGATGCCAGTCCGGCTGCAGGACGAATCCTCGAGGCGCCCCGTGAAGGCCCGAAAGCGGCGGCGACGGCGAGCAGGATCACGATGACCGCGCCCGTGACCAGCGGCAACACCACCTTGAGCCCGGGCAGCGCCAGTGGGACGCCGAGCGAGAGGAACGCGACCTCGGCGTAGGCGAACCCGAGCACACCACCGCCGACCACCCCGACGAGGGCCAGCATGACCGCTTCAGCGATGACCCCGCCCTGCAGCCCGCCTCGAGTGACGCCCAGGGCGCGCCTGAGTGCGAGCTCTTTCCGGCGTTCCTGGACGGAGATGGTCAGCGCGGTGCCGATACCGGTGACGGCGACCGCCACGGACAGTCCGAGCAGCACCATCATCAGCACGGTGCCCAGGTGCATGTACCGGGCCGCCTTCGCCCGTTCGTCCGCGTCGGTCTGGACGATCACGGTCGGGTTGTTCGGCAGCGCGGCCTGCAACTCGGACCGGAACTGGGCGGGGTCGACACCGGGCCGCAACGCGACCAGCACCTTCTCCGCCGGTCCCGTCGTGGGGCCGGCGACGATCGGCGTGTACCCCGTGATGCTGCCGGGAACGATGCCGACCACCTGGTACTGCTTGCCGTCGGCCTCGACGAACGGCCGGCCCTCCCAGTGCGGCGGCACGATGGCGGTCCCGGCCACGAGCTGGTCGGCGCCCGCCACGTTCTGCGCCCTGAGCCACGTCCTGAACTGCTCGGGGTCCACGCTCGCGGCGCTGTCCCCCGTCTTGTGGAGCACCACCGAGGCCGCCACGCCGGGCTGCGCCGGGATCGCCGGCAGCGGCCGGTCACCCGCGTCCACCACGGTCGCGTCCGGGCGCTCCTCGTTCGCGTACTGGAACGTCAGCTCCTCCGCCCCTCCCAGCACGACCAGGAAGAACGTCACCATCGAGCTCGCCAGCAGCAACGGCAGCGCCACCGAGGCCGACCTCTGCGGCATCCTGCGCACCTCGGCGCCGGCGAGCTTCCACTGCGTCCAACCCGTACCACCGATCCTGCCGAACAACCGCGCGATCAGCGGGACCGTGACCGGGCCGAGGATCCAGAACAGGCCGGTCACCGCGGCGATCGCGGAGAACGTGACCGCGAGCGGAGCGACGGACGTGCCCTTGGCCGCGATCGCGGCCATCGCGAGCAGTCCTGCGCCGGCAGTGAACAGCACGCCGAACACGAGCCGAAGGCGTCGAACGGACCGCGGGGGAACCTCGTTCTCCGCATCACGCAGAGCAGCCAACGGCGAGACGCGCGCGGCGTTGATCGCGGGACGAACGGCCGCCATCACGCTCAGCACGGCGGCAACGGCGACCCCGAGGATCACGTACCCGAGCGACGGCAGCAGTTCCGGGCTGAGCTCGACCGCGCCGAACAGCACGGAGATGCCGGTGACGTCGAACGTCCTGGCGAGCAGCCACGCCATCGGTCCGCCGAGCAACGCACCGGCGACACCCGCCAGCGCACCCGTCACGAGAGCCTCGAACAGGCTCCGGCGCACCAACGGCCCGCGCTGGGCGCCGATGCACCGCAGCAGCGCCGTCTGCCGCTGCCGCTGCGCGTAGACCGCGCGGAACGTGGCCGCCGCGACGAACACGGCCGTCGCGAGGGCGAGCACGCTGAACGGCAGCAGGATGAACGTCAGTTCGTTGCCGATGCTGTCGGCGTCCGGCGCCGGGTCCCACACCACGTAGGAGGCACCCGCCGCGGCCTTGACGGCGTCCCGCTCACCGCCGATCACCCAGATCTCCTTGGTGAACGGCTCCGCGTCCAGCTTCTTCGCGAGGTCCGGGCCGGCGACCAGGACCGGCCGGGCGTCGAGCCCGCCCTTCTTCATGATCCCGCTGACGGTCACCTCGACCGGCTTGCCGTTCGCGGCGGCGAGCTTGATCCGGTCGCCGGGCTTCAGCCCGCGCTCGTACGCGGTGATCTTGTCGACGGCGACCTCGCGGTCCGCCGCCGGCGCCTTCCCCTCGGCGAGCGGCCAGCGCACCAGGTCCGGCTGCTGGACGTGCACCTCGGCGCGGTGCTCCCCCGCACGGCCGCCCGCGTCCAGCAGGTCCGCCTGCGCCACCTGCACGGGCACGGCCCTGCCGACGGCGGAGAGCTTGGCCAGCACCGCGTCGTCCAGCTTGGCGCGATCCGTCTCGGGTGTGCCGTACTCGACCGGTTTGGTGTCCACCACGTGACCCACCGACGACGGTGTGAGGGGCGCGCCCTCGTCGACCGACCGGGTGAGCGCGTCGCTCAGCACCAGGGCGGCCAGCAGGCAGGCCACGCCGACGACGAGCGCGACGCCGGGCAGCAGCGCGCGGCCCGGCCGGGCGCGGAACTCGGCGACGCCGAGCCGCAGGGAAGTGGACACGAATCCTCCTCGGTGACGTCTGACGTTCCCGAAGGTAGGAAGGAAGGCGATCAGCGGGCGTCGGACTGGGGTAGCAAGCTCGCGTACGACCACAGGAGGACACGGGGATGATCAACCTCTACGACGAGGCCGCGAACGTCATCGGCGAGGTGACGCGCGAACGCATGCGCGCCGAGAACCTCTGGCACGGCTGTGTCCTGACCGTCGTGCACTCCACCGACGGCGAACGGGTCTACGTGCACCGCCGCACCGACACCAAGGACATCTTCCCCGGCCTGTACGACTTCTCGGCGGGTGGCGTGATCGACGCGGGCGAGACCCCTGACCAGGCCGCTCGACGGGAACTGCGCGAGGAGCTCGGTGTCGAGACCCCGCTGACTCCGCTGTTCCAGACCATCTACGTCGACGAGCAGACGCGCTACCACGCGTGGATCTACGAGACGCGCAGCGACGGCCCGTTCACCCACCAGCCCGAGGAGGTCGCCTGGGGCGGGTGGATGGACGCGGCCGAGCTGCGCGCGAGGATCGAGGACCCGGACTGGCCGCTCGTGCCGGACGGAAGGGCGATCGGCGGGGAGTGGCTCTCTAGGAGCGCTTGAAACCGTGGCTGCGCTCCACTTTCGCGACGTGCAGCGTGTAGGTGTCGTACCAGTGCTCCCGGCCGCGCTGCTGCGCCGCCCGGTGCTCCAGGTTGGTCCGCCACTGCGTGAGCGCGTCGACGTCGCGGAAGTACGCGACGGTGATGCCGAGCCCGCCGGGGTTCTGGGCGTGGTCCATCCCGAGGTAGCCGGGGACCTCCCGCACGAGTTCTTCCATGCGCGTGTTGGTCTCGCGGTAGCCGTTCTGGTCGTCGGTCCGCACGGTGGTGAAGACCACCGCGTAGTACGGGGGTTCGAAAGCCTCGACGGGCGCATCGCTCACGGCGCCACCGTAGCTAGTTCCAGGTGAGGCCGGAACGGATTTTCCAGTACTGCTCGGCGGGCTCGGCCAGGTCGGGCAGGTCGACGTCGATCCGCAGCGCGTCCACATTGGACCGCAGCTGCGCCGGGCTCGCCGCGCCGGACAGCACGACGTCCACGAACGGCTGCCGCGCGATCGCCGCCAGCGCGACCGCGTCCGGCCCGACGCCCAGCGCTTCCGCCTGTGCCGCAACCGCTTGCGGAGGATCGACGACGAGCCGTCCGTTGGCCACGCCCTCCTTGACGATCACCCGCAACCCGGCGTCGTGCGCCTGCCGCAGGGCCTCCCCCGCCGAGGTCTCCAGCAGGTTCCAGGTGGACTGGACGGACGAGAAGATGCCGAGGCCGAGCGCCTTGCGGATCGCGTCGGCCTGCCGCGGCCCGGACGTGGAGAAACCCAGCGGCACCCCGGTCCCGGCCATCGCATCCTGTAGCGCGCGGTCGGCGAACAGTGGACTGTCGGCCGTCAGCGAGTGCACCTGGTAGAGGTCCACGCGCGGCAGCAGCGCCGTGGTCTCCCGCCACTGCCGCGTGAACCGGGCGAGTGAGTGCTCCTTGACCTCGTGCACCTCGGCGTCGGCCCGCCAGTCCGCGGTGTAGGCGTACCCCCACTTGCTGGAGATCGTCACGTCGTCGTGGCCGGGCAGCCACGACGACAGGAAGTCCTCCGACAGCCCGTATGAACGGGCGGCGTCGACCCACCGGATGCCCAGCTCGTAGGCCGCGTCGAGCACGAGGTGGCACTGCGCGCGCATGGACTCGACGTCGCGCACCGCCGGCAACGCGCCCTCTCGGCCGAGGTTGATGTAAGCGGGACGGCCGAGGGACGCGAGACCTAGAGCGAGTTGTGCCATGCCGGCAACGGTAGGTCACCACTGGTCGGGCGCGCGCACGACGTCGCGCACCCAGACCCCCGCCGGCTTGAGCTTGCTCGTCCCGCCGAACGACGTGCCCGAGCACGTGCCCTGCTTGAACACCGCGCCGGACCGCTTGTCGTCGGAGAAGTTCCAGTTCGCCCAGGAGATCTTCTTCCGCTTCATCAGGTCGACGTACTTCTGCGCCATGGTGAAGTCGTTCGGGCCGTCACCGGACGCCTCCTGCGTGCCGAACTCCGTCACGAAGACGGGCACCTTGCTCGACACCTGGTCGAGGACCGCGAGGTGCGAGTCCCGGTGCTCGTTCGCGTAGAAGTGGAACGAGTACATGAAGTTCGTCGCGTTGACCTTGTTCTTCAGCACCACCGACGGGTCCTGCTCGTCGGAGTGGCCGAACGTCGACCAGCCGTTCGTGCCGGAGATGATCAGGCTGTCCGGGTCCTCCGCGCGGATGACCGGGACCATCTGCTCCGCGTAGGACTTGATCCTCGCCCACGACACCTTGTTCGGTTCGTTGGCGATGTCGTAGATGATGTTCGTCTTGTCCTTGTGCCGCTGCGCGATCTCCTTGAAGAACGTCTTCGCCTTCGCGGTGTACTCGTTCGGGTCGCCCGGGTCGAGCTGGTGCCAGTCGACCAGCACGTAGAGACCGCGCCTGGTGGCCTCCTCGATGTAGCCGTGCATGAGGTCCGTGAACTTGCGCGGGTTCGTCTCGTAGCCGCCCTCCTTCGCGGCGACGTACATCGCGACGCGGACGAAGTCGGCCTTCCAGTCGTTCTGCAGCGCGTCCCACCACTGGGACTTGTTGCAGCCGTTGAACCACTGGATGCCGTGCGTGCTCATGCCGCGCAACTGGACGGCCTTGCCACTGCTGTTGCACAGCTGGACGCCGCAGACCTTCAGCTGGCCGTTGACCGCCGCGGGCGAACCGGGCGGCAACGCGGCCGCGGCGGTGCTCACGGCGAGACCGCTCAACGGGAGCACGATCGCTGCGGCGAGTGCCAGAACAGACTTCTGCCAAACCATTCGCGCATCTCCTCTAGACCATCGCGGCGGCGACACACGCAAGTTCCCGCACGGCAACGGGATGGTCAACGAACGAGGCCCGAACTGCACCAAAGGGCAAGCGGCACAACGAAGAACGGCGGCCCCGAAGGACCGCCGTTCACGTGACCCGCCGGGGTCGGTGGTGCGGGGAGATCAGAAGTCGTCAGCCGTGCGGATGTGGTTGCGCACCCACTTGCCGGCCTCCTTCAGCACACCCTCACCGGCGAAGTTGCCACCGGAGCAGGTGCCGCTGTTGAACACCGCACCCGTGCGGTGGTCGTCGGAGAAGTTCCAGTTCGTCCAGGAGATCTTGGCTTCCTTCATGAACGAGATGAACTTGTTCGCCATGGTGAAGTCGTTCGGACCGTCACCGGAGGCCTCCTGCGAACCGAACTCGGTGACGAAGACCGGCACCTGGCTCGAGACCGTGCGCAACGCGTTGAGGTACGAGTCGCGGTGGTCCTTCGCGTAGAAGTGGAACGTGTACATCAGGTTCGAGGCGTTGACCTTGTTCTGGCTGACCTCGTTGATGTTGCGGCCGTCGGACAGGCCGAACGTCGACCAGCCGTGCGTGCCGACGAGCACGAGGCTGTCCGGGTCCTCCGCGCGGATCGTCGGGATGACGGCCTCCGCGTAGGTCTTGACCCGCGACCACGTCACGCCGTTCGGCTCGTTGGCGATGTCGTAGATGATGTTCGTCTTGTCCTTGTGCCGCTGCGCGATCTCCTTGAAGAAGGTCTTGGCGCGCGCGGTGTTGTGGTTCGGGTCGCCCGGCGAGAGCTGGTGCCAGTCGACCAGCGCGTACAGACCGCGCTTCGTGGCCTCCTCGATGTAGCCGTGCACCATGTCGGTGAACTTGCGAGGGTTCGACTCGTAGCCACCTTCCTGGATGTACATCGAGATGCGGAGGATGTCGGCCTTCCAGTCGTTCGCGAGCGCGTCCAGGGACGCGGTCTTCACGCACTGGGAGTACCACTGGATGCCGTGCGTGCTCATGCCGCGCAACTGGATCTGTTTGCCGTTCTTGTTGCACAGCTTGACGCCGCACACCTTGAGCTGACCGTTGACCGCCGCGGGCGAACCCGGCGGCAGCGCGGCGGCGGCGTAGGTGCCCCTGGGAGCGTCGGCGACCGAACTGCCCGCCATCACACCGGTCAACGGGAGCACGACCGCCGCGGCGAGCGCCACCACAGACTTCTGCCAGGACATACAGCGTCTCCTCTCGGACTGCCGGCGGCGGATTTGTTAGGGAAGTTTCCTTACCGATTAAAGGTATAGATGACCATAGGTCGGCCCCCAGAGCGAGTCAAGCGTCTCGTCGCAGAAGAGTCACAGTTCCGGCACCCAGAGTCACCAGTACGTAAAGCCCCAAAACTGCGACCGCGGCCAGCGGGCTCAGCGGAGGGTCGTTGACGACGCCCGCGACCTCCCACACCAGATACGGCACCATCACCGCGGACGCGTCCATGTTCCAGGGCTCCGGCAGCATGGGCGTGACCGCCGGCAGCCCCCACAGCAGCAGGCCCATGATCACGATCGTGACCGCCGTCGACCGGACCGCCAGGCCGAGCCCGAGCCCGAACAGGCCCGTTACCAGGATCGACAGCACCGCCGCGCCGCCCCACGGCAGCACGTCGCCGATGCTCTCCCAGGGTGCGATCGGCGCGGGCCGGTCCCCCATGATCAGCGCGCTGATGCCGAGGCTGAGCGCGAGCGTCACGCCACCGACCACCACGGCCACTGCGGCGGCGAGCACGGTCTTGGCCGCCAGCAGGCGTTTCCGGTCCGGCACGGCGGTCAGCGCGGTGAGCCTCGGGTCGGAGGTCGCGATCAACGCGCCGAGCGCGGCGACGAGGAACTGGACGACGGGCGTGATCACCACGCTGAAGTCGGCCGAGGCGAACCTGGCCTGCTCAGCGGCCGGCGAGGTGTCGTAGTCCCGCACCATCAGGAACGAGATCAGCGCGCCGAACACGATCATCAGGCCGACCGCGGCGAGCAGCCCGTACGGCGCCCGGACGGTCCGGAGCTTGCACCACTCCGCGGCGAGCGCGTTCTTCACAGTCCCCTCCCGGAGGTGAGTTCGAGGTAGGCGTCCTCCAGCGAACCGTTGCGGGTCAACGCCTCCATCGGCGTCTCCTTGACCAGCTGTCCTCTTGCGACGATCACGACGTGGTCGGCGGTCAGCGCCATCTCGCTCATCAGGTGGCTGGAGACGAACACCGTCCGGCCCTCCTTCGCGAGCCCGCGCATGAGGTCGCGGATCCACCGCACGCCCTCGGGGTCGAGGCCGTTGACCGGCTCGTCGAACATCAGCACCCTCGGGTCCCCCAGCAACGCCGCCGCGACGCCCAGGCGTTGCTTCATGCCGAGCGACAACGCCCTGATCCGCTTGTGCCGCACGCCTCCCAGCCCGACCTGCTCCAGCAGTTCCACCGCACGCTTCTCGCCGATGCCGTTGCTGGCGGCGATCCACCGCAGGTGGTCGAGCGCCCTGCGGCCGTGGTGGACGGCGCCGGGGTCGAGCAACGCGCCGACGTGGCGCAGCGGCTGGTCCAGGTCCTGGTAGCGCTCACCGCCGATCAGCGCCTCGCCGCCCGTGGGCCGGTCCAGGCCGAGGATCATCCGCATCGTCGTGGACTTGCCGGCTCCGTTCGGGCCGAGGAAGCCCGTCACCAGTCCGGGGTGGACGGTGAACGACAGGTCCTCGACCGCTGTCGTGTCGCCGTATCTCTTCGTCAGGTTCCGCACCTCGATCATGCGGAAGAGGTTCGCGCTCGCGGGCGTCGCGCGGATCGGCCCGTGCTCCGATCCCGGGAATCGGACCGTGGTCCGAGGCGGTTCGGACGAGTGCTTCGTTACCGTCGTCGTCGTGATCGCACGACTGCACCTCTACCTGGTCGACCTCACCGCCGCGGTGGTGATCGGCGTCCTCGTCGGCTACGCCATGGTGGAGCACCAGGACAAGTCGTGGTGGCTCGTCGTCCCCGGCACCCTCCTCGTCGCGCTGCCCGTCACGGTCCGCCGGATCTGGCCCGTGACCGCCTTGGTGGTCAGCACGGCCGCCACGGCGGCGGTGGTGGTCGGCCAAGTGCTGCCGACGGAGGCACTGGGCGCCCCGGTCGGTGCCGTGTGCTTCGCGCTCTACACCGTGGCCGTCGACCGCTCCCGGAGGTGGTCGCTCGCCGCCCTCGCGTTCGCCGTGGTCGCGATCGCCGGCGTCTCCGGCGGTGAACCCGAGAACGTGTTCGTCGTCCTCACCGCGATGAGCGCCGTCTGGATCATCGGCTACACGACCCGGATGCGGCGCTCCTACCTCGAACGCGAGAGGGCCCAGCAGGGCGAGCAGGCACTCTCCGACGAACGCCTGCGCATCGCCCGCGAACTGCACGACGTCGTGGCGCACAACCTTTCGCTGATCGCCGTGCAGGCGGGCAACGCCGCACACGTGCGCTCACCCGAGCACGCCTACGAGGCGTTGCAGGTCATCTCGGAAACGAGCCGTGCGGCCCTGACGGAGATGCGCGGCCTCCTGGGGGTGCTGCGCGCCGACGCCGACCTCGCCCCCTCCCCCGGCCTCGACGGCCTCGCCGACCTGGCCGACCGCGCGTCGCTGGCGGGCGTGCGTGTGGCGCTGCAGGTGCGCGGTGACACCGAAGTGCCGGAAGGCATCGGGCTCTCGGCGTACCGGATCGTGCAGGAGGCGCTGACGAACGTCGTGAAGCACGCGGCGCCCGCGTCGTGCACCGTCTCGGTAGACGTGACACCGGAAGCCGTCCGCGTCGACGTGGCGGACGACGGGCCTGGGGTGAGGGAGCTCGGAGTGGGACACGGTCTGATCGGCATGCGCGAACGCGTGGCCGTGTACGGAGGCACGTTCAGCGCGGGCCCCGGCCCCGACGGCGGTTTCCGGGTCGTCGCGGAGCTGCCGACCCGATGACCCGCGTGCTGATCGCCGACGACCAGGCGTTGCTGCGCGCCAGCTTCCGGCTGCTGGTCGACCACGAACCGGACCTCACGGTGGTGGGCGAGGCAGGCACCGGCGCCGAAGCCGTGGCCCTGGCCGCCTCCCTGGAGCCCGACGTGGTGCTGATGGACATCCGCATGCCCGAGATGGACGGCATCGAGGCCACGCGCCTGCTGGACGGCCCACGCGTGCTGGTGCTGACGACGTTCGACCTGGACGAGTACGTCTTCGGGGCACTTCGGGCAGGCGCGTCCGGGTTCCTCTTGAAGGACACGCCTCCCGCCGAACTGCTGGCCGCGATCCGCGTGGTGGCCTCCGGTGAGTCGCTGCTCTCGCCGACGGTGACGCGGCGACTGATCTCGGAGTTCGTCCGCCGTCCCGCCTCACCGGTGGTGCGCGGGCTGGAGCGGGTGACGGAGCGGGAGAAGGAGGTCCTGCTGCTCATCGCCCGCGGGCTGTCCAACGCCGAGATCATGGCCGAGCTGCACGTCAGTCCTGGCACGGTGAAGACGCACATCGGGAACCTGCTGGCGAAGCTGCACGCGCGGGACCGGGCGCAGCTGGTGATCGCGGCCTACGAGTCCGGCCTGGTGCGCTGATGCCGGGCCCGACACTGGTGGTCGAGCTGGCGGAGTCCGTGCCCGAGACCGCGCTGCGCGAGTTCGAGGCTTTCGTGCGCCGGCACTCCACGCGCTTCGAGCAGCCGCGCCCGTGGTTCTTCGACGTCAGCGCGGGCTGCGACACCCAGGCCGACCACGTGGCCACCGGCCTGCCGGGCGTTCTGGGTGTCACCGGCGGCCCGTACCCGACAGCGCTCGGCACGGCCGGATTCCTCCGCGCCTGGGCTGAGCAGTCCCGCTTCCGCCTGCTCAAGTAGCCCGCGAACAGCGAACCGCCCCGGCCGCGAAACGCGACCGGGGCGGCTCGATGAAGCAGCCTTACAGGTACGTGCCGGTGTTCGTGGCCGTGTCGATCGCGCGGCCGGCGTCCTGGTTCTTCCCGGTGACGAGCGTGCGGATGTAGACGATCCGCTCGCCCTTCTTGCCCGAGATGCGAGCCCAGTCGTCCGGGTTCGTCGTGTTCGGCAGGTCCTCGTTCTCGGCGAACTCGTCGAGGATGGCGGCCTGCAGGTGCCGGACGGAGAGTCCGGGCTGCTTGGTGTCCAGCAGCGACTTGATCGCCGCCTTCTTCGCCCTGTCGACGATGTTCTGGATCATGGCGCCGGAGTTGAAGTCCCGGAAGTACAGGACCTCCTTGTCACCGTTCGCGTAGGTGACCTCCAGGAACCGGTTGTCCTCCGACTCCTCGTACATGCGCTCCACGGTGTGCTGCACCATGCCCTCGATGCAGGCCTTCGGGTCCCCGCCGAACTCGGCGAGGTCGTCGGCGTGCAGCGGGAGGTTGGGCGTCAGGTACTTGTTGAAGATGTCCTTCGCGCCCTCGGCGTCGGGCCGCTCGATCTTGATCTTCACGTCGAGCCGGCCCGGGCGGAGGATCGCCGGGTCGATCATGTCCTCGCGGTTGGAGGCGCCGATGACGATGACGTTCTCCAGGCCCTCGACGCCGTCGATCTCGGCGAGGAGCTGGGGCACGATCGTCGTCTCGACGTCGGACGACACACCCGAACCACGGGTGCGGAAGATCGAGTCCATCTCGTCGAAGAACACGATCACGGGGGTGCCGTCGGACGCCTTCTCCCGAGCCCGCTGGAAGATCAGGCGGATGTGCCGCTCGGTCTCACCGACGAACTTGTTGAGGAGCTCGGGGCCCTTGATGTTGAGGAAGTACGACTTGGCCTGCTTGTCGGTCTCGCCGCGGATCTCCCGCACCTTCTTGGCCAGGGAGTTCGCCACCGCCTTCGCGATGAGCGTCTTGCCGCAGCCGGGAGGGCCGTAGAGCAGCACGCCCTTGGGCGGGCGCAGCTCGTACTCGCGGAACAGGTCGGCGTGCAGGAACGGCAGCTCCACGGCGTCGCGGATCTGCTCGATCTGCCGGGAGAGGCCACCGATGTCGCTGTAGTCGATGTCCGGGACCTCTTCGAGCACGAGGTCCTCAACCTCGGCCTTGGGGACCCGCTCGTAGGCGAAACCCGCCTTCGAGTCGACCAGCAGCGAGTCGCCGGGCTTCAGCGGCGCGTCGAGCAGTGGCTGGGCGAGCCAGACCACCCTCTCCTCGTCCGCGTGGCCGACGACCAGCGCGCGGGAAATGGTGTCCAGACCGTCGTCGTCGGTCAGCACCTCCCGCAGCGCGCAGACCTCACCGGAACGCTCGAACCCGCCGGCCTCGACGACCGTGAGCGCCTCGTTCAGACGGACGGACTGGCCGTAGGCGATCTTCTCCGGCTCGACCGCGGGGGACACGGCTACGCGCATCCTGCGGCCGGACGTGAAGACGTCGACGGTGCCGTCGTCGAAACGTGCCATGAAGACGCCGTACCCGCTGGGCGGTTGCGCCAGCCGGTCGACCTCTTCACGCAGCGCGAGCAGCTGGCTTCGTGCTTCGCGGAGGGTGTCTATGAGCTTCGTGTTTCGCTCGGTCAGCTGGCTGACGCGCTCTGTCGCCTCAGCCAAGCGCTGCTCGAGCAACCGCGTGTGCCGCGGGGACTCGGTCAGCTTGCGACGCAACGACGCGATCTCGTCCTCGAGGAACCTGATCTGCGCAGTCAGCTCAGCAGAAATGTTGCCCTGGTTCAGCTCGCCACCCTCATCGGGTTGGCTGCCGGGATGACCGTGCTGCATGTCGGCACCCTCCTCCCGTGTTCGTACCGATTACGGTACCGGCGATCACCGACAAAATGGGGTACTCACAACATCATCTTCGCTCGTGTGGTGCAACGGTGAACCCTCCAACAGAGGTCAACTGCTCCATCTCGGTGTCCGGCCCGGCGTCCCACCCGCTACGGTGCGTCTCAGAAACCGCGACCGGCGAGTCGCGCCGCGACACGCCAGACGACCTGCGAGAAGTCCGAGGAGAGGGCCATGGGAGCACCTGTGCGGGCACCCGGCCCCCACGCTCCGCGACCTCGCTCGGGCGACGGTGGACACGCCTGGTACGGCTCACGGCCCGGCGACGGGCGGCGATCCGCCATCGTCCCACCAGGTGGACCAGTTCTTGGTCCGTTCGGTGGTCACGCACCGCAATCCACCCCGTTCGTGTCCATCGGAGGGCCCGCGCGAGCAGGCCTCCGGTCCGACCGGACGGCGTGCGGCCAACCGGGTGGTTCCACCGACGCGTCCGGCGCACCACCCCGACAGCGCAGAGCATCGCGCTCGATTTCCGGTCGAGTTGCCACAATCGTTATCGGACACGACCTTCGCGCGACCGGAACGCGACTCCAGCGCGACTTCAGACCGTGTGCATGACCACTCGCGCGTGTCGATGGACCCCATTCGCCCGCGAGTCGCCCGGCCAGGCACCACAATGTCCAGAGAAGGACCACCTCATCCGCATCGGGGGATTTCGATGACCTACCCGCCGCAGCAGCCCGGACTCTACGGGCAGCAGCCGCAGCCCGGTGGGCCGTACGGGCAGCAGCCGCCGCAGCAGCCGGGTCACGGCCAGCAGCCCCAGCCCGGGTACGGCCAGCAGCCGCCCCCCGGCTACGGCCAGCAGCCAGGCCAGTACGGCCAGCCCCAGCAGGACCCGTTCGGCCTGCAGGGACCGCAGAGCGGCGGTTTCCAGCAGCCCGGCCAGTACGGCCAGCCCGGTCCCTACGGCCAGCCGCAGGGCCAGCCCGGTCCGTACGGCCAGCAGCCCTACGGTCAGCAGCCCTTCGGCCAGCCCGGCGGGTTCGGCGGTCCCCCGCCCAAGAAGAGCAACACCGGCTTGATCGTCGGCGTCATCGTCGGTGTGCTGGTGCTCGTCGGCGGTGGCGCGACCGCTGTCTTCCTGACCTCGGGTGACAGCTCGAACAGCTCCAGCAGCTCGTCGCCGGACTCCGGCGCCGGCGGTGGGGACGCCGCCGAGGTCAAGAACGTCGCGAAGGAGTACTTCGCGATCAACAACGACATCGAGAAGGCCTCGAAGCTCGCCTGCAAGGAGGTCGTCGACGAGGCCAAGGCGCTGCAGGAGGAGTTCAAGCAACTCCCTGCCGACCAGCAGAAGGCGGCCGAGGAGCTGTCCAAGTCGCTCAAGCCCAAGGTGACGGTCGGCGACGCGACCGTGTCCGGTGACCAGGCGACCGTGAAGGTCAAGGTCGAGCTGTCCTACGGTGGCCAGAGCAAGGTCACCGACACCGAGGTCAAGTTCAAGAAGATCTCCGGCGACTGGAAGTACTGCACGCTCGCCTCCGAGGCTGCCCAGGTCCAGCCGCCCAAGTGACCTGCAGCCGGATCCGCACACCTTCTTCGGGGGAACTTCGATGACCTACCCGCCACAGCAGCCGGGCCCGTACGGGAACCAGCCGCCCCAGCAACCCGGCTACGGCCAGCAGCCGCCGCCGGGGTACGGGCAGCAGCCCGGCCAGCCCCCTCAGCCGGGGTACGGCCAGCAGCCGCCCCCCGGCTACGGCCAGCAGCCCGGCCAGTACGGCCAGCCGCAGCAGGACCCGTTCGGCCAGCAGGGACCGCAGAGCGGCGGTTTCCAGCAGCAGGGTCCCCACGGCCAGCAGCAGCCCGGTCCGTACGGCCAGCAGCCCTACGGTCAGCAGCCCTTCGGCCAGCCCGGCGGGTTCGGCGGCCCCCCGCCCAAGAAGAGCAACACCGGCCTCATCGTCGGCGTCATCGTCGGCGTGCTGGTGCTCGTCGGCGGCGGCATCACGGCGGTCCTGCTCTCCGGCAACGACTCGGACAGCACCACCGCCGCGCCGACGGCCGCCAGCTCGGACTCGGACCCGACGGGCGGTAGCTCGAAGCCGGCCACGCCGTCGTCGAAAAGCTCGTCCAGCGGCGGTGACAGCGCGGCCAAAGACGTGGCCGAGGAGTTCACCGAGCGGATCCTGAAGGGCGTCCACGCGGGCAACAGCAACCCGAACGACGTCAAGGACATCGTGTGCTCGGCGGAGTTCCCGAAGCTCAAGACCCAGTCCGCCCAGCCGAACCCGAGCGTGAAGGCCACCGTCACGGAGGTCAAGACGTCGGGCAGCACCGGCACGTTCAAGCAGAACCTCACCGGCCTGCAGGACCCGGCCAACCCGGGCAAGGTCGCGTCCGGCGCCATCATCTACAAGCTCACCAAAGAGGGCGGCGACTGGAAGGTCTGCGGCATCGACAAGCTCGAGGGCAACTGACCCGACGCGCGAGGGCCCCGCACTCCACCGGTGGAGTGCGGGGCCCTCGGCGTTCGGGGATCAGCCCTTGCTGGGGCGGCGCTGCGGCCTCGGCGCCGTCACGCCCTCCGCGAGCCTGCGCGTGGTCAGCAGGAACGCGGTGTGCCCGATCATCCGGTGCTCCGGCCGCACGGCGAGACCGACGACGTGCCACGGGCGCACGAGCGTCTCCCACGCGTGGGGCTCGGTGAAGCACGTCATCTCCCGCAGCGCCTCGGTGACCACGGAGAGCTGCGTGGTGGTGGCGACGTAGACGACGAGGACGCCGCCCGGGATGAGGTTCTTCGCGATCGTGGGCAGGACCTCCCACGGCGAGAGCATGTCGAGGATGACCCGGTCGACCTCGCCCTCGTGGTTCTTCACGTCGTCGACGGTGATCGACCAGTTGCCGGGGCGCTCGCCGAAGAACGTCTCCACGTTGCGGATCGCGTGGACCGCGTGGTCCTCGCGCACCTCGTAGGACTGGACGCTGCCCTTCTCCCCCACCGCGCGCAGCAGCGAGCACGACAACGCGCCGGAGCCCGCGCCCGCCTCCAGGACGCGCGCGCCCGGGAAGATGTCGCCGTACATGCAGATCTGCGCGGCGTCCTTCGGGTAGATCACCTGCGCGCCACGCGGCATCGACAGCACGTAGTCCGGCAGCAGCGGGCGCAGTGCCAGGAAGTTCGTGCCGCCCACCGACGCCACGACGGAGCCCTCGGGCTGACCGATCAGCTTGTCGTGCGGGATGGCGCCGCGGTGGGTGTGGTACTCCTTGCCGGGCTCCAGAACGACGGTGTAGTGCCGTCCCTTGGGGTCGGTGAGCTGAACCCGGTCGCCCGGCTGGAACGGTCCACTTGCGCTAATCACCGCGCAATGGTGTCAAACGCCCTTCTCAATGGCCGCACGCAGGTCCTCCCTGCGCAGCACACCCGCCGGGCGGCCCTCCAGGTCGACGACGAGGAACTGCCACGCGGCGGTGCCCTGGACGCGTTCGACGATCTCCTCGCCGGGCTCGTCGGCGAGCAGCACGGTCTCGGGCAGGATCGGCTCCGCCGCCTGCTCGGCGGGGGCGAAAGGGCTGGCCGCGGCGAGCCTCTCGGCCGCCTCGGTGTCGAGCAGCCCGGCCGCCACGCCGTCCGCGCGCACCAGCACCACCCCACGGCCGGCCGAGGTGCTCAGGGCGTCCGCGACGGGGCTCTCCGCCGGCAGCTGGAGCACCGGGCGGATCAGGTCGTTGAGGGACACCCCGGCGGGCCACGTGCGGCGGCGTTCGCTCGCGAGCTCGCTCCTCGCACCGACGACGACTCCCCACGCCGTGAGCACGCACACACCGAAGCGCAGCCAACGGTCCTGGGCACCTTCCGCGACGCCGTACAGCGCCCACGCCACCAGTGCGATGGCCACGGCGATACCGCCGACCACGGCGACACGCGTGCCCGTCGCCCGTTGGCCCGTCACGGCCCACACGCCCGCCCTGACGATCCGGCCGCCGTCGAGCGGCAGGCCGGGCAGGAGGTTGAAGATCGCGACGGCGGCGTTCGCGGCGGCGAGCTGGAAGACCAGCACCCACACGACGCCGTCCTGCCGCATGACCATCGCGCCGAGGCCGAACAGGATCGCGAGCCCGACGGACACGGCCGGCCCGGCACCCGCGACGGCGCCCTCATGGCCGGGTTTGGCGGGCGTGCGCATGATCTCGGTAGACCCGCCCAGCAGGAAGAGGTGCAGCCTCCTGACCGGCAGGCCGAGCCGCAGCGCCGCTATGCAGTGGCCGAGCTCGTGCGCGAGCACCGACAACCCGAGGAAGAGGGCGAGCAGCACGGCCATCAGCAGCCCGACGCCCGGCGGCGTGCCGGGGGCCAGGTCGTCGACGAACGGCGCGTAGAACGCCACCACGATCGCCGAGCCGATCCACCACGACGGCGCGAGCAACACCGGGATGCCCGCCACCCGGAACAGCAGCAGGCCGCCCACTCGATCACTGATCCGCGCGGCCACGGAAGAACTGTAGAGGGGGTGGTGTGATCTCGCGGTCTGGTGCACCGGCGTACCTGCCGGGAGGTGGCGCTCCCGGGATTGTCAGACCCCTGTCCT
This sequence comes from Lentzea pudingi, assembly GCF_014646255.1. Lineage (GTDB taxonomy): Bacteria > Actinomycetota > Actinomycetes > Mycobacteriales > Pseudonocardiaceae > Lentzea > Lentzea pudingi. Next base: position 21,507 of record NZ_BMNC01000006.1, read on the forward strand.
AGGGTGCGAACCATGAGCACCACGTTGCGCAGGCCCGCGCTCTCGCCTTCCCGGGCAGGGGACTTCAAGCAGTGCCCGCTGCTCTACCGGTTCCGCGCGGTCGACCGGCTGCCGGAGAGGCCGACGAAGGCGCAGGTGCGCGGCACCGTGGTGCACGCGGTGCTGGAGGACCTGTTCGCGTTGCCCGCCGCCGAGCGCGTGCCGGGCCGCGCGCGGTCGATGATCGAGCCGGCCTGGGAGCGCGTGAAGGCCGAGCGCCCGGAGTTCGCGACGCTGTTCGAGGTTCCGGGCAGCGCCGAGGAGGTGGAGTGGCTCGCGTCCGCCACGAAGCTGCTCGACGGCTACTTCGGCCTGGAGGACCCGACGCGCTTCGAGCCTGAGTCGCGCGAGCTGCTGGTGGAGTCCGAACTGCCGTCCGGCGTGCTGCTGCGCGGCTACATCGACCGGGTGGACGTGGCCCCGACGGGCGAGATCCGCGTCGTGGACTACAAGACCGGCGCCGCGCCCCGCGAGGTGGGCGAGGCGAAGGCGTTGTTCCAGATGAAGTTCTACGCGCTGGTGCTGTGGAAGCTGCGCGGCGTCGTCCCCCGCCAGCTGCGCCTGATGTACCTGGCCGACCGCCAGGCCCTCGCCTACACCCCGGACGAGGGCGAACTGGCCCGCTTCGAACGCACCCTCGACGCGATCTGGCAGGCCATCATGCGCGCCGCGCCGACGGGCGACTTCCGCCCCAACCCCGGCCGCCTGTGCGACTACTGCGACCACAAGGCGTTCTGCCCCGCGTTCGACGGCACCCCGCCGCCCTACCCCGGCTGGCCGGAACCCGACGACGCCGAGACCCTCCAGGACCGCGACTGATGCCGGCCTTCTACCTGCCCCTGGGCGACGACACGTTCCGCTCCACCGAGCACACCGTCGGCCCGTGGGGCCCGGACAGCCAGCACCTGGGCCCGCCCTCCGCACTGCTGGTGCGCTCCCTGCTGGCCCTGGGCAACCCGTCGTCGGCCTTGGCACGCGTCACGTTCGAGGTGCTGGGCCCCGTACCGGTGGCCGACCTGACGGTGTCCACCTCGGTCGAACGCCCCGGCCGCTCGGTCGAGTTGCTGGCAGCGTCGCTGTCCCACGAAGGCCGCACCGTGCTGACGGCGCGGGCGTGGCGCATCGTCGGCTCGGACACGACTTCGGTGGCGGGCGGCGAGGTTCCCGCCCTGGCACCGCCGGAATCCGCTGCGCCGATGGAGATCCCCGAGCACTGGGGCGGTGGCTACCTCGCCGCCGTCGAGTGGCTTTCCCTGTCGGGCGGCATCTTCACACCGGGCGACGCACAGGTGTGGGCCCGCCCGCGCGTGGCCGTGGTGGAGGGTTCCGAGCCGTCACCGGAGGAACTGCTGTTCTCCGTGGTCGACTCGGCGAGCGGCGTCTCGTCCCGTGTGGACATTCGCAAGTGGTACGCCATCAACACCGACCTGACCGTGCACCTGCACCGCCGCCCCGTCGGGGAGTGGGTCGGGTTGGACGCGCGGACGACCATCGGGCCGGACGGCGTGGGGCTCGCGACCAGCGTGGTGCACGACGTGGAGGGGCCGGTGGGCTCGACGGCGCAGGCGCTGTTCGTGCGCGAACGCTGACACCGGGAGGCGGCCGTGCGCGGCGACGAGGCGATGGTGCGAGCGTTCCGCACCTGGGAGTCGAAGGGCAAGATCAGCCAGCCCGGCCTCGACATCCCCACCGCGTACGGACAGATCCTCTGCCGCCAGGTGAGGCGGACGATCACACCGCGCTGCGGCTTGGTGATTCGAGACGAGCGGACGCGGTCCGGCTGCTCTGAGCGGTCGGACGACCTGCGAGCCGGCATCCACCACCCGTCTTCCGTCTCGCGTCGGCTGACGAGGTGCGCGTAGCGTCAACGGGACTGTGAAGAGGTTCGCGAACCGGCAGGAAGCGGGCCGCGCCCTGGCCGCGCGCCTCGCCGACCTCCCCTGGCGCGACCCCCTGGTCCTGGGCCTCCCCAGAGGTGGCGTCCCGGTCGCCTGGGAGGTGGCGAACCACCTGAACGCCGAACTCGACGTGGTCGTCGCACGCAAGATCGGCGCCCCGGGCCACCCCGAGTACGGCGTCGGCGCCGTCACCGCGGACAGCGAGCCCATCTACGACCCGCGAGTGCTCAATGCCCTGGACCTCACCGAAGAACAACTGGGCCGCGCCTGCGACGAAGAACGCGAAGAAGCCCGCAGACGTACCACCCTCTACCGCGGCGACAAACCGCTCGCGGTGAAGGACCGCGACGTGATCCTCGTGGACGACGGCCTGGCGACCGGCGTCACCGCCAGAGCGGCACTGCACTGGATCGCCCAGCGCGAACCGAGGAGCGTCACGCTGGCCGTCCCGGTGGCGGCCAGGGAGTCGCTCAGAACGTTCCGGACGCCCGTGATCGCCGTTCTGGCCCCGAAGCACTTCCAAGCGGTCAGCCGCTGGTACGAGAGCTTCGCTCAGACCACGGACGAAGAGGTGCTCAGCGCGCTCTCGTAGTGCGACACCACCGGGAACGGCGAGTAGAAGCGGTGCAGCAGCGAGGACCACCGCTCGTACGAGGGACCCTGCCGGAAGCCGACGGTGTGCGCCTCCACCGAGTCCCAGCGCACGAGCAGCAGGTAGCGCGCCGGCGTCTCCAGGCACCGCAGCAGTTCGAGACCGCGGAAGCCCGGCGAGGCGGAGATCAGCTCCCGCGCCTCGCCGAACGCCCACTCGAACTCTTCTTCGGAGCCTGGCAGCACGTCCAGCAGGGCGTGCTCGGTGATCACAGCCGGCAGAACCTGATGTCCGAGGCCAGCACGGCCTTCGCACCGATCGCGGCCAGCTCGTCCATCACCTTGTTCGCCTCCTTGCGCGACACCATCGCCCGCACGGCCGCCCAGTCCGGGTTCGCCAGCGGCGCGACGGTCGGCGACTCCAGACCCGGGGTGAGCGCGATCGCGGCGTCGAGCAGCGTGCGCGGGCAGTCGTAGTCGAGCATCAGGTACTGCTGCGCGAATACGACGCCCTGCAGGCGGGCCGTCAGCTGCTTCTTGGCGGCCGTGACCTCCGAGCCGTTGCGGTGGATCAGGATCGCCTCGGACTCGCAGATCGGGTCGCCGAACGGCACCAGGTCGTGCTGCTTGAGCGTCCGGCCCGAGCCCACGACGTCGGCGATCAGGTCGGCCACACCGAGCTGGATCGAGATCTCCACGGCACCGTCGAGGCGGATCACCTTCGCGGTGATGCCCCTGGCCCTGAGGTCGCGGCCCACGAGCTTCGGGTACGCGGTGGCGAGGCGCTTGCCCTCGAGGTCCGAGACCTTCCAGTCCGTGCCACGAGGCCCGGCGTAGCGGAAGGTCGACCCGCCGAAGCCCAGTGCCAGCAGCTCCTCGACGGACGACCCGTTGTCGTCGGCACCCGAGTCGGCCGCGAGGTCCCGGCCGGTGATGCCGAGGTCGAGGTCGCCGGACGCCACGTAGATCGCGATGTCCTTGGGCCGCAGGAAGAAGAACTCGACCTCGTTGTTCGGGTCGAGCACGGTCAGGTCACGCGGCTCGTGCCGCTGCCGGTACCCGGCCTCGGTGAGCATGGCGGAGGCGCGTTCAGCGAGCGCGCCCTTGTTCGGGACTGCTACGCGCAGCATGTGAAAGTCTTCCGTCAGAGGTACTTGTAGACGTTCTCGAGGGTGAGGCCACGGCCCAGCATGAGCACCTGGAGGCGGTAGAGCAGCTGCGAGATCTCCTCGGAGAGCTTCTCGTCGGACTCGTACTCGGCGGCGATCCAGACCTCGCCCGCCTCCTCCAGGACCTTCTTCCCCTGCGCATGGACCCCGGCCTCGAGCGCGGCGACGGTGCCGGAACCCTCCGGCTTGGTGGCGGCTCGTTCGGTCAGTTCAGCGAACAGGGAATCGAAGGTCTTCACGGCTCCACATCCTCCCATCCCGGCGGGCGCCGTCCACAACGCGGTCAGATCTGTCCCAGGTCATGGACGTGATCTGTCCTGCACAGACACCCGGTAGCGTGAACTTCCGTGTCTGAGTTCGCCGAGGTCCTCGAAGCACTGCGCAGGGTGCGCGGGATCAACCCGTTCTTCGCCCTCGACGTGGGCCGTCCGGACGACTCCTGGCTCCCGGGAACGGCACTTCTGGAAGGCCCGGCGCTCGGAAACACGATCGACGCCATCGCGATCCGGTACAAAGCGGAAGAACCACGCGTCGCCGCCAGCCTGTTCTTCCTCAGTTACACGGCAAGGCTGCTCAGCCCGCTCACGGCCGCGAACATCCCGATCGACGTGCGGCCGGAGAACCTGTGGTGGCAGCACCACGTCACGAACGGCCTGAGCGTCCGCATCGACCAGCCACGACTGGGCCCGCCCGCCGCCGAGGCGCTCGCCCCCGTGGTGGAGGCGGTGCAAGTCGTCACCCCGGTGGCGAGTGGCCTGCTGTGGGGCAACGCGATGTCGAACGTCGCGGGCGCGCTCAAAATGGTTGTCCGCGCACGCATGCTCACCGCGGAGGAAGCGGAAGAACGCGGCGAACGGCTCATGAGCGCGCCGCCGTTCGAACAGGCGGGAGAATTCCTGACATTTCCCGGCGAGGTCACGTTCCGGCGTCGGTCGTGTTGTCTTTATTACCGCGTCGCCGCAGGTGGGAAGTGTGGCGACTGTCCACTCGTGAAGTGAGCAACGCAACAACTCTTATGGCCGGTTGTGCATAACCCGCCGCTCAACTTACGGTGCACCCGCCGCAGTGACGGGAAGCCGGTGAGAATCCGGCGCGGTCCTCGCCACTGTGACCGGGAAGCGATCCCCGCCGAGCACGTCACTGGTCCCCGCCGGGACTGGGAAGACGCGGGGGCAGCGTTGATCCGGGAGTCAGGAGACCGGCTGCGGCGCCGCAAGGAGAGTTGACTTCCACGAGGTATGGAGGAGCCCGTCATGACGAGCCCCGCAGCAAGCCTGTCCGCCGTCCGCGTGCCCAAATGGGCCTTCGCCGTTTCTTTGCTCGGCCTGATCGTCACTTACCTGGTCCTGCAGGAGAACGGCCTCGCGCTCGGCGCGGGTTCCGAGTTGCTGCACGAGTTCTTCCACGACGGCCGTCACGCCCTCGGCGTCCCCTGCCACTGATCCGATCGAGCGGATCAAGCAGATGGTGACGTACAAGTCCCTTGCCCTGCGCGGGATCGCGGCCGGCGGTATCGCCGGTGTCGCCTCCGCGCTGGTGCAGCTCCTGGTGACCGAGATCCCGATTCGTGCCGCGCTCGCGGTCGAGGAAGCTCGCGCACCCGCCGGTGAACAAGCCGGCCATTCCCACGGTGGTGAGGACGAGCTCGTCAGCCGCGGCGCCCAGATCGTCGGCGGCATGCTCGGCGTGGTGATCGTCGGCATCGCCGTGGGCCTGGTGTTCGCCACGGCCTACGCGCTGTCGAAGCGCTGGTTCGCCGGCAGCTCGCCGTTCACCCGCAGCTTCGCGTTCGGTGCCGCGGTGTTCGGTGCCGTGGCGCTGCTGCCGTGGCTCAAGTACCCGGCCAACCCGCCTGCCGTGGGCGACCCGGAGACGGTGAACTACCGGACCGCGCTCTACCTCGGTGTGGTGGTGGCCGGCCTGGTGATCGTGTGGGCCGCGAGCTGGCTCGCCGAGCGGTTGCGCGCGCAGTCGCAGCCGGTGCGGACGACGGCCGTGCTGCTCGCGGTGGCCGCGGCCACCGCGGTGGTGCTGCTGGCGTTCCCCGCGCCGCCGGACACGATCCCCGCGGACATGCCGGTGAACGTGCTGTGGCAGTTCCGCCTCAGCTCGCTCGCCCAGCTCGCCACGCTCTACGTCGGCATCGGCGTGGTGTTCGGCCTGCTGGTCGACCCGGCCACGCGCAAGGCGGAAGCACGCGTGGCCGAGGCCTCCGTCTAGAGGGCCCGCAGGACCTCGGAGTCGACGCCGACGAGGGAGTCGCGGAACACCCGCCGCTCTCCCGTCGGCACCTCGACGTCACAGGGCACCACGAGCACGGTGCACCCGGCGGCCACCGCGGCGGCGACACCGGTCGGCGAGTCCTCGATGGCGACGCACCGCGCCGCGTCCACGCCCAGCAGCCGCGCCGCCTTCAGGTACGGCTCGGGCAGCGGCTTGTTCAGCCCGTCGACCTCGTCGCCGCACACGGTCACGTCGAACAGGTTCCGCCCGATCGTGTCCAGCGCGACCTCGGTCAGCGACCGCTCGGTCGACGTCACGAGGGCCATCGGCACACCGGACGCGCGCACGGCCTTCAACGCCTCCTGCGCGCCCGGACGCCACGGCAGACCGGCGCGGAAGACCTCCTCGGTGCGGCGGGAGATCCACGCGGCGCCGTCGGCCATGTCCGCCTCGGTGGGCTCGATGCCGACGTCGGCGAACAGCAGGCGCATCGTGGTGGGCACGTTGCTGCCGACCATGCGCTCACGGGTCTCGAGCGTCAGCACCCCACCGAGCTTCTCCGCGTACTCGTAGAGCGGGATGTCCCACAGCTTCTCGGAGTCCAGCAGCGTCCCGTCCATGTCCCACAGGACAGCGTGCAGGTCAGACATTGAAGTACTTCGCCTCCGGATGGTGCGCCACGAAGGCGTCGGTGGACTGTTCCGGGTGGAGCTGGAGTTCCTCGGACAGGGTGACCCCGATGCGGGACGGGTCGAGGAGCTCGACGACGCGCCTGCGGTCTTCCATCTCGGGGCAGGCGCCGTAGCCGAACGAGTAACGGGCGCCGCGGTAGCCGAGCTCGAAGTACTCCTCGACGGCGGCGGGGTCTTCGGCGGCGACGGTGCCGCCGGTGGGCCAGACGAGTTCCTCGCGGACCCGCTTGTGCCAGTACTCGGCCAGCGCTTCGGTGAGCTGGACCCCCAGTCCGTGGACTTCCAGGTACTCACGATACGCGTTCTCGGCGAACAGTTCGTTCGCGTGGTCGGCAATCGGCTGGCCCATCGTCACCAGGTGGAACGCGATCACGTCGACCTCGCCGGCCTCCCTCGCCCGCCAGAAGTCGGCCAGGCACAGCCGCCGATCCCTTTTCTGGCGCGGAAAACTGAACCGGAAGCGCTCGGCCGCGTCCACCGAGGGCTCTTGCAAGATGACCAGATCGTCGCCGTCGGAGACGCACGGGAAGTAGCCGTAGACGACGGCGGCATGGGCAAGAACACCTTCCGTGGCAAGGCGATCCATCCAGTACCGCAGCCGCGGCCTGCCCTCGGTCTCGACCAGCTCGTCGTAGGTCGGGCCGCTACCGCGCGCGCCCTTCAGGCCCCACTGGCCCATGAACGTCGCCCGCTCGTCCAGCAACGCGCTGTAGTCCGCGACCGGGATGCCCTTCACCACGCGGCTGCCCCAGAACGGCGGCACCGGGATCGGGTTGTCCGCCGCCACGTCGGAGCGGCCGGTCACGACTTCTTCTTCCCCCGCAACGGCTTTGCGCGCCGCCGCGATCCTCAGCGACCGTTCGCGGCGGGCCCTGCGCTCCAGCACCTTCGCCTGGGCCTCGGAATCCACCAGCGGGGTCTCGCCGCGCTTGGCCGCCATGATCGCGTCCATCAACCGCAGGCCCTCGAAGGCATCGCGGGCGTAGCGGACGTCGCCGAAGTACATCTCCGTCAGGTCGTTCTCGACGTACGCGCGCGTCAGGGCCGCACCGCCCAGCAACACCGGCCACCGCGCGGCGACACCCCGGGAGTTCATCTCCTCGAGGTTCTCCTTCATGATCACGGTCGACTTGACCAGCAGGCCGGACATGCCGATCGCGTCCGCGCGGTGTTCCTCCGCGGCCTCCAGGATCGTGGTGATCGGCTGCTTGATGCCGATGTTCACGACCTCGTAGCCGTTGTTGGACAGGATGATGTCGACGAGGTTCTTGCCGATGTCGTGGACGTCGCCCTTCACGGTGGCGAGCACGATCCGGCCCTTGCCGCCGTCGTCGGACCGTTCCATGTGCGGTTCGAGGTGCGCGACGGCGGTCTTCATGACCTCCGCGGACTGCAGCACGAACGGCAGCTGCATCTGGCCGGAGCCGAAGAGCTCGCCGACGGTCTTCATGCCCGCGAGCAACGTGTCGTTGATGATCTGCAACGCCGGGCGCTCGTCCAGGGCGGCGTCGAGGTCGGCCTCCAGGCCGTTGCGCTCGCCGTCGACGATGCGGCGCTGCAGGCGTTCGAACAACGGCAGCGCGGCCAGCTCCTGAGCACGCGTCGCGGAGTTCGACTTCGTCGTGACGCCCTCGAACAGCTCCATGAGCTTCTGCAACGGGTCGTAGCCCTCGCGGCGGCGGTCGTAGACCAGGTCCAGCGCCACCGCGCGTTGTTCGTCGGGGATGCGCGCCATCGGCACGATCTTGGACGCGTGCACGATCGCGGTGTCGAGGCCCGCCTGCACGCATTCGTGCAGGAACACGGAGTTCAGCACCTGACGCGCGGCGGGGTTGAGTCCGAAGGAGACGTTCGACAGGCCCAGAGTCGTTTGCACGGAAGGAAAACGGCGCTTGAGCTCACGGATCGCCTCGATCGTCTCGATCGCGTCGCGGCGCACCTCCTCCTGGCCGGTGGAGATCGGGAACGTCAGGCAGTCGACGATGATGTCGTTGACCCGCATGCCCCAGTGGGAAGTCAGGTCCTCGATCAGCCGGCTGGCGACGCGGACCTTCCACTCGGCCGTGCGGGCCTGGCCCTCCTCGTCGATGCACAGCGCCACCACGGCCGCGCCGTGCTCGGAGACGAGCCGCATGATCTTCTGGAACCGGGAGTCCGGGCCGTCACCGTCCTCGTAGTTGACGGAGTTGACCGCGCACCGGCCGCCGAGGCACTCCAGACCGGCCTGCAGCACCCCCAGTTCGGTGGAGTCGAGCATGATCGGCAACGTCGACGCGGTGGCCAGGCGGGTGGCGAGCGCGCGCATGTCCGCCTCACCGTCGCGACCCACGTAGTCGATGCACAGGTCGATCAGGTGGGCGCCCTCGCGCGTCTGGTCGCGCGCGATCTCGACGCAGTCCTCCCACTTCTCCGCCAGCATCGCCTCGCGGAACGCCTTGGAGCCGTTGGCGTTCGTGCGCTCGCCGATCATCAGCACCGAGGCGTCCTGCTTGAACGGGACGGCCTGGTACAGAGAGAACACTCCGGGTTCCGGCCTCGGCCGCCGCGACGACGGGCCCAGGTCGCGCACCGCCTCGGCCACCTGGCGCAGGTGCTCGGACGTCGTGCCGCAGCAGCCACCGACGAGCCGCGCACCGAACTCACGAACGAACCCGGCCAGCGCCTGGGCCAACTCCTCCGGCGACAACGGATACACCGCGCCGTGCGGCCCCAGTTCCGGCAGACCGGCGTTCGGCATCACCGACAACGGGATGCGCGCGTGCTTCGAGAGCGTCCGCAGGTGCTCGCTCATCTCGGCAGGGCCGGTGGCGCAGTTCAGGCCGATCAGGTCGATGCCCAGCGGCTCCAGCGCGGTGAGGGCGGCGCCGATCTCCGAGCCCAGCAGCATCGTGCCGGTCGTCTCGACGGTCACCTGGGCGATGATCGGGACGAACCGGCCCTCCGCGGCCATCGCCCGCTTGGCGCCGATGACGGACGCCTTGGTCTGCAGCAGGTCCTGCGAGGTCTCGACGACGACCGCGTCCACGCCGCCGACGAGCAGGCCCTTGCACTGCTCCTGGTAGGCGTCGCGCAACGTCGCATAGGGAGCGTGGCCGAGCGTCGGCAGCTTGGTTCCCGGGCCGACCGACCCGAGCACGAACCGGGGCTGCCTGGAGGTGCTGAACTCGTCCGCGACCTCGCGTGCGAGCGCCGCGCCGCGTTCGGACAGGTGGAAGATCTGGTCCGGAATGTCGTACTCGGCCAGGTTCGCGAGGTTCGCGCCGAACGTGTTCGTCTCCACGGCGTCACAACCGGCTTCGAGATAACCGCGGTGCACGGCCTTCACGACGTCCGGACGGGTGACGTTGAGGATCTCGTTGCAGCCCTCCAGACCGGTGAAGTCGTTGAGGGAGAGGTCAGCGGCCTGGAGCATGGTGCCCATGGCCCCGTCAGCGACCACGACCCGGCTCACCAGCGCTTCCAGCAACGGCGACGCTCCGCGATCACGCATGGGCCAAGCCTACGATGAGTTGACCGGCCGAACCCGTAGTCTGGCGCGGTGAACGATCCGTCCCAGGAATCCCCGACCCCCTCGAACCCGCGCATCCCGCTCACGGCTCCGATCATGGTCTGTGCGTTCGAAGGCTGGAACGACGCCGGCGACGCCGCCAGCACCGCGATCGAGCACCTGCAACTCACCTGGGACGCCACCCCGCTCGCCGAGATCGACCCGGACGACTACTACGACTTCCAGGTGACGCGCCCGAGCGTGCGCATGGTCGACGGGGTCACCCGCAGGGTCGACTGGCCGACGACGCGGCTGTCGGTGTGCCGGCCTCCCGGTTCTGACGTGGACGTGATCCTCGTGCACGGCATCGAGCCGAACATGCGGTGGCGCAAGTTCGCCTCCGAACTGCTGGGCCACATCGACGCCCTCGGGGTGACGACGGTGGTGACGCTGGGCGCGTTGCTCATGGACACGCCCCACACCCGTCCGGTACCGGTGACCGGCACGGCCTACGACGCGGACGCCGCCGAGAAGTTCGGTCTGGAGCACTCGAAGTACGAGGGCCCGACGGGCATCGTCGGCGTGTTCCAGGACGCGTGCGTGCAGGCGGGCATCCCGGCGATCTCGTTCTGGGCCGCCGTGCCGCACTACGTCTCGCAGCCGCCCTCCCCCAAGGCCACGCTGGCCCTGCTGCACCGGGTCGAGGAGGTCCTCGACATCGAGGTCCCGCTCGGCGCGCTGCCGGAACAGGCCGAGGAGTGGGAGCGCACGGTCACCGAGATGGCCGACGAGGACGAGGACGTGCGCAACTACGTGCGTGCCCTCGAGGAGCGCGGCGACGCGGCCATGCAGATCACCGAGGCGTCGGGTGACGACATCGCCGCGGAGTTCGAGCGCTACCTGCGCCGCCGCGGCCGTGGTCCGGGCTGGCCGTCCGCCGGTCCGCGCTAGCGCCACTTCCACGCAGGTCAGGAGCCGTCTCGGTGATGTGGACCGGGACGGCTTCCGGGTGATTCCCGCCCACGGCGACCTCTCGGCCGCAGAAAGTTAGCGACAACAACCACTTTTCGGCGTTCTCCGCCGCTCGCCGCTCTAGGGTGATCGGCGGAGGTGCCCGTTGGGACGGTTGGCACGCGCCGGGTTGTACGCGGGCGCTGTGATCGGGCCGTTCGGCGGCGCCGTGACCACCTCGATCCTGCCCGAGATCGGCGACAGCTTCGGCCGGTCCGCGGGGTCCGCCGCCTCGACGCTGACGTACTACCTCGTGCCGTTCGCGGTGCTGATGCTGGCCTCCGGCACGCTCGCGCAGCGCTGGGGTCCACAACGGACTGTCCGGATCGCCTACGTCGCCTACGCGCTGACGTCCGTGCTGGCCGCCTGCTCCTGGACGTTTGAGCTGCTGCTGGCCTCCCGCGCGTTGCAGGGCGCGGCGAACTCGTTCACGACACCGGTGCTGCTGGCCGTGATCGCCGCGTCGACGCCGAAGGAGAAGCTCGGCCGGGCGCTGGGGTTGTTCGGGTCCATGCAGGCCGCCGGGCAGACGTCCGCGCCGCTCGTCGGCGGGCTCACCGCCGAGATCGACTGGCGCCTCGCGTTCGTTGTGATCGCCGTGGTGGCCGCCGGGCTCGCGATCCTCGGCGTGCCGGAGACGGACGGCGAGCCGGAACGCGACGCGAGTCTGCGCAGCGCGTTCGTGCCGAGCACGCTGCGGCCCGCGCTGATCGCGTTCGTCTGCTGGGGGTGCCTGGGCGGGTTGTCGTTCCTCGTGGCGTTCCGGCTCGACGACGTGTTCGGTCTTGGCGCCGGGCAACGCGGGCTGCTGCTCACCGGCTTCGGCATCGTCGGGTTCCTGACGGCGCGGCAGATCGGCAAGGCCATCGACCGCTTCGGTGCCGCCACCACCGTGGTCGTCGGCGCCACGCTGGGCGCGGGACTCGTGGCGGCGGTGGGCACGACGCCGATCGCGGCGGTCGCGGTCGTCGCGTGGGCGCTGACCGGGGCCGCCGCGCAGGGCGTGCTGGTGAGCCTCAACGCGCTGGTGCTGCAGAGCGGCAGCGCCAACAGGGGCGGCAGCGTCAGTGTCGTGCAGTCACTGCGCTTCATGGGCGCCGCCGCGGCCCCGCTGGCGTTCGTGCCGCTCTACCAGTCGCATCCGCTGCCGGCCTTCCTCGTCCCGGCGGCGTTGCTGGTCACCGTGCCCGCGATCGTCACGTGGTCAGGTCGCGCCGGCGGAACCCGGCGAACCCCGCCACCAGGAGCACCACCGCGACCCCGGTGAGCCAGGCGAGCGGCCCGAAGGTGATGTCCGGGTACTTCGGCACGTGCGTGAACGGCGAGATGTCGATCATCCACTGGTCGAGCTGCAGCGCCGGACCGAGCAGCGTGAGCACCAGCGCCACCGACACCACCGCCCAGCTCACGCCCGTGAGCTGCGGGAACAGCCCGAACAGGACCAGCGCGACGCCCGCGATCACCCACGCGGCGGGGAGCTGGACCAGGGCCGCGCCGAGCATCTTCGGCAGGACCGTGCCCACGTCGTCGATCTGCAGGCCGTGGACCAGGCCGAGCCCGAGTCCGGCCGCTGCCAGCACGACCGCGCCGCCGACCAGGGCGAACACCGCGTGCGACGCGACCCAGCCCCAGCGCGAGACCGGCGTGGCGAGGATCGGCTCCGCGCGGAACGACGTCTCCTCCGAACGCAGCCGCAGGATCGCCTGCACCAGGTAGATCGACGTGATGAGGCCCAGCAGCTGGGTGATGGTGGCGAAGAACGCGTCGACCATCGCGTCGGCCCCGCCGATCTTGCTGACGATCTGCCCGAGCGTCGGGTTGTCCTGCACCATCTGCCCCACGGCCTGCGCGACGCTGCCGTAGATCACGCCCACCGCGAGCAACGCGACGGACCAGCCGATCAGCGAGCCCTTCTGCAACCGCCACGCGAGCCCGAACGGACTGCTGATCGTGCCCTGCGGCGGCCCGAGCCGGGCGGCGAGCAGACCGAGGCCCACGTCGCGGCGGCTCACGATGGCCGACGAGACGCCCACCAGCAGCACGAACGCGGCCAGCGGGAGCAGCAGCACCCAGAACCTGTCGTCCGCGAACGACCGCACGTGCTCGGTCCAGCCGATCGGTGAGAACCAGGTCAGCCACTGCGGCCCCGACTCCCCCGCCGCGTCGCCCGCCGCGCGCAGCAGGTAGACGACGCCGAGGAACCCGCCCGCGAGCGCGTTGGACACGCGTGAGTTCTCCGAGAGCTGCGCGGTGAGCGCGCTGACGCCGGTGAACACGAGCCCGACCGATGCCGTGGACAGGCCGAACGCGAACGAACCTCCCGCATCGAGGCCCTTGCCGATCAACGCCAGCGCCTGGAGGAGGCCGATCAGCAGGCTCGTGCCGCCCGCGACGATCACCGCGGCGGCGAGCGGCGCGTACCGTCCGACGACCGTGGCTGCGATCAGCTCCGTGCGGCCCGCCTCTTCTTCTGCGCGCGTGTGCCGGGTGACGACGAGCATGGCCATGATCGCGATGAACAAGCCGGAGAAGACTCCCCAGCGCCACACCACCAGACCGCCGAGCGACGACCAGTCGTGCAGCGGGCCGAGCATCGCGAGGAAGGCGGAGTTGGCGTTCGCGGTGACACCGAGCAGTGCGCGCGACTCGGCCGTCGCGTACAGCTCCTCGAGCGCGGTCGTGGTCGAGTACGTGACGCTGACCAGGAACAGGACCCAGACGGGCAGCAGGATCCGGTCGCGGCGCAACGCCAGCCGCACGAGGTTCCCGGTGCCGATCATTTCGCGTCCTCGTAGTGGCGCAGGAACAGCTCCTCCAGCGTCGGCGGCTGGGAGGTCAGCGTGCGCACACCCGTCGACACGAGCTGCTTGAGGACCGGGTCGAGCTTGTCCGAGTCGACCTCGAACCTGACCCGGTTGCCCTCGGCGACCAGGTCGTGCACACCGGCGAGGTCCGCGAGGCCGTTGGGCGGGCCCGCGAGCTCGGCGGAGATGGACGTGCGGGTGAGGTGCCGCAGGTCCGCGAGCGTGCCGGTCTCGACGATGTGGCCGCTGCGGATGATGCTCACCCGATCGCACAACGCCTCGACCTCGGCGAGGATGTGGCTGGAGAGCAGCACGGTGCGGCCGCGCTCGCGTTCGTCGTTGATGCAGTCCTGGAAGACGGCCTCCATCAACGGGTCGAGGCCCGAGGTCGGCTCGTCGAGGATCAGCAGCTCGACGTCGCTCGACAGGGCGGCGACCAGCGCGACCTTCTGCCGGTTGCCCTTGGAGTAGGTGCGGCCCTTCTTGCGCGGGTCCAGTTCGAAGCGCTCCAGGAGCTCCGCGCGACGGGCCTTGTCCAGGCCGCCGCGGAGCCGTCCGAGCAGGTCGATGACCTCGCCACCGGTCAGGTTGGGCCAGAGGTTGACGTCGCCGGGGACGTAGGCGAGGCGGCGGTGGAGGACGGCGGTGTCCTTCCACGGGTCGCCGCCGAGCAGCCGCGCGGTGCCGGAGTCGGCACGCAGCAGGCCGAGGAGGATCCGGATCGTCGTCGACTTGCCGGAGCCGTTCGGGCCCAGGAAGCCGTGCACCTCACCGGTCTGGACGTCCAGGTTGAGATCGTCCAGTGCACGCGTCGGGCCGAAGGTCTTCACCAGGCCCGACACGGATATCGCGGATGTCATGGCCGGTAAGCTACACTTCTTTCACAACTTCGTGAAGCATGTAAATTTTGCCCGATCGGCTGACGAAAGGGATGATGCCGCCGTGACGAGTGCTACGGAGCGTGACACGCAGGCGGTGAGCCAGTTCGTCGAACGGTTCGGCGGAATCCTGGCCGACACCGGCGTACCGCGCATGCCGGCTCGCATCCTCGCGGCCCTGCTGACGACGGACTCCGGACGGCTCACCGCGGCCGAGATCGCCGACCTCCTGCAGATCTCCCCGGCGGCCGTGTCGGGGGCGGTGCGCTACCTGACCACCGTGCAGATCGTCAGCCGTGAACGCGAGCCCGGATCACGCCGCGACGTCTACCGGATGCGCGACAACGTCTGGTACGAGGCGACGTTCCGCAAGGACCAGATGCTGGTGATGATCGACGAGGTGCTCGGCGAGGGCGTCGCGGCGCTCGGGGCCGGTTCCGAGGCCGGGTCGCGGCTGGACGAGACGCGCGAGTTCTTCCGGTTCGCGCACAGCGAGCTCGGCACGATGCTGGACCGCTGGCGCGTGCACCGCGAGAAGTGGCTGGAAGAACGCCAGGACCGGTAGGCGCGTCACCCGGCCCGCGCCGGGTCCTCCCACTTCCGGAGCACGCCGTCCGGGCGGGGCACGACCGCGTACCACCCGGCATCGGCGAGGAACAGGTCGAACCCCGCGCCGGTCACCTCGGTGCGCAGCACGTCACCGCCCACCAGGCTGAACGTCGCACCGTCCGACCGGCCCATCATCTCCACGAACACCTCGGCCGCGCGGCCGGCCGGGACGCTCACCCCCTCGCGCAGCCACGTCTGGTCCTTGGGCAGGGGCCCGCTCTGCGCCAGCCCGGAGATCCGCAACGAGCCGCCACCGCAGGCCTGGATGCAGATGTCCAGCACGTCCCGCAGTTTCCCGGCGTACCCCGGCCACGCCGCAGCGTCCCCGATCCGGCTCTGGACGTCCTCGTCCAGCGGCCTGATCAGGATGTCGATGTCCATCGTCCCGTCGTCGAGCACGGTCCGAGCATGCCAACGGGGGCGGCACCACTGAGGTGCCGCCCCCGACGATCAACTGCGTCAGCCCGTGGTGAGAGTCAGGCCGTAAGCGTCGAGGATCTCGTTGACCGGCTGGTAGTAGGTCGTGCCGCCGCTGGTGCAGTTGCCGGAGCCACCCGAGGTGACGCCCTGCGCCTGCGTGCCGCTGACCCACGAGCCACCCGAGTCACCGGGCTCCGCACACACGTTCGTGCGCGTGAGGCCACTGACCGAGCCCTCCTGGTAGTTCACGGTCTGGTTCTTCGCCTGGACCTCGCCGCAGTGCCAGCCCGTGGTCGAGCCGGAACGGCAGATCGAGGCGCCGACCGCGGACTCGGTGTGACCGGACACGACGACGTCGGCACCGCCGTAGTGGTTCACCTTGGCCGTGGACGTCCAGGACGAGTTGGTCCTGACGAACGCGTAGTCGTTGCCGGGGAAGGACGACTGCGCGAACTCGCCCATCGCCGTCCTGTCCACACCGGTCACCGCGTCACCGGGCGAACCGCAGTGCCCGGCGGT
Organism: Lentzea pudingi; assembly: GCF_014646255.1. Classification (GTDB taxonomy): domain Bacteria; phylum Actinomycetota; class Actinomycetes; order Mycobacteriales; family Pseudonocardiaceae; genus Lentzea; species Lentzea pudingi. The sequence continues at coordinate 37,847 of NZ_BMNC01000006.1, forward strand.
GACGAAGCCGCCCCCGACCGAGAAGCCGACGGAGCAGCGTCCGGCGTTGTTGATGTAGTAGGCGTCGCCACCGCGGGTGTCCTTGAACAGCCGCGGCGCCTCGTCGGTCTCGACGACCTTCGCGAGGGTGCCCGCCTTCTCCACCAGCGACCGCGCCGCCTGGGTCTGGCCGCGCTTCACGGTGATGGTGACCGCGTTCGCCTTCGTGTCGACGTACCAGCCGGTGACCTCGGACGGGGCCTGCGACGCGTCGAGCTTCGCCTTGGCCGCGTTGAGGTCACTCGCCCTGTGCGCGACCGTGCGGGGCTCCGCGCCGAGCTTGCGGAGCCGGTCCGTCTTGGCCGCGTCGGTCACGCCCACGACGAGCTTGCCGGTCGACGCGTCGAACCACGCGCCACCGAAGCTCTCGCCGGCGAAGCCTTCCACGACCCGCTGCAGGACCGCGGCCGCGCTCTCCTGGCGCAGCCTCTCCGCCGCCTGCCGGGCGTCGAGTCCGAGATCGCGCTGCATCGCGGCGAGCAGGTCGGCGGACGGTCCCCCGGCGGCGACGGCGGCAGGGGAGACCGTCGTCGCGAGAGCACCAGCCAACACGGCCACAGCTGCGACAGCCATGCGCTTCATAGGCAATTCTCCTTGTTCCTTCGGTTCTGCAGGGCCGGTGTAACGCCGGACCGGGCAACCGCGATGAGGAGATCAGCTGTGCTGCAACACAGCACGTACGACACCGGATGAATGGCGTCCCCAGGCGGCGAACTGCCCGATCAGTTCGTTCCTCCGTCTGGGGGACGCTACTTCGGCGTGCCTACCGGACAGTAGGGCCGTTCGAGGGGTGGACCTCGCGGCGTTCGGGTTGATATAGGGAAACCAAATGCGTTCTCCCGGCCTATTTCCGTGACGCAGAGCGACCATTCGTCTTGACACGAAATGTCAAATCTGTCAACAGTTCGCACTCGACGGCGTATCCCTCTGACCTGCGGTTTCGCGCTAGCGTGCTGGCACCCTGTTCCCTGCACGAGGGAGAACCCTGCCATGCGAAGAGTCTTGAGTGCGGGACTCACAGCCGCTGCCGCCATGTGTCTGGCAGCCGCTGTGGTTCCGGCCGCATCTGCTCAAGAAAACGTGGGGACGATTCTCGGCGCCGACCGCGCCGATGTCGTGAAGGACAGCTACATCGTCTCGCTGAAGGCCGACACGGCGTCGAGGGCCGCCGCACCGGGCTTGGCGAGCAAGTACGGCGGCCAGGTCGGTCAGGTCTGGCAGCACGCGCTCAACGGCTTCTCGGTGAAGATGACGGCCCAGCAGGCCGCCAGGCTCGCCGCGGACCCGAAGGTCGCGTACGTCCAGCAGGACGCCGAGGTGCACGCGCTCGACGTCCAGCAGAACCCCCCGTCCTGGGGCCAGGACCGCGTCGACCAGCGCGACCTGCCGCTGAGCAACAGCTACCAGTACGACACCACGGCGTCCAACGTGACGGCGTACGTCATCGACACCGGTGTGCGCACGACGCACTCCACGTTCGGTGGCCGTGCGACGTGGGGCACCAACACCTCCGGTGACGGCAACAACAGCGACTGCAACGGTCACGGCACGCACGTCGCCGGCACCATCGCGGGCTCGCAGTACGGCCTCGCGAAGGCCGCCAAGGTCGTCGCCGTCAAGGTGCTGACCTGTGGCGGTTCCGGCACCACCGCCGGTGTCGTCGGCGGCATCGACTGGGTGACGGCGAACGCGGTCAAGCCCGCTGTCGCCAACATGTCGCTCGGCGGCGGCGCGGACGCCACCTTGGACGCGGCCGTGCGCCGTTCCATCGCGTCCGGCGTGACCTACGCGATCGCCTCCGGCAACTCGAACACCGACGCCTGCAGCACCTCGCCTGCACGCGTCACCGAGGCCATCACGGTCAACTCCTCGACGAACACCGACGCGCGTTCGTCGTTCTCGAACTACGGTTCCTGCACGGACATCTACGCTCCGGGCTCCAACATCGTGTCGGCGTGGCACACCAACGACACGGCGACGAACAACATCTCCGGCACGTCGATGGCCGCCCCGCACGTCGCGGGCGCGGCAGCCCTGTGGCTCGCCACGCACCCCACCGACTCCCCCGCCGCCGTGTGGAACGGCATCAACGCCGCCTCCACGCCCAACAAGATCACCAACGTCGGCGCCAACACGCCGAACAAGCTGCTGTACACGCTCTTCGGTGGCGGCCAGCCGGGCGACCCGTCCGTGACGAACCCCGGCACGCAGAACTCCACCGTCGGCACCCCGGCGTCGCTGCAGCTGTCGGCCTCGGGCGGCACCGCGCCGTACACGTGGTCCGTCTCCGGTCTCCCGGCCGGTCTGTCGGCGAACGCCTCCGGCGCGATCTCCGGCACCCCGACCACGGCGGGCACCTACACGGTGACCGCGACGGTGACCGACTCGGCGGGCAAGACCGGCACGGCCACGTTCTCGTGGGTGGTCAGCGCGGTCGGCGGCAGCTGTGACGCCAAGACCAACTCGACCCCGGTCCGCATCCCCGACAACACCACTGTGACCAGCACGATCGTCGTCTCCGGCTGCGCGGGCAACGCGTCGGCCACGGCGTCGATCAAGGTCTCGATCACGCACACCTACAAGGGCGACCTCGTGGTCGACCTGGTCGCTCCCGACGGCACGGTCGTCAACCTGCACAACCGGTCCGGCGGCTCGGCCGACAACATCAACGAGACCTACACCAAGAACCTCTCTGGTGAGGCCGCCAACGGCACGTGGACGCTGCGGGTCCGTGACGCCGCGTCCCTCGACACCGGCACGTTGAACAACTGGACGCTCGACGTCTGAGCGTCTTCCCGATGAACGAGACCGCCCCCGGCGCTTCCGCCCCGGGGGCGGTTTCCATTCACGCCTCGAACCACTCCGCGAGTGGCTTTCACACCTGCGGCCTCGCCGGCGGCGGCTTTGAACCGAGAGCCGCCACCAGCGGGCAGATTTAGAGCTCCACGCCCAGAAGCGCGTCCACCGCCGTACGGATCTGCGACGGCCCGTGCCTGTCCGACCCGCCGTGCGCCAACGCCTCGTCGGCCCACGCGTCGATGGCGGCCAACGCCTTCGGCGTGTCGAGGTCGTTGCCCAGGTGGTCGCGCAGCCTCGTCACGGTGTCCACAGCGGACGGTCCCGTGTCGAGCGAGGCGGCCCGGCGCCACTTGTCGAGGCGGACCAGCGCCTCGTCGAGCAGCGCCTGCGTCCACGGGCGGTCGGCGCGGTAGTGGCCCGCGAGCAGCGCCAGGCGGACGGCGTTCGGGTCGACCTTCTCGGCGCGCAGCTTCGAGACGAAGACCAGGTTGCCGCGCGACTTCGACATCTTCTCGCCGTCGAGGCCGATCATGCCCGCGTGCACGTAGTGGCGTGCGAACGGGTGCTGGCCGGTCTGGGCCTCGGCGTGCGCCGCGGAGTACTCGTGGTGCGGGAAGATCAGGTCGGAGCCGCCGCCCTGGACGTCGAAGCCCATGCCGAGGCGGTTGTGGGCGATGGCACTGCACTCGATGTGCCAGCCGGGGCGGCCGTCGCCCAGTTCGGACGGCCACGACGGCTCACCGGGACGCTTCATGCGCCACAGCAGCGCGTCCAACGGGTGGCGCTTGCCCGCTCGGTCCGGGTCGCCGCCGCGTTCGGCGAACAGCCGGAGCATCTCCTCGGAGGAGTAGTTCGACTCGTAGCCGAAACGGCCCGTGGCGTCGTGCGAGTAGTAGATGTCGGGGTATTCGGAGTCGTCCGCACGGTAGGCGTGGCCGTCGGCGACGAGCTTCGCGACGACCTCGACGATCTCCGGGATCGCCTCGACGATGCCGACGAAGTCCTGCGGCGGCAGGACCCGCAGGGCCGCCATGTCCTCGCGGAACAGGGCCGTCTCGCGCATGGCGAGCACCACCCAGTCGTCCTTGTCGCGAAGAGCCCGCTCCAGCAGCGGGTCGTCGACGTCGGTGACGTTCTGGACGTAGTGCACGTTGTGGCCGTTGTCGAGCCACACGCGGTGCACGAGGTCGAACGCGAGGTAGGTCGCGGCGTGGCCGAGGTGAGTCGCGTCGTACGGCGTGATCCCGCAGACGTACAACCTGGCGGTGTCTCCTGGAGCCGTGGGGCGCACCTCGCCCGTAGCCGTGTCGAACAGCCGCAGCGGGCGGGGGTCCCCCGGAACCCGCGGCACAGGAATCGATGACCAGGTCTGCATGTATCCGACACTAACGCGTGCCGGCAGGTGGAGCGTGATTTCCGGCTGTCGGGACGGCCACGTTCGGACAGAAAGGCAGGACATCCGTTGACGGCGTCACGCCGGCGCCCCTAGCTTCCGAAGGCATGCTTCGTGTCGTCGTAGCCACGGTGGTAGCGCTCTCACTCTCCCCGGCAACCGCACACGCCGAACCCCTGGACGTCTTGGCGTACCTGGAGAACCCCAGACTCACCGGCGAGCACCAGGAACCCCCGCACCCGGACCTGAAACCCGAACGCCGCCTGAGCCTCGACGGCGAGTGGCGCCTCAGGATGTTCGACAAGCCGCAGGACGTCCGCGACACCCCGGACGGATGGCGCACGGTCGAGGTGCCCCACACGTGGCAGACCGACTTCCTCGACCACCCGATGTTCCGCAACATCCCCACCGAGATGTACCCGGACGACCCGCCCAGGATCCCGCACGATGTCAACCCCACCGGCGTCTACGAGAAGACGTTCGACCTGCCCGCGGACTGGGACCGCACGCTGGTCCGCTTCGAGGGCGTGACCAGCGGATACTTCGTCTGGGTCAACGGCGCGTACGTCGGCTACGACCAGGGTGGCTACACGCCGGCGGAGTTCGACATCACCTCGAAGCTCAAGCCCGGCCGCAACACCCTGAAGGTCCAGGTCCACCGCTGGGGCTCCGGCTCGCACCTGGAGGACTACGACCAGTGGCGGTTCTCCGGCATCTTCCGCGAGGTCTGGCTCTACTCGACGCCGAGGACCTACCTCGCCGACGTGACGATCAAGACCGATCTGGACGCCCAGTACCGCGACGCCACGATCACCGCCGACGTAAAGATCGGCGGCCCTGCCGCGGGCCACACCGTCCGGACCAGGCTCTTCGACCCGCGAGGCCGTGAGGTCGCCGTCCAGGACGGCAGGGTCGCGAACCCGCTCAAGTGGACGGACGAGACGCCGAACGTCCACGAGCTCAGGATCGAGCTGATCAGGGACGGTCGCGTCGTCCAGACCGGCAGGCAGCCCGTCGGGTTCCGCGAGATCGAGATCGCCGACCGGCAACTGAAGATCAACGGCAAGCGCGTCGTCTTCCGCGGCACGAACCGGGCGGAGACGAGCGTCCGCGGCGGCCGCCACGTCACCCGCGCCGACCAGCAACAAGACGTCGAGCTGATGAAGCGGTTCAACATCAACGCCGTCCGCACCTCGCACTACCCGAGCGACCCGTACTTCTACGAGCTCGCGGACCGCAACGGCCTGATGATCGCCGACGAGGTCGACATCGAGACCCACCACCACGACGGCTGCCCGGCCAACTGCCTCGCCGAACGCCCTGAGTGGCAGGACGCGTTCCAGGACAGGTTCGTCGCGATGATGCAGCGCGACAAGAACCACCCGAGCGTCGTCATGTGGGACACGGGCAACGAGGCAGGCCTGGGCAAGGCGCACTACACGATGGCCGAGTACGCGCGGAAGAACGACACACGCCCGCTCTACCACCAGCCGAACGTGCCGGACGGCGACGCGCCGTTCGCGGACGTGGCCGGTCCGCGCTACCCGTCGCCCGCGAGCCTCGAAGCCAAGGCGAAGACCACCACCAAGCCGATCATCATGGGCGAGTACGCGCACGCCATGGGCAACAGCCTCGGCAACTTCAAGGAGTTCTGGGACGTCGTGCGCGCCTATCCGCAGGTGCAGGGCGGCTTCATCTGGGACTGGGCCGAGCAGAACATCGCCCTACCGCTCCACACCACACCTGACGACGCCAACGGCATCCTCTCGTACCTGTCCGGCAAACCGTCCCAGGTGGACGGACCGCACGGCAAAGCGTTGCGGCTCAGCGGGCTCGACGACTTCGTGGAGGTCTACCGCGACCGCAAGCTCGACGAGGTCACCGATGGCCTCACCCTGGACGCCTGGGTCAAGCCCGACACCTGGACCGGCGACTTCACCGTCATCTCCAAGGGCGACCACCAGTACGCGCTGAAGATGTCCAACGCGACGACGCTGGAGTTCTTCGTCCACAGCGGTACCTGGCGCACGGTCCGTGCGACGGTCCCGGCGGACTTCCAGGGCAACTGGCACCGCGTCACCGGCACGTTCGACGGCACGAGGCTGCGGTTGCTGATCGACGGCCGCGAGGTCGCGACGACGGACCACACCGGCACGGTCGACTGGTCGCACTGGCCGGTCAACATCGGCCGCAACGCCGAGACAATGCAGGAGAACGTGGGCACCCGCATGGCCCACGGCGCGATCGACCAGGTCCGGATCTACCACCGCGCGCTGACCGAGGCCGAACTCGCCGCCGATCCCGAGAAGACCGCCGTGCTGGCCCTCGACTTCGAGAAGCTGGAGGACAAGGGACGCAAGCAGTCCTACGGCGCCGGCACCGGTGGTGTCGACGGCGTGGTGTGGGCGGATCGCAGGCCGCAGCCGGAGACCACCGAACTGATGGCGGTCCACTCCCCCATCCGGTTCTCGTTCGCGGACAACAGGCTCACGACCGTCAGCGAACGCCAGTTCACCGGCACCGACGACCTCGAACTGCGCTGGCAGGTCCAGGACAACGGCCGCACCATCGCCCAGCACCGCGGCAGGCTGCGGCCGGGCACGACCACGTTGCCGGACTTCAGCGCCGAGACCGACCGTCACCTGACCGTCCGCGCGGTCGACCGGCAGGGCAACGACGTCGGCGTCGCCCAGTTCCCGCTGGGCGGCACGCAGATCGCCGGCCTGCACACGCCGTCCGCCCTGGGCAAGCTCACGACCACCGAGACCGGCGACGAGATCGTGGTGTCCGGCAAGGATTTCCGTTACGTCGTCAGCAAGACGTCCGGCACGCTCACCTCGATGCGCGTGCGGGGCGCCGAACTGCTCAAGACCGGCCCGGAGCTCGACGCGTGGCGCGCACCGCTGTCCAACGAGTTCATGAGCGAGGACGGTTCCTGGTACCGCAACGGCCTCGACCGCCTCAAGACCACGCCGTCGAGCGTCACGGTCACCCAGAACGCCGCTGACACGGTCATCACCGCGAAGTCCGCGGCCCAGGGGGTGCGGGACGCGTCGTTCGGCCAGACCTTCACCTACCGCGTCACCGGTGACGGTGAGATCAACGTGGGCCACCGGGTCGCCGCGCGGGACCGCATGCGCGACCTGAGCTACCTGCCCGGCATCGGTTTCACCCTCGAGGTTCCGGCGGACTACCAGAAGTTCACCTGGTACGGCCGCGGTCCGGGCGAGAACTACGACGACCGCAAGTCCGGCAACCCCATCGGTGTCTACCAGTCCACTGTGGATCGGGAGTTCAACGACTACTACAAGCCGTAGGACTACGGCAACCACGCGGACACGCGCTGGGCGACACTGTCCAACGGCCGTGCGGGCCTGCTCGTCGCGGGCGATCTCGACGTGCGGGTCTCGCAGTACGACGACCTAGACCGCGCCGCGTACCCGTTCGCTCTGAAGAAGAACGACGGCTGGACGACCCTGCACGCGGCGCATCGTGTGACAGGCGTCAGCGAGACGTTCCACGAGCCGTTGCCGCAGTACCAGGTGGAGGCGGGCAACGAGTATGCGTACTCCGTGCTGCTGCGCCCGCTCACGGCCGTGGAGGCGTCCACGGGCAAGCTCGGCAACCGGGTGGACTGCGCGCCCACCGCCGAACTGCGTGCCACCGACACCGTCCTCGAACCGGGCGAGCAGGTCGAGGCCGAACTGGTGGTGACGAAGCCCTGCCCCGGCACGACCACGGCCAGGCTGACCGCGCCCGAGCACTGGTCCGCCACGCCGGGCACGGTCGACCTCTCCGGCGGCAGCGCGAAGGTGACGATCAAGCGCGAGGGCGGGGACACCGGCACCCGCCCGGTCTTCGCGGAGATCAGCACGGGCAAGGCGACGTCCAGCCTGACCCGGGACTTCACCGCCACCCCGCGTCCTCCGCAGGGTGAAGCCCCGGTCTCCGCGCTGGAGTTCCTCGACGAACGCAACGGCTGGGGCCCGGTCGAACGCGACCGCAGCAACGGCGAGGCCCAGGCGGGCGACGGCAACCCGATGAGCATCCGGGGCGCCCGGTTCGATCATGGGGTCGGCGTGCACGCCGACTCGGAGTTCCAGGTCTACACCGGCGGCAGGTGCGGCACGCTGACCGCCACCATCGGTGTCGACGACGAGACGAACGGTGGCGGCAGCGTCCGGTTCGAGATCCTGAAAGACAGCCGATCGGTCTACCAAAGCCCAGTGCTGACGGGACAGAGCGCAGCCGTCCCCATCTCCGTGGACACGTCTGGAGCAACGGTGCTGACGTTCCGGGTGACGGACGGAGGTGACGGCAACGCCCACGACCACGCCGACTGGGCTAGCCCGGTCCTGAGCTGCTGAGAATTGTCAGACCCCAGGCGTACCGTTGGAGATCAAGGGCATTCGCCGCTGAAAGGCGGGGTCTCATGGTCTTCTTCGAAATCCTCGGCGGGCTGGTCGCGCTCGGAGGCCTCGGTCTCGCGATGAGCGCCAAAGTGATCAAGCAGTACGAACAGGGCCTGGTGTTCCGGTTCGGCAAGCTGCGGCAGGGCGTGCGCGGGCCAGGGCTGACGATGCTGGTTCCCGGGGTCGACCAACTCCGGAAGGTGAACCTGCAGATCGTCACCCTGCCCGTGCCCGCGCAGGACGGCATCACGCGCGACAACGTCACCGTGCGCGTCGACGCCGTCGTGTACTTCAAGGTGCAGGACCCGGCGAAGGCCGTCATCAACGTCGAGGACTACCGGTTCGCGATGTTGCAGGTGGCGCAGACGTCGCTGCGGTCGATCATCGGCAAGAGCGAGCTGGACGACCTGCTGTCCAACCGCGAGCGCCTCAACCAGGGCCTGGAGCTGATGATCGACACCCCCGCGCTGGAGTGGGGCATCGACATAGACCGCGTGGAGATCAAGGACGTGGCGTTGCCGGAGAGCATGAAGCGCTCGATGTCGCGCCAGGCCGAGGCCGAACGCGAACGCCGCGCCCGAATCATCACCGCGGACGGCGAGCTGCAGGCGTCCAAGAAGCTTTCCGAGGCCGCCGGGACCATGGAGTCCACGCCCGGCGCGCTCCAGTTGCGGCTGCTGCAGACCATCGTGGAGGTGGCGGCGGAGAAGAACTCGACGCTGGTGCTGCCGTTCCCGGTGGAGCTGCTGAGGTTCCTGGAGAAGAACACGAACCTGGAGCTGCCGAAGGAGTCGCCGGACTCGACGGAGCCGAACGACCGGTCATGACGCCCTGAGTGGCGGCCACGCGACACACGCCGGCTCCAACGCGCCACCGGTCGCGGCGCGCTGCCCCGGCGGCCTGGACACCGCACCGCACCCCTGCGCGTGCGCCCCGGCCCACATCCCGGCTACGCCATGTGAGTTAAGCGCCGTAACGCCCCTTCACCACAGGCGACGTCTGGACAGGGGGTAGTGACGCATGCAGGAGAGGGTCAGAGGCAGGTTCGTCGGCATCGGCGTCGGCTCCTACGAGCTGGTGCAGCCGCTGCAGCACGCCGTGAGCGACGTGCGGGAGCTGCGCGCGCTGCTCAAGGGCTACGACGGCGAACCCCTGGCCGACCCGGCCGAGGCCGACATCCGGGCGCACATGAAGGCCCTGCGCCAGAAACCGCAGGACGGCGGCGCGCTGGTGGCGTTGTGGAGCGGGCACGCGATCCCCGTCGCGGGCAACCTCAGGCTCCTGGCCAGGGACAACGACGGCGCGGTCGACGGCATCATGCTGCACGAGTTCGCGCTGTGGTGTGCGGCGTCGGGTGCGCACCAGGTGCTCATCATCGTCGACGCCTGCTACTCGGGCGCCCAGCTCGACGAGGCCGTCCGCACGGTCGCCGCCACCCAGGAGGAGCTGCTGGCGGGCCAAGTGCACTGGGCGGGTGTGCTGGTGTCGTGTTCGAGCGTCGAAACAGCCCGTGACGGCCTGTTCGGCGGGAAGCTGCGCAAGCTGCTGCGTGCGGGTCCCACGGCCGATGAGGATGCACGGCGGTGGAGTGACCGCATCGCGTTGGTCGACGGCGGTGCGGTCGGTACGGCGTTGCTGAACGCGTGGGACAGCGACGTCCAACGGCCGCGCTTCATGCAGTACGGGTCCGCTCAGCCGATGCTGCCGAACCCCCTCTACGCCGCGAACACGGTCGTGAAGCACCTTTTGCTCGCGGCTCGCGGTGGCGACTCCACGGACAACAGGTCGTGGTTCACCGGCCGCACCGCCCAGGTCGACAAGGTCGTGAGCTGGGTGAGGTCCGGGGTCGCCGGCCTGCGGGTGGTCACCGGGTCGCCGGGCACCGGCAAGTCCGCGGTCGTCGGCCGAGTCGTCAGCCTGTCCAACCCGGCCGAGCGCGACCTGCTGCTGACCGCCGGGCCGCCGTTCCGCCACGCGGACCCCGGTCCCTGCTCGGTCGACGCGGCCGTGCACGCCCGCGCGATGGACGCGGCCCGCGTGGCCGACCTGCTGAGCCGCCAGCTCGTCAGCGCGGGCCTGATCCCCGAACCCGACGGTCCACGGCGGGGTGCGGCCGAGCTGGTCGGTGTGGTCAGCGCGCTGGCGGAGCCTCCGGTGCTGGTCGTCGACGGTCTGGACGAGGCGCGCGGTGAGTCGTTCTCGATCGCCACGTCGCTGCTGACCAAGCTCGCGAGCCACGCGGTCGTGATCGTCTCGACCCGCCAGGCGCACCGGGTCGCGGGTGGCGCTCCCCTGCTGACCGAGCTGTCGCCGGTCGAGGTGCTGAACCTCGACGACACCGGCAGCGAGACCGACGTCCGCGAGTACGTGATGGCGCGCCTGGGCCCCACGGCGAAGCAGTCCACCGTGGACGAGCTGGCGAAGCTGCCGTTCCTGACCGCGTGGATGGTCACGGACCAGGTGCTGGCCGACGGCGGTGCGGACCTCAAGCTGTCGCTGGACGCGGCGTTCGACCGTGAGCTGGAGAAGGTGCCTTCTGCCCGTGCGCTGCTGACGGCGTTGACGTGGAGCTACGGCGCGGGGTTCCCCGAGGCCGAGTGGATGGCCGTGGCGCAGGCGTTGACCGGCGAGGAGTTCACCCGTGACGACATCACGGCCGTGCTCACCGAACTGGGCCGTCACGTCGTGCAGGACGGTGAGGAGGGCACGGCGGTCTTCAAGCTGACGCACCAGACGTTCGCGGACCACCTGCGGCCGCCGTTCGCACCGAGCCGGGACGAGGTGTTCGCGCCGGACGCCGAGAAGGTGGCGTGCGCGCTGATCGAGCTGTACCGGCAGCGGATGGAGGCCGGTGTGCCGCCGGACGTGCCGGGCTACCTGTGGAAGTACGCGTGGCGGCACTGCGGGCACGCGGGTACGCGGGCGCTGGACGGGTTGCGCGCACTCGCGGTGATGAACCGGATGTTGTTGCCGGACATCGCACTCGCGGCCACGACGGCAGCCAGCGAACTGATGCACTGGGGTCGAGGCGACGAGGCCATCGCACCGCTCGAAGAGGCCGCGGAGCACTTCCGCGCTCTCGTGCCGGCACTGCGGATGTACCTGGCGGACCTGGCTTTCGTGCTGAACAAGCTCGGCCGGCGGTTCCGCGAGGCCGGACGTCTCCAGCAGGCCGTGGCACCCGCCGAAGAGGCCGCTGTGCGGTACCGCGAGCTGGTGGCGTCGACTCCGACGACGGCGGAAAGCCTTACGCACAAACGGCTTGCACAACGCATCGCGAAGACGACGACGCACGGCGGTGACAACCCGACGTACGCGGCGCACCTCAGTGGGGCGTTGGTGGATCTGAGCGAGGTCTACGCGATGTTGGGACGTAGGCAGGACGCGCTGTCCACGGCGCGTGACGCCGTTGCGGCCGTGGACACCGATGCACCGCTTGCGCGCGCGATCATCTGTCTCGCCGCACGGTGCAGCGACTCTGGTCTGCGCTATGAGGCCATGCAACGGTCGAAGCTCGCGGTCGAGCTCTACTACTCGCTGGCGCAGACGAACCCGGTGTTCCTCGCGGACCTGGTCAGCGCGCTGGTGGAGCTGAGCCGCGACTACCTGGCGCTGGGCCGGCTCTCCGACGCCGACAGCATGACCCGGCAGGCCGCGGAGATCAGCGGCACGCTCGGCCGGCACGCCGCGTTCCGGCCCCAGCTCGCCGACGCGGCGCTGAGCCTGAGCGTCGCGTACAGCATGGTCACGCGCACGGACGCGGCGTTGAACACCGCCCGGCAGGCCGCTGACCTCGCCGACGGGCTGCCGGTGCACGGTCAGGCGCTGCACAACCTGATGCGCCGCCAGCGCGACGCCGACAAGCCCCGCGAGGCGCTCGCCACCGGCCTGCGGACCGTCGAGGTGTGCCTGCTGCCGGAGAACACGGACCGCCTGTCGACGCTGGCGGCGGCCTTGTTCACGCTCGACACGGTCTGCGCGGGGCTCGAGCAGCCCGAGATCGTCGACGAGACCTGGGAACGGGTGACGGCGCGGTTCAACGGCCCCCACCTCGCGACGCTGCTGATGCTGCGGGCGGCGGCCACGAGGGCCGGCGACCCGGCGGCGGCGAAGTGGCTGTGCCAGGCGCTCACGCACGTCGGCCAGTCGCGTCAGGCGATCCACGACGTGCACGACATCGCGCGCCGCCACCACGACTCGGGTCCGTGGCCGTGGGACACCACGCCGGATTGGCTCTCGGTCGACCGTGCGTTGTTGCGGACCGCACGCTCATGGGTGTTCGCACGCTCCTATGCCGAGGAACGCACGATCCTGCTCGCACACCCCGAGTTGTTGTCCACGGACGCGGATGTCGCTGTCACGGAGGCGTTGTACGGCACAAGCCTGATCGAGGCGCAGGTCATCCAGGCGCGCCGGGCGACCGCGCAGCAGCAAGGCGTCGTGCTCGCCTATCGGCCGTGGCTGCTCGCGAGTCTCGCGGACGAGTTCGTGGACGCGACGCCCGCACGTCGTCGTGAACTGCTCGCCACGCGCCGGGAGGAGTTGCTGGACAAGGAAGTGCTGAAGAACGTCCGCGACAACCGGCCCGTGCACGCGTTGCTGCTGCTGGCCGACGAGGACGCCGACGTGCTCGACCTCGTGCTGGACGCCGTCGACGACCCTGCGCGCGTGACCGAGATCCTGCGCGGACTTGCCGCCGGTGCGTCACCTCAAGCGCTGACGCAGGCCGTCACGGCGTTGGAGCCGCACGCGTTGGCGGCGCTGTACAAGGTGGTCGCGCGCGCTCGGGCCGGCGACCAGCGTCTGGCGTTGCCCGCGGCCGGTCAACGGCTGGCGTGGATCCACGAGCTGACCTATTTGGTGCCCGCGAACCTCGCGCTGCTCTCCCTCATCCGCAAGCTCGCCGAGGAGTCCTAGATGAGCGACCTGGTCGTCGTCCTGCCCGGCATTCTCGGCAGCACGTTGCGCAACTCCGACGGCATGGTGTGGGAGGTGTCCGGCAAGGCCGCGTTGCGCGCGGTGCTGACGCTCGGCCGCAGCCTGCACAGGTTGAAGCTCCCGGCCGGCATCGGCGACGAGCACCCCGGCGACGGAGTCGAGCCCGTCGGGCTGATGGCGGACCTGCACGTCCTCCCGGGCATCTGGACGCCGCTGAAGGGCTACGACCGGGTGACGCGCAGGATGAACTCGCTCGGCTACACCGTCGAGAAGGGCAACCTGCTGCTTTTCGCCTATGACTGGCGGCTGTCGAACCGCTACAACGGCGCGTTGCTGGCGCGGCGGGTGGACGAGATGCTCGACCGCATCGGACCGGACGCCAAAGTCAGCTTCGTGTGCCATTCGATGGGCGGGCTGGTCGCTCGGTGGTGCATCGAGCAGTGCGGGATGGCCGAGCGGACAGCGAAGCTGATCACGATGGGCACGCCGTACCGCGGCGCCGCCGCGGCGTTGGACCAGCTGGTCAACGGCGTGCGCAAGGGGCTCGGGCCGTTGGCGGTCGACCTGACGGAGTTCGCGCGGTCGATGCCGTCGCTGCACCAGCTGCTGCCCGAGTACGCGTGCATCGAGTCTCCCGGCGGTCTGCTCAAGACCACTGAGGTGTCGTTGCCCGAGCTCGACACGAAGATGGTCTCGGACGCGATGGCGTTCCACGGCGCGTTGACCGACTCGTTCGCCGACAAGACGTACGCGATCCTCGGCGGTAAGCAGCCCACGGCCACCACAGCACGTGTCGCGGACGGCAAGGTCACCTGTTATCGGACATATGAGGGCGACGACCTGTATGGCGATGCGACCGTGCCGATGCTCGGGGCCGCGCGCCGTGGCCTGGCGTTGGACTCGAACACGCTGCACCGCGTGACGGAGCAGCACACGTCGTTGCAGGACAACGCCGCCGTGCTGGACGCCGTGGAGTCGTTCCTGACCGCGAAACCCATCGTCCCGCGCAACGTCGTCACGACCGAGCCCCAGGTGACCGTGCCGGACCTGGCGCTGACCGGGGAGACGCTGGAGGTCACCGTCGAGCTGAAGGACACCCCGGCGCGGGCGTTGAAGGTGGCGGTGGTCGACGAGAACGGCAAACAGGTCGAATCGCGCAGTCCGGCGATCTCCGAGAGGATGTCGATCAGATTCGGTGAATTGGCCCCCGGCGCCTACTACGTGCAGGTCAGCGGCATCTCCGTAGGCGCTCCGGTGGCTCCGGTGACCAGTGCGGTGCTCGTCGTGGATTGCCCCTCGGTCTGACCGGGAGGACGATTCACCTCTGGCACGGAGGAGGCGCGATGACCACGATCAAGCCAACGCCCGTAGTCCCCCATCCGGGGGCGGCGCGCGCACGGCCGAAGGGCTCGTTCTTCCTGCAGCTGTTCAAGACGACGGATCCCAAGCAGATCGGGATCATGTACCTGACCACGTCGTTCGTGTTCTTCCTGATCGGCGGCGTGATGGCGCTGCTGATGCGCGGCGAGCTGGCGCGGCCGGGCCTGCAGTTCCTGTCGAACGAGCAGTACAACCAGCTGTTCACCATGCACGGCACGATCATGCTGCTGCTGTACGCGACGCCGATCCTCTTCGGTTTCGCGAACTACATCCTGCCGCTGCAGATCGGCTCGCCGGACGTCGCGTTCCCGCGCCTGAACGCCTTCTCGTACTGGCTGTACCTGTTCGGCGCCATCATCACCGTCTCGGGGTTCGTGACGCCGGGCGGCGCGGCGGACTTCGGCTGGTTCGCCTACACCCCGCTGTCGTCGGCCGTGCACTCGCCGGGCGTCGGCGCGGACCTGTGGATCATGGGCCTGGCGATCTCCGGTCTGGGCACGATCCTCGGCGCGGTCAACATGATCACCACCGTCGTGTGCCTGCGGGCGCCGGGCATGACGATGTTCCGGATGCCGGTGTTCACCTGGAACATCCTCGTGACGGCCGTGCTGATCCTCCTGGCGTTCCCGATCCTCACGGCCGCTTTGATGGGCCTGGCGGCGGACCGGCACCTCGGGGCGCACGTGTTCGACCCGGCCAACGGCGGCGTGATCCTGTGGCAACACCTGTTCTGGTTCTTCGGCCATCCCGAGGTGTACATCGTCGCGTTGCCGTTCTTCGGGATCGTGACGGAGATCTTCCCAGTGTTCAGCCGCAAACCGTTGTTCGGTTACAAGGGTTTGGTGTTCGCCACTCTCGCGATCGCCATGCTGTCCGTGGCCGTGTGGGCGCACCACATGTACGCGACGGGTGCGGTGCTGCTGCCGTTCTTCGCGCTGATGACGTTCCTCATCGCGGTGCCGACGGGCATCAAGTTCTTCAACTGGATCGGCACGATGTGGAAGGGGCAGCTGACGTTCGAGACGCCGATGCTGTTCTCGATCGGCTTCCTCGTGACGTTCCTCTTCGGTGGCCTCACCGGCATCTTGCTGGCCTCGCCCGCGGTCGACTTCCACGTGTCCGACACGTACTTCGTGGTGGCGCACTTCCACTACGTGCTGTTCGGCACGATCGTGTTCGCCACCTACGCGGGCATCTACTTCTGGTTCCCGAAGATGACCGGGCGGATGCTCGACGAACCGTTGGGCAAGCTGCACTTCTGGACGACGTTCTTCGGATTCCACGGCACGTTCCTCGTGCAGCACTGGCTGGGGAACGAGGGCATGCCACGCCGTTACGCCGACTACCTTCCCTCGGACGGCTTCACGTTCCTCAACACGTTGTCGACCATCGGCGCGTTCCTGCTCGGCGCGTCCGTGCTCCCGTTCGTGTGGAACGTGTTCCGCTCCTACCGCTACGGCGACCCGGCTCCGGACGACGACCCGTGGGGCTACGGCAACTCGCTGGAGTGGGCCACGACCTCACCCCCGCCGCGGCACAACTTCAAGGAACTGCCGCGGATCCGTTCGGAGCGTCCGGCGTTCGAGCTGCACTACCCGCACATGGTGGAGCGGATGCGCGACGAGGCACACTTCTCGCTGACCCATCCCGGCAAGCACCGGGCGGGCAAGGACGAGGCCACCGAAAAGGCGCTCGCGTCGACCGAACGGGACGGCGTGGACTAGCTCTCATGCCGGAGTCCGGCCCGCCTGCCGCAGACCGGACTCCGCTCTTCGCTCTTCGCTCTTCGCTAGCGGCGGCCGGGGCTCATCCCTGCGTCGACCACGGCCTTGCTCAACGGCGCGGCCAGCTCGACGAACCGCTGCTTCTCCTGGTCGGACAGGACGTCGTAGGCCGGCGCGGCCATGTGGTCCGTGTCGTCCTCGATGCCCTGCCGCAGCTCGCGCCCCTTCTCCGTGAGCAGCTGGTCCTCGCCCACAAGCCCACGCGCCTGCAGGTCCTGGACCGTCGCCGCCCACTGCTCCTCGGACCACGCACGCGTCTTGCGCAGCACATCAGCCGGATAGTCACCCGTCGCGACGTGCAGCACCAACGCCTCGATACCAGTCACGTTGTGCCGCAAGAGAGCAGCAAGGTGCCCGTCACCCCGGAACTCACGCAACAACGTCTGCGCGTGGAACAGCTGCAGCCGAGGCTCGTCCGGCCACGGCAACGCAGCGTGCGCGGCGAACAACGGACGTCCGTGCAACATGTCCTTGGACCGCTCGGCCGCACGCCGCGCCAGTTCGTTGATCTCCTTGAGGTCGTCCGGCAACACCTTCGCGAGCGCCTCGTCCGCCGCCTCCCAGCGCAGCTCCAGCATGCGCTCGGGCGACACCTTCTCCCACGCCTGCGGGATGCGCGCCCGCACGATCGCGGGGTTGAAGTTGTAGAACGTCGCGATCACGACCTCGGCCCCGACCGCCCCCAGCGCCGCGGCCCGCGACGCGAAGTAGCCGCCGGCCCGGTCGAGCCCGGCACTCGCGTACCGCTGCTCCGCCTCGGGAGAGAAGTAGATCATTCCGTGCACGGCCTCGAGCGAGCGAAACAGAGTCCTGATCATGCCTACAACCTAGAACGTCCAGGCTCGTAAGTCAGCCGCCGGTCCCGCTTCCGCAGTCCGGCCACTCGGTGCCGTCGCGCTCCGTCGTGTGCCACTCCCGCCCCTCGCCTCGCGCCGTCCGCCTCCCGCCTCCCGCCTCCCGCCTCCCGCCTCCCGCCTCCCGCCTCCCGCCTCCCGCCTCCCGCCTCCCGCCTCCCGCCAAAAATTGTCAGACCCCTCTGCCAAGCTTCGAGTTGTGGACCCGAACACCTTCTGGAAGCTCATCTCCGACGCCCGAGCGAGCGTCGTCGACCCGTCCGACGGGTACTCCGTGACGGCCGCGGCCACCACGCTGCTCGCCGAGCGTCCGCCTGCCGAGATCGTGGCGGCCCAACAGGTCCTGTGGGAGCTGCTGACGGCCTCGTACCAGAACCCGTTGTGGGCGGCCGCTTATCTGATCAACGGCGGCTGCTCGGACGACGGCTTCGACTACTTCCGCGGTTGGCTCGTGACCCAGGGCGAGGAGACCTACACGGCCACCCTCGCCGACCCCGACTCACTGGCGGCCTTACCCGCGGTCGTCGCGGCCGCGGAGTCCGGCATGGAGTTCGAGTGCGAGGACGCGCTGTCGATCGCGTGGAACGCCCACATCAAGGCGACGGGCATGCAGTTACCTCAGGACGCCTTCCGGATCAGCTACCCCGCGCTCGACCCGGACTGGGACTTCGACTTCGACGACAGCGCCGAACTGGCCACCCGCCTGCCCCGGCTGGCCGCGCTCTACGACGCCTGACGCACCCGCACCCGGACGGCATCCGAAGTCCTGCTTCAACGGCGAAGTGCCGCTACAGCGCCACTTCCCGCGCCTGACCGCCCTCCACCCGCCCCGATCCGGCCACGAGCACACCGAACGCCACGTGATCCAGCCACTGCGGAACCCTGGGCAGAGACCGGATCCGAGCGTTGTGACGCCCGACGACCTCCAGGTCGAGGGCGGCGATCAGCAACCCGGCCACCGCCCCACCGACTACACCCCGCACCGGCAGCCGTGTGAGTACGAACGTCCAAAACCCTGACACGGCAAGGTGCACGACAACGCCGGCACGAGCACCACCGCCGACCAACGACCCGGCAGCCCGTGTGGCGCGCAGCAGATCGTCACGCTTCATCAGCGCGTGCACGGTCGACGGCACGCCGCTCAACACCACCGCGAGGAGGTACCTACGCATCAACGACTCGCGCATCCACGACACCCGCATCAACGGCGCCCGCATCACCGACGTCGACGCCGCGACTTCAGGTAGTCGCTCACCACCGCAGCCCCGAGCCCTTCCTCGTCCGCCGACACCACGCGCCCACCGCCTCGCCGGGCCACGATGTCGACGAACGCGGCCAGGCGGGGGTCGTCGCCCAGCTTGAACACCGAGATCGTCGCCCCGAGCCTGGCGAGCGCGTCGACCTCGTTCAGGGTCTTGGCGAGCGTCCTGGGCAGCGGCGGGTAGTTGAACTCCGCGTCGCCCTCGGGTTCGAGGTGCGCGGTGGGTTCGCCGTCGGTCACGACCAGGACGACGGGCTGGGCGTCGGGATGACGCCGGACGTGACGGCCCGCCAGCAGCAACGCGTGGTGCAGGTTCGTGCCCTGTTCCCACACGCCTTCCAGCGCCGTCAGCTGACCGATGTCCACGGCCTCGGCATAACGCCCGAAGGTCACCAGTTGCAGCGCATCCGTCCGGAATCGGGTGCGCACGAGGTGATGCAGGGCGAGTGCCGTGCGTTTCATCGGCACCCAACGGCCGTCCTGCACCATCGACCAGGAGGTGTCTACACACAACGCGACAGCCGCACGGGTGCGGTGTTCGGTCTCGGACACTTCGAGATCGACGACGTCCAGGGACATCGAGCCGGAGCGCAGCACGGAGTTGCGCAGGGTTCGTGGCACGTCCCAGGGTTCGGTGTCGCCGAACTGCCACGGGCGGGTCGAGCCGATCAGCTCGCCCGCGGCGCCGGCCGAGGTCGTCTCGCGGGCACCCTGCGACGACCGCAGCTGGTCGACGACGCCACGCAGGGCCGTTTCGCCGAGGCGCCGCAACGCTTTCGGCGTCAGCTTCAGGGAGCCGTCCGGGGCGCGTTCGACGATGTTCTGCGAACGCAGGGCCTTCTCCAGCTCCGCGAGGCGGCGGGCGTCGACCGAGGCCGACTCGCCCAGCTGGCGTTCCAGCGCCTCCAGGTCGATGTCCTCCAGGCGGGCGCCCGGATACGACTGGGAGAGCTGCTCGGCCAGGGCGTCGAGCTCGGCGAGGTCCGCCATGGCCTGGGCGCCCTCGCCCAGGCCGAGCGGGTCCTGGCCGCGGAAGCGGGCGGACGACGTCCAGTCCTCGCCCGGCCGCAGACGTTGCAACAGGGAGTCCAGAGTGGACAGAGAGGAGCCGATACCACCGAAAGCCTGCTGTGACAGCGCGGACAGTTCGGCGCGCTGGGCGTCCGTCATCGAGTTCATCATGCGTTGCGCGGCGGCCGAGCGTGCGGCCAGTGCGTCGATGAGCTCGTCGACGTTGCGGGGCTTCTCCGGGAAGAACTCGCCGTGCTTGCGCATGAAGTCGTCGAACAGGCGCGGCGTGTCCGGGGAGCCGGAGGCGTGCGCCTCCAGCAGCGAGTTGAGGTCGCGAAGCATGCGCTGGATGCGCTCGACGTCGCGAGAGTCCACGTTGGACAGCGCGTCCTTCATGCCCTGGAAGCGCTGGTCCAGCAGTTCGCGGCCGAGCAGGTTGCGGATCTGCTCGAACGCCTCCCGCGCCTCCTGCGACCGCCAGTCGTAGTTCGACAGCTCCTGCACCGCGGCGGCGGTGCCCGGTGGCAGGGCGTCGAGCTGGGCCTCGCGGAAGCGCGCGTCGTCGGACGGGTCCGGGAACAACGCCCGGCGCTCGGCGTCCAGAGCCCGGTCCAGCAGCTGGCGGACCTCCTGCAACGTGCCGTCGAGGCGGTGCCGGCGCTGGATCGACGCACGGCGCTGCCACAGGCGTGAGGTCAGGTCGTCGAGGCCGCGGGTGCCGTCGACGCCGCGGCGCAGCAGTTCGCGCAGGGCGGACGACGGCGAGGCGCCCTCCATGATCTCGCGGCCGAGCTCGTCCACGGCCGCGCGGAGGTCCACCGGGGGCGCCAGCGGATCGGCGCCGCCGCCCCAGCGTCCGTAGCGGTATCTCATCCGTACACCGATCGGTCGTCGTCGGAGGAGTTGTCCTTCGACAGGTGGCGGGTCAGGTAGAGCGACTCCAGGGCCAGTTCCACGGCCGAGGCGATGCGGCCGACCGGGTCCTTCGGGCCCGCGCCCAGGCGTGCCGCGACCTCGTGCAGGATCGGGAGCTCCGGCAGCGCGGCCAGCAGGTCACCGGCGTGCACGCGGTCGCCGGTCGCGACCGGGTGGCCGTCCGAGACGACCTCGGCGAGCGCGCGGAGGTTCAGGCCGGCCAGGCGGGCGCGGGCGGTGTCGGCGATCGAGCGGCGCAGCAGGTGGACCAGGACCTCGTCCTCGCGGCCGTCCTCCCCCGCCTCGAACTCGAGCTTGCCGCGCAGCACGTCCGGCACCGACTCGAGGTCGATCGGGCGGGCGATGGCCGGGGTCTCGCCGATCAGCGCGGACCGGCGCAGTGCCGACGCCGCGACGGTCTCCGCCGCCGCGACGGCGAACCGGGCCGAGACGCCGGAGCGCTGGTCGATCGACGACGACTCCCGCAGGTGCCGGACGAACCGGGCGATGATCTCCAGCAGGTGGTCGCCGACCTCGGCGACGAGGTCGGCCTCCTGGCGGACCAGGTCGACCTCGGCGTCGATCTCCAGCGGGTAGTGCGTGCGCACCTCGGCACCGAAGCGGTCCTTGAGCGGCGTGATGATGCGGCCGCGGTTCGTGTAGTCCTCGGGGTTCGCGGTGGCCACGAGCAGCACGTCCAGCGGCAGCCGCAGCGTGTAGCCGCGGACCTGGATGTCGCGCTCCTCCATGACGTTGAGCAGCGACACCTGGATGCGTTCGGCCAGGTCAGGAAGCTCGTTGATGGCGATGATGCCGCGGTGGGCGCGCGGGAGCATGCCGTAGTGGATGGTCTCCGGGTCGCCGAGCGAACGGCCTTGCGCGACCTTCACCGGGTCGACGTCGCCGACCAGGTCACCGACAGACGTGTCGGGCGTCGCGAGCTTCTCGGCGTAGCGCTCGGAGCGGTGCCGCCACACCACCGGCAGGTCGTCGCCGAGCTCGGCTGCCCGGCGCTTCGACTCGGGGGTGATCGGGTCGAGCGGGTGTTCACCCAGCTCGGAGCCCTCGATGACGGGCGTCCACTCGTCGAGCAGCGAGATCAGACTGCGCAGCAGGCGCGTCTTGCCCTGCCCGCGCTCGCCGAGCAGGACGACGTCGTGGCCTGCGAGCAGCGCGCGTTCGAGCTGGGGAAGCACCGTGCGGTCGAAACCGACAATGCCGGGCCACGGGTTGCGTCCTTCGCGCAGGGCGGCGAGCAGGTTCTCCCTGATCTCGGTCTTGACGCCGCGCGGCAGGTGCCCGGCGGCGCGCAGTTCGCCCGCCGTGCGGGCCAGGTTCTGGGTCACGTGAACGACGCTACGCATCCGAACCTGACCCGTCGACGTGGAGCGGCTCCAGCTCCTAGAGCTGGGCGGCGTTCACCGCGTTCAGCAGGATCCGCGACATCTTCGGGTCATGGGCGAGAGCACCGTTGAAACAAAGGGAACTCGCGCTGAACACCCATCCACCGTTCGGTTTGGACATCACGCACATCTGCGCGCCGTGCGGTTGTTCTCCATGAGCGAACTGGACGACGCCGGGCGCTTCCGGGCCCGCGCCGGTCCTGGTGTCGACCTCCCAGCCGCTGGCCGCGAAGTTGTACCCGGTCTCGCCGAACCTGTCGCCGACCTGGAGCCCGGTGCCCTCCAGGAACGGGTGGTCGGCGTCGACGACGTACGGGTACATCTCCATGTAGGAGTAGCTGTCGTACGCGACGCCGAGCACCTGCGACTCCGGCCGCCCCTGGTCGCGCCACAGCCAACGGTGACCCTGCGCGTTGCGGTGCAGCACGAACCCACCCGAGGCGTCGTAGTCGACGCGCTCGTACATGCCGTTGCCACCCGTGTAGAGGACACGGCCGCCGTTCGCGAGGTACGTCTCCAGCGCCGTGCGCATCTCCGGCGTCCAGTACTCGGGGTGTGTGGCGAGCACGACCGCCTTGTACTGCGCGAGCCACGACGGGTCGTGCAGGTCGAGGTCCTGGTAGCAGTCGTAGGCGACGTTGTTGTCCGCGAACCACTTCATCAGCAGCAGATCACCGTAGAACCGGACGTCGATGAACCCGGGGGCCTCGATGTAGGCGTTCGCGAACGGGCGGCGGATGGAGAACTGACGGCGTCCATAGGCCGGCTCCCAGGAGTACTGGAAGTGTCCGCCCCAGTGGTTGTAGGCGTTGTGCGTCAGGTACGGCAGGAGCAGCGCCACCTTCTCTCGCGGCTGTTTCGGCTTCACCACGAACGGGATGTACTGCCTCATGCCGTACGGGCCCTCGAGCTTCACGACGTGGAAACCGGACTGCCAGTCGTCGGGCACGGTGAACGAGAACGACGTCGGCCAGGCAGGCCCGTTCGCCCGGTAGCCGGACCGGAGCAGGTGCCTTTCCCCTCGGTAGGCCTGCGGCGCCCTCACCTGCGTCGCACCGCCGTGCTCGATCGGCCCGTCCAGCCGCAGCACGCTCGCCATGTAGGCGTCGAACGTCGTCGAGACCGCCACGTCGAGCCTCTGACCGGGCGCGACGGACCAGCTGGTGTACCCCTGCAGGTTCGCGGTCCTGGCCACGCTGAAGCCCGTGCCGACCAGCGCGCCCGAGCCGTTGGGCCAGAACACGCCGGACGTGTCGATCGTGAGGTGGTTCGCGAGCTTGTACCAGCGGAGTTCGTGATCGGTTTTGGTGTGGTCCTGGTTGACCCACACGACGTAGACGACGCCGTTCTCGGCGAAGCGTTCGACGCCCGAGCCGAAGTCGAAGCCGGTGCCGATGTGGATGCCGTCGCCGTTGTTCACCCACGCGCCCGGACCGTTGGAGCCGTCGCCCGCGAGGTAGCGGAACCAGTGCAGCACAGCGCCGTGCCGCACGCCGTAGATGATGCCGTTCATGTCGGCGAAGAACATGTCGTAGTCGCGCTTCTCGCTCGCGATCTTCTGGCCGACGCCGTTGTTCGCCCACGCGCCGGGGCCGTTCGACCCGTCACCGGCGAGGTAGCGGTACCAGTACATGTCGCCGTGGGCGTCCACCGCGTAGAAGACACCGTCCCAGCCGCCGAAGACGTACGAGTACTGGCCGAAGCCGCGGTGGATGATGTTGTTGGTGCCAGGCGCCCAGTAGCCGTCACCGTTGGCGGGGTTCGTGAGCACCCACTTGTGCCACCACATCGTGCCGTCACCGCACAGGCCGAAGAGCTGGCCGTGCTGGTCCGCGAGCACGTTCGTGTGAATCTGCCAGCCGCTGCCGATCTCCCTGCCGTCGCCGCTGGCCCAGTTGTACGTGCCGTTGTCGCGGCCCAGGTGCTTGAACCACTTGATGCGGCCGTCGGCGTAGAGCGTGTAGATGATCCCGTTGCCGCCGGGCACGATCTGCAGCAGCCGCTGTTCCGGATCCTCCGCGGCGGCGTGCGCGACCGGCTGCTGCCCCGCTGCCAGCGCGACTCCGGCGATCGCGGCCGCCGTGCCCTTCAGGACGGTCCGGCGCGCGACGGATCCCTTTTCGTCATCCCCCAGATGCATGGGGCCATCGTGCAGCACAATGCGAGGCGTTATGAGCAACTGCGTTGATTTCCGATGGGCCCCGTCACCCGCCGACTGGCGGGCCAGCCTGCGCGCGATGGTGCCGATGTTCAAGTGGGCGCCGTGGTTCGCGCTCGTGCTCGGGGTGTTCTCGCTCGTGCTGCTCCTCGGCTTCGAGGACACGCTCGTCGTCGCGCTCTTCGGCCTGGTGTGCGCGCTGGTCATCGGCCTGATGGAGCCGGTCGCGGTGTGGTGGCGCTTCTCGTCCGACGAGATGATCAGCCGGACCGTGATGGGCAGCGCCGACGCCCGGTCGTTCCGGCTGGCCGTGGGCAACGCGGTGCGCGAGGAGATCGTCTGGGAGGAGCTGCCGGGCTGGACCGAGACGCGGCAGGGCTTCGTCCTGGAGACGCTGGACGAGGGCGCGGCCTCGTTTTCCGTGCCGCACAGGGCCTTCGCGTCCGATGAGGACGTGACGTCGTTCCGGTCGCTGCTCGAGCAGCACATCGGTCCAGCGAAGCAGCCGTCTCGGATCGGGCACACCGGGTGGGGCTCACGGGGCTCGGCAACGTAATCTCTGCGGGTGTCCTGTGCGAGTGCCACGCTGGTCGTGTGGACGTCGGGCTGGCTGCACGGTCTAGCCGCCGCCGACGACGTCCTCGACGCCCTGCACATGTGGGCCGAGCAGCACGAGGTGGTGGCCGACGACGATGGCACCGCCACGGCGCTCGACCTCCCCGGTCCCGACGAGGCCCCCGTGGGCCCCGCCCTGCTGCTGGCCGCCCTGCGGCGCGCCGGCGCGACCTCAGCCCGGCTGGTGCTACCAGTACCGGGCGACGTACGGGGCCTGGGAGGCAAGGGCACGCTCGCGACGTGCGCGCTGCGCTCAGGCGAGGCGCTCGTCGTCCCGTCCGTGCACATCGGGCTGGTGCCGAAGGTCGTGGCCGACGGCGTGATGCGCTGGACGGTGTTCGACCTGCCGTCGTCCAACGGCCTCGAGCACATCCCGATCGGCGAGGCGGAACACGGCCTCGGCGCGGCCCTGCGCGAGGCGACGGCGGCCCTGGCCACCCTCGACGTGGCCAAACACCGCCCGAACGTCCGCAAGGAGATCGCCGACCTCGCGGCCGAGAACTCCACCCTCCCCTGGCCGGACGCCATGCCGCCCCGCTCGCTGCGCGTGCTGCAACGGGCAGCGGAGGTGGCCGCGATCGTGTCCGTGGCCAGCTCCGACTCCCCCGGCGGCGCTCTCTCGGCCTCGGCGATGGCCGCCCGCACCGAGGCACTGCGCCCGGTCTCCCTGGCCGTGCGCCGGGCACGCTGCGCCGCGGTGGACGAGGCCGTGCGCGTTCTCGCGGACAGCGGCGCCGGCAGGCACTGACGCGTCACGCCGGTGGGCCTGGCCCACCGGCGTGCTTCGGTCAGGCGCGAACAGGCCTCTTCGCCGGCTCGCAGCACAACGGCGCACAAGGCGCCCCGTTCACCGTGCACCCCGCCGCCACGAACGACGACAACTTCCGCACCGGAGCCCCGGAAGTGTGCTCGGCGACCAACTCGGTGACGAGCTCGGCGAAGCGCGGATCGGAGTTGGGCGTGGCGGCACGGGCGAACTCCATGCCGAGCACCAGCGCGCGGTCCCGGGCCTCGGTGTCGAGATCCCACACCACCTCGAGGTGGTCGGACACGAACCCGATCGGGCACACCACAACGCCGGTGACACCCTTGGCGTGCAAGGCATCGACGTGGTCGACGATGTCCGGTTCGAGCCACGGGATCTGCGGCGGCCCGGAACGCGACTGCCACACCACGTCGTACTCGGTCACCCCGAGCTCGGCTGCGACCAGGCGCGAGGCCTCGACGACCTGGCGCGAGTAGCGGTAGCCACCCTCGGAAGGCGGTCCGGCGGACTTGTCGGCGGACACCGGCACCGAGTGCGCGGTGAACACGAGCCGATAGGCACCGTTCAACGAAGCCGCCGCGGCACGCACACCGTCGGCGAAAGCGGAGATGAACAGCGGGTGGTCGAAGAACTGGCGCAGCTTCACCAACTCAGGACCGTCTGGCACGGCCCGCAGGGCGCGCACGATGTCCTCGTCGTACTGCCGGCACGCGGAGTAGCCGCCGTACGCGCTCGTCGGGAACACCAAGGCCCTCGAAACGCCGTCGGCCTTCATCTGCGCGACGACGTCCTCGGCCATCGGGTGCCAGTTGCGGTTGCCGAAGTAGATCGGCAGCTCGAAGCCACGGGCGCGCACGGCCTCGATGGCTTCCAGGTTCAGGCGGTTGATCGGCGACACGCCGCCGAAGTGCTGGTAGTGGGCTTCGACCTCGTCCAGCCGCTCCGGCGGCACGCCACGCCCGCGCACCACGTTCTCCAGGAAGGGTCGGACGTCCTCAGGACCTTCTGGGCCGCCGAAGGACAGCCAGAGCAGCGCGTCGAAACTCACCGCTCCATCCAATCAGACGTCCGATCTCCTCACATGACGAACGGATGTGACGTCAGAGACCCAGGAAGTGCACGCCGCCGTCGACGAACACCATCGAGCCCGTGGTGGCCGGGAACCAGTCGGACAGCAGGCCGCAGACGGACTTCGCGACCGGCGTGGGGTCGTCGACGTCCCACGAGAGCGGAGCCTTCTCGCCCCACATCTTCTCCAGCTCGCCGAAGCCGGGGATGGACTTCGCGGCCATGGTGCGGACCGGGCCGGCGGAGATCAGGTTCACGCGGATGCCGTCCGGGCCGAGGTCGCGCGCCATGTAGCGGTTGATCGACTCGAACGCCGCCTTCGCCGCGCCCATCCAGTTGTAGGCGGGCCACGCCTGGCGGGCGTCGAAGTCGAGGCCGACGACCGACGAGCCGTGCGTCAGCAACGGGCGGGTGGCCTGCACAAGCGCCTTGTACGAGTACGCGGAGACGTGCATCGCCACGGAGACGTCCTCCCACGGCGCGTCCATGAACGGGGCGCCGAGGCAGCTCTGCGGGGCGAAGCCGATGGCGTGCACGACGCCGTCGAGGCCGTCGACGTGCTCACGCACGCGGTCGGCGAGGGTGTCGAGGTGTTCCTGGTTCTGCACGTCGAGCTCGACGACGGGCGCGGGCTTCGGCAGGCGCTGGGCGATGCGCGTCACGAGGCTCATCCGGCCGAACCCGGTCAGCACGACCTCGGCACCCTGTTCCTGGGCGACGCGTGCGACGTGGAAGGCGATCGACGCGTCGGTGATGACACCGGTGATCAGCAGTCGCTTGCCCTCGAGCAGTCCGGTCACTTGGTCCAACCCTTTCGCAGTACGAAGAACAGTGGTGGGGGAAAGCTCAGTGGCCCATGCCGAGGCCGCCGTCGACCGGCAGCACGGCACCGTTGACGTAGCCGGACTCGTTGGCCGCGAGGAACGTGACGGCGCGCGCGATCTCGTCGGCCGCGCCGTACCGGCCGGCCGGGATCTGCTTCAGGGCGGCTTCGCGCACGGCCTCGGGCAGCTCGTTCGTCATGTCCGTGGTGATGAAGCCGGGCGAGACGACGTTCGCGGTGATGTTGCGCGAGCCGAGCTCCAGCGCGATCGACCGCGCCATGCCGACCATGCCCGCCTTGGACGCCGCGTAGTTCACCTGGCCGGCGCCACCGGTCAGGCCGACGACCGACGAGATGAAGACGATGCGGCCGAACTTCTTGCGCAGCATGCCGCGGGAGGCGCGCTGGGCGAAGCGGAACGCGCCGGTGAGGTTCGCGTCGACGACCGACGTGAACTGCTCCTCGCTCATGCGCAGCAGCAGCGTGTCCTGCGTGATGCCCGCGTTGCACACGAGCACCTCGACGGGACCGTGCGCCGCCTCGACCTCGGTGAACGCGGCGTCGATCTCTTCCGAGTTCGTCACGTCGCACTTCACGCCGAGCAGACCTTCGGGAGCGCCGGACCCGCGGTGCGTCACCGCGACCTTGTCGCCCTGCGCCGCGAACGCCTGCGCGATCGCGAGGCCGATGCCGCGGTTGCCTCCGGTGACCAGAACGGACCGACTCACTAGCTCTCCTGAGAATCGCTGCTGGTTGACCGGGTGAGGCTATCGGCTACCGGCAGGTAGTCCGGCATCGGCGGAGCCATGTCACATCCATCCGGGCATGATCGGGTGATGCGGGCCTTTCTCGATCAGCTCCGACGCGACGTGGACGGTGACGTCCTGGACGACCCGGCGAGCCGGGCCCTGTACTCGGCGGACGCGTCGAACTACCGGCACGTGCCGCAGGTGGTCGTCCGTCCACGCACGACGGACGCCGTGGTGGCGGCGGTCGGGATCGCGGCCGAGCACCGGGTGCCGATCACCAGCCGCGGCGCGGGAACGTCCATCGCGGGCAACGCGTGCGGCACCGGGCTCGTGATCGACTTCAGCCGGTACCTGAACGCGTTCGAGATTTCCGGCGACCGGGCGTTCGCCCAACCCGGCGCGGTGCTCGACAGGATCAACGCGAGCGCCGGCGAATACCTGTTCGGCCCTGATCCGTCCACGCACTCGCGCTGCACGATCGGCGGGATGATCGGCAACAACGCGTGCGGCGCGCACTCGGTGAAGTGGGGCAAGACCAGTGAGAACGTCACGAACCTGAGCGTCCTCACCGCCGATGGCCGCACGTTCGACACCACGAACCCGCCCGAGCTCGCGCTCCCCGGCCACGACCCGGCGTGGTTCCCGCAGCTCAGCCGCCGGGTGAGCGGGTACGCGCTGGACGCCCCGACGCTGACGCAGCAACTCGTCGGCACTGAGGGCACGTGCGTGGTCCTGCTGGGCGCCGAGCTGAAGCTGGTGCGCAGGCCGGAACGCCGCATCCTGGTCGTGCTCGGCTTCGCGGACACCTACGACGCCGCCGACAGCGTCACCGGCATCGAGGACGCGCTCGCGATCGAGGGCCTGAACGAGGCCCTGGTGCACAGCGTCCGGACCCGCCCCGACCTGCCGGAAGGCCGCAGCTGGTTGTTCGTCGAGGTGGAGGACCACCCCGAACGCATCGCGAAGATCAGCAAGAACTCGATGATCATCCACGACGCGGCGCACCAGCGGGCGCTGTGGCGGATCCGCGAGGACGGCGCTGGCCTCGCCACCCGCATGGCCGACGGCAGCGAGGCCTGGTCCGGCTGGGAGG
Organism: Lentzea pudingi; assembly: GCF_014646255.1. Taxonomy (GTDB): domain Bacteria; phylum Actinomycetota; class Actinomycetes; order Mycobacteriales; family Pseudonocardiaceae; genus Lentzea; species Lentzea pudingi. Next base: position 67,308 of record NZ_BMNC01000006.1, read on the forward strand.
ACGCGGCCGTCCCGCCGGAGCACCTCGGCACCTACCTGCGCGAGTTCGACCAGCTGCTGACCAGGTACGGCCGGCGCGGCATCACCTACGGCCACTACGGGGAGGGCTGCCTGCACGTCCGCATCGACTTCGACCTGGCCCACGGTTACCGCGAGTTCCTGCAGGACGCCGCGGACCTGGTCGTCGGCCACGGCGGCAGCCTGTCGGGCGAGCACGGCGACGGCCAGGCGCGGTCCGAGCTGCTCAGCCGGATGTACCCGCCCGCGGCGATCAGGGCGTTCGGTGAGTTCAAGCGCGCCTTCGATCCGGGGAACCTGCTCAACCCGGGCCGGATCGTGGAGCCGCTGAAGCTCGACGACGACCTGCGGATCCTCGTCGCGCCACCGAAGATCCCGACCAGGGCGGAGTTCGCGAGCGACACGCGCAGGTGCGTCGGTGTCGGCAAGTGCCTGAACACCAAGGGCGGCGTGATGTGCCCGAGCTACCGCGTCACCAAAGAGGAGAAGCACTCCACGCGAGGCCGTGCGCACCTGCTGTTCGAGATGCTCAACGGTGATGTCATCAAGGGCGGCTGGAAGTCGCCGGAGGTGGCGGAGGCCCTCGACCTCTGCCTGGGGTGCAAGGGGTGCAAACGCGACTGCCCGGTCGACGTCGACATGGCGAGCTACAAGGCCGAGTTCCTGCACGAGCACTACAAAGGCCGGATCAGGCCGCGCGCGCACTACGCCATGGGCTGGCTGCCGACGTGGCTGAAGTACGGTCTGGTCAACAGGTTCACCGCGAAACTCGGCCGGTTCGCGGGCATCACGCCGGAACGCGAGCTGCCGCGCCAGACCACTCCCCTGGTCCGCCAGCTCCACCCGCTCGGCACGGGCGATCCGGTGCTGCTGTTCCCCGACACGTTCACGAACTTCTTCGAACCGGGCATCGGCCTCGACGCGGCGAACGTGCTGGCACACCTGGGCAACCGGGTGGAGGTGCCGTCCGCGAACGTCTGCTGTGGACTGACGTGGCACTCGACCGGCCAGCTCGCCAAGGCCCGACGGGTGGTCGAACGCACCGCGCGGGCGTTGCTGCCGTGGACGAGCCAGGGCGTGCCGGTGATCGGCCTGGAGCCGAGCTGCACCGCGTTCCTCCGCGTGGAGGCCCCGAAACTGTCGGACGAACCGGCGGTGCAAGCGCTTGCCAAGGCCACCCGGACGTTCGCCGAGCACGTCGCCCCGAAGCTGCCCGCGCTCGACGGCGCGCGCGAGGCCGTCGTGCAGACCCACTGCCACCAGTACGCCGAACTGGGTTTCGCCCCGGACCGCGAGGCGATGGCCAAGGCGGGACTGCGGCCGAAGGTCGTCGAGGGGTGCTGCGGCCTCGCCGGCAACTTCGGCTTCGAACGAGGCCACTACGACGTCTCGATCGCGTGCGCCGAGCAGGACCTCCTGCCAGCGTTGCGGGACAACGAGGACGCGCTGGTGATCGCGGACGGCTTCAGCTGCCGCACGCAGATCCGCCACACCACCGAACGCGAACCGGTGCACCTGGCCAGCGCGCTCGCGGCCCTAATCGCGGTCGAGGACTGAGTCCTTCGACGTCTCGCGCATGAACCCGTAGACCAGCAACGAGATCAGCACGCACCCGGCCACGTAGTAGAAGAACACCGACTCCATGCCGGCCTGCTTGAACCACAGCGCCACGTACTCGGCCGTGCCGCCGAAGATCGCCACGGTCAGCGCGTACGGCAGGCCCACGCCCAGCGCGCGGATGTTCGTCGGGAACAGCTCTGCTTTCACGATCGCGTTGATCGACGTGTAACCGGTGACGATCACCAGGCCGCCCAGCATCAGCAGGAACGCCGGGAACGCCTCGGAGGTCTTCGCGAGCGTCGACAGCAGCGGCACGGTCGCGAGCGTGCCGAGCACACCGAACCCGAGCAGCAGCGGACGGCGCCCGATCCGGTCCGACAGCGCGCCCGCAAGCGGTTGCAGCACCACGAACATCAGCAGCGCGGCGAAGTTGATCCAGCTGACCGTCGCGGCGTCGATCTTGCTGGTCGTGAACGTGTAGAACGCGACCGTGCCGCCCAGCGTCAGGCCGACGACGAGCAGGCATTCCTTGGGGTGCTGGAGCAACGCCCGGAAGGTGCCCTTCTCCGGGTTCTCCTTCTGCTTCTCGAAGTTGGCCGACTCGTCCATGCCGCGCCGCAACCACATCACGACGACCGCCCCGGTCGCGCCGATGACAAACGCGATCCGCCAGCCCCACTCCATCATCTCGGTCCTGGACAGGAACTGCTGCAACACGATCTGCACACCGAGCGCCACCAGCTGACCGGCCGTCAGCGTCACGTACTGGAAGCTCGAGTAGAAACCGCGGCGCGCCGGAGAGGCCACTTCGGACAAATAGGTCGCCGAGGTCGCGTACTCCCCGCCGACCGACAGGCCCTGCAACAACCGGGCGAGCACCAGCAGCACCGGCGCCGCCACACCGATGGACGCGTACGACGGGGTCAGCGCGATGATCAACGACCCGAACGCCATCAGCGTGACGGACAACGTGAGCGCGGCACGGCGTCCGCGGCGGTCGGCGTAACGGCCGAGCAGCCAGCCACCGAGCGGGCGCATGAGGAAGCCGACCGCGAACACGGCGGCGGTGTTGAGCAGCTGCGCGGTCTGGTCGCCCTTGGGGAAGAACGCGGCCGCGAAGTAGATGCTGAACGCCGTGTACGCGTACCAGTCGTACCACTCGATCAAGTTCCCGACCGACCCGCGCAGCACGTTCGCCACCACTCGGCGCTCGCTGCCCTTCTCCTGAACGACTGTCATGCCGGACACCATCGCGACGCCGCCTCACCCCTCACAACCTGGGTGAACGCTTCTTTACAGTCACTTAAGCGCGTCGGTACGCGCGGGCAACAGTCGTTATGACCGATACTGCTCCCATGCGGGTGCTGTTGGTCGAAGACGACGACGGTGTCGCGAACGCCCTGGTGGAGGCACTGCGGGCGAACGGGCACCGGCCATCCCGCGTGCGCAGGGGCGCCGACGCGCTGATCGCCCACCGGGACGCCGACGTGGTGCTGCTCGACCTCGGGCTGCCCGACCAGGACGGCCTGGAGGTGCTGCGCAAGCTCCGCAAGATCGACCCGGTGCCGGTGCTCGTGCTGACCGCGCGCGGCGACGAGCGCACGGTGGTGCGCGGACTCCGGCTCGGCGCCGACGACTACCTCGTCAAGCCGGTGCGGCTGGCCGAACTCCTCGCCCGGATCGACGCGGTGGCGCGGCGCAGTGCGGCGCGGTCGCAGGAACCGGACGAGCTCGTGCGGGTGTCCGACGTGGAGATCGACCTGCAGAGCCGTCAGGTCGTGGTCGGCGGGCGCGAGATCTCGTTGACCACCAAGGAGTTCGACGTCCTGGCGGTGCTGGCGCGCCGGCCCGGCACGGCGGTGAGCCGGCAGCAGCTGATGGACGAGGTGTGGGGCAACGCGTTCGTGGCGGTGTCGCGGACGCTCGACGTGCACCTCACGCAGTTGCGCGCCAAGCTCGACCGGCCGGGGCTGCTGCACACGATCCGCGGTTTCGGCTACCGGCTCGGTGAGTAGATGCGGCAACGGCTTCTGTTGGTGCTGCTGCTGTTCTCGCTCTCGGCCGTGACGGCGTTCGCCTTCCCGTTGCTGATGAGCACGGCCTCGGAACGCACCCAGCAGTTCGTGATCAGCCGCACCGCCGACCTGGACCGCTTCGCCACGCTGCCCGTCGACGTCGTGGTGTCCGAGGCCGAGCGCTACGCCGAGGTCTACGGCGAGGAGATCGTGGTCGTCGACGCGTCCGGCACGCCGGTCGTCGAGTCGGGCATGACGGCGGAGGACGTGTCGGCGCAGATCGACGCCGCGTTGCGCAACCAGCCCGCGAGGCCCGTGCCGACCGTGATGCCGTGGAGCGGTGGTGACGTCCTGTTCTCGCGGCCCGTCGGCATCGGTACGAAGGTCGCGGGCGCCGTAGTGCTGCGGGCATCGACGCGGGTAGCTGCCCTGGACGTCGCCCGGCGGTGGGCGCTGGTGCTGGCGGGGGCGTTGCTGGCGGCGTGCGCGTGCGTGCTGCTGGCTCTGGTCGTGTCCCGCTGGCTGCTCAGGCCGCTCAAGGAACTCGACCGCGGTGTCCGGGCGGTCGCGGAGGGACAACGGCGCACACACGTCGCCGACACCGCCGGCCCGGCCGAGCTCAGGGCGTTGTCGGAGTCGTTCAACCGCATGTCCGACGCCGTCGCCGAGGCCGCCGACCAGCAACGACGCCTGATCGCCGACGCCTCGCACCAGCTGCGCAACCCCATGGCGGCGCTCCGGCTCCGGGTCGACATGCTGCCGTCGAACGGCTCGCTGCTCACCGAGGTCGAACGCCTGGAGTCGTTGCTGGACGGCCTGCTGGCGCTGGCCTCCGCCGAGAGCACCGCCACCGAACGTGCCGCGGGCGGCGTCGAACCCGAGCTCGCCGACCTGCAGGTCGTGGCGCACGACCGGGTCGACGCGTGGCGCGCGGCAGCACAGGCCGAGGGCGTCACGATCACCATCGACGACCGCGCACCCGGCCTCGTGCGGTGCGCGGTGTCGGACCTCGCGCAGGTGCTGGACGTGCTGCTGGACAACGCCATCAAGTACGGCGCCACCGAGGTCACCGTGATCTGCGACCGCGCCACGCTGACCGTGCGGGACAACGGCCCGGGCCTGTCCAAAAAGGACATCAAGCACGCCACCGAACGGTTCTGGCGCGGCGACGACTCCCGGCGCGGCACGGGCCTGGGCCTCGCGATCGCGGAACGCATCGTCACCGCGCACGACGGAAAGCTCGGCCTGCACACGGACAACGGCCTCGTCGCGACGGTCGAACTGCCGAAGGAGCCGCTGCTGTGAAGCGCCGGACGTTCCTCCTCGGAGCACTCGCCCTCACCGCCTGCGGGACGGGCGAACCCGACGGCACGATCAGGATCGCCGGCGGTGAACCCGGCGGCTTCTACAACGACTTCGCCGCCCTGATCTCCCGCCTCGCCCCCAGCCCGCTGACCATCACCCCGATCCAGACCGGCGGCAGCGCCGACAACCTCCAGCACCTCCGCGAGGGCAACGCCGACATAGGCCTGTCCCTGAGCGACAGCGCCCACATGGAACCCGGCCTCGTCGCGCTCGGCCGCGTCTACGAGAACTACCTGCAGCTCGTGGTCCTGAAGGACTCGCCGTACACCACAGCGGCCGACCTCGTCGGCAAACCCGTGTCGCTCGGCGCGGACGGCTCCGGCGCCGCCCTGCAAGGCTCCAGGCTCGCGCTGGGCGTGCAGGAGGAGCACTACCCGCTGCGCAACGCCATCGACGCCCTGAAGTCCGGCGAGATCGCCGCCCTGCTGTGGTCCGGCGGCGTCCCCACTCCAGAGCTCGACAAGGCCAGCGGCATCAGGCTGCTCGCGCTCGACGGTTTCCTGCCGAGACTGCGCCAGGACTACGGCAAGGTCTACGAACGCGTGGACGTGCGCACGGGCGTCTACGGCTCCCCCGCCGACGTCCCCACGATCGGCACGCCGAACCTGCTGGTGTGCCGCCCTGACCTGAGCGCCGCGTTCGCCGGCGCCGTCGTGCGGCTGCTCGTGGGCAGGGCCGCCGAGCTGGTGCCGGAGCAGGCGCTCGGCACCCAGTACCTCGACGTGCGCAGTCTCATCGACACGGGCAAAGTGCCTTTGCATCCAGGGGCGGCAGCGGAGTACCGGAGGTTGCACGGATGATCAGCACCATGGCGTCGGTCTCGCTGGACGGGTTCTTCGAGGGCCCCGATCACGACATCGACTGGCACCACATGAGCGACGAGCTGCACTCCCACATCAACGCGGAGCTAGCGAAGTTCGACACGTTCGTCAACGGCCGCCGCAACCACGAGCTGATGCTCGAAGCATGGCCGCGCGCCGAGGACCACCCCGACTGGCCGCAGGCGATGCGGGACTTCGCCCCGATCTGGCGGAACACGCGCAAGATCGTCTACTCGCGCACGAAGCAGTTCACCGACTGGAACACCGAGACCCGCACCGAGGTCGATCCGGACGAGATCCGCGCGCTGGCGGGCGACGCCATGGTCGGCGGGAACGAGCTGCTGCAGACGTTCCTCGAGCACGACCTGGTCGACGAGATCCGGCTCTACCTCAACCCTGTCGCGATCGGACGGGGCACGCCGTTCTTCCGCAAGCCGAACGCCCTGGCGCTCAAGGGCACCAGGGCGTTCGGCAACGGAGTCGTGCTGCTCACCTACGGAAGGCGTTGACCCAGCAGCAAAGCGGCGGCGGCCGCGAACATCGCCGTCATCGTGCCGAGCAACAGCCAAGGCTTCGACGCGTCCGCCTGCTTCTTCTCGTAGCCGATCTGCTCGCCGAGCGTGTCGTAGACCCGGCGCAGCTCCTCGGCGGAGGCGGCCTTGAAGAACTCGCCGCCGGAGATCTTGGCGATCTCCTTCATCGCGTCGTCGTCGACCGGCACGGACTGCTGCCGGCCCTCGATGTCGACCACGCCGTCCTCGGTGCCGAACGAGATCGTGGAGATCGGGATCCCGGCTTTCTTCGACTCCTCGGCGACGTCGAACGCCTTGCGGGTGCCGACCGTCTCCTTGCCGTCCGTCATCAGCACGATGCGGGCGGGCGGCGGCCCTTCCGCGCCACCGACGACCTTGCCGAACGAGTCGATCGAGGCGATCGCGGCCGCCAACGCGTCACCGGTCGCGGTCGACTGGGCGAGCTTGAGCCCGTCGATCGACTGCGTGACGGCGGCGCGGTCCGTCGTCGGCGCGACCAGCACGGTCGCGGAGCCGGCGAACGAGATCAGGCCGAGGTTGATGCCCGGCGTGAGGCCCTCGGCGAACGACTTGGCGGCCACCTGCGCGGCCTCCAGCCTCGACGGCTTCACGTCGGTGGCCTTCATCGACAGCGACACGTCGACCACGAGCATCACGGTCGCCCGGTTGCGCGGGACCCGTTGCTCGGACGTCGGGCCGGCGAGCGCGACCGTCAGCAACGCGAGCGCGGCCAGCAGGAACGCCGCCGGGACGTGCCGCGACCAGCGTTCCCGCTTGGGCGCGACCTTCTCCAGCAGTTCCAGGTTCGTGAACCGCAGCACCCGCTTGCGGCGGATCCGTTGCGCCACCACGTATCCGGCGGTGAGCAGCGCCACGGCGAGCAGCAGCAGGAACCACCACGGGGCGACGAAGTTCGAGAAGCTCATGCGACACCCCCAGACCAGCGGCGCTTGCGCGCCACCACGAAACGAACCGTGTCCGCGATCCAGTCCGAGTCGGTCCGCAGCACCAGGTGCCCGGCGCCCGCGCGGCGCAGCCCGGCGGCCACCTCGCCCCGGTGTTCCGCGGCCGCGGCGTTGAACTCCTTGCGCAGCAACGCGGACGCGGTCACCTCGCGCTGCCGCCCGGTCTCCGGGTCGGACAGCACGACGGTGCCGACGTCGGGCAGGTCGACGTCACGCGGGTCGACGATCTCGATGGCCACGATGTCGTGGCGCGCGGACAGGGCGCGCAGCGGCCGTTGCCACTCCATGCCGCCGAGGAAGTCGGAGATCACCACGATCAGGCCACGGCGGCGCGGCGGCCTGCGCAGTTGTTCGAGCAGCTCGGCCAGGTCGCCTCGGGTGCCCTCGGGCGCCCGGTCGATCTCGGCGATCTTGCGGATCATGCCGCGCGCGTGCGCCAGGCCTCCGCGCGCCGGGATGCGGACGCTCTCCGCTCCCGTCGAGACCGCGGCGCCGATCCGGTTGCCGCCGCCGCGCGTCAGGTGCGCGACCGCGGCCGTCGCGGCGATGGCCAGGTCGCGCTTCTCGCAGGCGGCGGTGCCGAAGTCGAGCGACGGCGACAGGTCGATCGCCATCCACGTCTCCAGCTCGCGGTCGGCGACCGTCTCGCGGATGTGCGGGATCGTCGTGCGGGCCGTGACCGCCCAGTCCATCCGGCGCACGTCGTCGCCGGGCTGGTAGGTGCGCGCCTCGCCCGGTTCGGTGCCCGGCCCCGGCACGAGGCCGAGGTGGTTGCCCTGCAGCAGTCCGTCGAGACGGCGCCGGACGTCGAGCTCCAGCATGCGCAGCGCCGCTTCCATCCGGACACCGCGCAGGACGGGCGGCGCCCAGGACGGGCGCTCTTCCTCCTTGTCCCTGCTCACGGCCTACCAGCCGGAACCGGCTGCTGCGGACGGGCCGACACCTGCGGCAGCGGCACGATCTGGAGCACTCGGGTGATGATGTGGTCGATCGGCACGCCGTCGGCGAGAGCGTCGTACGAGAGCACCAGGCGGTGGCGCAGCACGTCCGGGACGACGTCCACGACGTCCTGCGGCAGCACGTAGTCACGACCACGGACCAAAGCGAGCCCACGCGCGGCGGCGATGATGCCGAGCGACGCACGCGGCGAGGCACCGTAGGCGACCCAGCCGGCGACGTCGGTGAGGCCGTGCTCGCCGGGCGCGCGGGTCGCGATCACCAGGCGCACCACGTAGTCGACGAGCGCGTGGTGGACGAAGACGCGCGACGCGACGCCCTGCAGGCGCACCAGTTCCTCCGGCGAGAGGACCTGGCTCGGCGTGGGCGCCTCGACGCCCATGCGGTAGACGATCTCGCGCTCTTCCTCGGCGGTCGGGTACTCGACCTGGATCTTGAACAGGAACCGGTCGCGCTGCGCTTCCGGCAGCGGGTACACGCCCTCGTTCTCGATCGGGTTCTGGGTCGCCAGCACGAGGAACGGGTTCGGCATCGGGAACGTGCGGCCACCGATGGACACGTGCCGCTCGGCCATGACCTCGAGCATCGCGGACTGCACCTTGGCGGGCGCGCGGTTGATCTCGTCGGCGAGCACGAAGTTCGCGACGACGGGACCGAGCTCGACGTCGAACGTCTCGGTGGACTGGCGGTAGATGCGGGTGCCGAGGATGTCGGCGGGCACCAGGTCGGGCGTGAACTGCACGCGGGAGAACGAGCCTCCCACGACGCGGGCGAATGTCTCGACGGCGAGCGTCTTCGCGACGCCCGGCACACCTTCGAGCAGCAGGTGGCCCTTGGCCAGCAGACCCACGAGCATCCGCTCGACGAGCCGGTCCTGGCCGACGATGACCCGCTTCACCTCGAACACGGTGCGTTCGAGCAGCTGGGCGTCACGAGCCGGGGTGACGGGCGCCGATGCGTTCGGCGTTGCCTCGGCGGCGGGCTCGGTCACGTGCGGGCCTCCATGCGGAACAGGGTTTACCGATCGTTGACAGTCTTACTCCCCGCCTGTTCAACCGCTGTGAAGGGTGTCCAGGTCGGCGGGTGTGTCGACGTCTCGCGCCTCACCGGGCAAAGCGGACACTTCGACGGGTTCGAGCTGCAGGAGGGTCCTGCGCAGCGGCAGGTCCCGCGGGTCTTCGGGGAGGGCTTCGCGCAGCTCAGCCGCGTTCCAGCAGCCGATCAGCCACTGCACGCGGTCGTCCTTGAGCACGGCGTTGCGGCCGGGTTCCCTGAGCCTCGCGATGGTGGCCCTCGTGAGACCGGGCTGATCGACGGCGAGCACGACGACCCAGTCCTCGGTGATCTTCTCCAGTCCCGCGGCCAGACCGGCGAGCGGACCTCCGCCGGGTGGGTCCTCGCGCGCCCAGACGACCCCCGGCAGGTCCTTCTCCGGCCCCACAACGACCTTCTGGCTGGCATCGTCCACAACGGACAGGACGTGGTCGAGCAGCGTCGCGTCCCGATAGGACAGCGCGGCCTTGTCGACGCCACCGAGCCGTTCACCCTTGCCGCCGGTGAGGACGATCACCGCGTACGTCACCGCCGGCCTCCGATGTGCGCCGCGACGCCTTCCAGGAACAGGTGCAGGCCGAAGTCGAACTCGGCGGCCATGTCGTCGGCGTCGAGCAGGTCGTCCACGTCGAAGACACCGGACGCGACGATCTTGGCGAGCGCGGGCATCCTGCGCGGATCGACGACCTCGCGCAGCCGCTGCCCGTACTCACGGCTGAACTGGGCCGGGTCCTTCTCGAAGCCCTGCGTCAGCGCGACGTTGAGCCATGCCTCGCCGTGCACGAACGTCATCAGGCTCATCACGACGCCGACCTTCTCGCCCGGCTCCAGCGGGGTGTCGTCGAGCGCCCCCAGCGCGCTGTCGAACCAGAGCAGGCTCTTGGGGCCGCTCGGCGGGCCGTTCAGGGGGATCTGCAGGAACCACGGTCGTTTGCGGATGCCCGCGAGCAGCGACTTCGCCCAGACCTCGAACCGGGCGCGCCACTCGCCGTCGGGCAGCGGAGGCGGGTCTTCGAACGCGGCGTCGGCCATCAACTGGAGCAGCTCGTCCTTGCTCTTCACGTGGCGGTAGAGCGCCATCGTGGCGTTGCCCATCTCCTGCGCGACGCGGGCCATGGACACGGCGGCAAGGCCCTCGGCGTCCGCGATCGCGATGGCGGCGCGCGTGATGTCGGCGGCGTCGATGGTCGGCTTGCGCCCCCTTTTCATGCCCTCTAGTCAAACAGATGCGTATGCCATACGCTAATCCAGGTTTTGCGTATGAGATACGCATAAAAGGGGGTTCCATGATCGTCGAGACAGAGGGTCTGACGAAGAGGTACGGGTCCACCACGGTGCTGAACGGCCTGGACCTGACGGTCGCGGAGGGGGCGGTGCTCGCGCTGCTCGGCCCGAACGGCGCCGGGAAGACCACCACGATCCGAGTCCTGAGCACGCTGACCAGGCCTGATGGCGGCACGGCGCGGGTGTGCGGGTTCGACGTGGTGCGCGAGGGCGCTGACGTGCGCGGCGTGATCAGCCTGACCGGGCAGTACGCGGCGGTGGACGAGGAGCAGACCGGGCGCGAGAACCTGGTCATGATCGCCCGGCTGCGCCGTTTCGCCAGGCCGGCGGCTCGCGCGCGGGCCGTCGAACTGCTGGAGCGGTTCGGCCTGACCGACGCGGCGGACCGGCGGGTGCGCACCTACTCGGGCGGCATGCGCCGGCGCCTGGACCTCGCGATGAGCCTGGTGGCCCGGCCGCGGCTGCTGTTCCTGGACGAGCCGACCACCGGCCTCGACCCGGTCAGCCGCACGACGATGTGGGACGCGATCGGCGACCTGGTGCGCGACGGCGTGACGATCTTCCTCACCACCCAGTACCTGGAGGAGGCCGACCGCCTCGCCGACCGGATCGTGGTGCTGCACAACGGCGGTGTCGTCGCGGACGGCACCGCGGACGCGTTGAAGAACTCGGTCGGCGGCACCCGGCTCGACCTCGTGTTCTCCAGTGCCGAGGACGCCCTGCGCGCACGGGACGTGGTCGGCGGGGCGGTGGACGGACCGACGCTGAGCGTGCCGTCCGACGGCAGCGCGGTCCACCTGCACCGCGTGCTGGACGACCTGCTGGCGGCACGGGCCGGCGTGCTGCGGGTGTCCGCGCACCGCCCGACCCTGGACGACGTCTTCACCTCGCTGGTGCTCGCGGACGCGACGGCGATGGCGGGGGTGACCGCATGACCGCCTCGGTGACGATGATCGGCCGCAGCATCCGGCTGAGCCGCCGCAACTTCGACCTCGTGATCATGGCGATCGTGTTGCCGGTGCTGATGATGGCGTTGTTCGTGTACGTGTTCGGCGGTGCGATCAGCACCTCTGTGCAGTCCTATGTGGACTATGTGGTGCCCGGCATCCTCGTGCTCTGCACGGGTTACGGCGCCACGTCCACCGCGATGTCCGTGACCGACGACGTGCAGAAGGGCGTAGTCGACCGGTTCCGCTCGATGCCGATCAGCGGGTTCTCCGTGCTGACCGGCCACGTCGTCGCCTCGGTCGCGCGCAACGCCCTGGCGACGTCCGCGGTCGTGCTCGTGGCCGTGCTGATGGGCTTCCGGCCGGCCGCCACGGTCGGCGAGTGGGTCCTGGCGATGGGCCTGCTGCTGCTCTACGTGCTGGCCCTGTCGTGGCTCGCGGCGGCGTTCGGCGTGATCGCGCGGACCGTCGAGTCGGCCAGCCTGCTCGGGTTCTTCATGCTGTTCATCCCGTACTTGAGCAGCGCGTTCGTACCGGTGGCGACGATGCCGCCGTGGCTGCGCGCGGTCAGCGAGCACCAGCCGATCACCCCCGTCATCGAGACCGTGCGGGCCCTGCTGAACGGTCAGCCGGTCACCTCGGGCTGGCTCGCGCTGGCCTGGTCGGGTGGCCTGCTGGTGGTGGCGTTCGGCTGGGCCACCTGGTTGTTCGGCCGGATCAGCCGTCGCTGAGGTGCGCGGCGTCGAGGCGGGTGAGCTCGTCCGCGGTGAGGACCAGCTCGCCCGCCTCGACGTTCTGCCGCAGGTGTGCCGGATCGCCCGTGCCGGGGATGACGAGCACGTGCGGTCCGCGCGCGAGCGTCCACGCCAGCCGGACCTGCGCGGGCGAGGCGTCGTGGGCCCGCGCGATCTCGGTGACGACGTCGTCCTCGGCGGACGTCCCGGCCTCCTGGTTCGCGCCGGCGAGCGCGAAGAACGGCACGAACGCGATCCCCCGCTCTCCGCAGACGCCGAGGAAGTCGTCCTGCTCGGGGTGGTGGCCGAGCCCGTAGGAGTTCTGCACGCACACGACCTCGGCGACCCGTTGCGCCTGGTCGAGGTGGTGCGGCTTCACGTTGGACAGCCCGAGGTGCCGGACCAGCCCGGCCTGCTGCAGCCGCGCCAGCTCCTCGAAGTGCGCCGTGACGTCGTCGAGCCCGCTGATCCGCAGGTTCACCACGTCGAGGTGCTCGCGCCCGAGCTGCCGCAGGTTCTCCTCGACCTGCCCCCGCAGCTGCCGCGGCGTCGCGAGCGGCAGCCACTCCCCCTGCGGCGTGCGGCCGGGCCCGATCTTGGTGACGATCACCAGGTCGTCCGGGTACGGCGCGAGCGCGCTGTTGATCAGCTCGTTGGCCGACCGCGTGGCGGAGAAGTAGAAGGCGGCCGTGTCCACGTGGTTGACGCCCAGCTCGACGGCCGTGCGCAGCACCTCGATCGCCTGTCCGCGATCCCGCGGCTCCGCACGAGGGTCGAACGCCGTCCCCCGCTGCGGCAGGCGCATCGCGCCGAAACCGATCCGGTTCACGCTGAGGTCACCCAGTCGCCACGTCATTGCGCCCACTGTGCCAGCCTTGCCGCCGTGGGACTGTTCACGCTGGACGAAGCCCGGACCGAACTGGCGAAGCTGCTGCCGGTGCTGGACGAGATCGTGCGCCTGCGCGCCGACGCCGCCGAACTGGCCGTGGGCGGGTCGGCGCTGGGCGGGCTGCCGGAGTTCAAGGCCGCGCAGGCCCGGCTGGACGAGCTGATGGAGTCGGTGCAGCGGACGGGGGCGGAGCTGAAGGGCTTCGCGCCGTTGCTCGTGGACTTCCCCAGCGAGAGGGAGGGGGTTCCGGTGCTGCTGTGCTGGCTGGAGGGCGACCGGGAGCTGGCCTGGTACCACCGCGCGGATCTCGGGTTCGCGGGCCGCCGTCCGCTCTGATCTTGGCACGGTGACCGGATCCGTCCGCTCCTCGGCCGGGTAGTGCCTGTCTCGCCGCTTCGAAATCCGCGAGGCTTGGGACATGAAGCGAGCATTGATCGTCGTCGACGTGCAGGAGTCGTTCCGCCAGCGCGCCAACTGGGCCGAGGTGTCCAACCCCGATGTCGTCGGAAAGGTGAACCAGCTGGTCGACATGAGCCGCGACGCCGGCGACCTCGTCGTGTGGGTGCTGCACTCCGAGCCCGGTTCCGGCGACGTGTTCGACCCCGCGCTGGGGCACGTGCGGCTGATCGACGGGCTGAAGCCGCTCGACGACGAGCCCGTGCTGACCAAGACCGCGCACAACGCGTTCACCACGACGAACCTGCAGCAGACGCTGACGCAGCGGGGTGTGCGGGAGTTGCTGGTCAGCGGCATCCGGACCGAGCAGTGCTGCGAGACGACCACGCGGGTGGGGTCGGACCTCGGGTTCGACATGACGTTCGTGACGGACGCGACCGCGACCATGCCGTTGCCGCACTGGCGGACCGGGAAGGTGCTCGGGGTCGAGGAGATCATCGAGCGCACCGAGTACGTGCTCGCGGGCCGGTTCGCGCGGATCTCGGATGTCGCTACGCTGACCGGATCGTGACCAGAGTCGTCTTCCTGCTCGTTCCTGGAGTGCACCTGCTCGACCTCGCGGGGCCGGCGCAGGTGTTCTCCAGCGCTGCCGACCTCGTGGGCGGCTACGCGTTGTCCTACGTGGGCGACACGGAGACCGTGCTGAGTCATCAGGGCGTGCCGCTCGGTGCGTCGCGTGAGTTGCCCTCGCTGGAGGCCGGTGACCTCGTGTTCGTGCCGGGGTGGCGGTCGCCGAAGATCGTGGGGACCGGGCATTTGAGCGAACGCGCGTTGGCCTGGTTGCGCACGCATCATGACGACGGCGGCACGGTGGCGAGTGTGTGTGCGGGCGCGGATGCGTTGGGGCGCGCCGGTTTGCTCGACGGACGGCGTTGCACCACGCACCACGAACTGCAGGAGGAGCTCGCACGGCGCTACCCGGCCGCACATGTCGTGCGTGACGTGTTGTTCGTGGAGGACAACAGGGTTGTGACTTCTGCGGGCATCGCGAGCGGTATCGACCTCGCGTTGCATCTGGTCGCCGTACGTCACGGGCCCGTTGTCGCCGCCGCTATCGCACGCACGATGGTCATCTACGCGCGCAGGAACGGCGACGACCAGCAAGCCAGCGTGTTGATGCGGCATCGGTCGCACATCAACGAGACCGTGCACCGCATCCAGGACGTGATCGAGTCACGGCTCGCGGACCGTCTCTCGCTCGCGGAACTGGCCGTCCACGCCGGCTGCAGCGAACGGACCGTGACGCGGTTGTTCGGCCGTGCGACGGGCATGACGCCGTTGAGGTACCAGCAGGCGTTGCGCGTCGAACGGGCAGAACACCTCATCGGCCAGGGCGCCACGGTGGAGACGGCGGCGCGCGACGTCGGGTTCGAGGACGCCCGGATGCTGCGCCGGCTGCGTTCGCGCTGAGCCGCACGCGTGCGCCCGTCCACTGTCGACGGAACACCCTTGCACCCCACCGGAAGCGGCCTAAGCTGTGCCGCGTGACGACTCTGGCGAACCGCCCCAACACCGCGTTGCTCGTGATCGACGTGCAGAACGGCGTGGTGAACCACGCCCACAACCGCGACGAGGTCGTCGCCAACGTGGCCACCCTGGTCGACAAGGCGCGCGCGGCCGGCGTCGACGTCGTGTGGGTGCAGCACAGCAACGCGGAGTTCATGCCCAAGGAGTCCGACGGCTGGCAGTTCGTGCCCGAGCTGAAGGTCGCCGACGGCGAGGCCGTGGTGCACAAGACCTACGCCGACTCGTTCGAGGCGACCGACCTCGAGGAAGTGCTGGCGGGCAAGGCGATCGGCAGCCTCGTGGTGTCCGGCGCGCAGACCGACGAGTGCATCCGCTCGACCCTGCACGGCGCCCTCGTGCGCGGCTACGACGCCCTCCTGGTCAGCGACGCGCACACGACCGAGGACCAGTCGGAGTGGGGCGCGCCCACCCCGGACAAGGTCATCGCGCACACGAACCTCTACTGGGAGAACCACACCGCGCCGGGCCGCAGCGCGGGTGTCGTGAAGACGGAGGACGCGTTCAAGCCCGCGTGACGAGGTGCCTGCCGGGCGTGTAGTCGACCTTCCAGTCCTCGTGCACGCCGCGCAGCCCGCACGCCAGGCACGACGACCTGGGTGCGGCGGCGAACTCCTCGCCGCCGCACCCGGACTCGACGACGTGCGGGACCTCGTACCCGTACTCCTGGATCGCCTCTTCGAGCGTCAGCCCGCCACCCTGTTGATCTCGTCACTGCGCAGCACCCGCGACGCCGGCGCTCCCTTGGCCAGCGCCACCATCGCGCGCCCCAGGAGGTCGGTGGTCGTGACGTACTTCGGCGCCACCTTCCGCAGCACCGGGAACAGCCACGACGACCACGCGTAGACGTACCGGTAGATCCGGGTGCGCGACGTGATCCCGTGGCGTGGCTGGATGAAACCGGGCCGCACCACGAACACCGGCCGGTCCAGCGCCAGCAGTTCGTTCTCCGTGCGCCCCTTCACCCGCGCCCACATCGTCTTGCTGTCCGCGCCCGCACCCTCACCGGACACGTACACATAGGTGCCACCAACGACCCGTGCGGCCTCGACGGCGTAGTCGTGCGTCACGGGCGTGTACTCGGCCTCGGTCAGGCCCGCGGACGTGACGCCCATGCAGTAGAAGCACGCGTCGGCGCCGGCCAGTTCCGAAGCGATCGGCGACAGGTCACCGAAGTCGGCGTGCACGACGTGCCGCAGCTTGGGATCGCTCGCGGTCGACGGCGAACGTCCCACCGTCACGACGGAGTCCACCGCGGGGTCGAGCAGACATTCGCGCAACGCGCCCTGTCCGACCATTCCGGACGCGCCGAAAATCACCACCTTCACGTGACCAACCTAGTCGCTGCCACAGAGCGACATCACCTACGACGAGGTCACAGCATGCGAGTGACATACGGCATGATGCCGCCGTACCGCACGGGCGAGATCCGCACCACGGCCCCGGAATGCGGTGCCTCCACCATCATCCCGCCGCCCAGGTACAACGCCACGTGCGTGCCGCCGCCCGGTCCCCAGAAGATCATGTCGCCGGGGGCCATCTGCGCCAACGGCACCTTGCGGCCGGAGTTGTACTGGTAGCCGCTGTAGTGCGGCAGGTACACGCCGACGGCGGCGAAGGAGTACATCATCAGGCCGGAGCAGTCGAAGCCGATCTTGCGCCAGTCGCCGTGCGCGTCGGCGACGCCGCCGTCGCGCACGCCGTACGTCGGGCCGTAGTGGTTGCCACCACCCCACGCGTAGATGACACCGCGCTGCGCCAACGCCCGGTTGATCACCGTCTGCACGCGGTTGCCGGACGGTGCGGGTGCCGACGCGACCGGGCGGGGCGCTTGGGGCCTCGGCGCGGCCTGCGCGACCTGGGCCGCGGCAGCCGCGGCGCGACGGGCGTTCTCCTCGTCCTCGCGCCGCTTCGCCTCGGTCCACTGGTCGTACTGCTGGCGTTGCGCTTCGAGTCCGTTGGCCGCGCCGCGTGCGGAGGCGAGCTCACGTTCGACGGCGTCCTTGTTGGACTGCAGCTCGGCGGTGGCCGCGGCCTGCGAGGAGTGCGCCTCGACGGCGACCTGCTGGGCCTGCTCGGCGACCTTCTTCGCCTCGTCGGCCGCCGCCTGCTTGGTCTCGGCGTTCTTGAGCGCGGCGCGGGCGGCGGAGTCGAGGTTGGCCGCGGTGCCCTGGTCGCGGGTGACCTGGTCGAGGCGGTTCAGGCTGGACGCCGACACCGCCTCCAGCATCTGGGCGCGGGCCAGCAGGTCCTCGGGCGACTTGGCGCCGATGTACGCCGAGAACGACCCGACCGTGGTGCCCTGCGCGTAGGAGGCCGCCGCGAACTCGTCGAGCTCCAGGCGGCTCTTCTCCACGGCGGCGGAGGCCGCGTCGGCCTCGACCCTCGCGTTGGTGGCGTCACGGCGGGCTGCCTCGGCCTCGGAGATCGCCGTCTCCAGGTCGACGCGGGCCTTGTTCGCGAGCTCGCGCTTGTACGAGACGTCGTCGAGCAGTTCCTGCAGGCGTGACTCGGCCTGCGTGAGCCGCCCGGTCAGCTCGCCCACACGCGCTGCCTTCGCGTCCGCTTCCGCCCGCGACGCCGAGATCTCCGCGTCGCTGGGGTTCGGCGGCGGAGGCGGCACGGCGGCGGCCGTCCCCGTGAGGACGGCCGTCATCAACACCGCGACGACGGCGGAGAGTCTTGTCAACACTGGACATCACCTCCGACCGAATTAGACCAATCAGACGCATTCGGCGCATCTGGAACTCACGCACCGTCAACCACTCGTGTCACAGTGGAACACGGGCGGTGGTCCTTTTGGGACGATCGGAGTCCGGCGTGTCGCCGGTATGGACTAGCCGACTCCGCTAGTTCACGCCGCGGTCCCTGCCCGCCCAATAGGGCTCGCGGAGCTTGAACTTCTGGATCTTGCCGGTCGCCGTGCGCGGGATCGAGTCGCGGAACTCGATCGACGTCGGCGCCTTGTACCCGGCGAGCCGCTCCTTGCAGTGTTTGATCAACTCGGCCTCGGTGGCGTCACCGGAGAGCACCACGAGTGCCTTGATCGTTTCGCCCCACTTCTCGTGGGGTACACCGATGACGGCGACCTCGGCGACGGCCGGGTGCGAGAACAGGCAGTCCTCGACCTCGATGGACGAGACGTTCTCGCCGCCGGTGATGATCACGTCCTTCTTGCGGTCGGAGATGGTCAGGTAGCCGTCCTCGTCGAAGAAGCCGCCGTCCCCGGTGTGGAACCAGCCGTCCTCGATGGCGTCCGCGGTGGACTCCGGGTTGTCCCAGTAGCCCTCCATCACGACGTTCGAGCGGGCCAGCACCTCGCCGTTCTCGGAGATCCGCAGCTGCGCGCCCAACGCCGGTGCACCCGCCCGCGACTGCTTCTTCGCCTTCTCCTCGCCCTGCGGCCCTGGCTGAGCCCGGTTGAACGTGAGCAGCGGCGCCGTCTCGGTCAGGCCGTAGATCTGCAGGAACTCCCACCCGAGCTCTTCGGTGACGCGCTGGATCGTGCGTGAGGGCGGCGGCGCACCGGCGCACACGATCCGTACGGAGTCACGGCCGGGGATCTCGCCGTCCCACGTCTGCGCGGCGTCGAGCACGGCGTTCCACACGGCCGGTGCGCCGCACATGAGCGTGACGCCGTGGTCGCGCACACGCCGCAGGATCTCGGCACCGTCTACCTTGCGCAGCACCACCTGTGGCACACCGAGGCCCGCGAGCCCGAACGGCATTCCCCAGCCGTTGCAGTGGAACATCGGCAGCACGTGCATGTACACGTCGCCCTCCCACGCACGTGTGTGCATGGCGAACGTGACCGCGTTGAGCCAGATGTTGCGATGCGTCAGCTGCACGCCCTTGGGCCGCGCGGTCGTTCCGGACGTGTAGTTGATCGTCGCCGTCGCGTCCTCCGAGGGCGCGCTCCACGGCCGTGGCTCGACATCGAACCGGAGCAACGACTCCGACTCCTCGCCGAGCGTGAATCGGTGGCGTGCCACGACGTCGTCCAGTTCCAGCTCGGGGTCGACGAACAACGCCGAGGCACCGCTGTGCTCGACGATGTACTTCACCTCGTCGGGGCGCAGGCGGAAGTTCACCGGCACGCAGATCCGCCCGCTGCCGGGCAGCGCGTGCAGCAGTTCCAGCATCCGCGCGGAGTTGTGGCTGACGACGGCGACCCGTTCGCCCTCGCCGACGCCGAGTGCGTCGAACCCGGCCTGCCACGCGCGCACGCGGGTCGCCATCTCCGCGTACGTCGTCGTCGCGACCGGATCCGCGGGCTGGTCCGGTTCGTCGATGGTCGCCGTCGTCGCCGCGAACGCGAACGACGCCCGGTCCAGGAAGTCCGTGGTGATCAGCGGTACGCGCATGGGCCCGACCCTACGACCAGGTGCTCGGATCTCCCCAGGACGAGAATCGGCCTCCCCCGGATGGAGGAACGGAGCTGAGGTCCGGAAGCACATCGCCGACGGGTTCGTGCAGCACAACGGCCGCCACGGAGTCGTACGGCGTCGGTTCGGCGTTGCAGATGATGACCTGAGCACCGGCTTTGGCCGCCAGCGGCACGAGGCCCGCGGCGGGCTGCACGGCCAGCGATGTTCCCGCCACCAGCAGCACGTCGCAGTCCAGGGCGGCGAGCCGGGCGCGGCGCAGCACCTCGCCGTCGAGCTCCTGCCCGAACGAGATCGTGGCGGACTTGAGAATCCCTCCGCACCGCGGGCAGTCCGGCTCCTCCTCGCCCTCGGCCACGCGCTTCAACGCGTCGCGCATCGGGCCCGTGGCACCGCATCCCAGGCACACGGTCGCGTGCAGCGTGCCGTGCAGCTCCAGCACGCGGTGGGGGTCGGAGCCGGCTTTCTGGTGCAGGCCGTCGATGTTCTGGGTGACCACGGTGCGCAACCGGCCGGACCGTTCCAGTTCCACCAGCGCCTTGTGCGCGGCGTTCGGCCTGGCCGTCCACACGGGACTGCCGAGCTTCGCGCGCCAGGACTGCCTGCGCAGTGCGGGGTCGGTGAGGTAGGCCTGCAGCGACGACCCGCGCCCGGCGTCCGCGTCACGGGTCCACAGCCCGTCGGGGCCGCGGAAGTCCGGGATGCCCGAGTCCGTGGAGACCCCGGCCCCCGTCAGCACCGTGATCCGGTGAGCCGACGCGACCAGCTCTCGTGCCGCTGTGCACGCCTGGGAGGCCATCGGTTCACACTATCCGGGTGCGCAGCGCTGTGGGAGCCGCGATCGCGGCAGTGGGCTTGGTCACCACCATCGCCGGGACTTTCCTGCCCTGGCTCAAATCGGGATCGACCACGAGAGACAGTTACGAAGTGCTCTCGCTCCGTGATCTCGCCGGGTTGGACGGGGTGGCGGGCACCGTCGTGACGTCGATCTGGGTCGGTCTGACACCTCTCGCGATGGTCACGATCGCGCTGTACGTGGTCCGATTTCCACGATTTGCCGCGTGCGTTGGCATCCTCTTTGGCACGATCGGGGGAACCGTGGCCCTAGTCGCCACAGTCCAAGGGGGTAGCAAGGGCTCGTTGGTCGGAATCTCCACCTCCGGACCAGTCACGACCCTTGCCGGTGCCGTACTGACGATCGTGGGGGCGATCACGGTGCTCACCTCGACCAGGCGCAGCGCAGTGAGAACCTCAGGAGGGAACCCGTGAGCTACCCAGGTGGCGGCGGCGGCCAGTGGCAGCCGCAGAACAACCCGTACGGGCAACAGCCCCAGCAGGGCGGCTACCCGCAGCAGCCCCAGCAGCCGGGTGGCTACCCGCAGCAGCCGGGCGGTCACCCCCAGCAGGGCGGATATCCGCAGACCGGGCCGCAGGGGTTCCCCCAGCAGGGGTTCCCGCAGACGGGTCCGCAGGGCTTCCCGCAGCAGGGCTTCGACCAGCAGCCCTACGGCTACGCGCCGATGGGCGGCGAACCGCCGAAGAAGAAGCGCACCGGCCTGGTCGTCACGGCCGTCGTCGCCGTGCTGCTGCTGATCGGCGGCGGTGTCACGTTCTTCGCGCTGAAGAAGGCCGACCCCGGTTCGAACGCGGGCCAGGACAACCCGGCCGTCGCGGCGAAGAACCTGGTCGAGCAGCTCGGCAGCGGTGACGTCGTCGGCATCATGGCCTCGCTCGCGCCCGCCGAGGCCGCGTTGTCGAAGGACTACATGGAGTCGATGACGAAGGAGATGAAGCGTCTCGAGATCCTGAAGCCCGACGCCGACCCGAACAAGCTGACCGGCGTCGAGTTCAAGAGCGAGAACATCAAGTTCGACGAGGCCGCCGCCGAGAAGATCAACGACCACCTCACCATCAACAAGCTGGTCGAGGGCAAGATCACGATCACCTCGGACGCCTCGAAGGTCCCGCTCACCGACAAGCTCGTGGACGCGCTCGGTGACGACCTGAACCTGACGTCGTCGAAGTCCGAGACCCTCGACATCACCGCCGAGGTGAAGAAGCGCGGCACGCCGATCGGCATCGCGTCGATCAAGGTCGGCGACAAGTGGTACCCGAGCGCCTTCTACACGATCGCCAACGCGGTCCTGGAGGAGGAGAAGCTGAAGTGGCCGTCGCAGGGCATCGCGGCGCAGGGCGCGAGCTCGGCCGAGGACGCCGCGAAGCAGATGGTGAACGCGGCGCTGGACGCCGACCTGACGAAGGTCATCGCGCTGCTGCCGCCCGACGAGGCCGGTGTGCTGCAGGACCTCGGCCCGTTGCTGCTGAAGGAAGCCGGCACGCAGAAGCCGACCGGCGCCAAGCTGAACGCGCTGGAGACCGACGTCAAGGACGTCACCGGCGGCAAGCAGGTCACGGTCAAGAAGCTGTCGGTCACCGCCGAGGGCGAGACGGTGACGATCACCCGTGAGGGTGACTGTTACGCGGCCGAGGTGCCCGGCCAGGGCAACCAGAAGCTGTGCGCGGACGAGATCACGCAGCTCCTGCAGCAGCAGGGCGGCAAGAAGATCCCCGCCGAGGCCGTCGAGATCATCGGCCGGGTCGCCGGGTCGGTCATGAAGACCGGTGTCGGCGTCGTCTCCACCGAGGTCGACGGCAAGTGGTACGTCAGCCCGGTCCGCTCCTACTACGAGCTGGCCCTGACGCTGTTCCGCGGCTTCGAGCCGAAGGACGTCGACGCGCTGATCGAGCTGCTCAAGAAGTAAGTTCCCGCAGGTCGTCCAAGGCCCTGTCACCCGCAACAGCGCGGTGACAGGGCCTTGGCAGTCCGTGGGCCGAGTGTCGGCCCCATGGACACACAGGTTCTGATCATCGGCGCCGGCCCGACCGGACTCACCCTCGCCCTCGACCTCGCCCGCCGCGGCGTACCGTTCCGCATCGTCGACGCCTCGCCCGCGCCGTTCGCCGGCTCGCGCGGCAAGGGCCTGCAGCCCCGCAGCATGGAGGTCTTCCACGACCTGGGCGTGATCGAGCAGGTGCTGGCGGCCGGCCGGCTCGACCTGACGATGCGCGCCTACAACGGCCGCGAGGTGGTGCGCGAGTGGGACGTGCACGAGGGCCGCCACCCCACCGCCGAGCGCCCGTACGCGCGCACGATGCTCATCGCGCAGTTCCGGGTCGAACAGATCCTGCGCGCGGCGCTCCCCCAGCCCGTCGAGCACGGGATGCCGCTGACCTCGTTCACACAGGACGACTCGGGCGTCACGGCGGTGGTCGGCCCGGAGACGGTGCGCGCCCGGTACCTCGTCGGTTGTGATGGTGGGAAATCGTTCGTGCGCAAGGAACTCGGTGTCTCGTTCGTCGGCGAGACCCACGAGGACATGCGGATGCTGGTCGGTGACCTGCGGATCTCCGGCCTCGACCGCGAACACTGGCACCAGTGGGGTGGCCGCGCAGACCGCTGGCTCGCCCTGTGCCCGTTGCCCGGCACGGACCTCTTCCAGTTCCAGGCGACCGGCGACGGCGAACCGTCGCTGGAGCTGTACCGGGAGATCATCCGCGAGCGCACCGGCAGAGACGACGTCGTCGTGCACGACGCGACGTGGATGTCGTTGTACCGCATGAACGTCCGCATGGTGGACAGGTTCCGCGCCGGGCGGGTGTTCCTCGCGGGCGACGCGGCGCACGTGCACTCCCCCGCCGGCGCGCAGGGCATGAACACCGGCATCCAGGACGCCTACAACCTCGGCTGGAAGCTCGCGATGGAGACGTTGCTCGACACCTACGAGTCCGAGCGCAAGCCCGTCGCGGAGTGGTTGCTGGGCATGACGACCGCGCTCATGACGTCCGGCAACGCGTTCGAGAAGCGCGACGACGAGACGTTGCAGCTCTCCCTGTCGTACCGCACCGAGGACGGGCCGGGTCTGCGGGCAGGCGACCGCATGCCCGACGGCGTCACCGAGCAGGGCCGGATCTTCGACCTGTTGCGCGGCCCCGACTTCGTGACGCTCGACTTCCCCGACAGCTTCCCCGACGGCCCGGTGCTGGTGCGCCCGGACGGCTACGTCGCCGCGATCGGCAGGTCAGCGATCGACGCCTACTTCGGCGCGAACCCGGTCACGCAACTGCACCACCGCCGGGTCGCTGCTAGGACCGCCGCGTAGCCGTTCCGCCTCGGCCAGGGCCTCCCCCGCACGGCGGGGGTCGCCCTGGGCCGCCAGCCAGTCCGCGAAGTGCTCGAGCACCAGCGCGCGGGCCGGCCCGTCCGCGGTCCGCTCGACGGCCGCCAGCGCCTTGACGTGCTCCTCGCCCGCCTCGTCCACCCGGCCGAGCCGCGTCAGCGCCAGCCCGAGTCCGGCGTGGACGGTCGCCCGGAACTGGCTCGACGGAAAGCCCGCGGCCGTGTCGAGCGCGGCCCGGTACAACTCGACGGCCTGCTCGAAGTCACCGCTGAAGTACGCCACCTCACCGTGCGCCTGCGCGATCCGTCCCTGGTCGACGTCAGTGGGCGACGCGGCCATCCGCGCCAGCTCGTCACGCGCCCCGGCGAGGTCACCGATCCGGATCTTGATACGCGCCGTCTGCACCAGCACCGACATCGGCACGAGCATCGCCTCCGGCTCACCGAGCTGCTCCGCGACCTCCCGGGCCTCCGACACCGCCCGGAACCCCTCGGCGAACGCCCCGCGGTTGACGAGCACCATGACCAGGCACGACAGCCCGAACACCACGGCCCACCGGTCACCGACCGCCCGGAACCGCTCCAACGCCCGCCGGTACTCGGCCTCGGCCCTCGGCGCCGCCCCTTCGCTGAACTCCCCGGCCACCACACCGCGGATCAGCGCCGAGAACGCCCGCATCCACTCGTCCGACGACCCCTCCAACTGCTCGGCGAGTCGTTCGAGCCGCCCACCCAGCTCGGCCTCGCCCCACACCCGCCCACTGGTCAGCATCAACGCGCAGAGAGCCGTGGGAACGTCCTCGTCCCACAACCGCTCCGCCGCGACCATGGCGTCCAGCGTGCCGAGCGACAGCAGCACCTCCGACAGCGGATAGTCCGGCGTCAGCGGCGCCCACCGCCGGATCTCCTCGAACCGCTTGGTCATCACTAGCCAATGCCACGTGCGGGCACCCATCATCCGCCGGGCGACGACCGCGTCGTTCCCGACCGCCCACGCCTGCGCCGCGTCGAGGTTGGCCCGCTCCACGTCGAAGACCTCGAGCGCCTCCAACTGCCGCGGCCCGCGCAACAACGGCTCGTACCGCTCGGCCAGCTCCACGTAGTAGGCGGCGTGCGCGGCGGGGTCGGCCTGGTTCTGGTCCGCGGCGTACTCGCGCACCGTCTCCAGCAGGCGGTAGCGCTCGCCGGTGCGGACGACCAGCGACTTCTCGACGAGGGCGGCCAGCAGGTCCTCGGTGTCCCAGAGGTCCTGATCTTGTCGGGGGTGCTGAGTACGTTGAGATGTAGGGGTTCCCAGCTCGGGGGTACCCCTGCGCGAGCCTGCCTCGCCCGGATTCGGTGAGTGGGGTGCACGCTCGGGTGCGGTGTCGCCGGGTGGTGCGACAGGCCCGGACGCGATGTGGCCATGCGGCACGACAGACCTCGGTCCGGCGGCGCCAGGAGATACCTCGGACGCCTCGGACCAGGGCGCGGCGCCGCCGGGAGACGCGTCGGAGGAGGGTGCAGCGTCGCCAGACGGCACGGCAGGCGCGGGCGCGGCATCGCCAGACGGCACGACAGACGTGGGCGCAGCGTCGCCAGACGGCACGACAGACGTGGGCGCAGCGTCGCCAGACGGCACGACAGACGTGGGCGCGGCATCGGCAAACGGCACGACAGGCGCGGGCGCCGTGTCGCCAAACGACACAACAGGCGTGGGCGCAGCGTCGCCAGCCAGCACAACAGACGCGGGCGCAGCGTCGCCAAACGGCACAACAGACGCGGGCGCGGCATCGCCAAACGACACGACATGCCGGGACGAAGTGTCGCCGGGAGACGTCCCATGCCTGGACGCGGCGTCTCCGGGAAACTCCACATGCCGCGACGAGGCGTCTGTTTCCGAATCCCAGGCGTGCGCGGCAGGGTCCGAAGAATCCCCCGCTCCGCCTTCCCGACCGCTCGAAACCCACCCCCCGCGTGGAGACGCAAGCGTTCCCGAACCGGGAATCCCACTGCGCGAGCCCGCCCCGCACACGAAGTGCACCGCCGCCGCGGTCGCCCCGCCCGCGAACACCGCCAGCCGCGCCAGCAGCACCCGCTCGGCGTCGTCCAGCAGCTCCCAGCTCCAGTCGATCACCGCCCGCAACGTCCGGTGCCGCGCCGGCCCGGTCCGCGCACCGCGGTCGAGCAGCCGCAGCCGGCTGTCCACTCGCGACTCCAGCTGGGCCGCCGACAGCGACCGCGCCCGTGCCGCCGCGAGTTCCAGCGCGAGCGGGATGCCGTCCAGCGCGGCACAGACCCGCCGGGCCACATCGGGGTCGAACACCGACCCCACCCGCGTCGAGAACAACCGGACGGCGTGGTCGAGTTCCAGCGGTGCCACCGGGTACACGACCTCGCCCGGGATCCCCAACGGCTCGCGCGACGTCGCCAGCACGCGTGCGTCCGGCGCCTCGGCCAGCAGCCGCTCGCACAGAGCGGCGGCCGCGTCCACGACGTGCTCGCAGTTGTCGAGCACCACCAGC
This sequence comes from Lentzea pudingi, assembly GCF_014646255.1. Classification (GTDB taxonomy): domain Bacteria; phylum Actinomycetota; class Actinomycetes; order Mycobacteriales; family Pseudonocardiaceae; genus Lentzea; species Lentzea pudingi. The sequence goes on from NZ_BMNC01000006.1 coordinate 93,494, forward strand.
GACGACCCGAGGCGCGAGAACAGCGGCGCCGCCAGCGGGTTCGGGCCCAGGGCAGCGTCCAGCGCCGCAAGTGGTTCGGCCGTCGAGTCCAGCTCGACGAACCACGCTTGCGGTGCCGAGGCGGCATGCGTCAGCGCGAGACGGGTCTTGCCCACGCCGCCGAACCCGGTCAGCGTCACCAACCGGTTGTCGCGCAACAACAACGCCAACGCGGCCAGGTCCGCGTCACGCCCGACGAACGACCCGACCGGCGCCGGCAGGTTCCCGCGCGTGACGCGTTCACGCAGCACCGTCAGGTGGGCGGCCGCCAGCGCCTCACCGGGGTCCACGCCCAGTTCGTCGGCCAGGGCCGTGCGAACGCGCGCGAACACCGCCAGCGCGTCCGACCGCCGTCCGGCGGCGTTCAACGCCAGCATCAGCCGGGCCTGCACGTCCTCGCGCAACGGGTGCGCGGCCGCCAGCGCCTCCAGCCCCGCGAGGTCGGCGCGCAGCGACGCCAGCCGCACGGCCTCGTCCACCGCGAACGGTGCCTCCTCGAACGCCGCACCACGCCACAGCGACGCGTCACGCGTGCGAGAGAAGGCCTCGACATCGGTCGACGCCTCCAGCCGGTACCCCGACGCGTGCGACGAGATCGCGGCGGCACCGAGCACCCGCCGCAGCCGCGACACGAGCGACTGCAACGCCGCGACGCCGTCCACCGGCGGCTCGTCCGGCCACAGGTCCGCGATCAGCCGGTCGGGCGCGACGACGGATCCAGGTTCCATCGCCAGCCTGATCAGCAACCACCGCAACCGCTTGCCGCGCACCTCGACCGGTGCGCCGTCCGCGGCCACGACCCGCAGCGGCCCGAGCACGTCGACCCGCATCAGGCCCGCCGCACCCCGGCCACCACCGCGGCCGCCACGAGCGCGACACCGACCGCCGCCGTCCCCAGCAAGGACAGCGACACCCGGTTGTGCCCCAGCGCGTCCAGCACCCACCCGAGCGGGGTGGCCCGTCCGAGCGGATAAGTCAGCACCACCACCGAGAACACCGCCAGCACGGTGCGCCCGATGGAGTCGAAAACCGGGCGGGCGAACAGCAGGCCCACACCGACGCCGAGCAACGCACACCCAGTATGCGCCGCGAGTCCGACAAAAAAATCGCCGAGCGTGTACGGGTGCGGGTTCGTCACCACCGGCCACACCGCGGCCAGCAACGCCATCGCCAACGCGAACAGCACCGAGACCAGCGCGGCCGCCGTCAGCACCCGCGACCAGCCACCGGCGGCCACCACGGTGATCTCGCGCCGCACCACGTCCTCGGACGTCGCCACCACGACGGCCATCCACGCCGCGATCGGGTACAGCAACGCCGACGAGCCCGAGTACGCCTCCAGCGGCTGCCCGGCGTCGGACGCGAACAACATCCCCATCACACCGAGGAACACCAGCAGAGGCGCTAGATACCGTTGCCCGCGAAGGACATCGGCCGCGAGGTACCGAACGAGGGAGATCACCGCACACCCCGCACCGAACACCCGAGCCGCAACGCCTCCGCCAGCACCTGATCACTGCGATCCGGTTCCACGACCACCCGCACCGACGACCCGCGAGCCTGCACGGACCGCACGCCCTCCAACGCCTCCAGCACGTCGAGCGCCGCGACCCGGCTGAGATCGATCGTCACGTGCCCACCGGCAAGGTCCACGCGCGTCGCCGAAGCGAGGTGTCCCTCGTGGTCGGACACCAGCGCCGTGCGTCCCTCCAGCATCGACACCAGTTCTTCGGCCGCGGTGGGATCGAGACCCGTCCAAGGTTCGTCGAGCACCAGCACGTCGGAGGCCAGGAAAGCCTGCGCCAAAGCCACTTTCTGCGCATTGCCCTTGGACAGCTCCGACATCGGTGCCGTCATCGAGCCCACGAATCCCAGGCGTTCCAGCACATCACCCGCCACGGCGCCCCGGATCCGTCCCATGTGCGCCAAATACGATGAAGCGGACATCTTGACGTCCGAAGGAAAGCGCTCGGGCACGTAACCGACCGAGGCGGGCCGCGAGACACGTCCGGTCGTCGGCTTCAGCACCCCGGCGGCGATCTTGAGCAACGTCGACTTGCCGGTGCCGTTCGCGCCCGTCAGCACGGTCAGGCCGGACACCTCCAGCGTGAGGTCGCGCAGCACCCAGGGCCCGCGTCCGTACCGCTTCGAAACCTGATCGAGTAGCACCACGCCAAGATAACCACCCATGACACCGCTTCCGCTCGCTTTGGCGTGCATCTGGCTCGGCATGGTGCTGGCGATCTCGATCGAGGCGCCGCTGAAGTTCCGCGCGCCCGGCATCACGCTGCCGCTGGGACTCGGCATCGGCCGGCTCGTGTTCCGCGCCCTGAACTCGGCGGAGATCGTGCTCGCGGCGGCCACCGCGATCACCTTCGCGGTCGCCCCGCGCCCGGTGGCGGCGACCGTGTTGCTGATCGCGCTCGCCGTGACGCTGGCCGTGCAGGTGACGGTACTGCGGCCCCGGCTCGAAGCCAGGGCCGCGGTCATCATCGCGGGCGAGACGCCGCCGAAGTCCCGCACGCACCTCGTCTACATCGCGCTGGAGGGCGTGAAGGTGCTGATGCTCGTCACGTTCGCGATCATCCTGCTGTGATCAGCTCGGCGAGCTGAGCGGGCCGTGCCAGGGAACGGCGAGTGCGAGCCCGGCAGCTCCAGCGCACCACGTGCCCGGAGCCGGTCCGCGAACAGCGACGGGAAGGCGACGTCCTCCGCGCACACGATCGACGTCGTGGGCACGCTCTGCCAGGCCGCCGCGGTCACCGGTTCCTCGAACGACCAGGCGCTCTGCGGCCGCAACCGCTCGACCGCCCACGCCGCGTGCTCGTCCGGCACGTCGGCGAACAGCAGGTCGCGCGCGGGTTCCGGCACGTCCAGCAGCTTCGTCCCCGGCTCGTACCAGGCCCCGCCCAGCGGCGACACCACGGACTCGCCGGGCTCCAGCAGGTGTGCGGCCAGGTAGATGAGCCGGTCGGCGGCCTCGGCGCCCTCGCCGACCGGGACACCTCCGTACGAGTGGGCCAGCACGGTCACCGGCCCGTCCAGGGCGTCGATCGCCTCCCGCACGGCCTCGGCGTCCTCGCGCACACCGGCGGACGGGGATCCCGAGGCGCTCGGCAGGCCGACCACCGAGGGCGTCCAGCCGCGCGCCGCCAGTTCGGGAACGAGCAGGTCCCAGCACCACGACCCGTGCCAGGCGCCGTGCACGAGCAACAGGTTCCCGCGGTCCATCACGATCTCCTTCATCCGTTTGGCCCTACGCTAGCCACGCAAGATCAGCAGCCACTGTCGTCAGAGTCCGCCGTTGTGCCGGGAGAGTCCGTGCTTGAGCAGGTGCTGTCCGCGCTGAGCGTGAACTGGGCCGTCGCGACGCCCCTGCACGCGGGCGGGCGGTGGGCGATGCACTTCGTCGGACGGCTGGACCTGCGCGTGGAGGTCGTCGTCCAGGGCCGTGTGCACGTCACGGCAGCAGGGCAGAGCTTCTGGGCGGAGCAGGGCGACTGTTACGTCATCGCCGGGCGACGTCCCTATCGCACGGCGCAGACCCGGACACGCCCTCGGTATTCGCCGCTCCCTACTACGAGGACGCGCACGACAAGGCGGAGATCGGCGAAGGCCACGACACGACGTTGCTCGGCGCCGGCTTCACCTGCGAACCGGAGGACGCCCGGCTCCTCGGCGTCCTGCCGCCCGTGATCCACGTCCGCGCCGGAGCGGCCGCGGCGACCATCGAGCTCATCAGGAGTGAGATCGGCGGCGGCAGGCTGATCCTCGACCGCCTCTGCCAGGTCCTCCTGCTCCAGGTCCTGCGCGACCACACGTCGGACGACCCGGCGCTCGGACCGGCCCTCAGGGCGATGCACGACGACCTGCGACGTCCGTGGACGGTCCCGGAGCTGGCGAGCGTGGTGGCGATGTCGCGGTCGACGTTCTTCCTGCGGTTCCGGGAGACGACGGGCATGACACCGCTCGACTACCTGTACCGCCTGCGCATGCGGCACGCGGCCCGGCTGCTGCGGGACACCGCGGACACGGTCGGTTCGATCGCCACGGCCTCCGGCTACCGCACCGAAAGCGCGTTCGGCGCCGTGTTCAAGAGGTCCACGGGACGCACACCCGGCGAGTACCGGAACGGGCAGTGACTTAGGGCAACCTGGCTTGAACCGGCTTACAGGACAAGCGTACTGTTTGGGGTCGAGGGGCAGGGGTCAACCGCTTGAGGAAGACTCTCCCCCATCCCGAACTGACCACCGCGCTGTCACCAGTTATGGAGTTGCACGTGACTGCACCAGCTAGCAAGGACAGCTTCGGCGCCCGCGGCACGCTCAACGTCGGCGACGCCTCGTACGAGGTGTTCCGGCTGAGCGCCGTGGAGGGCGCCGAGCGTCTTCCGTTCAGCCTGAAGATCCTGCTGGAGAACCTGCTGCGGACCGAGGACGGCGCGAACATCACCGCCGACCACGTGCGCGCTCTCGCCAACTGGGACCCGGCCGCCGAGCCCAGCACCGAGATCCAGTTCACGCCGGCCCGCGTCGTGATGCAGGACTTCACCGGTGTCCCCTGCGTCGTCGACCTCGCCACCATGCGCGAGGCCGTCACCCAGCTCGGCGGCGACGCCGAGAAGGTGAACCCGCTCGCGCCCGCCGAGCTCGTGATCGACCACTCGGTCATCGCCGACATCTTCGGCCGCCCGGACGCGTTCGAGCTGAACGTCGACCTGGAGTACGAGCGCAACCGCGAGCGCTACCAGTTCCTGCGCTGGGGCCAGACCGCGTTCGACGAGTTCAAGGTCGTCCCGCCGGGCACCGGCATCGTGCACCAGGTCAACATCGAGCACCTCGCGCGCGTCGTCATGGTCCGCAACGGCCAGGCGTACCCGGACACCCTCGTCGGCACCGACTCGCACACCACGATGGTCAACGGCATCGGCGTGCTGGGCTGGGGCGTCGGTGGCATCGAGGCCGAGGCCGCGATGCTCGGCCAGCCGGTCTCCATGCTGATCCCGCGCGTCGTGGGCTTCAAGCTCTCCGGTGAGCTGCCCCCCGGCGCCACCGCGACCGACCTCGTGCTCACGATCACCGAGATGCTGCGCAAGCAGGGCGTCGTCGGCAAGTTCGTCGAGTTCTACGGCGAGGGCGTCAGCGCCGTGCCGCTGGCGAACCGCGCCACGATCGGCAACATGTCGCCGGAGTTCGGCTCCACGGTCGGCATCTTCCCGATCGACGGCGAGACCATCGACTACCTGCGCCTGACCGGCCGGACCGAAGAGCAGATCGCGCTCGTCGAGGCCTACGCCAAGGAGCAGGGCCTCTGGCACGACGCGTCCCGCGAGCCGGTGTTCTCCGAGACGCTGGAGCTCGACCTGGCGACGGTCGTCCCGTCCATCGCCGGCCCGAAGCGCCCGCAGGACCGCATCGAGCTGACCTCCGCCAAGGAGGCGTTCCGCCAGGCCCTGGGCGCCTACGTCGCGCACACCGACTCCCCCGAGCTCTCCGGCGTGGACGAGGCCGTCGACGACACGTTCCCGGCCAGCGACCCGATCGCCGTGCACGAGGGCGAGAACGGCTCCGGCACCCCGAAGGTGTTCCACACCGCCGCCGAGGGCGCCACCGGCCGCGTGTCGAACCCCGTCAAGGTCTCCCTCGACGGCAACGAGTTCGAACTGGACCACGGCGCCGTCGCGATCGCCGCGATCACGTCGTGCACCAACACCTCGAACCCGTCCGTGATGCTCGGCGCGGCCCTTCTCGCGAAGAAGGCCGTCGAGCGCGGCCTCGAGCGCAAGCCGTGGGTCAAGACGACCCTGGCGCCGGGCTCGAAGGTCGTCATGGACTACTACGAGCGCGCCGGCCTCATGCCGTACCTGGAGAAGCTCGGCTTCCACCTGGTCGGCTACGGCTGCACCACCTGCATCGGCAACTCGGGCCCGCTGCAGGACGAGATCTCGGCGGGCGTGCAGGAAGGCGACCTCGCGGTCGTCTCGGTGCTGTCCGGCAACCGCAACTTCGAGGGCCGGATCAACCCGGACATCAAGATGAACTACCTCGCGTCGCCGCCGCTCGTCGTGGCGTACGCGCTGGCCGGTTCGATGGACAAGGACATCACCACCGAGCCGCTCGGCACCGACACCGACGGCAAGCCGGTGTACCTCTCCGAGATCTGGCCGTCGCCGGCCGAGATCGCCGAGGTCATCTCGACCTCGATCTCCGCGGAGGGCTTCACCAAGGGCTACAAGAACGTGTTCTCCGGTGACGAGCGCTGGCAGTCGCTGCCCACGCCGACCGGCAACACGTTCGAGTGGGACAGCGAGTCCACCTACGTGCGCAAGCCCCCGTACTTCGAGGGCATGGAGATGGAGCCGAAGCCGGTCACCGACATCGCGGGCGCTCGCGTCCTCGCGCTGCTGGGCGACTCGGTCACGACGGACCACATCTCCCCCGCCGGTTCGATCAAGGCCGACTCGCCCGCGGGCAAGTACCTGACCGAGCACGGCGTGGAGCGCAAGGACTTCAACTCCTACGGCTCGCGCCGCGGCAACCACGAGGTGATGATCCGCGGCACGTTCGCGAACATCCGCCTGCGCAACCTGCTGCTCGACGACGTCCAGGGCGGCTTCACCCGCGACTTCCTAGCCGAGGGCGCCCCGCAGACCACCATCTACGACGCCTCGGTGTCGTACGCGGAGGCCGGCGTCCCGCTCGTCGTGCTGGCGGGCAAGGAGTACGGCTCCGGCTCGTCGCGCGACTGGGCGGCCAAGGGCACCTCGCTGCTCGGCGTCCGCGCCGTGATCGCCGAGTCCTACGAGCGCATCCACCGCTCGAACTTGATCGGCATGGGCGTGCTGCCGCTGCAGTTCCCGCAGGGCGACAACGCGTCCTCGCTGGGCCTCGACGGCACCGAGACGTTCGACTTCACCGGCGTCACGGAGCTCAACAACGGCACCACGCCGTCCACGGTGCACGTCGCCGCCACCAAGGCGGACGGCTCGAAGGTCGAGTTCGACGCGGTCGTCCGCATCGACACGCCCGGTGAGGCCGACTACTACCGCAACGGCGGCATCATGCAGTACGTGCTGCGCAAGATGGTCCGCAGCTAGTCAGTGAACGCGAAAGGGCCGTTCACCACTCGGTGGGCGGCCCTTTCGCCGTCAACCGGCCCGCTTCCACTGCGGGTCCCAGCGGTGGTGGAACGATCGCTGCCACAGGTGTCCGCTCCTGTCCACCGCCAGACACCACAGCCGCGAGTAGCTGGTCGTGGCTCCGGCCAGGTCCTGGAAGTCCTCCGGTGTCTCCATCACGGCCCAGTCGGACCAGGGCTCTCCGCCGTTGTGCCACCGGTGGACCAGGTCTCCCGCCTTTCCCGCGGCGAAGACCTCCTGCCTGTCCTCGGCGCGCCGGTAGGCGGCGATCGCCTTCACCGGGGAACCGGGTCGTCCCCAGTTCTCCCAGGGACTCCAGTCCTCCCAGAACCAGCGGTGCCACACCTCGCCGTCACGACCGATCGCGAAGTGTTCGATCAGTTCGTCCTTCGGCGAGCAGACCGCGACGTCGATCATCCCGCCCACGCCGGCGTCGTTCCACTCGGACCACGTCGACGAGTCCCACTTCCAGGCGTGCATCAGCCGGCCGTCGTCCAGCACGACGTACAACTCGCGATGACCAGGCACGAGGCTGACCGCAGAGAGCCTGACGACACTTGCGCGCGGGGAAGGCGGCGACGGCACAGGACGCCACGCGGACCAGACCCCGTGATCCCGTCTACGAACACGAAGAACACCGTCGCGGTCCACGACGTAATGCTCGACGACGTCCAGTGACGGCTGCACGACCGCCACGTCCCACGCTTGGCCGCGCATGGGCAACTTGGTCCACGGCTCCCAGGTGCCGTCGTCGTGCACCTCGGTGGCGAGCACCGCACCGGAGGTCGTCGCGACCAGGACTTCCATCGTTCCGCGCCCGGTGTCGGAAGCGTCCACGGCACGCATCACCACGCGACGGCCCGGACGACGCTGCAGGTAGGCCGCGGCCAGCACGGCCGCGAGAACAGCGAGCGTGATCCACACCCACCACCGGCTCGTCCAGCCGCCGTCCACCGGAGCGGTCAGCAGGTTGACACCCGCCCCCACCACCGCGGTCAGCAGGCCGACTCCGATCGCGACACCCAACCCGCTGCCCGCTGGCTCACGCACGTCCACGTTCCATGGCATCGCGATCTACGCGTCCGGTGTTGCACCAGAACCGACGGCCCGGTGGGCGGCCCTTTCGCCGTCGATGCACTCGTAACGGTCAGCGGGCGCCTCGCGATGCCAAGTCACCCTGATCACCGCGGGAGACCCTCATGAGCTTGACCGTGCTCGGCGACCTGAACTGGTTGGCCGTCGTCGTCGCCACGATCGCGTACTTCGCGCTGGGCATGGTGTGGTACGCGGAGTACGCCTTCGGCAGGGCCTGGCAACGCGCGTCCGGGCAGGACCTCAGCCCGCCGGAGAACACCAGCGCGGCCGTCTACGCCATCCCGCTGCTCACGTGCTTCGTCATCACCCTCGCCACCGCGATGATCGGTAACGCGTCGGGCACCGACAACATCATGGAAGGCATCCTGCTGGGGCTCGTCGTCGGCGTCGGCATCGCGCTGCCCGTCAGGATGGTGACGGGTTCCTACGACATGACGAAGCCCGGTCCGATCACCTTCGCGGCCATCGGAGCGGGCTATCACGTCGTCGGACTCACGCTCGCGGGCGCGATCCTCGGTTTGTGGACTTAGATCCGTGCTGCCTTGTGCAGCTCACGCAACGCGCGCACGGACGACACGGCATATTCCCGATCCACGGCCTGCACGGCCATCACCGAGATGTACTCGTCCTCCGGCAGCTCCAGGCGGGCCCACGCGGCACCGTCCGGGAAGCTGATCGACAGCACGTCGTTCCAGTCGAAGTGGTGCGACGTCACGACGTTGCGCACGTCGACACCCGTGGCGTCGGCGGTGACGCGCGGACGCGTCAGCAGCAGCACACCGCCCGCCAGCAGGAAGCCCAGGAAGATCATGGCGACCTGGTCGGACGTCCGGAAGATCACGCCGGTCGGCGTGTTGCCCAGCAGCAGCCCCACCACCGTGAACACCACGACGAGGCCGACCGCGCACGCCCAGGCGACGCGCCGGATCTTCTTGGGACGCAGGACGATCGCTTCCGCCGTCATCATTCGAAACCCCGCTCGGTCCAGGGCTGGCGCAGGCCGCGCAGCACCAGTGCCGTGTCGATGGCGGCGACGGTCGCCTCGTACCCCTTGTCCTCCACCGACTCCGGCAGCCCGGCGCGGGCCAGGGCCTGCTCCTCGGTGTCGGTCGTCAGCACGCCGTTGCCCACCGGCGTGGACTCGTCGAGCGCGACGCGCGTGAGCCCGTCCGTCACCGAGTCGCACACGTACTCGAAGTGCGGGGTGCCGCCGCGGATGACCACGCCGAGCGCGACCACCGCGTCGTGGTGACGGGCGAGTTCCTGCACGACAACGGGAAGCTCGATCGCTCCCGCCACGCGCACGACGGTCGTGTCGACGCAGCCGGCGTCCTCAGCGGCCTGCACGGCGCGCGAGACGAGCTGGTCGGTGATCTTGGTGTGCCACCGCGTCACCGCGATGGCGACGCTGAGGCCCTTGCCGTCGAGCTTCGTCTGCTCCGGACGGCCTTCGCCGCTCATTCCTTGTCCTCCGTAGCGGAAACAACGGCCTCGTACTGCTCGAGCTGAGACAGTTCGTGGCCCATGCGGTCGCGCTTGGTGCGCAGGTATCGCAGGTTCTCCGGGTTCGGGGAGATCGGGAGCGGCACCCGGTCCAGCACACGAAGACCGTATCCGGCCTCCAGTCCGACGCGCTTGGCCGGGTTGTTCGTGAGCAGCCGCATGGACTTGATGCCGAGCTCCACGAGGATCTGCGCACCCGTGCCGTAGTCGCGCGCGTCGGCGGGCAGGCCCTGCACGAGGTTCGCGTCCACGGTGTCCGCACCCTGGTCCTGCAGCTGGTAGGCCTGCAGCTTGTGCATCAGGCCGATGCCACGGCCCTCGTGACCGCGCATGTACAGCACGACACCACGGCCCTGTGCCGCAACGGCTTCCAGCGCCGCGTCGAGCTGCGGGCCGCAGTCGCAGCGCAACGACCCGAGCACGTCTCCGGTGAGGCACTCGGAGTGCACGCGCACCAGCACGTCCTCGCCGTCGCCGATCTCGCCGTAGACCATCGCGACGTGCTCGATGCCGTCGAGCAGGCTGTCGTAGCCGAACGCGGTGAACACGCCGTGCGCGGTCGGGATGCGGGCCTCGGCGGCGCGCACGACCTGGGTCTCGACCCGGCGACGGTACGCGATGAGGTCGGCGATCGTGATCAGCGCGAGGTCGTGGTCGGCCGCGAAGACCTCCAGCTCGTCGCGGCGGGCCATGCCCTCCTCGTCCTTCTGCGACACGATCTCGCAGAGCACGCCGGCGGGCGACAGGCCCGCGAGACGCGCGAGGTCGACGGAGGCCTCCGTGTGGCCGGGGCGGCGCAGCACGCCGCCGTCGCGGGCGCGCAGCGGGACGACGTGGCCGGGCCGGTTGAAGTCGTTGGCCTTCGCGGTCGGGTCGGCGAGCAACCGGATCGTGCGGGCCCGGTCGGCCGCCGAGATGCCGGTGCTGATGCCCTCACGCGCGTCCACCGTGACCGTGTACGCGGTACCGCGCTGGTCCTGGTTCGTGTGGTACATCGGCGGCAGGTCGAGGCGGTCGCAGTCGGAGTCCGTCAGCGCCACGCAGACGTACCCGGACGTGTAGCGGACCATGAACGCGAGCAGTTCCGGCGTCGCCTTCTCGGCGGCGAAGATCAGGTCGCCCTCGTTCTCCCTGTCCTCGTCGTCGACGACGACCACGGGCCGTCCGGCGGCGATGTCCTTGACCGCGCGCTCGATGTCGGCGAAGTCGGTGCTCACTGGGCCTCCTCGCCCGCGATGGCCCGCAGGTGCGGGATCGCCAGTCGTTCAACGTACTTCGCGAGCACGTCGACCTCCAGGTTCACCAGGTCGCCGGGCAGACGCCGCCCGAGCGTGGTGAGGTCAAGGGTCGTCGGGATGAGGCTCACGGTGAACTGGTCCTCGGCGACGGTCACGACCGTCAGCGAGACCCCGTCGACCGTGATGGAGCCCTTCTCCACGACATATCGGGAAAGGCTGGGCGGGAGTCCGATGTGGACCATCTCCCAGTGCTCCGCCTTCTCCCGCGCGAGAATCGAGCCGGTGCCGTCGACGTGGCCCTGCACGATGTGGCCGCCGAGGCGCTGGCCGACCGCGGCCGCGCGCTCCAGGTTGACCCGGTCGCCCGCGGCGACCTTCGCGAGGCTGCTGCGGTTGAGGGTCTCGCGCATCACGTCGGCGGTGAACGCGCCGTCCTCCACCTCCACGACGGTGAGACAGACGCCGTTCACCGCGATGGAGTCGCCGTGCTTCGCGTCGCTGGTGACGATCGGCCCGGCGACGCGGATCCGTGCCGCGTCCGGCAGGTCCTCCGTCGCTACGACGTGGCCGAGTTCCTCGACGATCCCGGTGAACACCGCTCCTCCTAAGTTCGCGGAACCGCGCTGATCCGCAGGTCCGGTCCGCTCATGGTGACGTCTTCCACGGTCAGCCTCACAGCGTCCGTGATGGTTGACACGCCCGCGTCCAGCACCGCCGCGGGACCGTTCCCGAGCAGCGCCGGCGCGATGTAGGCGAGCACGCGGTCGACCCTGCCGGCGCGCCAGAACGCACCGGCGAGCGTCGGGCCGCCCTCCAGCAACACGTCGACCACACCTCGTTCGGCGAGCGCCTCCAGGACGTCGTCCGGTTCGTGCGTGCGCAGGTGCAGCGCGGTGTGCTGGAGCTTGGCCCCGTCCGGCAGGTCGCTGGTGCCCACGACCACGGGCAACGGCTGGCGGGGCAGCGGCATTCCTCCGGCGTCCCTGGCCGTCAGCGCGGGGTCGTCGAGCCTCACCGTGTTCATGCCGACGACGATCGCGTCGAGCTTGGTGCGCAGGTCGTGAACCTCCTTGCGGGAGGTCTCCGAACTGATCCACTGGCTGGTGCCGTCGCTGGCCGCGATCCGGCCGTCGAGCGAGGCCGCGTACTTCCACGTGACGTGCGGACGGCCCGTGCGCGCGTAGTGCAGCCACGCCCTGAGGGGGCCTCGGCTGACTTCCTGCGCCAGCAGGCCGCTCTCGACCGTGATGCCGGCTTCTTCGAGGACCTTCGCACCGCCCGCGGCCCTCGGATTCGGGTCGCTCAGGGCGTGGAAAACGCGCTTGATGCCTGCTTCTCGCAGCGCCTCGGTGCACGGCGGCGTACGGCCGTGGTGCGAACACGGTTCGAGGGTGACCACGGCCGTGCCGCCCCGTGCCTTCGCACCGGCGGCTTTGAGCGCCATGACCTCGGCGTGCGGACCACCTACGGGCTGCGTGCCACCGAACCCGACGGCGTCGCCGCTCTCGTCGAGGATGACGCACCCGACCGGCGGGTTGGGGCTGGTGGTCCCCCGCACCCGCTCGCTCTCCGCGATGGCGAGCACCATCGCGTCCTCGGGGGTCACGTGGTCCTGGTTCCCCGTGCGCCGGCCGCCTGCGCGCGCAACGCCTCGACGGCCTTGCCCGGATCGGCGGCGTCGTACACGGCGGACCCCGCGACGAAGCAGTCCACCCCGGCCTGCGCGGCCTGTTCGATCGTGTCGGCGTTGATGCCACCGTCGATCTCCACGAGCAGCTTGAGGTGCCCGGTGTCGACGAGGTGGCGGGCCTGGCGGACCTTGTGCAGCACGTCGGCCATGAAGCTCTGCCCGCCGAAGCCCGGCTCGACCGACATGACCAGCAGCGTGTCGTAGTGCTTGAGGACCTCGACGTACGGCTCCAGCGGGGTGCCGGGCTTGATGCTCAGCCCGGCCTTGGACCCGGCGGCCCTGAGGTTCTTGGCCAGCGCGATCGGGTCGTTCGCCGCCTCGACGTGCACGGTCACGTTGTACGCGCCCGCCTCCGCGTAGCCGATGGCCCAGCGGTCCGGGTCCTCGATCATCAGGTGGCAGTCGATCGGGATGTCGGTGACCTTCAGCAGCGACTTCACCACGGGCAGGCCGAGCGTCAGGTTCGGCACGAAGTGGTTGTCCATGACGTCGACGTGGATCCAGTCCGACGTGGGCACCGCGGCGAGCTCGTCGGCGAGGCGCGCGAAGTCGGCGGACAGGATGCTGGGGGCGATCATCGGCGTGTGGACCACAAGGGTGAAGTCTAGGTGTCCAGCAGGTCGAGCAGCGTGCCGGGAGCCACGTCTGAGACCACGACGACACCCGCATTGGTGAGCGTCGTGACGTGCGTCTCCCACATCGGGTGACGGCGCTTGTCCGCGTTGGCCTGGGGCATGACGACGACCCGGCAGTCCTCGACGCCGATGGCCTCGTTCAACGCCGTCAGCGCCTGGTTGTCGCCGATGCCCAGGGCCAGCTTGGCCACGGAGTTCGCGCTGGCGGGAGCGAAGACGAACGCGTCCGGCGTCGGGTAGGGCTTGGGCTCGCTCGGCATCCTCGGCTCCCAGCGGATCGGGAGGTCGGTGAGCTGCCGCAGCTCGTCCAGCTCGCCGGCCTCCTCGAACCACGGGACGACGGCCGGCGTGAACGTGATGGCCAGCCGCCACCCCCGTCGCGCGGCGGGCTCGGCCAGTTCCGTGCGGAACCACGACTCGACCCCGCCGCAACCGGACGCGACCAATCCGAGCAATCCACGCGTAGTCACCGCTGCGATGTTAGGCGGTCATTTCTGTCGTACGCCGCCGATAACGTCCCCACGGCGGGTGATCACCCGCACACTGAGGGGAGCAAGATGCGCAAGTGGAACCGGTGGCTCAGTGCCACCGCGATGACGGCCGCCCTGGTGGCGGCCACAGCACTTCCCGCGATCGCCGAACCGCCGCAGCGCACCGTGCCACTGGCGCTGAAGGCGTTCTCGGACATCGTGGTCGACCCGACGCTGGGCCATGTGTTCGTGAGCAGCAAGGCCGACAACGCCGTCGCCGTCACGGACCTGTCGGGCAACGCGGTCACCAGGCTGCCGAACCTGCCCGGCGCCACGGGTCTGGCGCTGAGCCCGGACGGCGAGACGGTCTTCGTCGCCCTGTCCCAGCACGGCGCGATCGCCGCGCTGGACACGCTGACGCTGACCGAGCGGGCCCGGTACCCGGTCGGTGAGGTGTGCCCGTCCGACCTCGCGATCACCAACGACCGTCTGTACTTCAGCTACGGCTGTGACACGTGGGGCGGCGGCATCGGCCGTGTCTCGTTCAACGGCACGGATGCCCGCACGGGCCTCGTGACCGGGCACTACAGCCCGCAGCAGCTCGCGACCTCACCGGCCAGGCCCGGTCTGCTGGCGGCGGGCCAGCCGACCCTGTCGCCCTCGGCCCTCGTGGTCCTGCGCGAGCAGGGCGACGGGCTCGCCGTCCAGGCGTCCCGCGACGCGGGCAGCAACCTGGCCGACGTCGAGTTCTCGAAGGACGGCAGCCAGGTCCACGTGGCGGGTGGGGCGCCGTACCAGATCCAGTCGTACACGAGCGACACCCTCGCGGTGCGCGGCAGCTACAACACCGGTCCCTACCCGGTGGCGGTGGCGACGAGCGCTGACACGGGTGCCCTCGCGGCCGGCGTCAACAGCGACACGTCCGTGCGCCTCTACCCGGCGGGTTCGCTCGACGAGTCCCGTTCGTACGAGGCGCCGTACCTCTACCAGGCGAGCCTGGCGTGGGGTCCGGGCGGTCGCTGGGTCTACGCGGTGGGCAACCGGTTCGGCCAGCCGGCTCAGCTGCACGTGCTGAAGGCCTGACGTGAGTGGCCGGGCGAGCCGCGGCTCGCCCGGCCCTCGGTTCCCGGCGTCACTCGAACCGGTGAACCCCGAAGCCGTTGTGCCCCACTGCGGGCGTTCTGGGCCCGGCAGTGTCAGACCCCGTCGCTAGCGTCCTTCACGAGCGCTCAACAGGGCGTCGCAGCATCGCGCAGAACATCGCGTCGGTGCCGTGCAGATGGGGCCAGAGCTGAACGTGCGGGCCTTCCCCGAGGTCCGGAACTCCCGGGAAGAACTCCCGCGTGTCCAGCACCTCGACCCCGGTGCGCTTCGCGACGTCCGTCACCACCCCTACCGTCTCCGAGAGATGAGGTGAGCACACGACATAAGCCACCACGCCGCCAGGGCGCACCAGCCGCAACGCCTCGGTCAGCAGCTCGCGCTGCAGCTTCGTGAGCGTGCCGACGTCGGCGGGCTGGCGCCTCCACCGCGCCTCCGGGCGCCTGCGCAGGGCACCGAGCCCGGTGCAGGGCGCATCGACCAGCACGCGGTCGAACGCCCCTTCCAGGAAGCCGGTCTCGCGGCCGTCGGCCACCTCCACGGTGACCGGCAGGCCGGTCGTGATCTTGCGCACGAGCTCGGCGCGGTGAGGTGCCTTCTCGACGGCGATCAGTTCGCCGCCCTCGAGGCCGACCAGTGCGGCCAGCAGGGCGGCCTTGCCGCCGGGGCCGGCGCAGAGGTCCAGCCAGCGGTCGTCCGTGCCCTCGTTGTCGCCGCCTGCCAGCGGCGCCCGCGTCAGGGCCATCGCGCAGAGCTGGCTGCCCTCGTCCTGCACGTGGGCGAGGCGTTCCCGGACGGGCTCGAGATCGCCCGGGTCGCCCGCACCGGTCTCCAGGTGCACGCCGTAGGGCGAGTAGGGCGCCACGTCCCCGCCGACGATCGCGGCGAGTTCGTCGGCGCTCACCTCGCCGGGGCGTGCCACCAGGTGCACGGCCGGACGCGCGTCGTCGGCCTCCAGGGCCTGCCTCAGCGGTTCCTCGCGGCTGCCGAGGGCCTCCGCGAACGCTTGCGCGATCCAGCGCGGGTGGGCGTGGGTGAAGGCCAGGTTGCCGATCGGGTCGGCGTCGGGGTCGGGTGCGAGCTCATCGACCCACGCCGCCTCGTCCTGCTCGGACACGCGGCGCAGCACGGCGTTGACGAAGCCGGCGACGCCGGACCCGAGCTCGGCCCGCACGAGGTCGACGGTCGAGGCGACCGCGGCGTGCGACGGAATCCGGGTGCGCAGCAGCTGGTACGCGCCCAGCCGCAACGCGTCGAGCGCCGAGCCGTCCACTTCGGACAGCGGGCGCTCCGAGCACGCCTCGATGACGGCGTCGAGCAGGCCCTGGGCCCGCGCCGCGCCGTAGGTGAGCTCGGTGGCCAGGGCCGCGTCGCGGCCGGTGATGCGCCGGTCGCGGAGCATCTGCGGCAGCACCAGGTTCGCGTACGCGTCCCGCTGCCGCACGGCGCGCAGGGTCTCCAGCGCGGCGAGGCGTGCCGGGTCCTCCACGGGTGGCCGGGAGGGTCCGGTGCGCCGGCGCGGCGGGTGCGGCCTGCTCGGCCGGGAAGGCTTGGAGGCGCCTCGCGAGTGGTTGGTCATGCGGTGTACTCCACTGTCTCTGGCTCCCCTGCGGCGGCACGGGTCACGCTCGCCACGTTCATGTCCTGCCGCTCACCGGCGACGCCTGCCGAGCTCGGGCGGGAGCGCCTCATGCGATGCGCTCCCCTGCTTCGATCCGCACGCCGCGCGCCCAGTCGGTCGCGCCCATGCGCTTCTTGCCCTGTGCCTGGACCTCGCCGAGGGCCACGGCGGTGGTCGCGGTGCCCACGAGCACGCGCTTGCGCTCGACGAGCACCTCGCCCGCCGGCAGCGTCACGTCGGCCACCGGCGTCACGGGGCCGAGCTTGAGCCGCTCTCCCCGGAACTCGGCCCACGCGCCGGGCTCCGGCGTCACGGCGCGCGCCAGGCGGTCGACGGCCGCGGCGGGCGTCGTGAAGTCGAGGCGCGCGTCCTCGACGGTGATCTTCGCGGCGTAGGTGACGCCGTCGGCGGGCTGGTCGTCGGCGACCAGGGTGCCGGCCTCGATGCCGTCCACAGTGGACAGCAGCAGGTCGGCCCCCGAGACGGACAGCCGGGTCAGCAGGTCGCCGGAGGTGTCGCGGTCACGCACCTTCTCGGTGACGACGCCGAACACCGGGCCCGCGTCGAGCTCCTTGACGATGCGGAACGTCGAGGCGCCGGTGATGTCGTCGCCGTTGCGCACGGAGGCCTGCACCGGCGCGGCGCCGCGCCACGCGGGCAGCACGGAGAAGTGGAGGTTGACCCAGCCGAACCTCGGCACGTCGAGCGTGCGCTGCGGCAGCAGGTTGCCGTAGGCGACGACCGGGCAGAGGTCGGGTTCCAGCGCGCGCAGGCGGTCCAGGAACTCGGGATCGCCGGCCTTGGCCGGGGTTAGGACCTCGATGCCGTGCTCGTCGGCGAGCGCGCCCACCGGGGAGCGCTCGAGCCGGCGGCCGCGGCCGGAGGGGGCGTCGGGGCGGGTGACCACGGCGACGACGTCGTGGCGGGAGGAGTCGATGAAGGCGCGCAGCGAGGGCAGTGCGACCTCGGGCGTACCGGCGAACACGAGTCGCATGGTCAGCTGGACCTGCCGAAGAGTGGGTGCGGGCTCTGCTTCAAGGTGGGGACCGTACCGTCGAACCACTCGGACTGCCGGATCTCCCGCATGGCCTGCTTGCGGGTGTCGGCGTCGAGGCGGTCGAGGAACATCACGCCGTCGAGGTGGTCCGACTCGTGCTGGATGCAGCGGGCCAGCGTCTCGGTGCCCTCGACCTCGACGGGCTCACCGTGCATGTTCCAGCCCTTGGCCACGACGTGCAGGTGGCGCTTGCAGTCCCACGCCATGCCGGGGATGGACAGGCAGCCCTCGGAGCCGTCCTGCATCTCGCCGCCGACCACGTCCCACGTGGGGTTGACGAGATGACCCGCGAAGCCGTCGCAGTGGTACGTGAACACACGCAGTCCAACACCGAGCTGAGGCGCGGCGAGCCCTGCTCCGCCCGCGTTCTGCATCGTGTCCCACAGGTCCTTGACCAGGGTGCGCAGTTCCTTGTCGAAGTCGGTGACCTCGGTCGCCGCTGTGCGCAGCACGGGGTCGCCGAACAGGCGGATGGGTTGGACGGTCACGCAGTGCTCCTCGTGTGGACTGGAGGTCAGTCTACGAGGAGCGCAGTCAGTGCTCGGACGCGCTGCCGAGGAAGATCACGCCCACCAGCGCCACGGCGAAGTGGCCGGTGAACCGCAGGGCCGTCAGCACGGGCCGCAGCAGCGCGTGGATGTCGAGGTGGGCTGCCGGGGCGCCGGTGACAGTGGTCGTCGTCATGCCATGAACTGTGCCGTTCGCGCAGGTCAGCCCACATCGGCTCGCGGTATCGAATCCGCATCAGCCCGAGGTAGGAAGATCAGGTGCAACACTCGGCCGTTAGGCGGACACCTCCAGGTCATGAGGCTGATGCGACCGAGCTGGGGGGCGGCCGCTGTGCCCGGCGAGGCAGGAACCAGGAGTGGGCCACGTCGGACTCACCCGCTCCCGGAGGGACGGCCTGGTGCCGATCATCGGCAGCGGCGATCCGGACTCCACGCTGATCGTTGACCAGCACCAGAGCGACTCCACGATCACCCTGGCCGTCCGCACCGATCGCTCCGGCAGGACAGCCGAGGTGCGCGCCGAACAGCCGATCACCGCGGGTGGTCGACAGCCTGTTCCTCGTCACGGTGCCCTGCAGCGCCACCGGCACCCGCTCCCCAGCGAACAGCACGTGGTGTCCACGACGCCGGAAACCGAGTCGTCTACGAAGGCGACATCGGCTAGTCATTGACCTATGACCTGGACAGCCCCAGAGGTGAACCCGATCGAAGAACCGCTGCTCGGCGCCGAGCGCCCGATGCTCGAAGCGTGGCTGGACCGCCATCGCGCGACGTTCCTGGCGAACTGCGCGGGCCTGTCCGGCGACCAGCTCGCGACGGTGTCCACGCCGCCGTCGAACATGACCCTGCTCGGCCTCATCCGCCACCTTTCCGACGTCGAACGGATGTGGTTCCGCGTCCGCCTGGCGGGCCAGGACGTCAAAACCCGCTACAGCGCCCCCGGCGAGTGGAACGACGGCTTCGAGAACCTCGACCCCGCACGCGCCGAGACGGAGTACGCGGAGCTGCTCGCCGAGATGGCCGAGTCCCGCGCGGCTGCGGCGGGCCGGGACCTCGACGACACCTTCGTGCACGAGCGACAGGGCGAGATCTCCGTGCGGTGGCTCTACATCCATCTGATCGAGGAGTACGCACAGCACAACGGCCACGCCGACCTCATCCGCGAACGCATCGACGGCCGCACCAACGCATAGCGGTCCTTCCCCGCCGTGCAGGCGCGCCGGAGTTGTCGGGGCCGCGTGCCGGCACCGGGGTGCGTCGAGCCGGAAGCCCGACCTGGGGAGGAATCACGACTCGGCGCCGTGTGACATCGAGCTGACCACCAACGGGGGTCTCACGGGCACGCTCACCGTGCGCGTGGGACCCCTCCGCGCGGCACGATTCCGGACATGTCGCCGACGACGGCGCCGCTGACGGCCAGGCGCCGGGGCGTGCGGCTGAAGTCTTACTGCGGCCCGAGCTCACCGCCTGCGGCGTGCAAGGGGCATTCGACAAGGCGTACGCGAACACCGCGCGCCTGTCCGCGGCGGAACGGGCCGGAGTCCGGGTGTGCACGGGTGACGACGCGCTGCCGGGCCACTGGCGAGTTCGCGACCGTCTTCGCATGACCGGCCGGGGGGGGTGCGGCGTTCCGCACTCCGCCCGGTCCGTTCGCGCTAGCCCACCTTCACGACGCGGGCCGCTCCACCGCCGCGCCGGGTCGGCTCGGCGACGGCGCGCCAGCGGCCGTCCTTGGCGCGTTCGACGGCCGTGGCGGCGCCGATCTCGGCGTTCTGGCTGAACCTGTGCCCGATCGCCTGCAGGCCCGCGGTGGTCGAGGCCGCGATGAACGCCGCCTCGGCCGGGGTGGTGGCCGCGTTGCGCTGGGAGGCGCGCGGGGCGGCCACGGCGTCGACGAGGGACATCTTGCGGTCCAGGCGGGCGGTCAGGATCTGGGTGACCGTGGTGATGATCGTGGCGCCGCCCGGTGAGCCGACGGCGAGCAGGACCTTGCCGTGGTCGAGGACGATCGTCGGGGCCATGGACGAGCGCGGGCGCTTGCCGGGGCCGGGGAGGTTCGGGTGCGGGACGCCGGGGGTCGGGGCGACGAACTCGAAGTCGGTGAGCTCGTTGTTGAGCAGGAAGCCACGGTTCGGGACCACGATGCCGCTGCCGCCCTCCGCCTCGATGGTCAGCGTGTAGGCGACGACGTTGCCCCAGCGGTCGGCGGTCGTGAGGTGCGTGGTGCGTTCGGCGTCCTCGCGCAGTGCCGAGATGCCGGCGGTGGCTTCACAGGCCTGGGGGTTGCGCGGGTCGGCGGCGGGCTGCGGGGCGGGCAGCACGGCGTCGGGCTTGATCAGGCACGCGCGGCTGTCGGCGAACCTCTGCGAGAGCAGGCCCTCGGTCGGCACGCGGGAGAACTTCGGGTCGCCGACCCAGCGCAGGCGGTCGGCGAAGGAGAGCTTGGTCGACTCGATGAAGCGGTGCAGGTACTCGACGTCGGAGACCTTCGACAGGTCGGTCGACTCGAGGATGTTGAGCGCCTCGCCGACGGTCGTGCCACCGGACGAAGGTGCCGCCATGCCGTAGACGTCGAGACCGCGGTAGCGCGTGTGCGTCGGGTCGCGGCGTTCGACCTGGTACCGGGCCAGGTCGGAGACCTGCATGTCACCGGCGCGGACGTTGCGGGTCGAGCCGGGCACCACCGGCGGCTTGCGCACGGCGTTCACGAGGTCACGGCCGACCGCGCCTCCGTACAGCGACGCGAGCTCGGTGCGGGCGAGCTCGCGGTAGGTGTCGGCGAGCTGCGGGTTGCGGAACGTGCTGCCGACCGCGGGCGGCTGGCCGCCGGGCAGGTAGAGGTCGCGGGTCGAGGTGAAGTCGGCGAAGCGGGCGGAGTTGTTCGCGATCTGCGAGTTGAACGTCTGGTCGACGACGAAACCACGCCGTGCCAACGCTTCCGCGGGCGCCATCGCCTCGCGCAGGTTCAGCGTGCCCCACTTGCGCAGCGCCTGCTGCCACGTCTTGGGCGTGCCGGGAACGCCGACGGACTTGCCGCTGGTCATCGCCTCGGCGAACGGCAGGGGCTTGCCGTCCTCCACGAAGAGCTGGTCGGTCGCGGACCGCGGCGCGGTCTCGCGTCCATCCAAAGTGGACACACGACCGGAACGAGCGTCGTAGTGGACGAAGAACCCACCGCCGCCGATGCCCGCGCTGAACGGGTCGGTCACGCCGAGCGCGGCGGCGGTGGCGACGGCGGCGTCGACGGCGTTGCCACCGCGGCGGAGCACGTCGATGCCGATCTGGGACGCGTCGGGGTCGACGCTGGACACAGCGCCTCCCCAGCCCACCTGCTCGGGCACGCGTGGCGCTGGTTCCGCCGCGCCTGCCGGAGCAGGCGCGACCATCACGACGGAGAGTGTGAGCACGGCAACCGTTCGCAACATGCGGAAACTTCTACTCCGTTGCGACCGGATGGCAACACTCCTTGAGGAAGGCCTAAGGTGCGGGCGTGTCGATCGATCTTGACCAGTTGCGAACCAGTTTCACGAACACCGCCCTCGACGAGGCCGACCGCGAGGAGGCGCTGCACCTCCTGCTGCGCGAACGCCGCGACGGCGACGCCGATCTGCTGCGCCACCTGCTCGCCCAGGAGACCGCCGCGCACCAGGAGGGCTGGGGCGTCAGCGAGGCTCTGGGGCTCGCCGCGCTGCTGCTCGCCGAGTGCGGCCGCGAGGACGACGTCTGGGCCCTGTGGGAGGCCAAGAACGCCTCCTTCGACACCATGGCGGGCCTCGACGGCTTCCTGCTGTTCCCGGCGGGCATCGCGGGCACGACGGCGCACGTGATCGCGGGCGAGGACCACCCGGAACGCGGCGACCTCATGACCTACTTGAGCGAGTACCTCGAGTACGAGAAGCTCACCGACGAGGACATCCGCGAGCACATGGCGGGCCTGCGCTCCCACTACGAGGGCTGAACGCGCGTCAGCGTCACCCCAGGCGTTCCCGCCGAGGTGACAGCCCTTCTCGCGCACGGACCCCTACAGGACCTCCAGCGGGTCGAGCTTGATGCGCACCAGGTCCTGTTCCTTGCGAGCCGTCCGCACGGCCTGCGCCTCGGCGAGCACGGCCGCGAGCTGACGGCCCTCCGAGCGGGCGACCCGCACCAGGGCCCGTTCCCTGGTCTCGTCGTCGCCCAGCGGCACCGGGCCGAGGATCTCGCCCGTGGGCGGCAGGCGGAGTTCGTCGAGCACGGCGTTCACCGCGTCCGGGGTGCCGTCGACGGTCGCCATCCGGACCGCCGGCGGGAAGCCGAGCTCGGTGCGCGCGGCGAGTTCGGTGGAGGCGTGCCACACCGGGTCCCAGCGGACCAGGGCCTGCACCGGGGTGAGGGACGAGTCCGCGATCACGACCACGCGCCCGTTGCCCGGCCGCACCAGGCCCGCCGCCGTCATCCACCGCCGCAGCGCCTCCTCGGAGGCACGGAGGTCGGCCCTGCCCAGCAACGCCCACCCGTCGAGCAGCAGCACCGCGCCGTAACCGCCCTCGGCCACGGGTTCAGCGCCCGGCGTGGCGACCACCAGCGACGGTTTTCCCGGCACCTTGGTCAGCACCTCGTCCGCGCCGCTGGTCCGCACCGGGTGCCCGGGGAACGCCCGCCCGAGCTCCTCCGCGGTGCGCCTGGCGCCGATGACCTGCCCGCGCAACTTGCGCGACCCGCACGTGGGACAGCGGAACCCGGCCTCCGTCGCCGCGCACCACCGGCAGTACGCGGGCTTCGGCGCCCCGTCCTGGGTGCCTCCCGGCAACGCCAGCGGCCCGGCACACCGGCGGCACCGCGCGGGCCCCCGGCACTGGCCGCAGGCGAGCGACGGCACGTACCCGCGGCGCGGCACCTGGATCAGCACCGGCGAGTCGGCGAGGGCGAACCGGGCCGCGTCGAACGCGATGGACGGCAACCGGGCGGTGCGCGCGGCCGAGTCCTTGACGTCCTGCCAGTCGTTGTCGCCCACCGACACCACGCGCGGCGCGACGGACCTCAGCGTCTCGCGCGACGCCACGATCTCGTGCGCCCAGCCCGTCTCGACCAGCAGCTGCGCCTCGGCCGTGCGCGCGAACCCACCGATGAGCAGCGCGGCCCCCGTCATGTGCGCGCGCTGCACCAGCACGTCACGCACGTTCGGATACGGCGACCGCTGCTCGACGTGCAGGTCGTCCCCGTCGTCCCAGACCACGAGCAGACCGGGATCCTTGACCGGCGCGAACGCCGTCGCCCGCGTGCCCACGACAACCCGCGCGACACCACGACGCACGGCCAGCCACCGCTTGTAGCGCTCCGACGGCCCCAGATCGGCCGACAGCGTCACCACGCCCTCGATCAACCTGGCGCACGCCTCGGCGACACGGGCCAGGTCGCGGCGGTCCGGCACCACGATGGCCACCCCGCGCCCGGACGACGCGACCGCCGCGGCCGCCTCCGCCAGCCGCGCAGGCCAGTCCTCGGACGGCAACGCCTGCCAGACGGCGTGCGCGGGACGGCCCTCGCGCAGGGCCTCCAGGTAGCTGGGGCCGCGGGGATAACGCGACCAGGCGTCGGCGGGAACGGGTGGCAGCTGCGACCGCGCGGGCACTTCGGCAGGAGCCGTCTCGGGCGGCAACCTCTCGACGGCGCTACCCGGCTGTTCCCCGGGAGTCTCCACGGTCGGCTGTTCCGCGGAGGGCTGCTCTGCGCTCTCGGCCGACTGCTCCCCAGAGGTCCCGGCGGCCACCTCAGCCGGCTGTCCTCCGGAGAGCTCTCCGGCTGCCTCAGCCGGCCGCGTCCCCACCCACGCGGGAAGCTGCGGCAACGGCGGCGCCTCCCCCGACGACGCGGCCTCCGCGCGGGCGTGCCGGGGCGGGATGGCCAGCCGCAGCACGTCGATCATGCCGCCCGCGTACCTGTCCGCGATCGCCCGCGCCAGCACCGCGATCTCCGGCGCGAGCACCGGCTCGGGTGACACGACCTTCTCGATGAAGGCGAGCTTCTTGCCGTACTCCGTCGTCTCGACGCGCTCCAGCAGGTACCCGTCGACCAGCTGACCCGCGAACCTCACCCGGACGCGGCAGCCGGGCACCGCGGCTTCGTCCAGTTCGGACGGAACCGAGTAGTCGAAGGGCCTGTCCAGGTGGGCCAGCGGCACGTCCACCACGATCCGGGCGACCGGCAGCGACTCCGCGGGGACCCGCTCCCCTTTTCTCGCTCCGGTCTTCGCGCTCATGCCTCCTGGTGTATCAGACACCCCCGACAGTCACGCGTTGCGCCTCACCAATCCGGTGAAGCCCGCCACGAACAGGGTGGCGAACGCCCACGCCAGGACCTGCAGCAGCCACGTCGACGCCAGCACCGTGCGGCCCGCGGCGGAGCCCGCGTCCACGGTGCAGCGGGCGGCGTCCACCTTGACCAGCGGTGTCGCCACGTTCAGGGCGTAGCCGACCTGCTCGACCGTCGAGCACCGCACCGCGCCGGAGACGAGCACCACACCGATCGACACCGCGAGCACCCCGGCCAGCCACACCAGGGCGAGGCCGGGGCGGTAGCCGTGCCCGACCGTCACGCCGCGCACGACGTGCCAGGCGCGGCCCCACCGTGAGAGCTGGCCCCGGCGGCGCAGATCACGTTGCTGGGCAACGCGGATCCGCCGCACGTCCTGTTCGTGGCCCGCCGCCTGGTGCGCCGCGGCGAGCTGGGCCCACGGCTGGGCCGAGTAGCGGAGCGTGCGCGTCGAGAGCAACTCCATCCATTCGTCCACAGTGGCGTCGCGCGGCAGCCCCTCGTAGACGAGCCCTTCGAGCTGGACGTCGCCGTCGATCCCGGCGAACGGCATCAGCAGGTCCTTGCCGACGCGCACGTGCCGCAGGTCGAGCGCGACGCCGGAGCTGAAGCGGCCCTCCCGCGCGACGACCTGGCCGTCCACCCTCGTCCCGCGCATCCGCACCGCCGCGTGCCTGCCGCCGCCGGAGACGTCGCACCCGGCGTTCAGGAAGATCCCGTCGCCGATCTGCATGTCCACCAGGGTCAGGCCCGCCTCGAAACGCCCGCCGCCGCACATCAGCACACCGGACACCCGCGACCCGCTGAGCGTCACGGAGCCCGCCGCGTGGAACCCCTCGTCCAGGTAGACGCTGCCGCCGATGCGCATGTGCAGCGCGTCGACCGACTCCTTCGCGCTCAGCCGGGCGCCGCTGAGCCGGAGGTGGTGGTCCACGGCCAGGCCGCGGGCCTCGACGCCCGGCGCGTCGAGGCCCGCCAGGTCGAGCAGGGTGAACTGCGCCCTGCTGAGCAGCACCGGCTGCTCCGTCGTGCAGTCCCGCAGCACCAACGGCTTCTTCGCCACGACGTCGGACAGGTCGAGCTGCCCGGTGATCTTCGCCCCGGTGATCCTCAGCCCACCGGGGTCCAAGGATTCGTGATCGATCATCCGCCGCCGGATCTCGTCCCCCGTGATCTCCACGGGCGCAACGTTAACCGGAGATCGACTCCTGGCCGTTCTCGATGTGACCGCACAGACGGCGACGGAACTTCGGTTCTTCCTCCACCGTCACCGTCAGGTCGTACCAGCCGGAGTTCATGATGGTGAGCCACGGGATCACGTGCCGATGCCCCGGCCTCACGACGTAGCGACGCCGCCCCAGCACGAACGTCAGCCGCGTCGATCCGCTGTTCTCGAACGTCAAGGTCAGCACACGGCTGTATCCGCGCACCGACGACGAGACGCGCGCACGGTCCGTGGAAGTCCCAGCGAACTCGCGACGGAAGCCGTTGGGACCCAACAAAACGAGGTCGTGCTCACCCACAAGCTCCAGCGAAGCCGAGGACGCGACGTCGAAATGCTGCGGCAGCGCGAACTGCCCCGAGTACGGGTAGAGGGCGAAGTGCACGGACGCCGCCCCGGAGTTCGACATCTCCAGCGACGACCCGCGCAACGACGCGTCAGGCTGGTACGGAAGGGCGCGCGCACGCCGCCGTCCGGCCTCCTGCTCCGGCATCTTCTGCTCGGACGGAGGCGCGGGACGCCAGCGCGGCGTCGCCGGCGGCACCGCGGCGGGCTCACCGACCTCGGGCCACGTCCGGCGCCGGTCGAAGTCGAACGCCGAGGTCAGGTCACCGGCGACGGTCCGGCGCCACGCGGAGATCTCCTCCGACCGCACCCCGGTCCACTTCTCCAGGAACCGTGTCATCGACGTGTGGTCGAACACCTGCGAGTTCACGTAACCGCCTACGGACCACGGCGAGACGACGGTCATCGGTACGCGCGCACCCAGTCCCAACGGCCGGTCGCCCACGTACTCGTCGGTGACGGACAACGGCGGGCGCGGCGGCGGCACGTGGTCGTAGAAGCCGTCGTTCTCGTCATAGGTGATGAACAGGACCGTCGACTCCCACACCTCCTGGTTGGACGCCAGCGCGTCCAGCACCTGGTAGGTGATCGAGGCGGAGGCCGCGGGCGACGACGCACCGGGGTGCTCGGAGTCCACAGAGGACGGGACCAGGTACGACACGGCGGGCAAGCGCCCGGCGGTGACGTCCGCGCGGAACGTCTCCCCCAGCCCGCCCGGCTTCACCCGGTGCAGTCCGCGCGAGTACAACGACTTCTCCGCCGCGGAGAGCTTCGAGAGGTCCAGCGAGCCGATCAGCGCCGGGTCACCCGTCCCGTACAGCTTGTCGAGCGACTTGAACCCGGCGGGCAGCACCTTGCGCGCGATCTCCTTGAAGCGCACGTAGAACTCCAGGTTGTTGTCCTGGAAGTTGTCCCACTCCTGGTACACCCGCCACGACTTCCCAGCGGCCTCGAGGCGTTCCGGGTACGTCTTCCACGTGTAACCGGCATGGGTGTCCTCGCTGTAGGCGGCGTTGCCGGTCGCACGGCCGCCGGAGGGCTCGAACCCCGTGTACCCGGACACCCAGTAGTTGCGGTTCGGCGACGTCGAGGACGGCACCGAGCAGTGGTAGGCGTCGCACAGCGTGAAGGTGTCCGCGAGCTCGTAGTGGAACGGGATGTCCTGGCGCGTGTAGAACGCCATCGTCGCCGCGGTCTTCGCCGGCACCCAGTTGTCGTTCCACCCGCCGCGCAACGCCGAGTGCCCGCCGTTCCAGCTGTGGTCCAGGTCGCCGATGTACTGGACGTCCCGCCCGGAGGCCGCCTCACGCACCGGGAACGGCAGCACGCCCGACTGGTTGAACACACCCCTCAGCGCGTTGCGGTCGGAGAACCCGCGCACGCCACGAAGGGTTCCGTAGTAGTGGTCGAACGAACGGTTCTCCTGCATCAACAGCACGACGTGCTTGATCGCACGCAAACCTCCCGCACGGGGTTCACGAGCCAATGCGGCGTACACCGACGGTGGCAGCAGCGTGCCAGCACCAGCAGCAGCGACGGCAGCCATGAACCCACGACGAGAGAGCGACATGAACCGAGTTTGTAGTCTCAGTACATGTCGCGTAACCAACCCTCGTATGAACAAAGGCCCCGGATGACCAGGGCCTTGTTCACAGATCACATCAGGCGGCGGCGATAGCGGCGGCGACGCTCTGCCGTGCGTCGAGCAGGCCCTTGCCGCACTGAGCGGCCGCGGGGAGCACCTTGGCCTTCAGGTGCAGCAGCACCTGTGCGGGCGTCAGCAACGCCTTGCCCTGCTGCACACGGGCGTGCTGCATCAACGCGACGACACCGGCCACGTGCGGCGTCGCCATGCTCGTGCCCTGGTAGTGCCGGTAGATCGACCCGGCCGGCACCGTCGGACCGTTGTTCAGCGTCGACAGCACGCCGTTCGCCGCCAGCGGCGAGGTCTCGCCACCAGGCGCGCAGATCTCGATCGTGGCACCGAAGTTCGCGTACGAGGCCCTGTTCGCCTGCCGATCCGTCGCACCCGTGGTGATCACACCGGCGCAGTTCGCGGGAGTGGCTCCAGCGGCGTTGGCCGAACTGTTGCCCGCGGCCACCACCACGGTCGCGCGGTGCACGTTGCGAGCGGTGTTGATCGCGTTCTGCAGCGTCGCGGGGCACGCCGCCGAGGGGCCGCCGAGCGAGAGGTTCAGCGTCTTGGCAGGGTTCGGGTTCGCCGGAACACCCGGAACGGCACCACCGGCCGCCCAGACGATGCCTGCGGCGATGTCTGCCAGCGTGCCACCGCACGTGCCGAGGACGCGCACGGGCACGACCCTGGCCGACGGTGCGACGCCCGTGACACCGGTCGCGTTGTTGCGCAGCGCCGCCACGGTGCCGGCGACGTGCAGCCCGTGCCAGCTCGAGGCCCGCGCCGCCGTACCGGGACCGCACTGGTTGGCCAGCCGCCAGTCGCCCTGGTCGGCAGGGTTGGCGTCACGGCCGCCGCCGTCCTTGGCGTACCCCGCGTTGCTGATGAAGTCGTAGCCGCCGATGTAGTTGGCGGACATGTCCGGGTGCGCGGTGCGGCCGGTGTCGATCACCGCGACCCGCTGGCCCGCACCGGACGGACCGAGGTCCCACGCGGGCGAGAGCTGGATGCCGCCGGTGGCCTCCCAGTAGTGCCACTGCTGCGGCCACAGCGGGTCGTTCGGCACGGCCGTCGCCTCGAGGACGATGTTCGGCTCGGCGTACTCGACGTCGCCGCGCGCCATCAGCACCCGGATCGACTCGGCGGCGTCCTTCGACGCCAGCACCTCGGCACCGTCGGTGGCCTCGGCGACGGCCCGCGTCCGGGACTTCTCCAGCGCGTCCCCTCGCGACGCGCCGTCGCGGAACTTGACGATGATCTCCTGCTCCTCGGGCTCCTCCTGCGCCGCCGCGGTCAGCGGCGTCACGGTCAGCGCCATCACGACGCCGAGCAGGGCTGCCATGCCTGTTCTCACGGTCTTCCTCCCCTTCACAAGCGGACTCACGGCGAGAAGGAGAAACCGGCGCGGTTGTGGCACGGATGCGATGGCCACAACAGATTCACAACAGGCCGCGCGTACCCACGTGCACAACGTCTTCGAGGGGAACGCCATGCTCACGCTCGTCGTCGCGGCCGCACTGGTCGCATCGGGAACCGCCGCCGCACCTGAACCCGCGACCGTCGCGCGGGTCGAGGCCGGCAGGCTCGTCGTCACCGGGGCGCCGTCGCGCGCCAGCCAGATCCACGTCTCCGGCACCATCGTCAGCGATGCCGGCACGATGCGGCCGGGCACCAGGTGCACGCGCCTGTCGGCCTCACGCGTCCAGTGCGCGCAGGTCCAGAAGGTCGTCCTCTACCTGGGCAACCGCGACGACACAGTGCTCTACGACAGCGCCGTGCCCACCGAGCAGCACGGTGGCGGCGGTGACGACTCGCTGCACGGCGGTTCGGGTGCGGACGTCCTGCAGGGCGGCGAGGGCGACGACGTGCTCAGCGGCGGACTGGGCCCCGACCAGCTGTTCGGCGGGGACGGCGACGACGTGCTCGACGAGCCCCAAGCCGACGCGGGCGGCAACTTCCTGCAGGGCGGCTACGGCAACGACAAGATCGACGGCGCGAAGCTGAACATGCGTGATCGTGCGGACTTCAGTGACCACACCGAGGGCATGACGATCGACCTCGCGGCGGGCACGGCGAGCCGTCCGGGCGAGTTCGACGAGGTCAAGAACGTGCAGGACGTCCACGGCACCCAGGGCGACGACGTGCTCAGCGGCAACGCATGGCCCAACAAGATGTACGGCCTCAGCGGCAACGACACATGCACGCAGGGTCCGCTCGACATGTGCGTTCAGTGAGTTCGCCCGGCCGATGTATCAGGGCCGGTCGTAGGAACTCCGCTCGTGCGTGGACCAACTAGACGTCCGCCTGCTCGGACCCCTTGAAGTCACCGGGCCAGGCGGCGTGCTGCGCCTCGCCGGCACGCGCCAGCGCTCCCTCCTGGCGCTGCTGGCGTTGCGCGCACCCTCGGTGCTCCCCGCAACGCGTCTGATCGACGCGTTGTGGGGCACCGAGCCCCCTCTCACGGCGTTGCGGACGCTGCACAGCCACATCGCGCGCGTCCGTTCGGCTCTCGCCGCGATCGACCTTCCGCACGTCCTGGTCACCACCACTGCGGGCTATGCGCTGCAGATCGATCCAACGCACGTCGACGTCACTCGGTTCGAGCGCGCTTCCTCACCTCGTGCGGCACTCACGTTGTGGCGCGGCGACCCCTTGACCGACTGCGCCGTCTCCGAGTGGGCGTCCGCAGAAATCACCCGATTGCATGAAGCACGTCTCGCGGCCGAGGAGGCGTTGGCAGAGCAAGAGATCGGCCGTGGCGCTTACGGAGTCGCCGCCGCACAACTCGAACGGCTCGTCGTCGGTCATCCGTTGCGAGAACGCTTCTGGGAGCTGCTCGCCGATGCACAACTACGTGACGGCCGACGCGCCGATGCGTTGAGCACGGTCCGTCGGGCGCGCAAGGTGCTCGTCGACGAGTTGGGTGTCGATCCCGGACGGGGCCTGCGCGCGGTGGAGGCGGAGGCGCTCGCGTGCCCGCCCCCGGACTCCGGCACGGGGCTGGTCGGACGGCAGCGTGAGACCCAGGACGTCGTGCGGCTGCTGGAGAAGTCACGGCTCGTGACGCTTACAGGACCGGCGGGCTGCGGCAAGTCCCGGCTCGCCCAGCACGTCACGCCGTCGTCCACGGTGGTCGACCTGACGTCCGCGTCGTGCGTCGAGGACGCGGTCGCGGCGGCGTTCGCGATCACCACGCGTGAGCTGAGCACGCTCGGGAACGCGTTGATGGTGCTGGACAACTGCGAGCACCTGAGGGCCGCATGTGCGGCGTTCGTCGAGGCTCACCCACAGCTGCGTGTGCTCGCCACGAGCCGTGAACCCCTTGCTGTGCCAGGCGAAACGGTCTACCCGCTGCCGCCGCTGGCCGTTCCCGACCCGGACGTGCACCGCTCGTTGGCCGAACTGGTCGCCTATGACGCCGTGCGGCTGTTCTTGGACCGTGCGGCACACACGTACACCGACGCCGACGCACCGGCGATCGCCCAGCTCTGCGCGGCGCTCGACGGCCTGCCGCTGGCGCTGGAACTGGCCGCCGCCCGCACCTCCGTCCTCACGCCCGCCCAGATCGTGCGGCGGCTACGCGACCGGTTCGGTCTGCTGGGACCGTTGCGGGCCGCGATCGCGTGGAGCCACGACCTGCTGACGTCGTCGGAACGCACGCTGTTCGCCGATCTCGCGGTGTGCGCGGGCGGGTTTCCTGCGGACCTGGTGGAGGCGCTGGGCAGTTCGCTCGACGCGCTGACCGGACTGGTGGCGAAGTCGCTCGTGCGGGTGTCCCGGGTGGCGGGCGAGACCCGTTTCTCCATGCTGGAAACCGTTCATGCGTTCGCGATGGAGCAAGACTCTTCCGCTCACGAGCGTGCCGCCGACTTCTTCTTATGTCTGGCCGAATGCGCCGAGGCCGACCCCACAGGCACGTTGCTCAACGAGTTACGTGTGGAGCACGCGAACCTGAGACGCACCATGGACTGGTTCATGTCGACCGGTGACGCGGGCAAGATCCTGCGTCTGGTGGTGGCGTTGACCCGCTACTGGCACCGCACCGGCAACTACGATGAGGGCCGGCGGTGGCTGACTGTGGCACTGGAAGGCTCAGGACCGTTGCGTGGCAAGGCTTTGGCGTCGGCGGCGTCGCTGGCCCTGCTGGAGTGCGACTACCCCGAAGCGGTGCGCTATGCTCAAGATGGATTGAAGACCGATCCATCTCTGGCCGGAAGGCTGCACCGGCTGCTCGGCTCGGTCGCGCGAGAACGCGGACATTACGAAGCTGCGCTCCACCATTACCAAGAGGCTGCGTGCGCCTCGAACCCGATGGACGCCGCCTACGCCCGGCAACTCGCGGGCGCCACGTCCTGGCTGGCCGGTGATCTCGTGGTGGCCGAGGCCGACCTTCAGGCCTCACTGAAGTCACTGCGCGAACTGGGCGACCGGCGCGGTGCCACGTCGTCGCTCGCCTACCTCGGTGCCGTCGCCTGGTACCGCGGCGATGCCGCGCGGGCGCGCGCGATACTCGACGAAGCGCTGGACACGTTCGGGGAACTCGAGTTCAAGGAGGGCATCGCCTGGGCACTGAACCTGCTCGGTGTGGTCGAACAGGGCACCGGCAACCCGCGGGTCGCGCGGCCGTTGCTGGAGCGCAGTCTCACGCTGCACCGCGAACTGGGCGACCGCTGGCGTGAGGCGAGCGTCCTGGAGGCACTCGCCCGCTCGACGGGCCGGCGGGAGCTGCTGAGCGAGGCCGCGGCGATCCGGGCCAGGATCGACGCGCCGGTGCCGACCGTCGAACAGGACATGGCGCGCTCTGGTTAGCGTTCGGGCAACGCCCCGTTGTCACTCTCTCCTCAGGCAAGAAACCGAAGAGGGGAAACGACAATGAGACTGCGCATCGCCGCCGCCGCGCTCGCCATCGGACTGTGCACCGCCGGTGTCGCCCAGGCGGACGACGTCCCGCCGGAGTTCCAGAACAGACCACCCCTGGCGGCCTGCTACAACGCCGTGCCCACGATCGTCGGGGCGGGCTTCATCACCGGCGGCCCCGGGGCGGACGTGATCCTCGGCAGCAACGGGCCGGACGTGATCGTCGGCCTGGGAGGCAACGACATCATCATCGGTCTCGGCGCCGACGACGTGATCGCCGGCGGTCCCGGCAACGACCTGATCTGCGCCGGCTGGGGCGACGACAAGGTCGACGGCGGTCTGCACCACGACACCGTCCACGGCGAGCCCGGCAACGACAAGATGCTCGGCGGTGACGGGATGGACCTGCTGTCGGGCGAACTGAACTTCGACGAGGGCGACGGCGAGGCGGGGTTCGACTTCTGCACGGCGTCCACCGAGGTCCAGATTAGCTGCTAACGGCCGCTTGACGCAACAGGATCTCCGTGGCGGGGTCGGGGCTGATCCCGATCTGCCGCAACGAGTCCAGCACGCGCGCACGCGTCCTCACCATCCTGTGTGGATTGCGTGCGCGCACTGCCGCGGCGAGCGCGAGCCGGTGCCCGCGCGGTTCGAACGGCTCCAGCTCCAAGGCGCGTTCCGCGAGTTGGTGGGCCTCGGCCGGATCTCCCGTGACGAGCCTCAGTTCGCCCAGCGTCAACAGGTTCCGCACGTGCCTGGTCCTGATGTCGGTGATCTCGGCCTCGCACAGGTCGGTCAGGTCCGGGAGCGGCTCGCCTCGCCACAGCGCCACGGCGTCGTCGGCGCCCGACTCCTGGAACGACCACAGGTCCACCGTCAGCTGGTCGCTCCGGACGAGCCGGATCGTCTCGCTGTCGCTGCGCAGGAAGTAACTGGCCTCGCCACCCGCGCGGCCCGGTTCCAGCAACCGCCTGAGGTGCGTCATCGTGACGCGCAGGTTCCGGGCGGCGCTGGCGGCGTCGAGTTCGGGCCACAGCAGATCCATCGCCCGCTCGCGGGACAGCGAGGCGCGCAACGTGAGAAGGCCGAGGAGCTGCCGGACGCGTGCCCTGCGCAGTTCGGGTGCGTCGGTCGCGACGCCGTTCCTCGTGACGCGCATCGGCCCGATGACCTCGATGCCGATGGGGTGGTCCGGTGGCGCGGGCACGGTGGCGAGGAGTCTGGCTGCGCCGGCGGCGAGGTCCGGATCCCTGGCGAGCTCGCGGAACTGGCGGTGCACGGCCGTTCCGACCCGGTCGGCGAGCCAGGTGCCCAAGTGCGTGCTGCCCGCTGCCGCCTGCCTCGCGGCGAGTTCGGCGGACCACGGCAACGGCAGGAAGCACAGCGCGTGTGCTGCGGGCAGGTCTTTCCGCAGATCGCCGTTCCTCGCGTCGAGGAGCGCGCGCCCGGCGGCTCGTGCCTTGCGGTGCGATGGCCCCAGATCGGTGTTGTCCCACCGTTCTCTGAGTTCGTCGCTGAGCACGTACCCGAGCGTGAGGAACCGGCGCAGGTGCCGTTCGGCGAGCGTGATCTCCAGCGGCCACCGGTCCAAGTGCTGCTTGTAGAGGTCGCGGGCCAGGTCTTCCTCCCCGCGCGTGACGGCCGCCGCGGCTTGCGCGGCACACGCCAGCACCGC
This sequence comes from Lentzea pudingi, assembly GCF_014646255.1. Lineage (GTDB taxonomy): Bacteria > Actinomycetota > Actinomycetes > Mycobacteriales > Pseudonocardiaceae > Lentzea > Lentzea pudingi. The sequence continues at coordinate 127,616 of NZ_BMNC01000006.1, forward strand.
GTCACGCGGGTTGTCCTGCTCCGCCGGCAGCTCCGGCCCGGACTCACCGAACGACGCCGCGATGACCGCGTGGATGGCGCGCGCCACGAACTCGTCGCGAGCCGTGCTGTCCGTGCCGTCTCCTTGGAACCCAACGGCTTCCCCGTCGAACCAGCGCGCCGTCGCGGCATGACGACGTGCCAAGTCGTTCGCGAGCATCCGTTCGGCGAGTTCGGCCGCTTCTCTCCCCCGCCCGCACATGGCCAGGCAATGCACGTGAAACCTGATCGTGGACACCGCAAGCGCTTGGGGCACAGCGGTCACGGGCGCCTGGACGAGATGCGTGAGCGCCGCCTCGGGGTCGCCGGCGAGTTCGGCGACCACCGCGGCGACGCTGTGCTGGAGCACCTTCAGCACCGGCGACTGCGCGTCGAGCCGTTGGGCCCGTTGGGCGACAGCGGCCAGCCGGACCAGATCACCCCGGGAGTGCGCGGTGATCACAGCCTGCCCGAGCGCCACCGCCGCACTCTCGTGGTCACCGGCATCGAGCATCAGCGCGCACGCCCGGTCGACCAGGCAGTCGATCGAGGGATCGGTGAAGTCGTTGGCGTGCACCACCGCGGCCTTCAACAACAGGAACGCCGCCTCTTGCTCGTGCCGCACAGGAACCGCTTTGAGCCACTTCTGAGCCGTGGCGCTCGGCAGGACCGACAGCGTGGTCCGCACGAGCTCGACCGCGAGCGCGGCGAGCAACGCCCAGTCCCCGGCACGACACGCGACCCGCCCAGCCGCAGCCAGATCCCCGCGCCCGGTGAGCACCTCGACGGCCCTGCCCCGCAGATGACCGGTGGACACGAGACCCGCCCACAGGTCGTGGGCCCGGTAGCGCCCGTCGTCGAGCCGGTCGACCAGCGGAACCTCCCGCGTGAGGTGTTCCAGGTCGGTGCACTCCCCCGCCACCACGCGGACCTCCTCGGCCGTCGCGGACCCGAGGACGACCAGCGCGGCCAACGAGGTGCGCGTCCGCTCGGGCAGCCGGCTCAGCACTTCCTCGGCGGCGTAACGCCACGACGCGGCCGGACCGGCCGTGAGCGACAACCGGACGAGTGCCGGCCACCCCTGCAGGTCCTCGGTCAGCTCACGCCCGAGCTTGCGGGCCAGTGCGGACGTCTCGGCACCGGTGAACGCCAGGTCCTTCGTCCCGATGACCGCCACCTCCCCCGCCGCCTGCCTCCGAGCCAGCGGAAGGGCGGGCGTCGAGCGCCCGGACAGCACGAGGTGCGCGGTGTCGGGCAGGGCACGCGCGACCTGCGCGAGCAACTCCGCGCCCGGCGACCCGTCCGGCACCTCGTGGACGTCGTCGAGCAGCAGGCACACGTCCAGCGGAGCCTTGCCCCGCAACGCCGCGAGGACCTCACGCGTTTCGCCCCCAAAGCTCGGGTGTCCGAGGGCGCTCAGAATCGCCGCCGCCAAGCGGGCAGCGTCCTCGTGGCCAGGACCGCACGTCACCCAGGCGTCGATGCCGCGCGGCGCCAGGAGGTTCGCACGGACGGCCTGCGCCAGCGCCGTGGTCTTGCCGAAGCCGGGACCGGCGGTGACCAGCGTGACCGGGCGGGACCAGCGGGTGCCGAGGCGGTCGACCAGACGCAGCCGGGGCAGCTCGACGTCGAGCGGGCGCGGTACCGCGCGCGGACCGGTCGTGTTGTCCCCCACGGTGGGCGGAGGTGCGCGGAGGGCCGGAAATACGCGCCCGGCAGGCTTGCGCAGGGGTACCCCCAAGCCGGGAACCCCTACATCTCACCGTACTCAGCGGGTCCGACAAGATCGGCGGACGCGGACGGCCCGCAGGTCAGGCGGTGCGGACCCGGCGGTGCGGACCCTGCGGACCCGGCGGTGCGGGCCCTGCGGACCCGGCGGTGCGGGCCAGGCGGCGCAGGTCAGGCGGCGCGGGCCTAGCGGCACGGGTCAGGCCGCGCGGATCTAGCGGCGCAGGTCAGGCGGTGCGGATCTGGCGGTGCGGGCCTAGCGGCACGGGTAAGGCGGCACGGGCCTGGCGGTGCGGGCCCAGCGGCACGGGTCAGGCGGCACGGGCCTAGCGGCACGGGCCTGGCGGTGCGGACCCAGCGGCACGGACCTAGCGGCGCAGGTCGGCGGCGCGGACCTAGCGGGCGCAGGCAGGCGGCGCGGGCCTGGCGGGCGCAGGTCAGGCCGCGCAGGTCAGGCCGCGCGAGCCAGGCCGCGCGAGCCAGGCGACGCGGGCCACGGCTCGGCGGTGAGCTGGGCGCTGGGTGGCGAGGGCTTTGGGCAGTGACGAAGCCGTTCAGGTCGGTTCGGCGCGATCGTCGGCCTTCCCAGCCGGGTGCGGTGGGGCCCGCCTGTCCGGCCACGTGCGGTGAGGTCCGCCCTGTGGGGCCAGCTGTGGTGAGAGGCCCGCCTCGTGCGGCCACGTGCGGTAAGGCCGCCTTGTGCGGCCAGGTGCGATCAGGCCAGGCCAGCGGGCCCCGGACAACCTTCATCGGCTGTGGCGGCTGGGCGGCGCGGCGTCCTAACCACGCCCAGTCAGATCGGCGGGCAAAGACCATCGCCGGCCAGCGTTCGAGCTGTCGGGCGGCGCATCGCGTTCAGCAGTGACGACCGTGGTCGATGCCGGACGCGGAACGGCCCGCCTCCCCTGGAGGGAGGCGGGCCGTTCGGGACTGCGGAGCGGTCAGGCGCCGGCGGCGTTGCGCAGGGCCTCGGCGCGGTCCGTCGACTCCCAGGGGAGGTCGACGTCGGTGCGGCCGAAGTGGCCGTATGCGGCGGTCGGGGCGTAGATCGGGCGGAGCAGGTCGAGGTCGCGGATGATCGCGGCGGGCCTGAGGTCGAAGACCTCGCTGATGGCCTGCTGGATCTTCTGCGGGTCTACGGTCTCGGTGCCGAAGGTCTCGACGAACAGGCCCACGGGGGCTGCCTTGCCGATGGCGTAGGCGACCTGGACCTCGACGCGGGTGGCGAGGCCTGCGGCGACGGTGTTCTTCGCCACCCAGCGCATCGCGTAGGCGGCGGAGCGGTCGACCTTCGACGGGTCCTTGCCGGAGAAGGCGCCGCCGCCGTGGCGGGCCATGCCGCCGTAGGTGTCGACGATGATCTTGCGGCCGGTGAGGCCCGCGTCGCCCATCGGGCCGCCGATGACGAAGCGGCCGGTCGGGTTGGTGAGCAGGCGGACGTCCGAGGTGTCGAGGGTGAGCTCGGCCAGTTCGGGGGCCACGACGTGCTCGCGCAGGTCGACGCCGAGGAGCTTGTCGAGGTCGATGCCGTCGGCATGCTGGGTGCTGATGACGATGGTGTCGAGACGCACGGGCTGGTCGCCCGCGTACTCGATGGTGACCTGCGTCTTGCCGTCCGGGCGCAGGTACGGGGCGGTGCCGTCCTTGCGGATCGCGGTCAGGCGGCGCGAGAGGCGGTGGGCCAGCGCGATCGGCAGCGGCATGAGCTCGGGCGTGTCGGTGCACGCGTAGCCGAACATCAGGCCCTGGTCGCCGGCGCCCTGCTTGTCGATCTCGTCGGCGGCACCTTCGACGCGGTTCTCGAAGGCGGTGTCGACGCCCTGCGCGATGTCCGCGGACTGCGCGCCGATGGCGACGTTCACGCCACAGGAGTTGCCGTCGAAGCCCTTCTGCGACGAGTCGTAGCCGATCTCGAGGATCTTCTCGCGGACGATCGTGGGGATGTCCGCGTACGCCTCGGTGGTGACCTCACCCGCGACGTGGACCTGGCCGGTGGTGATGAGCGTTTCCACGGCGACGCGGGAACGGGGGTCCTTCGCCAGCAACGCGTCCAGGATCGAGTCGCTGATCGCGTCGCAGATCTTGTCGGGGTGTCCCTCGGTCACCGACTCACTCGTGAATAGCCTGCTGCCGTGCTGGCTCACGGACACTCCTTCGTTGCTGGTTGGACTTGGGAAAATACTACTGAGACCACGTCAAGCGAGCGGTAACCGCGTCCCACACGGCGGACGCCACTTGTGTCTTGGGGCCGTGGGGTATAGGCGTCTCGGCGCCGTCCGGGGACAGCAGCCAGCCGGCGTTGTCGTCCTGCTCGAACGCCTTGCCGTCGCCGACCGCGTTCAGGACCAGGAGGTCGCACCCCTTGCGGCGCAGCTTCGCCCGCCCGTAGTCGAGCACCGACGTCGTCTCGTCGCCGGTCTCCGCGGCGAACCCGACGATCAGCTGGCCGCTCCTACGTGCGGAAACGAGCTCCACGAGGATGTCGGGGTTCTTCGTCAGCGCGATCGGGTCCGGGTCGCCGTCGGTCTTCTTGATCTTGTGTCCGGTGAGGGACGACGGCCGGAAGTCGGCCACCGCGGCGGCCATCACGACCACGTCCGCGTCGGCCGCGACCTTGTGCATGGCGTCGCGCAGCTCCACCGCCGAGCCGACCTTCACGAGGTCGACACCCGCCGGCGTGCTGAGGTCCGCCGTGTTCCCGGCGACCAAGGTCACGCGTGCGCCACGCTGGGCTGCCACCCTGGCGAGTGCGTATCCCTGCTTGCCGGACGACCGGTTGCCGATGAACCGCACCGGGTCGAGTGGTTCCCGCGTGCCGCCCGCGGAGATCGCGACGTGCACGCCCTCCAGTGTCCGCGCGAGCGCGTCGCGGCGCACCAGCAGCAGCCGGGCCAGCTCGACGATCTCGGCCGGATCGGGCAGCCGGCCCTTGCCGGTGTCCTTGCCGGTGAGACGGCCAGAGGCCGGCTCGGCGACGATGACACCGCGTGACCGCAGCAACGCCACGTTGTGCTGGGTGGCCGGGTGCTCCCACATCTCCGTGTGCATCGCCGGCACCAGCAGGACCGGGCAGCGCGCGGTCAGCAGGGTGGTCGTCAGAAGATCGTCCGCTAGGCCGTGCGCGGCCTTCGCGATGAGGTTCGCCGTCGCCGGGGCGACCACGACGAGGTCGGCGTTCTGCCCGAGCTTGACGTGCGGCACCTCGTGCACGTCGTCGAACGGGTCCGCGGACACGACCTGGCCGGACAGCGCCTCGAACGTGGCGGCTCCCACGAACTTCAACGCCCCCTCGGTGGGGACGACCCGCACGGAGTGACCGGACTCGGTCAGCCGGCGCAGGACCTCACAGGCCTTGTACGCGGCGATGCCCCCGCCGACCCCAAGAACGACCTTGGGGCGAACAGGGGCATCAGCGTCAGATGACGCCGTCACTCGCCCTCGGTGTGCTCGAGAAGGCCAGCGTGGATCTCGCGGAGCGCGATCGACAGAGGCTTCTCACGCGGGCCCGGCTCGACGAGCGGGCCGACGTACTCGAGCAGGCCCTCGCCGAGCTGCGCGTAGTAGTCGTTGATCTGGCGGGCACGCTTCGCGGCGTAGATCACCAACGCGTACTTCGAGCTCACCTGCTCAAGCAGGTCGTCGATCGGCGGGTTGGTGATGCCCTCCGGAGAACCGGTCAGGTGACCGAGCTCGGTGTGGGTGATCACTCGCATACTCCTGAAATTCGTGGTCCGACCATCAAGGATAGCAAGTCGGCTGCGGCCGACTTCACGTCGGCGTTCACGACGACCTCGTCGAACTCCTTCTCGGCCGCCAGCTCCTCGCGAGCGATGACGAGCCGGCGTTCGACGACGTCCGGGTGTTCGGTGCCCCTGCCGGTCAGCCGGTCGACCAGGTGCTCCCAGGACGGGGGCATGAGCATGACCAGCTGGGCTTGCGGCATCGCCTCGCGGACCTGCCGCGCGCCCTGCAGTTCGATCTCGAGCAGGGCGGGACGGCCGGAGGCCAGAGCTTCTTCGACGGGCCTGCGAGGGGTTCCGTAGCGGTTTCCGGCGAAGTCGGCGTGTTCGAGGAACTCGCCGTCGGCGACCATCTGCTGGAACTTCTCGTGGTCCACGAAGTGGTAGTGCACTCCGTCGACCTCGCCCGGCCTCGGCGTCCTGGTGGTCACCGAGACGGAAAAGTAGACGTCGGGCTGCTGCCTGCGCAGCTCCGCCAGGACGCTGGACTTGCCAACGCCGGACGGCCCGGACAAGACGGTGAGGCGGGAACGGGCAGCACCCGTCCCCGCCTCGGTGCCAATCACTCTCCGCTGAACTCGGAAAGCAGGGCCTTGCGCTGGCGGTCACCGAGACCGCGCAGGCGACGGCTGGGAGCGATCTCGAGGCGCTCCATGATCTGCTGCGCACGCACCTTGCCGACGCCCGGGAGGGCCTCGAGGAGCGCGGACACCTTCATCTTGCCAAGGATCTCATCGCTCTCGGCGGACTTCAGCACTTCCGTCAGGGTCGTGCCGCCACGCTTGAGGCGCTCCTTGAGCTCAGCCCGGACGCGACGAGCGGCAGCAGCCTTCTCCAGCGCTGCGGCCCGCTGCTCCTCGGTAAGCTGGGGAAGAGCCACGATTTCCTCCGTGGTGTGGATTCTTTTCGGATCGGTGCCGCGAACATACCGACCGCAATTGCCTGAGTACAACGTGACCCAGTCAGGTAAATCCTCAGCGGTCATGAGTGAAGCGGCGGGTGGTAGTAGTACCAAACCATCCGGCGGCCTGATCACCGCCACCGGCAACTCGTCGCACACCCTAGGTGTGCTATGAGGCCGGTGACCAGCGGGGCAGCCGGTGGCGTGGACCCTACCAACACATGTTTGCCCAGGTGAGCGCACCACACCCGAAAAGGCGTGGCGCGCCCTGCCTCAGAGGCTGTCCTGCACGCTCCGCACGGCCCTGACCAGCGAAGACACGTCCGGGCCATGTTTGAGAACATCTCGTGAAGAAGCTGGAAAGACGTTGCGCATGTCGGGTCCGAAGAGCCGTTTCAGATCGGCCACCGAGCCGCCCTGAGCGCCGAAACCGGGCGCCAGGATCGGTCCGTTGAACCCTCCGAGGTCCACATCCGTTTCCCCGATCGTGGCACCCACGACAAGACCCACATCGCCGCACGGGGAAATGCCTGAATTTCGAGCGGCGGCGAAATCGATGATCGTCTGTGCCGCGGTTCGCCCGTCTGGAGCAACCGCTCGCTGGACCTGCGCGCCCTCCGGGTTCGACGTCAGGGCGAGCACGAACACGCCCCGGCCCGTCTCCCGCGCCGTGTCCAGCGCGGGCTGCAGCGACCCGAAACCGAGGAACGGGGAGACCGTGACGGCGTCACCGGCGAGCGGTGAGCCGTCGCCCAGGTACGCCTGCGCGTAGGCGGCCATGGTCGAGCCGATGTCGCCGCGCTTGGCGTCCACGAGCACCAGCGTGCCCGAGTCGCGCAGCTCCGCGATCACCCGCTCCAGCACGGCGACGCCCCGCGACCCGTGGGCCTCGAAGAACGCCGCCTGCGGCTTCACCATGGACACCTTGCCGCCGAACGCCTCCACGGCCGTCAGCGCGAACCGTTCGAGGCCCTCGGCGGTCCTGGACAGGCCCCAGGCGTCGAGCAGGCTCGGGTGCGGGTCGATGCCGACGCACAGAGGCCCGTGCGCCCCAACGGCTTTCTCGAGCTTCTCGCCGAACGTCACGCGTCACCCCGCAGTGCCGCCTGGAGCGCCTGGAGCGGCTGGACCCCGATGTCACCCCGGATGAGCGCCTCGATGCCGTGCACGGCCGCGGCAGCGCCCTGGATCGTGGTCACACAGGGGATGTCCTTGGCCACGGCGGCGGTGCGGATCTCGTAACCGTCCACACGGGGACCGCTGTTGCCGTACGGGGTGTTGAAGATCATGTCGATCTCGCCGTTGAGGATCATGTCGACGACGTTGCCCTCGCCCTCGAAGTGCTTGCGCACCTCGGTGCACGCGATCCCGTTGCGCTTGAGCACCTCCGCCGTGCCCGAGGTCGCCAGGATCTGGAACCCGAGGTCGGCGAGCCGCTTGACCGGGAAGATCATCGCGCGCTTGTCGCGGTTCGCGAACGACACGAACACCTTGCCGGAGGTCGGAAGCGAGCCGTACGAGGCCGTCTGCGACTTCGCGAACGCCTTGCCGAACGACGAGTCGATGCCCATGACCTCGCCGGTGGACTTCATCTCCGGGCCCAGCAACGAGTCGACGCCGTGGCCCTCGGGGGTGCGGAAGCGGTGGAACTGCATGACCGCCTCCTTCACCGCGACCGGCGCGTGCTCGGGCAGCCGGGCACCGTCACCGGTGGCCGGCAGGATGCCCTCCACGCGCAGCTCCGCGATCGTGGCGCCGAGCATGACGCGGGACGCGGCCTTCGCCATCGACACCGCCGTCGCCTTGGACACGAACGGCACCGTGCGCGACGCACGCGGGTTCGCCTCCAGGACGTACAGCACGTCGTCCTTCAACGCGTACTGGACGTTCAGGAGCCCCTTCACGCCGATGCCCTTCGCGATGGCCTCGGTGGAGCGGCGGACGTTCTCGATGTCCGACGCGCCCAGGGTGATCGGCGGCAGCGCGCACGACGAGTCGCCGGAGTGCACACCGGCTTCCTCGATGTGTTCCATCACGCCGCCGATGAACACCTCCTCGCCGTCGCACAGCGCGTCGACGTCGATCTCGATGGCGTCGTCGAGGAACCGGTCGACCAGCACCGGGTGCTCGGGCGTCACCTCGGTCGCGCGGGCGATGTAGCCCGACAGCGAATCCTCGTCGTACACGATCTCCATGCCGCGCCCGCCGAGCACGTAGGAGGGGCGCACGAGGACCGGGTAGCCGATCTCGTCCGCGATCTCCTTCGCCTCGCCGAACGACGTGGCCGTGCCGAACTTCGGCGCGGGCAGCCCGGCCTCGGTCAGCACCTTGCCGAACTGGCCGCGGTCCTCGGCGAGGTGGATCGCCTCGGGCGTGGTGCCCACGACGGGCACGCCGGCGTCGGCCAGGCGCTTCGCGAGACCCAGCGGCGTCTGGCCGCCCAGCTGCACGATCACGCCCGCCACGGTGCCGGAGCGCTGCTCGGAGTGCACGACCTCCAGCACGTCCTCGAACGTCAGCGGCTCGAAGTACAGGCGGTCCGAGGTGTCGTAGTCCGTCGACACCGTCTCCGGGTTGCAGTTGACCATCACGGTCTCGTACCCGGCCGCCCGCAACGCCATCGCCGCGTGCACGCACGAGTAGTCGAACTCGATGCCCTGGCCGATGCGGTTCGGACCGGAGCCCAGGATCAGCACCTTCGGCTTCTCCCGCTGCTCCGCCACCTCGGTCTCGGCGTTCGGGTCCAGCTCGTACGCGGAGTAGTGGTACGGCGTCTCGGACTTGAACTCCGCCGCGCACGTGTCGACCGTCTTGTAGACCGGACGCACGCCCAGGCGGTGCCGCAACCTGCGCACGCCGTCCTCACCGGCCAGCTCGGACCGCAGCACCGCGATCTGCCGGTCGGAGAGCCCAGCGCGCTTCGCCTTGCGCAGCAACGACTCGTCGAGCACGGGAGCGTCCAGGAGCTCCTGCCGCAACGTGCCGAGCCACGCGATCTGCTCGATGAACCACGGGTCGATCTTCGACGCGTTGTACACGTCCTCAATGGACGCACCGAGCCGAAGAGCACGCTCGACCGTGTAGAGGCGGCCGTCGTGGCCACGCTCCAACTGCTTCAGGGTCGACTCGAGAGTAGCGCCCTCGGGGTCGGGCTGCGTCCAGAAACCGACCGATTTCGTTTCCAGCGAACGCAGCGCCTTGCCCAGCGCCTCCACGAAGTTCCGGCCGATCGACATGGCCTCGCCGACCGACTTCATCGTGGTCGTCAGCGTCGGGTCCGCACCGGGGAACTTCTCGAACGCGAACCGCGGCGCCTTCACGACGACGTAGTCGAGCGAGGGCTCGAACGACGCCGGGGTCTCCCCCGTGATGTCGTTGGTGATCTCGTCGAGCGTGTAGCCGATGGCGAGCTTCGCGGCGATCTTGGCGATCGGGAAGCCCGTCGCCTTGGACGCCAGCGCCGACGACCGCGACACGCGCGGGTTCATCTCGATGACGACCATGCGGCCGTTCTCCGGGTGGATCGCGAACTGGATGTTGCAGCCACCGGTGTCGACGCCGACCTCGCGGATGACCTGGATGCCGACGTCGCGCATGTGCTGGTACTCGCGGTCGGTCAGCGTCATCGCCGGCGCGACCGTCACCGAGTCACCGGTGTGCACGCCCATCGGGTCGATGTTCTCGATCGAGCAGATGACGACCACGTTGTCGTTGCGGTCGCGCATGAGCTCGAGCTCGTACTCCTTCCACCCGAGCACGCTCTCCTCGATGAGCACCTCGGTGACCGGGGACTCATCGAGGCCGATCGCGGCGAGGCGCTCCAGTTCGTCGGGCGTGTACGCCATGCCGGAACCCAGGCCGCCCATGGTGAACGACGGCCGGATGACGACCGGCAGGCCGAGGTCGGCGACGGTCTTGCGGACCTCGTCCATCGTCTTGCAGACGGCCGAACGCGGGACCTCGGAACCGATGCCGCGCACCAGGTCCTTGAAGATCTGCCGGTCCTCGCCGCGCTGGATGGCGTCGATGTCCGCGCCGATCAGCTCGACGTTGTACTTCTCCAGCACACCGCGCTCGTGCAGCGCGATGGCCGTGTTGAGCGCCGTCTGGCCGCCCAGCGTCGCCAGGATCGCGTCGGGGCGCTCCTGCGCGATGACCTTCTCCACAAACTCGGCCGTGATCGGCTCGATGTAGGTGGCGTCGGCGAACTCGGGGTCGGTCATGATCGTCGCCGGGTTGGAGTTCACCAGGCTGACCCGGATGCCCTCCTCGCGCAGCACCCGGCACGCCTGGGTGCCGGAGTAGTCGAACTCGCAGGCCTGACCGATGACGATCGGGCCGGAGCCGATGACCAGGATGTGCTTGAGATCAGTCCTCTTCGGCATCAGCGGGCCTCATTCATCATGGTCACGAAGTCGTCGAACAGGGGCGCGGCGTCGTGCGGGCCCGCCGCGGCCTCGGGGTGGTACTGCACGGAGAACGCCGGCGCGTCGAGCAGCCGGACGCCCTCGACGGTGCCGTCGTTCGGGCAGTAGTGCGACAGCACGGCGCGGCCGAACTCCGAGGAGAACTCCTCGCCCGGCGTGCCCTCCAGCGCGAACCCGTGGTTCTGCGAGGTGATGGCGACCTTGCCGGTGGTCACGTCGATGACCGGGATGTTGATGCCGCGGTGGCCGTAGCGCATCTTGTAGGTCCCGCGGCCGACCGCGCGGCCCAGGATCTGGTTGCCGAAGCAGATGCCGAACAGCGGCAGCTTGCGGCCCAGCGCCTCACGGGTCAGCGCGATGGCGTGGTCCTGCGTGGCCGGGTCGCCGGGGCCGTTCGAGAGGAACAGGCCGTCCGGGCTCGTCGCGAGGATCTCGTCGAACGAGCTGGTCAGCGGCAGCACGTGCACCTCGATGCCGCGCGCCGCCATCATCCGCGGGGTGTTCGACTTGATGCCCAGGTCGAGCGCCGCGACGGTGAACTTCTTCTCACCGATCGCCTCGACCACGTAGGGCTTCGGCGTGGTGACGTCGACCGCGAGGTTCGCGCCGACCATCTGCGCCGACGCCTTGACCTGCTCGACCATCGACGCGTCGTCGGTGAGGTCGGCACCGGAGAACACCCCGGCGCGCATCGCGCCCTGCTCGCGGATGTGGCGGGTCAGCGTGCGGGTGTCGAGGCCCGCGATGCCGACGACGCCCTGGTTCGCCAGTTCCTCGTCGAGACCACGCTTCGAGCGCCAGTTCGACGGCGTGCGCGCGGGGTCGCGGACCACGTAGCCGGCGACCCAGATCTTCGAGGACTCGTCGTCCTCGTCGTTCCAGCCGGTGTTGCCGATCTGCGGCGCGGTCTGCACCACGATCTGGCGGTGGTAGGACGGGTCGGTCAGGGTTTCCTGGTACCCGGTCATGGCCGTGGAGAACACGACCTCGCCGAGCGAGACGCCGGTCGCTCCGTACGCCTCACCGCGGAAGACACGTCCGTCTTCCAGCACCAATGCCGCGTTCGTCACGCCTTGCCTCCCACGAGAGCTGCTACCCATTCCTCATAAACGTCCTTGTCGTCACCGCGGAAACCGGTGTCGAACAAGTGGCCTTCGTTCTCCCACTGGACCACCAGCACGCCTTCCTCGCTGAACATGACCTTCCCGGCGAGGCCGCGGTCCGTGCGGGCGTCCCGGATGGACTCGGCGGGGATGAACAGCGGCGACGCGCCGGTCCGTTCGATCGCGATGCCCTCCGGCACGAGGCTCAGCGTCGCCTCGGCGCGGTGGCCGATGTCGCCGACCTGGATGCGGTCCTGCCAGTTGCCCGCGTTCGTCGTTCCGATGTAGACGCCCGTGGTCGCGAGCCTCGCCGCGCCGAGCTTCTCCGGTGTCGACGGGAACGCGGGCAGATCGGCCTGCTTGCGCTGGCGTCGCCTCCAGCCGTGCCACATGCCGTAGACGCACAGGGCGAAGAAGACGAAAACCGCCAGGGACAGGAGGATGCGCGTCATTCCGCAATCCTCCCCGCCACCGCGGTCACCCGGCCACGCAAGATGGTGGCCGTCACCGCGGCGGGCAGCTCCATGCCCTCGAACGGGGTGTTGCCCGCGATGCTCGCGAGTTGCGCGCCGTTCACCGTCCACGACGCGTCCGGGTCGACCAGCACGAGGTTCGCGGGCTCGCCGACCGCGATCGGACGGCCCTGGTCGGTCAGGCCGGCGATCTCGGCGGGCTTCTCGCTCATCACGCGGGCGACGCCGCGCCAGTCCAGCAGACCCGTCTTCACCATCGTCTCGACGACGATGCCGAGGGCGGTCTGCAGGCCGAGCATGCCCGGACGGGCCGCCGACCACTCGCAGTCCTTGTCCTGCACGGCGTGCGGGGCGTGGTCCGTGGCGACGCAGTCGATCGTGCCGTCGGCCAGCGCCTGGCGCAGCGCGTCGACGTCGGCCTGGGTGCGCAGCGGCGGGTTGACCTTGTTGACCGGGTCGTAGGTGGCGAGCCGGTCGTCGGTCAGGACCAGGTGGTGCGGGGTGACCTCGGCGCTGACCTCGGTGCCGCGCGCCTTGGCCCACTTCAGGACGTCCGCCGTGCCGGTGGTGCTGACGTGGCAGACGTGCAGCCTCGCGCCGACCTGCTTCGCGAGGATGCAGTCACGGGCGACGATCGACTCCTCGGCCGCCGCGGGCCAGCCCTGCAGGCCGAGCCGGGACGCGTTCTCGCCCTCGTGCGCCTGGGCACCGACCGTGAGCCGCGGTTCCTCGGCGTGCTGGGCGATCACGGCGTTGAGCGACTTGGAGTACTCGAGCGCGCGCCGCATGATCAACGGGTCGTGCACGCAGTGGCCGTCGTCGGAGAAGACCCTGACGCGTGCCTTGGAGTTCGCCATCGTGCCGAGCTCGGCGAGCTTCTCGCCCTTCAGGCCGACCGTGACGGCGCCGACCGGGTGGACGTCGACGAGGCCGACCTCCTGGCCGCGGCGGGCGACGTGCTCGACGATGACGGCGTTGTCGGCGACGGGATCGGTGTTGGCCATGGCGAAAACGGCCGTGTAACCGCCGAGAGCGGCGGCCTTGGAACCCGTTTCGATGGTCTCGGTGTCCTCGCGGCCGGGTTCCCGCAGGTGGGTGTGCAGGTCGACGAAGCCGGGCAGCAGAACCGCGCCGTTGCCTTCGACGACCTCCGCGTTCTCGTCCGTGCCCTCGGCGATGACGCCGTCACGGATCAAGATGTCTTGCGGTTCCCCCTCGCCATAGGGCCGAACTCCCTTGAGCAGCAAGGGCTTCACGCGTTTTCCTCCTCGTGGGCGAGCAAGTGGTACAGCACGGCCATGCGCACGTGGACACCGTTGCGGACCTGCTCGGTGATGGCGGCCTGCGGGCTGTCGGCGACGACGGAGGCGATCTCCATGCCGCGCAGCATCGGGCCGGGGTGCAGCACGACGGCGTGCTCGGGGAGCAGCTTCAGACGCCGCTCGTTGAGGCCGTACGCGATCGAGTACTCGCGCGAGCTCGGGAAGAACCCGCCGGTCATCCGCTCGGCCTGCACGCGCAGCAACATCACCGCGTCCTGCGAGGCGAGCTGCGAGTCGATCTCGTGCGAGACCGTGACCGGCCAGTTCTCGACGCCGGTGGGCAGCAGGGTCGGCGGGGCGACCAGCGTGACCTCGGCACCGAGCGTGGTGAGCAGGTGCACGTTCGACCGGGCGACGCGGCTGTGCAGCACGTCGCCGACGATCGCGACGCGGCGGCCGTCGAGGCTGCCCAGGCGGTCGCGCAGCGTGGCGGCGTCGAGCAACGCCTGCGTGGGGTGCTCGTGCATGCCGTCGCCGGCGTTCACCACGGACGTGTTCGTGTGCTTGAGCCAGCCCGCGAGCCGGTGGGCCGCACCGGACGCCGGGTGGCGCACGATCACGCAGTCGGCACCCGCGGCCTGCAGGGTCAGGGCGGTGTCGCGAAGACTTTCGCCCTTGCTGACGCTGGAACCGGAGCTGCTGACGTTGATCACGTCCGCGGACATCCACTTGCCGGCGATCTCGAAGCTGACGCGGGTGCGGGTGCTGTTCTCGTAGAACATCGTGATCACCGTGCGGCCGCGCAGCGTCGGCAGCTTGCGGACCTCGCGGCCGAGCAGCGCCTGCTTCAGCCGGTCCGCGGTGTCGAGGATCGCGATCGCCTGGTCGCGGTCGAGGCCGTCGGTGGAGAGCAGGTGCTTCACTTCAGCACCACTCCGTCGCGGCCGTCGAACTCCTCGAGCATCACGACGACGTCCTCGGTCTTGGACGTCGGCAGGTTCTTGCCCACGTAGTCCGCGCGGATCGGCAGCTCGCGGTGGCCCCGGTCGACCAGCACGGCGAGCTGGACGGCGCGGGGCCGGCCGTGGTCGCGCAGGGCGTCGAGGGCGGAGCGGATCGTGCGACCGGAGAACAACACGTCGTCGACGAGCACGACCAGCTTGTCGTCGATGCCGCCCTCGGGCAGCTTCGTCGCCTCCAGGGGCCTGGTGGGGCCTCGGCGCAGGTCGTCGCGGTAGAGGGTGATGTCGAGCGTGCCCTCGTGCACCGTCCGGCCGGAAAATTCGGCGATCTTAGCGGCTAGACGTCGGGCGAGGGGGGCTCCCCGGCTGGGAATACCCATCAAGACGACGTCGGGTGCGCTGGGTGCATCGAGAGCGGTCTTCTCGATGATCTGATGGGCCATTCGGGCGACAGTGCGCGCGACGTCACCGGCCGAGAGAATCTCGCGATCCCCGGCCGGATCCGTCGCGCCACGTTGACGTGACGCCACGGCTGGACCTCCTTCCCCGCCTCACTGGACGGGTCCTTAAAGGACGTCGGACACCTAGTTACAACTAGGCTGACCTGCACCGTATCACCTACGGACGGTCAACCATCCGAGTGGTAGGCCAGGCGTGGCGCGCGTCTCTCCCCGAGATCAGCTTGACCTGTCGACCACGGCGAGTAATCATTACTCTGCGTATCGATCTAAGCCTCCCCGCAGCACGCGCGTACTGCTGACGGGGCGAATGAACGGAGAACCGCCACATGGGCGACTACGCCAAGGCGCTGGGGGCCAAGCTCCGCGCTATCCGCCAGCAGCAGGGTCTGTCCCTGCACGGCGTCGAGCAGAAGTCCGGCGGTCGCTGGAAGGCCGTGGTCGTCGGCTCCTACGAGCGCGGTGACCGCGCGGTGACCGTGCAGAAGCTGGCCGAGCTGGCCGACTTCTACGGCGTTCCCGTCGCCGAGCTCCTGCCCGAGGGCCGCGTGCCCTCCGGTGCCGAGCCGGCCACCAAGATCGTGATCAACCTCGAACGGCTGCAGCAGCTGCCGGTCGAGAAGGTCGGCCCGCTGGCCCGCTACGCCGCCACCATCCAGTCGCAGCGCGGTGACTACAACGGCAAGGTCCTCTCCATCCGCACCGAGGACCTGCGTTCGCTCGCGATCATCTACGACATGACGCCGGGCGAGCTCACCGAGCAGCTCATCGACTGGGGCGTGCTGCCTCCCGAGGCCCGTCCCGCCAAGGAAGACTGAGCTCCGCTTCCGCCTTGGAGCAGTGGCTCCGCCGACGTCCTGCCAGTCGCCCTGAGGACGCCGGGGGAGCCATTGCTGCTTTCTGCTGACGCTCCGTGTCAGCGCGGTGCCACGAGCCGGCGGACGTGCTCCCGGTCCGTGATCGCGTGGATGGCGGCGATCCGGCTCTCGCGCACCGTGAACGCCACCAGCAGGACCGGCTGACCGTCCACCCTCGACACCAGACCGGCCTCACCGCCAACGACAGCGGGTTCCACGCACGGCGCCGCCTGCAGCACCGACGCCTTGGGGGCGACCAGGCCGGCACCGCGCAGCCAGATCTCCTCGGAGCGCAGCGTCACGCCGGCGTCCAGCACGTCCTCCCCCGCGAGGAACGCGTCGACGACCACGCGCTGCCCGGCCAGGTCCACATCGGACACCGGTCTGTCCGCCACCCGCCTGCGCGCCCGTGACTCGACCTGCGACGCGCCCAGCGGCGTGCGCCCGATCAGCGGCGCCACCTGCTCGAACGACTCCTCGAACATGTCGTGCAGCACGTACGCGACGCGTTCGTCGGGGGTCAGCGCGTCGAGTGCGGTCAGCACGCCGAGACCGGGTTCGTCGTTCGGCTCACCGCTCACGACCGGATCGGGCATCTGGAAGCCGTTGCGCGCCCGCACGCGGAGCATCGTGAGGCTCACCCGCGCGACCACCGTGCTCAGCCAGCCCGGCTCCCCGCTCTTCTCGGTCTTGCGGCTCGCCTCCCGCACCGCGTCCGCGGCGTCGGCGAACCGCCCGAGCATCCGGTAGGCCAGCCTGGTGCCCTGGTCCCACTCCCCGGTCATCATCGGGTCCCCCTCACGTCGAGCGCCCACCTCCACTAGACACCTGGCGGGCGTTCGACGTGACCAGTGACGCCAGTGGTATTGCTCACGGCACGAGAGCGGCGAGTTGCTCTTTGTCCTGGATCACGTGGATCGCGGCGATCTGCCCGTCGCGCACGGTGAAGGCCATGATCGAGAACGGCGCGCCGTCCACCCACGTGATGAAACCGGTCTCTCCGCCGATGACCACGAACTCGACGGACGTGCGTGCGGCGAACCGGCGGAACAGGCTCGCCCGGCCGGCGACGTTCCGGCCGCCGATGACCTCCAGGGCGCCCGCGCGCAGCACGGCGTCCGGGTGCAGCACCGCGACCAGGCCTTCCAGGTCACCTTCCCGCGACGCCTTGATGAACGCCCGCACCACCTCGCGCTGCTTCGGCAGGTCGACGTTCGGCTGCGGCCGGTCCTGCACGCGCTTGCGTGCGCGCGACGCCAGCTGACGGGCCGTGGCCGGGGTCTTCTCGATCAACGGCGCGATGTCGTCGAACGGCACGGCGAACATGTCGTGCAGCACGAACGCCAGCCGTTCGTCCGGCTTCAGCGAGTCCAGCACGATCAGCATCGCGAGCCCGACCTGGTCCTTCGCGACGGCCTGCTGCTCGGGCTCCTCCCCCGTCTCGATCACGGGATCGGGCATCTCGAACGCGTGCTCCCGCCTGTCCCGCAACATGTTCAGGCACACCCGCCCGACGACGGTGGTGAGCCACGCGGCCGGGTTGTCGACCTCCGCGGTGTCCGCGCGTTCGACGCGCAGCCAGGCGTCCTGCAGCGCGTCGTCGGCCTCGGCGAACGACCCGAGCATGCGGTGGGCGATGGCGCGCAACCGCGTGCGCTCCTGCTCGAACTGCGCGATCAAAGCTTCCCCCTGTGGCCTGGCACACAGCCTGTCACGTTCCTGAGCGCTGCCGGGTCGAGCGGGCAACGGACTCAATCGGGAGGGTAATCATGAAGATCGTCGTCACGGGCGGAACCGGCACTCTGGGCAAGCACGTCGTCCCCCTGCTGCGCGCGGCCGGAGCGGACGTGACGGTGCTGAGCCGCCACGGCGACATCGCCTGCGACCTGCTCGGCGAGGTCCCGGCGATCGAGGCCGACGTCGTGGTGCACCTCGCGGGCGGGCAGAAGGGGGACGACGTCGCGACCCGCAACCTGCTGGCGGCCTGCCGCGGCGTCCGGCACCTCGTGCACATCTCGGTGATCGGCGCCGACACCGTGCCGTTGGCATGGTTGCGCACGAAGCTCGCCTGCGAGGATGCGGTCGAGGCGTCGGGCATCCCGTTCACGATCCTGCGGGCCGCCCAGTTCCACGACCTGACGCTGAGCATGGTGCGCGGCCTCGCGAAGCTCCCGGTCGTGCCGGTGCCGGGGATGCGGTTGCAGCCCGTTGACGCCCGTGACGTGGCCCTCCGCCTCGCCGAACTGGCTCTGGGACAGCCCGCCGGTCGCGTGGCGGACCTCGCCGGGCCCGCGGTGTACGAGATGAGGCAGCTCGTGCGGGACTACCTGACGACCTCGGGCAAGCACCGGCTGACGGTGCCGGTGCGGCTGCCGGGCAAGGCGGGGAAGGCCTACCGGGGTGGGCAGAACCTGGCCCTGGACGGCGACCGCGGCACTCACACGTGGGAGGAGTTCCTGGCGAGCCGGTAGCATCCTGGCAACGTGACAGGACTTCTCGCTGATCAGAACCCGTTGCCGTCCGGTGTGGACTCCCGGCTGCGCGAGCACCTCACGTTCCTCATCGAGGTCGACCGGCTCAAGACCGTGCTGCGCGCGTCCCCTCTCGCGGCGGCGGACAGGCGTGAGAACGACGCGGAGCACTCGTGGCACCTCGCGCTGATGGTCATGACGCTCGCGGAGTACGCCGACGAACCGATCGACGTCGGCCACACGATGAAGCTCGTGGTGGTGCACGACCTCGTCGAGATCTACGCCGGTGACACGCCGATCTACGACACCGCGCTGGGCGAGAGCCAGCAGGAACGCGAGGAGGCGGCCGCCGACCGGTTGTTCGGCATCCTGCCGCCGGACGCGGGCCGGACGTTGCGGGCGCTGTGGGACGAGTTCGAGGCGCGGCAGACGCCCGAGGCGCGGTTCGCGAAAGCCATGGACCGGCTGCAGCCGTTGCTGCTCAACTGGATGGCGAAGGGCGGGACGTGGAGGACGCCGGGCGTGAGGGCTCAGGACGTCCGCGCTCGCAAGGCCGTGATCGGCGAGGGGTCGACGAAGCTCTGGGAAGCGGCGCTGGAGCTGATCGACGAGGGCGAGCGACGGGGCTGGGCGCGCGGCTGAACGCGCAACGGCCGCCCACCCCCAGGGGGCAGGCGGCCGCCAGGCGGATCAGGAACTAGAGGACGGCGCGCAGCTGGTCCGCGATGACCGCGATCCGGCCGAGCACACCGTTCACGAACCGCGGCGAGTCGTCCGTGGACAGGCCCTTGGCGAGTTCCACGGCCTCGTCGATCGCCACCGCGTCCGGCACGTCGGCCGCCCACAGCAGCTCGTACAGGCCGAGGCGCAGGATCGCGCGGTCGACCGCCGGCATGCGCTGCAGGGTCCAGCCCTCGGCGTGTTCCGAGATGAGGTCGTCGATGCGCGAGCGGTGCGCGGTGACGCCCTCGACCAGGGAGACGGTGTAGTCGTTGATCGGCGGGACGTCCGGGGACCCGACGCGCGAGGCCAGCAACGTCACGGCGTCGCTGCCGAGCAGATCGGCTTCGTAGAGGAAGTCGACCGCGCGCTTGCGGGCCTTGCTCCGAGCACCCATCAGGACTTGTCGCTGATGCGGCCGAGGTAGCGGCCGTCGCGGGTGTCGACCTTGATCTTCTCGCCGGTCGTGACGAACAGCGGGACCTGGATCTCGGCGCCGGTCTCGAGGCGGGCGGGCTTGGTGCCACCCGTGGAGCGGTCGCCCTGCAGGCCGGGGTCGGTGTGCTCGATGACCAGCTCGACCGAGGTCGGGAGCTCGACGAACAGCGGGACGCCCTCGTGCGTCGCGACCATCGCCTCCTGGTTCTCCAGGAGGTAGTTCGCGGCGTCACTGACCGTCTCGGCCGGAACCGGGATCTGGTCGTAGGTGTCACCGTCCATGAAGATGAAGTCGGTGCCTTCCTTGTACAGGTAGGTCATGCCGCGCTTGTCCACGGTGGCGGTCTCGACCTTGGTGCCCGCGTTGAAGGTCTTGTCGACGACCTTCCCGGTCAGCACGTGCTTGAGGGTCGTGCGCACGAAGGCGCCACCCTTGCCGGGCTTGACGTGCTGGAACGCGGTGACGGTCCAGAGCTGGCCGTCGAGGTTCAGCACCAGGCCGTTCTTCAGGTCGTTCGTGGTGGCCACGGTGGGATTTCTCCTGTGTAGGACGGGGGTGTCAGACGACCACGAGTTCTTTCGTGGTCAGGGTGAGGAGCTCCGGCCCGCTTTCGCGCACCACGAGGGTGTCCTCGATGCGGACCCCGCCCCGCCCCGACAAGTAGACGCCGGGCTCGACGGTGACCGCCATACCGGCCGAAAGTGTACCGGCACCCGCCTTCGACAACGCCGGTGCCTCGTGGATCTCCAGCCCGACCCCGTGGCCCAGGCCGTGCAGGAACTCGTTCCCGTGCCCGGCCTTCTCGATCACCTCGCGCGACGCGTGGTCGACGTCGCTCACCCGCGCGCCGGGCGTGAGGGCGCCCCGTCCCGCCGCCTGCGACCGCGCGACCAGGTCGTACAGGTCGCGCTGCCAGTCCGCGGGCCTGCCGAGCACGAGCGTGCGGGTCATGTCGGAGTGGTAGCCGTCGACGAGCGCGCCGAAGTCGAGCTTGATGAGGTCGCCGGTGCGCAACGTCGCGTCCGTCGGCGAGTGGTGGGGCACGGCCGAGTTCGCGCCGAACGCCACGATCGAGGAGAACGACGGCCCCTCG
Source organism: Lentzea pudingi (assembly GCF_014646255.1). GTDB lineage: Bacteria > Actinomycetota > Actinomycetes > Mycobacteriales > Pseudonocardiaceae > Lentzea > Lentzea pudingi. The sequence continues at coordinate 148,267 of NZ_BMNC01000006.1, forward strand.
GCGCCGTGGTCGAGCATGCGGCTCTCCAGCTCGCGCGCGACCTCGCGTTCGGTCCGGCCCGCGCGCAGGCCGCCGTGCCCGATCAACGCGGCGAGCGCGCGGTCGGCCGCCGCGCACGCCATCCGCAGCGCCTCGATCTCGACCTCGTCCTTGACCAGCCGCAGCTTCTCGACCAGGCCACCGGCCTTGTGCAGCTCGGCCTTGCCGGCGGCCGCGGTCAGCTCGTCCAGGCCGTCGACCGTGACGTGGTGGCTCTCGAACCCGAGCCTGCCCTTCGCCCTGGCCGCGAGCGCGGTGTCGCACGGCCGGTCGATCAGCCGCTCCAGGTCCGGCACCTGCTTCGCCGACTGGGTGAGGTAACGGCCGTCCGTGCAGAACACGTCGTCGCCGTCCGCGCCGATGATCACGGCGGCGTTCGATCCGGTGAACCCGGTGAGGTACCGGACGTTCAGCAGGTTCGTCACGAGCAGCGCGTCCAGGTTCGTGGCCTGGAGCTCCTGGCGCAATGCGGTTCGGCGTGCGGCGTACGACGACATGTCTCGCAGCGTACGGCCAGTCCTAAGCTGTCCGCATGAGTCCTTGGTTCGTCCGTGCGTTGTGGATGGGGCTCCTGCACGGAGCCGTGCAGACCGGCGTGGCGGCGGTGAGCGTGCGCAGCCCCGAGGCCTCGTCGATCCGCCCGATCGCTCTGGGACTGCTGATCGTCGCCGCGGTGCTCTGGGGCGCGGTCGACACGCTGCGCGAGCTGGAGGGGCGCGGCATGCAGTGGTTCATCGCGTCGCTGATCGCCGGTCCGTTCGCCGGAGCCCTGGGCGTCATCGGGTCGGCGTTGCTGGTCGACCAGACCGGGCAGGAGGCGCTGTGGGTCGCGCTGACGGGCGGGGCGGCGTTCACGGCGTTGCTCGTGCTCGCCCCCGCTGGCCTGGGGATGCTGCTGGGCGGGTTCCTGGCGAAGAAGGACCCGGCTAGTCCGACGAGCTGACGGTGAGCAGGTAGCGCGCCGTCGTGCGGAAGTCGCCCGACTCCCCCGCACCACCAGTTCGTGCTCACCCGGCGTGAGCGGCGGGATCCACGCCCACAGCCCGCACCCCTGCCCCGCCACGCGTCCCTCGCGCTGTCCCATGACGTTGTTCTCGGCGGCCTGGTAGGTGACCGCGACCGGCGTGATCCGGCGCAGTTCCAGCAGTTGCCCGTCGAGCGTCACCGAGCCCTTGGCACCGTCCATGAACGTCGCACAGTTCGCGTCCGTGGAGACCAGGTTGAGCGCGGGACCGGCGAGCGGGCGCCCGGCGGGCACCTGGCACCGGCGGTCGACGGTGCCACCGAACGTGCCGGCGAAGAACCACACGTCCTTCGGCTGGTCCTGGCCGCACCACTGGCCGGTGTCGTCGACCACGGGGTTGCGGTTCGCCGGGCTCGACGCGGCCCACGTCCACCACTTCGCCTGCAGCTCCTGGTCCGACAGCTGCCCGCCCGACTCCGCCGTCGTCCCGCTGCTGACGGGGGCGGGCTCCCGCGCGGCCGCGCATCCGGCCAGGAGCAGGGCGACCGCGGCGATGAACAGTCTGGGCACGATCGGCATCCTCACACGTTCAGACGCCTACCAGCTCGATTTCGAACCCGTCCGCGTTCTCCAGGAACGCCGCGTAGTGGTCCGGTCCTCCCGCGTGAGGATGCCTGTCCGCGAACATGAGCTTCCAGCCGTTGGCCTCGGATTCCCGGGTCAGGCGGTCGACGTTCTCGCGGGTGTCGGCGTGCAGGGCGAGGTGGTTCAGGCCCGCCCGCATCCGGTCGTGCGGGCCGGTCATGGCGCTGGACTGCTCGACCACGACGTAGGTGTCGCCGAGCTTCCAGCTGACGCCGGCGGTCCAGCGCTGGTGCTCGGTCCAGCCGAGCTCGGCGAAGAGCCAGCCGAAGGTGGCCTCGGCGCGGGCGAGGTCCGGTACCCACAGTTCGACGTGGTGCAGCACGTCCCCAGTTTCTACGATCGGCTCCGTGAAGATCGTCTCGAACTCCTCGCGCCCGGATCTGCAGGGACCGGCCCAAGCCCCGCTGAGGGACGGCTGGCCGGGGTTCGTGCTGCGCGGCCGGATCCCCGCGACCCACCGCGACGCCGTGGCGGAGTACTTCCCGCGCTACGACGTGCGGCTGCTCGATGACGACGACTCGGTGCTCGCGCGGGCGACGGCGGTGGCCCTGAGCTGGGACGGCTCGTCCGACGGCCTGCCGGACGGCGGGTACGACGGCGCCCTGGTCGCGGCGGTCACCGAGCACGAGAGCGGCATCGCGCCCGACGCGTTGTGCGTCGTCGCGGCGACCGTGCGGACCGACCGCACCGGTGGCGGGCTGGCGGGCGAGGTGCTCACCCGGCTGCGCGAACGGGCCGCTGACGATGGGCTCGCGCGAGTCATCGTGCCGGTGCGACCCACTTTGAAGGCCAGCTACCCGTTGACGGCCATGGCGGACTTCCAGCACTGGACGCGCGAGGACGGCCTGCACCTCGACCCGTGGGTCCGCACGCACCAGCGGCTCGGTGCCACGGTCGTCCAGCCCGCGCCGCGGTCGATGGTCGTGACCGGGACGGTCGCGGAGTGGGAGCGGTGGACGGGCATGGCGTTCCCGCAGACCGGGCGGTACGTGGTCGCGGGCGGGCTGGACCTGCTGGCGATCGACCGGGAGCGCGACCAGGGGGTCTACGAGGAGACGAACCTCTGGATGCGCCACCCGGACGGCGCTGCTCCGTGACCCGCCCGAAGGTTCGGCCGGCACGGAGGCGGTGGGACCGACCAGGCCACGGGGGCTGGCAAGTCACGGGGCTGGCAAGGACCCCGGGCAACTCCGGCCCAGAAGTACGGGTGCGCGGGTGCGCGGGTGCGCAGCCTGCTGTTCGCGATGACCCCCAGGCAACCAGCGGCCGCGACCCGACACGAACACGCTGGAGGCGCTCTTCATCAGCGCGACCGCACTCGCCGCCGTGGCCCCTGCCGAGCCGGCGCTACTTCCTGAGCGACAGCCAGCGCAGGGCGAGCAGGTAGCCCTCGACGCCGAGGCCCGCGATCACGCCGGTCGCGACCGCCGAGATGACGCTGTGGTGCCGGAACTCCTCGCGCTGGTGGATGTTCGAGATGTGCACCTCGACCAGCGGCGCCGTGAGCTGGGAGCACGCGTCGCGCAGTGCGATCGAGTAGTGCGTCCAGGCAGCGCCGTTGAGGATCACGGGGGTGGAGGCGTCGGCGGCCTCGTGCAGCCACCCCACCATCTCGCCCTCGTGGTTGGTCTGGCGGACCTCGACGTCGAAGCCGAGGTCCTTGCCCTCCGCCACGCACAGCTCGACGAGGTCTGCGTGCGTGGTGCTGCCGTAGATGAGCGGCTCGCGGGTGCCCAGGCGGTTGAGGTTCGGGCCGTTGAGAACCAGGACCTTCACAGCAGCACCGTCCCGCCCGAGGAAGGCTTGGGCTCCGCGGCGACGGCTCCGTACGCGGCGGCGATCAGGGCCGGGTCCGGACCTTCGAGGCGGCCTGGCTTGGCGAGGCCGTCGAGGACGACGAAGCGGAGCACGCCCGCCTTGTTCTTCTTGTCGACCTTCATGCCCTCCATGAGCTGCGGGAGGCCGTCCGCGTCGTAGGTCGTCGGCAGGCCGAGCGACTCGAGGACGCGCTTGTGGCGGTCGGCCGTCTCGTCGTCGAGGCGGCCTGCCAGGCGGGCCAGTTCGGCGGCGAAGACCAGGCCCACGCTGATCGCGGCGCCGTGGCGCCAGCGGTAGCGCTCGCGGCGTTCGATGGCGTGGCCGAGGGTGTGGCCGTAGTTCAGGATCTCGCGCAGGTTCGACTCGCGCAGGTCGGTCGTGACGACGTCGGCCTTGATCTGGATCTTGCGGCGGACCAGGTCGGCGAGCACCTCGCCCGTGGGGTCCAGAGCGGCCTGGGGGTCGGCCTCGATCAGGTCGAGGATGACCGGGTCGGCGATGAAGCCGCCCTTCACGATCTCGGCCATGCCCGCGATGAGTTCGTTGCGCGGCAACGTCTCCAGGGTGGCGAGGTCGACGAAGATGGCGTCGGGCTCGTAGAACGTGCCGACGAGGTTCTTGCCCGCGTCGGTGTTGATGCCGGTCTTGCCGCCGACCGCCGCGTCGACCATGCCGAGCAGCGTCGTCGGGATGTTGACCAGCCGCACGCCGCGCATCCAGGTGGACGCGACGAAGCCCGCGAGGTCCGTGACCGCGCCGCCGCCGAGGCCGACGACGACGTCGGAGCGCGACAGGCCGATCTTGCCCAGCACGTCCCAGCAGAAGCCCGCGACGGCCAGGTCCTTGCCGTCCTCGGCGTCGGGGACCTCGACTCGGTGCGCGTCGGCGCCCACGGCCTTGAGCTCGTCGACCAGCACCTTGGCGGTCTCGGCCAGGGTCGGCTGGTGCACGATCGCGATCTTGGCGGTGCCGCCGAGGAACTCGACGATGTCGCCGAGCAGGCCGCGGCCGATCACCACGTCGTAGGGCTTCTCCGCGGCGACCCTGATGCGCACGGGCTCGGTCATGCTTGCTCTCCCTTGATCACCGCGTCGGTCACCCGGTCCGGATCGAGTGAGTCCGTGAGGACCTCGATCGTCGCGACCTCGCGGTACAGTGGCAGGCGCGCGTCCAGCAGCGCCTTGAAGGTGGCGCGCGGGTTGATGCCGGTCAGCAGCGGGCGGTTGGCCGCCAGCCCCGTGCGGCGCACGCCTTCGGCCATGCCCACGTTCAGGAACACGACGGTGTGCTCGCGCAGCCGGTCGCGGGTCGCGGCGGACAGCACCGCTCCCCCGCCCAGCGCCAGCACGCCCTCGTGCTCGACCAGCGCCTTGGCGACCGCTTCCTCTTCCATGGCGCGGAAAGCGGGCTCGCCGTCGTCGGTGAAGATGTCCGAGATGGGCTTGCCCGCCAGCTCGACGATGTCCGCGTCGACGTCGCGGAACGGCAGCCCCAGGCGCGCCGCCAGCAGCTCGCTGACGGTGGTCTTGCCCGCGCCGGGCGGGCCGACCACGACGTAGCGCGGGCTCACATGCCCTCCCAGCGGGCTTCCAGGGCCTTGAGGTACGCGTGGGCGTTGCGGCGCGTCTCGTCGAGCGAGTCGCCGCCGAACTTCTCCAGCGCGGCCTCGGCCAGCACCAGCGCCACGACGGACTCCAGCACCACGCCGGCGCGCGGCACGGCGCAGACGTCCGAACGCTGGTGGATCGCGACGGCGGGCTCACCGGTGCGGACGTCCACGGTGGACAGTGCGCGCGGGACGGTCGAGATGGGCTTCATGGCCACGCGGGCGCGCAGGGTCTCGCCGTTGGTGATGCCGCCCTCGAGGCCGCCGGCGCGGTTCGAGCGGCGCGTCACGCCGACCGGGCCGCTGCCGCGGTCGATCTCGTCGTGCGCCTGCGAACCCCAGCGCTTGGCGGAGGTGAAGCCGTCGCCGATCTCCACGCCCTTCATCGCCTGCACGCCCATCAACGCGGCCGCGAGGCGCGCGTCGAGACGGCGGTCCCAGTGCACGTGCGAGCCCAGGCCCGGCGGGAGCCCGTAGACGAGCACCTCGATGACGCCGCCGACCGTGTCACCGGCCTCCTTGACGGCCTCGACCTCGGCGACCATCGCGCCGGTGCCGCGGGAGTCGAAGCAGCGCACCGGCGACTCGTCGATCGCGGCCAGGTCGTCCGGGGTGGGCAGCGCGGCGTCCTCGGGTGTCTCGGCCTTGCCGATGGACACCACGTGGCTGAGCACCCGCACGCCGAGCAGCTGCTGCAGGAACTGCCGGGCGACGGTGCCGAGCGCGGTGCGGGCGGCGGTCTCGCGGGCGGAGGCGCGCTCCAGCACCGGGCGGGCCTCGTCGAAGCCGAACTTCTGCATGCCCGGCAGGTCGGCGTGACCGGGGCGCGGGCGGGTGAGGGCCTCGTTGCGACCGGTGGGCTTGAGCAGGCTCGGGTCGACCGGGTCCGGCGACATGACCGTCTGCCACTTGGGCCACTCGGAGTTGCCGATCGTGACCGCGATCGGACCGCCCTGGGTCTTGCCGTGGCGCACGCCGCCGAGGATCTCGACCTCGTCCTGCTCGAAGCCCATGCGGGGCGAGCGGCCGAAGCCGAGCCTGCGGCGCCCGAGCTGGGCGACCAGGTCCTCCGTGGTCACCTCCACTCCGGCGGGCATGCCCTCCAGGACGGCGACGAGAGCGGGGCCGTGTGACTCTCCAGCGGTGATCCAGCGCAGCACGTTCACAATCCTTTCACAGCGTCGTCAACGCCCAGGTGGCGGCCAGCAAGCCCGGTCCGTGCGGCACCGCACGCCTGCGCCGGAGGGCGGCGACGGCGAGGCTGACCACGCTCGACAGGATCGCCGCAGGTAACAGCGCCGGCAGCGGGAGCGCCGCGCCGAGTCCGAAGGCGAGCTTCACGTCCCCGCCGCCCATCAGCGCGGGCCGCCACCGCCGGACGAGGAGATGCGCGCCACCGAAAACGAGCGCCGACAGCACCGCCGCTCCCAGCCCGTGGAACTGCAGGAGCAGCAACGCGGCCCCCAACGGGAGGGTCAGCGCGTCCGGCAACCGGTGGTGCCGCAGGTCGATCATCGCGAGCACGATGCCGAACCAGGCCAGCAGGAACGACGAGGGCGGTGCGTCCAGGACGGCGGCGACCGTCCACAGCGAACCCAGCACAGACGCGAGCAGGACCGTGGTCATGGCACCACGGTCCTGCTCGGTACGACCAAGTACAAATCCCGGCCTGTCGTGAACGGACCGTTCACGCGGGACTGAAGAGAACGCTCGGACCAGCGGTTCAGCGCGACCAGTCGAACAGCGCGTCGTTCGCCACCACGTCCACGCCCACCGCAAGGTCGCCCAGCACCTCGGCGGACGCGTCCAGCGCGATCACCGGGCAGATCGGCGCGAACCCGGCCGCCTCGACCTCGGCCGGGTCCCACGTCACGATCTTCTGACCGGCCTGGACCTGCTCGCCCTTGACGACGTGGAGCTCGAAGCCCTCGCCCTTGCGCTTCACGGTGTCGATGCCGAGGTGGACCAGGACGGCCGCCCCGTCACCGTTGGCGACCACGAACGCGTGCGGGTGCAACGTCACGACCGTGCCGTCGAGCGGCGAAACCACATCGGACTTCGATCGAACGGGCTCGACGGCCACACCGGGGCCGACCATCGCCTCGGCGAAGACCTGGTCCGGAACCTCGGAGAGCGCGACCACCCGGCCTGCCACGGGGCTGCCGACGCGGAGGCTCACAGCAGGTCCTCGATGTCCGACGCGATGGTGTCCGCCTCGGGTCCGACGACGACCTGGACGACGTTGCCGGAACGCATGACTCCGTGCGCTCCCAACGCCTTCAGGGCCTTCTCGTCCACGACGGAACCGTCTTCGAGCTCGCACCGCAGGCGGGTGATGCAGGGCTCGATCTCGATGATGTTGTCCCGGCCGCCCAGCGCCTCGAGGATCTTCTGAGCCTTCTCGTCAGCCACGTTCGTACCTCTCGTTCCCGTAACAGCGGTTGACACCCGCTCGGTGCGCGGAGCATTCTCCCGCACCAACTGGTCTAGACCGGAAAGTACCACTAGCGAGGAGGTGAGCGAGTGAACGAGATCGTGGACGGGCCCAAGCCGAAGCACGCGCAGCTGCGCGAGATCCTGCGGCGGCTGGCCGAACAGGACCTCGCTCCCGGCTCACCGATCCCGTCCGAGCGCGATCTCGCGGAGCGGTACGGGGTCTCTCGCATCACCGTGCGGGCCGCGGTCGGCCAGCTGGTCGCCGACGGCCTGCTCACGCGGGCCAAGGGACGTGGGACGTTCACCGCGAAGCGGCGCTACGACCTGCAGCTCTTCCTGGCGTCGTTCACCTCGGACATGAAGGCGCGCGGGGTCGAACCCAGCACCGAGGTGATCAGCTGCGGCCAGGCGGCTCCCGGCTCGAAGGCCTCGCTGGGCCTGGAGGCCGACGAGTACGCGTACCGCGTCGTGCGGCTGCGCAAGGCCGACGGGGCCCCGCTGGCGCTCGAAGCCGGCTGGTACAGCCCGCACGTGCTTCCCGAACTAGACCGATGTGACCTGACCGGGTCGATCTACGAGATCATCGCGACCCGGTACGGCGTCCAGCTCGACCACGCGCGGCAGACCGTGTGGGCCGAGACCGCCGACGCGGAGACCGCGAAGGCGCTCGACGTCCGCAAGGGCAGCCCGCTCCTCGTGTTCAGGAGGGTCGCCAGCTCCGACGGGCGGCCCTGCGAAGACGTGACCTCCTGGTACCGGGGCGATCTCTACCAGGTGACCATGCAACTGGACCGGACCGTCCCGGGTTCCGGCCTCCACTCCGCCAAGGGAGGTACCAAATGAGCGCCAGCGCCCCAGAGGCGACAGGCGGTCGCGGGTTCAAGGGCCTGGCCGGTATGCAGCGATTCGGCCGCAGCCTCATGCTGCCGATCGCCTCACTGCCCGCCGCAGCACTTCTCCTGCGTCTCGGCCAGCCCGACCTGCTCGGCAAGGAGGGTCTGGGCTGGAACCAGGTCGCCGCCGTCATCGGTGGTGCGGGCGACGCCCTGTTCACCAACCTCCCGCTGCTGTTCGCGGTGGGTGTGGCGATCGGGTTCGCCCGCCGTGGTGACGGTTCGACCGCTCTCGCCGCCGTGGTCGGCTTCGTGGTCACGCAGGCCGTCTTCAAGGCCATGTCGCCGATGGTCCTGCCGGTGGCGGAAGACGCCGCCAAGCAGCAGCAGATCAACTACTCGGTCCTGACCGGCATCGTGATCGGTCTGATCACGGCCGTGCTGTGGCAGAAGTACCACCGCGTGAAGCTGCCCCCGTACCTCGCGTTCTTCGGTGGCCGCCGCTTCGTGCCGATCATCGTCGCCGGTGTCATGATTCCGGTCTCGGTCGTCATGGGCCTCATCTACCCGTGGTTCAACAAGGGCCTGCTCGCGGTCGGCGAGGCCGTCTCGGGCAGCACGATCCTCGGCGCCGGCGTCTACGGCGTGATCAACCGCCTGCTCATCCCGCTGGGTCTGCACCACATCCCGAACACGTTCATGTGGCAGGTCTTCGGCGAGTACGAGGCCGACGGCGTCACCAAGACCGGTGACATCCCGAGGTTCTTCGCGGGCGACCCGACCGCCGGCACGTTCATGAGCGGCTTCTTCCCGATCTTCATGTTCGCGCTCCCCGCGGCCGCGCTGGCGATCATCCACACCGCCAGGCCGTCGCAGAAGAAGATCATCGCCGGCATCATGGGCTCGGCCGCGCTCACCTCGTTCATCACGGGTGTCACCGAGCCGCTCGAGTTCGCGTTCATGTTCGTCGCGTGGCCGCTGTACGTCATCCACGCGTTCCTCACCGGCACCTCGCTGGCGATCACCAACGCGCTGGGTGTGCACGACGGCTTCGGCTTCTCCGCCGGTGTGATCGACTACCTGCTGAACTTCAACATCGCGACGAAGCCGTTGCTGATCATCCCGATCGGTCTCGTCTACGCGGCGATCTACTACTTCCTGTTCCGCTTCGTCATCACCAAGTGGAACCTGAAGACGCCGGGCCGCGAGGACGACGAGTCGCCGGAGGCCGACGAGAGCGTCGTGGAAGGCAGTGGCGACACCGTGGTGCGCGAGAAGCGCGACACTGCAGTGCGCGAGAAGCGCACCACGACCGAACAGCAGTAGCAAGAACGAGCTCTACCGGGAGGAACCATCATGGCCGAGCGACGGGTCACCGTGGCCAGCAAGGTCGGACTGCACGCCCGGCCTGCCGCACTGCTGGCGAAGGCCGCCGCCGACCAGCCGGTGACGGTCAGCATCGCCAAGGACGGCGGCGAAGCCGTTGACGCGGCGAGTGTTCTGGGTCTGATGACCCTGGGCGCCATGCACGGTGACGAGGTGGTGCTCAGCGCCGAGGGGGACGGAGCGGACGCCGCTCTCGACGCCATCGCGGAACTGATCGCCACCGATCACGACGAGTGATTCCGGTCGTGAGTGGTCCTGGTCGCCCCGACGACCGAGACCACTCACGGCCCACCCGAAGTGCAGCACGACACCCGCGGTCACGACGCCGGCCGAGATCGACGGCGTGGCCTGCGGGTAGCTCACCATCAGCCAGACGCCTCCCACGGCCAGTGCGGGCGGCACGATCAACCCCGTGGTCCACCTGCGCAGCAGCAGGAACGCGAGCGTCGAGACCAGCAGCGCCGCACCGAGCGTGTCGCTGAACCGGTGCCAGCCGAGCGACACCGTCTCCGCCGCGACCGCCCCCGCGCCGATCGCCCCCGGCACCGCCACGAACAGCGCGAACCGCTTCGGGACCGCCATCGTCACCGCGATCACCGACGCCACCGCGGCCGTCGTGTGTCCACTCGGGAAGCTGTTGTGCACCAGCACCGCGTCGTCGTCCAGCGGCGGCCGCACCAGCACGTACAGCTTCAGGGCCTGCGCGCCCAGCACCGAACCGCCGAGCAGCGCCAACGGCGCGAGCGACTTCTTGCGTGCGAACAGAGCCACGAGGACAGCGGCGACAAGGATCGCCATGTCCACGTTGGACGCCCACGAGCGTTGGAGTGAGAGCTCGGGCAACGCGGCGTTCTCCGCCTTCTGCCCGAACGACGTCCACACCAGCGCGAAGTACGTGAAGAGGAATCCCAGCAAGCTTCCGGCCATGAGTTCGACGGTCCGCGAGCCGCTCTATGGGAACGTGCACGCCGTGTCATGGTTCCGCAACAGATCCGGCGCGGGTGCGGTTCGCCGCCGATAATGGATCTCGTGGCGATGGTGTTGCTGGTCGAGGACGACCCTTCGGTGCGTGAAGGACTCGGGCTGGCGTTGCGCCGCCAGGGACACGACGTCCGCGCAGCCGGAACGGGTGAGGAAGGCGTCGAGAAGCTGCGCGAGTCCCGCCCCGACATCGTGGTCCTCGACATCATGCTGCCCGGTATCGACGGCTTCGAGACGTGCCGGCGGATGCGCACGCACGCCGAGGTGCCGATCATCATGCTCACCGCGCGCGGCGACGACTTCGACGTGGTCGCGGGCCTGGAGGCGGGCGCGGACGACTACGTGGTCAAGCCCGTCGAACCGCGCGTGCTCGAGGCCCGGATCCGCGCGGTGCTGCGGCGGACGGTCTCCGAGCCGTCGTCGATCGAACGGCACGGCTCGCTGGTGATCGATCGGGCAGGGTTGCAGGTGCTGAAGGACGACGTGAAGGTCGCGCTGACCCCGACCGAGCTGAAGCTGCTGCTCGAACTGTCCCGCACCCCCGGCCGCGTGCTGACCCGCCAGCAGATCCTCGAGGCCGTCTGGGAGCACGACTACCTCGGCGACTCACGGCTCGTCGACGCGTGCGTGCAGCGGTTGCGCGCCAAGATCGAGGACGTGCCCTCCGACCCCGGCTACGTCCACACGGTGCGCGGCTTCGGTTACCGCTTCGGCCCCCGATGAGGTCGTTGCTCCGCGGTCTGCGCCCGAGGCTGATGGCGGCGTTCCTGCTGCTGACGGTCCTGGGCGCGGTGGGAGCGGCGGGCGCCTCCTACGCGACCGCCCGGACGTTGCTGCTGGAGGACGCGCAGGACAACTTCATGAACCCGCTCGTGAAGGACGTCCGCGACTACGCGCCACGCCTGACCGTGCCGCCCGCGCAGGAGGACCTGGACGGCTTCGGCACGTACCTGCGCGGCTCGGCGGTCGTGATCTACCAGAACCTGCGCTCCGCTCAGGGCCCCGACCCGTCGTTCATCCCCGCCGAGATGCGCGAGATGCTCAGGACGAGCGGGACGATCCTCTGGCAGCGCCGCACGGACCTGACCGAGCCGTACGTCGTCGTGGGCATCCCGCTGGTCCGCGAGGACGGCACGCCCACCGGCGTCGAGGTGTGGGCGCTGCAGTACCTGAGGGGCCCGCAGGCGGCCATCGACAGCTTCTCGACCGCCGCCTGGGTGGGCGTCAGCCTCGTGCTCCCCCTGGCCCTCGGTCTGGCGCTCTTCACGGCCCGCGGCGTCCTGCGCCCGGTCCGCCGCCTCGGCACCGCCGCCCGCGCCCTGGGCTCCGGCCGCCTGGACACCCGCGTGGACGACCGCGGCTCCGACGAACTGGCCGACCTGGCCCGCACGTTCAACCGCGCGGCCGAACAACTGGAGGCCTCCCAGGCCGCCTCCCGCCGGTTCGTCGCCGACGTGTCACACGAACTCCGCACCCCGCTCACGGCGATGAACGCGGTGACCGCCGTCCTGGACGAGGACGCCGACACCCTGCCCCCGGACACGGCCGTAGCGGCCCGCCTGGTCTCCGCCGAGACCCGCAAGCTGACCCGCCTGGTCAACGACCTGATGGAGATCTCCCGCTTCGACGAGGGCCGCAACCTCCTCGAACTGGACGACTGGGACATCGGCACAGCAGTCCGCGACACCCTCGCCGCCCGCGGCTGGACCACGTCCGTAGAGGCCTTCCTGCCGGAAGGCGTCGTCGCGCGCGTAGACCGCCGCCGCCTGGACGTCATCGTCGCCAACCTCGTGGGCAACGCCCTGAAGCACGGAGGCGTCCCAGTCCATGTGACCGTGCGACCGGGCGTCATCGAGGTGGCCGACCACGGCCCAGGCATCCCCCCGGACGCCCTCCCCCACATCTTCGACCGCTTCTACAAGGCAGACACGGCCCGCTCCCGTTCCGAGGGCAGCGGACTGGGATTGGCGATCGCATGGGAGAACGCACGCCTGCACGGCGGCACCATCGAAGCGGCCAACGCCCCTTCGGGCGGCGCGGTCTTCACCTTGCGCTTGCCCTGGCAACCCTCACCGCCTACGGCATCCGCCCGACCCCGGTCCTCACCGGAGCCGAAGCCCCCACGGTCTCCTCACACACGCTGACCATCTTCCTCGTGACGGCAGCACACGACGGCCTGGTCCGCCGCACCCGCACCTACACGGGCAACGTCGACATCACGACCGCGATGAACTTGCTCCTGGCAGGTCCGAACGACGAGGAGAAGAAGCTCGGCCTCACCACCGAACTGCCCGCGACCTCGTCGAAGGCGGTGCCGGTACTGGACGTGATCGTGATGCCGGAGGACGTCGCACCACCGACGTCGAAGTGGGCGATCTTCCAGGTGCACTGCACGGCGATGGCCAGCCGCGCGAAGGTGGCAGGCGTGGCGCCGGTGGCCGACGAGTACTGCCCCTAGCGCAAGCCTTGGTGTCGGTCGGGCCAGGGATCGCCAACAGGCAACGGCGAAGCCGAGCCACCCTTCCGCCAACGGCAATGGCGAAGCCGAGGCGTGTGAACCTCTTCGCACTTGGTCAGCGGTGGTGACGTGCCCAGCTCGGCGATTGGGGCTTGACCTTGAGGAGCTGGATGCGACCGTTGCAGGGATCGGCCGGGCACTTCGAGCCCGGCCTTTTAAGGCCGATATGTGCATCCAGCTAGAGGCTCAAGGTCAAGCCCCAATCGCTATCGTCGCGCAGCGGCGATGACCGGCACCGGCCCGTCTTGACCTGCGCAACCACCCGAGCAAGGTGACTTCACGCATGGCAGGTGACCACCCCGCTGGAACCGGCACCCAACCAACGCAAACCGACCCGAAAGGGAGCGGGACGCACCGGCGGCCGTGGTGCCGGACCGGTCGGCCCACGCGCCCAAGCGGAGCCTCCGGCAGGCACACCCGTGCGTCCCACCCACCGGCCCCCTCCCAAGGTGAGCGGACCGGCATGCGATGACTCCGGCCGAGTGGCACATCGTCCGCAGCCAAACGAGTCAGCCGCAGAAAACCACACAACGACCACCGACCAACACCGAACAACCCAAGATCAAGCCGAAAGTTACGAACGCGCGGTCAGCTCCGCAGCCAACGCCTCACGCATGACATCCTCCGGCGCAGCCATCCCGGTGAACTGCGAGACCTGCCCAAAAGCCTGGTGCAGCAACATGTCCAACCCGGTAACCAACCGAGCACCAGAAGCCTCCACGGCCGACGCCACCGGCGTCGGCCAGGGGTGGTAGATCACGTCCAGCACGTACGGCGCACAAGCCAACGACTCAGCCAGCGCAACGGTGGCCGAAGCGGGAACCGTCGACACCACCACATCCGCCGCACCGGCCAGCAGAGCCAAGTCCACAACGGACAGCTCCAGCACCTCGACCGAAACCCCGACCCGCCCGGCGGTCTCCAGAGCCTCGACAGCACGCGAAGGATCCCGCACCACAAGGGAAACCGACGAGATCCCGAGCGAAGCGAGGCCGGCCAGCGCCGCCGTAGCCGTCCCGCCCGCACCCAGCACCACGCCGTGCGAACCGCCGGAGAAACCCTTCTCCCGCAACGCTCCCACGACGCCGTCCACGTCGGTGCAGTCGGCGTGCCACTCGGAACCCTTGCGCACCAGCGTGTTGGCAGCACCGACAGCGAAAGCGCGCGGAGTGACGACCGAGGCGAACGCCAGCGCGGCCCGTTTGGTCGGCATCGTGCACGACAGGCCCACCCACTCCGGGCCCAGTGAGGACACCAGAGCGGGCACCTCGGCCTCGGAGCACTCCAGGCGTGTGTACTCCCAGTCCAGACCGAGGGCCGCGTACGCGGCGTTGTGCAGGACTGGCGACAGGGAGTGTTCGATCGGCGAACCGATCACCGCGGCCTTGCGCACCACTAGTAGACGCCGTCCCTCTGAGCCTTCTGGTCCTTCGCCTGGTGCTCCTCGTACGTCTTGGAGAAGCAGGACGTGCCATCGGTCTGGCATTTCACGAAGTACTCGATGTCGCCGCCCGAGGGCTTGATCGCGGCGGCGATGGCCTGCTGCGACGGCGAGCCGATCGGCGTCGGCGTCAGGCCTTGGTTCTTGTAGGTGTTGTACGGCTGGTTGGCATTGCGGTCCGCGTCGGACGTGCGGATGTGCGGCTGGTTGTTGCGGTAGTTGATGGTCGAGTCGAACTGCAGCGGCATGGGTTTCGCGATGCGGTTGTAGATGACCTGCGAGACCTGCGCGAAGTCCTTCTCGATGGCTTCCTTCTCGATCAGCGAGGCGATGACGAGCACCTCGTAGGGGCGGAAGCCCGTGTTCAGGGTGCCGCCGGGGATGCCGGCGCCCTGCAGCTTCTGGGCCGAGGCCACGATGACGCTGCGGATCAGCTCGACCGCGCTCACGCCCGGCTTGACCTGGTAGACGCCGCGCATGATCAGGCCTTCGAGGCGGAACTGGGGTTCGGCGGCCTTGACGTCCGCGATCGCCCAGTCCGGCACGCCCAGGGCCACCGGGTCGGTCTGCTCGGCCGCGGCCTTGATCTCCTCGACGGACAGGCACTTCTTCGCGCCGTCCTTCTCCGTGCAGCTCGCGGCGGCGAGCTGGGAGTAGACGCCCGCGACGGTCTTGCCGTTGGCCTGGATGTCGGTGAGCTTCAGGCCACCGACGATCTGGACGGCGGGGACGCGCGTCTTCGGGTCGATCATCTTGGCCACGGCGGTCTGGCCCGACATCTTCGTCTTCATCAGGTAGAAGCCCGGCTGGATCGACGTCACGCGGGCGTCGGTCTTGCTGGCCTGGATGAAGGCGGTCGAGGACGCGACGACGTCGTTCTCCTGCAGGGTCGACGCGATCTTGCTGACCACGTCGCCGTCCTGGACCTCGACGATCGTGTCCGTCTCGCCGGCGCCCGGGTAGTCCTCGAACGACCCGATGCCGCGCAGCTCCTGGTAGCCGTAGTACGCGCCACCCAGGCCCACGGCGAGGACCAGCGCGACGACCAGCCACAGGACCGTCTTCTTGCGCTTCTTCGCCTTCGCCCTGGCGTTGTCCCGCTCGCGATCGCGCTTTCTGACAGGGCGTCGCTCATCTGCTTCGGGGTCTGTGAACAACCCGAGATCGTCGCCGCTCACGCCTCGTCCTTTCGGGCGGACACCGACCGTGCCCGTGCGTCCAGCCAAGATTGCAGGATCTCGACAGCAGCGGCCTGATCGACCACGGCACGCTGTTTCTTGCCCTTCACACCGCGCTGCGCCAGCACGCGGCTCACCACGACCGTCGTCAGTCGTTCGTCGGTCAGCCGCACCGGCACCGGGGCGATGCGCCCGGCCAAGGCCGCAGCGTACGCGGTCGCTGCCTCAGCAGCGGGTCCGTGCCTGCCTGCCAGCGTCTTCGGCAGGCCGACCACGACCTCGACGACGTCATGCTCGGCGACGAGGCGTACGAGCTCCGTGAGGTCGGAGCCCTTTTTCTCGTCGCGCTGCAGGGTGACCAGCGGAGTCGCCAGGAACGGCGCCGGATCGCTGAGAGAGACTCCCACGCGAACCGAACCGACGTCGACGCCGAGCCTCCGTCCGAGGCCCGGATCGTCGACACCAGGAACATCAGCCCTGCTCAAGCACCTTGTCCAGTTCGTTCGTCAGGGCCGTGATGGCCTCCGGAACGCCGGCCGGGTTCGTGCCACCGCCCTGGGCCAGGTCCGGCTTGCCGCCACCGCGGGCGGCGATGGCCGGGCCGAACACCGGGACGAGCTTGCCGGCGGCGAGACCCAGGTCGCGGGCGGCGGCCGTGGTGGCCACCACGAAGCTGACCTTGTCGCCGTCGGCCGAGAACAGGGCCACCACGCCGGGCTTGCTGCCCAGGCGGTTGCGGACCTCGCCGCCGAGGGTGCGCAGGTCGTTGCCCGACACGCCCTCGAGGCCCAGGGCCACCAGCGACAGGCCGCGGATGTCGAGGGCCTTGTCGGCCAGGGCGCCGGCGTTGCCGAGCAGCTCGGCGGCGCGGACCTTCTCCAGCTCCTTCTCGGCGGACTTCAGGCGCTCGACCAGCGACTCGATCCGCTCGGGCAGGCCCTCGGAGCCGACCTTGAGCATGTCGGAGAGGTTCTGCACGATGGCGCGTTCCCTGGCGAGGAACCGCATGGCCTCGATGCCGACGTAGGCCTCCAGGCGGCGCACGCCGGAGCCGACCGACGACTCACCCAGCAGGGTGATCGGGCCGATCTGCGACGAGTGCTCGACGTGGGTGCCACCGCACAGCTCGCGGGACCACTCGCCACCGATCTCGATGACGCGCACGGTCTCGTCGTAGGTCTCGCCGAACAGGGCGACGGCACCCAGCTCCTGGGCACCGGCCATGTCGGTGTAGACGATGCTGACCGGCAGGTCGCGGCGCACGGCGAGGTTCGAGACCTCCTCGATCTCGCTCTTGGCCTCGGCGGACAGGCCACCGGTCCAGGCGAAGTCGAGACGCAGGTAGCCGGGCTTGTTGTACGAACCGCTCTGCAGGGCCGACGGGCCGAGCACGTGCCGCAGGGCGGCGTGCACGACGTGCGTGCCCGAGTGGCCCTGGCGGGCGCCGACGCGCCACTCCGGGTCGACGCGGGCCTCGACGTGCTCGCCCTCGCTGACCTCACCGGAGCGCACGCGCACCTGGTGCACCCACAGCTTGCGGGCGACCTTCTGCACGTCGAGCACCTCGAGCTCGGCGTTGGCCGTGACGATGGAGCCGGCGTCGGACTCCTGGCCACCGGACTCGGCGTAGAGCGGCGTGCGGTCGAGGACGACCTCGACGATGTCGCCCTCGCGAGCAGACTTCACCCGAGCGCCGTTCAGCACGATGCCGCGCAGCGTGGCCTCGGAGGCGAGCTCGGTGTAGCCGGTGAACTCGGTCGGGCCCTGCTCCAGCAGCTCGCGGTACACCGACTGGTCGCCGTGGCCGGTCTTCTTGCCGGCGGCGTCGGCCTTGGCGCGGGCGCGCTGCTCGGCCATCAGCTTGCGGAAGCCGTCCTCGTCGACCGTGAGGCCGGCCTCGGAGGCCATCTCCAGCGTGAGGTCGATCGGGAAGCCGTACGTGTCGTGCAGCTGGAAGGCCTTGTCACCGGGCAGCGTGGCGCGGCCGTCGGACTTCACCTCGGCGGCGGCACCCTCGAAGATCCGCGAACCGGCGTCGAGCGTGCGCAGGAACGTGTCCTCCTCGGCCTTGAGCACCTGCTGGATGCGGGCGAACCCGCTGACCAGCTCGGGGTAGGCCTCGCCCATCGAGTCGCGGACGACCTCGGCGAACTGCTGCAGCACCGGCTCGTTCACGCCCAGCAGGCGCGACGAACGCACGATGCGGCGCAGCAGGCGGCGCAGCACGTAGCCGCGGGCCTCGTTGCCGGGCGTGACGCCGTCGCCCACGAGCAGCACACCGCTGCGGGCGTGGTCGGCGATGACGCGGAAGCGGACGTCGTCGACCTCGTTGGCGCCGTACTTGCGGCCGGACAGGTCCTCGGCCTTGGTGATGACGGCGCGGACCAGGTCGGTCTCGTAGACGTTGTCGACGCCCTGCAGCAGGTAGGCGACGCGCTCGACGCCCATGCCGGTGTCGATGTTCTTCGACGGCAGCTCACCGATGACCGGGTAGTCCTTCTTGGCACCACCCTCGCCGCGGATGTTCTGCATGAAGACGAGGTTCCAGATCTCCAGGTACCTGTCCTCGTCGACTACCGGGCCGCCCTCCTTGCCGTACTCGGGGCCGCGGTCGTAGTAGATCTCCGAGCAGGGGCCGCACGGGCCGGGGACGCCCATGGACCAGAAGTTGTCCTCGACGCCGCGGCGCTGGATGCGCTCCAGCGGCATGCCGGCGACCTTCTGCCACAGCTCGATGGCCTCGTCGTCGGTCTCGTAGACGGTGACCCAGATGCGCTCGGGGTCGAAGCCGTAGCCACCGGCGTCCTGGGAGTTGGTGATCAGCTCCCAGGCCAGGCGGATGGCGTCTTCCTTGAAGTAGTCGCCGAGCGAGAAGTTGCCGGCCATCTGGAAGAACGTGAGGTGGCGCGTGGTCTTGCCGACCTCGTCGATGTCCGGCGTGCGCACGCACTTCTGGATGCTCGTCATCCGCGGGGCGGGCGGCGGGGCCTCGCCGAGGAAGTACGGCTTGAACGGCACCATGCCGGCGTTGACGAACAGCAGGTTCGGGTCGTCGAGCAGCAGCGAGGCGCTGGGGATGTACTTGTGCCCGGCCTTTTCGAAGTGCTCGCGGAAACGCTTGATGATCTCGTGGGTCTGCACGGGAAGTTCCTAAGTGTGTTGCTGGGGAGAGTCAGGACATGGTCGCGAGGCGAACGGTCAGTGCTTCCCGTTCGCCCTGGGCGCTCGGCGCCCCGGCGTGAATCCCGTCTGACGTTCCACGGTGTCCTGCAACTCCTGTTCCCGTTCGGCCATTCCCGCGCGCACCTCGGCCCCGAAGGAACCGAGCGCGCCGGCGAGTTCGCGCAGGCCTTCACCCACGTTGGCGCCGACACCGGCGGGAGTCGCCTGCTTTGCGACCTCGGAGGCCTTCTTCGCGACGAAGAGACCGGCCGCGGCACCCAGGCCGAACCAGAAGAGCCGGCTCACTTCGCACCTCGCCGGGGACGGCGCTTGGAGTGCTTGTTGGGCTGCTCGGCGGCCTTGCGGCGGGCCTTCACGGCCTTGCTCACGCCGTAGGACAGCGCGGCGGCCTTGACCAGCGGACCGCCGAGAGTGGCGGTGAACAGGCTGGTGAGCGCCGAGACGTTGCCCGTCACAGCGCGCGCGTTGGCCGTGATGCCGTCGACGCGCTCGAGCTGCGTGTTCACGTGCGTGAGCGTCGTGTTGGCCTCGACGAACAACGGGTCCGTGTTCTCGTGTGCCTTGCGCATCGCGATCGTGGCCTCGTCGAAGAACCGTGCTGCCTTGATCCCGACGAACACCAGCACGATCACGAGCAGAACGAAAGCACCGGCGGCGAGCCACCCTGGCGACACGGATCCTCCTGGTGAACAGGCGTTCAGGCTTGGTTGCGGAGCAGATTACCGGGTGGGTCCGACACTCGGCTGGGCGGCACCATTCGTTGATCTTCAACGACCTGTGGCGCCGTCGATCTGCTCGCGCAGGACGTCGGCGTGACCCGCGTGCCGGGCGGTTTCCGCGGTCATGTGCGCGAGCACCCACCTCAGCGTTTTCGGCGCGTCGTCGACCGGAACCGCCGTCGGCGTCTCGGGGTGACGCCCGCCGATGGCCTTGTCGCTGTCCGCGATCGCGGACCGGTAGTCCCCGATCACGTCGTCCGCGGACCGGTCCCGCGACACGGTCATGCTCAGGGCGTCGTCCCCGGGGTCCTCACCGCCGGCGACGACGTGGGTGAACCAGAAGCGCTCCGCCCCGGCCAGGTGCTGGACCAGCCCCAGGATCGAGGTGCCGCTCGCGACCAGCGGCCTGCGGAGCTGTTCGTCCGTGAGCCCCTCCGCCTTCTTGAGGACGCAGTGCCGCTGGAACGCGAGGAACGCGTGCACGGTGTCGAGTTCGCCGGTGTCGACACGAGGCACTGGTTCGCGCTGGGTCTCCTGCATGACGAGAACGTACGGGACAGCTCATTGACGCGTGGCCGTCACAGCCTGTGAAATACCCGTCACACAGGGCTTGACATCGGCGGCCCTGCGCAGCTGAAGTAAGGCAATCCTAAGTTGATCCGCGCAGGAGGCCTCGTGAAGCCGGTGTCGCACCTGGACTCCTACCGTCTCCAGATCACCGCGGGCCCGCCGCCGGTCCCGGAGCTGTCGATGCCGTGGGACGCCCGCGTCGTGCGTTCGGACGGCTACGACCTGCACCTCGTGCACCGCTGGAACCAGGCGCCGCACGTGGCGGCGTTCTGGCGGCAGGCGTGGACGTTGCCGCACTGGGAGGAGGAGCTCCGGGCGCAGCTGAACGGCGACGACGTCCGGCCGTTCCTGGTCAGCTGGCACGGCCGCCCGGTGATCTACGCCGAGGTCTACCGCGCGGCCAGGCGGGCCATCGCCCGCTGCTACCAGGCTCGGCCCCACGACCTCGGGCTGAACCTCGCGGTCGGCGAGCTCGCGATGACCGACCGCGGGCTCGTGCGGTCGCTGCTCCCCCGGCTCACCGACGCGCTGTTCGAGGCCGACCCGCACTGCACGCGGATCGTGCTGGAACCGGACGTGCGCAACACCCGCGCCATCAGCTCGTTCGAGGCCGGTGGCTTCGTGGCGGCGGACGAGATCATGCTGCCGGGCAAGGTGGCCTTGCTGATGGTGTGCAAGCGCTAGGCCTTGACCCCGACGCGACGTCAGGGTTTTTCCTCGCCGCATGCCACTGATCGCGGTCACCTACCTCACGTCGCACCTCTTGAGCCTGCTCGGCAACGGCATGGCGGCGGTGGCGCTGCCGCTGATCGTGCTGCAGACGACCGGCAGCCCGCTGGGCACCGCGGCGCTGGCGGCCGCGACGGCGGTCCCGGCCGTGCTGGTCGGCCTGCTCAGCGGGGTGGTGATCGACCGGATCAACCGGCGGACGGCCTCGGTGGTCTCCGACGTGGTCTCCGCCGCCTCGGTCGCCGCGCTGCCGCTGGTCGACCTGGTGTGGGGCCTGGACCTGGTGTGGTTCATCGCGCTCGGCGTCCTCGGCTCGTTCGGGGACGTGCCGGGGACGACGGCCCGCGAGGTGCTGGCCCCCGCGGTGGCCAGGCACACCGGTCTCGACCTGACGCGGGTGGTCGGTCTGCGCCAGACCGCCACCTCCGCCGCCCTGGTGATCGGCCCGGCGGCGGCCGGCGTGCTGCTCGCCACCCTGGAGGCGACGTCCGTGCTGTGGATCACCGCCGCGACCTCGGCGATCGCGGCGGTGCTGACCCGGACGCTGCCGCGCCGGCTCGGTGAGGCCGAGGCCGGTGCCGCACCCCGCCTGCCGGTTCTGCGAGAGCTCGGGGAGGGTGTGGCGGTGGTATGGCGCAGCCGGTTCCTGCTCGGCGCGTCGGGGCTGCTCATCGGCCTGGCCGTGGCGCTCGGCGGGTTGCAGGGGCTGGTGCTGCCGCTGCACTTCGCCCTGATCGCCCGTCCTGGTCTGCTCGGCCTCGTCCTGACGGCTCTGGCCGTCGGGATGCTCGGTGGAGCGGCGCTCTACAGCGGCGTCGGCGGGCGGGTGCCGCCGCGGGTGTGGCTGCCGGCCGGGCTGCTCGTGACGACGGCGGGGTTCCTGCTGATGGCGTCGCTGCTCACCCCTGCCGTGGTGTTCGCGGGCGCCGCGCTGCTCGGGCTCGGCAACGCCGTGGTCGGCGCGGTCGTCGGGGTGCTGCAGGTGCAGCGGACCTCCGACGCCGTGCGCGGGCGGGTGTTCAGCGTGAACACGGCCCTGCTGATGATCGCGGCACCGGCGGGGATCGGTCTCGCCGCGGTGGTGGCGGCGCACGGGACCCCGGTGCTGGCAGGGTTCAGCGTCGTCGGGGTGTGGGTCCTCGTGCTGCTGGCCGTGGTGGCCTCACGGGCGTTGCGCGACCTGGAGCCGAAGGAGCTGTCCGGTGCTCAGCAGTGAGCTCGCCGAACTGGCCGGTGTCACCGTCCGCACGTTGCGGCACTACCACCGGATCGGGCTGCTGCCCGAGCCACCGCGCTCGGCCGGCGGCTACCGGCGTTACGACGTCGGCCACCTCGTCCGGCTCCTGCGCATCACGAGGCTGACCGCGCTCGGCCTGCCGCTGTCCGCACTGCCCGCCGTGCTGGACGACCCGGCCGCCGCCGAGGAGCTGCTCGACGAGCTCGACCGCCAGGCCGCCGCCGACGTCGAACGGCTCACCGCCCGCCGGGCCGCCATCGCCGCGCTGCGCCGCAGCGGCGCCCCGCCCGACCTGGGCCCGGAGCTGTCGCGATGGCGTTCCACCGCCGCAGGACGGATGCCGGAGGACATGGCCAGATACGAACACGAGCAGCTGGTCCTCGCCGGGCACCTGCTCGGCGAGGAGGGCGCGGCGGGGCTGGCCGCCCTGTTCGGCGAGCCGGCGGCGTTCGCGTCGCTGACGACGCGCTTCTACGCCCTCGGGCCCGGCACCCCGGACGACGAGGTCACGTCACTGGTCGACGAGCTGGCCGCACACCTGGAACCGCTGCTGGCGCGGGCCGCCGAGCTACCCGTGCTCGACCCGCGGGCGTCGGCGCTGATGGACGAACTGAGCGAGCAGACCCTCCGGCCCGTGCAGCACGACGTCCTGCGCCGGGTCCAGCAACGGCTGAGCATCTAGAAAGCGGTGATGTCCTGCGGTGCGCGTTCCTTGCGGCTGAGCGCGCGCACCACGTCGATCGCGCGGTGCTTGTTGAGCGCCATGCGGGTCAGCAGGTCGATGACGGTCTCGTTGACGCGACGGGGGAACTCGGGGGTCTCCACGCCAACGCTCACCGCGAGGTCGTCGGAGTGCACGACGAACTCCATCAGCCGGCTGACCAGGTACTCGTCCACCCGCACCGACCACGGGCCCCAATGCGGCATGCGCAGACCGCGGTCCTCCAGGCCGGGCAACGACTTCTCGAGTTCTCCGAGCGTCTGCTCGAACCTGGCGCACAGGTCCGCGTGCCCGTCGGCCGCCAGCTTCTCGCCGCCCGCACGGATGCGAGTGTGGAACTCGGAGTCGACGTCCAGATCGGTCCACTCCGCCCGCGCGTAGTGCTCCATCAGCGACACGACCGGCTCGTCACCGGCGGGGGTCTCGATCATCGACGGCAGCGGCAGCGCCTGGTACGCGAGGTGGCCGGCGAGGCCGCTGACCCCGAACTCCGGCAGGGCGCTCGGCCTGTGCCAGTTCGCCGCGACCTGTTCGTTGCGCAGGAGGTCCAGGGCGATGCGGGCGGTGGCCAGGAAGTCTTCTCTGATCGTCACCTCACCGAACCTACGCGCCGTGCCCAAGCGGTTCACTCGCCCCTGATCACCCGGCGCAGGCGCGGCAACCGTTCTGCCACAGCGCGTTCGTTGCCACGGCCGGTCGGCTCGTAGTAGTCGCGGCCCACCAGGTCGTCCGGCGCGTACTGCTGCGTCAGCACGCCCTCGGGCACGTCGTGCGGGTAGCGGTAGCCCTGCGCGTTGCCCAGCTTCGCGGCGCCCGCGTAGTGACCGTCGCGCAGATGTGCGGGCACGGAACCGATGGCGCCCTTGCGCACGTCCTCGATCGCGCCGTAGATCGCGGTCGTCACGGCGTTCGACTTCGGTGCGGTGGCCAGGTGGATCGTGGCCTGCGCGAGGTTCAGCGTGCACTCGGGCAGCCCGATGAGCTGCACGGCCTGTGCGGCCGCCACGCACGTCTGCAGCGCCGTCGGGTCGGCCATGCCGACGTCCTCGCTGGCGTGGATCACCAGCCGCCGCGCAATGAAGCGCGGGTCCTCGCCCGCCTCGATCATCCGCGCGAGGTAGTGCAGGGCCGCGTCGACGTCCGAGCCGCGGATCGACTTGATGAACGCCGACGTCACGTCGTAGTGCTGGTCACCGTCGCGGTCGTAGCGCACCGCCGCCTTGTCCACCGTGGACTCCAGCAGCGCCAGCGTGATCACGCCCTCGTTCGACGCCACCGCCGAGTCCGCGGCGGCCTCCAGCGCCGTCAGCGACCGGCGCGCGTCACCCCCCGCCAGGCGGATCAGGTGGTCCTCCGCCTCGGGCTCCAGCACCACGGACCCGCCCAGGCCGCGCTCGTCGGACACCGCGCGCTGGATGACCGACCGCACGCCGTCGTCGCTCAACGACTTGAGCTGCAACACGAGAGAACGCGACAACAACGGCGACACGACCGAGAAGAACGGGTTCTCCGTGGTGGCCGCGACGAGCAGCACGATCCTGTCCTCGACCGCGCCGAGCAGGGCGTCCTGCTGCGTTTTGGAGAACCGGTGCACCTCGTCGATGAACAGCACCGTCGACTCGCCGGAGCGCACCAGGCGGCGCCGGGCCTCGTCGATGACGGCCCGCACCTCCTTGACGCCCGCCGACAACGCGGACAGGGCGACGAACCGGCGCCCGGTCGCCTTCGAGACCAGCGTCGCGAGGGTCGTCTTGCCGGTGCCGGGAGGGCCGTAGAGCATCACGGACGCCGGCGTCGCGCCCTCCACCAGGCGGCGCAGCGGGGCACCGGGCCCGAGCAGGTGGTCCTGGCCGACGACCTCGGCGAGCGTGGCCGGGCGCATCCGCACGGCCAGCGGGGCGTTGGCCGCGATGCGCTCGGCCTTCTCCTCGTCGGTCGCGCCGAAGAGGCCCTCGTCGAACAGACCTTCGCTCATGCGTTCGAGCCTAGGTCATGTGCGAGGATCGCGTTCCGTGCCCATCCCTCGTGCCGTGCTGCTCGCCGGACCCTCCGGCTCAGGCAAGTCGACACTCGCCGCCCACCTCGGCTGGCCGGTCCTGCGCCTCGACGACTTCTACCGCGACGGCGACGACCCGTTGCTACCGCGCGACGAGCACGGCCGGGCCGACTGGGACGACGTCCGCTCATGGAACGCCGACAAGGCGCTGCGGGCCGTGATCGAGCTGTCGGACACCGGCAGGGTCCAGGCGCCGGTCTACTCCATCAGCGAGGACCGCGCGGTCGGCACCCAGACGATCGAGCTCGGCGGCGCGCCCGCGTTCATCGCGGAGGGCCTGTTCGCGGACCTGCTCGTCCAGGGCGCCAGGGAGGCCGGGGTGCTGCGGGACGCGATCGTGCTCGCGCCCAGTCCGCCCGTCACGTTCGTGCGCCGGTTCGCCCGTGACGTCGCCGAGGCCCGCAAGCCGGTGCCGACGCTGGTCAGGCGCGGGTTGCGGCTCATGCGGGAGCAGCCGCAGGTAGTCAGGCGGTGCGTCAGCGCGGGCATGCGGCGCACGACACCGTCCCAGGCTCGGACCGAGCTCGTTTCGTGATCAGGTTGCCCGGTGGCGGTGGGCCTGTTCTGGCAGGATGCCGCTCACACCACGACCGGGGGTAGCCGAGATGTCCGAAACGCCCGGCTGGTCCTCACCGGACCAGCCACAGAACCAGCCGCAGCAGCCGCAGTACGGGCAGCAGCCGCCCCAGTACGGCCAGCAGCCGGGGTACAACGCCCCGCCGCCGCCCGGAGCGGGCCCCACGATCAAGCCCGGCGTGATCCCGCTGCGCCCGCTGGCCGTCGGCGAGATCGTCGACGGCGCCATCACGACGATGCGCCGCTACCCGAAGCTGATCATCGGCGCTGCCGCCGTCGTCGCCGCGATCACGCAGATCGTCGGCCTGCTGGTGCAGCTGCCGTTCCTCGACGACCTCACCGCGGTCGTGGCGCTCGACCCGAACACGGTCACGCAGGAACAGGCGATGGACCAGCTCACCACCGCCATCACCGGCTTCTTCACCGGCACGCTGCTCAGCGTCCTGCTGCTGCTGATCGGCACGGTGTTCCTGTCGGGCTTCATCACCGTCATCGTCGGCCACGCCGTGCTGGGCAAGCCGGTCACGTTCGCGCAGGCGTGGGACGAGTTCAAGCCCCGGCTGCTGCCGCTGCTCGGCGCGACGCTGCTCTCCGGTCTCGTGATCACCATCGGCCTGGTCCTCTGCATCGTGCCCGGCATCTGGCTGTGGGTGCTGTTCGCCCTCGTCACGCCCGCGCTGGTGCTGGAGCGCTGCGGCGTCACGGCCGCGTTCGGCCGCTCGAAGAAGCTCGTGAACGGCGCGTGGTGGCGGACGTTCGGCATCCTGCTGCTCACCGTCGTCATCGGCTGGGTGATCAGCTGGATCATCAGCCTGCCGTTCGGCCTGCTGGGCGCGGCGACGACCGGTTTCTCCGCCGACCCGTCGGCGGCGCTCAGCGCCGGCTCGCTGATCCTGTCGACGATCGGCGCGATCATCGCCTCGACGATCACGCTGCCGTTCAGCTCCGCGGTGACCGTGCTGCTCTACGTCGACCGCCGGATGCGTTCCGAGGGCATGGACATCGAACTCCAGCGGGCCGCAGGGCATGGCGGTATCTGACGTACCGGTAGATCTCGGTCGCGACGAGGCGAGGGAGGCGGCCGTCCGGGAGCTCAGCGACCCGGCGTACGTCTCCGACGACCCGAACCCGCTCGAACGTGCGATCGACTGGGTGCTGGAACGCCTCGGCGAGCTCTTCGCCGGGGCGGGCGGCATGAGCGGCCTCACCGCGGTCGTGATCGTCATGGCCGTGGTGGTGCTGATCGTCATCGTCATCCGGCTCCGTGTCGGGCGCACGGGCCGTGCGCTGCGGTCGAGCGGCACGGTGTTCGGCTCGGCCGTCATGACGGCGGCGGAGCACCGGGCCGCCGCCGAGAAGGCCGCCGCCGCGGGCGACTTCGCCGAGGCCGTGCGTGAACGTTTCCGCGCGGTGGTGCGCGAACTGGAGCAACGGGGCGTGCTCGACGCACGGGCCGGCCGCACCGTGGACGAGGTCGCTTTCGAGGCGGGCCAGGCACTTCCGGTGCTCGCCGGCGACCTGCGCGGCGCGGCGGTGCAGTTCGACGACGTCTGGTACGGCGGCAGGCCCGCGACGGCGGAGGGGTACCAGGCGCTGGTCTCCGTGGACGGCAAGGTGCGGGGATGACGGCGGTGTCCCCCGACTCCGGGAGGATCTGGACGGCCGCGCGCGGCCCCGTGCTGATCGGCGTGGTCATCCTCTTCGCGGCGATCGTGATCACGCTGCTGCGCGGCGGCGGCGAGGGCGGCGCGCTCGACCCCCGCTCGTTCCGGCCGGAGGGCAGCCACGCGGTCGCGGACTTGCTGGAGCAGAACGGTGTGCGCGTCGAGCTCACCGACAACGCGTCCTCTATGGACGGTGCGACGCTGTTCGTGACGCAGCCGGACCTGATCGACCCGGACCGGCTCGCGGACCTGAGCAGCCGGGCCGCGGCGACCGTGTTGCTCGCGCCCGCGACGGGGGTGAGCCGACTGGAGCCCGAGACCCGTGATCCGGGCTGCTCGCTGGCGGCCAAGGCCGGCCGGGCGACCACGGGCGGGTTCGTCTACGAGGGCGAAGAGCGGTGCTACGACTCGACGCTGGTCCGCACGGGCACGGTGACGATGATCGGCTACGGCGGGATCTTCACCAATCGCGACATCGACGAGGAGGGCAACGCGGCGCTCGCGTTGTCGTTGCTGGGCCAGCACGAACGGCTCGTCTGGTACGTGCCGTCGGCGGCGGACCGGTCGCAGCAGAAGTCGCTGACCGACCTGATCCCGGACGGCTGGAAGTTCGGCGCGTTCCAGCTCGGCATCGCGGCCGTGCTGATCGCGCTGTGGCGGGCCCGCAGGCTCGGCCGGGTGGTGCCCGAACCGCTCCCGGTGGTGGTGCGCGCCGCCGAGACCGTGGAGGGCAGGGCGCGGCTGTACCGCCGGTCGCACGCCGCCCCGCACGCCGCTTCGGTTCTGCGCCAGGCGACCCGTGATCGGCTGGCGCCGCTGCTGGGGGTGCCGCAGGGCGACGACCCGTCCGAGGAGATCGCCCGCAGGACCTCGCGTCCCGTCGCTTCGGTGCGGGCGCTGCTTGACGACAGGGAGCCGGTGGACGACCGGGGGTTGGTCGCGCTGGCCCACGAGCTGGACGTTCTGGAGAACGAGGTGCGCAAGGCATGACGGCAGTGGTCACCACCGAGGAAGCCCGTACGGCGCTGGTGGCGTTGCGCGCGGAGATCGGCAAGGCCGTGGTGGGCAACGACGCCGCCGTGACGTCGCTGATCCTCGCGTTGCTGTGCAAGGGACACGTGCTGCTGGAAGGTGTTCCGGGCGTCGCGAAGACGTTGCTCGTGCGTGCTCTTGCGCGCGCGTTGGACCTGTCGACGACGCGCGTGCAGTTCACGCCGGACCTGATGCCCGGCGACCTGACGGGTTCGCTGGTCTACGACTCGCACAACGCGGCGTTCTCGTTCCGCGAGGGCCCGGTGTTCACGAACCTGCTGCTCGCCGACGAGATCAACCGGACGCCGCCGAAGACGCAGTCCGCGTTGCTGGAGGCAATGGAGGAACGGCAGGTCTCCGCCGACGGCAAAACGCGGCCGCTGCCGTCGCCGTTCATCGTCGTGGCGACGCAGAACCCGGTGGAGTACGAGGGCACCTACCCGTTGCCCGAGGCGCAGCTCGACCGGTTCCTGCTGAAGGTGACGATGCCGATCCCCGCGCGGGAGCACGAGATCGACGTGCTGACGCGGCACGCGTCCGGCTTCGACCCGCGTGATCTGTCGTCGTTGTCGCCGGTGGCCAGTGCGGCGCACCTGGAGGCGGGAACGGCGGCCGTGCGTTCGCTGGTCGTCGCTCCCGAGGTCATCGCGTACGTCGTGGACGTGTGCCGTGCGACCCGTCAGTCTCCGGCCGTGCGTCTGGGCGTTTCTCCCCGTGGCGCGACGGCCCTGCTGGCTGCCGCACGGGCGTGGGCGTGGCTCTCGGGCCGTGACTACGTGACGCCGGACGACGTGAAGGCGCTCGCACGGCCCGCGTTGCGGCACCGGCTGGAGCTGCGGCCGGAGGCCGAACTCGAGGGCGTGACGGCGGACGGCGTGCTGGACGGCGTGCTCGGCGCTGTTCAGGTGCCGCGCTGACGTGGCGCTCACGGGCCGCGCGGGGCTGCTCGCGCTCATCGGGGTTCTCGTCGTCGGGCTCCTCTTGCCTTCGTGGCAAGGGATTCTCGTCTTGCTCGGTGTGTTGGTGGCGTGTGTGGCCGTCGATCTCGTGCTGGCGGCTGGCGTCCGGCGGTTGACGTTCTCGCGCGCGGGGGCGACGTCTGTGCGCACGGGCGAGCCGTGTGTGGTGCAGCTGACCGTGCACAACCCCGGCCGTCGGCTGCGTGGCGTTCTGCGTGACGCATGGGCGCCTTCTGCCGGTGTGGTCGTCGACAGAGTCGCGGTCGACGTGCCCGCTGGTGGGTCTCGTGTGCTGTCGTTCGAGCTACGGCCCGTGCGTCGTGGCGATCGCGTCGCGGACCGTGTGACCGTGCGTTCCCACGGCCCGTTGGGCATCGCGGCGCGGCAAGGCTCACACGTCGTGCCGTGGACGGTGCGCGCGCTGCCGCCGTTCCACAGCCGTCGTCACCTTCCGCCACTACTGGAGCGCCTGCGTGAACTTGACGGCCGCCGGGCTTCATTGATCCGTGGCGCGGGCACGGAGTTCGACTCGCTACGCGCGTACGTGATCGGTGACGACGTGCGCTCGATCGACTGGCGTGCGTCGGCACGGTCGACGGACGTGGTGGTGCGCACGTGGCGCCCGGAACGCGACCGTCAGGTGACGATCGTGCTCGACACCGCCCGCACCTCGGCGGGCCGCGTCGACGGCGCGCTGGGCGGCCTGCCACGCCTGGACACGTCGATGGACGCCGCGTTGTTGTTGTCCGCCTTGGCATCGCAGGCCCGCGACCAGGTCGACTTCCTGGCGTTCAGCCACAAGGTGCGCGCCTCGGTACCGCGCGCCACGCTGCCGGTCCTGGTGCAGGCCATGGCACCGCTGGAGGCGGAACTGGTCGAGTTCGACGCCCGCGGTGCCGTCGCCGAGGTGCTCCGCCGCGCCGGTCGCCGCTCGCTCGTCGTGCTGCTGACGTCGCTGGAGCCGTCGATCGAGCACGGCCTGATCCCGTTGCTGCCGACGGTGGCGACACGGCACCACCTGCTGATCGCGTCGGTGTCCGACCCGGCCGTGCACGCGATGGCGGCCGGACGTGGCGACCTGGAGGCCGTGTACGCCGCTGCTGCCGCGGAACGCACTCTGGCCGAACGCCGCCGCCTCACCGCGTTGCTCGCACGACACGGTGTCGACGTGGTGGACGCACTGCCCGATGACCTGCCACGCGCTCTCGCGGACCGTTATCTCTCGTTGAAGGCCGCGGGGAAGCTTTAGGTCGTGTCCTGTAGGTCTGTTCGATGAGAGTCACGGTCGAGAGACTCGGAGGTGGTGCCGCCGGGGCGCCCTCATACCGGAGGTATTCGGGCGTTCCGGCGGTGCCGCCTCCGTGGCCCTCGGCCGCGACTACCGCGGACTGACCTGCAGGACACGACCTAGACGGCGACGGGCGCGACGTCCTCACGTTCGCTCGCGTCCATGTCGCCCGTCTCGCCCTGCCGCGCGGCCCGGCGCCCGATCACGAAGACGTAGAGCAGGAACAACACCTCGGCCACCACACCGATGCCGACGCGGGCCCACGTCGGCAGCCCGGACGGCGTCACGAAGCCTTCCAGCACACCGGAGACCAGCAGCACCAGGACGAGCCCGAGCGCCACCGCGACGACCGACCGTCCTTCTGTCGCAAGGGCTTGGGCACGGGTGCGCTTGCCCGGATCGATCACCTGCCAGCCCAGCCGCATGCCGATCCCAGCCGCCACGAACACCGCCGTGAGCTCCAACAGCCCGTGCGGCGCCAACAGCCCGAGGAACAGCTCTCCGCGCCCCGCGCCGAACATCAGCCCGATGCCGACACCGACGTTCAGGGCATTGGTGAAGAGCAGGTAGATCGGCGGGATCGCGAACAGCACGCCCAGCAGCAGGCAGGCGGCGGCGATCCAGGCGTTGTTCGTCCACACCTTCGCCGCGAACGAGCCGGCCGGGTCGCTGGAGTAGTAGGACTCGTAACCGCCGCCGACTCGCGTCATCTCGCGCAGTTCGTCGGGTGCGGCGATCGAGGCCTGCACGTCGGGGTTGGCCGCGATCCACGCCGCGATGATGCCCGTGACCAGGTAGAACGCGAGCCCGGCCGGCACCCACCACCGCCAGCCCCGGTAGATCGCGGCGGGCAGCCGGTGGGTGAAGAAGCGCGTGAACGTCCGCCAGGCCGGCGTGTGCGTGCCCGTCAGCACCGACCGCGCCCGTGCGACCAGCGCCGACAGCCGTTCGACGGTGGCGGGGTCCGGCATCTGGCTGCGCACGACCGACAGGTGCGTCGTCACCTGCTGGTAGAGCGCGATCAGCTCGTCGGCCTCGGCCCCGTCAAGCCGGCCGGAGCGCTTGACCAGCTGCTCGAGCCGCTGCCACGACGCGCGGTGGCGATCGATGAAGACGTCCAGATCCACGATGAGTCACACTATCCGCGTGGGGGACCTAGTCACCGGTGAAGCGGTAGTTCTTGACCTGCGCGTCGCACAGCTGGCCAGCAGGGCGGTCGCGTTCGCGATCGACGTGGCCGTGCAGTTCGGCCTGCTCGTGCTGATGTTCGTCCTGGCGCCGATCGATCTCGACGACGCGCTGCAGTCCGCGCTGGCACTCTCGTTGCTGATAGTCGTGATGATCGGCTTCCCGACGGCGATCGAGACCGCGACGCGGGGCCGTTCGCTGGGCAAGCTCGCCATGGGCCTGCGGGTGGTGCGCGACGACGGCGGCGCGATCCGCTTCCGCCACGCCCTGGTGCGCTCGCTGGCCGGCTTCGTCGTGGACTTCTGGCTCCTCGGCCTGGGCGGCGCCATCGCCCTGTTCGTCTCGCTGTTCTCGGAGAAGGGCAAGCGGGTCGGCGACTACCTCGCGGGCACCGTCGTGATCCACACGCGCGTGCCCCGCCAGGAGGTGGAGCTCGCCGTGATGCCGCCGCAGCTCGCGGACTGGGCCGCCGGGCTCGACCTGTCGCAGCTGCCGGACGAGCTGGCGCTGGCGGTCCGGCAGTACCTGAGCCGGTACCACGAGCTGTCCGAGCAGGCCCGGTGGGATCTGGGGACCCGGCTGTCGGACGACGTCGGTGCGGCGATCCGGTCGCCTCGGGTGGAGTACACGCATCCGCACCCGTACCTGTCGGCGGTGCTGGCGGAACGGCGGCGGCGCGCGGCGAGCTAGGCGTTCGCCAGCCGCAGGCGTTCAGCACCTTGCGCGCGCACGGCGTCACCTGACGGCGTCGGGTCGCCGTGGAGCACTTCCCACCGTGCGTTGTGCAAGGCGGTCCACATGCTCGCGGCCCACGCGACCTCCACCTCCTCCGTGGAGAACGCACGGCCGCGGACGCGTTGATAGGTCTCGATGAACGCCGCCGAACTCTCCACCGGCACCAACCCCGGCGGT
This sequence comes from Lentzea pudingi, assembly GCF_014646255.1. Lineage (GTDB taxonomy): Bacteria > Actinomycetota > Actinomycetes > Mycobacteriales > Pseudonocardiaceae > Lentzea > Lentzea pudingi. The sequence continues at coordinate 180,946 of NZ_BMNC01000006.1, forward strand.
GGCACGTTGGCGAACGCCCCGGAAGCGGCACCGACCAGTGCCGCTTCCGGCTGCCACGCCAGGCTGTCCCAGTCGTGCACCGCCAGCACCGAACCGTCCTGCCAGCGCAGGTTCTGCGCCTCGAAGTCCGCATGCCCCAGCACGCACGGCAACGAGGTCGCCAGCAGCCGCGCACGAACCCGAGCAGCGGCGTCCGACACGTGCGACGGCACCACGCTCTGGTCCCGCGCGTCGAGGAAGTCGATCGCCGGCCACAGCCCGGGACCGGTGTGGTCCCACCGGGCCCAGCGCGGCGACGGCACCGGCGGCGGCACGGAGACGTCGGCCAGCAGAGCCATCAGCCGGGCGAACACTTCCGCATAGCGCCGGGCCACCGAAGGCGAGGTGCCGCGCAGCATCTCCCCGCCGGGCAACGGGTCCTCGGCGTGCACGGCCAATCCGTCCGACACCAGGACCGGTGTCAGCGGGCGGGGGCACGGGAACCCTCGCTCAGCCAACGACTGCTGTGCCGCAAGGCAAGAGGCCGCACGGCCGTCGTCCGGGCGGACCTTCACGTACGCCCCGCGGCCATCCGCCAGCAGCACGCCGAAGACCGACGAGATCGACACCCGTTCGTACCGCACCTCGGCGACCGGGCTCCCCAGCGCCGACGTGCACCAAGCGAACAGGTCGAAGGTCATACGCCGAGGAGTTCCTGCAGCAGCAACGGGTTCATGTAGTCGTCGTAGCGGACGACCTCGCCGTCACGCAAGTGGATGATGGCCACGGCGGTGAACGTGTAGTAGTCCTGCTTCACCTTCGACCAGCCTCGGTGGGTGGTCTCGGCCACGGCGACGTCCGGGTCGTTGGTGCGCCAGCACCGGGTTTCGACGCTCTGCACCTCGATCTTCTCCCGCACGCCGGCGCCCCGGACCTTGCCGAAGTACGCGCGGATCTCCTCGCGGCCCCTGATCTCCGGCGGCTGGTGGTGCGTCGGGAACCGGTAGGCCATGACGCCGTCCTCGGCGAAGAGGTCGGCGAACTGGCCGTGCGTCTCCTCCCCCGCCACCATCCTGCGGACGTGTTCGACGATCTGCTCGAGCGTGCGCGTCATGTCGTCTCCCCAAAAGTAGAATCGGAACGGTGACCCCGTTTAGGACGATACGGAACGCACGCCCCGGTTGGCAACGATGAGGGCCGACGCGGCGCGGAACCGCGAGAAGGTGCTGGACGCGGCACGGGAGCTGTTCGCCACTCAGGGCTTCGAGGTGCCGCTGGACGAGATCGCGACCAGGGCCGGCGTGGGGCCGGGCACGGTCTACCGGCACTTCCCGACGAAGCAGGCGTTGTTCCAGGCCGTCACGGAGACGCGGGTGGCCGCCATGATCGCGTCGGCCGAGGAGCCCGCGGACAGCCCCGAGCAGGCGTTGTTCGCATTCCTCACCAAGATGGCGGACGAGGCTGCGGTGAAGCGGGACATGTCCGACGCCATCACCGTGTCACCCGAGTTGCGGAAGGGCCTGCACGCGGCGCTCGGCGGTCTGCTCCAGAAGGCGCAGGAGGCGGGTGGCGTGCGCCAGGACGTCACGGCCACGGACCTCGTGGTGCTCATGAAGGGGATGCTGCAGAGCATGCACGAAGGTGCGAATCCCGCTGTGCTGCTGGAGATCGTGCTGGGCGGCCTTCAGTCACACGTCAGCTCGCCGGACCACGCGCGGTAGTCCTTGCGTTCGTTCCACGGCGCGATCACAGCGGCGGCCGGCTGCGGAGTGTCCTGCTGGGACGGTTGCCTTCAGTCGAGGCGGAAGCCGTAGGGCAGTTCGAGGCGGTGGCGGGCGAGCAGTTCCGAGTCGGCGAGGATCTCGCGGGTCGGGCCGTCCGCCACGACCACGCCGTCGTCGATCAGCACGCTGCGGGGGCAGATCTGCAGCGCGAACGGCAGGTCGTGCGTGACCATGAGCATCGTGGGGGCCAACGAGAGCAGCAGCTCGGCCAGTTCGCGGCGGGCCACCGGTTCGAGGTTCGCCGACGGCTCGTCGAGCACGAGGATCTCCGGCGCGCAGGCCAGCACGGACGCCAGGGCGACGCGACGCCGTTGACCGCCCGACAGGTGCAGCGGTGAGCGGTCCGCGACCGACTCCATGCCGACGGCGCCCAACGCCCGCGCGACTCGTTCGTCCACATCGGACATGCCGAAGTTGCGCGGTCCGAACGCGACGTCCTCGGCCACCGTCGGGCAGAACAGCTGGTCGTCGGGGTCCTGGAAGACGAGGCCGACGCGGCGCCGGATCTCGCGCAGGTTCTGCTTGCGGACCTCGAGCCCGGCGATGGAGATCGACCCCGAGCCGCCGGACAGGACTCCGTTGAGGTGCAACGCGAAGGTGGTCTTGCCGGCGCCGTTCGGGCCGAGCACCGCGACCCGTTCGCCCTGCTCGACGCGCAGGTCGACGCCGAACAGCGCCTGGTGGCCGTCCGGGTAGGCGAACGCGAGCTTCGAGACCTCCAGGGCAGGGGCGGCGGGGGTCTCCGGGACGATCATCGCGGAGCCTCCCGGACTGCCCGTCCAGCCACGCGACACCATCGCGAGGTGCACCCTCTCTCCGCGTTCGTAGGACCGGATGAACAACGTGCCGACCGCGCGTGCGGTCGCGCCCGCCTGCCACAGGAACCGCGGGTCGTCGCCGCGGGAGATGCGGGCGACGCGCATGCGTTTCGCCTCGCCCACCACGACCTCGCCGTAGCGCAGCATCAGCGTGGCGATCATGATCAACGGCGCGGGCACGCGCAACGTCTGCAGTCCCCGCAGCAGGTCCCCCGGCGCGGTCGTGGCGGCCAGCGTGAGGCTGACGAGGACGCCCAGCGTGCCCTTGGCGAGGATGTTCCAGCCCGCCAGGGACCCTTCCACGGACACGGACAGGCCCAGGAAGCCGGTGCGCGGATCCGTGCCGAAGATCGGCAGCAGGAACGCGAGCACGACGAACGGCACCTCGATCACGACGCGCTTCACGAACCACAGCACGGGAACCCGCGCGACGAACCACACCGCGACGATCAGCAGCAGGTAGACGCCGAACAACGGGAACCACGTGCGCGGGGTCGCCACGACGCCCAGCACCGCCCCGAACGCCACGAGGATCTTCACGTGGGGCGCGAGGCGGTGCACCGGCGAAGAGCCGGCGTGGTGCAGGACGTCGTGAGCGCCGCCCACTACGCGTCGGACTTCTTGCGCAACAACCAGAACAGGCCGAACGAGAGGCCCAGCACCACGACCACGCCGAGCACGCCCGCGAGACCCGTGAACTTGTCGTCACCGCCGAGCGCGTAGTCGGCGAACGTGCTGCCGGAGAACGGGTGCTCCTGAGCGTGCTCGGCGATGCCGGTGTCCTCGACGGTCTTGTCGAGGCCGTCCGGGTCGCCGGAGGCGAAGTACGACAGCACTCCTGCGATCAGCAGTGACACGAACGCGAACCCGATGAAGAACTTCTTCACGACCGTACCTCCAACGGCTTCTGGTTGCCCTTGAGCAGGTAGACGAGGTCGGGCCGGATCGACGCGACGGACGTGACGGTGACGGCCGTAATCACGCCCTCGCCGATGCCGATCAACGCGTGCAGGCCCCACATCAGCAACGCGACCTTGCCGATCTCCACGCCGCCCGCGCCACCGATCGCGTACTCGACGACGAACCCGGTGGCGGCCAGCATCGTGTTGACGAACGCGGAGACGAACGCGACGGCCGCGAGCCCGCCCTTGCCCTTCGCGGCGAACTTGCGCAGCGCCACCGCGACGAGGAACCCGGTCGCGGTGCCGATCAGCGCCATGTTCGTGACGTTGGCGCCCAACGCGGTGAGGCCGCCGTCCGCGAACAGCAGCGCCTGCACCACGAGCACGATCGTCACGCACAGCGCGCCGACGTACGGGCCGACCAGGATCGCCGCGAGCGCGCCACCGAGCAGGTGACCGGAGGCGCCGGGCAGGATCGGGAAGTTGATCATCTGAACGGCGAAGATGAACGTGGCCACCAGGCCCGCCATCGGCGCCGTGCGGTCGTCGAGGTCCGCACGGGCCTTGAGCAACGCGAACCCGACGCCCACCGCCGCTACGACGAGGAAGACGACCGAGACCGGCGCGTTCAGGAGACCGTCGCTCATGTGCATGGCAACAGGTGACATGTGCCGAGACGCTAATTGCCACTCCCCCGCTGTGGCCAGCGCTGTGCAACAACATTTGGCTCACACATCTGTGTCAACGCTCAAGCCACGCGCTAGTCATCGGATGACTTCTGCGGTTAGATCCGTTCCGCCGCCGCCACGGCACGGAGGGACGAACAGTGACAGAGCTGTCGCGTAGAACCTTTTTGTACGGGACGGGCGCGGCCGTGGGGGCGTCCGCACTGGGGACGGGCACCTCGGTCGCAGCGCCGACGATCCCCGAAACATCGGGTCGCAACGTGCACCGGGACGTCGTCCGGGACGCTCGGATGGAATGGAAGCGGCTGCCGGCGAATTGGGGCGATAGTCCCTTTCTGGCCAACGGTTTCCTCGGCGTCCAGGTCTACGCGGGACGCACGGCGAACGAGCTGAAGCTCATGCTCAGCCACTCCGAGGTGCAGGACCAGCGCGAGCACTGGGAGGCCGCGGTCGGCCTGTCCCGGCTGCCGATCGGGTACCTGACCCTGCAGTTCGCCGGCGCGATCACCGCGGTCGACTGGACGCTCGACCTGTGGAACGCCGAACTGACGGGCTCCGTGACGACCACGCAGGGGTCAGCGACGTTCACGATGCTCGTGCACAACTCGCGCAGCACCTTCCTGGCTTCTACAAAAGGTGACGTGACCTGGGGTTTCCAGCCGCTGGAGTCGTCCACGACGCGGCAGATCCGCAGGCCGGCGGACTACACGGCCAACCCCGCGCCCACTCTGGGCACGGCCAACGGTGTCTCCTACGCCGCACAGCCGCTGCTCGCGGGCGGTGGCTACACAACGGCCTGGAAGACCCACAACGGCCGGTTCGCGGCCCACGTGGCGTACACACACCCTGCGGACACGCACACGTCCGACGCGATCCGGGAGGTGCGTCAGGCGCTCGCGATCCCGTTCGAGGTGCTGACACTGCAGCATCGTCGCTGGTGGAACGCGTACTTCGCCAAGTCGCTGGTCTCGGTGCCGGACAAGCTCGTGCAGCGCTTCTACTGGTTGCAGCTCTACAAGATGGCTGCCGCCACGAGGGCCGACGCACCGGTGATCTCCGAGTGGGGCCCGTGGTTCCCCGAGCAGGGCAACAGCTGGACGGCCGTGTGGTGGAACCTCAACGTCCAGATCTCGTACCCGCTGGTCAACGGCTCGAACCACCACGAGCTCGACGCGGTGACGACGACGCTGAAGCGGTTCGAGCACAACCTCGAGCTCAACGTGAACCCCGCCTACCGCGACGGGAACTCGTACGCGATCTGCCATCCCGGCGACCGCACGCTGCGTTCGGGACCGCGCTACTGCGGGGTTCCGGGCGTCGCGCCGAATGACCATACGGGCAATCTTCTGTGGGCCTGCCACAACGTCTGGCTGGGCTACCGGCACACGATGGACAAGAAGATCCTCAAGGACGTCCTCTTCCCGATCCTGACGAAGGCGGTCAACTACTACGCGCGGTTCCTCGTGGAGGGCGCGGACGGGAAGCTCCATCTGCCGGAGACGCGCTCACCGGAGTACGCGAACGCCACGGACACGACGTACGACCTCTCGTTGATCCGCTGGGGTGTGCGCACGCTGCTGTCCATCGAGGAGAACGCACGCTGGCGTGACATCGCGAACCGGCTCGTGCCGTACCACCTCGGTCCGGACGGCGCGTTGATCGGGAAGGACGTGGCGCTCAACGACTCGCACCGCCACTTCTCGCACATGCTGTGGTTCTACCCGTTGCGTGAACTGACGTACGACATGCCGGAGCACCGCGCGCTGATCGACAGGACGTTCGACCACTGGGTCTCGCGGCAGCAGGCGTGGGCCGGGTACAGCTACGGCGCCGCGTCCGCGATGGCGTCGGCGATGGGCCGCCCGGAGGAGGCGCTCCAGTTCCTGCGCTACTTCCTCGACCGCAAGCAGGTCGGCACGAACGCCGTGCTGACCGAGAACACCTTCTACCGCGAGGGCGGCAACCTCGCGATCGAGTCGCCGCTGATGTCCGGCCAGGCCGTGCTGGAGATGATGGTCCAGTCGCACAACAACGTCGTGCGCGTCTTCCCGTCGGTTTCGTCCACTTGGGCCGATGCGTCCATCTCGTCGTTGCGCACGCAAGGCGCGTTCCTCGTGGACGCTTCACGGTCTGGAGGGCGCACCGACTGGGTCAAGATCCATTCCGAGGCGGGCTCGCCTTTGGTGCTGGAGCACGGGATCGCCGGCGACATCGACGTCCGCGACCCGTGGGGCCGGCGCCTGGAGTACAAGACTCGCGGATCGGCCATCGAGATCCCGCTTCGCCGAGGTCAGAGCGCCGTGGTCTCCCGTCGCGGCACGCGTCCCGACACCTCGGCGCGTGATGTGGAAGCCAACGGCTCGTCTTCGCGCTGGGGTCTGCCGTAACGTCCAAATTCGAACATTCGGATGTGTGCGTGAACGAGTGGGGTGTGCGCGGTGGATCTTCAACACTGGCTCAACGAGGCGCTGGCCAACCACGAGAAGTGGACAGCCGACTACGGCACCTTCACACCCCACTCGTCGCTGCAGGTCGACCCGGCGGTCTTCGGCTCGGCGCTCGCCGAGCTGCAGGACCGCCTGCGCGACAACTACCCGTTCTTCCACCCGCGCTACGCGGGCCAGATGCTCAAGCCGCCGCACCCGGCGGCCGTCGTGGGCTACCTGTCCGCGATGCTGATCAACCCGAACAACCACGCCCTCGACGGCGGCCCCGCGACCGCCGCGATGGAACGTGAGGTCGTCTCCGGCCTCGCGACGATGTTCGGCTACGGCGAGCAGCACCTCGGCCACCTGACGTCCAGCGGCACGATCGCGAACCTCGAAGCACTCTTCGTAGCCCGTTCGCTGCATCCGGGCCGTGGCATCGCGTACTCCTCCGAGGCGCACTACACGCACTCACGGATGTGCGGCGTCCTCGGCATCGAGGGCCACCCGGTGCCGGTGGACGGGCTCGGCCGCATGGATCTGGATGCCTTGGAAGAGCTTTTGAAGACCGGCAAGGTCGGCACGGTCGTGGTAACCCCGGGAACTACCGCTCTGGGTGCCATCGAACCGGTGCATCTCGTGCTGGACGTCGCACGCCGCTACGACGTGCGGGTGCACGTGGACGGCGCGTACGGCGGCTTCTTCGCCCTGCTCGCCGGTACTGACCTTGCCCCCGAGCCGTGGGAGGCCATCGGCTCGTGCGACTCCGTGGTGGTGGACCCGCACAAGCACGGCCTACAGCCCTACGGGTGTGGCGCGGTCCTGTTCCGCGACCCGTCCGTGGGCCGCTTCTACCTGCACGACTCCCCGTACACCTACTTCACGTCCGACGAACTGCACCTGGGCGAGATCAGCCTGGAGTGCTCACGAGCGGGCGCCGCGGCGGCGGGCCTCTGGCTGACGCTGCGGCTGCTGCCGCTGACCCGCGACGGCTTGGGCGAGGTGCTGGCGGCTGGACGGCGGGCGGCCGTTCGGTGGGCGTCGATCATCCGCGAGTCGGAGGCGCTGGAGCTCTACCAGGAGCCCGAGCTCGACATCGTGACGTACTTCCCGCGCACCGACCCGCTCACGCTGACGGCCGTGGACGCCGCCTCGCACCGTGTGATGGACACCGGCATGAACGCGCCCGTCGACCCGATCTTCCTGAGCGTGGCACGGGCCTCGAAGAGCGCGTTCGCCGCTCGCCACCCCCAGGTGACGGCCGATGCGGACGGGGCGCGGGTGCTGCGCAGCGTGCTGATGAAGCCGGAGTCGGAGGACTACCTGGACACGCTGCACGCGCGGGTGCTGAGCCTGCTCTGACGCCTGGTCAGGGGGCTGCCCTCTGACCGGCCAGACGGAGAACGAACGCCGAATTGGGCGACTCACACGCGGGTGAGTCGCCCAGTGGACGTCGGATCAGCCGTGCTTGGCGCGCCGCCCGGACCGCCGAGGCGGCAGCGGCGTGTCCCCACGCAGATCCAACCGGCGCTGCTCCCCGTTGGCCTCGAGGTGCGTCACCATGCGGCGCAGCATCTCGGCCAGCGACTGGGCCTCGGAGGACTCCAGCGGGTCTGAGACGAAGACCTCTTCCTCGTTGAACTTGGGGAAGAGGTCCGCCATCAGTTCTTCACCCTCGGGGGTGAGCCGCAGAACCGCGAGGCGCCCGTCGGTCGGGTGGCCCATGCGCTCCAGCAGGCCCCTTGACTGCAGCGTCTTGGCGACGCCCGTCAGGGTCCCCTTGGAGATCCCGGCCTCCTCGGCGACGTAGCGCGTCTCCATCTCGCCCCAGATCCACACGACCCAGAGCACGACGAAGCCGGTCCAGGTCAGATCGCTGGTGCGCAGCACCGAGTTCTCGAGGTGCTGGCGGATCGCGGTGGCGGCGCGGTGGATGTTCGACACCGCTGCCATCTGCTCGCGACGCAGCGGCACCGCACCGAGCTTCGCCTGGACGGCTTTCTCGGTCTCGGCAATCGTGTGGTGACCAGACAACTCAAAGTCTCCCGTGCTCGAGCTCAGGTGTTCCCGGCACAATACTTGCGGTTCCGAACTATGTCTGTGATGTGGTGCGAGTCGATCCGCAACCTCTTTGATCACGATCCCACATCGTGCATGATCTCGTGACGGTCGTCACCCGTCCAGTTACGGACTGTTGCCTCGTGGTGGACGATGAGTGTGGAGCACCGACGGGGGCCGATCACGGCCCCTGCTCCACGGACGGGTCGATAGCGTTTGCCCCTCGACGTTATCCCCTTCCGCGCCAGCAACACACTGTGCCGGAAAGGTAGTTCGACGTGGTCGGTGAACAGGTGACACGGGAACTCGCGGCAAGACTCGGCGAGAGCGGGATCGACGTGGTGCGCGTCGTCTTCCCCGACCTGCTCGGCACCGACCGGGGCCGTGACGTCCTGGTAGAGCACCTACCTGCGGTTACCCAGCGCGGGCTGTCGTTCTGCCGGGCCGTCTACAGCACCACCCCCGGCGGCAAGACCACCGAGAACGGGGGTGTGCTCGACGCCGGGCTGCCCGACGTGATCGTGGTCCCGGACCTCGACACCCTGCTCCCGATCCCGTGGGAGCCGGGTGTGGCGTGGTGCATCGGCGACGCGGTCAGTCCGGCCGACGAAAGACCGGTGGACGAATCGCCCCGGCAGGTGCTGCGCAGGGCGCTGGAAATATTCGAGACCACCGGGCTCACCCCCGTCGTGGGACCCGAGCTGGAATATTTTCTGTGCGAACCGGACGAAGATCGCCCGAACGGGTGGCGTCCTTACTGCGACGAGCCGGGCAACGTCTACGCGACCGGCCGCCGGGGCGATTCAGACGGTCATCTGTTGAGAACTCTTCGCACGCTCAGTTCGGCGGGTCTCCAAACGACCGGCGGCAACCACGAGTACGCGGGTGGGCAGTTCGAAATCAACCTCGTCCATTCGCCCGCCATGGACGCGGCCGATCGCGCGTTCCGCTTCAAGACGAGCGTGAAGGAACTCGCCCGGCGCGAGGGCCGGATGGCGACGTTCATGGCGAAGCCGTTCAACGACGGCGGCGGCAGCGGCTTCCACCTGCACCTGTCGTGCCACGAGAAGGACGGCCGCAACGCGTTCCAGGCGCCGGGCACCACGAGCGGCCTGTCGGACGAGGCGCGCTGGGCCATCGGCGGCATCCTCAAGCACGCCCCGGCGCTGGCCGCGCTGCTCAACCCCACGGTCAACTCCTACAAGCGGTTCGGGCCGGACTCGCTCGCGCCGTGGCTGATCGACTGGGGCCTCGACAACCGCAGCGCGATGCTCCGGGTGCCGGCCGAACGCGGGGACACCACCCGGCTCGAACTGCGGCTCGGCGACGCGAGCGCGAACCCGTACCTCGGCATCGCCGGCCTCATCGCCGCGACCTACCTGGGCATCCGCGACCAGATCGAGCCGCCGCGGCCCTCCGCCGGGTACGGCTACGACCCGTCGAAGGCCCCGACGCTGCCCGGCACGCTGCCGGACGCCCTCGCCCACCTGGAGGAGGACACGTCGATGGTCGACGTGCTGGGCAAGGACTTCGTGCGGTCCTATGTGGACTTCAAGTGGGAGGAGGTGGCCCGGTTCCAGCGGTTCGTGACCGACTGGGAGTTCACCGAATACGCGTACCACCTATAGTTCACCCGCGATGACTGCACTCACGGACCGGCTCACCTCGATCGCCGACGAAGACGAACTGTTCGACGCTTTCTCCCACTGGGCGACCGAGCGCGGCCTGGCGCTGTACCCGGCGCAGGAGGAAGCGGTCATCGAGCTCGTCTCGGGCGCCAACGTCATCCTCAGCACGCCCACGGGGTCGGGCAAGAGCCTGGTGGCCATCGGCGCCCACCTGGTCGCGATGGCGGCCAACCAGCGCAGCTTCTACACCGCGCCGATCAAGGCGCTGGTCTCGGAGAAGTTCTTCGCGCTGTGCGAGGTGTTCGGGCCGGAGAACGTCGGCATGATGACCGGCGACGCCAGCGTCAACGACCAGGCGCCCATCATCTGCTGCACCGCCGAGATCCTCGCGAACATCGCCCTGCGCGACGGCACCGCGGCCGACGTCGGCCAGGTCGTCATGGACGAGTTCCACTTCTACAGCGAGCCCGACCGCGGCTGGGCCTGGCAGGTGCCGATCGTCGAGCTGCCGCAGGCACAGTTCCTGCTGATGTCGGCGACGCTGGGCGACGTCTCGTTCTTCGAGAAGGACCTGACCCGGCGCACCGGCAGGCCGACGGCGGTGGTCCGCTCGGCGCAGCGCCCGGTGCCGCTCAACTTCCAGTACGTCTCCACGCCGTTGCACGAGACGATCGAAGACCTCCTGCACGGCCGTGAGGCGCCGATCTACGTCGTGCACTTCACGCAGGCCGCCGCCCTGGAGCGCGCGCAGTCGCTGATGAGCGTCAACGTCGCGACGAAGCCGGAGAAGGAGGCCATCGCCGCGAAGATGGGCAACTTCCGGTTCTCGTCCGGGTTCGGCAAGACGCTCTCCCGGCTGGTCCGGCACGGCATCGGCGTGCACCACGCCGGCATGCTGCCCAAGTACCGCCGCCTGGTCGAACAGCTCGCGCAGGCGGGCCTGATGAAGGTCATCTGCGGCACGGACACCCTCGGCGTCGGCATCAACGTGCCGATCCGCACGGTCGTGTTCACGGCTCTCGCGAAGTACGACGGCACCCGCACGCGCATCCTCAAGGCCCGTGAGTTCCACCAGATCGCCGGACGGGCGGGCCGCGCGGGCTACGACACCGTCGGCACGGTCGTCGTGCAGGCGCCCGAGCACGAGGTCGAGAACATCAAGGCGCTGGCGAAGGCCGGCGACGACCCGAAGAAGCGCCGCAAGGTCGTGCGCAAGAAGGCCCCCGACGGGTTCGTGTCGTGGAGCGAGTCGACGTTCGAACGGCTCGTCGGCGCCGAGCCCGAGCCGCTGACGTCGTCGTTCCAGGTCTCGCACGCGATGCTGCTGAACGTGATCGGCCGCCCCGCCGGTGGCGCGTTCGGGGCGATGCGGCACCTGCTGGAGGACAACCACGAGGACCGCCCGAAGCAGCTCAGGCACATCCGCCGCGCACTCGCGATGTACAAGGCGCTGGTCGCGGCCGGTGTCGTGGAACGCGACGGCGACGACTTCCGGCTCACCGTGGACCTGCAGTTCAACTTCGCGCTGAACCAGCCGCTGTCGCCGTTCGCGCTGGCCGCGATCGAGCTGCTCGACCGCGAGGCACCGGGCTACGAGCTGGACGTGCTGTCGGTGATCGAGTCCATTCTGGACGACCCGCGGCAGATCCTGGGCGCGCAGGAGCACAAGGCGCGCGGCGAGGCGATCGGCGCGATGAAGGCCGACGGCATCGAGTACGACCAGCGGATGGAACTGCTGGAGGAGGTCACGTACCCGAAGCCCCTCAACGAGCTGCTCGAGGCCGCGTTCTTCACCTACCGCCGCGGCCACCCGTGGGTCGGCGACTACCACCTGTCCCCCAAGGCCGTCGTGCGCGACATGTACGAGCGCGCGATGACGTTCACGGAGTACGTGGCGTTCTACGGCCTCGCCCGCTCCGAGGGCCTCGTGCTGCGGTATCTGGCCGACGCCTACAAGACGCTGTCGCAGACGGTGCCGGACGAGGCGAAGACCGAGGAGCTCAACGACCTGATCGCGTGGCTGGGCGAGCTCGTCCGCCAGGTCGACTCGTCGCTGATCGACGAGTGGGAGAAGCTCACCAACCCGGACGCGCCCGTCGAGGAGGTCCGCGTCGACCTCCCGCCCGCCGTCACCCGCAACGTCCGCGCGTTCCGCGTGCTGGTCCGCAACGCGCTGTTCCGCCGCGTGGAGCTCGCGGCCAAGCGCGACTGGTACTCCCTGGGCGAGCTCGACCACGAGTCGGGCTGGACGGCCAAGGAGTGGATGGACGCGCTGGAGCCGTACTTCGAGGAGCACTCCGACCTGGGCGCGGGCCCGAACGCGCGCGGCCCGGCGTTCCTGATCATCAACGTCGAGCGCGAGCGCTGGGTGTGCCGGCAGATCTTCGAGGACCCGGCCGGGGACAAGGACTGGGGTTTCAACGCCGAGGTCGACCTGGCGGCGTCGGACGAGCTGGGCGAGGCGGTCGTGACGATCACGGACGTCGGCCGCCTCTGACGGTCAGCGGGCGTCGAGGAGCTTCATCAGCCGCCGGGCCTCGTCCGGGCTGACCGGCAGGTACTCCTCGTCCCGCTTGCCCCGGTCGTAGTCCTCCAACGCCCAGCGCGTGGAGCGCCACCCGCCGTCGCCGTGGTAATCGTCTCCAATGCCCGTCCGCCCGGCCTCCGTCCGGTGCAGCCAGAGCACGTTCGTGAGATCGAGCGCGGCGGCCTGGCTGGTGAAGAAGGCGAAGTACCAGTGCCCGTCGTGCGGCCACTCGCTCCCCTGCCTCTCATGGCGGATCCGGGTGGACATCATGAACAACCTGCTCACCTCGAAAGCGGGCGGGATCTCCTCGACCCGCACCCCCGGCTGCTCCGCGGTCCGCGTCAGCAGGGTCGACGGACCCCACGCCAGGTCGCGGGTGAACGCCTCCTCCCGCTCTCCGTCGACCCGGACCACCGCGAGCGGCAGCGGCAGCTCGCCCGGTGCGTCCAGCAGGAGGAAACTCCGGCGGCCGGACCGTGCCGCGATGACCGCCCCGGCTTCCTCCGCGGACACGGCGCGATGGCGGTAGAACACGTGCCAGCCCTGTTCCACCTCGGCGAGCAGCTCCGAGGGGACCCAGCCGGACGCACCGGCGTGGACCTCCTCTCCCGCCGAGGTCCGCCTGATCACGCAGAAGACGTCCCGCGGGTAGTAGCTCCGGCCTTCCACCGTGAAGTACTCGGTTTCGTCCGGCCCCCGGTTCCGCTCCCGGTACACCTCCAGCTCGATCTGCTCCAGGGCCGTCTCGGCGCGATGGACCTCCTCGATCCGCAGGTCTTCCCGGCCGAGCAGGTCGGACGGCTCCCAGCGCAGGTCGCGGGTGTAGGCCTCCTCCGCCGACGGGATCTTCCTGACCACGGCGTGCACCCGGCCGTTCGTCTCGCGCACGACGAACCACGACGGCCGCGTGGCGATCCACTGGAGGCGCTCGAGCTCCTCCTCGCTGATGGGCAGCCGGACTTCCCCGCCGGGGTCCGCTGCCTGCCAGACGTTCTCCCGCCCGAGCCACTCCTCGACGCCGTCCCGCCGGCGCATCACCGCGGTCACGTTGACGAACTCGTCGATCAGGTAGGTCGTCGAGGACACCGCCACGCACGGCAACCCGGCCCGTGCCTCGCGCATGGCCTCGTACACGTGGTCGTAGAACGTGTGACTCTCGACCTGCGTCACGGTCCACCCCGGCTCGGGTGCGGCGAGCACAGCGCAGTCGGCCCACTCCCCCGTGCCGGCGAGCTTCTGTTCCCGGTGACCGTCCACCCGCACCAGAGCGCGCGGAACCGGACCACCGTCCTGAATCACGAAATAGTTCACCGCATCCCCCAGATCGGCCGTGCACAACTCTTACCACGCGAAACCGCGTGCTTTTCGGACTACCGCCGAAACTGCGCGCCAAGTGAGACAAGCGCCTGGTGAGACGGAATGCGCAATCGATTGACCGCGTGGCGCCGTTGGGGGCAACATCATTGCACTGGGCCACAGTGGTCGGGATATGGTGTCGCCCAGTGGCATAAATGGCTGGCGCGGCCTGTCTGGAGGACTGAAGTGGACCCGGCACTGGACGCCTTGCGCGACCGGCTGGCGGAGATCGTCGAGTCGCCGCCGGACAACACCGAGGAGCTCGTGGACACGCTGAGCGGTCTCGCGAAGCTCTCGAACCAGTGGTCCGAGGCGATCCAGGCGTTGCGCGCTCCCACCCGCAGACTGATCGGCCCGGCCGCCGCCGCCTCCGTGAGCGTGGCCGCCCGACGTGCCGAGGAGTCGTTCATCGAGCTGGAGATCACGCTGGGTGACGCGCTGGCGGCTCAGCCGCGCGCGATCCGGCAATCCTGACACCCGATCGGAGGGTTCCCGCTCGTCCTGATCCTGGCGGATGATGCGGCCGATCGGCGTTTCCGGGGCCGGAGGGGGTGCTCGTTCTTTTCGTGCGCACGCTGTGCAACCGGACCCCCGCAGCGGATCACCCTCCGTGAGGGGGCATGATCGCGTATCCGACGCCCTCGGCTCACCAGGCGCGCGATGACCGAACGTGGTCCAATCGCGCCACGTGAGGATCGGCCGTACACAGTTTGGACTCGATCTCGAATGACCTCAGGTCTGCCCTGCCCCATCTGCGAGGGGCCGGATCGACGCGGCAGCCTCGAGCGCTCGCTGCGGGTGCTCGCGGTCGACGACGAGGCACCGGCGCTGGAAGACCTCACCTACCTGTTGCGCTCCGATCCGCGCATCGCCCACGTGGAAGCGGTCACCGACGCGACCAAGGCGCTGCGGGTGCTGCATCGCGCGATGGACGCCGGTCAGCCGTTGGACGCGGTCTTCCTCGACATCCGCATGCCCGGGCTCGACGGTCTCGACCTCGCCCGCGTGCTCTCGCGCTTCGCGCAGCCGCCGCCCGTCGTGTTCGTGACGGCGCACCAGCAGCCCGCCGTGGAGGCGTTCGAGCTCAAGGCGCTCGACTACCTGCTCAAGCCGGTGCGTCAGGAACGGCTCGCGGAGTCCGTGCACCGCATCGTGCACGAGGTGTGGGACTCCAAGACCGCGGCCGAACCCACCACCCCGCCGCCCGCGCAGCCCGCCGGCTCCACGCCGCCGGAGATGGGTGACGAGGTCATCCCCGTCGAGCTCGGGGGCGTCACCCGGTTCATCCGCCTCGCCGACATCCGGTACGTGGAGGCGCACGGCGACTACGCCCGCCTGCACACCGCGACCGGCAGCGGCCTGGTGCGCGCGGCGTTGAACGGCCTCGAGGAACGCTGGCGCAGCGCCGGGTTCGTCCGCATCCACCGCAGCCACCTGGTGTCTCTCGGCCACATCGACGAGCTGCGGCTGGAGGACGGCCACCTGAGCGTCACGATCGGCGGCGCGGTGCTGCCGGTCAGCCGCCGCCACGCCCGCCACCTGCGGCAACTGCTCGTCCGCCGCGCCAGGCCCGCGCCGGTGGCCGGTCCCGCCGGTGTCCTGCAACCGAGGAACGGGCTCGGGTCGTGACGACGCCGCCACCCAGGAGACCGGACCCGAAGCCGACTCAGCGCGTGGTGGTGACGAGCCCGCGCACGCGGGCACCCCGTGCGCGCCGCCCCTACCCCGGCACGCGCGAGATCAACGAGCAGAGCGAGCTCGGTGCCGTCTACATGCGCACGCTGATCCGCGCGCAACGGCGGCTGGGCCTGTCGGTGTGCCTGGTGGCGACCGGGGCGCTGGCGCTGTTGCCGTTGCTGTTCGCGATCGAGCCGGAGCTCGGCAGGTTCCGGATCCTCGGGCTGGGGCTGCCGTGGTTCCTGCTGTGCGTGGCGACGTGCCCGATGCTGCTGCTGGCCGGCTGGTTCTACGTGCGCCAGGCCGAGCGCAGTGAGCGCGAGTTCGCGGAGCTGGTCGAACGTCCATGACGAGTGGGTACGCCATCGTGGCGGTGGTGGTCGTCGCCCTGGGCACGATCCTGGTCGGCGCCTACGGACTGCGCGTCTCCCGCACGACGTCCGACTTCTACGTCGCCTCCCGCACGGTCTCGCCGTGGTGGAACGCCTCCGCGATCGGCGGTGAGTACCTCTCGGCGGCGTCGTTCGTCGGCATCGCCGGGCTGATCTTCGCCTACGGGCCGGACATGCTGTGGTTCCCGGTCGGCTACACCGCCGGGTACCTGGTGCTGCTGACGATGGTCGCGGCGCCGCTGAGGCGGTCCGGCGCCTACACGCTGCCGGACTTCGCCGAGGCCCGCTTCCGGTCCCGCACCGTGCGGGCGGTCGCGTCGGTCCTGGCGCTCGCGATCGGCTGGCTGTACCTGTTGCCGCAGCTGGAAGGCGCGGGCCTGACGCTGAACACGGTCACGGGCGCGCCGGACTGGGTGGGCGCGCTGATCGTCACGGCGGTCGTGACGGCGAACGTGATGTCCGGCGGGATGCGGTCGATCACGTTCGTGCAGGCCTTCCAGTACTGGCTCAAGCTCACCGCGATCACCGTGCCGATCGTGTTCCTGATCGTCGTGTGGCAGGTGCACGGCGCCGACTCGCTGACCGAGCCCGAGTACCCGGTGTTCCGGCAGGACACCGAGGTCGTCTTCCAGCGCTCGACGACGATCCACGCCGAGGAGTTCATCTCCATCAGGGGTACCGGCGAGATCGACGGCGCACGGGTCGAGAACACCGTGGTGGTGCTGCCCGAGGGATACCACCGCATCGGGCAGGGCTCGGAGTTCACGTTCCCGAAGGACGCGCCGGTCCCGCACCTGTCCACGATGGCGCACAACACCAACGAGATGTGGTCGCTGCCGATGTCGAGCGGCCAGGACTTCCCGTTGTACGGGGCCTATTCGCTCATCATCGCGACGTTCCTGGGCACCATGGGCCTGCCGCACGTGATCGTGCGCTTCTACACCAACCCGAACGGCACGGCGGCGCGCCGCACGACGTTGATCGTGCTGGGCCTGCTGTCGGTCTTCTACCTGATGCCACCGATGTACGGCGCCCTCGGCCGCCTCTACACCCCCGAGCTGCTGATGACCGGCCAGACCGACGCGGTGGTGCTCGTGCTGCCGACGCGGATGATCGACGGCATCGGCGGCGAGCTGCTCGGCGCGTTGGTGGCGGGAGGCGCGTTCGCGGCGTTCCTGTCCACGTCGTCGGGCCTGGTGGTGTCGCTCGCAGGAGTGCTCTCCCAGGACGTGCTGCGGCTGGGCGGCGTGCGCGGCTTCCGGATCTCCACGGTGCTCGCGGGCCTGGTGCCGCTCGCGATGACGTTCGTGTCGACCGGCATGCCCGTCGCGGACATGGTCGGCCTCGCGTTCGCCGTCGCCGCGTCCTCGTTGTGCCCGTTGCTGATGCTGGGCATCTGGTCGAGTCGCATCACGACGGCCGGTGCGATCGCGGGCATGCTCGCGGGCGGCGTGCCGGCGTTGACGGCGGGCCTCGTCACGATGTTCACCGACACCGGCGACGCCTGGTACGAGATCCTGCTCTCGCGTCCCGCCGCGTGGACGGTCCCGCTCGGCTTCTCGGTGATGTACGTGGTCTCGCTGCTCACCCAACGGCACGTGCCGCCGGGCGTGCAGCGCACGATGGTCAGGCTCCACGCGCCCGAGAACCTCGGGCTGGACGGCTCCGGTCCCTCCTCGGGCGAAGAGCGCAGTTAGAAGGTGACGTGAAATGCAGGACTTCCTCACCGCCGCCGCGATCCTGATCGTCGGCGGGGCGGCCGTCCTCGTCCTGTGGCGGGGCACGCGCAACAAGCACTCGCTCTCGACCGAGGCCCAGCGCGTCACCTACGAGACCCTCCACACGGCGTGGTCCGCCGCACCTCCGCTGCGCGCGGGCCTCGTCCCGGACGCGGCCAAGAAGTCGGCGAGGCATTTGCGGACGTTGCTCGACACACCCGCCCTCGCGCTGACCGACGAGACCGAGATCATCGCGTGGGAAGGCGTGTCCGAGCACCACGCCCACGAGGCCATGGCGCAGGCCGAGGACGTCTTCCTGACCGGCCGCACCCAGGCGTTCGACATCGGCTGCACCGAACCGAACTGCCCGATCAACTGCGCCGTCGTCGCCCCGCTGACCGTCGAGGGCCGGGTGGTCGGCACGCTGGCGGCCTACTCCCGCGAGGCCTCGGCCGGACTCGTGCGGGCGACGAACCAGGTGGCGCGCTGGGCGGCGGGTCAGCTGGAACTGGCCGAGCTGGACCGGTCGCGGACGCGGCTGGTGGAGGCCGAGGTACGGGCACTGCGCGCCCAGATCTCGCCGCACTTCATCTACAACTCGCTGTCCGCCATCGCCTCCTACGTCCGCACGAACCCGGAGCGCGCCCGGACCCTGCTGCTGGACTTCGCGGACTTCACCCGGTACTCGTTCCGCCGCCACGGCGACTTCACGACGCTGGCCGAGGAGCTGCGGTCGATCGACCAGTACCTGGCGCTGGAGCGGGCCCGGTTCGGCGAGCGGCTGAAGGTGACGTTGCAGGTGGCGCCCGAGGTGCTGCCGGTGACCGTGCCGTTCCTGTGCCTGCAGCCGTTGGTGGAGAACGCCGTCCGGCACGGCATGGAGGGCAAGGTCGAGCCCGGCCACATCCAGATCTACGCGAACGACGGCGGCGCCGAGGCCCACATCACGATCGAGGACGACGGCATCGGCATGGACCCCGAGAAGCTGCGCCGCACGCTCGCCGGGCAGGTGGACGAGTCCGCGGGCATCGGGCTCGGGAACATCGACGAGCGGTTGCGGCGGGTCTACGGGGACGAGTACGGCCTGGTCGTGGAGACGGCGTGCGGGCTGGGCACGAAGATCACCGTGCGGGTGCCGAAGTACCACGCGGGCATCAACGGCATGTGAGCGCACGGAAACGCCGGAGCCACCCTTGTGCAGGGTGACTCCGGCGAAGTGGGGAGGGACTCAGCCGGCGGCCTTCGTGGCCCGGCGGTCGGCGGCGTCCAGCACGGCGCGGATCCAGTCGAGCTCCTCGGTCCCGCAGGCGCCCTCGGCGGCGGCGCGGCGGAGCCGGACCCACAGGCCCATGTCGGTCCACTCCTGGAACCGGCGGTGCACGGTCGGCACGGTCACCCCGAACGACGCGGGCAGGTGCCTCCAGGCACACCCGGAGGACAGCACGAACACGATCGCGGTGAACACCGACCGGTTGCAGACCCGGCCGCGGCCGCCACCCTGGCGCCGGACCTTGGCCGGCGGGATCAGCGGCTCGATCACGGCCCACAGGTTCGCGGACACCAGTCGCGCGGACAGCTGCTCGATCACGTCACCGCGGCTCGACTCGACCGCGGTCTCGGGCCACGCGGAGGCGCGCATCCACGAGTCGCGGGACGTCACGTCGGCGGGCCGCGGGTCCTGGCGGGCGGACTCGGCGCGCTGACGGGAGCGGAGCAGGGTGGCCAGGGCCGTGTCCTCGGCCGTGGTGCGGCGCTGCGGGACCGCGTAGGTCTGCTGCTGCGCGTGGCGGGCGATCTCGGCGCCCACCGTGCGGCGGAACGACGGGGTGCCCGCGAGGCGGGGGTCGACCGGCTGGCCGTAGCGGACCGGGGCCTGGCCCACGGCTGCCTGGCGCGGCGGGACCACCGGCTGGCGCGGGGGGACGGGACGCCCAGGCACCTGACGGGGCGGGACCTGCCGCGCGAGCCGCGGGTCCGGGGTGCGAGCGAACTGTGAGTCGGTCATCGTGTGGTCCTCCGCCAGGACTTTTTCCGTCAGGTGACAGCGCTCACAGTAAGAAGGCGGCCGGAAAACAGGTAAGTAGGTAGGCCATGAAAGGCGACGAGCGGCGTCACGACGGCGACGCACGGCTCGCCCTGTTGAGACGAGTGGCGCACTGTCTGCGACGAACGGATAACCGGTCGTGGTACCGCTCCCACGATCGAGTGGGGCACCGGTCACTCCACCGGGCGCCGATCATCCTTCGTTGACGCCCCGGTTACCGTCGAGGCGTGAAGCTCTTGGCCACCAGCGACCTGCACGTCTCCTACCAGGACAACCGCGATGTCGTGGCGGCGATCGCCCCGGCGGACCCGGCCGACTGGCTGATCATCGCCGGGGACGTGGCGGAGAAGTTCGACTCCATCGAATGGACGCTCAGGACGCTCCGCCCGAAGTTCGCGAAGCTCATCTGGTCGCCGGGCAACCACGAGCTCTGGACCACCAAGGACGACCCGAACCAGTCCCGCGGCGAGATGCGCTACAAGCAGCTCGTGGAGCTGTGCCGCAGCCTCGACGTGATCACGCCGGAGGACCCGTACGTCACTTTCGACGGTCCCCAGGGCCCGGTCACCGTCTGTCCGCTCTTCCTGGGCTACGATTACTCCTTTCGGCCGCAGGGTGCCACGGACGTGAAGTCGGCCCTCGCCATCGCGCACGAGGCGGGCGTGGTGTGCACGGACGAGTACTTCCTGCACCCCGACCCGTACCCGTCCCGTGAGGCGTGGTGCCAGGCGCGGGTGCGGGAGACCGAGGAGCGGCTGGCGGCGGTCGACGGGCCGACCGTGCTGATCAACCACTACCCACTCGTCCGCGACCCCACGTTCGTGCTGCGCTACCCCGAGTTCGCGCTCTGGTGCGGCACCACGCTGACCGCCGACTGGCACAAGCGGTTCAACGTGGTCGAGATGGTCTACGGCCACCTGCACATCCCCCGCACGACGCACCACGACGGCGTGCGCTTCGACGAGGTCTCGCTCGGCTACCCGCGCGAGTGGAAACCACGCGGCACCACCCAGGTGAAGCTGCACGACGTGCTGCGGGAGTCGTAAGTGCTGGAACAGCTGTTCCCCCCGCCCATCGCGGTGGCCGAGCGGTACCACGACGACGAACCGGTCGAGCTCTTCCCCGAGGAGGAGGCGCGGCTCGGCAACGCCGTGCCCAAGCGCCGCTCCGAGTTCAGCACGGTCCGCGCGTGCGCCCGCGAGGCCATGCGCGCCCTCGACGTCGAACCCGCCGCGATCCTGCCGGGCCCGAAGCGCGAGCCCCTGTGGCCGGAGGGCGTGGTCGGCAGCCTCACGCACTGCGCGGGGTACCGGGCCGCGGCGCTCGCGAGGAGCACGGACTTCGCGACGATCGGCATCGACGCCGAACCGCACAAGCCCGCGCCGGACGGCGTGCTGGGCGCGATCGCGATCCCGTCCGAGATCGGCAGGATGGCGGGGCTGCGGGCAGCCGACCCGAAGATCTGCTGGGACCGGCTGCTGTTCAGCGCCAAGGAGACCACCTACAAGGCCTGGTTCCCGGTCACGAAGCGCTGGCTCGGCTTCGAGGACGCGGACATCACCCTCGACGCCGACGGCACGTTCCACAGCCGCGTCCTGCTGGCCGACACCCCGATCGCGGGGTTCGACGGCCGCTGGCTCGTGCAGGGCGACATCCTGGTCACGGCCATCGCGGTGCCTGCGGGAGAGCTGTCCGTTTAGATCCGGAACAAGACACACGACTGTCGGCTTGATCAATCATGGGGCAGAGTGGTGGGCTGAACCCTCGACCGCCGGGAGGCCACCATGGGCGAGGACGTCGCGAAGCACGAGTTCACGCGCGAGGACCGCACGCGGTACCGCACCAAGGTGCGCCGGTGCCTCGACGTGTTCGCGCGGATGCTGCGTGAAGCGAGGTTCGACTTCGAGAGGCCGATGACCGGCCTCGAGATCGAGATCAACCTGATCGACGAGCACGGCGACCCCGCCATGAAGAACCACGAAGCGCTGAACGTCATCGACGATCCCGACTTCGTGACCGAGCTCGGCCAGTGGAACATCGAGATCAACGTGGCTCCGCGCCGGCTCGCGGGCGGCGGCATCACGGCGTTCGAGGAGACGGTCCGGCGCAGCCTCAACGACGCCGAGCAGAAGGCCCGCGAGGTCGGCGCGCACATGGTCATCAACGGCATCCTGCCGACCCTGCGCTCCAGTGACATCTCGCCGGACCTGCTCTCGGGCAACCCGCGCTACGCGTTGCTCAACGAGCAGGTGCTGGCCGCGCGCGGTGAGGACCTGCAGATCTCCATCGACGGCGTCGAACGCCTGCACCTCACGGCGAGCTCGATCGTCCCCGAGGCCGCGTGCACGAGCACCCAGCTGCACCTCCAGGTCAGTCCCGAGCAGTTCCCCGCCTACTGGAACGCGGCCCAGGCCATCGCGGGCGTGCAGGTCGCGGTCGGCGCGAACTCGCCGTTCTTCCTCGGCAAGGAGCTGTGGCGCGAGACCCGCATCGCGTTGTTCCAGCAGGCCACCGACACCCGCGGCGACGAGCTGAAGGCCCAGGGCGTGCGGCCGCGCGTGTGGTTCGGCGAGCGGTGGATCAACTCGATCTTCGACCTGTTCGAGGAGAACGTCCGCTACTTCCCCGCGCTGCTGCCGATCACCGACGACGAGGACCCGCTGGCCGTGCTCGACAAGGGCGACACGCCCTCGTTGAGCGAGCTGAAACTGCACAACGGCACCATCTACCGCTGGAACAGGCCGGTCTACGACGTCGTGCGCGACCGCCCGCACCTGCGCGTGGAGAACCGGGTGCTGCCCGCCGGCCCGACCGTCGTGGACACGCTGGCCAACGCGGCGCTGTACTTCGGCCTGGTGCGCGCGCTGGCCGAGGACGAACGTCCACTGTGGTCGCAGATGAGCTTCCAGGCGGCGGAGGAGAACTTCAACGCCGCCTCGCGCAACGGCATGGACGCGCAGATGTACTGGCCCGGCGTCGGCACGGTGCCGGTGGTCGAGCTGGTGCTGCGCCGGTTGCTGCCGCTGGCGCACGAGGGCCTGATCCGGTGGGGCGTCGAATCGTCCGAGCGGGATCGTTTACTGGGCGTCATCGAGCAGCGGTGCCTGAGCGGGGTGAACGGGGCGACCTGGCAGGCGCGGGAGTTCCACCGGCACTACGACCACACGCACATGGACCGGGCGGACGCGTTGCGCACGATGCTGCGGACCTACGTGGACCTGATGCACGCCAACGAACCCGTCCACACCTGGCCCCTGACGTAGCAGAGCGGGGGTGTGACCGCACGCGGCCACACCCCCGCTCAGTTCAACTCAAGACGTCGGAAAGTTGTCCGGCGTCCGGATGCGCTCGCGCACCCACACACCGGCCGGCTTCAGCACACCGGTGCCCGCGAACGTAGTGCCCGAGCAGGTGCCGGTCTTGAACACCGCACCCGTCAGGCCGTCGTCGGAGAAGTTCCAGTTGGCCCACGAGATCTTCTTGCGCGCCATCAGGTCGATGTACTTCTGCGACATGGTGAAGTCGTTCGACCCACCACCGGACGCGGCCTGCGTGCCGAACTCGGTCACGAACACCGGGACCTGGCTCGACACCTGGTCCAGGACGCTCAGGTACTCGTCCCGGTGGGCCTGGGCGTAGAAGTGGAACGAGTACATGAAGTTGGTCGCGTTGACCCTGTTGTTCAGCACTTCGGACGGCGAGTCGCCGTCGGAGTGGCCGAACGTCGACCAGCCGTTCGTGCCCGAGACGATGAGGCTGTCCGGGTCGATGGTGCGGATGACCGGGATCATCTGCTCGGCGTAGGACTTCACCCTCGACCACGACGTGCCGTTCGGCTCGTTCGCGATGTCGTAGATGATGTTGGTCTTGTCCTTGTGCCGGTTGGCGATCTCCGTGAAGAACGTCTTGGCGCGGGACAGGTTGTAGTTCGGGTCACCGGGCGAGAGCTGGTGCCAGTCGACGAGGACGTAGATGCCGCGGCGCGTGGCTTCCTCGATGTAGCCGTGCATCATGTCGGTGAACTTGCGGGGGTCGGTCTCGTACCCGTCCTCCTGGATGTACATGGCGACGCGGATGAAGTCCGCGTTCCAGTCGTTCACCAGCGCGTCCCACCACTGGGACTTGGAGCACTGGTGGTACCACTGGATGCCGTGCGTGCTCATGCCGCGCAACTGGATCGGCTTGCCGTACTGGTTGCAGAGCTGCACACCGCACACCCGTAGCAGGCCGTTGATGTCGTGCGGCCTGGTGCCGCCGGGCGTGCCCGGCTGGGTGCGCACCGAGAGGGAGTTCGACGCGCCGGACAGGTTGCCCGCCGCGTCCCGCGCCTGCACGGTGAAGGTGTACGCGGTGTCCGGCGTCAGGCCGGTGACGGTGTGCGTGGTGCCGGTTGCCGTCTGCCCGTTGGACAGCACGTACCCGGTCACGCCCACGTTGTCGGTGGACGCGTTCCACGCCAGTGACACCGAGGTCGCCGTGGTGCCGGTCGAGCGCAGGTTGCCGGGAACCGACGGGGCCGTGGTGTCCGGCGTGCCCGACCCGGCGTCGACGTCGATCCGGTCCAGGTTCGGGCCGCCGTTGACCGTCGTCGCGACAGTTTTGATCTTGTTCGAGCCCGCGTTGAGGGTGACGGTCGTGGACTTGGTCGTCCACGTCGTCCACGCGCCCGTGCTCGGGAACGAGAGCTGGCTCGCCGCCACCGAGCCGTTCACCGAGATGTCCATCGGGCGGTTCGCCGTCTGGCCGTTGGCGAACCGGAACGTGAGCGTCGCCGGACCGGCGGTGCCCGCGTTCACGGTGAACTCGACGGAGCTGCCGACCTCGTTGTCGTAGTTGACGAAACCGGAGCCGGTGAAGCCGGCGTGGTTCGACTCGACGAGGCCGTTGGAGATGGTCGCGCTCTCCGCCTGGTACTGGACCACGGCGGCGTTGGCCACGGCCGGGACGACAGCGACTGCGAGTGCTGCTGGGACGACCAACATCAGGGGTCTGACCACAGGGAGCCTCCTGGGCAAGAGGGACTGCAGGGCGCGGCGGCGATTTAGTTAAGAAGGTTTCCTATCAGTGGTGGCTTGCATCACAGCACTGGACCACTGCCCGTGTCAACAAATTCGGGCGACCGGAACACGACGATCAGGCATCCTCGAGCCCTCATGCGATCCACAACCACCGTGACACCAGCACAGCTCCCGGAGGTGCTGCTGCACGTCGCCGTCGTCCGACCGGTCTTCCTCTGGGGAGCACCGGGTATCGGCAAGTCCTCACTCGTCCGGAAGTTCGCCGCCGAGCTGGGCCTCGAGTGCGTCACGCTGCTGGGCACGCAGCTCGCGCCGGAGGACCTCATCGGAGTTCCGGAACTGGTCGGTGGCCGATCGCGGTTCGCCCCGCCGGAGTCGATCGCGCGGCACGACCCCTACTGCCTGTTCCTCGACGAGCTCAACGCGAGCTCCCCCGAGGTGCAGAAGGCGTTCTACTCGCTGATCCTCGACCGCAGGATCGGCTCCTACGAACTGCCCCGGGGCTCCATCGTGATCGGGGCCGGCAACCGGGCGGCCGACAACGCCCTGGCGCGCCCGATGGCGTCCGCGCTCGTCAACCGCATGATCCACGTGCACCTCACGGCGTCCGCGCGTGACTGGCTGGCGTGGGCGCGGGAGAGCGACATCCACCCGTGGGTGCTGGACTACCTGACGCAGCGCCCGGACCACCTGTGGAGCGCGGCCCCGAAGGTCGAGGAGACGTTCTCCACGCCGCGTGGCTGGCACATGCTCTCCGACGCGCTGCGCTCGTTCGGCGACGACATCTCCGAGGACCTGCTGGGAGTGCTGGCCTTCGGAACGGTCACCGCACACCACGCCTCGATGTTCAAGGCGTACGTGAAGACGGTGCGCAACGCGTTCGGGTTGGAGGCCGTGCTGCGCGGGGACGCCCGCTGGCCGTCGGCTCCCCGGGACCGGGACCTGCTGTACTTCCTGGGCGAGGCGTTCCGCGCGCGGCTGGTGAAGGAGCTGCCGCACGACAAGGCGCACGCGTCCGCGGCGGGCAAGCAGCTCGCGCACCGCGGCAAGGCGCTGCTGCTGGAACTGGCCGAGCTGTCGCTGGAGATCGCGCAGATGGTGATCGCGGCCGACGACGACGGCAACCCCGTGCTGCCCGCGTGGTTCCTCGTCGAGGTCACCCGCGACCTGCCCCGGCTGGTCGCGGCCCGCGCATGAGCCGCCGTTCGCGCAAGGCCCACGTCGACCCCGCCGCGCTGGCGTTCGCCGCGGCGGACAAGCGGATCGACTCTCATCCGCTGTTCGACGCGCTCGGCACGTGGGTGCGCCGGCAGTCCGAACACCCGTGGGCGGACATCTCGCTGGACGGCTCGTTGTTCGCCCATCCGACGAGGAAGGCGACCGAGGACGAGTGGGCGTGGGTGTTCGCGCATTGCTTGCTGCACCTCGGATTCGGCACGCACTCGTGCGCGGACGTGCTCGACTTCCAGCCCGCGCTGAAGTTCGGAACGCGCCCGTCCTCGTGGGAGCCGGACAGGTGCGTGCGCGGTGGCGGGTCCGCGGATCCGGAGAAGTGGGCGCAGCGGTTCGCCGCCGGGCTGTCCAACGCCGCCGTCGCCGCGATCGACGTGGCCGGGGGCGCGCGGTCGTCGCTGACCGACGAGCGGCCGGTCAGGACGCAGTGGCAGCTCGCGCTCGGCTGGTTCGTGTCGTCCTATCCACTGCTGGGCGCGCTGGCGTCGACGATGACGGTCGTGGCGGACGCCGAACTGGCGCGCGGCTGGAACATCTCGATCGCGGCGGTGTCCACGGCCTCGGCCGAGATCTACGTGAACCCGTTGGCGGGCCTGTCGGCGCAGGAGTGGCGGTTCGTGCTCGCGCACGAGATGCTGCACGCCGCGCTGCGCCACTGCGACCGGGTCGGCGGGCGCGACCCGTACCTGTGGAACGTCGCCGCGGACTTCGTGGTGAACGGCTGGCTCGTCGAGATGGGCGTCGGCACGGCACCGGAGGGCGTGCTGCACGATCCCGAGCTGCGCGGCCTGTCAGCGGAGTCGGTGTACGACCGGATCGCGGTGGACCTGCGGCGGTACCGCAAGCTGCTCACGTTGCGGGGCCACCACGAGGGCGACCTGCTCGGTGAACCGTTGCGCGGGCCCGCGGACGTCACCGACCTGGACGAGTTCTACCGGCGTGCGTTGCTGACCGGGCTGGGCCATCACACGTCCGCGCGCGGGCTCCTGCCCGCCGGGCTGGTCGAGGAGATCCGGGCGCTGGAGCACCCTCCGTTGTCGTGGGACGCCCAGCTGGCGCGGTGGTTCGAGGAGTTCGTTCCGGCGGTGGAGAAGCGGCGCACCTACGCGCGTGCGTCCCGGCGGCAAGCGTCCACTCCGGACATTCCGCGGCCCGGCTGGGTGCGGCCGGAGACGCTGGAATCGCGGCCGACGTTCGGCGTAGTGCTCGACACGTCCGGTTCGATGGACCCCAAGCTGCTGGGCAAGGCTCTCGGCGCGATCGCCTCCTACGCCGCGGCACGTGACGTACCCGCCGCACGCGTGGTTTTCTGTGACGCGATGGCATACGACGCCGGATATGTGCCCGTGGAGGACATCGCGGGACGGGTGACGGTGCGCGGGCGCGGGGGCACGGTGCTGCAGCCCGGCATCGACCTGCTCGACCGCGCCGGCGACTTCCCCGCGAGCGGCCCGGTCCTGGTCATCACCGACGGCTGGTGCGACGTGCTGCGGATCCGCCGCGAGCACGCGTTCCTGATACCGGCGGGCGCGCGCCTGCCGTTCCGCGCCCGTGGGCCCGTGTTCCGGATGTCCTGATGGAGATCGCCTGCGACGAGTCCGGGTCCGAGGGCGAGAAGCTCGTCGGCGGGGTCACGGCGGTCTTCGCGCACGCCGGCGTCTCGTTGTCCGAGGCAGAGGCCTCGGGATGTGTCGAGACGCTGCGCGAAATGATCAAGTCGCCGGCCCTGGAGTACAAGGCGAACCACCTGCTGCGGACGAAGAACCGCTGGGTGCTGCTGTGGTTCCTCGGGCCGGACGGGCCGCTGGCCGGTCGCGCCCGCGTGCAGCTCGTGGACAAGCGGCGGTTCCTGGCCTCGCGGGTGCGGGCGGAGTTCGGTTCGGTGACCGGGCCTCTGGAGCTGTACAACGACCTGCTGCGCGCTAGGGGACCTCGCGGGAACCTCGACCCGTTGTTCCCGGCTATCCTTCGGGCCGTGGCCCAGTGGGGAGGGCCGGTGTCGATCGTGCACGACCAGCAGCTGTCCCTGACCGATGGCCGGATACAGCAGCTCAAGAACTTGGCGCCGTGGCTCGAAAGCCTCACCCTGGTCGACTCGCAGTACGACGCCCGCGTGCAGGTGGCCGACTTCCTGGCCGGCATCGCGCGGCGCGTCGCGGAGGAAGAGCTGTACGGAAAGCCTGACCGAGAGGTGATCGAGTTGCTGATGCCGTTCGTCGTGGGACCGAGGATGTGGCATGCCTGACGCGATTTTCGCCGATCCGCGACTGGCAAGGGTCTACGACGCCTTCGACGGCGCGCGCGACGACCTGGACCTGTACGTGGGGATCGCCGCCGAGCTCAGGGCGAAGAGCGCGCTGGACGTCGGCTGCGGCACCGGGTGCCTCGGGACGTTGCTGGCGGACGCCGGGCTCACCGTCGTGGGCGTGGATCCCGCGCTGGCGTCGCTCGAACTCGCGCGCGCCAAGGACTCCCGGGTCACGTGGATCCACGGCGACGCGACGACGCTGCCCTCGCTCCAGGTCGACCTCGCGACGATGACCGGGAACGTGGCCCAGGTGTTCCTCGGCGACGACTGGGAGGCCACGCTGCGGGGTGTGCGGGCCGCGTTGCGCCCCGGCGGCCACTTCGTGTTCGAGACCCGGCGGCCGGAGCAGCGCGCCTGGGAGGAGTGGGCGCGGGCGGAACCGAGGGTGCGCGGCGGGGTCCGGCAGCAGCTCGAACTGCTCGACGTGAGCCTGCCGTTCGTCTCTTTCCGGCACAGCTACCGGTTCACCGACGGGTCGGTGATCGCCTCGGACTCGACCCTGCGGTTCCGCTCGCGGCCCGAGGTCGAGCAGAGCCTGGTCCGTTCCGGTTTCGAGGTCGTCGACGTGCGGGACGCGCCGGACCGGCCGGGGCGCGAGTACGTGTTCGTGGCCCGCAAGGTCAGCGTTGGACCGGCTTCCACACGACGACCCTGAGCGCGGCGGGACGGGGAACGCGTTCGCGCCACCTGTCCACCAACTGGCAGCGAACGGTGTCAGCTGACGAACGCCGGCTGCTTCCACGCCCGCACCAGCCACGGCAGGATCCGGGGCAGCCGGTCGGCCACGATGTCGTGCAGCACCAGCACCAACCGGCCGGAGTGCGCGGGCCCGGCGTCGAGCCACACCACGTGCATCAGGACGCCGGCCCGCAGGTCGAGCCCCGCCTCCGCCTCCGCGAGGGCGGCGGGGGTGGCGGCGGCGGGATCGGCGACCTCGTGGTGCGCGAAGCCGGAACGACACAGCTCGGGATGCAGTTCCACCAGGGACTCCATGGCGGCGGCCAGGCGTCCGACGCCCAGCCCTGCCCGAACCTGCACCGTAATGGCTCTCACATTAGGAGAGCCTAACCTAGGTTCCACCCGGGATCGCGCCCACTGAGTCCCAGGACACGGTCGAGCAGGGGCGCGTTCGAGTCGACCTCGACCGCCGCCCCGAACAAGGAACCGTCGCGGTCGTCGGGGCCGATCGACGACACGAAGCCGTGGACGACCTGGAGCAGGCCTTCCTCGACCTCGAACGGCTGCCCGGTCGCCTTCGCGAGGTCCCAGCCGTGCAGCACGATCTCGTCGAGCGCCACGGCTGCCGCGACCTCACCGGGCAGGTCGACACCGCCCGCGCGGGTCATGCCCTCCCACGCCTCCGGCTCGCGCCAGGCCGTCGCGAGCTCGGCCAGCCGCTGCGGCACGGACTCGCGGAAGTCGATCGGCAGTCGGGCCGCGTCGCCGGAACCGGTGCCCTCCAACGGGGTCTTGCGCGCCGCCATCGTGAACGCGACCGACAGGCCGTTCACGTGGTCCAGCAGGTCGCCGACCGAGTAGCCGGGGCACGGGGTCGGCGCCTTGAGGTCGCCGTCCGTCACGTTGCGCACCAAGCCAGCGAGCTGCTCAGCCGCAGGAGTCAGGTCGAACATCAGTAGCCGTCGCCTCCCCAGAACTGTTCTTCCAACGTGTCCGCGGTACCGGCGAGCAGCTGGAGCGGGTCGGTGAACTCGTGGATGTCGAGGTCCTTGAGCGGCAAGGAGTGCCGCACCACGACGTGCTCCCCCATGATCGCGAGACCGCACGCGACGGTGGAGTTGCCCACCTCCTCCAGGACGGTGCGGAGGTCCACCTGCGACGCCAGCCCGCACGGGGAGGCGATCTGCACCCACTCGTGCATCTTGTCGAGCACTTCCCGGACGATGATCACGACCTGGGTGCGGTCGTCCTCGTCCTCCTCCACGTCCCCGAAGGTGAAGAGGATCCTCAGCTCCTCGCCCTGGTCCTCGATGACGTCGTACTCGGCGCGGACGTAATCCGCGAGGTCTCCCCAACTCGCCATGGCGCAACCCTACTGGCCGCGACGGCCCACAGCCCGACCACGAGCACGGCGCCGACCTCGGCGATGAGCAAGATCCTCTCGATGTACCCCAACGGGAACACGCGCCACCACCGAACGTCCGAGACCATGCCCAGCACAATGGCGTAGAGCAGCGGCATGAATGCGACAACGCTCAACAAACCGGACGCCATCGTCCATCTGGCGTGTCGCCCCCACAGGTGGTCCCTGAGCCACGGCCGGGCGAGTGCGATGATCGCGATCGGCAGGCTCACGAACGCGACCATGCTGCCGAACCGGTGAATGCTGCCGCTCAGCTCGTTGGTGCCCAACGCCCAGTTCGTCTTCGGGAACGCCACCACGAGGAACAGGCCGGCGGACCACAGGGCGAGCGCGATCGAACCGGCCGACCGCCACCGCGCCAGCCCCTTGTGGATCAGCACGCCGAGGATCGCGAGCGATCCGACGGCCAGCAGCAGCACGGCGACGTCGAACACCGGGCGGTAGTCGCCCAGCGCGTACTCGCTGATCGTGCGACGCAGCGGCCCGACCGTCAGGTCCAGCGCGCCGACCATGGCGATCGTCGCGACGACGGCGAGGGAACCGCCGGCGGCGGCTAGTCGAGGTATCAGCACATACCGGACAACGCCGGGGCCGGTGCGCCGGGTTCCTGGGTTCAGCAACCCGACAGGTTCCACCCAGGCACTCGACAGGTTCAGCTCAGGATCGCGCCGCACGTGATGTTGACCTGCGCTCCGGTGATCGTGCGACCCCAGTCCGAGGCCGCGAACACCGCCGCCCTGCCGACGTCCTCCAGCGTCGCCGCCCTGCCGAGCGCCGTCTGGCCGACGATGTCGGGTTCGACCTGGTCGCGGAAGCTCTCGGGGATGGACTCCGGGATGCCGCCGGTCTGCAGCGTCACCGTCCGGACGCCGTGCGGGCCCAGTTCGGCCGCGAGCTGACGGCGCATCGCCTCGACTGCGTCGAACGCCGCGACCAGGCCTCCGAGCTGCCAGCGCCGGTGCACCCGACCGTCGCTCGTGCCACCGAAGAACAGGATGACTCCCCCGCCCTGCCTGATCATGTGCCGGGCGGCGGCGCGGGCCGTGAGGAACTTCGAGCGGACATTGGTGACGACGGGGCTCAAGTAGTCGTCGACGCTCATCTCGTGCAGCGGCGTGCCCTGGACGTCGTTGTCGGAGATGACGTTGACCGAGATGTCGATCCGGTCGAGCGTCGCCGCGTGCTCGTCCACGCTCCGTTCGTCGAGCGCGTCGACCACGGCGTATGCGACCCCGAGTTCCTCGGCCTTGGCCTTCAGCGACGCCTCGGTGCGGGCGGCCAGGTGGACCTCGGCTCCCGCCCGCGCGAACGCACTCGCGATCGCGCCGCCGATCGTGCCCGCGCCGTAGATGACTGCGATCTTCCCGTCGAGGTTCATCGGTTCGCCGGTCATGCCTGGGAGGCTAACCCCTAACGCAACGCCACGCGCGCTTCGGCGGCCACGGCCTCGGCGACCGCGGTCAGTGCCGGCGAGTCGAGCTTCCACTGCTGCCAGTACAGCGGCACGGAGATGGTGCGGCCCGGCGCGAGGTCGACCAGGCCCGCCTGGAGTTGTTGCGGCGGCACCATTCCCCAGCCGAGGCCGGTCACGATCGCCCGCACGTACACCTCGGACGACGGGACGTGGTGGCGGTGTTCCGAGGCGCCGCGGCCACGGGTCAGCGTGCGCACGAACCGGTCCTGCAGGTCGTCGTTGCGGTCGAACACGATCACCGGCGCTGCCGGCAACCACGACTTCAACGGGCCACGTTCGTTCTGGTCCACAAAGGACTTCGAGGCCATTGCCGCGTAACGGATCTCGCCGAGTTTGGTCACCGAGCAGCCCGCGACCGGTTCACGCGAGGACGTCACCGCCGCCATCACCTGACCCTGCCTCAGCAACGCCGTCGTGTGGTCCTGGTCCTCGCGGTGCAGGTCGAACGAGATCCTGAGCTCCGGCGAGACCCGGTGCAGGGCGGGCAGGAACCAGGTGGCGAGCGAGTCGGCGTTCACCGCGATCGGCACCCGCACCACGGCGTCCTCGCCGAGTGCCGCGTCGAGGTCCTGGTCCAGGACGAGCAGTTGCCGACCGTAGCGGACGATCACCTCGCCCGACGGGGTCAGCCGCACCGGTCGTGCCCGCACCAGCAGCACACGCCCGGTGCGTTGCTCCAGCGCCTTGATGCGTTGTGAGACAGCGGAAGGCGTGACGTGCAGCGCGGCGGCGGCAGCGTCGAACGTGCCTGCGTCGACGACCGCGAGCAGCGTCCGAACCAGGTCCAGATCCATCACGACAGCTAATGATACGTAAGAATCTTTAGCTGGTCTCATCAAGAGCGCATCAATACCTTGGACCGCGTGAGAGACCTGCTGCTCGGCTTCGGCACCATGATGACCCTGATCGTCGCAATCGGCGCGCAGAACGCTTTCGTGCTGCGCCAAGGACTTCGGCGGCACGCGGTCGCGAAGGTCGTCGCCGTGTGCGCCCTCTCGGACGCGATCCTCGTCGCGGTGGGCGTCGCCGGGTTCGGGGCGATCGTGCGGGCGTTCCCCGCGGCCATCACCGTCGCGGCCGTCGTCGGCGGAATTTTCCTGCTGGGATACGGGTTTCTCGCGGCGCGGCGGGCGTTCAGGCCGTCGGCGCTGAACGCCGCGGCGGAGACCAGCAGCCGGCCCGTGCTGACCGCGCTGGCGCTGACATGGCTCAACCCGCACGTCTACCTCGACACACTGCTGCTGCTCGGGTCGATCGCGGCCGGCCGGTGGTTGTTCGGAGTCGGTGCGGTGACCGCGAGCATCACGTGGTTCGTCGCGCTCGGGTTCGGCGCGCGCCTGCTCAGCCCGCTGTTCGCGAAGCCTCGCGCGTGGCGGGCGCTCGACGGCCTGATCGCCGCCGTGATGATCACTCTCGGGGTGACCCTGATCGCCGGGTGGTGATCATCACCAGCACCGCCGCCACCGCCAGGACACCGCACGTCACGGGTGCCGCCGCGCCGACGAAAAGGGACGCCGAAGCGAGTCCCGCGCCGACCAGAGCACCGAAGACGACCCGAGGCCGAAGATCACCCACGTGTCCGACCCTAGCCCACGACACGCGCATGTTGGGTGGTGATCCAGACCCCACCACCACATGTAGTATCTGCCGCGCTGGTGGTTCACCGACTCGGCTCAACCGGGTAGGTGAGGAAAGAGGGAACCCGGTGAGAACCCGGGACTGCCCCGCAGCGGTGAGTGGGAACGAAAGCCGTCAACGAAGCACTGGGTCCCGCGACCTGGGAAGCGACGGCCGGTAGGCGCGAGGAGGACGCCCACGAGTCCGAAGACCTGCCACTGGTGTGCGCGCAAGCCTGCGCGCACGACACGGTGCCCCGAGGGAGGGCGGCTGTGTGCACCAGTGGTGTCGTCCGCTGGCGCGCGCACGCATTTCCTCGGGCAGATCTCGGAGGAGAGAGCGTGCCCGACCGCCCAACCCCATTGGACCGCCTTTCCGGGGTCGTCAACGAAGCGTGCGCCGACCTGCCCAACGCGTCGGCCGAGGCGGTCCTGGCCGAGACCAAGCGCACCCTCTACGCCGGCATCACCGACGCCGAACTGGCGCTGGCGCCGATCATGGCCGCCCGCACCATGGTCGAGCACGACCCGGACTACTCCTACGTCAGCGCCCGCCTGCTGCTGGACAAGCTGCGCGCCGAGGCCTGCGGAGAACCGCTGTCGCACGCCGAGATGACCGAGCGCTACCCCGCGTACTTCGCCCAGTTCGTCCGCGACGGCATCGAGTTCGGCCAGCTCGACCCCCGCCTCGCCGACTTCGACCTGGCCCGCCTGGGCGAAGCTCTGGACGCCTCGCGCGACCTGAACTTCCAGTTCCTGGGCATGCAGACCCTGTACGACCGCTACTTCCTGCACCACGACGACCGCCGCTACGAGCTGCCGCAGGCGTTCTTCATGCGCGTCTCCATGGGCTTGGCGTTGGAAGAGGACGACCGCAACGCCCGCGCCATTGAGTTCTACGAGCTGCTCTCGTCGTTCGACTTCATGTGCTCGACGCCGACCCTGTTCAACTCGGGCACCACGCGCCCGCAGCTGTCGTCGTGCTTCCTCACCACCGTCGACGACGACCTGGCCGCGATCTTCCACGGCATCAGCAACAACGCGCTGCTGTCCAAGTTCGCGGGCGGGCTGGGCAACGACTGGACCCCGGTGCGGGGCATCGGGGCGCACATCAAGGGGACCAACGGGAAGTCCCAGGGTGTGGTGCCGTTCCTGAAGATCGCGAACGACACGGCCGTAGCCGTGAATCAGGGAGGAAAACGCAAGGGCGCCGTCTGCGCGTACCTCGAAACCTGGCACATCGACGTCGAGGAGTTCCTCGACCTCCGCAAGAACACCGGCGACGAACGCCGCCGTACCCATGACATGAACACGGCGAACTGGGTGCCGGACGAGTTCCTCCGCCGCGTGCGCGCGAACGGCCAGTGGACGCTCTTCTCCCCCGACGAGGTGCCGGACCTGCACGACGCGTTCGGCACGGCGTTCGCCGAGAAGTACCGCGCCTACGAGCAGAAGGCCGACAACGGCGAGATCAAGGTCTTCCGCCGCCTCCCGGCAGTCGACCTGTGGCGGCGCATGCTCACGATGCTGTTCGAGACCGGCCACCCGTGGATCACGTTCAAGGACCCGTGCAACCTGCGGTCGCCGCAGCAGCACAACGGTGTCGTGCACTCGTCCAACCTGTGCACCGAGATCACCCTGAACACCACGATCGACGAGGTCGCGGTCTGCAACCTCGGCAGCGTCAACCTCGCGCAGCACGTCACGGACCAGGGCATCGACCACGCGAGGCTCGAGAAGACCGTGCGCACCGCGGTGCGCATGCTCGACAACGTGATCGACGTGAACTACTACACGATCCCGGAAGCCAGGAACTCCAACCTGAAGCACCGGCCCGTCGGTCTGGGCCTGATGGGCTTCCAGGACGCGCTGTTCACGCTCGGCACGCCGATGGCGAGCAAGGAGGCCGTCGAGTTCGCCGACCGCAGCATGGAGGAGATCAGCTACTACGCCATCGAGGCGTCGGCTGACCTGGCAGCGGAGCGCGGCGCGTACCGGTCGTTCGAGGGGTCGTTGTGGAGCAGGGGGATCCTGCCGATCGACTCGGTCGAGCTCCTCGCCGAAACACGCGCCGAGGATGAGCTGGAGCAGGACCGCGGGTCCACGATGGACTGGCCGAGGATCCGCGAGAAGGCTCGCAAGGGCATGCGGAACTCGAACGTCATGGCGATCGCGCCCACCGCGACGATCGCGAACATCACCGGCGTGAACCAGTCGATCGAACCGCTGTACCGCAACCTGTACGTGAAGTCGAACATGTCCGGTGACTTCACCGTGATCAACCCGGATCTGGTGCGGGCTTTGAAGCAGCGCAAGCTGTGGGACGAGCAGATGATCTCGGACCTGAAGCTGCACGACGGCAGCCTGGGTGCGATCGACCGGGTGCCGCCGTACCTGAAGGCGTTGTACGCCACGGCGTTCGAGGTCGACAGCTCGTGGCTGATCGAGGCGGGCAGCCGCCGGCAGAAGTGGATCGACCAGGCGCAGTCGCTGAACCTGTACCTCTCGGCGCCGAGCGGCCGCAAGCTCGACGAGCTCTACCAGCTGGCGTGGTTGCGCGGGCTGAAGACCACGTACTACCTGCGCACGCAGAGTGCGACGCACGTGGAGAAGTCCACGCTGCAAGGGACGGACGGCAAGCTCAACGCCGTCTCGCCCGTGGCTGTGGACCCGAACTGCTCCATCACCGACCCCGACTGCGAGGCGTGCCAGTGATGAACGACATCGAGGCAGGCGCGGCGCGGGTGAGCGTCGACGACAAGGCGATGATCAACTGCCGTGCCGACGTCAACCAGCTGCTGCCGTTGAAGTACCACTGGGCGTGGGAGAAGTACCTGGCGGGCTGCAACAACGCGTGGATGCCCACCGAGGTGTCCATGCAGGCGGACATCAGCCTGTGGAAGTCGAAGGACGGGCTGACCGACGACGAGCGCCTGATGATCAAGCGCAACCTCGGGTTCTTCGCGACGAGCGAGTCGTTGGTGGCCAACAACATCGTGCTCGCGGTGTACCGGCACCTGACGAACCCGGAGTGCCGTCAGTACCTGTTGCGCCAGGCCTTCGAGGAGGCCGTGCACACCCACACGTTCCAGTACATCTGCGAGTCGCTCGGTCTCGACGACGGCGAGCTGTTCAACATGTACCGGGAGATCCCGTCCATCACGGACAAGGCCGCGTGGGCGTTGCAGTTCACGCAGCACCTGGAGGACCCGGAGTTCCGGACCGGCACGCCGGAGATGGACCAGGCGTTCCTCAAGGACCTCGTGGCGTTCTACGTGGTCTTCGAGGGCATGTGGTTCTACACGGGGTTCGCGCAGATCCTGTCGCTGGGCCGGCGCAACAAGATGGTCGGCATCGCCGAGCAGTACCAGTACATCCTGCGCGACGAGTCGATCCACCTGAACTTCGGCATCGACGCGATCAACCAGATCAAGATCGAGAACCCGCACCTGTGGAACGACGTGTTCCAGAAGGAGGTGCGGACCATGCTCGCGGAGGGCTGCGAGCTGGAGATCGCGTACGGCCGCGACACCATGCCGAACGGCGTCCTGGGGCTGAACGCCGAGCTGTGCGAGCAGTACATGCGGTTCATCACGAACCGCCGGTGCGCACAGCTCGGCCTGGAGCCGGTGTGGGAGACGACGGAGAACCCGTTCCCGTGGATGTCGGAGATGATGGATCTGAAGAAGGAGAAGAACTTCTTCGAGACCCGTGTCATCGAGTACCAGAACGGCGGATCACTGGAGTGGTGACAGCACCACCGCGGTAGGGAGCCCGGCCCGGTCCGCGACAGGCCACGCCAGCGGATCGGGCCCGAGCCGCACGAGCTCGGCGACCTGCAGCTTCGACCACGGGGAGATCTCCCGCGTCCCGTCCAGCACGGAAGCCGCGAACTCGGCCCACGGAACCCGCTCGGTCGAGTCGACCTCGTCCGGGTTCGGCGCCGGCTCGTCGTCGGTGAGAACGCGGAACACCGGACACATCTCGTTCTCGACGACGCCGTCCATGACCGCGCGGTAGCGGAAGGCGGGCAGTACCAGCTCGGCGGAGGCGACCTTCATGCCGAGCTCGTCCCGCAGGCGCCGCAGCACTGCCTGCTCCATGTCCTCCGCCGGGAGGGGGTGGCCGCAGCAGGTGTTCGTCCACAGTCCGGGGAAGGTCTTCTTGTGCAGAGCCCGGCGGGTGAGGATCGTGTTGCCGGCCGAGTCGAAGACGTAGCTCGAGAACGCCAGGTGCAGCGGGGTGTCCGCGTGGTGCACCACTGCTTTGTCCTCGACGCCGATGGCCGAACCGTCCTCGGCCAGGAGGACCACCTGTTCCACAGTCACGGGCACCACGTAATCACACGCGGGCGGGGAACGGGAACCGCGCGGTCGGGTGAGAGCTCGAGCGTGCGGATAGCCGCGCCCTAGGTGGCGCAGGTCACTCTGGGGACATGACATCCCCGTTAGCTCAGGCTCACACCATGTTCCTGGTGCTGGTCAGCCCGACGGGCCAGTACTCGATCTGGCCCGCGGTGCTGCAGGTGCCCGCCGGGTGGCAGGTCGTCCACGGAGTCGCGTCCAGGCAGTCCTGTGCGGACTACGTGGACGCGCTCCGCGTCGACGTCCCGATGGCCGCTTAGCGAACTCCTGCCACCG
This sequence comes from Lentzea pudingi, assembly GCF_014646255.1. Taxonomy (GTDB): domain Bacteria; phylum Actinomycetota; class Actinomycetes; order Mycobacteriales; family Pseudonocardiaceae; genus Lentzea; species Lentzea pudingi. Next base: position 219,331 of record NZ_BMNC01000006.1, read on the forward strand.
GCCGAACTTCTACAGCAGGGTGATGTACCCGTGTGACGAGGCGCCACCGTGCTCGTTGTTGCCCGCGTACGAGGCCGTGAAGCCCTGCAGCAGTGTGGCGAGGCCGACCAGCAGTGACGCCTGCGCGTCGCAGGTGGCCTTGCCGGACGAGGTGGTCGTCGCGGTGCAGAGCGGGTTGCCCTTCACCGTGCGGAAGACGACCTGCTGGCCCGCGATCGGCGCCCCGGTGTGCTTGTCGGTCAGCGTCGCGTCGAGCGAGCGGACCGTGAAACCGAGGAGCCGCAACTGCAGCTGGGCGGACCCGGCCGCGAGCTTCGACGAGGCGGGCGGCACGAAGTTGACCGCGATGCCCACCGGGCGCTGGCCGACGGCGATGGTGCCGGTGACCGTGCCGGACGCCGTGTCGATGACCGACACCGTGTTGCTGTTGAAGTTCGTCACGTAGGCCGACGCGCCGTCCGGCGTGAGGGCCACGCTGATCGGGCGGTCGCCGACGACGATCTTGCGCAGTTCGGTCATCGTCGTGAGGTCCACGACGGACACCGAGTCGAACTCGCTGTTCGTCACGTACGCGCGGGTGCCGTTGGGCGTCAACGCGATGCCGTGCGGCGTGAAGCCGACGGCCGCGGTGCCGACGACGGTGCGCGAGGCGACGTCGATGGCGGAGACGCTGTCCGAACCCTTGTTGACCACGTACATCCGCGTGCCGTCGGCCGAGGCCGCGATGGCGGTGGCCGCGTTGCCCACGCCGATCGTGGAGACGACGGTGTTGGACGTCGTGTCGATGACCGAGACCTTGCCCGGACCGGGGGTGTCGTGCGTGACGTAGACGGCGGAACCGTCCTTCGTCACGACGACGCCGTCGGCGTTCGAGCCGACCGTGACGGTCGCGGTGACCGCGAGCGTGGCCGTGTCGACCACGGACACCGTGCCGTCGAGGTAGTTGGTGACGTAGGCGAAGCCGCCACCGGGTGCCACCGCGACGCCCGCCGGGTGCAGCCCGACGGGAATGGACTTGTCGACCGTGTTGGTCGGCGTGTCGATGACCGTCAGCGTGTTCTGCACGGAGTTCGTCACGTAGCCGCGAGTTCCGTCGAACGCGACCGCCGCCATGTACGGCGAGTTGCCGCCGCTGTCGGCGATCGTCGTGGACACCGCGTTCGTGGCCGTGTCGATCACCGACACCCCGCCGCCGTTGTTGGCGACGTAACCGAGCACCCGGCCGGCGGGAGCCGCCTGGGCCGGGGTCACCACCAGTGCCGAGGTGACGGCGACCGCCATCACCAATGGACGCAACCGCATTTTCGAAGCCTCCTGCGAGTCATCCCGACCCTTCAGGACATCGCGGCTGGGCGAGAGGACGTTAGCCTCTTCTCGAACCAGTGATCGGCGTATTCGGCTGCGTTGTACGGAGCAATCTCCACGAACCCGCGCTTGGCGTAGAGACTCCTGGCTTCCACCAGGTCCGCGCGGGTGTCGAGCCGCAACGCCGTGAGGCCGCGTGCCGTCGCCTCGGCCTCCATCGCGGTGATCAACGCCGACGCGACGCCCCGCCCGCGGAACGGCTCGCGCACGAACATCCGCGTCAGTTCACCGACACCGTTGTCGAGGAAGCGCATCCCCAGACAGCCGACATCGCTGCCATCGCGGGACGCGACGAGGAACACCGGTACGTCGTGATCTTGCTCGTCGCGTTCGTACGCGTCGATCTCGGCCTCGCCGGCCGGGCGGCCCCAGTAGCGGCTGATCATCTCCGCGTTGTACTCGCGGTTGAGCGGCGAACGCGCGGCGTCGGCGGCCGTCACGGTCCAGTTGGTCATGGGACCATCATCGAAAGCCCATCAACTGTGATTCAGGTCACTGCAACACCGGTGCCACGGGAAGCCAACTGGGGACGTGATGTTCGCGGAGCTGTTCGACGAGCACGCCCATCCGTTGCACCGCTACCTGGCGCGACGGGTGGGCGTCGACGTCGCTGACGACCTGGTCAGCGAGACCTTCCTCGCCGCCATGCGCGGTGAGGCCGGCTACGACCCGGAGAGGGGCAGCGTCGTCGGCTGGCTCTACGGCATAGCCACGAACCTGCTGCGCGGCCACGCCAAGCGCGAGACCCGCCTGTTGCGCACCGCCGAACGGTACGGCGTCGACGTCGGCGTCGCCGAGTCGCTGGAGCACACGGTGGTCACCCGCATCGACTCCCGCGCGCACCTGCGCCGGATCGCCCGCGAGCTGGCCAGGATGACCCAGGCCGACCGCGACCTGGTGCTGCTCGTGTCGCTGGCCGGCCTGTCCGTGCAGGAAGCGGCGGAAGCCCTCGACCTCAACCCCGGCACCGCCCGGTCGCGTCTGCACCGCCTGCGCGCGAAGCTGAAGGAAGTGGAACATGCGTGACGTGCTGGACGACGACCTCGCCGAGCTGTACTCGGTGCGGCCGGCCGACGACGTGCGGATGGCCCGGTTGCGCGAGCGGTTGTTCGCCGAGAAGCCGCCACGCCGTTCGCGACGCTGGATCGGCATCGCCGCGGCGGCCGCGGCGGTGGTCATGATCACCGGGCTCGTGGTGACGCTGCGGCCCGTCTCCCGGGACGCGCCCACGACCATGCCGGTCGCCCCCGCCACTTCGCTGGCGGAGGCGGCGGCGCTGCTGGAGCGGACGGGGCGGCCGGCCGCGAAGTACCGGCACTTCAAGTACCAGGTGTGGCAGCTGGTCACGCACGCCGAGCCGCCGTTCGACGCGACCTCGGTCAAGTTCGAGTACGACGTGTGGCTGCCTGCCGCGCCGGACGAGATGGTGGTGATCTACCGCAGGTTCACCGGCGAGCACCGGGCGGTCACCGGTCCGCAGCGGCCGATCGAGGAGATCGGGGGCCAGGTCAGCGGCGCGGTCCTGTGGAACTCGTTCTGCGCGGCCACCCCGTGCAAGGAGGACAGCCTCTCGAAGCCGTTGCCCGTCAACGGCTTCGAGAAACTGGAGGCCGTGGCGCCCGCCATGCTGTCCCCGTTCACCACCACCGAGGAGAAGGCCGCGCTCTACCGCAGGCTCGCCGAGGACCCCGCGATCCGCTGGGACAACGGGAAGGTGTTCGCCGAGGGCAGCCGGTGGGTGTTCCAGGTCGATCCCGCCACCGGTGAGGTGGCCGGCATGAACGTGGACGCGCCGGTCGACTTCAGGCTGCCCGGCGGCACGCCGGCGTTGAGCGTCACGGTCACCTACGAGTGGGCCGATCAGCGCCCGTCGTAGGAACGCGGCAGGTACCAGGCCAGGGCGGCGCGCAGCTCGGCGACGTCGCGCTCGCGCCGCCTCCTGGTGCGTTCGTGGGCGACCGGGAACACCCGCACACCGCCGTGGTGCGCGCCGAAGAAGCGGCGCGGCGCCGGGTCTTTCAGCCACACGACGACCCACGGCCGTTTCTTGTGCGGCACGACGCGCACCCGTGCGAGCTCGTACCACCAGTACTGGTGGAATTTGCCGTTGCGCGTCGTGGCGATGCCCTCGCGGCTGATCTCGATGACGACCTTGCGGCGTGCGGCGGCGCTGAAGTACCGCACCGCGCGCACGAGCAGCACGCAGAACGCGGCGAGCGCGAGCAGCTGCGTGGCGCCGTTGGCCTGTGCGGCCGGGTCGGCGATCGCGGCGGCGAGCAGGGCCACGGCGAGGTTCAGGCCGCCCCACGCCATCGGCACGAACCGCGACGTCGAGAACGTCGCGGCGGCGGGTGTCATCGGGGCGGGCAGCTTGGTGGTCGGCGCCTTCGGCGTCACGACCTGGGAGAGCAGGCGCGTCACCTCGGCCGGCTCCGGGCGCTTGGCCGGGTCGCGGTGCATGCACTTCTGCACCAGCGGCCGCAGCGCCTTGGGCACGCCGTCGATGTCCGGCTCGCCGTGCGCGGCCTTGTAGAGCAAGGTGGCCGTCGGGCCCTCGCCGAACGGGCCCTGGCCCGTCGCCGCGTAGACCAGCACGGCGCCGAGCGCGAAGACGTCGCTCGGGGACGCGACATCCTGGCCGGTGATCTGCTCGGGCGAGAGGAAGCCGGGCGTGCCGAAGACCATGCCGGTCTCCGTCAGCGCCGTGTGCTCCATCGCGCGCGAGATGCCGAAGTCGATGACGCGGGGTCCGTCGGCTCCCAGGAGCACGTTCGACGGCTTGAGGTCGCGGTGCACGAGGCCTGCGCGGTGGATCGCGGTGAGCGCCTCGGCCAGACCCTCGGCGAGTCGTCTCAGATGGTGCTCCGGCAACGGGCCGTGCCGTTCGATCGCCTCTTGCAGCGTCGGGCCGGGCACGTACTCGGTGGCCATCCACGGGCGGGGCGCGCGCGTGTCGGCGTCCACCACCGCGGCGGTGCCGGCGCTGCCGACCGCGCGGGCCATCTGCACCTCGCGGCGGAACCGCTCCCGGAAGCGCGGGTCGTCGGCCAGCTCGGCACGGGCGACCTTGACCGCGACCTGGCGGCCGTCACTGCCTTGTCCCAGGTAGACCGTTCCCATGGCACCACGACCAAGCCTGCCCAAGAGCAGGTAGTCCCCGATGCGTTGTGGTTGGTCCACCTTCACCGGATCGAGGGTAGCGGGAACTCGGGCCGAAACCTCACATCTGAGTAGATCTACGTATCGTTGTCACCCATGGGCCGGACCCGCTTGTACCGCAATGGCGAACTCGTGGACAGGGACTTCCCGGTCACGGAGGTCGCCGAGCGTCTCGAAGATCACTCCGCCGTCGTGTGGTTCGACCTCTGCGCGCCGTCCGAGGCCGAGATAGGTCTGTTGCGCGACGAACTGGGGTTGCACGAGCTCGCGATCGAGGACGCGTTCTCCGAGCGGCAGCGCCCGAAGGTCGACCGCTATCCCACTCATCTGTTCCTCTCGGTGTACGCGGTGCAATACGAAAAGCACGAGATGAAGGCGTGCGAGGTCGATGTCTTCGTGACGAAGAACGTGCTCGTGACGGTGCGCGAGAGTGAGGACTACTCGCTCGAAGGCGTGGAGCGGCGGTGGGACAGCGCGCCGACGCTCGCCTCGTCGGGCATCGGGTTCCTGCTGCACGGGCTGCTCGACGACGTCGTGGACGGCCACTACGCGGCGGCCCAGGCGCTCGACGACGACATCGAGGCCCTCGAGGACCGGATCTACGAGGAGAAGCCGCACGTCGGGCGCAAAGCGTTGCAACTGCGGCGGGCGCTGGTGCAGCTCAGGCGTGTCGCGTCGCCGATGCGTGAGGTGCTCGGGTCGCTGCTGCACCGTGAGCACGACCTCGTGGACGACGTGATGATGCCGTACTACCTGGACGTGAAGGACCACACGCTGTTCACGGCCGAGCTGACCGAGTCGATGCGGGAGCTGATCACGAACCTGCGCGAGGCCGAGGTCGCCGTGCAGGGCAACCGGCTCAACTCGATCATGAAGAAGGTCACCAGCTGGGCCGCGATCATCGCGGTGCCGACGGCGATCTCGGGCTACTACGGCATGAACGTCCCGTACCCCGGCTTCGAGCAGAAGTGGGGGGTCTGGGTCTCCACGCTGGGTATCTTCGGCCTTTCGTACTTCCTGTACCTGATGTTCAAGCGCCGCGATTGGTTGTGACAAGGCTGTGAAGATCCACCTGACCCGCCGCGACGAGCTCGCGATCATCACGATCGACGCGCCGCCGCTCAACCTCTACTCCCTCGACCTCGACGCGGAGTTCCACGAGGCCCTGGACGAGCTCGGGGACGCGCGGGCACTGCTGGTCAACGCCTCGGGCAAGGTCGTGTCGGGCGGCGTGGACGTGTCGCTGTTCGCCGCGCAGGAGTACCGCGCCGAGGCGCAGCAGCTGTTCGACCGCATGCTGGTGCTGCCCCAGCGGTTGGCCGCGTTGCCGATCCCGACCGTGTTCGCCGCGCACGCGTTGTGCCTGACCTGGGCTTTCGAGCTGGCGGTGGCGTGCGACCTGATCCTGGCCTCCTCGTCGGCGCGGTTCGGGCTGGTCGAGAAGGTCGTGGGCCTGACGCCGACGATGGGCGGCACGCAGCGGCTGGCGGCGCGGGCGGGCGTGGGTCGCGCGAAGGAGTTCGTGATGACCGGCGACCTTTACGACGCGGCCACGCTGGAACGGTGGAATGTCGTCAACCGGGTGTTCCCCGACGAGGGGTTCGCATTGGCGGCCGAGCAGTTCGCTTTGTCTCTCGCGGCCGGTCCGACGCAAGCACACTTCGCGACCAAACAGGTGCTCGCGCATTTCGAGAACGGCGGCGTCCCGGAGGCCGACGCTCACGTCACGACGATCGCGTCGGCGTTGTTCGAGACCGAGGACCTGCCACGCGCTGTGCACAGCTTCCTCACGGACGGTCCCGGCCGTGCGTCTTTCACGGGTCGCTGATCTCACACATCAAAGAATCATATGACTCGGTGATAAAACCGTGATCTACCTGCTCACACGGATGGAGCATTCCCCGCCGGGCGGAAGATGATGTTGCGGCGCAAGGAGATCCGCTTGACTCCTCCGGTCGTCCGAGGCATCGTGCTGACCGTTCAACGGCCCCGTACGAACTCCGTCGCACGAGTTTTGTACACATTCCGCAACGGCCGACGACACAATCAGCGAGTTCACGGTCCCCCGTCGTGAACGCGCGTGGAGGTAGAACCAGCCGTGAGACTGAGATTGGCCGTACTGCTGACCGGTGGTGTCATCGCGTTGGCCGCCTGCTCCCCGACGAAAGCGGCCCAACCGACTCCCATCGCCGACAGCACCAGCGCCACCTCGACCAGCACCCCCAGCAGTTCCTCAGCCGCCCCGAGCAGCTCCGCGGCCCCCGGCAGCACCACCACGAAGTCCGCCACGAACGGCCCCGTGAAGCCGCCCGTCGCCCCCGCCCCCGCGGGCTCCCCGGGCTGGAAGCTCACCCAGGGCAACACCGGCCTCGCCGCACACGGCCTGAACTGCGACTCCCTGCCGCTCTACACCGGCCCCGCCGCCCCCGCCGCCGGCACCGTGATCTCCGGCAAGCGCATCGAGCAGACCCTGACGTTGTTCGCTGGCAACATCACGATCGAGAAGTCCTGCGTCCGCCCCACCCGCGCCGGCGAAACGCAACCGCTGATCACGACGAACGGTCCGTGCGGCAGCAACTCCTGCCAGGTCACCGGCGCCCCCGTGACCATCCGCGACTCGAACATCGACGGCTCGGCCCTGTCCGCCAAGACGATCGCGGGCTCCTGCGCGTTCCTCGGCGTCGGCACCCTGCAGCGCAACTACATCAGCGGCATGGGCTCCGGCATCTGCTTCTACAACACCGGCAGCACCCTGAGCGGCCTCGCCGAGGGCAACTACGTCCGCGGCCTGCGCTCCGACGGCGACAGCCACAACGACGGCGCCACCGTCCGAGACTTCCCGCTGGACCGCAACGCGGGCCGCACCCTGACGTTCCGCAACAACCGCATCGACTGCTCCACCGGCAACGACACCGGCGCCCTGTTCATCCAGACCTACGGCGGCGACATCGACAACGTCACCGTCGAGGGCAACCTCCTGGAGGGCGGCGGCTACCAGCTCGGGCTGGAGTCGGGCTTCGACAACGTCTACGGGCGCAACATGAAGTCCATCAACAACCGCTTCACCGGCACCGGGTGGGGCGCGGCTTATGTCAGCCAGAAGGGCGCTAGCTACAAGTGGGCGGTGTGGCAGGACAACTTCCTGCACGACGCGAACGCGCCTGATGGCAAGGGGAAGCCGGCGGGCACGCCTTAGTCGCCTGGTCCTGCCCTCCGCACGTCCGACCGCCTTCGCTGCCGAGCCCTCGCCGGCGGCGGGGGCGGTTCGGTGTTGAGGGGTGTTGAGGCTCGTGGACGCGGCGTGCGGGGCGGAAACGGCGTGCGGGGTGGCGTGTGCGCGTAGTGGCGGCATTTGGCCTGAGACGACACCGTGCGCACGAAGCAGCGACGTAAGTACCAAGCAGCGGCGTGCGCGCGAAGCGGGCGCCCACACCCCAGCACCTTCGCCGCGCGGCCCTCACCCCCAGCCACCCCGGCTCAGCCGTGGTCGCGAAACGTCAACCACCGCGAGCTGAGCGAGTCCCAGATCTCCTGGTACCGCTCGAACATCTCCCGCACCTTCTCCGGATCCACCTCCTCCGCCGGAGTCGACGCCACGTAGTACGCGAGGTCGTCCTCGAGCCGGTGGAACTTGTAGCTCGCCTCCTCCATCAACACCCACAACGAGCGCCACGCGAAGAACGGCTCCAAAGCGGACACCACGGTCACCACCGCCACCAGTGAGAACGCCGTTCCCGTCCAGGGGTCGAGGTTCTGCAGGCCGAGAATGATCGTCGACACCGCCGAAAGCACCAAAGTGGTCAGTCGGACAGTTACGGACTTCCACCTGAACCGCTGCTTGCGCGAGCGGGCGTAGGCGTGCCCTCGGGAGATCTGTCCACGTAGGTGCTGCGCGAGTTCCAACGGCTTCAGGCCGGACGGCAAGTCGGTCACCGGCAAGACAATAGTTTCGAGGTACCTTCGCCGCGTGCAGTTCGATGGACCGAGAACCTTGCTGGCCGTCCACGCTCACCCTGACGACGAGTCTCGGTCGACCGGAGGAATCCTGGCCCACTACGCCCGTCAGGGCGTCCGGATCGTGCTCGTCACGTGTACCGGTGGCGAGATGGGCGACATGCCCGGTGGCGTCAAGCCCGGCGAGCTCAACCACCACCCGCAGGCCGTGGCGGCGCGGCGCAGGGCGCAGCTCAACGCGGCGTGTGACGTGCTCGGGATCACGGACCTGGAACTGTTGGGATATCACGACTCCGGCGAGACCGGTGAGGTGCCGCCCGGCGCGTTCTGCTCCATCCCCGTCGAGACGGCGGCCGGTCGGCTGGCCGCCCTCATCGAGCACTTCCGGCCCCAGGTCGTCGTCACGCACGACCACCACAACCCGCACCAGCACCGCGATCACGTGCACGCGGCCCGCGTCGCCCACCACGCGGTCAAGGAGACCGGGATTCCGGCGAAGCTGTACCTGGAGGCGCACGACACGCTCGCCACGACGACGGTGGACACCTCGGCTGTCGCCGACGTGAAGCGCAAAGCGTTGTACTGCTACGAGAGTCAGTCGTTGATCGGGAAGCTGACGGCGCAGCAGCGGTTCGCGGCCGAGTCGTACATCCGCGCGTTCGACACCACCGACGCGCCGCTGCCCGAGACCGATCTGTTCGCCGGCATCACGCATCACGGGCCGGATCTGCCGCGCTGGTGAGCAAGGGGCGTTCGCCATGAACGGCGAACGCCCCCGAAGACAGTCTCAAAAGGACTATCGACCCAGCGACGTGCAAGTCAGGCCCGCACGGCGGATGACGTCCGGGTCCAGCAGGTTGCGCGTGTCGACGACGACGGGCTGCCGCACGGTCTCCGCCAGGCGTGCCCAGTCGAGCGAGCGGAACTCCGGCCACTCGGTCAGCACGACGAGGGCGTCGACGTCCTTCGCGGCCTGGTACGGATCGTCCACAACGGACACCGGACCGAGGTCGGTGCCGCCGGTCAGCGCCGGGTCGTACCCGACGAGCTCCGCGCCCGCCTGCTTGAGCAACGCCGCCACGGCCAGGGCCGGCGAGTCGCGCAGGTCGTCGGTGCCCGCCTTGAACGTCAGGCCCAGCAAGCCCAGGCGCACGTGCGACAGCGAGCCGCCACGCTTGCCGGTGACGGCCAGGCGGACCTTCTCGACCATCCGCTGGCGCTGGCGCTCGTTGGTGTCGATCGTGGCACGCAGCAGGCGAAACTCGAAGTCGGCGGCGTCGGCGACCTGGAGCATCGCGTGCGTGTCCTTGGGCAGGCACGAACCACCCCAGCCGGGGCCGGGGTTCAGGAACGCCTGGCCGATGCGCTTGTCGTAGCCCATGCCCTCGGTGACGTCGGTGATGTTCGCACCGAGGCGCTCGCACAACTCAGCCACGGCGTTCACATAAGACAGCTTCATCGCCAGGAAGCAGTTCGCCGCGTACTTGACCATCTCGGCGGAGGCCGCGTCGGTCAGCACCGTGGGCGCACCCAACCGAGCATAGAGCGCCGCGACGCGTTCGGCGGCGTCCTGCTGGTCACAGCCGACGACGATGCGGTCCGGGTTCAGGAAGTCGTGCACGGCCGAGCCCTCGCGCAGGAACTCGGGGTTCGAGACGACGGCGACGTCGTCGCGGCGCAGCAGTTCGGCGGTGCGGATCGAGGTCCCGACCGGCACGGTCGACTTGTTCACGATCACGGTGCCGGACGGCAGCAGGTCGCGCGTCTCGTCCACAACGGACTCGACGGCGGCGAGGTCCGCGATGCCGCCGACGCCCATCGGCGTGGGCACGCACAGGAACACGACCTCGGCGTCGGCCACCGCGGCCGACGCGCCCAGCACGAACGACAGGCGACCGGAGGCCAAACCCTCGGCGACCAGTTCGGCCAGGCGCGGTTCGAGGATGTCGACCTCACCGCGCGAAAGCCGCTCGATCTTCGAGGCGTCGACGTCCGCGCACACCACGCGGTGGCCCAGCGAGGCGAGGCAGGCACCGGTGGTCAGACCGACGTAGCCGGTGCCGACGACAGCGATCCTTCTGACGAACATCATTCTCCCGTTCGGGTCACGGCGAACGCGCGGAGCACGGCGTCGTCGCTCACGTCGATCATCTTGTTGCCCCACTGGTCGGTCCCGGCGCCGAGCTCTGGCCGGCCGTCGGGGAACGGGCCGCGCGAGGCGAAGCCGGTCAGCCCGTCGAACACCGCCACGTAGTTCTCGGCCTGCGGGCGCCAGTCGAGCACCGCCTCGCAGCGGCGGCGGCCCTCGAAGCCGAGGCGCGCACGGCGTTCCGCGTCGTCGAGCAGGTCGAGCAACGACGTGGCGAACGCCTCGACGTCACCCGGCTCGACGAGCACGGCGCACTCGCCGGCGGACACCACGGTCTCCTGCAACCGGTAGGTGACGACCGGCAGCGCGTAGGCCATGTACTCCATGGTCTTGTTCATAGTGGACACGTCGTTCAAAGGCGACAACGGATCCGGGCCCAGTCCGACCGACGAGGTCGACAGGTAACGGGTGATCTGTTCGGGCCCAACCCGTCCGGTGAACTCCACGTACGGATCGAGTCCCCAGGCCGTGGCCTGCTTCTTCAGGTCCTCGAGGCAGTCGCCGAACCCCAGCAGCGCGAACCGGACGTCGGTGCGGCCGCGGTCGAAAACAACTCTCCGAGCCACTTCGAGGACCCCGTCGACGCCGTCCTGCGGTCCCATGATTCCGAGATAGGCCACCAGGTGTTTGCCGCCGCGTCGGAGTTCGTCCACGCCCTCGACAGGCCGCATCACGGTGGTGTCCGGGCCGGAGCGCACGACGGTGGTGTGCTCGGGCGGCACGTTTCCGCGCGTCCACGCGATCTTCTGGTACGAGGTGTTGGTCGACGTCACCCGGTCGGCCGTGCGGAACGTCCTGCGCTCCAGCCACTTCAGGATCCGGTACTGCAGCTTGCCCGCGACGCCCTTCGGCTCGCCGAAACGGGACAGGAAGACCTCGGGGTTCAGGTCGTGGTGGTCGAAGACGAACTTCACGCCGCCCAGACGCCACAGCAGAGCCAACGCCCAGTACGTGTCCGGCGGGTTGCACGCCTGCATGACGTCGAACCGCCTGCGGGCCCGCACCTTCACGCTCAGCAACGCCGTGCGCACCCAGCAGTACAGGAACTCCCACGCGTAGCCCAGCGCGCCCTCGGCCTGGGGCGGCGGAGCGTACTTGTAGATATGCACTCCGTCGAGGAGCTGGTAGGCGGGATCACCCGGACCCTTGGGGCAGATCACCGAAACCTCGTACCCGGCGTTGGTCAGGGCGCGGCACTCAAGCCACACCCGGCGGTCCAGCGGCACGGGGAGGTTCTGCACGATGATCAACACGTGAGGCGATGACGTCACGCTCTGGTTCTCGTTTCAGAGGGCAAAACGGTTACACCTGAGCTCGATCTCGTAACGGAGGTTGCAAAGCGCTCGATGTAGGCGCAGAGGCCCGAAAAGCGAGGAGCGGTTGTGGAGCGGTCACCTGTCGCGGTGGTCATCGTCACTTACCAGAGCGAACAGGTCATCGCCGGATGCCTGGACTCGTTGCCGGACGACGTGAAAGTGGTCGTCGTCGACAACGCCTCGACGGACGGCACTGTGGCGGCCGCCACTCGACCCGGCGTGGAAATTCTGCGCAGCCCGGTCAACGGCGGATACGCCGCCGGTGTGAATTCGGGCATCAAAGCGGCGGAAGGACACGACGTCCTGATCCTGAACGCCGACATCCGGTTGCACCCAGGAGCCGTGGAATCACTCCGCGCCGCGAACAAGCCGATCGTCGTTCCCAAGCTCGTGGACGAATCCGGCGCGCTCTCCTTCTCGCTGCGCCGCACACCGACGGCGGTCAAAGCCCTTGCCGAAGCCCTCATCGGTGGCGGCCGCGCCGGGACCATCGGCCTCGGCGAGACCGTCACGGACGCGAAGGCCTACCAGGGAGCGCACGCCGCCGACTGGGCGACGGGCTGCGCGTGGCTGGTCCAGCGCGAGGTCATCGAGAAGCACGGCCTTTTGGACGAACGGTACTTCCTCTATTCGGAGGAGACCGAGTACATGCTCAAAGCAGGCGGCGTCTGGTTCGAGCCGCGCGCCGTCGTCACGCACATCGGCGGCGAGGTCTCCACGAACGCGCGCCTCTGGTCGATGCTCACCTCGAACAAGGTCCGCCTGCACCGCGAGCTGCACGGACGGTTCGCCGCCGTGCTCATGTGGCTCGCCATGGTCGTGAACGAAGGGCTTCGCGCGCGCTCGCCGAAGCACCGCACCGCGTTGAAGGGGCTTTTCCGCATGCGCCGCTGGCCGGAGGAAGTGGCGTCGGAGGGACCGAGCTACCTGTGCTTCTCCGCGCAGGACTGGTGGTACCACAACCGCGCCCACTCGGACTTCCAGCTGCTGCGCCGCGTCGCGAAGCACCGCAAGGTGTTGCTGGTCAACAGCATCGGTCTGCGAATGCCGTCGCCCGGCAAGAGCACGCAGTTCCTGCGCCGCATCTTCCGCAAGGCGATGAGCGTCGCGAAGCTGGTGCGCCAGCCGATCGAGGACACGCCGAACTTCTACGTGATGACGCCCGCTCCCCTGCCGTTCTACGGCAAGCCGTGGCTGCGCAAGCTGAACTCGGTCCTCGTCAGGACCCAGGTCCGCGCGGTCTGCTTCTTCCTGCGGATGGGCACGCCCGTCGTCGTCGCGACGATCCCCACCGCGTGGGACGTCGTGGAGCCCATGAAGACCAAGGGCCTGATCTTCAACCGCTCCGACCGGCACTCGGCGTTCCCCGAGGCCGACCAGGGCGTCATCGCGGGCCTGGAGAACCAGCTGCTGTCCAATTCGGACACCGTGCTCTACGTCTCCAGGGCTCTCCAGGAGGAGGAGTCCGCGCTCACCGGTGACCGGGCGCACTTCCTCGACCACGGCGTCGACGTCGACCACTTCACCCGCCGCACCGAACTGCCGGCGGACATCGCGAGCATCCCGGGCCCGCGCATCGGGTTCTTCGGCAGTCTCGACGACTACCTCGTGAACTTCGACCTGATCGAGAAGGTCGCGCAGGAGTTCCCCGAGGCGAGCGTCGTGCTGATCGGTGACGCCACCTGCTCGATGGAGCGCTACGACTCCTACCCCAACGTGCACTGGCTCGACTTCCGCTCCTACGACCAGATCCCCGGCTACGGCAGCGGCTTCGACGTCGCGCTGATGCCGTGGCTGGACAACGACTGGATCAAGCACGCGAACCCGATCAAGATGAAGGAGTACCTGGCCCTGGGTCTGGCCGTCGTCTCGACGGACTTCCCCGAGGTCGAGCGGTACGGCGACGTCATCCGGATCGCGAAGGGCGAGGCCGACTTCATCGACCAGATCCGGCTCACCCTCAAGGACGGCGGCCTGAAGACCCCGGCCGAACGCCGCAACGCCGTGCTGGCCTCCTCCTGGGACTCCCGCGCCCGTGAGCTCATGCAGATCGCGGAGGACCGCTGACATGTGCGGCATCGCAGGCATCAGGCGGTTCGACGGCGCCCCCGTCTCGCGCGAGCTGCTCGCCGAGATGGCGAAGCGGCTGCACCACCGCGGCCCCGACGACAGCGGGTTCTGGACCGGCGGCTCGATCGGCTTCGCGCACACCCGGCTGTCGATCATCGACCTCGCCGGGTCGCCGCAGCCGATGGCGGGCGCGTCCGGCACGACCACGATCGCGTTCAACGGCGAGATCCTGAACTACCGGCAGCTGCGCACCGACCTCGCGTACCCGTTCCGCACGAACGGCGACACCGAGGTCCTGCTGGCGCTCTACGAACAGCACGGGCCGAAGGCCGTCGAGAAGCTGCGCGGCCAGTTCGCGTACGCCCTCCACGACGAGCACACCGGCGAGACGCACCTGTTCCGCGACCGCCTGGGCATCCTGCCGCTCTACTACTACGTGGACGCCACCCAGTTCGCGTTCGCGTCCGAGATCAAGGCGTTGCTGCCGGCGATCGGCGCGGCCGAGGTCGACCAGGAGTCGCTGCACGACTACCTCGCGCACCGATCCGTTCCGGCGCCGTACACGCTGGTCAGAGGCGTCCGCAAGGTGCCGCAGGGCCACCACCTGGTCGTGACGGCCAAGGGTGAGGTGCGGACCGAGGCGTACTGGGAGCTGCCGCGCGAGTCGGAGATCCGCCAGGTCACGCCCGAGGAGGCGGTGCGGCTCGTGGACGAGGCCCTCACGGCCTCTGTGCGCGACGCTCTGGTCGCGGACGTGCCGGTCGGCGCCTACCTGTCCGGCGGCGTGGACTCGTCGCTGATCACGGCTCTGGTGGCGCGGGAACGCGGTGACGCCGAGCTGCACACGTTCTCCGCGGGCTTCGGCGACCCGCGCGTGGATGAGATCCACCACGCCGAGAAGGTCGCGAAGCTGGTCGGCAGCCGCCACCACAACGTGATCGTCACGGCCGACGACTTCCGCGACAGCTGGGCCAAGCTCTCCTGGCACCGCGACGCGCCGCTGTCCGAACCCGCCGACGTGGCCGTGTTCCGCCTCGCCGAACTGGCCCGCAGGGACGTGAAGGTCGTGCTGTCCGGCGAGGGCAGCGACGAGCTCTTCGGCGGCTACCCCAAGTACCGCTTCGCGCAGGCCACCCGCCTCGCCGGGTTCGCGCCCTCCGCCGCGCTGAAGCGGCTGGAGAAGGCGCTGCCGGCGTCCAAGGCACGCCTGGGTGTCGCTCTGCGCGCCATCTCCGAGCCCTCCTACGCCGAACGCATGCGCGGCTGGTTCGCGCCGTTCACGGTGTCCGAACGGGCAACGCTGCTCGGCGGCCCGGCGAGCAGGTCCGTCCTGGCCCCGTACGAGAACGGCCGCGGGGACGCGTTGAGGCGCATGCTCTACGCCGACTCGCACACCTGGCTCGCCGACAACCTCCTCGAACGCGGCGACCGCATGTCGATGGCCGCGTCGCTGGAGCTGCGGCCGCCGTTCCTCGACCACCGCGTGGCCGAGCTGGCGTTCTCGTTGCCCAGCAACGTGAAGGTGCGCGGCGGCACGACCAAGTGGGTCGTGAAGGAGGTCGCGCGCCAGCACCTGCCGGCCGACATCGTCGACCGGCCGAAGTCCGGCTTCAAGGTGCCGCTCGACGCCTGGTTCCGCGACGGCCTGCGGGACATGGCGTACGACCTGCTGACCGGGCCCACGTCGTTCGTGGGCAAGACCTTCGACCGGGCCGCGGTGCGCTCGTTGCTCGACGACCACGACTCCGGTGACCGCAACGAGCAGCCGCGCATCTGGACGCTGCTGTCCCTAGAGGTGTGGCACCAAACGCTCAGCTGGTAGGACGGTCCATGAACAGGGATTTCATCGCCGGGGCGGGTGGGTGAGCCGATGTACGTCGCCTCCTCCCGTCCGCCCAAGACCGACTTCCGCAAACGGTTGCCGGGCACCGTGTTCGCGCTCGGCACGGTCAGCCTGCTGACCGACGTCTCCGCCGAGATGATCACCGCGTTCCTCCCGGTGTACCTGCTGTTCACGCTGAACCTGGGCTACGCGCAGTTCGGCCTGCTCGACGGCATCTACACCGGTGCCACGGCGGTGCTGCGGCTGGTCGGTGGAGGTGTGTCGGACAAGTTCCGCAAGCCCAAGGCCGTCGCGGCCGCCGGCTACGGGCTCTCGGCCGCCACCAAGGTCTTCTTCCCGCTGGTCGGCGCGTCCCCGTTCGGCATCGGCGCGCTGATGGCGGCGGACCGTGCGGGCAAGGGCATCCGGACCGCTCCCCGTGACGCGATGATCTCCCTGGCCACGCCGGAGGACCGCCTCGGCGCGGCGTTCGGCGTGCACCGCAGCATGGACACGGTCGGCGCGCTGCTGGGCCCGCTCATCACGTTCCTGCTGCTCGTCCAGATCGGGACGGTGCCGGGGCCGATCTTCGCGGTGTCGGCGGCGTTCGCGGTCATCGGGTTGATCGTGCTCATCGGATTCGTGCGGGAGCCGAAGACCGACGAGAAGCCGAAGGGACCGCGGCCGTCGTTCCGGGCCGGGCTGAACCTGCTCACGGACAAGCACTTCCGCCGGACCACCCTCTCCGCGGGCATGCTGGGCCTCGCGACCGTGTCGGACGCGTTCGTCTACGTGCTGGTGCAGAAGGCCACGAACATCTCGCCCGGCTACCTGCCGCTGCTGCCGCTGGGCACGGCGATCGTGTTCCTCGCCGCCGCCGCGCCGCTCGGCAAGCTGTCGGACAAGGTCGGCCGCTGGCGGATGTTCCTCACCGGCCACGGGTTGTTGCTGGGCGTGTACGCGCTGCTGTTCATCCCCGAGGGCGGGATGGGCGTGGCGATCGCGGCGCTCCTGCTGCACGGCCTGTTCTACGCGGCCACGGACGGCGTGCTGTCGGCCAAGGTGAGCGAGACGGCGCCCGAGTCGTTGCGGGCCAGCGGCTTGTCGGTCGTGCAGACTGGTCAGGCGCTCGGGCGTCTCGTTTCGTCGGTCGCCTTTGGACTGTTGCTGCAGTTCTCGAGCTTCGGAACGAGCATCACGGTGGCGCTGGCAGCACTCACCGTGACCCTCATCATCGCTTACGGACTCAACCGCGAGCAGCCAGTTTCTGCTTGATCTTCTCGAAGCCGCCCTTGCCGAGGACCTTCATGGCCGCGTTCTTCGCGGCCACCCGGCCGGAGTCGCGCAGGAACCGGACCGGCTGGTCCACGAGCCGGTCCTGGGCCACTGCGAGGGACCTGGGCGCCGCCACGTCGTCCAGCGAGTCGCCGAACGCCGCCCGGTAGGCCTCGGGCGACACGAGACGGCCGCGTGTGCGGTTCGACACGTTGCCGCCGTGCACGACCTGCAGCCAGCCCGGCGCGCCGCCCAGTTCCACGACCGGGAAGTGCAGGTGCATGTGGTTGTGCCAGTGCGCCCAGCACGTCACCGGCTCGTCCCAGCTCTCGCGGACCGAGACGAACGCGTTGTGCCGGTCGACCCGGTGGTAGAGCCCGCCCGGCGACTTGATCAGGCCGTTGACCAGGTAGTACGCCGCCGTGGTGGTGGGGCGGGGAGCCGCGCAGAGGCGTTCTACGAAATCGACCGCGAGGCCGTCGTCGTTGTCGAGGTTCGTGGTGATGAGCTCGGAACCGGTCTCGGTGAAAAGCGACCGGATGTCCGATCTCAGTTCTTCGCGCGAGACTTCCGGACGGTAAACGGGCGTGTACGCGTCACCGTGTGAGGCGATTTTGTCCTTGAGCCATTGCGGTGATTCGGGGTCGAAATAGATGAGCCAACGCGTCCGTTTGTCCGTTTGGGCCACGACCGATGGCAGGCAGTAGCGTTCGAACAGCGCAACGCGTTCGGTCAGCCATCCTTCCTTTGCCCGGACGTAACTCTCCGCGCCCTTCGAAGGCAGGTTGAAGCGCGTCAGGATGACGTGGTCGGCCATGACTCCCCTTACTCCGGTCATCGCGTACATCGCCGGATGGGACCAAAACGTTGCGGCTAACGAATGCCTGCGGAGACCGATAGTGAGGTTGTGCCAACGCTTCCCACAGTGGACGTCGTGATCCCCTGTTACAACTACGCCCACTTCCTGCCGGCCTGCGTCCGCAGCGTCCTCGACCAGCCGGGCGTGGACGTGCGGGTGCTTGTGATCGACGACACGTCGTCGGACAACACGCCTGAGGTGATGGCCGAGCTGATGGCCGCCGACAAGCGCGTCGAGGGCTACCGGCACGAGGTGAACAAGGGGCACATCGCCACCTACAACGAGGGCCTGCTGGACTGGGCGACCGCCGACTACACGGTGTTGCTGTCCGCGGACGACCTGCTGGCGCCGGGAGCGTTGCGACGCGCGGCCGAGGTCTTCGAGCGGAACCCCGAAGTGGGCATGGTCTACGGACGTGTCGTGTACTACAGCGACCACAACGCGTTGCCGAAGGTCACCCAGCTGCCGACGAGCTCGAAGGTCTGGCGCGGCGAGGAGTGGATCGAGAACCGCTTCCGCAGCAGCCGCAACGTGATCTCCTCGCCGGAGGTCGTGGTGCGCACGAAGGTCCAGCAGAAGGTCGGCGGCTACCGCTCGGACCTCCCCCACGCGGGTGACCTGGAGATGTGGCTGCGCATCGCCGCGGTGTCGGACATCGGCTACGTCAGCGGCAAGCCCGGCGCGTACTACCGGGTGCACGAGAACTCGATGATGCGCACGACGTTCAAGTCGGTGTTCGCCGACCTGGAGCAGCGCCGGGACGTGTTCGACCTCGTGCTGGAGCAGAACCCAGGCCTGCCCGCGCGGCTGAAGACGCTGGCGCACAAGGCGATCGCGGCGGACGCGCTCTGGCGGGCCGTGCGGCTGCACGACCGGGACCAGCTCGACGGCACCGAGAAGGAGTTGCTCGACTTCGCCCGCGAGACCTATCCGAACGTCGAAGAGCTACCGGAGCATCGCGCTCTGTTGCGACGCCAGAAGTTCAGCCCGTCTTTCCTCAGCCGCACGCAACTTTTCCTTGCGCCGCACGCCTGCAAGAGGGCGAAGTTGTGGATCGGGACGCAGCGGTGGAAGTGGCGGGGCGAGTGGTGACGACGCAGGAGGACACGGGTCAGCTGGAGGGCAAGGTCTCCTCGGCGATCCGCTGGAGCGCGATCAACTCGCTGCTCCAACGACTCTCCGCGGTCGGCATCAGCATCCTGCTCGCCCGTCTGATCGCGCCCGAGCAGTTCGGTGTGTTCGCGGTCGCCCTGGTCGTGCTCAACATCGTGCTGAGCGTGTCCGAACTCGGCGTGAGCGCCGCCCTGGTCCGCCACAACGGCCCGATCGACGAGATGGCGCCGACCGTCACGACGCTGTCCCTCGCGTCCGGCAGTCTGCTGGCGTTGATCTGCGTGCTCGGCGCACCCTGGTTCTCCAACGCCATGGACGCCCCGGAAGCCGCCGGCATCATCCAGCTCATGTCGATCGCCCTCGTCATCGCGGGCGCGACAGCGGTGCCCGGCGCGCTGATGCAGCGCAACTTCCGGCAGGACCACAAGTTCTACGCCGACACCGCCGCGTTCGTCGCGGGCACGGCCGTCGCGGTCGTGCTGGCGCTCATGGGCTTCGGCGCGTGGAGTCTCGCGTGGCAGCGGATCGCGCAGAACCTCTCGGCCGCGGTCATCATGTTCTGGCTCACCAAGGAGAGGTTCCGTCCCGGCTGGAATCGGCTGCAGGCCAAGGAACTGCTCTCGTTCGGCCTGCCGCTGGCCGGGTCCAGTCTGCTGATCCTCGGCGTGATGAACGTCGACTACATCGTCGTCGGCGCGATGCTCGGCACCATCCCGCTGGGCTTCTACCTGCTGGCGTTCAACCTCGCGAGCTGGCCGGTGGGGGCGTTCAGCGCCCCGGTCCGCAGCGTGTCGCTGGCCGCGTTCTCGAAGGTCCGCGAGGATCCCGAGCTGTTCCAGAGGTCGTTCGGACGTGCACTGGGGCTCTTGGCGCTGGTCACCGTGCCCGCGTGCGTGCTGCTGGCCGCGCTGGCCGAGCCGTTGATCCGCGTCGTCTACGGCGAGCGCTGGGCCCCTGCGGCGGCCGCGTTGGCGTTGCTGGTGCTGCTCGGCGCGGTCAGGGTCGCGCTCGAACTGGGCTACGACTTCCTCGCCTCGGCCGGCCGGTCGCGGGCGATCCTCGTGATCCACGTGGTGTGGCTCGGCGCGCTGGTGCCGTTGCTGGCGCTCGGCGCGCACCTCGACGGCATCCGCGGCGTCGCGGCGGCCCACGTGATCGTCGCGGTGCTGGTCATCACGCCGGCGTACCTGGTCACGTTCAAGCCCTACGGCATCCGTGCGGGGGCACTCGGCGTGCGCCTGCTCCGGCCGTTCCTCGGCGGTGTGCTGATGATCGCGGTCGTGCTGGCGGTCCGGCAGACGATCGACAGCGAGCTGCTGCAGATCCTCGTCGGCGGCGCGCTGTCCTGTCTCGCCTACGCGCTCGTGGTGTTCCCGATGCGACACGAAATCATTGCGGTGCTGAAGAAGAGGGCCAACGCGTGAGACGACTGAGGCAGGTCACGAAGATCGTCCGCGAGCAGGGTGCCAAGAAGCTCGGCGTCCGGCTCCTGACGGCCGCGACCCGCAGGCTCGGCGCCGAGGGCGAGGACCTGCCGGTGCGCCTCGAGGACGTCCGCAAGGCCGACGTCGAGACGCGCAAGCCAGTGGTGATCCCGCCGATCCCCCACGACGGCAAGCTGACGATCAACTGGGTCACCACTCCCCCGTCCCAGGGGTCCGGCGGCCACACCACCATGTTCCGGCTCATCCGGCACCTGGAGTCGATCGGCCACGACTGCCGGCTCTACCTCTACGACACGTTCGGCAACACGGTCACCGACCTCGAACCCGGGATCAGGGAAGCGTTCCCGTTCTTCAAGGGCTCGATCCACGACGTGACCGACGGCATGGCGGACGCGCACGCGGTGTTCGCGACGGCGTGGATCACGGCGTACCCGGCGTTCAACGACCCGTGCGCGGGCAAGAGGTTCTACCTCGTGCAGGACTACGAACCGTGGTTCTACCCGTCCGGCGGCCTCTACGCGCTGGCGGAGAACACGTACCGGATGGGCATGCACGGCTTCACGGCCGGCAGGTTCCTCGCCGACAAGGTCCGCGACGAGCACGGCATGCCGGCCGACCACTTCGACTTCGGCTGCGACGCCGACCGGTACAGGCTCGGCGACCAGAAGCGCGACGGCATCGTCTTCTACGCCCGGCGCAAGGCACCGCGCAGGGCGTTCGAGCTCGGCGTGCTCGCGCTGGAGGTCTTCGCCGAGAAGCACCCCGACCTCAAGATCCACGTGTACGGCGAGAAGATCGGCGATCTCGGGCCGCAGTTCGTCGACCACGGCCTGGTCACGCCGGACGACCTGAACGCCATCTACAACCGCTGCTTCGCCGGGTTGTCGCTGTCGATGACCAACGTCTCCCTGGTGCCGCACGAGATGCTGGCGGCCGGATGTGTGCCCGTGGTGAACGACGCGCACTTCAACCGCGTAGTCCTGGACAACGACCACGTCCGGTACGCGACGCCCACCCCGCACTCACTGGCGCGTGCGTTGTCCGAAGTCGTCACATCGCCGGACTTCGACGCGGTCGCCCGTGCGGCCGCGTCCAGTGTGGAGGGACGTTCCTGGGATGCGGCAGGCCATGAGCTCGAGAAGGTGCTCCGCCGCGAACTCGCCACATGACTCGCGAGGGCGTTCTTCACATCACTGGAGACGGGGACGTGGCGTCCTGGATCAGCACGCGCGCATCGGCCGAGCCGTCGACGGGCACGACGTGAACCGCGGGCAGCTTGGCGTCCTTGGGCACCGCGGCGAACGCGAGCTCCTCGGGCGTGAGCCACGTGGCCTGGTCGTCGACACCGGCCGTACCGGGCAGCCGCTTCTCCGTGTCGGTCGCGAGGTCGAGCACCGCGAGGTCCCACGGACCGAGACGGCCGATGCGCTTCTTGTACGCGACCTTCGTGCCGTCCGGGGAGAGAGACGGACATTCCGCGTCACGTC
Source organism: Lentzea pudingi (assembly GCF_014646255.1). Lineage (GTDB taxonomy): Bacteria > Actinomycetota > Actinomycetes > Mycobacteriales > Pseudonocardiaceae > Lentzea > Lentzea pudingi. The sequence continues at coordinate 241,345 of NZ_BMNC01000006.1, forward strand.
GCAACGTCGTCACCGACTTGGCCACCAGGTCGCCCTTCACCAGCCAGGTGAAACCGCCGCTGGCGAGCGTCGCGTAGAACGTCCTGTCGTCGGAAGCCACAGTCAGGCCCCAGTAGTTGACGTCACTCGCCGTGTGCGGAACACCCTCCACAGTGGCGGCGAAGTGTTCGAGCGACTCAGCCGTCTCTCCGGTGCGCAGGTCGTGGAAACCGGTCCGGGTCGAGAAGCCGCCAGGCACCGAGTAGGAGTCGCCGGTGACGAAACTGGTCCACGACACCACGTTCCCGGACTGCGAGACCTTCGCGCGGCTCGGGATGCCCGGCAGCGGAATGGTCTTCACGGGCTTGCCGCCGCGGCTCACCTCGGCGGAGTACGTCGGGCCGGGACCGGAGAGCTTGAGGCAGACGCTCGTGCCGCCGGCGGCGTAAAACCGCTGGCAGACCAGCTCCAACGGGGTGCGGGAACCGGTGCCGGCCAGCTTCTCGACCCGGTTCTGGCCCCCCGCGAGGTCGACGAACAGCAGATCGCCGGTCTTCGCCTGGTTGACCTTCTCGACGCCGGCCGGGTTCTTCGCCTCGTCCGCCGCCGTGACGACGTAAGCCGTTGTCCCACCGATGACCACGAGAATGGCCGCGATGGTCACGGTCAGCCGTCCTGCGCGCATGCTGCCTCCTGGATTCCCTACCTTCATCGCTCGTCAGCTACGGCCTGTAACAGTTGGCAGCTCACCCCGATTTTCAAAGCAGGCGATACCCTACGAACATTGCGTTCGCAAGACCGAGCCGCGGATCGGGGATTTTGATGGACTTCTGGGGAACCGTACGAGTGCTGCGGCGGCGGTGGTACATCGCCCTGCCCGCAGTGCTGCTCACGGGCATCCTCGCGTTGTACGTCTACGCCACGGTGCCCACGCGGTACGAGTCGAGTGGCGTGCTCGTCCTCACCTCCCCCGCGGCCGGCGGCCGGTACACGGCGAACACCAAGCCCGAGGACGTCGTCCGGGTCAACCCGCTGCTGCAGTTCGACGGCAGCCTCACGACGACGGCGCAGATCCTCACGCAGATCCTCGGCGACCCCAAGACCGCCGAAGAGCTGGCGGGCAAGGGCTCGACGTCCGTCTACACCGCGAACACCGGCCCCGTCGGCGGCCCGCTGCTCTTCATCACGACGGAGTCGGACTCGGCCGAGTCCGCCGAGGGTCTCGTCGGCAAGGTGCTCGAGAAGACCGTCGCGGAGCTCGCGGCGCAGCAGAAGGCGTTGAGCGCGCCCGAACAGACGTTCATCACCGCGCAGGTCCTGGTGAAGCCGACGACGGCCTCGGCCAAGATCGGTGGCAAGGTCCGGTACGTCGGCGCGGCCACCGTCGTGCTGCTGCTGCTGACGCTCGCCTCGACGTTCGCCGCCGACTCGATCCTGCTGAAGGCCAAGCGCCGCAAGGATCCCAAGGACGGCAAGGACCCGAAGGACCCGGCACCGTCCGAGAAGGACACCACGCCGGGCCCGCTGCCCCCGGTCCGGCCGAACCCGCAGTCCAACGGCAACGGCGCTCCCCCGCGTCCGGTGCCCCAGGGCGTGCCGAACGCGCACCAGAAGACCGTCATCATCGCCGCTCCCAAACCTGACCCGGCATGGCCGACGAAAGACGACTGACCGCCCAGCGAGCCGACGGCGCCACCCTTCTCATCTTCTACATGGTGGCGCTGCTCGTCGTCCCGGCCCGGTTCACGATCGCGTTCGTCCCGATCACGCTGCCACCGGCGTTGTTCATGGCGATGTGCCTCATGATCGTGTGGTTCGCCGCGCACCTCGTCGACCACCTCGGCATCGCCAAGGGCCGCAACGCCGTCCGCACGATCCTCGCGATCTACGTGATCCTGCACCTGATGACGTACGCGCTGGCGACCCGGCGCTACCTGCCGATCGACGAGCTGTCGGTGTCGGACTCGGCGCTGATCAGGATCGTGTCGATGGCGGCCCTCGCGGTGTTCATCGCCGACGGCGTCCGCACCGGCGACAGGCTCAGCCGCGCGCTGCGGGTGATGGTGGCCTGCCTGACGGTCAGCGCGTTCGTCGGCCTGTTCCAGTTCGGCCTGGGCCTCGACCTCGCCTCGTACATCTCGCTGCCGGGCCTGCGCGTGCAGGACAACGGCTACTCGGCGCTCGAGTCCCGTTCGATCTTCTTCCGCCCGGCCGGCACCGTGAACCACCCGATCGAGTTCGGTCTGGTGTGCGTGCTGGGCGTGCCGTTCGCCGCGCACTTCGTGTTCCAGGCGAAGGACCGCGGCGAACCCGTCGGCCGCTGGTGGACCGCCCTGTCGCTGCTCGCGCTGATGGCGATCCTGTCGCTCTCGCGCACGGCGATCATCGGCCTCGTCGTGACGGGCATCGTGATGGCGATCCTGCTCCCCCGCGAACGGGGCCTGCCACTGCTCGGCGTCGGCGCGGTGTTCCTCGGCGGCGCCTCGATCGTCGTGCCGGGCCTGTTCGGCACGGTGACGTCGATGTTCTCGAACATCGAGGACGACCCGTCGTTCCAGGGCCGCACCAAGGACTACGACGGCGCGTGGCTGGAGATCGCCAAACATCCCTGGCTGGGCAGGGGCTTCGGCACGTTCCTGCCCTCGAAGTACACGATCCTCGACAACCAGTACCTGCTGACGATGATCGAGAACGGCTACCTGGGCCTGATCGCGTTCGCCCTGCTGTTCATCGGCGCCATCTTCGCGGCGCTGCGGGCCCGCGCGCTGTCCCGCGACGAGAACGTGCGCGGCATCGCGATGTGCCTGGTGGCCGCGATGCTGACGTCCGCACTGGGCGCCGCCACGTTCGACGAGCTCGCGTTCAGCGTCGCGACCGGCATGACGTTCATGCTGATCGGCGTGTCCGGGGCGTTGCTGCGCATAGCCAGACAGGAGGCTGACCTGCGGAAGGCGGCCGAGGTCAGCCCAGCCAGCTGAGCAGACTGCGCCAGGCAGGGGCGGAGAACGCGAGGACGTCACCACTCGCGTTCTTCGAGTCCCGCACCAACGCGTCGGACGACAGCGAGACCTCCACACAGTCGCTGTCGGTGGTGCCACCGCTGTAGGAGCTCTTACGCCAAGTCCGTTCGCCGGTCATGAGGGTCCTCTCGGAGTCCGCTGACGTACTCCGCCAGCTTGCTCCGAGATTGTTCCTCATCCAGCGCGACCGCATCCAACCGCTCGAAAAGCTTCCTGCCCCACGTGACCGCCAGGGCGTCCTGCGCGAACACCTTGGCCAGATCGGTCTCCGTGTAGGCCAAGGGCGATGCCTTGCCGAACTCGAACATCGTGCACTTCGAGTGGAACGCCACGCCCCTGATGTTCGCCGGCACGACACGGAGGATGTGCGCGTTGAAGAGCAAGCGCAGGTACTGGTCCTCCATGACTTTGGCGTCGCCGACGCACATCTGAAGCGCCAGTTCGTGCACGTAGAACACGCAGTCCGGCCGATAGGGCCGCTGCCAGATGCTCTGCCGCGCCATTCGACGCTCGACACCCTTGTCGATGGCTTCCTTCGACTCGCAGCCCGTCTCCTCGAACAACGCGCGTGCGTACGCCTCCGTCTGCAGTAGACCCGGGATCGACAAAATCTCGTAGGCGAAGATCTTCGTGGCCATCGCCTCGACCATGGCGAGCGTGCGCAGGTTGTCCGGTACCTGCGCGAAGTACAGGTCGAAGGCGTACCGGTACCGGTTGACGAAGTCCTGCAAGTACTCGAGGTCCTTGCCGCACGTCGCGAAGTACTGGGCGAGGTCGACCTCGGTCGCGCGGGCCTTGCCGGTCTCGATGTTCGACACCTTGCTCGGGTCCCACCCCAACTGGTGGGCCATCGCGCGGCCGCCGAAACTGGTGCAGTTCTCCCGCAGTCTGCGCAGCTCATCGCCTAGATCACGGCTGTACGCGGTGGATGTGATGACGGTCATGCTCTTGGACCGTATGCGTTGAAGTCGCTCCAATGAACGGCTCGTTCGGGTGAAAACGGAGCAGATGCGTCACGTATCCGGAGGGATACGGCACACAAATAGCACCATAGGTTCTGACCTGCCCTTTCACCTCATCGTGGAATGGAATTCGAACACATGTTCATGCCACGATGAACGCATGCAGCCACTCGCCCTCTCCTCCCCGCTCGAGCTCCTCGACGAGCTCAAGCGGAAGGTCCGTGCGCTGCACCGGCTCCAGTTCCAGGTGCTGGAGATCGTCGGCACGCTCGATCAGCAGGGCGCCGCCGCGACCTTGGGCTACAAGGACCTGGTCGAGGTCTTCAAACACGCGCTGCACTGGGATCCGAAAGTGTCGCGCCGCAAGCTCACCCAGGCGAAAGCCCTGTGCACCACGGTGACCCCGAGCGGCGCGACGGTGGAGCCGATGCTCCCGTTCGCAGCGGCGGCCATGGCGGCGGGAGAGCTGTCCGAGGATCACGTGGACGTACTGGCAGAGGCGATGGCGGGCCTGCCCGCGGCAGTCGAGGCCAACCTGGTCGACTACGCGCAGCAGCACGAACCTCGGTCGGCCAAGGCGTTCTGCAAGGAGCTTGCCTACCGCCTGGACCAGGACGGTCCGGAACCCCGGGACTTCGAACCCGCGGCGCCCCGCAACGTGGTGCGCCGCCAGTGGAAAGCCGGGCGCTACCACCTCTTCGCGGACGTCGACGCCGAGACCGGCGCGAAGCTCGACGCGCTGATCGACCCGCTGGCCAAGCCAGAGCCCGCCGACCTCCGCCACGCACCAGAGCGCGACGGCGACGCGTTCTGCGAGTTGATCGACCTGGCTCTGCGCGCCGACCAGCACCGCATCAGCGGCGGTGAACGCGTCCAGCTCACCGTCACGCTCGACTACGACAAGCTGCGCACGGCCATCGGCACCGCCCGCCTGGACAACGGCGAGCACATCCCGATGAACCAGGTCCGCAAGATCGCCTGCGACGCAGGCGTAGTCCCGATGCTGCTGGGCAGCCGCTCCCAGGTCCACGACGTGGGCCGCAAGACCCGCACGATCAACGTGGGCCTGCGCCGCGTCCTGGTGGCCAGGGACAGGGGCTGCACCTTCCCGGGGTGCACCCGCCCACCCAGCCACTGCGAGGCCCACCACCTCCGCCACTGGTCCAACGGCGGCAGTACCGACCTGGCCAACCTCGCTCTCCTCTGCCGCCGCCACCACGACCTCGTGCACCAGTCCGACTGGCAGATCCAGATGGACGGTGGCGTGCCCGTCTTCCGCCCGCCCGCGTTCATCGACCCGCACCGAAGACCGCGCCAGAACCAGATCCACGCCGTCGCCTGAGCCCCCGCGGCGGGTGCTCAGCACGCCAGCCACAAAATCACTGTGCTGCCACGGCAGCACAGTGATAGACAGCGGCCGTGCACAACACTTTGCCGTTTCCCGACCTGCTGCGACTGATCGAGGAACGGACCGCCGCCTTCTGCGCCGCCATCGGCTCAGCCCCAGATCTCGGCGCGCCGGTGCCGAGCTGCCCGGGCTGGACGCTCTACGACCTGGTCCAGCACCTGGGCGACGGCCGCCGCAAGTGGGCGGAGATCGTCGCGGCGGGCCCAGCCGACGCTCCCCCGGTCCGCACACCGGTCACAGCGCCACGCGAGGACCTGGTGGCATGGATGACGGAGTCGTCACGACTGCTGGTCGAGGCGCTGGAGGAGTCGGGCCCGGACCGCGGCTGCTGGGCGTGGTGGAGCGACTTCCAGTCGCCCAGGACCACCGGCACCGCCGCCCGCCACCAGCTACAAGAGATCGCCGTCCACACCTACGACGCGCAACTCACCATCGGCGCTCCGCAGCCGCTGCCGAGCGAGGTGGCGCTCGACGGCGTCCACGAGTTCCAGACGACCTGCGTCGCCACGACGTCCCCTTGGCCGCACAAGCCCGCGATCGTCGACTACCACACCACCGAGGGCCACTCCTGGCGCGTAGCGCTGGACGCCGAAGGCGCGCGGGTGATCGAGGACGGCGAAGGCGCGGCCGACGCGTCCCTCACCGGCACGGCGAGCGACCTGGTCCTGTCCTTCTACTGCCGCAAGCCGACGAGCGCACTGCAGCCGAAGGGCGACGAGCAGGTGTTCGCCGGGCTCATCGCCTGGGAGCCGGCCTAGTCACGCCAAGCGGGCCGACCGGTGAAGGCACGCCCCGCGCAGCTCGTCAGCGCGCTGCACGGGGCCTGCCGGTCCTTCTGATCAGCAGAAGCCGACCGTCGTCGGACGGTGGACGAGGCCCAGTCGCGCGGCCATGGCCGCGCTGTCGCGACCTACCATCCCGACCGTCTCCTTCGGGTCTGAGGCGCACAACATCGCGATGACGTCGTCCGCGACCGCCTCCGGATCGCGGCCGGCGGCGTTGATGCCGAGCCGGAACGTCACCGACGGTTCGTCCCACGACGCGTCTGCGGGGTGGGTGAAGTCCAGGACGGCGGCGTCGTGGACGTCTCGCGCGCTGTGGCAGTGGCCGGGGCCGCAGTCCCAGCGCCCCAGGACCGTCGGATCCGCTCGCAGCCGCCGCTCGACCAGCCGCGCCACCGTCCGCGCCGGCCATTCCCAGCCGCGGTCGAACTCCGCCCGCTCCACCTCGTGGTCGTACTCGGCGGCGTCGAAGCGGAACTCGCCCGGCAGCCGGTCAGGTCGCATGTCCCAGCGCCAGTCCTTCCACACGACTTCCGCGCCCTCACGCACGATCGTGACGTACAGGTTCGTACCGTCGTAGTCGTCGAGCAGGATCTCCCTCGGCTGGTTCTCGGCCCGGAGCCTGCCGCCGTCGACCACCCGTTCCGACGGCCCGGAGAACCCACCCTGGAACAGCGCCGCGTACAGCGGTGTGCCGTCGATGAAGACCCTGGCTTCTACGCCACCCGTGGGTTCCGGCGCGTGCGACACGATCCGCACCGCGAACCTGTTCAACGGCGTGCGCAGTCCGGCCAGTTCGCGAAGCACCCAGGCCGCGCGACCGTCGCGTGCCGCTTCACGTTCCAGCAGGTCCCTCCAGCCTTCGAGCACGTTCCCGATCTCGGCCACCAGGCCGTCACGCAGGCCGCGCACCGCGACGGCCGCGTGACCGGACACGAGTTCCTCCGCCAGAGAGCAGAGCTGCACGGCACGGTCCACTGTGGCCGGTCGTCGAGCGGCGAGCGACACCCAGCGCCGCAGGGCGGTCGTGTCGTGCGGGTAGTAGCCGAACTCGGAGGACAGGTAGTAGTGGCACATGCGGAACAGGCGTTGCCCGATGTGGTCCCACAGCGCGTCGTCCACGTGCGTTCGATCGAGCAACGCACGGAGTTCGTGCTTGCCCGCACGCTGACGCACGTGCGTCATGTAACCCGAGGAGTTCCTGCACGCCCAGCCGCGGACGTCCGGGTCCGGGTGCCCTCTCAAGGCGTCGCCCACCTCACCGCGGACACCGGGTGACCGGTCAGCGACCCACACGGCGTCGGTCTCGGCGCCGGGAATCGCCAGCAGCACGCGACAGGCCTGTGACGAGGCGAAGTTCAGCAGTCCGAGCGTCCTGACCATGGGCACGTCGTCCGGGCGGGCATGACCGGTCAGCAACCCGAGCCCGAGGAGAACCGCGCGCTGGTCCGTGCTGGTGATCAACTGTCTGGCCGTGGCCGTCAGCCGCGGCGACGGCAGGGGGCTGAGGTCACGCAGCACGGCTCTCACGTCGTAGTCGTAGAACGCGAGTCGCGTGCACCTGTCGTGCAGAGTTCCGGCTGACAGAGCCGGGTCGGTGAAGAAGTCCCGCAGCAATGCGGTCAGCGCCTGTCGACGTTCTTCGGACCCCACGTCGAGGAGGTCCGGCCACACGCCGCTCACCGGGCGGAGAAGAACTCGATTCGCTTGATCATGCTCCGACCATAGCCGACGCGACAGCCCGACGCCCCAGTTGAGGCATCGGGCCCGCCAGAAGGCCTGTCAGGCGGCTTTCAGGCCGTCCGGCGTCTCCTCGTGCCGAATCCCGCACTCGGGACACGAGAGATCATCTGAGAGCCGCGCACCGCAGGCGCAGACCCAGCCCTTCACGACCGCCGGGTTCCCAGCCACGAACGCATGCGCGGGCACCGAGCGAGTCACCACCGCACCGGCCGCCGCGAACGCGTGCTCGCCGATCACCGTGCCGCACACCACGACCGCACCAGCACCCAAAGTCGCCCCACGGCGCACCAAGGTGGTCTCCAGCGCGTCACCGACCTTCTTGACGTGCGCACGGGGCCGCAGGTCGTTGGTGAACAACACGTTCGGCCCGAGGAACACGTCGTCCTCGCACGTGACCCCGTCGAAGACGAGAGTCCCGTTCTTGACCGTCACGTTGTTGCCCAGCACCGCGCGCGACTCGACGAACGCGCCGTCGCAGATGTTGCAGTCACGGCCGATGCGCGCCCCTGGCAGCACGTGTGCGAACGCCCACACGCGCGTGCCGTCGCCGACGTCGTCTGACTCGCACAGGCCGTGCGGGTGCACGCGGACGCCGGTCATCAGAGCGCTGCCTTCAGCGCCTCGACGACGCGGGCCTGCTGCGCCTCGGTGATCTCCGGGAACAGCGGCAGCGACAGGATCTCCGCGGCCGAGGTCTCCGCCACCGGGAACGAGCCCGGCAAACCAGCGAACGCGCCGGTCTTGTGCAGCGGCGTCGGGTAGTGGATGCCCGCACCGATGCCGGACTCGTGCAACGCCTTCAGAACGCGGTCGCGCTCGGCCACGCGCACGACGTACAGGTGCCAGACGGGCAGGTTGCCGTCCAGGACCACTGGAGTGCGAACGCCTCCAACGTCCGCGAGCATCTCGGTGTAGCGAGAGGCGGCGGCGCGGCGGGCCTGGTTCCAGCCCTCCAGCCGGCGCAGCTTCGCGGACAGCACCACGGCCTGCAGCGTGTCGAGGCGGCTGTTGAAGCCGAGCACCGGGTGCTCGTACTTGCGCGGCGAACCGTGCTCGCGCAGCAACCGGACCGACTCCGCCACGGCGTCCGACGTCGTCAGCACCGCGCCGCCGTCGCCGTACGCGCCGAGGTTCTTGCCGGGGTAGAACGAGGTCGCGGCGGCGACACCGAGGCCGCCGATGGCGACGCCGTTGCGGCGCGCGCCCTGGGCCTGGGCGGCGTCCTCGACGACCGGCACGCCCAGCGGCAGCAGTTCGACGGGCGCGGCCTGGCCGTACAGGTGGACCGGCACGATGGCCTTGGTGCGCGAAGTGACCACAGAGGACACCTGCGAGGTGTCGATCAGGAGCGTGTCGTCCACGCAGTCCACGAGCACGGGGGTCGCGCCGGCGCGGGCGACGGCCTCGGCCGTGGCGATGAAGGTGTTGGCGGGCAGCACGACCTCGTCGCCGTGGCCGACGCCCAGCGCCCGCAACGCCAGTTCGATGGCGTCGGTGCCGTTGGCGACACCGATGGCGTGCGGAACTTCCTGGTAGGCAGCGAATTCCGACTCGAACCGGGCGACCTGGGGGCCGCCGATGAAAGCCGTCGTCTTGAGCACCTGGGCCCAGCCGTCGGCCACCTCGTCGGCCACCTGCTCGTGCTGGGCACGCAGGTCCACCAGCGGAATCTCGATCACGCGCTCTCCCCACGCAACGGGCGGGCCGGCACGCCGGCCCACGTCTCTCCTGCCGGAACGTCCTGCAGGACAACGGCTCCCATGCCGATCACGGCACCGGCGCCGATCTTCAACCCCTCGCGCACCATGGCTCCCTGCCCCAGGTACGCGGCCTCCCCGACGTGCACGGAACCCGCGAGCGAGGCGCGGCCGGCGAACGTGACGCCGTCCGACACCTCGTCGTCGTGGGTGATCAGCACGTGGGGCATGGCCACCACGTGCTTGCCGATCGACAGCGGGGTCGTGATGACGACACCCGCAAGCAGAACCGTTCCGGCGCCAAGGGAAGCGCCGGAGGTGACGGCCGCCGGGTGGACGATGGTCGCCCACCGCTCGTCCGGCAGGTCGAGCCTCCTGGCCACGCTCAGCCGGACCAGCGACCGCCGCGCGCTCGCGATGCAGAGCACGACGGCCGCGTCCGGGTGATCGGCCAGGGAGTCGAGCCCGCCCAGCACGGGCACCCCGTCGACCAGGGTGCCGTGCAGGGCGGTGGAGTCGTCGAGAGCCCCGATCGGGTCCCACGCCTCCGGGAGGAGGCGGACCGCCGCGAGGGTCTCGCGGGTCAGTCCGCCTGCCCCGATGAACAGCAGTGGCCGTGCGGTCACCCGTGCATCACCCGAACACCACGTCCACCCAGTAGTTGCCACCGTTGTAGGTCGAGGTCGGGAAGCCCGACCCGGCCGTGAACACACCGGCGGACGGCGAGGCGGTCAGCGGCGGTGAGGTCACCGTGCCGAAGTAGCCCGCGTTGACCGCGTAGTGGCCCGTGGTGGTCGTGTACGAGGCCGTGTACTCGGTGTTCGCCGTGATCGACACCGGCGAGCTGAACGTCAGCGTCTGCCAGCCCGACTCGGTCTCACCCGAGAACGTGCCGGTGGCGAGGCGCTGGCCGTCCGCGGACCAGAGCGATCCGGTGTGCGTACCCGTGTTGCCCGCTCCCTTGTAGAACTTCACGCCGGTGATCTGCCCGTTCGTGGCCGACGTGAACTTCACGCCGAGCTCGTACGCGCCGTTGTCGTCAGCAGACGTTACCGAGGGAACCGTCGCCGCGCTGAACAACGAGCACGGGCAGGTCTGCGTCGTCGCCGTCGTGAACGACCACTGGACCGGGTTGGCCATCATGTTGCCGAACGTGTCCGCGGCCTTGGCGCTCACCGAGTACACAGTGGACGCCGCGAACCTGGCTGCGGGCGTGAACGTGATCATCCTGCTGTCCGGCGAGAGCGACCTCGTGCCGGCGATCTTCGCGCCACCGGGGTCGGTGACGTCGAACTGCGCCGAGTTGAGGTCCACCGGCTCGTCGAACGACACGGTGACCGTGGAGTTCAGCGCGACGGCCTGCGCACCCGCCAGCGGGGTGTGCGACTGCGCCACCGGGGCGACGTTGTCCGCGTTGGGCTGGTACATCACGTCGACCCAGTAGTTGCCGGAGCCGTACGTCATGGTCGGGAACCCGTTGCCCGGCATGAAGACACCGTTGGTCTCCTGCGGTGCCGTCAGCGGACCGGAGGTGACCGGGCCCGTCCCGAAGTACCCGGCGTTCACCGCGTAGTGCCCGGTGGTCGTCGTGTACGAGGCGGTGTAGGTCTGGCCGGAGCTGACGATCACCGGCTGGGCGAACGTGAGCGTCTGCCAGCCCGTCGCGGTCTCACCCGTGAAGGTGCCCGTGGCGAGGCGCTGACCGCTCGCGTTCCAGAGGCTGCCGGTGTGCGTGCCGGTGTTGCCGGATCCCTTGTAGAAGCGGACACCGGTGATCTGGCCCGACTGGGTCGGGGTGATCCTCACACCGAGCTCGTACGCGCCCGAGTCGTCCGCGGACGTCTCGTCCGGCACCGTCGCCGTGCTGAACAGCGAGCACGGGCAGGTCGGCGTCGTGGTGGTCGTGAAGTTCCACTCCGCGGCCGCCGTCATCGCGATGCCGTTGACGTCCGCGATGCCCACGTGCGCCTGGTACTGCGTGCCGGACACGAGCTTGGCGGACGGCGTCCAGGTGACCGTCTTCTGGTCGCCGGACAGCGACACCGAGCCGGACAGCTTGCCGCCCTTCGGGTCCTTCAGCCAGATCTGCGCCGACGCGGGGTCGACCGGCTCGCTGAACGTCGCCGACAGCGCGCTCTGCAGGCCCACGTTCGTCGCGTTCACGGCCGGCGTGCGGTTCGTGATCGTCGGCGGCGTGGTGTCACCGTTGAGCCCGTTGCGGTAGATGACGTCGACCCAGTAGTTCGTGGCGTTGTAGGAGTTGTTCGGGAACCCGGCGCCGTACTTGTAGACGCCGTTGCCACCGTCCGCGCCGTTCTGCAGCGCGTGCAGCGACTGGTAGCTCGCCTCCTGGCCGTTGAAGTAGCCGGAGGTGACCGAGTAACGGCCGTTCGGCGCGGTGTAGGAAACGACGTACGTCGTGTTCGCCTGCACCTGCACCGGGGAGTTGAACATCAGCTTCTGCCAGCCGGACGTGGTCTCACCGGTGAACGTGCCGGTCGCGAGCAGCAGACCCGTGGAGGTCCACAGCGAGCCGGTGTGCGAGCCGGTGTTGCCGGTGCCCTTGTAGAAGCGGACGCCGAGCACCTCGCCCTTGCCGTCGAAGCGGACCTTCGTGCCGAGCTCGACCGCGCTGGTGTCACCGGAGTCGATCACGGCCGGTGCCGCGAAGTCGTCCCAGACGGTGCACGGGCAGGTCGCCGGGCGCGGCGAGCCTGTCGTGAACGTCCAGTTCGCCTGCGAGGACAGGTTTCCCGCCGCGTCCGCCGCCCTCATCGTGACGGTGTAGGCCGTGGCCGCCGCCAGTGGTGCCGAGGGCGTGAACGTGATCGTGCGGGCGTCGTTCGAGATCGACTTGGTGCCCGTGACGGCACCGCTCGGACCCGTCACCGTGACCTGGGCCGAGGCGAGCGTCACGTTCTCGTCGAACGTGCCGGACACCGTGGTGTTCAGCGCGACGGAACCGGCGTTGGCGACCGGGGACATCGTGCTCTGCAGCGGCGCGCGGGTGTCGGGACCGGGGTCCGTCGCCCACACCACGTCGACCCAGTAGTTGGTGTGGTCGAACGTCTGGTTCGGGAAGCCGGCGCCGAAGCGGAAGACACCGTTCGGTCCGTCCACACCGGACTGCAGGCCGGTGATCGGCTGCATGTACGCCTGCTGCTGGTAGAACCCGCCGGTGTCGTAGGCGAAGTGACCCGTCGGCGTGTAGTAGCTGACGACGTAGGTGGTGTTCGCGTTCACCGCGACCGGTTGCGGGAAGAGCAGCGTCTGCCACCCTGTCGGGCTCTCGTTGGTGAACGTGCCGGTGGCCAGCAGGTCACCGTTGCTCGACCACAGGCTGCCGGTGTGCGTACCGGTGTTGCCGGTGCCCTTGTAGAACTTCACGCCGCGGACGTAGCCGTTGCTCGCGGCGCGCCACTTCACGCCGAGCTCGAGCTGCGAGGCGTCGTTGGCGGCGGCGACCTTCGGGACCTCCGTGCCGGAGAACATGCCGCACGGGCAGGTCTTGGCGTTGACGTTCGGCGTCGCGGACACGGGCGTGGACAGGTTCAGCGAGTCGTCGACCGCGCGGACCCTGATCTGTGCCGTGCCGGACTGGTTCGGCGTGTAGGTGTAGCTCCACGACGTCTGGCCGGCTTGCCAATTGGCGTAGTGCCAGCGGCTTCCGCCGTCGGTCGAGACCTCGACGCCCGCGACCTTGCCGGCGGCGTCGATGACGGTGCCGCTGAAGGTGTAGGCCTGGCCGACCGTCGACTGCGCGGGCAGGGTCGTGATCTGCACGCCCGGTGCCGTGTTGTCGTTGATGGCGCCGGAGATCGTCAGCTGGTCCGCTCCCCACAGCTGGTAGGGCTGCACGCCCATGTCAGCGAGGAAGTTGACGGTCGCCTGCTTGATCCGCTTGTCCGACGTCGGGGTGTTGGTCGGGAACGCGTGCTCGTCGTCGACGCCCCACGCCCACTGGACCGTGCCCGCGCCGAACACCAGTGCGCCGGAGGGCGCGCGGTAGTACGTGATCGCGTGCGTCTCGGTGCTCGAGCCGTATTCGTCGCCGTAGTTCTTCAGCGCGTAGTAGCCGTCGAGGTTCACCGTCGTGCGGGACATCTGCGCGACGCCTGCGGGCTGGAAGCCGTTGTCGTAGACGGTGTTCCACTCGTAGCCCAGCGTGCCGGGCTCGAAGGTGTACGTGGTGCCCGCGGCCATGTTGGCCAGGTCGGTGTTGCGCCAGAGTCGCATCTTGCCGTACGCGGCCGGGACCTGCAGCGCGTCGTCACGCCGGCCGTTGACCGTGAACATGTTGCCGAGCAACGCGTTCTCGGGTCTGCCGCCGTCCTGCGGCGGGCTGTAGCGCGGGTCGCGCCACGTACCGGTCCAGGTGTTCTCGCCGTCGTTCTGCGCGCCCTTCGTCTCCTTGAAGCAGACGATGGTGCGCCAGTCCGTCTGGGAGGAGTCGATGCTCTTCTCCCACTTGGTCTTCCAGAAGATCTCGTTGCCGGTCAGGAACGCCATGTGCACGCCGGCGTCGCGGGCGGCCATCACGTTGTTCCACTGCTCGTTCGACCAGTACTCGTCGTGGCCGACCGCCATGAAGACCTTGTGGTTCTTGATCAGGTTGCCGCGGCGGGCGGAGTCGACGTCGGTCGTGTAGCTCATGTCGTACCCGTTGCGCTCCAGGAACCTGAGCATCGGGTACTCGGCGTTGAAGATGAAGTTCTCGTCGCCGTCGCCGCCGGTGTACGGGCGGTTGTAGCTGACCTTGTACGAGGAACCGCCCTGGCCGGGGCCGTCACCGAAGTAGAGGCTGTTGCCGCCGTAGCGGTTGTAGGCGACCCAGGTGGCGTCGGAGGTCTGGAAGAAGATCTTCGACTGCGAGCTGTCGTCGCGGACGACGAACGCCATCTCGTTCTCGGCACCGGTGTCGTTGCGCGTCATGCGCACGTAGTAGATGCCGGAGACCGCGGTGGACGGGATGTTCCAGGTGAGCGACACGGCCCAGTTGCCGCAGTCGACGAGCGCGGTCGGTCCGTCACGCAGACATGGTGGCTGGTTCTGCGGGGTGTTCCGGTTGACCGTGCCCATGTACCGGGCGCCCTTGCCGCCGTACCAGCCCATCCGGTAGATGTCGAGCTTGTACGAGGAGGCCGACGTCAGCATCTTGAAGCTGACGGTCTGGCCGATGTTGTAGCTGATGTCCGTCGTGTACCCGAGGATCGTGTCGTCCCGGTACTGGGCCTGCCAGTTGTCCGCTCCGGTCTGCGTGTTCTCACACGCGACCTTGTTGGTGACGGGGAAGTCACACGGGGCGGCGTTGGCCTTCGGAGGGTTGAAGACGCCGAGCACGAACATCGTCGATGCGATTAATGCCGTGATCACAAGCACCCGCACGAGACGCGACTTCTGAGCCACCATTGGGTTTCACCTCTCGGACGGAGTTACCGTGTGTGATCCGCGCACTACGCTGGACAGCACAGGGCTGCTACTCCGAACGTCGGCGATCTCGATAAAACTGTTACGTGTCAACACAAAAATGTTCCAGTGAAGGTTGAATCTTTACTTTTCAACCACGCACGGTCAGCCGGGATGCGTGGAGAGTTTCCGACAACGCTGACACGACGGTGTCCTGTTCGGACTCGGTCATGTCGTGGAACAGCGGCAGGATCAGCGTCCGGGCCGTGAAGGCCTCGGTCGCGGGTAGCTCGGTGCTCGGGTGACCGCAGTAGGCGGGTTCGAGGTGTGACGCCATGATTCCGCGCCGTGCGCTCACGCCGCGTTCGGCAAGGCCCGCAAGGACTTCCTGGCGGTCGGCGCCTTCCGGCAGCCAGACCCAGAACGACTGGTAGTTCGTCGTCCCGTACTCAGGGTCACGGACCGTCGTGATGTCCAGGTCCGCCAGCAACTCGTGGTAGCGCGCGGCCAACTCACGGCGACGGGCGATGATCGCGTCCAGTTTGGACAACTGCACCAGGCCGACGGCGGCCTGGATGTCGGTCATCCGGTAGTTGAACGCGGTCTCCAGGTACTGCTCGATGACGGCGCTGCCGCCGTGGTGGCGATCGGCCGCCGACACGCTCATGCCGTGCTCGCGCAGGCGCTTGAGCCGGACGGCCCACTCGGGGTCGTCGGTGGTGACCATGCCGCCCTCGCCGGTGGTGAGGAGCTTGCGGGGGTGGAACGACCAGGCGGCCAGCAGCGCGTTCGTGCCGACCGGCGCGCCCTTGTAGGTGGAACCCGCCGCGCAGGCCGCGTCCTCGATGACCGCGATGCCGCGCGGTTCGCACAACGCCTTGATCGCGTCGACGTCCGCGGGCACGCCGGCCTGGTGCACGACCATGACCGCGCGGGTGCGTTCGGTGAGCACCGGCTCCACTGTGGACGCGCTGAGGTTGCCCGTCTCCGCCTCGATGTCGGCGAAGACCGGGGTCGCGCCGGTGTAGCGCACGGAGTTCGCGGTGGCGATGAACGACAGCGACGGCACGACGACCTCGTCGCCGGGGCCGATGCCGAGCACGTGCACGGCGAGGTGCAGGCCGGTCGTGCACGACGACACGGCGACACCGTGGCCCGCGCCGACCGACGCGGCGAACGCCTCTTCGAACTCGCCGACCCGCGGGCCCTGCGCCACCCAGCCGGACCGGACGGCCTCGGCGGCGGCGAGCGCCTCTTCCTCACCGAGCAACGGCCGCATAACCGGAATCACTGGTACTGCCCTTCGCTGGCGGACGAACGTTCGTCGTGGAGATGGGGTGCGGCCACGGGCTTCAGAACCGCGGCCGGAACTGTCAGGCGTTCTCGGCCGCGGCCTTCTCTGCTGCGGCCTTCTCGGCACGCCACCACGCGACGAGGTCGCGCAGACCGCCGTCCATCCCGATCTCGGGCTTCCACCCGAGCTCGGTGGCCGCGAGGCTGATGTCGGCGAGCCGGCGCGTCACGCCGTTCACCTTGCGCTCGGGGCCGTGCTCCAGCGGCAGGTCGGAGTCCATCGCGGCAAGCAACGCGAGGGCGAGCTCCTTGAGCGAGGTCTCCTGGGAGGACGCGATGTTGTACACCGTGTCCGTGACCGGCGCCTTGGCCGCGAGGATGTTGGCACGGGCGATGTCGTGCACGTGCACGAAGTCCATCGTCTGGGCGCCGTCGCCGAAGATGAGCGGCGACTTGCCGTCGACGATGCGCTCCATCCAGCGGATGAGCACCTCGGTGTACAGGCCGTGGACGTCCATCCGCGGGCCGTACACGTTGAAGTAGCGCAGCGCCACGTAGTCGAGGTCGTACATGGCCTTGAAGCTGCGCAGCATGCCCTCGTTGAACGCCTTCGCGGCGCCGTAGAAGGTGTCGTTGTTGTACGGGTGGTGCCGTTCGTTGGTGGGGAAAGACTCCGCGAGGCCGTAGATCGAGGCCGACGACGACGCGATGACCTTCTTCACCCCGGCGGCCGCGGCGGCCTCCAGGATCGTGAACGTGCCGTCGACCAGGCACTCCAGCGCGAGCCGCGGTTCCTCGGCGCACTGGGTGATGCGGATGGCGGCGAGGTGGAAGACGAGGTCCATGCCCTCGGTCAGCTCACGCACCAGCGCCTTGTCGTTGATGTCGCCCTCGACGACCCGGACGACACCGGACTCCAGGGCGGACGCCAGGTTCTCGCGGCGGCCGCGCACGAAGTTGTCCAGCACGACGACCTCGGCCGCGCCGGCCTCGACGAGCTGGTCCACCACCGAGGAGCCGATCGTGCCCGCACCACCGGTGACGAGGGCACGCTGCCCGGTGATCGGCTGGCCCAATTCGTTCTGGGCGGTCATGAAGAAACCCTGCCTTCGACTTGTTGAACGGGAACGAAGACCCCGCCGGAGCGCAGCGACTCCGACGCCGCCTCCAGCACCGCCAGCACGCGCAGACCCGCGCGGCCGTCGGTCAGCGGTGCGCGCTTCTCGGTGATGGACGCGGCGAACTCCGCCATCATCGTGCGCAACGCCTCGCGTTCCACCAACGCCGGCGCGACCATGTCGCCGGTGCGGTAGGAGATCTTCTGCTGCTCCGGGGAGAGGTCGACACCCCGGTCGTAAATGGACAGTCGCTGGGCGGGATTGTTGTCGTCCCACACGACCGTGCGCTGCGAACCGCCGATGACCATCGTGCGAATCTTCGTCGGCGACAGCCAGTTCACGTGCACGTGCGTGATTGCCCCGTTGGACAGCCGCACCGTGAGGTGGCCGACGCACGCGACGCCCGCGCCGATCGGGTCGGAGCCGTGCGCCGAGACCTCGACCGGGGTGACGTCGTCGGGCAGGATCGCCTCGAAGATCGACAGGTCGTGCGGGGCGAGGTCCCACAGCACGTCGACGTCCGGCTGCACCAGACCGAGGTTGATGCGCACCGAGTCGATGTACTGGATGTCACCCAGTTCGCCACCGCGAATGATCTTGCGCAGGTGCTGCACCGACGACGTGTACGCGAAGGTGTGGTCCAGCATCAGCGTGAGGCCGCGCTGTTCGGCGGTCTCGACGAGCTTGAGGCCGTCCTCGAAGTTGGCCGCGAGGGGCTTCTCCACGAGGACGTGCTTGCCGGCCTCCAGCGCCGCCAGTGCGACGGGCAGGTGGGTGGCGGCGGGGGTGGCGATGGCGACCGCGTGAACGTCGGGGTCGGCGAGGACCTCGTCCAGCGACGCGGTGGCGCGGACCGTCGAGTACTGGCCCAGCACGCGCTGGGCCTTCTCGGCGTCGAGGTCGCAGAGGTAGCGCAGATGCAGCGCCGGGGTGGCCTGGGCGTTGCGAACGAGGTTCGGCCCCCAGTACCCGGCTCCGATGACGGCAAGGCCAATCACGTCTTGGTTCCCCATCAGTAAGCCCCCTGGCCGCCGAAGACGGCGCGGAAGGTCTTCCACATGATCACGAGGTCGAGTGCGAGCGACCAGTCCTCGACGTAGCGCAGGTCGAGGCGGATCGACTCCTCCCACGAGAGATCGCTCCGGCCGCTCACCTGCCACAGACCGGTCAGGCCGGGCTTCACCAGCAGGCGGCGCCGCACGTCCGAGGAGTACTTCGCGGTCTCCTCCGGCAGCGGCGGGCGCGGGCCGACGAGCGACATGCTGCCCGCGAGGACGTTGAACAGCTGTGGAAGCTCGTCGATCGAGTAGCGGCGCAGGAACGTGCCGACCTTGGTGATGCGCGGGTCCTTCTTCATCTTGAACAGCACGCCGTTGCCTTCGTCGACGCTGGCGAGCCTGGCGCGCAACGCGTCGGCGTTGGTCACCATGGTGCGGAACTTGATGATCGTGAACGGGACACCGGTCTTGCCGACCCGCTTCTGGCGGTAGAACACGGGTCCACGGCTGTCGATCATCACGAACGCCGCGACCGCGAACATGAGCGGTGCCAGCAGGACCAGGAGGACGAACGCTCCGACGCGATCGACGACTTCCTTGACCAGACGGCGGAATCCGCTCAGTGCCGGTTCACTCACGCGCAGCAGCGGCATGCCGAGCACGGCGCTCATGTGCAGTCGCGGGCCGGCGACCTCCATGAGTCCGGGCGACACGACCATTTCGGCACCAGAGCCCTCGAGTGCCCACGCGAGCTGCTGGAGACGGCGAGGTGTCCAATAGGCGTCGGGTGTGACGGCGACGATGCGGTACCCACCGCGGCGGACGTGCTCGGCGAGCTCGCGCAGCTGGCCGACGACGGGCACGCCGTCGACGTCCGTGCCGGAGCGGCCGCGGCCGTCGATCGTGCAGATCGCGTCCACGCGCCAGCCCAGGTGGGCGACGCGCTTGGTGCGGAGGATGAGGTCCTCGACGGTGTCCAGGTTGCCGGCGGCGAGGACCGAGAGCAGGAAACGTCCTTCACTGCGGCCGCGGTGCAGCGGGCGGCGCAGGAGGTAGCGCATGGGGAACGCGACCAGAGCGATCGCGGGGACCACGACGAAGATCCACAGGCGGGCGCCGGGGATGTCGACGGCGAGCGCTCCGAGGCCGAGCGCCACAACGGCACCGAACAAACCCCGGCCGAGTCTTCGGAACTCCTCGGCTCCCTGCCCCAGAACGGTAGGGGTCCACACGCGGTTGATCGCGAGCGAACCGACGACGAGGACTACTGTGAGTATGTCCAGCAATGCAAGGGAAAGCGGGCCGAAGGCCGTGTGACGCATGCTCATGACGGCACCGACGGCGATGACGACCAGGGCAACGGTCAGCACATCGGCGGTGATCACGGCATAGCGGTAGCGACTTTCCCAGCGCGCTACGGGCGGATGGGTCTGTCTGCGTTCCGACAGCGTGTTGAGCGTGGAGCGCAACCCGTCGACGTCACGGGCAGCGCGGACCTGCTCACTCATCGTTCTGATCTCCCCGGCTCAGCGGCGATTCCGGACGTGCACGTGCACAGGTCACCCCGAGGACCTTGATTCTGCGGACTCCGCGGTCTTCGACAACGCCGTGAAACTGGATCGGCGACCGAAGCTCGCTACCGGTGATTCGCACGTCGAGGGATCGGCGTTACAGACCGTGGAAAAAAGTTTCCCGAAGTCCGAATACCGGACGTGACGCGCGTCTCACCACCTGGAAACCGTGGCGACGTAACACGTTTCCAGATGTCCACAAGGGACATAAGGAGTACGTATGTCGCGAGGTAATCGTTCAGAAGAGGCCTTCAGGCCCTAGTCTGATCGACTGCGATTGTGCATGTACTTACCGCTGAACGGAGTAACAACCTACGGCCGAACGGAAATGCGCACTTCATCACCCTGGACAACCACCACGTCGCCGTGCCTCAGCTGCGCACCGCGCCGCACCTCCACAGCGCCGTTGACGTGGACTTCTCCGTCCTCGATGAGCACCTTGGCATGCCCGCCGTCCTCGACCAGCTGAGCCAGCTTGAGGAACTGTCCTAGCCTGATCGGCTCTTCGGAGATCTCGACCGTCCGCATGAGTCACATCATCCCAGTAGGGCGCACCCCACTGCTTGGTCGGGGGCACACACCAGCGCGTTCGAGTGAAACCGTTGACACCCTTACGAGCATGAAAACTTCGAGGGGGTATGCCGCCTGGTTGGCGGTGTCGGGATTCGTCTGCGTCGCGATAACGATCTTCGCGGCGAGCGCGTACGTCACCCTGGACGTGGAGCAGTCGCGGCCTCCGTTGCACGGGGCCGTTCATTACGGGCTCCTGGTCGCGCACATCTTCACCGGAACGGTCGCCGTCCTGGCGGGTGTCTCGCAGTTCTGGCCGGGCCTGAGAGCCCGCCATCCGCGCGTGCACCGGGTGATGGGCCGCGTCTACTTCGCGGCGGTGCTGCCGTCGTCCCTGCTCGGCGTGGTGTGCGCGCAGCTGTCACTGGCCGGCCTGGCGTCGTCCGCGCCCCTGACGGTGCTCTCGGTGCTTTGGTTCGTCAGCGCGGTCTACGGGCTTAAGACGGCACGGCGGCGCCAGTTCGGCGAACACCGCATCTGGATGATCCGCGGTTTCGCTCTCACCGGCGCCGCCGTGACGGGTCGCCTCTGGGGCCTTGCTCTCGGCGCACTGCTGCCCGACGGGGACGGGCTGCTGGTCTTCGCCACCGCGAACTGGCTGTCGTTCGTGGTGAACCTGCTGGTGGCCGAGTGGTGGATCCAGTCGCGGGGTTACACCCGGACCTTGCCCTCCGTGGCGCTCAAGCCAAGCATTTCCAGCAGGTCAGCGCAGTCGAGCGCGTCCGTGGCGTGACAGGCCACGGTGCGTGCCGCCTTGCTGTTCTGAATCGTGCTGTGCTCCTTTTCCAGAGCCTTGGCCTCGGCGAAGGTGCCGGTTTCGGGCTCGGCGATCGCGGGACGCGCCCAAGTCATGTCGTGCCTGCTTCCGCATCGGGGGATGTGGTCATCATGACAACTGCATGACGGAAACACCAGAACTTGTGCTTACCGTAATCGATCACCCACGCAGCGTGTAAACCGAGGAAGCGTTTTCCTGGAACACACTGCTGATCATTGTTGTCAGGATACTGCTTTACCGTCCGTACCTCAGCACCGACTCCACTTCGGTCACGAATGCGACCAGCCGCTCGTCGTCCACGTCGTCCGGCGTGGGACCGTCCACCGCGAGCCGTTGCAGCGCAACGGAAGTGGTGGCGCTCTCCCGCGCCAGGCGGCGGAACCCGAACGTCGCCTCGTACAGCGACATCGCGGTGCCCAGAGCGGCCAAAGTCGTTGCCACGAAAGACCACATGGCCCTGCGCGGCCCGTCCGCCATGCCGATCGCGGCGGCCGCGGCGGCGGCGATGAAGAAGGCCGCGGCGAGCGCGACCGTCCACGTGCGAGCGCGGGAGTAGCGCTTGCGGGCGCGTTCGAAGTGGTCGAGCCGGTCCTGGAAGCGGTGGCGCAGATAGGCTTCCACGAACTGGGCCTGGCGCTGCTCGTCGCTCATGTCCGGACCACCTCGTGCTTGCGGTTGCTGACCGCGGCTTCCAGATCGGCCACCTTGTCCTGACGTTCCTCTTCCGTGGCGGGTGCGACGGAGGCGAGGTGCGCGAAGTACAGCGCCCGCAGGCGTTCCGCGCGCGACCGGGCGGTGAGGTACTTGTCGAGCGACTCGCGCTTGCGCGCCACGATCGTGATGGCCGCGGCGAACGCGCCACCCGCCACGACGAGCACCCCTGGCCACGGGGTGTCCTTCAGCCACGTCTGCAGGCCGGCGAACACCGTGGTCGTCAGGCCGCCCACGATCGCGAGCACGGACATCAGCCGGTAGCGGTTCTGCTCGACGTCCGCCTCGGCGTCGAGTTCCTGGAACGCGGGCGCGACGACCTGGTTGGCGTCGTGGATGGCGTCCGCGAGCGCCGGGTACGCGACGACGAAGCCGGGGTCGACGAGCGGCCGCGCCTCCGGTGCCCGGTACCGGACCTTGGGCAGGATCCTCGGCGGCTTGACGGGCTTCTCCTTGCCCAGCAAGCGCTCCAGCGCGGTGACGGCCTTGCCGGCGCCCTCGTCGACGTGGACGATGAAGATCTTGCCGCTGCGCACGAGCACCGCCAGGTCGCCCTTGAGGTCCCCCGTCGCGATGCGGTCCGCGAGGCCGCCCGTGCCGGCGAGCACCAGCAACGGGTTGTCGCCGCCGAGGTGGTCGACGACCTCCTGCTCGCTCTCGCCTCCGACGACGAGGGCGACGACGGGCTTCTTGTGGCGCACGGCGTCGATAGTGCGGAACAGCACCGGCGTCGCGTCCGTCCACTCCGAACCGGGGACGATGACGGCGACGCTGTGGTTGGGTTCCAGCGCGACCTGACCGTTGGTGGAGGCCTCGGTGAGGTCGTGCACCTTGCTGCTCGGCGCGACGCCAATCACGACGGGCCAACGCTGCTCGCACGCCTGCAAAGCCATGCCCAGCAAGTGGACAACGCCTCGGTCGGTGCCTTCGGTGACGAACACGGCGCCGTTGCGCGCCGCGGTCACGACGACGGATCTGAGCACCGGCAACAACTTCGCGGCGAGATCCGTCTCGATGTCTTCTGTGGAGCCGAAGACCGAGATCACCGTGCGGCCTCGGGGCAGTCCGAGGGCCTTGGGTTTAATGTCGGCGTCCGGCTGGGACAGCCGTTTGACTGTCGGGCCGCCTGCTGTGGGCATGCCGCGCACCATAACGCCGTGATCGAGGTGTGGCCAGGGCCGTTCAGACCCGTGTCACGCCCCCCACACGCTGCTGGCCAGCAGTTCCAGGTCGCTCAGGTCGTCGATCACGATCTGGGCTCCAGCTTGATGGAGATCCTGTCTCGAACTGCGGCCGGTCGCCACGGCCACGAGCCGCACACCGGCCTTCGTCGCGGCGTACACGTCGTGCGGGGTGTCGCCGATGAGCACGACCTCGTCGTGGGCGAACGGCCGGATGTGCTGCGCGCGTTCACGGGCGAACGTGACCAGCTCGGCCCGGTCGGCGTGCTCGTCACCGAACGCGCTGACGTCCCAGTCCACGAGGTGCGCGAGCCCGAACTCCTCCAGCTTGATCAGCGCGACGCTGCGGAGGTTCGCGGTCAGCACGCCCTGGTGCACGCGCGGGTCGCCGGCGAAGTGTTGGAGGGCCTCCAAGGCCCCCGGCAGGACCTCGCCGTGGCCGGGCAGCTCGGCGCGGCGGGTCTCGAACGAGCTCGCCAGCGCGTCGCTGAGGAGCTGCGCGGCCTCCTCCGTGTGGTCGATGTCGTGCAGGCGCAGCGTCTCCTCGATGATGTCCACCTCGGTGCGGCCGCCGAGGTCCACGGGGCCTGTCAGCTCCCTGCCGAACGCCGTCCGGAACGCCTCGCGGTACATCAGCCCGCCGAACCCGCGTGCCGAGATCAGCGTGTTGTCGATGTCCCACAGCACCAGCAGCTCGGGCCCGGTCACCGGACCACCCCCCACTCCCCGTAAAATGCCTGCTCATGACCTCGATCGACCCCGCAGAGCTGGAAGTCTGCCTGCGCGTGCTTGCCCAGGTCGAGGACCTGCCGGCGGAACACGACGACGCCGTGCGCGTCCGCCGGGCCACCGCGAAGATCTTCAAGGCCGCGAAGAAGTTCCGCAAAACCGAGCGCAAGGCCGCCATCACGGCCAACGACCGCGCCGTGACGGCGTTGACGGCCACCGGGTCGCCGGACCGCATCGACGACGAGACGCAGGGCCTCCCCCTCGTGTCGAACGCGGCCGGTGCCACCGCCGGCACGTTGCTGCGCGCGCGGTCCTGCTACACGTGCCGCAAGAGGTTTGTCGAGGTAGACGCCTTCTACCACAACCTCTGCCCCGAGTGCGCCGCCTTCAACCACGGCAAGCGCGACGCCCGTACGGACCTGACGGGCCGCAACGCGCTGCTGACCGGCGGCCGCGCGAAGATCGGCATGTACATCGCGCTGCGGCTGCTGCGTGACGGCGCGCACACCACGATCACCACCCGGTTCCCCAAGGACGCGGCGCGGCGGTTCGCCACGATGCCCGACGCCGAGGACTGGATCGACCGGCTCAAGATCGTCGGCATCGACCTGCGCGACCCGGCGCAGGTGCTCGCCCTGGCCGACGAGGTGGCGTCCCGCGGCCCGCTGGACGTCCTGATCAACAACGCCGCGCAGACCGTGCGCCGCTCCGCCGGTGCCTACGCCCCGCTGGCCCACGCCGAGCACGAGGCCCTGACCGGCGACGCCGCCCGTCCGGAGCTGATCTCGTTCGGCGGCCACGGCCAGCTCGCGCTGCCCGGCACGGCCGTGCCCGAGGCGCACTCGGTGACGACGCTGGCGTTGATGGCGGGCTCCAAGGACATCGACGCGGGCGGCCTGGTGCCGGACACCGCGGCGACGAACTCGTGGATCCAGAACGTCGACGAGGTCGACCCGGTGGAGCTGCTGGAAGTGCAGCTGTGCAACTCGACGGCGCCGTTCCTGCTGATCTCCCGGCTGCGCGCGTCGATGGCGAAGTCGTCGTACCGCCGCAAGTACGTGGTGAACGTGTCGGCGATGGAGGGGCAGTTCTCCCGCGCCTACAAGGGTTCCGGGCACCCGCACACCAACATGGCCAAGGCCGCTTTGAACATGTTGACGCGGACCAGTGCCGAGGAGATGCTGCAGGCCGACGGCATCCTGATGACCGCCGTCGACACGGGCTGGATCACCGACGAGCGCCCGCACCCTCTCAAGCTGCGGCTCGCCGACGAGGGCTTCCACGCCCCGTTGGACCTGGTCGACGGCGCGGCCAGGGTGTACGACCCGATCGTGCGCGGCGAGGCCGGTGAGGACCTGTACGGGTGTTTCCTGAAGGACTACGCACCTTCTCCCTGGTGAGCCGTCAGGGTGACTTTCGTCGGAAACACGCGTCCGAGGTACCTGTCGGACGCGTCCGAACGAGGCCTTCCACCAGCCCTTATGCGTAGTTGAACACCTGTTCGAGTACTCATTTGTCATGAGAACTGTGTGGCGGGGAGCACTCCGGTTCGGGATGACGACCATGACGGTGCGGCTGGTGTCGGCGGCCACCGAACATCGCAGCAAGGTGCACCTCGTGCACCGCGAGGACAGCGGCCGCGTGCGACACCAGCAGGTGTGCGGCGAGTGCTCGTTGCGGCTCACGCCGGAGGACATCGGGCGCGGCTACGAGCTCGACGACGGCCGGATCGTGCAGATCGACCCAGGCGATCTGCCGGCACCCGAAGACGGTCTGATCGACGTGCAGCAGTTCGCGCCGCAGGTCGACGTGGACCCGGTCGCGTTGCACCGCAGCTACTACCTCGAACCGGACGACCTGGCCGTGCGCTCGTACGTGCTGCTGCGCGAGACGCTGGAGCGGACGAAGGCGGCGGCGATCGTGAAGTTCGCGTTGCGGGGCAAGGAGACCCTGGCCGCGATCAGGCCGCAGCAGGGGGTGCTGGTGCTGCACACGCTGTTGTGGCCCGACGAGGTGCGGGAGCCGCACTTCGCGTTCCTGCACCGGGACACCGAGGTGCGCACGGGCGAACTGGCGGCCGCGGCGGCGTTGGTGCGGGCGCAGACCCGTCCGTTCCGGCCGCACGACTACCCGAACACGCACCACGAGGCCCTGCTGCACCTGGTGGAGGCGAACGTCTGACCGCCTCCTGGTGGTGCGGGCGCGGGGGGNCGCGCCCGTTCTGCCAGGGCCGCGGTCCCCTGCCGGGCCCGGAGAGGCGGTGCTGATCTTGCAGCACAATCGTGGTGGCGGGGCACGTCCCGCCACCGCGACCCGTTCGAAGTGGAGAACCGTGAAGAACCCGCTCGCCACCGCGTTCCTCTGGCTGGCCCTGGCCGCCATGCTCGTGCAGACGGTGGCCTCGTGGGTGAGCGAGCCGGCCGCCGAGATGAACCAGGGCCACTTCGTGCTCCTGGCGCTGGCGGCGGTGGGGGCGCTCGTCGTCAACGCCGGTACCGCAGGTCTGCTGGTGGGGCAGCTCTCGACGAAGCGAGGCGCGAACCTCGTGACCGCGCTGGCCGTCCTGCCTTCCCTGCTGTGGCACGGCTTCGCGCTGCTCACGGTGACCGGTGTCGCCAGCCGGGAAAACCTGTTCTGGGTGAACGTCGTGCCGGAGACCAGGTTCAACGTCGGCTACCACGCGGTGCTGAGTGCCGTGTTCGCCGTCGTTCTCGTCGTGTCGATCCAGCCTCGGCGAGCCGGGGTACCGCAGCGGGCCTGAGGCCCTGTCGGACCGGCGCATTACCATCGGTCCCCATGCTCGCCAGCCCCGCCGATCTCGTCGACCTGCTCGAGTGCGAGCACCGCAGCTACCTCGCGCGGGACGAGCGGCGAGGCGACCCCGCCGAACCGGCACAGGCCGCCGAACGCACCGCCGCGGAGATGCGATCCGGTGCGGACCTGGTCGAGAACGCCGTGTTCTTCGACGGCACGTTCCACTGCACGGCCCAGACCCTCGTGCGCACGGCTGAGGGCTACGAGCCGTGCGGCGAGGTGTCCGAACCCACTCCCTTGGCGGTGTTGTCGCTGGTCGCGGCCGCGCAGGCGCTGGGTGCCGAGCGGGCGCACCTGATCGTGGACGGGCGGCGCACGTCGTTCCGGATCGCCGACTTCACTCCTCTGCTGGGGCGTTTGCAGGCACGGCTCGCGGCGCCCTCACCTGCGCCCGAGCGTTCCTGGGGTGATGTGCGGGCGGCGTGCGTGGGGTGCCGGTTCGCCCGCCACTGCGCTTCCGGCCGTGAGGAGGCACGGGACCTGTCGCTGGTGGCCGGGTTGCGGGCGGACCAGCGGAGGAAGTTGGTTTCGGTCGGCATTGACACGATCGACGCGCTTGCGGCCACCGAGGAACGGCCCGCCACCCTGTCGCCCGCCTCGTTCACGGCGCTGACTGCTCAAGCGCGGCTTCAGGTGGAGCAGGAACGCACGGGCGTCATCCGGTACGAGGTCGTCGCTCCGGAGGCGTTGGCGAACCTGCCGGAACCGGCCGAGGACGACGTGTTCCTGGAGGTCGACGGCGACACGTTCCGGACTCCGGGGTGGTCCGGCACCTTCGCGGAGTTCGTCTCCCGCACCCCGTCCGGCACGGTCTACCACTTCACGCCGCACGACCTGGCCGGACGAGCCGCGCGGACGGCCACCCTGGAGTCCGAAGTGGACGAACTGGTGCGGCGGTGCGTCGACCTGAACGCGCTGACGCGGCGGGTGTTGCGAGTGTCCACACGGGAGTACACGCTGCCTGCGTTGAAGCCGTTGCTGGAAGACGAGGTTCCCACTCGTGGTCTGCGGGATCTGTTGCACCGCATCAAGGTCGAGCGCGAGATCGAGACCGTGGCACCGCAGGAACGCGACGAGGCAGCGCTGGAGAAGGCCGCCGAACGGGCGCGGCGGATGGCTGCACTGACGGAGCCGCTGATGGCGGAGGGGCACGACCTGTTCGCGGCGACCGTCGGCTACCACCGGCGGGAGGCGAGCCCGGCGTGGGGCGACTTCTTCCGGCAGGCCCTCGCGCCCATCTCCGACCTGGAGACGGACTCCAACTGCGCGGTGCCGATCACGCTGCGCGCCGAGGACTGGGTGCCGCCCGCCGGCCGCGTTCGGACGCACAAGCGGCAGGTGCACGCGCGGATCGACCCGGAGCGCCCGCACCCGTTCGGCGCGAACGAGCAGGTCAGGCTGCTCTACCCCAGCAACGTGACGCGCAACGCCGTGGTGTCCGACGACAACCCGTACGAGCTGGTGCTGACCGAGAGCAACGCGGTCGAGCACGGCGAGATGCCGATCGCGGTGCTGCCGGGCAGTCCGGTGCCCGCCTCCCCCAAGGACGAGGCCGTCGCGGAACTGGCCGAGCAGGCCGTGGGACTGCTGCCGCTGCTCCCCCGCAACCCCGGCATCGACCTGTTGCTGCGCACGCCACCCGCACAACCGTTGCCGCAGCACGACGACGTGGTGCAGGCCGTGATCAAGGCCGTCGACCAGCTCGACGGCGGCACGCTGGCGGTGCAGGGCCCGCCCGGCGCCGGCAAGACGTACCTCGCGACCAAGCTCGTGCGGCACCTGATCGACCAGGGCAAGACCGTCGCCGTGACGTCCACGTCGCACAAGGCGGTCGAGAACGTGCTGTCGAGCGTGGACCCCGACATCCCGATGGCCAAGCGCCCCAAGGAGAAGAAGCCCGAGGAGGGCCTGCCGTGGGACCAGCCGAAGAACAACGCGGCGCTCGCGCAGTGGCGTGAGGAGCACTCGCGGGGTCATCTGGTCGGCGGTACGGCGTGGACCTTCTCCAACGCCATCATCAAGGCGCAGCCGTTCGACGTGATGATCATCGACGAGGCCGGCCAGTTCGCGCTGGCAGACGCGGTGGCGGTGGGGACCGCGGCCCGCAACCTCGTGCTGCTGGGCGATCCGCAGCAACTGCCGCAGGTCGTGCAGGGCGTGCACCCACCCGGTTCGGACGCTTCGGCGTTGGGCCATCTGCTCGGCGACGCGGACGTGATTCCTCCCCATCTGGGCTACTTCCTGGCCGAGACGCGGCGGATGCACCCGGCGGTGTGTGGTCCGGTGTC
Source organism: Lentzea pudingi (assembly GCF_014646255.1). Classification (GTDB taxonomy): domain Bacteria; phylum Actinomycetota; class Actinomycetes; order Mycobacteriales; family Pseudonocardiaceae; genus Lentzea; species Lentzea pudingi. Next base: position 270,393 of record NZ_BMNC01000006.1, read on the forward strand.
CGAGCTCTCCTATGCCGGACTGCTCCATTCGCACGAAACGGCCGCACACCGGTCCATCTCCGGCATCGAGCCGGGGATCTACCTGCGCGAGGTCGACCACCGGCACAACATCACGTCGTCCGTCGAGGAAGCCGAGGCCGTGGTGGACACGGTGCGCGCGATCGTCGGTCGTACGTGGACGGACAACGGCACAACGCGCGAACTGACCGATGCGGACGTTCTCGTGGTGGCGCCGTACAACCTGCAGGTCAGGGTGATCCGGAGGCGGTTGGCCGAGGCGGGGTTCACCGAGACGCGAGTGGGCACGGTGGACCGCTTCCAGGGCCAGGAGGCACCCGCCGTCATCATGTCCATGACGTCGTCGTCCACCGTGGACCTGCCCCGTGGCCTGGACTTTCTTTTGTCACGCAACAGATTGAACGTGGCCTTGTCCCGTGCCCAGACGCTCGCCGTGATGATCTGCTCGCCACGGCTGCTGGACGCCGACGTTCGCGGCGTCGACCAAATGAGACTGGTCGCGGGCGTCATCGGCCTAACAGAAAGCATGAGGATCTATCCGTGGTGACACCGTAGCGTTGTCATACGGTGACCTTTTGACCCCTCTGTGTTGCTAGCGTGGCGCGGTTCACCCGGTCGGGTGATTCAGATCATGAATGTGCACTCGATCCGCCACGCATCAATGCAGAGCAGGAGTCTCCATGGCAAGCAGAGTTCTCGGCGCGCTCGCGGTGACCGCCACCGCAGCCCTCGCTTCGCTGGCACTGGCTACCCCGGCCAGCGCGCACACCCCGGTGTCGTCAGCGGAGTGCGTCAAGGACAAGGCTGTGCTGAAGGTCAAGCTGACCCAGTACGCGGGCGGCAACAAGAACACCGTGCTGATCAAGGACGGCGAGAAGGTCCTGGTCGACGAGAAGTTCGGTCAGAACTGGGGCGAGCAGGTCGGCAACAAGCTGGAGCCGAAGAAGTTCGAGGCCGATGGCACCATCGAGCACACGTTCACCATCAAGGTGACCGCGTCCGACGGTGAGAAGTACAACTACAAGGAGACGCTCAAGACGCCGAAGTGCGTTCAGGTGCCGCCGACCACCACGACCACGACGACCAAGCCGGCGACGACGACCACGACGACGGTCGCCACGTCCCCGGAGGTGCCCTCGACCTCCGAGGCCCCGTCGACGACCCCGGTCGCCCCCGGCGGCAGCAACCCGGAACCGCCCCTCGCGGCCACCGGCGCGTCCCCGACGTGGCTGCTGCTCTCGGGTCTGGGTCTCGTGGGCGCCGGTGCCGGCACCCTGCTGTTCCTGCGTCGCCGCCGCAGCGCGTGAACTAGCTGAACGAACGAACGGGGGCGGTCCACTTCGGACCGCCCCCGTTCCGCGTCACAGGTCGAGCGACGTCGCGGGTCCGTGGCCCTCGCGGATGAACCACTCGGTGCCGAACGCGTGCGCGAACGTGGGTTCGTCGAGCGACAGGAAGAACGACTGCTCGGGGATCTGCGAGGCGTGCGCGCGCATCGCCTTCCGCTTCACGTCCAGGTACTTCGTGACGTCGACGCCGACGTTGATCTCCGACTCCGGCACCGCGCCCTCGCCCAGCGGCCCCGGGTCCTCGATGCCCGCGCGCCGGAAGGCCTCGCGGAACTCGGACTCGCGCACCATCGCCTGGTAGACGGCCGGGGTGCCGGCGATCTCGGCGGCGCGCATGCCCACCCGGTGCGTCTGGATGTGGTCCGGATGGCCGTAGCCGCCGAAGCTGTCGTAGGTCAGGAACACCTTCGCGTCCTCTTCGACGAGGATCGCCGCGAGCTTCTGGGCGGCCTCCTCGACGTCCGCGGTCCAGAACGAACCCGGCTGGTCGTTGAGCTCGTCGCCCATCATCCCGGAGTCGCGGTACCCCAGGAACTCCACGCGTGCGACGCCCAGCAGGTCGGCCGCGGCGTGCGTCTCGACGACCCGCCGCTGCCAGAGTTCCTCGCCTTCCTCCAGGAAGTCCGGGATCTCGCCGGCCTCTCCGCGGGTCGCCACGACGAGCACGACCCGGTGACCCTCTTCGAACGCCTTGCGCATCACGCCACCCGTCACGATGCACTCGTCGTCGGGATGGGCGTGGAACGTCACCAGTGTGGCCATGCCTCCGACGTTACCCGTGCATGTGAAAGGGCGGCGCACTCCCAGGATCAGGCTGGGAGGCGCCGCCCCTCGGCGAACTCGTGGAGCTATCGCAGGGTCAGGTTCCAGGAGTTGACGTACCCGGTGTCACCCGAGTACAGGTCCTGGACCCGCAGCTTCCACGTGCCCGCCGCGACCTCGGACGAGGCGTTGACCGTGTAGGTCGCCACCACGTTGTCGGCACTGTCCGAAGAGGACGAGTTCTTCAGCCGGTAGGCGGTGCCGTCCGGCGCGATCAGGTCGATCACCAGGTCACCGCGGTAGGTGTGGACGATGTCCACGCCGACCTTGGTGGCCGAGGAGGCGTTGCCCGTCACCGTGGAGGTGATGGACGACGTCACGGCGGTGCCGCGGTCCGGGATGGCGACGTCGGTCGTGTTCTCCAGGCCACCGGAGGGCGGCGGAGTCGTGTCGACGGCGGCCACGGTCTTGGCGGCGTCCGCGAGACCGGCGCCACAGCCACCCGTGCAGGTGCCGGGGAGCGTACGGGCGTTGGTCTTGATCAGGTCCTTGATCTGGGCCGGCGTGAGCGACGGCTTCTTGGCGACCAGCAGTGCCGCGAGGCCCGCGACGTGCGGGGCGGCCATCGAGGTGCCCTGGTACGGCTTGTAGTTCTCGGCACCGGGGGTGGTCGTGCCGGCGTTCAGCGTCGACCAGATGCCGTTCTGCGGCGTGGTGATGGTGCCGGGGGTGTCGGTGCCGCGGCGGGTCTCGCCACCGGGCGCCGCGATGTCGACGCGGGTGCCGTAGTTCGAGTAGTACGTGCGGTTGCCCTCGCGGGACGACGCGGCGACGGTGATCACGCCGGAGCAGTTGGCCGGGGTGTAGAGCGACGTGTTGTCGTTCGAGTTGCCGGCCGCGACGACGACCGTGGTGCCGCGGTTGATCGCACCGTTGATCGCGTTCTGGTACGTGGTGGAGCAGGACGACTTGCCGCCGAGCGACATGTTGATGACCTTGGCGACGTTCTGGTTCGCGGGCACGCCGCTCACCGTCCCGCCGGACGCCCAGGTGATCGCGTCGGCGATGTCCGAGGTGGCGCCACCGCACTTGGCGAGGACGCGCAACGGCTGGATCTTGGCGTCGTAGGCGATGCCCGCGATGCCCTTGCCGTTGTTGGTGGACGCGGAGATCGTGCCGGCCACGTGCGTGCCGTGCCAGGACGAGTTGCTGTCCTGCGCGGGCACCGGGTTGCCGTTGGCGTCGGTGCCGCACTCGCCACGGGCCGCCCAGTCGCCCTGGTCGGCCGGGTTCGAGTCACGGCCGTTGTTGTCGCGGGCACGGGCCGAGTCGGAGACGAAGTCGTACCCCGCGACGGCCCGGTCCGCCAGGTCGCTGTGGGCGACGTAGCCGGTGTCGATGACCGCGACGGTCACACCCGCGCCGGTGGTGCTGGACCACGCGCCGGGCACGTTCATGCCCGCGGTGGCCTCGAAGAGGTCCCACTGCCGGGAGTACTCGGTGTCGTTCGGCTCGGCGAACGGCTGCATCAGCAGGTCCGGCTCGACGTAGGCGACCTTGGGGTCGCTCTTGAACGCCTGGATCGTGTTGTCGGCGTTCGTGGTCTTCGACCCGAGGTCGACGACGACCGCACCGCTCGACATGCGGCGGTGCACGGACTTGCCCTTCTTGCGGGCGTCGTCCGAGGCAGCGGTGTCGGACGAGGCTTCGGCGGTGCCCGGCTTGTAGCCGACGATCAGCCGCTCGAAGGGACGGTTCACCTGGGTCGAGTCCGGTTGGGACTGGATCTGGGCGGGGGCAGCGGTCGCCGATGGGGCGACAACGCTGAGCACGGCGGCGGAAACTGCCGCGGCGCACACACTCGTGCGTCGCAATCCGTTCACGTGAGGTCCTTCCACGCAGGGCCTTCGCGTGCCGTTGAGGGCGTCAGTGTTCTGAACCGGCTGCGGAGGTGGAGGGACCGTAAGTCGCGTCACACCTGCGAAAACAGGTCTAGCGGAGTCCGAATAACGACACTGTCGTGTTCACGACAGGCTCGCTGGGCTGAATGGCGCACAATATGGCCGTGTTCGGACACTTGGGCGTTTCCCCGGAGCTCTCCGCCGTCTACGAGCTGCTCGTGACGGGCGGTAGCCGCACCACCGACGAGATCGGCGTCGCCGTTCCCGTGCTGGAGCAGATGCGGGAGCTCGGACTGGTCCGGCACCTGCGCGGCGACGTGTGGCAGGCCATCGCGCCCGACCTCGCCGTCGAGGCGCTGATCGCGGCCCGCGAGGAGGCGAACCGCCGGGCCCGCGCGGACGTCGGCCCGTTGATGGAGCTGTACCTGCGCAACCGCGACGAGGAACTGGCCGACAACGCGTTCGTCGAGGTGGTGTCCGGAGTGGACGCCGTCCGCGAGCTGTGGCACGCCCTGCTGCGCGGCGCCCGCGAGGAGGTCTGCGTGCTCGACCAGCCGCCGTACGTGACGCCGCTGGGCCAGCACGTCGCGCTGGAGGACGAAACACGCGAACGGGACGTGCAGTGGCGCGTCGTCTACGACCGTTCCGCCGTCGACATCCCGGGCCGCGTCACGGAGATCATCGACCTGGTCGCCGCCGGCGAACGCGCCCGCGTCACGCCGACGCTGCCGTTCAAGCTCGCCGTCATCGACCTGCACGCGGCGGTGCTCCCCGTCGTCAACGGCGACGTGGTCGACAAGGTGCTGCTGATCCGGCCGTCCGCGTTGCTGGACGTGCTGCGCTCGACGTTCGAGCTGTACTGGGACAAGGGGATCCCGTTCAGCCCCGGAGGCATCTACGCGGCGGCGGCGGACGTGGACCCGAACCTGCTCGGGCTGCTCGCGGCCGGGCTGACCGACGAGTCGATCGCGCGGCAGCTCGGGCTGGCGCCGCGGACGGTGCAGCGGCGGGTGCGGCAGCTGATGGACCGGTGCGGGGCGCAGACCCGGTTCCAGGCCGGAGTCCAGGCGATGCGGCGAGGGTGGCTTTAGAGCCGACGCAACCCCTGGCGATCTTGTGGCGTCTTCATCCCTGCAAGCAAGTTCTCACCAGGGGGATTCGAAAATGCGCATGCGCAAGGTGATGGCGGCTGCCCTGACGGGCCTGGCACTCATCGGTCTCGCGGGCACGGCATCGGCGTCGGCACAGGGTTCTGGGGACCTCGTGTGGCCGCCGAAGGACATCACGCCGGTCCACAAGACCAAGGCGGAGCTGCAGAAGCAGGCGGACGGGTTCTCCGCTCGCCAGCAGCAGACCTACCCGAAGGTCTTCCGCGGCGCGCAGGACGTCTCGACCGGCAACTGGGGCGGCGAGGCCGAGGGCGTGTTCGACGACATGCAGTACATGGGCAACACGGTGACGCTGACCTACAAGGGGCAGAGCGTCACGACGTTCACGCAGGTGAACGCGCCGGGCATGCACGAGTGGTCGCCGAAGGAGTACTGCGAGAAGTACGCCACGTGCACCGGCCAGGTCACCGACCACCGGGGTGGCGTGATCGTGTTCGCCGAGAACGAGCAGTTCGGCATCACGTCGGCCCGGAACTGGCGGCGCAACGGTGAGGTCGTCTGGGTCCAGACCTGGACGCCGGGGATCGAGGCGCAGCTGGCGGCTCTGGCCACCGACCGCGCCTTCACGTTCACGCGCTAGCGAACGGGAGAGCGGGCGCTTCTGGTCGTGGAAGAAACCGGAAGCGCCCGCTCGATCAGCTGGCGACCTTGCGCGCGGCCACCAGCCGTCCTTCCGCGAAACCCTCGACGCGCACCTCGCGCCCGGTCGCGGTCAACGTCGCGGTGTGCGCGCCGTCGGTCACGTCCAGCGAGGTCATCGGGCGGCCGTCGACGTAGACGTCCACCCGGTCGAGGTTCACGGTGTCCAGTGAGACGGTCGTGCCCGCGACCGCCACTCCGAGCCTGCGCACGGGCAGGGCGTCCAGGAGCTCTCCCGCCCTCGCGAGCAGGTCCACGTTGCCCTCCAGCAGGTCCGCGCGCGTGACCTTGTGCTGGTGCGTCGGGCGCACGCCCAGGTCCTCCACCGGCGTGCCGGCGAGCTTGCCGACGCGCAACGTGCGGCGGATCGACACGCGCATGTTCGCCTTGTTGGGCAACGACTTGTACGGCGACTCCGCGTCGAACGGCGCCGGGATCTTCAGCAGTGCCATCAGGAGTCCGTGCGTCCACACGTTCGCGCCGCCCGCGCCGGTGTTGTCGTCCACGCCGAGGATCGGGCCCAGGTCGTGGTCGGCCCAGCCCGCGGCGAAGATGTCGGTGGCCGAGTAGCAGCGCGCGTCGGTGACCAGCACGACCGGGCCGTGGTAGGTCTGGCCGACGGCGTTCGCGCCCTCGACCGGCGTGATGGTGTGCGAGCAGGAGAACGCCTGGCCCGTCTCCGTCGAGCTGTCGAGCGACGGGAACCACGGGCCGAGGTTGATCTGACCGGTCGGGTCCTCGGCGTGGCGGCGGCAGATCCGCAGGTTCAGCGGCGTGCTCAGGAACTGCACGGGTTCCGGCGCGATGGGCTTCGGCGTCATCGTCTGCAGCAGGAACTCCGAGGCGAAGATGTGGCCGCCGCCGTTGTCGCGCACGTCGACGATGAGTCCGTTCTGCGGCAACAGGTTCGCGAGCCGCACGAACTCGGCGAGGAACGCGTCCGGGTCGTCGACGCTGAACGTGAAGATCCGCAGGTGCCCGAACGTGCCGGACGGCGTGACCACCGGACGCGCGCGGAACACGCCGGGCATCGTCGTCGGCACGTCCGTCACGGACATCGCGACCGCACCACCGGCGGCCTCGGCCTGCACGACCTTGGGCGCGTGCAACAACTTCTTGGCGCGCGCCTTCTCGTCCGAGTCGAGGTCGACGCCCTGCGCGGCCGCGGCCGGGGACAGCGAGTCGACGTCCGTCATCGGCGGCAGGTTCTCCGTCACCTGCCAGTCGACGCGCAGCTCCTCGGCGGCACCGGTCTCGGTGCGGTAGCTGACGACCACCCAGTCCTCGTCGGGCGGGAGCTGGATCACCAAGGGGCGCAACGTGAGCGACTCGAGACCGCGGGCGAGGTTCGCGGCGGTGTTGCTGCCCGCGAAGACCGCGCCGTTCAACGCGACCGCCCTGGCGATCGGCGTGCCGTTCCAGTGCGTCACCTCGGCGCCGGGCGCGAGGGCGTCGAAACCGGCGACCGTGCGGGCGACGAGGTACTGCTCGGTGCCGTCGTCGGCGAAGCACCGCTCCAGCTGGAACGGCAGGAAGGCGATCTTGCCCGCGAACGGCGCCGGCAGGAGGTAGTTCGTGTGCAGGTCGCGCACCGAGTGGAATGTGCTCGACAGCTCGCGGTGGAACTGCCACTCGGGTTCGGCCGTGGCGTCGGTCTGCCGTTCGAGCCTCGCTCTGAGCACTCTGAGCCTCTGCACCGGGTTCACCGCGTGCATCGCGACTTTCAGGGGCAGGTGCGCGTAGTTCTGCTCCAGCAGGATCAGCGCCTGGTCGACGATGAGCTTGCGCTGCGCCAGCGTGAGCGTGCCCGCCGTGGCGAGGAACTCGGCCAGGCCGACGGAGTTTGCGACGTTCGGGTGAGCGGTTGTGGTCATGGTGGGGCCTCCTTGCTCAGTAGAGGCTTTCCGGGCCGCCTGGATACACCTTTTTCACCCGTTCGGCCGCTAACCGGAGCAGTTTTCCTGACGACAACTGGAGTAAAGGGGAGGCCGCGATGAGTCCAGCCGTCCTGGAACTGCGCATCCACGGGGTCAACAACACGCCCCCGGACGCGATGCTGGCCCTCCCGGACCACGCCGTCGAACAGTTCCGCGGCGACCGCTTCGGCAGCTTCTGGCGCTCGAGACCGGACAAAATCGCCGAGCTGCCACCGGATCACGCCGGCCAGGTGCCCGCACAGGTGCGGCGCGAGGCGTACTCGTGGGGCGGGATGGCGCGCAGCAGCCCCGGTGTGCCGGGCAGCGGGGTGCCGTCGGTGCTCGCGAACGCGCTGGGGCGCGTCGGCTGGGCGCTGCTGCTGCCGTTCGGGCTCGCGAACGTCGCGTACTGGGCCCGGAAGCTGCCCGACGACGCCGTTCCGACGACGCGGAGGATGGTGTGGTGGAACGCCGGGCGCGGGGCGGCGTCGACGCGACTGTTCGGGCTGGGCCTGACGGTGTTGCTGGTGCTCGCGGTGTGCGAGGTGGCGATCGACGTCTACGCGGTCCAGTGTTCGCTGCCGGGCACCACGTGCAGGCGGCTGCCGGACTTCCTGGACGTGCTGGGCGACCCGGCGCGGCACATCAGGGTGCTGGCCGCGTCCGCTGTGCCGGTGTTGCTGCTGCTCGGGTTGATGGCGCTGACCTCGTTGTCGCGCAGCAGGTACGAGATGACGTCCGTGCGCACGCCGGAGCGGCGCGTGGGAGTGATGCTGAGCCGGTCGTCGATGTGGGAGGGCAGCCCGCGGATCCGCCGGCTCACGCGGCTGCACATCTCGGCCGGGTGTTGCGTGGTGGTGCTGGTGACGAGCACGCAGCTGTGGCAGCACGTGTTCTTCCTGGTGCTGAGCGTGCTCGCCGGTGGAGTGCTGGCCGTGGTGATGGCGCGGGTGGTGGTGACGGCCACCGACTGCCCGGACGTGCCGTCGACCGAGCAGGGCGGGCTGTGGTCGTGGCTGCTGATGGTCTCGGCGGTCGTCGTGCTGGTGACGCACGGGTTCGGGCTGTACGCGATCGCGCCGGTGTTCGACGGGCCGTTGTGGCTGACGTCGTGGGGGCCGCCGTTGGTGACCGTGGCGTTGCTCGGGTCGGTGATGGCGGCGTGGTCGTGGCGGCGCAACGACGCCAAGGGGCCGTTGGTCCTGCTGGTGGTCTTCGTGGCGTTCATGGTTGCCACGTACTGGTTTCCGCTCGCCTGGATCGGGGCCTTCGCGGCCGGCGCCGTGCTGGCGTGGCGGGCCCGGCCGCGTTCCGGCGACGAGTGGCAGGCCTGGAGCGGTGCCGGACCCGGTGTGCTGCTGGGGTTGTCGCTCGTGTCGTCGGTGATGCTGTCGGCGGTGCTGGTGCTGACGTTCCGGGGCTGGGTCGGGACGGGACTGGTCGTGCCGTCGTTCTACTCGTGGTTCAGCGCGGCGTTCGCGTGTGCCTTGGTGCCGTTGGTGTTGCTGGTCCTCGCGCAGGCTTTCGTGCTGCTGTCCCGGCTGATCACTCCTGCCGTGCTGGACGGCGAGGGCGAGGCGCTCGTGGTGCGGGCGCGGCACGTGGTCGCGGTGACGCACCGGGCCGAGACGGTGGCCGGGGTGTTGTCGGTGCTGGGTGTTCTCGCCCTGCTGCTGACGAGTTACCTCACGTTCGCGGCGCCTTCGTGGCCTGGGTGGTCCGGCGTGCAGTGGGTGCTGGGCAAGGGCGACTGGGTGACCGGGCTCGCCGGGGTCGCGGTGGTCGGGTCGTTCGTCGGGGCGGGGATGCTGACCAACCGGCGGCCGCTAGGGCTGGTGTGGGACCTGATGTGCTTCCTGCCGCGCACCGCCCACCCGTTCGCGCCGCCGTGTTATGCCGAGCGGGCGGTGCCGGAGATCGCCGACCGGACGCGCGAGTTCCTGGACGGGTCGCCGGATCGCCGCGTGGTGCTGTCCGCGCACAGCCTGGGCGCCGTGCTGGCCGTGGCGGCGCTGTACGCGTTGCCCGCCGGATACCTGGGCCGCGTCCAGTTGCTGACGTACGGCGTGCAGTTGCGGCCCTACTTCGGGCGGATCTTCCCCGAGCTGCTGGGACCCGTCGTGCTGGGGACACCTCCGGTGCGCGCGGGCGCGTTGTTCTCGTGCGATCCGTGGGTGCGGGCGGGTGGCGTCCTGCCGGACCGCGGGCTGTCGACGTTGCTGGGTCCGAGCTGGATCAACCTGTGGCGCCGCACCGACTACCTCGGTTTCCCGGTGCACGGCTGGGAGTCCAACCCGCTCGACCGCCGCGCCGACGAGGGCACACCGGACAGGGTGCAGACCCACGGCGGCTACCACCTGTGCGCGGCCTACCGGCAGGCGTTCGCGGACCTCGTCTCGATCGACCTGAACCGGTCACCCGATAGTGGAAGTGGAGGGGGTGGGAGCCTGGGACGCAGCTGACCCAAGGAGAAACATGCGCACGACTGTGGCGACCCTCGCGGGCGCCGTACTGCTCATCGGCCTGGCCGCCTGCTCCGGCTCCCCCGCTGTGAAGCCTGTGGCGGAGACCGATGTGGCCGCGCCCGCGGCGTCCGGCGACCAGCCGGAGGGCATCACCTACGACACCGCGCGGATCCCGTTGGGCGCCACGCTCTCGACGGTGTCGTCCGTCGACAATGGACGGACGACGGTGGAGCTGAAGGTGTCCGGCCTGCTGCCGGACACGAAGTACGGCTCGCACGTGCACACCAAACCGTGCGGCGCCAAGCCGGCCGACTCCGGCCCGCACTACCAGAACAGGGCGGACCCGTTCACGCCGAGCGTCGACCCGGCGTTCGCCAACGCGGAGAACGAGATCTGGCTCGACTTCACCACCGACGCGCAGGGTGCCGCCGTGGGCAGGGCGACGGTGCAGTGGGAGTTCCGCAAGGGCGAGGCGAACTCGATCGTCGTGCACGCCACGCACACCAGCACCGAGCACGGCAAGGCGGGCACGGCCGGTGACCGCCTCGCGTGCTTGACCGCAGCCTTCTAGACCGGCCAGGTCAGGGCCACACCTCCAGCGAGGTGTGGCCCTGACACCGGTTCCAACACCGCCGCGCGCACGAGGTTCAGCACCTCGTATCGGGGTCCGGCGCGACGAACGAGCCCGCGCACGCACAGTTCCCTGACGGACCGGCTGTGCCCGGGGTCTTCTCCCTCGGCCATCCGCACCAGCAGCTCGCGGCCTTCATCGTCCACTGTGGACAGCGAGCGGCGCAGCGAGTCGCGCAGGTGGGCCGACGTCGGGTCGAGCGGGTTTCCGCGCAGCCGTTCGAGCAGGTGCTGCGGCGAGTAGACCATGAACCACCCGGCGGCGAACTCCAGCGCCGACGGCAGCCCGTCCAGCTCGTGGACGAGGCCCATGAGCGCGGCCTGGTTCGCGGGCTCCGGTTTGAACGCGGGCCGCACCCGGTGCACGTGCGTGAGCAGCAGGCGCACCGCGGCGTCGTCGCCCAGCGCGCCGAGCGGGAACACGTGCTCGCCGGGCAGGCCGGTCGGGGCGAGCGCGGTGACGACGATCCGCAGCAGGGGGTGCGCCTCGAGCAGGCGCGGGTCGGGGCGGTGGTCGGTGACGAGGACGGTGTCCTGGTCGTCGTCGATCGACGGGGTCGTCTGGGTCGGGTGCCACAGGACCGACCAGCCGTGCCGGAAGTGGAGCTCGCCCGCGACCTCGAGGGCGAGGCGGGTCTTGCCGACGCCGCTCACGCCGGTGATGGTGACGAGCCGCCGCGCCTCGCAGTACGGGACCGAGGGGGTGTGTGCGCGTCCCTCGATCGGTGCGCCGAACACGACGCCGCCGCCCTGGATCGGCCGCTGGCCGCCGGCCGGTGAGCTCGCACGCTCGACGTCCGCGCCAGACCCGCCAACTGCCGCACCCGCACGCCCAACGCCCAGCCCCTGCCCGCCAACCGCCGACCCAGCACGCTCCACACCCGTGCCAGGCCCGCCGACCGCCGAACCCGCGCGCGTTCCCGGAGCCGCGGCGTCCTGCCACCCCTCCGTCACCAACGCCGTCAGCAACGCCGTCAGCGCCGCCGCCTCCGCCTCCCGCCCCACGATCAACCCGGCGGGCCCGGCCGGCGCGGGTGGCGCCACTGCGGCGCGACCGGCGGAGCGGCCCCCGGCCTGCTGCAGGTCCGCGCGGCTCGCCTCGTCGAGCCGCAGCCCGTCCGCGAGCAGGCGCACCGTCTCGGCCCGCGGTGAGCGGGTGCGGCCGCATTCCAGGTCGCGGATGGCCCGCACGCTCACCATCGCGAAGTCAGCCAGCTGTTGCTGGGTGAGGCCCGCGCCGATGCGGTGCGTGCGCAGCAGTTCTCCGAACTCCCTCATGACCCGTTCCCTCCTCGGACTTCGAGTCTCGGGGCGATCGGGTCGCGAAACATGGGTGGCGGACCCCCATATTCACCTCCGCGCGCAAATCTGGGGGGTTGGTCCCCATGTGCCGCCCGCCCGCGCGTGCGAGGTTGGCCGGGTGACCTCAGCCGCCGAGACCAGCACCGGTGAGAGCTGGACAGCGGCTTTCGCCCACGCGCTGCGCCCGCTGATCGACGCGTCCCGCACGGAGGTCGCGCCGCCGTTCGACGCCGCGTTCGCCGAGCAGCTCGGGCGCCGGCTCGTGGCGATCGCCGCGCGCACGCTCGTGCTGGAGCTGCACAACGCGCGGGGCACGTTGACCAGTCCGACGAGCGCCGAGCGGTTCACCGAGTTCACGCGGACGCTGAACCTCTCCTCGATCTTCAACCGCTACCCGGTGCTCGCGCGGTTGCTCGCGCAGGCCTGTGAGCAGGCGGTTTCGACGCACCACGAGCTGTCGTCGCGGTTCACGCGCGACCGGGAGCGGATCGTCCGGACGATCTTCGACGGCGACGACCCCGGCGCGCTGATCTCCATCGAGACTGGGCAGGGGGACGCGCACCAGCAGGGGCGGACCGTCGCGATCCTGACGTTCGAGTCGGGCGGGAAGCTCGTCTACCGGCCACGGCCGGTCGGGTTGCACGTGCGGTTCACCGAGCAGCTCGAGTGGCTGGCCGGGCGCACCGGGCTCACGTTCCGGGCGCCGCGGCTGCTGCCCCGCGACGGCTACGGGTGGATCGAGCACATCGCGTACGAGCCGTGCGCGGACGTGGCCGGGGTCGCCGAGTTCTACCAGCGGCTCGGCGCGCTGCTCGCGTTGCTCTACGCGGTCGACGGCACGGACATGCACTACGAGAACCTCATCGCGTGCGGTGACCAGCCGGTGCTCGTGGACGTCGAGACGCTGTTCCACCCCACGCTCACGCCGGACACGGACCCCGCGGTGCTGGCACTGGTGCGGTCGGTGCACCGCACGGCGCTGCTGCCCCACGTGCTGCTCGGCGACAACGGGGTCGCGGACGTGTCCGGGGTCGGCGGTGACCACGGCGTGCTGTCGCCGTTGAACGCGGTCGACTGGGCCGACGCGGGCACTGACCGGATGCGGCTGGTCCGGCGTCCGAAGACGTCGTCGGGGGCGCTCAACCGGCCGTTGCTCGGGGACACCCCGGCCGAACCCGCGGACTACCAGGACTCGCTGCTCGCCGGGTTCCGCGCAGGCTACGACGCGATAGTCGCGCATAGGGACGAGCTGCTGCGGCTCGTGCGCCAGTGCGTCAACGAAGAAGTGCGGTTCGTCGCGCGCGCGACGCGGCAGTACGCGCGGTTGCTGGACGAGTCGACGCACCCGTCCGTGCTCGCCGACGCGCTGGACCGCGACCTGGCGTTCGGCGTGCTCGTCGTGGACGATCCGCTGCTCGACCGGCTGGTGCCGTTCGAGGTGTCCGACCTGTGGCGCGGGGACGTGCCGCTGTTCACGTGCCGGCCGGGGTCGACCGACCTGTGGACCGCGTCCGGGCTCCGGCTGCCGGGGATGCTGCCGGAGCCCGGACTGCACGCCGTGACGCGCAAGGTCCTCGCGATGAGCGAGGTCGACCGGCACGACCAGCAGTGGATGATCACGGCCCTGCTGGCGTCGCGGCCTCGGCCGGTGTCGCACCACAGCGGCGTCCCGCTCCCGGGTCACGTCGCGCCGGTCGACCCGGACCCGGCCCGGCTGCTGGTGGCCGCGTGCGGGATCGCCGACCAGATCCTCGCGCACGCCGTCACCGGCGAGGACCGCGTCAACTGGCTCGGGCTCGAACTGGTCGACGACCGGCACTGGACGGTGCAGCCGCTCGGCGCCGGCCTGTCCAACGGCTACACCGGTGTCGCGCTGTTCCTCGCCGAACTGGGTCAGCTCACCGGCGCCGCGCGGTACGTCGACTTCGCCCGTGACGCGCTCAGACCGTTGCCCGCGCTGCTGGAGATGTTCGCCCACGAGCCCGAACTGGTCACGGCCGCCGGTGGCGGAATCCACGGCCTGGGCGGCATTTGTCACGGCCTGGCGCGCCTCACGCCGTTGCTCGGCCTCGACCGCGCACTGCTCACCCAGGCCGTTCGGCTGATGCCGGAGGAAGATCCGTCGCTCACAGTCGTGGACGGTGTCGCGGGCTCGCTGGCCGCGATGCTCGCCGTCGGAACGCCCGAGGCTCTCGCGCTGGCCTACCACTACGCCGCTGCTCTGCGGGGCGCCATTTGCCCGGCGAATGGGTTCGCCCGCGGCCATTCCGGAATCGGATGGGCTCTGAGGCGTTACGCGGCAACGGTTCGCGACGAGGTATCTGACGTGGCCGCACGAACGTTCCTGGAGAGCGACGCCATCGACCCGACCGACACCGGCTGGTGCACGGGGCTGGCCGGTGTCGCGCTCGCGCGGGACGACAAGCGGCTGGCCGGGCTGCTGGCTTCCAGGGAACCTTTGCGGGACATGAGTCTCTGCCACGGCGAACTGGGTGTCGTCGAAGCACTGGCAGCCCACCACCCCAGCGCCGCGACCCGCCGCACGGCGCTGTTGCTGGGAGCACTGGAGGAACACGGCGCCCGGTGCGCGACGCCGGGTGGTGTTCCTTCTCCCGGCCTGCTCACGGGCCTGGCCGGCATCGGCCACGGCCTGTTGAGACAGGGGTTCGGCATCCCGTCAGTCCTGCTACTGCAAGCGTCACCCGACACAGAGGAGTCCACCCGATGAACGAGTCCCTGCACCGCACGGCCGACCAGCCCGAACCGGCCGAGCACGCGATCGGGGAGATGGAACTCGCGCCGAAGACCTTCGCCGGCGCACGGGCCCGTGCGCTGATGGGGCTGACGATGGCGATGAGCGCGTTCGTGGCGATCACACCCGCCATCTCGGACACCACGGTCAGCGACAAGTAAGAAACTTTCACCCCGAATACGTCTGGGCGGTCGATACGGAGACCCCTTCGAGACCGTTAGGGTCCAGACATGCAGACCCGAGCGCCCCACGTGGTCGGCCGTGATCGTGAGGTCACGGCCATCACGGGGGCACTCGCACACACGCGGGAGTCCCGTGGCGGCACCGTCTTCCTCACCGGGGAGGCGGGGATCGGCAAGTCGCGGCTCGCCCGGTACGCGGCGGGCCAGGCGTACGACGAGGGCATGCGGGTGCTCAAAGGACGCGGCACGACCATCGGCCCGATGGTGCCGTTTCGCCCGATCGCGGAGGCACTGCTGGGGTTGTTCCGCGGCGAACCGCCGGACGACTCCGCGCTCGGGCCGTACAAACCGGTGCTGGGCACGCTGATCCCGGAGTGGCACGACCACAGGTCCACGAAGGAATCGGTCGTCGTGCTGGCGGAGGCGGTGCTCAGGCTGCTCGCGTCCGTCGCGCGCAAGACGCCGTGCCTGCTGGTGCTCGAGGACCTGCACGAGGCGGACGCCGAGACGCTCGCGGTCGTGGAGTACCTGGCGGACAACCTGGAGGACCAGCCCGTCCTGCTGCTCGCCACGATCCGCACCGAACCCGGTCACGCGCTGGAGCTCGTGCACCGGATGGTGCAACGAGGTTCCGGCACGCTGGTCGAGCTGCACCGGTTGTCGCAGGACGAGGTCGGCCAGATGACGAGTGCCTGCCTGGAGAGCGCGCTCGTCCCGGCGGAGCTCATCGATCGCTTGTGGACGGACAGCGCCGGGAACCCCTTCGTCATCGAGGAACTGCTGCACGGCATGGTGAGTGGCGGCCTGCTCGTCGCCGGGGCGCACGGCTGGCAGGTGCTGGGTGAGCTGAAGCTGCCGGTGCCGGCGGCGTTCGTGCGCAGCGTCGCGCACCGCACGGACCGGCTGGGGCCGCAGGGCCGTGAGGTGCTGTCCATCGCGGCGGTGCTGGGCCACCGGTTCCCGCTCTCGGTGGTGCAGAAGGTGACCGAGATCGACGACCGCCGGCTGCTGAGCCACCTGCACGCCGGGGTGGCCGCGCAGCTCGTGACGCCGGACGAGCCCGCGCCCGACTGGTACGCGTTCCGGCACCCGCTCACGGCGGACGCGCTGCTGGCCCAGCTGACCCCGGCCGAACGCGCGGAGCTGTCGTCGCGCACGGCCGACGCGGTCGAGGACCTGCATCCCGGTCTGCCCGGTGACTGGTGCCCGCTCGTCGCGAAGCTGCGGTTCGACGCGGGATCCCCGACGCAGGCAGGGCTCCTGTTCGCCGAGGCGGGCAGGCGGGCGCTGGCGGGTGGTGCGGCGGAGTCGGCGGTGTCGTTGCTCGACCGCGCGCAGAGCCTGCTCATCGACGAGAGCGAGGTCCGTGCCGAGGTGCTCGACACGTTGCTGCCGGCGCTCGCGGAGACCGGTGACTTCGAACGGGCCTTCGCCCTGGAGGTGAACGACCTCCACGGCCTGGACGGCTCGCTGCGCGCGAAGCTCCACACGCGACTGTCCCGCGTCGCCTACCTCGCGGGCTGGTTCACCGAAGGCGTGGAACAGGTGCGCATCGCGCGGACGTTGCTCGGCCAGGACGCACCGGACGACCTGGCCGCGCAGCTGGACGTCAACTCCGCCTACCTCACGCTGAACATCCCGAGCACCGACCGGATCGCGTCCGCTGCGGGCCTCGCGCGGCAGGCGGCGCTGGCGGCGGACCGGGCGCAGCTGCCGATGGTGGCGTGCGAGGCGTGGCAGCTGCTCGGGATCATCGCCCGCGAGCACGACATCGACGAGGCGAACGCCTGCTTCGGCAAGGCCCTCGCGCTCGCGGACGAGCACCAGCTGCCGATCCAGCACGTCTACGCGCTGGTCCGGCTGGCGGGCAACGACTGGCTGGAGACCGGCAGCACCGCGTCCCTCGACCGCACGCACGCCGAGGCGTGGCGGACGGGCGCGATCACGGTGGCGCACAACGTGGACGCGATCCTGGCGCTGCAGTCCGTGCTGACCGGCGACTACGCCGCGGCGGCCGAGGAGGTCGAGCGGTGCCTGCGCACGACGAGGCGCCTGCGGTTCCACGCGCTGACGCGCTACCTGCTGATGACGAAGGCGGTGCTGGCCGGGCACCAGGGCAACCGCGCCGAGACCGAGGAGGCCGTCGGCGAGTTCGAGGCGGTCGCGAAGAGCGGGGCGCAAGAGTACCCGCTGTGCTTCGGGCTGGCGCGCGCGTTCTGCGCGTTGCTGGAGGAGAACCACGCGCTGGCGATGACGGAGCTCGACCGGGCGCTCGCGCTGGAGTCGCAGAACCCCACGACGTTCCACCTGTCCGGCACGCACGGCATGCGGGTGCTGCTCGGCGTGCTCGACGGCCGGTTCGGCTGGCCGGACTACCGCTCGCTGACGGCGGCGTCCGCCTGCGGGATGCGCTGGAACCGGCAGTTCACCGGGCTGGCGCACGCCGTGCTGCTCGGCCGCGACGGTCGCGCCGAAGAGGCCCGGCAGGCGTTCCAGCGCGCCCAGGACGCCGCGGAACTGTATCCGCTGGCCCGGCACCTCGGCCGGCGGCTCATCGCCGCGGAGGCGGCGCGGTGGGGCGACCCGGTGTCCTGGCTGCGGTCGGCCGAGGAGTACTTCCACCAGGCCACGATCCCGGCGGTGGCGTCGGCGTGCCGGGGTCTGTTGCGGCAGGCCGGAGCGCCGGTGCAGCAACGGCGCAGCGGCACGGACCAGGTACCGCGCCAGCTGCGCGGGCACGGCGTGACCGTGCGGGAGTTCGAGGTGTTCGTGCTGCTGGCTGATCGAATGGGCAACAAAGCGATCGGCACGAGGCTGCACATCTCCCCGCGCACGGTGGAAAAGCACGTCGCGTCGCTCATCGCGAAGACCGGGCAGCCGGATCGCGAGGCGCTTTCCACCTACGCCGCCGCGTTGAGCCGCTGACGCGCTGTCACTCGGGTGTTGTGTCGGTGGTAGGCCGCGGACGCGCCGTCACTCCGGCGACGTGTCGGTGCGGACGCGCTTGCGGTGGCTCGTATCGCAGAAGGGAAAGCGTTTGCTGCGGCGGCACGCGCACACGGCGACCACGAACCGGTCGCTCGTGTGCGTCACCCCGTCCTCGGTGACCAGTTCGACCGGCCCCTCGACGAGCACCGGCCCGTTAGGCACCACCGTCACCTTGCGGACGTTCTGGCCGGTCACCTCGGATCACCACCAGTTCCTCGTCCCGCTGGCCGGACTCGATCAGGCCGTGCTGCTCCAGGAAGCCGATCCGGCCGCGCATGACCGGTCCGAACGGCACCCGGCGGCGCTGCACGACGGACGCTTTCAAGCCGCAGTCCCGCAGCTGCCGCAGGGTGGTGTCCACACCGCACAGTGCGGAGTGGACCATCAGCAGCACACCGCCCGGCCTGAGCAGCTCGAACATCCTGGCGCACAGCGGATCGAGCAGCTGACGGCCGTCGAGCCCCGCGTCCCACGCCCTCGCGGGCCCGGTCGCGGTGCAGGGGTTCGAGGCGGGCACGTACGGCGGGTTGGACAGGACGAGGTCGAACCGCTCGTCCTCCACCACCTCCAGCGCGTTGCCGAGCCGGACCCGCAACGGCATCCGCCGCAGCGCGGCGTTGACGCGCGCGGTCCACACCGCACGCCGGGAAACGTCCACACCGGTCACCTCGGAGGCGCCGGCGCGGATCGCCGCGATGGCGAGCGCTCCGGTGCCGGTGCCGATGTCGAGCACGCGGGCTCCCGCGGGGATCGCAGCCGCGTGCATGGCCTCGACGAGGAGGGCCGTGTCGTCTTGGGGCGCGTACACCCCTGGTGCTCTGAGCAGCCTCACCCTCGTGGGCTCCCCCGGCAGAAGACCTTGAAACACCGTGTTTTCCCGGGTTTCACGTGGGTACACGAGGATGTGCTGACCACCGCGTTCCGCCTTCTGGCCCAGGCACGGCGTTCTCGCGCGTTGCACCCGGACGGGATCCAGCTGACGGGTGAGCTCCGCGGTACCGCCGCGCCCTTCCCCGAGCACGCCACCGTGACCGTCCGGCTGTCCAAAGGTGCCGGTACCGGGCCTGGCAGGCCAGACGTGCTCGGTCTCGCGCTGCGCGTGCCCACCGAGTCGGGTGACTGGGACCTGCTGCTGTCGAGCACCGGTACGGGCGTGCGGACGCGGATGCTGCCGAAGTTCGTGCGCCACTGGGCGGACGCCCGGCTCGGAACACTCGCGCCCTACCGGTACCGCGGCGAGCTCGTGTGGTTCATGGCCGTGCCGGGCGAGGGCGAGCCGCCGTCGGGGTTCACCCTGCACGCCTCGGGCAAGGACGCTGACTGGCGGCCGGTCGCGGAGCTGACGCTGCACCCCCACGACCGCACGACGAGCCCGGTGGCGTTCGACCCGGTGCTCACCCTGCCACCGGACCTGGAGCTGGCGCCGCGCTGGCTCGCCACGATGCGCCGGGAGGCGTACGAGGGGAGCCGGCGCGGCCGCCAGGGGTCATGACTTCAGCTTGTCGTATCCGATGTTCAACGTGTCGGACGCGGCCACGGCCGTGAGCGCGGTCGACACCAGCCGGGTCAGCCTCGGCGCGAACACCAGGCCGGCGGTGAGCGCGCTCGCGATCCACACGCCCGCGCAGAACGGGCACGTCAGCAGCTCGCCGATCGCGTGCCGTGCCGGGTGGTCCGAGCGCACGGTCTCCTTGAGCTCCGCGTGCCCCGCCGATTCCTCGTAACGGGTGAACGGGGCACGGATAGGGCTGGTCACCGCCTCCTTGGTGAGCAACCGGCTCGCCTTGTGCGTCGCCACCGCCACGAGCGCGGTGTCACCGAACGAGAACCGCTCGGGCAGCCGGACGCCCGTGAGGCGTCCGGCGACCGAGACCGCACCGGCGAGGACCGCGTAACTGCCGATGGCGAGCAGGTAGCCGGGAAGCGGCCTGTCCGCGCCATAGGCCTGCCAGATCCGCTTCACTCTGGGAAAACCTCCTTGTAGCAGCACACTTCTGGTCATTCTTCCGCTGATCCTGGCTCGGTCATCGTGCGCATCATCTTCGCCTTCACCGTGTCCGGCGCGACCCTGCCCGCGATGGCCTGGACCTTGTTCTTCAGCGAGCCCGCGACGACGTGGTCGTCGCCGTTCATCAACGCCTCGAAACCCTGCCGCGCCACCTGCGCGGGATCGTCCTTCTCCCCCGTGGCGACCTTGGTGTCCTGCATCCCCGCCCGGTCGAAGAACTCGGTGTCGGTCGGCCCCGGCATCAACGTGGTGACGCTGACGCCGGTGTCGCGCAGCTCCTCCCGCAGGCCCTGCCCGAACGAGGCGAGGAACGCCTTGGAGGCCGCGTAGACCGAGTGGAACGGGCCGGGCGCGGTGGCGGCGATCGAGGACGTGAACAGAACCCTGCCCTGCTTGCGTTCCACCATGTCGCCGATCAGGCGGTGCGAGAGGTGCACGGCCGAACGCACGTTGAGATCGACGATCTCCAGGTTGTCGTCGACCGACGTGTCCCGCACGAAGTCACCGCCGACCCCGACGCCCGCGTTCACGGCGAGCACGTCGACGGGGCGCCCCAGGGCGCGAACGCGTGCGACGACGGATTCCACTCCGTCGTACCCGCGCAGGTCGGCGCGCACCGGTTCGACCCGCACACCACCGCTGCGCAGCCTCAACTGTGCGGCCGCCTCGTCGATCCTTTCGTCCTCGGCCACGACAACGACGTCGAAGGCGTTGTCGGCGAGGACTTTCGCGAGTTCGTAACCTATTCCACTGGACGCACCGGTTACCACGGCAAGCGCATTCACAGGTCATCTCCTTCCGGTCAACGCCCGGATACCCATGACCACCAGGTCGATGCCACATCGGCCGAAAGACTGATGCAACCTCCACGGCTCATCGGGTGTCCTTATCGGTAGGTTGGTCGAAACGACATGGGGGACATTCGTGCGCAAAATCGTTCTCGCGCCGCTGTGCGCGCTGGTCACGGTGACCGTGGCTGCGTGCAGTCCGTCAGGTCCGGACCAGACCAACCCGGAGCTGGCGCCGCGCGGCACGCCGATGACCAAGGTCAAGCCCACCAGGCAGGACCTGACCACCAAGATCAGCATCGCGGGCAAGGTCGACCTCAACCCGACGTTCGGGCTCGTCGCGCCGGTCGACGGCGAGGTGCGGTACTTCGACGTCCCGACGCCGAACGGCACGCCGACGAAGCCCATCCGCGTCGCGACGGTGTGGAAGAACCAGACGCCGAACTACGTCGAGGCCCCGGCGGGGTCCACGTTCAGCGGCCGGCTCGTCGACGACAAGGCGACCGTGAAGGCGGGCATGCCGATCGCGTCGGCCAAGCACGCCGGGTACGCGATCGTCGGCGACATCGACGGCCAGCAGGCGTACAAGATCAGCGGCGCGCTCACCGACGTCGTGGTGCAGATCAAGAACGGGCCCGGCCCGTTCCCGTGCGCCGTGCTCGGCACGATCGCCGCGCTGCCACAGGGCACCGTCCCGGAGAAGCCGCCGGTCACACCGGACACCAAGGACGACAAGAAGGACCAGCCGCAGCAGCAGCCCCAGCAGCCGCAACAGCCCCAGCAGCAGCCGAGCGCGTCGACGGGCCTGCGGATCGTGTGCACCGCGCCCGCGGACGTGCAGATGATCAACGGTGCCACCGCGTCGATCGAGGTCACGACGGGCAAGTCGACGCAGGCGCTGGTCGTGCCGGTCGAGGCGGTGGCGGGTCAGCAGGGCAAGGGCAAGGTCGACGTCATCTCGCCGGACGGGTCGCGCCGCACCACCGACGTGGTGCTGGGCCTGACCGACGGCAAGGTCATCGAGGTCAAGTCCGGTCTCACCGGTGACGAGGAGCTCGCCGTGCCGGGCCCGAACCTGCCGGAAGGTCAGCAGCAGGGCGGCGACCAGAGCAAGCCGACGGGTCCGTGATGACGCAGTCCTTCGAACAACCCACGGTCCAGGTGCAGGCACCGCTGCTGCAGCTCAACGGCATCACGAAAGTCCTGAAGGGGCAAGGGGAACCGCGCACCATCCTGTCCGGTGTGGACTTCACCGTCCACCCTGGACAGAGCGTGGCGATCCTCGGCCGGTCCGGCTCCGGCAAGTCGACGCTGCTGTCGCTGATCGGTCTCTTCGACCGCGCCGACGAGGGCCAGTACTACCTGCACGGCAACGACATCACGAAGCTCCCCGAGCGCAGGGCGGCGGCGTTGCGCAGCGCGGAGTTCGGGTTCGTGTTCCAGCGCTTCTTCCTGCTCAAGCACCTCACCGCGGCGCAGAACGTGGCCATGGCGCTGGTGAACGGCCAGGGCTGGTCGTCGCCGCGCAAGCGCAAGCAGCAGGTGATGGAGGCGCTGGAGCAGGTCGGCATCGCGCACCTGTCGAAGTCCAAGCCCACCAGGCTTTCCGGTGGTGAGCAGCAGCGCGTGGCGATCGCCCGCGCTCTCGTGCGCAAGCCGCGCATCATCCTCGCCGACGAGCCCACGGGCGCGCTCGACACCGAGACCGGCAACCTCGTCGTCGAGGTGCTGCTCAACACGACCAGGCAGGGCTGCGGCCTCGTGCTGGTCACCCACGACCACGACCACGCACGCAAGATGGGCCGCGTGATGGAATTGCGCGACGGGCGGTTCAACTGATGCTTTCCGGCAAGTTCCGGTCCGCCCTGGTCATCGGCGGACAGGGCATCCGCGCCCGAAAACTGCGCACGTTCCTCTCGATGGTCTCGCTGTTCCTCGGCGTCCTCGCCGTCGTGGCCGTGCAGGCGGGGTCCGAGATCGCCGAACGCGCGATGCTCACCGACGTCGAGCTGCAGTCCGGCAAGGACGGCACGGTCCGGGGTTACGTGCCCGGCGAGAAGGGCGCGCCGGCGATCGTCGAGTCCACGTTGAAGGGCCGTTCCGACGCCGTGGCGATGATCAGCTCGAACGCGATCATCGGTGAGCCGGGCGTGCGGCCGATCAACGAGGGCGGCATGCCGTTCGAGTACGCGGGCCAGGGCCGCGGCTACTACGGCCCGAACATGATCTGCGACTCCAACGGCACCTGCCACGAGCAGAAGCAGCCGGAGAAGAAGCCGGACGGCCAGGCCATCGAGGTCAACATGGTCGCGCTGACCGGCGACATCCGCCCGTTCAAGCCGTTCCGCCCGGTCTCCGGCAGCTGGCTGGAGTTCGCCTCCGCGCCGTCGCTCGCCCCCAGGATCGTGCTGAACGAGGAGGCCGCCAAGGGCCTGCGGCAGTACCGCGTCCCCGGCGAGATGACGATCGAGGGCGCCACGCACCACGTGACGCCGCAGATCATCGGCGTGGTGCAGGACGGTGACATGCAGCCGCGCGTCTACATGCGACTCGACGAGCTGCGCACGTGGATGCCGTCGGCCACGGAGACCACCAACCCCAACCAGTTCCGCGGCGGCGGCACGAGCCTCGAGCTGTTCCTGCAGCCCGGCACGGACGACCTGCAACAGCTGCTCAAGGCGAAGCTCGTCGGCGCCGGCGTGCCGCAGGACCAGATGCAGTTCCAGACCGTGAAGTCCAAGGAGCGCATGGAGTCCGAGCTCCGGATCATGCGGCTGATCTTCCTCGGCATGGCGTTCCTGGTGCTGCTGATCGGCGTCGCGGGCATCCTGAACGTCGGCCTCGCCACGGTCGGCGAGCGCGTCGAGGAGTTCGCCCTGCGCCGCGCCGTGGGCATGTCACGAATGCTGCTCGCGGGCATCGTGCTCGCCGAGACGCTGCTGACCGGCCTGTTGACCGCCGCACTGGCGATCGGCGCGGGCGCGGCCGGGTTGCAGGTGGCGCTGATGATGTTCGGCAGCAGGTTCCCGTCGCTGGTGGGCACGGCGTTCCCGTGGGAGGCGGGGGTGGCCGGCGTGATCGCGGGCCTCGTCGCCGGTGTGCTCGGCGGGCTCATCCCGGCCATCCGCGCGGCGAAGATCCCCATCGCCACAGTCATGCGAGCCTGAGTGCCGTGGCCGCCGAACCCCTCACCGGTGTTCGGCGGCCACAGCGCTTTCCGGCTCGTCGCCGGCGAAGCCCCGGACCGCGATCAAGCGGGCCGGGGCTTCGTGCTGTCCGGGTACTAGGGCGTTCTGACAAGCTCAGGTTCGCTTGCGGCGCGCGATCTCGCCGGAGAACTGCCGCACGCGGGCCGGGGCTTCGTACGTTCCGGGAATCAGTTGAGCTCGTCCGGGTTCGGCCCGATGCGGCCGCCGCGGTCCAGCGCGGACAGCGCCTCCACCTCGGCGTCCGGCAGCTCGAAGTCGAACACGTCGATGTTCTCCTGGATCCGCGACGGCGTCACGGACTTCGGGATCACGACGTTGCCGATCTGCAGGTGCCAGCGCAGCACGACCTGCGCGGCGGACTTGCCGTGCGCCAGCGCGATCTTCTGCACGGCCGGGTCGGTGAGCAGGTCGCCACCCTGGCCGAGCGGCGACCAGGCCTCGGTCACGATGCCGTGCTTCGCGTTGAACGCGCGCACGTCGGCCTGCTGGAAGTACGGGTGCAGCTCGATCTGGTTGACGGCCGGCACGACGCCGGTCTCGTCGATCAGCCGCTGCAGGTGCGCGGGCTGGAAGTTGGAGACGCCGATCGCGCGGATCCTGCCCTCCTTCTGCAGCTCGACGAACGCCTTCCAGGTGTCGACGTAGTTGTCGCGGGCCGGGGTCGGCCAGTGGATGAGGTAGAGGTCGAGCACGTCGAGGCCGAGCTTGCCCATCGACGCGTCGAACGCGCGCTTCGTCTCGTCGTAGCCGTGGTCGTCGTTCCACAGCTTGGTGGTGACGAAGACGTCGTCACGGTCCACACCGGACTGGGCGATGGCCGCGCCGGTGCCGGCCTCGTTGCCGTAGGCGGCCGCGGTGTCGATGCTGCGGTAGCCCGCCTTCAGCGCCTCCGCGACGGCGGGGGTGGCCTCCGCGTCCGGCACCTGCCAGACGCCGAAACCGAGCTGGGGCATGACGACGCCGTTGTTGAGCTTCACGGTGTTCAAGAGAAATCCTTACTGTGCTTACGGAATGAGCGTCGGTGCGGTGCCGCCGTCGACGCGCAACGCGGCTCCGGTCGTCGCGGACGACAGGTCCGACGCGACGTAGGTGATGAGGTTCGCGACCTCGTGGGGACGGATCAGGCGGCCCAGCAGCAATGTGGGGCGTTCGGTGCGGACGAACTCGGCCTCGCCGCCCTCGCCGACGCGGTCGCGGATGAACTCCTCGACGCCGGGGGTGAGCGTCGGGCCGGGCAGCACCGAGTTCACGGTGACGCCGGTGCCCTTCACGGACTGGGCCATGCCGCGCGCGATGGCGAGCTGCGCGGTCTTCGTCATGCCGTAGTGGACCATCTCGGTCGGCGTGAAGACGGACGACTCGCTGCTCACGAAGATCACCCGGCCCCAGCCGCGCCCGACCATGCGGGGCGTGTAGTGGCGGGCGAGCCGGACGCCGGACATGACGTTGGTGTCGAAGTACCGCTGCCACTCGTCGTCGTCGATCTCGAAGACCGGCTTCGCGCCGTAGATGCCCAGGTTGTTGACCAGCACGTCCACGTCCGGCACCTGGCCGACCAGGTCGGCCGCGCCCTCGGCGGTCGCGAGGTCCGCCGCGACGCCGCGCACGTCACCGTTCGCGCTGAGCTTGCCGGTCGCCTCGGCCACGCGCTGCTCGTCGCGACCGGTGATGACGACCGCGGCACCCGCCTTGAGCAGGCCCTCCGCCGTGGCGTACCCGATGCCGGCGGTGGAGCCCGTCACAAGTGCCGTGCGTCCCGACAGATCCATGTCTCTCCCCGGTAGACTTGTTGAAGACGATTACAAGCGTACGCAATAGTTGCACACGCTGTCTATTCGAGAAGGGTTGACCTATGTCACTGGACGACGACGCCGTCCAGGCGCGCGCACAGGGCTGGCGCACGCTCGCGGCGTTGCACGCGCGCATCGAGGACCGCCTCGAGAGAGCCCTGCAGAAGGCGCACGCCCTTTCCGTCAGCGAGTACACCGTTCTCGACGTCCTCAACCGCCAGGACGGCTTCCACCTTCGGATGAACCAGCTCTCCAACGCCGTCGTGCTCAGCCAGTCGGCCACGACGCGCCTGGTCACGCGGCTCGAGGACCGCGGGTTGCTCGCGCGCTACCTCTGCCCCACCGACCGGCGCGGCATCTACACCGAGGTCACCGGGAAGGGCCACGAGCTGCTCGCGCTCGCCCGTCCCACGCACGACGAGGTGCTGTCCGAGTCGCTGTCGGAGGCCGGGGACGTCCCGGAGCTCAAGCCACTCGTTGAGGCGCTCGCCAAGCTGTAGCCGTTCGAGCAAGATCGCGCGCATGGACCTCCTCGCCCTGATCCGCGCCGAGGCACCCGCGGCCGAGCAGCAGCGCGCCCTGACCGAACCGGTGCTGACCGCGCTCGTCGACCACGGCGTGCACCGCCTGATCGCCCCGAAGCGCTACGGCGGCGCCGAACTGGGGCTGCCCGAGTGGAGCCGCGAGGTCCAGGAGCTCTCGCGGGCCGACGCCTCGACCGGCTGGACCGCGATGACGACCACGAGCTCGTCGTCACTGGCCTGGTACCTGCCCACCGACGCCGCCGACGAGATCTTCGGCGACCCGCGCGCGTTGATCGCGGGCACCGCCGCACCGCTGGGCAAGGCCGTGGAAGCCGACGGCGGCTACCGCGTGACCGGCCGTTGGGGCTGGGGCAGCGCCGTCGCGTACTCGTCGTGGGTCATCGGTGGCACCCTCACGCCTGTAGGCCCGCGTCTGGCCGTGTACCCGCGTGCGGACGTGATGATCCACGACACCTGGCACGCCGCCGGCCTGCGTGCCACCAGCTCGCACGAGTTCTCCGTCTCGGACGCGTTCCTGCCGTCCAGGCGCGCGGTGTGGCCGATCGGCATCACGCCCGGCATCGAGGGCCCGATCACCGTCTTCCCCTACTTCAGCTTCCTGGCCGTGGGCGTCGCGTCCGTGTGCCTGGGTGTGGCCCGCCGCGCGATCGACGAGATCTCCGCGCTGGCCACCGAGAAGACCCCTCAGTACGCGACGACCCGCCTCGCCGAGCAGACCGGTCTGCAGATCGAGCTCGCGTTGATGGAGGCGCGGCTGTCGTCCGCGACCGCGTTCCTGCGCGAGACGCTCGGCGCGGCCTGGGACCACGCGCTGAACGGCGACCCCGCCCCGGCCCCGGCCAAGGCACGGCTGCGACTCGCCTGCTCGTTCGCCGCGGGCGAGGCGACGGACGTGGCGCAGAAGGCGTTCGCGGCGGGTGGCGGCAGCTCGGTGTTCGAGTCGTCGGCCCTGCAACGCTGCCTGCGCGACGTGCACGTGGCGGCCCAGCACACGGTGGTGTCGCGCCGGATGCTGGAGACCTACTCGATGCTCGAACTGGGCCTCAGCCCGGACATGTCGAGGTTCTGACGGCTCCGGTGACCACGATGATCCGGGTGCACCACGCCGAGGCACTGGAGTTAAGGTGCGGGCATGCCCGACACGCAGTACGAAGACCTGCTCCGCCACGTCCTGGAAGAGGGCGTGCGCAAGCAGGACCGCACCGGCACCGGCACGCGGTCGATCTTCGGCCACCAGCTGCGCTACCCGCTCGCCGCGGGCTTCCCGCTGATCACGACCAAGCGGGTGCACTTCAAGTCGATCGCGTACGAGCTGCTGTGGTTCCTGCGCGGCGAGAGCAACGTGAAGTGGTTGCAGGAGCACGGTGTGTCCATCTGGGACGAGTGGGCCTCCCCCGAGGGTGAGCTCGGCCCCGTCTACGGGGTGCAGTGGCGGTCGTGGCCCACGCCGGACGGCGGGCACGTCGACCAGATCGCCGAGGTCCTGAAGACGCTGAGGACGAACCCGGACTCGCGCCGGATCATCGTCTCCGCCTGGAACGTCGGCGAGATCGCGCAGATGGCGCTGCCGCCGTGCCACGCGTTCTTCCAGTTCTACGTGGCGGACGGCAAGCTCTCCTGCCAGCTCTACCAGCGCAGCGCCGACCTGTTCCTCGGCGTGCCGTTCAACATCGCCTCCTACGCGCTGCTCACGCACATGATCGCCGCGCAGACGGGTCTCGGCGTCGGCGACTTCATCTGGACCGGCGGCGACTGCCACATCTACGACAACCACGTCGAGCAGGTCGAACTGCAGCTCAGCCGCGACGCGCGCGAGTTCCCGGCGCTGAAGATGGCCGACGTCGCGTCCCTGTTCGACTACGCCTACGAGGACTTCACGATCGAGGGCTACGACCCGCATCCCGGCATCAAGGCCCCGGTGGCGGTGTGATCGGGCTGATCTGGGCGCAGTCCGCGAACGGCGTGATCGGCCGCGACAACGCCATCCCGTGGCACGTCCCGGAGGACATGAAGCACTTCCGGGAACTGACCGCCGGTTCGGCCGTCCTGATGGGCCGCCGCACCTGGGAGTCGCTGCCGCCGCGCTTCCGCCCGCTGCCCGGCCGCCGCAACCTGGTGCTGTCGCGCACTCCCCAGGACGGTGCGGAGACGTTCGGCAGCCTGGAGGAGGCGCTGGCGGGCGTCACCGGTGACCTGTGGGTGATGGGCGGATCAGCGGTGTACGCGGCGGCGCTGCCGTTCGCCGACCGCGTCGAGGTGACGGAGATCCGCGAGTCGTTCGAGGGCGACACGTACGCACCCGCTGTGGACCGCGAGCCGGTCAGCGTCGGCGAGTGGCTGGAGTCGAGCAGCGGCCTGCACTACCGGTTCGTCAGCTACTAACGGCGTCCGCCGGGCTCCCACTCGTACACCTCGACGGCGTCGTAGCGGTCCGCCGTCAGCACCGCCGCCGGGTCGGCCGACCTGACCAGCGCCGCCGTCCCGAGCCAGGCAGCGCCGTCGTCGGACAGCAACGACCCGTACGCGACCAACTCCTCCGGTCGCGCCGGTACGAGGTCGGCCGGCTCGCCCGAGCCCAACCCGAGCACCAGGTGGCCGCCACCGCCGGGGAAGTCCCACATGGTGCGTCCGAGCACGTTGTGCCACCTGCGCACCAGCACGTCGCGATAGCCGCCGGCCTGGTAGACGGGTTCCTCGAAAGCGAACGCACGGGCCGCCGCCGCGTCCGGCGCCTCGACGACGTGCACGCTGCCGGTGAGCACGCCGCCGGAGAACACCGGGCCGCGGGCGATGAGCTCGAAGCCGTCCATGTAGGACCAGTGCGCTTCGAGCAGCTTCTCGCGCAACGGCATCGAGCCGGGCCGGTCCCGGTGGAAGCAGAAGAACTCCGTCACCGGCGACGCGCCCGTGCGTGCCACGCCTCGACGATCAGCTCTTCCAACTCCCCCACCTCGATGTGCTCCAGCCGCACCAGGATCGCCGGGTACCCGTGGAAGTGCGGCGTCGTGAAGTAGACCGACCGGTCCGAGGCCAGCAACGCCTCCTTGGCGCCCAGGTCCGGCACCCGTGCGGCGAGGATCGGCCCGGACGGCGCCGCCGCTCCCAGCGCGCTGAGGTCGGTCTTGCGCAGCGGCCGTTCCCAGACGAAGAGCTTGTCCTTGACCCGCCAGTCGACGACGCCCTCCCGCACCCGCTCGGTGACGTCGGGCATGGAGGTGGCGATCCTGTGCACGTCGTCCCAGGTGGCCATCACTTGCTCCTACAGGTGGTCCGGCGGACGCTGCTGCTCGGCCAGGAACCTCTCGAACTCGGCGCCCAGTTCGTCCGCGCTGGGGATGTCGGTGTCGCCGACAGTCTGGATGAACGCGTCGTACTGCCGCTCGAGCGCCTCCACCACCTGCGAGACCTCCTCCGACTCCGCGACCTGGCGGTGGATCTCGGCGTCCGCGGCCTGGGCGGCGTCGACCAGGCCGCCGATGGGCAGCGCGAGGCCGGTGGCGCGGGCCAGGGCGTCGAGCAGGGTCACGGCGGCGGTCGGGTACTGCGACTGCGCCAGGTAGTGCGGGACCTGGGCGGCGAAGCCCATCGCGTCGTGGCCCGCCTGGCCGAGGCGGAACTCCAGCAGCCCGGACACGTTGCCCGGCACCTGCACGCGGTTGAAGAAAGGCTGGTACTCACTCACGAGCTCGGGGCGCGTGGCGTGGCCGATGACGTTCAACGGCCGTGTGTGCGGCACGCCCATCGGGATGCCGTGGAAGCCCACGGTCAGACGCACGCCCCAGCGGTCGACCAGCGAACGCACGGCCTGGATGAACGCCTCCCAGCGGCGGTCCGGCTCGGGGCCGGTGAGCAGCAGGAACGGGTGGCCCGCGCTGTCCCAGAGCAGGTGCACGACCAGTTCGGGGGCGGCGTAGTCCTCCCAGTGGTCGGTCGCGTAGGTCATCAGCGGGCGGCGCGAGCGGTAGTCGATCAGGCCGTCGACGTCGAAACGCGCGACGATCCGGCTCTCCAGTGTCTCCAGCAGGTGTTCGGAGAGCAGGCGTCCCGCGGCGCCGGCGTCCATGAAGCCCTCGAAGTGGTGCAGCAGCACCGCACCCGTCAGGTCCGGCACCTCCGAGTCCACCTCGTACAGGTTCTCCGGGTCCACCGCACGCCTCCTGGTCAATCGCTCTCGTCTCGTCCAAAGCCAACCATGTGGACACGGAACTGATTCCGCACGGGTCGATTAGCCCATACGGACCGTGTGCGCGCATCACCTCACGGGTACTCCAACGCGGTGGACAGGCGCTGGGTGATGCGTGGAACTCTGGTCGCGGCCGTCGTCATTCTCCTCGGCGCGGCGGTGTTCGTCTTCGGCCAATTCAGGCCCTTCGGTGACGAATCCATCGACCGCAGCCAGCCCGCGATGCTCAAGTCGGTGCGGGACCTGAGCCAGTACCACGCCGCGGCGGGCGAGTTCCAGGTCGTGCTGGACATCGAGAACGACGTGAAGTGGGTGCCCGCGGCGCTGGCGGGCGACCGCACGCTGTTCGTCGCGGCCGGGTCGGTCAACGCGTTCGTGGACCTGGGGACGCTGAAGGACGACGGGCTGGTCGTGTCGGCGGACGGGAAGACCGTCGAACTGCGCGTGCCGAAGGCGCAGCTGGACAAACCGAACCTGCACCACGACCGTTCGTACGTGTTCAGCCAGGAACGCGGCCTCATCAACGACCTGCAGGCGCTGGCGGGCCCTCCCGACCAGCAGAAGTTCTACGTCGCCGCCGAGGCCAAGCTCTCCGAGGCGGCCAAGCAGTCGGAGCTGCTCAAGCGGGCGGAGGACAACACCCGCGTGATGCTCACCGGAATGCTGCAGTCACTGGGATTCCAGGTGAAAGTGACCACCGACTGATTCGAACCTCTCCGGCCGATCCTTCCGAACGTTCAGCGGTGACCCCAGCACTCCGGGATAGGATCCGCCGGTGGAAGACGATCTGATGGCCTGGGCGCCCGCGCAGGGCGCTGCGCAGGCGCCCGGCATCGTGTTGCCCGGCTTCAGCGCCTTCCGCGTGATCGCGCAGGGCGGCGAGGGCACGATCTACCGCGCCCGCCAGGACGGCCTGGGCCGCGACGTCGCGGTCAAGGTGCTGCAGGTGACGGACCCGGCGACGGTGGCCCGCTTCCGCCGCGAACTGGCGATCACCGTCGAGCTCGGCCGCCAGCACCCGCACATCGTCACGGTGCTCGACACGGGCACGTTGCCCGACGGCCGCCCGTGCATCGTCATGGAGTTCTACGAACGTGGTTCGCTGCACGACCGGTTGCGCGCCATGGGCCCGTTGCCTGTGCCCGACGTCATCGCGGCGGGCATCGCGGTGGCGGACGCGCTGGCGTTCGCGCACGGCCAGGGCATCCTGCACCGGGACGTGAAGCCTCAGAACGTCCTGGTGCTCCCGACCTCGTACGTGCTGGCCGATTTCGGCATCGCGCGCGGCGCCGACGCGGGGCATTCCGCGTCACTGCAGATGGTCAGCTACCGGCACGCCGCCCCGCAGATGCTGGAGGGCGCCACGCCGTCGTTCGCGGACGACGTCTGGTCGCTCGGCTCGACGCTGTTCACGTTGCTGGAGGGCAAGCCGCCGTTCGCGTCGGACAACCCGGACGAGGACACGCTGCTGTCCTACGTCGGGCGCGTGAGCAACGGCGAACCGCGTCCACTGACCCGGTTCGACGTGCCGGCGTGGCTGGTCGCGGTGATCGAGTGCTGCCTGCGCAAGGACCGGGCCGAGCGCTTCGGTTCGGCGCTGGAGCTGCGGGACGCGCTGATGTCGGCGAACTCCGGCACCGCGCTGTCCACTGTGGACCCGGACGCGACGGCGATGCTGGGCGAGCGCCCCGACTTCTACCCGGAGGGCCCGACCGAGGCACCCGGTTTCGGCCCGCGCGGGTTCCAGCCGGAACCGGAACCCGAACCGGAACCCGAGGCCGAGCGCGACGATTCGTGGCGCGGTCAGTTGGAAGACCTGACCTACCGGCAGCACGACTTCGTCCCGCCGCCGCCTCCGCGTCCTGTTCCGGTCGCGGTGCTACCCAGCGTGGACCTGCCGCCCGTCGAGCCGATGACGGCGCCGGTCCCCAAGAGCAAACGCGGTGGAGTGCTCGCGTTGCTGGCAGTGATCGCGGTGACGGGCGGGATCGCCGCGGGCGTGGTCCTCAACCGCGGTGGCGACGGTCAGCAGGCCCAACCACCAGTGACGACAACAACACCGCCCGTGCCGACGTCGGACTCGGCGGACGCGGGGCCGTCGCCGAACACCGACCCGAAGTTCGTCCCGGTGCTCAAGCGCGCGGAGTACAAGGGCAAGGCGATCGAGCTGGAATGGACCGATCCGAGCGACGGCCAGGCCCAGTTCGTGGTGGTCGACGTGACCGGTGCCAAGCCGACCGCGCTCACGACGGTGACCGGCGGCGGCACGACGTACGTCGTCGAGGACGGTGGCGGCGACCGGCGGTGTTTCCAGATCGCGGCGCTCGGGCTCAACGGCGAACGCGGCAGCTCCGCAAAGGTCTGTGCCAACAAGAACTGAACGATGCGTGCCCGATGTTGTTGCGGGTGCACGAACTGGCGTACGGTCCCCCGGTGCAAAGCGCTCGTTATGCCGGCCCACCGATGTTCGCTCGTGGACGAAAGCGCCGAACACTTGTGTTGTGGGCGGCCGTTCCGCTCGTCGTCGGCATCGGGATCGGTGTGCTGATCGGCGGCAGCCTCCAGTCCCGGTCCCATCAGAACACCGGCGCCTCACCCACGACGTCGCCTGTGCCCGATCAGCTCGAATACACGGACATGCCCTGCGACCCCGGTTCGTCCGTCCTCGTGCTGCACTCGCTGGAGGGCGCGATGCCCGAGGCGGACGTCAGGGTGCTGGTGGACTACGAGACGATGTGGGTCGAGCACCGTGAGAGCGCGAACCCCGCGCTGCGCGGCCAAAGCGCGTTCCTGAGCAGACGCGACGACGTCTGCCCGGTCATCGTCCCGGAGGACACGCGGTTCACGCAGTTCATCTGGATCGGCCCGTTCCCGTCGGAGACGGCGCCGGCGCTGTGCGAGGCGTTGCTCAAGGTCACCGGGAAGAACTGCATCCCCGCCCCGGTCGTGCGCTGACCGGTCAGCGCCGGAACAACGGCCGCGGGTCGACCGCCCACATCGCTCTGCGCCACCAGGAAGCCTTGCGCCGCACCGCTTTCCTGACCTGACGGGCGAGCCGCCAGCTGTTCTCGTGGTGCGCCGGCTGCGGTGCGAACGCGGCCTGGTCGACCATGACCGCGAGCCTCGCCCCCGCGTCACCCCACTCGCGTGCGACGTCCGGCACCGTCCGGCTCGGTTTCGGCCTGAGCCCCGCGAGTTGCAATGCGTCGAGCACCTCGTTCCACGCCCCGACCGGCCCCGCGGCCCGGAGCCGGAGACGACGGGACGTGCGTGCCGCGAACAGCACGACCAGCAGCAACACGGGTGTGAACACCCAGAACGGGAATGTCTTCGGTGTGGCGGGTGCGGCGGTGTCGGTGCCCTGCAACGCGGTCGGCTGCACCAGCGGGGGCACCGACGGCAACGAGGTCGGCGTCGGCTTCGCGGTGGTGGACGCAAGCCGGTTCAGCACCTCGCGCTTCGAGGCGGCACTCGGCCCGCTCCCGTTGCCGGACACGGGATCGAACGCCACCCAGCCCCACCCGCTGAAGTACACCTCCGGCCACGCGGTGGCGTCCGCGGCGCGCACGACCCGTTCGCCGTTCTGCTCGGGCACCGGCTGGAACCCGACCACCACCCGCGTGGGCAACCCGACGGCCCGCGCGAGCACCGCGTACGCCGACGCGAACTGTTCGGCTGTCCCCGCACCGGCCCCGGACTCCCCCGCCGCCCCGAACAGGAACGTCTCCAGCCGCGCGTAGGACGACCCGACCGGCGCCTCGGCGTCCGGCCTGCGGTTGAGCCGCACGACCTGTTCCAGCGCAACGGCCTTCTCGTACGGCGTGCGCGCGTTCTGCGTCGCCTGCCGCGCGTACTCGGCGAGCGTGAACGGCAGCCGCGGCAACGCCGTGTACTTCGTGGCGCTCGTCGGAACCTGCGCCTCGGCCAGATCCGCGTCGGCCGGCGTCTCGACGACACCGCGCACGGTGTAGCTCAGCCCGGTCGTGAGCCCTTCGGCCACCACGAGAGACCCGGTGTCCGGGTCCACCATGGCGTTGCTCAGCGACACCGCCTGCGGCTTCCCGACCCCCGGCAGCCACTCGCCCTGCAGCCCGGTGATCCGCAGGTCGACACTGGCGTCCTGGAACTTCCCGCCGGTGGGCAGGTCCGGCGCGTCGACCACACCGAGCGGCCCGTACGTCGAGGCCGCCTCCCACGACGCCCCGGAGTACCGGCTGAGCGTCACCAGCCGCACCGGCACCTCGGGCCCGCGCATCCGGAACAGCTCCGCCTCCCCCTGCGCCGCCCACGACGCGAGCTGCGGCAGCGGGTTGGAGATCGCGATGTCGGTGACCGGCGGCGTGACGAGCCTGCGCGGCTCGAACCCGTTGGTGGGCAACACGAAAGTCAGCAACGTGAGCGCGGCCAGCGCCGTGGCGAGCACCGCGGGCGGCACCACGGGCCCGCGCCGGTCGATGACCAGCCAGCCCAACGCCAGCAACGTCACCACCGTGAGCGCGACAAGCCCGTACCGATCCGCACGCCCCGTCGTGAGCAGCGCCGCCGACACGTACAGCGTGGCCGAACCGAGCGCCGGCACGAACAGGGCCGTGCCGCGCTTCGTCACCGACAGCACCATGCCGGTGGAGATGCCGATGATCAGCAACAACCCGGGCACGAGCAGTTCGGGCGTCGCGGGTGCGGGCCGAGCCGCGGTGAGCAGTCTGGGGACGGTGTCGAGCAGGACCCACGCCGGGTCGCGGTCCGGGGACGCGCCGCGGGCCAGGAAGAACCCGCCCGCCATCGCCGCCACCATGACGGCCAGGGCGGCGAGGCCCGCCGGGACGATCCGCTTCAGCAGCAGGGCCGCGAAACCTGCCGCGGCGGCGAGTCCGAAGTAGAGGGTCGCGCCGTCCCAGGCCTGGGAGAGTTGCAGGGCGCCTACGAGGAGGAGGGCGGAGACCCAGCCGAACTTCAGCAGGGAGTTGCTCACGGGGTCACCGCCGCGCGGGTCGTGTCAGCGGGGAGGAGGGTGGCGGCCGCGTAGGCCTTGCCGGCGGGGAGGAGGGCTGCAGGGAGGAGGGCGGCCACCCAGCCGAACTTCAGCAAGGAGTTGCTCACGGGGTCACCGCCACGGATCGTGTCGGCGGGAAGGAGGGCTGCAGGGAGGAAGGCTGCGGCCGAGGCGGGCTTCTGGCGGAGGCCGCTCCCTGAGGTAGCACCGCGTTCCACGCCACGGGCGGCACGCAGGCTGGCAACCTGGCTGCCGCAAGACACCATGCCCCGCACGCCCACGCCCGCCAAGCCACCGCGCAACACCACGCCCCGCAAGCCCACGCCTGCCCGGCCGCCGCGCGACACCACACCCCGCAAGCCCACGCCCGCCAAGCCACCGCGCGACACCACGCCCCGCAAGCCCACGCCTGCCCGTCTGCCGCGCAACACCACAGCCCGCAAGCCCATACCCGCCCAGCCACCGCGCGACACCACACCCCGCAAGCCCACACCCGTCCGGCCACCGCGCGACACCACACCCCGCGACCCCGCGGTCGCCCAGCCGCGCTTCATCGCGCCACCACCGCGTTCCACGAGTCCACCAGGTCCTCCGCCCGTGCCCCGCTGACCACGAGCACCGAACCCGCCGCCCCCACCGGCCGCTTCTCGTCCACGACCAGAACCACGCCGAACGCGGCCCTGCCCGCCTCCAGCACCAGGGCGGGGACCTGCTGGCCGCTCACCACGGCCACCACGTCGAGGTCGCGCACCGGCACGGTCGGGCGGCCGTCCACGTCCCGCAGGCCGAGGTCCGCCAGTGCGGACAGGATCGGCGCCGAGTCCTGCTGTTCCTCGATGTCGGTGCCGCCCGACGAGGTCAGCAGCCGCACCGGGTGTCCTTGCTCCAGGGCCGAGGTGATGAGGGACGCCGCCACCTCCACGGCCTCCTCGAAGCGTTGGGGGTCCGCGTACGACGACTCGCTGTCGTCCAGCAGCACGGCCAGGTGCGGGCGGGCCGGGTCGGCGTCCTCGCGGATCATGAGGGTGCCGGTGCGGGCCGAGGTGGCCCAGTGCAGGCGCCTCAGGTCGTCGCCCGGCACGTACTCGCGCAGGCCCACCAGGTCCGTGCCGCCGCGTTCGACGCGTTCGTCGGCTCCCACCTGGCCTCGGCGGGCGCCCGACGGCAGGCCTCGGACCGGTAGGACGCGCGGGATCACCCGTACCTGGACGACCTCGCCCAGCACGGTGCGGGCCTGCGCGAGGCCGGCCAGGCCCTTGCGGCGCAACGTCAGCGGGCCCACGTCGAAGACGCCGCGGCGTTCGGTCGGGATCGCGTAGTCGACGGCCTCGACCTCGCCCGGCTTCAGCAGCGGTACGTCCACGTCCATCGGGGCGCCGGCCACCACGTCGACGGCGTCCAGAGCCACCGGCCACCTGCCGGTGGACGAGAGTTCCAGGCGGCCGTTGCACCGCGCGAGCCTGGGGACGGTGCGCGGGCGGACCGTGCGGGAGACAGCGAGCGGTGAGGCGATGAGCACGGAGACGATCGAGGCGACGACCAGTGCGGTCAGGGCCAGGCCGAACGCCGCCATGCCCGCGTAGCGCCACCACAGACCGACGCCGAGCATCAGCAGGCCCAGCACCGCGGTGCCGGTGCCGCGCACGGTGAGTCTCATTGTGCCGCGGGCTTGGGCACGGCCACGCGCGAGAGCACGTCGGCCAGCACCTCCGACGTCGTCACGCCCGACAGGACGCTCTCCCGCGTCAGCACCAGGCGGTGCGCGAGCACCGGGTCCGCGATGTCCTGGACGTCCTGCGGCACGACGAAGTGCCGGCCCTTGGACGCCGCGTACACCTGGGCGCAACGCACGAGCGTGCGCAGGCCACGGGTCGAGGCGCCCAGGCGCAGCCGTTCGTCGGTGCGCGTACCCGTGCCCAGAGACGAGATGTACTGCAGGATCGGGTCGGCGACGTGCAGCAGCGACAGGCGGCCGCTGAACGAGCTGATCTCGCGCGGCGACGACACCGTGCGGACGTCGGCGATCCGGCCCGCGCCGCTGCCGGGGCGCAGCACGTCCAGCTCGTCCTCGACCGACGGGTAGCCGATCGAGGTGCGCAGCATGAAGCGGTCGAGCTGCGCCTCGGGCAGGCGGTAGGTGCCGTCGAGGTCGATCGGGTTCTGCGTCGCGACCACGAGGAACGGGTCGGGCACCGCGTGCCCGACGCCGTCGATCGTGACCGTGCGCTCCTCCATGACCTCCAGCAGCGCTGACTGCGTCTTGGCCGCCGCGCGGTTGATCTCGTCCGCCAGCACGATGTTCGCGAACACCGGACCCGGCCGGAACCGGATCTGACCCGTCTGCGGGTCGTAGACCGAGGTGCCCGTGACGTCGGACGGCAGCAGGTCCGGCGTGAACTGCACGCGCCGCGACACCCCGCCCAGCGCGCCCGCGACGGCGCGCGCCAGCGTCGTCTTGCCCGTGCCGGGCACGTCCTCGAGCAGCACGTGACCGCCCGCGAACATCGCCACCAG
Source organism: Lentzea pudingi (assembly GCF_014646255.1). Lineage (GTDB taxonomy): Bacteria > Actinomycetota > Actinomycetes > Mycobacteriales > Pseudonocardiaceae > Lentzea > Lentzea pudingi. Next base: position 308,496 of record NZ_BMNC01000006.1, read on the forward strand.
CACCAGGTCGACCACGTCCCGCTTGCCGCGCACGGCGCTCTCGACCGCGTCGCCCAGGCGGGTGTGCAGGTCGCGGAAGGCCGAGACCTCACCGGTGTCGATCACTTGTCCTCATCTCCACGACGAACACCGATGCGCAGCAGGAACGCGGCCGCCAGCAGCCCGAGGCCACCCGCACCCATGGGCGCGGTCTCGACCCCGGCCGGAACCATCCGCGGGATGCAGCCGGGCTTGCCTCCGCACTCGTCCAGGATCAGGCTCGCGTTCTTGCCCGCCGACTCGACCTGACCACCACCCGTCGCCGCATAGGCGCGAACGACGATGCGGTTCGGGCCTTCCTCCAACGAGATGCGGACGCTGGTGGCGTTGCACGGAATGCCGACCGCGTACTCCCACGTCGTGTTGACGACCTCGCACCGGCCGTTGTGGCTCGCCCAGTCAGCAGGCGGTGCCATGTTGACCGTGCGCGACGGGATCCGCGGCCCGCCGGTGATGCTCGTGATCACCACGGCACCCGCGGTCGGCAACGACGGTGGCGGAGGCGGTGGTGGCGGGGGCGGCGTCGTGGTCGTCACGGGCGGCGGAGGCGGAGGCGGAGGCGGCGGCGTGGTCGTGGTCGTCACCGGAGGGGGCGGCGGCGGATTGTTCGGCGGCGGCGTCACCGTGAACGCGGCCATGCCCGCGGCACCGGCGACCGAAGCCGTCGAGGCGCGCACCGTCACGTCCAACCGGCCGCTGGTGCAGAACGTGGAGCCCGCGCACGGCACCGACAGGTCGGCGGACGTCCCGGCGGACTGCGCCGACACCGAGCCACCGCTGAACGAACCGGAGCCCGACACCGTGTAGCCGACGATCGGATCGGCCGACGTGGCCGCGTTCCAGCTCACCGTCACGACGAGCGCGGAGGCGTTGCGCGACTTCTCCCGCACCGAGACACCCGCGGGCGCGGCAGGAGCCGTGCCGCCGGCGGAGGGCGGAGCGGCAGGCGTGGACGGGGCCGACACCTCCGTGACCGGCGGGGGGTTGTTGCCGTTGCCGGGGTTGCGCGGCGGCTTCTGCGGCTCGTTGGGGTTCGGCGGCGGGGGCGGCGGCACGGACGGCGGCGGCGAGCGGTCCGGGTCCTTCACCGGGAGCTCGGGGCTGCGGATCGTCAGCGAGCGCGTCGCGCCGTCCGGGTCGACCAGCACACCCGTCGAGGAGCCGGGGACGTTCACGAACAACCGGCCGTCGTCGAACACGAGCTCGGGGTCGGCGCCACCGGACGTGCGGACGTCGTCGCCACCGCGGCTGCCACCGCGGTCGAGAACGATGACCTTGCCGGAGCCCTTGCAGGGCACGTAGACCTTGTCGCGGAACACGGCGGGCCGGCCCGGCTTCGGGCAGCCCATCGCGCCGACGTCGACGCGGAGCACCTCACGGCCGACGACCAGCACGACGACCGAGGACGACGGCACCGACGCGGGCACCAGGCCGATCGGCGAGGACTGCGCGGCGATCACCTCGGCGTCCGAGCGGTCCGTGGACGAGTCCACGTCCTCACCCGTGCCGTCGCGCACGACGACACCGCCGTCGAGACCGATGAGCGTGACGCCCTGGTCGTGCGGCACGAGAACGGTGCGGGGCCCGGCGCCGGTGACCTGGCGGTGCGAGCGCTCCTGGAACCGCTCCTCGTCGTCCGACCAGTCGAGCGACCTCAGCGTGCCGCCGTGGTCGACGAGCCACAGCACGCCGCGCTCGTCCACGACGGCGTCGGCGAGCGGCTGACCTGCCTGCCAGCTCTGCCCGATGTCGGCCAGGGACAGCGGGTCGGCGGTGTGCACGGTGCCGGACGCGCGGTCGACGACGAACACCATCCCGTTCGCCACCAGCACCTTGCTCGTCGCACCGGGTGGCGCCTGCCGGCGGCCGGAGGCGAGCAGCGTCGCCAGGTCGATGACGGTGATCTCGCCGGTGCGCCGGTTCAGGACGATCAGCCGGCCGTCCTCCTGCGCGATCTCGAGCTGCGAGTCGGGGCCGCTGATCTGCAACCGCGTCTGCGGCTTGCCCGAACCGGGGTTGATCTGCACGACCTCACCGCGCTGGTCGTCGCCCAGCCAGGTGAGCCCGTCCGACACCGCGACCGACGTGCGGGAGATGCCCTGCCCGAGCGCGGCGCCCGCGAGCACCAGGACACCCAGCAGTGCCGCGACGAAACTCGCCGATTCCCGCCCTCCACCGGAGATAATGCGTCTGATCCGGTGCCACCAAGACATAACGCGCCCTCCCTCGCCCGCCGGGGATGCTAACCCCCGGCTCTGACAACTTCGGGCGGCGCATGGTTCCCGGTTCGCCCGGCCAGCCGGTTGGCAGACATCAGTGAATGTAATGACGGGGTCTGACAGTTTTGGAAACCGTATGGCGTTCCCCCGAACCGACCAACGCGTAAGGCAGAGTGGACGCATGGACATCCCCGGCATGGGACTTGCCAAGCAGGCGTTCGACACCGCACTCGGCACGACAGCGGCCGTCGCGGCGGTTCCGGCCCGTGTGCTGAGCCTCATCGGCGAAGTCGAACAGCTCGTGCGGAAGGTGAACGGCACCATGGACGCCGTCGATGGCATCGTCGCGAAAGCCGACGCGCTGGTCGACCGCACGGCCGACGTCGTCGCCGACGCGGAGAAGGCCGTCGTCGAGGTCCGCGCGATCACGGCGAGCGCGAGCGACGTCGCCGCACGGGCCGGGCTCGTCGTCACCGCGGCCGGCCAGACCGCGCACACGGCCAACGAGCTGATCGACCTGTACGAGCCGCTCGCCAAGCAGGCCCAGCCGCTCGCGAAGCGGTTCGTGGAGGAGCTCTCGCCGCACGAGGTCGAGGCCGCGATCAAGCTCATCGACGAGCTGCCGGTGCTGACAGAGCACCTGACCAGCGACATCCTGCCGATCCTCGCCACCCTGGACAAGGTCGGTCCCGAGGTCCACCAGCTGCTCGAGGTCACCAGCGACATGCGCCAGGCGATCCTCGGCATCCCCGGCTTCTCGTTCATGCGCCGGCGCGGTGAGAAGAAAGAGGAAGAAGAGGGTGTGAAAGAGGAGGACAACGGGTAGCCCACCCGTATGACCGCCGACGCGAACGAGGATCGACTGACCTGGTGGCTGCTCACCAGCGTGTTCGGACTGCTGTCCGCGATCAACGTCGCGCTGGCGGTCACGGAGCCCACGACCTGGCCCTACGCGCTCGCGGCGCTGCTTCTCGCCGCGAGCGCGTGGAGTGCCAGACAGGCGCTCAGGCCTTCCCCGTCGTCTGATGCGTCAGGTTCGACGGTGACCCGAACCGGAACGCCCGCACGCGATAGGTCGCGACCTTCTCGTCTGGGAGTGTGATCACCCCGTACGAGGTGGTGTCCGGGTCGAGCTGCACGGCGACGCGGAAGTCCGCCGCGCCCGCGGGCCTGACCTCGATCAGGTACCCGTCCTCGTCCGCCGCCCGGTCCTGCCAGGTGAACAGGATCCCGTTGGCGTTCTTCACCTCCGCCTCCAGCTCCGTCGCCGCGGACTCCGGCGACGGCACGGGGGTCCTGCCCCCGCCGGCCTTGACCGGCGCGGTCCAGTCCGGCCCGTCGATCTCCGGCACCTCGTCGCCCGGCGGCAACGAGACGTCCACAGTGGCCGAAGCCGCGCCCGTGAACGGCCGGACCCGGTAGTAGAACTGGGTTTCCGGGATCAGGTCGGGATGCCTGTAGGTGTCCTTCGCCGGTCCGGCGAACTCCAGGATCGTGTACTCGCCGCCGGCCGCGTTCGCGTACTCGACGACCTGCCCGGCCGACCCCGCCTCCGGACGCCAGTGCAGCGTCACGTCCACCGGCGAGGTCAGCTCGGACGTCAGTGCGGGGTCCTGCTGTTCCTGGCCGCAGGCAGCCAAGAACAGCAGGAACACCAGAGCAGAGCGTCGGATCACTTGCGCCAGAACCGCACGTTGCTCCAGGTGACCGTGGCCGGTCCCTGGCCGCTGGACGTCCGGTACGCGCCGAACTTGTCGTAGAAACTGGTACCGCTGCTCGCGTACGTGTGCGCACGGGAGCCGTTGATGTAGGTGCGGTGTTCCGTGGACGTGTTGTGCACGGTGTTCACGCGGACGGTCGTGCCCACGGTCGCGCCGGTGGCGATGGTGGCGCCCCCGTGCACTGCGTAGAGCCGGCCGCCGCGTTCCACGGCAAGCATCCAGAACGGTCCCGCGCTGGGGGCCTCCCGGAACGTCTGCTTGAGACTGATGCGGGTGCCGCCGAGACTCGTGATCCGGAAGCTGCCCTCGAACTGGCGCGTGCCGCCGGTGTAAGTGGCGTAACGCCGCTCGGCACGCTGGTCACCGCTCGCGGTGGAGCAGGTGAGTTGGAAAGTCAGGTTGCTGACGGTGCCGCAGCCGCGTTCCTGGACGGTGAACGACGGGGAGTAGCTGGTCCACGGACCGGTTTCAACCTGGGCCTGTGCCGGGGCGACCGACACGAGCAGACCGGTTGCCATCGCGATCCCCGCGACGTTGCGGAGTCGTTTGGACATCCCGATACCTCCTCAAAACGTGCTGAGGACAGCACGCATTTCCAGGGGGCGGTGACGCGACTGTATCGGATAATGATCGGATGTTCGACCTCCATCGTCTGCGACTGCTGCGCGAACTTTCCCAAAGGGGGACGCTCGCGGCCGTCGCCCAGGCGCTGAACTACAGCCCCTCGTCGGTCTCGCAACAGCTGTCGCTGCTGGAAACCGAGGTCGGCGTGCCCCTGCTGGAACCGGTCGGCCGGCGTGTCAAGCTCACGCCGCAGGCCGAAATTCTGGTGCGGCACACCGAGGAGGTGCTCGCCCGCCTGGACCAGGCCGAGTCCGAGGTGGCCGCGTCGCTGCACGAGATCACCGGCACGCTGCGGGTCGCGACGTTCCAGACCGCGGCGCTGGCGCTGATCCCGGCGACGCTCGCGCGGATGAGGGACGAGCACCCTTCGCTGCGGATCGAGTTCCAGGTGCTCGACCCCGCGGAAGCGCTTTCCGCGTTGAACGCCAGGGACTTCGACCTCGTCTTCGTGGAGGAGTGGCCGGACCAGCCGGAGGCCCGGTTCCCCGGCCTCGAGTACCGGGAACTGGTCCGGGATCCGATCCGGCTCGCCGTCCCGCGTGGACTCGCGACCGGTGAGATCGGCTCCTACCCGTGGATCATGGAGACCGAGGGCTTCCCGCAACGGATCTTCAACGTGAACTGGTGCCGCCACAACGGCTTCGAGCCGGACGTGCGCTTCTCCTCGACCGACGTGCTGGTGAAGCTGCGGTTCGTGGAACGGGGCCTCGCGGTCGCGCTGCTGCCGGACCTCGTCTGGTACGACCGCGAGATCACCGTCGACCTGCACGAGCTGCCGGAACCGAAGTCCCGGCTGCTGTTCACCGCGGCACGGGCAGGACGAGGTCAGCATCCCGCTGTGCGGGCGTTCCGCGAGGCGCTGGCGCTCTCCGTAGCGCCGCTCCGACCCCCGCCGTGATCACCAGTGCCATGCCGCACAACGAGATCACGCTCAGGTGCTGGCCGAGCAGCAACGCTCCTGCCAGCGCGGCCGCGGCGGGTTCGAGCGCGAGCACCACGCCGAACGTGCTGGCCTGCAACGTCTTCAGAGCACGGATCTCCAGCGTGTACGGGATCGCGGACGCGAGCAGCGCCACGAGCGTGCCGAGCAGGAGCATCTTCGGCTCGAACAACGCGGTCCCGGCCGTCGACAGCCCGTACGGCAACGTGAGCGCCGCCGCGATCAGGCTCGCCCCCGCGAGACCACCGGTGCCGAGCCCTGCCGTCGCGAGGGTGCGCCCGGCGAGGATGTAACCGGCCCAGAACGCGGCCGCGATCAACGCGAGCGCCACACCGATCAGGTCGAGCTTCGCGCCGGTGTACTCGTGCACGCCGAGGACCACGACACCCGCGAGCGCCAGGCCGACCCACACGAAGTCCCGCGCCCGCCTGCTCAGCACCGCCGCGAGCCCGAGCGGCCCGAGGAACTCGATCGTCACCGCCACGCCGAGCGGGATGCGGTCGAGCGCGAGGTAGAAGGTGCCGTTCATGCCCGCCATGGTCATCCCGAGCACGAGCGTCTCCTGCCGGAACTTCGGCCGCACCACCACGCACAGCAGCAGCGCCGCGATGCCGAGCCTCAGGGCCGTGGCGCCGGGTGCGCCGATCTGGCCGAAGAGCTGGTTCGCGAACGCCGCGCCGAACTGCAGGGAGATGACCGAGCCGAGGACCAGGAAGACCGCCATGCGATCAGCCTCACCGACCAGGTCTCTTCGGTACAGCGAATGTTTTCGAGCGATGTCGTTCGGTTTTCCCGAACATTTAGACTGACCGGTGCGATGAGACGCAAACCCTCCTCCCCCCTCCCCCAGCGCCACGGCCTGGACGCGGCCCGGTTGAAGCTGCCCCCCGAGGGCCACTGGTCGTCGTTGCGCGACCACCTCGTGGAACGGCTGCCGCGCGTGGCCGCCGAACGCGTCGACGAGATGCTGGCCGAGGAACGGATCTGGGGTGTCGCCGGACCACTGGGCGCCGACACGCCGTTCGTGCCCGACTCGTACATCTGGTTCCACCGCGACCTGCCCGTCGAGGTGCCGGTGCCGTTCGAGGTGGGCGTGGTCCACCAGGACGACGACATCGTGGTGACCGACAAGCCGCACTTCCTCGCGACGATCCCGCGCGGCGCCCACATCATGCAGACCGCGCTGGTGAAGCTCCGCGACTCGCTGGGCCTGCCGGACCTCTCCCCCGCGCACCGGCTGGACCGCGTCACGGCCGGCCTCGTGCTGTTCGTGGTGCGCCGCGAGCTGCGCGGCAAGTACCAGACGATGTTCCGCGACCGGGTGGTGCGCAAGGAGTACGAGGCGATCGCGCCGTACGACCCCGCGCTCGAACTGCCGCGCGTGGTGCGGTCGCGGATCGTCAAGGAACGCGGCATCATCACCGCGTTCGAGGTCGACGGCGAGCCGAACGCCGAGACCCACGTGTCCCTCGTGGAGCATCGGGGCGAGCTGGGCCGGTACCACCTGAAACCGTTGACCGGCCGCACCCACCAGCTGCGGCTGCACATGTCCGGGCTCGGCGTGCCGATCGTGAACGACGACTTCTACCCGGTGCTGCGGGACCGCCCGCTGGACGACTTCTCGGCACCGCTGCAGTTGCTGGCCCGCGACCTGTCCTTCGTGGACCCGGTGTCGGGCGTCGAGCGGTCGTTCACCTCGAAGCTGGAGCTGTCCGCCTGGTCATGAGACGTGGGTGCGGACGGTCCCGATCGGCTGCGGCTCCCAGACCCGGCCCATCCGCTCCAGCAGCCGCCGCGCCAGCGCACTCGTCTCCGGGTGGGTCTCGGTGAACGACGCCACCACGCGCGCCCGGTACATCAGCCGGCCGCGCGCGGTCGTGCTGTACCAGAACCAGTCCTCGTCGACGACCCTCGCGAGGTGGTCGGTGCCGTCCCGCTCGGCGCGCTGCACCAGAGCGTCGCCGTTCACGAACCACCGCACGCACGCGTCCTCCAGCGGTGCCGTGAAGCCGCGTTCCTCGAAGTAGGCCTGTTCGGCGGCTTCACGCAGTTCGCGGGGCGTCTCGGTGACGGTCGCGCAGGTCGGGAAGCCGATGCGGAGGTAGACGACCTCGGCCAACCCGTCCCCCAGCGCGGCGCCTTCGAGGTCGACGAACCGGGCGCCCTGGTCGGTGTACATGTCGTTGCCTGCGCACGGGTCCCCGTGCAGCAGGTCGTACCTGCCGGTGTCCTCGAACACGAGCTCGGCCTCGGCGCCGCCGATCTCGACCCCCATCGCCCGCACGAACCGCAGGAACGGTGCCGGGTCCGGGATCTCCTGACGGGGCAGCAGCCCGGCGTGCTCCGGCCCGGTGGCCATGTGCAGCCGGGCGAGGCCGCGGGCGTAGTCGACCACCCAGTCCTCACGCGGCGGGTCCGAGCGCAGTCGTTCGAGCACCACGGTCCGCTGCTCGTGGTCGACCTCGAGGACGCGCGGCACCACGCCGGTGTGCCCGGCGAGCCGGAGGGCCGTGATCTCCCGCTCGAACGCCGCCGGGTCTCCTACCACCTGCTTGACGATCCGGTCGCCGTCCGACCACACCCGCGACCGGACACCGCTCTCGAGACGTTCCATGAGCCCACTATTCCACAGTCATGAAGAATTCTGTAACAATGGCGTTCACGGGCGCGAGTCCACGATCGTGCAGAACCAGGAAACGAGGCTGGCGCGATTACCGTCGTTGACCGGCATGCGATTCGCCGCCGCGTTCATCGTGTTCGGATTCCACATCAACGCGGCCGGTCTCTGGCCGTATCTGGACGTGCCGTTCCGGCAGGGCGCCACCGGTGTCAGCTTCTTCTTCATCCTGTCCGGGTTCGTGCTCACCTGGTCCGCGAAAGCGGGCACCGAACCGGTCACCGTCTGGCGGCGGCGGGCGGCGAAGATCTTCCCCAACCACGTCGCGACCTGGTTCATCGTGCTGGTCGCGGCCGGCTCGGTGACCCCGGAGGCCGCCCTGGCGAACCTCTCGCTCACGCAGTCCTGGTTCCCGGGCGAAAGCGTCTACTTCGGCCTGAACACACCCGCGTGGTCATTGTCGTGCGAATTGGCGTTCTATCTGGCATTCCCACTTCTGATCAAATGGCGGATGCAGAAGCCGTGGCTCGTCACAAGCGCGGCGGTGATCGCGATCTTGACAGTTCCGGCGATCGCACTGTCAATGCCAGGGCATCTCGAATACTGGTTCGTGTTCGTCTTCCCGCCGGTGCGCGCGCTTGAGTTCATTCTGGGCATGGCAATGGCCCGAGTGGTCCAGCAAAAGAAGTGGATCGGACTAGGGCTCTGGCCCGCGAGCGCGCTTTTCGTGGCCGCGTACCTCGGCTCGTGGTACCTGCCGGCGTCGTTCCCGTACGTCGCCGGCACGGTGATCCCCCTGGCGCTGCTGATCCCGGCCGCGGCGGTCGCCGACCTCACCGGCAGGTGGTCGCCGTGGCGCTCGAAGCCGATGGTGTGGCTGGGCACCGTGTCGTTCGCGTTCTACATGGTCCACCAGATCGTCATCCGGGTGAGCGAGAAGTTCCTCGACGTGCACGCGTACCCGCTGGTCGCCGCACTGGGGATGTTCGTGGTGTCGATGATCGCGGCCTGGCTGCTGTACCGGCTGGTCGAGGTGCCCGCCGAGAAGTTCATCAAGGGGGCACCCCGACCAGCGCGGCTCACGCCAGCGTCAGTGCGTACAGCTCCACCCGCGGGTCGTCGGGCAGCGTGACCGAACGGACCGTCTTGGTCGCGTCCAGCCTCAGCGACTGACCGAACAACCGGACCGGCGGTCCGTCGACGCCCTGCTCCGCCTTGATGCGGTGCGGCATCTCCAGCACGGCCGGGCCGCCGCCCGCCCAGTCCGGCACGGACGCCGCGACCTCGGCCGAGGTGCCGTCGGTGTACCAGACGGTGAACGCGGCCGACACCGGTCCGTTGTGCGACGAGCCCACGACGTGCAGCCAGGAGTACTGGCCGGTGGGCAGCAGGAGCCCCTGCCCGTGCGCCTCGACGAAGTTCGGCTTCGTGCCGGTGGGGTCCGGCGCCTGGTAGGTGATGCCGCCCCAAGTGACGGGTCCGGCCGGCGGCAGCAGTGCCGCGTCGTAGCTCCAGCCGCCGCCGTCGAAGTTGCCCGCCGCGGAGTCGGCGACCGTCGCCGTGCCATCGTGGTTGAGCTCCGGTGTCACGTCCACCGAGCACGTCGAGAGCGCGCACAGCGCGGCCGGTTTGACCTCGACCACCGCCTTCAGCGACACCGACTCGACCTGCACGGCGACCTCGTACGACCCCGGCGCCACCCCTGCGGGCACCGTGAACGTCAGCGGCACCGTCTTCTGCGTCGGCAGGTGCCGCGACACGATCACGAACGGCCTGGCACCGCTCACCTTCCACCCGGCCGGCGCGGTCACCTGAGGCCGCACGGACATCGCGCCGGGCGACTGGGCCAGCACGTCGAGCTGCACCGTCAGCGACTGCGCGGACTCCGAGGTCGGCAGCACGATCTCGGTGCTGCGCAACGACGCCGACAGCGCGCGGCGCGAGTCCTCGTCACCGTTGTTCAGCGACGGCGGCTCGTCCCCACGTCCGGTGCCCCACGACGACGGCTTCGACGACACCTCGTGGGTCAGCTTCCCGCCGCGCTGCAACGACGACCACGACAGCCAGGTCTTGCGGACGTCACGGCCGCCGAAGGACACGTTCTTGATGTACCGGTTGGTGTCCGACACACCTCGTGCCGTCACGTTCAGCGTGCCGCCCTGTGAGCCGTACTGTCCGATTCGGACGGTCGCGGACTCGAACTGCGGTGAGGACAGGGCGAGGAAGTCCGCGCCGTTGAACGTCGGGTAGATGCCCAGCGACGAGAAGACGTACCACGCCGACATCGTGCCCAGGTCGTCGTTGCCGGTCATGCCGTCCGGACCGGTCGTGAACAACGTCATCGCCGCCCGCACGACCGTCGCGGTCTTCGACGGCGTGCCCGACCACAGGTACATGTACGGCGCGAGCAGGTCGGGTTCGTTGTTCGGGTTGTAGGTCGGCTTGCCGTAGTAGTCGTACGGCTCGGTGATCCAGTCCCGCCGGGCGGTGCCGGCCGGGTCGATCAGCAGCTTGTCGTAGGCGAAGAACGAGTCGAGCCGCTTCTCCGTCGCCTTGCGGCCACCCATCAGCGACACGAGTCCGGCGGGGTCCTGCGGCACGAGCCACTGGTACTGGTAGGCGCCGCCCTCGTGGAACTGGTGCGAGGCGTCCACCGGGTTGTACGGCGCCAGCCACGTGCCGGCGGCGGTGCGCGGCCGGAACTGACCGATCGACGCGTCCCACAGGTTGCGGTACCACTGGCCGCGATCGGCGAACATCCGCGCGTCGGCCTTCTTGCCGAGGCCCTTGGCCATCAACGCCAGTGACGCGTCGGCCGCCGAGTACTCCAGGGTCGCGGACGCCGGGTGCACGCAGTCGTTGTCGCCGCCCTTGTGCGCGCAGTCCTTGCCCAGCTCCAGGCCGGACGGGATGTAGCCGCGATCGTTGTAGAAGGTGACGCCGGAGCGTCCGTTGTAGGGCGACTCAGCAGGAGGCAACGACGTGGCGTTGGCGCGCAACAGGTTGTACGTCTCCTCCTCGTAGCCCTTCAGCAGTCCCTTGGACCAGGCCTCGACCAGGAACGGCGTCACCGGGTCACCGGTCATGATGTTGGTCTCGGACGACGCCAGGGCCCAGCGCGGCAACCATCCGCCGTCCCGCCCACTGGCCACGACGGACAGGGCGACGTCCCGGGCGACCTTGGGTTCGAGGATCTGCAGCAACTGGTTCTGCGGGCGATACGTGTCCCACAACGAGAAGTTCTGGTACGGCGTGTAGCCCGAGGCCGTGCGCACCTTCCCGTCGAAGCCCATGTACCTGCCGTCGACGTCGCCGGCGAGGTTCGGGTGCAGCACCGAGTGGTAGAGCGCGGTGTAGAACGCGACCTGCCGATCACGCGGCCCGCCCGACACCCTGACGGCGTCCAGCTGCTTCTTCCACGTGTCCTTGGCGGCCGCCACCGTGGCGTCGAAGTCGTGGGCCGGAGCCTCCGCCGCGAGGTTCTTCCGCGCGCCCTCGATGCCGGTGTACGACAGGCCGAGCTTCAGCACGACGTCACGGTCGGCAGTCGCGTCGAACGTGACCCAGGCGCCGTTCCCGCCCGTGCCGGCGGCGTCCCGGACACCCGGCGTGGGAACGCTCCCCCGCCACGCGCCGAAGGAGGCGAACGGGCGATCGAACGTCGCCGTGAAGTACACGGTGTGCTCGTCCTTGCCCGCGCAGAACCGGCCGTTGCGCACCCGGCCCTCGATGGTTCTGTCACCGACGACGTGGATCTCCGAGTCCAGCACCGTCTGGTTGGACCGTCCGGTGTTGAACAGGACGTTGGCGGCGTTCGAGGAGGGGAACGTGTAGCGCTGCCATCCGGTCCGCTGCGTGGCCGTGAGCTCGGCGTTCACGCCGTACCTCGGGAGCCCGACGCGGTAGTACCCGGGCTGAGCGGCTTCGTCCGAATGGCTGAAGTCCGACTTGTATCCGTTGATGTCAACGTTGTCAACGGACCCGACCGTCGGCATGACCGGCAGCTCGCCCATGACGCCGCAGCCCACACCGGACAGGTGCGTCTGCGAGAAGCCGTAGATGGAGGTGGCCTTGTAGTCGTACCCGCCCTGACCTCCCGTGTCAGGGCTGACCTGCACCATTCCGAACGGCACCGAGGCGCCGGGAAAGGTGTTGCCGAAGTTCTGCGTGCCCACGAAGGGGTTCACCAACGACGAAGGGTCCTCGTCGACCTGTGCCGCGTGCGCGGGGACCGCCAGACCCAGTAACAGCCCCGCTACAACCAGTGTCCGCATAGGAGGCAGTATTGTCCGATCGTCGCCGCCCCGACACCCATCGGAGGTCGGCGATGCGCGCTTTGGCCGCAGTGTTGCTGCTTCTTGTCGCGTTTTGTCAGCCGGTGCAGGCCGCACCCACCCTCGACACCGTCACCACAGCGAGCGTCTACGGGTGCCTGCGCACCAACGGCGCGGGCGTGTACGACGCGACGGTGAACAAGACGTTCGTGACGTACTCGGGGACCAGGCACGACATCTACGTCAAGGCGTTCGACCACGCCGCGAACACGTGGTCGGCGGCCGTCCGGGTCGCCACGCTGAACCTGACCCACGACAACGCCTACCACGACTACCCGGTGCTCACGCAGCTCGGCGACGGCAGGCTGGCGGTCTTCCGCGCCACGCACACGGTGTCGATGCAGCTCTACACCGCGCCCACGCCGCGGTCGATCACGGGCACGTGGACCGCGCGGACGATCAGCACGGACAAGAACACCTATCCCGAACCGGTCGTCACGGGCAACACGATCCACCTGTTCTACAGCCACAACACGGATCTGTCCCACCCGTACCGCATGTACAAGATGATCAAATCGACGGACGGCGGCAGGACGTGGTCCGCGCCTCGCACGATCATCGACTCCGGCCGCACGGCCGACAGGTACGCCGAGGTGTACGCGTTCGGCGTGGCGCAACGCAACGGCCGCGTCTACCTGACCTGGTCGCTGCACGGCGGCCCCCAGGGCCACAACGGCGGCGGCAAGAACATCTACGTCGCCTACTTCGACACGGCGTCCGGGAACCTGTTCACGGTCGGCGGCACGTCGCTCGGCACGGTGATCGACTCGGGTGACACCGACAAGGCCCGCGTCGTCACGACGAACCCGGCGGACCTGCCGGCGGACAAGACGTTGCCGGAGGAGAACCCGGTGACGGTGCCGTTGAACGACGGCTCGCTCGTGCTGGGCTACGGCGTGCACACCAGCAACAGCACGAGGATCGTGCTCGCCCGTTTCGCCGGTGGCACTTGGACTTCCACGACGGTCGACACGTCGACGTCGTTGTTCAAGGACCTCGTCGCGACCGGCAACGGCGTGGACTTCTCCTACGCCAGCAAGGATCGCAAGCGGCTGCTGGTGAAGTCGTGGACGCCGGGTGGTGCGGTGACGACGAAGCACGACCTGGCGGTGCCGTACTCGGCCGGCGCCGACACGACGTTCTACGCGAACTTCGTCGAGAACCGGCCGGGCGACCTGATCGCCAGCACGATCGACCACGAGACCCGCAAGACCAACCACACCGGTACGTGGCCGGTGTTCTCGATCAGGGCGTAAAACCGCTGCGCGGGCATGACATCTGGAGTAAGCAGGTGTCATGCCCGTACAGCTCAACCACACCATCGTCCACGTCAGCGACCAGAACCACTCCGCCCGCTTCCTCACCGAACTGCTCGGCCTGCCGGACCCGGTGCGCTACGGCCCGTTCCTCGTCGTCGAGGTCGCGAACGGCGTCTCCCTCGACTACATGACCGCGCGGGGTCCGATCACCGAGCAGCACTACGCGTTCCTGGTGACCGAGGAGGAGTTCGACGAGATCTTCGGCCGCATCCAGGAGCGCGGCCTCGACTACTGGGCCGACCCGTTCCACAGCGCGCCGGGGCAGATCAACACCAACGACGGTGGCCGCGGCGTCTACTGGAACGACCCGGACGGCCACGCATTGGAGATCATCACCCGCCCGTACGGTTCCGGCTCCTGACGAACTGGTTCACGTATCTAAAAGGTATAGACCACCTCTTGTGCTCGGAGTTCCCGCCTGCCACCGTGAGAGCGGTAACACACAGTGGGCGCGCAGATGCTCCGAGGAGTTGGTCCCCATGTTCCGGACACGCGCCGCCGCCCTGATCGTCGCGCTGATCGGCGTCTTCACGCTCGTTCAGCCGGCGACGGCAGCGCCGTTCATCGTCACCGAAGCGCAGTTCAACCGCATGTTCCCGTCCCGCAACAGCTTCTACACCTACACCGGCCTGAGGAACGCGATCAACTGGTCGGGTTCCTTCGCGAACCAGGGCAGCGAGACGGTGAAGAAGCAGGAGCTCGCGGCGTTCCTCGCCAACGTCTCGCACGAGACCGGCGGCCTGTACTACATCCGCGAGATCAACCAGAGCGGCGACTACTGCGACGAGAGCAAGCCCTACGGCTGCCCCGCCGGGACCAGGCAGTACTACGGCCGCGGCCCGATCCAGCTGTCGTGGAACTACAACTACAAGGCGGCCGGCGACTACCTCGGCATCAACCTGCTGAACAACCCGGACCAGGTGGCCACCAACGCCACCACGTCGTGGAAGACCGCGATCTGGTACTGGATGACGCAGAACGGCCCCGGCACCATGACCCCGCACAACGCGATGGTCAACTCGCGCGGCTTCGGCCAGACGATCCGCAGCATCAACGGATCACTGGAGTGCGACGGGCGCAACCCCGGCACGGTGGAGAGCCGCGTCTCGAAGTACCGCTCGTTCACCGGCATCATCGGCGTGGCAACGGGATCGAACCTCTACTGCTAGTCGTGAATACTCCAGCCGGAGAAATAGGTCTAGACCCTTGACTGGTCTGGACCAGTGGTGCCAACCTCAGCGTTGTTCACATACCTGATCCTCCGGGCGCAAGACTCCAGGAGTGAGTGACCTTGCTGAGAAAACGAATTCTGGCGTCTCTCGCGGCGGTGGCGATGGCGGCGACCGTGGCCGTCATCGCACCGACCGCGTCATCCCAGGCGGAAGTGTCCGCGCAGGCCTGCTCGTTCACCGACTGGGTTGCCGGCCGGCAGTACTACACGGGCAACATCGTGAAGTACAACGGTTCCTACTACATCGCCGAGCACGACAACCCCGGCTACGACCCGACGATCTCCACCTGGTTCTGGGAGCCGACGAGCTGTGACGGCGGTGGAGGTGGCGGCGGCGGTACCTGCACCAGCGCCACCGACTGGGTCGCGGGCCGGCAGTACTACACCGGCAACATCGTGAAGTACAACGGCTCCTACTACATCGCCGAGCACGACAACCCCGGCTACGACCCGACGATCTCGACGTGGTTCTGGGAGCCGCACAACTGCGGCGGTGGCGGAGAACCGGGCACCGGCTTCCCCATCAGCGAGTCCCAGTTCAACAGCTTGTTCTCCGGCCGCAACAGCTTCTACACCTACCAGGGCTTCGTCGACGCGGCACGCACCATCCCCGCGTTCGGCACGTCCGGCAGCGACACGGTGAAGAAGCAGGAAGTCGCGGCGTTCCTCGCGAACACCGCGCACGAGACCGGCAACTTCGTCTACATCGAAGAGATCAACAAGAACAACGACCTCTGCGACGAGAGCCAGCCCTACGGCTGCCCTGCCGGCACCTACGCCTACTACGGCCGCGGTCCGATCCAGCTGTCGTGGAACTTCAACTACAAGGCCGCCGGTGACTACCTGGGCCTGAACCTGCTGCAGAACCCGTACCAGGTGGCGCAGAACTCCACGACCGCGTGGCGGACGGCGATCTGGTACTGGATGACGCAGCGCGGCCCCGGCACCATGACCGCGCACGACGCGATGGTCAACGGCGCCGGGTTCGGCCAGACGATCCGCAGCATCAACGGATCGCTGGAGTGCGACGGGCGCAACCCGGCGCAGGTCCAGAGCCGCGTCAACAACTACAACCGGATCACCGGCACCATCGGTGTGGCCCCCGGCGGCAACCTCTACTGCTAGTGGTTGTCCTGACTAGGACTTGAGCGGTCCTAGTTCGGTCATAGCTTCACTGCATGACCATGGAGCTCACCGATCTGCTGCACGAACTGAACGACCAGCGCAGGACCTTCCGGGTCACCGTGCGGGGTCTCACCCCGGCCGACGCGGTGAAGCGGACGACGGTCAGCGGGCTCACGCTGGGTGGGTTGCTCAAGCACCTCACCTGGTGTGAGCGCGGCTGGACCCACATCCTGACCGAACAGCCCCTCCCCCCGCCCGGCATGCTGGACTTCGACCAGTACACCTGGACGGGCGACGACTTCGAGGAACTTCTCGCGTCGTACGACGAGGCGGCGCGCGCGACCGACGAGGCCGTGCGCACCGCCTCTCTCGACAAGCTCGTACCGCTGCCCTCGGCGCCGTGGGACGAGAACCCGCAGCCCATGTCGATCCGGCGGATCGTGCTGCACATCATCCGGGAGACCGCGCAGCACGCGGGCCACGCGGACATCATCCGGGAGACGCTCGACGGTCAGTCGACCACAGCGTTTCTGTACGAGTAGGCGCTGTCCTCGCAAGGGCAGGACCTCAGGCCGCGAGCTGCTCCTTCACCTGCGCCAGCGACGGGTTGGTGAGCGCCGCGCCGTTCGGGAAGTGGACGGTGGGCACCGTGCGGTTGCCGCCGTTCACCTCCATCACGAAGTCGGCCGCTCCCGGCGTCTCCTCGATGTTGATCTCGACGTACTCGATGCCTTCGCGGTCGAGCGAGCTCTTCAGGATGCGGCAGTAGCCGCACCACGAGGTCGAGTAGACGGTCAGCTGGTCGGGAGCCATCAGGGCGCACTCCTCGTCGGGGTCGGACGGTGTCACCAGAGTCAACACCCGGCGAGGGGCGCTTCTTCCCCGGGGTGCCGGCGGGATCGTCAGGCAATCGTCAGGTCAATTCCCGTAACCGTGGGTCAGCATAGTTCGCGCGCGTCCGAGAATTTCGGCCGTGCAATTCGTCGTGCATTCGCCCGAACACCACCTACGAATTCAGTCACCCAATCGGCGGCCCATCATGACGCAGGGTTTCCGATATCGTCTGAATTCCGCCGCCGCTCACCGCAGTCATGAACGGAAAGGCTGGCCATGCTGAAAACGGTGGCGGCTGCTGCCCTCGCGCTGTCCGCGGTCCTGACCGCGCCGGCCGCCCACGCAGCACCCGAAGTTCCCGATTTCGTGACGATCGACGTCGTCACCGTGAACGGTTCCGGCTGTCCCGCCGGCACCGCGGCCGTCGCGGCCGCGGACGACCGCACGGCGTTCACAGTCACATACAGCCAATACCTCGCGCAGGCCGGTCAGGGCTCCGGCCCCACCGACTTCCGCAAGAACTGCCAGCTCAACATCAGGGTGAGCTACCCGCAGGGCTTCACGTTCGGCATCGCCCAGGCCGACTACCGCGGGTTCGCCAACCTGCAGCAGGGCGCGACGGGCACGGAGAAGGGGAACTACTACTTCCAGGGCATGTCGCAGGGCTCGAGCCGCAGCCACACGTTCACCGGCCCGAAGAGCGACAACTGGCAGGCGACCGACCGCGCGACGGTCTCGGAAATCATCTACGCGCCCTGCGGAGAAGTCCGGCACCTGAACATCAACACCGAACTGCGCGTGAACGCGGGAACAGCGTCGAAGGCGAACAGCTTCATGACGATGGATTCCACGGACAGCAGCGTGAGCACGAAGTACCAGTTCTCCTGGAAGCGCTGCTGACCCAGGCACCGACAGCCGCCGCCCGTTCATTTCGTTGAACAACCCCGACGGAAAGGTGCCCCATGCTCAACACAGTGGCCGCGGCCGTGTTCGCGATGTCGACGATCATCGTCCCGCCCGGCGGCGCCCCCGGTGACGTCCCCCCGCCGGACCACATCACCATCGACGTCGTGACCATCAACGGCTCCGGCTGCCGGGCGGGAACGGCCGCCGTGGCCGTCAGCCCGGACAACAAGGCGTTCACCGTCACCTACAGCGAGTTCATGGCTCAGGTCGGCCCGCAGGCCCTGCCCACCGACTTCCGCAAGAACTGCCAGCTGAACCTGCGCGTCAACGTGCCGTCCGGCTTCACCTACGGCATCGCGTCGACCGACTACCGCGGCTTCGCGCACCTCGAACGCGGCGCCACGGCCCTGGAGAAGGCGAACTACTACTTCCAGGGCATGTCGCAGACGGAGTACAAGCAGCACAACTACAAGGGCCCGTTCAGCGACGACTGGCAGGCGACGGACACGACCGACGTGGCCGCCATCGTCTACCACCCGTGTGGCGAGAAGCGGAACTTCAACATCAACACGGAGCTGCGGGTCATGGCCGGCACCTCCGACAAGAAGCTCACCAGCTTCATCTCGATGGACTCGACGGACGGGGCCATCGAGACGACCTACCACTTCGCGTGGAAGGTCTGTCCCCCTCCGAGGCCGTAGTTCCCGCTAGGTGCCGGGCATTCCGCGAACCGGGGTGCCCGGCACGCCCCTGTCGGGAGGGGGCGTCGTGCCACCGCCTAGATCAGGAACCGGTACGCCGTCGACCCCGGCTCCACGTGCTGGATCTTGAGCGGGGACTCCTTCATCCGCCCCCACAGCAGCTCGTAGTCCTCACGCCGCCCCAGCTCGATGCACACCAGCGCGGCCCCGGTCTCCCGGTTGTCCCGCTTCATGTACTCGAACTGCACGATGTCGTCGTCCTTGCCCAGCACGTCGTCGAGGAATCGCCGCAGCGCCCCGGGCTCCTGCGGGAACTCCACCAGGAACCAGTGCTTCAGGCCGCGGTGGATCATCGACCGCTCGACGATCTCGGCGTAGCGCGACACGTCGTTGTTGCCGCCGGACAGCAGGCACACCACGGTCGAGTCGGGCGCGACGGAGATCTCCTCCAGCAGTGCGGCGGAGGCCAGGGCGCCGGCGGGTTCCGCGATGATGCCGTCGATCTGGTACAGCTCCAGCATCTCGGTGCAGACCGCGCCCTCGGACACCGTCAGGAGCTCGGCGCCGCTGTCGCGCACCATCGGGAACGTCACGTCGCCCGCGCGGCGGACCGCGGCGCCGTCGACGAACGAGTCGACCTCGGGCAGCGTCACCGGGTGGCCCGCCTGGACGGCGGCGATCATCGAGGCGGCGCCGGCCGGCTCGACGCCGATGATGCGGGTGCGCGGGAAGCGTTCCTTGAACCACGTGCCCACGCCGGAGAGCAGTCCGCCGCCGCCGATCGGCACGACGACCACGTCGGGGGCGCCGCCGAGCTGCTGGACGATCTCCAGGCCGACGGTGCCCTGGCCCGCGACCGTGCGCGGGTCGTCGAAGGCGGGGACCAGGGTCGCGCCGGTCGCGGCGGCGTACTCCTTGGCCAGCGCGGCCGCGTCGTCGTAGGTGTCGCCGTCGACGACCAGCTGGACCATGCCCTGGCCCAGGGCGTGGATGCGGTCGCGCTTCTGGCGCGGGGTGGTCCGCGGGACGTGCACGCGGCCCTCGATGCCCAGGCGGCGGCAGGCGTAGGCCATGCCCTGGCCGTGGTTGCCGGCCGACGCGCAGACCGCACCACCGAACGCGAACTCGGTCTGGCAGAGCAGGTTGAACGCTCCGCGCAGCTTGTAGGAGCGGCCGACCTGCAGGTCCTCGCGCTTGAACCACACGCGCGCCCCGGTCCGCTCCGACAACCGCTGGTTCACCTCGAGCGGCGTGGTGCGGGCGACTCCACCGAGCCGGGCTGCGGCCGCGGACACCTCATCAGCGAAGGACATGTCAATACATCTTCCGTGAACGACTTGGGTCTGGCACGCGTACCCCTAGAAGGAAGGGGGCGGTGCCTGTGTTTCGCCTTGTGGGCGTGCTATCGCTGCTCATGTTGCTCTCTGCTGTGCCCGCGCACGCCCATGGCGCGCCCACCGACCCCGCGAGCAGGGCTTTCCTGTGTTCACCCGGTCAGCCAACAGCATCATCCTCGCCTTGCCGCAGCGCCATCGCGGCGGGGTTGCCGTCCAAGGAGTGGGACAACATCCGGCTCCCGAACGTGCGCGGACAGGACGCCGCGAAGGTTCCGGACGGCAAGCTGTGCAGCGCGGGCCTGGCCAGGTATGCCGGGCTGGACGCGCCGAGCGCCGAGTGGCCGGCGACCAAGCTCAAGAGCACCGGCTTCACGTACAAGGCGACGATCCCGCACCAGGGTTCGTTCCGCTTCTACGTCACGCGCGCCGGCTACACGCCGAACCAGCCGCTGCGGTGGGCGGACCTCGACCAGTTCCTCACCGTGCCCTCGCCCCCGCTCGTGAACGGCTCCTACGAGTTCAAGGTGCAGCTGCCGAAGGACCGCACCGGCCGCCACCTGATCTACACGGTGTGGCAGAACACGGACACGCCCGACACCTACTACTCGTGCACGGACGTGGAGATCGCGGCAGCGGTGAAACCGGCACCGCCCGTGGCCCAGCAGGCACCCGCCGCACCACCCGTGAAGGCCGCGCCTCCCACCCAGAGGACGAGCCAGTCCGCCGCGCCGTCGACCAAGCCGTCCGCGCCGAGGTCGAGCATCCCGAAGCCGGTTCCCGTTGCGTCGAGTGCCGAACAGCCTCCTTCGGACGCGACGAGGTTCGGCATGGCGGCCGTGGTCGCGGCACTGGGCGGGCTCGCCGTGCTCGGCGGCTTCATGTTGTGGCGCAAAAGAATTCTGTGAACGTCCCGGTCCCCAACAGGTCTAGACCTTCCCTACGATGATCTTCGGGCGCGCAACCCCTGCTACACGAAGGTGTGTACCCGATGGCTCGAAAACTGTTGGCGCTACTGGCAATGCTCGCCGCCACACTCGTCCCGGTTTCTCTCTCGGCATCGAACACGGCACAAGCGGCACCGTTCAAGGTGCTGGCGTTCTACAACGGCACCTGGGACGCGGCGCACATCGCGTTCGTCAAAGAGGCGAACCCGTGGCTCACCCGCGCGGGCCAGGAGAACGGCTTCACCTACGAGTCGACCACCGACTGGAACCGGCTCAACACCCTCACACCGGCCCAGGCGCAGGTCGTGGTCTTCCTCGACGACGCGCCCACCGGGTCCGCGGCACGCGCCGGCTTCCAGCGCTACGTCGAGGCGGGCGGCGGGTTCTTCGGCTTCCACGTCAGCGCGTTCACCCAGAACGCGAACGAGTGGTCGTGGTACCACAACACGTTCCTGGCCAAGGGGAACTTCGTCAGCAACACGTGGGGCCCGACCACCGCGGTGCTGAAGGTGGAGACCCGCACCCACCCGTCGACGCTCAGGCTGCCCGAGCGGTTCGCCTCGGCCGTCAGCGAGTGGTACAGCTGGGACCGCGACCTGCGGCAGAACCCGAACGTCCAGGTCCTGGCGAGCGTCGACCCGTCGAGCTTCCCGCTCGGCACCGACCCGAACCAGCAGTGGCGCAGCGGCTACTACCCCATCATGTGGACGAACAAGAACTACAAGATGATCTACGCGAACTTCGGCCACAACGCCATGGACTACGCGGCGAACAAGCCGCTGTCGTCCACGTTCGCGAGCCAGACCCAGAACAACTTCCTCATCGACAGCCTGCTGTGGCTGGGCGGTGGCGGCACCCCGCCGCCACAGGGTGAGTGGAAGACGGTCGTCAACCGCGGCAACGGCAAGTGCGTCGACGCCGCCGCCGCGGGCGTGGACAACGGCACCGTCATCCAGCAGTACGCGTGCAATGGCACCACGGCGCAGAACTTCCGCGCGGTGGCGACGACCGACGGCTACTCCCGCGTCGAGTACCGCAACGACTCGGCCAAGGTGCTGGACGTGAGCAACGTGTCCACCGCCGACAACGCCGGCATCCACCTCTGGACCTACGGTGGCGGCACCAACCAGCAGTGGCGCGTGACGACGGGAGCGGACGGCTACTCGACGATCACGGCGAGGCACTCGAACAAGTGCCTGTCGGCGCCCGCCAGTGCGGCCGACGGGGTGCAGCTCGTCCAGGCGACCTGCAACGGCTCCGCCGCGCAGAGCTTCAAGATCGGTTAGGTGAGGACCGTGAGCGGTTCTGGTCGTCGAGGCGGCCGGAACCGCTCACGACCACCCGTTCCGCGGGAACCGGGTCACCCGCGTGCGGTGCCCCGAGGAACCCGTACATGTCGTTGAGCTGGTGCAGCGCCTGCACCGCGTCCCGCCACACCGGGCAGGGCCACGCGCGGTGCCGCCCGTACCAGGCACGACAGGACCGGCACCGATGCCGCTCGTTGGGCTCGTGCATCCGCAGCAGCCCCCGCCACCACGGCAGCGCGTCACGAAGCCGCTCGCGCAGCGCGAAGACCTCGTGGGGCGCGTCGGCCTGGGCGAGCTGGTCCATGGTCTTGTAGACGACGTCGATCACCGAGCGGTGGAACGACCCCTGTCGTTCAGCAAGCGCCATCTCCCAGATCCTCCGAAGTTGAGACAGGGACGGGCGGAGTCTATGTTGGCCGTTGGAGGGCTTTCAACTGGCGAAAATCCACTCACCCGGATAGCCCTTTCCGTGGGTGGAGACGCTACTGCGCGCGACTGGGGAGGCGGCGATGGCGGGGGAACGCTCCCTGGCCGACAGGCTCAACCACCTCTTCGCCCGCTACACCGCCCGTTCCGGCCAGGAGTACAGCAACGAGCAGGTGGCGGCCGCCATCGCGGACACCGGCGTGACCATCTCCCAGAGCTACATCTGGCAGCTGCGCAAGGCCAAGAAGGACAACCCGACGTTCAAGCACCTGCAGGCCCTGGCAGGCTTCTTCGGTGTGCCCGTGAGCTACTTCTTCGACGACGAGGTCACCGACCGCGTCGACGAGCAGCTGAAGTCGTTGCAGGACGAGCAGTCGCGCCTGCAGGAGATCGCCTCGGGCAGCGACGCGCAGCTCATGGCGATGCGCGCGGGGGAACTGTCGCCGGACCGCCGCCGCCTGGTCATGGAACTGCTCGACGTCGTCTACCGGCAGGAACAGGCCGAGCGCGGCGAGGGGTGACCCGTGGCCGAACGAGAACTGCGCAGGCGGTGCCGCCGCCTGCTGAACGAGCTGGACATCCAGCCACCGCTCGACGTCGCGGAGCTCTGCCGCCGCGTCGGTGACCAGCGCGGCAAGCCGATCCGGCTGATCGCGCACCCGATCCCGGTGCCCGGCCCGTACGGCGTGTGGATCGCGACCGCCCAGGCCGACTACATCCTGTACCAGCAGGAGACGTCGAAGGCGCACCAGAACCACATCATCCTGCACGAGCTCGGCCACCTGCTGGCCGGTCACACGAGCGACGAGCAGGACGACCTGGTCACGGGCCTCTACCCCGACCTCGAACCGGACGCGGTGCGGCGGGCGTTGCGGCGCACGTCCTACGACTCCGAGCACGAACGCGAGGCCGAGACGGTCGCGACGATCATCCTGGAGTGGGCGTCGGTGCTGGACGCGGTGGCACCACGCGCGTCGGAGGGTCCCGCGCGCCGCATGTCGTCCTCGCTCGCCGACCGCCTGGGGTGGTTGTAGGTGGAGTACCTGAAGGAGACGCAGGGCGTCGTCGCGATCTCCGCCCTGGCCGTGGTGCTGTACCTGCTGGCGCGCCGCCCTCGTGACCCCCGCCTGCGGTCGGTGACGGCGCTGGTGGCGGGCTGGGCGGTCGGCTACCCGTTCGGACGGGCGGCGGCCGGCGGGCGGTGGTTCCTCGGTCTCGACCCGATGGTGTGCCAGCTGGTCCAGCACTCGATGCTGCAGATCGGCGTGTACGGCCTGATCTGCTTCTTCATCTTCTCCGCGCTGGACGACGCTCGTGCGAAGCGGCAGGCGTTGCTCCAGCTCGCGCCCCTGGTGCTGTGCATCAGCGTCATGACGTGGGCCGTGCTCGCGATCCCGGAGGACCTGCGGGTGGCGGCGGCGCGCGTGCCGAACTCGCTGGGCGGCGGCCCGACTGGGGTCCTCGCGATCACGGTGTTCTACGCGCTGGGCAACGGTTATCTGCTCTACGGCTTCGCGACGATGTTCGTGTGGGCCCGGCGGTACGCCCGTGACGCCGAACCCCGGTTGCGGCGCGGCCTGCTGATCGCGTCGACCGGATTCGCGCTGCTCGTGCCGGCGGACGCGATCTTCGTGTCCTCCAACGTCTCCCGCTACTTCGGCGAGCCACTCCCCCGCTGGCTGCTGACCGCCGCCGTGTTCTTCCTGCTGCCGGGCGTGCTGCTCTGCGTCGTCGGCGTGATCTACCCGATCGCCGCGATGCGGTTCGCGGCCACCCGCCTGTGGCTGCGGCACCTGCGCGCGTACCACCGGCTTGCTCCACTGTGGACGTTGCTGCACGAGTCGTTCCCCGAGGACGCCCTGCACCGCGTGCCGTCGCGCCGGGACGCGTTCTCGCTCCGAGGTGTCCATCGGCGCTACTACCGGCGCGTGATCGAGTGCCGGGACGGGCTCGTGCGGATCAGCCCGTACGTCGCCGAGACCCCCGAGGAACTGCCGCTGGCCGCACGGCTGCGGATGGGACTGGAGACGCGCCGGTCGGGGACGGTCACCATGCGGCTGCCGATCGCGCTGGCCGTTCCCGAGGACGAAGGCATGGAGGCGGACGTGCGGGAGCTGGAAAGACTCGCGGTGTCGTTGCGCTGAGCTAGGCCGTGTCGGGTCAATCCGTCCGCTCAGACGTGACTCTCATCGAACGGATTGACCCGACACGGCCTATGGTCCATTCGTGGACCTGCCCGTGATGCCGCCGGTGAAGCCGATGCTCGCGAAGTCCGTCCCCTCGCTGCCACGCGGGGACGGCCTCGCGTACGAGCCCAAGTGGGACGGCTTCCGCTGCATCGTGTTCCGCGACGGCGACGAGGTCGAGCTGGGGTCGCGCAACGACAAGCCGCTGACCCGGTACTTCCCCGAGGTCGTCGAGCTGCTGAAACAGGCGCTGCCGCCGCGGTGCGTGGTGGACGGGGAGATCGTGCTGGTCACGCCGGACGGGCTGAGCTTCGACACGCTCCAGTTGCGACTGCACCCGGCGGCGTCTCGGGTGCGCAAGCTCTCGGTCGAGACGCCGGCGAGCTTCGTCGCGTTCGACCTGCTGGCCCTGGGCGACGAGGACGTGACCGGGCTGCCGCTGGCCGAGCGGCGGTCCCGGCTGGAGAAGGCCGTCACCGAGGTCCCCGGGATCTACCTGACACCGTCCACAGCGGACCCGGACGTGGCGCAGGACTGGTTCACCCGGTTCGAGGGCGCGGGGTTCGACGGGGTCGTGGTGAAAGCGGTGGACGGCGTCTACGAGCCGGACAAGCGCGTGATGTTCAAGGTGAAGCACGAGCGGACCGCCGACTGCGTGGTCGCGGGCTACCGGCTGCACAAGGACGGCGAGAGCGTCGGGTCGCTGGTGCTCGGTCTCTACCAGGACGGCGAGCTGCACAACGTCGGTGTCGCCAGCAGCTTCACGGCGGCGCGGCGGCGGGAGCTGGTCGAGGAGCTGGCGCCGTTGCTGAACCCGGCCGAGCACCCGTGGAGCGCGTGGGCGACGTACGAGGGCCCTGGCATGAACAGCCGGTGGAACCCCGAGAAGCAGCTTCAGGTCGTGTTGCTCGACCCTTCGCGGGTGGCCGAGGTGCGGTACGAACACGTGCAGGGCGGCCGGTTCCGGCACACGGCTCGCCTGGTGCGGTTCCGCGAGGACAAGACGCCGGCGGAGTGCACGTACGAGCAACTCGAGGAAGTGCCGCCCGCCGAGCTGGACGCGCTGTTCGGCGAGGCGGAGCGAAGGCGGACAATCGAGCCGTGAAGGTGATCAGGCGCGACGGCACGCACGAGATCGAGATCCAGCGATCGAGGTTCCTGTGCCACGTCGCCCGCGTCACCACCGACGCCGAGGCCTCGGAGTTCTTCGCCCGCGTCCGCAAGGAGCACTGGCAGGCCTCGCACAACTGCACGGCGTTCCGGACCGCGGACACCCAGCGCTCGTCGGACGACGGCGAACCGGCCGGCACCGCCGGGGTGCCGATGCTGGAGGTGCTGACGCGCCGGGACCTGGTCGACACCGCTGTCGTCGTCACCCGCTACTACGGCGGGATCAAACTGGGCGCCGGTGGCCTCGTGAGGGCCTACGGACGGGCCGTGGCGGAGGCGGTCGACGCGTTGGGCACGCTCACCCGCGAGCGCCACGAGACGAGACGTCTCGTCTCGGCTCACGACCAGGCGGGGAAGCTCGAGAACGCGTTGCGTGCGGCCGGGTACCACGTCGCGAACACCGAATACGGTCATGGCGTCACCTTCACCGTTCTCACGAAGGACCCGGACGACTTCGAGGTCTGGCTCGCCGCTGCGACGGGCGGTGCGGTGACCGCGATCAGGGGCGAGCCCGTGGACCTCGACAGTTAGAACTTGGCAGCCCAGTTCAGGGCGTAGTCGGCGACCTCTTCCCAGCCTTCCACGCCCAGGACGAAGTGCGGGCGGTTCGGGAACTCCTTGATCTTGGTGATCGCGGGACCCTTGTAGCGGCGGGCGTTCTCGCGGTTCATCGACGCGGGCACGACGTTGTCGCCCTCGCTCGCGATGAACAGCAGCGGTGCGCGGTCCGGGTTCTTCAGGTCGACCTTCGTCGCGTTGTGCGTGGTGAAGTTCGCGGTCGCGGCCTGGAACAGCGGGCGTCCGGGTGCGGTGATCGCGAACCGCTGCCGCAGCGCCTCGGCCTCGTCGGCCGGCAGGGTGTTCGTGAAGGCGTAGTGCCATTCCTTCGCGGTCAGCTCGACGTTGCGCTTGACGTTGGCCGGGTTCTTCAGCACCGGCGACGCGGCCTTGAGAGCCGAGAACGGCAGCCCGAGCGTGCCCTTGGCAGGCGCCGAGTGGATCGCGACGCCGGCCCGGCCGAGGCCCCTGTCCAGCAGCTTCTGCGTGATCAGGCCACCGAACGAGTGGCCCATGATGATCGCGTCCTCCGCGTTGTGCTCGCGGATGAACTTCTCGACGTGGTCGGTGATCTCGACGACGCCGAGGCCGTTCGCGATCTCCGGGTGGGCCCGCATCTGCGCGACCTCGCCGTAGCCGGGCCAGGTCGGGGTGAGCACCTCGTGGCCGGCGGCCTCGAAGCGCTCGGCGACGTTCTTCCAGCTCGCGGGGGTCAGCCACAGTCCGTGAACCAGCACGATCTTCGACATTTCCGTCTCCCTCGGTCGTGGAGAACGCTCGTTCTCCGGCATGAGTGCTAAGGTAGAGAACGAGCGTTCTCCAGCACAAGGGGTTAGTGAAGTGACGACGGACACAGAGGCTCGCGAGAGGGTCCTAGAGGCCGCTGACCGGCTGTTTTACGCGAAGAGCGCGCACGCGGTGGGCATGGACGAGCTGCGCACCGAGGCCGGCGTCTCGTTGAAGAAGCTCTACCAGCTCTTCGACGGCAAGGACGCGCTCGTCGAGGAGGTGCTGCGCAGGCGGGAGGAGGCCATTACCGCCGCAACCATGAAGTACGTGGTGCGCGCGGCTTCGCCGGAGGACCAGGTTCTCGCGGTCTTCGACTGGATGGCGGACTCGTCCGGCACGACGGACTTCCGCGGCTGCGCGTTCATCAACTCCTACGCGGAGCTGGGGCCGTCCTCGGAACGCGTGACGGCGGTGGTGCGCCACCAGAAGTCCGGCGTGCGCGGCGCGATCGCGGCGATGGTCGCGGCGACGGGACGGCCGGAGTGGGTGGCGGACTCGATCTTCCTGCTGTTCGAGGGGGCGATGACGAACACCGCGATCACGGTGTCGTCCGAACCCGCCCGGCAGGCGCGGAAAGCGGCGCGCTTCCTGCTGGAGAAAACAGCCTGAAGCGCGCCGCTGACCTGGCTACTGCTTACGTGCAGGGCAATGCGTCCGGGTCGGCGCCCGCCTTGGGCACCCACCGGATGTTCGCGAACGAGGCCTGGAACGCGCCGTCGGTGTAGACGAGGAACGGCGTGTTGACGGTCTCCAGGTCCAGTCCCTTGTTGGAGAAGCAGGAGACCGGGATCTTGACCGTCGACTTCTGTCCGACGGGGAGGTCGCGGAACGCCTGCGTGGCATCGATCTCCGCCATGCACGGGTACTGGCAGTGCGAGCTGATGACCGTGCGGTTGGCCGGGGCCTGGTGCACGATCACGTCGAACACGACGGCCGCGTTGGCGTTGCCGTAGCCGCGCAGGTCGCTGACCGCGGGGCTCTGCAGGTACACCTGGCCGGGGCCGGTGCCGGTCCACGTCGTCTTGAGCGCGTCCTGCTGGACGTTGACGTCGGACTGCACGACGTTGAGCTCGGCGTGCGAGGCCTGGCCGTCGGGCCCGACCACGGTGCCGCCCCAGTTCTCCGCCGAACCGATCATCGACTGGTACGGCGCGATGTCGGTGCGGTTGAAGATCTCCAGGTCCTCGGTCGCGGTGCCACCGCCACCACCGGAGCACAGGACGCCGGGGCTCGTCTCGTCGAGCTTGCCGACGTTGCCGGTCTGCCAGTCGCGCAGGCCGTAGCCGAGCTTGAACAGCGGCTTCTTGGCGGGCTCTCCCGGCAGTGCCGGGCAGGCCTCGCCGGGCCACGAGTAGGACAGCTTGCCGCTGAACCCGTTGTAACGGCCCTTGATCAGCAGGTCGGCGATGCCGCCGCCCTCGGAGCCCGGCAGCCAGGCGGCCACGAACGCGTCGGAGCGGTTGATCTCCTTGTTCATGTACAGCGCGCGGCCACCGACGTAGACGGTGACGACCGGCTTGCCCTTGCCCGAGACCTTGTCCAGCACGGCCAGGTCCTGCGGGTGCAGGCGGGCGGACTCGAACGACCGCTTGCCCAGGTCGCCCACGCCCTCCGCGTACGGGGTCTCACCGATCACGGCGATGACGGCGTCGAACTGCGACGCGTCCACACCGTCGGCGGTCTCGGCGAACGTGACGTTCGCGGCGCCCAGGGTGTCCTGGATGCCCTTGAGGATGCTGGTGGCGTTGGGGAAGTCGGCGTTGGTGTTGCCGGTGCCCTGCCAGGACAGCGTCCAGCCACCGGTCTGGTTGCCGATGTTGTCGGCGCTCTTGCCGACGACGAGGACCTTGCTGCGCTTGGAGAGCGGCAGCACGCGCTTGTCGTTCTTCAGCAGCACGGCGGACTCACGCACGGCCTCGCGGGCGAGTTCCTTGTGCTGCAACGCCTTCGCGTCACCAGCGTGCTCACGCAGCGAGGGCTTCTTCGCCTCGAACACACCGGCGCGCAGCTTGACGCGCAGGATGCGGGTCACGGCGTCGTCGATGCGGGCCATCGGGATCTCGCCGTTCTGGACGGACGCGATCGTGTTGGTGATGAACGCCTTCCAGTCGTTCGGCACCATGAAGATGTCGAGACCGGCGTTGACCGCCTGCGGGCAGCCGCCGTTCGTGCAGCCCGTGACCTGGCCGTGGCCGTTCCAGTCGCCGACGAGCAGGCCGTCGAAGCCCATCTTCTCCTTGAGGATGCCGGTCTGCACGTACTTGGAGCCGTGCACCTTGCCCTCGTTGATGACGTCGTTCGTCCAGCTGTTGAACGAGATCATCACCGTCTGGGCACCCGCGGCGAGAGCGCCGTAGTAGCCCTGACCGTGGATGTTGATCATGTCCTTCTCGGACGAGGCGTTGACGCCCTGGTCCTTGCCGCCGGTCGTGCCGCCGTCACCGAGGAAGTGCTTCGCGGTGGCGATCACACCGTCCTCGCTGATGCGCTTCTTCGCGTTGTCCTGCAAGCCCCTGACGGCCTCGTAGCCGTAGGCGCGCGTGATGCGCGGGTCCTCCGAGAAGCCCTCGTACGTGCGGCCCCACCGGTCGTCCTGCACGACGGCGAGCGTGGGCGCGAAGGCCCAGTCCTGGCCCGTGGCACGGATCTGCTCGGCCGTGGCCTCGTTGATGTCGCGGACGAGGCACGGGTCCTGCGCCGCACCGAGACCGATGTTGTGCGGGAAGACCGTGGCGCCGTAGACGTTGTTGTTGCCGTGCACGGCGTCGATGCCCCAGATGGCGGGGATCTTCGTGCGCGACTGCTTCGAGGCCTCGAAGTACGCGTCGGCGAGCGCCAGCCACTCCTGCGGCGTCGCGTTCTTCTTGGCGCCGGGCCAGCTGCCGCCACCGTTGAGGACGGAGCCGAACCCGTAGGTCGTGACGTCCGCGGGCGTGATCGCGGAGATCTCGGGCTGCGTCATCTGGCCGACCTTCTCGGCCAGCGTCATGTCCGCGAGGATCGCCTTGATGCGGGCCTCGTCCTTGCGGTCGCCGTCGAGCTGGCTGTCGACCTTCGGCCAGTCCTTGAGCGTGGGCAAGGACTTCTCGATGCGAGCACAGCCGTGCTCCGTCTTCGGCTGCCCGATGACCGTCTGCTTAGACGGCTTCGGCGGCCAGTGCTGCGCGTCCTGCGCCACGGCCGCCGAGGTCGTGCCGGCGGCGAGCGTCAGCCCCAGCACTGCGGCGAGAGTGCTTCTCCAATGCATGCCGCCGATCCTCAACGGCGTGTTACGTCCACGTCAATGGGAACGCTCTCACGACTTTTTTCCGGGAAACTTCCAGGACGAAGTTCCCATACCGGGCCTGTTCGTTCGTGTGGGGTTTTGAGCTGGTTCGTCGAGGCTGGCGAGGCCCGTTCCGGGCGGCTTCCAGGAGATCCCTCCGGCCGCACCGGGATCGGTGAGGACCAGCACCGATTCGTCGAGCCGATGGAAGTCCAGCGCGTCCTCCCCCGTCTCGTACGGCTTGCCCGCGACGAGCAGGAGCGGTTCTGGAGCTTCGTCTCGAAGTCCGCGCGGATCTCTTCCCGAACAAGCGAAAAACCCCCGGCTCCACCAGGAGCCGGGGGCCGTTCACACACGTGCGTCAGCCAGCGAGCGCGCGCACCCGGCGCAGCACCTCGTCGGCGCCCAGCGTGCGGGCCACCGCGTGCAGGTCCGGGCTCGCCTTGGAACCGGTGAGCGCCACGCGGATCAGCTGCGCGGCCTCACGGATCGAGCCGGGGTACGCGTCCGGGTTCTTCTTGAGCTCCTTGGGGTTCGGCGCGAACCCGTGCTTCGCGGCGAGCTCGCGGATCTGGCCGAACCACTCCTGGCCGTCCTCGAGGTCCGCGTAGCCGTCGGCGAAGTCCGCGGCGAACGCGGAGATCAGCTCCGGCGAAAGGCCGCCGAGGCGCTCGTCGGCGCGGTCGGAGACGAGCGGGAACAGCGACGGGAAGAAGAAGCCGTACGCGGTGCGGAAGTCCGACCACTTGCGGAGGTCCTTGCGCGGGTTCGCGACCTCCGGGCCGCGCTCGACCGTCAGCGCCGCCAGAGCCGCGTCACGCTCGGAAGCCAGCACCTCGACCAGCTCGGGGTCGTAGGTGGCAGCCCACTCCGACACCCGCGAGATGATCTCCTCGCCGGACAGGGTGGCCACGTAGTCGGCGCAGATGTCGTCGAGCTTCACCAGGTCGACCAGCGGCCCGGCGACGCCGCACTCGGCCAGCGAGATCGGGGCCTCCAGGGCCTCGGCCAGCGGCAGCTCCGCGAGGCGGGCGTTCACGAGGCCGCGCAGGTAGTACTGGACGGCCTGTGCAGGGAAGCCCGCCTCGATGAAGAACTCGACGGACGCCTCGGGGTCCTTGCGCTTCGAGAGCTTGCGCCGGGAGCCGCCCTGCTGCTTCATCAGCGGCGCGATGTGGGCGTACTCGACGCGCTCGAAGCCCAGGGCGTCGAACAGCTGCAGGTGCGTCGGCACCGAGGAGATCCACTCCTCGCCGCGGATCACCAGGTTCACGCGCATCAGGTGGTCGTCGACGGCGTGCGCGAAGTGGTACGTGGGCAGGCGCGGCGACTGGTCCGACGCCTTGAGGATCACCACGTCGTTGCGGTTGGCGTCGTGCTCGAGCTCGCCGCGGATGGCGTCGACGAACTTGGTCCGCTCCCCCGCCTTGCCCGGCGAGCGGAAGCGCACCACGTACGGACGGCCCTCGTCCAGAGCGGCCTGGACGTCCTCGGCGGTCTTGTCGCGCCAGATCGCCCACCGGCCGTAGTACCCGGTCGGCAGCTTGGTGGCCTGCTGGCGCGCGGTGATGTCCGCGAGCTCTTCCTTCGTCGCGAAGCACAGGTAGGCGGCGCCGGAGCGCACCAGCTCACGCACGTACGTCAGGTAGATCTGCTCGCGCTGCGACTGGTGGTACGGGCCGTAGGCGCCCGCCTCGTCGGCCTCGTCCGGCTGGATGCCGAAGTACTCGAACGCCTGGTTGAACTGCGCGACGGCGCCCTCGACCTCACGCGCCTGGTCGGTGTCCTCGACGCGCACGATGTACGAGCCACCGGAGTGGGTCGCGATGTCGCGGTCGATGGAGCCGACGTACAGGCCGCCGATGTGCAGGAACCCGGTCGGCGAGGGACCCAGGCGGGTGACCTTCGCGCCTTCGCCCAGCCCGCGGGGCGGGTACTGCTCCTCCCAGAAGGACGGCTCAGGCAGGTCCGAGGGGAACAGGGCGTCGACGACGGCACGGTCGAGCATCGCTAAGGGTCTCCAAACCAGGGAAGAAGTACGCCCAGGTTATCAACGTGCGCGAGCCGAAATGCCGCGCCCCAGATCATCCGCCCAGAGCCTGTCTCCTGGGTCTCGTCCCCGAGAGCTGCGCCTGAGGTGGCTCCTGGCGGTGCGGGCGGCAGATCCGCGTACCGGTGTTGTACGTGGGTCTGCCGCCCGTGCCCCCAGGAGCCACCTCAGGCCCGGGTCTCGCGGGCGAGACCCGGGAGACAGGCTCTAGGCTCACCGGCCATGGCCAAGTACCTCGACGTCCACCCGGTCAACCCGCAGAAGCGCGCCATCGACCAGGCAGTGCGGATCCTGCAGGAGGACGGCCTGATCGCGTACCCGACCGACTCCTGCTACGCGCTCGGCTGCCGGCTGGGCAACAAGGACGGCATCGACCGCATCCGGGAGATCCGCAAGCTCGACGACAAGCACCACTTCACGCTGATGTGCGAGAACTTCGCGCAGCTCGGCCAGTTCGTGGTGGTGGACAACGCGGTGTTCCGCGCGGTCAAGGCGTCCACGCCGGGCAACTACACGTTCATCCTGCCCGCGACGAAGGAGGTGCCGCGCCGCATGATGCACCCGAAGAAGAAGACGGTGGGCGCGCGCATCCCCGACCACGTCGTGACGCAGGCGCTGCTCGAGGCGATGGGCGAGCCGCTGCTCACGTCCACGCTGCTGCTGCCCGACGAGGCCGAGCCGCTGGTGCAGGGCTGGGAGATCAAGGAACGCCTCGACCACGTGGTGGACGCGGTGATCGACTCCGGGGAGTGCGGCACCACGCCCACCACGGTGGTGGACTTCTCGAGCGGCGAGGCCGAGATCATCCGCTACGGCGCGGGCGACCCGGAACGCTTCGAGTGACCGCTAGCGCCGGAACCAGGCCTGGTAGTTGGTGCCGTCGCAGGGTTCCAGCCGGACGTTGGTCTCGCCGAGCCGTTGGAGGCACCGGCCGGAGCTGAGGTGGCGGACGGTGAGGCGCGAGGCCGAGCCGCTCACCACCCAGACCTGCGACGAGGAACCGTTGCAGGTCGCGAGGCTCACGGTGTAACCGGCCTGCGCGGCGCACTTGTTGCTCTGGTTGCTCACGAGCTGGGTCTGGCGGCCGAACGAGCCCACCCACCTGAAGTTCTGGAACGCGCCGTCGTTGCACCTCGTGTGGTAGACGTCGCCGTACGGGTGCCCCGCGTAGCCGTCCAGGCAGGACGAGGTGCCGGTGCCCTGGAACTTCCAGGTCACGGCGGCCGAAGCCGGCTGGGCGGCGGCCACGGACAGGCCTGCCGCCGCCACGGCGGCGAGTGCTGCGGGTACGACCCGGCTGATCAGCCTCTTCATGTGCGTTCCCCTCTTCTCGCGCCGAGTTGTCCGGCGCGGTCGGGGGAACGATGGACGGGCGGCCATGCGAACTTCTTGCACGAGTTCTGCAATCCGCAGGTCAGGACGGGTGACGGCGCGGGCCGCCACCCGTCCCGCCCAGGACCTAGGACACGACCAGCGCGTAGTCCGCGTCGGTCGCGGCGGTCTCGACGTGACCGTCCACGTTGACCGAGGTCGCGATCACCTCGACCGTCCAGTTGCCCGCGGCGGGCGTCTGGACGAGGACGTTCTCCACGGTGTCGACGGTGTTCGCGACCCCGCCGGACGTGGACCAGTTGCCGGCCAGCAGGCCGTTGTTGCCCCAGTAGACGGTGCCGTTCGGGGCGGTGACCTTGAGCGTCAGGTCGTTGACGGTCGCCTTGGCCGCGGTCGGCGAACCGGCCGGGTCGGTGTAGGCGAGGGTTGCGCGCAGCGGCGTCTGGCCGTTGGACACCACGGTGTACTTGCGCGACTGGCCGGTGACCAGCAGGTCGGTCTCGTTGACGAGCACCGGCAGCTTCCAGCCGCCCGCCTTCGCGCGGTCGTAGAGGTTGCGCACGGACGCGGTGCCCCAGCCCTGGTGCGTGCGGGTCTGGTCGTGCGTGGTGCCGGAGAACGCGTGCTGGTCGGCCGTGTTGATCAGCAGCGCCTTCGCGGTCGCCGCGTGCGGGCGGGAGGCGAACACGTCGCGCTTCTTGCCGGGCGCTCCGTCGAACACGCCGTCGGACCACATCTGGAACAGCAGACCGGCGTTGCCGCAGGTGATCGGCGTGGCGCCGGACGTGCCGCCGAACGACGCCGTGTACGCGGTGTCGCTGGTGGACGTCGTGGTGTCGATGCGGTCGTAGAAGTTCGAGATCTCGGGCTTGATGCGGCCGTCGGCGGCGGGGCCGATCGACGCTCCGCCGTTCCACTTGTCGTCGGTGCGCGAGGCGGTGTTGTAGTGGTAGTGCCCGCCGACCGACAGCACGTTCTTGGCCCATGCCTGCGGGCGTGAGCTCCTGGTGCCCGCGTTGCTCTGCGACTGGCAGATCAGCAGGTCGTGGTCGAACACGATCCGGTCCATCTGCTGCGAGATCGAGTTGTACGCCGTGGTGAGCGAGTCACCCCAGCTGTTCGACTGGAACACCGCGCGGTACTGGCCCGCCGGGTCGACGAGCCGCTTGGTGTGCGCGTAGCGGTCGCCGGTGTTGTAGACGGCCGTGATGCCCTGGCCCTCCGGCAGCAGGCCGCGGTGCGCGGACGAGACGCCGGACGCGAAGATCTGCCCGTACGTCGCGGTGCCGTGCGAGGTGTTCGTCGAGTTCGCGGTGTGCTGCAGCGGCGGCCGGGCGCGGAACTCCTGGTGCGTGACGCGGAACCCGCCGTCCATCACCTCGCCGCGCACGCCCTGGCCCTTGTAGCCGCCGGCCGACTCGATGTGGTTCGCGCCGGAGGACTCCCGCGAGATCGCCATGTCGGTCTCCGGCGCGGACACCGGGTCGATCGCGATCACGGCGGGCAGCTTCGCGAGCTGGGCGGCTTGCTCGGCGTCCAGGGTGGCCATGATGTGCTCACGGCTCTCGGAGATGACGTTCACCTTGCCGCCCAAGGACTTCACCTTGGCCGCGACGGTCTTCTGGTCGCGCGCGTCCTGCTCGACCAGCGTGATCAGGTAGTCGGACGAGCCGCCCAGCGCCATGATCCGCGGCTGGGCCGCGAACGGCTTCACCTCGCGCACGTAGCTCAGCCGTGCGACGGGCGCGGTGTTCGTCATGCGGGCGAGGTAGGTGCCGTCCTGGACGAACGTGCCGAGACGCACGCCGAGACCCTCGAGCTGGTGGCGCTGGTCATCGGACAGGGTGGTGCGGAACTGCAGCAGGTAGGCGCCCTCGGCCGGGGCAGCGACGGCAGGAACGCCGCTGATCAGCGAGAACGCCGCGGCGATGCTCAACATTGTGCGCAGCACGAATACAACCTCCATCGGCAGGGTTGGCGGCAACCGGAGGAAGTAACCGCCCGTGACCAGGACGTTACCGGGGAAGGCCGGGTCAGGACATCAGTCGTTCGGCGGTGATCATCTCGCGGGACGGTGTAGCAGAATCCGGTCGCCCGCGATGTTCACGTTCACCCGGATGGTGCATCCGGAGTAACGTCCGATCAGGTAAGCCCGACATGCCCGGCACAGCATTTCCGCGCGCGGAGGACGGATGTCTGTCTCACCTGAGCAGCTGATGGAAGAACTGCGCACGTTGTGCCGAGGGCGCGGTGTGCAGACTCCCGGTATCGACTTGCACGTCGGACCGGCGCTGCGCCAGGTCTGCGGCATCGTCGAGACGGACGGCGCGGAAGCCGTGCGAACGAAACTGCGCGACTGGGTCGCGAACGCGGCGCGCGCTTTCCCGGTCGAGGTCCGCAACGCCGTTCTGGCGCCGCTCGGACTGCACGACGACGCGCAGTTCCGGTTCCTCAACGAACGCATCGAGTGGCTCGCGAAGCAACAGGACCGCGGGGCGCGCACGGTGCGCAGGAGGATGGACGCCGGACTGCAGCGCCTGGTGGAGGTGGCGCTGCAGCCGGCCCCTTCGACGACGCACGCGGCGCCGTCGGAACTGTGGCACGTCAAGGAGTTCGACGCGCTGCTGAAGCTGGACGGTCCGACGCCCGCGTGCACGGAGCGCCGGACCGTGGTGGCCGACACCGACGGTGTCAACGAGATCGCGTGGTCGATCACGATCCCCGCCCCCACGCCCGACGGCGCTCCTGGCGACCTGGACGTGGAGGTGTTGCACGGGGTCGAGCTCATCGGCCACGAACGTCCGTCCCCGCGCCGCATCTTGATGAAGCTGCGGTTGCCCCGACCCCTCAACGCAGGGCAAACGCACCAGTTCGCGCTGGAAGTTCGCGTGCCGCGCGGACAGTCGATGCGTCCGACCTACGTGTTCTGGCCGGAGCGGATGTGCGAGTCGTTCCGGTTGCGGGTGCGGTTCGACCGGGACGACCTACCGGAATCGGTGTGGCGCGTCGAGGAAGCCCTGGCGCGCGACACCGATGACCTGACGCCTTGGCCGCAGACGCTGCCCCTGGACGAGATCGGGGAGATCGACGTGCAGTTCCCCCACCCCCGTCAGGGCCGCGGCTACGGCGTGCAGTGGACGCCGTAGCGAGTAGCCGGAGACGTTCAGATCATCTCGATGCAGAAGTGCGGTTCCACGGCTGACACCTCCCTCTGATGGTCAGGGAGAACCGCAGTCCGAATTCGAGTCAGATCACCGTTGCGATGAAGACGCTGCCGGCCATGAATCCCACAAAAAGGCAGATCGCGGCAACCTTCATCACGGTGGCGAGTGAGCAGATCATTCTCATCGAGAAATTCACCTTCTCATCTGACTGGCTTTCGGGCTGTTGTTCTCGCCGATGCACCAAGAGTGGCTTTTCGCCAGTCGGATGAGAACGGGTTTCCTGTTTCCTACGAAATCAGGAAACCCGGAATCGTCATTTCTGCGTGCGGCGCAGCGCCATCACGAGCAATGCGTGGGAACTGCCGGCGTGCGGGAGCATGCCCTGTCTCACGAGGTCCAGCGCGCGGCAGAACGGCATCGTCCGCACGCACAGGTCGGCTTCCGCGGGTTCGAGGGACGGCTCGCCCTGGGTGAGGCCGGTGGCGAGGAAGATGTGGTCGACGTGGTTGCTCAGGCTGTCCGCGCCGTGGATCTGTCCCAGCCGCTCCCAGCGCTGGGCCCGCAGCCCGGTCTCCTCCTCTAGCTCACGGCGTGCCGCGGCGACGGGATCGGCGTCGCCGTCGTCGATCGCGCCGCCGGGTAGTCGCCACTCCGTGCCGCCGTGGGTGTAGATCCACTGCCGGGTCAGGACGACGTGGTCGTCGTCCTGGATGGCCAGCACCGTGACCGAGGCGGGCGCCACGACGTGCGTGTAGGTGCCGTGTCCGCCGTCCGGCCGGACCACGGAGTCGGCGCGCACCTCGAACCACTGGGAACGGTGCACCACGTTGGTAGCCAGGCGCTGCCAGACCATCACGACACCGGCAGCATCGTCGAAGCGCGTCATCACCATGACTCACATGGAACCATCGACGGCTGCTTCAGTTGGCCCCAGTAGATCGTCAATCTCCGGACAATTAGTGGACATTCCGTGTCCGTCTGTTTCAACCCGTCCACACTACCGGGGAGGGGGTGAAACAGTGTCGCCCACGTTCGCACAGCAGGTGCGCCGACTGCGCAGGGAGCGCGGGCTCTCCCTGACGAAAATGGCCGAGCGGGTCCGCTACAGCAAGGGATACCTCA
Source organism: Lentzea pudingi (assembly GCF_014646255.1). Classification (GTDB taxonomy): domain Bacteria; phylum Actinomycetota; class Actinomycetes; order Mycobacteriales; family Pseudonocardiaceae; genus Lentzea; species Lentzea pudingi. The sequence goes on from NZ_BMNC01000006.1 coordinate 346,756, forward strand.
GCAAAATCGAGAACGGCCAGGTCCGCCCGACTCCCGAGATGGCGAAGATCTTCGAGGACGCCCTGAGCGCCGGGGGCCTGCTGCTGACGCTCGCCGACACCCCCGCCCGTCCGATCCCCAGCGACAACCGGGTCCTGCGCACCTACGACTCGATGTTCGACCACCACCGGGTGCTCGGCCACCGGTCCGACCCGGAGTCCGTGCTCCTCGCGCTGCGGCCCCAGGTCGACGTCCTGAGCAGGATGGCTCGTTCCGCCGACGACCCGGGGCTGAGCCACGGTCTCTGGCTGCTCGCCGCGAAGTACGCCGAGTACGCGGGCTGGATGGAACAGGAACGCGGTGACGACGTGGCCGCGGCCGAGATGACCCGGCGAGCGGTCTCGTACGCGGTCAAGGGCGGCGACCAGGAACTGGAGGCCTACGCACAGGTCCGGGCCGCCGAGTTCGCGCTGTACCGGGGTGATGCCCGCTCGACCGTCCTGTGGGCGCGCCGGGCGAGCAAGTCCCGTTCCAGAGCGGTGCAAGCCGTTGCGGCGCAACGGGAAGCGCAAGGTTACGCACTCGCGGGCGCCACCACGTTGTGCGAGGCCGCCCTCGAGCAGGCCAGCGCCCTGCAGGCGGACGTCGGCGACTTCCGCTACGGCAGCACCAGTCTGATCGACCAGGTGGCGATCGCGACCGCCTGGTCGTACCACGAACTGGGGCGCCACACCGAGGCCGCCGCGATCCTCGACACCGAGGTCCCGCTGATCGAGTCGACGGCCCTGCGCGCACGCGCCAGGTTCGGTCTGCGCCGGGCACTCGCCCACGCGGAGGCGGGCAACGTGGACCACGCCTGCGCGCTGATCATCGATCTGCTGGACGACGTCCGCCAGGTGCAGTCGGCGACCGTGAACATCGACCTCAGCGCGTTCGGCAAGCTGCTGTCCCGGATCCGGCCGGTGGCGGGTCGCGAGGTGATCGGCGAGATCAGCAAGATCCTCTTCGCCTAGAGCTCACACCGCGGTCCGCCGGCCTTCCCTCTCCAGCGCCTCCGCCATCTCCACCCAGGCCTCCGCGCAGCCGCGGGCCATGTCCGCCACCAGTTCCCGGCAGTGCGAGGGCACCCCGGACACGACGGTGGCCCACTCGCCGGACGACACCGCGTGCATCTCCAGCCAGCGCAGCACCAGCCGCCCGTGCTCGTTGAACCGCAGCGAGGGGTCCCGCCGCAGGATCGGCAGGGTGACGTCGGGGTCGCGCACCTCGTTGCGGCCTGCGGGAAGCGTCGCGTCGGCCCGTTCGGCGGCCCGCATCCGTTCCGGCACGGGGTCCATCCCGGCGTTGAGCCGGCGGCGGACGTCCCGGACGGTTCCCGGCGACACCCCGGCCGCCCGCGCGATGTCGCGCAGCGAGGCGTCGGGGCGTTCCTCCACCATCCGTCCCGCGAGCCGGCGCCCGGCCGCGGAGTTGACCGGCCGGACCTTGCCGTCCCTCCCTACCCGGATCGGCGCCTGCCCTCCCACGGCGCGCCGCAGCACGCCGACGGACTTGGCGGCGAGGCCGGTGGAGGCGGCGATGGCGCGGTCCGACCACTGCGCGTGCGAGCGCAGCAAACGCCGGGCCGCGGCCTCGCGGTCGGCGGTCGAGAGCGTCGCGAGGTTCAGGGTGACCGACAACCCGAACAGGTCCTCGGCGGGTCCGTCGACGTACTCGACCTCGACGGAACGGCAGCCGCGCAGGACGGCGGCCCTGAGGCGGTGGGTGCCGTCGACGACCTTCATCGTCGGGCGGTGCACCACGATCGGTGACAGGTGGGCGCCGGACGACGCCAGTGAACGGATGAATTCGTCGCTGCAGCCACGGAGTCGTGGCGAGTCCGCGGATCGCAGCGCGGTGATGTCGACGAGCATGCTGAATCGAGCCCCCCAGGCTGAGTCTCCCCGGAACCCCCAGGTGCCCGGAGACGACCAGAGCAGGTTAGCCAGTTGTTCAACGGGAGCGCCACTCAATCGCGGGGCAAACGTCCATCACCATGCGCAGCCCCGCGTTCCGGGCGCGCGCGTACGCGGCGTCGTCGACCACGCCGAGCTGGAACCACACCGCCTTCGCACCGATCGCGACGGCCTCGTCGGCGAACTGGCCCGCGTCCTCCGAGCGGCGGAACACGTCCACGACGTCGACGGGGAACGGGATGTCCGCGAGCGTCGCGTAGCCCTGCTCGCCGTGCACGGTCTCGGCGGACGGGTGCACCGGCACGATCTTCTTGCCGCGTTGCTGCAGGAAGCGGGCCACGCCGTGGGCCGCGCGGGACAGGTTGTCCGAGAGCCCGACGATGGCCCAGACCTGGCAGTTCTCGAGGATCCAGTCGACGTCTTCACGCATGCCGTCCACACTAACCTTGTGACGCCGGTCACAATTGCTGGAAGCCGGTCGAAACCGCGGGGCCCCGATCGACGGCTCGGTAGAAACGACCGGACACCAGCCAGAGGAGATCGAGATGCGGTTCATGGTCATCGTCAAGGCGAACGAGGACACCGAGAACTCCGTCATGCCCACCACCGAGGAACTGGCCGCGATGGGCAACTACAACGAGGAGCTCGTCAAGGCCGGCGTGATGCTCGCGGGCGACGGTCTCTACCCGAGCGCGAAGGGCGCGCGCGTCGCGTTCGACGGCAAGGGCGCGACGACGGTGATCGATGGTCCGTTCACCGAGGCCAAGGAACTGATCGCGGGCTTCTGGATCTGGGAGCTGCCGTCGCTGCAGGACGCCGTGGAGTGGCTGAAGAAGGCGCCGTTCCAGGAGGGCGAGGTCGAGATCCGCCAGGTCCACGGCCCCGAGGCGTTCGGTGACGCGCTGACGCCCGAGATCCAGGCTCAGGAAGACCGGATGCGCGAGCAGATCACGGCGCGGAACCAGTGACTCCGTCCTGACAGGACTCAGCGACCGCGACGGGGTTTCACGCGCTTGGCGGGCTGCTTCTTCTGCTGGGGCGCCGGACCCCGTCGCTGCTGCTGTTGTTTGGGGGCCTGCTTCTTCGCCGGTTCCGGCGCGGGGCCGCGGGTGCTGTTGACCGTGCGGCCGCGGACGATGCCGATGAGGTGCTCGACCAGCTCGGGGTTCTCGTCGCGGATCGGGAACGACAGCGCGACGCGGGACTGCGGCGCGTCGGCGAGCGGCACGTACTTCAGGTCCTTGCGGTGGTGCAGCCGCGCGAGGGACTGCGGCACCACGAGCACCCCGACGCCCGCCGCCACGATCTGGACGGCGTCCGCCGTGGTCTCCGGGCGTTCGACCGGCGCCTGACCGGGCTGCTCGTCCCACTCCAGCGCGTCGTCGAGCGGCTGCCACAGGACGTGCCCGGCCAGGTCCGCGAGGGACAGTTCGTCGGCCGCGGCGAACTCGTGGTCCTTCGGGAACACGACGACGCTCGTCTCGGTGTAGAGCGGGATCGCGTGCAGGTCCTCCCGGTCGCCGGGCAGCCGGAGCAGCGCGGCGTCGGCCTCGCCGGAGCGCACCTTCTCGGCGGCGACGGCCGCGGGCACCTGCACGAGGGTCAGCTCGGCGTCCGGCAGGCGGTCCTGCCAGACCCGCGCCCACTTGCCCGGCGTCACGCCTGGGACGTACGCGAGCGTGAACGATCCGGTCACGTGCTGAGGCTACCGGACGAGCCCGTTACTCTTTTCCGCATGAAGTCGCAGCAGACCATGAAGCCCGCCACCGCCGCCAAGAAGCTCGGCGTGTACCTCGAGGCGACGCCCGAGGAGTTCCAGGCTGGCGTCGTGTCGCGCGACGAGCTGAACGAACTGCAGGCCAACCCGCCGCAGTGGCTGGCGGACCTGCGCAGCAACGGCCCGCACCCGAAGCAGCTCATCGCGCAGAAGCTCGGCATCTCGACGTCGGCCCTGGTGCGCGCCGGCATCACCGAGGCGCTGACCACCGAGCAGATCAACGCGCTCAAGACCGAGAACCCGGACTGGCTGGTGCGCGAGCGCGCCACCTACAAGGAGTTCAAGGCCGAAGAGGCGCGGCTGGCGGAGAAGGCGCGCCTCGAGGGCGAGGAGCAGGACTAGACCCCGGTCCCGGCAGGGATCAGCCCAGCACGTACGGGATCTCCAGAGCTCCCAGTCCGGCGCGCTCCGACTCGGTCGGGGCGCGCCGTCCCGTTCCCACCAGCAGCACGTCCACGTCGGACCACGAGGCTGGGAACGGCCCGGCGATCCGTTCGAGCACCTCGCGGCACCGCGCCACCGCCTGCCCGGGCGGTCCCGCCACGTGCGGCAGGTGCCGGACCAGGTCGAGGTGGTGCAGCGTCCACTCCCAGACGTACGCGCTCAGGTAGCCCGACGTGCTCAGCACCATGTCCTGAGTGGTCACCGCGAGCGTCCGGTCGGCCAGCCCCGCCGCGCGCGCCGCCGCCCGGCCCACGTCGTCCACGTGGTGCTTCAGCATCCAGGGCTCCCCGTACGCGGCGGCGAGCCTCCGCGTCAGCGCGGCCAGCGGGTCGTCAGCGGGCTCGTGCGAGACCTTCCAGTACGTCACCTCGTCGTGGGTGACGGGGTCCGTCGCAGGCGTCACCAGCGTGATCAGCACGTCCTGCGCGTCGATCACGAGGTGGCACACCAGGTCGCGCACCAGCCAGCCGTCGCACCCGGACGGCCGGTCGAAGTCGTCGTCGGTGAGCTCGCCGACCGCCTCCAGCAGCGCCCCCAGCGCGAGCGAAAACAGATCCACCACCGCAAACTACAACGATCGAGGGCGGTCGAACGGTTAGGTTGGTGGGCATGGGCAAGTCCCCGGCTGTGGAGCTCGAGGTGGAGGACCGCGTCGTGCGGATCTCCAACCCCGACCGCGTCTACTTCCCCGCACGCGGCGAGACGAAGCTGGATCTCGCGAACTACTACCTGTCCGTCGGCGACGGGATCGTCCGCGCTCTGCGGGAACGGCCGTGCATGCTGCACCGCTTCCCCGAGGGCGTCACGGGCGAGAAGGTGCACCAGAAGAGGCTTCCGAACGGCGCGCCCCCGTGGGTGAGGACCGTGCGGGTGCATTTTCCCCGATACAACCGCCACGCGGACGAGCTGTGCGTCACGCACATCGCGGACGTGGTCTGGGCGGTGCAGATGTCCACTGTGGAGTTCCACCCGTGGAACTCGCGCGCCGCGGACACGGAGAAGCCCGACGAGTGGCGCATCGACCTCGACCCCGGCCCCACGTGCTCGTTCGACCGGGTGCGGCGGGTGGCGCTGGTGGTGCAGGAGGTGCTGGCCGAACTGGGCGCGACGGGGTTCCCGAAGACGTCCGGGTCGAAGGGCCTGCACATCTACGTGCGGATCAAGCCGGACCACGGGTTCCAGGACGTGCGGAAGGCGGCTCTGGCGTTCGCGCACGAGGTCGAACGCCGCGCGCCCGACGACGTCGAGACGACGTGGTGGCGCAAGGACCGAGACCCGTCGCTGGTTTTCGTGGACTACAACCAGAACACGCGCGACCGCACGATCGCCAGCGCGTACTCGGTGCGCGGCTACCCCGAGGCGACGGTGTCCACGCCGATCCGGTGGGACGAGGTCCCGGACGTCGACCCGCACGAGTTCACCATCGCCACCGTGCCGAAGCGCTATGCCGAACTGGGCGACCTGCACGCCGGGATCGACGACGCGGTCTGGTCGATCGAACCGCTGCTGGAGTGGGCCGCCCGCGACGAACTCGAGGTCCCCGATGAGCAGTAGCCCGCTGAAGTTCTCGTCGCTCGACCAGCCGCTCTTCGGCGGTGCCCTGAAGGGCGACCTGGTGGAGTACCTGGACTTCGTGGCGGACAGGTTCGTGCCGGTGCTCGCCGGGCGGCAGCTGTCGGTGTGGCGGATCCTGCGCGGCCAGGACCCGTTCATGCAGAAGAACGTCCCGAAGTACACGCCCTCGTACGTGCGCACGGTCGAGGTCTGGGCGGAGGCGTCGCACCGCAAGATCAAGTACGCGATCTGCGACGACGAGCAGACGCTCATGTGGTTCGCGAACCAGCGCGCGGTCGAGTACCACGTGCCGCTCTACCTCGGTGACCACTTCGGCGAGGACCACCACCAGACCCACATGGTGCTCGACGTCGACCCGCCGGAGGGCGCTGGTTTCGACGTCGTGGTCGGGTCGGCGCTGCTGATCCGCGCTGCCCTGTCCGACGCCGGCCTGGAGAGCGTCGTGAAGACGAGCGGCGCCAAGGGCGTGCACATCTTCGTGCCGCTGGAGGAGCACTCCCCCGACGACGTGGCCGCGGCGACACGTGCGGTGGCCGTGCGCGCGGAGAAGCTCGACCCGTCGCTGGCGACCACGGCGTACATCAAGACCGAGCGGGGCGGGAAGGTGTTCCTGGACTCGACGCGCGCCTGGGGAGCCACGGTCGTCGCGGCCTACAGCCCCCGGCTGCGCGAGGGCCTGCCGATCTCGTTCCCGGTGCCGTGGGAGTCGCTGAAGGACGTCACACCGGCCGACTTCACGATCAGGACCCGGTTCGACGGCGACCCGTGGACGTCGCTGATGCCCGCGCCGCAACGGTTGCCGGACGACCTGGTGGCGCAGGGCCACACCATCCCGGTCGCCCGCGTCGCCGCGATGCACGAGGGCAAGCGCCGGAAGGCTCAGCGCGAACGCGAGAAGTAGGCGACGACCGCCGCCGCCAGGGGCAGGCCGACGTGGGCGACGCTGACGACCGTCGGCTCGCTGGCGGACACGTAGTCGTTGGCGCGCACCAGGATTCCGGCGGCCACCGCGGTGGTCGCCGCGAACCTGGCGGTGCCGGTGGTCAGCGTGACGATCAGCGGGACGACGACCAGCCCGGCCAGACTCGCGTGGGTGACGTACAGCGGGACCTCGGCGGTCAGGGTCATGACCGAGCCCAGCAGCAGGAGCGCGGGCCCGATCGTGCTGAGCCACTGCTTGTCGCGCCAGGTGCGGTAGGCGGCGAGGCCGATGAGCGCGACCGCGGCGGCGATCACCGTGACGTCCTCGCCGTCGCCGTTGATCGACGTCAGCTCCTGGCCCGCGTAGGCGACCACGTAGACGCCCAGCGCTCCCAGTGCGCCGCCGGCGGCCGCGAGCCACGACGGGGTTGCCGTGACCGCGAGGGCCAGGGCGGTCGCGGCCAGTGCGTACGGGACCCACGCGTAGGTCTCGCCGCCGCTGAGCAGGCCGGTGGTGCCGGCCAGCAGACCCAGTGCGGCTCCCTGCGCCCACGGGTGGTCGCGGCAGGTGATCGTGAACAGGGCCGCTGTCAGGGCCCACGGCCAGACCGCGGCGAACACGAAGCCGTTGGGAGCCGCCACGAACGTGCCCGATTCGGTGAACGCGTGGAGGATGCCGCCGGGGATCGTCATCAGGCTGAGGACGAGGAGGGTGAGGGCGAGGCCCGCGGCGAGGCGGGGCAGTGCGGCGACCAGTTCCGGTGACCGATCGGGAGCGGCTGGTTCCGACGCGACCGCGGGCTTCGCCACCAGCGGTTTCGCTTCGGGAGGCTTCGGCTGGGCGGTCTTCGGTTCCGGACGTTTCGGCTCTGGCTGCTTCGGCTTGACCGACGACGCCGGCGCGGGCTTCTCCCCCAGCGCCTCCCGGGCAGCCGTTGCCACCATCCGGCTGTCGTCCTCCGCCAACCGCCGCAACGCCAGCCGAGCCGCCAGCGCCCGCCCCTCGTGCGCGACCGACAACATCCGCCGCAACTCGGGAACCGCCCCGGCGCGCACCCCCGGCAGCGAGTGGTCGATCGCCTCCTGCAGTTCCGGAGGCAGCGCGGAAGGCACCGACACCGGGCGCGCGCGGCGGGCGATGCGCAGGTCGCCGCGGACGTCGAGCATCCACTTGCCGGGTGTCTGGTGCGGGGTCACGCGGCGGACGCGGTCGTAGACGTACTCGTACAGCTCGTCGAGGCCCACGTGGCCGTCCTGGTCGCGGTCGGCGTCGCCGGACTCCAGGCCCTCGACCAGGGCCGAGGTGAAGACCGACGGTTCGGCCTCGGACGTGTCGGCCACGGCGGCGCCCTCGAAGGCGTACTCCATGGCCGACGAGGCGGTGATGACGGCTCGGCCGCTGCCGCCGAACTGTTCCTCGATGCCCACGGAGCCGCCTGCGCGCGCGACCATGCCCCGGCCGAACGCGCCGGAGTAGCAGCAGTCCAGGAGCAGCACGACTCTGCGGGAGCGGGAGCGGTTCATGCGGCGGGCCACGAAGTCCGCGGACACGGCGGTGCCGGCCAGGCGGGTGAGCTTGGTGCTGGACGTGGCGAAGTGGAGCTCACCGGCCTCGTCCTTCACGCCGTGGCCGGAGAAGTGCAGGACCAGCAGATCGTCGGGGGTGCGGTCGGCGAAGAAGTCCTCGACGGCCTCGTTCACCTCGGCGGCCGGCGAGTTGATCAGGGTGCGCACATGGAAGCCGCCGATGCGCGGGTCCGCCAGCACCTCGCCGAGGCGGGCGGCGTCGTGGGCCGGGGCGCGCAGTGCGGAGAGGCCGGGATCGGTGAACTCGTGGCTCGCGATGATCAGCGCGTAGCGGTGCAGGTGGCGGCCGAGCCACGCGGAACGCTGCGCCAGCTCGGCTTCCGTCGGGGCGCCGGTGAGCTCCAGGGGCTCGCCGTCCGCCTCCACCGTCACGGAACGCTCGCGGCGCTGGCCAAGCCACGCCGACACGGCGTTGATCAGCGCCGCGAGGACCGTGGACGACGAGATCGTGGCCAGCAGGGTGCCGAGCTCGGCCGGGTCGACGGCCTTGGCGCCCGCAGGAGCGGAACCGGAAGCGGAAGAGACGGCGACGAACTCTTCCAGCTCGGTCCCGAGGAACCCGGTGAGCTGCTCGATGCGCTCGTCGTCGGCGCCGTCCTCGTGCACGCGAAGTGTGACGTCGGTCATAGCGGCCTCCTACTCCCAGGAGGTCGCTCACCGGCCGCAAAGCATTACGACGGGTCGGAACCCCGCAAAGCCGCCCACCACAGACCCAGCACCGCCGCGACCAGGGTGGCGATGATCCAGCCGACGAACCCGCTGCCGTCCAGGTAGGCCCAGAACAGGCCGACGATCGGCGCGGGCACCATGAACACCGCGTCCACCCGCAGCTGAGCGACCAGGCCACGCGGCGCGCGCGTGTCCGGATCGGGCTGCACGGGGTTGTCGAGGCGGCGGCCGCGCGGGTGCCTGGTCACCGGGCGCCCGGACGGGTAGACGGTCACGCCGTCGATCACGGCGATCCGTCCGCCGCGCAGCCGCACGGTCGACGGCGACGGCAGCGTCACGAGCACAGGGTCGTAGTAGACGGGCAGCCAGCGCTCGACCGGGCCGTCGATCTCCAGCCACGACCGCACCATCAGCCCGGACTGCAGCCGGATCCGCCGCACGGTCACCTCGGACGCGGCGGAACGCGCGGTCCGCACCGCCAGCAGCATCCGCACGAGACCGGCGAAGAGCACCAGCAGCACCACGGCGGCGGAGAACGTCACGCCGCCCAGCGCCCGGTCGGCCTGCACGAACAGGTCGGAACCGGGGATCACGGCACGCGACGGATCGGCCGGGTCGAACGCCACCTGCGTCTGCTTCCCGACGATCCGCTCACCGTTCTCGTACGCGACGCGCGCGGTCCCGGCCGGCCACCGCACCTCGACCATACCGTCCGAAAAGGACACGACCTCGCCCATGCCACGCGACGTCAGCGACGCCAGCACCGCTCGATCGTCCGAATAGGACAGCCACGAGAACAACGCGACCACGAAGCACACGACCAGCACGGCCGCCGTGGTGAAAAGGCCATAACGCAGCGCACGAACCCGGGAACGCAGCAAGACGAGCTCCAAACAGAAAGAAACGGCCCGGCGGAGAGACCCGCCGGGCCGTCGGAACAGCTAACCGCACATCACTCGGTGAAGCCCATGTTGATGTAGTCGTACGGACGGTTCGCGTACGCGACGGCGCCCATGTTGGCGACGTTGCTCTTGATCGCGACCGCACCGGGCAGCTGGTAGAGCGGCAGCTGGTGGCCCAGCTCCCAGATCTTCTTGTCGGCCTCGTTGGCGATCTCGAGGCGCTTGGTGTCGTCGAGCTCGCCGTTGGCCTGCTCGAGCAGCTTGTTGACCTCTTCGGAGCCGATCCGGCCGTAGTTCTGGTTGGTGCTGGCCGGGTCGAGCGTGTAGATGCCCTTGCTGTCCGAGATCGGCAGGGCCGAGGCCAGCCAGCGGAAGCCGGTCATGTCGAAGTTGCCGACGTTCACGAACTGCTTGAAGAAGTCCGTCGAGGGGACGGCCTGGATGTCGACCTTGGCGCCGATCTCCTTCAGCTGCGACTGCACGAGCTTCGCGATCTGGTCGGAGGTGGGGTTCGGCGTCGGGATGACGTAACGGACGACGAGCTCCTTGCCGTCCTTCTTGCGCGTCTCGCCCTCGAGCTTCCAGCCCAGCTCGTCGAGCTGCTTCTTCGCGGCTTCCTTGTCGAACGACGCCACGGACGAGTTGTCCTTGTAGCCGGCCGAGCCCAGCAGGAAGAAGTGGTTACCGGTGACCTGCGCGTCGCCCTTGATCATCTGGCCGAGCAGCGCCTTGGTGATGGTCTTGGTGTCGATGCCGCGCTGCAGCGCGACGCGGAGCTTCGCGTCCTTGAGGATCGACGTGTCCGCACCGTTGAACGTGATGTGCGAGTAGTCCGGCGTGATCGCCTGGCGGATCGTCACACCCTGCATCGACTTGGCACGCGTGAAGTTGTCGATGCTGGAGCCGATGTCGAAGAAGTCGATCTGGCCGTTGGCGAGCGCGTCCGCGAGCGCGGGGCGGTCGACCTGGCGGAACGTGATCTTCTCGAGCTTGGGCTTCTGGCCCCACCAAGCCGGGTCCTGCACGACCGTCACGAGCTTCGCGGTGCGGTCGATCGTGCCGACCTTGAACGGACCGCCGGTGATCTTCGGGGTGTCGGCCCAGCCCTTGTTGAACTCCTCGGCCGAGGAGGACATGGCCTTCGGGTAGAGGGGCGAGAACAGGCCCTTCCACTCGGCGAACTTCTTCTTGAACGTGACCTTGACGTCCTGGTCGGTCGCGCCCTTCTCGACCTTCTCGATGTCCTCGTAGCCGGTGGTGCCGGCGACCTCGAAGGCCTTGTCGGTCCCGTTCAGGGACTTCCACATGGCCTCGAAGTCCTGCCAGGACACCGCGGTGCCGTCCGACCACTTGGCCTTCGAGTTGATCTTGAACTCGAGGACCTGCGGGTCGGTGGACGCGAGCTTCGCGTCGTCGAGGTAGTCCTTGTTGACCTCGATCGTCGCGTCGGGCTTCTGCTTGTACAGGCTCGGCATCATCGTGTCGATCATGCGGCGGCCGTCGGCGTTGGTGCCGTCGAGCTGGTTGTAGTTCCAGTTGTCCGGCAGCTGGTCGACGGGCCAGCGGAACTCGCCGCCGTCCTTGACCTTGGCCGCGTCCTGCGGGTTGATGTCCGCCTGGCCGATCGTGTTCTCCGCGCCCTTGAGCCCGGAGTTCCCGCTGTTGCTGGGCCCACCACACGCGGTAAGCGTGAGCGCGACCGCAGCAACGGCGATCACTCCCACCTTGGTACGTCGACTCACTGTCGTGAACCTCCCTCGTGCCCGGACACCAGTTGCCGGGGACACTGTTCCTTCGTGCTCGCAGGTCTTGTTCTGAGGCGACGGATGCATCAGAGAACCTGACGGACTTGGGCGAAGTGGCAGGCGGCCTCGTGGTCCGCGGCCTGCGCCTCGCGCAGTGGTTCCACCTCGATGCACTGGCGCTGCTTCTCGGGCGGCAGCGACGCGTGCAGGAAGCAGCGGGTCCGGAAGCGGCAGCCGGACGGCGGGTTCGCCGGGCTCGGCAGGTCGCCGGTGAGGATGATCCTCTCCCGCTGACGCTCCTTGACGGGGTCGGGGATCGGGATCGCCGACAGCAGTGCCTGCGTGTACGGGTGGCGCGGCGCGTCGAACACCGAGTCCACCCCGCCGATCTCGATGATCTTCCCGAGGTACATGACGGCCACCCGGTCCGCGATGTGGCGCACCACCGACAGGTCGTGTGCCACGAACAGGTAGGCCAGGCCCAGCTTGGACTTCAGCTCCTCCAGCAGGTTGATGACACCCGCCTGGATGGAGACGTCCAGCGCCGACACCGGCTCGTCGAGCACGACGAGCTTCGGTTCGAGCGCGAGCGCCCGCGCGATGCCGATGCGCTGGCGCTGACCGCCGGAGAACTCACCGGGGTAGCGCGACAGCTGGTCGGGACGCAGGCCGACGAGACGCATCAGCTCCGGCACGCGCCGGTTGATCTCGTCCTTGGCGTAGCCGTGGACCTGCATCGGCTCGGCGATGCAGTCGTGGATCGTCAGGCGCGGGTCGAGCGACGCCATCGGGTCCTGGAAGACCACCGACATGTCGCGGCGGATCGCGAAGCGGCGCTTGGCGTCCACTTCGGACGACTTCGTGCCGAGCACGGAGATCTCGCCGCCCATGGGCTTCTGGAGGTTGAGGATCTCCATCAGCGTCGTGGTCTTGCCGCAGCCCGACTCGCCGACGAGACCCAGGGTCTCGCCTTCGCGGACGTCGAACGAGATGCCCGCCACCGCGTGCACGGTGCCGACGCGGCGCTTGAACACCACGCCCTTGTTGACCGGGTACTCCTTGACGAGGTTGTCGAGGCCCAGCACGATGTCGCGCTGCTCGCGCGGGATCTTCGCGACCTCGGGCTCGTCGGCCACCTCGGCACCGAAGATCTCGACGGCGGCCTCGGCGCCCTCGGCGTCGGCCGCGGCGATCTCGTTGGTGCGGATGCACGCGGCGGCGTGCTCGATCGAGCCGTCGACGTCCATCAGCGGCGGTTCGGCGGTGTGGCAGGCGTCGACGACCATCGGGCAGCGCGGCGCGAACGGGCACCCCGGGGGGAGGTCCGTGAGCGACGGCGGCTGGCCCTTGATCGGCACCAGCGCCTGCTTCTCGCTGAAGTCGAGGCGCGGGATCGAGCCGAGCAGGCCGAGCGTGTACGGCATGCGCGGCTGCTGGTAGATCTCGTCGACCTTGCCCTTTTCGACAGCGCGGCCCGCGTACATGACCATCAGCCGGTCCGCGAACCCGGCGACGACGCCGAGGTCGTGGGTGATGATCACGATGCCCGCGCCGGTGACCTCCTGCGCGGTCTCGAGCAGCTGCAGCACCTGCGCCTGCACCGTCACGTCGAGCGCGGTGGTCGGCTCGTCGGCGATGATCAGGTCGGGGTCGTTGGCGATCGCCATCGCGATCACCGCGCGCTGCCGCATGCCGCCGGAGAACTCGTGCGGGAACGCCTTGACGCGCTCCGCGGCGTTCGGGATGCCGACGAGGTCGAGCAGTTCGACCGAGCGCTTGGCCGCGGCGGCCTTCGACACCGCGCCCTTCTTGTGGACCAGGATCGCCTCGGCGATCTGGTCGCCGACGGTGTAGACCGGCGTCAGCGCGGACAGCGGGTCCTGGAACACCATCGAGACGCGGCGGCCGCGGATCTTCGACAGCTCGGTGTCGCTGCGGCCGATGAGCTCACGGCCCTGGAACTTGATGGAACCGCTGACGCGCGCCGAGGACGGCAGCAGGCCCATGACCGCGAGCGACGACACGGACTTGCCCGAACCGGACTCGCCGACGATGCCGAGGACCTCGCCGGGCGAGACCTGGTAGCTCAGCCCGCGCACCGCGTGCACGCGGCCGGACTCGCTGGGGAAGGACACTTGAAGGTCCTCGACCTGCAGCACCGGGCCGTCGGCGACCGGGTCCGCCGGTGCGTCGAACTGGATCTCCGAGGTGGTCATCAGGCGGCCTTCTCCTTGGTGTCCTTCTTCTCCTTGCGGCGCACGCGCGTGGAGGTGGGGTCGAGCGCGTCACGAAGCCCGTCGCCGACCCAGTTCACCGCCAGCACGAACACGACGAGGAAGCCCGCCGGGAACAGGAACAGCCACGGGAAGGTCGTCGCGGACTCCGCGTTGAGACCGATGAGGGTGCCGAGCGAGACGTCGGGCGACTGCACGCCGAACCCGAAGAAGCTCAGGCCCGTCTCGGCGAGCACGGCGGAACCGACGTTGATCGTCGCGTCGATGATGAGCAGCGACGCCATGTTCGGCACGATGTGCTTGGCGATGATCTTGCGCGCCGGCTGGCCCATGAACTTGGCCGCCTTCACGAACTCGCGTTCCTTCAGCGTCAGCGTCATGCCGCGCACGATGCGGGCGGTGATCATCCATTGGAACGCCGCGAGCATCACCACCAGCAGGAACCACGACTTGCCGCGGAACCACGGGCTCAGGATCGCGATGATCAGGAACGACGGCAGCACCAGCAGCAGGTCGACGACCCACATGAGCGTCTTGTCGGCGACACCGAGGAAGTAGCCGGCGGCCGCGCCGACGACCGCGGCGATGCTGGTCGAGATCAGCGCCACGAGCAGGCCGATGATCAGCGACTTCTGCAGCCCGCGCATGGTGAGCGCGAACATGTCGGTACCGATCTTGTCGGTGCCGAAGATGTGCTCGGAGTAGGGCGGCTCTAGGAACGCCGAGTAGTCCTGGGTGTCGTAGCTCCACTTCGACAGGAGCGGCCCCACGAACGCCATCAGGTACATCCCGATGATGACCACCAGGCCGACCAGCGCCAGCTTGTTGCGCATGAAGCGGATGAACACGAGCCTGCCGCGCGTCATCGCCTTCTCCGGGTCGGGAGCGGCGTCGACTGGGCTGCCCGAGGCGGCACCGGTGGTTCCGGCGGCGTCGCCCTCGTTGAGGATCACGGTCACGTCGTCGTCACCTTGCCTAGTTCACGCGGATTCGGGGGTCGAGCGCGGCGTACAGCACGTCGGCGAGCCAGCCGGAGAACAGCACGCACACCGCGACGAACAGCGTCACCGTGGCAGTGATGTTCGCGTCCTGCGAGCCGATGCCGACGACCAGCCAGTCGCCCATGCCGTACCAGGTGAAGATCTTCTCCGTGAACGTGCCACCGACGACGAGCAGGCCGAAGCCGAACGCGAACAGCGTCGCCATCGGGATCAGCGCCGTGCGCAGGCCGTGCTTGAACAGCGCCTTGCGGCGGGTGAGGCCCTTGGCCTGCGCGGTGCGCAGGAAGTCGCTGCCGAGCACGTCGAGCATCGACGAGCGCTGGTAGCGGCTGTAGAAGGCGATCTGGCCGAGCGCGATCGCGAGCGTCGGCAGGATCAGGTGCTGGATCCGGTCGCCGAGCTGTTCGAACCAGTTGCCCTGGAAGCCCGGTGTCGTCTCACCGACGAAGATCAGCACGTTGCTGCCGATCGCGTCGTTGATCCCCTGGGCGCCCATCTTCAGCAACGGTCCGAGCACCAGGACCGGCATGGACAGCAATATGAAGCTGAACAGGGTCGCGAAGTAGTCGCTGAACTTGTACTGCCTGATCGCGCTCACCACGCCGAGCAGCACTCCGAACAGGATGCCGAACGTGATCCCGAGCAGGAACAGCCTCAGACTCACGCCGATGCGCCTGCCGAGTTCGTCGGTGATCGGGCGGTCGGCGACGGTACGACCGAAGTCGCCCTGCACCACCCCGCTCATCCACGTGACGAACCGCTGCGGGATCGGCTGGTCGAGGTGCAGGTCTCGTTTCTTCGCCTCGATCGATGCCGCCGGCGGCGGTGGGTTGCGTTGTTGCAACACCCCGATCGGGTCAAAGGTGGCGGAGGCCAACGTGAACGCGAGGAACGTCGCCACGAGGGCGAGCACCACGTAGTTGACCAACCGCCGCAACAGAAATCCGGCCACCCGTGTTCAGTCCTCTCCCCGGTGGTTGCGACGTCGGCTCACTGGATTGCAGTGGACGAGTTGCAAGAGATTAACCGCCGTTCTGGCGGACCGCTGCCCACCCCCACCAATGCGTGGAGGCCCACTGACCGGGCCATAGTCACCCATGCGTGAAGGATTGGCCGGTGGAACAGCCACATCAACAGTTGACTCTCGTCAATTGTGTGTCCAAGCGTGACCATTGTGCGGCCGGATCGCCGTATTCAGCGTGAAGTTCTGTCTCGGCACGGATGGTTGTGACGCATCTGGGTGAATGCATTGACCAGAAGACGTGGGACAAGCAGCGCAATGTGATCGGAAACCGGACATCACGCTGTGAAGCGCTTCAGGCGTGCACGGTTACTGCATCGATGCGGAGCAGGCAGAACGTCCGAGCAGCTCAGGCACGGCTAGCCCGAACGGCGTGAACCGCGTCACAGCGGGCACGGCCAGATGGATTAGGACAGCCTAAGAAAGCCGCCACAAACGGCCGCCGGCGATCACGAAAACCTGATCACCCGCCTTCTCCGCGGCGACGACCTTCCCGGACGGGCCGTCCGCGGGCTTTTCGTCCTTTTCGGACACCAGTTTCACGCCGCCGTGATCCACGAGCAATGTCGGCGTGCCGTTGACGTCGACCGGCGCGGCCAGGGTGTCGTCGTCGCCCACGGGGATCTCGGGGGTGGTGACCTTCTTCCAGTCCGCGCCCTTGCCCGACCACCAGGCGAGCCTGCCCTGAGCGCGGCCCACCACGTGACAGGTGCCGTCCCAGCAGCGGGCGGCCAGCGCCGCGTCACCGTCCGGGAGGGTGGCGGTCGTCCAGGCGGTGCCGTCGAACCGCCAGACCGCGGCGCTCACCACGCCCTTCGCGATCTGCCAGCCGGCCACCAGCGCGCCGTCTCCGTCCGGCGTCACGGCGAGCGGGAAGCGGAGGAGCTCCTGCGAGCTCTCGAGGACGGTGCCGGCGGAAGGCTGCCGGGTCCACGTGTCGGCGGTGTAGGTCCAGGCGGCGATGTCGAGCCCCGCCTTGGCGCTCTGCCAGGTGCCGATGATCAACGGACCCTTCGAGGTGCGCACCGGCCCGATCAGCTCGCCCGCGCCGTACCCGCCGAACGTGCTGAAGGCCTGCGGTTTCTCGTTGATGGCACGGGTGTCGCCGGTCCAGGCGCTCCAGCGGACGTTGCCGTGCGCACCACCGCGTTCGCCGCCGACCCCGGTGATCGTGGTGCCGTCGGAGGTGATGCCGTACCAGTGCGCTTCCTTGCCGTACGGGGTCGCCGGGGTCAGCCGGGAGTTCGCGAGCGTGCCGTCCTTGGTGCGGGTGACGAGTTCGGGGTGGTCGGACGGGCGGGTGCCGATGACCAGCGTCTCGCCGTGCGTGGCCAACGCCTCCGGTGTGGCCGTGAGATCGACGGCGGTGAAACCGACCGTGTTGTCGTCACCGCCCGAGGAGCAGGCGGCGAGGACGAGCAAAACCGCGAGCGTCAGCCTCCGCATGCGCGCCAGTATGACCACATGCGGCCCGAACACGATCAGGTGTTGCACTTCTCCGAGGACCCTTCGATCACCCGGTTCGTCCCGCACGTGGCGGCGACCGCGCGGCAGGCCGAGGAGTACGTGTGGGCGGTGGACGCGCACCGCTCGCCCGACTACTGGTTCCCCCGCCAGTGCCCGAGGGTGCTCACCATTTCCGGGTCGGCCAGGGTGCACGCGGTCGAGTACGGGTGGCTGGAGCGGATGCGGACCGCGGAGCTGTACGCGTACCGCTTCGACGCGGCGCCGTTCCGGCCGTTCGGCGAGAAGGGCGCGGGAGGTGGGCACGCGATGGTGGCGACCGAACCCGTGGTGCCGCTCGGGCCCGCCGAACGCGTCGGCGACCTGTTCGCGCTGCACGAGGAGGCGGGCATCGAACTGCGCGTGCTCGCCAACCTCTGGCCGTTCGTGGACGAGGTCGTGGCCGGCCCGCTCGCGTACAGCGGCATCCGGCTGCGGAACGCCCTCCCCCGTTCAGTGCGATGATCTGCGCCCATGCGGGTGCTGCTGGTGGAGGACGACGAGCCGATCGCGGAATCGCTCACGCGTGGGCTGTCCCGCTACGGGTTCGAGGTGACGTGGGTGCGCACGGGCGCGGAAGCGCTGGTGGCCGGGGACTTCTCGATGGTCCTCGTGGATCTCGGGCTGCCCGACGTGGACGGACTCGACGTCTGCCGCGAGCTGCGGGCGCGCGGGGACGTGCCGATCATCGTGATCAGCGCGCGGTCCGACGAGGTCGACCGGGTGGTGGGGCTGGAGATCGGTGCGGACGACTACGTCACGAAGCCGTTCGGGGTGCGCGAGGTCGTCGCACGGATGCGGGCGGTCCTCAGGCGCGTGCAGCCCGCACGGAAGGAACCGGAGGCAGCGCACGGGCGGGTGCGCATCGATCGGCGTGGGCGGCGGGTGCACCTCGACGGCGGTGAGGTCGAGCTGACGCCGAAGGAGTTCGACCTGCTGGCGTTCCTGGCCGAGGACCCCGGCGCGGTGTTCACCCGCGAGCAGATCATGGAGGCGGTGTGGGACGCGCACTGGTTCGGTCCCACCAAGACGCTCGACGTGCACGTCGGGGTGTTGCGCCGCAAGCTCGGTGACGCGGCCTCGCTGGAGACCGTGCGGGGCGTGGGTTTCCGGCTGGTGCTCACGTGATCCGGCAGCTCGTCTGGAGCTACGTGCTGCTGGTCGCGGTGGCGATCGCCGCGTTCACGGTGCCGGTGGCGTTCACGCTGAACAACCAGATCTACGGCGACGCGGAGAACACCGCGCGCCGCGAGGCCGAGACCGCCGCGCTGCTGCTCGCCTCCGGCGACAGGCGGTCGCTGAGCGCGCTCATCGACGCCTACGAACGGCAGACGCTCGGCCAGATCGACGTCCTCGAACCGCAGGGCGAGTCGATGAACTGGGACGGCGAGGGCCTGAAGCTCACGGTGCCCGCGAAGACGCCCGACGGCACGGTCGTCGGCGCGATCCGGCTGTCCTATCCGGACGGTCCGATCACGCAACGGCTCTGGCAGATCTGGGGTTTCCGCGCCGCGCTCGCCGTGGGAGTGCTGATCGTGGCGGCGTTCCTGGGCCTGTGGCTCGCCCGCCGGGTCACCCGGCCGTTGCGGGAGCTGAACGCGATGGCGGGCAGGCTGCGCGACGGCGACCTGACCGCGCGGGCCGAGGAGACCGGGCCGCCGGAGACCCGCACGCTCGCCCGCACCCTGAACACCGCCACCGAGACCATCGGCACGCTGGTCGGCTCGCAGCGCGCGTTCATCGGCGACGCCTCGCACCAGCTCCGCACGCCGCTGACGGCGTTGCGGCTCAGCCTCGACAACGTGGCCGACGGCGTGGACGATCCGACGGTCCGCGAGGACGTCGAGATGGCGACGGCCGAGGTCGTGCGGATGTCCAGGCTGGTCAACGGTTTGCTGGCGCTGGCCCGCGCCGAGGCCGACGTCGCCCACCCCGAACCGGTGCAGGTGCTCGACGTCGTCGCGGAACGGTTCACCGCCTGGCGCGCCGCCGCCGACGAGCGCTCGATCTCCCTGGTCAGCGAGGGCTTCGACATCCGCGTCCTGGCGACGCCGGGACACCTCGAGCAGGTGCTCGACAACGTGCTGTCCAACGCGCTGGAGGTGTCCCCGGACGGCGCCACGATCCTCGTCCGCACGACGCGGCCCGGTTCGGTGGAAGTCATCGACGCCGGCCCCGGCCTGCCCGAGGCCGACCGGGCGCGGGCGTTCGACAGGTTCTGGCGCGGCCAGGGCCTCACCGGCCGGGGCGGGTCGGGCCTCGGGCTCGCCATCGTGAAGCAGCTCGTCACCGACGACGGCGGCGCGGTGTCGCTGGAGGAGGCGTCGAGCGGCGGGCTGTGCGTGCGGATCAGACTCGCTCCGGCATCGCCGACGAGTGGTGGTTCACGATGAGCCACTTCCCGTCGACCTTCTCGTAGACGAACGTGTAGCGGGCGTCGACGGTCGTCGGCTTGCCCTCCCGGGTGAGCGCGAACCGGTAGGTGCCCGCGTCGATCGCGTCGTCGGTGTCCAGCACGGCGACGTGCGAGTCGAGGATCGTCCCGCTCGGCTTGTTCTTCAGGAAGTGCTCGAAGTAGTCCACGATCTCCGCCCGCGTGGACCGCACCTGGTTCGACACCGTGGGCAGCAGGACCGCGTTCGGAGCGTAGCGATCGGCCACCTTCTGGGCGTCCCCCGTCGCGAGGGACGCGTTCCAGTCGGCGAACAACGCCTTGATCTGCTCGGTCGTCGGCCCCACCTCGGACCCGCTGGAGGATTGCGCTGGGGCACTGGAACATCCGACGAGCAGGGCGGTCGCCCCGACCAGTCCGGCGGCTCCGATGAGGTGCTGGTGCATCGTGTCGTTCTCCCCGATCGAGTGGCTGTTGAGATCCACTTTGGGGTGACGACCGGAAAGGCCGGGACAGGAGCGGGCCAGCACCGGGACAAGGTTTCGGAAAGCCTGGTAAACGTGGACGCATGGGACTTCTCAGCGGAATGATGGGGAACGCGTCGAAGCTCGACCCGCGGGACGCCGCGAAGGAGTTCGGGCGGCTGCTGGCGCACGGTGAGCAGATCCACGCGGCGTACCAGCTGGTGCGCGACTCGTTCCTGTTCACCGACCGGCGGCTGATCCTGGTCGACAAGCAGGGCATGACGGGCAAGAAGGTCGAGTACCACTCGGTGCCGTACAAGGCGATCACGCAGTTCTCGGTCGAGACGGCCGGGCACTTCGACCTCGACGCCGAACTGAAGATCTGGGTCTCCGGCGCGGATGCCCCGATCTCCAAGCAGTTCGGCAAGGGCGTCGACGTCTACGAGGTGCAGGGGATGCTGGCCGCGTTCGTGCGGTAGCGGTAGCGCGCTCAGCGGGCCTGCAGCATCGGGCGGAACTTGTCGCGGTACGCCCACGCCAGACCGATCTCGGCGGCGACGACGAAGAGCGCCATGCCCATGCCCGAGGGCTCCAGGAACAGGTGGATCAGGAAGATGTTCACGACCATCGGGGCCAGGAGTGCGAGGGCCAGCGGCACGAACCGGCCGGCCACCAGCAGGACGCCCGCGACGACCTGCACTCCCGAGGCCAGCTGCAGCATGTAGCCCGTCGCGTACAGCGCCGCGGTGAACGCGACCCCGGCCGGCGCCATCGTGCTCGGGTCCGGTGCGGGCATGAAGTTCAGGAAGCCGTTCAGGCCGGTCACGGTGAACAGCAGACCGGTCAGCACGCGCGTCACGAGCGTGGCGTGGCGGGCGGCGGCCGACCTGCGGGCGGTGGCGGGGGCGGTGGCGAGCGCGGTCATGGTGTCCTCCTGGGCTGTCGTGTCCTTCCACTGATGCGTCGAACGGCACCAGGCTGGATCGACACGACCGCCCAGAAAATCTTCGAGAACTTTGAAAGCGCTGATCAGACGCGCGCGGCGCGCACGACCTCGGCGATCGGGCTGAGCTTCAGCCAGCCCGGCAGGCCGCGCACCACCCAGCGCGGGCCGGTCAGCTCGATCGTGCCCGCGCGCACCGCGTCGAGCAGTTCGAACTCCCCCTCCCACATCCGGTAGAGCGTGGCGATGTCGGACGCCAGCACGGCGTCGACCTCGAGGCCGGGGTCGGTGTAGCAGACCGAGGCGTCGCCGGGTTCGAGGACGAGCCAGAACGTGCGGCGGCGGTCGCTGATGCGGACCTCGATGTTCGCGCGCTTGCTCAGCGACCCGGTGTCGATGCGGCCGTGCATCCACCACATCAGCACCTCGGGGTCGAGCTCGTCGGCGCGCGGGTCGCCGAACGCGTAGCGGGCGCCCCAGTCCGCGAGGCCGAACACCAAGGGGCGCAACGCTTCCCCGGACGGTGTCAGCGTGTAGCCGTCGCCGGTGCGCCGCACCAGACCGGCGGTCGCGAGCTGCCGCAGCCGCCGCGACAGCAGCGCGCGGGAGAGCCCCGGCAGGCCGCGCGAGAGCTCGTTGAAGCGCGAGGCACCGACGAGCATGTCCCGCACGATCAGCAATGTCCACCGGTCGCCCAGCACCTCGACGGCGCGGACGATCGGGCAGTACTGCGCATAGGTCCTCACAGGGGAAGTCTCCGCCGCGGAGGGGGTTTCGTTACCGCCGTCCGGTTCACTTTCAGAACTACCCGCGGGGCTTGCGCGTTCCTACCTTCGTCCTATGACAACTCTTGACGCACCACGGGTGACCAGCACGTTCCCCACCGTGACCAGAGACGACGACGCGAAGTTCGTCGACATGGCCGCACGCATCGGCGCGATCGCGGCGGCCCACGCGGCCGAGCACGACCGGGACGCCACGTTCGTGAGCGAGGCCTACGCGGCGATGCGCGAGGAGGGCTACCTGGCGTTGGCCGTACCCGAGGAACTGGGCGGGCTCGGCGCCACCATGCGCCAGGTCTGCTACGCGCAGGCGGAGCTCGCGCGGCACGACGGCGCCACCGCGCTGGCCGTCACCATGCACCTGTACCTGACGCTGATGCAGTGCTACCGGCGCCGCAAGGGCGCACCGGACGCGGAGGGCGTGCTGCGGCGCGTGGCCGCGGAAGGCCTCGTCATCGCGACCAGCGGCGGGTCGGACTGGCTGTGGCCGACGACGACGGCGACACCTGTCGAGGGCGGCTTCTTGGTGAGCGGGCGCAAGGCGTTCTGCAGCCAGTCGCCGCGTGCGAACGTCGTCGCCACGTGCGCCGTCCTCGATGACGAGGTGCTGCACTTCAGCGCCCCGTTGAACGCCGACGGCGTGCGCATCGAGCAAACCTGGGACACGCTCGGCATGCGCGGCACGGCCAGCCACGACGTCGTGCTGGAGGACGTGTTCGTCCCGGCCGAGAAGATCGCGGCCCGCCGGCCGTACGGCGAGTTCGGCGCTCCCCTGTTCGCGGCGGTCGTCCACTTCGCACCGGTGGTCGGGTCGACGTACTTCGGCATCGCGTCGGGCGCTCGGGACGTGGCCGTCCGGTCGACGTCGAAGAACGCCGTGCGCCAGATCGGGCTGATGGACTACAAGCTGCGCACCGCGTGGTGGTCGCTGATGGGCTCGATCGAGGAGCTCGGCGACGACTACACCGCGGGCGCCGAGACCGTCACCACCGTGATGCTGGCCAAGCGCCAGGCCGTCGTGGAGGCGATCGAGGTCGTCAGCATCGCGATGGAGGTCCTGGGTGGACGGTCGTTCTTCAAGCGCTCACCGCTCGAACGCGCCTACCGCGACGTGCGCGCCGGAACGTTCCACCCGCTCACGCCGGAAGCCACACTCGTGTACGCGGGCAAGGTCGCGCAGGGTGACCCGGGAGTCACGGAATAAGTTCAAGTTGTAAGCCTGCCAAGGGTTTGCGAGTATGCGGGTCCGTCTCTGCAGAAGGAGCGATTCCGGTGGCCACTCGCCTCAACCCGTACATCAGCTTCGACGGCCAGGCCCGCCAGGCGATGGAGTTCTACCACTCGGTCTTCGGCGGCGAGCTGAAGATGAACACCTTCGGTGAGTTCGGCATGCAGGACACACCGCAGGCCGACCAGATCATGCACGCACA
Source organism: Lentzea pudingi (assembly GCF_014646255.1). GTDB lineage: Bacteria > Actinomycetota > Actinomycetes > Mycobacteriales > Pseudonocardiaceae > Lentzea > Lentzea pudingi. The sequence continues at coordinate 370,080 of NZ_BMNC01000006.1, forward strand.
GCTGGAAACAGACCTCGGCTACACGATCATGGCCGCCGACACGCCACCCGGCATGGAGTACCGGTCCGGCTCCAGCATCACGGTGTCGTTGTCCGGCGACGAAGAGGTGCTGCGCGACTACTTCAACGCCCTCGCGGAGGGCGGCAAGGTCGGTACGCCGCTGGAGAAGCAGATGTGGGGCGACGAGTACGGCGACCTGGTCGACAAGTTCGGCGTCAGCTGGATGGTCAACCTGGGCGGTCTGGGCTGATCGTCGTGCGGCGGGGTCGCGGGAGTGGCCCCGCCCGCCGTGCTGGCGCATGATGTGGACCATGAGCGAGCGTCTGCGGGGTGTGGTCGGCCAACTCGCCGTCCGGCCCTCCGACCGGGTGCTGGAGATCGGCTGCGGTCAGGGCGTCGCCGCCACGATGGTGTGCCAGCTGCTGTCCACCGGCACGCTCACCGCCGTCGACCGCTCGGTGAAGATGGTCGAGGCCGCGACCCGCCGCAACGCCGTGCACGTGGCGTCGGGCAAGGCGGAGTTCCTCATCGCGTCGCTCGAGGACATGAACCTCGGCGACCGGCGGTTCGACCTGGTGTTCGCGGTGCGGGTCGGGCTGTTCCACCGGGATCCGGAACGGGCGCGGGCGCTGGTGGAGCCGTGGCTCGCGCCAGGAGCCCGCGTGCTGTCGTTCTTCGACGTCCCCGTGTAGGACCTGCTAGATGCGGCCGAACAGGTCCGTGATCAGCTTCTTCGACGGCTCGACGCCCGCGGGCGACACCACCTCGATCTGCGTCTTGCCCTTGCGCGCGGCCACCGTGTGCTGGGCGGTCTCCGCGCCGCCGGCCGAGCTCTCGTAGGCCTCGTCGAACAGGCCGTCGATGGCCTTGGCCTTCTCCGGCTTGCCCTTGGCGAACGTCGCCGCGGTCGCGTTCGTCGTGAACCGCACCTCGACCGGCATGCCCGCGCCCACGTAGTTGCAGGTCGTGACGGTCTTGTCGACGGTCTCCCGCTGGCCCTGCAACCTCAGGTTGAGCGCCTTGCCCACGACGGACGAGTTGGCGTTCGCGCAGTTCGGACCGTTGCCGGCGGGCTGCTCGACGGTCGTCTGGGTCGCCGGGGCCTGCGTCGGGGCGGCTTCCGGCTCGGAGGTGCAGGCGGCGAGCAGGAACGCGGCGGCGGCGAGGAGGGTGATGCGCACATCCCTTCATCGGGCCTGCCGCCACCGCGTTACCCACGGCTCAGGTGCCGTCGATGAGCCTGACCGCGATCGCCGGACTGAACTGACCTGCCGGAACGGTCGGCGCGATGCCGCACTGGCCGTCGGAGTTGCCCGGCGTCTTCACCCACAGCAGCATTTCCGCGCCGCCGCCCGCCTGCGCGGGGACGCCGAGCCTGCGGCCGGCCGGGTTGCACCACTCGCCGTTGCTGCCGTTGGCGTTGCGGCTCGTGTCGATGACGAACCTCGGCCCGCCGCCCAGCGCCGACACGACCGCGTTGCCGTAGCTCGCCGACGCGCTGGTCGTGTAGTAGTTCGACACGTTCACCGAGAAGCCGCGCACGTTGCGCACGCCCGCGGCGTTCAGGCGCGACGCCATCGTGGCCGCCGCTACCCAGCCCGCGTTGCCGCCGTCGAGGTACGCGTAGGTGTTGGGTGCTTTCTGCTGGAACATCTGCGTGGCGTAGACGAGCATCGCGTTGCGTTCGTTGATCTGCGTCTGGGTCATGCACTCGAAGTCGCCCAGCGCGTCGGGCTCGATCACGACCACCGCCGGTTTCGTGCCGATGCCCGCCGCGAAGCCGGAGATCCACGTCCGGTAGGCCGCCGGGGAGCCCGCCCCGCCACCGGAATGCCCGCCGCACGCGTCCCGGCCGGGCAGGTTGTAGGCGACGAGCACCGGCAGCTTGTCGTTGCCGTCCGCGGCGCCGGTGTAGCTCGCGACGACGCTGCCGATGTTCGGGTCGTTGCCGAACCAGCGCGCGATCGGCCTGGAGCCGATCGACGCCTGGATTCGCGACGCTCGCGCGTCACCGGGGTTGTTGCGCGCCCACACCGCGGGCGACGAGTTCGGGTTGACGTAGAAACCGCTCGTCAGGTCGAGCGGACTCGCCGCATGTGCGGGCGCGGGTAAGAGGAACAGCAGTGTCACCACAGCCAGGACCCACCTCATTGTGGATCTCCTTCCTGCTAACGGGAATCTGCGTACGCGGCCACCCATGCCAGTGCGGAGTTCCAGTTGATCGCGACCTCGTTCGTCGACCACGAGCCGATGTCGTCGATGTAGCACTTGGCCGGCGAGCAGCCGCGCAGGTTCTGCTGCGCCACCGGGTCCTGCAACCCGGTGTTCGGGCCACCGGCGAGCGCACCGGCGGGCGGATTGGGCAGTTTCGGGTCGAGCTGGTTCGCCCAGTGGCGGTGGTGCTGGTTGCGGGCGGCCTGCTCGCCGTAGCCGCTGACGAACGACCGGTTCACCGCGTTGCGGCCCAGCAGGTAGTCGAATGACTCCAGCACGGCGTCGCGGTACTTGGGGTGCCGGGTCAGGTCGTGTGCCCGCGCCATGATCATCGCGGCGTTGGCGGTGGAGCTGGTCGAGCCCCACAGGTAGCCGGGTGCCGGGTCGGGATAACCCTGTTCCCGCAACGACTTCACGTAACCGTTCGCGACGGTGAGCAGCCTGAGCTTCGCGAGGATCACCTTGTCGAGCGGGAAGCGCCAGGGCGTGCGCAGGATAGTGAGGTCCGCGAGCGCGCCGGTGTCCTTCCACGAGAAGCCGTCCTCGGTCAGCTTCGTGGTGATCCGCTTCAGGTACCTGTGGTCCCCGGTCAGCGCGTACAACTCCGTTGCCGCCCAGGAGAACTCGTCGCTGACGTTCGTGTCGTCGTAGGCGCCGCCGCCGACGTTGTCCTCACGCGGCGCGTAGACCGCCGGGTTCTCGTTCGCGGCCTTCCACGCGCGTTCGGCGGCGGTCCGGCACTGCGCCGCGAGGCCGGGGATCACGCGTGCGCACCGGGCACCGGCCGCGGCGAGGTTCAGCGTGGCCGCGGTGGAGACGGCGTGCAGGTAGCGGGGCTGCGGGTCGAGGTGCGGCAGGGTCGGCAGCGCGGTCCACGCCAGGTCGTGGATCTTGTGGTGCACCATGCCGTCGGGCGCCTGCATGCGCATCAGGAACTCGACCTCCCAGCGCGCCTCGTCGAGGACGTCCGGGCGCGGGGACTGTTCGTAGGAGTCCATGAGCTGCCACGCGGCGAGCGCGCCGTTCACCACGTACTTGCCGTGGTCGCCGGCGTCGTACCAGCCGCCGCGCACGTCCAGTGAGTAGTCGCACACGCCGGGCAGGCACGGAACCGAGGCGTCACCGAGGTGTCCGGCCGGGCGCGCGTACTTCTCCCCCACCCGTGCCGCTTCGATCGGGGTACCGCTCCGGTTGTGGTAGAAGTACGCCAGCGCGTCCTTGCTGAGCTGCGCGTACGGGTTCTTCGCGAGGTCGAACGGCTGTGAGACGTCCTGCCCGACCGCCAGGGTGAAACCGCTGCCCGCCTTGCGGTACGCGGAGAAGTCCGCGATGTGCACGCTGTCGCCGGACGACGCGTCCGCGCCGCGCACCTCCGTCCGTCCACTCCGGACCACCTTGCCGGCCGCGTCCTTCAGCTGCCACGACAGGGGTGTGGCCGACGTGCTGACGACGGTCGACCGCTTGGGCCCGTCGACGTCGTAGGCGTGCTGGTTGACGCGCACCGGTGAGCCGTAGGTCCAGCCACCGCCGGGCGGGATCGCCCCGCCGGTCAACGACACGTCGTCCAGGCAGAGCGTGTACGGCTCGGTCGCGCCGCCCATCTGCAGCGACACCTGCTGGTGGATGTCCGAGACCGTCGAGCTCCCGGTGAACTCGAACGTCTGCGGTGCCGGGGTGAGCGCCGCCGCCTTGTTCAGCGTGGACTGGACGACGGCGCGGACCGTGACTGCCTTCGTGGCGGACGCGGTGAACCGCAGCGTGTAGGGCTGACCGGCTTCCAGCGGGATGTCGTTCTGGCCGATCATCGAGCTCCACGGGTTGACCGTCCCAGCCGGAACGTCGGCGCACAGCCGTCCGTCCACGACCTTCGACGGCGTGTTCCCGCTGCTCCACCACGGGGTCTTGCCCGCGTCGAAGGTGCCGTTCAGCACGCGTTCGTGCCCGGCGGCGAGCGCCGGGGTCGCGAGTGCCAGCGCCAGCACGACCGGCAGGGCGGCGGCGGTGGATCTGAGTCCAACAGACATTGGTGGCCTCTTCACAGATGCGTCATCTCGTGGTTACAGTTTTGGAAGCGCTTCCAATTTTGGCGAACTGTACGCCACATCACAGCACTTCAAAAGACCGTAATCGCTTCCGGACCAACCGCCGGACCTGGAGGTCCCCCTTGTCCAGACTCATCGCACTGGCCGCTGTCTGCGTGCTCGCGGGCTGCGGCGCCCAAGCCACCGACGGCGACACGACCCTGGTCGTGAAGACCTTCAGCCAGTTCGGCTACGAGGACCTCTACCGCGAGTACGAGGCGTCGCACCCCGGCGTGAAGATCAAGGAGGAGAACATCGGCAAGCTCGGCGACTACTCGCCGAAGCTGCAGCAGTGGATGCAGACCGGCAAGGGCGCGGGCGACGTGGTGGCGCTGGAGGAGGGCATCCTCGTCCAGTTCATGGCGAAGCCGGACCAGTTCGCCGACCTGCGCGAGCACGGCGCGGCCGAGCTGGAGCCGAACTTCCTGCCGTGGAAGTGGAAGCAGGCCGTCACGGGCGACGGCAAGATCGTCGGTCTCGGCACGGACGTCGGCGCGCAGGGCATGTGCTACCGCAAGGACCTGTTCGCCGCGGCGGGCCTGCCGAGCGACCGCGAGCAGGTCGGCGCGCTGTGGCCCACCTGGGAGAAGTACGTCGAGGTCGGGAAGTCGTTCAAGGGCGCCAAGTTCTTCGACTCGGCCGGTGGCGTGTACCAGAACGTGCTGATGCAGCAGGGTGACCACACGTACTACGACAGGTCGAACAAGCTGGTGATCGACAGCAACCCGGGCGTGCGCGCGGCGTGGGACACGACGATCAAGATGATCGAGGCGGGCCTGTCCGCGAACGTCGACCAGTGGAGTCCGCAGTGGAACGCGGGCTTCAAGAACGGCGCGTTCGCCACGATCCCGTGCCCGTCCTGGATGCTCGGCACGATCGAGAAGCAGTCCGGGCCGGAGCTCAAGGGCAAGTGGGACGTCACGAGGGTGCCCGGTGACGGCGCGGTGCGCGGCGGCTCGTTCCTCGCGGTGCCCAAGCAGAGCAAGCACCAGAAGGAGGCCGCCGAGCTGGCGAAGTTCCTGACCGGCGCCAAGGGCCAGACCACGGCGTTCAAGTCGAAGAACAACTTCCCGTCGTCACCGCAGGCCATCGACGACCCGGCGGTGCGCGACTTCACCAACCCGTACTTCAGCGACGCACCGGTCGGGAAGATCTTCGGTGAGAGCGTGAAGGCGTTGAAGCCCGTCTACCTCGGGCCGGACAACATCGCGATCAACGACCGGGTGGCCAACGCGCTGACCGCCGTCGAGCAGGGCAAGCTCACACCCGCCGACGCGTGGACCAAGGCCGTGGACGACGCCAAGCGGCTGGTCAAGTGAAGTCTCTCGACTCGAAGTGGGCCCCGTACCTGTACGTCGCGCCGTTCTTCGTGATCTTCGCGGCGTTCGGCCTGTTCCCGCTCGTGTACACGGCCTGGGTGTCGTTGCACGAGTGGGACATCGCCGGGCAGGGCGGGTTCGTCGGCCTCGACAACTACACGACGCTGTTCGGCGACCCGGACTTCTGGAACGCCACGGTCAACACGATCGGCATGCTCGTGCTGGCCACGGTGCCACAGCTGTTCGGCGCACTGGTGCTGGCGTCGTTGCTCAACCAGAAGCTGCGGGGGCTCACCTTCCTGCGGATGGGCGTGCTGCTGCCGATCGTCACGTCGGTGGCGGCCGTCGGCATCGTGTTCAGCCAGATCTTCGACCGCGACGCGGGCATGGCGAACGGGTTGCTGGGACTGCTGGGCGTGTCACCGGTCGACTGGCACGCCGACAAGTGGTCGTCGTGGACGGCGATCGCGACGATGGTGAACTGGCGCTGGACCGGGTACAACGCGCTGATCTACCTGGCCGCGATGCAGGCCGTGCCGAAGGACCTCTACGAGGCGGCCACTGTGGACGGTGCCTCGAAGGTCCGGCAGTTCTTCAGCATCACCGTGCCGAACATCCGGCCGGCGATCCTGTTCACCGTGATCATGTCGACGATCGCGGGCATGCAGCTGTTCACCGAGCCGCTGATCTTCGCGCAGGGCGGGTTCGCGATCTCCGGCGGCAGCCTGCGGCAGTTCCAGACCGTGTCGATGTTCATGTTCGAGAAGGCCTTCCGCGACTTCGACTACGGCTACGGCTCCGCCGTGGCGTGGGTGATCTTCCTGCTGATCACGCTGCTGGCCGTGGTGAACTTCCTGATCACGAGGAGGAGCCGATGATGCTCCGGCTCACGCTGGCCGCGGCGATCGCGCTGTCGGCGTTCCCGCTCTACTGGCTGTTCGTGGTGGCGACGCGCGCGAACGACGTCGTCGGCGACTGGCCGCCACCGTTGCTGCCCGGCCCGAACCTCTGGGAGAACGTCGGCAGGCTCTTCGACGCCGACCAGGCGAACTTCCTGCTGGGCATGGGGAACTCCGCCCTGTCGTCCGCCGTGGTGACCGTGTCGGTGGTCTTCTTCAGCACCCTGGCGGGTTTCGCGTTCGCCAAGCTGCGCTTCCGCGGCCGCAACGCGCTGCTGCTGGTCATCCTCGGCACCATGATGATCCCGGTGCAGATGGGCATCATCCCGCTGTACCTGATCATGGTGGAGCTGGGCTGGCAGAACCGCCTCGAGGCGATCATCGTGCCGTCGCTGGTGTCCGCGTTCGGCGTGTTCCTGATGCGCCAGTACGCGGAGAAGGCCGTGCCGGACGAGCTGATCGAGGCGGCGCGGGTGGACGGCTGCTCGACGTTCCGGATCTACTGGACGGTCGTGCTGCCCGCGTTGCGGCCGGGCGCGGCGGTGCTCGGCCTGTTCACGTTCATGGGGACGTGGAACGAGTTCCTGTGGCCGCTGGCCGTGCTGGAGGCCGACAACCCGACCGTGCAGTTCTCGCTGTCGCAGCTGTCGACGACCTACTACACCGACTACACGCTGATGTTCGCCGGCGCGCTCGTGTCGACGGTGCCGCTGCTGGTGGTGTTCGTGCTGTTCGGCAAGCAGATCATCGGCGGGATCATGGACGGCGTGATCAAGGCGTGAGGCAGACTGTGGGCATGAGCAACCGGCCGGTGACCGTGGACGACGTGGCGAAACACGCCGGAGTGTCCACCGGCACCGTCTCGCGGGTGATCAACAACGCGCCGCACGTGAGCGGCAAGGCCCGTGCCGCCGTCGAGCGCGCGATCGACCAGCTCGGGTACGTCCCGAACAAGACCGCGCAGTCACTGGCCGGGCAACGCCGCGGGTCCGTCGTGCTGGCCATCTCGAGCGACGACCCCGGCCTGTTCGCGAACCTGTTCTTCGCCCAGGTCGTCACCGGCGTCAACGCGGTGGTCGAGGAGACGGACCTGGAGCTGCAGCTGGTGCTCGCCGCGTCCGACCGCGGCCGGGCCCGGCTCTCCCGGATCTTCCGGGCGCGCGCGGCGGACGGCGTGATGCTGCTGGCGTTGAAGGAGAACGACCCCCTGTCCGCGCTGGCCGAGTCGAGCGGTGTGCCCGTGGTGCACGGCGGCCGCTCGCTCGACTCCGAGCCCCGGTACTACGTCGACGCGGACAACCGGGGTGGCGCGCGCGAGGCCGTCGAGTACCTGATCTCGTCGGGGCGGCGGCGGATCGCGACGATCACCGGCGGGCAGGACCAGCACGTCGGTGTCGCGCGGTACCTCGGGTACCGCGAGGCCGTCGTGCTGGCCGGGCTCGACGACTCGCGGGTCGCGCACGCCGACTTCAGCGAGGCCGGCGGGGCGGCGGCGATGACCTCGCTGCTGGACCGCTCCCCCGACCTCGACGCGGTGTTCGTGGCCTCGGACGCGATGGCGGCCGGGGCGTTGTCGGTGCTGGCCGCCCGCGGGATCGCGGTGCCGTCGGACGTCGCGGTGGTGGGGTTCAACGACATCGTGACGGCCCAGCACACCACCCCGGCGCTGACGACCGTGCGGCAGCCGATCGACGCGCTGGGGCGGGAGATGACGCGGATGCTGCTGCGGCTGATCGACGGGGACACCCCGACGTCGCTCATCCTGCCGACGTCGCTCGTGGTCCGCGAGTCAGCCTGACCGATCCGGGGCGTCCAGCGTCGCCTTCAGGACCTCGTCCACGCGGGCGTCCCAGTCCACGTCCGCGATCGTGCCGCCCAGGGCCGCCACCGCCGCGAGCGTGACCGTTCCCCCGACGTCCGCCGTCAGCGTCGGAACGGTCGCGGTCGTGGTGAACGCGGTGCCCTGCGGCGCGGTCTGCCACTCCACGCCGGTCCACCCCCGCACGTTCTCCAGCGGCGAGGGCAGGTCCGTGGCCCAGCCGGTCAGCTCGGCCCTCGTCCCGGGCGGCGCGCCGATCACGCGGTGGATCCGCAGCTCCTGGTCCTCCCACACGGCCGTGACGCTCTCGACCCGCAGCCCCGGCACGGTCGGCTGGTGCGCGTCGAACACCGGCCGGTGCCACGACGCGGCCCAGTTGTCCCGCGCGCCCAGCGGGTGGATCCGCCTGCGCACGCTGCGGTCACCCCGGAAGACCAGGCTGAGGTGGTTGTCGGCGATGTTGTGCCGCGACGTCGGACCGGTGGCGGTCGAGTAGGCGAACCGGCTGTAGAGCGGGTCGTCCTCGGTGGCGTACTCGCCCTCGAACGGCCGGACGTGGTCGCTGCCGTGATTGTGCAGCCTCGTGACGCCGTTGTGCCGCTGGATGAGGAAGCCGGGGCCCGGCAGCGCGAGCGTGCGGTCCTCGTCCGGCGCCTCCTCCGTCTCGGTCCACAGTGGATGGTCCGGGCGGGCGAGCAGGCAGACGAAGGCCTTGGAGGCCCAGTAGGGCGAGGCCGGGCCCGAGTACGGCTGTAGGCTGGCCTCGTGCGGGCCGTGCCAGCCGAGGCTGAGCAGGCCGTCGGTGAGCGAGCCGCGGTCGAGGAAGTACTTCAGCGAGTTGCTGATGAGATGACGGGAGTGGCCGAAGCTCAGCGGCGTGTCCCGGGTGACCGCGCCGAGCGCGACGGCGGCCGCGGCGGCGAAGCGGTAGGTGAGCGACCGTCCGAAGTAGAGCGGGGCGCCGTCCGCGCCGAAGAGCAGGTGGAAGCTCTCCAGGTGCTCGCGCAGGTGCGTGCTGACCGGCCAGCCGTCCAGGTACGCGTCCAGCGCCGGGTAGAGGTGCAGCGCCCAGCCGTTGTAGTGGTCGAACGCGCGCCCGTCACCGTCGGAGTACCAGCCGTCGCCGACGTACCAGCCCCGCAGCAGATCCATCGCGCGCTGCTTGGCCAGGCGGGTCTCGTCGTCGCCACGGCCGGCCGACTCCAGGAAGGACGCCACGGTGTACGGGAAGAAGTACCAGTTGTTGGCCGCCGGAACGTGCCGCAGCGCCCCACGCAGCCACTCCTCGGCACGGTCCTGGACCGGCTCGGGGAGCTTGTCCCACAGCCACGGCCTGGTGAGGCGCAGGCCCAGTGCCACGGACGCCGACTCGACCATGGGCTGCCCGACGTCGAAGATCGCGGGCCACCGCCCCGCCGTGCCCGCGGTCAGACCAGCGGCGTAGCGCTCCAGCAGGTTGTGCGGGTCCTCGCCGTGCGCGGTGCGGAAAGCGGCCGCCAGGAACGTGCGGGCGTAGCCCTCCAGACCGTCCGACCGGACACCGCTGCGGGAGGGACGGCCGGGCAGGTCCAGGAAGGCCTGGTCGGGGGAGGCGTGCCGCCACGCGGCGTCGAGCAGGCCGTCGGCGGCGGCCACCCAGTGCTCGCGGGTGAAACCGGTGTGCGGGCTGAGGACGTGGTCGGGGGGTGGGAGTTTCACGCGCTGCGGTCCCTTCGGTTATGTGGCGGTGTCACGCGAGCCGCCCCTTTCGTTCCACCGGCTGCCTGCTCTCGGCCAGCGACCTCACGCGGCCCGCCTTTCCGCTCCACCGGCCGCTCGCGCCAGACCGGTGCCTGGGACGACCCGCCCTTCCACTCCACCGGCCGCCCGCGCCAGACCGGCACCCCGACACGACCCGCCCTTCCGCTCCACCCGCAGCCCGCTCTCGTCCAGCGACCTCACGCGATTCTCTCCCGTCGATCCGCCGGAACGGGAGTGGCGAACCCCTCCCCCGCGGCCCACCGCCGGACCTCGTCCACGGCGTGCCGTCCGAGCCGGCCCCACTCGTTGCCCTGCGACCCGGCCAGGTGCGGGGTGATCAGCACGGCGTCCGACCGCCACAACGGGTGGTCCACGGGCAGCACCTCCGGGTCGGTCACGTCGAGCACGGCACGGATCCGCCCCACCTCGGCCACCAACGCGTCCTGGTCCACCACCGCACCCCGCGCGGTGTTGATCAGCACGGCGTCGTCGCGCAACAGGCCCAGCAACTCACCGCTGACCAGTCCCCTGGTCTCGGGCAGCAGCGGCGTGTGCACGCTGACGACGTCGCTGCGTTCGAACAGCTCGGTGAGGCCCACGGACTCGGCACCGTCCACTTCGGTCACGAACGGGTCGTGCACCAGCACGTGGAAATCGTAGGGCGCCAGCAGCTCGATCACCCGGCGGCCGATCATCGACGCCGACAGGATGCCGACCGTGGCGCCGAAGTTGCCCACCGACACGGGGACGCCGTACACCGACATCTGTTTGGTGGAACGGTATTCGCGGGCTCGTTCGAGCACCCGCTTGCCGCTGAGCAGGATCATCGCGACGGTGTACTCGGCGACCGGCAGCGCGTTGGCCTGCGCGGCCGACGAGACCGCGAGGCCGCGCTCCCAGCAGGCGTCGGTGACGAAGCCCTTGACCGAGCCGGCGGTGTGCACGATCGCGCGCAGGCTCGGCAACCCGGCGAGCACCTCGGCGGTGATCGGCGGGCAGCCCCAGCCCGTGACGAGCAGGTCGATGTCCGGCACGGCATCGAAACCGGGCGTCACACCGCGGAAGTCGCAGACCGCCCGCAGGTCGTGGAGCACGGGCGCGAGGACGACGGAGGCGGCCTCCTCCGACATCACGCCCGCGGCCCTCACTTGACGGCTCCCGAGGTCATGCCGGCCTTCCAGAACCGTTGCAGGAACATGAACGCGAGGATCAGCGGCAGCACCGCGAAGAGAGATCCCATGATCACCACCGGGTAGTACTCGGGCGACACCGTGGCCGAGCTGTTCCACTGGTAGAGGCCGAGGCTGACGGGATAGAGCTTCTGGTCGGACAGCATCACCATGGGCAGGAAGAAGTTGTTCCAGATCGTGGTGAGCTGGAACAGGAACAGCGTGACCATGCCCGGTCCGAGCATCCTGAACGCGACCTTGAAGTACGTGGCGAGGTCGCCCGCGCCGTCGATGCGCGCGGCCTCCAGCACCTCGTCCGGCACGTAGCCCTGGGCGAAGATCCGGCCGAGGTAGACGCCGAACGGGTTGAACAGCGCCGGGATGAACACCGCCCAGAACGTGTTCACCAGGCCCGCCTCGGACGCCATCAGGTACAGCGGCAGCGCGAGCACGGTCTGCGGCACCATGACCGCCGCGAGGACGAGCCCGAAGAGCTTCTCCTTGTGGCGGAAGGAGTACTTGTCGAACGCGTAGCCGGCGGCGATCGAGATGAACGCGCTGACGCCCGCGCCGATCACCGCGTACAGCAGGCTGTTGAGGTACCAGCGCCCGTAGAGCCCCTTGTCCATCTCGAAGAGGTTGCGAACGTTCTCCACCAGCGAGAACCCGCCGAACAGGTCGCTGTTGAACAGGGCGTCGACGTTCTTCGTGGCGGCGAGCAGCAGCCACATCACCGGCAGCAGGGTGTAGAGCACCGAGACGCCGATGACCACGTTCACCGTGGTGCGACCGAGGAGGGTCATCAGCCGGCCTTCCTGTTCGTCCAGCGGGTGACGCCGTAGGACAGCGCGACCGTGAAGGCCAGCAGGATCACGGACGCGGCCGCGGCGAGGCCGTAGTTGTTGCGGGTGAAGGCGGCGTCGAAGATGTACATGCTCGGCGAGAACCGGGCGCTGATCATCGGCGTGGACTGGCTGAGCAGCATCGGTTCGGTGAACAGCTGCAGCGCCCAGATCAGCGTGAAGATGCCGACCGTGACGATGGCGCCGCGCACGAGCGGTGCCTTGATGCGCAGGGCCTGCTTGACCGGTCCCGCACCGTCCACGACGGACGCTTCCAAAACCTCGCGCGGCACCGCCTGCAACGCGGCGTAGAAGATCACCATGTTGTAGCCGAGGTTGCTCCACAGGGCGATGTTCACGATCGACGGCAGCACGGTGTCGATGCCGAGGAAGCTGATCCGCACGTCCGCCTTGGCGAACAGGTCGATGATCGGGCTCAGGCCGGGCGTGTAAAGGTAGAGCCAGATCAGCGCCGCGATGATGCCCGGCACGGCGTGCGGCAGGTAGAGGCCCATCTGCATCCAGCCGCGCAGCTTCGCCACGCCGGAGTCGAGCAGCAACGCGAGGGTGAGCGCGCCGGCGACCATCAGGGGGATGTAGAGCAGGCAGTACAGCACGACGGTGAACATGCTGTTGAGGAACGTCGGGTCGCTGAGCACGGCGCCGTAGCTGCGCAGGCCGACGAACACCGTGCTTTCCGGCCCGAACCCGAGGCCCGGCTGGTCGGCGGCGAAGAAGCTGAGCCACATCGCCGTGCCGGTCGGGATGAGGAAGACCGTGACGAGCAACAGGAAGAACGGCGCCATGAGGACCGCGCAGGCGAGCTTGCCCTTCACCTCGCTCCCTCCTCAGTGGACAGACCGAGCGCTTTGAGGTCCGGCATCGTGCCGCTCTGAGCCTCCCGCACCGCGTCGATCACCGTGCCGGCACCGGCGCCCGCCTTCGCGAACCCGTCCTGCATGACCTTCAGGGTGGCGGTCATCCGCGGGCCCCACACCCAGCCGTCGCGGATCTTGTCCGCCTCCTGCTGGAAGAGCCGGTAGATGTCCTGGCCGCCGTAGTACTCGCCGGGGAACGCCTTGGCGCCCGCCTCGACCAGGCCGGGCGCCACCGGGTACTGGCTGCTGGTGCCGCTCTTCAGCCGGGCCGTCAGCGCGTCCGGGTGGGTGCACTGCCATTCGATGAACTCCATCGCGGCCTCGGGCTGCCGCGAGTCCTTGGTGACTGCGAACGTCGAACCGCCGTGGGTGCCGACCACCTGCTCGTCCCAGACCGGCACGGGGGCGATGCGCCACTTGCCCTTCTGCGCGGGCCTCGCCCTCATCTGCGCCCCCGCGTCCCACGCGCCGCTGAGCCTGGTGATCACCCGGTCCTGGCCGATCTGCGCGTCGTGCTGCTTGCTGTCGCCCGCGTTGCGGAACACCAGGTCCTCGTCGATCAGCCCCTGCCAGTAGGCCGCGACCTTCCTGGTCGGCTCGTCGGCCAGGGACACGCGCCACTTGCCGCCGCTGGTGTCGAACCACCGCGCGCCGGCCTGCCAGGCGTGGCAGGCGAACTGCGTGCCGCCGTCAGTGGGGAACAGCGTGAGCCTCTTGTCGGGGAACCTGGACCTCACCGTCCGGGCGAGGGCGGCGAACTCGTCCCAGGTCGCCGGGATCTCGAACCCGTTGGCCTGGAAGAGGTCCGCGCGGTAGTGCAGGACCATCGGCTCGACGTCGAGCGGGACGCTGAACACCCGGTCGTCGAAGGTCGTGAGCTTGAGGGCCTGCGGCAGCAGCTTCTGCTTCAGGCGGTCGGTCACGAGGTCGGTGATGTCCCGGGCCACGCCGTCGATCGCGTATCCAGGCACTTGCGGGTACTCGATCGTGGCGACGTCCGGTGCGTTGCCCGCACGAGCCGCGTTGCTGAGCTTGGCGTACCCGCCCTGCCCACCGGAGGGGATCTGCTGGAAGACCACCCTGATGCGGTTCTGCGAGGAGTTGAACGCGTCGACGACCTGCTGGCTACCTCGCAGGGCCGACCAGAACGTGATCTCCACCGGACCTCCGGCACCGCGGCGTTGCGGAGTGGAGCAGGCCGCCAGCGATGCCGTGAGACCCGCCGCGAGAAGTGTGCGACGACTCAGGCGCATGGATCGCATCCTGATCGCCTGATCGGTTTGTCGTCAAGAAACAGTCAAACGCTCAGTCGATGAGCGGATCTTCAACGTGGGCAGCAGTTCGACCCGCGCGGTGGCCGTGACCTCGCCCTTCAGCTTCCGGAGCAGCAGTTCGGCAGCGACTTTGCCAACCTCGGTCTTCGGCGGCGCGACGGCCGTGAGCGGGATGCTGCCGAGCGACGCGACCACGTCGTCGTACGACACCACCGAGCACATCCCGGGCACGTCGATCCCGGCGCTCATCATCTGCTGGACCAGCATCAACGCGTCCTCGTCGCCGTGCAGCACCGCCGCCGTGGCCCCGCGCCTCCGCAGCACGTTCACCAGTCCGGCGTCCGGCGAGCTGCGCATGACGTGCGCGTCCTCCAGACCTGCCGAGATCTCCAGGAACGCCCTGCGCAGCACGCGCGCCGTCGGGCTGTCGTCGCGTGCGGCGAGCACGATCCGACGGTGCCCGAGGTCGGTCAGGTGCTTCACGGCTAGATGCATGCCGTACCAGTGGTCCGAGCACACGGAGTTCATCGCCCGCAGGCCACCGCTCGGGCGGCGTTCCATCAGAACGGTCGGCACACCGGTGTCCGCGAGCCAGTCGTCCTCGGCCTCCTCCTCGAACGTCCGCCAGCGCGGCGCCATCAGCATCCCCTGCACGGGTTCGGTCAAAGCCTTCTCGACGATCGGCCGTTCGGCACCTCTGACCTGTGGCGCGATGTGCAGGACCACGCGCATGCCGGCCTCTTCGAGGGTTCTGCGGGCGCCGTTCATCGTCTCGTAGAGGTACGTGTGGCGCTCCGGCACGACCAGCGCGATCGCACCGTTCGTGGCCTGCTTCAGCTCCGGCTGCTCCACGGGCGTGAGGGACCGCACGACACCGTGCCCGCGCCGCAGCCTGCCGAGCCGGGCGAGTTCCTCGACGTCCCGTCTGATCGTGACGATCGAAACGTCGAGTTCCTCGGCCAGATCGCTCACCTTGACCGTGCCCCGCGACGCCGTGACGGCCAGGATCCGCTGCCGTCGTGCCTCGCTGGACTCCCGCATGACCGACCGCCTGTTCGTTTGAGCGTTTCGCGCGAGCATAACTGAAACACCTCTCAGCAACCGGGCGATAGCGTCGGGCGCGAGGGGGATGGTCGACATGAAGATCGTGATTCCAGGTGGAACAGGGCAGGTCGGCGGCGTGCTGACCCGCGCGTTGAAGGCGGCTGGCCACGAGGTGGTGATCATCGGCCGCAGCTCCGGCGTGCGCTGGGACGGGCACACGCTCGGCAGGTGGGCCGAGGAGATCGACGGCGCGGATGTCGTGATCAACCTGGCCGGGCGGAGCGTGAGCTGCCGCTACACCGCCGAGAACCTGCGGCAGATGATGCGGTCGCGGGTGGACTCGGCCCGGGTCGTCGGCGAGGCCATCGCGAAGGCGGAGAACCCGCCCGCGGTGTGGCTGCAGATGAGCACGGCGACGATCTACGCGCACCGGTTCGACGCGGCCAACGACGAGGAGACCGGGACCCTCGGCGGCCGCGAGCGGGACGTGCCGGGCTACTGGACGTACAGCGTCGAGATCGCGAAGCGCTGGGAGGCCGAGCTGGACGAGGCCGACACGCCGGGCACCCGCAAGGTCGCGCTGCGGTCCGCGATGGTGATGAGCCCTGACCGGGGCGGTGCCTTCGACTACCTGTCGTGGATGGCCCGCCTCGGGCTGGGCGGGCCGGTCGCGGGCGGGCGCCAGTACGTCTCGTGGATCCACGACGACGACTTCGTGCGGGCGGCCGCGCTGCTGATCAGGGAACCGATCGCGGGCGCTGTCAACCTGGCGGCACCGAACCCGTTGCCGCAACGGGAGTTCATGCGCGAGCTCCGCGGCGCGTGGAAGGTGCCCGTGGGACTGCCCGCGACGAGCTGGATGGCCGAGCTCGGGGCGTTCGCCCTGCGCACCGACACCGAGCTGCTGCTCAAGAGCCGCCGGGTCGTGCCGGGCAGGCTCCAGCGGGCCGGGTTCGAGTTCCACTTCCCGAACTGGCGGGAGGCGGCGCAGAATCTGACTGAGCGCAGGAGGTGAGATGCCGAGACTCAACGACGTAGGCGGCCAGGACGGCTTCGGCCCGGTTCTCGAGGAACTGGACGAACCGCCCTTCCACGCCGACTGGGAAGCACACGTCATGGCCATGAACCGGGCCCTGATCGGCCGCGGGATCTACAACCTCGACGAGTTCCGGGACGCCGTCGAACGCACGATGTCGCACCAGTCGTCGTACTACGAGAACTGGTTCCGCGCGATCCAGACGCTGCTGAAGGAGCGCGGCGTTGTCTGAGGGCTACCGGACGGGCGACCGGGTCCGGACGTCCACAGTGGACCCCGACCACCACATGAGGCTGCCGCACTACGCGCGCGGCCGCGTCGGCACGGTGATCGGCGGCGACGGCGTCCACCCGCTCGCGGACCTGAGCGCGCAGGGGATCCAGCAGCCACAACAGGTGTACCTGGTGCGGTTCTCCGCACGCGAACTGTTCGGGCACGGCGACCACGACGTGACGCTGTCCCTCTGGGAGGACTACCTCAGCGATGAGTGACGACCACGACGACTCCCCGATCGCCGCGCGCGTCCGGGAGCTGGAAGCGATCCTCGAGGAGAAGGGCCTGCTCGACCCGCGGGAACTGGACCAGGTGCTGGAGGCGTTCGCGGCGAAGGCCTCCCCCGCCAACGGTTTCCGGGTCGTGGCACGGGCCTGGACCGACGACGGCTTCCGGGCACGCCTGCTGGACGACGCCAACGACGCGCTGCCCGAACTGGGCCTGTCGATGGGCGGCGGCCTGCAGGTGCAACAGCTGCACGTCGTCGAGAACACCGAGGACGTGCACAACGTCATCGTGTGCACGCTGTGCAGCTGCTACCCGCTCTCGCTGCTCGGCCCGTCCCCCACCTGGTACAAGAGCCCGGCGTACCGCGCGAGGGTGGTCAGCCACCCGCGCGAGGTGCTGGAGCAGTTCGGGCTCACCCTGCCCGAGAGCACCAAGATCGAGGTGTGGGACGCGAACGCCGAGTCGCGGTACATGGTCCTGCCGCGCCGGCCCGGCGGCACGGAGGACCTGACGGAGGCCGGGCTCGCGGCGCTGGTGACGCGCAACGGTTTGATCGGCACGGCCGCCGTGTAGGCCCCTAGTGCGTCTTGGGGGTGTAGCAGGAACCCTCGCCGTTCGTGCCGTCGAGGAAGATCCTCACCAGGCCGGGCTTGAGGTCCCCGAGCACGCACGTCCCGCCGTCGAGGGTGATCGTGAACCCGAGGAAGCGCTGGTCCGGGTAAGGCTGCTCCACCTGCGGCCGCAGCTCGGCCAGCGCTTTCCTCGTGGTGTCGACGGAGAAGTCGCCCGTCTCGCACACCCGCTTCAGGATCGGGCTGACACGAGCGATCGTGTCCCGGCCCTTCGCGGTGGCTTCGGCGTTCAGCGGTTTGCGCTGCTTCCAGCCGTTGTTCTCGACGTGGTGCGGTGCGATGTCCGGGCCGCCGCCGTTGGTCGGCTGGGCGGCGAACCGCTGCACCGGCTGCGGCACGTTCTCCTCGACCTGGCACGGCGCCGCCTGGTTCGTGGTCGGCGGCACCGGCTTCTCATCAGCGGAACAGGCCGCGCACAGCAATGCGACGGCAAGAACCCCCAGAAGTCTCCCCATGCGGGGCACTGTAGTCACACGGGCTGCGCCACGGGCTCGTTCACGACGGTTCGCACCGACCGGGACGCGAGCATGCCGGCGGTCGCCAGCACGTAGATCGCCGCGCACCCGAGCAGCGCCGCCGACGTGCCCACCGCGTGCGACACCGGCCCGATCGCGAGCTGTGCCAGCGGGATCGCGACGAACGACCCGAGCATGTCGTAGGAGTACACGCGCGCGAGCTTGTCCTCGGGAACGTGGTGCTGCAACGAGGTCTCCCACGCCACGCCGAACTGTTCCAGGCCGAGGCCGCACACGAACGCGGCCAGCACGAGCGCCCAGGGTTCCGGGTGCAGGACCATCGCGAGCGGCAGCGACGCGAACGCGCCCACGCAGGCCACCCCGACGAGCAGCAGGCGGCGGGCCTTCAGCCGCATCGCGACGAACGCGCCCGCGACCATGCCCGCGGTCTGCGAGGCCAGCACCAGGCCCCACACCTCGCGGCCGAACGTGCTGTCGGCCAGCACCGGGCCGAGGATGAACACGCCACCCGCGTACGCCGCGTTGACGAACGTGAAGGCCACGACCACGACCCAGACCCACTGCCGTGCCACGAACTCCGTCCAGCCCACCTTCAGCTCGGAGAACACCGAGGGCTTGTGCTCGGCCGCGGCACGGGCGGCGGGCACGCGCACGAACGCGAAGAACACGCCGGCGAGGGCGAACGACAGCGCGTCCACCGCGAGACCCCAGCCGGGGCTGGTGAACGCGATCAGCAGCCCGCCGAGCGACGCGCCGCCGATGTTGCCGGTGTTCAGCCCGAGGCGCAGCAACGCGTTGGCGCGCTGGCGCAGGTCGCCCGGCACCGTCTGCGGCACCAGCGCCGCGGACGCCGGGAAGGCGAACGCGCTCGACATGCCGTTGACGGCCGACAGCACGACGAACCACGGCAGCGACACGGTTCCGGTGAGCACGAGCGCCGCGATCAGGGCCTGGCTGACGAAGCTGACCGCGCACGACCCGGCGAGCACGAGCTGGCGCGGCAGCCGGTCCGCGACCACCCCGCCCCACAGCAGGAACACGACGTTCGTCACGGACCGCGCGGCGACGACGAGGCCGAGCGAGGTGACCGACGAGGTCAGGTCGAGCACGGCGAAGGCCAGTGCGATCGGTGCCATCGAGTTGCCGATGACGGTCGTGAGACGGCCTGCGAAGAGCCAGCGAAAAGCCGGATGCGCCAAAGGCGCGAACATCTCCCCCATTCCCGGCACCGTACAACGGCGGGAGCCGCCCGATCCCCCGAGGATCGAGCGGCTCCCGGTCATCGCACCCTCGGGTGTGATGAGGCGATGACCACCGCGGCGGCGACGGTCACCAGGTTCTTCAGGATGTACTGGGCCTCGAACGACGCCTGCAGCGGACCGGACCACATCTCACCGGGGAACAACACCAGCGGTGTCGACACCAGCACGACGTGACCGACCAGCAGGACCGCGGTCAGCCGCGGTGCGCGGAAGCTCAGCAGGACCAGTGCGATCCCGATCTCCGGGATCGCGGCGCTGAGCCTCGCCAGATCCCCGTGGACGATCCCGAACGTCAGCGCGGAGACCGTGCGTTCGACGAGATCCTGGGCAGGGCTGCCACCGGGAAAGAGCTTCAGGACGCCGAACCAGAGGTACACGACCCCCAGTCCGATGCGCAGCAGGGGAATTCCGGACTCACGCGCAAAACGAGTCAGGCGTTCCCCGGTGCTTTCGCGGCGTGTGGTTCCTGGACGCGACATGATCTCCCTCTCCTGTCTGACTGCCACCACCCAGCCAGACAGGAGGAACGAGGAGAGATCAGTTCGCCGGGTCGCCCAGCGGGTTCAGCAGGTCGGCCTTGCCCTCGAAGGCGAACAGCAGCAGGTCGACCATGCGGAACGTGCTGGAGTCCGGTCCGAGCGTCGGCCGCCAGTACGGCGAGCGCACGATCGAGATCCGGCTGCCCTCCATCGCGCGGTGGAAGACCTCCGCGGTGATCCGGCCGCCGACCGGGCCCATCAGCCCGTTGCCGATCTCGGCCTCGCGCAGGATGTAGAACCACAACGGCGTGGCGGCGACGAGCTGGGCCTTCTGCTCCTCCGAGAGCCCCTCGACGACCGCGCCGCCGTTGCCGGCGAGGATCTGCTCGGCGGTGAGCGGCTCGGCGCCGAACAGCTCGGCGATCTGCTGGCCGGTGGCGAGTTCCATCATCGAGGCCCTGGTCAGGTTCCGGAACGCGAGGTTGCGCTCGATCTCCCGGAACTGCGTGCCGCGCCCGCCGAACGTGCCGGCCGGCAGCTCTTTCAACGGGTCGACGAGCAGCGTGTCGATCCGCTTGGTGACGTTGCCGCCACCGAACTCCGCGGGCGGCACCAGGTCGTCCCGCTCGGCCTCGGTGAAGTCGTAGAGCCGCCGGAAGTCCGCGATCCAGTTGCTGGGCAACGTGAAGATCGGGCCCCGGTTCACGTCGTCGAGGTCGGCGGGCGTGCCCGAGCTCGGATCGAAGTTGCCGCTGACACCGGTGAAGGTGAACAGCTGGAACAACGTCGCGAGGCCGCCGGGTCCGGTCGAGCTGAACACCCGGTTCCACTGGTACCGCGCCCGGACCTGGCTGTGCCCGAAGCGGTACGAGGCGACCGAGAACTCGATCGGCATCGTCGGCGAGTGGTCCCGGCAGTGACCGGGCACCTCGAAGAACTTCCGGCCGTTGGTGAAGACGTCGTCCACGATCGCCGGGTCGATGATCCGCGGCAGGTGGTCGGTCCGCAGCATCCACTGGTAGTGCCGCACCACGAGTTCCTTGGCGGCGCGGAACAGCCGCTCGCCCGTGAGGCCGGTGAGCGCGAGCTCGTCGACCACGCGGTTGTGGAAGCGGATGAACGCGAGGTGCGTCTGCGCCACCACGAGGTTCTCGTCGTTGCGGGCGTCCGGGATCAGCGGCAGCCGCCGATCCGCCGCCGTGCCGGCCGTTCCGCCACGGCGTGGCAGGTCGAAACCCTCGAACGGGACGTTGGTGCCCTCGTCCGGGAACGGCACCGGCGTCGTGGTGCCCACCTTGAACTTCACGCCGTCCTGGGCGTAGAAGGCCTGGTCGTCCTTGTCGCGCGGGCCGCGGCCGTAGACCGAGTCGAGGTCCAGCGCGGGCGAACGGCCCTGCGTCAGCTCGTCGAGGTTGACGTCCTGCCCGAGCTGCGACTCGGTGCGGTCCATGGTCAGGTCGTGGTCGACGAACTGGCCGAGGTAGGTGAACCCCGCCGGGACGGCCGGATCCGCCGAGTCGGGCTGCGGGACGTTCGCGGTGATCGCGGCCGCGAGGGCAGCCCGCGTCTCCTCGTCCGTCCGCGGCCCCTTCGGCCCCAGTCGCGAGAACCGGAACCGGCGCAGCTCCTCCGCGGTGGAGGGCTGACGCGTGGTGGCCTCACCCCGGCCGTCGAATTCCAGCACACCTTCGCCCACGACGAAGAAACTGTCGCGCACGTGCCTCTTCATATATCCCCCTGTTTTCCCCTCTTACAGGCGACCTGTTCTCCCCAACAAGCACCTGCCCCACCGCCAGTCTCCAGACGGACCAAATTACCGTCGAAGCTTTTGGTCAAAACCAAAAAGTCGTCACACAGCGGATACGAGGTGGTCAGGAATATTCGTGAAGACTTCCAAATCGATCATCTGCGCAGCATGGTTCTCAGCAGCGTCATGATAAGTCTTCGTGTTCAGCACGTGCCGAATCCGTTCGGCGAGAACGGTGGCGGAAAGCCCTTTCACGTCCACCCGCACGCCCAAGCCGAGATCTTCAATTCGATCGGCGTTGCGCGGCTGGTCGGCGAACAAGGGCACCGCGACCATCGGCACGCCCGCCGTCAACGCCTCCCGAACGCCGCTGTAGCCCGCGTGCGTCACGAACACCTTCGCGGTGCCGAGGAGGCGCTGCTGCGGAATCTCCGGTTCGAGGCGGACGTTCGACGGGCGCGGACCGGTCCACTCGCCGTGGCCGATGGCGACGACGGACGGCGCGCCGACCCGGCCGAGCGCCTCCACGACGATGTGCGGCAGCTTCGAGTCCGGCATCAGCCACCGGGTGTGGGTGCCGAAGGACGCGACGATCTCCGGCCCGTGCTCGATCGGCTCTCGCTCGATCGGCACGCGGAAGTGGTGCTGGGCCGGGTGCCACGACGCCGGGGTCAGGCCCGCGGTGAGGACCGGGTCGGCCGCGCTGACGCCGAACCGGGCGCGGACCTTGTCCATCAGCTCGTCGAGCAGCGGGATCTCCAGCGGCGCGAACGGGGCGATGTCGACCAGGACGTGCGGGATGCCGAGCACCTCGGCGGCGATCTGGCCGCCATACTCGCTGGTCTCGCGCACGAGGACGTCGGGACGCCAGGTGCGGGCGAAGTCGAGGACGTTGGCGGCGGACGCGACCACGAGCGGGCTGGACCAGAGCGGCGCCTTCAGCACGCCGTCGCGTTCCGGGAGCCAGGGTGGCGGTGGCCCGAGGTCGGACGGCGCCGGCACGTCGGGCATCACGACGGTGTGCTCGAGGTGCGCCATCGCGGGCCCTGTCGCGATCACGGCCTCGTGCCCGCGCCGCCGGAACGCCCGTGCGAGCGGCACCATCGCCGGCAGCAGGTGGGAGCCGATGGGCAAGGAAGTCAGGAGTACACGCACGTGAATCAGTTTCGCGACAGCCACCAGTGGGTACAGCTGCGAAATGCTCGAAGTCACGGTGACCGAGTCGTCGCCTGCCTCCACCCTCGTCACGGTGTCCGGCGAGCTCGCCGGTACCGGTTCGGAACGGCTGCTCACACGGCTCGACCGCCTGCTCGACAACGGCCACCGCTATGTCGTGCTGGACCTGGCGGGGGTCACGTTCTGCGATTCCAGCGGGGTGAGCGCACTGGTGCGAGGGCACGCCCGCGCGTCGGCAGCGGCAGGCGGGCTGAAGCTCGCGGCCGCGTCCGAGCAGGTGACAAGGGTGCTGGAACTGTCGGGCCTCGCGCGGATGCTCGGTCTGCAGTCCACAGTGGAGGCTTAGCGGCAGACCGGGCGCGTTCTCCCGCGTGCCATGATGGCGGGGTGGAGTCCACGCGCATCGACCGCTGGCTGTGGGCGGTCCGGTTGACCAAGACCCGCCCCGACGCCTCCCAGGCGTGCAAGGGCGGTCACGTGCGCATCAACGACAAGCCCGCGAAGGCGTCGGCGACGGTCGTGCCGGGCGACCGGGTCCGCGTTCGCGTGAACGACAAGACCTGGACCGTCGAGGTGGTGCGGGTGATCCAGAAGCGCGTCGGCGCGGCGATCGCCGTGAGCTGCTTCATCGACCGCACTCCCCCGCCTCCCGTGGAGCTCCCGATCGCCCGGCGTGACCGGGGCGCGGGGCGTCCGACGAAACGGGAACGGCGCGTGCTGGACCAGTTCCGGTCACAGAACTGAGTCGGCGAGCTCCGTCAGCGATGTGCCCAGCGGCAGGTCGACCCTCAACGACGCGTGCGCGTCACCGCGCGTCTCACCCCGGTTGATGATCACCACCGGGATTCCGGCGGTGGCGGCCCTCCGCACGAACCTGAGCCCCGACATGACCGTCAGCGAGGAACCGAGGACCAGCAGGGACCGCGCGGTGTCGACGAGCTCGTAGCACTGGTCGACGCGGGGCCGCGGCACGTTCTCGCCGAAGAACACGACGTCCGGCTTGAGCACGCCACCGCACTCCGCGCACGGGACGACCTCGAAGCCCCGCACGGTCTCCTCGGGCAGGAAGACGTCGCCGTCCGGGTTAACCTCGTCCGTCGTCACGTGGAAGTCCGGGTTCGCCTCGCGCAGGCGGCGGTCGAGGTCGATGCGCGGCGAGAGCAGCCCGCAGTCCAGGCAGATCACGCGGTCGAGGCCGCCGTGCAGTTCCACGACGTCTTGCGAGCCCGCGGCCTGGTGCAGGCCGTCGACGTTCTGGGTGATGACGCCGGAGAGCTTGCCCGACAGCCTGGTGACGGCGTGGTGGCCCGCGTTCGGGTGCGCGCGGGCGATGGTGCGCCAGCCGACGTGGCTGCGCGCCCAGTAGCGCTGCCGGCCGGCCTCGCTGGAGGTGAACTCGTCGTAGGTCATGGGGGTGTGCTTGCGCAGGGACCCGCCCTCGCCGCGGTAGTCGGGGATGCCGGACTCGGTGGAGAGGCCCGCGCCGCTGAGCACCAGCACCCCACCCTCCGCGACGATCGGCACGACGTCGGTGAGGGTGGTGGCGCGCGGCAGCGACGGACCCTGGTTCGTCCAGCTCAGAGTGGGTCTGGTTCGCACTTCACCAGCTTACGTACCACTGTCGAATCTCGGCCTCCGCCGCCGCGACGTTGCCGTTCGACGGGGCTGTGACCAGCGCGAACTGCCGTCCCGCACCCGATCGCAGGAGCAGCTTGTCGTCCACGACCGCCGAGGCGGCCGAGCTGACCACGAGCGGCGAGCGCAGCGACTCGGGCAGGTGGAGTTCGGTCGGCGCGGTGCCCCCGTTCGAGTCCCAGACGATGACGGCGAACGGCGCCGAGCCGACCAGCGTGCGGACGTTCGCCAGTGGGATCTGCTGCCAGGTCTGATAGGCGCGGTCCTCGTAGGTGAACGCGAGCGTGGTGCCCGCGACTGCCTGCGGGTAGATCCGGTCGACGATGGCGCGGTCGACGGTCAGCACCGGGTTGCCGGCCGCGTCGAGCTTGACCGCCGAGAAGTGCTCGTCGTTCATGGCGTCGCCGTCGGTCTTGACCTTGTTCGGGTTGTCGTTCATCAGCTCGCGGTGGCGGCCGTAGTTGGTGTCCCAGTGCCACTGGCTGCCCGAGATCACGCTGCCGCGCGGTGCCGACCACCAGCGCGCGCCCGGTGCCGTCGAGTCGAGGCCCTGGTAGATCGCCTTCAGCACCGACGGCGTCTTGTCGGAGGTGAAACCCGAGACCGGATGGCCGAACTCGGAGACGATCGAGGTGGTGCCGAGTGCCCTGGCGCGGTCCCGGATCGTGCCGAACGCCTGCGTGTACTGGCCGTCCCCCGCCTTACCTGGCATGAGGAGGCCGGACTGCGCCTTGCCGTCGTAGAAGTGCGCGTTGAACACGAACCGCTCGCCGAGCGCCGGCACCAGTGCGAGGCCGCCGGGTTCGGCGAAGAAGTCGACGTTCTGGTTCCAGAACACCAGCGGCTCCACGAAAGCGGGCTTGGTCGTCCAGCCCGCCTCGTCCATCTCCGCGCGGAAACGGTGGTAGAACGGCATCAGGAGATCGCGCTCCCACATTTGCGACGTCTGACCGGCGTCGTACTTGCCCGCGTAGGGCTCGTTGAGCGGGTCGACACCGACGACGAGTTTGAACTCGTTGGCGGGCAACGCGTGCTTGACGTGCTTGAGAGCCTCGCCGGCCGCGTTGACGAACGAGTCCTGCACACCGTTGCGGTTGTGCCAGAAATCGTAGGTGGCGGCCGTGACGGCGTTGTTGTTCTTCATGTTCTGGCCCCAGTGGGCGCAGAGGCCGCACGATTCCTTGGGATAACCGCTCGCCGCCCACGCCGGCGCGCCGTCGCCGGTGTACCAGCTGTCCTTGTTGAACAGGTGGCGCGAGTAGAGGTCCTGGTGGAAGTCGAGGTAGACGCGGACGCCCTCGTCGGTGAAGGTCCGCAGCTGCGCCGTCACGCCGTCGAGGTAGGCGTGGTCGATCTGGCCGCGCTGCGGTTCGATCCAGGCCCACGTCAGCAGGAACCGCACGGCGTTCGCGCCGGTCAGCTGCTTCATGGCCCGCGCGGACCTGCGCGCGTCCGCCGTGCTCGCGAACGGGAGTCCGCGGTACTCGGCGAGTTTCGCCGTGCCGGAGACGTTGAAGCCGCGCAACACCACCTCACGGCCGTGTTCGTCGCGGAAGACCCCGCCGGACACCCGCAGCTCGGAGCCGTCGAACTCCGCGCGTGCCGGTGTGACCGTGAGGGAGAGGAGGAACAGGACCACCAGGAGAACCGCTCGCCGCATCGCCGCCGCCTTTGGGAACGTGAACGAGATTCGCATTGCACCGTAACCGGTGAAGGCGCGTTCGACCAGCGTTCGACTGCGGGAAGATGCCTGATGGGCCGGGTGGCGGAGCGGCCTGGACTCCTCCGGGCCGCCCGCCGGGATGCCGGTCAGCTGAAGGTCGCCGCCACCAGTTCCGCGGTCTTGGCGAGCAGCGGTTCGTCGGCGCCGCCAGTCGGTTCGTCCTTGCGCGTCGACAGGACCGCGATCACGATCGGCGCGCGGCCGGGCGGGAACGCGATGCCGGCGTCGTTGGTCGTGCCGTAGCTGCCGGTACCGGTCTTGTCGCCCCAGCCCCACGCGGCGGGCAGTCCGGCGCGGATCCGCTTGCCGCCGGTCGTGTTGGCCAGCAACCACTTCGTGAGCTGGTCGGCGTCGTTGCTGTTGAGGGCGTGGCCCAGCGTCAGGCGCGCGTAGCTCTGGCCGATGGCGCGCGGTGACGTCGTGTCGGTGACGCGGCCGGGTTCCGCCGAGTTCAGCTCCGGCTCCCAGCGGTCGAGGCGCGTGACCGGGTCGCCGATCGACCGGCTGAAGCGGCTGATCGCCGTCGGGCCGCCGAGTTCCCTGAGCAGCAGGTTGGCCGCACAGTTGTCGCTGTAGGTGATGGTCGCCTCGCACAGGGCCGAGACGGTCATGCCGTTCGCGAGGTTCTCGGGCTTGCCGGTGATCGGCCCGTATCCCGACTTGTCCACATCGGACTTCGTGTACGTGATCACCTTGCCCAGCAACGTCCCGTCGCGGTCCTTGCGCAGGACCGCGGCGGCCGCGATGGTCTTGAAGGTCGAGCACATCGGGAAGAGCTCGTCCGCGCGGTGCAGCACCGTGCGACCGGTACCGGTGTCGGCGGCGAACACGCCGAGGCGCGCGTTGTGCTGCTTCTCGAGCTCGCGCAGCCTGCCGGTGATCGTCGAGGCCTGCGCCTGGGCGGGAACCGCCACCGCCAGCGCCGCTCCGGCACCCAAAGTCAGCACCGCACGTCGGTTGAAGCTCAACGTCCTGTCCCCTCTTCCGGAAACCTCTCCACCGAACAGGACGCGCGGGAGATCAACTGGTTGTCACCCGATCCGGCGCCAGCACGCGAGGTACGTGAGCGCGGCGATCGACGACCCGGCCGAGGCGAACGTGCCGGCACCGAGGTAGATCACCCACTCGTCGGCGTTCAGACCCTCCTCGGCCAGCGAGAAACCCCACAGGATCGCGCCCAGGGCGAGGGTGACCATCGCGGCGACGGACCAGAAGACGACCAGCACGACACGTCCCACTCTGCGCGGTCCGGTGTAAGGCCGCAGGGATCCCTTGCGCTGCAACCACCACGCGGCCAGCGCGGCGATGCCGAGCGCGATGCCGTCCGCGGCGAGGGTGTCGCTGAGGCGGTGCCACTTCGCCGTCAGCGTGTACTGGCCGATCGCCGTCGCCCACGGCAGCACGAAGAACAGCATCACGCCGCGCCACTTCCACGGCACCACGATGACCGCCGCGAACAGCACGGTCATCGCGATCGTCGTGTGTCCACTCGGGAGACTGTTGTGCGCGTAGTCGCCGGTGACCTCGACCAGTGCCGGGCGCGGCAGGACGAACCGCTTGAGCACCTGCACCACGAGCTGACCGGCGACGATCACGCCGACCGCCGCGACCGTGAGGTCCCAGCGCTTCCTGAGCACGCCGACGAGCGCGACCACCACCACCGCGGCGGCCAGCGAGTACACGGTGATCTGGCCGAGCGCGTTCCAGGCGGCGTCCGACTCGGAGACGTCGTCCTGGTCCGCGCCGCGCAGGGCCGCGTTCTCGATGGTCTGGCCGGCCCTCGTGAGCACCGCGAGGACGTACACGACCGCCGCGAAGACGAAGCCGGACGCCGCGACCACGGGCCACCGTCGAAGGTTCACGCTTGCCCACTCTGCCGCCGTTCGGCCCAGCGCGCAGGGTGAAGATCAACGGGACGTGCTGTCCGGCGCGGGCGGCTGGTGCACCTCACGCGGGCGGCAGGTCTGGCCAAACCGCGGACCGCTGCTCCGGACCTGTGCGGGTAGGTACCGCGGTGGCTCGCCCGCAGGTATCCCTGCGACGCGGTGGTGCACCAGGAGACATTCTGCCGCAGTGGTCACCGGCGCCGGTCGGTCGTCCCCCACCCGGGCGGCGCGATCCGCTCCGTCGCCTCGGGATCGACGGCGTGCCGGGCCACGTGCCGGCCGGGCTGCGGCTTCTTGCCCATCAGCATGAGCGTCACGGCGACGATCAGGCCGAGGGTGGCGAGGCCCGCAGCCACGGCGCGGGCGGCCGGGTGGTCGAGGATCAGGGTGCAGATCGTGAGGGCGAGCACGAGAGCGGCGATCGGGCCGATGACGGCGAGGTCCGAGCGGTCCTCGGGCTCCTGGACGGGCTCGGGCTTGGGTGGTGGCACCTGGGCGACAGGCGCGTAGACCTCGATCGTCTCGAAGTTCCCGCGCGGCTGTTCGTAGGGCGGCTGCCGTAAGCCGGGAGGGACCGTCACCCACGCCATGCTGCCCGAGGAAGGCGCGTCGCCGCAAACCTCCCATCGCGGTCTGCTAGGTGTTCCCATGTAGCACTGGGTTCGAGGAGGTCGTCATGTGCCGGTGGCTCGCGTATTCCGGTTCGCCGGTGTTGCTGGAGGAGTTGCTCTACGCGCCGGAGAACTCGCTCGTCATGCAGTCGAAGCACGCCCGGCTGGGTGCGACGGCGGTGAACGGTGACGGGTTCGGGATCGGCTGGTACGGCAGCACGAGCGCTCCCGGTCTCTTCCTGAGCACCGAGCCCGCCTGGAACGACCGCAACCTGCGGGAACTGTCCGCGCAGATCACCGTCGACCGGGTGTTCGCGCACGTGCGGGCGTCCACGGGCGGGGCGGTGCAGCGGTCGAACTGCCACCCGTTCCGGCACCAGAACTGGCTGTGGATGCACAACGGGCTGATCGCGAAGTTCCCGCTGGTGCGGCGCGAGCTGGTGCTGGCGATCGACCCCGTGCTGTTCCCGCTGATCGAGGGGTCGACGGACTCGGAGGTCATGTTCTACCTGGCCGTCAGCTTCGGGCTGGAGCAGGACCCGCCGGCCGCGGTGGCGCGGATGGTCGAGTTCGTCGAGGACGTCGGGC
Organism: Lentzea pudingi; assembly: GCF_014646255.1. GTDB lineage: Bacteria > Actinomycetota > Actinomycetes > Mycobacteriales > Pseudonocardiaceae > Lentzea > Lentzea pudingi. Next base: position 399,111 of record NZ_BMNC01000006.1, read on the forward strand.
GGCGGGCCGGGGTGGAGTACCCGGTCCAGATGACGGTCGCGGTCACGGACGGGTCGACGACCTGGGCGTTCCGGTATTCGAGCCGAGGGAAGTCGCGCAGTCTCTACCACAGCACCGACGTGTCGACGTTGCGTCGCCAGTACCCGGACAACCCGGCGCTGCACCACCTCACCGACGACTCGCGGCTCATCGTGTCCGAGCCGCTGGCCGACCTGGTCGGGGCGTGGCAGGAGGTGCCGGAGTCGACGTGCGTGGTGGTCAGGACCGGCGTCGAGGAGGAGTTGCTGGCGTTCAAGCCGTGAATCGTCAGGTGACCGTCAGTTGACGAACCGCGATTCGTCGTAGCGTCTGGTGCTGCCGCCGCCACGGACCCCTCGGAGAGGTTCCTCATGCTCACCACGGCAGCGGCAGCACTCATCGCACTGTCCGCCCTCGCACCGGCGCAGGACGAAGCACCCGTCCTCGAGGTCGTGACCGTCAACGGCTCGGGTTGCGCGGCGGGCGACGCCGACGTCAAGACCGACGGCCGGACGTTCACCATCGGCTACCACACGTTCCTGGCCAGGGCGGGCAACGGCTCGTCACCGCTCGACGCGCGCAAGAACTGCCAGATCAGCCTGCGGGTGAACGTGCCGCAGGGCTCCACCTACGGGCTCGCGAGAACCACCTACGAGGGCTATGCGCACCTGCAGAGCGGCGCTACCGGGCTCAGCCGGGTCAGCACCTACCTGCAGGGCACCTCGCCCACCGCGAGCGTGAGCCAGCCGTTCACCGGGCCGTTCAGCGGCAGCTGGCAGACCCGCTACCGCCCGGACTCGGACGAGATCCAGTGGGCGGCGTGCGGGGAGAGGCGGAACATCAACGTCAACGCCGAGGTCCGCGTCGTGCTCGGCGACGCGGACCCCGAGCGGCTCAGCTTCGCGAACGTGGAGTCCAGCCGCGGCGCGGTGCGCGTGCGGCGCTGCTGAGCTCCGGCCTGGTGGCGGTGAACGCCGCCGTCACCAGGCCGATGATCGCGACCCACGTGTACGCGTCCCCGTAGACGTGTTCCTGCCAGGACCACAGCATCTCCTTGTCACCGGTGCTCGGCAGCCAGGTGAAGGGGTGCACGAGGAAGATCACCAGCAACGCGCCGAGCGTCGGCCACGCCCAGCGCGTGCGCGTGAAACCCAGCGCCAGGAACGCCGGCACGCACCAGACCCAGTGGTGCGACCAGGACACCGGCGAGACGAGCAGGCCCGCGGTGGCGATCGCGGTCAGCGCCGCGACCTCGGTGCGCGCCCGGTACGCCGCCACGACCGCGAGCGTCACGACGACCAGCGACAAGCCCAGCCACAGCAACGACTCCGCGTGCTCCCCAGGGTTGATCCGGTGCAGCACACCGCGCAACGACTGGTTCGCCATGTACGCGAGACCACCGGCACGGCCCGGGTCGAGCAGCGCGTGGAACCAGAACTCCGCGGAGTCCTTGGCTGCGAACAGGAAGCCCAGCACAGCCATGCCCGCGAACGCCACCAGCATCATCGCCGCCGCGCGCCATTCCCTGCGCACCAGGAAGTACAGCAGGAAGACCAGCGGCGTCAGCTTGATCGCGGCGGCCACTCCGACCAGCAGGCCGCGGAACCGCGGATCGCGCACCGCGAGGCAGTCCACCACCACGAGTGCCATCAGCACGAGGTTGACCTGCCCGAACAGGAACGTCGAGATCACCGGCTCCAGCGCCACACCGAGGACCGCGACGGCGGGCCCGACGGTCCACACGACGTTCGCCCGCCCGGTCAGCCGCGCGGTGACGAGCACGCTGACCACCGACAGGCACAGGAAGTTCACGACGACCACGAGCGAGTTCGCCGCCCACACCGGCAGGAACGTCAGACCGCTGAAGATCACCGCGGCGATCGGCGGGTAGGTGAACGGCAGGCGCGGACCGTCCAGGGAGCCCGGGAAGTCGACGTAGAGCGCGTGCCCCTGCAGCCACGCCTCCCCTCCCGTGCGGTAGACCTGCAAGTCGAGGAAGTAGAAACCCAGGCCTGCCAAAGAGATCGGCACCGCGGCCAGCGCCACGAACCACAGCACGCGCACCACCTTGCGTGCGGCCACCCAGCGATTCCGGGCCAGCAGACGTTTTCGGCCCGACTCGAACGCCTCGACGGACATCGGCGGGATCTCGTCGGCGAGCCGGCTGATCAACAGCATCTCGTTCACGCTGACTTCTTGACCGCAGCACGCTTTGCCGTTCCCGCAAGGGGATGTGACAGTCCTCATGGGAACGCGGACGCGGTCATCGGTCAAGGAGGAGCATGACCCACGAGCAGTTCCTTGCGCTGAAGCGCTTTCCCGCGCTGGACGGTGTGCGCGCCATCGCCGCGCTGATGGTCGTGTTCTTCCACTACGGCGGGCCGGGGTTCCTGCAGGGATGGCTCGGGGTGCAGGTCTTCTTCGTGCTGTCCGGGTTCCTGATCACCACGTTGCTGCTGCGCGAACAGGCGCGCACCGGGCGCATCAGCCTCAAGGACTTCTACCGCCGCAGGGCGTTCCGCATCCTGCCGGTCTACTTCGTGGTCCTGTTCGTGACGGCGGCGGGCCTGCTGGTCGCCGGGCAGTTCCGGCAGAACCCGCTGGGCCAGGACTTCCCGCTGTACCTGACGTTCCTCAACGAGTTCGGGCACGGCGGCGCGTACGGGCAGTCGTGGTCGCTGGGCGTGGAACAGAAGTTCTACCTGGTGTGGCCGTTGCTGGCGTTCGCGCTGCTGCCCCGCTGGCGACCTGCCGTCACCGCCGGGCTGATGGCGCTCGCGCTGGCCGTCGTGCCGTTCACCGTGTCCTCCGACCCCAAGGGCTGGTCGGTCCACTACTTCACGGTTCTCGTCGGGTGCGCGTTGGCGTTGCTCATGAACGACAAACGGGGGTTCGCGTTGATCAGGCCGTTCACGACGCCGTGGGTGATCCTGCTGTTCCTGGGCGTGCACCTGTCCGTCCCGCTCATCTCCGGCGCCCTGGACGGCACCGTGCCCGGTTTCGTGTCGGTGGTGCCGATCTACGCCGTTGCCACCGGACTGGTGCTGCCGGCGCTGCTGGCTCCAGGCCGGCTGCAGCGAGCGTTGTCCACTCGCCCGATGGTGTGGCTCGGCGAACGGTCCTACTCGATCTACCTGGTGCAGGCGATCGCGCACTCGATCGTGCTGCTGACGGGCGCATCGGGCCTGGTCATGGCTTTGGCGACGACGGTGGTGGCCATCGGGATCGCCGACTTCTCCCACCGCTTCGTCGAGCTGCCGATGATCCGGCGAGGCAGGTCACACCGATCAACCGGGAATGCATTGGCGCCCATCGGCCAATAAGTTCCGTAAGCACCGAGACTGCGCCACCGGCGCGAACAGGAGGGCCGGGGGTGACGAAGCCTCTGGACAGGGATGCCTGGGTCGAGCTCTACGACCGGCACGCCCGCGACCTGCACCGCTACCTGGCGCTGCGGGTGGACGCCGCCATCGCGGACGACCTGGTGTCCGAGACGTTCCTCATCGCCTGGGAACGCCGTGAGAGCTTCGACCCGGCCCGCGCGAGCGTCAAGGCGTGGCTGTTCGGGATCGGGACGAACCTGCTGCGCCAGCACGTGCGCTCCGAGGGCCGGCGCCTGCGGGCGTGGGCGCGCGATCACGGCAGACGCGCGGTGGCCGACCACGTCGACGACCGGACGGCGTCGGTGGTGGACGCCAAGTCGCTGATGAGCGACCTGAGCGAGGCGCTCGCGGACCTGCGGCCCGAGGAACGGGACGTGCTGCTGATGGTGGCGTGGGCCGACCTGAGCGCGGCCGAGGTGGCCGAGGTGACGCGGACGCCGGTGGCGACGGTGCGGACCCGGTTGTTCCGGGCGCGGGCCAGGCTGCGGGCGAGGATCAACGGACAGGAGGGTGACGACGATGCGTGACGAGACGCGTCAGGTCGAGGACGAGACGGTCAAGTGGGCGATGTCGGACGTCGCCCCGATGAGCGATGAGGCGTTCGAGCGGGGACGCGCGGCACTGCTGGCGCGCATCGACGCCGAGCAGTCCGGCGAGGTCGTCCCGCTCGCGTCCCGGCGCCGGCGCCGGATCCCGGTGGTGGCCGCGGCCGCCGCGATGGTCGTGATCGCGGGCGCCGCCCTGGTCGCGCCGTCGCTGATGTCGCGTGACAGGGGCCCGAGCGTGGGCAGCGCCGCCGCGGCCGAACTGCTCCACCAGGCCGCGACCCACACCGGCGACGCGGAGTTGGAGCCGGGCCAGGCCCTCTACGTGCTGCAGTACGCCCGCTGGTCGGTGACCGAGGCCGGGCACAGGTGGATGTACCTGCAGGACCAGACCCTGCAGACGTGGATCCCGTCCGACCGCTCGGGCACGTGGCTCTACCGGCACGGCAAGACCGGCGAGAGGCAGTGGCTGATCGGGTCGGAGGCGGGCAACGCGCGGGACGTGCCCGAGGGCCTGCACACCGACGGCGACTTCACCTCCACCGGCGGGCCCGCGTTGCACGACAAGATCGAGCCGAGCTTCCGCGACCCGTCGCCCGAGTACCTCGCCTCCCTCCCCCTCGACCCTCGCGAGCTGTACCGGAAGCTGCGCGACGAGGTGGCGGGCAACGAGGGCCTGACCTTCCTGCAGATGATCAACGACGGCCTGGACACCGGTGTGTACCCGGCGCAGGTGCGGTCCTCGGTCTACCAGGCCCTGAGCTACCTGCCGAAGCTGGAGATCGTCGAGAAGGCAGCCGTGATCGACAGTCGCAGCGGCACCGCGTTCGGCGTCACCGAGAACGAGACGACCGAGCAGATCGTGATCGACCAGACGACCGGTGAGTACCTCGGGTCGAGGACCGTCCTCGCGAAGGACGCGTGGGGCCTGAAGCAGGGCCAGGTCATCGGCACGACCTCCGTGACGACGCGGGTGGTGTCCGCTGTGGGACAGCCCTTCTGACCCGTCAGCGGGTGACGTCGCGGTACAGCACGACCCAGACCTCGCCAGGCCGCTCCGTCGCGCCGGGGAACCACCTCGGCGCGACGGCCTCGGCGAGTTCGTCGGCGCGGTCGAGCAGCGTGCTGACCGCGGGTTCCCCGACGACCACCACGGCGGACCAGTCGACGTGGGCCAGCATGAAGTCCCGCGTGACACCGAACTTCTCCTCCAGCACGGTCATCAGCTCGTGCGGGCTGTCCGGTCCGGCGTCGACCTCGTTGACGTCCGGCACCTCCGCCTCGGTCGCCGGTGCGCGTTCTTCTTCCTCGCGCTGCTCGGACCAGACGTGCTTGCTCAGCGAGTAGATGCTCGACGTGAGGTCGTCCGCCTGGTCCTCGGTGAGGATCAGCGTGATCGAACGGCCGTCGGTGAGCGTGAAGGTCAGCTCGGCCTCCGGCACCCCGCCCGATCCCGGCACGGTGTCGACGGACCCGGCCACCTCGCCGGTCAGCACGTGGTCCGCGTGCGTCTCGGTGCCCATCCGGAACGACGGCAGGTTCGCGACGGTGTCCACGACGAGCCGGGCGGCGGTGAAGAACGCCTCCCTGTCGCGGAACTCCTTGCGGCTGCGGGTGAGCGTGCGCCCGATGCCGGCGGGCTCGACGTACGCCTCGACGGTGCCGGCGCCCTCCCACCGGGCGTGGACGGTGACGCCGTTGGCCAAGCGCTTGCGGTAGCTCTCCCGGTCGCCGTGACGGGACAGCTCCCAGCCCGCGATCTCCTCGGACAACGGTCTTCCTTCCGGCGGGGAAGCCCGACGCTGTCACAAATCGGTGAGCTGCGTGGTCTTTTCTGACATGAGCCACGAACACAGCCATCACCTGGACAACCCCGACGAAAGCGGTCCGCCGCCGAACATCGAGGTCATCGGCACCGTGCCGGGCGCGCCCCAGATCCCGGACGGCGCCGAGGCCATGACGCTCCTCGTGACGCTGCCGCCGTCGAGCCCCGGAGCGCCGCCGCACCGGCATTCCGGTCCTGCCTACGGTTACGTCGTCAAGGGCGCCATCGTCTTCGAGCTGGAGGGCGAGCCGGAACGGGTCGTCCACGCGGGCGGGACGTTCTGGGAGCCGGGCGGCGACGTCATCCACTACCAGGACGGCAACCACCTGACCGATGAGGAATCCGCTTTCGTCGTCACGATGTTCTGCGCTCCCGGACAGCCGATGCTGACCGTGGTGGAGCAGGACGAGCTGGAAGCGCGCAAGCACCTGCGGGCGCAGCACGGCGAACGTCCTTGATGGACGCGAGGGGGCGGGAGTGTCGACTCCCGCCCCCGTTCGTCACTCGACCAGCTTGCCGGCGGTGTCGACGTCCCGCATCAGCGACGCGATCTCCTCTGGCACCGCGGGGATCTCCTCCCGCTCGATCCGGCCGGGACCCGACCACACGAGGTTCACCTGCTGCGCGGGGTCCATGTCCGGGTGGTCCGACCGGTTGTGGCAGCCGCGCGTCTCGCGGCGTTCGAGAGCGCACTCCAGGGTCGCGCGGGCGGAGAGCGCCGACGACTTCAGGTCGAAGGCGTGGGCGAGGTCCTGGAACCCGGCGAGGTCGGGGTGCACGCCGACGTCGCGGATGCGTTCCTCGATCTCGTCCAGTTCGGCGAGTCCCTTGCGCAGCCCGGTTTCGTCGCGGACGACGCCCGCGTGCTCGGTCATGGTGTTGCGCAGCGCGCGTTGCAGGGCGCGGACGTTCTCCTGGCCGTCGGCGGCGAGCAGGTCGTCCACCTCGGACCGCGCCTCGTCGAGCGCGCTGTGCGAACGTTGTTGCGCGCTCAGGGAAGCCGAGTACTCGGCCGCCGCCTCGCCGACGATCCGGCCGTACACCAGCAGTTCGATGAGCGAGTTGCCGCCGAGCCGGTTCGCGCCGTGCAGGCCGCTGGACGCCTCGCCGATCGCGTACAGGCCCTCCACGCCCGTCGAGTGGTCGGCGGGTGACACCCACACACCGCCCATCGAGTAGTGCGCGGTCGGGGCGATCTCGACGGCTTCCCGCGTGATGTCCTTCATCTGCAGTTCGAGCAGCGTCTGGTACACCCTGGGCAGCCGCTGCATGATCTGCTCGCGCGGCAGGTGCGACACGTCGAGCCACACGCCGCCGTTCGGGGTGCCGCGGCCTTCCTTGATCTCGGTGTACGCGGCGAGCGCGATCCTGTCGCGAGTGGACAGTTCCATGCGCTGCGGGTCGTAGCGGGCCATGAACCGCTCGCCCGCGTCGTTCGTCAGGATGCCGCCCTCACCCCGCGCGGCCTCCGACACCAGCGTGCCGGCGGCGTTCTCCGGTTCGATCAGGCCGGACGGGTGGAACTGCACGAGCTCGGGGTCGCGGATCCTGCCGCCCGCGAGCACGGCCAGGCGGAACGAGTCGCCGGTGTTCTCGTCGCGGCGGCTCGACGTGCGGCGCCAGATCCGGGTGTGCCCGCCCGCCGCGAGGATCACGACGTCCGCGTGGAACACGTACCGCTTGCCGGTGTCGAGGTCGAACCCGTACGCGCCGAAGACCACGTTGTCGCGCACCAGGATCCGCGTGATGTAGCAGGTGTCGTGGATCGGGATGTCCAGCTGCGCGGCCCGGTTCACGAGCGTGCGCTGGATCTCCAGACCCGTGTAGTCCCCGGCGAACGAGGTGCGGCGGAACGTGTGCGCGCCGAAGAACCGTTGCGAGATGCGGCCGTCTTCCTCGCGCGCGAACGGCATGCCATAGCGTTCGAGGTCTTCGATGCCCCGTGCGGCGTGCTCGGTCACCACCCGCACGATCTCCGGGTTGGCGAGCAGGTAGCTCTCCTTGATGGTGTCCGCGGCGTGCTGCTGCCACGTGTCGGAAGGGTCCATCGTCGCCAGTGCCGCGTTGATGCCACCGGCGGCGAGCGCGGTGTGCGCGTCGGCCTTGGAACGCTTGCCGACGACCAGCACGTCGACGCCGCGTTCGGCGAGTTCGATGGCGGCGCGCAGTCCGGCGCCACCGCTTCCGATCACCAGAACCGATGTGGCGATTCGCTGTTCAGTCATCACGGCCTCCGTTGCCCGTCTCTTCCATTAAGTAGGACCGGACAGCGCGCTCGCTTGTGACTGTTAGCTGCGTGACAGTGCGTTCGTGGCCACATCAGTAGGATCGGTGGTGTGTTCGTGAAGCTCTGCGGTCTGCGCACCGAGTCCGATGTCGCCGTGGCGGTCGAGACCGGCGCCGACGCCGTCGGTTTCGTGCTGACCACCAGTCCGCGCCAGATCGACGTCGACCTGGCGCGGCGGCTCGTGGCGGAGGTGCCCGAGCACGTCCTCACCGTCGCCGTGGTGCGCGGCATCACGGCCGCCGAAGCCGGCGAGCTGGCGCTGAAGACGGGCGTGCGCGCGTTGCAGCTGCACGGCGACTACCCGCGCGATGCCTTCGACGAGCTTTCGGCTCTCCCGTTCGGGTTGGTCAGGGCCACCGCGCTCGGGCCGGAGACCGACGTGCGCACCGGGGCGTTCGGCGAGGAGCTGCTGCTGATCGACTCCCCCGTCGCGGGGTCGGGCGAGCAGTGGGACATCACGCGGCTCGCCGAGAACCCGCCCACCGGCCGGTGGCTGCTGGCGGGCGGGCTGTCGCCGGAGACGGTCGCCGAGGCGATCGACGTCGCGAAGCCTTGGGGCGTGGACGTGTCCAGCGGCATCGAGTCGAGCCGCGGCGTGAAGGACCACGGCCGGATGCGCGAGTTCGTCGCCGCCGCACGGGGCTAGGCGGCGCGGTAGCCAGGGACCTCCTCGACCCGGTGGTAGACCGGAAGTCCGCGCTCGCGGGCGATCCGCACGTCCTCGTCGGCACCGGTCGACTCGCCGGGCAGCCGCAGCACCGCCTCGCAGTGCTGGAGCAGGCGCTCCGCGGTCGGGTACATGATCTCGGACGCGATCGGGTCCGCCGGCGAGCTGCCCCCGGCGCCGCGCAACACCGGCAACGCCACCCACTCGCCGATCATCGGCACGTGGCCGCTGCGGAAGAGCGGCCACGCGGCCTCTTCCAGTCGTTCGAGGTTGCGCGCCATCAACTCGGGGTCGTCCCCGGTGCCGGATCGGTAGGGCCCTGCGATCAGAATCAGCATGCGACCGACCATAATGTGCAACACTCGGCAAAAACAAGGAGAAACGTGCATGTTGGCTGCCCAACGCCGTGACCTGCTGCTCGAACGGCTGCGTACCGACGGCCGGATCGTCGCCAAGGACCTCGCCGTCGAAGTCGGCATCTCCGAGGACACGATCCGTCGTGATCTGCGCGATCTCGCGGCGGCGGGCCTCTGCCAACGTGTGTACGGCGGCGCACTGCCCGTATCCCCCGCTATCGCCGACTACGCCACGCGTCAGAGCGTGCAGGTCGATGGCAAGCAACGGGTCGCACTGGCGGCCGCCGCGTTGATCGAACCGGGCAGCACGGTGATCCTCGACGGCGGCACGACCACTCTCGCCGTCGTGCGCGCGCTACCGCTCGATCTGCACGCCACGGTCGTCACGCACAGTCCGACGATCGCGAGCGCGCTCGAAGAGCATCGGGACGTGGACGTCTACGTGATCGGCGGTCGGCTCTTCAAGCACTCGATGGTCGCGTGCGGCGCCGCAGCCGTGGAGGCCGCACGGGGCGTGCACGCGGACCTCTTCTTCCTCGGCGTCACGGGCGTACATCCCGAAGCGGGCCTCACGACCGGTGACGCGGACGAGGCCGCGATGAAGCGCGCGCTCGCCCACCAGGCCGCGGACACCTACGTGCTGGCCAGTTCCGAGAAGATCGGCACGGCATCACGGTTCTCCGTGCTGCCGTTCACCGAGGTCGCCGGAGTCATCACGGACGCGGACAACGAGACCGTGCGCGCGTTGGAGGTGCCGGTGATCCACGCCCTCACAGGATGACCTGCAGGTAACCCTTGGGAGAGCCGTAAGTGCGGCCGCACTGGGTCAGCGCGAGCACGCCGTGGCCCTCGACGTCGCCCTCGAAGTAGCGGGGGTCGACCGACAGTTCCTCGGCGACGTCGGTGGCGTAGATGTCGTCGAGATCGTCGTTCTCCTCGCTGAGGTCGTGCGGCAGGCACCAGCCGTCCTCGACGTCGAGCGCGCCGATCTGCTCGTCGGCCTTGAACGCGTCGTAGTAGCGGACGATCTCGCCCTGCCGCGCGACGCACCACGCCGTCCAGCCGTCACCGCAGCTCTCGCCGTAGTAGTGCGCCTCGCCGAAGACGGCGCTCAGCACCGCGCAGATCTCGGTCACCGGACGGGTTCCGTGCTCGAACGGCTCGCCGAACACCAGCGTCCAGCCGTCCCACGCGCCCGTCACGTACACCCTCGCGCACCGGACGTGCTCGTCCTTCGACCACGCGTGGTGGTCGTTGTTCCACGCCTGGGCGCCGAGGACCTTGGTCACCGGCACCGGGTCCTGCAAGCCGCAGACGCTGAGGACGGCCGCCTGGTCGTCGGTCCTGATCGCGTACCAGCCGCCGCAGAGGTGCATCTCGTCGACGCTGTACAGGTCGTCCTCGAGCTTCGAGCGGATGAACCGGTCGACCACCCTGCGGTCCTCGGGCGAGAACCCGTCGGGTCCGGCGACCTCGGCGATGCCGACCAACGCACCCCTGCGCAGCGCGCCTTTGGCCGTGCGGCGGGTTTCTCGCAGCAACGGCAGCACGTCCGGGCCCATGGTTCCGAACGCCCACAACGCTTCCCTTTGCGCGTAATGGTCCTCGTCGGCGAGAAGCGGCAGCAGTTCGTGCGCGTACCTCAGCGCGTCCTCACCGCGGAACATGCTCGCCGCCGCCTGGCGAACGAGGTGATGCGGGTGCCCCAGCAGGCCGAGGTAGACCTCGTCGTCCGCCTTCACCAGGGAGAACACCCGGTAGCCCTGCCGCACGACCCCGCCGTCCTCCGCCGTGGTGATCAGCTCCACCAGCTCGCCGAACGTCGTGATCGCCTGCTCCCGCGCGAAGTCCTCGACCTCGGTCCGCCAGCGGTCGTCGTCCATGCGGTCGAGCAGCGCCCGGATCTCCATGGCGCGGCACGGTACTAGTTGGTCCCAAGTGGACTTCGCATTCGACCGGATGGCCGAGACCTTGACTCACGGCGGCGCACTGGGCACGCTGCGAACCGTGACGAGCCTGGCTGAGCAGCACGTCAAACCGGCGGTGCGCTGGAGCATCGGCCACGCGTTGCCGCGTGCCGTCCTGCGCCTCGCCGCCCGCCGCGGCGACCTGCAGGGCCGCATCACCGTCGAGGCCTCCACCGGCGCAGACCTGACGGGCCTCTTCGACGAGATCCGCGCCCGAGGCCCGCTCGCGGCGACGAAGATCGGCCACACCACGACGCGGCACGAGGTCGTGAAGGCGGTCCTGTCCGACGACGCGTTCGTGACGGCCCGCCCGCGCTTCGGCGCCGGCATCCTCGGCAAGCTCGCCGCCTGGTCCGCGACCGAGGTGATGCACCCGGTCCAGCCGCCGTCGCTGCTGGCCGTCGAACCCCCGGCGCACACGCGGTACCGCAAGCTCGTCACTCGCGTCTTCACCGCCCGCGCCGTCGAACAGCTGCGCGTGCGCACCCAGGAGATCGCCGACGAGCTGCTCGACGGCCTCGACCCGGCCAACCCGGTCGACCTGATCGAGACGTACTGCGGCCTGCTGCCGGTCACCGTGATCAGCGAGATCCTCGGCGTGCCACCGCGAGAGCGCTCCACCGTGCTGGCACTGGGCGCGGCCGCCGCGCCGAGCCTCGACCTCGGCCTGTCCTGGCGGGTGTTCCGCGACGTCGAGACCGGGTTGAACTCGTTCGACACCTGGCTCTCCCGCCACCTCGACGCCCTGCGCGCCAATCCGGGCGACAACCTGCTGAGCCGCCTGATCACCGCCCGCGAGGACGGCGAGGGCCTGTCCGAACGCGAGTTGAAGGCCACCGCGGGCCTGGTGCTCGCCGCCGGTTTCGAGACCACCGTCAACCTCCTGGGCAACGGGATCTCGTTGCTCACCGAGCATCCCGGGCAACTCGAAGCCCTGCGCGCGCAACCGTCGCTGTGGGCCAACGCCGTGGACGAGGTGCTCCGGTACGACCCGCCGGTCCTGCTGACGGGCCGCATGTGCGCCCGCGACACGACGGTCGCCGGCATCCCGGTGCGCCGCGGCCAGCTCGTCACGACCGTGCTGGCCGGGGCGAACCGCGACCCGGAGGTGTTCGAGCACCCGTCGGTGTTCGACGTGAGCCGCCCGAACGCCCGCGACCACGTGTCGTTCGGCGCCGGCCGCCACTACTGCCTCGGCGCCCAGCTCGCGCGCATGGAGGGCGAGATCGGCCTGCGCACGATCTTCGACCGCTTCCCCGACCTGGCCCCGCTGCCCGGAGCGCGCCGCCGCCCGACCCGCATCCTGCGCGGTTTCGAACGCCTGCCGACGAGCCTCACCACGATCGGCGGATGAGCACGGACTCTGCCGCACGCACTTTGACGACAAGACGTGCCTGATCTGCCCAGGACTGTGACCGACCGGCCAGTTATGGCCGGTCTCCTGGCCTGGTCCTCCCACCAGCCCGAACACCATGATCAAGGCATGGCAGCCCGATTGCGCGCGATCGCCGCCCTCACCACCGTGATGGCGTTGTCCAGTCCCCCGGCCCAGGCCGACGAGGCACCACCGCACCTCACCGACGGCTTCGGCCTCACCGTGACCAGCCAGCCGCGGTGGGTCGACGAGAACCGCCGCACGTTCGTCTTCAGCGTGTCCACGGACCAGGTGCCGACGCCGACCCTGCTGGCGGGCCAGGAGCCCGGCAGGCACGCCATCGTCGTCACCCTGCCGTCCGCCTACAGCACGACCAAGCGCTACCCGGTCCAGTACTACCTGCACGGCCACCCCGACCGGCCCGACTCGCAGTGGAACCAGCGCGTGGTCGAGAAGGCGACGGAGAACGCGGAACTGATCACCGTGCAGCCCAACGGGAGCGGGCGCGGCTGGTACTCGAACTGGGTCAACCCCGGTGCCGCCGGACCGCAGAACTGGGAGACGTTCCACCTGGAGCAGGTGATCCCGTTCGTCGACGCCAACCTGCGCACCAAACCGGACCGGGCGAACCGGGCCATCGTCGGGCACTCCATGGGTGGCTTCGGGGCGTTGCACTACGCCGAGCACCGGCCCGAACTGTTCAGCCACGTCGGAAGCTTCTCCGGTGGGCTGGACCTGCGGAACTCCGAGATCCGCGCGGCCATCACCTCCACCATGATCAGTCCCGGGTCCGGCACCCCCACGGTGAACGCCGACGCGGTGTTCGGGTCGCCGTTCTGGCCGTTCGACGGCGTCTGGAACGCGCAGAGTCCGGCGCACAACACGCACACGCTGCGAGGCATGGGCATCGCGCTGTACACCGGCAACGGTGGTGACCTGACGGTCAACCCGATCCAGGCCGTCCTGGAGAACCGTGCGAGGGAGACGACGCTCGTGACGGCCGCGAACCTGCGGGCCAACGGCATCCCGTTCCAGCTGCACGACTACGGGGACGGCAGCGGCTGGGCGCCGGGCTGCAGCGGGAAGCACGCGGACGAGGCGTGCGTGCAGGCCGACATGAACCACTTCGTCAGCCTTCTCGCGCCCCGCGCCTGACGTGCGACGTTCGTCGTGAGCCGAACGGGGCATTTCTCGAAGCAGGCGTCCCGAATCACGCGGAACGTCCTCTAATGACCTGACGGGCCCCTGCACCCGCGCGAAGTGCGCGGGCATCGCCCGCTGAGCAGTTGGAGGAATCCGTGTTCCTGGGTTCACGATCTCGCCTGCGCGCCGCGGTCATCGCCGCGGCCGTGGGCGCCGGTGCGCTGACGGCGGCCACACCCGCCGCGGCGGCACCTGCCGCGGGTACGCGTGCTTATCTGGTCATCACGGCGCCGGGAGCCACTTCCGGCGCCGCGACGGCCGTGAGCGGCAACGGTGGTTCCGTGTGGACGAGTTACGACGCCATCGGCGTCATCGTCGCGCACTCCGGTGCCGCTGACTTCGCCACCAAGATGCGTGCCGTGTCCGGTGTGCAGAAGGTCGGCGCCACCCGCACGACCGACGTGCCCGCCGAGTCGGCCAACCCGCCGATTCCCGCCAACCCCTCTCAGGCGACGCCTGCCACCGGTGAGCCGCTGCGCTCGGACATGACGCAGATCGGCGCCGACAAGGCGTGGGCGGTCAACACGGGGTCTTCCAGCGTCACGGTCGGTGTGCTCGACACGGGTGTCGACGACCAGCACGCTGACCTCAAGCCGAACTTCGACTCCGCCAACTCGGCGTCCTGCGCCTACGGCAAGCTCGACACGCGTGCGGGTTCGTGGCGTGACACCGACACGCACGGCACGCACGTCGCCGGCACGATCGCGGCCGCCAAGAACGGCAGCGGCATGGTCGGTGTCGCCCCCGGCGTGAAGATCGCGTCGGTGCGCATCGCCGAGAAGCCGAGCGGGTTGTTCTTCCCCGAGAACACCATCTGCGCCATGGTCTTCTCCGGTGACCGCGGCTTCGAGGTGACCAACAACAGCTACTACACCGACCCGTGGCTGTTCAACTGCCCGGACAACGCCGACCAGGACGCGATCCTCGAAGGCGTGAAGCGCGCGGTGGCCTACGCCGAGGGCAAGGGCGTGCTCAACGTCGCGGCGGCGGGCAACGAGAACTACAACCTCGCGAACAAGTCCCGTGACGCGACCAGCCCGAACGACTCCACTCCCGTGACGCGCACCGTCACCAACGCCTGCCTGAGCGTCCCGACCGAGGTGGCCGGCGTGGTCAGCGTCGCGTCGATCAGCTCGACGAACACCAAGTCGTCGTTCTCCAACTTCGGCACCGACAAGATCCACATCGCGGCGCCCGGCGACAGCGTCTACTCCACGGTCCCCGGCGGCCGCTACGGCTCGAAGTCCGGCACGTCGATGGCCTCCCCGCACGTCGCGGGTGTCGCCGCGCTGCTCAAGTCGACCAACCCCACCGCCACCCCGGCCCAGCTCCGCACGTTGCTGGCCGGCCAGGCGGACGACCTGAACTGCACCGACAGCCGTTGCTCCGGCACCACGGCGAAGAACAACTTCTTCGGTGAGGGCCGCGTCGACGCGCTGGCCGCGGTCGGCACGGGCACGCCTCCCGGCAACTCGTTCGAGAACACCGCCGACGTGAACATCCCGGACAACGGCGCGGCCGTGACCAGCCCCATCACGGTCTCGGGTGTCACCGGCAACGCCCCGGCCACGCTCAAGGTCGACGTCAACATCGTGCACACCTACCGCGGCGACCTCGTCATCGACCTGATCGCCCCGGACGGCACCGCGTTCCGCCTCAAGAACTCCGGCAGTGATTCAGCTGACAACGTCGTGGCGACCTACACGGTCAACGCGTCGGGCGAGGTCGCGAACGGTACCTGGAAACTGCAGGTCAAGGACGTGGCGGCGCAGGACACCGGCTACGTCAACTCCTGGAAGCTGACCTTCTAGGACGGCATTCGGAGGAACCTCGGCGCCCGCGGCTAACTCTGGTCCCCGCCTGCAGCGATAGCAGTGACGTGGAACCCGATCTGTGGTCGTCGGCCGCCGAGGCCCTCGACGAGCACGAACACGCCCTCGTGATGGCACGGCTGGCAGGCACGATCGTCGGCCCCGGCCAGACCGAGCGGCTCGCCAGGGGCGAGCGCGACGTCGTGTTCCTGCTGCCCGACCGCCTGGTGCTCGTGCGGTCCGACCCGTTCTGGGCCGGCTCGTACGACCGCGGGCAGATAGTGCGCATCATGCTCGCCGCCGGGCACGTCCAGTTCGACGTGACCGGCGGCGACAGCCTCGAGTTCTGGATCGACACCGACCTCTCCCCGGCCGAGCCGTTCGTCGAGCAGGCGCAGAACTGGCTGGCCCCGCGCAAGAGCTCCGCGAGCGGCGCGGTCATCGGGTTCGGTCTCGCGATCATCCTCGCGTTCCTGTTCGTGCTCGGGCCGGTGGACCTCATGCCGTCGGACGACCGGCTGACCGTCCGGTCGAGCTGCGGCGACTTCCTGCGTGCGGGTCTCGACGAGCAGGTCGAGCTGCTCAGGCGGCTCTTCGGGCAGGTCGGCAGACCGGACGAGGCGGAGAAGCCGATGACGCTCGACGCCTCCCGGCGGCACTGCGGCGAGCACAACGGCGCGACGCTGGACTCGCTCGTCACCGGGAAGTGACATCTACAGTGCGGGAATGTTCGACACCCGCCAGCTCGAGGTCTTCGCGACGGTGGCCAGGACCGGATCGTTCAGCGCCGCCGCCCGGCTGCTGCACTGCACCCAGCCCGCCGTCAGCCAGCAGATGCGGACGCTGGAACGGCAGGTCGGCGGGCCGCTGTTCGTGCGGACGGGCCGGGGCCTGCACCTCACCGAGGCCGGCCGGATCCTCGCGGAACGCGGGTCGGAGCTGCTCGACCAGCTGGCGACGACCCACCAGCAGGTCAGCGCGATAGCCACGCACGACATCGGCACGATCCGGATCTGCGCGTTCCCGAGCGCCAACGTGTCGCTGGTGCCCGCGGCGGCGGCGATCCTCGCCGAGGAACGGCCTCAACTGCGGCTCGAGCTGGTCGAGGAGGAGCCGCCGGACTCGTTCGCGCTGCTCCGGCGCGGGGAGGTCGACCTGGTGCTGAGCTTCAGCTACCTCGACGAACCGCAGGACGAGGCCACGGTCAACGGCATGCTGAGCGTGCCGTTGCTGCGCGAGCCGCTGGCGTTGCTCGTACCTGCGGGACATCGGCTCGCCGGACGGGAGCGCGTGTCACTGGCCGAAGCGGCTGAGGAACGCTGGATCGCCGGTTGTGTGCGGTGCCAGCGGGCGCTGCACCAGGCGTGCGACAAGGCCGGCTTCGTCCCGGACATCACCTGCTCCACCGACGACAACCTGGCCATCCAGAGCCTCGTCACCGCAGGTCTGGGCGTTGCGCTGGTGCCCAGGCTGCTGCTGTCGTTCCTCCAGCACCCCGGTCTGACCGCCGTCGAGGTGGAGTCCGCGGCGCAACGGCTGACCGCGCTGTACACGTGGCCGGACCTCATCAAGCTGCCCATCATGCGCGCGACCGTGGACGCGCTGATCTCCGCGTCGGCCAACGCATAAGTGCGCCTTATAGGCCCCCAAGAAATGGCCGTCTACTGCACATAGCCCGCACTGGTCATCGTTGATGACATGGGCATCGTCAGGACGACTCCGCGCACGGCCGACTCGCTGGTGCCCGGCCTCGCGCTGGTCGCGGGCGGCGTCGCGGTCGCGATGGTCGTGTCCTGGCTGTACCCCTCGGTCAGCGCGCTCACCGTCGCGGTGCTGCTCGGCGCCGTCGTGGCCAACGTCGTGACGCTGCCGCAGTCGGTCTCCCCCGGGATCAAGCTCGCCGGACGACGCCTGCTGCGCCTGGGCGTGGTGCTGCTCGGGTTGAAGCTGGTCTTCCAGGACGTGCTCAAGCTCGGTTACGAGATCCTGATCCTCGCGGTCATCGCTGTGGTCGTGACGTTCGTCGTCACGCGGTGGCTCGGGCGGGTGCTCGGGGTCAGCGAAGGCCTGTCGTTGCTGATCGCGACCGGGTTCTCGATCTGCGGCGCGTCCGCGGTGGCCGCCATGAACAGCGTGCGGCAGCAGGACGAGGAGGACGTGGCGAAGGCGCTCGGCCTGGTCACGCTGTTCGGCACCGTCGCGATGTTCGGCCTGCCCGCGTTGTTCCCGCTGACCGGCCTCACGCCCTCGCAGTACGGGGTGTGGGCGGGCGGCAGCGTGCACGAGGTCGCACAGGTCGTCGCCGCCGCCGGGCCCGTCACCGGAGCATTGGCGATCGCCGTCGCGGTGAAGCTGACACGGGTCGTGCTGCTCGCGCCGATGCTCGCCGCCGTGAGCTTCGCCGAACGCCTCAAGTACCCCACTTCCGGCCAACGCCCGCCGATCGTGCCGTTGTTCGTCGTCGGTTTCCTCGCCATGGCGGCGGTGCGGGCGACCGGTCTGCTGCCCGACGTCGTGCTGTCCACGGCGACGTTCGTCGACAACGTGCTGCTGGCGGCGGGCATGTTCGCGCTCGGCACGGCGGTGCGCCTGCGTTCCCTGATCCGCTCCGGCCCCGCGGTCCTGCTGCTGGGCCTGCTCTCGACCACGGTGATCGTCGTCCTCGTGCTGACCGGCACGGCGCTGATCGGCTGATCTCCCTTCCTCAAAGGAGGAACCCGCTCATGACGCACAGCCTGCTCTCCCCCACGGCCACGCTCCTGGTGGGCTCGCTCCGCGCCGCGATCGCCCGTGGTGGCGACGACGCGGCCGTCGCGGCGCGCGTGGCGAGGACGCTCGAAGGGCACCTCACCGACCCGTTCCTGCTCAGCGCCGCGCAGCGGGAGCCAGACCCGGACGCCTACCGCCAGCACGTCCTGCACGTCGAGCCGGACGGCAGTTTCTCCGTCGTCGCACTGGTCTGGTTACCCGGCCAGGAGACCTGCATCCACGACCACGTCTCGTGGTGCGTCGTCGGCACGTACGTCGGCGAGGAGGAAGAGACCACCTACCGGCTGCGCGGCGATCGGCTGATCCCGTTGCGGGTCAACAAGACCCCGGAGGGCGTGGCGGCCTACCTGGTGCCGCCGGGTGACATCCACAAGGTGTGCAACAACTCCAGCTCCGTGGCGATCTCGATCCACGTCTACGGCGCCGACGTCAGCATCCTCGGCACGAGCATCCGGCGCCGCTACGACCAGCCCGTCAGCGGGCGATGATGCCGCGTTCGATCGCGCCGGTGGCGAACTCGACCAGCTGAGCCGGCTTGACCCGGTTGATCCGCGCGCCCTGCAGCAGCAGGTCGTCCGCGAGGCCGATCAGCGAGTCCCAGACCCAGTGCGGCAGCGCGGGGTCGTCGATCAACCGGTGGCCCGAGGCCTCGGCGGTCTCGCGCAACGCCTTCGCGAGCGCCTTGAGGGTCTTGCGGTAGTCCTGGGCCGAGTCCGCGACCTCCTTGCCCCGGCGGCCGCCGGAGAGCACCTTGGCCTCCCACTGCGCCGCTGACCGCCCGAACCGCCGCCAGAACTCGGTGATCTGCGGCTCGATCTCCCTGAGCACGCCCGCGACGCCCAGCCCGCGGTCCACCTGGGCGAGGGTGCGTTGGAGCTCGTCCAAGCGACGTTCCATCAGCGCCGCGAAGACGTCCTCCTTGCCGGAGAAGTACTGGTACACGGTGCCGGAGCTGACGCCCGCGCCGACCGCGATCGCGCGCATGGTCAGGCCCGCGTAGCCCTGCTGCTCGAGGATCAGCTCGGCGGACGACAGGATGTCGCGCCGCCTGCCCTCCGCGTCACCCCAGGCCGTTTGCTCGGTGCTCACGGCGTTCAGCCTAACTTGAACAACGTTCAGAAGCATATTGAACGTTGTTCGGTTTGGCCGCTAACCTCGGGTGCATGGCGGAGACCGATGCGGAGCTGGCGAGACGACTGGCCACCGAGACGGGCCGGTTGCTGGTGAGCGTCAGACCGAGCGGCGGTGACCACGTCGCCCAGCTCTTCCTCGCCGCGCAACTGGGCGAGCACCGGCCGGACGACGCGGTGCTGTCCGAGGAGGCGCCGGACGATCCGCGCAGGCTGGCCGCCGACCGGGTGTGGATCATCGACCCGCTGGACGGCAGCCGCGAGTACGCCGAGCCCGGCCGCACCGACTGGGCCGTGCACGTCGCCCTGTGGGAACGCGGTGACCTCGTGGCCGGAGCGGTCGCGGTGCCCGCGTTGCTCCCGGCTCCACGCACTTCCCACCGCCGCCCCAGGATCGTGGTCAGCCGCACCCGCCCGCCCGCGTTCGCCCAGCGGGTCGCCGAGGAGCTGGGTGCCGTGCTGGTGCCGATGGGCAGTGCGGGCGCGAAGACGATGGCCGTGGTGCGCGGCGACGCGGACGCCTACCTGCACGCGGGCGGCATGTACGAGTGGGACTCCGCCGCGCCCGTCCACGTGGCCCGCGCGGCCGGCCTGCACGCCTCCCGCGCCGACGGCCGCCCGCTCGTCTACAACCAGCCCGATCCGTGGCTGCCCGACCTGCTGATCTGCCGTCCGGAACTCGCGGGGGTGCTCACGTGAACCACCTCGACCAGCTCGAAGCCGACAGCATCGACATCTTCCGCGAGGCCGTCGCGGAGAGCGAGCGCCCGGTGCTGCTGTACTCGATCGGCAAGGACAGCTCGGTGCTACTCCACCTGGCGCGCAAGGCTTTCCACCCGTCGAAGCCGCCGTTCCCGCTGCTGCACGTCGACACGACGTGGAAGTTCCGGGAGATGATCGCGTTCCGGGACTCGACCGTCGCCTCACTGGACCTGGACCTGATCGTGCACCGCAACCCGGACTGCGTGGCCGCGGGCATCAACCCGTTCGACCACGGCTCCGCGCGGCACACCGACCTGTGGAAGACCCAGGGTCTGCGGCAGGCGATGGACGAGCACCGGTTCGACATCGCGTTCGGCGGCGCACGGCGTGACGAGGAAGCCTCGCGCGCCAAGGAAAGGGTGTTCTCCTTCCGCACGGCGCAACACCAGTGGGATCCGAAGAACCAGCGCCCGGAACTGTGGCGGCTCTACAACACGCGGGTCGCGCCCGGCGAGAGCATCAGGGTGTTCCCGCTGTCGAACTGGACCGAGCTGGACGTCTGGCGCTACGTCGAGCGCGAGCGGATCCCCGTGGTGCCGCTGTACTTCGCGGCCCCGCGACCGGTGGTCGACCGCGACGGCGCGCTGATCATGGTCGACGACGACCGGATGCCGTTGGCCGAGGAGCCGCGCGTCGAACTGGTCCGCTTCCGGACGTTGGGCTGCTACCCGCTGACGGGCGCGGTGCGCAGCGAGGCGCGCACGGTCGCGGAGATCGTCGAGGAGATGCGGGCCGCGACGACGTCGGAACGGCAGGGGCGGGTGATCGACCACGACCAGAGCGGGTCGATGGAGCGCAAGAAGCGGGAGGGGTACTTCTGATGGAGCTTCTGCGGTTCATCACCTGCGGCAGCGTGGACGACGGCAAGAGCACGCTGATCGGCCGGCTGCTGTACGAGTCGAAGCTGCTCTACGCCGACCACCTCGCGGCACTGGAGGCGGACTCGAGGCGCGTGGGCACGCGGGGCGGCGAACTGGACTTCGCACTGCTGGTGGACGGGCTGGCCGCCGAGCGCGAGCAGGGCATCACGATCGACGTCGCGTACCGGTTCTTCGCGACCGAGGCGCGGCGGTTCATCGTCGCGGACACCCCGGGGCACGAGCAGTACACGCGAAACATGGTCACTGGGGCTTCCACGGCCGATGCGGCGGTTCTGCTGCTCGACGCGCGCAAGGGCGTGCTCGCGCAGACTCGCCTGCACGCGCGGATCGCGTCGTTGCTGGGGATTCGGCACGTCGTCGTGGCCGTGAACAAGCTCGACCTCCTGGGGTATTCGCAGGCGGTGTTCGACGAGGTCTGCGGGGAGTTCGCGGAGCTGGCCGCGGGGTTGGACTTCACCGAGGTCACCTGCGTGCCGATGTCCGCGACCGAGGGCGTCAACGTGGTGGGGCGCAGCGAGCTCACGCCCTGGTACGACGGGCCGACCCTGCTGCAGTGGCTGGAATCGGTCCGGCCCGCGCCGAGACGAGACGTCTCGTCTCGTTTCCTCGTGCAGTGGGTGAACAGGCCCGATGCGACCTTCCGAGGCCTGTCCGGGCGCGTGCTGGCAGGCAATCTGAAACGAGACGAGACGGTCCGTCTCGGCAACCGGACCACCAGGGTCGCCCGGATCGTCACGATGGACGGCGACCTCGACGAGGCCCCGACCGGCAAGTCGGTCACCGTCGTGCTGGCGGACGACGTGGACGCCAGCCGGGGCGACGTGCTGGGCGCCGCGGACGACCCACCGGGGATCGCGGACTCGTTCCAGGCGAAGCTGGTCTGGCTGAACGAGACCGGACTGCTCCCCGGCCGCCAGTACCTCGTCAAGATCGGCGCGCGCACGGTCGGCTTCACCGCGACCAAGGCGTTGGGGCTCAACGAGATCGGCGTCGACAACGTGCACTTCGACGCACCCGTGCCGTTCGAGAGCTACCGGACCAGCCGCGACCTCGGGTCGTTCATCGTGCTCGACCGGCTGTCCAACGCCACGGTCGGCGCCGGGATGATCGACTTCGCGCTGAGCCCGTCGAACGTGCGCTGGCAGACGCTCACGGTCGACAAGCGGGCCCGGATCGCGCGCAACGGGCACCGGCCGTGCGTGGTGTGGCTGACCGGGTTGTCCGGGGCGGGCAAGTCCACGATCGCGGACCTCGTCGAGAAGGCGCTGCACGCCGAGGGCCGGCACACGTTCCTGCTCGACGGCGACAACGTGCGGCACGGGCTCAACTCCGACCTCGGGTTCACCGACGCCGACCGCGTCGAGAACATCCGGCGCATCGCCGAGGTCGCCGCGCTGATGGTCGACGCCGGTCTGATCGTGCTGGTCTCGTTCATCTCGCCGTTCCGGGCCGAGCGGGCGCTCGCCCGGGACCTGGTCGGCGAGAACGAGTTCTGCGAGGTCTTCGTCGACACACCGCTGGCCGTGGCGGAGCGGCGCGACCCGAAAGGCCTGTACCGCAAGGCTCGCCGCGGTGAGCTCGCGAACTTCACCGGCATCGACTCGCCCTACGAACCGCCCCTGGAACCCGAGGTCCGGCTCGACACGACGGCGTTGGAACCCCAGGCCGCGGCCGAGGTCGTACTGCAGCGGCTTCGCGCGCTCGGCGTCTGTTGAACGTTGTCCAAAATCGTGTAGCTTCAGCTAGAACACGTTCTAGATTCGGGAGGCGTTCAGTGCCGGACCAGGCGTGGTCGCAGTTCTGCCGGGCGTTGGAGAAGGCCGGCGAGGTCGTGCTGTCAGACGGGGCGCCGGACACCCCGCTCGACCGCGCTGAGGGGTACCGGTACCTCGCCCGGCTGACGCGCGAGATGTTGTACTCCTGCCTGGACAACGCCGATCCCGACTTCCCGCGCTTCCACGAGCTCGACCTCGTGAAGATCGGCGCGGACAACCCGGACAACGTCTACCTGTCCGCGAACGTCCGCGGCGACCGGAACTACCGGATCACCGGCACGCGCGGCACCATCGCGTACTTCAGCATCGGCTCGAAGGCCAACCGGTACGCCAAGGACGGCACGATGGCGTCGACCGGCGAGCTGACCGACGCCGGCCTGACGATCGCCCCGGACGGCACGGTGGAGATCATCGCGAGCGCCGATCCACAGCCAGGCAACTGGTTGCCGCTCGCTCCCGACTCCACCGGTCTCGTGGTGCGCCAGACCTACCTCGACCGCACGACCGAGGTTCCCGGTCAGTGGCAGATCGACCAGATCGGCGGGCCGGCCGAACCCGCTCTTCTCACCCCTGAGTTCCTCGCGAAAGCGTTGCAGCGAGCGGCTTTGTCGGTGCACGGCACCGCGGCCACGTTCGCGCACTGGACGCGGACGTTCATGGCGCGCCCCAACGAGCTGCCCGACTTCGGCCAGGAGATGTTCCAGCGGGCGGGCGGCGATCCGGAGATCTTCTACCTGCACGGGTACTGGGTGCTGGAACCCGGTGAGGCGTGGGTGATCGAGACCGACGTGCCGGACTGCCCGTACTGGAACTTCCAGCTCGACAACTGGTGGATGGAGTCCCTCGACCACCGTCGCAAGATCACCGTCAACAAGCACACGGCGACGGTGCGGGACGGCCGGCTGACGATCGTGGTCGCCGCCGAGGATCCCGGTGTGGGCAACTGGATCGACACCTGCGGCCACAGTTCCGGCACCGCGTTGCTGCGCTGGCTCGGCGCGTCGGAACACCCAATTCCGAAGTGCCGCGTGGTGCCCCTGGAGGAGGTTCGATGACGGTCACGACCGCGCTGAACGTCGCGGAACTGCTGGAGAAGGCCTCCGCCAAGACCGGGCTTTCCGACTTCGGCGACGACTGGTTCCGCGAGCCGCTGGACGTGCTCGTGCGCAGCCTCAACACCGAGGCGGCGTTGTCCCCGTTGGGTTTTGAGCTGACCAAGCACCGGCTGACCGCGTTGCTGTCCGACCGGTTGCGGCTGCGCGCGTTGCAGCGGGCGAACCCTTCCGTGCTCGACGTCGAGGTGAGCGTGGCGGCCGAGATCTGCGGTCTGCCGCGCACGGGTTCGACGTTGCTGCACCGGTTGCTGGCCGCCTCCCCGCAGGTGACGTCCACGCTGTCGTGGGAGGTCGCGTACCCGCTGCCGTTCCCCGGCGAGAGCCCGGAGGCCGAGCAGCGCAAACGTCGTGCGCAGGAACGCATGCAGGTGTTCTCGCAGCTCTCCCCCGACTTCGGCGACCTGCACACCGTGGTGTGGGACGGGCCGGAGGAGGACGTGATCCTGCTGGACCGGACGTTCGTGTCGATGAGCTTCGACTCGTTCTACCGGGTGCCCTCCTACGGCGACTGGTTGCGGTCGGCCGACCAACGCCCGGCCTACCGCGAGCTGCGCGAGTGGCTGCAGGTGTTGCAGTGGCAGAACCCCGGTCGTTCGCTGCCGTGGGTGTTGAAGTCGCCGCACCACCTGACCGCGGTCGACACCGTGCTGGACGAGTTCGCGGACTGCAAGATCGTGATGACGCACCGTTCGCCGGTCAACGCCGTGCCGTCGTACGCGTCGATGGTGCGCGCGATGTCCTCGCAGTACAGCGAGAACGTCGATACCGTCCACATCGGACGGTACTGGTCCCGCAGGTTCGCCACGACGCTGCAGGGCTTCGCGGCGGCCCGGTCCGCGCGTCCCGGCCGGTTCGTGGACGTGCGGTTCGCCGACACCGTCAGCAAACCGCTCGAGGTCGCCCGTCAGGTGCTGGACGCGCTGGGCCTGCCCGCCGGTCCCGCCGACGACGCGGCGTTCGAGGCCTACCTGGAGCAGAACCGCACCGAACGGCACGGCTCGCACTCCTACGCACCACAGGACTTCGGGCTCTCCGAGGACCAGCTGGACCGTGACTTCGCCTTCTACTCGGAGGTCTACCTGTGATGCTGCAAGACGAGGTCGTGGTGATCACCGGCGTCGGCCCCGGCCTGGGCTCGAAGCTCGCCGTCCGCGCCGCCGCCGAGGGCGCGAAGGTCGTGATGGCCGCGCGGTCCGCCGACGTGATGAAGCAGGTGGAGAAGGACGTCGCGGCCGCCGGTGGCGAGGCCGTCGGCGTGCGGTGTGACGTGCGCAGGCCCGACGAGGTGGCTCGGCTGGTCGAGACGGCCGTCGACCGGTTCGGCACGATCACCGGCCTGGTGAACTCGGCGTTCGGGCACCCCGGCTGGTTCGACCTGCTGGAGACGCCGGAGAAGGCGGTCCGCCGGTCGATGGACATCATCCTGTTCGGCGCGCTGAACGTGACGCGCGAGGTGGTGCCTCACATGAAGGCCGCCGGGCGCGGCTCGATCGTCAACGTCGGCACGATGACGACCCGCAAACCGATGCGTGGCGAGGGCGGTTATGCCGTGGCGAAGGCCGCGATGGCGACCGCGACCCAGTTCCTGGCGCTGGAACTGGGCGAGCACGGCATCCGCGCGAACCAGGCCGTGATGGGCTGGCTCGACGGACCGGGCGTGCGCTTCTACCTGAAGTTCACCGCCGAGGCGCGCGGGATCACCGAACAGGACGTCTACGACGAGATCGCCGCCCGCAGCCCGCTGGGCCGCGTCCCGACCGACGAGGCCTGCGCCGGTGCGGTCCTGTACCTGTTGTCGCGCCACGCTTCCGAGGTCACTGGCGCCGTTCTGGACGTCAACGGCGGGGAGTACATGCCGGCATGAGCGAGCACCTGATCGAGTCCGTGGTCGTGGAAATCGACGCGCCCGCCGCGTTCGTGTGGGACGTGCTGCTCGACTACCCGCACTATCCACAGTGGAATCCCTACACGCGGGCGGTCGCGACGACACTGGCCGTCGGCTCGCCGATCGACCTGACCCTCCCGAAACCGGACGGCGGTGAGGGCACCTGGGTGAGCCGGGAGTACATCCGCGTGGTCGAGCCGCCGCGGCTGTTGCGCTACGACACCGGGGACACGTTCCCGGGGCTGCTCGGGGTGCGCGACCAGGTGGTCACGCCACTGTCAGATGACCGGTGCAGCTACCGGACGTTCGAGACGTTCACCGGCAAGTACGCGGACGCCGTGTTCGCGGCGCAGCGCGAGTACGTGAAGAACGGCTTCGACTCGGTGGCACACGCGCTGCGCGAACGGGTCGAAGGGCTGCTCACGGCTGAGTAGTTGTACCGATGCCGCCACTCACCAGTAGCGGCACTCTCGACGTGTGACCGAAATCGACCGTGGCCGCCTCGCCGCACTGGCCGGGTTCGCCACGTCCGCCGTCCTCCTCGTGCTGACCTTCACCGCCTTCCTGACCGACGCGATGCGATCGCTCGGCTGGCAGGGCGGCGAGTACGCCTACTCGTTCGTCTGGATCGCGCTCGGATCGCTGGTCGTGGGCGGCGTGGTGAAGACGGCGGCGCCCGCCCCGTGGCGGTCCGCCGGATCGGGCCTGCTGGTCGCGGGCGCGGTCGGTGTGCTGATCGTGTTCGCGCTGATCGTGACGTTCATCGTG
The DNA here is from genome assembly GCF_014646255.1 of Lentzea pudingi. Taxonomy (GTDB): domain Bacteria; phylum Actinomycetota; class Actinomycetes; order Mycobacteriales; family Pseudonocardiaceae; genus Lentzea; species Lentzea pudingi. The sequence continues at coordinate 425,633 of NZ_BMNC01000006.1, forward strand.
GCCCTGACGAGCCTGAGCCTCTAGAGCATCCGGGAGAGGCCGCGCAGGGCCGCCGCGATCTGCTCGCGGTGGCCTTCCAGCGTGTCCCTCGTGACGCCGCCGGCCGCCGCCCTCGCCACGTCGTCGGTGGCGACCTTGAGCACCGCGCTCATGGCGGCGGCCTGCACGCGCACCTCGATGGTGTCCTGCGGCAGCCCGGCCCGTTCGGCCAGGACCTCCGCGAGCGCGTCCTCCGCCCGTTCGCGCAGCATCAGGTAGGCGGCGCGCAACGCCTGTTCGCCGTGGGTGAGCCGCACGACGGCGAGGACGGCCTCGATGTCCTCGTCGGACGCCGCGTCCAGCAGCGGGCTGTAGGCCTCGCGCAGGTGGTCGATCAGCTCGAGCTCGCGCGGCCAGGCCCGCACCACGGCGCAGAAGGCGTCGACCATCTTGGTGAGCAGCGGTTCGACGCAGCTCTCCTTGTGCGGGAAGTAGCGCCAGAACGTGCGTTCGGAGACGCCCGCCGCGTGCGCGATCTGCTCCCCCGACGTGGCGGCGACGCCCTGCTCGGCGAAGAGCCGGACCGCGTGGCGGGAGAGGTCGAGGCGTTGACGCTGACGTTGCTCGTCGCTGACCGGCGGCCGGCCACGGCGAGGCTTTTCTGTCGCAACGTCCGTCATCGGGTGATTCAAGCACGTCACCCGTTCGGATCTTTATTGGCACCAACTGCCATTAAGCGCTACGGTCGGTGCATGAGCATTGACGCAGAGCGCCTGAAGCTGCCACTGGCCAGGCCGAACGTCCTCGATCTCGCTCCGCTCTACGAGGTGCTGCGACGAGAGGCTCCGATCGCGCCCGTGACGACGCCCGCGGGTGACCCCGCCTGGCTCGTGACGCGGTACGAGGAGGTCCGCCTCCTGCTGGGCGACAAGCGCTTCGGCCGCTCCCACCCGGAACCGGACAAGGCCTCCCGCATCTCGACCTCCGCCGTCCAGGACGGCCCGACCGGCGAGTACGCGACCGAGGAGGCCGACCACACGCGGATGCGCCGCCTGCTCACGCCGGCGTTCTCGGCCAAGCGCATGCGGTTGCTGGGCGAGAACATGGAGCGGCTCGTCGACGCCTGCCTCGACCAGCTGATCGCCGAGCACGAGCAGACCGGCGTGGTCGACCTGCACCGCGGGCTCGCGTTCCCGTTGCCCGTCGCGATGATCTGCGGGCTGCTCGGCGTGCCGGAGGAGGACAACGAGCTGTTCGCGTCGCTGTCCGAGCGCATGGCGAGCACCGAGATCGGCGAGGAGGCGCACGCGGCCCGCGAGGAGTTCTTCCGCTACATGGTCGGACTCGTCGAGGGCAAGCGCGGGCAGCTCGGCGAGGACGTCATCTCCGACCTCGTGCGCGCGCAGGCCGAAGACCCGTCGTTCGACTACGTGCAGATGGTCCGGCTGTGCGTCGGCCTGCTGTTCGCGGGCCACGAGACCACGGTCAACCGCATCGGCCTCGGCGTGCTGTTCCTGCTCACGGAGCGGTCGCGCTGGGACGCCCTCGTCGCCGACCCCGACGGCCGCGTCGACGCGGTGGTCGAGGAGGTCATGCGCCTCGGCGCCCCCGGCGACCTGGGCCTGCTGCGGTACGCGAAGGAGGACGTCGACCTCGCGGGCGTGACGATCCACGCCGGTGACGCGCTGGTCCTGTCGATCAACGCGGCCAACCGCGACGTGACCGTCTACTCCCACGCCGAGGAGTTCGACCCGGACCGTCCGGAAAGGACACACCTCGGGTTCGGCCACGGCGCGCACTTCTGCATCGGCGCGTCCCTGGCCCGCACGGAGCTGCGCGTGGTGTTCGCCGCGCTGGCCAAGCGCCTGCCGCAGATGCGGCTGGCGAAGGAACTCGACCAGCTCCAGGTCCGCGCGACGCTCACCGGCGGCGTGGCCGAGCTGCCCGTCACCTGGAGGTCGGCGTGAACATCGTGGTGGACCAGGGGAAGTGCGTCGGGGCCGGGCAGTGCGTGCTGGCCGCGGACGACGTGTTCGACCAGCGTGACGACGACGGTCTCGTGGACCTGCTGGACGCGAGCCCGCCCGCGGAGCGCCTGGCCGACGTCCGGCACGCGGCGGCGGTGTGCCCGGCGTCGGCCATCGAGGTGCGGGTCTAGTCCTCCACGAAGTACGAGTCGTGCTTGTCCAGGAACGCGGCGCGATCCTCCGCCGCGACCTGGCCGAGCCGCTCGAAGTACTCCTCGCGCGGCGCACCGGGCGTGAACAGCAGCAACATCTCGGCCGGTGCGTCGGCGTCGTTGCGGAAGGCGTGCAACCCGCCCTGCGGCACGTGCAGGAAGTCCCCCGCCCCCGCCTCGATCCACTTGTCGCCGTTGTACAGGCGCACGGTGCCGTTGAGGATGAAGAACGACTCGGAGATCGTGCGGTGGAAGTGCGTCCTGGGCCCGCCCGCCCTGGGCTTCATCATGACCCGGTACAGGCCGAACTCGCCGCGCGTGGTCTCGGTGGTCGCGAGGTAGTGGATGCCGTCGCCCTCACGGCCGGTGTCCGGTGGGCTGTCCGCCGGACGGTAGTGCGCGTTGACCTCGCCGGTCGATCCGAAGTAGACCTTCTCCGGGTAGGACATGTGTTCGTCTCCTCGTCTTGGTGGTTTCCTCACCATCTAAGACAAGACTGCCCGACGCTTTGTGACCGCTCAGTTCTTCATGAGCGGCTCGGTCAGCTTGGCGCCGTCGGCCTTGCCCACGAAGCAGTGGATGAGGCGGTCCGAGCTGCGGTACCCGTTCTCCGTCTTGACCTTCCACGCTTGGGCGGTCGGGATGATCACCCAGTACCGCAACGTTTTCTCCTTGTCCTGCCCGTTCACCTTGGCGGACAGGAACGTGCGCGTGCACTCCGTGCCACCGACCTTGGTGAGCTGCTCGGCGCCGGGATACGGCACGTCCTTCTCGGTCTCGGTGTCGGCGAGGACGGTGTCGAGCAGTTCGACGTCGTGCTCGGCGTAGCAGCCGACGCGGTCCTTGCTCTGGATCTTCGGGGCGTCCTTCGCGGGCAGCCAGGTGAGGCAGGAGTTCCGGAACGCCATGGACAGCGTGTCGTCCTTCAGGTCGCCGTCCGGGCCGATGGTGAGGACCGGTTGCATGGCGGCGGTGCTCGCGGGGCCGTCCGGCACGCCCAGGCCCCAGCTGGTGAACATCGGCTTGAACACCGTGAGGTACAGCAGGACCAGCGCGCCCACAAGGAACAGCGGGACCAGTGTCGCGGAGAGGATCAGGCCCACCGAGCGCTTGCGGGCAGGCGGGACGGCGACGGCCGGGGCCGGGCCGAACTGGCCGATGGAGATCGGGCCGGACGTGGGTGCGAACGGTCCGCTGGGCAGTGTCACCGTCGGAGTGCCGTCCACCACGGGACCGGTGACGACCTGTGGCCTGGCCGGGTAGACCTCTGCGGTGGCCAGAGCGTGCTCGATCAGCCTGTGCGCCTGGGAAACCCCGAGGCGGCGGGCGGGATCGGGGTCCATCAGGCCGGTGATCAGCTCGCCGAGCGGGCCGGCCACGCGGGGCACCGGGCGTTCGTTCATCACCGCGAGGATCGTCGCCGAGGTGGTCGGGCGGTCGAACGCGCCGTGGCCCTCCACCGCGAAGAACAGCGTGGCCCCCAACGCCCACAGGTCCCAGCCCGGTGAGGCGTCGCCGCCCGCGAGGCGTTCCGGGGACATGTAGGCGGGTGAGCCGATCAACGTGCCGGTGGCGGTCAGGCGCGGGTCGTCGAGCGACTGGGCGATGCCGAAGTCGGTGAGCTTCGCGGTGCCCCTGCCGGGCACCATCACGTTGCCGGGCTTGACATCGCGGTGCACGACGCCGGACGAGTGCGCCGCCTCCAGTGCGCCGAGCAGTTGCCGGGCCAGCGTGGCGGCCTCGCGCGTGCCGAGCGGTCCGTCGAGGTCGACCGACTCCTCCAGCGTCGGGGCGTTGATCAGTTCCATCACGATGAACGTCTGGTCGTCCTCGGAGACGAGGTCGTAGACGGTGACGACGGCGGGGTCCTGGAGCTGGCTCGCGGTGCGGGCCTCGCGCAGCACCCTTTCCCGGTACACGGCGCGTTCCGCGGCCGGCACTCCCGCGGGCAGCAGCAGTTCCTTGACGGCGACGTCGCGGCCGAGGACGGTGTCCTCACCCAGCCACACGGCCCCCATGCCGCCGCGCCCCAGCTCGCGGACCAGCCGGTAGCGTCTGTTGCCCACCTCGCGCATGCGCGGCAGTCTGTCACCCGGTCCGGTGACGTACACGGGCAGCGTCATCTGACGGGCGCGACCGTCCGACACCCCCGCCTAACGTCGCGCGGCGTGAGACGACTGACGAAGCTGTTGGCCACAACCCTGCTCCTGACCGGACTGGCGCCACTCGCGCCGGCGTCGGCGAGCACCCCGAACTGCGCCGCGGTCGCGGTCACCGCACCGGCCGGCGCGAAGATCGAGTCCGTGGACGCCGTGAGCCGCGACGCGCACTGCGAAATCACCGTGACGCTCACGCACACCGACGACCACGTGAAGGTCGTCGTCGGCCTGCCGCAGAACTGGACCGGCCGGCTGCAGGGCGTCGGCGGCAGCGCGTACGCCGCCGGGGACACCGGAGCGCCGTTCGCCCAGGCACTGCGGGACGGCTACGCGGCCGTGACGACCGACGCGGGGGTGCTGGACGGCCTGAACACGAGCTGGGCCGTCAAGAACGGCGAGGTCGACCAGACCCTGCTGACGAACTTCGCGAGCAGTTCGGTGCACGAGGCGGCGGGCATCGCGAAGCAGGTGGTGCGCAAGCACTACCAGCGTTCGGTCACGTACTCCTACTGGAACGGCTGCTCCACCGGCGGCCGCCAGGGATACCTGGAGGCACAGAAGTTCCCCGACGACTACGACGGCATCCTCGCCAACGCGCCCGCCGTGAACTGGTCCCAGTTCGCCGTCGCGACGCTGTGGCCGCAGACCGTGCAGAGCAATGACGGCCATGTCGTCAGCAACTGCGTGCTGGACGCGTTCCGCAAGGCGGCCGTGGAAGCCTGCGACGCCAACGACGGTGTCACCAACGGCATCGTCGACCGCCCGGACCGCTGCAGCTACGACCCTCGTCAGCTCGTCGGCAGGAAGATCCTGTGCGAGGGCAACGAGATCGTCGTGACGAAGGCCGACGCCGACGTCATGCGCAAGATCTGGGACGGCCCGACCGACGAACGCGGCCGCACCCTCTGGCCCGGTCTGCCGAAGGGCGCCGACCCGGTGTGGCTCGCGGGCACGCTGCCCGGCGCGTCCGGTCCCGGTTTCCCGGTGGCCGCGCTCTGGGTGCAGAACTTCCTGTTGAAGCAGCCCGGTTTCGACACCTCGAAGCTCACCTACGCGCAGTTCCGCGACCTGTTCCGGCAGTCGGTGCGCGAGTACGACGGCGTCATCGGCACCTCGGAGACCAACCTGTCGGCGTTCCGGCGCTCGGGCGGCAAGCTGATCACGTTCGTCGGCACGAACGACCAGCTGATCCCGCACGGCGGCACGCTGAAGTACCGCGACGCGGTCGAGCGGCGGATGGGGTACGTGAACGACTTCTACCGCCTGTTCACCGCTCCCGGCGTCGACCACTGCTTCGGCGGCGACGGCGCGCAGCCCACCAACGCCCTGGGCCAGCTCGTCGACTGGGTCGAACGCGGCAAGGCACCGGCGACGCTGACCGCCGCCACCGCCGACTCGACCCGTGACCTGTGCGCGTACCCGAGGAGCTCGCGGTACGTCCACGGCGACCCGAAGGCCGCGTCCAGCTACCGCTGCGTCTAGAAGTCCAGAAGTCTCGAAGGCCCGGTCTGCCCGACCGGGCCTTCTCTTCAGGAAAGCTTGTCCACCAACCACTTCCGCGCGATCGTCCAGGCGTGCCCGTCGGGCTCGATCACCTGGAAGTGGTCGGCCCCTGGCGATTCCACGAACTCCGCCCGCGGGTGCCGCTCCGCGTACCTCCGGCTGAAGTCCGCGGGGATCACCTCGTCCGCCAGCCCGTGGACCGCCAGCACCGGCACCCCGCCGTCCGCCATCTCCACGGGTGACGTCACCGCGTACAGCTCGGGGTCCTCCACCGCCGAGGCCCCGAGCAGGAAGCGCGTCATGCCGCGCCCGACCCCGGCGGCCACGATCGGCCAGTGGTCCGGTCCGGACGGGCCGGGCGCGCCCCGCGGCGGTTCGCCGTCCAGATCGGCCAGTTCGGTGCCGAGCTGAGCGTTGTCCGCGGCGACCAGGTCCAGCACGCCCGCCAGCGACACCACGCCGACCAGCCGCACGGAGGGGTGTGCGCCGACGACGTCCGGCGGCAGCGCGGCCCGGTGCGCGGTCCAGGTGGCGAGGTGGCCACCGGCCGAGTGGCCCACGACGGCCACGCGCGAGAGGTCGAGGGGCGCGTCGAGTTCCGCCACCAGGTCGACGGCACGGGCGACGTCGGCGAAGGTCCCGGGCCAGCCGGCACCCGGCTCACCCATGCGGCGGTACTCGACGCTCCACACCGCGCAGCCCTCCCCCACCAGGTCGGAGATGAGCGGCTGCACGGCCGTGTCGTCCCACATCGCGGCCCACCAGCCGCCGTGGATCATCACCACGACCGGGAACGGGCCGTCCCCGACCGGCAGGTGCAGCTCACCGTGCTGGGACGGTTCGGTGCCATAAGCGATCTTGCGAAACATCGGGATCCTCTTTCAGGCGGGGATGTGCCGGGCCCTACGCGGAGAGCACGCCTTCCTCGGCGCTGACGAGCGAGTCGATCGCGTCGAAGAACGCCTTGACGCCGGGCAGGTTCGGGCCCTTCCGGCTGGACGCGGCGTAGTCCTGCGGGGAACGCCACTCGACGATGTCGAGCCATTCGCCGTCCGGCAGCCGCACGAGCCGGGCGCCGAGGAACCCCGCCCGGTCGGCCTCGAAGTCGGCGATCATGCGCGGACGGGCGGCGAGCAGCGCCTCGACGTTCTCCGGCGCCACCCGGAAGCGGGTCAGCTCCACTGAAGTAGTCATGAACCCATGATAGTCATGATTCGTGACTAAATACAGGGCGTCGGCCGACCGTGGCGAGGAACACGGTAATCGCGGCCCGTCAGCACGCGCCACCCGGCCGGGTGAGGGCTTGATCAGTCCCGCGCGGGCCGGCCGGCCAGGCGCTGGTGCTCGGTGATGTCCACCAGCATGCGCTTGAAGCGCGCGTACTCGTCCTCGCCGACCCGTTCGGCGTGCCGGTCCTGCATCGCGGCCATGATGCGGTCAGCGGCCTGCATCTGTGCGAGGCCGCGGCCGGTGGGGCGGACGAGCTTCGCCCGGCGGTCACTCGGGTCGGGCTGGCGCTCGACGTAGCCGAGCGCCTCCAGCTCGTCGATCAGCGTTCCGATGATCTGCTTGTGCTGCCCGGAGAGCTGCGCGAGGTCCGTCGCGCGCACGCCTTCCGGGTCCAGGTACGCGAGCACCGCGCCGTGGCGGTGCTTCAGGTCGCCGAACCCCAGCCGGGCGAGGGTCTCGAAGAGCTCGCGCTGCACCGCGAACAGCAGCCGGCCCGAGAGGACTCCCAGGTCGGGGTTCGAGGCGTTGCGTTCCGCGCGGGTGACCATCGGGCCACCCTAGCCGCGGTGCGCGTGGTACCGGTCAGACGCGTTGCAGCGCCTTGGGGTACAGCCAGCTGCCGGGGGTGTCCTCGGCCGGGTTCGTGTAGTAGTCGCGGACGGCCTCCACGTACTCCCGCACGCTGATCGCGCCGTCGCCGTCGGTGTCGAGGTGCGAGAACGCCCTGCCGCAGTCCGCCGGGGACAGGCCGCGCGCCGTCAGCAGGACCTGGAACTCGCCGGCGTCGACCCGCCCGTCGCCGTTCGTGTCCATGAGGTCGAGCAGGGACTGGACGACCTCGAGGAAGTCCATGTTGATCGGGCCGCCCTCGACGAACGCCTCGATCATGGCGTCGCGGTACTCCACCGGGCCGATCTTGCCGTCGCGGTCGGTGTCGCAGTGGTCGGCCAGCATCTCCCAGAAGCGGTCGTAGGCCTCCACGAGCTCGCGGCCTCGTTCCGAGGACGCCGGCTCGCCGAACGCCTGCAGCAGCCGGTTGGCCAGCGCGTAGACGTCCGCGAGTTCGATGACGCCGTTGCCGTTGACGTCATAGTGGGCGAAGGTCGAGTCGATCCTGTGCTGCAGCACCTGCTTCATGACCACCGACCATGGTGAGGCCGTCCCGCGCGCGCAACGCGCGTCCCCCTGACGAGTGGTGATCTTCAGCCTCACGGTGTCAGGACCCACGTCCGCGGCCCTTGCTCGCCGACACCCCGCGTAGGCGGTATAGTTATACCGGAACCCGTTCATGGAGGAACACGTTGATCGAGCTCAAGTCCCCTACCGAGATCGAACGCATGCACGTCACCGGCCAGTTCATCGCGGAGGTGCTCGACGAGCTCTCCGCGAAGGCCGCGGTGGGCGTGAACCTGCTCGACCTCGAACACCACGCCCGTCACATGATCGAGGAGCGTGGCGCGGTGTCCTGCTACTGGGACTACTCGCCGTCGTTCGGGCGCGGCCCGTTCCGCAACGTGACTTGCCTGGCCGTCAACGACGCGGTGCTGCACGGCCTGCCCAAGAGCTACGTGCTGCAGGACGGCGACGTGCTCACCATGGACATCGCCGTCCTGATCGACGGCTGGGCGGCCGACTCGGCCATGACCGTCATCGTCGGCACGCCCCGCGAGGAGGACCAGCGCCTGGTCCGCGCCACCGAGGTGGCGCTGGCGGCCGCGATCGACGTCGCACAGGTGGGCAACAGGCTGGGCGACATCTCCGCGGCGATCGGCGAGGTCTGCCGCGAGTTCCGCTACAAGACCAACCTGGAGTTCGGCGGCCACGGCATCGGCCGGACCATGCACGAGGCCCCGCACGTGGCGAACAACGGCAAGCGCGGGCAGGGCATGAAGCTCAAGCCCGGCCTGACGATCGCGATCGAGCCGTGGCTCGCCGCCACGACCGACCGGATCATCTACGACGAGGACGGCTGGACGCTGCGTTCGGCCGACGGCTCGCGCACGGCGCATTCGGAGCACACCGTCGCGATCACCGAGGACGGGCCGCTGGTGCTGACCCGCCGCAAGAGCGAACTGCAGGCGCGGACGCCCTAGGTCCTGGTCCTGAGGCCAGTAGCGAACTCGCGCACCAACGGGTAACCATGCAGTGGGCTGGAGGAGAGGGACCAAGCACCCACTACACGGGAGTCCGGATGACCTCAGGGGGCAAGACCGAGATCGCCATCGACCTGGACGATCTCCGTCTGCTGGTCGGTTTGTCCTACCGCGAGCTGGCGCGCCGCACGGGGTGTGCCCGCAGCACGTTGCACGACGCGTTGACCGGCCGCCGGTTTCCCCGGCTGGACACGGTGCTCGCGATCGCGCGGGCGTGCGGCGGGGACACGACGCGCTGGCGGTTGCGCTGGGTCGCGGCGTGCAAGCGCTCACGTTCCCCGCACCGCACCGACGACGTCGCCGCAGTCGACCAGTCCGAGCTGACGGGAGTCCTGTGAACGCGGGTTGTCCCCCACCACGACGACGAACCCGTCCGGCACGCGGGAGAGGCCCGGCAGCGTGGCGGCCAGCCACGACGGCACGGGATCGCCCGCTACCGCCGCCACCCTCTTGACCCGGTGCGGCAGTTCGGGGTCCGGTACCCGGAACACGATCACCTCACCGTCGCGTGGACGCCGGAAGAGCCTGCGCACCAGCAGCTTCTGCCCGTCGTGCAGGGTCGGCGACATGCTGTTGCCCCGCACGGTGACCCTGACCCACATCAGTTGACCCCCACGTCCTGGTAGCCGTCCGCCTGCAACCGGAACAGGCGGGCGTACTCACCACCGGCGTTCATCAGCTCGTCGTGGTCACCCTGTTCGGCGATCCGCCCGCCGGCCAGGGTGACGATGAGGCCCGCACCGCGCAGCGCGGCCAGCCGGTGCGAGATCAGCAGCCGCGTCCGGCCCTCCGCGTGCCGCCGCACGGTCTCGTGCACCCGGTGTTCGGCTTCGGCGTCGAGACCCGACGTCGGTTCGTCGAGGATCATCAGGTCGGCGTCGGTGCGCATCAGGCACCGGGCAAGCGCGACCCGTTGCCACTGCCCGCCGGACAACGTGACGCCCGTCCGCTCCTCGTCCGCGTGGGTCCTCGACAACACCGTGTCGTACCTGTCCGGCAACGCTTCCAGAGTGTCGGCGACCTGGGCCTCCCGCGCCGCCGCAACGATGCGCGCCCGGTCGGCGAGGGCGTCGACCCGCCCGATGCCGATGTTCTCCGCCGCGGTCAGGTCGTAGGTCATGAACTCCTGGAACACCACGCCGATCCGGGCCCGCAGCGCCACGACGTCGAGGTCGCGGAGGTCCACGCCACCCCAGGTGATCGACCCCCGTTGCGGGTCGTAGAACCGGCACAGCAGCTTGACCAGCGTGCTCTTGCCCGCGCCGTTGACGCCGACCAGCCCTACCGCGGCGCCGGCGGGGATGGTCAGGTTCACGCCGCGCAGCACCCACGGGCCGTCGTCGGAGTAGCGGAACCAGACGTCCCGCAGCTCGATCGCCGCCACACCAGGGGCTTCGGCACCCACGGGCAGATCGTCCGGGGTACCGATCACGTCGAGGTAGTGCCCGAACAGCCGGACCGCGCGCCCGGCCTCTCCGAGCTGCAGCACCACTCCGGACAACCCGGTCTGCACCCCGGCCACCGCCCCGAGGAACAGCACGAGATCACCGACGGACGACCGGCCCGCGGCGACGTTGAGCGCCACCACGACCGTGCCCGCCCCGGCCACCACCGCGCCGAGCAACGCCAGCGCGCTCTGCACCACCGTGCCCCTGCGCTGCGCCGCCAGCCGCGCGCCGCTGACCGTGGCCAGCGAGTCGACCATCCTGGTGTGCAACAGCGAGCCGAGGCCGAACAGCCTGATCTCCTTGGCCGCGCGCACGTCCGTGAGCAACGCGCGGTAGAACAGCCGCCGCCGATCCGTCGCCACCCATGCTTCCTCCGTCGACGCCTCGCGCCGTGCGGTCGCCAGCCGGGCGAACACCGCCGTCACCACGGAAGCCAGCAGCAGCAACGTCATCGGCGGCCACACCACCAGCAGCGCGCCGGTGAAACTGGCCAGCAGCACGACCGAGCGCACGACCTCCTGGGTGAACTGCGAGATCGTGCCGGGCGCCTCCTGCGCGGCCTGCTCGGCGAGCCGCAACCGGTCGTGGAACGCGGGGTCCTCGATCCGCGCCAGCCCCGGCAGCGTGGCGATGCGCCGGAACAGCCTGCTCTCGACCGTCACCGCGACCCGTTGGCGCACCACCTCGCCGAGATGCCCGCAGAGGTAGAGCAACGCGATGGCGACACCGCCGACGAGCGCCGACGCGACCGCCAGGAACGCGGCCCGCTCCGCACTCGCCGTGCGCGACGTCAGCTCGTCGACCAGCAACATCGTCAGCCAGGCGCCACTGGCCGGCGCGGCACCGGCGACGACCGTGAGCGCGAGGGTCCCACCGGCGAGCAGCGGCGCGGCCTTGAAGGGCAACGCCAGCGCCGCCAGGGCGTTGCGGATCATGCCACCGGCGCCGGAACGCCGGCGAAGTCGGCGAGCTTGATCCCGGACGCCGTCACCACTCCCCCGTGCGTGTGCAGCAACGTCGGGTAGGCCATGACCTCGAACGCGGACAGCACCGGATCGTCCGTGCCGACCACGGCCACCCGTCCCAGCGCACTCACCTTCCCGGTAAGCCGTGCGGTGGCCCCGGGATCACTCGGGTCTCCGTCCACAACGGACACGAACCGGGCGGCGGGCGGATCGGCGATCAGGGCGTCGGTCAGCGTCCGGCAGGGCCCGCAGCCGACCGAGAAGAAGCCGACGTGCACCGGTCCGTCGAGGTCGGCCTCGGTGAACGGGACGCCTTCGGTGTCCACGACCGAGAACGGCTTGACCACCATGCCCGGACGGGGCAGGTTCGACTCGCGCTGGGGCGCGGAGTTCTCCTGCAGCTCCCGGACCCTCGCCACGAGTCCGTACGTGAACAACACGTGCAGCGCCACCACCACGGCGAGCAGCACGACGGCGATCGTGAGCAGGGTCAACGGTTCCTCCCAGGAGACAGGCGCCGGCACGAACGCGCCGAGCGCGGCCACCGCGACGAGCGCTCCGTTGCGCACGAGGTGCCGGGGGCCGAGCACGTCCCCGCCCGCGCCGAAGCACTTGCAGCGCACCGGCTTCCGGCCGGTGACGGCCAGCACGATCGCGCCGCAGAACGCCACGAGCAAGGCCGTGACGACGCCGTACCCCAGCCGCGTTCCGGGAACAGCGAGCAGCACGACCGCCACCGCCTCCCCCGCGAGCACCACGACGGCGACGGGCAGAGCGGGCAACGGCACCAGCGCGGCGATCGAGTCGCGGAACTCCGCGAACCCCCGCCGGGACCGGACCTTGCCGGCGAAGGCCGCCACGAACACGACGGCGAGCAGCACACGAGCGAAGAGATCGAGCACGTCAGCCCCCAAGCAGCAGGCGGGGTGCCGGCGACGGATCGCCGGCACCCCGTTGTGTCACTTGCAGGAGCTGCTCACGGACGAGCAGATGCCGTTGCAGTTGAAGCGGTAACCCTTCCTGCAACACTGCCCGTGCTCCGGCACGCAGGCACCGGCATCGATCTTCGGCAGCACGAGTCCGACGAGCCGTTCACCGGCCAGCTTCGCGAATCGCTTCACGGGTCCGCTCCTCCCAGTTCGACCAACACCAACGCGGTCAACGCTGGTCTGCCGGAGTCGTGAGCGGAAGACGGGTCGGACGATCTCGGACAGGCTCGGACTGCGAGGTGCTCCGGGCCGGACAGGTCAGAGCAGCCGGGCGCGCACGGCCGCGGCGATCAGCTCCGACGGCGAGCCCGTGCCGTACGGCGACGGGATCTCCCGCAGTGCGGCGCGATGCCCCTCCACGTCGTCCAGCCACGCCAGCACCGAGCTGCCGACCAGCGGGCCGGGGGGAACGAGCGTGCCGAACGTGCCCTCGATCTCCGGGCGTTCGGTGCTGCGCCGCACGACCACGACGGGCCGCTTGAGCACGCTCACCTCCTCCTGGATGCCGCCCGAGTCCGACACGATCACGGCGGACCCGTGCGCCAGGGCCAGGAACGCGCCGTACGACTGCGGTTCGACCACCTGCAGCCCGTGCAGCAACCTGTCCAGGCCGAACGCGGTGATGCGCTGCGCGGTGCGCGGGTGCAGCGGCAGCACGACCGGGAGCGGCAACGCGCCGAGCTCACGCAGGACGATCTCCAGGTTGCCCGCGTCGTCGACGTTCTCCGGGCGGTGGATCGTGGCCAGGACGTAGCGGTCGCGCTTGAGGCCGAGGTCGCCCAGGACCACTTCTTCTTCGTCCGCGCTCGGCAACGCGTGCGCCAGCGCCTCGACGACGGTGTTGCCGGTGACGGCGATGCGGCTGTCCGCGACGCCCTCGCCCAGGAGATTGTCGCGGTTGAGCGGCGTCGGCGCGCAGCACAGGTCGGAGAGGTGGTCGATGAGCACGCGGTTGTGCTCCTCCGGCATCGCGCGGTCGTAGCTGCGCAGGCCCGCCTCCACGTGCACCAGCGGCACGTCGCAGGCGTTGGCAGCCAACGCTCCCGCGAGCGCGGAGGTCGTGTCGCCCTGCACGATCACGGCGCCCGGCCGGTGCGCGGCCAGCACCTCGTCCACGGCCGAGACGGCACGGCCGAGCTGGTCGCCCCGGCGCAGGCCGCCGAGCCGCAGCTCGTGGAAGGCGCCCGGTTCCGGCACATCACGGCGGATGAGCGAGTACATCGAGCGGTCGTAGTGCTGACCGGTGTAGATCATGGTGCACGCGCTGCCGAAGTGTTCGACGAGCGGCGCGAGTTTGATCAGTTCTGGCCTGGTGCCGCAGACGATCGTCACGCTGTTCGTTTCCCGCACCGCGGCAAGGTACTTCATCGATCCGGACGAATCCGGGGAAATCCCGCAGACGTTCACTCGAAAGAGTTGCCTGGGACATCGCTCGAAAGTGTTGCGGCACAAGCGTGTCGTAGTGTCCGCGCTCATGTCCGGTCATCTGGCACTTGCGGTGTCCACTGTGCTCTACGGCCTGGGGATAGTCGCGCAGACCGTCGCCGCGCGGAGGGCCGACGAACGTCCCGGTACCGGGGTGGGGCTGCTCGCCCGCCTCGCGTCGGACCGGGTGTACCTGCTGGGTTTCACCGGTCAGGTCGGCGGTTTCGGGTTCGCGTTCCTGGCGCGTGAGGACCTGCCCCTCTACCTGGTGCAGGCCGGTTCGTCGTGCGCGGTCGGCCTCGCCACCGTGATCGGCGTCGTGGCGCTGGGCTGGCGGATCCGGCGCGTCGAGATCGCGGTGCTGGTGGTGATGGCGTGCGGGTTGCTGCTGCTGACGGGGGCCGCTGCGCCGTCCACGGCCCGTGAGCTCCCGCTGGTGCCCGCGCTGGTCGTGCTGGGGCTGCTGACTCTCGCGGTGCTGCCGCTGGCGCGGACGTTCAAGGCGGTGACGCCGGTGCTCGCCGGCATCGCGTTCGCCGTGGTCGCGGTGGCCGCGCGCAACGTCGCCGGAAAGCCCTTGCTCGACCTGGTGCTGCACCCGCTGACCTGGGTGATGGTGCTCGCCGCGTTCGTCGGGCAGGCGTGTCTCGCCTCAGCGTTGCAACGGGGTTCGGCGACGTCCGCGGTGGCGTCGATGGACGCGACCACCGTGGTGATCAGCTCGGCCGCCGGGCTCGCGCTGATGGGCGACCAGATCGCGGCGGGGCGTGAGTGGTGGGTCGTGCTCGGTGTGGTGCTGGTCGTCTCCGGGGTGCTGGTGCTCGGGTCCACCGCGCGCAAGCCCTCCGCCGACCTGGTGACCGCCGGAGGTGAGCGGTGAAGCCCGTCGCCAGTGTGTCGCTGGACCTCGACAACCTGTGGGCGTACCTGCGCACGCACGGCGATCCCCGGTGGGAGGGCAGGCCGAGCTTCCTGCCGTCGGCGGTGCCGCGCCTGCTGGACGTCTTCGGTGAACAGCGCCTGACCACCACGGTCTTCGTGGTCGGCGCGGACGCGGAACGAGACGACGGCGCCGAGGCGGTCGCGTCGATCGTCGCGGCCGGGCACGAGATCGCCAACCACTCGTTCTGGCACCAGCCGTGGCTGCACCGGTTCTCCGACGAGGACGTCGAGAAGGAGGTCATGCGGGCCGAGGAGGCGATCATGGCCGCCGGGGCGCCGCGGCCGGTCGGCTTCCGCGGACCGGGGTACAGCGTCACGCCCGCGCTGCTGGACGTGTTGCGGCGGCGCGGTTATCTCTACGACGCCAGCGTGCTGCCGACGTGGATCGGGCCGCTGGCCCGGGCCTACCACAACCGTTCGGCCGGTTCGACGGACGGCGGCGAGGACCTGTTCGGCGGGTTCGGCAAGGTCCGTGCGCCCAACACGGCGTACCGCTGGCGGGACGGCCTGGTCGAGCTGCCGGTGACGACGATGCCGTTGCTGCGGGTGCCGATCCACGGCGCGTACCTGTTGCAGCTGCACCAGATCTCGCCCCGCCTGGCTCGCGGGTACTTCCGCACGGCGTTGCGGTTGTGCTTGGCGCGCAAGGTCTCCCCGTCGTTGCTGCTGCACCCGACGGACGTGCTCTCGGGCGCCGAGGCGCCGGGGATGGAGTTCTTCCCCGGCATGGCCGTGCCCGGCGCGGAGAAGGTCGAGCTGCTGGGCTGGGTGTTGTCGTCGCTGCGCGAGCACTTCGACGTGGTCGGCACCGGCGAGCACGTCGCGCGGATCTCCGGTTCCCCGTTGCGCGAACGGGATCCGGTCGCATGTGGCTGACGGTCCTGCTGCGCGTCCTCGCCTGCGGGACGGTGGCGCTCGCGCCCCTGGAGGGGTACCTGCTGGAGGTCCACGGGCAGTCGGCCAAGGTCGTCCCCGCGCTGCTGATCGGTGTGTGGCTGTTCTCCCTGTGGAGGCACCGGCGTTTGCCGTCGCCGCACCCGTTGCACCTGGTGGTCGCGTTGCTCGCGGTGGTGCTGCTGGCGACCTCGGCGGTGCACGAGGCCGAGCCGTTCACGCTCGAGTACCTGGTGCGGTGGGTGCCGTTCCTGGTGATCGCGGTGGTGCTCGCCGACGTGGCCGCGCGGGAGGTGCCGGTGCGGGCGCTGCTCGCGGCGACGGTCGCCGGTGCCGTCGTGGCGGCGGCGGGCGGGCTGCTCAGCGTGGCCGGCGGTTCGTTGCGCGCCACCGGGCCGTTGGAGGACCCCAACGACCTCGCGTTCTTCCTCGTGGCGGCGTTGCCGTTGCTGGCCGCGCTGCCCGCTAGGGGCACGTCGCGGATCGTGTTGTTGTTGCTGGGCGCGGTGCTGGTGGCCGGTGCCGCGGCGACGTTCTCGCGCGGCGGCGGGATCGCACTGGCCTGTGCGCTGGTGTGGCTGATCGTGCGCCGGGCTCTGCCGGTGCGCGCGGTGGTCGTGACGGCGGCTGTCGCCGGGGTGGCGGCGTTGGTGTTCGCGTCGGCCGCACAGGCTGAGCTGTCCCGTGCGTTGCAGGAGAAGAGCCACATCGCGGGCACCAACGCCGACACGCGGATGCTGCGCTGGCAGGCGGCCTCGCGGATGCTCGCCGACAACCCGGTGCTGGGCGTCGGGCCGGGCGGGTTCCGCCAGCAGTACGCGTCAGCCGGGCACAACGCGGAGATCGACGAGCAGACCCCGGTGGCGCACAACCTGTTCCTCGAGGTCGCGGCCGAGCTCGGGGTGCCGGGGTTCACGCTGCTCGTCGCCTTCGTGGCGGTCGGGTTCGTGGCGAGCGAACGGGCGTTGCGGCGCGTGGCGGACCGGCGTGAGGCCGTGGCCGTGCAGGCGGCGCTGATCGCCGTGCTGATCGCCTCGATCTTCCTGTCCGAGCAGTACTACCTGCCCCTGTGGTCACTCGTCGCCATCGCTGTCGCGATCGAGCGGCGTTCAGTCGAGGAGCCCCGATGCGCGTTCTCCACGTGATCAGCGAGATGGGCGCGGGCGGCGCGGAGGCGCTCGTGTCCGGCATGGCCCTGGCGGGCGGCGACGTCGGCTGGGAGTCCGCGGTGGCGTGCGGTGGCGGGTTCCGCGTCGAGTCGTTGCGCGCTGCCTCGGTGCCCGTGTTCGACGTACCGGTGGCACGCCGTTCGCCGTTGGGGGTGGTGCGCGCGGCCAGGGCTGTGCGGAGGGCGGTGCGCTCGTTCCGGCCGGAGGTCGTGCTGGCGCACAACGTGTCCGCGTCGCTGGTCGCCCGCATCGCCACGCCACGACGTCCCGTGGTGACGGTGTTCCACGGTGTCGCCGAGGCGGACGTGCCCGGAGCGGTCCGGGTGCTGCGCCGGGTGTCGACGAGCGTCGTGACCGTCGCCGCGGCTGCCAGGACACGCCTGCTCGACGCCGGACTCGACTCGGTGGTGATCCCGAACGCCGCCTTCCCGTCGGTGCCCACGGCGGATCGGGCGACGGTGCGTGCGCGGCTCGGGACTCCTGCCGGGGTGCCCGTCGCGCTGTGCCCGGCCCGGCTGGAACCGCAGAAGCGGCACGACGTGCTGCTCGCCGCGTGGGCACAGGTCCCCGGCGACTGCGAACTGTGGCTCGCGGGCGACGGCAGCCTGCGCGCCGAACTGGAGGAGCGCGCGGACGGCAGGGTCCGGTTCCTCGGCACCCGCACCGACGTGCGCGACCTCTTCGAGGCGGCGGACGTCACCGTGCTCACCAGCGACTGGGAGGGCATGCCGATCGCGCTCCTCGAGTCGCTGGCGGCGGGCCGCCCGATCGTCGCGTCCGATGTGGACGGTGTGCGGGAGGTGCTGGCCGGCGGTGGCGGCGTCATGGTCCCCCGCCGCAGCCCCGAGCAGACCGCGAAGGCGTTGCGCGGCCTGCTCTTCTCCCCCACCGCGCGTTCGGTGGCCGCGTCCCACGACGGCTCGGCCGGCGCGCACACCCTGATGAAGTCCTACGACGAACTGCTTCGTACCGTCCTGGAGGGACGATGAAAGATCGCAGAGCTGTGCTGGAAGGCGTGCTGGCCGCCGTGCTGGTCGGCGGGGCCGTGCTGCTGGCCGTGGCGATGCGCGACGGCGTGACCGAGGGCAGGCTGACCCTGCTCGCCACCCCGTCCGCACCGGACAGCGCCCAGTTCGGCGAGGTCACCTCGCTGGCGGCCCCGGCGGTGGTGCAACTGGTCCGCAGCCCGTCCGTGCTGGACGCGGCGGCGAAGGCGGCCGGCACCACGCCGGACCGCCTGTCGGACGCCATCGCCGTCGAACTCGTCCCGGCCTCCGGCGTGGCCCGCATCTCGGTCCGCGCGGACTCGGTGCCGCACGCCGCCTCCGCCGTGACGGCGGTGGCGCGGGCCGTGATCGAGGCCGACCTGCTGGCCCCGGCCGCGAGGTTCCGGCTCGTCGACCCGCTGCCGGAGACCACCCAGGTCTCACCGGACTGGCGCCTCGCCACGGGCCTCGCGCTGGTGGCCGCGGTGATCGCCGGTGTCGCGGTGGTGGCGTTGCGCCGGGTGCGCGGCAACGTCGGTGCCGCCCTGTCGACCGCGGGCATCCGGCACCCCGTCGTCGTGGCTGCCGACGACGATCCTGAGTTGACCTCGCGGCTCGCGGCGTTGTGCGTGGCGGCGGCTCGGCCCGTGCGGGTGCTGCCGGTGAGCCCGTCGCTGGTGGAACGGGCGGAGGAACTGGCGCGGGCGTTGCCGGACAAGGCTTCCGAGCCCGCGGACGGGACGGCGGTGATCGCGGTCGCGTCCGCCGACAGGGCTCGGCGCAATGATCTGGCGACGGCGCTCGCGGTGCTGCCGGCCTCGTCGGTGCTGGTGGCGGTGGTGCTGGCGTGAGCACCCCGGCCGCACGTCCTGGCCCCGCCGGTGCTGCCGGTGCCGCCGGCGCGGTTGAGCACCCCGACCTCGTCGGTGCTGCCGGCGGTGGTGCCGGCGCGAGCATCCCGGCCGCACGTCCTGGCCCCGCTGGTACTGCCGGCGCGGTCGAGCACCCCGACCTCGTCGGTGCTGCCGGCGGTGGTGCCGGCGCGAGCATCCCGGCCGCACGTCCTGGCCCCGCTGGTGCTGCCGGCGCGGTCGAGCACCCCGGCCTCGTCGGTGCTGCCGGCGGTGGTGCCGGCGCGAGCACCTCGGCCGCACGTCCTCGCCCCGCCAGTGCCGCCAGCGCGGTCGAGCACCCCGACCTCGGCACCGCTGCCGGCGATGGTGCCGGCATGAGCACTCCGGCCGCACGTCCTGGCCCCGCCAGTGCCGCCGGCGCAGTCGAACACCCCGGCCTCGGCGGTGCTGCCGGCGGTGGCGCCGGCATGAACACCCCGGCCGCACGTCCTCGCCCCGCCAGCGCCGCCGGCGCAGTCGAACACCCCGGCCTCGGCGGTGCTGCCGGCGGTGGCGCCGGCATGAACACCCCGGCCGCACGTCCTGACCCCGCCAGCGCCGCCGGCGCGGTCGAGCACCCCGACCTCGGCACCGCTGCCGGCAGCGGCGCCGGCGCGAGCACCCCGGAACTGTCAGACCCTCCTGAGACACTGGGAGTGGGGCCCGAGATCCCCCTGGGGGCCGGTGAGTCCGGATCGATTCGGATGGGCACCGTCCTCACCGCTGTCGGTCTCGCCGTGTCCGCCGCCTTGGCCGTGGTGACCGCCGTGGCCGCCATCTCGATCGTCCTGGCGGTGATCCCCGAATGATCACCACGACCAACCGCGCGAGCCTCGCCAAGACCATCGGCGTCGCCCTCGTGGCCGCCGCCGGCGCCCTCAGCGCGTTCCGTGCGCTCAAGCCGTCGTGGGAGGTGCCGCTGCCCACCGGGGCGAACCTCCCCGAAGAACGCATGCAGGACTTCCGCGACGCGCTCTACTTCCCGATCCGCGAGTTCCTCGGCGGCGGCAACCCGTACGACCCGGCGGTGATGTTCGAGCACTGGCCCGTGCGGCAGAACTTCAACCTCTACCAGCCCTACCACCTGGTGCTGCACCTGCCGTTCGCGCTGCCCGAGTACCGGGTGGGCGCGGTGGCGTTCGTGCTGGCGTGCCTGGTCCTCCTGATCGGGCTCGCCGTCATGGCCGCCGGACGCGCACGTCTGCCGCTCGTCGCGGGCACGGTCGTGATCAGCACGCTGCTGGTCACGAGTCAGGTCGGCAAGGCCCAGATGTACGTCGGGCAGGTCAACCCGCTGATCGCGGTCGGTGCGGCCGGGGCGTTGCTGTTGCGCACCAAGAGTCCCGCGTGGGCGTCGGCCGCGCTCGCGCTGGCCTGGTTGAAGCCGCAGTTCGGGCTTCCGCTGGCGCTGCTGCTGTTCGTGCGCGGTGATCGGAAGGTCGCGTTGCTGGGCACGGCCATCGCGGCCGCGGCAAGCCTCCCGGTGGCCGCGCTCCTCGTCGTGAGGGGCGGCGGGGTCGGTGAGTTCCTCGACGTCATCTCGCGGAACCTGGAATGGGCGAGCAGCACCGGGTACGGCGCGGTCGACTCCCTGACGGCGCAACGGGTCGACCTGCCTGCGGTGTTCTTCCGGACCACCGGGTGGCTGCCGCCCGCCGCGGAACTGGTGGCGCTGTGCGGAGTTCTCGCCACCACCGCTCTGCTGGCCCGCAAGCTCGACCGCACGGCGAACGGGGCCGAGGCAGCCGATCTGCTGACCTGCCTCGGCATCGTGGTCGCGCTCGTGCACCAGCCGGGCGACGTGCTGATCGCGGTGCCGGCGATGGTGGCGCTGGCCGTCGTGTGCTGGCGACGGCGCAAGGACAGCCACTGGCGGTGGGCCGGCGTGGCCACCCTGTTGCTCGTGGTTCCGTTCGCGCATCTGTACTTCGTGGACACGGTCATCAGGAACACCCTGGGAGCGCGGGCGAGCGTCACGCTGGACGGGGTCGCGGTCGTGGCCGCGTGGATCGCACTCGTGGTGTTCGCCGTGCGGCACGTCCGGCGCGCCGCATGACAGACGTGGCGGTGCGGGGGTCGCTCTGGCTCTTCGCGGTCAACCTGGTGAGCAAGAGCAGCCAGGTCGTGGTGACCCTCGCGCTCGCCCTGTTCCTCACGGAGGCCGACCTCGGCGCGGTGGCGCTGGTGGTGTCGGTCGTCAACATCGGTCAGGTCGTCCAGGCGATGGGCGTCTACGACATCGTCAGCCGCACCGCATTGGACCCGGTGAAGACCGCCGGAACGGTGCTCACGATGAGCGTCGCGACCGGGGCGGTGCTGGCGGTCACCATCATCGCCGCCGCGAACCCCGTCGCCGCCGCGCTCGGGGCACCGGACGCGGCGGGCATGCTCCGGCTCGCGGCGCTCACCCTGCCGTTCACGGCGGCGGGCGGCGTGCAGATGGCGTTGATGCACCGCAACCTCGACTTCCGGCGGCGCATGCTCCCCGACGCGGGCGGCATGCTGATCGGCGCGGCGGTCACCGTCACGCTGGCGGCACGGGGAACCGGGCCCGAAGCGCTGGTCGTCGGCCTGCTGTGCACCGCGATCGCGCAACCCGTGCTCGCCGCCGTCGCCGGAGCGCGGATCCGGCCCACCTGGAACCGTGAAGCCGCAACGGAAGCGGCGAGGTGGCTTGCCGTGGTGGGCCCCGGCGCGTTGATCGCCGTGCTGCTGATCAACGTCGACTACCTCGCGATCGGGCACGTCCTCGGGCCCGGGGCGGTGGGCGGGTACAGCCTCGCGTTCCGCATCGCCTGGGTGCCGTACATCCTGATCGCGGTCGTGCTGGGCGGGGTGCTGTTCCCGATCTGCGCCGAGCTGGTCCGAAGTGGACAGAGCAGCGCACTGCCGGACACCCTGCGGAGGTTCACCGTCGCGACCCTCGTGGTCACCGGCGGCCTGTACACGGCGGTCGCGCTGTCCGCGCACGGGATCGTGGTCCTCGGTGAGCAGTGGGCCGGTGCCGCCGGGCTCCTGGTCCTGCTGTGCGGCTACGGACTCGGCCTGGGCCTGCTGCACGTCTGGTACCAGGTGATCAGAGCCGCCGGGCACGCCCGCCAGTACCTCGCCCTCGAAGCCACCCACCTCGTCGCCCTGCTCACAGCGCTGGTCTTCACCACCGAACGCGGCCCGGCGGCGGTCGCCCTCACCCAGCTCATCGTGGTGTGGCTCCTGGTGCCGGTGACGTGGCTGGTCCTGCGGCGCAACGGGCTCGCGTTCCCCCTGCCGCTCCGCGCGATCGGCAGCGTCGCCGGAGCCGCGGGCGCGTGCCTCGCCGTCGACCTGGTCCTGCCGGACAGCACCGGCGTCGCGGGCCTGGTCGCCACCGGCCTGCTGCTGCTCGCCACCTACTGCGCGATCGCCCTTCCCCTCAACCGCAGCGTCCTCATCGGACTGAAGGAGCGCGCGTGAAGATCGTCCACGTGACGCAGCCGGTCGAGGCCGGGGTCGCCGTCGTGGTCCTCGACCTGGCCCTGGCACAGCGACGACAGGGCTGGGACGTCAGCATCGCCTGCCCGCCCACCGGCTGGCTGCCGGACGAGGCCACCAAAGCCGGCGTCCCGGTGCACGCCTGGCACGCCACCCGGACGCCCGGCCCGAACACCGCCCGGGAACTCCGCTCACTCCGCCAGATCCTCAAAGCGAACCGCCCGGACGTCGTGCACCTGCACAGCTCCAAGGCAGGCCTGGCCAGGCTCGTCCTGCGCGGCCGCACCCCGACGATCTTCCAGCCCCACCTGTGGTCGTTCCGCGTCGCCACCGGCCTGCTCAGCCGGGCCTCCCGGTTCTGGGAGGCCCAGGCCTCCCGCTGGACGACCCTGCTCCTGTGCGTCAGCGACGACGAGCTCGAGGCCGGCCGCAAAGCAGCCGTCACCGCGAAAGCCGTGGTCGTCTGCAACGGCGTCGACACCCGGCGCCTGAGCCCGCGGCCCAAGTCCCACGACACCCCCACGGCGTTGTGCGTAGGACGGCTGGCCCACCAGAAGGGCCAGGACCTGCTGCTCGAAGCCTGGCCCCACGTGCTCGCGAAGGTCCCAGACGCCGAACTCCTGCTCGTCGGCGACGGTCCGATGGCCGGCCGGCTCCAGGCCACCGCACACCCGAACACCCGCTGGCACGGCCACAGCGACGAGGTCGAGAGCTTCTACGCCGAGGCCGACGTCGTGGTCCTGCCCTCCCGCGCCGAAGGCATGGCGCTGGTGCCGCTGGAAGCCATGGCCTGCGGACGCTCCGTCGTCGCGTTCGACGTAGAAGGCGTCGCGCAGAGCCTTGGCGACGCGGGCGAGGTGGTCCCGGCAGGAGACACGAAAGCCCTGGCGCAAGCGATTGCGCTGCGCCTGTCAGACCCGGAGCTCGCGGCCGCTGAAGGCAAACGGGGCCGGCACAGGGCCGAGACGCTGTTCGACCGCCACCGCATGACCGACCAGATCCTGACGCTCACCGCGAAGCTGGTCACCGAGGAAGGACGACGTTGACTTCCTCCCCCTCCTAGGGAGGGGGATTCCCCATCGGGCTCGCGCCCGACAGTTCCTGTTTCTTCCCCTCGGAAGGGGGTTTCGACAGTTGCCTCGCCGACTGGTGCCGGGTTGGTCTGACACCGTCTCCGCAGGCTGTGACCGCGAGCCCCGCGGCCAGGATGGTGCGGGCCGCGTTGATGTCGCGGTCGTGGACGGTACCGCAGCGGCAGGTCCAGGTCCGGATGGTCAACGGCAGCCGGTCGAGCAGGTGCCCGCGGGCCGAGCAGGTCTTGCTGCTGGGAAACCAACGGTCGATCGCCACGAGCCGACGGCCGTACCACCGGGCCTTGTAGTCCAGCATCGCCCGCAGCTCGGCCCAGCTCGCATCGCTGATCGCGCGGGCCAGCCTGGCGTTCTTCACCATGTTCCGCACGGCGAGGTCCTCGATCACGATCGTTTGGTTCTCACGAACGAGTCGGGTGCTGACCTTGTGCAGGTGATCACGGCGGCGATCGGCGACGCGGGCGTGGACCCGAGCGACCCACAACCGGGCCTTGATCCGGTTCCTACTGCCTTTCTGCTTGCGCGCCAACGCTTTCTGGGCTTTCGCGAGCCGTGCCCGGTCTCGGTCGCCGTGCTTCGGGTTGGTGATCTTCTCGCCGGTCGACAGGGTCAGCAGTGTCGTGATGCCCGCGTCGACACCGACCGCCGTGGTGGATGGCGGCAGGTGCTCGACGGTGGTCTCCACCAGGATCGAGACGTGCCAGCGGCCGGCCGGGTCACGCGAGACCGTCACCGTGGACGGCTCCGCGCCCTCGGGCAGCGGACGCGACCAGCGAATGTCCAGCGGCTCAGTCATCTTCGCCAGGGTCAACTGCCCATCACGCCACCGGAACGCCGACCGCGTGTACTCCGCCGAGGCCTTGCCGCGCTTGCGGGACTTGAACCTGGGGTACTTCGCCCGCTTCTCCCAGAACGAAGCGAAAGCACCCTGCAGATGCCGCAGGCACTGCTGCAGAGGCACGCTCGACACCTCGGTGAGGAACGCGTACTCGCCAGACTTCGTCCACCCCGTCAGCAGTGCCGACGTCTGGACGTAGCCGACCCGTTCCCGCCGCTGGGACCACGCCTCAGTCCGAACCTCCAGCGCCCGGTTGTACACCAGCCGAACACAGCCGAACGTGCGCAGCAGCTCCTGCTCCTGCGCGGAAGTCGGATAGAAGCGGTATTTGAACGCCCGCTTCACCACAGACTCCGCCATGCCTCACATGTTACTCCAGGTAATTGTGAGCCTGCGGCGAGTGATACAGGAACACGGCGAGTCAACCTTGACCGCTGATCACCGCACCATGCCCCTGCTCCGCAGGAGCTCATTTCCTCCCCGGCCTGAAGACCGGGATCATCTACGAAGGAGGCCTGATGACACGGATCGCCTACCTGCTCACCCAGGACAGCGGTGGCCCGGTGGACGTGACGGTGCGCCTGGCCGCCGCGCTGGCCAAGTCGGGTGACGCCGAGGTGCGCGTGTTCGGCCCGCGACCGAGGCGTGGCGCCGAGCTGATCGACCCGTTCTTCGAGGAGACCCTGGTGATGCGCAAGGGGGACGTGGCCGCCGCACGCCAGGCGCGCGCCGCGATCAAGGCGTGGCACCCGGACGTGGTGCACGCCCAGGACCGCCGCTCCGGACTGGTCAGCGCTGGCCTCGCGACCACCGGCACCAAGATCGTGCACACCTACCACGGCGTGCCCGACGAGGTGGCCGAGCCGTGGTTCCGCAACGTCCGCGGCGCCACCCCTCCCCCGGCCTACACCAGGGCGGTGCTGGCCGCCGACGCCGCCGTCGCGCGGGTCGTGCACCGGACCGTCGTCCCCGCCAGGGAGATGGGCCGGTTCCTGCGCGAACGGCTCTACGTGCCCCCGCACCGCATGACGCACATCGACAACTGCGTCGAGGTCGGCGCCGCGAGCCCGCCCGCCGAGCCGGTCCGCAAGATCATCTTCGTGGGTCTCCTGGTGGAGCGCAAAGGTTTGTTGAACCTGCTGGACGCGCTGGAGACCGCGATGCCGGAGGACGCCACGCTGACGGTCGTCGGCGACGGTCCGCAAAGGCTTCAGGCGGAGGGCAGGGTCACGCGCAGGGGCCTCACGAACAGGGTGGAGTTCCTGGGCTTCCGCAGCGACGTCCCCGAACTGCTGCTGGAGCACGACGCCCTGGTGCTGCCGTCCACAATGGAGCAGCAGCCGCTCGTGGTCGCGGAGGCCATGGCCGCGGGCAAACCCGTGATCGCCACGGACACCGGCGGTGTCGCGGACATGCTGGGCATCCCCGGCGACGACTGCCCGAAGCCCGGGGACGTGCCCGCGCTCGCGGCACGGCTGGCAGCGCTGTTCGCCGACCCCGATCCCGCGAGCACCGGCGACCGGCTCGCCGCGCGGGCACGGGAGCGGTTCACGCCGGAGGTCTGCGCCCGCAGGCACCTCGACCTCTACCGCAAGCTCACCGCCGCGGGCCGTTGACCAGCACCACCGCGTCGGCCGCCGGCAGGTCGAGCTTGGTGGGAGCCGCCTCGCCCCTGAGCGTCACGAGGCCCGGCGGAGGCGTCAGCAGCACGGACGTCTTCGTCGGGTTCACGGCCACCCAGCCTCCCGAGTAGCGGCGGTGCCACACGCCACTGGGCAGGCGGTTGGCCGTCTCGACGGCCTCGCCGAGCCGCGCGTCCTGGTACAGCGACCAGTACGGGTTCTTGTAGTCGGGCTGAGCCCTGGTCCAGCACGTGTGGGGGCTCGCGAGGAGCGCGGCCGAGGCGTACCCGACGCGTTCCTCCTTCTCCGTCTTCGTGTGCGTGATCAGCAACAGCCAGGACTCGCCGAGCGCGGCCTGGGCGCGCTGCTCCTTGAACTGGTTGCCCTGGAACGTGATCAGCTCACCGGTGCCGTCGTCGCCCCGCAGGCCGAAGTTCTCCTCCATCGCGCCCGCGTACCGGGAGTGCGCCGACCAGCGGCCAGGGGTGAGCTGCGACTCGGAGACGTTGGGGATCAGCATCTTCCCGGCCTTCTCCAGGGCGTCACCGGTGAGCTGGAGCATGCCGTCGAGGCCGTCGCGCAGCAGCCGGTCCGTCCCGGCGGCGTCCGCGGTCCCCGCGAGCACGCCGGACGAGTAGTACTTGAGCGAGCTGAAGTCGTTGTCCGCCAGCACGCCGTCCCAGCCCTCGCGCAGCACCTCGCCGACGACCGCGTCCGCCCACGCCTTCTGGTAGGCCGGGTCCCACACCGTCATCTGCCAGTGCTTCGGGTAGCCGTCCCACTCGATGCGCTTGCCGAGCGTGTTGGTCGCGAACCACGCCGGCTGCTTCTTCTCCGCCGCGACGTACCCGACCCCTGTGGGCAGGTACCGGGCGTCCCGATCACCCTCGACCGCGCCGTAGTAGCTGCGGGTGCTGGAGAAGTCCTTGTACACCAGCACTTTGACCTTGGGGTTCAGCTCGTGGAGCTTGCGCATGGCCGCCGTCTCCCACGCGTTGAGCACGACGACGTCGTAGTGCTTGGCGGCGGCCCTGATCTCCCACGACGAGGGCGAGTCGCCGATGCCGTACCACCACGCGCAGGGCGCGAGGGCCTTCGGCATCGGCCCCGTGATGATCGGGTCCGACTCGGCGGCGCTGACCGCACACGCACTCGAAAGAAGTACGCAGGCGACAGCGATGAATCGACTTATCAGCGATTTCTCCGACAACACAACTCACCCGCTGTCATCAGTAGAATCCTCAGGTCGAGCCACAACGACCAATTCGCGATGTAGTAGTTGTCGTATCGAGACCTGTCGGCGATGGAGGTGTCACCTCGCAGACCGTGCACCTGGGCAAGTCCAGTGAGTCCGGTCGGCACGCGATGGCGAGCCCAATATAGCTCGTGAATAGCGGAAAACTCGCGAACGAAACCGGGACGCTCCGGTCGTGGCCCGACGACGCACATGTCGCCGCGCAGCACGTTCCACAGCTGGGGCAGTTCGTCGAGCGAGGTGCGGCGCAGGAACCGGCCGACCGGGCCGACCCGGGAGTCGCCCACCACCGACCACTTGACCTGCGAGTCGTCCTCGCCGGACTGCCGCACGCTGCGGATCTTGTAGAGCGTGAACGTGCGGTCGTCCATGCCGACGCGGACCTGCCGGAAGAACAGCGGCCGGCCGCTCTCGACCAGCACGGCGAGGGCGCACAGCCCGATCACCGGCGAGAGCACGACCAGGGCGGACGCCGCCAGCAGCAGGTCGGCCGCGCGCTTGATCCACCAGGTCGGCCTGCTGGTCGGGGCGGTGCCGAGGCGCATCAGGGGGTAGCTGCGCAGCCGTTCGATGCCGGGGCCGTCGGGGTGCAGCTCGTACATGCGGGGCACGACGAGCGTGGAGCAGCCGAGCCGGTGCGCGGTGATCGCCGCGTCGACCAGCGGTGAGTCGCGGGTGTGCGAGAACGCGAGCACGACGGTGCCCGCCTTGAGCCGCACGATCGCGTCGGCCAGGTCGCCGTCGACGACGTCGAGCATCGGGGGCTCGCGGTCCGGGTCGGGGCCGGAGTCGGCGAACGCGACGGGCCGCAGGCCGAACTGGGGGTGCTCCAGCATGGTCCGCGCGAGGTTCACGCCGACCTCGCCCGCGCCGACGACGATCGTGCGGTCGCAGCGGTCGAACCTGCGGCGGCACCAGCGGCCGAACGCGAACACGCACCACCGCACCGGCTCGATGGCCAGCGCGAACTCGATCATCGCCCACTGCACGGCGGTGAGACCGGCCGCGTCGGACCCGCTGACCAGGCCGATGCCGGACAGCAGGGCGAAGGCCAGGGCCGTGCTCGCCGCGGACCGGGGCAGGTCCTGCAGCCACGACAGCCAGAGCCGCCGCCGGTAGAGCCGCCAGGCTCCCCTGATCGTGAGCACCGCGCCCAGGACCGCGCTGCCCCAGCCCCAGCCGAGACCGTGCCGCACGCACACCACGACGAGCGCCACGGCGTCGGCGAAGGCGAGCAGGACCGCGACCGCGTTCACCCGGCTGAGCAGGTCCCTGCCCACCGAGGACGGCTTGAGCGGGCGCTGCGACGGGCGTCTGTGATCAGCCTCGCGCGCGTGCGCAGGGGCAGCGGGAACGGCAACCGCCGAGAATGGCCTCATTGGAAGATCATCCGATCGAAGGAGTTGTGGTCGAAGAAGCGCACGAAAGAGTGAATGAACTCTGAGAAATCATCTCTTCGGGTATCAATATTCCCTCTTCAGTGTCCCGCGTGACCGCAGTTGGTGAGGATTCGACGTTGTTCCTGCCCTGAACTCACCCAGGGCCGCACTCCAAGCTTTAGCACGCCGTGTCAATAATTCACGCCATCAACCACGAGCCACCGAAGAGGGGGCGTCAGAGTGAGAGTCGACGAACACGGCATCCGGCATTCAGCCGGTGAGCCGGTCGCGATCGTGCAGAAGCCGATCCGCACGTGCGGCGATGTCCACGTCGTCCTGCCCGCCTACAACGAGGCCGTGGCGCTGCCGTCCCTGCTGGCGCGCATCGCCGGCACCGACCTCGCCGACCGGATCACGGTGTGGGTGGTCGACGACGGCTCGTCCGACGGCACCGGTGCCAGCGCGACGGGCGTGCGCGGTCTCGACGTCCGCCTGGTGACCCACCCGGTCAACCTCGGGCTCGGCCAGGCCGTCCAATCAGGACTGACGGCCGTGCTCGACGAGGCGGAGCCCGACGACGTGCTGATCGTCATGGACGCCGACGACACGCACGACCCCGGCGTCTTCCCCGCGATGCTGGCCGAGGTCAAGGCCGGCGCGGACGTCGTGATCTGCTCCCGTTTCGTCGCGGGCGGCGACGACTCGACCGCGCCGCAGTGGCGCCGGTTGCTGTCGCGCGGCGCCCGCGTCGTGTTCGGCAAGGTGCTGCACTTCGACGGGGTGCGCGACTTCACCAGCGGCTTCCGGGCCTACCGGGTGAGCCTGCTGCGCCGGGCCGCCGCGCACTGGGGCGAGCGCCTGGTCGAGGAACGCGGGTTCGCCTGCATGGTCGAGCTCCTGCTCAAGCTGCGGCACTGCGGGCCGATCGTCAGCGAGATCCCGCTGCACCTGCGCTACGACCGCAAGCCCGGCGCCAGCAAGCTCCGGCTCGGCCGCACGCTCAAGCAGTACCTGCTCCTGCTCACGCGTGACCGCCTCGCGCCCGTGCCGTTCCGGAAGCTCTGATGCCCCAGCGCGTCGTCGTCATCGGCGGGGGCATCTGCGGCCTCGCCACCGCGCACCGCCTCGCCCGTGAGGGCATGGCCGTGACGCTCATCGAGGCCAGCGACCAGCTCGGTGGCCTCGGCACGTTCTTCACCTCGCGGGGCCGCACGGTGGAACGCTTCTACCACTGCGTGATGCCGACCGACGACGCGCTGCTGGCGTTGCTCGACGAGGTGGGCCTGCGCGAGAGCGTCGGCTGGAGCCCCACCTCGATGGGCATGGTCGTCGAGCGCGAGCACCGCTCGTTCAACTCGGCGCTCGACCTGCTGCGGTTCCGGCCGCTGAGCTTCGCGAACCGGATCCGCTTCGGCGTGGTCTCGTTGCTGCTGCGCCGGTTGGGCAAGGGCAAGGACCTCGACGGCATGCGCACCGAGGACTGGCTGCGCGGCCTGTACGGCGACAGGATCTGGGAGATGCTGCTCGCCCCGATGTTCGGTGCGAAGTTCGGCGCCGCGTTCGGCGACGTGCCCGCGCTGTACGTGTGGCAGCGCCTGGGCCGCGAGAGCAACGAGGCCGTGCGCGGCTACCCCGCCGGTGGCTACAAGAGCGTGATCGACGCGCTGAGGGCGTCCACCGAGGCGCACGGCGGCGAGGTCCGCGTCTCGGCTCCGGCCGAGCGGCTGCAGGCCGACGAGGACCGGGTGGTCGTCACGCTGGCCGGCGGCGAGACGATCGAGGCGGACCACGCGGTCTCCACGCTCCCGCTGCCCGCGTTGCGGGCCATCGCGGACCCCGGGCTCGCCCCGTTGCTGCCCGACGTCCAGCTGCCGTACCAGGGTGTCGTCAACACGTTGTTCTTCCTGCGCAAGCCGTTGTCCGGGCACTACTGGGCACCGGTGCTGCGTTCGGGCACGGACTTCGACGGCGTGATCGAGATGACTCCGCTGACCGGCTCGGAGCGCTACGGCGACCGGCACCTGGTGTACGTCATGCACTACACCGACCGCGAGTCCGCGCTGTACCGCGAGGACTCCGACAGCATCGCCCGCCGCTGGACCGAACAGCTGCTGAGCATCCACAAGGGACTCACGCCGGACGACGTCGACGAGGTGCACGTGTTCAAGGCGCCGTTCGTCGAACCGGTGTACCCGCTGGGATACCTCACGAAGCGGCCCGCCGTCGAGGTCGCCGGCACGCGGCTGCTGCTCGCCACCACGGCCCACGTCTACCCGAACGTCACCAGCTGGAACTCGAGCGTCGAGCTCTCCGGCTCGGTGACGGCCTCCCTCCTGCGCGACGCCAGGAGGTCCACGACCCAGGAGAACACCGCATGCTCAGCAGAATCGGCGCGGTGATCGCTGCACTCACGATCACCGCTGTCAACCTCGTCTCCTCGCAGCACGTCCAGGCCGACCCCGCACCGCTGCTGCCGGACCTCCGCCAGGCACCGATCGGCTGCCCCGGCGGGTACGACGGCTCCCCGCTGCGGTGCCGCGCCTGGGACGTGTGCCTCGTCGAGGACGCCTCGGCCCCGCGCGGCAAGTGCATGAACCGCGGTGGTTCCGCCCAGGCCGTGCGCCTGCGGTTCACCACCTCGATCGACAACGTGGGCGACGGCCCGTTGCTGCTGCACGCGCACCGCGACAGCACCGCCACGCCGACGATGAACGTCCGTCAGGCCATTCAGTCCGGTGTGGACGGTTCGATCGCCGGGTCGTACAACGAGGCCCGTCGCGAGACCACGGCGAGCGCGTACTACGAGCCCGCGCCCACGCACACGCACTGGCACCTTCTCAACTTCGAGTACTTCCAGCTGCGCAAACCCGACGGCAGCGTGGTCGTGACGGACCGCAAGAACGGTTTCTGCATCGGCGACCGCTACGAGGTCTCCGACGACCTCCCGAACCGGCCGACGGATCCCGCGACCCCGGCGGGTCAGCTCGCGAAGCGCCTGGACGGCCACATGTGCGAGCACCACAACCCGTCCGCTCTGGACGTCCTGTTCGGCATCTCGGTCGGCTCCGGCGACGACTACAAGCACGAGGTCGACTTCCAGTGGCTCGACCTCACCCACGTGAAGTCCGGTGTGTACGACGTCGTGAACGTCGTGAACTCCGACCGGGCGTTGCTGGAGAAGAACTACGACAACAACGCGGCGTCGATCGCGATCTCCGTGCAGTGGCCCGACGACGCGGTGAACCCGCCGAGCACGATCGACGAGGCCCCGTCGGTGCGCATGATCCGCAGTTGTCCCGGCAAAGAGCGCTGCGCGAAGTCGGGCGGCTGAGCAGATTTCCGCAAGCCCCGAACGGGGGTGTTCGCCACGGCGAACACCCCCGTTTTCTTTTTGTACCGGGACAAACGGTCACGATTCGGGCGCATTACCACGACGGCCACTAATCACACAAACCTTACTCTGCGACACCAATAGTCGGCACGCATAGCACACCCGTCCACGCAAACGCAATTGCACGAGACGCCAGGTGCAAACAGTCAAGTCAATAGCCTGAGTGGTGCAATCTTCATCACAGCGCAGAGTGTTGCACGCAACCCCCTTGGCCCTTGACCTGGACATGTGGCTTATTGAGAGAATTCACGTTGCGATTCCACCCCGTCAGGATTGCAACCCGAACTGATTCCCCGTCCGATCAGGAGTGGCCCCGTCTTGAGCGCGTCCGCCCTCTCCATGCACGATTTCGCCATTGGACAACTACACAACCTCCTGCGCGCGGTCGGTTTAGCGGACGCCGCCAATACCGCGACAAAACTGCTGGGTGAGGCATTGGGGCCGGGTTCCCGGTTACCTCTCTCCGCCACTCCCCATTGGCCCTCTTTCGTCGCCGACGACCACACCCCGGTCGAATTCTCGGTGGCTTTGGCCCAAAACGAACGACCCGCGGTGCGGATGATCGTCGAGTCGCTCGCCGAGCAGCCCGGCAGCAGGGCGAACCTCGCCACCTCGCTCGCGGTGCTCGAACGGCTGGCGGGGCAGTACCGGCTGCGGCGGGACAAGTTCGACCTGGTGCGCGACCTGTTCCTGCCGGACGACCCGCAGGGCGCGTTCGCGTTCTGGTACGCGTTGATCGTCCAGCCCTCGGGGACGCCCGCGATCAAGGTCTACCTCAACCCCGAGGTGCGCGGTCCCGAGCACGGCACGGGCCTCGTCACCGAGGCGTTGTCCCGGCTCGGCCTGAGCAGCGCGCTCCCCGCCATCACCGAGCACGGCCTGCGGCGCGAGGGGCTGGACAAGTTCTCCTTCTTCGCCCTCGACCTCATGGACGAGAACCGTGCGCGCGTGAAGACGTACGTGTCGCACGACGACGCGATGGTCGCGGACGTGGTGCACGCCGCGGCGGCGGCGCCCGACGTCGACCCGGATCTCCTGGCGGACGTCTGCGCACTCGCCTGCGGCGGCACCGGCCCGTTCACCCGCCGCCCGATGATGTCGAGCTACACGTTCATGGCGGGCGACACGGACCGGCCGAGCGGCTACTCCCTCTACATGCCGCTGCGCGACTACGTCGAGGACGACCTGGAGGCCTGCGAGCGCGTGCTGGCGATCATGGCCAGGTGCGGGCTCGACACGTCACCGTTCGTGATGGCGCTCGCCAGCCTCGTGCGACGGCCCCTGAGCGACGGGGTGGGACTGATCGCCCACGTGTCGCTCCGGCTCGGCAACCCGAAGCCCGGGGTGTCGGTCTACCTGTCCTCGGAGGCGTACGACGTCACGCCGCCGCGCAGCAAGGCACTGCTCGTCTAGGCGCTGTCCTGCAAGTTCGTCAGGTGACAGACGAGGGCGAGAGTCCCGGAGACGGCGCCGCCGCAATGACCTCATACCGGGCGGCGGCGCCGTCTCCGGGCCCTGGGCCGCCGCTGTCGCCCGACGAGACTTGCAGGACAGGGCCTAGCCACATCGCGTTCAACCGCAGCACCAGGAAGGCCACCGCCGTGGAGCCCTACCGCATCAAGGTCGTCGAACCCATCCCCATCACCACCCGCGACTACCGGGAACGCCGCTACGCCGAGGCTGGCTACAACCAGTTCAACCTCACGGCGGAAGACGTCACGATCGACCTGCTGAGCGACTCCGGCACCGGCGCGCTGTCCGCGGAGCAGCAGGCCGCGGGCATGCGCGGCGACGAGACCTACGCCGGGGCCCGGTCCTGGTTCCGGTTCCGCGAGGTGGCCGAGGAGCTCACCGGGTACGAGCACATCTTCCCCGTGCACCAGGGCCGCGCGGCCGAACGCATCCTGTTCGGCGCGCTGCTGAAGCCGGGGCAGCTCTCGGTCGGCAACACCCACTTCGACACCACGCGCGCGAACGTCGAACTGGCGGGCGGCGTGGTGCGGGACCTGCCGTGCGCGGCCGCCGCCGACCTCGACAGCGACGCGGACTTCAAGGGCGACATCGACCTCGTCGCGCTCGAGGCCGTGCTGGACGGGCCGGAGGACGTCGGCCTGGTGCTCATGACGATCACCAACAACGGCGGCGGCGGGCAGCCGGTCTCGATGGCGAACCTCGAGGCCGTGAAGAAGTTGTGCCGCAAGCGCGGGGTGCCGTTCTTCCTCGACGCGGCGCGGTTCGCCGAGAACGCGTGGCTCGTGACGCAGCGGGAGGAGAAGTACCGCGGGCACAGTCCGCGCGAGGTCGCGAAGCTCGCGTTCGGCATGGCCGACGGGTGCGTGGTGAGCCTGAAGAAGGACGGCATCGTCCACATCGGAGGGATGCTCGCGCTGCGGGACACCGAGCTGGCCAAGCGGTGCGAGCTCCTGCTGATCGCCACCGAGGGCTTCCGCACCTACGGCGGACTTTCCGGGCGAGACCTCGACATGTGCGCGCAGGGCCTGATCGAGGTCACCGACCCGCTGTACCTGCGCGAGCGCGCCGAGTCGACCGCGTACCTGGCCGAGTGCGCGCGGCAGGCCGGTGTCGACAGCGTCCGCCCGGCCGGTGTGCACGCGGTGTACCTCAACGCGGGCAGGCTGCTGCCGCACATCCCGTCGAGCCGGTTCACCGGTCACGCCCTCGCGTCGGAGCTGTACCTCGCGGGCGGGATCCGTTGTGCCGAACTGGGTTCGCTCTACCTCGGCGAGATCGACGAGTCCGGTGAGCTGCTCACGCCGGCGCCGTTCGAGCTGGTGCGGCTCGCGATCCCGCGGCGCGTCTACACGCGCAGCCACCTGGAGTACGTGGCCGAGACGCTCGCGGGGATCGCCAAGAACCCCGAGCGGGTGCCCGGCTACCGGCTCACGGAGGCGCCGGCGATGCTGCGGCCGTTCCGCTGCCGCCTGGAGCAGGTCCAGCCCTGAGAACGCGGGAAGCCCTTGGCGGACAACGCCAAGGGCTTCCTTAGCCAGAGGGTCTCAGGCCATCACGTCGAGCCGGTTCATTGCGTGCTCGATGACGCTGACGAGCACCTTCTTGCACGACTCGCGGTCGCGCGCGTCGCACAGCAGCAGCGGCACGGACTCGGAGACGTCGAGTGCCACGCGCATCTCCTCCGCCGTGTAGGAGTGGCTGCCCTGGAAGCAGTTCACGGCCACGACGAACGGGATGCCCCGGCGCTCGAAGAAGTCGATCGCGCCGAAACCCGCGTCGAGCCTGCGGGTGTCGACCAGGACGACGGCGCCGATCGAGCCGATCGCCAGCTCGTCCCACAGGAACCAGAAGCGGTCCTGGCCCGGTGTGCCGAACAGGTAGAGGACCAGCTCGGGGTTGATCGTGATGCGGCCGAAGTCCAGGGCGACCGTGGTGGTGGTCTTGCCCTCGACGCCGTAGAGGTCGTCGATCTCCTCACCGGCCTCGGTGAGCAGTTCCTCGGTCCGCAACGGGGTGATCTCGCTGACCGCGCCGACCATCGTCGTCTTGCCGACGCCGAACCCACCGGCGACGACGATCTTGACGGACGAGGGGACGAGGAGCTCTTCCTTGCCCTGCCCGGAACCCGGGCGGTCAGATTGCACGGACACCATCGAGCACCTTCTGGAGTAGGTTCATGTCGACCGGGGCCACCGTGGTGGCCGGGCCGCTGGTGATGACGTCACCGCGCTGGATGAGGTCGCTCAGGAGCACCTTCACCACGACGAGCGGCGCGTGCAGGTAGGCGGCGACCTCCGCGACGGAAAGCGGTTTCCGGCAGAGCTTGATGATCTCCAGGTGCTCGACCGACAGCGCGGCCTGGTCCGTCGTCGTGCGCAGCGCACGGACCTGGGTCGTCAGCGTCAGGTCCTCACCGGCGGGCTTGGGCCTGGTGCGGCCGCTCACCATCGCGTAGGGGCGGACCATGGGGCCCGCCGCCTCGTCGTACCACCAGTCCGAGGAGTTGCTCATGACAGTCCGAGGGGGTTGGGCATCCTCGGTGACGCCAGTGTTCGCGGCGCGGACGACAGGTACGCGCCGACGCGCTTCACGAGCATGTTCATCTCGTACGCGATCATGCCCATGTCGGCGTCCTCGTCGCCCACCACCGCGAGACAGGCGCCCTGCCCCGCCGCGGTGACGAACAGGTGCGCGCGCTCCATCTCGACGATGGTCTGGCGGACCTGTCCACCGCCGAAGTGCCGTCCGGTGCCGCGAGCGAGGCTCTGGAACGCGGACGCCATCGCCGACAGGTGGTCGGAGTCGTCCTTGGACAGCTCGGGAGAGTGGGCGAGCAGCAGGCCGTCCGCGGAGAGCACCACCGCGTGCCGGGCACCGACCACTCTCGCGACGAGGTCCTCCAGCAGCCAGTTGAGCTCGGGGTGCCCGCCGGTCAGGTCGTCCACGGAAATAGCCCTTTCAGTATTCGTGATCACGGTTCCACGACGTCGTCGGCCTGGCGGGCGTCACGCGTGCCCCGCTGGAAGGCGGACATGCCGTCGCGGGTGCGTTCCGCCCGTTCCTCGGGGTTGAACTCCCCGAGTTCGGGCATCGGCCGGAGTTCGTCGTTGGCCAGCTGGGGTACGAGGTGCTGCTGCCGCCTCCGGCGCGGCAGCTCCGGCCGTCCGTTCTGACGCGTCGTCGCCTCACCTTCCGCCGGGTCGTCGGTCGGCCACGCGCCGCCCTGGCGGTCGTCCCGGGGCAGCTCGAGCTGCCCGCTGTTGCTGTCCAGATCCCTTTCCGGGTCCGGGCTCCGGCCGTTTCCCACTGCCCTCCCGGCCCAGAACTCGTCCAGCTGGAAGGTCTCGGTGGGCCTCTCGGGCGGCAGGGAGTCGTGCGTCAGCTCGCCCTGCATCGGGACGGCGGCCCCCAGGGCCTCCGGGGAGCGCGAGGCCTGCTGCAGCGTCTGCTGGCGGAACGTCGGCTTCGGCATCTGCACGGAGTCCGCGGGGTCGGCCGCGCCCGCCTCGCCGACGATCAGCTCGGACGGGACCAGGACCAGCGCGATGGTGCCGCCGGACGGGCAGTCGCGCAGCTCGACGTGGATGTGGCGGCGCGCGGCCAGCCGGGCGACGACGAACAGGCCCAGGCGGGACTCGCCGCGCAGCCGCATCGCCTCGAAGTCGGGCGGCGCCTCGAGCATCTTGTTGTGCTGCTCGCGGTCCTCCGGCTTGATGCCGAGGCCGTGGTCCTCGATCTCGATCACGAGACCCTGCGGCACCTCGCTGCTGTGGATCTCGACCTGCGAGCGCGGCGACGAGAACGACGTCGCGTTGTCGACGAGCTCGGCGATCAGGTGGATGGTGTCGGCGACGGCGGCGCCGACCAGCGCGACCTCGGGCACCGGGTGCACCTTCACGCGGGCGTACTGCTCGGTCTCCGCGACGGCGGCGCGCACGACGTCGAGCATGCGCACGGGCTTGCGCCACTGCCTGCCCGGCTGCTCACCGGTGAGGATGATCAGGTTCTCGGCGTTGCGGCGCGCGCGGGTGGCGAGGTGGTCGAGCTGGAAGAACGCGTCGAGGTGGTCGGGGTTCTCCTCCTCGCGCTCCAGCTTGTCGAGGATCTTGAGCTGGCGGTGCACCAGGCCCTGGTTGCGGCGCGCGATGTCGAGGAAGACCCGGTTCACGCCCTCACGGGTCTGCGACTCCTTCACGGCCGCGGCGACGGCGGTGTACTGCGCGGCGTTGAACGCGTCGGCCACCTGGCCGATCTCGTCGTTGCCGTAGTCGAGCGCGGGGACCTCGGCGGCGACGTCGACGTGCTTGCCGTCGCGCAGCCGCTCCACGATGCTCGGCAGCCGCTCGTGCGCGAGCTTGAGCGAGTCGCTCTTCAGGCTGATCAGGCGGACGATCAACGCCTTGTTGACGAGGCGGTTCGACACGCGCACCGCGACGAAGATGCCGGCGATGACCGCGATCAGGGCGATCAGGCTGCCGATGAGGACGGTGGTGAACTTCTCCTTGCCGTTCGCCATGGCGGTGTTCACGGCGCCGGTGGACTGCTCCTGCACCAGCGTGGTGAGCTCGGCCGACACGGCGCGGCTGGTGTTCTCCCAGTCGGTCAGCGAGACCTGCTGCCCGATGGGCCGTTCCGCGTTCTGCAGCAGGCGGTTCTCGAGGCCGACCAGCTGCTGGTACGGCGCGCTGCCGGTGAGCTGCTTGTAGTGGTCGCGCACGTTCTGCAGGGCGGTGGGCTCGATGACGTTCAGCGTGAAGTGGTACGCGCCGACGAGTTGCACGAACTCGCGGTGCTCCTCGGGCGTGAACCGGCCGGCCGCGATGGCGCCGGCGGCGATCGAGCTGGACCGCGAGGCCGCGTCGGAGGCCTGGAAGTACTGCACCGCGCCGATCGCGCCCTGGACGGTCTCGGCGTCGGGCACGACGCGGGCCTGCGTGCCGAAGAGCGATCCACCGGCGTCGAGCACGCTGTTGTAGTAGCGGTAGACCTCGTCCTTGGACGAGTTGCCCGCCTCCAGGCGCTCGCGCTGGTCGGGCAGCTGCTCCAGCAGCCCGTTGAGCTTGTTGATGCCGTCGACGATCTCCTGCGGCGCCTGGGAGGCGAGCTCCGCGAACGCCGCCTTCATCTTCTCGACGTCCTTGTCGGTGTCCTGCTGCTGCTTGACCAACGCCGACGCGTTGACGCCGGGGCGGCTCAGGCTCGTCATGCTGAGCTCGCGTTCCTTCTGCAGCGACGCGAAGGACTGGACGGCGGGGATCGACGCGTCCCGCACGCCGGAGGCGACCAGCTGGAGGTAGAGCCCTTCGAACACCGTGTAGGACGAGAACAGCGCCCACATGGCCAGAAGGACGACGCTGGGAACCACCACGACACCAGTGAGCCGAGAACGAATTGTCTTGTAATTCGTCTCAGGCACGTTCTTCAGCTTCACAACGCTCCACGACCACCCGAATTGGCGACGGAAAGATAACACCACATGATCAACATGACCAACAGCGATGATCTTGAGGGGGTGAGAGCAGAGTACTCAGTCGGATGCGCAACGCAACACCCCCGAACCTCGGTCCGGTGTCTCTCGTTGTCATGGATGAACATGCTCTCGCAGGCCAGGGCGGGTCAGGCTGACCGAGCGGGCGAAAGGATGCCTAGCTGGGCTTTTGGCAACGGAACTGTGGAAACGCAGTGGCTATTCAGCATGAACTCGGCACGGGCGCACGGCGTCTGCTAACCGGGCGCGGAGCGCGACCAATCGTCGCTATCCGTCACCGGCACTTATTCCGCTATTCGCATGACGATCAAGGCGGCCTGCCCTCGTCGTCAAGAACGCGTTAATTCCGCTGGTCATCGCCGCGACGAGCTCAGGCCCGGCCCATGAACACCGCGCGACGAACCCAAGACACGCGCACCGGCCTCCACACCGGCACCCGCTAACGCCGCGGCAGTGGCCTCCGCCACAGTCACGCGGACGATCTGAGGCCGCTCGGCCCGGACAACCAGGCCGAATCCATCAGCGCGCAAAGCATCTGCACGTTTTTTGTCTGTTTTCTGTCCGCACGGCTCCCGTTCCGTCGGAATTGCGCGTTCCTTCTGCCCGCGGTGAACGAGCACGTCAGTGATAGGACCGCTCGCCGCGTTCCGCCCGCGCCTGTTCGACGCGTGCTTCCAGATCCGCGAACCACTGCCGGCCTTCCGTGCCGCAGCTGTCCCGGATCTCGTGCTTGAGCTCGTAGGTGTTGGCGTTGAGCGTGCGGACCTGCTCCAGACCGTGGTCGACCTGGGCCCGCAACTCGCCCCGCGACCTCTCCAGGTGCGCCGCGGCGGCCCGCATCCCGGCCCGGGCCTGACCGCTCACCATCAGCCGGCTCGGTGCGGCCCGTGCCCGGCGGGCCAGGAACGACATGGTGTGCAGCGAGGCCTGTGTGGACTCGTAGTTGAGGTGTGCGGTGTCGGCGCACTGGTAGGACTCGCGGTGGAACAGGCGCAGGGCGTGGAACTTCACCTCGCCGTCTGCCGTGTTCCTCGCCCGCAGCTTCACGAGCCGTGCCCGCACCCGCTCGGCCTGGCGGCGCACCCTGGCGTTCTCGGCACGGACGCGCTCGAGCGCGCGGTCCGCCTCCGCCGCGGCGGTGCGGACCTCCTCGACCGTGACCCGGCGGGCGCGGCGGTCCCAGAGCCTCATCACGACCAGGACGAGCACCGCGGCGGTCGCCGCGCTGCCGAAGAGCGAGGTGCTGTCGTCGACGACGGGCTCGCCGGGCAGTGACGGCCTCTTCCCCAGGAACACGTAGGTGTTCACGGCGGTCAGCAGCACCAGGCCGTGCACCAACAGGCCGGACCAGCGTCTCAACGGCGGTGAGCGGCGCAGGCGGCCGTTGCGGTGCAACGCGAACCTGGTCAGCGACATCGCCAGCGGCACGGCCGCGAGCGAGCCCCAGAGCCACTCGTGTAGGTGGACCGCGTGTTCGGGCACGCCGTCGAGGACGATGCGCGCCGCGACCGCCGGTGCCGCCAGGACGATCGCCGCCGGCATGGCGAGGAACAGGGCGAAGAACGCGATCGCGCAGCCGCCACCACCACCGCGCCGGCTCACCGGCGCCATCCGTCCGACGACGTCACAGCACTCTCCTAGGTGTGGGGGGTTTCAGTGCAGCGGGCTCTCGCCGCGTGCCGCCCGTGCCTTGTCGATGCGCGCTTCCAGTTCGGCATACCACTGCTGCCCCTGCGGGCCGCAGGTGTCCCGGATCTCGTACTTGAGGTCGGCGGTGCCGATGTTCAGACCGCGGACCGCGTTCAACCCCTGGTCGACGTCCACCTTCAGCACGTCCCGCTGCCCTTCCAGGTGCGCGGCCAGTGCCCGCATCTCGGCCTGGACGCCTTCGCGCCTCAGCCACGACGAGGCCTTCCGCGTTCGGCGGGCCAGGTGCTCCACCCTGTGCAGGGACGTCTGCGCGGACTCGTACCTGCCGTACTCGAGGTCGGCGCACTGGTAGGACTCGCGGTGGTCTCCGCACAGGGCCGGGAACTCGAGCCCCGAGCCCCTGGGCGCGTGCGCGAGACCGCGCGGCCCGGCCTCCCGCATCATCCGCAGGCGCGTGCGCACGTGTTCCGTCTGCTGCGCCACCCGCTGGTTCGCGGCCCTGACCTCGGCTATGACGGTGTCGGCCTCCCGGACCGCCCGGCGCAGGTTGCCCCGCGTCGGCAGTCGCCAGGAATGCCTGTCCCACAACCTCATCACGACCAGCACGACGACCGCGGTCAGCGCCGACTTCCAGATCGCCGGCCAGACGTAGCCGGTGATGACCTCGGACGGGCGGCCGAGCGGCCCGTCGAGCGTGAGCGCCTGGTAGGCGACGAGGTTCACGGCGCAGAGCAGCACCACGGCCCGCAGCAGGATCCCGAGCCAGCGCCGCGGCCAGGTCGTGTGGCGGCGCAACCGTCCGTCGCGGTGCAGCACGCACCGGACCAGCAGCATGGCCAGCGGCACGGAAACGGCCGTGCCCCAGAGGTTGTCGGTCAGCCGGTGCGCCTGGTCCGGCCGGTCGCCGACCACGATGTGCGCCACGGCGGCGGCCGACAGCAGGTACCGGACCAGCAGCCACAGGACGACCGGGGTGATCAGCAGGACGCCGCACCCGAGTGCGCTCCTGTCGTTCTTCGCCACGATGCGGTACCCCTACCTCCGCCGGCCCTGGCCGCGCCGCCGCTCGACTCCCGCCGCGGACGCGACGTCCCTCGCACCCCCGCCGTTGAGGACCTTGTCGACGACCGCCGTGACGTCGTCGCCGAGTTCCTTGTGCTGCTGGACGAGCAGGGTGGTGAGACGCTCGGTGAGGTCGATGTACATCTGGCGTTCTTCCAGTGCCAGTCCCGGTTTCACCGCTTTGCGCTGCATTTCGAGCAGGCACTCGCGCATCGCCACGGCGTTCTTCTCCACGCCGCCGAGGTGCTTGCGCGCGTGGCGCAACGTGGCGGAGGACTCCTGGCGGCGCCGGTCGAGCAGCGCCAGGACGATCTCCTTGCGCTCCGAGGACTCCGACTCGACCCGCCGCATCTCGGTGGTGAGCGCGTACGACTCGGCGATGTACTGCCCGAGGGGCCCGAGCGGGCGCAACGTCTGGGCGACACGGGACACCGTCTCGCTGAACCGGACGCTGTCGCCCTGGACCGTCACCAAACCCATGGCCCGTTCATCCGCGAGGCGCGGCAGGACGTTACAGCCCGAACGACCCGTCCTCAGGCGGGGCCACACCACCCCCAGTGGCGTGGCCCCGCCTCGCTCTTGACTGATGTGGAGGGCGTGCCGCACCGGTTCACCACAGTTGAAGCGAGGTAAGTTAAACCCGGTCCACCCCGGACCGTCAACCGGTGTGAATGTCACACTTTTCGGATTCACGCCAGTCAAAACGCGAGGTGGGTGGGATGACCGAACGCGAAAGACCCGAGAGCCACACCCTGGCCGCGCGGCTCGACCACCTGTTCCGCTTCATCAGGGCGTCCGAGCAGCGCGAGTACAGCAACGAGGACGTCGCCGAGGCGATCACCCGCGACCAGGGCGTGACGATCTCCGCGTCCTACCTCTGGTACCTGCGCACCGGGCAGCGGGACAACCCGACCCTCAAGCACCTCACCGCGCTCGCCACGTTCTTCGGGGTGCCGGCCGCCTACTTCTTCGACGACACCGTGCGCGAGCAGGTCGAGAGCGAGATCGCGCTGGTCACCGCACTGAAGGACACCGGCGTCCGCGAGGTGGCGATGCGGGCGTCCGGGCTCTCGGACAAGAGCCTCGACACGATCACCGAGATCATCAACCGCGTGCGCGAGCTGGAGGGCCTGCCGCCGAAAGAGTCCTGAACTCGCGCGCGAGGGCGGTCAGCCCGGCGACGTCGAGCGCGGGCAGGCTCACCGGACCGGCCTCGACGGGTTCGTCCCTGGCCTTCGCCTCCAGTGCCGCCGCCAGCGCGGCCGCCTCGCCCCGCTGGTCCGCGATCCGGGTGTCCCAGTAGGCGCGCAGCGCGAGCCGTCCGTCCAGGATCTCGATGACGCACCGGTACAGGCGCAGGTCGATCGGCACCCGGACGTCCGGCGGCATGAGCGCGACGCCGGGCATGACGTCGTAGCACGCCCGCCACAGCGGCCGCAGCACGCGGTACGTGCGGTACTGCTCGATCTGCGGACCCCACCGGTACGCGGTCAGGCCCACGAGGAACAGCACCAGGACGATGCCGCCCGTCGACGTGGACACCGGCCCCTCCTGCCACGGCGGCGGCAGGTCCAGGCGCGCGGCCAGGGCGTAGGCGGCCTTGTGCGCCGCGTACACGAACCCGACGAGGCTGGCGATCGACCACAGGCGCAGGGCGAGCCTCATCGGGCCCTCCGCCGCACTGCCCGCGAACTGCCGGGTCAGCCGGAAGACGTCCACCAGCACGTACGCCATGTAGCCGAGGTACACGAGCAGGTACTCGGTGACGAACGGCGCGTTGGCGTACGCACCGACGAAGTCCTCCGCGTTGTCACCAGGGTCCGCCAGCAGGAACAGCACGATCATCGAGACGAGGGCGGCACACGCCGTCAGGGCCCGCACCACGGTCCCGCGCACCGACCTGCCCCCGGAGTGCGCCACGAACACGTGCAGCCAGAACAGGCTGACCACGATGACCCCGTGCTGGACCAGCCGGACCAGACTCG
Source organism: Lentzea pudingi (assembly GCF_014646255.1). GTDB lineage: Bacteria > Actinomycetota > Actinomycetes > Mycobacteriales > Pseudonocardiaceae > Lentzea > Lentzea pudingi. Next base: position 469,252 of record NZ_BMNC01000006.1, read on the forward strand.
CGCCCTCCGCCAGCCACGGAATCCGCTGGTAGAGCGGCGGCAGCCCGACCGTGAACCCCAGCGCGAGGAAGAACAGCGCGAGGCAGAGGGCCGCGTTGCCGAAGGTCCTCGACGGCCGCCGCACCAGCACCACGACCCGGTAGGCGGTGCTGGCCCACAGCAACAGCACGACGAGGATGTGGAACGCCCTAAGCACTGAGCACCTCGCGCAGCCTGGCCAGCGCGGGGTCTTCCTCGACGTCCGGCGTGACGGTGCCCACGACCTCGAAGCCCGCCCGCATCAGCACGAGCGTGGCGAACAGCTCCGCCTCCTGCTCGTGCTCGTTGCCGTAGCTGTCGCGGCACAGCAGCTGCCGGACGACCTTCGGGTCGAGGTTCGGCGCGAGCAGGCGCGCGGTGAGGTCGTCGAGCTCGGCGACCCCCGCGTGCTCGAACACCATGTGCCCGATCTCGTGCAGGACGATGTGCGCGCGGTGCGCCTCGCCCACGGACTCGTCGTAGAAGATGTAGTCCGCCTTCTTCGCGGCCACCCACAGCCCGGACGGGTTGGAGGTGCGCGAGGTCAGCGCGAGCAGGTGGAGGGGCCTGCCGCGCTGCTCCGCCAGCCGTTCGCACAGCGCCGCGACGTCGAGCGGGGTGCCGATGCGCAGTCGCTGGATCTCTTCCTCGCAGCGCTTCCGCACTCGCGCCAGGTCCACGGTGCGATCCTAGTGCGTCGCTCCGAAGTGGAGTCAGGGCGTGAGGACCGCCCTGCCCCGCGCCCGTCCGCCGTCGAGGACGTCGAGGGGGGTGACGAGCTCGGCGTCGAGCTGGCGACGAGCTCGGCATCGAGCGGCCGACGAGCCCGGCATCGAGCCGGCGACGAGCTACCGCGAGACGGCGCGGCACGGCGCCAAGGCAGGCCGGCTCAGGGGGCGGTGACGGCGTTCGCGATGCGCAGCGTCATCAGCTGCTGTGCGGAGTCGCGCGCCGTCGGCGTGAACGAGTACGCGATCCGGCGCTGCTGGTCCCGCGTCGAGAACAGGCCCGCGTTGTACCCGTACTGCTCCCCCGTCTTGCCCCAGACCGTGATCCCGTTGACGGTGAAGGTCTGCAACCCGGTGCTGTACGCGGCGTCCCGGCCGTCCACCATGGACACGTCCGGCACCGTGAACATCTTCTCCAGCAGGTGCGGCGGCAGCAGCTCACCACCGAAGAGCCCCTCGGCGAACCGGGTGAGGTCACCGGTCGTGGAGATCATGTCGCCCTCGCCGTACGACTTCGAGGTGTTGAAGTCGCTGACGTCGACCAGTCCCCTGCCCGGCACGTCCAGGTACCCGTGCACGTGCGCCCCGCGGATCGCGGTCTCGTCGCGCCCCGGCACGTACGTCCTGGTGAGGTGGAGCGGCCGCGTGATCCGCTGCTCGACCTCCCTGCCGTAACCGCGACCGGTGACCTTCTCGACGACCATCGCGGCGAGCACGTAGTTGATGCCGCGGTACTCCTGGCGCGTGCCGGGGGTGAACTTCGGTTCCTCGTCGGGGATCATCCTCAGCCGCTCGTCCGGGGCGTACCGGTCGTAGCGGTGCTCGAGGACCTTCTCCGGCGTGCTCAGGTCCGGGAAGCCGACCTCGAACGGGATCCCGCTGGTGTGGTCGAGCAACTGGCCGACCTTGACGTCCTTGAGCTTCCCGGGAAGCGCCGGAAGGTGGTGGCGCACCGGCGTTTCGAGGTCCAGCCTCCCCTCGGCCACCAGTTGCAGGGCCACCGTGGCCACGAAGACCTTGGTGACGCTGCCGATCCGGAACCGGTCGTCCGGCGCGATCGCGCATCCGGTCCTCCGATTCGCTACACCGGCCGTGCCGTACCACTCGCCGGCCTCGCCCGACACGCGCAGCTGTGCCGACGTGGCGGCCGGGTTCCGCAGGTCGGAGATGGCCGCCTGCAACAGTTCCGGCTGCAACGGGGGCATGGGGGCCAGGGCGACGGCCGCCGCGATCAGGAGTGATTTCATGATCACCAACCTGCCGTGGTGATCATGCGGAGACCATGGCGCCGGCCCCCGCACTCGCGGTGGGGCCAGCACCAGCAGGACTCACGACCTGCCGGCCTTCAGAGCGTACGAGAGCCCTGCCACGTCGCGTGTCAGGGTCGACCGGAGCGGAGCGCCCGCCGTGCGCGCTCCACCTCACGCCGGTACTCGATCCCCGCCGCCAGTTCCAGCGCCACCTCGTGGTGCCGCCTCCCGGCCGCTCCCAGCACTCTCTTCGGTGGACGGGAGAACTGTGGAACTCGGTTCTGGACGTGGGCAGGACGTTTTCTGGACGCCTGCCCACGCCGTCGTGCCTCTAGCGAACCGCGCGCACGCCGTTCTCGAAGAACGCCAGCCGGACCTCGCGGTCCATCGCGCGCTCCGGGTGGTCCATCAGGCCGAACGCCAGTCCGTCTGCGCTCGTGATGCCCGCGACGTCCTCGAACGACCCGTCCGGGTTCGAGTCCTTCTCGTACCGCAGCGCGACGCGGTAGCCCTCGGTCTCGGTGCCGGGGTCGAACCGGCCTTCCCCGTGCGCGCACGGGAAAGCGAGGGTCTGACCGCCCAGGCCGGTGAGCCACGGGCTGTCGTTCTCGCTGTCGACGACGTGCCGCTGGTTCTCCTCGTTGTGGAACGTCCCGGCGCTGTTGACCTTCAGGCCCACCTTGCCGAAGCAGCCTCCGCGCACGGCGATCTGGAAGCCGTTGCAGATGCCGATCAGCGGACGCGTGCGCGCCGCCTCGAACTGGTCCGCCAGGTGGCTGCGCAGCAACGCCGCCGCCACCGCGCCACCGCCGAGGTGGTCGCCGAACGAGAACCCTCCGGGGATGCAGAGGATGTCGGCGTCGTCGAGCCGTTCGGCGCCCGAGAGCAGGTCGGCCGCGAACCTCATCCGCGGCTGCGCACCCACCTCGGCGAACGCTCGGACGGTCTCCTCCTGGCAGTTGGTGCCGGGCAGGTACAGGACGTTGACGGTCGGCTTCATGCGATCCTCGCCGTGAACGAGTTGAGCCAGCCGTCGCGCGCGGCCGGGGCGAACAGGTCGACGCCTTCGAGCACGATGCCGGTGCCCTCCAGCGTTCCTTCGAGCGTGCCGAGGACCACCGGGTCGAGCTCGGCGGGCAGGGCGGCCACGTCCTCGGGGGCGACCTCGACGACGGCGCCGACGCGGTGCTCGGCGAAGAGCGACTCGGTGGTCCCGGACTCGAGCTTCACGCCGATGCCGCTCGCGAGCACGCCCTGGGCGAGCGTGGCCGCGACACCACCGGCGCCGATGCGGGCACCGCTGCGCAGCAGGTGCCTGCTCGCGGCGAGCGCGGTCAGGTAGCTGTCCACATCGGACAGTTCGAGGTCGTCGAGCGCGCCGACCGGCAGGCCGAGCTTGCGCGCGGCGACCGTGCCGACCGGGGAGCTCGTGGCCAGGCCGACGCGCACGAGCACGTTGCCCGCCGTGGTCCACTGCTCGCGCAGCAGGCCGTCGGTGTGCGGCACCTTGCCCAGCGCGCTCAGGAACACCGCGGGCGGCACGCTGACGAGGCCCTCGTCGGTCTGCACGGAACCGGCCGACGAGTCCTTGCCCGAGATCAGCGGCACGCCGAAGTGGCGCACCAGCACCGCGAGCTCGTCGACCATGCCGACCAGCCACTCGCGCCAGTGCGGCGAGAGGTGCGGGGTGTAGAAGTTGTCGCACATGCAGATGTCCTTGACCGCGACACCCGCGAGCACCTGGCCCGCGATCGCCGAGACGAACATCTGACGGGTCGCGGCTACCGGGTCGGCGTCGAACATCCACGGGTTGAACGCGGTGTTGAGCACCGCCGCGGCGGGAGAGCCGGCGACCGGGGTGCCGGCCCAGTAGGCCGTGCGGACCGAGTGCTCGGTGCCGTAGTGCGGGCCGTACCAGGTGTTGCCCTGGACCGTGGAGTCGTACTGCGAGTCGGCGAAGTGCTGCGAGGCCACCTCCGCGTCGGCGACGACCTCCTCCAGCAGCCCGGCGAGCTGCGTGGGCGCGAGCTCCGGCCACTCGACCACGTCGGACGGACGCGGCGGCGGGCCGACCTCCTGGCGTTCGACCTCGATGTCGAGCAGGTCGTACGCCACGTCGAAGCCCGTCTCGCCCTGGTGCACCGGAGCGGCGTCCGGCGCGGCGGCGATGAGCGCCTCCTCGGTCAGGTCCGGCGCGTGGAACACGTGGTAACGACCCGTGTCCGCGAACCGGCCGATGACCGTCGAACGCACCATGTGGCGGTCGAGGATCTTCTTCGCCCGCACCTGGTGCTCCGGCGGCACGGCGAGCAGCATGCGTTCCTGCGACTCGGACAGCAGGATCCGCCACATCGGCAGCGCCGCGGTCTTCAACGGCACCAGCGCGGTGTTGATCCAGACACCGCACGCCTCGCCGATCTCGCCGACAGCGCTGTTCAGACCCGCGCCGCCGACGTCGGTGAGGGCGCTCATGCAGCCCTCTTCGCGCAGTTCGATCAGCGCCTTGCGGAACTTGACCTGCTCCAGCGGCGCGCCGATCTGCACCGCGGTCGTGTCCATCGTGGCGCCCGCGGAACTGGCGGACGCGCCGTGGATGCCCTCGTTGCCCGTCAGGCCACCGATCAGCACCACGAAGTCACCGGGTCGCGGCGTACCCCGCTGCGCCGCCTCCACCGGCAGCAGCCCGATGCTGCCACCGAGCGCGAACGGCTTGGCGCGGTAGCCGGGGTGGAACGTCATCCGCGACGACATCATCGGCACGCCGAAGGTGTTGCCGTACTCCTTGATCGCCCGGATCGTCTCGCCGGCGAGCCTGCGCGCGTCCGGCCGGCCCTTGATGGGCGCAGGCGCCTCGGGCTCGCCGATCGCGGTGTACTCGAAGCTGCCGATCGGGTCGGCACTCAGCCCGGTCCCGAGGATGTCCCGCAGCACACCGCCGAGCTTCGTCAGCTGTCCGAAGTAGCCGGAGATCGCCGACGGCCCGTTGTGCGTCTCGGCCTTGATGGCGATCGCGTGGCCGTCGTAGAAGTCCCAGACACCGGCGTTGTCGTGGAACATGCTCAGCACGTTGGGGTTGCCGACGTCCTTGGCCGCCTGGACCAGCCGGCCGAGCAGGCCGCCCAGCGACTTCCACGTGGTGTGCGCGCAGTGGTCGCTCCACCGGGCGTCCAGCGCCTCCAGCAGCACGTCGGTGACGAACTCGTCCCCCAACGTGATCTGCACGTGCTGCACGTGCTTCATCTGCGCGAGCGTCAGGTTCCGCCCACCGGCCGTGCCCAGCGCCGCGAGCTCGTCGTCACCGAGCCCGCGCAGGTCGAACTGCGCGGCCTTGTCGTAGTGCCCCTGCGGCACGAGGGTGTCGTAGCGCGGCTCCTCGTCGTGCAGCTCCTCGATCGTCGCGTTGAACCGCGTCGAGAGGATGAGGTCGCGCAGCCGCGGCGACGCCGACCGGTAGCCGGTCGCGACCTTGCCGGCGCGCGCCTTCACCCCGAGCAGCCCGCACACCGTGATGATGGAGTCGCTCTCGTTGTCGACCACACCCCGCTTGTAGGCGACCTGCACGGCGCCCGCGGGAAGCGGCTGGTCCAGGGAGACCTCGACGTCGAGCTGGTCACCGAGCACAGCGGCCACCCCGGCCAGCGCGGCGGCGTCGGGCGCGTCCACGAACTCGACGTAGTAGTCGCGCCACACCTCGAGGTCGTCGAGCCCCCACGATCGGCCGAGCTCACGGATGTCGGGCTCCGCTACCCCCGCGGAGCGAACCGAGAACTTGTGGATCAACAATCCTCCTGGAGCTGAACGGTCGGGAGCAATTGTCCCCGGCAGCGACCGCGCTCGTGGAAGCACCCAGGCATCCGGGCGGGCCCGCACTGCGACACATGCAGCACCCTAGGCGGTGGGTCGTCGCCGAGCCGAATCGGAAGAGGGCGACGCGCGTCACTCGTTCGGCGTCGACAACCAGGTGCGCAGGCGCTATCAGTTGATCCCGTACGGACCGCGGATCGGGGGGTTCACGTGCGACTGCACGACCTGTCGTGGACGGACGCCCTCCACGGCGCTCCTGGGCGACACCTCGGCGGCACCCCGGGACTCGCCGCGGCGCCGACCGCGGGCGAACCCGTCGTGGTCACCCCGGACAGCGACCTGGGCGGACACCTGCGCGAGTGGTCGACGTCCGCACGGCGGGCGAGCTGGACGCTCAACCACGAAGGCGGCCGGATGACCGACGAGGAACGCGCCCGCGGACACCTGACCCGTGCCTTGGCCGCCACGTTCCGATCGGAGCTGAGCCGATGACGATCCCGGCCGACGGCCTGAGCCACACCGCCCTCTACACCGCCTGGGTGAGACACGTCGAGGCCTCACGACCGCACGCGGTTCTTCGACGACCGGGTCGTGGACGCGCTGAACAGCGGCGTGCGGCAGGTCGTGACCCTCGCCGCCGGCATCGACGGCCGCACGACCCGCCTGCCGTGCCCACCCGGCACCCGCTGGTTCGAGCTGGACCTGCCGGGCATGACCGAGTTCAAGACCGCACTGGTCGCGCGCTCCGGCCTGACACCGGCCTGCGAGCGCGTCGGGGTGGCCGCCGACCTCACCGCGGACTGGACGGAACCGTTGCGCGCGGCCGGGTTCGACGAGGAGCAGCCGACCGCGTGGCTCGTCGAGGGCGTGCTGATGTACCTCACTCCGGCGCAGGGCGACGCGGTGCTGGCCGAGGTGACCGCGCTGTCGGCGTCCGGCAGTCACCTGCTCCTCGAACACCTGCAGGTCTCGATGCTCGGCGAGCAGGGCGCACAGGTGCGGGAAGGGCTGGCCAGGCACGGGGTGGTCTTCACGGCGGCGCGCGACGACCTCGAGGACTGGCTCGGCGCCGCAGGCTCGCGGGCGCGCGTCCACGCGGGCGTGGATCCCGCGATCGGCCACGGCCGGTCCGTCGCCCCGGTGCCCGCCGCCTGGCTCGCCGCCGCGACCAGGCTCGAGTCCACGAAGGACGTCCGCGCTTCCACCTGGGTCCGGTGACCAGCGGCGGCGAGGACGGACGTCCAACCGTCGGTGTGCCGACCCGTTGACAAGTCAGGTTTGCAATGCAAACCTAACTGCATCACAGTCACGTTTGGGGGAACAAGATGGCAAGTGATCCGGGCGAACTGCTCGACGAACTGGCCGGCCTGCGCAAACGCGCCCGCGACGACCGCCACGGGTACTGGTTCCCGTTGCTGCTCATGGGCGTCCTGACGCTGGTGTCGCTGCCGCTCTCACAGGCTGACCCGAACCCGACCGACCACCTGGTCGACGGCGGGCCCGGCTGGTGGATGAACCCGTTGGTGCACCTCAGGTTGAAGACTGAGATGGTGCATCCGCTCGGGCTCGCGCTGTACTGGCTCGTAGCGCTGCTCGTCGGTGTGCTCGCGACCGTGTGGTGGTACCGGTGGCGCGCACGGCGCGTCGGTGTGGAGACGCCGACCGGCACGTACGTCCAGGTCGCGCTGTTCGGACTGGTCGCCGTGCTGTTCGGAATCCCGTTGAGCACCAGCGTGATCCTGCACTACACGCTCTTCTACCCCACGATTCTCGTCGCCGCGGTCGTCATGGCGGTGCTGCTGGGGTTGGCGCTGCTCTGCTTCCGCGCACGGCGGTGGCGGCCGTTGTTCGTGCCCCTCGGCCTGTTGCTGGTGTCGGTGGCGTTGTCGTTGCTGCAACTGCCCGACGTCGACGTCGACCTCGGGATGGCCGGTGGGGCCCAGTTCATGGCGATCGCGCTGGGCCTGGTGACGCTGGCGTGGATCGAACGCAGCGTGTTGTGCTCGGTGATCGCAGTGGTGTTCACGACCTGCGTGCTGATCGTCAACAATCTCTCCATGGAGAACGACGCTCTGGGCGGCGCCGGTGGCGTCCTGCTGCTCGCGGCCACCCTTGTACTGGGCGGGCTCGGCGCCCTGGTGGCCGGCCGGGCCTCGTCGTGACGGAGCACCCGACAGCGGCGCTCGACGACGTCGTCCACCAGCGGCACCGGCTGGGCATCCTCACCATCGCGGCGGAGGTGAAGCGGGTGGAGTTCGCGTACCTGAAGTCCACCCTCGGCCTCACCGCCGGCAACCTCTCGCGCCACATCGCGGTGCTGGAGGAGGCCGGGCTGCTCGTGATCGAGAAGGGGTACGAGGGCAAGCGGCCGAAGACGTGGGTCAGCGTCACGGCCGCCGGACGCCAGGCGCTCGCCGCCGAGATGGCCGCGCTGCGGGCGTTGCTGGAACGCCACGGCAGGGCGTGACAGCCCGGCCGCGGCGTGTTCCGGCACAGCGGACCCAACCGGTCCACAGTGGACCGAACCGTCGGGCCGGCCAGGCGGACCTCGGCAAGAAAGCCGTAGAGGGTTCTCGTGGCATCTCGCCCGCGAGAACCCTCTCGGCCCTCGATCAGCTCAGCTCGAAGATCACCGACGCGGCGGGAACCTCCATCCGGTGCATCTTGTCGAGCTTCCAGCCGCCTTCTCCGAAGACACCGAGCCATTCGTCGATCGTGGGCATGTAGGTGGCCATCATGTCGTGGCCGACCTCGAACCCCAGCGAGAACACCGGCTTGTCGGCGTCCGCGATCCCGACCGTGCGAGTGGCGTCACCGAGCAGGAACTTGCGCACGTTCGGGAACAGCGCGCGCAGGTTGCGCAGGTTGCGGACGCAGTCCTCGCGGGGCCAGAAGTCGTGGCCCATCATGAAGCAGGTCAGCAGCTCGACCTTCTCGTACTCCGGCTTCGCGGTCAGGTTGCGGGCGTCGTCCAGGGCGAACGAGATGCGGTCCGACAGCCCGGCCTCGGCGACGGCGCCGGCCGCGAAGTCGAGCGCGCCCTGGGCGATGTCGATGCCCAGACCGGTGGTTCCCGGAAAACGCCCGAGGATCTGGATCAGGCGGGCCGCGCTGCCGCTGCCGAGATCGGCGACGTGGGTGAACTCGAAGTCGATCCCGTTCATGACCTGCCAGAAGGTCGGGTCCCAGAACCGGCCGTTGATCTCCCGGCAGGCGAAGCTGATCGCACCGGCGTCGCGCTGGTAGAAGTCCTCGCCGTGCCGGTTCTCGTTGCGCAGCACGGACGGCATCTCGGTGAAGAGGCCGGAGCAGCCCCGGGCCAGCCAGTGGAAGATCGACCGGTACCTCTCCACCTCTTCGAAGTTCGGGCCGACCCACACCAGGGTGTCGTCCCTGTGCACCGCCTTCACGCTCGCCAGGGCGGCGAACATGCCCACGGTGGAGGCGGGGTCGAGGTTCTTGCGGGTGGCGAACTCGATGGCGTCCAGTTTGCCGTGCTCGTTCAGCTCGTCGAGGGCACCCAGTTCCCAGGCGGCACTGATGGCCCACGACGCCAATGTCGAGTTGTAGATTTCGGCAGCGCTGAGCAGGCGCTGCGTTTCCAGGAGTTCCGCAGTCACAATGTGCCCCAGTCATCGTTCGTGGAAGTTCTCGGACGTTCGGGTCGGTTCAGGATTCGAGCGCACGCCCACCGTGGAGCGTTTCGGCGTAGGAGAAGTAGTGCCCCTGTCCCACGCTGATCGGCGCGAGCGCCCTCAGGTCAGCGAGATCGGCGGGCAGGTCGTCGAACAGGGTCAGCTCGGCGTCTCCGGACCACACCGGCGAGAACTCCACACCGTCCACAACGGACGCCACCAGCTCGGAGACGGGTTTCTCGTCCGGCAGCCACGGCGGGATGACCCGGTTGTGCGCCAGCGGAACGGTGTGCAGGCGCGGCGGCTCGGCGGCTTCGGCCCGCAGGGTCACGGCCGCTTCGGCGACGCGGCGGCCCAGCACGGACAGCGATCCGGCGAGGCGGCCCCCCGGCGAGATCCGCGGACCGGCCCTGCCGACGGACGCCGGACGGGTCTGGTGGATCTCGCCGAACTGCTTGGGCATGCCCTGCAGCCAGCCGCGGACGAGCGGTACCGAGCGGTCGACCCAGGCGTACGGGCACCTCGCGAGCTGTTCGCCCCGGAACTCGCAGGCGAGCAGGAGCAGGAACTCGCCGAACTGGGCGCGCTGCGGATCAGCGAGTTCGGCGCCGTCTGCCGAAGTCCACTGCCACTGCGCGAAAACAGCCGCGGCGGCGCCGGGATCGCTGCCGGGTGAGAGCCCCGGCGGCAGGAACGCGGCGGCGGCCTCGGGGTTCACCCGGTAGTCCACCATGAGGATGTCGCCGGAGAAGTGCCACGGCGGCGGGGTGAGCATCGAGGACCGGCCGGACGGCGACAACGGCAGGCTGTAGCCGGACAGCCCCTGGTCGATCATGACGTTCCCTTCCAGGCGGCTGCCAGCCGGGCGGCGGCGGCACGCAGCAGCGACGGTGAGTTGAAGCTGTAGGAGAGGCGCACCGCGGGCGTGCCGGTGCGGCCGAACCGGGAGCCGGCGGCGACGACGACCCCGCACTCCCGGGCGGCGGCGAGCAACACCGGCTCGGGCTGTGCCGCCTCCAGCCACAGGAAGAAGCCGCCCTGCGGCCGCCGCACCTCGACGGTTCCCCGCAGGTGCTCGGTGACGGCCCCGTGCAGGGCGTCACGACGGTCGCGGAGCCGGGAGCGCAGCCAGTCGAGGTGCCGGTCGAACCCGCCGTCGCGCAGCAGGGTCGCGACGGCCAGCGAGCAGGTGTGGTTGGCGCTGCCGCCGCTGACCAGCAGGCCGCGGGAGGCCAGCCGGTCGACGACCGTCCGGTCGGCCTGCAGCCAGCCCAGGCGCAGACCGGGACCGAGGACCTTGGAGATGGTCCGCAGCCGCACCACCCCGCGCTGCCCCGCGAGGGAGGCGAGCGACGGCGGCACACCGGTGCCGTCCAGGTCCAGTTCGGCATAGGCGTCGTCCTCGACGAGGAGCACCTGGTGCCGGGCGGCCACCTCCAGCACCGCGAGCCGGCGCCGCAGCGGCATGACGGTGCCGGTCGGGTTGTGGAAGGTCGGCGTGAGCACGACGAACGCCACCTGCCCCGCCGCCGTGCGCAGCGCCTCGTCCAGCGCCTCGGGCACGATGCCGTCCGCGTCGGTGGCGACCTCACGCAGGACCAGGCCGCAGTCGCGCAGCACGGCCCGGCCGAAGTCGTACCCGGTCCGCTCGACGAGCACCTGCTGTCCCGGAGCGGCCAGTGCCGTGCCGAGCAGGTGCAGGGCGTGCGAACTTCCCGCGGTGACGAGGATGTTCTCCGCGGCGCAGGGCGTTCCGTCGAGTGCGGTGGCGCGGTCGGCGACGGCCTCGCGGAACGGCAGCGCGCCCCGGTTCTCGCCGTAGCTCAGTGCCGCGGCACCGAACTCCGGCACCATCCGCGCGTAGGCCTCGCCGATCAGGTCGACCGGCAGCAGGCCCGGTTCGAGGTAGCCGGGACCGAGATCCGCGGTGCCGGGCGGGGACACCGCCTGGACCGTGCCCGCCCGCCAGTGCCGGTCGTGCGAGGACGGCCCGGCGGTGTCCTGCCGGGCGAGCAGGACGCTCATCCCTGCAACAACACGGTGCGCAGGGCCTCGGCCGCACCCCGCACCGCGGACTCGGAGCGCGACAGGGCGATGCGCAGCAGGTGATCACCCTCGTGCGGGCGGGCCCAGTGGAACTTCTGGCAGGGCAGCACGAACACGTTGAAGTCCTGCACCCTCGACCACACCTCGAGACCCTGCCGGTCCCCGACGTGGAGCCGTTCGACGCTGGCCCTGCTGTGGGTGTCGGGGAAGCTGACACCGGGCACGCCGGCGAGCACGGACCGCAGCACGGACCGGTTGCGGGCGATGAACTGGTGCAGCTCGGCGAGGCCACCGCCGGCGGCGTCCTCGGAGAAGCGCCGGATCATCCCCATGATCACCGGTGAGACGCCGAGCAGGATGTCCGAGTAGATCTCGCGCACCGGCAGACCGACGTTCTCCGACGACACCAGGAAACCGATCTTCAGCTCCTGGGTGGGCCACAGCTTGCCGGTGTCCTCGATGACCACCCAGCGGCAGCCGCTGTCGCGCAGGATCGCGTAGTGGTCGTAGTGCGCGTCGGTGTCGAAGCCCCGGAACGAGGTGTCGAGGGTGAGCACGACGTCGTGCTCGGCGCACTGCTCCGCCAGCCGGCGCAGCCGTTCGGCCGGCAGCACCCGGCCGGTGGGGTTGTTCGGCGTCGTCACGAACACGCAGCCGAGCTGGGAGAGCAGCTCGCCGGGCAGGTCGCCCGCGTGCAGCGCGTCCTCCTCCACCGGCACCAGGCGCAGGCCGACACCGCGCAGGATGTCCGGGATGTTGTCGAACGTCGGGTGGATCAGGCCGATGGTGTCCACCTCGGTCGCCAGGGACCGGGCGAAGATCTCCATTGCCACGGAAGAGGAGTAGCAGCTCAGCACCCGGCCGGACGGGAAGCTGGACTGGCCGAGCAGCTCGAAGTAGGCCTGCTTGGCCGAGGCTTCCACCTCCTCCACCGGGAGCTTGACCGCCTCGGCCCAGAGGCCGGGCAGGTCGTCGATGATCCGGACCTGGCTGGACGTGAGCGCCTGGCGGGCGTGGCCGTCCGACAGGTTCAGCGGGCTGTTGAGCGCCAGGTACTCGAACTGGGTCAGGTTGCCCAGCTCAGCGGAAGAACTCGTGGTGACAGTCATTGCGTGGATTCCGTTCACAAGCACCTTTGGGAATGGGCACGAGAATCAAGCTGCTTGGAGCCCAGCGCAGGAACGAAATACCATTCCCCCAGTGCTGAACTCACCGGTCGCCTAGTCGGCCACCGGGATAGGACGACGCAACGCTAACAGGCCCACGACCGTCACGAGCTGGCAAAAGACCGGGATCGACGACCGGAGGGCCGACTCACCTGGGACATTTCCCGTGCGGTCAAACTGCACCGGTCGAACTTGAACCAGCAGCGAAATTCCTTACCCGTCCGGAAGACGCCTCGGATACTGGCCGTCGCGGACTACCGGGACGAAGTGAGGACGATGTCGATCACACAGGAACACACTGGGACGGACACTCCGACGCCGGCCGCGGCACCGGTGGTGCGCTGGCCGGCACTGGTCGCGGTGGGCGGTGCGGTGACCGCGCTGCTGCTCGTGCTGGCTCCCCGGCACGGCTACTACCTCGACGAGCTGTACTTCCGGGTGGCCGGGCGGAACCTGGACTGGGGATACGAGGACCAGCCGCCACTCGTGGCGCTGCTGGCCGCCGTGCAGACGGCGCTCTTCGGCGACACGGTCACCGCCCTGCGCGTCGTACCCGCGGTGCTGGCCGGTGCCGGCGTGGTGGTCGCGGGTCTGATCGCGCGGGAACTGGGCGGCGCCGGAGCGGCGCAGGTGCTCGCGGCGGCCGCCGCGGGGGGTGCGATGAGCTCTCTCGCCGCGGGGCACACCCTGCACCCGACAGCCATCGACCACCTGGTGTGGCTGACCATCTGCTGGCTCGTGATCCGGCTGATCCGCACGCGGGACTCGCGGCTGTGGCTGGGGATCGGCTTGGTCGCCGGGATCGGCATGCAGTCGAAGAACCTGGTCGTGCTGCTGGTGCTGGGCCTGCTCGGCGGACTGCTGCTCACCGGTGGCCGCTCGCTGCTGCGGGACCGGTTCCTGCTGTTCGGCGTCGCGCTCGGGCTGGCGATCGCGGCGCCCGCGCTGCTGTGGCAGGCCAGTCACGGCTGGCCGCAGTTCACCGTGGCCGGGGAGCTGTCCGGCGGGCCGAGCGTGAACACCGCGATCAGCTTCGTCATCGGCCAGTTCCTGTTCGCCGGGCTGCTGCTGGCTCCGGTGTGGATCGGCGGTCTGGTGGCACTGCTGCGGCGCCCGGACTGGCGGCCGTACAAGGCGATCGGAGTGGCCTACCTGCTGATCGTCGTCCTGCTGCTGGCGCTGGGCGGATTCCCCCGCTACAACGAGGGCATGCTCGTGGCCCTGGTGGCGATCGGCGCGGTGCCGGCGGTCCGGTGGGCGCGCACCAGGGTGAAGCAGACCGTCCTGGTGGTCGCGGTGGTGGCCAACGCCGCCCTGGGCGCGATCGTGGTGCTGCCGGTGCTGCCCGTCCAGTCCTATCTGGACAACCCGGTGCTGGCGGGGCTGGGTGGCGAGGTGCAGACCGGACAGACCGGCGCCGAGGAGCTCACCGCGCAGGTGGCCGCCGTCTACGAGCGGCTGCCGGAGGCGGACAAGCCGAAGACGATCATCTACGGGCACGACTACAGCCAGGCGGGCGCGGTGGACCGGTACGGCGCCGGACTGCCCAAGGCCTACAGCGGCAACAACTCCTACGCCGGTTTCGGCGTTCCGGACGAGGACAAGACCCTCGTGATCGCGATCGGTGTCGACAAGGGCACCTTCGGCGAACTGTTCAACTCCTGCGAGGTCCGGGGCAGGCTGACCTTCGCACTGCCGAACATCAACCAGGACAAGGAGGTCCTGGTCTGCGGCGGGCCGAAGGACACCTGGGCCCGGACGTGGCCGAAGCTCCACTGGACCGGCACGTTCTGACGCCGTTCACGACGAAGGCCCTGCCACGCGGCAGGGCCTTCGTCGTTGCCGGGATCAGGCGGACACGGGCTCCTCTTCGAGAGCCTTGACCGCGGGAAAGCGGCGCAGGACGGGGCTGGCGGTGGAGGCCAGCGCCACCAGGAGCAGTCCGCCCGCGCAGACGAGAACGGCCTTGCGCCCGTCACCGAGACCGCCCAGCAGGAAGGCGCCGATCAGGGGCCCCAGTGCCGCGGCGGCACCGGAGGCGAGGGCCACGAGGCCGGAGAGGCGGCCCCGGAGCTCGTCGGGCGTGGTGGTGATCTGGTAGGTCAGCACCACGGTGTTGGCCACCGGCGCGAAGAAGGCGGCGGCACCGAGGAGCGCGCCCAGGGGCACGCCGGTGGGCACCACGGTCATCAACGCCACTGCGACGGTGAGGATCCAGCTGAAGCCGATCACCACCACCGAGGGCTTCACCGCGTCGTGCAACCATCCCGCCGCGATGGCGCCGAGGATCCCACCGGCACCGAAGCAGGCCATCATCAGGCCGATCTGGCCCGCCCCGACCCCGTCCTGCTCGGACATCGCCAGGATGATGATCAGCAACGCCGAGAACACCATGTTGGCGACGACCGCCCACGCCATGGTGGTGCGGATGACCCTGTTGCGCAGCACCCACCGCAGCCCCTCGGTGAACTGCCCCCGGAAACCGGCCGGGGGTTCGGCGACCGCGTCCCGGCCCGCGTCCGCGGTCCGGGGCAGCCGCAGGAACAGCATGGTGCCGAAGGAGATCGTCAGGATGACGGCGTCCGCCAGGAACGGGCTGATCGGGTGCAGCGCGAACAGGTAGCCCGCGACGATCGGGCCGAGCAGCATCGCGAGGAACGGCCTGGCGGCGTTGCGGGCCACGGCGGCGGACAGCTGCGACGCGGGCACGACGCTCGGCAGCGCCGCCTGCTCGGCCGGCTGGAACACCGATCCGAGCACGCCCTCCAGCACCGCCACGGCGAGCAGGTGGGCGAACGTGTAGGAGTCCAGGTACAGCGCCAGGGCCAGGCTGGAGACGGCCAGCGCGCGCAACGCCTGGCAGATCAGCATGATCTTCCTGCGGTCCCACCGGTCGGCGAGGACCCCGGCGGGAGCGGCGGCGGACATGGTGGCCACGGCCAGGACCGACGACGCCACGCCCATCTGCAGCGGGGAACCCGCCATCGAGAGGATGAGCAGCGGGAAGGCGATCAGGATGAGCTCGCTCGCGAACTCGGAGAACAGCTGCCCGCTCCACAGGATGTGGTAGTTCCTGTTCCTGGACAGCGGGACGTCCGGTGCGGCACCGTCCGACATGACTGGTTTCCCCTCTAGAGCTTGCGGGACAGGCGACCGGAGATCTGCACGTGCGTGATGCCGTCGCCGGCACCGGTGATGAAGCGGCCGGCGTAGGTCATCCGGCCGGAGGTGAGCTCCGTGGCGAGGAAGCGGCGGCCGGCGAAGCAGGTCAGCCCGGCGTAGGGCCGGCCTCCCAGTGCCAGCGCGAGGTCGCCGGTGGACGTGGTGGTCACGTCGAGCACCAGGTCACCGTTGGCGTAGCGACCGGCCGCTCCCGCCGGCGGCGGCACCGGGTCACCGGCGCCGGGCAGGGAGGAGAAGGGGTGGTCACCCACCGCCATCCCCTGGTCCGCCAACCGTTCCAGCAACGCCTGCCACAGCCGCGGTCCGGTGCCGGCGTTCGTGGTGAGCACGACCGCGTCCCCGGTGCCGGGGTCGAACCGCACGTGGGCGGAGGTGCCGTCGCCGGTGCCGTCGTGCCCCCACCAGGACCGGTGACGGGCCCAGCCGAGTCCCCAGCCGTCGGCCATGCCGAACGGTCCGATCGGCATCCCGGTCAGCTGGTCCTCGCACATCGGCCCGGACCCTCCCGTCAGCGACGCCAGATCAGCCGCGCTCAACGCGAGTCCGCCTGCGGGGTCCTCGATCGCCGGGCCGGGCGATCCGTCGAGCGCCACGGTGCTCGCTCCACTTCGGACGGTGTGCCCGGTGGCGACCGCGGCCGCCGGGGTGATGCCCAGGGGCTCCAGCACGATGGCGTTCACCGCGTCCCTCCAGGTCATCCCGGTGATCACCTCCGCGAGGTGGCCGGCCAGCACGTAACCCGCGTTGGAGTAGGAGAACTGGCCGCCCGGCGGGAACGGCGCCTCGTGCGAGCGCGCCGCCCAGCGGGCCCGGCTGAGGGTCTCGTCCTGTTCGCGCAGGGTGGCGGGCAGTCCGGCGGTGTGGCTGAGCAGCTGCCGCGCCGTCCGGTCGCGGTGAACCGGGCCCAGGTGCTCCTCCAGTGAGGCGTCCAGGTCCAGCTCACCGTCCTCGACCAGGGCCATCACCAGCATCGCGGTGACCGGCTTGGTGATCGAGCCCAGCGGGAACGCCGAGTCCTCGGTCACCGGGTCGCCGCCGAGGCGGAGCACCCCGGCGGCGGACACCGTCGTCTCGCCGCCGCGCCGGACCACCAGCTGGGCGCCCGGGACCTGGTGCCGCTCCAGGAGTTCGCCGAGCATCAGGCATCACCGACGATCTCGCGCAGCACCCGGAGCGCGTCGTCGGCGACGGCCTGCACGGTCTCGCGGCGATGGGTGTTCGCCGCGTAGTGCCAATGCAGCCTCAACCGTCCACCGTGGATCGCACTGACCACCTCGAGCAGGTGCGGCAACCGTTCCTCCGGCGCGTGGTCGAGACCGATCGGTTCGGCGACACCGGCGATCAGCGACCCGGTGCCCGTTCCGGAGCGGCCGTCGACCTGGCCGTGGTGGTTGAACACCACCTCGGCCCGCTCCCCGCGCGGCCCGTCCGGCGTCAGGTACCGCAGAGCGCCGTAGCCCAGGCCGTTGCCGGGAACCCGGCGCAGCTGTCCGCGCACGTGCCGGACGAGTGCCGCGTGGTCCGCCGTCCCGGGCACGGTCAGCGCCACCGGGAACTTGCCGGTGAACCAGCCGACGGTCGCCGACAGGTCGACCTCGTCGAACACGTCCTCCCGGCCGTGCCGTTCCAGGTCGACCAGCACCTCGCGGGCACCGGTCCAGCGGGAGAGCGAGGAAGCGACGGCGGACAACAGGATCGCGTCCACGCTGCTGCGCAACCGGCCGGTCACCTTCCTCGTCAGCCGCTCGGTCTCGGCTTCGGTCAGCTCGGTGGAGATGACCGCGGCGGCGCCCGCCGACGGTGGCACCTCCTCGTCCACCGGCAGTGGTACCGGCGCCGGCAGCGCGCCCCAGTACTCGCGTTCACCGTCGAGGCCGCCCGCGAGAGCGTGCTCACGCAGGCGGGTGGCCCAGGTGCGGTACGGGCTGCTGGGCGCCGGAAGCTCCGCTCCCTCGTAGCTCAAGGAGAGTTCCTCCAGGAGCACCTGCCACGACACCGCGTCGATCACGAGGTGGTGGGCGGTGAGGAACAACAACGGTCGCTCGCGACGGAAGTAGAGCGCGGTGAGCAGCGGCCCCTCCGCCAGGTCGAAGCTCTGCTCCGCGCGCACCGCGTGCTCGTGCATGACCGCGCGCAGCTCCTCCTCGGGCACCTCGCCGAGGTCGTGCACCTCGAGCCGGCTGCGCACGGCGTCCGGGCGGTACCTCTGCGCCCAGCCCTCGCCGGTCCGTTCGAAGCGCAGAGCCAGGGCGTCGTGCCGGACGGTCACCGTGTCCAGCGCGGACCACAGCCGCTCCGGGTCCACTGTGGAGTGCAGCTCGAGCAGTGTGGACTGGGTGAAGTGCTCCGGCCGCAACGGGTGCGTGGCGAAGAACTCGTGCTGGATGGGCGTGAGCGGCACGTCGACCGGTCCGGTGTCCGCCGGCGCGGCCTCCTCGCCGGGCGCCCGCACGACCGTGGCCAGCTCGGCGATCGTCTGGTGCAGGAACAGATCCTTGGTGGTGACCCGCAGTCCTGCCCGCCTGGCCCTGGAGGCCAGCTGGATGCTGAGGATGGAGTCACCGCCGAGGGCGAAGAAGTTGTCCCGCACCCCGACGTGGTCCGGGTCGACCTGCAGCACACCGGCCCAGAGCTCGGCGAGCAACGCCTCCAGCGCGGTGCTCGGCGCGACCCGGCCGGTGGTGCCGGCGGCGGCGCCGAGGTCCGGAGCGGGAAGCGCCCGCCTGTTCACCTTGCCGTTCGGCAACAGGGGCACGTCCGTCATCGGCACGAACACCGACGGGACGAGGTGCGCGGGCAGTCGCTCGGACAGGGAAGCGCGCAACCGTTGTCCGTCGACCGCCGGCTGGACGTGGGCCACCAAGCGGTCCTCGTGCACGACGACCACAGCGCGGTGCACGTCGGGATGCTGCTGCAGCACGGCCTCGATCTCGCCCGGCTCGACGCGGAAACCCCGGAACTTCACCTGGTCGTCGGTGCGGCTCAGGTGGTCGAGCTGCCCGTCCGCGGTCCACCGCACCCGGTCGCCGGTGCGGTACATCCGCTCACCCGGTTCACCGAACGGCGAGGCCACGAACCGATCCGCGGTGAGCGCCGGCCTGCCGTGGTAACCGCGAGCCAGCTGGACCCCGGCGATGTACAGCTCACCGGGCACTCCGGGCGCGACCGGGCGCAAGTGGGTGTCCAGGACGTACAACCGGCTGCCGGGCAACGGCGGTCCGATGAGGACCCGGTCCGCCCCGTGCTCGGTGGCCGCGTGTGCGACCCCGATGGCGGCCTCGGTGGGGCCGTACTCGTTGTGCAGCGGCACACCGAGCACGTCGATCACCCGGTCCCGCAGGTCCGCGGGCAAGGGCTCGCCGCCGGCGAACACGTGCCGCAGGGTGGTGTGGCCGTGGGACTCCTCGACGAAGGCGCGCAGCATGGTGGGGACGAACTGGACGGTGGTGATCCGCTCCTGCCGGACCACCTCCGCCAGGTACTCCGGATCCTTGTCCCCTCCGGGTGCGGCGAGCACCAGCACGCCGCCGGCGACGAGGGGCTGGAAGAACTCCCACACCGAGGCGTCGAAGCTGGCGGAGGTCTTCTGCAACACCCGGTCGCTCCGGCCGAACCCGTAGTGCCGCTGCGCCCAGGCCAGCCGGTGCGCGATGGCCCGGTGGGTCACCATCACGCCCTTGGGACGGCCGGTGGAGCCGGAGGTGTAGATGACGTAGGCGAGGTTGTCCGGCCTCACCTCCGGCAGCTCCACCCGCGCCGGTGCGTGCTCCTCGTCGAGAGCCACGACGGTGCGGCCGGCGAACCTGCCCCTCTGGTCGGAGGTGGTCAGCACCAGCGCCGCGCCCGAGTCGGCGACCATGTGAGCGAGTCGCTCCTCCGGGTAGTCCGGGTCGAGAGGCAGGTAGGCGGCCCCGGCGTACAGGGCGGCCAGCAGGCCGACGACCAGGCCGGGCCCCCGCTGGGCGCACACGCCGACGACGGCGTCCGGTCCCGCACCGAGCGCCACCAGGCCGGTGGCGAGAGCGGTGGCGCGGCGGTGCAGTTCACGGTGGCTCAGCTCGCCGCCGTCCCACCGCAACGCCGGGGTGTCCGAAGTGGACTGAGCGGCCAGCAGACCGGTGAGCGTGCCGTCGGCGACGACCGGTGCGGCCGCCGTCCACTCGCGCAGCACCAGGTGCTCCGTCCGCTCCGGTAGCACCGGACGGGTGCGCAGTGGCCGCTCCGGGCCGGCCACCGCCTGCTGGAACACGACGGTGAGCTCGGCCAGCAGCCCCTCCGCGGTGGCCGGGTCGAACAGGGCCGTGCTGTAGCCGAGACCGCCGAGGAGCCCGCCGTCGCGTTCGATGAAGTCGAACATCAGGTCGTGCCCGACCTCGTCGGCCACGAAGGTCAGTTCCTCCGCCCGCAGCCCGGGAAGGGTGACAGGGCCGCCCGGCGCGTTCTGCAGCACCACCATGGCCTCCACCACCGGGGTGCGGCTGAGGTCGCGCTCGGCGCCGGTGGCGTCCACCAGCAGCTCGAACGGCAGCTCGGCGGAGAAGGCCTCCAGCACGGTGGCCCGCACCCGGCCCAGGTGTTCGGCGAACGATCCCCGTTCGTCCACTGTGGACCGCAACGGCACGGTGTTCACGAAGAAGCCGACCACGTCCTCGACCTCGGACCGGTCCCGGCCGGAGGTGGCGGTGCCGACGGTCACCACGTCCTGGGCAGCCCTCCTGGCGAGCAGGAGCTGCACTCCGGCGACCAGCACCATGAACAGCGTGGCGTCGTGGGCTCGGGCCAGGTCCTTGAGCCCCGCCAGCAGATCGCCCGGCAGGTCGAGCCTCGCCATCGCCCCCGCCGAGGAACGCACGGCCGGTCGTGGCCGGTCGGTGGGCAGGTCCAGGGGCTCCTGACCGGCCAGCCGCGCCCGCCAGACCTCCAGCCGGCGGTCCAGTTCGGCACCGGCGAGCTCGCGCTGCTGCCAGGCCGCGTAGTCGGCGTACTGCAGGCCGCGTGGTTCGTCGTCGGGCACCTCGCCGCGGACGGCGGCGGCGTAGAACTCGGCGAGCTGGGAGGTGAGCAGGCCCATGGACCAGCCGTCGGTGGCGATGTGGTGCATCACCAGGGAAACGACGTGGTCAGCGGCGCCCAGCCCGGCCACCAGGACCCTCAGCAGCGGACCGGTGCGCAGGTCGAAGGGCTCGGACGCGGCCAGCCGCATCACCTCGTCGAGTCGCCGCCGCTGCTGCACCGCGTCCAGTTCGGACAGGTCCAGCAGCGTGAACGGCAGATCCGCCGACGGCAGGGGAACCTGGAAGGCCACGCCGTCGTCGACGCCGAAGACGGTGCGCAGGGATTCGTTGCGGCGCACGAGTCCGGCCAGCGCCCGGCGCAACGCGGCGACGTCGAGGTCGCCGGTCAGCCGCAGGGCCAGCACGGTGTTGTACTCCGCGCTGTCCGGTGCGAAGTCGTGCAGGAACCACAGCCGTCGCTGCGTGTGCGACAACGGCAGCGGGCGTGAGCGGTCGGCCCGGGTGATCGGCACATGGGCGCCGACCGCGTCCACTGTGGACACAGCAGCGGCGAACGCGCCCGCCGTCGGTGCGTCGAACAGCAGTCTCGGCGAGAGCGCGACGCCGAGCCGGGTGCGGATCCGGGAGATCACCCGGATGCCCAGGACCGAGTCGCCGCCCAGGTCGAAGAAGTCGTCGAGCATGCCCACCCTGTGCACGCCCAGCACCTCCCGCCAGATGCCGGCGATCACGTGCTCGGTGGCGGTACCCGGTTCCACGTAGGGCTTTCCGGTGTCCACCGGGGTCTCGGGGTGGGGCAGGGACCGGCGGTCGACCGTGCCGCTGGGGGTGTGCGGAAGTTCGTCGAGGACCACGAACGCGGTGGGCACCGAGGGCCCCGGCAGGCTGTCCGCGAGGAAGGCGCGCAGCTCGGCGGGTTCCGGCACCCCGGCGGCCGCGGGCACCAGGTAACCGACGAGCCGAGCGGTCCCCGCCGCGTCCGGCCTGACCGCCGCGGCGGCCCGTTCGACGCCGGGGTGGCGGCGCAGCGCGGTCTCGACCTCGCCCAGTTCCACCCGGAAGCCCCTGACCTTGACCTGGTCGTCGGCACGGCCGAGGTACTCCAGGTTGCCGTCGGCACGCCTGCGCACCAGGTCGCCCGTGCGGTACATGCGGCCGCCGGGCACGAACGGGTCGTCGAGGAAGCGCTCCGCGGTGAGCTCCGGCCGGTTCAGGTAGCCGCGGGAGACCCCGCCGCCGCCGATGTAGCACTCACCGGTGATCCCGGCCGGCACCGGCCGGCGCCGGGCGTCCAGGACGTAGATCCGGGTGTTCGCCATCGGCTGTCCCACCGGGACGAACGCGGACTCGCCGAGCGGGTCCGTGCCGAGCTGGAACGTGGTGGAGTCCACGGTGGTCTCGGTGGAGCCGTAGCAGTTGACGATCGCGGTGTCCGGGTGCAGCCCGGCGGAGACCTCGACGGCGCTGTCGACGTGCCAGCCCTCCGAGCCGACCATGAGGACCCGCAGCGACTCGGGCCGGGTGCCGCGCCAGCCGAACTCGGCCACGATCGCCCTCGCGAGCGAGGGCACGGTGATCATGAGCTGGGCCTGGCAGTCCAGGATCAGCCCGGCCAGTGCCGCCGGGTCATCCACCTGGTCGTCCGCGCAGATCACCATGCGGCCGCCGTGCAGGCACGCCAGCACGAAGTCCGAGATGAACAGGTCGACGGACAGGCTGGACACCGACAACACCGTCGGTGCCAGCTCGCGGATGCCGTACCGGTGGTCCCAGGACTCGATCATGTGGTGCAGGTGCCGGTGTTCGACCATGACACCCTTGGGGCGGCCGGTGGTACCCGAGGTGTAGATGACGTACGCGAGGTCGTCGGCCGCGATGTCCTGCCGCGGCACGGTGTCCTGGTAGGCGTCGAGGTCCGCCTCGGAGAGGTCGATCTCCCCCTCGTGGCCGCGCGCCCGCTCGGTGACCACCGCGGCGAGCCCGGCATCTTCGATCATCACGCGCAGGCGTTCCGCGGGGTAGGACGGGTCGAGGGGCACGAACGCCGCCCCCGCCTTGAGCACCGCGAGCAGCGCCACCACCGCGTGCACGCTCCGTCCGACGGACACGCCCACCAGGTCGCCGCGCCGGACTCCCCGGGAGAGCAGGAGGTTCGCCACCCGCCCCGACCGGCGGTCCAGCTCCGCGTAGCTGAGCTCCTCGGCCTGGTCGCTGACCGCGGGGAGGTCCGGGTGCAGTGCGGCGCGTGCGCTGAACCGGGTGTGGACCAGTTCGGGCGCCGGGAACTCGGCGTCGGTGTCGTTCCAGCGGACCAGGACGTGGGCGGTCTCCTCCTCGGTGAGCAGCGGCAGGTCGTCGACCGCGCTGCCGGGGTTCTCGGCGATGCCCCGCAGCACCGTGCCCAGGTGCCCGGCGATGCGTTCCGCGGTGGCCCGGTCGAACAGGGCCGGGTCGTAGCCGATGGACAGGTGCAGTTCGCGGTCGGCGTAGGCGGTCACGGTGAGCGCGTAGTTGGTGTGCTCCTCTCCGAGGTACGTGCCGGTGCTCAGGCCGAACCGGGCTGCGGCCTCGCTGTCGTACGGG
The DNA here is from genome assembly GCF_014646255.1 of Lentzea pudingi. Lineage (GTDB taxonomy): Bacteria > Actinomycetota > Actinomycetes > Mycobacteriales > Pseudonocardiaceae > Lentzea > Lentzea pudingi. The sequence goes on from NZ_BMNC01000006.1 coordinate 492,680, forward strand.
TAGTTCTCGAACACCACCAGGCTGTCGAACAGGTCGGTGCCACCGGGCACGTCGCTGCAGCGCTGGATGCGGTTGAGCGCGACGTGCTCGTACTGCCGGGACTCGACCTGGTCGCGCTGCAGGTCCCGCAGCCAGTCGACGACCTCGGCGCGGTCGTCCAGCCGGACGCGCACGGGCACGGTGTTGATGAACGGGCCGATGATCGACTCCACTCCCGGCAGGTCACCGGGGCGTCCGGCGACGGTGGCCCCGAAGCAGACCTCCCGCTCCCCCGCGTACCTGGCCAGCAGCAACGCCCACGCACCCTGGACGAGGGTGTTCACCGTGACCCGGGCCTGCCGGGCGGTGTCGTAGACGAGCTGGGAGTCCCCGGCGGACAGGCTGAGCCGCGTGTCCTGCGTGGTGCGGGAGCCGTGGACCCTGACCGGCGACCGGTCGTACGGCAGCGGGGTGGGCACGGCGAACCCGGACATCACGCGGCGCCAGTACTTCTCCGCCTCCTCCTGGTCCTGGCCCGAAAGCCAGGCGATGTGGTCGCGGTACGGCCTCCGCCTGACCCTGGCGTCCGGCGTGCTGTGGCCGGTGCTGATGGCGTACTCGGTGAACACGTCGGAGAGCACGGCGGCGAAGCTCCAGCCGTCCACCATCATGTGGTGCACCGACCAGTAGAGCTGCACGGTGTCGTCGGTGAGCCGAACTATGTCAACCTGCAGGAGCGGCGCGGTGCCGAGGTCGACCTCGCCCGCGCGGCGTTCGTTCCAGCGGCGGTCCAGTTCCTCGTCCCTGTCCGCCGGGCCGAGGGCGCGCAGATCGGTGAGCCCGATCGGCAGGACGGCCGAGGCGTGCACCAGCTGCACGGGCTCCGCCACGTCCTGCCAGTGCACCGAGGTGCGCAACACCGGTGTCCGGTCGACGACCCGTTGCCAGGCTGCCGCCAGCGCGTCCACATCGGACACTCCCGCGAGCCGGAGCCCGAAGTGGCCGGTGTACATGTCGCGTCCGGTGCCGGCGAGCGAGTGGAAGAGCATGCCCGCCTGCGCAGGGCTCAGCGGGTAGACGTCCTCGATCCCCGAGGTCGCGAGGAGGTCCACCGCGGACTGGTCCAGATTCGCCAACGGAAAGTCCGACGGCGTGCGCCCGCGGGACTCCGGCAACGCGCAGTGCGCGATGATCTCCTTCAGCGCCTCGGCGAACCGGTCGGCGAGCTTCCGGATCGTCGCCTCGTCGTGGAGGTGGCTCGAGTAGGTGAAGTGCAGGTCCAGCCTGCCTTCGGAGACGACGCTGTTGATCTCGACGAGCTGCGGCCGAACCTGGCCGGGGGCGCGTTCGGCGCCCTCGACGGGCAGCCGCGTGCCGAAGAGCCGTGAGTTCCCGGTGCCGGCGTGCATCTGGCCCAGGTAGTTGAAGCTCACCTCCGGTGCCTGTTCCGCGGTGATGGCGTCGCCGAGGTAGCGCAGCGCGCCGTACCCGATGCCGCCGCCGGGAACCGCCCGCAGCTGTTCCTTCACGGACTTCAGCACCGCGCCCCAGTCACCGTCCGGAATGGACAGTGAGACGGGGTACAGGGTCGTGAACCAGCCGACGGTGGCGGACAGGTCGGCGCCGGGGAAGATCTCCTCCCTGCCGTGGCCCTCCAGGGCGATCTCGGCCACCCGGCCACCGGTCCACTCGACGAGCGCGGTGCCGAGCGCGCTGAGCAGCACGTCGTTGACCTGCGTGCGGTACGCCCCGGGGACATCGCGCAGCAGAGCACCGGTCTCCGCCTCGTCCAGGCGGACGAGGACGGTGGCCGCACCGGACACGGTGTTGTCACCCTCGCGGTCCACCGGGAGCCGGACGGTCCGCCCGGCCGCCCGCCAGTGCTCGAGTTCCCCGTCCAGGGCACCGGTGTGCACCAGTTCGGCGAGGGCCGCGGCGTACTCGGCGAACGAGGTCGTGCGGGGGCCGAGGTCGATCGGCGTGCCGGCGAGGGCCTGCTGGTAGGCGACGTCCAGGTCGCCGAGCAGCACCCGCCACGACACGCCGTCGACGACCAGGTGGTGAACGGCCAGGTACAGCAGCGGCGGCCGGTTCGCGCCGAGCAGGAACTCCCGGCTGCGCACCAGCGGACCGCTCTCCAGCGGGAACCCTTGTTGTGCCCGCTCGACCTCCGCCGCGACCCGCCGGTCCGGATCAGCCACGGCGGACAGGTCGACCACGTGGTGCGCGGCCTGGGCGAGCAGGGCGGGGTCGGCGTCCGCGGGGATCTCCAGGCGCCAGTTCTCGTCGTGCACCGCGCGGGCGCGCAGCATGTCGTGCCGGGCGAACACGGCGGACAGCGCGGTCAGCCAGGCTCGCTGGTCCAGCTCCTCGGGCAGTTCGACGAGCACGGACTGGTTGAACCGGTCCACGCTCTCGGCGAGCTCGGCGAAGAACCAGTGCTGGATGGGCAGCTGGGTGATCTCGCCGACGACCTCCCGCACCGGTGCCTGGACGGTGGTGACCGGCACGGCGACGGCGGCCAGTTCGGCGATGCTCTGGTGCAGGAAGGTCTGCTTGGCGGTGATCGTCCAGCCCGCGTCCCTAGCGCGGGCCACGACCTGCAGGCCGAGGATGGAGTCGCCGCCGAGTTCGAAGAAGTTGTCGTGGACACCGGCTTCGCGCAGACCGAGCAGCTCGGCCCAGATCGCGGCCAGGACCTGTTCGGCGGGTGTGGTGGCGGCGGTCGGCTCGACGTCCCGCACGGCCACCGGTTCGGGCAGCGCCGCGCGGTCGACCTTGCCGTTCTGGTTGAGCGGCAAGGCTTCGAGGACCAGGAACAGCGCGGGCACCATGTGCTCGGGAACGTGCCGCCGGACGTGGTCCCTCAACTCCGCCGCGCCGAGGTCACCGACCACGTAGGCCACCAGGCGCGGCGAACCCTGGGCGTCCGGGCGGACCACCACCGCGGCTCCGCGGACCCCGGGGTGGCCGTGGAGGACGTTCTCGACCTCGCCGGGCTCGATCCGGTAGCCGCGGATCTTCACCTGGTCGTCGGTGCGGCCGAGGAACTCGAGCTCGCCACCGGCCGACCAGCGGGCCCGGTCACCGCTGCGGTACATCCGGGTCCCGGGGGCGCCGTACGGGTCGGCGACGAACCGTTGCGCGGTGAGCGCGTGCCTGCCGAGGTAACCGCGGGCCAGTGCGGGGCCGGACAGGTACACCTCGCCGGCGACCCCGGCGGGCACCGGGCGCAGGGCGGCGTCCAGCACCCGCACGGAGGTACCGGGCAACGGGCGCCCGATGGGGACCACCGGGCCGTCCGACAGCGGTTCGCTCATCGCGGCGCACACGGTGGCCTCGGTCGGGCCGTACGCGTTGATCATGCGACGGCCGGCCGCCCACACCGGCACGAGCGCGGGCGGACAGGCCTCACCGGCCACGACCAGCGTGGTCACGGTCGGCAACGCGGCCGGGTCCAGCACGCGCAACGCCGTCGGCGGCAACGTCACGTGGGTGATCCGGTGCCGGGCGACCAGACCGGTCAGCGCCTCACCCGGCACCAGGTCCTGGGCGTCCGCGACCACCAGCGCGGCACCGGTGAACAGGGCCATGCCCAGCTCGGAGAACGCGGCGTCGAAGCTCAGCGACGCGAACTGCAGCACCTTCGAGTCCCGCCGCACCGCGAACCGCGCGGCCTGGCCGCGGACCAGGCCGTGCACACCGGCGTGCGTGACGACCACGCCCTTGGGGCGCCCGGTGGAACCGGAGGTGTAGATCAGGTAGGCCGGGTGGTCCGGTCGCAGTTCCTCGTTGCGCACCGGGGCACCCGACAGCTTGCCGAGGGTGCCGATGATCTCGGGGGCACCGAAGGAGATCAGCCGCACCCCCTGCAGGACCTTGCCCATGCCGCCGCCGGCGATGGCGAGCACCGGCCGGGCGTCGCGCACCATGTACTCGAGGCGGTCCTGCGGGTATGCCGGGTCCAGGGGCAGGTAGGCGGCACCGCTGCGCAGCACGGCGAGCACCGCGACGACCTGGTTCACCGAGCGGGGCAGTGCGACCGCGACGACCTGTTCGGGTCCGGCGCCGTGCATCATCAGCAGCCGGGCGACGCGGTTGACCCTGGCGTCCAGTTCCGCGTAGGTCAGGGTGGTGCCGCCGCACTCCAGGGCAGTCGCGAGCGGTGTCTCGGCCACACGGGCGGCGAACAGGTCACCGGCGGTGACCGGGTCCGCCGCGGCACCGGCGACGGGCCACTGCTCGGTCATCCGGACCAGCTCGTCGGCGTCCAGGACGGGCAGGTCGGCGATCCGGGTGTCCGGGGCGGCCGCGATCGCGGACAGCAGGTTCCCCAGGTGCCGGGCCATCCGGCGGGCGGTGGCGAGGTCGAACAGGCCGGAGTTGAAGGTGAGGAACCCGGCCAGGCCCTGTCCGTCCGGGAAGAAGTCGAGGGCCAGGTCCGAACTGGCCGACAGCAGCGGCGGGGTGAGCTCCTCGACGCGCAGCCCCGGCAGTTCCCACTCCCCCGCCGGAGCGTTCTGCAGGTTCACGACGACATCGGTCAGCGGCGACCGGCTCGGATCGCGCTCCACGGCCAGCACGTCGAGGAGCCGCTGGAACGGCAGCTCGTCGTGGGCGAAGGCGTCCAGCACGGTGGAACGGACCTCGCGCAGCAGGTCGGTGAACGAGCGCTGCTCGGTGATGCGGGAGCGCAGGACCACGGTGTTGACGAAGAAGCCGACGAGCCGCTCGGTCTCCACCCGGTTGCGGCCGGACCTGGCGGTGCCGACCGCCACGTCCCCGGCACCGCTGTACCGCGCCACCAGCACCTGGACCGCGGCCACCAGGACCATGAAGAGGCTGGCCCGGTGCCCGGCGGCCAGCTCGCCGAGGCGCTGCACCGTCGCGGCGTCCACGGTGAACCGGTGGGCGTCTCCCGCGGACGTGCGGACCGGCGGCCGCGGCCGGTCGGCCGGCAGGTCCACCGGCCGCAGCCCGGCCAGTTGCCCCGCCCAGTACTCCTCGTCGGCGGCGAACGAGCGGGTGCGTTGCCAGGCAGCGACATCCGCGTACTGCACCGCCGGTGCCGGCACCTCCTGCCCGGCGTACGCGGCGGTCAGCTCGTCCGCGATCACGCCCATGGACCAGCCGTCGGTGAGGATGTGGTGCATGGCCAGCACCAGCACGTGGTCCACTGTGGACAACGCGATCAGCCGGACGCGGAAGGGAGCTGCCGCACGCAGGTCGAACGGGGTTCGCGCCTCTGCCTCGAGGAGCTCGCCCAGGGCGTCCTCCTGGTTCTGGCCCGGCCGGGGACGGCAGGCCACGACCGGCAGTTCGGCCTCGGTGGCGGGGCCGACGAGCTGGACCCCCTGGCCGTCCACCGCGCCGAACCGGGTGCGCAGCGGCTCGTGCCGGGCCACCAGGCCGGTGAGCGCGTGGCGCAGCGCCACCTCGTCGAGGTCGCCGTGCAACCGCAGCACCCGCAGGGAGGTGAACTCCACGCTGTCCGGATCGACCTCGTGGAGGTACCAGAGCCGTTGCTGCGCGGGCGAAAGCGGGAGCGGCCGGTCACGCGGGACCAGCGGGACGTCGTCGGAGGCGCGCGGCTGCGGCGCCTGACCGGCCAGCCGGCGCCGCAGCTCTTCCTGGACGTGGGCGGGCAGCGCGGCGATTCGCTTCGCGCGGGATGTCGAGGTGTCCACAACTCTCTCCATGTCAGTGGACCCCGAGCTCGGCTTCCAGACCGGCGAGGACCTTGTCCTGCACCAGTTCCGAAAGCGCGTCGATGGTCGGGGCGTCGAAGAACTCGCGAGGTGACATCTCGATGTCGAAGGCCAGCCGGACCCTGGAGGTCAGCTTCAGCACGGAGATCGAGTCACCGCCGAGCTCGAAGAAGCTGTCCTGGACGCCGACCTTCTCCAGGCCGAGGACCTCGGCGTAGATGGCGGTCAGCGACTCCTGGGTCGGGTCGGTGGGCGGCAGGTACCCGGCGGCGACCGCGTCGGCGCGGCCCGGCTCGGGCAGGGCCCTGCGGTCGATCTTGCCGGTCGGCCCCAGCGGCAGGGTCTCGAGCACCACGACCTGTGCCGGGACCATGAAGTCCGGCAGCTCCGCCGCCAGCACCTCCCGGAGGTTCGCCGTGATCGTCCGGCCGGCCGCGGACACGTAGCCGACGAGCCGCCTGCGGTCCCCGTCGCCGGTCGCGACGACCGCGGCCTCGGCGACCTCGGGGTGCCGCAGCAGCGCGTTCTCCACCTCGGCCAGCTCCACCCGGTAACCGCGGATCTTGACCTGGTCGTCCACGCGCCCGGCGAAGTCCAGCCAGCCGGGTTCGCTCCAGCGCACGAGGTCGCCGGTGCGGTACAGCCGGGATCCCGGGGGCCCGAAGGGGTTGGCCACGAACCTCTCCGCGGTCAGCTCGGGCCGGTCCACGTAGCCGCGGCCGAGCCCGGCGCCACCGATGTACAGCTCGCCGGTCATCCCCGGCGGCACCGGCGACAGGTCGGCGTCCAGCACGTACAGCTCGGCGTTCGGCACCGGTGGCCCCAGCGGGACGGCGCGGTAGGGGGCGTCCGGCCTGGCCTGGAACAGGGTGACCGCCAGCGCGGTCTCGCTGGGGCCGTAGATGTTGACCAGGCGCATCCGCCGCGACCACGCGTCGGCCAGGTCCCTGGGCAGGACGTCGCCGCCGACGCCCACCGCCGCGAGGTCCGGGAACGTGGCCGGGTCGAGCAGCGGCAGCACCGCGGGCGGCAGCGTCAGCGCGGTGATCCTTCTGTCGCGCAGCTGCGCCGGCAGGTCGTCCACCTGACCCTGACCGTCCACTGTGGCCATGACGAGGGTCGCGCCGGAGGCGAGCGTCATGAAGACGTCCCAGACCCCGCCGTCGAAGCTCATCGTGTAGAACTGCAGCTTCCGGCTGCCCGGCTTCAGGTCGTAGTGCTCGATGCCGGACAGGATGACGTTCACCAGGGACCGGTGTTCGATCATCACGCCCTTGGGCCGGCCGGTGGAGCCGGACGTGTAGACCACGTAGGCCAGGTCGCGGGAGCTGCTGCCGGGCACGCGCGGCGCGGTCCTGCCCCTCCTGGCGACCTCGGCGGCGATCCGTTCCACGGCGATCACCTCACCGGCACCGCCCGCGAACGAGTCCAGCAGCCGTTCCTGGGTCAGCAAGACCGGTGGCCTGGTCTCCGCCAGCATGTGGGCGAGCCGCGCGGCCGGGAACCTCGGGTCCAGCGGCACGTACCCGGCGCCGGCCTTGAGCACCGCGAGGATCGCGACGACGAGCTCGAGGTTCCGGTCCAGCGCGATGCCCACGAGGGTGTCGCGCCGGACACCGCGGGAGACGAGGTAGCGGGCCAGCCGGTTGGCGCGGAGGTCCAGTTCCCCGTAGGTGAGCGTCTGGTCGCCGTCCTCGACCGCGACGGCCGACGGGTCCCGGCGGACCCGCTCGGCGATCAGCTCGTCCATCCGGCGGTCCACCGAGTACGCGGACTCCGTGGCCGTCCACTCGTGCACGGTCCGCCGGTACTCGTCGGGACTGATCATCCGCAGGTCGCGCACGGAGGTGACGTGCGGCCCGGAGATCTCGGTCAGCAGCCTGCCGAACCGGGCGGCCAGCTCCCGCGCCGTGTCCGCGGTGAACAGCGCCGGGTCGTACCGCAACGACAGGCGCAGCCCGTCGCCGGGGTAGACGACCAGGGCGAGCGGGTAGCCGGAGATCTCGGTGGACGTCACCTCGAGGAGCTCGAGCCCGTTGGCGGCGGCCGCGTCGTGGTCGATCGGGTAGTTCTCGAACACGACGATGCTCTCGAACAGCGCCGTACCGGCCGGGACGGCGGTGCACTCCTGGGTCTGCGCCGACGAGATCCAGTCGTACTCCCTGGCCGCGACCTGGGAGCGCTGCAGCTCGGACAACCAGTCGGAGAGGGCGAGGTCACCCCGCACCCGCACGCGGACCGGCAGGGTGTTGATCATCGGGCCGACGATCCTGTCGGCGTCCAGCAGGTCGGTGGGACGGCCCGAGACGGTGGCGCCGAAGACGACGTCGCGCTCCCCGCTGTACCGCGAGAGCAGCAACGCCCACGCACCCTGGACCAGGGTGTTGAGGGTGAGCCGGTGCTCCCGGGCCCACGCGGCCGCACCGCCTGCGTCCACGTCCACCTCGACGGTGGCGGTGGAGGCGGTGCGATGCCCGCCGGACGGCGCGATGTCGTAGGGCAGCGCGGTGGGCGCGGTCAGCCCGGCCAGCTCCGCCGTCCAGAACTCCCGCGCGGCCTGCTCGTCGCGGCCACGCAGCCAGCGCACGTAGTCGGCGAACGGGCGGCGCGGCGCGGGCCTCGTGCTCCGTCCCGCGGCGAGGGCGGCGTACCGGACGAACACCTCGCCCAGCACCTGGTACGCGCTGGTGCCGTCCATCAACAGGTGGTGCACCGTCCACAACAGACGGACACGGCCCTCGGCGAGCCGGATCAGGGTGACCCTGGTGGCCGGGGCGGCGGTGAGGTCCAGGCCCGCGGCCCGGTCGGCGGCACGCAGGGCGGTGAGCTCCCGTTCCCGCTCGTCCTCGGGAAGGCCCCGCCAGTCGAGGTGGGTGATCGGGACCTCGACCTGCCGGTGCACCAGCTGCACGGGTCCTTCGAGGCCCTCCCAGACGATCCGGCTGCGCAGCACGGTGGCGTTGTGCGCGGCGTCCTGCCAGGCGGCGGCGAACAGCTCCGGCCGGGTGACCCCGTCCAGCACCGCCTCGAACTGCCCCAGGTACACACCGGAACCGGTGTCCATCAGGGAGTCGAAGAGGATGCCGTTCTGCGCCGGCGTCAGCTGGTAGATGTCGGCGACGTCGCGGCCGTCGCCCACCAGCCGGTCCACAGTGGACTGCCTCAGCGGCGCCAGCGGGAAGTCCGACGGCGTGCGGCCACCGGCGAGCGGGGTCCGGCAGTGCTCGACGATCTCCCGCAGCCCGGCCAGGAACGACTCGGCGAAGGCGGTCACCTCGGCGGCGGTGTGGCTTCCCTCCGAGTAGCCCAGGCTGAACGACAGCTCGTCGTCCGCGACAGCGCCGACCACCTCGATCTCGTGCAACCGCCGGTCCCCGCCCGCCTGGACCACGTCGACCGGGGACAGCCGCCGGACCAGGGCGTGGCCGCCCGCACCCGCGTCCCACTGACCGAGGTAGTTGAACGCCAGGCGTGGCCGCACGTCCGGCACCCGCGGAGCTGTTCCCAGGTAGCGGAGGGCACCGTGCCCGACGCCACGCCGCGGAACGGCCCGCAGCTGCTCCTTCACCGACTTGACGCGGTCGGCGAGCGCGGGCGCGGAGGCGTCGAGCTCCACCGGGTAGTAGCTGGTGAACCAGCCGACGGTGCGACTCAGGCTCACGCCGTCGAACAGATCCTCCTCGCGGCCGTGCCCCTCCAGGGCGATCAGCGCGCGGTCCTCGCCCGTCCAGGCGGTGAAGGCGGTGCTCAGCGCCGTGAGCAGCACGTCGTTGATCTCGGTGCGGTAGACGGCCGGCACGTCGTAGAGCAACGCGTCGGTGGCGCCGGCGTCCAGCGTGACCGTGACGGTCCGGTTCGACGCCACCGTCGACTCCACAGTGGACGAACCACCGGAGATCGCGGACCAGTGACCGATCTCGTCGTCGAAGACGCCGTCCACGGCGGCCTCGCGCAGCCGCCGGGACCACTCGGCGAACCCCGTGGTCCGCACGCCCAGCGAGATCGGCTGGCCCGCTTTCGCCTGCTGGTAGCCGCGTTCCAGGTCCTCGACGAGGATCCGCCACGACAGGCCGTCGACGACCAGGTGGTGGGCGACCAGCAGCAGCCGATCGCCCGAGCCGAGCAGCGCGGCCTGGAACAGCGGCCCGGCGGCCAGGTCCGTGGCGGCGCTGAGCCGTGCCGCGGCCTCCCCCGCCTCCTCCGCGAGGACCGGCAGCTCGCCGGGTGCGTCCCCGGCGGCGGACAGCGACTGCACGCGACGGCCCGCCTGGCCGGTGACGCGCAGCCGCAACGCCTCGTGGTGGTCGACGAGTGCGTGGACCGCGGCTGCCAGCGCGCGGGCGTCCACGTCCGGCACCAGGTCGGCGACGACGTACTGGCTGAAGTCCGCGGGCACGGTGAACCGGTCGAACAGCAGCTCCTGCACCGGGCTCAGCGGCGCGGGGCCGTCGTGGACCGGGACGTCCACAGTGGACGTTTCCGCCTGGACGTGACGGCCGAGCTCGGCGATGGTCTGCCAGCGGAACAGGTCCCTGGACCGCAGCACGAGCCCCGCCCGGCGAGCACTGGCCGCCACCTGCAGCGCGACGATCGAGTCACCGCCGAGGGTGAAGAAGTTGTCGTGCACGCCGACGCGCTCGACGCCGGTGACCTCGGACCAGATCTCGGCGAGTGCCGTCTCCACCGGGCCGCTGGGGGCGACGTGACCGGCTTCGCCGCGCTGGTCCACGAGGTCGGGCAGGGCCTTGACGTCCACCTTGTCCCGCGCGGTGAGCGGGAAGGCGTCGAGCACCGCGATCGCCGAGGGCACCATGTAGTCCGGCAGCACCCGGCCGAGGGCGGCGGTCAGGCTCGCCGGCTCGGGACGGGCACCCCCGGCGGCGGTCACGTAGCCGAGGAGGCGTTTGCGGCCGGCGTCGTCCTCGCGCACGATCACGACGGCCGTGTTCACCTCGGGCTGGTCGAGCAGGACGGCCTCGATCTCGCCGAGCTCGACGCGGTAGCCGCGGATCTTCACCTGGTCGTCGATCCGGCCGAGGATCTCCAGGTCCCCGTTGGCGAGCCGCCGCACCAGGTCGCCCGTGCGGTACAACCGTCCACCCGGGACGGTGCCGAGGTGGTCCGCGACGAACCGTTCCGCGGTGAGGTCGGGCCGGTTCAGGTAACCGCGGGCCAGGCCGGCGCCGCCCAGGTACAGCTCACCGGGCGCCCCGGCGGGCAGCGGCCGGCCCCACTCGTCGAGCACGTACCCGGTGATGTTCCGCACCGGTGCGCCGATGGACGGCCGGCCGGTGTGCTCCGGCCTCAGCTCCGCGCCGGTGGCCAGCACGGTGGACTCGGTCGGCCCGTAGTGGTTGATCACCCGGACGCGGCTGCCCTCGCGCGGCCGGGTGCGCACCATGTCCGCGCCGGTGATGATCACGCGCGGCGGACTCGGCTGGTCGTCCAGCTCGCGCAGCACGCCCTCGAGACGGCCCGCCACCACGACCGACAGGGTCACCCGCTGACAGGACATCCAGGCCGCCAGGTCGCGCGGGTCGTCGAGCACGTCCGCGGGGGCGACCGCGACCCCGGCGCCCGCCATCAGGTTGCACCAGACCTCCAGCGCGACCGCGTCGAACGCCGTGGTGCCGATCTGCGAGCCCCGGTCCGCGCTGGTGACCTCGTAGGCCTCGCGGTACCAGGTGATCAGGTTGACCAGGTTCCGGTGCTCGACCATGACGCCCTTGGGACGGCCGGTCGACCCGGAGGTGTAGACGACGTACGCGAGGCTCCCCGCGTGCGCCGCCGTGACCGGTGCGGTGGCGGGCAGTCCGGCGAGGACGTCGCCGAGCTCGTCGAGGCACACCAGCGCGGCGGTGACCTCCGGCAGGCGGCCGGCCAGGGACCGCTGGGTGACCACGACCGGGGCGCGGGTGTCCGCGACGACGAAACCCAGCCGGTCAGCCGGGTTGCTCGGGTCGATGGCGGCGTAAGGCGAGCCGGCCTTCATCGCGGCGAGCGCGCCGAACACGAAGTCCGGGCCGCGTTCCACGCAGACCACCACCGGCACGTCCGCACCCACCCCGAGGGTGAGCAGGTGGTGCGCCAGCCGGTTGGTGTGCTCGTCCAGCTCCCGGTAGGTCCAGCTCCGCTCGCCGGAGGTCAGCGCGACCACGTCCGGGGTCCGCGCCGCCACCTGCCGGAAGAGGTCGTGCGCGGTCAGCGCGGCGGGCGTCCCGGAGGCGGTGTCGTTCCACCGCCGCAACAGCAGGTCCCACTCCCGGTCGCCGTGCAGGGGCAACTCGCGGAGGGCCAGTTCCGGACCGTCCACCATGGACTCCAGCAGCACGGTCAGGTGGCCCGCGAGCCGTTCGACGGTCTGTTCGTCGAAGAGGTCGGTGTTGTACTGGACCTCCGCGTCCAGCTCCCCGTCGCGTTCGGTGAAGTCGAAGGCGATGTCGAACATCACGGCGAGCAGCGGCACCGGCAGCCGTTCCACGGTGAGGCCGGCGAGAGCGGGGAGCCGGAAGCGGGTGTTCTGCAGGACCACCATCGCCTGGACCAGCGGGGAGGTGGTGGCGTCGCGCTCGCCGGCGAGACGGTCGACGAGCTGGTCGAAGGGCACCTGCTGGTGGGTGAAGGCGGACAGCACCGTCTCGCGCACGCCGTCCAGGTCCGCGGCGACGGACAGCAGCGGATCAATCGGCGCCCGCAGCGCCACGGTGTTGACGAAGTTGCCGATGAGCTCCTCGGTGGCGGCGTGCTCCCGGCCTGACACCGCCGCCCCGAGCGCGAAGTCCCGCTGGCCCGAGTAGCGCGACAGCAGCAACCGGACTGCGGCGACCAGGACCACGAACAGCGTCGCGTCCCTGTCGGCGGCCAGATCGCCCAGACGCGCGGTGAGGCCGGCGGGCAACGTCCAGCGGTGCGCCGCACCCGCTGTCGTGCGGACCGCCGGGCGCGGCCGGTCGGTGGGCAGCCGCAGCTCGGGCAGGCCGTCGAGCTGGTCCGCCCAGTAGGCGTGCTCACCGGCGAGCGCTTCCGGTGTGCGGGTGCGGCGGTCCCAGGCGGCGTAGTCGGCGAAGCGGACCTCCGGCGCCGTGGGACGCACCGGCGCACCACCGGCCGCCGCGTCGTAGAACGCGGAGAGCTCCTCGGTCAGCAGCCCGAGGGACCAGCCGTCCACGGCGATGTGGTGGGCGTTGACGAGCAGCACGTGCTCGCCGGCGTCCTGCGTGATCAGCAGGAACCGGATCAGCGGGCCGGTGCGCAGGTCGAACGGGGTGCGCAGGCCGGTGTCCAACACCTCGTCCAGGCAATCGGTGGCGGCACCGGTGAGGTCCACCGTCGTCACGTCCACAGTGGACACAGGAAGGACCACCTGGACCGGTTCGCCCCCGCTGTCGTCGAAGACCGTGCGCAACGGCTCGTGCCGGGTCACCAGCGCGGTGGCGGCGGCCCGCAGCGCCGCGAGGTCGAGGTCGCCCTCCAGCCGGAAGGCGAGGGGAACGCTGAACTCCAGCGAGTCCGGGTTCAGCTGCTGCTGCAACCAGAACCGGCGCTGCGCGGTGGACAGCGGGAGCCGGTCACCCGCGCCGGCGGTGATCAGGTCCGTCTCGGTCGCGGTGACCCCGCCGAGCAGCAGGGCGAGCTCGGCGACGGTGCGGTGGTCGAAGATCGTGCGCGCCTGCAGCCTGGTGCCGAACCGGTCGTGGATCTCCCGCGCCAGTCGCATCGCGCTGAGCGAGTGCCCGCCCAGGCGGAAGAAGTCGTCGTCGGCGCCGATGACCGGTTCCCCGACCACCTCGCTGAAGATCGCGGCCAGCTCCTGTTCGACCGCACCCGAGGGGGCCCGGTACCCCGCGGTGAGACGGTCCTGCCTGCCGGGGTCCGGCAGGGCGTTGCGGTCGAGCTTCCCGCTCATCGTCAGCGGCAACGCGTCGAGCAGGACGTAGGCGACGGGCACCATGTGCTCCGGAAGCCGTTGCGCGAGAACGGCTCGCACGGTCGTGCGGCTGACTTCGGGTCCTGCCACGAGATACGCGATCAGCTGCTGGTCGCGGGCGATGACGGCGGCGTCCGCCACTCCGCCGATCTCCCGCAGGGCCAGCTCGACCTCCTGCACCTCCACCCGGAAACCGCGGATCTTCACCTGGTGGTCGACCCGGCCCAGGTAGTCGATCCTGCCGTCGGGCAGCACCCGCGCGAGGTCACCCGTGCGGTAGATCCGTTCTCCCCCGGCACCGAACGGCGACGCGACGAACCGTTCCGCGGTGAGGTCGGGGCGGCGGTGGTAGCCACGAGCCAGCTGAGCGCCGCCGAGGTACAGCTCGCCGACCTCGCCGGCCGGCACCTCGCGCAGCCGTTCGTCGAGGACGTGGGTCGTGATGTCGGTGACCGCGACGCCGATCGGCACGGTGGGTTCCCCGGCGACGGTGTCCGCGTAGGTCACGTGGATCGTGCCCTCGGTGGGGCCGTACAGGTCGTGCAGCCCGATGTCGAAGATCTCGAAGAACTGGTCGCGGACGCTGGTGGGCAGCGCCTCACCGCTCGTGAACACCGCCCGCAGGGTGCCGCAGCCCGCCACGTCGGGGTGGGCGAGGAACGCGGTCAGCATGGACGCCACGAAGTGCGCGACGGTGATGCCGCGGTCCTGCACGAGCCGCACCAGGTAGTCGGTGTCGCGGTGGCCACCCGGCTTGGCCAGCACCAGGGTGGCGCCGCCGAACAACGGCCAGAAGATCTCCCACACGGAGACGTCGAAGCTCATCGGGGTCTTCTGCAGGACGCGGTCCCCCGGGCGGATCGGGTACTGGTCCTGGGTCCAGATCATGTTGCGCAGCACCGCGTCCCGGGAGACCTGCACACCCTTGGGCGTTCCGGTCGAGCCCGAGGTGTAGATCGTGTAGGCCAGGTTCTCGTGGTGCGTCCCCACCGTCGTGAACGGCGTGCCTTCCTGCGCCCCCAGCTCGATCACGCGGGCGCCGGTGTCCGGCAACCGGTGCAGCAGGTGCGGCTGGGCCAGGACGATCGGGGCGGCGGTGTCGGCGACCAGGAAGGAGATCCGGTGCGCGGGGTAGTCCGGGTCCAGTGGCACGTAGGCGGCACCGGCCTTGAACACGCCGAGCAGCGCCACGATCATCTCCGGGCTGCGGTCGGCGAAGACACCGACGACGACCTCCGGCCCGGCGCCGTGCGCGGCCAGCTGGGCCGCCAGGTGGGACGCGCGGGCGTCGAGCTGCGCGTAGGTCAGCGATCCCGTCTCGGACTCCACCGCGATCGCGTCCGGCGACCGCCGCACCTGCCGCGCGAATGCGTCGTACAGACCACGCGCATGTTGCTGAACCACCGCAGAACCCCCTTGTGTGGCGCAGAAGAAGTGCGCCGAGAACAGCGAATCGCGTTCCGACGCAATACTTCAGTGCGGGGGGCCGTCAGGGCCACATCCTTTACAGGCAGGTGAAACAGCACGGCCAGAGGCGTGCCGGCCGAGCGAGAACGGCGCCCCACCGGTGTGGTGAGGCGCCGTTCGGCTCAGTAACCGCCCAGTCTGCGCTGGGCCGGCCACCACTGCTGCCAGGGTTGCGGGCGGCCGCGGCAGAGGAGGATCTCGCGGCCCTGCTCCTTGCTGGCGCTCAGGCCGATGCCGTTGTCGTACACGGCGGCCGTCGTGCACCGCCAGCCCGCGAAGGTGCCCCGGCTCAGGCCGACCGCGATGACGACGTCGGCGGAGTCCGGCGGCGGGCCCCAGTGGTACAGCTCGTTGTGCCCGCTGTACACCGCGGGAAGGCCGAACTGCCGGCCGTGCAGGTGCAGGGCGCCTGCCTCGCCGAAGTTCTCGGTGAGGACGACCGCCCTGTCCCGTTCGGCAGCGGGAAGTCCTTTGTAGACCTCCGAGACCTGTCGTGCCATCGCGGGCCAGCCGACGGTCTCCACCGAGAGGCTCGCCACCGGGTACCGCGCGAACAACTTCTCGGGCAGCACGGGCATCGTCAGCAGGAACTGCGGCACGGCCAGCAGTCCGATCGCCCCGAACAGCACGAACGGCCGCCATCGGGCGCGGCTGATCCAGCGGTCCGCCACCACGGCACCCGCGGCGGTCACCGCGAGCAGGAAGCCGGCCGTGTAGTCCGCACGACCACCCTGCACCAGCAACACGAGCGCGAGGGCCAGGAGGAAGGCGGGAGCCAGACCGCGAACCGGACGCCAGTGCTTCCAGCGGAACAGGCCGACGACACCGCTGATCCACACCGGGAGGACGGCCGGGCCGAGCAGGACGATCATGTTGGTGAGGAACAGCGAACGGTTCTCCGCACCCTCCTCCCTGCCCAGCGCCGCGGCCATCTCCAGCTGCGGCCAGCCGTGGGTGACCTGGTACAGCAGGCTGGGCAGGCCGATCACCAGCCCCAGGGCCATGCCGAGGTACAGCCGCCGGTCCCGGAAAGCGGACCGGGGACCGAGCAGCGCGATCGAGACCAGCCACACCAGGGGCAGCAGCAGGATCATGTACTTGACGTACAGACCGAGACCGCAGGTGATCCCGGCGTGGATCCACCACCTGCCGTCGCCGCGCAGCAGCGCCCGCAGGGTGAACAGGACGGCGGCGCACCAGACGACCATGTCGACGCTGGTGGTGAGCAGGAAGTGCCCGACACCCCAGCCCAACGGCGAACTCGCCACCGCGACCACGGTCAGCAGCTGGGCGCGGCGGCCGCCGCCCAGTTCCGCGGTGATCACGGCCAGCAGCACCAGCACGGCCGCGCCGCAGAGCAGGGCCGGGACGCGCACGCCCCAGGCGGAGTCGCCGAACACCGCGGCGCCGAACCTGGCCAGCAACGGCAGTGCCGCGGGCTGGTCGGTGTAACCCCAGCCCGGCCGGTCGCCCAGCATCCGGAAGTACAGCTCGTCGGCGGTCAGTCCGTAGTTGCCGAGGAAGACAGCCTGGACCACCGAGACGATGGAGACCACGAATCCCACGGGACGCCAGGCGATCCCGGTTCTGACCGGCAGCCGCGCCGGAGCGGTGACGACGTCCTCTCGCACGGTCATGCGCGGTCACCTTCACCGTCGAAGACGACCAGCTCCAGGTCCACCCCGGACCGCACCTCGACGAGCTCCTGGTACGCGGGAGACCGGTACCAGCGGCGGGCGTGGTCGGCGCTGGGGAACTCCAGCACCGAGACGTGGCCGGGCCTCCAGTCGCCTTCGAGGACGTCGATCTCCGCGCCGCGCAGGAAGAACCGGCCACCGAACGGTTCCACGGTGGACATGACCCGGCGGCGGTACTCGTCGAGCCCGGCCTGGTCGTGCACGGCCACGATGTTGCCGAGTACCAGCGTGGGCATCAGTGCTCACCCGTCTCGCGCTGGTAGGCCACCCGGACACCGGTGCCGGACTCGGTGGCCGCGCGCACGACGAGGAATCCGGCGACCACGTCCTGCGCGGCCATGCCGAGCGACTTGAACACGGTGATCTGCTCCGCCGACGTCCGGCCGCCGTGCCTGCCCAGCAGGACGTCACCGACCTCGGTCACCTGGTCGGCGGTGAGCAGTCCCTCGGCGATCGGCGCACCCACGTCCGCGGACTCGGCGAGCGCGGACTCCAAGCTGTCCACGAACACCGCCGCCCGTGCGACCGCGCCGGACGGCAGCTCGCGGGCGTCCTTCGTGGACGCGCCGATCGCGTTGACGTGCACGCCGTCGGCGAGGTCCGCGGCGTCCAGCACCGGTTCCCCGCTGGAGGTGGTCGTGCAGACCAGGTCGGCACCGCGCACGGCCTCGGCGGACGAGCGGGTGACCTCCACGTCGATCCCGAACTGCTGGGACGCGTGCTTGGCGAACAGCTCGGCCCGATCCCGCGTCCGGCTGAACACCCGCACCCGGCGCAGCTCCCGGACCAGGTGCATGGCCTCCAGGTGGCCGCGGGCCTGCGCACCGGCACCGATGATCGCGAGGTCACCCGCGTCCGGGCGGGCCAGAGCCCTGGTGGCGGCCGCGGAGACGGCCGCGGTGCGGATGCCCGTCAGCGCCGCACCGTCCACAGTGGCCAGCGGATAGCCGGTCTCCTGGTCGAACACCACGACCACGCCCACGTGCACCGGCAGCCCGCGGGCGGCGTTGTCCGGCTTCAGCATGATCGCCTTGAGGCCGAAGCCGTACCCGGCGACGTGGCTGGGCATGCTCGCGAAGATCTCGTTGCCCGACTGCGGGCGCAGGATCGCCCGCAGCGGCTGGGTCACCACGCCCTCGCTGTACCGGCGCAGGACGTCGGCCATCGCCGGGATGGCATCGGCCATCGTGAGCGCCTTGCGCACCGCGGCGCCGTCCAGGATCAACAACATCGGTCAGACCTCTCCCTCTCCGGTCCCGCCGGTCAGTCCGGCGAGGCCACCCCCGCCGGCCACGAACACCGACCACACCATCCGGATCGGCCGGGTGGCGGACACGAACTCCAGCCCGTGGTTGCGCGCGGCCACCTCGGTGGTGAGCGCCAGGTCCACGAGGCGGTTGCGGGCGGCCTGCGCGGCGGCACTGGTGGACGACATCACCTCGATGTCACCGACGTTCAGGCCGACCGGCATCAGCTGGTGGATCAACGGCACCGGCGAGCGGTGGCTCGCGACCGTGGGCCGCGCGGGGATGTCCTGAACGCCGGGACGGCGCGCCAGTCCGTACAACGGGGTGTCCATGATGAACACCGAGGCCAGCGACAGCCGCAGGTCCATGTAGAACTCGTGCGCGTCCCGGTAGGCGTTCGCCACCACGAAGTGGCTGACGTGCCCGTCGCGGACGGCGTCGGCGCCCTGTTCGTAGGAGTTGAACAGCCGCACCACCGGCGGCCCCTCACCCAGTTCGCCCCACAGCAGACCGGCGGCCTGCTCGCTGCTGGTTCCGGCGGGCCCCAGCGTGCCGACCGAGGTCAGCCGGACAGCGGGTGCGGTGCCGACCGTCATCCAGCCCAGCGCCCGAGGCGTGGTCGTCATCGTGCTCATCGCAGTGCCTCCTCCAGCGCAAAGGTGGTGAGCCAGCCGCGGGTGCCGGGCCGGCGCCCGCGGACGGTCTCGTCATAGGTGTCGCGCAGAACGGTGCTCACCGGTCCGGGCCTGCCGTCGCCGACCGGCCGGCCGGCGATCCCGATCACCGGGCTGACGCCGCATCCGGTGCCCGTGAGGAACACCTCGTCCGCGCGCAGCAGATCGGTGCCGTCCAGTTCCGCCTCCGCGGTGGGCACGCCGAGATCGGCGGCCAGGGTCAGCACCGTGTCCCTGGTGATCCCCGGCAGCCGGTCGCCGTCCGCGGGCGGGGTGACGACCCGGCCGTCGCGCACCACGAACACGTTGGCGGTGCTCGCCTCCGCCACCCGTCCGCGGTCGTCGAGCAGGATCGCGTCGTCGAACCCGGCGGAGCGGGCCTCGTCGAGGGCGAGCGCGTTGTTCACGTACCCGCCGGTGATCTTCGCCCTGACCGGGATCGCGGAACGGGCAGGTCGTCGCCACGAGCTGACCAGGCAGCGAATGCCCTGTTCCGGCTGGTAGTTCCCCAGCGCGGAGACCACGATCGACAGCGCGTCGGAGACTCCGCTGAGCCCGACGCCCGGCCGGGTGCCCGGCAGCAGGCCCAGCTTGTACGCCACCGGCCGCAGGTAGACGTCGGTGGCGAGACCGTTGCGCCGCAACAGCTCGCCGACCACCTCCGTCAGCTCGTGCCGCGTCGCCCCGACGTCGATGCGCAGGAGCCGTGCCCCGGCGAGCAGCCTCTCCAGGTGGTCGTCCAGCCGGAAGACGGCGAGCTCGCCGGTGTCGAGCAGATGAGCCCGGATGCCTTCGAACACACCGGTTCCGTAGTGCAGACCCTGCGTGCTCAACGGCAGTTGCGCGGTCGCGGCGTCGACGAACGCCCCGCGGTGGTAGGCCACCGGCCCTGGCCGGGGAGTGCTCGTCACTGCGTCCTCCGCGACGCGATCTCCCGCGCGGCAACGGATTCAGCGGTGACCAGGACCCTGCGGTCGACGACCCTGGCGGCCTTCCAGCTGACCATGGCTCCGGTGGCGGTGACCGCGCCCGGCTCGCCGAAGCTCACGGTGAGCGTCGCGCCGAGACGTTCGCGGCAGGCACGGGCGGCCGCTGCCAGGCCGGGGTCGCCCGCGGTGAGCGTGCGCGGCTGGAACAGCAGGTGCAGCACGTCCCGGCCGGCCTCGCGGTCGATGGTGATCTGGTAGTCGACGAACCCACCGACATCTCGGAGCAGCAGGTCCTCCAGGTCGTAGCCGGAGATCACGTGACCGTTGATCTCGAGCTGGTCGCGGACCCGGCCGAGGACCTCCACGCGGGGCGCGGGAACGGTGGCGTCCCGGCCGGGCGGCCGTTCCCTGACCAGGTCGCCGGTGCGGTAGCGGACCAGCGGCTTCACCCCCTGGTAGAGGTTCGTGACGACGAGCTCGCCCTGGCGGACCCCCTCGGCGTCCGGCCGGGCCGGTTCGAGGGTCTCCGGGTCGATCACCTCGTAGAAGTTGACGAGTGGCGCCTGGTAGAGCGCGCCGTCCGCCCCGGACGCGGCCAGGATCGAGGCCTCCTGCGAGGCGTACAGGCAGTTGTAGGCCTTGGCGCCCCACAGGTCGCCGATGACCCGCAGCAGGCTGGGTGACACCAGTTCGCCGGTCATCATCAGCGTGCGCAGCTCGAAGTCCCTCGCCGGGTCCAGACCGTCGCGCAGCGCGGCCTTCGCGAGCGACAGCGCCATGCCGGGCGTGCAGAACAGGCCGGTGATCGGCAGCATCCGCATGACCTCGAGCGCCCGCGGGAAGCCGATCACCGGGGAGTGCGGCCACATCTTGGCGACCGCCAGCCCGAGGTTCCGGCACACGTCACCGAACGTGTCCCCGGTGGCGTGCAACTCCGTCGGGCCGGACACGCCGATGACCTGGTCGTCACCGAACTGCCGGAACACCGTCTCGTAGTACGCGGTGAGCACGGCGTTGTTGTGCAGGGTGTCGACGTTGTCGCGCGGGCACGGGGTGGCCGCGCCGGTCGTGCCGGTGGTCTCGTAGAAGATCCAGCCGTCGCTGACCTTCTTGGACAGCATGCCGAACTGCTCTCGCCGCAGATCGTCCTTGGTGGTGAACGGGATGTGCGAGATCGAGGCGCCGTCCAGCGCGACGATCGCGTCCGGGTCCACTTCGGACAGATGACGCCGGTAGAACGGCGAACGCTCGCGGGTGTAGCGGACGGTCTCGCGGAACGCGGCCAACTGGTGCGCGCGCAGCCGGCCCGCGTCCCAGTCGCCGGCCAGGAACCCGGTGAAGTCGCCGGCCAGTCGCGCGGTCAGCGCGGCGAGCTCCGGGTGGAAGACGGTGTACAAGGTTCCCCCATCACGCGGTGTGGTCTGAGCTCACGGTTGGTTGCGAGCTCACGGGTTCTACGACGTCGGCGATCACCCACGTGCTGATCTCCCGCCACAGGGCGGCCGATCTCCGGTGGAAGTCGTTCGTCAGGTAGCGGTGCAGGTCCGCCTCGTCCCGGAGCAGGCCGATCGCCACGAAGTCGCACGCGATGTCCCTTGTGGACACGTTGCGTCCCGCGCGCCACTCCACGAGCTCCGGGACGTGCACACCCACCTGGTGCGTGGACCACTCCGCCTCGACGGCCCGCTGGTCGTCCCAGGAGCAGCCGGGCTTGAACGTGAACAGGACGATGTGCCGGATCATCAGTAGATGACCCTCGACGCGGCGGTCAGCCGGGCGTGCCGCGACTTGCGCAGGTCCCTCGTGATGTTGAGGCGGCGCAGCCAGCGGTCGGTGCCGTCGTAGCGCGCCTTGAACGGCTTGCGGCCGTGCACCATCCGGTAGTTGTCGATGAACAGGATGTCGCCCGGTTCGAGCACGACTCCGCCCATCGCCTCGTCGATGGCCTCGCCGATCTTGTCGAGGGCGGCCTGCTCCTGCTCGCCCTGGACGCCCTGCATGTAGTGCGGGTCAAGGCAGACGTACGGGTCGTCCTCGGCACCGAACAGCACCGCGACGGGCTTCGGGCTGGCGAGAGCGCTCTCCACCCGTTCCCTGCTCCGGGCGAGGAGCCGGCCGAGCCTCGGGTCCTGCTGCTCCTCCCCTGCCCAGGACTGCGGCCGGTGCGAGTCGTCCGGGAGGATGAAGTAGCGCTCCAGGGCCAGGCTCTCCCTGGTCTCCTCGTCGAGCTTGACGTCCGCGATGTCCGCGGCGGTGGTCTCGACGCCGTCCGGGTTCCGCAGGCACATCAGGGCCAGGTAGTCGGCGCGCAGCGGGTGGAAGGCGTCCTCGGTGTGCCAGACGAGCGGCTGCTCGGAGCCCCAGCCGATCTGGTCGTCGCGGAAGCCCTTGATCGGGAACACGTCGTGCATGAGCAGGCCGTCCTGCTGCGTGCCCCAGCCGACCGGCTCGCCGAGCAGGCATCCGACGAGGTAGAACACCAGGTCGTACCTGGTGGTGGCGGTGGGGTTCGGCTTGTCGCGCCAGTCGGCGGGGGTGTCGCCCAGCGAGGAGTCGTCCACCGGGAGTCCGGAGAGGACGAAACTCCCGGACACCTCACCCGTGCGGTAGTCGATGATGGCGCGTCGCAGCCGACGAGGCAGTTCCTGGGCGTACACCAGGGCCTCGGCATGAAAACGTTCGTCTTCCACGGTGGCGTAGCGCAGTGCGAGGTCGTCCGCCACGCGCTGGATGTCCGCGACCTCTGTGCCGGTCAGCTGGAACCTGAGCACGAATTCCCCCTTGTTCACGACTTGTTCCGCAAACGAAAACAGGTCGAGCCTGGCATGGTGCCCTGCCAGGCTCGACCTGTTTAGCCGGAGAACTAAATTACTTGGTCATCGCCTCGACGAGGCTCGCAGGACGCAAGTCCGTCCAGTTCTCGGAAACGTAGGCCAGCGCGGTCTCCCGGTCCGTCACCTCGTGGACCACGGTCCACCCGGCGGGAACGCCGATGAATTCCGGCCACAGGCTGTGCTGGCCCTCGGCGTTCACCAGGACGAGGTAGCGGCCGTCTGGATCGTCAAAAGGGTTGGTGGTCATGAGGCAAACCTTTCCGTCCGCGTCAGCAGTGCGCCTTCCTGCTTGTGCAGTAGCGCTCGGCCGAGGGACGTGAGTGTGTGCAGGGCGGTATTGCGGTTTCGTGCGGTGGTGATGAGACCGGCTTTGCGCAACACGGTCGCGTGCTTGCTGGCGCCTGCCAGCGAAATTCCCAGTCGCTCGGAAAGCGCGCTGGTGGTGCAGCTCTCGGTGAGCACCCGCAGGGCCGCCGCACGGGTGGTGCCCACCAGCGCGCCCAGCGCCTGTTCACCCGCGTCCCAGGAGTCGTTCAGGCCCTCGACCCCGACCTCCGCGGCGCCCACCGAGAAGGCGAGCGTGGTCATCCCGCT
Source organism: Lentzea pudingi (assembly GCF_014646255.1). GTDB lineage: Bacteria > Actinomycetota > Actinomycetes > Mycobacteriales > Pseudonocardiaceae > Lentzea > Lentzea pudingi. Next base: position 515,736 of record NZ_BMNC01000006.1, read on the forward strand.
CTCCTTCTCGTTCTCGATCAGCGCGTGCCGGCGGGCCTGCAGGAAGATCGCCGGACTGAGCAGCAGGCCCCTGCCACCGAGGTGAACGTCCCGGTCAGCGGCGTCGGCGATCACCAGAACCGGAGGGTTCCAGTAGAACCGGGGATGCAGGGACCCGAGCAGACCCTCCACCCCGCCACTGATCGTGATGCGCGCCTGAGCCTCCCGTTCGACCTCCAGCCGGTCACGCAGCTGCCCCCAGGAGGGCAGCACGACACTGCGGCAGAAGTCGAACACGGTCGCCGCGACCTGCTGGGCGTTGCGGTCTCCCGCGCCACCGGCGGACGCGGCCGCCGGTGTCCGCCGGTTGAGCATCCAGAGCAGTTCGGGAATCGGCTGGTACTCCTGGCTGAACTGCTGCATGTCCGCCAGCTTGTCCCCCAGCTTTCGCTGGAAGTGTTTGCGCAGTTCATGAAAAAGATGACCGCGCTGCCCGGACAACAGATCCAGGGCGAATATGCTTTCCGCAACCGGCCCCAATCCGGCCGTCATGCGTGTTCGTGCCAGATCATCAGCTGTGAAGTGAATACGCAGAACCACATTGCCCCCAACGTGTGCACTACTATGGGGTCTTCGTGCGGACTACCGGCGAGTAGCTATTACATCGCCCCCCGACCCCCCAAGGATCCTTACCCCGCAAGAACGCTATCACAGCCAGCCAGGAATCACATCGAAGCAACGATGCCCAACTCGCACGGTTCTAATACTATCGACCGTAGCGATATTCGACATTTTCGACCAATGCGATTTCCTCCTGAGTCAAGGGACCGCCGTTCGACGAAGCCGACTCCGCCGAACGGGCGATCGGCGTTGCGCTCGGGGGTGGAGCGCACGCCGACCGCCGCTCGCCGGTTGGAATCATTCCTTGGTTGTGACCAGGGACACAGGACGGTCTTTTGTCGCGATCGTGGCCGTGATTGCACTCGTCACCGCCACGATGCCAATGGAGCCAATTGCGACAATTGTCAACAGCGTCCAGGGGATGAACACGACGGTCGTGCCGATCGCCTTGTGCACGGCGCCTCCGATACCGACCAGCCCCGCTCCCGCGACCACACATCCGAGCACCAGGCCGATGACCGCCACGGCGACCGCCTCGACGACGGCCGTCCTGACCACCTGGCGCTGGGTCATGCCGGTCACCCTGGAGACGGCGAACTCGCGCCGCCGTTCGGTGCCGGCGATGACCACCGAGTTCACGACGGCCATCAGCGCGTACAGCCCGGCGAGCCCCATCAGGACGGTCAGGATCTTGACGTTGCCGTCCTGGGCGGTCTCCGCGCGCGCCGTCGCCCAGTCGGACACGGCCCGCACCTCGGCGAAGCCCGCCGCCCTGATCCGGTCGGCCACGTCGTCGGGGTCCTGCCCCTGCGCGACCTGGACGACGGTCTCGGTTGGCGCGCCCGCCCACACCTGCTTCGGCAGGGCCTGGCGCGGCACCAGGAAGCTGTCCCCCATCTCGAGCGTCTCCGGCAGGCCGCCGACCACGGTCAGCTGCAGCGGTTGCCCGGCGGCGTCCCCCGCGAGCACCCGGCCGGGGGCGATCCGGTCGGCGTTCCGGGCGGGGCCGGTGAACACCGTGCTGCCGGTCAGCGCGCCCAGGTCGCCGGACGACGGCGGAAGGGTGTGCGTGCGCGCGTAGTCCGCGGCGTCGACCGCGATGATCCCGCTGTAGAAGTTCCTCGTGATCACCCGCTTGTTCTGCGTCTTCTCCACGGTGATCGTGATGTCCACGGCGTTCTGCCGGGAGGCGACGGCCACGCCCTCGACGCCCGCGAGCCGTTCCGCCTCCTCGCCCGTGGACGACACGACCAGTTGGGCGTTCACCGACTTCTGCGCCTCCGCGCCACCCGCGGCGGCGAGCGAGCCGAACGTGCCCGCCAGCCCGAGCAGGAGCGCGACCAGCACGATCAGCGGGGAGGCGGTCGCGGCACTGCGGCGCACCCCGTCCCGCAGGTTGGCCTGCGCCAGGCCGACCAGGGTGCTGCCGGGCACGAGAACACCGAACAGCCAGGCCATGAACGGCACGACCAGAGGGCTCAGCATGCTCATGGCCACCGCGCCGAACATGGCGATGCCGAGCGCGGCCATCATCGCGCCGATCAGGTTGGCGCCCTGCGCCCACAGCACCATGGCGATCGTGCAGGCCGCGAAGGACAGTCCGAAGAACCACCGCGACATCGTCATCACCCTGGCGGCCTGACCCGTCTCCCGCAGCGCCTCCAACGGCCGGATCTTCGCCGCCCGCAGGGACGCCGTGAACACGCCGGCCAGCGAGACACCGATGCCGATGCAGCCCGCGACGATCACCGCCCACATCTCCCACGGGGCGGAGAACCCCTCGGGGAGCAGGCCGATCTCGACGAGCAGCCACGTCTGCGCGGCCTTCGCGATCACCCCGAACGGCACGCCGAGCAGGGCACCGACCACACCGAGCAGCAGCGACTCGGACAACAGCAACGCCCGCAGCTGACCGCGGCTGCCACCGGTGAGACGCAGCAGGGCGAGGTCACGTCGTCGCTGTGCGACGGTGAAGCTGAACGTGGAGCTCACGATGAAGACCGCGAGGAACATGGCGAGGAACGCCGTCATGCCCATGACCGTCGCGGCGGCCACGTAGCCCTCGCGGATCTTGTCCTCGGCCTGGCGCGGCAGTCCTGGCGGGACCTGCGGAGTTCCGGTGGCCACCAGGATCAGCATCGAGGCCTGCACCAGCGCGACACCGACGCCGACGCTGAGGATCGCGCCGACGAACAGCTCCCACCGTTCGCGGAACGTGCTGAACGACATCTGGAACATGGCTCAGCTCTCCAGCCGCGCGAGTCGCTCGGCGACGTCGTGGATGGTCGGCATGTGCACGCGGTCCACGATCTGGCCGTCCGCCAAGAAGATCACCGTGTCGGCGCTGGCCGCGACCGCCGGGTCGTGCGTCACCATGACGATGCTCTGGCCCACGGTCTGCACCATGGTGCGCAGCAGTTCCAGGACGATCTTGGCGGAGTGCGAGTCCAGCGCGCCGGTGGGTTCGTCGGCGAACAGCACGGCGGGACGGGAGATCATCGCGCGGGCGATGGCGACGCGTTGCTGCTGGCCGCCGGAGAGCTCACGCGGCCGGTGGCTCGCACGGTCGGCGAGCCCGACGCTCGCGAGGGTCTGGCGGACGTCGCTCTTCGACACCCTCACCCCGGCGAGCTTCGACGGGAACGCGACGTTCTGCTCGGCGGTCAGCGAGCTGATCAGGTTGAAGCTCTGGAACACGAAGCCGATCGTGCGGCGGCGCAGCTCGGTGAGCACGCTGTCCGGCGCCATGGTGATGTCGCGGCCGGAGAGCACGACGCGCCCGCTCGTCACCTGGTCCAGGCCTGCCGCGCAGTGCAGCAGCGTGGACTTGCCGGAGCCGGAGGGCCCCATGATGGCGGTCCAGGTCCCCGCCGGGCAGCTCAGGCTGACGTTGTCGAGCGCGGCGACACCGGTGTTCTTCGACCCGTACATCCGCGTGACCTGCTGCAGCTCCACAGCCGGATGACCCGCGTTCGGCACCCCCTGCCGCAGACCGGCGGAGAGGTGCTGGTTCCAAGACATGAAAACCCCCGTGTTCGGTGCAACGTTTGCAGCCAACCGCATCCAGGGGGTCGGGGTCACTGTCCTTAACTTCCGAGTTGGGGGTAGTAGAACCTCTACCCCCGAACGGGGAAGTCGATGTTGACTACGGTGGTCGTCGTGTCGGTACGCAGCGCTCGCACGATCTGGGAGTCGGTGGGACTTCGCCAGTTCCTCATCACCACGTGGCCCTGGCGCGGCCTGTCGTACGTGCTGACCACACCGGTGGTGTCGCTGCTCGCCGCGGGCCCGGTCGCCGCGCTGGGCCTGCCGTGGTCGTACCTGGTCTTCCGCTTCATCAGCCCGGACCCGGCCACACTGGGCGAGGTGGTGCTGGCGACCCTCGCCGGCCTGCTGCTCATCGTGCTCGCCGGCCCGCTGGTGGCGCTGCCCGTGGCCCAGGTGGAACGCCTGCGGCTGCGCCTGGTCCGCCTGGACCCGGCACCCTCGCCGCACAGCTCGTCCAAGGACGGCTGGCTCGGCTGGCTGCGCCGCCGCTACACCGAGGCTGCGACCTGGCGAGAACTCGCCTACCTGGTCGTCGTGACCCTGGCCGTCGCACCGAGCGCGATGTTGCTCCTGATCCTGTCGATGGTCGTCGCGCTCATCACGAGCCCGTTGCTGGTCACCCCGAACGCTCCGCTGGCCCTCGGTTTCGGCCGGGCGAGCACGGTGCCGGAAACGCTGCCGTACGCCCTGGCGGGCCTGGTGCTGCTCCCGGTGACGCTGTACCTCTTCGCCGGCCTGGCCTCACTCCACGCGACGATCGCCAGGGCACTGCTGTCCGGCGCGGCGGACGAACGCCTGCGGTCCGAACTGGTCGAGGTCTCCCAGTCCCGCGAACGCCTGGTGACCGCCTTCGAGGCGGAACGACGCCGGATCGAGCGCGACCTGCACGACGGCGCACAGCAGCGCGTCGTCAGCCTCATCCTGCAACTGGGCCTCGCGAAGCTGGAGATCCCACCGGGCTCCCCCGGCGCGGAACCCGTTGCCAACGCCCACGACCAGGCGAAGCAACTCCTGACCGAACTGCGCGAGTTCATCCACGGCATCCACCCGCAGGCCCTGTCGGACCTGGGTCTACCGGCCGCACTGCAAGAACTGGCCGACCGCTCGACCACCCCGGTGACGGTGGACTGCGCGGTCCCGAAACGACCACCGGGCGCGGTGGAGGGCGCGGGCTACTTCGTGGTGGCCGAAGCACTGAGCAACGCGAGCAAACACAGCGGTGCCACCGAAATCCAGGTGGCCGCCCACGTCCACCGCGACGTCCTCACCGTCGAGGTGACCGACAACGGCCGAGGCGGCGCAGACGCGGGCCGCGGCACGGGCCTCACCGGCCTGGCAGACCGAGCCGCGGCCCTGGGCGGCACCCTGTTCCTGTCCAGCCCGATCGGCGGGCCCACCACCGTGCGAGCGGAGTTCCCATGCAACACCAGATGATTCGCACCGTCCTGGCCGAGGACGGCGCACTACTACGTGAAGGCCTGGCAGCCCTGCTGGACAGGTTCGGCTTCCAGGTGGTGGCCGCAGTGGGCGACGCGGAAGCCCTGATGGCCGCAGTGGCCGAACACGACCCGGACCTCGTCGTCACCGACATCCGAATGCCGCCGGGTTTCTCCGACGAAGGCCTGCGCGCCACCGTACGACTCCGCCAGGAACGACCAGACCTGCGAGTGGTCGCCCTGAGCCAGTTCGTGGAAACCAGCTACGCCTCAGACCTCCTCGACTCCGGCGGAGGCGTAGGAGTCGGCTACCTCCTGAAGGACAGGATCGGCGATGTGCAGGAGTTCATCGCCATCCTCCACCGGGTAGCGGCCGGCGAAACCGTCGTGGACCCACAGGTGGTCCGCAAACTGCTCAAGCGCAGCAGCACCCCGCTGGCCACCCTCTCGAACAGGGAACGGGAGGTCCTCGGCCTGATAGCCGAGGGCTACTCCAACGCCGGCATCGCGGAGACCCTCGTCATCTCCGAAGCGGCCGTGAACAAGCACGTGGGCAACATCTTCACCAAGCTGGGCTTCACCCCGGGCGACGACCGCAACCGCCGCGTGCTCGCGACCCTCACGTACCTGCGTGACGGAGCACAGCCGAACCGCCCGTGACCACATGCCTCACGTCGTGGTCGCAACTTCGGTCTTCGTGCCGGCACGCCGTCGAAGCTCGTCGCGTTCAGCGTCCGGAATCGTCATCGACTCGGCGAGCACGGCGGCGAGCGCGTCCACCTGAGCGCTGTCGACGTCCGGGTGGAAGATCCACCGGATGTTCTCGTCACGCGTGATGAGGTCGACCACCGACCGTGAACCGCTATCCGGTGCCGCCGGCACTCGAACGTAGCGAACCTGGTCGAGCGGGATCTCCTGCTGGATCTCGGCTTGCTCGAGAAAGGTGTTCGTCGTCGCGAGGATGACACGGCGATCCGTGACAGCGACCAGTGTCCGGTCCGCGGCCTGGTCCATCACCGCCGCCAACACCCCCATCGCTCCGCCGACGATCGCGGAAATAGGACCGCCGTCGTCACCCTGCTCGGGAAAACCGAGGGCGCGGAGAACCTCACCGTCCTCGAAGAGCCACCGCAGGATGCGAAGGTAGGGCGCCGAATCCAGCGAATCGGGTCCACAAAGGACTTCCGGGACCGCGACCGGCGGCACCGGCGGATGGAGCGAATCCGCAAGAGGCTCGATCACCTCCAGAAGCCGGGCGGAAACCTCGCGGGCCGCCTTCGCGTCCTTCCGCTTGCCCGACAACGGCCAGGAGTCGGGACCGCGCAGCTCGGCCGTGATCCGAAGCTCCCGAGCCACCGCGTCGACGAGGCCAGTCATCTCGGCGAGCGTCGAGTCGAACTCCGCGCGGGTGTCGCGGGCGATGACCTCCGCGTACTGCGCCTCGGCGGCGTCTTCACATCCAGCCGCTCTCGCCCTCGCGGCACGCAGCGCGTGATACCCCGTCCACGCGTTGAGGGAGGACAACAGAGCGCGAACGTCGAAAGCAATGACCTCGGCGTTCGTCTGCAAGTACTCGCGATGGCTGCGCACGCCAACCCGACCGATCCGCCCGACGTGGTCGCGGACGTTTCCCTGGTAGAGCTCGAGCTGCTTGCGCAGCAGCGCGCCACTGCCCGCAACGTCATCCCACAACGACGCAGGGACCGACTCGATCTCCCGGGCCTGCTCGACCGCACGATCAACAGCAGCGACAAGCCCCGTCAGTTCGGCCCACTGCTCCTTGCGAATGGAGGTGAGGACCTGGTTCGTCACCGCGAGGTTGGTCCTGACGAGGCCCGACACCTCGCTCAACATCATCTCCAACGCCACCATGGCCAGCGCCGGCCCGACCGAGGCCACCACCGGCATCTTGCTCACCGCAGCCACGGGGTAGAAGCGGGCCTGGCTCATACTGCCGCCGGGACCCAGCACCGTTCCGAGGAACCCGCCGTCCTTGCCGGCGAGCTTCGCGCCGGCGTTCAGCAGAACCTGTGTCTTCTCGCCGATCCTGTAAAGACCTTGCACACTGGCGAACGCGTTCCCGAGATTGCCCGCCACGGTCGCCGCATTCCCAACCGAGGCAAGGATCGCTGAGATCTGCCTGCGGTCGGCAGCCGGCACGATCCCGAAGTCGATCAGATCGGGCTTCAGCTCCGGCGGGACCTCCCCGGCGAAGACCGCCACCCCGGGAAGCACCTCCACCAAGACCGTCGACGTCGTCGAGTCGATGTCCGAGCCAGACGAAGGATCGCCCCCGGCAGACGGGTCGGCGGTATCGCTCCGGCCGTCCTCCTCAGGCTCGGTGATCTCCATCGAGTCCGAAGGATCAGGCATGCGATCTCCTCCCACACGGGCACCTCGTCAGCGTTGACCGCCGAAGTCTACGGCTCAACGCTGTTACAAAACTGGACACTCTTAGGGCACGAGACAACAGAATTCGAACCGGCGAACCTTGACCCCGGACTGAGGGATCGCGATCTCCTGTACCGCTTGTCAGCCAACAAGTCTGTAGCGGGCAGGACCAACCCGCTCGAGGTCGGCGTACACGGTCGCATGGTGATCAGGGGCATTGACGCACATACGAGAAACGACGTGCGTACGCACGGTGCCTTCGGCGTAGCGGCTGCCACGTCGCCGGATCTCCGCGATGATCTCGGTCAGCGTGAACGTCCCGTCATGAGCATGCGCGGCAAGCATCTTCGCCGCCTCCAGAATCTCCTCCCGCGCATTGGCACCGGCGAGTAGCAGACCCAGCCGCGGATCAGCCTCGGCAACGGTGGCGTTCGTCCGGGAATCCACGGCCTGCTCACCCTCTGTGCCGGCAACGGCAAGGCAGAGGTAACGGAATGCGGCCTCACGCCCGCGTGCGTCCGTGACCGTCGAGTAGTCGCGCCAGAGACATTCGTACGTTCCAGTCAATGCGAGCGGCAAGTCTCGCTTGTGCGTGGTGCCCGAGCCGGCGTGCGCGGCCCAGCCGAGCGTGCCGGACAGCAAGCGGCCCTCGTGAAGGCGGAAGGAGGCGTCGATCGGGTCGAGTTTGCGTCCCGGCCGCCAGTAGCCGGAGTCGTTGGTCAACGTCACCGACCAACCCACGTCCGCCCATCCCTCAGCGACCAGCCGTTCCAGCCGCACCACGTCCTTGACCACGTCGTGGCGGCTGATGTCCTGCGCCGCCTGACTCGGCAGCTCGTACTTCTCGCCCGCGACCACACCGTTGAACCCCGCGAGGAGATACTTCAGCTCGATGGCAATCCTCACCCCGTCGACGTGCACGAGCAGATCCAGCCGGACGCCCCGAAACGGGCGAGTTTCCAACCTGATCGACGAGTCAGGGTTCATGCATCGAAACTGCCAGGCCAGGCCGTGTTGAAAGTCAGCCTCTGAATGGAAGATCGGTCTCTGCTCAGCCAGGCAGGACAACACCTGGTCCATCTGAACAGCCATGATCACCTCGGTCCGTCGCAGACACATCACCGCCGGCCGCGCCCACTGGACACGCTGTACCCGGCACTGCCTGCATCGCGCTGAGCCAGACCACCGTTATCACCACGTCTCAACACCTGCTCGTCAAGCGAACCACCAGCCCGACCGGATGCCGACCGATCAACGGCCGGACCAAGGTGTGGGCCGTCAGTGCACCACCGACCGACTACGTGATGCACCCCGATCGGCGAATGACCGTCAACGTCGTGCGCACCCTCACCGCGCTCGCCGCGTCCCTGCTCGACATCGCGATTGCCGCCCCCCGCATCACGTGCGGCGCGACCGCCCTACCAACCCACGAGCAACTGACCGAGCACCGCGGCGGGCACGGCGAGCAGGTACAGCGCGATCGGCCTGCGCGGTGCCCGTTCGATCGGGCGGGCCACGTCGCCGACCGAGCGGCCACGCTCCAGCGCCTCGGTGAGCAGAGCCGCACGGCGTCCCTTGCGCGCCTCGTAGGACTTGGAGATCTTGCCCCACAACCAGGCCTGGTCGAACTCCCAGACCTCCTCGGTGCCGTCGTCGAGGACGATGTGCATCCGGTTGAACTCCTCGTGCACGCGGGCGATCGCGTGCCAGCGATAGACCGACATCGTGAACCACCGCACCACGGTCAGTCCGCCGTCGGTCCACATGAGACGGGGGCGCAGGCCGGAGCGCCAGATCAGTTCCAGCAATGGCAGCGCCACCACGATGACGACCACCCAGGCGGGCAACCAGGCCGGGATTCGCACGATCTCCGATGCGGGCACGATCGCCGCCATGGCCGCGAGCATCACGGCGGCGAAGTAGTTGATCAGCTTGCTGCGGCGGATCTCGTTCACGAACAAACTCCCACCAGGTCAGCGGAGGCCGGCGAGTTCATCGCCGGCCTCCGGCCGACTCAACTCAACACTTCACTTCGATCAACGGTAACGGCCCCTGAACTTGGCCTGCCCCTTGGACCTGAAGATGCGCTTGCCGGCCCAGAGCAACGACGGCTGGAACCGGCTCTTCGCCTGGCCGTACCTCGTCAGGAACTTGAACCCGAACAGGCCGCGCTTGTGGGTCACCGCGGCGGGGAACCTCTTGGCCACGAGCTTCGCCGCACCGAACGCCTTCAGCGCGCCGAGCCCGCCCCAGATGCCGCCGCGGATCACGTGGCCCCACGGGTTCTCGTTGCGGCGGTTGACGTACCAGTTCGCCGCTCCGAGGCCCGCACCGACGGCCACACCGACACCGACCGCGCACCCGACGCCCGCCGTGCCGACGCACACGCCGGCGACCACGATTCCGGTGGCGATGCCCCGGACCCACTTGTTGTCCAGGCCCTTCTTCACCAGGTTCTTGGCGCCGTTCCAGGCCCTGCTGCACCAGCCGCACGACCACTTGCCGTCCAGATCGGTCTCGTTGATCGGGTTGGCGTTGGTGTAGTCGTAGTCGTTGGCGCTGCCGCCCTCCTCCGGGTCGACGGAGAGGAAGCGGCCGAGCAGCGGGCTGTACGGCCGGGCGCCCATCTGCACGATGGCCAGCGAACCGGAGTGCTCGTAAGGACGCTGGTGCTGACCGAGCCAGCCGTAGTCCATGTCGCCCGGCTGGTTGTCCGGCACGTCCGCGAGCGGCTCGCCGAACGGGCTGTACGTGCGCAGCCCGCCCACTTGCAGACCGCCGTCGTCGGTGGTCAGGCTGAGGTCGCCCCGGATGCTCGGGTGATCCCACTTGCGGGTGTCGGACTTGACCGTGAGCAGCACGCCGCCGGGCAACGAGATCGACCGGGACACGATCTTCTTCGTGGCGTCCATGGCGAAGTCGGCGGTGTCGCCGCTGCCCGTGAAGCCGTAGATCGTGTCGGTGTTCTCGGCGCCGGCGCTGGACACGCGGCGGACGATCCGGTCGAGCACGTCGCGGGTGTACGACACGTCGGCCGGTTCGGCACCGGTGGTGCGGGCGTGGATGTTGCGGTCACCGCCGTCCCACGACAGGTACGTGGTGGCGCCACCCGACTTGTACTCGGTGACCGCGCCGCGGTCGTTGTACCTGAGGTCGGTGACACCGGCCGCGCCGGTCGTGGTGAGCAGCCGGTCCGCCGCGTCGTAGCAGTAGCCGGTCTCCGCGACACCCGACGCCGTCTCGTCCAGCAACCGCACGCGGTTGGTGTTGAGGCCGGCGTTGGCCTGCGTGCCCGCGGGGCAGCCCGCGGGAGCGCTCGACGTGAAGTCGTAGGTGTAGTGGTGTCCCTGCACCCACGCCTCGACCATCCTGCCGGAGGTGTCGTACACGTAGTTCGGCAGACCGGGCCGTGCGTCCACGCCGCCGAGCGTCTCGTCGACGATCGTGCCCGCACGCGAACGGCCGACGGTGGACACGATGTCCTTGCCGTCCCTCGTCCGCCACTTCTGCGACACCGTCTTGCCCGCGCCGTCCAGCTGGATGTCGGACAGCGTGGTGCCGTTGGCGTAGGTCACCGAAGCGGTCTCGCCGGCGGCGTTGTACGTCGTCGTCGAGAGGACCTGCGCGTTGAGGCTGACGGTCAGCACCCGGCCGGCGTCGTCGTACGTGCTCGCCATGATCTGCGGCACGTCCGCCGGGTTCGGCGGGATGACCTTCTCCGCGCTGACGCGGCCGGCGAGGTCGTACGTCGTCTCCGTGCGCATGCCCGTGACGTCGGTGTAGGCCACGGTCCTGCCGAGCAGGTCGATCTCCGTGGTGACCGTGCCGTTGGCGTCGCTGATCGAGCTGACCAGCGGGTTGCCGTTGACGGCGTGGTTCGTGGTGATCACCCGCTCCGGCGCCGAGGCGTTGCTCGGCACCTTCTGCGTCACCACGCGGTCACGCGCGTCCAGCGTGTAGCAGAACCACGCGCCGGACGTCCCCTTCGCCACGACGCGGCCGGAGGCGTCGTAGATCTGCTCGTCGACCCTGGCGGTGCCGGAGGCGGGAGCGACCGAGGTGGTCTTCTCGGGCATGCCGCCCTGGTTGATCGCCTCGACCTCCGGGGTGCACGGGTTGTCCCTGGTTTCGGTGTCCCCGTAGAACTCGTAGGTCGTCTTCGCCCCGGTCGGCATGGTCTTCCCGGTCTTGCGCAGGTACCCGGTACCGGGAGCCTCGTGCGTGGCCTTCGAGACCAGACCGGCGGACTCGGTGCTGGTGGCGATGCCGTACGTCGGGTCGAGCCCGTCCTCGCCGTACCTCGTGACCGAGGACTGGTTCGGCACGCCGTGGGACTCGGAGGTGGTCTCCGAGGTCTTCAGGCCGTACAACGGCTTCAGGTTCGCGCCGGGCACGACCTGCTGCGCCCCGCCGGGCGTCGTCCAGTGCAGCTCGAACAGCGCGGTCGCCGCGCCGTCGTAGTACTCGATCCGCACCTTCTTCGTCGAACCGGCACCGGTGCTCTTCACCGTGCTCTCGCGCCACTTCGGCCCGGTGGCGATCCAGTCGTCGACGACGAGCTGGTCGTCGACCCACATCCGGACGCCGTCGTCGGCCTGCAGGCGGAGCTTGTAGTCGCCTGCCTCCGGGAACACGATCTCGCCGGTCGCCCGCATCGAGAAGTTGTCCACCGGAATGCCGGTGGCCGGCGCGTTGGAGCTGAAGTCGCGCGCCATCGTGCCGTCGGCGTTGCCCAGACCGGTCTGGTGGACCTTGGGCATGCCGGACAGGTTCGCGTTGTCGTAGAACGACGTGGCGAGGCCGTTGATGCCCTCGTCGTACGCGGTCCTGGTGTGCGGCACGGTGGTCGCGCACGCGGCGGTCGGCACCTGTCCGCTGAAGCAGGACGCGGGAGCCGGACCGTAGGAGTCGACCGGCCGGTCGTGGTTGTTGTAGACCGTGGTCGTCCTGCGGCCGGCCGAGTCGGTCGACGACAGCAGGAGGTCCTTCGGGCTCCAGGTCTTCGTCGCCGTCTTCCCGGTCGCGTCTGTTGTGGACAGTTCCCGGAAGGCCTCGTCGTAGGTCACCTTCTGGAAGAAGCCGATCGCGGGCGAGAGTCCTTCGACGTCCACGTAGCTGGTGCGGTTCGCGGTGTCGTAGCGGTACTTGTGCCTCGGCCGCTGTTTGCCCGGCGCGGGCACCTGGGCCACCACGTCGTTGGCGTACGGCTTGCCGTTGATCGTCGTGTAACCGAACGCGGCCGCGGCCTCGTGGTCAGGGCGGTTGGCGGGATCCGCCGCCACCCAGTCGTTGCCCAGCGCGTCCCGGGCGCCGGTGAGCAGACCGTCGGCGTTGTAGCCGTAGTCGTTGTTCTCCGCACCCGGATCCTCGATCCGCGCGAGCCTGCCCTGGTAGTACCAGAGCTTGGTCTCGGTGCCGTCCCAGTAGACGATGCGGCACAGCATCTGCGTCGGCGGCAACGCGTCCACGTGCGGCGGCTTCTGCGCGCCGCCGTAGCAGTCGTCACCGGCGCGGTTGTAGTGCAGCCGGTGCGAACGCTGGGAGACCGGGTCCTTGATCTCCTTCAGCCGTGACGGGAACCCGTCGTAGATGTTCTGCAGAGCGGAGGGCTTGCGGCTGTCCTGCACCGAGGACATCGACTCCAGCTTGCCGTCGGAGCGGAAGACGAAGATCTCCGCCCCTTCGGTCAGCGTGATGCGGCCAGCGGTGTCGAGCGACAGCACGCCGTCCTCGCCCTCGGGTGCCGTGTAGCCGCCCGCGCTCTTCTTGACGTACGTGTGCTTCGCGCCGCTGCCGTCGGTCAGCACGACGTTCTGGTCGGTGACCTTCGCCTCGGTGTAGGTCGACCCGTCGCCGTCGAGGTCGGCCGAGAGGGTCCAGCCCTTCGGCAGCGTCGGCAGGTCCGAGGTGTACAGCCAGTCGGCGGGCACGATCTGCGGCGAGACGTTGCCCTCGGTCGTGCGCACGAACAGGCGCAGGTACGCCCAGTGGGTGGCCTCCGCGAGCTCGACCTTGATCGGCACGCGCTGGCCCGCGGTCAGCGAGACGCTGCCGGCCACACCCCAGTTGACGTCACTGCAACAACCCTGGTCGTACACGGAGTTTCCGTTGACCCACACGCGCAACCGGTCGTCGTGCACACCGGCGAACTGGTAGGTGCCGGTCGCGGGTGCCTGGAAGAAGCCCTCCCAGCGGGCGACGAACCAGTCCTGCGGCAGGGCGGGTGCGAACGGGGACTTGTCGCCCCAGTCCACGTTCACCTGCGGCTCGGTGCGCACCAGCACGGGCTGCTGCTGCGGGTTGATCTCACCGTTGTGCGACAGGTCGGGGAAGTACGACGCACGCAGCCCCTTGGCGTCCTGCTGCTGCGAGTTGTACGTCATGGTGATGCCCGCCGAGCCACCCACGGTGTTGAACGTGGGCGACGACTGCTGGGCGGTCAGATTGCCGTTGGCCAGGTTCACCGTGACCGGGCCGAACGTGTCGGCGGGAGCGGGACCGCGGTCGCCGATCCGCTGGTCGATCTTGAAGTGGCGCACCGGGCTGGGCACCATCGCCACACCGCTGTAGGCGTGCGCCTGCCAGGTGTAGGACACACCGTCCTGCAGCACCGCCTGCGGGACCGTCCACGTCGGACTGTCGAGGCAGCCGGAGTCGACCACGACACCGGACTTGGCGTCCGGTCCGGTGGCGACCTTGAAGCAGTACTTGACCGGATCACCGTCCGAATCGGACACCGGGGTGACCGACAGCGTCGGCGCGAGGGTCGTGATCGCCTCGTGGTCGGCCGGCCCGACCGGCTGCGGCGCGGGAGGCGCGTTGCCGGTGTCGACCGTCATGGTCGCGGTCAGGTCCTTGTAGGTCCACGTGCCCGCCGCCTCGTGGCCGACGATGAGGAACGTCGCCATGTGGCGGATGTCGGCCACGTGCTGGAGGAACGAGCGCAGACCTTCTGCTTGGAAGGTGCCGACCTGCCCGAGCATCGTGGTGGCCATGTGCCCGCCGACACCGTTGAAGTCCATCGCGGAGGCGTGGTAGAGGTGCGCGGCCCACGTCTTGTCCGGGCTCATCGGCGACCGCTGGTTCGCGACGTCGACCTTCGCGCCCACGATCTTCTTGCCGTACATGGACTCGTAGTTGAACCGCATGGCGCTGCGCCAGTACTTGTCACCGTGGTCGAGCACGTTGCCGACCTTGATGCCGCAGTTGACGCACTTGTAGCCGTCCGACTTGTACGCCTCGGAATAGGTCACGCCGTAGGTGAACGTCGGGTCGACGCTGACCGGGTAGACCCGCTTGGGATCCTTCAGCCACGCCTCGTCCACGGAGACCGTGAGGATCCACTTGTCGCCGGACTTCTCCACCGCGTAACCGCCGCCGGTCCGCGCGGGCGGCCTGGTGTCGTTGTCGCCGGAGGAGTCCCAGGTGACCACGGGCGGCATCACGATCTTCGCCGTGCCCGCCGCGTCACGGAGCTCGACCGTGCCCTGCTCGGTCACGGCCGGCGTGAGCGTGCCGGTCCTGAGGGTGAACCGCCACTTGTTGGTGGCCGGTGGCTTCTTGAGCTTGATGGTCTCCTTGACCGACCCCGGCGTCACCTCGTACTGCAGGTCGGTGTCCGGTGTGACGTCCGCGTACTCCGCCGACTCACCGGAGACCTTGATCTCGGTGCCCCTGGCGGGCTTCTCCACGCCCAGCGCGACCTTGTTGCCCTCGAACTCGACCGTCACGAGCGACGGGTCGTCGGCCTTGGCGCCGAAGGTGGGCTTGAGCGGGTGCTGCCTGGCCTTGATCCGCCTGGTGGGCACGTCCGCCTGCAGGGTCGTGTCGACCTCGTGCCAGCGCCCGCCCGCGTCCTGGACGTTGCGCGGTTCGGTCGACTGCTTGATCGTCCGCGTGCCGTCCGGGTTCTCGTACTCGGTCTCGAACAACGACTGCCGCACGATCTTCGACCGCTCGGGGTCGAAGTGCGAGCCGGAAGTGCCCGCGGCCTTGCCCAGCGGCGTGAAGTCCGCCTTGGGCGTGGCAGGCGCCACGGGCTCGGCCTTCGGTGGTTCGCTGCGCAGGACCGGAACGTCTCGCACGTTGATCGACTTGTTCTTCTCCGGCGCCGCCGCCACCGAGGTGACCGGTGTCACGGCTGACGCGAGCAATGCCGTGACGACCACCGCGGTGATCGTGCGGGCAGCACGAATTGGACGCGCGCGAAGGCGCGCGCCTCTGAGAGGCGAGTGCAAGGTGACCCCCAGGTCGATGTCCCTCTTCTGGACGCCATGCGTCCATCCCGGATGAAGGGTGGAGCCTCGCCGGGTTTCCCGGCAATAGGCCGATCAGGGCATTCGGGGCCAGGGGGCTGTGCGCGGAGTGTGCGAGGCAACCGCAGGTGAATACGTGTGTGCGCAAGCATCAAGGCGCGGGAACGGAGCTGATCCACGACGGGCCGCCGGCAATGTTCTTCAACCGTCGTTCTTCAACCGTCCAGGTCATCGGCTGCGCATCGGATAACGCACGAGCATGGGGAAGTGGCATTGGCCTGGTCCGGCGGGGCACGCCGAGACTGGCGGCACCCTGCCACCGTCCCGAGAGGTTTCCCCGATGGCTGTGCGGATTCGGCGGACGTTCTCGTCGGCCACCCTGCTGTTGTGCGGCCTGTCCCTGTGTCCGGCCGTAGCGCACGCGGACGACACGATCGGCTCCGACGGCTACGTGCACGTCGCACCCAACGGTGTCGTGCTCGGCGTCGATCCCTACTACCCCACCGATGGCAACGGCGGTTATGACGTCGCCGGCTACACCGTCGACCTGTCCTACGATCCCGCCGCCCGGTTCCTCAACGCCAGGACCGTCGTCTCGGCCACGACGACGCAGCGGCTCAGCCGGTTCAACTTGGACCTGCGCGGGCTCACCGTGACGTCGGTGAGGGTGGACGGCGTGCGCGCGTCGTTCGTCCGCCGAGGCGAGCACGAACTGGTGATCACGCCCGCCGGCACGCTGGCGGCGGACACCTCGTTCACCGTCGAGGTGCTCTACTGCGGCCGTCCGCAACCGGAACACGCGCCCCGCGGTGTGACCGGGTGGCGCACCACGTGGTCGGGCGGCGTGCTCGCAGCCGGGGCGCCTCACTCGGCGTCCACGTGGTTCCCGGTGAACGAGACTTCAGCCGACAAGGCGACGTTCCACCTCAACGCGCGAGTTCCGGCTGGGTGGAGCGTGGTGTCGAACGGCGTGCGCAAGTCCGTCCACGAAGGACTCCACGCCTGGGAGGAGGACGTCCCGATCACACCGTCCGCCACGATGATCGCCATCGATCGGTTCAGCATCCGGGAATCCACCCTGCCTGGCGGCATCGCGGTGCTGGACGCGTTCGCGCCCGGTGCCGGCACCGCGCCGGCCAGGCACCTGCCCGAAATGCTGGAATTCCTGAACGGCAAGCTGGGTCCGTACCCCCTGCCGGTGACGGGTGGCGTGTACCTGCCTGACCGGCTCGCCTACTCGCATCCTTCACAGGGGCGCCCGGTGCACGGTGCTGCCGCGGGCCAGTCGGCGCTGGTGCAGGCCCTGGCATCGCAGTGGTGGGGAAACCAGCTCGCCATCAAGATGGGGAAAGACCAGCCGATGGTCGAGTCGTTCGCCCGGTACGTGGCGTGGTTGTGGGAGGAGAGCCGCGGCGGGCCCTCCGTCGAGCAGCGCTACCAGGACGCGTTGCGCCAGGCAGGGACGGACATTCGGTTCTGGGGGCGCAAACTGGCGGATCCGGGTGTGGGCCGGGAGTTCTCGGTCACGGACAAGGGTGTGTTGATGGTGCACGCGCTGCGCAAGCACATTGGTGACGAGAAGTTCTTCACGGTGCTGCGGGAGTACCCGGCGATCGCGGTGCTGCTCAACCAGGGCTGGTACGACTGGGAGCTCTACACGGCGGCGGTGGCGGATCAGGACCTCACAGCGTTCCACGAGGCCTGGGTTCACGGGACGACTCTGCCACCGGCGGAGCTCCGCTGACGTTACCTGGCATGACGGTGTGCCCTCCACGTCTGTGGAGGGCACACCGTCATGCCAGGTAACGGGAGTAGACCGGTGACGACTCGCACTCCAGCCGGTAGGCCAGCGCGGTCTCGGTGAGCACCTCGCGCGCGAAGCCGGCGAACTCGCTCTCCCTGTGCCACACCAACAGGAACCTCCGTGACAACGCGTCGTCGGCGAGCAGCCGGGCGGCGACTTGCTGATGCCCCTCGCACGCCGCCTGGGACAGTCCGACGGCGCCGTTGCGCACTGCGGCGACAGTCGTGCCGTACGACTCTGACACGTACCGCACGTGGGGCGTGAAACCCTTGCGCCGGCACGACCTGTGGAAGTACTCGTGGAAGCGGGAGGAGTCGGGCGGAGGGAGCACCCACTGCTCGTCCGCCAGTTGCTCGAGGCTGATCACCTTGTGCCGGGCCAGCGGATGGTCCTCGCGCAGCAGCACGAGCGTCCGGTCGTGAGCCACCACCGCCAGGTCCACGGACGCTGGCGCGACCGCTTCAAAGCCGGGGTAGTCCTTGACGACGCCCACTTCCAGCCGCCGCTGCGCCACCATCTCCACGACGAGGTCCCGGCACTCGCTGTCGAACAGCGATGCGCCGGGACCGTGCGGACGGTGGCTGTCGAGGATGGCGGGCAGGTGGCACAGCACGGGTGAGCAGACCCCGCCGACCCGCACCGGTTCGGCGGGGCTGGAACGGACCCCGATGTCCCGCACCAGACCTTCCATCATCGGCAGTACCGCGCTGATCCGGTCGAGCAGCAGTTCTCCGGTGGGGGTCGGCGTGACCGACGTGGTGTGGGAACCGCGATCGAACAACCGTTGTCCCAGGGCGTTTTCCAGCCGTTTGAGGTTGCCGCTGACGGCGGGTTGACTGGTGCCGAGCCGCACCGCGGCCTCGGACAAACTGCCGGTTTCACCGATCGCCCGCACGAGCCGCAGGTGGTGGACGTCGAGTTCCATGCCGTCACTTCCCCGTCAGCGGTGAGTGTCGACCCGGGATCCGGGCACCTGCCGGACGATTCCGGCTGTTTTGCCGATCGCAGCGTACAGCGCGAAAGCGACCACCACGGAGTTGATCGTCGGGATGCCGACCGGCACCAGGAAACCGACAGCCGTTCCCGCCGCCCAGCACACCAGCGCCGCCGGGACCCAGTCCGGCGGGTCTGCCGGCAGCTCTCCCCCGGACCGCGACTCGTCCAGTTCCGCACGCCAGGTGCGCACGACGAAGTACTCGGCGATCATGACGCCCGCGACCGGCGGCGTGATCACCCCGATCCACGTGAGGAACACCGTGAAGTGGTCGAGAATGCCCAGCGCGGACAGCAGGGTGCCCAGTGCCCCCAGCCACAACGTCGCGGTCGACCGGCTGATCTTCTTGCGCAGCAGCACGTCCACGGTGTTCACCAGGCCGAGCGAGGCCGAGTAGAGGTTCCAGTCGTTGATCTTCAGGATGGCCGTCACCATGATCAGCATGCCGATCACACCCGAACTGGACATCACGATGCCGACCACGTCCGCGCTGCGCGCCGCATGCGCCAGCAGCACCCCGGTCAGGCCGATCAGGTACTCGCCGAGCGTGACGCTGATCAGCGTCTGCTTCACGACGTCGGAGGTGCTCCGGTTGAACCTGGTCATGTCCGGAGTCATGACAGCACCCATGATGAACGCGCCGGCGACCAGCGTGGTGCCCTGGGCGAGGGTCAGTGCCGGGCCGGGCGCCGGCATGCCGACCAGGTCGCCGAGGTCGTGCTTGCGCAGCTCGGTGACGATCGTCCACGTGGTCAGCAGCAGGAAAGCGGGCACCGTGAGGTACGCCGTCCACGCCATGGTGTGAAAGCCCGCCACGACGATCGCGGTCACCGCGATGCCGCCGAGCACGGCCCACGCCCAGACCGGCGGACCACCGGCGAGGCGGTGCAGACCGTGCGCGAAGACGTCGTTCTGCACTCCGAACCAGCCGGCGAGGCTGAGCGTCACCAGCAGGCCCACCAGCGCGGAACCCCGTGCGCCGAACCCGGCCCAACGAGCCAGTACCGACGTCGACAGGTTCTCGCGCACGCCCGCGATCCCCATGAGGATGGTGACGACCTCGAGCATCACCGACCCGAGGGTGATGGCGAGTACCGCGTCCCAGAACGTCATCCCGAGTCCGAGGGTGGCGCCGAGGAGGAACTGGTGAAACGCGGACACCTGTCCGAACCGCTGCACCGCGACGGAGAACCAGGACCGCCTGGCCTCGTCCGGCAGCCGGCGCAACGAGTAGTCGTCGTGGGCCACGGTCACGTCACCTCGTCGCCGGCGCGCAGCAGGACGAAACCCTGCGCGGGGTTCGGCTGCCAGGCCAGTTCCCTCGCGTAGAGCCGTTCCAGGAACGCGACCCGCTGGTGGTAGGCGAACACCGAGCTGTCGACGCCCGCGATCGCCGGGGTGTCGATGAACATCGGCAACTCCGCCAAGAAGTAGCGGACGGCGCAGCGCAGCTGGTCGTCAGTGGGCGACTGCCCATCGGGCAACCGGCGGTCGAGCACCCAGCGGGTGGCCTCGAGGCAGTCCGCGGCGAAGGCGTCGTCGGTCAGGAACCACGCCCCCGCGTCACGCAGCAGTTCCCGGTACGAATCGTTGCGGGCGAGCGTCGTGCCGTCGAGCAGGTGCTCCTCGGGGTCCGGCACACCGGCGTCGCGCAGGGCCCGGAAGATCTTGTTCACCACGTACTGGCCCTGCCGCCCGGCCTTGCGCTGGGCCCGGCCGGGTTCATAGCCGAGGGCCTCCAAGGTGTACGCGGCCGCATGATCGGGCACGAAAAAATGGAAACGCTCGAATTCCCGCATCGCCCACCGGGCAAGTGCGGTAATACGATCCACCGTGAAGTAACTGTTGAACGGGCTCACCCCGACGCACACGTGCCGACCACTTCGCAGAGGGGCGGAACAGTGCTCGGTCAGCGGAGTTGTCAGCAACACCGTCGACTCCGAAAATGGTATTCACAGGGACAGGGAAATCCGGATTCGACCACTATCGGCAGAATCAGAACCGGTGGGTACTGCCGGACGGCCATGTCATCGGCTTATGCGCGATCCGTTCGGCCCCAACGGATGACAGCACGCGATCAGCCGTGTCTGATGGGTGACATGGAACTCCAAGTCCGGCACCTGCGGGTGCTGGTCGCCATCGCACGCGCCGGCAGCCTCAACCGGGCCGCGGGCGAGTTGCGGCTGGCCCAGCCCGCGCTCAGTCATCAGCTGCGCCGGATCGAGCAGATGGTGGGCGACCGGCTGTTCGACCGCGGTACGCGAGGCGTGCGCCCCACCCGGATCGGCGAACTGCTGCTCGCCCGCGCCGAGGCGATCATTCCGGCGTTCGACGAACTGGACCGCGACTTCCGCCGCCAGCAGCCGTCCGGTGGTGGTCTGCGGATCGGCTGGAACGACAGTGGGCTCCTGTCCGGTCTTTTCGACTGCGTCGAGCGCCTTTTTCCGGACCTGGAGCTCACGAGCCGCGCCGACCTGTCGCACGGCAGGCTGGTGTCCCAGGTCGCGAGCGGGTGCGTCGACCTCGCGCTGGCGATGATCTGCGGACCGCGGACGCTGGCCGTGCCCGATGGAGTACGTGCCGAAAGGGTGGCCACCGAGCCGTCCTTCGTGGCACTGCCGGCGCAGCACCGGCTGGCCGCGTCGCCGGTCGTCGACCTGAGCGATCTCGCGCGGGAGCGGTGGATCGTCTCCAGCTGTGGTGACGGTTGCCGCATCGTCTTCCGCGAGATGTGCCTGGCACACGGCTTCACCCCGCGCATCGCGCACGACGTGGACGCGTTGCGGCACCGGCTGGTGTCCGGGGCGCGTGGGGTGTGCCTGGTGCAGCCGACCACCTCGGAACTTCCCGGGGTGGCGATCCGGCCGCTGGCCGGAGATCCGATAACGGTGCAACACGTCCTGCTGTGGCGGGCGGACCACCTGCTCGACGACCGGTTCACCGAGCTGCACCACGCCGTCACCAGCGCCTACGAACAGCTCATGGCGCAAACCGACCGCTATCGCGAGTGGATGGATAACGGCACGACATAGCCCTCTGGCAGTGGGAGGGAATCTCGTACCCGGTCACACTCGAAATCGACGCGGACATCGCGCGAATCGTGCCGGGAAAGGGATCCTTCTATGTTGTCGTTGATCTCGCGAGAGGAACTGAAAAAAGGTATCGACGCGGGCACGCTGGTGGTTGTCGACACCATGCCCGCAGCCTATTACGAGGTGGAACACCTGCCCGGCGCGGTGAACATCCCCGGTTTTCCCTACGAGCAGGCGGCCGAGCTCACCGACCGGTACGCACCCGACGTGCTGCCGGACAAGACCGCCGAGATCGTCGTCTACTGCGCCAACGTGCCCTGTCGCAACAGCGAACTCGTGGGATCCCGGCTGCTTCGCCTCGGTTACTCGAACGTGCGCAAATACCGGGAGGGCATCGAGGACTGGGTCGGTGCCGGCCTCGCCACCACCACCGGTTGAGCACTCGCACTTCCCTGCCATCAAGGAGTTCTCATGTCCCTGCTCAAGAACTGGCTGCGCGCGAGCGTCGCCGCCGTGGCCGTCGTGGCCGCGGTGCTGGTGCCCCCACCCGCCCAGGCCACGCCGATGGCCGACGCCAACATCCAGGTCAGCGCGGAGAACGTCGTCAAGGTGACGTCCGCGAACCACAACCAGGTGATGGAGGCATCCAGGACCAAGCTCGTCGTCCTGGACTTCGGAGCCACCTGGTGCCCGCCGTGCCGCCAGCTCAAGCCGGTGATCGAGAAGCTGGCCGCGGAGTACGGCGGCCGGTTCCTGCTCGGCGAGGTCGACGCGGACATCAGCCGTGACCTCATGTCCCGCTACCGCATCCAGTACCTGCCCACGCTGGTGCCGATGCGCAACGCGGCCGAGCTGCCCGGCTCCCGCATGATCGGTTTCCGGGGCGAGACCGCGCTGCGGGCGTGGATCGACGCCCAGCTGGCCAAGGGCTGATCTCCCTCTTCCGCCCCGGCACGAGATCCTGCTGACCGTGCCGGGGCGGTTCCCACGTGAGAGGAACCCTTTGTCCCAGAACACGTTGCCTTGGCGTGCGCTGCTCGCACTGACGCTCACGGTGCTGCTCGGCTGTCTCACCGAGGTGCTGCCCGCGGGGTTGCTCCTGGCCATGTCGGAAGATCTCCGGGTGTCGCCGTCCGCCGCCGGGCAACTCGTCACCGTCTACGCCGTCACCACAGCGGCCACCGCTGTCCCCCTGACCGCACTCACCTCCCGGCTGCCCCGCAAACACGTACTGGTGGCACTCGTGCTCGGTTTCATCGCCACGAACCTCGTGATAGCCCTGTCCCCCAGCTACGGCGTCATCCTGTGTGCACGGGTGGCATCCGGCGCCATCACCGGCGTGATGTGGTCACTGGTCGCGGTGTACGCGATGCGGATCGCACCACCACGACAAGCCGGACGTGCACTCGCGGTCGCGATGGCGGGAACACCCGTGGGTTTCGCGGTCGGAGTGCCCGCCGGCACGGCGCTCGGCGACCTCGTCGGCTGGCGCTGGTCGTTCGCGGCCATGGGTCTGATCGCGGTGCCGTTGCTGTGCTGGATCCTGACCGTGCTGCCGGCGATCACCACCGAACGCGCCCGTCCCACGCGAGCCGCCCTCCCGATGCTGCGACCCGTCCTGGCAATGGTGTTCGTGTACGCCTTGGGACACAACATGCTCTACACCTACCTCGGCCCCACACTGGCCAGACTGGCACAGGAAAAGCTGTTGAGCACAGCTCTGCTGGTGTTCGGTGTCGCCGCCGTGTGCGGCATCCTGGCTGTCGGATCCACAATGGACCGCAATCCGCGCGCGGTGCTGGGCTGGTGCCCATTGCTGACCGCGGCCGGAATCGTGGTGCTGGCCGTGTCAGACGACGCCGCCACGACCCTGATGGCGTGCGCGGTGTGGGGCCTGGCCTTCGGCGGCGCTCCAACAGCGTTTCAATCGGTCACGGCTCTGATCGCGGGACGGGACGCGGACCGGGCCCAGTCGCTGACCATCGCGGCCTGGAACGGCGCGGTGGCAGGGGGTGCCGCGGTGGGAGGAGTGGTGCTGGACACCGCGGCACCCGCACTGACGTGGACGGCGGCCGCGCTGATGACCGTGCCGTTCTGGATGGCGACCAGACTTCCCTCCCCGACGGGAAACGCAGCGGACGTCCGCGGCTGACCAACTCGCACAAGGTGCGGCCGGCACCGACAGCACATCCTGCAAGCAGCGCATGGCCGAGTTTGTTGTGCCTCGGCGGACGTGATGCCGTTGTCCGGCGCGTCCGCGACCTTCAGGTGCAGTGTGCGTGCCCTGCTCGTGTGTAGTGCAGGTCTCAACCGCCGTCACCAGATACGCGTTGACGAACCGCTCACTGTGACGGTGATCGGATGCGGTTCGCCGTCTGTGCCATTACCCGCCGAGTGGCGGACTCCGCTGCGACACAGCAACTTAATGGATAGGGACTTCACAACTTCGACGTGACCGCCTCCTACGCCGGTCGCCCTCTGTCCAGTCACGGCCCGCTGACCGGAGATGAAGGCGGAACAGGGCCGGTTAACGCCAGGTCAGCGTCGTTCGACTAAGCCCACCCGTTCATGGTGACCCCATTTGATTTAGTCAAAACGAAGGAGCCAGTGCCTTCTGTCTGACTCCTTCATCAGCCTGTTGATCGTACAACGGATGATCGGCTGGAGATCGTTTCGAGCGCACGAAAAAGCCCGCCGAACTGGGCTTTCACCCAGAATCAGCGGGCTGATTCAAACCGTCGGGACGACAGAATTTGTGCCTCCGACCCCTTGACCCCCAGGCAAGTTCGCCACCGGGTGCTCCGATTTGGCCGACAACTCACCGAGCCCCGCGGAGACTCGACATCCACGAACCCCTGACCGGCACAAGGCTGCAGCAGCCTACAACCTCTGCCCTCTCAGCCGTCTGCGGCCGCCGTGCTGGCTACGCCCTCCGCACCGCGTCCGAGGTGCAAATACTCGAGACCCTTAAGCTGTGCGAGTGTCACTTGGAGCCCCAGATGTGCAGAACTACGGCGAGGTGTTCACTCTCCCCTGGGTGGTCGAGGTACTTCTCGACCTGACGGGGTACACCGAAGAGAGCGATCTCGGCTCGAAACGCCTGGTCGAGCCGTCTTGCGGCTCCGGGGCGTTTCTCGGCCTGATCGTGCAACGCCTCGTCAAGAGTGCTCAAGCCTGTGACCGCGACCTCTCGTCACTAGGTGACGCGATCCGCGCCTACGACCTCCAGTCAGAGCACGTGCAGGCTTCCCGTCAGCTGTGCCGCGGCCTCTTGGCTGAGGCAGGCGCGTCGGCACCTGTGGCGCATGCCCTGTCCGAGACATGGGTGCGGCATGCCGACTTCCTGCTCGCCGATCTGGACGACTACGCGCCGAATGTTGTCGTCGGCAACCCGCCGTACATCCGGTATGACGATCTCCCGGATCAACTCGCGGCCCGGTATCGCCGCACCTGGGCGACGATGCGTGGGAGGGGCGACATCTATGTGGGGTTCATCGAGCGCTCCCTTCGACTGCTCGCACCTGACGGCAAGGTCGGATTCATCTGCGCAGACCGGTGGATGCGGAACCAGTACGGTGCCGACCTGCGGGCGTTCGTCGCCAGCGGCTATGCGGTTGAACACGTCTGGACGATGCACGACGTGGAAGCGTTCGAACGGTCTGTCTCGGCGTATCCGGCTATCACGGTTCTTGGCAACCACGTCCAGGGTTCAGCCGTAGTCGCCGATACGACTGGCGAGTTCACGGATGCCAGTGCCAAGGAGCTGGTCGAAGCGACCAGCTTGAAGGACTTCCAAGAGTTCTCTGGCAACGGAGTGAAGGCTCATCGGCTTGACAGCTGGTTCGACGGTGGCGAGCTGTGGCCGACGGGCACACCCGCACGCCTGGCGCTGATCGAACATCTTCAGCACTTCGAGCCGTTGCACTCCGAGGACACTCAGACGAAAGTCTCGATCGGAATCGCGACAGGCGCGGACAAGGTCTACATCGTCAAAGACCCGAGCCTGGTAGAGGAAGATCGCGCGCTACCGCTCGCGATGCGCCGCGATCTCATGACCGGCGAGTTCAAGTGGCAGGGCAACTACCTCATCAACCCGTGGGATGACGACGGAAACCTCGTTGATCTCGCGGACTATCCACGGATGCACGACTACCTGTCAAGGCATCCTGTCCTGCTGGATCGATTCGTGGCGAAGAAGGATCCACAGAAGTGGCACCGCACGATCGACAAGGTGCACTCTGCCCTGATCCGCAAGCCGAAACTGCTTCTTCAGGACATGAAAACCACCATTCACCCCGTCTTGGAGAGGGGTGACCACTACCCTCATCACAACCTGTACTACATCGTCTCTGACCAGTGGGATATGGAGGTGCTCGGCGGCATTCTGCTGTCGCGGATCGCCCAGGCGTTCATCGAGGCATACTGTGTGCGCATGCGAGGCGGCACGCTTCGCTTCCAGGCTCAGTATCTCAAGCGCATCCGGGTTCCGCTGCCAGACCAGATCGACCCTGATACCCAGGACGAACTCCGCAGCGCTTTTCAGAATCGCGATGTCGAAGCAGCAACCCGAGCAGCGGCTTATGCCTATGACATTGACCTGAGGAACTACGACATCGAGCTGCAGAACGATGCTCTCATCACAATAGAAGACGACGACGAAAGCAGTAAATTGACACCGACGCACGACGACTACGATACCGCCGTAAAAGCGTTTTGGACTGGGCGCAGCCTCCAGGCGCAGAAGCAGCGCGACTCCGGAAAGCTCGACGCCGGCACCCGAGGATCGGTGACAGGCGGGCAACATCTGCTCCCACTACAGGAAGTGATCGCCCGGGAATTTGCTCCACTGAATGCTATCGACGGAGTCGAAGTACGCTACCAGGGAAGCCTGTCGATTCCAGGATACCTTCGGCGGACGAAAGACTGGGACATCGTTGTGAAGTACAACGACATCCTGGTGGCTGCCATCGAACTGAAGTCACAGGTCGGTTCTGTCGGAAACAACTTCAACAACCGCACAGAGGAGATGATCGGCAACGCGGTGGATCTGAGGCTCGCCTACGACGAGGGACTATTGGGCGCCCATCGA
Source organism: Lentzea pudingi (assembly GCF_014646255.1). Classification (GTDB taxonomy): domain Bacteria; phylum Actinomycetota; class Actinomycetes; order Mycobacteriales; family Pseudonocardiaceae; genus Lentzea; species Lentzea pudingi. Next base: position 542,385 of record NZ_BMNC01000006.1, read on the forward strand.
ATCCAGCCCTGGCTCGGTATCTTCTTCGTGTTCGAGCAGCTCACTGACGCGCCACCCATCGTTCGAGACAAGGGCGCGACGCTGTACAGGCCAGACCAGGCCTTCGACAATTCCTCTTACATGAAGCGCTATCAGTTGCTCCTTCAACGGCTCGTCGACAAAAATTTCTACGACGCCGCGTGTCTTGTCAGCACAAGGCGTGACGAAGGGATCTACGACGAGCCGGTGTGCGAGGTGTCCGTCAAATCCTTCAGCACCGCCATTGCGAACCGAGTCGCTGAGATCCAGGAGTACGCCAGCCGACAGGCGCCAGAAGAACGCCAGTTCTGAGCCAAATACTTGACATTCGTCGTTCTGGCGTTGTCCCACTTGTAGCGTTCCGCCGTCCACGGCAGGCACGCTCGGAGACCATCTCCGAGACACCTGGCGGGACAGAAGGAGCGTTGCACCATGTCCAAGTTCTTTTCTTCTGTGGTCGAATTCGACACGGCCAGTGCGGACGAACTCGTGTGGGCCAGCTGGCGACGAGCCGGCTTCGTCGTCGAACACGCGAAGTTCGGTGAGCAGATCGACACCAAGGCTGTCGGCAACCGACTTGCCGAGATCTTCAAAACGCGACACGTCATCAAAGACCGCAAGCAGCTGAAGTCCGATCCTGACCGTGCGGCGTGGCGTGAAGACATCGTCGAGGAGTTCTTCGGCGACGAGCCTCTGCTGTACTCGGCGAGCAGTCCCGAGGAGGAGGCAGCTCGCGACCAGCTGGTCAAAATGGTGTGGGAGTACGCGAGCACGAGCCTTTCCAGCCCTCTCAACGTCGCGCTGGCAGAGCTCCACGGGTACGTTCTGCTGCAGGCGAAGGTTGCCAAGAGGCGTGCTCGTCCGGGTATGAAGGGTGTACCTGTGCCCAGTGAAGCCCGCTTCCTCACCGAGGACTTCGAGCTCATTCGCGACTACGGGATCACTCGCGGTCTGGAGAGCTGGCGTCGTGCGACCGAGCGCTTCGAGGCGTTGCTCAAGGAGTTCGGCAACCGTCAGCCCGAGCTCAGGCTCGCAATCGCCAAGACGGTGGCCAAAGAGATGCCGTCGGTCACCGGCGTCCTAGTGCACGCCGATCCGAAGGCGATCACTGCCGAGCACGGCACCGGCGAGGGCAAGGCTGAGGACTAAGCCCAGTGCCGACTCCGAACGCAGAATGGGTCGAGAAGGTGCGATCGATCATGAGCACTCCTCTCGACCCTGCCAGTGAACGCCGCGGCGTGCGCAAGTGGAGGCTGGGTGACGCGATGCTCGAGGTGCCCGCAGAACATCGCGATGCCGTCGCAGAGGCAATCGGTCTGGCGAAGGGGAATGCGCGGTCTTACTGGCGTACTGCGGAGGCCTGGCCACCAGACGCCCGCGGAACGTCTGCCGCCTGGACCGTCTACCGCGACCTAGCGAAGGACGATGACCGATTTGACCTGATAAAGCCAGGCATGACGGTGCGCAGCTTGTATGAAGCCAAGACTGGCCGTCAGATCGATCGACGTGCGACGCACAACTTGCCTGACGACGACCTCATAGACGAGGTGGTCAAGCTCATGCTTTCCCCACGTCGCGCGAGTCTTGTGCCGAGAATCCTGTCCCGCCTCAACACCTCCAAGGAGGGGCGGAAGGCGGCGAGGGACCGTCGATCGACTCATGCGCTCCGCCGTCTAGATGACGAGATCAGGCAGGTGCAGAAGGAGATCCGCAGGCTCCAGTCGGACAAGTCGCCGAGAACCCGATTCGTAGAGGTGCGCAAGCGCCTGCTCGAAACCGAGGTCAACGTCGAAGAGATCGGTTTGCTCGCCAACGACCCCGACGACCGCCAGTTCGCGGACGACGAGGACTGGCGTGATCTCGCCACACGTGTTTCCGAGCTCGCCGACACCGCCAGCCGGGTCGCGGCATCGATCCTCGATCGCACCGAAGCAGTGGAGGCGGACGGCTGGCTCGCGGCCGACGACCTGTGGTCGGTCAGAGAACTCTCGAGCAGTCACGCGTATGCCGTCGACGCCGAGATCGTGGACGCGGACTGAGGTGAGCCGCTAAGCAGTTCACACAGCCTGACCCACGAAATGGAGGTGGAAGCCGGCACCCGGCTTCCACCTCCGCAGCTGTCGACACACACGAGTCCTCGGACCGTCACAGAAGATCGCTGCGTGCGAGCCCGTATGCGTCCAGTGCCGCTGCGGTGGCCGCGTGTCCGTCGCGCATGAGAAAGGCTTCCCTCAGTGCTTGCTTGGTGCGATCCGTCAGTTCTGAGTGAGCAGGTACGCGAATCTGTTTGAGGTACTGCGACTGGAAGCGCAGCGTGCCTCCTCGCATGCGGACGGAGTAAGCCTCGATGAACATCTGAGCCACCTGCGACAGCAACAGTCCACCCAGCACTTGCATATCCCACTGATCTGACACGATGTAGTAGAGGCTGTGGTGCGGGTAGTAGCCACCCTCCTCCAAGATAGGACTGAGCGAGGGCTGCAAGTCCTGCACCAGGAGCTTCTCCCGGACGACAAGATCATGGTTGACCTTGTCGATGGTGCGATACCAGCCCCTCGGATGAGCTTTGGCCGTGTGACGGGCCGTGAGCCGCGCCCGATGGCGGGTCAGGTACGCCTCAAGCCCAGGAAATCCAGCGAGGTCGATCAGCTGACCGTCATGGCGCCAAGGATTGACCAGGCACCTCCGGCTCCACCGGAAGGCACCTGCATGGTTGTCGTGCGCAGTCGCCAACCGCAGCAACCGATCGGGTTCGATTCCGTCCAGCTCAGGATCGCCCTCCCTCAACACGTAGATGCTGTCGGCGCCGGTCGTGACGCCAATGCCAACACGTGTTCCTGACTCAGGATCGTGCAGCGGCGCGAAGTTGTTGTTGAGGTGTTTGATCAACGATGTGCGGCGGGATCTCCGGCCGGCCACATCTCATCACCGGGGAACCACCCTGGGAACCTGAACGCCCGGTACCCGACGCCTTTCGTCTCCGCGCTGCTTGGGCGCAGCGTCCACGCTGTCAACTCTTGCGCACCGGCCTCTGTGAACTGCCGGGTGGTCTCCGCGACGACCGCCTCGCCCTGCGCTCCACGGCTCAGAATCGTGATCGCCGGGTAGGCGGAAACCGACTTCTCAAAAGCATTCACGTCGTGCATGCTCCACACGGCCTCCACCCGGTAGTCGCGAGCAACGAGCTTTCTCAACTCCCCGCCATACTGATTTCGCATCCACCGATCGGAGCAGATGAAGGCAAGACGCCCGCCATCAGGCTTGAGTGACCGCAGCGCACGTTCATAAAAACCGACATACACGTCGGCTCGCCCCTTCATAGTTGGCCATCTCGAACGATATTGCAGCCGAAACTCGTCTTCCACACTCTCGAACCGGATGTAGGGAGGATTTCCGACGATCACGTCGACATCGGCTTCCTCCTGACCTTCGATCAGATCGGCGTTGGCACGCGCGGACAACAGGTAGTCGCGGCGACGTACCCAGTGATGCGCGAGCTCGCGCGCTACTGCCTCTCTGACGCCGAATCGCCGAAGCACAGCGATCAGCGCGGCACGACATCGCTCGACATGGACGTCTTGCACGTCAAAGGCCTGCACGGCCGATCTCGCGGAGTCGTCGAGGACACGCCCCCGGTCAACCACGCTCGCCGCCAGCCGTTCTACAGCTGGAACCAGGAACGCGCCGGCTCCACACGCAGGCTCCACCAACTTGAGCCCAACCAGTTCCCGGTCAGCGGTGTACCCGACGAGGTCGAGCATCACCTCGGCAACCCAACGTCGGGTGAAGACCTCCCCGTGCTCGATCGCCCCAGCGGAACGAATGTCGACCGACCGCGCATCTCCTGCCGAGAACTTCTTGATCCGAGCCGGACTGATTGCACGGAACTTCACACCCACACCATGCTCCCTTGATCGAATGAAACGTCCTAGCCGCCTCGCGAAGTCGCGTTGCGCCATCAATCCATGAGAGCACGGGCCACCGACAGTGCCGCTGCTCCAGACTGCTTTCGACACCAAGACAGCGCGGACATGACGCAACCAGTAGTCATAGCTTGGAAGAAATTTCGCACAGGATCACACGAAAGAGTGACGCAAGAGCTCGCCATCACCGCGCTCCGGCTTGTGTCCGAACACCTTTTCTCGCACGACCTCTTCCTCCTGCGACTTCCCGAAAACAGATCGCATCGCTGGGACGACCTGGCTTCTAGCGGACGACGCCCGGTCTGGAAACGACCGCTCTCGATCGTCCCGTTGAACGACGTGATCACCGCTGTCGTCCCGAACTGCGTCGCGGCCGCCAGCACCCGGCCCCGGTGTGGCACGCGTAGCCCGGCAGCAACGGCTGGGCCCTGATGCCCGGCCGCAAAACAGCGGACGACATGTACAAGCCGCTCTACGACCCCGGACCCGACAAGGCCGAACCTCGATTCCACGTGGATCAGCGGAAGCACTCGGAACCTGTCGGTCTGGGTGAACGGTGGCACCGACTACTGGTGCACCAGTGACCCCGGTACCGGGTGGACCGAGGTCTGGCGGGACTGCTGACCCGGACCACACGCGCTGCGGGACCAACGCGACATTCGGTCCCGCAGCACTTCGACCGCGGCCGTAGCACCGAAGACCTCGCCGCCGAGCTGGTGCTGCGCGCCCAACTGGGCTTCGGCTCGACCATGACCGCGTGGCGGCGGTCGCGTGACCGGCACCGAGCCGAGGCCTGGCAGCTGCTGCACGAGAATCTGCTCGCCGAGCTTAACGCCGCGGACTCGCTGGACTGGTCGCGGGCGGTGATCGACAGCTCGCACGTCCGTGCCCTCAAAGGCGGCCCAAAACCGGGGGAGCCCGGTCGACCGCGCCAGAACGGGCTCGAAGCACCACCTGATCCCCGGTGGACATGCCATCTCACTGACCGGCGGAAACCGCAACGACGTCACCGAACTGATCCCGCTGATCGACCAGATCCCGCCGGTACGCAGCAAATGCGGCCGGCCACGGTTCCGGCCAGACGTGGCAGCAGCAGCCGGGGACTTCGGCGGACCGCTCCGCGTCACCATTCCCAATCGCTGGTGTGCACCCGCTCCACCCATTCGACGGGGTCCAGCCACGTAACACTCCACGTGCCGATGCCCGCGTTCAGCACCGGCGGCTGGGTCTTGCCGAGCGGGACCGCGCTCAGCGAGTCGGTGACGGCGCGTGCGGCCCAGCCGATGTCGAGCCAGTGCTCGGTGCGGTCGACGACGTGCCGCCGGCCGATGGCGCAGTTGACCCCATCGCGGCCATGCCGCGATGGGGTCAATGCAGTGCAGCACGCGAACCAGCCGCGCGCCGTCTAACAGCCCGCAGGCCTGCATCACGATCTCCGGGCCGAGGGGTTTCAGCGCCCGCGCGTACTCGTCGATCAGCCGTTCCAACACACTGCCGGTCTGGTGCAACGCGAACTGCACGCGCATCGCGTCGTCCGTCCTGCCCGCCAAAGCGTTGCGGTGCCCGACCATCCTCCTGGCGAACTGGAGTGCGATCGCCCGTGTGTCCACGTCATCCTCACCCGAGTTCGTCGGCGATCGCGTCGTCCTGCGCGCGATAGGGCCGTGCTAGGCGCGCGGTCGACCGCGCCAGTCTCCGCGTTGCGGCCGGCCCCGTCGACCTGCCGGTGCAGCGCAGAACCGAACGTCTTTAGCCCGAAGGCGAATCCGGTCTCCTCGCCGATCAGACGGCCGCGAGACTCAGGGCCGGAGCCAGGATGCGGGAAGTAGATGTCACCGTCCCGGCCGAAGTCGTGCCCAACCTCGACCGCGGACAGCCCTGGATAAAGCGGATGCAGCGGAGAACATGCCGCACGCTCGAACTCTCCCGGTGACGTCCTCGGGTCATCCAGCGCTCGATTGATCTGGGCAATGAGATCCACCGCACAAGGGTAGGCGGGATACCGGCTCGTTGATTGCAAGACCTCATTGACAGCGACGAGTCGCCTCAGCAGCGATTTCGCAGCCAGCAGCCTCGACGATCAGACCAGACAACCTGTGTTTAGGAGGAACACTGCAACAGGGGTCGGAACGAAGACGTTTGAGCAGGTTCACGGCTTCGACCTGACCTCATCCGCTACTCGCTGACGCGAAGCCCGTCACAGCTCGTTCGCCGAAGGTGGAGTCAGTTCGGACCGGGTTGACGCCTGTTCAGCAAGTTCACCCGTTCGTGGTGACCCCATCTGACGTTAGCCAAAACGAAGGAGGCGGCGCCTTCTCCTTGGCTCCCTCATCGGCCTTTTGATCACGAAAATGATGATCAAGCAAAGCTCGTTTCGAGCGCACGAAAAAGCCCGCTGACCTGGGCTTTCACCCAGAATCAGCGGGCTGATTCAGACCGTCGGGACGACAGGATTTGAACCTGCGACCCCTTGACCCCCAGGAAGATCATGCGCCCTGACCTGCAAAAACAGCGGACTCCAGAATCAAGTGACTGATCCGGTCTCGCTGTTTTCTCCGGTGTCGCTGGGGTTGTGGTCCACAGGTGGTCCACACGGAAGCTGCCGCGCCACACCAAGTCGCAGATGCCTGGTTCAACACCGGGGGCACAGACATCGATGCGTCAGCTAGGTCCTGCGAGACCATCGCTAAGCCAGCACGAAAATGGACGAACATCGGATGGATGGCTCAAATTAGAGATCGTCTTCATCCTCCCCTGGATACCCACCGTGACTCTCGATTTCCGGCGGACTGGCGCTCGGCGACGCATCATCGATATTTTCCGACAGCTCTTCATTGAGATTTGTTACCGCTTTTTCTAGCGCCTTCCTGGCAGCTGCTCGCTTATCATCAGAGGTTGCCTCATCCACAGCCTCGGTGTAGCGGATAACCGCAGTTAACGCCTCAATTATGCGATGAGTAAATGAGCTCTCCAACTTTCGGGCGCGCTCAGCGAAATTCTCCTCCATCTCCGAAAGTCGGCGATAATGTTGCTCTTCACCGTGACGAACGACGTCCCGATACTCCGACACAAAACGGCTGGAAACCGCTTCAATCTCTCTATCTATGACCGAAAATCGTCCATCAAAAGCCGCAGTCCTTTCACGAAGGTCCGCCACGTCGCGAACAAGCCTGTTCACACTTTCATCTAATCGCTGAATGGACCCAGCCGACCTTTCGGATGACTCTTCAATTCGCTTGCCCAAAAGTCCAGCGATAACATAGAATGCACCGGCCACCAACGCGGACGCGCTAGCAACCACCGTGATTAAAACAGATGCCGGAATCAATTCCTCCCCTTCCGCGTCGTCCAAAAACGGGAACAACCTGCACCTATATCGCCTACCAATGTCTCCTGTTACCACACACCTAGGATCACCAGGTAGAGCGAAGATCCACAGCTGATCGACGTGTGTCAACGAGTTGGCTCACGCTTGCTGCAACATCGGGGATGATCACAACTCGATCGCCCTGAGAGGCCCCGTGCCGGTCGCGCAGAGTCGAGGCAGCCGACAACCGGCGCTCCATTCATGCGGCGCCACAGGATGACTCAGAGCCCGCTCAGATCCACGCTCGCGCGCTACGCCCACGTAGCCGGGTAGTCGGCGCCGGTCGCGTCATCGGCCGCCCGGCCGACGGCGACCCGGTCGCGGCCGATCAGCGAAAACACCTGTAGCGCAAGGCGTCTGGCCAAGGTTGCAGCTACTCCGCTCCGCCCATGTTGCAGCAAGACGAAGTCGGCTCGGTCGTCACGTCGGTCGCCGGATATCCCGCAGCTGCGCGAGGTACTCCTCCGCGGCTTCCTCACCCGTGAACTGGTGGGCCAGCACGTCGGCGAGATCCTGCGAGACCATCGCCAACGAGGGCAATGACTTCCGGTCGCCAGAAAGCGCGCGGCGACCGTGATCGAGGGCCTCCTCAAGGTCCCCTTCGCGTGCTGCCGCAACACCGAGCGTGATGCGCGCTTCAGCGATGCGCATCGGCGCTCGCGCCCGGCCGGTGTAGTCGGTCGCCCCTCGGATCACTTCATCAGCCAGAGCCCTTGCCAGCCGATCGTTTCCGGTGTGGCGATAGCAATCCATTGCGTAGAAGTCGAACTTCAGCGGATCGACCACGAAGTGGTTGTCGGTGTTCTCGGGGTAGGGCATGCCGTCCAGGAGCACACGACCGCGTTCAAGCGTCGCGGTCATCTCGTCCTCGCGCCCCATGCGCGCAAGGGCCTTCGCCTGCTGAGCAACGAGTTGGACGGCCACACTGTGGTTGCCCGCAGCGGCGATGCCGGCGTCGGCAGCGGCAAGCACGCTTCGATAGTCGTTTGACGTCAGGGCAAACCAGGCTCGCATTTCGTGAGCCCACCCGAGGATGCCAGGACTGCCAACGTCCTTGCCGAGGCTAAGCGCCACCTGGCGAGTCGCTTCAGCAGCACGCCGGTCCCCCAGGTCATACTCAAGGCAGCCGACAAGCAGCGCCAGCCAGCCCGCAAGTTCCAGGGTGTCGCGGCGCTGCCTGAAACTCAGTCGCTGCTCTTGCATCTCCACAATGCGGCGTAGCCACTGCCGCCCCTCAACGATCAACTCCGAAGCGGGCTGGCTGGCGTACTCCGAACACAGCTTGTCGACCGTAATGCGCAAGCCGTCCATCGTGGCTTCGTTGAGGTCCGACACCTGCAACCGGCTGACAATCTCCAGCGTGTCCATGCCCGTGACGGTGAGCAGGTCAGTGACCGCCGGCTGACCCTCTGGAGGGAAGATCGCGGCGGTTACCGTGCCGAGAGCGCCCGCAATAAGCGGGGCATAGCCGTCCTTGCGTGGCTTGTTGTCGCCGCGCTCCCAAGCCTTCCAGCGCCGTTCAAGGTGTTCAGATGCGGGCAGCTGCCGATCGGCGTGGCGACGCATGGCCTCAGCCGCGGCTACCTGAGACATGCCGCGTGCCTCGCGGAGTGCACGAATGCGCCTCGCCCACTCTGGCAGCTGCTCACCCATGCCCGCTCCCCTGCGATCGAGTGCCGTCTCCTCCGAGTGTGGCACCTGCGGGAGGGGACACGACCAGTGTCACGAGGTGACACGGCTGCATCACCACGTTACGGAAGCGACCCCGCTCATGACACTGTGAAGTCGTTTGGTTTCGATGGAACGTAGTCAACGTGACCACAGCAACTACAGCTCACACCAGCACGCGGGAGCAGAGTGCGCTAGCTCTCCCCCAGCTTGCGCTCGACAGCCTCAACGCGGGCGGTCAGTGCCTCAACGGCGCGCTGAAGGTTCGCGATCACGGAATCGTCGGCAGCCTCAGGAAGTGGCTTAGTGCGCACGAACGCACCCTGTCCCTGCCTCGTCACGATCAGGCCTTCGCTTTGCAGCAAGGAAAATGCGTGCTTGACGGTGCCGACAGCCACACCGACTTCAACAGCGATCTTGCCGTGACTCGGCAGTTTGTCACCAGGAGCCAGGCCCCCTGCCGCGATGACACGGCGAAAGTGATCAGCGATCTGCTGGAACGGCGCACGCGAGTCGTTCGGGTCGAGTTTCAGCACGTCAGCAAGGCTACAACCTAGCCAACGATGATGACCATGCAACACCTAGTTGACTAAGTTGTCTACGTTGGCTAAGTTCGCTCTTGTCGCGGTCGTCTCAGGCCGCAGAACTCCAGAAAGCCCCGACCGGTGCGGGAACACCAGCCGGGGCGCACATCGGACACGTTGGAGCGCGACGATGCAGGTTGAGGCTACCCGGCTGTACCGGGTCAAGGCAGTGGCAGACATGTTGGACGTCTCTCAGGCGACGATCTACCGCGCAGTGGAATCGGGCAAGCTCCGCGCAGTTCGGATGGGTGAAGGCGCAGGCGCCGTGCGCATCTCCGGTGACGCCATCAACGAGTACGTGGAGGCGTGCACCATCCGCCCCGTGATCACGGCGGAGGTGGCCTGAAATGGCGCAGTCGACGGTGGGGCGCATCATCCAAGAGCGTCGCCAGCAGCTGGGCATGACGCAGGTCGAGCTGGCCGCGCGGTTGCTCCGAGACCAGACGTGGGTGTCGAAGGTGGAGACGGGCGCCCGCCAGATTCAGCGCCTGGACGATCTGCGGTACGTGGCTGAGCAGCTGGACATTGCGCCGGAGCGGTTCGGTCTGCTCCCGATCACGGCGGAGGTGGCCTGAGATGGCATCCACTTCGATCACCCGTGAGGACTGCCGCGCGTTGCGCGAGGGCCTGGACGCTCTGGGGGCGTCGATCGACCGTTTGATGGTGCTCCGGCGCCGTGAGCTTGCCGAGCGTCGTCGGCGGTTCACGGCGACACGAGAGCTGGTGACCGCATGAGCGCCGCTGTGGCCCGCCTGGCGCCCGCTGCGGTGACGTGCCGCACCGCGAAGCGGACGCCGCTGAGGCGCGTGTTCTCGCCGTGTTCGTTCCGGTTCTCCGACGCCAACGCCACGACCGGCCGATCCTTTGCCCAGTCGCGGTTTCACGAGCTGCCGCAGCAAGTGGCCAGCGTCGTCACCGACCGCCTGCACCTGACGCTGGATGTGTGGGATGCGCTGGTCCAGGACGGTGAGGTGCACGGGTTCGTCGGTGCGGAGGCGGTGTTCGAGGTGTGGCAGACCCGCGAGGGCTGGCGGTCTCGGCAGTTCGCGCGGCCGGGTACCGAGGTGCTGGACGTCGAGGACGACGGGGTGTGGTTCTGATGGCTGCCAACGCTTCTGAGTTCGTGCCGGAGATCGAGCTGTCCGCCTACGAGCGGGAACGCCCGGTGTTCGAGGCGGACATGGCCGAGGTGCGGCGGGTGCGGTTCTACGCGCCCGGTCACCGGTGGCCGCTGGTGCTGGACGGCGCCGAGATCGCCGCCGCGCTGCACAAGGCGGTCGGGCCGCTGCCGCAGGACGTGGACGAGCTGGCGGAGATCGCGTTCTGGAGCGTGCAGCACTACGGCCTTGACGCCGTGGCGGGGTTCGCCCAGGCCACGCGGGACATGCTGGCGCGCACGGAGTCCGGGCAGCTGTCCGGCACCGATCACGCCGTGTTCCTGGTGTGGTGGAACAGCGTCGACCGGTATCGGGCCTGTGTGCGGGCGGCCGGGCGGTTGTGCGCCTACGCGCCGCGTTCGCCGCGTGTGCTCCCGCCCGTGGACGATGAGAAGCCGTGGGAGTTGGCGTGATGGCCATGGTGGGGCTGGACCGGGAGACGCTGGTGGCAGTGCTGTATGTGGCGCCGTTCGACCCGGCCGCCTACACGGCGACGCAGCTGCGTAGGTACGCCGAACTCGTCATCGCTGACCCGGGCTGTGAGATCGGCATGCTCACCGAGGGCCTGCGCCAGGCCAGCCAGGTGGGCAGTGTCTGGCTGGACGCCGGCCGGTTGCGGGTGTGCGAGGCGGTGGCCGACACGGTGCTGTCTACCGGCCAGCAGCGGGCGACGGGTGCGTCGCACGGCCAGGCGGGGGTGGCGTGACGCGCGCGCACCTGGGCAAAGAGGGTGTCGAGCTGTCGGCCAGGTTCCGTGTCGGCAGGCGCGGGCCGACGGTGATCGCGGCGCGGTTCAACATCCCGTTGCGGTTCGAGGACCTGGTCTCGATCCTCTACTCCGCGCCGCTGACCGGTGAGCAGCTGGCCGACGCCGACCGCATCCGCGAGACGGTGCTAGACGTCCTGCTCAACCAGGGGGCGAACAAGGTCGCCGCCGACAAGGCCCGGTTGGAACGGGCGATCGAGAGGCGCGCTGCCGACGTCGACCAGCCCCGGCTGATCACGTGCAAGCGGCGGGTCACCGAGCTGTTCCTCACCGCGGACAACGGGTTGCGGGACTCGCGTGAGCGGTCGGCGATCCTGCGCCGCACGGGCTGACGCGTCGCTCACGCTTCGTGATCACTCGTAGGCCCGACGTCAATTGACGTCAGACGCGCGGATTCTCGCGCACTCGCGTCCTACGCGTGCGTGTGTGTGCGTACGTGCGTCGCGCGCGCGCCAGACGTTGCCTGACAACGGTTCTGACGAACTTCCGTCCCCTCGGGACGATCACCCTCGGTCACCTTTGGAGAGGTCTACGCGCATGGCACCGGACCCCGCACTGGACGGGACACCAGCCCCCGAGCCGCCCGCCGGCCGATGGCTGCGTCCCGTCCGGGACACCGGCACCGACGCAGCACCCGACTTGGACGAGCTGGAACAGCTGGCCGCCCACGCCCGCGAACGCGTTGCCCAGGTGCGGCTGTGGCTGCCGCAGATCGAGGAGGCGGTGTTCGACTGCTACCTCGGCAACCTGGCCGCCCAGCTCGACCCGCACACCGAAGCCGACCAGATCGGCGTCCTGGCGACGCTGCTCGGTGCCGCCGGGGCGCACCTTGGTCCCGGCCCGCACCTGCAACTGGGCTACGAGCGGCACCCGCTGCTGATTTGGCCAATGCTCATCGGGCAGACCGGCGTGGGCAAGAAGGGCACCGCCTACAACGCCGCGAAAGCCCTGCTGTCGTTCACCGACAACGACTTCGTGGCCCAGAACATCCACTCCGGACTGTCCAGCGGCGAAGGTCTGGCGTCGGTGTTCGCCGCCGACACCGAGCCCGGCAAGGCAGGCCGCAAGCCGCGGTTGCTGCCCGACGGGGACTGCCGCCTGCTGGCCTACGAACCCGAGTGGGGAACCGTCATGGCCCGCATGCGCCGCGAGGGCAACACGTTGTCCGCGACGCTGCGCGCGGCCTGGGAAGGCGGCAACCTCTCCACCCTCAACGTGGACGCCCGCGTGGCCCGCCAGTCGCACATCAGCATCAGCGCCCACATCACCCCGAAAGAGTTCCGCGAGAAGGTCTCCGCCGCCGACATGGCGGGCGGCACCTACAACAGGTTCCTACCCATCGCGGTCGCGCAGTCCAAGCTGCTCGACACACCCACGCCGGCCGATCCGACGCTGATGCTCCAACTCGGAGCCTCACTGTTCGACCGGCTCCGGCACGCGGGCAACGTCGGCCCGGTCGGCTTCACCGACGCCGGAGCGCTGGCCTGGCGACGGCTCTACATCGAGTTCGCCAGCCGCGACGGCGACACCGAGACACCCGTCGAGGAGTTCGTCTCACGCGCCGCACCGCACTGCCTGCGCATCGCCGCCATCTACGCCCTGCTCGACCGCGCCGACCGCATCGGCCCGGCCCACCTGGCCGCCGCCTCCGCGCTGGTGCGGTACTCGATCGCGTCCGCTCAGGCCGTTCTCTGTCCTGACGAGGCGATAGCTGCTCTGGCCGCGTTCATCGCTGAGGCCGGACCAAACGGCCGCACCAAGCGCGACATCACCACCAAGTTCAGCAAGAACAGGGCCGCCACGGAGCGATACCGCCGTGCCCTCGATGCCCTCACCGAGGCCGGGCGGGTCAAGGTCATCAAGCGGCCTCGGGCAGACGGTCGGCCCGGCCGTGGCACTGAGGTCTACCTCATCGAGCCAGCAACCCCCGGAACTTTGGGAACTTAGGAAGTTTGGCCTGTGACCAGCGCAAACGCAGATACCTAAGTTCCGCAGGCGGGAACTTAGGTCCACACAAAACCGCAGGTCAGCCCCCAAAGTTCCTAAGTTCCCAAAGTTCCCGCCAATTCACCTCGAAGGGATCACCATGGCCGCCAAGCGACCACCGATCGGCGTCAAGCTGTCGGTCGACATCGAGCACTTGCCTGACCGCCCGACGCCGTACCGCGCTCGCGTGCGGTGGACCGATCCGGTGACCGCCCAACGTTCCTCGCGTTCCCACTCATGTGGGACCGAGGACGAGGCTGTGGCGTGGATCGAGGGCATGCAGCGCGCCGCGGCCGGTGGCGTCGACCCGAACGCGGCGATGATGACGCTGGCGGAGTACGGCACGCCGGACGTTCTGAAGCTCGCGTTGCGAGGCCTGGAGGACAAGACGCTGCCGCCGTACGTGTCCGGCTGGAAGCTCCGCATCGTGCCAGCGCTGGGACACCTCCCGGTTCGGATGATCACGGCGGGCGCGGTGGACCGCGCCGTGATGGATCCGGAGACGGGCTGGATCGCGGAGGAGTGCAGCGTGTCCGTCGTCAAGAACACGCTGGCCATGCTCGTTCGGATCATGGAGCAGGCAGTTCGGGACGGCATCATCGATCGCAACCCGGCGCGGATCAAGGGCTGGCAGAAGCAGTACGCGCGCGTGGAAGACGAGCTGGACGACCCGCGCTCACTCGCGCTGCCAGACTGGCCGACTCTGCTACGTCTTGCCGACGCGCTGGCCGCTCGTTCGGCCGGCGAGTACGACGGCTGGCGCGACGTCGTGCTGTTCGCGGCGTGCACGGCCGCGCGCATCGGTGAGGTGTCGGGCTGCCGGGCGCGGGACATCAACCGGGACGACTGGACATGGACGGTCCGGCGCCAGACGACCACGGCGCCCGGCGGCCTGGTCGACAAGGGCACCAAGGGAAAGCGCGCCCGGTTCGTGCCGCTGATCGAGGAGATTCGCGAGATGGTGGAGCGTCGGATCGCGGCGACGGATGGCACGAAGGACGCGCGGCTATTCGTCGGCCCGCGCGGTGGCCGAATCACCACGGCCGTCCTGCGCGACGCAACACACTGGGACGAGGTCGTGACGAAGCTCGGGTTCGACCACCTCAAGCGGCACAGCCTGCGGCACACCGGCCTGACGTGGATGGCCGACGCGGGCGTGCCGGTCCATCACCTTCAGAAGATCGCTGGGCACGGCTCGATCACGACCACACAGCGATACCTGCACCCGAACCACAACGCGGTCACTGACGCGAGCAAGCTGCTGTCTGCACACCTTCAAAAAACGACCGTGAAGCCGCAACTTCGTGTCGTATAGCGCTCGAATCGCCTATACCACTAGCTTGGCGAAGAGTTCCTCGAAGCGATCCAACGTGTCGGCATCAACCTGCCCGAAGAATGAATCCAGGTCCTTGGTTAGCTGGTGCGCTGGCCAAGCGTGATCAAACTTTCCCCGAGTAAGTTCAATGCGCCGCAAGATCGGCTCAGGAGTCTGCGGAAGATCCGATTCATCGACGGGCGCAAGCGTTCGATTGTAAAGCCACAGGTAATCTTTAACCGTGAACAAATCTTCGATGTCGGCAGTGCCCGGAAGTTCGGGAATTTCACCGAGAATCACAATCTTCCTACGATCAACACCAACCGATTTTGCAACCCGATGAATCCGATCAGAAACTTTGTTGGTCTCCGCCCCATCAACGAGTGCACGCACATCGAGACGCCGCCCAAACAGGGCAATAAATGCTGGCATGTTGGTGACACCACCGATTGGGATGATCGAGATACGAGGATCCAAACCGGCTCGCCCAAGCGACGTCAAGTGGGCAGACATCCTCATGAGATAGACGAAGTCACTGCTTCCCTCAACAACGAGGTGTGGACCTCGACCAAGAAAAAGATGTTGAGCCACCGTATAGCCGATCGCAGCCTCGACAGGCAGGACCGTGCCTCGATCCGCCGATAGGTCAACCGGCGTGATGACGACACCGAGTTCGGGTTCTTCAGTCGTCGCCCGGTCGTGCACAGCACGCATCGTCTCGTACTTGGTTGGATCAAGCATGTGCTGCGAGTGCGTGGTGTAGAGCACCTGCTGATGAGTACCTAGTTCATCAAAGATGTACGACACGAAGTCCCGCTGAGCCTCGCCATGCAAACTGGTACCTGGCTCATCCAGAAGAACCACGACACGCTTATCTGAGTCCTGGTAGACACTGAACGCGGCAAGGAATGAGAAGAACCACTGAAACCCGGCGGAGCGGGTGGCGAAGTTTGTATCGACGTCGTGCCGGGCATCGTGCAGTTCTACCTTGAGGAAGCGGTGACGAATATCCCTGCCGTCCGCAAACTTGCCAACGATTGGCATATCAGTGTCGAATCGAACCGAAAGGGCAGGGTTCTGCTTCCAATACTTCATCACCTGGCGAGTTAGGTCAGAACTAGCCGCCTGCAGCTCAGCCTTGCGAGTAACGTACTGTTCGTCGAGAAAACTCTTGGGGTCCTGCCCTGCCAACTCCAACAAGGCAATCATGGTCTCGTCGCCCTGCTGGATATTATCGTTTTCGACACGCCCTGCCAGCTCCTCCAAGTCAGTTTCACCCTGAAGAAGCTCATAATTCGAAAAGTAAAAGAACTTTGGCAGCAGAGCAGTGATCTCCACGATCTGGGCGTTGGACAACTCCCAGTCGTCAAGCAAAACCTTGTACTTTCCCAGCTCGTCAGCGAGATGCTCCAGCGCGGTGCCCCGCGGGATGTTTCCACTCTGGCGGTACGACGCGCTCAACTCTGCGGCACGAGCGCGCACAGCCTTGATGTCCGGGGAAGCAGCCAGGTCGGCGATATCCTCATGATCGACACCGACCGCACCGCCAGCCGTCTCCACGACCTTCGACAACGGGCACGTGACATCCACCCAGAGGTCGTTGCCATAAGTCCGCCCCGCGCGCACTTCTGTACCTGCCGGCGGCTCGAACCCAAGGATGCCCGCAACTTGCGAGACCTCGCCGCCTTCCAGGGAGAACCAAGCAACGATGGGCTCGACCTCATCGAGATTGTCTCGACGACGATCGCGCGCAAGGCGACGACGCGGGTACTCGACAGCAAGATCAAAGCCGTCGGGGCTGTTGGCTGGATTGAGCCGGTGCAGCGCTTTGAGGACTGTGGTCTTACCGGACTCGTTCTTGCCGACAAGGCAAGTCACGTGGGGCTCCACCTGCATCGTCTGCGCGTCGGTGAAGTTGCGAAATCGCTCAACTTTGATCTTTTCCAAGCGCATGTGATGCGTCCTCGTCCTGGATAGCGGCAGCAGGGCGGATACGCTACCCGCCGGCCGCGACACGAGCGATCGGATTGGTACAGCGACACGAGCACCAAGATGACGCTGATGAACATGCAACAACCGCGCGGCGAACCAGCTTCAGGTCCACAACTGGTCCACAAACGACCTGCACGGCAGATCCTGGCAAGATCAAATATTCGAATGACAAAAGCCCGTCTGATCAGGCCATATGCCTTGATCAGACGGGCTTCCGTCGACCGTCGGGACGACAGGATTTGAACCTGCGACCCCTTGACCCCCAGTCAAGTGCGCTACCAAACTGCGCCACGTCCCGGCCACACTCCCGGTTTCCCGGCGTGCATGAGAAATCCTACAACACCGGGGACAGAGATCAAAAACGACCCCCGCAACCGCCCGCTAGCTGCGGAAATACGGCGGGGACCCGAAGTTCGGGTCCCCGCGTCCCTCGGTCCGACCGATCCCCCGATCCTCGACCGACACCCCGAACTATGCGGTGGCGGCGTCTCGGGTGCTACCTCCGAAAGTCGAGTCTCGTCCGTCAACCTTCGGCTTACCGGGCGGTAGGACCGCGCTGACGCTGAAGCCTCCGTCTGCCCTGTAGGAGGTGGTCAGGGTGCCGCCGGCCAGGCGTACTCGTTCTGACAGGCCGTGCAGGCCGGCGCCTCCGCCTTCTGCCAGTGCTGGTAGGTCGCCTGGGCCGTTCACCACTGAGACTCGGACTGGGGTGGATCGGTCCACCGTCACTGTCACCGAGGCGCCTGGGGCGTGTTTCGTCACGTTGGTGAGGGACTCTTGGACCACTCGGAAGAGAGCTCTGGAGACGGCTGGCGACAGGGCTGTGTCGCCTGTTTCCGACAGGGTCACGGTGACGCCTGCTGTTCGGGCTCTGTCGATGAGTTCTTGTAGCGACGGGTAGGTCGTGTCGGAGTTGAGGAGGCCCAGGGCTGCTCGCATTTCGGAGAGGGATTCCTTTGCCAGCGCACGTAGTCGTAGTGCTGTCTCGCGGACTGTCTGGTCGGTGGCGGTGGCGGCCAGGGCTGCGGACTCCACTGCGATGAGGGTGGCGTGGTGGCCTACCGCGTCGTGGATCTCGCGGGCTATCCGGGCTCGTTCCGCGGCACGAGCCGAGGTCTCTTGGGCCTCTAGTTCTGCTGCTCTTGCTCTGCGGGTTTCGTAGAGGGACTGGGTCAGTTCCTTGCGGGTGGTGAGGAGGGCGCCGAGGGCGGTGGGGGCTGCTGCCAGGCCGAAGGCGAAGGCTGTGGCGAGGAGCAGGGGGCCTGGGGGGATCGTCTCGGTCAGCAGGACCGGGGCTATCGAGGCCGCTGTCAGCAGGAGGACCCAGAAGACTTGGACCGGGATCGACTTCTCCCTGCTGCCCAGGCGGTACTGGGCCACGAGGGTGGGGACCCAGCCCAGGCCGCCTGCCACCGCTGGGACGCAGACGAGGGACGCGAGCCACGGCCAGCGCAGGCGGAGAGGGAGGAGCAACGCGGCGGCCACCGCTGCCCAGAGGGACCACGCGAACGGGCGGTCTTGGGTCAGGAGGACTACGCCTGTGGTCGTGCCTACGGTGAGGAGCTCGCGCGCCACTGGTTTCACCAGACACCGACCTGGTGGGCGACGAGGGCCGCCTGCACCCGGTTCTCCACGCCCAGTTTGGTCAGGACGGTGGAGACGTAGCTCTTCACCGTCGCCTCGGAGAGGCAGAGGTTCTCGGCTATCGAGTGGTTCGAGCGGCCGGCGGCCACGAGTTCCAGGACCTGGCGTTCGCGGGCCGACAGCGAGTCCAGCTGCCGGTTGGCGCGGAAGCCGCGGAGTCTGGGGAGCAGGCGCGCGGTTATTCGCGGGTCCAGGACGGCTCCGCCTGCTGCCAGGTCCATCACGGCGCGGACCAGGGCTTCGGGTTCTGCGTCCTTCAAAAGGAAGCCCTGTGCGCCCAGGTCCAGTGCGGTGGCGACGTAGTCGTCGAGGTCGAACGTGGTCAGTACGGCTATCGCGGGCGGGGTGGCCCAGGTTCGCAGTCGGCGGACTGCTTCCAGGCCGTCCACGCCGGGCATCTGGACGTCGACCAGCACCACGTCCGGCAGGTGGGTCAGGGTCGCTTCCACGAGTTCGGCGCCGTCGGCTGCCTCGCCCACGACCTCCACTCGTCCGTCGGCTTCGAGGAGGACCTTGAGGCCCCGCCGCAGCAGGGCCTCGTCGTCGGCTAGCACCACTCGTACGGCCACGAACCCAACCAACCGCACCCCGTCACAAAGGGCAACCAGCCGGTCGGGTCGTCATCCGGAAACCAGGGAAACCAGAGAAACTAGGAACTACGGAGAACTACTTCTTGGAAGCGCCGGCCTTCTTCTTCTCGCGCACGCGCACGGAGATGCGGACCGGGCTGCCCTCGAAGCCGAACTCCTCGCGCAGGCGGCGTTCGATGAACCGGCGGTACGACGCCTCGAGGAAGCCCGTCGTGAACAGCACGAACGTCGGCGGGCGGGTCGAGGCCTGCGTCGCGAACAGGACCTTCGGCTGCTTGCCGCCGCGGACAGGCGGCGGGGTCGCGGAGATCAGTTCGGTCAGCCACTGGTTCAGGCGGCCGGTCGGGACTCGGGTGTCCCACGAGTTCAGCGCGGTGCGCAGGGCCGGGGCGAGCTTGTGCACGGCGCGGCCGGTCAGGGCCGAGATGTTGACCTTGTCCGCCCACGGCACGCGGACGAGGCCGCGCTCGAGTTCGCGGACCATCTCGTTGCGGCGGTCCTCGTCGACGAGGTCCCACTTGTTGAACGCCAGCACGCACGCGCGGCCGGACTCGACGACCATCGTCAGGACGCGCAGGTCCTGCTCCGCCAACGGTTCGTGCGCGTCCAGCAGCACGACCGCGACCTCGGCGGTCTCGATCGCGGACTTGGTGCGCAGCGAGGCGTAGTACTCGGCGCCGCCGGAGAACTTGACCCGCTTGCGCAGGCCGGCGGTGTCGACGAAGCGCCAGATCTCGCCGTCGAGCTCCACCAGCGAGTCGACCGGGTCGACGGTGGTGCCCGCGACCGAGTCGACGACCGAGCGGTCCTCGCCCGTCAGGCGGTTCAGCAGCGACGACTTGCCGACGTTCGGCTTGCCGACGAGCGCCACGCGACGGGGACCGCCGCGGCCGCCTCCGAAGTCGTCGCGCGGGGTCTCGGGCAGCCTGTCGAGGATCACGTCGAGCAGGTCGCCGGAGCCGCGGCCGTGCAGGCCGGAGACCGGGTACGGCTCGCCGAGGCCCAGCGACCACAGCGACGCGATGTCGGCCATCAGCCTGTCGTCGTCCACCTTGGACGCGCACAGGATCACGGGCTTCTTCGACCGGCGCAGGACCTTCGCGACGGCCTCCTCGGTCGACGTCGCGCCGATCGAGCCGTCCACGACCAGCAGGATCACGTCGGCGGTCGCCATCGCGAGCTCGGCCTGCGCGGCCACGGAGGCCTGCAGCCCGACCGCGTCCGGCTCCCAGCCGCCCGTGTCGACCACGGTGAACTTGCGGCCGTTCCACAGCGCGTCGTACGCGACACGGTCGCGCGTCACGCCCGGTACGTCCTGCACCACGGCCTCTCGGCGGCCGATGATGCGGTTGACCAGCGTGGACTTGCCGACGTTCGGCCGTCCGACCACCGCGAGCACGGGCTGTGGCGGCGCAGACTGCTCGCCCTCACCGCCGTCGAGGTCGTCGAAGGCTGACCAGTCGGCCTCGTCCTCCCAGGTGCCGTCCAGGTCCGTCATCGTCTTCCCTCATCACTCATGCGTTGTCCATCGAGTTCGGCGACCAGTGTCGCCAGGCGATCGCGCACCTGCTCGGTGGCAACGCCGAGGGCCGCTCGCCCCTTCCCGTCGGGAAGGTGGAACGGCTCACCGATCAGCACGTCGACCTCGGGCCTCCAGCCCTTGGCCTGGTAAGTCCCGCGGCAGGCGATCGGCAGCACCATCGCGCCGGACGTCTTGGCCAGCCACGCGGCGCCGTTCTGCGCGCTCGCCACGTCGCCCTCACCGCGGGTGCCCTCGGGGAAGACCCCGATCACACCACCGGCTTTGAGCACGGACAACGCGCTGGTCAGCGCAGTGCGGTCGGCCTCTCCCCGCTTCACGGGGATCTGCCCGATCTTGCCCAGGAGGTAGCCGACGACGCCCTTGAACATCTCCTGCTTGATCAGGAACGTCACGCGCCGGGGCAGCACCCCGAACAGGATCGGCCCGTCGGCCATCGAGCTGTGGTTGGCGACGACGACCACGCCGCCGCTCAAGGGTACGCGGTCACGTCCGTGCACCCGAATCCGGAACTGCCAGGCGTAGGGAACCCGCCCGATCCAACGCCCCAGGTCGAACAGCCAGGGCACCGTCCCCCTGGGAACGCTCACCCGGTCACCCGCAGCCCACCGCGTTCCACGAGTTCCAGCAACGCGGCGATGGTGCCCGCGAGGTCGAGGTCGGTGTTGTCGAGCACGACCGCGTCGCCGGCCGCCTTCATCGGCGACACCGCGCGCGTCGAGTCGTACTTGTCGCGCCGCTGCACGTCGGCCAGTGCGGCGTCCACAGTGGACACACGTCCGGCGGCGCTGTCCTGCTTGGTCCTGCGCGCCGCACGGGCTTCCGCCGACGCCGTCAGGTAGACCTTCAACGGGGCGTCGGGCGTCACGACGGTGCCGATGTCACGGCCCTCGACGACGATGCCGCCCACGTGGTCGACGGCGTCCGCGATGATCGCGCGCTGCTGGGCCACGAGCAGTTCCCGCACGTGCCCGGTCGCGGAGACGGGCGAGACCGCGAGCGACACCTCGGGCCCGCGGATGTCGGACGACACGTCGGCGCCGTCGAGCGTGATGCCCGGCCGCTGCGGGTCGGTGCCGACGACGAGCACGGCGTTCTCCGCGACCGCGACGACCTTGTCGGCGTCGGCCGGGTCGACGCCCGCGCGCAGCACCGCCAGCGCGATCGCCCGGTACATCGAGCCGGTGTCGAGGTAGCGCGCGTCCAGCGCCATCGCGAGGCGCCTGGCCACGGTGGACTTGCCGGTGCCGGCCGGTCCGTCGAGAGCGACCACACCGCGCAACTGACCCTGGCCCACAGCAGCTCCCTCCGAGACACCCACGGTTCACATTGTGCCTGGTGCGGACGCTCACACCGCAGGCGGGACAGTCCACGCAGCACGCGGTCCTCCGATGCGGGCGAGATCGTCCTGTTGGGTGAAGGGCTTTCTCGAGGACCGGCTGCGCGGTGTACGGTGCGGTCAGGCGGCTGCGGCAGCCTTGAGGCAGCTCCGACGTCCCGGCTGGAGCAGGTGCCTTCTAAGCGCGTCATCGGGCGCGTACCGCGACTCATCAGCGTGCTGCGCGGGGTCTCCCCTCATGACTCGGCAGCGCCGGCCGGGCGGCTGCTGCGGAGGCTTCTGTGGTTCGGACACGACCGAATTCGCTGCGAACGCGCTTGGAGCTGCGTTCGATGTGCACGGGTGAGCCTGTCAACGTCGCGCGGCGTCAGCTCCTCGAAGAGGGCGGACCGCTCATTCCCGCCGCCGTCAACGGCCAGCACCAGTTCGAAGCGGCCCTGCTACCCATCATCAAGGCGGCGAGCGCCGAGTTCGCGCGCGACCGGCGACCTGGGTGGACCGGCGCGGCGGTCAAGGAAACGAGGCTGCGCACCGACTCGCTTTCGCTCCACGTCGCCGACGAGGTGCTGGACCGGGTTCTCGCCGCGGCACTGCCGGTCGCGACCTCCTCCGGCCTGCGAGGAATTCCAGGGCTTCGTCCCGAGGCTGGACGGGACTTCCTGGATCTGAACGTGGTCGACACGGACGGAGATCGCACCGGGCACATCCGTCTGCTGGGCGTGGCACCCAGACGATGGCGCTCGCTGCAGCAACAGCTCGAGCGGAGGCAGCAAAGACCTGAACCCGTGTGGAAGCGACGCACCGGCCTGCACGACGCCGAGTGGCGGTCGCTCGACAACGCGGCCACCGCACCTACCGACCTGATGAGCGCGGTGCTTCGCCGTTTCCCGCTGTGGCGGCATTCCGCCTGGCTGGACAGTGCCGTCGACAACGGAGGCCTGCGCGTGCGCTGGCAGCACGGTCTGCCGGACGAGGTCGTGATCGCGATCCTCACCGAGTCGTTGTGCCGGATCCCTGGGGTGACTGCCGTCCGGGAACAGCTCTCGGACCAGATGCGCAGCATCCTGCTCTCGTACGCCGAGGTCGCCGCCAACACATCGCACGAGGATGCGTGGGCCTGGGTGCAGTTGCAGGCGCTCGACCTCGCGGCGTCTGCCGCTCTCGACTCCACAGAGTTCGCACTGCTGCCGGAGGTATGGGATCACCAAGAAATGAGGGATGCGTTGGCACGCAGGGAGATCAGTCTCGTGTACCGGCTCCTGCGACGCCACGGCGTCTCAGCGGAACAGATCTCCGCGCTGACCGGGCAGTCGACGGCGGAAGTGGCTGAGGTGCTCCAGGGCCGCCAGACCATGGCGTGGGACGCCCTCAGCCAGATCGCACGTGGATTGGGCGTGCCACGGGGATACATGGGCCTGGCCTACGACGAGCTGATCGCGGTCCGGCTGGCCAAAGAGTCAGAAGCTCCGAAGTTGGCGCCGAAGGTGGACTCCAGCGAGTCGGAGAAGCGACGAAAATTCCTCGCGCACGCCGCCGCGGTCACCGTAGGCGTAACGGCGTTCGGCGGTTCCTCGTGGGCTTCGTCGCCCACGTCAACCTCTTCGCCCAGTCACATCGGTACCGGCGACGTGCGGCAGGTCGAGGCTGCGGTGCGAGCGCTGCGTTCGTTGAAAGACAACTACGGGGCAGGTTCGGGTCACGACGCCGTGCTCGCCCAGTTGTCGTGGGCACGCGGCATGCTCAAGTCGAAGGCGAGTCAGAAAACGCGGCAACGACTTCAGATCGCCTTGGCCGAGCTTCACGATCTGGCGGGGTGCATGGCGTTCGAGAACGGCCTGCGCACGTCCGCGCTCGAGCACTTCACCCGCTCGCGTGACCTGGTGCGACTCAGCCAGGAAGAAGGCCTCATCGCCGGCGTCCTGGACAGACTGGGCGGCGGCCGCCTGGTGATCGCCGGAGACCACCGGCCGGGGGCTGGCCAGCTTCGCGTCGAGCAGGGATCCCATCTCGGTCCTCGCGTGAAGGAAGCCTGGCGAGCGGCACGGGACACCTTCGGCCCTCAGTTCTCCCTGCACGACCTGTTGAACAGCGACGAGGGAGTGGACTTCCTCCGTTGACCGGAGCCGGTTCCCCGCTCCGATCGGGCGGGGAACCGACAGCCGCTCGCTGTGCATCAGTCGGTGTAGGAGACGCGTGCCGGAGGAGTCGTCAGACGAAGAGAAGCCGGAAGGCAGACCGGACCCGGACAACGAGCGAGCGAAGGATCGAAGAGTCCTGGTTCTCGGGAGCTTGATCCAAGTCGCCGTGCTGGTCGCTGATCTGGCCGACCTTGTGTCCAGGTGGTGATGGGGGTGGCACCCGCGACCGGGTGCCACCTGCCGGCCCACGGTATCGATCGGTGGAATCCGCACAAGGCACGCATGGCCCGCGCCGATCTGGTGTGCGCATGACCCGATTACTCGAAAGGGCTCCAGTGACCACCACCGAACAGCACAGCGCCGTCGAGGCGTTGCTGCACCGCACGCTCGCCGCGCACAAGTCGATGTTCCTCGCCACGGCGGGTTCGGACGGCTCGTGGGTGAGCGGCGTCTACTTCGCCGAGGACGGGCCGCACACGCTCGTGCTCGTGCTGGAGGAGCGCGGCCGGACGCTCAAGGCGATCAAGGAGAACCCCGAGGTGGCGCTGGTCGTGTCGACCGGGTCGCCGATGGAGCCGTTCCTGCAGGCCCAGGGCACGGCCGTGGTGGTCGACGGGGCCGAGGACGAGGCCGTGCGCCGTCACCTCGTGGCCAAGGTGCCCGAGGTCGCGCCGTTCCTCGCCACGCCGATCCGCACGGTGAAGGTCTCGGTGCCGGTGTGGCGGGTCACGGACATCCCCAACGGGTGGTTGCCGGGCAAGGACTTCAGCGCCTGAGGTCGCCGGAGCCCCGCTCGTCCGGGCGGGGCTCCGCCAGCCGGTGGAACTCCTCTTCGGAGATCGGCAACGTCTCCCCGCTGAACGAACCGCTCGAGTACTTCCAGCCGTCCGGCGTCCACCGCTCGTACTCGAGTTCGTACGGGTTCGGCAGTTTCCTGACCAGGAACAGGACGTTGGCGAAGTCGTAGACGTCGTCCTGCCCGCGGAAGACCGCCTGGTAGTCGTGAGCCTGACCGCGGAACCTGCGCGATCGCCCCATCAGTGTGGCGACGTAACGCGCGGTGCTGAAGCCGCGGGCGCTGAGCTCCTCGACCCACCAGGTCGGCTCCAGCCGCCCGAGCAGGTCGGTGGGCTGCCAGCCGAGGTCGTCGGTGGCCTCGTCGCCCGATCCGGTGCGGCGCATCACCACGTGGCGGTAGAACCCGTCCTCGGCGGTGAGGCCGAGCCAGACGTCGAAGTACCTGGCCTCGGCGGTGTCCCTGCCCCGGCTGATCCGCTCGGCGTCCTCGCGGCCGACCGGCAGCACGTGCTTCTTCCGCGGTGCTTTGCCCAGTACCCACTCGCCGTCTTGCAGGTACGTCTCGAAGTCGCCTTCGCCGCTCGCGGGGCACCGCAACAGGGCGTGTGCGCGATCGACGTCCACGACGTCGCCCAGTCGGTCGAACTCGGCGAAGTAGTAGTGGCCGTCCACGGGTTCGGCTCGCCGCCGTGCCGCCAGCAGCGCGATGATGCCGGCGAGGCCGTCCCGCTCGAAGGGTGCCAGCTGCACCGCGAACCGGTGTTCTGGCGCCAGCTCGTCGACCACGGCGTACGCGGACCGCATGTCGACCACGTCGGCCTGCTGCCGGAACACCGCGTAGCCACCGCCCTCGAACCCGTCCCGCGACTCCGGCGGTTGCTCGGGCCGCTGGGCGTCGGTCCGGCGCAGGAGGTGCTCGACCTCGGCCGGGGTCACCTCGCGGTAGCTGTCGTAGGAGTCGCGGTCCGAAGTCCTGGACAGGCCGCTGCTCCGGCTCCACCTGCGGTGGCCCTCGTACCGCTGCTCGTCGTAGCCGGTGACGGAGCGGTAGAGCCCCTCCGCCAGGTCGATGTCGGACGTGCCACGCCCGTCTTCGAACAACGCGTAATAGCGGTATTCGGCCAGATACGGCTGGAACACGCGATCACCCCCTTATCGAGTACAACCGGCATCCGGGACGCACACTGGGCCGAGGTCGCGCCACGCCGTCACCTCAGCGTGAATCGTCCGCTGTCCGCGTCGACGTACCGATGCGTGTCGAACCAGCGCTCGCCGACCTCGTCGCCCCGCCAGCCCGGCCGCACCCGCCCGAGCACGTCAGTGGGTCGCCAGCCCAGGTGGCCGGCGGCCTCGTCGGCCGATCCGGTGCGACGAACGAGTTCGCACTGGTTCCCGAAGCCGGACCGGACGTCGAAGTACCGGATCGCGGCGGTCTCCCTCGCCGCGCTGACCCGCCTCACGTCCTCGCGGCCGACCGGCAGGGAGTGCTCGTCCCGCGGCTCCTTGCCCGGCAGCCACTCGTCCTCGCGCAGGAACGTCTGCCACCCGCCGTCACCGTCAGCGGGGCACCGGATCAACGAATGCGCGCGGTCGAGGTCCACCACGTGGCCGAGTTCCTCGAACAGCGCGAAGTAGTGGTGGCCGTCCACCGGTTCGGCTCGCCGCCGGGCCGCCAGGAGGACGAGGACCGCCTCCTGTTCGTCCCGCTCGCCCGGATCCACCGGCGAGGCCGGCCGGGCATCGGCCCGTCGCCGGAGAAGCTCCACCTCGGCCGCGCTCGCCTCGCGGTAGTCCTCGTAGGAGTTGCGGTCCTCGGTGGCCGACAGGGCCCGGCTCCGCCGCCACACGCCGTGGCCTTCGTACTCCTGCTCGTCGGACACGGTGACAGAGCGGAAAAGTCCCCTGGCCTTGTCGATGTCGTGCATGTCGCTCTGGGCCTCGAACAACGCGTAGTAGCGGTACTCGGCCAGATACGGCTGGAACACGCGATCACCCCCAGATGATCGCCCCACTTTATCGGGCACGACCGGCATCCGGGACGCACACTGGGCCCTCCGGCCTGGAGGCACCCGATGAAGCAGCTGCCCCAGGTCACCCGCAAAGCCGTCGACCTGCTTCTGGACGTGCGGCAGCGGTTCGCGATCCCCGTCGTCATCAGCGGCTGCGTCGGGCCGCGCGGGGACGCCTACCGGCCCGAGTCGATCATGAGCAGGGACGAGGCGCGCGGCTACCACTCAGCCCAGATCCGGGTGCTCGCCGACACCCCGGCGGACCTGGTCACCGCCATGACGCTGACGAACGTCCCCGAGGCCACCGGCATCGTCGACGCCGCAAGGGAAGCGGGCGTACCGGTCGTCATCTCGTTCACGGTCGAGACGGACGGCAGGCTGCCGAGCGGGGACTCGCTGGGCGACGCGATCGAGGCCGTCGAACGCGACACGGACGGTTACGCGGCCTACTACATGGTCAACTGCGCGCACCCGGCCCACATCGCGCCGGCGCTCGACCCCGAGGCCACCTGGGCGCCGCGGTTGAGAGGCGTCCGGGCCAACGCGTCGAAGCTGAGCCACGCCGAGCTCGACGAGGCCGAGGTGCTGGACAGAGGCGATCCCGAGGAGCTCGCGGACGACTACCGGCGGCTCAGAGAACGCTTCCCGCAGCTCACGGTCCTCGGTGGGTGCTGCGGCACCGACCACCGGCACGTCGACGCGATCAGCCGCGCGTTCAGTGGTTGAGGTCGGTTCGCAACGCCGACGCCCCGCGCAGGTAGACGTGCTTCACCGACGACCGCGGCAGGTCCGTCTCGACGTGCGCCAGCAACCGGATGACGCGCGGCATCGCCCCCGGCACCGCGATCTCGGTCGCGGACAGCAGCGGCACGTCCGAGAGCCCTGCCTGGCGCGCGGCGTAGGCGGGGAACTCGGACACCAGGTCCGGTGTCGCGGTGAGCACCACGCTGATCAGGTCGTCGGCCGTCAAAGCGTTGCACGACAACACCTCCCGCACCAGCTCGGCCGTGGCCTCCAGCAGCAGGTCGCGCGAGTCCGCGTCGATCTGCGTGGCTCCCCTGATCGCTCGCACCGCCATGCGATCGACCCTAGCAGTGGTCCGAAGTGGACTTCAGCGGTCGACGACGATGTTGGGGAACTTCGCGCTCAGCCCGAGCAGGTTCACGACGTAGGCGCCCCAGCCGCCGCCCAGCAGCACCAGGCGCCGCTCCCCCAGCGCCGTCGCCGTCTCGATCAGCACGTGCAGGCCGCTCGAACCGATGAACGTCAGTCCGGTGAAGTCCACCACCACGTCGCCGTCGCCGGACGCGCGGGCGAGCGCGAGCTCCGCGCGCAGCAGGTCGCTGGTGTTCAGGTCGACCTCGCCGGTGAGCGTCACCAACGCGCCTTGGCGACGTACGTCCAACAGGCCTGACTGGGGTTCCATCTTGAGTGCCTCGGGTGTCGGGATGCAGCAGGTCGCGCACCGCTGCGGGTGCACCGGTTTCGCCAGGTGGGCGTCGGCGACGTGAGTGGCCGGCTCGATCGCCGGAACGACCACGACCGGGCACGCCGAACGTTCGCGCCGCCGCCGCGAACCTCGTCCCTTCACCATGAGACGTCAGCAAGTCGGCGATCGCCAGTGCCGGTCGACTCTGAAGAGACTCCTCCGCGGCCGCGATCACGTCGCCGGCGTGCGCACGCCCCAGCATCGCCGGCGCGGCACCCGGTCTCCCGTCTCGGCGCAGCACCACGCCTGGTTCGCGGCGGGTCCACCGTGGTGCAGGTGGACCCGCCCCCTCCGGTCACGGATGTTCGCCACCAGATCCTCGTCCTGGGCGAAATTCAGGACGAGGAGGAAGTCGCGGCGCACGGCGGCACTGGCCGAGTGCGCGAAAGCCTTGTCACACCGCGACAACAGCGGGTCGGCGGCAACTAGGGTGACGCGTCGTCGTGCATGCGACAATTTTCAACGCGTGCCCGACAGTCGACCAGGGCCGAACGAACTCGCCGGGCAGGGCCCTACGGTGCCAGGTCGGCCAGCAGAAGTCCGCTCCGCGGCTTGGGCGTGAAGTAGGTGCTCTTGCGCGGCATCTTGGTGCCCGCCAGCACTTCCCGCAGCGGGACGGGCGCGATCAGCAACACCGCCTCGGCTTCCACGGACGGGTCGACGACCGCCCGCACGCACGGGCTCTCCGGGTCGAGCCCGAGCGCCTGGTCCAGCAGCAACGACTCCACCACGGCGTGGTCGACCCCCTGCCCCGCTGGCAGTTCGACCCGCAGCACCTCGTCGGGGCACCGCACCACGACCACGCCCGGTTCCGGATCCACGACGTACGGCAACGACGACACCGTCAGCCCGGCCCGTTCCCACGCCGCCACCAGATCGGACGCGCCCAGCCCGCTGCCGACGATCGCGCGGTGGATCGGACCGACCCGCAGCCCCGGTCCGGACGTGACGAGCGCCAGCAACCCGGCGAGCCCCGCCTCCCGTGCCGCCGCGACCCGGTGGTTGCCGTCCGCGACGAGCAACGGGTGCGCCCCCGCCGCCTCGATGAACGCGTCCTGCTCCGCACCCGGCCCGACCAGCCACACCCAGTGCCGCCGCCCGCCCGAGTCCACGAGCGACACGGCGGGCTCCCCGGTCATGCCGAGCACGAGGTCCGTCAGCCCGTCGTGCGGGGTGATCGGAACGAGCATGGCCGCGCTCGTCGCGATGCCCAGCGACGCCAGCACCTGCCCGCGTTCGGCGACGACGTCCGGATAGACGTCCTCGGTGTGCTCGATGCCGTCCGGGTCCACCAGGCACAGCAACCCGCACGCCGTCCCGTCCGGACCGTCCACCCGGTACGGCGCTACGACGTCGGTGACCTCGACGTACGCCCTGCGGATCAACGCGGCCAGTTCGGCGCGTGCGGCGGGCAGCGCGTCGAGCAGCCCGGTGCCCGCGGCCAGCGCGGCAGGCGTGCGGTGGGGGTGCTGGACGGCCAGCAGCGTGCCGTGCGGGGCTCTCGCGAGCGCGCCGATCACCTGGCCGGGTTCGGCGAACTCGTCGACGTCCGGGCCGGGCACGCGTTCGCGCACCACCCAGCCGCGCCGCACCGGACGGACTCGCAGCGCCGTCGTATCTTCTTGGAACATCCACGTATCATGATCTGTGTGAACGTAGAGATCACGCCCCTGCCGGGCATCGGGACGCGTCAGGACTTCACCATCCGCGCCGGGCGCCGGGTCGGCGTGATCACGTATCGGGACGGCCGGTTCGAGCTGATCCTGTCCAAGGCGTCGGATCCCGACTCCTGCGCCGCCTCGATACCCCTCTCACCGGAGGAGGCGGGCACGCTCGCGGGCCTGCTCGGCGCGCCGCAGCTCGTCGCCCACCTGCGCGAGGAGACCCGGGACATCGCGGGCATCACGACGCGTCAGCTCCCGGTGACGGCGTTCGTGAACCACACCCTCGGCGAGACCGCCCTGCGCACGCGGACCGGTGCGTCCATCGTGGCAGTCGTGCGCGCCGGCAACGCTCACCCGTCGCCCGGCCCCGACTTCATCTTCGAGAACGGTGACCTCGCGGTCGTCGTCGGTACCGCGGAGGGCCTCGACGCCGCCGCTGAGATCTTCCACGGCGGTTAAGCACAGTGCATGAGACAACCATTGCCATGATCCAGCTCGGCGCGGTGTTCTTCGGCCTCGGTCTGCTGGGTCGTGTGGCTCGACGTGCCGGAATCTCCCCGATCCCGCTGTACCTGATCGGCGGGCTCGCGTTCGGCAAGGGTGGTTTGATCCCCTTGCACGGCATCGAGGAGTTCACCCACCTCGCCAGCGAGATCGGCGTCGTGCTGCTCCTGCTGCTGCTCGGCCTCGAGTACTCGGCCTCGGAACTCACCACCGGGCTGAAGAAGTCCTGGATGGCGGGCGTGCTCGACCTGGTGCTCAACGCGGCGCCGGGCGCGATCGCCGCCTACCTGCTCGGCTGGGGCACCGTCGGCGCGCTCGCGATGGCGGGCGTCACGTACATCTCGTCGTCGGGCATCGTCGCGAAGGTCCTCGGTGACCTGGGCCGGCTGGGCAACCGCGAGACGCCGGTCGTGCTGTCCGTGCTCGTGTTCGAGGACCTGGCGATGGCCGTGTACCTGCCGGTGCTCACAGCCGTGCTGGCCGGTGTGAGCTTCCTCGGCGGACTGACCTCGGTCGGCATCTCGTTGCTCGCGATCACCGTGGTCCTGGTGGTGGCGTTGAAGTACGGCCGGTTCATCTCGGCCATTGTGGACAGTCCCGACCACGAGGTGTTCCTCCTCAAGCTGCTCGGCTCGGCCTTGCTCGTCGCGGGCGTCGCCTCGCAGTTGCAGGTCTCGGCGGCGGTCGGCGCGTTCCTGCTCGGCATCGCGATCTCCGGGTCGACGGCCGAGAACGCGACGCGTCTGCTCGAACCGCTCCGCGACCTCTTCGCCGCGATGTTCTTCGTGGTGTTCGGGCTGAACACCGACCCGGCCTCGATCCCGCCCGTGCTCGGGATCGCGGTGGCGCTGGCCGCCGTCACGACCGCCACGAAGGTCTTCACGGGCTGGTGGGCGGCGCGTCGTCAGGGCATCGGGAAGATGGGCCGCATGCGTGCGGGGGTCGCTTTGGTGGCGCGCGGCGAGTTCTCCATCGTCATCGCCGGCCTGGCCGTGGCGTCCGGTCAGGTGCACAACGACCTGGCGGCGCTCGCGACCGCGTACGTGCTGCTCATGGCGATCCTCGGGCCCATCGCGGCCAAGTACGTTGAGCCAATCGGTGAATTCTTTCAGCGCAGAAGGCAAATGGCCTGAAACAACAGCCCCGATGTGACGACTCTCTAGTGAGGGCTAGACGGAGAGTAGGGGCGAAGCGTCATGACCGAACCCGCGGAAGTGGAGACCACAGGCCGATTCCTGGTGCTGCTGCAGGAGGACGCCGTCGAAGAGGGGCTGGCCGAACTCGGTGCGATCGCCGGGTTCGACCCGAACACCGGTGAGATCGGCTCGGACACGCTGCAGGTGTTCCCGGAGCTCGGCGTCGCCGTGGTGTCCGGCGACCCGAACCTGCTGGGCGAGCTGAACGGCGCGGCCGACCGGCCCGGCCCGGTCCAGATCGTCGAGCCGGAACGCGTCGTGCACGTGTTCCAGGACGACGACGCCGCACCGGCCGCGGAGTCCGAGGTGCAGGCCGTGGACGAGTCCGTGCTGACCTGGGGGCTGCAGGCGGTCGGCGCGGACGTCAGCACGGCCACCGGCAAGGGCGTCAAGATCGCGGTCCTGGACACCGGCTGGGAGAAGAACCACCCGGACTTCACGGCCCGCGCGATCACCACGAAGTCGTTCATCACCGGCGAGGACGTGCAGGACGGCCACGGCCACGGCACGCACTGCATCGGCACGTCCGCGGGCCCGCGCAAGCCCGCCACCCTGCCCGGCTACGGCGTCGCGCACGAGGCCGAGATCTTCGCGGGCAAGGTCCTGTCGAACGCGGGCTCCGGCTCCGACGGCGGCATCCTCGGCGGCATCGACTGGGCGGTCTCGAACGGCTGCGCGATCATCTCGATGTCCCTGGGCGCCGACGTCCCGGTGAACACGCCGTACTCGCAGATCTACGAGACCGTCGCCCAGCGAGCCCTGGCCAAGGGCACGCTGATCATCGCCGCGGCGGGCAACGCGTCCTCCCGCCCGGCCCGCGTCGCGCCGGTCGGCCACCCGGCCCGCTGCCCCAGCATCATCGCGGTGGCGGCGATCGACGTGAACCGCGCGATCGCGTCGTTCTCCTCGGGCTCGGCGGACAAGATCGGCCAGATCGACGTGTGCGCACCGGGCGTGGACGTCTACTCGTCGTTCAAGCTCCCGCAGAAGTACTCCCGCCTGCGCGGCACGTCGATGGCGACGCCGCACGTGGCAGGCGTGGCGGTGCTGATCGCGGAGAAGACCGGCGCACGAGGCTACGAACTGTGGGCCCGCCTGGTCGGCACGGCGCTGCGCCTCCCCCTGCCGTCCACCGACATCGGCTCCGGACTCGTCCAGGCGCCATGACCGCTTCGGTGGACCAGGTGATGGTCTCCGTGAAGGACGGCAGCCTCCCGCGGGTCCTCGACGACCTGCGGGAGGCGGGCCTGGTGGTCGACACGGTCCTGGAAGCCCTGGGCGTGGTCACCGGCACCGCCGAGGTCAGGGCCATCCCGGCCCTGCAGGCCGTACCCGGCGTCATCGACGTCGAACGGCAGTGGCGCGTGCAGCTCCCGCCGTACTGACTAGGCTCTCTGCTGACCCCACACGCGGCTGATCGAACACGTGTTCTATGCTGTGCGCGGGGTCACGTCGCTGCGCAGAGAGGAACCTGATCGTGTCGGACACGCTCACCGAGGTGCAGGCAGTCGAGGAGACCGTCGTGGAGACGGCAACCCCCGAGGCCGAGGCCCCGAAGCCCGTCGAGGCTCCCAAGCCCGCCGAGGCTCCGAAGGCAGAGGCCCCCAAGGCTGAGAAGCCGAAGGCCGGCCGCCCGAAGAGCACGGCGAAGAAGACTCGCACCGTCGAGCTCACGCTCACCGTCACCGGCACCGCCGAGGGCGAGTGGCAGGCAGACCTGGTCCACGGCACGCAGCGCGTCGTGTCGGGCCTGGTCATCCCGGCCATCGCCGTCGCCAAGGCGGCCAAGGAGCTGCACGAGGACATCGCCACGGGCATCGAGTCGGTGCTCGAGGCGGCGCGCGACCAGCACCGCACCCGCATGGAGGAGCTGGAGGCCGAGCTGGCCAGGGTGAAGGCCCAGCTGGCGGAGCTTTCCGAGTAAGTCCGGAGCTCAGCACGCCAAAGGGCGGCCCGCACAACGCGGGCCGTCCTTTCGCATGCGCAGGGCCGGAGGCGGAGGGATGCGCGGCAAGGGATCACCGCAGGCTCACGCAAGGGTCCCCTTGAGACTTGGCTCCCCCGCGACCCAACGTACAAGGCGGCACCGACAAGATCGGAAAGCCAGATCGAGCGCGATGCCGGAGGCGAGCCGTCCTTCGGTCCGCGATGCCGAAGGCGAGCCGTCCTTAGCAAGCGCACTGGGCGGTGGGGTCCCATCACGAGTCGCGCCATAGCACTTGCTGCACCTGAGGGGTGAGGTCAAGTCGACACGCTTTTCGTCGACTTGACCTCACCCCTCAGGTGTGGCCCGCTCTTGGCTCGGCTCGTGATGGGACCCCACCGCCAACGCACACAACTACGCAACCGGCAGCCGCTCAAAGCAACAGGCGTGCCATCTACCCGCAGACAGCGCTGGCCCCCTGATCAGATTGCCGGGGGTCTGGGGGCAGAGCCCCCAGGGAAAGCACGCAACCGCAACAGGCCGCCCGCAACAGCACCCCTCGCACTATCGCGACGGGTCCAAAACCAGCTTCCCAGCAGTCCGACGAGCCCTCAAATCCTCGTGAGCCTGCCGAACCTCCCCCAACCCGTACTCCCCACCAGGAACAGCCTTCAACTTCCCATCCACAACAAGCTGAAACAGCTCAGCCATAGCCCGATGCGCCAACGTCCCATGCTCGGCGTCGCGCACCTTCAGGGCGTGGGGCAACCACATACCCGCAACGGCCGTGGAGTGCACCAACAACGCCCCAAGGTCGACCGGCTTCGGCCTCTCCCGCGAGGCCATCCCATAAAACGCAAGCCGCCCAAACGGAGCCAACGCAACCAACGACTGGTCAGTGGTAGCACCTCCAGTCATGTCCAACACGACGTCAACCCGCCGCCCACCATTGGCTTCCTTCAACGCGGCAGTCATGTCCTCTGAACGGGAGTCGATCGCGACATCAGCCCCAAGATCAAGCGCCAGCTTCCGCTTCTCCTCAGAAGAAGCGGTGGCGATGACCCGCCCCGCACCCCACAACTTGGCCAACTGCACCGCGATAGTCCCCACCCCACCAGCAGCGGCGTGCACGACAACCGACTCACCGGCCTCCATGTGAGTCGACTTCCGCAGCAGCAACCAGGCAGTAGCCCCCTGCACGATCAACGACAACGCCGTCAGATCGTCCACACCATCGGGAACGTCGAAGGTGGTGAGCGCAGGCGCCACAGCCTTCTCCGCGTACCCACCGGAGTTCTTGGTCAGCGCCACAACCCGGCGACCATCAGCAGTAACCCCGACGACCTCACCACCAGGCACCAGTGGCAGCGTCATCTGAGCTAGGTACGAGTTCTCCGCCTGATGCGTGTCGGCGTAGTTCAACCCAGCCCGCGAAACGGAGATCAGCACCTCCCCCTCCCCAGCAACGGGATCGGGCAGCTCCACCTGCTGCAACACCTCGGGCCCACCGAACTCGGTGATCTGGATGGCACGCACGGTCAGTTCTCCTCAAGCGCGATGGAAACGGGGTCCAGGGAGGCAGCACCGATGCGCGAGCCGTCGGCGTTGCGGGGCCCGGGCGGGTTGCGGAACCCGAACGGCTCCGACGGACGGCCGGCCTGCACGAACCAGGCCTCGCCCGTGCCCGAACCCTCCACAATGGACATGAAGCCGTCCACGACGGCGGACACCGGGATGATCGGCATGCCGATCTCCTCCAGCGTCGACCGCAGCGGCACGATGATGTTGGTGTCGGCGAAACCAGGACACAACGCGTTCACGCGCACGTCCGGATACGCGCCACCGAGCGAACGCACGAGACCGACGACAGCGGCCTTGTTGGCTCCATAGACAGGATCGCCAGGCATGGCCATAAGACCGGCCATCGAGGCGGTGGCGATGATCTGGCCGCCGCGCTTGCGCACCTCGGGCAACGCGTAGTGGGCACCGTAAACAACCCCGTCGAGGTTGATGGCCATCGCACGGCGGTACGTCTCGACGTCGAAGTCGTCGCCCAGCGAGCACCCGGTGCCGATGCCGGCGTTCAAGAACGCGATGTCGAGCCCACCGAACTCCCGGACGGCGACGGCCACGGCCTCGGCCGAGTCCTGAGCCTGAGTCACGTCGCACCGCACGAACACGCCGCCGATCTCATCGGCTACGGCTTTGCCCTGGTCGGCGTCCACATCAGCGACCACGACGTGCACGCCGAGCGATGCCAGACGCCGGGCGGACGCGGCGCCGATGCCGTTGGATCCGCCGGTGATGAGCGCGACCTTGCCGGTGAAGTCCACGGGCACCTGCCTCCTCGAATTGCCACATTCCGACCAGTCGGTATGGTCGTCCGCACAGACCTGGACGTCAAGCGGACTGATAGGTACGTTACTAAGCGCTTGCTTAGCTCACCACACCGAAAACCGAAGGAGGACCCGTGGCCGACAGGGTTGCGATCGTCACCGGCGCGGCTCGTGGCATCGGTGCCGCGGTCGCGCAGCGCCTCGCCGCGGACGGCCTGGCCGTCGCGTTGCTCGACCTCGACGAGCAGGGCGTGCTCGACGGCGCCGACAAGATCGTCGCGAGCGGTGGGCGCGCCATCGGCCTCAAGGTCGACGTGGCGGACGAGGAGCAGGTCAACGCCGCGGTCACGAAGGTCGCCGAGGAGCTCGGCGCGCCGACCGTGCTGATCAACAACGCGGGCGTGCTGCGCGACAACCTGCTGTTCAAGATGACCTCCGCGGACTGGGACACGGTCATGAACGTCCACCTGCGCGGTGCGTTCCTGATGAGTAAGGCCGTGCAGGCGTTCCAGACGAAGGAAGGCTTCGGCCGCATCGTCAACCTGTCCAGCACGAGTGCTCTCGGCAACCGCGGCCAGGCGAACTACTCCGCCGCCAAGGCCGGTCTGCAGGGCTTCACGAAGACCCTCGCGATCGAGCTCGGCAAGTTCGGCGTCACGGTCAACGCGATCGCGCCCGGTTTCATCGCCACCGAGATGACCAAGGCGACGGCCGAGCGCATGAAGATCTCGTTCGACGACTTCCTCACCGGTGCGGCGCAGGCGATCCCGGTCGCGCGCGTCGGTCAGCCCGAGGACATCGCGCACACCGCGTCGTTCCTCGTCAGCGAGGGTGCCGGGTTCGTGTCCGGCCAGGTCATCTACGTCGCCGGCGGACCGAAGGACTGAGGACCATGCGCGCTTTCGAGACCATCAACGAGCTGGTCGCCGCCAAGGGCGAGCACCTCGGGTTCGGCGAGTGGCACGAGGTCACGCAGGAGCAGGTCAACCTGTTCGCCGACGCGACGCTGGACCACCAGTGGATCCACATCGACGTCGAGAAGGCCGCCAAGGGCCCCTTCGGCGGACCCGTAGCGCACGGCTACCTGACGTTGTCGCTAGTGCCGTACCTGGTGCGGGACGTCTACACCGTGAAGAACATCAAGATGGGCGTGAACTACGGCAGCAACAAGGTCCGCTTCCCGCAGCCGGTGCTGGTCGGCGCCAGGGTGCGCGGCGGGGTCGAGCTGCTGGACGTCACGGACATCGCGCTGGGCAAGCAGCTCGTGACCAAGGTCGTCATCGAGATCGAGGGCAGCGACAAGCCCGCGTGCGTCGCCGAGATCGTCAGCGTGATCGTGCCCTGATCAGGGCTGGAGGCTGCGGATCAGCAGGTCCGCGTAGTGCTCCGCCAGCCGTCCGGGCGGCATGTCGCCGTCCGGGCGGTACCAGGTGCCGAGCTGGTGCAGCGAGCCGAAGAAGTAGTACGTGGCCACGTCGGCGGGCACGTCGGCGCGGAACGTGCCGTCCTGCTGGCCCTCCTCGACCAGCCCGCGGAACTTCTCGTGGTAACGCCGCCGCTCCGCCCGCACCTCCTTCTGCTTCTCGGCCGAGAGGTGGTTCATCGAGCGGAAGAACACCTTGGCGGCGTCGAAGTCGTCGACGCTGGTGACGATGACGTCGATCGCGGCCTCGCGCAGCCGTTCGGTGACGGGCCCGGTGCTCGACGCGATCTTCTCCAGGTGTTCGGTCTGCAAGCGCAGCAACCGCCCGTAGATCTCGTGCAGCAGGTCGTCCTTCGACCCGAAGTAGTGGTACATAGCGCCTTTGGTGACACCGGCGTGCTCCACGATCTCCTGCACGGCGACGCGTTCGTACCCCTTGTCCGCGAACAGGCGGGTGGCGGCGTCGATCAGTCTTTCAGGCACGGTCACGTTCGGAGCGTACCTCCCGACCAAGGAGAATCCAGGCAATGATCAGCAGCTGGACCGTGGTCGCCGACCGCGGCGACCTCACCGAAACCGAAGTGCTGCACGACGAACGCCCAGAGCTCGCCGAACTGTCGGACTGCGAGGTGCTGCTCCGCGTCAGCCGGGTGGGCCTCACCGCCAACAACGTCACGTACGGCGTGATCGGCGACCTCATCGGCTACTGGCGCTTCTTCCCCGCCGGCAGCGACGGCCAGGGCGTGGTCCCGGTCTGGGGCTTCGCCGACGTCGTCGACTCCACATTGGACGCACTGCCCACCGGCACCCGCGTCTACGGCTACCTGCCGATGGCGAGCCACCTCGTCGTGCGCGCCCGCCTGACCTCGTCCGGTTTCGTGGACACCGCCGACCACCGCGCGGACCTGCCGGCCGTCTACAACAGCTACCTCGTCACCTCGCAGGACCCCGCGTACGACGAGTCGCTAGAAAACCTGCAGGTCCTGTACCGGCCGCTGTTCCTGACGTCGTTCCTGCTGGCCGACCGGCTCGTGGACAACGACTTCCACGGCGCCCGCACGGTCGTGATCTCGTCGGCGTCCAGCAAGACGGCGTTCGGCACCGCCCAGTGCCTGCGTGACCGTGGAGTCCGGCTGGTGGGGCTCACCTCGCCCCGCAACGTGGAATTCACCGAGAGCCTCGGCCTCTACGACACCGTGCTCCCCTACGGCGCTTCGGTGGACGTCGAACCTTCGGTGTACCTGGACTTCAACGGGTCGGACGACGTCCGGTCGGCGCTGCACGACCTGCTGGGCACCTCGCTGGTGAAGGACATCTC
Source organism: Lentzea pudingi (assembly GCF_014646255.1). Classification (GTDB taxonomy): domain Bacteria; phylum Actinomycetota; class Actinomycetes; order Mycobacteriales; family Pseudonocardiaceae; genus Lentzea; species Lentzea pudingi. The sequence continues at coordinate 581,073 of NZ_BMNC01000006.1, forward strand.
GATCGGGCTGACCCACCAGACGGCGTCGCAGGACCCGCGTTCGGAGTTCTTCTTCGCGCCGGAGCAGTTGCGCAAGCGCACCGCCGACTGGGGCTCCGACGGGCTGGCTCAGCGGTTCGGGGAGGCCTGGCGGGGCTTCACGGCGCAGGCGGGTAGCTGGGTGGGCGTGGTCGAGCACAGCGGGCCGGAGGAGTTGGTCGAGGTGTGGCGGGCGGTGGTGGCGGGCAAGACGAACCCGAACACGGCCGATGTGATCACTTTCTGAGCTGGTCTGCGGCCTTGACCAGTGCAAGGAACGCACCCCAGGCGGGCGCCACGACGGTGGCGTCCGCCTGACCCTTGGAGTCACGGATGCGAGCAGCGGAGCCGTCCAGGGCGATCTCCACGCAGTCGGAACCCTGCGCGCCATTGCTGCGGCTGCTCTTGCGCCACATGTCAATTCCTACCTCTCGGCAGCCAACCTCCCGACCCACTCGGCGGACTCGTCTGGAGTCAGCGCCAGCTTCGAGAGGTGCTTGAAGACCAGTTTACTGGCCTTCACCTGCGCAACATTCTCAACGTGCGCGGCTCCAGCGGGATGCTCCACGTAGAGCACTGTCATATCACCGGGGTAAGCGAAGTCCAGCAGGAGGAACGATCCGTTGTACCCGTCGTTCAGACCTGCGACGCTCGGCAGTACCTGCACCGACACATTGAGCCGCGCACCCACGTCATTGATGTGCAGCAACTGCTCACGATCTGCCTGAGCGAAGGCCGGTTCGGCGATGATCGCGTGATAGCTCAGCTCTCCGGCGAGCCGTTCCTGCCGTCGAATGCGAACCGCGACCTCGTTCTCGATCCACTTCCGTGATCGCTGAACCTGCCAGCCCTGGAACACCGCCCGCATGTAGCTCTCGGTCTGCAGCAGACCGGGGATGTAACCCAGGGAAAACGCGCTTACCCGAATGGCGTCGTGCTCCAGGCTGATGTAGCCGAGGTCCTCGATGCCGTACGGATGCCACCAGCCCTTCTCGCTGGCCCGTTCCCACATCTCGATGTACGGCGCCTCTTCCGCCACCAGCACCCCGTAGAGGTCGAGCATCGCGCGCATGCCGTGGTACTCCGGCAACTGGCCGTTCTCGATGCGGCTCAGCTTCTGGTAGTTGTACCGGAGGCGGTACGCCGCCTCGCGCTGGCTCAGCCCGCTCCGTTCGCGCAGCCTCTTCAACGCGTCACCGAGGCGAACCTGCCGGAACGTGGGGTCGGACATACCCCAAACGTTACGGACGAGATCTGACATTCGTGAATCACGCCGGCGAGTTCCGTTGAGGACCGTCCACCTCATGGAGTACGTCCACAGCATCCAGTACCACCGGCGCGGCCAGAACGGCCGGCTCACCCTCGCCTACGTCGAGGCCGTGACAGATCATGGTTGGTACATAAGGAATGAAGCCGACTGGAAGTCCCGCTACACGGTCGCCTGCGCGACCGAGTACCTCACGCGAATGTCAGCGGATGCGGGCACGTTCGCCATCACGGTGTGGAGGGACGCCACCCGTGTCTGCACGGTCGGCATCGACTGGAATCCTCCGAACAGGTGATCTCACCGCCGGAGCAGACCGGCCAGCAGCCCCGCGATGTTGAACGCGTCGTCGTGGCCGCGGTGGTGCGTGCCGTCGATCTTCTTCCCGGCGAGCCGCACCGCCTCGGCCATGCCGACCTCCCGCGGCAACGCGTGCACCAGCGCGAACAACGTCTTGACGTTCAGGTGCCGCGGTCCGAACGGGTACCGGACACCGAAGTCCGCGCACTGCCGTTCGAACATCTTCCGGTCGTAGTCGCCGTACGAGGCCCAGACCCGGCGGTCCGACCGGTACTCCTTGCGCAGCAAGGCGCAGGCCTCGGCGAACGAGACACCGTCGGCGACCTGCGACGTGGTCAGCGTCGTCAACTGCGTGCAAAACGGACTGACCGACGACCGCGAGGGCCGCACCAGCACCGAACGCCGCTCACCCCGTACCCCAGACGCCACCGAGAGCGGGCAGATCCCGATCTCGATGATCTCCGAGGTCTCACCGGGCGGCGGCGCGCCCTCCCAGCACGTCGACTCCACGTCGACGACCAGCACTTCATCCAACGCGATCACGCGCTGATCGTCCCCCACGCGTCTACTGGAATACGACGACCGGCAGTACCACGATCTCGCCGGTGGCCGCGTTCCACGACTGGACCTTGCCCAGGCAGCGCGCGTTGAACTGGCCGGGCGGCAGCGTGTCGCGCAGGCTCGCGTTGTCGCACTCCACCCGTACCTTGTGCTCCCCGACGGGCGCGATCAGCACCGCCGGGTCCTGGCCCGCAGCGGCCTCGAACCGGCCGTGCAACGAGACGTAGTCGCGGATGTCGTTGAGCCGCTTGGCTTTGGACCGCCGCCACGCGTCGTCCGCGCGGATCGTTGCGTTCGTCAGGTCGACGTCGACCACGCCGTGGCCCGCGCGCAGGCCGGCCAGCACCACGCCGATCACGTCGATCTCCGTGGCCGGCTTCTCGTAGGTGTCGGTGTTCTGCTCGACCACCGAGCCGTCGACGCCGATGCCGAACTCGCTCGGGCCGACCTGCAGCTTGCCGTTCTTGGTGACGGTGATCTGCTTGACGAACTGGCGGGTGACGGCGTCGTCGTAGCGGCCGATCTTGCAGAGGTTGATCATCCGCTGGCCGTGCACGTAGAACAGCAGGCCGGGCACCTCGGGTTCCGGGTCTCGACGGCGCAGCCACTGCCACGCGAGCACGCCGACCACGACCAGCGCGACGACTGTCGCCGCCCACACCAGGATCCAGCCCCACGAGACCGACCACCAGAGCGCCCTATCGACAGCCACGGATCTCCCTCACCGCCTCCAGCAACGACTTCGCGCCCGCCTCCACGAGACGGCCGCCGCTCGCCTGCGCGACCCGGTCCAGCTCGGCCGTCGAGGCCTCGCCGAACCGGATCGGGAACACCGGCACCTCTCCCCTGCCCACGCGCAGGAACTCGTCCACCGACGGGCCCGCGTTGTTCTCGCCGTCGGTCATCAGCACCACCGCCGCCTCACCCCGGGCCAGTTGCAGGGCGCGGTCCAACGCCGCCCAGATGGCCGTGTTGTCCCTCAGGTCGTCGGACGCCACGACGGACAGCAACGCGTCGAGGTCTTCGCGGCCTCGCACGGTGATCGAGCGTTCCTCCAGCACGGTGCCCGCGAACCGGATGATCGTCACGGTCTCGCCGACGTAGAAGCGGTCGAACCCGTTGAGCGACGCGAACGCCTCCCGCAGCCCGGCGAGCCGCGCGCCCCGCATGGATGTCGAGTAGTCCAGCACGAAGACCACCTGACGCCCGTCGCCCGCGCGGTCGTGGAACAGCAGCAGCCGGTCGATCACCTCGGATCTGTCCGGGAAGTAGAGCGCGGTGCCGAGGTCGGCGCGCAGCTTCTCGTTGCGCTGCACGGAAGGGTCGACGGGGCGGCGCCAGGTGCGGTCGGCGATCATCTGCTGGGCGGCGGGCGCTCGAAGCCACTCGACCACACGGTCGTACGTGGCCCGGTGCTCGGGCTTCAGCAGCATGAGCGGGTAGTCCGACAGGATGATGCCGTCACGCGGGTAGACGATCTCCAACGGCTCCGGCAAGGAGGCGTTCAGGGACAACAACTCCGACTCGTGCGCGACCACCCCGTCCACATCGGACCGGCGGGTGAACTCGCCGACCGGGTCCGGCACGTCGAACGCGCGTCCCGCGAGGAATCCCTGCAGCCGGTCGCAGCTCACGTCCTCGGGCCGCAACGGCGCACCGGTGCCCGCGGCCGCCGTCGCGACGCCGATCAACGCGGCCATCCCGCCACCGGACACGCGCGGATCGGCCATGCCGTACCGGAACTGGCCCAGCGCGGCGCGGTCCGCGACGTCCGCCCACGTCGGCCGCTCCCCCAGCACTGCTCGCTTCGAGGCTTTCACGCCGAGCACCACCGGGGACGTCATGACGCTCGTCGCCAGCTCGGGCTCGGCACCCCGCAACCGCAGGAACCTGTTGGTGGACAACCACGCCAGGTCGAACCCGGCGAGCGACGAGCTGGCCTCGACCGTGCCGCGGTGCTCGACCGCCAACTCGACGCCGGTGGCCTTCTTCAGCTCCGCCAGCACCGGCCCGAGGTCGGCCAGTTCGGTGCTCGCCAGCACCTTCAGGCGCACCGGCGGCGGGGTGCTCGGCGTGCACGCCGCCAGCAGGAGCAGCAGCGCGAGCAGAGCCCTCATTTGCAGTCGCCGACGACGTCGAGCATGCGCTCGAACAGCTCCGCCTTGGGCAGCTGCACCCTGCCCTCCTCGCCGGCGGGCGGCTCCGGGAGCCCGCGGCCGGCGATGTAGCCGCCGAAGTCGGCGCCGGTCTCCCCGTTCCAGCCCAGCGAGTGGAAGCCCAGCTCGACCGCGCGCTGCCGCAGTTCGGGGTCGTTCATCATCAGCTCGCCGATGCGGTCGCCCTCCGGCGTGAACGAGATCAGCTCGGGCGTGCTCTGGTGCTGCTTCTTCGGGTACAGCAGCACGCGTTCGGTGTCGATGCTCTTCTGCCGCAACTGGTACGCGATGTACTGGTGCTCGTAGATCACGGCGATGACGGCGTGCGTGCGGCCCTCCGGCACGAAGTACTTCGGGGCCATGTCCTCGCCGGCCTGGCCCTGCGCGTCGACGTACGGCTTGACGTCCAGCGCCAGCTTCTCCGCGGCCTCGACGGTCTGCGGTGGCTCGTCACCGAAGGCGGTCGCGAAGAACCCGACGAGCGTCGCGCCCGAGTAGGCCTTGCAGGGATCCGGCGACTGCACGATGACCCGGTTGCCGTTGGCCAGGCCGAGCTGGTTCCACCGCGTGGCGTCGTCGGCCAGCTTCTTCAACGCGGCCATGTCGAGGTTGTAGTAGAGAGGCTTCTCGCTCTGGCCGTGCGGTTGCGCGACATTCGCCTCTTTCAAGGCCTCGGCGTACTCGCGGAACGTGGCCAGCACGACGGGGGTGAAGAACGGCCGGTACGGCACGACGTGCTTGCCGGCCCGGCGCGACTTCACGTGCTCGTTCGCCACATGTCCCGACGGGAACACGAAGTGGTACGAGTCGAGGTCGGGCTTGTCGGCCAGGTCCCGGGAGCCGATCGGCGTCACGTGCACCTGGTAGCCGCGCGCCATCAGGATGCGCTTGACCTGCTCGTCCTGGAAGAAGTCGCGCTTGGACGCGAACAGCGCCCGCACCACCGTGACAGACCGGAACGGGCCGGTGATGTGCCCTGACACCAGCAGCACCACCAGCCCGCACACGAACACCGCCAGCGGCGGCACGAACCACAGCAGGAACCGTCTTCGCGGGTCGACGACCTTGAACTCGGGCTCCCGCACGGCTCCCCCTGGAGTCAGACGATCACGGCACCACCGTCGACGACGAGCGTCTCGCCAGTAACGTAACCGCCCGCCGGGGAGGCCAGGAAGAGAACGGCCGCGGCTAGTTCCTCCGGGTCACCGATTCGCCCGGATGGCAGAGAGGCCTGCATCTTCTCGAGGTACCCGGGCGGGTACTGGTCGGTCATCTCCGAGGAGAAGAACCCCGGGCAGATCGCGTTCACCCGGATGCCCTTGCGCCCGGTCCACTGCTGCGCCAGGTCCCGCGTCAGGCCGAGCAGACCGGCCTTCGACGCCGAGTACGCGGCCTGCGGGATGCCGCCGGTGACTAGGCCGAGCACGCTGGAGATGTTGATGATCGAGCCGCCGGACTTCATGACCGACGCGGCGGCCTGAGCCATCCAGTAGGCGCCGTTGAGGTTCACGTCCATGACGCCGCGGAACTCCTCCGGCGTCTCGCGCGACGCCGGGACGGCCGACGCGACACCGGCGTTGTTCACGAGCACCGCGACCGTGCCGAACTCGGCTGCCGCACGGGCGACCTCGCGGCAGTCCTCGGGCTTCGAGACGTCGGCCTGCACGACCAGAGCGCGCTGTCCGACCGCCTCGACCAGGGCTGCCGTGTCCTTCAGCTTGTCCGCGCGACGGGCGGCGAGCACGATGTCCGCGCCCGCCTCGGCGAGGCCGCGAGCGAACGCGACGCCGAGACCCGAGGACGCGCCGGTGACGATCGCGACCTTCCCGTCGAGACGGAACTTGTCGAGGATTCCCACTACGAAAGCCTTTCCAGGATGATCGCCATGCCCTGACCGCCGCCGACGCACATCGTCTCGAGGCCGAACTGGGCGTCGCGGGCCCGCATGCCGTTGATCAGCGTCGTCATGATCCGCGCGCCGGTCGAGCCGAACGGGTGGCCCAGCGCGATCGCCCCGCCGTGCACGTTGAGCTTGTCGATGTCGATGCCCAGCGCGCGCTGGGACCCGAGCACCTGCACGGCGAACGCCTCGTTGATCTCCACCAGGTCTATGTCCGAAATGGACAGACCGGCGTGGCCCAGCGCCTGCTTCGTGGCCTCGACCGGGCCGAGGCCCATGATCTCCGGCGAGAGGCCGGAAACACCCGTGGACACGATGCGCGCCAACGGGGTCAGCCCGAGCTCGCGTGCCCGCACGTCACTCATGATCACGACAGCGGCCGCGCCGTCGTTCAACGGGCAGCAGTTGCCGGCGGTGATCGTGCCCTCGGGCCGGAAGACGGGCTTCAGCGACGACACGGCTTCCAGGGTCACCCCGGCGCGCGGGCCGTCGTCGGTCGAGACGACCGTGCCGTCGGGCAGCGTCACGGGCGTGATCTCGCGGGCGAAGAACCCGTCCGCGATCGCCTTCTCCGCGAGGTTCTGCGACCGCACGCCGAACTCGTCCTGGTCGTGCCGCGAGATGCCCATCTGCGTCGCGACGTTCTCGGCCGTCTGGCCCATCGCGATGTAGTAGTCGGGCAGCTTGCCTTCGAGCCGCGGGTCGGTCCACGGCGTGTTGGACGCGGCCGTGTCGAGAGTCCGTTGCTGCGCCTCGGCGAACAGCGGGTTGAACGACGGCGCGCCGGCGTGCATGTACCGGGAGACGCACTCGACGCCGGCCGAGATGAACGCGTTGCCCTCCCCCGCCTTGACGGCGTGGAAGGCCATCCGCGCGGTCTGCACCGAGGACGCGCAGAACCGGTTGACCGTCGTGCCGGGCAACGAGTCGTGCCCGAGCTGCACGGCGACGCGGCGCGCGATGTTCTGGCCGTGCTCGTCCTGCGACTCGGCGCATCCGAGGTGCAGATCGGTGATCTCGGACGCCGGGATGTCGCCCAGCGCGGCCGAGATCACCTGCGCGGCCAGGTCGTCCGGCCGCAACGACGCGAGAGACCCCTTGCGGGCACGGCCGATCGGCGACCGGGCGGTGGAGACGATGACTGCTTCAGGCATGCCGTTCTCCCTACAGGCCCAGGTCGCGGCCGATGAGTTCCTTCATGATCTCGTTGGAGCCCGCCCAGATCTTCGTGACGCGGGCGTCCATCCACGCGCGGGCGACGCGGTACTCGGTCATGTAGCCGTAGCCGCCGTGCAGCTGCACGCAGGCGTCGATGACCTCGTTCTCGATGTCGGCGCTCCAGTACTTCGCCTGCGCCGCCTCGACCGGGCTCAGCTCGCCGCGGACGTGCTGCATGGTCAGCGTGTCGATGAACGCCTGCGAGACGTCCAGCTTCGTGCGCAGCTCGGCGAGCAGGAACTTGTTGTGCTGGAACTTGCCGATCGCCTGGCCGAAGGCCTTGCGCTCCTTGACGTACTCGAGCGTCTCGTCGAAAACGCCCTGCGCGTGCGCCAGGTTGGAGATGGCGCCACCGATCCGCTCCTGCGGCAGGCGTTCCATCATGTAGATGAAGCCCTGGCCCTCGTCGCCGATCATGTGCTCGGCGGAGAGGCGGACGTCGGAGAAGAACAGCTCCGCGGTGTCGGACGGGTGCTGGCCGACCTTGTCGAGCTTGCGGCCGCGCTCGAAACCGGGCATGCCGTCCTCGACGGCGAACAGCGTGATGCCGCGCGCGCCCTTGGACGGGTCGGTGCGGGCCGCGACGACGATCATGTCGGCGGTGTAGCCGTTGGTGATGAACGTCTTGGAGCCGTTGAGGATCCAGTCGTCACCGTCGCGCACGGCGTTGGTCTTCAACGCGGCGAGGTCGGAGCCGCCGGACGGTTCGGTCATCGCGATGCCGGTCTTGATCTCGCCGGTGCACATGCCGGGCAGCCAGCGCTGCTTCTGCTCCTCGGTGCACAGGTCGACGAGGTAGGGCGCCACGACGTCGCCGTGGATGCCGAGCGACGACGCGACCGCGGCGTTGACCCGGCACAACTCCTCGGCGAAGACGGTGTTGAAGCGGTAGTCGTTCGCGCCGCTGCCGCCGTACTCCTCCGGGATCTCGAGACCCAGCAGGCCCTGGCGTCCGGCCTCCAGCCACACGTCGCGGTCGATCACCCGCTGCTCGATGAACTTCTCGACGTTCGGGGTGATCGTGCGCTCGACGAACGCCTTCGCCGACTCCCGGAACGCGGCGTGATCCTCGTTGAACAGCGTCCGCTGCACGACTAACCTCCATACTAAGCGGTTGCTTAGAGCTAAGCGCACGCTTAGCGTGCAGTACGATCCATCACCTGTCAACACGCTGGGAGCCACCCGATGACGACGACCGGACTGGACGGGTTCGCGCTGCTCGACAAGACGTGGAGCACGGTCACGCCCGAGGCCGCCCGCCGGATGCTCATCGCGGCCGTCCAGGCGTTCGCAGGCAAGGGATACCACGCCACGACGACCCGGGACATCGCCTCGCTGGCCGGGATGTCACCCGCGGCGGTGTACATCCACTACCGGTCCAAAGAGGAGCTTCTCTTCAACATCTCGCTCGTCGGCCACGAGACCTCGCTCGCGCTGCTGTCGAGCATCGAAGGCGACGGCGCGGTGGAGCGGCTGAGGAACGCCGTGGCGACGTTCGCGGGATGGCACGCGGAGTTCCACACGACGGCGCGGGTGGTGCAGTACGAACTGGGCGCGCTCTCTCCCGAACACCACGAGCAGGTGGCGGAGCTGCGCCGGCAGATCGAGCAGCGGATGCGGTCCTACATCGCGGACGGCGTGGAGGAGGGCGTGTTCGACGTTCCCGACCTCAAGGGCGCGACCCTGGCCGTGCTGTCGCTGTGCATCGACGTCGCGCGCTGGTACCAGCCGGGCGGGAAGCGGACCCCGGACGAGATCGGCGCGATGTACGCCGACCTCGTCCTGCGGATGGTCCGGCCTAACTGACTGATTTCCTGCCGTACATCCCGGCGACGACCGAGACGCCGATCGCGGCGACCACGATCTGGACGATCAGCTCGATCCAGTCGATGCCGGGCGTGTCCTCCACGCCGAGCAGGCGCGCGATCCACGTCCCGAGGAACGCGGCCGCGATGCCGACGATGATCGTCAGCCAGATCGGGATGCTCTGCTTGCCCGGCGCGAACAGCCGGCCGAGCACGCCCAGGATCAGACCGATGACGAGCGCACCGATGATGCTGCCGATGCCCATGTCCGCCTCCTCCGCGATGATTTCGGATCTTGGCCGAGATCATCCCTTCAGAGGACGGATCCTGCAGCATGAGGCGTAGTGCGTTCGACCGTTCGGGTGTTACCAGCGGCTGCCGGAGACCTGGCTCATCCACTGGTTGATCGTCGCCGTCCAGTCCGTGCCGACGGCCTGCTGGTGCGACACGGCGAAGCGGCCGTACGCGTCACCGCCCGCGCGGAGCAGCCCGGCGCGCTTGTCGGCCTCGAGGATCACGTGCAGCTCGCCCGGCGTCGTGACGAACGTCAGCTCGACCTGCTTGACGCGGCCCGCGAACTGCGGCGGCGGGTAGAACTCGATCTCCTGGTAGAACGGCAGCTGCTGCGGCACGCCGTGGATGCGGCCCTTCTCGTTGTCCGCCTTGGTGAAGCGGAAGCCCATGTGCCCGAACGCCTGGAGCACGGCGTCCTGCGACGGCAGCGGGTGCACCCAGATCGGGTCGAGGTCACCGGGGTCGACGGCGCCGCGGACCTCCAGCTCGGTGCGCAGGCCGAGCTGCATGCCGTTGAGCTGCATGCCGCCCACGACGTTGAGCGGGCACTCGAACGGCACCGGGACCTGGAACGGCAGCGAGAGGTTCTGGTGCGGCTGGGCCATGATGCGCTGGCCGACGGAGAACTTGTGGAACTCCATGTTGGTGTTGTACTCGTTGTCGCCGCTCTCGATCTCGACGCGGGTGAGCAGCGCGAGCGTGACGTGGTCGATCTCGGCCGGGTGATCGCCGCCGGCGATGCGCACCTCGCCGGACAGCACCTCGCCGGGCCTGACGTTGGGGTTGGTCAGGACCGTGTCGACAGTCGGCCCGCCCACGCCGAACGCGCGCATCATCCTCTTGAACACCACTGCGGCCTCCTGAAGCCCTTGCTGTTTGCGGGGAGTCTGCCAACTGGATCGCCCGTTTGCGGCGAAGTGTTCCGTTGACGCCTCAGTACCCCGATCGGTTCCGTATGGACTTCCGTTGACTTCAGGTGGCAACATGCGATCGCCGTCACATACTAAGCGGTCGCTCAGGAGGTAAGCCGTGCTGCTCGTCGCCAACCGGGGTGAGGTGGCTGTCCGTGTCCTGCGCGCCGCCGCTGACCTGGGGATCCGCACCGTGGCGGTGTACGCGGAGGACGACGTTTCCTCGCTCCACGTGACCCTCGCGGACCGGGCCGTGGCGCTGCGCGGACCCTCGCCGTACCTCGACGCCGACCAGTTGCTGGACGCGGCCGAGGGGTGTGTCGCGGTGCATCCGGGGTGGGGGTTCCTGTCCGAGAACGCCGAGTTCGCTCGGGCGTGTTCCGCTCGTGGACTCGCTTTCGTCGGGCCTTCCGCTGACGTTCTGGAACTGCTCGGTGACAAGCGGCGAGCACGGGAGTTGGCCGCGTCGCTGGGGATTCCGGTGCTGGACGCGGAGCACGGCTCGTTCCCCGTGATGGTGAAGGCGGTCGCCGGGGGTGGCGGCAAGGGCATGCGGGCCGTGCTGCGCCCTGAGGACCTCGACAGCGCGGTCGAGGCGTGCCGGGCGGAGGCGCTGGCGGCGTTCGGGGTCGGCGACGTCTACCTCGAACGACTGATGCCCTCCGCCCGGCACATCGAGGTGCAGCTCGTCGGGACCGCGGTGATCGGCGACCGCGACTGCTCGCTGCAGCTGCGGCACCAGAAGGTCGTCGAGATCGCGCCCGCTCCCCTGCTGGACCCGGTGCTGCGCAAGGCCCTGCACTCGGCGGCCGTGGCGATCGCGTCCGCCGTGGACTACCGGGGCGTCGGGACGGTGGAGTTCCTGGTGTCCGGGGACTCGTTCGCGTTCCTGGAGGTCAACCCGCGGCTGCAGGTCGAGCACACGGTGACCGAGATGGTGTCCGGGGTGGACCTCGTGCGCACCCAGCTGCTGCTCGCGTGGGGCGGCGACGTCGACTACACGCCCCACGACCGCGGCGCCGCCGTGCAGGTGCGCCTGAACCAGACCTCGGGCGGCGTGCTGTCGTCGTTCGCGCCGCCGTCCGGGCCTGGGGTCCGCGTCGACACGCACGGGTACGTCGGTTACCGGGTCGGCACGCGGTACGACGGGCTGCTCGCGAAGCTCGTGGTGCACGGCGAGGACCTGGACGTCGCCCTGAACCGCGCGCGGCGCGCGTTGGGCGAGTTCCGCGTCGAGGGCGTGTCCACGAACCTGGAGTTTCTTCGGGGGTTGCTGGCTCGCGACATCGTCGGCGCCACGACCGACTTCATCGTCGAGGAGCCCACGTCGGGCATGCGTGCTCCGCTGGCCGGCACGGTCGTCGCCGTCGATGGCACTTCCGTCGTGCTGGAAGCGATGAAGATGCAGCACGTCGTGCGGGTGTCCGGCGAGGTGCTGGTGTCGGTGGGCGACACCGTGTCCGAGGGACAGCTGCTGGCGTCCGGCGCTGGCGAGTCCACTGAGGACTCTGTTGTGGTCGACCTGGAGCACGTGCGCGCGGACCTGGCGGAAGTGCTGGTGCGCCACGACTTCGAACGACCTGAAGCCGCTGCTCGACGGCATGCCCGCGGTGGGCGGACCGCCCGCGAGAACATCGCGGACCTCTGTTCGGACTTCGTCGAGTACGGCGGGCTCGCGATCGCCGCACAACGCCGGCGCCGGTCTCTCGAGGACTTGATCGAACGCACGCCTGCTGACGGCATGGTGGCCGGTATCGGTGTCGTGAACGGCTCACGGGTCGTGGCGATGTCCTACGACTACGCCGTGCTCGCTGGCACACAGGGCCTGCGCAACCATCAGAAGAAGGACCGGCTCTTCGCGCTGGCACAGCAGGAGAACCTGCCGGTGGTGCTGTTCGCCGAGGGTGGCGGCGGACGGCCCGGCGACACCGACCACAGCATGGTCAGCGGCCTCGACTGCGGCTCGTTCCACGCGTTCGCGCAGCTCAGCGGGCAGGTGCCGTTGATCGGAGTGGTGGCGGGGCGGTGCTTCGCGGGCAACGCGGTGCTGCTGGGCACGTGCGACGTGATCATCGCGGTGGAGGGCGCGAACATCGGCATGGGCGGCCCGGCGATGATCGAGGGCGGCGGGCTCGGGGTGTTCCGGCCGGAGGACATCGGGCCGTTGGACGTGCAGGTGCCCAACGGCGTGGTGGACATCGCGGTGGGGTCCGAAGAAGAAGCGGTGGCCGTCGCCAAGAAGTACCTCTCGTACTTCCAGGCTCCCGCAGGCGTCCCCTCGGCGAGTGCGCAGCCTTCGCCCGCGCGCCCAGGGGGACCCCTGAATTCAATTATCCCAGACAGCACCGACAATTTTGGGCCGTCCAGCAACGGGCTGGACAGCGGCGGGCAACCCTGGAGCTGCGCGGACCAGCGCCTCCTCCGCCACGCCGTCCCCGAGAACCGCCTGCGCGCCTACGACGTCCGCGCCCTCATCACCACCCTCGCTGACACCGGCAGCGTCCTCGAACTCCGCGAGGGCTTCGGCAAGGCGATCATCACCGCCCTGGTCCGCGTCGAAGGCCGCCCGATCGCCCTGATCGCCAACGACCCCAAGGTCAATGGTGGAGCGATCGACGCCGACGCCGCGGACAAGTGCGCCCGCTTCCTCCAGCTCGCCGACGCGTTCGGCATCGCGGTCGTCTCCCTCACCGACACCCCGGGCTTCATGGTCGGCCCGGACGCCGAGCGCACCGCCACCGTCCGCCACCTGACCCGCATGGTCGTGACGGGCGCGAACCTCACCGTCCCCTTCGGACTCGTGGTCCTGCGCAAGGCGTACGGCCTCGGCGCGCAGGCGATGGCGGGCGGCAGTCTCAAGGTCCCGCAGTTCGCCGTCTCCTGGCCCACCGGCGAGTTCGGCCCGATGGGCCTCGAAGGCGCCATCAAACTCGGCTTCAGGAAAGAGCTCGACGCCATTGAGGACCCGCGAGAGCGCAAGCAGCGCTACGACCAGATGGTCGCGATGGCCTACGAGCACGGCAAAGCCCTCAACGTCGCCTCGGTCTTCGAGATCGACGACGTGATCGACCCGGCCGACACGCGCCGCTGGATCGCCACGGCGCTGGCCCCCTCGACTTCCCGCTCTGCCGGGGAGAAACGCCCGTTCATCGACACGTGGTGAAGGAGAATCCGTGGTCAGCGTCGCCCCTGCGGAACAGAAGACCTTACGCCGGCTGATGGCAGCCGGACTCGTTGGTTCGAGTCTTGAGTGGTACGACTTCTTCATCTACGCGACAGCCGCGGCCCTGGTGTTCCCCAAGTTGTTCTTCCCGGAGGCGACGCCGATCGTGGCGTTGCTCCTGTCGTTCAGCACGTTCTGGGCGGGCTTCATCGCGCGCCCGATCGGCGGCCTGGTGTTCGGGCACGTCGGCGACAAGGTCGGCCGCAAGCCGGCACTCGTCATCTGCCTCGCGCTGATGGCGGGCGCCACGTTCCTCATCGGCCTGCTGCCGACGACGGCGACCATCGGCGTCGGCGCGCCGCTGCTGCTGGTGTTGCTGCGGTTCCTGCAGGGCATCGCGGTCGGCGGGCAGTGGGGCGGCGTCGTCCTGCTGCTGACCGAGTCCGCAGGGCCTAAAAAGCGCGGCTTCGCGGGCACGTTCGGGCAGGCCGGTGTGCCGATCGGCGTGCTGCTGGGCAACGTCGCCTTCATCAGTGCCACGACGTCTCTCTCGCCCGAGGCGTTCGCGTCGTGGGGCTGGCGTGTGCCGTTCCTGGCGAGCGCGCTCCTCTTCCCCGTGGTGCTGTTCATTCAGCTCAAGGTCGAGGACAGCCCGGTCTTCAAGGAGATGCAGCAACGCCGTGCGGACGCACCGGCCGTGAAGCACGCACCGCTGAAGGAGGCCCTCCGGACGCACCGCAAGCCGATCCTGCTCGGCGCGGGCCTGATGTTCGCGTCCAACGCGATCTTCTACGTGTCGATCGCGGGCGTCCTGTCCTACGCGACCACCACGCTCGGCCTCAGCCGTGAGTCGGTGCTCGTCGTGAGCCTGCTGTCCTCTCTCGTGAGCATTCCGGTGATCCTTTACGCCGGGCACCTCTCGGACCGCATGGGACGCCGTCCGCTGATCATCGCGGGCACGGTCGGCCTCATCGTGTGGGCGTTCCCGTACTTCCTGCTCGTGGACACCGGCTCGCTGCTGTTGCTGTTCGTCGCGAACACGGTCGGAGGCATCGCGTCCTCTCTCGTGTACGGGCCGATCGCCGCTTACCTGGGTGAACTGTTCGAGGCGCACGTCCGGTACTCGGGCGCCTCTCTCGCGTACCAGCTGGCGTCGATCCTGGTCAGCGGCGGCACACCGTTCGTGATGACGGCCCTGCTGGGCGCGACCGGGACGTCGATGTCCGTGTCGGCCTTCCTGCTGGTCATGGGCCTGTGCACGCTCGTGTCGGTGATCAAGCTGCCGGAGACCCACCAGCCGGAACGGGCCTGATCAGAGGCTGTGAGGGCCCGATCTAACGGACAAATCGGGCCTTCACAGTCAAGACCTCTGCGGAACCTGGAGCCGATGCCGTACGTTGGCGCGTCGTGACCACTCTCATGGCGCGCTTGAAGCAGCGGATGCGCAGGTTCGCGCAGAAACCGGGCTCTGTCGACCTCACCCCGTTCCAGGCAATGCTCGAGGACGTGGAGAAACACGCGGACGCCTTCAAGGCGTTCAGCGACGAGGAGCTGACGGCCCACGCCGAGAAGCTGCGCGGGGAGAGCACGGACACCGAGCTCGTGGCGCTCACCCGGGAGGCCGCCGAGCGCGCCATCGGGCAACGCCCGTTCGAGGTGCAGGTGCTGGGCGCGCTGGGCCTGCTGAGCGGCCTCGTCGTCGAGATGGCGACCGGTGAGGGCAAGACGCTCGCGGGTGCCATGGCCGCGGCCGGGTTCGCGATCAAGGGCAAGCGCGTCCACGTGGTCAGCGTCAACGACTACCTCGCCCAGCGCGACGCCGAGTGGATGGGCCCGCTCTACGGGCTGCTCGGGGTCTCCGTCGGCTGGATCAACGGCAGCTCGAAGGCCGAGGAGCGCCGCGAGGCCTACCAGCGCGAGGTCACGTACGCGCCGGTCAGCGAGATCGGCTTCGACATCCTGCGCGACCGGATCGCCACGGACCCCGACGACCTGATCGTGCCCGAGCCCGAGGTCGCGCTGATCGACGAGGCCGACTCGGTGCTCGTCGACGAGGCCCGCGTGCCGCTGGTGCTCGCCGGCTCGACCTCCTCGGAGGCGGCCGACCCCGTCATCGCGGACCTGGTGAAGCGGCTGCGGCAGAACCTGCACTACGAGATCGACGACGAGGAGCGCAACGTCTTCCTCACGGGTGCGGGCTCCGAGGCCGTCGAGCGCGCGCTCGGCGAGATCGACCTGTACTCGCAGGAGCACGTGACGTCCACGCTGTCGAAGGTCAACGTGGCGCTGCACGCGCAGGTGCTGCTGCACCGCGACGTCGACTACATCGTGCGTGACGGCAAGGTGCACCTGATCAACGACACTCGTGGCCGTGTCGCGAAGCTGCAGCGGTGGCCGGACGGCCTGCAGGCAGCGGTCGAGGCCAAGGAGAACGTCCAGACCACGGAGTCGGGCGAGATCCTCGACTCGATGACGGTGCAGGCGCTGCTCTCGCGCTACCCGACGCGCTGCGGCATGACCGGTACCGCCGTCGCCGTCGCCGAGACGCTGCGGGAGTTCTACGAGCTGGAAGTGCTCGTGATCCCGCCGAACAAGGAGAACATCCGCGAGGACGAGCACTTCCGCCTCTACGCGACGCTGGAGCAGAAGGAGGAGGCGATCGTCGAGGAGATCAAGACGGTCCACGAGACGGGCCGCCCGATCCTCGTCGGCACGCTCGACGTCGCGGAGTCCGAGCGGATCTCGTCCAAGCTGCGCGCCGCCGGCATCGAGTGCGTGGTGCTCAACGCGAAGAACGACGCCGAGGAGGCGTCGATCATCGCCGACGCCGGCTCGTACCAGCGCATCACGGTCTCGACGCAGATGGCCGGTCGCGGTACGGACATCCGCCTCGGCGGCCACGAGGGCGAGGACCACGACCGGATCGCCGAGCTCGGCGGCCTGTACGTGATCGGGTCCGGCCGCCACTCGTCCTCACGCCTGGACGACCAGCTGCGCGGCCGTGCCGGCCGGCAGGGCGACCCCGGCGGTTCGGTGTTCTTCTCGTCCATGCAGGACGAGCTGATCACCCAGTACGCGCCGGACGCCGAGGACCCGTCCGAAGTGGACAACGACGGCCGGGTGCACGACAAGGGCCTGCTGCACACCTTCGAGCACGCGCAGCGCGTGGCCGAGGGCGTGGACCTGGAGATCCACCGCAACACGTGGCGCTACAACAAGCTGATCGAGCACCAGCGCGACCTGCTGCTCAAGCACCGCGACGTGGTGCTGCGCACGGACGCGGCGCTGGAGAAGGTCGGCAAGAAGGAAGGCGTGTCCGACGAGGTGGCCGGCGAGGCAGCCCGCAAGATCACGCTGTTCTTCCTCGACGACCTGTGGACGCACCACCTGACGTTCCTGTCGGACCTGCGCGAGGGCATCCACCTGCGCGCGCTGGCCCGGCAGAACCCGCTGGACGAGTTCCACCGCGAGGCCATCCCGGCGTTCAACAAGATCGTGCCGGAGTCCTGGGAGCTCACCAGGGAGAAGTACGAGGCGGCCAAGATCACCGACGACGGCTACGACCTCACCGACGCCGGGGTGAAGCGCCCGAGCTCGACGTGGACGTACCTGGTGCACGACAACCCGTTCGGCTCCGGGCTCGAGGAGACGATGAAGGGTCTCGTGAAGATGGTGCGCGGACAGCGCCGCTGACAGTCACTTTTTCCCGGGGACGACGAGGTCGTCCGCGGGTCTGGCGGGCCGGGGCAACGTCTCGGCCCGCCTGACGTTCACGGGCGCCGTCGTGGCCGTGAACGTCACGGGCGCCGTGGCGGCCGCGGTCATCTCCTCGGTCAGCTTCTTGATCTCCGCGAGGATGTCAAGGTGCTGCTGCGACGGCGGAGGTCCCACGAAGTTGGACCTGTCGTGCGCCGTCCGCTCCGCGCGTTCGGCCAGAAGCCGGATGCGGCGCAGGTGTTCGTGCTCCCCGTTGGGGAGCAGAAAGTCCGTCTGCTCCATCACCCGTGCCAGCTTTCGCGTGCACGGGTGACCAGTCGATCCCCTAGTCGGCTGATTCCAGTTTGCGGACGAGCCAGTCGTGGAAACCGCCGATGTGGTGCTCCGAGGGCACCAGCACCCCGCCATGCGCATAGGCACGTGAGGCCATCGCGGGCTGACATCGCTCGCAGGCTTCGAAGTCCTGTTCGTTCACCCGGTGGAACAGCTCGACCGAGCGAGAGACGTCACGGCCGGTGTCGACCACTTCCTTGGCGTAGAGCCAATCGCACTCGACGACCGTCCGGTCCGCCGCCAGCGGGTACATGCGGTGCAGGATCACGTGGTCCGGCACGAGGTTGATGAACACCTGCGGCCTGATGGTGATCGCGTAGTACTTCCGGTCGCGTTCCTCTTCCAGGGCAGAGAGTTTCTCGAACCCCTCGCCGCCGTCGACGGTGAAACCCTTGATCTCGTCACCGAACTCCGCGCCGTGCCCGACGTAGTACTGGGCCGCGTAGCCGCCGGCGAACTCGGGCAGCACCTCGGTGAGCTCGGGGTGGATCGTCGCGCAGTGGTAGCACTCCATGAAGTTCTCGATGATCAGCTTCCAGTTGGCCTTGACGTCGTAGACGATCCGCCTGCCCACGGACAACCGGTCGATCTCGTACCCGTCGATGCCGTCGAGTGAGCCCAAACGTTCTGTCACGGCACTGAGGACGTCGTCCTCGAAGCTCGGAGGATTCTCGGCGAGATTCACCCACACGTAGCCGAGCCATTCGCGCAAGTGCACCTTCGTCAGTCCGTACGCAACGCGATCGACGTCCGGCATAGAGGTGAGATTGGGTGCGGCGATCAGGTTTCCGTCCAACGCGTAGGTCCAGGCGTGATAAGGGCACTGGAACGCCCGTTTGACGCTGCCGGCCTCGTCGACGCAGATCCGCGCGCCGCGATGCCGGCAGACGTTCAGGAACGCGTTGAGACCGCCCTTGCGGTCACGGGCGATGAGCACGCTCTCCCGTCCGACCTGCACCGTGCGGAAGTCGCCTGGGTTCGGGAGGTCGCCCGACCTCACCGCGCAGAACCACATCTCCTCGAAGATGTTCGCCTGTTCCCGCGCGAAGATCGCGGGGTCGGTGTAGTAGCGGCCCTCGAGGGTCGGGATCAGGCTGCCGGTCATTCTCCGCCTCTCAGACGAGCAGGGTCGAACAGGCCGATCGGGTGCCGCGTGGCCCCGTCGATCACGAGGTCGGCGAGGATCTCGCCGACGACGGGCACGAACTTGAAGCCGTGCCCCGAGAAGCCGCACGCCACCGTCACGTCGTTCTCGCGGGCGATGACGAAGTGCCGGTCGGCGGTGTTGGTGTACATGCAGGTCGTGGCGCGCCGGAACGTGCCGGCGAGGCCGGGCATCGGTGACCTGGTGGCGCGCACGATCGCCTCGACCTCGTGGGCGTGCACCGTGCGGTCGATGGTCTCGGGCGTGCAGATCTCGCCGCCGTGGTGGAACGCGACCTTCACCGCGCCGTCGTGCTCGGGGAAGCCGTAGAAGTTCGTGCCGTCCGCACGGTCCCAGATGTAGATCGGGTGGTCCCGGAAGTCGTCGTGGGGATCGAAGTAGAACTGGACCTGACGTTCGATCTCAAACGGGATTCGTAGTCCTCCCAACAGTTCCGGTGCCCACGGACCAGGACACACCACGACGTGCCCTGCCTCGTAGGCGCCGCGGGTCGTGGTGACCTTCCCCGCCTCCCAGTGCGTCACCGGCTCCTCGAAGCGCAGTTCGGCACCCGCACGTGCGGCGAGCGCGAGGTGGCCCCACACGGACGTCTCCGGCACGACGAAGCCCGCGCCGGGTTCGTACAGCCCGATCTCGTCGTCGGCCGGTCTCAGCGCGGGGAAACGCCGGCGGAGCTGGGACGCGTCGAGCAGCTCGTGTGTCAGACCGAACTGCTCGACGCTCGCCCGGCTACCCGTGATGGCGCCGCTGTCCTGACCGCCGACGATGAGCCCGCCGACGCGGTGGAAGATCCGCTCGCCGCTGTCGCACTCGATCTGGTCCCACATCTCGTGGGCCCGCAGCAGCAACGGCACGTACGCGGGATCCTCGAAGTAGGCCTGCCTCGTGATGCGCGACCCGCCGTGGCTCGACCCGCGAGCGTGGGCGGGCGTGAACTTCTCCAGTCCCAGCACGCGCTTCCCGCGCTGGGCGAGCCGGTACGCGGCGGCACTGCCCATGCCGCCGAGCCCGATGACGACGACGTCGTAGGTCACCCGCGGAGCCGCTTCATCTCGGGGTCGAACAACGGTTCCTGTGCCGGCCGGGCCTTGACCCGTTGCCCGAAGTACTCGATCTCGACCTCGTCGTCGATCTCGCTCGGCAGCCAGGCGTAGGCGATGTTGAGGCCGGTCGTGTACCCGTAGGCGGCGCTCGTGACGTAGCCGACCGGTTCGCCCTGGTGGAACACGGGTTCGCTGCCGAGGACGACGCTGTGCGGGTCGTCGATCGTGAGGCACGTGAGCTTCTTGGTCGAGGTGAGGTTGTGCAGGGACCCCTTGCCGAGGAACTCCTTGTCCTGCCGCACCGCGAATCCCAGCCCCGCCTCGAACGGGTCGTGCTCGGTCGTCACGTCCGTGCCCCACGACCGGTAGCCCTTCTCCAGGCGCAGGCTGTTGAACGCGCCGCGCCCGGCGGCGATGACCCCGTGCCCCTGCCCGGCCTCCCACAGCGTGTCCCAGAGCTTCGGACCGAGGTCCGCGGTGGTGTAGAGCTCCCAGCCGAGTTCGCCCACATAGGACAGTCGCAGCGCCGTCACCGGGACGTTCTTGATGAACGCCTTCTGCGCGGTGAAGTAGCCCTTCCGCGTGTCGAGGGTGTGCGGGATGTCGTTGATCAGGTCACGGGCTTTGGGACCCCACAGGCCGATGCAGCACGTTCCGGCCGTGATGTCCCTGATGAAGACGTCGTCCGGCGCGTGCCGGGTGAGCCAGTCGAGGTCGAGGTTGCCGTTCGCGCCGACCTGGAACGTCGTGGCGTCGAGGCGCGCGATCGTCAGGTCGCTGCGCACGCCGCCCTGCTCGTCCAGCAGCAGCGTGTAGACGACCGCGCCGGGCTTGCGGTTGAGGTTGTTGGTCGTCATGTGCTGCAGGAACTCGAGCACTCCCGGCCCGCCGACCTCCAGCCGTTTCAACGGCGTCATGTCGAACAGCGCGACCCGCTTGCGCGTCACCAGTGCCTCGGCCCCGCAGATCGGCGACCAGAACCGGCTCGCCCACTCACCTCGTGCGGGCACCTCGGCGACCTCGGGGAGATCGGCGTTGGCCTCGTACCAGTGCGGCCGTTCCCAGCCGGACGCCTCCAGGAAGCACGCGCCGAGCTCCTGTTGACGGCCGTAGAACGGGCTCGTGCGGATCGGCCGCGGGCTTTCCATGGGCTGCAACGGGTGCAGCACGTCGTAGACCTCGACGAAGTTCTGGCAGCCGCGTTCCAGCACGTAGTCCGGCGCCAGCTGCACCTGCTCGAACCGGTTGAGGTCGCTCGAGTGCAGGTCCAGCTCCGGCTGCCCGTCGACGATCCACTCGGCCACCGACCGCGCGACACCGGCGGAGTGCGTGATCCAGACGGCCTCCGCGACCCAGAAGCCCTTCAGGCCGGGGTGCTCGCCCAGCAACGGCATCCCGTCGCTGGTGAACGAGAACAGCCCGTTGAAGCCGCGGTCGACGCCGGCCTCGGCCAGCGCGGGGATGAGGTTCACCGCCGACTCCCAGGACGGCTCGAAGTCCTCCTTGGTGAACGGCAGCTCCGAGCCGGTGATGTCGTGCGCGGGGATCGGCATGGGCTTGTGCCCGTACGCGCCGATGCCCAGCGCCTGGCCGTGCGAGCGGAAGTACAGGTCGGCTTCCTGGTGGCGCAGGATCGGCTGGCGTGCCAACGCCTCCGCGTCAGCGTTCAGGTCGCCGGTGAACGCGTACTGGTGGGCCATGGGCACGAGCGGCACGGTCAGCCCGACCATCTCGCCCAGCACCGGCCCCCACATCCCGGCACACGAGACCACGATGTCGGCTGCGAAGACATCGGTCTCGGTCCGCACCCCGGTGACCCGGTCGCCGGCGGTTTCGACCGCGACGACCTTCTGCCCGAACTCGAACCGCGCCCCGCGTTCGATCGCGCGCCGGGCCTGGACCTCGGCGGCCTGCACCGGCCTAGCGAGGCCGTCGGTGGGGATCAGGAACCCGCCGAGCACCTGGTCGCGGTCGAGCAACGGGTGCAGCCGCGCGACCTCGTCCGCGTCGATCAGGCGGCTGTGGACACCCCACGACGTGGCCCAGCCGTGCCGGCGGCTCAGGTCCGCGAGCCGTGTCTCCGAGGTCGCGATCTCCAGGCCGCCGACCTGGTCGAAGCAGCCCAGCGCGGTGTACTTCTCGACGGTGTAGCGAGCGAACTGCGTCATGCTGCGGCAGGAGTTGGTCTGGAAGACCAGGCCGGGCGCGTGCCCGCTGGACCCGCCGGCCGCGAGCCCCGCCGCCTGGTCCAGAACCGTGACGTCGGTGAAGCCTCTTTCGGTGAGCTCGTCGGCCAGCGCGCACCCGACGATCCCCGCCCCCACGAGCACCACGCGAGGCACTGCACCAGGCATCAGGACACCCCTTCGCCACAGTTGCGAGTAACAGAACTCGTTCCGCTATCTGCAACAAATTGCGGCTCGCGGGTCCGGCTGTCAATACCGCCGTTCGCGCGATCAACGTCGGTTGGTCCGCGGAACCGGGCAAACGGGTAGGTTCCGCGCATGGACTCGATCACCCTGCACACGATGGCGCGCAGGTACCTGATGAGCCGCAACGAGAAGCTGCACGCCGAGTACGCCGAACTCCCGAACGACGGCCGGTTCCTCCTCGGCTACACGAAGGAAGCCAAGCAGATCTACCCCCGGTACAACGTGGTGGACGCGATGCTCTCCGAGGTCGAACGCCTGGACCCCGACGACCTGCCCTCGCCCGACGTGGTGGCCGACGCCCTCAGCACCGCCGCCGCGACGGCCCAGTCGGCCTTCACCACCCGCCTGAGCCGGACCGAGAAGAAGGCGACCGCCGAGGAACGCGAGCTGTTCGGCGAAGCGATCCAGGTCTGGTCGAACGACGAGGACCTCGCGGTGGAGCCGCTGCCCTACTGGCGCGTCCTCCGGGACGAAGAGGCAGAGGGATGGCACCACCGGTTGGCGGAACGGTGGGACGCGCAGGGGACCACATGGCATCCGATGATCGGCGGGGACGTCCCGGCGGGCGTGCTCGTGGTGAGCGCCGCCGCGGTGACGGAAGGCCCCGGCACGGAAAAGGTCCGCGACGCTCTGCGGGACATGGGGGTGCACCGGGTGGTCGAGCTCAGGGAGCACGGTGATCCGGGCTCCCTCATCGGCCTCGACGCGTTCGAACCGACCTACACCGGAGCTGAGGGGATCTGGACCGACGAGACTCTCGACTGGGTCGCGTACGCCTCGCACGAGTCGTCGGTGGCGTTCGGCGGCACACTCGCCGAACGCCTCCGCACCTCCTGGCCGGACCACGCCGACTGGGGCTGGGCCCCCTGGTCGGATCAGCCGGCGAAGTAGCCGAGCTGCGCCGAGAGGTCCGCCGCCGCCGTCGACATCGTCGGCACGATCTGGCCGACCCGCTCCCGCGACAACCGGTACGACGGCCCGGACGCGCTCATCGCCGCCACCACCTCACCCCGGTGCCCGCGCACCGGCACGGCCACCGCGTGCAGCCCGAGCTCCAGTTCCTCGAAGCACGCCGCGTACCCCTGCGACGCGACCTCCTCCAGTTCCGAGAGCAGCCGTGACGCGTCCACGACCGTGTTCTCGGTGTAGGAGTCGAGCGGCAACGACGCGAGGCGCGCGCGCTCGTCCGCCGGCAGGTAGGCGAGCAGGACCTTGCCGGACGAGGTGGCGTGCAGGGGCGTGCGCTGGCCGATCCAGTTCACGGCGGAGACGGCCGCGGAGCCGCGGGCCTGGGTGATGTTGATGGCGACGCCGGCGTCGTGCACGGCGATGTTGACGGTCTCGCCGAACGAGTCCGCGAGGGTCTGGCAGACGGGCTGGCCCAGCTTGGTGAGGTCCATGCGGCCGGTGGCGGCACCGGCCAGCCGGACCACGCCGAAACCGATGGCGTACTTGCCCCTCTCACCGAGCTGCTCCACCAGGCCTCGTGACTCCAGCACGGAGACGAGTCTGGACACCGTGGACTTGTGCACACCCAGCTCACCAGCGATTTCGGTGATACCGGCCTCGCCTTGGGCCAGCAGTTCGAGCACGCTGATGGCCCTGTCGACGGACTGCACCTGAGCTGCCGAGTCGGAGTTGCCCATCGCGCAACAGTAATCGACAGGCAAAACAACCTGCTGGACTATTGACGGCGGGTCTCCGGAGCCGCACATTGTGTTGCGTCATTCGGAACGTGTGTCGCGTCACGCAACGGAGGCCGACGATGATCCGCGCCTGCGCTCTCATGGACCTGCCCCCAGGGGAGGCGGTTCGCATCGTCGGCCCTCATGCGCCGATAGGCCTATTCAACGTCGACGGCGTCATCTACGCCATCGACGACACCTGCACCCACCAGGACGCGTCGCTGAGCGAGGGCTGGCTGGAAGGCTGCTTCGTGGAGTGCCCGCTGCACGCCGCGAGCTTCGACCTTCGCACCGGCGAGCCCACCGGTCTCCCCGCCAAGAGACCGGTGAAGACCCATCCCGTCCTTGTGGAGGATGGAGAGGTCTATGTCGATGTCGAAGTGAACAAGGACGTGGCGTGAAGACCATCGCGATCATCGGCGCCTCACTGGCCGGTCTGAGGTCGGCGCAGGCACTGCGCCAACAGGGGTTCGACGGACGGATCGTCGTCGTCGGCGACGAGGTCCACCTCCCCTACGACCGGCCCCCTCTCTCGAAGGACTTCCTCCTCGGCAAGGTCGAGGCGGTGCCGCTCGCGGACCAGGAGGACCTCGACGCGCTGAACGTGGAGTGGCGCCTCGGCGTGCGGGCGACCGGGTTGCTCTCCGCCCGGGAGGTCTCGCTCAGCGACGACTCGACGGTCGAGGCCGACGGCATCGTCATCGCGACGGGTGGCCTGCCGCGCACGATTCCCGGCACACGCGTCCTGCGCACGCTGGACGACGCGATCAAGCTCCGCGAGGCGTTCGGCACCGCGCAGCACGTCGGCATCATCGGCGCCGGCTTCATCGGGGCTGAGATCGCCTCCAGTGCGCGCGCTCTGGGCAAGGACGTCACGGTCGTCGAAGCGCTCCCCACGCCTCTCACGCGTGTCCTGGGCGCCGAGATGGGTGCCGCATGTGGACACCTGCACGGCGACCACGGATCAACGTTGATCACGGGAATCAATGTTGACTCGGTCAACGTCGACGGCGGAATCAACCTCGCTGATGGACGGATCGTCCACGCCGACGTCGTCGTCGCGGGCATCGGCGCGCGGCCGGCGACGGACTGGCTCACCGGCGGACCGGTCAACCTCGACAACGGCGTCCTGTGCGACGCCGGCGGCGTGACGAACGTGCGGAACATCGTCGCGGTCGGCGACGTCGCGAACTGCGCGGGACACCGCGCCGAGCACTGGACGAGTGCGACCGAACAGGCACAGGTCGCCACCCGCAACCTGCTCGCGGGCGAGACCGTCGCGACGCACACCGGCGGCGGTTACGTCTGGTCCGACCAGTACGGGGTGCGAATCCAGTTCATCGGGCGAGCGACGGACGACGTTCGCGTCGAAGATGGGTCCATCGAGGACAGGAAGTTCGTGGCGACCTATCGAGACGGTGACAACCCCGACGACGTCGTCGGCATCGTGGCCATGAGCAACGCACGACTCTTCACCCGGCTCCGCCGGAACCTGAAGTAACGGTCGTCACGGTTTACCGCCACCGGCGACCGGATATATCCGAGTGTCCTTCGTGGACACACGATCCAGGGAGGCAGTCCGTGTCGCCGGTGCGGCAGATCATCAACCCCTTCGACCAGAGCGTCATCACCGAGGTCGAGGAGCAGACCCGCGACCAGGCCCTGGCGGCGATCGCCAGGGCGAGAACCGCCTTCGACCACGGCGACTGGCAGCACTCGAGCCCCGAGCACCGCGCCGCCGTGCTGAACCGAGTCGCGGACCTCCTGGAACGCGACAAGGAGGACATCGCCCGCACCGAGACGCTCGACACCGGCAAGACGCTGGTCGAGAGCCGCATCGACGTGGACGACGTCGCCGCAGTGTTCCGCTACTACGGCAACCTCGCCGGACTGCTGCACCCGAAGATCGTCCAGGGCGTCCCGGACGGCGTCATCAGCCGCATCGACTACGAGCCCGTCGGCGTGTGCGGCCTGATCGCCCCCTGGAACTACCCGCTGCTGCAGGTGTCGTGGAAGATCGCGCCGGCCCTGCTCGCGGGCAACACGCTGGTGGCCAAGCCCAGCGAGATCACGCCGCTGAGCACCATCAAGCTGTTCGAGCTCCTGCAGGAGGCCGGGCTGCCCGACGGCGTCGCGAACCTCGTCCTCGGCACCGGGCCCGAGGTCGGCGCGCCGCTCTCCGAGCACCCCGACGTCGACCTGGTCTCGTTCACCGGCAGCCTCGCGACCGGCCAGCGGATCATGGCGTCGGCCGCGAAGACCGTGAAGAAGGTCGCGCTCGAGCTCGGCGGCAAGAACCCGAACATCGTCTTCGCGGACGCCGACATCGACGTCGCCGTCGACTACGCGCTCACCGCCGCGTTCTTCCACGCGGGCCAGGTCTGCTCGTCCGGCACGCGGCTCATCGTGCACAGCAGCGTCTACGACGACTTCGTGGGCGAGGTCGCGCGCCGGGCCGACCTCATCAAGCTGGGCAACGGTTTCGACGAGGACACCGAGTCCGGGCCGCTCGTCTCCGCCGAGCACCGGGCCAAGGTCGAGAGCTACGTCGAGATCGCGAAGCAGGAGGGCGCGACCCTCAAGGCCGGCGGCAGGCGTCCCGAAGAGGCCGAGCTGCAGAACGGTTTCTTCTTCCGCCCCACCGTCTACGCGGACTGCACGCGGGACATGAAGCTGGTCCAGGACGAGACGTTCGGCCCGATCATCACGGCCGAGCGCTTCGAGACCGAGGAGGAGGCGATCATGCTCGGCAACGACACCGAGTACGGCCTCGCCGGCGGTGTCTGGAGCCAGGACCTCGAGAAGGCGCAGCGCGTCGTGAAGAAGCTCCGCCACGGCACGGTCTGGGTCAACGAGTTCGGCCCGTACCTGCCGCAGGCCGAGTGGGGCGGATTCAAGCGCTCGGGCGTCGGCCGCGAGCTCGGCACCGCGGGCCTGCACGAGTACACCGAGCCCAAGCACGTGTACCAGAACCTCAAGCCTGAAGCCCAGAACTGGTTCGCGCGAAGGGACTCCAAGTGACCGCGTACGACTACGTGATCGTCGGCGGCGGAACGGCGGGCTGCGTGCTCGCGGCGAGGCTCACCGAGGACGAGAACGTCACGGTCGCGGTCATCGAGGGCGGCCCGTCCGACGTCGGTGACGAGAAGATCCTGAATCTGCGCAACTGGATCAACCTGCTCGAGACCGAGTACGACTACGACTACCCGACGGTCGAGCAGCCGCGCGGCAACTCGCACATCCGGCACAGCCGCGCGAAGGTGCTCGGCGGGTGCTCCAGCCACAACACGCTGATCTGCTTCCAGCCGCTGCCGCAGGACCTCGACGACTGGGGCCACGGCTGGACGTGGGACGCGGTCGGCCCGTACTGGGACAAGGTCCAGCTCAACATCATCCCGGTGGCGGAGAAGGACCGGAACCCGATCGCCGAGGACTTCGTTGCCGCCGCGCGGCAGGCCACGGGCGTCCCGGAGATCGACGACTTCAACGCCGAGCCGTTCCAGGACGGCGTGGGCTTCTTCTCCATCGCGTACCACCCGGAGAAGAACAACCAGCGTTCTTCGGCGTCCACGGCGTACGTGCACCCGATCCTGGAGCGCAAGAACCTCACGCTGCTCCTGAACACGTGGACCAGCAAGATCGAGTTCGACGGCACCCGCGCGATCGGCGTGCACACGGACAAGGGTTATGTCGAGGCCGACAAAGAGGTCCTGCTCTGCGCGGGCGCGATCGACACGCCGCGGCTGCTGATGCTCTCGGGCATCGGTGACGCCGAGCACCTGAGCAGCATCGGCATCGAGCCGAAGCACGACCTGCCCGGCGTCGGCGAGAACCTGCTCGACCACCCGGAGTCGGTCATCGTCTGGGAGACCACGAAGCCGCTGCCGGAGAACTCGGTGATGGACTCGGACGCCGGCCTGTTCATCCGGCGCGACTCCTCCGACCCGCGGCCGGACCTGATGTTCCACTTCTACCAGATTCCCTTCACCACCAACACGGAACGCCTCGGCCACCCGGTGGTGGAGCACGGGGTCTGCATGACGCCGAACATCCCCAGGCCGCACAGCAAGGGCAAGCTGTGGCTGAAGTCCAGCGACCCCGCCGAGAAGCCCGCGCTCGACTTCGGCTACTTCACCAACCCCGACGGGTACGACGAGCAGACCCTGGTCGACGGGTTCCGGATCGCGCGCGAGATCGCCGGGCAGGAGCCGCTGAAGTCGTGGCTCAAGAGGGAGATCGCACCGGGCCCGGACATCACGAGCGACGAGGCCCTCTCGGAGTACGGCCGGAGAGCGGCCCACACCGTCTACCACCCGGCCGGCACGTGCGCCATCGGGTCCGTTGTGGACGGTGACCTCAAGGTCATCGGACTCGAAGGCCTCCGGGTCGTCGACGCGTCCGTGTTCCCCACCATGCCCACCGTGAACCCGATGGTCACGGTGCTCATGATTGGAGAACGCGCCGCGGACCTGATCAAGGAGGCGTGAGTGACGACAGCGGAAGACAGGCTCAAGGATCTCGGCTACACCTCGGAGTTCAAGCGGGACATGAGTCCCTGGGCGAACTTCTCGCTGGGCTTCACCTACCTCTCCCCCGTGGTCAGCACGTACACGCTGTTCGGCGTCGCGCTCGCCCTGGGCGGCCCGCCGATGATCTGGAGCTTCGTCGTCGCGGGCATCGGCCAGTTCCTGGTCGCGCTCATCTTCGGCGAACTCGTGGCGCAATACCCGGTGGCAGGCGGCGTGTACCCCTGGGCGCGCCGCCTGTGGGGCAAGCGCTGGGCGTGGATGACCGGCTGGGTGTACATGATCGCCCTGCTGGTCACGATCGCGTCCGTCAGTTACGGCGCGGGTCCTTACCTGGCAACGCTTCTGGGCTACACGGCCAACGTCGGCAACACGGTGCTGTGCGCGATCGCGATCATCGTGGTCTCGACGCTCATCAACTACGCCGGCACGAAGGTGCTGAGCTGGGCCGCGATCTTCGGGTTCGCCGCGGAGATCGTCGGCGCGCTCGTGGTCGGCATCTGGCTGCTCGTCGACAACCGGGTGCACGGTCTGGGCGTGCTGTTCGACAGCTTCGGCGCGCAGGGCTCCGGCAGCTACCTGCCCGCGTTCTTCGCGGCGGGCATCATCGGTCTCTACCAGTACTACGGCTTCGAGGCGTGCGGTGACACCGCGGAAGAGGTCAAGGACCCCGGCCGCGTCATCCCGAAGGCCATGCGCCGCACCATCTACATCGGCGGCGCGGCGGCCACGTTCGCGTGCCTGTCGCTGCTGCTCGCGGTGCCGGACTTCGGCAAGGTCATCTCCGGTGAGGACGCCGACCCGGTCACGAACATCCTGACCAACGCGTTCGGCCCGGTCGGCTACAAGATCGTGATCGGCGTCGTGCTGATCTCGTTCCTGTCCTGCACGATGTCGCTGCAGGCAGCGGCATCGCGCCTGACGTACTCCTACGCCCGCGACAAGATGGTGTTCGGGCACAGGGCACTCGCGAAGTTCAACAAGAAGCGCCACATCCCACCGTACGCGCTGGCGCTGGCCGGCATCATCCCGGCGGTCATCGTGGTCGCGTCGATGCTGTCCACGAACGCGCTGGACAAGATCGTGTCGTTCGCGACGCTCGGCATCTACCTGGGCTTCCAGATGGTCGTGTTCGCGGCGCTGCGGGCGAGGCTCAAGGGCTGGACGCCGTCGGGCGAGTTCACGCTCGGCCGGTGGGGCCTGGTCGTCAACGTGCTGGCGCTCGCGTACGGCGTCGCGGCGATGGTGAACATGGTGTGGCCGCGCACCCCGGACGCGCCCTGGTACGACAACTACGTCGTGATCCTCAGCGGCACGCTCGTGGTCGGCATCGGCCTGGTCTACATGCTGATCGCCAAGCCGTTCGGCAACTCCGACGCGGCGGCGGGCGACGCGGTGCCGGACTCAGCCCTGCAGACGAAGTAGCCGCAGGGCGAGCTGCACCTCCAGCACGCGGTCCGGCGACTGCCAGTCGCCGAGCAGCGACGAGACCCGGTCGAGCCGTTGCGTGACCGTGTTGACGTGGAGGTGCAGCTCCGCCTTGGCACGGCTCAGGTTCGCGCCGCAGCGGAAGTAGACCTCCAGCGTGTGCACCAGTTCCGTGCCGCGCTCGGAGTCGTAGTCCAGCACCGGGCCGAGCACCGACCGCACATAGCCCGAGACGTCGGCCCGGTCGCCCAGCAGCACGCCGACGAACCCGAGGTCGTCCATCGTCGCGGCGTCCTTCTCGCGGCCCAGCTGCCGCAACGCCTTCAGGCACCGCCGGGCCTCCTCGTAGGCCGCCGCGATCGCCACCGGTCCCGCGACCGGCCCGCACGCGCCCACCGTCGCGTCCAGCGCCTTCGCCACCTCGCGCGCCACGTGCGTGGACACCGAGGGCAACGCCAGCACGACGTCCCGGCCGCGCGACCCGGCCAGTCCCCTGTGGACGGACGCGTAGTGCGTCGCCCCGGAAAGGTTCCCATCGGCGACCAGCACGACGTGCGGGTCGGAGAGCTCGACGCCCACCCGCCGTGCCCGCGCCAGCAGCCCGACCGCGTCCCGGCCGTCCAGGATGTCGGTGATCAGCTCACCGCGGACCTTGTTCTCCGCCTCGGCCACGGTTCGCCGCAGCAGCAACAACAACGCCGTGACCGCCGCCGACCGCTCGAACACCCGCCGGTCCGCGTCGGTCAGATCCGGGCGGCCCGCCAACGCGATCCCGCCCAGCAGCTCCGATCCGGCCAGCACCGCGCACACCCACTCCCCGGAGAGCAGCACGGCACGTCCCGCGGCCCGCACGGCGGCGGGCGGCACGGTGTCGAGCACCTCGACCGGTCCGCCGAGCAACTCCCCCACCGCGGCGGCGACCTCGGCCGAGGAACCACCGCGCAGCACCAGGTCCGTGAGCCGGTCGTGGGCCTCCTCGGCCCGTTTCATGGCCTCGTTGTGAGACTGGATCGTCGCGAACAACGACGCCGTGTCGATCGCGATGGCCGCGTGGTCGGCCAGCGACTGCAGCAGCGCGACCTCCTCGGCGGGGAACTCGCGCGTGGTCCGGTCCGCCGCGTAGAGCACGCCGATGACCTTCGAGTCGAGCTTCAGCGGCACGCCCAGGATCGCCGTCAGGCCCTCGTCGTGCACCGCCGAGTCGATCGGGTTCGTGTGGTTGAACCGGGCGTCCCCGAAGTAGTCGGACGTCGCGTACGGGCGCGCGGTCTGCGCGACCAGCCCGCCGAGCCCCTCGCCGAGTCCGAGCCTGACCTTCTGGAACAACGGCGAGAACGACCCGTCCGTCACCCGCATGTAGGTGCCGGCCGGGTCGTTCATCGACAGGTAGGAGACGTCGGTGCCGAGCAGCGTCCGCGCTCGGCGCACGATCGAGCGGAGCACCGCGTCCGGGTCTCGCATGCCCGCGAGCTCGGACGCGGTCTCGAACAACGCCGCCAGTTCGGCCTCACGCCGTCGTGTCACACGGTTACCCTGTCACGTTCCTCCAGATCCGCACCACGGGTCTCCCGGGCGAACGCGATCGCGACCACCGTGATCACGCAGGTGATCAGCACGTAGACGGCGATGGGGAACGAGGACTTGTACGCCTGCAGCAACGCGGTCGCGATGAGCGGGGCCAGCGCGCCGGCCACGATCGACGCGAGCTGGTAGCCGACCGACGCACCCGAGTAGCGGACCCGTGTTCCGAACAGCTCCGAGAAGAACGCGGCCTGCGGGCCGTACATCGCGCCGTGCAGCACCAGTCCGACCGTCGTCGCCACCGTGATCAGGACGGGGTCGCGGGTGTCGAGCAACGCGAAGAACGCGAAGATCCACGCGGCCATGCCGACCGCGCCGACGAGGTAGATCGACCGCCGCCCGAACCTGTCCGAGAGATGACCCCACACCGGGATCGTGATCAGGTGCACCGCCGACGCGATCAGCACGGCGTTGAGCCCCACCGACTTCGACAGCCCGAGCCCGGTCACGACGTAGACCAGGATGAACGCCGTGATCACGTAGTACGACACGTTCTCGGCGAACCGCGCGCCCATCGCGATCAGGACCTCGCGCCAGTTGTGCTTGAGCAGCAGCAATGCGGGCGCCTTCTCCGGCTCGGAACCCTTCTCCTTGGCCGCCTTCTCCTGCGCCGCCAGGAAGATGGGCGACTCGGACACCGACAGCCTGATCCACAGCCCGATCACCACGAGGACGCCGGAGAGCAGGAACGGGACCCGCCAGCCCCACGCGAGGAAGGCCTCGTCCGACTGCACCGCCGCGAGCACCGCCAGCACACCGGTCGCGAGCAGGTTCCCGCACGGCACACCGGCCTGCGGCCACGAGGCCCAGAACCCGCGCCGCTTCGGGTCACCGTGCTCCGACACGATCAGCACGGCACCGCCCCACTCGCCACCGAGCGCGAAGCCCTGCACGAGCCGCAGCAACGTCAGCAGCACCGGTGCCAGCACACCCACCGACGCGTACGTCGGCAGCACGCCCATCAGCATCGTCGCGCCACCCATCAGCAGCAACGACAGCACCAGCAACTTCTTGCGGCCCAGGCGATCCCCGTAGTGGCCGAAGACGAGGCCACCCAGCGGCCGTGCCAGGAAGCCGATCGCGTACGTGGTGAACGCGAGCAGCGTGCCCGTCAGCGGGTCCGCGGTGGGGAAGAACAGCTTGTTGAACACCAGGGCGGCTGCCGAGCCGTAGAGGAAGAAGTCGTACCACTCGACAGTTGTCCCGATGAGCGAAGCGCCTACCACTTTTTTGATCATCGACAACTCCTCATTGAGCTGACCAGCCGCCATCGACGGCCAACGACGTACCGGTGACAAAACTGCTGCCGCACAACCACAGCACGGCGTCGGCGACCTCGGAGGGTTCGATCAGCCGCTTCACCGCGCTGCGCTGCAGGAAGATCTGGGACGAGACGTCGTCCTCGGAGATGCCGTGCAGGCGCGCCTGATCGGCGATCTGCTTCTCCACCAACGGGGTCCGCACGTATCCGGGCGCCACGCAGTTCGACGTCACGCCGTGCGGAGCGCCTTCGAGAGCAGCGACCTTGGAGAACCCCTCGAGGCCGTGCTTCGCGGCGACATAAGCGGATTTGAACGCGGACGCGCGCAGTCCGTGCACGCTGGAGATGTGGATCAGCCGGCCCCAGCCGCGGTCGTACATGTGCGGCAGGACGTGCTGGGTGAGCCGGAACGCCGCCCCCAGCATCAGCTCGACCATCGCCGAGAAGCGCTCGGCGGGGAACTCGTGGATGGGCGCGACGTGCTGCACGCCGGCGTTGTTGACCAGGACGTCGATCTCGTCGGGCAGCGCGGCCACGGAACCGGTCAGGTCGACCACGTGACCGACACCACCAAGCTCCTCCGCGAGAGGGAGTACCTGGGGGTCGCGGTCGACCAGGTGGACCTTCGCGCCCTCGGCGGCCAGTGCGCGGGCGCAGGCCAGGCCGATACCGCTCGCGGCTCCGGTGACCAGCGCGCTGTGACCCGTGACACTCGACATAGCCGGAAACGGTAGGCGTCACACGGCGTCATCGACATGTGGTGCACCCATATAACGCCTGGTCACAAGATGGCTTTAGCCAACATTTAGCGTCTCTGAGGCATATCTGGCAAGAAGACCGGGTATAGAGGCGTAAGCTCCCGTCACCTGAACGGGGGAAGATCCGTACGAGGGGGATGCACGATGTCCACGACGCCTATTTACGACGACCTCCTGCGCGAGCTCGAAGGCATCGCACAGGAGGCCGGTCCGACCGCTTCGGAGCCCACGCCCGAACCGGTCAAGTCGTAAGAACTACTTCGGAGGGGCGATCAGCTCGGCCGGCACCGGCTCGTCCTTGCTGATCAGGTCGAACAGCTGCGACGCCTTCTCCTTGTTCCACTGCACGACCGACTGGCCGCCGATCGTCGGGGTCCCCCCGACCGGCACGGTCCCGCTCGCCGCGCCGCTCATGTTGAGCGCGACGCTCAGCAGGTGCCACAGGTGGTCGTCCTGGTTGACGGACACCGAACCGGAGGCCGCGTTCATCAGGGGGATGGCGCGGAACGGGTTCGCGAGCGTCGCCGGGCTCTTCACCTTCTCGAAGAGCGCGTTGAGGAACTGGCGCTGGTTCTGCACGCGCTGCAGGTCGGCCGTCGCGAACGCGCGGGTGCGCACGAACCCGAGCGCCTGCGGTCCGTCGAGCTCCTGGCAGCCCGCGGGCAGGTCGATGCCGGCCAGCGGGTCCTTGATCGGCTGGTCGAGGCAGATGTCCACGCCGCCGACCGCGTCGACCATGTCGGAGAACCCGCCGAAGCCGATCTCCATGTAGTGGTCGATCCGCACACCGGTCGCGCCCTCGACGGTCTGCACGAGCATCTGCGGGCCACCGAACGCGTACGCCGCGTTGACCTTGTTGCGGCCGTTCCCCGGGATCGCGACGTAGGAGTCGCGCGGGATCGACAGCAGCACCGGCTTGGCCGCGCTGTTGTCCGGCAGGTGCAGCATCATGATGGTGTCGGTGCGCCGTCCCGCCGCGTCACCGGTGGCCAGCGCGTCCCTCTGCTCCTGCGTCAGGCCGTCCCGCGCGTCCGATCCGACGAGCAGCCACGTGGTGCCCGGTGTCTCGGCGGGCCGGCCCTCGTAGTCGGGCAGCGCGTTGATCCGCGTCAGCGTCGAGTCGACGTAGAACCCGAATCCGACGGTGCCCAGAACCAGGACGAGCAGCAGCACCAAGATGACGCGTCCAGGACGCCTCTTCTTCTTCATCGGCCGCTGCGGCGGCATGGGACGCCGCGGCTGCTGGTAGCCGTGGTGATACCCAGCGCTCATGTGTCGCCAACCCCGATCGCTTTAGTTCCGCTTTGCAACTAGGGACGTCGTTCGTCCCTCCAGGTTGCGAGGAAACCTACCTGGGTGGCAGCACCAACGCCTCGAACAGGCGGTCTGCCTCGGCCGACGGGTCGTCGGTCCAGCCCGTGTGGGTCGGCGAGGTCTGCACGATCGTGCTGCGCGGCGCGGTCAGCCAGCGGAACCGCTGCCCGATCGTCGTCCGGCTGACCGGCCCGGCCGCCGCGCTGCCGTCGCACGAGTTCGTCAGGTGCGCCAGCGACGACTCGAGCACCTCGACGTCGAGGTGCGGGTCCAGCACCCGCAGCCGGTCACCGTCCACAAAGGTCTTGGCACACAGGAAGTCCAGTGGCGCGCAGTAGACGAGGACGCCGACGTTCATGAACTCGCCCCGCTCCTGCCGCGGCACCGCGCGCAGCAGCGCGTACTCAAACACGTGCGGCACGCGCGGCCTCCAGCGAGTCGACCCAGCCGCGGTTCCGCAGGCGGTAGGTGAAGAAGTCCTTGTAACGCTGGCGAAGTTCCACCGGATCGCCTTCGAGCCACTCGTCGGGCACCAGCGCGAGCACCTCGTCGAGCACCTCCGGCGTGACCTTAGCGGCCAGCTCGGCGTCCACTTCGGACAGCGTACCCGCGTTGGGCAGCATCGCGTGGTCCGACGAGTCGTAGCGATATTCCTTGGTGGCCGGGCGTTCCTCGCTCCACGAGTAGTGGAAGTACAGCGCGGCGCCGTGGTCGATCAGCCACGGTTCGCGGTGCCACAGCAGCATGTTCGGGTTGCGCCAGCTGCGGTCGACGTTGAGCACCAGCGCGTCGAACCACAGCAGCCGCGTCGCGAGCTCGGTGCCGGGGTCGCGCACGACCGGGTTGAAGTCGAACGAGCCGGGCAGGTAGTCGAGTCCGAGGTTGAGGCCGCCGCTCGCGCGCAGCAGCTCCTGGACCTCCTGGTCGGGTTCCGCGCGGGCCAGCTCCGGGTCGAGGCGCACCAGGACGATCTCCGGTATCCGGAAGCCCAGCCGCCGCGCGAGCTCGCCGACGACGATCTCGGCGACCAAAACCTTCACGCCCTGCCCGGCGCCGCGGAACTTCACCACGTACATACCCAGGTCGTCGGCCTCGACCAGTCCCGGCATCGACCCGCCCTCGCGGAACGGGGTGACGTACCGGGTGGCCGTGACCTCCCTCAGAGAACTCCCTGCCACATTCACTGGCGCATGATCACACGAACGCCCGCCCGAAGCCGAGCCGAATACGGGCTGCTAGGAGGCCAGCGCCGCGAAGTAGGCGGCCTGACCTGCCTTGTTCGGGTGGCAGGAGTCGGCGGTCGGGCTGACCAGCCCGTGGATCCACGGCTCGTCCGCGCACACGCCGTGGTCCGCAAACGCTTCCCTCACGTCCACGTGGCGCGCACCGGCGCGTTCGGCCGACGTAGGAACCGGCGCCCGCACCGGACGCGTAGGAGTCGCCGAGTGCGACGTACTCCGGCGCGATCGGTACGGGTGCCAGCAAAGCGACAGCGAGTACTCCGGCCATCAGACTCAGACAGCCGGAGTACCACTGTGGACGGTCGAGCTGATGGGGTCAACCCAGTCGGGTGGGCAGCACGCAGACCGGGATCGCGGTCTGCAGGGCCGTGCCGGACGGGGTCAGCCCGCCCGTGGCCTTGTCGACCTTGAACGACGTGACGTTGTTCGAGTTCTGGTTGGCCGCGAACAGCAACGACCCGGTCGGGTCGAACGTGATGTGCCGCGGGTACTTGCCGCCGACCGCCGTGGTGCCGGCCAGGGTGAGCCCGGTGGCGCCGACCGTGAAGTGCGCGATGCTGTCGTGCCCGCGGTTCGACAGGTAGACGTGCTTGCCGTCGGCGGAGACCAGCACCTCGGCCGGGTAGTTCGTCGGACTACCAGACGGCACGGTCTTGAGCACTTGACCCGGTGTGAGGGTCCCGTTCGCGTAGGAGCAGGTCACGATGGTCGAGTCCAGCTCGTTCGCGACGTACGCGGTCTTGCCGTCCGGGTGGAACGCGATGTGCCGTGGTCCGGCGCCCGGCTTGACCTTCGCCTGCGAGACCTGGGTGAGCTTCCCGCCGGTGAACGAGTAGACGAACACGGAGTCCGCGCCCAAGTCGACGGCGGCGGCGTACTTGCCGGCCGGGTCGAACACGATGTGGTGGGCGTGCGGGCCCTCCTGGCGTTCCTTGTTCGGCCCGGACCCCTTGTGCTGCACCTTCTGTGTGCGCGCGCCGAGGCTGCCGTCCGCGTTCACCGGGAAGACGCTGAGCGAGCCGGACGAGTAGTCCGCCGTGATCAGGTACTTCCCGGACGGGTCGAGCGTCAGGTGGCACGGGTCGGCGCCACCGGTCGCCTGCTTGTTGATCACTTTCAGCGTGACCGCGTTGATCGCGGTGACCTCGCCCTTGGTGTTCTCGTTGACGGCGTAGAGGAACCTGCCGTCCCGCGACTCGATCACGAACGACGGGTTGACCACGCCGGTGATCACGCCTGTGGTCCTGAGCTGCCCGGACACGGAGTCGTAGGTGCCGATGCCGATGCCCTTGGCACCGCCGCTCCACGTCGTGTAGGCACCGAAGAACACTCTCCGGGTGGCGGCGGCCGCCTCAGCGGTTCCTCCGGTCATCAGCAGTCCAGCTCCTACGCCCATGGCTCCGAGAAAACGTCGCCGGTCCACAACCACGTCCGCACCTCCGGTAAGACTTTGCGGCGGCGGCGTAGCCCACACTGGCCTAGACCATCACGGCCAGGCAATAGGCGCAATCAAGATTGCACCTATTGCAACGGGTCGTTCGAGATCAAGCGGGCCTTCTCGGCCTCGAGGTCGTAGGCGGGTGCCGGGAACTTCGGGGCCATCTCGCGCATGGTCTCCAGCAGCAACCGGCTGATCGCCCAGTTCCGGTACCACTTGCGATCCGACGGGACGGCGTACCAGGGCGTGTCCCGGCAGTTCTTGAGCGCCTGCGTGTAGGCGTCCTGGTACTTCGACCACTTCGAGCGGACGTCGATGTCGGCCGGGTTGTACTTCCAGTTCTTCCTCGGGTCGTCCAGGCGCGCGAGCAGCCGTTCCTTCTGGACCTCCGGCGAGATGTGCAGGAAGCACTTGATCAGCGTGACGCCGGAGTCCGCGAGTTCGCGCTCGAAGGCGTTGATCTCCTTGTAACGCCCGCGCAGCTCCGCGGCCGTGAGCAGACGTTCTACTTTGGGCACGAGGACGTCTTCGTAGTGGGAGCGGTCGAACGCGCCGATGCGCCCCTTCTCGGGCAACACCTTCTTGATGCGCCAGAGGAAGTGCTGACGGCTTTCGGCGGGGGTCGGTTTCTTGAACGACGCGATGCGTACACCCTGCGGGTTCACCAGACCCATGACGTGGCTGACCACGCCGCCCTTGCCCGAGGTGTCCATGCCCTGCAGCACGAGCAGGACCGCGCGGGAGTCCTCCGCGTACAGCGCCTCCTGCAGACCGTCCAGCTCCTCGCCGGTGGCGACCAGGTCCTCGGCCGCCTCCTTCTTGGTCTTGGGGCCGATGGGCCGGCCTGCCGGGTCGAGGGTGGAGAGGTCCACCTCATCGAGTCGCAGGGCATCACGAACCGACTTCTTCGCCATCAACTGACCGTAGCGATTCACCGCCCAGTCTGCCTGCTGTGCACGAAACAACCACTGATTGATGCATCTACGCAACGAACTGAGGCAGTACGCAATGCTTCACGGTCGAAATCGCTTGTCCGCGCCCCTAGCCTTGGAGGATGACCGCCATCGCTGAGCACAACGCCACCACCAGCGCTGACTACGTCGCCCTCGACGAGGAGTGGAGCACGCACAACTACCACCCGCTGCCGGTGGTCATCTCGCACGGCGAGGGTTCGTGGGTCACCGACGTCGAGGGACGCCGCTACCTGGACTTCCTGTCCGGCTACTCGTCGCTGAACTTCGGGCACCGCCACCCCGCCCTGGTGGCCGCCGCCGTCGAGCAGCTCGGCCGCGTCACGCTGACCAGCCGCGCGTTCCACCACGACCAGTTCGGCCTGTTCTGCCAGGAGCTGGCCGCCCTGACCGGCACCGAGATGGTGCTCGCGATGAACTCCGGCGCCGAGGCCGTCGAGTCCGCGATCAAGGTCGCGCGCAAGTGGGCCTACCAGGTCAAACGCGTGCCGGAGGGCACCGCGGAGATCATCGTCGCCGGGTCCAACTTCCACGGTCGCACCACGACGATCGTGTCGTTCTCGACCGACGACACCGCTCGCAACGACTTCGGTCCGTTCACGCCCGGCTTCAAGGTCGTGAAGTACGGGGCGCTGGACGAGATCGAGTCCGCGATCACCCCGCGGACCGCCGCCGTGCTGCTGGAGCCGATCCAGGGCGAGGCCGGCGTGGTCGTGCCGCCCGCCGGGTACCTGGCCGGGATCCGCCGCCTGTGCGACGACAACGACGTGCTGATGATCGCCGACGAGATCCAGTCCGGGCTCGGCCGCACCGGCGAGCTGTTCGCGCTCGACCACGAGGGCGTGCGCGCCGACCTCTACACCCTCGGCAAGGCGCTGGGCGGCGGCATCCTGCCGGTGTCCGCGGTGGTCGGGTCGCAGGCGGTGCTGGGCGTGCTGAAGCCCGGTGAGCACGGGTCGACGTTCGGCGGCAACCCGCTCGCGTGCGCCGTGGGCCGTGGTGTCGTGCGGCTGCTGGCGACCGGTGAGTTCCAGCAGCGGTCGCGCGACCTGGGCGCCTACCTGCACGCGGAGCTGAACAAGCTGGTGGGCCACGGAGTGGCGGAGGTGCGCGGGCGCGGGCTGTGGGCCGGCGTCGAGATCGCACCCGGCGGGCCGGTCGGGCGCGCCGCGTCGGAGGCCCTGGCCACGCGGGGGGTCCTGTGCAAGGAGACGCACGCGTCGACGTTGCGCGTCGCGCCGCCGCTGGTGATCACCCGCGACGAGATCGACCTCGGTGTGCGGGCGATCGCAGAGGTCGTTCGTCCCGTTTAGAGTGATTTCCGCTCGTAGCCAGGTCACAAATGCGGCGGATGAGCCTCCTGGTTCGTCCGCCGCATGCATCATGACTCTTATGGGTGAACGGGTGCGAGCTGAAGCCGCTGCGGCTCTAGGCCGTTGGATCGAGCCTGAAGAGGTCTACGCCGAGGGGCGCGCGTTGCGGTCCTCAGTGGACTTCAAGGCGCACCGCACGATGTCGCTCGCCCCGGACCGCCCGTCCGTGCTGGAGTTCCTGCGGGCCACCAACGAGGGCCGGCTGGAGAACCTGGTCCCGTTGCGGGTCGGCCGGATGCTCGGGAACCCGTTCGCGTTCTTCCGCGGCGCGGCCGGGCTGCAGGCGGGCGATCTCGCCGCCGGCTGCTCGACCGGCCTTCACGCTCAGTTGTGCGGTGATGCACACGCAGCGAACTTCGGGCTCTACGGCACGCCCGAGGGCCAGATCGTCATGGACATCAACGACTTCGACGAGACGCTGCCCGGCCCGTGGGAGTGGGACCTCAAACGGCTCGTGGCGTCGCTGGTGCTGGCCGGACGCGTCGGTGGTGTGTCGGACAAGGGCTGCCGCGACGCCGCCGAGGACGCCGTGAGCGCCTACCGGGACACGATCAAGCACCTCGCGGAGCTCCCGTTCCTGGACTCGTGGACCGCTCTGGGCGACGAGTCGACGCTGTCGAAGGTGAAGGCCGACGACCTGCTCAACGACTTCTCCAAGGCCGCCGAGAAGTCGCGCAAGAACACCAGCGCGAAGTTCGCCGCGAAGTGGACCGCGCACGACGGCGAGAAGTGGCGGTTCGTCACGAACCCGCCGACGTTCACCGAGGCCACTCCCCCGACGAAGGCGGCGGTGATCGCCTCGCTGCCGTCCTACGTGGACACCCTGCGCGAGTCGCGGACCAACCTGATCATGCGCTACGGCGTGTCGGACGTGGCGTTCCGCGTCGTCGGCACCGGCAGCGTCGGCCTGCGCAACTACCTGATCCTGTTGCACGGCAACGGCTCCGAAGCGCTGGTGCTGCAGGCCAAGGAAGCCCGGCCCTCCGCCTTGCAGCCGTTCCTCGACGTCGAGCCGCCCAAGCACGAGGGCAAGCGGATCGTGCACGGCGCCCGGCTCGTCCAGGCGGAGACGGACATCCTGCTGGGCTGGACGACCATCGAGGGCCGCCACTTCATCGTGCGGCAGTTCCGCAACCGCAAGGGCGAGATCGACCCGACGAGGCTCAAGCGCGACGACCTCGACGACTACGGCCGCTTCGCCGGCGCCCTGCTGGCCCGCGCGCACACGCGTTCACTCGACCCGCGACTGCTCGCCGGGTACTTCCAGAACGGCGGCGGCGACGACCTCGACGAGGCGTTCGCCAAGTACGCGTTCGACTACGCCGACCAGACCGAGGCGGACCACGAGGAACTGACGAGGCTGGTCAGGAGCGGGAAGCTGCCCGCGCTCGTCGAGGACCGCTGACGCGCCCTCAGGCCCCCGCCCGCGAGGTGACCTAGCCTGGCGGTATGAAGATCCGCCGCGCCGCCTCCCCCGACGACGTGTTCGCCGCCGCGCACCTGTTCGACGCGCCGCCGCGGCCGGACGCGACCGCTCGGTTCCTGGCGCAGGATCACAGCCACCTG
Source organism: Lentzea pudingi (assembly GCF_014646255.1). GTDB lineage: Bacteria > Actinomycetota > Actinomycetes > Mycobacteriales > Pseudonocardiaceae > Lentzea > Lentzea pudingi. The sequence continues at coordinate 622,495 of NZ_BMNC01000006.1, forward strand.
CTGATCGCCTACGTCGCCGACCAGCCCGCCGGGTTCGTGTCCGGGGTGGAGACCACGCACCCGGACAAGGGCACCGAGATGTTCCTCTACGAGCTGGGCGTGGACGACGCCTTCCTCCGTCGCGGCATCGGCACAGCTCTGGTGGAGGCGTTGAAAGCCCTTGCGGTGGAACGGGGTTGCTACGCGATGTGGACCGGCACCGCCGCGGGGGACGCGGCGGCGCAGGCCACCTACAAGAGGGCGGGCGGGTCGGTCGACGACGGCGCCTTCGTGGGCTGGGACCTGGAGGCCTAGACCCTAGGTGTACTTGGCCAACACGTTGGTGACGGTGTGTCGGCTTGATCATGGGTGAGGCCTCCGGG
>NZ_BMNC01000007.1:0-103724 GCF_014646255.1 Lentzea pudingi
CGCCCGCCGCCCGCCGCCCGCCGCCCGCCGCCCGCAAGGATTGTTGAACGATCCGCGTGTCGGATTGTTCAACAATCCCACGATTCCCCGTAACATGTACCCATGCTTCTGCGGCGTTGCGGAACCGACGCGCTCCTGGTCGAGGTCGACTCCCTGAGCGAGGTCGCGGCCGTCCGCGCAGCCCTCGAACACCTGGACGGCATCGAGGAACTGGTTCCCGCGGCCAGAACAGTCCTGGTCAAGGGCGCACTGACCCACGTCAGACAGGCCCTCGAGACAGTCGACCTGACCAAGGCCCCCACCCAGCACTCCCGCCAGATCACCATCCCGGTCAGCTACGACGGCCCAGACCTGGACCTGGTCGCCGAAACAGCCGGCATCACCGCGAGCGAAGTCGTCGAGCTCCACACCAACGCCACCTACGAGGTCGCGTTCTGCGGCTTCGCCCCCGGCTTCGGCTACCTCACCGGCCTCCCCGAAGTCCTCCAGCAACCCAGGCTCGACTCGCCGCGCACGAAGGTCCCGCAGGGCTCCGTCGGCATCGCGGGCGAGTTCACCGCCGCCTACCCCAGGCCGACGCCGGGCGGCTGGCGGCTCATCGGGCGCACCGAGATCACGCTGTTCGACGCCAAGGCCGAGACCCCCGCGCTGCTGCAGCCGGGCGACCAGGTCAGGTTCGTGGTCGCATGAGCCGCAGGATCACGATCATCAGGACCGGCCCGCAGGCGCTGGTCCAGGACCTCGGCCGCCCCGGCAACGCCCACCTGGGCGTGCCGCCGTCGGGGGCGCTGGACCAGCACTCCCTCAGGCTCGCCAATCGGCTCGTGGGCAACGACGAGAGTGCGGCCGGGCTGGAACTGCTACTCGGCGGCCTCGTGATCAGCGCCGGCACGAGTTGCACGGTCGCCGTCACCGGGCCGGCCGTCGAGGTCCGCGTCAACGGCAGGCTCGCCGACTCGCACCACCCGATTCACCTCGAACAGGGCGCGAAGCTGGAGGTCGGCACCCCGAACACCGGGCTGCGCAACTACCTCGCGATCTCCGGCGGCGTCGACGTGCCACCGGAACTCGGCAGCCGCTCCACGGATCTGCTCTCCGGAATCGGTCCAGACCCGTTGCGGGACAACGACGTCCTGCACCTCGGGACGCCGGGGTTGCCCGAAGGTGCCGATGTCGTGCCGCCGCACGAGGCGCTGCAAACGTTGGTCATCCCGATCCGGCTCGGGCCGCGCGACGACTGGTTCGACGAGGCGGAAACCCAGTTGCGGCAAGGCAGGTGGACGGTGTCGGACCGGAGCAACCGGGTCGGCGCGAGGCTGCAGGGGACGAAGCTGAATCGTCGTGACGGGGAGATTCCCAGCGAAGGAATGATCACCGGCGCGGTCCAGGTGCCGCCGGACGGGCAGCCCGTGGTGTTCCTCAACGACCATCCGACCACCGGCGGTTACCCCGTGATCGGTGTGGTGGACAACGATTTCCTCGGTGCGATCGGGCAGGCGCGGCCTGGCACGGAGGTCAGGTTTCGGACGATCGACTGAAGAACAGCACCGTTGACGGAAGTGGTCCAGACCAAATACCGTAACTCGCAGCCGCCGCGGAATCTCTACCAAACTGGAGTTCCGCATGCGCCGGATCCCTGCCCTGTTAACAAGTCTGGTAGCACTCCTAGCTCTGGCGGTCCCTGCACAGGCCGCCACGGGCATCACTGCGACCTTCTCCCGCACCGGGACGACCGGCAAGTTCGTCGTCGCCAACGCGAGCACCGCCGCGCTCAACGGGTGGTCGGTCAAGTTCGACCTCCCGGCCGGCGTCACGGCGAGCAGTCCGCAGAACGCGACGATCACCCAGAACGGCACGCGGGTGACGCTCACCCCGGCCTTCTACATCAACAACCTTCCGCCGGGACGCAACACCGAGCCCTACAGCCCGACGTTCACGTTGAGCGCCGCGGCCGACCCCACCGGCTGCAAGATCAACGGCATGGAGTGCGACGGCAGCGGCACAGCACCACCGGCGCCGACCGGACTGACCGCCGACTACTCGGTCTCGAGCGGCACGGCGAAGTTCGTCGTGCGCAACCACGGGACCGCCGCCGTCAGCGACTGGTCGATCTCCTTCACGCTGCCCAGCGGCGTGACGGTCAGCAACGGCCAGAACGGCACGGTCAGCCAGAGCGGCAACCAGGTCACCGTCACCCCGATCCACTACAACAAGACCATCAACGCGGGCGCCAGCACCGAGCCCTACAGCCCGACCTTCTCCATCAGTTCGAACGTCGACCCGGTGACGTGTCGCGTCAACAACGCCAACTGCGACGGCAGCGCTGACACTCCACCAAGTGTCCCAACGGGTCTCACGAGTCCGAGCAAGACCACGCGCACGGTGAGCCTGCAGTGGAACGCGTCCACGCCGGGTTCACTGCCGGTCGCGAGCTACGACGTCTACAACGGCTCCAGCGTCGTCGGCACCTCCACCACGACGTCCACGATCATCACCGGCCTGAACCCGAACACCGCGTACTCGTTCACGGTGCGGGCAAAGGACACCAAGGGCGCACAAAGCGGACCCAGCGCCGCCCTCAACGTCACCACCAACAACCCCGCCAACGACACCACGCCGCCGACCGCGCCGGGCAACCTGCGTGCGACGGCCAAGGACGCGGGCAGCATCACGCTGGCGTGGAACGCCTCCACGGACAACAGCGGGATCGCGAACTACGACGTCTACGTGGGCTCGACCGTGAAGACGACGGTCGCGGGCACCACGGCCGTGGTCAGCGGCCTCTCGCCGTCCACCAACTACACGTTCACCGTCCGGGCGCGGGACATCTACGACAACCTCTCGACCCCGAGCAACGCGCTGAACGAGCGCACCGGTGACATCGTCGGCGGATACGCCCGTGTCGGGTACTTCGTGCAGTGGGGCATCTACGGACGCCAGTACTTCGTGAAGGACATGGACGCCGCGAAGATGACGCACGTCAACTACGCGTTCGGCAACATCGACCCCGTCAACCTGACGTGTCTGCATGGCGTCACGAAGGGCACGAGCCCGAACCCGCAGGACCCGAACCAGGGCGATGGCGCGGGCGACGCGGAAGCCGACTACAGCAGGCCGATGAGCGCGGCCCAGTCCGTCGACGGCGTCGCGGACAGCGGCTGGGAACCGTTGCGCGGCAACTACAACCAGCTCAAGAAGCTCAAGGCGAAGCACCCGAACCTCAAGGTGCTGATCTCGCTCGGCGGTTGGACGTACTCCAAGTACTTCTCCGACGTCGCGGCGACGGACGCGGCGCGCAAGAAGTTCGTGTCGTCCTGCATCGACGTCTACATCAAGGGCAACCTGCCCGTGTACAACGGAGCCGGCGGCCCGGGGTCAGCAGCGGGGATCTTCGACGGCATCGACCTCGACTGGGAGTGGCCGGGCGCCGAAGGCCACGCGGGCAACCACTTCGGACCGCAGGACAAGGTCAACAACACCCTGCTGATCGAGGAGTTCCGCCGGCAGTTCGACGCGCTGAGCACCACCACCGGCAAGCGCTACCAGCTCACGGCGTTCACCCCGGCCGACCCCGCCAAGATCGAGGCTGGCTGGGAACTCGGGCGGGTCGCGCAGTCGATGGACATCTTCAACGTCCAGGGCTACGACTTCCACGGCTCCGGCAGCGACAACTCGTGGGAGCCCAACCGCACCGGCCACCAGGGCAACCTCTACCCGGACCCGGACGACCCGTACACGACCAAGTTCAGCGTCGAGAGCACCGTGCAGGCCTACCTCGACGCGGGCGTGCCGTCACGCAAGATCACGCTCGGGCTCGCGTTCTACGGCCGCGGCTGGCAGAACGTGGTCAACGGCGGCAAGAACGGTGAGTGGCAGACCGCGGGAGGTGCGGCTCCGGGGCAGTTCCCGGAGGAGTCGGGCACGCGCGGATACGCCAACCTCATCGCTTCGGTGCCGAACTGCACCGTCCACCACGACGAGGTCGCCGTGGCGACGTCCTGCTACACCGGCAACCAGTGGTGGACCTTCGACGACGTGTGGTCGATCCAGAAGAAGACCGCGTGGTTGAAGTCGAAGAACCTGCTGGGCGCGATGTTCTGGGAGATGTCCGGTGACCGCGGCCCGTTGATGGCCGCGGTCGACGCGGGTCTCAAATAAAGATCAGTACTCGGACTCGTACAGGCCCTGCAGCTCGGTCAGCAGGGCCGCCGAGTCGGGCAGCTGCTTGCCGTCCAGCACGGTCACCCGCGTGATCTTGCGGACGCTCGAGCAGAGGAACACGCCCTCGGCGTCGTAGAGCTCGCCGGTCTGGATCGGCTCCACGAGCACGGTCCAGCCGGCGCGCTCGGCGGCGCGGAACAACGCGTACTGCGTGGTGCCGGGCAGGATGCCGAGCTTCGACGGCGGCGTCACCAGGGTCTTGCCGCGCACCAGGACCAGCGTCGAGGTCGGGCCTTCGAGCACGAAGCCGTCCGACGTCGTGAAGACGACCTCGTTGGCACCGCGGCGCTCGGCCTCGCGCAGCGCGGCCATGTTGATCGCGTACGACAGCGACTTGGCGCCCAGCAGCAGCCACGGCGCGCGGTCGGCGAGGTCCGCGTCGATGCCGCGGTCGAGCGTCACCGCGGACAGGCCCTCGGCACGCTGCTTGAGCACCTTCGCGCCGATCTCCATGCCCAGCGCGAAGCCGGTCGGCGTGCCGTCGCCGCCCTCGACACCGCGGGTGTAGATCAGCTTGAGGGCGAACTCCGAACCGCCGGTCCAGTTGCCGACGACGAGCTCGACCGCGCGCTCGAACTCCGCGCGGGGAGGGGGCTCCATGTCGAGCATGGCCGCGGACCGGTCGAGCCGGTCGAGGTGGGGCGTGAGTTCACGGGGCTTCCCGCCGACCACGAGGATCGTTTCGAACACGCCGTCACCGCGCATGAGTCCCAGGTCCTCGACGCGGATCTGCGGCGAGTCGGGGTCAGCGAGGGTTCCGTCGAGCAGTGCCAGCACGCGCATGGGACGAGCCTACTAACATCACTGGCGTGGAGACCGCAAGAGGCCTGCGCAAAACGCTGCACGACCGCGGCATGAGGATGACGCCGCAGCGTCAGCTCGTGCTGGACGCGGTCCGGTCGCTGGAACACGCGACACCCGAGCAGATCTGTCAGCGCGTCCAGGAGACGGCGCCGACGGTCAACATCACCACGATCTACCGGACGCTCGATCTCCTCGACCGGCTCGGACTGGTTCGGCACACGCACCTTGGCCACGGTGCGCCGAGCTACTCGGTCGACGATCACCAGCACGTGCACCTCGTGTGCCACGTGTGCGGCTCGATCCAGGAAATCCCGTGTGAGCTTCTCGACCCGTTGGTCGGAACATTGCGGGAGCGCGACGGGTTCGAACTTGATGCAAGCCATCTCGCGCTGTCCGGCACGTGCCGAGACTGTTTGAAGCAGGAGCAGGAGACCGAGTGAGCCTCCCCGGAGCCGTCCCGCCGCCCGACGATTCCACCGACGCAGGCGTGGCCTGGCACTACGGCGACCCGTTCGCCGAACAGCGCTCGGCCGTCCGTTCGGTGGTCGTGGTCGACCGCTCGAACCGGGGTGTCATCGCGATCCCGGGCGAGGACCGGCTCAAGTGGCTGCACCAGCTCACGAGCCAGCACTTCGAGCAGCTGGGCGAGGGCGCGTCCACCGAGGCGCTGATCCTCGACGCCCAGGGCCGCCTGGAGCACCACATGGTCGTCGCGAACGTCGGCGGCACGGTGTTCCTCGACGTCGAGAAGGTCGACGACCTGCTGGCGTACCTGAAGAAGATGGTCTTCTGGTCCAAGGTGGAGCCGCGCGACGCCTCGGCGGAGTTCGCGCTGCTGACGATCACCGGGCCGGACGCGCCCGCGTTGCTCGACAAGCTCGGCATCCCGCAGCCGTCGCACGTGGGCGCGCTCGGCGAGGGCTTCGTGCGCCGCACCTCGTGGCCCGGCCAGAACTCGTACGACCTGCTGGTCCCGCGCGCCGAGAAAGCGGCGTGGTGGGAGCGCATCACGGACGCCGGCGCACGCCCTGCGGGCAGCTACGCGTTCGAGGCGCTGCGGGTCGAGTCGCTGCGCGCACGGCAGGGCATCGACACCGACGAACGCACGATCCCGCACGAGGTCGGCCTGATCGACCCGGCCGTGCACCTGAACAAGGGCTGCTACCGCGGCCAGGAGACGGTCGCCAAGGTCCACAACGTGGGACGCCCGCCCAGGCGAATGCTCCTACTCCACCTGGATGGTTCTGCCGACGCCCAGCCGGAGACCGGCGACCCGGTCACGCTGGACGGCAGGGCCGTGGGCCGGGTGGGCAGCGTGGTGCTGCACCACGAGCTGGGCCCGATCGCGTTGGCGCTGGTCAAGCGGTCCGTGCCGATCGAGTCGGAACTCGTCGCGGGGGCTCCCGAACGGGAGGTCCAGGCACGGATCGACCCCGATTCGGTGCCGCCGGACACCCCCGGCCTGGGCCGGGAAGCGGTGCGCAACCTGAGGGCGTAGCAGCGCCGGACCGCTACAGTCCCGGTACATGTCCCTGGGCACGCTCATCACTGTCGCTCCTACCGGAGCGGAGCACGCGAAAGCCGACGTCCCGCAGCTTCCGGTGACCCTGGAAGAGCTCGTTTCCACGGCGCAGAGCTGCGAGCAGGTCGGCGCCGCGATGATCCACGTCCACATCCGCGGCGAGGACGCGAAGCCGTCGCTCGACCTCGGCCGGTTGAAGGCCACCGTCGAGGCGTTGCGCTCCGAGACGAACCTCGTCGTGCAGCTGTCGACCGGCGGGTCGGTGCACGACCCGGAGGAGCACCGGCTGCGCGTGCTCGACGCGATGCCGGACTCGGCGTCCTGCACGATGGGCACGGTCAACTTCGGTGACGACGTGTTCATGAACCGCTGGGAGTTCATCGTCTCCCTGCACAAGGGCATGCAGGAACGCTCGATCCTCCCGGAGTACGAGATCTTCGACATCGGGCAGCTCGCGTCGCTCAAGCGCCTGCTCGACCAGCACGGCCTGCCCGCGGGCGGCCACGTGCACGTCGACTTCGTGATGGGCGTGCCCGGCGGCATGCCCGGTGACGCCGCGACCCTGGTCGCCGCAGTGAACGCTCTGCCGGACGGGGCAACGTTCTCCGCCACCGGGATCGGCCGGACCACCCTCCCAGTGATGTTCACCGCTTTGGGTGCGGGTGGCCACCTCCGAGTGGGTATGGAAGACACGGTGAGCTACTCGCGGGGGGTGCCGGTGCGGGACAACGCACAGCTCGTGGCACGTGCCGCAGGTCTCTCCAAGATCGCCCAGCGACCCGCTCTGACCCCGGACGAGGCGCGAAAGCTGCTGGGCGTGCACATTTGAGACAAGTTTGGTGCATGGGATGTGTTGGCGGGTAGGGAGGAACTACCGCAGGATGGACACGTGATCGAGGTGCGTCCTGGCGGGCGCCGCCGAATCGACAGGGTGCTCGCCCCCGACTACACGGAGGGCGTCGAGCAGCGCCCGCTCGTCGAGGTGCGCGAACTCCGCGACGAAGCTGCGCAGGAAGAGACAGATCTGTCCTACCTGCGGCGGTTGTTGCACGCGCGCATCGACATCGTGCGTGCGGAACAAGAGCGTCGTAGCTCTGGTGGCTCGGCCGTGGTCGACCAACTGGCGACCATCCTCTCCACGAACGCCGTGGGTCCCGCGACCGGTCTAGGCCGGTACCAGACCCATGAGCCGTCACGTGCTGATGCTCATCAACGGCACGTCGAGGCGCTCATCTCCGACGTGGACCTCTCCGACGTGAGCTCCCTGGACGACTCGAAGCTCGTCGAGGTCCTGGAGACGTTCATCTCGGAAGAGGCGTCCGTGTCGGTGCGGCGACGCGAGGTGCAGGTGGTGGTCGACCGGCTCAACGCCGAGATCGCCGCCCGCTACCAGCGCGGGAGTGCGTCGGTGGACGAGCTGCTGGCCGCTGAGCGCGGCCACCATCGTCCCAAGAGGTAAGACGTCCTTTCCACTTTCTGAGCAGCCGACCTAGCGTGCCCTCATGGGGTATCGCTGGGTCGTGCTGTCCGTGGGTGCGGTGGCTCAGGGCACGAACGCGGCCGTCTTCCTCGGCCTGCCGGCCATCAGCCCGCAGCTCCAGCAGCACTTCTCACTGACGTTGCCCCAGGTCGGGCTCCTTCTCGGCGCGGTCAACCTCGGCACGATGATCGCTCTCGTGCCGTGGGGAGTCGTCGCGGACCGACGCGGCGAACGGCTCGTGATGACCATCGGCGGCGTGGGTGCCGCAGCTTGCTTGTTGTCCGTCGCCCTCGGCAACGCCTGGATCGCCGGGCTCGCGCTACTGGGCGCCGGGCTCTTCGGGGCCAGCGTCAACGCGGCCAGCGGCCGGGCGGTCATGTCGTGGTTCAGCAAGGAGTCGCGCGGGCTCGCGATGGGCGTCCGGCAGACCGCGACCCCGCTCGGCGCCGCCCTCACGGCGGCTGTCCTGCCCGGCATCGCCCTCTCCTCCGGGGTGCCCACGGCGTTCGTCGTGCTGGCGGGCGTGACGGCGTTCGTGGCGCTCGCGGTGGCGTTGTTGGTCAGGGAACCACCCGGTGCGATCCGGGCGAACTCGGAGCACGGCCTGGTGCTCAAGGACCCCCGGTTGCTGCGGTTGTCGCTGGCCAGCGGGCTGCTCGTGGTGCCGCAGTTCACCGCCACGGCGTTGATGGTGCCGCTTTTGCACGACCACCGCGGCATGAGCGTCACGGCGGCCGCGGCCGTCTTCGCCGTCGCGCAGGTGCTCGGTGGCGCCGGACGGCTGGCGGTCGGGGTCTGGTCGGACCGGGCACGCAGCCGGATCGGGCCCTTGAAGATCGTCTCCGTGCTCACGGCGGCCGGGTTCGTGCTGGTCGCGTCGCTGGACCAGGCACCCTTGCCGCTGCTGATCGCGGTGCTCGTGCCGACCTCGCTGTGCGCGCTGTGCTGGAACGGGCTGGCGGTCACCGAAGCCGGGGAGCTCGCGCCGGACGGACGCAGCGCCACGGCGATCGCGATGCAGAACTCGGCGAACTACCTGAGTGCGGCGGTGACCCCGTTCGTCGCGAGCTTCGTCGCGGTGTCGGTGGGGTGGCCCGCGGCGATGGTGCTGGCGGCGGTGGCCGCCGTGGTCGCGCGGGTGCTGCTTCAGCCGTGGCGTTCCCTGCGGGCCAGCTCGCCCCAGAACTCGCGCAGCGCCTCGTAGCGCAACGCGACCTCCTCGGCGTCGTCCGCCTCGAGGGCGTCGAGGATGGCGTTCACGTCGGCCGCCGACGTGTCCTCCAGGAGGTCCTTGTCCTCCAGCAGCTGCACCAGGCCGCCGTAGTCGAGCTCGACGGCGGAGTGCGGGTGGAAGTGCTCGAGCCAGTGGCCCGTGTCGGAGAGGACCTTGGCCGGCCCGTCCTCACCCAGTGAGCGCTTCACGGTCTTGAGCGCCCGCGCGACCCGTCGGCGTGCGTCGGCCATGGCCACCCGCCACGACACCTGCCGTTCGGGGTCGTCCTGGGCGCTGGCGAGCACCACGCGGCGCTGGGCGGGGTCGACGAGGGCGAACCAGGGCAGCGGGATCGTCCAGGTCGTGGAGATCACGTGAACCGCGCCCGCGGAGAGTTCGGTCATCACGGCGGACGCGCGCGCTCGGACCGTTTCCGGTGAAAGGTCGAGGGCGGCGTCCTGGAGGATCGCCGGCGCGGTGGCCAGGAAGCCCACCAGAGCGGCGGCGGAACGGGCCCTGAGGTCCAGCGGGCACACGAGCGGCCCCGGTCCGACGCGGGCGGCCTCGGAGGTCGGAACCTCGGCCGGACTGATCGTCATCACGTCGAAGGACTCGCCCGGGAGGAGCTTTTGTCCCAACTGTGATCGCAACCACAGCTCTCGTTCCCTCTCGCCCACCTCCGCGCGGGGGACAGGGCCCGCTTCCAGGGCTTTTTCGACCTTGGAAGCTAGCGTTGCGTCCAAGACCGATAACGGTTCGTACACCCGTAGGTAGGCGACGAACGGTCTGGGCACGTGTGCATCCTTCCACGCGAGGGGGGCCATGAGATTTGGCGGCACGTGTCACGCCTACCGCGTCGCGAGGAACCCCATCGGCACGGTACGGTAGTTACCAGGAATCAGTTGTCGAGACGAGTGGGGCCGCCGTTCCCCCGGCCGCCCCCGTCCCTGTGCGAGGGGGTCGAGCCATGGGGCGCGGCCGAGCTAAGGCCAAGCAGACGAAGGTCGCCAGGGAGCTCAAATACAGCTCTCATGAGACCGACTTCGCTGCGTTGCAGCGCGAGCTGTCGACTGATGAAAGGTCGGCGAACGGGAGTAGTGGTGGCGACGAGCCACACGACGACCCGTACGACGACTACGACGATTACCGTCGCTGAATTCAGCCTTCGGAGTTCAAGGGTTGGGCAACCGGTGACCCCGGTGCCCAGCCCTTGAACTCTGAGGGCTCTTTCAGAACGCCCTGGCGTACTGCTTCGGCGCCCTGACCTCCACACCCAGCCGGCCTGCCGCGTGCAACGGCCAGTACGGGTCGCGGAGCAGTTCGCGCGCGAGCAGGACCAGGTCGGCGGAACCGTCCGTCAAGATCTGTTCGGCCTGCTTCGCCTCGGTGATCAGGCCGACCGCACCCGTGGGCACGTCTGCCTTGCGTCGCACAGCTTCGGCGAGCGGCACCTGGTAGCCGGGCCCGATCGGGATGTCCGCCTGCGCGGTGTTGCCGCCGCTGGACACGTCGATCAGGTCCGCACCCGCGGCCTTGAGCGCCTGTGCCAGCACGACGCTGTCGTCGGCCGTCCAGCCGCCCTCGACCCAGTCGGTGCCCGAGATCCGCACGAACACGGGCACGTCCGGGCCGACCGCTGCCCGCACGGCCGCGGTGACCTCGACGGGCAGGGCGATGCGTTCCTCGATGCTGCCCTCGTTCGTGAGCGGCGAGTAGAACTCGTGCAGCAGGTAGCCGTGCGCGGCGTGGACCTCGAGGACCTCGAACCCGGCCTCGATCGCCCGCAGCGCGCCGTCGACGAACGCCTTCACGATCTGCGTGGTGTTCGTCAGCTTCTCCGGCTGGTTGCCGCCGGGGAACGGCTCGGTCGTGGGCGCCACCGGCACCCAGTCGCCGATCGCCTTGCGCCCGGCGTGCGCGAGCTGGATCGCGGGCACCGCGCCGTGCTCCTTGATGAACGCCGTGACGGGCTTCCAGGCCTCGACCTGCTCGTCGTTCCAGATGCCGGTGTCCTGCGGCGAGATGCGGCCACGCGCCTCGACGGCCGTCGCCTCGGCCATGACGAGGCCGGCGCCACCCACCGCGCGGGAGCCCAGGTGGACGAGGTGCCAGCTGGTGGGCACGCCGTCCTCCTTGTCGACCGAGTACTGGCACATCGGGCTGACCGCGATGCGGTTCGGCAGCGTGACCGAGCGCAGGGTCAGCGGGGAGAACAACAGGCTCACGGGAGCTCCCTCGAACGTTCGTAGACCTAACTAAATGTTCAAGGGGTGGGCTCAGCGAGTTGTTCCCCGCGATGGGGTCGTCTCAGTCACTGAACAGCGACGCGGAGACACGGGCCGGCGTGAAGCCAGGAGGCCAGATCGTCCTCCGGTCGACGCGGGCTCCGGTGAGGGCCGCTTTGTCCAGGTTGGCGGCTCGCATGTCGGCACCGCGCAGGTCCGCGTTCGTGAGGTCGGCGGCGCGGAGATCGGCACCTTCGAGGCAGGCGCCGCGCAGGGACGCCTCGCGCAGGGAGACTCCTCGCAGGTCAGCGCCGCGCAGGTCGACGTGGGACAGGTCCAGCGCCGCGCGGGGCTCTCGGGTGAGGATCGCCAAGGCCGTCTCGACGTCCAGTTCCGGGCTCCCGCCAGCGGGCAGCGCCGGGTGCTCCGCAGCCGTCCAGGGAGATCGTTCGCGCAGGAAGTCCCCGACGGTGACGTCCACGAGCAGGCGGCTCTTCGCGGACTCCTCCGCGATCTCTTCGAGCAGGTGCAGCCCGCTGACCCTGAGCTCGGCCTCGTCGCTCTCCAGCAGCTTGACGGCGCGGCGGTACCCGTCGACGAGCTGGCCGTCCCTGACCTGGAGCCAGGCCAGGGCACCGGCCGCGACGATCAGCAGCGCTCCGGAGAACGACGGCAGCACCGAGCGAGGAGCGGTCGGCGGCACCAACAGGGCGACACCCAGCGCGAGCAGGGCGACCGCCCCGAGCCTGACCATCCGCTTGCTCACGGAGAGTCATCTTCGCGACCCCAACCGCCCGGCGGTATCCGCTGTTGGAGTTCACAATCCGGCTGCAGAGAGTGGTCTGGGTGCACAGGCCGCGCAACGTGTGATCAAGAAGGTCGCGGACGCCTACACGGCGCTACACGCGAGCATTCGAGTCGGGAACCTCGGCAAGCCTCGTTCGAAGCGCCGGGTGAAGGCCGAGTCGAAACCGATCGCGTTCCGGCTGGATGCGGCGCAGCCGTTCGACGACCGGTGCCTGTCGTGGAACCAGGACGCGGGCAGCGTGTCGATCTGGACCACGGCGGGCCGGATGAAGGACGTGCGGTTCGCAGGTTCTCCTCACCGGCTCAAGACCTGCGCGAGTACCGCAAGGGCGAGAGTGATCTGCTGCACCGCGACGGCATGTGGTTCCTGATGGCGACCTGCGAGGTGCCCGAGGAGTCGCTGTTCGAGCCGGTCGACTGGCTCGGCGTGGACCGGGGCATCGTGAACCTCGCGACTACCAGCGACGCGGACAACTTCCAAGGCCGCGGGCTGAATCGCTACCGACGCTGGCACGCCCGCGTCCGCTCCGAGTTGCAAGCCAGAAGGACGAAGTCAGCGACCCGACGACTGAAGAGACGAGCGCGTCGTGAGCGACGGCACGCGGCACACGTCAACCACAAGATCGCCAAGCAGTTGGTGGCTGTTGCCGAACGCACCGGTCGCGGGATCGCGTTCGAGGACTCGAGCGGCATCCGCGACCGGGTCACGGTTCCCCGGCACCAGCGAGCCACCCACAGCTCTTGGCCGTTCCACCAGGGACACCTTCTGTTGTCGCTGGTGCGGTCTCGCTGGACCCGCCGACGTCGTCGCCGCCGTGAACGTCCGAAACCGGGCACGGTCGGCGTGGGTGCACGTCAACGCACCCGAACCCGCCGCCGCATCAGCGGCGGGTTGATGCGGCCCGCACGCCACACCCAGTGGCGCACGGAGAACGCGACCCGGCTTGAAGGTTCGAGCATCACGCTCGTCCTTCAGAACTGAGAAGTTGACCTGAGGTAGCGGACCTGCTTGGCCTTGCCTTCCTGCACCTCGTCACGGGCTCGGGAGATCTCCGACCGGTGCGACACCTCCGGCACGCCGACCTCCCACCACGCCCCGGCCTCCGTCCACGACGAAGGATGCGTGCGGATCACGACCACGGCCGGCCGCTTCTCGGCGACGGTCACCTCGCGGGCCTTGCGGTAGGCGCCTTCGAGGTCGCCCAACGAGTCCACGGTGAACACCGCGCAGCCCATCGCGGAGGCGTGGGCGGCGAAGTCGGTGCGCGGGGGTTCGGGGTGCGCCGAGGTGCAGTCGGCGTAGAGGTTGTTGAAGCCCGCGCCGCCTTGGCCCGTCTGCAGGCGGTGGATCACGGCGTAGCCGTCGTTGTCGCAGACGACCGCGACGAAGCCGTGGCCCGCGAAGGCGGCGGAGAAGAGTTCGGAGTTCAGCATCAGGTAGCTGCCGTCGCCGAGCAGGGTGGTGACGACGCCCTGGGTGTGGGCGATCGCGGCTCCCCAGGCGCCGGCCAGTTCGTAGCCCATGCAGGAGAAGCCGTACTCGACGTCCATCGTGGACTCGCCGGTGGCGCGCCAGCCGCCGATCAGTTCGCCGGGGAGGCCGCCGGACGCGGTCATGACGTAGTCGGTGGGCTCGCTGACATCGTTCACGACGCCGACCACCTGGGCGTAGGTCGGGAGACCCTCGCCCGGGGTGCGCAGCTTCGTGATGTGCGCGTCCCACCTCGTGCGTTCTGCCAGCGCCTTCGAGGCCCACTCCGGCGACGCCTGCCAGGAGCCGAGGACGTCGGTGAGTTCGCGCAGGCCCTCGTCGGCGTCGGCGACCAGGGCGAACGCGCCGTGCTTCACGGCGTCGAAGCGGGCGGCGTTCAGGGACACGAGGTGCGCGTCCGGGGAGAAGACGGTCCAGGAGGCGGTCGTGAAGTCCTGCAGGCGGGTGCCCACGGCGATGACCAGGTCCGCTTCGCCGGCGAGGACGTTGGCCGAGGTCGAGCCGGTGATGCCGAGCGGACCGGCGTGCAGCGGGTGCTCGTGCGGGATCAGGGTGCGGCCGGCGGTGGTCTCGACGACCGGGATGGTGTGCTGCTCGGCGAAGCGCAGGGCTCGACCTGCCGCGCCCGAGTAGCGGACGCCGCCGCCCAGGACCAGGAGCGGGCGGGAGGCGTTGCGGATCGCCGACGCGGCCTCGGCCAGTGCGACGAGGTCGGGGCGTTGGCGCAACGGGCGGTGGACGATCGGGGCGAACAACGCGTCGGGGAAGTCGTAGGACTCCGCCTGGACGTCCTGCGGCAGCGCCAGGGTGACCGGGCCGCAGTCGGCCGGGTCGGTGAGGACACGGGCCACCTGCGGCAACGTCGAGAGCAGCTGTTCGGGACGGGTGATGCGGTCGAAGTAGCGGCTGACCGCGCGGAACGCGTCGTTGACCGTGGCGGTCGGGTCGTGGAAGTGCTCGACCTGCTGGAGAACGGGGTCCGGGGCCCGGCCGGTGAAGGTGTCGCCCGGCAGGAGCAGCAACGGCAGGCGGTTGGCGTGCGCGACGCCCGCCGCGGTGACCATGTTCAGCGCGCCGGGGCCGATCGACGACGTGGCGACGCCGACCTGGCGGCGGTGGGTGGCCTTGCTGATGCCGACGGCGGCGAGGGCCATGCCCTGTTCGTTGTGCCCGCGCCACACCGGGATCCGGTCGCGGACCTCCTCCAGCGCGTTGCCGAGGCCGAGGACGTTGCCGTGGCCGAAGATCGCGAACACGCCGGGGAACAGCGGCGCCTGGGAGCCGTCGAGGAGTTCGGTGCGCTGGGCCAGCATCCAGCGGACCAGTGCCTGCGCGGTCGTCAGCTTCACTTCACTCGCCCCTCAGCGGTCGTGACCGGGCAACGGGGATCCAGTTCCTGGGTGGCCCAGCTGTCGCGGATCCAGGTGTGTGCCGGGTCGTCGCAGAACGCCATCGAACGTTCAGGGCCCGGACCTGCGAGAACATTCAGGTAGTACATGGGATATCCCGGCGCCGCGACGCACGGGCCGTGGTAGCCGCGCGGGATCAGGAAGACGTCGCCGTCCCGCACGGTCACGTCCTCGTCGATCGTGCCGTCGTCGGTGTACGTGCGGTGGAAGCCGAAACCGGTGCGGGACGGGGTGACGCCGTCGCGGTCGGCGATGCGGAAGTAGTAGATCTCCTCGTTGTTCACCTCGCACGGTTCGGACTCGTCGTGCTTGTGCGGCGGGTACGAGGACCAGTTGCCGTCCGGGGTGATGAGCTCGCACGCGTTGAGCTTGTCCGCGTGATCCCAGACGCCGGGGACGCCGAAATTCGTGACCTGGCGGGTGGCGTTGCCGGAGCCGCGCACCTCGACCGGGACGCCTTCGGCCGGACCGTACTTGGGGGTCAACCGGTTCTCGCAGCGCGCCATGGGAAGAGCGACCACGCATCCGTCCTCTGAGGACAGTCGGACGGAGGCGTCGCGCGGCACGTAGGCGAAGTCCGTGACGCGGGTGAAGACCGACTCACGGCCCTGCAGCTCGTACCGCTCGTCGTCGACCTCGACCACCAGCGAGCCGGCGAGCGGCAGCACGAACGCCTCGAACTCGCCGGTCTCGATCGTGCGCACCCACCCTGCCTCGATCTCCAGCACGCGCAGGCCCGTGTAGGTCCAGCCCGCGTCCTCGGGGGATAGCGAGATCACGTCGGTCGAGGTCGAGAGCGTCCCGTGTGGACGGTGCAGGGTCATTCCGTGATCCCCTTCGCGGTACGGAGGATTTCGGCGGCGGCGGCAACGGCGGCGGCGACATCGCCGTCCGGCGGGTAGAGCAACGCGCGTCCGACGACGAGGCCGCGCACGGTCGGGTGCTGCAGCGAACGGCCCCACGACGCGAGGTCGTCTGCGGGATTCGCGGACGGCACACCGCCGAGCACCAGCGCGGGCAACGCGGTGGTGTCCAGCACGATCTCCGGCTCCTCCGGCGCGGGCAGCTTCAGCCAGGTGTAGGCCGAGGTGGCACCAAGTCCCGCAGCGACAGCGGAAGCCCGCGAGAGAGCCGCGGCATCCTTCTGCAGCACCAGCTTGTCGTTGTGATCACGCTTGTACGGCAACGGTTCGACCATCGCCATCAGGCCGTGCTCGGCGAGTTCGGTGACGGCCCGCGCGCAGCCTTCGAGCGTCGGGATCGTGCCGGGGTCCGAGTCGACCAGGCGCAGCAGCATCTTGCCGCCGTCGAGCCCGAACGTGGCGATGGACGACGCGTCGTACGCGGTGAACCTGTCGTCGATCTCCCAGTCCGCACCGGCCAGGCCGCCGCGGTTCATCGAGCCGATGACCACGCGATCGTTCAGGCCGTCCAGCAGCAGCAGGTCCTCGATCACGTCGGGCGTGCCGAGCACCCCGTCGACGTCGGGGTTCGCCAGCGCCGTCAGCAGACGGGCCAGCAACGAGCGGCGGTCGGCCATCGCCATCGGGTCGCCGCCGACGCCGAGCGCACCGCGTGCCGGGTGGTCCGCCGCGACCAGGAACAGCGTGGACTTGCCGTTCAGCAACGAGTGGCGCCGCTTGCGCGACTGGTAAGCCCGCCGGATCGAGCCAGGGTCCTCCGCCCGCCGCCACAACAGTTCACGCCACTGGCCGTCGGTGATCACAGCAGTTCCTCGATCTCTTCCTGGTCGGGCATCGCGTCGGCACAGGCCAGCCGGGACGCCACGATCGCGCCCGCCGCGTTGGCGTAGCGGGCGATCTTCACCGGGTCCCAGCCGGACAGCAGGCCGTGCACGACCGAACCGCCGAACGCGTCGCCGGCGCCCAGGCCGCAGACGACCTCGACGGGGTTCGGCTCGACGGTCCACCGGCCCTCGGGCGTGGCGACGAGAACACCCTCGGCGCCCTTTTTGACCAGTGCCAACGAGATCCCGCGGTCCAGCAGCCGGGACGCGGCCTCGTCGGGGTCGGACGTGCCGACCGCGATCTCGCACTCGGTCCGGTTGCCGACGGCGACCGTCACGTGGTCGAGCATCCAGCTGATCTCGGCTCGCGCGGTCTCGACGTCCGGCCAGAACATCGGCCGGTAATCCAAGTCCAGCACCGTGTGGCCGCTGCGGGCCCGTGAAGCCAGCATCATCCGTTGCGAACCTCGGGACGGCTCGGCGGAAACGCCCGTGCCCGTCACCCACAACAGCGGGACGTCACGCACCAGCGACCACGGCACGTCGTCCTCGCCGATCGTGAGGTCCGGCGCGGTCGGCAGGCGGTAGAACAGCAACGGCGGGTCCGCGGGCGGGTTGAGCTCGCAGAACACCACCGGTGTCAGCAGGTCCGGCGAGGTGCCGACGTACTTCGACGACACGCCGAAGCCCTCCAGCGCCTCGCGGACGTAGGTGCCGAAGCCGTCCGGGCCGACCTTCGTCAGCACCCCGGCACGACGGCCGAGCCGCGCGGCGGCGACCGCGACGTTGGTCGCGGTCCCGCCGAGCGACTTGGCGAAGGTGCTGACCTGGGCCAGCGGCACCCCGGACTGCTCCGGGTACAGGTCCACCCCGACCCGGCCCACGGTCAGCACTTCCAGTGAGGTCACGCCTCGACACCTCGCAGCTCGTGCTCCAGCGCTTCGAGTTCGGCACCGCCGGCCATCTGCTTGGTCAGCTCGTTGATGTCGATCTCGGACTTCTCGTAGCTGCCCAGCGCGCGGCCTCGCTTGAGCAGCAGGAACCGGTTGCCGACCGGGTAGGCGTGGTGCGGGTTGTGGGTGATCAGCACGACGCCGAGGCCACGATCACGTGCCTGGGCCACGTACTTCAGCACCACTCCGGCCTGCTTCACGCCCAGCGCCGCCGTCGGTTCGTCGAGGATCAGCACCTTGGCGCCGAAGTGCACGGCGCGGGCGATGGCGACGCACTGCCGTTCACCACCGGACAGCGTGCCGACCGGCTGTTCGACGTCGCGGAGGTCGATGCCCATGTCGGACAACGCCTTCTTGGTGATCTCCTTGCCCTTCTTGCGGTCCAGGAAGCCGAGCTTCGTCGTCGGTTCCGAACCCAGGAAGAAGTTGCGCCACACCGACATCAGCGGCACCACCGCGAGGTCCTGGTACACGGTCGCGATGCCGCGGTCCAGGGCCTCGCGGGGGGACGAGAAGCGGATCTCCTCGCCCTCGACCCTGAACGAGCCCTGGTCGTGCTGATGGACACCGGCCAGGATCTTGATCAGGGTCGACTTCCCGGCGCCGTTGTCGCCGAGCACGCAGGTGACCTCACCCGCGTTGACCACGGTGGACACCTCGCTCAGCGCGATGACGCTGCCGTAGGTCTTGCCGATGTTCTCGGTCTCGATCAGTGACGTCATCGCCTGACCCTCTCCGCCCGGCGGCGCAGCATGTTGTTGACCAGCACGGCGGCCAGCAGCATCACGCCGAGGAACAGCTGGAACCAGTCGCTGTTCCAGCCGGCGTAGACGATGCCCTGCCGGGCCATGCCGAAGATCAGCGCGCCGATCGCCGCGCCCACCGCGGAACCGAAGCCGCCGGTGAGCAGGCATCCGCCGATCACGGCCGCGATGATGTACTGGAACTCGAGGCCGATGCCCTGGTTCGCCTGGACGCTCGCGTACCGCAGGATGTTGATCGAGCCGACGAGCCACGCGGCGAACGCCGTCGTCATGAACAGCAGGATCTTCGACCGCACGACCGGCACGCCGACCGCGCGCGAGCTCTGCGAGGCGCCGCCGATCGCGAAGATCCAGTTGCCGAACTTGGTGCGCATCAACACGGTCGAGGCCACCACGGTGAACAGGACCCACCAGATGATCGACACGTAGAAGCTCGTGCCGCCGATCTGGAACGTCGAGGCGAACAGGAACCCGGCCGATTCGTAGCCCGCCGCGTCCCGCATGCCCGACACCTGCACGCTGCCCGTGACCAGGCGCGTGATGCCGAGGTTGAGGCCCTGCAACGCGAGGAAGCTGCCCAGCGTCACGATGAAGCTCGGCAGGCCCGTGCGCATCACGAGCCAGCCGTTCAACGCGCCCACCGCCAGTGCGAAGGCGAGCGACACCAGCAACGACAGCCAGACGTTGAGTCCCAGCTGGGTGGCGAGGAGAGCCGTGACGAGCGCGGTGGACGCGGTCATGACGCCGGCGGACAGGTCGAACTCGCCGCCGATCATGAGCATCGCCACCGCGACCGCCATGATCCCGAGCATGGAGGCGTCGTCCAGCCAGGTGGCCGCGCCCCCGATGCTCAGGAACTGCTCGGTGACCACGGAGAAGAACAGGAACACCAGCAGTGCGCCGAGCATCGCGCCGATCTCAGGGCGCTTGATCAGTTGATCCATCGCCTTGGGCTTGCCCAGCCGTTCGTCGGCAGCCGGTGGAGCTGTGGCTGTCACGGTCATCTCCCCGCCTCCTCCTTACCTCTTGCCGTTCTTGGCGTACTCCGCGACCTTGTCCACGTTGGACTTGTCGACGAAGCCGGGTCCGGTGAGGACGGGCTTGCCGCCACCGAGCGTGTTCGCGTTGTCCTTGAAGAGCTTCAGCATCACGATCGGCAGGTAGCCCTGCTGGTACTGCTGCTGGTCGACGGCGAAGAGCACGTCGCCGGCCTTGATGGAGCTGACCACGTCGGCGTTCAGGTCGAACGTCGCGACCTGCGCCTTCGAGCTCGCGCCCTTGATGGCCGACGCCGCGTTCACGGCGACCTGCGGGTTGAGCGCCAGCACGCCGTCGACCGCGGTGTCGGACTGCAGCTTGGCCTTGATGCGGGCCTCGATGTCGGTCGGGTTGGAGATGTCGACCTGGAGGTTCTCCACCGCGCCGCCGAAGCCGGAGCGGGCGCCGTCGCAGCGCTGGTTGAGGCCCGAGTTGCCGGCCTCGTGGATCACGCAGAGCAGCTTGGTCTTGCCGGCGGCCTTGAGCTTCTTGCCGGCTTCCTCACCGGCGATCGACTCCTCCTGGCCGACGTGCGCCATGGCACCGAACTCCGCGCTCTTCGCGCTGCCGGAGTTGATCGTGATGACCGGGATGCCCGCCTTCACCGCGTTCTCGATGGACGTCTTCAGCGCGTCCGGGTTCGCCATCGACACCACGATGCCGCCGACCTTCTGCGACACGGCGTTGTCGATCAGCTTGGCCTGGGCGCCAGGATCGCCGTCGGAGTTGTAGGTGACGCCGGCGCCGAGCTGCTTGGCCGCGTCCTCGGCGCCGACCTTCACGACGCTCCAGAACGCGTCACCCGCGGTGCCGTGCGTGATGACGGAGACCTTCAGGTCACCCGACGCGGCCGGTGCACTGTTGTTGCCCGTGTTCTGCGACTGAGTACCGGTGGGACCGCTGCACGCGGCGAGTAGAGCAACACCCGCGAGCGCGATGCCCGCACGGATGACCAGACGAGACTTCATCGTCTCCAGTCCCTTCAGAGGATCTTGCTGAGGTGCGCAAGACTGCGCGCGGTGTCCTGAAGTGGCTTGTCCACCGGACTTCCGTCCTTGAGCTGGGTGTCCTGCTCAAGCACGAACCAACCGGTGTAGCCCGCCTCCTGGACGAGCTCCACCAGCGCTTCCACGTCCACGTCGCCGTCCCCGAGCGGCACGTAGATGCCCTGTTCCACGGCATCGGTGTAGCTGAGCTCGCCGCTGCGCACCTTCGCCGCGATCTCGCCACGCACGTCCTTGAGGTGCACGTGACCGATCCGGTCCGGGTAGCGGCGCGCCAGCTCGACCGGGTCCGTGCCACCGATGAGGAGGTGGCCGGTGTCCAGGCAGAGCTGGAGATCGGAGTCCGCGAGGAACCTGTCGACCTCCGCCTCCCGCTCGACGTGGGTGCCCACGTGCGGGTGCAGCACGGTTTTCAGGCCGTGCGCCGCAGCGATCTCACGGATCTTCGCGCAGGTGTCGACGAGCGTGTTCCACTCGTCGTCGGTGAGCTTCGGCGTCTCGTCGTAGCCGTCGATGCCGGTCGCGGCGGCGAGCACCAGGACCTCGGCGCCACCAGCCCTGAGGATCGCGGCGACGCGGTCAGCTTCGTCCAAAGTGGACTGGACGTCGGTGTGCAGCGTGACGGCGAGGAAGCCGCCGACGAGGCTCAGGTCGTGACCTCGCAGGAGCGTCCTGAGCTGTGCGGGGTCGGCCGGGAGGTAGTCCGGCGGGCCGAGTTCGGTGGCGGTGAGGCCCAGGGAGTGCATCTCGCTCAGCACGGTCTCTGACGGGAGCACGGTGCCCCAGCCCGGTACCTCGCACACGCCCCAGGAGATCGGTGCCCCAGCGATCTTCGCCATGCCTAGTTCCCCTCGATCCTCACCGGTGCGCCGCTGCGGCGCGACTGCTCACAAGCTTCTGCCAGGCGGAGGCTGATCAAACTCTCTCGCGCCGGGGACGGGTTCGCGACCTCGCCCTTGATGACCTGCGTGAACAGGTTCATCTCGTTCACGTACGCACGGTGGAAGCGCTCCGGGAAGCCGGGGTAGGCGTCCGCTCCGGCCACGTGACCGCCGGGCTCCAGCGAGTTCAGCGGGGTCTTCGGGTCGACGCCCGCGACCAGCGAGTCCTTGCTGCCCAGCACCTCGATGCGGTGGTCGTAGCCGACCGGATCGTGTCGTCCGCCGGCCAGCGTGGCGTGCGCGCCGCCCGCGAACTTCAGCACCACGACGGCGTTGTCGACGTCGTCGGCGTCCGCGAAAGCCTGGTGCACCAGCACGGAACCGCTCGCGTAGACCTCCACGACCGGCTCGCCGACGAGCCACGGCACGCAGTCGAGGTCGTGGATCAGCAGGTCGCGGAAGATGCCACCGGAGGCGGGCAGGTAGGAGAAGTCCGGCGGGTTCGCGTCGTTGCCGACGGCCCTGACCAGGTAGATGTCGCCGACCTCGCCTGCCCTGATGCGGCGGTTCAGCTCGTAGATCGCCGGGTCGAACCGGCGCTGGAAGCCCACGAGGACCTCGACACCCGACCTGTCGACGTCCGCGATCAGCGCGGCCATCTCGGCGACGTCGCTCGCGATCGGCTTCTCGCACAACGTGGGAACGCCCTTGCCGATCGCCGCGCGCAGCATCTCGGGGTGCGTGTTCGTCGGGGTGGCCAGCAGCACCCCGTCGACGTTGCCCAGCAACGTGTCGAGGTCGTC
The DNA here is from genome assembly GCF_014646255.1 of Lentzea pudingi. Classification (GTDB taxonomy): domain Bacteria; phylum Actinomycetota; class Actinomycetes; order Mycobacteriales; family Pseudonocardiaceae; genus Lentzea; species Lentzea pudingi. The sequence goes on from NZ_BMNC01000007.1 coordinate 22,364, forward strand.
CACGGCCTTGGTCCCGGCGAGTTCCGCAGAAGCCTGCGCTGCCCTGCCGGGCACCGGGTCGAAGAGGAGCACCTCGTCGACCCGATCCAGTGCGGCGAGGTTGGTCGCATGCATGGTGCCGATCCTGCCGACACCCGCTACTCCGATCCGCATCGCAGGTTTCCCCTGTTCATCGCGTTGATCTGTTAGAGCGCTCTATTGGTTGGAGCGCTCCAATGCTGTAACTTCGGCCACAGGGTGTCAAGAGGGGAGGTGGTTGCGAAGTGGTCAGGCCGACGATGGAGGACGTCGCTCTGCGGGCCGGCGTGTCCCGCGCACTGGTGTCGCTGGTGATGCGCGGTTCACCCAAGGTGAGCGAGCTGCGACGCAGCGCTGTGCTGAAGGCCGCGGAGGAGCTGGGGTACTCCCCGCACGCCATGGCGCGATCACTGGCCTCGCGCACGTCGACCGTTCTCGGCGTGATGGTGTCCGACCTGCACAACGCGTTCTTCGCGGAGGTCGTGGACGGCATCGACGAGGTCGCGCGCGAGCAGGGCTTCGACATCATCATCAACACCGGCGGCCGTTCTCCCGCCCGTGAACGCCGGGCCCTGGAATCGCTGCTCTCCTTCCGTCCCGCCGGACTCGTCCTGCTGTCGCCGGTCGTTCCCGCTACCGCGATCGGCAAGGCAGCCGAACAACTTCCCGTGGTTCTGGTCGCGCGCTCGTCCCGTGTCTCCACAGTGGACACCGTGAACGACGACGGCGAGGTCGGCGCGCGGCTGGCCGTCGACCACCTTGTTTCGCTGGGACACAAGCGCATCGCCCATTTGGACGGCGGTGAGGGCACTCAAGCCGGGCCTCGTCGGCGTGGCTATGTTGCCGCCATGGAAGCGCACGGGCTTGCGCCGCAGGTCGTGTCGTCCGAGTACACCGATGCGGCCGGGGCACGGGCGATTCGCTCGTTGATCGCCGACGACGCTCTGCCCACGGCCATCCTGTCCTGCAACGACTTCAACGCCGTCGGCGCGATCTCCGCCTTGGAGGACGCCGGGCTGTGCGTGCCTCAGGACGTGTCGGTCGTGGGGTACGACAACACCTCGCTGGCCGCGTTGCGCCACGTCTCGCTGACCACGATCGACCAGCCCCGTGCCGAGTTCGGCCGGTTGGCCGCGGACGCGCTTCTGCAGCGCGTTCGTGAAGAGCGCACCGAACCCGTGCGCCATCTCCTCAATCCCTCTCTCGTAGTCCGCACCACGACAGCTCCCCCAGGAGGACCGCGTTGAGCACCATCCCCCACTGGATCGACGGCGCCCGCACCACCGGGGTGTCGTCCCGGACCTCGGACGTCTTCAACCCGGCCACCGGTTCGGTGGCCGCACAGGTCGTGCTGGCCGAGCAGGCCGACGTCGACCTCGCGGTCTCCTCGTCGCTGAAGGCCGCGCAGTCTTGGTCGGAGTCCTCGCTGTCGACGCGGTCGCGGATCCTGTTCGCCTACCGCCACCTGCTGCACACCCACCGCGACGAGCTGGCCGCGATCATCACGTCCGAGCACGGCAAGGTGCTCTCGGACGCCGCCGGCGAGGTGCAGCGAGGCCTGGAGGTCGTCGAGTTCGCGTGCGGCATCCCGCAGCTGCTGAAGGGCGAGCACTCCGAGCAGGTCTCGCGCGGCGTCGACGCGTACTCGTTCCGGCAGCCGTTGGGTGTCGTCGCGGGCATCACGCCGTTCAACTTCCCCGTGATGGTCCCGATGTGGATGTTCCCCATCGCGATCGCCTGCGGGAACACGTTCGTTCTCAAGCCTTCCGAGCGCGATCCGTCGGCTTCCCTGCGGCTGGCCGAGCTGTTCCAGGAAGCCGGACTGCCCGACGGCGTGCTGAACGTCCTGCAGGGCGACGCCTTCGCGGTCAACGCACTGCTCGATCACGCGGATGTGGCTGCGGCGTCGTTCGTCGGCTCCACCCCGATCGCCCGGCACGTGTACTCGCGCGGCACGGCGGCAGGCAAGCGCGTGCAGGCTCTGGGCGGCGCGAAGAACCACATGGTGGTGCTGCCCGACGCCGACCTCGACGTGGCCGCCGACGCCGCGGTCTCCGCCGGCTACGGCTCCGCGGGCGAGCGGTGCATGGCGATCTCGGTGGTCGTGGCTGTCGGAGAGACCGGCGACGAACTGGTCTCGAAGATCGCGTCGCGCACCCGTGAGCTGCACCCGTCCGTGTTGCCCGGCACCGACCCCGCCGCGCAGATGGGGCCGTTGGTGACCGGCGTGCACCGGGATCGCGTCCGGTCCTATGTGGATGCCGGAGAGGCAGCGGGCGCGTCACTGGTGGTGGACGGCCGTGACTACGCACCTGAAGGACACCCGGACGGCTTCTGGCTCGCGCCGACGTTGTTCGACCACGTCACCCGCGACATGTCCATCTACACCGACGAGATCTTCGGGCCGGTGCTCGCGGTCGTGCGCGCCGAGACGTTCGAAGACGCGCTGGAGCTGGTGAACGCCAACCAGTACGGCAACGGCACGGCGATCTACACGGGTGACGGGCTTGCTGCTCGTGAGTACCAGCGGCGGGTGCACGTCGGGATGGTCGGCATCAACGTGCCGATTCCCGTGCCGATGGCCTACTACTCGTTCGGCGGGTGGAAGGACTCGCTGTTCGGGGACACGCACGTGCACGGGGCTGAGGGCGTGAAGTTCTACACGCGCGCCAAGGCTGTGACGTCTCGGTGGCCGCAGCAGCACGGCGTGAACCTGGGCTTCCCCACGCACGGCTGACCCGTTCAGAGCAACGGCCGCCCTGTCCGCATCAAGCGAACAGGGCGGCCGTTTCCATTTGGTACGAACCACTTTCAGCCGGAACAGCTCGCTGATCTGGACAGATGAACTAAGCGAACGATTGTCCTGCTGAAATCGTGGCCAATTTCGCTGATCTTGGAATATCCGCGCGCGATGGATCGACTCGACAAAGGTGCTGGACACGGAGGTAAGATCCGCGTTCACACCGCCGAACATCCCTTCCTTTCTCGCGGACGCCGCAACGTTCGTTACACCCTGAAAGGAAGAAGAACGCCCTCAGCAGGAGGACCGAACACGATGTCGCCCACTGAGGACGACAGTCCTTTCGCGACGGCCTGCCGCGCCGGCACCCGTGAGGAGCTCATCTGCGCATTGGACCGACTGCGCCAGTCGCGAGGCCTTTCGTACCGGGAGGTCTCGATCAACGCGGGTGAGTTCGCGCTGGCCAAGAGCAGCGCGCACGCCATGTGCACCGACCGGCCGCCCAAACAGGAGGACAAGCTCAGAGCGTTCCTGACCGGCTGCGGAGAGCCGGAGGAGGCGCTCGACGGCTGGGTGGAGCAGTGGAGGCGCGTGACGGCCTCCCGCGCCAACAGGAGGCCGCACCCCGCTGCTCAGCTGGTCCAAAGCTCGGCCAGGGGTTCATCACCACCGGAATGACGCTCCGGCGCGTGCGCGAGCCTAACGTTCCGGCAGAACGCCGACCACGGTTGGACACAATTAGACGCGGTCAATACGACCAATTGGCGACAGCGTGGTCAGCGACTTCGGCGGAGTGGTCAGCAACTGGACACTTGGACCCCACCAGACGGGCTTGGACCACGTTGTACCGAGGACATGAAAAACCTGGACGGCGATTCAGTTGGCAATCACCCGTGTGAGTGACATCCTCGTGGTCAAGCCGTTATGCCGCCGAGTTCCGCAGCAACGCCAATTGCCTGCGGACGCATTCCGCGCATCCGGTTCGTAGCTGTTCCCGCACCAGCTGGTCCCCCGGCGCACGGTGACGCGCCGAGCCCTTTCCAGGAGTTCTGATGACCACCCCTACGCCCTACAACGGGGTTCCGCACCCCCGCAGGCGCTGTGCCACCTCCGGCACCAGCACGGTCCTGCTGGCGGCGGCCTCCTTCGTCTTCACCGCGTGGATGCTCGCGCACGACCACTCGCCGGTCGTCTCCGTGTCGACGACCGCCGCCGTGCTCGCGGTGACCATCACGCTGAGCCGCAGCCGGCCGTTCACCGCGAGGTTCGGACCGCTGCCGCCGGCGGGCTCGATGGTGGTCTGGGAGGACGACCAGCGATGACGGGCACCGAGGGCGACACGCTGGACCGGTTGAACCGCCTCTGGCCGCAGCTGCTGCTCGGTCTGTCGAGACCGGGCGGGCGTGCGGAGGCGATCGCCGCGTACCGCGAGGTCCACGCGATCCTCGAGGCGGAGCTCGGCACCGGTGCCGAACAGGTCCGGCCACTGATCCCGACGTCGACCACCGAGCTGCGGGCCGCGACCGAGGCCGAGTTCGTGGCGCTGTTGCGGAAGATCCACGCGCGGTCCGGGCTGACGCTGCCGGAACTTTCACGACGGGCGGGTGCGGTGACGTTGCCGCGCAGCCAGGCCTACTCGTTGCTCAAGCGCGACAAGCTGCCGACGAAGCCCGACCAGGTGCGGGCGTTCGTGGGCACGTGCGGGCTGTCCGAACCGCAGGTGGCCCGCGTGATGGAGCTGTGGGCGACGTTGCGCGAGCAGACCGAGCTCGCGGTGCGCGGGCCGGAGGACGACAAGCCGTTCGCCATTCTGATCGTGCGCAGCGCATGAGAAAGCCCCCGCCGGGAGAGCGGGGGCTTTCGCGTGCGATCAGGCGTCGACCTTCTCGCGTTCCTCGGCAGGAGCCACGGGAGGCTTCGGCAGGAACCTCTTGAGCAGCGGGAAGAACAGGATCACCACGATGACCACGTAGACGACGATCGCCATCGGGCTGTTGACCAGCCCGGTGAGCGAGCCGTCCGAGAGCTGCAGCGAGCGGCGCATCTGCTGTTCCGCGGCTGGGCCGAGGATCACGCCGATGATCGCGGGCAGCACCGGCAGGCCGTAGCGGCGCATGCCGAAGCCCAGCAGGCCGATCACGAACATCAGCAGCAGGTCGAAGATGTCCGCGTTCACCGCGTAGGCGCCGACCGAGGCGAAGAACAGGATGCCCGCGTACAGGTACGGGCGTGGGATGCGCAGCAGCTTCGCCCACAGCGGGGCCAGTGGCAGGTTCAGCACCAGCAGCAGGGTCAGGCCGATGAACAGCGACGCGATCAGCGCCCACACCAGGCCGGACTCGCGCTGGAAGAGCAACGGGCCCGGCTGGATGCCGTACTGCTGGAACGCGGCGAGCATGACGGCCGCGACCGCCGTGGTGGGCAGGCCCAGCGTCAGCATCGTGACGAGGGTGCCCGCTGCGGAGGCGGAGGCGGTGGACTCCGGGCCCGCCACGCCTTCGATGGCGCCCTTGCCGAACTCGTCCTTGTGCTTGGAGAGGCGCTTCTCCGTCACGTAGGACAGGAAGGTCGGGATCTCCGCGCCGCCGGCCGGGATCGCGCCGAACGGGAACCCGATCACCGGGCCGCGCAGCCACGGCTTCCAGGTGCGCTTGAGGTCCGCGCGGGACAGCCACGGGCGGCCTACCGGGATCGGTTCGAACGGCTTGCGGCGCAGGTGGGCCGCGACCCACAGGGCCTCGCCGACCGCGAACAGGGCGACCGCGACCACGACGATGTCGATGCCGTCGGCCAGGTGCAGCGATCCGAACGTGAGGCGTTGCTGGCCGGTCATCTCGTCGAGGCCGACCAGGCCGAGGGCCAGGCCGATGAGCAGCGACGCGAAGCCGCGGATCCGGGAGGCGCCGAGCACCGAGGTGACGGCGATGAACGCCAGCACCATCACCGCGAACAGGTCGGGGGCGCCGATGTCGACGGCGTGCTTGGCGACGAACGGGGCCAGCAGGACGATCAGGATCGTGCCGATGATGCCGCCGGTGAAGTGGCCGATGGCGGCGGCGGCAAGCGCTTGCGCTCCCCGTCCCTTGCGGGCCATGGGATTGCCTTCGAACGCGGCCACGACCGCGGCGCTCTCGCCTGGTGTGTTCAGCAGGATCGACGTGGTCGAGCCGCCGAACATGCCGCCGTAGTAGATGCCCGCGAACATGATGAACGCGCCGGTCGGCTCCATGCCGTAGGTGACGGGCAGCAGCAGGGCCACCGCCATGGCCGGGCCGATGCCCGGCAGGACACCGATCGCGGTGCCCAGCAGCACGCCGATCGCGGCGAGCAGCAGGTGTGTCGGCGTCAGCGCCGTGGCGAAGCCGTCGAGCAGTTGTTCCACCTAGAACACCTCCATCAACGGGCCACCGGGCAGGGGGACGCCGAGCAGGTTGTTGAACACCACGAAGGTGAAGATCGACAGGCCGGCCGCGAGCAACGGGTCGCGCACCAGGTTGCGGCTGCCCAGGGCGTAGGCCGCTCCCCAGAACAGGATCGCGCCGGAGATCGGGAACCCGACCACGCCGATCAGCACGGCGTTCGCGAGGAAAGCACCGCACAGCAGCAGAACCGTGCGCCAGTCGGCGGGGGCGGACAGGTCGACGTCCTCGCCGGCCTCCGCCTCGCCCTTGCCGCCGCGCAGCACGTCGCGGGCCAGCAGGGCGGCGACGACGAGCAGCAGCGAGCCGACCAGGACCGGCACCGCCTTCGGGCCGACCGGGCCGCGCTGGGCGAAGTCGGTGGGGATGCGCAGCGCGTCGGTGAGCACCAGCACGCCGAGCACGACCAGCAGAGCGCAGATGCCCAGCTCGGAGTGGTCGCGGAGCCAGCTCCTGCGCTCCGGTTTCGTCACGGTCGTCATGCCAGCCCCAAGTCCTTGAGCACCGTTGCCACCCGCTTGTTCTCGCTTTCCAGGAAGGTCCCGAACTCGTCTCCCGGCGCGAAGGCGTTCGTCCATCCGTTGCGCTGCAGGGCTTCCCTCCACTGCGGCGTCTTCTGGAGGTTCTGGAACACCTCGACCAGCTTCGCCTTGTCGGTCGGGGAGATGCCGGGAGGAGCGACGATGCCGCGCCAGTTCGTGAACTCGACGTCCACACCGGACTGCTGCAACGTCGGCGCGTCGATGCCGTTGATGCGGTCCTTGCTCGTCACCGCGAGCACCCGCAGCGTGCCGGCCTGGATCTGGTCGCGGTACTCGCCGACGCCCGAGACGCCGAACGCGACCTTGCCGCCCAGCACCGACGCCAGCAGCTCGCCGCCGCCGTCGAACGGGATGTAGTTGACCGTCTTGGGCGGCAGGCCCACGGCCTTGGCGATCAGCATCGGCGCCAGGTGGTCGGGGCCGCCGGGAGCAGAGCCGCCGCCGACCGTCACGGTGCCGGGGTTCGCCTTCCACGCGTCGACGAGTTGTTGCATCGACGTGTACGGCGAGTCCTTCGCGACCACGACGATGTCCGGCTCCTCGATCAGCTTCGCGATCGGGGTGGTGTCGAGCAGCGAGTTCGGCGACTTGTTCGTGTACACCGCGCCCACGACGCCCAGGCCCATCGACATGATCAGCTTGCCGTTGCCGCGCTCACCCACCGTGCGGCCCAGTCCGACCGTGCCGCCGGCGCCGGGGAGGTTGAACACCTCGGCGTTGCGCAGCAGGTCAGCGTCTTCCATGGCCTTCGCCGCCGTGCGCGCCGTGATGTCGTAACCGCCGCCAGGCGAGTTCGGCACCAGCACTCGCAACGCCCGCACCTGGTTGCTCTCGCCGCTGTCCGCACCCGGCGTCAGCAGCGGTGGCACGAGCAGGACGGCGAGCAACGCCGCCGCCACCGCCACCCACACCTTCACCGACACTGTGATCCCCGCCTCTCGTCCGCGTGGTTGGACATGTTGCTCTGGTGTAAACCTTGATGTCGCTCTTGCGCTTCTAAGGTTTCTTTCGGTCTTTCTGGTCACGGGAGGTCAGATGCGTCGCCGCCGTTCCCTGGCCAGTCAACTTCTCGCATGGCAACTCGTAGTCGTCACGCTGCTACTGGGTGCGGTGGGCGCGCTGACTGTCGTCCAGACGGGCAGCAACTTTCGCTCCAACGAGGAACGCCGGATGCTGTCGGTCGCCGAGACCGTCGCCGCGAACTCGCTGGTCCAGGAGCGGATGGGCAACTGGCGCGAGCTGTCGGCGCCCGCAGAGACGGCCCGCAGCCTGTCCGGTGCCTCCTACGTGTTGATCCTGAACGACCGGCGGCTCGTGATCGCCTCGCCGGACCCGTCGCAGATCGGGTCCACTCTGGACACCCGCACCACCGCGCTGGAGGGCCGCTCCTGGACGGGCACGGTCCGCGACTCGATCGAGGCGCACGTGCCGGTGTTCGACCCGCTGAGCCGCCGGGTCAACGGCATGGTGGTCGCGGGCGCGGAGGATCCCGGGGTCTTCGCCGGCGCGCTGGAGCAGCCCGTGGACGTGCTGCGCTACCTGGCGATCGCGCTGATCATCGGCGTGACCGGGTCGTTGCTGCTGGCCCGCCGGGTGAAGAACCAGACGCTCGGGCTGGAGCCGCACGAGATCACCGCGCTGGTCGAGAACCGCGAGGCGTTGCTGCACGGCATCCGCGAGGGCGTCGTCGGGCTCGACGGGCAGAACCGGATCACGCTGGTCAACGACCACGCGAGCGCCCTGCTGGCGTTGCCGGAGGACGCGGTCGGCCGCTCGGTCGAGGAGCTGGAGCTCAACGACCGGCTGCGGGACGTGCTGACCGGCCGCGCGACCGGTGTCGACCAGCTGGTGCTGCGCCAGGGCGTCGTGCTGACGTTGAACCGCATGCCGATCGACGGCGGCGAGGGCGCGGTCGTGACGTTGCGAGACCGCACGGAACTCCTTGCGCTGCAACACGAACTCGACGCCTCCCAGCACGCGACCGACACGCTGCGGGCGCAGGCGCACGAGTTCGCGAACCGGCTGCACACCATCGCCGGACTGATCTCGTTGAAGGAGTACGACGAGGTCACCCACTACATTCACCAGATCAGTTCAGCGCAGGACCAGTGGCGGACCGAGGTCGGTTCGTCGATCGGCGATCCCGCCGTGGCCGCGCTGCTGATCGCCAAGGCGTCGCTCGCGGCCGAACGCGGCACGGCGCTGCGGCTGGGCCCGGACAGCGTGCTGGGCAGGGTCGACGAGGCCCTGTCCGCGGATCTGGTGATGGTGCTGGGAAATCTCGTCGACAACGCGTTGGACGCGCTGAGTTCGCCGAGCGGCAACGGAGCTGGGAAGTGGATCGAGGTGGGTGTGGTGCAGTTGGACGACGAGGTCCAGGTCGTGGTGCGCGACTCCGGTCCCGGGGTGGCGCCGGAACTCGCGGAAGAGGTGTTCCGGCACGGGTTCACGACCAAGGCGGCATCGCACGGTGAACGCGGCATCGGCCTCGCGCTGATCAGGCGGGCCTGCCTGCGGCGCGGTGGTTCGGTGACCGTGTCCGGCTCGGTCTTCACGGCAAGGCTGCCCTGGTGATCCGGGTGCTGGTCGTCGACGACGACTTCATGGTGGCCAAGGTGCACAGCGGGTACGTCGCGCGCACCGGCGGGTTCGAGGTCGTCGGGGTCGCGCACACCGGCGGGGACGCGTTGCGGCTGGTGCGGGAGTTGAAGCCCGACCTCGTGCTGCTCGACGTCTACCTACCGGACGTCAACGGGCTCGAAGTGCTGAAGTCGTTGCGCGCCAACGAGGACGTCGACGTCATCGTGATCACGGCGGCGACCGACGTCGACACCGTGCGCAGTGCGATGCGCGGAGGCGTGCTGCACTACCTGATCAAGCCGTTCGACTACCCGGCTCTGCGCGACCAGCTCGCGCACTTCGCGTCGTTGCGCGAGAAGCTGCACCGGCTCGACTCGGCCGGACAGGCGGACGTGGACCAGGTGTTCGGTGCCCGGCCGACCTCGAAACCGTTGCTGCCCAAGGGGTTGACGCCGGAGACCGCGCGGCTCGTGGAGAACGCCCTGAGGGCACACCCGGAAGGGCAGTCGGCGTCGGAGTGCGCTTCGTCGACCGGGGTGGCCCGGGTGAGCGCGCGCCGGTACCTGGAGCACTTCGTGTCGGTGGGACGGGCCGAGGTTCGCCTGCGGTACGGCGGAACCGGCCGGCCCGAACGGATCTACGCGCTAGTCCCAGGAGCCTGAACGACCGCGGCCGCGCTTGGTGTCCGCACGGCGCTTCTTCGAGGCGATGCGGCGTTCCTGCGAACCCCTGGTGGGCTTGGTCGCCCTGCGCACCGGAGGCGGCGGCGCGGCGGCCTCGCGCAGGATCACGGCGAGGCGTTCCCGAGCCGCGGCGCGGTTCTGCAGCTGGGCCCGGTGCTCGGAGGCGGCGATCGTGATCACGCCGTCGACGAGCCGCCCGGCCAGCCGGTCGAGCATCCGCGCCTTGAGGTGCTCGGGGACCGACGGCGAGGCAGCCAGGTCGAACGAGAGCTCGACGCGGCTGTCCGCCGTGTTCACTCCCTGCCCGCCCGGCCCACCTGACCTGGAAAAACGTTCGCGCAACTCGGACGCCGGCAGCACCAGCGTCCTCGTCACGGTCACGTCGTTCATGCCTTCAGGTTAGAACGTCAGGCCCGGCAGTGTCGCGATCTTTATCAGCTCCTCGGCGTCGAGCACAGGCGCGGACCGCTGGACCGTCCCACCGGGGTTCGGCTCGCCCCGGACGTCGTCGCTGAAGCTGCCCAGGTTGTCGCCGGTGACCGTGACGGTCGAGCCGTCCAGGCGGAAGGCGGTGACGTAGACGAGCTGAGCGGCCGGATTGCCGGGGATCGGGAACTGGGTGATGCGCAGCTTGATGCCGTCGCGTTCCTCTGTGCGGCAGACGGGCGCTTCGCAGAGACCGAAGTTCTGGGACGTGCGGTCGATCTTGATCGTCACACCACCGACGCCCTGGGCGTCACGCAGCCTCGCGACCGCGCGGAGGAAACCGTCCGGGGTGTTGGTGGTCGCGTCGCGGGTGAAGAACACGAACGCCTGCGCGTTGATCTCGGGGACGTCCTCGGCGGTGACACCGGCAGGCAGTGCGTACTGCCTGCGCAGCATCTTGGTCAGCTCGGCGCTGCGGTCGACCACACCCCCGGCGTCCTGGGACGTCGCCGGTGCCGACGCCTTGTGCGGTGTCGCCGCCAGGTATCCGGTCACGCCGACCCCGGCGAGCAGCGTGAACACCATCGCCCCCGCGATCGCCGTGCGCCGGCGGACGAGCTTGGTCTTGCCCCTGCGGATCACCTCTGAGGTGTAGATCCGCGACACCGGCTCGTTCTCCAGCAGGTCGCGCAACGCGGCGAGTCCCTTGGCGGCCTGGCTCTTCACCGTGCCCTCCGTCCTGCCGAGGATGCGGGCGGTCTCGGTGATGCTCAGGTCCTCCCAGTACCGCAGCACGACGACAGCGCGTTGCCCCGGCGGCAACGCGTCGAGGGCCCTGCGGAGGTCCACGTCGGAGGCGGCGTCCGTGACCGCGCTCTCGGGCACGGCGTCGACGATGCGTTCGCGCTGGAAGAACCCGCGCCGGGTCTCGTCGATCGCGGTGCGCACCAGCACTTTGCGGGCGTAGGCGTCGACGCTGTCCTTGCGCACGCGCGCCCAGGCCACGTACATCTTGATCAGCGACTGCTGGACTATGTCCTCCGCGCGGTGCCAGTCGCCGCACAGCAAGTAGGCCGTGCGGCGCATGACGAGAGCGCGTGCGTCGACGAACTCCCCGAACTCGCGGTCGCGGTCCAAGTGCCCCTCCTCGGTCGCCGCTTAGTACGCGACGACCGGTTCAGGAGGTTGCCTCAGAAACGCGGGTGATCGCCAACGAGCTTGGCGCCGCCCTCTTCGGACTTGGTGATCTCGCCGAGCACCCACGCCGGCACGTGGCGGGCGGTGAGGACGGCCAGCGCGCGGTCGACGTCCTCGGGCGCGACGACGGCGACCATGCCGACGCCCATGTTGAACGCCTTCTCCATCTCCTCGCGCTCCACGCGGCCGCGCTGGGCGATGAGCTGGAACACCGGCGCGGGCGTCCAGGTGCCGCGGTCGAGCGTCGCGTGCAGGCCCTGGGGCAGCACGCGGGCCAGGTTCGCGGCCAGGCCACCACCGGTGACGTGGGAGAAGCAGCGGACCTCTGTCTCGGCGATCAGCGCCAGGCAGTCCTTGGCGTAGATCTTGGTCGGCTCCAGCATCTCCTCGCCGAGGGTGCGGCCGAACTCCTCGACGTGGCCCTCCAGCGGCATCCGCGCGATCTCCAGCAGCACGTGCCTCGCGAGCGAGTACCCGTTGGAGTGCAGGCCGGACGAGCCCATCGCGATCACGACGTCGCCGTCGCGGACGCGCTCGGGACCGAGCAGCTTGGAGTGCTCGACCACGCCGACGCCGGTGCCGGAGATGTCGTAGTCGTCGTCGCCCATCAGGCCGGGGTGCTCGGCGGTCTCGCCGCCGAGCAGCGCGCAACCGGCCTGGACACAGCCTTCGGCGATGCCCTTGACCAGCGACGCGATCCGGTCGGGGACGACCTTGCCGACCGCGATGTAGTCCTGCACGAACAACGGCTCGGCACCGCAGACGACCAGGTCGTCCACGATCATGGCGACGAGGTCGATGCCGACGGTGTCGTGCTTGTCGAGCGCCTGCGCGATCGCGATCTTGGTGCCGACGCCGTCCGTGGACGAGGCGAGGATCGGCTCCTTCCAGCGGTCGAGCTTGAGCTGGAACAGGCCGGCGAAGCCACCGATCCCACCGAGCACCTCGGGCCGGTGCGCCTTGGCCGCCCACGGCTTGAGCTTCTCCACCGCCTCGTCACCTGCGGCGATACTGACTCCGGCGGCGGCGTAGGTGGCCTTGGCGCTGTCGGTCACGTCAACTTCTTCCACTTGGATCTGAGATGCCTAAGGACGACGCAGGGCGTCTTCGGCACCATAGCCGCTCGCCAGAACGGGAGCGGCTGAGCCCGACACGCCCTTGAGGCCCTCGAGCAGGTGCTTGCCGATGAGCGCGTCCTGCGGCAGTTCGATCGGGTACTCGCCGTCGAAGCAGGCCGAGCACAGCCGCGTCTTGGGCTGCTCCGTGGCCGCGATGAGCTGGTCCAGCGACACGTACCCGAGCGAGTCGGCGCCGACCGAGCGACGGATGCCGTCGTCGTCCAGGCCGTTCGCGATGAGCTCCGCGCGCGAGGCGAAGTCGATGCCGTAGAAGCAGGGCCACTTGACGGGCGGCGACGCGATCCGCACGTGCACCTCGAGCGCACCGGCCTCGCGCAGCATGCGCACGAGCGCGCGCTGGGTGTTGCCGCGCACGATCGAGTCGTCCACGACGACCAGGCGCTTGCCCCGGATGACGTCGCGCAGCGGGTTCAGCTTCAGCCGGATGCCGAGCTGGCGGATGGTCTGCGACGGCTGGATGAACGTCCGGCCGACGTAGGCGTTCTTGACCAGGCCCGACCCGTACGGGATGCCGCTGGCCTGCGCGTAGCCGATGGCCGCCGGCGTGCCGGACTCCGGCACCGGGATCACCAGGTCGGCCTCGACCGGGTGCTCCTTGGCGAGGCGGCGGCCGATCTCGACGCGGGTGGCGTGCACGCCACGTCCGGAGATCGTCGTGTCCGGCCGCGCCAGGTAGACGTACTCGAAGATGCAGCCCTTGGGTTCGGGCGTCGCGAACCGGGTCGACCGCAGGCCGTCCTCGTCGATCGCGATCAGCTCGCCGGGCTCGACCTCGCGCACGAAGCTCGCGCCGACGATGTCGAGCGCCGCCGTCTCGCTCGCCACGACCCAGCCGCGCTCCAACCGGCCGAGCACCAGCGGGCGCACGCCGTGCGGGTCACGCGCCGCGTAGAGGGTGGACTCGTCGGAGAAGGTCAGGCAGTACGCGCCCTTGACCGTGGGCAGCAGCTCCAGCGCGGCCTGCTCGATGCCCTTGTCGGCCGCCGCGTGGGCGAGCAGGCCGCAGAGGATGTCCGAGTCGGTGGTGGCGCCGTTGCGCTCGATGATGCCGAGACCCTTGGCCTTCTCCAGCAGCTCGGCGGTGTTCACCAGGTTGCCGTTGTGGCCGAGGCTCAGCGCACTGCCGGTGGCCGTCGTCCGGAACGTCGGCTGGGCGTTCTCCCAGGTCGTGGACCCGGTGGTGGAGTAACGGCAGTGCCCGACGGCCACGTGGCCCTTGAGGCTCTGCAGGACCTGCTCGTCGAACACCTGGCTGACGAGACCGAGATCCTTGAAGACGACGACCTGAGTCCCGTCGCCGACCGAGATGCCGGCCGCCTCCTGCCCGCGGTGCTGCAGGGCGTAGAGGCCGTAGTAGGTCATCTTGGAGACGTCTTCACCCGGAGCCCAGACGCCGAAGACGCCACACTCCTCACGGGGTTCCTGTTCGGACTGGGAATGGTCGTCGACCACCGAATTGGCTCCCTCACGAATGGGGCTGGCTGCACCCCGAGTGTATGTGGAGCACCACGTGGTAGACCCCCCTCGAACCCCTGGTGAGGTGATGAAACTCATGCCTTCCGGCACTGTTCGAGGGTCAGCGGTAGGCCGTTCAGGTACTCGAAGCCGTCGGACACTTCCCGCGCCGCACAGATGATCTCGTCGCCCGTGGTCGCGGTCACACCGTCGCTCGCGAAGTCGTCCGGCTCGACGAAGGCGTCCTTGAAGGCGTCGGGCTCGGGGGCGCCGGACGGCAGCTCGCCGACCGGTGCCAGGTACAGGCGGGTGGTGCAGAGGGTGTCGCTGTAGCCGTCGTAGCAGGGGTTGATGCGGGTGACCTCGAAGCGGATCTCGTTCTCCCAGCGGCCGCAGGCGGTGAGGGCGAGGCAGGCGGCGAGTGCCGCGATGATCTTGCGCATCAAGCCTTCCTGCACCGGAGCAGATCGGTCTGAACGGTGTTGGTTTGCAGCGCACCGATCGTGCGCTGCTTCGCGATGCAGACGACCTCGTCGCCGACTTCGACATCACCGTCGACCTCTTCGGCTTCGACGATCCTGCCGGTGAAGTTCTCCCGGTCGAACGCATCGTCGGGCAGTTCGCCGACCAGGTCGAGCCACACCTCCGTGCGGCCGGCGTAGGTCGGCTGGGCCGGCTGTTCCTCGACCTTGGACACCTTCAGCCTGACCTCGGACTGCCAGTCGCCCGCGCACCCGGTGAGCACGAGACACGTCACGAGAACTGCCGCGATCCTGCGCATCAGGCCTTCTCACACGAGGACACGTCGGTCCTGATCGTCGACGTTCGGGTGTAGCCCCCGGACTTCTGCTCGGCCCAGCAGAGGAACTGGTCGCCCACCTCGAAGTCACCGCGAAACGTCCGATAGCTGACGACCGCGGGCGTCAGCGTCAGAGGCTCGAAGACGTCGTCCGGTGGTTCGCCGACCAGTTCGAGCCGCACCTCGGCGTTCTGCGGGTTTTCCGGAAAGGGCCGATCGAAGATCTTGGTGACCTCGTAGCGGACCTGCTGCCGCCACTCCGAGGCGCCGCAACCCGCCAGGACGAGACCAGCCGCGAGCACGGCGGCGATCTTGCGCATCACGCCTTCTTGCAGCTGTTCAGGTGCGTGACGACGTTCGAGTTCCCGAACGCGTTCCCCTTCTCCTGCTCGACCTGGCAGACCACCTCGTCGCCGACTCGGGCACCATCGATCCGGGACGTCTGCATGGGCCACTTCTTCAAGTTCTCGGGTTCCAACGCCCCCTTGGGCGCATCCCCCACCAGTTCGAGGTCGAAGAATTCAGTCGGGCCGGTGGCGTGCGTTGAGACGATCTTGTACTGGAGCTCCTGTTGCCAGGACGCCGAACACCCGGTCAGCAACAGGCAACCGAGCAACACCGCGGAGAACTTTCGCATCAGTGCCCCCGTCCGACCTGGAGGACGTCCAGGACGCGCCGGTCGCCGGTCATCTCCTTGAAGTTCATGCGGTTCCAGAGCCAGAAGTAGACGACCTCGGCCTCGCCGGTCACCTGCGCGTCGCCCTCCTCCCCGGGAGCGGCGGCGCGGATCTCCGGCACCTCCTCCGGTGCCAGGGAGATCAACCACGACTCTGGGACGTCGGTCGGTCGGACAGTGGCGGTGGCGGCCACCATGTTCGGCACGTCACCGTCGAGCTTGGCCGCGACGATCGTCGTCAGCACCTCGTCGATGCCGTCCACGCAAAGATCGGCATCCGTGGCCACGACCTCGCGGACGACCGTCTGCGCGTCGAACCTGCGAAGCACGGTCTCGTGCGCGATCCGGCGGTGCCACACCCACGCGAGGTCGGGCGCGGCCGGCGAGAAGGTCCACACGGGGCGATTTCCCGGCACGGCCGTCAGGATCTCCGCAGCCGTGGTCAGCTGCAGGTCGAGGTATTCGAGCGGAGACAGCCCGGCCTGCGGAGGCGCCGGCCGCATCGCCGTGCGGCTGCCGGTGCGCAGGTACGCGGTGGAGGTCTCCAGGAAGCGGCCGAGGTGGATCACCAGGTCCTGCACGGTCCATCCCGGCCGCGTCGGCACCGGGGTGGCCGGATCCACGTCTGCCACTGCCTTGCGGAACATCTCCGCCTGCTCGATGAACACAGCGGTCCACCGCTGGGCCGTCCACCCTGTCTGCACCATGAACGACATCGTGCCCGAAACGGTCTACGGGTGAGTGTGGAACCGGCCATG
Source organism: Lentzea pudingi (assembly GCF_014646255.1). Taxonomy (GTDB): domain Bacteria; phylum Actinomycetota; class Actinomycetes; order Mycobacteriales; family Pseudonocardiaceae; genus Lentzea; species Lentzea pudingi. The sequence goes on from NZ_BMNC01000007.1 coordinate 38,796, forward strand.
ATGTATTTGCGTCGCAGTGATCGACGACCAACAGGGGGTGGCGATGTTCGGCGTTGAGCCAGAGCTGCTGCGCAACGCGTCCAAGGAGTTCGGCAACGGCTCCGACGCGGTGCGCGAGGCAGCGGAGATGATCTCGATGCTCAGGCTCGACACGGGCGCGCTCGGCGAGGTCGACGCCGCCGCGGAGTTCGCGGACGCGTTGTCGAAGTTCGCCGGAACCCACTCCCAGGACCTGCAGCGCGGTTCTGCCTGGATCACCGATGCGGCAGAGGGTCTGGTGTCGAACGCCGAGGCCTACCAGCGCACGGACGACGACCACGCCACCGCGTTGAAGAAGATCCTCCAGGGTTTCGGGGGCGGCAAGTGAGCTACACCGATCCCGAAAGCCTTTACGGCAGGCTCGCGTCCGGCGATGTCGGCCGCATCGCTGCCGCCGCAGACCCGATCACCGGCGCGATCAGCGCGGTCGGTCGCGCGGGCGAGTCCGTCGCCAACGGCGGCAAGACCGCTGTCAGCAACTGGACAGGTGACGCCGCCTCCAAGTTCACCGCTCGTGCTCAGCTGTCCGCCACGGCCGCCAAGGCCGCAGCCGAACGACTCGGCGCGGGTGTCGACATCGTTCAGGCCGCTTCACGTGCCTACGGCCAGATGCGAGGCGCCGCGGATCAGGCGATCGGCGTGTGGCGCGGGCGCCCACCGGGCATGGACGAGGAACAGACCCGGCAGCTCGCGAACCAGGTCAACGACTCCCTGAACAAGGTGAAGTCCGGCTACGACAACGTCCTGCGTTCATACGCGGGAGCGCTCACCAAGATTCCGCCGGGCTTCGAGGAGTCCGCGCGCACGGACGGCGGCTGGGGCCGAGCCGCCCAGCGCGGCGGTGCGGGCGGCGCGCTGCCGCCGGTTCCCCCTCCCGGTTCCGACCCGAAGGCCGTCGCCGACTGGTGGAAGTCGCTCAGCAAGGACCAGCAGGAAGCGCTCAAGAACACCAAGTACCAGGAGCTCGGCCAGCTCCGCGGTCTGCCCGCCGACGTGCTCGACCACGCGAACCGCAAGCGGATCCCCGAGGACGTGGCGCGGTTCAACGCGGAGAAGGACCAGCTCAAACAGCAGTTGGCCGATCGTGCACGCGAACTCGGCGTCGACCCGAACTCGTCCGAGGGCCAGCGCGCGCTGCGCAACGACGCCCAGGGTTCGCAGCTGATGTCGCAGTACGACGAAGCGGCACGTCGCGCGAAGAACGCGGAAGACGCGGGCCAGGCGTTGGTCACAGCGGAGAAGTTGAGCCTGGAGACCGGCAAGCAGGCGTACGTGCTGGCGTGGAGTCCTGACGGGGCCGGTGCCAAGGAAGGTGCGATCGCCGTCGCGTTCGGCAACCCGGACACGGCGAAGAACGTGGCGGTGTGCGTGCCGGGCACCACGTCGACGCTCAGCAGCTTCGGCCTGGACCAGGCCTCGAACCTCAGCGCGAAGATGGGCCCGGACGGCGCCGCCGTCCAGTGGCTCGGCTACGACGCGCCGGAGTTCCTGCCCGGCCAGGTGAACGACCCCGCGCAGGCGATCGAGGGCGGCCAGGTCCTGGCGAAGGACGTCGAGGGCTACCGCACCACCAACCCCAACGCGCACGTCACGGTGATCGGCCACAGCTACGGCAGCACGGTCGTCGGCTACTCCGCGATGGACAACGGGCTGAAGGCGGACGACATCGTGTTCGTCGGCTCGCCGGGTGTCGGGGCGTCCAACGTCGACCAGCTGTCGGCGGGCGGCGGGCACGTCTACGTCGGAGGCACCGAGCACGACCCGGTCATCCAGGCGACGAGTGGCGACTGGTTCACGAAGGACGGGTCGTCGACCGGCCCCTACGACTCCTCGTTCGGCGCGAAGACGTTCGGCACGTCCGGCGAGTCGTGGATCGGGCACGCCCACTCGTCGTACTACGACAAGGACTCCGAGTCGCTCGACAACCTCGCCAAGATCGCCAACGGGGACGGCGGCAGCGTCACCGAGCAGCGCTGGCAGGACGCTCCCACCCCGCGTGAGGTGCCCGGTTCGGACATCCCCGGGGTCGGGCCGGTCATCGACTGGGGGGTCAACACCGGCAAGGAGGTCGTCGACATGGGCGAGGACGTCTGGCGCGGTGGTGGTCAGGTCGTCGACGACATCTCGAACGGGCGCTGGGGTGACGCGGCCGGGCACGCGGTGGACACCGTCGGCGAGGTCGCGAGTGACGCCGGTGACGTCGTGGTCGACACCGTGGGCAACGTGGTGGAGCTCGGGCGCGACGCCGTCGAGGGTGTCGGTGGCGCGATCAAGACGATCGGGTCGTGGTTCTAGCGCCGCGACTGGCGGAGGTGCCGGTCGCGGCGCTAGAACTTCACGACCGGCAGCAGTGGTGAGAGGTCGGCTCGGGTCCCGGAGGCGGTGACCCGGGCACCGTCGAGGGCTTCGGTCCAGGCGAGGGTGCCGGTGGCCAGTTCGAGCCACGTGCGCGGGTCGGTCTCGACCACGTTCGGGGGCGTGCCGCGGGTGTGCCGGGGCCCTTCGACGCACTGCACTGCCGCGAACGGGGGAACGCGCACCTCGACGCTGCGACCGGGCGCGATCTGTTCGAGGGTGCGCAGGCTCAGCCGGACGGCGGCGGCGAGCGCGGGACGTTCTGGCTGGTCAGCCTCGCCTCGCAGCCACGGGAGCACGGCTGCCACGGCGGCTCGCATCTCGGCTGGGTCGACGGCTTTGGCTGGCACGTCCCCCACATTAGCGAAGGGGCAGCGGCGCTCCCGGCGCTGTTGGTATACCTCTGGGCTGTGATCAGGAACTTCGCCGTCGTCGGTCCCGGGCAGGCGACCAGGGAACGGCTGACGGCGGCTCTGGCGGCGGCACCGGACATCTCGGTGTACCGGATCGGGCGCGGCGCGGACCCGTTGCCCGTGTCCGCGACCTTCGACCCGGCGGACGAGCCGGGGTGCCGCAGCCTGCTGGACTGGTTCGAACGCGGTGCGCCGTCGGGCGCGGTGCTGCTGATGGACGACTGGGAGCTGTGCTCCGGCCTCGACCCTGCGCTGGACCGGACCGTCGAGTGGATCGCCGCGTTCGGGCCGGCGCGCGGCGTGCAGGTCGTCGTCACGGCGCGGAGGTGGTCGGAGGTGCCCGACCGGCTGCGCAGGCACCTGCACGGCGAGGCCACGGACTTCCTGGCGCTGCACGAGATCGAACCCGACCTGAGCAACAAGTACCAGCGCCACGACCTCCGGGCGGCCATCGGCGCCGACACCCGCGGCTGGCCGGTGTACGTGGACGTCAACGGGACCCTAGCCGCCTGCCTGGCCCCGCCCGCGGAACGCGAGCAGAAGCTGTTGAGCGCGTTGCTGGGCCTCATGGTCACGCACTCGTCGACGGACCTGAACTTCGCTCTCTTCGACATGAAGAGCGTCGGGTTGTTCGACGGTCTGGAGGCGGCGCCGCACGTGGCGTGCGCGTTCACGGGCGAGGACGACGACGAGGTGCTCCAGCAGTTCCACACCGGCCTGTCCGGCGAGCTCGACCGCCGACGCCGGCTCAAGCAGACCGGTGAGCCCTTCCCCGCCCTCATGGTCTGCGTGGACAGCCCCGAGGCGCTGGTGGAACGGCACCCCGGTTACCGCGGCCTCCTGCAGTCCCTCAGCGGGGCGGGTCAGGAGCTCGGCGTCCACCTGCTCTACTCCGGTGACCGGCTGGCGGCGGCCCCGCCGGCGCAGATCCCCGCCTGGCCGGCCGCGGTCGCGCCGTACGACCTCGAGGAGTGGGCCGAGGTCCTGCCACCGGCGCTGGCCGGCACCTGTCCGCCCGCGCACGTGCTCGCCCTGCCTCCGCCCGGCGCCTTCCAGTCCACCCAGAAGCTCACCCTGCCGCCACGACCGTCCACTTCGGACCTGAGGCTGGCCGCGCTGCCGCCGGGCGCCATCGGCCTGGTGGGCCTGCCCTTCGAACAACACCGCGACGTCCTGGTGCCCGACTTCACCCGGGAACTGCGCCACGGCGCCATCGTCGGCAAGCCGGGCACGGGCAAGAGCACGACGCTGCGCACACTCAGGGCGGTGCTCCGCGATCCGGAGCGCTACCAGCTCCTCGACGGCCCCGGCGAGCCGCTCGACCCGCAGCGCCACATCGTCGTGACCGCTCGCACGTGGGACCAGGTGCCGCCGTTCATCCGCAACAGCCTGGCGTTCGCCGTCGAGTTCCGCCTGGACGACCCGGCCACGTCGCTGGTCGACCCCGACCAGGCCGCCCGCGTGCCGGACCGGCCCGGCTTCGGCCTCTCCCTGCCCGGCCGCCTCCCCGCGCAGATCGCGCTGCCGTGAACCACCTCGCGCTCATCGGACCGCCCGGCCTCGTCGCCCGGCGAATCGCCGCGCTGCAAGGGGTCTACCGCATCGGCAGGGGAGACGCGGCCGGTGTCGCGGTGAGCTTCGAGCCCGGTGACGAGCGGCGGCGGCAGAACCTGCTGGCGTGGTTCGAACGTGGGGCCGAGCCCGGTGCGACACTGCTGATCGACGACTGGAAGTACTGCGCCGCAGAGGATCCCGGGCTGACCGACGTGGTCCGGTGGATCGCGGCGGCCTCGTGGAACGTGCGGGTGATCGTCACCGCGCGGGCGGTGGACGAGCTGCCGGAGCGGGTGCCGCTGCGGGTCGAGGTGCTGGACTTCCTTGCGCTGCAAGGGTTGCGGCGGTTCACCAAGGCCCTCGCGTGGAAGGGGCGGTGGTGGAAGGTCCCGGCCGGTGTCGACTCGAACGGCGTGCCGGTGGTCGTGGAGCTGACGCACTTCGCGGACGGGAAGTGGCGCACGGGAACGCACCTGAGCGTCACGTCGCCGGACGCGTTCCGCAGTGTGGTGCTGGGCCTGATGACCACGCACTCGCCCAAGTTGTTCCAGGCGGTCTTCATCGACGCGCACGACTCGGACGTGTTCGACGGACTCGACCAGGCACCGCACGTGCTGGCCCGCCATCGGCACGCGGCACGTGATCCGCAGCAGATCGCGGACCTGCTGGTCGCGGAGTCGGAGCGGCGGCTCGAAGTCGTCGGCAACACGTGGACCGTCTTCGACCACCGCGGCTTCGACCAGGTGTTGCCGCAGCTCCTGGTGTGCGTCAGCGGGTTCTCCGAAATCGGGGAGGCGGCGTTCGCCACCATCGCGGCGGACGTCGGGAAGTCCGGGATGCAGCTCCTGCTCGACGGCCCGAGCGGCTTGGCGGACCTGGTGGTCGACGACTGTGCGGCGCCCGCGAACCTCGACGAGATGGCGAGCTCGTTGCCGCTGCTGATGCACGCAGAGGAACCCGCACCGGACTTCTTCGCCCTGCACGAGATGCCGAACAGGCATGTGTGGAAGCCACGCCCGGTCAGGTTGCAGTACCGGGTTCCGGTGGGTGTGGACGAGTTCGGGCAGCCGGTCGAGATCGACCTGAAGTCCAAGCACCTGCAAGACGGGATGGGGCCGCACGGCGAGGTCGTAGCGCCGGACGACCGACGGGCGGAAGGCATCCGCGCGCTGGTTCTCGGGCAGCTGGCACGGCATTCACCGGACGAGCTGGAAGTGGTTCTCATCGACTTCCACGGCAACGGGGTGTTCGCGGGCATCGACGGCGCACCGCACGTGCGGCACGGCATCGTGGACCTCCTGGAGGACCACGAACAGCGCACAAGAACGTTGGCGCACAACAACTTCCGGAACATCTGGGAGTACCGCGCCGCCGGACTCGTCCTGCCCGAACTGCTGATCTGCGTCGACGGCGTGCACGGACTCCTGGAAGCACGCCCGGAGTTCAAGGAGGTCCTGCAGACGTTGGCCACGGCGGGACGGACCTACGGGCAGCACCTCCTGCTGTCCGACGTGACGCCGGGCGAGCACGGGTCGTATCGGCTGGAGCTCACCGAACAGGGCTGGGCGCGCAGGATCGGCAGGTCGGTGGAGAGGGTCGTGCTCCCCACCGACCTCAACGACGTGGCGTGGTCGTTGCCCGTGGCGATGGCGATGACTAGCTCATGAGCGACGTAGCTTCCGTTGTGCGTCATAGAGGTTGCGTGGCGTGACGCTGGTGGTGCCGTAGAGCTCCAGGCGGGAGTTCAGCTCGCCGGCGAAGTCCGGCTTGTCGATCTGGCCGAAGTCGCGGACCTCGGAGATCGCGACGGTCGCGCTGCACGGCGCCACCTGGTCGATGCGGACGTTGCCGGCGCGCTGGTTGGTGACGGTGACGTTCCAGTGCGCGAAACGGGCGCCGTACAACGGTCCCGCGTTCGCGCTGCCGCCGTGCGCGCCGACGTTGTTGATGGTGATCTCGGTGCGGACGTTGGCGAACGGCAAGCCGCGGTGGGTGTCGAAGACGTCGTGGTCCATACGGCCGCGGGTCCAGACGTTGCCGCACGACAGGCCTTCGACGTTGAGGCCGTGGTTGCCGGCGCCCGCCTGCGAGGGTTCGGACGGCGCCTCGATCACGAAGCCGTCGGTCAGGTTGTCGTGGGACTGCTCCCGCACGGCGTACGCGTGGTGGTGGCCGCGGCCGGACACCCGCGTGTTCAGCAGCGAGACTCCCTTGGAGGACACGAGGAGGAAGCCGTTGTCGACGTCCTGGACGTGGACGTCGTCGGCCCAGCAGTCCCACGCGCACTGGAACGCGACACCGTTGTACCCCTTGTCCAGCAGGTGCTTCGGCGTCGGCACCTTGAACATCTCGATCTTGACGCCCTCGACGCCGGCTCCCGTGATCACCGGGGCCATCGTGGTCAGGCGGGCCTTCCACTCCGGGCGGATTTCCAGCGGCAACGGCTGCGCGAGCTTGACCCTGTTGCCGCGCACCCACTCCACGCGCACCGGCCACAGGAACGGGAAGTACGACAGGAGCTTGTCCTTGTCGTCCCACCTGTAGGTGGCGGTCCCCGGGACGTCGCCGCACATGTGCTTGGGCAGCGAGTAGTTCGCGTCGTCGAGTCGCAGCAGCACGCGCTGGCCCGGTCGCAGCGACCGTCCGTTCTCGACGGTCACGACGAACGAGCCCCGTGCGGCAGAGCCCGTCACGTTCGTCAGCGTCGAGCCCTGCTCCAGCTCGTTGCCCGTCCAGCCCTCGAACGGCCACTTCTTCGCCTTGATCGCGTCCACCAGCGGCTGGTAGCGGTCGCGGTGGCAGACCCAGACCAGGCCGCCCGACCAGCTCCACGCCGAGTTCTCCGAGCCGTACCGGCTGCGGTTGATGCCGACGATCTCCTCCAGCGACCGGGACGCGTAGAAGGTCGTCTTCGAGCTGCCCGCGCCACGCAGCACCACGTTGTCGTAGCCGATGCGGACGATGTCGTCGATGCGGTACCGGCCCGGTGGCACGTAGACGGTGCCGCCGCCCAGCCTGCCGACGAACTCGACCGCCTTGTTGATCGCGGCGGAGGCGTCGGCCGAGCCGTCACGCCGGGCGCCGAAGAAGAGGACGTTCGCGAGGACCGGGCGGCGGGCGGGCTTCTCACCCGTGCGGTAGCCGGCGTAGGCGATGTTGGGGATCTGCGGGTGGTTGTACGGGTTGGCAACGAACTCCTGCCACAACGAAGCCGAGGACTGCGCGGAGGCAGTCCCCGTCATCATTGACGTCCCGACCACCGCAACCCCTGTAGCCAGCAGGAATTGCCTGCGCCCGAAAGCGTTGGTGTCGATGCTCATTTCGCCGTCTCCAAGGGGTCTTGGCCACGGCGGCGGTGGTCAGATCAAACCAGACGTCAGGCTCCTGCGGAACGCATTGCCTCGGAGATCAGCTCGTCGACCTGGTGCATCATCCGGCGCGCGTCGGTCGGCGTGAACGTGCTCCACGGCGGCTGACCGTTCGACGACTTGCGTTGCTGCAGGTAGCGGCCCTCTTCGGTGTCGAAGAACGCGACCACGCGCTCGGGACGCCAGCGCTTGCCGTACTTGTCCCGGGCCGCGGCGCCGAAGTTCCCGGTGTGCACGACGTCGGTGAACATCTTCACCAGCGCCTTCGCATCGTCCTCGCGCAGCCCGATGCTCCGGAACGCGGCGTCCATCGACTTCGGCGAACCGTCCGTCCGCGCGATCGCCTTCTCGATGTCCGCGCTCGGCAACGTCACCGACAGACCCGTGCCGGCGGGGTGGGCGGGCAGCACCGACAGCACCGCCGAGGCGAGCCCGGAGCCCGCCCACGGCTGGAGTGTCAGCTGGTCGTCCCGCAACGTCGCCAGCGCGCCCCAGTCGCCGTTCGCGACGGCGAGGACGCGCAGGCTGTGGCCGAGCCAGAGGCGGCCGTCCGCCTCCCGCTCGGGCTTCACGAACATGCGCAGGAGCCCGTCCAGCTCGGACGAGAGCCCGCGCGAGTTGCCCAGGCGCCGGTGGTCCAACTGCTGGTAGACGCGGTTCTCGAGCTGGATGCGCTCGTCCCGCGTCTTGCCGGGGGTGGGAACCTTCAGGAGCAGCGGCATGGGGCCGACGGCCATCCGTTCCCACAGCACGTCGAACTCCTCGGCGGAGAGGGTGATCGGCTCCCTCTCCGCCGGTGCGCCGAACAGGCTCACTCCGGCAAGCCGCCGATGACCGGCGGCGCGACCATGCGCTCGTCGCCGAACACGTCGTCGGTCTCGACCAGGTAGTCGGCCGCCTTGTGCTCGATGTCGTCCTCGCCGTCGCCCTTCTGGCCGGCCGCGCCGCCACCGGCACCCATGCCGGCCGCGCCGCCCTTGCCGCCACCAGCGGCTCCGGCACCACCACCAGCGGCACCACCACCAGCGGCACCGCCGCGCAACGCGTCAGGACCGGAACCCAGGCCGGACATGCCGCCGGGCATGGCACCGGGCTTCATCGCGCCCTGCTGGCCGGACGAGCCGAGCGAGCCGGACATCGGCCCGAACGTCTTGCCACCGCCGCCACCGAGCTGACCGCCACGAACGCTGTTGGAGCCGCCGGGGCCACCGGGACCACCGCCGGGACCGCCCGTGCCGGGACGCGTGAACACCGGACCGCCGGGAAGCGGCGTCGAGGTGGGAGGCGGCGTCGGCGTGGGCAGGTTGGTGGGCGGCGGGGTGTGCGTGGGAGGCGGCGTCGTCGTCGGAGGCTGCGTCCACGAGGTGTGCGTGTTGTCGGTCGGCGGAGGCGTCCAGCCGGTCGAGACCTGCTGTTGCGGCGTCGGGGTCGGCGTGCCGGTCGACCACGACGGGGTCGTCGAGCCGGTGCCGGTCGGTGCGCCGGAGCCGATCTGCGAGTAACCGGCCCGCGTGCTGCCCGTGCCCGTGTCGGCCGGAGGCGGCGTGTCGATCACGACCTGCGGCGGCGTCGGGAAGTCGCCGAGCGTCGAGGAGTTCCAGCGGCTGTCCGACTGGTAGTTCTCCATGACCTTGACGGCCTGGGCGGCGGCGTTGTCCGCGGCGGCTTCCTGCCGCTCGTGGTCCTGCTGCTGGCCGATGACGTGCGCCATGCCGGCCGGACCGGTCAGCGCGCCACCGGCGTAGTCGAGGAAGCCGGGCTTCTCGGTCGTGACGGGGACGACCTCGGGCATCTTCTTGCGCGCCTCGGCGATGTACTCGCCCTGCAGTCGCGCGGAGGACTCCATGGTCGTCGCGCCGGACTCGGCGAAACCGGCCCACTCGGCCAGCGGCGACAACGCGCCCTTGGCGGCGTCGGCGGCGTCGGACTCCCAGTCCGCGCCCATCTTGGTCAGACCGGTGTGCAGGTCGGCGTCGATCTGGGCGAGCGTCGCGGCGATCTGCTTCCAGCCGGCCTCGACCGGGATGGAGGCGGAGACGCCGGGACCAGAGTTGATCATCTTGTACAGCTCGGGGTGCGCGTACCCCTGGAAGCGGTGGTCAGTCATCGGTCAGTCCCCCTCTCAGCCCTGGTCTCGCAGGTGCTTGCCCCAGATGGCCGAGTTGTCGCCCTCGGTCAGGATGTACTGCTGCTCGATGGCCTTGAGCTGGGCGATGACGCCGACGAGCTGCTCGCGGTAGACGTTCAGCGCGGTCATCGCCTTGTCGGCCGTCTGGTCGTTGAAGGCCTTGGACGTCTCGCTGCTGATCGGGTCTTCCGCCCAGGGCCGCGTGGGCAGCTGGTTCACCTGAGGCCTGACCTTGAGATCGAACTCGTCCAGGGCCTTCTCGAACGCCGCACGCGCCTGTCGAATGGCTGACGGGTCCACCTTCAGCTTGCGCTGACCGAACTCGGGCGGCGTCGAAACGCCTCCACCTCCACTGTCCGCGAGGTACACGGCACACCCTCCTCAGTACGACCCTCAGGAAATGGATCGCGTGTGCATTTGGGACGACTCTAGCTCTGATGCATGACGCGGGTGACCGGTTCCAGGTATAAGCCGCGTAGTTCTACTCAACTGTCACTTGGTGGCCAGAACAGGCCCGACGGCGTTGGCGAGCTTCGTGGCCCGCTCGCACGCTCCGTCCACGGTGGCCTTGGGATCGCCGAAGGTGAAGGCGCTGACGAAGAGCATCTGACCGTCGTTCGCATCGATGTAGATGTCACAACCGAGGATGGTCTTCTGCGGGTCGCGCTTGTTCAGGTAGGCGGGATAGCCGGCCACCTGGAGCTTGGTGACGTTCGCCTCGCCGACCGTCTTCATGAGCCGGTCCACGCCGCCGTTGACGAGGGTGTCGACGCCTGTGGTGTAAGCGCGGTCCTCGTAGATGCTGGTGCAGTTCTTGCTGCCCTCGCCGAAGTCGGCATCCGGGTCACCAGGCTGCGCAAGACGCATGCCGAGGGTCGCCTTCACCTCGGGAGTGATCAGCGAACACGGGTCGAGCTTCAGCATGTCGACGTTCTTCGGCCTGTTCACGGGGGCGGTCCCGGCAGAAGTTCCGGTCGTCGGCGCACTGGTCTTCGCCCCCTCGGCGGAAGGCTTGCCCGGCTCTGTCGACGAACACCCGGCCAGGACCGCTGCCAGCAGAAACGGGACGGCAAGTCGGCTCATGCGAGCAAACTATCGGATCGCCAGGCACACAGGGTGGCGAACGAGGTGTCCCGCGTCACCCGTCCGACTCATTGCCGGTGACCCCACCAAAAGGAAACCTTCTTTACGATACCCCGAAGCGCCGCCGCCCCGATGCGTCGAGGAGCGACATGCTGCGCAACCGACCACTACCGACCCTGGTCGTGGCGGCGGTGGGACTGGCCCTGCTCGTGCCAGGCACCTCAGCCAACGCGGGCCCCGTGCCCGGCACGGGAGCGGCGCTGAAGGTGGCCGCCGCCCCCGGACAGACCTCCACCATCCCGGACTGGCGCATGCAGACCAGCGCCACCGCCACGCAGGCCGGCTCCGTGATCTCCGGCCCGTCCTACTCGGACTCCGGCTGGCTCACCGTGCCGGCGCGCTCGACGGTGATGGCCGGTCTGATCGCCAACAACAAGTACGGCGACGTCAACTACTCGGAGAACCTGAAGAGGGCCAACGCCAACGACTTCAAGGTGCCGTGGTGGTACCGCAAGGTCTTCCAGGCCGACCCGCAGCCGGGCGTGAACACGTTCCTCAAGCTCAACGGCGGTGTGATCGCCCGCGGTGAGGTGTGGCTCAACGGCACGAAGGTCGCCGGCACCGACACGGTCATCGGCGCCTACCCGACGTTCGAGTTCAACGTCACCGGCCTGCTGCGCAAGGGTGACAACGCGCTCGCGATCAAGGCCTCGCCGTCCGACCCGGCCAGGGACCTGGTGATCCACTTCATCGACTGGGCCCAGCTCCCGCCCGACCGCAACCAAGGCCTGTTCCGCGACGTCGACCTCGCGCAGAGCGGGGCGGTCTCGGTGCGCGGCCTGCACGTGCTCTCCGACCTGCCGCTGCCGAACCTGGACAGCGCCACGGTCACCGTGAAGGTCGACGCGCGCAACAACACCGGCAGCGCGGTCACCACGACCGTCGCCGGCAGCGCCGCGGGCCAGAACTACAGCCAGAACGTGAGCCTGGCCGCGAACGAGACCAGGACCGTCACGTTCCCGCTCACCGTCACCAACCCGCAGGTCTGGTGGCCGTACCAGATGGGCGCGCAGCCGCTGTACGACGCGACGGCGACCGCCACGGTGGCCGGCGCGAAGTCGGACGAGCAGCGCACGACGTTCGGCATCCGCGAGGTCACCTCGAAGATGATCAGCGGCAACGTCCAGTACCAGATCAACGGCAAGCCGATCCTGATCCGCGGCGGCGGCTGGGCGTCGGACCTCTTCCTGCGCACCGACGCGCGGAAGATCGCCGACGAGATGATGCTGACGAAGTCCATGGGCCTCAACACGATCCGACTCGAGGGCAAGCCGGAGAACGACGAGATCTACGACATGGCCGACCGCATGGGCATCCTGCTCATGACCGGCTGGGAATGTTGCTCGAAGTGGCAGAACACCGGTGGGTTCACCGCGGAGGACAAGAGGGTCGCGGGCGCGTCCGCCGAGGGCGAGGCCAAGCGGATCCGCAACCACCCCAGCGTGTTCACGTTCCTCATCGGCTCGGACGAGGCCCCGGTGGCCGACGTCGAGAAGATCTACCTGGACGCCCTGAAGCGCGCGGACTGGCAGACGCCGATCATCAACGCCGCCGCACGCCGCAGCTCCCCTCAGCTCGGTGACTCGGGCATGAAGATGGAAGGCCCGTACTGGTGGGAGCCGCCGGTCTACTGGTACGACAACCGGAAGGGCGGCAGCGCGGGCTTCGCCTCCGAGATCGGCCCCGGCCTCGCGATCCCGGAGATGGACGAACTCAAGAAGTTCCTGAGCCAGGCCGAGATCAACAAGCTGACGGACTACAACGCGCAGCAGTACCACCTGTCGCCGTCCGGCAACTTCAGCAAGATCGGCTTCTGGGGCACGGCGCTCGACAACCGGTACGGCCAGCCGTCCACTGAGGACGACTTCGTCAACAAGGCCCAGCTGCAGCAGTACGAGACGAACCGCGCGCAGTTCGAGGCGTTCGGCCGCGACTTCTCCGACACCGGCGCGAACCAGGCGCAGGGCCTCATCTACTGGATGCAGAACGACCCGTGGCCCAAGCTCTTCTGGCACCTCTACAACTACAACCTGGCCACCGCGGGGTCGTACTTCGGTGCCAAGACGGCGAACAAGGCCCTGCACGCCCAGTACTCCTACGACGACAAGTCGCTCGCCGTGGTGAACATGGGCCTGGAGGCCAAGCAGGGCCTGCAGCTGCAGGTGACGGTCTTCAACTCCGACGGCACGCAGAAGGCGAACGAGACGCGTTCCGTACCGGCAAAGGCGAACGGGTCCGTGCGGGTCGGCACCCTGCCGCAGCCGTCCGGGCTGTCACCGGCGTACTTCGTCCGGCTGCTGCTCAAGGACTCCGCGGGCAAGGAGGTCGACCGCAACGTCTACTGGCTGTCCACCAAGGCGGACACGCTGAACTACAACGCCGGCGACTGGTGGTACACACCGCAGGCCCAGTACACGGACCTGAAGTCGTTGAGCTCTCTGCGGGCGGGCCAGGTGTCGGTGACCTCCACGACGACGCCGGGCGCGGACGGCAGGCAGGCCACCAGCGTGACCGTCAGGAACACCGGTACCTCCGTGGCGTTCTTCATGCGGGCGTCGCTGCGCAAGGGCCAGGACGGCGCCGAGGTGCTGCCGGTCGACTGGAGCGACAACTACATCACGCTGTTCCCCGGTGAGTCCCAGACGATCAGGGGCGAGTACCGGACGTCCGACCTGGGCGGGGCGGCGCCGGTCGTCCAGCTCTCCGGGCACAACGTGAGCAAGCGCTAGCTGCCGTAGCGGTTCGCGACGACGTCGGGTCGTTCCACGGGACGGCCCGCGTCCAGCGACCACGCCAGCCGCACGTACTGCGCGTGCGTCCAGGCGAGCGGGGTGGCCGAGCCGGTTCCCCGGCCGTTCCACACCTGTTCGGGCAGCATGAGCCCGCTGTTCGCCGCTGCCGCGATCTCCTTCAACCGCTTGGCGGCACTGGCCCTGTCACCGGCGAGCAGCTCGTACTCGCCGCGTTCGCCGCTGAGCAACGGCCAGAGCCTGCCGTACGTGCGGGTCGGCGTCGGCCAGTTGATGCCCCACGGCCTGCCGTCGGCCGTCTCGCCGTAGCCGTCCTGCGTGAACCGGTGCCAGTAGCCCTGCTCCTTCAGCTGCTGGTCCACGACTCGGACGGTGTTGCGGATGACGGGGTCGCCGGCTCGCTTCACGCCGAGCCGGACCAGTTCCAGGAAGCTCGGGTCCACGACGGCGCGCTGGTCGATGTCGGTGGGGTTGTTGTCACCGAGGTTGTACTTCGTCGCCGCGTCGGGCTGCCCGTCCTTGGTGAGACGCAGGTAGTAGGGCTTCGGCGAGTACGGTCCGGTCTTCGTCGCCGTCCAGCCCTCCACCTTCCGCTGCCAGTCGTCGGCGGCCTGGAGGTACTTGTCAGCGTTCTCGCCGTTGCGCTGTAGCAGATCCGCGAAGCAGACCAGCCCGGCAACCGCCGAGGCGATCGTGGCGGGCGAGTAACCGTTCTGGTTCTCCCAGCGCTCCTGTTCGCTGAACGGCGAGTTCGGGTAGGCCAGCAGGTAGTCGGCGGAGCGGCGCAGAGCGTCCAGAGTGGACTGATCTTGTCGGTCGAGGTGCCAGGCGAGCAGAAGTGGTGCCGCGACCTGGTCGAGCTGGACCTTGAGCCACACCGGGGTGCCGTCGACCCGCGTGTTCTGCGGCAGGTGGCCGTCCGGCTGCTGCTGCTTCTGAAGCATGAAGTCCAGCGAACGTTCGGCGAACCCGCGGTCTCCGGCGGCGATCATGGCCGTCGACACGTGGTACAGGTCGCGCGGCCACACCAGCGCGTACGGGCCGAGCTCCGGTGCCAGTTCCCGGTCGAACCCGAAGGCCCACGGGAAGCTCGGCGACGCGATCGACGCACCGGGGTGGGTCTTGTCCTCGGTCGCCGCCAGCACCATCACGGACATGTCGTAGAGCCGCCGGTCCGCCGACTTCGGCCTGGCCAGCCCGTTCAGGTACGTGTGCCAGCCCTGCGCGTACTCCCTCGCGGCGCCGCGGAACCCCCGGTCGAGCGCGGTCTGTGCGACCCCCTCACCAAAGCCGACCGCGAACGTGCCGTGCGCGCGTCGCACCGGTTCGGTGGGCAGGGTGGTCCTGACTTCGCTCGAGCCCTTCATCGGCACGTGCTCGATCGACAACCGGGCCGGACGCTGCGACCTGAACTCCACGTCCGCGAGCACCGCGGCGCGTTGCGGGTCGGTGACGTAGGTGATCTCGGCCTGCCAGCCGTCGCCGCGCAACCGCTGCCGGAACGTCAGCGACCTGTCGTCCGCCGGTTCGGTGTACGCCCGACCGGGCTTTCCGTTGACGAGCAACCGCGTCTCGCGAGTCGCGGGCGTGCTGAGGTCGGGGAAGAAGATCTCGGAGAGTCCCTGGTGGCCGAGGGTGAACCACACCGGGCTGGCCGCGGACCTGGCTGTGCCGAACGCCTGCTTGTCCGCGGGTAGGGGAACGACCTCGGCCGCACGAGCGACCGGTGCCGACATGAGGAGCAGGAGCACGACCAGGGCCAATGCCTTCATGCCCTGGGGAGTTCCCCGACCTAGAGATCACCACGCAACAGGCTGTCGATGTTCTCCGGCGGACCGGGCCGGGCGAAGAACCAGCCCTGGCCCGTGTCGCACCCCAGCCGCAGCAAGCGGGCGGCCTGAGCCGGCGTCTCCACGCCCTCGGCCGTGACGCCCAACGACAACGCGTGCGCCAACTGCACCAGCGTCGCGACGATCTGCGCGTCGACCGGATCTTCCTCGTTCTCGGCCCGCAGCCCCTCCATGAACGAGCCGGCGATCTTCAGCTCGTGCACGGGCAGGTGCTTGAGGTACGCGAGGTTGGAGTAGCCGGTGCCGAAGTCGTCGATCGCGATGCGCACACCCATGTCGCACAACGCCCGCAGCGCTTCCAGCGGCTCGTCGGCGGTGCCCATGATCGCCGACTCCGTCAGCTCCAGCTGCAGGTGGTGCGGCGGCAGCGCGCACTCGTCCAGGATCCGCTTGACGTCGCGCACCAGCTCGGGGTCGCGGGACTGCCGCACCGCCAGGTTCACCGACACGAACGGCGCCGCGTCACCGAACTCCTCCAGCCAGCGCCGGGCCTCCTCGCAGGCCTTGCGCAGCACCCACCGTCCCAAGGGGACGATCAGGCCGGTCTCCTCCGCCAGTTCGATGAACCGGTCCGGCGCGAGCCGACCGAACTCCGGGTGCTGCCAGCGCACCAGGGCCTCGACACCGGTGACGGTGGAGTCCTCCAGGCGCACCAGCGGCTGGTACTCGACGTAGAACTCGCCACGTTCCAACGCGCGTGGCATGGTGGCCGACAGCGTGAACCTGGCCACCTCACGCGCGTTGCGTTCCGGGTCGTACAGCGCCCAGCGCGCCTTGCCGTCGGCCTTCGCCCAGTACAGCGTGATGTCCGCGTCCCGCATCATGTCCGCGGACGTCGTGCCGGACAGCTGCCGTTCGACGATGCCGATCGACGCCGACACCGACAGCTCGTGGCCCGCGATGCGGATCGGCGCCTCCAGCTCGGTCAGCACCCGGTCCGCGACGTCCACGATGTCCTGCTCGCCGGACGAGCCCTCGACCAGGATCACGAACTCGTCGCCGCCCATGCGCGCGACCAGCTTGCCCTCGCCGGACACCGAGTGGTCGAGCCGGCGGCCGACCTCGACCAGCAGCTGGTCTCCGGTGTCGTGGCCCAGCGAGTCGTTGATGACCTTGAAGCCGTCGAGGTCGAGGTAGCAGAGGCCGGCCCGCACGTGCTTCGCCCGGTTGTTGAAGACGCGCCCGAGGCGTTCGAGGAACAACGCCCTGTTCGGCAGGCCGGTGAGCGGGTCGTGCAACGCCTGGTAGCGCAGCCGGTTCTGGAGCAGGTGCCGGTCGGTGACGTCCTCGATCATCGCGACCTGGTACTGCGGCTCGCCGTGGTCGTCGCGGACCAGCGACAGCGTCAGGTGCGTCCACACCTGCTCGCCGTCGGCGCGATGGAAGCGCTTCTCGGCGCGGTAGTGGTCGCACTCGCCCGCGATGAGCTGGTCGTACAACCGCCACACGCTGCCCGCGTCCTCGGGGTGCATGAGGTCGCGCACGTTGTACTGGCGCATCTCCTCGACGCTGAACCCGAGCATGTCCTGCAGGGCCTGGTTGACGTCCAGGATCCGGCCGTCGATCGCCGCGATGCCGATGCCGATCGCGGCCTCGGTGAACATGGCGCGGAACCGGGCCTCGGAGGCCCGCAGCATCGACTCGGCCTGGTCGCGGGCGTCCAGCACGGCCGCCCTGATCGCCTCCTGCTCGGCCAGCGTGCGTTCCCGCAGCGCGCGGGCGTACCCGGCGGCCAGCGCGCCCTGCAGGGCGGCCAGGCGGGACGTCAGCCTGGCGTCGCCGGGGAAGCCCAGCTCGACGAGCAGGTCGTCGCCGAGCAGCTGGACCGTGCGGCCGAGGGTGTCGGTGCCGGTGAAGTGCGCGTCGACCAGCCGTGAGCCGATCTCGTGACCGGGGGCGGTGCGGAACGGCGTCGCGAACAGCGCCTCGACCAGCCGCTCGGTGAGGTCCTGCAGGTGCTGTGCGACCTCGGCCCTGGTCATCGGCACGTAGCTCGACCCGATCACGGCCGTGGCCCAGCTGCGCGCGAACACCTCGGCACCGGCCAAAACGGCCGGGCTCAAGGGAGAGCGGTCCTCACGCACCCGGTGGTCAACCCGATCGGTCATCTTCTCGGCCCTAACGCCACGAACGCGCAGCATACGGCCGGTCGCCGTCCGGAGTCATCTCTGAGCCTTCCGGCCCAGTGCCGCGAACCCCGGGAAGCGCTCACCGGACTCCTCCACGTCGGCCGGTGACTCGGGATGCCAGGCGGGCACGCGGACCACACCGGGTTCCACCAGCGTGAACCCGTCGAACAGGCGGGTGAACTCGGCACGGTTGCGGAACGTCATCCGCGTGACGCTCCGGTCGTAGATCCTGCGGGCCCGCACCGAGGCGTCCGTCTCGACGTCGGTCTCGTCGTAGCCCGCGTGGGACACCGCCAGGAAGCTGCCGGGCGCCAGCCTGTCGCGATACCCGCCGACGACGGCCCACGGGTCTTCCTCGTCCGGCACGAAGTGCAGCAGGGCGATCATCAGCACGGCGACCGGCTCGTCGAAGTCGAGCTGCTTGTCGACCTCGTCCGAGGCCAGCACGCCCGCCGGATCGCGCACGTCGGCGTGCAGCACGCTGACGTGGTCGTTGCCGCCCAGCAGCGACAGGCTGTGCGCGACGGCGACCGGGTCGAGGTCGACGTAGACGATCCGGGCCTCCGGGTCGGCGGCCTGGGCGATCTCGTGCACGTTGCCAACGGTCGGGATGCCGGACCCGAGGTCGAGGAACTGGCGGACACCCCGGCCGAGCAGGTGGCGGACAGCCCTGCGCAGGAACGCGCGGTGGTTCAGGACCACGCCGCGCAGTTCGGGCATGATCTCCAGGGTCTTCTGGCCGACGGCCCGGTCCGCGGCGAAGTTGTGCGCGCCGCCGAGCCAGTAGTCGTACACCCGCGCGACGCTCGGACGCTCCAGGTCGATGTCCCCCGGCGCCCAGTTCGGCCGCTCCACTCGCTCACCCCACCCGCGTTCGGACCGTTCCAGCCCATCATGCACCCGCCTCTTGGCAGAATGCCGACCTCGTGAGGAAAAGTTTGCTGCTGTCGACCATTCTCGCGTCGATCGGCGCGTTTGTGCTGGTCGGGGGCGTGTTGCTGCTCCTGGACCCCGGCGCGCCCAAGCACGAGGCGATCAAGACCGGTGGTCTGGCGGGTGGCGCGATCGTCGCCCTGTACGCGCTGTGGCTGAACGACCGGCGCCGCAAGGTCGAGGAGGCCCGCCAGGAGCTCGAGGCCCAGCGCATCGACCACGACCGGTCCCGCGTGGCCGACGAACGGTTCGCGCGCGCCGTCGAACTGCTCGGCCACGAGACCGCGCAGGTGCGGGTGGGCGCGATGCACGCGCTGGCCGGCCTCGCGAAGTCCAGGGTCGAGTACACGCAGACCGTGCTCGACATCCTCTGCGCGTACCTGCGGCAGCCGTACAAGCGGTCGCCCGACGACGAGGACGCGGGCGAGATCGAGCTGGAGGTCCGGCTCACCTCGCAGCGGCTGGTCGAGGACCTGCTGCCGCGCCTGGAGGACAAGAACCCGGTCCACTACGACCTCAACCTCACCAAGGCGCACCTCGAATACATGGACCTGTCGTACCGGCAGGTCGGCGACCTGATCATGCGGGTCGCGCACCTGAACGAGTCCAACGCCTTCCACCACATGGTGGTCCACGGCGACGTCTACCTCACCGACGCGGAGGTGACCGGCCGGTTGTACATGCACCACAACGACTTCCGCCGCAAGGCGTGGTTCAGCAGGGTCAAGTCGCGCGGACTGGCTGTCTTCACGGAGACGAAGTTCGGCGGCGAGACCAAGTTCTCGAACTCCGAGTGGGCCGACGTGAAGGCGGACGGCTGTGCGTTCGCGGTGGCGGCCGATCTTCCCGAAGCGTGGAGGAACTGACGTGAGGTGGCTTTTCGCAGTTCTCGCCGCAGCCGTGGTGACCGGGGCGACGGCGGTGCTCCTGTTCCTGGTGAAGGCGCCGGCCGTGGAGATCGTGAAGACCGCCGGTGTCGCGGGCGGTGCGGTCGTCGCGCTGTACGCGTTGTGGCTCAACGACCGCAAGCACCACCTGGAGAGCGAGAAGGTCGCCGACGAACGGTTCGCGCGGTCGGTCGAGCTGCTGGGCAACGAGGCCGACCAGGTGCGGGTGGGCGCGATGCACGCGCTGGCGTGGCTGGCCAGGTCGACGCCGCGCTACCAGCAGACCGTGCTCGACGTGCTGTGCGCCTACCTGCGCCGTCCCTTCGAGCATCCCGCTCACAAGGCCAAGCCGGAGGACCCCGACCAGGACTTCGGCGCGGTGACGCCGGAGATCCAGCTGGAGCACCAGGTCCGGCTGACCGCGCAACGACTGATCAAGGACACCCTGTCGTGGGGGAAGAAGCGCAAGCACGAGTCCTACGACCTGGACCTGACCGGCGCCGTCCTGGAGTACTTCTCGCTGGACGGCCGCTACGTCAACCGGCTGGTCGCCCGGCGCGCTCAGTTCTACGGCATCACGAACCTGCGCAACGTCCACGTCAAGAGCGTCACGCTGTTCTCCGCCGCCGAGTTCCACGGCAGGCTGCAGCTGGAGAACGGCAGCTTCACCGGCGGGATCTCGTTCCAGGAGACGAAGTTCGCCGGCCGAGTGAACCTGGGTAACCAGGACATGGGGCACGCCGTGGTCGGCAGGTTCTTCCACCCGTCCCCGAAGCCGCCGGATATTCAGGCGGGTGAGATGAAGGTGTTGGAGGGAACCGAGTTCCGTGAGCCCGCGACCGGCTGGCACCTAACCGGCAGCACGGAGGCGGCCGGACCTGGCCTCCAGAACCATGTCGAGGAGAACGCTCGCGGCGGCACCGACGGTGTTCGCGGTGACGACGACGGTCTCGGCAACGGGCACGTCGCCACGAAGGCCGACGAAGTGCGCGCGGTCGGTCTTGAGGGCGAAGGACTGCGGGACTAGCGCGACACCCAGCCCGAACGTCACGAAGTCGAGGAGTGAGTGCACGTCGTTGACCTCGACGGCGACGTGCCGCTCGACCCCGGCGGCGGCCAGCGTGCGGTCAACCTCGTCGCGCGTGCCCCAGTCGGCGTTGAAGTCGACGAACGGCTGACCGGCCAGCTCGTGGAGGTCGACGGATTCCCTTGTGGCGAAGGGACTTCCCGGTGCGCACGCGAGCACGAGCGGCTCACTGGCCAAAGTGGACACCCGCAGGTCGTCCGCGATCTTCTGCTGACGTGTGACGAACGCGAGGTCGAGGCGGCCGGCCCTGACCTCCTCGACCAGTTCGGCGTTGCCGGACTGGCGCATCCTGATCTCCACGCCGGGGTGCAGCTCGTGGAACCGCGACAGCACCGCAGGCAGGTGCACGACGTGCAGGCACTGCAGGCTGCCGACGGACAGCGTGCCCCGCAGCAGCCCCTGGACGGCGGCCACCGCGTCCTTTGCCGAAGAGACGGCGTTCAACGCGCGTCGGGCCTCGGGCAGCAGCGCGCGTCCGGCCTGGGTCAGCTCGACCTGGCGGGTCGTGCGCAGGAACAGCGGCGCGCCCAGCTCGACCTCCAGCGCGCGGATCGACGCCGACAGACCCGACTGGGCGACGTGCAGTCGGCGCGCTGCCCTGGTGAAATGGGACTCCTCGGCGACCGCGAGGAAGTGCTCCAGCTGTCTGAGTTCCACGATTCATCACCTGCGGTGCTCAATGAGATCAGTTCTCTGCGTTGGACAGCTTAATCGTCAGGGTCCAGAGTGGAGTGCATGCAGAAGCGTCGTATCGGAGAAGTGGAAGTCAGCGCCATCGGCCTGGGCGGCATGCCCATCTCCGTGCAGGGGAGGCCGGATCGGGAGCAGGCGGTCGAAACCATCCACGCCGCGCTGGACGCGGGCGTGACGTTCATCGACACCGCCGACGCCTACTCGCTCGACGACACCGACTTCGGCCACAACGAGCTGCTCATCGCCGAAGGGCTGCGCGGCCGTTCCGAAGAGGTGTTCGTGGCGACCAAGGGCGGGCACACGCGCGTGCCGGGCGGTGGCTGGGACCTCGACGGACGGCCGGAGTACCTGCTCAAGGCCGTCGACGGGTCGTTGCAGCGGCTCGGGGTCGACCAGATCTTCCTGTACCAGTTCCACCGGCCGGACCCGAAGACGCCGATCGCGGAGTCCGTCGGCGCCCTGAAGGAGCTGCTGGACAACGGCAAGATCCGCTACGCGGGCGTCTCGAACTTCAACCCGGACGAGATCGTGCAGGCCAACGAGATCCTCGGCGGGCGGCTCGCGGCGGTGCAGAACCAGTTCTCGCCGGTGTTCCGATCGAGCGAACCCGAGCTGGAGCTGTGCGCGAAGCTCGGCATCGCGTTCCTGCCGTGGAGCCCGTTCGGCGGCATCGGCAAGGCGGGCGCGCTGAGCGGTCCGTTCAAGGAGGTCGGCGACGCCCACGGCGTGAGCGCCCACCAGGTCTGCCTCGCGTGGATGCTCGCGAAGTCCGAAGTGGTAGTCCCCATTCCGGGTGCTTCCCGACCGGCGAGCATCCAGGATTCAGCCTCCGCCACCCACCTGGAGTTGACCGCGGAGGAGCTGTCCCGCCTGGACGGGTGACCTCGGTAGCAAATTGCGACAAATGGTCGCACGATCTACTCCATGCGGACCTTGATCAGCATCGTGGCGATCGTCGCCGGCATGACGCCGGCACCCGCGTCCGCGGCGCCCTTGCCCGAGGGCTCCGCGGACCACACCGCGGGATCCCAGATCCTCAAACACGAAGGCTCGGGCGACCTTCGTTCGGAGTCACCGCCCACCGAGGGCAAGGTGCCCGGCATGGACGTGAGCAGCCACCAGGGCGACGTCGACTGGAAGTCCTCTTGGGACAAAGGCGCCCGGTTCAGCTACGTCAAGGCGACCGAGGGCGTCCACTACCGGAACCCGAAGTTCACCCAGCAGTACAACGGTTCCCTGAACGTCGGCATGATCCGGGGTGCCTATCACTTCGCGCTGCCCGACCGTGCCAATGGCGTGCAGCAGGCGAACTTCTTCGTGGAGAACGGTGGTGGGTGGTCGGCTGACGGGAAGACGCTGCCGCCTGCGTTGGACATGGAGTACAACCCTTATGGCGATGTTTGCTACGGGTTGAACCAGACCGCCATGACGGCTTGGGTCAAGGAGTTCAGCGATACGGTGTTCGCGCGGACTCGGCGTTATCCGGCGATCTACACGTCCACGAACTGGTGGAACAAGTGTGTTGGCGGGTCGGTGAAGTTCGGGGTGAACAATCCTTTGTGGATTGCGCACTACAGCTCGAAGCTCGGGGCGTTGCCGGTTGGGTTTGACTTTCACACGATTTGGCAGTGGCAGGCGGCTGGGTTGTTCCCCGGGGATCAGAACCTGTTCAACGGACGGATTGAGCAGTTGCGGCGGTTCGCGGCCAGCTGAGTCCTGTTGGCACCGTGCGGGTGCTGTTGCGCGCGGTCGTTCCGGTTCCAGCGGGGTGGTCGCCTTGCTGTGGTGGCGAGTTCTGTTGCGTGCGTGGGCGCGCGGGTCATGACGGATCAAGGGGCCGCGATTGGGGCTTGACCTTGAGCCTCTGGCGGGATGCGTGACGGCCGGAAAAGGCCGGGCTGAGAAGCGCCCGGCCGTGCCCGTGAGGGTGGCATCCCGCCCCCTCAAGGTAAAGCCCCAATCGCCATGTGAGGTGCCTACCGGTACCCATCGAGGACAGGTTCACACGGCTCGCTTCGCATCGCGCCTGTTGGCGCTTCGCCTTCGGCATCACTGTGGGCATGCGAAGGCCTCGCCTGGACGGCGAGGCCCTCGTGCGCCGCGTCTGCTACTCGAACAGTGCTGGGAGGGTGCCCTCCCAGGCCTCGCGCAGCTCGTCCAGCGGGAGTTCTCCGAGGCCCTGGATCTCCAGGGCGTTCGACTCCGGGTCGACGACGCCGACCTTGCGCCACGGCAGCCTGCGCGCCGTGCACATGTCCGTGAAGCGCTGTTCCTCGGTGCGCGGCACGGCTACCAGCACGCGGCCGGCCGACTCGCTGAACAGTGCGGTGAACAGGTCGCCTTCGAGGAAGACCCGTGCACCGACCTCGCCGATCAGGCACGTTTCGACCAGGGTCTGGGCCAGGCCGCCTTCGGAGAGGTCGTGTGCGGCGGAGACCATGCCGTCGCGTGAGCCCGCTACGAGGATTTCGCTGAGCAGCTTCTCGCGCTTGAGGTCGGCCTTCGGAGGGCGGCCGCCCAGGTGGTTGTGGACGTGGTGCGCCCACTCCGAGCCGCCGAACTCGTCGTGCGTCTCGCCCAGCAGGAGCAGGGTTTCGCCTGCTTCCGCGCCGATTCCTGTGGGGATGCGGCGGCGCACGTCGTCGATCACGCCCAGCACGCCCACTACCGGTGTCGGCAGGATCGCCGTGGAGCCGGTCTGGTTGTAGAAGCTGACGTTGCCGCCAGTGACCGGGATGCCGAGTTCGGCGCAGCCGTCTGCGAGGCCCTTCACGGCCTGTTCGAACTGCCACATGACTGCCGGGTCCTCCGGTGAGCCGAAGTTGAGGCAGTTCGTGACGGCGATTGGAGTGGCGCCGGTTGCCGAGACGTTGCGGTAGGCCTCGGCGAGTGCCAGCTTTGCGCCCTCGTACGGGTCGAGCTTGGTGTAGCGGCCGTTGCAGTCCGTGGAGAGGGCTACGCCTCGGCC
The DNA here is from genome assembly GCF_014646255.1 of Lentzea pudingi. Taxonomy (GTDB): domain Bacteria; phylum Actinomycetota; class Actinomycetes; order Mycobacteriales; family Pseudonocardiaceae; genus Lentzea; species Lentzea pudingi. The sequence continues at coordinate 63,093 of NZ_BMNC01000007.1, forward strand.
GGTTTCCTCGTCGATGCGGATCATGCCGCCGTCGCTGGGCTGGGCCAGGACCGTGCCGCCTCGGACGTAGCGGTCGTACTGCTGCGTGACCCACTTCTTGGAGGCCAGGTTGGGGCTGGCGGCCATGGTCTTGATCAACGCGAGCAGGTCGTCCGGCCTGGGGAGGCTGTCCGGCGTGTTCGCCTGGAGCTCGTCCTGGTCGGCCGGGCGCTGGATGGGCCTGTTGTAGACCGGGCCCTCGTGCGCGACGGTGCGCGGAGGTACGTCTACGACGACCTCGTCGTGGTAGGTGATGACCAGGCGGTCGCCTTCCGTCACCTCACCGATCTCGGTGGCGATGACGTCCCACTTCGCGCAGACCTCCATGAACGCCTCGACGTTGGCCGGCTCGACCACCGCGCACATGCGTTCCTGGGACTCGCTGGAGAGGATCTCCGCCGGGGTCATGCCGGTGGCGCGCAGCGGTACGCGGTCGAGCCACACGTGCATGCCGCCGTCACCCGCGGACGCCAGTTCGGACGTCGCGCAGGACAGGCCCGCGCCGCCGAGGTCCTGGATGCCGACGACGACGCCCTTCTCGAAGAGCTCGAGCGAGCACTCGATCAGCACCTTCTCGGTGAACGGGTCGCCCACCTGGACGGACGGCAGCTTCTTGCGCTTGCCCGCCGTGTCGTCGAACGTCTCGCTGGCGAGGACGCTGACGCCGCCGATGCCGTCGAGGCCGGTGCGGGCGCCGTAGAGGATGACCTTGTTGCCGGTGCCGCTCGCGTGCGCGAGGTGCAGGTCCTCGGTGCGCATCGCGCCCACGCACAGGGCGTTGACCAGCGGGTTGCCCTGGTAGGACTCGTCGAACACGACCTCGCCGCCGATGTTCGGCAGACCGAGGCAGTTCCCGTAGCCGCCGACGCCCGCGACGATGCCGGGCAGCACGCGCTTCGTGTCGTCCGCGTCCGGCCTGCCGAACCGCAGCGGGTCCATGACGGCGAGCGGCCGCGCGCCCATCGCGAGGATGTCCCGGACGATGCCGCCCACGCCCGTCGCGGCGCCCTGGTAGGGCTCGACGTACGACGGGTGGTTGTGGCTCTCGACCTTGAACGTGACGGCCCAGCCGTCGCCGATGTCGACGACGCCGGCGTTCTCGCCGATGCCCGCGAGCATCTTGCTGCGCATCTCGTCGGTCGTGGTGTCACCGAAGTACTTCAGGTGCACCTTGGACGACTTGTAGGAGCAGTGCTCGCTCCACATCACCGAGTACATCGCCAGTTCGGCGTCGGTGGGGCGTCTGCGGAGGATTTCCTTGATGCGCGCGTACTCGTCGTCCTTGAGGCCCAGCTCCTTGTAGGGCTGCTCCTGGTCGGGCGTCGCTTCGGCGTTCTTGACGGTGTCGATCACGCGTTCACCACCGTGTCGAGCAGGGACAGGAACATGCCCAGTCCGTCGTCCGTGGGGCCGGTGAGCGCGTCGATGGCGTGCTCGGGGTGCGGCATGAGGCCGACGACGTTGCCCCTGGCGTTGGTGATGCCCGCGATGTTGTTGCGGCTGCCGTTGGGGTTCTCGCCGACGTACCGGAAGACGACCCTCTGCTCGTCTTCCAGCTCCTTGAGGGTGTCCTCGTCGGCCTGGTAGCCGCCCTCGCCCGACTTCAGCGGCACGAGGATCTCGGCGCCCAGGTCGTACCGGGTCGTCCAGGCGGTGTTCGTGTTCTCGACCTTCAGCCACTGGTCGCGGCACACGAAGTGCAGCTTGTGGTTGCGCGTGAGCGCACCGGGCAGCAGGTGGGCCTCGGCGAGGATCTGGAAGCCGTTGCAGATGCCGAGAACCGGCATCCCCTTGTTCGCGGCCTCGATCACTTCCTGCATGACGGGCGCGAACCGCGCGATGGCACCGCACCGCAGATAGTCGCCGTACGAGAACCCACCGGGCACGATGACCGCGTCAACGCCCTTGAGGTCGTGATCGCCGTGCCAGAGCGGCACGGCTTCCCCGTCGGCGTACTTCACCGCTCGCTGGGCGTCGACGTCGTCGAGAGTGCCGGGGAAGGTGACGACACCGACCCTCATGCCTCGACCCTGCGCACGGTCCAGTCCTCGATCACGGGGTTCGCGAGGAAGGTCTCGGCGATCTTGGCGAGCGTGGCGTCGTCGACGTCGTCGGCGACCTCCAGCTCGAAGTGCTTGCCCTGACGGACGGCGGTGATGCCCTCGAAGCCGAGACGAGGCAGCGCGTTCGCCACCGCCTGGCCTTGGGGGTCGAGGATTTCGGGCTTCGGCATGACGTCGACGACGACTCGGGCCACGACAGACTGCTCCCGGGTTTGGAGGGGCTGGCGGTACCTCGGGAGCCTACCTGAGCTGCGAGTTCATCCCCGTGACACGTGTTCGGGGGCACATCGTCGGTGGTCCACCTTCGGGTGAACGGGCTTGCCTCGGCGGGGCGGCTTGGTAGAGTGGTGTCAGCTTCGGCCCGTAAGCCGGAGAAGTGAGCACGGTGCCCGTCCGGACGGTCGGCCGCCGTGCTTCGCGCTTTCTAGGGCTTCCTCGTGTCGATGACATCGCCCATCAACGGCCTGACGCGGCGCAACCAATCGCCGCCGGCGCCGTAGCACCACGCGACGATGTCCGGAATCCACAGCAACGGGTCGTTCTCGCTGGGCAAGTGCTCGTAGAACAAGCCGGTGCCCCACGCGGACCTGCCGAGCGTCGTTCGGATGGTCAGCAGGTCGTGGTCGTCGCGAACCTCTCGGCTGTCGAAGACCAGCCGCGTGACGCCGACCTTCAGGACGTCTTCGGTCAGCCGGGCGACACAGGCCTGCCTTGCCCGCTCCTCGCCCTTGCGGCAGCACGCGAGATAGATGTCGACGTGAACCACCGCTGATGCCAGAGCTGACAGGATCTGTTTGCGTCGAGCCGGCGTCTCCTTCTTGAAGTGCAGCTCGCGTTGATTCGGCATGCGCAGCCCCATCAACAACTTGCGCAGCTTGGTCAACTGGCCGGGCGACACCAGGGCCACCGCCAGCAGGTACGTGTTGTTGCGCCGAGACTCGTCGGCGAAGGCGTGCACACTCACGGAACGTTCATCGGCCAGTTCGGACCCGGAGTTCACCAACTCCAACCAATCGGGACCGAACGACTTCACATTGGACCTGTTCCAACAAGCTGTTTCGCCCAAAGCGAGACCGGTGGCAGCCGAGCCCGATCGGACGGATGCTGGAGATCATGAAGATCCTCGTGCTCGGCGGAACCGTGTTCCTCAGCAAGGCCGTCACGGCGGAGGCCGTCCGCCGCGGCCACGAAGTGTTCTGCGCTGCCCGCGGTGCCTCCGGCGGGGTGCCGGAGGGCGCGCGGCTGGTCCAGGTCGACCGGGACAAGCCCGGTGCGTTCGACGCGCTGGCCGGCGAGCGGTTCGACGCTGTGATCGACGTGTCGAAGTACTCGGTGAACTGGGTGCGGGACGCGTTGGAGGCGTTCGGGGGGACTACGCCGCACTGGACGTTCGTGTCCAGCATCTCCGTCTACGCGGACCACGCGACAGGCAGTGACGAGCTGTTGCCGCCGCTGGAGGACGACCCGGCCGAGGAGTTCACCGCCGAGCGGTACGGCAGCGTCAAGGTAGCCAGTGAGAACGCGGTCCGCGAGGCGGTGGCGAGCCGCGAGTTCATCGTCAGGGCCGGGCTCATCACCGGGCCGGACGATCCGAGCGACCGGTTCGGGTACTGGCCCGCGCGCCTGTCGCAGGGTGGGCGCGTGGTCGTGCCGGACAGTCCTGACCTGGGGTTCCAGCACATCGACGCACGGGACCTGGCGCAGTGGATCGTGTTCGCGGCCGAGGAGCGGGTCACCGGGACGTACGACTCGACCGGGCCCGTCATGCCGTTCCAGATGGCCATCGGTGAGATCGCCGGCGCGACCGCTCCGCCCGGGACGCAGTTGGTGCCGGTCAAGGAGAGCGTGTTGAAGGAGCTGAACATCAACCCGTGGTCCGGGCCTCGGTCGCTGCCCCTGTGGCTGCCTCGGGAGTGGGCCAAGATGGTCGGCCGCGACGTCAGCAACGCGCTGGCGAACGGGCTTCGTGTCAGGCCGCTGGCCGAGACCGCGCTCGACTCGCTGGAGTACGAACGCGGCCTCGGGGTGGACCGGGCCCGGAAGGCCGGGCTCACGGCGGAGGAAGAGCAGGAAATCCTTAAAGCAGTGAGTTGATCTGCGCGGCGACGAGGTCGATGCGCACGCCCTGGTTCGGGCAGCCGCCGAAGTGGTGGAGCCCGATCACCTTGTGCGTGCGCCTCGACAGCACGGGTGAGCCGGACGAGCCGCCTTCGGTGTCGCACATGTAGCTGATGTCGGACTGCGAGGAGCTGCCGTTCACGCGTACGGCACGCACGACGCAATAGCCACCGCCGTTGTTGTTGTCGCGCAACGACAACTTCTTCAGCTTCCCGGCCGGGTGGCCGACGATGTACATCTCCTCACCCACGGCCGGAACGCGCGCGTCCAGCTCGAGGTAGCCGAACGAGCTGATGGCCGCGAAGTTGTTCACGGTGAAGAGGGTGTAGTCGAGTGCTGCGCTGTACTTCAGCACCGATGCCGCCAGCACCTTCGTGACGGTGGCCGAGGCCGTGCCGCCGCAGGTCGGGCACTGGTAGTTGAACCACACCTCGATGCCACTGGTGCTGGTGAAGCAGTGTTCGTTGGTCAGCATGCGGTTGTTGGGGCCGACGCGCCACGCCGTGCACAGCGAGCTGCCGTTGCGCAGCAGCTTCGCGACGGACTTGGTCTTGCCCCACTCGGTCGGGTTGCTGGACTGGTAGCAGACCGCGTCCTTGTAGTCGTTCGTGCCGCAGATGCTCTGCACGGACGGCTGCGACGACATCTCCGCCTCGGTGTAGCCCCGCGTGAGCTTGTCGATCCGCACGCGCGACAACGGGTTCGTCACCGAGACCAGAGCGCGGTCTCCCGTGATCGACATGGCCCAGAAGCCGGACGCGTCGAGCGTCGCGGTCAGCGAGGACTTCAGGTCTCTGGTGTACGTGTACTTCTCGGTGCCGTCAGGGTTCGACACCGTGAGCACGTCTCCCGGCAGGATCCGCAGGTCCGTGAAATGCAGCTTCACGTAACCGGACCCCGGTCGTTCGATCAGCGTCGAACGATTCGTGCCACCCACGCGGACTGAGACGGATTCCTCAGTTCCGATTTCCTGCGTCTGCGGCGACGAGGCCTCGGCAGGTGTAGAGGTGGTGGTAGCAGGGACGATGGTCGTCATCGGCAGGGCAAGCGCCAGTGCCGTGAGGAGTTGCAGGGTTTTCCTCATGCCTTTTGATACTTCCGACGTCACCTGACCGTGTCAGCCCGCCGAACGTCGGTATTGGAGGATTTCGTGAAAGTTGTCCATTTCGGTCATGCCTGCGTGCTCCTGGACTCGGGTTCGACGCGAATCCTGATCGATCCCGGCACGTTCTCCACAGGGTTCGAGGACCTGGAAGACCTGGACGCGGTGCTGGTAACGCACCAGCACTTCGACCACATCGACGCCGAGAAGCTGCCCGCGCTGCTCAAGGCCAACCCGAAGGCGCAGCTCGTCGTCGACGAGGGCACGGCGCCCACCGTCGAGAACGCGACCGTCGCCCGGCCCGGTGACACCTTCAAGATCGGCGACACGGCCGTCCGGGTCGTCGGCGGGCAGCACGCGATGATCCACGAGGACATCCCGATCGTGCCGAACGCCGCCTACGTGATCGGCGACGGCGCGTTCTACCACCCCGGCGACTCGCTGTTCGTGCCGGACGAGGACGTCGACGTGCTCGGACTGCCCGCGGGCGCGCCGTGGATGCGCACCGGCGAGGCGGTCGACTTCCTGCGCGCCGTGAAGCCGCGTGTCGCCGTGCCGATCCACGAGAAGACGCTGGCGAGCCCGCAGATGGCCCACCGGCTCTTCGAGATGCTCAAGCCGGAGGGCACCGAGGTCAGGCCGCTGACGCCAGGCGAGGAGACGGCAGTCTGACGTAGGTGGTCGGCGCGGCGTCGTGGGCGAGTGCGATGTCCACGGCGTCGAGCACGGCCTGCCGTGCGCCGGGCCGGTGCAGGTCACGGGCGTCGACGGTGATCCGGGTCAGCCCACCCCGGCGCGCGGACCTGGCCGCCGCGTACACCAGCGCCAGCGACCGCAGCTCACCGAAGCTGCTGCGTTCGGTCAGCGCGTGCAGGCGGCCCAGGGTCGCGAGCCCGCTGCCGACCTCGCGGACGGCGTGCGCGTCGGCGCACCGCTGGAACCGGTGCTTGGCCAGCGCGATCAACGTCCCGGGTGACGCCACGCACCGCCTGGGTGCGAACGTGTCGACGTTGAGGCCGAGGGCGTCCATCTGCATACGGGCGCCCATCAACAACAACCCGGCTTCATAGGCCGGCAGCCGCCGCTGGCCGAGACCGTGCAGCACGACGGCATCGCCGAGCGAGGCGCGCTGCCGCACCCATTCCTGCGCCCTGCCGAGCTCGCGAGGTACTACGAGCAGCGACAACGGCACCTGCCGCGGGGTGAGGGCCGCGGCGAGATCAGCGCATCGGTCGAGGTTCTGCGGACCGATGCCGGACAGAGAGACCACGAGCTGTGAGTGCACGGTATGAGTGCGCCATGCCGTGGTGACATCCGAGTGAAAGCGGAGCTAACTCAGGCGAGCCAGTCAGCGAAGGACCGGCCCGTGAGCCGCTCGTACGCCTCGATGTACCGCGCACGCGTGGCCTCGATGACGTCGGCGGGCAGCGGAGGCGGCGGCACGTCCGACTTCCGGTCCCAGCCCGACTCGGCGGAGGTCAGCCAGTCGCGCACGAACTGCTTGTCGAACGACGGCTGCACGCGGCCCGGCTCGTAGCCCTCGGCCGCCCAGTAGCGCGACGAGTCCGGCGTGAAGACCTCGTCCGCGAGGATCAGCTCGCCCGAGGCGTCCAGCCCGAACTCGAACTTCGTGTCCACCAGGATCAGGCCGCGCGTCAACGCGTACGCGCGCGCCTCGCTGTACAGCTCGATCGTGCGCTCACGAAGCTTCGACGCCAGCTCGACACCGTGCTTCTCGGCGATGACGTCGAACGACACGTTCTCGTCGTGCGCACCGATCTCGGCCTTCGACGCGGGCGTGAAGATCGGCGGGTCCAGTTCGGACGCCTCGACGAGGCCGGCCGGCAGCTCGATCCCGCACACCGCACCGGTCGCGGTGTAGTCGGCCATGCCGGAGCCCGTCAGGTAGCCGCGCGCCACGCACTCGACGTCGACCATCTGCAGCTTGCGCACCAGCAGCGCGCGGCCGCGGACCTCGGCGGGGATGCGCGGGTCGTCGAACGCGACCAGGTGGTTCGGGGCGAGCCGCTCGAACCAGAAGACGCTCATCGCGGTGAGCACGCGCCCCTTGTCGGGGATCTCCGAGCTCAGGATGTGGTCGTACGCCGAGATGCGGTCCGATGCGACGAACAGCAGCAGCTCGTCGTCCACGTCGTACAGGTCGCGAACCTTGCCGCGGGCGACGTGCTGGTAGTCAGCAAGCGTAGGCACGCTGGTCAGCCTACGTGCCCCTGTTTCGGCGACCGATGTACACCCCGCGCCTCTACAGATCAAGCGAAAAGAAGCTTAAGGTGCACCCGTGTTCACCAGAAAGGCCCTGTGGATCCCGGCTTTGGCCAGTGCGGCCCTGCTGATCGTCCTGGGCATCGCCGGCTGGAGCTTCGACTCCAGCCCGATCTCGTCCCCGTCCGGCGGTTCGCAGATCACGAGCACGACCCAGTCGGTGAGCATCGTGCCGACCCCGGACGTCGCGGACATCTCGGTCAAGACAACGTCGTCATCCACGACCACCACCGCGACGACGAAGACCACGCAGCCGAAGCCGCCGCCCGTGCAGCAGCCGCCGGCCGCAACGCAGCCGACGACCTCCGAGACCCCGCCGCAGCAGGGACTCCTGGTCAACGAGGGCGCGCGGTGCGATCCCGAGAGCGCGACCGGCATCGGCCTGCTCGGCGAGAAGCTGGTGTGCCGCAAGGATCCCCAGCGCGGCGACCGCCTGCGTTGGCAGAAGGCCTGAGCCCTGTCCAGGGCTAAGCCCGCCACTCCAGCACGTCGATCTTGTCGCCGACCGCGATGGTGCCCGTGGTCACGACCTGCGCCTTCATCCCGAACGTCACCCCGCCGTCGGGATCACGACGGTAGGTCGCCAGTGAACGAATCGGCTCGGGACCGTCCTTCAACCCCGTCCCCTGGTCGACCATCGGCACGGCGCAACGCACGCAGTCCTTGGCGTAGGCCAACTCCACGTCACCGATGGCCGCGCGCCGCACCCGGTCCTCCGTGTGCGGTTCCGGCCAGCCGGACACGACCACGTTGGGGCGGAAGCGGTTCATCGGCACCGGGTCGCCGCCGCGTTCCAGGATGCGTTCGTTCAGGCCGTCCAATGAGGACAGCGAGAGCACCAGCAACGCGTTGCCGTCCGCGTACCCGACGACTCCGGTGGTCTCACCGGTCGTCTCCCGGTGGATGTCCGGCGGCGTGCGCACGAGCCGCACGGACCTCTTCAGAGTCGAGGAGAAGGCTTCCGCCGCCTCGTCGCCCTGGTCCACTCCGGACCCGTGCCACGTGTGCACGACGACCGGCACCCGAGGCCCGTCGGCGACGATTGGGAACTCCGCTCCGCCGAGGCACAACGCGGAGTCCGTCAGGTGCGGGCGGATCGCCGCCATCTCCGGGACCTTGCGCTGCGACAGGAACACCCCGTCGTCGTCGACCAGCATCATCATCCGGTCGCCGCGCAGGCCGGTCGGTTCGACGGCGCAGGACGCGACGGAGTACCCGCCGCATCCCTTGACCGGGTAGACGACCAGGTCGGAGACGATCACAGAATCGGCTCCGGCTCGTAGGCCGGGTACTTGTCGACGACCGCGGCGACCTGCTCGACGATGGCCGCGACCTGCGCCGACGCCACGCCGGTGAACGACAGGCGGTCGGCCAGGAGCGCGTCCAGGGCGGCCTTGTCGAGCGGCAGCCTGGAGTCGGCGGCGAGCCGGTCCAGCAGGTCGTTGTGCGCCAGGCCCTGCTCGCGCATCGCCAGCGCGACGGCCACCGCGTTCTCCTTGATGGCCTCGTGCGCGGTCTCCCGGCCGACACCCGCGCGCACGGCCGCCATCAGCACCTTCGTCGTGCCGAGGAACGGCAGGTAGCGGTCCAGCTCACGGGCGACGACGGCCGGGTACGCGCCGAACTCGTCGAGCACCGTCAGGAACGTCTCCAGCAGCCCGTCGAACGCGAAGAACGCGTCCGGCAGCGCGATCCGGCGGACGACCGAGCACGACACGTCGCCCTCGTTCCACTGGTCGCCCGCGAGCTCGCCGACCATCGACAGGTAGCCGCGCAGGATCACCGCGAAGCCGTTCACGCGCTCGCACGAGCGGGTGTTCATCTTGTGCGGCATCGCGCTGGACCCCACCTGGCCGGGCTTGAAGCCCTCGGTGACGAGCTCGTGGCCCGCCATCAGCCGGATGGTCTTCGCGACCGACGACGGCGCCGCGGCGAGCTGCACGAGCGTCGAGACGACGTCGAAGTCGAGCGAGCGCGGGTAGACCTGGCCGACGGACGTGAGCACGCGCTCGAAGCCGAGGTGGCCCGCGACCGTCCGCTCCAGCTCCTGCAGCTTCTCGGGCGTGCCGAGCAGGTCGAGCATGTCCTGGGCCGTGCCGACCGGGCCCTTGATGCCGCGCAACGGGTAGCGCGCGATCAGCTCGTCGAGGCGGGAGAACGCCACCAGCAGCTCGTCGGCGCCCGTCGCGAAGCGCTTGCCCAGCGTCGTGGCCTGCGCGGCCACGTTGTGCGAACGACCGGCCATGACGAGGTCCGAGTGCTCGGCCGCGAGGCGCGCGAGCCGGCCGAGGACCGCGGCGACCTTGGAGCGGATCAGCTCCAGCGACCGCAGCACCTGCAGCTGCTCGACGTTCTCCGTCAGGTCGCGCGAGGTCATCCCCTTGTGGACCTGCTCGTGGCCCGCGAGCGCGTTGAACTCCTCGATGCGCGCCTTCACGTCGTGCCGCGTGACCCGCTCCCGCGCCGCGATCGACTCCAGGTCGACCTGCTCCAGCACGCGCTCGTAGTCCGCGATCGCCGTCGCCGGGACCTCGATGCCCGCAGCCGCCTGGGCGCGCAGGACCGCGAGCCACAGCTGGCGCTCCAGCACGATCTTGTGCTCGGCCGACCAGAGCGTCGCGAGCGACGTGGAGGCGTACCGACCTGCGAGGACGTTGGCGATGCGGGGCTTCGTCACGCCCTCAATCTAGTGCACCCCGAGCTCACTCCCAGCGGATGCCGGGGTCCGTGACCAGCTCTGTGAGCACCCCCACGCGCACCGGGACGGTCTGGCGCTGCCCGTTGCCGTTCGAGGGGTTGTAGGCGAACGCGGCGATCTGCACGACGAGCCCGCTCTCGAACCTGCGGGCCACCTGGGCGAGCTGGACCTCCGGCGATCCCTGCAGGTACTCGGCAGTCGAGACGACCGTCCCGTCCTGCTGCCGCACGTCCTTGCACTCGACCGCGCCCTCGCAGAAGGACTTGGTGTTGAGACCGCCCTTGGAGACGGTCACGCGCAGCGCGGTCGGCCCGATGTCGTCGGTGAGGTACAGGTAACCCGAGAAGTCCGAGTCGCGAGTGCTCCAGTCCGGGGCCTTCGTCTGGTACGGCGGGTAGACGGGAACCCGGCCGGGGTTGAACGACGAGTAGAGGTCCTTGAGGTTCGTCATCCGGCCGCCGAGACTCGACACCAGCCTGTCGCCGACGAGCTGGGCCTTCCTCTCCATCGACTCGGCCGGCGCCGGGGACGAGGTCGTCTGCGTCTCGGAACCCAGCTGGGTGTTCCTGTCGCGGGGCAGCAGGCCGGGCAGCGAGAACGACGCCACGACGATCATCGCCGTAGCCACGCCCACAGTGACCAGCGCTCGTCGGCGACTTTTTTTCTGCTCGACCCGCCTGATCAGGGTGTCGGGGTCGAAGTCGAGCGGCGGCTCGTCCCAGACGGCCAGCAGCATTCCCTCGCGGATCTCCTGCTCACTCACGACGCGACCCTCCCCGAACTGCTGTCGAGCTTCTCCACGATGGTGCGCAGCGTCGCGAGACCACGCGCCGTCTGGCTCTTGACCGTTCCCTCGGTGCATCCCATGGCGACCGCCACCTCGGCGACCGGCAGGTCTTCGAAGTAACGCAGCACGAGCACCGCCCGTTGACGTGGCGGCACCTGCAGCAGCGCGGTGTGCACCAGCTCACGCGCCCACAGCTTGGCGCTCGTCGTGTCCGGGTCCACGGTGGCGTCGGCGGCGTCGGGCAGCTCTCCGTCGCGCTGCTCGGCTCTGCGCCACGGCCTGCGCTTCTCGTCCAGCCAGGTGCGCAGCAGCACCTTGCGGGCGTAGGCGATCAGGTTGTCCAGGTCCTTGATCCGCTTCCACGCCAGGTACATCTTCATGAGGCTCGACTGCATCAGGTCTTCCGCTGTGTGCCAGTCGCCGCAGAAGAGGTACGCGGTACGTCGCAAGGACGCGGCATTGGCTGCCGCGAACTCGCGAAAGCCCTGTTCGTCGGCCTTGCGCATGCGTTCCCCTCTCGCGTCCTCAACCAGGGGAACGCATCGGAGGAACGCGGGGTTGCATCACGCGTGACGCGAAAGAGCCGAACGGAGCATCCTGCCCGCGACGCCACGCGGATCGGACCTGAGCTCGATGAACGAGTTGACCACCGAACCGTCCACGATGGCCATCATCTCCTCGACCCCGTCGCTGTCGATGTCACGACCGGTCCGGGCGACGACGTCGGCGATCAGCTCGCGCAGCTCGGTCGACAGCACGCGCATCACCGGCCGCAGGTACGGGCGGCGGCCGGTGGCGACGAGGCGTTCGTAGCGCAGCAACACCGTTTCGAGGTCGGTCATGCTCTCGCCGATCAGCAGGTCGAGCATGAACTCGACGAGCTCGTCGTCGGTCATCTGCTCCCGGATCTCCGAGAGCCTCTGCCGGAACAGCGCCAGCTCGCTGCGGCCGTGGAACTCGACGGCCGCCGTGATCAGCTCGTCCAGCGAGTCGAAGTAGTACGTGGTCGACGCGAGCGGCAGACCTGCGCGTTCGGCGACCGCGCGGTGCCTGACCGCGTCGAAGCCGCCCTCCGCGAACAGGCCGGACGCGGCCTCCACGAGCGCCTGCCGCCGGCGCTCACCCTTGGGAGTTGCTGCTGTCATGGTCGAGCCAGGGTACTGGGCGGGCGGTCAGAACTTCGGGGCCAGTGCGTCCGCGAACCGCTTGGCCTGGCCTTTCAGCTCTCCGTCGCCCTGCGTGAACACGTAGAGGTCCTGGCCCTTCGCGGTCTTCCGCTTCTCCGTGCCGGACGGGGCTTCGAACGACTGCGGCGTGACGATCGCGGTGATCGTCAGCCCGTCGATCACGAACGCGGCCGAGCGGGAGTCGGTGGAGCACGTCAGCGTGGGCGCTTCGGCGGAGGTCGGTGAGACCGAAAGCTCGTCGGCGAGGGCGTCAGCGAGCTCTCGGTCCACACCTGCACAGCCCTGCACTGTGCCTTCACTGGTACCAAGACCAGTGCTTCCCGGCGTCGGCGCGTCCCCCTGCGTGGACTTGCCTTCACCGGAGAAGTTCGTGGGAGGCGGTTGTGCCTCCAGCACGGTCATCGGGGATTGTGCCGCGTTGTCCTGCGTCTGCCCAGAACCCGCGGCGTTCCCACCGCCCGTGTCGTGGCTTACCCAGCTGTTCGCGGCGAAAACCCCGCCGAAGCCGAGCACCACGACGAAGGCGGTGCCGGCGGCGATCGAGTTGCGCCGGCGCACCGCGGCCCGGCGGGAGGCCTTGCGGACGTCGCCCGCGTCGAAGGACGCCGGTGGTGCGTCGTGTGCGGCGTCGCGGAACAGGTCCGCGAGCTTCTGCTCGTCCATCTACGTCCTCCTCTCGCTGGTCACAACGCCGGTCATGAGGCCGGTCGCAGGTCGTCGATGGTGTCGCCCAGAGCTTCCCGCAGCGCCGCCAGCCCGCGCGCGGTCTGACTCTTCACAGTTCCTTCCGAGCACTTCAGCGCCTCGGCCGTGGCCGTGACGTCGAGGCCCTCGAGGAACCTCAGCACGAGCACGGCCCGTTGCCTGGGCGGGACCCTGCGCAGACCCTTCATCAACGCCTCGCGCGTCGCGACCGTCTCGCCGATCTCGTTGTCCGTCGCCGGTGACTCGGGCATCTCGTCGGTGAACTTCTCGCGCCGCCACGGACGGCGTGACTCGTCGATCACCGCACGCACGACACTGCGCCGGACGTAGGCGTCGAGAGCCTGCTTGTCCCGGATCTTCCGCCACCTCCTGTGCAGTGCCACGAACGCCGTCTGCGCGAAGTCGTCAGCGCGGTGCCAGTCGCCGCACAGCAGGTATGCCGTTCGGCGCACGGCCTCACGGCGAGCCACGAAGTACTCCGCGAACTCCTGCTCGTCGCGCTGATCCACGCGGACTGCTCTCCGCTCGTTCCTCGAGTTGCACTGACAGGACGGAAACCGATGCGCCAACGGTTGCACGAACCATCGGAGAGAGCTACATCACCCCCTCGGTCGTTCACCTGATGTGATGTGATCGAGGCTGTGACCCCCATTGACCTGCGCTCGGACACCGTCACCAAGCCCGATGAGGCCATGCGCCGGGCGATGGCCGCGGCCGAGGTCGGCGACGACGTGCTGGACCACGACCCGACCATGGCCGCCCTGGAGGAGCGGGTGGCGTCGTTGCTCGGCGTCGAAGCCGCGCTCTGGGTCCCCTCCGGTTCGATGGGCAACCTCATCGCCCTGTACCTGCACCTGTCGCGCGGGGACCGGTTCCTCGCTCCTCTCGGCGCGCACGTGCTGGACGCCGAGCTCGGGACCGCCGCGTGGCTGGCCGGCGGGATGCCGCACGCGCTGCACGACGTTTCGCCTTCGTCGGTGCTCGCTGCCGCTGGTGGCGAGTCCCCTTACTACGGGCTGCGCACGACGTTGCTGTGCCTGGAGAACACGCACAACGCGTCCGGTGGCACGGTGACCTCCGTCGACGACCACGCCGCCCTGGTCGCCGCCGCCCGGTCCGCGGGGCTCGCGGTGCACCTCGACGGGGCCCGGCTGTGGAACGCGTCGGTCGCCCTCGGGGTGCCGCTGACGTCGCTGACCCTGGGGGTCGACACGGTGCAGGTGTGCCTGTCGAAGGGGCTCGGCGCGCCGGTCGGATCGGTGGTGGCCGGCTCCGCGTCGTTCGTGGTGGAGGCCCGTCGTGTCCGGAAGATGCTGGGCGGCGGGGTCCGGCAGGGCGGTGTGCTGGCGGCCGCGGGTCTAGTCGCGCTCGACCGGATCGACCGCCTGGCAGCCGATCATTCCAATGCCAATGGATTGGCTTCCGGGTTGAGGGCGCTGGGCTGGGAGGTGGACGAGCCCGCCACGAACATCGTGCTGGCGTCGGTGCCCGACCTGGACAAGACGCTGCTGTCGCTGCGCGACGTCGGCGTTCTGGCCAGTCCCATGTCAGGCAAGGTTCGGTTCGTGACGCACGGCGACGTGGACTCGTCCGACGTCGCCGAGGTGCTTCGTCGCCTGCGAGAGGACGTCTAGATGCGCTGGATCGTGTTCGACTTCGGCGAGGTCATCAGCCAGAGGAACCCGGCACGGCCCGCGATGGCCGCGCGGCTCGGGGTGTCGTTCGACGACTTCGAGGCCGTGTACTGGGACCGTGACGCGTACGACCGGGGCGGGTCCGACGCCGAGTACTGGGGGCGGATCGGTTCCGCGCTGGGGGTGTCGCTCGACGACGAGCTCGTGCGCGAGCTGACCGCCATGGACAACGCGGGCTGGCTCGACGACCCGGTGCTGCAGACCGTCGCGCTGGTCGAGGACCTGTCCGCGCTGGGGGTTCCGCTCGCGTTGCTGTCGAACGCGCCGTCGACGTTCGGGCGGCTGGCCGAGAAGACGCCGTGGGCCAAGCACTTCCGGCACCTGATCTTCTCGGGTGACCTCGGGTGCGCGAAGCCGGACGCGGTGATCTGGGCGCGTGCGGAGGCCGTGATCGGTTCGTCGGACCTGATCTTCTTCGACGACCGGCAGTCCAACGTGGAGGGTGCGTTGACCGCCGGCTGGGACGCGCGCCTGTGGACGTCAGCCGCTGCTGCGCGTGCCGAGCTCCTTGCGGAGTTCGGCGATCTCGGTCCTTAGGTTCCGGAGTTCCTGCGCGGTCTCGAGCTCTGCTTCCTCGACGCCGCGCAGCTTCTCCACGAGCCAGCTGGCGATCGTGCCGGTGATGACACCGAGCAGGGCGATGCCGCCGACCATGAGCAGCCCGGCGACGAGCCGCCCCTCACCCGTGACGGGGTAGCGGTCGCCGTAGCCGACCGTCGACATGGTGGTCAGCGTCCACCACAGCGCGTCGCCGAACGTGGTGATGCTGGCGTTTTCCGCGTGCCTTTCCGCGTCGAGCACCGCGAGGCTCGCGCAGAACGCGACGATTGTCGTCACGCCCGCGACGTAAACGCTGACGCGTTGTCTGATCTTGTGCTGGAACTTCTTGTTCAGCAGCGTGACGACCGTGATCAACCTGAGCACCCTGAGCTGCCGCACCATCGGCAGAACGACCGCGGCAAGATCGAAAAGGTGGGTGCGCAGGAATTTCAGCTTGTTCTGGGCCAACGTGATCCTGGTGACGAACTCCGCCGCGAACAGCGCCCAGATCAGCCACAACGCGATCTCCAGAGGCACGTGCATCGCCCCGTGATCGTCGAAGACCTGCCACGCGTAGGCGGCGAGAAAAACTCCGGCGAGTGCCGTCAACGGCCACTCGACCTTTCGTTCCCACCGCTCGAGGCGGGCCTCGTTGGCTAACAACACCGCCTCATGGTGAGTGGTGCGTTCGCATTAATCCAGACTCATCTCCTGGATTTGATCGCACCGTAAGCCGCAGTGCCTGCGAGGAGTAGTCCTCCAATCACAGCGAGCCAGAAAAGGCCTTTCACGACGGCTCCGACGACGGCCAGCACGATCCAGATCGCCACCAGCCACCCGATGATCGCCCACATAGGACCTCCCCTTCCTCGCACTGTGAACGTCCGCCGGCGCTGTTTTGTTGCTCCTGGGTTCAGAGCCAGGCCTTCAGCCGTCGCAGGGCCTCCTCGACGTCCTGCGTGGAGCCCGCGAACGACATCCGGACGAAGTGGTGCCCGTCCACGGGGTCGAAGTCGATGCCCGGCACGATCGCGACGCCGGTGTCGGCCAGCAGCCGCTTGCAGAAGTCCATCGAGTCGTCCGTCAGGTGCCGCACGTCCGCGTACACGTAGAACGCGCCGTCGGCGGGTGCGAGCTTGTCGATGCCGAGGTTCGTGAGGCCTTCGAGCAGCAGGTCGCGGTTCGCCCGGTAGCGCTCGAGGTGCTCGGCCGTCTCCGCGTACGAGTCCTCGTGGAACGCCTCGACCGCCGCGTACTGCGCCAGTGCGGGCGGGCACAGCGTGAAGTTGCCCGTCAGGCAGTCCACTGCCCTGCGCAGCCGTTCCGGCAGCAGCATCCACCCGAGCCGCCAGCCGGTCATCGCGAACGCCTTGGAGAACGAGTTGACGACGATGGCGTCCCGGCTGGTCTCCCAGGCACACCGGAGGGGCTCGCCGTAGCTGATGCCGTGGTAGATCTCGTCGCTGATCAGCTGCACGCCGTTGGCGCCGCACCAGGAGGCGATCGGGTCGACGTCGGCGACGGTGCCGGTCGGGTTGGCCGGGCTCGCCACGATCACGCCCTTGAGGCCGGGATCGAGCATCTCGACCGTGGGCTGGAAACGCGTCTCCGGGCCGCACGGCAGCTCGACGACCTCGCAGCCCAGCGCCTTGAGGATGTTGCGGTAGGCCGGATATCCCGGCCGTGCCAGCGCCACCCGGTCGCCCGCGTCGAAGGCCGACAGGAACGCGAGCGTGAAAGCGCCCGACGAGCCCGTGGTCACCACCACGTCGTCCGCCGACACGTCGAGGTCGTACTGCCGCTTGTAGTGCCCGGCGATGGCCTGGCGCAGTTCGGGAATCCCGAGCTGCTCGGTGTAGCCCAGCGCGTGCTCGTCGAGGGCCCGTGCGGCGGCCTCCCGCACCGGGCGCGGCGCGGGGCTCGACGGCTGGCCGGCGGCCAGGGAGATCACGTCGCCGTGCGTCCGCTGCCGGAGCGCGGCAGCGGACAGCACGTCCATGACGTGGAAGGGCGGGACGTCGGCGCGGGCGGCCACGGTCAGCATGCCGTCAGGCTAACCGCAGGTCAGTACCCCTGGTAGCCGCCGCCCTGGGACATCGCCTTCAGGCCTGGGTGGCCTTCGAAGCCGCCGTAGCGCGAGAAGGTGTAGCGGACGCCGGCGATGATGTTGTCGATCGGGTTCCAGATGTCGTCGTGGCCGGGCAGCTTGTGCGCGTTGAACGTCGAGTCGATGCACTGCATGAGGCCCTTGGAGGGCGTGCCGGCCTGGGCGTTGGAGTCCCAGAGGTTGATGGCGTGCGGGTTGCCGCTCGACTCCTTCTCGATGATCTTCCAGATCTCGTCGATGTTCTCCTCGGTGACCGGGATCCCGTTGGCCTGGAGGATCTTGATGGCCTCGCGGATCCACTCCTCGACGTTGCCGGGCGGCGGGCTGCCCGAGGGCGGGCCGCCGCTGGAGCCGAGGCCGCCCGCTCCGCCGCCCTCACCTCCACCTCCGCCTCCGCCGCCACCGGAAGCGCCGCCGCCACCGCCTCCGCCTTGGTTGGTCGGGGCGGGTGCGGGTGCGGGCTGGGAGTCCGATGTGGACGAGGTCTTGGTCGAGTCGTCGGGCGGCGGGGTCGGGGCCCACTGGACGGGCCTGCCGGGGGCCGGGGTGAAGGACTGGGTGCTGGGGTCCTCGAGCGCCGAGAACTTCGGGGTCAGCGCGCCGGGGCGGCCCTTCAACGTTCCTGCGGCGGCGTTCACCGCGCTTTCCGCCTGGGAGACAACGGGTCGGGCGTCACTCGTGGCCTCGGCGCAGTAGCTGCGGATGAGGCTGTCGACGTCCTCCTGTGGCTGGTTGCGGAGTTGCTGGCGGGCTTGACGGGCCCGGCTCAGCAGGTCTTCGCAGATGCGGCTCATCGAGGTCTTCGCGGTCTCCAACGCGTTCGCGGCCGCCTCCAGGTCGGTCGCGGCGTTGGTGAGCGCTTCGGCCATCGAGGTGCCGCACTTCGTGACGTTGGCCATGTAGGCGACGAAACCGTCGGCGGACTCGCCCTCCCAGGCGCCGTCGAGCTGTGCGACGGACCGCTGCACGACGTTCGTCTGGTCGCCGCACTTGCCCGCTGCCTGCTTCCAGCGGTTCGCGATGTCGCGCACGGCCTGCGGTTGTGCGGTCTCGATCTTGTCCGCGAGAGCTGCCAGGTCCGCACCACCTGGCAACGCCGCGACCTCGTCCATCGCGCTCACTTCAGACCGCCTTCAGGGAGTTCTTGTTGGCTTCCTCGACGTCCGCGACGTTGGTCTGGATCGCGTCGAGCGCGCTTTCCACCTTGCGCAGCACCTTTTCCGCCGCCTCGAACTCCTGCACGCCGGTTCGGTCCATTGCGGACACTGCGCCGGAAATCGCACCGGAAGAGCCTAGTTTCCCAAAAATGTCCGGATTGCCGTACTGACCGGAAAAGCCGTCACCGATCGCGCCGAACTGCCCGGCCTGACTGCTCACGGTCGATCGGCACTGTTCCATGGCTTCAGTGTTCAACTTCGTCGCAGCCATGCGCGCCCACCCCCTCAACGTCTATTCACTGACCCTAGAACGAAGTGCGGCGGGCAGTGCGCCGATTCGCTCTTTCGAGACGACGATGCCCGCCCGTCGAGTTCGACGGGCGGGCACGTGCGGGGGTTCCGTGATCAGACTTCTTGCAAGAGCTCCCAGATCACCCCGGCGAGCCGATGGTTGTCGACCGGCGTGATCGTGCACCACTGCCGCCCGTCACTGCTCGGCTTGAGCTGACGGAGATAACGCCCGTTGTGCGTGTCGTGAAAGGACACAACGCGACCGGCACGCCGCCCGTTGCGCTGCACCCCGAACTGCCCGCGCGTCGACATGCCGTCGAGCATCCCGGCGAGCTCCTGCGCGTCACCGAGCCGCATTCCCTGCCGCTCCAGCATGGTGATCATCCGCTGCGCGTCGAGCCCGACGTTCTTGGCAGCACTCACCAACTCGTCGTAGGGAATGCTGATCGACCGCCCGAACCCGGCGGGCATCTCGCCGGCGACCGACACCGCGGCCTCGGCGAGCGCCGTGCCCCGAGCCTCGATCAACCACATCTCGTCACGGTCCTGCACCGCCAGGATTGCCTCGTCCCCGATGGCCGCGGCGAGCCCGCTGATCTGCCGGTCGGCCCAGATCCACAGGTCGATCGACACCTGGTGGTTCGCCAGCAGCGCGAACCCGTCGGCGAGCTCGGGCACGACCCGCCCGCTGCTCGCCAGCCCGCGCGCCTCGAGCGACTCCCAGGCCCGTTTCACCACCTCGGACTTCTCCGTGTGGGTGACGGAGGGAATCCGCGTGTCCAGCGCGACGTGCGCGGCCGGGAGGCGTTGCGCCTCCCAGACCACGGCGAACTCCACTGTGGACAGAACCACAGAACCTGGTGAGCTCAAGGGATCTACTTGTCCTTCGGGTCTTCGCCGATGACGGACTGAACCACCATGCGGTCATCACCGAACATCTCGTCGGAGTCGACGCCGTACTTGCGCACGTGCTCGCCGTCCTCCTCGCCTTCGCCCCTGGCACCCGTGGCAGCGGGCGACATGAGCGAACCACCACCCTTGCCGGCCACACCACCCTTGCCCGCAGCCGCCTGTCCGCCGCGCGCCGCGTCGGGCCCGACACCACTGGCACCGCCGGGCGTCATCGCGCCACCGGGTCCCTTGCCGGCCGCGCCGGTACCTCCGGCACCACCTGCACCTGCGCCTCCGGCCCCTGCACCGCCTGCGCCGGTCTTGCCGCCTGCTCCGATCGTGCTGGGAGCACCCTTCGGGCCGGTCGGGGCGATGGGAGTCTTGGGCGCCTGGCTAGGTCCGCGTCCACCGCCGACCACCTGTGCTCCACGAGCACCAGTCGCGCCGCCGGCGAGACCAGCCGCGCCGAGTGCCGCGGCTGCCGTGCCGAACGACGGGACACCGGAGGGCTTCGGCAGGCCGAGGCCGGCCGCGACCGGAGTGCCCGGACCGGAGCCGGGGAGGACGCCGGTGGAGTTGCCCGGGGCGCCCGGGGTCAGGCCTGGCGTGCCGGTGAAGCCGGGGGAGCCCGGGCTGCCGGGGCCACCGGTGTAGCCGGGGCCGCCGGTGACGCCGGGAGGGCCGCCTGCGGGGGTTCCTACCTGGGGGCCGACCGGGGTGGCGACCGCGCCGCTGGCTACGACGATGTCCGGTGCCTGAGCCGGGGCGCGGAAGCCGTCCAGCGAGCCCTGGCTGCCCGCGATGTAGCCGGTGAGGCTGTCGATGGCCTGCTGTCGAGCCTTGTTGGTCGCCTCGACTTCCTTGGCGTGGTCGGTCTCGATGCCGAAGAAGCCGCCGACCTTGTCCCCGAAGTTCTGCTCGGTGTCACCCCGGAGCTGCTCCGGAGGAGGTGTGCTGTGGCGGGCCTGGCTGGTGCTCTCGCCCTGTTGGGTCATGGCCTGAGAACTCTGGTTGGACGCCTGAGAACTCTCATCGAGACCTGCGGCGACAACCTCGGTCTTGCTCTGGCTCTTCTCGGCGGTGGCACCGCCCCACTCGATCTTGAGCGTCCTGAGCTGGTCCCGGATCGTCTGATCGACCGTTTCCAGGGTGTTCGCGAGCGAGCGCAGCGCCGCCGAGGCCTCGCCGAACTTCGCGGCGGTCTGGGTTCCCGCGAGCTGCCTGACCTCGTTCGCGAGTTGCTCGTTGGACCAACCGTCGAAGTTCCAGTCAGTGAGCTGCCGATATCCCGACATGCCTCCCCCTCACTTCAGTGTCTTCAGTGTGGCGAGCGCGAGACCAGCAGCTTTCGCGGCCTTCCCGCAGAGCACGGTCTGGTCCTTCTCACCCGTCGTCATCGGGATGTAGCTGACCATCAACTGTTGTCCATCGGCCACGTCGACCGTCACCGTGCAGTCGAAGCCGCTGCCGCCAGAGAGCTCGACCTGCAGTGCGCCGTAGTCCGCAACCTTGATGACCTTGGCGGTGAAGTTTCCGCCGTGAAGCCAGTAATCAACGCCCTTGTGCGTGACTCCACCGATTGTGTACGTGTAACGACCTGCATTCTCGTAGTGGCAGCTCGGTGTTTCTGCGCCGTCCACGAGTTCAAGGGATTGCGGCCGGGAGGAAGACGTCTCGATCTGCGGCATCTGCTCTGCGGTCAGCAGCTTGCACGCGTCCACCGAATCAAGTTTCAGGCTCGCAGGACGCTCCGGCAGCTTTTTCGACGCGTCGTTGCCGGAGGAGGTCCCAGTCTGGGGCGCGGGAGTGGGAGTTCCTTCCTCGCCGCCTCCCGCGGTGCAAGCCGAGAGGGCCGCTGCGCAGGCCACAGCTACGACTAGCTTAGAGGTACGCATCTTCACTCTTTCGGCTTGAAAGAAGCCTTGATCGCTTCTTCAGAAAGTCCGTACTGCTCGGCCGAGGTCTTCAGCTGATCCGAAAGGCTCTCCAGGACCTTCAGGTAAGCCAAAATCCGGTTCGCATACGATTCTTCGTTGAACAGAAGTCGATCGTTCCACGCATTGACGATGTCGGAGGTGACCTCACCGTCCGTCGTCGCGATTCGCAGCTTGGGCGCGAGCGAGGCGTATTCCTTCCTGAGAAGCATCCACTGGTCGTGAACGACCTTGCCCGCCTGCAGCACGGTGTCCTTCTCGACGTGGAACTTCTGAGTTCCTCCACCCAAGCCCGCCGAGATCCGGTCCACGACCGAGCCCGCGACCGCCATCGCGCTGGCCGCACCGCCCAGCACGCCAGTCAGCGCAGCAGCACTGAGAGCGGCATCCGCCACCCCCGCGTTCTCCTGTGTCACGACGTCCTACCCCCGTACGGTTGGTAACGGTTCGGTCCCGCTTCGCAGGCTACCAACGCCCGCGTAAGAGATACCTGTAGTTCGACGAACACCACCCCTCGTTGGTTCCAGATCACTCTGCGTGCCGTTCCCGTTGGCGGCGTGCCCCGATTCCGGCAGCTTCCGCAGTTTGGGGGAGCAAAGCACACGATCGCCTGGGGGCACGTGAACGGGCCGCCGCAGCCATACCGATGCAGCATCCGCACCAGCAACCCCATCCGCTCCACCATTACCCGCCACAACCGCCCTACCAGCTCGGTCGTCTTTGTGCTGTGGTTCTGACCAAGAACGACGACGAACTCCGGGCAGACATAGCCGCCTGAGGCTGCCGACGACAGCATCATCGCGCAGAAGGCCAAACCTGAGGTGGTCGAGTACGGAGAGCTGGCCGTGCTTGGCGCCTGCACCCTGATGCCGGTGGCGGTGATCGAGGGACTCGGGTTCGAGGTGGCCGCTCACGGATGGCGCAGCCAGACCTACGTGCCGCGGTCGGTGCCGATGTCGGTCAGTTCACCGACGTCCTGCCGAACGAGTCGCTGACGAGGAACCACCGGTTCACGTTGTCGGTGCGACAGCCTTCGTTCAGCAGCCTTCACACCCGCGTGAGTGGCGGAAGGCGATCGAACAGGGCACAACAAGTCGGGTGAGAACGCGCCAACCCCCATAGCGTTGTCCACGTGCTAGAGCGACTCAACGAGGCGATGGCCCGCATCGAGACCGACCTCGAACAAGAGGTCGACGTCAAGGTGCTGGCGCGCATCGCAGGCACCAGCGAGTACCACCTGCGCCGGATGTTCAGCGCGCTGGCGGGGATCCCGCTGAGCGAGTACATCAGGCGCAGGCGGCTGACCAAGGCGGCGAACGAGGTCCTCAGTGGACGGAGTTCGTTGCTCGACATCGCCGTCAAGTGGGGCTACGGGTCCAACGAGGCCTTTGCACGGGCCTTCAAGGCCATGCACAAAGTCGGGCCCCAGGAGGCTCGTGCGAGCAAGAAAGCGTTGCAGTCGCAGCAGATTCTCACGTTCAGACTCGTTGTGGAGGGGAGTACGAGCATGGAGTACCGGGTTGTCGAGAAGGACGCGTTCCGGGTTGTCGGGAGGGGGACGCGGGTGCCGTTGGTGCACCTGGGGATGAACCCCGCGATCGTCGAGTTCGTCAAGGGCATCGGGATGCCGGCGCTCGACCGGATGAAGGCGCTCAGCGACGGGGAGCCGGGCGGGATGTTGGCGCTCACCTTCAACCAGGAAGGGAACCAGGAGGGCGACATGCTCGACTACTTCCAAGGGGTGGTCACCACCGAACAAGCACCGGAGGACATGGAGACCCTCGAAATCCCCAAGAACACGTGGGCCGTGTTCACGGCTACTGGGCCGTATCCCGAGACCATCCAGTACATGTGGCGGGACGTGTACACGCAGTGGTTCCCGTCCAACAGCTACGAGAGTGTCGAGGGGCCGTCGATGTTGCGCACGCAGATCGACGGGGACCAGGCCACGGCCGAGTTGTGGATTCCTGTCACCAGCTGAGGGCCAGGCGTTCCATCACGTCTCGTAGTTCCAGCACGGAAAGCCAGTTCGACGGGATCGCGGTGACGCCGTCGCGGGCGCCGAGGATGTTGCCGCAGATGGAACCCGTCGAGTCGCTGTCACCGGAGTGGTTGACGGCCACACGAAGAGCGTCTGAGAAGTCCGTGCCGACCAGTGCGGCGTGCAGGCCGATGGCTAAGGCCTCCTCACCCACCCAGCCGCCGCCCAGTTCGGACGCGATCTCCTCCGGGGTCAGCGGGCCCAGGCCCATCACCTTGTCCAGCAACGAGGTCTGCTCCTCGTGGCCGTCCCAGCGGACCAGTTCGGTGCGGGCCACCGCGACGGACGAACGGAGATCCGCGCCGGCCAGCAGGGTCTGCACGATCACTGCCAGGGCGCCTGCGGACAGGTAGCCGCTCGGGTGGTGGTGGGTCATGCGAGCGGTGCCCACGGCCAATGAGAAGACCTCGCGGACGTCGGGCGACCAGACGGCCACGGGGGCGGCGCGCATCACGCCGCCGCAGCCCTTCGAGTCGTTCTTCTCGTTGTGCTTCAACGAGGTGATGCACGTGTGGCCTGGCGCGCGGCGGGAGTGCAGGCGGTGGTCCGCCATAAGCCAGCCGTCCGAAGCGACCAGTGGGCCGCCCTGCGTGTGCAGCCAGCGCCCGTAGGCGGCCCGCACGGTCAGCAAAGGATCGACGCCGTGCTGGCGGGCCAGCAGGAGGCCTTCCAGGGTGAACAGCACCATCTGGGTGTCGTCGGTGATCTCCAGAACAGGCAGGTCGACGACGCCCGAGGGGCCGTGCTGGTGGCGGATCGTGTCGATCGACGAGAACTCGATCGGCGCGCCCAGGCCGTCACCGACGGCCCCGCCCAGCACGCACCCCAGCAGGCTCACGGCAGGGTGATCTTCCCGTCGATGGCCTTCGCCGCGATGTCGGAACGGTGGTGCGAGCCGGTGAGGTGGATGTCCGCGATGCGCTTGTAGGCGCGGTCGCGGGCCTTAGACAACGACTTGCCGGTGCCCACGACGGACAGGACGCGGCCTCCGGTGGAGACCACGGCGCCGTCGTCACGGCGGCGCGTGCCCGCGTGCAGGACGCCCTCGGCCTCGGCGCCGGTGATCACGTCGCCGGTGCGCGGGCGGTTCGGGTAGCCCTCGGCCGCGACCACGACCGTCACGGCGTAGCCGTTCTCCCACTCCAGAGCCGGAAGCTCCGAAAGCGTCCCGTTGGCCGCGGCCAGGAACAAAGAAGCGATCGGCGACTTCAGCAGCGCCAGGACCGACTGGGTCTCCGGGTCGCCGAAGCGGCAGTTGAACTCGATCACCTGCACGCCGTCGGACGTCAGCGCCAGGCCCGCGTAGAGCAGGCCGACGAACGGCGTCTCACGGGCGCGGAGTTCGTCGACCACGGGCTGGACGCACCGCGTCACGATCTCGGACACCAGGCCCTCCGGCGCCCACGGCAGCGGCGCGTAGGCACCCATGCCGCCGGTGTTGGGGCCCGCGTCGCCGTCGCCCACGCGCTTGAAGTCCTGCGCCGGGATCAGCGGCACGACGGACACGCCGTCGGTGACGCAGAACAGCGACACCTCCGGACCGTCCAGGAACGACTCCAGCAGCACCGGGTGGCCGCCGTCTAGCAACGTCATCGCGTGCGCACGGGCCGCGGCCAGGTCCGCGGTGACGACCACGCCCTTGCCCGCGGCCAGGCCGTCGTCCTTCACGACCCACGTCGGGCCGAAACGGGCCAGCGCGGCGTCCAGGCGGGCCGGGTTGTCCACGACCTCGCTGTGCGCGGTCGGCACCCCCGCCGCGTTCATGACGTCCTTGGCGAACGCCTTGGACCCCTCGATGCAGGCGGCCTCGCGGGACGGGCCGAAGCACGGGATGCCGAGGGCCCGGACCGCGTCAGCGGCCCCGGCCACCAGGGGTTGCTCGGGGCCGATGACGACGAGATCGGCCTTCCACTCCTTCGCGAGGCCGGCGACGGCCTGAGCGTCGGACACGTCCACACCGCAGATCTCGGCGTGCCCGGCTATGCCTGCGTTGCCCGGCGCGCACGCCAGGGCAGACAGCTGCGGGTCGCGCGACAACGCGAGGACAAGGGCATGCTCACGGGCTCCAGACCCGATGACCAGGACGCGCACGAGGCCTGAGAGTAGTTCAGCCCAGGGCCTGCTTCGCTCCAGGGTGCAGCGGAACGGGGTCGGTGGCCGATGCCTTGTCCTTCGCGATGTCCTTCACGGCCGGGTGGACCTTCTCCAGGTCAGCCTTCTTGTCGAAGATCAGCTTGGTCACGGCGCAGGCGTTGCCGGCCGCGAAGTCCTCGCGGACGAGCAGCAGGTTCGGCACCACGATCGTGGACACTTCGGCCACCCCGTAGGTCGCCGCCGGGATCGGCGCCGTGTCGTACACCGGGCTGATCTTCTTCATCTCGGGCAGCAGCGGGGTGATGTCGACGAACTTGACCTTGTCCTTGAGCGACGTGGTGATGTCCGTGATCTGCGGCGTCGGCAACCCGCCCGACCAGATCAGGCCGTCGATGCTGCCGTCCTTCATCCCGTCCGCGGTCTTGGTCAGGTCGAGGCGCTGGGCCTGCACGTCCGAGTCGATGTTGAGACCGGCCGACTTCAGCAGGCGGCCCGCGATCACCTCGGTGCCGGACTTGGGCGAGCCGGTCGAGATCCGCTTGCCCTTCATGTCCGCGATCGAGCCGATCCCGGAGTCGGCCCGGACGAGCACCTGCGTGTAGTTCGGGTAGATCCGCGTCAGCGCCGCGATCTTCTCCTTCTTGCCGTTGAACGCCCCGGTGCCGTTGACGGCGTCCGCGGCGGTGTCGGCCAGCGAGAACGCGATGTCGTAGGTGCCGGCGACGAGCTGCTGGATGTTCTGCACCGACGCACCGGTCTCGGCGGACGACGCCTTGAGCTTCGAGTTGTCGGAGATCAGCTTCGCCAGGCCGCCGCCGACCACGAAGTACACGCCACCGGAGTTGCCGGTCGCGATCGTGATCCGGCCGTCGGACGCCTCGCACGACGCCTGCGAACCGCCCGCGTCCGGCGTGGTGGGTGTGCGCTTGCCGCCACACCCGGAGACCACGAGCGCCAATGCGATCGCGCCGATCGCGTACTTATGCAGCTTCACGAACCCTCCTACGGGTCACCAGGTGTACCGCCACGGCCACCACGAGGAACCCTGCCCCGATGGCGATCGTCAACGGCTGCAGGTAGAGCAGGAACAACGCGGCCGGCACGCACAGGACCCGTTCCGGCCAGCGCGCGGGACCGAACAACCAGCCGCCCGTCAGCACGGCCAGGGCGGCCACCCCCAGCGCGGACGCTCCGAACGCCCACACCGAGTCGAGCAGCGGCCCGCGCAGCAGCAGTGCGGAACCGGCGTCGGTCAGCACGAACGCCAGCGGCACGAGGAACGCGGGCAGCGTGTACTTCCACGTCTGCCACATGGTCTTCATCACGTCGCCGCCGGTCAGCGCCGCCGCCGCGACGGCAGCGAGTGCCGTCGGCGGGGTCACCTCGGACAGCACCGCGTAGTAGAAGATGAACATCGCGGTCTCGGCCGGCTCGACGCCCAGGGTGATCAACGCCGGGCCGATCACGACCCACGAGATGATGAACGACGCCGTCACCGGCACCGCTAGCCCGAGCACCGACACCGCCACGGCCGCGAGCACCGCCGTCAGCATCAGCACCACGGCGGGTTCGGACGTCAGCAGCGACGCGAGGTCCACCAGAGAACCCGCAAGCGCTTGCCCCAGCCCGGTCTTGGTGATCGTCGACGTCACCACACCCGCCGCCGCACACACCGCGATCACCGGGAACGCCGACCGCACGCCGACCGACAGCGCGTCGGCGATCAACCGCAGCCACTCACGCCGGTGGTTGATCAACGCGAACAGCGCGGCCACGCCCGTCGCGTACACGACGGCCTTGTAGACCGGGATGTCCAGCGCGAGGAACACGATGATGATCCCGAGCGACAGGAAGTGGTACCAGCCGAGCTTCAGCACGTCCCAGAACCGCGGCGCGTCCACGTCGACCGGCTTGGCGCCGAACCGCCGTGCGTCGGCCTCGACGGCCAGCGCGATGCCCAGGTAGTAGAGCAGCGTCGGGATGATCGCCCAGATCAGCACCTCGAGGTACGAGACCTCCAGGTACTCGGCGATGATGAACGCCGCCGCACCCAGCGTGGGCGGGGACAGGATCGCCCCGATGCCGGACGCCGCGAGCAGCCCGCCCGCGTTCTCCTTGGGATAACCGGCCTTCTGCAGCATCGGCCACGTCACGGCGCCCAGCGACACGGTGGTCGCGGTACCGGACCCGGAGACCGTGCCGAGCAGGAAGCCCGCGGTGGCAGCGGTGCGACCGGGGGCCGTCCGCGACTTGCGGAACGCCGCGAAGCTGATGTCCACGAAGAACTTGCCGGCACCGGACGCGTTCAGCACCGCGCCGTAGATCGTGAACAGCACGATGTAGGTCGCCGCCACGTCGAGCGGCGTGCCGTAGAACCCGCTGCCGTCGTTGAAGAACCCGTTGATGATCTGCGGGAAGTCGACGCCGGAGTGCGAGATCGACCACGCCGGCGGCAGGAACCCGCCGTAGTAGGCGTAGGCGATGAACGCCAGGCACACCACCGGAAGAACCCAGCCGGTCGTGCGGCGGCAGGCCTCCAGGATCAGCACCAGCAGGACCGAGCCCGCGATCACGTCGAGCGTCGAGAGCTGGCCCTGGCGGTTCAGGAACTCGTCGTAGCCGCCGAACAGCGGGTACGCGCCGACCACGAACGCCAGCGCGGCCAGGACCCAGTCCCACCACGGCGGCGCGTGCCCGCGGCCGTACGCGAGGAACACCAGCGGCAGCGTCACCGCCAGGAAGATGATCAGGTAGTACTGGCTTCCCTTGGCGAACGGGAAGAACACCTGCTTGAGCACCAGGAGGGCGATCAGCAGGCCGGCGATCCACAGCGCCCGCTCCCACCTGGGTGAGAGCGAACGCGACGGCATCTCCTCGTCGTGCTCCGCGACGATGCGGGCGAGGTCCGGGTTGGCCACGGACCGACCGTACTGTGGGGGCGATCACAGCCCCAGGGGATCAATCCAAAGGAACTGCAAAGACTTCAGACGATCGCGGTGTCCACATAGCACCAGCGCCAGTCCTCGCCCGGCTCGAACGAGCGCATGACCGGATGCTGGGACGAACCGAAGTGCGCGGTCGCGTGCTTGTGGGGGCTCGAGTCGCAGCACGCCACGTGCCCGCAGGACAGGCACATCCGCAGGTGAGCCCAGTTGCGCTCACCCAGAGCGAGGCAGTCGACGCAGTCCTGCACCGACTCCGGTTGCACCGATCGAGGCAAGGCAGCCACGTGCGAACAGGTCATGGCTTCCATCATTACGCAGAATGAGCGCATGGTCGGGCCTGAACTCCTGCTGCTGCTCCTCGGTGCGTTGGTCGTCACGGCGATCGCCCGCCGGTTCAACTGGTCGGCGCCGCTGGTGCTGGTCGCCGTCGGGCTCGTGGTCTCGTTCATACCGGGCGTGCCGGAGTTCGAACTCGACCCGCACCTGATTCTGCTCGTGGTGCTGCCGCCGCTGCTCTACAGCGCGGCCCTGGACAGCTCGTACCTCAACATCCGCGCGAACCTGCGGCCGATCGGACTGCTCGCGGTCGGGCTGGTCCTGTTCACGACGCTGGTGGTCGGGGTCGTGGCGAAGCTGGTGTTCCCGGACCTGCCGTTCGCCGCGGCGCTGGTGCTGGGCGCGGTCGTGGCGCCGCCGGACGCCGTCGCCGCCGTCGCGATCGGGCGCAAGCTCGGCCTGCAACGGCGCGCGATGACGTTGCTGGTCGGGGAGAGCCTGATCAACGACGCCACCGCGCTCACGGCGTTCAAGGTCGCGGTGGCGGCCGCGGCGGGCGCCGCGATGCACCCCGTCGAGGGCGTCGGGTTGTTCCTGCTGGTCACGGCCGGCGGTATCGCGGTCGGGCTGGTCGTCGGCGTGGTGGTCCGGTTCCTGCGCAGGCGGCTCTGCGAGGGCGTGCTGGAGACCGCGCTGGGACTGCTGGTGCCGTTCGGTGCCTACCTGATCGCCGAGGAGGTCGCGCACGTCTCCGGTGTCCTCGCGGTCGTCGTCGCGGGGCTCTACATCGGCCACCACTCGCCGCGTGGCGGGTACTCGACCCGGTTGCAGGACGCCGCGGTCTGGAAGGCGCTGGACGCGTTGCTGGAGGCGTTCGTCTTCGCGCTCATCGGGCTGCAGGTGTCGGCGATCATCCGGGACGTCGACCTGGACGCCGCGCTGCTGCTCGGCGCCGGTGCCGTGCTGCTCGCCGCGATCCTCGCCCGGTTCGTCTGGATGTACCCGGCCACCTACATCCCCAGGTACATGTCGAAACGCGTGCGCGAGCGCGAACGTCCGCCGCACCTCGGCCAGGTGACGGTGATCGCGTGGGCCGGCATGCGCGGCGTGGTGACGCTGGCCGCGGCAGCCGCCGTCCCGACGAACGTCCCCGGTCGCGACATCATCCTGTTCTGCGCGTTCGTGGTCACGGTCGCGACCCTGCTGCTGCAGGGCCTGACGTTGCCGTGGGTCATCAACAAGATCGGCTTCGAGGGCGACGACGCCCGCGAGGACGCGCTGGCCGAGGCGCAGGTGCAGCACCGGGCGGCGCAGGCCGCGGTCACGAGGCTCGACGAGGAGATCGCCGACGTCCCCGACCACGTCCGCGACCAGCTGCGGTCGCTCGCCGAGCACCGGGGCAACGCCGCGTGGGAACGGCTCGGGCGGCAGGAGGAGGAGAGCCCGGCGGCCGCGTACCGCAGGCTGCGGCGGGTGATGCTGAGCGCCGAACGTGACGAGTTCGTCAAGGCCAGGGACAAGGGCGAGATCGACGACGAGGTGCTGTTCCGGGTGCTGCGCGAGCTGGACCTGGAAGAAGCCGCACTGTCCCGTGAGTAACCGTTCACCTGCATTTCGTGTTGCGATGCTTGGGTGCGCTCTCAACACCAAACGGGAGGTCGAACGATGTATCGGAGAGGTCTAGCCGCCGTAGTCCTCGTGTTCGCGGGTGCGGTGGTGGCGTCCCTGCCCTCCGCGTCCGCACACGACGACAAGGGTCCGA
Organism: Lentzea pudingi; assembly: GCF_014646255.1. Taxonomy (GTDB): domain Bacteria; phylum Actinomycetota; class Actinomycetes; order Mycobacteriales; family Pseudonocardiaceae; genus Lentzea; species Lentzea pudingi. The sequence continues at coordinate 93,807 of NZ_BMNC01000007.1, forward strand.
TCGTCATCGGGCACCGGGGCGCTTCGGCGTACCGGCCCGAGCACACGCTCGCGGCGTACGAACTGGCCGCGCGCATGGGTGCCGACTTCATCGAACCGGACCTGGTGCCCACCAAGGACGGCAAGCTGGTCGCCCGGCACGAGAACGAGATCGGCGGCACCACGAACGTCGCCGACAAGCCGCAGTTCGCCGACCGCAAGAAGACCAAGACGATCGACGGCGTCGCGGTCACCGGCTGGTTCACCGAGGACTTCACGCTCGCCGAGCTGAAGACGTTGCGCGCCAAGGAACGCATCCCGGCGATCCGCCCGCGCAACACCCTCTACGACGGCCGGTTCGAGGTGCCGACGCTGCAGGAGGTCATCGACCTCTCGAAGCGCCTGTCCCGCGAGCTGCGCCGCGAGATCGGCATCTACCCCGAGACCAAGCACCCGACGTACTTCAAGTCGATCGGTCTCGCGCTGGAGCCGAAGCTCGTCGACGTCCTCAACCGCAACGGTCTGAACCGCGGCAGCGCCAAGGTCTACGTGCAGTCGTTCGAGGTCTCGAACCTCAAGGAGCTCAACCGGTCGCTGCGCGTGCCGATCGTGCAGCTGGTCAACGGTTCCGGAGCGCCGTACGACTTCGTCGTGGCCAGGGACAAGCGCACCTACGCCGACCTGGTCACCCCGGCCGGGTTGCGCGAGGTCCGCTCGTACGCGGACGGCGTCGGCCTCACCAAGGACATCATCATCCCGCGTGACGCCAACGGCTTCCTCAAGGCACCGACGACCGTCGTGAAGGACGCCCACCGGGCCGGCCTGGTCGTGCACTCCTGGACGTTCCGCAACGAGAACTCGTTCCTGCCCGCGGACTTCCGGTCCTCGACCGACCCGGCCGCGTACGGCCGGGCCTTCGAGGAGTACGACCTGTTCTTCAAGCAGGGCGTCGACGGCGTGTTCGCGGACAACCCCGACACGGCCGTCGAGGCCAAGGTCAAGCGCTAGCGAGTGCGAGCGTGCGGTCCCCGTCGAGCAACCCTCGTTGCTTCAGCAGGGGCCGCACGCCCTCACCGAACCAGTACGCCTCTTCGAGGTGCGGGTAGCCGGACAGCACGAACTCCTCGATCCCGATGGAGTGGTACTCCTCGATGAGGTCGGCGACCTCCTCATGAGACCCGACCAGTGCCGTTCCCGCGCCACCACGCACGAGTCCGACGCCGGCCCACAGGTTCGGGTAGATCTCCAGGCCACGGACACCACGGGTCAGGTCGCCGCCGTGCAGCGCCAGCATCCGTTGCTGCCCAACGGACTCCGACGCACCCAACTGCGCCTGCGCCTGCGCCACCGCCGCCGGGTCCAGCGCGTCGAGGAGCTTCGCGGCCGACGCCCACGCCTCCGCCGAGGTGTCCCGGCTGATCGTGTGCAGCCGGATGCCGAACCGGATCGGCCGGTCCGTCAGCGCCCGCACCCGCGCGATCTTCTCGGCCACGTCGGCAGGCGGCTCGCCCCAGGTCAGGTAGACGTCCGCGCGAGCAGCGGCCACCGGGAGAGCGGCGTCGGACGAGCCACCGAAGTAGATCGGCGGCACCGGGTCCGGCGCGGCCAGCACGGTCGCGTCCTGCACCTGGTAGTGGTCGCCGTGGAACGAGAACGGCTTGCCCGTCCAGATCCCGCGCACGACCTGGAGGAACTCGTCGGTGCGCGCGTACCGCTGGTCCTTGTCGAGCCAGTCGCCGAACCGTTGCTGTTCAACGGAGTCGCCGCCGGTCACGACGTTGAGCAGCAGCCGTCCGCGCGAGATCCGCTGGTACGTCGAGGCCATCTGCGCGGCGAGCGTCGGCGACAGCACGCCGGGCCGGAACGCCACCAGGAACTTCAGCGTCTTGGTCTGCGCGATCAACGCGGACGTGGTCAGCCACGCGTCCTCGCACCACGTTCCAGTCGGCGTGAGGACGCCGGTGAACCCGACCTGCTCGGCCGTGCGCGCGATCTGCGCCAGGTAGTCGATGTCCGGCTCACGACGGGTCCCGGCAGCGGGCGCGCGGTTGGCGTGGAAGTGCTCCACGACCGTGCGGCCGTCGCCGGACGTCGGCAGGAACCAGTGCAGCGTGATGCTCATGCCAGATCTCCCTGGAACCTCGTGTCGACGAACTTCCCGAAGTCGACCTTGCCCGGCAACGTCTTCTCCTCGGTGAACGCGTCCGCGAGCTCCTGCTCCGACCTGATCAGGGTGTCGTCGATCTTCACCGGCAGGTCGCCGTTGCGGTTCACCGCGGCCAGCGCGACCTCGTACTTCAGGCCCGTCTCCGCGGCCCACGCCTTCGCCCACTCCTCGCGGTGCGTGTCGGCCCACTTCTGGGCCTTGTAGTAGCGGATCAGGTACTCCTTGAGCGCTGGGTTCTTCCCCTTGTCGTCCAACGCCTTGCGGCCGGCGACCTGGAAGCCGTACCCGTTCGACTTGCCCTCGCCCGTGGTCAGCACGCGCGCCTTGGCCTCCTGCTGCGCCTGCGCGGTGTAGGGGTCCCAGACCGCCCACGCGTCGACCTTGCCCTGCGTGAACGCGCCGTACGCGTCGGAGGGCTGCAGGAAGTTCAGCGTGACGTCCTTGGTGCTCAACCCGTTGGCGCGCAACGTGAGCAGCACCTGACCGTGCGCCGAGCTGCCCTTGGCGACCGCGATGTTCTTGCCCTTGAGGTCCGTGACCTTCCGCAGCGGCGAGTTCTCCGGGACGAGGATCGCGTCGGCCTCGACCTGGCCCTTGGACGCGCCGATCGCGGCGATCTTGGCGTTCGCGGCCGCTGCGAAGATCGGGGGTGTGTTGCCCACACCCCCGATGTCGATGGCTCCGGCGGACGCGGCTTCGAGCAGCGGCGGGCCGGAGGTGAAGGTCGACCATTCGAGCTTGTGGGGGAAGTCGTCGAGCAGCCCGGCGGCCGTGAGCAACGCCTTCGCGCCGCCCTTCTGGTCGCCGACCTTGAGCACGACGTCGCCGGCGGCGGTGTCGGTCGAGGCGGCCGTCGAGCACCCGGTGGTGAGGAGGATCGCGGCGAGCAGGCCGAGCAGGCCTCTGTTAGGCGGCTTCTTCAACGTCCACTCCCAGATCAGCGAGTACGCGGGTGCGTTGCTCCACAACGGATGCCCGGCGGCGCGGGCGGGGCAGGTCGACGTGGTGCGTGGCGACGATCCGGCCCTCGTCGAGCACGAGGATGCGGTCGGCCAGCAGCAACGCCTCGTCGACGTCGTGCGTCACGAGCAGCACGGCGGGCTTGTGCCTGATCCACAGGTCTTCCACCAGGTGGTGCATGGCGAGCCTGGTCAGCGCGTCGAGCGCGCCGAACGGTTCGTCGAGCAGCAGCACGTCCGGCTCGCGCACCAATGCCCGTGCGAGCGAGACCCGTTGCGCCTCACCGCCGGACAACGTCAGCGGCCACGCGTCGGCGTGATCGGTCAGCCGCACTTCCTCCAGCGCCTTCAACGCGATCGCGCGGCCGTCCGGCCTGTGCAGCCCCAGCGAGATGTTGCGCCAGACCTTGCGCCACGGCAGCAGACGCGGCTGCTGGAACGCGATCGACACCGTGCCGGGAACCTCGGCCTCACCCTCGACGTCCCGGTCCAGGCCCGCGAGGATCCGCAGCAACGTCGACTTGCCGCAGCCACTGCGTCCGAGCAACGCCACGAACTCGCCGGGCTCGACTTCGAGGTCGATGCCGTCGAGCACCGTCCGTGCGCCGAAAGCCTTGGTCAGGCCGCGCACGCTCACCGCTTTTGCCACCGCAGGATCCTCCTTTCCAGCAACCGCACCAGGGCGTCCGTCGTCAGGCCGAGCAGCGCGTAGACCACGAGGCCGACGACCACGACGTCGGTGCGGAGGAACTCACGGGCGTTGTTGATCAGGAAGCCGAGGCCGGCGTCGGCGTTGATCTGCTCGGCGACGATCAGCGACAGCCAGGCGGTGCCGAACGCGATCCGCAGTCCCACCAGGGTTTGCGGCACGGCGGACGGCAGCACCACGTGCACGACCCGTTCGATCCGGCTGTAGCCGAGCACCCGTGCGGCCTCGACCAGGCCGGGATCGGTCTGCCGGATGCCCGCGTGCAGGTTGAGGTAGAGCGGGAACGCCACCCCGGCCGCGACCAGCGCGAGTTTGGGTTCCTCGCCGATGCCGAACCAGAGGATGAACAACGGGATCAGGCCGAGGTGCGGCAGCGTCCGCAACATCTGCACGGGCGGGTCCAGCAATGTCTCGCCCCACCGGGAAAGGCCGGAGACAAGGCCCAGGACAACTCCGGCAAAGCCGCCGATCAGGAATCCGAAGAACACGCGGGTGATGGACACCGCGAACGCCTCGACCAATTGGCCGTCGGCGATCAGCTCACCGGCGGACTGCGCCACGGTGAGCGGAGAAGCGAGTTTGTCGGGCGACAGCACACCCGTTGAGCTGGCCAGTTGCCACAGCAGGACCAGCGCGACAGGGCTGATCCACCGCAGCGGCAGCGTGAACTTCCGCGTCTGCACGGGTGTCGCGGTTTTCGGCCGCGTGGCCACTCCTGCTATGGACAAGGTCATGGGCGGAAGTACAGGCGAGCCCACGGGACGAGTCAACGACGCCCAAATCGTGAAAACGCGTCGTACATCGAGATGTTCCCCGCACGGACACATTTCCTGCCAACGGCTGAGTGACAGCCGGAGCCTCAGCGATCACGATTCACGCCATGGATCCGGAGGGGGACAGACGGAGGGTGCCCTGGGGCACCGCACTGCGTTTCACGGCACTGGCTCTGCTCACGTCCGCGGTCACGGCGGCGATCTTCGGTGAGTACGCGTCGATGTGGAACTCGGCCACTCCGCTCGACGACGCGCGTTGCCAGGTGAGGTCGGGCTATTACCTCGCCCCCGGCGCCGAGAAGTCCACATGGGACGGTTATCGGGCGTGCCTGGAGCCGTTCGTCCACGGCCGGGAGTGGTGGATCGCGGGCGGGCTGGCGCTGCTCCTCGGGGTGACGTCGCTGATCTACGCGCTGCACCCGGTCTGGTTGCGGTACCGGCGAAACCTGGCCCCGATCCCGGAGGAACTGGTCGAGCCGCTCGACTCACTGGTGGCGGAGGTCCCGCTAGCGAAGGCACCGGTGTTCCTGATCGATCGCGCGAAGACCCGTGCCGGCGCCGTCACGTTCGGCACGCACGGCCGCAAGTACGTGGCGCTCACCGTCGGCGTGATGGCGTTGCGGCGCATCGAACCCGAGTCGTTCCGCACGATCGTCCTCGACGAGCTCGCGCACGTCCGCCGGGGCCTCGCGCTCACCTCCGCCACGCGGGCGTTGTGGCGGGCGTTCGCCGTCGCGGTGCTCGTGCCGTTCGCGGTCATCGCCCTGGGAGCGGCCGCAGGACGGCCTGAGAGCCACGAGGACGTGGCGGTGGGGACCTGGATGGACGGTGGGCCGGGAGCGGGTGAAGGCCGTCGTGGAGGCCAGCGAGAGGGTGTTCGCCGGCGTGCGGGCCGCGGACCCGGCGGCGATCGCGGCCGGGTGCGAGGCGCTCGGGCCGGTGCTGCGCGAGCCGTTCCCCGCGCCCCCTGCCCCGAGGATCGCCGCGATGTGGGCGGACGGGGTGCGGGCGCTGGAGAACGGCACGCGGTCGTGCCTCGCCGTGTTCCGGGACTCCGGCCCCGACGACGGGTCGATGACGAGCGAGTTCCTGAAGGGCCTCGACCAGCTGGAGGTCACGCGGACCGCGCTGGCCGAGGCCCAGCGGCGGGCTGTCAGCTGAGCACGTCGTGGCGCACGATCGTCTGGTCGCGGCCGGGACCGACGCCGATCGCCGAGACGCGGGCGCCGATGATGCTCTCCAGGTACTCGACGTACGCCTTGGCGTTCGCCGGGAGCTCGTCGAACGAGCGGCAGTGCGAGATGTCCTCGAACCAGCCCGGCAGCTCCTCGTAGACCGGGACGGCGTGGTGCACGTCGGTCTGCGTCATCGGCATCTCGTCGACGCGGCGACCGTCCACTTCGTACGCGACGCAGACCGGGACCCGCTCCAGGCCCGACAGCACGTCGAGCTTGGTGAGGAAGTAGTCGGTGATGCCGTTGACGCGCGAGGCGTACCGCGCGATCACGGCGTCGAACCAGCCGGTGCGGCGCGAGCGGCCGGTGGTGACACCGAACTCGCCGCCCTGCTTGCGCAGGTACTCGCCCTGGTCGTCGTTGAGCTCGGTCGGGAACGGACCGGAGCCGACGCGGGTCGTGTACGCCTTCAGGATGCCGATGACGGTGCTGATGCGGGTCGGGCCCACACCGGAACCGACCGTCGCGCCACCCGACGTCGGGTTCGACGACGTGACGAACGGGTAGGTGCCGTGGTCGACGTCGAGCAGGGTGCCCTGCGAGCCCTCGAGCACGACGATCTCGTCGCGGTCGAGCGCCTGGTTGAGCAGCAGGCGGGTGTCGGCGATGCGGTGCACGAAGTGCTGACCGTGCTCGAGCACCTGGTCGACGACCTGGTCGGCGTCGAGCGCCTTGCGGTTGTAGACCTTGACCAGCACCTGGTTCTTGAAGTCCAGGGCGGCCTCGACCTTCTGCCGGAGGATCTTCTCGTCCAGCAGGTCCTGCACGCGGACGCCGACGCGGGCCAGCTTGTCCTGGTAGGCCGGGCCGATGCCGCGCCCGGTCGTCCCGATCTTGGCCTTGCCCAGGTAGCGCTCGGTCACCTTGTCGATGGCCACGTGGTACGGCATGATCAAGTGCGCGTCCGACGAGATCAGCAGACCGCTGGTGTCGACGCCCTTCTCCTCCAGGCCCGCGAGCTCCTTGAGCAGCACGCCGGGGTCGACCACGACACCGTTGCCGATCACGTTCTTCACGCCGGGCGTGAGGATGCCGGAGGGGATGAGGTGGAGGGCGAACTTCTGACCGTCCGGGAGGACGACGGTGTGACCCGCGTTGTTGCCGCCCTGGTAGCGAACGATCCATTGGACACGCTCACCGAGGATGTCGGTGGCCTTGCCCTTGCCCTCATCGCCCCACTGGGCACCGATCAGCACGACGGCCGGCATGTGAAACTCCAAGCACTTGGACTGGTTCAAGCGAATGCCGGTACGTGAGGGTAGACCAGGAGATGACCGTGCGCGGAATCGTGTTGGCCTGCGGAAACACGCAGTTGCCAATGATCGCTCAACGTGACGACGTGGTGGGGGTCCCAGCACGCCCCGGCAAGGACGACGTAGATCCCCTTCTGGACGCCGATCGGCTGGTCGTCGCAGGCACCGACGCCGACCTCGCCGCAGTGGCGTTGCGCTTGCTGCGCAAGGAGAAGCTGGGTTCGGTGGCACTGGGTTACGTACCCGTCGCCGATTCGTCCGTTGCCGCACTTTGGGGGCTTTCGACCGACCCTGCGCGTGCCCTCGACATCGCCCTGAACGGTGACGTAGATCCCGTTCCGCTCGTCCGCGACGACGTCGGAGGTGTGCTGGTGGGTCTCGGCGTGTTGGCCCCCGTCCGGGGTGTCGGCTACAGCGACGCGGACAACGTGCTGCGCGGCCAGGCGTCGCGGATCGAGTGCACGCCGGACCCGGACGGAGGCCTCGGCCTGCAGATCCGGATCGTGAACAAGCGCCTGATCGGGTCCAAGGTCCAGATCAGCCGCCCGCGCGCGTTCCAGCTCGGCTGCCTCCCCACGACGGCGGTCCTGGACGGTCACAAGCACCCGCGTCCGGTCGACAAGTGGACCTGGTACCGCCACACCGAGGACTTGAGGCTCGTCCGAGGCGTCTAGCCGTCCGCTTGTCATTCACTTGGGTGTCACTCGAAGGCATTGCCTAATTTCATAATGTGACTGAGGGTAGGTCCCGATCACTTCCCAACAAGGAAGGTCGGGCCGATGTCAAAAGTTAACCGAACCATTGGTGTCCTGGTTGCCACGGCAGCTCTCACCTTTGGTTTTGTTTCCCCTGCACTCGCGACACCGCCGAACATCCCCTCCGCCACCACGGCTCGCGCCGAATTGTCCGGACTCACCGTTCGGGCCGACGGTTCGATGACGGGCTATTCGCGCGACAAGTTCCCTCACTGGGTGACCCAGTCGGGTACCTGCAACACTCGTGAGGCCGTGCTGAAGCGGGACGGCACCAACGTGGTGACCGACTCCAGTTGCGCCGCCACGTCGGGCAGGTGGTTCTCGCCCTACGACGGCGCGACGTGGTCCGCGGCCTCGGACGTGGACATCGACCACATCGTGCCTCTGGCGGCGGCCTGGAGGTCAGGAGCGTCGTCGTGGACGACCGCACAACGCCAGTCGTTCGCCAACGACATGTCGGGCCCGCAACTGATAGCGGTGACGGACAACGTGAACCAGTCCAAGGGCGACCAGACCCCGGCGACGTGGAAGCCGCCACTGACGACGTACTGGTGCACCTACGCGAAAATGTGGGTACACACCAAGTACCGCTGGAGCCTCAGCGTGACCTCGGCGGAGAAGACGGAACTGACGGGCATGCTCGGAAGGTGCTGATGACGCCACTCTCCTCGCTTTTCGCAGCGGGCCCCGGCGGCGTGATGACCGACGAGGTCGGCGTCGTGACGGGAGACCTGGAACTGTCCACAGAGCTAGCCGAGGACGGCAAGCTCAGTGCGAAGGTTCGCTACGAGGGCGCGGACGAGTGGTACGCGATCACGGGCGGTTCGTGCGTCCTGACCGATCCTCGCGATCACGAACAGGTGCATTCTCTTCTGCACGGACTTCTGCACCGGCCGGAGGGCTGAGCGGCGGCAACGCCTCCATCGCCTCACCACGGTTGAGCCCTGTCGCCTGCAACAGGTCCACCGCGACACTCCGGATCTGCGCCAGCACGACCTTGGACGAGAACCCGTCCCCGCCAAGACGCCGCGCGGTGAGCACCCGCGCGGCGTCCCGCACGGCCTCACGAGTCGCCTTGGGCTCCCGCCCCTTCTCCAACTCACCTTTGAGACAGTCCACAGCGTCCGCATAATCCTTGAGCACGCCCGGCACCCCGTCCGGAATCCGCTCACCGGCCTTCAACGCCGCCATGGACCGCCGAGCCAGCACCCGCGTGTTCCGAATCGCGTAGTCCACGGGCCCAGCCGCAGTCTGATACCGCTTCAACTCATCCTTGGACCGCCACCGAATAGGCGCGATCTTCGCGATCTCACTACCGGTCTGCAACGCCGACTTGTAGTCGTCAATGGTCGTCTGACTGGTCCGAAGCTCAGCCAACACCCCAGCAGCCTTGACCGAATCCTTCTGCTCAAGCGCCAAAGCAAGCTCTCGGAGCGCCCCGCTGAGCGTGTTCGTCAACGCCTTCAACTGCCGCTGAGCCACCGTCACAGGATTGGCCGGAATGAGCGCGGCCACAGCAAGCCCCATGAGCCCACCGGTCAACGCGTCGATCATCCGATCGAACCCACCACCAGCACTGGGCGGCAACAAGGTCGCCACCAACACCGCACTACTCCCAGCCTGTAAGGCAATGACAGACCCGCCATCCAGCAACACAGCAGCAGACATCGCCAACGCCACAACGAGCGCAATCTGCCAGGGCCCACTACCGATCCAACTGATCAGCGCATCCCCAACCCCAACACCAACAGAAACCCCGACAACGAGCTCCCCAACCCGCCGAAGCCGCTGCCCCAACGAAACCCCAAGGCACACCACAGCAGCAATGGGCGCGAAGAACGGATGCGCATGCCCGATGAGCACCGTGGCCACAACCCAGGCAAGCCCAGCGGACAGAGCGCATTGGACGATCGGCAACGCGGCCCCGCGCCACCGCAGAAGCCCACGCCCAACTGCTTCCCTGACCGCGCCCACACACACCCCGTCCGCTGCTCCACGACTTCTCGCCGCCAGTCTCGAACCAACGGCCACCAGCCACAACCCGCGACCAGGCATTTCCTTGCCCAAGGGCAAGCAACCTCACACCGAG
>NZ_BMNC01000007.1:103770-354107 GCF_014646255.1 Lentzea pudingi
GAGGCCGAGGCGGGGATGAACGGGCGGACGGCAAGGTCCAGGCGGGGAGGGAGCGGACGGAGGGCCAGGCAGAGCGGGGCGAGTGAGGCAGTGGCAGCTAGGCGGAGGCGCGGGGGCGCGGGGGCGCGGGGTGGCGCAGGGTGGAGGCGCGGGGTGGCGCGGAGACGTGGCGCGGCGTGGAGGCGGAGCCTCCGATCGCACGCGATGCCGCAGGCGAGCCGTCCCTCGCTCTTGCGATGCCGCAGGCGAGCCGTCTTTTCCATAGGCACTGGGCGGTGGGGTCCCATCACGAGTCGCGCCATAGCACTTGCTGCATGCCTGAAGGGGTGTCAACTCGACACGCTTTTCGTCGAGTTGACACCCCTTCAGGCATGTGGCCCGCTCTTGGCTCGGCTCGTGATGGGACCCCACCGCCAACGCAACCCAGCTACGCAACCGGCAGCCGCCCTGAGCAACAGGCGTGCCATCTACCTACGAGTGGCGCGGGCCCCCTGATCAGATTGCCGGGGGTCTGGGGGCAGCGCCCCCAGGGGAAGCCCGCAACAACCCGGCCGCCCGCAACAGCAACCACCAACAAAGTCAGCGTCAGACCAGCCCCAACGCAGCCGGCGCCTTCGGATCCGAGTCGGCGAGGAACCGAGAGCACCGCTCCCACTCCTCATCCTCCCCAATCTCCCGAGCAGCCAGAGCCAACGCCCCCAACGCCCTCAAAAACCCCTGATTGGGCCGGTGATCCCAAGGAACAGGCCCAAACCCCTTCCACCCAGACCGACGCAACTGGTCAAGCCCGCGGTGGTACCCGGTCCGGGCATACGCATAAGCAGCAACAGGGTCCCCACCAGCCAACGCACGCTCAGCCAGCAACGCCCAAGCCTCGGAGAAGTCCGGATACGCACGGACGATCTTGGCGGGATCAGTACCGCCATCAGCGGCAGCCTGCGCCTCAGGACGTTCGGGAAGACGGGTCGGCTCGGGCCCGAGGAGGTTCTCAACCATGGGACCCATCGTGCCGCATGGACGAATCGGGGCTAGCCGAACGTCCTCATCCTGGGACTGGTCCGGGAGCTAGATGAACATCCTCAGCACCGCCGCCACCACGGCCAGCATCAGCACGGTGACGAGCACCCCAGCGATGACCCGCTGCTTCGTGGTCGCCTTGTAACTGTCGGTCTCGGAGCTCATGGCCGTGCACCTTGCCCTGACCACCCGACCAACTTCAACGCCGTTCACTCCATCGTGCACACGAACATGGACACGAACATGCGCACGAACATGCACACGAATTGAAAACATCAGGGTAAAACCAGGGCCAATCAGCCCACCTGGCCCCCAACAACCAGCTCATGATGTTCGGATGATCCAGGGGGCACGGCAGTTCAGGGACCAGTACTGGGAGCGGGGCACACCGGGCAGGGAGACTCCGGCCAAGCTCACGAAGCAGCTCTACCAGCTGTGGCTCGTCGGTCTCCTGCTGAAACTCATCGGCTCGTCGTGGGACGTCTCGTGGCACTTCAAGTGGCTCAGGGACGACCTCGCGCCGCCGCATCTGATCAACACGGTCGGCACGGTGACCGTGGTCGGGCTGACGTTGTTCCACACGTTCACCGGCTACGGCGGCGACAAGCTGACCATTCGGTTGATGCAGGTCGGCAGCGGCATCTTCCTGATCGCGCTGCCGATCGACATCATCAACCACCGCGTCAACGGGCTCGACATCACGAGTTGGAGCGGGTCGCACGCGCTGCTCTACCTGGGTACGGCGGTGATGCTGGCCGGCGCCATCCGCGGCTGGATGAAGTTCTACCCCGCGGGCAACGCCAAAACTCTCGGCCTGGCCGCGCTGTGGTTCTTCTTCCTGGAGAACGTCTGGTTCCCCAACCAACACCAGGAGTACGGCGTGCGCGCGTTGCAGGCCTACGACAACGGTAGGGCCGAGGCAGAGCCGATCCTGTTGCAGTTCGCCGCGGATCAACTGGGCGTGCCGGTCGGCAGAGAAGCCGTCGTGCACTTCGCGCTGCCCATCGCGGACTGGGTCTCCCCGGTCTGGGGACTGGTCGCGGCCGCGATCGTGCTGGTCATCGCCAGGCGCACGATCAACAAGCGCTGGGCGGCCACCGCCGTCGCGGCCGGGTACGTCGCCTACCGCTGCCTGATCTGGCCGATGCTCGCCGGGATCGACTTCCCGAAGTCCGCGGTGCCGCTGTTCCTGGTCCTGGTCGGGCTCGCGATCGACGCGGCGCACGCTATCGAGATGCCGACGCCGGCCGCTGCCGTGCTCGGGTCCGCGGCCGTCACGACGGTCGGGTACGTCGGCATCTGGTTCCAGCAGGAGTACCTGTGGGGGCCGCCGATCTCGTTCTCGTCGGCGGCGGTCACGGCCGTGCTGCTGGCGGTGCTGTGGACGGCCGGGGACGTGGTGCTCCACCGGCCGCAGACCCGGCAGCTGATCGCGTCACGCCTCGAGCTGGGCTGACAACCTGCTGGTGATCCGGCCGAACAGGTCGGCCAGCGGCTCGCCGACGTCCCGCCCGAACTCAGTCAACCCGTAGGTGACCTGAGGCGGGGTCGTCGGCGCCACCTGACGCCAGATCAGGCCGTCGTCGACGAGCCCGCGCAACGTCTGGGAGAGCATTTTCTCGCTGATGCCGCGGATGCTCTCGCGCAGCTCGAAGAACCTGAGGTCGTTGGTCTGCAGGGAGATCAGCACCCAGATGCCCCAACGGCTGGTGACGTGGTCGACCATCTCGCGTGCGGGGCAGGTGGTGTGAAACACCTCATACCGCTCTGTCGCGCCGGACCGCGTGAACTGTTTTCCGACCTCCACGTCCGGAGCTTACCTCCAGGTACGTCCTTACGAAAAGTAAGCCTGGTTCCTAGCGTCGTGCCCGAAACGACGACGAAGGAGCCAGAAGATGATCGTGGTGACCGGGGCGACCGGCAACATCGGACGACCCCTCACGAAGGCACTGGCCGAGGCGGGCGAGCAGGTGGTGGCCGTGTCGCGGCACGCGGCGGAGGTGCCGGACGGCGTGCGGCACCAGGTGGCGGACCTCTCCGATCCGGCGAGCCTCGACCTGAGCGGTGCGAAGGCGTTGTTCCTGCTGCTGTCCGGCGACCTGCACGCCGTCGGCGCCCGCCCCGCCGAACTGGTCGAACGGGCCGCCGCGCAGGGCGTGCGCCGGGTGGTGCTGCTGTCGTCGCTGGGCGTGCGGACCAGGCCGTTCGGCACGACGCGGGTCGAACTGCGCGGGCTGGAGGACATCCTCCGGAACTCCGGGCTCGACTGGGCGGTCCTGCGGCCGGGCGGGTTCGCGTCCAACGCCCTGTGGTGGGCCGAGGCCGTGCGCACACAACGGACCGTCGCGGCGCCGTTCGGGGACACCGCCCTGCCGATCATCGACCCGGCGGACATCGCCGAGGTCGCGGCCGCCGCCCTGCGCAGCGACAGGAACGGCGTCCTGGAGCTCACCGGCCCGGAGGTGATCACGCCGCGGCAGCAGGCGGAGGCGATCGCGGCCGCGCTGGGCGAACCCGTGCGGTTCCACGAGCTCACCCGCGCCGAGGCCAAGGCCGGCATGGAACAGCTGATGCCGGGTGAGCTCGCCGACGACACCCTGGACATCCTGGGATCGCCCACGCCGGACGAGGTGGCGGTGAGCCCGGACGTCGAGCAGGTCCTCGGCCGCGCCCCGCGCACGTTCGCCGACTGGACCGCACGCCACGTCGAGGCGTTCCGCTGACAGCAAGAGGGCCCCCGGAGACCGGGGGCCCTCTTCACCACGAAGATCAGCCCGCGATCATGCGGCCCGACGACTTGAGGTGCTCACAGGCCTGCGCGATGCGCGCGCCCATGGCCGTCTCGGCGGCCTTGAGGTAGCTGCGCGGGTCGTACGCCTTCTTGTTGCCGACCTCGCCGTCGATCTTCAGCACACCGTCGTAGTTCGCGAACATGTGCGCGGCGATCGGACGGGTGAACGCGTACTGCGTGTCCGTGTCGATGTTCATCTTGATGACGCCGTACGACACGGCCTCGTGGATCTCCTCGAGCAGCGAGCCGGAGCCGCCGTGGAAGACCAGGTCGAACGGCTTCGAGCCGGCCGCGAGGCCGAGCTTCTCCGCGACGACGTCCTGACCCTGCTTGAGGATCTCCGGGCGCAGCTTCACGTTGCCCGGCTTGTAGACGCCGTGCACGTTGCCGAAGGTCGCGGCCAGCAGGTAGCGACCCTTCTCGCCGGCGCCGAGGGCCTCGACGGTCTTCAGGTAGTCCTCGGGCGTCGTGTAGAGCTTGTCGTTGATCTCGTTGTCGACGCCGTCCTCCTCGCCACCGACGACGCCGACCTCGATCTCGAGGACGAGCTTCGCCTTGGCCGACAGGTCGAGCAGCTCCGAGGCGATCTGGAGGTTCTCGTCCAGCGCGACGGCCGAGCCGTCCCACATGTGCGACTGGAAGAGCGGGTTGCCGCCCTTGTCCACCCGCTCCTGGCTGATGGCGATCAGCGGACGCACGTACCCGTCGAGCTTGTCCTTCGGGCAGTGGTCGGTGTGCAGCGCGATGTTCACCGGGTACTTGGCGGCGACGACGTGCGCGTACTCGGCGAGCGCGACCGCGCCGGTCACCATGTCCTTGACCTTGGTGCCCGAGGCGAACTCGGCTCCACCGGTCGAGACCTGGATGATGCCGTCGCTCTCAGCCTCGGCGAAGCCGCGCAGAGCCGCGTTGAGCGTCTCCGACGACGTGACGTTGATGGCGGGGTAGGCGAACTCGTTCGCCTTGGCCCGGTCCAGCATCTCCGCGTAGACCTCGGGAGTTGCGATGGGCATCGGTGGTCCTCCTCAGGCGCCCTGAACGGGTGTCAGCCCGCATCCTACGAGGCGGGGTCACGGGGCCGCGCCAGTGGCCGTCCTCACAGAAGGATCGATCAAGTACCAGCTGACCAGCCGGTCCGCACTACTCGTCAGTACGGCGGATAGTGGATGACATGGCAACTGCTCAGTGGAACGGCAAGATCATCGCCTCGAGCGACGACACCGTCGTGGTCGAAGGCAACCACTACTTCCCGCTGGAGTCCGTCGACCCGGCCGTGCTGAAGCCGACGGACCACACCTCGCACTGCCCGTGGAAGGGCGACGCGAACTACTACTCACTGCAGGTCGACGGCGCCGAGAACACCAACGCGGCCTGGTACTACGCCGAGCCGAAGGAAGCGGCGAAGCAGATCAAGGGCCACGTGGCGTTCTGGAAGGGCGTCGAGATCAGCGCCTGAGCCCCAAAGCGCCGGCCAGTTCCGCGTAGTGGCCGTTCAGCGACTGGACGGCCACGTGGTCGGCACCCGCGTCGACGTGCGCGCGCAGCTTCTCGGCCACCTGGTCCGGGCTGCCGTGCGCGACCAACGCGTCGATCAGCCGGTCGGAGCCCTGCACGTCCTCCTCGGAGAACCCGTACCGGCGCCAGTTGTTCACGTAGTTGGTGAGCCCGAAGTAGATCGCCAGCTTCTCGCGCGCGAGGGCACGTGCCGCTTCTGGATCGTCGTCGACGACGACGGTCACCTCGGGCGCAAGGAGCTTGTCGCCGAGCGCCTTGCGTGCCTCCGCCGTGTGCTCGACCGGGACGAGGTACGGGTGGGCGCCCGCGGTCCGGTCGGCGGCGAGCTTCAGCACCTTCGGGCCGAGCGCGGCGAGCACCAGCTTGTCGGCGGGCACGTCGAGGCGGTCGAGGTAGCCCACGAGCTTGTCGTAGGGCTTCTCGTAGGCCTGGTCGATCTGCCGGTGGCCCACGCCGACGCCGAGCAGGAACCTGTCGCTCGCGAGGCGGTGGAACCCGGCGGAGACCTCCTCCGGTTCCGACTGCCACACGTTGACGATCCCGGTCGCGATCGTGATGGACGTCGTGGCGCCGAGCGCCTGCTCGACCTGGGCGAGGTCGGGCGAGCCCCCGATCCAGAACGTGCCGTAGCCGAGGGCCTCCAGCTCCGCGACCTCGCCGTACTTCTCCGCCCACTCGTAGTGCGAGCCCCAGACACCGAACGTTCCCAGCATGCGAACCCCAATCGTCGTGGCGGACTACCTTTCGCAGTATGCCGATCTTGAGCACCACAGACCTGGACGTGGCCCGCCTCTGCCTGGGCGGCAACGTGTTCGGCTGGACCGCCGACGAGGCCCAGTCGTTCGCCGTGCTCGACGCCTACGCCGAGGCGGGCGGGAACTTCGTCGACACCGCCGACGTGTACTCGGCCTGGGCCGACGGCAACTCCGGCGGCGAGTCGGAGACGATCATCGGCAGGTGGCTGGCGAAGCGCGGTGACCGCGACCGGATCGTCGTGGCCTCGAAGGTCGGCATGCTCGCCGGCTTCAACAACCAGAAGCGCGACACCGTGCTGACCGCGGCCGAACGCTCGTTGAAGCGCCTCGGCGTCGACCACATCGACCTCTACTACAACCACGTCGACGACCCGAACACGCCTCTCGAGGAGACGCTGGCCGCCTACGACCAGCTCGTGCGGGACGGCAAGGTCCGCTACGTCGCCGCGTCCAACTTCTCCGCCGAACGGCTGGTGAAGGCGCTGAAGATCCAGGAACGCGAGGGCTTCGCGAGGTTCGTCGCGCTGCAGCCCGAGTACAGCCTGGTCAGCCGCGAGAAGTTCGAGGGCGAACTGCAGGACACCGTGGCGAAGCACGGCCTCGCCACGCTGACCTACTCGTCGCTCGCCAAGGGCTTCCTGAGCGGCAAGTACCGGCCCGGCGTCGAGGTCGAGAGCGCACGGGCCGGCGCGGCCTCGAAGTTCCTCGACGAGCACGGCCTGCAGGTGCTCGAGGTGCTCGACGAACTGGCCGAGACGCACGGGACGACGGTCTCGGCGGTCGCCCTGGCGTGGCTCGCCCAGCAGCCGACGGTGGCCGCGCCGATCGCGTCCGCCCGCACGTTGGAGCAGCTCAGCGACCTCGTCCCGGTGCTCACGCTCGAACTGACCCAGGCGGAGGTGGACCGCCTGAGCGCAATTTAACTTGCCAGTAGCTTACTGGGAGTAGGTTGCGTTACCGTGACGGGCATGGACGTCACGGGCAAGGTGGTAGTGATCACCGGCGCGGCCAGGGGCATCGGCGCCGAGGTGGCGAAGCAATTGGCCGCGCGCGGGGCTCGTCTCGCGCTCGTCGGGCTCGAGAAGGCCCAGCTCGAAGAGGTCGCGCGGGAGACCGGTGGCAAGGCGTGGGAAGCCGACGTCACGGACTGGGACGTGCTCGACCGGGTCATGAACGAGGTGGCGGCCCACTTCGGCGGGATCGACGTCGTGGTGGCGAACGCGGGCATCGCGGCCACCGGGTTCATCCGCTCGATGGACCCCAAGGCGTTCGAACGCGTCATCGAGGTGAACCTGCTCGGTGTGTGGCGCACGGTTCGCACGGCGCTGCCGCACCTGATCAAGAGCCGTGGCTACTGCCTGGTCGTGTCGTCGCTCGCGGCGATCGTCCACATCCCCGGCAACGCGGCGTACTCGGCGGCGAAGGCGGGCTGCGAGGCGTTCGCGGACAGCCTGCGCGCCGAGGTCAGGCACCTGGGCGTCGACGTCGGCACCGCGTACTTCTCGTGGATCTCCACGGACATGGTCAACAGCGCCGACGAGCACCCGGTCTTCGGCAGGCTGCGCCAGGGCATGCCGGGGCTCGCGAGCAAGAAGTACCCCGTCCGCAACGTCGGCAAGGCCGTGGTCAGGGGCATCGAGAAGAGGTCGAAGGCGGTCCACGTCCCCGGCTGGGTCGGCGCTCTGAAGTACTTCCGCGCGTTCACGCCGATGGTCGTGGACCGCCAGGCGGTCGAGGAGGTGGCCGACGCGGACCGCCAGATGGCCGCGAACGACACCTCGGGGCTGGTCGGGCCGGGCGGCCAGGCCGCCAGTCGTTGATCGCGAGTTCGTGTCGGTCGTCCGGTCAACCGTTCACGCCGGAATCGGCGAAGCCTATTTCGGTGTGAACGATTCGGCCGGACGACCGACTTCAAGACGAACTCGCCGCCGCGCCGCAGGCGCGGCCATGTCACGCGATCCAGGGGCCCATCAGCGGGTTCCACTCGCGGATCGTCCACTGCGCGACGTTCGCGGGCGTGTACGGGTCGGCGGCGATGATCTCCTTCAGGGACGCCTCGTCCGCCGCCTCGTAGATGATCAACGCACCGAGGTCGTCCGCGTACGGACCCGACGCGAGGATCACGCCTTTCTCGACGAGGGAAGCGATGTACTCGCGGTGTTCGGGTCGCACCGCGAGGCGCTTCTCACGATCGGGACCGAACACCAATTCGACTGCAAAGCGGGCCATGCCACCACCGTAGTGAAGCTGACCGGTACCGTCCTACCTTGTGGTTGGCGAAGAAACCCCGCGCACCGTGCAGGACACCCTGACCAACCTGCGAATCAAGGACGGCGTCGCAGGTCCTCCCACAGGGCCCCTCACGCTCGAAGACCTGTACAAGCAGCACCGCATGCGCCTCGTGAGGCTCGCGCTGCTGCTCGTCGACGAGCCGTCGACGGCCGAGGACGTGGTGCAGGAGGCCTTCACCGGCCTGCACCGCAACTGGAAGGGTCTGCGCGACTCCCAGGCGGCCGTCGGTTACCTCCGCACGGCCGTGGTCAACGGCTCCCGCAGCGTGCTGCGCCGCCGCAAGACGGCCCGCGACTACACGCCGCCGCACGTGGCGAACGCACGTTCGGCCGAGTCGCTGGCGATGCTGACCGCGGAGCACCAGGCAGTGGTCAAGGCGTTGCAGCAGCTGCCGCCGCGCCAGCGCGAGGTGCTCGTCCTGCGCTACTACGGCGACCTGTCCGAGGCGGAGATCGCCGAGGCCACCGGCATCTCGAAGGGCACCGTGAAGTCGACGGCGTCCCGTGCGCTCGACGCGCTGCAGAAGATCATGGCGGGCTAGCGTCCCGACCATGACGGTCATCCTGTCCGTGCCGTCCGCAGGGGCGGCACCGGCTCTGCAGTTGCGCCCGTGGCAGCCCGGCGACCTGCAGGCCCTGCTCGCGGCGCACCGCGATCCGCTGCTGCGCCGCTGGCTCGCGACCTCCCTGACCGACGAGGCCGACGCCCGGCGGTGGCTGGACGCGCAGGCCACCGGCTGGGCGGACGCGACCCGGTTCAGCTTCGCCGTGATCGCCGGCGGCCCGGTGGGCCACGTGGTGGTGAAGACGGGGCCGGACGGCACGTCCGAGGTCGGCTACTGGACGGCCGCTCAGGCCCGTGGCCGGGGTGTCGCCGTCAGCGCGGTGAACGCCGTCTCGCGGTGGGCGTTCGACGTCCACGCGCTCACCCGGCTCGCCCTGCTGCACGCGGCCGGCAACGAGGCGTCGTGCCGGGTCGCGACCAGGTGCGGTTACGTCCTGCAGAACGCGCTCCCCGCCGCACCACCCGCGTTCCCCGCCGAGGGACACCGGCACGTGCGCACTGCCGCCGACCGGGCACGCCAGCGGTAAGCAAACTTCACCGTTTCCCCAGCTGAGGTCGTTTTGACCGATGCGAGTGGTTTCAACTCGTAAGACCACCCGCCCAAATCGGCACTTGGTATAGACCAATAGGCCTCCCATGCCGCAGGATCAGATCCCGTGGCACGCAGACACGTGGTCGCCGTTGACATCGGTGGCACCGAAACCAAGGCGGCGCTCGTCACCGGGACCTCGGAGGCGGTGGCGGCGCAGAAGCACGCGCGCCGGGCGACTCCCGGTGAGCTGGAGCCCCTCCTCGACGTCATCGCTGAGCTCGTCGACGAGCTCAGCAACGCCTCCGAGCACGACATCGACGCCGTGGGGATCGTGGCGCCGGGCATCGTGGACGAGGCGAACGGCGTCGGCGTGTACACGTCGAACCTGCCGTGGAGCCAGTTCCCGTTCAGCACCGTCCTGACCGAACGGTTCGGCGTCCCCGTCGCGTTCGGCCACGACGTGCGCGCCGCGGGCCTGGCCGAATGCCGCATGGGTGCTGCGAAGGACCTGCGCAACGCGGTGATCATGCCGATCGGCACCGGGATCGCGGGCGCGCTGCTGCTCGACGGGAAGATCTACAGCGGCGGGGGCTTCGCCGGTGAGATCGGTCATGTGAACGTCGGCCACGGCGTGCCGTGCGCCTGTGGCCAGATCGGCTGCGTGGAGACAGTGGCGTCCTCCGCGGCGATCGCCCGCCGGTACACCGCACGTACCGGCACCTCCGTCAAGGGCGCCGCTGAGGTCGCACTCAGGGTCCGTGACGGGGAGGAGGACGCCGTCGCCGTGTGGCACGAGGCCGTGGACGCGCTCGCCAGGGGGATCCTGGTGCTGGCGACGTTGCTCGGCCCGGAGGCCGTGGTGCTCGGCGGTGGGCTCGCGCTGGCAGGAGACCTGCTGGTGGATCCCTTGCGGGAAAGGCTGGACGGGCTGATCGCCTTCCAGCGCCGACCGGAGCTTCTGCTCGCGGCGCTCGGCGACGAGGCGGGCTTCCTCGGCGCGGCGCTGCTGGCCATCGACACGCTGGAGGCGTGATGAGCACGTGGGGTGGACCAGTCGACGTGACCCTGACCGGGGGTCGGGTCGTCACGCCGGGAGGGGTGCTCGAGAACGGCTGGGTGAGCGTCCGGGACGGCAGGATCGCCGCGGTCGGTGAGGGCGCCGCGCCCGACGGCCCGACGACCAACGTCGGCGGGGGCACGATCGTGCCGGGCTTCGTCGACATCCACTGCCACGGCGGTGGCGGTGCCGCGTTCACCAGCGCCGACCCGGCCAAGGTGCGCAAGGCCGCGGCCGCACACCGCAAGCACGGCACCACGACGATGCTGGCCTCGCTGGTCACCCGGCCGGTGCCGGAACTGGCCGACCAGGTGGCCGCACTGGCCGAGCTCGTCCAGGAGGGCGTCGTCGCGGGCGTCCACCTCGAGGGCCCGTTCCTGTCCGCCGCCCGCTGCGGCGCGCACGACCCGGCGATCCTGTGCCCGCCGGAGCAGACCTCGGTGACGAAGCTGCTCGACGCGGGCAAGGGCACCGTCCGCATGATCACGATCGCGCCCGAGCTCGAAGGCGCCGTGAACGCCGTGCGCCAGCTCGTGGACAACAACGTCATCGCCGCCATCGGCCACACCGACGCCACCGAGGCCCAGGTCCGTCCCGCAGTGGACGCCGGCGCGTCCGTGGCGACCCACCTGTTCAACGGCATGCGCCCGCTGCACCACCGCGAGCCCGGCCCGATCGGCGCCCTGCTGGACGACGAACGCGTCACCGTGGAGCTCATCTGCGACCTGGTGCACCTGCACCCGACCGCGGTCCGCCTCGCCGCCCGTCACGCGGGCCCGCAGCGCACCGTCCTCATCACCGACGCCATCGCGGCGGCGAGCGTGGGCGACGGCGTGTACGACATCGGCGGCCTGGAAGTGCGCGTCGTCGACGGCGTGCCGACGCTGGCCGGTGGCGCCTCCCTGGCGGGCAGCACGCTCACGATGGACATGGCGTTCCGCAACGCCGTCAACTCGTGCGGCCTGACCCTCGTGGAGGCCGCGTACGCCGCCTCGACCCGCGGCGCCGAGCTGCTGGGCCTCGACACCGGCAAGCTCGAGGCGGGCCTCGCGGCGGACATCGTCGTCCTGGATGCAGAATTGAAGCCGCAGGACGTGATGGTCAGGGGCGAGTGGGTCAAGGACTAGGTGCATGGCGGACGATCCGGAACGACTGGTGACCGACGCGTTGCGAGCCCAGGCGACCAGCACGAATGCCGGATTTGTCGCACATGTCCCAATCGCCGAAGAGCCGCCCGCGCAGATGTCGGTGTGGTGGATCCTGGGTCTCGCGTTGATGTTGGGGCTGGCAGCGGGCACGGTGGCGGCCGTGATCACGCTGAGCTGACCTGTACCGTTGTCGCCGTGACGATTGCCTTGGGACCTGACTGGCTGGACCCCGTAAATCTGCTGAGCGGCTTCGGTCCGTACATGCTGATCGGGCTGTGCCTCATCGTCTTCGCAGAGTGCGGGCTGCTCGTCGGCTTCTTCCTGCCCGGTGACTCGCTGCTGTTCACGGCGGGTCTCTTCGTGGCGGCGGGCACGATCGACACCCCGCTCTGGCTCGTCTGCGTGTTGCTGACGGTGTGTGCGTTCGTCGGCAACGTCGTGGGCTACTACATCGGCAAGAAAGCCGGTCCGGCGCTGTTCAGCAAGCCGGAGTCGAAGATCTTCAAGAAGGAGTACGTCGACAAGACGCAGGAGTTCTTCGACAAGTACGGCGCGCGCGCCATCGTCCTCGCCCGGTTCGTGCCGATCGTCCGCACGTTCATCACGGCGATGGCCGGTGTCGGGCGGATGGACCCGAAGAAGTACTTCACGTACTCCGCGATCGGCGGCGTCGCGTGGGCGGCGGGTCTGACGATCCTGGGCTACTTCCTCGGCCAGGTCGAGGTCATCAAGAACAACCTCGAGATCACGCTGCTGGCCATCGTCTTCCTGTCGATCGTGCCGATCATCATCGAGGTGATCAAGGCGCGCAGGGAGAAGAAGACGCTGGTGCAGGCCGAGGCCGACGACATCACCCAGGTCATGCAGGCCCAGATCGACGACGACTCGACGCAGATCATCCCCCGCGTCGAGCGCTGACCGGACACACGTGAAGGCCCGCTTGCCCCGGCAGGCGGGCCTTTTCCGGTTCTCGTCCCGGTACGAACGAACACCTGCTCGCACTATTGCGGCGGACCGGACATCGGCCCTAGGTTTCTTTGGTCTGGACCACTGGGGTGGAGGCCACCGATGTCGTTGTTCCGCAAGGGGTTGGCGGTCGCCCTGGCCGCGCTGTCCGTCTCAGCCGGCACCGGTGTCGCCGACGCGTCACCGAAGAAGATCGTCGGCGCCTACTACGGCAACTGGTACAGCGGCTCGAAGCCGATCTCGTCCATCCCCACGAACACGCCGATCACGCACCTGTTCTACGCGTTCTCCACGATCGAGAACGGCAAGTGCACGATGGCGGCGGAAACCGCCCCGAAGGACTTCGCGGACATCCGGGATCTGAAGAAGCGCAAGCCGTCGTTGAAGGCCCTGATCTCGCTGGGTGGCTGGGGCGCGGGCGGTTTCTCCGACGCGGCACTGACCGCTGCCTCGCGCAAGGCGCTCATTCAGTCCTGTGTGGACCTTTTCTTCCGCGACGGCACGTTCGACGGGATCGACATCGACTGGGAGTTCCCGGTCTACGGCGGCCCGGTCGAGATCACGGACCGTCCCGAGGACAAGCGCAACATGACGCTGCTGACTCGCGACTTCCGCAAGGCGCTGGGTTCGCGCAAGCTCGTCACCGCCGCACTTCCGGCGGGCCGCCTGCAGACCGACGGCCCCTACGACCCGGCGAAGTCGTTCGAGCTGCGCGAACTCTCGCGGATCATGGACTTCATCAACGTCATGACCTACGACCTGGGCACGGGTTTCTCACCCGTGGCCACGTTCAACGCCGGGTTCCGCGAGGTGGCGAACGACCCGATGCCGGCTGCGGACCGCAAGTGGAACAACGTCGTCGGAGCCATCGACTACTACCAGCGGCACGGTGTGTCGCCGCGCAAGATGGTGCTCGGCACGCCGTTCTACGGCCGGGGCTTCAACGTCAAGACCGAGGGACCGCAGCACGGTCTCTACCAGCCCTACGACAGCGCGTTCTGGGTCGACGGCTACGCCGAGGCGTTGAGGCTGAAGGCGACGCCGGGCTGGAAGGAGTACTGGCACCCGGTCGCGCAGTCGCCGTGGCTGTACAACGCGGCGGAGAAGAAGTTCGTGTCGTACGAGAACCCGCGGTCGATCGGGATCCGCGCGGACTTCGCCAGGTCACGTGGGCTGCTCGGCACGTTCATGTGGGAGCTCGGGCACGACGACGCCCAGCACTCGCTGCTCGACGCCATGTCCCGTTGAGCGGTGCGGCAGCAGACGGAGGACCGCATCGCGTTGCTGCGCCAGGCCTTGCGCAGCCGCAACGCCTGGCAGGTGTCGGCCGCGCTGGAGTACGTCGCGGAGCAGCTGGACCCGGAACACCGCGCGGCGCTGGTGCCGGAGCTCGTCGAGCTGAGCACCAGCCCGCTCTGGGCGGCCGACGCCCGCGAGGTGCTCGAAAGGATTTGAGTCTCACGTAACGTCACGGTGTTGGTTGAACGGCATGACAACCACACGACGTGAAGTGCTGGGATGGCTGGCCGGACTCGGTGCGGCAGCGGGTGCGGGCCTGCTGCCCGGCGAGGCGAGTGCCTCGGCGAACGTCACGGCACTGCGCGGTGCGACGCTCATCGACTCGTCCGGCGTCCGGTCCGGCGCGACCATCGTGCTGGCGGGCGACAAGGTTCTCGCGGTCGGCTCGTGCGACCTGCCGTTGCCGCGCGGCTCCACGGTGCTCGACGTCGCCGGCAAGTTCGTCATCCCCGGCCTGTGGGACATGCACGTGCACGGCGCGTTCCTCGACAAGATCACGTTGCCGCTGTGCCTGGTCAACGGCGTGACGGGCATCCGCGAGATGTGGGGCTTCCCGCCGATCTACGAGCTGCGCGAAAGGATCGAGCGCGGCGAGGTGTTCGGCCCGCGGCTGGTCGTCGGCAGCACGATCATCGACGGACCGCACTCGACCCTGCCCGGCGCGACGGTCGTCAGCACGCCCGAGGAGGGCCGCCAGGCGGTGCGGGACGCGAAGGGCGCGGACTTCGTGAAGGTCTACTCGTACCTGGACCGCCCGACGCTCGAAGCCATCGCGGACGAGTGCGGCCGGCAGGCCATCACGTTCGCCGGGCACTGCTCGAACCACGTGCCGCTGGGTGACGCGAGCGACCTGGGGCAGCGCACGTTCGAGCACATGTACGGCCTGCCGCTCGCCACCAGCACACGGGAAACCCAGCTGCGCCAAGCGATCGCGGACCTGCCGCTCGACCCGGCGAACCCGTTCGCGTGGTTCAAGCAGGTGCTGGAGTTCGAACGGCGGGCAACGCTGACGCACAGCCGCGGCAAAGCAGTCCAGCTGGCGAAACGTCTGCAGCGCAACAACTCCGCGTTGTGTCCGACGATGGTCGCGATGCGGGTGTACGCCAGCCCGGCGGACCGGTTCGCGAACGACCCGCGGATCAGGTACATGCCCGCGTTCTACCGGGACTTCTGGCGCGACGGCCTCACGAACTGGGTCCCGGTGACCGACCAGGAGATCCGGCAGCAGGCCGCGTTCTTCCGGCGCCGCCAGGAACAGGTCGCCGAGATGCACGCGCTGGGCGTCGAGGTCCTCGTCGGCACCGACGCGGGCAACCCGTACTCGTTCTCCGGCTTCTCGGTGCACGACGAACTGGAGTTGCTCGTCGAGGCGGGCCTGTCGCCGAAGGCGGTGTTGCAAGCCGGTACTCGCGGTGCGGCGGTGAAGCCCGGCGCGGACGCGAACCTCGTCGTGCTCGACGGCAACCCGCTCACGAACATCCGCAACACGTCACGGATCCACACCGTGCTGACCCGAGGCCGGGTGCTCGGGCCGGCGGAACGGCAACGCATGCTCGCGGACGTGGAGAAGGCCGCCCAGGAACCGTTCCCCACGGCTGTCCGCACCTGTTGCTAGAGACCGAACATCGAACCGGGGTTGAACAGGTTCTCCGGGTCCAGCGCGCGTTTGATCTCGCGGTGCACCCGGAGGCCGACCGGCCCGATCTCCTTCGCGAGCCACTCGCGCTTGATCTTGCCGATGCCGTGCTCGCCGGTGACCGTGCCGCCCAGCGCGAGCCCCACGGCCAGGATGTCGTCGAACGCCTTCTGGGCGCGCGCGAACTGGTCGGCGTCCGCGGGGTCGTAGACGATCGTCGGGTGCATGTTGCCGTCGCCCGCGTGGCCCACGACGGCGATCTTGAGGCCGACCTCCTTCGAGATGTCCTCGCAGCCCTGGATGAGCTCGGCGATGCGGGTGCGGGGGACGCACACGTCGTCCGTCAGCCACGAGCCGTAGATCTCCAACGCGGTGAGGACGGCCCTGCGTGCCGTCAGCAGGTCACGGCCCTCGTTCACGTCGGTCGTCGAGTAGACGAGGTCGGCCTCCAGGCAGATCTCCTCGATCTTGGCCAGTTCGTGCCTGGCCTGCTCGCCGCCCGCGTCGGACTGGCAGATCAGCAACGCGGCGCAGCCCGGTCCGGCGCCCAGCTCGGTCTTCAGGTACGTCTCGGCGGCCTCGATCGAGGTGCGGTCCATGATCTCCATGAGCGACGGCACCAGGCCCTCGCGGACGATCCGGCTGACCGCCGCGCCCGCGGTGGCGGTGCTGCCGAACGCGGCCACCAGCGTCGCCGGGGCCTGCGGGAGGGGCCGCAGTGCCAGCGTGGCCTTGGTGATCACGCCCAGCGTGCCCTCGGAGCCGACGAAGAGCTTGGTGAGGTCGTAGCCCGCGACGCCCTTGACCGTGCGACGGCCCGTCCGGAGCACCTCGCCGTCGGCCAGGACGACCTCCAGGCCGAGCACCGAGTCCGTGGTGACGCCGTACTTCACGCAGCACAGGCCGCCGGCGTTGGTGGAGAGGTTGCCGCCGATCGTGCACCAGTCGTAGCTGCTCGGGTCCGGCGGGTAGAACAGGCCGTCCTTCTCGACGGCGCCGCGCAGGTCGAGGTTGACCACGCCCGGCTCGACGACGGCGAGGCGGTTGTCGGTGTCGATCTCGACGATCGCGTTCATCTTGGTCATGACGAGGACCACGCAGCCCTCGACGGCGTTCGCGGCGCCGGACAGGCCGCTGCCCGCACCTCGCGGCACGATCGGGACGCGACGGCTCGCGCAGGCCCTCACCACCGCCTGGACCTGCTCGGTGTTCAGCGGGAACACCACCGCCAACGGGCTGCCGTGCGGCGCCAACGGCATCATGTCGCGCTGGTAGCTCGCGGTGACGTCGGCGTCGGTCAGGACGCCGGAGTCACCCACTGCGGTGCGGAGTTCGGCGAGCAAGGTCTCCATGCGCTCCACGCTAGTGGGGCGGCTGGGCGAGGTGGCGAAGAAAATTTCAGGCCTGGTGAGACCCCTGCCAGCTCGCGATTCTCGCGCGGCGTCGAGTCGAAGCGCCCCGCTTCGTCCCGTTCGCCTGGTTCACTCGAAGGTGATCTCGATCGAAGGGAGTTCACGTCGTGACCCAGCGTGCTCAACCCAGATTTCGCCGACCCGTCGACCCGCTGTCGCCGCGCCGCCGGCACAGCACGACGTAGGCTGGCTCACCGTGGCGCATGCTTTCGCCTCGCTGGAGACCGCGGGTCCGGTGGCCGTCTGGGTCATCGTGCTGAGCTTCATCTTCGTCGAGTGCGCTTTCATCTTCGGGCTGTTCCTGCCCGGTGACTCGCTGCTGTTCGCGGCCGGCGTGGTGCTGGCCAGTCACAACAGCGAGTTGTCGGCGTGGCTGCTGTCCCTCGCGGCCCTGATCATCGCCGTCGTCGGGAACCAGGTCGGGTACTTCATCGGCCGGGGTACCGGCACGCGCGTGCTCGCACGCAAGGGCGGCAAGGTGCTGAACCGGCAGAACCTGCAACGCGCGGGCGAGTTCCTCGACCGCCGCGGGTTCTGGGCCGTGGTGCTCGCCCGCTGGATCCCGTGGATCCGGACGCTGGCGCCCATGATCGCGGGCGCGGCCAGGATGGATCTCCGCAAGTTCACGCTCGCCACCACCATCGGTGCCATCGCCTGGGTGCCGACGCTGGTGCTGGCCGGGTACTACGGTGCGGGCATCCTGCAGCAGCTCCCGTGGCTCGAGACCGCGGCGATCGTCGTCAGCGTCGCGTTCTTCCTGGTCGGCACCGGCTGGGGTGTCTGGCGCTACCGCCAGGAGATGGCGAAGCCGATCGACGAGACCAGCGAGGACCTGGAGCACATCAGCCACCCGCACGCGCGCTGATCCGGTCGCCTGCAGGCTTTAGAGCACCTCGGTGATCAGCAGGTCCGCTGACCCCTTCGACGAGTTCACCATCAACGCGTTGACGTGGTCCGTGCCGTGCAGCACCCGTTCCTCCGCCTCCGACAAGGTGCGCCCGTACCGCAGGTGGCGGTCGATCAGGCGCTGCACGCGCACGTCCTCGTCGATGAACAGGAACCACGCCTCGTCCAGGATGATCCGGACGCGCTTCCACTTGTCGTAGTTGAGCAGCAGGTAGTTGCCCTCGGTGACGACGAGCGGGACGTCCGGGTGCACCGGCACGGCGCAGGCGACCGGTTCCTCGATCTCGCGGCGGAACTCCGGTGCGTAGATCATGTCCGGTCCGCACGCCTTGATCCGGCCGAGCAGGTCCACGTAGCCGGGGATGTCGAACGTGTCGGGCGCGCCCTTGCGTTCGACCAGCCGCAGCCGTTCGAGCTCGCTCTGCGCGAGGTGGAAGCCGTCCATCTCGACCAGCACGGCCTGACCGTCGAGGGCCTCGACGAGCCGGCGCGCGAGTGTCGACTTGCCGGAACCGGGTGCGCCGCCGATGCCGAGAATCTTGCGCTCACCCTGGTCGGTGAGCACCCGAGCCCGTTCTAGCAGCTCGTCGAACCTGACCTGCTGTCCTGCCACCGCGCCAGCTCCTCAACCCAGTCCCCGACCGCACCGACGCGAACGGCGGCCGCCTCCGACGCGAAACCGATGGCAGCCACCGGGTCCGCGCCTGACGCCAGCGCGTAGGCGTACGCGCCGTGCCAGACGTCGCCGGCACCGTTCGTGTCCTTCACCTCCACCGCGGGGACGGGCAGCTCTCCGGCCGAGCCGTTCCGCGACCAGGTGACCGGCTTCGCACCCTGCGTGCGAATGACCAGCGGCACCCCGTAGGAGTGCACCTCGGCCTCGGACCGCTCGAACCCGGCGGAGCAGGCGGCCACGTCCACCAGCGGCAACAGGTGATCGAGGACAGGTTTCCAGCTCCCGGCGTCGAGCACCACAGGCAATCCCAGTGCTTTCGCCTGCCGGGCGGCGGGGATCACCAGCCCGTCATGATGTCCGTCCAAGAGGACGACGTCCGCGGCGGCCAGGAGATCGGTCAAATCCGGCGCGATCACCGGCACGGAGGCGTTGCGGGAGACGACCGTGCGCTCCCCATCAGCGTCTCTGACGACGACCATGCTCACGGGCGTCGTGCCCTCCACGGCGGTGACTTGAACAGGATCCAAGGACGCCCGGACGAATTCACCCAGTGCGTCGGCACCCAGTGCGGTGAGCAACGACGCCCGCCCGCCCAGTGCCGCGACCGCACGGGCCGCGTTCGCCGCCGGACCACCGGGCGAGAGCACCGCACCGAGCGAGCGGATCTTCTCGCCGGGTCGCGGGAATTCACCCACCCGTTGGGTCACGTCGAGAGTTGTGAGCCCGACACACAGCACGGCGGCCATCTGGCCTTCCTCCAAACGGGTATGGTCCCAGGTCATGGTCACCATGCGGGATGTCGCGGCTCTCGCGGGGGTCTCCATCACCACGGTGTCACACGTGATCAACGAGACGAGGCCGGTCGCCGGGGACACGCGCGAGCGCGTCCAGAAGGCGATCGACGAGACCGGGTACACGGGGGACGCGATCGCGCGTTCGCTGGTCATGGGCGGCACGAAGTCGCTGGGCCTGGCCGTGTCACTGGTCTCGCACCCGTACTTCGCCGAGCTGATCGCCGCCATCGAGTCCGAGGCGACTCGCAACGGCTATTCGCTCGTGCTGATCGACACGAGGGACACCCCCGAATCGGAGCAGACCGCGGTCAGGATGCTGCGCTCGCGAAGAGTCGACGGGCTGCTGCTCACACCATCGGCCGGCGCCGGGGGGAGCCTCGTGCTGCCGGAGCTCAAGAGGCTGAACATCCCCACGGTGCTGGTCGACCGGCTGACCGTGGCCAAGGACATCGACCAGGTCGGCCCGGAGAACGTGCAGGCCACCTCGGGCCTGGTCAAGCACCTCGCGGAACTGGGACACCGCCGGATCGGCATCGTCTGCGGCCAGGCGGGCGTGGCGACGACCGAGGAACGCATCCTCGGCTACCGCCTCGGCCTCGGCCGCGCGGGCCTGAAGTGGGACGAGGCGCTGGTGTCCCAGAGCGGCTGGCTCGCGCCGCTGCTCGACCAGGAGGACCCGGCCACGGCCGTCGTCGCGGCCGACCACCTCGTCACCGTCGGCATGCTGCACGAGGCGCGGGCCCGCGGTCTGAAGCTCGGCACGGACCTGGCCGTCGTCGCCTACGACGAGGTCGAGTGGGCCACCCTGATCGAACCGCCGCTCACCACCCTGGCCCAGCCGGTCGAGGAGATCGGACGGACCGCGGTGAAACTGCTGCTCTCCCGCATCGCCGACCCGGAGAGGGCACCGGAGACCATCCGGCTCGCGCCCTCCCTCATGCACAGGCAGTCCTGCGGATGCTGATCCCCGGGCTCGTCTCGGTCACGTTCCGGCAGCTCACCGTCTCCGAGATCGGTGAGCTGGCGACGGAGTGCGGGCTGCAGGCCGTCGAGTGGGGCGCCGACGTGCACGTGCCGCCCGGCGACTTCGCGGCGGCACGGCGGGCGCTCGACACCGGTCTGAAGGTGGCCGCGTACGGGTCGTACTACCGGGCGGGCGTGTCCGACCGCGCCGACCTTGCGCCGATCCTGGAGACCGCGGCCGAACTGGACGCGCCGTTCGTGCGGGTCTGGGCCGGCACGTCCGGCTCGGAGGAGTGCGCTGACCGGGCGCCGGTGGTGGAGGCGCTGCGACACGCCGTCGAACACGCCGAGGCGATGGGCACGAAGATCGCGCTGGAGTACCACCGGAACACGCTGACAGACACGCTCGACTCGACGGTGCAGTTGCTGGACGAGGTCGACGGCGTGGTGTCGTACTGGCAGCCGAGCGGCGGTCAGGACGTGTTCTCGGCCATGCACGAGGTGCGGACGCTGGAACCGGTGACGGCGCACGTCTTCTCGTGGGGTCCCGGTGGCTTCAAGGAGCGGTTCCCGCTCGCGCAGCGCCGTGACCTGTGGAAGCCGGTGCTGACCGAGCTGGCGCGCGACGGCATCGAGCGCAACGCGCTGCTGGAGTTCGTGCTGGACGACTCGCCGGAGCAGTTCCGCGAGGACGCCAAGACGTTGCTGGGCTGGCTCAGGCCGTAGCGACGTCCATGCCGTGCCGTTCGAGCAGGGCGGCCGCCTCCAGGCACATCCAGCCACCGAGCTGGACGGACAGGTCGCGGCCCTCGTTCTCGTCGGCCGGGACCGACCACTCGGGACCGAACAACGGACCGCTCACGGCCATCACGCGGTTGAGCCACGCCGCTTCCGCCGACTGCACCACGAGTTCCCGCGCCAGGTCCGCGGTCTCGTCCCGGTCGGGGTCGAGGTCGGGGATGATCAACG
The DNA here is from genome assembly GCF_014646255.1 of Lentzea pudingi. Classification (GTDB taxonomy): domain Bacteria; phylum Actinomycetota; class Actinomycetes; order Mycobacteriales; family Pseudonocardiaceae; genus Lentzea; species Lentzea pudingi. Next base: position 125,063 of record NZ_BMNC01000007.1, read on the forward strand.
CGGCCTGGGCGAGGTAGCGCGTCAGGATGCCCGCGAACAGGCCGCCGTCGCCGCCGCCCTGGCCCCTGATCACACCGTTGGTGGCGAGGTCGTCGTGCACCGCGGTGATCGTGCGAGCGGCCTTGTCGAGCCACTTCTCGGGCTGGCCGTGCTGGGCCAGTTCGACGCACGCGCCGATGAGAACCCCTTGGCAGTACGTGTAGATGTTCTTCTCGTACTCGCGGATCTCACCATTGGGGTGGACGTGCAGGCCGTCCCACGCGAGGCCGTTCCCGGGGTCGACGAGGTGCTCCTCGACCCAGTCCACGATGGACCGCGCGCGGGCGAGGTCGGTGCGGTCGTTCTGACGGGCCAGGAAGATCGCGGCCGGTCCGTTCGCCGGGACGTTCTTGAAGTCGTCCTTGCGCTTCCACCAGATGCCGCCGCCGGCGTGGTCCGTCCACGCGTCGCGCAGCTGCTCGGCGATCGCGCTCAGGGCCTTGGGCTTCGCGATGCCGACCTCGCGCTCGGCGCGTTGCAGGGCGAGGCCGAGCCACGCGATGTCGTCGTAGAAGTCGTTGGTCCAGCCCAGGATGTTCCGGACCCGGATGCCCCGCACGACCTTGGTGATGGCCGTCTTGCGCAGCTCGTTGGGCGAGCGCAGGTAGCCGTCGATCATGCAGTCCAGCAGGTGCGCCTGCCACCAGTAGTTGAAGCTGGTGTGGATCTTGTCCCGGAAGAGCGGGGGCCACGCCCTCGCCCCGAGGAGCGTGCCCGGCACACCCCAGACCCGCCGAAGGTGCCTGGAGTACACCGCGCGCTCCGCGACGCCCGCGCGCGCCGCCAGCAGTTTCGCGATCGCCACAGGATCATGGTGCGTGCTTGACCGGTCAAGAAGCTCGGTGAATCGCCCAGTGGTACAGGCCCATGGCCACAGAAGTTGTCAGGTTGTAACTGCTGACCTTCTCGCGCATGGGCAGCCGCACGATCCGCGACGCCTTCGCGCGGACCTCGTCGGACAGCCCGTGGCGTTCCGAGCCGAACGCCAGCACGGCGTCGTCGGGGATCGGGCCTTTCAGCAGGTCACCGTCCGCGTCGAACGCGATCAGCTCACCGGGGAAGTCGAGGCTCGTGACCTTGGCGACCGGCAGCGCGAAGTGCAGGCCAGCGGACCCGCGCAGCACGTTGGGGTGCCACGGGTCGATGTCGCCGGTGGAGATCACGCCACCCGCGTCGAGGCCGGCGGCCACCCTGATGGCGGCACCGAAGTTGCCGAGGTTGCGCGGGTTGTCGAGCAGGACGACCGGGGCGGGCCGGTCGAACGGCAGGTCCGGCTTCTCCGCGAACCCGGCCACACCGGTCGGGTGCGTGCGGCCGACGCGCAGCTTGAAGTGGTTCTGGTCGACCTCGGTGGCGGCGGCGAACCGCTCGCGCAGATCAGGTGCGTGCGTCTCGGCGAGGCTGATCGCGGCGGCGAGGTCCGTCGTGATCAACGGGTGCACGGCGGCGCCGAAGCGCAACGCGTGCTTAACAGCGTGAAAGCCTTCGAGCAGCACGGTGACCAGCATAGAAGCCGGCCCACGAGAAGATCACGATCGACCCCAGCACCAGCTGGACCAGCGTCGACGCGCTCTCCGGGTACCAGACGCCGTCGATGTAGTGGTCGATGAACCCGGTCTCCAGCACCGGCATCCCGGCCAGCGCCCGCAGGTCGTTCTCCCACACCGTGAGCGGGCACACGGTCGGCGTGATGATGCTGAGGACCGCCCACGCGGCCAGTGCGAGGTGCGGGTAGATCACCCAGTGCCAGCGCCACGCGAGGAAACCGCCCGCGAGCAGGAACGCCAGCACCGTGAAGTGCAGCACGACCACCGCATCGGCGAGGAATCCGGCCATTCTCACCACCCCGTCCTCCAGACTAAGACGGGGTGGCTCGAAGCGCTCTCAATAAAACCTCAGGCGAGCCCGAGGTCGTTCAGGTCGAGCAGGTAGCGGTACTGCAGCCCCTCGGCCTCGATGGCCTCCTTGGCGCCCGTACCGCGGTCGACGACCGTGGCGACACCGATCACGTCAGCGCCGTGCTCGCGCAGCGCGTTGACGGCCGTGAGCACCGAACCGCCCGTGGTGGAGGTGTCCTCGACCGCGAGCACCCGCTGGCCGCGCACGTCGATGCCCTCGATCTGGCGCTGCATGCCGTGGGCCTTGTTCGCCTTGCGCACGACGAACGCGTCGAGCACGTCACCGTCGGCACCGGCGGAGTGCATCATCGCGTAGGCGACGGGGTCCGCGCCGAGGGTCAGGCCACCGACCGCGACGAAGTCCCAGTCCGACGTGAGCTGCCGCAACAGCTTGCCGATCAACGGGGCCGCCGCGTGGTGCAGCGTCGCGCGGCGCAGGTCGACGTAGTAGTCGGCTTCCTTGCCGCTGGAGAGGGTCACCTTGCCGTGCACCACGGCCAACTCGCTCACGAGACGAGCGAGTTCCGACTTAGCGTTCGCGTCCAAGACCACTTCAGTTCGCACGGGTCGTCAGCTTCGCACATGCGCGCGCTCGACGCCTCGTACGCTGCATCACCGTGAGCACCCTGTACGTGGAACAGCCGTGGACGTTCCTGAGCCTGCTGGCCCGGCCGCACTACCGCGTCGAGGTGTTCGACGAACGGGACGCGCCGGTCGCCGTCGTCCGCGAACGGACCGGGCCAGGCCTCCAGCGGCCGCTGCGGCACACGGGATTCTCCGGCTGGACCGCGTTCGACCTCGACGTCGTCGGGCCTGACGGCCGGCCGCTCATGCGCATCGACAGGGGGTTCGGGCGACGCTCGCGGGTGCGGGTCAGCACGCCGCAGGACCAGTTGATCGGGACCATCGAGACGCACGGCCCGTGGCAGCAGTCACTGCACGACGCGAACGGTCAGCAGCTCTGCTTCTTCGGCGACGTCGCGCGGATCCAGACCGGCGGGCGGGCCAAGCGCAACGGCTCGCGGGTGCGCCGGGACGTCGTGCAGATAAACCCGGCGGTGACCGAACCGTTGCGGTCGCTGGCGACCGCCTGCGCGGTGGCCTTCGACGTCGTTCGCGGGACTGGGACCAGTCACACCAGCAGCGGCGGCGTGGACTGGCCGGTCTGACTTACCAGGCGTCCTTGCGGAAGTGGGTCGGGCCGTCGTTCTCGCCGGTGACCTTCTCGTAGATCCAGTTGACGCCCTGCAGCTTCCACCCGGCAGCCTCGATCAGCTCCTTGGTGGTCTGCCTGCCGGGACGGTTCTCGGCGGCCGCGTTGAGCGCGACCGACGGGTCCTGGACGTCCGCGTACGCCGTGGTCATCGGCCACCGCTCCGACGCGCCGTTGGGCCGAACCGTTCCGCTCAGGTGCGTCCGCGCCCACCCGCGAACCGCGACGCCATCCGGCGCACGAGTGCCCGCGGCAGCAGCCTCGAGATGGTCACGATCGCCTTGTACTGCAGGCCGGGGATCGACAGCGGCTTGCCCCGGCGCAGGTCGCGCAGGGCCTCGTGGACCAGCCTGTCGACGTCGACGTAGAGCCAGTTCGGCGTCTTCGACATGTCGATCTGCGCGCGCTTGTGGAACTCGGTCCGCACGAAACCGGGTGCCAGCGCCATGATCCGCACGCCGGTGCCCTCGGCCGCGAGCGCCGTGCCCTCGGAGAACGCCGTCACCCACGCCTTGTCGGCGCTGTAGCTGGTGCCGCGGCCGGGCAGGAAGCTGGCGACGCTGGACACGTTGATCACGTCGCCCTTGCCCCGCGCGATCATGGCCGGGATCGCGGCCCGGCTCAGCCGCAGCACGGTGGTGACGTTGACGTTCAGCTGGTTCTGCAGCTTCTCGACGTCCGTGGCGAAGAGCTCGCCGTTGTTCGCGAAGCCCGCGTTGTTGACCAGCAGGTCGACGGGCGACTCGGCCAGCCGCTGCTCGACCTTCAGCCGCTCGTCGTGGTCGCTGAGGTCGGCCGGCAGGACGTCGACCTGCACGCCGTGACGCTCGTGCAGCTGCTTCGCGAGCTCCTCCAGCGCGGACGCCGTGCGCGCGACCAGCACGAGGTCGTAGCCCTCGGCCGCAAGCCTGCGGGCGAAGGCGGCCCCGATCCCGACGGTCGATCCGGTCACCAGTGCGGTTGGCATGCCACCGAACGGTAGTCGGAAAGTCGCCGGGGTCGAAGGCCGCCGATGATCACACTTCGTTCTTCGCCGGGCGGCGGAGCACGAACAGGCGCAGCGCGAGGCCGGAAACGACCATCGCGACCCCGCCGAACAGCAACCACCCGACCGACGCACCGGTGTTGGCCAGCGTCACCACGGACGCCGTGCCGGCGACGGCAACGGGTGTGACTGCCTTTCCTCCGTACATCGTGGATCCCTTCCGGGGTTGGGGGACACGACGGTCGTGCTGTTCGGAGTATCTGAATCAGGGCCGAATGTTTTACACGGAGCGAAGTGTGATGTGAGTCACAGCACTTTGGATACGGCCTGGAATAGCGCTGGTCGGAGCGCTACGAACTCCGGTACAAAATTTTGTTGATCACCCAACGTCACATGAACCAGGCGTGCGCCGGGCATGAAGAAGCCGCTGCCGGGTGTCCGGCAGCGGCTCGGGTGAAGGTTTCGTCAGGGCTGCTTGCGACCGAACGACGGGCGGTAGACCTCGCCGCCCTCGTCCTCCTCGGCCACCGGCTCCTCGCGCTCGGACGGGTCCGGGTCGAACGGGTCGATGACGTCCGCGAGCTCACCGACGTCGCGCAGCAGCCGTTCGAGGCGGGCGGGCGACGAGTTCGGCGGCGCGGCGGCCAGCACCCAGTCGTTCTCCATCCAGACGACCGTGACGTCGCCACCGATCTCCTCGGCGGCGTCGATCAGGTCCGGTGTGATGATCTTGCGAGCCGCCGGCACGTCCGTGACGAACGCGTACCGCGACCCGACCGGCCCGAGCATGTCGGGCATCGGCTTCTTGTCGTCGTCGCGCTGGAACGGGACCGTCGACAGCCACAGCTCGATCACCACCGACAGCGCCCTGCGGCAGCGCACGCCGACCAGCACGGAGTTGACCTTGCCGCCTGTCTCGTGGTCGAGCACGTAGACCTGCCTGCGGCCGTCCGCGGTGAAGGTGGAGCCCGCGACGACGTCACGGGCGAGGCCCGTGCCGTAGTACGCGATGGCCCCGGCTTCCCACCGGGTCGGCAGCACGTGGTCTGTCTCCTCGAACTGCCAGCCACGCAGGGCAGCCCAACGGCGCCGTTCACGATTACGCGCGGTTCGTTGCGCCCGGTCGGTCGCGAGCAGGGCGAACCCCGCCACGCCCGCCACCGCGGCGACGGTGAACCAGACCCACGCCGGTATGCCCACAGCCAGAGCCTAGTGGGTCGGGGGCGAGGAACGAAGATCACTTCCGCGCGTCGTGACCTGGGCGTGCCTTTCCTCAGGTCAAGACGCCGCACGAGTGCGGCACCACGACGACCTGGTCGGCGTCCTCGTAGACGATCCGGCCGGGGTCGTCGCTCTCCACCCGCTCCCACGCCACCCCGTGCGCGTCGAGCAGGGCCAAGTACCCCGGCAGGCGTTCCTCCAGGTGCGTCGCCTCCGCCTTGAACCACGCGCGGGCGCCGGGGTTGACCTCCCGGTCGTAGACCGTCGGGTCGACCGTGGAGGGGTCGGTGTAGGCGGCGTTGTACCAGGCGTTGTTCACGCGTACGAACTCTTCTTGCTCCGCGGTGAGCTCACCGCGCCGGCGCAGGCCGTTCACCAGCCCGAAGACCCCGGGGAAGTTCCCGTTGGCGTTGGCCTGCGCCGCCTGGTACCTGGCGAAACGAAAATCCCCCATGAGGCCGAACCTACCGACCTCATGGGGGACCCGGAACTCACGCCGTGCGGCCGACGATCAAACCGCTGTTGTCGTCCAGCACGTCGACCCGCACCGCGTCGCCGTCGCGCACCTCGCCGGCCAGCAGTTCCTTCGCGAGCTGGTCACCGATCGCCGACTGCACCAGCCGCCGCAACGGCCGGGCCCCGTAGATCGGGTCGAAGCCGTTGAGCGCCAGCCAGTCGCGGGCCGACGGCGTGACGTCCAGCGTCAGCCTGCGGGCCGCGAGCCGGTCCGCCAGCCTGGCGATCTGGATGTCCACGATGGACGTCAGCTCCTCGGTGGCGAGCGCGTGGAACACCACGACGTCGTCCAGCCGGTTCAGGAACTCCGGCTTGAAGTGCCGTTGGACGACGGCCATCACCGCGTCGCGGCGCTCCAGGTCGGTGAGCGACGGGTTCACGATGGTCTGCGAACCCAGGTTCGACGTGAGCACCAGGATCGTGTTGCGGAAGTCGACCGTGCGGCCCTGACCGTCGGTCAGCCGGCCGTCGTCGAGGACCTGCAGCAGCACGTCGAACACGTCCGGGTGCGCCTTCTCGACCTCGTCCAGCAGCACGACCGAGTACGGGCGGCGGCGGACCGACTCGGTGAGCTGGCCGCCCTGGTCGTAGCCGACGTAGCCGGGAGGCGCGCCGACCAGGCGGGCCACCGAGTGCTTCTCGGAGTACTCGCTCATGTCGATGCGGATCATCGCCCGCTCGTCGTCGAACAGGAACGCGGCCAGCGCCTTCGCGAGCTCGGTCTTGCCGACGCCGGTAGGGCCGAGGAACAGGAACGACCCTGTCGGGCGGTCCGGGTCGGCGACTCCGGCGCGCGTCCTGCGCACCGCGTCCGACACGACGCGCACGGCCTCGGCCTGCCCGACGACCCGCCGGGCCAGTTCGTCCTCCATCCGCAGCAGCTTGGCGGTCTCGCCCTCCAGCAGCCGTCCGGCCGGGATGCCGGTCCACGCCGACACCACGTCCGCGACGTCGTCGGGGCCGACCTCCTCCTTGAGCATCGCGGCGTCCTGTGTGGACTCCGCGGCGACGGCGAGCTCCTTCTCCAGCTCGGGGATCCGGCCGTAGCGCAGTTCGGCGGCACGGCCGAGGTCGCCGTCGCGCTCGGCGCGTTCGGACTCGCCGCGCAACGACTCCAGCTGCTCCTTCAGGCCACGAACGCGGTCGATGGAGCTCTTCTCGTTCTGCCAGCGGGCTGTCAGCGCGGACAGCTCCTCGCGCTTCTCCGCGAGCTCGGCGCGCAGGGCGTGCAGCCGTTCGACCGAGGCCATGTCCGACTCCTTGGCCAGCGCCATCTCCTCGATCTCGAGACGCCGCACGGCACGTTCGACGGTGTCGATCTCGACGGGCCGCGAGTCGATCTCCATGCGCAGCCGGGACGCGGCCTCGTCGACGAGGTCGATGGCCTTGTCCGGCAGGAAGCGCGCGGTGATGTAGCGGTCGGACAGCGTCGAGGCGGCGACGAGCGCGGCATCGGTGATGCGCACGCCGTGGTGCACCTCGTAGCGCTCCTTGAGCCCGCGCAGGATGCCGACCGTGTCCTCCACCGAGGGTTCGCCGACCAGCACCTGCTGGAAGCGGCGTTCCAGGGCGGCGTCCTTCTCGATGTGCTCGCGGTACTCGTCCAGGGTCGTGGCACCGACCATGCGCAGCTCACCGCGGGCCAGCATCGGCTTGATCATGTTGCCGGCGTCCATCGCCGACTCACCGGTCGCGCCGGCACCGACGATCGTGTGCAGCTCGTCGATGAACGTGATGACCTGCCCTGCCGAGTCGGTGATCTCCTTCAGCACGGCCTTGAGCCGCTCCTCGAACTCACCGCGGTACTTGGCACCGGCGACCATCGAGCCGAGGTCCAGCGACACGACCTTCTTGCCGCGCAACGACTCCGGCACGTCACCGGCCACGACGCGCTGCGCCAGGCCCTCGACGATCGCGGTCTTGCCGACACCGGGCTCGCCGATCAGCACGGGGTTGTTCTTGGTGCGCCGCGACAGGACCTGCACGACCCGGCGGATCTCGGCGTCACGGCCGATCACGGGGTCGAGCTCGCCCTTGCGCGCCCGTTCGGTCAGGTCGACGCCGTACTTCTCCAGCGCCTTGTAGGTGCCCTCGGGATCGGCCGACGTCACCCGCGCCGACCCGCGCACCTTGGCGAACGCCTCGGTCAGCGCGTCCGGCGTCGCACCGTGCCGCCGCAGCAGGTCGGCCACCGGCCCGCCGTGCTGCGCGAGCCCGACGAGCAGGTGCTCGGTGGACACGTACTCGTCACCCATCTCGGTGGCGAGCTCCTGCGCCTTGTTGATCACCCGCACGGCGTCGCGCGAGAACTGCGGAGCGGACACGGTCGAGCCGGAAGCACTGGGCAGCGATCGGGACAGCTGCTCGAGCTCCTTGCGCACCTGCGCCGGGTCGGCCCCCACGGCCGACAGCAACGGCGCGGTCAACCCGTCCGTCTGCGCCAGCAGCGCACTGAGCAGGTGCACCGAACCCACGTCGGGGTTCCCGTTCAGCGTCGCGGCCTGCACCGCCGCGGAAACCGCCTGCTGCGTCTTGGTCGTCGGGTTGAAAGCGTCCATTCCTCCACCTCGTGGTCAGCCTCCAGCATGGACCATCATCCCGCACAACGTCAGAAAAGTTGAGCGTGTTCCGCTCAACCTTGAAATCAGTTCAGATCACACGCCGACCAGGCGATGATCACGCCCATGACGTCCATCATCCACAGCATCACGATCGACGCGCGGGACTCCTACGAGATCGCCTCGTGGTGGAGCAAGGTCCTGGGCCTGCCGATCCACCCGGACGACAACCCGGGCGACCCCGAGGCGATGATCGAACTGCCGAACGGCATCCGCTACCTGTTCATCAACGTCCCGGAGAACAAGGAGCTCAAGAACCGCCTGCACCTCGACCTGCAGCCGTCGGACACCACCCGCGACGAGGAGGTGGAACGCCTCGTCGGCATCGGCGCGACGGTCTTCGACGATCAGCGCAGGCCCGACGGCAGCGGCTGGGTCACCCTGCGCGACCCGGAGGGCAACGAGTTCTGCGTGGAACGCGGCGCAACCGAGCGCACCGCAACCTCCTGATCGCCATCACTCGAAAGCACCAACAGCTTGTCCACAGCGGACCCAGACTTGTCCACAATCCGCAGGTCAGTATCCACAGGTGAGTCAAGCTCAGTCGCGACCGTCCGTGCACCAGAACCCGTTGGGGTGACAATCGCGTCGTCCACCGAGTCCCGCAACGGCTGCTCCTTGATCAGCAACACCGCGATGACCGTGAACACGGCAAGACCAGCGGCGATGAGGAACAACTCACCCATCGCGTCACCGTAGGAATCACGCACCACCGGGGACAACGACGCAGGGTCGAGCGTCTTGGTGCTCACAGAGGCAGCCAGCACAGCCCCGAGCACCGAGACGCCGGCCGTCCCACCCAACGACCGCAGGAACGTGGCAGTGGAACTGGCCGCACCGAGATCAGCCATCCCCACCCCGTTCTGCACGGCCAGCACGAGGTTCTGCATGGTCAGCCCCACACCGACGCCGACCAGCGCCAGGTAGCCGCCCATCAACACCAGGTTCGTCCGGTGATCGATGGTCCCCAACAGCGCCAGGCCCGCCACCAGCGAGAACGACCCCCACACCAGGTAGCTCTTCCACTTGCCGCTCTTGGCGATCAACTGCCCGCTGACGGTCGACGAGATGCTCAGCCCGAGCACCAACGGCACCGTCAGCAGCCCGGCCTTGGTGGGCGAGAACCCACGGGCGATCTGGAAGTACTGCCCCATGAACACCGAGGCCCCGAACATCGCCGTACCGACCGCGACCCCACCCAGCATCGCGAGCACCACGGTCCGGTTCTTGAACAGGTGCAACGGGATGACCGGCGCAGAAGCCCGCCGCTCCACGAAGTAGGCCCCGATGATCGCCAGCAGCGCACCGCCCACGAACAGCGCACTCTCCCGACTCACCCAGGCGAAGTCCTTACCCGCGAACGACACCCACATCAGCACCAAACTGACACCACCGGTGATCAGCGTGGCCCCGAGGTAGTCGATCTTCACGTGCTGCTTCTTCACCGGCAGGTGCAACGTCTTGTGCAACACGGCCAACGCCACCAACGCCAACGGCACGCAGACGAAGAAACACCACCGCCACCCAGGCCAGTCGACGAGGAACCCACCGACCAACGGCCCGCCAACGGTCCCGGCGGAGATCACCATCCCGGTGTACCCGCTGTACCGCCCACGCTCCCGAGGACTCAACAGCGCCCCGACGACAACCTGCCCCAGCGCCTGCACACCACCCATCCCGAGCCCCTGCACGACCCGGAACGAGATGAGCTGCTCCATGTTCGAACTGAACCCGGACAGCACAGACCCGACGACGAACAGCACGATCGCCGCCTGCAACAACTTCTTCTTGTCGAAAAGATCAGCAAGCTTGCCCCACAACGGCGTACTGGCCGTAGAAGCGAGCAACATCGCCGTGATGACCCACGTGTACTGCGTCTGCGTGCCTTTGAGATCAGCCAGGATCGTCGGGAGAGCGTTCGAGACGATGGTGGAACTGAGGATCGCAACGAGCAACGCCACCCAGATACCGGACAGCGCTTCGAGGATCTCCCGATGAGACGAGGGCCGACTCAAACCGGCACACCTCCAGCAATTAGTTGATGTCATACAACTATATCTGGAGATACTTAGCAAGGCCAACTAATTCGGTGGCTGATCGGTCACACCCAGGGTCACGGACCCCGCTCGAGCCCGGATCGCACGCTCACGCAGGGGTCCCCCGCAGCGGAAGGTCCCCCGCGACCCAACGTAGTGAGCAGGTCTGACAGTCCCGCGAAGCCGCAGGGCGGCGTGAGGCGCGGTGTGAGGCGCGGTGTGAGGCGAGACGCGGTGCCACAGGCGCGACCTGGTGGACGCGATGCCGCAGGCGAGCAGTCCCGACGGCGAAGCCGAGGCGCTTGGCTCTTCGCTTTGAGCCAAGACCCAAGGGTGGTGTGTCCCATCACGAGTCGCGCCACAGCCCTTGCTGCATGCCTGAAGGGGTGTCAACTCGACACGCTTTTCGTCGAGTTGACACCCCTTCAGGCATGTGGCCCGCTCTTGGTGCGGCTCGTGATGGGACACACCACCAACGCACCCAGCTACGCAACCGGCGGCCGCCCAACGCAACAGGCGTGCCATCTACCTACGGGCGGCGTGGGCCCCCTGATCAGATTGCCGGGGGTCTGGGGGCAGAGCCCTCAGGGGAAGCACGCAACCGCAAGCTCGCCGCCCGCAAGGTGACCACCCACCAGGCCGCGAACCGCAAGGCAACCACCCGCTCAATCCGCGTCAAGCATCAACCTGAGCCCTCTTCCGAGCCTTGACCTCGAAAAAGTCCCCACCCTTCCGCCGAACGTCATCCGTCCCCCACTCCCGAACCCGATCAACAGGAACCATCCGGGGTATGTGCTTCCGACAGTGGATGTAGGCCTCCTCAACAGTCACCACCACCCACCGCTCGACCTTCCGCTCCTCAAGATCAGCAAACTCAGGAAACTCCTCAACCGCAGCGATCCGAGCCCCTCCGTTCACATGCAGCCCGATCAAATCCTCGGTGAAGTCCACCATCAACATTCCGACGTGCGGGTTCTCCATGATGTTCCCGAGAGAAGCCATCACCCCGTTCCCCCGGTACTCGGGATACACCAGGGTCCGCGAGTCGACCACCCGCAGGAACCCAGCCGCCCCAGCCCGCAGCGAGGAGTCGCACTCCCCGTCCGCATCGGCGGTCGAGATGAACGCCATCTCCATCCGGCCGACGAACGCGGCCATCACGGGGTTGAGGTGATCCAGAACCTGGTCCGAGTAGAAGCGCGTGGCGCGATCGGACGTCTCCAGGGCACATTGGAGGAAGTGCTCACCGCGTGAGCCTGGTTGCTCAACACGGTCGGGTGAGGTGGTTTCAGTCAGCTCAGGCAGGGACACGCGCCCAACCCAAGCACGCAAGCACGCAACCCGGTACAGACGGACCCTCACATTCACACTGTTGCGGTAACAACTAAACACATACAGTGACCATGCTTCGCTCGAAGGTGGCATCAAGGAGTCAAACAGCCCGATCAGGGGTTACTGTCCACCCTGTCGGGGGACGGATGCTTGACGAGGACGAGCGCCTTGCCGGCGCCACTGAGAACGACGATGAAGAACGTGGAGACTGCGCGCGGACCATGACTGCGAACGCTGTGCTGAGCCCCATCCCTACCCCGCCCCACCGAGAACCCCCGCCTGGTGTCACCGCGATGGTGCGGATGATCCGGGAGAGCTTCGCGGTGGTGGAGCCGCACTCCGAAGAAGTGGCGAAGTTCTTCTACGGAATGCTCTTCTCGCTCTCGCCTGCCACACGCGAGATGTTCCCCGCGAACATGGAGGTGCAACGCAGCCGTCTGCTGCGCGCCCTCGTGCACGTGGTGCAGATGGTCGACCGCCCGGACGACCTGATCCCCTTCCTGCGTCAGCTGGGCCGTGACCACCGGAAGTTCGGTGTCATCAACGTCCACTACGAGGCGGTCGGGACCGCACTGCTGTCCGCGGTGAAGAAGTTCTCCGGCGCCGCCTGGACGCCCAAGGTCGAGATGGCGTGGGCCGAGGCCTACACCCTCATGGCCAGGGCGATGCAGGAGGCGGCCGACGCCGACAACGGGCCCGCCTACTGGCACGCGACGGTGCTGGAGCACCAGCGCGTCTCGTGGGACCTCGCCGTCGTGCGCCTGCAGCCGGACCACCCGGTGAGCTACAAGGCCGGTCAGTACGTCAGCGTGGAGACGCCGCAGCGCAAGCGCCTGTGGCGGTACTACTCGCCGGCGAACGCACCGCGCGAGGACGGCGTCATCGAGTTCCACATCCGGTCCGTCGACGGCGGCTGGGTGTCCCGCTCGGTGGTCGGCCACACGCAGGCCGGCGACACGTGGCGCATCGGACCGCCCATGGGACGTCTCTCGGTCGACCGCACGGCCGGGACCGACATCCTGATGGTGGCCGGCGGCACGGGTGTCGCGCCGATGCACGCGATCATCGACGAGATGGCGCAGTACGGCGAGAACCCGCGCGTGCACCTGTTCTACGGCGGCCGCACCCGCGAAGACCTCTACGACCTGGACAACCTGCAGCGCATCGCGACCACGAACCCGTGGCTCACGGTCGTGCCGGTGCTGGAGTCGGACCCCGGCGTCCGGGGCGTCGAGCAGGGCAGCCTCGCCGACGTGGTCACCCGCTACGGCGCGTGGGAGGACCGGGACGTCCTGGTCTGCGGCAGCCCGGCCATGATCAGGTCGACGGTGTCCCGGATGCTCGTCGCCGGAACTCCTCTCGACCGGATCAAGTACGACCCGTTCACCCTGGACTAAGCTCGGCACGTCGTAAGCGACTGGCGTGCCGAGGGTGGAACTGACCACCGGGAAGCGACGGCCGAGCGCACCGAACGCCTGGGTGCCCGGCACGGAGTGATGCCGTGCTGCGCGAAGTCGATCCCGAGATCGCCACCCTCATCCAGGCAGAAGAACGTCGTCAGGCCAGCAAGCTGCGCATGATCGCGTCGGAGAACGACGTGTCGGCGGCCGTGCTCGAGGCAACGGGCTCGGTGCTGACCAACAAGTACTCCGAGGGCTACCCCGGTAAGCGGTACTACGAGGGCCAGCAGGTCGTCGACCAGGTCGAACAGCTCGCCATCGACCGGGCGAAGTCGCTGTTCGGCGTGGACCACGCGAACGTCCAGCCGCTGTCCGGCGCCCCGGCGAACCTCGCCGTCTACCTGGCGTTCCTGCAGCCGGGCGACACCGTGATGGGCATGTCCCTGCCGATGGGCGGGCACCTCACGCACGGCTGGGGAGTGTCCGCGACCGGCAAGTGGTTCACCGCGGTCCAGTACGAGGTCCGCAAGGACACCGGCGTCGTCGACATGGACGAGGTCCGCGCGCTCGCGCAGGCAGAACGCCCGAAGGTGATCTTCTGCGGCGGCACGGCGATCCCGCGCACCATCGACTTCCCGGCGTTCGCGGAGATCGCGAGGGAGATCGGCGCGGTCCTGGTCGCCGACATCGCGCACATCGCCGGCCTCGTCGCGGGCGGCGCCCACCCGTCGCCGGTCGGGCACGCGCCGGTGATCACCACGACCACGCACAAGACGCTCCGGGGCCCGCGCGGCGCGATGATCCTGTGCGACGCCGAGCACGCGAAGGCCATCGACCGCGCGGTCTTCCCCGGCCTGCAGGGCGGTCCGCACGACCACACGACGGCCGCGATCGCCGTCGCCCTGAAGGAAGCCTCGCAGCCGGAGTTCCGCGAGTACGCGCACACGATCGTGAAGAACGCGCAGGCGCTCGCCGACTCCCTCCTGGAACGCGGCTTCGACCTGGTGTCCGGCGGCACGGACAACCACCTGGTCCTGATCGACCTGACGTCCAAGCTGGTCGGCGGCAAGCCGGCGGCCAGGGCCCTGGACCGGGCGGGCATCGAGCTGAACTACAACGCGGTCCCGTTCGACACCCGCAAGCCGTTCGACCCGTCCGGCATCCGCCTGGGCACGGCGGGGGTCACCACCCGAGGCCTCAAGCCCGAGCAGATGCCGTTGATCGCGAACTGGATGGACCGCGCGATCGCCGCCCACGACAACGACCAGGCGCTGGACCGCATCGCCGCCGAGGTCGGGGAGCTACTCGGCTCCCTCTAGCCGTCCGACGGCCGCACGCACCTCGCCGAGGGTCCGGCGGGCGACTTCCGCGAAGTCCCCGCCGGTCCCAAGCCAGCGCTCGTAGCCGTGGTTGAACGCCAGCACACCGAGCTCCGCGGCCACGGAGGCCTCCAGTTCCGGCACCCCGCGCTGCTTCAGCGCGTCCGTCATCGCGACGGCGAACCCGACCATCTTCAGCGCGGCCCGCTCGCGCAGCTCGTCGTTGCTCGCGATCACCGCCAGCCGCTGCGGCCCGTGCGCCCGCCGCTCGTCGGTGAACGTCACGGCCGTCGCCACCAGCGCCGCCTCGACCACCTCCAGCGGCCCGGCCTGTGCGGGAGCGCCTGAGATCGCGCCTGTCATCAGCTCGGCCAGCACGTCCTGACCGCCGAACAGCACCTCGCGCTTGTCCCGGAAGTGCCGGAAGAACGTGCTCTTCGTGAGGCCCGCGCGCTCGGCGATCTGCGCGACCGCGGTGTTCTCGTACCCCTGCTCGCCGAACAGGTCGAGTGCGGCGCGCACCAACCGCTCCCGCGCGTCCGGCTCCCATCGACCCATGACGCACATCCTAAGTGATGCGACTAAGTCCCATCACTCTGCTACGGTGATGAGACCAAGTCCCATCACTTAGGAGGACAAGCACATGAAGGTCTTCGTCACGGGTGCCAGCGGCCACGTCGGCTCAGCACTGGTCCCGGAACTGCTGCGTGCGGGCCACCAGGTCGTCGGCCTGGCCCGTTCGGACGCCTCCGCCGCGAAGCTCGACGCCCAGGGCGCCGCGGTCCGGCTCGGCGACCTGGACGACCTCGACGGGCTGCGCAAGGGCGCGGCTGAGGCGGACGCGGTGATCCACTTGGCGTTCAAGCACGACGAGATGTACGCGGGCGACTACCAGGGCGCCTCGGACGCCGACCTCGCGGTGGTCCAGGCGTTTCTCGACGAGCTGTCCGGCACCGGCAAGGCACTGATCGGCACCGGCGGCACGCTGTCGTACTCGGGCCTCGGCCGCACCGCCACCGAGGCGGAACGGGTCTCCAGCGAGAGCCCGCGCGGCGCCGCACGCAACGCCATCGTCGACGCCACGGACGTCCGGGGCGCGGTGGTGGTGCTGCCGCCGACCGTCCACAGTGCACTCGACACCGCCGGGTTCATCCCGATCCTGGTCAGGACCGCCCGCGCCACAGGGGTTTCCGGCTATCCCGGCGACGGCACGAACCGCTGGTCCGCCGCGCACACGCTGGACGCGGCGAGGCTCTACCGGCTGGCGGCGGAGAAGGCTCCGGCCGGCTCGGTGCTGCACGCGGTCGCGGAGGAGGCCATCACGATGCGGGAGATCGCCGAGGTCATCGGTCGGAAGCTGGACGTGCCCGTCGAGAGCATCCCGGCGGAACGCGGCCAGGAGCACTTCGGCCCGCTCGCATTCATGGTCTCGCGGGACGCGCCGACGTCCGGGGCGCGCACGAAGGCGTTGCTGGGCTGGGAACCGGAGGAACCCGGCCTCCTGGACGACCTGGAGACCGGGTTCTACTTCGAGCAGAGATGAGCTTCGAGCTCCGCGTGCGCGTCGGAGAGCACACCGCTGGAATCCGGCTCGCTCAAAGCCGCTTCCTCCAGCAAGGCAAGCGTTTCCGGTGTCCGCGACCACGTGGTCAAAGGGCCTTCCTTCGGCCCTTCGCGCACGAGCCCGGCCAACGCGACCGGTGTGGCGAGGAAGTACTCGCGGACGGCCGCCTGCTCACGCGGGTCGCCCTTCGCGTAGGCCTCGGCCACCAGGCGCAGCCAGAAGAAGTCCGCTTCCAGTTCACCCGCCGCGATCAGCTCCATCACGCGCGGGAGCAGGTAGCGCACGAAGTCGTCGTCGCCGATCGTCCCCGACTTCAGCCAGAACCTCCCGACCTGGTCGGAGGTCAGCTCTCGCAACGGAACGGTCGTGAACGGCGCCACGGCCTCCGGTGTGACGCAGTGGTCGCAGAACTCGACCACTCGCGGACGCGGCATCGCGAAGACGTCGTACAGGCGCTCGATCATTTTCGGGGCTTCGGTTTCCAGACGACGAGGGCGGTCTCCTGCCGAATAGGCACGAGATCACGACGGTAGGAAGCGTGCACCGCGGCGGCCGTGGAGTCGGCCGCCGCCAAGGCTTGTGCGAGTTCCTGCTGGAGTTCTACAACCCGCGACCGCAGCGCGTCGACCTGGTTTTCCAGGTCGATGATCCGCTTGATGCCGGCGAGGTTCACGCCCTCGTCCTGCGAGAGGCGCTGGACCTCGCGCAGCAGCACGATGTCCCGCATGGAGTACCGGCGACCGCCACCGTTCGTGCGGCCCGGCGAGACCAGGCCCAGCCGGTCGTAGGACCGCAGGGTCTGGGCGTGCAGGCCCGACAGCTGGGCAGCCACCGAGATCACGAAGAACGGCGTGTCTTCATCAGTTCCTGGGGGGAACGGAAAACCCACCGGACTCACCGCCCTTCGAGCAGCGCGTTCAGGTCACCGCGCGGGTCATGATCGGTCGTCACGTCGGCGTACGCCTCGAGGGCCTTGCGGGCCTCGGACGAGAGGTTGTTCGGCACGGCGACCTCCAGGGTGATCAGGAGATCCCCCGCGGTCCCGTCCCGCTTCGTGATCCCCTTGCCCCGCGCCCGCAGCACGCGCCCCGAAGCCGTACCGGCGGGCACCTTCAGGGAAACCTTGCCGTCGAGCGTGGGCACGGTCAACGTGGTTCCGAGCGCGAGCTCGGAGAACGTCATCGGCGCCGTCAGCGTCAGGTCGTTGCCCTGACGGCCGAACACGCTGTGCGGGTTGACGTGCACGCGCACGAACAGGTCGCCGCTCGGGCCACCGTTGCGCCCCGGTTCGCCTTGTCCCGCAAGGCGGATCCGCTGGCCGTCGGCGACCCCGGAGGGGATTCGGACGGTCAGCGTGCGGGTGCGGGTGCTGACGCCGTCGCCACCGCACTCGAGGCACGGGTCGTCGATGATCCGGCCGGTGCCGCGGCAGTCGCGGCACGGCTCGCTGAACGCGAACGCGCCCTGCGACCGCGTCACCAGGCCGGAACCCGAACAGGTCGCGCAGGTGTGCGGCGTGGTGCCCGGCTTGGCGCCGGAACCGTTGCACGTGGTGCAGGCGGCGGGGGACGACAGGCGCAACGGCACCGTCGCCCCCTTGACCGCCTCGGTGAAGTCGATGCGGACGTCGGTCTCGACGTCCTCGCCACGACGCGGACGCGTGGGCGAGCCCGCCGCCGCGCCGCCGCGCCGGTTGAACAGGCCGCCGAGCAGGTCGCCCAGGCCGCCGCCACCGGTGCCCTGCGCGGCACGGCCGAACAGGTCGTTGACGTCGAACCCGCCGGAGCCGAAGCCACCGGAGCCCGGGAAGCCGCCGCCCGCGAACAGGCGGCGGGCCTCGTCGTACTGCTTGCGCTTGGCAGCGTCCGACAGCACGCCGTAGGCCTCGGAGACCGCCTTGAAGCGGGCCTCGGCCTTGGCGTCACCGGGGTTCGCGTCGGGGTGCAGCTCGCGGGCGAGCTTGCGGTACGACTTCTTGATCTCGTCCGCGGACGCCTCGGAGGAGACGCCCAGCTCGCGGTAGAAGTCCTTCTCGATCCAGTCCCTCTGACTCACCGGACGGCTCCTCCTCCCTAGGCTTCTTCAGACGGCGCCGCGGCGGCGGGCTCGTGGTCGGTCACCGCGACGAGCGCGGGCCGGACGAGCTTGTCGCCGAACGTGTAGCCACGACGCAGGACGGCCGTGACGGTCGGGCCGTCGACGTCCGGGGACGTGCTGTGCTGCACGGCCTCGTGCACCGACGGGTCGAACGCCTCGCCGTCGTGCGCGAACGGCTCCAGACCGGTCTTGGCGAGCGTGGACACGAGCTTGTCCGCCACCGCCTTGAAGGCACCGGTCAGGTCGCCGTGCGCGGCGGCCCGCTCGATGTCGTCCAGCACCGAGAGCAGTTCGGAGGCGACGGACGCCTTCGCGTTGTTGATCACCGCTTCCCGGTCGCGTTCCACCCGCTTGCGGTAGTTCGCGTACTCGGCGGTGAGCCGCTGCAGGTCGGCGGTGCGCTCGTCGAGCTGGGTCTTCAGCTCGGCGGCCACCTCGTCCACGACCTCGGCGACCAAGGGCTCTTCCACCGGAGCGCTGTCCTCGGCAACGTGGGCCGGCGGCCGGACCTCACCCGTTTCGGGGTCGATCCGGCGCCGGTCGTTCACGACTACCTGAGGCTGCTCCTCGTCAGGGGCGGCATGCCTCGGTTCGGTCACTTCTTCTCGTCCTCGTCCACGATCTCGGCGTCGACGACGTCGTCGTCCTTCTTCGCGTCGGCGCCCGCACCAGCGGCACCGGGGGCGTCCGCACCAGGGGCCTCGGCGCCGGGGGCACCCGGAGCGTTGGCGTAGATCGCCTGGCCGATGGCCTGGGACTCGGTCGCCAGCTTCTCGACCGCCGTCTTGATCGCGGCGATGTCGGTGCCCTTGAGCGCCTCGTTCGCCTCCGCGATCGCGGCGTTGACCTTGTCCTTGATCTCGGCCGGGAGCTTGTCGTCGTTCTCCTTGACGACCTTCTCCGTCTGGTAGACGAGCGTCTCGGCCTGGTTGCGGACCTCAGCCTCCTCGCGGCGGCGCTTGTCCTCCTCCGCGTGGGCCTCGGCGTCCTTCACCATGCGGTCGATGTCGTCCTTCGGCAGCGCGGAGCCACCGGTGATCGTCATCGACTGCTCCTTGCCGGTGCCCAGGTCCTTCGCCGACACGTGGACGATGCCGTTCGCGTCGATGTCGAAGGTGACCTCGATCTGCGGCACGCCACGCGGGGCGGGCGGCAGGCCGGTCAGCTCGAACATGCCGAGCTTCTTGTTGTGGGCCGCGATCTCGCGCTCGCCCTGGAAGACCTGGATCTGCACGGACGGCTGGCTGTCGTCAGCGGTCGTGAAGGTCTCGGAGCGCTTCGTCGGGATCGTGGTGTTGCGCTCGATCAGCTTGGTCATGATGCCGCCCTTGGTCTCGATGCCGAGGGACAGCGGGGTGACGTCGAGCAGCAGGACGTCCTTGACCTCGCCCTTGAGGACACCGGCCTGCAGGGCGGCGCCGACGGCGACGACCTCGTCCGGGTTCACGCCCTTGTTGGGCTCGCGGCCGCCGGTCAGCTCCTTGACGAGCTCCGCGACGGCGGGCATGCGGGTCGAGCCACCGACGAGCACGACGTGGTCGATGTCGCCGACGGAGACGCCGGCGTCCTTGATCACGTTGTTGAACGGCGCGCGGGTGCGCTCGAGCAGGTCGTTGGTGATGCGCTGGAACTCGGCACGGGACAGCGTCTCGTCGAGGAACAGCGGGTTCTTGTCACCGTCGACCGTGATGTACGGCAGGTTGATCGAGGCGTTGTTGGAGCTCGACAGCTCGATCTTGGCCTTCTCGGCGGCCTCGCGGATGCGCTGCAGGGCCATCTTGTCCTTGGTCAGGTCGATGCCGTTGGCCTGCTTGAAGCGCTCGACCAGCCAGTCGACGACGCGCTGGTCCCAGTCGTCGCCACCGAGGTGGTTGTCACCGGAGGTCGCACGGACCTCGACCACGCCGTCGCCGAGCTCGAGCAGCGAGACGTCGAACGTGCCGCCACCGAGGTCGAAGACCAGGATGGTCTGCTCCTTCTCGCCCTTGTCGAGGCCGTAGGCCAGAGCGGCCGACGTCGGCTCGTTGACGATGCGGAGCACGTTGAGACCCGCGATCTGGCCGGCCTCCTTGGTGGCCTGGCGCTGCGCGTCCTCGAAGTAGGCGGGGACGGTGATGACCGCGTCGGTGATCTCTTCGCCCAGGTACGCCTCGGCGTCGCGCTTGAGCTTCATCAGCACGCGCGCGCTGATCTCCTGCGAGGTGTACTTCTTGCCGTCGATCTCGTCGGTCTGCCAGGTCGTGCCGACGTGGCGCTTGACCGAGCGGATCGTGCGGTCGACGTTGGTGACGGCCTGGTTCTTCGCGGGCTGGCCCACGAGGACCTCGCCGTTCTTGGCGAAAGCGACGATGGACGGGGTCGTCCTGGAGCCCTCCGAGTTGGCGATGACCGTCGGCTCACCGCCTTCGAGGACTGCGACGACCGAGTTGGTCGTCCCGAGGTCGATGCCGACTGCACGCGCCATTGGAGTTCCTTCCGCTAGTACTTGTTGAGCGTTGCTGGCTCAAGTTTGCCACCCGCTCAAACCTGAGCCTACCCGACTCAAGCTTTCTGACTGGCTCAACGGCTGGGAATGTCTGCTTGTTCCCTCACAACGCGACGAGGGCCACCCCTTGTGGAGTGGCCCTCGACACATTCACCCTGGCCGGACTCAGGCGGCGAACACCTGGACGTCCCCGGAGTCCGCGGTGAGGCTGAGTTCGAGCGATGCGCTGGGATCGGTCGGGACGTGGATCGCACGCTCACCGCTGCCCGACGATCCGGTGATCTTGAACGGGCCTCCCGGCACCCGGACGGTGACGCCGCCGGACCCGCTGTTGGCCCTCACCGACTTCGCCGCCGACAACGTCAGGGCGATGTCCCCGGAGTCGGCTTTGGCGATCACCTCGTTCTCGAGCGAGGTGCCCTCGATGTCTCCGGAACCGGTGTCGAGCAGCGCCTTGCCCTTGACCGCGTCCAGCGCGATCCGGCCGGACCCCATGTCGGCCGTGACGGCGCCACCGATCCTGGTGCCCTCGAAGCCACCGGACCCGTTCTTCACCTTGACGTCTCCCGCGATGTCGCGGGTGGTGATCCTGCCGGAGCCGGTCTTGAACTCGACGGACGCCAGCCCCTCGATCATCACGTCGCCCGAGCCGATGTCACCGACCACCGTGGTGTTCGCGGACGGCACCAAGACCTCGTAGTTGATCTCGCAGTCCCTGCCGCAGCCGTCCAGCACCAGGGTGTTGCCCTCGACCCGGTGCGCGACACCCGACGGCTTGTTGTTCTTCTCGTGCTGGACCTTGCGGTGGATCTTCGTCTCGTTCAGCCCCTGCTGGTACCGGATCGTCACGTCGCCGGAGTCCTGGTCACTGCGCACCTTCACCGAGGTGAACTTCTCCGCGACCACGTGGTCGTCGGAGAACTCGTACATCATGATGCGGATGCCCCCACAGGCGGTCGACACTGTGAGCACCGCCCCCGCCACCAACGCCACCAGCGCCGTCCTCATCATGGACTCAAAACTAGAGGCGATGGCGCTCGGCTACACGGTTGCAAGCCCCCGAAGGCGGGGTGGGGTTGTCCCTACCCAGGACTCAGACGAGATCTTCGAGCACCGCGCGCAACGCCGGTGCGGTGCGCGCGGGGTCGTTGAGGAACCGCGTGGACGCGAGCACGTGCGCCGGCGCGATGCGTTCCCACAGCAGGCCGTCGACCGGCACCTCGGCGATGTGCAGTTCCACGCTCTGCGCCCACCTGCCGATGCGCGACTCGATGCCGCGCAGCACGTCCCCCATCGGTAACGCGGCGGGGCTCTGCACGCGGTGCAGCTGCTCGATGCCGGGCTTCAGCGCGAGCACGGCGGCACGGCTGGCGGGACGGGTCAGCAACGCCTCGGCGTCCTCGGGGGTGGCGGGCTCGACGCCGCCCCTGCACGCGTCCAGCGCGTCGGCCCACCAGCCGGGCCACTCGGCGGTCACGGCGGAACGGTCGGTGCCCAGCGGCACCTGGACGGGCAACGACGGGTCGAGGCCCGGCACGTGCGGTTCGACGTCCACCGACAGCGCCAGCGAATCCCGCACGTAGAGCGCGGCGAGGAGGCCCAGGCTGACCCCGTGGCTGATGCCGGACACCTCTCGCGCGAACTTCATGACCTCATTCTTCCCGCGGAGCGGCCGTGGATTCGTCGCGGCCGCGGATCAAGAAGGACACGATTGGCTCCAGCTCGTCCTCGTTCGGAGCAACGTCGGCGATCAGGCCCTGCATCAGCAGCCCGTCGATGGCCGCGAGGAACGCGCGGAACGCGACGGGGTCCGCCGGCCGCGCGACCTCGGTCGCCAGGTCGAGCCACCGGCGTGCGGCGGGCTTCAGCTCGGGACGCCGGCCCGCGAGCAGGTACAGCTCGTACTCGGCGAGCGTGCGGCCGCGGTTGGTGTCGACCGCCGTCGCGAGGCTCCGCGCGATCTCCCGCGCGGTGCCGCTGGCGATGATCTTCAGGACGTCGTCGCACATCGCCTCGGCCGACCACAGCAGCGTCGCGATCAGCAGGTCGTCGAGCGTGGCGAAGTAGTAGGTGGGTGCCGTCGTCGGCACGCCGGCCTCGCGGGCGACGCTGCGGTGCGTCACGCCGGAGACGCCGTCGCGTTCGATCACGCGCAGGGTCGCCTCGACGATGGCGCGCCGCTTCTTCTCGCCGCGCGCCTTGCGTCCGTCGACCTTCTGCAACTCCACTACCGCGGTCAGTGCGTCCTCCCGAGTTCGAGCGTCACCACGCCTCCGATGATCAGGACCAGCCCGATGACCATCGTGGGGTTGAGGGTCTCGCCCAGGAACCTCCAGCCGATGATCGCCACGGATGCGACACCGATAGCGGACCATACGGCGTAAGCGACGCCCACGGGCATACCCAACTTCAACGCGCGCGAAAGTGCGGTGAAGGCGATGGCGTAGCCGAGGACGACGATGACAGACGGCCAGAGCCTGGTGAAGCCTTCGGACAACTTCAACGAGACAGTGGCGGCGATCTCCGCCGCGATCGCCGCTGCCAGATACACGTACAACAAGGTGACCCCCGGGCTGCTCAGGACAACTACTTGAACAAGTGTTCCACAAGTTTTTGATCAACTTATGGGTACTTGACCGGTACTCCACGAGACACCGGCCACGTCCAAGTGGTTACTCGGCAGTAACCTGGCCTAGAATCCCGCCATGACCCTCCAGCTGGTTCTCGGACTCGTCGCCGTGGCGGTGAGCGTCGTCGCCTGGGGCGTGTTCGTCGCCGCCGTGCTGAAGCAGATCAAGATCATTCGGCTCGGCCAGCCGGACGGCACCCGCTTCGGACCGTTCGTGCCGCGCATGAAGACGATGATCGTCGAGTTCGTCGCGCACACCAGAATGGCGAAGTTCCGCTCGGTGGCCCCGTGGCACTGGATGGTGATGTGGGGCTTCCTCATCGGCTCCGCGGTGCTGTTCGAGGCGTACGGCGAGGTGTTCGACCCGCGCTTCCACTGGCCGATCATCGGCACGTGGTCGATCTGGCTGCTGCTGGTCGAACTGCTGGGCGTCGGCACCGTCGTCGGTGGTGTGGCCCTGGCCGTGATCCGCCAGCGCAACCACCCGCGCCGCGCCGACCGGGTCTCCCGCTTCCAGGGTTCGGACTTCAAGTCCGCGTACTTCGTCGAGGCCGTCGTCATCATCGAGGGCGTCGGCATCCTGCTGGTCAAGGCGTTCAAGCAGTCGAGCGGTCTCGAGGCCGCCCCGCTGTGGACGTCGTTCGTGACGCAGCCGCTCGCGCAGATCCTGCCCGCCGCGCCGATCTGGGTGTCCGTGATGGCGCTGGTCAAGCTGCTCAGCGGCATGATCTGGCTGATCGTCGTCGGCCGGAACCTGACGATGGGCGTCGCCTGGCACCGGTTCTCGGCGTTCTTCAACATCTACTTCAAGCGCGAGGACGACGGTGGCGTCGCCCTGGGCGCGCTGAAGCCGATGATGTCCGGCGGCAAGGTCCTGGACCTGGAGGAGGCCGACCCGGACAAGGACGTGTTCGGCGTCGGCAAGGTCGAGGACTTCACCTGGAAGGGCGTCCTCGACTTCTCCACCTGCACCGAGTGCGGCCGCTGCCAGTCGCAGTGCCCCGCGTGGAACACCGGCAAGCCGTTGTCCCCCAAGCTGGTCATCACGCAGCTGCGCGACCACATGTACGCCAAGGCGCCGTACCTGCTGGCCGGCGGCTCGAAGGACATGGGCGGCGACGAGGTCGGCATCACCGAGGACAAGTACGAGGACTACAAGAAGCGCCTCGAGTCGATCGACGTGCTGGCGATGGCCGAGGCCGAGCGCCCGTTGATCGGCGGCCCCGACGAGCTGGGCGTCATCGACCCCGAGGTGCTGTGGTCCTGCACGACCTGCGGCGCGTGCGTCGAGCAGTGCCCGGTGGACATCGAGCACGTCGACCACATCGTCGACATGCGCCGCTACCAGGTGCTGATCGAGTCGAACTTCCCGACCGAGCTCGGCGGGATGTTCAAGAACCTGGAGAACAAGGGCAACCCGTGGGGCCAGAACGCCAAGGACCGCCTGGCGTGGACCGAGGGCCTCGAGTTCGAGGTGCCCGTGTTCGACGGCGACCTGGGCGACGCGGAGTACCTGTTCTGGGTCGGCTGCGCCGGTGCGTTCGAGGACCGCGCGAAGAAGACCACGCGTGCCGTCGCCGAGCTGCTGCACACCGCGGACGTGAAGTACACGGTGCTCGGCCCGGAGGAGACCTGCACCGGTGACCCGGCCCGCCGCGCCGGCAACGAGTTCCTGTTCCAGATGCTCGCCCAGCAGAACGTCGAGGTGCTCAACTCGGTGTTCGAGGACCGGCCCGCCGGCCAGCGCAAGATCGTCGTCACGTGTGCGCACTGCTTCAACACGCTGGCGAACGAGTACCCGCAGGTCGGTGGCACGTACGAGGTCGTGCACCACACGCAGCTGCTGAACAAGCTGGTGCGCGAACGCCGCCTGGTGCCGGTCGCGCCGGTCACCGAGGACGTCACGTACCACGACCCGTGCTACCTGGGCCGCCACAACAAGGTCTACGAAGCACCGCGTGAGCTCATCGGGGCGTCGGGCGCGACGTTGCGCGAGATGCCGCGGCACGAGGAACGCTCCATGTGCTGTGGTGCCGGTGGCGCCCGCATGTGGATGGAGGAGCGGATCGGCAAGCGCATCAACGTCGACCGCGTGGACGAGGCGCTGTCCACCGCGCCGTCGAAGATCGCGACGGGCTGCCCGTTCTGCCGCGTGATGCTGACCGACGGCGTGACCGCGCGTCAGGCCGACGGCCAGGCCGGTGCGCACGTCGAGGTCGTGGACGTGGCGCAGATGCTGCTGGAGTCGGTGCGGCGCGGCACGGAGAAGAAGGACACGCCGACCGACGAGGTCCCGACCGGTACGCCGCTGCCGGACGAGGACAAGTCGAAGGTCTGAGTCTGGAGCAAGAGAAAGGCCCTCGGTCCGTTGTGGACCGAGGGCCTTCTTCGTTGTTGTTCAGTCGTTGTCGGTGATCTTGTCGTAGACCACGTTGAGCACCCAGCCGGTCAGGGCGACGATGATCGCGCCCCAGAACGCGGGCCAGAAGCCGTCGACGCGGAACGGCAGGTCGAGCTGCTCGGCGAGCCAGCCGGTGAGCATGAACAGCAGCGCGTTCACCACGAGCCCGATGAGGCCCAGCGTGACCAGGTAGAACAGGCAGCCGAAGAACTTCACGAGCGGCTTCACGATCGCGTTCACGAGGCCGAAGATGACCGCGACACCGATCAGCGTGAGGATTCTCGACCCGGTGGAGCCCTCCCCGAGGTCGATGCCGGGGAGGGCGGTCGACACCCAGACCGCCACGGCAGTCAGCAGCACATGCACCAAGATGCCCATGCCGCGCAGACTAGCCGTGGCGGGTCCTATGTGGTCAGGACCGGCGACGGCGCGCCATGAAGAACGCGCCCGTTCCCGCCGCGAGCAGCAGCGTGCCGAGAGCGAGGAAGCCCAGCGGCGAGGCGCCCGTGGACGCGAGACCTGTCTTGTTGCCCGCCTTGGCCACGGCCTGCGTGGTCGTGGTGGTCGGTGCGGCGGCTGTGGTGGTCGACGTGGTCGGTGCGGTGGTCTCCGCGCTCTTCTCGACGACCTTCACGGGGAACTGCAGGAGGTTGTCGCTCTGGTCGACGTCGGTCAGGCCGGCGAACGATCCGAACTCGACCAGCTTGAAGAGGGTGAAACTGGTGTTACCGGGCACGAACGTCAGCTCGATCTCGGCCGTCTCGCCGGGCAGGACCCGGTTGCGGAGCACGAACTGGGTGGCGCCCTCCGCCTCGAGGTTGTCGCTGTGCCGCACCACCTTCGCGTCGTGCAGGCCGAGCCCCACCCGCGGCGCGACCGGCGCGTCACCCGAGTTGACCAGCTTCACCTGCGCGGTGATCTGCTCACCGACCAGGTAGGTGTCCTTGGCCGGCGAGAGCGCTCCCTTGACGGTGATGTTCGCCTTCGCGACGAAGTAGCGCAGGTCGACCTGCTCGGTCTTCCCGGTGCTCGCGACGGAGATCGCGCGGACGCCGGTCGCCCAGTCGACGTCGGTGGCGGCCCTGGGCTTGGCGAGGGCGAGGCCTTCACCGAGGAGCGGCGCCATGAGCGTGAACTCGCCGAGCGGCAGGTCGATCGCGTAAGAACCGTCCGCACCCGGCGTCGCGGCCTGGTCGACCGCGGACCCGTCCTTGGCCTTGCCGGCCACCTTGATCTCACCGGTGGTCGGCTTCTCGTCCGCCTGCCGGGTGCCGTCACCGTTGGTGTCGACGAAGGACAGTCCCTTGACGAGGTGGCCGACGAGCGGGAAGTCGCCGTCGGTCACGGTTCCCGAGGCCGTGAACGAGGTCTTGGCACTCGTGTAGTTGACGAGGTCGAGGTTCTCCACCAGGTAGGTGGACTTGGCCAGGTTGAAGACCCCGTACCGGCCGTCGGCGCCGACCGCGAGGGTGAACGTGCGCCCGTCCTTCTGGTCGGTGACCCGGACACCGGCGCCCCACGCGCGGACGCCGTCCCCGGCGTCGTACGCGTCGTTCCCGTTGTGGTCGAAGTAGAAGCGGCCGGCGATGTTCATCTTCTCGTCCTGCGCGAGGGCAGGAGCGCCCATCGCGAGCAGCACGAGGGCAGCCGTCGTCCCGGCAGCGAAGATTGTGCGCACTGTGTCCCCCAGCGATCGATTCATCCACTTAGGACATCGGTACGCCGGGGGTCAGTGTTGCGTGTTGCAGGTCACTCGGACAGCGGATAGCCACCCATCTCGCACCCCTCCCTCTCGTGCCAGTTAGCACGATATCGGATAGTACGAGTTCGTAGCAATTACTCCTTGCTGTCGAGTGCGAGCCTGGTGCGACGACGGGCGGGCCCGAGCTCGCCGGACAGCACCTCCATCACCTGGCGCAGCAGGTCGCGCAGGTGCTCCAGGTCGCCGCCCGGCAGTGCGGTGAGGAGGTCGCGCTCCCGTTCCGCCTGGCCCGCGACGATCTGCAGGAAGATCTCGCGACCGGCGTCGGTCAGCGTCGCGGGCAACGACCGGCGGTCGCTCGGGTCGAGCTCGCGGACCACCAGGCCTGCCTTCTCCAGCCGGTCGAGCCGGCTCGTGATGGTGGTGGCCGGGCTCAACGTGCCGTTCGCGAGCTGCTTGGGGGTGAGCCGGTGAGGCGGCCCGATCCAGAACAGGCGCGCGAGGATCTCGTAGTCAGCACGGTTCAGGCCGTGCGGCGCAGCGATCTCCGTGGCGAGGAAGTCGAGGTACTTGCTGATCTGGTGCACCCGGTCGACCACGCCCTCGACCACCGGATCGATCGCCGGAACCATGGCCCTCCACGACTCGACCTCGGCATCGGTGTCGTCCGCACCACGGTTGCCCATCCCGCAATGGTAGTTGCGCCCGCATGCAGAACGGCCCGCGTCTCTCCCGGACGCGGGCCGTTCCGCCTTACCCCCTGGTGATCAGCGTTCCCCCCGGTGCGGATCCCGCCTGTAAGACACCCCAGGGGTGCCGGATGTTGCCCTTGCCGCCGAATGTCACTCGAATGCAGTAGCGCTCACACCTGCTCGCTGCCACCGGATCTCCGTCGCGCGCAACGGGTGCGGGCACGTCAGGAGGCTTAGGGTGATCATCCATGAGCGAGAAGCCGCAGGGCTCAGGCGAAAGCAGCCTCACCGTCGTACTGGCTCTGCTGGTGAACCTGGCGATTGCGGTCATGAAGGCCATTGCGGGCGTTTTGACCGGTTCAGCCGCAATTCTCTCCGAGGCCGCGCACTCGGTGGCCGACACGTTCACCGAGGCGCTCCTGCTGACCGCACTGCGCCGCTCGGACCGCCCGGCCGACCGCAGGCACCCGTTCGGCTACGGCAAGGAGCGCTACTTCTGGTCGCTCCTCGCAGCGGTCTCGATCTTCGCCTCGGGCGCGACGTTCGCGTTCTACGAGGGTTTTCGCACGGTCTTCGGCGAGCCGGAGGAACAGACCAGGCCGCTCGTCGGCTACATCGTGCTGGGCCTCGCGTTCGCACTCGAGTCCGTCTCGTGGACGCAGGCGTTCCGGCAGGTCCGTTCCGAGTCGGCCGCACACGGCCGCGGCTTCTGGGACTTCCTGCGCGTCTCCGACGACCCGACCGTGAAGACGGTGTTCCTGGAGGACTCGGCCGCCCTGGTGGGCCTGGTCCTGGCCTTCGCGGGCCTCGGCCTGCACCAACTGACCGGCTCGTCGCTGTGGGACGGCCTCGCGTCCCTGGCGATCGGCGCACTGCTGGCGACGGTCGCCTACGTGCTGGCCCGCACCAACCGGGGCCTGCTGATCGGCCGCCAGGCAGACCCGGTGATGGTGAAGGCGATCTGGCGCCGGCTCAGCGAACTGCCCGAGGTCGACGCCGTGGTGGACGTGCTGACGATGCTCATCGGCACCGACCGCGTGCTGCTCTGCGCCCGCCTCGACTTCGACGACGCCCTGACCGCACACCAGCTGGAAGACGCGTGCGTACGCATCTCCGCGGAGCTGCGCACCGCGTTCCCCGACCTGGACGAGATCTTCCTCGAACCGGTGCCGCGCACCGACCCCGACCTGCGCCGCCGCGTGCTGGAGCGCTACGGCGACCTGAGCTAGCGACGCGTGTCGGTCTGGTGGAAGTTGAGGTAGGCACGGCTGGGCGTCGGCCCGCGCTGCCCCTGGTACCGGCTGCCGGCCTGCGCAGAGCCGTACGGGTGCTCCGCCGGGCTCGACAGCTTGAACAGGCACAGCTGCCCGATCTTCATGCCGGGGTGCAACGTGATCGGCAGGTTCGCGACGTTCGACAGCTCCAGCGTGATGTGACCGGAGAAGCCGGGGTCGATGAAGCCCGCCGTGGAGTGCGTCAGCAACCCGAGCCGCCCGAGACTGGACTTGCCTTCGAGCCGCCCGGCCAGGTCGTCCGGCAGCGTCACCATCTCGTAGGTGCTGCCGAGCACGAACTCGCCGGGGTGCAGCACGAACTGCTCACCCGCGGGCGTCTCGACCAGGCTCGTCAGCTCGTCCTGCTGCTGCGAGGGGTCGATGTGCGTGTACTTGGTGTTGTTGAAGACCCGGAAGAACCGGTCCAGCCGCACGTCGATGCTCGACGGCTGGAGCATGTCGACGTCGAAGGGGTCGAGGGCGAGACGGCCGGACTCGACCTCTTTGCGCAGATCCTGGTCACTCAGCAGCACCCGGACAGGCTAACCGAAGACGGTGGCACCGCCCCCGTCCGCGTCTGTGTATGATCGGCCACGAGCTTGCTCACGCGGGTGTAGTTCATTGGTAGAACGACAGCTTCCCAAGCTGTAGAGGCGGGTTCGATTCCCGTCACCCGCTCCACGCCGAGGCCCCGGCGAGTCACCCCAGACTCGCCGGGGCCTTCGTTTTGCCCTCTTCTCGCCGATTCATTTATCGAAGATGAAACGCTGGCCGCTCGCCGTGGAATGCTTCACTCGATCAGGTGACGCTTGGCGCGCCTTTACTGTATCGGCGGGTAAGAAGTAGCTCGGCCGGTCGCTCTTTCGATATCGGACCTACACCCCGAACGAGTGATCAGCACACAAGACAACCCCGCTCTGTTAGTCCGAATTAACCCGGAGTCACCCCTGAGACGCGAAAATCGAGTCGCATTCGACGTCCTCGCGCAGGCCCTCGCGCAGTGTCATGCGGATCGAGTCACCGGAGCGTTGCGCATTGTGGGCAATGCGGGTGGGCTGTTTCATTTGCGCGACGGCGCGGTGATCTCGGTGGAAAGCCCTGGTTCGCCCGGAGTGGAGTCCTTGTTGCTCAGCTCCGGCCGGATCGAGGAAGCGGACTGGACCGCGGCTCTCGTGGAGAGCGTCGAGACGCGGTCGCTGCAGGCGGCGCTCGTGGGTCGCGGGGTCATCGGTGCGGCCGAGCTCCAAGGTCTGGTGGTGGACGGTGTGCAGGACGGGGCTTTTGCCGCGGCCGTGGGTGAGATCGAGCGGCACGTCGTCGACGAGGGCAGCGATCCACCGCTGTTACCTGCGACGGAGGGTGTCGCGCCGGACTTGCTGCTGGCTGCCACCGGCCGCCGGCTGGAGGCGATCGCCTCGTTCTCGCTGTCGCCGTACCGGGACCGCGTGGTGCCCGGCGGCGCGGCGGAAGAGGCTTCGACTGCTGCGCGGCGGGAGATCGTCGCGCTCGCCGACGGACGGCGGACCGCGCGGGACCTGGCGTTCGCGCTCGGGCGCAGGCTCTACCCGGTCACCGTCGAGATCGGCCTCATGCTCGCTGACGGACTGCTCGAAATCGCCCCGCCCGCGACGTCTTTCCGATGTTCGCACTGGGGACTGGCCGCGCTGCGCCCTCGGGCGGAGGTCCGGCCGGATCTCGGAATCTCCCTGAAGTCTTCGGAGGTGTGATGTTTGTCCTGAGCGGTTCGACATTTCCGATTCTGAAAGGGAGTGAATTGGACTACGACGCTCTGAGCGCCGAGCTGCGAAAGCTCCGGGAGAACGTTGCCGGTGTGACCGACACGGTCATCGCCGCGTCCGACGGAATTCCCATCGTCGCCGACGTGGCGAAGAACATCGATCCCGCCCACATCTCCGCGCTGGCCGCCGCCGACCTCGGCATCGCGCGGCAGGCGGCCGAGGTCATCGGCCTGGGCACGCTCAGCCAGACGGTGGTGTTCGGCAGCGAGGGCTACATGGCCGTGTACGCCATCGGCAGGTTGTCACTGATGGTCGTGCTCGGGGACAAGGGCCTGAACCTCGGGCGGCTCCTGCACGAGACGCGGCCCGTGATCGAACGGGTCGGCGCGATTCTGTCCGCGTAGACGCCCGCGCGAAATTGGTCGCAGCACATGTCCACGATCGGTTCATGGCTCTCGTCAATGATGCCTCCCTCGTGGAGGCAGGTCCGCACACGGCCGAGGCACGGCAAATCGGATGCGCCGCCCTGGCCACCAGACGACATAGGGAAGTGGAGTTTGATGAACATCGATACCGCGTTGAAAGAGGCCATGTCCATCTCCGGCGCTGTCGGTGTCGCGCTGGTCGACTACGACAGCGGAATGTCGCTCGGCACCAGCGGCGGGGGCGACTGGCTCAACCTGGAGATCGCGGCGGCCGGGAACACCGAGGTCATCCGCTCGAAACTCCGGGTGATGCAGTCGCTCGGGCTCAGCGACACCATCGAGGACATCCTGATCACGCTCCACCGGCAGTACCACCTGATCCGGTTGATGGGCGGCGTGAAGAACAGGGGTTCGCTCTTCCTCTACCTGGTGCTGGAAAGGGACAACGCGAACCTCGCACTGGCCCGGCACCAGCTCAAGCGAATCGAGAACGACCTGATCGTCTAGAGGCACCCCGCGACAAACGCCGAAGGCCCTCTCGTCCGAGAGGGCCTTCGGCATTCAACGAATTCAGTCGACCGGCAGGCCCCACGGCCGGCGGTCCAACTCGACCCAGCCGCCACCACGTGCGAGTGCAGCGCGCACACCGGCCACGTGGTCGGCGAACGACGCCAAGTCGCCGTGTAGCAATTCGGCGCGCTCGACGTCCAACGGGTGTGTGTCGTCATGCCACAGGTCGACCGCGAACGAGGCGACGAACGACATCGACTGCAGGAGCTGCAACAGCGCAACGGAAGGGCGCGGGTTCTCGTCGAGGTAGGAGAGGCGGATCTCCTCGCACACGGCGAGCAGCGATCGGACCTGGCGGATGGCGTCAGCCGGCGTGCCGTCCCACGACGGGTCCGGCCACACGCGGTCGCTCAGCTCCAGCCAGAGCCGCCAGCCCGTGGCGAGTTCCTCGTCGTCTGCAGGAGACCACTTACCCATGCATCCACTGTGCATGCGCGAGCAACAAGAGTCTCGTGACGATGACGCACGCCACGGCAACCGATGCGCCACACGTACGTCCTGTAGCGCATGACGCGTAGCTGGCAAGGGCAAAGCGTGAAGAGCCTCGCGAGAGGGCTCGCCCTGGGCGTGGTCCTCACGGCGCTCGCCCTCCCCGCACTCCGGTACGAGATCACCGACCACGCCAACCTGGTGACGCGCGTGCTGGCCTACGGCTTCCTGCTCGTGCCCTTCGCGGTCGTCACGGTGCTGAGGAGCGACTTCCCCGTCACGCACACGACCGGACTGGTCGCGGGTGCGACGGTGGTACTGGCGGGCACGGCGCAGACCTACACCGGCACGCCGATGCCCTACGTGTGGCTCGCGGCGGCGACCCTGTTCGGGTGCGCCGCCGCGAGGATCGTGCGGAACGAAAGGCTTACGCCTTCACCTTCTCCGGTTCCGGCTCATCGGAGTTGAGCGAGTCCAG
Organism: Lentzea pudingi; assembly: GCF_014646255.1. GTDB lineage: Bacteria > Actinomycetota > Actinomycetes > Mycobacteriales > Pseudonocardiaceae > Lentzea > Lentzea pudingi. The sequence continues at coordinate 158,125 of NZ_BMNC01000007.1, forward strand.
CAGCACGTCCCGCTCGGTGGAGGGCTCCTTCTTCAGGAAGCCGATCGCCAGATAGAGCACCAGCGAGAGCAGCAGCGGCCACGACACGAGCACGCCCTTGGTGACCCAGGCTGCCTTGTTCATCTGCTCGATGTACAGGAACGCCCACATGCCCAGGCCGCCGACGACCGAGGCGATCGCCGCGGTCGAGCCGATCCTGCGGAACCACGGCAGCAGGCCGAGCATCAACGGGATCGCGATCGGGCCCATCGTGGCGGCGACCAGGTCGACCACCACCTTGAGCACGAAGCCCTGGCCTCCCGAGGCGATCGCGATGATCATGCTGATGCCGATGAAGGCGAACGTCGTTATGCGCGCCAGCTTCAACTGGTTGTCCGCCGAGAACGTCTTCACCTTCTTCCACAGGTGGGGCAGCATGTCGCGGTTGATGACCGCGGCGATGACGTTCGCGTCCGACGACACCATGGCCATGGTGTGCGAGAAGAAGCCGGCCAGGACCAGACCGATCATGCCCGCGGGCAGCATCTGCTTGCCCATCTCGATGTAGGCGTTCTCTGCCTGCGCGCCCTCGAGGCCCGGCACGATCAGCGGCGCCGCCCACATCGGGAAGAACAGCACGAGCGGCCACACGAGCCACAGCGCGGACGAGAGCAGCGCGGAGCGCTTGGCCGCGAAGCCGGACGGCGCGGCCATGTAGCGCTGCGCCAGGTTCCACATGCCGCCGTTGTACTCGAGCGTCTTGATCAGGAAGAGCGCCATGAGGAACGTCGACGTGTAGGGGCCCGCCAGCGGGTCGCTGTGGCTTTCGGGGAGCTTGTCCCAGATCGTCACGGGGAAGTCCCAGCCGAGCGTGCTGGCGACGGCGAAGAGCATCGCGAAGCCCGCGGCCGCCTGGATGATGAACTGGCCGAAGTCGGTGAGCGCGTCGGCCCACAGGCCGCCGAGCACGGAGTAGACCATCGTGACCAGGCCGATGATGATGATGCCCCAGGTGATGGGGACGCCCGCGAAACCGCGGAGCAGGATCGAGACGGCCGCCCACTTGGCGGCGATGTCGACGACCTTGAGCAGCGCGCCGGCGTAGGCCATGACCTGCTGGGTGGGCACGTTGTACCGCTTGGCCAGGTACTCGAGCGGTGACTTGACGTCGTGCTTCGCGCGCAACCGGTTCCACCTCGGCGCGAACAGGAACGCACCGATGCCGACGCCGATGCCGATGGTCAGCGACCACCAGACGTAGACGGTGAGTCCGAGCCGGTACGCCTCAGAGGCGAACGCCACGAACATGACGGCGCTGTAGCCCGACATGTGGTGGGAGATGCCCGACAACCACCACGGCATCCTGCCGCCTGCCGTGAAGAAGTCGGCGATGTTGTGGACTCGCCCGCGCGACCAGAGCCCGATCCCGACCATCACGAAGAAATAGCCGACAACCACGATCCAATCGAGGGTGCCCATGTGACCTCCTTGCGTGCACACACGTGTGCCCGCGAGAGCACCAGGCCTCATGGCGGCGGAACCTGGCACATCCGCACGGGATATGTGACGTAGGTCTTACGAGACTGTTGCCCCGTGGCGGAAGAGTTTCGACGGTCTTGAATCACATTCGTGACCCTTGTTCATCTACATGAACCGTCTCAGGCTCTTGTCGGCCCTGAGCTCATTGCCTGACCCATTCCGCGTCACGCGGAAGAGGGAACGCCGTCACTCCTCTGGAAGCACGAACGGAGGTGCTGATGCTCCCGCCAAGCCGACCTGCTCCCGGCGTCGCGCTGATCGACCCAGTGCCGCTGTACCGCGAAGGCCTGTCCGCCCTGGTCAGACGCACTCCCGGCCTGCGCTGGCTCGGCTCGACCGGCGATCTGCACGCGGCCGTTCGCCTGCACGAACGCCTGCGTCCCGACGTCCTGCTCGTCGACTCCGTGCTCGACCCGGTGGGCCACCTGGCCCGCCTGCTGGTGGAGCGCGATCCGACGCTGCTCGTCATCGGGCTGGTCCGCGACGCCCACTCGCACGCCAACTACGTCACGACGGCGCTGGAGGCGGGTGTCCGCGGTGTCGTGCCGCGCAGTGCCCAGCCTGAGCAGATCGTGCGGGTGATCGCCGAAACCTGCCGTTCACGCGGCTACGTGCACCCCGACCTGCGACCGACGGAACGGCCGACGCTGACCAAGCGCGAGTACGAGGTGCTCACGCTGATCGCTGAAGGCCTGGAGAACCAGCAGGTCGCGAAGGAACTGATCGTCTCCGTGGAGACCGTGCGCACCCACGTGAAGGGCATCCTGCGCAAGCTCAGCGCGCGCGACCGCACGCATGCGGTCTCGCTCGCCTACCGCTCAGGCCTGCTGATCGGCAGCCCAGCCGTGCTCGAGTAAGCCGAACACCTCGGCGGCCGCCTGCTCGCGGTCGGACCGCTCGAAGATCACGTCCCGCGCCTCCAGCGCGAACCGGGCCAGTGCCGCACACCGGACGTCGTCCGCCGGCGCACCCGCCTCCTCCGCGATGGCGCGGGCCAGCGCGCCCTGGTGACGCGTCCACATCCGGTGGCCGTACTCGCGCAACGCCGGCGTCTCCAGCACGAGCCGCTGGAAGACCTCGAACTGCGGGTGGTCGGCGTGCCCCCGCGCCGCCTGCACGAAGTGGTCGCGCAGCGCCGCCGGGATCGACCGGCCCTCGCGCTTGCGCACCGCCTCGACCAGTGCCGACTCCTGCTCCTCGTCCTCGTCGAAGAGCAGCGCCTCCTTGCTCGGGAAGTGCTTGAACAGCGTCGTGACCGACACGTCCGCCGTGTCGGCGATCTCCTTCACGCCCACGTCCTCGAAGCCGCGTTCGAGGAACAGTCTCGTCGCCGCGTCGGAGATCGACTGACGGGTCTGCAGCTTCTTCCGCTCACGGCGGCCGGGCTCGGTCACCCACCGATCATACCACCTCGGTTTAGTCGGTTCAAAAGTGTAGTGATTGCACTTTCGCAGTCGATACGCTTTCATGGAGCCATGACCTCACCACGCATCGCCATCGCCGGAGCCGGCATCGGCGGCCTCACCTGCGCCCGCGTCCTCCAGCTGCACGGCTTCGAGAACGTCACCGTCTTCGAGCGGGAGGCCTCACCGGAGGCCCGCCAGCAGGGCGGCACCATCGACCTGCACGCCGACAGCGGCCAGGAGGCCGTCCGCGCCGCCGGGCTGTTCGACGAGTGGCGCGCGCTCGCCCGGTTCGAGGGCCAGGAGCAGCGCAAGGTCGACCACACCACGGCGGCGTTGCTCGAGCACGAACCCGCCGAGGGCGACTTCCGGCCCGAGATCGACCGCGGCCAGCTCCGCGACCTCCTGCTGGGCTCACTCACCCCCGGCACCGTCACCTGGGGCCTCGGCATCGACTCGGCGGAGCCGGGCGAGGTGCGGTTCCCCGACGGCTCGACCGCCGCGTTCGACCTGGTCATCGGCGCGGACGGAGCCTGGTCGCGGGTCCGCCGCGCCCTGTCGCCGGCCCGGCCGGAGTACACCGGCGTGCTCTTCGTCGAGATCCGGCACGACCACGACGAGCAGCTGCTCGCCCTCACCGGCCAGGGCACGATGGTCGCCGACGGCGACGGCCTGATGATCTGGTCGCAGCGCAACAGCGGCGATCGCATCCGCGCGTACGCGTGCATGCGCGCGAGTGAGGATTGGAAGCCCTCCAACGCCGACCTGCGTGACCTCTACGCGGACTGGCACCCGTCGCTCACGGCGTTCCTGGAGGGCGAGCTGATCCACCGGCCGCTGTACTCGCTGCCGGTGCCCCACACCTGGGAGCACACCTCCGGCGTGACACTGCTGGGCGATGCGGCCCACCTGCAGCCACCCCTGGGCGTCGGCGCGAACCTCGCCATGCAGGACGCGGCCGATCTGGCGCTCGCGATCGCCGAGCACGGCGTCCACGAGGGCGTCCGGGCGTACGAGGCCGTCATGGTGCCGCGGGGCGTGAGTTGTGCTGAGCGCACGAACCCGGCACTTCTGGAGATGGTGCCCGAGCGACCGGTGCGGGTCTGAGGGCCGCGGGGATGCCTCGAACAGGCCCACGCGGTCGCAGCGCCGTCCCACGTCCGGGACGCGACCACGGGCCTCACGGAAAGCCTCCACCTGGCTGCGGTGCCGCCCGAAACAGCGCCCGACCCCTCGGATCCGCCATCCCACCCGTCCAGCCGACCTCACGGCGCACATCCGGTTTCCAAGCACCCACACGCGTCTGACCGGCTCTCATGCCCGATTCAGGCCATGCGGAGGAGTGTCTGATTCGCCACCAGTGGGTGGTCGGCCTTGCCGGGGTTACTGTCGGGTAATACTCTGTTGTTACCGGTCAGTAGGCGACCCCGCCGCGACCCTGAGGAGTGAGCTGACGAGATGGGCCACTACAAGAGCAACGTCCGGGATCTCGAGTTCAACCTGTTCGAGGTCTTCAACGTGCAGGACCACCTCGGCACGGGGCCGTTCGAGCAGTCCGACGAGGACACGGCGCGCAGCGTGCTGGCCGAGGTCAAGAACCTCGCGGAGGGTGTCCTCGGGGACTCCTTCGTCGACGCCGACCGCAACCCGCCGGTGTTCGACCCGGCGACGCACTCGGCCACGCTGCCCGAGTCGCTGAAGAAGTCGTACCAGGCGGTGTGGGACGGCGAGTGGTACCGCCTGTTCCTGCCGAACGAGCTGGGTGGCTTCGGCACGCCGCCGTCGGTCACGTGGGCCGCTTCCGAGCTGCTGCTCGGCGCGAACCCGGCCGTCTACATGTACCTGGCGGGTCCGAGCTTCGCGACGGTCGTCTACAACAACGGCACCGAGCGCGACAAGCAGTGGGCTCAGCTGATGATCGACCGCGGCTGGGGCGCCACGATGGTGCTGACCGAGCCGGACGCCGGTTCCGACGTCGGCGCCGGACGCACCAAGGCCTTCAAGCAGGCGGACGGCAGCTGGCACATCGACGGCGTGAAGCGCTTCATCACGTCCGCCGACCAGGACCTGACCGAGAACATCATGCACATGGTGCTCGCGCGTCCCGAGGGCGAAGGCGTCGAGGCGAAGCCGGGCACCAAGGGCCTGTCGCTCTTCCTGGTGCCGAAGTTCCACTTCGACCCGGAGTCCGGCGAGCTGGGCGAGCGCAACGGCGCCTTCGTGACCAACGTCGAGCACAAGATGGGCCTCAAGGCGTCCACCACGTGCGAGCTGACGTTCGGCCAGCACGGCGTGCCCGCCAAGGGCTGGCTGCTGGGCGAGGTGCACGACGGCATCGCGCAGATGTTCGACGTCATCGAGTACGCCCGCATGATGGTCGGTACCAAGGCCATCGCGACGCTGTCGACCGGGTACCTGAACGCGCTGTCCTACGCCAAGGAGCGCGTGCAGAGCGCCGACCTGACGCGCATGACGGACAAGACCGCTCCGCGCGTCACCATCACCAACCACCCGGACGTCCGCCGCAGCCTGATGCTGCAGAAGGCGTACGCCGAGGGCCTGCGTGCCGTGTACCTGTACACCGCAACGCAGCAGGACAAGGTGATGCTCGGCGGCGAGGACGCGAAGCTGGCGGCCAAGGTCAACGACCTGCTGCTGCCGATCGTCAAGGGCGTCGGTTCGGAGCGCGCGTACGAGCAGCTCGCGCAGTCGCTGCAGACGCTGGGCGGTTCGGGCTTCCTGCAGGAGTACCCGATCGAGCAGTACATCCGCGACGCGAAGATCGACTCGCTCTACGAGGGCACCACGGCCATCCAGTCGCTGGACTTCTTCTTCCGGAAGATCATCCGCGACAAGGGCCAGGCGCTCGCGTTCATCAACGGCGAGATCCAGTCCTTCCTCGACAACGAGGGCGGCAACGGTCGCCTCAAGGAGGAGCGGGCGCTGCTCAAGCAGGGTCTCGAAGACCTGCAGGGCATGCTCGGCGCGCTGGTCGGCTTCCTGACCACCTCGCAGGAGGACGTCCGCAACCTCTACAAGGTCGGCCAGAACTCGGTCCGCCTGCTGATGACCGCGGGTGACGTCCTCGTCGGCTGGCTGCTGCTGCGCCAGGCCGAGGTCGCGCTGGAGAAGCTCGGTGGCACGCCGTCCGCCAAGGACAAGGCGTTCTACGAGGGCAAGATCGCGGTGGCGTCGTTCTTCGCGAAGACCGTGCTGCCGGAGCTCACCGCGCGTCGCAAGATCGCGGAGTCCACGGACAACGCGCTGATGGACATCGACGAGAACGTCTTCTAGGACTTCTCGCAGACGACGGGGCCGTACACCTCCTGCCCGAGGTGTGCGGCCCCGTTCTCATTGCCTCACAACGAAAGCAAGCCCGGTTCTACCGCGAACGACACCGCGCTGAGCACGAACACCAGCAACAGCAACAAGATCGGTTCCCTGCCGAGCACGTCGAGGCTCAGCCGGCCGACTGCCATCACCGGCCCGCCGAGTGCCACGACGAGACGCGGCGAGAGGTCGGCGAGAGGTCGGCGAGCCTACCGCCGGCGTTGACACCGACGAACGACCCGACGCCGAACAGCACCAGCGCGACCGGCACCCACCACTCGCCCAGCCCGGCGACATCGGTCACCACCGGGGCGAGGAAGGTGAGATGGCCGAACGTCACCGCGTTCACGAGCACCGCGAGCGCGATGACGAGCAAAAGCCCCGGCGAGCATGAACTCAAGGGTGCCCATCGCGAACACGGCCAGGGCGAGCAGCACGCCGGCGCGATCACCTCACACGATGCAGCTTGATTTCGTTGTCAGTTGACAGTCGCTCGTTCGGAATCAAAGATTGGCTGGTGTTCCTGTACCTGCTCATCACGTGTGCGATCGTCGGCGTCGTGGCGCTCGCGACGATCGTCCTGCGGCGCTTCAACAACCGGCAGGTGCGCCAGGACAGGCTGTGGTTCGGGTACCAGCAGCACATGAACGAGCTGCGCGAGGCGTCACCCGAAGCGGAGCTGGCGACGGTCGCGCGGGTGTACCAACGGGCGGGGAGCGGCGCCAAGGCCGTGATCGTGTGGCAGCGGACGGGAGTCGAGCAGGACTCCTGGTTCGAGGGTGCGAGCCCGGGTCCCGGTGATCTCCTGCTGCTGCGCGGAAGCCCCGGCTGGGGGCCGGATGCCGCCAGCCCCAACGTCTTCTACGTCGCGCCGGGACAGGTCCTGTCGTCCATGACGGTGGAGGCGCAGGAGGCCGCGGCCCGGCATCAGCACAGGCTCGCGGCCACCGGGGTCACTCCTTGAGAGCGCGCGCCGCAGCGAAGCAGTAGACGCCGAACGCGGCGATGCCGATTGCCACGGCGGACAGCAAGAACATGCCGTAGGGCTGTGCCGCCAGCGTCTTCAGCGCCTTGTCCATGCCGCCGGACTGCTGGGGGTCGGCGTTGATCGCGGCGAGTCCGACGAGGACACCGATCACGCCGTACGCGGCACCCTTGCCGATCCAGCCGATCCTGCCGACCGGCTCGATCCACTTCGGGGCCTTGCCCATGTCGAGGTCCTTCTCGAAGGACTTCTTGATGCCCTTGTAGATGATCACACCGGCGATCCAGAGGATGCCGATCGCGATGGCACCGACGATGAACTGGCCGCCGGGCCACGAGAGCACCTGCGCCGTGAGTTCTTTCTGCTGCTGGTTCTGGTCACCAGAGCCACCGGAGCCCGTCGCGTATTTGAAGGCACCCAGGGCGATACCGGTCGCCGTGACGGCGCGGGCAGCGGACCCGATGCGCTTGAAGATGCGCTTCCGCTTCTTCGCGATGTACGTGTAACCGACGAACGCGAGCAGCAGCTGCCACAGGGCGAAACACACGAGGCCGATGCCGAGTGTCCACAGCAACCACTCGCCGCCCTGAGCGATGTCGCTGATCGCGCCCTTCGAGTCGGCCTGTTCGGAGTCACCGAACGCGACCTGGATCGCCAGCCACGCCACCAGGACGTGCACGACCCCGTACATCACCATGCCCGCTCGCCCGAGCATCTGGACGACGGGATGTCTTCGCGCCTCTTGCGCAACAGTGGCCACGAACGGGTGATTACCCGCGCGTGGCCACTGTGAATCCGAGATTTTCTCAGCCGCCGGGCGGCGGCTCACACACGATCTTGAACTGCGGGTCGTAGCGGACGGTCCGCGACTCGTTGCGGGACTGGCCGGTGCGGCGGTCCTTGATGGTGCGCGTGTCCGTCACCGAGAAGCCGGGAGCGCCGTTGCTCGGGGCGCAGCCGGCCTTGTTGACCTTCTTCTCCTGCGGCTGCGTGGGGTTGAAGTCGCCGCTCGTGGAGCCGGTGACGTCGTAGTTCTTGGTGCCCCAGAGCTTGATCGTGATCGACGAGCCGGTCCAGATGGTCTGGATGGCGACGCCGGTGTCGTCCGGGTTCGTGAACGAGATGTCGATCAGGCTGTTGCCCGCGCCGTCCATGAACACGGTGGCCTCGCGGCCCTTCGGGTACCGCGTGATCCAGTAGCTGTGCTCCTTGTGGCCCGCGTCCTTCATGCCCGCGTAGTAGTACGCGTTGTAGAGCGTGGTCGCGAACTGCGAGATGCCGCCACCGACCGCCATGCCGGGGATGCCGTTCTCGATGATGCCGGCCTCGACGTAGCCCTGCGCGGTACCGCGGGGGCCGGTGTACTTGTTGAGGCTGAACGTCTCCTTGGGCTTCACGATCGCGCCGTTGACCTTCTCGGCCACGACCCGGATGTTGACGCCCGACGCCGGGGCGAAGCCACCGGTGGAGAACTCGCCGATGACCTCCTTGATGCCCATCTTGTTCGCCTGCTCGGTGGTGACCTTCGCGGGCGTGTGCTTGTACTCGAACTTGACCTCGCGCGCGTCCGTCTTCTTCAACGTGTCGAAGTAGGGCTGGAGGTTCTTGTCCCAGTCGAGGTCGAGGCCGTCCACCGAGGGCTTGACCGTCGGCCTGCCGCCCTCGAAGACGATCTCGGCGTCCTTGCCCTGCTTGACCGTGTCCTTGAGCTGCGGCGTCGTGACCTCGGCGAGCTTGTCCTTGTTCGGCGTGACGTTCAGCGCGCCACCCTCACCGGGAGCGAAGGCCAGCGTGGACCCGATCTGCTCCGGCGTGAGCGTCGCGTCCTTGCCCTCGCCCTTGATGACGACCGGACCGGACACCGCGGTCTTCACGACGTCGTTGAGCGCCTTCTCGACGCCCTCCTTGGTCGTCTTGACCGGGGTGAAGTCCATCGGGACCTCGACCGGGTTGCCGGACGCCCAGTTCGCGACCACCGCGGTCACGGCGTCCTCGGCCTTGAGCTTCTGGCCGTCGTGCGGCTCGACCGCGACGGGCGTCGCACCCTCGAACTTGATGGTGCCCTCGATCGGGTCGTGGTCGAGCTTGGGGCGCAGGGCCTCGAGCGCGCCGGAGACCTTCGCGTCGTCCGCCTTCGTCGCGACACCGACCTCGCGGCTGGTGAAGAACGAGGTGACACGCGTGAACGGGCTGAGCGGCTGGCTGCCCGCACGTTCGATCGTGCCGTTCCAGTCGAGCTCCAGGCCCGCGGCCTTGGGGTCGAGCTCGGACGTGACGTCGCCGGCCTTGAGCGCGACGGGCTTGTCCAGCCGCGGGCCGATCTGGTCGCGGAGCTTCTTCTCGGCCTCGTCGTGGCCCATGCCGCCGACGTCGACGCCCGCCACCGTCACACCGCGCGGCACGTTGCCGCTGGAGACGAGGATGTCGAGGCCGTAGAGCAGGCCGAAGGCGCCGACCACGGCCGCGGCCACGATCAACGCCTTCTTCTTCGTGTTCTTCGGCTGGGCCTCGTCCTCGCCCGGCTCGATCATCACGGGCCCGTAGACGCCGGAGTCCTCCGGGCGCGGCTCGGGTTGCGGGACGGGCGGCGCCACCGGCTTCATGTACTCCGTGGCGTCCTCGCCGGCCGGGAACCCGACACCGGGCACCGCCGCGGTGATGGTCGGCTCGCTCGAGTCCGGCTCCTCAGACGGCCAGGCCGCGGTCGAGGCGTCCACCTGGACCGGCGCGATCTTGGTCGTCTGCTCCGAGGACGTGCCGCCGGGACCCACCGGAGGCATCGCTCTCGTCTTGTCAGCGTCGTACGGCACAGCTCTCCCCGTTGCCCTGTCTCCTGAGGTGGCCCATGTGTGTGTAGCTATCAGGCGTCGATCACGAACCGGCGCTCATAGGTACAGACCAGTACCGTGTTCGGTGAGCTCCGTCGCCACCGCGTGCAGATCGCGTTCCCTCATCACGAGATACGTGGTGCCGTGCACCTCGACCTCAAGCTGATCTTCCGGGTTGAACATCACCCGGTCGCCGACCTTCACGTGGCGCACGCTGGTACCGACTCCGAACACTTCACCCCACGCCAACCGCTTCGCCATCTGGGCCGTAGCGGGGATCACGATGCCTCCGCTGGAACGCCGCTCGCCGTCCTCGGGCGAGATGCGGACCATCACACGGTCGTACAGCATCTGGATCTCGAGCTTGACATCAGGCACCAGCAGAGTCTACGTGCCCTGCTGACCGTCCTCGTCCATGCCGCCCATCAGCAACGGGAGCCTGGTAGGTGCATCGGCAACCACTCGAACGGGGACACCCCAGTCCTGCCTGGTCAGGCGGCAGACCGGGTGTTCGTCGGCAGGATCGTCACTGCAACTGGCGGCCTGCGCTACGACGTGCAGAACGCCGTTCGTGACCTGATCGTTGATCCGCAACGCCCGTACCAGTTCGGTGGTGACGCCCGCGCCCTCGACGATCAGCTCCGGGGGTGAGCTCGTGATCTCCAAACGTGTTGAGGGGCCATACCTTTCGTCCAGTTTCGTCCCCTTCGGAGGGGTGAAGACGACGGCGAGCTCGAACTCCCCGGCCGCGATGTCGGTGGACGGCCGCTTCACCTCGTGGGCAGCGCCGTCGATCTTCACGGCCGCCGCCGTGAACCGCTCGAGCCGGTGCGCGGCACTCGCGACCACGACGAGCTCGTTGTCGACGACGAGTGCGTCGGACGGCTCGGCGACGTCCGTGGCGATGGTCGTCAGGGTGTTCGTCTCGGGATCGAAGCGCCTGATCGCGTTGTTGTAGGTGTCGCTGATGGCGACCGAGTGGTCCGCGAGGACCGTGACGCCCAGCGGGTGCTGCAGCAGCGCCTCGTCCGCGTCGCCGTCCTTGTGCCCGAACGAGAACAGCCCCTTGCCGATGACGGTGCGGACCTCGCCGTTCTCGAGGTAGCGCAGCGCGCTCGTCTCGGAGTCGACCATCCACAACCGGTCGCCGTCGGCCGCGAGCCCGGACGTCTGCGCGAAGAACGCACCGTCCGCCGGCCCGTCGTTGATGCCTTCGACGGTGGTGCCGGCGAGTCTTGAGACGGTGTTCGTGGCGGGGTCGAAGAAGCTCAGCGTGTGGTTGCCGGCCATCGCGATGGTGACGCCACCGTTCCACCACGCGACGTCCCACGGACTCGTCAGCTCGATCTTGTCGGCCGGCCCGTCGGTCTCGCCGTCACGCCACTGCTCACCGGTGCCCGCGAGCGTCGTGACCTCACCGGTGTCGAGGTCGAGGCCGCGCAGCAGGTGGTTGACCGTGTCCGCGACGACGACCTGGTTGGTGCCGGGCACCAGCGTGAGGCCCGCGGGCTCGGAGAAGGTGGGGTTCAGCCCGTCCAGGCGACCGCGCTCACCGGTGCCGATGCGGCGGATCACCGTTTCGCCGTCGGGTTCGAGCTCCACGATGCTGTGGTGCGCCGAGTCGCTGACGAGGATCGTGTTCCGCGGCGTGACGATGGCCTTGGCGGGGAAGCGGAGCGTGGTGCTCGCCGGCTCCGGCGCCTGGTACGGCCCCCGCCCGCGGTGCAGCGTGCCCTTCTCGTCGTGCTCCTCGACCAGCTCCCTGATGATGGTCCTGAGGGCCTCGACGTGCCCCTCACCAGCGGCGACGTGCACGACGTAGCCCTCTGGGTCGATCAGGTCCAGCGTGGGCCACGCCTTCACGGCGTAGTTCTGCCACGTCGTGAGCTCCGGGTCGTCCAGGACCGGGTGGTGCACCTCGTACCGTTCGACGGCGGCCTTCAGCGCCTCCGGGTCGGCCTCGTGCACGAACTTCGGCGAGTGGACGCCGATCGTGACGAGGACGTCCTCGAACTCCTTCTCCAGCGGGCGCAGCTCGTCGAGGACGTGCAGGCAGTTGATGCAGCAGAAGGTCCAGAAGTCGAGCAGCACGATCTTGCCGCGCAGGTCCTTGAGGCTGATCTGCTCGCCACCGGTGTTCAGCCAGCCGCGTCCTACCAGTTCAGGGGCTCGGACACGGGCACGGCGCTTCACAGTCGTCACGGCCGTATCCAACACTGTGGACGGTCGCGCTGTTCCGGGGTCCATCAGGTGGACTGCTTTCGTTTTGTTCGTTTTGAGCTAGCCTGAAGGCATGACGGCAGGTGCGAGCGAGCGAACAGTGCTGCCTCCGGCCCAACCGGAGAGCTTGTCCCCGTGGGTCGCGGCACTGACGCGTTCGGGGAACGAGGCCGCCGCGCTCGTGGCACCCGACGGCACGAACCTCCCACTACCCCCGGAAATCTTCGACGTGCTGAGGGAGGTCGTGTTCGCGATGTCACGAGGCCTGGCGATCACGGTGGCCCCGCAACACACCGTTCTCACGACAAGCGAAGCCGCACATCTGTTGGGGGTCTCACGGCCGACCCTGGTGCGTTTGCTCGAGGCCGGAGAGATTCCTTACGAGCAACCCAACAGACATCGCCGAGTTCGCTTGGCAGATCTTCTCGCCTACCAGGACCGCTCCCGCAGAGCACGCGGCGCTGGACTGGACGAGATGGTCCGCGACGGCGAGGACAGCGGACTGTACGACCTCCCGTTGGACACGCCGTTCGAACGGATGCCGACGAACGACGACTTCAGGTGATCAGTGCTACCCGTCTTCATCGACACGTGCGTCCTGCTCAGGCCCTATCTGTGCGACACGTTGCTGACAATCAGCGAATGCGGCGTCTACCGTCCGCTGTGGTCGAGTGACGTGTTGGCCGAACTGGATCGGAACCTGCGCAAGCGCGGTGCCTCCGAACACCAGGTGTCTCACCGGCTCGGCCAGATGCAACGGCACTTCCCGGACGCCGAGGTGACGGGCTACCAGCACCTGATCAACGCGATGGAGAACGACGCCAAGGATCGACACGTTCTGGCAGCTGCGGTGTGGGGTGGCGCCGAACTCCTGGTCACCGAGAACCTGAAGGACTTCCCTGACGCGGCCGTCAGCCGGTTCGGCATCGAAGTGCTGCACCAGGACGAGTTCCTTCTGGACCAGCTCGATCTCGCCCCCGAACTGGTGATCGCAGCGCTCGGGCGACAGGTGTCCCGGTATCGGCGAGCACCGCGTTCTGTCGACGACCTGCTTGAGATCCTGGCCAACGACGGTCACCGGTGCACTGGGTTCGCCGAGGCATTCCGCAGCGCTCGGCCGTTCGGTACTTGGAGACGTTGAGACGGTCGCGCTGTTCCGGGGTCCATCAGGTGAGAAGGACGGCCCTGAGGTCCGCCACACCCTGCCGCCACTGCGGCCCGTACTCCGTCTCCTCCCACAGCTCCAGCAGCTCCGAGTTCGGCGCCACGACGCGGTCGAGCGCCTGGACCGCGAGAGGCCGCAGGTCCGGGGAGAAAACCGGCAACGGCTTCTTCGGCGCGTACGAGGTGGTGATCGGGGCGCCTCCCGGCAACTGGGCGGCGATCAACGCGGCCGAGGCCAGCGCCTTGCACGCCTCGTAGCTGTCGAGGTACTCAGCCGATTCGATCGCGTCGGTCAGTGCCGACCGGACGAGGGTCTCGCTCTCCAGCGCGTCGTCCAGGTGGCCGGAGAAGTCCGCGGCCGTGTCGTTGTCGAAGTGTCCGATGTCCCAGGTGCCCATGGCGGTGATCATGGCATCAGGCACCGACAGTTCCGGGCAGCTTCAGGCCGGGCTTCTCGCCGTCGTCGAACATCGGCGGCACGGTGATCACCGCCTCGGACAGGTCCACCTCTCCGCCTGCGAACTTGGCGCCGCGGAACGACACCTCGCCGCCGTTGAACGCCGCGCCCTCGAACTTCACCCGGCCGCTGCGGAACTCGGCACCGTCGAACGTCACGCGGGCGCCGTTGAAGGAGGCGCCGCCGAACCACACCTCGCCGCCGTCCACCACCATGCCGTCGAACGAGATCCAGCCGCTCGGGAACCTCGCCAGGCTCAGGAAGAACTTGCCCGACGGCAGGTGGATGCCGGAGAAGTCCGCCGAGCGCAGGACCGCGCGGACCAGGTCGAAGTCGTGGCCCTGCCAGCTGAACGGCGCGCCGGCGCGGAGGTGGCGGGAGATCACGCTGGTGATCGCCAGGCGCACCTCGGACTCCGCGTCGAGGTACCACTCCGAGTCCAGCGACGGCTCGTACGGGATGCGCAGGTACGAGCAGAGCACGTCGATGCAGACCTGGCGCTGTTCCGGCCACTCGTCGGCCAGCGAGGCAAGGGCGTAGATGCCCGCCAGGCGGACGGTCGGGGCCTCGTTGCCGATCTGGGTGCACGCGGCGCCGAAGCGGTCGGTGAGCAGCTTCGAGCGTTCGCGGGTCTCGGCGGACTCGCTGATGCGTTGTTTGCGGTAGGCGACGACCAATGCGACGACGCCGCCGACGCCCGCCACGACGGTCAGGGCGACCTTGATGATGTCCAGTCTCGACGACGGCGCGGTGGGGAAACCCAAGGCGACCCACAGGAGTGCCGCGGACGACGCGAAGACGGTCAGGCCGATCAGCACCACCAGGCCGATGTGCTTCTTGATTGACCAGAGCAGGCCGGAGTCCACGGTGCTGGACGTTAGCGGCCAGTCTCGCTCAGCGGGACGGAATTGACCGGAACCCGGTGGTAGCCCTCATGATGGGACGCAGACCGCCCGTCTGAACCTTTTCGCCGTGATCGGCGTAGAGGACCCCGGGAGGTGCGTGATGGTGGAGTACCTGGTGATCGGTGCAGGTCCGGCGGGCTTGCAGATGGGGCGCTTTCTACACCGGGCGGGTCGCGACTACCTGATCGTCGAGGCGGGGCCGGAGCCCGCGGGTTTCTTCCGGACGTTCCCGCGGCACCGCGTGCTCTCGACGGACGACAACTCGTTGTTCGAGGGCGTTCCGTTCGCGCGCTACAGCAAGCGGTCGTTCCCCGGTGCGGACGATCTGGTGCGCTACCTGGAGGACTTCGCGCGGCCGTTGAACATCCGCTACGACACGCGGGTCGACGACCTGACGCGGTACCAGGCGCGGCACGTCGTCGTCGCGACCGGCAAGAAGCCCCACGTGCCCGGCATTCCCGGTGTCGAGCACGCCGAGACGTACGCGAGCGCGAGCACCGACCCGACCGAGTACGCGGGGAAGCGGGTGCTGATCATCGGACGCGGGCCCAGCGCGTTCGAGACGGCGGACAACATCGCGGCCACGGCACGGCTCACGCACACCGTCGGGCGGTCGGTGCTGCGGATCGTCAAGGACGGCAACGAGTTCGTCGCGACGATCGACGGCACCGGCGAACTGCGGTACGACAGGGTCATCGTGTGCGCCGGGTTCCGCAGGGACACCTCGCTCGACGGTCCGGACGTGCACGTGCTCGCGGGCGACTCGATCAAGGCGATCCGGCACGCGGCCAGGGCGTTGCACCGGTCGCTGGAGGCCGAGCACCACGGGGTGCCGTGGCCGCACCGGCGGTTGCGCAGCAGGCCGGACGCACTGGCGGCGACGATCGCGACGCGGGCCAGGGAGATCCCGGACGGACTGGCTGATGTCGTTGTGACGCAAGGACAACACGCGTTGCTCTACGACGAGATGCCCACGACCGAACGGCGCGGGTTCGTCGTCACGAGCACGCAGGTGAGGCACTACCGGCGCAACGAGCTGATCGCCGTCGAACGCCGGTTGCACCGCAAGCCGCTGGAGAGGTTCTTCTCGCAGCAGCTCGCGGTGCCGTGCATCTCCTAGTGGCGTAGCTCAGAACGTTGCCGGTGAATTCGTGGTCAGACGGATGTGTCGCGGTGCCTCCCCCGCACCCTCGTACTGGTTGTACGGGGGTGCGGGGGAGGTGCCGCGACGGATCCTGCTGAGCGCGGATACGCCGCCGACGTTCTGTGTCACGCCACTAGACCGGCAGCGTGCGCGCGAGGAACTTCGCGGACACGTCCCAGGCGCGGTCGGCGGCGTCCTTGTCGTACCAGGGGCCGAGGTGGTTGAGGAACGCGTGACCCGCGGCCTCCAGGTGCATCTCGGCACCCTCGTGCGCCTCCACCGCGTCCACGACCTTCTGGTAGCCGGTGATGAACGCGTCCTCGGTGCCGAAGACGAACTGGATCGGGCACGACACCTGGTCGAGCGCGCCGATCTGGTCCGGCACGCCCGAGCCGTAGAACGACACGGCGGTGTCCGGGTCGGAGGTGACGGCGGCCGAGTAGGCCAGGGTGCCGCCGAGGCAGAAGCCGAGCACGCCGACGCCACCGGTGACCTCGGGCAGGCCGCGCAGGTACTGGACCGAGGCCACGACGTCCCGCACGGCGAGCGGGAAGTCGAGGTTGCCGACGACCTCCATGGACTTCGCGATGCCGGCCTCGTCGTGCTCGCCGACCCAGCCCGGCTGGAAGCGGTGGAACAGCTCGGGCACGGCCACGACGTAGCCGAGCGCGGCGAGCTTCTCCGCGATGCCGCGCAGGTACCCGTCCAGGCCGAAGATCTCCTGGATCAGCACGATGCCGGGGCCGGAACCGGACTCCGGGAGCCAAACCGGCAACGGCATGTCGTCAACTCGATGGGTCATGGGATCGATCTTGCCTGAGCAACCCGCTCAGCGGCCGACGACCTCCACGGACGTGCAGGTGAGGCGTTCGGCCTCGGCCCACAGGCGGGCGGCCACGGCCTTGTCCCGCGCGGACCGGGGCATCGAGGCGGGCTTGGCGGGACCGACGAGCGCCCAGCGCGGCCCGTAGTAGCCGCCTTGGACCGCGTCCGGGTCGGCAACGGCGTGCAGGAGCGGTTCGGTGCCCTGCTCGACGCCCTGCGAGGGCAGGACCCGGTACCCCACCGACTCGAGGAGACCGGGCTTGCCACCGTTCAGGCGCGGTCCCGAGGTCATCAGGTTGGTGCGGGTGTAGCCGGGGTGCGCGCCGACCGAGAGCAGCGGCCAGTCGTTCTCCGCCGCGAGGTCCGCCAGGTGGTTCATCATCAGCAGGTCGGCCAGCTTGGAGTGCGCGTAGACCAGCGTGGGGCTGTACCGGCGGCGGGACTGCAGGTCGTCGAAGTCGATCTTGCCGCGGTAGGCGGCGCCGCTGCTCATCGTCACGACCCTCGGCGCGGGAGCGGCCAGCAGCAACGGCAGCAACCGGACGGTCAGCGCGAACGGGCCGAGGAAGTTGCTGGCCAGTTGCAGCTCGAAGCCATCGGCGGTCTCGGTCCGCGCGGGCACGTTCATCACGCCCGCGTTGTTGACCAGCACGTCCAACGGCCGGCCCTCGGCGATCAGCTCCTCGGCGAACGTGCGCACCGACGCCTGGTCGGCCAGGTCGAGCCGCCGGACCTCCAGCCGTGCACCGGGGTGGGCGGCGAGGATCTCCGCCCTGGCCTGCTCACCCTTGGCCTCCGTGCGCACCGCGAGGACGACGTCGGCTCCGGCTCCCGCCAGCCGTTTGGCCGCCTCCTTGCCGGTGCCGCTGTTCGCGCCGGTGACGACGATGCGCTTTCCGTGCTGGTCAGGAACCTGGTACATGGCCATCCCTCGTAACGTACTGACGGTCTCTTATGTCTCCAACATAACGGACCGTCGGTATCTTAGTAAAGTACCGGCGGTCTGTAACATGCGTGACATGAGCTTCCAGCGGGCGCGCACCGACGAGCAGCGCGGCGAACGGCGGCGGCAGATCCTCGCCACCGCGGCCGCGATGCTCATCGAGGTGCCGGTCGCCGACCTGACGCTCACCGCGCTCAGCCGGCGGGTCTGCCTCGCCAAGGCCAACGTCCTGCGCTACTTCGAGTCGCGGGAGGCGGTGCTGCTGGCGCTGCTGGAGGCGGAGATCGCGGACTGGATCGCCGACCTGGAGCCTGTGGCGGCCTCCAACGGCTCAGTCCGGGAGCGTGGAGACCGGCTGGCCGAACTCCTGGCCACCTCGCTGGCACGTCGCCCGGTGCTGTGCGACCTGATCAGCGCCCAGGCCACGGTGCTGGAGCGCAACATCTCCGCCGAGACCGCGCTCCAGCACAAACGCGCCGTCCACGGGCACCTGGGGATGCTCGTCCGGCTCGCCGGACGGCACCTTCCCGAACTGGGCGACGAGGACGCCGCCGCGCTGATGCAGACCGTCATGCTGGTCGCGGTCGCCGCCTGGCCGGGCAGCCGTCCCCCGCAGGCGGTCCTCGACGCCTACGCCGCCGATCCGGCCCTGGCCGTGATGTGCGTCGACTTCACCGAGGTCGTGCGCCGCGCCGTCGAGGTGACGGCTTCCGGACTTCTGGCCCGCGAAAGCTAGTCCCTGACCGATAATCAGCCCATGATCAGGTTGATCGCGACCGACCTCGACGGCACGCTGCTGCAACCGGGCGGGGTGCTGAGCGATCGGACCCGCGCCACGCTCCAGGCCGTGAACGCGGACGTCGTGGTCGTCACGGCACGGCCGCCGCGGTTCGTGCAGGACCTGGACCTGACCGGCACGGCGATCTGCTCCAACGGCGCGATGCTCTACGACCTGACGAACCGCGAGGTCACGCACGCGCAGACGGTGCCGCTCGACGTCGTGCGCAAGGTGTCCGAGGCGTTGGCAGAGGTGATCCCGAACGTCGGCATCGCGGTCGAGACGGGGTTGGAAGTGTTGTCGGAGCCTGGTTTCCAGGGCTTCGGGCCGAACAATCCACACAGGACACTGGAGCTGCTCGAGCACGTCTTCGCCGAGGCGCACCAGGTCGTGCAGATGCTCGCGTGGGCGCCGGACGCCGAGTCCGACCACATGATGGAGATCGCGCGCGAGGCCGTCGGGCAGCACGTGTCGGTGACGCACTCGGGCGGGCTCGGGTTGCTGGAGATCAGCCCGCCGGGCGTCTCGAAGGCGGCCACGCTCGAATCCCTGTGCAACACAAGGGGAATCGGCAAGCACGAGGTCGTCGCGTTCGGGGACATGCCGAACGACCTGTCGGTGCTCGGGTGGGCCGGCACGGCGTACGCGATGGGCAACGCGCACCCGCTCGTGAAGCAGGCCTGCGCCAACCACGCGCCGCCGAACACCGAGGACGGCGTCGCGCAGGTACTCGAACGGCTCTTCAGGATCTAGGCACCGAGGTGGGACCGGCCACCTCGGCACCCAGCGCCGTCACCCGCTGCCGCAGCTCGCGGTCAGCGGTCACCACCGTCACGACGCGTCCGGCGCCCTCGGCCCGCACGACCTCGACGATCGTGTCGTCACCGTCGCCGGGTGCGGAGACCACGCGGACGTCGTCGACGGAGGACACGTTGCGCGCCTTGCCCTCCACGACCAGGACGACCTCCTCGTCACGGCCGCGCAGGGCGTCGCGGAGGCGTTCGGCCGCGCCCGCTCGGTCGCGCCACCACCCGTCGGGGACGGATCCCACGACGTTGGCGGCGTCGACCACGAGCAACGGCTTCACGCCTCCAGCGTGCCTCAGCCCCGGCGCGCCCGCAGCGCGTCCAGCGAGTCCGGGCCCTCGTCCACGGCAAGCGCCCCAACGGCAGCAGCCTGGACGCCGGCCCAGCGCAGGACGGCGGCCGTGGCGGCAGCGCGTTCCTTTTCGGGCAGCTTGGCGATGTTCGCTCCGTGGTTGCCACCGGGCACCGAGAACGACAGCGAGTCGCGCGTGCCCCACCCGAGGCGGAACGGTTCCGCGCTCCACGGGTCGTTCTGCCCGTTCACGAACAGCAACCGCGAACCCTGGTAGCGCACCCACGAGTCCACGTCACGCATCGCGGAACGGTCGAACCGCGGGAACTCGATGTCCGGCGAGACCATCGAGCGCGGCACCGAGGAACCGGGGTGGCGCAGCAGGTCCCGGACAGCGGACTCGTCCGCCTCGGGCCAGCCGAGCTGCGTGCCAGCCTGGTAGTAGTACGCCGTGTAGGGCGCGACGCCCGCGTCGGTGTAGAAGTCCCAGCCCACGGTCGTGTCGATGAACTTCCACAGGTCGTCCACCGAGGCACCCGCACCGGGCACGATCGCGCACTGCTCCTGGGTGCCGTACTGCCAGAACGTGAAGGGCGTGTCCAGCACCAGGATCTCCAGCGCCTTGTGCGCGCTGCCGAACTGCTTGTAGGTGTAGCCGCGCGCTTCCAGGCGCGAGACGAACTCGTCGCGCTGCTCCAGGATCTGCCGCTGCACGCCTTCGAGACGACGGTTGCACGTCGGGTCGTTGCCGACCTCGCGGATGAACTTGCCATAGACGTCGCGGTCGTTCACCACGTCGTTCGGCGCCACGTACGCGATGGTCGCGTCGACGTCGCGCGGGAAGAACCTGCGGTGGTAGATCGACGTCATGCCGCCCTTGCTGGCACCCGTCGACAGCCACTTCGCGCCGTAGATCTTCTTGAACGCGGTGACGATCCGGTGGTGGTCGTTGGCCGCCTGCCAGATGTTCAGGTCGTCCCAGTCGGCGGGGGAGGGCCGCGACGGCGCGAAGAACCGCTGCTCGACGCTGATCTGGTTGCCGTCGACGAGCCGGGTGGGTTCGGACGGGTTGGGGCCGGACAGGTTGTAGCCGCTGGTGTGCAGCACCATCGGCTTCGACTCGGCCTTGTGCAGCAACGAGAAGCGCTGCTCGAACTTGAGGCCGCGCGGCTTGCGGTGGTCCGCGGGCTGCTGGAAACCGAGGACGAACGTCCGGGCGGTGCCGGACGTCCCCTCGCTGATGATCCGCACACCGGGAACGGCGCTGATGCGGTCTTTGATGTCAGGGGCGGCGGACACCACTGCGGCGGTGGCGGCGACCTGCGCCGATGCCAGGCCGAACGCCAGCAGGGAGCGTACGAGTCTGTTCACCAGGCCAAACTATTGAGCCCGCACGCTCTGCCGGACCGGCCGATCGTCGGGGGCTTGTCAGTAACTCGCGTAATAGGACGCGGCCATGTCCTCGTCGCCGTGTCCCTTGGTGACGGCACGGTTCAACCTCGCGCTCGACGCCTGCGCCACGTCGAGTTGCACTCCGGCGCGGACCGCGGCCTCGTTGACGAGCAGCGCGTCCTTCAGCGCGTTCTGCACGGTGAACGCGGGCGGGAAGGACCGTTCGATGATCGCGGTGCCCTTCGTCTGCAGGTAGGCGCAGTCCATCGCGCCACCGGACACGGCCTCCAGGAACAGCTTCGGGTCGAGTCCGGACGCCTCGGCCAGCGACACGGCCTCGCCGACCGCGGCGGTCAGGGCGAGCACCCAGCTGTTCGCGACGAGCTTCAGCTTCGACGACGCTCCGGCCTCGCCCACCCACATCGTGCGGGCGCCGATCACGTCGAACACGGGCTGGACGCGCGGACGCAGCTCCTCGGCGCCGGACGCGAGCACGACGAGCTTTCCCTCGGCCGCCGGCTTGGTGCTGCCGAGCACGGGCGCGTCCACGAACTCCAGCCCGAGCGAGCGGGCCAACGCAATGTGGTCCTCCGTGGCCTCGACACCGACCGTGGACGCCTGAACCCACACAGCGTCGTGCGGCAGTGACGGCGCGGCTGCCTGCATGGCCGCGGTGACCGCAGGGCCGTCGTTGAGGACCGTCAGCACCACCTCGGCGCCCTCGACGGCGTCAGCGGGGGTGTCGGCGACGGTGGCGCCGTGAGAGGCGAGCGGTTCAGCCTTGGCGCGCGTGCGGTTCCAGACCCGGACGGTGTGTCCGGCGCCGGCGAGGTTGGCTGCGATGGGGGCACCCATGAGGCCGGTGCCGAGCACGGCGATCTCCATGTCCCCCAGCAAACAAGAAACCTCGCGGTGCTGCCAGGTCGGGGGTCCGACAGCACCGCGAGGTCAACAGTGACATCGGCGGACCGACGTGCGCTGTTACAACGCCATCATACTGTGGCGTGGATCACGTTTAACAGAATGAAACCCCTGGAGCGCGGGAGGTGCTCCAGGGGTTCCAGGTAGGGAGGCACTCGCAAGCGGGGCGCCGCGCGAGTGCCGGGTCGAAGGTCAGCGGAGGGTGGTGACCTGAGCCTGGGCGATTGCCATCAGCTCGTGACGCATGGACGGGGTGGTCGCCATGTCGATCGCGCGAGCCACGGCCTTCTGGTTGCGCGCCTCGGCACGGCGGGCGCGGAGCTTCGCTGCGAAGTTCATCTGGGTCTGCACTTCCCTCTGTGAGGTCTTGCTGGGCTGGTGACTCAAGTATGCACCTTCACGCCCGCGAAAGCACGTGATTATCCGGTGAGGTGGGGCACATGCCGATGAATCATCGGCTGACAACGTGAACGGCCGGACAACGGCGGGGTGCGTCAGGTCACTCCTCGCGACCGAGCAGGAACCGCCCGAAGTGCGGCACGGTGAAGGCGATCTGACCCCGTTCCGCGCTGTAGACCAGGCCTTTCTTGATGAGCGAGTCCCGCGCGGGTGACAGCGACGAGGGCTTGCGACCGAGATGGTCGGCCACCTGGGCGGTGTTCACGCCCGCATCCTTTCCGTCGGTCAACTCGGCCATCGACCGGAGATACTCGCGTTCGGCGGGCGTCGCACGCTCGTATCGGGAGCCGAAGAAGCCCACGGCCAGCTCCGCGTCGGCCTCCGGGGCGGCCACCGAGACGTCCAGCGCGGTGATCGGATCGGCCGGGGCGGCGTCCCAGGCGGCCTTGCCGTAGGCCTGGATGAAGTACGGGTAGCCGCCGGACGCGTCGAACAACGCGTCGAGCGCCTCGTCGGTGATGCCCGCGTCCTCGCGTTCGACCGGGGCGAGCACGGCGCGGTCGGCGTCCTCACGGCTGAGCCGGTCGATGCGGACGTAGCGGAAGAGGCGTTCCGAGTACGACTTGCTGGCCGACAGCACCGCCGGCAGGTGCGGCAGACCGGCGCCGACGACCACCAGCGGCGCACCGATCTGCGAGAGCTCGTGGCAGGCCGCGCACAACGCGCTGATGTCGTCCGGCTTGAGGTCCTGCATCTCGTCGATGAGCAGCGCGACGCCCGTGCCGACGTCCTGGGCGAGTTCGGCGACGTCGGTGAACAGCTCGACCAGGTCGATCTCGATGTCACCGGAGTCGGCACGGCCGCTCGCCGCCGGGACGTCGATGCCGGGCTGCCAGCGGTCGCGCAGCTTGGCGCCGTCCGGGGCGGCTCTCAGCGCGAACGCCTTCAGGATGCCGAGGATCGCCTCGACCCGGTCCGGCGCGCGGTGCCGCACCGCGATGTCGCGGATCGCCCGGTGCAGCGCGGCGCTCAAGGGCCTTCTGAGGTCGGCGTCGGGCCTGGCCTCGACCTTGCCCGCGCCCCAGCCGCGCTTGACGGCCATCGACCGCAGCTCGCCGAGCAGCACGGTCTTGCCGACGCCCCGCAGCCCCGTCAGCACGAGGCTGCGTTCGGGACGGCCGCGGGCCACGCGTTCGAGCACCACCTCGAACGCGCCGACCTCTTTGTCCCGGCCGGCGAGCTCAGGAGGCCGCTGGCCTGCACCGGGAGCGAACGGGTTGCGCACCGGGTCCATGGCTCGCACCGTATCCGCGTTTCTAGGGCTCGCCTTAGAGACGCGCAGACGAAGCTCGAAGTGCGGCCGGATGCCGCTGTATACGTTTATCTAGTGATCGGGCAATAGAGTCTGATAGTTGCGGATGAACCCCGGTGCGGGTTGGCTGGTTCACGTGGCTGAAGTCGTGACCAAGGGAACCGGCGAGGTCGAGCGCACCGCCGACCGCGCCCAGGTGGACGTGACGTTCGAGGCTCTCGGCGCCGATCGCGCCGAGGCGGTGAGCACGCTCAACCAGCGCATCTCCGCGGTCGAGCCGTTGCTCGAGGAGTTCGAGGTGCGGTCGCGGCAGCTGTCCGCGCACGACAACTGGGACAACAACCAGCGCGTCGGCAGCCGGGCGTCGCAGCAGTACGTGATCTGGGTGAAGGACCTCGACCGCCTCGACGCGCTGCTCGCCGAGCTCGTCCAGGCCGAGCCGTCCTGGGTCAACGGACCGTCGTGGACGCTCGTCGACGACACCGAGGCCATCCGTGAGGCGCAGAAAGAGGCCGTGGCAGACGCACTGCGACGTGCCGAGGGGTACGCATCGGCGTTGGGGCGGCGGCTCGGGCCGTTGCTGCGCATCGGCGACACCGAGGGCGGCGCGCACTACCAGCCGCGGATGATGAGCGGCGCGGCGTCGTTCGAGATGGCCGGGCCCGCGGGGATGGTCGACCAGCTGAACCTGAAGGCGCAGCAGATCACCGTGTCGGCGTCCTGCACCGCAGCCTGGTCGTTGCTCGACTGATCGGAGACCGGCCTACGAGCCGTTGAGTGACTCCATCGCGTTGTGCACCGCCACGGCATCGCTGTCGTCCGGGTGTGCCTTCAGCCAGTTCAGGAGCCACTCGACGCGCCGTTTCGCTGCCGCTGCCAGCGTCAACGTGATGTAGGCGCGGCGCTCCCACTCGCGCGCCGATCGCATCGCGTCGGCGGCCGGACGCCATTCGTCGCGGAGGGTGCCGACGAGTGCGCGCGCCAGCACCGGGTCTCTCTCGGGATCAACCTGCAGGTCGTGCATCCCACCCCCAGTGTCGCTGTGAAACGACACTGAGAGTGTGCATGAGGGACTGTCGAGTTCGGCAAGACTAAGTGCGTCACCGTTCCAGAATCGCTGTGATCCCTTGACCTCCGGCGGCGCAAATGGACACGAATCCGCGTCCACTTCCCTTCTGGTGCAACAGCTTCGCCAGGGTCGCCACGATCCGGGCGCCGGTCGCGGCGAACGGGTGCCCTGCGGCGAGCGACGAGCCGTTGACGTTCAGCCTGGCCCTGTCGATCTCGCCGAGCTCCTTCTCCCAGGCCTTCAGCGTGGCGAGCACCTGCGACGCGAACGCCTCGTGCACCTCGTAGAAGTCGAAGTCCTGCAACATGAGGCCGGCCTTGTCGAGCATCCGCGGTGCGGCGTGCACGGGTGCCATGAGCAGGCCTTCGTCGCCGTGCACGTAGTCGACGGCGGCGGTCTCGGCGAACGTCAGGTAGGCGAGGACCGGCAGTTTGCGCGCCGCGGCCCACTCCTCGGTGGCCAGCAGCACCGCGGAGGCGCCGTCGGAGAGCGGGGTCGAGTTGCCGGCGGTCATCGTGTCGCCGAAGACCGGCTTGAGCTTCGCGAGCTTCTCGGCGGTGCTGTCCGGGCGGAGGTTCTGGTCCCGCGCCAGGCCGAGGTACGGGGTGACGAGGTCGTCGAAGAAGCCCTCGTCGTAGGCCCGGGTGAGGTTCTGGTGGCTGCGCGCGGTCAGCTCGTCCTGGTCCTCGCGCGTGATCTCGTACCGGGCCGCGGTGACGGCCGCGTGCTCGCCCATGGACATGCCGGTGCGCGGTTCGCCGTTGCGCGGCAGGTGCGGGACGACGTGGCTCGGGCGCAGCCTCGTGAGGAGGCTGACCTTGCGGGTGCGGTTGAACTCCAGCAGGAGCTTGCGGAAGTTCTCGTTCACGCCGATCGGGGCGTCGCTGGTGGTGTCGACGCCGCCCGCGATGCCCGCCTCGATCTGGCCGAGCGCGATCTTGTTGGCCACGGCGATGATCGCCTGCAGGCCGGTGCCGCACGCCTGTTGCAGGTCGTAGGCGGGGGTCTCCGGGCTGAGCCTGCTGCCCAGGACCGACTCGCGGACGAGGTTGAAGTCGCGCGAGTGCTTGAGGACGGCTCCCGCGACCACCTCGCCGAGCCTCTCGCCCTGCAGGCCGAAGCGGCTGACCAGCCCGTCCAGCACCGTCGTGAACATGTCCTGGTTCGACGCGGTGGCGTACGGGCCGTTCGAGCGGGCGAACGGGATGCGGTTGCCACCGATGATCGCTACTCGCATGCGGCCATACTACCTACTAGCGGGTAGACTTACTAGCGAGTAGGTTGTGTGACGTGGACAGGTACCAGAAGTTCGCGAGGTCGGGGCTCGGCCGTCAGCTCGTGCGCAGGCTCGGCCTGCCGAACCCGTACCCGTTGCGCCGCGACGCCGCGCTCGCCACACCGGTGCTGGTCGGTGGCGCGACCCGGTTGCCCTTCCTGAAGCAGCTGGAGACAGGCCCCGCCCCGTACGGCGCGCTGGTGTTCGACGCGTCGGAGATCTCCTCGGTCGGCGACCTGAAGCAGCTGCACGAGTTCTTCCACCCCACGATCACGCAGCTCGGGCCGTGCGGGCGGGTGGTCGTGATCGGGCGTTCACCGGACTCCATCGCGCAACGGGCCCTCGAAGGCTTCGTGCGGTCGGTCGGCAAGGAACTGCGCCGCGGCGGCACGGCCAACCTCGTGTACGTGGCGGACGGCGCCGAGGACGGGGTCGAGTCGACGCTGCGGTTCCTGCTGTCCGGACGGTCCGCGTACGTGTCAGGGCAGGTCGTCCGCGTCTCCGGGGTGACGCCGGTGGGCACGTTGGAGGGCAAGGTCGCGCTGGTCACGGGCGCTTCGCGCGGCATCGGTGAGGCGATCGCCGGGACGTTGGCCCGCGACGGCGCGCACGTGGTGTGCCTCGACGTCCCCGCCGCCGGGTACGAGCTGTCGAAGGTCGCGAACTCCGTCGGCGGGTCTGCGTTGCAGCTCGACATCACCGGCGATCCCGCCCGGCTGACCTCGTATCTCACGGAACGGCACGGCGGTGTCGACATCGTCGTGCACAACGCAGGCATCACGCGGGACAAGACGTTGGCGCGCATGGACTCCTCGAAGTGGGACTCGGTGCTGGAGGTCAACCTCGCCTGCCAGGAGCGGATCAACTCCGCGCTGCTGGACGGTGATGTGCTGCGCGAGGGCGGGCGGATCGTCGGGGTGTCGTCGATCGCCGGTATCGCGGGCAACGTCGGCCAGACCAACTACGCCACCTCGAAGGCCGGCGTGATCGGGATGGTGCAGACGCTCGCACCCGTTCTCGCTGCTCGCGGCTGCACCATCAACGCCGTGGCGCCCGGTTTCATCGAGACGAAGATGACCGCGGCGGTACCGTTCGCGACCCGTGAGGTCGGGCGCCGGATGAACAGCCTGTCGCAGGGCGGGCTGCCGGCCGACGTCGCGGAGACCGTGGCGTGGTTCGCGTCGCCGGGATCGGGCGGCGTGAACGGCAACGTCGTGCGGGTGTGCGGCCAGATGCTGCTGGGGGCCTGATGCTGTTGCGTGCCGCCCTGACGTCGTTGCGGCGCGGGGAAACGCTTGCCGCCGAACCTGTTTCCGCTTCGGCCGAGGTGTCGCTGAAGCACCTCGCGGCGTACAACGCGGTGTGCGGGTTCGGGCTGCGCGACGCGTTGCCGCTGACGTACCCGCACGTGCTGGGCTTCCCGTTGCAGATGAAGCTGATGTCCGGCGCCGGGTTCCCGTTTCCGTTGCCAGGTCTCGTGCACGTCGCGAACCGGATCACGCAGTCACGTCCGTTGACGTTGGACGAGACGTTGGAGATCACGGTGTCCGCACGCGCCCTGCGGCCTCATCCGCAGGGCGCCCAGGTCGACGTGGTGACGTCGGTTTCCGGTGTCTGGGAAGGGGTTTCGACCTATCTGCGGCGGACCGGGGGGTCTTCGAGCGCAGGTGAGCTCGAGCGGCCCGTCGGCTCGGCGGTGTGGAAGGTGCCCGCGGACATCGGACGGCGCTACGGCGCGGCGTCCGGTGACCGGAACCCGATCCACCTGCACCCGTTGAGCGCCAAGCTGTTCGGGTTCCAGCGCGCGATCGCCCACGGCATGTGGACGAAGGCGCGCTGCCTGGCCGCGTTGGAGGGGCGGCTTCCCGAGGCCGTGACGGTGGACGTCCGGTTCAAGAAGCCGCTGCTCATCCCTGGCCGTGTCGAGTTCTCGGCTTCGGAGGGTGCGCACGGCTGGGAGTTCGCCGTGTGGGGCAAGGGACCCCACCTGGTCGGCTCAACGACGTGACGGCGGATGCCAGACGTTGCCGTCGACCAGGTCGCCGAAGCCCATCCAGACGAGGTTCATGAGGCGGGCCGCGACGACGCCGGCGGGTTCCTCGGGGTGGTCCAGCCACCAGTCCGCGAGCGACTCGCCGGCCCCGACCAGCGCGGCGGCCAGCGACTCGGCCTCCAGCTTGGTCGCGGGCGCCTTGGTGGACTGGGTGAGCAGCGCCGCGACCAGTGACACCGCCCGGCCGCGCATGTCGGTGAGCTCGACCGCGAACGGACCGCCCTGCGTGGACGCCTGCCGGTGCAGCACCATCCAGCTCGCCCGGTTCTCGCCGACGAACCCGAAGAAGGCCCTGAGCCCGCTCCACAGCTGCACGTCGGGTTCCTGGTCGGGCTCGACGCCCGTCGCGATGGCCTCCATCATGCGGGTGGCCTCGCGCCGGATGCACGTCGCGAACAGCTCGTCCTTCGAGCCGAGGTAGGCGTAGAGCATCGGCTTCGAGATGCCCGCGACCTCGGAGATCTCGTCCATGGAGGCCGCGTGGAAGCCGAGCCGCGAGAACACGTCGACGGCAGCGTCCATGATCTGCCGCTCACGCACCGCGCGTGGCAAGCGCTTGGCTCGACCTTCTGTGCGCATCATTACCCCTCAGTTCGGAGCAGCAAGATTATCCGATCGGCTTGCCGCACTATCTACTGGTGAGTAGTCTTACTCGCGAGTAGGTACCAGGAGGTGTGTCCATGACGCTCGACCTCACGACCGAGGCGATCGCGAAGCTCAGCCCGGCCGAGCTGATCAGCACGTTGCAGCAGATCAAGCCGGACGACCCGGCGCTGGCCGAGGTGAACATCGACGTCATCGCCCGCGGCATCGACCCGAAGAAGCTCGGTCGCGACGACTTCGCCGCGTTGCTCAACGCGCTGGGCGCGCTGGCGGACGGCGGCGCCGACCTCGACCTGGCGAAGATGGACCCGTCCAACTTCGCCCGCATCATCTCGCGCGCCTCGAAGGACCAGATCGAGGCCGTCGTCGCCGATCCCGCGCTGCGCGTACGCGTGCTGGACGAGGTGTTCCGCCGCATGGAGGTCCACTTCCGCGCGGACCGGGCGGGCGCCACTCGCGCGGTCGTGCACTTCCACGTGCTCGAAGACGTCTACGAGGCCATCATCGAAGACGCCACCTGCGTGATCAACAAGGGCGTGACGCGCGAGGCCCGTGCCATCGTGACGCTGACGCCGGCGGACTTCCTCAAGCTCGCGACCGGCAACGCCTCCGCCCCCGTGCTGTTCATGACGGGCAAGCTGAAGGTGAAGGGCGACCTGGGGTTCGCGGCCGGGTTCATGAGCCTGTTCAACATCCCGAAGGCTTAGGAGACTTTCTGTGGGTGGCTTCTCGCTCGAGCTGAACGAAGACCAGACCGACCTGCGCGACTGGGTCCACGGCTTCGCTCGCGACGTCATCAGGCCGGCGGCCTCCGAGTGGGACGAGCGCGAGGAGACGCCGTGGCCGGTGATCCAGGAGGCGGCGAAGATCGGCCTCTACGGCTTCGAGTCCCTCGCCACCTGGTTCGCGGACCCCATCGGCCTGTCCCTGCCGATCGCGACCGAGGAACTCTTCTGGGGTGACGCCGGCATCGCGCTGGCCCTGATGGGCACCGGCCTCGCCGTGGCGGGCATCTTCGCGGGCGGCGAGCCGGAACAGCTCGCCGAGTGGGTGCCGGAGTGCTTCGGCGACGAGTCCGACCCGAAGCTGGCCGCGTTCTGCGCCTCCGAACCCCAGGCGGGCTCCGACGTGGCCGGCTACCGCACTCGCGCCCGTTACGACGAGGCCACCGACGAGTGGGTGCTGAACGGCCAGAAGGCGTGGGCCACCAACGGCGGCATCGCGAACGTGCACGTGGTCACCGCCGTCGTGGATCCGTCGCTGGGATCTCGTGGCCAGGCCGGTTTCATCATCCCGCCCGGTACGCCGGGGTTGTCGTCGCCGGGGAAGATCAAGAAGCACGGCATGCGCGCCTCGCACACGGCCGACGTGTTCCTGGACGACGTGCGCGTGCCTGGGCGTTGCGTGCTCGGCGGTCGCGAGCGTCTCGAGGCTCGTCTTGCGCGTGCCCGTGAAGGGTTGAAGGCCGGCGGCCAGGCGGCGATGGCCACGTTCGAGACCACCCGCCCGACCGTGGGCGCGATGGCCGTGGGCGTCGCCCGCGCCGCCTACGACTACGCGCTGGAGTACGCGAAGGACCGCGAGGCGTTCGGGCGCAAGATCATCGAGAACCAGTCGATCGCGTTCGACCTCGCGAACATGCGCATGGAGATCGACGCCTCGCGGCTGCTGGTGTGGCGGGCGGCGTGGATGGGGCGCAACAACGTCCCGTTCACCGCGGGTGAGGGGTCGATGTCGAAGCTCAAGGCGTCCGAGGTGTCGGTGTGGGCGACTGAGCGGGCGATCCACATCCTGGGTGGGGCCGGGTACACCCGTGAGCACCCCGTTGAGCGGATGCACCGGGACGCCAAGATCTTCACCATCTTCGAGGGGACTTCGGAGATTCAGCGGCTGGTGGTGTCCCGGATGATCTCCGGGATGCAGATCAGGTGACGTCGGGCGGGCGGCCTTCGGGTCGCCCGCTCCACTTCCGCGCCGGAAGTGCGATCAACGTCCGACCACCCGTTACCGGCCGTTGGGTGTCAACGGCAGCAGGGGCCGCGCGGATCAGAGCGGCAGGGTCAGGATCGTGCCGAGCCGCTTGAGCTCCCGCCGGTGCACCGCCAGCAGCACGGTGTCGTGCGGGCGGCGGAAGTGCAGCACCACGAAGTTCGGGTGCGGCGGGTCCTGGTCGACGATCTGCTCGACGCGGCCCTCCGCGTCGCTGAAGATGATGCGCTCGTCCCAGATGACCCTGGTGGGGCCGAAGAACAGCTCGCCCTCCTGCCACTCGCCGTCGATGTGGACGTCGGCGTCGCCGGGTGAGTAGGTCTCGTCGCTCGGCCCGAAGGCGTCGCCGAACACGCTCCCGAGAATTTCGAACAGAGCCGACATGGCGATTCCCCCTTCGTTGTCACAGGAACGAGCTGGGCGCCCAGCTGGTTCCCGCGGTGTGACGGAGGTTTAGCCGAACGGCTGGCCGGCTTCGCGCAGCCAGGCGCGCTCGCGTGAGTGGTCCGGCATCGCGGGCCAGCCGTTGACCTTCGCGATCAGCACCCAGTACCGCTCGGCACGCGGGTCCGCGAAGTCGGAGAGCTCGCGCAGCCTCGCCACGACGCTCTCGTCGTTCGGCAGGCCCAGCGCCTCCGCCCAGTTGGCGTTCACGCGGTCCACCACTGCGCGGGCCTCGGCGGACTGCGGTGCGATGCCCGCGTCGATCGCCTCGCGTGCCTGGGCGATCGCGAAGTTGAACGCCTCCATCTGGTCGCCCTGCGGCGGGCTCAGGTCGGCGCCGTTGCGGCGCTGTTCCTCGTGCTGCTGGGACATCCGCTTCACGACGGCGCGGAAGTCCGGGTCCTGCACGAGCTTGGCGAGCTCGACCCACGCTTCCAGTTGCTCGGTCGACGGGTCGTCCGGCAGTTCGACGCGCACGGAGCGCATGTGCTGCTCGAACTGCGGGTCCAGCTCGTAGGGCCCGAACACCTCCTCGAAGAAGTCGTCGAGGATCCGCTGGCGCTCCTCGTCCGACATGCGTGCCAACTCGTTCATCAGTTCCATCTCCCCTCCCTTGGCGACGGCGCGCAGCACGGCTCGCCTGAGCCGCAACGTCTTCATCTGCGCGTCGATCGCGTCTGCGTGTGCACGCGCCACGTCGGTCACCGACACCTCGCGGGCCAGCACCCTGCCGGCGGTCGGCAGGTCCACGCCCAGGTCCCGCAGCGTGCGGACGAGTTTCAGCCTCGCCACCGCTTCGGTGTCGTAGGTGCGGTAGCCGCCGGTGGTCCTGTCCGCGGGCGGGATGAGGCCCGAGTCGGAGTAGAACCTGATGGTGCGGACGGTGAGTCCGGTCATCCTGGCGAGCTCGCCGATCTGGTAGCGCGTCACGGGAGAACTCTGCAGTCTCCAGTAGGTGGAGAGTCAAACCCGATTGCCCGATTGGGTGGTTGAACAGCGAAAAGGCCCCCGCGCCGGAGCACGGGGGCCTTCTCGGAGCTGCCTCAGTAGGTCATCGCGATGCCCGGCTCGGCCAGCAGCGCGCCGACGTCGGCCAGGAACTGCGAGCCCTGCTGCCCGTCGACCACGCGGTGGTCGAAGGAGAGCGCGAGCTGGCAGATCTTGCGGATCTTGATCTCGCCGTCGACCACCCACGGCATGTCGCGGATCGCGCCCAGGGCGAGGATCGCGGACTCGCCGGGGTTGAGGATCGGCGTGCCGGTGTCGACGCCGAAGACGCCGACGTTGGTGATCGTGATGGTGCCGTTCATCATGTCGGCCGGCGACGTCTTGCCCTCGCGGGCGACCGTGGCGAGCTCGTCGAGCGCGACCGCCAGTTCCTTCAACGACATCCGGTCGGCGTCGCGGACCTTCGGCACCACCAGGCCGCGCGGCGTGGCGGCCGCGATGCCCAGGTGGACGTAGTCCTTATAGACGATCTCGTTCGCCGCCGCGTCCCACGTCGCGTTGACGTCGGGCGTGCGGCGGGCCGCGAGGATGATCGCCTTCGCGCAGAACGCGAGGGGCGTCAGCTTCACACCGCGGAACTCCGGCGCGTTCTTCAAGCGTGCGCGCAGTTCCATCATCGGCGTGACGTCGACCGTCAGGAACTCGGTGACGTGCGGCGCGGTGAACGCGCTGTCCACCATCGCCTGCGCGGTCGCCTTGCGGACACCCTTGATGGGCACCCGGCGTTCACGCGAGCCGTTGTCCACAGAGGACGCTGCCGGAGCCGCGACCGGTGCGGCGACGGCGCTTTCGACGTCCTCACGGGTGATGACGCCGCCGGGGCCCGAGCCCGCGAGCGCGTGCAGGTCGACGCCGAGGTCCTTGGCCAGCTTGCGCACCGGCGGCTTGGCCAGCGGCACGTACCCGCCAGGAGCCCGCACCGGCGCGGCCACCACGACGGGGGCCACGGGAGCAGGAGCCGGCGGGGCCACGACGACCGCGGCCGGAGCGGCGGCCGGAGCCGCGACCGGAGCCGCGGCGGGCGCGGAGTCCTTGCGGGCACGGCGTTTCGCGGTACCGGACTTCGGGCCGTAGCCGACGAGCGTCGCGATGCGCCCGCCCGGCATCTCCTCGCCGATCTTGCCGGACGAGGTGCCGTTCGCCTCCGCCGCAACGGGAGCAGGCGCGGGTGCGGGTGCGGCCGCGCCACCGGGGTCGGTGTCGATCGTGATGATCGGGACGCCGACCTCGACGGTCTGGCCGGGCTCGGCCAGCAGCTCCGTCACGACGCCGGCCCACGGGCACGGCAGCTCGACGGCGGCCTTGGCCGTCTCGATCTCGACGATGATCTGGTTGACCTTGACGGTGTCACCGGGCTTGACGTGCCAGGTGAGGATGTCGGCCTCGGTCAGCCCCTCTGCCGTGTCGGGCAAGGGGAATTGCTTGTACTGCGGCATTTCCGGTTGTCCCCTTACCAGGCGAGAGAGCGGTCGACGGCGTGCAGCACCCGGTCGAGGTCGGGGAGGAACTCCTCCTCGAGCTTCGACGGCGGGTACGGGGTGTCGAAACCGGTCACCCGCAGCACCGGTGCCTGCAAGGAGTAGAAGCACTCCTGCTGGACCTTGGCTGCAATCTCGCTGCTGATCGAGGACTCGGACGGCGCCTCGGACACGACGATCAGACGGCCGGTGCGGCGCACCGAGTCGTAGACCGGCGCGAGGTCCAGCGGCGACAGCGTGCGCAGGTCGATGACCTCGAGCGACGTGCCGTCCTCCGCGGCCGCGTTGGCCGCGTCCAGCGACGTGCGGACCATCGGGCCGTACGCGACCAACGTGGCGTCCGTGCCGGAACGCAGCACGCGCGACTCGAACAGCTTGCCGGGCTGGGCCGTGGTGTCGACCTCGCCCTTCTCGTAGTAACGGCGCTTCGGCTCGAAGAACAGCACCGGGTCGTCGCTGTCGATCGCCTGCTGGATCATCCAGTACGCGTCGGCCGGGTTCGAGCACGAGACGACCTTGAGGCCGGCGGTGTGCGCGAAGTACGACTCCGGGGACTCCGAGTGGTGCTCGACGGCACCGATGCCGCCACCGAACGGCACGCGGATCACGATGGGCAGCTTGATCTTGCCCTGGGTGCGGTAGTGCAGCTTCGCGACCTGCGACACGATCTGGTCGAAGCCCGGGAAGATGAAGCCGTCGAACTGGATCTCGCACACCGGGCGGTAGCCGCGGATCGCGAGGCCGACGGCGGTGCCGATGATGCCGGACTCCGCGAGCGGCGTGTCGAGCACGCGCTGCTCACCGAAGTCCTTCTGCAGGCCGTCGGTGATGCGGAAGACGCCGCCGAGCTTGCCGATGTCCTCGCCCATCATGATGACCTTGGGGTTGGCTTCCATCGCCGCCCGCAGGCCCATGTTCAGGGCTTTGGAGATCGTGAGCGTCTGCACCGGGGACGCCGGGGCAGCAGCTGTGGAACGGTCCATGGTCGGAGCAGCCATCAGTGCTCACCTCCAGCAAAACCCGAGACGTAGTCGAGGAATTCGTCGCGCTGCGCGTCGAGGACGGGGCTGCCCTCGGCGTACACGTTGCTGAAGATCCGTTCAGCGGGCGGGTCGGGCATGTTCGTGCAGAACTCCCGCAGCTCCTCGCCCAGCTTGTCGGCGTCCGCCTCGACGCTCTCGAAGAACTCGTGGTCGGCCCACTGCTGGCGGACCAGGTAGACCTTCACGCGCTCGATCGGGTCCTTGAGCTTCCACATCTCGAGCTCGTCCGACAGCCGGTAGCGCGTCGGGTCGTCGGAGGTGGTGTGCGCGTCCATCCGGTAGGTGAACGCCTCGATCAGGATCGGGCCGTTGCCGTGGCGGCACTCGTCCAGCGCCCACTTCGTCACGGCGAGCGTCGCGAGGACGTCGTTGCCGTCGACGCGGATGCCGGGGAAGCCGTAGCCGCGGGCGCGCTGGTACAGCGGCAGGCGCGACTGGCGCTCGGTGGGCTCGGAGATCGCCCACTGGTTGTTCTGGCAGAAGAAGACGAGCGGCGCGTCGTAGACCGCGGCCCACACGAAGCCCTCGTGCACGTCACCCTGGCTGGTCGCGCCGTCGCCGAAGAAGCACATGGTGGCTTCTCCCTCGTCGTCGCCGACCTTGCCGTCGAACTTCTGGCCCATCGCGTAGCCGGCCGCGTTGAGGACCTGGTTGCCGATGACGATCGTGTACGGGTGGAAGCGCTTCTCGACCGGGTCCCAGGTGCCCTGGTCCGTGCCGCGGAAGATGCCGAGCAGCTCCGTCGGGTTGATCCCGCGCGTCCACGCGATGCCGTGCTCGCGGTAGCTCGGGAACGCCATGTCGGTCTGGCGCATCGCGCGACCGGCACCGATCTGCGCGGCCTCCTGACCGAGCAGCGGCACCCAGATGCCGAGCTGGCCCTTGCGCTGCAGGGCGTTCGCCTCGCGGTCGACCCGGCGGATCAGGACCATGTCGCGGTACAGACCGCGCAGCTCCTCCGCCGTGATGTCGATGTCGAAGTCGGGGTGGGTCACCCGCTCACCCTCGGGGGTGAGGAGCTGCACCAGGTCGGCGCCGCCCTCGTCTGTCGCTCGCAAGCCTGCGATCACCTGTTCCGCTGTCGGTTTCGCGGCAGTGGCGGCCGGCGCTGCATCCGGCTCAGGGTGCGTCCATTGCTCAGGGGACGACATGCGCCTTCTCCTCTGTCTTCTCCGACCGCCTGATCGCTCGTGACGACCTCGTGCGGCGACGTCGGCGGTCGCCGCCAACCCTGTGGGGCCGGAGGCAGCCGTCGACGGTGACGGTGGCTTACGACCACATCCTGACACGGCCTCACCCGAGTTGGTGAGACCCGTCCCACTTCGTAACACACGAGTCAACGTTCTGATCAGCGACAACAGTCGGAAGTTCGACCTTTTGTCCTCCGACTAGGCCGTCCGACTACCGGACGTCGCTGTCCCGGTTACCGATCGTTAACTTAGTTCGAGGTCTCAGGGATAGAGGCTACGGACGCGGGCGGAGGCGGAGTCGTGACAGGATCGAGAAGTGGACCGCTCAGTTGTGACCAGCACTGTCAGGACGCTCTGGGACGACGACATCGTCCCGAGCCTGTCTCAGCTCGTCGCCGTGCCGGCGATCTCGCCCGCGTTCGACCCCGCCTGGGAAGAACACGGAGAGTTGGCAGCCGCGATCGAGCACGTGCGCCTCTGGATCGAGTCACGAGACCTCCCCGGAGCGACGCTCGAAGTCGTCCAACTGGCGGGACGAACCCCGCTGCTGGTGGTCGACGTCCCCGCGTCCGGTAACTCGGGCGACGACACGGTGTTGCTCTACGGACACCTGGACAAGCAGCCGCCGGTGGGTGGCTGGGGCGAAGGGCTCGGCCCGTGGACCCCAGTTCTGCGTGACGGACGTCTCTACGGCCGTGGCGCCGCCGACGACGGTTACTCCGGATATGCCGCGATCGCCGCGATCGAGGCCGTGCGCGCGGCGGGCGGCTCGCACTCCCGTTGCGTCGTGCTGCTGGAGACCGGCGAGGAGTCGGGCTCGCCCGACCTGCCCGCCTACCTGGAGCACCTGTCCGCACAACTGGGGCGCGTGGCTCTGGTCGTGTGCCTCGACTCGGGCGGCTCCGACTACGACCGCATGTGGCTGACGACGTCGCTGCGCGGACTCGTGCAGGTCACGGCCACCGTGCGGGTGCTGGACGGCGGCCTGCACTCGGGCATGGCGTCGGGCATCGTGCCGTCGTCGTTCCGGATCGCCCGCCAGCTGCTGGACCGGATCGAGGACTCCACCACCGGCGAGATCCTCGTGCCGGAGATGCACGTCGAGATCCCGGCCGGACGCCTGGCCGAGGTCCGCGAGGCCGTCGAGGCCGCGCCCGGTGCCCTGTGGGACCCGGTGCCGCGCGTCGGCGACCTGCAGCCCGTCTCCTCCGACGAGGTCGAGCTGGCGCTGAACTCCGGGTGGCGCCCGACCCTGTCCGTCACCGGCGCCGAGGGCCTGCCCCTGCCGGACGACGCGGGCAACGTGCTGCGGCCGTTCACCTCGCTGGTGCTGTCGTTCCGGCTGCCGCCGACGGCGTCCGCCTCGGTGGCTTTGGAAGCGGTGCGTGCGAAGCTCACCACCGACGTGCCCTACAACGCGACCGTGGAGCTGTCCCGGGTCGAGTCGGCCGACGGCTGGAACGCGCCCGAGCTGGCTCCGTGGCTGACCGCCGTGCTGGACGACGCCGGCAAGGAGATCTTCGGGGCGCCGTGGCGGACGGTGTCCTTGGGTGGGTCGATCCCGTTCATGGGGTTGCTGCACGAGGCGTACCCCGCCGCGCAGTTCGTGGTGACCGGGGTGATCGGGCCGGACTCGAACTGCCACGTTCCGGACGAGTGGCTGCATCTGGCGCACGCGGCTCGGGTCACGGAGGCGATCGCCCTGGTGCTGGACGCGCAGTCCAGGCAGAGCTGATTCCCGCTACTCTCAACTACTCTAAGCTACTCTCAACTGCGGTTTGAGAGTTGAGAGTAGGCACGCTTGGAAGCATCGACTCTGCAGTCGCTCATCGAACGCCTGCGCCGGACGGGCGCGGAGATGAGCGACGTGGAAGCGAAGTCGGCAGCGGGTGGCTTGCCGAAGAGCGCTGCCGAAAGCCTTTCCGCCTTCGCCAACACCAACGGCGGCACGCTCGTGCTCGGACTGGACGAGAACGATGGTTTTCGTCCGGTCCGACTCCTCGACGCGGCCAAACTGCGCGACGATCTGTCCGCGTTGGCCAGCGACTGCCTCCACCCTCCGTTGCGCATCGCGGTGGACGTCGTCGAGGTCGAGGGCCTACCGATCGTCGTGGCAGAGATCGATCCGCTGCCTTCCGACAACCGTCCGTGCTACGTGGCGTCCAAAGGCATCGCCACGGGCTCCTACGTGCGGGTGGGCGACGGGGATCGCAGGATGACCCAGGCAGAGATCGGCTTGGCCATCGCCAACCGCGGTCAGCCGCGCTACGACCTCGAAGCCGTGGCGGACGCGGGGATCGGCGACCTGGACCGTGTCTCCTTCGGACGCACCCTCGAACGTGTGCGGCAAACGTCGCGAGCCTTTCGCGACCTGGACGAGGTCGCAGCCCTGGAACGTCTGCGAGTGCTGGTACGAGCCGAGAACGGTGCGTTGGTGCCGTCATTGGGCGGGTTGCTGACCTTCGGCAGCTATCCCCAGCAGCACTTCCCGCAACTGACCGTCTCGGTCGTGGTGTTCAGTGGCGACGAGACCGGACCGCGCTTCGACGACAACCCGGTGATTCGCGGCCCGGTCCCGGAACTCGTGTCCGAGACGATGGCGGTGCTGCGCCGGCACATGCGAGTTCGCACCCACGTCGACGGCAGCGGTCGTCGCGAACAGCTCGACTACCCCATGGAAGCCGTCCGGGAAGCAGTGGTGAACGCCCTGCTGCACCGCGACTACAGCGGCGTGACCCGTGGCACCCAGGTCCAGATCGAACTGCACCCCGACCGACTGCTGGTACGCAGCTCAGGAGGACTCTTCGGACCTGTGGTGCTCGAGGATCTCGGTGCCGAGGGAGTGAGCTCATCACGCAACTCGTTCCTGGCCTCGTTGCTGTCTGACACCTACCTGCCGTTGAGCGACCGACTCGTCGCCGAGAACAGGGCCTCCGGCATCCCGTCGATGATCAAAGAACTGCAGCGGTCCGGCCTGGCAAGGCCGATCTTCCGCAACTTCGCGAATCGGTTCGAGGTCGAGTTCAGCAGGTCGGAGCTGCTCGACCCGGCCACGCGCCAGTGGCTCGCCCGGTTGCGCGAACCGGGGCTCACCCAGCTGCACGAACTCGCCCTCGCGACGATGTACCACGGCCGCTCGATCAGCAACGCGGCTCTTCGGCAGTTCGGCGCGAACCAAGCCGATGCGACAGCGGTGCTGCGCGACCTGGTGAACAACGGCCTCGCCGTGCGCACAGGTGGCCGCCGATACGCCACGTACTCACTGGGGGCACCGGCCGAGACTCCCGACCTCTTCACCGGCACCCCGCTCCAGACCGACGTCGCCGAAGTGCTGCGCACACTGGGTTCGGCCAGCGCCAAGGACCTCATCGCGGCGACCGGGTACTCACGCCCGACCGTGCTGATCCGGCTGGAAGAGCTGATCGGGGAAGGTCTGGCCAGGGCCGAAGGCGCGCGGACCAGCCCCAAGCGGAGGTACCTGTGGACAGGGCCGAAATGAGCCGTTCAGGTCATGCCCGGCCCTCGGCTCCACCCGGTGTCGAGTGAGGAAGGACTCAACCGAGACGTGGGCCCGACCAGCCGTCCTACCTGGTGTCCCACACTGGGGCGATGGGCGAACAAGCGGAACGGGCGCGTCTCGCGGAGTCGGACAACCCGACCTCGCCGTGGCGGCTGTGGGGGCCGTACCTCTCGGGTCGCCAGTGGGGCACGGTCCGCGAGGACTACTCGCCCGAGGGTGACGCGTGGGCCTCGTTCCCGTTCGACCACGCTCGTTCGCGCGCCTACCGGTGGGGCGAGGACGGCATCGCCGGCATTTGTGACGTGCACGGGTTCATGAACTTCGCCGTTGCCCTGTGGAACGGCAAGGACCCGTTCCTCAAGGAGCGGTACTTCGGCCTCGCCAACGAAGAGGGCAATCACGGCGAGGACGTCAAGGAGCACTGGTGGGTCACCGACGGGACGCCCACGCACTCCTGGATGCAGGTGGTCTACCGGTATCCGCAGCGGGAGTTCCCGTACGCGCAGCTGCGGGAGATGGCGCGCAACGCGGGGCGGGAGAACCGCGAGCCCGAGCTGAGTGACACCGGCGTGCTCGACGAGAACCGGTTCTTCGACGTGCAGGTCACGTATGCGAAGGCCGAGACGGACGACATCTGCATCGAGATCAGCGCTACCAACCACGGGCCCGAGGACGCGCCGTTGCACCTCCTGCCTCAGCTCTGGTTCCGGAACACGTGGGCGTGGGGGCGGGATCAACGGCCGTGTCAGCTCGTTGCGAGCACCACGGCCGGACGGAAGGTCACGGCTGACCACGGCAACCTCGGCCGGTACACGCTGCATCTCGACGACTCGCCGTCGATGCTCATGACGGACAACGAGAGCAACGAGGTGGCGCTCTTCGGGGCCGAGCGGAACCCGTCGCCGTGGGCCAAGGACGGCGTCTGCGACTACGTGGTGCGCGGCAGCACGAGCAGCTGCCAGGTGGTGGGGCCGGACGAGACGGGAGTGGCGGGCACGAAGTTCGCGGCCTGGTACTCGTTCGACCCGGTGGAGCCGGGCGAGACGGTGACGATCCGGCTGCGGCTCATCGGCGGCGACGGGCACCTGGACCCGTTCGGGCCGAGCTTCGGCGAGACCGTGGCCGCGCGGAAGGCCGAGGCCGACGAGTTCCACGACGCCATCGCGCCGCAGACCAGCCTTGAAGAGAAGCACGTGTTGCGGCGTGCGCTCGCGGGTCTCATGTGGACGAAGCAGCACTACCGGTTCCGCACGCGCGACTGGCTCGACGGCGACCCGACGAAGCCGGAAGCGCCGTCGAGCAGGCGGACGCCCCAGGCGCGCAACGTGCACTGGCGGCACCTCGACGTCGCCGACGTCATCTCGATGCCGGACGAGTGGGAGTACCCGTGGTTCGCGGCGTGGGACCTGGCTTTCCACACGATCCCGTTCACGCTGGTCGACCCGGCGTTCGCGAAGGAGCAGCTGCTGCTGTTCTGCCGTGAGTGGATGATGCACCCGAACGGCCAGATCCCCGCCTACGAATGGGAGTTCGGCGACGTCAACCCGCCGGTGCACGCGTGGGCGGCGTTGCAGGTCTACCGCGCGGACGGCAGCCGGGACCGGGCGTTCCTCGCCAAGGTCTTCCACAAGCTGCTGCTCAACTTCTCGTGGTGGGTCAACCGCAAGGACGCCGACGGCAGCTACCTGTTCGAGGGCGGGTTCCTCGGCATGGACAACATCGGGCCGGTCAACCGGTCGGAGCCGATGCTCGGCGAGTGGCGGCTGGAGCAGTCCGACGCCACGTCGTGGATGGCCGCGTACAGCCTGCACCTCATGCAGATCGCGCTGGAGCTGGCGCGCGACGACGAGTCCTATGAGGACGTCGCGACGAAGTTCGTCGAGCACTTCCTGTCGATCGCGGAGGCGTTCACGCACTTCGGTTCGCACGGTGGCGGGATCTGGCACGACGAGGACGGCTTCTGCTACGACCGGGTGTCACGGCGCCGTCCCGACGGCGGCGTCGAGTCCGAGCCGGTGCGCGTGCGGTCGATGGTCGGCCTGATCCCGTTGCTGGCCTCGGCGGTGCTGGAGCCGTGGGTGCTCGAGGAGCTGCGGGGATTCACCAGCCGGCTGGAACACCTGCTCAAGCGACGGCCCGAGCTCCGGCAGTTCATCACGTTCCACTACGAGCGCGGCGCGTTCGTGTCGTTGCTGGACGAGACCAAGCTCAAGCGCGTGCTGCACCGGATGCTCGACGAGCAGGAGTTCCTGTCACCGCACGGGATCCGCTCGCTCAGCGCGGCCCACCGCGAGGGTCTGGAGGTCAAGGTCGCGGGCCAGGACCACCGCATGGGCTACGAGCCGGGCGAGTCGCACACGCCGATGTTCGGTGGCAACTCGAACTGGCGCGGCCCGATCTGGTTGCCCACCAACGCGTTGCTGGTCGAGGCGCTGCGCACGGTCTGCGCGTTCCACGACGGCATGTTCCAGGTCGAGATGCCGACGCACTCGGGACGCTGGGTCACCGCGGGCCAGGTCGCGGACGAGTTGTCCGACCGGCTCGTCGGGCTCTTCCTGCCCGACCACGACGGGCGCCGGCCGTCGGACGGCAAGCGGATCGAGGCCTCCGAGTCACCTCTTTGGCGCAGGCACGTCACCTTCAGCGAGTACTTCGACGGGGACACGGGCGAAGGCCTCGGCGCGACCCACCAGACGGGCTGGACCGCTCTCGTGGCAGGTCTGATGAGCGAGAGAACACGCTGACCAGCACCGTCGTGATCAAATCCTGATCAAGGAGACACTCGCGGATCGTAATCATCCGTGTGCAATACGTGAAGAAGTTGTGTGATCTGAGCCAAACCACACAAGATTCTGCGATCAAAAAGGCGATTTGACGCAAAATCATTGCAAGGCAGTGGCCTGTAACACGCACGTGCTGTCCACCACGTCACCCGAGTGGCAGGATCCCGTTCACTCGTCCGCGACAGTTACGAGGAGTGACGCAGTGGCTCGTCGACCCAGGCACGTGCTCGCCCTGCTGCCCGCAGCGGCCCTAGCGCTGACCGCGCTCGCCGGTTGCGCGACGAGCACCAACAGCGGTGGTGGCAGCACCGACGGTGGCATCAAGCTTGTCAAGGAAGGCAAGCTCGTCACCTGCACCCACTTGTCCTACAAGCCTTTCCAGTACACCGAAGGCGACAAGACCGTCGGCTTCGACGTCGACCTGGTCGACCTGATCGCCGAGGAACTGAAGGTCAA
Organism: Lentzea pudingi; assembly: GCF_014646255.1. GTDB lineage: Bacteria > Actinomycetota > Actinomycetes > Mycobacteriales > Pseudonocardiaceae > Lentzea > Lentzea pudingi. The sequence goes on from NZ_BMNC01000007.1 coordinate 200,659, forward strand.
GCAGGAGATCTTCGACACCCAGTTCGAGACGATCACGTCCGGCGCGAGCTTCAACGCGAACCAGTGCGACCTCGCCGCCGCCGGTATGACGATCAAGGAAGAGCGCAAGCAGTCGATCGACTTCTCCGACCCGTACTTCGAGGCCTCGCAGGCGCTGCTGGTCAAGAAGGACTCGCCGATCAAGGCGCTGGCGGACCTCAAGGGCAAGAAGATCGGCGTCCAGCAGGACACCACCGGTGAGATCTACGCGAACGAGAACAAGGCCGCCAACGGCTACGAGGTCATCCAGTTCGAGGACCTCCCGCTGATGGAGACCGCCGTGCGCACCGGTGCCGTCGACGCCGCGATCAACGACAACGGCGTGCTCCTCGACTACGTCAAGGAGTTCCCGGACACCGCCGTCTCCGCCGAGTTCGACACGAACGAGCAGTACGGCATCGGCATCAAGAAGGGCAACACCGCGCTCGCCGCCAAGGTCAACGAGGTCCTGAAGAAGGCCAAGGAGAGCGGCAAGTACGACGAGATCTACAAGAAGTGGTTCGGCAAGGCGCCGGAGAAGAAGTAGCGATCTGAGCTGAGCGGGGCGGCGGACGACGCCGCCCCGTTCGCGTCCGAACCACATCCGCTAGGAGTCGTACCATGGCGCTGTCCAAGCGCAAGCGGGCCGAATACTTCCGGTACTCGCAGTACACGCTGCTCGTCGTCATCGCCGTGGTGATCGCGTTCCTCGCCGACTGGGAGCAGATCCGCACGGCGTTCTTCAACTTCAAGACGATGGGGGACATGTTCCCCAACGTCATCACCATCGCGTTGAAGAACACGCTCATCTACACCGCGCTCGGGTTCGCGTTCGGCCTCGCGCTGGGCCTGGTCCTCGCGCTGATGAAGCTCTCGTCGATCGCGCCGTACCGGTGGATCGCGACGATCTACATCGAGTTCTTCCGCGGCATCCCGGCTCTGCTGGTGTTCATCGGCCTGGCGTTCGGCGTGCCGCTCGCGTTCCAGATCCAGTTCGACATCTACTCCACGGTCATGCTGGCGCTCGGCATCGTCGGTGCCGCCTACATGGCCGAGACCATCCGCGCCGGCATCCAGGCCGTGCCGAAGGGGCAGGTCGAGGCGGCCCGCTCGCTCGGCATGTCGCAGGGCCGCGCGATGATCACCATCGTGATCCCGCAGGCGTTCCGGATCATCCTGCCGCCGCTGACCAACGAGCTGATCCTGCTGACCAAGGACTCCTCGCTGATCTACATCATCGGACTGGCGCGTGACCAGTACGAGCTGACGAAGTTCGGCCGCGAGACGCTGAGCCGCAGCCCGTCGCTCACCCCGATCCTCGTGGTCGGCCTCTGCTACCTGATCATCACGTTGCCTCTCGGGTACCTTTCGCGGTATCTGGAGCGCCGCTCCGGCGGGAAGAAGGTGTCCGTCCTGTGAGCGAGATCAGTGTCGAGATCACCGGCCTGAAGAAGTCGTTCGGCTCGCTGGACGTCCTCAAGGGCATCGACGTCACGGTCAACCGCGGCGACGTGGTCTGCATCATCGGCCCGTCCGGTTCCGGCAAGTCGACGCTGCTGCGCTGCGTCAACCTGCTCGAGGAGCCGAACGACGGCAAGATCGTCGTCAACGGCGTCGAGCTGACCGACCCGGACGTCGACATCGACCTGGCCCGCACGAAGATCGGCATGGTCTTCCAGTCGTTCAACCTGTTCTCGCACCTCAACGTCCTCGCGAACCTCACCGTCGCGCAGCGCAAGGTGCTCAAGCGGGGCGAGAAGGAGGCGCAGGAGATCGCCCTGCGCAACCTCGACCGCGTGGGGTTGAAGGAGAAGGCCAACTCGATGCCGGCGCAGCTCTCCGGCGGCCAGCAGCAGCGCGTGGCGATCGCCCGCGCGCTGTCGATGGACCCGGACGTGATGCTGTTCGACGAGCCGACCTCTGCTCTCGACCCCGAGCTCGTCGGTGACGTGCTCGGCGTCATGCGCCAGCTGGCCGACGAGGGCATGACGATGCTGGTCGTGACGCACGAGATGCAGTTCGCCCGCGAGGTCGCCGACAAGGTGATCTTCATGGACGGCGGCTACATCGTCGAGGAGGGCCCGGCGGCCGAGGTGATCGGCAACCCGCAGGAGGAGCGCACCCAGGAGTTCCTGGCGCGCGTGCTCGACCCGACGCACCACGGCCCGAGCGATCCCGCCTAGCCTGGTCTGGTGGCGAGGGGGAAAGTCGCCGCGGCGGACGTGCTGCGGGGGCTGTTGGGGGAGAACGACAACTCTGGTGGTGGCGGGTGGAGGTTGCCTCGGCGGAAGCCGAGCACCCCACCCGTCATCCGCGTCGTGGACCGGGTGGTCACCGACGTCCTCGACCTGCGCGCGGTCGAGGTCCCGTACGTGCTGGAGTTCGAGCGCTGCCAGTTCGAGGCGGCACCGGACCTGCGGCAGGCGAACCTCGCCGGCATCTCGTTCGCCGACTGCGACCTGCCCGGTCTCGAGGCGCGCAACCTGAGCAGCAGCAACGACGTCTCGTTGCTCGACTGCCGCGTCTCCGGCCTGACCGACTTCACCGACGCCGAGATCGCGGGCTCGGTCCTGTTGCGCGGCACCAGGTTCAGCGTTCCCGGCGGGCTGTGCCTGCACGGTGACCGGCTGACGGTCGCGGGCGCGTTGCTCGGGTTCGGGATCGTCACCGAGGGCGAGGTGCGGCTCGCGGGCGCGCGCATCGGCGGCAACGTCAACCTCGGCAGCGCCGTGCTGGAGAACGCCGACGGCTTCACGTTGAACGGCAACGGCATGCAGGTCGGCGGCAACTTCCTCGGTGCGTTCACCTCGCACGGCATCGTCTTCCTGGCCAACGCGCGCATCAGCTCGACGCTGTCGTTGAGCGGCGCGACGCTCTCGCGCGGATCGGACTTCAAGCACACCAGCGACCCGCACGGAGACCCGTCCGCCACGCTCTTCCTGGACCGCGTGGACGTGTCCGGCGACCTGGAGCTCGACCGCGGGTTCACCAGCCAGGGCACGATCCGCGCGGTCAACGCGAAGATCGGTGGCACGTTCTCGCTGGCAGAGGCCGTTTTAGACGCCGTCTCGCCGCCTTCGGTGGGCACTGATCCGACCGGCTCCGGCCGCGCGCTTCACGTCGACGGCGCAGAGATCGGCGGTGACGTCGTCGGGCGCGGGGTGAAGATCAAGGGCCAGCTGCGCATGGTCGACACGCACGTGCGCGGCAGCATCACGATCGAACGGGCCACTGTGGACAATCCGGCCGCGGATGCCGTGCTGGCCAACCGTTCCCAGATCGGCAGCAACTTCGTGGTGCGCGAGTCGGAGGTGTCCGGCGGCCTGGAGCTGCGCGGCATCACCGTCGGCGCGAACCTCGACCTGCGCGGCAGCCGGTTGATCAAGCCGGGCAAGTACCGGCACCAGCCGCGCGAGAAGCCGTCGCTCGACATCGGCGGCGCCACGATCGGCCGTGACCTCATCTGCGCACGTGGTGACAAGGAGTTCGTCGCGCACGGCGGCGTGCGGTGCCGTCGCGCGGTGATCGGCCGCATGGCGAACTTCAACGGCGCGGTGCTCGGTTACAAGCTCGACAGCCACGCGTTGAACGCCATGGGCATGCAGGTGCAGGAGCTGATGCTCAACGTCGTGTCGCCGCCCAAGGGTCTCGTGACGCTGCGGCAGGCGCGCTGCACGTCGTTGGACGACAACGAGAACTTCTGGAACACCACGGGTTTCATCGACCTCGACGACTTCCGCTACGACTCCCTCGCGTACCCGATCAACCTGCGTGACGACGATCAGGTGCAGCAACGGCTGCGCTGGCTGCGGCAGGCGATGCGACGCAGCTACCACCCGCGACCGTACGACCAGTTCGCCGAGATGCTGACCGCGGCGGGCAACGAGGAGCACGCCTCGACCGTGCTGATCGAGAAGCAACGCCTGCGGTACAAGGCGGTCGCCGAGGGCATGCGGTTCTTCGGGCCGTTGGTGCTGCTGTGGAGCTTCCTGCAGCGGTCGATGGTCGGGTACGGCTACCGGCCGGCGCGGGCGCTGGGGTGGCTGATCGCGGCGTGGGTCGTCGGCAGCATCTGGTTCCACGTCAAGGGACCGCTGGTCGAGATCAACGACGACGACCACCTGCCGTGGAACGCGTGGCTCTACACGATCGACCTGGTGGTGCCGATCGTCGACTTCGGCAACAAGAACCGCTGGCAGACGCCGGGCGCGTCGCAGTGGATCGCGTCGGGGCTGATCGTGACGGGCTGGATCCTGGCGACGACCGTGGCCGCCGGCCTGACGCGCATGCTCAAGCGGTAGAACGCCACCATCGGGGTATTTCGCCGTCTGGTGAACAGTGGTGCGATCGTCCGGTGATCGCCGCCGAGTCCACCGAACTGTTCGTCGGACCTCGGACCGCGCTGCTGCAGGTGGTGCGGCTGACCTCACCTGCGTTGTCCGGGCCGGTGCACGCGCACGTGTCCGGGCCAGGCCTGCACTCGCCGCGGCACGGCGGTTCGCTGGTGCTGGGGCCGTTCGGCTACGAGCTCGCGGTCGACGTGTCCGAGCACCCGCCGGGTTCCGTGGTGCCCGCCCAGGCCGTCGTGCGGTCTGGCTCTGGCGAGGAGTCGTGCACGTTCTCGCTGGTGGTGGGTTCGCCGGGGTGGACGGTGCACCTCGTCGGGCACGTCGCGGGTGATGCGCCGTTCGACGCGCTGCGAGCGCACCTGGACCTGGCGCTGACCGATCCCGCGTACCGGTTCGCGGTGACGTCCGTGGAGTTGCTGCAGCCGTACTGGGACATGTTCCCGCAGCACCGCTCGTTGCTGCTGCGGCTCATCTCCGAGGGCCGGGTCGAGGTCGTCGGGTCGGAGTCCAACGTGGTCGGTGTGGCGCCGGTGCTGTCGTCGCTGCCGTCCGGGCCGTCGCTCGCGGCCTCGTCGCTCGGTGAGGCGGAGCGGTCGGTCTACTCGTCGTTCCTGGAGCTGCGGTCCGGTGCTCTCGCACCGCACGTGATGCTGCCGGTCGGTGCCGATCGTGATGCTCCGAACCCGTGGGTGACGGCGATCCATCATGACTGGAGCGCGCGCTACACGTGGCCACGGATCGTCTGCTCGTTGCCGCGCGACTACTACGTGCGTGGCTCTGTGCCCTTGCCGCGCGCTCCTCTCGACGACTCGCCCGCTGCTGTTTTCGCTTCGCACGCGGCTCGGCTGACCGGGGCGTCGTTCCCGTCCGCCGCGCTCTCCCGCGCTGCTCTGGCGCACCCGCGGGAGGCCTTCGACCTGCAGTCCGACGTCGTCTCGCGGTCTTTGGAGGCGTTGACGTCCTCTGTGGACTCGTCAGTGGTCGTGTGGAACTCGCTGCCTTCGGCCTGTACCGACATCGTGTCCGTGCATCTGCCGTACGAGCGCAACGTGCACGTGGAGTTCGACGGTGCCGTGCTGCCGACGTTGGTGGACGGCGTGACCGTGACGTTCTTGGCGCGCGATGTGCCCGCACGCGGGTGGCGCACGTACGAGTTGGTCGAGGACAACGTCGATCACGGCTGGCAACGCGGCTACGGCACCGAGATCGCATCCACTCACTACGTCCTGTCGTACGACCCGATCGCTTCCCTCGTCGCCGTCGACGGTCCCGCGCTCGAGGCGCCTCGTCTCGTCGGTCCGATCAGCGTGTGGCACAGCGAGGTCGGCGAGAAGATGGTCGGCTCCACGACGTTCACGCTGTGGAACGACGTGGGTCACCTCGGCCCGTCGTCGCTGCACGCCGTGCTGGGTTCACGGTCGCCCGCCAGCGGCACGCTGCCCTCCGTGGCGGCCAGGCTGGCGCTGGCCGGTCCGCCGCTCGGACCCGTCTCACCCGCGGTGACGCCGGTGTTCGCGCGCTACTGGCTGCACGAGCCCGCGCCGTTGGGCGGGCTGCCCGCGAACGTCCACCTGGAGGTGCTCGGCCCGACCAGGCTGCGCGTGGTGGCCGTGTCGGACGGCTCGAAGTTCTCCGGCGTCGTCCGTCTCTCGCTGCCCGATGGCTGGTCGTCGTCGTGGACCGAACTGCCGGTGTCGCTGCCGGCAGGCGGTCACGTGTCGGCCGAGGTGCAGCTGGAGCCGCCGCGCACACCGGGCTGCCACCCCGTACGTGCGACGTTGGAGGGCCTGCCGTTCGAGGTCTACGACGTCGCGCTGCTGACCGTCCCCGAGTGGGACGCCGACGACCCGGTCGAGGTGCTGTGGGTGGCCTCGTCGCCTTCGCACGTGTCGGTGCGGCCGGGCGAGTCCGCGTTGCTGCGGGTGGTCATGGCCTCCGGGGCCCACGGCGACCTGCCGGTCCAGGCCCGGTTGCTGTCGCCGAGGTCGTCGTGGGAGTTCGCCGGCCCGTTCTGCGTGGGCGGGTTGCTGCCGGCGCAGGGCCGCCTGCCGCTCGACTTCACGCTCGCCGCTCCTTCGTGGGCCACACCGGGCACGTGGCCGGCCGTGGTGCGCGTGAGTGCGGGTGACCTGGTGCGGACCACTGCGCCCATCCGGCTCGAAGTGGCTGGTTAAGCTGCCTCACCGTGACTGATCTGGTGCTGGCACTGGACTTCGGCGGCACCAAGATCGCCGCCGCCCTGGTGGACCCCTTCGGCTCCGTGGTGCGTTCCGCGCGAGTGCCGACGCCGTCCTCGAACCCCTGGGACGCAGTGGCCTCGGTGATCTCCTCGGTGGTCCAGGACTCGGCCGTCGCGGGCGTGGGCATCGCCTCGGCAGGCCCCGTGGATGCCGTTGCCGGCACCGTCTCCCCGATCAACGTGCCCTCGTGGCGGGCGTTCCCGCTGCGCGAGTCCGTGGCGTCGCTGTTCCCCGGCGTGCCGGTGGAGCTCGCGGGTGACGGCGTGTGCATGGCGCTCGGCGAGCACTGGCGCGGCGCCGGGCAGGGCAGCACGTTCATGGTCGGCCTGGTCGTGTCGACGGGCGTCGGTGGCGGCCTCGTGCTGGACGGACGGCCGTTCGGCGGGCGTACCGGCAACGCGGGGCACATCGGCCACATCGTGGTGGAGCCCGACGGCCTGCCTTGCACCTGCGGCGGGCGCGGGTGTGTGGAGACCGTGGCGAGCGGTCCGCGGATGGTGGCCTGGGCTCGGCGGGCCGGGTGGCGGGCGCCGGATGATGCGGACGCTGCCCTGCTGGCTGCCGCCGCGCTGGCCGGTGAGGAGATTCCGCAGGAGGCGTTCGAGCGGGCCGGGCGGGCGGTGGGCGTTGCCATCGCCGGGGCGGCTGCGGTGTGTGATCTGGAGTTGGCCGTCATCGGGGGTGGGGTGGCGCAGGCTGGGGAGTTGTTGTTCGAGCCGGTTCGGCGGGCCTTGAAGACGCATGCCGGGTTGTCGTACCTGGGTGGGCTTGAGGTGCGGGCTGCGGAGCTGGGTGGAGAGGCCGGGTTGGTGGGGGCGGCGGCTTTGGTGCGGCAGACCGTCTGACCTGGGCTGGACGCGGGGTGGCTGGGCTGCTGGGCTGGGCTGCCGGGCTGGGCGCGGGGTGGGTTCGAGCGCAGGGCGCGGATGGCTGCCGGGCGGGTTCGAGGGCAGGGCGCGGGGTGGCTGCCGGGCGGGCCTGAGCGCAGAGCGCGGACTCGCCGCCGGGCGGGCCTGAGCGCAGAGCGCGGGGTGGCCGCCGGGCGGGCCTGAGCGCAGAGCGCGGACTCGCCGCCGGGCGGGCCTGAGCGCAGAGCGCGGGGTGGCCGCCGGGCGGGTCCGAGTGCAGAGCGCGGGGTGGCCGCCGGGCGGGCCTGAGCGCAGAGCGCGGGGTGGCCGCCGGGCGGGTCCGAGCGCAGGGCACGGGTGGCCGCCGGGCGGGTCCGAGCGCAGGGCACGGGTGGCCGCCGGGCGGGTCCGAGCGCAGGGCACGGGTGGCCGCCGGGCGGGGTCCGAGCACAGGGCGGGGCGAGACGCGAGCGGCTGTGCTGGTGGGGGTGCCGCTCTGATGCGACAGACCGGCCTGGTCGCGGGTGATTGGACGGGCAGCCGAACGGGTTCGGGTGGCGGGGCTGGGCGCGGAGGCGGCTGCCGGGTCGGTTCGAGAGCTGGGCGCGGGCGTGACTGGGCCGGCCGTCGGGCGGGGTCGAGGGTCGGATGCGGGCTGGCTGGGCCACCTCCGGGTGAGCGTCCGGCTTGGGCCCGTCGGGTGGTCGGGCGTTGTCAGACTGCTTGGCGGGTGTGGCGGAGTGGGGACTCCACCCTGGCCACCGGTACGCCTGCCGCCTCCAGGGCTGTGCGGACGGCTCGGGCTGTCTCGACGGCGTTCGGGGTGTCGCCGTGCACGCAGATCGAGTCGGCCTGGATTCGGACCGGGCGGCCGGAGACGCTGCGGAGCCAGCCCTCGGTTGCCAGTTGGACGCAGCGGGCCGCGATCTCCGCCGGGTCTCGTAGGACGGCTCCTGGTTCGGTGCGTGGTACCAGCGTGCCGGAGGGGGTGTAGGCGCGGTCCGCAAACGCCTCGTGCCAGATGCGCAGACCCGCTACCGAGGCTCGTTTCAGCCAGACCGCGCCTGGTGGGCCCAGTACTGCGAGGGTCGGGTCGAACAGGCGGACCGCGTCCACCACGGCGTCTGCCTGGGCCTCGTGGCGGACGAGGGTGTTGTAGAGGGCGCCGTGTGGTTTGACGTACGAGATCCGGGTGCCTGCGGCTCTGGCGAAAGTCGCCAGGGCTCCCAGTTGGGCGAGGACCTCGTTCGTCAGGGTGTCCGGGGCGACGTCGATGAAGCGGCGGCCGAAGCCCGGTAGGTCTCGGTAGCCGACGTGGGCGCCTATCGCCACCCCCGCCGCTGCGGCCTGGATGCAGGTCGCGCGCATGGTGTCGGCGTCGCCGGCGTGGTAGCCGCAGGCGATGTTCGCGCTGGTGACGACGGCCAGCAGGGCTTTGTCGTCGCCCAGGGTCCAGTGGCCGAAGCCCTCGCCCAGGTCCGCGTTCACGTCCATGACCGTCCTCCCTCTTGCGCGCTCGATCGGTGGATTGTGGGATTGTTGAACGATTCTACGATAGTGCAATCGAACGATCCTGCAAATAGACTGCTGAGGTGACCGAGACGTGGGTGTCGACGCTGGCCCAGAACAAGGCTGACCTGGAGCGCGCGAGCACCGCGCAGAAGGTCGCCGACATGCTGCGCGAGCGGGTGCTCGACGGTGAGCTGGAGCCGGGCCTGCGCCTGAGCGAGGAAGCGATCGGCGGGGCGCTCGGCGTCAGCCGCAACACGCTGCGCGAGGCGTTCCGGCTGCTCACCCGCGACCGGATCCTGGTGCACGAGCACAGCCGCGGCGTCTTCGTCCGCCGCCCGACCGGCGCCGACGTCCGCGACCTCTACGCCGCCCGCCGGGTGATCGAGTGCGGCGCCCTCCGCCTCTGGAACGACGTCACCGAGGCGCAGCGGGAAGCGGTGCGCGCACCGGTGCGGCAGGCCGTCGCCAGGGCCGAGAAGAACGACTTCAGCAAGACCGGCAGCGCGAACATCCAGTTCCACCGCGGCATCGTCGGCCTCGCCGGCAGCACCCGCCTGAGCGACGAGTCCGATCGCCTCTTCGCCGAGCTCATGCTCGCGTTCCGCGTCGCGCACGAGGTGGACGCCTTCCACCAGACCTACCTGCCGTGGAACCGCAGGATCGTGGAATTGTTGAACAATGGGACGGTTGAACAAGCCGTCCAGCAGCTCGACGAGTACTTCGACGCCGCTGAGAAGGACCTCTCCGGCCGCCTGCTGGCGGATTAGTCCAAAGAGAACGTTAAGTCGAAGGCAACGATTGCGATCACGTAGCTGACGAGTCCGTCGAGCAGGCCTAACATCCGCGCAACACCGCGTACACGGAGGGCCACCATGCCGTCGGATCACAAGACCGGCTTGCGCTGGAGCAACTGGAACCTGCTGCTGATACTTCCGCTGTTCATGCTCATCACGCCGTGGTTCAACATGGACGAGCCCAGGATCTTCGGGTTGCCGTTCTTCTACTGGTACCAGTTCCTGTTCGTCCCGCTCGGCGTCGTGTGCGTCGGCCTCGTCTACGTCAAGACCAAGGACGAGCCCGTGGTCACCGGCAAGCCGGACAAGCTCGGCGTGGACGACCTGGACGAGGGAGCGAACTGATGCAGTGGACCGAGCTGATCGTTTTCAGCGCTCTCTTCCTGCTCGTCACGGTCATGGGCTTCCTGGCTGCGCGATGGCAGAAGGGCGACACCCTCGACCACCTCGACGAGTGGGGCCTCGGCGGCAGGAAGTTCGGCAGCTGGATCACGTGGTTCCTGGTCGGTGGCGACCTCTACACCGCGTACACCTTCGTCGCCGTGCCGGCGCTCATGTTCGGCGCGGGTGCGACCGGGTTCTTCGCGCTGCCGTACACGGTGATCCTCTACCCGCTCGTCTTCCTGCCGCTGGTGCGGATGTGGTCGGTCAGCCGCGTGCACGGCTACGTCACGCCCGCCGACTTCGTGAAGGGCCGTTACGGCTCGCACTGGCTGGCGCTGATCATCGCCATCACCGGCATCGTCGCGACCATGCCGTACATCGCGCTGCAGCTCGTCGGCCTCGAAGCGGTGCTGCGGTCCATGGGCCTCAACGGTTCCGGCATCCTCGGCCACCTGCCGCTGTTCATCGCGTTCCTGATCCTCGCTCTCTACACCTACCAGTCGGGCCTGCGGGCACCGGCGCTGATCGCGTTCGTCAAGGACATCCTGATCTACCTGGTGATCCTGGTGGCGATCATCTACCTGCCCGCGAAGTTCGGCGGCTGGGGCGAGATCTTCAACGACGCGCAGGCCAAGTTCGACGCGACGCCGAGCAAGACCGACGGCGTCCTGCTGACCGGTACGAACCAGCTGCAGTACGCCACGCTGGCCCTCGGGTCCGCGCTCGCGCTGTTCCTCTACCCGCACTCGCTGACCGGCATCCTCGCGAGCCGCGGCCGCAACGTCATCAAACGCAACATGGTCGCGCTGCCGGCGTACTCGCTGCTGCTCGGTCTGCTGGCACTGCTGGGCTTCGTCGCGATCAGCGCGGGCACCAAGCCGATCGTCAACCAGGCGACCGGCCGTCCCGACACCAACACGATCGTGCCCGAGCTCTTCGGCGCGAACTTCCCGTCGTGGTTCGCGGGCATCGCGTTCGCGGCCATCGGCATCGGCGCGCTGGTGCCGGCGGCGATCATGTCCATCGCGGCGGCGAACCTGTGGACGCGCAACGTCTACAAGGAGTACGTGAAGAAGAACGCCACCCCGGCGGAGGAGGCCAAACAGGCCAAGCTCGCCAGCCTCGTGGTGAAGTTCGGCGCCGTCGCGTTCATCGTGTTCATCGACCCGCAGTTCTCGATCGACCTGCAGCTCATGGGCGGCGTGATGATCCTGCAGACGCTGCCCGCGGTCGCGATCGCGCTCTACACGCGCTGGTTCCACGTCTACGCCCTGGTCGCCGGCTGGATCGCGGGCATGGGCTACGGCATGTGGCTGCTCTACAACATCGGCAACCCGGCCATCGGCAAGGCGCACTTCGCCGGTTCCGCGCTGCCGCTGGGCAAGATCTCGATCTTCGGCTGGCACCCGTTCGGTGAGTCGACGACGCAGATCTACGTCGGCATCCTCGCGCTGTTCGTGAACCTGCTCGTCGCGGTGATCGTCACGCTGATCGCCAAGAAGGCCAAGTGGTTCAACGGCACGGACCAGACCGATCCGTCCGACTACCACGTCGACGAGGACAACCCGAGGGTCAAGCCCATCGCCGCCCACTGAGACGAAGTCCGCAACACTATGGGCCACCTGCCGGTTACGGCGGGTGGCCCTTTGCGTTGAGGATCGATCACGTGAAAACCATCGCCGGACTGGTCGGGCTCACCGCGCTCGCCCTCACCCTGAGTCCCGCCGTCGCCCACGCGCAGGACGCGAACTGCTACGACACCTCCGTCCCGCTGACCGTCGAGGAGCAGCGGCTCGACGACACGCTCGTCACAAGCGGCCCCGCCGTCGGCCCGTCGCTCGTGCGGCTCGCCGGTTTCGACGGCCGCGTCACGGACTTCACCGCCAGGCTCTGCCGCCAGGTCGTGCCGAAGCAGGCACAGCAGTTCGTGGAACGCGAAGGCAACGCGCTGTGGAAGGCGGCCGTCGCCCGCGCCCAGAGCACAACACCCGTGACACACGACGCCTACGACGACCGCCCGCTCTACTGGGCACGACTGCAGCTCAGCTCCGCGCTGCGCCAGTGGAAGCCGCGGTTCGCGATCTCACCGGCCGACCGCGCGACGCTGATCCAGAAGTTCGACTGGGCCTCGCGCGGCCTGAGCGACTCGGCGTTCCCCAGCAGGCCCGGCGTGCGCAAGGTCGCCGTCACCGGCTTCGACCCGTTCCAGCTCACCGGCGTGAACGTGCGGCGCGCCAACCCGGCCGGTGCCGCGGCGTTGCAGCTCGACGGCCGTGAGATCTCCACGCCGACCGGCAAGGTCGTGCTGCAGGCCGCGGTGCTTCCCGTGCTGTGGGGCGGGTTCGACGAGGGTGTCGTCGAACGGTTCTACGGCTTGGCGTTGGAGCAGAAACCCGACGCGTTCGTGACGATCAGCCAGGGCAGGCCCGGCCGGTTCGACGTCGAACGGTGGGCGGCGCGCTGGCGCGGTGGCTTCGCGGACAACAACAACGTCAACTCGTACGGCAGCGTCCCGAACGCGGCGGGCTGGCCGCAGCCCGGGAACGAGTTCATCGAGACGACCCTGCCGTTCCAGAAGATGATCGACGCGGGCACCGGCCCGTTCGCGGTGAACTACAACCCGGCCTTCTGCGAGTGGGTCGTCGTCGGTTCGCAGCAGTCGTGCCGCACCGACCAGCCGACGCCGGGCAGGACCGCCGCGTCCGGTGGCGGCGGTGACTACCTCTCCAACGAGAGCATGTACCGGGCCAACCGGCTGCGAATCGGTTACGGCGCAACGAACGTCCTCGGCGGACATCTCCACACGCCGGTGCTCGGACAGCCCGCCGACCCGGCCGCGCTGACCGATCCGGCCTTCGAAAAGCAGCGTCGGGACATCGCCGATCAGGTGAAGGCCCTAGTCTCTGTGGTGTGACTCGTGTGCGGCTGGCGGTGGCAATTGTCCTGAGCGCGTTGACCCTGTCCGCGTGCGCGATCCAGGTGGGTGGCCAGGCGGTCCCCGGACCGTTGCCGTCCACTGCCTCCGCCTCCGCGCCCGCACTGCCGAAATCGGGGCAGTGCATGAACGCCTACGAGCTGAAGGTGCTGCAGTGCACCGAATCGCACGAGGCCGAGGTCATGAGCGTCGGTGAGCTCACCGGCCTGCCCACGACCTACCCGGACACGCAGGCGCTGCGCAAGGCCGCGCTCCCGCCGTGCCGCCAGACGCTCAGCGAGTACCTGGGCAGCGGCGACTCGGACTCGACGCGCCTGCGGGTCTGGGCGTTCTGGCCGAACGAGCAGGGCTGGAAGGACGGCCAGCGCTGGCGGCTGTGCACCGTCGTGGAGATCAGCCCGGACGAGAAGCCGCTGGCGCGCAAGGGTTCCGTGAGGGACGTGCTGAAGGGCAACGGCTTCGGCACCTTCCAGACCTGCACGCAGGGTTCGCCGTCGAAGGACCAGGAGGTCAAGGTCGTCGCCTGCACCACCGCGCACATGGCGGAGGCAGTGCCCGGCGGCGTCGTGTCGCTCGGCAAGTCGACCGACCCCGCTCCGTCCAAGGAGCAGATGAACTCGATCGCGACCGAGAAGTGCACCAAGGCCGTGCACGACTACCTGGGCTCGACCAAGCGCTCGGACGTGTTCCCGGCGTGGCGCAACCCGGGCTCCCAGGCCTGGTCAGAGGGATGGACCAACGCCGTCTGCTACGCGGAGGCCACCAAGACCTTCAACGGCACCCTCCTCGGCATCCGGGACAACCCGCTCCCGAACTGACCCGGCGATCACGACCATCAAAATGGCGGCCAGGGACAGCACGAGCATCGCGATTCCGGCGATTCCCACGGCACACCTCCCTCTCCGCCTCAGTGACGATCTTTGTGATCGTCATCACACATCTAAGACGTTCCCGGAAGGGGCCGGGTTCATTCCTGGAGCAAGACCGTTTCCATCAATTCGCTGACGGTCCCCAGGCTTGTCCACAGCTATCCACAACGTGTGCACAAAGCCGTCCACAACTGTGGACAACTTCGTCTCATGTGGACGATGAGCTGCGCTGACTCAGAGAAGATTGCTGCACAGGACCACTCCGGCGACCCCGCCGACCGCTAAACCGGCCAGGAACACGAGCGTGAAGCGCCACCACGGCGTGCGAGCCGGCGGGGCGGGCGGGACCGGGTAGTAGCGCACGATCCCGGTGGACGGTCCGACCTCCACATCACGCGTCGAACCGTCGAAGTTCAGCCCGCCGGGGAAGTCGTCCTGAGTCACACGACCAGTAGTACCCCAAGAAGAAGCCCCACCGGTCGCCGTTGACCGATGGGGCTTCGAAACACCTGGGACTGATCAGCCCAAGCGCTGCTTCAGGGCCGCCAGCTCGTCGCGGAGCGTGGTCGGGACCTTCTCGCCGATCTTCTCGAACCACTCCTCGACCAGCGGGATCTCGGCACGCCACTCGTCGGCGTCGAACGCGAGCGAGGCCTCGATGTCCTCACGCGACGCGTCCAGGCCCTCGAGGTCCAGGTCGGCCGCGGTCGGCACGTAGCCGATCGGGGTCTCCTGGGCGGCGGCCTTGCCCTCGAGGCGCTCGATGGCCCACTTCAGGACGCGCGAGTTCTCGCCGAACCCGGGCCACAGGAAGCGCTTGTCCTCACCGCGGCGGAACCAGTTGACGTAGAAGATCTTCGGCAGCTTGTCGGCGTCGGCGCGCTTGCCGAGGTCGACCCAGTGCTGGAAGTAGTCACCGGCGTTGTAGCCGATGAACGGCAGCATCGCCATCGGGTCGCGGCGCACGACACCGGTCTTGCCGACCGCGGCGGCCGTGGTCTCGGACGAGAGCGTGGCGCCCATGTAGGTGCCATGCTGCCAATCGCGGGACTCGGTGACCAGCGGGATCGTCGTGGCACGGCGGCCACCGAAGAAGATCGCCGAGATCGGGACGCCGTTCGGGTCCTCCCACTCCGGCGCCTTGATGTCGCACTGCTCGATCGGCGTGCAGTAACGGGAGTTCGGGTGCGCGGCCAGCTCGTCGCCGTCCGGCGTCCAGTCCTGGTGCTTCCACGAGGTCAGGTGGGCAGGGGCCTCGCCGATGCCCTCCCACCAGACGTCGCCGTCGTCGGTCAGCGCGACGTTCGTGAACAGCGAGTTGCCCTTGGCGATGGTGCGCATCGCGTTCGGGTTCGTGTGGTAGTCGGTGCCGGGCGCGACGCCGAAGAAGCCGTTCTCCGGGTTCACCGCGTACAGGCGGCCGTCCTCACCGAAACGCATCCAGGCGATGTCGTCGCCGAGCGTCTCGACCTTCCAGCCGGGGATGGTCGGCTCCAGCATGGCGAGGTTCGTCTTGCCACAGGCCGACGGGAACGCGGCGGCGATGTAGTACGCCTTGTTCTCCGGCGAGGTGAGCTTGAGGATCAGCATGTGCTCGGCGAGCCAGCCCTCGTCACGGGCCATCGCACTCGCGATGCGCAGCGAGAAGCACTTCTTGCCGAGCAGGGCGTTGCCGCCGTAGCCGGAGCCGAAGCTCCAGATCTCGCGGGTCTCCGGGAAGTGCGAGATGTACTTGGTCGTGTTGCACGGCCACTGCACGTCTTCCTGGCCGGGCTCCAGCGGAGCGCCGAGGGAGTGCAGCGCGGGGACGTACGGAGCGTCCTCACCGAACAGGTTCAGCGCCTTGGTGCCCATGCGGGTCATGATGTGCATGGAGACGACGACGTACTCCGAGTCGGTGATCTCGACACCGAGCATCGGCTTCTCCGCGTCCAGCGGGCCCATGCAGAACGGGATGACGTACATCGTGCGACCACGCATGCAGCCCCGGTAGAGCTCGGTCATGATGGCCTTCATCTCCGAAGGGTCCATCCAGTTGTTCGTCGCGCCCGAGTCCTCCTCGCGCACCGAACAGATGTACGTGCGCTCTTCCACCCGCGCGACGTCGCTGGGGTCCGAGGCCGCCCAGAACGAGTTGGGCTTCTTCTTCAGCGGCACGAACGTGCCGGCGTCGACGAGCTTCTTCGTGAGACGGTCCCATTCGCCCTGAGACCCGTCAGCCCAAACAACCTCGTCGGGGCAGGTCAGCTCAGCGACTTCCTGAACCCATGCGAGCAGCTGCGCGTGGTTGGTAGGTGCCTGTTCGAGACCGGGAATGGTCACTGCCGTCATCTCGTCTCGTCTCCTGACTGAACGCCTCGGCAACCCGAGCACGTGGTGGTCCGGTGCAGGACTGCGTCGTCCTCGGGAATAGCTCACGACGCCCGGTGGGGCCGGGCGTACGTGGAAGGGGATGGACCGAGGTTAGCCCGGTGAATGGCAGGTAAAGCACCCCCAGCCTGTCGCTTCCCTCACAAAACCGATTCTGTAATCGATTCAGCACTCGGACGGCGTTAAGGCGGGCTTGAGGTGGGAAAAACACAAGAGGCCCCGGTGCGGTTCTCACCACACCGGGGCCTGTGACCTGCGCTTCAGTTCTGCGATCAGTTCGGGCTGATCCACTGCCCCGTCGTGGAATCGATTCGGACGACTCCGTCGAACCGTTCTTCCTCGAGCCAGTCGTCCGAGTCGTCCAGAATGCCGCTCTTCGAGTCCGTCACGTACCGGCCGTCGGCCTCGATGTGCCCGTGCTCGACCTCGACCCAGTCGTCACCGCGGTGTTCCGACATCGTGACCTCGCCGGATCGTGTGATCTCGGTCGCCACGTCGGCCTTGCCGTCGCCGTTCGAGTCCGTGAACAACCACGTGTCACCGGCGTCGTCCCGGACGACCGCGGTGTCCGCCTTGCCGTCTCCGTCGGTGTCCTCGGTCGCCCGCCCGACGTTTCGTTCGCCATCGCCGGTGTCAACGACAATCGCCTGAGTGGGCGAGGAATTCGTCTTTTCCTGCCGCGAGTCGTTCGGGTCGACGGCGACCCACTCACCGGAATTCTCCTCGAACCGGGCCTGGCTCAGGAGATTGCCGTCCTTGTCGAACGTGCTCATCAGATCGGCGTCACCGTCGCCGTTCGTGTCGGTGAACGCGAGATGGCCACCGTCATCGGTCTCGACGACGGCGGAGTCGTTCACGCCGTCCCGGTCGAGGTCGAAGGTGACGTCGGCGGTGTACTCCTCATCCTCGACGGTGACCTTCAGCTCGGCGTCGGCCGCACCGTTCTCGTCGATGTACACCGGGACACACCTCCTACTTGCTCATGTACCGGTATGACCCACGTTATGCCGGTTTGGTTCCGTCGCCAACCTCGCGCCGGTCGACCTGGGGAGAACGCCATGAACGACCTGCCGGAAATCAGCTACGCGGCGAAGACGAACGAGTGCGAGATCGCGGGGTCCACCACCTGCTTCGAGCGGATCGCCGATCTGATCGACTCGGGCACCGGCCGGATCGCCGCAGCGGTGCACGACCCCGCGCCCTACGACGCCGCGCCGGCGAAGTTGACGGTGCGCCGAACGGAAGGGCTGGTCAGGGTGCTGGTGAGCGACGACGAGGTCGTCATCGAGGGCGGCGCCGAGTCGCTGGCCGTTCTCGCGGACAGCCTGCGCGGGCCGGTCGACCTCGTGAACGGCTCCTACCACGTGCACATCGAGTACTTCCCCGACCACTTCTACCTCGCCGAGGACTCGCATCCGCTGGTCGTGCGGTGGGTGGCCTAGGCGCGGTCGCGGACCGAACGGATGCGGCCCAGTAGCTCCTCCGCCTTCGACCGCCCCTGCTCCACCTCGGCGAGCTGACGGGTCGCGGACTGCAGTTCGCGGCCCCGTTCGCCGGCCTCCATGCGCAGCGCGCGGTCGACCTCGCGCAGCTCCGCCTCGATGGCCTCGATGCGCTTGGCCAAGGCCTCGTCCAGAGCGAGCGACAGGGCCTGTTCGGCCTCGATCAGCTGTTCGGCGGCCAGTTGGTCCACTGTGGAGCGGGCGTCCGCGATGGCGTCGGAGAGCCACTGCTTGACGTGCTGCTTTTCTGCCGTGTGGGTGCGGGTGCGGGCCATCCACCAGCCTGCGCCCAGGCCCAGTGCGATGGTGACGGGCAGGACGATCGGGTTCAGCGCGGCTATGCCGAGGCCGGCCAGCGGCATGACGGCGAGCTTGCCCGCGCCCAGGCCGCCGGAGACGCCCATGAAGACCAGCAGCTTGTCTTCGGCTGTCGGTGGGCGCTTTTCCTTGGGGCGCAGGATGACCGGGGGTTGTTCGCCCCGTGCGAACTGGCCTCGGATCAGGGTCAGTTCTTCCTGGCTGAACAGGGTGGCCAGCACCGCGTCGGTCACCTGGGAGAGGCGTGCGGACAGGGCTGTGGAGATGCGGCCCGACACGACCTGCAGTGCCGTGTCGACCTGTTGGGGCAGTGCGGCCAGGGCCGTGCGGTCGGCCGCGTCGATGGCCTGGCGGTACCAGGTCTGCAGGTCGCGCATTTGGCGGGAGATCTCGTGGGAGTTCTCGATGCGGGCGCGTTGGACCTCGCCGCGCAGGCGGACCTGCCAGCCGCGCGTCGAGGAACGGCGTTCGGTCTGGAGTTCTTCGCGGCGGGCGCGCAGGACGGCGGCCTCGTCCTCGCCCACGGACAGGGCGCGCTTCTCGTGTTCGAGGCGGATTTCCAGTTCGGCCAGGACTGTCGTCAACGCGCGCAGGGCGTTGGCCTCGGCGAGCATGCCGGCGCGTCCCGTGACGAGTTCCTGCAGGGCGGTCTGCAGAAATGAGATGCCGGAGCGTTCGCGGAGCATCGAGGCCGCGTCCGGGTTCGGGGCCTGGGCGGCCATGCCGAACATGCGGGACGACACCGGGTACCAGGTGGCGTCGGCGAAACGGGGGGCGTGTTCGGCGAGCAAGGCCTGGTTCGCGTCGAGGACCTGGCGCCAGCCCCGGTACTGGTCGGTCTTGGTCAGCGCGAAGACGACGGTCTCGACGCGGTCGCCCACGCGCTTGAGGAAGTCCAGCTCACCGCGGGTGAACGGCGACGAGGCGTCCACGACGAAGATCAGGGCGGTGGCGGAGGTGACGGCTTCGAGCGCCAGTTCGCCGTGCACGGACTCCAGGCCGCCGACGCCGGGGGTGTCCACGACGGACATCCGTTCCAGCAACGGGATCGGCGCGTCGACCTCGACGTAGCGCGGGGGCAGCTCGCCCTCGGGCAGGTCGTGGGCGGCGGAGACCCAGTTGATCAGCGCGGGCAGCGGGAAGCTGACCGGCGCGAGCAGGCCGGGGTAGCAGGCGCGGGCCGCCCAGGACGGGCCGTGCTGGAAGACGAGGTAGGTCGAGGTGGCCACGTCGGCGTCGACCGGCGAGAGTCCCGGGGCCGACAGCAGAGCGTTGACCAGCGACGACTTGCCGCGGTTCGTCTCGCCGACGATCACGACCGACGACACCTCCGGCGCCGCTCGCCGCGTCACCCAGTCAGCCATCGACGGGTCGAGCTCGCGTACGAGAGAGGTGAGACGTTCGCGCGTCTGCCGGACCGTCTGCGAGAGGTTGCTCATCGGGCCGTGTAGACCGTCACGATCGGAGCCCGCAGCACGCGGCCGCGGTCGCAGAAGCCGGGTACCTCGGTCTCGGCGACCAGGCCCTGCAGCGCCAGGTCGTCGGTCGGCACGGCGCCACCGGCCTCGTGCCGCGACGGGTCGAACCGCTCGCCGTCCACCCTCAGCGCCGTGACGCCGATGGACGACAGGCCTTCCTCGATGCGTTCGACCACGCCCGCACTGGCGCGGTCCAGCGCGTACAGGCACAGCTGGACCAGCGCGCGGCGTTCGGCCAGCGCCTGGTCGAGCAGCTCGTCGGCAATGGTCTCCACACCGTCGTCCGACGCCAGCCCGGTGTGTTCGGTTCCGTTCACGCTCATCGGTGCCCCCCAGCACGTAGTTGCTGCCAGATGAGGAAATACGCCCGGTGGACGACGTGCGCCACCCGAGCCTGCGCGGGAGTCGCGCCGAAGGAGGCGAACGAACGCCACCACCCGGCCCGTTCCAGCGCGAACGCCACCAGCTCCGCACCCGGCCTGCCCGGCATGCCCAGCTGGGCGGCGACGTCCGGGGTGCTGCCGACGCGCAGCACCTCCTCCGTCAGGTCCGGGGCCAGGGTGACGGCGCCGGACGAGACCAGCGTCAACGCCTCCAGCAGCCGCAGCTGATGGGCCTCGGGACGGGCCAGCAGGAGTTCGATCGCGTCGTGCACGCGCTGCCGTTCGCCGGCATCACCCGCGGCCAGCGACGTGACGGAGGCCAGCGCGGCGGCGGCCTTGATGCCGTCGGCACGTGCCCGGAAGACCGCGTCCAACCGGCCTCGGACCTCGGCGAACCCGGACGCGTCGAACAGCACCCGCCGCAACGCGCCGGCGGGCAACGCGGGTTCGGCGTCCAACGCCTCCAGCGCGCGGCCGATGCCGTAGAGGTCGAGCTTCTCCAGCAACCGGGAGCGCACACCGGCCGCCACGTCGCACTCCCACGACGTGAAGAGGTCGCCGGACATCAGCATCATCGTGCGGGTGTCCGCGTCCAGCGCCGCCAAGGCCCGCAACGCCTCCGCGTCCGCCGACGTGAACTCACCGGTCTCCGCGGACTCGGCGAGCAGGCTGATCACCGGCAGCACGTCGGCCACCCTCGGCTTGAGCAATTCGGCCTGCTTCGCCGCGAGGATCTGCGCGGCCCGCCAGACGTCACCCTCCGAGCCCTCGACGGTCTCCGGCGCGACGGCGTCGACCTTGTTCAGCGCGGCGATGGCGTTGACCGGGCCTGCCTCGCGGGACGCGGTCGCGGCGGAGAAAGCGGCCAACGTCGAATGGTCGTCCGCGCGCACGCCCTGCGTCACGACGTAGAGAACGGCTTCCGCGCCGGCGACCGCGTTGCGCGACACGGGATCCAGCAGTTCCTCGGTGCGTGCGACCGACGCCGCGTCCAGCGAACCGAGCCCTGGCGTGTCGATGACGGTGATGTCGCGCAGCACGGCGTTCGTCAGGTACGCCTCGATGTGCGAGACGCCTTCAACACCAAGAGAAGCGGGGATCATGCCGTTGGCGTCGAACGGCAGCACCTGCCGTCTGCCGTCGCGCAGCACCACTTCGATGCGGTCGACCGTGCCGTACTGGTAGCGCGTCACGAGCCGCGTGCACTCGCCGATGTCGGTGGGCGCGACCCGGCGTCCGATCAACGCGTTCACCAACGTCGACTTGCCGGACTTGATCCGGCCGGCGACCGCGACCTGCAACGGCGCGTGCAGGCGGCGCAGCACCTCCTGGAAACCGGCGGCGGTCTGCGGCGAGACCTGGGGTTGCAGGGCAGCGCACAGGTTGGCCACCGCCGCGCACAGCGGACCGGCCAGTTGTTGTCCCTGCAACGCCGTCACGAGCACTGATCGTGCCACGGTTTGTGTGCGTGCGTGCGCGGGTAGCCACAGCTCATGGGTGACAGCTACGTGACGTTCCTAGTGCTGGGGATCGTCCTGGTCGTGGTCGACGGCCAGCTGATCTACCACAGCGGCAAGGGATACCTGAGGCGCGCTGCGTACGACGACGAGCAGGCCGGCGGCATGATGAAGCTGACGGCTGTGCTCTTCCACCTCGTCGTGCTCGGCCTGCTCGCGCTGGTGTCGATCATCGAGGTCGAGACCGGTAGCGCGGTGAAGAACGTGGTCGTCAAGCTGGGCATCGTGCTGCTGCTCCTGGCACTGGCCCACGGCGCGACGATGGCGATCCTGGCCAGGATTCGGGATCGTCAGATGCAGCAGCAACTCGCTGACCAGATGGCCGAGGAACACCGCATCTACGAGGAACGGCAAGAGGAACGTCAGGCTCACATCGGCGAACCGCGACCCGCACCCAAGATCGAGTCGCCTTACTCACCCAAGTAATGGGCTCGCACGGCGTTCAGCGTCTCCCCCTCGCTGGCGCCGAGTGACCGAGCGATGGCGACGAACTCCGCCGCGGCGGCGGAGAGCGGGTCCGGTGCATGCGAAGGCAGGGCAGCCACCACGGTGCCCTGCCTTCGTCCTGTCGTGATCACGCCCGAGGTCTCCAGCTCCCGGTAGGCCCGCGCGACGGTGCCGGCGGCGAGCCCGAGGTCGGCGGCGAGCTGCCGGATCGTCGGCAGGCGGGACCCGACCGGGAGCACCCCGCCGTTGATCAACCGGACGAGCTGGTCCCGGACCTGGCGCCACGGCGGGACACCGTTCTCGACGTCGACGACGATCCGGGGAGCGCTCACCGCACAATCTTCTTGGACACGACGTTCGTGTTGGCCATCAGGACCCACGCGACGATGCCGGCTAACAGGAATCCGCCGCCGATGAGCGCACCGACCATGGCCGCGCCGATGCCCGCCGACACGTGCACGCTGCGGGTGCGCAGCGCCCGGTCGACCTCCTCGTCCCCGTCCGCCGGACGGGCGACCGCCGCCCACATGACCGTCGCGACCGCGGCGACCGACACGACGAACACCGGCAACTGCTCGATCTCGAGCCTCACGAGCAGCCAGCCCAGCCCGAACAGCACGATCACCGCGTACGCGCCCAGCACGTACTGCGAGCCGATGTCGAACAGGCCGCGCGGGGTGAGCGAGGCGACCCGCTGACGGCCCTCGCGCGGCAGCGACAACGCGATCAGCTCCGCCAGCAAGGTGCCCCCGAGCACGACCGCCGCGAACGACCCGACGCCGCGGCCGCTCGCGAACGGCACGAACGACAGGCCGACGAAGAGCCACGGGTAGTGCAGCCGCCGGCGCTTCAGGTACCGGACCGCGTCGTCGATCTGCGCCGGCGTCGGATCGGACACCTTCCAGCTCTTCAGCAAGCGCTTGCCGGTCGACCGCGTGGGCCACAGGGCGACCAGCAGCACCAACCCGACCCCAGCGGCCCACAGGACGTCGTACATGGCGAACCCCCGAACTTTGTATCAACCCCTCGACACAATAACTCACACTGAAGTCGTACGCGGCGTCAACCCGTGGCGCGACGCGAGGGAGTTCGATCCGCACCTAATCTTGTCCGGTGCGGAGGTTCAGCCTGTGGATGAAGGCTCACCCGGCGTTCGGGGACTCCCTGATCGCCGGCATTCTGCTGATCTTCGACATGGGCTTCGGGGTCGCGGGGATCGACCGCGGGGTGTCGTTCTCGGCATTCCTCGCGGTGACCCTGCTGATGGTCGGGCCGGTGCCCTTCCGCAGGTACCACCCGCTCGGCACCAGCTACCTGATCCTCGGTGGCGCGTTCCTGCAGCTGTTCACGCATGGCGGCTCCGACGGCATCCCCGTGCGCATGTCCGACTTCGCGCTGGCCATCGCGCTCTACACGCTGGTCGCGTACACGAACCGCAAGACGGCGCTGATCTACTCGGGCTGGCTGCTGGCCGGCACGTTGCTCTGGGCGATCTTCCAGGTCGGCGAGATCCAGGCCGTGTTCCTGGTGTTCTTCGTGTTCATGATCTTCGGCTTCAGCTGGGCCATGGGCGAGTTCATCGGCGCCCGCCGCGCCTACCAGCGGGAGATGGAACAGCGCCTGCTCCTGCTGGAGACCGAGCGCGACCAGCAGGCCAAGATCGCGGTGGGCGAGGAGCGGTCCCGGATAGCTCGTGAACTGCACGACGTCGTCGCGCACGCGGTGAGCGTGATGATCGTCCACGCCGACGGCGCCGCGTACACGATCAGGTCCCAGCCCGAGGTGGCCGAGAACGCGGTCCGCACGATCGCCGACACCGGCCGCCTGGCGCTGACCGAGATGCGCCGCCTGCTGGGTGTTCTGCGTAGCGAGGACGCCGAGACGCAGTGGGCTCCGCAGCCCGACGCACGGGGTGTGGTCGAGCTGGCCGAGAACACCCGCGCGGCCGGGGTCCCGGTGCGCCTGGAGATCAACGGCGACGTGGACGACCTCCCCGTCGGCGTCGGCCTGAGCATCTACCGGATCGTGCAGGAAGCACTGACGAACATCATCAAGCACGCTGGAGCGGGCACGACCGCCCTGGTCCGCCTCGCGCGCACGCCGGAGGAGCTGCGGCTCGAAGTGATCGACAACGGCTTCGGCACCCCCCACGACGTGGTCAAGGTGTCGGGCGGCAACGGACTGATCGGCATGAGGGAAAGGGCAGCGGTGCTGGGCGGGGAGTTCGAGGCGGGCCCCAATCCAGGCGGGGGCTGGCGCGTGCGCGCGACATTCCCGCTCGCCGCATAGGGTGATCGAGTGATTCGGGTGCTGCTGGTCGACGACCAGGAACTCATGCGCATGGGCTTCCGCATGGTGCTGGGCGCGCAGGAGGACATCGACGTGATCGGCGAGGCCGCGGACGGCCTCGACGCCGTGCAGATGGCCGACAAGCTGCGTCCCGACGTCGTGCTGATGGACGTGCGCATGCCCGTGATGGACGGCGTGGAGGCGACCAAGCGGATCGCCGAGGCCGACACCGCGAAGGTGCTGGTCATGACGACGTTCGACATGGACGAGTACGCGTTGTCGGCGCTGCGCAACGGCGCCAGCGGGTTCCTGCTGAAGGACACCCCGCCGTCCGACCTCGTGTCGGCCCTGCGCGCGGTGGCCTCGGGTGACGCGGTGGTCTCGCCATCGGTGACCAAGCGGCTGCTGGGCCGGTTCCTCGGCGACGGCGGCGGTGAGCTGCGGGACGCCTCGATGCTCGACGTGCTGACCGAACGCGAGCGCGAGGTGCTCGTGCTGATCGCGAAGGGCCTGTCGAACACCGAGATCGCCCGCAAGCTCTTCCTGTCGGAGGCGACGGTGAAGACGCACGTCGGGCGGATCCTCGCGAAGCTGGAGCTGCGAGACCGGGTGCAGGCCGTGGTGCTGGCCTACGAGACCGGTCTCGTCCGCCCCGGCGACGCCTAGCGGTACTTCTCCGGGTCAGCGTCGACCGTCTGGCCCGCCATCCGCGGCTTCACGACGTCGTCCCACCAGTGGCCCCAGTCGGGCTGCGAGCCGTCGAGGTCGGTGAACCCGTACTCGCGCTTGAGCTTCCACGACGACAGGCACTGGCCCGAGAACCGCCGGCGGTCCTTGTCGGCCGCGAGGTGCACGATGCCGCGGCCGAGGTAGTGCGGCGTCTCGGACAACGCGTAGTCCGGCACCTTCTCGATCGCGTCACGCCAATTCGCCTCCGTGACGCCGAAGCCCTCCAGCATCTGCTCGGACCGCAGGAACCCCGGAGTGGCCGCCAGCGCCGTCACGTTCGGGTGGTCCTTCAGGTCCTTGGCCAGCACCTCGCCGAACCGCCGCACGGTGTTCTTCACCGCGTCGTACGGGAGGTTCACGAAGTACGCCTCGCCGTCTTCTCCGTCGGTCACCTCGACCACGAGGCCGTCGTCGGACCTCAACAGGATCGGCATCAGCTTGTGGATGGCGATCAGGTGCGTCTCGACGCCGTTGCGCCACATGTGCAGCTGCTTGTCGAGGTCGTGCTCCCAGAACTTGCCCCACTCGACGAGGTTCTCGCCACCCCAGGCGTTGTCGATGAAGATGTCGAGCCGGTCGATCCGCGCGGCCAGAGCGTCCACATCGGACGGATTCGTGAGGTCGCACCGGACGGCGATGCCCTTGCCACCGGCCGCGTCAACCAGCTCGGCGGTCTCCTCGATCGTCTCCGACCGCCCGATCTCGGACTGCTGCTCCCGCGTGGTCCGGCCGGCGACGAACACGGTCGCTCCTGCCGCTCCGAGCTCCACTGCGATCGCTCGTCCCGCACCGCGCGTGGCGCCGGTGACGACCGCGACCTTCCCGCTCAGATCAGGGTTACTTCTTGACGACACGGTGAGTTCCCCTTCCCTCGTGCCAAGAGAGGACGACCATCCCGTCGCCCTCGACGACGAGCTGCACGACCTCGGTGACGTCGAACCGGAACAGGTCGATCTCCTCCGGCTTCGGTCGCCACTCCGTGCGCTCGAACAGCTCGTCCAGGTAGGTCTCCTTGTCCGTCCAGAACTCGGCGGTGCCGCTGATCTTCGCGTCCCCCGCCTCCGTCATGGACGCGGTCGTGGTCATGCAGTGCAGCGCGAACCTCGGGTCGCGCCGCAAGTCCTTCGACTTCAACGAGTTCAGCATCATGCCCGCCCACACCTCACCGCGCGTGAAGTCCGGTTCCACGCCGCTGATGCGCGGCGAGCCGTCCTTGCGCAGCGTCGCGAGCAACGCGTGCCGGTCCGCGGCGAACCGGCTCTCCACGAACGCGGCCATTTCCGGCTGTTCCGCCGTGAACTCCGCCCAGGTGGCCATCAACGCATCCCTTCCAGCACCAGATCGATGTCCTCGGACATGCGGGCCAGCAGGTCGCCGCGCGGGCGTACCGACCAGTCCATCGAGATCCCGTACACCAGCGCGGCGAGCACGCGGGCCGCGTTCGGCGGCAGGTCCTCGGCCGCACACAGGACCTCCAGCTCCTCCTCCAGCGCCGCGTAGTGCAGCGCCAGCAACGCGCGCAGTTCCGGGTCGATCAGGTCGACCCCGAGCTGCGCCAAGTTGTTCGTGGCGACCTCCGGGTCGTTGAGGCGGTCGAACCACATCATCAGCGCGGCCCGGACGCTTCCCGCCTCGCGCATCCGGCGCACGACCTCTTCGGTGCCCGCCTTCGTGAGCGCCTGCAGCAGGCCGCTCTTGGACCCGAACCGCTTCGCCACCGCCCCCACCGACACCCCGGCCTCCGCCGCCACGTCCGCGACGGTGAACTCCGGCCCGCGACGGTCGATGACGGCCTCGACGGCGTTCAGGATCCGTTCGTCGGTGATGGTGCGAGGTCGTGCCACGCCATTAGTGAACCACAGTTCACTAACCTTCGCCTAGGGTGATGCCGCGTGACCTGGAGACCGCGAATGATCGCGCTGGACATCGACGGAACCCTGACCCCGGTCGGCTCGAACGAGATCCCGCCCGCCGTGAAGGCGGCCGTCACCCGTGCCGCCGACCACGGCGCCCACGTCGTGCTGTGCACCGGCCGCAGCCTCATCGGGATCACCGCGGTCGCCGCGCAACTGCCCGTCTCGTACGCCGTGTGCTCGAACGGCGCCGTGTGGTGGGACCCTGCGACCTCGTCGGTGACCAGGCGGACGACGTTCGATCCCGGTCCGACCATCAAGACGCTGCAGGCGCTGCTGCCGAACTCGGTGTTCGCCGTGGAGAAGACCGGCGTCGGCAGCCTGTCGCTCGGCGAGTTCCTGCCGGGTGACCTGTGGGGCGAGACGAGGCAGGTGACGTTCGAGGAGATGGCGGTGCCCACCCCGCGGCTGGTCATGCGCTGGCTCGGCCACACGCCGGCCGAGCTGTCGTTCGCCGTGCGGGAGCTGGAACTGCCGGGCGTCGAGTGGAACGTCGACCACACCGAGGCGTGGCTGACCGCGGTGCCGCCCAACGTCTCGAAGGGCACGGCGCTGGACGAGCTCAGCGCCTCGCTGGGCATCAGCCCGCAGGACGCGCTCGCGATCGGGGACGGCTCGAACGACGTCGAGATGCTGACGTGGGCCGGGCTCGGGGTCGCGATGGGACAGGCACCGGCACACGTCCAGGCGGTCGCGGACGAGGTGGCGCCGACCGTGCTGGAGGACGGCGCCGCCCAGGCGCTGAACCGCTTCTTCCCCTAGTCCGACACGTTCTGCTTGGCGACGACCTTGTCGATCTTCACCCGGACCACCATCTCGCCGGGTACGCCGTTGCGTTCGGCGTAGGCGTCGGCCTGGTCGTCGCCCATGTACCGCGCGGCCGTGCGGCCTGCCCAGTACTTGAGCTGCTCGGCGTCCTCGTCCACCACGGCCTGGCCGGTGATCGTGACGAAGTTGAACGGCGGCGTCTCGTCGTCGAAGCACAGGGCCACGCGGCCGTCGCGCAGGATCGACTTGCCCTTGATCGTGTCGCGGGCGGTCAGGAAGACCAGATCCGGTCCGTCGAGGTCCACCCAGACCGGGGCGACGTGCGGTGAGCCGTCCTTGCGGGTGACGGCGAGCTTGGCGGTGCGGGCGGGTTTGGCCAGGACGAACTCGCGCCACCAGCCGTCGGGCGCCTCCGTGTATCCCATGTGGCTCATTCAACTACGACGGAGGTAGCGGCACCCGGCGACGGAAGTTGACGCGGACCGCAGACCGCAGGTCGATGTGCGCGCACCCCTCGGAGCGTCAGAGTGATCCCATCACCGAGAGGGGAAAGCCCATGATCGAGGCAATCGGCCTCACCAAGAGATACGGCAGGACGGTCGCGGTCGACGACCTGTCGTTCACCGTCCAACCTGGACGGGTGACCGGATTCCTCGGTCCGAACGGCGCCGGCAAGTCGACCACGATGCGGATGATCCTGGGGCTCGACCGTCCGACGGCAGGCCGCGTGCTGATCGACGGGAAGCCCTACACCGAGCTCAACCGTCCACTGCAGACGGTCGGAGCGCTGCTCGACGCCAAGTGGGTTCACCCGAACCGCTCCGCCCGCGCTCACCTGCGTTGGCTCGCCAAGTCCAACAACCTGCCCGGGAACCGTGTGGACCAGGTCCTCGAGGCCGTCGGCCTCACGCAGGTCGCGGGCAAGAACGCCGGTGGGTTCTCGCTCGGCATGTCGCAGCGGCTGGGGATCGCCGCGGCACTGCTGGGTGACCCGAAGGTGCTGCTGTTCGACGAGCCGGTCAACGGCCTGGACCCCGAGGGCATCCTCTGGATCCGCACGTTCATGCAGAACCTCGCCGCCGAGGGCCGCACGGTCCTGGTGTCGAGCCACCTGCTGTCGGAGATGGCCGTGACGGCCAGCGAGCTCATCGTGATCGGCCGGGGGAAGCTGATCACGCAGAGCAGCACGCAGGAGTTCATCGACAGCGCGACGGGCAACACGGTTCTCGTGCGCAGCCCTCAGTTGTTCAAGCTCGGCCCGTTGCTCGTCGACAAGGGCTTCACGGTTCGTGACGGTGCGGACGGCTCGTTCTCCGTATCGGGTGCGACCAGCGACCAGATCGGGGACATCGCCGCTGCGAACGGTGTCGTCCTGCACGAGCTGAGCCCCCAGCGCGGTTCGCTCGAAGAGGCGTTCATGCAGCTGACCGGCGATGCTGTCGAGTACCACGCAGAGATCGGGAAGTGAGTCTGATGACCCTGTTGGCAGTTGAGAGAATCAAGCTCTTCTCGACCCGCTCGCCGTACTGGTGCAGCGCGCTCGCCCTGGTCCTCGGTGTCGGACTCACCGCGATCATCGCGGCCTCGACCGACAACGGCCAGCTGACCCTCGGCGTCACGCAGTTCGGCAGCAGCCAGCTCGCGCTGTCCGTCGTGCTGGTGATGGCGGCCCTCGCGGTCACGACCGAGTACCGCTTCAGCACGATCCGCGCCACGTTCCTCGCGGTGCCGAACCGGACGTCCGCGCTGCTCGCGAAGACCGTCGTGGTGGCGTTCATCGCCGGTGTCCTCGGCGAGATCATCGCGTTCGGCTCGGTGGGCATCGCGAAGGTGCTGTCGCCCGCCTCCGACCTCGCGATCAACACGAGCGGCGAGTGGCGGCACGTGGCGGGCGTCGGCCTGCTCTACGGCATCGGCGCGATCCTCGCGATCGCGGTCGGCATCCTGGTCCGCCAGACCGCCGGCGCCGTCGCGATCCTGCTGGTCTGGAACATGCTGCTGGAGCAGCTGATCGGGATCATCCCGAAGGCCGGCGTCAAGATCCAGGCGTGGCTGCCGTTCATGAACGCCAACCACTTCCTGCAGCTCGGCGGCGACAACGCGGCCGAACAGGCCGGTGCGGGCATCGACTTCAAGCTGAGCCAGTGGGGTTCGCTCGGCTACTTCGCCGGAGTCGCGGTCGCACTCCTGGTGGTCGCACTGATCGTCGCGAAGCGGCGGGACGCGTGACCTGTTCCGAATAAAGGGGGAGAGGGACCTGGGTCATCCGTCGGGGGGTGACCCAGGTCCCTGTCAGTTTCTTCGAGCGCACCGGGAGAGGCCATGATCGAAGCAGTCCGCCTGCAGAAGCACTACGGCAAGACCAAGGCCGTCGACGACCTGTCGTTCACCGTCCGGCCGGGGCGCGTGACCGGGTTCCTCGGACCGAACGGCGCCGGCAAGTCCACGACCATGCGGATGATCCTCGGCCTCGACACCCCCACGGGCGGCGACGTCACGATCGACGGGAAGCACTACGCCCAGCTCAGCCAGCCGCTGCGCAAGGTCGGCGCGCTGCTCGACGCGAAGTGGGTGCACCCCAACCGTTCCGCGCGCTCGCACCTCAAGTGGCTCGCGGTCTCCAACAGGATCCCGGTCAGCCGGGTGAAGGAGGTGCTGGAGATCGTCGGCCTCACCGAGGTCGCGCACAAGAACGCGGGCGGGTTCTCGCTCGGCATGTCCCAGCGGCTCGGCATCGCGGGCGCACTGCTCGGCGACCCCGAGGTGCTGCTGTTCGACGAGCCGGTCAACGGCCTCGACCCCGAGGGCATCCTCTGGATCCGGCAGTTCATGCACCGGCTCGCGGAGGAGGGCCGCACGGTGTTCGTGTCGAGCCACCTGCTGTCGGAGATGGCGCAGACCGCGCAGGACCTCATCGTCATCGGCAAGGGTCAGTTGATCGCGCAGACCTCGACCGAGCAGTTCATCGCCGACGCCACCCAGGACACGGTCCGGGTGCGGTCACCGCACGCCGCGAAGCTGCGGGAGATCCTCGCCGCGCACGCGACGGTCACGGACGACTCGGTGAGCGGAAGCCTGGTGGTGCACGGCATCCCTGCCCAGCAGATCGGTGAGCTCGCCGCGGAGAACCAGATCGTGCTGCACGAGCTCAGCCCTCAGCGCGGTTCGCTGGAGGAGGCCTTCATGCAGCTCACCAAGGAGTCGGTGGAGTACCACGCTCATTGAGAACGGGCTTGGGGCGCCGTGACCTGATGGCGGGCAGCACGATCAGCAGTGCGGTCATCAGCGCGGTGCCGCCCGAGACGGCGGCGATGAAGGGCAGCCGGTCGGACAGGTCGGCCGGCTGCTCGGACCGCTGCGCCGCGGCGGTCGGAGCCGGTTGGGTCGTCACCGGTTTCGGCGGCGGCAGCAGCGGGTTGCGTTCCACCGGCGGGAGCTGCGCGGTGAGCGCGCCCATCGGGTTGACCACGCCGAACCCGGTCGTCGTGTCCCTGCCCGGTTCCGCGATGTCGGTCGCGGTCTTGACCAGTGCGTTGACGACGTCCTTCGCGACCATGTCCGGGTGCTTGGCGCGCACCAGCGCGGCGACCCCGGACACGATCGCCGACGCCGCGCTCGTGCCGTCCATCTCGGCGTAACCGCTGGGGTAGACGCTTTCCGGCGCGACCGTCACGATGCCGACCGCCGGAGCCGAGAGCACCGTGTCCGCGCCGACGTTCGACGACGCCCACGGCTTGCCGTCCTTGGTCGTGCCCGCGACCGCGATCACGCCGTTGATGTTGGCGGGCGCGGAGACCTCCTTGCCCTCGTTGCCGGTGGCGGCGACGAGGACGACGTCCTTCTCGATCGCGTAGTTCACGGCTTTGACCAGCGTCGGCGTCATCGAGCTGGAGAAGCCCAGCGACATGTTGACGACCTTGGCGCCGTGGTCGGCCGCCCACCTGATGCTCTCCGCGACGACGTCGAGCCCGAACTGCTCCTTCTCGTCGGCGCTGGCGATCGGCAGGATCTTGGCGCCGGGGGCAATGCCCAGCGCGCCGCCGCTCCGGCCGGTCGCGGCGATGATTCCTGCCATCCCGGTGCCGTGACCGTCGGTGTCGGTCGTCCCGTCGGTGCCCTTGGACCTGCCGAAACCCGCTCCGGGCAGGACCTGGCCGGCGAGGTCGGGGTGCTTCGCGTCGACACCGGAGTCGATCACCGCCACGATCACGCCGTCCCCGCGGGCCTGGGCCTGCGCCGAGTAGACGTCGAGCGCGTCGAGGTGCCACTCCTGCTCCTCGATCGACTGCGCGGCGAGCAGCAGCGGCAGCACGACGGCGAGCGCGGGGAGCAGGGGCACGTCAGCTACATCGTGTTTCCAGGTCACAGCGCAACGTGCCTGGCATCACACGTTGCGTAAGAGAGCTGTTAACAACCCGTGAAAAGCCGCATTCTGGACATCCTCGGCGTTTGAATTCACGTTCAATTGGGTTATCCCAGTGTCGGAGGTGCCAGTGACGGTTCATGTCGAAGCAATGCTGAGCCTTGAGTGGTCTGACGCGCTCGAAGTTCCGAACACCCCTGACCTGGCCGGTTCGCCGGCGGAGGTCCGTCGTTCCTGGGTCGACCAGGCGGATGAGCAGCAGGTTCTGACCACCTACCGGGCCGCGAACGCGGCCGGGAACGCCCCCGGGCCGTGGTGGCTGCGGGCTCTCGACCGCGGCAAGCTGCGGTCACGTGCCGAAGGTCACGCCGTGGAAGACGCGGTGACGGAGCTGCTCGCGGCCCGTCCCGGCTGGGTCTTCGTGCCGTGGGTCGACTACGGCGAGATCGGGTACTGGGAGTACGTGCCGTCGGAGAGCGGCGTCTACGGGCCCGCCACCCCGACGACCGTGCAGTTCACCGACTCGCACCGCGGGTTCATCCACCTCGTTCCGGCGCACCGCGGGGCCGGCCGGCCCCAGCCGATCGACTTCACCGTCGACGACCTGCGTGCTCAGATCGAGGACATCGA
Source organism: Lentzea pudingi (assembly GCF_014646255.1). Classification (GTDB taxonomy): domain Bacteria; phylum Actinomycetota; class Actinomycetes; order Mycobacteriales; family Pseudonocardiaceae; genus Lentzea; species Lentzea pudingi. The sequence continues at coordinate 233,315 of NZ_BMNC01000007.1, forward strand.
ACTGATTGCCTAGAATGTCCCGTCGTGACCAGGCCTGAGTTCCCCCGTTCCATCGTCAGCTTCGTCCAGCGCGGCGAGCGCATGACCGTGGGCCAGGAACGTGCCTGGGACACGTACTGGGAGAAGATGGGCAACGACGTGAAGTCGTTGCCCGAGGGGCCCCTGGACTTCGACTCGTGGTTCGGCCGTTCCGCGCCCGTGCTGCTGGAGATCGGTTCGGGCATGGGCGAGACCACCTCCCAGCTCGTCGCCGCCGCGCCCGAGCTCAACTACGTCGCCGCCGAGGTCTACAAGCCCGGCCTCGCCCAGTTGCTGCTCCGCGCCGAGCACCTCGGCGGTCTCGACAACCTGCGCGTCCTGCGCGGTGACGCCGTCGTCCTGCTGACCGACCACATCGCTCCCGCGTCGTTGCACGGCGTGCGGATCTTCTTCCCGGACCCGTGGCCGAAGAAGAAGCACCACAAGCGCCGGCTCGTGCAGCCGGAGTTCGTGTCCCTGATCGCGTCGCGGCTGGAGCCGGGTGGCGTGCTGCACCTCGCGACGGACTGGGAGAACTACGCCGACCAGATGCTCGAGGTCTGTTCCGGCGAGCGGCTGCTGACCAACGTGTACGACGGCTGGGCGCCGCGGCCGGACTGGCGGCCCGTCACGAAGTTCGAGCAGCGCGCGGTGAACGAGGATCGGGTGTCGCACGACCTGATGTTCCGGCGGAACGACCTCACCTGATCGAGGTCTCAAGCCGATCGAGTGAACACCGGGCGTCTACCGTTCACTCGACGGAGTGGTGGGTGTTGATCACCCGAAATGCCCCGAGTGGCAGTGACGCGTGAGGCTGTTCCGGGCTTAGCGTCTCGCTGCGTGACCCCCGACGTCCTCCCCGTCGCGGAGGAGTTCGTCCGCATGTTCCACGCGGCGCACTCCGACGCAGGCTCGCTGACCGCCCGCATCGCCCAGGTGCGCGCCGAGATCACCGAGACCGGAACCTACCGCCACACCACCAACGAACTCGCGTACGGCGCGCGGATCGCGTTGCGCGACTCGGGCTGGTGCACCTCTGGCGTGCCTTGGCGCCGCCTGAAAGTCCGCGACCTGCGCGGCTACCGCAACGCCGCCGCCGTTGCCGGCGAGTGCGTCGAGCACCTGCGGCTCGCGACCAACGGAGGTGAGATCCGGCCGCTGGTAACGGTTTTCGCGCCGGACGCACCCGGCACGCCCGGTCCGGTGATCTGGAACGAGCAGCTGATCCGGTACGCCGGGTACTCCGACGGCATGGGGGACAGGCGGTACACCCAGTTCACCGAAACCATGCAGGGCATGGGGTGGCGTCCGCCGGTGCGGCGCTCACGCTTCGACCTGCTGCCGTTGGTGGTGGAGACGCAGCACGAGGGACCGAGGCTGTTCACGCTGCCGTCCGAGATCGTGCACGAAGTTCCTTTGGAGCACCCGACTCTGCCGTGGTTCGGCGAGATGGGCCTGCGCTGGCACGCGGTTCCGGTCATCTCGAACATGCGGCTGTCGATCGGTGGCGTGAACTACCCCGCCGCGCCGTTCAACTCGTGGTTCGTCGGCGCCGAGATCGGCACGCGGTCACTGGCTGAGGAAGGTGCTTACGGTGTGGCACGTGAGGTTGCCGAAGCGCTGGGTTTGGACACCTCGTCCGAACGCACGCTGTGGCGGGACTTCGCGACCGTTCACCTGAACGCTGCAGTTCTGCACTCGTTCGACAAGGCGGCCGTCACCATCACGGACCACCACGCGGAAGCGTTGCACCGGCTCGCCTGGCTGCGTTCGCGCCAACGGCCTTCGGTCGCACGCCCGGCTTTCCGGCTCGACACCGCAGCCGCGGCGCGCGCACGGAACGGTTCTCCGGCGCGCTTCACGGCCGCGTTGGACGAAACTCGCCCTCAACCGACGAGCAGGCTGGCGGAACTTCTCCGCCAGCAACATTCCCTGACCAGCGTCTGACTTCCCCATCACACGCTGGTGCGGCGACTAGTGCTTCGAGTCGATCATCACGCCGGACAGGGCCATCAGCGCCAGGACCAACAGACCGACCACCGCGGCGGCCCAAGTGAACACAACTGACAACATGGCGTCCTCCGTTTCAGTACTCCCGCTCCTCCAGAGTCCGTTACCGCGCCGTCATCCGGCATCCGCCGTGAGGGTGTTTCCGCAGGTCGTCCCCTCAGCCTTCTGGCTGATGCCGGGGTAGCCCCCGGTCGGACGCGGGGTCGCACTTTCGGCCCTACTGTTGCTCGGGTGGAGAGCACGGACTTGACCTGGCGGCGCCTCGCCGAACGTCAGTGGCCGTTGGCGATCGCACTCACCGCCATCGCCCTGCTGGAGACCGGTTCGATCTCGACCGGTCTCGGCTGGTGGCAGGTGCCCGGAGTCGCGGTGGTCTGCGTGATCGCCGTGCTCGCACCCCGCAGGCCGTTCGACGCCGCCCTCGCGCTGGCGTTCGCCGTCGCCTGCGTGGCCGTCTACATGCGGCTGCTCGGGGTGGCGCTCGAACCGCACCTCTTCTGGAGCGGTGCGTGCATCTCGATGACCGGCGCGGCGATGGCCACGATCGCGACCCTCGTCCGGGATTCCCCTCGCACCAGGGCAGTGGCCGGAACCCTGGCCGTGCTCGCGGCCATGGCGCTCGCGGAGGTCCTGGGCTGGCCGATCGTGGCACCGCGCGAGTACCGCGAGTGGACCCCGGACGCGTGGAACTTCGGGATCGCGGCGTTCGTGCTGCTCGTCCTGTCGGTCGGCAGCGGGATGTACTTCCGGGCCCGCGACAACGAACGGGCCTCGCAGCTCGCCGCTTCCGTCGCGGCGGCCCAGAACGCCGAGCGGATGGCGTTGGCGCGCGAACTGCACGACGTGGTCGCGCACTACGTGACAGCGATCGTCGTGCACGCGCAGGCAGGTCAGCTCAACCGCGAGATCGACGTGCTGCCGGTGATCGCGTCGTCCGGAACGGAGGCGCTGACCGCGATGCGACGGCTCGTCGGCACCATGCGGGACGAGTCTTCCCCGGCAGGTCCGGCCGCTTCCTCGTCGTTGATGGACGACGTGCGGGAACTGGCTGCCGAGTCCGGGCTGCCGGTCCGGCTCACGTCCGACCTGCGGGACGCGGTGCCGCAGGAACTGGCCCGCTCGGTGCTGCGGCTGGTGCAGGAATCACTGACGAACACCCAGAAACACGCGTCCGCAGTGTCCTCAGTGGAGGTTTCACTGTCCTCTGGCGACGGTGTGCTGCACCTGGCGGTGCTCGACGACGGCGTCGCGTCCGGCGTGCCCGTCGGGGGCTCGGGAGGCTACGGGCTCGTCGGCATGCGCGAGCGCGTGGAACTGCTGGGCGGCACGTTCTCCGCAGGACGGCGCGAACCGACTGGCTGGACGGTTCGCGCCGAGCTGCCGATCACCTAGATCAGTCGACGTCGCGGATGACCTCGAACTCCTGAGTCATCTCGACATCGCTTTGCTGGTCGTCGTTCTGAGGGTCGATGTCGGCCACTGAATGCCTCCGCATGATCACGCCCGGTCGCGGGTTGTGATCATGCCAACTCAGCGCCGGGTCGGCGGCTTGGGGGTGGCGGGCTTCTGCGCGCGGCGGAACTGTCCACTGGACGTGCACGGCTTCTTCGACATGATCTTGAGACGCCCCTGTCCTACCCGTGGTTGCTCGTGAATGCACAAAGGGCCCGTCGCTCGCGCATGACGGGCCCCTTGGATGGGGAGAAGTTTTAGGCCGGGGCGGACCCTGGGGGTCGGCCCGCGCCCGACACAGCGAGGATGCCCATCCGCCGCGGATGTATGCATGCTTGTGACCGGCGTCACAGTGGCAGGATTCCCGGCATGTCACTGCGTCTACACGCTCCGGTCGTCCTGCCCTGCGACCCGTCCTGCGCCGTGTTGCGCGACGCGGTCGTGGACGTCGTCGACGGCCGGATCACGTACGTGGGTGCCGCTTCCGAGGCGCCCGCCTTCGACGGCGAGGTCCGCTCGCTGTCCGGCATCCTGCTGCCCGGCCTGATCAACACCCACGCGCACAGCCCGATGACGGTGCTGCGCGGCCTGGGCTCCGACCTGCCGCTGCTGCGGTGGCTGCAGGAGCAGATGTGGCCGAACGAGGCGCAGATGACCGCGGCCGACGTCGGCACCGGCATGCTGCTCGGCGCGGTCGAGATGCTGCGGCACGGCGTCACCACGTCCGCCGAGATGTACTTCCACGGCCCTGAGCTGGTGTCCTCGGTGCTCGCGGCCGGTTCACGGGTGGTGTTCGGCGGCGCGATCCTCGACGTGCCCGGGATGGACTGGAAGTCGCTGACCGGCGACATCTCCGCGTGGATCGACGCCGACGGGCTGCGGTTCGGACCCGGTGAGCGCGTCGAACTGGCCTACGGGCCGCACTCCGCCTACACGCTGTCGGCCCCGCAGCTGACGTCGATCGCCGCCGAGGCGCGCGAGCGTGGCGCGCTGTTCATGGTGCACGTGGCCGAGTCGCCGTTCGAGGACGAGGCCGCACGGGCCGAGTTCGGCTCGGTGCCGGCGCTGATGAAGGCCTCGGACGTGCTGGGCGGCCGCGTGCTGTCCGCACACTCCGTGCACCTGTCCGACGACGACATCGCGCTGTACGCGTCGTACGGCGTCGGCGTCGCGCACTGCCCGGGGTCGAACGCGAAGCTCGCATCGGGCATCGCGCGCGTGCCGGAGATGCTGGCCGCCGGGGTGAACGTCGGGCTGGGCACCGACGGACCGGCGTCCAACGACGACCTGGACCTGTTCGAGGAGGCTCGGCTGGCCGGGCTGTTCGCGCGCGTGTCGAAGATGGACGCCACCGTGCTCGGGGCCGCGCAGGCGTTGCTGATGGCCACTCGCGGTGGTGCCGACGCGCTCGGACGTGACGACATCGGCACGCTGGAGGCCGGGCGCTGGGCCGACGTCGTGCACATCGCCGCCGACGACCCGGCGTTCGCGACCGGGCTGGACGCGCCCGACTCGCAGCTGCTCGCGAACCTCGTGTGGGGGTCCGGGTCGCGCCGGGTCACCGACGTGTGGGTCGCCGGTGACCACGTGGTCGCCGAAGGGGAGTCCACTCGGGTGGACCGGCACGAGGCGCAGGCCGGGGTGGCCGCGGTGGCGCAGCGACTGCGGAGCGTCAACTCGTAACCACAGGCTGTTGACAAGCCTGTGGACAACTTTCAGTGCGGACGCGACCGCACGTTGATCTCGGTGATGTGGGCGTCGGGCGTCGCCAGCACGGCCGACGCCACCGCCCGCCCCACCGAGGCCGGGTCGATGTACTTCGACGCGTCGTACTCGCCACCCTCCTGGCGCCGCACGTCCTGCTGCATCGGCGTGGCGGTGCGGCCGGGGTAGACCGTGGTCACCCGCAGCGCCGGCTCGTCGCCGCGCAGCGCGTCCGCGTAGGCCCGCAGTGCGAACTTCGACGCCGCGTAGACACCCCAGCCCGGGTTCACGGAGAGGCCCGCGCCCGAGTTGATCAGCACGACATGGCCGCCGGCGGTGCGGAGCTGCGGGAGGACCAGGTTCGTCAGTTCGGCGACGGCGAAGACGTTCACGTCGAACGTCCTGCGCCAGTCCTCCTGCGAGGCCTCGGCCAGCGGGCCCAGCAGGGCGATGCCGGCGCTGTGGACGATCACGTCGAGGCGGGCGAGCGGGGTCAGGTCGGCCGAGGCGACGTTCGTCAGGTCGAACGGCCAGGCCTGGGCTCCCGGGAGCTCGGCGGCGAGGACGGACAGGGAGTCCTCGTCGCGACCGCCTAGCAGCAGGTCGTGGGTGGGGGCCAGACTTCTGGCGATGGCCGAGCCGATTCCGCTGGATGCCCCGGTGACGAGGGCGACCGGACGATCACTCATGGGGGGACCATAGTGCCCAGGAAGTTGATCCTGCCGTACCTGTGCCTGCTCTACTTCATCAACTACCTGGACCGGGTCAACATCGGGTTCGCCGGGCCGAACGGCATGTCGGAGGAGCTCCAGCTCTCGGCGACGGTGTTCGGGTTCGCGTCCGGGGTGTTCTTCATCGGGTACCTGCTGCTCGAGGTGCCGAGCAACCTGGCGCTGCACAAGTTCGGGGCGCGGCGGTGGATCGCGCGGATCATGGTCAGCTGGGGGATCATCGCGACGGCGATGGCGTTCGTGCCCAACGGGACCGTGCTGATCGTGCTGCGGTTCCTGCTGGGTGTGGCGGAGGCCGGGTTCTTCCCGGGGATCATCCTGTACCTGACGTACTGGTACCCGCAGAAGGAGCGGGCGCGGATCGTCGCGCTGTTCATGGTGGCGGTGCCGATCTCGACGGCGCTCGGGGCCACGTTCAGCGGGTTGCTGATCCAGTGGACGGACTGGCGCACGATGTTCCTCATCGAGGGCCTGCCGGCGATCGCGCTGGCGTTCGTGACGTGGTTCTGGTTGCCGGACAGGCCCGCCGAGGCCATCGAGGAGGAGCCGCGGCAGGAGCACTGGCCGTTGAAGAAAGCCCTGACGCACCCGCGCATCCTCGCGTTGAGCTTCGTGTACTTCGGGATCGTCTACGGGCTGTACACGCTGGGGTTCTTCCTGCCGACGATCATCAAGGGGCTCGCGCCGGACGCGGGCATCGTCGAGCGCGGGCTGATCAACGCGATCCCGTACGTCCTCGGCGCGGTCGCCATGGTCCTGTGGGCCAGGCACGGCGACCGCACCGGGGAACGGAAGTGGCACGTCGCCGCGCCCATGTTGCTCGGCGGGGTGGCGATCCCGTTCGCGCTCTACCTCGACAACCCCGTCGCGGCGATGGTGGCGGTCTCCGTCTGCGCCATCGGTGTCTGCGCCGCGCTGCCGACGTTCTGGGCGCTTCCCACGAGCTTCCTCGGCGGTGCGGCCGCGGCGGGCGGGATCGCGTTGATCAACTCGCTGGGCAACCTGAGCGGCTTCGTCGCGCCCTACGTCACCGGAACACTCCGCGACCTCACCGGGACCCAGAAGACCGGCCTCTGGGTCGTCGGCATCACGATGGTCGTGGCGGCGGTCGTCGCGCTCGTTCAGAGAGCGGGCACCGAGAAGGTGTAGAGCGTCTCGTACTTGACGGAGGTCTGGGCACCCTCGGTGCAGCCGCCCGTCGGCGCGAGGCCGCCCTTGGTGTTGAGGCGCTGCACGTAGCTGACGCCGGCGAAGACACCGGAACCCCTGGTGGACTTGGCTTTCAGGAGGAGCTCCGGAACGGCTCCGGGCACCTCGTTGCGTGCGCCGTCGACCGGGGCGGCCTCGACCGCGCTGCCGTCGACGGTGGAAACCCAGATCGGGCCGCGCGAGTGCAGTCCGACCGCCCTGCCGAGCCGGTCCGCCAGCGTCGCGGCGGGTTCCAGGCCCTTCCACGCCCCGGCCGTGCAGGTGTAGGTCTGCACGCCCTTGGCCTGGAGCCTTTGGACGATCTTGTGGCCGGGCGGGACCTGTACCGCGGGTGCGACCCTCGCGGAGGCCTCGCTCGTGGCAGCCTCGGTCGGCGCGGCGGTGGAGCTCACGCCTCCGACGAGGATGCCCAGAAGGCTTGATGCGACCAGGACGATGCCAGTTCGTTTCATCACCTGCTGTCGTACGGCCCGAAATGCGGACCGGTTCAGTACCGTCTCAGCCGGCTGTGCGGCCACCCGTCACGCGGACGGGTGGCCGCACCGAACCACACGATCAGTCGCAGATCTTCCTGCGGTCCTTGCGCCACACCACCGCGACGGACGGACGCGGCTGCGACGTGCCACCGTCCGGCCAGTGCGACAGCGGGTTGTTGGCCGAGGCACCGTCGATCTCGCCGGGGTGCTGCACGGACACCAGCACGAAGTCCTCGGTGATGACCGGGCCGCAGGTCTCCGCGCCGCGCGGCACCGTGAGGAACTGCTTGACCTGGCCACGGCGCTTGCCCTCGACGGGCACCGCGAACAGGCCGTCGTTGGACGCCAGGGCGTTGCCGTCCGTGGAGATCCACAGGTTGCCGTGCGTGTCGAACGCGACGTTGTCCGGGCAGGAGATCGGGCTGACCTGCGACTTGTCGAAGCCGCCGAAGTACGTGCCGGGGTCCAACGGGTCACCGCAGACGAGCAGCAGCTTCCACGAGAACGTCAGCGCCGTGTTGTCGCTGCGGCGCTCCTCGATCTCCAGGACGTGGCCGTGCTTGTTGCCGTTGCGCGGGTTGATCTCGGTCGGGCCTTCCTTGCCCGCCTTGCCGCGGTCGGTGTTGTTGGTCAGCGCGGCGTAGATCCGGCGGTTGTGCGTCGAGGGCTCGACGTCCTCCGGGCGGTCCATCTTCGTGGCGCCCATCTTGTCCGCGGCCAGGCGTGTGAAGACGTAGACCTCCTCGGCGGTGAAGCCGGGCACGAACGACTTGTCGTTGTGCGCCAGCGCGATCCACTCGCCGGAGCCGTCGAACTCGCCGTCGGCGGGCAGCTTGCCGGTGCCGTCGATCTCGGCGGCCGGGCTGTCACCGGTGAACTTGGCGACGTAGAGCGTTCCCTTGTCCAGCAACTGCTTGTTGTGCTCGCGGGCGCGCTTCGAGCCGCCCTTCTGCATCTTCTCGTCGGTGACGAACTTGTACATGTAGTCGAAGCGCTCGTCGTCGCCCATGTACGCGACCACGCGGCCGTCCTTGGCGACGATGACGTTCGCGCCCTCGTGCTTGAAGCGGCCGAGGGCGGTGTGCTTGACCGGCGTCGACGTCTTGTCGAGCGGGTCGATCTCGACGATCCAGCCGAAGCGGTTGGCCTCGTTGGGTTCCTGGGCCAGGTCGAAGCGCTTGTCAAAGCGCTCCCACTGGCGCAGCGACGCGCCGCCGCTGATGCCGTAGCGGGCGAACTTGGCCTTCGTGTCCGGGTCGGTGACCTGGTTCGCGTTGGCGAAGTACTGGTTGAAGTTCTCCTCGCCGGACAGGATCGTGCCCCACGGCGTGACGCCACCGGCGCAGTTGTTCTGCGTGCCCAGGACCCTGCGGCCCGTCGGGTCGGCGGAGGTCTTGAGGTACTTCGACCCGGCGGCCGGGCCCTTCACCTCGAACGGCGTGGTGAGGGTGATGCGGCGGTTGTACTTCTTCTTGTCGTCCGGGCAGACGAAGAGCTTGCCGGTGCGCGGGTCGCGGTCGACCATCACGACCGACATGCCGTGCGCGGCCCACGCGATCTTGGCGTGCTTCTCGGTGATCGTGGTGGTCGACCAGTCCTTGAACATGAACGACTCGGTCGTGTACTCGTGGTTGCTCACCATGAGCCAGCTGTCGTGGTAGCCCGGAACCGGGACGAGACCGCAGAAGTCGTTGTTGAAACCGAACTGCTTGGCCTGCGCCTCGGGCGTCTGGTTGTCGAAGTCGAACTTCGGCGCGTCGTCCAGCACACCGTCACCCCAGCGGATGACGACGTCCTGCTGGAAACCCTTGGGCACGCTGATCTGGTCGAGGGTGTTGGGCGCCACCGGCTCGAAGTTCAGGCCGCCGGGGTCGTTGCCGCCGTGGCCACGGGCCTCGGCGTGCGCCGGAGCGGCGGTGGCGGAACCGGAGAACGCGAGCGCACCGGCTCCGGCGGCCGCGACGACCGCACCGGCCTTCAGCATGCCGCGGCGGCTCACGACCTCCTTGACGACGTCGGCGAAGTACGCGTTCTTCGACGTGTTGGGCGCCTCGTGGGCACAGGCGTTGCCGCAGCGGAACTCGCAGGTGACGGCCTGACGCCCGAGCGGGTGGTTGGCCGTGAGCAGGGGCAGCAGGCGACGGCCCCGATCGGTGGGTGAGGACACGCAGGCCTCCGAGATCGGTCAGTGTGGGAACTGGCCGAACCTAAGAGCCCAACGAGTTCGCCTGTCGTCCAGGAGGTGAACGACAGGCGAACTCGTACTACTCCCGAACGATCACAACACGCAGGGTGATCAACCGATCTCACCCAGCTGACGACGGCCCTTGCGCCACACCGCGACGACCGACGGCCGCGGCCTGCTGGTGCCGCGGTCGGGCCAGTTCGAGGCGGGCTTGTCGGCACTCGCGCCATCGACCTCGCCGGGGTGCTGGACGCACACCGTGATCACCCGCTCGCCGATGATCGGGCCGCACGTCTCGCCCCCGCGCGGCACCGTGAGGAACAGCTTGAGGTGACCGCGTTCCGGGCCTTCCAGCGGCACGCCGTAGAGGCCGTCGTTCAGCCCGTCGAGCTTGCCGTCGGCGTCCGTGGAGATCCACAGGTTGCCGTGCCGGTCGAACGCGACGTTGTCCGGACTGGAGATCGGGCTGACCTGCGACTTGTCGTAGCCGCCGAAGTACGTGTTCGGGTCCTCCGGGAAGCCGCAGACGAGGAACAGGCCCCAGTTGAACGTCAGCGAGAGCGCGTCGCCGCGGCGTTCGACGATCTCCAGCACCTGCCCGTGCCGGTTGTTGATGCGCGGGTTCGGCTCGGTCGGGCCCTCCTTGCCCGCCGTGACACCGCGTTCGACGTTGTTGCTGAGCGCGCAGTAGATCGTTCCAGTGCGCGGGTGGCACTCGATGTCCTCGGGGCGGTCCATCTTCGTCGCGCCGACCTTGTCCGCCGCGATGCGCGTGAAGACGTAGACCTCCTCGGCCGTCATGCCCGGCACGAAGGACTTCTTGCCCGACGCGAGCGGAATCCACTCGCCGCCGCCGTCGAACTTCCCGTCGCTGGGCAGCTTTCCGGTGCCGTCGATCTCCGACGCGGGGCTGTCGCCGGTGAACCGGCCCACGTAGAGCGTGCCGTCGTCGAGCAGCGTCATGTTGTGGCGGCGTGCGGCCTTGCTGTTGCCGCGCTTCATCTTCCCGTTGGAGATGAACTTGTAGATGTACTCGAACCGCTCGTCGTCACCGGAGTACGCGACGATGCGGCCGTCGTCGGCGACGCGGATGTTCGCGGTCTCGTGCTTGAAGCGGCCGAGGTGCGTGTGCTTGATCGGCGTCGAGTCCGGGTCGTGCGGGTCGAGCTCGATGACCCAGCCGAACCTGTTGACCTCGTTGGGTTCCTGCGCCAGGTCCCAGCGCTTGTCGAAGCGCTCCCACTTGCGCGTGGTCGCGGTGCCGGTGACGCCGTACCTGGTGAGCCTCGGGTCGTTGCGGCCTGCGGCGTTGCCGAAGTACTGGTTGAAGTTCTCCTCGCCGGACAGGATCGTGCCCCACGGCGTGACGCCGCCGGCGCAGTTGTTGATCGTGCCGAGGACCCTCTTGCCAGTGGGGTCGACGGAGGTCTTCAGCAGGTCGCTGCCGGCCGCCGGGCCACGCACCTCGAACGGCGTGTGCAGGGTGATGCGGCGGTTGTACCTGCTGAACTTCGCCTTGTAGTGGCCGGAGAACAGCGAGCGCTTGATCATGAACACCGACAGGCCGTGGGCGGCCCAGCCGATCTTCACCTGCTCCTCGGTGGGGTTGTTCGGGTCGTACCCGCGGAACATGAACGTCTCGCTGGTGTACTCGTGGTTCGTGACCATGATCCCGGTCAGGTCCAGCGGGTCCAGCGGCAGGATGGCGGCGAAGTCGCAGTTGAAGCCGAACTGCTTGGCCTGCTTCGCGGCGGTCTGGTCGTCGAAGTCGAACTCGGGGACGCCGGGGAACAGCGGGTCGCCCCAGCGGATCACGATCCCCTGCTCGTACCCCTCGGGCACGACGACCTCGTCCTTGGTGTTGACCGCGACGGGCTTGAAGTCGAGTCCCCTGGGTGGGCGGCCCTGGGACTGGGCTTCGGGTGCTGCCGCGGCCGTGGCCGGAGTGGCGATGGTGGCCGCGGCGGCGACCACGGCACCGGCCTTGAGCGCGGTGCGGCGGCTGACCAGGTCACCGAAGTACGGGTTGTCCGAGGTGTTCGGGACGTCGTGGAAGCACGCGTCCCCGCAGCGGTACTCGCACGTCACCGCGGCTCTGCCGACGCGGTGGTTGACGAGCGGCAGAGGAATCATGGTGGTGGCCTCCTACGGTCGGTTCGGGAACCGCAACCGACCGTAGGCGTCCGTTCATGCTTTGTTAACCCACAAGTTGTTCACCCGCGAGCACAGCTTCGGACGGAACGTCCCTTGTGTCCGTCCTGTTGAACGTCAGCAGTCCCGCGGCGACGAGACACAGGACCGCCGCGACGACGAACGGCTGGGCCAGGTGGCTGACGAAAGTCGCGGCCAGGGCACCGCCGAGCCACCGCAGGAAGTTGTACCCGGCACTCGCGACCGGCCGCGGCGCGTCGCTGACGCTCATCGCGGTACCGGTGAACAACGTGTTGAGCAGGCCACTCACCAGGCCGCTCACGATGACCGCGACCACGAGCAACGGCTTGCTGGGCACCGCCATCAGCAGCATCAGCACGGCGAAGGCCAGCACAGATCCGATGATTGCGCTCTTCTCACCGACGCGTTCCGCGAGCCTGGGCGCGAGGAAAACGCTCGACACGGCGACGCACACGCCCCAGCCGAAGAAGATCAGTCCGATCTCGACGGCACCCCACCGCAGGACGAACGGCGACCAGGCGAGAACTGTGAAGAACGCGGCCGTGTAGAGCGCCGCCCCGATCGAGGTGCGCAGGAGGGTGGGGTTCCTCAACGCCTTGAGCGGGTCGAGCAGGCTGATCCTCGGACGTTCCTCGTGCGAGTCCTTGGCCAGGAACGTTGCACAAAGGATCAGCGCCGCCGCCATGAGGATCGCCGTCCCGAGGAACGGCCCGCGCCACGAGAAGCTGCCGAGCAACGCGCCGAGGAGCGGCCCGACGCTCAGACCGAGACCGAGCGCGGCCTCGTAGAGCAGGATCGCGGCCTTCTGCCCACCACTGGCGGCACCGACGATGACGCTGAGCGCGGTGGCGATGAAGAACGCGTTGCCGAGCCCCCACACCGCCCGCAGTCCGACCAGTTGCCCGATGCTCCCGGCCGCCGCACAGGCGAGCGTGGCGATGACGATCAGCGCGAGCCCGCCGACGAGCGTGCGCTTGGCCCCGAACCGCGCCGTCGCCGCGCCCGTGAAGAGCATCGCGACGACCTGGACACCGAGGTAGGAGGAGAACAGGAGGGTGACCTGCGCGGGTGTTGCGTGCAGACCCTCTGCGATGGACAGCAGGATCGGGTCCACGAGCCCGATCCCCATGAAGGCGATGACCGCGGCGAACGCGGTGATCCACACCTGTTTGGGCTGAGCCTTGAAATTCACTTCGCCATCCTAACCGGTTTTGGTTAGCATGGCGAAGTATCATGCGACACAGGGTACGGTGACCGGCGTGGATGCGGTGATCTTCGACCTCGATGGCGTGCTGATCGACTCAGAGCAGGTGTGGGACGAGGTGCGCCAGGCGTTCGCCGCTGCTCACGGCGGCACGTGGACACCTGAGGCGACCCGTGCCATGCAGGGGATGTCGACGCCGGAGTGGGGCGCGTACCTGGTCTCGCTGGGTGTTCAGCTGACCCCGGCCGAGGCTTCCGCCGGCGTGATCGCCGAGATGGAGAAGGCGTACGCCGCGCACCTCCCGCTCATCCCCGGCGCCGACGAGACGGTACGTCTCGTCTCGTCGCGGTTCCCGGTGGCGATCGCCTCGTCCGCACCGGCCGTGCTGATCAAGGCGTTCCTCGACGCGACAGGCCTGCACGTGCCCGTCGCCGTGTCGTCGGAGTCGTGCGCCGCCGGCAAGCCTTCACCGGACGTGTACCTGGCGGCGGCGTCGCAGCTCGGGGTTTCGCCTGGTTCCTGTTATGCCGTGGAGGATTCGACCAACGGACTGAAGGCGGCGCTCGCGGCCGGCATGACCGTGCTCGCCGTGCCGAACCCGCACTTCCCACCCGCCGCCGACGTGCTGGCTCAGGTGCGGGTGCTGCCCTCGATCACCGACCTGCCGGACGCGCTCGCGTAGCTGATCCCGGCCATGCCGACCGCGATGCAGACGCAGGCGAGCACGCCCTTGGGCCAGTAGATGTGGCTGCTGAGGAACAGGTAGCTGCCCAGCGTCAGGAAGACCGCGCCCGGGATCGCCTTGAGGCGGTCTTGGAGCAGCGCGCACACCACGATCGCAAGGCTGGCCGCGAAGAAGCACCACGCGCCAACGGTTCCGAGCTGGTTGCCGATCTTGAAGATGGGCGCGTCGGAGGGCGAGCGGCCACCGTTGGCGATGGCCAGCGCGCCACCACCGATGCCCGCCAACGCGTCCAGCGCGCCGTAGAAGACGACGTACCCGAACGCGGCCGCACGGGCCGGGTAGCGAACGTACTTCGGGGTGTCGGCCAGCAGAACCCATTGCGCCGCACCGAGCAGCGGGAAGATCACCGCCAGGATGACGTGCATGTCCCGCCACCAGTGGGCGGTCGACGCGTCCAGGTGGTGCGGGTGGGTCAGGCCGATGCCGGCGAGGACCAGGCCGGGGAGGGCGACGAGCAGCGTGCGCACCGGGCCGAAGTTAGCGGTGATCACTGCTGTCCCGGCTAGACTCGCCCACTTTCAGGCGATTCGGCCAAGCGTGTCGAACCTGTGTTCGATAGGATGTGCCAGTGGCGAACCGGCGTGAACAGGCGGCGCTCCTGCTCGCACTGCGCGACAGCGGGCGTGGCTGGTCCGACGTCACGAACGCCGTTCACCGATGAGTTGGCGTACGTGCTCGCGACGTTCCTGGCGCGACACCTTCGATGCCAGGACCACGAGCTCCAACACCCCAACAGCTCCGGCCGCACGAGTACGCCGTCCAGGCGGTCGTCGCATGCAAACACTTGCTGCTCGCCCCACGAGCAGCGTGCGCACCGGGCCGAAAACAGCCGAAGCAGGGCTTTCGCTGAGACTCCGAACACTCGAACGTGTCTGTCGCCGGACGGCCGCTCATCCCTAGCGTGACGGCATGACGCAACGAGTTGCCGTGGTCACCGGCACGGCGCAGGGCATGGGGCTGCGGATCGCCGACGTGCTGCGCGAGGACGGGTTCGCCGTCGTCGGCTTCGACCTGCAGGAGAGCAAGGACGGGATCGTCGGCAACGTGGCCAGCGCCGCGGACGTGCAACGGCTCACCGAGCACGTCATGAGCACGCACGGCCGTGTGGACGTGCTGGTCAACAACGCCGGGATCGCCGGCATCGTGCCGTTCGAGGACACGACGCTCGAACAGTGGGAACGGGTCATGGCGGTCAACCTGACCGGGCCGTTCCTGCTCACCCAGGCGCTGGGCAAGGTCATGCTGGCCCAGGGCTCCGGCAGCGTCGTCAACATCGCGTCCGTCGCCGGGCTGCAGGGAGTGGCGGACCGGGCCGCGTACAACACGACCAAGCACGGGCTGATCGGGTTGACGCGCACGCTCGCCGTCGAGTGGGGCGGGCGGGGGATCAGGGTCAACGCCGTGTGTCCCGGCTGGGTCAAGACCGAGATGGACGTCGAGTCGCAGGCCGGCGGGTACTACGTCGACGACGACATCACGGACCAC
Organism: Lentzea pudingi; assembly: GCF_014646255.1. GTDB lineage: Bacteria > Actinomycetota > Actinomycetes > Mycobacteriales > Pseudonocardiaceae > Lentzea > Lentzea pudingi. The sequence goes on from NZ_BMNC01000007.1 coordinate 248,706, forward strand.
GTGCCCATGGGGCGGTTCGCTGCGCCGGATGACATCGCGCAAGCGGTCAGGTTCCTCGCCAGTGACAACGCGCGGTACGTCAACGGGGTCGCGCTGCCCGTCGACGGCGGGTGGACCGCGGACGGCAGCTGGCAGAAGCTGCGGCTCTCGAAGCGCTGAAAGGAAGGGCCGCCCTCGTGAAGAGGGCGGCCCACCAGATCAGGCTTCGCCGCGGATGAACTTCTCGACGGCCTCGTGGGCCTCGGAGTCCGAGTACTGCACGGGCGGGGACTTCATGAAGTACGACGATGCCGAGAGGATCGGGCCGCCGATGCCCCGGTCGAGGGCGATCTTCGCCGCGCGGACCGCGTCGATGATGATGCCCGCGGAGTTCGGGGAGTCCCAGACCTCCAGCTTGTACTCGAGGTTCAGCGGCACGTCGCCGAAGGCGCGGCCTTCCAGGCGCACGTAGGCCCACTTGCGGTCGTCGAGCCACGCCACGTAGTCCGACGGGCCGATGTGGACGTTGCGCTTGCCCATCTCGCGGTCCACCTGGGACGTGACGGCCTGGGTCTTGGAGACCTTCTTGGACTCCAGGCGCTCCAGTTCCTTCATGTTCAGGAAGTCCATGTTGCCGCCGACGTTCAGCTGCATGGTGCGGTCGAGCTGGACACCGCGGTCCTCGAACAGCTTCGCCAGCACGCGGTGCGTGATGGTGGCGCCGACCTGGGACTTGATGTCGTCACCGACGATCGGGACACCGGCCGCGCGGAACTTCTCCGCCCACTCCGGGTCCGACGCGATGAAGACCGGCAGGGCGTTGACGAAGCCGACACCGGCGTCGATGGCGCACTGGGCGTAGAAGCGGTCCGCGTCCTCGGAACCCACCGGCAGGTACGAGACCAGCACGTCGACCTCGGCCTCGCGCAACGCGGCGACCACGTCGACCGGCTCGGAGTCGGACTCCTCGATCGTCTCCCGGTAGAACTTCCCGAGACCGTCGTAGGTGTGCCCGCGCTGCACGACGACGCCGAGCGGCGGCACGTCCGCGATCTTGATCGTGTTGTTCTCGCTGGCGCCGATGGCCTCCGAGAGGTCGACACCGACCTTCTTCGCGTCCACGTCGAACGCAGCGACGAACTCGACATCGCGCACGTGGTAGTCACCGAACTGCACGTGCATGAGTCCGGGCACGCGGGTGCTCGGGTCGGCGTCCCGGTAGTAGTGAACGCCCTGCACCAGCGACGCCGCGCAGTTGCCCACCCCGACGATGGCCACTCGAACGGTGCGGCGGTTTTCGCCCATTGCCGAGTCCTCCTTGATCAACAGTGAAGTGCTACTCGTCCTGCTCGGACTTCTCGTGCGCGATGAGCTCGTTGAGCCACCGCACCTCGCGCTCCGTGCTTTCCAGGCCTTGGCTGTGCAGCTCACGGGTGTAGCGGTCGATCTGCTCGCCCGTGCGCGTGAGCCGCTCGCGAAGTCCTTCCCTGCGTTCTTCGACACACCGCCGGCGGCCTTCCAGGATGCGCATCCTGACGTCGGCCGGCGTGCGCGAGAAGAACGCCAGGTGGACTCCGAACGAGTCGTCGTCCCAGGTCTGCGGACCCGCGTTGGCCAGGAGGTCGGCGAACCGCTCCTTGCCTTCCGGTGTCAGCTCGTAGACCTTGCGAGCCCGACGTCCCCAAGAAAGAGCCGATTCCTCCGGCCCCTCCTCCACGATCAGGCCCGCCCTCTGGAGTCGCCGCAGTGTTGGGTACAGCGATCCGTAGGAGAACGCGCGAAACGCTCCGAGCAGGTCATGCAAGCGCTTGCGCAGCTCGTAGCCGTGCATGGGCGCCTCGTGCAGCAGGCCGAGCAGCGCGAACTCGAACACGAGTCACCTCCTCGCACCTGCACCGATAGGTGAGGTGATTATATCGGCGCGATACATCGTGTGCCCCTCAGAACTGTGGGATGTGGCACACCGTCATACCGCGCCGGGCCTCGCTGCCCTGAACGGCCCATCATCGGAAAGCGCCCGGCACGTACTCTTGTCACGTGTTGACCCAACGACAGGTGGTGGACTACTCGCTGCAGCGCCGCGCGCTGCTGGCGGAGGTCTATGCCGGTCGCACGGGCACCATGGAGGTCTGCGACGCGAACCCGTACCTGCTGCGAGCTGCGAAGTTCCACGGGACGGCGACCGAAGTGCCCTGCCCGGTGTGCCGCAAGGAACCGCTTACCCACGTGTCGTGGGTCTACGGTGACGAGCTCAAGCACGCGGCCGGCTCGGCACGCACGCCTGAAGAACTGGTGAAGATGGCGAACCTCTTCGACGAGTTCTCCGTGTACCTAGTTGAAGTTTGTCGCACGTGCAGTTGGAACCACCTGGTGCAGTCATACGTCCTGGGGAAGCGTGGGCTGGAAAAGCCACGCAGGAGGACTGCGGCGGAATGACCCACAGGTGACACTGCTCCGAATGAAGTACGACCACCGAACCGTGTGCTGATGCACACCGGTCTGGGAGGCCTTTTCACGTGAACGACCAGCATGATGACCGGCAGCGCGGAGGCGAGCCGCAGTGGCCGACCGGGGACGACCCGGACGGCGGCGGCACGAGGCGCGATGTCCCGAATCAGCCACGACCGGGCACCCCACCCGGTGGTTTCGCGCGCCCTCCCCAGGGTGGCACGCCACCTGGTGGTTTCCCACAGCAGCAGCCCCCACGCCGCCCGAACGGACCAGGCGGTCCGCAGGGTGGGCCTCAGGGCGCACCCGGGCGTACGCAGGGGCCCGTGAGCGGTCCCGGTGGCCCGCAGGGTGGCCCGGGTGGTCCCGGTGGTCCGGGCAACCGCCCGCCGACGCCTCCCGGTGGCATGCCCATCGCCCCGCCCCCCGGTGCCCGTCGCCCCGGTGGACCGGGTGGCCCCGGCGGCCCGCAGGGTGGCCCTGGCGGCCCCGGCCGTCCCGGCGTGCCCCCGCGCACCCCCAACGCGGACCGCACCACGCAGCTGCCGCCGGTCAACCGGCCGACGCAGCGCGAGCCCGAGCTCATCACCCACCGCGAGCCTGACGACGAGTTCCTCATGGCCGGTGTGGACGACGATGACGAGGAGTACTACGACGACGAGCCGGAGCTCACCGAGGAGGAGGAGCGTCGTCTGCGCAAGAAGAAGATCTGGAAGCGCGTCCGGATCGCGGCGTTCGTCTCGATCGGCCTGATGATCCTGGGCCCCGTGATCGCCATCGCGGTCGCGTACCCGCTCGTCGACTGGCCGCGCCCGAACGACATCGCGGCCGACCAGGACAAGACGATCACCCTGCTCTACTCGGACAACACCGAGATGGGCAAGATCACCTCACCCGGCCAGAACCGCACGCTGCTCACGTACGAGGAGCTCCCGGACTCGGTCAAGCAGGCCGTGATGGCCGCGGAGGACGCGAACTTCTACGACAACCCCGGCTTCGACGTCAAGGCCATCGTCCGCGCCGTCTGGATCCAGGCGACCGGCGGCAGCTCCGGTGGTTCCGGTCTGACGCAGCAGTACATCAAGAAGGCGACCGGCAAAGAGGACGCGACGCTGACTCGTAAGTTCACCGAGCTCGTCAAGGCCTACAAGATGAGCAACGAGTCGGACCACAACACGATCCTCACCGCGTACATGAACACCGTGTACTTCGGTCGTGGCGCGAACGGCATGAAGGCCGCCGCGCAGGTCTACTACAACAAGCCGATGAAGGACCTCACGCCTTCGGAAGCCGCCTTCATCGCCGGCATGATCCAGATTCCTTCGTGGTCGGAGGACGAGGAGCACGCGAAGAAGCGCTGGGAGTTCGTGATGCTGCAGATGCTCCAGAAGGGCTGGGTCAGCCAGGCCGACTACGACGCCCGCCAGTACCCGAAGCCGCTGCCGTTCGAGCAGACGCAGCCCGCGAGCCTCGACGGCCCGCTCGCCCGCGTCAGCCAGCAGGTCCAGAACGAGATCGACAGCGAGCTCGTCGGCCTCACCATGGAGAAGGCCCAGAAGGTCGGCGTCACCGTCACCACGACGATCGACCCGAAGATGCAGCAGGCCGCGCTCGACGCCGTGAACTCGGTGATGGCCAACCAGGACCCCGACCTGCGCACGTCGCTCAGCGCGATCGAACCGCAGTCCGGCGCGGTCAGGGCCTATTACCCCGGCAAGGACGGCCTCAAGGGCATCGACTACGCCAAGGGCACGATCCAGGAGGCCGGCTCGTCGTTCAAGCCGTTCGACCTGGTGGCCGACCTGAAGCGGGGCAAGGGCATCGGCGACACCTACGACGCCACGCCTCGCAAGATCGCCGGCGTCGAGATCCGCAACGCCAGCAACACCCAGTGCGGCAAGGAATGCACGACCAAGCAGGCCATGAAGGAGTCCCTCAACACCGTCTTCTACGAGATGGTGGCGGGCCCCCAGGGCACGGGCACGAAGGCCGTGGCGGACGCGGCGCACGCGGCCGGCATCCCGAAGACCGTGATGGTCGGCGGCCAGGCGAAGCAGACGCTGGTCGGTGAGGGCGGCAACGCGCCCACCGCCGGTATCGCCATCGGTGCCGACAGCGCCCAGGTGCGGCCGTTCGACATGGCCTCGGCGTTCGCGACGTTCGCGGCCCGCGGCGTGTACCGAGCCCCGTTCTTCGTCACGAAGATCGTGGGCCCGACCGGCGACGTCCTCTACCAGCACGTCGACCAGCCCGTTCCGGCGTTCGACCCCGTGGAGACGAAGAGCCGCGACATCGCCGACAACGTCACCGAGACGTTGAAGGAGATCCCGTCGGGGCCGATCGCCTGCGCCGGCGGCCGTCCGTGCGCCGGCAAGACCGGTACGCACGAGCTCGCGGGCAGCCGCGACCAGAACTCGAAGGCCTGGATGGTCGGCTACACGCCGCAGCTCTCCGCCTCCGTGTGGGTCGGCAAGGACGCGGGCAACGTGGCCATCAGGGACGCCAGGGGCAACCCGGTCTTCGGCTCCGGCCTGCCCGGCCTGATGTGGAAGAAGTTCATGGACGGTGCCCTCGCGGGTGCGCAGAAGGAAGCGTTCGCGAAGCCGGTGCCCCTGGGCAACTTCAACCCGCCGAAGAAGTCCGAGCCGCCGGCGCCGCCGTCCAGCAACAACCAGCCGTCGAGCAACAACAACCAGCCGACGACGACCACGGATCCGGGCAAGCCGACGACGACGAAGCCGCAGAACCCCGGTTGCATCCCGGGGATCAACTGCCCCGACCCGTCCGACGATCCCGAGACGTCCACCAGCGGTCGACCTCGACCAGGTGGCTGACCCGCGAAGGGGCCCGGTGCACACGCACCGGGCCCCTTCGCTTTGTGCGTTACCTGGGATGTTGACCACGGCGAAACGGTCTTGGCCGTAACATCCGCCCCGTGCCCAGCAGCCCTGCCGAGCTTCCCCCCGAGGCGTCCGAGTCCGACCTCGCCGAGGAGACCGACTCGCTCACCCGTGAAGAGCGCGTCGCACCCACGTGGACCGAGTCACTCGCCCGCGGTCTGAGCAGACCGTTCGGCGGTCCGCTCGGCGAGCACGCGCAGGTCGGCCGGAACTACTTCTGGACGGCGCTGCGGGTGGTCCTGATGCTCGCCGTGGTCACGTTGCTGCTGGGCTGGGTGCAGAAGTCGCCGTGCATCCAGCAGTACGTGGACGACAAGGGCGTCGTGCAGCTCGACTGGCGGGGCAGCAAGCAGTTCACCGCGCTCTGCTACTCCGACACGGTCCCGCTCTACACCGCCGAACGGCTCGACCAGCGAGGTTCCTTCCCGTACATCACGTCGTGGAAGGACGACGAGGGCAAGCCGACCGAGCACGTCCGGTACATGGAGTACCCGGTGGTCACGGGGCTGTTCATGTGGCTCAACGCGCGCGTGGCGCAGGGTCTCGTGGCGCTCGTGCCGGGCCTGCCCATGACGGTGATCGTGTTCTTCAACGTCACCGCGTTCTGGTTGGCCGTGGCGTGGCTGGTGACGGTGTTCTGCGTCGCCCGGATCGCCCGCCGGCGCATCTGGGACGCGGCGATCGTCGCGGTGTCCCCGCTGGTCATCGTGCACGCGTTCACGAACTTCGACACCATCGCGACGGCGTTCGCGACGGCCGGTCTGCTGGCGTGGGCGCGGAAGAAACCCGTGCTCGCCGGTGTGCTTCTGGGGCTCGGTGGTGCGGCGAAGCTCTATCCGTTGTTCCTGCTCGGGCCGTTGCTCTTGTTGTGCTGGCGGTCGAACAGGATCAAGGTGGGTCTCACCACCACCGCGGCGGCCATAGGCGCGTGGGCGCTCGTCAACGCGCCGATCGCCCTGAACCCGGCGTCGAAGACGGGCTGGCGGGAGTTCTTCCGCCTCAACACCGAACGCAACGCGGACCCGGACACGCTCTACAACGTGCTGGTGCAGTGGACGGGCTGGCCGGGCTTCGATCCCGGGCTGACGCAGGGACAACCGCCGACGGTTCTCAACACGGTCAGCATGGTGCTGTTCCTCGTCTGCTGCGCCGGCATCGCCTACGTGGCCCTCTCGGCGCCGACGAGGCCCCGGCTCGCGCAGCTCGGGTTCCTGGTGGTGGCGGCGTTCCTGCTGACGAACAAGGTGTGGAGCCCGCAGTACTCGCTGTGGCTGGTGCCGCTGGCGGTGCTCGCGTTGCCGCGCTGGAAGCTGCTGCTGGCGTGGATGGCGGTCGACGCGCTGGTGTGGGTGCCGCGCATGTACTTCTACCTCGGCACGGACAACAAGGGTCTGCCGATCGACTGGTTCCTCGGTGCCGTGCTGCTGCGTGACGCCGCTGTCATCGCGTTGTGCGTGATGATCCTCAAGGAGATCTACCACCCGGAGCGCGACCTCGTGCGGATGGCGGGCGACGACCCGTTGGCGGGCGTACTGGCCGACGCGCCGGACCGCCGGCTGGTCAAACCCGTACGAGGCGAGCCATTGCACCGAATGCGGCCCCGTTCGGATGCAGGTGATCACCGGAGTCGAACTCCGGACGCAGTCTGAGCGGATCGGCGGGGTCGCGCACGGCCTCGTCGAAGTCGATGGCGGCGGGGAAGGTGGCGCGGATCCACGCGTTCACCTTCTGGCGCTGCAATTCCCTCTCCTCGGTCCACGCGAACCAGCCGCGCCACGGCGTGATGGTGCCGACGTGGAACTCCACGCCCTCGTTCCGGCACCGCAGCTGGACCGTGCGGATGCCGGCGATGACGTTCTCGGCGTTGACGCCGCTCTGGATGTCGTTGATGCCGCCGAGCAGCACGACCTTGCGGACTTCCTTGCTGTACAAGACGTCCCGGTGCACACGGGTGACCATCGGCGCGTTGCCCAGCACCACGCCGTTACCGTTGATGCCCGCGTTCAGGACCGCGTAGTCGCTTTCGACGAGTGCGGGCCAGGTGTTCTCGTAGAAGCCCTCGGTGATCGAGTCGCCGAACATCACCACCGCACCCGGCGCGGTGAAGCCCGCGACCTCGACGGCCGAGACCAGGCAGATCTGCTCACGCGTCGACGTGATCGTGCGGTGCGCGCGGGCCTGGCAGGGCGTGCCGGCGGGGGAGTACGTGCTGACGTCCAGTGTCTTGGTGGTCCTGAGCTGCACGGCGTCGCTGTAGACCTCGGCACGGGCCCTGATCGTGACGGCACGGGAGCGGCCGAACGTGAGCTGCCGCGTCTCGCCGTCGGCGGTGACGGTCACCTGCTCGACGCGGACCGGCCTGGTGCCCATCAGGTTCGACAGGCGCACCCGGACCGAGGTGCCGCCCGCCGCGAGGTCGACCGTCGTGCGCACGCTCGGATCCGGCACGGCACCGGACAGCGTCGGCACGGCCTGCCACACGGGCAGCCAGCGGATCACCTCCGACCGCACGGGCACGCCGGAGGCACCGCAGACCAGCAGCAACGCCAGCACGATGATCACCCTCACGGGTGAAGTCTGCGGCGGATCAGGCCCTGGCGGCTACATCCCCGCGGATGAACTTCAGATCTTCGTGGTCGTCCTCGGTGACGTCCCTGGACTTGAGGAACACCACGAACAGAGCCAGGAGCAGCGCGGCCCGGCCCCACACGCCGATCATCACGGCCTGCGCCGAGAAGCTGTCGTAGATCCCGGCGGGCTGCCCGAACTCGATCGCCCAGAACCAGCGGAAGATGCCGATGCCCATGGCCAGGTCGACCACGAAGTACGCGAAGGCCCACACCAGCCGCACGCGCAGCAGCACCAGGAACGGCACCAGCCACAGCGTGTACTGCGGCGAGTGGACCTTGTGCAGCAGCATGAAGCCGCACAGCATCGCGCCGGACACCGCGATCCACGGGTAGCTGCCCTCGCGCCGGAACCGCGTCCAGCCGTAGCCGGCGGCGATCCCGAACGACAGCAGGATCGTGATCGGCGAGATGACCGCGACCAGCGACTGCATCGCGTCGTCGCCGATGAACGGCCGCAGGCCCCAGTACCAGATCGAGTTCGTCGTGATGTCGACCCGGCGCAGCGACTGGAACTCGAACGACGCCGCCCAGCCGTCGTAGCCCGCGATCGCGAACGGCAGGTTGACCAGCACGACCGTGATGATCGAGGCGAGGCCGACCTTGACCGCGCCGGCGACGTCGACCCTCTTGCCTTCCGGCAGTTCCCGGCCGCGCCAGCCACCGGTGGCGACGAAGAGCATCAGCGGCAGCACGAAGGCCGCCGGGTAGACCTTGAACGCGAACCCGAGCCCCAGCAGCACGGAGGCCACCACGGCTCTTTCGACCAGCGGCCGGTTCCAGCGGTGCACCACGAAGACCGCGGCGACCGAGCAGAGCACGACCGGCAGGTCCCAGTTGTGGAACGCGTAGAGGACCAGCGGTGGCCCGATGGCCCACAGCAACGCGCGCCAGCGGGCCAGCTTGCCCAGCAGCCAGCCCGTGAGCAGGCCGAACGGCGCCATCAGCAGCGACGAGTAGAGCAGGTACTCCGCGTCGTTGTGCGCGAAGATCGCACCCGCCCAGATGAGCAGGCCGGAGAGCACCGGGTACTCGACCGTGCCCCCGACGAGGATGCCCTTGTCGTTGATGTTGCCGTCGACGTAGGGGAAGACGTGCCGGTCGATGTCGCGACCGATCCAGAGGTGCTGGATGTCGGAGTAGCAGACGTCCTGCTTGTTGCGTTCGTCGTAGTCGGGCTGCGTGCGGCCCCACTGGTCGAACGCGGGACCGGTGCAGCGGTCCTTGTTGATGAAGCCCAGCAGCAGCGTGAGCCCGCACAGGAGCACGAGCACGACGGCGGCGGGCTTGCCGAAGCGGGTCGTGAACCGCCCGGAGTCGCCTCGCTCGGGCGTCACGCTCACCACCTCGTGCACGGTGTTCACCGGCCGGCGCGGTCGCGCAGGAAGGCGATGTCGTCGGCCTGGCCCTCGTCCGGTGTCTCCACCACGACGGGGCATCCGGCACTGGCGACCACGGCCGCCAGCTGGTCGGCGTCGATGGTGCCAGTCTTGATGTTGTCGTGCCGGTCGCGCGACGAGCCGAACTCGTCGCGTGAGCTGTTGAGGTGCACGAGGTCGATCCGGCCGGTGATGGCTTTCACCCGATCGACGATGCCGACCAGGTCCTCACCGGCGGCGAACGCGTGGCAGGTGTCGAGGCAGAAGCCCGCGCCGAACTCGCCGACCGCGTCCCAGAGGAGCTTGAGGGAGTCGAACGTGCGGGCCATGGCGTTGTCGCCGCCCGCGGTGTTCTCGATCAGGACCGGGACCGCGAAGCCGCCCTCGGCGACCTGGCGCTCGAAGAACTTGCGCCAGTTCGCGAAGCCCTCCGCCGGGTCCTCGCCCTTGGTGACGTGGCCGCCGTGCACGATCAGGCCCTTGGCGCCGACGGTCGCGGCGGCCTCCGCGTGCTGGACCACGTTCTTCCTGGACGGAATCCGGATCTTGTTGTTCAGCGACGCGACGTTGATCAGGTACGGGGCGTGGACGAACACCTCGAGGTCCGAGGCGAGCAGGGCCTCCGTCTGCGGATGAGGTTTCGGCTTCTTCCAGCCCTGGGGATCCGACAGGAAGAACTGGACGACCTCGGCCCCGCGTTCGGCCGCGGCGCCGACCGGGTCGTCGTCGCGTACATGGGCCCCGATGCGCATACGCAGGAGGGTAGTCGGCGTCCACAACGCCATCGCAGCCGCCGCCGATAGGAGTAATCGGAAAAACTGGGGATGGTTTACGTCACCACCAGGACCTACGGTCGTTACCAGAGAGTAGGAAAGGGGTTCGCATGAGGCTGTCGAGCGTCGCCGCCACGGCGTTGCTGGCCCTGGCGTCCGCGTCGGTGGGCGGGGTCGCGCACGCGGCCGATCCCATCGTGGTCGGCAGCTGTGCCACCACCGTGCAGGGCGCGCCCGGCACCCCCGTCTCCCTGAGCCCGGCCGCGGTGACGCAGCCGATCACGGACCTCGTGCGCGCCGTCCCGTTGCTCGGGCCGCCGCTCGCCGAGCCGTTCCAGAAGGCGTTCTCGCAGGTCAAGCCCATTCCGATCGGTGCGGTGCAGGCCGGCACGACGACCATCACCGGCGGCACGATCGCGAACGCGGTCATGGTCGAGGTGAACAAGATCCCGCTGCTCGGGCCGATCCTCGGCACGCTCGACCAGACCGTCCGCGCGACCCTGACCAGCGGCTGCAAGGTGACGGTGACCGGCGTCAACCAGGTCGCGGCGCCCGTCCAGGACGGTGCGAAGGCCGTCGCGGACGCGTCCCAGCAGGCCGTCGGGGCGATCCCCGGCGCGCCGAAACCGCCTGGTCAGCAGCCTCAGCCGGGTACGCCGCCCGGTCAGCCCGGCACGCAGCCGGGAACTCAGCCGGGAGTCCCCGGTGTCGGTGCGGGCGCGCCGAGCAACCGCGACTTCTCGCTCTACCCGATCGGCTCGAACTTCGGCCGCGTGCCGCTGTTCAGCTACGGCTCGCTGCCGTTCGCGATGCCCGGCCTGTACTCGCCGTCGCCCGGTGTGCGGTACGGCTCGCAGGTGCCCCGCGCGTCCAACGGGACCGGCGTCGAGGGCGATCTGGTGCAGGCCGCCGGTCGCGCGACGGCGTTGCCCAGGCTCAGCGGTCCCGGCGGTGTCGGTGCCCCGGTGCTGGTCGCGGTGCTGATGCTGGCCCTGGTCACGGGCGCGCTGGTGCGGACCTGGGCGCTGCGCCGCACCCCTGCGTAGTCACCGGACGCGCTCTGTTAACCTTTGTCAGTTGCTGACGCGACGACCCTCCTGCCACGGAAAGCCCGTGGCCGCGAGTCCACAGGAGGTGAGTGGTCCTCATGCGTCATTACGAAGTGATGGTCATCCTCGACCCCAGTCTCGACGAGCGCACGATCGCGCCGTCTCTCGACACGTTCCTCAACGTCATCCGCACCACGGGCGGAAACGTTGAGAAGGTCGAGGTGTGGGGCAAGCGCCGGTTGAGCTTCGAGATCAACAAGAACAGCGAGGGCATCTACGCGGTGCTCGACCTGTCCTCGACGCCTGAAGCGGTGAAGGAACTGGACCGCCAGCTCGGTCTGCAGGAGACGGTGCTCCGGACGAAGGTCCTGCGCCGCGAGCCCGCCAAGGCCGCCAAGCTGGCTGCCAAGGCCGCGGCCAAGTCGGACGCCAAGTCGGCCAAGTCGGCGGCCCGCGCCGCCGCCAGGGCCTGACGAACCTCGATTAGGGGAGCTCCCAAGACATGGCTGGTGAGACGACGATCACGGTGGTCGGGAACCTGACTGCCGACCCTGAACTGCGCTTTACCCAGTCCGGTGCGGCGGTGGCCAGCTTCACGGTCGCCTCCACGCCCCGCACGTTCGACAAGAACTCGGGCGAGTGGAAAGACGGCGAAGCGCTGTTCCTGCGGTGCAACGTGTGGCGTCAGGTCGCCGAGAACGTGGCCGAGTCGCTCACCCGCGGTTCGCGAGTGCTCGTCTCCGGACGGCTGCGCCAGCGTTCCTTCGACACGAAGGAAGGCGAAAAGCGCACTGTCGTGGAGCTGGAGGTCGACGAGATCGGCCCCTCGCTGCGCTACGCGACCGCGAAGGTCAACAAGGTCAGCCGTGGAGACGGCGGCGGTGGCGGCGGCTTCGGCGGCGGCGGCGGTCAGCAGTCTCGCGGCGGTGGCGGCGCGCCCGCGGACGACCCGTGGGGCTCGGCCCCGCAGGCCGGTTCCAGCGGTGGCTTCGCCGACGAGCCCCCCTTCTAGACCGACTGCACCGGTCATCCAGTACTTCACACATCGCGTATTCAGGAGTTAGAGACACATGGCCAAGCCGCCTGTGCGCAAGCCCAAGAAGAAGGTCTGCGCCTTCTGCAAGGACAAGAGCGCGTCCCTGATCGACTACAAGGACACGACGCTCCTCCGCAAGTTCATCTCCGACCGCGGCAAGATCCGTGCCCGCCGCGTCACGGGCAACTGCTCGCAGCACCAGCGCGACGTCGCTGTTGCCGTGAAGAACGCCCGTGAGATGGCCCTGCTGCCCTACACCTCGACCGCCCGCTAAGAGAAGGAGACACTGCGATGAAGCTCATCCTCACCGCTGACGTTTCCGGCCTTGGCGCTCCCGGCGACATCGTCGAGGTCAAGGACGGCTACGGCCGCAACTACCTGCTCCCGCGTGGTCTCGCGATCGTCGCGACCCGTGGCGCGCAGAAGCAGATCCAGGTCATCACCCGCGCGCAGGACACCCGCCGCGTGCGCGACCTGGACCACGCCAAGGAGATCAAGACCGCGCTCGAGGGTCTCTCCGTGACGCTCAAGGCCAAGGCCGCCGCGGGCAGCACCAAGCTGTTCGGCTCGGTCACCGCGTCGGACGTGGCGGCTGCCGTCAAGTCCGCCGGCGGTCCGGTCCTGGACAAGCGCGCCATCGAGCTGCCGGGTCACATCAAGACCACGGGCAAGCACTCGGTCACGGTTCGCCTCCACCCCGAGGTCACCGTCGCCCTGCCGCTCGTCGTCACCGGCGGCGAGTAGCAAGCCCTACGGCTCCAGCGAGTGGCGAGCCCTGCTCACCCGCCAACGCGGCTTCGCAGAGCTCGCCTCCGCGTGTCTGTCGCGGGGCGACCCCCGCAGACCCACGGGCGAACTTGTGGCGTCGCATCGTGCGGTGGTCCCACCACGCGTTGGTGGGGATCGCCCACGGTTCGGTTTGCTGAAGCGCCGCTCACCCGGAATGCTCCGGGTGGGTGGCGCTTTCGCTCGTTCGGACCAGCGTCGTTCTGTCCACGTCCTGTGGATAAACGACATGTCCACCGTGGGCGCGACACGCCGACGATAGTGTTTTCTGCGACACGCCGACGCCGTGCCACACAACTTTTTCCACAACTTGTGCACAGCCTTTGAGCTGCAGTTACTTCTGTCACTCCACTAGTTGTCAACAGGTTGTCCCCAGCACCACCACCCCTGTGAGCAACCATCCACAGGTTGTCCCCCAGTTGTCCACAGGTCGATCCACACGCTGGTTTGCTTGCTCCGGACGGGTCCCTCTAGCGTCGCTGTCAGGGCAGGGCCATCGCGCAGCGTGGCCGCCCGAAATTGTCGGTGCCTCGCTGTACAACTAGGGGACTTAGGCACCGTCTCTCGACTTCTTTCGCAGGGGTGATTCGGCAGTGGCGCTCGTGGACGACCGGGGCATGGCGGAGCCCGCATTCGAGCGTCAGCCGCCCCAGGACCTCGCGGCGGAGCAGTCCGTCCTCGGCGGCATGCTGCTGTCGAAGGACGCGATCGCGGACGTCATCGAGGCGCTCGCGCCGAACGACTTCTACCGCCCGGCGCACCAGGCGATCTACGACTGCATCCTCGACCTCTACGGCCGTGGCGAGCCCGCCGACCCGATCACCATCTCGGCCGAGCTCGAGCGCCGCGGCGAACTGCTGCGCGTGGGCGGCGCGCCGTACCTGCACACGTTGATCGCGACGGTCCCCACGGCCGCGAACGCCGGCTACTACGCCGAGATCGTGGCCGAGAAGGCGGTGCTGCGCCGTCTGGTCGAGGCCGGCACGCGCATCGTGCAGCTGGGTTACAACGGTGCCGAGGGCGCGGACGTCGACGAGGTGGTCGACCGGGCGCAGGCCGCGATCTACGAGGTCACCGACCGCCGCACCACCGAGGACTACGTCGCCCTCGAGGACCTGCTGCAGCCGACGATGGACGAGATCGACGCGATCGCGTCCCGAGGCGGCATCTCGCAGGGCATCCCGACGGGCTTCGCCGACCTCGACGCCCTGACCAACGGCCTGCACGGCGGCCAGATGATCATCGTCGCCGCCCGCCCCGGTGTCGGCAAGGCGCTGGCCCTCGACACCCCGCTGCCCACCCCGTCCGGCTGGACGACGATGGGTGCGGTGTCCGTCGGCTCGTACCTGATCGGCGCCGACGGCCGCCCGACCAGGGTCGTCGCCGCGACCGAGGTGATGACGGGCCGCCCGTGCTTCGAGGTGGAGTTCTCCGACGGCACGGTGATCGTCGCCGACGCCGAGCACCAGTGGCTGACGGAGTCGTGCAGCGAGACCGGCGGTTTCTGGGCGATCCGCACGACCGCGCAGCTGTTCGAGCGCGTCGGCGTGTGCCGCATGTTCGTCCGCATGTCCGCGGCCTGGGAACTGCCTGCCGCAGCGCTGCCCCTCTCGCCCCGCGCGCTCGGCCAGTTCCTCTCGGGCCTGGGCGACCTGGAGCTGACGGACGAGGAACTGCGCGTCGCCAAGGAACTGGACCTGGCCGACGACCCGCACATCCCCGCCGCCTACCTGCGCGCCTCGCACAAGCAACGCGCCGAACTGCTCGCCGCCCTGCAGATCGACGGCCGCTTCGCCCGCCTGCGCCGCGACGTCGACGAACTGATCGCGGGCCTCGGCAAGCACGACCAGGTGGAGATCGTCGCCGTCCGCCCGGTCGCCTCCGTCCCGGTGAGGTGCGTGGAGGTCGACAACCACGACCACCTGTACCTCGCGGGCGAGACGATGATCCCGACCCACAACTCGACGCTGGGCCTCGACTTCGCCAGGTCGTGCTCGGTCAAGCACGGCATGACCAGCGCCATCTTCAGCCTGGAGATGAGCCGCACCGAAATCGTCATGCGCATGCTCTCCGCCGAGGCACGCATCCGCCTCAGCGACATGCGAGGCGGCACCATGAGCGACGACGACTGGACCCGCCTGGCCCGCCGGATGAGCGAGATCAGCGAGGCCCCGCTCTTCGTGGACGACAGCCCGAACCTCACGATGATGGAGATCAGGGCCAAGGCCCGCCGCCTCAAGCAGAGGCACGACCTCAAGCTGGTCGTGGTCGACTACCTCCAGCTGATGTCCTCGGGCAAGAAGACGGAGTCCCGCCAGCAGGAAGTCTCGGAGTTCTCCCGAAACCTCAAGCTGATCGCCAAGGAACTCCACGTCCCGGTAATCGCGATCTCACAGCTCAACCGCGGCCCGGAACAACGAACCGACAAGCGCCCGATGCTCTCCGACCTCCGCGAGTCAGGCTCCCTCGAGCAGGACGCCGACATGGTCATCCTGGTCAACCGCCCAGACGCCTGGGAACGAGACGACCCACGCGCCGGCGAGGCCGACCTGATCATCGCCAAGCACCGCGCAGGACCGACCGCGACCATCGTCGTGGCGCACCAACTGCACTACAGCCGCTTCACGGACCTGGCCCAGACCTAGGCCGCGCAGGTCAGCCCGCAAACCGGTCCCAGCCGCCGGGGTACTGCTCGACATCGCCACGCTCGACGTCGGCCGGCGTCACGTAAAAGGCCGGCGCGCCGAAGGACAGGTCCACGAACACCAACGCGTGCGCGCCGTCGGCATCTTGCTGGGTGCCACGCCGCATCGGGCGTTCCTGCGCGGTGCGGCGAGCGAACACCCGCGCGAGCTTGCCGTTGATCTCGAGGCGGAAGCGCCGCCCTTCTTCTTCGATCTTGATTCGGTACGACGTTTCGCGGGCCGCTTCAGCGGCGGCCAGGTAGACGGCGAACTCGTGCAGCCTGTCGGTGCTCAGCTCGGAGATCTCCACGGCGGTCAGGTTATGGGTGCGGCAACCGACCCCGGCCGTCGTTGGCACGGCTTCACCTGCCCGGCCCAGAGAAGCGCGGGCCACAAGCCGCACTCAGCAGATGATCCTCGATGAGGTCGGTGCTCGCGGGCGCTCACGAGACGCGGGCGCGAGGCCTCGCAACGCCGTGTCCACCACCTGGTCCACGTAGGCGTGAGTCAGCGGGCCGACTCCGGCGACGCGCGCAATGCCCTGGACAGTGACCTTCGGGGCAGTCCGCTTCCCGACGACGGCCGGTCGTCGCTGACGCTCACGAGACGCGGGGCGCGAGGCCTCGCAACGCCGTGTCCACCACCTGGTGCGCGTACTCGCTGGTCAGCGGCGCCGTGCGGTGCAGCCATCGGTTGAGGATCGGCCCCCAGACCAGGTCAACCGCCACCTCCAGGTCCACGTCCTCGGCGAGTTGGCCGGCTTCTTGCGCGGTGCGGAGGCGGGCCTTCTTGATGTCACGCATCGGATTGTCGAGGCGCGTCGCGTACTCGGCGGCCAGGGCCGGGTCCAGGACGATCTCGGTGTGCAGGGCGCGCATTGCCTGGTCGAAGCGCGGGTTGTTGAGTTCGTCGATTGTGGCGTCCAGGACCAGCTTCAGGTCTGCCGCCAGGTCGCCGGTGTCCGGGAGGGCCGTTGCTTCGCCGTCGCCGGCCAGGTCGAGGAAGGCGTCGAAGAACAGCGCGCCCTTGGAGGGCCACCAGCGGTAGATCGTCTGTTTGCCTACCCCTGCTGACTTGGCGATGCGCTCGATGGTGAGTTTCGCGTAGCCCACCTCTCCGACCTGGTCGATGGCGGCGCTGAGGATCGCGCGCCGTACGCCGTCGTTGCGTCGGGTGGGGTCTGGAGCAACCGTCGTGGACACGGCGTCAATCTAGCGCATGACGAGACGAGACGTCTCGTCTTGACACGGCCACCCTGGTCGGGGCATGCTTCGTCAGGTCAACGAGACGAGACGTCTCGTCTCGTCAGAGCCACAGGGGGAACGAAGATGACTGCGTCAGCCTCATCGCGCGTTTGGTTCGTCACCGGTGCGAGCCGTGGGCTTGGCCGGGCCTTCACCGAGGCGGCGCTCGCCGCGGGTGACCGGGTTGTCGGGGTGGCGCGGAACCTGTCGCCGCTTGACGAGTTGGCCGCGGGGCATCCGGAGCGGTTGCTTCGGCTGCCGGTGGACGTCACGGATCGGGAGGCCGTGTTTGCCGTCACGGAGAAGGCTGTTGAGCACTTCGGACGGCTTGATGTCGTGGTGAACAACGCTGGTGCGTTGTTCGCGGGGATGGTGGAGGAGTTCAGCGAAGCTGAGGCTCGGGCGCAGATGGAGCTCAACTTCTTCGGGGCGTTGTGGGTCAGTCAGGCGGTGATGCCGCATCTGCGCGCCAACGGGGGTGGGCACCTGATGCAGATCTCCAGCATCGGGGCGTTGGGTGGGTTCCCCAGCACTGGGCTGTACAGCGCCAGCAAGTTCGCGCTCGAAGGGATGAGCGAGGCGTTGGCTGCCGAGGCCGCGCAGTTCGGGGTCAAGGTGACCATCGTCCAGCCCGGTGGGTACTGGACCGACCTGTACACGAGCAGCCGGGCGACTGAGCCGAACCCCGTTTACGACGGGTTGCGCGAGGAGTTGCAGAAGCAGTGGGCTGAGGGGTCCGTTGACAGCGAGCCGAAGTTGGCGGCTGAGGCGGTGATGAAGTTGGTCGCGAGTGATGAGCCGCCGTTGAGGCTCCTGCTCGGCAGCATGGTTTACGACGTTGCGTTCGACATCTCCCGGCGGCGAATGGAGACGTGGGCCGCGTGGGAGGAGACCAGTCGTGCGGCGGAGAAGGCTGTTCCGGCGCCCTGACGGAGCTGGGCTTGCTTGGATGGTGGTGTGACCGCTTACGACGTGGCTCGTCGCCTGCCCGACATCCCGGAACTGCGTGCGCTGTGCCGTTCGCTGGCTGCGTTGGACGTGGTGTTGAGTCCTGGCAGCGATGACCGGCACCACCTCTACGACGCCGCTTGGGCGCCGGGTGAGGAGTTGGCGTCCATGTGGAACGGCTCCGGCGACGAGTACTCGATCGTGTTCACGGCCGCAGGAGCGTACGTGCGCGGGTTTGACCACGAGTCGCCCATGAGTCCTTATGCCACGGACGACGGGAAGCCGTGGCCTGGTGTTCTGGATGCGGTGCCGGACGTGTTCCGGGCGTGCGTCGAGGAGCCGGCGTTCTCCGACGAGCCCGGCATGCCGACCGTGACGGTGTGTCTGTGGCGCGAGCACGGTGACACCGCCTGGCGGCACGGAGACGTCGACTTTCCCGGCGACGGTGATGACGGGGCCGACTGGATGTTCGCACTGCTGACCGACGGCACGCCCGAGGCGTTCCAGGAGTGGGCGCAGGACTACTACGAGATGCCGGTCGACCTCGGCGCGGTGCGGCACGTCTTCGCCGGGCAGCCGTTGACCGCGCAGGTCGTGGCCGCGCTCAACCCCTCCACCACCCTGGCCGACGTCGCCGACGACGTGGCCGAGACCGGCTATCCGATCCACTGAGGAGAGTCCGAAGAATGCGTGTGTTGTTGTCGACCCGCGGGTCGCGCGGGGACGTCGAACCGATGGCGGCGCTGGCGGTGCGGCTGCGCGACCTCGGGGCCGAGGCGCTGGTGTGTGCGCCGCCCGACGACGAGTTCGCCGCTGTGCTGGCTCGGGCCGGTGTGCCGTTCGTGCCGGTGGGGCGGTCGCAACGGTCGCTGCTCGAGGGCGCCGGCTCCGGGGACATGGCGCAGCGGGTGGCCGAGATGGTCGCGACGACCTACGAGGCGGTGGTCGCGGCGGCCGAGGGATGTGACGTCGTGGTGGCCACCGGGATGTTCCCCGCTGTGGCGGGGGCGCGTGCGGCGGCGGAGAAGCTCGGGCTGCGGTACGTCTACACGTGCTTCCAGCCGACGATGTTGCCCTCGCCGCACCACCCGCCGTTCGAGTACCCGGGGCGCCCGCATCCGGCCGGCGTCGAGGACAACCGGGTGCTGTGGGACCTCGACGCCGAGAACATGAACGCCCTGTTCGGCGGGCCGGTCAACGAGCATCGGAGGTCGGTCGGGCTGGCGCCGGTCGGCAACCTGCGCGATCACCTGTTCACCGAACGGCCGTGGCTCGCCACCGATCCGACGTTGAGTCCCTGGGTGTTGCCCGCGGACCTGGACGTCGTGCAGACCGGCGCGTGGGTCCTGCCCGACGAACGGCCGCTGCCCGCCGATCTCGAAGCGTTCCTGGACGCCGGTGCGCCGCCGGTCTACGTCGGGTTCGGCAGCATGCCGGTGGCGAAGGACATCGCGAAAACGGCCGTCGAGGCTGTTCGCGCGCAACGACACCGGGTTCTGCTGGCACGCGGCTGGGCCGGACTCACCCAGGTCGACGACGGCGACGACTGCTTCGTGGTCGGCGAGGTCAACCAGCAGGCGCTGTTCCGCCGGGTCGCGGCGGTGGTGCACCACGGCGGCGCAGGCACGATGACGGCCGCGGCGACCGCGGGTGCTCCGCAGGTCGTGGTGCCGCAGATGGTGGACCAGCCGTACTACGCGCGGCGCGTGGCCGACCTCGAGATCGGCGTGGCCCACGACGGGCCCGCGCCGACCGTCGACTCCCTGGCAGCGGCACTGGGGTCGGCTCTCGAAGCGGACGTCCGGGAACGGGCAGCGGCCGTGGCGCGCGAGATCCGGAGCGACGGAGCGGTGGTGGCCGCGAAGGCACTGCTGGCGTGACGGGGCTGCCCGGACACGCACAGCACGAACACCCCCGAACGGCACTGAGCCCCAGCGACACCGTCGTGTCGCTGGGGCTCAGCTTCTTACCGGAGGGAGGGTGTTGCGTACTGCGGGGTGTGGTGCGGGGTGTTGCTCAGAGCGAGCCGGTGACCTTCTGGAACAGGTTGGCCGGGTCGATCATGGCCAGCGCCGGGGCGTCGAACGGCAGCTGCGGGAGCGCGCGCTCGTCGGCGTTCGGGGCGAGGCCCTGGGTCGGGTTCAGGTTCAGACCCGAGATGGAGGCCGGACCGTCGACGGGCAGCACGGGCAGTGCGGGCATCGAACGCTCGGTCGGGAGCGCGGGCAGCTGCACGGGCACCGGCAGGGCCGGGGCGGTCACCGGGAGGGACGGCAGCGAACGCCCGGTGGCACCGGCCGGGACGATGCGCTTCGCGGCGTCGAGCAGCTGGCCCAGCGGCAGGCCCTGGACGTTCGGGGTGATGCTGCCGGTGCCGCCGTTGATCGGCAGGGCGGAGCGCTCCTTCGCCAGACCGGGCAGAGCCGGGGTGGGCAGCTGGCCGGTCATGGCCGCCAGGCCAGCCGGGTTCGGGAGCTGGTTGACGGGCAGCTTGCCGTTGAGACCGTTGAGACCGTTGAGGCCGCCGAGACCGTTGAGACCGCCGATGCCGTTGAGTCCCTTGAGGCCGCCGATGCCGTGGAACGCCGGAACCTCGTTGGCCTTCAACAGGCTGTCGACACCCTTGGGGAGCTCCAGGCCCTTGAGCTGCGTGGCGCGCAGCGTGCCCTCGGTGTCCTCGCCGGTGAGCTGCGTGTCGTCGTCCACGCCCTCCGTGATCGCCTGGCCGACGACCTCGACGGGGATGCGGGCGAGCTTGGCGGCCACCTCGACGGGGACGGTCATCTCGCGGGCGGTCAGCGGTCCGCTGCCCTCCGTGAGCATCTCGCCGCCGGCCTTGGTGTACGAGGCCTTGTCGGTGATCGTCGTCGCGTTGCCGGCGACGGCGACCGCGTCCGCGTACACGCCGGCGAAGGCGTTGGCGGGGACGTGGACCAGGTTGCCGGAGACCGAGGCGTCCTCAGCCGAGGTGTAGCTGTCGGCACCGGACACGACGTTGGTGGCGGACACCACGTCGGAGTTGGTGATGCCGGCCGCCGCGACCGTGTTGCCCGGAACCGCCGGGAGCACGGCCGGCTGCGCGCCGACCAGGTTGCCGGAGACGGCACCCTTGTCACCGTTGCTGTTGACGTCGCCACCGGCGACCGAGCTGAGGTCGTTGGTGGAGAAGGCGTCGACGTTGCTGCCGCCGCCGACCGACCAGCCGAGCACCTGGGTGCCGGTCGCGACCGGAGCCGAGACGGCGTTGCCCGCGATGGAGCCGTTCTCGCCGGTGCTGATGGCGTCGCCGCCGGCCTTCATGTCGGTGGTGTTGTCGCCCGTGGTCTCGTTGTTGCCCACCAGGGTGACGCCGTCGGCGAAGACCTGGGCCGGCGTCGAGGTCGGGACCTGGACGATGTTGCCGGACACCGAGCTCTTCTTGCCGGTGGCCAGCGGGTCGTCACCGGCCTTGACGGTGGTGTCGTTCGCCGAGTCGGACCTGGTGTTGCCCACCAGGCCGGCGGTGACCGCGAAGACCTGCGGTGCGGCGGCGGTGGGAGCGGTCACGATGTTGCTCGAGACCGTGCCGTTGTCGTCGACGGTGTTCGGCTTGCCGCTGGAGCGGACGTGCTTGACCTCGTCGGCCGAGCCGGACGCCTGACCACCGAGCGCCCCCGCGAGGCCGTAGACCTCGGCGGGGGTGGCGAACGGCGCCGACACGACGTTGCCGCCGACCACGGAGTCGTTGCCGAGCGTGCCCTGGTAGCCGCTGGTCGTCGAGGTGACGTCGTTCTCGCAGGTGCCCGCGGCCTGACCGGCCAGGGTCGCACCGTTGCCGCACCCGTCCACGGCGGTGGCGGGCGGGGCGTCGACGAGGTTGCCGGACAGAACCGACTTGTCGCCGTTGCTGTAGACGTCGCCGCCCGCGTTGGACTTCGCGTCGTTCACGTGCTCGGTGGCCGCGTTGCCGACCAAGGACGCCCCGTTGCCACCCACGGACGCGGGGAGCGAGATGGGTGCGCCGGCGATGTTGCCGGAAGCCGTGGAGCCGTAGCCGTTGCTGTTGAGGTCGCCACCGGCACGCGAGGTGTTGGTCGTCTCGCTGACGGCCTTCGAGTTGCCACCCGCGGCACCGGCGTTGTCGTCGACCGTGATCGGGCCGGCGAGAGACGGCGCGGCGACGTTGCCGGCCAGCGTGGCGGGGTCACCCGTGGTCCACGTCCTGCCACCGGCGTCGGCGGTACCGCGCTGCACGGAGTCGGTCGCGGCGTTGCCCGCGGCGGCGGCCGAGTTGCCGTTCACCTCGAACAGCGGTGCCAGCGGGACCGGCACGGCGTTGCCGGAGATCGAGCCGCTGTTGCCGCTGGTGGTGACGCCGCCCTTGGAGGAGGCGAACGTGTCGGCGGTGGAGTTGGCGTTGGCGATGCCCGCCGCGCCCACACCGTTGCCGGTGATCTGAACCGGGGTCGCACCCTGCTGGGCGATGACGTTGCCGGAGAGCGAGCCCTTTTCGCCGCTGGTCCTGATGTCGCCGCCGGTCGTGGAGACCTGCTTGGCGTCAGTGCTGGTCCCGGCGTTGCCGCCGGCCCCGATCGCGTTGCCGGTCAGCTGGACCGGGAGCGCGTGGTTGGCGGCGACGACGTTGCCGGCGAGAGCCTGGCCCGCGCCGTCCGTGACGATCGTGCCGTTGCGGTGGGTGGTCTGCGAGCAGTCGCCGGACGCCTCGGTGTCCGCGAGGACCGCGATCGCGTTGCCGCAGATGTTGATCGGCACATCGGCGTGCCCCTGAACCGTGTTGCCGCGCACCAGGTGCTGGAACGAGGTGCCCTGCAGGCGCTCGCCGACCTGACGAACCAGCGGGTTCGCGACGGGAGCGGCGGTGCGGGCCGGCACCGCGCTGGTGACGCGGTCCGTGCTGATCGTGCGGTCCACCTTGGGGACCGTGATCTCCTTGACCGGCGTGGCCAACTTGTTCTGGTCCGCCTTGAGCGGCACGGCGGCCGCGACGTCGACGGCCGGAGGCGCTGCGTCCGGGTCGACGTTCTCCTGGGCAGAAGCGATGCCCGTACCGAGCATCAGCAAACCACCAGTGACAAACGCGGTCTGAAGTCCGCGCTTTGCCCAGGTCTGCATTAGAACTCCTTCTTTGGGGTTCCCGTCAGTGAGCGACGGGGGCTCAAGGGGGTGGGGCCGAAACGCGCAGGGGAAAGCGCGTCATCACCGGGAGGAGTCGCACGCGGTGATCGACCGAGTTGAGCGCAAGAAAAAAGCGCGACGGTCGACTTCCGGACAGCCAGGGGAGGAGGGCTGTCGCGGACCGCGCGCTGAAATCAGTCGGGGTTGATACCGGGCTGCTTGCCCGGCGTCACGGTGACCTCGTCGGTGGACGGCGCGAGAGCGCGCGTCGACGAGATGCCGTGAGCGTCACCGGGTGCAGCGGAGGCAGCGATCAGGCTGCCCTTGGCAGAACCAGAACCGTCGCTGCACGAAGTGCACTGCACCGGCGCGGGGGCCGGGACGGGCAGCTTCGGGAACGGGTTGCTGGGCAGGGACGGACGCTGCTCGGAGGGCACGACGACGTCGTTGTGCTCCAACAGATCCGTCCAGCTGCCACCGGACGTGCCGGTGAACTGCGAGACCACGGGTGCCGGCGACTGGACGGCATCCGTGGCGGGGGCCGGGATCTCCGGGAACGTGACGTCCATGGCCCGCTCGGTGGCGGGGCTGCTGGACTGACCGATCCTGGTGACCTGCGGCAGGATTCGAGCGGCGATCTGGTCGACCGCCTGGGAGACCTGCACGTCCGGCAGGGCGGCGCGAGCCTTCTCCTGCTCGGCGCGCAAGGTCTCGTCGAGCTTGTGCACCGCCTCGGCAGCGGGAACGACGACCGGCAGCGTCTCGTCCGTCTTGGCGACGATCTTGCTGACGACGTCGAGCTGCTGCGCGTCGGCAGCGGGCACGGTGTCGGCCGCGCTGGCCGACGTCGTGGTGAGCGCCCAGGCAACGGCCGTTCCCGCGATCGCCCCACCGACGGCGAGCAGCGCTCGGGTGGCGAAGCGGCGCATGCCGTTCGCTCCCGTCTTCGCTCGCAGACCAGTGGAGAACAACGCGGGAAACCTCGCTACTCGGTGGCGCTCAAGGGATTCGCCGACGATCCAGCTGATCGAGTCGACGTCGGCGACTCTGCCAGTCCATCCACCCCGAATGCACGCTCTGAGCGCTCGGTTAACCACATCGTGTGAACGGCTTCCCTTGCCTCACACCCGTTTCAGCACCCGTGCGGCTCCGGCCGCCGCGGTCGACGCGAGGACCCATCCGACGGCCACGAGCAGCGAGGATATCCATTGCGACGCACCGGTGAACTGCCACTTGCCGTCGTGGCCGAAGTCGATGATCGGGATCAGGAGGTCGAGGGCGAGCAACGCGGCGTTCCACACCGGGTCCTCGTCCTTGTTGAGCTTGACCATGGGGTGCCAGGCGAACCAGAGCGCACCGAAGAGCCAGAAGACGGCGAGCCAGCAGATCGCGAGCCAGGGCCGGTAGCCGTAGCCGACCGTCCACCGCTGCACGACGCCCCAGACCCGCCCCGCACGGCCGAGTTCGGAGTAACGACGCCGCTGCTTCTCCAACTGGACCTTCTGCGCGAGCTCCTCCTCGCCGCCCTGCTGGTAGACGGCGGCGAGCTGTTCGTACGGTCCGGGCGCGAAGTCGGGCTGCACCTTGAGCAACCACTGGAGCCGGGTCTGCACCGGCACGTCCGGGTCGGCGGTGATGCCGGCGAACTCGAAGTCGTCCACGGCGACGCCGCCCTCGGCTGCCCACAGCCCCGGCCCGTCGGTCACCGACACCGCTTTGAGGCGGCTCAGCACCACCTTCCCCTTGGGCTGCTGCCCCTCGGGGATGTGCAGGCGGAACTGGTGGACGGTGAGGCCGTAGGCGTTGAGCGCGATGTCCGCGGCGGTCGAGCCGAGGTGCGAGTCGCTGAACGTGGCCATCTTGCCGACCTCGCCCAGCCGGATCCGGACGCCGCCGACCGCGGTGAACCCGCGGCTGCACAGGAGGTCCTTGCCGATCGTGATGGCGCGGGCGTCCAGCGACGGCTTCTGCGTGCCGTTCGCCCGGAGCCGCGGGAGGGTCAGCTCGGCGCCGGACATGTCGAGCGTGGAACCGATGTTCGCGTTCTGCAGCCGGACCGAGCCCTTGGCCTTCAGCTCGCGCAGGAAGAGCGTGCCGCCGACCTGGAGGCGGTCGGCGAACAGGACGTCGATGCCCGGCCCGTGCAACGAGACGCCGGACATGCTGGCGCTGCCCATGATGTGCGCGTTGGACAACCGCACCTGGCCGTAGGTGTGCAACGGCTGCGAACGGGTGCCCGCGCCGTTGACCGCGCTACGGGCCTCGACGTCGCCACGCACCTGCATGCCGTCCGCGTGCAGTGCGACGGGGATGCGGTTCGTGACGTCGCCGGCGAGCTCCTCGGCGACCTCGCGCGGCCCGATCACCGCGCCGGACAGCCGGAGGTAGCCGCCGATGCTCGCGTTGGGCAGCCGGACCGTGCCGGTGCTCGTGAAGCCGTCGTCGAGCTCGAGGTTGCCCTCGACCCGGATGCGGTCGGCCACGAGCGTCGCGGCCTCGTCCGCGGACCCGTGCGGCAGGACCAGCACCTGGTTGTCGACGCGGTGGGCGGAGTTGAGGCGGGCGCCGGTGAACTCGACGTTCCCGTTGACGCGCGCGCCGTCGAACAGCACCCGTCCGTCCGCGGTGAAGCGGCCGCCCTCGGCGTTGCAGAAGACGTTGCCCACGACGACGATCCCGGACGCGTCGAGCGCGTCCTTGCCGGTGTTGATCAACCGCGCGCCGCCGAGGTGGACGCTGCCGCCGATCGACGCACCCCTGAGCCTCACCTCACCTCGCGCGCGCATCGCGATGGCCTGGACCGAGCCGCTGACCCTGATCCGGGCACCGAGCAGCGCGTGGTCGGTGTCGGACCGCAGCACCGAGCCGGCGAGTCTCAAGGTGCCGTCGACGGCGGCGTCGGTGAGGTCGACGGTGCCGGTGCAGGTGAACCCGGCCTCGAGGACGAGGTCGCTGAAGACCCTGAGATTGCGGCCCTGCAGGCCGGGCACGCGGGTGCCGCGCAACCGCAGGCCGATGAGCCGGGCCATCCGGAGGTCGAGCGGCTCCTCGAACGTGCAGTGGGTGAGGTCGATCACCCGCGTGACGCGGGTGCCCTCGAGTTCGAACTTGCCGGTGATCCGCGCGTTGCGAAGCCTCAGAGCGGGTAGTCCCTTGCGCGGGACGCGGTACAGACCGGTCAGCAGACCGGTGAGCACCTCGCCGCGAGCGCTCTGTCCGGTCAGGTCGATCTCGGTACCACCCGCGTAAGCCGCTGCGACCTGGCGCTCGACTTCGGTCAAGTCTTCCGGCTTGATCACTTCGTCCTCCCCTGACGAGTTGGATCATCCCTGGTGGAGTTCCGGCTTGGCGAGGGTCCGAACAGTTAACGTGAGGCACATGAGCACGCCGGAGTCGGAGATCAGCGGCCGCGTCCCGAAGCTGCTGCGGGTGAGTGCCGCCGTGAGCTGGCGCTTCGTCGTCGTGATCGCCGCGTTGTACGTGGTGGCGTACGCGTTGGGCTTCATGGCGTCGGTGGTGATCCCCGTCGCCATCGCGCTGCTGCTCGCCGCCCTGTTCTCGCCTGGGGTGTCGAAGCTCGTCGAGTGGCGGGTGCCGCGCGGCGTGGCGGTGACCGTGATGATGATCATCGGCATCGGTGTTCTCGGCGGTGTGCTGACGTTCGTGATCAGCGAGTTCTCCCGGGGTCTGCCCGAACTGCAGACGCAGGTCGCGGCGTCGCTCGACACGATCCAGACGTGGCTGAAGGACGGGCCCGCGCACCTGTCGGACGCGCAGCTGCAGAACTACGTCAACGAGATCGTGAAGACGATCAAGGAGAACCAGGCCGAGATCACGTCCGGTGCGCTGACGACCGCGGCGACGTTGGGCGAGCTGCTCACCGGGCTGCTGCTGGCGCTGTTCACGCTGATCTTCTTCCTGCACGACGGCGACGGCATCTGGCGCTTCGTGACTCGGGCGGTGCCTCGCGACGTGCGTCAGCGCGTCGAGGTGGCGGGTCGTCGTGGGTTCAGCTCTCTCGTTTCCTATGTGCGCGCCACGGCCGTGGTCGCGATCGTGGACGCCGTCGGTGTCGGTGTCGGGCTGGCGATCATCGGGGTGCCTCTGGTCGTGCCTCTGTCCGCGTTGGTGTTCCTCGGGGCGTTCATCCCCATCATCGGTGCGGTGTTCACGGGTGCCGTCGCGGTGTTGATCGCGTTGGTGACCAACGGGCCGATCGCGGCGCTTGTGGTGCTGGCTGTGCTGATCGGCGTGATGCAGTTGGAGTCGCACGTGCTGCAGCCGTTGTTGCTGGGGCGTGCGGTCAAGCTGCACCCGTTGGCCGTGGTGCTGGCGATCGCCGGCGGGTTGGTCACCGGGGGCATCGCCGGGGCTTTGCTGGCCGTGCCGTTGCTGGCGGTGCTGAACTCCGGGATCCGGTCGCTGGTGTCGGACTCGGACGCGGTGCAGAAGCCGGAGAAGGTGGACGTGCTGAATCCTCAGGACACGGCGCCGAAGGACGACAACAGCGAACGGGTCAAAGAGCTTTAGGCCATGGACACAAGGTTGCGGCCGTAGGCCTTGGCTGCCAGCAACGCCGCATCGGCCGCAACCAACAGGTCCGGCAGCTCGTACCCGAACCGAGTCGTCGTCGACACTCCTATGGACACAGTCAGCCCGTGCAGCTCCCGAGGCTTCCCGTCCGTGGCCATCGTCGGCACGCGAAGAGCGGCCACGGCCTTGCGCACGCGTTCGGCGACGTGCTCGGCCTCGTCCGGCGTGGCCTCGGGCAGCAGCACCACGAACTCCTCGCCGCCGAACCGTCCCACCAGGTCTCCGCGGCGCACGGTGCCGCGCAGCAGCAGGGAGATCGCGGCCAGCGCGGCGTCTCCTGCCAGATGGCCGACCTCGTCGTTGACGCGCTTGAAGTGGTCGAGGTCGAGGAGCATGACGGCCATCGGGCGGGTGCGCTCGGAGCCCTTGGTGAGTTCGTAGCGGGCTCGGCTGTCCCAGTGGACCGCGTTGGCCAGGCCCGTTTTGGCGTCGCGCTGGGCCGAGCGGCGCCATTGGGGGAGTTGGGCGGCGCGTTCCAGCAGGGCGAGGGGTGGGCCGGCGATCAGGGCGTGGACGGCGTTCGACTCCGCCACGCAGCCCATGAGGCCGCCGATCGACACCGCGACGATGCCGAGGATGGCGTCGATGGGGTCGCCGACGTTCTCCTCGAAGGTGGCCGAGGGGCTGCGGAGCTTGAGGCCGAAGGAGATCAGGCCCGCTCGCAGGATCAGCAGGAGGGCGGCGGCCAGGGTGAGGACCAGGAGGTTGGCGTGCGGGCCCGCCCAGCTGAGCACGTAGCGGGTGGCGAAGACGGCCAGTGCGGTGGCGCTCAGGGTGAAGAGCCAGCGGTGGGTTTCCGGGCGCTGGGCCAGCAGGCAGTGCAGGGCCGGGCCGAACAGCAGCAGGACCAGCAGGTTCGGCGGCAGGGCGAGGATGCCCGCCGTCAGGTAGCAGAGGTGGGCTGCCCACGGGTTGCGCTCGGTCTCGCCCAGGCGGTGGCTGTAGATGGAGCTGCCGATGATCACCGCACCCGCGGTGCCCGCGATGGCCGCGAACCTGACGATTTCGGAGGGTGACGGCGTTTCCGACGAAACGATCGCGTGCACGACGGTGGCGAACGCGAGCATGTCGATGAACAACCAGTAGCAGAGCGCGGGCCGCCGCAAAGTCCACACCGGCCAGTCGCGCACCTGCATTCACCCTCCCCCGAACCCGGAGAGCGTCGCACATTCCTCCGTTCGGCAGAAGACGGCCACCTGGGGGTTAGCCAGCACACGTTCACGCGGCAGGATGGTGTCCGAAGGGAGCACAGAGTGCGCAAAGAGCCTGCCGAACGTGTGACGAAGGTGATCGACGACCCGACCACGCCCCTGTGGCGCGGGACGATTGCGCTACGCATAGTCACATTTCTCTTCGCGACGGCGAACATCATCGCGAACCAGTCCGACTACGTACGGCCGTGGCTCGCGTGGGCCACGCTCGGGGTGATGGCGCTGTGGTCCGTCTTCACGAGCCGCGCGTACAGCACGACGTGGGGCAGGCGGTGGCCGCTCGTCCTCGTCGACCTGGCGCTGACCTGCGGTCTCATGTCGCTGTCGCCGTTGATCATGTCCGACTACCAGTTGCTGGTCCAGCACGTCCCGCTGATCACGACGATCTGGGCGTGTGTGCCGGCGGTCGCGCTGGGTGCGCTCGGCGGGGCGGCCGCGGGCTTCGGCGGTGGGCTGACCGTCGGACTCTTCACCTACCTGTCCCACCGTTCGCCGAGCCTCGACCTGCTGCGCGACGTGGTGCTGCTCGCCGGTGCGGGCATGGTCGTCGGCATGGCGTCCGCCACGGCACGGCGTTCCGCTGTGCTCCTCGCACAGGCCTTGAGAGCGGAAGCGGCCACGGCGGAACGCGAGAGGCTTGCCCGCTCGATCCACGACAGCGTGCTCCAGGTCCTCGCCCGCGTGCGCAAGCGCGGCCTCGAGGTCGGCGGCGAGGCGGCGGAGTTGGCCACGATGGCGGGCGAGCAGGAGGTGGCGCTGCGGAACCTGGTCGCCGCCGCCCCTGGCGACTCCACTGTGGATGGAGAGATCGACATGCGGCCGGGGCTGCAGTTGCTGGCCACGCCACGCATCCAGGTGTCCACGCCCGCCACTCAGGTCATGCTGAAGGCCGCCGCCGCGAACGAGCTCACGTCGCTGGTGCGCGAGGCGCTGTCCAACGTGGACAAGCACGCCGGTGAGGACGCACGGGCCTGGGTGCTGCTGGAGGACCTGGGGGAAGAGATCGTGCTCAGCGTCAGGGACGATGGTCCCGGCATCCCGGAAGGCCGGATCGCGGTGGCCGCCGCGGAGGGCAGGATGGGGATCGAGAAGTCGATCAAGGGCCGGGTGGAGTCGCTCGGTGGCACGCTCGAGCTCCAGACCGGGCCGGGGGAGGGCACGGAATGGGAGGTTCGGGTGTTCAGGAAGGGGGCGGCAGGATGACGGTCTCGGTGATGGTCGTGGACGACCACCCGATGTGGCGCGAAGGCGTGGCACGCGATCTGCAGGAACGCGGCTTCGAGATCGTGGCGACCGCGGGCGACGCGCCCTCGGCCGTGCGGATCGCGAAGGCCGTGCGGCCCAACGTGGTCCTGATGGACCTCAACCTCGGTGAGCTCTCCGGGGTCGACGCGACCGCGATGATCACCAGCGAGCTGCCGGACACGCGCGTGCTCGTGCTGTCCGCGTCCGGCGAGCACGACGACGTGCTGCAGGCCGTGAAGGCGGGCGCGTCCGGTTACCTGGTGAAGTCCGCGTCCTCCGAGGAACTGGTCGAGGCCGTGTCCCGCACGGCCGCGGGCGACGCCGTGTTCACCGCGGGCCTCGCGGGTCTGGTGCTCGGTGAGTACCGGCGGATGGCCGCCGCGCCGGACGACTCGGAGGAGAAGCCGCAACTCACCGAGCGGGAGACCGAGGTGCTGCGGCTGGTGGCCAAGGGCCTGACCGCACGGCAGATCGCGAACCGCCTGGTGATCTCCCACCGCACGGTCGAAAACCACGTCCAGTCGACTTTGCGCAAACTTCAACTGCACAACCGGGTGGAGTTGGCGCGTTATGCCATCGAGCACGGTCTCGACGCCGATCCGGAGGCAGAGAAATGACAGACCCCAGAATGTCGGACGCCAGAGAGTTACGAGTGTCCGACGCCGAGCGCGAGCACGTCGTCAGCCTGCTGAACAAGGCGGTGGGCCGCGGCATGATCACGCTGGACGAGTTCACCGTCCGCACGGACACCGCTCTGGCAGCCAAAACTCGCGCCGACCTCAACGCGGTGCTGATGGACCTGCCCGGCATGGTCAACAACGAACTGGCCCGCGAGCGCACCGAACTGAAGAACACGATGAGCACCACGACCCGCAAGGGCCACTGGGTCGTGCCGAACGAGCTCGTCATCCGCAACACCCTCGGCACCACGAACCTCGACTTCACCGCCGCCGAGGTGCCGCCGGTCGTCAACGTCGACCTGGACGTGTCGCTCGGCACCGTGAAGATGCTGCTGCCGGCCGGGGCGTCGCTCAACTTCGACGCCGTCGAGATCACCGCGGGCGAGGTCAAGGACAAGGTCCGCAACTCCATGGGCAACCCGCACTTCCAGCTCAAGGGCGTGGTGCGCGGCGGGACCGTGGTGGTCAAGCGCAGCAAGCGCTGATCTGCACGCCGACCTGCGAACCCGCAGGATCGAGGCATGCGATGCCTCGTGACCGGCGCGACCGGGTACCTCGGCGGACGACTCGTGCCCAGGCTGCTGGCCGAAGGGCACGAGGTCCGCTGCCTGGTGCGGTCGCCGGAGAAGTTGCGCGACGTCCCGTGGGCCGCTGACGTCGAGATCGTGCGCGGAGACGTGCTCGGGGACCTGGACGAGTCGATGCGGGACGTCGAGGTCGTGCACTACCTCGTGCACTCGCTGCAGTCGAAGGACTTCGCCGACGCCGACCGCAAGGCCGCGGAGAACACGGCGAAAGCCGCCGAGCGGGCGGGTGTGCGGAGGATCGTCTACCTGGGCGGACTGCACCCCGAGGGCACCGAGCTGTCACCGCATCTGGCCTCCCGCAAGGAGGTCGGCGAGGTCTTCCTGCGGTCGGGGGTCCAGGCCGTGGTGCTGCAGGCCGCGGTGATCATCGGGTCGGGGTCGGCGAGCTTCGAGATGCTGCGCTACCTCACCGAACGGCTGCCGGTCATGGTCACGCCGCGCTGGGTGCACAACCGGATCCAGCCGATCGCCGTGCGGGACGTGCTGCGCTACCTGGTCGAGGCCACCACGCTCGAGAACGAGAACCGGACGTTCGACGTCGGCGGCCCGGACGTCCTGACGTACCTGCAGATGATGCTGCGGTACGCCGAGGTCGCGGGCCTCCCCAAGCGCCGTGTGCTGCCCGTGCCTCTGTTGACTCCGGGTCTGTCGTCGCACTGGGTCAACGTCGTCACGCCCGTGCCGCGTTCGATCGCGAAGCCGTTGATCGAGTCGCTGGTGCACGAGGTGGTGTGCCGCGAGAACGACATCCGCGAGGTGCTGCCGGGCGAGAACACCGGCTACGACAAGGCCGTCGAGCTGGCACTGAGCAAGATCCGCGACGCCGACGTCGAGACCCGCTGGTCGGGGGCGACGCTGCCGGGCGCGCCGAGCGAGCCGCTGCCGACCGACCCCGGCTGGTCCGGCGGTTCGGTCTACACCGACGAGCGTGAGCGGCGCACGAGTGCCACGCCCGAACGCCTGTGGGAGGTCGTCGAGGGCATCGGTGGCGAACGCGGCTGGTACTCGTTCCCGCTGGCCTGGGCGATTCGGGGGTGGATGGACCGGCTGGTCGGCGGCGTGGGGCTGCGGCGCGGGCGGCGTGATCCGCAACGGCTGTACGTGGGTGAGGCGCTCGACTTCTGGCGGGTCGAGGAGATCTCGCGCGGTGAGCTGCTGAGGCTGCGGGCCGAGATGAAGGTGCCCGGCAAGGCGTGGCTGGAGCTTCGAGTGGCGGGCAACGAGGGACACGGGTCCACTTACCGCCAACGCGCCGTGTTCGTGCCCAAAGGGCTCACCGGACACATCTACTGGTGGGCCGTCTGGCCGTTCCACGGCATCGTGTTCGGCGGCATGGTGCGCAACATCGCCAATGAAGCTGAGCTGCACAAGAACTTCAGAAAGTCCTGATGGACTGCACAAGCAGCAAAGGGTGAAACTTCCCGCATGAAGGCTCTCGTCAAGGTCGCCGCTGGGCCTGGCCTGGAACTGACCGACGTCCCGGACCCCACCCCCGGACCGACGGACGTGCTGGTCAGGGTGCTGCGCACCGGTATCTGCGGCACCGACCTGCACATCGACTCGTGGGACGACTGGGCCGCGACCAACATCAAGGCGCCGCTGGTCCTCGGCCACGAGTTCGTCGGCGAGGTCGTCGAGATCGGCGGCAGCGTCACCGGCGTCAAGGTCGGCGACCTGGTCAGCGGCGAGGGCCACCTCGTCTGCGGGACCTGCCGCAACTGCAAGGCCGGCCGCCGCCACCTCTGCGCCAACACGCGAGGTCTGGGCGTGCACTCCAACGGCGCGTTCGCGCAGTACGTCGTGCTGCCCGAGCAGAACGCCTGGGTGCACCGCACGCCCGTCGACCTGGACGTGGCCGCGATCTTCGACCCGTTCGGCAACGCCGTGCACACCGCGTTGAGCTTCCCCGTCATCGGCGAGGACGTGATCATCACGGGCGCCGGCCCGATCGGCATCATGGCCGCCGCCGTCGCCAAGCACGCGGGCGCGCGCAACGTCGTGATCACCGACATCTCCGAGCACCGCCTCGACCTCGCCCGCAAGGTCGGCGTCGACCTCGCGGTGAACGTCGCCGAGAAGACCATCGCCGATGCTCAGGAGGAACTCGGCATGGCCGAGGGCTTCGACATCGGCATGGAGATGTCCGGCAAGCCGGTCGCGATGCGCGACATGATCGCGAACATGGCCCACGGCGGCCGCATCGCGATGCTCGGGCTGCCCGCGGACGAGTTCTCCGTCGACTGGAGCAGCGTCGTGCTGAAGATGCTGCACATCAAGGGGATCTACGGCCGCGAGATGTTCGAGACCTGGTACTCGATGACCGTGCTGCTGCAGCGCGGCCTCGACCTCGCACCGGTCATCACGCACCGGTACGACCACACGCAGCACGCGGAGGCCTTCGCCACCGCGCGCGAAGGCAAGTGCGGCAAGGTCATCCTCGACTGGAGTGGAGCCTGATGTACGGCGAGCTGAAGACCGACCTCCTCAAGACCATCGAGGAGATCAGGGAGGCCGGGCTCTACAAGTCCGAACGCGTCATCGCCACCCCGCAGAACGCCAGCGTCAGGGTCGGTTCCGGCGACGAGGTGCTGAACTTCTGCGCCAACAACTACCTCGGCCTCGCCGACCACCCGCAGCTCATCGAGGCGGCCAAGAAGGCGCTCGACGACTGGGGCTTCGGCATGGCCTCGGTGCGGTTCATCTGCGGCACCCAGGAACCGCACAAGGAACTGGAGCGCAAGCTCAGCGAGTTCCTCGGCACCGAGGACACGATCCTCTACAGCTCGTGCTTCGACGCCAACGGCGGCCTGTTCGAGACGCTGCTCGGCGCCGAGGACGCGATCATCTCAGACGAGCTGAACCACGCCTCGATCATCGACGGCGTGCGCCTGTCGAAGGCTCGCCGGTTCCGCTACAAGAACCGCGACATGGACGACCTGGAGCGCCAGCTCAAGGACGCCGCCGACGCCCGCTACCGCCTGATCGCGACCGACGGCGTGTTCTCGATGGACGGCTACCTCGCGCCGCTGGACGAGATCTGCGACCTGGCCGAGCGTTACAACGCCCTGGTCATGGTCGACGACTCGCACGCCGTCGGCTTCACCGGCCCGACCGGCCGCGGCACCCCGGAACTGTTCGGCGTGCAGGACCGCGTCGACATCGTCACGGGCACGTTGGGCAAGGCGCTGGGCGGCGCGTCCGGCGGGTACACCTCGGGCCGCAAGGAGATCGTCGAACTGCTGCGCCAGCGCTCGCGCCCGTACCTGTTCTCGAACTCGCTGGCGCCGTCGATCACGGCCGCCGCCATCGCCACGCTCGACATGCTCTCGAACTCGTCGGAGCTGCTGGTCCAGCTGCGGTCGAACACCGAGCTGTTCCGCCGGCGGATGACCGAGGAGGGCTTCGACCTGCTGCCCGGCGAGCACCCGATCATCCCGGTGATGATCGGCGACGCGGCGGAGGCGGCGAAGCTCGCGGACCTGTTGCTGGAACAGGGCATTTACGTCATCGGGTTCTCGTACCCGGTCGTGCCGCACGGCAAGGCACGAATCCGCACGCAGATGTCGGCTTCACACACCACCGAGGACGTTAACCGGGCGGTCGATGCGTTTATCGCCGCACGCGCAAAGATGTAAAGATCGGACTTGTACCGGCTCCAAGAACTACTTCCTTCGGTGATATTCGGGGCGAAACAATGGAGCCGGTACCGGTTTTTCTTCTAGCTTCTTCGACATGCCACGACGAAAGTCCAGTGTGGTGGGACGCGAGTTCGGCGACGGCGTCCGGCACGCCATCGAGCAGACCCAGTCGACCCACCGCAAGATCGCCGAAGAACTCGGCTGGGACGAAGCCAAACTCTCCGACCTGGTGCGCGGCAAGGGCGGCGTGACCGAAGCCGACGTCACGCTGCTGCTCGGCTTCTGCCGCGTCAAGACGCCGGAGGTCCAGCGCCTGCTCGCACTGTTCCGCGAGACACGCGAACGCGGGTTTCTGCAGTTCCCCGGCGACGAGCAGATATCCACGCTGCTCAAGCAGGAGCTCCTCGCCAACGAGATCACCGTCTGGTCGTCGCTCCTCGTCCCCGGCCACCTCCAGACCACCGACTACATGCGTGCCGCCG
The DNA here is from genome assembly GCF_014646255.1 of Lentzea pudingi. Lineage (GTDB taxonomy): Bacteria > Actinomycetota > Actinomycetes > Mycobacteriales > Pseudonocardiaceae > Lentzea > Lentzea pudingi. Next base: position 284,110 of record NZ_BMNC01000007.1, read on the forward strand.
TCGACGGAGTGGCTCAGCCCGAGTCGGTCGACTACGAGATGGTCATCGCCGCGAAGCTCGAACGCCACAAGCTCTTCCACTGGAGCCGCACGTTCGTCTTCTACATCCACGAATATGCCCTCCGCTTGCCTGTGGGTGGGCCGGACGTGATGAAAGATCAATACATCCACTTGCTGGGGATGGCACAGCGTTCCTACATCACCCTGCGAGTCGTACCGGCCTCGATCGGCTCGCACGCCGGCGTTTCAGGTTCATTCATCCACCTCGGCTACGAGAAGTTCGAACCGGCCGTCTTCCTCGAAGGCGAGAACTCCGGCCTCTTCCTGGAAGACCCGACGTCGATCGCTGTCTACACCGCAGTGCTGAAGCGGCTCGACGATCAAGCTCTGGATCCGGAACAATCGAAGGAGCTGATCACCGGCTTCCTGATCTGAGGAGACGTTCCGCATGTCGACCTGGCGCAAGAGCTCCTACAGCCCGAACTCAAGTGACTGCGTCGAGGTCGGCCGCGGCGTCGGCATCCGGGACAGCAAGGCGCCGGCCACGCACCTCGCCGTCTCGGGCGAGGCGTGGTCTGCGTTCCTCCGTGATGTGACCCGCGTCACTCGACGGTAAGAATCCGTCTGGTCGGCGCACTACCTCACGTGGAGGACTTCTCGGCGGTGTACCGCGAGTGCTACCCGCGGGTGCTCGCTTATGCGGCGAGCCACGCGGGGCTGCGGCTTGCCGAGGACATCACCAGCGAGACCTTCACGATCGCGTGGCACAAGTCCGACCAGATGCCGTCGAACGCGCTGCCGTGGCTGCTCGGCATCGCGCGCAACCTGGTGCGTTCGGCTCGTCGGCAGACGACGCACATCGAGCTCACGGACTTCCCGGCCGAGGACGACTTCGCGGTGATCGAGCTCCGGGCGGCACTGGCGAGCCTGTCCGAGGCGGATCAGGAGGTGCTGACGCTCATCGCGTGGCACGGACTGGCCGCGGCCGAGGCCGCACAGGTGCTGGGGTGCACGACCGCCACGTTCTTCGTACGGCTGCATCGGGCTCGGCGACGTCTGCAGGCCGCTCTCTGGACACCGAACTTCGACCGTGCGAGGGCGTCGTGGAAGACATCCTGAAGGACCTGGCGCAGGCCAAGCCGCCGACGCCCGAGGTCGACCGCGACCGGATGGAACGCGACCTCGCACGCATCGTCACGTTGCCGCGAGAGAGGCCGGCGCGAAAGCAGCTCGTGCGGCGGTTCGCTCCGTTGGCCGTCGTTGCTGCCGTGATCATCCTTGCGGTCGTGGTGCTGCCTGATCCTTCTCAGCCCGTGCAACCGGCTGCCACGTCTCAGTGGTGGCGGGTGTTGCGGCAGCAGTCGTCGTTGATGGTCGTCGGGGAGCCGTCGAAGCTGTACGTCGTGCGGTTCGATTCCAAGACTGATCAGTGGCAGGCCGGGAAGCGCGAGATCGCGGTGGTGCAGAAGGACGGCGAGGTCAAGCCGTTCTCGCGACAAGACGACACCGCGTGGGAGGCCTCGGGCCGGCCGGAGGTCGCGCCCCAGTTCGGCGGCAGCAGGTCGGTGCGCATCGGTCCGATGGCGCCTGCGGTGCAGGAGTCCTACGTCAGCGGGCTCTCGCTGACGTCCACCTACTGGGAGCGGCTGGAGTCGTTCGACGACCTGCCCGCGGACCCGGCGGGCATGAAGGCGAAGCTGCAGCCCGAGGAAAAGGGTGCTTACGGACTCGCGGACCTCGTCATGGCCGTGATGATCGCGGACGTGCGCGACGACCAGCGGCGGGGAGCGTTCGAACTGCTCAAGTCGCTCGACGGGGCGCGGTACCTCGAACGCGTGCCCCTGCCCAACGAGGGCGTGGGGGTCGGGGTGGCGTTCCCCGCGCCGCCGCAGTTCCAGTTCAGCGACGTCGAAACCCAGATCGTCATCAACCCCGCGACGGGCAAGCCGGTCCTGAAGCGGAACGTCATCACGACGTCCCAGCACGGCCTTCCCGCGCAGACGTCGATCGCGGAGGAGCAGTACCTCCTGCTGGAGGGGACGAACGTCGAGCCGATCCTGCCGCTGGGCGTCGCCGTGAACGGTGGAGTGGAATCCCCCATCATTGAGCGGTGATCGACCCACGACGGCTCCGCGTGCTGCGCGCGCTCGCTGACCACGGCACCGTGACGGCCGCAGCCGCCGCGTTGCACCTCACGCCGTCAGCGGTGTCGCAGCAGCTAGCGGCGCTGGAGTCCGAGGCAGGGCATCCGTTGTTGCTGCGCAAGGGCAGGCGGGTGTCGCTGACTCCGGCCGGTTCGTTGCTCGTCGCGCACGCCCACGTCGTCGCCGCCGAACTGGAGCGCGCACAGGCCACTTTGGACGCTCTCGCCTCCGGCACGGCCGGGCGCGTGGCGGTGGCGGCGTTCGCGTCGGCGATCACGCAGGTCGTCGCACCCGCGCTGGCGGCGTTGAAGGAACGCTCGATCGAACTCTCCGTGCGCGACGCCGAAGGGCACGAGAGCGTCCGGCTCCTGCTCGACGGCGAGATCGACGTGGCGATCACCGAGGAGCACCGCACGACGGACCGCCTCACCCGGTTCCCGCTGTACACCGAGCCTTTCGACGTCGTGCTGCCGCCGGAGCACCCGGTGTCCGGACCGGTCGACCTGGCGTCGCTCGCCGACGAGGACTGGGTGGTGACGCTGCCCGGCAACCCGCTGCGGGACGTCGTGGAGATGGCGTGCGCGCAAGCCGGGTTCACGCCGCGCATCAGGCACACGTCTGACGACTTCCGCGCGATCGAGGCATTGGTCGCGGCAGGTGCGGGGGTGGCGTTGGCGCCCCGGAACGCCGTCGGTGGCGTGCGGGTGGGCAGCGCCGTGGCGGTACGACGGGCCGTGTCGGGCGTGGCGCCGTTGCGACGAGTCGTCGCGGCGGTGCGCCGTGGGTCCGAGGACCACCCGTTGATCCGGGCGGTGTTGGACGAGCTCCAAGCCTAGGGCGGTGGGATGGTCACGCTCAGCTTGGCCGCGATGCGGGTCAGCGCCTGGCGGTCGGCGGCGGAGAGCGGGTCGAGCACGAACTGCCGGACCGTGCGCAGGTGCGTCGGCGCGGCGGCCTCGACCACCTCGTAGCCCTCGTCGGTGAGGAAGGCGACGGTGTAGCGGCCGTCGTCGGGATCAGGGGACCGCACCACCCAGCCACGCTGCTCGAAGCGCTTGACCACGTTGGACAGCCGCGACAGCGACCCGTTCGCCAGGTGCGCGAGCTCGCTCATGCGCATGGTGCGGTCCGGCGCCTCCGAGACGTGGCTGAGCACCAGGTAGTCGAAGAGGCTCAGCCCCGACTCCTGTTGCAGCGGCGCCTCCAGCCGGCCCGGCATCAGCAGCAGCAACGAGACCAGCCCGGTCCAGGCGTCCTTCTCCTCGGCGTTCAGCCACTCCATGCGCGGCAGCTTACTTCACGCTTGAAGTCATGTACTGTTGACTTCAAGCGTGAAGTCAATGGAGGTAATCATGAGCAAGCCGGAGTTCTTCGCCACCCCCGGATACGGCGAGACGCAGCTGAAGAACATGCACTACAGCCAGGCGGTCCGCATCGGCGATCGCGTTGAGATCTCGGGTCAGGGCGGCTGGGACGACTCGTTCGAGTTCCCCGAGACGCTGGAGGACGAGATCGTGCGGGCGTTCGAGAACGTCGAGCGCACGCTCGCGACGGCGGGCTCGTCTTGGGCCGATGTCGTGCACGTGAACTCGTACCACGTGCTCGGCGACGACTCGTTCGACGACCACAACCGTGTGATGGTGGAGCAGTTCCGTGCGCGCATGGGCGAGCGTGCGCCGATCTGGACCGAGAGCGGAGTTACCGCCCTCGGTCACCCGAAGATGCGCATCGAGATCCGCGTGACCGCGATCGGCTAGACGCGAGGCAGGTGGGCGGCGACCTCGGCGAGTGCGTCCAGGGTGTCGTGGTCGATCCGGCCGCCGGCGGTCTCGGCCTCCGCGATGGTCACGGACTTGCCGTCGCGGTCGCTGCCGTAGCGCAGGCCGGTGAAGTGGATCTCGGCCAGGCCGAGCAGGTGGCTGCCGAGCGGGTGGACGTCGCCGCTGCCGTGCCTGTTCATGACGGTTTCGAACTCGCGGGCGTCGCCGGTCGAGGCGAGGCCGACCCACACCACCGAGATCACCGCGGTGTTGCCCGCGCCATCGGTGACCGCGAACAGGGCTCGTTCCAGTGAGGTGCAGCGGGTCCGGGTGAAGAACTCGCGAATCTCGCCGAACGACACCGCGACGCACTCGGCCTGCTGCCGTGCGGTGCGCTTGAGCTGCTTCATGCCCATGCGCTGCCACGCGCCTTCGGCGTCGCCCCTGCGTGCCGCCTTCTGACCTTCGGCTTTGCGCGGGCCGAATCGTAACGACGACCCACCCGAGCCCACTTCGGTCGAGCCGAGGCCGCCGATGGAGCTGACGCCGCCCGTACCCGCAGCGACGGTCAGCGCCAACGCTCCCGCCACCACCACGCCGGCGCCCTTCTTGCCGCCACCTCCGCCGTTCAGCGGGATGACCTTGCCGTCCTTGGTGATGAAGTCGGTCATGCGATCAGAACGCGGGGGCAGGACCCCCGCGTTGATCACACGATCGGGTGAAGCGCTAGTGCGGGGCGCGCGCCGCCAGCTTGGCCGACGCCGGGTCGCCCGCCGCCAGTGCGCCGCGGGCCGCGAGCTGGCAGATGTCCATGCTGGACGTCGCGAGCCTCGCGCCGACGCTGGAGAGCGCGGTGTGGTTCATCGACAGCGACGTGACGCCCATGCCGATGAGCACGCACGCGAGCAGCGGGTCGGCCGCTGCCTCGCCGCAGACGCCGACGGGCTTGCCGGTGGCGGTGGCCGCCTCGCCGACCAGGGAGATCAGGCGCAGCAACGCGGGCTGCCACGGGTCGTTGAGGGCGGCGACCCCGCCGAGCTGGCGGTCTGCGGCGAAGACGTACTGGGCCAGGTCGTTGGTGCCGATGGAGATGAAGTCGACGACCTGCAGGATCTCTTTCGCGGACAAAGCAGCGGACGGGACCTCGACCATCACGCCGACGCGGGCGATGCCGGCCTTGCGGGCGCGCTCGACGAACCAGGCGGCCTCGGCGGCGGTGGCCACCATCGGGGCCATGACCGAGACGTCGGCGCCGGAGGACTCGGCCGCGGCGGCGATCGCCTCGAGCTGGCGGTCGAGGACCTCGGGGCGGTCGAAGGCGACGCGCAGGCCGCGGACGCCCAGGGCCGGGTTGGGCTCGGGGTCCGGGCTCAGAAACGCCAGCGGCTTGTCCGCGCCCGCGTCGAGGGTGCGCACCACAACGGGTTTGCCCGCAAACGGCGCCAGCACGGCCTCGTAAGCAGCAGTCTGCTCAGCAACGGTCGGTTCCTCAGCTGCGTCCAGGAAGCAGAACTCCGTGCGGAAGAGGCCCACGCCCTCCGCACCCGCCTGAGCAGCGGCCTTGGCGTCCGCGGGGGAGCCGACGTTGCCGAGGACCTTCACGCGCAGGCCGTCCTTGAGGACTCCCACGCCGTTCCACTCGGCCTTTTTGCCGGTGCCGGCCGCGCGGACCTTGCCGTCCGACTCGCGGACCTGGCCCGTGTCGCCGTCGACGTCGAGAGAGGTGCCCTCGAACGCGAGAATGCCGCGGCACGCGACGATGGCCGGGATGCCCAGCGAGCGGGCGAGGATCGCCGTATGCGAGGTGGGTCCGCCCTCTTCGGTGACCAGGGCGAGGACCTTCGACGGGTCGAGGCCCGCGGTGTCGGCGGGCGCGAGGTCGCGGGCCACCAGCACGGACGGCGACGCGAGGTCGGGGACGCCGAGCGCGGGCAGGCCGAGGAGCTCCGCGACCACGCGGTCGCGGACGTCCTGGACATCGCGGGCGCGTTCGGCCATGTAGCCACCGGCGGCCTGCAGCGCGCCGATGAACTTCTGGGCCGCCTGGTGCACGGCGCGGGCGGCGGGCAGCGACTCGTCGGCGACGAGCTTCTCGGCGGACTTGATGAGCGACGGGTCGCCCGCCATCGCGGCGGTGGTCTCCAGCACGGCGCGGGCGTCGCCCTCGACCGTCTTCGCGCGCTCCATCAGGCGCTGCGCCACGGCTTCGGTGGCCGGGCGGATGCGCGCGGCCTCGGCTGTCGTGTCCGCAGGTCGTGGACCTGCAGGAGGTTCGGGCAAGGCCTCGGCGACCTTCACCACTGGGCCGGAAGCCCGGCCGCTGCTGACACCGACACCGCTGAGCCGCGTGCTCGACATGGTCTAGACCATACCCTCCGACCGGAAACCCAGGACAGTTCAGTGTGACCAATTCACAGCCTGGGCGCGGACTGGGCCGAACGGAGCGGTGACCAGCCGTGCGGCTTCCGTCCGCCCTCACCGCAGTGGTGCCGTGCCGAGCGTCGGAGAACACGGTGAAGATCGTGATCACCGCACCGGGTCAGCCGACCTCGGCGGCCGTCGGGTAGGACGGCTGCGCGCCCGCCTTCGTGACGGACAGCGCCGCCACCTTCGCGGCGTAGCGCGCGGCCCGCACCAGGTCGTCGCCCTCGGCGAGCCGGGCGGACAGCGCACCGGCGAACGCGTCACCGGCGCCGGTCGTGTCGACCACCTCGTCGACCTCGATCGACGGCACCTCGACGACGCCGGACTTCTCCACCACGGCGGCGCCGCGCGAGCCCAGGGTGATGATGGCCGAGGCCGGGCCCAGGTCGAGCAGGCCCTGCCAGTCCGAGGCGAGTTGTGCGGCCTCGTGCTCGTTCACGATCAGAACGCTGAGCCGCCGCAACGTCTCCGCGGGCAGGTCGGCGACCGGCGACAGGTTCAGCACGGTCCGGACGCCTGCTTCCGAGGCCACGCCGATCGCGTGGACCACCGTCTCCAGCGGCACTTCCAGCGAACAGGTCAGCACCTGCACGCCGTCGAACGACAGAGCGTCCACATCGGACAACGACACGTCGGCGTTGGCGCCGGGGGAGACGACGATCGAGTTCTCGCCGTCCGGCGTCACGGTGATGTACGCGATCCCGGTGGGGCGCTCGGAAGTCTTCACCAGTGCCGTGCCGACACCGGACGACTCCAGCGACTCGCGCAGCAGCGAGCCGTACCCGTCGCCACCGACAGCACTTACCAGCGCGACGGACGCTCCGACGCGAGCGGCGGCAACGGCGGTGTTCGCGCCCTTGCCGCCGGGCAGCACGACGGTGTCGCCGCCGAGCACGGTCTCACCGCCGGCGGGCCGCCTGCCGACCTCGACCACGAGGTCGGCGTTGGCGGACCCGAGAACGAGCAGAGTCTGCGTCACTTGACGAACTCTGCCACGTTCTTCGCGGTGATGACCTTGACCTCGACGTCCACGACCTGCTGGACCGGCTCGCCCTTGGCTGCGTGCACGGCCTGCTCGACGGCCCTGGACCCCAGCAGCTTCGGCTGCTGCGCGACGGTCGCGGCGAGCGTGCCGTCCTGGATCGCCTTCAGGCCGTCCGGCGTGCCGTCGAAGCCGACGACCTGGACGTCCTTGCCGGCGCGGGCACCGAGGGCCTTGATCGCGCCGAGCGCCATCTCGTCGTTCTCGGCGAAGAGGCCCTTGAGACCGGGGTGGCCCTGCAGCAGGTTCGTGGTCTCGTTGAGGCCCTTGGCGCGGTCGAAGTCGGCGACGGCCGAGGCGACGACCTTGATGTTGCCGCTGTTCAGGCCCTGCTCGAAGCCCTGACCGCGGTCACGCGACGCCGACGCGCCCGGGATGCCCTTGAGGTGCGCGACCTCGCCGGACGTGGCGCGGCCGAGCTCGATGGCCGCGAGGCTGCCGCCCGAGACGTTGTTCGAGGCGACCTCGGCGGCGACCTTGCCCTCGACGGCGCGGTCGACCGAGATCAGCGGGATGTTCGCGGTCTCGGCGGCCTTCGCGGCGGGCGCGGACTGCTTGGAGTCGACCGGGTTCAGGATGATCGCCTTGACGCCCTGGGTCACCAGCGTCTGCACCTGGTTGACCTGGTTCGTCGCGTCGTTCTGCGCGTCGACCACGGTGAGCTTGGCACCGAGCTTGTCCGCCATCTCCTGCGCGCCCTGCTGCAGCTCCACGAAGAACGGGTTGTTCAAAGTGGACACCGCGAGGCCGATGGTGATGTCTCCGGACGCCCCTGTTCCGCTGCAGCCGGTCGCCACGAGAGCAGCGGCACCGAGCGTCAGCGCGATCCGTCGGGTCACCTTCATTGGTGTCTTCCTTACCTGTTGCGGGTTTTCTCAGCGACGGCGAAGTGAGTCGAGCAGCGCGGCGAGAGCGATCACCGCGCCGATGACGACCTGCTGCCAGAACGGCGGGACCTGCAGCAGGTTGAGGCCGTTGCGCAGGACGGCGAGCACGAGTGCGCCGACCAACGTCCCGGTGGCGCGGCCAACGCCACCGGACAACGACGCACCGCCGATGACGACCGCGGCGATGGCGTCGAGCTCGTAGCCGACCGCTGCCTGCGGACCGGCGGACCCGAGCCGTCCCGCGAGCACGAGGCCCGCGGCGGCGGCGAACAGGCCGGACAACGCGTAGATCCAGAGCTTGTTGCGGCGCACGTCGATGCCGCTGAGCTTCGCGGCCTCCTCGTTGCCGCCGATCGCGTACATGCGACGGCCGAGGTTGGTGCGCGTGAGGACCAGGCCGGTGATGCCGAAGAAGGCGAGCATCAGCAGCAGCGGCAACGGAACCATCGGCGCGAGGTTCGAGCCGAGGAACGTGACCAGCGCGTCGGTCTCGTGCGGCTGGCCCTCGGAGAACACCAGCGTGAGACCGCGGGCGACGCTGAGCATGGCCAGCGTCGCGATGAACGGCGGCAGCTTGCCGTAGCTGACCAGCGCGCCGTTGACGAGGCCGCAGAGCGCGCCGACCAGCAGACCGATCGGGCCCGCGGTGAGCGCACCGACCATCGCGGCGAGCGCGGCGATGCTGCCGACGCTCAGGTCGATGCCGCCCGCGACCACCACGAACGTCATGCCGAACGCCATGATCGCGATGACCGCGGCCTGCACGCCCACGTTGAGCAGGTTCTGGGCGTTGAGGAACGCCGGCTGCATGATCGCGATGACCAGGGCGAGGACGAGAAGCCCCGCGAGGGCACCGTTCTCGCTGGCGTACTTGCGGATGCTGATCGTGCTCACGCTGAGATCTCCTGCACGGCGAGTGCCATCACCTGGTCTTGGATCGCGCCCTTGGGCAGCTCACCGGCTATCCGGCCGTGCGCCATCACGACGACCCGGTCGCTCATCCCGATCACCTCGGGCAGATCGCTGGACACGAGCAGCACGGCCCGGCCCTGCGCGGTCATGCGGTTGATCAGCTCGTAGATCTCGACCTTGGCGCCGACGTCGACGCCCCTGGTCGGTTCGTCGAGGATCAGCACCTTCGGGTCGGCCAGCAGCCACTTGCCGATGACGACCTTCTGCTGGTTGCCGCCGGAGAGCTCCTTCACCGGCTGCTCGACGCGGCCCTTGATCCGGAGCTTGCCCGCGATGTCGTGCAGGCGCTGCTGGTCGCGGTTGCCGAGCGTGACGAGTTCGAGGTTCCGGCCGACCGTGGCGGTGAGGACGAGGCCCTGGCCCTTGCGGTCCTCCGGGACCAGGCCGAGGCCTGCCTTGATCGCGGCCTGGACGTTGTGGCTGGGCAACGGTTTCCCGTCGACCTCGACCTTGCCGTGGTCGTAGCCGTCGACACCGAACGCGGCCCGCACGACTTCCGTCCGTCCGGCTCCGACCAGGCCCGCGATGCCGACGACCTCGCCCGCGTGGACCTCGATGGTGATGTCCTCGAAGACCCCGCGCTTGGTGAGGCCCGAGATGCTCAGCAGCGGCTGGCCCGGACGTTGTTGTGCGCGCGGGTACTGCTCGTCGATCGGGCGGCCGACCATCAGCTCGATCATGTGCTGGGTGGTGGCCTTCGGGCCGAGGACTCCGACGCTTCGCCCGTCGCGCAGCACGGTGATGCGGTCGGCGACGCGCTGGATCTCGTCGAGGTGGTGGGTGATGAAGACGAGGCCGACGCCGTTGTCGCGCAGCTGGGCCATGATCTGCAGCAGCCGGTCGGTCTCGGTCTCGGTGAGCACGGCGGTCGGTTCGTCGAGGATCAGCACGCCCGCGTTCTTGTCGAGCGCGCGGGCGATCTCGATCATCTGCTGCTGGGCGATGCCGAGGTCCTTGACCTTGGCGTCCGGGTCGACGTTCAGGCCGACGCGGTTCAGCAGTTCCGGTGCCCTGCGGCGCATCTCGGCGCGGTCGACGAAGCCGTACTTCCTCGGCAGCCGGTTCAGGAACAGGTTCTCGGCGACGCTCAGTTCGGGGACCAGCGCCAGTTCCTGGTGGATGACGGCCAGGCTGGAGTGGCCCTCGATCGTGCCCGCGTCGTGGCCGTGGATGCCCGCGAGGACCTTGACCAGCGTGGACTTGCCCGCGCCGTTCTCGCCGAGCAGGACGTGGACCTCGCCCGCGAAGATGTCGAGGTCGACACCGTCCAACGCTTTGGTGGCACCGAAGTGCTTGGTGATGCCACGGGCCGTGATGAGGGCGTTCACAGCTCGGCCTCCCCGAGGGAACCGCGCAGCACGAGCTTCGCGGTGAGACGGACGTCGTCGGGCTGCCGTCCGTCGATCAGGGCGAGGAGGCTGCGCGCGGCGGCCCTGCCCATCTCGACGGTGGGCTGCGCGATGACCGTGATCGGCGGGTCGAGCAGCGGGAACCACGGCTGGTCGTCGAACACCGCGAACGCGATGTCGTGCGGGATCTGCAGGGCGCGGGCCCTGATCTCGCCCAGCGCGCCGAGGCCCATCAGGTTGTCCATCGCGATGAGGGCGGTGACGCCGTCGTCGAGGAGCCTCGCGGCGGCCTGACTACCGCTCCCCTGGCGGAAGTCGCCGTGCACGACCTGCGCGAGGCCACCGAGCGAGCCCGTGAGCACGTCGGTTCGTTCTCTTCCAGTGGAGGTGTTCGGCGGACCCGCGATCACTCCGATGCGGGTGTGGCCGGCGCCGACGAGCCGCCGGGCGAGCGCGGTCAACGCCTCGCTGCCGTCAGCGCGGACGACGGGGCATGTGGCGCCCCTGACCGTCCGGTCGAGCAGAACCAGGGGTACGCCGCCTGCGCTCACTTCGCGAACCAGACCCGGGTCGTCTGTCGCAGGGCACAGCAGGAGGCCGTCCACCCGGCGGTCGAGCAGGGTGCGCACGTAGGTGGCTTCCTGCTCGGTGTTCTCGTCGGCGTTCCCGATCACGACGCAGTAGCCCTGTGACCGGGCTTCGTCCTCGACCGCTCGGGCGATCTCGGCGAAGAACGGGTTCAGCAGATCGCTGATGACCAGACCGAGGGTCTGGGTGCTGGTGGTCCTGAGGGAGCGCGCCAGGGCGTTGCGCCGGTAGCCGAGCTCCTCGATCGCGGCGAGCACGCGCTCACGGGTCTCGGGTGTCGGTGCGGCATGCCCGTTGAGCACGCGCGACACGGTGGCGGTCGAGACGCCGGCGTGCTGCGCGACGTCCTTCATGGTCGTCACAAGGCCGTAGTTAATCGATTACACATGGATGTAGTCAAGCCGAGACCGGTGGATGAGTAGGTGTACGGATGTCACCGGGCGTGCTCTGCCTCACTCTGATCACATGGACGGACAGGATCGCCTCGGAGACGAGCAGCGCCTCGCGCTGGAGCTCGCTGCCATCGGGCAGCGGCTGACGACGATCAGCACGGAGCTGCGTGAGCGCTCCGCCTCGACCGCGACCGCGGTTCTCGAGGCACCTGAGGTGGCGCGGCCGGTCGCGGTGCCGCAGCCGCCGGCCACGACCGTCCCGACTCCGCCGGCCGGAGCGCCGCCTGTGGGTGCGCCGCAGCAGGCGAATCCCTGGTCACAGCAGACCGCGGCCTCGGCCCAGCTGCCTCCCGCCGGCCCGCCGTTCCCCGGCCAGCAGCCACCTCCCGGCGCGCAGTTCCCGCCGCCGGGACCGCAGTTCCCGCCTCCGCCCGGCCGGCAGTGGCCCCACCCGCAGCAGCAGCCGTGGCCCCAGCAGCCGCGCGAGACCCTGTTCGAGAAGCTCGGCAAGGACGGCGCCGGCGCCAAGCTGCTGGCGTGGGTCGGTGGCGCGATCACCGTGCTCGGCTTCGTGTTGCTGCTGGTCCTCGCCGTGCAGCGCGGCTGGCTCGGCCCGTTGCCGCGTGTGATCGGTGGTGCGGTCTTCAGCGCCGCGCTGGTCGGCATCGGCATGTGGCTGCACCGCAACCCGGCCGGACGCACCGGCGCGATGGCACTCGCGTTCACCGGTTTCGCCGGGCTCTACCTGGACGTGATCGCCGCGACCAGCCTCTACCACTACCTGCCCGAAAGCGTCGGCCTCGTCGTCGGACTCGCCGTCGCGGCAGCCGGTGTCGTGCTCGCGCTGAAGTGGGAGTCGCAAGCGCTCGCGGTCACCGTCGTCGCAGCGTGCGCGCTGTGCTCGCCGATCATCACCGAAGGCTTCACGGTCCTGCTCGTCGGCTTCCTGCTGGTGCTCAAGATGGCCAGCACGCCGGTCCAGATCAGGCGCAACTGGCCGGGCCTCGCCATCGCCGGTGGCTTCCCGCCGATCCTCGCCTCGCTGCTCACCACCGCTAACGCCATCCCGCGCTCCTACGAGTGGACCGTGGTCGGCGTCGCGGCGGCCACGACCGTCGTCGGCATCGCGGTCGCGTTCCTCACGATCCGCAAGCGTCCCGACGACGTCGTCGCGGTCGCGTTGATCGCGGGGTCGGCGCTGCCGGCGATGTTCGCGACGACGCTGCTGGAGAACCCGGCCAACTCGATCCTCGCCGGTGTGGTCGCCGCCGTGCTGCTGGCGATCTGGATGGTCCCCGACCTGCCCCGCGCGTTCACGACGGCGGCCGGTGCGACGGGCATGCTCGCGTTGTTCCAGACCACGGTGATCGCGCTCGACGGCAACGTCCGCACGGCGATCGTGCTGGCCGAGGCGGTGCTGCTGGCGTTCCTCGCGGCTCGCCTCAACAAGAAGAGCGCGCTGGTGGGCTCGATCGCGTTCGGCTTCGTCGGGTTCATCATGACGGTCGGGATCGCCGTGCCGATCACGTGGCTGCTCGACGAGCCGCGCTTCTTCAACAACGTCGAGGCCGGCGACTACGCGGCGGGCCTGGTGACGGCGATCGTGCTCGGCGTGTTCGCGGCGGTGCTGCCGTGGGCCGCGCTGAAGATGCAGGTGCTGCGCGAGCCGGCCAGGCACCCGTTCCCGTGGATCGTCTCGGGGCTCGTGCTGCTCTACGGCGCGGCGGGTGCGGTGCTGTGCGCGGCGCTCCTCGTGTCGCCGGACGAGACCGGGTTCCTCTTCGGACACTCCGTCGTCACCGTGTCGTGGACGATCGCCGCGTTGTTCCTGCTGGTCAGGGGGATCAACAACAAGGCGCTGCGGATCTCCGGCCTGATCCTGGTCGCCGCCGCGGTCGTGAAGCTGGTGCTGTTCGACCTCTCCGCGCTCGACGGCGTCGCCCGCGTGCTGGCGTTCCTCGGTGCCGGTCTGGTCCTGCTCACCGCGGGCGCCCGTTACGCCAAACTGGTGACATCCGCGAAGAATCCGCAGTCATATGAATCCAAACCAGTGGCTCCGCCCTCCTACTGATCGTGCTGCCGTGGTCCGCACCGCCGTCGCGGACCACGGCAGTACTACATCCAGGCATAGATTTCCCTCGGTCGAGTGACTGAAGTGGATCGAAGCCACCCGGAAGTGTTCCCATCGGCCGTATGGCAAAGCCACGCCTCGTGGCCGCGGTTCTAGCGCTCTCAGCGGCCTTCGCGGCGATGGGTGTTCACCAAGGGCACGAGTACACGACCACTTCTTCCGCATCGGTGGCACCGCTTGCGTACGTGGTGGGCAAGACCGGTCTCGTCCAGGTCGTGGACACCCGCAACGGTGCCGTTCTGGTGCAGGCCGACACCGGGGGCCGCGCGACGGGTGTCGCGGTGTCGCCCGACGGGCGGCGGCTCTACGTGGTCAACGGGTGGACCGGCGCGATCACCGTCGTCGACCCCCAGAGCGGTGCGATCGTCGACCGGCTCTTCACGCAGGTCCAGCTCTCGCACGCGGTGATGCGCCCGGACGGCCAGCGGCTCTACGTCTCGGCCAGCGGCGGCGTCGCGGTGGTGGACCCGGAGAACTTCCAGATGGTCGCGGTGATCAAGGCGGGCGGGCAGCCGCAGGGCCTCGCCGCCCACCCGGACAACAAGATCCTCTACGTCGCGAACTCCCAGGACGGCACGGTCGGCCTGGTCGACACCGCGACGGCGTTCCAGACCTCGACGGTGCAGGTCGGCGGGCTGCCGCAGCACGTGGCGATCTCACCGGACGGCAAGCGCCTGTACGTGAGCAGCATGCGCCTCGGCCAGACGACGCCCGGCACGTTGTCGGTGATCGACACGACCACGAACCAGGTCGTCGGCGCGGTGGAGGTCGGCAGGGGAGCGGGCAGCATCGCCGTCACGCCGGACGGCCGCACGGCCTACGTGACGCTGCCGAAGGAACGTTCCGTCGCGGTCGTCGACACGGCGTCCATGACGGTGCGCGAACGTTTGCCCATCGACTCGCCGAGCGTCGCCATCGCGCCGGGTGACACGAGGGTCTTCCTCGCCACCGGCGCGACGACGACGGTCCTGGACAGCACGAACGCGGTGCTCACCACGTACCGGATGAAGACGGGTGAGCTGGAGGCGAGGCCGCGCCTGTTCGACGCGGCCCTGATCGCCTTCCCTCCCGGTCAGCCGACCGGAACGGGCCTGCGGACCTCGTCGTCGAAGTCGTCGAGGTCGTCCACCGGCTCGTCGTGAAGGGCCAGGCGTTCCTGGATCTTCTTGAGCGGGCCGGGTGACCACCACGCGGCGTTGCCGAGCAGCTTCATGACCGCGGGCACGAGCAGCATCCGGACCACGGTGGCGTCGAGCGCCAGCGCGAGGATCATGCCGACGCCGACGAACCGCATCATCGCCACCTGCGAGAACGCGAACGCACCGGTCACCACGATCAGCAGCAACGCAGCCGAGGTGATCACGCGGCCGGTCTTCGCGAGGCCGGTGGTCACCGCCTCCTCGGTCGTCGCACCCTGGCCGCGGGCCTCGACCATCCTGCTGAGGAGGAAGACCTCGTAGTCCGTCGACAGCCCGAACACGATGGCCGCCATCAGCACGACGATGCCGGACTCGAGCGGCCCCGGCGTGACGCCGAGCCAGTCTGCGCCGTGGCCGTCCTGGAAGATCCACACCAGCACGCCGAACGTGGCGGACAGCGACAGCGCGCTCATCAGCACGGCCTTGATCGGCAGCACGACCGAGCCGAACGCCAGGAACATCAGGATCAGCGTCGCGCCGACCAGCAGCGTGACCATCAGCGGCAGACCGTCGGCGATGGCGTCGAGCGAGTCGCTGACCGTCGCGGTGTTGCCGCCGACCAGCACCTCGGCCCCGTTCGGCGGAGCGATCGCGCGGACGTCCTTGAGCGCCTGCTTCGACTCCTCGCTCAGGGCGTCGCCGTCGAGACCGGCGGACGCGGCCGTGACGCCGTTGCCCGAGCCCGTCGGCTGGACCTCGCCGACACCGGGGACGTCCTTGACCTTGCCCAGGTAGGCCTGGACCGCGGCCTCGTCACCACCCTTGACGACGATCTTGAAGCCGGTATTGGAGAGCGCCGAGAAGTTCTGGTTGATGTTCTCGGTCGCGACGCGCACGGCGTTGCCCTCGGGCAGCACCTTCTCCGTCACCTGGCCGAACTGCACGCCGAGGAACGGCGAGCCGAGCGCGAGGAGCACACCGACGATCGGCACGGCGATGAGCACGGGCCGCTTCATGACCTTGCCGCTGAGCTTGCGCCAGCCGCGTTCGCTGGGCTCCTTCTTGCGCCACGGCATCGCGAGCTTGTCGACCCGGTGGCCGAGCACGCCGAGCAACGCGGGAAGCAGCGTGACCGAGACCAGCGCCGCGATCGCGACCGAGGCCACGCCGCCGTAGGCGAGGGACTTCAGGAAGCCGTGCGGGAAGAGCAGCAACCCGGCCAGTGCGATGACCAGCAGCGTCGCGCTGAACACCACAGTGCGGCCTGCACTTGCCACCGTGCGGCCGACGGCCTGTTCGACCGTACGGCCTCGAGCGATCTCTTCGCGGAACCGGCCGACCATGAACAGGCCGTAGTCGATCGCCATGCCCAGGCCGAGCAGCGAGGCGACGTTGACCGCGAACGAGTTGACCTCAGTGAAGATGGCGACGGCGTGCAGCACGCCGAGCGCACCCATGATCGCGAGCCCACCGACGACAACGGGGAGGCTGGCGGCGACCAGGCCGCCGAAGATGATCACGAGCAACAGCAGGACCAGCGGCAGCGAGAACATCTCCGCGCGCGTCAGGTCCTCCTGGGACATGTCGTTGATGGCCTTCTGGGTGGGCACGAGCCCGCCGACCTGCTCGGTGAAGCCGTCGATCTTCAGCTGGGGCTGGATGTCCTGGAACTGCTTGATCTGCTCGTTCGAGTCACCACTGCTCAGCGTGATGGCGACGAGAGCCTGCTGCTTGTCGTCCGACGGCACCGGTCCGACGGCCTTGAGCACGTCGTCCTTGGGAAAGCCGCTGACGTGGTCGACGACCTTCTTGAGCTCCACCGGGTTGGCGAAATCGCCGCGATAAATGACGATCACGTCACCGTTCTGCCGCCCGAACGCCTCCTCGGCTACTTTGTCGGCCCGCGCAGCCTCACTGGAAGGAGCCTCGTAACCACCCTGGCTGAGCTTGTCGAACACGCCGATGCCCCACACACCGCCGACGACCGCGAGCAGTACGGTCGCGATCAACACCACCCACCGGCGGCGATATGCGATAGATCCCCACTTCGCGAACATCGACGACCGGCCTCCTGGGTTACCGTGCTGTAAATCCCGTGAACTCTTGTAAACACCGTTCACTGAAACCGTACGGGTCAGCGGACGGGGTCTACAACCCGATGGAGTGACATATGACCGAGGCCACTCGCCGAGAACGACTCCGCGCCGAGACCGAGCGTGAGATTCGGCAAGCGGCCCGCACTCTTTTGGTGGAGAGCGGCCGCGACGCGGTTACCCTGCGTGCGATCGCACGCAAACTAGGCATCACCGCGCCGGCCCTGTACCGCTACTACGACTCGCACGACGCGCTGCTGCGCCAACTCTGCGACGACATCTGCGCCGACATGGCGGCTGCCCTGCACACGGACCTGGCCGCGGACACGTCAGGCCAGGTGGGGTGCAAGGTTCGCGCCGTGTGCCACGCCTTCCGCCGTTGGGCGCTGGCCCACCCGCAGGAGTTCGCGCTGGTGTTCGCCTCGCCGCGCGACCCGTTGGGCGCCGACCAGTTCGGCTCGGTGTTCCTGCAGTTGGCTGGGCCGCTGATCGCGTCCAACGAGGACGCACACCACGTAGAGGAGGAAGTGCCCTCCGTGCTGCACGAGGACCTGGTGAGGTTCCAGCAGGTGCTGCGGGACGCGGTGGCGGAGCACGGCGTGACGCTCGCGGACGAGGTCCTCAACCTGGGCAAGATCTACCACGTGGTGCAGTCGTGGGTGCGGCTGTACGGGCACGTGGCGCTGGAGGTGTTCGGGCGGTTCCCGTTCGCGGTGAGTAACCCGGAGCCGATGTTCGACAGCATGCTGGACCAGATGTTGTCGGACATCGGGTTCGCGCAGGTCGAGCAGTGATGTAGCGCCGAGCGGACGTTCGACGACATACGACCCGTGGCAGCCACCGATCTCCCTGACACCGTCGAAGAACCGGAGCCGTCGAGCGGCCCGGGCCAGGCCGTCCTCGACCTGCTGGACAAGGCGATCGGACTGCAGGCGCCGCTGGTGCGCAAGAACATCGCCCGAGCTCGTCAGCGCAACCCGGAGTCGACGCCCGCCGAGGTCATCGGCACGCTGGAGAAGATGTACGTCAGCGCTCTGACCGGCACGGGAGCCGCAGTCGGAGGAGCGGCGGCCGCGCCCGGCGTCGGAACCGGGGTCGCACTGGCGCTGTCGGCAGGCGAGGCGTTGTCCTCGCTCGAACTGAGCGCCCTGTACGTTCTCTCGCTCGCCGAGGTCCACGGGATCCCGCTCGACGAGATCGAACGCCGCCGCACCCTCGTCCTGGGAATCCTGCTCGGCGAGTCCAGCTCCAAGACGATCGGCAAGATCGCCGAGCGCACCGGCCAGCACTGGGCCCGTCAGCTCGTCAACGCGGTGCCCGTGACCACCTTGAGGCAGATCAACAAGGTCCTGGGCAGGAACTTCATCACCAAGTACGGCACCAGGCAGGGGATCATCGTCCTCGGCCGGGCGGTCCCGTTCGGCATCGGCGCGCTGATCGGCGGTGGCGCCAACGCGGCCATGGCCACCTTCGCCGTCCGGGCAGCCCGGCGCGCTTTCGGCCCGGCCCCGGAGGAGTGGCCGGCGCAGCCGTAGCCGCGCCGGCTCCTCTCGTCCCTACAGAACGATGTTCACCAGACGACCCGGCACCACGATCACCTTGCGCGGCTCGCCACCGGCGACCAGTTCGGCGATCTTCTCCTCGGCCAGTGCCGCGGCCTTGATCTCGTCCTGCGCCGCGGACGCCGAGACGACGACCCGCGAGCGGACCTTGCCGTTGACCTGGATCGGGTACTCGACGGTGTCCTCGACCAGGTACTGCTCGTCGGCCGTGGGGAACGGGCCGTGTGCCAGCGAGCCGTCGTTGCCCAGCTTCGACCACAGCTCCTCGGCCACGTGCGGGGCCTGCGGGGCCAGCATCAGCACCATGGCCTCGGCCAGCGCGCGGGGCGTGCCGGACGAGTAGTGCTTGGTGACGAAGTTGTTCAGCTCGATCAGCTTCGCGCCCGCCGTGTTGTAGCGCAGGTTGGCGTAGTCGTCGTGGACGCCGGCGATCGTCTTGTGCAGCAGCCGCAACGCTTCCACCGAAGGCTCGTCGGAGGTGACGCGCAGCGAGCCGTCGGTCTCGTCGACCAGGTTGCGCCACAGGCGCTGCATGAACCGTTGCGCGCCAACGACGTCCTTGGTCGCCCACGGCCGTGACACGTCCATCGGGCCCATGGACATCTCGTAGAACCGGAAGGTGTCGGCGCCGTACTTCTCGCACATCTCGTCCGGCGTGACGACGTTCTTCAGGCTCTTGCCCATCTTCCCGTACTCACGGCGGACTTCCTCGCCGTTGTACGTGTACTTGCCGTCCTGCTCGACTACCTCGTCGGCCGGGACGTAGACGCCGCGCGGGTCGACGTAGGCGTACGCCTGGATGTAGCCCTGGTTGAACAGGCGGCGGTACGGCTCGTCGCCGGACAGGTGGCCCAGGTCGAACAGGACCTTCTGCCAGAAGCGCGAGTACAGCAGGTGCAGGACCGCGTGCTCGACGCCGCCGATGTACAGGTCGACGCCGCCGGGGTCGGTCGCGCCGTGCTCGGCCGTGCGCGGGCCCAGCCAGTACTTCTCGTTCTCCGGGTCGACGAACCGCTCGGTCTCGACCGGGTCGACGTAGCGCAGCTGGTACCAGCACGAACCCGCCCAGTTCGGCATGGTGTTCGTGTCGCGGCGGTACGTCTTCAGGCCGTCGCCCAGGTCCAGCTCGACGGTGGTCCACTCGGTCGCGCGCGACAGCGGCGGCGACGGCTCGGTGTTCGCGTCCTCCGGGTCGAAGGTGCGCGGCGAGTAGTCGTCGACCTCGGGCAGCTCGATCGGCAGCATCGACTCGGGCAGCGCGATGGCGGTGCCGGCCTCGTCGTAGACGACCGGGAACGGCTCGCCCCAGTAGCGCTGGCGGCTGAACAGCCAGTCGCGCAGCTTGAACTGGACGGTGCCGTGACCGTGGCCGTTCTCCTCCAGCCAGCCGATCATGGTCTTCTTGGCTTCGTCGATCGCCATGCCGTCCAAGAAGCCACTGTTCACCGCCGGGCCGTCGCCGGTGTAGGCCTCGCCCTCGAAGCCTTCCGAGGGCTGGACGGTGCGGATGATGGGCAGGTCGAACTTCTTCGCGAAGTCCCAGTCGCGCTGGTCCTGGCCGGGCACGGCCATGATCGCGCCCGTGCCGTAGCCCATCAGCACGTAGTCGGCGATGTAGACCGGGATGTCCTTGCCGTTCACCGGGTTCGTGGCGTACGCCCCGATGAAGACGCCGGTCTTCTCCTTGTTCTCCTGACGGTCCAGTTCGGACTTCAGGGACGCTGCGCGCCGGTACGCGGCGATGTCTGCCACGCGATCGGACGTCGCAATCTGGTCCACCAGCTCGTGTTCCGGTGCCAGGACCATGTAGGTCGCGCCGAACAGCGTGTCCGGACGGGTCGTGAAGACCTCAATGTTCTCGCTTCCCACCGCAAATCGGACTCGGGCACCGTGCGAGCGCCCGATCCAGTTGCGCTGCATGGCTTTGACCTTGTCCGGCCAGTCCAGCCTGTCCAGGTCGTCGATCAGCCGGTCCGAGTACGCGGTGATGCGCATCATCCACTGGCGCAGGCTTTTCCTGAACACCGGGAAGTTGCCACGCTCACTGCGACCGTCCGCGGTGACCTCTTCGTTCGCCAAGACAGTACCCAGTCCGGGACACCAGTTGACGGGCGCCTCCGACATGTAGGCCAGGCGGAAATCGCCCAAGATCCTTTGCTGGTCGGCAAAAGACAGCTCAGACCACGTGCGGCCGCCCTCGACGTCGCGCTCGCCAGACTCGAACTGCGAGATCAGCTCGGCGATCGGACGAGCCTTGCCGGCGTCGGCGTCGTACCAGGAGTTGAAGATCTGCAAGAAGATCCACTGGGTCCACTTGTAGTACTCGGGGTCGATCGTCGAGATGCGACGGCGCTCGTCGTGACCCAGCCCCAGCCGGCGGATCTGGCGCAGATAGGTGTTGATGTTGTCTTCGGTGGTCTTGCGCGGGTGCTGACCCGTCTGCACCGCGTACTGCTCCGCGGGCAGGCCGAACGCGTCGAAACCCATGGTGTGCAGCACGTTGCGGCCGTTCATGCGGTGGTACCGCGCGAAGACGTCCGTGCCGATGAAGCCCAGCGGGTGGCCGACGTGCAGGCCGGCGCCGCTCGGGTACGGGAACATGTCCTGCACGAACAGCTTGTCCGCGGGCACGTCACCCTTGAGCGCGCCAACGGGGTTGGGCGCGTGGTAGGTGCCGTGGTTCTCCCAGTACCGCTGCCACCGCTCCTCGATCTGGTTCGCCAGCTCGGCGGTGTAGCGGTAGGCGGGAATCTCCGCCGCGTCCGTGCTCATTTCAAGGTCCCTCTCACGTCTGTTCCTGCCCCTGACATGACGAAACCCCCCAGCCCATACGGGCATGGAGGGTGGCCGCGCCGACCGTCTCTCGAAGAGGTCGTCGCGGCTAGATAAGGAGCAGGCGGGCCGTGCTCATGTCCTCAACGGTATCAGCGCAGCGCAAGCACGATGAACCGGGCGGTGGCCTGCGGCACATCAGACCGGGGTGAGCGTGAGGCCGGCGGCGGTCCGGTCTTACCCTCATGGGGTGAACATCGTGCTGTCGGTCGTCCTGGGTGTGCTCGGCGTCGCTCTCGGCGCGGTCGGTCTGCTGGGTCTGCAGGGCAAGCTGCGCCGCAACCGCTTCGTCGGCGTGCGCACGGCCGCCGCCCTGCGGGACGAGGAGACGTTCGCGCTGGCCAACCGGGTCGCGGGTGTGCCGAACGTGGCCGCCGGCGTCGTGGCCGTGGTGTCCGGCGCGATGGCGTTCGTGATGGCCGACCTGGCGGTGACCGCCGGGGTCATCGGGCTGATCGGCGCGCTCACGATCGCCCTCGCGGGTGGCGTGATGGGCAGCCGGGCGGCCGCGCTGGTGCCGGAGCCGGTCAAGCCGAAGGGCTGTGGCGGGTGCGCATGCGGTGGTGGCGGCTGCTCGCCTCTCGCGGGGCTCTAGGACTTCTCGCAAGGCCGATCACTGGGTGGTCCGGCCTTTTCGTGCCCACGTTTCACGTGAATCAAGACCGCTGACCCGGCTCACAAGCCCCCTTTGGATCGCTCAGACGTCAGTACGCTGTCCACCGTGCGAACAGCGTACAAATGCCGGGCTTACCCCTCTGCTGAACAGGCTGCGGTACTGAACCGTACGTTCGGGTGCGTACGTCTGGTGTGGAACATGACGTTGGGACAGCGCAGGCAACGTTTCCTGACCAAGGGCATTCGCACGTCGTACCGAGAGACAGACAATGCGTTGACCGAGTGGAAACGGACCGAAGGACTCGCGTTCCTGTCCGAGGTGTCGTCAGTGCCCCTGCAGCAGACGCTGCGCCACCAGCACACTGCGTTCCAGAACTTCTTCGCTCAACGTGCCCAATACCCGAGGTTCAAGTCTCGGATGGGTCGGCAGAGTGCGCACTACACGCGCTCCGCGTTCCGAATGCGCGACGGCTTGCTGACGCTCGCTAAAAATGCAACGCCGCTGAAGTTCGTGTGGTCGTTCAACGACATCGACGTCGTCGAACTGGATCCGACGATGGTCGTGATCTCCCGCGATCCAGATGGACGCTGGTACGCAACCTTCGCCGTGGACACGGACGCACCGGTCTCCGCTGAGCCGACCGGGCGCTCCATCGGCGTAGACCTGGGCTTGTCGGACTTCCTCGTGACCAGTGACGGCGAGCGGATCGCCAACCCACGACATCTTGCGGTCAAAGCCCGAAACATTGCCCGCTACCAGCGCCGAATGGCTCGCTGCCAGCGGGGAAGCAGTAATCGACGCAAAGCGAAAGCCAAAGTCGCGCGTGCTCATCGCAAGGTCCGCAACGCTCGTCAAGACTTCCTGCACCGCTCTACCACTCGGCTGGTGCGTTCAGCCGACGTTATCGTGATCGAGGACCTGAACATCCGGGGAATGGTCCGCAACCGCCACCTCGCCCGCGCGATTTCCGACGTGAGCTGGGGCGAGTTTCGCCGTCAACTCGAATACAAGTGTTCCCGGACCGGGCGCGCGCTGGTCGTGATCGACCGCTGGTTTCCGTCCAGCAAGCTCTGCTCCACCTGCGGCCACCGACTGACACAGCTCTCGCTGTCGTCTCGGCATTGGACGTGTCCGAGTTGCCGCACCCGGCACGACCGGGACATCAACGCGGCGAAGAACATCCTTGCGGCTGGTCAAGCCGTAGCCCGAGGCGACTCGGGCGATGCCTGCGGAGCTGATGTCAGACGGAAGGGTTCGCCCCTACCGCAATCGGCAGCGAAACAGGAAGCCCGAGTTGTGGGTGAAGTCAAGTGAATCAGTTGTCCTTGGGGTCGTTCGGATAGGTCGACAGCAGCGCCAGCGGCATGCCCTGCCGGCGCAGCACCCTGCCCCACAGGTCGGCCTTCGCGCCGACCAGCACGTCGTCGGCCAGTCCGGTCACGACGAACCAGTCGCCGCGGTCGATCTCGCCCTGCAACTGGCCCTCGCCCCAGCCCGCGTAGCCCGCGAACACCCTCAGGCCGCGCACCAGCGGCATCAGGTCGTCCGGTTCCGCGTCGAGGTCGACCAGGGCGACCGGGCCCTGCACGCCGACCAGACCCTCCACGGCGGACGGGTCGGTGCCCGCCTTCAACGCTGCCAGGCACAGCGCCGTCTTCTGCTCGACCGGGCCGCCGATGTAGATGCACTGCGGCTTCGTGACGTGTGAGCCCCATGGCGGCAGCACGTCGTGCACCGCCACCTCGGAGGGGCGGTTCAGCACGACGCCGAGGGTCCCCTCTGGACGTTGGTCGATGATGTAGACGACGGTGCGCTTGAAGTTCGGGTCGTTCAGGCTCGGAGCAGCTACCAAGAGGGAACCTGGCTCGACTTCGACTTCGTCATCGGGACGCACGTCACCATGAAATCACCCGTGATCGCCGGAACAACTCAGGCCCGCGTCCCGTTAGACTGAGGTGTCGGATGTCTTTGTGTCCCCCGGGCTCAACAGACAACCGCCCTTGCGGAATACCGTTCGGCTGGAACCGCTTGGTGCACCGCGCCGTGAGGCGACCTGGCATCCGGCACCAGGGGAGCCGGACCGCGAGGTCCGGCTTTCGTGGTTTTCACCGCCACGCGCTTAGAGTGCAACGGTGACAACGCTTGCGGTGGAGAAGCACCACTGGGGATCACGCCGGTTCCTCGGCATCCCCGCCTACCGCAGACTTCTCGCCACCCGCCTCGCGTCGCAGTGGGGTGACGGGCTCTTCCAGGCCGGGCTCGCCGGGGCCGTGCTGTTCAACCCCGAGCGCCAGGCCGATCCGGCGGCGATCGCGGCCGGGTTCGCGGTGCTGCTGCTGCCGTACTCGCTGATCGGGCCATTCACCGGCGCTCTGCTCGACCGGTGGGACCGCAAGCGGGTCATCGTCGTCGCGAACCTGCTGCGCGCCGCGTTCGTGCTGCTCACCGCGCTCGCCGTGGGCGCTGGGCTGAGCGGGCTGCCCCTCTACGTCTCCGCGCTCGTCGTCATGGGCATCGGCCGGTTCGTCGGGTCCGGGCTTTCGGCGTCACTGCCGCACGTCGTCGACGAGGACCACCTGGTCGAGGCGAACGCGCTGGCCACGACGGCCGGCGCGGTCATGGCCGTGATCGGTGCGGCCAGTGCGATCGGGTTCCGCACACTGCTCGGCGCCGGGGACGGCGGTTCGGCGTGGACCACCAGCATCGCCGTGGTCGGGCTGCTGCTCAGCGCGTTCATCGCCAGCCGGTTCAAGGCGGGCGTGCTCGGGCCGGACGAGGTCGACGAGCCGAACCACGCCATCACGGCCGTTGCCCGTGGCCTGGTCGACGGCGCGAGGGCCACCTGGCGCACGCCGAGCGTGACGGCCGGGCTGGCCGCGTTGCTCGCGCACCGGGCCGCGTTCGGCATCAGCCTGATGATCACGCTGCTGCTGATGCGCTACAGCCTGGAGGACGTCGGCATCCTCAAGGCCGGCATCGGCGGGCTCGGCGAGGTCGCGGTCGCGGGCGGCGCCGGTGTGCTGCTCGCCGGCGTCCTGACCGACCGGATCGTCGACAGGTTCGGCACCAAGCGCACGATCTGCGGTGCGTTGCTGCTGACCGCCGCGGCCCAGGTCGGACTCGGGCTGCCGATGACGCTGCCGACCATCCTGCTGGCCAGCTTCGTGATCATCTTCGCCGGTCAGATCGTCAAGCTCTGCGTGGACACCGCCGTGCAGCAAGACGTCGGTGACGAGGTGCGCGGGCGCGTGTTCGCCCTCTACGACACCCTCTTCAACATCGCGCAGGTCACGGCGGTGTCCATCACCGCGATGGTCGTCCCGCTGAACGGGCGCTCGCACGCGCTCATCCTCGTCGCCGCGAGCCTCTACCTGGTCGGACTCGGCGCCTACCTGTTCCTGTCAGCGCGGGAACGGCAGGTGCAGCATCCCGGCCTCGTGCGCGAAGACGACGGCAGCCACCCGATCGGGTAGATCCAGCCTTCGCAGGATGTCGGCCACCTCGTCGGCCACCCGTTGCAGCGCGAAGCCGAGCACACGCGCGATCTCGTGGTCGGCGTGACCACGCGCGAGACACCTCAGCACGGCCCGTTGGTCATCGGTCAGCACGTCCAGGTCCCGTACGGCAGGAACTGCGGAAAGCCCCCACACGATCATCTGCACCACCCCCATGCGCCCCCCTGGCGCACTTCACATGGTGCACCCCGGCGCTGACATTTCGCTCACACCGGGATTCCATTCACTCACAATGAGTCACCGGGCAGGCGGGGTGATCCCTTGTTCACGCGCCCAGTCGAGCAACGCGGCCTCGGCCTCGTCGCGGTCCAGCGGTCCGCGGTCGAGCCTGAGCTCCTTGAGGAACTTCCACGCGGCACCGACCTCGCGGCCCGGCGCCAGGCCGAGCAGCTTCATGATCTCGTTGCCGTCGAGGTCCGGACGCACGCGCGCGAGGTCTTCCTCGGCCTCGATGCGCGCGATGCGTTCTTCGAGAGAGTCGTAGGTCCGGCGCAGCAGGCTCGCCTTGCGCTTGTTCCGGGTCGTGCAGTCCGCACGGACGAGCTTGTGCAGCCGCGTCAGCAGGTCACCGGCATCCGTCACGTACCGGCGCACGGCCGAGTCGGTCCACTCGCCGTTGCCGTACCCGTGGAAGCGGAGGTGCAGGTAGACGAGCTTGGCGACGTCCTCGGTGATCTCCTTCGAGTACCGCAACGCCCGCAAGCGCTTGCGGACCATCTTCGCGCCCACGACCTCGTGGTGGTGGAACGAGACGCCGCCGCCGGACTCGAACTTCCGGGTCGCCGGCTTGCCGATGTCGTGCAGGAGCGCGGCGATCCTCAGCACCAGATCGGGTGACTGATCAACTTCTTCAAGATCAATTGCCTGTTCCAGCACAACCAGCGAGTGGTCGAAGACGTCCTTGTGCTGATGATGTTCGTCGATCTCCAGCTTCATGGCCGTGAGCTCGGGCAGCACGACGTCGGCCAGCCCGGTCTCCACCATGAGCTCGATGCCGCGGCGGGGGTGAGCCCCGCACAGGAGCTTCGAGAGCTCCACCTGCACGCGCTCCGGCGTGATGCGGGCGAGTTCGCCTGCCATCGACCGCATCGCCTCGACCACCCGGGGCGCGGCGGTGAAGCCGAGCTGCGAGACGAACCGGGCCGCGCGCAGCATGCGCAGCGGGTCGTCGCCGAACGACTCCTGAGGCGTCGCGGGGGTGTCCAGCACGCCTTCACGCGCCGCCTGCAGACCACCGGTCGGGTCGACGAACTGCGAGGCGGCGATGTCGAACGCCATGGCGTTGACCGTGAAGTCACGCCGGACCAGGTCGCCGTCGATGGAGTCACCGAAGGTCACCTCGGGGTTGCGGGTCACGCCGTCGTAGACGTCCGCGCGGAAGGTCGTGATCTCGATGATCTCGCCCTTCTTCGACGCGCCGACCGTCCCGAAGGCGATGCCGGTGTCCCACTGCGCGTCGGCCCAGCCGCTCAGCAGCTTCTGGATCTCCGCTGGTCGCGCGTCCGTGGTGAAGTCGAAGTCGTTCGTCGGGCGCACCAGCACGGCGTCGCGCACACTTCCACCCACGAGGTAGAGGCGCTTGCCCTCGGCTGCGAACCGAGCGGCGAGCTCAGCGACGACTGGTGTGATGGTGGGCTTTTCCACCACCGCATTCTGCTGGAGCGATCGAGACACGAGAAACCAGCGTACTCAAGGTTCGTAAGTACGATCGGCCGTATGCCGCCGTCAGCCGCACGTTCCGGGAGTCCCAAGCCGGGGCGCCGGAAGCGACGCCGGGGCCGCAGGCTCGAGACCGTCGACGAGACGTCGGCCGGTGGCCTGGTGCTCGACGCAGAGCAACGGGCTGCGGTGATCGGCAGACTTGACCGCCGAGGCCGGTTGCTGTGGTCTTTGCCCAAGGGTCACATCGAGGCCGGCGAGACCGCGGAACAGACCGCGGTGCGCGAGGTCGCCGAGGAGACCGGTATTCATAGCAGGGTGCTGCGCCCGTTGGGGTCGATCGACTACTGGTTCGTCGCGGACGACCGCCGGGTGCACAAGACGGTTCACCACTTCCTCCTCGAAGCGACGGGGGGAGAGCTTTCCGACGAAGACGTGGAGGTCACCGAGGTGGCGTGGGTGCCACTCGGCGAGCTGGACGAGCGACTCGCGTATGCCGACGAGCGCCGACTGGTCCGCCGAGCCGCCGAACTGCTCTCCGACCGCTGCCGGAACGGGGCGGAGTCGGCGTGAGCCTGAGGAAGTTCGTCTGCACAGCCGCCGTCACCGCGTTCGTGGTGCTGGCCGCGCCGCCCGCCGGCGCCCAGCAGTCACAACCGGACGAGATCGACGCGCTGCCGTTCATGCCCGCTCCCGCCACGCAGGTGTGGGCGACCAGATCTCTCTCCGCCCAGCCCGGCACGGCGCAGCCGCAGTTCCTGCGGCTCGACATCGACCAGCTCACGCCCCGGTTCGTCACGAGCGACTCCCCGGGGACCGTCAAGATCACCGGCAAGATCGCGAACGTCGGCGACCGCAAGGTGTTCGACATCGTGCTGCGCCTGGAGCGCGGTGTGCCGCTCGCCACCGAGGACGAGCTGCGCAAGTCGTTGCGGGAGCCGGCGGCGGCCGAGGCCGTGCAGCCGAAGTTCACGCCGGTCACCGGTGAGCTCGAGCCCGGCCAGCAGAAGGACTTCACGCTGGAGGTGCCGCTGCGCGGTACCGAGCCGACGTCGCTCGAGATCGAGCAGCCGGGCATCTACCCGATCCTCGCGAACGTCAACGGCAGGCCGGACTACGGCGGCCAGGCGCGTCTCGCGGCGCTGTCGACGCTGCTCCCGGTGCTGGGCGTGCCCGGCGGCGAGACCAAGGGCAAGCCGGGCGACGGCGCGAAGCTGACGGTGCTGTGGCCGATCGCGGACCGCCCCCGGCTCGTCCGGCTCGGCGGCGAGGGCCAGTCGGAGCTGATCGACGACGAGCTCGCGGCGTCGCTCTCGGTCAACGGCCGGCTGTACGGCCTGTTGCAGGCCTACGAGCAGGCGGTCCCGTCGATGAGCACGGCCATGTGCCTCGCCATCGACCCGGACCTGCTGCGCACCGTGCAGGCGATGAGCACCGGCTACCGGCTGCGGGGCGGCGCCGAGGGCAAGGGCAGGATCGAGGCGAAGCTCTGGCTCGACCGCCTCAAGCTCGCGGTCACCGGCCGGTGCGTCGTCGCGCTGCCGTACGCCGACGCCGACCTCGTGGCGCTGAACAGGGCGAAGCTCTCCACCATGCGCACGCTCGCGGTGACGGACGGACCCAAGCTCATCCAGGACGTCCTGTCCGTGCGGCCGCTGCCCGACCTGGTGTGGCCCGAGGACGGCGTGCTCGACCAGCCGACGTTCGACGAGCTGGTCACCCCGCAGCCGGACAAGGGCTATCCCGGCGCGAAGTCGCTGCTGCTCGACCCGAAAGGACTCGCCGACGCGCCGGGCACCGCGCCCGTCGGGGTCGGCGGCAAGACCCCGGTCACCGCCGTGAAGATCGACTCGATGGTCTCGGACGCGCTGCAGGGCAGCGAGTCGCGGCCGCGCACGTTGTCCGGCGTGACCACGCCGGTCGAGAGCCAGCCGGTGTCCGTGCAGAACGCGCTGGCGGTGCTGGTGTTCCGCGCCGGCTGGCAGGGCGACGGCCGCAACGTGCTGGTCGCGCCGCCGCGCCGCTGGCACGCACCGGTCTCGGAGATGACGGAGTTCCTGACCACCGCCCGGAAGCTGCTGGCCGGCAACTACGCGTCCCAGACGGGGCTCGAGGAGCTCACCGGCACCACCCCCGCGGTGACGAACGCCAAGATCGCCTACCCGCCGGAGGCCGGTGCGCGGGAGATCTCGGCGCTCATCTCGGACTCGGTGACGAACCAGAGCGTCGAGCTCAACGGCCTGGTCGCGGCCATGCAGCAGGAGGACAGCGCGCACGCGTCGCCCGGCGACCTGGCCGACCCGCTGTGGCTCGGGCTGCTGCGGGTGATGTCCGGTGCGTGGCGGGGCAACGAGGAGGGCGCCCGGTCCGCGGCCGAGGTGAGCCAGGGCGAGCTCAACGCCCTGACCGGCATGGTCGGCGTGACGCAGCCGAACAGCCCGATCCTGCTCGGCTCCGGTGACAGCCCGATCCCGGTCACGATCACGAACAAGCTCGACGTCCGCGTGACGGTCCGGATCACCCTCGCCGACACCCCGGGGATCCGGAAGCTCGACCTCGCCGACCAGGTGCTCCCCGCCCGCGGCGAGCGCGTCGTGCGGGTGCCCGTCGAGGTGCTGAGGTCCGGCCGGTTCCCGGTCAGCGTCCGGCTGACCACTCCCGAGGGCGTCGCTCTGGGTGACACTGTCAAGCTGGAGGTGTCGTCGTCCGCCTACGGCACCATCACGGTGATCATCACCGTGATCGCCGCGATCGCGCTGGTCCTGCTCTCCGGACGGCGCATCTACAAGCGGGTCCGTGCTCGCAACGGCGAGAACGGCGGCGCACCGTCCATCGAGAACGTCACACCGGAGAAGTCGAGCGCGTGAGCGAGACAGCCACGACCACCCAGCCAGAGCAGCAGCAAGGACCGTCGGTCGCCAGGGCCAGCGGATCGATGGCGATCGCGACGATCGTCAGCCGCGCCACGGGTCTGCTCTCGAAGGTGCTGCTGGTCGCGGCACTCGGCATCGGCACCCTCAACGACTCGTACCAGGCCGCCTCGACGCTGCCGACCATGATCAACGAGCTGCTGCTCGGCGGCATCCTGACCAGTGTGGCCATCCCGCTGCTGGTCAGGGCCGAGAAGGAGGACGGCGACGGCGGTGAGTCGTACGCCCAATGGCTGATCAGCATGGGCACGGCCATCCTCGGCGTCGGCACGGTCATAGCGGTCGCCAGCGCACCGCTGCTCACCTCGCTGTTCATCGCCGACTCGCCGAACGCGAACCGCGACCTGGTCACGGCGTTCGCCTACCTGGTGCTGCCCGGCATCGTGTTCTACGGCCTGACCGCGCTGCTCAGCGCGGTGCTCAACGCGCGGCACGTGTTCGGCCTGCCCACCTGGGCGCCGGTGCTGAACAACCTCGTCGTGATCGTCGTTCTCGGCGTCTACTGGATGCTCCCCGGCGACATCACGCTCAACCCGGTCTCCATGACCGACTCCCACGTCCTGGTGCTCGGCCTCGGCACCGCGCTCGGCGTCGCCGTGCAGGCGTCGGTGCTGATCCCGGCGCTGCTCAAGACCGGCTTCCGGTTCAAGTGGCGGTTCGGCTGGGACGCGCGGCTGGCCGAGTTCGGCGGTCTCGCGTTCTGGGTGCTGCTCTACGTCGGCCTCGGGTTCGCGAGCCTGACCGTGCTGACCAAGGTCGCCACCCACGGCAACGGCGCGCTGGCCGCGTTCAACTTCCAGTGGCTGATCGCCCAGGTGCCCTACGGCGTGCTCGGTGTCTCGCTGCTGACCGCCCTAATGCCGAAGATGAGCCGGGCCGCGGCGAACAACGACAACGACGCGATCGTGCGCGACCTGCTGTTCGGCAACCGCATGTCCTCGATCCTGCTCATGCCGTTCAGCGTCCTGATGACGGTGTCCGGTGTGGCCATCGGTCTCGCCGCGTTCGGGTTCGGCAAGTCGGGCGTGGAGGGCGGCACCGCGGTCGGCCTGGCGCTCGCGCTGTCGGCGTTCGGCCTGGTGCCGTACGCGATCACGCTGCTGCAGATCCGGGTCTTCTACGCGATGAAGGACGCGCGCACGCCCACGTTGATCCAGGCGCTGATCGTGGCCGTCCGGATCGCCCTGCTGTACTTCTTCCTCGCCGTGGCGGAACCCGAGCAGCTCGCCGTCGGCGTGTCGCTCGCGATGTCGCTGAGCTTCGTCTTCGGCGCGGTCGTCGGTCAGGTGTGGCTGCGGGTCCGGCTCGGCCGCCTGCGCACCGGCTTCACGATCTGGACCGTCTGCCTCACCGTGGTGGCGTCCGCGCTGGCGTTCGCCGTCGCCAAGGGGGTGAACGCGCTGCTCCTGGACCTGATCGGGTTCTCCGGCCCGGTCGTGGCCGCCTGGTTCGAGACCATCCTGGTGACGCTGATCGGCCTGCCGCTCGCGTTCGGCCTTTTGGCGGCGTTCCGGGTGCCCGAGATGAAGCCGGCGATCGCCAAGATCAACCGTTTGGTGCGGCGAAGGTGACTCCAGTCCGTGAGCGCCTTCCCGTAGCCTGGTGTCCGTGAGTAGCGGAGTTCACGCCGCCCTGAATCCCGGCGGCGTCATCGGCAATGGCCGCTACCGGCTGCTCGCGAAATCCGGTGCGGACGCCAGGTCCAACGCGGAGTTGTGGCGCGCGAGAGACGGTCAGCTCAACCGGGACGTGGCGCTGACGGTCCTGCTGGGCAACCTCGCGGACAACGAGGCGGCCGCCCGTGCCCGCCGGACGGTCGAACGCGCGATGCACGCGTCGTCGTTCACGCACCCCGGTGTGTCGCGGGTGATCGACGTGCTGACGCCCGGCACCGGCATCCGTCCCGACGAGGGCATCCTCGGCATCGTCATCGCCGAGTGGACCCAGGGCACCGACCTGGTCGACCTGATCGCGGAGGGCCCGCTGCCGGCGGGTGCCGCGACCCGCCTGCTCGAACCGCTCGGCGCCGCCATCGAGGGCGCGCACCACGCCGGCCTCGTGCTGGGCGCCGACCACCCGCAGCGCATCCGGGTCACCTCGGACGGCCGCCTGCGCCTCGCGTTCCCCGGTCCGCGGCCGGACGCGATCGCGCGCGACGACGTCAAGGGCCTCGGCGCGATCCTGTACCTGCTGCTCACCGGCCGGTGGGCGCTGCCGGGCGGTCCCCAGGGCGTGCCGGTCGCGCCGACGGGGCCGGACGGGTCCGTGGTCGCACCGAACGCGTTGCACCCGTACCTGCCGCACGACCTGTCGTCCGTCGCGGTGCGTTCGCTGGAGGACACGTCGGTGGGCGGCATCCGCACGTCCGCGGCGATCCTGCAGGTCCTCGACCAGATCGCGGCGGAGGAAGCGCAGACGGCGCTGATCCCGGCCGTGGCGTCACCCCGTGATGACGACGACGACCAGGTCGTGTGGACGACCCAGCGGCCGCGCCAGGACAAGCAGCAGAAGAAGAAGCTGTGGATCAGCGTCGGCGTGCTCGCCCTGGCCACGCTGACCGTGATCATCTGGCTGAGCGTGCAGATCGTCGGGTTCTTCAGCGACGAGCCGTCCAAGGGCGGCGGCCCGACCGTGGTGATCAACCAGCCGGGGTCGAACGGCCAGACCGCGCCTCCGCCCGCGGCGGCCGGTCCGGTGCAGCCGGGTCAGATCGGCGTCTACGACGTGACGAACCAGCCCGACAACGCAAACCAGGCGAGCCGGGCGGTCGACAACAACGCGGGCACGTTCTGGCGGACCGACAACTACTTCCAGCAGTTCCCGACGCTGAAGCCGGGCATCGGGCTGATGGCGTCGTTCGCGGAACCGGTGAAGCTGGCCTCGGTCACGATCACCTCGCCCAGCAAGGGCACGCACGTCGAGATCCGGGTGGCGTCCGCGCTCGACTCGCCGATCGAGGAGACCAAGGTCGTCGGCGTCGCGGACCTGTCCGACGGGCAGACCCAGATCCAGCTGAACGACCACGAACCGACCGGTCACGTGCTGATCTGGATCACGCAGCTGACGAGCTCCGGCGGTGGCAAGAACCAGACGGAGATCCGAGAGGTCCTGTACACGCGAGCCCAGTAGAACTACGCGTGCACTCTGGGTAGACCTGTCCGGGTGATCTGTGATCACCCTCGCTAAAGTGCGTCCCGTGACCGCCGCAGCCAGCTCGGACGCCGATCTCATCTCGGCCCACGCCGCAGGTGACCCCTACGCGTTCTCGGAGCTGGTCAAACGGCACCGCGACCGGATGTGGGCGGTGGCGTTGCGCACGCTGCGTGATCCGGAAGAGGCCGCGGACGCGCTGCAGGAGGCGTTCATCTCGGCCTTCCGGGCGGCGTCGTCGTTCCGCGCGGAGTCACAGGTCACCACCTGGCTTCACCGGATCGTGGTGAACGCGTGCCTCGACCGGATGAGACGCAGACAGACAAGACCGACAGTGCCGCTGCCCGAGGCCGGTCCCGGCGAACCCGTCGCTCCCCGTGACGCGATGAGCGACCGCGAGACCAGCCTGATGGTGCAGCAGGCGTTGATGGAGCTGCCGGAGGAGCAGCGGGCGCCCATCGTGCTCGTCGACGTCGAGGGGTATTCGGTCGCCGAAACGGCGAAGCTCCTCGGCATCGCGGAGGGCACGGTCAAGAGCCGGTGCGCGCGTGGGCGCGCCAAGCTCGCCAAAGTTCTCGGGCACCTCAGGAACCGAATCGCAGATGCGAACGTCCCAGCTGACGGTGTGAATGTGCAAGAGCAACGTCAGTGGGAGGGCCGATGACCGGCATGGAGCGCGTGCCGATGGGTCCGCCGTGGTCTGTTGACCTCATCGCGGACCTGCACGCGGGCGTGCTGCCCCCTGAGGTCGCCGCACAGCTGCGCCCGAGGGTCGAGGCGGACCCCGACGCCAGGGAGGTCCTGCAGGCGCTCGACGCGACGCTGGTGGACCTCCGGTCGTTGCCGTCGGTCCCGATGCCCGACCACGTGGCCGCCCGGATCGACGCCGCGCTGGCCGCGGAGGCCCGTCCGGGCATCGCGCCGGTCGTGTCGCTGAACGACGCCCGCAAGCGCCGCAACCGCCGGCTCGGCATGGGCGGGGCCGGCGTGCTGGTCGCCGCCGCGGCCGCGTTCGGCATCGTGCTGGCCGTGTCACCGGGTGCGCAGCAGCCGCCCGCGAACGAGGCCGCACCCGCACCGACCACGTCGTCCACCAGCGCGAACGCCGCCCCTCCGCTCGCGTTGTCGGAGGCCGAGCTCGGCTCCGCCGTCGGTGAGGTGCTCAAGGCGCAGAACTACGGCCCGCTCGAAACGCCCGACCGGCTGTCCGGCTGTCTGAAGGGCGGCGGCATCACGAGCTCGGGCAACCCGCTCGGCATCAGCCCGATCAACCTCGACGGCAAGAACGCGGTCATGGCGATCCTGCCCGCCGGTCTCGGCCAGTTCCGGCTGGTGGTGCTGGACCCGGCGACCTGCGGACCGGACAAGCCCGAAGGCGTGCTGGCCGACACCACGATCAAGAGGTAGTCGCGGAAGTCACGGAATTAGCTGCACCTACGATCCGTTGAGCCAGTCAGACGACGAGATCGAGGAGTTGCAGAGCCGTGAGCGTGCGCAACGTGATCATCATTGGATCGGGACCGGCCGGGTACACCGCGGCGGTCTACGCGGCACGCGCGCAGCTGGAGCCCCTGGTCTTCGAGGGTTCGCAGTACGGCGGCGCCCTCATGACGACGACCGAGGTCGAGAACTACCCCGGCTTCCGCGACGGCATCATGGGCCCCGAGCTCATGGAGCAGATGCGCGAGCAGGCCACCCGCTTCGGCGCCGAGCTGCGCGCCGAGGACGTCGAGTCGGTCGAGCTGACCGGTGAGATCAAGAAGGTCGTCGCGAACGGCGTCACCTACGAGGCCAAGGCCGTCATCCTCGCGATGGGTGCCGCGGCCCGTTACCTCGACATCCCCGGCGAGCAGGAGCTGCTCGGCCGCGGCGTGTCCGCGTGCGCGACGTGTGACGGGTTCTTCTTCCGCGACCACGACATCGCGGTCGTCGGCGGCGGCGACACGGCCATGGAGGAGGCGACGTTCCTCACTCGCTTCGCCAAGTCCGTGACAGTCATCCACCGCCGTGAGGAGTTCCGCGCCTCGAAGGTCATGCTGGAGCGCGCCCGCGCCAACGAGAAGATCAAGTGGCAGCTGAACACCCAGGTCACCGACGTGCTGGGTGACGGCACCGTGTCCTCGATCAAGATCAGGGACACCAAGACCGGCGCCGAGTCGGAGATGCCCGTCACCGGTTTCTTCCTGGCGATCGGCCACGACCCGCGTTCGGCGCTGGTCAAGGGCCAGGTCGACCTGGACGCGGAGGGTTACGTCCTGACCAAGGACAAGTCTTCCTACACGAACCTGGACGGCGTGTTCGCCGCCGGTGACCTGGTGGACCACGAATACCGTCAGGCGATCACCGCCGCGGGCTCCGGTTGCAGCGCCGCGATCGACGCGGAGCGGTGGCTCGCCGAGCACGGCACCGAGCAGGCCGAGATCGCCGCCGAGGCCGTCGGTGGCGGCTACGGCAAGAGCATCTGAAGTTCCTTCTGCGAGACGTTTTAGGGAGAGCAACATGGCAGGCGCCACCGTCACGGTGACCGACAAGTCGTTCGCGGACGACGTGCTGACCAGCGAGAAGCCCGTGCTGGTCGACTTCTGGGCGACCTGGTGCGGCCCGTGCAAGATGGTTGCGCCGGTGCTGGAGGAGATCGCGGCCGAGCACGGCGAGAAGATCACCGTCGCCAAGGTCGACATCGACGCCAACCCGTCGATCGCCCGCGACTACCAGATCATGTCCGTGCCGACGCTGATCCTGTTCCAGGGCGGCCGTCCGGTGAAGCAGATCGTCGGCGCGAAGCCCAAGGCCGCACTGCTCAAGGACCTGCAGGACGTCCTGGCCTGAGCCGGAGAACTTGCACGAGCTGAGAACTTCTCTGCAACGCGCAACGTGGCCCGCCCGTCTATCGATAAGACGAGCGGGTCACGTTCGTTTTGGTGCCGGGACGGTGATCTCGGTACGACTGTGAGTAGCCCTGCATCGATCACTGAGCGCAGCAGGGCACAATGAGGACTTCCCAACTGACGCGCCGACCAGGTTCGGCGCCCTAGTCGAGCGAGGGTGCATGCAGCTGCTCCGCCGCGGGGACGTCGGAAGTGATGTTGCCGAGATCCGGTCGATCCTGACCAGGCTCGGACTGCTTCCGCCGGCCGACCCACAGGCGCCGCCGGTGTTCGACCAGCAGGTCGAGCACGCCGTGCGCGCGTTCCAGCAGCAGCGGGGGCTGATCATCGATGGCATCGTCGGCCCGGCGACCTACCGATCGCTCCGTGACGCGACGTTCCGGTTGGGGGACCGGCCGCTCGCGTACCTGATGTCGCAGCCGACGACCGGTGACGACGTGCTGGTGCTGCAGGAGCGCATGCTGGAGCTCGGTTACGACGCCGGCCGCGCCAACGGCGTGTTCGGCCAGCAGACCGAGCAGGCGCTGAGGAACTTCCAGCGCGACTACGGACTGATCGTGGACGGCATGTGCGGTCCCGACACGGTCCGCGCGTTGCGCCAGCTCCAGCCGAAGGTCCGCGGCGGCCGTCCGCAACTGCTGCGTGAGCAGGAACGGCTCCGCGGTGCCGGCTCCCGCCTGTCCGGCAAGCGGATCGTGATCGACCCCGGCCACGGCGGCCAGGACCGCGGTGTGGTCGTGGACGGGCTGTCCGAGTCCGAGCTGATGCTGGACCTGGCCCGCCGTCTCGAGGGCAAGATGGCCGCCACCGGCATGGAGGCGCTGCTCACGCGCGGTCCGGACAACTGCCCGGACGAGGCGGAGCGCGCCCGGTTCGCGAACGAGGCGGGCGCCGACCTGATCCTGTCGCTGCACAGCGACGGCAACTCGTCGCCGAACGCGCAGGGCGTGTCGACGTTCCACTACGGCACCGGCAACGGCACGTCGTCGACGGTCGGTGAGGCGCTGGCCGGGTTCATCCAGCGCGAGGTCACCGCCCGCACGACGATGTCGAACTGCGGTTCGCACCCGAAGACGTGGGACCTGCTGCGGCTCACCCGCTGCACGGCCGTCCGCGTCGAGGTGGGCTACCTGACGAACGCGGAGGACCGGGCACGCCTCGCGACTCCCGGGTTCCGCGACATCGTGGCCGAGGGCATCCTCGTGGCCGTGAAGCGTCTCTACCTGCTCGGCAAGGACGACCAGCCGACGGGCACGTTCACGTTCAACGACCTGCTGCGCTACGAGATGGCCAAGGGCTGACGTTCTGACGAAAAAGGCCCCCTCGCTTCGGCGAGGGGGCCTTTTCGCTGTCTCAGACCGGGCGGAAGCTGGGTTCCGCGGTGGAGACGGTGACGCTGTTGAGGAGCCGTTCGAGAGCGGCCTCCACGTCTTCCTTCCACGTGATGGAGCTGCGGAGCTCCATGCGCAACCGGGGCCAGCGCGGGTGCGGCCGCACGGTCTTGAAGCCCACGCTCGTCAGGAAGTCGGCGGGCGTGACGCAAGTCTGCTCTTCGTCGTCCGGGCGCATGTCGCCGAACGCCTCGATGGCCTTCACGCCACGACGCGTCAGGTCCTTCGCCACGGCCTGCACGAGCACTCGCGCGAGCCCTCCGCCTCGGAACTCCGGGAGGACGTCCAGCGACGTCATGAGGACCGCGTCCGGGCTCACCGGAGACGTGGGGAAGGCGGCGCTGCGCGGAACAGCGGCCGGTGGTGCGTAGAAGACCGAACCGGCGGGGATGCCGTCGCAATAGATCATGCGACCGCACGAACCCCACTCGAGCAGGACGCTGGAGACCCAGGCTTCCTTCTCGAACTCGGTGTCGCCGTACTCCTCGGCCTGTTCACGCAGATGAGGAGCCAGTTCCCAGAAAACGCACGTCCTGCTGTGCTTGGAGAGATGCTCCAGGTTGTCCAGCGTGACGCCTACGACGCGACGGGACACCCCGACCTCCACCCGTTAACACACAAAGCGAACCCATACGAGGGTAGGCGAATGTGACGGAACCCGGAAGGCGCGTGCCCTGAACGGGACGACGGTTACACTCGCTCGGGACATTTCCTATACAGGAGTCCCACATGACTGTGCCCGGACAGCCCGCCAAGCAGGGCCCCAGAAGCCTTGATCCCCACCTCCGTCGCTACGCAGCGCGCACGGCAGGGATGACGGCATCGGAGATCCGGGCACTTTTCGCAGTCGCGTCCCGTCCCGAGGTCGTATCGCTGGCCGGCGGCATGCCCCACCTGGCCGCTCTGCCCCTGGAGTCGCTGTCGGCGGAGATCGGTCAGCTGGTGGCCTCCGAGGGCCTGGTGGCCCTGCAGTACGGCTCGGCGCACGGCGTCCCGTTGCTGCGCGAGCAGATCTGCGACGTGATGGCGCTGGAAGGCATCAACGGCCACCCGGACGACGTGGTGGTGACCGTGGGCTCCCAGATGGGCCTCGACATGGTCACCCGGATCTTCTGCGACCCCGGCGACGTCGTGATCGCCGAGGGACCCTCCTACGTGGGCGCTCTCGGGTCGTTCACCGCGTACCAGACGCAGGTCGTGCACGTCGCGATGGACGCTGACGGACTCGTGCCCTCGCTGCTGCGAGAGGCGCTGGAGGCTTGTAAGCGCGCGGGCCAGCGGGTCAAGTTCCTGTACACGATCCCCAACTTCCACAACCCGGCCGGCGTGACGCTGGCGGTGTCGCGACGGGCCGAGATCCTGCAGATCTGCCGGACCTACGGCGTGCTGGTCGTGGAGGACAACCCGTACGGGCTGCTCGGGTTCGACGGGCAGACCTACCCGGCGTTGCGGTCGATGGACCCCGACAACGTGGTGTACCTCGGGTCGTTCTCGAAGACGTTCGCGGCCGGTCTGCGGGTCGGCTGGGTGCTGGCGCCGCACGCCGTCCGCGAGAAGCTGGTGCTGGCGGCCGAGTCGGCCACGCTGTGCCCGCCCACGCTGAACCAGATGATCGTGTCCCGGTACCTGTCGACGCAGGACTGGAAGGGCCAGATCAAGACCTACCGCGAGGCGTACCGGGAACGCCGGGATGCGGCTGTGTCGGCTCTGGAGCAGCACATGCCGCAAGGTTCCA
This sequence comes from Lentzea pudingi, assembly GCF_014646255.1. GTDB lineage: Bacteria > Actinomycetota > Actinomycetes > Mycobacteriales > Pseudonocardiaceae > Lentzea > Lentzea pudingi. Next base: position 323,308 of record NZ_BMNC01000007.1, read on the forward strand.
CGTGGAACATTCCGGACGGCGGCTTCTACGTCTGGGTGACGGTGCCGGAGGGCATCGACACGAAGGCGATGCTGCCTCGCGCCGTGACGGCCCGCGTGGCCTACGCGTCCGGCACCGGCTTCTACGCGGACGGCTTCGGCTCCCGCCAGTTGCGGATCTCGTACTGCTACCCGACGCCGGAGCGGATCCGGGAGGGCGTCCGCCGCCTGGCGAACGTCATCGAGGAAGAGATGCAGCTGGCCGCGACCTTCGGGGCGACGCCGGGCCGTCAGCTGTCCGGTCCGCAGACCCCGTCGCCCGACACCGCCTGATCTTCTTTGGAGTTTTGCTGTGGCTGACCGTGTGGTCGCTGTGCTGTCCGGTGGGCTCTCCCACGAACGTGAAGTCTCGATCCGCTCGGGCCGCCGGTTGTCGGCCGCCCTGCGGTCGGTGGGTCTGACGGTGGAGGAGTGGGACGCCGACGCCTCGTTGCTGACGCGCCTCGGCTCCACCCGTCCGGACGCCGTCGTCGTCGCCCTGCACGGCGGTGAGGGTGAGAACGGGTCGGTGCAGGCGATCCTCGAGATGTTCGGCGTGCCGTACGTGGGCACGGACTCGCGGGCGTGCCGGCGGGCGTGGGACAAGCCGACCGCCAAGGCCGAGCTCGCCCGTGCCGGACTGGCGACGCCGGAGTGGGTCGTGCTGCCGCACGCGACGTTCCGGGAGCTGGGCGCCAAGCCCGTGCTCGACGCGATGGTCTCGACGCTCGGCCTGCCGTTGATGCTGAAGCCGGACCAGGGCGGGTCGGCGCTGGGCGCTCAGGTCGTGCGTGACGCTGCCGAGCTGCCGCCCGCGATGGTCGGGTGCCTGGCGTACGGGGACACCGTGCTGGCCGAGCAGTTCATCTCCGGCGTGGAGGTGGCGGTCGCGGTCGTCGACGGTCCGGAGGGTCCGTACGCGCTGCCCGCGGTCGAGATCGTTCCGGAGACCGGCGTGTACGACTACACCGCTCGGTACACCGCGGGGCTGACAGACTTCCACGCGCCGGCTCGGCTGGACGCCTCCTCCGCCAAGGCGGTGGGGGAGCTGGCGGTCGCGGCGCACCGGTTGCTCGGACTGCGGGACGTGTCGCGGACCGACGCCATCGTCGCCGAGGACGGCACCGTCTACTTCCTGGAAGTGAACGTGTCGCCGGGACTGACCGAGACGTCGCTCCTGCCGATGGCCGTCGAGGCGGCGGGGCAGTCGCTGGGCGAGATCTACGCCGGTCTGGTCGAGCGCGCCGTCGCTCGTTGATCTCTCTTCATAGGTGACGCCCCGTATCCAATTGGATGCGGGGCGTCATCGTCACCGTGACATAAGACCCTGGTGTGATCCTATGGACCTACTCGGATGTCCGAATTGTCGTTTCTGGGCTCATCATGCCGATGATCCTTTGAAGATCATCAACTGACCCGAATTCGACGACGATCCGGCCTTTTCGCTGCCCGAGTTCGACCTTCACGCGGGTGTCGAAGTTGTCCGAGAGGCGCTCGGCGAGGTCCTGCAGACCGGGCGCGTGCAGCTGCTTGCGCGGGGCGGCCTTCTCCTTCTTCGGCTTCTCGTTCTTGGCGATCGTGACCGCTTCTTCGGTCGCGCGGACCGACATGCCCTCGGCGACGATCCGCACCGCGAGGTCCTCCTGCATTCCCGCGTCGTCCAGACCGAGGAGCGCCCGCGCGTGGCCGGCGCTCAGCACGCCCGCCGCGACCCGTCGCTGGACGGGGAGGGGGAGCTTCAGCAGCCGGATCGTGTTCGTGACGACGGGGCGGCTGCGCCCGATGCGGTCCGCGAGCTCCTCGTGCGTGACGCCGAACTCCTCCAGCAGCTGCTGGTAGGCCGCCGCCTCTTCGAGCGGGTTGAGCTGGACGCGGTGGATGTTCTCCAGCAGCGCGTCGCGCAGCATGGCGTCGTCGGCCGTCTGCCTCACGATGGCCGGGATCGTCTTGAGTCCGGCCTGCTTCGTGGCCCGCCAGCGGCGCTCGCCCATGACGAGTTCGTACGTGTCCGCAGTCAGTTCGCGGACGACGATCGGCTGCATGAGCCCGAACTCCTTGATGGAGAACGAGAGCTCGTCGATCGCGTCATCGTCGAACACCTGGCGCGGCTGCTTGGTGTTCGTCCTGATCGAGTTGACCGGAATCTCGCGGTACACCGCGCCCGCGACCTCACCGGCAGGCTGCACGGTCTGGGTCCTGGTGGCCCCGTTGCCGGCCACGGCGGGCCGGATGGTGCTGGGCGCACCGGCCGGCGGACCCTGGGGGATGAGGGCGGCCAGGCCGCGCCCGAGTCCGCCCTTGCGCTGCTCCGTCATGCGCCCTCCTTCTTGGCCCCGCGGATCGCGATCTCCTTGGCGGCGTCGAGATAGCTCATCGACCCGCGCGAGCCCGGGTCGTACGTCAACACCGTCTGACCGAATCCTGGTGCCTCGGAGACCTTCACGCTGCGCGGAATCACGGTCTTGAGGGCGACGTCGCCGAAGTGGCCACGCACCTCACTGGTCACCTGGTCCGCGAGCTTCGTGCGGCCGTCGTACATCGTGAGGAGGATCGTGGAGATGCTGAGCTCCGGGTTGAGGTGCTGCTGCACCAGTTCGATGTTGCGCAGCAGCTGGCTCAGACCCTCCAGTGCGTAGTACTCGCACTGGATCGGGATGAGGACCTCCTGCGCCGCGACCATCGCGTTGACGGTCAACAGGCCGAGGCTCGGCGGACAGTCGATGAAGACGTAGTCGGGCTGCAGCTGGTCGAGCGCCTCGGGGGAGAGCGCCTCCTTGAGCCGCGCCTCGCGCGCCACCATCGAGACGAGCTCGATCTCGGCGCCGGCGAGGTCGATCGTCGCGGGCACGCAGAAGAGGTTCGGTGACGTCGGGCTGACCTGAGCGGCCTCCGCGATGGAGATCTCGCCGATGAGGACCTCGTAGACCGACGGCGTACCGCTGCGGTGCTCAACGGAGAGCGCCGTGCTGGCGTTGCCCTGCGGGTCGAGGTCGATCACGAGCGTCTTGAGCCCGTGGATCGCGAGCGCGGCAGCGAGGTTCACCGTGCTCGTCGTCTTGCCGACACCGCCCTTCTGGTTGGCGACGGTGATCACCCGGCGATGGGTCGGGCGGGGGAGCAGTGACTCGTCGGGGTGCAGCACGCTTGCCGCACGAGCCGCCTCTTCTGCAATCGGGGTCCACACCACGGCGCTGTCATCTCCGTTGTTGGTCGGCTTGGCTTTGTGTTTGGGGGTCTTCGTTTCACGTGGAACATCGGCAGCCTGGAACTCCGGGTACACGCTCACCGACCCCTCCGCTGCTGGCGCTCCACGATGAGCACCGTCGTAGGCACCTCAAGTACGTCCGCTCCCACGACGACCACGTGCGGGTTGGCGCCCCCAGCTTTGAGCACCGCCGCACCGTCGCGTTCCAACTCCTCCTGCGCGCGCTCACCCTTGAGCGCCACCATCCGCCCGCCACCCTTGAGAAGCGGCAGGCACCACTTCGTCAGCTTCTCCAGCGGAGCCACCGCCCGCGCCGTGGCGGAGTCGCAGTTCAGCAGCTGCTTCCGAACCGGCCCCTCTTCCGCACGCCCGCGGAGGACCGTCACGTTGTCGAGCTGCAGCCGTTCCTTCACTTCCTCGAGCCACGCGATACGACGAGCCATCGGCTCCAGCAACGTGATCCTCAGGTCGGGCCGCGCGATGGCGAGCGGCACCCCCGGAAGCCCGGCGCCTGAGCCCACGTCGACGACCCGTTCGTTGGGCTGGAACAGCTCCTCGATCACCGCCGAGTTGAGCACGTGCCGATCCCAGATCTTCTCGACCTCACGAGGACCGATGAGTCCGCGCTCCACGCCGTGCTCCTCCAGGAGCCTGACGAACTCAGCGGCACGCTCAACGTGCTCACCGAAGACGAGCTTCGCGTTGTCGGGCAACTCCCCGGCCATGTTCTCCATCCGCGTTTCACGTGAAACCACGCGGCGGCGGTGTCCCAGCGGCCGGTGGAAAAGCTGGCGAATGCCAGGGCACCATCATGACGGATCGACAGTGGGTGGCGCCAAATCCTGAGCGCCGTTTCACGTGAAACTTGGGGGAAAGTTGCATCCGATGCTCTACACCGTCGCTTGGGGCGGTCCTGGGGTTGTGTCGACGATGTGCCATCCGGCGGGTGGGGTGTATCTGGAGGGGAAGGTTCGGGCATTGCGCCGGCTTGGGGTGGATGTGTTGGTGTCTGCGCAGACTGATGAGGAGCGGGTTGAGTGCGACCTCGTGGATCAGGAGCGGGTGGTGGTGGCTGCCGGGCTGCGGTACGTGTGCCTTCCAATTCCGGATCGGTCGGTGCCGGATGTTGCTTCGGCTGTTGCTGTTGTTGAGCCGCTTGACGCGTTGTATCGGCGTGGGGCTCATGTGGTGTTCCACTGTTGGGCTGGGATTGGGCGGTCTTCGTTGTTGGCTGGGTTGTTGTTGGGGATGGAGGGGGTGGAGCCGGGGGAGGCTTGGCGGTTGATCTCGGAGGCTCGGGGGTGTTCGGTGCCGGACACGGCGGAGCAGGGGGAGTGGTTGACTGGGTGGTGGGCGGGTCGGGGGTAGGTGGTTTCACGTGGAACGTTGCGTTGTGGGGGTCGCGTTCCAGCGGGGTGGTCGCCTTGCTTGCGGGTGGTCACCGTGGGTGCGTGGTTGCGTAGGTCAAGACGGGCCGGTGCCGGTCATCGCCGCTACGCGACGATAGCGATTGGGGCTTGACCTTGAGCCTCTAGCTGGATGCACATATCGGCCTTAAAAGGCCGGGCTCGAAGTGCCCGGCCGATCCCTGCAACGGTCGCATCCAGCTCCTCAAGGTCAAGCCCCAATCGCCGAGCTGGGCACGTCACCACCGCCACCTAGTGCTACGAGGTACACACGCCTCGGCTTCGCCATTGCCGTTGGCGGAGCGGGGGCTCGGCTTCGCCGTTGCCTGTTGTGTTCGGAGAGACGCCTCGGCTTCGCCGTCGGACAGGGGAGACCGTTGCGTCATCCCGCCCGCCTGACCACCAAGCACATACCCCCCGTCCCACTCCTGCTCCCGCCTCCCGCTTGCCTATCCACGCCGCGCCTGCCCGCATTCCCTCTCCCGTCCCTCGCCTCACCCTCGCGCCACCGCTCTCGGAACCCTTGGCTCTTTCCGCCCCTTCGTCCTACGACGCTCCGCTCCTCCCACGCCACTCCTCCCACGCCGCCTCTCCCACGCCGCCTCTCCCACGCCGCGCCCACCGCCCTCCTGCTCTTCCTCCCGCCCTCACCTCGCCCTCGCGCCTACCGCTTCCCGGGACCTTTGGCCTGTTCCGTCCTGGCCCTGGACAGCAAACGGCCCCTGGTTCCGGGGGAACCAGGGGCCGTGAGGCTGGAGCTGTCAGGGCTTCGGGAAGATGATTACCCGGCGCTGCGGCTCTTCGCCTTCGCTTTCGCTGTGCACGCCTGCGACTGAGGCGACGGCGTCGTGGACTACCTTGCGCTCGAACGGGGTCATGGGGTGCAGGCGGGCTCGTTCGCCTGAGGCGGCGACCTTTTCTGCGGTGGTGCGGCCCATCTCCGCCAGTTCGGCGCGGCGGCCTGCTCGCCACTGGGCGATGTCGAGCATGAGGCGGGAGCGGACTCCCGTTTCCTGCTGGACTGCCAGGCGGGTTAGTTCCTGGAGTGATTCGAGGACGTTGCCTCGGGGGCCCACCAGCTTGGCGAGGTCTTCGCCGCCGTCGATGCTGACGATGGCGCGGCCGCTTTCGACGTCCAGGTCGATGTCGCCGTCGTAGTCGAGCAGGTCCAGCAGGCGCTCGAGGTAGTCGCCCGCGATGTCGCCTTCCTGGACGAGAAGGTCCTCGGTCTTGCTCGGCGACTGCGGCTCGGCCTCAGTCGTGGCTTCGGTCTGGGCCTCGGCCTCCGACGACGCCTCCACGTCGTCGGTCGCCTGCAAGGTCTCCGACACGATGTCTCCTCTCCGGGGCAACGCCCGAAATCAGCGGCGCTTCTTGCTGCCCGGCTTCTTGCTGGTGGATCGGCCTGGGGTCAGGCCGGGGATCTCGGTGTTGGAGTTGCCGTTCGTGGCAGCTTCCGTGGAGGACGCCTTCGGCGCGCCGCTCGGGCCCGCGGTCGGCATGCGCTTGGCGCCGTTGGCCGGCTTGGCTCCCGGTGCGGGCTTCTTCGGGTTGACCGGCTTCGCGCCCGGCTTCGGAGCGAGGGCCTGGCGGGTCTCGACGACCGTGGCCTTCTTCTCCTCTTCCTCGGCGTCGATGCGCTTGTAGACGAAGTGCTGCTGGCCGAGGGTCCACGCGTTGTTGGACAGCCAGTACAGCAGGATCGCGACGGGGAAGAAGAAGCCACCGGCGAGGACGCCCAGGGGGAAGATCCAGAGCGTCAGCTTGTTCATGATGGCCGTCTGCGGGTTGTCCAGCGCCGAGGCGTTCTGGCGCGCGACCGAGTGACGGGCCGTGAAGTGGGTCGCGATGGACGCCACGATCATCAGCGGCACCGACAGCAGGATGACGTTCAGACGCTCGGTGCCGTACTGGGCCAGCTGGTCGGACGGCATCGTGATGAACGTCGAGAGGTTCGTGCCGAAGAGCTTGGCGTTGACGAACGAGTCGACGCCCTGCTTGTCGAAGAAGTAGACCTCGCCCCAGCCGGGCTTGAACGAGCGCAGCACGTGGAACAGACCGATGAACACCGGGATCTGCACCAGCATCGGCAGGCAGCCGCCGAGCGGGTTGACGCCGTGCTCGGACTGCAGCTTCTGCATCTCCTGCGCCTGGCGCTGGCGGTCGTTCGGGTACTTCTTCTTCAGCTTCTGCATCTCCGGCGCGAACTCCTGCATCTTTCGCATGGAGCGCACCTGGCCGACGAACGGCTTGAAGAGGATGGCGCGGAGCGTGAAGACCAGGAAGATGACGGCCAGCGCCCAGGCGAAGCCGCTCGACTCACCGAAGACCTTGCCGAACACCCAGTGCCAACACCACAAGATGAAGGACACCGGGTAGTAGATAAAGTTGAGCACGGGAGCTACTCCTCGGTGGATACGTCGGGGACCTGCCGCCTCGGCGGAACGGGGTCCAGGCCTCCAGGGTGCCAGGGTCCGCAGCGCAGCAACCGGCGGATGGTCAGCCAGGTTCCTCGCAGTGCGCCGTGGACTGTCAGGGCTTCCACCGCGTACGCACTGCAACTCGGGTAGAAGCGGCAGGTCGGCGGCAGCAGCGGCGAGATGAACTTCCGGTAGAAGTGCACCGGCAGCAGCGCGACCTTCGCGGGCAACGTGGTCATCGCAGCACCTTGCGCAGGGCAGAAGAGAAATCGGCGGCGAGCTCGGAACTCGACGCCTCGGCTGCTGGAGCCAACGCCCTGACCACGACGAGAGTTCCCGGCGGCAGGTCTGCCAGCACGGAACGCACCACGTGGCGCAGGCGTCGGTAGACACGGTGGCGCACCACCGAGTTGCCCACTGCCTTGCTCACGACGAAGCCCACCTTGGACGAATCCAAGGTGGGCACGTCAGGCTTCAAGACGTGGACGACCAACCGGGGTCGTCCGGCGCGGCGGCCTCGGCGGACCACCAGGCCGAAGTCCTGGCTGCGGGTGAGCCGGGCGGCCGGTGGTAGCACGACGACGCTGCGCTTACCAGCCGCTGTCAGGCGGACAGCGTGTCACGGCCCTTGCTGCGGCGCGCAGCCAGAATGGCGCGGCCGGCACGGGTCCGCATGCGCAGCCGGAAGCCGTGCGTCTTCGCGCGGCGGCGGTTGTTGGGCTGGAAGGTGCGCTTACCCTTGCTCACGGTCGGTCTCCCGGTGCTTCACTGCTGACAAAGCCTTGTGGTTGTCCCCGACGGCAGTGGACGTAGGCGCGCGAAAGGCGCCCGTCGCAAGCGGGAGACTCGTACGAGGGTACGCATGCCCGGGTGCGGCGACCAAATCGGGGTGGGCCACGCCACGTCTTGTGAGGCGTGCCGGGCCTTGTTACCGTTCGTCCTTCGCGCATGCCGGGGTCGGCGTGGGAGCCGCCACCGACCGGCAACACAACACACCTTTTAGTGCACAGTTGTGGATAACTCTGTGGATACCTCTATTCTCCGTGTCCACATGTGGAGTCTTGGGCTCCGGCGGAGGGGAGGGGAGCGCGGAGGTGTCGAACCAGCAGGTCGATCTTGGTCTCGTGTGGGCCGAGGTGGTGCAGGAACTGGCGACCAGCCACCTGTCCCCTCAGCAGCGCGCGTGGATGAGGGTCACCCGTCCGATCGGTTTGCTGGATGGAACGGCACTGCTCGCTGCTCCCAGTGACTTCGCGAAGGAAGCGATCGAACGCGCACTGCGCGACCCGATCACCGCTGCTCTCTCCCGCAGGCTCGGCCGCTCCGTCTCCCTCGCGGTGAAGGTCGACTCGCCGGAACCGCCGAGTCCCGTCGTGAGCCCGCCGACCACGCCGATCCCGGTCCACGCGATCCAGCCGGTCGCACCGGTCCAGATCCCGGCGATCCCCGGCGTTCCGGCCTCCGACACGCCCGGCCCCGTGATCACGGACGACCCGGAAGAAGAGGTTGACGAGGCCGGCGACGCGCTTGCCGCCGTCTCCGAGATCTGGCCGACGTTCAACACCGCCAACACCGCGGGCGGGGGGACGCCGAACGCGAACCTGCCGTACACGCGGCCCGCGAACCCGTCGCCGTCGCAGACCCGGCTGAACGAGAAGTACAACTTCGACACGTTCGTCATCGGCGCCTCGAACCGGTTCGCGCACGCCGCGGCCGTCGCGGTGGCCGAGGCTCCCGCCAGGGCGTACAACCCGCTCTTCATCTGGGGCGAGAGCGGCCTCGGCAAGACGCACCTGCTGCACGCCGTCGGGCACTACGCCCAGCGCCTGTTCCCCGGCATGCGCGTGCGGTACGTGTCGACCGAGGAGTTCACCAACGACTTCATCAACTCGCTGCGCGACGACCGCAAGGTCGCCTTCCAGCGCCGCTACCGGGACATCGACGTCCTTCTCGTCGACGACATCCAGTTCCTGGAGGGCAAGGAAGGCACGCAGGAGGAGTTCTTCCACACGTTCAACACGCTCCACAACACGAACAAGCAGATCGTGGTGTCGAGCGACCGGCCGCCCAAGCGGCTGGAGACACTGGAAGACCGGCTGCGCACGCGGTTCGAGTGGGGCCTGATCACGGACATCCAGCCGCCCGAGCTGGAGACGCGCATCGCGATCCTGCGCAAGAAGGCGGCCCAGGACCGGCTCGCGGCCCCGGCCGACGTGCTGGAGTTCATCGCCTCCCGCATCGAGCGCAACATCCGCGAGCTCGAAGGCGCGCTCATCCGCGTCACGGCGTTCGCGTCGCTCAACCGCCAGCCGGTCGACATCCAGCTCGCCGAGATCGTGCTGCGCGACCTCATCCCGGACTCGCACGCGCCGGAGATCACCGCACCGATGATCATGGCGGTCACCGCGGAGTTCTTCGGGGTCTCGATCGACGACCTGTGCGGCCCCGGCAAGACGAAGGCGCTCGCCCAGGCGCGGCAGATCTCCATGTACCTGTGCCGCGAACTGACGGACCTGTCGCTGCCGAAGATCGGCCAGACGTTCGGCGGCCGCGACCACACGACGGTCATGCACGCAGACAAGAAGATCCGCAAGGAGATGGCCGAGCGCCGGCGCATCTACGACCAGGTGCAGGAGCTGACGTCGCGCATCAAGCAGCGCGCCCGCCACACTCCCTGATCCACCCAGGTATCGACGAAGGGGTCCTCCACCGCGGAGGGCCCCTTTTCGGTTCGCACCCGGGGACGGCGAACGAGCGCGGGCGGACCTCAGGACGCGACCGAGCGACTCGGTGGCGAACACCCAGGGACGGACCCGCGGTCCGGCACCGAGCACCCGGGGACGCGGCCACGGCGCCACGGCCAACACCCGGGGACGACTTGGGTGCGGCGATGGGACTGCATCAGTGCGTGCGGCTCCAACCACCACCACGCGCCGCACACGTACCCAGGTAGACGAGGCCCGATCCGCCGCGCGGCGAGGCTTTCTGTTCACGCCCGGCACTCGAAGGGGTGGGGACAACTGGAAAAGTCTGTGGCCCCGGCCACGATCTGGCCACAGAAGCCTGTTGAACACCCGGGTACAACTGGCCCGCACCCGGGGACGCACCCGGGGACAACTGTGGACGATCTGTGGATCGAGACCTGTGCACAACTGGCTGTCCCCGGGTGCGCCGATCTGTCCCCGGGTGCCATCCCCCGCTAGTCCACATGGTGGGTGACACCTTGACCTGCAGGTTTAACGCCTGTCCCCACAATCCACAACCCTTACTGTTACTGCTGTTTGATCTCTTCTAGGAAGAACTCAAAAGCAAAACAGCGGTGGATGGTTCCCGGGGATCGGTGCCCGAACCCCGAAGTGACGGGAAGGGCCAGGACGCTCTAACGTGGTTGCTCCGCACCTCGGGACAAGCCGAGGGTCGAGGCTCCCGAACCCCACTGGCTCGTTGTCGTGGTGGCTTGTCGACTGTCGAGGAAAGGACGCCTCATGAAGATCCGCGTCGAACGCGACGGCCTGGCCGACGCTGTCGCCTGGGTCGCTCGCAGCCTTCCGTCCCGTCCACCGGTCCCGGTGCTGGGCGGCGTGCTGCTCGACGCGGAGTCGGAGGACTCGCTGACGGTCTCCGGGTTCGACTACGAGGTCTCCGCTCAGGTCGGCGTCCCCGCGACGATCGCCGACGGCGGCCGCGCTCTGGTCTCCGGGCGTCTTCTCGCCGACATCACCAAGGCGCTCCCGAACCACCCCGTCGAGATCTCGGTCGACGGCGCTCGCATGATGATCAGCTGTGGCAGCGCCAGGTTCAGCCTCCCGACGATGCCGGTCGAGGACTACCCGGCGCTCCCGTCGATGCCGCAGCTGATCGGTGAGCTCCCCGGCGAGGTCTTCGGCGAAGCGGTCAGCCAGGTCGCCGTCGCGGCCGGCAAGGACGACACGCTCCCGATGCTGACCGGCGTCCGCGTCGAGATCGGCGACGGCAAGCTCGTCCTCGTCGCCACCGACCGGTTCCGCCTCGCGATGCGCGAGTTCCCGTGGGAGCCCGACGCGTCCCTGGGCGATGTCGCCGTCCTCGTCCCGGCCCGCACCCTCGGCGACGCGGCCAAGACGCTCGGCTCGTCCGGTGCCAAGGTCGAGATGTCGCTCGCGGCCAACGACGGACTGCTCGGTCTGTCCGGCTCGGGCAAGCGGACCACCACCCGCCTGCTCGACGCGGACTTCCCGAAGTACCGCCAGTTGCTGCCCTCCGAGCACAGCGCCGCGGCGATCATCGACATCGACGCGTTGCAGCAGGCGATCAAGCGCGTGTCGCTCGTCGCCGAGCGCGGCACGCAGGTGCGCCTCGAGTTCGTCGACGGTGGCCTGCGCCTGTCCGCCGGTGGCGACGACGAGGGATCGGCTGAGGAAGAGCTCCCGGTCGAGTACACCGGCGACGCCGTCACCATCGCGTTCAACCCGGGCTACCTGCTCGACGGCCTCGGAGCCGTCCGCACGCAGAAAGTCCACTTGTCCTTCACCACACCCAGCCGACCGGCACTGCTGAAGCCGGTGGACGAGGATGGGAACGTGGCGCCGGGCTACCTGTACCTGCTCATGCCCGTTCGCCTTCCCGGCTGAGAAAACCCTTGCCGGGTACCAGAAGAACGTAGGGGAGAACACCGTGCAGCTCGGACTCGTCGGCCTCGGCAAGATGGGTTTCAACATGCGCGAGCGGGTGCGCCGGGCCGGTCACGAGGTGATCGGCTACGACCGCAACCCCGAGGTCACCGACTCGGAGTCGTTGGCGGACATGGTGTCCAAGCTCGAAGCGCCGCGCGTGGTGTGGGTGATGGTGCCCGCGGGCGACATCACCCGTAACACGGTGAAGGAGCTGTCCGAGCTGCTGGCGCCCGGCGACCTCGTCGTCGACGGCGGCAACTCCAAGTTCACCGACGACCGCGTGCACGCGGACCTGTTGGCGGAGAAAGGGATCGGCTACGTCGACGCCGGCGTGTCCGGTGGCGTGTGGGGCCTCGAGAACGGCTACGCGCTAATGGTCGGTGGCGACGCCGCCCACGTCGAGCAGGCGATGCCGATCTTCGACGCGCTCCGTCCGGAGGGCCCGCGCGAGGAAGGTTTCGCGCACGCGGGCAAGGTCGGCGCCGGCCACTACTCGAAGATGGTCCACAACGGCATCGAGTACGGCCTGATGCAGGCGTACGCCGAGGGCTTCGAACTGCTCGACAAGACCGACGTCGTGGACAACGTGCCCGCGGTCATCTCGGCCTGGCAGCGCGGCACCGTCGTGCGGTCGTGGCTGCTCGACCTGCTGGTCCGCGCACTGGAGTCCGACCCGGAGCTCGACGACCTGCGCGGGTACGTCGAGGACTCGGGCGAGGGCCGGTGGACCGTCGAGGAGGGCATCAACAACGCGGTGCCGCTCCCGGTGATCTCCGCCGCGCTCTTCGCGCGGTTCCAGTCGCGGCAGGAGGACTCGCCCGCGATGCGTGCCGTCGCCGCGCTGCGCAACCAGTTCGGTGGCCACTCGGTGCACCTCGCCGGACCGTCGTCCGGCGGCGGCAGCACCCAGGGCTAGCGAGTGCACGTCAGACACCTCCAGGTCAGCGACTTCCGGTCGTGGGAGCTCGCTGACCTGGAGCTCGAGCCCGGCGCGTCGGTGCTCGTCGGACGCAACGGCCAGGGCAAGACGAACCTGGTCGAGGCGATCGGGTACGTGGCGACGCTGGGTTCGCACCGCGTGTCGAGCGACGCGCCGTTGATCCGGCACGGTGCGCAACGCGCCGTGGTGCGGACGGCCGTGGTCAACGACGACCGCGAGCTGCTCGTGGAACTCGAGATCACGGCCGGCAAGTCGAACCGGGCCCGCATCAACCGGGGCCCGGTGCCGCGTCCGCGCGATGTGCTCGGAATTCTGCGCACCGTGCTGTTCGCACCGGAGGACCTCTCTCTCGTGAGAGGCGATCCGAGCGACCGGAGGCGGTTCCTCGACGAGATGCTCGTGTTGCGCGCACCGCGCTATGCCGGTGTTCGCAGTGACTACGACCGTGTCCTGAAGCAGCGCAGCGCGTTGTTGAAAACGGTGAAGCACTCGCGGTCGGCGGACCTCTCGACGCTCGACGTCTGGGACGGGCACCTCGCGAAGCACGGCGCGGAGCTGCTGGCCGCGCGGTTGAAGCTGGTCCGCGACATGGCGGACCACGTGACCTCGGCATACGCGGAGGTCGCCCCGGAGTCACGTCCGGCGCTCATCGCGTACCGGTCGAGCGTCGGCGACCTGCCGGACGACCGGGAGAGCATCGAGGACCTGCTGCTGGCCGAGCTCGACCGGGTGCGGAGGCAGGAGATCGACCGCGGTGTGTGCCTCGTCGGTCCCCACCGGGACGACCTGGACCTGACGCTCGGCGAACTCCCGGCGAAGGGTTACGCCAGTCACGGAGAGTCATGGTCGTTCGCGCTCGCACTGAGGCTCGGCGGGTACGAGCTGATGCGTGTCGACGGCATCGAACCGGTGCTCGTGCTGGACGATGTGTTCGCGGAGCTCGATCGCGGCCGGCGGCGGCAACTGGCCAAGGTGGCGGCCGCCGCCGAGCAGGTTCTGATCACCGCGGCGGTGGCCGAGGACGTTCCGGACGAGCTGACCGGTGCCCGGTTCGAGGTCCACGGCGGGGAGGTGCGACGTGTCTGACTCCGAGGCTGACTCTGGGGGTTCGAGGCCCCCACATGTAGCTCGATCGGGTGTGTCCGCCCACACATCTGGGGACAAGTCTGTGGATGGTGTGGATAACTCCGTCACAAATCCGGACTTGTCCACAGGTTCATTCACACCTGAGGGTGAGCCTCTGAAGGGTTCGGACCTCGCACGGGCCGCTCTGGAGGCGGCGAAAGCGGCCGCGAAGGCCCGCGGGCGGGTGCCCGGGAGCAAGGCGAAGGGCCGTCCGGTCCAACGTCGCCGGCGTCGCTGGTCGGGTCCGGGCCCGGACGACCGCGACCCCCAGCCGCTCGGGCGGATCGCGTCCAGGATCGCGGCGGACCGCGGCTGGGTCGAGCAACTCCAGGGTGGCCAGGTCTTCGGTCGTTGGGCAAAATTAGTAGGAGAGGACGTCGCCGAGCACGCGAAGCCAATCGCTCTCAGTGACGGGGAACTGACGGTCCAGGCGTCGTCGACGGCGTGGGCCACCCAGCTGCGCCTCCTGCAGCGCGAGCTGATCAAACGGATCGCCGCGGGCGTGGGCAACGGCGTCGTCAAGAAGCTCAAGATCAAGGGACCGGACGCTCCCAGCTGGCGACACGGCCCCAGGCACGCGCCTGGGCGCGGTCCGCGTGACACCTACGGGTGAGGTCCTGTCAAGGGCTCAGCGGCCGTTCTACGGCTCAATGAGCGTTCACCTGCGGATTTGAACCCCCTTTTCGGCCGTCCCGACCCGTCTCGCGCTTCTTGAGGCGCTCTGTGACCGAATCAAAGGTGTCCTTGACCCCGTTCTGTCGGGGTGCACCGGTAGAATCACAGGAGAGTGCCACCCCCCATCCCAGTAAGTCGGGGAACATCGTGCGGGTCCTGCCCGCATCAGCGAGGAGACTCCAGGCCCGTGTCAGAAAAGAAGAACGAGTACGACGCGTCCTCGATCACCGTCCTCGAGGGTCTCGAGGCAGTGCGCAAGAGGCCGGGTATGTACATCGGCTCCACCGGCGAGCGCGGTCTGCACCACCTGGTCCAGGAGGTCGTGGACAACTCGGTCGACGAGGCGATGGCCGGTTACGCGACGACGGTCGACGTCACCCTGCTGGCCAACGGCGGCATCCGGGTCATCGACGACGGCCGTGGCATCCCGACCGGCATCCACCCGGTGGAAGGCGTGCCGACCGTCGAGGTCGTCATGACGAAGCTGCACGCGGGCGGCAAGTTCGACAGCGACTCCTACGCGGTGTCCGGTGGCCTGCACGGTGTCGGCATCTCCGTGGTGAACGCGCTGTCCACCGCCGTCGACCTGGAGATCAAGAACGCGGGCCACGTCTGGACCCAGCGCTACGAGGGCTCCAAGCCCGCGCACGAGCTGCGCAAGGGCGAGCCGACGACGGAGACGGGCACCACCGTCACGTTCTGGGCCGACCCGGACATCTTCGAGACGACCGAGTACAACGTCGAGACGATCGCACGCCGGCTGCAGGAGATGGCGTTCCTCAACAAGGGGATCACGATCATCCTGCGCGACGAGCGGGTCTCGCCGGAGGACGAGGAAGCCGACGCCGAGGGCCACAAGGCCGCGGTGAAGGAGCGCGTCTTCCACTACCCCGGTGGTCTGGAGGACTTCGTCCGCCACATCAACCACACGCGCGAGGCCGTGCACCAGAAGGTGATCGGCTTCGAGGTGCAGGGCGACGACCTCCAGGTCGAGATCGCGATGCAGTGGAACACCGGCTACACGGCCTCGGTCTACACCTTCGCGAACACGATCAACACCCACGAGGGCGGCACGCACGAGGAAGGCTTCCGCGCCGCGCTGACCCGGGTGGTCAACGAGTACGCGCGCGAGAAGAAGCTCCTCAAGGAGAAGGACACGAACCTCACCGGTGACGACATCCGCGAGGGTCTCGCGGCCATCATCTCGGTGAAGCTCAAGGAGCCCCAGTTCGAGGGCCAGACGAAGACCAAGCTGGGCAACAGCGAGGCGAAGTCGTTCGTGCAGAAGTCGACGAACGAGCACCTCGCCGACTGGTTCGAGCGCCACCCCAACGAGGCCAAGACGATCGTCATCAAGTCGGTGTCGTCGGCACAGGCCCGCATGGCCGCGCGCAAGGCCCGTGAGCTGGTGCGCCGCAAGGGCGCGCTCGACATCGGCGGCCTGCCCGGCAAGCTGAAGGACTGCCGCTCGACCGAGCCGGAGCGCTGCGAGCTCTACATCGTCGAGGGCGACTCCGCAGGCGGCTCAGCCAAGGAGGGGCGGGACTCCATGTACCAGGCCATCCTCCCGATCCGCGGCAAGATCATCAACGTCGAGAAGGCGCGCATCGACCGCGTCCTCAAGAACACCGAGGTCCAGTCGCTGATCACGGCCCTGGGCACCGGCATCCACGACGAGTTCGACCTGTCGAAGCTGCGCTACCACAAGATCGTGCTGATGGCCGACGCCGACGTCGACGGCCAGCACATCCGCACGCTGCTGCTCACGCTGCTGTTCCGCTTCATGCAGCCGCTCATCGAGCACAACCACGTGTACCTCGCGCAGCCGCCGCTCTACAAGATCAAGTGGCAGCGCACCGACCCGGAGTACGCCTACTCCGACCGCGAGCGCGACGCCGTGATCAAGGACGGTCTCGCCGGCGGCAAGCGCCTCGGCAAGGAAGACAACATCCAGCGGTACAAGGGTCTCGGCGAGATGAACGCCGAGGAGCTGTGGGAGACCACGATGGACCCGGCGAACCGGATCCTGCGCCAGGTCACCATGGACGACGCGGCCACCGCCGACGAGCTGTTCAGCGTGCTCATGGGCGAGGACGTCGAAGCACGCCGTTCGTTCATCACCCGCAACGCCAAGAGCATCAAGTTCCTGGACATCTGAGTTCGGTCTTGATCCCTAGGCATCCTGGCGTTTCTGGCGAGAAGGAAAGAGAACAGTGAGCGAGACGACTCTGCCCCCGCAGCACGACCGCATCGAGCCGGTCGAGATCCAGCAGGAGATGCAGAACTCGTACATCAACTACGCGATGTCCGTCATCGTGGGTCGTGCGCTGCCGGACGTGCGGGACGGGCTCAAGCCCGTGCACGTCCGCGTTCTGTACTCGATGTTCGACTCCGGCTTCCGCCCCGACCGCGGCTTCAACAAGTGCGCGCGCGTCGTCGGCGACGTGATGGGCAACTACCACCCCCACGGTGACTCGGCGATCTACGACGCGTTGGTGCGTCTCGCCCAGCCGTGGGCGCTGCGCTACCCGTTGATCCAGGGCCAGGGCAACTTCGGCTCTGTCGGCAACGATCCGGCCGCCGCCATGAGGTACTGCGTGCCTTCGCAAACGCGGATCAAGCTGGCTGACGGCTCGACCGTGCGGATCGGCGACATCGTGCCGGGTGCGCTGCCGAACAGCGACAACCCGATCGACCTCAAGGTGCTCGACCGCAACGGTGACCCGGTGCTGGCCGACATGCTGTTTCACTCTGGTGAGCACCCGACGTTGAAGCTGCGCACCAAGAACGGCTTCGAGCTCACCGGCACGCACAACCACCCGGTGCTGTGCCTGGTGACCGTGCTCGGTGTGCCGACGCTGCTGTGGAAGCTGCTGGAGGAGATCCAGCCGGGCGACCGCGTGGCCCTGCAGCGCACCCAGCAGGAGCTCGGCACCACCACGGTCGTCAAGGAGTACGCGGCGGGCATCCTCGCCGGCGGTTTCGTGAGCGAGGGCTTCGCATCGGAGACCCGCGCCGGCTTCAACAACATCGACAAGTCCTACTTCGACTTCGTGCTCGACTCATACGACCTCGTCGTAGGTGGTCGTCGGTATGTCGGCTCCCACGTCATCGAGTCGGGTTCGCTGCTGCACGAGCTGGACATCCAGAACCTGGCGGCGTTCCGCGAGAGCCCGCTCGCTGAGATGATCGGTCAGCGGAGCGCGGCCAAGCGCGTGCCGGAGTTCATTTGGCAGAGCGGTCACACGGTCAAGCGCGCATTCCTCAGCTCGTTGTTCACGGGTGACGGATCAGCTTCGGCGTTGCCGCGGAACACGGTGCAGATCTCGTACTCGACGCGCAGCGCTCAGTTGGCGCGCGAGGTGCAGCAGTTGCTGCTGGAGTTCGGTGTCGTCAGCTCGCAGGTGAGCTACGACAGCGGCGAGATCAAGGTCGTCATCACCAACCGCCGCGACGCGCGGTTGTTCTCGCAGCGCGTCGGCTTCCTCGGCACCAAGCAGGACAAGCTGGCCGCGATCCTCGACACGATTCCGGTCGAGAGCCGCGCGATGAGCAGCGACCACGTGCCGTTCGTCGGTGAGTACATCCGGTCGAACGGTGCGAGCCGCTGGACTGAGCAGGACTGGTTGCGTCGGCACAACGTCGACAGGATCGAGCGGTGGGAGTACAACCGCGACGAGATCGCCGAGCGGGTCACGAACCGTGAGGTGCTCGATGTCGTCGAACCGTTGGTGGACGGCCGGTTCTACTACGCAGAGGTCACTTCGGTGACGGACGCGGGTGTGCAGCCGGTGTTCAGCCTGCGGGTCGACACGGACGACCACGCGTTCGTCACGGACGGGTTCGTCAGCCACAACACGGAATGCCGGCTCTCCCCGTTGGCCATGCAGATGCTGGCCGACATCGAGGAAGACACCGTCGACTTCCGCGACAACTACGACGGCCGCATCCAGGAGCCGACGGTCCTGCCGTCGCGCATCCCGAACCTGCTGATCAACGGCAGCTCGGGCATCGCGGTCGGCATGGCGACCAACATCCCGCCGCACAACCTCCGCGAGGTCGCGGAGGGCGTCGTGTGGGCGTTGGACAACTTCGAGGCCTCCGACGAGGAGACCCTCGAAGCCATGATCGCCCGGATCAAGGGCCCCGACTTCCCGACGTACGGCCAGATCCTCGGCACCTCCGGCATCGAGGACGCGTACCGCACCGGCCGCGGCTCGGTCCGCATGCGCGCGGTCGTCGAGATGGACGAGGACGCCAAGGGCCGCACGATCCTGGTCGTCACCGAGCTGCCGTACCAGGTGAACCCGGACAACCTGGTCGAGAACATCGCGTCGCTGGTCCGCGACGCGAAGCTCACCGGCATCGCGAACATCGCCGACGAGTCGAACCGCCGCATCGGCATGCGCATCGTCGTCACGCTCAAGCGCGACGCGGTGGCGAAGGTCGTGCTGAACAACCTCTACAAGCACACCCAGCTGCAGTACTCGTTCGGTGTGAACATGTTGTCGCTGGTCGACGGTGTGCCGCGCACGCTGCGCCTCGACCAGATGATCCGCCACTACGTGAAGCACCAGATCGAGGTCATCGTCAGGCGCACGCGGTTCCGCCTGCGCAAGGCCGAGGAGCGCGCGCACATCCTGCGCGGCCTGGTGAAGGCGCTCGACCAGCTCGACGCCGTCATCGCGTTGATCCGGCGGTCCGAGACGCCGGACATCGCGCGCACGGGCCTGATGGAGCTCCTCGACGTCGACGAGGTCCAGGCCAACGCGATCCTCGAGATGCAGCTCCGCCGCCTCGCGGCCCTGGAGCGCCAGAAGATCATCGACCAGTTGTCCGAGATCGAGGTCGAGATCGCTGACCTGAAGGACATCCTCGAGAAGCCGGAGCGGCAGCGCACGATCGTGCGCGACGAGCTCACGGCGATCGTGGACAAGTTCGGCGACGACCGCCGCACGAAGATCATCCCGTTCGACGGCGACGTGTCCATGGAGGACCTGATCGCGGTCGAGGACGTGGTCGTCACGATCACGCGCACCGGCTACGCGAAGCGCACCAAGACCGACCTCTACCGGGCGCAGAAGCGTGGCGGCAAGGGCGTGCAGGGCGCACAGCTCAAGCAGGACGACATCGTCGCGCACTTCTTCGTGTGCTCGACGCACGACTGGATCCTGTTCTTCACGAACAAGGGTCGTGTGTACCGCACGAAGGCGTACGAGCTGCCCGAGGCGAACCGCAACGCGCGTGGCCAGCACGTCGCGAACCTCCTCGCGTTCCAGCCGGACGAGGAGATCGCGCAGGTCATCCAGATCAAGAACTACGAGGTGTCGCCGTACCTCGTGCTCGCCACCCGGAAGGGTCTGGTCAAGAAGTCGAAGCTCACCGACTTCGATTCCAACCGATCGGGTGGACTTATCGGCATCAACCTCCGTGAGGACGACGAGCTCGTCGGAGCCGTGCTGTGCTCGGCAGATGACGACCTGCTCATGGTGTCCGCCGACGGCCAGTCGATTCGCTTCCACGCGACCGACGACGTGCTGCGTCCGATGGGTCGTGCCACGTCAGGCGTGCAGGGCATGCGTTTCAACGCCGATGACGAGCTGCTCTCCGTCGGCGTCGTCCAAGAAGGACTGTTCGTTTTGGTCGCGACGGACGGTGGGTACTCGAAGCGAACGCCCATCGAGGACTACCCGGTCCAGGGGCGTGGCGGCAAGGGTGTGCTGACCATTCAGCACGACCGCCGACGTGGCAGGCTGGTAGGCGCGCTCATCGTCGACGTCGACGACGAGCTCTACGCCATCACCTCGAGCGGCGGGGTCATCAGGACTCGGGCCGAGCAGGTGCGCAAGGCTGGACGGCAGACGAAGGGCGTGCGGCTGATGAACCTCGGTGAGAGCACCACTTTGATCGCCGTCGCACGCAACGCGGATGAGGCCGTCGACGTCACTATCGGTGAGACGTCTGTCGCGGAGGATTCTGCCGTCGACGAGGCAGCCACCCCCACCGACTCGGCCGAGTAGCCGGAATCGCTAGCGAGAGGTCAAGGACAAGCTCGTGACTCCACCCGAGAACCGCGAAGGTCGGGACGCGGACAAGACCGCGGTGATCACCAAACCGACTCCGCAGAATTCCGTGCCCAAGCCCGCCGAGAAGAAGGCGGACTCGGCAGCGGCCTCCGGTTCCTCGGGTGGAACCGCGCAGGACAAGACCAAGCCCGTGTCGGCGGAGAAAGCGGCCGAGGCCGCCGCCCCCGTGCAGGAGAAGCCGAGCGCACCCGCGCAGGAGAAGCCGGCGACTCCCGCTCCGGCAGCCACCCCGGCCGCGCCGGCGGAGGAGAAGACGGTGTCGCTCGGCGCCGCCGCTCCGACCCCGGCGCCGGCCGCGGACGAGCCGGTCGTCGTCTCGACACCGCCGCCCTGGCAGCGCGTGACGAACGACACGGAAGCGGCTCAGAGCGACACGACCGAGACGTACACGGCTCCGGCCGCGCCGCCCGTGCCGTCCGCCGCTGAACCGGCCCCCGCCTTCCCGCAGACCGACCCGGACACCGTCAAGGTGCAGAAGCCGGTGGTCACGGGCTCGGCAGTGCCGGTCGGCCTCGGCAGCAGCCGCACGTCGGTGAACATGGGCAGCAGCGGGGCCCGCCCCGCCGCGTCCACCCCGTCGGCCCGCCGCCCCGGCCGCGGCCCGCGTCGCGCCTCGCTCCAGGTGAAGCGCGTCGACCCGTGGTCGGTCCTCAAGCTCGCCCTGGTGCTGGGCGTCGCGCTGTTCTTCGTGTGGCTCGTGGCGGTCGGCGTGCTCTACGGTGTCCTGCACGGCATGGGCGTCTGGGACAAGATCAACAGCACCGCGAACGACCTGCTCCAGGCCAACGAGCCGGGCGAACCGCTGATCAGTGCCGGCCGCGTGTTCGGCGTCTCGGCGATCATCGGCGCCGTCAACATCGTGCTGTTCACGGCCCTCGCGACCGTCGGCGCGTTCGTCTACAACGTGTCCGCGGATCTGGCCGGTGGCTTGGAGTTGACGCTCTCCGAGCGTGAGTGACCCCCGATTTGGGAGCGGCGAGGACGATCCTGTAAGGTTCTCCTCGTCGCCCCAAGGGGTGACAGTTGATCGAGGGCCTATAGCTCAGGCGGTTAGAGCGCTTCACTGATAATGAAGAGGTCGGAGGTTCAAGTCCTCCTAGGCCCACTCGATTCGGGGACAATTGTGTCGGCAGAAAGCGCCGACCACAGCCCGAATCATCGTTTCTTATCTGGGGGCCAAGCCCCCAGACCCCCGGCCGGGGGCAAGCCCCCGGAACCCCCATCACAGTTGATCGCTCAGCGCCGGACCGGTTGCTGTAACGTGGTGGGGTCGCTTGCTTTTTGGTCTTTGGGAGGGATTCGAAGTGGCTAAGAAGATCATCGCACTCGTCGTGGTCGCCGGTGCGGTTCTGTTCTTCGTGAAGCGCAGCCGTTCGGCCAAGGCCGACGCGGACCTGTGGCGCGAGGCCACCGCTCCCACCGACTGATCTTCGCTCTGACGGGTGGTCCGCCGCCCTCAGGCTCGGGGACGTAGCTCAATTGGCAGAGCACCGCCTTTGCAAGGCGGGGGTTAGGGGTTCGATTCCCCTCGTCTCCACGTATCAATGGCTCGTGCTCGCAAAGAGCGCGAGCCATTTGCTTTCCGGGGCCGAGCCCCACTCTCTCGTGCTGAAGCCCTCGTTCGCGGCGTTGCGAACGAGGGCTTCAGTGCATTGTGGGTGTCACTTCACGTCACGCTGCGGCTAGTGACTTCTTCGGGCTCTTGCGCAGGGCGTCGATGCTCCAGGCGCCTGCGCCCGTGAAGGCCAGCAGGAGGAACGCCCAGGAGTAGATCGCCGCCAGTTCGCCGCCGTTCTCGATCGGGAGCAGGGCCTTCGGCTGGTGGACGACGAAGTAGGCGTAGGCCATGGCGCCCGAGCTGAGCAGAGCGGCCCAGCGGGTCCAGAGGCCGATGGCGATCAGGCCGCCGCCGATCAGTTCGATCAGGGCCATGGGGCCGGAGGGCCACGAGATCAGGTCGACGCCCTTGGACAGTTTCTGCACCCCGTGGAACACGAAGAACAGGCCGATGATGATGCGGAAGAGCGCGAGGGCGTGCTCTCGTCGTTGCTCCAGGAACTCCATGATCGGGTCCTTCCGGGGGGGCGGGGGCAGGGGGCAGGCACAAAAGGTATGGACCAATTTAGAGTGTGCCGCTCAAGGCGCTTTTGGTATCTGGTTGACTGTTGCCCCTATGAAACGAGCACTGTTGCTGCCCCTGCTCGGCGTCCTCGCCGCGTGTGGCACCCCTGATGCCCAGAACGCGCCGGTGCCGACGACGCAGACCAAGCAGGTCACCACCACGACCAGCGCGGCTCCGACAGTGCCGCCCGCGCCCCAGCCCGCGAACGACGGCACCTGCCCGTACCTGGCGACCGCTTTCGTGGCTGAAGCCAACGGTCAGCGTGTACCCAAAGTGAAACTGTCAACGGACGAACCTCACCCAACGTGTTTTTTCTACGCCAATGCAACTGAGGTTCAGTTGACCGTGCGTGTGTACGTGGGTGCCGAGAGCGTTGCGAAGCTCATCGTGAACGAGGCGGCGCCGGATGGTTCACAGCCCGCGAACTCGCCCACCGGCTGGACCGGAGGGTACGTGAACGACAACAGCGGCGTCGTCTACGCCGTGGCGAAGAACGACGCCGCTGTGGTCGTCACGAGCAATCAAAAGCAGTCGATCAAGGCCCGGCGCATCGCCGAAGAGGCGATCAAGGGCCTGAAGCTCTGACCTACCTGATCGGCTCCTTCTGGGACGGCACCTGGCCGTTGAGGACGGGCTCCGCGTGCGGGGCCTGCTCCTCGTCGTCCTGCAGCTGGATCTCCTGCGGCCTGCGCGTCATCGCGACGTAGCCGGCAGCCGCGGCCGCGATCAGCAGACCCAGCACCCACGGCCAGCGACGGCGCTTCGGTGCGTCGGCACCGAGCTGGGCCGCGGCCTTGCGGATCTCCTTGGCGCGCACCTTCGCGTCCTTGCGGGCGCCCTTGGCCGCCTTCTTCACTTCCTTGCGCACGACCTCGGCCTTGCCCATGAGGTCGGCGCGCGTCTTCGCGCTCTTCTTGGCGAGCCGCTTGCGTGAGCGGCGCGTCTGCTTCTCCCAGTCCTCGGCCTTGCCCATGAGCGTGTCTGCCCGCTCGACGAGTGCGCCGCGAACCTGGTCTGCTGTGATGCCGCGGTCGGCCAGCTTGGCCTCGGCGACGTGACCAGCGCGAACGACTCCCTGGCGGGCGGCCTTCAGACCGGTGCCGACAGCCTTGCCAACGTTCTCGCCGGCCCGGGTCATGACGTCCACCTCGTCCATCCTCTGCTCCACACGTTGTCGTCCGGTGATGTCAACAGGTGTACCCATCGTGCCCGTTTCTGAACATCGCCGCCTGTGATGGCACGATGGGGTGGTGGCTGACAGCAACGAATCCTTCGTCGGGACCAAGGTGACGGCGACCCTGCACACCACGCAGGGCGACATCCGGATCAACCTCCTCCCCGACCACGCCCCCAAGACGGTGGCGAACTTCGTCGGGCTCGCCGAGGGCACCAAGGACTACACCGAGGCGAACGCGAGCGGTACCAAGTCGGGTCCGTTCTACGACGGCACCCTGTTCCACCGCGTCATCGCGGGCTTCATGCTCCAGACCGGAGACCCGACCGGTACCGGTCGCGGTGGCCCCGGCTACCGCTTCGCCGACGAGTTCCACTCGGACCTCCAGTTCAACAGGCCGTACATCCTCGCGATGGCGAACGCCGGGCCCAACACCAACGGGTCCCAGTTCTTCATCACCGTGGCGCCGACGACGTGGCTGAACTTCAAGCACACGATCTTCGGTGAGGTCGCGGACCAGGAGTCGCGCAACGTCGTCGACGCGATCGGCGGCACCACGACCGGCGCGGGCGACCGTCCGGTCAACGACATCAAGATCGAGCGGATCACGATCGAACGCGCGTGAGCAACGCCCCCGTGCCACCGGACGGGCCGATCGGAGCGCAGCCGGACCTACCGGTCTGCGTGCGTCATTCCGATCGGCCCACCCGGCTGCGCTGCTCCAGGTGCGACCGTCCGGCGTGCCCGGACTGTCTGCGCGACGCCTCGGTCGGCATGCACTGCGTCGACTGCGTGAACGAGGGCGCCCGTTCGGTCCGCCAGGCCCGCACGTCCGCGGGCGCGGTGGTGTCGACCGGCAGGCCGATCATCACGCAGGTGATGATCGCGCTCAACGTGATCGCCTACGTGGTCACGGTCGTCCAGTCCGGCAGCCCGATGAACAACCAGCGGGCCGGCCTGTTCACGGCGACGTCGATGATCCCGGAGCTCACCGCCAACGGTGAGTGGTGGCGCATCCTGACGTCGGGCTTCATGCACTTCGGCCTGATCCACCTCGCGCTCAACATGGCGGCGCTGTTCGTCGTGGGTCCGGTGGTCGAGCAGGAGCTGGGCAAGCTGCGGTACAGCGCCGTGTACTTCCTGTCGCTGCTCGGCGGCAGTGCGGCCGCGTTCTACTTCGGCACCGTCTGCCAGCAGCTCGCCGGAGCGTCCGGCGCGGTGTTCGGCCTGATGGGCGCGCTGCTGATCGTGTTCAAGCGGCAGAAGCGGGACATCTCGACGATCCTCGTGGTCGTCGGCATCAACCTGGTGTCGAACCTCTTCACCAACGCCTCGCTGCTCGGGCACCTGGGCGGGTTCGTGATCGGTGGCCTGCTGACGCTCGCGCTGGTCAGGGCACCGCGGAAGAACCGCGACGCCTACCAGATCGGCGCTGTGGCGGCGGCCGCGTTGTTGCTCGGAGTCATGTTCGTGTTGCGTGCCTCCGAACTCGACACAGCGGCGGAACTCGTCCTCGAGTACGCCAGGACGTGCCGCTAGAACTGATTCACGGCCGCAGCGCGTGCAGCACTCCGGCGACTTCTTCGGGGTCGGCGCCGAGGTCCAATCTCGTGAGCACCACGAGGCGGTCGTCGGCGTCGAGTTCCAACGTCTGCTGTTCCCTGCCGAGCCGGCGGGTGGTCTGCAGCTTCACCTTCACCTCGTGCCACGGCAGCAGCGTCGTGCCCGCGAACCCGCGCACGGCCAGGCCATCGGCGTCCGCGGTGAGCCTGGGCCGCGCGATCGTGGCGAACGCCGCGAGGCAGGTGACCAGCAACGTCGCCAGTCCGATGAGGAGACGGCCCGCGTTGTCGTCGGCGAGGAACGCCGCGACGGCGAGAGCGAGGGCGGCCACCCACGCGACGGCGACCAGCGAGACGGGCGTCGACCAGGTTCGAGTCACACTGTCGAGTGTCCCGCATGAAATGTGGACAACTGAACGGGTCCGCATGAGGGAAAACCGTCGCTTGTGCATTTTGGTGCAAAGTTGTCCACAGGACTTGTCCCCAATGGGGATGACTTACAGCTGTGTGCTTCGGTGACGCTCGGATGAACCAGGTGAACCTGGAGCGAACAAAGGTCGGCCCGGACGTGTGACGTCCGGGCCGACCTCTACGAACGGTGACTTGCCGAGCGCCTAGCGCCAGCGCATCGTCATCAGCAGGCCGATGATCATCAGCGCGAAGCCGATCGCGAAGTTCCACGCGCCCAGCTCGAGCATGAACGGGATCTTCTCGGCGGCGATGTAGTTGACGACCAGCCACGCGAGGCCCAGCAGCATGAAGCCGAGCATGACAACGACGTAGACCGGGTGAGACGGCCCCGCTGCCTTGACCTTGACCGGCGTGCGGCGGTCAGTGGGTGCGGTGTAGACCGCCTTCTTCCGGACCTTCGACTTGGGCATGCTGTCCTCGCCTGACGTGGAATCCGTGAGTGACGCAAGTTTACGTGCACTACTCGGTAGACACGTTAACGTAGCGGCGGTGGTCAGCGAACCATCCTTGTAGACGCAGTTGTTTTCAGTTCACAGTCCGTGCGGAGGTTCTAGGTGAACTCGGGACCCCAGCAGCCGCCTCCACGGCGTCCTGTACCTCGTCGTGACGACCTGCAGCACGTGCGGGCCTCGCAGTCGCCCCAGCCTGTACCGCCGCCGGAGGCGACCCAGTTCACCAGCGCTTTCTCCGGAAGTCTCCCGCCGAACGGCCAGGCGCAGCACCGCCGGCCGCCGCCGTTCCAGCCACCGCCGCCGTTCCAGCCACCGCCGCTGCAGGGTCCGCCACCGGGCACGCCCGCGCGCGGGATGCCGCAGCCGGGTCGTCCCGGCCCGCCTCCCGGAACGCCGCCGGGCGGGATGCCCCGCCGGCCGATGCCTCCGCGTCCGCGCCCGGTCGATCCCCCCACCGAGGTGATCCCGCGCGTCGAGGACGACTACGACGACGAGTACTACGACGATGACGAGTACTACGACGACGAGCCGGCGCCCAAGGACGCCCTGCCGCCGGACAGCCTCGCGCGCAAGACCGTGCGCGGCGTCGGCGAAGCCCTCATCACGATGGGCCTGGTCGTACTGCTGTTCGTCGTCTACGAGGTCTACGTGACGGACCTGCTCTCCGCGGAGAAGCAGCAGGACGCGACCGCCGCGCTCGACTCCGAATGGAGCTCGAACGTCGTCACGCCGCCCCCGGCCGACCCGAACCGCAAGTCGCAGCTCAACCTCATCGAGGGCAAGGCCTTCGCGAAGATGTACATCCCGGTCTTCGGCAACGACTGGAAGTTCTCCGTCGTCGAGGGCACCACGGACAAGCACCTCGAGATCGGCCCCGGCCACTACAAGGACACCGCCCAGCCGGGCGAGGCGGGCAACTTCTCCATCGCGGGCCACCGCGTCGGCAAGGGCGCGCCGTTCAACGACCTCGACCTGCTCCAGTCCTGCAACTCGATCGTCGTGCAGACCCAGACCCAGTGGTTCGTCTACCGCGTCCTGCCGATGAGCAGCGAGGTGGCGGGCTGGGCGACGAACCCGAAGTCGAAGGAAGCCGCCTGCACCGGCGTCGCCCCGCTGTCGACGACGCTGGGTGACGCGTACGCGAAGACCGTCGGCCAGGAGATCGTCGTTCCGACCCAGGGCGAGGTCATCGCACCGATCCCGCACCACGTGGGCGCCCCCGTGCCCGCCGACAAGCAGGCCCGCCTGCTGACCCTGACGACCTGCCACCCGCGTTTTTCGGACAAGCAGCGGCTGATCGTGCACGCCATCGAGACCAAGAGCTACCCGGTGGCCGACGGCTTCGTGCCGCCAGAGATGACGGAGGGCTGATGTACAGCTGGATCTGGCGGCACCTGCCGGGCCCGCTGTACCTGCGGGTCGTCGAGGCGGTCGTGCTGGTCGTCGGCATCGTCGCGCTGCTGATGTTCGTGGTGTTCCCGTGGGCGGAGCCGAAGCTGCCGTTCAACAACGTCACGACGCAGTGAGCCGCTCCTCGGCGAGTCGCAGGTACTCGCGGACGTAGCCGAGGAACGGCTCGGGGTCGGTGTCGTACCGCGCCAGCGCCCAGTACACCCCGTCCTCCTCGTCGTTCACCCTCTGAGTGATGCGCCAGGTCGCGTCGTCCCACTCGGCACGCGGCACACCGGCGACGACCTGTAGAGCGGCTTCGCGGCCGAGGAACCAGTCGGCGTCCTCGTAGGACATCGGTGTGATGCCGAGTTCGAGGAGGACCTGCTCGACCAGTGCATCGGCGTCCCGCTTCTCGAGCCTGGTCGGTGACTCGCCGGCGAGTTCCCGCAGAGCGGGGGAGTCGATGCCCGCGACCAGCATGTCGCACGCGAGCCACACGACCCGTTCCGGGTCGATCGCGTTGTCGGCGAGGTCGACGTTGAGGCGGAGCAGCGCGTCGGAACTCATGCCGTCCACCTCGTGAGCTCGGCGTCGGCGGTGCTGATGATTTCTTCGAGCGACAGCGCTCCCGGCAAGAGATCGACGTTGTCGAGTTCCAAGCCGAACGACCACAGCACGGTCAGCAGCGCCGCGTCCGGCGTGCAGGTGGACCTGACGGACGCGCTGGCCAACTCAACCACGGCGGGCATGTCCACCTCGGCGACGAGCAGGTCGCACGCGAGCCGGATCGCGTCCTCGGTCGACAGCCTGGTGGCGGCGAGGTCGACGTTGAGGCGAAGTAAGCGGTCGCGGAGCTTGGTGTTCACGAGCTAAGTGTCCGTGTGGGCGCGACCGAAATAAGTGAAACCGCCACCGGTCCCACACGGTGGCGGTTTCATCGAGGAACGGCGATCAGCCGTTCGAGATCGTGGTCATCTCCTCGCGCGAAACGACCTTCACGCGCTCACGGCCGTGTGCCGCACCCAGTGCGATCTCGTGCGCGTCGAGCCTGCTCCAGCCCTCGTTCGTCACG
Organism: Lentzea pudingi; assembly: GCF_014646255.1. GTDB lineage: Bacteria > Actinomycetota > Actinomycetes > Mycobacteriales > Pseudonocardiaceae > Lentzea > Lentzea pudingi. Next base: position 352,079 of record NZ_BMNC01000007.1, read on the forward strand.
AACGGCACGCCGCGCTGCTCCAGGAACTCGACCACCGACGCCGGCGAGGGCGAGGTGGCGGGAGGCAGTGCGGCGGCGTCTTCCAGGAGGCTGGTGATGGTCTCGAGGGCGTCGCCCTTGGTGTGGCCGATGAGGCCGATCGGGCCGCGCTTGATCCAGCCCGTCGTGTAGACGCCGGGCATGGGCACCTCGTCGAGGTCCAGCACGCGGCCGGCGAGGTGGGGGATCGTGCCCGAGACGTGGTCGAACGGGATGTCGGCCAGGTGCGTCGAGAGGTAGCCGACCGCGCGGTACACGGCCTGGACGTCCCAGTCGGTGAAGGTGCCGGTGCCCCGGACGTTGCCGTCGCCGGTCAGTTCCTGGGTCTCGGTGCGCAGGCCGGTGACGTGGTCGGTGCCGAGCACCTCGACCGGTGCTTCGAGGAAGTGCAGGTGCAGGCGGCGGGGGCGGGTGCCGACGTCGCGGATCGCCCACTCCTGGAGGGTCTTCACGATCATCTCGACCTGCTTGTTGGTCCTGATCGCGTGCATCGAGGCCTCGTCGAACTCGATGCCCTCGGCGTGGACGATGACCTCGACGTTCGGGGAGTGGTCGAGCTCGCGCAGTTCCAGCGGCGTGAACTTCGCCTGGGCCGGGCCTCGGCGGCCGAAGACGTGCACGTCGGTGACGGGGGAGGACGCGAGGCCCTCGTAGACGTTCGACGGGATCTCGGTGACCAGCAGCTCGTCCGCGGTCTTGGCCAGGATGCGGGCGACGTCCAGGGCGACGTTGCCGACGCCGAGCACCGCGACGGACTCGGCGGTCAGCGGCCAGGTGCGCGGGACGTCGGGGTGGCCGTCGTACCAGGACACGAAGTCCGCGGCGCCGTAGCTGCCGGGCAGGTCGATGCCGGGGACGTCGAGGGCGCGGTCGGCCATGGCGCCGGTGGAGAAGATGACGGCGTCGTAGAACTGGCGCAGGTCGTCGAGCTTGATGTCGACGCCGTACTCGACGTTGCCGAAGAAGCGGACGGACGGCCGGTCGAGCACCTTCTGCAGGGCCGTGACGATGCCCTTGATGCGCGGGTGGTCGGGTGCGACGCCGTAGCGGACCAGGCCGTAAGGGGCCGGCAGCTTCTCGAAGAGGTCGATCTGCGCGTCGACGTCGGACTTGGTGAGGATGTCGGCGGCGTACACGCCTGCCGGTCCAGCGCCGACGATGGCGACGCGCAAGGGGCGACTCATGACACCTATTTTAGGGTAGCCTTACCTGCATGGAGACGAGAGCTAACTCACTCGACTCGACCGACTAGGCTCTCTTCATGCGCGTGCTCGTGGTCGACAACTACGACAGCTTCGTCTACAACCTGGTCCAGTACCTGGCACAGCTGGGTGCGGAGTGCGTCGTGCGGCGCAACGACGAGGTGGACCTCGATGAGATCGGCAAGGTCGACGGTGTCCTCGTCAGCCCCGGCCCCGGTACGCCGGAGCGCGCGGGCGCGAGCATCGACGTCATCAAGAAGTGCGCCGACATCGGCAAACCCGTCTTCGGCGTGTGCCTCGGCCACCAGGCCATCGGTGTGGTCTGGGGCGGCACGGTGGATCGCGCGCCCGAGTTGTTGCACGGCAAGACGAGCATCGTCTTCCACGAGGGCAAGGGTGTGCTCGCCGGCGTGCCGCAGCCGTTCATCGCGACGCGCTACCACTCGTTGACGGTGCTGCCGGAGACGATCCCGGCGGAGTTCGAGGTCACCGGCAAGACCGAGACCGGCATCGTGATGGGCATGCGCCACAAGGAACTCCCGGTCGAGGGTGTGCAGTTCCACCCCGAGTCGGTGCTGACCGACGGCGGCCACCGGATGCTCGCGAACTGGCTGAAGGTCTGCGGCTTCGAGGTGCCCGAGTCCACGGTCGCGACGCTCGAGAGCGGCATGCGCACGCTCGCCGCGGCCGCGCGCCTCTAGTCCAAAAAAAGGGGGCGGCTTCCCAACTGAACTGGTCCCCGGAAGTTGGACTGGCTAACTGAAGGTTAGGTCGCGAGGGTCTGGGCT
>NZ_BMNC01000008.1 GCF_014646255.1 Lentzea pudingi
AGCCCAGACCCTCGCGACCTAACCTTCAGTTAGCCAGTCCAACTTCCGGGGACCAGTTCAGAACGCGGAGATCGCCGCGGCCATGTTCATCACGGTCAGCGCGGTGAAGTACCACGTGTCGAACCTGCTGCGGAAGTTCGGCTGCCGCGACCGCACACAACTGGTCTCGCGACTAGGGCGCCCGCTGGCGGTGCGTTCCTAGCGTGCTGCCCATGAGAATCCTCGTTGCCGCCCTGATCGCGTTCGGGGTCCTGATAGGTGTCGTCAGCCCCGCGCAGGCGGCACTGCCGTCGTGGCCGAACGTCAAGGAGGGCCAGAACGGCGCCACCGTGCTGACCGCCCAGCACCTGCTGCGCCACCGCGGCTACAACATCAGCGCCGACGGCGACTTCGGCCCGGCCACCGAGGCGGCGGTCAAGCAGTTCCAGAGTGCCAACGGCCTGTCCGCGGACGGCCAGATCGGCCCGAACACCTGGCCGAAGCTGGTCGTCAGCGTCAAGCAGGGCAACAACAGCAACGCCGTGCGCGCCGCCCAGGTCCAGCTCAACCGCTACGGCTACGGCCTGGACGAGGACGGCGACTTCGGCGGCGGCACGCACAGCGCGGCCGTGGCGTTCCAAAGGTCGAAGAGCCTCACCGCGGACGGCATCGTCGGCCCGAACACCTGGCAGACCCTCGTCGGCGGCTCGGGCTCCGGCGGCGGTGGCGGCGGCACGTTCAGCCTGCCGCTCGCCAAGAGCGCCCTGCCGCGCAGCGAGTACGACGACCCGCACCACGACTACCCCGCCATCGACCTGCCGGTGAACAGCAAGCCGGCCTACGCGATGGTCACCGGCACCGCGTACCGCATCAACGAGCCCAACGGCTGCGGCAACGGCCTGCGGATCGTCAAGAGCGGCGTCGACTACATCTACTGCCACTTCTCGTCGTGGTCGGTCTCGAACGGCACCGCCGTCAAGGCAGGCGACCGCGTCGGCACGACCGGCAACACCGGCAACTCGACGGGCCCGCACCTGCACGTCGCGATCAAGATCAGCGGCACGTCCTACTGCCCGCAGAACTTCCTGCTCGCGATATACGACGGGCGGACGCCGCCGGCGCCTTCGTCGCTGCCGCGGACGGGCTGCTTCTACTGACGTGCCAACGCTGATGTGACAACTGACGCGACAGCGCTGGTGTGACAACGCTGATACGACCGCGTCGAGGCGGGCCTCCGGTCAGGGGGTCCGCCTCGACCGCGTCCTCGCAGCGTGGCGTCCTAGTTATCTGGCGTCCTCACGGCCTGGCGACCTCCCAGCTTGGCGACGTCCGAGGTGGCGAGCAGGGAGGCCCCACGGCGAAGTTCGAGGTGTCGCCGGTGCGGACGGGCTGGTGGTCCGACGGCTGCTGCCCCCACGCCAGCCCGTGGATGAAGAACGCCGTGCCGCTGGTTTCCGGCCCCGGACAGTTGTTCGGGTCGCCGAAGTTGACGTTCCAGAACCCGTCCTGGCGTCGCACCCATGCGAGCCTCGCCGCCACTGCCGAAAGCCGGCCTCGTAGCCGCGCGGTAGGGCGACGACTGCAGGAGCACCTGCAGCACCTCGGCCAGTGCCGCGATCGCCCAGCCGTTGCCGCGCCTCACCATCCGGTCTCCAACTGCGACATGGGCGGCGCCGGTTCCCCTTGAGAGCGGGATTCCGGCCGTGAGCCAGGGTTCGGCGAGATCCGGTACACGGTGAGCGACCACACAGCCCTCCCGGAAACACCGCGACCGGTGCCGCCGTTGTACAGGTTGGTCGGTGCGGTCCGTGTCCCCCGGGCCTCACCTCATCACCTTCGCGGAAGACCGTCCGGCTGGTACCGCGTCGAGCCACTCGCCGAGAGGCGACCGATCGCATCGACCTCTCCGAACTCGCCCTCGGGCCGTCACTCTCCCCGACAGACGGCCCGAGGGCGTCCAGGTCGGCGCGGACCTCTCCTGCCGCGCCGACCACCTTCAAACCTTGTTGTATGACATGGAATTGCGCGCCTTCGAGAGTGACCGGACGCACAACTTACGTTGGAACGCAACGGATGCCTTGCGCGTCCTATTAGTTGTTTGACATGAATCCTGTGCACAGACAGGAATTTGTCCGACAGCCGGTGACCGGGCACACAGGTAACCTTGGAACACAACGGAACCCCGCACCGTTGAACAGGACAGTCGGTGCGGAACGAGTCCCCGGGCCCCAACTGAACAGCCTTCGCGGGATACCGATTCTGCTGGAACCGCGTCGTGCACACCGCCGAGAGGCGACCGCCGCACCGACCACAGACCACGCCCTCAAGCCGGACACCCCCAGACGGCTTGAGGGCCTCCTTCTCCTTGCAAGGCAAGAAAAACACGAACGGCCACGGTGACCGGGCACACAGATCACCTTGGAACACAACGGAACCCCGCACCGTTGAACAGAACGGTCGGCGCGGAACGAGTCCCCGGGCCCCAACACAAAAGCCTTCGCGGCATACCGATTCTGCTGGAACCGCGTTGTGCACTCCGCCGAGAGGCGACCGCCGCACCGACCACCAGCTTCGCCCTCGAATCGTTACACCCCCCAGACGATCGAGGGCCTTCCGCCCCCAGGCTGCCGTCCTCCCCCTGGCAGCATGGGGGCTTCTTTCATGTGCGGGGCCGGTGGCCCCGGTGGCGTGGCGACCTTCTTCGACTGCGGGGTCAGGCAACCCCGGCAGCATGGGGGCTCCCCGACTGTGAGGTCAGGCGATTCCGGCGGCGTGGGGACTTCCGCAACCACGAGGGCAGGCAACTTCCGAGAGCGTGGCGACTTCCGCAACTACGGGGCCAGGCAACCTCGACAGCATGGCGACTTCCGCAACTGCGGGGCCAGGCAACCCCGACAGCGAGGCGAGCTCCACAAGCGCGGGTCAGGCGACCCGGCAACGGCCCACCTACGAGGCCAGACAACCCCGACAGCGTGAGGACTTCCGCAACCACGAAGCTGGCGCGCCCCCGACAGCGTGGCGGCTTCCCCCACCACAAGACCAGCCAACCCTGGCAACGCGGCAACATCCCCAACCACGAGACCAGCCAACCCTGGGCGACGCAGCAACATCCCCAACCACGAGACCAGCCAACCCTGGCGACGCGGCAGCGCCCCAACCGTGAACCCGCCAACCTCAGCAGCGCGGCGGCGTCCCCAACCGTGAACCAGCCACCCTTGGCAACGCGGCAACATCCCCGCCACGAAACCAGCCAACCCTGGCAACGCGGCAACATCCCCAACCACGAGACCAGCCAAGCCCGGCAGCGAGGCGAGCTCCACGGGCGCGGGTCAGGCGACCCCGGCGGCGATCAGCTTCTTCCAGATCTCGCCCTGGTCTACCACCTCGACGCCGAGCTTCTCCGCCTTCGTCAGCTTGCCCGCGCCCACGCCCTCGCCCGTGATGAGGAGGTCGGTGGTGGCCGAGACCGACGAGGCCGCGGTGGCGCCGGCGCGTTCGCACATCTTCTGGAACGTCGGGCGGGTGACCTTCTCGCCGGAGCGCGGGTCGCTGATGGAGCCCGTGATGACCACGGACTTGCCCTCCAGGGGTGCGCCCGCGACCACTACCGGGGGCAGGTCCTCGTCGCGCACCTCCAGGGAGACGCCGCGGTCCCGCAGGCGTTCGATCTCCGGGCGCAGGCGGGCCAGGTGGGCGTTCAGGGACTCGGCGACCTTCTGGCCGATGTCCTCGACCGCGACGAGCTTCTCGACGCCCGCGTCGGCTACGGCTTCCAGGGACTCGAAGCCCGCTCGGCACAGGCGAGCCGCGGTGCCCTCCGACGCCATCGGGATCGAGAGGCCGATCAGGGCGCGGCGCAGGCCCACGGAGCGGCTGCGGTCGATGGACTCGATCATGCGGGTCGCGGAGACCTCGCCGACGCGGTCGAACTCCAGCAGGCGTTCCTTGGTGAGCGTGTAGAAGTCGGACGGGTTCACCAGGTCGCCCGTCTCGGCCAGGCGCTCGATCCACACCTGGCCGATGGCGTCGATGTCGGCGGCGGCGCGGGACGACCAGTGGATCAGGCGGCGCACGGTCTGGGCAGGGCAGGCCGAGTTCGTGCAGAACAGCTCACGGCTGTTGCCCTGCTCGGTCAGCGGCTGCTCGCAGGACGGGCACTCCGACGGCGGCACGATCTCCTGCTCGTCGCCGGTGCGCTTCGACTCGTCGAGGACGCCCGCGACGAACGGGATCACGTCACCGGCGCGGCGGACCAGCACGGTGTCACCGATCTTGATGCCGCGCGAGCGGATGACCTCCTGGTTGGCCAGCGTCGCTCTGGTGACGGTGGTGCCGCCCACGAACACGGGCTCCAGCCACGCGACCGGGGCGATCTTGCCGGTCTTGCCCACGTCCCACACGACGGCCTTGAGCACCGTCGTCTTCTCCTCGGCCGCGAACTTGTACGCGATCGCGCCGCGCGGGGACGACGAGCGGGTGCCCGCGGCGGCGAACGCGTCGCGGTTCGCCAGGCGCAGCACGGCGCCGTCGAGGTCGTAGTCGAGCGTGTTGCGGGCCGTCTCGATGCCGCTGATGAGCTCCTGCGCCTGCGCGGCGGTGGAGCAGTGCTCCATCTCCGCGACGCTGAACCCCAGCTTGCGCAGGCCCGCGTCGAGGTCGGCGTCGGCGCTCTCCGGCTCGGTCGTCAGGTCGAACGCGAAGAACTGCATGCGCCGCCCCTCGACCGCCTTGGGATCCTTGGCGCGCAACGTGCCCGCGGCCGCGTTGCGCGGGTTGATCAACGGCTTGTCCGGGTGCGCCGCGTTGTACTTGTCGAACGTCGAGCGCAGCATCACGCACTCGCCGCGCACCTCGACCCGCCCGGGCGCATCGACCTTGTCCGGCACGCCGTCGCACAACGCGCGCGTGAGGAACGTGACGTCGTCGCCGGTCGTGCCGTCGCCACGGGTGACAGCGCGCGCGAGCCGCCCGTTCTCGTACACCAGCGCCAGCGACAGGCCGTCGAGCTTCGGCATGACGACCACGGGCTGACCGGGGAACCGCGCGAAGAACGACTCGACCTGCTCCGGCTTGTTCGCCTTCTCGAGCGACAGCATCGGCCGTGAGTGGCGCACGGGCGCGTGCAGCACCGACGGCGCACCCACGTGGTCGAGGGGGTTGTCCGCCGGCGCGAGCTTCGGGTGCTTCGCGACCAGGGCGCGGAACTCGTCCTCGATCGCGTCGTACTCCGCGTCGGCCACCAGCGGCTCACCCTGGTAGTACGCGTCACGCAGCTCGACGATCCGGGCGGCGAGCTCCTGAATCCGATCCCCAGCAGCACTCATGGACGGGACGTTACCGGCCACCACCGACAAAAATGGACGGTCGTGCCTGGAGCGCCGCTCGAACCGCGCTCGAATTCAGTCGAACAGGCCGATCTCGTGCGCCACGGTGCCGCAGCGGTAGACCAGGTCAGGCCGGAGGCGCTCGATCATCTCGAAGTCCACCGACCGCAACACCGCCGCCAGATCCACCCGACGGTGTGAAGGATGCCGGTAGCCCTGTTCGTGCAGCCGCAGCCACGCGTCCAGCAACGCGATCTCACAACCGTCGTCGACGCGCGGCAGCCGGAGGCCGTCGACGACGTCGAGCAGGTCCGCGTCGGGTCCGCCCCGGCCGATCCGGTCGCAGAGCTGCACGACGAACACGCTGCTCGCGGCGAGTTCGGTCCCGGCCAGCTCCCGCAGGGTCTCGACGCTCACGGTGACGTCCCTGCGCAGGCGGTCCAGCACCAGGTCCGGATACCGGCCGGCCCACCGCAGGTAGTGCGCCGCCCGTTCGGCCGGGTCGACCGGCGAGGCCGCGAGCTGGACCAGGGCCTGCGCGTAGTCCACGTCGTACCGGTCGTCCGGCAGAGCTTCGAACGCGCGCAGGAACTCGTTGGCCACCGGATCGCCGGTGAAACGGGCATCCCTCGCCGCCTCGCGCAACGAGATCCGCCCGGCCGCACCGCCGCACTCCACAGTGGCCGGAACACCGATCCCGAGCACGGCCGACGTGCCGGACCACCGCACGTGCAGCGTATCGACCAGCGCGCTCCACTCCACATCGGACAGTTGCGACTTCCAGAACGCCGTCAGCCTCGGCCAGTCGCCCACACCGATGTCGCGCGACGAGCACAACGGTGTCAGCACGACGTGCAGGAGCACGAGGTTGAGGCTGTAGACCGCGTGCCGCCGGGGAACGGAACACCGGGTGGGATGACGCGCGAACACCTTCCCGACCGACTCCCCCAGATCGGCCCGGTCAGCCGATTCGACCGCCCGCTCCGCCAGCAGCGCGAGCACCTCCGCGCTCGATGACAGAGGGGTCCACGACAACAACGCGTACAGCGAGTCGTCGGACCGCGAACCGTGCAGGTCCAGGAGCGCGCACCAGACCGACCGCGCGACGACGGCAGCCGGCGACCGTTCCGGCCCGTCCTCGATCAACTCCACGGCGTCCGCGTCACCCAACGTCCTACCCACGAGACCAAGTCGATCAGTCATCCACGCCGGGCGAGGACCGCGGACGACGACAGGTCGTTTGGGGCCGATGAACGGCAGCCGGTGATCAGCCGAACGGACCAGCCGCGACGAAGTCATGCACCCGTACGCGTGACAAGGGCGTCCACGAACAACGGCCAGACCACTCGCAGGAGGTCGTGCGAGCCCAGCACCAGCGGAGACGCACCGCGGACCAGTTCTAGTCGCGCGGCCCGCGCAACGTCAGCACCACTCGCAGCACGTGCTCGACGGCCGCCGGGAACACCGCTCCCCGCAGCTCGTCGCGGTGCACCAGGGTCTGCCCGGCGAACTCGACCATGCGCTCCGGCCCGACCCGCCGCACCACGAGCGCCGCGACCTCCTCCAGGTCGAGACCCGGGTTGTCGACACGAGCCAGCGCGAACTCGACGATCAGCTCCTCATCACTCATCCGGTCCCCATTCGTCGGGTTCTTCCACCGATACAGGTCGAAAACATGCGCTGGACCGATGATCCGACCCACCCGCACGCTGTCTCCCATGAAGTTCTCGCGGCCAGGAGCCCGCACCTGGCGTTGCCCGCCCGCCCCCACCGAGGTGCGGGAGTTCCACGCGGGACTACCCGGCTACGCTCCCACGCCGCTGACCGGACTGCCGGTCCTCGCCGCGGAACTCGGAATCGGCCGCTTGTTCGTCAAGGACGAATCCTCCCGGCTCGGGCTGCCCGCTTTCAAGGCTCTCGGCGCTTCCTGGGCCGTTCACCGCGTGCTCGAGCACCGATCGGGCCAGGTCACGCTCACCACGGCAACCGACGGCAACCACGGCCGCGCCGTCGCCCGCATGGCCCGGCTTCGCGGTCACAGGGCCCACATCTTCGTGCCGCACACCGTGCCCTCACCCGCGATCGAGGCCATCCGGGCCGAGAACGCCCAGGTCACGGTGGTGGAGGGCACGTACGACGACGCAGTCGCCCGAGCCTCGGAGGCGGACGGGATCCTCGTGCAGGACATGGGACGGCCCGGCTACGAAGAGGTCCCGGCCTGGATCGTCGAGGGCTACGGCACGCTCTGCCACGAGATCGACGAGCAACTCGACGGAGATCCCGACCTGGTCGTCGTCCCGGTCGGCGTCGGCTCGTTCGCGCAGGCCGTGATCACCCACTACCGCAGCCGCGACTCCCGCACGCGACTCCTCGCCGTCGAACCCGAAGGCGCCGCCTGCGTCCTCGAGAGCCTGAGAGCGGACGAACTCAGGACCGTCCCCACCGGCGACACGATCATGGCCGGACTCAACTGCGGCACACCGTCCACCACGTCCTGGCCGTACCTGCACAACGGCCTGGACGCCGCCGTCTCGATCTCCGAAGCCGAATGCACCAAGGCCATGCAGGACCTCCACGCGCAGAACGTCCACTCAGGACCGTGCGGCGCCGCACCTCTCGCCGGACTCCGTGCCATGCGTGACGAGTTCGGCCCACTCAACACCGTCGTGCTCATCAGCACCGAAGGACACCAGTGAACCCACGTGACCTGCTGGCCGAACTGATCTCCATCGACTCGGTCAACCCCGACCTCGTCCCCGGCGGCAACGGCGAGCGCGAGATCGCCGGCTTCCTCACCACCTGGTTCCGCGCCAACGGCTTCGAGGTCCACCGCCTGGAGCAACGCCCGGGCAGGCCGTCGCTCGTCGGCGTCCGGAAGGGCACCGGCGGCGGGAAGTCGTTGATGCTCAACGGCCACGTCGACACGGTCGGCCTCTCCGGTTACGACGGTGACCCGCTGAAGCCGGAGATCAAGGACGGCAAGATGTTCGGTCGGGGCACCTTCGACATGAAGGGCGGCATCGCGGCCATGCTGGTCGCCGCCGCCCGAGCCACCGAGAGCCCGCTCAGAGGCGATGTCATCGTCGCGTGCGTTGCCGACGAGGAACACGGCAGCTTCGGCACGGAGGAGGTTCTCGACCACTTCACCGCCGACGCCGCCATCGTCACCGAGCCCAGCCACCTCGAGATCACGCTGGCGCACAAGGGTTTCGTGTGGTTCGACGTCGAGATCGAGGGCAGGGCGGCCCACGGCTCACGGCCGGAGCTCGGCATCGACGCCATCGCGAAGGCCGGGCACTTCCTGGTGGCGCTCGAACAGCTCGCCCGAGACCTCGAAGAAGGCCCGCGACACGCCCTGCTCGGCACCGGCACGGTCCACGCCTCGCTGATCAGCGGCGGCGAGGAGGCCTCGACCTACCCGTCGGCCTGCCGGATCACCCTCGAACGCCGCACGGTCCCCGGAGAGTCGCCGCAGCAGACCGAGGACGAGCTGCGCGCGATCCTCGGCCACCTGACCGCGACGGTCCCGGACTTCCGGGCCACGCTCACCCGAGGCCTCGCCAGGGACCCGTTCGAGGCCGACCCGGACGCCGAGATCGTCCGCACGCTCGTGGCCAACCTCGGCGCGCCGCCGGTCATCCGCGCCGAGCCGTTCTGGACCGACTGCGCCCTGCTGGACCGCGCCGGCATCCCCTGCCTGCTGTTCGGCGTCGACGGCGCGGGCGCCCACGCGGCGGTCGAGTACGTCGACCTCGCGTCGCTCGACCGGCTCACCGACGTCCTGACCGGCACGATCACGGACTTCTGCCGCTAGGTTCCTTCCTCGGGGAGTGCGAGGGGGAACCGGGGATGCCACGCAAGGAACGGCCGCTCGACGCGGGTGACTCGGCCGTGCTCACGTTCGCGCGGGAGCTCAGGTCGTTGCGGGAGCGGGCGGGCAGCCCCACCTACCGCCAGCTCAGTTCGGTGACGCACTACTCGGAGGCGGCGCTGTCCCAGGCCGCCGCCGGGCGCAAGCTGCCGACGCTGCAGGTCACGCTCGCCTACGTGCGGGCGTGCGGCGGTTCCGAGGAGGAGTGGGAACGCCGCTGGCACGCCACCGCCGCGACCGAGGCGCCGCCGGAGCAGGACCTCAGCTCGCCGTACGCCGGGCTGACCGCGTTCGGGCAGCAGGACGCCGAACGGTTCTTCGGCCGCGACCGCCTGATCGACCGCCTCGTCCGCCTGGTCGCGGAAGAACGCGTCGTCGTGGTCGTCGGCGCGTCAGGGGCGGGCAAGTCGTCGCTGCTCAGAGCCGGTCTGATGCCTCGACTCGGAGACCGGGCCGTGCTGTTCACGCCCGGTCCGAGTCCGGTGGAGGAGTGCTCCAAAGCGCGTCGGGACGAGGACACCGTTCTCGTGGTCGACCAGTTCGAGGAGGTCTTCACCCTCTGCGAGGACCGCGACACCCGCAGGCGCTTCGTCGACGTCGTCACCGCGCACCGGGTCGTGCTGGGTGTACGCGCCGACTTCTACGGCCACTGCACGGACTTCCCCGCCCTCGTCGAGGCCATGGGACGCGCCCAGCTCACGGTCGGCCCGATGAGCACGGACGAGCTGCGCGCCGCGATCGTCCAACCGGCCAGGCGCATCGGGCACACCGTCGAGACCGCACTGGTCGCCGAGCTCGTCGCGAACTGCGTCGAACAGGCGGGCGCGCTGCCGTTGCTCTCGCACGCCCTGCTGGAGACGTGGCGCCGCCGCAAGGGCAACACCCTGACGCTGCAGGGGTTCCGCGCCGCCGGCGGGTTCGAGGGCGCGCTGACCCGCACGGCCGAGTCGGTGTTCGCCGGGCTGACCGAACGGCAGCAGGAGGTCGTACGGTCGTTGTTCCTCCGGCTCACCGCGATCGGCGACGGCACCGAGGACACCAAGCGCCGCGTCCACCGCGACGAGCTCGACGACGAACCGGACACCGCGCTGGTGCTGGAGGCGCTGACCACCCACCGGCTGATCACCGTCGACCACGACCGGGTCGAGATCACGCACGAGGCGTTGCTCCGCTGCTGGCCGAGGCTGCGGGAGTGGCTCGCGGCCGACCGCGACGGCCTGCGCGCCCACCGCGACCTGGCCGAGTCGGCGACGGTGTGGGAGTCGCTCGACCGCGATCCCGGCGCACTGGTCCGCGGCGCCCGCCTCGGCGCGTTCCGCCCGTGGCTGGCCGAGCCGCCGCACCCGCTGACCACCCGCGAACGCGAGTTCCTCACCGCCAGCGTCACCGCGGAGTCCGCCGAGCTCGCGAGCACCCGGAAGGACCGGCGGCGGCTGCAGGTCCTCGTCGGCCTGCTGACCCTGTTGCTGATCATCGTCACCGGCATCACCGTCACGGCGATGCAGGCCACCGGGGAGTCGACCAGGCAGCGCAACAGCGCGCTCTCCCAGAAGGTCGCCCAGGACGCCCAGCGCCTGCGCGGCAGCGATCCGGCGCTGGCCGCCCAGCTCGCGCTCGCCGCGTACCGGCTCTCCCCCACGCCGGACGCCCGCAGCGCCGTGCTCAGCGCGTTCACGCCGTTCTACGCCACCCGACTGACCGGCCACACCGACAACGTCAACTCCGTCGCGTACTCGCCGCGGCGCAAGCTGCTCGCCAGCTCCAGCCGGGATCACACGGTCGGGGTCGTCGACGTGGCCGACCCGCACCACCCGCGCGACGTCTCGAAGCTCACCGGCCACACGGACAACGTCGTGAAGGTCGCGTTCAACTCCGACGGCGCGATCCTGGCCACGGCCGGATGGGACCGCACGGCCCGTCTGTGGGACGCGAGCACCGGCACCGCACTCGCCACCCTCAGCCACGTCGAGCAGGTCAACGCCGTGGCGTTCAGCAGCGACGACCGGGTGCTGGCCACCGCGAGCACCGACGGGGTCGTCCGGCTGTGGGACCTCACCGACCTGCGCAGCCCGAAGAAGATCGCCGAACTGCCCCATCCCGGAGCCGTCATCTCACTCGCGTTCGGCCCGGACCGGCTCGTCACCGGCACCTGGGACGGCACAGCGCTGGTCTGGGACCTCAAGAACACCACCGCGCACACGCTGCCGGGCAAGGGGCCGGTCCACGCGATCGCCATCAGCCTGGACGGTCAGAACATCGCCATCAGCCACGACCGCGATGTCCGGGTCTGGCCGACGAACGGCGGCGAGCCGCGCACGCTGTCCGGCCACACCGACGTCGTGCGCGGCCTGGCGTTCAGCCCCGACGGCCGTCTCGCGAGCACGTCGGTCGACCGCACGGCCCGTGTCTGGGACCTGGACCGCCCCGACCCGCTCGTGCTGGCGGGCCACACCGCCGGGGTCGTCGCGGCCACGTTCGCCGGGACGACGCTGGCGACCGCGAGCGACGACCACACCGTCCGCCTGTGGGACCTGCCCGGTGAGCTCCTGCAGGCGCACAGCGACTCCGTCTACGCCGTCGCCACGAACGGCAGGATCGTCGCGACCGGCAGCTACGACCGCACCGTGAAGCTGTGGCAGGACGGCATGCTCCTGAGCGTCCTGAGAGGGCCCGCCGACGCCGTCAACGCGGTGAGGTTCACGCCCGACGGCAGGACCCTGCTCGCCGCCAGCGCCGACCACCGCGTGCACCGCTGGGACGTCAGCGGCGGCACGCCCGTGGAGCTTCCTGACCTCGCGGGCCACACCGACGCCGTCAACACGCTCGCCATCAGCCCGGACGGCTCGACCATCGCCACCGCGGGCACAGACCGCGCCATCGTCCTGTGGGACGCGCGGACGGGCGCCACGACCGGCACCCTGCTCGGCCATTCGGACTCCGTGGAGTCCCTCGCCTTCAGCCCCGACGGCCACCGGCTGGCCAGCGGCTCCGCCGACTTCAGCGTGCGCGTCTGGGACCTCGACCTGCGCCGGGTGACCACGCACGTCAGCGGCCGGTCGCACGTCGTCAAGTCGGTCGCGTTCAGCCCGGACGGCCGGTTCCTCGCCACCGGCGGCACCGACTTCGCCGTCCGCGTGTGGGATGCCGCGACCGGTGAGCTCAGCTCCGAGCTCACCGGCCACACCGACACCGTGCACGCCGTGGCGTTCTCCCCCGACGGCACGACCCTGGCCAGTGCGAGCGCCGACCACGACGTCCGGCTGTGGCGGACGGACGACCACACCCCGCTGGCCACCCTGTCCGGCCACACCGAACGCGTCTACGCGCTCGCGTTCCTCCCCGACGGCCGCACGCTGCTCAGCGCGGGCGGCGATCGGACCGCACGAGCGTGGGAGGCCGACGCCGGCCACGCCGCCGGACGCATCTGCGCCGCGGTGTCGCCGCCCCTGTCCGCCCCCGACTGGAACCGCTACTTCCCGGACGTCGACCTCACCCCGCCCTGTCCGTGACGACCTTCGTCAGGACGATCTCGGCAGGCCCACCTCGTCATTCATGCTCTTCCCCCTTCTCCCGCCGCCCTGTGTAGCGGGAGAAGGTTCTTCACGGTCGAGGCGCCGGCGTGAAGAAACAACGGTGAACAACGGCGATCCGGAAGAAACCTCAGGCAGGCGTGGCTCGCTCTGGTGAACGGCTACCTCGTCGCATGACCGGTTCCTCGACGTAACGCCAGCTGAGCGCCGCCGCCGCGATCGTGAGCGCCGCCGCGACCGGCCCGGCGGCGACGCCCAGTTCCGGCCGCAGCCACAACGTCAGCGGGTAGTTCCACAGGTAGGCGCCATAGGACAGGGTGCCCAGCGCCACGAGCGGCTTGATCGGCGTCGCGACCTGCTCCCACTTCGACCAGACCAGCAGCAGCACGGCCGTGCAGGCCGCGATGGCCGGGCCCGCGACGAGGTAGGTCAGCGCGTGGCCCCGCAGCGGGACGACCGAGAGCACGGCGAGGCCGGCCAGTGCGATCGGCACGGCCCAGCGCGGGGCGCTCGTGAGCTTGAGCCTGGTCGCGGCGCCGATCACGAAGCACACGAACCACGACGTCGGCAGCGCGTAGGCGTTGTCGGCGTCCGGCCACAGCCAGACCAGCGTGGCCGTGCAGGCCGCGAGCGCTCCCAGTGCCGTGACGACGAGGGCCGCGCCCGTCCGGTCGCGGACCCAGGCGAAGGCCAGCAGAGCCGGCCACAGCAGGTAGAACTGCTCCTCGGTCGCGAGCGTCCAGCCGTGGAACGCCGCCGGGCTCACGCCGCTGATCGGCAGATTGCCCGTGAACGTGACCAGGACGATCACGGTCCTGAGCAGCTTGTCGCGTTCTCCCAACGGGTCGAACACCAGCGTGACGACGGCGAAGACCACTGTGAGCGCTATCAACGCGGGCAGCAGCCTGCGAGCCCGCCGCAGGTAGAACCGCTTGAAGTCGACACGTCCCTTCGCCTGCAGCTCCCGTTGCAGGACGCCGGTGATCAGGTAGCCGCTGAGCGTGAAGAACACGACCACGCCGACCACACCGGCACCGGGGAACACGTCGGGGAACGCGTGGCGCAGCATCACGAGGAGGATCGCGATACCTCGCAGCACGTCCAGTCCGGCGATGCGCCTCACCGCACCGCTCCCCGGACCAGCTTGTCCAGCAGGTCCGGATAGGACAGTCCGGTGACCGCGAACATCTTGGGCACCTGCGATTCCGCCGTCATGCCCGGCATGGTGTTGACCTCGTTCAGCACGAACCCGTCCCGGGTCAGGAAGAAGTCGACCCGCGCGAGCCCGCGGCAGCCGAGCGCCTCGTAGACCCTGAGCGCCGCGTCCTCCAGCGCCTTCAGCTCGGTGTCGTCCAGCGGGGCCGGGATCACGAACTGGGCGCTGCCGTCGTACTTCACGGTCGTGTCGAAGAGCCCGGGGACCCGGATCTCCAGCGGCGGACCGGTCCGGCGGCCCTCGTCCGGGTCGTCGAGGACCGCGACGTCGATCTCCCGGCCGGCCAGGACCTCCTCGACCAGCACGCGGTCGTCCAGTTCCAGCGCCCGGCGCACAGCGGGTCCGAGGTCCTCCTCGCGCTCGACGAGCGCCACCCCGAAGCTCGATCCCGCTGCCACCGGCTTCACCACGACCGGCCCGGTGAAGTCCACAGTGGACGCGTTGGTGACCAGCGATCCCCTCGCCGTGCGGACCCCGACGGCCTCGGCGACGAGCTTGGTGGCCCACTTGTCCATCGCGAGCGCGCCGGCCCTCAGCGGTGAACCGACGTACGGCACACCGGCCAGTTCGCACAGGCCCGCCAGCGTGCCGTCCTCCCCCAACGGCCCGTGGACCAGCGGCAGCACCACGTCGCAGGTCGCCAGCACGTCGAGCGCGGCGGCCAGGCTGCCGGACGTCAGCGTGTCGAGCACCTGGCCGTCCTGCCCGTGCCACCGGCCATCGCGGCCGATCGTGAGCGACACGGCCTCGTACCGCGCCGGGTCGAGCGCCGCCCGCACCGACGCCGCCGACGCCACCGAGACGTCGTGCTCGCAGTTCTGCCCGCCGCCGATCACGGCGACGCGGATGCCCCTCATCGAACGCTCCTCCGCACCCTCGCCCCGATGCCCGTCACGATCTCGTGCGGGATCGTCCCCGCCCACCGCGCCCAGTCCCCCACGGTCGGCTCGCCGTTCTCCCCCGGTCCGAACACCACTGCCTCGTCTCCGGGCATCACCGCGTCGTCCCCGGCGTCGACCACGACCTGGTCCATCGAGATCACCCCGGCGACCGACCGGCGTCTTCCCGCCAGCCACACCTCGGCACGGCCGGAAGCGGTGCGCGGCAAGCCATCCGCATAGCCCACCGGCAGCAGCGCCAGCGTCGTCTCGCGGTCGGTGACGTACGAGTGCCCGTACCCGACCCCCGTTCCCGCCGCGACCCGCCGCACCTGGACCACCGGCGCCGTGAACCGCAGGGCGGAACGCAGCCGGGTGGTCCCGGACGGGTCGATCCCCACCAGCCCTGCCCCGATCCGGACGACGTCCAGGTGGGTGCCGGGGTCGGTCAGCGCTGCGCTCGTGGCCGCGAGGTGCCGCACCGAGGGCCGCAGGCCCGCTTGGCGCGCCATCTCGACTCCTCTGGTGAACGCGCGCTTGCCGGGCTCACTCGCTCCAGGCATGTCGGCACAGGGCAGATGTCCCATCACTCCGACGACCGAGACCCTCCCGGCCAGTTCCGCACGGCGTGCGGCCGACATCAGCGACAGCCACGACTCCGGCGCGGCCCCGTCCCGCGCCATGCCCGTGTCCAGCTGCAGGTGCACCCGCACCCCGCCGTCCAGCGCCGCGAGGTGCTCCAGGCCCGGCACGCTCAGGTCGATCCCGTACCGGACGGCCGTGCGCACGTCCACATCGGCGGGGTTGAGCCAGCTGAGCACCGGAACGTCCACACCGGACTCCCGCACCGCCACGGCCTCCGCCAGCGACGTGACCCCGATCCACGTCGCTCCACTCGCGACGGCCGTGCGCGCGACGTCCCCCAAGCCGTGCCCGAACCCGTCCGCCTTCACCACCGCCATGACGCCACCGCGCGCCCACGAGACGAACCGCCGCGTGTTGGCGGCCACCGCAGTGAGGTCCACCGAGAGCCCGGGCGCCGCCGAGACCTGGCGGACACTCGTCACGAGCGCGCCCACGCAGGCACCTCCACCGGTCCGTAGACGGCGTGGTCGGCGCCGGTCAGCAGCGCCCAGTAGCGGTCGCCGTAGGACCAGTGCCACCACTCGGTCGGGTAGTTGATCAGGCCGGCGCTCCCGAGGGCGTCGGCCAGCACTGTTCGGTTGTGGCGGGCCTCGTCGTCGACCGGTGCGCCGAAGAAGCACGCGCCGTCGCTCTCCTCGGGCGTGGCGTCGATCGCCGTGCCCATCCACAGTTCCGCGCCCGACGTCGTGACCAGCGTCAGGTCCACCGCCGCGCCCGCGACGTGCGGCGCGACGGCCAGCGGTGCCACGAACCGGCTCGACAACCGGCTGAGCTCGACGGCGTCGGCCGCGGGGTGGAGCTCCGCCAGTTCGGCCGTGTACCGCTCGATGATCGCGCTCTGGCCGGCGACGGTGCGGTGCCCCTCGACCACCCGCAGGTCCACACCGGACGGAAGCAGCGCGCGAGCCACGTCGAGCCGCCGCGCGAGCCCTTCCCGCACCAGCACGCCGGGCGCGTGGTCCAATGGCACCAAAGGATCCCCGTTGTCGAGCACGCGGACGGTGCGCACGACCGGATCGGCTAGCAGGATGGTCATGCAGCCAACCTAGGAATCCGCGTCCACTCCGGACTCCTCCTCCCGGCCACCCCCGTGCGCCGAACGGCCGGTTCAGGACCGGGAACATCGGCCGAACGGCTGAGAACCCGCACACCGCGCCGGATTTCGGCAGACTGGTGAGGTGACCCGACAGAGGACGACCTGACGTGCACGCCGCCGGCCTGGTGCTGCACCCGCGACGAGACTCCGCCGCCGCCGTCGAGGCCGTCCTCGGCTGGGCGACCCACCGCGGTGTCGAGATCCTCGGCATCTCCGACGAGATCCAGCGCCTGCGCTGCGAGGCCACCCCGGTCACCGCGGAGGAGCTGGGCCGCCGCGCCGACCTGGTCGTGAGCCTCGGCGGCGACGGCACGATGCTGCGCGCCATGCGCCTGGCCGACGGCGAGAAGGCCCCGGTCCTGGGCGTCAACCTGGGCAAACTCGGCTTCCTGGCCGAGGTCGACGTCCCGGACCTGCCCGCGGCCCTGTCCGCCATCGACGCCCACGACTTCACCGTCGAACCCCGCCTGGCCGTCGACGCGGTGTTCAACGGCCAGAAGGTCACCGCGTTCAACGACGTCGCCGTCGTCCGCATCCCCGGCGAGGGCAACGCCCGCGTCGCCGTCCACGTGGCCGGCCAGCCGTTCGTCAGCTACTCCGCCGACGCCGTCATCGTCGCGACCCCGACCGGTTCCACCGCCTACAGCTTCTCGGCGGGCGGCCCGATCACCAGCCCGTCCGTCGAAGCTCTGCTCGTCACCCCGGCCGCCCCGCACTCCGCGTACAGCCGCGGCGTCGTGCTCTCGGTGAACGACGAGGTCGACCTCGACCTGCTGCCGTCGAGCGGCCGCCTCGCCGTCGAGGTGGACGGCATCGTCGCGGGCTACGTCGAACCCGGTCAGCGGGTGTCGTTGCGCGGACGGGCCGGTGCCGCGCGGGTGGTGCGGCTCGGGATGACGACGTTCTACCAGCGGGCGCGGCGCAAGCTGCGGCTCACGGACTCGGCGGAACTGGGATGAGGCTGCGCGAGTGGACCGTCGAGGACGCGGCCTGGTACGCGGAGACCACCAGGGACCCGGAGGTCCAGCGCTACACGACCGACCCGCCCACGATCACCGCCGAGCAGGTCGCGGCCGCGATCGAGGCCCTGCCCGGCAACCCGACTACCGCCTCGTTCTGCATCGAGGACGCGGGTGAACGCTGCGGCAACGTCGCCGTCGACCTCGCGGACGGCATCGGCCACCTGTCCTACCTCGTGGCCCCCGAAGCGCGCGGCAGGGGGCTGGCGTCCCAGGCGCTCACCGAGTTCGTCGCGTGGATCCTGACGAACCGCGCGGTGACCGAGCTGAGGCTGTGGACGCACCGCGACAACCTCGGCTCGCGCAAGGTCGCCGAACGGGCCGGGTTCGTCCGCGATCCCGCCCGCGACGAGGACCGCGAGATCAAGGGCGAGGTCTGGCCGACGGTCGCCTACCACCTCGTTCCCTGATCTCCACCCAGGCTCGAGCCGCGCTTGTTCGGATGTCCGCGCCGAGCAAACCGGAGGGGGCAGGGGACGATGGAACTGAACAGGCGCAAGATGTTCGCGCTGGGTGCGGGCGCCGCACTCGCCGCGAGCACGGGGACCGCCGGTGCCGACGCGGAGAGGACGGCACCGGAGCCGAACCTCCCCGGCTTCAAGCACAACTACGCGCAGGTCAACGGGGTGCGCCTGCACTACGTCACCGGCGGGCGGGGCGAGCCGCTGGTCCTGCTGGCCGGGTGGCCGCAGACCTGGTGGCTGTACAACAAGATCCTGCCCGCACTCGCCTCGAAGTTCCGGGTGATCGCGGTCGACATGCGCGGGCAGGGCAGCTCCGACAAGCCCGCGGGCGGGTACGACAAGAAGACGATGGCGGCCGACCTGCACGAGCTCGTGAAGAAGCTCGGGTACAGCAAGGTCAACGTCGTCGGGCACGACCTGGGCAGCATGGTCGCGTTCTCCTTCGCGGCCAACTTCCCGGACGCGACGAAGAAGGTCGCGTTCATGGACGTGCTGCACCCCGACGAGAGCTTCTACCAGATCCCGCTGCTGCCCCCGCCGGGCGGCTTCAGCGTGTGGTGGTTCGCGTTCAACCAGGTCATGGGCCTGCCCGAGCAGCTGCTCGCCGGCCGGTTCCGCTACCTGATCGACTGGCTGTTCGCCAACACCGCGTTCACGCCGTCCGCCATCGACGAGCGGTCACGGCGGATCTACGCCCAGAACTACAACTCGCCGGACGCCATCCGCGCGAGCAACGGCTGGTACCAGGCGTTCCACCAGGACATCGCGGACGGCAAGACGTACGCGAAGCTGGCGGCCCCGGTGCTGGGCCTCGCCTCGATCTCGTCCTACGACCAGTTCCTGGGCGCGCTGCCGAACGTCGCGAACCAGTTCGAGGTCGTGCGGGTCGACGGGTCCGGCCACTGGCTCGCCGAGGAGCAGCCGGAGTTCGTGGCCGGGGAGATCACGCGGTTCTTCAGCTGACCTGACGTGCCGGGGGGATGAACGCCGCGACCACGACTGCGAGCAGCGCGGTCGCGGCGCCCAGGCCCATGATGAGCTGGAAGCTGAACGGCGCACCCACCTGCGTGAGCACCACGCCCGCCACCGCGCTCGACACCGACGTGCCGATCGCGCGCATCAGGGTGTTGAGGCTGTTGGCCGCGGCCGTCTCCGATGTCGGCACGGCGCCCATGATCAGGGCGGGCATCGCGCCGTAACCCAGGCCGATGCCGGCGCCGATCACCGCCGAGACGACGACGAGCTGCCAGATCTCCGTCAGCATGAAAACGCCCGCGCCGTAACCGAACGCGACCACCAGGGCGCCCAGGATCAGCGTGACGCGGGGGCCGCGCGCGTTCGAGATGCGGGCGGACACCGGCGCCGTCGCCATCATGACCAGGCCGGACGGCACCAGCACCAGGCCCGTGACGAGCAGCGACTGCCCGAGGCCGTGGCCGGTGGCGACCGGCAGCTGCAGGACCTGTGGCAGCACCAGCGACTGCGCGAACAGGGCGAACGCGAACGACACCGACGCGATGTTGGTCAGCAGCACCTGGCGCCGGGCCGTGGTGCGCAGGTCGACCAGCGGCTGCGGCGACCTCAGCTCCCACCAGCCCCACAGGCCCAGCACGGCGGCGGAGACGACGAACAGGCCCGTGACGGCGCCGCCGCTCCACGCCGACGCCTTGGACACGCCGAGCAGCAGGCAGATCAGCGCGACCGAGAGCCCGAGCGCGCCGGGGACGTCGAAGCGGCCACCGCTGCGGACCGGTGACTCCGGCACCCAGACCAGCACCGCCGCCAGGGCCAGGGCGCCCGCTCCCGCCGACGTCCAGAACAGCATGTGCCAGTCGCTCTGCTCGACCAGGATCGCCGCCGCGGGCAGGCCGAGCGCGCCGCCGACGCCGAGCGAGGCGCTCATCAGCGCGGTCGCCCCGGCCAGCCGTTCGCGTGGCAGTTCGTCGCGCATGATGCTGATGCCGAGCGGGATCACGCCGACCGCCATGCCCTGCACCACGCGGCCGACGACGAGCGGCACCAGCGAGTAGCTCAGCGCCGCGATCACCGAGCCCACGACCACCATGACCAGGCTGATCAGGAGCATGCGGCGCTTGCCGTACATGTCGCCGAGCCGGCCGATGACGGGCGTCGCGACCGCGCCGGCGAGCAGCGTGGAGGTGATCACCCACGTGGTGTCGCCCGGCGACGAGCCCAGGAGCTGCGGAAACCTCGGCAGGAGCGGGATGACGAGGGTCTGCATCAGCGAAACGACGATGCCGCCCATCGCGAGGACGGCCACGACGACGTTCGGGCGCGCCACCGGACGCGTTTCTTCGAGGAGCACGCGACCGAGTCTAAGTCAGTCACTTGACTTAAGATCGAGCGGTGCAAGGATGTCGCGGATGTCCGAAGCGGGAGTGACGATGAACAAGGTGGACGCCCGGTCCAGGGCGGAGCGCGCGCACGCCACCCGCGAGCTGATCCTGACCGCGGCCGAGCGGCTGTTCGCCGAGCACGGCGTGGTGGCGGTGTCGAACCGGCAGGTCAGCGAGGCGGCCGGGCAGGGCAACAACACCGCGGTCGGCTACCACTTCGGCACCAAGGCCGACCTCGTGCGGGCTATCGCGCGCAGGCACCTGGCGCACGTCGAGGAGATCCGGCAGCGCATGGTCGCGGGCCTCGGCCCCTCCCCCGGCCTGCGCGACTGGCTCGACTGCCTGGTCCGCCCCGCCACCGAACACCTGGACGCGGTCGGCAGCCCCACCTGGTTCGCGCGGTTCGGCGCCCAGGTGATGACCGACCCGACGCTGCGGCCGATCCTCGTCGAGGAGACGCGCTCGTCGCCGTCGCAGATGCGCATCCTGGCGGGCCTGAACGCCTGCCTCGCCGACCTGCCGCCCGACGTCCGGGCCGAACGCCACGACATGGCCCGCCAGCTGCTCGTGCACATGATCGCCGAACGCGAGCGCGCCCTCTCCGACGGCACCCCGACGCCGCGCGCGAGCTGGCCGGACGCCGCGACGGGCCTGGTGGACGCGCTCGTCGGCCTGTGGGCCGCGCCCGTCAGCCCTTGAGCGCGTAGAACCGCATCGGCGCCGCCGGCTCGAACCCGATCCGCGGGTAGACCGGCGCTCCGGCCGCCGTGGCGTGCAGCGTGGCGCGGGTGATCCCGGTCGCCCGCCACGCCTCGTGCAACGCCTTGCGCGTCACCGCCTCGCCGTAACCCCGGCGCTCGTGCCCGGGATCGGTCGCGACCAGCACCACGAACAACCGCCCGGCCGTCTCGACCGCGCCCGCACATGTCACCGGCACGCCGTCCTTCAGGCCCAGGTACGCGTGCACCCCGCTCTTCCACAGCGCCGAGGCCGCGATGCCGTCCCGTCCGGCCTCCAGGTCGAACCCGTAGGCACGGGAGTTGATGTCCGCGTACGCCAGCAGCTGCTCGTCGGTGGTCACCCGCTCGAACGTCAGCTCGGTGTGGGAAGGCTCCTCGATCGGCAGCAGGTCACCCGCCATCCCGGTGCCGGGAAACGCGTACTCGAACCCGGCCCGGCCGGCCAGCGCGTCGAGGTCGGCGCCTTCCGCCAAGCCCTCGAACACCCACAGGAAACCGAAGTTCTCCTTGGCGCGCATGACGTCCGCGGCCTCGGTGAAGCGCTGGGCGAGCAGGTCGGCGCCGATGCCGGGCTCGGTGAGGGTCACGCAGTTCCAGAACGGGAAGCGGCTGTCCGCCCACCGCACCACGATACCGGGGAGGTCGCGCACGTCGGCGTCCGGGTTCCGGTCCAGCACCATCGCACGCCAGCCCACGACCAGCTGCTCCACGGACTCTTCCGTCAAGTCGATCATGCGCTTGAGATTAGCCGCCTCAGCATCAACGCGAGGTGGAGCCGGAACCGCCCCGACGCCGAGTCGAGCTCGAACCCGAGCGCCGTCTCGGCACGGGCCAGCCGCGCGGTCATCGTGCTGTGGTGGCGGTGCAGCACCCCTGCCGCCTTGCGAACCGAACCCGTCGTGCACAGCGCGTCGAGCATCGTGATCATCCCGGGTTCGGCGGCCAGCACGCCGAGCGCACGGACGTCCGGCAGCGCCGCGATGTCGGCCGGGTCGAGCTGTTCGGCCAGCAGCGCGAGACCGCCGAGCTTCTCCCACCACACCACCGGTTCACCGTCCGATGTGTACTTCAACGCGGTGCGCGCGGCGTGCCAGGACCGAGCCGCCTCGATCGCGGGCAGGAGCGGTCCGACGCCGAGCCGCCCGCCCGTCTGCGGCACCTCGGCGCTGAGCACCGCTCGCACGTCACCGACCAGCGCCGACCGGCCGGGCACCTCACCGGTCGCCGCCAGCACCCGCAACGGCGCCGTGGCCGCGATGCCCAGCAGGTGCAAAGCGCGCGAACGTTCCGCGGTGCCAACACTTTCGGAGAGGACCAGCTCGACCAGCGCGGGATCACCGAGTTCCGGCAGCGGCACGCTGGAGTGCTCGAGCAGCACGGCGGCGGCGATCGCGAACCGTTCCAGCAGCATGTCGTCGAGCGGCGCGGGCGTGCCCGGCCGCGCGACCCAGACCTGCACGCCGCCCTCGAGTGCGCGCACCGAGGCCTTCGCGGGCACCGGGGCCGCCGCGACCGCGCCGCCGGCCTCGGCCCGCAGCGAGAGGCCCTGGCCGGGCGCGTGCAGGCCGACCGGGCAGCCGGCGAGTTCGGACGTGCTGCGCACCAACGCGTCCAGGCCCGCGCGCTCGGTGATCAGGCGATCGAAGAACCCGATCACCCTCACCGCGCTCTCGGCGTCGGCGTCCAGCCCGGACAACCTCAGCAGCAGGCCCTTCATCCCGTCACCATATCCCCGACAGGTGGCTGGCCGGGTGGCCGAATCGCCCGCCACGTGTCGGCTGCCCGCACCACCGCGTCAAGTCGAGGATTGGTCCCATGAGCTACGACATCGACCCGGAACTGCTGCCCTGGCTCGACATGCTGCCGCAGCTGACCATGACCGACCACGAGGCGCTCCAAGGCGCCCGCGGCCAGCAGTCGGAGCTGGCGGGCCTCATACCGGCGTACGAGCCGGCGAACCCGATCGACGTCCGCGACGAGACGGTGCCCGGCCCGTCCGGCGCCCCGGACGTGCGGGTGCGGGTCTACGGCCGTGCGGGCCGCGAGAACCCCGTGCCCGGACTCGTCTACATCCACGGCGGCGGGTTCATCATCGGCAGCGTCGAGATGTTCGAGTCGCACGTGCTGAAGCTCGTGGACGAACTGAACATCGTCGTCGTGTCCGTGGGCTACCGGTTGGCGCCCGAGCACCCGTTCCCGGCGCCGGTCGAGGACTGCTACGCGGCACTGACGTGGACCGCGGCCAAGGCCGTCGAGCTGGGCATCGACCCGGCGCGGCTCGGCGTCGGCGGCGAGAGCGCGGGTGGCGGGCTCACCGCCGGAACGGTGCTGCTGGCGCGCGACCGCGGTGGCCCCGAGCTGGCGTTCCAGCTGCTCGGCATCCCCGAGCTGGACGACCGGCTCGACACAGAGTCGATGCGGGACTACGTCGACACCCCGCTGTGGAACCGTCCCAACGCGATCTACAGCTGGACCGCCTACCTGGGCACCGAACCGGGCGGCGACGACGTCTCGCCGTACGCCGCCCCCGCCAGGGCGACAGACCTCACCGGCCTGCCGCCCGCGTTCGTCACCACCTGCCAGTACGACCCGCTGCGCGACGAGGGCGTCGAGTACGCACGCCGGCTCGCGCACGCGGGTGTGCCGACCGAGCTGCGCCTCTACCCCGCCACGTTCCACGGCTCGTCGCTCATCGAGAGCGCCGAGATCTCCCGCCGGATGTTCGCGGACGAGGTGGAGGCGCTGCGCCGCGGCCTCAAGGTCACAGACTCCCCGTGACCGAGCTGCCGGACCTGGTGACGTGGTAGGTGACGGTGGCGCCGCTCCAGTAGTGGAACGTCAGCGTCACCCGCGCGTTGTCGTTGACCTCGGCGAAGAACTCCGGGGTCAGCGTCGTCGCGCCGGTGGTGTAGTTCGGCGCGAACGCCTTGTCGAACTCCTTGTAGGACGTCCAGTTGTGCGGTCCCGCGTTCGACCCGTCGGCGTACTTCGCCTCCATCGTGGCGAGCAGGTCGCCGCGGAACGTGGTCGGGATCGAGAACGAGGCCGTCGTGCCGGTCGCGGCGGACAGCACCGGTGTGTCGTGCGTGATCAGGTTGACCCGCCACGGCACACCCGCCGAGAAGTGGGCGGTGAGAACGGCGTTCGTGCCGTAGGCGCGCGAACCGCTCAACCTCGTCATTGCCGCCTGCGTCAGGGTGAGCTGGTCACCCGAGACCGTGTAGTCGGTGCCGCGCACCAGTTCCGTGCTGCCCTGGCGCAGACCGCTGAACGTGGTCCCGTTGGTGTTCAACGTGATCGTCTTCGCGGTGACGGCGCTGGAGCGGGCGCTGAAGACCTGGTCGGTCGACGCCGTGCCGGAGCGGGTCGCCCAGCTCGACTTGATCTGCGCGATCAGTTCGGGGTCGCTCCACTGGAACGACGTGCGGCCGAGGTGCTGGCCGTTGTCCCACAGCATCGTCGTGATCTTCTTGGTGCGTGCGTAGTAGCCGAGGTGCTCGAAGAACTTGAGCTTCTCGCCCTGCTCGATCGTGCCGGTGTGCCGGTCGAACCCGAGCAGCCCGTACTCGCCGAGGATCACCGGGACACCGCGCGAGACGAAGGTGTTGTACACGCGGTCGAACGAGTCGGTCAGGTCCTTCTGCGCGGTCGCGTCGTACCGGGTGCCGCCGGCGACGTTCACGCTGAACGGCCAGTAGCCGTAGTAGTGCACGGTCGCGATCAGGTTCGGGTCGTTGAACCCGCGGATCGACGTGGCCAGCTCGTCGAGCCGCGCCTGGTCCGATGACGTGTGCAGGGTCGGCAGCACGAGGAGCCGGCTCGAGTTGTTGCCACCGGAACCCCGCACGATGGTGCGGAACGACGCGTTCAGCTCGTGCAGCAACTCGGCGTTCTGGGCGTCGCCGGAACTACCGGTGAACTGCGGTTCGTTGACGCTCTCGAACACCAGCCTGCCAGGAGAGTCCTTGAAGGCGGCGGCCAGCTGGGTCCAGATCGCGTTGTACCGGGTGAGCACGCCGGTGCGGTTCGACGGCATGGCCGAGATCCACTGCCACGAGTCGTGGTGGATGTTGATCATCACCTGGAAGCCGTCCTCCAGCGCCCAGCCGACGACCTCCTTGACGCGGTTGAGGTAGGCCGCCTCGATCGTGTGGTCCGGCGCCTGGTGCTGGCCCCACGTGACGGGGATGCGGATGCTCTTGAAGCCCTGCGCCTTCACGTTCTCCAGCAGGGCCTCCGTGACGCGCGGGTTGCCCCAGGACGTCTCGTCGCTGCCGGTCGCGTCCAGCGTGTTGCCGAGGTTCCACCCCGGCTGCATCGCCGCCACCTGCGCCATCGCGTCACCCGGCACCGGATTCCCGGTGGTGGTCGTCGTGGTCGTGGTTGTGGTCGTCGGTGTGCCAGGGCTCCCGGTGCAGGTGACGCCGTTGAGGGCGAACGACGTGGGCGCGGTGTTCGCGCCGGACCAGCTGCCGTTGAAGCCGAACGAGACCTTGGCGTTCGGTTCGATCACCGCGTTGTAGCCCACGTCCGCGGCAGTGGCCTGGGCGCCGGACGACGTGACGGTGGCGTTCCAGGCCTGGGTCACCTGCTGGCCCGAGGGCCAGGTCCAGGTCAGCCGCCAGCCGTTGACGCGGTCACCGACGTTGGTCACCGCCACGTTCGCGGTGAACCCGCCCTGCCACTGGCTCGGCACCGTGTAGTCCACCTTGCACCCCGGTGCCGCCGCGGCCGGGGCCACGACCGCCAGGCCGATGCTCGCGGCCACCGAGACGAACGCCGCCGTGAGCGCGAAACCGCGCCTTCCGGTCATGACACACCTCCCGAATCTGGGAGCGTTCCCAGAAGGCCGCACTGTAATCATCCGGGTGGAACGCGGACAGGAGACCCGTCGAATCGACGTCGAACGCGGAAACGCCTCTGTCGCACCGCTTTCGTGACCGTTACAGTCCCGGACCTGGGAGCGCTCCCAGATCCGTCTCGTCCCCTGTCATCGGAGGCTGACGTGCACAGTCGCCTGTTCAGAGCCGCGGCAGCCGTCCTCGTCGCGGCGCTCGCGGTGGTGGCCGGTCCGGTGGTGTCGCCGTCAGTGGCCGCACCGGCGTTCAACTACGGGGAGGCGCTGCAGAAGTCGGTCTGGTTCTACGACGCCCAGCGGTCGGGCGCGCTGCCCGCGGGCAACCGCGTGAGCTGGCGGGCGGACTCGGCGTTGCGCGACGGCTCCGACGTGGGGCTCGACCTGTCCGGTGGTTTCTACGACGCCGGTGACCACGTGAAGTTCGGGCTGCCCTTCGCGTTCAGCGTGTCGATGCTCGCCTGGGGCGCCGTGGAGAACCGGGCCGCCTACACGAGCTCCGGCCAGTTGCCGCATCTCCTCGCGAACCTGCGGCACGGGACCGACTGGATCATCAAGGCGCACCCCTCCCCCAACGTCGTCTACGGGCAGGTCGGCGCGGGCAACCCCGACCACGCCTGGTGGGGCTCGGCCGAGGTCATGCCGATGGCGCGGCCGTCGTACAAAGTGGACAGTTCGTGCCCCGGCTCCGACCTCGCGGGCGAGTACGCGGCGGCGATGGCGTCGGCCTCGATGGTCTTCAAGGACACCGATCCGGCCTACGCGGCCACCTTGGTGACGCACGCCAAGCAGCTCTACTCGTTCGCGGACACCTACCGCGGCAAGTACAGCTCGTGCATCACGGACGCCGCGAGCTTCTACAACTCGTGGAGCGGCTACCAGGACGAGCTCGTGTGGGGAGCGATCTGGCTGCACCGCGCCACCGGTGACGCGAGCTACCTGACGAAGGCGAAGTCCGAGTACCTGAAGCTCGGCACCGAGCAGCAGAGCTCCGAACGCTCCTACAAGTGGACCATCGCGTGGGACGACAAGTCCTACGGCGCGTACGTCCTGATGGCCAAGCTCACCGGCGAGCAGGCCTACATCACCGACGCCAACCGCTGGCTGGACTTCTGGACCACCGGGTACAACGGCAACCGCGTGCGCTACTCCCCCGGCGGCCAGGCCGTGCTCGACAGCTGGGGTTCGTTGCGCTACGCCGCCAACACGGCGTTCGCCGCCCTGACCTACTCCGACTGGCTGTCCACTCGCGACAGTGCTCGTGCCAGGACCTACCACGACTTCGGCGTGCGACAGATCAACTACGCCCTCGGCGACAACCCGCGCGGCGCGAGTTACGTCGTCGGCTTCGGCACCAACCCGCCGCGCAACCCGCACCACCGGGGAGCGCACGGTTCGTGGGCCGACAGCATCCAGGAGCCCGTCACCAGCCGTCACGTGCTGTACGGCGCGTTGGTCGGCGGCCCCAGCACCAACAACGACGCCTACACCGACAGCCGCAGCGACTACGTGATGAACGAGGTCGCGCTCGACTACAACGCGGGCTTCACCGGCGCGCTCGCCCGCCTGTACGGGGAGTACGGCGGCACCCCGCTCGCGTCGTTCCCGGTGGCCGAGACCCCGGACGGCCTCGAGCTGACCGTGCAGGCGTCCGTGAACCAGAGCGCGGCCCAGTTCACCGAGATCAAGGCGTTCGTGCTCAACAAGAGCGCGTGGCCGGCGCGCACGTTCAACGGCACGCTGCGCTACTACTTCACTCTCGACGGCGCCACCACACCGAACCAGATCACGGTCACCACGAACTACAACCAGTGCGGCACACCGAGTGCGCCGGCGCTGCACAGCGGCTCGGTGTACTACGTGGAGATCCCGTGCCCCGGCGTGGCTCCGGCCGGGCAGTCCGCGTACCGCAAGGAGGTCCAGTTCCGCATCACCAGCGCCGGCACGTGGGACCCGGCCAACGACTGGTCGCACACCGGCCTCGGCAGCGGCAACACCGTCGCGCAGACCGACCGGATCGTGCTGCGCCAGGACGGCAGGACGGTGTGGGGCAACGAGCCTGGCGGCGGCGTCTCCGACAGCGTTCCCCCGTCTGTCCCGAGTGGACTGACCGTCGTTCCCGGCGCGACCAGCGTGACGCTGAGCTGGACGGCCTCGACCGACAACGTCGGGGTCGCCGGGTACGACGTCCTCGACGGCACTACCGTCACGGGCTCGTCGGGCACGACCAGCCTGCTGGTCACCGGCCTCACGCCGGACACGCCGTACTCGTTCTCGGTGCGTGCGAGGGACGTGGCGGGCAACGTGTCCGCCGCCAGTTCCCCGGTCACCACGCGCACACTGCCCGGCGTCGCGAGCACACTGGCGGTGCAGCACAGGGGATCCGGCGCGGCCACGTCGAACCAGATCGGCGCCACGCTCCAGCTGACGAACCGCGGCACCACGCCGGTCAGCCTCACCACTACCACGATCAGGTACTGGTTCACCGGTGACGCGCCGTCGGCGACGTACCAGGTGTGGTGCGACTGGGCGCAGATCGGGTGCGCGGGAGTCCAGGTGCGGGTGGTCAAGCTACCGGCCGCGCGCACGGGCGCCGACGCGTACGCCGAGGTCTCGTTCGCCTCCGGCAGCCTCGCCGCGGGAGCGAGCACCGGCGAGATCCAGGTTCGCGTGGCGAAGTCCGATTGGTCCTCCTTCAACCAGGCCGACGACCACAGCTACCGGACCAGCGGCTCGCTCACCGATTTCGACCGGGTGACCGCCCACACCGGCGGTTCCCTCACGTGGGGCACCGAGCCCTGACGAGCCTCGGGGCGGGACGTTCTGCGCGGCACAGGCGTCCCGCCCCGTTCCCATCCGAGGTCGCGCTCTCACGAAGTGGACACGCGGGCGTTTCGTCACGTTCGAAATGATGCCCGCGGACTCCTACGATGTGCTCCATGACGGAGATCGACCGGACACGCAGGCCCGGACCGCGGATCGAAGAGGTCGCGCGCGTCGCCGGCGTGTCCAAGTCGACGGTCTCCAGAGTGATCAACGGTGAGCAGTACGTGAGCGCCAAGGCCCGCGACGCCGTGCACACCGCGATCACCCATCTGAAGTACAGCCCGAACCAGGCGGCCCGCTCCCTCGCGGGCAGCAAGGCGAACGCCCTCGCGCTGATCGTGTCCGAACACGGCAGCCGGGTCCTCGGCGACCCGTTCTTCGCCGGGGTGCTGCGCGGCGTGCACGCCGAACTGACCGGCCGCCGCATCCAGTTGCTGCTCATGATGAGCCGCCCGGAGGACCACGACGACCTCCTCGCCTACCTGGCGGGCGGCCACGTCGACGGCGCGCTCCTCGTGAGCCTGCACGGCGACGACCCGCTGCCGCACCGGCTCCAGGAGATGGGCCTCCCGGTCGTCGTGGGCGGCCGCCCGCTGGCCGCGGGTTCCGTCCCGTTCGTGGACTCGGACAACTTCACCGGCGGCCTCGACGCGGTCCGGCACCTGGTCTCACTCGGACGCACCCGGATCGCGACCGTGGCGGGCCCGCGCGACATGGCGGCGGGCCTCGACCGGCTCAGCGGCTGGCGCCGGGGCCTGGGCGAGGCCCGGTTGCCCGCGGACCTCGTCGTGGAGGCCGACTTCACCCCGGAGAGCGGCGCCCAGGCCATGACCGAACTGCTCGACCGCGCTCCCGACATCGACGCCGTGTTCGTCGCCGCCGACATCATCGCGCTGGGCGTGCTGCAGGTGCTGCACGCCCGCGGCAGGCGCATCCCCGAGGACGTCGCGGTGGTCGGGTTCGACGACTCGCTGCTCGCCTCGACCGCGACTCCCCCGCTCACCACCGTCCGGCAGGACGTCGAGCAGCTCGGCCGCACGATGACGTGGCGGCTGCTGGGCGAGCTGGCGGGCGACAGCGGTCTGCCGCCGTCACTGCTGCTGCCGACCTCGCTGGTGCGCCGCGCGAGCGCCTGACGCGCGGCGGCCTGACGCGCGGGTGCCACGCGCTGTGGTCCGGCAGCGGACGCTCGAACCGGTCCGCACGGCACTCCGCTGACGCCGCCCGCACTCGTCGCCGCACCCCCTGACGCCGTCCGCGCGCGCTGCCGCCGCCCCACGTTCCTCCCTCGACGCTGCGACCGAACGCCGCACGCCCGGCTCACCCGTTCCGCGCAGCCGGTCCATTGCCAGCAAAACCTTTCCGCCCCGCGAGCCCGCACCCGTCGCCACCAGCTGCGGAACGCGGTGCGTGCCGGAAACGGCACGCAGTGTTAACCCATCGGCCACTTTTCCGGGAACGCTCCCAGGTTTCCCAACTGTGACCTGAGCCATGAACCACGAGGTCATCCCGTCGGCCGGGGCCGGAAACGCCTGGTGCGGCCCGAAGTGTGTCTTGACACACGTTCGAAGCCGGGACGACACTCTGCCCCGTCTGGGAGCGCTCCCAGAACCCGCCGCCGAGACCAGAGGAGTTCTCCCGTGCGACACCGTTGGATCAGCGTGCTGATCTGTGCCGCCGTGTCCGCCGCCGCCACCACAGCGTGCGGGACAGGCGGGGCCAGTCAGACCGCAGACGGAAAGACCGAGCTGACCATCGCCACGTTCAACGAGTTCGGCTACGAGGAGCTGTTCAAGGAGTACGAGGCGGCTCACCCGGACGTCAAGATCACGCAGCGCAAGACCGGTCAGGGCCAGCCCCACCACCAGAACCTGTTCACGAAGCTCGGCGCGGGATCGGGCCTCGCGGACATCGAGGGCGTCGAAGAGGGCTACCTGAGCCAGTTCATGTCGAAGGCCGGGCAGTTCAACGATCTCAAGGAGATCGGCCCGAAGGTCGAGGACGACCGCTGGCTGAAGTGGAAGACCGAGGCGGTCACCACCAAGGACGGCAAGGTCATGGGCTACGGCACGGACATCGGCCCGCTCGCCATGTGCTACCGCAAGGACCTGTTCGAGAAGGCCGGTCTGCCGTCCGACCCCGAGGGCGTCAAGGCGCTCTTCGCCACGTGGGACAGCTACTTCGCCGCCGGTGACCAGTTCATCGCCAAGGCCCCGGGCGTCGCCTGGTTCGACAGCGCCGCACAGGTCTACAACGCGATGCACAACCAGCTGGAGACCGGCTACTACGACAAGTCCGACAAGCTGGTCGTCGACACCAACGCCGCCATCAAGGCGAACTGGACCACGGTGACCGCGGCTGTCGCGAAGGGACAGTCGGCCCGGCTCGGCGCGTTCAGCAACGAGTGGAACACCGGCTTCAAGCTCGGCAAGTTCGCCACCAAGACCTGCCCGTCGTGGATGCTCGGCGTGGTGGAGTCCCAGGCGGGCCCCGAGAACAAGGGCCTGTGGGCGGTCACCGACGCGTTCCCGAACGGTGGCGGCAACTGGGGCGGCTCATACCTGACCGTGCCGAAGCAGAGCAAGAACGCCCAGAAGGCCGCCGAGCTCGCCGCCTGGCTGACCGCGCCGGAGCAGCAGGTCAAGGCGTTCAAGGCCAAGGGCACGTTCCCGAGCCAGACGAAGGCGCTCGACGCTCCGGAGCTCCTGGAGCAGACCAACGCCTACTTCGGTGACGTCAAGGCCGGCGCGCTGTTCGCCACGCAGGCCAAGAAGATCAAGGCCGCGCAGTACAAGGGCCCGGCCGACGGTCAGATCCAGGAGACGGTCTTCAGCCCGGCGCTGCAGTCGGTCGAGCAGGGCAAGAACGCCGACGAGGCCTGGAAGACCGCCGTCGAAGGCGCTCAGAAGGCGGCCAAGTAGTGACCGCCACTCTCTCCAAGGTGGACCGCGGGCGAGAGCAGGCCTCTCTCCCGCGGCCTCCGCGGCGGTACCGGATGTCCAATCTGGACGCCAAGGTGTCGCCGTACCTGTTCGTCGCACCCTTCTTCGTGCTCTTCATCGCCATCGGGCTGTTCCCGCTGCTCTACACGGCCTACGTCTCCCTGTTCGACTGGGAGATCGGCGACGACGACCCGCTGTTCATCGGCTTCGAGAACTACAGCACGCTTTTCCAGGACGACCAGTTCTGGAACGCGCTGTTCAACACCTTCAGCATCTTCCTGCTGTCGAGCGCCCCGCAGATCGTCGTCGCGATCGTGATCGCGGCACTGCTGAACGCGAACCTGCGGGCCCGCACCGGGTGGCGGATGGGCGTGCTGCTCCCCTACGTGGCGAGCCTCGTGGCGTTGACGATCATCTTCGGCAACCTCTTCGGCCCGCAGTACGGCCTCGTGAACGACGTGCTCGGGCTGATCGGCATAAGCCCGATCGACTGGCAGGCAAGCACGTTCGGCAGCCACGTCGCCATCGCGTCGATGGTCAACTGGCGGTGGACGGGCTACAACGCGCTGATCATCCTCGCCGCGATGCAGGCGATCCCGAAGGACGTCTACGAGGCCGCGCTGGTGGACGGCGCGAGCGCGCTGCGGCGGTTCTTCAGCATCACGCTCCCGTTGCTGAAGCCGACGCTGATCTTCGTGGTCGTCACCTCGACCATCGGTGGTCTGCAGATCTTCACCGAGCCGAAGCTGTTCGAGCCTTCCGGTGGCAGCGGCGGCGGCGCGGAGCACCAGTACCAGACCGTCGTGCTCTACCTGTACCAATCCGCGTTCCAGGGCTTCGACCTCGGGTACGCCTCCGCGATCGCCTGGGTGCTGTTCATGGTCGTCATCGCCGTCGCCGGCCTCAACTTCTTCCTCACCAGGAGGGCCGTCAAATGATGAAACGACCGTCCTTCGCGATCTACGGGATCCTCGGCGCGTTCGTGCTCGGCTCCGCCTTCCCGTTCTACTGGTCGTTTCTCGTGGCGAGCCGCGACAACTCGGTGCTGACCGGGGACTTCACGCTGATCCCCGGCGGCAACTTTTGGACCAACGCCGTGCGCGTGTTCGACACGGTCCCGTTCTGGAAGGCCCTGGGCAACAGCTTCCTCGTGTCCGGCACCGTGACGTTCTCGGTCGTGCTGCTGTCCACACTGGCCGGTTTCGCGTTCGCCAAGCTGAAGTTCCGCGGCCGGGGCGTGCTGTTCCTGTTCGTCGTGGCGACGCTCGCGGTACCGACCCAGCTCGGCATCATCCCGCTGTACATGGCGATGGCCGAGTTCGGCTGGGCCGGTGAGCTCGAAGCCGTGATCGTGCCGAACCTCGTCACCGCGTTCGGCGTGTTCTGGATGCGGCAGTACCTCCTCGACGCCATCCCCGACGAACTCGTCGAGGCGGCGCGGATGGACGGCTGCAGCCTGTGGCGCGCGTTCTGGCACGTCGCCCTCCCCGCCGCCCGGCCGGCCGCCGCCATGCTGGGTGTGTTCACGTTCATGCAGTCCTGGAACGACTTCCTGTGGCCGTTGGTGGTCCTGAACGCGGACAACCCGACGCTGCAGGTCGCGCTCGAGAAGCTGCAGAGCGGTTATTACGTCGACTACTCGCTCGTACTCGCCGGGACCACGCTCGCGACGGTTCCGGTGCTCATCGTCTTCCTCGTGCTCGGGCGGCAGATCGTCGCCGGTGTGATGCAGGGCGCCGTCAAGGGGTGAAAATGGAGAACATTCTTTTCCCACAGGGTTTCCTGTGGGGAGCCGCGACCGCCGCGTTCCAGGTGGAGGGCGCGACCGACGTGGACGGTCGCACCGACTCCATCTGGGACGAGTTCTGCCGGCAACCCGGCAAGGTCGTCGGCGGTGACTGCGGTGAACCCGCCGCCGACCACTACCGGCGGTTCGAGCAGGACGTCGCCATGATGGCGGACCTGGGCCTCAAGGCCTACCGGTTCTCGATCGCCTGGCCGCGCGTGCGGCCGGACGGCGGGAAGGTCAACCAGGCGGGGCTCGACTTCTACCAGCGGCTGATCGACTCGTTGCTGGCGCACGACATCGCGCCGTGGCCGACGCTCTACCACTGGGACCTGCCGCAGAAGCTGGAGGAGGCCGGCGGCTGGGCCAACCGCGACACCGCGTTCCGGTTCGCCGACTACGCGGCGGCCACCGTCGAGGCGCTCGGTGACCGGGTCGGCACCTGGACGACGATGAACGAGCCGTGGTGCTCGGCGTTCCTCGGGTACGCGGGAGGAATCCACGCGCCCGGCCGCACCGAGCCGAAGGCCGCCGTCGCCGCGGTGCACCACCTGCTGCTCGCGCACGGGCTCGCGACGGACACGATCCGCGCCGCCCAGCCGGACGCCAAGGTGGGCATCACGCTCAACATGTATCCGATCATCCCGGTGGACCCGGACAACCCGGCGGACCTCGACGTCGCACGCAGGCTTGACGGCCTGCAGCAGCGGATCTTCCTGGACCCGTTGCTGCGCGGCGAGTACCCCGCCGACATCGTCGAGGACCTGGAACCGTTCGGGTTCAGCGAGCACGTGCACGACGGCGACCTCGGCGTGATCTCGGCACCGCTGGACATGCTCGGTGTCAACTACTACACCGAGCACTACGTCAGCTCGACTCCCAACGGTGAAGCCGGTCCGTCTCCTTGGGTCGGTGTGCAGCACGCCTCGTTCCCGCCCCGCGACGCCCCCACCACGGACATGGGCTGGGAGGTCAGGCCGGACGGGCTCACCACCGTGCTGATGCGGGTGCACAACGACTACCCGCGGCTTCCGCTCTACATCACCGAGAACGGCGCCGCGTTCCGCGACGACTTCTCCGGCAACGGTGCGATCGACGACGTGGACCGCACCGGTTTCATCGCCTCCCACCTGCGCGCCGCCCACGCGGCGATCGACGCGGGGGTCGACCTGCGCGGCTACTTCTGCTGGTCGCTGCTGGACAACTTCGAGTGGGCCGAGGGGTACGCGAAGCGGTTCGGCATCGTCCACGTCGACTACGACACCCAGATCCGCACTCCCAAGATGAGTGCGAGGTGGTACAGCAGGGTGGCCCGCGACAACGCGCTGGTCGCCGTCTCATGACGGAAGGCAGGAGTCGGCGCCCCGGCCCGCGCATCGAGGAGGTCGCGCGCGTGGCCGGGGTGTCGAAGTCCACCGTCTCCAGGGTGATCAACGGCGAGAAGTACGTGAGCGAGCGGTCGCGCCAGGCGGTGCACCGCGCCATCGCGCTGCTCGGGTACAGCCCGAACCACGCCGCGAGAACCTTGGCGGGCAGCAAGGCGAACGCGATCGCACTGGTGATCTCCGAGCAGGGCAGCCGGGTGCTCGCCGACCCGTTCTTCGCCGGAGTGCTGCGCGGGGTGCACGCCGAGCTCGCGGGACGGCACGTGCAGCTCCTGCTGATGATGAACCAGCCGCTCGACGGTGAGGACCAGATCGCGTACCTCACCGGCGGGCACGTCGACGGGGCGCTCGTCGTGAGCCTGCACGGCGAGGACCCGTTGCCCAGGACGTTGCACGAGACGGGGCTGCCCATCGTGGTGGGCGGCCGTCCGCTCGCGGGTGGCTCCGTCCCATTCGTCGACGCGGACAACTTCAACGGCGCGCTGGGGGCCGTGCGCTTGCTGATCTCGCTGGGGCGGGAGAAGATCGCGACCATCGCCGGCCCGCACGACATGGCGGTCGGCATGGACCGCCTGAGCGGCTGGCGGTGCGGGCTCGCCGAGCACGGCATGCCCGTGGAACTGGTGGCGCACAGCAGCGAGTTCTCGCCCGAGTGCGGTGCGCTCGCGATGGAGGAGCTGCTGCGCAGGGCACCCGACCTCGACGCGGTCTTCGTGGCCGCGGACATCATGGCGCTGGGCGCGTTGCGGGTGCTCCAGGAGCGGGGCTACCGGATCCCCGACGACGTGGCGGTCGTCGGGTTCGACGACTCGGTGCTCGCGTCGACGGCCGTCCCGCCGCTCACCACCGTGCGGCAGGACGTGGAGCGGTTCGGCCGGACCATGACCTGGCGCCTGCTCGCGGAGCTCGCCGGCGAGGAGAAGCTGCCCCAGTCGATGCTGCTGCCCACGTCTCTCGTGCGCCGGGCCAGCGCCTGAACCGTTTGCATTGCCCTCGAAAGCTTTCGCCCGAATCCCTGAACCAGCGCCAGGACCAGCCCGTATTACGTCGTACCAGGACAACGGGGGTACCGGATGCAGGCAGGCAGGTTCTTCGACGAACCACCGGACGACGACCAGGAGCTACCGGAGACGGCGGTCCTGCGCGTGCTGTGGATGACCGCGCAGGGGATGGTGTGGCCGTGGCTGCTGCAGAGCATGTGCCGCAAGGACGCGATCAAGCGCGCCCTCGAGGCCGAGCTGATCTGGGCGCCCGTCGGGGACCACCTCGGCTACCACATCACGGACGCGGGCCGGCGCCGCATCATGGACTGGTACCAGGACAACCGCCCCGGCACCGGTCCTGACGACAACGCGCATGTGTGGCGCGCCGTCACGATGCGCTGACGCCGGCCCTGCCCGTCAGACGGTGGCGGCCGTGCGCGCGGCCAGACCCTCGATCACACCGGTGAGCTTCTCGGTGACCTCGGGGTCGTCGACCGGGTGCAGCTCGGCGAAGCGCACCACGGAACCGGGGATCGACAGCGTCAGGTCCTCGGCGGGCACACCACCGGCGATGCGGACGGCCTTGCGGGCCTCGTCCTGCGCCCACACGCCGCCGTACTGGCCGAACGCGGTGCCGACGACGGCGACCGGCATGCCGGACAGGGCGCCCGCGCCATAGGGGCGCGACAGCCAGTCGATGGCGTTCTTGAGCACCGCGGGGATGGTGCCGTTGTACTCGGGCGAGACCAGCAGCAGCGCGTCGGCCTGCGCGGCGGCCTCCCGCAGCTTCGCGGCCTCGGCGGGAACGGTGCCCTCGGCGTCGATGTCCTCGTTGTAGAACGGCACGGTGCCCAGGCCCTCGAACACGCTGATCTCGACGTTCTCCGGCGCGATCTGGACCGCGGCCTCGGCGAGCCTGCGGTTGTGCGAACCCGACCGGAGGCTGCCGACGAGCGTGAGGATGCGGACGGCCATGACGTGACTCCCAGGTGCAGACGGTGGTGGAACGACTACACCCTAAACGGGACGCGTCCCGTTTATCTTCCGGCTAGGCTGAACAGGTGATCGACAGCACACCCCTGCCCCTCGCCGGACCTGAGGCGGGCCTCCGCGCGGACGCGGTGCGCAACCGCGCCCTGCTGCTGGAAGCGGCGGCCCGGCTGGCGGCCGAACGCGGCGCGGCGGCGATCACGATGGAGAACGTGGCCGTCGCGGCAGGGGTCGGCAAGGGCACGGTGTCGCGGCGCTTCGGCGACCGCAACGGCCTGCTCCAGGCGCTGCTGGACCGCTCGGAGATCCAGTTCCAGGAGGCGTTCCTCAGCGGTCCGCCCCCGCTCGGCCCCGGCGCCGGCGCGGCGACGCGGCTGCGGGCGTTCGGGCCCGCCGTGCTGCGCCACGAACGCGCCAACCTCGACCTGTACCTGGCGGCCGAGCCGTCCCCCGGCCGCCGGTTCCTGATCCCCGCGCGGCAGCTGCGGCACCGCCATGTGACCCTCCTGGTCCGCGAGGCCGTGCCCGGCTCCGACGCGGGCCTGCTCGCCCACACCCTGCTGGCGTCGGTGGACCTCGTGCTGGTCGACCACCTCGTCCGCGCCGGCGGCGTGTCGCCCGAGCAGGTCGAGGCAGGCTGGCACGACCTGCTCGACCGCCTCCTCGCCTGAGGTTCGAGTCGAAATCGACGGTCGAACGAAACCTGTGGCGGCACAGGGGTTGTAGCGGTCGGCGCACTCCGCCTACGGTCCCCCTGGGAGCGCTCCCAGAATTTCGTCGACGTGGACGGAGACCCTCACGACCATGAGATCCCGACGCCTGCTCACCGCGACCCTGCTCGTGGCGCTGGCCGCGTTCCCGCTCGCGGCCCCCGCCGCCGCGGCGGACTACGAACGCGTGCTCAACGGAACGTTCGAGACCGGCTCCCCCGATCCCTGGTGGAGCAGCGCCGGTGTCACCAACCGGGTCACCGGCGGCGAGCTGTGCGCCGCGGTCACCGGTGGCACGACGAACCCCTGGGACGCCCTGGTCGGCCAGAACGGCGTGCCGTTCGAGACCGGCCAGTCCTACACCTTCTCGTTCGACGCGCACGCCACGACGGCCCAGCCCGTCACGGCCGCCGCGGGCGAGAGCGTCAGCCCGTACCGCGGGATCGCGAGCCAGCAGTTCACGCTCTCCCCTGTCAAGCAACGGTTCTCG
Source organism: Lentzea pudingi (assembly GCF_014646255.1). GTDB lineage: Bacteria > Actinomycetota > Actinomycetes > Mycobacteriales > Pseudonocardiaceae > Lentzea > Lentzea pudingi. Next base: position 38,087 of record NZ_BMNC01000008.1, read on the forward strand.
TTCACCTTCACGTCCACTTTGGACTTCCCGGATGCCGGCAACGGCCAGGTCGCGTTCCAGCTGGGCGGTCAGGCCGCGGACAACACGATCTGCGTGGACAACGTCTCGGTGATCGGCGGCGTGAAGCCGCCCGGTGGCGTGAACCCCAACCCCGCCAAGAAGGTCCAGGTCGACCTGGTGGCGTACGTGCCGGGGCTGCCCAAGCGCGCGACCCTCGTCTCCACGGCCACGACGCCGCAGACCTGGACGCTCCGCGACTCCGCGGGCACGGCGGTGGCGACCGGCCAGAGCACGCCGAAGGGCGCGGACGCGACGTCCGGCGACCCGGTGCACCTGATCGACTTCTCGTCGTTCGACACGGCCGGCACCGGCTACACGCTGTCGGTCGGCGAGGACAGCAGCTTCCCGTTCGACATCTCCGCCGACCCGGTCAAGCGGCTGCGCTACGACTCGCTCGCGTTCTTCTACCACCAGCGCAGCGGCACGCCGATCGAGGCGCAGTACGTCGGTGACGAGTACGCACGCCCCGCCGGTCACATCAACGTCGCGCCCAACCAGGGCGACAACAACGTGCCGTGTCGCGCCGATCTCGCCTGCGGCTACACGCTCGACGTGCGCGGCGGCTGGTACGACGCGGGTGACCACGGCAAGTACGTGGTCAACGGCGGCATCGCGACCTGGCAGCTGCTGAACGCCTACGAACGGGCCACCCGCGTCGGCGACGCGTCCGCGTACCGCGACGGCGCCCTGAACATCCCGGAGAAGGCCAACGGCGTGCCGGACCTCCTCGACGAGGCGCGCTGGGAGGCCGACTTCCTGCTGAAGATGCAGGCACCCGACGGCATGGCGCACCACAAGATCCACGACGCGAACTGGACCGCGCTGCCCACCCGTCCGGAACTGGACGACCAGCCGCGCAGGCTGTCCGCGACCAGCACCGCCGCGACGCTGAACCTCGCCGCCGTGGCGGCACAGGGTGCGCGCCTCTGGAAGACCATCGACGCGGCGTACTCCGCTCAACTGCTCGCGGCGGCGCGCAAGGCTTACACGGCGGCGAAGGCGAACCCGGCCAAGCTCGCCGAACCGAACGACGGCACCGGCGGCGGCGCGTACAGCGACGACACCGTGAGCGACGAGTTCTACTGGGCCGCCTCGGAGTTGTACGCGACCACGGGTGACGCCGCCTACCGGACCGACGTGACGGCCTCCCCGCACTACAAGGCGGCGAGCCTGAACCGGGGCGGCTTCCACTGGGGCGGCACCGCGCCGCTGGGCGACATCACGCTCGCCCTCGTCCCCACGGAATTGCCCGCGGCGGACGTCGCGGCCATCAAGTCGGCGTTCGCCACGGTCGCGGACCAGCACCTGACGGCCATGGCAGACATGGGCTACGCGGCGCCGTACGACAACAGCACCGCCGGCTACGTCTGGGGCTCGAACTCCACGGTCCTGAACAACGCCCAGGTGCTCGCGCTCGCCCACGACTTCACCGGTGCCGCGAAGTACCGCGAGGGCGTGTTCGAGGCACTGCACTACATCCTCGGCCGCAACCCGCTGAGCACCTCGTACGTGGCGGGCTACGGCGACCAGGCGATGACCAACGCGCACCACCGCTTCTGGGCACGCCAGAACGACCCGACGCTCCCGATCGCACCGCCCGGTTCCCTGTCCGGCGGCCCGAACAGCGCTCTGCAGGACCCGGTGGCCCAGCGCCTGCTCACCGGCTGCCCGCAGCAGAAGTGCTGGGTCGACGACATCGGCGCCTACTCGGTGAACGAGGTGGCGATCAACTGGAACTCCGCCCTCGCCTGGGTCTCGGGCTGGGCGGCGGAGAAGTCCACGCCGCCCGTGCCGCCCGCGGCGGACTGCGAGGTCTCGTTCACCGCGGGCAGGTGGCCCGACGGCCTGTCCGCGCAGGTGAAGATCACCAACACCGGCAAGACCGCGTGGACGGACTGGACGCTCGGCTTCTCCCTGCCCGGCACGCAGCGGGTCACCTCGGGGTGGTCGGCGCAGTGGAGCCAGACCGGGCGTGACGTGACGGCGGCCAGCATGTCGTGGAACGGCTCGGTGAAGCCCGGCAAGTCGGTCCACATCGGGTTCAACGGGTCCGGGGCCGGGGCGGATCCCACCGTGTTCGTGGTGAACGGGAGGACCTGCAAGACCCCGTGACCGCACCAGGGATGTGCGCCCGCTGTCACCTCCGGTGGCGGCGGGCGCGCTGCGTTGCGGCGGGCGAGGTGGCGGTGGGTGGCACTGCGTTGCAGCGGGCGAGGTGGCGGCGGGTAGCACTGCGTTCCGGCGGGTGAGGTGGGCGGGCGCACCGCGTTCCGGCGGGCGAAGCAGCGGCGGGTGGCACTGCGTTCCGGCGGGCGAGGTGGCGGCGGGTGGCGTCTCAACTGGTGAAACGGGAGCCAACCCGGTTGAGTGCGTCAGGCGGCGGACGCACAGCCCCCGTCGCGGGCCGACGTCAGGCACAGCGCGCGCAACCTTCGCCCAGGCAGTGGCATCGGCGCCCTCCTCGCACGTCAGCGTCGGCCACACTCCCAGGCCCACCGCGTTCCACCAGGCGGGCCAGCCCGCCACCCCTGCATCCAGCGCCCGCCGGGCAACCGACCGGCCGAGCCCTCCGGCACCCACCCGGCAGCCCCCTGTGAGCGCTAACAGGCACGACCTGGCGTTATCCAGATGTCACTTGACGGTAAAGTTGTTAGCGATAACACTCGCCGCCTACAGCACTGTTGCCTGTCGGTGACATCGAGGAGAACTGATGAGGCTTGCCCGGATCGCGGCCACCACCGCACTCGCCGTCACCCTCGCCGCCTGTGGTTCGGCGGAGAAGACGGTCGACCAGCAGACCGGCTCCAGCGAGGGTGCGCTGGTGGGCGTCACCATGCCGACGCGGTCGTCGGAACGATGGATCCACGACGGCGACAACATCAAGAAGGCCCTGGAGGGCAAGGGGTACAAAGTCGACCTCCAGTACGCGGAGAACGACATCCCCACCCAGGCCAACCAGATCGAGAACCAGATCACCAAGGGCGCCAAGCTCCTGATCGTCGCCTCGATCGACGGCACGGCGATCACCTCGCAGTTGCAGCAGGCCGCCGACGCGAAGATTCCGGTGATCGCGTACGACCGCCTGATCCGCAAGAGCCCGAACGTCGACTACTACGCGACGTTCGACAACTTCAAGGTCGGCGTGGAGCAGGCGAACTCGCTCGTCGCCGGTCTGAAGACCAAGGGCGAGGGTCCGTTCAACATCGAGCTGTTCGCGGGCTCGCCGGACGACAACAACGCCACGTTCTTCTTCAACGGTGCGATGTCGGTGCTCCAGCCGCTCATCGACCAGGGCAAGCTCAGCGTCAAGTCCGCGCAGAAGGACTTCAAGACCGTCGCGATCCTGCGCTGGGACCCGGCCACCGCGCAGAAGCGCATGGAGGACCTGCTCACCTCGACCTACGGCGGCGCCAAGGTCGACGGCGTGCTCTCCCCGTACGACGGCATCTCGATCGGCATCCTGTCCGCGCTCAAGAGCGGCGGCTACGGCACCGCCGGGCAGGCGTACCCGATCGTCACCGGTCAGGACGCGGAGGTCGCCTCGGTGAAGTCGATCATCGCCGGTGAGCAGTACTCCACGATCCACAAGGACACCCGCCTGCTCGCCGACGTGACGGTGAAGATGGCCGACGCCGTGCTCAAGGGCGGCAAGCCCGAGGTGAACAACACCAAGGACTACGACAACGGCAACAAGGTCGTGCCCTCCTTCCTGCTGCAGCCCGTCCCCGTGGACAAGGCGAACTACAAGCAGGAGCTCATCGACTCCGGCTACTACACCGCCGACCAGCTCAGGTAGATCATCGTGTCCGACGACATCCTGGTGATGCGCGGCATCACCAAGAGGTTCGCGGGTGTCACCGCGCTGCACGAGGTCTCGTTGACCGTGCGGCGCGGTGAGATCCACGCGATCTGCGGTGAGAACGGCGCGGGCAAGTCCACGCTGATGAAGGTGCTGTCCGGGGTGCACCCGCACGGCACGTACGACGGCGACATCCTCTTCGAGGGCGAGTCGTGCTCGTTCCACGGCGTTCGCGACAGCGAGCGCCGCGGCATTGTGATCATCCACCAGGAACTGGCGCTGTGCGGTCAGCTCTCCGTCGCGGAGAACCTGTTCCTGGGCAACGAGAGGTCCCGGCGCGGGCTCATCGACTGGAACCGCACCAACCACGAGGCCCAGGCGCTGCTCGACCGAGTCGGCCTGCGGGAGAACCCGACGACGCCGGTCAACGACCTCGGCGTCGGCAAGCAGCAGCTCGTCGAGATCGCCAAGGCGCTGTCCAAGGAGGTCAGCCTGCTGATCCTGGACGAGCCGACGGCGGCGCTCAACGACGACGACTCGCAGCACCTGCTCGACCTGCTCGACGGGCTGCGGGCGGAGGGCATCACCAGCGTGATCATCTCCCACAAGCTGGGCGAGGTCACCCGGATCGCCGACACCGTCACCGTGCTGCGCGACGGCAGGACCATCGAGACGTTGCCCGCCAAGGGACTGAGCGAGGAACGCATCATCGCCGGCATGGTCGGCCGCGACCTCGAGCACCGGTTCCCGCCGCGCACCCCCGACATCGGCGAGGAGGTGCTGCGCATCGAGGACTGGACGGTGCACAGCCCGGCCCAGCCCGACCGGGTGGTCGTCGACAACGCCACGCTGTCGTTGCGGCGCGGGGAGATCGTGGGTCTCGCCGGCCTGATGGGCGCGGGCCGCACCGAACTGGCGATGAGCGTCTTCGGCCGCACGTACGGCGTCGGTGTCTCCGGACGCGTCGTCAAGGACGGCCAGGAGATCGACACCCGCACGGTCCGGGGCGCCATCCGCCACGGCCTCGCGTACGTGAGCGAGGACCGCAAGCGCTACGGGCTCAACCTGATCGAGGGCGTGCAGCGCAACGTCTCCGCGGCGGCGCTGGACAAGCTCGCGACCCGCGGCTGGGTGAACGAGAACGAGGAGTACACCGTCGCGGAACGGTTCCGGAAGTCCATGGGCATCAGGACGGCCGCGGTGTCGACCCCGACCGGCACGCTGTCCGGCGGCAACCAGCAGAAGGTCGTGCTGGCGAAGTGGATGTTCACCGACCCGGACGTGCTGATCCTCGACGAACCGACGCGCGGCATCGACGTCGGCGCGAAGTACGAGATCTACTCGATCATCAACGACCTCGCCGCCCAGGGCCGCGCGGTGCTGGTGATCTCCTCGGAACTACCGGAGCTGCTGGGCCTGTGCGACCGCGTGTACGCGCTGTCCGAGGGCCGCATCACCGGTGAGGTGAGCCGCGAAGAGGCCACGCAGGAACGCCTGATGCAGTACATGACACGAGGACAGAGCTCATGACCACCAAGACCGCGCCCGCACCGGCCGCCGCCCCGCCGGCCTCGTCCCGCCGGTTCTCGATCAACCTGCGCCAGTCGGGCATCTACGTCGCGTTCGCGTTGATCGTCGTGCTGTTCACCGTGCTGACCGACGGCGCGTTGCTGCAGCCGCAGAACATCTCGAACATCATCGTGCAGAATTCCTACGTGCTGATCCTGGCGATCGGCATGATCCTGGTGATCATCGGCGGGCACATCGACCTGTCGGTCGGCTCGACCGTGGCGCTGACCGGCGCGATCTGCGCGGTGCTGACCGTCCAATGGGGACTTCCCTGGCCGGTGGCGGTGCTGCTGACGCTGCTCTCGGGCGCGGTCATCGGCGCGGCGCAGGGCTACTGGATCGCGTACTTCGGCATTCCCGCGTTCATCGTGACGCTGGCGGGCATGCTCGTGTTCCGCGCGCTCACCCTGACCACGCTGGGCAACCAGGGCATCGGGCCGTTCCCCGACGAGATCCGGTCGCTGGCCAACGGATTCACCGGCGGGTACCTCGGCAACGTCGGTCTCGGCCCGCTCGGCGGCGCCGACCTGGTGAGCCTGCTCGCCGGACTCGCGTGCGTGGCCGGGTTCGGGTTGTCGCAGTGGCGCAAGCGCGCGGCCAGGCTCGGGTACGGCCAGGCCGTCGAGCCGTTGCCGGTGTTCGTGCTCAAGATCGTGGGCGTGGCCGTCGTCGTGATGGCCGTCGTCGTCCAGCTCGCCCGGTTCCGCAACCTGCCGTGGGTGCTGGTGCTGCTCGCCGCACTCGCGCTCGGCTACTCGCTGATGGCGAACAACTCCGTGTTCGGCCGCCACATCTACTCGATCGGCGGCAACCTGCAGGCCGCCACGCTGTCCGGTGTGAAGGTCAAGGCCGTCACGTTCTGGGTGTTCGTCAACATGGGCGCGCTCGCGGCCCTCGCCGGCGTGATCTTCGCCGGCCGACTCAACCAGGCGGGCCCGACGGCGGGCATGTCGTTCGAGCTCGACGCCATCGCGGCCGCGTTCATCGGCGGCGCCGCGGTGCAGGGCGGTGTCGGCAAGGTGGTCGGCGCCATCACCGGCGGCCTGATCATGGGCGTGATCAACAACGGCATGTCGCTGATCGGCGCGCCCAGCGAGCGCGTGATGCTCGTGAAGGGTCTCGTCCTGCTCATCGCGGTCGCCTACGACGTCTGGACCAAGCGACGCGCCTGAAGTACCCCCTCCCTCCCCCGGAAGGCGAACAACAACGATGTTGTCCTCCCTGCGCCATTTCGGAGTCGTCGTGGTCGTGACGGCCGCCCTGCTCCCCGTCACGCCGGCCGCCGCCGAACCGATGGTTCGGACGGCGGCGAACGCCCTGGCGGTGCCGAACCTCGACGACGTCCGCGGCCACCTCACCCTGCCCACCACCGGCGAGAACGGCACGACCGTCACGTGGAGGTCGGCCAACAGCAAGGTGATCACCGCGACCGGTGAGGTGAGCCGGCCTCCCGCGGGGAGCAGGCCCACCAAGGTCGTGCTGACGGCGAAGGTGAGCCGTGGCAGCCAGAGCACCACGCGCGCGCTCACCGCCACCGTCGTCCCGTTGCCCGTCAAGGAACCGCTGGCGGGCTACAGCTTCTTCTACTTCACGGGCGAGGGCAGCCCGATCGGCGAGCAGATCTACGCCGCCGCCAGCAACGGCAACAACCCGCTGGACTTCTCCGAGGTCAACGGCGGCCAGCCGGTCCTGAAGTCGAGCCTCGGCGAACTGGGCGTGCGCGACCCGTTCATCATGCGCTCCCCCGACGGCGACAGGTTCTACCTGCTGGCAACGGATCTGAAGATCAACGGCGGGCGCGGCTGGGACGCGGCCCAGCGCACCGGCAGCCGGTCGATCATGGTGTGGGAGTCGACCGACCTGCGGAACTGGTCGCGCCAGCGCAGCGTCGAGGTGTCGCCGCCGACCGCGGGCAACACCTGGGCACCGGAGGCGTTCTGGGACGCCAAGCGCGGCCACTACGTCGTCTACTGGGCCTCGAAGCTGTACGCGGAGAACGATCCCGGCCACGCGGGCAACAGCTACAACCGCATGATGTACGCGACCACGCGCGACTTCGTGACGTTCAGCCCGGCGAAGGTGTGGATCGACCCCGGCTACTCGGTCATCGACTCGACCGTCATCGAGCACGGCGGCACCTACTACCGCTACACGAAGGACGAGCGGAACAACTCGTCGTCCTCGCCGTGCAGCAAGTACATCACCGCCGAGAAGTCCACGGACCTGCTGGACCTCGACTACGACTTCGTCTCCGAGTGCATCGGCAAGGCCACCCCGACCAGCCCCGGCCTGAGCGCCGGTGAGGGCCCGACGGGTTTCAAGTCCAACACCGAGGACAGGTGGTACCTGTTCATCGACGAGTACGGCGGCCGCGGCTACGTGCCGTTCGAGACGACCGACCTCGCCTCCGGCAAGTGGACCATGTCCACCGGCGCCCGCCTGCCCGCCTCCCCGCGCCACGGCACGGTGCTGCCGGTGACCCAGGCCGAGCTGAGCCGGCTCACCGCTGCCCCGGCGCCGGTCAAGGCCGACGCCAAGGGTCTCGTGGCGCACTGGCCGCTCACCGGGTCCGCCGCCGACGCCACCGGTCACGGCTACGACGGTGTGCTCGCCGGCAACGCCTCCTTCTCCGACGGTTCGCTGTCGCTCGAGGGTGGGCACGTCCAGCTGCCCAACAACATGCTGACCGGGGCCGCGGCCGTCACGATCTCCGCCGACGTGCTGGTCGACCGCGGCCAGCAGACGCCCTACTTCCTCTACGGCTTCGGCAACACCGCGTCGAACGGCGTCGGCAACGGCTACCTGTTCAGCACCGGTGACACCTATCGCAGCGCGATCGCCACCGGCAACTGGTCGACCGAGCAGGGCGTGAACTCCGGCCGCGCACTGCCCCGCGACGTCTGGAAGAACGTGACGCTGACGATCGGCGACGGCGTGGAGGTGCTCTACCTCGACGGCGTGGAGGTCGGGCGCAGGACCGGCGTCACGGCCAAGCCGTCCGACATCGGCGGCGGGATCACCGCGGCCAACTACCTCGGCCGCTCGGTCTACGAGGCGGACCGGACGCTGCAGGGCCGGATGAAGGACGTCCGCCTCTACAACCGGGCGCTGTCCGGCAACGAGGTCGCGGCGCTCCCGTTCAACGCGACCCTGATCCGGTCGGTGGCGCACGACTCGCTCAAGGCGCCCGCGGTCATCGAGCCGGGCAGCGTCGTGCTCCCGGTCAAGCCGGGCACCGACCTGCGCAGGGTCAAGCTCGACTTCGGGCTCGCCCCCGGTGCGTCGATCTCGCCCAGCGGCCCGGTCGACCTGCGCAAGCCCCGCGAGTTCACGGTGAGGTCGGGACGCGAGAGCCGGGTGTGGACGGTCGAGGCGCACGAGATGCGCAGCCCCGTGCTGCCGGGCCTCAACGCCGACCCGAACATCGTCGCGTTCGGCGACACCTACTACATCTACGCGACCACGGACGGCTTCGACGGCTGGAGCGGCACGAAGTTCTCCGCCTGGTCCTCGAAGAACCTCGTGGACTGGACCGACGAGGGGGTCATCCTCGACCTCGGCCCGGACGTGAGCTGGGCCGACCGCAACGCCTGGGCACCGGCCATCGCCGAACGGAACGGGAAGTACTACTTCTACTTCTGCGCCGAGGCGAAGATCGGCGTCGCGGTGAGCGACTCCCCCACCGGCCCGTTCGTCGACTCCGGGACACCGCTGGTCGCGCGCAACCCCAGCGGCGGCGGGCAGGCGATCGACCCTGCCGTCTTCGTCGACCGCTCCGGGCAGCCGTACCTCTACTGGGGCAACGGTGAGGCCTACGTCGTTCCGCTCAACGGTGACATGATCTCCTACGACCCGGCCAAGATCACCCGCCTCACCGGGCTGACGGACTTCCGGGAGGGACTGTTCATGGTGGAGCGCAAGGGCACGTACTACCTGAGCTGGTCGGTCGACGACACGCGCAGCGAGGACTACCGCGTCGCCTACGCGACCGCGCCCAGCCCCACCGGCCCGTTCACGAACCACGGCCTGATCCTGAGCAAGGACGTCAAGCTCGGCGTCAAGGGCACCGGGCACAGCTCGATGCTGCAGGTGCCGGGCACGGACGACTGGTACCTCGTGTACCACCGCTTCGCCATCCCCGGCGGGGACGGCACGCACCGGGAGACCACGATCGACAGGATGAGGTTCGGCCGCGACGGCTCCGTCGTCCCGGTCAAGCCCACCCTGGAAAGCGTCGCACCACAACGGATCCGGCCTCAGCACTGCCGGGCCCTGATCAACTGATACGAGGAGTTCGATGTCGCAGCGGGAACCCGAGCTCCGCCGGGAACTGTTCGGCCGGGTCGGCGACGCCGACGTGCACCGGTACGTCCTGGCGTGGCCCGGCGGGCTCACCGTGCGGATCCTGGACTACGGCGGCGTGATCCAGTCGCTGGAGGCCCCGGACCGCGACGGAGTGCCTGCCAACGTGGTGCTCGGGTTCCCCGCGCTCGACGACTACGTCGCGAACAACCGGCCGGACGCGGCCAGGGTGTTCTTCGGCGCCGTGATCGGCCGGTACGCCAACCGGATCGCCCGCGGCGCCTTCACCCTGGACGACGTCCAGCACCAGCTCCCGCTCAACAACGGCCCGAACAGCCTGCACGGCGGACCGGCGGGCTTCGACACACGGGTGTGGTCCGCGACCGAGCTGCACGAACCCGACAGCGTGGGCGTGCAGCTCGACCTGGTGAGCCCGGACGGCGACGGCGGCTTCCCCGGCGCCGTGGCGGCGCAGGTGACATACCGGCTCGATCGGCACAACCGCCTGAGCATCACCTACCGCGCGACGGCGGACGCGCCGACCGTGCTCAACATGACCAACCACAGCTACTGGAACCTGGCCGGGGAAGGCAGCGGTGACGTGTGCCGCCAGTCGCTGATGCTCAACGCGAGCCACTACTGCGCGGTCGACGAGAACCTGATCCCGGCCGGCGCTCCCGTGCCGGTCGACGGGAGCCCGTTCGACTTCCGGCTGCCGACCGCGATCGGCGCCCGCATCGAGGCGTCGCACGACCAGCTGCGCGTCGCGTCGGGCTACGACCACAACTGGGTGCTGGACTCCTCCGGCGCCTCCTTCGCCGCGCAGGCGTGCGACCCGGCGTCCGGGCGTCTGCTGACGATGTGGACCACCGAGCCCGGCCTGCAGTTCTACTCGGGCAACTTCCTGACCGAGGACCTGGTCGGCACCAGCGGGCGCCCGTACGGCCGCAACGCCGGCTTCGCCCTCGAGGCGCAGCACTTCCCGGACTCGCCGAACCGCCTGGACTTCCCCAGCACGGTGCTGCGGCCCGGGGAGGTCTACCACCAGGAGACGGTGTTCCAACTGTCCACTGCGGACTGACTCACGCCGCGTGACTGCACGTGGGGCAGGAGCATTCCGCGCACGTGCAGTTCGCGCACGCGTCGGAGCACCCTTCACAGGCGCACTGGGCGTGGTTGCAGGTCGGGCAATCGCATTCCGAGCAGTCGCACTGCGCGCACGAGTCCGCGCAGTGCGCACACTTGCACTTGTCGCACTCGTCGTAGTGCACTCCGCGATCCGTCACGTGTTCACGGTGCACGTGCCCGTCGTGCAGGTAGTCGACGTGGTCGCGGTGCACGACGGCGTCGTGGCCGCAGCCGGGACCGTGCGTGTGGCGGTGTAGTTCCGCCGGGGCGTGTTCGACAGTCGTCATAGGACAGATGCTCATATGCGCAGACGGCCATGACAAACGGAGGAGTGGTCAGTCAGCCTTCCGGGTGATGATCAGGCGTGGGCCACATCACTCGTCAAGCCGTTGCGGCACAACATCTTGATCGATTCGCTGTCGATTCGACGACTGATGCGGCTCCCGACGTCTGTGTCGTTCAAGCTGAGAGGACGGCACCAGCGGAAGGGGTCCTGTCATGGCAGCCGAGTTCCGGGAATCCGCCCTGCGGGAGCTGTCCCTCTCCGATCGCGCGCTGTTCCGGACGTTCGGTGCGGGGCCGATCCGCACGCCTCCGTTCGACCACGTCCACCACGCCTTCGAGACGCACGCGGCCCGGCGTCCGCACCTGACCGCCGTGGAACACCTCGGCGAGTCGCTGACCTACGCGGAGCTCGACGCCCGAGCCGGGCTGCTGGCCGAGTTCCTGGTCCGCGCCGGCGTGCGTCCCGGTGACCACGTGGGACTGTTCCTGACGCGGTCGATCTCCATGGTGGCCGGCATCCTCGCGGTGCTCAAGGCGGGGGCGGCCTACGTGCCCCAGGACGCGGGCACCACGTCCGAGGCCCAGCTGCGGCACGTCGTCCGCACCGCGCGCATCGACGTCGTGCTCACGACGAGCGAGGACGTGCTGCCCGGCCACCTCGCCGAGGTCGTCGCGATCGACACCCTGCCCGCCGTGAACACGTTCTGCCGCACCATCACCTCCGACTCGGACGTCGCCGCGGTCGTCTTCACCGGCGCCACCGGCGTGCGGGTCTCCCACACCAACCTGTGCAACCTGCTCCTCACGACTCCGGGATCGCTCGGCATCGCGCCGGGGACGAGGGTGTCGCAACTGCTGGACCTCGCCTGCGACCTCGCGATGTGGGAGGTGCTCGGCACGCTCGCGAACGGCGGCACGCTGGTGATCGGCGACGAGCGGACGGCGAGCGAGGTGGACGTCGTGATCGCCACCCCGGACGTGCTGTCGTCACTGAACCCCGAAGCGTGTCACCGGGTCCGCACGGTCGCCGTCGCCGGTGAACGGTGCCCGCGGCCGCTGGCCGACACGTGGTCGAGCCGGGTGGCCTTCCACCACGCGTACGGCCCCACCGAGGTCACCATCGCCGCCACCGTGCAGCGCCGCGACGCGGGCAGCGGGCGGCTCACCATCGGCAGGCCGGTGCCGAACGCGACCACGTACGTGCTCGACGAGGACCTGTCCCCGCGGCCGATCGGCGGGATCGGGGAGCTGTGGGTGGGCGGCGCGGGTGTCACCGCGGGCTACGCGGGCGACCTCGACCTGACCTCGCGCCGGTACCGGCCCGACCCGTTCCTCGGCGGGGACCACCTGATGTTCCGCACCGGCGACCTCGGACGGTGGACCGAGGACGGCGAACTGGAGCACCACGGACGGGCCGGCGACCAGGTCGAGGTGCTCGGGTACCGGTTCGAGCTGAACGCGGTCACCGAGGCGCTGGAGGGCGCGGCGGGCTGCGAGCGGGCCACGACCCTGGTGCACGACGGCAGGCTCGTCGGGTTCATCAGCCCGGGCACGGCGGCGCCGGACGTGGCCAGGCGCGCGGTCTCGCAGCGGCTGCCGCACTACTGCGTGCCCACGTTGATCGTGCCGCTCGACACGTTGCCGACCACCGACCGCGGCAGGGTCGACCGGCGCGCACTCCTGTCCTGCCTGGACGGGCGCCGCTCCCCCGTGGGGCGTTCGTGAGCGCGCGGCTCGTCGCCGAAGCGCTGTCGTCACTGGAGCCCGAGCACCGGGCGGTGATCGTGCGTGCCTTCTACCGCCGCGAGTCCGTCACCGCCGTGGCGAACGCGCTGGAGCTGCCGGAAAGCACCGTGAAGACTCGGTTGCACCACGGCCTGCACGCGTTGAGACGCGCGTTGCGGGACAACGGGGTCATGGAGTCGTGAGCTCGAAGCGCGGCACCGTGACCGAACCTCCCAGCGCCTGCGTGGCGTGGTTGAAGATGCCGAACCGGTAGCCCATGAAGAACTGCCACTCGTTCTTCAGCGTGAAGCCGGTGCCCAGCGAGGTGAAGTTCACGCCGTCGGTGCTGTAGGAGAACCTGGCCTGCCGTCCGCTGCCCGGACGGATGTCGGCGTTGGCGCGCAACCAGATCCGGGTTCCGGCGAGGGTCGCGCTCGCGACCTCCGCACCGGTACCGGTGGTGTTCCAGTTGCCGTCCATGGTCAGGCCGTTGACCATGACGACGCGGTTGCGGCCGTTGTCGCGTTTGACGCCTATCCACGCCGACGAGTCGCGCAGCATCGCGAGACCGGTGCGGTCGCCGTCGCGCATCGAGGCCAGGTCGAGGGTGACGGTGGCGGTCGACGTCGGCCCCTGGACGCGGTGGGTGAGGGTGTTGCGGGCGTTGTACAGGTCGTTGGTGACAGTCGCTGTGGACAGCCGCAAACCGTTGTTCACGCTGTACTTCGTGGTGTCCGGGTTGTGGTTCCACTCCCACTGGGGTTTGAGCGTCGTCCCGTCGAAGGTGTCGACGCCGGTCATGGGCTTCACCGGGCGTGACGGCAGGTTCGGCATCGGGTAGTTCGCACCCCAGCCGCCGTTGACCGTGGTGATGCGCGGCCAGCCGTCGGAGGTCCAGGTGATCGGCGCGAGCACCGGCACGCGGCCACCGGGGTAGGCGTCGACGAACGCCATGTAGTACCAGTCGCCGTTCTGCGTCTGGACCATGCCGCCCTGGTGCGGCACTCCCCCGCCCTGGATCGGGCCGGGCATGTCGAGCAGCACCTGCTGCACGGTGTAGGGGCCGAACGGGCTCGACGCCTTGAGCACGTACTGGCCGTTCGCGGGCCGGGTCAGCCAGATGTAGTAGCTGCCGCCGCGCTTGTAGAACCGCGCTCCCTCCAGGGTTCCGATGTTCGAGGGCGTCTGGAACACCTGCTGCGACCGCACCTCGGACTTCCCGTCCGCCGAGAGCTGCGCGACGCTGATCGTGGTGTTGCCGTAGGCGACGTACATCGTGTCGTTGTCGTCGACCAGCATTCCCGCGTCGTAGTAGCACTTGTTGATCGTGGAGAGCTTGGACCACTGCGCGTCCACGGAGGTCGCGGTGTAGATGTGCGTCTGGGCGAAGTCGACGCAGCCACCCCAGTAGAACGTGTTGTTGCTCTTGCGGTGGTTGAGGAACGAGGCCCAGATGCCCCGCACGTACCCCCTGCCGCCGTTGAGGTCGTACTTGGGGCCGAAGTCGAGGCGTGGCACGGAGTGTCCGGCGAACTCCCAGTTGACCAGGTCGTAGGAGCGCAGGACCGGCGCGCCCGGCGAGTAGTGCATGGTCGACGCCGAGTAGTAGTAAGCGTCACCGACGCGGATGATGTCGATGTCCGCGAAGTCCTGCCACAGCACCGGGTTCGTGAAGGACGACGGTCTCGGCGTGGTCGTGGTCGTGGTGGTGGTCGTCGTGGGTGCGCCGGTGTCGCCGCAGGTGGTGCCGTTCAGGCGGAACGACACCGGGTCGGGGTTGCTGGAGCCGGACGTGGCGTTGAACCCGAACTCGACCTTGCCGCCGGCCGGGATCGCCGCGTTGTAGGAGGCGTTGCGCGCGCTGACCGCGCCGCCGCTCTGCGTGATCACGGCGTTCCAGTGCTGCCCGACCTGCTGCCCGGAGGCGTAGGTCCACTCGAGCGTCCAGCCGGCGATCGCGTCCCCGGTGTTCGTGATCGACACGGCCGCGCCGAAGCCGCCCTGCCACTCGGAGTTCTTCGCGTAGGTGACGGCACAACCGGGAGCCGCCTGTGCCGCCGTGCTCGCGGCGACCCCCGCCGCCACCAGCGTGAGCGCGGACAGCGTGACCGGAACCCACCTCATGATCGCGCCCACCTCTGGTTGGACTGGCCGTTGCAGGTCCACAGCACCAGCTTCGAGCCGTTGGCCGTCGCAGCCCGTTCGACGTCGAGGCACAGGCCGGCGTTCGTGTTGCGGAGCGTTCCGTCCGAGCCGAGCGTCCAGCGCTGGTTCGCCTGACCGTTGCATGGCCAGGTGATGACCCTCGTGCCGTTCGCGGTGCCCTGGTCGTAGGCGTCGAGGCACTTGTCGCCGAACACCCGCACCTCTCCGTTCGGCCACGACGTCCACTGCTGCGAGGCAGGGGTGAGGCAGTCCTGGACCACGGCGGCGGTCCCGGCGGCGGTGGACCCGTTCTCGACGTCGAGGCAGCGGTTCGACCCCGCCCCGCGAAGGCGCGACGTGGTGCTCTGCACCGGCGTCCCACCCGTCACCCGGTACGCCGCGACGCCGTGCGCGGGAACAGAGGCGGAGATCGCGCCCGAGGTGCCGGACGTGCCACCGGTCCACAGGTCGGTCAGCGTGAAGGCGCTCCCCGACAGGCCGATCTGGGCGGCCGTGGTGGTGACGGTCGCGGTGCCGCCGCCCCGGTTGAACAGGCCGACCGCGACCGAGCCGTCCGCGAGGGGTTTGGCGAACACCTCGGTGGCGCCGTCGTCGCGCACCCGCCGCCCTCCCGCACCGAGCGCGTCCTGGTTCACCGCGAGCAGGCGCTGGTTGCGCAGGACCGCGCTCACGTCGGCGGACATGGTGCGGATGTCGTTGCCGGCCATCAGCGGCGCCGCCAGCAACGCCCACAGCGCGAAGTGCGAGCGGGACTCGGTGAGGGTGAGCCCGGGACGCCCGACCACCAGCATGTCCGGGTCGTTCCAGTGCCCCGGCCCGGACTGGGCCGCGAGCGGGGCGGTCACGTCGACGACGTTGCCCACGCCCATCGGGTAGCTGTTGACGTTGCCGTTCTGCCAGATGTCCAGCAGGTCCTCCGTGGTGCGCCACAGGTCCGCGACCTGGCCCCAGTCGTACCGGTCGCCGGTGATGGCGTGGAAGCTGTTGGGGTTGATGCTGTAGACGATCGGGCGGCCGGTGGCGCGCAGGGCATCACGCATGATCGAGAACCGGGCGACCTGCTCGTCGCGGGTGCCCGCGCCCGAGCACCAGTCGTACTTCAGGTAGTCCACGCCCCAGGACGCGAACGTGCGCGCGTCCTGCACCTCGTGGCCTTTGCTGCCAGTGGAACCGGGATGGGCACCGGTGGTCTGCGCACACGTGCGTTCGTTCGGCACCTGGTAGATGCCGAACTTCAGGCCCCGCGCGTGGATGTAGTCGCCCAGCGCCTTCATGCCGCTGGGGAACTTCGACGGGTGCGAGCGCAGGGCACCCACCGAGTCGCGCTGCGGGTCGAACCAGCAGTCGTCCACGACGACGTACTGGTAACCGGCGTCGCGCATGCCCGACGACACCATCGCGTCGGCGGCTTGGCGGACCTGGCCCTCGGTGATGCCGCAGCCGAAGCTGTTCCAGCTGTTCCAGCCCAGGGGCGGGGTCAGGGCAGGGCTGCCGGGAGCCGCCGAGGCGGTGCTGACGGCCGACAGTGCCGTGAGCACGGCGACGGCGAGGTGTGCGAGTGGCCTGAACCGGGAGGGCATCGTGGCCCCTTTCTCCCGGAGCCGGTGCCGCCGGCGGCGCTACCGGCGGCACCGGCCCCGGGATCAGCAGGTGGAGTTGGTCTGGGTGAGCAGGCCGAGCCGCCACGGCAGCCGGTTGTACTCACCCCCGGCGCTGGGATCCATGCCCTGGTAGAGGTAGCTGAGCCGGCACGGGCTGATCTCCATCGTCTGGTCGACGTTCGTGCGGACCATCTCGCCGTGGCTGATGTCGCGGGTCCACTGTCCACTCGGGAACGTCACGTTGTTCGCGCGGGCGAACGGGTTCGACTCGCTGTCGGCCAGAGCGGTCCACGGGCCGGTGATCGAGGGCGCGGTCCAGGAGCGGAACCAGCGGCGGCCGTCGGTGCCGATCGCCTCGTGCACCAGCAGCCACTGGTCCTTCCCGGCGATCTTGTAGACGTTCGACGCCTCGAACAACCTGTTGCGGTCGCTGTCCTGCATCGCGATCACCGTGTTGGTGAAGCCGTTGGGGAACTGCGCGAGGCTCGTCTCCGACCGGTAGAGGTGGCCGTTGTCGTCGGAGGAGAACAGGTAGCACTTCGCGGTGTCGCACACCGTCCAGAAGTCGACCCAGTACCCGTTGCCGATGTTGTCGCGGATGATCTGCGGCATGCCGCCCGCGTAGAAGTTCCTGGGCGTGGACCACGACGCCGGGTTCGCGATGTCGGAGGTCGTGGAGTACGACGCGTTCGACCCGGTCTGGTAGACGAGGTACCAGAGGCGTTGCGGCGCGAAGTAGAACACCTGCGGCGCCGCCCGGTAGCCGGTGCCGATGCCGGAGCGGTCGAGGTAGAAGTGGGGTGCCGCCGACGCCTGGGACCAGTCGGTGAAGCTGGTGTACATCAGGTTGTAGCCGTCGGTGTAGGTCGAGGCGAAGACGTGGTACTTGCCGTTGTGGTAGACGACGCTCGGGTCCTTCACCGCGACGTTGGCGTGCGTCGCGTCCGGCTTCGGGCTGATCAGCTGGCCGCTGGAGGACCAGCGGAAGCTCGACGGCAGACCACCCACCGGCGGGTTGCCCGTGGTGGTGGTCGTGGTGGGGCCGACGCCGCCGGTGCACAGGGTGCCGTTGAGCGTGAACGCCACCGGGTTCGGGTTGTTCGTGCCGGAGGCGGAACCGTTGAACCCGAACTCGACCTTGCCCCCGGTGGGGATCGTCGCGTTGTAGGACACGTTGCGCGCGGTCACCTGGGCACCGGACTGCGCCACCTGGGCGTTCCAGGCCTGCTGCACCTGCTGCCCGGCGCCGAAGCTCCAGGTGAGCGTCCAGCCGTTGACCGCGTCACCGAGGTTCGTCACGGCGACGGCGGCGGTGAACCCACCGTCCCATTGCGACGGTGCCGAGTACGCGACCGAACAGCCGGGCGCAGCCGAGGCTGGCTGCCCGGCCAGCGCGGTCAGCGCGGTCACCGCGATGAGCGGGACCGCGGCCAGGGCGGTGAGCCGGGCGCGCCGGGACGAGCGGATCCGTGCGAGGAACATGATCACCCTTCGTCGCTGGAGGGAGCGGGACCAGGTGCTGACATCGAGGTGCCGCACAGCGGCTTCCAGCAATGTAACGACGCTTTCACGAAGCGGTCAAAGCTAAATGTGAGCGCTAACTTTTAGCAGCCCTCGCCACGAATTCGTTGACCTGCAAAGCTGGGATCGCCGGACTGTTAACGCAAACAAGTGGGCGCCACCGAACCGCCCGTGCGCACCGGCATCGGCAGCCGGTGGACCACCGGCGACCGGGCGCCGCGCCCCTCCACGACCTCGAGCAGGACCTCCACCGCCCGCTCGCCGAGCTCGCGGTGGGGCTGGGCGAGCGTGGTGAGCCGGGGACGCATCCAGGAGGCGACGGGGTGGTCGCCGAACCCGAGCACGGACACGTCGCCCGGCACGGAGAGCCCGGCGTCGGCGAGGGCCTGGTACGCGCCGAACGCGAGGCGGTCGTCGAGGCACACCAGCGCTTGCGGCCGGTGGTGGCGCAGCAGATCCGCGGTCACCGCGTAGCCCTCTTCAGCCGTCCACTTCGGACATTCAGCCGCGTCAGCCACCCAGACTCCCGCCGCGGCGAACACCTCGCGCAGGCCGGTGAGGCGTTCCGCCGCCGCGCCGCCGTGTGATCCCGGTCCGGCACCGATCAGGTGGACGCCGCGAACGTGCCCGGCCTCGAGGAGGAGCCGTGCGGCGGAGTGACCACCCCGCACCTCGTCGGACACCACCGACGGAAGAGCCCCGGTGGCGTTGAGCAGGACGGCGGGCCCGCGCCGCAGACCGTCCGGCACGGCGACCGTCCGGGTGTGCGCCGCGGCGAACACGATGCCGTCCGCCTGCCGGTCGCGCATCGCCTCGACCAGGGCGCGCTCCACGGCCGGATCTCCACCGGACTCGCTGACGAGCAGCATGAACCCGCGCCGGCACGCGGCCTCCAGCGCTCCCTTGACGACGTCGCCGACCGGACCGGACGCCTCGGCGGTGTCGAGCACCAACCCGAGCGTCCGCGACAACCCGGGACGCGCCGAGTGGGTGCCGCGCCGGTACCCCAGCTCCTGCGCGGTGGAGCGCACCCGCTGTTCGGCCGCCGGGGAGATGCGCAGCTCCCGCGCGCGTCCGGTCAGGACGAGCGAGGCCGTGGTGATCGACACCCCGCTCGCCGCCGCCACGTCGGCCAGGGTCACGCGTGATCGTCCCACCGCAGATCCGCCTCCCGCCGCACCGAGAACCTCTGCTCGAGGTTCCGTGGGTCACACGCTTGGACGGCCCCGGCGGAGGGACACCGTCCAGGACACGGAGAGGTCCCCGGCCGGTGCAGGCCGGGGACCCCCTTCGTCACCGCCTCAGGAGCAGGCGACGCCGTTCAGCACCGGAGACGAGAACGGTGGCGTGCCGTTGTAGTTGGCGTTGTACCCGATGTTCAGCTGGGCCCCGGACCCGATCGAGCCGTTCCAGGCCGCGTTCGCCACCCGGACCTGGTCGCCCGTGTCGGTCCACGTCCCGTTCCAGCCCTGGGTCACCGTGACCCCCGGCGCCGAGAACGTGAAGGTCCAGCCGTTGATGGCCGCACCGCGGTTCACGATCACGATCTCACCGGAGTAGCCGCCGTTCCACTGGCTCGTCACGCGGTGGGTCGCGGTGCACCCGCCACCGGGGTTGCCGCCGCCCGACGTGGTCGTGGTCGTCGTGGTCGTCGTCGTGATCGGCCCCGCCGCCATCGCGAGCTCATAGGCCCGCTGCGGCACGAACTGGCCGGCCGGTGCGATGCAGCCGTCCGACTCGCCCGGCAGCTTGATCCACAGGAACGCCTCGATCCTCGAATCGCCCGTGTTCGTCGTGCTGGGCGTGCCGATCGCGCGCCCGGCCGGGTCGCACCACTCGCTGCCGGCGGGACCGTTGCCGTTGCGGCTGGTGTCGACCACGGCCTTGAGGCGGCTGTCGCCGACGGCGTTGAGCACGTTCTTCGCGAAGTTCACCTCGTCGGAGGTGGCGCGGTAGTTCGACACGTTGGTCGAGATGCCGTCGGCGCTGTTGGAGATGTCCGCGCCGCGCAACCGGTTCGCCGCCTCCGCCGGGGTCAGCCACGAGGAGTGGCCGATGTCGAAGTAGACCTTGGCCTGCCCGGAACCGGACTTGAGCTTCTTGCCCGCGTAGGCCATGGACGCCTTGGTCTGGTTCTGCTGGTCCGTGCTCTGGCAGTTGGTCATCAACGGCAGCACGTCCGGTTCCAGCACGATCGTCGCCGGACGTCCGGCGAGGCCCGCCGCGACCTCGTCGACCCACGCCCGGTAGGCCGTGTGGGAAGGCGCCCCGCCACCGCTCGCGCCTCCGCAGTCGCGGTTCGGGACGTTGTAGACCACCAGGATCGGGATCTTCCCGGCCGCGGCCGCCGCGCCCACGAAGGAGCTGACCTCCGACCGCACCGTCGACGTGTTGGTCGTCGTGTACCACCGCGCCTGCGGGACCGACGCGATGCGGTCGCGGATGACCGCCGCCCGCGAGTCGCCGGGATTGGCCGCCACCCACCGCGCGCTCGAGCTCGACGGGTCGACGTAGAACGCCGACTCGGCGGCACTGACGGTCGCGCCGCCGCTGATCACCAGGGCCGCCACCCCGGTCACCGCCGCGCCCGCGAGCAGACTCGCGCTCGCGCCCCGCTTCCACCGTGTCATCGTGTCTCCAGTTCGCTCGGTCGATGTGATTCGGGTTCTCGCAGCGTCGGTGCTGCCCGGACGTGAATCGGCGACGCGGGAGCGCTCTCATACTTCGGAGAAGCGAATGCGAGTTCGGGTCAACGTAACCACGGAACCCTGAATCGTCAACGGCGGAAGTGATAATGGCCGACGCCGCCGCAGAAAGTTTCGAAACTTTCCACGAAAATGCGATCAAGGCGGTGACGTGGTAGTTGGGAGCGCTCCCTCATCAGGAGTAGGCCGATCAGGTCAATCGGTGTCGAATTCGACAACGACTTCTTGTGAGCGTCGATGAACGACTGCGACACTCCGGAACGGCAACGGCGGGCGACGACGGAACATCTCCGCCAATTCTCACCGCCCACCGAGATCCGGCAATGGCGCACCGGGTCCGGCCATCCGTCCTGCCCATCACCACCCTGCATTCGGGTTGACCTCGGAAAGTGTGGAAGATGAAACTGACATCGAAGTCAGTGGCGCTGATCCCGATCATCGCCACGGTCGCGACAGCGGTTGTCGGCGCCACCCTGATCTCACCGCCGGTCGCGAACGCCGCGACCACCCTCAGTGCCGCGGCCCAGCAGAGCGGCCGGTACTTCGGCACGGCCGTGGCGGCGAACAAGCTCGGTGACTCGACCTACGTGGGGATCCTGAACCGCGAGTTCGACATGGTCACGGCCGAGAACGAGATGAAGATGGACGCGACCGAGCCGAACCAGAACCAGTTCAGCTACGGCAACGCGGACCGGATCGTGAACCATGCCCGCAACCAGGGCAAGCGGGTACGTGGACACGCGTTGGCGTGGCATTCGCAGCAGCCGGGCTGGATGCAGAACATGTCCGGCACGGCGTTGCGCAACGCGATGCTCAACCACGTGACGCAGGTCGCGACCTACTACCGCGGCAAGATCTACGCCTGGGACGTGGTGAACGAGGCGTTCGCGGACGGCAGCAGCGGCGGACGCCGTGACTCCAACCTGCAGCGCACCGGCAACGACTGGATCGAGGCCGCCTTCCGCGCGGCCCGTGCCGCCGACCCCGGCGCGAAGCTCTGCTACAACGACTACAACACCGACGACTGGTCGCACGCCAAGACACAGGCCGTGTACCGGATGGTGCAGGACTTCAAGTCCCGCGGCGTCCCGATCGACTGCGTCGGTCTCCAGTCGCACTTCAACCCCCAGAGCCCGGTGCCGTCCAACTACCAGACCACCCTGCAGAACTTCGCCAACCTCGGCGTCGACGTGCAGATCACCGAGCTGGACATCGAGGGCTCCGGCAGCTCGCAGGCCCAGAACTACCAGCGGGTCACCCAGGCCTGCCTCGCCGTCGCGCGCTGCACCGGCATCACGGTGTGGGGCATCCGCGACACCGACTCGTGGCGTGCGTCCGGCACCCCGCTGCTGTTCGACGGCAGTGGCAACAAGAAGGCCGCGTACAACTCCACTTTGGACGCGCTGAACGCGGGCGGTGGTCCCGGCCCGACGACGACCACCACGACCACCACCACGACGACGAGCAACGGCCCCGGTCCGGGCGGCTGCACCGCGACGGTGTCGCTGAACCAGTGGAACGAGGGGTTCGTGGCCACGATCAAGGTCACGGCGGGCTCCAGCGCGCTGAGCGGCTGGACCGTGACGACCACGCTGTCGAACGCCACGGTCACCGGCTCGTGGAGCGCGAACCGCAGCGGCAACAGCGGAACGGTCAACTGGACCAACGTGGACTACAACGCCGCCGTGCCGGCGGGCGGGTCCACCGAGTTCGGCTTCCAGGGCAGCGGCAACGGGTCGGGCCTGAACCCGTCCTGCGCCGCGCGCTGACGCACCACACCCGGGCTGGCTCCCGCAGAACGGACGTGACGTCCTCTGCGGGAGCCGGCCCGGTTCAGCGCCTGATCCCCCGAACTCCCTTTCCTCAGCAAGAGAACGAGGTCGTCGTGACCATCCGGAACACCATCCAGCGACACGTGGCCAAACGGCACGTCGCTGTCCTCGCGGCGGTGCTGTCACTGCTCGCCGCCGTCGGTTTCTCGCTCGTGCCCCAGCAGGCACACGCCGCGTCCCTGGTGCCGGTCACCGGGTTCGGCGCCAACCCGACCGGCCTGAACATGTACGTGTACGCACCGGACCGGCTCGCGGCCCGGCCCGCACTGCTCCTGATGGTGCACTACTGCACCGGGTCCGCGAGCGCGGTGCACAACGGCGGCGGGCGGGAGTTCGTCAGCGCCGCGGACCGCCACGGGTACGTGATCGTCTACCCGGAGGCGACGCGGGAGGGCCGCTGCTTCGACGTGTCGACGCAGAACGCGTTGCGCCGCAACGGAGGCAGTGACTCGACCGGCATCATGTCGATGGTGACGCACGCACGGCAGCGGTACAACGTCGACCCGTCGCGCATCGTCGTCGCCGGCATCTCGTCCGGCGCGATGATGACCAACGTGCTGGCCGCCGAGTACCCGGACGTGTTCAGCGCCGGCTCGGCCTTCGCCGGTGTCCCCGCCGGGTGCTTCGCGACGACCGACGGGTCGCTGTGGAACAGCCAGTGTTCGGGCGGGAACCTGCTGAAGACGCCGCAGCAGTGGGGTGACCAGGCGCGGGCCATGTTCCCCGGCTACACCGGGAGCTACCCGCGGATGCAGCTGTTCCACGGCACCAACGACACAACGCTGGCGTACCCGAACTTCGGCGAGGCGCTCGACCAGTGGACGAACGTGCACGGCGTGAGCAGGACCCCGGTGTCCACCGACCAGCCTCAGGCGAACTGGACCCGCACCCGGTACGGCGCGACGGGCGTCGTCGAGGGCATCAGCGCCCAGGGCACCGGCCACGACGTGCCGACCGCGGGAATGGTGGGGCACGCCATCACCTTCCTCGGCCTGGACCGCCCGTCCACGGACCCCACGACCACCACCACGACGACCACCACCACCACTCCGCCGCCGTCCCAGGGCTGCTCGGTCAAGGCCGCGGTCAACGCGTGGAACACCGGCCTGACCGAGACGATCACCATCACCAACACGTCCTCGACGGCCGTGAACGGCTGGAAGCTGCAGTTCACGTTGCCGGGCGGGCAGACGATCACGGGTGGCTGGAGTGCGACCTACTCCCCCTCCACCGGGCAGGTGACGGCGTCGAACGTCTCCTACAACCCGCAGATCCAGCCCTCCGCCCAGATCTCGATCGGTTTCCAGGCCACGCACACGGGCAACAGCGCGGCGGCCGGCGGGTTCACGCTCAACGGCGTGCAGTGCGCCGTCGCCTGACGATCGGAGGAACGACGATGTTCCATCAGAGAGCCATGTCCCGATCCAGGTTCGTGATCGCGGCGGCTGCCGCGAGCGCCGTGGTGTTCCTGGGGGCGGCGGGGATCGCCCTCGGCGGCCCCGAGGCCGGTACGGCGGCGGCGACGGCCGGCTGCGGCAAGGCACCGGCGTTGACGAGCGGCCAGCACACCATCAGCAGCGGCGGCCAGAGCCGTTCGTACGTCCTGCGGCTGCCACCCAACTACGACAGCAACCGCCAGTACCGGCTCTTCGTGGGCTTCCACTGGCGCGGAGGCACCGCCAACGACGTCGACTCCGGCGGTTCCGACGGCTACAACTGGTCCTACTACGGGCTGCGCAAGCTCTCCGACGCCGCGAACAACGGCACGATCTTCGTGGCCCCGCAGGGCAACGGCAACGGCTGGGCCAACCCCGGCGGCCAGGACCTGAGGTTCGTCGACGACCTGGTGGCACTGCTCGACGCCGGGCTGTGCATCGACACGACCCAGCGCTTCGCCGGCGGTTTCAGCTACGGCGGCGGCATGTCGTACGCGGTGGCCTGCGCACGCGCCAACGTCTTCCGCGCGGTGGTCGTCTACGCGGGCGCGCAGCTCAGCGGGTGCGACGGCGGCACCCAGCCCATCGGGTACATGGGCATCCACGGCATCAGCGACAACGTCCTGGGCATCGGCCTGGGCCGCGGGCTGCGCGACACGTTCGTGCGCAACAACGGGTGCGCAGCGCAGAACGCCCCCGAACCGTCAGCGGGCAGCCGGAGGCACGTGGTCACGACCTACAGCGGCTGCCGCGCCGGCTATCCCGTGGTGTGGGCGGCGTTCGACGGCGGGCACACCCCGGGACCGATCGACTCCGGCGGTGACGGGTGGCAGACCTGGACCTCCGGCGAGGCCTGGAAGTTCCTCACCCAGTTCGGCGGTGGCGGCACTCCCCCGAGCACGACACCGTCCACTCCCCTGCCCACCCAGTGGCCGTGCCGGGTGAGCGACACGATCAACGCGTGGGCCGAGGGCCTGACGTCGAACATCACCCTCACCAACACCAGCACGACGCCCGTCGACGGGTGGTCGCTGGTGTTCTCCCTGCCCGGCGGGCAGACGATCAGGGGTGGGTGGAGTGCGACCTACTCCCCCTCCACCGGCCAGGTGACCGCGACGAACGCCCCCTACAACGGGCAGATCGCACCCGGCGCGTCGGTCACCTTCGGCTTCCAGGCGACGCACACGGGCGGCATCGGGAAGCCGGACTGGTTCAGTCTCAACGGGCGCACGTGCCAGATCGTGTGACGTAGGTGCGGTCACGGTCCCGCATTGGGGCTGTGGCCGCGCCTGCGCAACGGCGCCAAGGGCTCAGACGTCAGCGGGCGACGGCTCTCCAGCACCCTTCACAACGGCGCCAAGGGCTCAGACCCCGGCGGACGGCCGGTTCTCCAGCACCCTTCACAACGCCACTACAAGCTCAGACACCGCCGGACGGACGGTTCTCCAGCCCCTTCGCCAGCACCGCGATCGCCTCGGGACCGGTTCGGCAGCACCCGCCCACCAGCCGGGCACCGGCGTCGGCCCACTCCCCCGCGGACTCCGCGATCCCGATGCCGTCCCCGGTCCACGACCGCTGCCGCGCGTCCCAGGTCTCACCGCTGTTCGGGTACACGACGACCGGCAGCCCGGTCACCCGGCGCGCCACGGCGACCGCCTGCGCCACGTCCTGCGGCGCACAGCAGTTCACCCCGACCGCGATCACCTCGTCCACACCGGACACGACGGCGAACGCCTCCTCCAGCGGCTGGCCCGCGCAGGTCCGGTCACCTCGGATGCTGTAGGAGAGCCACGCGGGCACGCCGCTGCCCCGCACCACGTCCAGCACCGCCTCGGCCTCGTCGACGTCCGGGATCGTCTCGACGGCGAGCACGTCCGGATCGGCCGAGCACAGGGTCTCGAGCCGGCGGCGGTGGAAGTCCACGAGGTCCTGCCTCGGCAGGCCGTACCGGCCCCGGTACTCCGAGCCGTCCGCCAGCACGGCCCCGTACGGTCCGACCGACGCCGCCACCCAGCGCTGTCCCTCCACTTCGGACGAAGCCGAGCGGGCGAGCTCGACGCTTCCGCGCAACAGGCGCGCGGTCTCGTCGTCACCGATGCCGTGGCGCGCGAAGCCGGCGAAGCTCACCTGGTAGCTCGCGGTGATGGCGACCGAGGCCCCCGCGCGGTAGAAGGCGAGGTGGGCTGCGCGCACGGCGTCCGGGTCGGTGAGCAACAACCGTGCGGACCACAGCTCGTCAGAAAGGTCGTGCCCGGCCTGTTCCAGAGCCGTCGACATCCCGCCGTCGAGCACGACCACCTCGCGCGTCAGAGCTTCTGCCAGTTCCACCCGGCGAGTCTATGGCCCGAAAAGGGAGGAGGAGTGCGCGACAGTCACAGATCGCGCACTCCTCCAGGGACGGCGGCCGGGGACGTCCGCGTGTGTGCGCCGCATGTCCACACGCGCGGACGCGGTCCCGGCGGCCGCCCGGTCAGGCCGTACCGCGGTGAGCGGCCGGGTCCGGGGTGCTCGCCCGGCGGGACAGCCGGGGCGGCAACAACATCAGGGGTGGTGCCTGCTTCCCCTCGAGCTTCGCGACGAGCAGGTCGACGGCGTGCCGGCCGAGCTCCTCCGCCGGCAGCCGCACCGAGGTGAGCAGCGGTGAGGTCTGCTCGGCCAGTTCGTCCGGGCAGATCGCGACCACGGCGACGTCACCGGGCACCTGGCGGCCCGCCGCGCGCAGGCAGGTGGTGATCCAGCCGAGCGCGGCCTCGTTGTGCACCACCAGCGCCGTCAGCGACGGGTGGGCGCGGATCAGGGCCTTGGTCGCCCTGAGCACCGAGTCGTGGTCGCCCTCGACGGACAGCGCCGTCGCGGCGACTCCCCTGCGCATGGCGGCAGCGCTGAACCCGTTCATGGTGCGGTGGGCGAAACCGGTGCCGCGCCGGTAGACCGCGCTCGGCGCGCCCAGGAAACCGATGGAGCGGTGGCCGAGGTCCGCCAGGTGGTCGACGCACTTCGCGCCCGCGGCCTCGAAGTCGAGGTCCACGCAGGTGAGGCCGCGCGCGGCCGCCGGGTGTCCGATGAGGACGGACGGCTTGGTCAGCTGCCGCAGCAGCGGCACGCGGTCGTCGTCCATCTCCACGTCCATGACGAGGAACCCGTCGACCTGGGCGCTGTTCGCGGCCCGGCGCAGACCCGCCGCGCCGTCGTCCGCGGTCAGCAGCAACAGGTCCATGTCGTAGCGGCGCGCGGTCGTCACCGCCGCCGTGACGAAGCGCATCACCGCGGGCAGGTGGGTTCCGGCGCGCAACGGGAGGACCAGCCCGATCACGTTCGTCCGGCCCGCCGACGTGGCGCGGTCGGAGGCGTGCGGCTGGTAGCCCAGCGCCCTGATGCTGTCGCGGACCCTCGACTTCGTGTCCGCGGAGATCGACCGCTTGCCCGTGAGGACGTAGGAGACCGTGCTCGGGGCGACCCCGGCGTGCCTTGCGACGTCCGCGATGGTGACCACACAGCCTCCTCTCGCGCTTGCGCTCAGTGAGCGTGTGGACACCATAGGGAGCACCTTCTGATGACATCAAGAGTTATGTGTGCGTTAACATTGCGCTTTTCTGGTGGTCCAGACGAATTCCGCACCGTCTGGAAGCTTGCCGGACAGAAAATGAGACCAGGCAGGAAGAGCGTGCCCATGCGGCGCGGCCCCAAACGAGGAACCGGCCGCATGAGCACGTTCACATCCTCAGGTCAGAGCGCCGGGTAGGCGTTCCGCATGAGCTCCTGGAACTGTGCCGAGAACCAGTGCCCGGACAACGGGGCGTCCCCGAGCGCACCGGACATGCTGTTGCCGTTGCGCACGTTGCCGGTGTAGGTCGGGTCGCACATCTTGTCCGCGCCCTTGCCCTCGTTGTTCGGGATCTCCTCGCTCGCGCCGTCGGACTCACCCGGCGGCTTCATCCAGACGTAGGCGTCGATCCCGGACTCCGGCGCCGCCTTGGGGCGCTCGCCGAGACCGGCTCCCGACTGGTTGCACCAGTTGCCGAGGTGGATTCGCCGGTCCAGCTTGCCGCCGTTGACGTAGGCGTCGACGCTCGTCGTCGGGCCGGGACCCGCCGGACGGGCGCTGCCACCCCAGCCGTTGCGGCTGGTGTCGATCAGCATGCCGACGTTCGAGTCGAAGCCCGCCTGGACGGCCCGCTGCCGGAACGCCTGGGCGTAGGACAGCTCGTCGACGTAGCGGTTCCAGTCCACCCACTTCGACTGGCGCACCGACGTGCCGTTCACCGAGTCCTCGATCTTGAAGTACGGCTCCTTCAACGCGCCGTAGTTCGCCGTGTTGGCGATGAAGCCCTGCACGTTCGCCTTCGTGCTGCCGGACGCGTTCGCCGCCTGGAACAACAGGTCCGCCGTCGCGCCGAAGTTGTCGTCCCAGCCGATCCAGCCGTGGTGACCGATGTCCAGGTAGTTGTAGACGTTCGGCACGGCGCCCAGCTTCGCGAGCGCGTAGCCGACACCGGTGACGTAGTTCCCGTTCGCCTTCATCACGTCGCACGCCGGCACGGCGGTCGGGCGCGGTGAGACGTTCGTGATCAGGTTCGGCAGGGAGTCGATCTCCACCGTGGTGACGATGCGCAGGCCCGAGTACGCCGGCCGGGCGAGAATCGCCGCGATCGGGTCGATGTACTCGGTCTTGTAGCGGTCGATCTCGGTCGCCTTCAGCTCACCGTTGGAAGCGAGCGCCGAGCAGTCGCGACCGGGCAGGTTGTAGATCACCAGCTGGATGACGAGTGGTGAGCCCGCCGCCTGGCGCACCGCCTCGTCGAGGTGCGCGGCCAGTCCGCGGGCACCCGTGGTCCCGGTGATCGCCGCGATGCGGTCCATCCACACGCCGGTCGGCTGGTTCGCGATGCGGCTGCCGCCGGCCTCCGCGCTCGCCTTCGCGGACCAGTCGGGGTTGACGTACTGCTTGGCGCCGACGTACGGGTTGTCGACGCGGTTGCCCGGCCCGGGGTCGTTGGACGTCGTGGTCGTGGTGGTCGTCGTCGTGCTGGTCGGCACCGTGCCACCGGTGCAGACCGTGCCGTTCAACGTGAACGAAGCCGGGTTGGCGTCACCGCTCGCGGCGTTGCTGCCGTTGAAACCGAGGTCGGTGGACGCGCCGGTGCCCAGGTTGCCGTTCCACGACAAGCTCGTCGCGGTCACGTTCTGGCCGGACTGGGTCCAGTTCGCGCTCCAGCCCTGTGCCACGCGCTGGCTGCCGGAGAGGGTGAACTTCAGCGTCCAGCCGCCCGAGATGGCGTCACCGAGGTTGGTGACCTTCACCGCGGCACCGAAACCGCCGCCGCCCCAAGGGTTCGCCGTGTAGTCCACACGGCAGCCGGGTGCGGCGCCCGCGGGTGCGCTCATGGCCACCCCGAGCGTCGCCACGACGGTGGCGACCACGACTCCCGCCGCAGCCCACCGCCTCTGTCCGTTGAGCTTCATCGCTCCGGATCTCCTGTCTCTCAATGGTGCTTGATCTCAATGAGCGAACACGCCGCAGGCGTGCACTCGAGTCTCTTCAGCCCGATGTACTCCATGCCGATCGAGCCGGTGAGGGCGAAGCCGTCCCCGAAGGCGAGGTCCGGGTCGCCCCGGACCT
This sequence comes from Lentzea pudingi, assembly GCF_014646255.1. Classification (GTDB taxonomy): domain Bacteria; phylum Actinomycetota; class Actinomycetes; order Mycobacteriales; family Pseudonocardiaceae; genus Lentzea; species Lentzea pudingi. The sequence goes on from NZ_BMNC01000008.1 coordinate 67,836, forward strand.
CGCCGTTCGCGAGCGCCGTCCGCCAGGCCTGTTCCAGGCCCGGCTTCAGGACCAGCAGCCCGAGCCGCTCGTAGGGCGGCTTGGCGCAGGTCCCCCACTCCGCGATGAACGGCGCGTAGACCTTCGACCGCACCGGACCGGCGAAACCGGTGAAGTCGTCACCCCGCTCGACGGTCGCGCACTCGTCGGTCAGCGCGTGCAGCCACGCGCCGATGCCGTCGACGCCCCTGCTGAGGTCTGGGGTGGGTTCGGCGCGCCCGACGAGGAGGGCGAACGCGACCGAACCCACCACCAGGAGGGCGACCAGGGCCCTCGTCACCGGATGGCGCACGCGGATCCGTTGAGCGTGAAGGACGTCGGGTCAGCCGGAGGCGTCGACGTCGACGTGGCGTTGAACCCGAACGACACCGAGCCGCCGGCCGGGATGTCCGCGTTGTACGACACGCCCTTCGCCGTGGCCTGCCCGCTCGCGACCGTGACGGTCGACGACCAGGCCTGCGACAGCTGCTGCCCGGACGGGAACGCCCACACGAGCTGCCACGCGCTGATCGCACTGGTGCCCGTGTTCGACACCGACACGTTCGCCGTGTACCCGCCGTTCCACGTGCTCGGCCTCGTGTACGCCACCGTGCAGGAACCCGTGGGGGTTCCGCCACCGGTCGAGGTTCTGACCGTGACGCCCGGCGACGCCGCCGAGGCGTTGCCCGCGGAGTCCGCCGCCACCACCGTGAACGAGTACGAGGTGTCCGCGCTCAGGCCGGTCACCGTCACCGAGTTCGTGGAGGACGTGGCGACGACCTGGCCGCCGCTGTAGACGCGGTAGGCCGACACGCCCACGTTGTCCGTGGAGGCACTCCAGTCGAGCTTCACCGAACTGCCGGTGACGCCCGAGGCGACCGGGGTGCCCGGCGCCGACGGCGCGGTGGTGTCCGGCGTGCCGGTGCCACCCCCGAACACGACGTCCGAGCAGCTGTAGAACGCCTCGGGGCTGTCCGAGCGCTGCCACAGCGAGTAGATGACGTGCCGGCCGGACTTGTTGGGCAGCCTGGCCTGCCAGGCGTACTCGCCGCCTGCCAGCGGCGGGTTCGTCACCTTGTCGAACGGTGCCGGCTCGAGGTCGGACCACTTGAGCGGCTTCGTCACGTCGAAGCCGTCCTTGGTGACGTACTGCTCCCACGTGCCGGGGTGCGGCGCCCACGCGTTGTACCGGAACGTGACCTGGCTGTTCGCCTGCACCTGGGTCGTGGGCCAGTCGGCGCGCGTCAGGTTGTAGGCGGAGTACTTCGTGGTGGGACCGCACAGGTTGCCGTCCGGGATGATCTCCCGGTGGCGTCCGGCGGCGTTGCTGATCAGGTTGCCGAACCAGTCCCACAGCGGTTGCTTCCCGCCCTGGGCCACGGCCGCGGCGCACGCCGGGTTGGTCGGGTTCAGGTCGCCGCCACCGCCGCCCGCGCGGCCGTCCTCGTAGCAGAGGTAGGTGCGGCTGCCGGGCCAGACCATCGACCCGTGCGCGACCGCCGTGCCGCCGGTGTGCACGAGAACGGCACCGACCGCGGCTGCGACAGCCAGGAGCGCTATGCGTTTCTTCATCTCGGGACTCCTCACCCGTAGATCTCGGCGTGCAGGGAGAACGCCGTGGCGATCTCGGCTTGCGCCCAGAACCGGTGGTAGGTGAACGTCGGTGCGGGCCCACCGTCCAGATAGGACTGCACCTTCGGCCACTGCGGGTCGTTGCGGAACATCGAGCGCATCGACAGGAACGAAGAGCCCTGACCGATCTGGTCACCGTTGGGCATCTTCCCGGTCCAGCCCGGTGGCACGTACGGGCCTTCCGCGGTGGAGGTGTTGTAGACGTCGTCGAACCGGTTGTAGTCCGCGCGGGTCTCCGGGGTCGCGATGCCGAGGCTGTCCTGGTGCGACAGCAGGGACGTCAGCAGTGCCTCACCCGTGGTCTTGGCCGAGGCGTTGCCCGACCGGGCCGCGTAGTTCAGCAGCACCTTGGCGTACGACGCCGCGATGCCGACGTCCTGGTTGCGGTTGAGCACCCGGACCCGCAGGTTCGCGTTCGCGCCGGGGTTGGTGGCGTTCCACGTGTCCGGCGCTCCCGACCACTCGAGGTCCGCGGGGATCTGGAAGTTCGTGCCGGTCGTGGTGTTCGCGATCGCCCACGGCACCCACTTGTCGAGGATCTTCTTGGCACGCGCGTCGCCGGTCAGCCGGTACAGCGCGGCCGTGCGCTCGATCCCCCACACCTGGAAGCCGAACCACCGGTTGCTCGGCGGGTCGCGCCACACCGGGTGGGCGTCGTAGTACATGCCGTAGAACGTCGGCGTACCCGAGGGAGGCGCCGCGTACTGGCCCTCCCAGCTGTTCGTCACGCCGCCGGCGAGACCGCCGTCGGCCGACTGCAGCCACTGCAGCATCTCCAGCTGCCGGTTCAGCGACGTGGCCCAGTCCTGCTGCCCGGTGGCGGACAACGGCTTGAGCGCGGGCACGTTCGCGAGAGCGTGCGCTGCCAGCGGGTTCTGGTAGCCCTGGTGCGAGGCACCGTCACCGATGCGCCACGCCCAGCCGGCCGACGTGTCGGTCGCGCCGCCCCAGGCGTAGTACCAGGACATCAGGTAGTGCGCGCTGTTCTTGCCGGTCGCGCCGGGGCACGACGTCGGGCTGCTGCAGTTGCCGATGCGCTTGAAGTACTTGTCGAACATGGCGTACCGCAGGTAGTCGCCCATCTTCGCGGACTTGCCGATCTCGCTGGAGATGTCACCGGCCTTGCCCTGCGCCGTCGCCCACTGCTGGGCCAGCAGCGCCACCTGCACCACGCGGGCGTCCGCGTCCGGCGCGTTGGTGTACTTCCACTGCTTGGCGTAGGACGAGTCCTTCGTGAACAGGTCCAGGAAGCCGTTGGGACCGCCGTGCTTGAACGTGTCGCACGAGGGCTGCGGGATGGTCTCCCACACCGACTCCGACGAGCCGCGCTGGTAGGTGTTGATGTACGCGGGTGCCGTCGTGCCGTCACCGCACCGGCCGAAGCCGTAGGTGTTGTCGACGTCGATCAGCCAGTGCATGCCGTAGACGTCCGAGTTGCCGTACGCGGACTTGAGCTCGGCCGCGATCGGGTCCTGGCCCACGGGGACGGTGCCGTCCAACGTCGACGGGTACGCGTCCATCCTCGGGTGTTCCGGTGCGTAGGTCGCCGGCTTCGACGGGTCGTACTTGTCGTTCGTCGGCTGGTCGGCCTTCGCGGGGATGATGTACTTCTCCATCGACGCGAACGCGGACTTGAACGGCGCCCAGTCACCGGTGACGCGGCCGTAGCTCGCCTCCAGCCACAGGTAGTAGCTGAACGCCTCGGACGTGGTCTGGTGACCGTGGTCCGGTGCCTCCACCATCAGCGTCTCGACCGAGTGGTAGGGCACGAGCAGGTCGCCGAACTTGCGGAAGTAGCCGCTCGCCGGATCCTTGATCTTGTTGTACTGGTCGAGGAACGCCTTGTTGAAGTCCGAAGTGGACGGGTCGATCTCGTTGACCGTCACGCTCGCCGGGCTGTACCCGGTGGCCGAGGCCGTGAACGTCGCCGTGCCGAGCGCACCGCCGTTGTTCGCCGACGCCACCGTCACCGTCTGCTTCGCGGTGCCGGAGAACGTGAGCGTCGCCGGGGTCGCGGTCAGGTCGGTGCTGCCGCTGCGGCCGATCGTGACCGTGACGGGCTGGCTCGGTGCCGTGGCCAGGGAGACGTCGAACGTCGCCGACTGGCCCTGCTTGACCGAGACCGTGCTCGGCGAGGCCACCACCGCCGGTCCGGACAGCACCTTGACCGCGGCCGGTGCCGAGGCCGTGGTGGCGCCGCGGTTGTCCGTCGCCCGCGCGGTGATGCTGTGGTCGCCCGCCGGAGCCGACGTCCACGTGCCGGTGTACGGCGCGCTGGTGTCGGTCGCGACGAGCGTGTCACCGGCGTAGAAGTCGACCTTGGCCACCGTGCCGTCGGTGTCCTGCGCGGTCGCCGCCAGGGGGATTGTCGCGGGCAGGGTGTAGCTGCTGCCGCTCGTCGGTGCCGTCAGTGCCACGGACGGCGACTGGTTGGGCCCGGTGCAGGACACGCCGTTGACGGCGAAGTCCGTCGGGGGCCGGTTCGCAGAGCCCTTGCTGCCGTTGAAGCCGACCTGTGCCGTGCCGCCGGAGGGCAGCGAAGGCGCCCAGGGCGGGTTGGTCACGGTCACGGCCGCGCCGGTCTGCGTGAAGTTGCCGCTCCAGCCCTGGGTGACGCGCTGGCCGTCCGGGAACGTCCAGGTCAGGTTCCAGCCGTTGAGTGCCTCCCCGTCGTTGCGGATCGACACGGCCGCGCCGAATCCGGTGTTCCACTCGTTGGTGATCTGGTAGGTGACGGTGCAGGCCACCGCGAGCGGTGCCGCGACGGCGGGAGTTCCGCCGACCAACACCACCGCCGCAACCGTCAACGCCACTTTTCGTCGAGTCATGCCGCCGCCCTCTCGACAACTGGGAGCGCTCCCAGAGTTCACGGCACTGTAACGTGGGCCACATCGGCCAAGTGGCCGCCGGTGCAGCCGGTGTTGTGCCTTGTGGCCCTGCCCGCTAGGCCTGATGACACAACGGGCGTTGCGCTACCGGTTCCTCTTACTGCTCTCTTCGAGTGGAATCCTGGGAGCGGTCCCAGACGAGGATGGGGGCGCCCACGCCACTTCGGACGCCCCCTGGTCTCGTCAGCCTCGGCCGGCGCCCGCACCAGCGGTGACCACGCTCTTCACGCTGCTCGCGCTGTCGAGCGGGTAGGAGTAGGGCACGCTCTTCACGGAGCCGCCCTGGTCACCCGTTCCCGAGTTGACGAAGTGGTTGTTACGCGCCACGAGCGACCCACCGGGTGAACTGCCCTCACCGCGGTGGAACGGGTCCTGGGTGTTCTCGAAGTAGTTGCCCTCGACCAGGACCCCGCCCTCGACGGTCGACGCGACGCCGTAGTCGGTCACACCGCCGTAATAGTTGTTGTAGACGTGCACCGGGTTGCCGAACCGCACGCGCGGGTGGCGCTGCTGCGTTCCGTCGAACCAGTTGTGGTGGTAGGTCACCCGGAGCTTGCCGCGATCCTCCGAGCCGTTGCCGTCGCTGTGGCCCAGCAGCATCGTCTTGTTGTGGCTGGTGAACTTGTTCCACGACACCGTGACGTAGTCGGAGGCCCGCTTGACGTCGAGCGCACCGTCGTAGCCGTTGGAGAAGGTGTTGTGGTCGATCCACACACGGGTGGAGTACTGCACGTTGACCGCGTCGTCGCCCCAACTCCTGAAGTTGAGGTTGCGCACGATCACGTTGGAGGCGTTGGCGATGTTGAGACCCTGCCCGGTGATCGTCGAGCTCGAGCCGACACCCTCGATGGTCTTGTTCGAGGCGACCTTCGTCATGCTCGGCAGCGAGATGGTGCCGGACACCCGGATCACCGCCGCGCCCGACGCCTTCGCGGCCGCGACGAACGCGGACGCCGTGGTGACCGTGACCGGCGTGGCGCTACCACCACCCGTCGTGCCACCTCCCTGAGTGGCCCAGCCGACCAGCCCGAACGGGGCCGCGGCCGCCTGGGGAACGGACACCGCGCCGAGGACCAGCGCGGCGGCAGAAATCAATGCTGCGCGTTTTGGAATCATTACTCGCTCTCCCAAAATCGGTGAGCGGCGGTACGTCTCACACAACCAGGACCGGACAGAACGGTCAACCATTTCGATGATATTCGAATCGAACAATCGAAACGAGTTGACAGAATAGACCACCGCTCTACGATTGAATTACCGCCGCGCATCCCCCTGCAAGCGGAGCGCACATGAAGAAACTGACACCACTGGTGTTGGCCGCCGCACTGGCCGCCTTTCTCGCACCTCAGGCACAGGCTGCGGGCAGCACCTTTCCCACCCCGTCCGGATCGAAACCGGTCAGTGCGACCATCAAGGTCGGATCGAGCGGTTACGACGGCGGCATGCAACGGTTCTACGGCACCGGCAACCTCGGTTCCGGAGGCCAGAACGAGGGCCAGGATCCGATCTTCCAGCTGGCCGACGGCGCGACGCTGAAGAACGTCGTGCTCGGCTCGCCGGCCGCGGACGGCGTCCACTGCCTCGGCACCTGCACGCTCACCAACGTGTGGTGGGAGGACGTCGGCGAGGACGCGGCCACGTTCAAGGGCACGTCGTCGTCGCAGACCATGACCATCAGCGGTGGCGGCGCGCGCAAGGCGTCGGACAAGGTCTTCCAGCACAACGGGCCCGGCACGATGGTCATCCGCAACTTCCAGGTGGACGACTTCGGCAAGCTCTACCGGTCCTGCGGCAACTGCAAGACGCAGCACAAGAGGAACGTCGTGCTGGAGAACGTCACCGCGTTCTCCCCCGGCAAGACGCTGGTCGGCATCAACACGAACTACGGCGACACGGCGCGTTTCTCGAGGATCACGATCGTCGGGGACAGCAGCAAGAAGATCTCCGTGTGCGACAAGTACCAGGGTGTCACCAGCGGTGAACCGAAGAAAATCGGTTCCGGGGCGGACAGCACGAACTGCCTGTTCAAGTCCTCGGACATCACCTACAAGTAGATGAAATGCCCCGGCCGCTGGCCGGGGCATTTCTCACCACACTTCAAGAGTGTGAACTCCGATGTGTTCGAAATTCCAGTCGTCCCCGATTCCGGGAATCCGCGGCAACGTCACGAACCCGTTCTCGTCCAGCGGATCGGCGATGGCGTTCCGGTGTGGCGGAACCCGGTCGAAGTCCACGTGCGGGTGCAGCAGACCTCGTTCGTACCACCGGCCCGCGTCCGTCGCGCCGAGCACGGTCAGGCTGGCCGACCCGTTGCCGTGGATCTCGCAGTCCATGTTGAACGACTCCGCGAGGTGCACGGTCTTGAGCACCGGCGTGATGCCACCGCTGCCCGCAGGTCCCGCCCGCAGGACGTCGCACGCGCCGGACGTGATCCACTCGGCGCGGGTGAAGTGCTTGCCCCACGCGACCTCCGGGCCGATCACCGGGATGTCCAGCTGCTCCGCGAGCCACCGGTAGGAGCTGATCGACGCCTCCTCCATCGGTTCCTCGAACCAGTAGAAGTCCAGCTCCTGCAACGCCCTGCCGAGCCGCAAGGCCTCGGTGCGGGAGTACCAGTGGCTCGCGTCGAGCATCAGCGCGACGTCCGGCCCCACCGCCTCCCGCACCGCCCGGCACGCTTCGATGTCACGGGAGACGCTCGGCGCGCCAGGAATGGGCGGCATCCACGTGTGGAGCTTGATCGCCCGGTAGCCGACCGACACGAGGTGCTTCGCGAAGTCCCCGTAGTCGGCCGGAGTGGCGAGGCCGTCGGTGTCACCGCACATCGTGCTGGCATAAGCGGGAATCCGGTCACGAGCGCCACCCGCGAGTTTCCAAGCCGGCAGGTCCACGCGGCGTGCCACGAGGTCCCACAACGCCTGGTCAACAAACCCGAGCGCCCGGTCGGTGAACCCGCCTTGCGAGCCGCGCTGGCGCCGGGCAAGCAGGCGCCACAACCGTTCGCGGTCCCACGGGTCCTGGCCGAGCAGCACCGGCCGCACGTGCTTGTCCAGCACGGCCGGTCGCACCTGGTCCGGCTGCACCTGGCAGTACCCGGTGACGCCGTCGGTGTCGGTGACCTCCAGCAGCGCCTCGACCACCTCGTGCTCGGGCGCCGGGTGCCGGTGCCCCTCGGGGTCGACGGACGTGGCCGCCGTGGTCTTGAACGTCCGCACCACCACCCGTTCGATCATTTGCGCTTCTCCCAGTCCTGCTGGGCGGTGGTGAGCTTGGCCGCGAGCTGGTCGAGGAACTCCTGCGCGGACATCTGGCCCAGCAACACCTTCTGGTACAGCGGTTCGGTGTCGGTCTTGGTGATCGACGAGTACTCCGGCAGGTAGACCGGCGCGGGCACCAGCACGGTGGCCGGGTCCTCCAGCACCCCGAGCGCCATCTTCACGGCCGGGTTCTTCTGGATCCACTCGGCGCCGCGCACGTCGGTGTTCGCCGGGATCTGGCCGACCTTCTCGTTCCAGTAGCCGTTGCTCTCCGCCGAGACCAGGAAGTCGACGAACTTCCAGGCCGCGTCCCGGTTCTTCGAGCCCTTGAACACCGCGAAACCGTCGGTCGGGTTCGGCACCACGGCCCGCTTGCCGGACGGGCCCTTGGGCAACGGCATGGCGCTGACGCGTTCCGGGCCGAGTGCCTTCATCACGTCCGCGGTCGAGCCGAGGTTGTGGTGCATCATCGCCACCGTGCCACCGGTGAACTGCGCGACCATCTGCGTGTAGTTGTTGTTCACGTCGGCCTCGGGCGTGGCCTTCTTGTACAGCTCCGCGACCTTGCGCACGAGCTCGGCGTTGCGCGGGTCGGCGACGGTGCTCTTGCCGCCGTCGTAGAACTTCTCGACGCCGGAGTAGGAGTAGGCCTCGGACAGCAGCTGGAAGACCGATCCGGCGCCGCCGCGGATCGTGAAGCCGTACTGGTTGGCCGCGGGCTTGGTCAGCTTGGCGGCCGCCTGCGCCAGTTCGTCCCAGGTCGTCGGCTCCGGGATCTTGTTCTCCTCGAACCGGTCGGACCGGTACCAGATCACGTCCATGTTGCCCGACGCGGGAACGGCGTAGAGCTTGCCGTCGGGCGCGGTCTGCCGCACGGTCTCCAGCAGGCTGGTGAGCAGCTTGCCCTTGAGCTCACCGCTCTCGACCCGCTCGTCGGCCGGTTCGAGAGCGTCCTGCCCGACGAGGTGCGCGAGGTAGGACGTCGTCACGCCACCGACGTCCGGCGTGGACCCGCCGGCGATGGCCGTGTCGTACTTCTGCTGCACCGACGAGCTCGGAACGCCCACGTAGGCGATCTTGACGTCGGGGTTCGCCGCCTCGAACCGCCTGATCAGCTCCTGGTAGATCGGCGTGCGGCCGGGGCCGCCGTTGTTGTCCCAGAACGTGATCGTCGTCGGGCCGTCCGGCGTCGCGGAACACGCGCTCACCACCAGTGCGAGCGCGACCAGCAGTCTCTTCATGCTCTCCCTCATCCCTTGACAGCGCCCGCGCTCAGTCCCTGCACGAGGAACCGCTGCACGACAGCGAAAACCAGCACGACCGGCACGGCGGCGATGACGCCACCCGCCGCGAGCGCCCCGAAGTCGGTGTTGAACTCCCCCAGCGCGTAGCTCAGCCCGACCGGCAGCGTGAACTTGTCCTGCCTGCTCGCGAACATCAGCGCGAACAGGAAGTTGTTCCAGGCACCGATGAACGCGAACGACCCGACGGCCACGATCGCCGGAACCAGCTGCGGCAGCGTCACGGCGAAGAACGCGCGCAACCGCGAGCAGCCGTCGACCATCGCGGCCTCTTCGAGCTCGATCGGGACGTTGCGCACGAACCCGCTCATCAGGATCAGCGCGAGCGGCAGCTGGAACGCGGTGTCCGCGATCACCAGTCCGGTCAGGCTGTTCAGCAGCCCGGCGGACTTGAAGATCACGAACAGCGGGATCAGCATCATCGCGCCGGGGATGAACTGCGTGCACAGCAACGCCAGCAGGAAGACCTTCTGGCCGCGGAACTTGAAGCGCGCCAGCGCGTAGCCGCCCATGAGCGCGAACACGGTGACGGTGATCAGCGTGCCGACCCCGATGATCAGGCTGTTCTGGAAGAACAACCCGAACCCGACGCCGTTCCACACGGTGTCGAAGTGCTCGAACGTGATCGGCCACGGCACGAGCGAGGTCTCCCCCGCGGGCCGGACGGCGAAGACGACCATCCAGTAGAACGGGATCAGCGTGAACAGCAGGTAGAGCACCAGCGGGAGGTGCAGCCGGAAGTACCGGCTCGGGTCGCGGTGCTTCTTGCGCCGAGGTGGTGCCGGAGGTGGCGGCACGACCGTCTTCGGGCGAGTCAGCGTCTGGGTCATGCCCGGCTCCCGAACTTGGACACCCTCAGGTAGAGGATCGAGAAGAACAGCAGGATCACGAAGCCGGCCATCGTCAGCGCGGATCCGTAGCCGAAGTCGTGCGAGTCCACGGCTTTGCGCGCCACGTACAACGGCAGGGTGGTCGTCTGGTTCGCCGGTCCGCCGCCGGTGAGCGTGTAGATGAGGTCGACGTTGTTGAACTCCCACACCGCTCGCAGCAACGTGGACAGCACGATCGCGTCGCGCAGGTGCGGCAGGGTGACGCTGACGAACCTGCGCCACCGCCCGGCACCGTCGACCGACGCGGCCTCGTACAGGTCGCCGGGGATGGTCTGCAGGTCGGCGAGCAGCAGGATCGCGAAGAACGGCACCCCTCGCCACAGCTCGGTGACGACGGTCGCGGGGAACACCGTCGCCGGGTCGCCGAGCACCGACGTGCCGGGATCGCCGATGCCCCACTGGGCGAGCTGCTGGAAGATGCCCGTCGACGGGTTGTAGAGCAGGATCCAGATGCCGGTGGTGAGCACGCCGGACACCGCCCACGGCGAGAAGACCAGTGCCCTGGCCAAAGCGCGGCCGATGAACGTCTCGTTGACGATCAGCGCGAGGACGAGTCCCAGCACCAGCTGCAGTCCGACCTCGACCACGACCCACTTGGCGCTGAACGCGAGGCTCTGCCAGAACAGCTCGTCCTCGAACAGCATCCGCCGGAAGTTCTCGAACCCGATGAAACCGTTCTTCCACGGTTGCGTGACGGTGTGCTGGCAGAGGCTGAACCACCCGACGCTGGCGATCGGGTAGACCAGGAACACCCCCATCAGCACGAGCGTCGGGGCGATCAGGGCGTAGGGCGCCCAGGTGCGGGTCCTCACGCGGGGTTCCACCCGCTCAGGTAGGCGGCCTTGGTGTGGTTGCGCGCCTGGTCCGCGGTGAGCTGCGGACGGTCCGGCCCGGTGCCCGCGCCGGGGCCGGTGTTGCGGTACTCCGCGAACCTGGCGCCACGCCACGGGAAGCCGGACATGTCGGTCCACGGCGCGCTCTTGATCGCGGCCGGGAGCTCGGTGTCGCGGATGACGACCTGGGCGATCGCGTCCGGGTCGCCGCCGGGGTGCCACGGCCTGCCGAGGAAGTACGTGCCCGCGGGAGCGTCGCTGCGGATCTTCGAGTCGACGATGAGGAAGCCGTGCGGGTTGTCCTTGCGGGTGCTGGCCGCCGTCACGTACCCGTTGGGGTTCTGGCCGCGGTTCAACGCGGTGATGGTCGCCCGTTCGAAGACCGCCGTCGCCCGGCCGAAGAGGAAGTCGACGTCACCAGTGATGGCGCAGTCCCGGTAGTACTGACGTGACCGCGTCGTGGTGGACGGCGTGTCGGCGTACAGGGTGTCCTGGTGGCCTTCGAACCGCACGCGGTCGAAGAACGCCCTGTCGCCGGTGGCCTTCACCGCGACGGCCTGGGTCGCCGTGATCTCCGGGTGCCGCGCGCGGTCGAAGGAGTTGCGGAAGGTGAGGTCGCGCGCGGTGAACCCGTCCGCGGCGATGGTGGCCGTGGCGCTGCTCGTCGTGCCGTACGTCGTGCCGTCGGGCTTCTTCGTGCCGCTGGCGTTGTCGTAGTCGATCACGACGTCCTGCGCACGCCCGGTGGCGCCCCTGAGCGTGAGGTTCGCCTTGCTCTGGGGGATCTTCACGACCTCCCGGTAGACGCCCTTGGGCAACGTGATCACCGCTCCGGCCGAGGCAGCGTCGATCGCGGCCTGCACGGTCGCGAACCCCTGCCCCACGACGAGGTGGCGCCCTGCCGGTTGTGCACCTGCGTCAAGGTGCTTGACGCGGTGCGCGGGCTCCAGGCCCCGGTTCAGCGTCGGTGTCCACCCGGCGTCGGTCCCGAGCTCCTTGCCGGGGTTGGCCGCGTTGTGAGCGTTCACCAGGCTGACCGGCCGGCCGTCGACCAGGTTGCCGGTGTCGGTGATCGCCGTGCCGCCCCAGTTGTAGACGATCTTCTCGGGCGCGATGCCCTTGATGTAGTTGTTCTGGGCGTAGATCTGCGACTTGACGCCCACGCCCCAGCTGTAGGTGGGGGTGCCCTCGTAGAGGTTGTTGTAGACGTGCACCTGGCCGAACCGCACCCGTGGCGCGCGTTCGAGCACGTTGCGGAAGACGTTGTGGTGCACCGAGACCCGCAGCTTGCCGGGATCGGTGGTCGAGCTGTTCGACGAGCCGATCAGCATGGTCTTGCCGTGCTCGGCGAAGACGTTGCGGGACACCGTGACGAGGTCGGACCCGTTCGTGATGTCGAGCTGGCCGTCGTGCACCTGGTAAGGCCGTCCGAAGTGGAGCGGCTGGGTGCTGTCGACGTTCGGCTCGTCGGTGAACGTGCTGTGGTCGACCCACACGTGCGCCGACCGCTGGACCGACACGGAGTCGTAGAGCGAGTTCCAGTTGCCGGGCGGCGAACCGGGACTGTTGTCCGTGGGATCCCACTGGGGGAAGCAGTCGCGGGTGTCGCGGAAGGTCAGGTTGCGCACGATCACGTTGCCGCTGTTGTGGATCCGCAGGCTGCCGCCGGTGATCCCGGCCCCGCGCCCGACGCCGATGATCGTGGTGTCCGCCGGCACGGTGAGCGCGATCGTCGCCTCCTGCTTCTTCGCCGACGCCACCCGAGCGTCCTCGAGCGCACCTTCTGGTTCACGCTCCCACCCCCACACCGCGGGGTCGTAGGCCGCGAGATAGCCCTCCAGCGTGTACCCGTCGACCGCGTAGTCGCTGCAGCGCAACGGTTTCCCGTCCGCACCGGTGTTCGCGTCGATCACACCCCTGACCTTGACGATCCGCGGCCCCGGCGCCGCGAGCGCCGCGACGAGCTCGGCCCGCGTGCGCACCTCGTGCACGTGCGAGGCGGGCGCCGCCGCTCCCCCGGTCGTGCCGGGCCCGGCCGACGCCCAGCCGTCCCCCGCGGCCAGCACCTGCCGCGCCGGGTCGTGACCGGCGTGAGCCGGGACCGCCCCGGTAACCGCGCAGGCGAAAGCCAGCGCGCCAACGAAAAGCCGCATGACGGAATACCCTTCAGAAAGGATTCACATTCTTGAACACCGTCCACGATCGTGAACCGAGAATACGAATGTGTTCGCCATGCGTCAACGAAGTGAATTCATTCGATGAGTCGCGACGGTATTCGACGACTATTCGAGTCGAATACCGTCGAATGCGCGGAACCGGAGATCGCCGGTCAGATCGTTCGGGCGCCCAGGTCCCGCAGTCGCGCCATCAACCGTGGCGCGAGTTCCTCCGGGGCGAGCCACTACGGCTGCAGTTCGGCGTGGACCACGCCAGGAATCAGTCAGGCGGTGATGACCGCGCCGCGCTTGCCGGGTCGCGGAGCCGAACAGCAGATCGACGCTCGCGACCAGCCGGCTCGGTGCCGCGCTATCGCGGCACCGAGCCGGCCAGTCACGAAGCTCAACCCTTCGGCGGCTTCAGCATCGGCACGAGCGCCAGCGCGGGCAGCAGCAACAGCGGCACGACCAGCAGGGCCCGCAGCACCCCCACCTCGTTCCCCAGGAACCCCACGAGCGGCGGCCCGGCGAGGAACGCGGTGTACCCGATGACCGCCACCACGCTCACCCGGGCCGCTGCCTTCGCGGGATCGTCGGCGGCGGCGCTCATCCCGACCGGGAACCCGAGCGCCGTCCCCAATCCCCACACCGCCACGCCCGCGATCGCCACCGCGGGAGACCCGGCGAACACCGCCAGCGTCACGCCGGACGCCGCGAGCACCATCGAGACGAGGATCGCCGGCACGCGGCCCCAGCGGTCGAGCGCGATGGTGCCGAAGATGCGGCCGAACGTCATCGTCGTGACGAACACGCCGAACACGATCGCGCCCAGTGCCGGGTCGAGGGTGTAGCCGTCGATGAACGCGACCGCCACCCAGTCGTTCGCGGTGCCCTCGGTGAACGCCAGCACGAGCACGAGGAGTCCGATCAGCAACGTGCGGGGCTCGCGCCACGCGGCCATGACGCCGCTGCCGCGACCGTGTTCGGCCTCGCCCGCCAGCTGGTACGTGCGGGACGCGAACAGCGTGCCCACGGCGACCACCGCTGCCACCGCGCCCAGGTGTGCGGTGACCGGCAGCACGGCCCACGCCACCAGGGACGCGAGGCCCGCGGCGGCGACGGTGCCGAGGCTCCACATGGCGTGGAAGCGCGGCATCACCGTCTTGCCGAGTGCGCGTTCCACCTCGGCGGCCTCGACGTTCATCGCCACGTCGCACAGGCCGGAGCCGTAGCCGAGCGTGAAGATCCCGATCGCCGTCAGCACGGCCGACGGGTGCGCGCCGATGCCGACACCGGCGACCGCGAGTCCCACCGCGACGGTCACGGCGGACACGGCCACCGTCCGGCGTGGCCTGAGGCGGTGCGTGACCTCGCCCGCGGTGAGCATCGCCAGGCACGCGCCCGCCGACATCGACAACAGCAGCAACCCCAGCGCGCCCGGTGTCAGGCCGAGGGCGTCGCGAGCGGCGGGGACCCGGGCGAACCAGGTCGCCACGGCCACGCCGTTCAGTCCGAAGGTCACCGCGACCCCCGCTGCGGCGGCTCGGACCTGACTGCGCGGCACCGTGACCGACATCCCGGTCCCTCCCTTTCTCGATACTGAAAGTCTTACCCCACACATGGAAGCGCTTCCACCGCAATACTGTCGTGATGACGGCAGAACACACCGCCACGCTGGACGACGTGGCACGGGCCGCGGGCGTGTCCCGGGCCACCGCCTCACGTGTTGTCACGGGACAGGGCCCGGCATCACAACACTCCAGGGACAGGGTCACCGCCGCGGTGGCCGCGCTCGGCTACGTGCCGGACGCCTCCGCCCGCGCGCTGGTCACCCGCACCGGCACGCGCCTCGCCATCGCCGTCATCGGCCACACCGCCGCCGTGCTCGACGATCCCTACGTCGGCCGCGTGCTGACCTCGGCGGCGCACGTCGCGGCCGAACGCGAGGTCGGCGTCTCCCTGCACTGGTTGCCCTTGCACGATCCCGGTTCACTCGCCCGGCTCGCCGACGGCCGCGGGCTCGGGGGCCTCGTGGTGGTGAACCCGACGCGTCCCGCGCTGGACACCGTGCCGCGCTCCCTGCGCGGACGGGTCGCCGCGGTCGGGGTCGGCACGAGGCACGTGCCGTCGTTCGACGTCGACAACCGCTCCGGCACCGACGGCGTCGTGCGGCACCTCGTGCGCAGCGGCCGGAGCCGCATCGCGATGGTCACCGGACCGTCCTGGCTGCCGTGCGGCGACCGGGCCGTCGAGGCCTACCGGAAGGTCCTGCACGACAGCGGCGGCGAGCCCAGGGTCGTTCCAGGCGACTTCACGGCGATCAGGGGCGCCAAGGCCGCCATCGAGATCATGGCGCGGTGGCCGGACACCGACGCGGTGTTCGCGCTCAGCGACCTCACCGCGCTCGGTGTCCTCGACGGACTGCACGCGCTGGGCGTGCGGGTGCCGGGCGACGTGGCGGTCGCCGGGTTCGACGACATCACGTTCGCGGGACTGAGCCGGCCGGGGCTCACGACGAGCACGCACCCCGTCGAGGAGATCGCCGCGGCGGCGGCGCGGGCGGTCCTCGACCGTCGCGACACCTCCGGGGCGACCTTCTACCCCTCCGCGCTCGTCGTCCGCGACAGCGCCTGATCATTCGATCGAACAGGACTGGCCGTTGAACGTGAACGCGCCGGGAACGGAGTTCGCACCGCGCACCGAGCCGTTGAAACCGATCGTCACCGAATCGCCGGGCGCGATTCGCGGGTTGTAGTCGGCGTTGACGGCCGTGACGGTCGCGCCGGACTGCCGCACCCTCGCGTTCCACATCTCCGTGACGGTCTGCCCGTTCGCGAAACCCCACCGCAACGACCAGCCCTCGACGGCCGTAGGACCGGTGTTGCGCACGCTCACGTTCGCCTGGAAGCCTCCCGGCCACTGACCGGTGACGCGGTAGGCGACGGCACAGGTCCGCGTGGGCGGCGCCGGTGCCGACGGCGGTGGCACGGTGGTCGTGGGGCGAGGTGGCGGCGGCGGCGGAACCGTCGTGGGCACCGGCACGATCGTCGTCGTGGTCGGGCGTGCGGCGGCGGAACCGTCGCACGGCGGACCCCACAGGCCCTTGCGCGCCGCCGCGGCCTCGGACTCGGCGGTGATGAGCGCCCCTCCGTCGACCCCTTCCGGCCGCAGCACGCCCTGCCGCACCGCGAGCAACGCGTAGTCCGTCCCGTCCTCCAGCGCCAGGTTCACGTCACCGGACAGGACCGGGCTGATGCGGACCGCGCTGGCCAGCAAGGTCGTCCTGGCGAACGTGAGCGCGCTCCCGGCCCAGCACTCCCCCGGCGATGCCAGCTGGGCGATGCGTGCCTTCGTGCCGTCGGCCAGCTCGACGGTCCTGCTGTCGACGACGTCGCGCACGAAGTGCAACACGTCCTGGGACCGCACCTCCTGGTTGATCAGGGAGGGCGGTTTCCAGGGCGTGCGGGGAGAGGGTGCCGGCGCCGGTGGCCCCGCCGTGCACGCTCCGGTGAGCAGGACCAGGGCCACCAGCAAGTGCTTGCGCATCAACATCTATCCCAGGGACCAGCGTTGGTTGGGGCCCGAAGTCGCGTGGTACAGCCCGATCCGGGCACCGTCCTCACGCGACTCTCCGGCGACGTCGAGCAAGCTTCCGTTCCGCGCGTTGACGAACGTCCACGTGCCGTCCCCGGTGGACGACAGGACCCACCGCGCGGACGGACCGTCGGACGAGGTCAGCACGACGTTGCCGCCGTCGGCCGCGATCCGCTGGCCGGTGGCCTTGTTCACGACGGAGAACTGGGCGCGGTTGTCATAGCCACCCGTCCTGCGCTCCAGACGCCACACCTGGTTCGCCGCGGCCGGGTCGGTGGTGCGCTGGACGAGCGAGGTGCCCGAGGGCGCGAGGGACTTGCCGCTCTGCACACCGGTGAGCCGGTGCTCCCCGCCGAGGGCGGCCGCGCGGTTCACCCCGCTGACGCCGTTCACCTCGAACGTGGTGACCGACTTGGGCGGCACGGACAGCGTTGCCTTGCGGTCCTTCACACGCACGGCCGCGCCCTTCATCAACGCGCCGTACTGGTCGGTCACGATCGGACGGACGGACGCGCCCGGCCGCACCGAGGCGAACGACGACAGGTCCAGCGTCACGGACTGCGCCTGGTCGCTCTTGTTCAGGTGCACCACCGACTTCAGCTCGGTGTTGCGCACCGCGGCCACGTCGGTGGTGGTGTTCACCTTGATCAGACGGTCACCGGGCTTCACGAAGTGCGTGAAGTTGCGCAGCGCGTGGAACTTCGTGTTGACGCGCGCCGGACAGGTCGCGAGCGTGTCCTGGGCACCGCAGTTGAACGGAATCTGGATGACGCCCCAGTTCATGCCGTTCGGGGACTCGGCGCCGGGCGTCATGTTGTTGTAGTCCTCGACGGCCTGCCACAGCAGCCAGGCACGGGGTTCCAGCTCGCGCAGGTCGTCGATCACGCGCTCGGCGATGCCGAGGCCGGGTTCCATGCTGGTGAAGCTCTGCCCGGTGCCCCAGTGCCCGTCGACCTCGCTCATCCAGAGCGGCTTGTCCGAGCCCTTGGCGATGTCCCGCGCGGACGTGCGCCGGCCCGTGCCGTAGGTGTGCACGTTCAACTGGCCGACCTGGTCGCGCACCGCGGCCGGGTATCCCGCCCAGTCGTCGGCGAAGATGCCGGGGTTGGTCTCGTCCGGCGCGGAGACGGCGGCCTTGAGCTTGTTGACGCGCAACGCCTGCGCCATCGCGGGCACGACCTTCGCCTGCAGGGCCGGGCCGAGGTGAGCGCCTTCCTGCCGCCCGCCCGTCGGGTTGCCGTCCGGGCCGAGGGTCGTGCGCCAGTACGAGGTGTTGGGCTCGTTGAACGGGTCGACCGTGGCGAACCTGATGCCGTGGGCCCGTTCCAGCTCCGCGGTCGCCTGCGCGAGGTAGGCGGCGAAGTCGCCGATCCTGTCCTCCCGCAGCTGGTCCGCGTTCGGGTCGAAGCCGCCCGACACGTACCCGCTCACGGTCTGGAACCACGGCGGCGAGTTGCTGAACGACTCCCACCGGGTCACGTCCTGCTTGATCCGGTCCACCCACCACCGCTGGCGCGGGTCCGCCGCCTTGTCGAAGAAGCGCGGGTCGTTCGGCTTCCACCAGTCGGTGTCCGCGCGGGTGGTGCCGGCCGGAGCCTTCCACCAGCCGGGGACCGCGGCGCCCGCGCGCAGGTACTGCGGAACGTCCGGCGCGTTGCCGCCGCCGATGTTGTACCGCGCGATGTTGAGGTTGAGCCCTTCCTCGCCGAACAGCAGCTCCGCCAGCTGGTCGCGGATCTCGTCCGGGTAACCGCCGGTGGCGTTGGCGAACCACACCAGGCTCGTGCCCCAGCCCTGGAACGGCTCCTGCTGGTAGGTCGGATCCGGTCTCACCGTGACGGCCTCGACGGCGGCCGTGGCAGGGGCCGCGGTGGAGAGGGTGAGCGCCGAAGCGGCGAGCAGAGCGAGAAGTCTGGTCATCGGTTCTCCGTTGAACGCGCGATGTTCACGCTAACATCTATCGAGAACCTACTGGGGAGTCAAGGTCCTGCCGGACGGAGGCGCGACCGCCGGCAGGACCCCTGGGACGCTCGCCCCCGAGGAGGCGGGCCCGCTCGCCCGAGCCCCGAGGAGAGCTACTTGAGCGAGCAGGTTGCGAAGCGTTCCAGTCCCTCGGGCCGTGCCCCCACGCGGCCGATGGCGGTCTCGATGCGGTTCAGCGCCGCAACCCGCTTGTCCTTCAACGGACCGAGAATCGCGTTCTGCACGAAGTTCGGACCGCCCTGACCCACCGTGGTGCGCAGCCTCTCGTTCGCCTCGGCGATCTGCTTGTCGAGGTTGGCGAGCTCCCGCTGCACCTCGGCCTGCGCGGCGGCCGGAGCCGCCGGAACGACCGGCTGGGGACATGCGATCGAGCTGCCCGCCGCCGTGCCGCCCGTGCCATTGTTGGAGCCGGTCGACGCCGGCTTCGAGGTCGCCGGTGGGGCGGCCACGGGCGGCGCCTGACCAAGTCCGCAGGTCGCGAACCTCTCCAGGCCCTCCGGCTTCTCAGCAACCCGGCCGATGGCGGTCTCGATGCGGTTCAGCGCCGCAACCCGCTTGTCCTTCAACGGGCCGAGAATCGCGTTCTGGACGAAGTTCGGCCCGCCTTCACCGGCCGACGTGCGCAGCCGGTTGTTCGCCTCGGCCATCTGCTTGTCCAGGTTGGCGAGCTCCCGCTGCACCTCCGCCTGCGCGGCGGCCGGCACCGCCGGGACGACCGGCTGCGGGCACGCGATCGCACCGGTCCCGCTCTCTCCACCGGCGAAGGCGACAGCCGCGGTCACCGCCGTCAACGTCGCGGCGACAGCCACTCCGGCGACGATCACACGCTTGCTCCGCTGCGGTCGTGCATGCGCTCTCGACATGTTCGAACCTCACGACTAGGGGACGTTTTCTGCCGGCATACCGGGATACGTACCGGGAAAGTGAAGGGTTCAACTACTTGTGAGCGTTCACAGCTTTTGGCATGCTCACGATCCATTCCGCAGTACCGCACCTGCGAAGAACCAGGGAACAGCCATGCCTTCAGCAGACAGAGTCGTGCACGAGCAGATCCCGTTGCGAGTTCGGGGAGTGAACCTCAGGGTCGCGTCGGTGCGCAGGGAGGGCGTCGACGCCCCCGTCGTCTTCCTGCACGGGTTCGGCACGAGCAAGGAGGACTACCTCGACGTCCTGCAGCGGCACGACTTCGCCGGGAGGTCGTTCCTCGCCTACGACGCGCCGGGTGCGGGTGCCACGGAGTGCGCCGACCTCGCCGCGGTGGACCTGCCGTTCCTCGCGGACGCCCTGCACGAGGTGCTCGACCACGCGGGCATCGGACGGTTCCACGCCGTCGGGCACCTCACCGGCGCGCTCACGGTGCTCCTGCTGGCCCGCAGGGATCCGGGCCGGCTGCTGAGCTTCGTGAACATCAAGGGAGTCCTCGCGCCCGAGGACTGCGTGCTGAGCCGGGAGGCGTTGCGCCACCGCGACCCCGCCGCGTACGTGTTCGCGCTGGCCGAGCGCAGCCGCGAGACCCCCTGCTACGGAGGCGGGCTCTACGCGGCGAACCTTCCCTCCAAGGTCCGCCGCGGCGCCATGCCCCCTCTGTTCCGTTCCATGGTCGAGCTCGCCGACCACGAGAACCTGCTGCAGGGGTTCCTGTCACTGCCCTGCCCGAAGATGTACCTCTACGGCGAGCAGTGCGCGGGCCTGTCCTACCTGCCCCTGCTCGACGCGAACGGGGTGGAGCTGGCGGAGATCCCGCACAGCGGGCAACTCCCCATGTACTCCAACCCCGTCGCGATGTGGCGGCAGATCGCCGAGTTCCACGCCCGTCAGTTGATTCCCAGCGCCAGGCGGTGGTAGGCGGAGTTCCAGCGCAGCCGGTCACCGAAGGAGGCCGGGGTCGTCGCGGAGTCGATCAGCACGAGCTCCGTGGCGGCCATCTGCGCGAAGTCCCGCAGCACCTCGGCTCCGACGGCCTGCGTCATCACCGTGTGGTGCGGTCCGCCCGCGGTGAGCCAGCACTCCGCTGACGTCGAAAGCGACGGCTCCGGCTTCCACACGGCCCGTGCGACCGGCAGCTTCGGCAGCGGCTCGTCCGGCTCCACGACCGTGACCTCGTTGGCCACCAACCGGAACCGGTCGCCCATGTCGGCCAGGCCCACCACGACGGCGGGACCGGAGGCGGCGTCGAACACCAGCCGCACCGGGTCCTCCCGGTCCCCGATGCCCAGCGGGTGGATCTCGCACGACGGCTGGGCGGAGGCGATCGTCGGGCACACCTCGAGCATGTGCGCCCCGAGGATCTTCGGTTCACCCGGTCCGAAGTGGTAGGTGTAGTCCTCCATGAACGACGTGCCGCGGCCGGTGCCGGTGCCCATGGCCTTCACCGCGGCCAGCAACGCCGAGGTCTTCCAGTCGCCCTCGCCGCCGAAGCCGTAGCCGTCCGCCATCAGCCGCTGCACGGCGAGACCCGGCAGCTGCCGCAACCCGCCCAGGTCCTGGAAGTTCGTCGTGAACGCGCCGAACCCGCCGTCGTCCAGGAACGACCTCAGGCCGATCTCGATGCGGGCGGCGTAGCGCAGCGAGTCGTGCCGCTCTCCCCCGCGCGCCAGTTCCGGGCTCAGCCGGTAGGCCTCGGCGTAGTCGGCCACCAGGAGGTCGATGCGGGCGTCGGGCACCGCGTCGACCACGGCGACGAGGTCGTTGACGCCGTAGGTGTTGACCGAGACGCCGAACCGCAGCTCCGCCTCGACCTTGTCGCCCTCGGTCACGGCGACGTCGCGCATGTTGTCGCCGAAGCGGGCCAGCTTCAGCCCGCGCAGGTGGGCCACGCCGGTGGCGGCGCGGGCCCAGCCGTCGATCCGGTCCGCCACCACGGGATCACTCGCGTGCCCCGCGACCGTCTTGCGCGCCACCCCGATCCGCGTCTGCACGTAGGCGAACTCGCGGTCGCCGTGCGCGGCCTGGTTGAGGTTCATGAAGTCCATGTCGATCGTGGACCACGGCAGCGCCTCGTTGAGCTGGGTGTGCAGGTGCAGCAGCGGTTTGCGCAGCAGGTCCAGCCCGGTGATCCACATCTTCGCCGGGGAGAACGTGTGCATCCACGCGATCACGCCGACGCACGACGGGTCGTTGTTCGCCTCCTGCATGACCTTGCGAATGGCGCCGGAGTCCGTCAGGACCGGCTTCCACACGATCTCCGCGCTGATCCGGCGGGAGTCGGCGAGCATCCGCTGGATCTGCTGGGACTGCGCCGCGACCTGGTCGAGCGTCTCGGGGCCGTAGAGGTGCTGGCTGCCGGTGAGGAACCAGATCTGGGGCTTGTCCGCCATGTGCTCTCCTTCTGGGCTCACTGGCCGTAAACGTTCTGGTAGCGCTCGTAGAGCTTGTCGACGTCCCGCTTGTCGATCACGTCGGGCTTGCCGAGCTGGAGTGCGAAGTGGACGGTGCGGGCGACGTCCTCCAGCAGCACCGCGGCCTTCACGGCCGCCTTCGCGGTCGCGCCGACGGTGAACGGGCCGTGGTTGCGCATCAGCACGGCCTTGGACCTGCTGGTGCGCAGGGTGTCGACGATGCCCTTGCCGATCGAGTCGTCGCCGATCAGCGCGAACGGCCCGACCGGCACGTCGCCGCCGAACTCGTCCGCGATCATCGTCAGCACGCACGGGATGGGCTCCCCGCGCGCGGCCCACGCTGTGGCGTAAGGAGAATGCGTGTGCACGACACCGCCGACGTCGGGCATGTGCCGGTAGACGTACGCGTGCGCCGCCGTGTCGCTCGACGGCGCCAGCTCGCCTTCCTTCAGGTTGCCGTGCAGGTCGGTCACGACCATCGCGTGCGGACCGAGCTCGTCGTAGGACACACCGGACGGCTTGATCACCATCAGCTCGTGGCCGGGCACGCGGGCCGACACGTTTCCTGCCGTCCAGCTCACCAGCTCGTAGCGGGTCAGCTCGCGGTGCAGGTCGGCGACCGTGCGGCGCAGCTCTGCGGTGGGAGACATCAGCTCTTCCCCTCCAGAGCGGCGCGGCGGTACTCGCGCAGCCGGTGCATGACATCGTTGGCACCGCGGCCGAAGTAGTCGTGCAGCTCCTGGTAGTCGAGGAAGAGCCGTTCGTACGCCTCGACGTTCTTCTGCACGGGCGTGAAGACGTTGCGCCGTACGGATCCCATCGCGGCGGCGGCCTCGCGGATGTCTTTGTGCGCGCCCGCGGCCACGGCGGCGTGCATCGCGGAGCCGAGGGCAGGCCCCTGCGCCGAGCCGATCACCGACAGCGGCAGGTTCACGACGTCGGCGTAGATCTGCATCAGCAGCGTGTTCTTGGTGAGCCCGCCGGCGATCACGAGCTCCGTGACCGGGACGCCGGAGTCGGTGAAGGTGTCGACGATGACGCGCGTGCCGAACGCCGTGGCCTCGAGCAGGGCGCGGTAGACGTCCTCGGCCTTCGTGGCGAGCGTCTGGCCGACGACCACACCGGACAGTTCGTGGTCGACCAGCACGGACCTGTTGCCGCTGTGCCAGTCGAGCGCGACGAGCCCGTGCTCGCCGACCTCCTGCCGTGCGGCCAGTTCCGAGAGCAGCTCGTGCACGCTGATGCCGCGTTCGGCGGCCTCCTCGTGGTAGCTCGGCGGCACCTGGTTGCGCAGGAACCACGCGAAGATGTCCCCGACGCCGCTCTGCCCGGCCTCGTACCCCCACAGCCCCGGCACGATGCCGCCGTCGACGACGCCGCACATGCCCGGGACCTCGTGCAGCTCCTCGCCGCTCATCACGTGGCAGGTGGAGGTGCCCATGATCGCGACCATCTGGCCGGGCCCGACGGCCTGCGCGGCGGGCGCGGTGACGTGGGCGTCGACGTTGCCGACCGACACCGCGATGCCCTGCTTGAGGCCGGTCCATTCCGCTGCTTGAGTTGTGAGCGTGCCCGCCTTGTCGCCCAGCGCGGACAGCGGGTGGTCGAGCTTGTCCGCGACGAAGCCCGCGAACTCGGGGTTGAGGCTCTTCAGGAACTCCTCGCCCGGGTAAGCACCGTCCTGGTGGATGCCCTTGTACCCGGCCGTGCAGGCGTTGCGCGTGTAGGTGCCGGTGAGCTGCCAGACGATCCAGTCCGCGGCCTCGACCCAGTGCTCCATGGCCGCGTAGACCTCGGGCGCCTCTTCGAGCACCTGCAGCCCCTTGGCGAACTCCCACTCCGAGGAGATGAGTCCGCCGTAGCGCGCGAGCCAGGGCTCCTTGCGCTGACGGGCCAGCTCGTTGATCCGGTCGGCCTGCGGCTGGGCGGCGTGGTGACGCCACAGCTTGATGTAGGCGTGCGGGTTCTCCGCGAACTCCGGCAGATCGCACAACGGCGTGCCGTCCCCGGTGACCGGCACCATCGTGCAGGCGGTGAAGTCGGTCCCGATGCCGATCACCTGGTCCGCGGAGATCCCGGCCGCCTCGACGGCCTGCGGGACGGCGGTGCGCAGGACGTCGAGGTAGTCGGCCGGGACCTGCAGTGCCCACTCCGGCGGCAACGGCCGGCCGGTGGCGGGCAAGACCTGGTCCACCACTCCGTGGCGGTAGTCGTGCACAGCGGTGCCGAGCTCGGCGCCGTCGCGGACGCGCACGACCACGGCGCGGCCGGACAGCGTGCCGAAGTCGACACCCACCACGCACGCGTCGCGGTCGATCGTCATGTCAGTCACCAGCTGAGTGTTATCGCTAACAATCAGGGAGTCAAGATGTGCCTGATACATCGTGATTTCCCTGCGAGTGGGGGAAATGGGTGGGAGGTGAGCGCACGACAACGCGACGGCGCCGGGACCGGCTCGGATGGGGCGCGCGGTGGGGCGGGGCTGGCCGTGTGGGGGTGGGGTGACGGCCGAGGTCGGAGGTGGGGTGTGGGCCCGTGCGAACACGCACGCCTGGGACCGCCGCCGAGGTGCGGGACGGGTGCGGGCAGCGCGTCCGAGGAGGCTTCCGAGGTCGGGGACGGGGTGCGGGCAGCGCCACGCATGGCCGAGACCGTCGGCGAGGTCGGGGACGGGTGCGGGCAGCGCCACGCATGGCCGAGACCGTCGGCGAGGTCGAAACCGAGTGCGAGCGGAGGAGTGCCGTGCCTGGGACCCGCCTACAATCCCCGCCGAGGCTGGGGCCGGGATGCGCCGGGGAACCGCGCTGCGGCCGCCGAAGCGCAGGCGGGGTGCGCCGGGGAACCGCGCTGCGGCCGCCGAGCCGCAGGCGGGGTGCGTCGGAAGCGTGCACTCGCGGAGGTCCGGAAGTGGTGCGCGGGAGCTCGCGCTCATCGAAGTCCGGGCGAGCGCACCCGGAGCCCGCGCTCGTCGAGCTCCGGCAGGGGTGTCGAAAGCCCGCGTTCAACGAATCCGGGCGGTGCGCTGGGACGCCGCTTGCCTGGACTCGCCGGGTCACCGCAAGGGTGGGCCACCGGCGGCAGCGGGCGACTGCGTGCCACCTGCCCCACGCGCTGGGTCGCGGCCGAGAGCCTCTCCCGTCAGCGACAGGCGAGCCCTCCCCCGCACGCCGCACTTCCGCATGGCCGGCATGGCGGCGAAGTCCCGCCGTCCGCGCCGCTCGCTTCGTTGAGCCGCGTCACGCCGCACCACCCGCAAGCGCAGGGCCACCTCGGGGCGAGGCCACGCCGCACCACCCGCAGGCGCGGCGAGGACGGCCCCGAACGCTCCTCTAGCGGGGCGGTGGCGCCACGCTCTCCCGCTTCACCAGCTTCGGTGCCACGTGCCGGCGCGGCCGGGCCGTCTCGCCGTCGCTGATCTGCTCGAGCAGCAGGCCGAGCGTCTCGTGTGCCACGGCGGCGAAGTCCGGGCGCACGGTCGTGAGTGGCGGGATGAAATAGGCCGCTTCCGGCACGTCGTCGAAGCCGACGACACTCACGTCGTGCGGCACCTTGCGGCCTCGTTCGCTCATCGCCCGCAGCACGCCGAGGGCGAGGTGGTCGTTGGAGCAGAACACCGCCGTGACCTCGGGCATCCTGGCCAGCATCTGTCCTGCCCGGTAGCCGGAGGCGGCACTCCAGTCGGCCGCCACCACCGGCGGGACCTCGGCGCCGCACGCGTCGAGGGCCGCGCGCCAGCCCTGCACCCTGCCCGCCGCGTCGAACCAGTCGGCGGGGCCCGAGACGTGCCAGACGGTTTCGTGGCCCGCGTCCATCAGGTGTTTCGTGGCCTCGAACGCTCCGGTTCCCTGGTCGACGGTGACCAGCGGGGTCGGGCGGTCCGGGTCGCCGTCCACGGTCACTAGCGGGACGCCGGCCGGGACGTCGGCCAGTGCGTCGGCCGCGGACGAGTTCGGGGCGATCACCACGATGCCCGCCACCCGCTGGTCGCGGTGGCGTTCCACGGCCGCGGCGATCGAGTCGCGGTCGAGCACCTTGACCCTGCCGACGCTGACCGCGAACCCGGCCTCTCCCGCCGCCTCCTCGAAGGCGGACAGGAGCGAGGCCGGGCCGTACAGGGTCGAGTTCTGCGCCACGACGCCGATGAGCTGCGTCTTGCCGGTGACCAGCGCGCGGGCCGCCCGGTTGGGGCGGTAGTCGAGCTCCTTGATGGCGGCCTGCACGCGCAACCTGGTCTGCTCACGGACGTTCGGGTGGTTGTTGAGCACACGCGAGACCGTCTGGTGCGACACCCCGGCGAGTCGAGCGACATCGGTCATCGCGGGGTCACGCGAGGTCTTCTCCACTGGCGGTCTCCGATCCTTGATCTGCGCCGGTGATGTTAGCGATAACACCAGGCCGGCATCGATGCAGTGCTCATTGTCCACTCATTGCAGGCGGAATGTGGCACGTCTGCGCGCGTCGCGGTTGTTATTTGGTCTGGACAACACGAGACGACCGGTGTCATGTGCGAGATATGTGTCCGCGCCGGCACGCAGCGATACCGCGGTGCGGTCCGAGAGTCCTGGTATACGAACGAAGCTCGCCGCACGGCCGTACGCGTCGGTGTCCTCGAACGGGTCGATGCGGACCTGGTCCCCGTCCACCCGCACGTAGCGGTCGGGGAAGTTCACGGACTGCAGCGCGACCGTGCCGGAACCCAGAAATCCCGGTACGAACCGGAACTGCGAGTCGGCGACGTCGCGGACGTTGCCGTCGACCCGCAGCCGGTACTCGTAGTGCCGCACCACCAGCGACGGCGCGTCCAAAGGCGACAGCCGGACGATCGGCCCGCCACGGCCGACCGGGACGCCGAACGACGGGGTGCCGTCCGCGTTCCAGTGCAGCCGCTGGACGCGGGTGTGCCGGTTCGGGTCGAACAGCGGATCGCCGGTGATGTCGCGGTAGTCGCGCGCGTGGTAGACGAGCACGTCGGCCGACCCCACCGTGGTGAACGAGTTGTGCCCCGGCCCGTACTGCGAGGTCGCGGCGTTGGTCGTGAACACCGGCGAGGGCGACTTCGTCCACGACCGAGCGTCCAGCAGGTTCGCGTTCTCATCGGCGGTGAGCAGGCCCATGCAGTAGCGGGCGTCGGTGGCGCTCGCCGAGTACGTCACGAACACGCGGCCGTTGCGGATCAGCACCGCCGGCCCCTCGTTCACCTTGAAGCCCTGCACCTCCCACGGCAGCGTCGGCGTCGCGATCCGCACCGGCGCGCTCTTCAACGCGAGCGGTGAGGCCATCTCGGCGATGTAGAGGTTCGAGTTGGTGGCGATGCCGGGCTCGCTCTGCGCCCACAGGAAGTAGCGCTTGCCGCGGTGCGCGAAAGTGGTCGCGTCGAGTGTGAACGTGTCCCAAGCCGTCACCATCTGCCCGCGCAGCACCCAGCCGCCCTCGCGCGGGTCGGCGTTCGGCGACTCCAGCACGTAGGTGCGGATGCGGAACGGTTCGTCCTTGTCGCCCGCGGCGAAGTAGACGTACCACTTGCCGTCGATGCGGTGCAGTTCCGGCGCCCAGATGTACCCGCCCATCTTCCCCGACGCGGGCCGCCGCCAGATGGTGCGCTCACGGGCGGCGGTCAGACCGTCCAGAGTGGACGCGCCCCGGATGACGACCCGGTCGTACTCGGGCACGGACCCGGTCAGGTAGTACATGCCGGCGGTCGGCGGCGTGATGAACGGGTCGGCGCGCTGCTCGACGAGGGGGTTGCCGGTCGGCACCTCCGCGACGGGTTCGGCGGCGGTGGCGGTGGGCGTGGCGGAGGTGAGCGCGCCGGTCGCGGCGAGCACACCACCCGTGGCCAGCAGAGATCGTCGGGTGATCACGAGCGGCTCCTGATCCGGAGGAACGTGACGGAGTGGGGCGGGAACGTGTGGGTGAAGCTGCTCGCGACCTTGACCTGCTCGGCGCGCGAGCGGACGGGCTGGGCGAACTCGGTGTTCACGTCGTCGGGACGGGCCTCCAGCACGGTCGCCCGCGCCGTCGAGGACACCGGGACGCCGAGGTCGACGCGCGTGCGTGCCGCGTTGTCCTGGGCGTTGACCACCTTGACGATCAGCTCACCGGTGGCGAGGTCGCGCGTGACGACCTGGCGGAACGGCTCGGCCAGCTTGTCGTCGGTGAACTCGCCCCACTTCTGGCCGTCGAGGAACAGCGTGACGTGCCGGCCGCGGACCTCGACGCGCACGTCGTACGTGCGGCCGGTGTCGATGCGGGTGTTGTTGCTGACGAGCACGCTCTTGCCGCCGCCGACGGCCTTCTCGACCGCGGACTGGGTGTTGTTCCAGCCGCCGAGGTTCCACCAGTAGTAGTTGCCGGTGTCCTGCACGCCGAACGCGACGAGGAAGCCCTCACGACCGGACTGCTTCGTGGCCTTTAGGTTCAGCGTGTAGTCGCGCCAGGTCTTGTCCCCCGCCGTGACGAGCGTGTCCTCGGCGGCCGCGTCGGACTGGACGTAGGCGCCGTTCACGACGTTCCACGCGCCACGGCCGGACTTCGTCCACCGGGCGTCGGTCCCGGAGAAGTCGTCGCTGAACAGCGACTGCCCGGACGCGTTGGTCACGTTCACATCGTCGTAGCTGGCGGCCGTGGCCCAGGTCGAGAGGCCGATCGCCCCCGTGATGGGCGCCTGGGTGGACGGCGTGGCGGACGCGGTGCTCGGCACGACGTGGTCGCCCACGTTGTTCATGAAGAGCTTCTGCACCTCGTAGCTCGCCGAGCCCCACGACGCGTGGTTGTTGAACCAGATCATGTCCGGGCGCCACTGGACGTAGTCCTCGTTGGCCAGCAGCGGCGCGTAGGAGGCGAGCTTCACGACGTCGGCGTTGCGTTCGAGCCCGGTCATGAACGCCGCTTCGCTCAGCGCGTTGGAGAACTTGTTGTCCTGGGAGGCGTACTCGCCGAGGAACACCTTGGGACCGTTGCGGTCGTAGGAGTCGTAGCGGTTGTTGTTCTCCAGGAACCATCTCGGGCTGTTGTAGTAGTGCTCGTCGATCATTTTCACGCCGGCCTGCTTGTTCAGCTGCCACAGGCGGTCGAACGTGCCGCCGGTGTCGTCGGGGCCGGAGTTGCTGACGACGGTGATGGCCGGGTACTTCGCGTTGATGGCGTCGCGGAACTTCGTGAAGCGCGCCATGAACTCGTCGGGCAGGTTCTCCTCGTTGCCGACCGCGAGGTGGGTGAGCTTGAACGGCTTGGGGTGCCCCATCTCGGCGCGCTTGCGGCCCCAGACCGAGTCGGCGGGACCGTTCGCGAACTCGATCAGGTCCAGCGTGTCCTGGATGTGCCGCTGCAACAGCGCGGGGTCGTCGGTGGCGCGGTTCTGCCCGCAGCCGGTGACGAGCGCCGGCACGACGGGCAGCGGCATGGCGCCGACGTCCTCGGAGAACTGGAAGTACTCGTAGTAGCCGAGACCGTAGGACTGGTTGTAGCCCCAGAAGTTCCAGTTCGTCGCGCGCTGCTCGACCGGGCCGATGGTGTCCTTCCACTGGTACGAGCGGCGGCGCTCGAAGTTCGGCGCGTCGTAGCCGTAGTGGCTGCCGGTGTTGACCAGACAGCCGCCGGGGAAGCGGACGAAGCCGGGCTTCAGCGCGGCGATCTTCTCGGCGAGGTCTCGGCGCAGGCCGTGGCCCTTGAAGGTGTCCTGCGGCAGCAACGAGATCATGTCGAGGCGCAGGGTGCCGGTGCCGCCGCCGGTCACCAGGAGCCTGCCCGTCGTGGTGGAGCTCTTCGCGCGGATCGTGCCGCTGTACCGGGTCCAGCCGTCGCCGCGGACCTGGACCTCGACCGGGTCACCCAGGGCGGTGCCGGCGGGGTCGGTGATCGTGGCGGTGAGCTGCGCGGCCTGATCGGCACGCGCCCACACGGAGAAGTCGTAGCGCTGGCCGCTCCGCACGGCGATGCCGCTGTTGTAGCCGGAGTTGATGACCCCGGCGGGCAGGCCCAGCTTCAGGTAGCGGCGGTTGCGCTCGTTCATGCGGCCGCTGTCGTCGGCGACGTCCACGGTGCCGCTGTGCGGCGCCCAGGAGGTGAGGCCGTGGTAGCTCGCGTTGTCCGCCGGGTCGTACTCGAACGAGCGGTTCTGCACCAGCTCGGCGTACAGGCCGCCGTCGGCGGCGCGGTTGATGTCCTCGAAGAACACGCCGTACATCGAGTCGTCGATCGACGGGCCCTTCCCGGCCGTGTCGATCTTCAGCGTGTAGTCGGTTTCGGCGGCCGCCCCGGATCCGGGAACGGCGACCAGCAGGCTGGCCGCGAGAGCGGCGCTCAACAGGACGTGCTTGCGGGGCACAGGTTCCCTCCAAGCTCGGAAGTGAGCGTTAACATAGGGCTGCCAACTCGTTACGAGCAAGACCTTGACGCGAAAGTTGTGAGCGTTCACTCTTGTCCACCTGACAACCGCGGACACGCGGTCGAGCTCCGCGACACCGTCGTCACCCCGGAGGAATCCCAGTGCTGAAGAAGATCACGACAGTCGCCAGCGTGGTCCTGCTGAGCGCGCTCACCGCGTGCGGTTCAGGAGACGGTGCGGGCACCGGTTCGTCCGGTAGCGGCACCATCACGATGGGCTTCGCCCAGGTGGGTGCGGAGAGTGGCTGGCGCACCGCCAACACCAAGTCGATCCAGGACGAGGCCAAGGCGGCCGGGATCGAGCTCAAGTTCTCCGACGCGCAGCAGAAGCAGGAGAACCAGATCAAGGCGATCCGCTCCTACATCCAGCAGAAGGTCTCGGTGATCGCGTTCAGCCCCGTCGTCGAGACCGGCTGGGACACCGTGCTGCAGGAGGCCAAGCGCGCCAACATCCCGGTGATCCTCACCGACCGCTCGATCGACTCCGACGACACGTCGCTCTACAAGACGTTCCTCGGTTCGGACTTCGTCGAGGAGGGTCGCAAGGCCGGCGACTGGCTGGTGGCCAACGCCTCCGGCCCGACGAACGTGGTGGAGCTGCAGGGCACCACGGGCGCGGCGCCCGCGATCGACCGCAAGAAGGGCTTCGAGGAGAAGATCGCCTCCAAGTCCGACATCAAGGTCGTCGCGTCGCAGACCGGTGACTTCACCAGGTCGGGCGGCAAGCAGGTCATGGAGGCGTTCCTCAAGTCCCAGCCGAAGATCGACGTGGTGTACGCCCACAACGACGACATGGGCCTGGGCGCGATCGAGGCCATCAAGGCGGCCGGCAAGGTGCCCGGCAAGGACATCAAGATCATCACCGTGGACGCGGTGAAGGACGGCATGCAGGCCCTGGCCAACGGCGAGATCAACTTCATCGTCGAGTGCAACCCGTTGCTGGGCAAGCAGCTGATGGACCTCACGAAGAAGGTCGTCGCCGGTGAGCAGGTGCCGGAGCGGGTCGTGACCGAGGAGGGCACGTTCACGCAGGAGCAGGCGAAGACCGCGCTCCCGCAGCGCCAGTACTGAGTCCGCCCGCTCCACGAGAGACTGTCGGTGGTCGTGGTCGCACCAGCCCGCGACCGCGACCACCGACTCCCCAAGCCCGGGGGGCCCGTCACACGCGCGCATCCGCGTGACGGGCCCCGCGGTCCCAGCGACGAAGGCCAGCGCCCATGACCGAGTCACCGCCGCCAGTCGTCGAGATGCGGGGCATCAGCCTCGCGTTTCCCGGCGTGAAGGCGTTGCAGGACGTCGACTTCCGGCTGTTCCCCGGTGAAGTGCACGCCCTCATGGGCGAGAACGGCGCCGGGAAGTCCACCCTCATCAAGACGTTGACCGGCGTGCACCGTCCCGACGCCGGTGAGACGGTGCTGGCGGGCGAGGCCGTGGCGTTCTCCTCCCCCGGCGAGGCCCAGCACGCCGGGATCAGCACGGTCTACCAGGAGGTCAACCTCTGCGCGAACCTCACGGTCGCGGAGAACATCCTGCTGGGCCGGGAACCCCGCCGCCTCGGCGGCATCGACTTCCCGGCGATGCGGCGCCGTGCCGCGGAGGTGCTCGCGCGCATCGGCGTGCACATCGACCCGGCGTCGAGCCTCAGCGAACACCCGATCGCCGTGCAGCAGCTGGTCGCCATCGCCCGTGCGATCGCGGTCGACTGCCGCGTGCTCGTCCTCGACGAGCCGACGTCCAGTCTGGACGCGGGCGAGGTCGCCGAACTGTTCCGGATCATGCGGGTCCTGCGCGACGAGGGCGTGGCGATCCTGTTCGTGTCGCATTTCCTCGACCAGGTCTACGAGATCTCCGACCGGATGACGGTGCTGCGCAACGGAATGCTCGTCGGTGAGCACCTCACCGCGGACGTGGACCGGCGCTCGCTCATCTCGCAGATGATCGGTCGCGACCTCGGCACGCTGGAGGCGATCGAGGACGCCGCCGAGAAGCGCACGGCCCAGGGCCCGGTGCTGGTGCAGGCCGAGGGCCTCGGCAGGCGCGGCGCGATCGAGCCGTTCGACCTCGAGATCCGCGCGGGTCAGGTCGTCGGCCTCGCGGGCCTGCTGGGCTCCGGGCGCACGGAACTGGCCCGGTTGCTCTTCGGCGCCGACCGCGCGGACTCCGGCAGGCTGCTCGTGGACGGCGCACCGCTGCGCCTGCGCGGCCCCCGCTCGGCGATCGCCGCGGGCATCGCGTTCAGCTCGGAGGACCGCAAGGGCGAGGGCCTGGTCGCGGACCTCTCGATCCGCGACAACCTGGTGCTCGCGATGCAGGCGGCGCGCGGCTGGACCCGCCCGCTGCCGCGCCGGACCAAGGACCACCTGGTCGAGAAGTACCTGAAGGCACTGGACATCAGGCCCGCCAACCCGGACGCGCTGGTGCGCACCCTGTCGGGCGGCAACCAGCAGAAGGTCCTCCTGGCGCGCTGGCTCGTCACCGAACCACGCCTGCTGATCCTCGACGAACCGACCCGCGGCATCGACATCGGCGCCAAGGCCCAGATCCAGCAGCTCGTCACGACGCTGGCGGCGGAGGGCACCGCGGTGCTGTTCATCTCCGCGGAACTGGAGGAGGTCGTGCGCATCGCGGACCGGATCGTGGTGCTGCGCGACCGGCGCAAGATCGCCGAGCTGGACGGCTCGGCGACCGGCGTGGACGAGGTCGTCGAACTGATCGCGGGCGGCGCGGCGCCGGACAAGGAAGTGGTCTCATGAAGAACCGCCTGTTGTGGCCCTTGCTGGCACTGGCCGCGCTCCTGCTGCTGAACCTCGCCGTCACGCCGTCCTTCTTCGCGCTGCGCATCCAGGACGGCCACCTCTACGGCGGTCTGGTCGACGTGCTGAAGAACGGCGCGCCGACCCTCCTGATCGCACTGGGCATGACGCTCGTGATCGCCACCCGCGGCATCGACCTCTCCGTCGGCGCGGTGGCCGCGATCGCGGGCGCGGTGACGTGTGTCCACATCGGAACGTCGGACAGCACCGGTACCGCACTGGCAGGCATGGCGATCGCGCTCGTGCTCTGCGCGGTGCTCGGACTGTGGAACGGGTTCCTGGTGGCGGGCATGGGCATCCAGCCCATCATCGCGACGCTCGTGCTGATGACGGCCGGGCGCGGCGTGGCGATGCTCGTGACCGAGGGCCAGATCGTCACGGTCAACAACACGGCGTACCGGCAGGTCGGCGCCGGGTTCGTGGTGCTGCCGGTCTCGATCCTGATCAGCCTGCTCGTGCTGGGGCTGGTGGCGTTCGTGACCCGCAAGACCGCGCTGGGTATGCTGATCGAGGCCGTCGGTGTGAACCCCGAGGCGTCGCGGCTGGCCGGCGTGCGCTCACGGACCATCATCTGGACCGTCTACGTGTTCGCCGCGGTGTGCGCGGGCATCGCCGGGCTGATGATCAGTTCCAACGTCAGCGCGGCCGACGCGAACAACGCCGGGTTGTGGATCGAGATGGACGCCATCCTCGCCGTCGTCATCGGCGGCACGTCGCTCGCGGGCGGGCGGTACTCGCTCACCGGCACGCTGATCGGCGCGCTGATCATCCAGACCCTCACCACGACCGTCTACACGATCGGCGTCGCCCCGGAGGTGACGCTGGTCTTCAAGGCCGTCGTCGTCATCGCCGTGTGCCTGGTCCAGGCACCCAAGGCCCGTGCCGCACTGAGCTTCCGGAAGGTGGCCGTCTCATGACCGCTCTCGCCCCTCGGGTGCCGACGCGGTTCCTGCCGGTGCTGGCGACCGTCGCGCTGTTCGTCCTCGCGTTCGGGGTCGGTTCGGCGCGCTACGACGGCTTCGCGTCCGGCCAGGTGATCGCGAACCTGTTCATCGACAACGCCTTCCTCATCGTGCTCGCGGCGGGCATGACGTTCGTGATCCTCAGCGGCGGCATCGACCTGTCCGTCGGCTCGGTCGTGGCGTTGTCCACGATGATCACGGCGTCGGGTCTCAAGGCCGGGTGGCCGGTTCCGCTCGTCATCGTCGTCGTCCTGCTGACCGGGTCGACGCTCGGGCTGCTGATGGGGCTGGTGATCCACAAGTTCGACATCCAGCCGTTCATCGTCACCCTCGCCGGCATGTTCCTGGCCCGCGGCCTGTGCTTCCTGATCAGCGTGGAGTCGGTGTCCATCAAGGACAAGACGTTCCGCGCCGTCGCCACCGCCGCGATCGAACTTCCCGGCGGCGTCACGATCACGTACAACGTCGTGATCGCGCTGCTGGTCGTCGCCGCCGCGATGTACGTGCTGCACCGCACCCGCTTCGGCCGTTCGGTCTACGCGGTGGGCGGCAACGAGTCGTCCGCGCTGCTGATGGGCCTGCCGACGACCCGCGTGAAGGTCGGTGTGTACGTCATCAGCGGCCTCTGCTCGTCGCTGGCCGGACTGCTGTTCAGCCTCTACATGCTCTCCGGCTACGGACTGCACGCGGTCGGCATGGAACTCGACGCCATCGCGGCCGTCGTGATCGGCGGGACGCTGCTGGCGGGCGGTGTCGGGTACGTGCTCGGCGGGCTGGCCGGAGTGCTGGTGCTCGGCACGATCCAGACGCTGATCTCGTTCCAGGGCACGCTCAGCTCGTGGTGGACGAAGATCGTGATCGGTGTGCTGCTGCTGGTGTTCATCGCGGTGCAGAGGACTATGGTTCGGCGGTGAGACGCACCCGCCCCCTCCTGCTCGTCCTGCTCGCGGCGGTGGTGGCGGTCTTCGGTGTGGTGGTGCTGCGCGACCGGCAGGGCGTCGCGGGCACCGCCGTGGCGGGCCCGACCACCACGACCACAGTCACGACCACGGCCGCCCATCCCGCGACCACCACGTCACCGCCGGTCACGACCACGAGCGCGCCTCAGACTTCCAGCGCCGCTCCGAAACCAGCGGCGGCGCGACGAACGGGCGTCGCGACGTTCTACGACTCCGACGGCGGCGGCGCGTGCTCGTACGACCCCGGCCCCGACCCGCTGACCGCCGCGATGAACGAGGCGGACTACGGGAACTCGGCGGCGTGCGGCGCGTTCGTGCTGGTCGAGGCAGGCGGGAAGAGCCTGACCGTCCGGATCACGAACCTGTGCCCGGCGCCGTGCCGGCCGGGCCAGCTGGACCTCAGCGCGGAGGCGTTCGCGCAGCTCGCACCGCCTGTGAAAGGCGAGATCCCGATCACCTGGACGATCATCAGCCCGGAGACGTCGAAGACCATCGGGATCCGCTACAAGTCCGGCTCCAGCCAGTACTGGTGCGGGATCCAGGTCCTCGACCACCGCAACCCCGTGGCACGGCTGGAAGTGCAGGCGGGCGGACGGTGGCGGCAGCTGAAACGCGCCGAGTACAACTACTTCCTCGCCGAGGACGGCGCCGGCTGCGGCGGGTCGATCGCGATCACGGACGTCCACGGCGAACGCTTGGTCGTGAACGCCCTGTCGGTGAAGCCCGACACCGTCCAGCCCACGACGCTGCAGTTCCGTCGTGCGGGGGAATGAGACGGTGATGGGTACAGGCCGCCCTGCGGTGGTCTCAGCGGCAAGGTTTGTACCGCGTGGTGCGACGGTGGCTCCGGCCTCTTAGATGGCTCCGTGGCCAATGACGCCCGATCGATCGTTCTCCGCCGCTACTGGCAGCACGTCATCGAGTTGGCGCTCTTGTGCGTCGCCGCCGTCCTGAGCCTGGTCCTCGGCGTGCTGCTGTCGTTGCCGCTGATCAAGCTCGGAGCACCGAAGGAGGTGTTCACGTGGATGCCGGTGGCGACGGTGGTCGCCGTGTCGTTCCTCGGCGTGTTGTGGGTCGAGATCTGGTACCCGTACCGGCACGGCGGTTCGACACCGGCGATGCGATGGCTCGGGCTGAGGATCACCACCGTGCGCGGCGGCGAGCCGTCGTTGCGGGACTACTTCGTGCGGTGGTTGCTGATGGCGGTGGACGGCTTGCTGCTGGGACTGGTCGGCGCGGTGCTGATCGCCGTGACGCCGCGCCACCAGAGGCTCGGTGACATGGTCGCCGGCACCGTGGTCCGCCGCGTCACCTGAGCAACCCGTTGCGCCAGGCCCAGATCGCCATCTCGGTCCGGTTGCGGGCGCCGATCTTGGCACCGGCGTTGGTCACGTGGGACTTCACCGTGGACAACGAGATGGTCAGGTGCCGGGAGATCTCGGCGTTGGTCAGGCCGCGGCCCACCGCGAGCACCACATCGAGTTCGCGGCCGGTCAGCGGGGTGCCGTGGCCGCGACTCCCGCCCGCGGTGAAGTGGGCGAGCAGGCGCACCGTGACGGCGGGTGAGACCAGTGCCTCTCCCCTGACCGCGGCGTGCACGGCCTCCACCAGCAACCGCGGCCGGGCGTCCTTCACCAGGAACCCGCAGGCTCCGGCGAGCAGAGCGGCGTAGACGTTCGCGTCGACGTCGTAGGTGGTGACGACCAGCACCCGCAACGGGTCCGCGACGCCGGGTCCCGCCAGCAGTTCGGTGGCGCGCAGGCCGTCCAGCTTCGGCATGCGGATGTCCATCAGCGTCACGTCCGGCCGGAGCTGCCGGGCCAGGCGCACCGCCGCCTCGCCGTCGGCGGCCTCACTGATCACCTCGATGCCGGGTTCGGCGTCGAGGACCAGCCGGAAACCGGTGCGCACCAGGGTCTGGTCGTCGGCGACAAGCACGCGAATGGTCATCAGATGCCCCTCGGCAGGCCGTCGAAGTCGTCCGGGATCCGGGCGGTCACCCGCCAGCCACCGTCCCCGTGCGGGCCCGCGGTGAGCTCCCCGCCCAGCGCGGCGATCCGCTCGGTCATGCCGGTCACGCCGTGCCCGCCCCCACCGGGAGCGCCGGGGAGCACGCCGTCGTTGTCGACCTCCAGAACGAGTTCACCCTGCTCGGACCGTGCCGAGACTCGCACGACCGCGGCCCGCGAGTGGCGGCGCGCGTTGGTCAGCGCCTCCATCACCACCCGGTGCAGCGCGACGGAGACCTGTGGTGGCAAGGGAAACGCCTCGACGTCGGCGGCGATGTGCACCGACGCGTCCCCTGCCGCCGCTCGCACCACGTCCCCCAGCACGAGGCTCGGGGACGGCAGCGGGTCGTCGCTGCGCAGAACGCCGACCAGTCCGCGGGTGGCGGTGAGAGCTTCGGCCGCCGCCTGTTCGATCTCGTCGTAGACCTCGGCGGGGTCGTGGGAGGGCACGGCCTGGGCCGCGCGGGTCCGCACCACGATGCCGGTGACGTGGTGCGCCACCAGGTCGTGCAGGTCGCGGGCGAGCTGCAGCCTGTCGTCGCTGCGGACGCGTTCCAGCTCACGGCGGTGCCGGGCGTCGGCGTCGCGCATGATCAGCCCCAGCACCATCGCGGCACCCCAGGCCAGTGCGGCGGCCACCGGGAACAGCGAGTCGAGGCCGTAGCGCACGATCGGAGCGAGCACGACGGTGACGCAGGCGGCGGTGGCGAACACCGCCGCCCGCGCCGGAGGAAGCCGGCGGCATCCGGCGGCGGCCAGCAACAGCACCGCCAGCACCTCCGTCACCGGCGGTCGCACGGGAGCCCGTTCCACGAGCCCCGCGACCGCTGTCCCCGCAAGCGACAGCACGATCACCGCGCCCGCCAGCAGCTCGATCCGCCGGGGGAACCTGCGCCGCAGCACCGCGAGGACCGCGGCGGCCTCCCCCGCGTACGGCACGACCATCGCGAGCAGCGGGCCCAGCAGGCCTCGTGGGCCGTCCCCGTCGACCGCGAGCACCGCGTCCACGACCACCGCCACGAGCAGCGCGCCGACCTCGGCCACGAACACGCTGCGCCGCGCCGGCGTTCCGGTCATGCGGGCATTCTCGCCCCCACCCCCGTGACGGATTACCCCGCCCTCTTCACGGTGTCGAAGTAGACGTTGGAGGCGGGCAGGTAGCTCGCCACCACCGCCATCGCCGCCACCAGCGCACCGCCGTACGCGGCCAGCGTCGCCGTCCCCTCGCCGATGAACAGCGACGCCACCTGGAACACCGTGAACACGGTCAGCACCACCCTGGCCCAGTTGCGTCCCGATCGGAGCTTGAAGGCGAGCCACAGCTGCACCAGCGCGATCACCACCGCGATGCTCGCGAACAACACCTGCGTGAAGGTGGCGGCGCTCTGCAGCTGCTCTTCGGTCATCGTCGTACCCGACGCCCTCAACGCGTCCACGAGGTCGTCGTGCGAGCCCACCAGGACACCCACGGACGTGGCCGCGAAGACGCACGACACGAGAAACCCGGTGAACGCCGCGATGACGGTGCCCGGCGGCGTGGTCCTGCCTGTTGCAGTAGTCATGATCACGACCGTAGGAGCGCGGGGAAGTCGTTGCACCACAACGGGTTGTCATCTCGTACTTTCGGACGAGAGCCCGGTTGCGGCGGAGTGGCACCACCGCCAGCATGCCGGGCCCGTCCGTCACGGCGGCGGTCCGCGCACGCCGTGCAGTCCACGAACGTGCGGTTCTCCGTTCGCTGATCTGCGGGGGAATGAAAGGTGCCGCAGAATCGTTGATCGTGGACATGGCAGACGTGAAGCTCAGCCCGACCGAATGGGTGCAGAAGCAGACCGAGACGATCCTGGAGACGGGCACGACCGAGGGGGTCAAGGTCCTCGGCCGGCCGATCGTGCTGCTGACGGTGCGCGGCGCGAAGACCGGTGCTCTTCGCTACACCCCGGTCATGCGCGTGGAGCACGAGGGCAGCTACGCCGTCGTCGCCTCCAAGGGCGGCGCACCCGAGCACCCCACCTGGTACCACAACATCAAGGCGCACCCGGAGATCGTCCTGCAGGACGGCACGGCGGTGAAGGAGTACACCGCCCGTGAGGTCGACGGCGACGAGCGGGCGCAGTGGTGGGAACGGGCCGTCGCGGCCTTCCCCAGCTACGCCGAGTACCAGGAGAAGACCGAACGGCAGATCCCGTTGTTCGTGCTCGACCCGAAGTGAGCTACCAGCGCAGGGGAATCGTGGCGAGGTAGGCGTTGAGCTTGTCGGCGATCAAGCGGTGGTCGCGCGCCGAGAAGTGCCAGTCGCAGCCCAGCCGGTCGAGCGCCGGGTCGTCGTAGTTCCAGAGGCGGACGCGGCTGTCACCCCGGTCCCGCACGACCTGCCGGGCGGCGTCGGCGAACCTCCCGGAGCCCTCGGGGACACCGACCACGATCGTCGTGCGTGAGCCGTACCGCGCTCGCAGCTTGTCCAGGAAGCCCTGGTACGCGGCCATGTAGTCGCTAACCAGGGCTTCCGGCGTCGCCCACGGCTCACCGGGGTTGAGCGCCGTCGAGAAGTCGTTGGTGCCCAGCCCCACGACGACCAGCTGCGGCCTCCAGGAGGCGGGAACACGCCACACGTCGCCGTCGACGTGCAGCAACGCGCGGTCGTAGTAGGTGCGGTAGCTGGTACCGGCGGAATGGCCGTTGTAGTTGCGCACCATGCCCATGCCGGAGAACGCGTTCACCTGGTAGTCGGCGTTCAGCGCGCGGGCGGTGATCGCGCCGAAGCTCACGTCGGTGTTGGTGTTGCGGGTGACCCCGCCGTTCGCGGAGCAGTCGCGGGTGGTCGAGAGGTTGCCGTAGCCCGCGGTCAGGGAGTCGCCGATGAACTCGATCTGCCGCTGGCGTGCGGCGGGTTTCGCGAGCACGGAGCCACCGTCCGCGGCGACGAACCCGCCGAACTCCCCTGCGGCCCAAGGGCTTTCGGTCCGCTTGACCAGGCGGACGCGGTGCGCGGTGTCACTCAGTCCGCGAACCCAGTGCGTGGTGGCGCCCGGCGTCACCAGTGACGCGACGGTCGTGCCGTCGATTTGCACGTCGTAGTCGTTGACGGAGTCGTTGAGCACGACACCGATCCCGGTGCCGCGGAACCGTCCCTCGAAGTAGACGCCGGGCCAGGTGTACTGGCCGGTCTTCGTGACGCGGCCCGCGGTGTGCGCCTGGTACCCGACGCGCGCTGTCGCCGGGGCGGCCGTCAGCACCAAGGCCGCCACAGCAACGAGAACTGTCGCTCGTGATCCGTTCATGAACCCTCGCAATCAGATGAGCGGCTGACAGGAGAACCAGTCGAAGCGGACGACGCCCGCTCCGGCGTACAGACCGATGACGCGACCGGTGAAGCCCCCGGCCACCTCCGTGGACAGGTACTTGCCGTCGAGCTCGGCCAGGACGAAGAAACTTCCGTCCGGTTCCTCGACACCGAACGTCAGGGTGTCCGGCCCGGAACGCGCGTCCTGCGGCTCCCGCGCCTGCACCCTCACCTCCAGCACGAGCGGGCCGTCGGGCGCGACCCGGGACGCGACGACCACGCTCAACGGGCCGATGCGGGCCAGCACCCGCACCACGAACGGCGCGACCTCGATCTCGTAGTGGTGCTGCTCGTCCAGCCGGACCGCCAGGCCACCGATGCCGTCCGCCGGATCGATCAGCGTGCGCACGAGGCACGACCTGTGTCGTTGCCGTTGCCCGGCGAACACGACGGCGGGATCGTCCATGCCGGTCCCGCGGGCGGTCAGCGTGAGCCACCCGGCGCGGTCGGTGGTGGTGCAGTGCCGCGGGAAGCGGTCGCGAACGGAGATCCAACTCGGCGCCAGCAGGTCGCTGTCGAAGTCGTCCCGTTCGAGTTCGGCGGGTTCGGGTCCGGTCACCAGCTCGCCGACCACGGGCCAGCCGTCCGTCCAGGTCACCGGTGCCAGGAAGGTCTCCCGGCCGAGCACGTGCCAGCCGGGTGTGCCGCCGCCGGGACGCACGCCGAGCAGCACCATCCACCACGACCCGT
This sequence comes from Lentzea pudingi, assembly GCF_014646255.1. Classification (GTDB taxonomy): domain Bacteria; phylum Actinomycetota; class Actinomycetes; order Mycobacteriales; family Pseudonocardiaceae; genus Lentzea; species Lentzea pudingi. The sequence goes on from NZ_BMNC01000008.1 coordinate 108,887, forward strand.
CCGGGGACTGCACAAGGTCGGCGTGACCGGTGTTCTGCACGGGCTCGTCGGTGCCGCGGTGGGACAGGACCGGGTTGGCGGGACACGGTTCGAACGGGCCGTTGGGCGAGCCCCCGCGCGCGATCGAGACGGCGTGCCCTCGTTCGGTGCCGCCCTCGGCGATCATCAGGTACCAGTGGTCGCCGATCCGGTACAGGTGCGGTGCCTCCGGGGCTTTGGCACCGGGCGAACCCGACCACACCTGGTGCGGCGGGCCGAAGGTCTCCCCGGTCGTGGGGTCGATGCGATACTGCCGCACCCCGGCGACCGTGCACCAGCAGTTGCCCTCGTCGTCCCAGGCAAGGTCCGGGTCGATGCCCTCGACCTCGGGCAGCAGGACCGGATCGGACCACGGCCCGGCCGGATCGTCAGCGGTGAACACCATGTTCCCGCCGCCGTGGCTCACACTCGTGACGATCAACCAGAAACGGCCGTCGTGGTGGCGCAACGTCGGCGCGTAGATCCCCGCCGACGACGGCGTCGCGGCCGTCAGGAGCAGCTGGCTCGGGCGGTCGAGGGCGTTGCCGATCTGCTTCCACAGCAACAGATCCGTGCTGTGGAAGACCGGGATCCCCGGGAAGTACTCGAAACTCGAGCACACCAGGTAGTAGTCCTCCCCGACCCGGCAGACGCTCGGATCGGGGTGCATTCCGGGGATCATCTCTCCTCCAGCACAACACAGCCGCCCGCCGGCACGTCCCTCGTGAGCCTGCCCGTCAGCAGGTCGTGGACAGGTAGCGGCAGCGGCACGGGATCACCGCTGTGGTTGAGCAGGAAGTGCCAGCGGCACTCGGGTCCCTCGCGGGTGACGGCCTCGACACCCGGCGGCAGTCCCAGCCGTGCCACGTCGGCGGAGTCGAGCAGAGCGGACACCAGCGCCGTGTAGTCCGCGGTGTCGAGGCGCGTCGAGAGGTACCAGGCCGTGCCGTTGCGGGTGAGCGCGGGAAGTCCGGCGAGCATGCCGTGGGTGTAGGTGGCGACGGCTTCAGCTCCCTCCAGCCGGATCGACTCGCTCCAGGCCGCGCCGTGGGACCCGTCGGACAACGTGATCCGCTCGTCGCGCCGCAACGGCCGGTGCTCCTCGACCCTGATGCCGAGGGCTTCGCGCAACGCCGCCACGGGATAGCCGCCGAGCCGCGCGTGCACCCGGCTGTCGACGACTCCGCTGAAGTGCTGCACGAGCAACGTCCCGCCGTCGCGGGCGTAGCGGCGGAGGTTCTCCGCGCCCTCGTCGGACAGCAGGTACAGCGACGGCGCCAGCACGAGCCGGTAGCGGCTCAGATCCGTTGCGGGGTGGGCGAAGTCCGCCACCACCCCGCCGTCCCACAACGCCCGGTGCGCCGCGCGCAGTGCCGAGTGGTAGCCGAGTTCACTGGACGGCAGGCCGTCGGAGTTCAACGCCCACCAGGCATCGGAGTCGTGCAGCACCGCCACCTGCGCGGTAACCGTCGACCCCGCCAGCGCGGCCAGCCGGGCGACGGCCGCACCGGTCTCCGTCACCTCGCGGAAGACGCGGCTGTCCGGCCCGGCGTGCGGGACCATCCCCGAGTGCCACTGCTCCGCGCCTGCCTTCGACTGCCGCCACTGGAAGAACAGCGCTCCCTCCGACCCGCGCGCGACGTGGCCGAGCGAGTGGCGCAGCACCTCCCCCGGTTCCTTGGCCAGCACCCGGTCGCCGGCGTAGACGGTGCTGGTGCCCTGTTCCATCAGCAGCCACGGCCGGCCACCCGCGAACGAACGAGCGCGGTCCGCGGCGAACGCGACGTCGGCCGCCGCGTCGAGGCCGGGTGCGTCCGGGTAGTGGTCGATCGCCACCACGTCGACCTCGCGGCCCAGCGCCCACAGGTCGACGTTCTGGTAGCCGGGCATCATCAGGTTGGTCGTCACCGGGCGGTCGCTGAACGCCCGGATCGCGTCCCGCTGCTCCCGGTAGGCGGCGATCACCTCGTCGGAGAAGAACCGGCTGAAGTCCAGCGCCTGCCCGGGATTGCGGTGCCACTGGGTCGCGCGCGGCGGCAGGACCTGCTCCCACGCGGTGTACCGCTGGCTCCAGAACGCCGTCCCCCACGCCTCGTTGAGCACGTCGAGCGAGCCGTACCGGGCCTGCAACCACACACGGAACGCGGAAGCCGTGTGGTCGCACCAGCACAACGTCGCGTACTCGTTGTGCACGTGCCACAGGGCCACCGCCGGGTGGTCGCCGTACCGTTCCGCCAGCGCCGAAGCGATGCGCCGGGCCGCGTCGCGGTACGCGGGCGAGGTCAGGCAGTAGGTGTCCCGGCTGCCGTGGACCAGCTTGGTGCCGTCTGGCCTGACCGGCAGGGCGTCCGGGTGCGCGAGCGTGAACCACGGCGGCGGCGAGGCCGTCGGTGTGGCCAGGTCGATCGCGATGCCGTTGGCGTGCAGGCGATCCACGTGCGCGTCGAGCCACGCGAAGTCGTACCGCCCTTCCTCGGGTTCGAGCAGGGCCCAGGAGAAGACGCCGACCGTGACCAGGTTGACCCCGGCCGCGCGCATCAACGCGTCGTCCTCCTCCCACACCTGCTCGTCCCACTGCTCGGGGTTGTAGTCGCCGCCGAAAGCCAGGCCCCCCAGGCGTTCCGTGATCACGGCTCACCCCGCACGGGCAGGCGGGCGTCGTCGCGCAGGAACAACGGGATGCGCTCGATCGGCGCCGCGACCACCACGGTCTGCCCGCCCTCGTGCTCCTCGCCGGCCCACGCGTCGGTCCACCGCGCACCGGCGGGCAGCCAGACCTCCCGTTCCCGGACGCCCGCCTCGGTCACCGGGGCGACGAGCAGGTCGGGACCGAGCAGGAAAGCGTCCTCGATCTGCCACGCCCAGGGGTCGTCCGGGAACTCCAGGAACACCGGCCGCATCGGTGGCACGCCGGTCTCGGAGGTGACGCGCATCTGCTCCATCACGTACGGGCGCAAGCGTTCGCGCAGACGCAGATGCTCGGCGAGGATCTCGTACGCCTCCTCGCCGTACGACCAGACCTCGTTGGCCAGGCCGGTCATGCCGGGCTCCAGCACCTGTTCGGCGCCGCGGAAACCGTGCAGGCGGAACAACGGGCAGAAGGTGCCGTACTGGAACCAGCGCACGAGTACTTCGCGGTAGGCGGGATCATCGGGGTCGCCGCCGTGGAAACCACCGATGTCCGTCGTCCACCAGGGAATGCCGGACAGCATGACGTTGAGCCCGGCCTTGATCTGCACGCGCAGGGTGGCGAAGTCCGTGCCGATGTCACCGGACCACAGCGCGGCGCCGTACCGTTGCGCGCCCGCCCACGAGGAGCGGTTGAGCGAGATGATCTCGGTCTCCCCGGCCGCGCGGAGTCCGTCGTGGACGGTGCGGGCGTTCTCGCGGGGGTAGAGGTTGCCGACCTCCAGGCCGGGTCCCGCGTGGTAGCGCAGGTTGTACTGGTGACCGGGCTTCAGCTCGGGTTCGCCCGCGTCCAGCCAGAACACCGTGACGCCGAGGTCGTGGTAGCCGCGCTGGAGCCGTTCCCAGACGTACTCGCGCGCGGACGGGTTGGTGGCGTCGTAGAAGGCGACCTGGGCGGAGTAGGCGCCGAGTCCCTTGTCCGGCCAGTCGGCGTGCGCCATCGGGCCGAACTCGGTGCCGATCAACAGGCCCTGGTTCAGCATCGGGTGGTAGTTCTCGCTGGCCGGGCTGACCGAGGGCCAGACCGAGACCATCAGCCGGACGCCCATCTCGTCGAGCTCGCGCACCATCGCCGCGGGGTCGGGCCACTCCGCAGGGTCGAACTTCCAATCGCCCAGGTGGGTCCAGTGGAAGAAGTCGCAGACGATCACGGACAGCGGCAGCCCGCGCCGCCGGTACTCGCGGGCGACCTCCAGCAGCTCGTCCTGGGTGCGGTAGCGCAGCTTGCACTGCCAGAAGCCCGACGCCCACTCCGGCAGCAGCGGTGAGTGCCCCGTCACGCCGGCATAGCGGCGCAGCACGTCGGCCGGTGTGCCCGCCGTGATCCAGTAGTCGATCTGGCGGGCGCTGTCGGCCACCCAGCGGGTGCCGGTCTCCGCCAGTTCCACGCGGCCGATGGCGGGCGAGTTCCACAGCAGCCCGTAGCCGCGGTCGGAGATCAGCAACGGGATGGTGACCTCGGCGTTGCGCTGGACGAGGTCGATGACCGCGCCCTTCTGGTCCAGCATGCCGTGGGTGTGCTGGCCGAGGCCGTAGAGCTTTTCCCCTTGGTACGCCCGGAAACGTTGTTCGAGGCGGTGGTGGCCGTTGCCGGTCGCGGTGGCGAGGCGCGGCCCCGGCCACCAGAAGTGGGCGGGCTCCTCGGCGAGCAGTTCGGTGCCGTCCTCGGTCCTGCTGAACGTCAGCCGTCCCGCGGACGACGCCAGGTCGGGGGTCAGCGCGCCCTCGGTGCCGGCGTCGATCCGGACGGTCAGCCCGCCGGTGACGAGGGTCGCGTGGTGGTCGCCGACCTTGATCTCCACCTCGCTCCGCGGCGGGGTGTCGAGCAGGGCGCCGGGGAGGTCGTCGAGCACCGGACCGGCGGGGGTCGCCCGGACGCGCACGGCGTCCGGTCCCCAGGCCTCCACGCGCAGGGTCTCCCCCTTCGCACGCCATTCCAGCGCGGTGCCGAGGTCTCGGAAGTACGGGGACATGCGGGACTCCTCGGGTCAGTGCGGTGCGGGTCCCGTGCTGTCGCGCACGGTCAGGACGGGCGTGAGCAGCACCCGTTCGTCGGCCGGGCGGCCACCGTCGTGCACGGCGGCGAGCCGGCGCATGATCTGGTCGACGGCGACCCGGCCGAGGTCCTGCGCCGAGCCGGTCACCGCCGTGAGCCGGGGCGCGAACTGCTCGGCCAGCTGGTCCTGGCAGAGCGCGACCACCGAGGCGTCCTCGGGCACGGTCCGGCCGCCGGAGCGCAGCAGGCTGAGCAACGGGCCGATCGCGCCCTCGTTCTGCACCACGAAACCGGTGGTACCCGGCCGGTCCGCGAGGACGCGCGCCAACGTTCCCGCAGTGCTCTCGTACGTGCCCTCGCAGGTCCGGTGAAGGAAGCGCAGACCGCGTTGTCCCGCCCTGTCCCGGAAACCGGCGAGCGTGCGCTCGGCGTACCCCGCGTGCCGGTGGTAGACGCCGGAGCCGTAACCGATGAACGCGATCTCGCGGTGGCCGAGGTCGGCGAGGTGGTCCGCGCACAACGCCCCGGCGGCCGCGAAGTCGTGGTCCACACAGGACAGTCCACGGGCGTCGTCGGCCAGTCCGATGAGCGCGGCCTGGGTGCCCTGGGCCCGCAGCACGGGAATGCGCTCGTCGTCCAGTTCGACGTCCATCAGGACCACTCCGTCGGCCAGGCCGCTGGCGGCGATCCTGCGGACCCCGCCGGGACCCTCGTCGCTGGTGATCAGCAGGACGTCGAAGCCGTGCTGCCGGGCCGCCGTCGTCACCGAGATCGCGATCTCCATCATCACCGGCACGTAGACGTCCGTGCGCAACGGCACCATCAACGCGATGATGTGCGACCGCTTGGCCGCCAACGCCCGTGCGCCGGCGTTGGGGTGATATCCCAGTGCCTGCACGGAACTGCGCACCCGGCGCCGCGTTTCCTCCGAGATCGCGCGCTTGCCGCTGAGCACGTAGCTCACCGTGCTGGACGACACGCCCGCGTGCCTGGCCACGTCGGCAATGGTCACCATGTGTTCAGCCCTTGATCGCGCCGGTCAGGACGCCCGTGCGGAAGTGCTTCTGCACGAACGGGTAGACGATGAGCAGGGGCACGAGCGTCAGCACCACCACGGCCATCTGCAACGACAGCGGCGCCGTCTGCGAGACCGCCGTGCCGAAGCCCGAGTTGACCGACCCCGGCATGCCGTTGCCCCGGTTGACGTAGGTGTAGAGCACGTACTGCAACGGCCACTTCTCGCTGTCCGTCGGCAGGTACAGCATCACGTTGAAGAACGAGTTCCAGTAGCTGACGCCGTAGAAGAGCGCCATCACCGCGGTCACCGCGCGCGAGGTCGGCAGGACGATCGACCACAGGATCCGCCAGTCCCCCGCGCCGTCGATCCGGGCGGCCTCGATCAGGTCGGCCGAGGTGCTCGAGTAGAACGACCGCAGGATCAGGATGTTGAAGACGGAGACCGCGCTCGGCAGGATCAGCGCCCACCACTGGCCGTAGCCGCCGAGGCCCGTGACGACCAGGAAGGTGGGGATCAGGCCACCGTTGACGAACATGGTGACGATCAACAGGATCAGCAGGAAGCGGTGCGCGAACGAACGCGAACGGGACAGGCCGTAGGCGCACATGACCGAGACCGCCATGGACACGACGGTGCCGACAGCGGTGATGCCGAGGCTCACCAGCAGCGCGGTGCGCACGGTGGTGTCCTGCAGCATCACCCGGTAGGCCTCCAGGGTGAGTCCGTCCGGCCAGAGGACGAGACCACCGGCGCGGTTGACCGCGCCCTGGGTGGACAGGCTGGTGATCACGATGATCCACAGCGGCACCAGCACGACGAGCAGCACCACGCCGAGGGTGATGCCCTTGGCCGTCTCGCCGGCCACCGTCGGCGGTTCCTCCCACGCCGGACGGTGGCCGCGCCGCCTGCGTGGGACGACCGGCTTGGACGTGTCCGCGATCGCGCGTTCGACAACCGTGAGCGTGTCGGTCATGTGCGGTACAACCCGTCTTCGCCGAAGGCGTGCGCCAGCTTGTTCGCACCCCAGATGAGCAGCAGCGAGATCACGCTCTTGAACAGACCCGCCGCCGCGCCGTAGCTGTAGTCGCCGGTGGCGATGCCGTAGTAGAACGAGAAGGTGTCCAGCACGTCCGCGGTGTCGAAGCCCACCGCGTCCCGCTGGATGAGGAACTGTTCGAAGCCGACCGTCAGCGCGTTTCCCAGGCGCAGCACCAGCATCAGCACGATGACGCCGCGCAGGCCGGGCAGGGTGATGTGCCACAGCCGCCGCCACCGCCCGGCGCCGTCGGCCGCCGCCGCCTCGTAGAGGTCGGTGTTGATCGCGGCGAGCGCGGCCAGGAAGACGATGATCCCCCAGCCGGCCTCCTTCCAGATCACCTGGGAGGAGACCAGCAGCGCGAAGGTGTCCGGGTTCGTCATGACGTCCCAGGTACCGATGTCGTTGTTGCGCAGGAGGTGGTTCAGCGCCCCCGCGCCGCCGAGCATCTGCTGGAAGATCGTGATCGCCAGCACCCACGAGAAGAAGTGCGGCAGGTAGACGACGGACTGGACGAGGTTGCGCACCCGGCTGCTCAGCACCGAGTTGAGCAGCAGCGCCAACGCGATCGGGATGGGGAAGAACAGGATCAGCTGGACGAAGCTCAGGTACAGCGTGTTGCTCACCGCGTTCCAGAACAGCGGGTCGCCGAACAGCCGCTGGAACTGGTCGAGCCCCGCCCACGTGCTGTGCCAGACCCCCGCCAGCGGGTCGTACTCCTGGAACGCGGTGACGAGCCCGAAGAGCGGAACGTAGTTGAAGACCACCAGCAGGACGACGGCGGGCAGCGTCATCAGGACCAGCGACCGGTCGCGGCGCAGCCGAACCCGCCAGTTCTGCCGCGCCGGTCGCGCCGTGCGGTCCGGCCGCGCCGCGGTCGTCGTGGTCACTGCCCGGTGCCGTGCTTCTGCAGGACGTTGTCGTTCGTCCACTGGATCAGCTTGTCCCCGCCGCCACTGGTCTTCCAGCTCGCGACGGCCTCCCTGACCTCGGCCACCTTCTTCTTGCCGTGGTAGCAGTCCTTGATCGCGTCCTCGACCTGCTGCCCGGCGTCCGCGGTGGCCTGCGCCTGGGGCATGCTGATGTTCATGTTCCAGAAGACCGGCTTCGCCAGTGCTTTCACGTTGGCGGTCTGCCAGGCGCAGTAGTCCTTGGTGACGACGTCCCCGCCGGGGCTGCTGACCGCCGAGGCCGGCGACGCGAGGAACGGGTAGGTCTGCGCCTGCACCTCCTTCTTGCCGGCCTCGGTCGCGGTCGGCACGCCGTCGGCCATGGTGAAGTGGGTGCCCTCGACCCCGAAGTTGACCATCGTGTACTCGGCCGAGCCGAACGGCGCGGCGAGGTAGTTCGCGATGGCCAGGCACTCCTCGATCTGCTCCGGCTTCAGGTTGATGTTGAGGTAGCTCATGATGCTGGCGCCCGCGCCCATGTAGACCCGCGGTTCGCTCTTGCCGTCGGCGGCGAAGAAGTTCAGGCCCCCGCGCCGGTAGGCCGGGTTGGCGGCCCTGCCGGACTGCAGGTCGGCGAGGTTCCACGCCCCCGTCCCGCCGCTCGAGATCAGCGTCTTCCCGCCGTAGAACCGGGTGTTGCCGTTGGCGTTGTCGCCCGCCAGTGCGTCGGGGTGCACGTAGCCCGCGGTCGCCAGCCGGTTGGTCCAGTCGAGCGCCGCGTAGAACTCCTCGGTCTCGTACAGGTGGACGAGCTTCCCGTTGTCCACCCGCCACTTCAGCGGCGCGCCGAAGGCGGTGTAGACGTAGCGGTAGACGTCGTCGAAGGCCCACACGCCGCTCTTGGCGTCGGTCAGCTCCTTGCCGAGCCTCATCAGGTCGTCGGCGGACTTCACCTGGTCGGCGGAGATGCCCTTGGCGTCGAAGACGTCACGGCGGTAGTAGAGGGCGCCCGCGATCTGGAAGCCGGTGGCGAAGGAGGGGATCCCGTAGAGCTTCTCGCCCCAGGCACCGGTTCGCCACGCGGCGGTCGGGATCGCCGCGAGGTTGGGGTACTTCTTGATGTTGTCGCCGGACAGGAACGGCGTCAGGTCCGCGAGCTGGTTCCCCACCAGGCCGCCGACGTTCATCTGGGAGTTCCACCAGGTCGGCAGCTGGATCCAGTCGGGCAGCCTCTTGGAGGCGGTCATCGTCGGGATGATCGTGTTGTAGGTGTTGCCGTCCGCCGGTTTCATCTCCAGCTGGGCGCCCAGGGCCTTGTTCATGGCCTCGTAGAACGCGTTGCCGGCGGGCGGGATGGTCCCCCAGAGCGGAGTGACCGCCGAGTACTTGCCGTTCTTGCCGGGAACGCCGGACACGGTGGCGACGCGGTCCGCCGGGTAGCTCAGGAAGCCGGGGTTCGTCAGCACGTCGGGGCCGCCCGTGACGGACGGGATGTCCGGTTTGATCGACGTGTTCGGCACGTAGGCCGGTAAGACGGCCCTGAGGGCGGCTTCGGACCCCACCCCGGCCCGCTGCGCCCCTCCCCCGCCGCACGCGGACAGCAGTGGCCCGGCCGCGGCGAGTCCCGCGGCGGCGACGGCGGCGTTCAGGAAGCTTCTGCGGTTCAACTCGAGGCCCATGACGGAACCGATCCTTCATCGTCGAAGTGTCGAAGCGCTTAAACAGATGTCGGCGAGGCTAGTGACGCAGGTCTCTCAAGACAAGGGCTTTGACAGCGGAAACCTGGTCCTGCCAATGTCGAAGCGCTTCGCTTCCAGCTCCGACCCGAGGGGTTGTCCCGTGGTTTCCGAGTACCTCCCCGTCGCCGATCGGCCGCTGTTCCTCGATCCGGCGCTGCCGACGCGCAAGCGCATCGACGACCTGCTCGGGCGGCTCACGCTCGACGAACGGATCGCGATGCTGCACCAGTACTCACCGGCGGTGGAGCGGCTCGGCCTCGGCGCGTTCCGCACCGGGACGGAGGCGCTGCACGGCGTCGCCTGGCTCGGCACCGCGACCGTGTTCCCGCAGGCCGTCGGACTGGGGGCGACCTGGGACGAGGACCTCGTGCACGCCGTCGCCGAGGCCACCTCGGTCGAACTGCGGGCGATGCGCCACCGCTCGCCCGACATGAGCCTGCAGGCGTGGGCGCCGGTGCTGAACCTGTTGCGCGACCCGCGCTGGGGCCGCAACGAGGAGGGCTACTCCGAGGACCCGGTGCACACCGCGCGGCTCGGCACGGCGTTCTGCCGCGGGCTCGCGGGCGACCACCCCCGGTTCCTGCGCGCGGCCCCGGTGCTCAAGCACTTCCTGGCCTACAACAACGAGAACGACCGCTGCGTCACGTCGTCGAGCGTGCGCCCGCGGGTGCTGCACGAGTACGACCTCGCCGCGTTCCGGCCCGTGGTCACGTCCGGTGCCGCGACCGGTGCGATGGCCGCCTACAACCTGGTCAACGGACGGCCGTGCCACGTCACCCCGCTGATCGGGACGGAGCTGCGCCGCTGGGCCGAGGCGACCGGCCGCGAGCTGTTCGTGGTGAGCGACGCGGAGGCACCGTCCAACCTGGTCGATCCGGAGCACTACTTCGACGACCACGCCGAGTCGCACGCCGCCGCGTTGAAGGCGGGCATCGACAGCTTCACCGACCACGGCGCGGACAGCGCGATCCCGGTCGGCAGGCTGCGGGAGGCGTTCGACCGGGGCCTGATCGACGAGTCCGATGTGGACCGCGCGGTGCGGCGGCAGCTCTGGATCCGCTTCCGACTCGGCGAGTTCGACCCCGAGCTCGACCCGTACGCGAGCATCGGCCCCGACGCCCTCGACTGCCAGGAACACCGGGCGCTCGCGCTGAAGGCGGCGACCGAGTCGGTGGTACTGCTGCGCAACAACGGGTTGCTGCCTCTGCGCACCCCGAAGATCGCCGTGATCGGGCCGCTCGCCGACGCCGTGCTCGAGGACTGGTACAGCGGCACGTTGCCGTACGCCGTCACCGTCGCGGATGGACTCACCGCGGTGCTCGGGGAGGACGTGAGCGTCGCGGACGGCGCGGACCGGGTGGCGTTGCGGTCGCGCACGAGTGGCGAACTGCTGGGCGGCACCGCGTTCGACGTCACCGACTGGGGCGACGGCGTGCTGACGTTGCGGTCGGCGGAGACCGGGCGGTACCTCAGGCTCGACGGCACGTCACTCGTGGCGGACCAGGAGGTGATCAAGAGCTGGGAGGTGCGCGAGACGTTCCGGCTCGTGCCCGTCGAAAACTCCTTCGTGCTGCAGAACGTCCTGACTGGCCGGTACGCCGTCGTCGACCCGTCCGGCACCAGGGTCACCGCCGAGAGCCCCGAGGCCGCCGACCGCTGGGATCGCGAGCTGCTGCGCGACGGCACGGCCGACGCGCTCGCCGCGGCTCTGGCGGCCGACGTCGCGGTGGTCGTCCTGGGCAACCACCCGCTCATCCACGGCCGGGAGACCGAGGACCGCACCGGGCTCTCGTTGCCCAGCTCCCAGGACGCGCTGCTGCGTGCGGTCGCGGACGTCCGCAAGGACACCGTGCTGGTGGTGATGAGCAGCTACCCCTACGCCCTCGACTGGGCGGACGAGCACCTGCCCGCCATCGTGTGGACCTCCCACGGCGGGCAGGAGACGGGCCGGGCGCTGGCCGCCGTGCTGCTCGGCGAGGCCGACCCCGCCGGGAGGTTGCCGCAGACCTGGTACCGCGGTGACGACGAGCTGCCGGACCCGCTCGACTACGACGTGATCAAGGCGGGCTGGACGTACCAGTACCACCGGACCGAGCCTCTCTACCCGTTCGGACATGGCATGTCCTACACGGGTTTCGCCTACCGGGACCTGATCCTGTCCGCCGGCACCATCACGGCGAACAGCGCGGTGGACCTGTCGGTGACGCTGACCAACACCGGCGGCCGGACCGGCAGCGAGGTCGTCCAGCTCTACGTCCGCGCGCTGGACGCCCGGTACGAGGCGCCCCTGATCCGGCTCGCCGACTTCCGCAAGGTCTCGCTCGCGCCCGGCGAGATCCGGGTGCTGACCTTCCGCCTCGCGGGCGACCAGCTGGCGCACTGGGACGTCGGCACTGATGCGTTCGCCGTGGATCCTGGCGGGTACGAGGTGCTCGTGGCCAGGTCCGCGCGGGACGTCGTGCTCACCGCGCCGCTCACCGTCGCCGGACCGGTTCCCGCGCTCCGCGCCGGACTTCTGCGGGCCGCCGACTTCGACGACCACGACGGTGTGGTCCTCGTCGACGCCACCCGTGCCGCCGGTGACGCGGTGACCGCCGCCGACCCGGCCGTGCCGGCGACGCTGTGGTTCCGTTCGGTGGATCTCGCCGATGCGGTGTCGATCGAGGCCGAGGTCGCCGGCTCGGGTGGGCGCGTGGAGTTCCGGTGCGGCGGACTGCTGGTGGAGATTCCCGTGCCATCCAACGATGATCCGTACGTGTGGACCACCGGGCGGGCCGCTCTGCCGGCACCGCTGGACGGTGTGCACGATGTCGAGGTGACGCTGCACGGCGGTGCCCGCCTCGCCGCCTTCACCGCGGCCGACTGAAGGAGCACCCGATGCCGTTGACGGACCTGTCCCTCGACGAACTCACCGACTACCGCCCGGACCTGGTGGCACCACAGGACTTCGACGCGTTCTGGGACACCACCCTGGCCGAGGCACGCGCGTGCGGAGGCGGGGTGAGCACCGAGCGGGTGCCGCACCTCCTGCGCACGGTCGAGGTCGACGACGTCCGGTTCCCCGGCTGGAACGGCGAACCGGTGGCCGCCTGGCTGCTGCGGCCGCGCGGAGCGGAAGGCCCGTTGCCCGTCGTCGTCACGTACATCGGCTACACGGGCGGGCGTGGCCTGCCCACCGACCACCTGCTGTGGTCCGCGGCCGGGTACGCGCAGCTCGTCGTCGACAGCCGCGGCCAGGGCCACGACACCCCGGACACGGGCGGCGGAGTCCAGTGGGCCAAGGGTTTCCTGACCCGGGGCATCGAATCTCCCGAGACGTACTACTACCGGCGCCTGATCACCGACTGCGTCCGGGCCGTGGACGCGGTGGCCCAGCTGCCGGGACTCGACCCGGACCGCGTGGTCGCCACGGGCATCAGCCAGGGAGGCGGGCTGGCGCTCGCCGTGGCGGGCCTGACGGGTGTCGCCGCGGTCATGCCGGACGTGCCGTTCCTGTGCCACTACCGCCGGGCGGCGGAGATCTGCGCCGAAGGCCCGTACCCGGAGCTCGCCGAGTACCTGCGCTGGCACAGCAGGCACGGCGTCGAACCGGCCTTCGCCACCCTCTCCTACTTCGACGGCGTGCACTTCGCGCGACGGGCGACGGCGCCGGCGTTGTTCAGCGTCGGCCTGATGGACCCGGTCTGCCCACCGTCCACTGTGTACGCCGCGTACAACCGGTACGCGGGCGAGGACCGGACCATGACCGTGTGGCAGTTCGCCGACCACGGCGGCGGGCACGGCTCCAACCCGGTCGCGCAGCTGGAGTGGTTGCGCGACCGAGGCCTCGGGGCCTAGCTCGCGGAGACCGAGTAGCTGTTCGTCGTGAAGTTCAGGCCACCGCTGGACGACGTGATCTCGTAGCCGAACTGCACCGCGCCCACCGTGACGTCACCGAACCAGCCGCGGGCGCGGATCCAGTTCAGCACCGCCTTGACGTCGACGGTGCCGGAGCCGGTGTTCGAGGTGCGCACGAACGAGAACACCGCGTTCGCGCCGTTCGAGCCGCGGTAGACGTTCCAGCTGTGGCCGCCCACGGTCGCGGACGCCTGCCACGAGCCGATCGGGCCGACGGCACCGACCTTGTTCATCCACAGCATGACCTCGTAGGCGTTGTTGTCCGCCCAGATGTCGTATGCGGTGGTGTACGCGCCGGCGTTGGGGTACGTGACGTTGAAGCTGCTGCGCAGGCTGCCGATCGAGCTGAGCCTGCGGTTCACCATCTTCTCCGAGTGCGGGTAGGACTTCACTCCGCCGGTGTTGGGCTGGTTGGACCAGACACCCCAGTTGCTGTAGGAGTTGGCCCAGATGGACTGCGGCCCGGCACCGCCGCCCCAGATGTTGTTGCGCACCGTGTAACCGCCGTTCGACCACGTTCCCCACCGGTCCGAGGAATTCCAGGCCGCCGCCAGAGCGCTGCCCGAGCCGAGTGGAACCACGAGTGCGGTCACCACCGCGACAATCAGCGCACGCATCACCTTGTTCATCGCACTCCTTCCCGCGAAATCATCCGACACCATTCGTCACCCGGAGCCTCGGCTCCGGCGATTTCGAGCCGGTCCGGCTGGCGAGCTTCGGCGGGAGCAACGTCAGCGCCGGCGGCTGGTGGCCCTTGAGCTTGGCCATCAACAGGTCGACCGCCCACCTGCCCAGCACCTCGACCGGCAGCTGGACCGACGTGAGCCGGAGTCGTTCGGCGAGCTCGTCCGGGCAGATCGCGACCACGGCCACGTCGTCGGGGACCCGCCTGCCCTCGGCGCGCAGGCAGTCCACCACCTGGCCCAGCACCGCCTCGTTCTGCACGACCAGCGCCGACATCCGCGGCAGTTCCCGCAGCAGCGAGGCGACCACGGCGAGCACCCAGTCGTGCCCGTGCTCGCCCGGCACGGCGGTCGACGTGACGCCCCGGCGCATGGCGGCGGCGCTGAACCCCGCGAGGGTCCGTTGCGCGAACCCGGTGTTGCGCTCGTAGACGACGCTCGGGGCGCCGAGGAAGCCGATGTTGCGGTGCCCCAGGTCGGCGAGGTGGTCGACGCAGCGCGCACCGGCCGCCTCGAAGTCCAGGTCGATGCAGGTCAGGCCCTTCACCGCCGCGGGATGACCGAGGAGCACCGAGGGCAGCCCGAGCTGACGCAGGACCGGCACCCGTTCGTCGTCGAGCTCCACGTCCATCACGAGGAACCCGTCCACCCTGCCGCTCTCCGCCAGCGCGCGCAGCCCCGCCGCGCCCTGGTCCGCGGTCACCAGCAGGACGTCCATGTCGTGCCCGCGGGCGGAGGTGACCACCGAGGTCACGAACCGCATGGCGACCGGCAGGTGCACGCCCTCCCTGAGCGGCAGCACCAGCGCCAGCACGTTCGTCCTGGCCCGCGCCGAGAGGCCCGCGTGCGGCCGGTAACCCAGCAGCTGAATGCTTTCCCGCACTCTTACGCGGGTGTCCGCGGAAACGGGGCGTTTTCCTGTCAACACGTACGAAACCGTGCTGGGAGCAACACCCGCATGTTTTGCCACGTCCACGATGGTGACCACGCCGACACCTCCGGACCGCAACGAATCGAAGCGCTTCGATCGTGATTTCAGAATGTGGCACGGGCGATACTCGCCGTCAAGGAATCGCCTCGCGTTCGATGATTTCGACGATCACCGCGTCGATGCCCGCCAGCACGTTCGACCTCGGGACCACCGCCCGGCACTACGATGATCGCCACCATCGGACGAGCGGGAGACGGGCATGATCACGATCAAGGAGGTCGCCCGTCACGCCGGCGTGTCGATCAGCACGGTCTCCTACGTGCTCAGCGGGAAGCGCAGCATCTCCGAGGAGACCAAGCGCCGGGTCGAGCAGAGCATCGCGGCCCTGGGGTACCACCCGAACGCCGGTGCGCGTGCCCTCGCCTCGAACCGGTCGCGCGTGCTCGGCCTGGTCGTGCCGCTGCGGTCGGATCAGAACGTCCCCGTCGTCATGCAGTTCGTCTCGTCGATCGTGACCTCGGCCCGCGACCACGACCACGACGTGCTGCTGCTGACCAAGGAGGCCGGGCCGGGCGAGGCCCACCGCGTGACCGCCGGGTCCATGGCGGACGCGATCATCGTGATGGACGTGGAGAGCGCCGATCCGCGCGTCCCCGAACTGCGGACCGTCGACGCACCGGTGGTCCTGCTGGGCGTCCCCGACGACCACGAGGGCCTGAGCTGCGTCGACCTCGACTTCGCCGCCGCGGGCAGACGGATGGTGAGTCACCTGGCCGACCTGGGACACCGGTCCATCGCGCTGATCGGCTCGCCTCCCGCCGTGTACGAACGCGGCACCAGCTACGCCGCACGCCTGCTGGCCGGGTTCCAGCAGGAAACCGCGAGGAGGAACATGCCGGTCTCGGTGCACTCGTGCGCCCCCGGCTACGACTCGGTCTCCGCCTGCCTCGACACGGTGCTGCACCAGGACCGCGGGATCACCGGACTGGTCGTGCACAACGAGGCCGTCCTGGGGCAGCTGCTGCTCGAACTGCGGCGCCGTTCGCTCGACGTACCGCGCGACCTGTCGGTGATCGCGCTGTGCCCCGACGACGTGGCGCAGAGCCTGCCGGTGCCGCTCACGTCGATCTCCGTGCCGGCACGGGAACTGGGCGCGATCGCCGTCCAGATGGTGGTGACCCGCATCACCCAGGACCACGCGCCGGAGGTCCGCCTCCTCCAGCCCAGGCTCACCGAGCGCGGCAGCACGGCAGCTCGCTGAAACGATCCTTCCTCGCCGTTCGACGGAATTCGACTCGAACGGCGTCGAAAGAGCCAGTAGTTGCAGTTTCACCGAACGCCTTCCACAACCGGCCGCACGGTCGTAGCCTGCCCGCAAGATCAGCCGTTCGGCGGAACCTCCCTTGGTTCGATCGCCGACATCCCTTGCCGCAGAGGACCGATGAGACGACTGCTGGGTGTTCTGAAACCGATCCCCGTCCGATGGCTCCTGGTCGCCGCCGTGCTGGCGACGAGCGCGGCCACCGCCTGCGGGGGCGACGGTGAGCCGCAGTCGTCACAAGCTCCGACGACACCGCCGTGGGTGCCGTCGATCATCGAACCGCCGCGGAAGTCGGCGTTGACGGTGACCGTGCACCAGGTCGTCGACGTGCGCACGGTGAAGCTCTCCGACGGCGTGGAGGTCAAGGTCAAGGGGCTCGCCGCGCCGGACGCGTGCTGGACCGACGCCGCCACCACGTTCGCGAGGTCGATGCTGCTGGAGAAGCCGGTGGAACCCACCCCGGACGGGGCGGCGGAGGTGTCGCTGCGACTGGCCGACGGCACCGACTACGGGCTGCTCGCCGTCGAGCTCGGCATGGTGCGCAACGAGGCCGCCGACGACCGCGCGATGCGGGAGGCGGAGACCACCGCCTCCGCCAAGCACCTCGGCCGCTGGGGCCCGCCCTGCGTGAAGCCGAGCACCACCACACCCCCTCCGGCGGCGACCACCACGGCGGCGCCGAAACCCGTGGCGGGCTGTTCGGTGGCCTATCGCGTCACGCACACGTGGCCCGGCGGGTTCCGCACGGACGTCACGATCCGCAACACCGGCAACACCGCGGTCAACGGGTGGTCGTTGCAGTGGAAGTTCGCCAACGGGCAGAAGGTGACGGAGATGTGGAACGCGACGCCGAAGCAGTCCGGCTCGGAAATTTCCGCCACCGCCGTCTCCTACAACCAGGCCATCCCCGCGGGCGAGTCGTTGCTGATGGGCTTCACGGGGTCGAGCGGCTCCGCCAACACCGCGCCGAAGTCCTTCAGCCTCAACGGACTCGCCTGCGCAGTGGCGTGACCGGAACGAGATCCGCAGCTGCGTTGCGACACGTGGTGCCGGCCTGCTCCAGCGACCAGTCGTTCGAGTCAGCCCGCAGTCGCGAGAGACGTCCTTTGTAGAGGCTCCTGTCCCGGCGCGCGTGCGAGGAATTTCGACCCGGTTCGAGTCGGACGACCGTCGAACGCGCGGCGGAACGTCCCGTTCGTCCCCGGTTCGCGCGCCGTTCTCCGTTCGGTCCTCAACGGACTCATTTGGCCCAGATGTTGCTCCGAACGGACTTGTCCCGGACGCGCCACGGCGACGTAGGGTGATCGAATCACGTGGTCCTCCAGCGGATTCCTGGGCGAGTCCAAGGGGAACAGTCGCCGCGTGTGACCGGGCGCGCACGAGGAGAAGTCTCAGGATGAACATCGAAACGGCCTTGAAAGAGGCAATGACCATCACCGGTGCCGTGGGTGCCGCGCTCGTCGACTACGACAGCGGGATGTCGCTCGGCGCGATCGGTGGCGGTGACTGGCTCAACCTCGAGGTGGCCGCGGCCGGCAACACCGAGGTCGTGCGGTCCAAGCAGCGCGTGATCTCGGCTCTCAAGCTGAACGACGAGATCGAGGACATCCTGATCACCCTCAAGCGCCAGTACCACCTGATCCGCCTGCTGACGCCCAGCGCGCGCGGCGAGTCGAAGCTGTTCCTCTACCTCGTGCTGGACCGGGAACGGGCCAACCTCGCGCTCGCGAGGCACAGCCTCAAGGCCATCGAAGCCGATCTGACGGTGTGACCTGGATGGCCGAGTTCTCCCTCCACGCGGCGCCGGCACCTGAGGCGCTGCCGCTGCGCAGGCGTGGTTCGACACTTCCGGACACCACGTCTTCGACGGTGCGGCCCGCCGAAGGCGTCAACGCGAAGACGATGACCGAAGCACTGCGCGAGATCCACGACGACATCGACTCCGTGTCGATCAACGGTGTCCTCGTCGCGACGCGGGACGGCCTCGTGCTGTGCGGTGTCACGCGCGGCGTCGAGGACGACGGCGTCGCGGCGATGGCCGCGGCCGCCGCGGGCCTCGCGACCCAGTTCACCTCGCAGGCCGGGGTCGGCAGCCCGCGCGCGGTGTTCTTCGAGGGCGACTCCGGGCAGGTGGGCGTGTTCGGGGTCGACGACGACACGCTGCTGGTGGTGCTCGGGGAACGCGACACCACCATGGGCATGTTCAACGTGGTCGCCAAGCAGACGCTGGCGATGCTGCAGCAGGCCGTCGCCAAACGACGGTGAACACCCGTCCTGCCGACGGGCGACGATGTCAGGGGAGGTGGCCCCGCGCCCAGGGCCACCTCCATCGGACGGTCAGCCTCTCCCACCGCCGTAGGTGAAGCTGCCGAAGTCGGCCCACGACGTGCTCGGCGCGCCGTCGCTGGTCGCGTACAGTCCGATGTGGACACCGGTGAAACCGCCCGCCGCCTGCGTGCTCAGCACACGTCCGTCGAACGGTTCCCCCAGCGGCCGCCAGTCCTGCTCCCCCTCGGCGACCAGGGCCCGGTGTTCCTGCCCGATCGCCTCGAAGCGCAGCCGTGCCACGCCCTCCCCCAGCCGCGTCCGCGCCAGCAGGTCCTCGCGCCCGGCGGCGCGGCGCACCAGGGTGACCTCGCGGCCGGCGCCGAGCAGGAGCCGGACGTGGTTGTCGTTGTTCTGCAGCAGCACCAGTCCCGCGGCCTCGGTCGGTCCCGCCGGGGTGAAGTCGAGCTCGCACGACGCGTGGAAGTCCTGGTGCTGCTGGCGGCGCAGGACCGCGCTCGGCGTGACCTGCTCGGTGATCGACTCCGGGCGCAGCAGGAGCCGGAGGTGGCCGGGGCGGTCCGTCACCGACCAGAACACCTCGTCCGGCGTGCGCAGGAACATCCAGGCGGGGTCGAACGCGTCGAAGTCGTCGGTCGCCGCAGGCTCTGGCCAGGGGCGCGGTGGCAGGTCGGGAACGTCGTACGCGGCCTCGACGCGGCCGGTGCCGGGGCTGAACACGGGTCCGCCCGCCTCCCACGTCACCGGCACGAGGAACGTCTCGCGGCCGAGGTTGTAGACGTAACCGCCGTACGGCCTGGTCGCGAGCAGCACCGCGAACCACTGACCTCGTTGCGTGCGCACGAGGTCCGCGTGCCCGGTCGCCGCGATCGGGTGGTCGCGGCCGAGGTGGCGGTGGGTCAGCACGGGGTTGAGCGGTGAACCACGGTACGGGCCGGTGACCTCGTCCGCCGTCGCGACGACCACCGAGTGCTCGAAGTCGGTCCCGCCCTCCGCGCACAGCAGCACGAAGCGTCCGTCCACTTCGTACAGATGTGGCGCTTCGAGCCACACCGACTCGTGGGACGTGCCGCTCCACAGCACGTGCTCCTCCCCGACCAGCTTCAGCGCCTCGGGGTCGAACTCCCGCAGGTACACCTCGGTCCGGCCGGGCGGGCCACCGGGCACCTCGCGGGTCGCCGTCCACCACGCCCTGCCGTCGCCGCCGAAGAGCAGCGACGGGTCGAACCCGTCCGCCTCCGGCAGCCACACCGGTTCCGACCACTCGCCGGCCGGATCCGTGGCGATCACCACGAAGTTGCCGCTCTGCTCCGTGCCGTCGACCAGCGTGCACACCACGTAGAACACGCCTTCGTGGTGGCGGATCGTCGGCGCGTACAGGCCGCCGGACGCACGCACGCCCCGCAACGGCAGCTGCGACGGCCGGTCCAGCACGTGGCCGAGCAACCGCCAGTGCACCAGGTCCTTGCTGTGGTAGATCGGCAGGCCCGGGAAGTACTCGAACGTCGAGGTGACCAGGTAGTGGTCCGATCCCGCCCGGCACACCGACGGATCGGGGTGCGAGCCGGGCAGGACCGGGTTCTGGTACTGAGCCACGGTGCGGCGCCCGTTACGGGTTGAGCCGCGTGTAGGCGGGCTTCGGCCTCAGGTTCTCGTCGAACAGGCAGGCCGCGCCCTCACCGGGGAACACGTCCGGCACCCACGAGTGCCGGTCGGTGAAGCCCCACGTGGTGAACTCGACGCACCGCCGCACGGCGTGGCACGCGTCCCAGACCTGCTCGAAGTAGTCCGCCTGCGAGACGAGCTTCTCCGGCGTGACGGGCAACGGGATCCGCACGTCGGCCTCGGTGATCGCGACGTCCAGGCCGAGCGCGGCGAACCGCGCGATGTTCTCCTTCATGCCCGACGGGAACCCGTACATCAGCGACAGGTGGGCCTGGATGCCGACGCCGTGGATCGGCACTCCCTGCCGCTTCAACGACTTCACCAGTTCGTACGTCGCGTCGCTCTTGGGGTTGAGGCCCTCGATGTTGTAGTCGTTGATGTAGAGCTTGGCCTTCGGGTCGGCCGCGTGGGCCCAGCGGAACGCGTCGGCGATGTAGCGGTCGCCGAGCTTCTCCTGGAACACCGTCTGTCGGCGCGTGCCGTCCTCGTTGAACGCCTCGTTGACGACGTCCCACGCGCGGATCTTGCCGCGGTACCGGCCGGCCTCGGTCCTGATGTGGTCCTTGACGACACGGCGCAGCTCGGCGGCTTCCAGTCCACCCACCCAGTCGGGCAGCTGGCTGTGCCACACCAGCGTGTGGCCCCGCACGGTCTTGCCGGTCCTGCGGGCGTAGTCGACGATCGCGTCCGCGCCGGACCAGTCGTACTGGCCGCGCACCGCCTCGACGACGCCCCACTTCATCTCGTTCTCGGGCGTGACGCTGTCGAACTCCCGCGTCAGCACCTTCTTGTAGTCCGCTTCGGCGTTCAGGTGCTGGACGGCCACCGCGCTGCCCACGTACCTGTTCGTGTTGTGCTTCAACGGTCCTGCCGCGGACGCAGGCACTGCCTGCGTGAACACCAGGAGCAGGGCCGCACCAACTGCTAATCGGGTTCGCACGATCATCCCTTCACTGAGCCGGTCAGACCGCCGACCATGCGGCGTTCGGCGAGGACGAAGAACGTGAGCGCGGGGATCATGGACAGCGCGGTGAAGGCGAGCACCTTCGCGGTGTCCTGGGTGTGCTCGGACTGGAACATCGCCACGCCGAGCGGGAGCGTGAAGTTCGTGGAGTCGCTGAACACCAGCAACGGCAACAGGTAGAAGTTCCAGCTGGTGACGAACGCGAGCACCGACACCGTGATCAGCGCCGGGCGCGAGAGCGGCAGCAGGATCCGCCAGAAGAAGCCGAGCTTCGCCGCGCCGTCGAGCAACGCGGCGTCCTCCAGCTCGTTGGGGATGGCGTGCATGAACGGCCGCAGGATGACGATCGTGACCGGCAGCGAGAACGCCGCCTCCGGGATCGCGACGCCGAGCGGGTTCTCCAGCAGCCCCAGCTGACGCAGCCACAGGTACAACGGCAGCGTCGCCACGCCGAGCGGGAACAGCAAGCCGAGCGTGAACAACGTGTAGAACGCCTCGCGGCCCTTGAAGGCGTAGCGGGACAACGCGAACGCCGCCATCGACCCGAGCACGACCGCGAGCGTCGTCGCGATCACCGCGATCAGCGCGCTGTTGCCGAGCAGCCGCCAGAACTGCGGGGACGTGGCCACCTCGGCGTAGTTGTCCCACACGAACGGTCCGGGCAGGCCCGCCGGCGCAGTGTTGATCTGCGCCGTCGTGCGGAAGCCGCCCAGGATCACGAACAACAGCGGCACCACCGTCATGCCGATGACGGCGAACGCGGCGAGATAGCCGACCATGTTGCGACGTGCCATCTCAGCGCACTCCCGTCATCGCGCCGGCGGTGTCACGGCGCAAGGCGAACCGCTGGTAGAACAACGCGAACACGAAGCAGATGATGAAGAGGATCACCGCGACCGCGCTGCCGAACCCGAACTCGTACCGCTTGAAGCCGTGGTCGACCAGGTAGGTCGCCATCGTCGAGGACGCGTTGGCTGGACCGCCGAGCGTCATGATCCAGACCAGGTCGAAGAGCTGCAGCGACCCGATCACCGACAGGAACACCCAGATCCTGATCGTCGGCCCCAGCAACGGGAGCACGACGTGCCGGGTGGTCTGCCAGGCGCTCGCGCCGTCCAGCGCGGCGGCCTCCCGCAGCTCGGGCGGAACGCCCTGGAGCCCCGCCAGCAGCAGGATCACGCCGAACCCGATGTACTTCCACGTGATCACCACGAAGAGCGTGTAGAGCACGATCGACGAGTCGGCGAGCCACAGCTGCACCAGTCCACCGAGACCGATCGCGCGCAGGATCTCGTCGATGAACCCGCCCGGCTGCAACATGAGCAGCCAGATGACCGCGGTGACGGCCTCCGACAGCACGTACGGCGCGAACACCACCATCCGCAGGAACGTCCGGCCGCGCAGTTTCCTGTTGAGCAGCAACGCGAGGCCGATGCTCAACGGCAGCTGCACGACGACGGACAGCGTGGCGATGATCAGGTTGTGCCCGATGGCGCCCTGGAAGACGTCACCGGAGAAGGCGTCGACGTAGTTGTCGAGCCCGACGAAGTCCGTGAGCGGGCCGAAGCCGTTCCACGAGAAGAGGCTGTAGTACGCCGCGACACCGATCGGCACCAGCACGAACCCGGTGAACAGCAGCAGTGCCGGGATCAGCAGGAGCGCGAGCTCGAGACGGGTGCGGACTCTGGACCGCCGCCGGGTGCCCCCGGCCGCTGGCGCGTGCGGCACGGGGGCGGTCGGCGGCCGCGTGGTGATCGCGGCACTCATCATTTGTTCCCGGCAGCCGCTTCACTCACCGACTTGACGATGGTGTCGGGCCCGCCCTGCCCCGCGAAGAAGTTCGCGATGGCGTCGTTCAGGGCCTGGCCGACCTTCGTCGGGAACGCGGTGTCGAAGTAGAGCTGCACGTGCGACGCCTTGCCCATGGTCTCGGCGATCGCCTTGTGCGGTTCGCTCTTCAGCGCGGCCACACCGGCCGGGGTGACCGGCAGACCGGAGTTGGTCTCGGCGAGGATCTTCTGCACGTCGTCGCCGACCAGGTGGCCGAGGAACTCCGCGCACGCCTTGGCCGCGCGGGTGGTGCAGGAGAACCCGTCACCGCCGCCGACCATCACGCTCGGATCGCCCTGTCCGCCCGGCACGGTCGGGAACGGGAACCAGCCGATCTTCGAGCCGAGCTCCTTGTCCTCGGTGAGCGCCTGCATCACGTCGGGGTTCCAGTCGCCCTGCAACTCCATGGCGGCCTTGCCGTTGGCCACCAGGCCCGCCGAGCTGCCCGCCCCCTGCTGAGCGGGCGTCCCGACGAACCCGTCCTGGAACGGTTTCGTGTCCAGGAAGCTCTTGAGGTTCTCGCCCGCCTTGAGGAAGCACGGGTCCGTGAGCTCGGTCTTCTCGACCGCCTTCTTCAGCGTGTCGACCGAGCACTGCCGCACCGCGAAGTACGCCCAGTAGAAGGCGTCCGGCCAGCGGTCCTTGCCGCCGATCGCGATCGGCGTGACGCCCGCGGTCTTCAGCTTCGCGACGGCGGCGTTGAGATCGTCCAGGGTGGCCGGCGGCGAGGTGATCCCCGCGCTGGCGAAGACGTCCTTGCGGTACCAGAACCCGACGGCGTGCATCAGGTACGGCGCGCCGTACTGCTTGCCGCCGACCTTCCAGCCGTCGGCGTTCTTGGCCAGCGGGCCGATCCAGCCCGACGAGGCCTGGGTGATGTCCGCGATCTTGCCGGACTTCAGCTGGTCGGCGAGCGCACCGCCGCCCCACTGCTGGAACAGGTCGGGCGGGGTGTTGCCCTGCAGGGCGAGCGGCACCTTGGTCTGGAACTGCTCGTTCTGCAGCGGTTCGATCGTGAACGACGTGTTCGGGTGGGTCTTGTGGAAGTCGTCGGCGATCTGCTGCCACTTCGACTTCATCGGCTCGGTGGTGCGGTTGTGCCACCAGGTGAGCGTGACTGGGCCTTCGGTGGAGGCGTCTGAGCCGCCACTACTGCACCCGGCCAGCACGATCGCCGCGGCGGCGAAGAGGGCAAGGGGCTTCCTGGAACGCATTGGGGGTCCACTCCTGACGACGTCGGCCGAGTTGGACTGCCTGTGTTGGGGCCAGAGACTCCCGTGTGAACCGGTCCCGTGTCAATCGTTGTCGATAACGTTTTACACGGCTAGCCTGACCCGGTGCCTCCACGCTCTCGCGTCACGATCAAGGACGTCGCCGCTCAGGCCGGCGTCTCGGTAGCCACCGTCTCCAAGGTCCTCAACAACCGCTACGGCGTCTCGGCCGACACGTTCGCGCGGGTCACCGCCGTGATCAAGGACCTCGGGTACGAGGCGAGCCTCGTCGCGCAGAGCCTGCGCAACCACCGCACGAACGTCATCGGGATCCTCGTCGCCGACATCGAGCCGTTCAGCACCGAACTGCTCAAGGGCGCGGCGGATGCCATCCGCGGCACCGGTTTCGAGCTCGTCGTGTACTCGGCGGGCGGTCGCACGGGCGATCCGCACGGCTGGGAACAGCGCTACCTCACGAGGTTGAGCGGCACGCTCGTCGACGGCGCCGTGCTGGTCACCCCCGCCGTCGACCTCGAAGGCATCCCCGGCACGCCCGTGGTCGCCGTCGACCCCCACACCGGCCGCGCGGCACTGCCCACCGTCGACTCCGACAACCTGCACGGCGGCCGGCTCGCGACGGAGCACCTGCTCGCGCTCGGCCACCGCCGCATCGCCATGCTCACCGGCCGCGAGGACCTGAAATCGGCCCAGCAGCGCGAAACCGGCTACCGCGGCGCGCTCGCCAGCGCCGGGGTGCCGGTCGACGAGGACCTCGTCCGCCGCGGTGACTACGACCCGGACGTGGCGGCCGCGTCGGCCCGCGCCCTGCTGACCGGTCCCGACCGGCCGACCGCGATCTTCGCCGCCAACGACACCACGGCCATCGCGGCCATCGAGGCCGCGCTCGACCTCGGCCTGCGCGTGCCGGAGGACCTCTCGGTGGTCGGCTTCGACAACATCCCCGAGTCCGCGCTGTGCACGCCGCCGATCACGACGGTGCAGCAGCCGATCCGCGAGATGGGCCACCGCGCCCTCGAACTGCTGGTGCGGCTCATCAACGGCGACGAGCCCGCCGACACCCACATCACCCTGGGCACCGAACTGGTCGTCCGGCAGTCGACCCGCCCACTGACCTCGTGAGGTTGTTCTCGTGACGACAGAAGCCACCGCGCCGGACGAGGTCTGGCGCGACCCGCACGCATCCGTGGCCGACCGCGTGCGCGACCTGGTTGCGCGCATGACGCCGCAGGAGAAGATCGCGCAGCTGCAGGGCATCTGGGTCGGCATCGACGCCGTCGGCGACATGGCCCCGCACCAGCACGAGTTCGCCGTGGCACCGCAGGACTTCGACGAGCTGACCAAGCACGGCATCGGCCAGCTCACCCGCGTCTTCGGCACCCGGCCGATCGCGCCGGAAGTGGGCGCGCGCACGCTCGCGCGCACCCAGCGGCAGATCGTCGAGTCGAGCCGGTTCGGGATTCCCGCGCTGGCGCACGAGGAGTGCCTGACCGGGCTGGCCGCGTGGCAGGCGACGGTGTACCCGTCACCGCTGTGCTGGGGCGCGACGTTCGAACCGGACCTGGTGCGGCGCATGGCCGAGCAGTTCGGTGGCTCGATGCGCCGGCTGGGGATCCACCAGGGCCTCGCGCCCGTCCTCGACGTGGCGCGCGACCTGCGGTGGGGCCGGGTCGAGGAGACCATCGGCGAGGACCCGCACCTCGTCGGCACGATCGGCGCCGCCTACGTCGAGGGCCTCGAGGCCGCGGGGATCGTGGCCACGCTCAAGCACTTCGCCGGCTACTCGGCCTCCCGGGCGGGGCGCAACCTCGCGCCGGTGTCGATCGGCCCTCGCGAGCTCGCGGACGTGATCCTGCCGCCGTTCGAGATGGCACTGCGCGCCGGTGCCCGGTCGGTGATGAACTCCTACTCCGACAACGACGGCGTGCCGGTCGCCGCGGATCCGCGGATGCTCACCGAGCTGCTGCGCGACGAGTACGGGTTCACCGGGACCGTGGTCGCCGACTACTTCTCGGTGGCGTTCCTGCACAAGCTGCACGGTGTCGCCGCCGGCCGGGAGGACGCGGCCGCACAAGCGCTCGCGGCAGGCATCGACGTCGAACTTCCCACCGTGGACTGCTACGGAGAGCCGCTGCTCGAGGGCCTCTACTTCGACCGGGTCGACGTGGCGCTCGTCGACCGGGCGCTGACCCGCGTGCTGACGCAGAAGTTCGACCTGGGCCTGCTCGACCCCGGCTACTCCCCCGCGCCCGACGCGAACCTCGACCTGGACGACGCCGAGTCCCAGGCCCTCGCCCGCGAGGTGGCCGAGCGCTCGATCGTCCTGCTGCACAACGACGGCGTGCTGCCGCTGGCCGGCAAGCGCCTGGCCGTCGTGGGCCCGCGCGCCGACGAGCCGGGCGCGATGATGGGCTGCTACTCGTTCCCGTTGCACGTCGGCGTCCACCACCCGGACGCGGACATGGGCATCGAGGTCTCCACCGTGCTGGAGGCGCTGCGCGAGGAGCACGACGTCGTGTTCGCCCGCGGATGTCCCGTGCTCGGCGGAACCGACGACGAGATCGCCGAGGCCGTGGCGGCCGCCCGGCAGGCCGAGGTCTGCGTCGTGGTCCTGGGCGACCAGGCGGGGTTGTTCGGCAAGGGCACGTCCGGTGAGGGTTGCGACGTCGCGGACCTGAGGCTGCCCGGCCGCCAGGAGGAACTGCTGGAGGCGGTGCTCGACACCGGCATGCCCGTGGTCCTGGTGCTGCTCTCGGGCAGGCCGTACGACCTGTCCCGGCAGGCGAACCGCCTCGCCGCCGTCGTCTGCGGCTTCTACCCCGGCCAGGAGGGCGCGGAGGCGCTCTCGGGTGTCCTGAGTGGACGGGTCAACCCGACCGGCAGGCTCCCCGTCAGCTTCCCCGGCTCCGGCTCCACCCAGCCGTCGACCTACCTCAGCGCTCCCCTCGGCACCCGCAGCGAGGTCAGCACGGTCGACCCGACCCCGCTGTTCCCGTTCGGCCACGGGCTCTCCTACGTCCCCGTGACGTGGGTGACGGCGGGGTGCGAGGACCGCGAGTGGCCGACCGACGGCACCTGCGCCGTGCACGTCGTCCTGCGCAACGAAACGGACAGCCCGGCCACCGAGGTCGTCCAGATCTACCTGCACGACCCGGTCGCGGAGGTCGCCCGGCCCGTCCGATCGCTGGTCGGCGCGGTGAAGGTCGACCTCGCGCCCGGCCAGACCCGCACCGTCACCGCGCGGCTGCACGCGGACCTCACCTCCTACACCGGCCGGGCGGGACATCGCCAGGTCGACGCCGGTGACGTGGAACTGCACGTCGGCACGTCGAGCGCGAACATCCACACCGCTTTGAAGCTCTCGATGACCGGGCCGGCGCGGCGGGCCGGCTTCGACCGGGTGATGACACCGGAGTTCACGACGAGTCCCTAGCGGGTTCCCCTGGCGAGCCCGGTAACGTCCACTGCGGACGGACCGGGCTGCCTGAGGGGTTTTCTGTGCTGGAGATCAGCGGACTGACGTGGGCCTTGACGATCGGGGTGATCGTCGCGCTGCTGGCGGTCGACCTCGTGCTGGCGGCGTGGCGGCCGCACCGGATCGGCTTCCGCGAGGCCGGCCTCTGGTCGGTGTTCTACATCGCCGTCGCCATCGGCTTCGGCGTGTGGTTCACCAGCGTGCACGGCGGCACGTTCGGCGCGGAGTACTTCGCGGGCTACATCGTGGAGAAGAGCCTGTCGGTCGACAACCTCTTCGTCTTCGTGATCATCATGACCACGTTCCTCGTGCCGGAGGAGCACCAGCACAAGGTGCTCACGTTCGGCATCGTGCTGGCGTTGATCATGCGCGCCATCTTCATCGCGGTCGGCGCGACGCTGCTGTCGTTGTTCTCGTTCATGTTCCTGCTGTTCGGGCTGCTGCTGATCTTCACGGCCGTGCAGCTGTTCCGGCACCGCAACGAGGATCCCGACGTCGAGAACAACGTCGTGGTGAAGACCGCCCGCAAGCTGCTGCCCGTGACGGACGACTACGTCGGCGGCAAGATCTTCACCCGCGTCGACGGCAAGCGCCTGGCCACCCCGTTGTTCGTGGTGCTGGTCGCGATCGGCGGCGTCGACCTGCTGTTCGCGCTCGACTCGATTCCCGCGGTGTTCGGCGTGACCGAGCAGCCCTACATCGTCTTCACCGCCAACGCGTTCGCGCTGCTCGGCCTGCGCGCGTTGTTCTTCCTCGTCAAGGGCCTGCTGGACCGGCTGGTGTACCTGTCGGCCGGGCTCGCGGTCATCCTCGCGTTCATCGGCGTCAAGCTGATCCTGCACTGGGCGCACGTCGACATCTCCGCGAGCGTGCCCGAGATCCCGACGCCGCTGAGCCTCGGCGTCATCCTCGGCATCCTGGTGATCGTCACAGTCGCCAGCCTGGTCAAGACGCGCAACGACCCGTCGGCCAAGGCCCACGCCGGTTCACTGCGCGGTCACCGCGAGGAGGAGCGGTAGGGGTCAGCCGCCCTTCTTGCCCTTCCCCTTGTCGGGCTTGCCCTTGCCACCGGCCTGCTTGCCGTGGTCCACGACCTGGACCGGGGCCGGTGCGATGATCGGGGCCGTCGGCTGCACCACGACGGGGGTGGGCTCGAAGTCCTCGGTGCGCGCCGGGTTCGACACCGGCTCGTTCGTGGCGGGCGCGTTCGTGGCGGGCGCGTTCGTGGCGGGCGCGTTCGTGGCGGGCGCGGTGGTCCCCGGCTCGGAGCTCGTCGCGGTGATGCTGTTCCACGTGCTGAGTCCCGTGCCGATGAGCGAGATCAGCACCACGGCCGACGCGGCCGCGAGCAGGCCTCGCGACCTGGGTTGCGGAGGAACCGTGACGAGGGTCGGCGGGTCGGCCACCGGCGTGCGCAGGGCCTCGGCGCACTCGCTCGCGGACGGGCGCCGGGCCGGGTTCAGGGCCGTCATCCTGGACAGCAGCCGGACGAGGTCGAACGACAGGCCCTCCGGCATCACCGGCGGCCGGTGCAGGCGGGCGACGGCGGCCTCGACCTCCGACCCCTCGTACTCCCGGTGCCCGGTCAGGCACTCCAGCAGCACCAGCCCCAGCGCGTAGACGTCGGTGGTGGAGGTGATCTCCTCGCCGCGGACCTGTTCCGGCGCGAGGTAGGCGGCCGTGCCGACGACCTGGCCGGTCTTGGTGAGTCCGGCGCCGTCCGCCGAGCACACCAGGCCGAAGTCGGAGAGACGAGGGATCTCGTCTTCGTCGAGCAGGACGTTGGCGGGCTTGACGTCGCGGTGCACGAACCCGCGGGCGTGCACGTGATCCAGCGCGTCGGCGAGCGCCGCACCGACCCGGCGCACGTCCTCGACGGCCATGGGCCCGTCGGTGACGCGGTCGCGCAGCGTCCTGCCCTCGATGAGTTCCAGCACCAGGTACGGCGTCTCGCCGCTGGGATCCGCGTCGTAGACCTTGACGAGACCGGGATGGGACAGTCCCGCGAGCGCGCAGATCTCGTTCTCGATGCGGCGCGCGTCCGCGAGGTCGTCCCCCGGCCGGAACAGCTTGACGGCGACGTCGCGGGCCAGGAGGACGTCCGTGGCGCGGCGCACCTGCGCCACCCCACCCGTGCCGAGCACCGCGCCCAGCCGGTACCGGTCGGCGAGAAGAACACTGTCCGGCGGCATGGGTTGGACCTTTCCGTTCGGGCGGGACGACTCAGGGGTGCCCACCCGGCCGTTGATCCAACCGTGGAGCAGGCTCTACCCGACGACACCTGCTGCCCGGATCGATCTTCACGCGCCGAGCGACCAGTCTGAGCTGGTAAGACGTTCGCCGACGGAGAGAAGACAATGTCAAGAGTGAAACCGGCCCTCGTCCTGCTGACCGGTGCCGTGTGCGCCATGGCGATGACCGGCACGGCGGGTGCGGTGGTGAACGGGAACGACTCCACCGGGCACTACGAGTTCATGGCGTCGATCCCGGAGTCCGTGCCGGCCGCGGGTGGCGCGAAGGGCGTGTGCGGGGCGTCGTTGATCCACCCGCGGTGGGTGGTGACGGCGGCGCACTGCGTGGATCCGGAGGGGACGGGCGCGGTGCCGGACGGGACCGTCCGGATCGGCAGCGACCGCAGGACGTCCGGCGGGACCGTCCGCGCCATCGACCGCGTGGTGCGGCATCCCGGTTATCGGCTCGGGCAGCCCAACCAGCACGACATCGCGCTGGTCCGGCTCGACCGCCCGGTGCGGGAACGCCCGATCCGCATCGCCGCCCGGCCTGGTGCGCCCGGCACCCCGACGCGGCTGCTCGGGTTCGGCACGACGGTGGACACGGTCGACATCACCGAGGCCGTGTTCCCCGAACGGCTCCAGGAGCTCGACACCCGGCGTGGCGCGGTGTCCGAGTGCTCGCCGGGCTACGCCGACGCGACGCGGTTGTGCACGATCAGCCGCAAGCCTCGGGCCATGGCGTGCGTCGGCGACTCGGGCGGTCCTCAGGTCCAGCGCGGGAAGCACGGCCGGTGGGAACTGATCGGCACGACATCAGGTCCCGGCGACACCGATCTGCTGTGTGCGAACGGGCCGGGTTTGTACACCAACGTGCCGATCCACGCGTCGTGGATTCGCGCCACGATCAATGGCCCCTCGCACGGTTCCGCACCTCGTGGCTAATGTCGGTTCGCGGCCGCATTCCGCTTCTTCCACGAGAACGAGGTGAAAATCGTGCGTGCAATTTCGGCGTTCGTGCTGACCGCGGCGGCGATACTGGCCACCGCATTGCCGGCGTCGGCTGCCGGGGTCGACGCCGCGGTGGCCCTGCAGTCGCAGGCCAGGCTGGAGGCACGGGGTGCCGCTGTCGTCGTGCCGGTGCGGGTGATGTGCCAGAACGGCGCCACCGGGTCGTTGTGGGTGCAGGTCACGCAGAACGTGCGCGGTGACCTCGCGACCGGCGACAAATACACGGCAAACGTTCCGTGCACCGGCGACCACCACCGGATCGACGTGACCGTGGTGTCCCGCACGAAGGCGTTCCGGCCGGGGGTCGCATTCACTTCCGCCGCGCTGAACGTCTACCTTCCGCCGGACGGTTCGAGCATTGTCGAAAAGGACGGCGAAATGACGCTCGTCCGATAGTCACGCCCGCCGTTTGATCGCGGTGGACGCACGGACCACGAGCTCCGGCTGGAACTTCACGTGCCGGTGCTCGTGGTCCGGTTCGTTCTCCGTCAGCAGCAGCTGGGCGGCGGTGCGACCCAGCTGTTCGCGCGGCTGGCGCACCGACGTCAGCGGCACGGCGGCGGCTGCGGCGAACTCGATGTCGTCGTAACCCACGACGGCCAGGTCGTCCGGCACGCGCAGGCCCTGCTGCGTCATCGACTGCAGCAGGCCGAGCGCGAGCAGGTCGTTCGCGCAGAACGCCGCCGTGGGACGTCGGGACGCGGGCAGGCCTACCAGCCGCTCCCCCGCGTTCCGGCCCTCCGCCACCTGCAGCCCCCTGGTCTCGAGGAACGTGAGCGCGTCCGCGGGCAGGCCTGCGGTTGTGAGCGCTCGCATCGCGCCCGCACGCCGGTCGCGCACCTGCTGGATGGACAGCGGGCCGCCGACCATCGCGATGCGCGTGTGGCCGTTCTCGATCAGGTGGGTCACCGCCAGCTCGCCGCCGAGCACGTCGTCCACGGCGACCGAGCAGCGCGCACCGTCCGGCGCCTCGCGGTCGACCAGCACGACGGGCGTGCCGCGTTCGGCGATCCGCGCGCTCTCCGCGTCGACCGGGGTGATCAGGATGCCCTCGACGCGTTGTTCGTGCAGCAGCTCCAGGTATTCGCGTTCACGGCCGCCGTCCGAAGCGCTGTTGCACAGGAACAACGCGAGGCCCGCCTCCCGCGCCGCGTCCTCCACGCCGCGCGCCACGTCGGTGAAGAACGGGTTCGCCGCGTCGAGCACGACGTAGGCGAGCACCCGGCTGCGACCCGCGCGGAGCTGGCGCGCGGACTCGTTGCGCACGAAGCCGAGCTCGTCGATCGCGGCCAGCACCCGTTGCCGGGTGGCCGGGGCGACGACGTCGGGCCGGTTCAGCACGTTCGAGACGGTCGCGTTGGACACGCCGGCGTGCTGCGCGACGTCGCGGATGCCCACTGACGGCTTCACCGGCGACTCCTTTGTTGAAACGTGACAACGAATCGTACCCCGCAACCCTTGACACGGTGACGTAACACACCCAGAGTGCTCGTAACTCAGGCGTTAAAACGTTTCAACATCGAGGAGACGGACGTGGACCGACCTCCCGTGGTGACGCTGGACGAGGTGAGCAAGTCCTTCGGCGCCGTCCGGGCGTTGTCCGGGGTGTCGCTGCGCCTGCTCCCCGGCGAGGCCCACGCGCTGCTCGGGGAGAACGGCGCGGGCAAGTCGACGCTGATCAAGACGCTCGCCGGAGTCCACCGCCCGGACTCCGGCCAGGTGCTGGTCGACGGCGTGCCGCAACGGTTCTCCGGTCCCGCCGACGCCCTGGCCGCCGGCATCGCGATCATCTACCAGGAGCCGACGCTGTTCGGCGACCTGTCGGTGGCCGAGAACGTGTTCATGGGCCGCCAGCCGCTCGGCCTCGGCCGCCGCATCGACGTGGCGCGGATGCACGCCCGCACCTCGGAGTTGTTCTCCCGCCTGGGAGTCAGGCTCGACCCGGCCCGCCCGGCCCGCGGACTGTCCATTGCGGACCAGCAGCTCGTCGAGATCGCCAAGGCGCTCTCGTTCGACGCCCGCGTGATCGTGATGGACGAACCGACCGCGGCCCTGTCCGCGCACGAGGTCCAGCGGCTTTTCGGTGTGGTGCGGGCGTTGCGCGAGCAGGACGCGGCCGTGCTGTTCGTCTCGCACCGGCTCGGCGAGGTGTTCGAACTGTGCCGTCGCGCCACGGTGCTGCGCGACGGCGAGTTCGTCTGGTCCGGCACGCTCGACGACGAGACCCCGGACTCCCTGGTGCGCCGCATGGTCGGCCGCGAGCTCTCCCAGCTCTTCCCCAAGCAGGACACGACGGCGGGCGAGGTGCTGCTCTCGGTGCAGCGGCTGACCCGCGAGGGCGTGTTCACCGACGTGTCGTTCGACGTCCGCGCGGGTGAGATCGTCGCCTTGTCCGGACTGGTGGGCGCGGGCCGCAGCGAGGTCGCGCGGGCGATCTTCGGCATCGACCGCCCCGACGCCGGCTTCGCCTCGGTGCGGGGCAAGCGCCTGAAGCACGGCTCCCCCACCGCCGCGATGGCCGCGGGCGTCGGGTTCGTCCCGGAGGACCGCCGCCAGCAGGGACTCGTGATGGACGCGTCCATCGAACGCAACACCGCGCTGGCCTCACTGGGCCGGCTGTCGACGTTCGGCCTGCTGCGCCGCCGTTCCGAACGCGCGCTGGCCCAGGACTGGGCGGTGAAGCTGCGGCTGAAGTTCTCCCGGCTGAGCGACCCCGTCGGCGTGCTCTCCGGCGGCAACCAGCAGAAGGTCGTGCTGGCGAAGTGGCTGGCGCGGCAACCGTCCGTGCTGATCGTCGACGAACCGACGCGCGGCATCGACGTCGGCACGAAGGCCGAGGTGCACCGGCTGCTGTCGGAACTGGCCGGGCAGGGCGTCGCGGTGCTGATGATCTCGTCGGAACTGCCGGAGGTGCTCGGCATGGCCGACCGCGTGCTGGTGATGCACGAAGGGCGGCTGGTGGAGGAGTTGTCGCGGGACGAGGCCACGGAGGAACGGGTGGCGCTGGCGGCGGCCGGACAGGCGGTGGCGAAGTGACGGCACCGCACCCCGCACCCGGCCAGGCGGCGGAATGGCCGCGACACCGCCCCGCCACCACTCGGACCGGCGGTGGCGACAAGACGGCCGAGCCGTCCCGCACCTCCCGCGACTGGGCGGAGGTGACTCGATGACCACGACCGCGGTGGCACCGTCCCGCCGAACCGCCGCCCGCCGCCTCTCCACCCGAGTGGGCCGGGTGCGCGAACTCGGCATCGTCGTCGCCCTGGCCCTCGTCGTCATCCCGACGGCGATCGTGAACCCGAGGTTCATCCAGCCCCAAAGCCTGCGCGACCTCCTCCTCAACGCCTCCATCGTCGCCCTCCTGGCGGTGGGCCAGACCCTGGTGGTCGTCACCCGCAACGTCGACCTGTCCGTCGGCTCGGTCCTGGGACTGTCGGCTTTCCTCACCGCCCAGCACTTCGCCGGCAACCCCGGCACCCCGCTGCTGCTGGGCATCGGCTTCGGCATCGCGGTCGGCTTCGCCTGCGGACTGCTCAACGGCCTGCTGGTCGCGCTGGGCAACGTCCCGAGCCTCGTGGTCACACTGGGCACGCTGTACGTCTTCCGCGGCGTCGACTTCGCGCTGGCCCAAGGCAAGCAGGTCAACGCCTCCAACCTCCCCGACGCCCTGCTGGACCTCGGCAGCGCCCGCGTCCTCGGCATCCCGATCCTCGTGCTGATCACCCTGGTGGTCGTCGCGGTCGCCGCCGTCTACCTGCGCTCGTACCGGTCCGGCCGCGAGTTGTACGCGATCGGCTCGAACCCGGAGGC
Organism: Lentzea pudingi; assembly: GCF_014646255.1. Lineage (GTDB taxonomy): Bacteria > Actinomycetota > Actinomycetes > Mycobacteriales > Pseudonocardiaceae > Lentzea > Lentzea pudingi. The sequence continues at coordinate 143,605 of NZ_BMNC01000008.1, forward strand.
CGCGACGCTCGCGGGCATCCCGGTCGCCAGGCGCACGCTCACCACGTTCGTCCTTTCCGGACTGATCGCCGGTCTCGCGGGCGCGCTGTGGGTGGCCCGCTACGGCACGGTCGACGCGGCGGCGGGCACCGGCCTCGAACTCCAGGTGGTCGCCGCGGTCGTGGTCGGCGGTGTCGCGATCTTCGGTGGATCCGGGTCGGTGACAGGCGCGGCGCTCGGCGCGTTGCTGCTGGGCACGATCACGAGTTGCCTGGTGGTGCTGCAGATCCCCGCTTTCTGGCAGCAGGCGATCGCGGGCGCGTTGCTGCTCAGCGCGATCACCGTCGACCGGCTCCTGGCGCTGCGGCTGGCCAAGGCGCTGCGCACCTCCGAAGGGACCAGCCATGCGTAACCTCCTGCGGTGGGAGACCGCGCTGGTGTTCCTCCTGGTCGTGGTGGCGCTGACCGGACAGGTCAGCACGGACGGGTCGTTCCTGTCCGGTGGCAACCTCTTCTACCTCGGACTCGACATCGGCGAGATCGCGCTGATCGCCCTCCCGCTGACGCTCGTGATCGTCGCGGGCGAGATCGACCTGTCCGTCGCGTCGGTGCTCGGCCTGTCCAGCGCGTTGATCGGCTGGCTGTGGAACGCGGGCTGGTCGCTCGAGACCATCCTGCCGACCGTGATCCTGGCGGGCGCGGTGTGCGGGGCGGTCAACGGACTGCTGGTGACGCGGCTCGGGTTGCCCTCGCTGGCCGTCACCATCGGTACTTTGGCGCTCTACCGCGGTCTCGCGCTGGTCGTCCTCGGCGACACGGCGGTCGCCGACTTTCCGGCCAGCTACACGTCGTTCGGCACGACCCCGGTGCCCGGCACCGACATCCCGTACCCGATCGTGCTGGCCGCGGTCCTCGCGGTCCTGTTCGGAGTCGCCCTGCACGCCAGCTCGTTCGGCCGGTCCGTCTACGCGATCGGCGCGAACGAGGAAGGCGCGCGGTTCTCCGGCATCCGGGTCAAGCGCGTGAAGCTGTCGCTCTTCGTGCTCGCCGGAGCCGTGGCCGCGATCGCGGGCATCGTCTACACGTTCCGCTTCTCGAGCGCCCGCGCGGACAACGGCCTCGGGCTCGAACTGGCCGTCGTCGCCGCCGTGCTGCTCGGCGGCGTGTCCATCTTCGGCGGCAAGGGCACGCTCTTCGGGGTGCTCGCGGGCGTGCTGCTGCTGGGCGGCCTGCGCAACCTCCTGATCCTGCAGGACACCTCGACCGAGGTCCTCACCATCGTCACCGGACTGCTGTTGCTGGTGAGCGTTCTAGCCCCATCCGTCACCCGTCGCGTCGGAACCCTACGAAAGGCCGCGCCATGAAAACACGGCTTGTGCTCGCCCTGGTGATGTCCGGGGCCGTCGCCCTCACTGCCTGCGGTGGCACCACCAAGGACAGCGCGACGGACCAGACCGGCGGCGCCACCAACGGCGCGAAGGCTGATCCCGGCGCGGCCCTCAAGGAGGGCCTGAAGATCACCTTCCTGCCCAAGCAGGTCAACAACCCGTACTTCACGGTGGCGCAGAAGGGCGCCGAGCAGGCGGGCACGGCGATCAAGGCCGAGGTCAAGCCGACCGGGCCGTCCGACGCGGCCGCGTCCTCGCAGGTCACCTACATCAACACCGCCGCGCAGCAGAAGCAGGACGCGCTGGTGATCTCCGCGAACGACGTCAACGCCGTGGCGCCCGCGTTGAAGAGCGCACGCTCACAAGGACTCAAGGTCGTCACGTTCGACTCCGACGCCGCGCCGGACGCCCGTGACGTGTTCATCAACCAGGCCACCTCGAACGAGATCGCGGCGGGCCAGGTGAAGCTGATCTCCGAGGCGGTCGGCGGCAGCGGTGAGATCGCGATCCTGTCCGCGACCCCCAACGCCACCAACCAGAACGCGTGGATCGAGGTCATGAAGACCGAGCTCGCGAAGCCCGAGTTCGCGGGGCTCAAGCTCGTGGAGACCGCGTACGGCAACGACGACGACCAGACGTCGTTCCAGAAGACCCAGGGTCTGCTGCAGGCGCACCCGAACCTCAAAGGCATCATCTCGCCGACCACCGTGGGTGTCGCGGCCGCCGCCCGCTACCTCAGCTCGTCGGAGTACAAGGGCAAGGTCCAGCTCACCGGTCTCGGCACGCCGAACCAGATGCGCAAGTTCGTCCAGGACGGCACCGTGAAGTCGTTCTCGCTGTGGGACCCGGCGAAGCTCGGCTACCTCGCCACCTACACCGCAGCCGCGCTCGTGTCCGGGCAGATCACCGGTGCGGAGGGCGAGAAGTACAAGGCCGGCGACCTCGGTGACTACACGATCGGCGCCAAGGGCGAGGTCGTGCTCGGCCCGCCGACCGTGTTCACCAAGGACAACATCGACAAGTTCGACTTCTGACATGCGCGTCTGCTTCACCTTGCGGGTCCGCGCCGACCGTCTGGACTCCTACCGGGCGCGGCACCGCGAGGTGTGGCCGGAGATGCGGGCTGCCCTCAGCGAGGCGGGTTGGCACAACTACTCACTCTTCCTCGCCGAGGACGGCCTGCTCGTCGGCTACCTGGAGTGCGACGACTTCGACGCGGCGCTCGCGGAGATGGCTCGCACCGAGGTGAACGCGCGGTGGCAGACCGAGATGGCGGAGTTCTTCGTCGGTGACGGCAACGCCGACGAACGGATGCGGCCCCTCGACGAGGTCTTCCACCTCGACTGAGCTTTTGGGGAGAACACATGAGCGTGAAGGACGCGTTGCGCGAGCAGCGCATCGAGACGCCGTCGTGGGCGTACGGCAACTCCGGCACCCGGTTCAAGGTGTTCGCACAGCAAGGAGTTCCGCGCACGCCGTACGAGAAGATCGACGACGCCGCGGTGGTGCACAAGCTCACCGGTGTGGCGCCGACCGTCGCGTTGCACATCCCGTGGGACCGCGTGGACGACTTCGGGAAGCTGGCCGAGTACGCACAGGACCGCGGCATCGCGTTGGGGGCCATCAACTCCAACGTCTTCCAGGACGACGACTACAAGCTCGGCAGCGTCTGCCACCCGGACCCGCTGGTGCGGCGCAAGGCGATCGGGCACCTGCTCGAGTGCGTCGACATCATGGACCAGACGGGGTCGCGCGATCTCAAGCTCTGGTTCGCCGACGGCCTGAACTACCCGGGCCAGGACAACGTCCGCGCCCGCCAGGACCGGCTTGCCGACGCGTTGCGGGAGACCTATGCGCGACTCGGCTCGGATCAGCGGATGTTGCTGGAGTACAAGCTCTTCGAGCCCGCGTTCTACGCCACGGACGTGCCGGACTGGGGCACGGCGTACGCGCACTGCGAGCAGCTGGGCGACCGGGCGCAGGTCGTGATCGACACCGGGCACCACGCGCCGGGCACGAACATCGAGTTCATCGTGGCGTTCCTGTTGCGGGCGGGCAAGCTCGGCGCGTTCGACTTCAACTCGCGCTTCTACGCCGACGACGACCTGATGGCCGGGGCTGCCGACCCGTTCCAGCTGTTCCGGATCATGCACGAGATCGTGCTGGCCGACGCGCTGAAGCCCGCGGCCGGCATCGCGTTCATGCTCGACCAGTGCCACAACCTGGAACCGAAGATCCCGGCGATCATCCGCTCGGTGCTCAACGTCCAGGAGGCCACGGCGAAGGCGCTCCTGGTCGACCACAGCGCGTTGGACGCGGCGCAGCGGGCCGGTGACGTGCTGGAGGCGAACGCGGCGTTGATGGACGCCTACAACACCGACGTGCGGCCGCTGCTGCGGGAACTGCGCGAGGACATGGGGCTCGACCCCGACCCGATGGGCGCGTACCGGCGGTCCGGGTACGCCGAGCGCATCGTCGCGGAACGAGTCGGTGGCGACGCCGCCGGGTGGGGTGCGTGATGAGCGAAGTCGAAGCGCTGCTGGGCCGGAGCAACCGGCTCGGCGCCGATCCGCGCAACACCAACTACGCCGGTGGCAACACCTCGGCCAAGGGGTCCGTGACCGACCCCGCCACCGGGCGGCCCGCGGAAGTGATATGGGTCAAGGGATCCGGTGGTGACCTGGGCACGCTGAAGGAGTCCGGGCTCGCCGTGCTGCGCCTGGACCGGCTGCACGCGCTGACCGAGGTGTATCCGGGAGTCGAGCGCGAGGACGAGATGGTCGCCGCGTTCGACTACTGCCTGCACGGCAGGGGTGGCGCGGCGCCGTCGATCGACACGGCCATGCACGGCCTGGTCGACGCGAGTCACGTCGACCACCTGCACCCGGACGCCGGCATCGCGTTCGCCACGGCGGCGGACGGCGAGGCACTGGTCAAGGCGTGCTTCGGCGAGCGCGTGGTGTGGGTGCCGTGGCGGCGGCCCGGTTTCCAGCTGGGACTGGACATCGCCGCGGTGAAGCGGGACAACCCGCAGGCGATCGGCGTGATCCTGGGCGGGCACGGCATCACGGCGTGGGGTGCGACGAGCGACGAGTGCGAGGCTCACTCGCTGGAGATCATCGAGACCGCGCAACGCTACCTCGACGAACACGGCCGCGCCGAGCCGTTCGGGCCGGTCGTGCACTCCGCTCTGCCTGCTGAGGATCGCCGCGTTCGCGCCGCCGAGCTCGCGCCGGTGATCCGCGGCCTGGCGTCCACCGACAGCCCGCAGGTCGGCCACTTCACCGACTCCGAAGTCGTGCTCGACTTCCTTGCACGGGAACGGCATCCGGAACTGGCGGCGCTCGGCACGTCGTGCCCCGACCACTTCCTGCGCACGAAGGTCCGGCCGCTCGTGCTCGACCTGCCGGTTGGTGCACCGCTGGCTGATGTCGTGGAGCGGTTGAAGGAGCTGCACGAGGCGTACCGCGAGGACTACCGCTCCTACTACGAACGGCACGCTTCCCCGGACAGCCCAGCGATGCGCGGCGCCGACCCGGCGATCGTCCTCGTGCCGGGCGTGGGCATGTTCAGCTTCGGCCGCGACAAGCAGACCGCCCGCGTGGCCGGCGAGTTCTACGTGAACGCCATCAACGTGATGCGGGGCGCCGAATCGGTCTCGCGGTATGCGCCGATCGACGAGGGCGAGAAGTTCGGCATCGAGTACTGGGCCTTGGAAGAGGCCAAGCTGCAACGGATGCCGAAGCCGAAGCCCTTGGCGACCCGCGTCGCGCTCGTCACCGGTGGCGGATCGGGCATCGGCCGGGCGGTCGCCGAACGGCTGGCCGCCGAGGGCGCGTGCGTGGTGGTCGCCGACCGCGACGGTGACGCGGCACGTGCGGTCGCCGAAGGCATCGGTTCGTCCGACGTGGCCGTGCCGGTGACCGTCGACGTCACGGACGGGCCGGGCATCGCCGAGGCGTTCCGCGCGGCGGTGCTCGCGTTCGGGGGCGTAGACCTGGTGGTGAACAACGCCGGGCTGTCGATCTCCAAGCCTCTCGCGGACACCACCGAGGCCGACTGGGACCTGCAGCACGACGTGATGGCCAAGGGCTCGTTCCTGGTCTCGCAGCAGGCCGCCAAGGTCATGCGCGCCCAGGGCATCGGCGGCGACATCGTCTACATCTCCAGCAAGAACGCGGTCTTCGCCGGCCCGAACAACGTCGCGTACGGGGCGGCCAAGGCGAACCAGGCGCACCAGGTCCGGTTGCTGGCGGCCGAACTGGGCGAGGACGGCATCCGCGTCAACGGCGTCAACCCGGACGGCGTGGTCCGCGGCTCGGGCATCTTCGCGGGCGGCTGGGGCGCCCAGCGCGCCGCCGTCTACGGCGTGCCCGAGGACAAGCTCGGCGAGTTCTACGCCCAGCGCACACTGCTCAAGCGCGAAGTGCTGCCCTCGCACGTGGCAGCGGCAGTGTTCGCTTTGACAGCAGGCGATCTGTCACTGACGACCGGCCTGCACGTGCCGGTCGACGCCGGTGTGGCAGCGGCGTTCCTGCGATGACAGCCGTAGCGGCCGTCGACCTCGGCGCGTCCAGCGGCCGGGTGGTGCGCGGGGTCGTAGCCGATGGCAACGTTCACATCGAGGACGTGCACCGGTTCGCCAACGGCCCGGTGCACGTGGACGGCTCTCTGCACTGGGACCTGCCCGCGCTCTACCATGAGGTCCTCACCGGCCTGAGGCTCGCCGGACCCGTGTCGAGCATCGGCATCGACAGCTGGGCGGTCGACTACGGCCTGCTCGACGAGTCCGGCGAACTGCTCGGCAACCCGGTGCACTACCGCGACTCCCGCACGGCCGGTGCTGAACCTCGGGAAGGCCTCTACGAGCTGAACGGCCTGCAGTTCCAGCCGTTCAACACGATGTTCCAGCTCATGGCCGAACCGCTGCTCCCCCAGGCGTCCCGCCTCCTGCTGATCCCAGACCTGCTCTCGTACTGGCTGACCGGCCGGTGCGGCACTGAGTACACCAACGCCACCACGACCGGCCTGATCGACGTCCGAACAGGACAGTGGTCACCCGAACTGACCCGCGACCTCCCACCCGGCCTGCTCACCGACCTACGTCGTCCCGGCGACCCCGCGGGCACCTTCAAGGGCATCCCCGTCACCGCGGTCGGCTCACACGACACCGCGTCCGCCGTCGTCGCCGTACCCGCCTCCCACGACCGGTTCGCCTACATCTCTTGCGGCACCTGGTCGTTGGTCGGCGTCGAGCTCGACTTCCCGGTCCTCACCGCCGAGAGCCGGGCCGCCAACTTCACCAACGAGGGCGGCGTCGACGGCACGATCCGCTACCTCCGCAACGTGATGGGCCTGTGGCTGCTGCAGGAGTGCCTGCGAACCTGGGACGCCGCCCTGGAGCCGTTGCTGCAGGAGGCTGGTGCGGCGACCGGTTCGGTGTTCGACCCCAACGACCCCGTGTTCCTCCCGCCCGGCGACATGCCGGCGCGGATCGAGCGCGCGTGCGGGCGAACGATGACCAGGCCGGAGATCGTCCGGTCCGTTTTGGACAGTCTCGCAGCTGCACACCGCGATGCGGTCGCGGACGCCCAGCGGTTGTCCGGCAAGGAAGTCGAGGTCGTGCACATCGTCGGCGGCGGCTCGCGCAACGAGTTGCTGTGCCAGCTCACCGCGGACGCGTGCGGATTGCCGGTGATCGCCGGCCCCGCCGAGGCCACCGCATTGGGCAACGTCCTGGTGCAGGCACGCGCGGTCGGCGCGGCGCAGGGCACCCTGCGAGACCTGAGGAAGCTGGTGCGGGAGTCGCAGCCGTTGCGGCGCCATCTCCCCCGCTGACGATGTCGAATGTCGAATTCCGATTCGACGCGGTCAGCGGCTGTCTCTTCCCGTGAGCGTGAATCACCCCGCCGACTTCCGGTTCTAGCCGGTAGCTTGGGAGGATGCGCAGGCGCTCGTTCCTCGGTCTCGCCGCCACCGGCGTGCTCGTTCCCGCCACCGCACAGGCCTCGGGCCGCACGCGCTGGGTCCACGCCTGGACGTCCATGCCGCAGCTCACCGAACCAGGCAACATGCCGCCCCCGCCGTTCACACGACCAGACCTGGTCATGGCCGACGCGACACTGCGCCAGACCGTCCGGGTCACCCTCGGCGGGCGACGGCTGCGGCTGCGGTTCAGCAACGCGTTCGGCGGCGCGATCCTGCCGCTCACCGCGGTCACCGTCGCCCTCCCGGAGGACGGCCGCGCGGGCGCCAGTGCGATCCAGACCGGCACGGTGCACCGGGTGACCTTCAACGGCCGGTCCTCTGTGGACGTCGCGAGGGGCGCGCTGATCGTCTCAGACCCGCTGGACCTCACCCTGGCTCCAGGCACCAACCTCACCGTGACCGCCTATCTCGCGCAGGGGCAGGCGTCCAGCGAGATCACCTCGCACCCCGGCTCCCGCACCACGTCCCACCTGCTGGCAGGCAACCACACCGAGGCCGCCGATCTGCCCGGCGCGACCCCCACCGACCACTGGTACTTCCTCAGCGGCGTCGAAGTGCTGTCGACCGCGTCCGGTGTCGTGGTGATCGGCGACTCGCTGAGCGACGGCCGCGGCTCCACCACCAACGGCAACGACCGCTGGCCCGACCGCCTCGCCGACCGCCTGAAGGGCCGGGTCGCCGTGCTGAACCAGGCCGCCGGCGGCAACCGGGTGCTCGCCGACGGCCTCGGCCCCAGCGTGCTGGCCCGGCTCGACCGCGACCTGCTGGCGCAGAGCGGAGTCCGGTGGCTGATCCTGTTCGAGGGCGTCAACGACATCGGCACGGCCGACTCCGCCGAACCGGCACAGAAAACGGTCGCCGACGACCTCATCGCCGCCTACCAGCAGATCCTCGACCGCGCCCATGCGCACGACATCAAGGTGTACGGCGCGACGCTGCTGCCGTTCGGCGGCAGCGGTTACGACGCCGGCTTCCGCGAGGACGCCAGGCGAACGGTGAACAGCTGGGTCCGCGCGAACCACTTCGACGCCGTCCTCGACTTCGACGCCGCCGTCCGCGATCCGGCGAGTCCGCAGAGGCTGCTCCCGGCCGCGGACGTCGGCGATCACCTGCACCTCAACCCCACCGGCTACCGCATGCTCGCGGAGGCGGTACCGCTCAAGCTCTTCCGTTGACCGTCCACCGCCTCTTCCGGGCCGCGCGCAGCTACTCCGCGCTCCCGGCACGGATCCGCTGACCTGCACGAACGCATCGCCGATCTGGACAGGTGTGCGCGGCGGGTGTTTGGATCGATGCACACCGTGTTTACAACGTTGTAAATACGCCCTGCAGATTGGACGAGACGTGACGTCAAAGATCGTCCTGGCGGCCCTGGCCCTCTCCCTGCTCGGCGGCGTGCCCGCTGTGGCCTCGTCCGCCGCGCCTGACTTCTCGACGGCCGAGGCCGGCAACCCCTTCGTGGACGGGTGGTACGCGGACCCGGACGTCGCCGTCTACGGCAACAGGTACTGGGTCTTCCCCACCTCGTCGCGGCCCTACGACCAGCAGACGTACCTCGACGCCTTCTCCTCGGCCGACCTCGTCAGCTGGACCAAGCACCCCAACGTCCTCACCACCGCGAACGTCTCGTGGGCGCGCCGGGCGGTCTGGGCGCCCGCTCCCGTGCAGCGCAACGGCAAGTACTACCTGTACTTCGGCGCCAACGACATCCAGAGCAACTCCGAGCTGGGCGGCATCGGTGTCGCGGTCGCCGACCGGCCGGAGGGGCCGTACCGGGACGCGATCGGCAAGCCGTTGATCAGCCAGTTCGTCAACGGCGCGCAGCCCATCGACCAGGACGTGTTCGTTGACGACGACGGTCAGGCGTACATGTACTACGGCGGCTGGGGTCATGCGAACGTGGTGAAGCTGAACGAGGACATGACGAGTCTCGGCCAGTTCCCCGACGGCAGCACTTACAAGGAGATCACCCCGGCGAACTTCACCGAGGGTTCGCAGATGTTCAAGCGCAACGGCAAGTACTACTTCATGTGGTCCGAGGACGGCTGGACCGGCCCGAACTACGCCGTGTCCTACGCCATCTCCGACTCCCCCACCGGCCCGTTCACGAAACTCAGCCGCGTCCTCGCCCAGGACGCCGCAGTGGCAAGGGGATCCGGCCACAACTCGGTGATCAACGTGCCCGGCACGGACATCTGGTACATCGTCTACCACCGGCGCCCGCTCAGCCGCACCGGCGCCAACGACCGGCAGCTCGCCTACGACCGGATGACCTTCAACGCCGACGGCACCATCCAGCCGGTGACCATGCGGGTCAAGGACAACTTCGACGACAACAACGCCATCGGCTGGACTGCACACGGCGGCAGCTGGTCGGCGAGTGGTGGCAGGTACCAGACCGGGGCGTCGTTCGGCGGGAAGTCCTTGCTGGACACGAACTTCTCCAATTTCGTGCAGGACGCCGACATCACGCCCAGTTCAGCGAACGGCGACAGCGGGCTCGTGTTCCGCGCGACGCAGGCGACGACCGGCACGGACGCCTATCGCGGTTACTACGCCGGGATCACCGGTAGCGGACGGGTCCTGCTCGGCAAGGCCGACAACAACTGGACGCAGCTCGCGTCGGCCCCGGTGAGCGTCCGGCCGAACGTCCGGCACCACCTGCGGGTGGAGGCGATCGGCTCGGCCATCAAGGTGTACGTCGGTGACATGGCCACGCCGAAGATCACGGTGACCGACACCAGCTTCTCCAGCGGGGCCAACGGTGTGCGCGTGTTCAACACCGGCGCGGCCTTCGACAACTTCGCCGTGTCCCACCGCTGATCTGCGGGTGGGGGTGGGCACGACACCCACCCCCACCTGTCATCACGAAGCCGGCACCGCCGCGCCCCGTCCGTCGAACGTCCAACGCCCGTGCGGCACCTTCACCGCGCCCGCCCCAGGCACGTGCACCTCAGCAGTGGCCCCCACCGGCACCTCGACGGTCAGCCGCACCACCCCGTCCACCTTCGCCCAGGCAACGACGATCCGGCCCCGCACGCTCTCGAACTCGAACCGCGCCCAGGACAGCGTGGTCACGGAGGGCCGGACCACGAACGTCCGGTAGCCCTCGTCCCCCGGTCGCAACCCGGCGACGTGCTCGTACAGCCACTGGACGAGCGTGCCCTTGAAGTAGTGGTTGCGCGAGCGGGTGCCGGTGTCCCACATCTCCCACATGGAGTCGGCGCCGTTCGAGAACCAGTGGCCCCAGCTCGGGTAGGAACGTTCGGTGGCCATGGCAAAGGCGACATCGGCGTGTCCGTTGTCGCTCAACGCCTGCAGCAGCACGCTGGCGCCGAGGCAGCCCACGTTGACGTGGTTGCCGTTGGCCCGGACCTCCGAAGCGAGCTTGTCCGCGACCGCCTGGACGGAACCGGCGGGCACCATGCCGAACGCCAGCGGGATCGCGTTGGACGTCTGCCGGTAGTCAGGATCGCGTGAAGTTCGGTAGTAACCGTCCAGAAAGGCCTTGTTGAACGCTGCCAGCAAACCAGCGGCCACCTCGCGGTAGCGCGGCACGGGCTTGCCGATCACGTCACCCAGTTCGGCGGTGTGCAGCAGGGCTCGGTAGAGGTACGCGGTCGCGGTGAGGCGGGTGTCCTCGGGCGGGATGCCGCCGGAGTCCGGCGGGAGGAAGTCGCCCAGCGCGGTGACGGCGAGGCCGTCGCGGAGTCTGCCGATCTCCCAGTCCAGGTAGCGGGTGAGCACCGGCCAGTGCTGCTCGGGCAGCCTCGAGTCGCCGTAGACGCGGTACATCTCCCGCAGCACGAACGGGTACACGGTCGTCCACTCGGGGGCGGGCGCCAGTTCGCGGTAGCCCCAGCCCCCGCTCGGCACGATCACCGGGAGCTGGCCCGCCGCGTCCTGGCTGTCCGCGAGGTCGCCGAGCCACTTGGTGAAGAACTTCGCCATGCCGAACTCGGCGAGCATCGACGGTGCGCCCACCTGGGCGTCGCCCGTCCAGCCGTTCTTCTCGTAGGTCGGGGTGTCGGTGGGGATGCCGTGCAGGTTGTTCGCGACGGTGCGGCGCATCGCGGCGTCGTACTGCTCGAACAACGGCTCGGAGCAGCGGAACGTGCTGACCCGTGGGACGTCGGAGTGTACGAGGCGGCCGACGAGCTGCGGTGCCGTGGTCAGGCCCGTCACCTCGACGTAGCGGAAGCCCTTGTAGGAGAACTTCGGTTCCCACGTGCCGGTGCCGTCTGCGCAGACGTACTCGTCGAGTTGGATGCGGCCGCCGCTGACGTGGCCGTTCTCGATGTGAACGCTGCCATCCGAGTTCAGCGTCTCCCCGTGCTTGAGCCGCACCACCGTGCCCGCGGGAGCGTTCACGGTGAGCTTCGTCCAGCCCGACATCGTGCGGCCCATGTCGGCCACGAACACGCCGGGCTCGAGCACGCTCACAGTCGGCGTCACCGACTCGATCACCCGGATCGGCTCGTGTTCCTGGGCCCGCAATGAACCGCGGGGCGCTGGGCGTACTGACGTGCGCTGCCACGAGCCGTCGTCGAAACCCGGACGGGTCCAGTCGCGCGGGGCGAGGCGGGCGTCGTAGGTCTCGCCGGTGTAGAGCGAGTTCGACACGGTGGGACCGTCGGTCAGGCGCCACTGCTCGTCCGACGCGATCACCGTGCGGGTGCCGTCCGGGTGGTCGATCTCCAGCTGCGCCAGCAGTTTCGGCTCGTCGTGCCACGGCGGGCGCTCCCACCGCCACACGTTCGGGGTCTTCATGCCGTAGAAACCGCGGCCCAGCGTCACACCGATCGCGTTGCGGCCCTTGCGAACCAGGTTCGTGACGTCGTGCGTCGCGTACAGGACGGTCTTGTCGTAGTCGGTGAAGCCGGGATCGAGCACGCGGTCGCCGACGCGGCGACCGTTGATCTCCGTCTCGTGGTAGGCAAGGCCGCTGACGTACAGGCGGGCGCGCCTCACCGGCTTGGTCACCGCGAACTCCCTGCGCAGCAACGGCGCGGGCTGTTCCTCCACCGTGACGTTCGCTCCCCACGGGCCGGAGCCGTACGGGTCGAGCACGGTCGCGGGAACCCACGCCGAGTCGTCGAAGTCCGGTGCCTGCCAGCCTGGTTGCTCGCTCGACGTGACCTTCCAGCCGGGTCCGGTGACGATCTCGCGCTCACCGCCGGGAAGCTCGACGAGCAACCGCAGCAGCAGTCCGGCAGGGCCGGCGGAACGGTTCGTCGCTCGCGCGGCCAGCACGATCCGCCGGCCTGCCAGGCGGGTCACGCCGGCACGCTGCCCGACCTTCCACACGTCGACCTGCTCCGGCACGTGCACCACTTCAGAACCGTTGACGTACAACGTGAAGTCGTCGTCGGCGGTCGCGACGAGCCGGGCGCGGACCGCGTCCGCCGGCAAGTCGACCGACGTGCGGAACCACCGGGTCGCGGCCGGGGTCGTCTCCGACCAGATCCACCGCGCGCCGGCGAGGCCGATCGACGTGTCCTCGGCGCCGATCCACCGCGCTTGCCACAGCGTGCCGAGCAGCGCCGTCTCCCACCAGTTCGTGGTGCTCCACGCCGACGGCCGCCCGGCGCCGTCCCACACCCGGACCCGCCAGTGGTAACGGGTGCGCGGCCGCAGTTCCTTGCCACCGAACGCGATTCCCGTGGTGCGGTCGGAGGCGACCCGGCCGGACTGCCAGACGTCCGCGCGTCCGGGCGCGGTGCCGACCTCGACCTGGTAGGCGGTCTGCCGGGCGCCCGTGCCACCGGCCGCGAGCACCCAGGCCAGCCGGGGCACGGTGACGTCCGTGCCCAGCAACGTTTCCGCGTACTCGACGGTCGTGCGCACCACCCGCAACCCACCGTCGCGCTCCTCCGGCGCGGCATGTGCCACCCCGACCGGCAGTGCGGTGGCGGTCAGCCCAACCGCCGACGTCGTGAGGAACATCCGTCTGCGCACGTCGACTCCACCTTCGTCGCTGGCATGAAACGTTTCAATCGCGGCGGCGGGTCCAGGGTGTTGCGTAGATGGAGGTGTGTCAAGGCGCACGACAACAGGCTGTCCGCTAACGGACAGCCTGTTGAATCGTGTGAAGGATCAGGCGATCGTGCAGGTGCTCCCGTTCAGCGTGAACGATGACGGCGCCGGGTTCGACCCGCTGAACGTGCCGTTGAACCCGATGTTCGTCGACGCGTTCGGCGCGAGACTGCCGTTCCAGCTCAGGTTGGTCGCCGTCACGGCCGCCCCGGACTGGGCGAACGTCGCACCCCACCCCGGCAGCGTCACGCGCTGGCCGTTCGCGAAGCTGAACGCCAAGGTCCAGCCGTTCAGCGCGCTCGTGCCCGTGTTCGTGATGGTCACGCTCGCGGTGAAACCGTTGCCACCGCCCCAGTTCTGGCCGGAGTAGCCGACCTTGCAGGCCCCGGTGCCGCCACCGGCGCCGGTCGTCGCCGACCCGATGCCCGAGGTCGCCGACACGTTGCCGGCGGCGTCCTTGGCCCGCACCTGGTACCGGTAGGTGGTCGACGGCGTCAGGCCGCTGTCCGCGAACGACGCACCGGCCGCCGAGCCGACCAAGGCGAACGAACCACTGCCCACGGCCCGGTACACGTCGTAACCCGTGACGCCGACGTTGTCCGTCGACGCCGTCCAGGTCAGCGTGAGACCACTGGACGTCACGCCGGACGCCACCGGGGTGCCCGGCGTGGACGGCGGCTGGGTGTCGCCGGGGTTGCCCCCGCCGTAGATCGTGGCCTCCTTCGAGGTCTGCCGGATCCCGTTGGCGCCGTTGAGGATCCGCTCACCCCACGACGTGAGGCTCGCCGGGTTGAACGAGTTGACCATGTCGAGGTACGCGACGTCGCTGCTGTTGCCGCTCCACGACCAGCCGAGGTACCCGAGACCGCGAGCCTGCGCCTGGGCGAGGATCGTGTCCTCGTCCGGGTCGCCGTCGCTGTGGTTGTGCCCGAACTCCCCGACCACCAGCGGCAGCCCCGCCGTCCGGAACGAGTCGAAGTAGGCGTTGACCTTGTCCGCGGTGTTGTAGACGCCGTACATGTGGATGGAGAACACGGTGTTGCGCTGCGGGTCGGCGTTCAGCACCGAGGCCGCGTTGTCGCGCATGATGTTGCCCCAGTCCTGGCCCCACATCGGCGCGTCGGCCATCAGCAGGTGTTGCAGCCCGGCACCGCGCAGGCGGCTTATCGCACTGCTCGTCGCGCTCGCCCACGTGGCACTGACCTGGGCGTTGTTGCCGAACGGCTCGTTGCCGAGGTTGATGACGACGTAGTTCTCCTGCCCCTTCAACGCACTGGCCACGCTGATCCAGTAGCTCGCCGCCTGGTCGAGGGTCGCGGCCCCGCTCTGCTCGCCGTACCCGGTGGTGTCGTGCACCTCCAGCACGCAGATCAGCTTGGACTGCTTGCACAGCCCGATGACGGTCCCGACCTCCGCCGCCGGGGTCGGGCCCCACCGCTGGCCGCTGCCGAGCACGACGCGGACCGTGTTGGCACCGAAGGACTTGATGTCCGCGAACGCCCTGGTCTGCGACTGGTACCAGACGTGCGCGTGGTTCACGCCCCGCATCACGAACGGCGTGCCGTTGGCCTCGACGACCCGCGTGCCGTCGACCCGGAGGCCCGCCGCGGCCGGGGGTTCGGCCCCCAGGGCGGCCACGACCGCCGGGTACCAGCGGCTCTCGATCTTCTGGATCCCCGTGGTGGAGTTGGGGTGCACGCCGTCACCGGTGTCGGCGGCGGTGTCGAACCCGGTCCACTGGTCCACCACGGTGATCGGGGAGGCCGCCGTGCTGTTGGCCCGCGCCCAGCCGGGGATCGCGCTGTTGAGGTCGACGACGCGCTGCCCGCAGGCGGAGCAGTTCGACGGGTTCATCGGGATGATCTGGGCCACGACCAGCTTCATCGCCGGGTTGCTCGCCCGCATCTGGCCGAGCAACGTGCTGAAGGCGCCCAGGATCGTGCTCGCGGGGATGTTGCTCCACACGTCGTTGGTGCCCAGGTGCATGAGCACCACGTCCGGCCGCGCCGAGGAGAGCCAGCCCGGGAGGAGGTTGTCCCTGGCGATGTTCGTCGCGAGAAACCCGCCGTGGCCCTCGTTCTCGCCGTCGTGGGTGAAGCCGCAGCCCTGCGACGGCTGCGAGCCGACGAAGTCGACGTTGGTGTGCCCGGTGTCCTGCAGGTGCTTCCAGAGGAGCGCCCGCCAGCACCCCGGGTTGCCGGTGATGGAGTCGCCGAGCGCCATGATCCGGGTGGGCGCGGCGGCGTTCGCCGTGGCGGCAGGAGCGATGACCACGCAGGCCGCCAGCAGCAGGCCTGTCACCACCGCTCGGAGAAGTCTCAAGGTCACAACGACCTCCAGGGAATCGTCGGCTGGTTCTCACGGATTCTGGGAGCGCTCCCAGAAACGGACCCTAGTCAGCCGGACTTCCCGTGGCACCGCCGCTTGGTCCACCACCTGCGCCTGTCCGGCGCAGGCGCCCCTACCCACCTCGACTTGTCCGACCGGACAAGTTCGCAGATCGCCGTCGAACGCGTGGTCGAACGATTCGCGAATTTCTTTCAGGTCATTGACGACCCCGCGTCGCCGCTCCAAGATGGCAGCGCTCACATATCTTGGCCCATCTTTCCAAAAAACCCCCTGCCAACTGGAAAGTGAACCGACGACAACGATGTTAACGTTCACAAGACTGCTCATCGCCGCGCTCTTCCTGAGCTCCGTCACCGCGATCGGCGCGCCGACTGCCTCCGCCGCGCCCGTCATCAGCCAGAACCAGGTGAAGGTGCCCGCCGCGCCGATGGGCTGGGCTTCCTGGAACACCTTCTTCGAGAACATCGACCACAACGTGATCAAGGCCCAGGCTGACGCGCTCGTGTCGTCTGGGCTCGCGGCCGCCGGCTACAGGTACGTCAACATCGACTCGGGCTGGTGGAAGGGGACCCGCGACAGCGCGGGCGAGATCACCGTCGACGAGGCCCAGTGGCCCGGCGGCATGAAGGCGATCGCCGACTACATCCACGGCAAGGGGCTCAAGGCCGGGATCTACACCGACGCCGGCAAGAACGGCTGCGGGTACTACTTCCCCACCCCCGGCCCGCCGCACGCCGGCACCGGCAGCGAGGGCCACTACGAGCAGGACATGCTGAAGTTCTCGCGCTGGGGCTTCGACTACGTCAAGGTCGACTGGTGCGGCGCCGACGTCGAGAAGCTCGACGCCCCGAGCACCTACCGCGCGCTCAGCGACGCCGTGACCAAGGCGAGCGCGACCACCGGCCGTGAGCTGGTGCTGTCGATCTGCGAGTGGGGCAAGAACGACCCGTGGAACTGGGCGCCGGGCATGGCCCCGTTGTGGCGCACCGGCACGGACATCATCTTCGCGCACGAGACGCCGTCGATCGGCATGGTGTACGAGAACTTCGACAAGAACCAGCGGCCGACCGCGCAGCACACCGGCTACTACAACGACCCGGACATGATGATGATCGGCATGCCGGGCCTGTCCGCCGCGGCGAGCCGGGTGCACATGAGCCTGTGGGCGGCCGGCGGTTCACCGATGCTGCTCGGCAACGACCTGACCAAGGTCGACGACCGGGCGATCTCGGTGCTCACCAACCGCGAGGTGCTCGCCGTGGGCCAGGACCCGCGCGGCCTGCCCGCGGTCGAGGTCGCGGAGGACGTCCGGGACCAGCAGGTCTACGCGAAGGTGCTGTCCGGCAACGGACGCAGGGCCGTGGTCCTGCTCAACCGCACGTCGGCGGCGGCCACGATGACGGTCAGGCTGGCCGATCTCGGCCTGTCCGGCCGGACGGCGGCGGCACGCGACCTGTGGACCGGCACGTCCACCCCGATCACGACCGGCAGCCACCGCGTCTCGGTTCCGGCCGGTGACGCGGTGATGCTGACGATCGCGGGCACCGAGGCGGCTGCCGCCACCTACGCGGTCGAGAACTCGCGGGCCTCCGGCATCACGGCCACGACCGCCGGGCTGGCCGTGGCGACGTTCGACTACACGAACGGCGACCGCACCGCCCGTCAGGCCACCCTGCAGGTCAACGGCAGCCAGATGCCCACCGCCCTCGCCCTCCCGCCCACTGCCCGCGGCACCGTGTCCGCGATCGTGTCGCTGGCGAAGGGGACCAACTCCCTGACGGTGCGGGGATCCGGCGTGACTGCGGTCGAGGTGCGCGCGCTGCCCGGCACCGCGGGGACCCAGCTCGCCGGAACGCAGTCCGGCCGTTGCGCCGACATCAACCGCAACACGGCGACGAACGGCACGCAGGCCCAGCTCTGGGACTGCAACGGCGGTGAACAGCAGACGTTCACGCACACCGCCCGCAAGGAACTGGTGGTCTACGGCAACAAGTGCCTCGACGCGTGGGACCACGGCACCACCAACGGCACGAAGGTCACCATCTACGACTGCACCGGCGGCACCAACCAGCAGTGGAACCTCAACCCCGACGGCACGATCACAGGCGTGCAGTCCGGCCTGTGCCTCGACGCCTACAACGCGGGGACGGCCAACGGCACGCCCCTCGTGCTGTGGACGTGCAACGGGGCCGCCAACCAGAAGTGGAACCACGCCGGCGCCCTGGCCACCGGTGGCAGCTTCGAGGTGCTGACGTACAACGTGGCCGGCCTGCCGGAACCTCTCTCGTCCGGCGACCCCGCCGTGAACACCCCGTTGATCAGCCCGCGCCTGGCGCCCTACGACGTCGTCACCGTCCAGGAGGACTTCAACTACCACGCGGCCCTGTACGCCGGTGACAACCACGCCCACCGCACGCCCACGAGCGGCGGAGTGCCGTTCGGCAGCGTCCTGAACACCCTGTCGCACAAGCCGTACAGCGACCTGGAACGCACGAAGTGGTCGTCCTGCAACGGCACGGACTGCCTCACGCCCAAGGGGTTCACCTTCCAGCGGATCACGCTGGCGGACGGCGTGCACGTCGACCTGTACAACCTGCACCCCAACGCGGGCACGGAGACCGCGGACCTGGCCGCGCGCCGGTCGAACATCACCCAGCTCTCCCGTCAGATCGCGGCGAACTCGGCGGGCAACGCCGTCATCGTCATGGGTGACACCAACACCCGCTACACCCGTGTCGACGACAACATCCGCGAGCT
This sequence comes from Lentzea pudingi, assembly GCF_014646255.1. Taxonomy (GTDB): domain Bacteria; phylum Actinomycetota; class Actinomycetes; order Mycobacteriales; family Pseudonocardiaceae; genus Lentzea; species Lentzea pudingi. The sequence goes on from NZ_BMNC01000008.1 coordinate 162,102, forward strand.
CGTCACCACCAACGGCCTCACCGACGCGTGGGTCCAGCTCGAACGCGGCGGCCAGGCACCGGCGGCGGGCAGCCCGGCGCTCGTGTGCGACCCTGCCGCGCTCACCGACTCCTGCGAGGTGGTCGACAAGATCCTCTACCGCGGCAACCGGCAGATCACCCTGACCGCGCGGGACTACCGCAACGACAACGCGGCCTTCCTCGACGCCCGGGGCAAGCCGCTGTCCGACCACTACCCGATCGCGACGAGGTTCGACTGGAGCGCGGACGACGGCATCCGGCTGTCCGCCGAGTTCGGCGGGCCGCACGGCACGCCGTTCACGGATCTCGCCGCCGTCGACCTCGGTCCGATCCGGACGCTGACCCTGCGCGGCGGCAGCCGGCTGGACCAGGTCTCGGCCACCTTCGCGGACGGCACGACGCTCACCCACGGCGGCAGCGGTGGCACGGCCGGCACGCTCACGCTCGACGCCGGTGAGCACTTCGTGGCCGCGAAACTGAGCCAGGGCAAGCACAACGGCCGCACGCGGGTGTTCTCCGCCGCTCTCACCACGAACCGGGGACGGGTGGTCTCGGCCGGACAGGAGACCGGCGAGACGACCACCGTCAACGCGCCCGCGGGGTGGCGGATCGCGGGCTTCACCGGCCGGGCGGGTGGGGAGGTCGACCGACTGGGGGCGATCTTCGCACCCGCCTAGGCACTGTCCCGCAGGTCTCACCGGCGAGAGGTGCGACCGAGGGCCCCGGCGGAACTCTCGACCGCGACTCTCGTCGGATCACCCTGCGGGACAGGGCCAGGAGAACGGGCCCCGCGCTCACCGGGCGCGGGGCCCGTCTTCGTCAGGGCCCGTCTTCGTCAGGGCGAGGCGAAGCTCGGGTGGGCGGGCTGGTTGTACGCGGTGTTCTGGAACGCCACCGCCACCCGGTACTGCCGGTCCTGCAACAGGGACACCCGCCGGATCGAGGTCGGCTCGGTCGTCGAGTAGATGCGCAACGCCCGGTTGTCCGAGGTCCGCCAGATGACCTCCTCGCGCCAGTCCCCGTAGATGTCCGCGGCCAGCGCGGGCGTGGACTTGGTGCCGTTGTTCGAGGCCACACCGGAACCGGTGAGCAGCCGCGTGTCACCGTTGGGGCCGTATTTGTCGATCGTGGTGCCGTTCAACAGCTCGCGCTGGGCGTCGCCGTCCCACCAGATCACGAAGTTGATCGACCCCGGTTTGCGCGCGGACACCTGAGCGCCCGTGGTGGCGCTGCGCAGGCCGCCCACCGACGCCGACCACGCCTCGGCACCGGGGTTGCCCGCCCACACGTCGGCGGCCACTCCCCTGCCGTTGTCGCAGCCGCACGACGGCGCGCTCCAGATGATCTGGCCGGTGCGGGCGTCGCCCATCCAGTGGGTGAGGTCGGTGGTCGACTCGGACGGCTTGAACACCTCGAGACCGGCCCTCGACGGGATGAAGTCGCCTACGTGCAACGCGTCGCCGTGGCGGGTGCCGTTCTGCCACAGGCCGCGGCCGTTGTCGTCGATCGCCATCGAGCCGTAGATGATCTCGTCACGCCCGTCGGCGTCCACGTCGGCCACGGACAGCTGGTGGTTGCCCTTGCCCTCCCAGGCGGAACGGTTCGACTGGGTGGCCGAGTCGAACGTCCAGCGCTGGGTGAGCTGTCCACCCCGGAAGTCCCACACCGAGATCACGCTGCGGGTGTAGTAGCCGCGCGCCATGACGATGCTCGGCCGGGATCCGTCCACATAGGCCGTTCCGGCCAGGAACCGGTCGGCCCGGTTGCCGTAGTTGTCACCCCACGACGACACGTTTCCACGCGGTGGCACGTAGTTCTCCGTGTCCAGCACCGCGCCGTCCGTGCCGCGGAACACCGACAGGTACTCGGGTCCGGCGAGGACGTACCCGCTGCTGTTGCGGTGGTCCGCGCCCGCGTTGCCGATCACCTGGCCGGTGCCCGACCTCGTGCCGTCCGCGGTCTTCACGGCGACCTCGGCGCGGCCGTCACCGTCGTAGTCGAACACCTGGAACTGGGTGTAGTGCGCACCCGCCCTGATGTTGCGGCCGAGGTCGATCCGCCACAACCTGGTGCCGTTCAACTTGTACGCGTCCAGGTACACGTTGCCCGTGTAGCCGGACTGCGAGTTGTCCTTGGCGTTGGTGGGATCCCACTTGAGCACCAGGTCCTGCTCACCGTCGCCGTCGAGGTCGCCGGCCGACACGTCGTTCGCCACGTAGGTGTACGCCTCGCCCGACGGGGTCGTGCCGCCAGAAGGGATCTGGAGTGGAACGTCCCTGCTCGTCGCGAGGGTGCCGACGGATCGCGTGGCCGCCGCCGGTTCCACGCCTCCGCTCACCGGTCGCACCGAGTAGGTCGCCGTCGGGGGCGCACCCGTGTCGAGGTAGCTCGTGGCCGTCGTCAAAGGTGCCCGGTTGACCCGCACGCCGTCCCGGTAGACGTTGAACGCCACGTCGGCCGCGTCGGAACCGAGAAGCTGCCACGACACGAAGTTGCCCTGCGCCGACCGGATGCTGACGAGCCCGCGCCCCGGTGCCTCGTCCGCGAACGCCGGCACGCTGCCCGCGGTGAGCACCACCGCGAGCACAGCAGAGATCCACAAAGAATTGAAACGTTTCATACGAAGAACGTTAGCGTCGAACAGGTCGAACGCCGGGAACGCGAATTCTTTCGACTCGATTCGATCAGAACGCGTCGAGCCAGCCGCACATGCCGAACCGCTGCGGGGTCTGCGCCCGCGTCACGTGCACGTCCGCCTCCTCCAGGTGCCCGATGTCCCCGTCGCGCAACCGTTCGAGCTGCTCCCCGGTGCGTTCGGCCGACGCCAGCGCCCCTTCCCGCCAGCGCTTCTCCCAGGCGTCCAGCGTTCCCTGCTTCAACCTCACGGCGGCGCGGTAGAACTCCTCCAACTCGGCCTCGGTGCCGTGGCGCAACTCCAGAAAGCCTTCCAGGGCGAGATCCCGACGGCGCCTGGCCGATTCCTCGTCACCGGCCAGTGCCCGCTCGGAATAGATCTCCGAATCGGCCAGCACATCGAGCGGAAAGGTGAACACCGCGTCACCCGCCTCGGGCAGGCCGCTGTTCTGCATCAGCACGATGATCCGCAGATCACCGTCGTTGACCAGCCGGTGGATCGTGCCGGGCGTGAACCACGCGACCGTGCCCTCGCGCAGCGGCGTCTCGGTGAACCCGCGGCGGGTCAGGGTCTGGACGCTGCCCTGCCCGCCGATCACGTAGTAGCACTCCGAGCACGCGAGGTGGACGTGCGGAGAGCCGCCGCACATCCCGTCCACCGCCGGCCAGTCGTAGACCCGGAGGCCGGAGATGCCCACCCCGCCGGGAAACGGCGTCACCACGGATGTCCCTCCACAAAGGATTCGAGTCGGTCCGCGTCCCACTCACCGTTGCCGACGACGAGCCGGTAGCGCAAGGTCAGCGCGTCATCCGGAGCCAGCTCCACGGTGTCGTGGAAGGCGAACGACGGGTTGACGGCCGCGAACGGCGTGCTGCGCACGAACCAGTGCGTGTTCTTGTTGTCCGGGTGGTCCACGAACAGCAGCGTCGACGACCGGTCGACCTCGTCGTGCCGGCCGACGAACGCGAGCCAGCGCGCGGCCTTCCCCATCATCTCCTGCCCGGTACCGCCGTCCGCGGCGATCACGTCCCCGTCGGTGAACGACCGCGGGCCGCGCCAGAAGAACCCGGTGTAGCCCGCGAGCTCACGCCCGTTGGTGGTCGGACTGCCGAAGACCAGCGGTTCCCGCCGCAGGTTCGTCAGCGTGGTGGCGAACTCCAGCGTCCACGAGTCGTCCTCGACGTCGCGCACGGTGAACGAGCGCGTCTCGCCGACCCAGCGCTCGCCCGCCTCGGTGAACCACGACAGCCGCTCGCCGATGCGGGCCCCGTCGACCTCGAACTCCTCGTGCCGCATGGTGCCGACGTTCGGCAGCACCACGTAACCCTGGTCGCGCACGTACGTGACGCCGCCCCAGAAGTTCTCGCCCGACACGTCGGTCGCGGTCATCTGCACGCCCTTGTGCCAGCGGTGGTCGTGCGGCCGGAACGCCGTCACCACGTCGCCGGCGAGCGTGCGGACCGGGTGCAGGTAGGGCTTGGGCCCCTCGAACGCGGGCGTCGACGGCCGGTGCACGTACCGGAAGAGCTCGACGTCGCCCACCGACACGGCGAGCACCTCGTCGTCCTGCCGCGTGATCACCGGGCGTTCGCCCACGGGGCACCGATCCCTTCCATCGTCGCGTAGAACGGGCTGTCCGGACCGAGCTGACCGGCCTCGACGACCGTGCCGGTGAACGCGGAGGCGTAGAGGGCCGCGATGAACTCCGTCGTCTGCCTGGTGTCCGCGAGGGTCACCGGCGGTGTCTCACCGCTGTCCAACGCGTCCAGGAACGCCGCGAGCTGCCACCGGTGGCCGCTGACGATCCCGGACGGTTCCGCCCGCCAGCGCGTGACGACGTCGTCGTGGCCGGGCGCCGGAGTCACGGTCCAATGCGCGTCGGTGTAGCCGTAGAGGTGCTCGACCTCGACGGTGGCGTGTTCGAAGTCGAACCTCAGCTGCGACGTCTCCCTGGGCGACAGCAGGGAATTCACCACCGACGCGACCGTGCCGTCGGCGAACGTCACCAGTGCCATCGAGACGTCCTCGGTCTGCACGTCCCGTGCCTGCCGCACCGCCACGGCCCGGATCTCCCGCCACGGCCCCAGCACCGACAGCAGCAGGTCGAACTGGTGGATGCCGTGCCCCATCGTCGGGCCGCCGCCCTCGCTGTCCCACGTCCCGCGCCACGGCACGTCGAAGTAGGCGTCGCCGCGGTACCAGAGCGTGTCGCACTTGGCGACGAACGACCGGCCGAACGCCCCTTCGGAGACCAGCCGCCGCAACCGGACCGCGGCGGGCCCGAAGCGGTGCTGGAACACCGTGGCGACGCGGCCGGCCGACGCGCGTTCGGCCGCGATCAGCACGTCGATCTCGCTGAGCGACATCGCCGGCGGCTTCTCCACCAGCACGTGGACGTCGGCGGCGAGGCATTCGAGGGCGAGCGGCACGTGGTGGCGCGGCGGTGTGCACACGTGCACCACGTCCAGGGCTTCCGCGTCCAGCAACGCGGTCGAAGTGGGGTGCACGCGCGGCACACCCCACTCCTCGGCGAACGCCGAGGCGCGCTCGGCGTCGACGTCCACCACCGCCACCAGTTCGACGCGGTCCCCCGCCGCGCGCAACGCCTCTGCGTGCGCCGACGCGATCCCGCCAGTGCCGACGATGGCCGCGCGCCTCACTTGGCGGCGTCCACTTCGGACTGGACTTCCTTGATGAACGACGCGGCGGCTGCGTCGGGCGTGGTCCGGCCGAACAGCACGTCCTCGGTGTGCCGCTTGAGGATCGTGTCGAGGGTGCTGGCCCCGTTCGGCGTGATCCGGGGCGGGTCGCTGACCGGGACGGTGTCGAGGTACTCCTTGGCGGCCTTGTCGGTGTCCTTGAGCTGACCCGCGATCGCCTCGCGGATCTTCTGGTTGGCGGGCACACCGCGTTCGGTCAGCAGGACCTTGGCGGCCTCCTCGTCGTTGGCGAGGAAGCTCACGAACGCCGCGGCCTCGGCCGGGTACTTCGACCGCGCGGACACCGACCAGAACATCGACGGCTTGTAGTAGGCGCCGGGTGCCGCGCCCTGGGTCTCCCCCGGCAGCCGCAACAGCTTCAGCTTGGCACCGCTGGCGGCGGTCAGCGCGGTCAGCTGCGTGTTCCACCACAGCCCGAACGCCGCGGTGCCGGTCGCGGTGGCCGACTGGTTCAGCCCGGCGGAGGCCTTCTCGATCGTCACCGACGGCGGTGCCGCGATCCCGGACTTCGCGAGGTCGAGGATGTACTGCCAGTAGTCCCGCGCGATCTCCGGCGGCAGCACGACCTTGGCGTCGGCGTCGAACATCGCCTTGCCCTGCTGCCGCGCCCGGATGCTCAGCCCCGCCGCGTCGTTGATGCCGGGCGACTGCACGCCGAACACCTGGCCACCGCCGGCCTTCGACACCTGCTCGCCGATCTTGCGCAGGTCGTCCCACGACCACTTGGTGTCGTCGGGGACGGGGATGTCGTACTTCGCCAGCAGGTCGAGGTTGACCATGATCGAGTACATGCCGAGGCCGACCGGCAGTCCGTACTGCTTGCCTGCGATCGCGCCGGTGGCGAGCGCCTTCTGGTCGAAGTTGCCGGTATCCAGGTGCTTCTTGGCCTCGTTCAGATCGAGCAACGCGCCGCGTTCCGCGTAGGAGGCGATGTAGAGCTCGTCCATCTGCATGATGTCCGGCGCGTCGTTGGCCGCCATGGTGGTGGCGAGGCTGTCCCAGTAGCCGTTCCACTCCTTGAACTCACCTTTGACGGTGATGTTCGGATGTTTCTTCTGGAACATGTCGATGACCTGCTGAGTGCGCTTGTGCCGGTCGTCCGCGCCCCACCAGGTGAAGCGCAGCGTGACCTTCTCCGTCGTCAGGTCACCGCCCGCGTCGGAGCCGGACCCGCACGCGGCGAGCAGGGACGCGGTCAGCGACAGCAGGACCGCCCACGCGGTCCCGCGGCGAACACCTCTGAGCATGAGCTGTCCTTTCGGCTACTTGCCCCCGGTCGTCGCGATCCCCTTGACGAGGTACCGCTGACCGATCAGGAAGGCGAGGAAGATCGGGACGAGCGACACCACGCTCATCGCGAACTGCGAGCCCCACGACGTGGCGACCGTCGAGTCGACGAACGAGCGCAGGGCGACGGGCACCGTGTACATGTCCGGGTCCGTCAGGTAGATCAACTGGCTGAAGAAGTCGTTCCAGGTCCAGATGAACGTGAAGATCGTGGTGGTGGCGAGCGCCGGAGTCATCAGCGGCAGGATGATCCGCAGGAAGATCCGCGGGTGCCCGCAGCCGTCGATGCGCGCCGCCTCGTCGAGCTCGCGCGGAAGGCCTCGGATGAACTGCACCATCAGGAAGACGAAGAACGCGTCGGTGGCGAGGATCTTCGGCACGATCAGCGGCAGGAACGTGTTGATCCAGCCGATGTTCGAGAACAGCACGTACTGCGGCACGATGATCACGTGGATCGGCAGCATGATCGTGCCGAGCATGATCCCGAACCACCACCGCTTGCCGGTGAACTGCAGCCGGGCGAACGCGTAGGCGGCCATCGAGCACGACACGAGGTTGCCGACGATGCAGCCGAGCACCAGCAGCGCCGAGTTCAGCAGGTAGGTGCCGAACGACGGCGTGAGCGCGTTCCAGCCCTCGGTGTAGTTCTCGGTCTGGAAGCTGTCGAGGATCAGTCCGGGGCTGCGGAAGATCTCGTCACCGGGCCGCAGCGAACTCGCGACCATCCACAGCACCGGGTACAGCATCACGAACCCGATGAGCACCAGGCCGATGTGCTTGAGGGGAGCGGAGATCCGTCTAGTCGTCATAGAACACCCAGTACTTCGCCGCCCAGAAGTTGATCGCGGTGAACGCGGCGATGATCAGCAGCAGGAACCACGCGAGCGCCGACGCGTAACCCATGTCGAACCGGCTGAAACCCTGCTGGTACAGGTAGAGCGTGTAGAACATGGTCGAGTCGGACGGTCCGCCGGTGCCGCCGGAGACCACGAAGGCCTGCGTGAACGACTGGAACGCGTGGATGATCTGCAGCACCAGGTTGAAGAACAGGATCGGCGAGAGCAGCGGCAGGGTGATCCGCCGGAACCGGTCCCACCAGCTCGCTCCGTCGATCGCGGCGGCCTCGTAGTAGACCTCGGGGATCTGTCTCAGCCCGGCCAGGAAGATGATCATCGGCGAGCCGAACGTCCACACGTTCAGCACGATCAGGGTCGACAGCGCGGTGTCGGGGTCGGAGATCCAGCCCCTGCCCTCGACGCCGAAGAAGCCCAGCAGGCGGTTCACCAGTCCGTCGGTGCCGAAGACCTGCGTCCACAGCACCGCGATCGCCACGCTCGACCCGAGCAGCGACGGCAGGTAGAACGCCGATCGGTAGAACGCGAGCCCGCGCAGGCCGCGGTTGAGCAGCAGCGCGACGCCCAGCGCGCAGGCCAGCTGAAGCGGCACGGACACGAGCACGTAGGTGAACGTGACCCGCAACGCGTTGTGCAGCCGGGAGTCGCTGAGGATGCGCGCGAAGTTGTCGAAACCGATGAGTTTCGGCGGCTGGATGAGGTTGTACTTCGTGAACCCCAGTGCGAAGGACGCGATCACCGGGCCGACCGTGATGAAGAGCAGTCCGGCGAACCAGGGCGCGAGGAACCAGAACGCGGCCCTGTTGTCGCTTTTCCGGACCTGGACACCACCTCGGCGCAGCTGCCGCAGTTCGTCTAGAGCGCTCATCGACCCCCGACCCCGTAGTCTGGAAAACGCTTTCCGGAGTCTGCATCGGTGCTCTGTGAGCGTCAAGCAAGCCGTCGAATGCCGTCGAACGGAACCGTCGAACGAGAGCGGGTGGTTTCGACGCTGATCCTTTGTGGACTGTCCGGGTGACGTGAGGGCGGCGGCCCCGGGCAGGGGACCGCCGCCCTCCGAGTCTCCCGGCCGTTCCCCTTACGCGTAGGGGTTGCGTCCGGAGAGTCCGCCCACCTTGCACGGGCCGTTGGCCGCGTCACGGCAGACCACGACGCCCATGTAGGTGATCGAGTCGCCGCTGATCGACCACGTCAGGTCGTTGTACGACGAGTAGTCCTCCTTGTCGCAGCCGGAGTGGTCGTACCGGCGCGTCGGCGTCGTGTCGGGGTGCAGCGAGCCGTTGTAGAAGAGGAAGTAGGCGTAGACCGGCTTGGCGTCGCAGCCCCAGTCGGACACGAGCAGGTCGATGTTGCGGACCGAGCTGCGGCCGGCCCAGTCGAACGTCGCCCCGGCGTACCCGTAGTCCTGCCCCGAGTAGATGAACTCCTGCGCGGCGGCACTGGCCGAGGGCGCGTTCACGACGACGGCGGAGAGCGCGACTGCGGCGGCCGCGAGCCGTCCGGCGATCTTGCTGAAGGTTCTCGAAACCATGGCGGCAGTTAACAGCCACCACCCGCGCCCGAAGAAGCTATTGCGTCCCAGCGCAATAGCTTCGCCCCCCTGCTACCCCACCGTGCACTTCACGCCGTTGAACGTGAACGCGGCCGGCGAGGTGTGACTGCGGCGGGAGCTGCCGTTGAACCCGAACTGCACCGACCCGTCCGGCGCGATCTGCCGGTTGTAGCTCGCGTTCGCTGCGGTGACGATCCGTCCGTACTGCCTGCCGGAGGCGTCCCACATGTCGCGGACCGTCTCGTCGTTCGCGAAGGACCAGAGCAGCGACCAGCCGTTCACCGGCGCGGTGCCGGTGTTGCGCACGGTCACGCTCGCCTGGAACCCGCCGGACCACTGCCCGGTGACGCGGTAGGTGACGGCGCAGGCCTTCGCCGGGCGGGGCGGGGTCGTGGTCGTGGGCGGTGGAGGTGGTGGAGGCGTGGTGGTCGTGGTGGTGGGAGGACGCGGGGACGTGTCGGAGCCCTTGCACGGCGGCCCCCACAGCCCTCGCTTCGCCGCGGACGCCTCGTCCCTGGCGCTGATCAGCGGCCCGCTGTCGATGCCTTCCGGCCGCAGCGCCCCCTGCCGCACGGCGAGCACCGCGTAGTCGGTGCCGTCCTCCAGTTCCAGGTCGACCACACCGATCGAGAGCACGGTGTACCGGACGGATCTCGCCACCAGCGTCGACCTCGCGAAGGTGAGCGCGGCCTCCGCGAAGCAGTCCTTCGGCTCGGCGAGCGACGCGACGCGCATCTTCGTGCCGTCGACGAACTCGACGGTCCGCCCGTCCTCCACGTCCCGCACGACGGTGAGCACGTCCTGGGGCGGAACCACCTCGTTGACCAGCGTCGGAGCCTGCAGCGAGATCCGGGGTGCCGGCGGCTCCTCCACCGGTTCCGCCGTGCACGCGGTGAGCAGCATCAAGATCACCAGCAAGTGCCTGCGTGCCACCATCACTCCCCCGACAGTCCACCCTGGAGCGACGTCCGGTCACCGTCCGCAGTGGACGACGCACGAACCTCGCCGAGGACTGTCGGCCTGGTTGATCAGCGCGTTACGCCGACGTGCCGGGGAGCGTCGGCGATGCTCGCCTGCCGGGTGGCGCCTCCGTGTCGTCGGCCTGACGACGAGCTGACCGTTCGGCTGGCCGCCGAGGAGACGGCGGGCGTCCGTCTCGTTCAGCCCCCGTTGAGGAGGAGCCCCAGCCAGGCCACGAGCAGCAGGAACGCGACCATCCCCGCGAAGTGCCACGGCACCAGGTCGAACCCCTTGCGCACCCCGCCGCCGCCGGAGGGTGCTGACGCCGGCCGGTGCCGCTCGATCGTCTCCCGGATGGAGGCCTGCACCCGGCTGCCGCGCAGCGAGCTCGCCGCGGAGAACGCCCCGACGGCGACGCCGATGCGCTCGCCCGAGGTGGTGACTAGCGTGACCTCCCGCGTCGCCTCGACCGACGCCAGGTCGGCCCACGGCACCCAGTACCGGCGGAACCAGTTGACGACCAGCACGCCCGAGTCGTAGACCTTCACCACCGAGTGCGCGCCGACCATCCACATGAACCACGTGAGCGGCGCCATGATCGCGATGAACTCCAGCTGCTGCCCGAACCCGTTGCCCGGGAACGGGTTGAGCAACACGTACGCGGTCGTGCCGAGCGCTGCCAGCGTCACGACCCAGCTGAAGGTGCTGTCGAACTTCCTGCGCAGCACCGCTGCCGCCCTGCCTCGGCTCATGCCCCCACGATAGGACCTGTCCACGCACCTGACGTCCTTCATCGATCCGAAGCTCGCGGCGGACGCTGCCTCCTCGACGACGCCGAGGCGCGGTTCGGCACCGGCCGGCTCGTGACCGGCGGGTGCGACCCTCGCGGTCACCACCCTGCTGCGGCTGCGCGGCCACGGCGGGGCCGGGCCCCGCAGTTCGGCACCTGCGACCCGAGCCGCGCGGCCCGGCGGGACATCGGGCGCCGGCTCGCCGCACGGCTCTCCTAGACTCTCTCGGACCGGAGATCAACACGAGGTGGCGACATGAAGCTGGGCGATGTCACGCGGACCGCTCTGGCCTGCGTCCGGATCTTCAACGGCGCGCTGGGCCTGGTCGCCGCCGACAGGATGGCCAAGAGCCTGGGCGACGAACTGGGTGACGACCGCAGGTTCGTCTACCCGGCCCGCATGTTCGGCATCCGCACGCTCGTCCTGGGCGTCGACCTGCTGACGGTGAAGAGCGGCGACGCGAACGCCCGGCGCGTCCTGCGGCAGGCCGTGCTCATCCACGCCACCGACACCGCCGCCGCCGTCTACGCGGGCAAGCGCGGCGAACTGCCCGCCAGGGCGGCGAAGCTGACCACGATCATCTCCGCCGTCAACACCGGGCTGGCCGTCGTGTCGCTGCTCGCCGCCGAGAAGGACAGCTGAGCGGAGAACGGTCGTGGCGGTCGAGATCGCGCTGCTCGGCGAGGTGAGCGCCCGTGTCGGCGGGCGCCCCGTCGACCTGGGTCCCGCGCGGCAGCGGTGCGTGCTGGCGGCGCTGGCGATCGACGTCGGCAAGGTCGTCACCGTGACGCAGCTGACCGACCGCGTCTGGGGCGCCGACGCACCCCGGCACTCGCGTGCGACCCTGCAGAGCTACCTCTCCCGGTTGCGCCAGGCCTTCGGCGCGGCGGTCACGTTCGCCAGCCGCCCCAACGGGTACGCGCTGCTCGTCGATCAGTCCTCTGTGGACGTCGTGCGGTTCCGGGAACTCCGCGACGAGGCCCGCGGCCTCACCGGCGACGAGGCCGTCGCCCGCGTTCTCACCGAGGCCTCGGCGCTGTGGCGGGGTGAGCCGCTGACCGGTGTCGGCGGTGACTGGGCCGGTCTCACCCGCGACCGGCTCACCGCCGAACGCCTCGACGCCGAGCTCGATCTCCTCGACGCCCGGCTGCGGCTCGGCCAGGGTCCTGAGCTGCTCGCCGTGATCTCCGCGCGTGCCGCGCACAGGCCGTTGGACGAACGCGTTGCCGCACAACACATGCAGGCTCTCGCGCAGGCCGGGCGGATCCCCGAGGCGCTCGAGGGGTTCCGTGCCTTCCGGACCCGCCTGGTCGGCGAGCTCGGCACCGAACCGGGTCGTGAGCTCCGCGACCTGCACGAACAGCTGCTGGGCACGTCCGCACCGGCGCAGGTCGTGCCGAGGCAGCTGCCGTCCGCGCCCGCGCAGTTCGTCGGCCGCGACCAGGACCTGACCGAGCTGGACGACGCGATGCGCGCGGTCGGGGTGGCGACCATCGCGGGCGCGGGCGGCATGGGCAAGACGTGGCTCGCGCTGCAGTGGGCGCACCGCAACCTGCACCGGTTCCCCGACGGCCAGCTGTTCGTCGACCTGCGCGGGTTCAGCCCCGACGAGCGCCCGATGGAACCGGACGTCGCCATCCGCGGCTTCCTGCACGCGCTCGGCGTCGACGCCGCCGCCGTCCCCACCGATCCCGGGGCCAGGGCGGCGATGTTCCGCGGCCTCACCGCGCGCCGCCGGATGCTCGTGGTCGCCGACAACGCCGCCGACGCCTCCCAGATCACCCCGCTCCTGCCCGGCGGCGACACCTGCCGCGTGCTCGTGACCAGCCGCAACAGGTTGCAGGGCCTGGTCACCGCGCACGCCGTCGGCCTGGACGTGCTCGCCGATGACGACGCGGGCACGCTGCTGACCGCACGCATCGGGACGACCAGGCTGAGCCTCGAACCCCTCGCCGCGGCCAGGCTGATCGACCTGTGCGGCGGCCTCCCGCTCGCCCTGAGCATCGTGGGCGCGCGCGTCCTGACCGAGCCCGACCTGTCACTCGCCGCCATCGCCCGGCAGCTCGAGGAACTCGGGCTCGGCGCGCTCGACGCGGACCCGAGCGTGAGCGTCCCGGTCGTGCTCTCGTGGTCGTACCGCGCGCTGACCGACCGGCAACGGGAGCTGTTCGCACTGCTGGGGATCGCGCCCGGCGAGGACATCGACCTGAACGCGGCGGCGAGCCTCGCGAACCTGTCCGTTGAGAACGCACGAGAGACGTTGCTGGCGTTGGAACAGGCGTCGCTGATCTCCCTGGGCAGCGGGTTCCGGGCGAGGATGCACGACCTGGTCCGGGCCTACGCGGCCGGACGGGCGGACCACGCGCGCCGCGAGGAGGCGTTGCGGCGTCTGGTCGACCACCACGTTCACACCGCGCACGCCAACGACCGCCTGATCGACCCGCACCGCCCGTTGATCACTCTCACCGCGGCGGCGGAAGGCACCCACGTCACACCCGCCACCGACAAGGCGGGCGCACGGGCGTGGTTCGACGCGGAACGCGGCACGCGCCCGGCCGTGCAGCAGGTGGCGGCCGGGCTCGGCTGGAACGACGAGGTCGTGCTGCTGGCCAGGGTGGCGCACGCCTACCACCAGCAGCGCGGCCACCTCGACGACGAGCTGGCCCTGTGGCAGACCGCCCTCGACGCGGCGACGAACCCGGCGGACCTGACCCTCGCGCACCGGATCATGGGCAGCAGCCTCGGCCAGGTCCAGCGCTACGACGAGGCCCAGCACCACCTGGACGCGGCCCTCGAGCTCGCGGAACAGGTCGGCGAGGCACTGCCGCTGGCCGCCGCGCACGGCACGGCCGCGTGGCTGTGGGCGAACAGGTCCGACTACGAACGAGCGTTCGAGCACGCCAAGGCCGCGCTGCCGCACTACGAGAAGAGCGGCAACAAGATGCTGATCGCCATGGCGCACAGCAACATCGGGCACTGCGCGGCGGAGGTCGGCGACACCGGACAGGGCCGCCGGTCCGCGGTCACCGCCCTCGAACTGCTGCACGACCTCGGCGACCGGCACGGCGAGGCGTCCGCCCTCGACACCCTCGCCCACGTCGAGCACCAGAGCGGCAACCACGAGAAAGCGATCCTCCACTACGAACATGCCGTCGAGCTGTACCGGGCCGAGGACGACGACTACGCCACCGCGAACACGTTGATGCGGCTCGGGCACACGCACGTCGCGGCCGGGCAGGCGCGGCAGGCTGCGGAGATCTGGCGACAGGCCCTCGCTCTGCTCGAGCAACAGGGCCGCGACGAAGAGGCGGACGAACTCCGCGGACGACTCGCCGACTAGGGAGTCTCACGGGCGCGAGCGACACCCTGGTCCCGGCAACGTAGTTCCTGCACACAGGAACTACGAGGAGCCGAGAACATGCCCAGCGTCACCCTGACGCAGCAGACCACCGCGACGCCCGAGGAGTTCGTCGCCGGGCTCACCGACTTCGGTCCCGGCCGCGCGGACCTCTTCCCCAACAGCGCCGAGGCCGACCTGCGGGTGCACGACCGGGGCGACACGTTCGCCGACGTCACCGAGGGGTCCGGCGGCATCTGGGAGCGCCTGCACTACGACTGGTCCGACCTCGGCAGGGTCGTGCTGAGGACCGTGGACTCCAACGTGTGGGGCGGGCGGTCCGGCCACACCTACACGTTCACGAAGCAGGCCGACGGAACGACGCTCGTGCACGCCGAGGTGGTGCGCGAGGGCAAGAACTTCAAGGGCAAGCTGCTCGGGCTCTCGCTGGGGCTGCTGGGCAAGAAGGTGCTCGGCGGGGCGCTGGAGAAGACCGTCCGGGCCATCGAGTCCAGGTCCAGGTAAGGGTGCCCTGACCGGACGCGACGGCCGGGAGCTAACGTGGCCCCACGTGAGCATGGTCGTGGAACAACGCGCCGCACCACCCGGGCCGGACCCGCGTCGGCGGCGTCTGCTCGGGCTGGCGGGTCTGCTGGTGCTGCTGGTCGTGGCGTCGGTGTTGTCGCTGGTGATCGGCACGCGGTCGCTCACCCCGGCCGAGGTGTGGCAGGGGTTGTCCGGTGATCCCGGTGGCGACCAGCGGCTCGTCGAGATCACGTTGATCGTGCAGACGTTGCGGGTGCCGCGGACGGTGCTCGCGGTCGTGGCGGGCATCGGGCTCGGCGTCGCGGGCGCGTTGATCCAGGGGCACACCCGCAACCCCATCGCGGACAGCGGGCTGCTCGGGGTCAACTCCGGGGCGTCGTTCGCGGTGGTGCTCTCCGTCTCCCTGTTCGGCCTGCGGAACCCGGTCCAGTACATGTGGTTCGCGTTCCTCGGGGCCGCGGTGGCGGGTGCGGTGGTGTTCGGGCTGTCGAGCCTCGGGCGCGGCGCGGGCAACCCGCTCACGCTCGCGCTGGCGGGGCAGGGTGTCACGCTGTTCCTGGCCGCGATGACGACCGCGGTCGCGCTGGGCGACGAGCAGACGCTCGACGTGCTGCGGTTCTGGAACGCGGGTTCGGTGCAGGGCGTCGGGTTCGACGTGATCGGGGTCGCGGCGGTCTTCGTCGGCGTGGGCCTGTTCCTCGCGGTGCTCAACCTGCCCGTGATCAACCTGCTCGACCTCGGGGACGACGTCGCGCGCGGCCTCGGTGTGAACATCGCGGCCGGCCGGACCGTCGGTGTCCTGGCCATCACACTGCTCGCGGGCGCGGCCACGGCGGCGTGCGGGCCCATCGCGTTCCTCGGCCTGATGGTCGCGCACATCGCGCGGTGGTTCACGGGGCCGGACTACCGCTGGCTGGTGCCGTGCGCGGGGCTGCTCGGGGCGGCCGTGCTGCTGCTCGGCGACGTCGCGGGCCGGCTCGTCGTGCGTCCGGCCGAACTGCAGGCAGGCCTCGTCATCGCCCTCCTCGGCGCCCCGTTCTTCGCGGCGCTGGTCTGGCTCGGGAAGTTCAGGCAGGCATGACCACGGCACCGGACATGCACCGCGGCGTCCGCGTCGGTGGCTGGTCGTGGGTCTGGCGGCCGTGGAACGTGCTCGTCACAGCCGCGCTGGCGGCGCTGACGTTCCTCGTGTTCTGCGTGTCCATCTCGATCGGCGACTTCACCGTCGAGCTGTCCGCGGTGGTCAGGACGCTGGTCGGGCAGGGCGAGCGCGTCGACGAGTTCGTGATCATGGACCTGCGGATGCCACGCGCCCTGGTCGGGGTCATCGCCGGCGTCGCGCTCGGGATCTCCGGCGCGCTCACCCAGTCGATCGCGCGCAACCCCCTCGCCAGCCCCGACGTCCTCGGCATCACCGGTGGTGCCAGCGCCACGGCCGTCTTCGTCGTGACGGCCGGCGGTGGCGCGGCGATCGGCGGCGCCGCCGGTCTGTCGACGGCCGCGCTCACCGGCGGGCTGCTGACCGGGTTGCTCGTCTACTTCCTGGCGTGGAAGAAGGGCATCGACGGCTTCCGGCTGATCCTCATCGGGGTCTCGGTCAGCGCGCTGACGCAGGCGATCACGACGTGGCTGCTGGTGCTGGCGGACATCCGCGACGTGGCCCGCGCGCAGCGGTGGCTCGTCGGTTCGCTCGACTCGCGGTCGTGGCCCGAGGTGTGGGCGGCGCTGTGGGTCATGGCCGTGTTGATCGTCGTCGTGCTGGTGGTGTCGTTCCAGATGCAGCCCCTGCACTTCGGTGACGACGTCGCCGCGGGCCTCGGCGTTCGTTACTCGGCCGTGCGCGCGGTGCTCCTGCTGAGCGCCGTGCTGCTCGCCGGTGTCGGGGTGAGCGCGGCGGGGCCCGTGCCGTTCGTGGCCCTGGTCGCGCCGCAGATCACCATGCGGCTGACGCGCTCCCCCGTGCCGCCGGTGGTCGCGTCCGGGGTGTTCGGCGCGTTGCTGCTGATCGGGTCGGACCTGATCGCGCGGACCGTGCTGCCCAACGACCTGCCGGTCGGCGTCGTCACGGCGATCATCGGCGGACCGTTCCTCGTCTACCTGCTCGTGCAGGCGAACGTGCGACGCGCTGCCTGAGGACAGCCTTCGTTAAGTAAGGTTGCCCTATGACCGCGCTGCGCAACGATGCCACCCGACTGGGGACCGACGGTGTCACGGTCGGGTACGCCGACCGGGTCGTGCTCGACAACCTGGACGTCGCCATCCCGACCGGGGTGATCACCACGGTCATCGGCCCCAACGGCTGCGGCAAGTCGACGTTGCTGCGCACGCTGTCCCGGCTGCTCAAACCGCGCCAGGGCACGGTGCTGCTCGACGGCGGCGACATCGCGCGGCTGCGGACCAAGGACGTCGCGAAGAAGCTGGGCCTGCTGCCGCAGACCCCGATCGCGCCGGAGGGCCTGACGGTCGCCGACCTGGTGGCCCGCGGCCGGCACCCGCACCAGAGCTGGCTGCGCCAGTGGTCGAGCGACGACGCGGAGGTGGTCGCCAAGGCGTTGCACATGACCGGTGTCGCCGACCTGGCCCACCGCCCGGTCGACTCGCTCTCCGGCGGCCAGCGGCAGCGGGTGTGGATCTCCATGACCCTCGCCCAGGGCACGGACCTGTTGCTGCTGGACGAACCCACGACCTACCTCGACCTCGCGCACGCGATCGACGTGATCGACCTCGTCGACGACCTGCACGAGGGCGGCTGCACGATCGTCATGGTGCTGCACGACCTGAACCTCGCCGTGCGCTACAGCGACAACCTCATCGTGATGAAGGCGGGCTCGATCGTGGCGCAGGGGCATCCGAGCGACGTGATCACGAGCGATCTGCTGCGCGACACCTTCGGGCTGCAGGCGAAGGTCATCGACGACCCGGTGAGCGAGCGTCCGCTGATCGTCCCGATCGGACGGACCCACGTGGTGTCCAAGAGTGACCGACACCGTAGTTAGGCTGCCCTAACCGGGTGATAAGGTTCGGCTGTCCTAATGACCCTCGCGGGCAGTGTAGAAGAGGTGCCGAATGGGCCGGAGCACGACCATGACTTGGAAGCGGCTGACCGCAATGGCGGCAGCCGCGCTGGTCGGTGCCGGCGTCCTCGCGGGGTGCGGTTCCTCCACGCCCGCCACGACCACCGACGCGGGCAACGCCGCCGGGGGCACGTTCCCGACGACGGTCGAGCACTTCTTCGGCACGACGGAGATCAAGGAAGCGCCCAAGCGCGTCGTCTCCCTCGGCTACACCGACGACCAGACGCTGCTCGCACTGGGCGTCGTCCCGGTCGGCATGGTCGACCAGTACCCGAGCCCCGAGGGCACCAAGCCCGACATCAACACCCAGTGGCCGTGGGTGAAGGACAAGTGGGGTTCGACCACGCCCGAGGTCGTCATGAAGAACGGTGACACCGAGCCGAACTACGAGAAGATCGCGCAGCTGCGCCCCGACCTGATCGTCGCGGTCTACTCCGAGGCCGACCAGGCCTGGTACGACAAGCTGACCAGGATCGCGCCGGTGGTCGGCCGCACCAAGGCGGAGAAGGAGCCCTTCTCCGCCAAGTGGCAGGACAACGCGCTGCAGGTCGCGAAGGCGGTCGGCAAGGGCGACGAGGGCGCCAAGGCCATCAAGGCGATCGACGACAAGATCTCCGACGCCAGGAAGGCGAACCCGGCCTGGGCGAACGAGACCGCGGTCGTCGCGTCCTGGTACAAGGACGCCATCGGGCCGTTCGCCACGACCGACGTGCGCTCCCAGGTCCTCACCGGCCTCGGCTTCAAGCCCAACACGAAGGTCGACGAGCTCGCGGCCGGCAAGTTCTTCGTGGCGCTGTCGCCCGAGCGCATCGACGTGATGGACGTCGACCGCGTCTTCATCATCAACGACGAGGCGGATCTGAAGGCGCTCAAGGGTTTCGAGCTCTTCACCAACCTGCCCGCGGCCAAGGCCGGCAAGGTCCAGCACATCCTCGACAGCGAGGGCCCGGCCGTCGGCGCGGCGATCTCGCAGGCGACGCTCGCGTCCATGCCGTACGCGGTCGACGAGCTCGTCAAGGCCGCCAAGTCCGTCGGCTGACCTTCTCCGCACAGCACCGAGATCCAGCGAGAGGCCTCCCCTCGTGACCACGAGCGCGCCGGCGAAGATCCTGCGCACGGCGTCCGGGCGGGAGGCTTCTCGCTGGGTGTTCGACCACTGCCGCTCCGCCCCCGTCCTGCCGATCGCCACCGCGGTGGCGACGGTGGCGGGGGCGGTGCTGCAGATCGTCCCGGTCTTCCTGCTGGGCACCGTCGTGGACGGGGTCGTACAGGGGCGCGACGCGTCGATGCTCTGGACGACCGGCATCGCGACGGTCGTCTCGGCGCTGGCCGGGGCGGTCATGACCGCGATCTCGACCTACCTCGTCGGCCGGCTCGGCGCGGAACTGCTGGCGCGCCTGCGGGAGGGCGCGGTCCGCGCGGTGCTCGGGATGCCCAGCGCCCGCGTCGAGCAGGCCGGCCGCGGTGACGTGCTCTCGCGCGTCGGCGACGACGTGGCCGTCATCTCCGCGGGCTTCCGCACGGCCGTCCCGACGATGTTCTCGGCGGTCGTGCTCGTCGTCATCGCCACCACCGGGATGTTCGGTCTCGACTGGCGGCTCGGGCTCGCCGGTGCCTGCGCGCTCCCCGCGTACTGGCTGGCGTTGCGCTGGTACCTGCCCCGGTCGCAACCTCTCTACCGCGCCCGCTCCGAGGCGCAGGCCGACCGCGCCCAGGCGTTGATCAGCGGCCTCGATGGCATCGCGACCGTGCGCGCTTATCGGCTCGAGAACGCGTTCCGGGACAGGGTGACCGCCGAATCGTGGCGGGTGCGCAACATCGGCGTCGACGTCTTCCACTTCTTCGGCCGGTTCATCGGCCGGGAGAACCGCGCCGAGTTCATCGGGCTCGGCCTCATCATCGTCGTCGGCTACCTCCTGGTGACCGGCGGGCAGTCCTCGCTGGGCCAGGTGTCCGTCGCCGCGCTCCTGTTCCACAAGCTGTTCGTGCCGCTCGGGCTGATCATGGCGTTCTTCGACGAGGCGCAGAAGTCCGGCGCCGGGGTGACGCGACTGGTCGGCGTGCTCACCGAGTCCGGCGGCGACGAACTCGTGCGCAGCGCGGTGGCCGTCGACGCGGACGCACGACCGCTTCCCGTCTCGGTGCGCGGGCTTTCCTTCCGCTACCCCGATTCCGAGCACGACGTGCTGCGGGACGTCGACCTGGAGATCCCCGCCGGAACGTCCCTCGCGCTGGTGGGCGCGACCGGAGCGGGCAAGACGACGCTGGCGGCCCTGGTCGCCGGCACCGGCACCCCGCTGACCGGATCCGTGCGCATCGGATCCCACGACCTCGCCGACCTGGACGAGGCGGGCGCCCGCGCGCTGGTCAGCATCCTGACCCAGGAGGCCCACGTCTTCGCCGGACCGCTGGCCGAGGACCTCCGCCTGGCCGCACCGGACGCGACCGACGACGAGTTGATGGACGCCTTGCGCACCGTCGGCGCGGACACGTGGGTCGAGGCGTTGCCCTCCGGCCTGCGGACCGAGGTCGGCGAGGGTGGCGAGCGCCTCGACGCGACCAAGGTCGCCCAGATCGCGCTGGCCCGCCTGGTGCTCGGCCGCTCCCCCGTCGTCGTGCTGGACGAGTCGACGGCCGAGGCGGGCAGCCAGGGTGCCGCCGCGCTGGAACGAGCCGCGCTCGCGGCCTGCCGGGGCCGCACCACCCTGCTGGTCGCACACCGCCTGACCCAGGCGGTCGCCGCGGACCGGATCGCCGTCCTCAACTCGGGTCGCGTGCTGGAACAGGGAACCCACGAGGAACTGGTGGCGCTGGGCGGGCGTTACGCCGCTCTGTGGGCCGCTTGGCGGTTCGGAACCGCCCACACCGATTGCGTGCCACGGTGACGAACACCGAAGTCCGCACCGGCAGGGAGATCCTGCGGATCACCTTGCGCCGCAACCGCGGCGCCATGGCGGCCAGCACCCTGCTGCTGGGGTGCTACCAGGCCGCCGAGACCGCCGTGCCGGTCCTGCTCGGCGTGATCGTCGAGTACGCGCTGCGCGGCGGGCGGCTCAGTTCGCTCGGGCTGGCGTTGCTCGCGCTCGGGCTCGTCATGGCCGCGGTGTCGTACTCGTGGCGGTTCGGCGGGCGCATCCTGCAGAAGGCGACCACGACCGAGGCGCACCGGTGGCGGGTCGAGGTCGCGGACCGCGGCCTGCAGCCGGTGGCGCGCGAGACCGGCCTGAAGTCCGGAGAGGTCCTCACGATCGCCACCGAGGACGCCGACCAGACCGCGAACGTCGTCGAGGTGGTGCCGCTGCTGGTCAGCTCGCTGGTGTCGGTGGTCATCACCGGTGTCGTGCTGGCGGTGATCAGCGTGCCCCTGGGTGTGCTGGTGTTCGCCGGCACCGCGGCGATCCTGACCGTGCTGGGCGTGATGTCCCGGCGGATCGGCGCGAACACCCAGGCGCAGCAGGCGATGGTCGCGCGGGCCGGGGCGAAGGTGTCCGACCTGATCGCCGGCCTGAGGCCGCTGCACGGGTTCGGTGGCAGCCACGCGGCCTTCCAGGCCTACCGCCGGGTGAGCACCGAGGCGAAGCGGCAGTCGATCGTCGTGGCGCGGGTCAACGGCGTCTACGCCGGGCTGGGGCTGGCGCTGAACTCGGTGCTGGCGGCGGCGGTGACGTTGTGGGCGGGCCTGCTGACGTTCCGGGGCGAGATCACCATCGGCCAGCTCGTGGTGGTGGTCGGGCTGGCGCAGTTCCTCATCGAGCCGTTGAAGCTGTTCTCGGAGATGCCCAAGTACTTGATGATCGCGCGGGCCTCCGCGGAACGGATGGCGCTCGTCCTGGCCGCGCCCGCGCGGATGACGCCCGGCACGGACGGGGTCGTGTCGGAGAGCGGTCTCGAGGTCTCCGGTGTCACGCACGGAACGTTGCGGGACCTGACGTTCTCGGTGCGGCCCGGTGAGTTCGTGGCCGTTGCCGCGTACCAGCCGCAGGCCGCCGCCGACCTGGCCGCCGTGCTCTCCGTCGAGGTGCCACCGGCTTCGTACCAGGGCGTCGTCCGGGTGGGCGAGCAGGAGGTGGCGTCGCTCGCGATCGAGAGCGTGCGGACCCACCTGCTGGTCAACCCGTCGCACCACGAGGTGTTCGCGGGAACGTTGCGGGACAACGTCGATCCCGCGGGCACCAGCTCGCTGGTGGACGAGGCCGTGGCCGCCGCGATGCTGACCGACGTGGTCGCCCTGCACTCCGACGGCCTCGACCACGCCGTGCGCGACCGCGGCGCGAACCTGTCCGGCGGGCAGCGGCAGCGCTTGTCCCTCGCACGGGCTCTGGCCGCGGACCCGGAGATCCTGGTGCTGCACGACCCGACGACGGCCGTCGACGCCGTCACCGAACAGCTCATCGCCCGCAACATCACCACGTTGCGGCGAGGCCGCACGACGATCGTGATCACCAGCAGCCCGGCGCTGCTCGACGTGGCCGACCGGGTGGTCGTGCTGGACGGCGGCGTGGTCACGTCCGAGGGCACGCACCGCGACCTGCTCGGCCGTGACGCCGCCTACCAGCTGGCGGTGGCCCGATGAGGTTCGGGTGGCGTGGCGGTCCGCGAGCTGATCCGGCACGAGGTGCCCAAGGCACACCGGCAGGACGGCTTCACGGATCCGTTCGGCCACAAGTGGTCCGCGGGCGACCGGTCACCCCTGGGCTGACTGAAGCGGCCACACCTCGACGACTCCGTTCGCGACCGCGCACGGGGTCCCGGCCACCATGCGCACGGCTTCCTCCAGCGACTCGGCTTCGACGACCGCGAACCCCGCGACCGGCAGCGCGGACGTCATGAACGCGCCTTCCTCCACCTTCGTTCCGTCACCTCCGGTGTTGCGCACCTGCACCGGCGCTCCCGCGATGCCCATCTCCACGCCGGCGGCCCGCAACCGTGCGTCGTGGGCGTGCGCTTCGTCGCGAACCGCCTGATCCGTGGCGTCGTAGCCCGCACGTTCTCCGTAGCCGATCGTCACGAACTTCATCGCGAACCTCCTCTGTCCGGCCCTTGCCGTGGTACCGACTCCGGGCGCGTCCGGAACTCATCGGCGCGTTCACCGAGAGTTCACCTCGCGCTTGCTTCCAGCCGCCTGGAAAAGGCGTCGAAGTGACGAAGGATCTGGTCCTCGACAAGGTTTTCCGGCAGAGGTGGACAGTGAAGAGAGCGCTCGGCATCGGTCTGGCGGTGGTGCTCCTGGTGGGCGTGGTGACCGCGATCGTCCTGGAGCAGGGCGAACAGGCCCAGCTCCAGACCGTGCGCGGGGTGATCGGCTCGGAGAAGCTCGCCTTCTTCGCCGACCAGCGGGTGAAGGACGTGTTCGCGCGGCACGGGGTGGAGGTCGAGGTGGATCCGGCCGGGTCGCGGCAGATCGTGACGGCGACGGACCTGACCCCGTACGACTTCGCGTTCCCGTCGTCGGCTCCCGCGGCGGAGAAGATCCAGCGCGACCGCAAGGCCGCGCGGACGTACGCGCCGTTCTCGTCGCCGATGGTGATCGCCACGTTCGACCCGGTCGTCGACCTGCTGACGAAGGCCGGCGTGGTCAGGTCCGGGCCGGGTTACCCGACGTTCGACGTGCAGGCGTACCTGGAGCTCGCGGCCAAGGGGACGCGGTGGGACCAGCTGCCGGGCAACACGGCCTATCCCGCCCGCAAGAACCTGCTCGTCACCACGACCGATCCGCGTGACTCGAACTCGGCGGCGATGTACCTGGCGATCACGTCGTTCGTCGCCAACGGCGGGGTGGTGTCGTCGCCGGACGCCGAGGGCAAGGTGTTGCCCGCGGTGTCGAAGTTGTTCCTGGACCAGGGTTATACGCAGAGCAGCACCGAGGGACCGTTCGAGGACTACCTGTCCGCGGGGATGGGCAAGACGCCGCTGGTGCTCGCGTACGAGGCGCAGTTCGCGGACCGGGTGGTGCGCGGCGACTCGTCGGTCCGGCCGGACATGAAGCTGCTCTACCCGGCGCCGACGGTGTTGTCCAAGCACACCTTGGTGCCGTTGCGCGAGGCGGGAGACCGGGTCGGGCAGCTGCTGCAGAGCGACGCCGAACTCGGGCGGCTCGCGGCGACGTTCGGGTTCCGCACCGCCGATCCCAAGCACTTCAACGACATCGTCAGGGAGAAGAACCTGCCTGTGCCGCAGACGATCGTGGACGTGGTCGAACCGCCCGCGCACGAGACGCTGGAGCGGATGCTCGAGGCGATCGCGAAGCAGTACTGACATGACCGACTTCGTGCTGACGCCACCGGACCCCGTCGAGCCCGTGCCGGTCGACCGCGCCGCCGGCCTGATTCCCGTCACCGACAGGGCGGAGTTGTCCTCGCGCGCCGAGGAGTTCGTCGCCGCGCTGGGTGCCGTCGACCCGCGTTCGCCCGACTTCGGCCGGATCGTGGACGACGCCCTGGTGCTCGGCGAGGCGGAGATGCGGGTGGCCGCGCAGATCGCGGGCCGGTTGCTCGACCGCACGCTCGCGTCGGTGTCGTCGCCCGTCCCGGTCTCGGCGAGCCTGACCGAGCTGCGGCGGTCGGTGCGCGCACTCGATCCGCAGGACCTGAGCAGGCTGACCGGCCGCAAGATCCTCGGGTTCCTCCCGGGAGGCAACGCGGCGCGCGGACTGCTGGCCCGGCTGCGCGCGGCCGACGAGCCGCTCAACCGGATCGTGCTGAAGCTGCGGTCCGGCCAGGACGCGTTGAGGCGCGACAACGCCGCCATCAAGGGCGAGCGGCGGCGCCTGTGGGACGTGATGACGGCGCTGTCCCGCGACGCCGCGCTCGCCGCGGAGATGGACGAGGCCGTCGAACGGCAGGTCGCGATCCTCGACCTGGCCGAACCCGAGCGCGCCCGGGCTTTGCGCGCCGACGTGCTCTTCTCGTTGCGGCAACGGCATCAGGACCTGCTGACCCAGCTCGCGGTGTGCGCGCAGGGCTATCTGGCGCTGGACGTCGTGCGCCGCAACAACGACGAGCTGATCAAGGGCGTCGAACGGGCCGTGAGCACGACCGTCACGGCGTTGCGGATCGGCGTGACCGTCGCGGCGGCACTGGCCGGGCAACGCGAGGTGATCGACCAGGTCGACGCCGTGCGCGGCCTGACCGACTCCCTGCTTCGCTCGAACGCCGCACTGATGTCGTTGCAGGGCAAGGACATCGAGCGCCTCGCTACGGAACCCGCCGTCGGCATCGACGCCGTGCGGACCTCGTTCGACCAGATCTACGCGGCGATCGACGCCGTCGACACGTTCAAGGCCCGCGCGGCCGACTCCATGTCCAGCACGGTGTCCGCGCTGGACGCCGAGATCCGCCGCGCTCACGACCACCTGAGCCGTGTGCGGGAGACCGGGGAGCAGTCGTGAACCGCCGCCACCGCCCCACCAAGGAGCCCGCATGATCCGCCGCCTCCTCCCCGCGGTCGCCGCTCTGGCACTGCTGGCGGGATGTTCCGACGAAGCCGACCCCGCCAGACCGGTCGGCGACGCCACGCCCGGCACCCTCCGCGTCCTCGCCGGCAGCGAGCTCGCCGACCTGCAGCCGATCCTCGACGAGGCCGCGCGTGCCACCGGCATCTCCGTGAAGTTCAGCTTCACCGGCACCATCGAGGGTGCCGAGAAGGTCGCGAGCGGCACCGCCGAACAGGGCTTCGACGCCGTCTGGTTCTCCTCCAACCGCTACCTCGAACTCGTGCCGGAGGCCCAGAAACGCCTCGGCACACCGACGAAGGTGATGTCCTCCCCCGTCGTGCTCGGGCTGCCCGCCGCGAAGGTGAAGGAACTGGGCTGGGACACCAAGCGCGTCGGCTGGGCGGAGATCGCCGAGGCCGCGGGCGCGCGGAGGTTCACCTACGGCATGACCGACCCGTCCGCCTCCAACTCCGGCTTCTCCGCGCTGGTCGGCGTCGCGGCGGCGTTGTCCGGGTCGGGCTCGGCACTGGACGCGGCCAGGATCGACGCGGTCGCGCCGCAGCTCAAGCAGTTCTTCTCGGCCCAGACGCTGTCCGCGGGGTCGTCCGGGTGGCTGTCCGAGGCCTACCAGCGACGGGCCAGGGACCCCGGCGCCACAGTGGACGGTCTGATCAACTACGAGTCGGTGCTGCTGTCGTCGCCCGAACCGCTGACACTGGTCTACCCGAGCGACGGCGTGGTGACCGCGGACTACCCGCTCACGCTGCTCACGTCGGCGTCCTCGGAGGCCCGCGAGGCGCACCAGAAGCTCTCCGACCACCTCAGGAGCGCGGACGTCCAGCGCAGGATCATGGAGACCACGCACCGCCGCCCCGCCGTGCCGCAGGTGCCGCTTGACGGCAAGTTCGCGGTGAAGGACCTCGTGGAACTCCCGTTCCCCGGCAGCCAGTCCGCTGTGGACGGTCTGATCACCACGTACTTCGACCAGCTGCGCCGCCCGTCCCGCACGCTCTACGTGCTCGACACGTCCGGCTCGATGCAGGGCGACCGGATCGACGGCCTGCGCCAGGCGCTGGTCGGGCTCACCGGCGCCGACTCCTCCCTGGCCGGGAAGTTCAGCCGGTTCCACGGCCGCGAGCAGGTCACGTTGCTGCCGTTCAACAGCAGCGCGCGGCCACCGTTGAAGTACGAGGTGCCGCAGGACGACCCGCAGCCGGTGCTCGACCAGATCCGCGCCACCGCCACGTCACTCGACGCGGCCGGCGGCACGGCCATCTACAGCAGCCTGCGCGGTGGCTACGACGTGCTGCGCCAGCAGATCGACGCCGACCCCGACCGGTTCACGTCGATCGTGCTGATGACCGACGGCGAGAACACCGGTAGCGAGGACGTGACCGACTTCCAGCTGTTCCACCAGTCACTCCCGCCGAACCTGAAGGGCATCCCGATCTTCCCGGTGCTGTTCGGCGAGAGCGCCACCGCCGAGATGGACCAGGTCGCGAAGATGAGCGGCGGCAAGGTGTTCGACGCCCGCAGCCGCTCGCTCTCCGCCGCCTTCAAGGAGATCCGTGGTTATCAGTAGGTACCTGGCCTCCTGGAAGAACCTGGCCGGGTGCGCGGGCGGCCTGGTCGGCCTGGGTCTGCACTTCGCCGGCCTGGCCGGGTCGTACTGGATCGTGGTCGTCGTCGGCCTCTACGCAGCAGGCGCCCTGGCCGCACCACCCGAGCGGATCACTTTGGTATCCGACCCCGAGGAGGAGGCCGGCGCGCTGCGGTCCGAGCTCGACGCGTTGGTCGAACGGGTGCGGGGTTTCCGCGTCCCGGACGAGGTCGCGCCGAGGTTCGCGGACATCGCCGAGGTCCTGCGCGGCATGCTGGACCGCCCCCGCGCACTGCGCGCCGACCCGGACGCGTTGCACGCCGTCACCAGGCTCGTCGGCACGGACCTGCCGCTGTCCGTCCAGACCTACCTGAACCTGCCGTGGTGGTACGCCGCCGCACGGGGATCGGGCGCGGAACTGGTGCGGCAGCTGGACTTGCTGCACGCCGACGCCGTGCGCACCGCGGAACGGTTCCACGCGGCCGACGCGCAACGCCAGGCCGACCACACCCGTTACCTGGAGGACCGCGGTCAGGCCTGATGCCCCAGCGGACCACCCCGATCCGCTGTTCGCGAACCTTCACCCATAAATGCGTGTCGACCGCGTACGTGCCGGTCTGCGCCCTCCGCTAGGTTTTCCCAGTCCTGGCTGGAGAAGTGCATTCGAGGGTGAAGCTGTGCGGTTGCCGGAGTCGGCGTTCGAGCAGGCGAAACTGGGCTCTGGGCAACTCGTCGCGGTCACCGCGCCACCGGGCGCCGAACGGACGCGACACCTGGTCCGGGCGGCGGAACTCGCCCGCGCGCACGGGTTCGCCGTCACCTGGGTCGGCTGCCGCGCGGACGCACCGCCATACTGGCCCTGGCACGCGGTCCTGGCCGGGCTGGGCGGGGACGCGTCGGCGCTCGACGCCGAACCGGAGGCCTGCGCGCAGAAGGTCGCCGACGCACTGGCGGGGACGCCCGCGTTGATCCTGGTCGACGACGTGGACCTGGCCGGCGAGGACACGTTCCAGCTGACCCGGTCCGTGGCTGCCCGCGCCCACCGGCTCCCCGTGGTCATCGTTGTCACCTGCAGGAATCCAGCCGAGACGAGACGTCTCGTCTCGCCTGAGCCGGATGTGGACCAAGGTGAGACGAGACGTCTCGTCTCGCAGGCGCACACCGCCCTCACCGAGGGCCGGATCACCGAGGCGCGCGACCTGCTCGACCAGGCGGCACGCGAAGGCGACCCGGAAGCGGCGCTCGGCCTGCCTGGCATGTGGGTCAACAAGTACCGGGGCCGGGCCGACCGCGCGCTGGCCGTCGCCCGCATCCGCGAGGCACTGGCCGCGCACCCGCCCGATCCGTTGCGCACCAGGCTGGCCACGAGGCTCGTGGCCGAGCACGCCTACGACCGGCGCGAGACCGAGAGCGTGCTGGAAGCCTTGCGCCAGGCCAGGAAGACCGGCGACCAGCTGACCCTGGCCGAGGCCCTGTCGCTGGCGCACCATGCCCTGTGGTCGCCGGAGCACACGGCACTCCGGCTGGCCCTGGCCGAGGAGCTGATCTCCGTGGCGTCGGCGGCGGGGCTGGACCTGTTGGCGCTCAGCGGTGTGTGCCGTCGCACGATGGACCTGTTCTGCCTGGGCGACCCGCACGCGGAACGGTCGCAGGTGGAGCTGGCGAGACGGGCCGCGAACCACCCGGGGCTGATCTTCTTCCACGCCGCGATGGACGTGATGCGGACGATCCGCGCGGGCCGGTTCGCGGAGGCGGAGCAGAAGTCGTCGGCGTGCCTGCGGATCGGGCTCGAAGCCGGTGACGTGGACGCGGAGACGTTCCACAGCACGCACCTGTTCGCGATCCGGTGGCTGCAGGGCCGCGGCGGCGAACTGGTCGACCTGGCCGAGCAGGTCACGCACTCCCCCACGTTGCCGGACCTGGAGTTCAGCTTCGAGGCGGCGCTTGCGCTGCTGGCGCTCGAGGCGGGGCAACGGGATCGCGCGCGGTCGGCGTTGCACCGGCTGACCATCAACGGACTCACGGCCGTGCCGTTGTCGAGCACCTGGATCACATGCATGTTCTGCGTGGTGCACGTGGCCGCGGCGCTGGGCGAGGCGGACATCGCCCGCGAGGCCTACCGGCTGCTCGAACCGTTCGCCGCGCTGCCGGTGGTGCCCGCGACCGCGATCGTCTGCTTCGGCTCGACCGAACTGCTGCTGGGCATCGCCGCCACGACGTTCGGCGACGCCGCGCTCGCCACCGGACACCTCGAACGCGCCGTCACGACCAACATCCGGCTCGGCAACCTGCCGATGACCGCCTACGCCCGCGCCACCCTCGCGGCCACGGCCGGCGGTGAGCGCGGCAGGGCGCTGTACGACGTGGCCATCAACGACGCCAACACGATCGGCATGACCGCACGCGCGGCGACGTGGGCACAGGCCCGCGACGGCTTGGCGGGCCGGATCCTGATCCGCAAGGAGAACGTGTGGTGGGTCGTTTCCCACCACGGCAAGGAAACCCGCGTCGAGGACCTGGTCGGCATGCGCTACCTGGCCCGGCTGGTGGCCGCCCCGGGCACCGAGATCCCCGCGCTGGAACTCGTCGGCGGCGAGGACAGCGGCAACCAGCCGCTGCTCGACCCCGTCGCCCGTGCCGCCTACCTCACCCGCATCCGCGACCTGCGCGCCCGGCTGGACGACAACCCGACGCCACGTCTGGAGGCGGAGTTGGAGGCGTTGCTCAGCCACCTCGAACGCGAGACCGGCATGGGCGGTCGCGGCCGGAACTTCGCGGGTCCTGCCGAACGCGCCAGAACCGCCGTGCGCAAGGCGATCCGCCGCGCCATCGACACGATCGCGGCGACCGAGCAGCCCACCGCCGACGCGCTGCGCGACGCCGTGACGACGGGCTACCGCTGTTCGTACAAGCCCGGCTGATCTTGACCACCGCACGGCCGCCGTTTCACCACCGCGGACGCGCAGGATTGCGGGCAAGGGGAGTCCAGTCCAGACCGGGTCGTGCCACGCACCCCCCAGGGCGAGCCACGACCCACCCCTGGTCAGTGCGCCCGAGGGGGACGCACTGACCGGACACCGGGAAGCACCGCGGCGCGCACCCCCGACACGGGTCGCGGTGCTCCCCACCACCACGTCACCCCGCCAGCACCGCCGCCTCCCTGCGTCGCAACGCGGACCCCGGCTCCATCCCGAACTCCTCCACCAGCAACGCCCGCACCCTTCGATACGTCCGCAACGCGTCTCCGGCCCGTCCCGCCCGGTGCTGGGCCTCCATCAGCAGCTCCCACAACGACTCCCGCAACGGGTAGAGCGCGACGAGCCGTTCGAGCTGCGCGATCGCCTCGGCGTAGCGGCCGTCCAGGCACAGCCCGGCCGCGTGGTTCTCCTCCGCGAACGCCAGCGCCTCCCGCAGCCGCGCGATCTCCGCGCCCGCCCAGCCCTCGACCGGGCAGTCCGCCAGCGGATCGCCGCGGTGCAGCGCCAGTGCCTCCGCGTACCGGCCGCGCCGCAGGTGCTCGTCGAACTCCTCGACGTCGACGACGACCTGCGTGACGTCGAGCAGGTAGCCGGGTTCGCGGGTCAGCACGACGCCGTCCGCGCCGGCCAGTTCCAGCGCCCGGCGGACCTTCGCCACGTGGCCCTGCAGAGTCTTGGTGCCCGTCGGCGGCACGTCCTCACCCCACAGGCCGTCGACGAGCGCCGATCTCGACACCAGACGGCCGGTTCTCAACGCCAGCAACGCGAACACGGCCCGCCGCCGCGCCCCCATGAAGTGCACCGGCCCGTCCGGCCCGCGGACCTCCAGCGGCCCCAGCAGCCGCACCTCGATCTTCATCACCATTCCCCTCCCCTTGGACACAAGAAGAGGCGTGCCACGGGTGTGCCACGCGGCGTCACATCACGGCCAGGTAACCGAAATGCAACAGCGAGATATACCGACCGAGTACTTGGTCGGTGTGTGGTCTGCTCGAAGACATGGACATCGAGAAGGCGATCGCCCGCCTGGACCTCGCGCGGAAGGTCCGGCTGCTGACCGGTTCCGCACTGTTCGCGCTGCACCCGGAGCCGGAGATCGGGCTGGCGTCGCTGAAGCTGTCCGACGGACCGACCGGTGTCCGCGGCGCCGAGCTCAGGGGCGGCACGATCGCGTGCGTGCTGCCGAACGCGACGTTGCTCGCCCAGCACTGGAACACGGCGCTGGCCCGCGAGGTCGGCGAGGTGCTGGCGGACGAGGCGGCGGCACAACAGGTCCACGTCGTGCTCGGCCCGACGATCAACCTGCACCGCACAGCATTCGGTGGCCGGCTGTTCGAGGCCTACAGCGAGGATCCGCTGCTGACCGGCGTGATCGCGGCCGCCTACGTGCGGGGCCTGCAGGACAAGGGGATCGCGGCCACGCCGAAGCACTACGTGGCCAACGAGTCCGAGACCGAACGACGTACGGCGAGCATGGTGGTCGACGAGAAGACCTTGCGCGAGGTCTACCTGCTGCCGTTCGAGATCGTGGTCGAGGACTCCGCGCCGTGGGCGATCATGGCTGCCTACAACAACGTCAACGGCGTCCCGGCGACCGAGCACACCGAACTGGTCCAGAGCGTGCTGAAGGGCGAGTGGGGGTTCGACGGCCTGGTCATGTCGGACTGGTTCGCCACGAAGTCCACGGCCGGGAGCGCGAACGGCGGCCTCGACCTGGCGATGCCCGGGCCCGGTGGGCCGTGGGAGGACAGGCTGGTCGCGGCCGTGCGGGCGGGCGAGGTCGCGGAGTCGACCATCGACGACCACCTGGCCCGGTTGCTGCTCCTCGCGTCACGGACGGGGGCGTTCCCCGAGCGTGCCTGGCCTCGGGACCTGCCCGCGCCGGACAGCCCGGCTCGCCGCGAGCAGCTGCGGAGGTTCGCGGCGGGCGGTATGACCGTGCTGAAGAACTCCGGAGTCCTCCCCCTCCAGCACTCGAAGATCGCCCTGATCGGCCGCCACGCGATCGACACGGTGGCGCAGGGCGGTGGTTCGGCAGGAGTGCGCCCGCCGCACGTGATCAGCATCGCGGACGGCCTGACCTCGCAGCTGGGCGACGCGGTGTCCGTTGTGGACGGTGTGGAGGTCCGGCTGCGGTACGCCGCACCCGGCCCCGGTGTGCTGAAGGACGTCCGCGCCACGACGTACGACGCCAACGGCGAGGTGCTGGCGACGCGGGACATGGAGATCGCCGAGCTCGCGGCGTACGGCGGCTGGGCGCAGGGTGCCGCTTCGATCGAGGTGTCCGGCGAGGTCGTGCTGGACGAACCGGCGCGCGTGCTGATCGGCGTGCGCGGGTTCGGGGACTGGACGATCGACGTCGCGGGGCGCCGGCACGCCACGTTTCTGGCCTGGGCCGGCGGCATCGTCGAGGAGGCTCTGCTCAAGCCGCCGCACTGGACGGCCGAGGTGCTGCTGTCGCCGGGCGACCGGATCACCGCCCGCGTGCGCGAGGCCAGCGCGCTGGTCGGCCTGATCACCCAGCCGGTCCCCCGCGCCCCCGCCGACGCGATCGGCGGAGCGGTCCGGGCCGCGCGCGAGGCCGACGTGGCGGTCGTGGTCGTCGGGCTCACCGAGGAACAGGAGACCGAGGGCTTCGACAAGACCACGCTCGCGTTGCCCGGCGAGCAGGACGCACTGGTCGCGGCAGTGGCGGCGGCTGCGAAACGCACCGTCGTCGTGGTGAACGCCGCGACGCCGATCCTCATGCCGTGGCTCGCGCAGGTCGACGCCGTGCTGTGGGCCGGGCTGCCGGGCCAGGAGGCCGGTGACGCCGTGGCGGCCGCTCTGCTCGGCCACATCGAACCCGCCGGGCGCCTCGTGACGACGTTCCCGCGCGCCGACGCCGACGCGCTGAACCTCGTTCCCGCCAACGGTGAACTGGTGTACGCCGAGGGAACCGCCTTCGGTTACCGCGCTCAGACCGAGCCGTTGTTCTGGTTCGGTCACGGCCTCGGCTACACGACGTGGGAGTACCGCGCCGCAACGCGTTCCTCCGCGGACGGCGTGATCGGCACGGTGTCGGTCGAGGTCGCCAACACCGGCGGCCGGGCAGGCAAGGAGGTCGTCCAGGTCTACCTGCGGCCGCGAGACGAGACGGTCCGTCTCGTCGGCTGGGCCACCGTCGAGGTCCCCGCGGGCGAGACCGTGCGAGTCGAGGTCCGGTGCGACCCGCGGGCCCAACGCTCGTGGTCGGACGGCTGGCACCCGGTCACCGGTGACGTGCTGATCGCCCGCGGGCTCGGCGACGTCCGCGTTACCCTGCCCGCTGATCAGGAGTGAGGTGACGCGGTGTCGGTCCCGCCGAGGTATCGGACCAGGTCGCGGGTGGACGTCTCCGGTGAGGAGTCCAGGGCCAGAGCGGTGGCCGTCGCGACGGAACTGTTCGCGCTGACGGGCTTCAAGGGCACGTCGGTCGCGGCCGTGGCGGCCAGGACCGGGCTCTCGCAGTCCGGTCTGCTGCACCACTTCCCCAGCAAGGCGGCCCTGCTGACGGCGGTGCTCGAGGAACGCGACCGGCAGGACGGCGACTTCCTGGCCGGTGGCGGGGGTCCGCCGCTGGGGTGGGCGGCGTTCGACGCGCTGGCCGCCCTGATCGCGCGCAACTCGGCCCGTCCCCATCTGGTCGGGCTGTTCGTGCGGCTGGCCGCGGAGGCCACCGAGACCGCCCACCCCGCGCACGCGTGGGTTCTCCAGCACTACAGCGGACTGCGGCGGTGGCTGACCGAAGCGGTGCGCACGGGCCAGGAACGAGGCGAGATCGCGGCGGACGCCCCGGTCGGTTCGGTGGTGCGCACGACGATCGCGGTGATCGACGGGTTGCAGCAGCAGTGGCTGCTCCAACCGGACGAGGTGTCGATGACGGCCGAGTTCGAGGTGTTCACCCAAGTTCTGCGCGCCCGCTGGGGGCGCTGAGGTCGCAAGGTGGTGGCCCGGGAATCAGTCTGGGGGACCCGCCCGGGCCACCGGTCTTGCGAAAGGTGGCCGACGTGTGCGGTGACTTTCACACGCCGGCCGGGTTCTGGGGGAACCAGATCCGGCAACTGCGCCGACCCCCACTCCCGTGAGTTCCTCGGGCCAGCGGCGCAGGTACCGGATCTGCCACAAAGATGTCAGGGGGCGTGCACAGATTTCGCCCAGGCCGTGCACAGACCGTCAGGAAGTGCGCGAGTATGGCTGTGCACCCAATGCCTGGATCATCGAGGAGCGATCTACCTGTGGAGTTCCTGCTGCTCGGCTCGCTGGCGGTACGGCGGACGGGCACATTGCTGGAGCTGGGCGGACCCCGGCAGCGCGCGGTGCTCACCATGCTGTTGTTGCACTCCAACGAGGCGGTCAGCGTCGCACAGCTGACGGAGGCGGTGTGGGATTCACCGCCGGTGTCGCCGGAGTCGAACCTCCGCACGTACGTCGCCGGGTTGCGCAAGGTGCTCGGCGACCGGCTGATGACCCGTCCTGGCCACGGCTACCAGCTCCGGGTCGAGCCCGGCGAACTGGATCTCGACTCGTTCGACCAGCTGGTGCGCGACGGCGAGACCGCGCTCTCGGACGGTGACACGGAGGCCGCGGCCGACCTGTTCGGCCAGGCGCTGGCGCGGTGGCACGGCATCCCGACGGCCGAGCTGAACGCGGGACCGTTGCTGCGCGCGGAGTTCACCCGCATCCAGGAGCGCAGGCTCACGGCCGTCGAGCGGTTCGCCAGGGCGTCGCTGGAGCTCGGCCGGTTCGACGACGTGATCGACCGGTTGCGGCGGGAGTCGGCGCTGCACCCGTTGCGCGAGGAGCTGTGGGCGCAGCTGATGCTGGCGCTGGACCGCTCCGGCCGCCGCGGCGAGGCGCTCGAGACCTACGCGACGGCCCGCAGGCACATGGTCGAGCAGGTCGGCGTCGAGCCCGGCGCGCGGTTGCGCCAGCTGCAGCAGGTGATCCTCGAAAGCCGGGTGCCCTCGCCCGCGGCTTTGAACGCGCACCGGCAGCTGCCGATGGACATCGCCGAGTTCACCGGGCGCGAGTCCGAGCTGCGCAAGCTGTGCGAACCGGGGCCGCAGACCACGGTCGTGATCTCCGCGATCGAGGGCATGGCCGGGGTGGGCAAGACGAAGCTGGCGGTCAGAGCGGCGCACCGGCTCGTTCGGCGTTACCCGGACGTGCAACTGTGGGCCGATCTGCACGGGTTCGACGCCGACGAGCTGCCCGCGGAGCCGTCCGCGGTGCTGGAGAGCTTCCTGCGGCTGCTGGGCGTGCCCGGTGCGCAGATCCCGGAGTCGTTGGAGGAACGGGCGGCGCTCTACCGCGACCGGCTGACGGGCACGCGCGCGTTGGTGCTGCTCGACAACGCCGCCGGCGAGGACCAGGTGCGGCCGTTGCTGCCCGGCAGCTCCACGTGCATGGTGCTGATCACCAGCCGCCGCACGCTGCTGCGGCTCGACGGCGTGAGGTCGGTGTTCCTCGACGTCTTCACGCCGGACGAGGCACTGGCGTTGCTCGCCCGGATCGCCGGTGAAGACCGGGTGAAGGCCGACCGTGCGGCCGCGCACCGGATCGCGGAGCTGTGCGGGCACCTGCCGATCGCCGTCGCACTCGCCGCGAAACGCCTGGCTCGCCGTCCACAGTGGACGACACAGGACCTGGTGGACCGCCTCGAACGGGGAGGCGGTCTCGGCACTCGGGGCGTGTTCGACCTCTCGTACCAGGCGTTGCCCGACAACCAGAGGCGTCTGTTTCGACTCCTCGGACTCCACCCCGGGGAGGACGTCACCGCCGACTCGGCCGCCGCACTCGCCGGGCTGACCGCGTACGAGGCGGGCGACCTCCTGGAGACGCTGCTCGACGAACACCTGTTGCAGCAACACACTCCCGGCCGCTACGGCCTGCACGACCTGCTGCGCGCGTACGCCGTCGAACAGGTCATGGCCGCCGAACCGCCGCCGGCCCGCGCGTTGGCGCGCCGCCGGGTGCTCGACTGGTACGTGCAGACGTCGTGGCGCAGCGCGCAACAGCTCAATCCCCAGCGCAAACTGGAGATCGGTCCCGCGGACCCGGCCGTGCACCCGCGCGAGTTCGCCGATCGGGACGCGGCCCTGCTGTGGTGCGACACCGAACGCGCGAACCTCGTCGCCGCGATCCGCGACGCCGCCGAGCACGACCTGCCGGAACAGTCCTGGAGCCTCGCTCAATGCCTGTGGGACTTCTTCAACCTGCGCAAGCACTGGGCCGACTGGATCGACACCCACGGCGTCGCGCTGGCCGCCGCACGATCGGTCGGTGACCGCAGCGCCGAGGGCCGGATGCTGATCACGCTCGGCATCGCGCTGCGCGAGGTCCGGCGGCACGACGAGTCGATCGAGTGCAACCGGCAGGCGCTCGCGATCTTCCGCGCGACCGGGGACAGGTCGCGCCAGGTCCCCGCCCTCAACAACCTCGGCATCGTCCACATGACGCAGGGGCGGCCCGAGGACGCGCTGGCGTGCTACGAGCAGTGCGCCGAGATCGCGCGCGAACTGGGCGACCTGCACACGGAAGCCGTGACGCTGAACAACATCGCCCTGCTGCACGCCGACGCGGGCCGGTTCGACGTCGCGCTGGCGCGGTACCTGCGGTCGCTGGAGATCCGCAAGGACATCAAGGACCCGTACAGCGAGGCGATCCTGCTCAACAACATCGGCGAGGTGTACCGGGGGCTGCTCGACTTCCCCGAGGCCGTGTCGTTCATCGACCGGGCGCTGGAGACGTTCCGGGCGATCGGCGACCTCTACGGGCAGGCGGAGTCGCTCGACAACCTGGGGCTGGCACTGGACGGGCTCGGTGACCGCCGTGGAGCCGAGAAGTGCTGGCTGGAGTCGGTGACGTTGTTCGAGGAACTGGGCGAGCCCAAGGCCGACGAGGTCCGTTCACGGCTCTGACCGTCCGATCAAGCAAAGCGCGATCCGTGCCGTATCGCGCTTGTTCAGCCTGTTTCGAACAGCCCTCGGGCGAGTTCACGACAACTGAAGACGTGAGGACACGGCATGAAGGATCTCTCGTTCGACCCTGACGACCTCGAGCTCGGCGACCTGGCGGTCACGTCCCTGCGCGACTCGGTCGCGTTGCCGGAGTCCGGAGCTTCCGGTGGCGCCTCGTCGTGCTCGTGCGGCAGCTCGTCGTGCAGCAGTTGTACCCAGCCTCCCGTCCAGCAGGCATGAGCGGTCGCGTGCAGGGAGAAGCAGCGCCATACGCACTCGTGCGCCTGGCGGCCCTGCCGCACCCGGACGGCGCTGCGACGGCGGCGCCGTTCCGGCGGGCGGTGGAGGCGCTGGCGGCGGTCGAGGCCTCGCTGGTGACGCTGACCGGCCCGGTGACCGACCTGTTGCACGACAGCGCGGGCACGCACACCGACTCCTACCACCGCACGGTCGTGCTGCCGTTGCGTCGCGACGTCCACAACGGACGGTCGCCCCGCCCTTCACTGCGTGCCGAGGCCGACTCGCTGGTGCG
The DNA here is from genome assembly GCF_014646255.1 of Lentzea pudingi. Taxonomy (GTDB): domain Bacteria; phylum Actinomycetota; class Actinomycetes; order Mycobacteriales; family Pseudonocardiaceae; genus Lentzea; species Lentzea pudingi. The sequence goes on from NZ_BMNC01000008.1 coordinate 199,400, forward strand.
GCGGTTCCCGCAACTCGGCGAGTGGCTGTCCGCGATGGACCAGCGGGAGGCCCTGACCGCGGAGGTCGAACGGCTCCTGCCGGAGGCGCTGGCCGCCGAACGTGAGGTGCTCTCCTCGTTGTGCGGCACCGAGGCCGTGCGGAAGGCGGCCGTGTTCAGCGGACGCGATCTGTGGCAGGGACTCGCGCGGGCCGGCTCCGGGGACAAGCGCTCCCGCAAGGCCGAACCGACCGTGCTGCGCTACGCCCTGCGCGCGACGTCGAAGACCAGTCCGCTGTCCTGGTACGCGGCGGTCGGCTGGGCCACCTGGTCCCCCGACGCGCTCACGCCCGACTGGGGCACACCGGTCGCCGTCACGCGCGTCAACCAGGTGTTGCTGTCGCGGCTGATCGCGGCCCTGCTCGCCGACCGCGCGCACCTCTTCGACCACCCGCACCGTCTCGCGCCCGACGTGCACCTAGACGGCGGCCAGATGAAGTTCCGCCGCGACGTCCCCGCCCGCGGGCCATTGCGCGCGTATGTCGGCATCCAGGAGGACGTGGAGCTGGCGTCGAGCGCGCCGCTGCAGTTCCTCGTCGGCCTCACCGGCGCCAACCCCAAGGGCATCAGCCCCGCCGAGCTCGCCAGCGCGCTCGCGACCCGGCTGCCCGACGGCGAGTCCGACCGCGCGCAGCACTACGTCGCGTTGCTGCTCGACATCAAGCTGCTCGTACCGGTGCTGCCGGTCGACCCGCAGGACCCCATGGCCTGTCCCGCGCTGGTTTCGTGGCTGCGCGACACCGGACGTGCCGAGCTCGCCGACCGGGTCGTCTCGATCCACCGCGACACCCTGGCGTTCGCCGAGATCGACGCGTCCGGCCGGCCTGCCGCGCTCGCCGCCCTGTTCGCGGCGTGGGAGGAGCTGGGTTCCGTCGTCGGGACGGACCTGGGCGGCATGACGCCGTTGAGCGAGGACGTCGTGCTGCCCCAACCGGTCCGGCTCGGCCGGGCACACGGGTACGACGGCGTGCGGTCGCTGGCCGGGCTCACCCCATTGCTGATGCTGTTCGACCGCCACCTCGCGATCCGGCGGCACTCGCGCGACCTGTTCGTCACGGCGTTCGGTCGCGGCGGGACCGCCCGCCTCGCCGAGTGCGCGCCGGTGTTGCACGAGGCCATGTCCGGTGCGCCGACCGGTGGTCTCGGGGCGAGCCGCGCGCAGGTCGCCGACCTGATGCAGGACGGCGTGATCACCGACGAGGTGGTCACCGCGGCTGCGGATCTGCTGCCCGCGTGGATGAAGACCCGGCCGGTCTCGTACTCGTTCTTCGCCCAGCCGTCGCCCGACGGTCTCGTGGTCAACCACGTCTACGACGGGTTCGGCCGTTTCCCCGGCCGGTTCCTCGACCTGCTGCCACCCGAGGCCTACGCGACCGTCCGGGCCACTTTGGACGGTGTGTTCCCACGCGGGTTCGCGGAGTACCGGCCGGTGCAGGGCTTCAACCCGAACCTGCACCCGCTGCTCGGGCGGGCGGAGATCGGCGAGGACCCGCACTGGGCCGACTACACGCCCGACGCGCTGGAAGTGGTCCACGACCAGGAGAACGACGAGCTGCGGCTGCGGCGCCGGGACAGCGGAGCCCTGCTGGACGTGCTGTACCTCGGCTACCTCATGCCGATCTCGCTGCCCGACCGCTCCGCCGCCCTGCATGCCGACCTCTCCTGCGGCGCGGCCGATCTCTCGCCGCTGCAACCCGTCTCGTCCGTCGGCGACGTGCGGATCGCCGACCGGCTGCGCTACCGCGACGTCGTGCTCGGCCGGCGATACTGGGACTTCCCCGCGACCGTGTTGCAGGAGGCGTTCTCCTCGGTGGCCGGTGCGACCGCACTCCGCGCCCGCTACGGCGTGCCGGCGGCGCTGTTCGCGGGCATGGGCGGCGTGATCACGTCCCGCGAGGACTTCGAGGCGCGCGTGAACGGCCCGAAACCGCAGTACGCCGACCTCACCAATGCTCTGCACCTGCGTTGCCTGCCACGCCTGACGACTCGCTACGGCGACCACGTCCGGCTCACCGAGGCACTGCCGGTGCCGTCCGGGCAGGTGCTGGAGATCGTGGCGGAGACCTACCGGAGGGCCGGATGACCGACGTCGTCTGCTACTACCACGACCCGATCAAGGCCCCGCTGCTGCGCGACGGCGTGCTCCCGGCGCTGGCCGCCGCCGAGGCCACGTTCCCCGACGTCGTGGGCCACGTCGAACGCCACTGGCTGCACGGCCCGCACGTCCGGCTCGTGCTGTCCGGTGCGTCCTCGTCGACAGCGGCGCTGCTGGTGGCCACGTTGCTCCGCTCCTACCTGGCCGCTCATCCGTCCACAGTGGAACTATCGAACGCCGAGCTGCTCGCCCACGCCGAGTCTGCGGCCGTGGCCGAGCTGCTCCTGCCGCCGTTCACCCCGTTCCACCCCAACAACTCCGTGCGCATCGAGCCGACCGACGACACACGGTTGGCCTCGCTCCTGCCCGAGGCACACATCGCCGTACGCGCTGAGGGTCTCCGCCTGGGCGTTCCGGCGTTGCGCCATTCCTTCTCGGTGCCCCGAGCAACCCTTGCCCTGACCGCGATGGCCGTCCACGCCAGCCGCTACCCAGGCGGCCTGCAGTACGGTTACCACTCGTTCGTCTCGCACGTCGAAGACTTCTTGCTGGCCAGCGATCCAGATGGTGTCGTTCGGTCCAAGCTGGACTCGATCTGGACCGCAAACGCCTCCGCCGCCTGCACCCTGGTGGAACGGGTGGCCCAGGGCCACCCCACCACCCACCTCGAAGCGGCCTGGCAGACCTGGACCATCGCCCTGCGCCTCACCGCCCAGGAACGCTACGACGCCGGCCTGCTCACTGCGGACCCCAACCCCCGCCACGGCGAACGCGCCTACGAGATCGGCGACGAGAGCGCGATCCGCCGTTACAACTACGGCGAACGCACGAAGTTCTCCGAGTTCCACAACGCCATGTGGACCGTTGACCTGTCCGACCCCGCGATCGCCAGGGCGATGGCCGTCTACCGCGTCGGCACCAACGTCCTCTACCAACTTCTAGCGATCTGCGACGTCACCCCGATGGAGCGCTACGCCGCAGCCCACCTCCTGGCCAACGCCGCACAACAGGTCCTCGGCACGACGTGGGCCGACCAGTTCGCCGCACTGCCGAAGGTCGGGTGACGCGCATGCTCGTGCGGCTGCGCCCGGTCGTCCAGGCCACCCGGACCGCCGACGGACTGCACCTGCGCGGCTGGGCTTCCAGCTGCACGTTCTCCGGCGGGTCCGGCCTGTGGAAGGTGTGGCAACGGCTCGCGCCGCAGTTGGAGGCAGGGGTTCCGCGCGCCTCGCTGGGAGTGCCGGAAGGGACGCCTGACGCGGTGCGGGCGGCGGTCGAGTTGATCCTGGAGCAGTTGTGGGAGCACGACATGCTGGTGGAGATGGCGGCGTGGGGTGAGGACGCGCCGCCGCCGGAGGTGGCTGCCTGGTTGGAGTCGGCGGCCGCGGAACCGGTGGAGGCGTGGCGGCGGTTGCGCGCGGCCGCCGTTGTGGTGTCGGGGCACGGGGTGTTGGGAGACGCGGCTGCCAGGGCGGCGGAAGCGGTGGGGCTGGCGGTCGAGCGGCCGAGCGCTGGGGCGGCAAGGCCGGCGGTCAAGCGGCCGAGCGCTGCGGCGGCGCCGACACCCTCTGAGCGCGCCTTCCTCCCCCGCGACCAGGAACTCCTCGTCTCCGCAGGCGACCTGGTCGTCGTAGCCGGTTGCGGCACGGAAGTCGGCTTCGTGCTCCCACCGGCACAATCTCTTCTTTCACTCAACACTGAAGTCACTACGCGCACCGCCGCACGGCTCGGCGTCACCGGCAACCCACCCGACATCCTGGCCACCCTCATCGGATCCGCCGCCGTCCACCGCCTCGTGTGCGCCGTCGCGGACCTGCCAGACCCGGCCGCCGAACTCACGACCACCTACCCGATGGTCCTGGTGGCCCGCCCCACCCCGTTGAGCGCCACCTACCACCCGCTCCTGCACGGCGAGCCAGCCGCAGACCCGTGGCAGGCCCTCGACGCCCTCACCGACACCGAACTGGGCCCGGTCGACACCCCGGAGTTCGGCCCCCTCCCCCAGGTCCCGGCCAACCTCGCCACCTCGGGCGACGCCCTGGGCATCGGCACCACGGCGGACACCGCCCGCCTCAACGCCGCGCTGAACGCCCTCAAGTCCGACGGCGTGATCGGCATCGACGACACCCACGCCCGCGGCGCCGCCCTGCGTCTGGCCGCCCGGCATCACCGGGGCGAACCAGACGCCCACGAGTGGACCAGCGATCCCACGGCCCACAGGTGGTGGAAGGCGCTGACCGCGCGCTTCGACGTCCCCGCGGTGGTCCGGACCGAACGCCTGGCCCAGGGCGTCTACAAGGCCGAGATCAGCAACGGCCGGAGTGTGCTCGCGTGGGCGGTCGAGGCGACGGCCGCCGACGCGGTGGCGTTCGCCGCGCTCGCCGCCACCGGGTACGCCCAGGCGGGTCGCGCCGGCACCGCCCACCTCAACGGCGCCGTCCCGCACCGGAGGACCGCCCAGCCGGACTGGGTTACCAGGCAGTGGCATTGGCCCGCCGACGTGCGAGACCGCGAAGAACGGTTCCAGCAAGCGATCACGAGGCTGCCGGGCGTCCGGATCAGGCCGGTCGAACTCGACCCCGAACTCCGCGCCGCCGGCCTCAGGGCGTACCGATGATCCGGCACGACGGCGGGCTCACCCTCGTCGGTCCTGCCGCGAACGTCTGCGTCGGCTGCGCGGAGACCGCACGGCTCGCCGAAGCGCCACCGAACGCACAGCTGAAAGGCCTCACAGCACCGGCCTTCCGGCCCCTGGTCGCCGCACTCGAAAACCACGAGCACGACACCGTGATCGCGATCCGCACCGATCTCGGCCTCGTGTCCACCCACCGGATCAGGCCCGGCACCTGCTGCGCCCCGGCCGCGGAACCCCACGAGAACACCAAGACCCCCAACGGAGAACTCCGCACCCCGAACAAGACCGCGGCGTTGAAGGACGCCGTGGTCGACTTCCGGCACGGACCGATCACCGCGCTGTACCGCACGGGAAACCTGCCGCTCGCCACGGTCACCGCCGAACTCGACTCCCACACCGCCGGTTACGGCCGCACCACGTCGTTCGAGCAGGCCGAGCGCGTCGCCATCTTCGAGGCGATCGAACGCCTCAACGGCATGCGCCCACGCCGCCCTGCGACACACGAAGCCTCGTTCGCCGAACTGGGACCGGAAGCTCTCGATCCGGAACGCCTGGGCCTCAACGACTTCGGCGACACCTACCACCCGGGCCTGAGGATGCGCTGGGCGGAAGGCTGGTCGTACACCCGCGAAAAGCCGATCCTCGTGCCGGAGCAGGTCGCGTACTGGGCCGCGTACACACCTCCGGAACAGCGGTTCGTCCACGAGACGTCCAACGGCTGCGGGCTCGGCAACAGCCTGACCGAGGCCGTGCTGCACGGCCTGTTCGAGGTGGCGGAGCGCGACGCGTTCCTGATGGCCTGGTACGGCCAGACACCGCTGACCAGGATCAAGCTCCCAGCGGACCGGTTGCTGCACCACCTCGCCGACCGGCTCGCGGAGCTCGGCTACGAACTGCTGTTCCTCAACGCCACCAACGACCTGGGCATCCCCGCCGTGCTGACCCTGGCCAGGACCACCAGACCCGGCCTGCCCCAGGCGTTCTTCGCCGCCGGCGCCAGCCCGGACCCGACGAAGGCGTTGCAGTCGGCCGCGGTCGAGGTGGCTGTGGACGTCGAGGCCTTCGCTGACCGTGCAAGGGAAAACCCCGAGAACTACAGCAGAGAACGCCTCCTCCAGCTCTTCGAAGACCCGGCGCAGGTCAGGAGCATGGACGACCACGTCGCGGTCAACACCCTGCCGGAGGCGAGGGAGCGGTACGCGAACCTGGTCAGCGAAGAGCCACTCCAGGCCCTGCCCGACCAGCGAACCCACACCGACCTGCGCGAGTTGCTCGACCGCTACACCCAAGACCTGGCCGCGAAGGACCTGGAGCTCATCGCGGTCGACCAGTCCGATCCGCACACGGTGAACACCCTGGGCCTGCACTCCGCCAAGGTCGTCGTGCCGGGCACGCTGCCCATGACGTTCGGCCACCTGCACCGCCGGACCGGCCTGCCCCGCCTGAACCTCCGGGCCGGGCACCCCCACCCGTTCCCCTGAACCACCGTTGGAGCAGCTGTGACCTGGACCGGCCTGCACTGCAGGGTGAACTGGAACCGAGCGGACCTCGACACGTTCGTCGCCGAGTCGCTGGCCCCCGCGATGGCCGGCCACGAGTGGTACTTCCTGCGCTACTGGGAAACCGGTCCCCACCTGCGGGTCAGGATCAAGAACGCGCGGAACGCCGACAAGCTCGAAGTGCAGCTGCGAGAACTCATCACGGCCCAGGACTTCGAGTACGAGGAAGGCGACCCGGACTGGCTCCCGCACGGCGACGTCCGCGAGGTCGAGTACGTCCCGGAGACAGAACGGTACGGCGGCCCGCAGGCTCTGCCGATCGCCGAGAAAGTCTTCTGCCACAGCACAGAGGTCGCCGTCGCCGTGCTCAAAGCGACCCACACGGACAGCGCGAGACTGACCGCCGCGATCGACCTCACGATCGCCACGGCGAAGGCGCTCGACCTGAACCTGCCGCAGGCCGCGAGCTGGTTGCGCAGCCTCGGTTCCGGCTGGCGCAACGTCCAGGAGCAGGCACCCGTACCCACCATCGGCTCCCAGCACGCCGCCAACCAGCTGCTCGCCAAACGCGGCCGCGACCTCGCCGCCCGCTGGCACCGCGAGCCGCGCGGCGCCGTCGCCCACTGGCGCAGCACGATCAACGAGGCCAAGCAGCACCTGGACGTCTGGCTGCCGCACGTCTGGGCCTCGCAGCTGCACATGCTGCTCAACCGCATGGGCATCACCCCCAACGAAGAGCGCATGATCTGCTGGACGACCGCGGCCGCCGCCATGTCCCCCCACGGCCTGACGGACTTCCACGACGACGGCGAGACCGCGCCGGACCGCCGTTACCTGGAGGCCAGCAAGTTCCTGCCGGGCTTCGACGACCAGCTCCCCCGCAAGAACGCACCGGCCAGGCCGCAGTGGCCCGCGACCACCTCGCTGCCCTCCACAGTGGACACGGATACGCTGAGAGCTCGCAGGACCAGCCGTGATCTCACCGGCGACCTGAACGCCGAACAGCTCGGCACCCTGCTGTGGAACTCGATGTCCCCCAAGGACGGCAGATGGCCGTACCCGAGTGCCGGTGCCCAGTACTGCGCCAGGATCAGGCTCATCGCGCTGAACGTCGACGGCCTGGCGAGAGGCCGGTACGAGGTCAACGAGGTCGAGCGCGCCCTCACCTGGTTCGGCGAGGCACCGCCGATCGGGGACCTGGAGGCGACCTCGATGTGGTTCGGCCCCGGCACGACCGAACTCTCCGGCACCCCCGCCGTCCTGGCCCTGTACATCAGGATCGGCTCACTGCGGCAGACCTACGGCCTGCGCGCGCTCAGGTTCGCGTTCACCGAGGCCGGACATCTCGCCCAGAACCTCACCGTGACGGCGGCGAACCTGGGCATCCGCACCGGGCTGGTCGGCGGGTTCTACGACGACATCGCCCACGACGTCATCGGGCTCGACGGCGTGGACGACGCTCTCGTCTACTTCCTGCCGCTGGCCTCAAATCTCGACTGACTCCAGCAGCTCCTCGACCGTCGGCTCGATCGCGGCCGCCGCCCGCGCGTCCCGGAACCGGCGCTCGATGCCGAGGTCACGGCGGAACGCCGCGTCACCGCACACCTTCATCGCCAGGTCCGTCACCGCGACGGCGGCCTCGGTCGCGGTGACCGCGAGCAGCCGCACCCGGTCCGCGGACCGTTCCGGATGCCACGTCACCGCGGACAGCGTGTCGTTGTACAGCACCCTGACCGCGTCGGTCCGCAACCGCATCCGGGCCAGGTCGGACCGGGTGCGCGGATCACCGCCGCCGAGGTGCCCGACCGCCGCCGCCACCGCGCCCTCCATCAGCCCCAGCGACACCGCGGCCCCCAGCACCATGAACCACGGGAACGCCAGCTCCTCCGACCACAGCCGGTTGGACGCCGGCACCCGCACGGGATCCGCCTCCACACACGTGGCGACGGTCCCCCGCAGACCCATCCCGGCGTGGTCGGCCGGCACGAGCAACCCGGGTGCCTCAGCGGGAACGAGCCACAGCGCCGAGCCGCACGACCAGACGTAGCTGTCCGCCTCGCCGGCCGCGATCACCCAGCTCTTGCGCGCCCGCACCTGCACGACGTCACCGTGGGACGACATCTCGCCGGACGACCCGAAGGCCGCGAGCGTCGACAGGTGCCGGCCCGCCGCGATCTCCGTCCGCAGCCAGTGCGGGCCGGAGCGGTCCAGCACGGCGGCCGCGGAGTAGTGCGACCGCAACACCGAAGCCGTTGCGGCGCACACTCGAGCGACCTCCTCGACCACGCGCCCGGCCGACCGGACGTCCTGGCCTCCCCCGCCGACAGTGCGGGAGATCGTCATGCCGAGCAGGCCGCGCGCGCCGAGGGCGTTCAGGGCGGCGCGCGGGAACCTGGAGTGCTGGTCGACGTCCGCGGCGTTCGGCGCCACCACGGTCTGCACGACGCGGAGCAGGTCCGCCCGGTACGTCACGTGGGTGGGTAGAGCGAATAGGAGGGGAAGTTGCCGTACGGGCGTTCGTCCGGCGGGCCCTCGGTGACGGCGTGCACCAGCAACGAACCTCCCACGAACGCGCCGCGCCACGAGGCACCACGGCCGCCGAACACCTCGTCCCGGTCACCCCGCGACCGAGGCTTGTTGATGCCGACCTTGAACGCCTGCACGTCCTCGCTCAGCCGACGCGCGGTCGCCTCGTCGTCACACGCCAGGGACGCGACCAGGGCGCCGTTCGAGGCGTTCATCGCGGCCAGCAGCTCGGCCTCGGTGTCGACCAGGACGATCGTGTCGACCGGCCCGAACGGCTCGGCGTGGTGCAGCACCGACGAGCGCGGCGGGTCGAGGATCGCGACCGGCGCCAGGTAGGCGGCGGTCTGCTGGCCCGGCAGGAACCGGCCCGAGTCCACCGATCCCCGGTACAGCGGCACGCCGCCCGCCCGGATCGCCTCGTCCACGACGTCGTCGAGCTCCTTGGCCTTCGCGTCGTTGATCAACGGCCCGAAGTCCAGCTCGGGCAGTTCGTCGCCGGGCGAGGCGACGGCGAGCGGGTGCCCGAACCTCACCTCGCGCACGGCGGGCAGGTAGACGCTGAGGAACCTGTCGAACAGCGACCGCTGCACGACGTACCGCGGATAGGCGGTGCAGCGCTGCTTGCCGTAGTCGAACGCCTTGCGGATCTGCGTGCCGAGCATGTCCCAGGAGTCGGTCTCCCAGACACCCCAGCAGTTCAGGCCCTCCTGCTCCAGGACGTGCCGGCGGTTCGAGTCGACCAGGCGAGTGGCAATGGAACTGCCGACGTCACGACCGCCCACAAAGGACACACACCCCAGGAACGAGGACCCGACCAGCACCGGTGCGAGCTCCGACCCGCTTCCGGACACGAGCGTCAACGGCAGTCCCGACCGCACCGCCAGCGCGGTCGCCAGCGTCAGGCAGCTCACGCCGCCGTCCGTCGGTGCCTTGGCGATGACCGCGTTGCCCGCCAGCGCCTGCACCAGCATCGCGTGCATCAGCACGCTCATCGGGTAGTTCCAGGAGGCGATGTTGCTGACCGGGCCGTTCAGCGGCGCACGGCCCGCCAGCATCGAGTCGATCTCCTCGACGTACCAGCGCACACCCTCGATGCAGCGGTCGACGTCGGCCGTGGCGAGCCGCCACGGCTTGCCGATCTCCCACACCAGCAGCAACGACAGCAGGTCGCGGTGTTCGGTGAGGGCGTCCAGGACCTCCGACACACGGGCCTTGCGTTCCGCCAGGGGCACGTTGCCCCACTCGATGTGCTGGTCGACGGCCGCGACCACCGCCCGTCCCGCGACGTCGAAGTCGAGGAAGGGCGGGCCCGCGATGGTGGAGCCGTCGACCGGGCTGGTGGCGGGCATCGGCTCGCCGGAACGGCTCCACCCGCCACCGAAGTGGTTGAGCAGCCGGTCGTCGTGGAACGCTTCGGGTGCGGCCTTCACGCACTGCGAGTACACGTCGTGCCACGACGTGCCGGGCTTGAGGATCAGCGACATCTCCAGCGCCCTTCCCTGTCGATCAGCGGTTCTGCACGTGCTGCCAGCCGAAGCGGCCCTTGATGCACAGGTTTCCGTGCGTGACCGTGCTCTCGTGCGGAGACGTGACCTTCACGATCTCGTTGTCCTGCACGTGCAGGGTGAGGTTGCACCCGACACCGCAGAACGTGCAGATGGTCGTGGTCTGCGTCTGGGCCTCTTCGTCCCAGGTGCCGTCCTCGCGCTTGTCGTGCTCGCGCTTGAAGCTCAGCGCCCCCGTGGGACAAACCTCGATGCAGTTGCCGCAGTAGACGCAAGCGCTTTCGGGCAACGGCGTGGAGAACTCCGTGGAGATCCGCGAGTCGAAGCCGCGGCCGGCCACCGAGATCGCGAAGGTGTTCTGCCACTGGTCGCCACACGCGTCCACGCACTTGTAACACATGATGCACTTGCCCAGGTCGCGGACGTAGAGCGGATTGTCCACTTTGTTCGGCTGCCGCACGGTGGCGGCCGTCTGGCCGTCCGGTTCCTCGTGCTCGCCGGGGTGGCGGTCGTCCCGGTCGGCCGACGGCGGTGCCGGCGGGCCGAAGCGGGAGGGGTCGGCACCGCACGCGGACATCCACTCGTCCACGTGCGGCGTGGTGGAGAGGTCCGTGGCGGACCCGAGAAGTTCCAGCACCAGCTTGCGGCTGTGGTTCGTGCGCTCGGAGGCCGTCTTCACGACCATGCCCGGCTCGACCTTGCGCGAGCACGAGGGCACGAGCGTCCGTGATCCCTCGACCTCCACCATGCAGACGCGGCAAGCGTTTGCGGGCTTCAGGGTGTCGCCGTAGCACAGCGTCGGGATGGATTTACCTTGTGCCGTACAGGCGTCCAGGATCGTCGCACCCTCCGGCACGCGCACGGACTCGCCGTCCAGCGTCAGCTCGACCAGACGCTTCGGCAGGCCGATCTCGACGATGGTCATGACGCCGCCTCCTCCGCGTAGCCGAGCCGGTACAGGGCCGATTCGATGGCGTTCCAAGCGGTCTGGCCCAGACCGCAGATGGACGAGTCCCGCATCACCTGCCCGACCTCCTTCAACAGCTGGAGGTCCTCGGCACTGGTGCTCAGCGGGCGCTTGCCCACCAAGCGGGCCATCGCCTCCTCCTGGCGCACGGTGCCGATCCGGCACGGCACGCACTGCCCGCACGACTCGTCTCGGAAGAACGCGGCGATGCGCAACAGGAAGGCGCCGAGGTCGGCCGTGTCGTCGAGCACCAGCACCACGCCGGACCCGAGCGTCGTGTTCGCGGCGCGCGCGTCCTCCATGGTGAGCGGCAGGTCGAGCTCGTCCGGGCGGACGAACCCGCCTGCCGCCCCGCCGAGCAGTACCGCTCGCAGCTCCCGGCCTGGAGGCACGCCACCCGCCAGGTCGAGGAGCTCCCCGAGCGTGGTGCCGAACGGCACCTCGTACACGCCCGGACGACTGACGTTGCCAGACAGGCAGAAGAGCTTCGGGCCGGTGGAACCGGAGGTGCCGATGCCGGTGTAGGCCTCGCACCCCTCCGTGAGGATGACCGGCACGTTGACCAGCGTCTCCACGTTGTTGACCACCGTCGGTTTGCCGAAGAGCCCCGACTCCACCGGGAACGGCGGCTTCGACCGCGGCTCACCGCGGAAGCCCTCGATCGAGTTGAAGATCGCCGTTTCCTCGCCGCAGATGTAGGCACCCGCGCCGCGCCGGATCTCGATCTCGAACGAGAACCCCTCGTGGCCCATGATGTTGTCGCCCAGGAAGTTCCGTTCACGAGCGCGGGCGATGGCGTTGCGCAGCAGGTGCAGTGCCCTCGGGTACTCGCCGCGCAGGTAGAGGTAGCCGCGTGAGCAGCCGGCCGCGAACCCGGCGATCGTCATCGACTCGATCACCGCGTACGGGTCGCCCTCCATGAGCAGGCGGTCCTTGAACGTGCCGGGCTCGCTCTCGTCCGCGTTGCACACCAGGTAATGCGGTCGAACGGGCTGGCGGGCGGCCGCGTCCCACTTGCGTCCCGTCGGGAACGCCGCACCGCCGCGGCCCATCAGCTTGGCGTCGGTGACCTCGCGAATCACCCCGGAGGGCCCCAGGAGGAGAGCCGTCCGCAACGCCGCGTAGCCGCCCGTCGCCCGGTAGTCGTCGAGCGACTCCGGGTCGACGGCACCAACCCGTTTCAACAACCGCAGACCGGCCGCACCGGCCTGCGGCACCTCCGCGCGCCCACCGTCCACATGGGAGGGATCGGCGGCCGCCACCGCGATCACCTCCTCGGCGGTGGTGGGCGCCAGGAGCTGCTCCTTCGCCACCTCCCCCGCCTCGAACGCGAGCGCGACAGGAGCCTTCTCACACACCCCGAGACACGGGCTGCGCAACCACCCGCTCCTCGCGCCGGCCGGGCCGAGCTCGCTGGTCAGCCTGTCGCACAACGACTTCGCGCCGTTGACCTGGCAGGCCAGGTCGACGCAGACGTGCACGACCTTCGCCGGTCGTTCGGACAACGAGAACAGCGAGTAGAAGCTCGCCACCCCGTACGCCTCGGCCGGAGGGATGTGCAGGACGCGGCAGATGTGGTTCAGCGCGCCCTGGCTGATCCAGCCGACCCTGTCGTTGACCGCGTGCAGGGCGGGCAGCAGCTGGTCCCGCCCCAGCCCCGTGAACAGGTCGACGACGACGCGTTCGGCCTCGGACGGCTCGACGTCGAGCAGTTTGAGATCCACTCAGCCCACCTTCACCGGAAGCTTCTCGATGCGGATTGCCGCGGCCTTGTACTCCGCCGTTCCCGCGATCGGGCAGGTCGCCTCGATCGTGAGCACGTTGACGTCGATCTCGTCCGGGAAGTGGAACGTCATGAACACCAGGCCCGGCGTCAGTCCGTCGTCGATCCGCACCGGCGCCTGGATCTGCCCGCGCCTGCTCGTGATCCGCACTTCCTCACCCGCGGCGACCCCGAGCGCCTCGGCGTCCTGCGGGCACAGGTCGAGCGTCTCGCCGATGCGCAACGGCGACTCGAACCCGGCCGACTGCACGCCGGTGTTGTAGGAGTCGAGCCGCCGCCCGGTCGTGAGGCGGAACGGGAACTCCTCGGTCAGCTCGTCGACGGGCGGGCTGTGCGGCACCGGCGAGAACGTGGCGGGCATGCCGCGCTTGACCGGGTCCTCCTCCCACAGCCTGCCGTGCAGGAAGCTGGGTTCGAGGGAGTCCTCGTCCGGGCACGGCCACTGGATGCCGCCGAGCTTCTCGAGCCGGTCGTAGGTCATGCCGGTGTGGATCGGCGACAGGCTGCGCAGCTCGTCCCACACGTCCTGGCCGGTCTTGTGCTGCCAGTCCGCGCCGAGCCTGGTCGCGATCTCTCCCATGATCTCGATGTCGTCGCGTGCGCCCTCCGGTGGGGTGAGAGCTTTTCTGACGCGCTGGACCCGGCGCTCGCTGTTCGTGAACGTGCCGTCGGTCTCGCACCAGGCCGCGGCCGCGGGCAGCACGACGTGCGCGAGCTGCGCGGTCTTGGTGAGGAAGATGTCCTGCACCACGACGTGGTCCAAGTTGGACAGTCGTTTGATCGTGTGCTCGCAGTCGGCCTCGGACTGCACCGGGTTCTCGCCGATGATGTACACGGTGGTCATGTCACCGCGTTCCATCGCCTCGAGCATCTGGGTGAGGTTCCAGCCCTTGGTGGCCTTGAAGTTCGAGCCCCACGCGTCGTTGAACTTCTTGGCGACGCCGGGATCGGTGATGTCCTGGAAACCGGGCAACCGGTCGGGGATGGCGCCCATGTCGCCGCCGCCCTGCACGTTGTTCTGCCCGCGCAACGGGTTCAGCCCCGCGCCGTACCGCCCGACCTGACCGGTCAGCAGCGACAGGTTGATGAGGCTCAGCACGTTGTTCGTGCCGTTGTGGTGCTCGGTGATGCCGAGCGTCCAGCTGAGCTGACCGCGGTCCGCCTTGGCGTAGGCGTGCGCGAGCTCGCGGATCAGCTCGGCCGGCACACCGGTCTCCAGCTCGGCGACCGGCAGCGTCCACGGCTCGACGGCCTTCACGAACTCCTGGAAGCCCTCGGTCGCCCGCTCGACGAACGACATGTTCGTGAGGTTCGAGGCGATGATCTCCCGCGCGATGGCGTGCGCCAGCGGGATGTCCGTGCCGACCTTGAGCCGCAACCACCCGTGCGCCCACTTGCCCGTGCTGGTCAGCCGCGGGTCGACCACGTACAGCTTCGCGCCCTTGTTGACCGCCTTCAGCACGTGCTGGAAGAAGATCGGGTGCGCCTCCCGCGCGTTCGAGCCCCACAGGACGATCAGGTCGGCGTCCTCGATCTCCTGATAGGAGGAGGTTCCGCCACCACTGCCGAACACCTTGGCCAGCCCGGCCACGCTCGGCGCGTGACAGGTGCGGTTGCAGCTGTCGACGTTGTTCGTCCCGATCACGGCCCTGGTGAACTTCTGGGCCATGTAGTTCATCTCGTTGGTGGCCCGCGCACAGGAGAACATGCCGAACGCGTCCGGGCCCCCGCTGGCCACGTTCCTGCGGAAGCCCTCTGCTGCCTTGTCCAGCGCCTCGTCCCAGGTGGCCGGCCGCAGGACTCCCGCGTCACGCACCAGTGGCTGGGTCAGCCGCACGTAGGGCTCGGTCTTCTTCCGCCTGCTCATCGTCTGCACCTCCTAGCTACATACTGTATGCAATCTGCGGTATGCGCTAGTCCCTGACGCGGGTTCTTTCGAAGGCGGTGAAACGCTTCGGGCCCGAACCGCGATCGCAACTCTGATCAGGCAGAGGCGATGACAAGGGCGGGACATGACCGGACCAGACGGCTCGCAGTCCACCAACGAGGCACGCGCGCAGGGCTCCGGAACCGTCTACCAGGCCGGTCAGATCCACGGCGGCGCGAACATGGGCAACACCCGCACCACCACGATCAGCCTGCCCGCGTTCGGCGTCGTCCTCGGCGTGGTGATGACCCTGGTCGTCGGGTTCGCGGTGTGGAAGCTCGTCGCGACGGACGGGCAGCCGACCGGAACAGCGGCGCCCACGTCGAGCGGGACCAGGACTCCCCCGGACGGCGTGCGGACCAAGGAGGTCACGCTGACCCGCGAGACCGGCGTGGACGTCGACGGGAACGACACCTCGGCCAAGGACGCCGAGGGCCCCACCGGCGAGATCGACCTCCACCTGACCCGGTTCAACCTGCTGTACCCGAGCGGAAGCGGGTTCGCCGCGGACAGCGGCCACGAGGACAAGGCCCAGGAGCGGTGCACCAAAGCCGTCGTCGGCGGGAAGAACACCGGCGGCCCGACCATCCCGTCGACCATCGGGCAGCAGCTCTGCTTCGCCACGTCCAGCGGTCAGATCGGCTGGCTGCGCGTGAAGAGCTCATCCTTGGCCTCGTACGACGCGAGCAGTTCAGTGGTCTTGGCCGTGCGGGTGTGGCCGCGCCCCTGATCGAACCTGCTCTTCGACCGACCGCGGCGTCGCCTGCAGGACGGCATCCCGGTGTGCTCCCACCGGAAGCGCCCAGGCTCGCGTACGAGCTTGCTGATCGCCGCCGACAGCGACGGCTGGGACACGGGCCTCCAGCCGTCGCCGCAACGGCTCAGGACACCAGCGACGTGCGCGACAGCAGGTCGATCGCCGCGTAGACGTGCCGCAACGTCGGTGCCGGCACTCGGGTCAGCGACGCGATCTCCACCACCGCGGCGATGATCGCGTCGATCTCCAGCCTCTTGCCGGCCTCGAGGTCCTGCAGCATCGACGTCTTGTGGTGCCCGACGCGGCGGGCGCCGTCGATGCGCTTGTCGATGGAGATCTTCGGGTCGCAGCCCGCGGCCCGTGCGATGGTCAGGGTCTCCGCCATCATCTGGGCCACCAGGTCGCGGCTGTCGTCGTGGTCGCAGATCTCGGCCATGGTCGCGCGGGTCAGCGCGCTCAGCGGGTTGAACGCGACGTTGCCCATGAGCTTGATCCAGATGTCCTCGCGGACGTCCTTCTCCACCGGGCACTTCAGGCCGCCCGCGATCATCGCCTCGCTCAGCGCGACGCAGCGCGGGGAGATCGACCGGTCGGGCTCGCCGATCGAGAAGCGCGTGCCCTCCAGGTGCCGGATCACGCCCGGTGACTCGATCTCGGTCGAGCAGTAGACGACGCAGCCGATCGCCCGTTCCATGGGCAGCACGGCGGTGACGGACCCGCCGGGGTCCACGGCCTCGATCCGTTGTCCTTCAAGGGGATGCCCGGTCATGCCGTGGAAGTACCACCACGGGATCCCGTTCTGCGCCGCGATCACCGCGGTGTCCGGGCCCGTCAGCGGTGCCAGCAGATCGCCTGCCGACGCGTACGAGTACGCCTTCAGACCGAGGAAAACGTAGTCGACCTCGCCCACCTCGGCGGGATCGGAGGTCGCATGTGGACGGGCGGTGAAATCACCGCGGGGGCTCAGCACCCGCACGCCGTGCTCGCGCAGTGCGGCGAGATGGGCTCCACGCGCGATCAGGTGGACTTCCACGCCCGCACGGTGCAAAGCCGCACCGACGTAGGCACCGATCGCCCCGGCTCCGAGAACAGCGATCTTCATAGCACGCCCCGCTCTGCCGCTCTCCGAGGAGAGATTGCATACAGTATACGTACGACACGGATAATTCTCTAGAAGTGCTTTTTGCATACGAAAAGCTGTATTCTGTCCGGCATGACCTCTTTGCCCAGTGGCCGCCGGGCGCCCCGCGGCTCTCTCAGCGCCGCGGCGACCCGCCGGGTCGAACGCCCCGCACCGCTGCGACAGGCCGTCTACGACGCCTTGCTCGAGCTGATCGTCAACCGCACCCTCGCCCCCGGCCAGCACCTGGTCGAGGCCGAGCTGGCCGAGTACCTGGGCGTGAGCAGGCAACCGGTGCGCGAGGCACTGCAGCGGCTGCAGACCGACGGCTGGGTCGACCTGCGTCCCGCCCAGGGCGCCTTCGTGCACACCCCGACCGAGGAGGAGGCCGACCAGTTGCTCGCGGTGCGCAGCGTGCTGGAGACCTACTCGGCCAAGCTCGCCGCCGAACACGCCACCGCGGCCGACGTGAAGCTTCTCAGGAAGCTGCAGAAGGCCGGCGAGGAGGCCCTGGTCACCGCGAACGTCGAGCGCCTGGTCAAGGCGAACGCCGACCTGCACGCGGCCGTCGCGACGATCGGCCGCAACAAGGTCCTGTCCGAGATGATCGGCCTGGTCGACCGCCGAGTGCGCTGGTACTACACGCCGATCGCCCGCCCGCGCAGCCGCGACTCGTGGAACGAGCACGCCGAGCTGGTCACGGCCATCGCCGAGGGCGACGTGGAGCGGGCCGGCGAGGTCATGCACAACCACGCGGAGCAGACCCGCCAGACCTACCACGACCGCAAGACGCCCGAAAGCACCACGGAGAGCGACTGACCCCTTACCTTCAGATCACCCAAATCGGTCATTTGGTACCATACGGGTGATCCGCGACACGATGACGGCTGATTGCATACAAAACGCAGTATGCTGAATGGAGACAGGGCGGGGTCAACGGAGACCCGCGAGAGGTTTCCCGGTGGGTGCCCTGATGGGTATCCGCCGGACACGACCCCGGCCGCACCCTGTTCCTCCCGCGCGGCAGAGCCTTCCGGGCAGCCGCGCGCCACCATCGATCGCGAAAGAAGGAAAGCCATGTCCCGCTTCAAGGACTTCGCACGCTCGCTCACCCAGCCGCGCGAGGGTTTCTCCGCGGACGGCCGCGCGCTGGGCCTCGGGCTGTCCACCGCGCTGACGGAACAGCGCAAGGACGCCGAGGCCCAGGCGGCCGTGGCCAAGACGCTCCGCAAGGACGCCGAAGGCCACACGATTCACGGCTGAGAGTCCTTCACCGGAGCGTCTTCCTCGCTCCTGCGCGCACTCTCGGCATCCTCCACGGCGGACAGGGCAGCCCGGCGTGAGGTGTGCAGGCTCCAGACCGTCGTGACGGCGAGCGTCACGACGATGACCCCGAGGGACACCACGATCGGGATCTCCGGGGCCCACGAGACACCGTGGTGGTGCATCGCCTCGAAGATGAGCTTGAACCCGATGAACGCGAGCACCACCGCGAGGCCCTTGCTCAGGTGCACCAGGCGGTCCAGGAGACCACCCACCAGGAAGAAGAGCTGGCGCAGGCCCATCAGCGCGAACGCGTTGGCGGTCAGCACCAGGTACGGCTCCTTGGTGAGCCCGAAGATCGCCGGGATCGAGTCGACCGCGAACAGCAGGTCCGTGGTGCCCACCGCGACCATCACGATGAGCATCGGCGTGACCACCCGCTTGCCGTCGACGCGCGTCGTCAGCGAAGCACCGTGGTAGACCGTCGTCGCCGGCAGGAACCTCTTCACCGCGCGCAACGCGGCGTTCTCCGGGACGTCGGCCTCCTCGGTCTCGTCCTGCTTCAGCAGCTTCCACGCGGTGAAGATCAGGAAAGCGCCGAAGAAGTAGAACAGCCAGTCGAACCGCGCGATCGCCTGTGCTCCGGCGGCGATGAAGATGGCCCGCAGGAACAGCGCCAGGACGATGCCGACGATGAGCACCTTCTGCCGGTACTCCCTCGGCACCGCGAACCGGGCCATGATGATCACGAACACGAACAGGTTGTCGACGCTCAGCGAGTACTCGGTGATCCAGCCGGCGAAGAACTCACCGCCGTGGCCGGGCCCGGCGAACACCGTGACGCCGAGTCCGAACAGGACGGCCAGGCCGACGTAGAAGAGCACCCAGTACAACGACTCGCGGAACGACGGTTCGTGCGGCTTGCGCACCACCAGGTAGAAGTCGAACGCGATGATGGCGGCGATACCGCCCATCGTCGCGATCCACACCCAGACGGGAAGATCCAACATCCTTGGCTCCTTCGGCGGAAGGTCAGCGGGAGGCGGTGGCTCCCAAGCGATGTCGCAGTCGCAGGCGCATCGCGATGCGCTCGTGCAGCCACAGGAAACCGATGGCCCAGCCGAGGCTCACGATCCCTTGGTAGGCGAGGAAACCGGTCAGGTCCGAGGGCAGCCGGACCTGACCGGCGAGCACGAGGCCCACGGTGGTCTCGTGGATCAGCCTGGCCAGTGGGAACGCCAGGAGCCAATAGAGGGCGACGGGAGCGAACCGCCCGGCCGGGAGCCGGCCCGCTGCCACCAGCAGGCTGAAACCTCCGCCGAACGCGCCCAGCGGCAGTCCGAGCGCCACGGTCGTGACGAACGCCCACCCGAGCGGCTGGCCCACGAGCGCGGCCAGCCCTCCCGCGATGAGCCCGGCGGCCAGCCCGACGAACGCGCCGGGGACCGCTTCCTTCAGAAATCCTTCGCGGATCGGCATGTCAGCCCACCACCACGCCGAACTTGACGAGGCTGAAGAACAGCATGCCCAGGTAGAACACCGCGCCGAAGCCGATGATGACGTTCGTGATCAGCTTGGGGCGGATGGGTTTGGGCAGCATCCGGTTGTTCACCAGCAGGAGCACCACGCAGTAGGCGCCCATGGCGAACGTCGACAGGAACGCGAGCACGTCGAGGATCGCGCCCGGTCCGTCGGCCGGTCCGAACAGCAGGATCAGGATGCCGAAGGTGATGACACCCCAGAGGAATCCCGCGTAGAGGTGCGACATGCGGAACTTCTTCGCGCCCTTGACGAAGTGGTAGGTCATGTCCGCCTGGCCGCGCGAGAACGAGTCGAACAGGCCGAGCGTGGCGTTGAGGCCGATCAACGCGATGAAGCCGAGGAACACCCCGCCCAGCACCGGACCGCCGGCCGACGCGAAGGCGTCCGACATGGCGTTCAGCGCGGCCTCGCGTTCACCGGACTCGATGAGGTTCTTGACGTCCGGCGAGGTCCTCGAAGCCGACTGCGCGAGGACCGTGAAAGAAACCGTGACGAGCATCGTGATGCCCCAGAAGAGCAACAGCGCGTCGAACGTCACCCAGCGCCGCCAGCCCTTCCACTTCGCGAGCTCCGCCTTGTCGTCGGTGTCGAACATGAAGCCGCGGCTGGGCATCTTCTCCTCGTCGCCCGCGTGCCGCAGCCCGCGGACCTTCGGGATGTGCGCGCCCATGCCGGCCCCGCTGTCGCGCAGGTGCAGCGTGTACCACATCTGCTGCATGCCGGACGGGCCGGCGAACGCGATCGAGCCGACGATGATCGGGAACCACTCCGGTGACATGGCCTGGGCCGGGAAGTACCCGAACTGGAACATGCCGGACACCGTGCTCGTCAGGTCGCCCCAGGTGCCGACCATCGCCGCCACCACGGCCGTGCTGACGACCAGCAGTCCGATGAGGATGGACAGCAGGTTCTCGAGCAGGTTGTAGATGACCTTCGCGAGGCTGAACAGCACCCCGACGAGGATCAGGCCCACGCAGGCCGACACCGTCCAGGGTATGCCGGTGATCTTCTCCAGAGCCGCCGCTCCTGCCGACAGGTGACCTGGCCAGATGTAGACGAGGATGGCCACCACGAAGAAGAACCACATGATCGGTTTGAACACGCGTGCGGCGCCGAAGAAGATGCTCTCCCCCGTCGCCATCGCGTACCGCGCCATCTCGAGCATGACGACGGCCTGCAGCGTCACGCCGATCAGGAAGAGCCACCTGATGTCCGGCCCGAAGACCAGCACCAGGCGGGGCCACATGTAGGACTCGCCCATGCCCACGCCAAGAGCCACCAGGAACACCGTGGGACCGAGCAGGTGGATCGACGGTGGTGCGTCGGGGAGTTTCCTGATGGGCATCGCTTCCAGCTTGCCCGCGGGCCAGAACCGCTCCTTCTCAGGGGGCGAACTGGTTTCCGTGCGAGCGGCCAGATTTGGATCATCCACGGTTAACAACCTCCAGAGGACCGGCTGTCTTCGTTGACCTCCCTGGCGGGTTCGCGACCGTGGGCGTGTGCACGGTCGCGGACGGGCCATCTCTCCTTGGTACTGCCGCAAAATGGTCGTGGCCTCTCCCAAGGCCACGACCAAATACGACTCAACTACAGCAAGCCTGCAGCACGGGCCCACCGGTACTTCGCGCCCAGTACTGCGACAGGCTTCTCCGTTGTGTACGGATAAGCAACCACCCCATGGCGGTAGAGATATTCGCTCGCTTCCTCTACCTGCACGTCACCCGCGAGGGAGGCGACGACCGGTTTGTGGATGCCGTTCGCCCGGTACTCCTCCACGACGTCGACCACGAGCTTCGCGAACACCATCGGCGGCGTGACGATGGTGTGCCAGTAGCCCAGGATCAACGAGTGGATGCGCTCGTCGGCGAGACCGAGTGCGATCGTGTTCCGGTACGTCGAGGGCGGTTCGCCGCCGGTGATGTCGACGGGGTTGCCCGCCGCGCCGAAGGGTGGGATGAACTTCCGGAACGCCGCGTCCAGGTCGTCCGGGATGCTCATCAACGACAACCCGTTGTCCACACAGGCGTCCGAGAGCAGCACGCCCGAGCCGCCCGCACCCGTGATGATCACGACGTTCTCGCCCTGGGGCGTTGCCAGCAGCGGGATTCCGCGCGCGTACTCCAGCAGGTCGTTCAGGCCGGGTGCGCGGATCACGCCGCTCTGCCTGAGGATGTCGTCGTAGACCCGGTCGTTGCCGGCGAGCGCGCCGGTGTGCGAGCTCGCGGCCTTGGCGCCCTGGTCGGTCCGCCCGGCCTTGAGCACCACGACCGGTTTCTTGGCCGAGACGCGTTTCGCGGTCTCGGCGAAGGACCGGCCGTCCTTGAGGTCCTCCAGGTGCATCGCGACGAGCTGGGTGTTCGGGTCCGACTCGAAGAACGTCAGCAGGTCGTCCTCGTCGATGTCGGCCTTGTTGCCCACACCCACGATGGACGAGACGCCCATGCCCGCGGAACGGCTGAATCCGAGGATCGCCATGCCGATTCCGCCACTTTGCGACGTGAGAGCAACCCCGCCCTTGACGTCGTACGGCGTGCAGAACGTCGCGCTCAGGTTCTCGGGCGTGTAGTAGTAGCCGTAGATGTTCGGTCCGAGGATGCGGACGCCGTGCTTGCGCGCGATCGCCACGATCTCGTTCTGCAGCTCGATGTTGCCCGTCTCGCCGAAGCCGGACGGGATCATGATCGCGCCGCCGACGCCCTTCTTGCCGACCTCCTCCAGCGCGGCCGGCACGAACTTGGCCGGGATGGCGAACACGGCGACGTCGATCTCTCCCGGCACGTCGGCGATGCTCGCGAACGCCTTGCGGTCGAGGATCTCGTCCGCCTTGGGGTTGATCGGGTAGATCTCGCCCTGGTAGCCGCCGTTGACGAGGTTCTTCATCACCGAGTTGCCGATCTTGCCCTCTTCGTTCGAGGCACCGATCACGGCTACGGCGGACGGCTTCATGATCCGGTTCATCGAGGCGAGGATCTCGTCCTGCGTGAACCGGTGCGGCTCCTTGGCGGCGTCCTCGTCCACCAGGATGCGGACGTCGACCGCGGTAGCCCCTTGTGGTGTGGCCAGCACGGGGTTGAGGTCGACCTCGGCGAGCTGCGGGAAGTCCGTGACCAGGTCCGACACGCGGTGGATCAGGTCGGCGAGCTTGTCCGCGTCGACGCCCTGCGCGCCACGCACACCGTGCAGGATCTCCGCGGCCGCGATGCCGTTGACCATGGAGAGGGCCCCGGACGCGCTGGTGGGCGCCAGCCGGAACGTGACGTCCTTGAGCACCTCGACCAGGATGCCGCCGAGACCGAACGCGACGATCTTGCCGAACGTCTCGTCGGTGGTGGCGCCCACGATGACCTCGTGGACCTCTTTCCCGGTCGGCAGCTGCTGCTGGACCTGGACGCCGGTGACGTCCGCGTCCGCCTTGTAGTTCCCGGCGTTGTGGATGATCGTGCGGTAGCCCTCGGCGACCTCGGAGGCGTTGCGCAGCCCCACGAGCACGCCGCCGGCCTCGGTCTTGTGCAGGATGTCCGGTGAGACGATCTTGAGCACGACCGGGTAGCCGATCTCCTCGGCGAACGCGACGGCGCCCTCCGACGACTTCGCCAGCGCCTCGGCCGGGGTCGCGATCCCGTAGGCGTCGCAGACCCGCTTGCCCTCCGGTGCGGTGAGGGAGGATCGTCCCTCGGCCCGCACCTTCGCGAGTACGTTCTCGACCGCGGCGCGGTCGTAGCCGTTGTCCGGCATTGGTTTCTTCTCCCTTAAGGATTAGATGACGCCGGCGGCGCGCAGTCCGGCCAGTCGGTCCGCGCTGTAGCCGAGTGCTCCGAGAACCTCGTCGTTGTGCTCACCGAGCAACGGCGGACGCTGGATCTGGACGGTGCTGTCCGAGAGCTTGAGCGGGTTGCCGACCGTCTTGAACGTGCCGCGCTCGGGGTGTTCGACCTCGACCACGGTGCCCAGTTCGGCCAGCGTCTCGTCCTCGATGATCTCCTTGGTGGACAGGATGGGTCCGCACGGGATGTTGTGGGCGTTGAGCTTGTCCATTACCTCCCACTTGGTGTGCTTCTCCGTCCACTCCTCGATCAAGGCGAACGCCTTGTCCAGCTTGGAGAGCCGGACCTCGGGCGTGGCCCACGCCGGGTCCTCGGCGAGTTCGGGCCTGCCGATCAGCTCGGTCAGCGGGGCCCAGCCGACGGGCTGGATGATCACGTAGATGTAGTCGTTGGGGCCGCCGGGGGCGCAGCGCACCGCCCAGCCGGGCTGGCCACCACCGGACGCGTTGCCGGAGCGGGGCACCTCGTCGGAGAACTGCTCGTTCGGGTACTCCCCCAGCGGCCCGTGGGTGAGGCGCTGCTGGTCGCGCAGCTTCACCCGGCACAAGTTGAGCACCGCGTCCTGCATCGCGACCTGGACGCGCTGCCCGCGTCCGGTGTTGGTCCGTTGGTACAGCGCGGCCAGGATCGCGGCCACCAGGTGGATACCGGTGCCCGAGTCGCCGATCTGCGCGCCCGTGGCGAGCGGCGGACCGTCCTCGAACCCGGTGGTGCTCATCGAGCCGCCCATCGCCTGCGCGATCACCTCGTACGCCTTGAAGTCGGCGTAGCGGCCGGGCCCGAAGCCCTTGATCGACGCGTAGACGAGCCGGTCGTTGAGCTCCTGCAGCTTCTCCCACGGGTAGCCGAACCGCTCGACCACGCCGGGACCGAAGTTCTCGACGAGGACGTCGACGTCGCCGATGAGCTTCTCGAAGACCTCTTTGCCCTCGGGCGACTTCATGTTGAGGGTGATGCTCCGCTTGTTGCAGTTGAGCATCGTGAAGTAGAGACTGTCCACTTCGGGCAGATCACGCAGCTGGCCGCGGGTGATGTCCCCCTTGCCGGGGGTCTCCAGCTTGATGACGTCCGCGCCCAGCCAGGCGAGCAGCTGGGTCGACGACGGTCCGGACTGCACGTGCGTCATGTCGAGGACTTTGACGCCCTCCAGGGCTTTGGCCATCTCAGCTCACCTACTTGTACATCGTCTGGTTCATGGTTCCGGGCGCGTACACGTCGGGGTCGATCCACACGTTGATCAGCGAGGGCTTGCCGGACTCGCGGGCGCGCCGCAGCGCCGGCCCGATGTCCTTGGGGTCGCGCACTTCCTCGCCGTAGCCGCCGAGCATCTTGGCGAACTGGTCGTACTTGACGTCGCCGAGCGTGTTGCCGACGCGCTCGCGCTCCAGCCCGTACTTGGCGGCCTGGCCGTAGCGGATCTGGTTCATCGACGAGTTGTTGCCGACGATGCCGACGAACGGCAGGTTGTAACGGACCAAAGTCTCGAAGTCCCAGCCGGTGAGGGAGAACGCGCCGTCACCGAACAGGGCCACGACCTCCTTGTCCGGCCTGGCCAGTTTCGCGGCCAGCACGAACGGGATGCCGACGCCGAGCGTCCCGAGTGGACCGGGGTCCATCCAGTGGCCCGGCGACTTCGGTTGCACGACCTGGCCGGAGAACGTGACGACGTCGCCGCCGTCGCCGATGTAGATGGAGTCCTCGGTGAGGAAGTCGTTGATCTCGCTCACCAGCCGGTACGGGTGGATCGGCATGTCCTCGGAGCGCAGGTGCTCCAGGCGCTTCTGCCGGGCCTTCTCCTCGACCGCCTGCAGTTCCTCCAGCCACACCTTGCGGCCCATCGCGCCGTTGTCCTCGCGGCCCGACGCGGCCTGCGCGACGCTGGACAGGACCAGGTCGGCGTCACCGACGATGCCGAGGTCGACGTCCCGGTTCTTGCCGACGGTGCGGTAGTCGAGGTCGATCTGGACGACGGTCGCGTTCGCGGACAGCCTGCGCCCGTAGCCCATCCGGAAGTCGAACGGGGTACCGACGATCACGATGACGTCGGCGTTGTCGAAGGCGTAGCGGCGCGACAGCTGGAAGTGGTGCGGGTCGCCGGGCGGGAGGGTGCCGCGGCCGGCGCCGTTCATGTAGGCGGGGATGTTGAGGGTTCGGACGAGGTCGATCGCGGAGTCCGTGGCCCGCGTCGTCCACACCTGGCTGCCGAGCAGGATCGCGGGCTTGCGGGCGTGCACCAGCAGGTCCGCGAGCTTCTCGATGTCCGCCGGGTCACCGACGCTGCGCGTGGACGCGCGGTAGTGGCCCGCCTCCGGTACTCGGGCGGTGCTCACCGGCACCTTGGCGTCGAGGACGTCGCGCGGGATCTCCAGGAACGACGGGCCGGGCGCGCCGGCGTTGGCCTCGCGGAACGCCATCGACACCATGTCCGCGATGCGGGCGGTGTGCGGGACGTTCGCCGCGAACTTGGTGATCGGCGTCATCATGTCGACGTGCGGGAGGTCCTGCAGTGAGCCCATCTTGTGCTGGCTCAACGCACCCTGGCCGCCGATCAGCAGCATCGGGCTCTCCGCGCGGAACGCGTTCGCGACGCCTGTGACGGCGTCCGTGGTGCCCGGCCCGGCGGTGACGACGGCACAACCGGGTTTGCCGGTGATCCGCGCGTAGCCGTCGGCCGCGTGGGCCGCGACCTGTTCGTGCCGGACGTCGATGACGGCGATGCCCTCGTCCACGCAGCCGTCGTAGATGTCGATGATGTGCCCGCCGCACAGCGTGAAGATGGTGTCGACGCCCTCGGCTTTGAGGGCCTTCGCCACCAGGTGGCCACCAGAGATGGACTCAGGAATCGACTCCGGCTCCGCGGAACTCGTCATCGGCGATCAGCTCCCCTTGGCGCTTCGACTGTAGATTGCATACCGTATGAGGTAGGCATATCGTTACTCCGCTACCAACCGGATGTCCATAGATGGCCGCAAGTTTTCGGCGAGAGGACGTAGACGGTGGATCTTTTCGAACACGAGGCGCGGGACCTCTTCGAGCGGCACGGGGTGCCCGTTCCGCGTGGTCTCGTGGCGGACACTCCTGAGTCCGCGCGCGAGGCAGCCGCGGAACTCGGCGGCACTGTCGTCGTGAAGGCACAGGTGAAGACCGGCGGGCGCGGCAAGGCCGGTGGCATCAAGCTCGCTTCGTCGCCCGACGAAGCTTTCGCTGCCGCCACGGCCATCCTGGGGATGGACATCAAGGGCCACACCGTGCACAAGGTCCTGGTCACCGAGGCGAGCGAGATCGCCGAGGAGTACTACCTGTCGTTCCTGCTCGACCGTGCCAACAGGACGTTCATCGGCATGGCCTCGGCCACCGGCGGCATGGAGATCGAGGAGATGGCGGACTCCATCACCCGGATGCCAGCTTCGGCCTTCGACGCATCAGCGGTGTTCCCACCGGAAATTGCTGCACAGGTCAACGAGATCGCTTCCGCCCTGTGGAAGGTCTTCGTCTCCGAGGACGCCACGCTGGTCGAGGTCAACCCGTTGGCACGCACCAAGGACGGCCGGATCGTCGCGCTGGACGGCAAAGTGACGCTGGACGACAACGCGTCGTTCCGGCACTCTCGTCCCACAGACGACGCTTCGGGTGATCCGCTGGAGGTGCGGGCCGCCGAGAAGGGACTGAACTACGTCAAGCTCGACGGCAGCGTCGGTGTCATCGGCAACGGCGCTGGGCTCGTCATGTCCACATTGGACGTCGTCGCGCTGGCCGGTGCCGCACCCGCGAACTTCCTCGACATCGGCGGAGGCGCCTCGGCCCAGGTGATGGCCGACGGCCTCGACGTCATCCTGTCGGACCCGTCGGTGCGCAGCGTGTTCGTGAACGTCTTCGGCGGCATCACCGCGTGCGACGCGGTGGCCAACGGGATCGTGCAGGCCCTTGGCATGCTGGGTGACCGCGCGGACAAGCCGCTGGTCGTCCGGCTCGACGGCAACAACGCCGACGCGGGCCACCGCATCCTCGACGAGGCACGACACCCGCTGATCACCGTGGCGCACACGATGGACGACGCGGCGGGCCGTGCCGCCGCTCTCGCTGGCAAGGAGTCCTGATGGCGATCTTCCTCGACGAGAACAGCCGCGTGGTCGTGCAGGGCATGACGGGAGCGGAGGGTGTCAAGCACACCCGTCGCATGCTCGCGGCCGGCACGCAGGTCGTCGGCGGTGTCAACGCCCGCAAGGCGGGCACGTCCGTGGACTTCGACGACGTGACGCTGCCGGTGTTCGGCACGGTCACCGAGGCGATGGACGCGACCGGCGCGAACGTGTCGGTGCTCTTCGTCCCGCCCGCCTTCACCGGTGACGCGGTGATCGAGGCGATCGACGCGTCGATCGGCCTGGCCGTGGTGATCACGGAAGGCGTCCCGGTCCACGACACGGCACGGTTCTGGGCGCACGCCCAGGGCAGGCAGACCCGGATCATCGGACCGAACTGCCCCGGCATCATCAGCCCCGGCAAGTCCAACGCGGGCATCATCCCGTCGGACATCACCAAGCCCGGCTCGATCGGCCTGGTGTCGAAGTCGGGAACGCTGACGTACCAGCTGATGCACGAGCTGAAGGACTTCGGCTTCACCACGTGCGTCGGCATCGGCGGCGACCCGATCGTCGGCACCACGCACATCGACGCGATCGAGGCGTTCGAGGCGGACCCCGAGACCGAGCTGATCGTGATGATCGGCGAGATCGGCGGCGACGCGGAGGAACGCGCGGCGGAGTTCGTGCGGGACAACGTGTCCAAGCCCGTGGTCGGCTACGTCGCCGGCTTCACCGCGCCCGAGGGCAAGACGATGGGCCACGCGGGCGCCATCGTCTCGGGGTCCTCGGGCACGGCGGAGGCCAAGAAGCAGGCCATGGAGGCGGTCGGGATCAGGGTCGGCAAGACGCCGTCGGAGACCGCGGCCCTGGCCAGGGCGATCCTGACCAGCTAGTCAGCCGGCCGGTGTGAGGGTCGGCAACGCCTCGCTGTCTCGGCCCGTGTCCGTGCGGGCCGAGACGGTCGGCAGTTCGGCGTTGCCCGAAGCCTTGTCGCCGATCATCGACATGGCCTGCTTCACGATCTTCAGCACGGCCTGCGCGCCCTCGACCAGTTTGATCAGGTTCTCGCCGCTCGCCAGCAGTTCGCCGAGCTTGGCCGCGATCTGGGCACCGCACTCGACGGCGAGCTGGACGCACTGCGGGATCGCCACGGCGATGCTCTGCCCGAACGTGGCGGCCGCCGTCGCGATCGCCTGGGTCATGATCGGCACGATCTTGCCGACCGCCTCGGTGATCAGCCGCGTCACCTCGGCGACGACCTGGGCGACGACCTCGCCCGCCTTGATCAGCGCGGTGGCGTTGGTCAGCGCGGTCTCGGCGACCGACAGCACGCCGTCGACGAGCTCCTTGCCGGTCTTGGCGTACTCGGCCGCGCTGTCGCCGGTCCAGCCGTCGGTCTCGCTGCCCGCCTTCTCGCCGTACTCACCGGCGAGGGCGGTCGCGGCCGTGCTCGCGTCGCGGAACTCCCCCGCGCCCCGCTGGACGCCGTCCGGATCGCCCTTGAGCTGGTTCAGCGGCTCTTCCAGGAACGAGATCATGGGCGTGAGGAAGCCGACGCCCGCACTGTCCAGGGCCTGCAACGGTTTCCCGTTCGAACCCAGCTCGCCCAGCGGCGCCTTCGGGGTCTGGGCCAGGTCCGGCGACAGCCACTCACCGTTCGTGATGGCATTCGTCGTGGCGCGGAGCTGGTCGAGCAACGCGGCGGTCATCGGCCCGCTCCCGTGATGTCCTCGGCGTTGCGCTCGTCGGTGCGCTGGTAGTTCTCGGCCGTCTGCCGCATGCCCTCACCTACTTTGTCCATCGTGGACGCGATGTGGGCGAACGCGCCCATCGTCTCGCCCATCGGGCCGCTCAGGCCGGAACTGAGGAACTGGGCGAACGAGCCGAGCGACCTCTCGCCCACCTGGTCGGGCAGCCGGGACCCGGTGCCGGACAACCGGTCGGCGTACCCGGTCAGGGTCTTCGCGTGCCGGCGCAACTGCTCGTGGTCGGCGGTGAAGCTCATCGCACGGCCTCCGGCAGGTGCCTCGTGATCTGGTGCAGCGCGTCGCTCTCGCCGAGGTAGTCGGCCATCACCTCGGTCATGCGGGCGCTCGCCAGCCGTTGCGCCTCCCGCGCGGTGCTGACGATCAGCATCGCGAGCGTGTCGACGTCGAGCCTGCGCGCCGCCGGCGTCAGCGCGACGTCGCCGAGCACGCCGCCCGCGTTCACCGTCACGGTCACCTCACCGCGCGGCGAGGTCGCCGTCGCGCCCACCTCGGCCAGGCTCGCGCTCGCCGACCGCGCGCTGTACGCGACGCGCTCCAGTCGTTCCTGGTAGTCCGCCAGCCACTGTGCTGGATCCACTTCTCCCCCTACCTCCAGGCTCGCGCGACCGCGGCGAGCTCACCGATCGCACGGACCAGGTCGTGGTGCCGCACCGGGTTGACGCTGACCCAGCCGTCCTCCCCGACGTCGACCCTGACCCGTCCGCCCGCACTGTCCAACCAGGACACTTCCTGTCGCCGCCCGCCCCTGACCACGCCCGCCTGCCCCTGCCCGGTGACCTCCAGGTCGAGCCCGGCGCCGGGCGGCAGGGTGATCGGCATCAGCTGCGCGGCCCTGACCTGCGGCACCAACGCCGCCAACTCGTCGCCGAGCGTCTCCGCCTCGACGTGCGCGACCCGTACCGTGCTCCCGGTCTGCGTGCACACGAGCGCGTCGTCGCCGTAGACCATCGCGACCGCGCCCGTTCCGGGCACGACGAGGTCGACCACGACGGTGTGCTCGTGCAGCGCCGTGACCAGTGCGGCGGCCATGCCGGTCGGCCCGTGCGATGCCGCGAGTCCCCGCGCCTGCAACCCGTGGCCCGCCTCGGAGAGCAGCGCCGCGCGTTCGTCCGCGCGCTTGCCGAACGACGGCACCCGCAGCGGGAACGGCCAGCGCACCCCGGCGTGCGTGGCGAGCAGGTCCATCTCCACCAGGTCGAAGGCGATCACCGGCCCACCTTCCGCGCCTGCTCGGCGTCGGTCTCGGTGTAGGTCGACTCGATCTCCGCGAGCAACTGCCGGAACTCGCGCACCTCACGTTCGGCGGCACCCACCTCACCGGCGAGCCCCGACCCGGCGTCCTTGAGCCGCCGCGACAGGTCCTGGGCGGGCGGCGCGGTGCCGAGCAACGGCTGCCGCTCCGCCAGCCTGCTCGCCGTCGCCACCAGGGCGGCGGTCTGCTCGGCGAGCCTGCTCAGGGACCTGACCCGCTCCCGCAACCCGTCGGGCGACACCTCGTAGCCGGTCACTGCTCCTCCCCGATCACGGCCGGAGACACCCGCTCGGTCACCGCGAACAGGTCGTGGTCGAGCGTGGGCATCTGGTTCTCGTGCTCCTGGTCCTCGTCCTTGCGCGCGCCACTCGCCGGTGGTGCGCCCATCGCGTTGTTCTGGGCCGAGGGACGGCCTTCTGCGGTGAGGGAGCCGGTCGCGGTGATTGCGCCGTGCTGGCCGAACATCACCCCGGCACGCATCCCTGGCGTGAGCTGCTGGCTCACCGGGGCGGTCGTGCTGGCCACCGGGCCACGCGTGGATGTGGAGCCGCCGCTCACGAGTCGTTGCCAGGGCACGCCACCCGAGCTGGGTGTCTTCACCGTCGCCGAGGTGGCGCGGGGTGCGACAGCCGCCTGCGAGGTGGCGCCGCGCGGTGCGGCAGCCTGCGGGACGGCGCCGCGGGCGTCGTCGATGATCCGGCCGCTGCCGTTGAGGCTGGACTCGTAGGTCTGCATCGCCCGGACGGCCTGGGCCTTCTGTTGGTCGGCGGACGCGGCGCCGAAGTAGAAGAAGAAGCCCGAGCCGGATGGTGTCGGTGCGCTCGGTAGAGCGAACGGCGCGGGTGCGCTGGGCAGCGCGAATGGCGCGGGTGCGCTGGACAACGTCATGGACCCCGGCGCACCAGGCAATGCGAACGGCGCCGGCGCGAACGTCCCCGGTCCACTGGGCGGCGTGAACGTCCCCGGCCCACTGGGCGGCGCGAACGGTGCCGGCGCGCTCGGCAGCCCGGCGAACGCCGGCATCGTCACCCCCGGCCCCGGTGGCGGCGGCATCGAGGCCCGGGCCGACGCCAGCGCGTCAGCGGAGTCCTGCGCGGCCTTCTGCCCCGCGACCGCCAGCTCGCTGATCTTCTCGATCCGCTCCGCCAGCGCCCCCAGCCGTGCGGCGGCCTCCTCCGCCGCGGCCCCGGTCCACCCCTCCGTCAACGCGGCCCGTTGCTCCCGCAGCACCTCGGCGTGCGAGGCCAGCGCGGCCCGGTGACGCGTCCACTCCTGCGCCACCGCGCTCACGTCGGCGACATCAGCGTCCTGCCACAGCATGCGGTGCAACTCTTCATGGCTGTACGCCTCCCAGTTGATGCCTGACACCCCTGGAATCCCCTCCCTCGTCCCCGGCGACGATCACAGCCGGGCAGGACGGGGGAACAGGCCAGACGACCGGCCACTTGTGGCCGGTCCGTCTGATCAGCGCGAACGCGTGAGGTGGTCCTGCAGGCGCGCGTGCCGGAACTGGTAGACCGCACCCGCCCGGCGCAGCACGCCGCGCCGGTACGCGTCGTCGAGGAACGCCGGCAGACCCCACGGCAGGTTCCCGGTCAGCGGCAGCCAGACGCGTGCGAACACGACCCACTGGCCCCACGCGGTCAGGCTCAGCACGTACGCGAGCCCTCCGCCGACGCCGCCGACGAGCCCGAGCGCCAGGGCCGTCGTCGGGCTCCACACCACCTCGAACCGCAACACCGTCAGACCACTCGCGACGACGCCGGTGGCCCCCGCGACGAACACCGCGAACACCGGCGCCATCACCGCGACGAGGCCGAGCACCGCACTCCGGTTCGCGGTCAGCAACCCGTCCGGACTGCCCGCCGACCGCACGTCGAGCGGTGCCTCCATCGCGGCGACCACGGCGAACACCAGCCCGGCGCCGAAGCCGAACACCAGGCCGAACACGCCGACGTCGACCAGCACCCCGGCCGTCATCCCGAACTCGGGCACCACCAGCCAGAACGCCATCGCGCGCACCAGCCCGTACGCGGCGCCGATCGCCCCGCCGAACGCCAGCCCGAGCAGTCCGCGCGACCACACCCGCCTGCCGGCGCGGCCACGCAGCCGCAGCCGGGTCCGCACGGGTTCGATCGGCGTCCTGCGCGCCACGTACCAGTGCGCCACCCCGAACAGGAGGCCGGTGACCAGGCCGATCATCACCGCGAACAGCAGACCCCTGGCGCCGAGGAAGCCCTCCAGCGCCGTCTCGAGCACGAGGTCCGCGACGCCGACCGCCAGCCCGACACCCAGACCCGTCACCACCGACGAGCCGCCGAACCGCCACCACGCGATGTCGTGGGTGCCGAGCCTGGTCAGGTGGTCCGCGAGGTACCCGAGCCAAGGCTGTACACGTTCGGTATCCGAGCCGTATACAGCAGGTATGAAGCTGCCGAGCAGGTGGCGTTCGATCTCGTCGGGCTCGTGCAGGGTCAGCAGCACGGCCGGGTCGTGGTCCGGGGTGTCGCTGTAGATCCGCCGGGCGAGCGCCACCATCAACGGCGTCGTCAGCACCTCGGCGAGCGGACCGCCGCACCGCACCTCGTCCAGCACGGGCTTCCAGACGTTGCCGCCCGGCCCGGTCTTGCGGGTGGTGCGCGGCAGGTAATCCGCGAGGTCGTCGACTGCCAGATCGGCCAGCACCACAGCGGCAGCCGACGTCAGCACGTCCGTGCCCTCGACGGCGTCGCGGTACTCGTCCACACGGCTCGTGAGCAGCAACGGCAGAGTGGTGGTGTTCAACGCGTTGAGCGCCAACCGGTGCAGTCCGCTGGCAATCTCGTCGAAGCCGTCCAGCACGGGCAACACGCGCTGCGAGTCGACCAGCGCCGCCGCCAGCGTGCCGCCGCTGGGTCCGGGAGCCGCGAGGAACGGGTGATCACGCGTGAGCTGGTCGGCGAGCCAGTCGCGCAGCCCCACGCGCCCGGGGTGCCACGCGCCGAGGCCGAAGATCACCGGTACGGCGTCGGCCGGCGAGCGGGTACCCAGCAGGTCCAGCGCGAACCGCGTGGTCAGCACCGTCTTGCCGGACCCGGCCCGCCCCAGCACGACCAGCCGCCGCGACCCGACCCTGCGGTACACCTCGACGACCTGGTCCAGGCTTCCGCCGAGCCTTGCCTCACCGCCGATGTTGAGCCAGCTGTCCATCCACGTCGCGGGCGCCGCGTCCCACCGCACCGGCAACGGCACCGGGTCGTGGATCTGCCGCTGCTCCTCCTCGCGCCGCCACCGGCCCTCGACCGCGACCTTCAACGTCTCGACGGCCTCGTGCAGCGGGTCGAACCGGACCGGCTCCGCCACGACCACGGGTTCGTCGCGCCCGGCGGCCGAGAACAGCTCGACCCGTTCGGCTCCGGTGAGCTCCAGAGCGTCGGCCAACGCGCGCACGGTGCCCATGCGCGGATCGGTCCGTTCGCCGGTTTCCAGCCCTCGCACCGTGCGGATGCCCACGGCGGCGCGTGTCGCGAGCGCCTCCTGGCTCAATCCCGCCCGCTGCCGCCATTGACGCAGCAGTAAGCCGAACTGGCTCCCCACAACCGCCCCCTCGTCCCGATGATCAGCACACTACCGAGACGGCCGCGTCTCGTGGCCGATCCCATCCGGTTGGAGGAAGATCGCGGTTGTGCTGACCGAGTGGCTCCACGTCGTTCCGCCGTTGCTGGTCTACCTCGTCGTGGGTCTGGTGGTCGGGGTCGAGAGCATGGGGATCCCGCTGCCGGGCGAGGTCGTGCTGGTCGCGGCGGCGCTCATGGCCTCGCACCACGACGGCGTCTCACCGGTCTGGGTCGGCGTCGCGGCCTCCGCCGGCGCGATCATCGGCGACAGCGCCGGGTACGCGCTGGGCACGCGGTTCGGCCCGCGGATCTTCGGCTGGGCGGGCGAGAAGTTCCCCCGCCACTTCAGCGCGGACAAGGTCGGCCGCGCCCAGGCGCTGTTCGAGAAGTACGGCGCCTGGGCGGTCTTCTTCGGCCGGTTCGTGGCGCTGCTGCGGATCCTGTCCGGTCCGCTCGCGGCCACGATGGGCATGCACTACGGGAAGTTCCTGCTGGCCAACGCGGCTGGCGGCATCGCGTGGGCCGGCGGCACGACGGCGGCCGTCTACTTCGTCGGAGAGGCCGCCGAGCACTACCTCGCGGAGTTCTCGTGGATCGCGCTCGTGGTCGTGCTGGTCGCGGTCGTCGCGTTCAGCGTCCGAGCCCGGCTCCGCCGTTCACCCCGATGACCTGGGCGGTGATGTGCCCGGCCTCCGGCGAGGTCAGGAACGTGATCGCGGAGGCGACGTCCGCCGGGGTGCCCGCGCGGCCGTTCGCGGGGCTTCCGACGAGCTTCTTGCGCCGCTCCTCGCTCAGGGTCCCGCCGAAGAACTCGGTGTCCTCGGTGACACCCGGCGACACCACGTTGACCGTGATCCCCCTTGCCCCGACGGCGAACGCGAGGTCCGCCGTCCACGCCTCGACCGCGGACTTGGCCGCGCCGTAGGCACCCGAACCCCGCCGGCCCGCGATCGAGCCGAGCGTCACGACCCGCGCGTTGTCGGCCAGCCGCGGCTCCAGCGCGGTCGTCACGAGAACGGCGCTGATCACGTTGGACTCGTAGTTCGCGAGCCACAGGTTCTTCACGTCGGACAGGTTCCGCGGCGCGGGCAGGCGCCGGGTCATGTTGCCGCCCGCGTTGTTGACCAGAACGTCCACCGAGGACGGGAGGTCCGGCAGCGCCGCCTCCACCGACTCGGGGTCCGCCGCGTCGAACACGACCGCCCGCGCGCCGATCTCGTCGGCCGCCGCCTTCAGGACGTCCTCCCTGCGTCCGGTGATCACCACGTCCAGGCCCTGCTCCACGAGCCGTGCCGCCACTGCCCTGCCGATGCCCGTGCCGCCGCCGGTCACCACTGCTGTACGTGTCATGCGACCTTTGATAACAGCCGAATACATGCAGGTCGATCGGCCTGTCAGCCCATCGGGGTTCACGTCTGTGACTAGGCTGCTCAGACCCGACTCCACTGGGGAGAATCGCATGGAAACTCACGTTCTCGAGACAGACGGCGCCGCCATCACGTACGACGTGAGCGGTGAGGGCCGGCCGTTGATGATGATCGGCCAGCCCATGGACGCCAGCGGCTTCACGGCCCTGCGCGCGCAGTTCCCCGACCGCAAGGTGATCACCTACGACCCGCGTGGCATCGGCAGGAGCACCCGTTCGGACGGCCGCACCGACAACACGCCGCAGACCCAGGCGGCGGACGTGCACGCGGTGATCCAGGCCGTGGGCGGCCCGGTCGACCTGTTCGCGTCCAGCGGCGGCGCGGTCACGGCCCTCGAGCTCGTGGCGGCCTACCCCGGCGACGTCCTCACCCTCGTCGCCCACGAGCCACCGCTGATCGACGTGCTGCCCGACGCGGCCGCCGCCCGCAAGGCCCGCGACGCGTTCATGGACGCCTACCAGGCCAAGGGTCAGGGCGCGGGCATGGCGGCGTTCCTGCACATGAGCTCGCACCAGGGCGAGTACACCGACGAGTACTTCGCGCAGCCCCTGCCGGACCCCGCGCAGTTCGGGATGCCGTCCGAGGACGACGGCAAGCGCGACGACCCGTTGCTCGGGACCGCCTCGCTCGCCATCACCGACTACCAGCTCCGGGTGCAGGACCTGATCGCCGCGCCCGCGCGCATCGTGCTCGCCGTGGGTGAGGAGACCGGCGACGCGTTCACCGCGCGCACAGCCCGGCACACCGCGACGCTGCTCGGCCAGGAGGCCGTCGTGTTCCCGAGCCACCACGGCGGGTTCATGGGCGGCGAGTTCGGCTACGCGGGCAAGCCGGAGGAGTTCGCGGTCAAGCTCCGCGAGGTGCTCGGCTGAGGAGGACGTGGGCGTGCATCCGGTCGAGGTTCGGCCGGATGCGTGCCTCACAAGATCCGGCGGATCACCGCAGGAAAGCCTCGACCACCTCGGCCACGCGCCGCCCGCTCGCGAAGTCCGCCAGGTCACGCGGGTGCTCGCCCCGCACGGCCTGCGCGAACAGCGTGAGCCGCGAGTAGTCGGACCCGGTCTGCTCCAGCGGCACCGGTTCCCACGGTCCTCCGTCCGAAGTGGACAGCAGGGCCCACTGGCCGAGGCGCAACGACCGTTCGGTGCCCCACGCGGTCCACTCGTAGATCTCGGGCCCGGCCAGTCCGGAGAACGCCGACACGTGCACCGGCACGCCACTGCCCCGCAGCACACCGCGGGCCGCGACCTCGGCCGCGCCGGGCTCGGGGAAGTCCGACGAGACCGACTCGACGGTGACCGGCCCGAGCATCCGGTCGGTCAGGTAGACGAAGTGCGACAACACCTCGCGGACGAACCCGCCCTGCTCGGAGCGCGACAGCCAGGTCGCGTCCGCCTGGAACGCCCTGGGCCACCGCGGGAACTGCAGCCGGATCTCGACGCCCCGCAGCGTGCCGAGCTCGGGTAGCCGTCGTTCGATCTCGATCGTCGCCGCCATGTCGGAGAGCGCGAAGTTGACCGCGTTCGGGCGTCCTTCAGCGGCTTCGGCCATCGCGCGGGCCTCGGCGAGGTCGACGGCCAGCGGCTTCTCGCAGAACACCGCCTTGCCGGCCGCGAAAGCCCGGTGCACGAGTTCGGCGTGCGACGCGGGTGGCGTCGAGATGTACACCGCGTCCACATCGGACAGCACGTCGTCCAGCGTGGTGAAGACCGGGATGTCGAGCGTGCGGGGTGCGACGTCGACACCCGCGACCACGGTGAAGCCGGGATGTGACCGCGCCGCCGTCAGCATCCGGGTGCCCATGGCTCCCAGGCCGACGACGGCGAGGCGAATCGGATCAGCGATCATGCGCCCTATTCTGCAGGTGCCCAGGCCTTCGAGAGCTTCACCCGTGCACCGGTCTGCAGCAACGAGCCGGTGTAGAGCCGCGACGCGACCAGCAGGATCACCACGACCGTCACCGCGAGGATGCCGAGCGAGAGGATCGCCTCCCACGCCTTGGCCTGCTCCGCGAACAACCGCACCGGCATCGCGACGCCGGCCGTGAAGGGCACGAACGACATCACCTTGAGCACGGCGGGGTTCTCGTAGAAGAACTGCACGCCGAAGTACGGTCCCATCACGGCGATCATGACCAGGCCCATCGTCGAGCCGAGGTCCTCCTGGCGGCTGACCAGCGCGCCCGCCACGGCCCACATCGACGAGATCAGCACGAACCCGAGCATCAGGAACGGGATGAACCAGCCGAGCGCGGGCGCCACCACCCCCAGCAGCTCGCCGAGTCCCGCGACCCGCAACGCGATCGGTGCCGCCAGTGCCAGCACGACGACCTGGCCGAGCGTGAGGATGGTGTGCCCGAGGATCTTGCCCGCGAGCAGTGCCCGCACCGGCACCGTCGACACGAGGATCTCCACGATCCGCGTCTGCTTCTCGGTCACGGTGCTCTGCGCGATGGCCGCGCCGCCCATGCCGAACATCAGGAACACGAGCCCGAACACGATCACGGTGACCGACCGCTGGCCGGAGGTGACCGCCGAGGCTTCGAGCAGTTCCACCGGAGGCGACTCGACGAGCTCGC
Source organism: Lentzea pudingi (assembly GCF_014646255.1). Classification (GTDB taxonomy): domain Bacteria; phylum Actinomycetota; class Actinomycetes; order Mycobacteriales; family Pseudonocardiaceae; genus Lentzea; species Lentzea pudingi. The sequence goes on from NZ_BMNC01000008.1 coordinate 237,586, forward strand.
GGATCACGCTGTTCGGCGGGGAGTTGAGCGCGAGGACCTTGATCCCGGCGCCGTCCGGCACGATCGCGGCCTCGACGTCGTCGGCCCTGACCAGGTCAGAGGCCTCCTGCACGCTGCCGACCTCGCGGACGTCGAGTGCCTTGCCCTGCACCGCCTGCGAGGCGGAGCCGACCACGGCGACCTTCGGGTCGTCACCGCCGAAGACCGTCGGCAGCACGGTGAGCGCGAACAACCCGACGACCGTGAAGGCGAAGCCGATCCAGAAACCCTTGGTACCGAACAGGGTCTTCATCTCGCGTTCGGCGACGAGCCACGTCGCCTGGCTGAAGGACGCACGGGCCATGTCAGATCACTTCCTTGAAGATCTCGTCCAGCGTGGGCACGACGGGCGTGAACGAGCGGACCTCGCCGCGGTCCAGCGCCGCCCTGAGCACCTGCTGGGGTTCCGCCTCGAACACCGCGCGCGGCCCGTCGAGGTCGAGGATCGTCACGCCGGGCACGTCGCGGACCCAGCCCGCGTCCTCCGCGACGACGATCTCGTAGCGCTCCCCCGCGTGCCGGGCGCGCAGCTCCTCGCGTGACCCGTTCGCCGCGATCCGTCCCTTCGAGATGATCACGACGTCGTCGCAGAGCCGTTCCACGATGGCCAGCTGGTGGCTCGAGAACAGCACCGGCACCCCGTTGGCGGCGCGCTTGCGCAGCACGTCCAGCACGGTCTCGACGGCGATCGGGTCGAGGCCGGAGAACGGCTCGTCGAGGATCAGCACGTCCGGGTCGTGCACCAGCGCGGCGGCGATCTGCACGCGCTGCTGGTTGCCGAGCGACAGCTCCTCGAGCCGGTCGCCGGCCCGCCCGGTCAGCTCCAGGTCCTCGAGCAGCTCGTCGGTATTGCGCTGCGCGGTCTCGCGGTCGACGCCGTGCAACCGCGCCAGCCACGTGATCTGGTCGCGCACCTTCATCTTCGGGTAGAGCCCGCGTTCCTCCGGCATGTACCCGAAGTCCGGCCGGTTGTCCGGCCGCACCTCGGTCCCCTGCCAGCTCACCGAGCCCCCGTGCGCGGCGAGCACCCCCAGCACGATGCGCATCGTGGTCGTCTTGCCCGACCCGTTGGCGCCCAGGAAGCCCGTCATCCGGCCGGGCCGGACGTCGAAGCTCACCTCGTCGAGCACCTTGTGATCGCCGAAGCTCCGGCTGATCCCCCTGACAGTCAACATGGGGAGAACGGTAGGTCGCGGCGTTCAAGATCGCGTCCGCCGCGCGGCATCATCCTCGCGGAGGACCCCTTACGGGCTAACGTGCCCGTATGAGCTTCCGTTTGGCCGCGTACGCCGTCAGCGTCGAGAACGACCGCGTGCTGCTCGTTCGTTGCGTGAACACGCACAGCGAAGACCAGTGGTCGTTGCCCGGCGGCGCGGTGGAGCACTGCGAAGATCCGTTCGACGCGGTGGTCCGCGAGGTCGCGGAGGAGACCGGCTGCACCGGCGAGGTCGAGCGGCTGCTGGGCGTGGACTCCCGCGTCGTCCCCGCCGACGAACGCCACCTGTCCGAACTGGGGCCCCACCAGAACGTCGGCGTCTTCTACCAGGTCCGGATCACCGGCGAACCGCGCCCGGAACCGAACGGCGCGACCATCGATCCTGTGTGGACACCGCTCGCCGACGTCGCGGGACTGCGCCGGTCCTCACTGGTCGACGTCGGTCTGGCCCTCTTCGCGGAGAGGCCGCCGACCGGGCATGTCGCTGCGGTACCGGTCGGCGGCCTGGTCCAGCACTAACGCACGCCCGCCGTCACTCCCAGCCGGTGGCCGCCCGTGTAGACGTTCATCGATGAGCCCCGCAGGAACCCGACGAGCGTCACGCCCATCTCCTCGGCCAGGTCGGCGGCGAGCGACGACGGCGCGGACACCGCCGTGAGCACCGGGATCCCCGCCATGACCGCCTTCTGCACCAGTTCGAACGACGCCCGCCCGCTCACCTGCAGCACGGTTCCCCTCAGCGGCAGCCGTCCGGTGCGGGTGGCCCAGCCGACGACCTTGTCGACCGCGTTGTGCCGGCCGACGTCCTCGCGCAGGCACAGGAGAGTGCCCTGGGCGTCGAACAGGCCGGCCGCGTGCAGGCCGCCGGTGCGGTCGAAGACCCGTTGCGCGGCACGGAGTTTCGTGGGGAACTCCGTGATCGTCTTCGGGTCGAGGCGGATCGGGTCGGACGCCACCTGCCAGGTCGCGACGGTGCGCACGGCGTCGAGACTCGCCTTGCCGCACAGGCCGCAGGACGAGGTGGTGTAGAAGTTCCGCTCTATCGACGGGTCGGGCGGCGCGACGCCTTCGGCGAGCCCGACGTCGAGAACGTTGTAGGTGTTGCCGCCGTCGGCCGTGGCGCCCGCGCAGTAGCGGATCGACACGATGTCGGACGGCGAGCGCACCACGCCCTCGCTGACGAGGAATCCCGCGGCCAGGTCGAAGTCGTCACCCGGCGTGCGCATGGTCACGGCGAGGGACTTGCCCCGCACGCGGATCTCCAGTGGTTCCTCGACCGCCAGCGTGTCCGGCCGCACGGTGACCGCGTCGTCCACCAGCCGCACCACGCGCCGCCTGCTCGTCACTCGTCCCATGACCCGCCTCCCTGCAGATCGCGACGCACTCGTCGAGCAGGCGCCGCAACACCTCGTCCCCGGACAACGCCCTCACGGCCGAGGCCACGACCCAGTCGCGCGGCCACCACCTCGGCACGACGATCCCGGCGCTCCTCGTGCAATGTGCTATCAGACGTTGGGCTGACGCTTGCCGCGTCCCGATCACCTTGGTGGCGTACGGAAGCAGCTTGCGCCGTCCAGCCTCTGTGGACTGGTCGTTGACGCACCGCGCCACGCACGCCAGCACCGGGTGCACGCAGGCGGGCCGGTCCGACCACACCTCGCCCGCGAGCACCGACGTCAGTTCCATCAGGCAACAGCCGTCCGCCGGCGTCCGGTGCCAGCCCTTCGAGAGCCGCGGCACGCGGCTCACAGGCGCGGCCTCCCCGGCTGCGACAGGTGCCCGGTGAGCACCGCGCCCGCCAGGCCGAGCACGCCCGCCGCGATGAACGCGAACGTGTGCCCTTGCGAGGCAAGGACGATCGCGGCGATCAGCGCTCCGGCGGCTTTGGCGGTGTAGAGCACGCCGAAGTTCTGCGCGCCGTTCGCCTCGCCGAAGTACTCCCTCGTCACGCCGACGAGCAGCGAATAGCAGCACCCGGTGCCGAGACCCGCGAACGTGGCGCCGATGAGCAACCCCGGCACGTTCTGGCTGTACAACAACACGAACTGCGCCAGCCCGCCCGTCGCCAGCGTCCAGACGAGCGCCTTCCTGCGACCGATCCGGTCCGAGATCCACCCGACCAGCACGCGACCGGTACCTGTCGCGGCAGCTAGCGTGGCCAGCGCGACAACGCCGAGCGCCTTGTCACCGACGAACAACGGCAAGTACGCCAGGTCGTAAAGGGACACCGCCGCCGCGAACGCCACACCGCCGTACAGCCACCAGAACGTGCCGCACCGCATGGCCTCGTGCGTCCGGAACTCCTTGAGAGCAGACCGGTTCGGCACCCTGGCGCGATCGAGCGCCCACTCGCGCGGCGGGACGTGCGGTGGCCACCAGTGCTCGGGCGGATCCTTCACCAACGCGCCCGCCACCGCCAGGACGGCAGCGATCGCGACCCCGGCCTGCACCAGGAACCCGCCACCGAAGAAGAACCCGGCGGCCAGCACGAACGGCACCGACCCGTACGCGAACGCCCCGCTGACGAACGCGACTTTGCGCGTCACCCGCTCCGGATACCAGCGGACCACCGTGCTGACGCACGTCGCGTAGACCAGCCCGGCCCCGATGCCACCGAGAATCGCGTACCCGACCAACTGGTTCTGCCCGAGCGTGATCAGGCCGGCGCCGCACAGGGCAGCCCCGATCCACATGGCGCCGGAGGACGTGAGCCGCTTCTGGTCTCTCAGCCAGGCTGCAGGAAACGCCGTGCCCGCCTGGCACACGGTCCACAACGCCAGCGCCCAGAACAACTCCGGCACACTCCACCGGTCCCGCAACTGAGGAATGAGCGCCCCGAACCCGTACTGCCCGATGCCGGCCGCGAGCATCGCCGCCCAAGCGGCCCACAGCACCGTGCGACGCGAACGCCCCGACGCCTCGACGTCGGTCTCCCCCACCCGGTAGAGCCTGCCGACGTGATCACGTACGTAAGTCGCGACTGGCATGCCCTTCACCCCGTCCCGAGGATTGCATACAGTATTCGGTAGGCTATACCACGGGAGCCCTGATGAACATGCCTTGGACGCTGGCCCGCCAGACGGCCCGCGATGCCGCGAAGCCTCTGGACGCGATCGAGCTCGCCCTGCCCTCTGCTGTGGGGTTGGCGTTGGCGTCGGCTGTGCGGGCGCTCGCCAGTCAGCCGACCTGTGACACCTCGGCGATGGACGGGTTCGCGGTGGCCGGGCCTGGGCCGTGGACCGTCGTCGGGCGGGTGGCCGCGGGAGATCCGGTGCCGGGGCCATTGGCGGTGGGCGAGGCGTTCGGGGTGGCCACGGGGGCGCCGGTGCCGGAGGGCTCGGAGGCCGTCGTCCCCGTCGAACTCTGTTCGGCGGACGGCGCTCTGCTGATCGCCGAAGCGCTGCCCGGCAAGCACATCCGCCGCCGAGGCGAGGACTGGTCAGCAGGCGACGAGCTGGTCCCCGCCGGCTCTCGAATCACCCCTGCCGTCCTCGGCCTGGCCGCCGCAGCGGGCCACGACACGCTCCTGGCTCACCGCCGCCCACGCGTGGCCGTCATCGTCACCGGCGACGAACTCCTCCACGCCGGCCCACCCCGCCCAGGCCGGGTCCGCGACGCCATCGGCCCGATGCTCCCCGGCCTGCTGCACAACGCCGACCTCCTCGGCACCACCCACCTGCGCGACGACCCGGACGCCCTGGCCGACGCCCTCACCTCCGACCGGGCGGCCCTCATGCCCGAACTGACTGATGCCCTCACCTCGAACCAGGCCGACGTCCTGATCACCTGCGGCGCCACCTCGGTAGGCCCGGCCGACCACCTCCGCCGCGTGCTCGCGAACCTGAGCGCCGAAGTCCTCGTCAGCGGCGTCGCCTGCCGCCCCGGTCACCCGATGCTGCTCGCCGTCCTGCCCGACGGCCGCTTCGTCGTCGGCCTGCCAGGCAACCCGTTCGCCGCGCACGCCGCCGTGCTGACCCTGCTCCACCCCCTGCTCGACGCCCTGGGCGGGCACACCACGAACCCACCGGTCACCGCCTGGCTGGGCGATGTGAACGCTCACCCGCGCGACACCCGCCTGGTCCCGGTCACCAGGTCCGGCGCCCTGGCCGTACCCGTCGGGCACGACCGGCCGGGGTCGTTGTGGGGTGCGGCGCTCGCGGACGCGGTCGCGGTCGTTCCGCCCGGTCATCGGGGTGGTGAGGTGGAGGTGCTCACTTGCGGGAGCGCCAGCTGACCTTCGACGACCCCGCCTCTGGCGCGTCCTTCACGACGGTCCGCACCGGCAGGCCGAGGAACTCGCCGAACCGCCCGATGTGGTCCACAAGCCGGTCGACGTCGAAGCCCGGCAGCGGCCTCAGTTCGACGTCCACGGAGGTCTTCTTCAGGACTCGCCGCCACAGACCGGCGATCTGCCCGTCCTCGATGAGAGTCGCGTGGAACATGCCGTTGTAGGTGGAGATCGGTATCTCGCCATACCGGGTGAAGAACGCGCCACGGTCCTTGTAGCCGATCAGAAGCTCGTCGTAGGCGGGCAGCACGAACGCACCCAAGGCCGGTGTGAGGTCCGGCGGCAACCAGTACTCCTTGCCGTCGAACGTCTCGCACACCAGCGACGACTTCACCGCTTCCAGGCCGCGGGAGGCCTCGCGGACGCCGATGCCGCACCAGTTCGCGAAGTCCGCCAGGGTCGCCGGGCCGTGGCTGCCGAAGAAGCGTGACGCCAGCACCGCCATCGCCTCGTCGCCGTCCAACGAACGTTGGTGTGGCGCCCATTCGTCCAGGAGCACGAACGTCTGCTCCTTGCCGCGTGGCGGTCCCGGTACGACCAAGCCCTCCTGGGCGAGGTGGATGAACGTGAAGTAGCTCTGCTGCCGGTCGTCCGGAATGCCGACGCCCGCCATGAGGGAGATCATCTCGCGCCGGGTGAGACAGCCGCCTCCGGTCAAAGCCTCCACGAAAGTCTTGCGCGCCAACGACATCAGTTCGGGCGTCATGTGGTGGTAGGCCCACGCCTTGGGGGTCAGGCGGGCAAGGTCGCGGGCGCCGAAGAGGCCCAGCATCCAGCGGACGTCCTCGGCCAGGACGTAGTGGATCGTGCCTCGCATCAGCCACGTGCGGACGACACGACCGGACTGCAGCGCTGATTCGACGTCGGCGATGCGTTCCCCGGCCGTGCGCAGGCCGATGGCCCACAGGGACTGGCCGTAGTCCTGGCCCTGCATTGCGCCGAGCGAGCGCACGACGTCCTCCGCCGACCGGAGCCGCCCGATGTTGCCGAGGCGCAGCGCCGCGATGTCCATCGGGCCAGTCTCACCGACCGCGCTCCAGTCTCGCTCAAGCGGGCCAGCAGCCCGTGTACCCCTCGGCCAGGTAGCGCGAGCCCGCCTCCGAGCCGACGACCGAGGCCAGTTCGCTGAGTTGCCTGCGCACGTCGAAGTCCGTCGCGGCGGGCAGGGAGTGCAGCATCGTCGTCATCCAGTACGAGAAGTGCTGTGCCTTCCACACGCGGTCGAGTGCGCGCGGGCCGTACGCGTCCAGGGCGTCCGGGTCGTTCTTGAGCAACGCGCGTTCGATGACCTCGCTGAGCACGCTCACATCGGCCAGGGCCAGGTTCAGGCCCTTGGCACCGGTCGGCGGCACGGTGTGGGCGGCGTCGCCCGCGAGCAGCAGGTTGCCGTGGCGCATGGGTTCCGCGACGAACGACCGGAAGCGCAGCACGGTCTTCTCGGTGATCGGGCCTTCCTTCAACGCGAATCCGTCCGGGCCCGCCACGCGCGCCTGCAGCTCCTCCCAGATCCGGTCGTCGGACCAGGCGGCGGCGTCGGTCTCCGGCGAGCACTGGAAGTACATGCGCTGGTGGGTCTCGGTGCGCTGGCTGATCAGCGCGAACCCGCGCGGCGAGTGCGCGTAGACCAGTTCGGGAGCGCTGCGCGGCGCCTCGGTGATGATGCCGAACCAGGCGAACGGGTACTCGCGGGAACTGTGCCGGCGCAACGCTTCCGGCACCTCGGCGCGGCAGATCGAACGGGAGCCGTCCGCCCCGACGAGCAGGTCGCAGCGCACCTCCTGCGCGATCCCGTCGCTGTCGGTGAACCGGATCGCGGGCCCGCTGACGTCGACGGACGTGTCGCTGACGCCGAACCGCACGTCGCCGCCGTCGCGTTCGCGCGCGTTCGCCAGGTCCACGAACACGTCGGTCTGCGGGTAGAGCCAGACCGACTCGCCGACCAGCGCGCGGAAGTCGACGCGATGGCTCTCGCCGCCGAACCGCAGGTCGATGCCCTCGTGCGGATGCCCTTCGCGCAGCACCCGATCCGACACTCCGGTGTCGGCCAGCAGTCGCGCGCTGTCGGCTTCCAGGATGCCGGCGCGGACCGTCTTCCCGATCTCCACGCGTGTTCTGTTGTCGATGACGACACTGTCGATCCCGTTGAGGGACAACAGGTGCGAGAGCATCAGCCCCGCCGGTCCCGCACCGACGATGCCGACCTGCGTGCGCGTCATTAGAACTCCTTGGTGAGCGGGAGTATTAAGAGTGTTCCTTCAGGACCTGCCGGGCCACCGAGAAGGCGTGGTTCGCCGCGGGCACCCCGCAGTAGATGGCGCTCTGCAGGATCACCTCGCCGATCTCCGCCTCGCTCAGCCCGTTCCGCAGCGCCGCGGCGACGTGCAGCTTCAGCTCGTCCCAATGCCCGTGCGCGATCAACGCCGTCAGGGTGACGGCACTGCGCATCCGCCGGTCGAGCCCGGGCCGCGTCCACACCTCACCCCACGCGTACTTCGTGATGAACTCCTGGAAGTCGCGAGTGAACTCGTCCGGCGCCGCCCTGTCCACATGCGCGTCACCGAGCACCTCACGCCGGACCTTCATGCCCTCGTCGTAGGACACCGCACCTCCCACCGCTTCAACGCCTCGTCCACGAACACCCCGGCCGCCCCCAGGTACGACCCCGGATCCGTCCCGCCACCACGCTCCGCCAAAAGATCAGGAGCGGCCTCGGCAGCCCGCCGCGCCATCACGTCGGCGCGCACCTCGAGCCCCTCCACCAGTTCCGCGGCCTGCGAACCCGCCACCACGGCCAGCTCCAGCAACGCCCGCAACGCCGGCCACTCCGCGTGCCACGCCCCGTCCGGACGCTCGTCCACCGCCCGCGCCGCGCACAGGTGCAGCTGCGCCCCCAGCCCGGGAGCTCGCAGTGCCGCGCTGTTCACCAGCACCGACAGCACCGGGTTCCGCTTGTGCGGCATGGTCGACGACCCACCGCGCCCGGCCACGAACCCCTCGCGGACCTCACCGACCTCGGGCCGCCCCAGCGTCAGCAGGTCCGCCGCCATCACCCCGAGGGCGTCACAACACCGCACCACCGCGTCGCCGAGCCGCGTGACCGGCGCGCGGTAGGTGTGCCAAGGCATTCCCGGCCACACCAGGCCCAGAAAGCCGGCGAGAGCCGCAGCAGAGGCAACGGGATCCGCGACACGGGACAACGTCCCCGCCGCGCCCCCGCACTGCACCGGCAGGCCGGAGGCCACCGCTTCCAGCTCGTCCAGCGAGTCGAGCACGCCCACCAGCCACCGCGCGGCCTTGAGCCCGAACGTGATCGGCACGGCGTACTGCGTCAACGTCCGCCCCGCCATCACGCTGCCGCGATGTTCCCCAGCCAGCCCGGCCAGCGCACGACCGGTGCGTTCAAGATCCGCCGAAACGCGTTCCAAAACCCCGCGCGCCAGCAACATCAGCGCGGTGTCGAGCACGTCCTGACTGGTCAGTCCGGTGTGGACGGGCGTGGAGACCCGCGCACGCAAGGCGGAGACCAGCGGCAGCACAGGATTGCCCGCCGCCTCCACCTCGACCGGGTCCAGCGAGGGAACCCAGTCGCCCAGGGACAGAGGCGATCCGAGCACGCGAGCCCAGGCGACCTCGACCTCCAGCATCGCCCGCACCAGCGCGGCGTCGTCGAGGAGGCCGGCGGCGCGATGGGATCCGGGGAGCACGATCACGTCCGCGGGAACTGGAAGAACACCGTCTCGGACGGCCCCTGCAGGTGGATGTCGAACCGGAGGCGCCCGTCGTCCTCGCGCGAGGCGACCAGCCCGTCCACGACGTCCGCGGCGCCGGGCAGGTAGATGCGCGTGAACAGGCGGTCGAGCAGCCCTCGCGCGAACACCGTCACCGCGAAGAACGGCAGCCCTGGCTCGACCGTGCTGAACCAGTAGTGCCCGGCGCCGTCGGTGCAGGACCGGCCCCAGCCCGTGAACCCGGCACCGCGCCGCCGCAGCGACCCGCCGACCCGTGGCACGACACCGGAGGCGTCGGACTGGCGGATCTCGATCATCGCGTCCGGTACGGGATCACCCGCGCCGTCGAAGACGTAGCCGTGCAGCACCACGGATCCGGCCGCGCCGAACGGCACCAGTTCGGAGTCGCCGGGGTACGCGAGCGCGTGGTGGAAGAACGGGCCGACGGTCTGGCCCGGGGTGGCTTCAGTCATCGGACGGCTCCAGGTGGGTCGCGTGGCTTCCGGTCAACACGATGTCCCACCGGTAGCCGAGCAGCCACTCGTGCTCCGACCGCGAGTGGTCGTACGACGCGATCAGCCGGGCCAGCGCGGCCGGATCGGTGATCGACTGCGCGATCGGGTCCAGCGCCAGCAGCTGGTCGCCGGGGAAGTACATCTGCGTGATCAGCCGCTGCGTGAAGTCGGTGCCGAACAACGAGAAGTGGATGTGCGCGGGCCGCCAGGCGTTGTGGTGGTTGCGCCACGGGTAGGGGCCCGGCTTGATCGACGTGAACGAGTACCAGCCGTCGTCGTCGGTCAGGCACCGGCCGACGCCGTGGAAGTTCGGGTCGAGCGGTGCCGGGTGCTGGTCGCCCTGGTGCGAGTAGCGGCCGGCGGCGTTGGCCTGCCAGATCTCGACGAGCTGGCGGCGCACCGGACGTCCGTCGCCGTCGAGCACCCGGCCGTGCACGCGGATGCGTTCGCCGATCGGCTCACCGCCGCGCTGCAGGGTCAGGTCGGCCTCGACCGCGGCGACGTCGGAGTGGCCGAACACGGGCGCGAGCAGCTCGGCGCCTTCCGGGTCGGCGTGCCGCGGTTCCTTGGTCGGGTGGCGCAACGTCGTGCTGCGGTACGGCGCGAAGTCCAGCAGCGGCGCACCTCCCGGTGAGTCGGCCTGGATCTTCGCGATCTCGTCGCTGATCTCGTGCTGGCTGGTCGTCACGTCGTCGAAGGCTAGGCAACCGACTCCCGGGAGTCGACCGCCACTTTCCATTGAACGGAAAGGCCCGCGTTAACTTGACACCTCCGAGACGACCGCTCATATTCGAGGAATGCCCAGGGCAAGTGTGCGAGAGCAGATCGTCGAAGCCGCGTTCGAACAGTTCCACCGGCACGGCTACAACGCGTGCGGCGTCAAGCTGATCACGGACAGCGCGAAGGTCCCCAAGGGCTCGTTCTACAACCATTTCGAGAGCAAGGAAGCCCTCGCGCTCGTCGTGATGGACCGCTACGGCGAGACGCGGCACCTCGACAAGCTCGCGACTCCGAAGACCGCGCCGCTGGCCCGGCTGCGCCACCACTTCGAGGCCCTCGCGCAGGACATCGTCGACTTCGGCTACGAACGCGGCTGCGTCTTCGGCAACTTCAGCACCGAGGCCGCCGACCACATCCCCGCGATCCGCGCCGGCGTCCGCACCGCGTTCGACCTCTGGGCGACCGCGATCTCCGCGGTCATCCGCGAGGCCCAGGACGACGGGATCGTGACGACCACCCAGAGCCCGGACGCCCTGGCCAGGTTCCTGCTCAACTCCTGGGAGGGCGCCATCGTCGGCGAACGCGCCACGAAGGACGGGTCGTCGTTCGCCGCGTTCTTCACGGTCGCCTTCGAGGTCGTCCTGCGCTGAGACCCAGCTCTCGGTCCGGTCCGAACTGCTTGACGAATTCTAAGACGACCGGTCATATTGGATGCATGAGCGACATCCACCCCCGGTTCCACACCATCGACGGTCTGTCGATCCGCTACGCCGTTAGCGCTGACAAGCCCACCGCGCTGCTGCTCAGCCCCTGGCCCGAGAGCATCTACGCCTACGACGCGACGTGGGCGAAGCTCGCGGCGCACGCGAACCTGATCGCGGTCGACCTGCCCGGCTTCGGGCACTCCGAGCTGCGCGAGGACCTGTTGTCCCCCAGCCGGATGGGCGAGTTCGTCGTGCGCATCGCCGACGCGTTCGACCTCGACCGGCCCCACGTCGTAGGGCCCGACATCGGCACCAGCGCGGTCCTGTTCGCGGCGGCGCAGGCACCGGACCGGTTCCGCAGCATCGTGATCGGCAGCGGCGGCGCGCTCTCCCCGACCGATCTCGGCTCACCGCTGCACGACTGGGTCCACGACGAGGACCTCACGCCGTACCGCGCGCTGGGCCCGAAGGACGTTGTGAACGTTGCCATGGACGCCATCGAGGGCTACGAACTGCCGGACGTCGTGCGGCAGGACTACCTCGCCGCCTACCAGGGCCAGCGGTTCGTCGAGCAGATGGCGTACGTGCGAGCCTACCCGGCGGAGCTGCGAAAGCTGAACGAACTCCTCCCGGGCATCACCACGCCCGTCCAGCTGATCAACGGCAAGCGCGACTCGGTGGTGCCGGTCTCCAACGCCGAGCACCTGCGCGGGCGGTTGTCGAACAGCAGGCTGGACGTCGTGGACGCCGGGCACTTCGTCTGGGAGGAGAACGCGGACGAGTACGCCCGGATCGTCACGACTTGGTGGCAGCAGCACTAACCGGTCGTGCAGGCAGCTCCGTTCACGCTGAACGACGCGGGCGGTGAGGTGGGACCGTTGGCAGAGCCGTTGAACCCGAACGTCACCGAGCCGTCCTTGACGATCAGCGCGTTGTAGCCCGCGTTGGCAACGCTCACCTCCGCGCCGGACTGGGACACCGTCCCGTTCCACAGCTGCGTCACGGTCTCGCCGTCCGCGAACCGCCAGCGCACCGTCCAGCCCTCGACCAGCGCGCCGCTGACGTTGCGCACGGTCACATCGGCCTGGAACGCGCCGGCCCACTGGTTCGTGACCCGGTAGACCACGACACAGGTCGAGGCAGGCGTCGACGGGGGCGGTGGCGCGGTCGACGCTGGACAGTCCCCCTGGGCCCAGAGTCCGAGTTTCGCCTTCGACGCCTTGCTTTCCGCCTCGACCAGCGGGCCACCGTCCACACCGGCGGTGCGCAGAAAACCGTACTGGACTGCCAGCAACGCGTAGTCGGTGCCGTCGGGAAGTGCCAGGGAGACCTCGCCGGGCGTGATGCTGCTCACCCGGACTTCCTTGTCCCGCAACGTCTTGGTGGCGAAGTCGAGTGCGGCGGCGGCCGCGCACACCGACGGTTCGGCCAGCAGTGAGATGCGGGCACGGGTGCCGTCGGCCAGCTCGACGGTGCGGCCGTCCACAACGGTCCGCACCTTTGTGGACGGCTCCTTCGCTGCCACATCAGGAGAAGAGATGTTCGGCGCGGGGACGGGCCTGCCGTCCTGCGAGGCCGTGCACCCGGCCACGAACAAGGTCAACAGCACCAACAAGTGCTTCCGTGCTGCCATTGGCCAAATCTATCGCCGGAGGCAGCGTCCGCAATCGGCTGTTCGGAGTTGATCAACTCGGGCTTTCGGAGGTGTGGGCCGCGCAGCGCTTCCGGATGTGCGAGCGTGAGGTGGCCACAGTTGCGCGGATGGTTCCCTGCCGTTCATCAGCTCGTGGTGCTCGACCGAAAGGATCACGACGTACCTCGTTCCCTGCCGATGGAGGTCTGAAGTGCTCACCCTGCAACCGCACCGGACACGTCGCCTGTTCGCCGCTCTCGCCGTCGTCGCGTCCGTCCTCGGCGTGACCACGGCCGCCGCCCCCGCGGCCGACGCCGCCGTCTACAGCTCCTGCACGCAGTCGCGTTGCGACGCGGCCCGTTCCGCCAACACCACGTGGAAGTCCAAGAACTACCCGAGCACGCGCGGCTGGAACAGCTGGCCGAACGGCCAGTGCAACTACGCGGGCGGCGTGCACCAGAACCGCGAGGGCCAGCTCCCGGCCGGCCACAGCTACCTGGAGTTCGACGTGTATCCGCGTGCCTGCAACGCGTCCCGGGACGCGTACCGGATCGTCGTCGACCGCACGGCCGGCACGGTCTACTTCTCGCCGGACCACTACAAGAACTTCTACCGCCTCTGAGTCTTACCTGGCGCTGCGGTCGATCCACGACCGCAGCGCCCACCAGGTGTGCAGCGTCGTCAGCACGTGCGACCGTCCCGCATCGGGGTTCTCGCCGAGATCGACGTCGGTCAGCTCCACCAGCCGGTCGAGCCGGTACCGCACCGTGTTCGCGTGGATGTGCAACGCCGAGGCCGTCGCGCTGAGCCGGCCGCCGTTGTCCAGGTAGCACAACGCCGTCACCACCATCTCGTGGTGGAACGTGCTCTTCGGGTCCAGCTGGCCGAGCAACGAGTCGGCGAGCGTCGCCGCAAGCCCGGGGTACGCCGCGAGAGCGGTCTCACCAGCGAGATCAACAAGAAGCTGCACGCCCAGAGAAGCCCTCGCCGCCGCCAGGGCCTGCGTGCACATCGAGTACGTCCCCCGCAACGACTTCAGCGCGGTCGCCGGGGACACCACGAGCAGGTCGTCCGACCACGACGGCGGCACGTGCGTGAGCCCCGCCAGCCGTCCCTCGACCAGCCCGTAGACGCCGCCGAACGTGTGCAGCCGCTGTTCCAGCGTCCGCGCGTGGCTCGGGTCGGTCACCCCGGACACGACGCAGTGGTAACGACCGTCGGGACGCAGACCCGCACGCGCGAGTTCGGACGCGTCCGGGAAGTCACCGGACACCAGCAGCCGCCGCAGCACCTGGGCGTGCAGGTCACGGACCGTGCGGGACAGCTGCAGCTCGGCCGTGTGATAGCCGCTGACGATGTTCCGCTCGACCGCGCCGACGTAGTGGTCCAGGTCGATCATGAAGTCGAGGATCGTGCCGTCGTCCACCCCGAGCGACCGCGCGAGCTCGACGCTCGCCCTGATCAACTCGGTGCGCCCGGCGTGCACCCCGCGCAGCAGTCCCGCCATCGACACACCTTGGGCGGCCCGGTCGGCTCCCAGCGACAACGCGGCGGAGAAGTCGCCGTCGTCGGGCGAGCCGCCGCGTTCGAGGTGCGCGATCCCCTCGGACAGCAGGAAAGCGATGTGCCGGCGGTTCTCCTCCGCGGGCAGCCGGGCGACCTCCGGCGAGTTGCCGCGAGCCGCGTCGACGACCCGTCCGACCACCTTGTCGTCGGCGGCGACGGCCTGGAGCACCTCACGGACCATCGCGGACATACCCGGCACGTCGCCTCCGCAAACCCCACGTTGTGTGACGGCCACAACACAGCCGTCTCCGTTTGGTGGCGGGACCCTATCCCCCGCTCTCGGGTTACTGGTTAGTTGCTTTACGCGAGAGTAATTCGCGTTGGCTCCACCCTTCAACGAGGAAGGCCCTGGGATGTCAGACCGGAACATCAGCCGCCGCAACCTCCTTGCCGCGAGCGGCGCGATCGGGGCGATCGCCGCGAGCGGGACTCTGGGACAGGCAGTCGCCGGGGCTGCGCCGAGAGTCGACGCGGACGTGATCGTCATCGGGCACGGTCTGGCGGGGCTCGTGGCGACCTCCGAACTGGCCGCGGCGGGCCGCAAGGTCCTGCTGCTGGACCAGGAACCCGAGGCCAGCCTGGGTGGACAGGCCTTCTGGTCGCTCGGCGGCCTCTTCTTCGTCAACTCCCAGGAGCAGCGCACCGCCGGCATCAAGGACTCGCTGGAGCTGGCCCGCGCCGACTGGTTCAACACCGCCGGGTTCGACCGCGGGGTGAACGACCCGCTCGGCGAGGACTACTGGGGCGCCAAGTGGGCCGAGGCGTACCTGAACTTCGCCGCCGGCGAGAAGCGCGACTGGCTCCACGGCCTCGGCGTGCGCTGGGTGCCGATCGTCGGCTGGGCCGAACGCGGCGGGCAGCTCGCGGACGGCCCGGGCAACTCGGTGCCGCGCTTCCACATGACGATGGGCACCGGCCCCGGCGTCATGGAGCCCTTCGAGAAGAAGGTGCGCGAGGGCGTCCGCGACGGCAAGGTCACCTTCAAGTTCCGGCACCAGGTCGACGGCCTGATCACCAGCAACGGCGCCGTCACCGGCGTGCGCGGCAGCCTGCTGGAGCCCAGCAACGCCGCGCGCGGCACCCGCAGCTCCCGCACCAAGGTCGGCGACTTCGAGCTGTACGCGCCGATGGTCGTCGTGACCTCGGGCGGCATCGGCGCCAACCACGACCTGGTGCGCCGCAACTGGCCCGCCCGCCTCGGCCCGGTACCCCAGCGGCTCGTCACCGGCGTCCCGGCGCACGTCGACGGCCGGATGCTGGCGATCACCGAGCTGGCGGGAGGCCGCCTGGTCAACCGCGACCGCATGTGGCACTACACCGAGGGCATGATCAACCACACGCCGATCTGGCCGGACCACGGCATCCGCGTGCTGGCGGCACCGTCGTCGCTGTGGCTCGACGCGCGCGGCAAGCGCTTCCCCAGTCCCGGCATCCCGTCGCTGGACACGCTCGGCACGCTGGAGCTGATCGGCCAGTCCGGCTACGACTACTCGTGGTTCGTGCTCAACAAGAAGATCATCGACAAGGAGTTCGTGCTCTCCGGTTCCGAGCAGAACCCGGAGATCACCCGCAAGGACCTCGCCGCCTACATCGCGATGCGGATCTTCAACAGCACCCCACCGCCGGTGAAGGCGTTCATGGACAAGGGCGTCGACTTCGTCATCAAGAACAACCTGCCCGACCTCGTGGCCGGGATGAACCAGCTGACGGGCCAGAACCTGATCAACCTGGACGACCTGCGCCGCCAGATCACCATCCGCGACCAGCAGACCGAGAACCCGTTCACCAAGGACGTGCAGGTGATGGGCATCCGCAACTCGCTGGCGTACAGCGGCGACAGCCTCGCCCGCACCGCCGGGTTGCACCGGCTCCTCGACTCCGGCTCCGGCCCGCTGATCGCGATCAGGATGAACATCCTGACCCGCAAGACGCTGGGCGGCCTGCAGACCGACCTGCAGGGCCGGGTCCTCGGCTCGAACGGCCAGCCGGTCCGCGGCCTGTACGCGGCGGGCGAGGTGGCCGGTTTCGGCGGCGGCGGCGTGCACGGCTACCGCGCGCTGGAGGGCACGTTCCTGGGCGGCTGCCTGTTCTCCGGACGCGCGGCAGGCCGTGCCGCGGCAGCCGAGAGCGCCTAACGGCCCACGATCCCGGGGTCTGCGGTCTCCCCTGTTGACCGCAGACCCCGCACCACCTCGAGCACCTGCTTCACCGACCCGGCAGGCGTCTCGACCGCGGAGTCGAGCACCAGGTGCTCCTCCTCCCACGCTTCCCACAGCCCGCGCATGCGCTGCACGTGCACCCACGGAACCGTTGCGTGCCAACCAGGAATCCCCCGGTCACGCCCCTCGACCCGCGCCCGGTGCAACACCTCGTCGGAACACACGCACTCAACGCCCACGAACACGCCCCCAAGCCGCTCAGTGAGCTCACGCCACCGAGCCCGCTCCTCCACCGTGTGCCCGGTGGTGTCGACAACAACGTCGATCCCCAGCTGGACGTGCCGGGCAACCAAGGCCCTGAGCTGCAGATCAACAACCTCGTAGGCGTTCTCGTCAGTGACCGCACGCGCCAGCACCAACGCCCCCATGACCCAGTCCAGCGAGAAGACCGGCACACGAAGCTGCTTCGCAACCCCTTCTGCAAGAGTGCTCTTCCCGGCCCCAGGAGACCCCGCCACCAGCACGACAACGGGACTCTCGGCAGAGGGTTCCAAGTTCAGGTAGGGATCCGTCATGCCCTCACCTAAACATCGATGTGGGCTCCCATGATCACTGTTCGCTCTCGGGGCAATCCGAAGTGCTCGGCAGCATCAGCGGTGATGTAGGACGTGGCCACGAACAACCGCTTGCGCCACCCGGCCATCGTCCGCGACCGCCCGCGCCGCAACTCGATCTTCGACAGGAAGTACCGCGCCTGCTCGAGATCAAGCCCGCCCTCCGTCATCCCGGGATCCACCAACGCCAGCGCCGCAGGCACATCAGGCGTCTCCATGTACCCGAACCGAGCACACACGTGGATGATCCCGTCATCCGCAAAGCCAAGCCGATCCACCTCGACCCGCCGCTCCTCGGCAACCCGAGGCACCGGCTCGGTCTCGATCGAGACGATCACAACCCGCTCGTGCAACACGTGGTTGTGCTCGACGTTCGCCCGCATAGCAAGCGGCGCAGTCTCTTTCCCCCGGTTCAAAAACACAGCACACCCAGGCACCCGAGCAAGCCGCTGCGAGTGCAACTCCTCGACGAACACCTGCAACGACCCCTCAGCCTCCCGCCGAGCCTTCGTCACGATCGCCCGCCCACGCTGCCAAGTGGTCATCACCGTGAACGCGGTCAACCCGATCAACAACGGCAACCAGGCCCCATGCAACAACTTCGTCAAGTTGGCCGCCAGGAACAGAAGATCCACCCCAAGCAACACAACGCACCCCAGCCCCACAGCCCACCCAGGCGCCTTGAACCGCACCCGAGCGATGAACAGGAACAGCGTCGTGGTGATCGTGATGGTCCCTGTAACCGCCATCCCGAAGGCAAAGGCCAGCGCAGCAGAAGTCTGAAACGCAAAGACCAACGTCAACACCGAGACCAGCAACACCCAGTTGATCCAAGGCACGTAAATCTGCCCAATGGTCGACTCAGACGTGTGCGCAATCCGCAACCGAGGCAAGTACCCGAGCTGCGCAGCCTGAGAAGCCACCGAGTAGGCCCCAGTGATCACAGCCTGCGAGGCGATGACAGTAGCCGCCGTGGCCAACACCACCATGGGCCACCGCCCCCACTCAGGCACAAGCAGGAAGAACGGCCCACTCACGTTGGCCGGATCGTCCAAGATCAGGGCCCCTTGCCCCATATAACTCAACACACAGGCCGGAAACACCAGAACCAACCACCCACGAGCAATCGCAGGCCGCCCGAAGTGCCCCATGTCCGCGTACAACGCCTCAGCCCCAGTAACCGCCAACACCACAGCAGCCAAGGCAAAAAACGCAACATCAAAGTGCCCGAACAAGAACCCAACAGCATAAGTAGGCGACAACGCCTTCAAAATCTCCAGATGCCCAGCGATCCCACCAACCCCAGCCACTCCAACAACACCAAACCACAGGATCATCACGGGCCCGAAGAACCGCCCGACAACCCCACTCCCCCGCCGCTGCACCAGGAACAACCCAACGATGATCACGGCAGTGATCGGCACGACAAACCGCCCGAGCTCAGGCTCGACAACCTTGAGCCCCTCAACAGCAGACAAGACAGAGATCGCAGGGGTGATCATGCTGTCGCCAAAGAACAAGGCGGCCCCAAAGATCCCCAACGCAGCCAACGTGGCAGCAGCCTTGCGCCCCTGCTTGGCCTTCCACCGCCGCAACAGCGTGATCAGCGCCATGATCCCGCCCTCACCATCGTTGTCGACCCACATGGCCAACAACACGTAGGTGATGGTCACAACGATCATGACCGACCAAAAGATCAACGAGACAACGCCAAAAACGTTGTCCACACTGACCGGCACCGGATGCGGATCAGCGGGATTGAACACGGTCTGAATCGTATAAATGGGACTGGTCCCGATATCCCCGAACACAACCCCGAGCGCCCCGACAACCACAGCAAGCCGAACGGTCTGACCAGCGAGCTTCGCCCGAGAGGGCGCCCCGGAAACCTGCGACTCAGCCACGAGCAACCCCCTAGACGGCCTGCTGCCCGCAAGATAACCGCCCCCGAACCCACACGCTGAGCACAGCCGGGTGATCTTTACGCCATCCTGACGCCCGACGCCCGACGCCCGACAACCGCGATGCCGAAGGCGAGCCGTCCTGTCTTTCGTCTTTAGCAAGCCCGAGGGGCGGTGGGGTCCCATCACGAGTCGCGCCATAGCTCTTGCTGCATGCCTGAAGGGGTGTCAACTCGACACGCTTTTCGTCGAGTTGACACCCCTCCAGGCATGTGGCCCGCTCTTGGCTCGGCTCGTGATGGGACCCCACCGCCGACGCACCCAAACAACTCAACCGGCAGCCGCCCAACGCAACAGGCGTGCCATCTACCTACGGGTGGCGTGGACCCCTGATCAGATTGCCGGGGGTCTGGGGGCAGAGCCCCCAGGGGAAGCACGCAACAGCAACCAGGCCGCCCGCAACAGCAACCGCCCACCAGGTCGCGTACCGCATGGCAACTACTACCCCCAAACCCGGCTGACAGCCCCCTAACGGCCGCTCTCGTACCCTGGACCCATCAGCTTCCAATGAACAGGAGTAGGTGTGCCGAGGTTCGCGCTAATCCTGCCAGCCCTATTCGCGCTGGCAGCGTGCACAGCAACCCCACCACCCTCCACCCCAACCCCAACCCCCAGCAGCAGCACCCAACCACCACCCCCCGACCAACAAATCCACCTGTCAATCGGCGACTCCTACGCAACAGGCTTCGCCCCATCAGGATCAACCACCGAAAGCTTCGCCCAAATAATCGCAAACCGAGCCAACCGAAAACTGATCAACCTGGCCTGCAACGGCGCAACCTCAGCCGACCTGGCCACCAAACCGGCCTGCGGCCCCAACGCCACAGGCAAATCCCAACTGGACGCCGCAACAGAAACCCTGCGCACCAACAAAGTCAGCCTGATCACCCTGGTGATCGGCGGCAACGACCTGGCCCCGTGCGCCCTCGCCCAAGACCCCTTGGACTGCGCAACCAGAACCGTCGCAACCATCCAGACGAACGTGGCCGGCACGCTGTCCGAACTACGCCAAGCCGCCCCAGACGTGAAGATCATCGGCCTGACCTACCCAGACGTGTTCCTAGGCGCATGGGTGAACCCGTCGTTCCCGAACGGCAAGAACCTGGCCCGCCTGTCCGTCACGATGTTCCAGGACTTCAACTCAAAACTCGCAGCCCAATACAACAAGTTCGGCGCGAAATTCGCCGACGTCACCAACACGACCGGCGGCTACGGCGCATTGACCGACCTGACCCAGGACCCGAAGTACGGCCAGATCCCAACCTCAGTGGCCAAGGTCTGCAACCTCACGTACTTCTGCGACCGCACCGACGTACACCCGACCCCAGCCGGCCACCAGGCGATAGCCGAGGCCGTGACCGCAGCAGGACGTTGACCACCGCGGTGCAAAAGCTCCCTGTAGCTGTCATCGCCGCGCTGCTGTTGACCGCGTGCGCGCAGGAATCGACGCCGGAGTCTCAGCCGACCGTCCCCACCCCAGCCAGCCAACGGCTGTACATATCGCTAGGCGACTCCTACGCCACCGGTTACGGCCCAACCGGCCCCAGCGACAGCTTCGCCCAGATCGTGGCCGCACAATCCAACCTCACCCTGGTCAACGCCGCCTGTAACGGCGCCACCTCCGCAGACCTCCTCTCCACAGAGGCATGCGACCCCAACGCCAACGGCAGAACCCAGGTAGCCCGAACCGTGGACGCCCTCCACTCCGGCGAGGTAGACCTGATCACGATGGTGATCGGCAGCAACGACCTGCTGGAACCGTGCGCGATAGCAGAAAACCCGCTGGAGTGCGCCACCGCAACCCTCACCGACACCAGGTCCAACATCGCCACCGCGCTGACCAGGTTCCGCGAGGCAGCACCAGACGTGAGAATCGTCGGCCTGAGCTACCCGGACGTGTTTCTGGGCGCATGGGTGAACCCCGCGATCCCGAACGGCGAGGACCTGGCACGCACGTCAATCCTCCTGTACGAAGACTTCAACGCCCAAATAGCCGCGGAGTACGCGAAATTCGGGGCGAACTTCGTAGACGTCACGAACTCGACCGGCGGCTACGGCGAACTGACCAACCTGACCGAGGACCCCAGGTACGGCCAGATCCCGGCCCCGGTAGCGGAGGTGTGCTCGCTCACCCACTACTGCGACGAGACCGACGTGCACCCAACGCCCGCCGGCCACCAGGCGATCGCGAACGCAGTCATCGCGGCAAGTCGCTGAACTCCGCCCGCAAGATCGTCCCCTCACCGACCACCGACCACACGGTCAACCGCCCACCAACGGCCGCCACCCGGTCGTCAAGCCCACGCACCCCAGACCCGGACAGGTCCACACCACCAATCCCGTCATCGCTCACCTCAACCGTGACGAGCCCGCCCACACAGGCGACCACAACACGCACCTCACCAGCCCGCGCATGCTTAACAGCGTTGGTGAGCGCCTCAGCAACCACGAAGTAGCAGGTGCGTTCCGCAACAGCAGAAAGCCGCTCCTCAGGCACACCAGCGAGCACCACGGGAACCGCCGACCGCTCAGCCAGCGAGAGCAGAGCAGGACCAAGCCCAGCATCGGTCAACAGCACCGGATAGATGCCACGGGCAAGCGACCGCAACTCGTCCAACGCCCGAGCCAGTTCCTCCCGAGCGACCGCAACCAGCTCAGGCGACTCCTCCGCCAGCCGCAACGTCAACAGCACCCCCACCAACCGCTGCTGCGCACCATCATGCAGATCGCGTTCAACCTGACGGCGCGCCTCATCGGAGGCCTCCACAATCCGTTGCGCCCGCAGCGAGTTCTGCACGGCCAGCGCCGCACTGGCGGCAACGGCCCGCACGAACACCGGATCCAGCGCCGGATCGTGCACGAGCGCCGCCAGCCGCACCCCACCCGCTTCCAAGTAGGTGACGCCACGACCAGCAGCAGCCACCTCGCCGTAGACGATCTCCAACGACGGGTCGTGCAATGTGCGCGCCAACACCGACCGCAGGTCACCAGGCAACCCGGCTCCGAGCGACACCGCGAGCTCACCGACGGCGGACCGGTCCAGCCGTGCCCGCACCAGCCCGTAGAGCAGCGCCAGCGGCCACCCGACCAGCACGATCTCGGTGGACCACTGCAACGGCACCTGGACCGCGGCCGGCAGCCCGAGCAACGCCGCCACGTACGTGACGACCAGCGTCAGCACGATCGCCGCGCCACCCCAGACCACCGGCCCGAGGTCACGCCGCGCCACACTCCCGGACCGCAACCAGCGCGTGATCATGCGCGCCAGCAACGCGACCAGCAGGACGATCCCGCCGACCAGCACGACCACCGCGACGGCCGGGACAGCGCGAGACGGCGCCTCCCGGATCACCACGATGTTCTGCGGCCCGTCGAACGGCGTGAGCACCAGGTACGCCACGTTGACCGGCACCGTCAGCAGATAGGCAACACTCACAACCACGCGCTGCCAACGACTCGTGATCCGTCCGGCCGGATAGGTGACCAGCAGGTGGCCGAGCACCGCCAGGTACAGCGTCTTGGTCGCAACGCCGAGCGCGTAGCCCCAGTCAGACTCGACAGCCCCCGCCAGCCGCACGAACCACGCCAGCCCGACGGCGATCATCAGCTGCCCGGAGAGGCTGTCCGGACGCCGGTCCGCCGCCTCGATCCCGGCACCGATGAACGCGAGCCCCACCGCGAGGTTCAGCACGACGGCGGGCACCGAGACCTCGTAGCCGCCCCACACCAGCGCGGCCAGGGCGAGGAACCCGGTGCCCAGCCAGAGGATCCTCATCGGCGCAGGTAGGCGAGCACGGCCAGCACCCGCCGGTTGTCGTCGGAGCCCTGCTGCAACCCGAGCTTCGTGAACACCGACCGCACATACGCCTCGACCGTCTTGGGGCTCAGGAACAGCCGTTCGCAGATCCCCTGGTTCGACCGTCCCTCGGCCATCACGGCGAGCACCTCGCGTTCGCGTTCCGACAACGACTCCAGCGGATCACCGGCCCGCCGCCTCCCGACCAGCGTCGCCACCACGCCGGGGTCGATCACCAGCCCGCCCGCCGCGACCCGGCGCACCGCGTCGGCCAGTTCCGCCGGGTCGGCGACGCGGTCCTTCAACAGGTAGCCGGCGCCACGGGCGTCCGCGTCGAGCAGTTGCATCGCGTAGTGCGGCTCGACGTGCGCGGACAGCACGAGGACCCCGATCTCAGGGTGCGTCCTGCGGATCTCCCGCGCGGCGTCGAGGCCCTCGGTGGTGAAGCCGGGTGGCATCCGGATGTCGACGACCACGACGTCCGGCGGGTCGGCGCGCACCCCGGCCAGGAGCCCGGCCGCGTCGCCGGCCTTCGCCACCACCTCGAACCCCGCGTCGGTCAGCAACCGCGCCACGCCTTCGCGGAACAACGCGGCATCGTCAGCTACTGCTACGCGCATGCGGTGATGCAACCACGTGCGTGTGCTGCCGGCGGTGCCACACGACCAGAAGGACGGCGTTCACCACCGTCAGCCCGGCCACGGCGGGCCACAGGTGCTGCATCGCTCCCGCGGTGTCGCTGACGACGAACGTCCAGGCGATCTTGAACAGGCCGCCGCCGTTGATCGCGACCAGCGCCCACGCCAGCGAGCGCCGCCACAACGCCACGGCGAGCCCGCCGAGCGCCAGGGGCACGAGCAGACCCATGGCGAGCTTCGCGGGCGTCCACTCCCCCAGCAGGTACTCGCGCTCGGCGGCGAGCATCTCGATCGCGCCGGCGGTCGGCTGTTCGGGGGCGGGGAACCACGCCATGCTCGTGGCCAGGGCCACCACCGTCGCCACCAGGCCCCACCAGCTTCGCTTGTAGCTGAAGTAGGCCAACGGCAACAGGAACAGCGGCCGGATGTACCAGCTGAGCTCGTTGTGGTGGCGTGCCCACGCCCACGCGCCGAGCTCGTTGAGCCACTCGATCATTTCCTTGCTCCTTCCGAGTGGCTTCCAGGGTTCGCGTTCTCACGCGCCGGAACTACCAGGCCAGCTCGCGAACCGGGGCAGGGTTTTCCCCGTATTACCCGAAAGACCCTGTTGATCAGCCGCTCCGCCTGACAGGCTCTGGAACCGTTGCCGCACCGAGGAAGTGTTCGATGACCGTGCTCCCGCACACCACTGACGTCCTGCACCGGCTCAGCGACGCCGTCGACGGCTTCCTGCGCAGCGAGAGGGACTTCGACCTCACCGATCCGGCGGCGCACATGCTGGTCGGAGGCAGGTTGCGCACGCTCGGCGCGCAGATCGGCGAGAGCGTGCTCGCGGGCATCCCGGACGAGGACATCGCCGCGATCGTGCAGCCCGCGCGGTCGGCATGTTCACGCTCACCCTTCATGCGCGACGAGAACGAGTGGGCGCGCGGTTATCCCAGCGACTTCCGGCTGGTCGAGCACGTCGTGGCGCAGGCGAACGAGGCCGCGCCCGGCACGCTGGGCTGGCACGTCGAGACGAACCTGCAGAGCTCGGCGATCACCCAGCAGCAGCGCAACCGGGTGATGCACCAGGCCCGGCTGATCAGCGACGTGCTGACCGCGCCGCGCAACGGCCCCCGTTCGGTGCTGGTGGTCGCCGCCGGTGCCGCCCCCGACCTGCGGCTCATCCCTCCGGGCATCGTGCGGCCCGGCGACAGGTTCGTGCTCACCGACGTCGACCCGGACGCGCTGGAGCTGGCCCAGAAGCGGCTCGGGCTGCTCAACGAGTTCACCACCGCCGTGCCCGGCAACGTGTTCCGCGCGCTCCCGAAGCTCGCCGAGCTCGGCCCGTTCGACCTGGTGCTGGTCAACGGCCTGTACGGCTACCTCAACGACCGCGCGGCCGTCCGGCTCACCGAGGCCGTGCTGACCAGGCTCTGCCGGCCCGGCGGCACGTTCTACTTCACCAGCATCAAGCCCGGCAACCCGTTCAAGTGGACGCTCGAGCACCTCATGGACTGGTCGGCGGTCGAACGCGACGACCGCGCCATCCGGGCGTTACTGCCGGGCTGCGACGTGTCGATGAACCTCGACCCGACCGGGCTGGCGGTGCTCACGCACGTCCGGACCGGGCGGGGATGAACGACCGGCGAGCGTCGCTCCACTCGCGGGCCGTGCTCAGCGCAGGCCGTGGGCGATCCGGGTCACGAAGGCCGCCAGCCGGTCCGGCGTGAACTTCTCCGGGTCGGTGAGGACCAGGCGGCCGGACATCTCGGCGAGGGCGAGCATCGCGTGGCCGAGCAGGGCCGCGTCGAGGTCGTCCAGGCGGCCGAGCTCCTTCAGGCCCAGGGCGGCCAGGTCCTCGATCTGGGCGAGGACGCCCGCGCGCACGAGTTCGACCTGCGCGCGGAACTCGTGAGGGGTCCCCTCGGGCGGTAGGAGCACCAGGCGCCAACGGTCTGGGGCCTCGACCACGGCCGTCACGAAGACCCGGACGGCGTCGGCGAAGGCGTCGTCCGGGGACCGGGTGGCGAAGTCGGTCGGCAGGGCGGCGAGGACCTGTTCGGTGGCGCGGCCCGCCTCGCGCTCGAGCAGGGCGCCGATGAGCTCGCCGCGGTTGGCGAACAGGTCGTAGAGCACGGGCTTGGTGACCTCGGCCTGCTTCGCGACCGACTCCATGGTGACGGTGTCGAAGCCGGCCGGGATGAGGCTCAAGGCGGCGTCCAGCAACTGCTCGCGGCGCTGCTCCGGCGGCAGGCGGCGGGCGTACTTGCGACGCGTTGTGTTCACGGGATCATATTGCTACGGTGGCGTAGCTTTCACAAAGCTACGGGCGCGTAGCAATTGGCGGCGGAGTCGGCGGAGGTACTGCGATGGAGCCGGACAACCTCGTCCTGCAGCCGCGTGACGTGCGGTTCGACTGGTCGACCCTGCCGATGCACTGGGTCCCGGACGAGCCGGTGGCCACGCACGTCATGAACGTCCTGCACCTGCTGCTACCCGAGGGCGAGCGCTGGTTCGTGCGGACGTTCCATCAGGTGGTACCGCTGATCACCGACGACACGCTGCGCGAGGACGTGCTCGGGTTCATCGGGCAGGAGGCGATGCACGCCGAGGCGCACAGCGAGGTCCTCGACCACCTGCTCGCCAACGGGCTCGACCCGCGGCCGTTCACGCGGCAGATGGAGCACGTGTTCCAGCGCATCCTCGGCCCCAAGCCGGGCCTGGACGCGGAACAGGCGCGCGAGCAGCTGATCGAACGGGTCGCGATCGTCGCCGCCGTCGAGCACTTCACGGCCTACCTGGGCGACTGGATGCTGAACGCCGACGCACTGGACCGGGCCGGCGTCCACCCGGTGATGCTGGACCTGTTGCGCTGGCACGCGGCCGAGGAGGTCGAGCACCGCAGCGTCGCGTACGACCTGATGTGCCACCTCGACCGCCGGTACGTGCGCCGGGCGCGGACGATGCTGCTGGTCGCGCCGGTGCTGTTCTGGCTGTGGGTGCGTGGCGCGCGGTTCATGGTGCGCGCGGACAAGACGACGAAGGTGCGGCTGACCTGGCGGGAGTCGATGCGGGCCGGGCGGCGCGGGCTGCTGCCGAAGCTGTCGGAGATCCTCCGCGCGTTCCTGCGGTACTTCCACCCCGCCTACCACCCGAAGCAGGAGGGGTCGACGACGCAGGCGATCGCGTACCTCGCCTCCTCCCCCGCCGCGCGCGAGGCGCACTGATGCTCAACGGCCTCACTCGCTTCGGCACCCTCTACGACTCCGCCGTCACCCGGTTCGGCGGCCGGGCGCGACCTGGTGTCGCGCGGGATGCCTTGTGGCTCAACGTTGTCGAACGCTCACAAATCGCGGACGGGGTCGTGAGCCTCCGCCTCGGCGGACCGGCGCTGCCCGACTGGCAACCCGGCTGCCACGTCGACCTGCACCTGCCCTCTGGCCTGCGCCGGCAGTACTCGCTGTGCGGTGATCCGGGCGAGAGCACCTACCGGATCGCGGTCCGCGAGGTCGGCGCCGGGTCACGCGAGGTGCAGGCGTTGCGGGCCGGCGACCGGATCCAGGTGCGCGGACCGCGCAACGCGTTCCCGTTCGCGGGGATCGGGCCGGTCTTGTTCGTGGCGGGCGGCATCGGGATCACCGCGATCCTGCCGATGGTGCACGCGGCCGCGCGGGCCGGTCTCGACTGGCGGCTCGTGTACTGCGGGCGGTCGAGGGCGGCGATGCCGTTCCTGGACGAGCTGCCGGCCGGTCGCGTCGACGTGCGGATCGGGCGTGGTTCTCCCCTGCTCGGGCACGCTTCGCCCCGTGGCGCGGTGTACTGCTGCGGGCCGGCGTCGATGCTGGAGCAGGTGCGCGCCGAGTTCTCGTCGCGCTGGCTGCACTTCGAACGCTTCAGTCCGCCGCCGATCGTGAACGGCCGCCCGTTCACGGTCGAACTGCGGCGCAGCGGGGTATCCCTGGACGTGCCGGCCGACCGGTCGGCGCTCGACGTGATCAGGGATCTCCGGCCGTCGGTCGCCTACTCGTGCCGGCAGGGGTTCTGCGGCACGTGCGACGTCGGCGGCGTGCGGATCTGCGTGGATCGGCCCACCGGTGACCGACTCGTCTTGGAGGAGCTGTGAAGGTGCGTTCCGGGGAAGTCGACCTCGCCGTGCAGGTGCGCGGCACGTCCGGGCCGACGGTGGTCCTGGTGCACGGGTATCCGGACACGCACGAGGTCTGGGACCGCGTGGCCGCCCTGCTGGAGAAGGACTTCCGGGTCGTCACCTACGACGTGCGCGGGGCCGGTGAGTCGACCGCGCCGTCCACTGAGGACGGTTACCGGCTCGACCGGCTGGCGGCGGACCTGTTCGCGGTGATCGACGCGGTCAGCCCGGACGAGCCCGTGCACCTGGTCGGGCACGACTGGGGTTCGATCCAGTCGTGGGAGGCCGTGACCACCCCCGGCGCGCGGATCGCCACGTTCACCTCGGTCTCCGGGCCGTGCCTCGACCACATGGGCCACTGGTCGCGCAAGCGGTTGTCGATCGCTCACATCCGGCAGTTCTTCCGCTCCTGGTACATCGGCGCGTTCCACGTGCCGGTGCTCGCGCCGCTGTTCTGGCGGCTCTACCTCGGTCCGCGCTGGGGAGGCGTGCTGCAGCGGGTGGAGGGCGTGCGGGTCAAGCCCGCGCGCACGATCACGACGGACGCGGCGCGCGGGATCTCGTTGTACCGGGCCAACATCCGGCAGGTCATGCGCTCACCCCGGCAACGCTTCGCCCTCATGCCGGTGCAGGTGGTCCAGCCGATCCACGACCGCTACATCCGCACCGAACCGCTCGACCTGGAGCGCTGGGTGCCGTCGCTCACGCGCCGCCGGATCGCGGCCGGCCACTGGGCACCGTTGAGCCACCCGGAGCCGGTCGCGCGGATGATCAGCGAGTTCGTCACGGACTCCACACCGAAGCGCGAGCTCGTCGTGATCACCGGTGGTGGCAGCGGCATCGGCAGGGCGACCGCGGTGGCGTTCGCCGAGACGGGCGCGAAGGTCGTGGTGTCCGATGTGGACTTCGCGGCGGCCAAGGAGACCGCCGGCCTGATCGACGGCCACGCCTACGAGGTCGACGTGCGCTCCGAGGAGGCCGTGCGGGCATGGGCGCGGCAGGTCGCCGCCGAGCACGGCGTGCCCGACGTGGTCGTGAACAACGCCGGTGTCGGCCACTCCGGGTCGTTCCTGTCGACCACGACCGAGCAGTGGCAACGGGTGCTGGACGTCAACCTGTGGGGCGTCGTGCACGGCTGCCGGGCGTTCGGCGAGCTGATGGTCGAACGCGGGGAGGGCGGCCACATCGTGAACCTGTCCTCGGCGGCGGCCTACCTGCCGTCGAAGATCCTCTCCGCGTACGCCACCAGCAAGGCGGCGGTGTTCATGCTGTCGGACTGCCTGCGGGCCGAACTCGCACCGCACGCGGTCGGCGTCAGCGCCATCTGCCCCGGCGTGGTGAACACGAACATCACGGCGACCACGACGTTCTCCGGCGTCAGCGCCGAGGAGGAACGCCGCAAGCAGGACCGCGCGTCCCGGATCTACGCCCGGCGTGGCTTCGGCCCCGAGGGTGTTGCCGCCCAGATCGTGCGGGCGGTGCGTCGCAACAAGCCCGTCGTGCCGGTGACGGTTGAGGCGAAGGCGGCCCGGCTTGCCAGCCGGGCGGCGCCGGGGTTGCTGCGGGCGTTCGCCAAGCTGGACGTCGGGTGAGACTTCGAGGGCGGCCGGCGCAGGGGTAGCTGCCCGCGTTCGCCGGGCCGGACGTCGGGTGAGACTTCCAAGGCGGCCGGCGCAGGGACTGCCGCGCACGTTCGCCGGGCCGGACGTCGGGTGAGACTTCGAGGGCGGCCGGCCTGGGGGCGGCCGCCCTCGTTCACCTCGCTAGGCCTCGGCCAGGTCGCCACCGAAGACGGCGGGCTGGACCTCGGCCGGGTTGCCGCCGAGGGCGGCGGGCCACGCCTCAGCCACGTCACTAACGAAGCGGCGGACTGGACCTCAGCCACGTCACCACCGAGTACGGCGGCCAAGCCTCGGCCAGCACCACCACCGAAAGCGGCGGCCAAGCCTCGGTCACGCCACCACCGAAAGCGGCGGAGTAGACCTCAACCGCGGCGCCACCGAGTACGGCGGGCCAAGCCTCAGCCAGGCCTCCACCGAAGCGGCGAACTAGACCTCGGCCAGGTCGCCACCGAAGGCGGCGGCCAGCCGGAGCCAGGGCGCGGCCTCCTCCGGCCTGCCCTGCCGCTCCAAAGTGCGGCCGAGCAGCAGGTGGGCGTAGTGCTCGACCGGGTCGCGGTCCACGATCACGCGGAGCTGCGCCTCGGCCTTGCCCAGCTGCGCCGAGTGGTAGTAGGCACGGGCCAGCAGCAGGCGGAGGTCCGTCTGGAACGGCACCTCGTCCGCGACGGCGGCCAGCAGCTCGGCGGCCCTGATGTAGTCGCGGGACTCGAACAGCAGCTGCGCGCGCTCCCACTTCTCGGCGGGAGTCTCCACGTGGCCGGAGTCGAACAGGTGCCTGACCGTCACCCAGCGATCTGCCGCCACCTCACCATTCGGCTGGTAGGCGTTGAACATCGTGCTGTCGTGCACGGAGAACTCGTTCATCGGAGAACCTCCCTTCCGGACGCGTACAACGCCTCCGGGACACAGGTATTCCCGTCAGACCCGGCGGACGATCCGCAGCGACCGCGCGTACGTGCCCGTGCCGTCCACAGTGGAGGCACCGCCGAGGTCGCTGATCGTCGGCCCGTTCACCGTCTTGCGGCTGGAGGCGAACCGGTACCGGCCGTCCTGGTCGCGCCCGAAGTACACGCCCACGTGGTCGAGCCGTCCGGTGACCTCCTCCTCGTCGGCGTCGAAGACCACCAGGTCGCCCGGCTGGATGTCGGCGTAAGTCCCGTCGCCGTGCACGACCACACCGGGACCGGTCGGCCCGATGTCCCGTGACCTGCGCGGGAGCACGGTGCCGTCGCCGGGGCCGGTGAAGATCATCGGCACGCCCAGGTGGTGGCCGAACACCATGCGGACCAGGCCCGAGCAGTCCAGCGTGCGGTGCCACCGCTCGGCCGGCGCGGGCCGCTGGTCGCCGTTGGGGAAAGTCCACGCGACACCCATGTACTCGTGAAAGTCCGCGCCCTCGACTCGGGTTCCGTCGGGGTCGAGCGGCCCGTAGCCGGACTCGCCCAGCACCTGCACGCCGTTCTCCCGGTACGGCGCCGCGCCCGTCTGCAGCATCGCGCAGTACGCCAGCGCGTCCGGCGAGACGTCGGTCGCCCAGGCCCGCACGCGCACGTCGGTCTCCGCGTTCCATCCCTGGAACGGCGCGGGCAGCAGCCGGACCCAGGTGTCGTGCGTGACGACCGGCGGCCTGACCCACGTGCCGCTCGCCGCGAACTCGTGCACCAGCGCGCGGCTCGGCACGGCGGTGCTGCCCTTCGACGCGATCGCGCGGACGCCGAGCTTGCCGGCGCCGAAGGTGGCGTCCTGGACGACGTGCGTCCAGCCGGGTTCGGTCGTGCCCTCGCGCCACGCCTTGGCCTGCGAGGTGCTGCCGGACCGGGCGACGCGGACACGCCACCGGCCGGTCCCCGCACCGACCTCGATCCCCGCGGCCACCGTCGTGACGACGTCGTCCTGCTCGCGCTCGACGCTCAGCCGCACAGGACCGGCCGGGCTGAACGCGAGCCGGGCCCGGTAGTGGTTGTCGTAGTTCTGGTACCCGAACGTGAGCGCGATCGACGTGTCCGCTCCCACCGGCGCCGTGTCCAGCGAGACGGTCGCGGCGCAGTCGAAGTCGCCGATCGCCGGGTCGTTGAGCGTCACGAAGAAGCTGGAGTTGTTCTGCGGCAACCGGATCATGCCGCTGCCCGGTGCCACCGAGTAGTCGGCGGGCTCGCCGTTCGTGCTCACCCAGCGGCCACCGCCCGGGGACATGCCCCACCCGCCGGTCGACGTGCGCGCGAACGGATCGGAGAACGGCCGCTTCTGCTCGCTGAACGACCGCCGCGCACCGCGCACGGCCACGCTGCGGGCACCCGCGGTGAGCGTGGCCAGCACCCCTTTCGCGTCGGACACCCTCGTGCGCCCGCCCGGCAGCGCCTCGACGGTGAGCGCCCCGCGCACGGGGTCCGGAAACCAGTCCGGATCCCCGAACGCGACCAGGCCGGGAATGCGCTGACGTGCGAACGACATCACGTCCCCCTCGGCCAGGGCGGCTTCGGCGCCGGCGGGCACCGAGCCCACCAGCGGTGCGGCGGCCCCGGCGGCCAACACGGCCAGCACGGACCTGCGGTTTAACGTCATTCCCACTCCCCCAGAGTTGTTCCCGGGCAAGCCTAACGGGTTACCCCGCAAGAGAAAGCGCGTCGAACGAGTGGTCCTGCCAGATCAACCGCGACCGCTCCTCCGGGTACGGCGCCGTCTCGTCCTGGACGTCGAACACCCGCGTCAGGCGGTCGGCGGAGTACGCGGGCCACCCCGGATCACCATCGACGGCGAAACCGGTCCACGCCGCCCGCATCCGCGCGGACACGTCCCGCACGACCGGCGTGACCTCGCCGAGCACCGCGGCCGACTGCCCCCGGTCGAGGTTGCCGAACACCAGCGGCACGTCAATCCCGTGGCACGCGCGGAACGCCTCGGTCGGTTCGAACGCCACGACGTAGACGTGCGCCCGGCCACCGGCCGCCACCTGGGCTTCCGCCAACTTCACCGACGGCATCCGGAACAGCCAGTCCGAGCACACCAGCTCGAACAACTCCTCGGGCTCCAGATCCGGATAGGCGAGGCCGGGAGCGAACAGCTCCGACGCCGCCGATGCCTGCTCCGGCGTCACGGTGCCCACCAGGCCCTCCAGCACGGATAGGAGCCGCTGCTCGTGCACCGTGTGTCCGGCGAGCAGCTCGACGTCCCGCGCGGCACCCGACTTGAGCGCCTCCCACGGCGTCACCGGCAGCACGTCCCCGTCGACCACCGGTGCGAACGGGATCATCTTCTGCGCCACCTGTCCCCAGCGGGAGAACTGGCGCATCTTGGCCATCACCTCGTCACCCGCGGCCGGCAGCAGTTCGGCGTCCACAGTGGACAGATCCGCCGCGGTCGGGCGCAACCCCAGTTCGGCTGCGCACACAGCGGCGATCTCGGAGGCCAGTTCGGGACCGAAGAACGTGCCCGGCACGCTGCTCGCGATCGCGCGGTGGAACAGCCCGGCGGCGCGGGGCATGGCGAGCAACGCCGCCACCGAACCACCGCCCGCCGACTGGCCGAAGACCGTCACGCGGGCCGGGTCACCGCCGAACGCGCGGATGTTGTCGCGCACCCACTCCAGCGCGGCGACCTGGTCCAGCAGGCCGCGGTTCGCCGGAGCGCCCTCGATCAGCGCGAACCCCTCGATGCCCACGCGGTAGTTGAACGTCACCAGGACGACACCGCCCGACGCGAGCCGCGCGCCGTCGTAGTCGGGCAGCCCGGACATGCCGACCGTGTAGGCGCCGCCCTGGATCCACACCATCACCGGCAGGTCACCGGCGCCCCGGGGCGACCAGACGTTCACCGTGAGCCACTCGTCGCCGGCCGAGCCGATGCCGTCCATGCCGAACACCGCGGCCTGCGGTGGCGGCGGCCCGAACTCCAGCGCGTCCCGCACGCCGTCCCACGCCACGACCGGTCGCGGCGCGGCGAACCGCGCGGATCCCACCGGCGGCGCCGCGAACGGGATGCCGCGGAACACCGCCATCCCCTGCTCGGTGGTACCGCGAACAGTTCCGCCGGTGACCCGTACCTCGACCATGGCGGCATCGTGGGCGCATCCCCCGCGAGAAATCCAGCGATTTACCGCCCGCCGGACCACGACCAGATCAGGTCTTGGCGCCGTTCATGTCGGGGAACGACAGGTCCTTGAAGTACGACGTCGCCTCGTGCCGGCGGAGCTCGCCGAGCTTGTCGATGAACGCGCTCGCGGCCTTCTCCTGCACCGCCCGCTGGTCCACGTCGTCGGAGGCCGGGAAGTTGCCCGGCGTCGTCTTCCACTCGAGGTAGGCGGCGGTCACGGCCATCTCGCTGTTGCGCAGCAGGATCCACGACTGGTCCCACCGGTAGAACGCGCGCAGCCCCACCAGCCCGGCGACCAGGACACCCGTGAGCGAGACAGTCAGGTCCTTGCCGGGATAGTCGAGGGTCGTCAGCACGGGCAGCGTGGCGCCGGCGAGGATCACCAGCGTCCCGCTCAGCCGGTAGAACCGCCGGTGCCAGCGCGCCCGGACGTCGTAGAACGACCGCAACCACGTGCCGTACGCGTCCGCCGTGGCGAGCGCGCCGTCCTTCATCTCCGCGATGTGGTGCGGAAACGCCGGGATGGACTTCATCTCGTTCCCCCCTCGGAACTGATTTCCACCCCAACGATAGGGCGCTCAGGCCGTCACGACGACCTTCGCTCGCGCGTGTTTCGACTCGACGTGCCGGATGGCGTCCGGCACGTCGGTGAGCGGGTAGGTCCGCTCGATCACCGGCACCAGCTGCCCGGACTCGGCGAGCTCCCGCAACGCGGCCAGGTTCTCCTTGCTGGGCTTGGCCTCCAGCACCACGAGCCGCTGCCGGGAGAACGACGCGAGCAGCTTGCCCTGGATGATCAGCCGGTACGGGCCGAACAGCACGCCGCCGGTGAAGCTCCCGCCACCGGACAGCACCAGCGTGCCGTCCTCGGTGAGCAACGCCCGCAGCTCACCCATCGACCGGTTCCCCACCAGGTCGAACACGACGTCGTAGCGCTGCCCGGAGCGGGTGAAGTCCGTGGTCCGGTAGTCGACGACGTGGTCGGCGCCGACCGCGCGCACCTGCTCGACGTTGCGCGTGCTGCACACGCCGGTGACGATCGCCTTGCGCGCCTTGGCGATCTGCACCGCCATCAGCCCGACCCCGCCGGACGCGCCGTTGATCAGCACCTTCTGACCGGCCCGCACGTCCTTCAGACCCATCCACGCGGTGTTGCCCGCCAGCGGGAGCGTCGCCGTCTGCTCGAACGTGAGGTTGGACGGCTTGTGCTGCACCAGGTTCGCGGGCACCCGGACGTACTCGGCGAAGGACCCCTCGACCTCGCCGAACACCTCGTCCCCGACCTGCACCATGCCGCCCACCCCCGGCCCGGCCTCCTCGACCACGCCCGCGAAGTCCATCCCCCGGATCCGCGTCCTCGGTCCCTTCCACCCCAGGAACAGCCGTGCGAAGTACGGGTCACCGCGCATGATGTGCCAGTCGGCGGCGTTCACCGACGACGCCCGCACCCGGACCAGCACCTCGCCGGCCGCGGGCACGGGCCGTTCGACCTCCCGCAGTTCCAACACGTCCGCCGAGCCGTACCTGTCCTGGACGATCGCCTTCATCGGGCCTCCCTCACTTGCGGGAGAACGTAAGCGGCGGTGGGGCCCGGACACATCAGGGACGGCCCCTAGGGACACCACCCGAGGCCAGTTCGCGGGCGAACTCCTGGGCCTTGGCGAAGTCCTGGCCGTACCTCTCCAGGCGCCTGGACCGGAAGTCGTCCGTGCGCGGGTCGGGGTCCCGGTTCTCGTCCGGCCGGTACCCGTAGGGCTCGACGTGCGCGAGGAACGCGGCGAGCTCGGGTCGCCCGGTCCTGATCAGCTCCTCGTGCTGCTCGGGAGGAAACCCGCACGACACGCGCGAGCCGTGGTATTCGTCGGTCACACCGAGGTGCAGCGCGTCCAGGTTCGGGAACGACTCCTGCGCCACGACCTCGGCCGGCAGCGGCGCGCTGTGCCGGCGGCGGTGCGCCGTCCAGACGTCCTGCTCCAGGTCGAGCTCCAGCAGCCGTTGCGCCGCACGGGACTTGGCGAGGTCGACCAGTCCGTCGTCGCGGATGACGTTCTCGTGCAGGTTCAGTTCCCACAGCTGGGGCAGCACCTGCCAACGTGCGAGCACGCGGGCTTCCTCAGAGCCGATGTTGTTGTGCGCCAGGGAGACGCTCTCCAGCAACGGCGCTTCCGAGGGCAGTTCCAGGTCACCGATCGCGCAGTCGTCCAGGTTCAGGCCGCGCAGGGTCTGCCACGCCGCGTGCGGTCCGGAAGGCAGTCCGCACAACGGATTGCCTGCCACGTCGAGGGTGTCCAGCGGAAGTTCCAGCACCGCGCTCAAGCCGGCCTGGGTCAGGCCGGTGGTCGCGAGCCTCAGGTGCTTCACGTGGGCCGGTACCAGCCGCGCGCCCGCGTCCCCGATCGGCTGCACCGACGGACGGCTGTAGTGCGGCGACCCGCTCGTGCTGCCGCCGAGGTCGAGGTGTTCGAGAACGGGCATGTGCGCGGTGAACAGCGTCCGCACGCCGTCCGGGCCGAGGTTGTTGTTGCTGAGGTCGAGGTGGCTCAACCTCGGGTACTCCGCGGCGAACGCGTCCGCGGTGCGGTCGGTGGCGACGAGGTTCGTCAGCGCGATCTTCTCGATGATCGCGGCGTCGGTGGCCGCGAGCACCCGCGTGATCGTGTCGTCGCCGACCGGAAGCGTCCCCAGGGTCAGTTCGGTGAGTCGCCCGAGCACACCGCTGTCCACCACCGCCGCCACACCACGCGCGCCGAGCCCTTCGCTGCCCGCGCTGATGTGGTAGCCGTGCACCGCGAGACTGCGCAGGTTCGGGAGTTCCGCGCGGGAGAAGAACTCCTCGCACGCGAGTTCGTCCGCCTCGATGACGTTGCCGAAGTACGGTCCCGACAACGGCGATCTGCCGTCCCTGCCACAACGGAACCCGATCGCGAGCCGCTCCAGTGCGGCGACACCCTCGCACGCCGCCAGCTCACGTGCCTCGTCGGCGCTCGCCACGAGCACGTCCGCGGACCTCAGCTCCGGAGCGAACCCGTTGCGCAGCAGGTGGACCAGGTCGGGCGCGCGCAGGCCGACCCGCCGCAGGCGGGCCGGCCGGTCGAGGCGCAACGGGGGGACCTCGAAGTTCCACAGGTCTTCCCACATCCGCACGAGCACCAGCGACTCGAGCCTGGTCACCGCCTCGCTCGCCGCGAACCGGGCGATCGCCTCGCCGTCGAACTCCCACAGGCCCGCTATGTCCACGGACCGCAGGTGTTCCCAGTGGTCCGCGGTCTCCGCGAGGGCCGCCAGCTGGTCGTGACCGAACCAGGCGAGCTTCAGTTCGCTCACCGCACGCACCTCGGGACGGGTCCGCGGATCCGGCAGCGCCAGCGTGCGCATCCCGTCGCGGCCAGCGCGCATGTCGAGGGAGCGAACCAGCGGCCACACCGGTTTGGTGAAACCGGCTTGCAGCGCGGCGATCCAGGAGTACGGCGCCTGCCGGGTCTCGTCCGGCCAGGACGCCAGCTGTTCCTCGCACCACGCAAGGAGATCCTCGCCGGATCTCGTCACCGCGGCACAAAGCGCGCGGAACGCCAAGGGACTCGGCGTTCCGCGCAGCGCTCTTGCGATTTCTTCGTCCACCCGCCCGAACCTACTGCGGGAGCTGCTCGCCCGTCTGCTCTTTGACCATGTACTCGGCGTACCAGTCGGGCCAGTTCTCGTCGAACTCCCCGCCGTTGCGCTTCTCGTGCTCGCCGTGGGCCACCGCGGCCCTGCGCAACGCCGCCGCGAGGTCGGTGATCGAGTCGTAGGACGTGTCGTCGGCGTCGACGCGGCCGGGCAGCCGGGTCGTGACCTCCTGCAGGATCCACGTGTTGCCGTCCGGGTCGGCGAACTCGGCACGCGTGACGTAGCTGCGGCGTTCGGGGTCGGCGCCCTCGACGGGGCCGTCCGGGCCCCCGTGGAACAGCGGGCCGACCTCGATCCCGGCCGCCAGCAACGCCTCGTGCGTCTCGACGACGTCCGCGACGATCAGGAAGTGCCTGCCGGAACCGGGTTCCGCGGTCGTGACGCCCTCACCGAAGTGGATGGACGCGTTCGAACCGTGCGGGGTGAACTGCACGACGAACGACGGCGTGACGTCCTGGCGCCAGCCGAGGCGGGTGTAGAACTCCTTGGCGCGCTCGACATCGGTGACGGGAATGACGGTGACCTCGAGCTTCATGTCGATCTCGGTCAGGTTCTTCACTTCGCTACTTCCTTCGCCAGGTCGCGGAGCGCGTTGAGGAACGCCTCCGAAAAGGTGGGGAACGGCTGGATGACGTCGAGCAGCACGGACAGCGGGACCTTCGCGCGGATCGCGACGGTGGCCTGTTGCAGCCACTCGCCGGCTTCCGGGCCAACGGCGTAGGCGCCGGTGAGGACTTCTCCGTCGGACACGAGGGTCAGGAATCCGGGCTTGGTGTACTCACGGGTGTAGGTGGCCGTGCGTGCGACACCGGACAGGTGAGCGGTCGCGGTGTACTTCCCTTCCGCCGCACCGACCGCGGCGACCTCCGGAGAGGTGAACACGACCCGGGGAACGGCGGTGTAGTCCACCTCGGACGGTGTGCCGAGGATGTTCGCGGCGGCCACCCGGCCCTGGTACTTGCCGACGTGGGTCAGGTTCCACTGGCCCGTGACGTCGCCGACCGCCCAGATGCCGTCCGCCACGTTCATCCGCTCGTCGGTGACGATGCCGCGCGGATTGGCTTCCACACCAACGGTGTCCAGGCCGATGCCTTCGACGCGCGGGCGGCGGCCGGTGGCGACGAGGAGCTTGTCGCCGCGCAGCTGAGTGCCGTCCGGGAGGTCGAGCACGTACTCCCCGTCCTCGAACGAGGCCTTCCGCACGTGCACGCCGAGGTGGAGCTCGATGCCCTGTGCGGCCATCGCCTCGGTGAGCACCCGCCCGGCCGCCTCCGGTTCGCGGGGCAGCACCCGGTCGTTGCCCTCGACCAGCGCGACCTCGGAGCCGAGGCTGAGGAACGCCTGCGCCATCTCGACGCCCACGGGTCCGCCGCCGAGGACCAGCAGCCGGCGCGGGATCTCCTGGACGCCGGTGGCCTCGCGGTTCGTCCACACGTCCAGGTCAGCGAGGCCCGGGATGGGCGGGAGGAACGCCGACGAGCCGGTGGCGAGCACGATGTGGTCGGCGGTGTAGGTCTGGTCGCCGACCGCGACGGTCCCCGGCCCGGCGATGCTGCCATGGCCGCGCAGCACGTCGATCCCGGCGCTCTCGGCCCAGCTCTGGCCGCCCGCGTCGTCGTAGGACGACACCATGAAGTCGCGCCACGCCAGCACGGCCTTCGCGTCGATCTCGCCGGTGACCGCCTCACGGGCGCCCGGCACCTCGCGGGCCGCCGCCACGGCCTCACCGGCCCGCAGCAGGGTCTTGGACGGGATGCACGCCCAGAACGAGCACTCGCCGCCGAGCAGCTCGCGCTCGACCACCGCCACCCGCAGCCCGCCCTCGGCGACGGCGGCGGCGAAGTGCTCGCCGGGTGAGCCGCCGCCGATGACGATCACGTCGTAGTCGCGAGCCATCACACACGACCCGGCAGGCGCGTCGTGACCTCCTGCAGGACCCAGCCGTTGCCGTCCGGGTCGCTGAACGAGGCGAACGAGCCGTAGCTGGTGCGGGCGGGGTCCGGGCCGGTGACCCGGCCGGTGGTGCCGGCGTGGTGGAAGACGCCGGTCTTGTCGTGGAAGATCTCGCTGACCTGCACGCCGCGGGCGAGCAGGTCGTCGCGGGCGGCCTCGATGTCGTCGACGATCAGGTGCATGCCCTCGGCGCTGCCCGGCTCGGCGTTCGAGACGCCGGTGCCGAAGATGATCGAGGCGGGCGACCCGGTCGGCGTGAACTGGACCAGGCGGTAGCCCTCGTCGTCGGCGAACTCGGCGTCGAAGCGCCAGCCCAGGACCTTGTAGAAGTGCACTGCCCGGTCGATGTCGCTGACCGGGATGACGGTCACCTCGAACTTGTAGTCCATCGGGGTTCATCTCCTTCATTCGTCGATGACATGAGACTGCTCCCGCAAGGGGGTCGCTCGAACCCGTGGAACACCCTGGTCACCCCCTGGCCCGTAGGCTCGGCCCCGTGTCGGACGAAGGTCTGCTCGGCAGACGTGCTGAGGGCGAAACGCTGGAACGACTGCTCACGCGGGCGCGGTCCGGTGCTGGTCAGGTGCTCGTGCTGCGGGGTGAGGCCGGGATCGGCAAGACCGCGCTGCTCGACCAGGTGTCGACGCGGGCCTCGGGTTTCCGCGTGGCGCGGGCCGCGGGCGTCGAGTCCGAGAGCGCGTTCCCGTACGCGGGGCTGCACCAGCTGTGCGTGCCGTTCCTCGACCGGCTGGACCGGCTGCCGGCACCCCAGCGCGAGGCGCTCGGCACGGCGTTCGGGATGGCCTCCGGGCCCCGTCCGACGCGGTTCATGGTCGGCCTCGCGGTGCTGACGCTGCTCGCCGAGGTCGCCGACGAGCAGCCGCTGGTGTGCCTGGTGGACGACGCGCAGTGGCTCGACTCGATGTCGTCGGCGGTGCTCGGGTTCGTCGCCCGGCGCCTGCTCGCCGAACGGATCGCGCTGGTCTTCGTGCTGCGCGAGGGCAACGACTACCTCGACGGGCTGCCCGAGCTGTTCGTGCGGGGGCTCGACGACGCAGACGCCCGCGCGTTGCTGGAGTCGGTGATCAAGGGACCGGTGGACGGCCGGGTGCGCGACCGGATCGTCGCCGAGGCCCGCGGCAACCCGCTCGCGTTGCTGGAGCTGCCGCGCGAGGCGGCGGACGGGCTGGACGCGGGGCCGCTGACCAGCCGCATCGAGCGGAGCTTCGCCCGGCAGATCGCGCCGCTGCCCGCCGACACCCGGCTGCTGATGCTGACCGCCGCGGCCGAACCGCTCGGGGACGCGACCCTGCTGTGGCAGGCGGCGGGCCTGCTCGGGCTGGGTGCCGACCCGGCTGCCGCCGCGCTGGGCACGGGACTGATCGAGTTCGGCGCGCGCGTCCAGTTCCGGCACCCGCTGGTGCGCTCGGCCGTGTACCGGTCGGCGTCCGCCGTGGACCGGCTGCGCGTGCACCGGGCGCTGGCCGACGTGACAGATCCGGCCATCGACCCGGACCGGCGCGCGTGGCACCGGGCGCAGGGCACCGCCGCGCCGGACGAGGAGGTCGCCGCCGACCTGGAGAACTCGGCCGGCCGCGCGCAGGCCCGAGGCGGACTGCTGGCCTCCGCCGCGTTCCTCGAACAGGCCGCCGTGCTCACCCCCGAACCCGGCCGCCGGGCCTCCCGCGAGCTCGCCGCCGCGCGCGCCAAGCGGGACGCGGGCGCGCTGGACGCCTCACTGCGACTGCTGTCCGCGGTCGAGGCCGGTCCTCCGGACGAGCACCGCAGTGCCCAGGTCGAACACCTGCGCGGGCACATCGCGTTCGACCAGCGCCGGGTCGCCGACGCCGCGCCGCTGCTGTTCAGCGCGGCCCGCCGGCTCGCGCCGTTCGACGCCGACCTGGCCCGCGAGACGCACCTCGAAGCGCTCTCGGCCGCGATCTGGGCCGGTGCCCCGCTGGCCGACGCCGCCCGCACCGCTCCCCCGGCCCGCACCCCGCCCTGTGCGCTGGACCTGGTCCTCGACGCCCTGACCACGCGCATCACGTCCGGCTACGCGGCGGCCGTCGAGCCCATGACGCGCGCGCTGGACGCGGTGCGCGTGCTGAAAGTCGGCGCCGACGACATCAGCCGCGTGCCGTGGCTGTTCGGCAACCGCGCGGGCGGCATCGTCGCGACGGAGATGTGGGACTTCGACACGCGCCGCGCGTTCGCCCAGCAGCAGGTCCGCCTGTCCCGCGACGCCGGAGCGCTCGTGCAGCTGCAGTTCGCGCTGAACTTCCTGGCGGACAACGAACTCCTCGCCGGTGAACCCGCCGCCGCACAGGCGTTGATCGAGGAGGACCAGCGCATCTCGGAGGTCACCGGCACCCCGCCCGTCGGCTACGCGCTGCTGCTGCGGGCCGCCTACCGCGGCGAGGACCTGGCCGGTACCGCCCGCGCGGAAGCGTTGGCCGCGGGCCAGGGCCGGCTGGCCGTGATCGCCGACTGGACCGCCGCGATCCTCCACAACGGACTGGGCCGGCACGACCTGGCCCGTGACGCCGCCCTGCGGGTGCGGGCGTCGGACTCCCTGGTCTACAGCTGCCTGATCACGTCCGAACTGGCCGAGGCCGCCTCCCGCACGGGCGACAGTGCCTTGATTTCCGAGGCGCTGGAACGGTCCGCGGACTGGGTCGACACGCAGTGGTCGTTGGGCGTCAAGGCTCGTCTGCGCGCGCTGGACGGGGATTCATCGGCGTTCGCCGAGTCGATCGCTTGTTTCGAGCGGACGGCCCTGCGCGGCGAGCTGGGCCGCGCGCACCTGCTGTACGGCGAGTGGCTGCGGCGTGAGGGGCAACGGGTCGAAGCCCGGGAGCACCTGCGGACCGCTCACGAAACGCTTGTGGCGTGCGGTATGCCGACGTTCGCGGACCGGGCAATGCGGGAACTGCAGGCGACCGGCGAGACGGCGCGCAAGCGGACCGCCGAGCCGACGGACGAGCTGACCGCGCAGGAGTACCAGATCGCCCGGCTGGCGCGGGAGGGCTACTCGAACCCGGAGATCGGCACGCGGCTGTTCATCAGCCCGCGCACCGTGGAATGGCACCTGCGCAAGGTGTTCGGGAAGGTGGGGGTGACTTCGCGCCGCCAGTTGCGCGACGCGAAGTTCTAGCCGACCGAGGTCAGCCGAGCACCCACTTGACCGCGTTCTTGGGGTCGATCGTCCCGTCGCCGCTGTGGCCGACGACCACCCCGCTGCTGTTGATCGCCGTGACCCGGCCGAGGTAGGAACCGGTCGGCCAGCGGAGATCGGTGCGCTCGCCGGTGGGGCTCCATCGGACCGCCTTGAAGCCCACGGTGCTGACCACGACGCCCTCGTCGTTGATCCAGGCCGCACGACCGCTGCCGTCGAACTGAATGATCGTGCCGTCGTGGTTCCAGCGCACCGAGTACATCGTCGACCTGTACTCGGCCGTGCCGACGACATCGCCGTGCCGGTTCACACCGGTGCCCCTCGCGCGACGGTGCTCCTCCAGCCCGGGGAGCCGGGTGACCGACCCGTCGGGGTTCCAGCGCACCGCTCCCGAACGCTCGCCCTCGACCCACCCGGTGGCGAAGCCGTTCGGGGAGACCGCGCTGACCTGGCTGGTCGTGGTGCCGTCCGGTACGGCCAGCGGCGTCAGCACCCCGGTCAGGTCCCAGCGCACCGCGAGCCAGGCGCCGACGCCGGACGGTTCGAGGCTGTAGCCGTAGACCACGCCCGCGTCGTCGACACCGGTGACGACCGCGTTGTGCCCGGGAATCGCGCCGAGCACGGTGTGCGTCCCGTCGAGGTCGAACCGCACCGCGACCGCGGCACCGGACACCTTGGTCTCGCCCGCGATCACGCCGGAGCTGTTGACCGCCTTCGCCTTGGTGTTCGGGCCGCCGACCGCGGACACCGTGCCGTCTGCGTCCCACTTCACCGCACGGGTCGAACCGTCGATCGTCGCGGACCCGGCCACAACACCCGCGTCGTTGATCGCCGCGGCTTCCTGTTCGGTGGTGCCGGGAAGTCTGTCCAGTTCCACGGCGGTCGTGCTCGCGTGGGCCGGTGCGGCGACGACGACCGTCGCCAGCAGCGCGGCGGACAGGGCCATGCCGAAGTTTCGACTCATCTCATCCCCCCAGATCTGTGAGTCACACTTCGCCGAGCGTAGCGGGAAGAGCGTGGAGAGCGCGACCGTTCGGCCGCACTCTCCACGAGCTCAGTTGCCCGCGGCCAGCCACTCCCGCAGGCTGGTCGGCTGCAGCTGCGCGCCCGCGTTCGGCACGAGCTGCTTGCCGGTCAGCAACGTGCCGAAGTACTTGGCCCGCGGGTCCCCCACGACCTCGCGCTCGTCCTTGCGCTGGGCCAGCACCGTGCGGATCCAACCGTCCATTGTGAACTCTTCCGGCCCGCCGATCTCCAGCACGCCGTTCACCGGCGAGGTCGCGGCGGTCCGGCCGACCACCGCGGCGACGTCGGAGGCCGCGATCGGCTGGACGCCGCCGTGCGGGAGGTGCACGGCGCCGTCCTGCTCGGCCGAGTTCGCGATGGCACCCGCGAACTCGAAGAACTGGGTGGCGCGGATGATCGAGTACGTGAGGCCCGACTCCGCGATGAGCTTCTCCTGCGCCGCCTTCGCGCGCAGGTAACCGGACTCGGGCAGCTCGTCCGTGCCGACGATCGACAGCGCGACGTAGTGGCCGACGCCCGCCTCGGCGGCGGCCTTGGTCAGGTTCGTCGTGGCCGTGGTGAAGAAGTTCATCACGTCGTCGTCGGCGAACGACGGCGAGTTCGACACGTCCACCAGCACGTCGGCGCCCTCGAGCACCTCCTCGACGCCCTCTCCGGTCAGCGTGTTCACTCCGCTGTTCGGGGACGCGGGCACGGCGTCGTGGCCGTGCTCGCCGAGCCGCTTCACGACCTGGCTGCCGATCAACCCGGTGCCGCCGATGACAACGATCCTCATGGAGTCCATCCCTCTCGTGTTCCCTGCGGGGGTGTTCACGAGCCAAGACAGGACAGCCTCCGGGTTTGTGACAGCCCTACTGGAACGCGCCCAGCTTCGACGGGTTGACCAGCCACAACACCTGGTCGATGCCTTCCGAAGACGCGGTCACGGTGATCACCGCGTAGGTCCCGTCGTCCTTGCGCAGCCGCACGGCGGTGAGCCCGTTCGCCTCGACGAACGACGCTTCCGCGCCGGCCCAGAACGACGGTGCCCAGCCCGAGATGATCTTCGCCAGGGAGGCCGCGCCGAACAGCGGGCGACCGGCCGCCCGGATCGCGCCGTTGCTGTCGGACCAGCTCACGACGTCCTGCGCGAACAGCTTCTCGAGCGACGCCAGGTCACCGGCCTGCGCCGCCGCCACGAACGCCTCCAGCAGCTTGCGCTGCTCGGCACGCTCGACGGGCGCCCGGCGTTCGTCCGCGAGGTGCTTGCGCGCCCGGCT
The DNA here is from genome assembly GCF_014646255.1 of Lentzea pudingi. Classification (GTDB taxonomy): domain Bacteria; phylum Actinomycetota; class Actinomycetes; order Mycobacteriales; family Pseudonocardiaceae; genus Lentzea; species Lentzea pudingi. Next base: position 282,085 of record NZ_BMNC01000008.1, read on the forward strand.
GACCAGCTGCCGCGCCGCGACCTCGCTGGTCCGCACGATCTCGGCGATCTCGCGGTACGGGTAGTCGAACGCCTCGCGCAGCACGTACGCGGCACGTTCGGTCGGGGTCAGCTTCTCCAGCAGCATCAGCACCGCGAGCTCCAGCACCGCACCCCGTTCCGCGCCCACCTGCGGGTCGGCGGAGGTGTCGACGGGTTCGGGCAGCCACGGCCCGACGTAGGTCTCGCGGCGGGCCCGCGCGGTCTGCGACTCGTTGATCGCGAGCCGGGTGATCGCAGTGGCCAGGTAAGCCTCGGGGTTGAGCACGGCGGCGCGGTCCGCGAGCTGCCAGCGCAACCACACCTCCTGCACCAGGTCCTCGGCGTCGGCGACGCTGCCGGACATGCGGTACGCGATGCCGAACAGCCTCGGCCGGGCCGCCGCGAACGCCGACTCGGCCTCGTCGAGCTGCTGGGTCATCGGCCACCCCTCTCCTCACGGCAACGTTAGCGCCGATCGGGGAGAGGGGTGGTGTGGCGCCTCACACGGACTACGAACAGGTCCACCGCACTGGTCCGTAGTCGCTCGCGTGGCTGAACAACGAGTTGTCGTCGCCCACCACGAACAGCTCGGAGACGAACGTGACTCCGTCGGGATAGGGCAGTTCACCCAGGAAGGTCGTGTCCCGCCAGACCGACGCGGGTCCGACCATTGTGGACCGTTCGCCGGTGATCAGTCCGCTCGCGTTGACGGCGAACGCGGTGCCGCCGCCGTCGACGTGCCGGACGTTGCCGCCGCGGTCCCACAGCAGTGCCTGCGACTCCGGCCACCTGTCACCGATCTGGTAGCCGACCACCCTGCCGCCGCGGATCGCCTCCGCGTACGTGTACCTGCCCTCGTCGGCCAGCAACGTCACCTGCCCGGACTTCCACAGGGCGCCCGGTTTTCCCTCCCTGCCGCGCAGCAGCACCGTGCCGTCGTCGTCGAGACCCTGCGGCGTGCCGGTGGTGAGGTCGATGATCAGCGGAGCGACCGCGATCGTGGACCACAGAATTCCCACTTGCCGGCCGTCCGCGATCCGCTCGCCGTGACCGAGCACGTCGCCACGTTCGTTGATGGCGGTCGCGCCGGTGAGCCGATATCCGTTCGGTGCGGCGAGGTCCGTCGTTCCCGACGCGGAGTACAGCACGACCGCACGGCGTCCCTCGGCGACGATGGTGCCGTCGACCAGCACGGTGCCCGACGAGTTCTCGCCGGCCATCGACAACGACCGCAGGTGCCGCAACTCGTGGACGACCCGCGGCTTCCCGCCCGTCCACACGATCAGGTCGTTGGTGTTCTCCCCGGGCCGCAGCGACGTGCCCGCGTAGTCGCCGTGGCTGTCGGTGCCTTCCACCTTGGTGGAACGCGGGTCGTACCCGTCGGGCACGGCCACTTTGGACACGACCCACTCGCACGTGTCCGCCGTCGCCACCCCCGGAGCCGCCAGCACCGTGCCCGCCAGGCCGATGGCCGCGATGAACGCTCGTCTGCGCATCTCTGATCCCCCCGAATCAACTGAAGACGTCACGATCACGCGGGGCGCTCCGCACCGGTTGCCCCTCATCACCCGAACGGAGCAAGGCAGACTGATCACGTGACCACCGAACGCCCGAGCCCTCCCCTGCAGGCCGGCGAACGCGAGACCCTGCGCGCGTTCCTCGACTTCCACCGCGCCACCCTTGCGATGAAGTGCGACGGCCTGTCCGACGACGACCTGCGCCGCCGCTCGATTCCGCCGTCGACGCTCACGCTGCTCGGCCTCGTCCGGCACATGGCCGAGGTGGAGCGCACGTGGTTCCGCAAGGTCATCAACGGCGAGGACGTCCCGCTGGTGTGGTCGGACGCCGGCGACTACCAGGTCGCCTACGACGCCTCGGGCTCCACGCGGTCCGAGGCGTTCGAGGCGTGGCAGACGGAGGTCGAGCACGCGCGCCGGATCGAGCGCGAGGCCGAGTCGCTGGACGTGACGGGCTACCAGCCGCGCTGGGGCGAGCAGGTGTCGCTGCGGCTGGTCATGAACCACCTCTGCCACGAGTACGCGCGGCACAACGGCCACGCGGACTTCCTGCGCGAGGGGATCGACGGCGTCACTGGGGCGTGAGGCTCCGCGACGACCTGGGTCAGCGAGCCGGTCGGTGGACGGTGCTGGACCAGGTCATCGCGCCGCCTGCTGACGCTCGCCGATGCAGGGGGTCGAACTGGTCGAGCAGGCCCGCGCCGGGCGCCGAGGTCGAGTGGATTGAAGACGACCAGGTCCGGCGGGCCGCGTGCCACCGCGGTCTTCGCTTCGATCGCGGCCGCGGCGGGTATTCCCCGTCACGGCGGCACCTCGATCGAGAGCCCGGTCGGCACGGCGGCGTCGTTGCACCTCGTCCGCGCCTCACCGGCCGTGACGTGGGGCAGCGAGCTGTTCGGGCCGTTGCTCGTACGCGAGGAGCCGCCGGCCACGCCGCTGCGCCACGACGGCGGCGACCTGCACCCGCCGGTCGGCCCGGGGCCCGGCATCGAGCTGGACCCCGCGGCCGTCGCGGCCTTCACCAGGAGGTGACCGTGCTATTCCACGTGCGGATGGACGTTTCCCTGCCCCACGACATGGACCCCAACGACCGCGCCGAGCTGGTGCGCGCCGAGAAGGAGCGCGCGCTGGAGCTGCAGAAACTGGGCGTGTGGCCGCACCTGTGGCGCGTCGTCGGGCAGTACGGGAACATCAGCGTCTTCGACGTGCCGTCCAACGACGAGCTGCACGCGTTCCTGTCGTCGTTACCGCTGTGGCAGTACATGACGGTTGAGGTGACGCCGCTGGCGACGCATCCCTCTGACCTGGCCGCGCAACCATGACGGCTGTCCGGGAAGGCCTGGTGTGGCGGTGCTGCTGACGTTCGGCCCGCGTGCCCGGGCCGGCGACACGTCCGCACTCACCCGCGGCCGAGCACCGTCGCCTTCCTGACGATCCCCCTGGCCATCGTGGCGAACACGATGTCGTGCAACGGTTTCTGTGCCAGCCAGTACAGCCGGCCGAACAGTCCGTCCGCGGTGAACGTGATCTTCTGCCGGTACCGGGTGCGGTCGCCTTCGCGGTCGACGCGCATGTCCAGCACCGTGTGGCCGGGCATCTTCATGTCCGCGCGCAGGACGAGCCGCCTCGCCTCGTCGTCGCGGTGGACGACCGTCCAGAAGTCGACCACGTCGCCTTCCCCGACCTCGGGTGCGCGGCCGCGGTACAGCCCGACGCCGCCGATGAGGTGGTCGATCGCTCCCCGGACCGTCCACACGAGAGGGATCGTGTGCCAGCCGTCGTCGCCTCCCAGCGAGTTCACCGCGCTCCACACGTCCTTCTGCGCGGCTTCGGTGAGCACGGTCCGTTCCTCGGTGAACACCTCGCCGTCGGACTGATCGGTCTCGGCGGCGGTCGTGGCGCGGATGGCGTTGTCGACGCTCGTCATGCCGGCGGGAGGCGGCGGCAGCACGTCGGTGGCGGGCGGACCGGACTGCCCGAGGTCGTGGTCGAGCGACGCGAACAACGGTTCCGCGACCGTCGCCGGTACCGGCGTCACGAGCCCGGCGACCTGGGCCGCGAGCTTGTGCGACCACAGGGGTGAGGGCAGCGGCAGCCGGACCGGCAGCCCCAGCACCCGTGCGCACCGCTGCACCAGTTCGAGGTAGCTGAGCTGCTCCGGGCCGGCGATGTCGTACACGCCGCCGACCGGTTCGGGGAGGTTCGCTGCGGCCAGCAGGAAGTGCACGACGTCGTCGGCGGCGACTGGCTTGCTGGTGTTGTGCATCCACGACGGCACCGGCACCCAGGGCACGACGCGCGCGGACGACCGCAGCAGCTCGAAGCTCGTCGAACCGGCGCCGATGATCATCGGTGCCTGCAGGACGAGGGCGGGCACCGGGCCCGCGGTCACTACGTCGCCGACCTCGGCCCGGGAGGCGAGGTGGCCGGAGAGGCCTGCGGAACCGGGACGCGGCCCGCCGACGTAGACGATCTGCCGCACCCCGGCTTCCGCCGCGGCGGCAGTCAGCACGGCGGCGGCCTCGCGGTCGACGTCGGCGAAGTCCGGCCGGTCCAGCGAGTGCACGAGGAAGTACACGAGGTCCTTGCCCGCCAACGCTTCCCGGACCGCGTGCGGATCCGTGGCGTCACCGATGTGCACCATCACGTTGGTGGGGAACCTCGTCGACTGGGCGCTGTCGCGAACCAGCGCGGCCACCTCGTGGTCGTGCGCGAGGAGTTCCGGCACGAGCCGGGAGCCGAGGTGTCCGGTCGCGCCCATGACGAGGCACCTCATCGGATGCCGGTCCGGTTCTGCAACGCCCCGACCTTCGTCCCGTACAGGAAGAAGATCGCCATGAACACCTCGATGCGCTGCTGCGACGTGAGTTCGTCGAGGTCCACGGCGATCTCCGTGTCCCGCACGTCGGAAAGCCGCGCGAGCCGTTGGTTGAACAGCGCCCGTGCGGTGTCCTGGCTGCGTTCGTCGACGTCCGCGTGGAACAGCCGGCGCAGGTCGCAGTCCGGCGGAAGCGGGTGGCGGACGAGTTCCGCGGGGTAGCGGGCGTTCATCACGCGGGCAGCGGTGTTCAGGGTGTGGGCGACGAGTTCCGCTCCTCTGTCGAAGTGGTCGACCACCGCGACGAGTTCTTCGAGGGTGGCGACGTCTTCCTCGATGCTGACCGGTGTGCTGGTGTCGAGGTCGAGTCGTTCCATCGCCATCGCGATGTTCTCGAGGACCTGGCCGGGATCGACGACGAACTGGTCGCCGACGTGCAGGCTCGCGCGGTGGTGGTGCGGGTCGAGTAACTCCTGTGCCTCGCGGTCGAGGTACTGAGGTTCGCCGTGGTCGATCGTCACCCGCATCACTTGCCCGTTTCCGGGGCACCGCAACCGCCGTTCCACGAACAGGTGACCGCGCGGTTGCGGAACCGGTCCGCCGGGTACCGCTGTCCGATGAGGACGTCGATCGCCCTGTTGACCCGTGACCTGCGGGTTCACGACAACCCGGTGCTGCACGCCGCGTCCGCCGCAGACCGGTGCGTCCCGCTGTTCGTGGTGGACGACGCGATCGTGTCGTCGTCGTTCTTCAACGCCAACCGCGCCTCGTTCCTCACCGACTCCCTGACCGATCTGGACGCGTCGCTGCGGGAACGCGGGAGCAGGCTGGTGGTGCGCCGGGGAAAGCCCGTCGACGAAGTCGCCCGGATCGTCCGGGATCTCGACGTCACCGAGGTCCACGTCGCCGCCGACGTCAGCAACCACGCCCGCCGCAGGGAGGAGGCCCTGCGCGAGCTCGGCGTGGACCTGCACGTGCACGACGCGTCGATCAACGCCGTCCCGCCCCTGTCGCTCACCCCGTCCGGCGGCGGTGACCACTTCGCGATCTTCACGCCGTACTTCCGCAAGTGGGAGACCGTGCACCGGCGCGGTGTCCTGCGCGCACCGGGCCGGTTGAGCACACCCGAGATCAGCGGCGACCTGCCGGAGCTGCACGCCGGCACACCGTCACCGGACCTGGCCGCAGGCGGCGAGACCACGGGCCGCGAGCTGATGACGAGCTGGGCGCGCACCGGCGTCCACGACTACGCGGACCTGCACGACGCACTGGCCGACGACGCGACCTCCCACCTGTCCCCGCACCTGCACTTCGGCACGGTGTCGGTGACCGAGCTGCTGGACCGCGTCGGCACCGCGTCCGAAGGTGCCCGCGCCTACACCCGCCAGCTGGCGTGGCGGGACTTCCACCACCAGGTGCTGGCCGCCCGTCCCTCGTCCGCGACCAGGGACTACCGCACCCGCGACGACCGGTGGCGCCGTTCGGAGAGCGACTTCGCGGCGTGGCGGGACGGCCGCACCGGCTATCCGATGGTCGACGCGGCGATGCGGCAGCTCAGCCGGGAGGGCTGGATGCACAACCGGGCCCGCCTGGTCACGGCGAGCTTCCTGTGCAAGACCCTGTACCTCGACTGGCGGCGCGGCGCCCAGCACTTCGTCGACCTGCTGGTGGACTGCGACCTCGCGAACAACCAGATGAACTGGCAGTGGGTCGCGGGTACGGGCACCGACACCCGGCCGAACCGCGTGCACAACCCGCTGGCGCAGGCGAAGCGCTACGACGCCGACGGCGCCTACGTGAAGCGCTACCTGCCCGAACTGGCCGAGGTGGACCCTGCGCACGTGCACGAACCGTGGACGCTGCCCGAAGAGGAGTTCAAGGCGCTCGGCTACCCGGCGCCCGTCGTGGACCTGCGCGAGGCGGCCGACAGGTTCGCGGCCGCCCGCCGCAAGCGGTGAGCTAGCTCCACTGCGCGCGGTGGTACAGCGGTGCCGTGATCTTCCACGAGAACTGCGGCCCGCCCAGGTGGCGTGTGCACTGGCCGATCGGGCACTCCTGGCCGTTCGCGTCCTGGAAGAAGCTCTGGGTGTTCACGCCCACCACCGCTTTCCCGCTGATCCTGGGCCCGCCGCTGGACCCGCCGCCCATGTCGCACGGCACGCCCCACAGGTTCTCCCCTGGGCTCCCGGCGTTGAGGGCGGGGTCGCCCCAGCACTGCGCGAGCCGCTGACCGGTGAACTCCGGCCTGCCCTGGTGACCGGGCTGTCCGGCCGCACGCGGGTAGCCGTACTCCCGCGCGAACCGGTCCGCCGGCCGGTCGAACGCGATGGTCTCGCTCACCGGGGACGGCTTGTCCAGCACCAGGAACGCCTGGTCGTATTCGGACTGCTGGTCGTCGGTGATCCACGCCTGGTTCACGATCGCCCTGCGCACCACGAACTCGCCGAACGGCCGGCCGCCGTCGCGGAACCCCGGCACGAACAGCATCTTGGTGTGCCACCTGGGGTCGAAGCCCGCCAGGTTCGCCGTGTGGACGCAATGCCCGCCGGTCACCGCCGTGCGCTTGTTAGCGCTCACCACAACGGTTGCCGTGCAGCTCGAGTCGTCGCCGTCGCGGTCGACGAAGAACAGGCGGCCGATGGTGCGGCTGGTCGGGGCGGGGGCGCCGGTCGGGTCGTCGACGGCGGGCGTTCCGGGTGGCGCGGACGGTCCGGCCGGCATCGCCGCGATCCGTTCGGGAGTCCAGTAGGACGTGACCCCGGCCGTGTCTAGATCGTGCACGACCACGTCCGGACCGTCGGGAGAAGCCGCCGCCACGCCCGGCACGCCGAGGAGCAGCAACGCGACCACGCTCAGTATTCGCATGGGGCCGACCGTGGCAGCCAGTTGTGAGGATCCTGTGCGGAAGGAGTCCTCATCCCGTGCGGCGGCGGCACGAGTGACTATGTTGCGACGCATGGGCATGTGCGTGCTGGTGGCCGAGGACAACGTGATGCAGGCCGACATGCTCGGGCGGTACCTGCGCCAGGAGGGTTACCGGGTGCGGATCGTCCACGATGGAGCCGCCGCGCTCGACGAGGTCCGCCGCGACCCGCCCGATCTGCTCGTCCTCGACGTGATGATGCCGAAGCTCGACGGCCTGGAGGTCGTGCGGACGTTGCGCAACGAGTCGGACGTCCCAGTGCTCATGCTCACCGCGAAGTCCACAGAGGACGATCTGCTGCACGGGCTCGACCTCGGCGCCGACGACTACGTCACGAAGCCGTACAGCCCGCGCGAACTGGTCGCGCGCGTGCGCACGTTGCTGCGGCGGGTCCAGCGCCCGGCCGCGAACGGCATCACGCTCGGTGAACTGAGGGTCGACGCCGACCGGCACGAGGTGGAGGTGCGGGGTGGCGCGGTCGAGTGCACCGCGTCGGAGTTCCGGATCCTGCACACGATGGCGGTGAGTCCCGGCCGTGTGTTCAGCCGCGCCCAGCTGCTCGGCGCCGTGCACGGGCTCGACGGGTACATCACCGCCCGCACGATCGACGCGCACGTCATGAACCTGCGCAAGAAGATCGAGGTCCACCCGCGCAAGCCCGCGTACCTGCTGACCGTGCACGGCGTCGGCTACAAGCTGGTGGACGGTTCCGGTGCATAGCGTGCTGGCGCGGCTGCTGGCCGCGTCCGTGCTCGTCGCCCTCTGCTCGATCACCGCGACCGCGTGGCTCGCCGCCCAGAGCACGTCTACCTCGATCAGGCAGGAGCTCGGCAACGCGCTGGCGGGGGACGCCGCGACCTACCAGAAGCTGATCACGTTCGCCGTCGGGCACCGCGACTGGAACGGCGTCGCGCTGCCGCAGGGCCGGAGCCGGCTGATCCTCACCACGTCCGACCGCAAGGTCATCGCGGACACCGGCTCCGGCCTCGACCCGGCCCAGCTGCCCGCCCTGCCGTCCGCGGTGGTCGACCCGCTGGAGCTGGACCTCGCCCTGGCCCCGGACTCCCCCGCCGACCGGATCGACGCGCGGATCGCGGGCCCGTTCCAGCTCACCGCCCGCGAGAAGGCGAGCCTGGCCGAGGACGCACAGGTGTTCCAGACGCGGTGCCACAGCGCCCCGGAGCAGCTGAGCACGGAGACCACGGCCTGGGGGCGTCCGATCGTGAACGTGGACAGGACGACCGCCGCACCCACCACGTCCTCGTGCGAGGAGATCGAGACCCGGCTGAGCACGCTCACACTCGGCGAGTCCGCCGCGTTCAACGACCTCGGCGTGCGCATCGACGACTGCCTGCGCCAGCGCGGCCTGCCCGCCGAGCAGCTCAGGATGAACGCGAACTGGCAGCCCGTCGCGGCCAACGCCGAGTGCCTCGCGCACGCGCGCCGGACCCAGCTGCGGCCTTTTGTGGCACCGCCCGCGCTGCTGTTCGTCACCGACCCGGCGGGCAGGACCACCCAGGCGACCGTGGTGAACTTCGACGTCGGCCGGGTCGTGCTGGTGGCCGCGATCGTGCTGGTCCTGACCGTGGGCGTCAGCGTGCTGGTCGCGTTGCGGATGACCAGGCCGTTGCGCACGCTCACCGCCGCCGCCGAACGGTTGCGGCACGGCGACGACGCGCAGGTCGACATCCGGTCGCGCAGCGAGATCGGCCAGCTCGCGCGGGCGTTCAACGACATGGCGGCGCACCGCGCTCGCACCGACGCCCAGCGCAAGGCCATGACCAGCGACATCTCGCACGAGCTGCGCAACCCGCTCGGCACGATCCGCAGCTGGCTCGAGGGCGCGCGGGACGGCCTGGTCGAGCTGGACCGCACGACGCTCACGTCGTTGCTCGACGAGGCGCTGGTGCTGCAACACCTCATCGACGACCTGCAGGACCTCGCGCAGGCCGACGCCGGCGAACTGCGGCTGCACCCCGAGCCCGTCGACCTGCGGGAGCTGTTCGACCAGCTCGTGGCCGCCCATCCCGGGCTGGTCGCCGAAGGGGGTGGGGTGGTGACCGCGGACCCCGTGCGGCTGCGGCAGATCCTCACGAACCTCGTCACGAACGCCTTCCGCTACACACCCGCGGACGGCACGGTCCGGCTGTCCGCCGAGGACGGCCGGATCGTCGTGAGCGACACGGGTTCCGGCATCTCCGCCGAGGACCTGCCACACGTGTTCGACAGGTTCTGGCGCGCGGACCGCTCGCGCACCCGCGACACCGGCGGCAGCGGGCTCGGGCTGGCGATCGTGCACGCACTTGTGAGCGCTCACGGCGGCACGATCACAGTGGAGAGCGAACCTGGGCGCGGGACGACGTTCACGATCACGCTCCCGGCACGCTGAGCGCACATCTTCCTCACAACCGCCGGGCAGCATCGCCGCCATGAACCCCAAGCTGTTGATCGGTGCCGCCGTGCTGCTGCTTTCCGCGTGCAGCCAGGCCGCGGCCCCTCCCTCGAACGTCGCGTCCCTGCAGCCGTCCGGGGTCGTCGTTCCGTCCTCCAACGCCGCTGCGCCGCCGTCCGACGGTGAGCAGCCTCGTTTGCGCATGGACATGACGGAGGAGGAGAAGAAGCGGTTCTACGACGCGCACACCGCGTGCCTCGCCGAGAACGACCCGAACGCGACGGGCACCGGCCCCGGTCCCGCAGGTGCCCTCCGGCCCGCGCAGTACAGCGACGAGGCGTGGAAGGCGTGCGCCAAGAAGTGGCCGCTGCCGCCGTGGGAGATGGACTCCGACAACCCGACGTTCAAGGACAACTGGCACAAGAACGTCCAGTGCCTCAACAGCCGCGGCATGAAGGTCATCGAGACCGAGCCCGGCAGCTGGACCTACGACGGCGAGCAGACCCTGCCGGAGGAAGAACGCCGCAAGATCGAGAAGGACTGCGAGCAGGAAGTGTTCGGCGGAGGACGTAAGTGAAGAGGTGGATCATCGGCGGGGTCGTCGTGGTGGTCCTGGTCGCGGGCGTCGTGGCGCTCACGTGGACGCGCCGTGCTCCCGCGCAGACCGCACCGACCCCGGCACCGAAGACCGTCGCCGTGGTGAAGACCGACCTCTCCGACGTGCGGGAGTTCAAGGCCACGCTCGGTTTCGGCGCCTCGCAGGAGGTGACCGGACGGCGGCCCGGCACGCTCACGTGGCTCCCGGCACCTGGTAGGTCCGTCGACCGCGGCGCCGCGCTGTACAAAGTGGACAATCGGCCGGTCTGGTTGTTCTTCGGCGAGACACCGTTGTGGCGCAAGCTCGACAAGGCCGGTCTCAAAGGTCCGGACGTGAAGATCGTGAAGGACAACCTGGGCGCCCTCGGGTACAGGCTGGGTGGCGCCCCGGACGAGCTCACGCAGGCCACCGTCGACGCGGTCAAGCGGTGGCAGAAGGCGGAGAAGGCCGAGGAGAGCGGTGTGCTCGACCCCGGTGACGTCGTCGTGCTGCCCGGGAAGGTCCGCGTCGAGGCGGTCACCGCGAAGCTGTCGGCGTCCGGCGAGGGTCCGCTGATGAGCGTGACCGCGACGGGCAAGGCCGTCGACGCCTCGATCGACGCGCGGCAGGCCTCGGTGTTCACCAAGGGCCTGAAGGTCACCGTGGTGCTGCCCAACGGCACCGAGACCACCGGAACCGTGCGATCCGTGAGCACCGAGGCGAAGTCCGAGAAGAACGGCAACGGCGAGGACGTCCCGGTGATCGCCGTGGACGTCGGCCTCGACACCGAGGCCGGCGAGTTCGACTCGGGCCCGGTGCGCCTCCGGTTGACCAGCACCGCGCGGAAGGGCGTCCTGACCGTGCCGGTGACCGCGCTGCTGGCGTTGCGGGAGGGCGGTTACGCGGTGCAGACGGCACAAGGACTCGTGGCGGTGAAGACAGGCCTGTTCGCGGGCGGGCTCGTCGAGATCAGCGGCGGTGGCGTCAGCGAGGGCATGCAGGTGGTGACGACGTCGTGACCCCGGTTCTGCAGATTCTCGACGCTGTCAAGGAATACGCGGGTGGCGTGCGCGCGCTGGACGGAGTTTCCCTTACGTTGCAAGCAGGTGAGGCCGTCGCGATCGTCGGCCCGTCGGGTTCGGGCAAGTCGACGCTGCTCAACCTCCTCGGCACCCTGGACCGCCCGTCGAGCGGCACGGTGATGCTGGACGGGCACGACATCTCCACGCTGTCCGACCGGCGGCTGTCCGCGTTGAGAGGGCGGCGGATCGGCTTCGTGTTCCAGCAGTTCCACCTCGCGGACGGCCTCACCGCCATCGACAACGTCGCGACGGGCCTGCTCTACGCCGGCACCCCGCGCAAGTGGCGGACCGCGATGGCGACCGAGGCGCTGACCCGCGTCGGCCTGGGGCACCGCCTCCGGCACCGGCCGCACGAACTGTCCGGTGGTGAACGCCAACGCGTCGCCATCGCCCGTGCCGTGGTGAACCGCCCCGCCCTCGTGCTCGCCGACGAACCGACCGGGGCGTTGGACACGGCCACCGGGCGCGCGGTGCTGGACCTGCTGCTCGACCTGAACCGCGAGGGGACGACGCTCGCGGTGATCACGCACGACCGGGAGGTGGCGGCCAGGTTGCCGCGGCAGGTGGAGATCCGGGACGGCCGCATCCGCGCGGAGGTGCCGGCGTGAGCACCCCGACCCGACCCCCTCGCCACCCGGACCGGGGCAAGCGCGTGAACACCACGCCCCGCGACGTCAGACCCACCAGGCTCGGCCTCGCCGACCTCCTCCTGCTCGGCCTCTCCCCGCTGCGGACCAGGCCGATGCGCGCGGTGCTGTCCGCGCTGGGCATCTCCATCGGCATCGCCACGCTCGTCGTGGTCACCGGCATCCCGGCGTCGAGCCGCGCCGCGCTGATGGAGGAGTTCGCCGCGCTGGGCACCAACCTGCTGCGCGCCGAGGCCGCCACCGGCCTGAACAACGAGCCCGCCTCCCTGCCGCCGGACTCCACCGCGATGGTCGAGCGCATCGGGCCCGCCCACGACGTCAGCGCCGTCGCGAACACCCACGCCGTGATCCGCCGTTCCGACCGGATCCCGGACTCGGAGACGTCCGGCCTGACAGTGCTGGCGGCCAAGCTCAACCTCCTGGACACGCTCAACGGCCGCGTCCGGACGGGCACGTTCCTCACCGAGGCCACCTCGGCGTTCCCGACTGTCGTGCTGGGCGACATCGCGGCGGCGAGGCTCGGCATCACCGCCCCGGACACCCAGGTCAGGATCAACGACACGTGGTTCACGGTGATCGGGATCCTCGCTCCCCTGCCACTCGCACCGGAGGTCGAACGGTCGGCACTGGTCGGCTGGGAGTCGGCGCGCGGACTCGGCTTCGACCACCGGCCCACCGTGCTCTACCTGCGCGCGGACGAGCCGGCGATCGACGACGTGCGGGCGGTGCTGCCGCAGACCGTCCACCCCGAACAGCCGTCGCAGGTGCGGGTCAGCCGCCCGTCCGACGCGCTCACGGCCAAGCGGCTCACCGAGAACACCTTCTCGGCGCTGATGCTGGGCCTTGCCGGGGTGGCGTTGCTGGTCGGTGGCATCGGGGTCGCGAACACGATGGTGATCTCCGTGCTGGAACGCAAGCGCGAGATCGGGCTGCGCCGGGCGCTGGGCGCGCACAGGGGCCAGATCAGGACGCAGTTCCTGACAGAGTCGGTCGTGCTGTGCGTGCTCGGTGGGGTGGCCGGTGTGTTGTTGGGGCTGACAGCGACCGCCGGGTACGCGTGCGTGCACAACTGGCCCGCGGTGATCCCGGTGGAGATGGTGCTCGCGGGGCTCGGGGCGGCCGTCGTCACGGGAGTGGTCGCCGGGGTCTACCCGGCGGTGCGGGCGTCGCGGCTCACTCCGACGGAGGCGCTCGCCGCGCCGTGAGAATCACCGAGAACAGATGCCGACGAATATCACCGCTGCTACTTCGGTCGCGCAACGGGTGAACGGCCACCAGTCGCCCGGAAACAGGCTTCGCCGCCGCACAACGCCGTCTCGCCGGGAGGAACTGGAGAAGGGGCTCGACGCGAACCGCCGGAACCCGTTCACCGCTTCGTCGAGCGAGTGCTGATCGCAGGACGACTCGTACCGCTCGCCGTCCGACGACGCCCAGACCCACCGCCCGGCACCGCCTTCGTCAGGGCCAGGACGCGTCCTTCGAGGCCGGTGTCCACCAGGTCGGTTACGACGTGCCAGCCGGGATTGTCCAGCGTCGTGATGCGCACGCCGAACTCGTGCTCCCAGTCGCCGTCGCACTGCTCGGCGTATCACCGCTGGAAGAAGTCGAACGGGCTCTCGGCATCCGGCATTCGGGTCCTCCCCGCCAGGACTGGTCTTCGGCGAACGTGCCTGCCTCCCGGCGCACCTGTCAGGTGAAGAAGGGGAACAGGCGGACCGCTGCCCTGCCCGCGACCACCTGCACCAGTTCCCCGTCTACCGTCGTGTCGCCGTCGGCCACCTCCACGGACACCAGCGACCCCGCCACCTCGAGGTACGTCGCGCCGTCTTCCGTTACCCGCCACCGCCCCGCGAGCACCACCGACGTCCCGTCGAGCCGTACCGCGGCCGCGCCGGCGGGGCGGGGGCCGACCTCGCCGTCGACGTCCACCTCCACGCTGTACCGCAGACCGACCTCCGGCGGCTCCTCCGCCTTCCACACTCCCGCACCGGTACCGGCTCGGCAGCGGAACGACACGAGACCGTCCGCACCGACAGCGGACACCTCGATCCTCATACCGCAGTCCTTCTCACCTAGGCCGGCCACGCAACACGAGACCGTCCGCACTCGCGACGGCGACAGGCGGGTTCCCACGAACGTCCGTGGGGAGCCCGCCCTTCACGTACCGTCAGACCGTGGTGAACCCTGTGGTCCACTGGTCTTCATCCAGCGTGTACTCGTCGATGTGGAAGCACTCCGGGTCGTCGCGGAACCCCGGGAGCTCCTTGGCACGGTCGATCCACGCCATCGCGTTCTCCCGCGAGGAGTAGACGCCGAGCATTTTCACGTCGTCGCCTTCCTCCTCGTCGGCCGAGAACTCGCCGGCAGGACCGAAGTGCCTGACCGCCCCGCTCTCGTCCTCGGCCACGTGGTGCACGTGCCAGAGCAGGAAAACCCGATCATTCATTCGACTCTCTCCCCCAGCTTCCGGCACGGTCCCGACGACCGAACCGGCTTCCCGCTGTGACAACGGGGAGCCGACCGTGCGGTAAAGCCTAGATCTTCTCGATCTGGAAGTCGGCGCACCAGAACGAAGCGACGTCGTTGCCGGGATCAGTCACCTTGAAGGTGACTCCCTCCCAACCCGCGTCACCCATGTCCACGATCTGCAGGTCGATCGGGAACCCGCTCTCCTGGCGGAACACGAGCTGCACCACCCCGTCGAAGCACAACGCGACGCGCTCAGCTTCGGAGGATCGAGCTTCCACTCTCAGCGACACCCGACCTCCGTCGTCCGCGATGACAACTCGGCTCATCCGCCAAGAGGCTCACCCAGCCGCGGATCCACTTCCCCACCACGGACGTCGACGCGTCCGTGCGCGAGGTCGCCGAACTCGGCGGCAAGAGCGACGACGTGCCGGACGTCGGCCGCATCACCCGCTGCTCGGACGACCAGGGGACGCCGTTCAGCCCGTACGAGCCGCAGGCCTGACCGTCCGAGCGACGAGCCGGGTTCGTCCGTCCTCTTCGGACCCGGCCGCGACCGGGTTAACATCATCCGCATGCCAGACGTCGGCGTGCTCTCCGCGCACCTGCTCTCGGGGTTCCAGAAGGAACTCTTCACCCGCCTCGCCGAGGCGGGCCACGAGCACCTGCGCCCACGTCACGGCGCCGTCATGGCCTACATCGCCACCGACGGCACGCGGGCGAGCGAACTCTCCGAACGTTCCGGCCAGCACAAGCAGGTCGTCGGCACGCTGATCGACGAGTTGGAGAGCCTCGGCTACGTCACCCGCCGCCCCGACCCGGCAGACCGCAGGGCGAAGCTGGTCGTGCCCACCGACCGCGGGCGCGACCAGATGGCGCAGGCCAAGCGGATCATCGCCGAGATCGAGGGACGCTTCGCCGGCCTCGTCGGCGCGGACCGGTTCGCCGAGTTCAAGAAGGTGTTCGAGGAGATCGCGCGCGGCTGCTAGCCGATCACGATGTCCTCGCGGTGCGCGGCGAGGAACTCCTTGAGCGTCAGCCAGTTCGGCACGAGCTCGCGCGTCTGCGTGATGTCGCGGCGCGGCAGGATGTGCGTGTCGAACTCGGCGTAGTACTGGAACATGTTCCCGATCTCCACCGCCTCACGGAAGCCGAGTGCCCGAAAGTCTTTGTGGGACAACGGCTCGTACGTGACCTCCTCACCCAGCACGTCGCTGAACGCCTGCGCCACCTCCTGCCCGGTGAGGTGTTCGACGCCCAGGCCGATCGTCTGCCCGATGGTCTTCTCCGGCGCCTTGAGCACGCTCACGATCGCCTTGCCGATGTCCTCGGCGGCGATCCCGGAGATCCGGCTGTCCCCCATCGGCAGCGAGAGCTTGAGCTTTCCATCCGCCGCCCGATGCGGCGCCATGCCCTGCAGCAAGTTGTTCCAGTAGAACGACATCCGCACGTACGTCGTCGGCAGCCCGGCCTGCTCGAACAACGCGTCCGCCTCGCCACCCTTCACGTCGAAGTGCGGCACCTTGTACTTCTCGTCGAGCGTCGGCATCCTGTCGTCGTCGAGCGAGATCACCTCACGCGTGTCCTCCAGCGTCGACCACACGACGTGCTTGACGCCTTCTGCGGCAGCGACGAGGTTCCGCACCTCTTCGAGTTCCTTGGCGGCCGACATGTGCGTGAAGAACGGCGTGACCAGGTACGCGCCGTACGCCCCGCCGAACGCCTTCCGCAGGCTCTCCACGTCGTACAGGTCGGCCTGCACGACCTCGGCGCCCAGCGCGGCGAGCTTCTTCGCCGCAGCTGACTCGGGGTTGCGGGCCAATGCGCGGACCGCGAACTCACCGTCGGCGAGCAGCGCCCGTGCCACCGCTCCGCCCTGCTCGCCGGTCGCACCCACCACAGCAATGATCTTCTTCTCGCTCATGCCATCCACCATATAGTCACCAACAGGTGACTATCAACCGATGTGACCAAATCGTCGGCGAGCGTCCTCGATGTCGCCGAGGTACCGGGTCGTCCAAGCGCACATCGCGTCCACCGTCGCCCGCAGCGCCTGCCCCGGCTCCGTCAACGTGTAGTCGACCCGCGGCGGCACGGTCGGATGCACGAAGCGGGACACCAACCCGTTGCGCTCCAGCAACCGCAGGTTCTGGGTCAGCATCTTGTGACTGATCCCGTCCACCTCGGTCTTCAACTCCGTGAACCGCTTGGTCTCGTCTCCGATCGTCTCGACGATCAGCAGCGCCCACTTGTTGGCGATGTCGGAGAAGATCTCGCGCGCCAGCGAGTCCGCACGGGCCAGATCGCCGCTGAGCTGCTTGCTCACCTTGAGGTGCCTCACTCTCGGAAAAGTGCGTTCTTCCAGGTCAGCGTTCACTCTCCTACGGTGAGCGAGTAACCACAAGAGAGCAAACAGGAGAACCCGCAATGCCCGTCACGCTCATCAACCCCGACGCGCTGCCGCAGATCGACGTCTACCACCACGTGGCCGTCGCCAGCGGCACCAAGACGATCTACCTGGCCGGGCAGGTCGCCTGGGACTCGGCGCCCGACCTCGCACTTCAGACCGAGCAGGCCTATGTGAACGTGCACACCGCACTCAAGGCCGCGGGCGCCGGCTTCAAGGACCTCACACGGGTGCGCGTGTACGTCCCGAACTGGACGCCGGACATGATGCCGGAGCTGTTGAAGGGCATCGAGAACGCGATGAAGAAGGTGGGCGAGACCGCGACGCCGCCCGCCACGTTGATCGGGGTGGCGTCGCTGGACGTGCCCGAGCACCTGGTCGAGGTCGAGGCGACAGCGGTGATCGACTAGGCCGAGCGGAACTCCACCAGGCCGTCGACCACCGCGACCACGGCGACGCTCCGGCCGGCCGGGCTGTGCCGGTCGGGGCCGTGCTCCGGGAGACGGGTCTTGTGCACGCGCACACTCGTGTCGTAGGCACGGACGTGCTGCGGGCACTCGCAGCCGCCCGCCAAGTACACCGGGCAGGTGAAGGCCGTGCGCACGAGGTCGACGTCGGCGGTGGAGAGGATCGCGGACCAGACCATGACCTCGTCCTCCTCGCCGAAGACGACGAAGCCGTCGTAGCTGAACGATCTCAGTTCGCCGACCGAGCACGCGCGGCAGTACAGGACGCGGGTGTAGTCGTGTGAGCGTTCGTACGGACCGGCCTCGTGGACGTTGACCACGAAGTCCTGCTGGCCTTCGCAGATCAGGCAGAGGTCCGACCAGGTCCTCATCTGCGGAGGCTCATCAGCAGGGCCAGGCCGGCCGACAGGGCGATGAGAGCGCCCACGACCAACTGGTTGAGCCAGACGATGGCAGTGCCGCCGTCCGAACGCATCAACGCGACCACGATCAGCCAGCCGGCCAGCGCGATCGTCACCGGTCTGATGAGCGGCACGTCCAGCGGTGCCATCGCGCGGACCATGCCCAGCAGCATGATCACGACGGCCAGGCCCATGGACACCCAGTACGGCCGGAACGCGTGCAGCGACGCGCCGAAGTGCAGGACCGGTGGTGCGGCGATCAGCCACACGCCCGCCAGAAACGCGGCTACACCGGCCCTGCTCTCGGCAGTTCGTCCGTGAAGATCCCCCACACGAGTGATTCTCACCTCTGGACGGCCCGGAGGGAACACCCACTATTCGTTCCGGTACGCCTTCATGTTGCGCAGCAACAGATAGGTGTCCTGCAGTTGCGCTGAGTCGTTGACGCTCCGGTAGATGCCCCACTTCGGATGCGCCTGGTCACCGCCCAGCCACGTGTCGAAGCCGGACCGCGAGGCGTTGACGACCGTCGTGCCGCCGTCCTTCAGCGAGTAGCGGAGGCTGCCGGAGTCGGCGACCTTGATCTCGATCTCGACGTCGATCCACCTGTTGCGCAACGGCGCCAAAGGCGTGCTGCCGAGTTTCGCCTGGCCCGCGCCGAACAGTCGCATCTCGACGGTCTCCACCGAACCCGAGCGGAACAACGACATCGTCACCACGGGCGAGTCCACGCCGGTGTGCTTGACCTGGAAGATGTGCGAGAAGCTGGTGGTGCCCTTCAACGACGTGGGGAGGTACATCTGGTAGTTGAAGCGCCAGGTCTCCCCCTTCTTCATGTCGTGCCGGGTGCTGCCGGTCCTGATCCCGCGCACCTCGTTGCGCTGCCGGTCGGAACCGTCCCGATCGGACTTGTGCATCACGAACCGGTACTGGTTGCTCTCGGCGAAGATGTGCGTCGCCGACGGGTGCGAGTTCGAGCGGTCGTCCTCGATGCCCGCGAACGCGCCGAGGCCCGCCGAACCGGGGTTCGGGGCCCATTTCTGCACGAACGCCATCGCACCCACGTCAGCTGATGCCACACCCGCGGCCAGTGGCGTGACCGCGAGGGCGAGAGCTCCTCGCACAGCGGTGCGGCGGTTGAACAACTCCATCGGTGTTCCTCCTCGAACCAGGGATTCGAGGCAGCGGTAGGCACACCTTGCCACAGTTGTGGAGGAACGGTGCAGATCCGGTGAAGGTGTTGCCGCGGACGAAAATCCGGCGGACGTTCGGATCTAGCGTGGACGTCCATGGACACCGTGGACGTGCTAGTCGTCGGCGCCGGGCTGGCCGGCCTCACCACCGCGCGGCTGCTGGCGGAAGCAGGCCTCGACGTGGCCGTCTGCGAGCGCAGGACCAGCCTCGAGACCGGCATCCGCACGACGGGGATCTTCGTCCGCCGCACGCTCGAGGACTACGACCTGCCGCACCTCGGTCCCGCGGTCCGGCGCGTGCTGCTCTACCCACCGTCGCACGAGCGCCCGGTGGAGCTGGTGAGCGATCGCGACGAGTTCCGCGTCGGTGACATGGAGGGCGTCTACGCGGCCGCCGTCGAGGAGGCCGAACGGGCGGGCGCGCGGGTGAACCTGAACTCCAGCTACCCGGCGAGGTCCACGAGGGCCCGCTTCACCATCGGCGCGGACGGCGCCCGGTCGACGGTCGCGAAGAACCTCGGCCTCGACGTCAACCGGCAGCTGATCACCGGTATCGAGGAGGTCTACCCGGTCAGCACCGGCTCGACGCCGACGTTCCACTGCGTCGTCGACCCGAGGCTCGCCCCCGGCTACATCGCCTGGGTCATCGACGACGGCGAACACGCGCACGTCGGCCTGGCGGGCCGCGCCGACCGGTTCACCGCGCCGCTCCCCCAGCTGCTGCAACGGTTCCGCGACAGCTTCCCCGCACCGGAGCCGGCCGGCCCGGTGAAGCGCCGGGGCGGGCCGATCCCGGTCGGCGGGCTGCTGCGCAGGATCGTGTCACCGCAGGGGTTGCTGGTCGGCGACGCGGCGGGCGCGGTCTCGCCGCTCACCGCGGGCGGGCTCGACCCGTGCATGCGGATGTCCGAGCTCGCGGCCTCGGTGACGTTCGACTACCTGCGCAGCGGCAACAAGTACGTGCTGGAGCACTACGACGGCGCGGCGATGCGACGGCGCTACCTGCTGCGGTCGCAGCTGCGGCGTGGCCTGTCGCTCGTCAGGAGCCCGAGCGTCGCGGAGTTCGCGTTCACCTTGCTGCGCTCGGCACCCGGCAGGGCCGCGGCCAAGCAGATCCTGTTCAACTGACCGTCAGGGCTCCCCTTCGGCCAGCGGCGACGAACGCGTGCCCGAAAGCCAACACGGCCACCGCGAACAGCACGATCGGCGGCGAGGGCAGCAGGAGCAGCGATACCGCGAGCAGCACCAGCGACGCACCGAACCCGAGCCCGGCCAGCGCGCGCGGCACCGGCCCCGCCTTCGCCACGACCAGGCAGGCGAGACCACCGAAGACAAGAGCGATCGACATCACGACGTTGATCCCCAGGTTGACCTCGTAGAGCGTCCGCTGGACCCCACCCAGCGCGAACTCGACCTGCTTCGCCGCCGCGGTGGCACGTTCAGCGGCAGGGTCCGCGTCGCCGAGCGCCATGACCCCCATGATCGCCAGATGGCCGGTCCCCGTCGCGATCCACGCCCACGAGCCGATCCGAAACGTACTGGGCATCGCGCCCACCCCCTCCACGAACGGAACATACGCAACCGTATGTTCCGCACGCCGGGCAAGCGCGTCAACTTTTCCTGACAGAACAACGCTTTCTTCTCAGCCGACTTTCTCCAACTCGACCGGAGCAGCCTGCTTGCGGCGGCGCAGCACGACGATCACGCCGATCACGGCCGCGACACCCAGCACGCCCCACATCGCTCCGTTGAAGACCGACTCGATGTACTTTGCCGAGGCTCCGGCAGTCGCACCGATGCCGATGTGCAGTGCCGACCAGCACACCGCGCCCGCGACCGAGGCGGGCAGGAACCGCCGGTACTCGAGCTTCGACGCCCCCGCCGACGCCGGCACCAGGGTCCGCACGACGGGCATGAACCGGGCGGCGAACACCGCCCAGGCGCCGCGGCGCCGCAACAGGTCGCCCGCCTTGTCCCAGTGCTGCTGCCCCACCTTGCGGACGATCCTGCTCTCCCGCAGCCGATCGCCGTACCTCCGGCCGAGGTAGTAGCCGATGCTGTCACCGGCGATCGCGCACACCGTGACCACGAGCCACATGGTCAGGAACCGCGGCACGGTCGTCACGGTCGTCGAGGCCAGCAGCAGGGCGCTCTCGCCCGGTGCCAGGAAGCCGACACCGAGCGTGCACTCCGCCAGCGTCAACGCACCCGTCACCGCCAGCACGGCGGGCTGCGGCAGACCGGCCAGCCCTTCGAGGGCATCGGTCAGGAAGGACATGAACTCCCCCAGAGGAACGTCAGAACGTCCGGGACAGTTCACAAGGACGGGCCCTACGCCCGCATCGGCCCGTGGTCTGACGTGGCAGTAGTCCTCAGGGGTAAGGGAGAACCCCCAGAAGTAGAGGATCTCCCCGTCAGGTGACCGCGAGAACCGGCCAGTTGAAGCACTTCAAGAGTTCGAGGTCCTCCGCCGGGAACGTGGGGTGTGCACGTCCCCGGCGGAGGCTTTGATCAGGCGGTCAGGAGCGTCAACCCGTACGTGCGAAGGATCTCGTTGACGGGCTGGAACCAGGTGCGGCCACCGCTGGAGCAGTTGCCGTAACCGCCGGACGTCACGCCCTGCGCCTGGTCACCGGTGATGAACGAACCGCCGGAGTCGCCGCCCTCGGCGCACACCGAGGTGCCGACCATCTCGTAGACCGCGCCCTGCTGGTAGTTCACGGTCTCGTTGCGGCCCTGGATCACGCCGCAGTGCCAGTGCGTGGTCGAGCCCGAACGGCACACCGAGGTGCCGGGCGGGGCTTCCCACGAACCACGCACCAGGGCGTCACTGGTCTGGCCCCAGCCGAGCACGACGGGCACGTTCCACCAGCCACCGCCGGTGCGCACCCAGCCGTAGTCGTTGGTGGGGAACGAAGAGCCGACGAACTCGCCCTGCCAGGACCGGTCCCAGCCGTAGACGTTCCAGGCACCGACGTTGCAGTGGCCCGCGGTGACGTAGCCGCCGTGCACCGAGAAGCCGATCGAGCACCGGACGTTGCCCGTGTAGAACGGGTCGCCGCCGACGGTGCCGGCCGCGAAGGTCTGCGGCTTCTGAACGCCCGCGGTGTTCACGACGACGTCCTTGGGCAGGGCCGAGACATCGGCACCCGGCAGGGCGTCGACCACCACGGCGCCGCGCTGGACGTCGACCCGCCACGCGGCGACGTCCTTCGGCACCGAGCCGGCCTTCGACAGTCCGTCGATGCCGGACTTCACCGCGTTCAGGGACGCGAGGGTCTTCGTCCGCAGCACCGGCTGGGCACCGGCGGCGCGCACCGCGTCGACTCGGGCGGGGTCGGTGACGGCCACCTGGAGCTTGCCGTCGGCGTACCAGCTTCCGCCGTACGCCTGACCGGCGGCCTGTTCGGCGGCCGGTGCGATCTTCAGGGCGATCTTTTCCGCTCGGATGCGGGTCAGCGCCTCGGACCGGGTGATGCCGAAGTCGCGGCTCATCGCGTCGACGACGTCCGCCGACGCCGTCACAGCAGGGATTGTGATCGTGCTCAGCACGATCGCGGACACGGAAACTATTCGTAGCAGCATGTTGTCTCCTACGGGGTCCAGGGCGAGCTGACGGCCCAGCTCACGTCCTGGTTGTACGAGGCAGGGTTGTCGTACGTGTGCGCGCCGCCGTTCGAGGCGACCCAGACCTCCTCCTGGTAGTGCCGGATGTTGGTGCCGAGCTCGTTGACCGATTCGAGCCGGACGCCGCCGGTGCCCTGTTGCGCGCAGAACGTCGCGTCCCGGCGGAACAGGTCGGTGTTGTCGTTGGTGCCGAGGCGGACGCGGAAGTCCGCGTGCCGCAGGAACTGGCCGGAGATGTTGCGGGACTCGAACGAGTAGCAGGTCGGGTCGGCGAGTCCGCGCCGCACCACGAACGTCGCATCGGCCTTGGTCAGCGCGTCGCTCGTGCTCGTCACGACGTCCGTGCGCGCCAACGAGTCCCGGTGCCGCAGGTAACGGTCGGTGAAGCCGGGGGTGGTCACGCGGAACGAGCGCGCCTGGTCCAGCGGCAGGTCCGCGCCGCTGCGCCACAGGCCGGTGCCGATCGCCCACGTGGTGTCCGCGGCGAACGAACTCGCGGTGTCCCAAGGGTTCGGGCCGCCCGAGCGCGCCAGGTAGACGCCCTCGTTGTAGTGCCGCACGAACGACCCGCGCACGTTGAACGACTCCAGCGCGGTGCCGCCGGAGCCTTCCCGCGCGCAGAACGTGGCATCGGCGGCGATCGTGCCGTTGTTCACGTCCGTGCGGATGCGTCCGTTGCTGTGCCTGAGGAACTGGCCCGGGTAGTTCCTCAGCTCGAACGAGTAGCAGGCCGCGTCGGCGAGGCCGGGACGTGCGTGGAACGTGGCGTCCAGCCTGCCCAGGTCCGTGCTGATCAGGTCGGTGCGGGCCAGCGAGTCCTGGTGGCGCAGGTACCGGTTGGTGTAACCGGACGTGGTGACGCGCAACGACACGACGTCGTCCGGGGTGATGGCCGTGCCACGGGCGACCGCGAGGACGCCGAGGTTGACGGCTCGCACCCGTGACTCGGTCATCTTCAGCACGCGCCGGTCGTAGGTGTAGAAGCCGTTGACCTCGTTCTCCACGTCGTACGGCTCGGTGTAGACCATCGCGGACAGCCCACGCGTGTGGACGAGCCGCTGGACCTGCTTGATGACCTCCTCGTACCGCTTGGTCAGCGACGCTTCGTCCGGGTACAGGGCGCCATAGGCGAATCCGGCGCCCGGCTGGTACTCGTGGCCGACGACCCGGCGGCCCAGACCACCGAACTCGCCGAGCATCGCGACCCGGTTCGCGTCGGGTTGCCGGGTGTTCGCCGAGATCTGGTAGTGGTGGTCGTCGATGACGTCGCCGTTGCCCGGGTCGGGATCCGAGACGCAGCAGTTGGAGCCCGAGTTGTGGTTGATCAGGCGGGTGTTGTCGATCGACCGGACCAGGTCCACGATGCGGCCGGCGTCGTACTCGCCCCAGCCCTCGTTGAACGGCACCCACTGCACGATCGACGTGATGCCCTTGAGCTGGTCGATCATCCGGCGCAGCTCGGACTCGAAGTTCGCGTGCGAGTTCGGCGCCTCGTCGATCGAGTCGACGGACGGCATGTCCTGCCAGACCATCAGCCCGAGCCGGTCCGCGTGGTAGAACCAGCGCGCCGGTTCGACCTTGATGTGCTTGCGGACCATGTTGAACCCCAGCGCCTTCTGGCGTTCGAGGTCGAAGCGCAGCGCCTCGTCGGTCGGCGCGGTGTAGATGCCGTCCGGCCAGTAGCCCTGGTCCAGGGTGCCGCTCTGGAAGACGAACTTCCCGTTGAGCAACGGCCGCATGACGCCGCCGACCATCGCCTTGCCGAGCGATCGCATGCCGAAGTAGCCCGTCACGGCGTCCCCGCTCGCCAGCGTGACGCGCAGGTCGTAGAGGAACGGGTCGTCCGGCGACCACAGCCGGGCGTTCGGTACGGGCACCCGCAACGAACTACCGGTCGTGCCGGTCTGCCGGCCGACGACCTGCCCGCCGCTGAGCACCTCGGCCGTGACCGGCTGGCCCGCGGTGCCCTGCACGACCAGGTCGAGCGCGCCCGCGCCGACGTTCGGTGTGGTGTCGAGGCGCGTGATGTTCGCGGCCCGCACCGGTTCCAGCCACACCGTCTGCCAGATGCCGGACGCGGCGGTGTAGAAGATCCCGCTGGGATCGCGGCGCTGCTTGCCGATCGGGTACCGGCTGCCGTCGACCGTCGAGGTGACGCCGACGATGATCTCGTTGGTGCCTGCCGTCAGCGCGGAGGTGATGTCGAACGAGAACGCGTCGAACCCGCCGGTGTGCGTGCCGACCTGCCTGCCGTTGACCCAGACCCTGCTCTCCCAGGTGACCGCGCCGAAGTTGAGCTTGACCTGGCGGCCGTTCCACGAGGACGGAACGGTGAAGGTGCGCCGGTAGAACATGTTGTCCTCGTGCCGTTTGATCCCCGACAGAGCGGACTCGATCGGGTACGGCACGAGCACCCCCTCGGCCAGCGGACGGCCGATGGGCGGGCTGTTCAGGTTCGGTGCCCCGGCGAACTCCCAGACACCGTTGAGGTTCTGCCACTCGGTGCGCACCAGCTGCGGGCGCGG
>NZ_BMNC01000009.1:0-198111 GCF_014646255.1 Lentzea pudingi
ATGCGAGACATCGTTGGCTCCTACACGGCGGGCTATGCGTGGACGCGCTCTCAGGCGCTAGATTTGCATCGTTGTTCCAACGATGTAAAGACCCGGGTTCGTCCCGGTCTTTTTCCCGGTACTTCTTCTGGAGGCTGTGTTGGCCACGCTCAAGGACGTCGCCCGCCTGGCGGGCGTCTCGGTGAAGACCGTGTCGAACGTGGTCAACGGCTATTCGTTCGTGAAACCGGACAACCGCCGCCGCGTCGAGGAGGCGCTGGAGGCGACCGGCTACCGCCCGAACCTCGGCGCTCGCAACCTGCGCCGCGGCCGCACCGGCTTCATCGCCCTGGTCCTGCCCGAACTGTCGATCCCCTACTTCGCCGAACTGGCGGGCCTCGTCATCGCCGCCGCCCAGGAGCACGAGTGGAACGTGCTCATCGAGCAGACGTTCGGCACCCTGGCCGGCGAACGCTCGGCGCTGGCAGCCCTCGGCCCACACCTGGTCGACGCCGCGATCCTCAGCCCGGAAGCCCTCCAGGTAGACGACTTCCAACTACCCGTGCCCGCCGTCCTGCTGGGCGAGCACGCCGTGGACGTCCCGATCTCCCGCGTGGGCATCGACAACGTGGCCGCCGCCCAGGCCGCCGTCCGCCACCTGGTCTCACTGGGCCACCAGCGCATCGCCGCGATCGGCGCCCACCCCCACCGAGGCACGGCGGCACTGCGCCTCGAGGGCTACCGCCGGGCCCTGGCCGAGGCGGACCTGCCGTTCGTCGACGAACTGGTCGTCCCGGCCCTGAACTACCACCGCGCGGACGGCGCCGCCGCGATGAGGTCGCTGCTGGACCTGCGAAACCCGCCGGACGCCGTGTTCTGCTTCAACGACCTGCTGGCCATCGGCGCCATGCGAGCGGCAGCCGAACGCTTCGTGCGCGTCCCGTCCGACCTGGCCGTGGTGGGCTTCGACAACAACGAGGAAAGCGTTTACAGCTCGCCCTCCCTGACCTCCGTCGCCCCGGACAAGGCTGCCATCGCCCAGGCCGCCGTGGACCTGCTGCACCGGCGGGTCGAGTCCAGCGAGTTCCTGGAGAACGTCGAGACGCCGTTCTCGTTGCAGGTCAGGGAAAGTACGGTGGCGCGGTGACGGTGACGTTCGGCCCCGATCACATCGTTTTCACGGCCTACGAGTTCCCGTGGGCCAGCGTGCACCCGCACGGCTTGTTGCCCGCTGCTCACGTGCGGGACGTGTCGACGGTTCTGCAGCCGGAGATCCGCACGATGGCCGGCGAGACGCTGTTCCTGTCGGTTGATGATCGGCCGGCGCTGGTCGAGTTCTGCCGGCGTCACGGGATCGGGGAGGTGGCGCGGCTCGACGTGTGGGGGAACCTGTTCGAGCCGTTCCTCGACACCGAGTTCACGGACTCGCAGAAGGCCGCGACCGACGCTCGCTTGCACGCCGTAGGGCTTTCGCAGGCGTCGATCGACTCGATCCGAACGCGTCTCACGCCGCTGATGCACGCCTACAACTTCGACAGCATGTTGTGGGATTGGACTGATCTTGGGTTGTACGACCTGCTTTGCGCGATGAACGGCAAGCTCGTGCCGGCCTCGTTGCCGGCGACGCTGGGTGATCTCGGCGAGGTTTACCGGTGGGCGATGGAGATCGCGGACTACGGGCGCGCGAAGGCGTCGTAGGAGCGTTGGTCGAAGAGGACGAACCTGATCAGGTCCAGCTCGGAGTCCTCGACCGCGGCTCGGGCGATTCGGGCGGCGTCCTCGATCGGCCAGCGGTAGATGCCGGTGGAGATCGCGGGGAACGCGATGGTGCGTGCGCCCAGGTCAGCAGCCACCCGCAGTGCGTTGCGGTGGCAGTCGGCCAGGAGCGGGGAACGGTCCTCGGTGGCCGACCAGACCGGGCCGACGGTGTGCACGACCCAGCGTGCTTTCAGCTTGCCGGCGGTGGTGGCGACGGCCTGGCCCGTCTTGAGGCCGCCGCCGTAGTGACCCGCGCGGAGCTTGCGGCAGTCCGCGAGGATCTCCGGTCCGCCCTTGCGGTGGATCGCGCCGTCCACCCCTCCCCCGCCCAGGAGGGAGGAGTTGGCGGCGTTCACGATCACGTCGACTTCCTGCTCGGTGATGTCGCCGAGGACGTACTCGATGGTGGCCACGCCCCCGATTGGATCACGAAAGCGGGCAGGTCGACACATCCACCGGCCGCGCCAGCGTCCCCGACCGAGGCGGCTGCACCCCGTCCAGCCACCGCTCCAACGCCACAAAAGCAGCCCGATGACAAGGCGCCAGGGGCCGCAACCGATCCGGATAGGCATCCACCAGCCCGTCGACGTGCGTGCCCTGCTCCACCCGGTAGTACCGGTGCAACCGATCAGGCGTCATCCCGGCATACACATCAGAATCCTGCGAGATCGGCAGCAACACGTCGTAAGTCCCGTGCACGGTCAGCAAGGGCCGCTTGACCTTCCCCGTCAACGCGACCCGCGACACCAACGGCCCGGCGACACGCCGCCGGTCAAAATACGAGTAGTCCGCGTCGCACAACGGCGTCCCCGAGGCGCAGAACGGCACTCCAGCGTCCAGGTCGCCGTCGAACCCCGGATCGAACTCCTCGCGGTAGATGCGTTGCGTCAGGTCCCAGTAGTAGCGGTAGTGGTAGTCCCACAGGAACTCCGTGCCGGCCGGGAAGCCCGCCGCGACCATCGCCTCGTGCGCGCCCGGCTCGCCGGCCAGGTAGGCAGGGTAGGCGCGCAGGACCGGTGGCAGGAACGTCAGGGGGTTCGGGCCGCGGTCCGTCCACAGTGTTCCCTCCCAGTCGACGCCGCCGTCGTAGAGGTGCGGGCGGTTCTCCAGTTGCCAGCGGACGAGGTAGCCGCCGTTGGAGATGCCGGTGGCGATGGTGCGGCGTGGGGTTCGGCCGTAGCGTTGGGAGACAACGGACTTCGCCGCGATTGTGAGCTGGGTGAAGCGGTGGTTCCACTCCTCCACCGCCCGGCCGTCGCGGTAGAACTGGGCTCCGGTGTTGCCCTTGTCGGTGGCGGCGAAGGCGTAGCCGCGGGACAGGACCCAGTCGGAGATCGCGCGGTCGTTGGCGTACTGCTCGCGGACGCCCGGGGAGCCGGTGACGACGAGGCCGCCGTTCCAATGGTCGGGCAGTCTGACCACGAACTGGGAGTCGTGCCCGCTGTGGTTGGTGTTGGTGCGCGAGGTGTCCGGGAAGTAGCCGTCGATCTGGATGCCCGGGACGGCGCTGGGGACGGGCAGGGCGGTGCTCGTGAGGCCCGCCCAGTCGGCCGGGTCGGTGTGGCCGGTGGTGACGAGGCCGGTCGTGGTGAGGTCGGTCAGGCGGGCGAGTCGCTGGTGTTCGGCGCCGGGGACCGTCATCGCGGACGTCGGCGGGGTGAGCGCTAACACCAGTACCAGCGGGAGCAACATAGCTGGTCAAGCTAGTTGTGACGGCTCCTGGGCGACATGGCTGCCTCCCACACAAGGCCCGCTTTGAAGGTGGCGAAGCCGAACAGGTCGAGCACCCGGCGGACCTGTGGCTGGGTGTCGTGCACGGAGAACGACTTGCCGTTGTGGTGTGCCGCGCACAGCAGGAGCAGCAGGGTGCGCAGGCCGCCCGCGGACAGGAACGTCACCTCGGCCAGGTCGATCGAGACGCGGTCGGTGGTGGTGTCGGTGATGCCGGGCAGCACGGCGGCGAAGAACGCCTCGCAGGTGGTCATGTCCATCTCGCCCTGGCAGGTGACCACGAAACGGGCACCGGAGCGTTGCGTCCGCACGGCGAACGGGCTGGACTCACAGGTGGTCATGAACCACTTCACCGCACCGCGCGCCCGTGCGATAGCAGCGGAAACGAAGCGGTGGCGCGAAAAACGAAGTGTCTCAGCCCGACCGGAGGGTCGTCGACGGCGCGACGTCGTAGGCGGCGCGGTAGTGCGCGGCGAAGACGCTCGGGCGGGCGTAGCCCCATCGGGCCGCGATCTCGGTGACGGAACCGTTGCCTGCCCTCAGGTCGTCGTGGGCGCAGGACAGACGAACACGTCTGAGGTAAGCCATCGGCGTGGTGTCCAGGTGGTGGCGGAAGGCCAGTTGCAACGCACGGATGGACACGCGTGCGGCGCGGGCGACGTCGGCGGCGGAGATGTCCCTCGCTGCGTTGTTCTCGATGAACGAGACCGCGCGGCGCAGGCTCTTGGGGTGCGCGTCACGCCGGTCGGCCGGCGTCGGCTCGGCGGACGTGGTGTTCGGGAACGTGGCGAGGGTGATGGCCACGAGCAGGTGGGTCGCGTTCGCCGTCACCAGCGGGTTGTCCTCGAAGCGGGTCAGCACCTCGTCACGCAGGTGCACGCACGTCGACCACCACGTCGTCGCGGCCGGGGACGAGACCGGCCGGAACCCGGTGAACCGGGCACCGTCTGCCACCTCGTCGATCACCGACTGGGGCAGCGTGACGGTCGACAGCCGCGGGTCGACGATGGCGCCGACGAAGGAGCTGTCGGGCGGGGCGCTCAGGAACACCTCGCCCGGCAGCCAGAAGCGGTCTTCCCCGCCAGACCCGTAGTAGACCATCCCGGCGCCGGCGTGTCCGAACACGTAGTTGTGCATCGGGTCGACGGTGACCTCGATCCCGATGCGCCCGTGCAGTTCGTCGAACCGAACGCGCCCGTTCACCTGCGACGACATCCAGATGTGCGGATGCTCGACGCCGGACTTGAGGCGCATGTGGCCGTAAGTCGCGTTGAGCACCTCGTGCGCCGCGTCCAGTTCCGTCGCCTCGACGACCTGCTCCACGTGCTGCACGATCCTCGTCCACACCGGGAATGTCCACCGGCCAAACGATCGGTTCCGTTGGTGTGGAACCGATCGTCCGGCGCGAGGACCGCTAGCCCGCCGAGGCCAGGACGCCCGCGATCTCCTCCAGCAACGACGTCTTGCGGTCGTTGGGCAGGAACGAGGCCAGCACAGCGTTCTCGGCCAGCCTCGCGACGTCCGCACGACCGAGCCCGAGCGCCGTGGCCACCGCCAGGTACTCGCCCTCCAGCGTCGCGCCGAAGAACGGCGGGTCGTCGGTGTTCAGCGTGACCACCACGCCGGCGTCGAGCATCCGCCGCACCGGGTGCGCCTCGATCGACGCCACCTGTCGAGTGCGGACGTTGGAGGTCGGGCACACCTCCAACGGGATCCCCTTCAGCGCCAGGTGTTCCATCAACCGCGGGTCCTCGTGGCAGCTCGTGCCGTGGCCGATCCGCTCGGCCCGCAGGTCGCGCAGCGCCGACCAGATGGTCTCCGGGCCGGTGGTCTCCCCCGCGTGCGGGACGCTGTGCAGGCCCGCTTCCCTTGCCGCGTCGAAGAACGGCGCGAACTGGGCGCGACCGACGCCTTCCTCCGGTCCGCCGAGCCCGAACGAGACCAGGCCGGCCGGACGTTCGGACCGCGCGAACGCCAGTGTCTCCCGGCCGGCGACCAGGCCCTTCTCACCGGGGATGTCGAAGCACCAGGCCAGGTCGACGCCCAGCGCCGACGCCGCCGCGCGACCGGACTCCAGCCCCGCGAGGAGGTCGTCGCCCGCCATGCCGTCCGTCAGGTGGTTGTACGGCGTCACGGTGACCTCGGCGTACCTCACGTTCTGCCGCGCGAGTTCGCGGGCCAGGCCGACGACGAGGGTGTGGATGTCGGCGCGACCCTTCAGCATCGACTGCACCGCCCAGTACACCTTCAGGAAGTGGTCGAAGTCCCGGAACGCGTAGAAGCGCGCCAGTTCGGCGCGGTCGGCGGGAACACCGGCCTCCGGGTGGCGGCGGGCGAGTTCCAGGACGGTGTCGAGGCCGGCCGAGCCGACGAGGTGGACGTGCAACTCGACCTTGGGCAGGGCGTGGACGAACGAACGCATGGCAAAGCTCCCCGTGCGAGGTGAAGGTGAGAGGGCGAGGCGGACGGGACGACTCAGGGAGCGAGGTCGCCGCGTTCGGTGTCGGCGCCGTAGAGCGGCAGTTTGAAGTCCGGCACGATCCCCAAACTAGCAGCAGCGCGGGAAATGCGGTGGCGGCGTTTCCGGCGCGGTTGCACGATGTGGCACGTGACCGGTGAGGACGTGCTCGAGATCTTGGCCGCGTTGCGGGACTTCGACGTTCACACAGGTGGCGGCTGGGGCGTCGACGCACTGGTCGGCGAGCAGACGCGCCCGCACGGCGACCTCGACCTCATGCACCGCGAGGAGCAGGAACCGCAGGTCCTCGAGGCGCTCGCCGCGCTGGGTTTCGCGGAGACGTTGTCGTGGCGGCCGGTGCGGTTCGTGCTCACCGATCCCCGTGGACGTGAGATCGACCTGCACCCGTTGCGGTTCGCGCGGGACGGCAGCGCGGAGCAGTCCTCGCTCACGCCTGGCGAGCCGTTCCATTACCCGGCATCGTGCTTCGTCACCGGCACGATCCTCGGCACGACCGTGCGCTGCCTCTCGGCCGAGCAGCAGTGGCACTTCCACCAGGGCTACCAGCCACGTGAGCGGGATCTGCACGACCTCGCCCTGCTGCGGGAGAAACTCGGTGGCCACGCGGTCTAGCGTGGGTCGGGTGAAGGGATTCAACCCGAGCTTCGGCCCTGAAACAGCGAAGAACTACGACAACTCACCTCGCGGCGACGAGGCCGACACCGTGCGGTTCCTCAGAACGTTCGGCGCGAGTGCACTGGAGTTCGCGATCGGCACCGGCCGGATCGCGTTGCCCCTGAAGGAATCCGGCGTCGAGGTGGACGGCGTCGAGCTCTCCCCCGACATGGTCGCGCGGATGCGGGAGAAACCGGGTGGCGACAGCATCGACGTCGTCATCGGCGACATGTCCAGAGACGGCACCGACCGCACGTATCCGTTGGTGTACCTGGTCTACAACACGATCACGAACCTGCTCACGCAGGACGACCAGGTGCGGTGCTTCGAGAACGCGGCACGCCACCTCACCCCGGACGGGGTCTTCGTGGTCGAGTGCGGCGTGCCGAGCTGGGCCGCGCGGCAGCGTCACCAGTTCATCGACGTGGAGACCGTCGAGGTCGACCACGTCGAGCTGGACGTCAACCGCTACGACCCCGTCACCCAGCTGCTCGACGAGAACCACGTGCACATCGGTGTGGACGGCATCCGGTTCGGTGCGATCCGGCAGCGGCTGTCGTACCCCTCCGAGTTCGATCTCATGGCGCGGATCGCCGGGCTGCGGCTGCGCGAGCGGCACGGCGGCTGGAACGGCGAACCGTTCGTCGCGGACAGCAAGCGGCACGTGAGCGTGTACGAAAGAGCCGCGTAACGTTCTGCGGCGGCGACCGAGTTCCTCTGTGTCCACTCAGGCGGCACAGAGGAGGCGACGATGATCGCAGTCGTTCCGGTGCGGTACGCGGCCACGGACAGCGTCTGGTCGCGCGAGCAGTTCGAGAACTGGATGCGGCCGGGCATCGACCACGGCCTGGGGGACTTCTGGTGGCGGTGCTCGCGCGGCCTGTACGACGTGAGCAGCCGGGTGTACGACCCGGTGGAGATTCCCAACCCGATTCCGGTGTCGGACAACCAGAAGCGCGCCGAGCTGCACGAGGCCGTGGTGAAGGCCGCGGCCGCGGTCGACTGGGCGCACACGGACGTCCTGCTGATCTGGCTCGCCCGGCCGACCGGCTGGTGGGGCGGTGGTGAGGTGTCGGTGCCAGGCCCGGACGGGCAGCAGAAGAACATCCGGGTGACCGTGGTCGACTCGATCACGCCGTTCGACGCGGCGTGCCAGGAACTCGGACACGGATTCGGGCTCCAGCACGAGATCGACTCCGCCGGCCGGGAGTACGCCTCGCCGTACTCCGCGATGAGCTCCCGCGGCTACGGCCCGACGGCGCCCGGCAACCAGAGCTGGGTCCGCAGGCCCGCGGCGGCGCTGCCGGACGGCGGCCCGAACATGCAGTCACCGCACGTGGGCGTACCGGCAAACCGCATCGTCGGGCCGATGGTGCCGAGCGCGCACCTGTACGGCGACCCGCGCTTCCGCGACAGCTCGTCGGTGGTGCACGTCCGCGCCCTGCCCGCGAAGACGCGGCTGTACAAGCCCGACTACGTCTCGCCGGGCTCGGGCAAGCCCGTGCTGCTCGCCGTGCCGTCCCAGCGACGTGACGGGCGAACGTTCCTCGTGGAGTTCCGCCGCGCCGCGACCGGGGCCTACGACCAGGGCATCGGGGTCGAGGGGCTGGTCGTGCACTCGCCGAACCCCGACGGCTGGGTGCGGTACGACGGCGTGGCCGACCTCCGGAACACCGAGTGGGCCTGCCCCGCGGGCAACTTCGCGCTGCGGTTCGACGCGGTGAGCGAGGACTACGCCGATGTCGAGGTCCGCGCGGAGTCGGTGGTCTCGTTCCCGATCCGCGGGGTCCTGCTGGCGGGCGGGTTCCGCACGCAGCACCAGCTCAACACCATGTCCCGCGACGACATGCGCAACACGCTGATCGTCGTCATGACGTCGCTGAGCAAGCAGAACGACTACCAGCGCTACGACAACGACACGCTGGCCGGCATGGGCGCGGTCATGGTCTTCCTGCGCCGCAACGGCCTGCGCGACGACGCCGCGCTCAAGAGCATGACGGCCGACGACCAGCGCAACGTCGCGATCGTCGAGCTGCACTCGCAGACCGGTGCGGGACAGGCGTTGCAGGGCTTCACGAACCTGCAGCTCGCCCAGATCGCGCTGGGCAGCGACCTGGCCACCCGCGGCAGACGTCCGGGGGCGACGTCGTTCTACGGGCGCGGCGTGCTGCTGGCCGGCCGGTTCCGCACCCAGCACCAGCTCAACACCATGTCCCGCGACGACATGCGCAACACGCTGATCGTCGTGATGACCTCTCTGAGCAACCAGACGAACTACCAGGCGTACAACGACGCGGACCTGGCCGGCGTCGGCGCGGTCATGGTGTTCCTGCGGGAGACCGGGATCCGCGACGACGCGGCGTTGAAGACGATGTCGGCCGACGACCAGCGCAACGTGGCGATCGTCGAGTTGCACGCGCAGACCGGGCGCAACCTGCAAGGGCTGAGCAACCTCGATCTGGCGTTGACCGCGTTAGGAGTTGAACGCTTCTAGCGCTTCGGCCTTGATCTGCTCGAACTGCTTCGCCATGGCCTCGGACAACGCCTGCGCACCCGAG
The DNA here is from genome assembly GCF_014646255.1 of Lentzea pudingi. Taxonomy (GTDB): domain Bacteria; phylum Actinomycetota; class Actinomycetes; order Mycobacteriales; family Pseudonocardiaceae; genus Lentzea; species Lentzea pudingi. Next base: position 9,160 of record NZ_BMNC01000009.1, read on the forward strand.
AGCGGGCGCACCATGACGGTGAACTCGTCGATCAGCCCGTTCTCGTCGAGGTGCAGGAAGTCGCAGCCCTGGACCTCCTTGCCGTTCACCTCGGTCCGGAACACCAGCGCCAGGTTCTGGCCGTCGACGATCTCGCGCTCGTAGCGGAAGTTCTCGAACACCCGCATGACGCCACGCAGGATCGCCGCGGTGATCGGCTTGCCGGGGTACGGGGAGAACGCGACGGGGCTCGTGAACACGACGTTGTCGGCCAGGCACGCCGCCATCGCCTCGGTGTCCCGTGCCTCGACTGCCTTGCGGAATGCGTGCACGATCCACTCCCCTGTACTCAACTTGTTGACTAGGCGGATGCACCGTAACCTGCTGGTATGTCGCTGCGCAACGCCGTGATGGCCGCCCTGCTCGACGGTGAGTCGTCCGGCTACGACCTGGCCAAGGCGTTCGACGCGTCCGTGGCGAACTTCTGGATCTGCACGCCGCAGCAGCTCTACCGGGAGCTCGACCGGATGGAGGCGGACGGGCTGATCGCCGCCCGCACGGTCGAGCAGGAGCGGCGGCCGACCAAGCGCCTCTTCTCGCTGACCGCACAGGGACACGAGGAGCTGACGAGGTTCACGGCCTCGCCACACAAGCCCACCGCGATCCGGGACGAGCTGCTGGTGGCTGTGCTCGCGGCGGACTCGGGTGACGTGGAGGCGGTCAAGGCCTCGATCCGCGAGCGCAGGCAGTGGGCCGAGGCGAAGATCGCGCGGTACGAACGGCTGCGGGCCAAGCTGCTGGGTGATCGCACGGAGGACGAGTTCCTCGCCACCGCCGAAAGGGTCGGGCCGTACCTGACGTTGTTGCGCGGCTTGTCGTTCGAGCGGGACAACGTCCGGTGGTGTGCCCGGTGCCTCACCGTGCTGGAGCGGCGTGGTGCCCGGCTCGACACGGCCGGGTGAGGTTGAATCGGGTTCATGAACGGCATCTCGGCTTTGCAGGAGGCACTGGGCGCGCCCGCGGCGGAGGCGCGCGACAGGTTCGCGGGGCGGCTCAACGGCTACCTCGAGGGGTCCGACGTCGTGCACGCCGTCCGGTTGCAGGGCTGGCTCGGGCTGGAGGTGCCCGGCCCCGGCTGCCACGTCGGCACGGGCAGCTGGGACTTCACCCGATTCAAGGCGACGACGTCCCCGGTGACGTGCGGGCGGTGCCGCAGCGCCGGTCTGCTCACCAGCTCGTTCACCGGCGGCCCGCACCAGCAGACGCTGGACCTGGAAGGGATCTAGAGGGCCGCGCGGTTGCGCAGGCCCATGCCGGTCAGCGCGGTCAGGCCGAGGCGCTCGTAGTACGGCCGCAGCGCGTCGTCGCACACCAGGTCCACCGAGTACAGATGCGCCGCCTCGGCCACGATCCGCCGCATCAGCTCCGTGCCGATGCCCTGCCCCTGATGGGCCGGCAGCACCTCCAGCCACGGGATGAACGCGGTCAGCACGCCGTCGCTGATCATGTTCACGAACCCGACGACGTCACCAGCCGAGCGCGCGATCACCACGCGGTAGCTCCCGTGCAGCACGGCGAGGTGCTGGGCGGGCGACGGCGGTGCGGGCCAGCCCACGAAGAAGCCGGCGAGATCGGCTTCTACAAGGCCACTGAGGTCGGTGCTGTACGAGATCACCGCCGCATTGAACCAACCTCCCACATCTTTCGTAGCGGTAATTCCGCCCGGTTCTGTGGTTAAGCTCCTGGTCATGCCCCTGCCGACCGCTCCGCTGCGCCGTGCGCGCTGCGCTGCCGCCGGCATCGTCAACGGCAGTCTCGCGGTGCTCGCGCACTCCAGCGCGGACGGTCAGCTGCCCGCGGCGGGACTGGTGTTCTCGCTGGTCGCGCTGCTCTCGTGGGCGACGTCCGGGTTCGCCCGGCACGAGCTCACCTGGCAGCGGCTGCTCCTGCTGATCGGCGGCGGGCAGCTCGCGATGCACGTCCTGGTGTCGCTCGCGGCGTTCCGGCACACGCACGAGGCCGAGCCGACGCGCATGATCGCCTCGCACGTCGTAGCGACCGCGCTCACGGTCGTCGTGCTCGCCGTCGCCGAACGGTCCGTGCTCGCGCTCGCCCGTGCCGTCACGGCGGCGCTCCCCCGCAGGCCCACCGTCCTGCCCGCCACCGCTCCCCTGGTCGTCGCCACGCCTTCACTCGCGCCGGCCGCGATCGTGCTCCTGGACGTGCTGTCGTGGCGCGGTCCTCCGGCTGAACAGGTCTGAACCCCCTTCCACAGGGCCGCTCACCGAGCGGTCCTGCCCCTGTTCACGCCCATCTGGAGCACCATGACCACCACAGCCGCTCCGTCACGCACGTCGTTCGCGTGGCGGGGACTCTTCCTGCGCCTGCACTTCTACGCCGGAGTGCTCGTCGGCCCGTTCATCCTGATCGCCGCGCTCACCGGCGTCCTCTACGCCCTCACCCCGCAGCTGGAGTCGTGGATCTACTCCGACCAGCTCCGCGTTCCCGCGACCGCACAACAACTTCCGCTGTCCAAGCAGGTCGACGCCGCTCTCGCGACCTCACCGCAGGGCTCGCTCGTGGCGGTCCGGCCGGCCCCGGAACCCGGTGCCACGACCCGCGTCCTGTTCTCCGAGAAGGGATTGGGCGAGTCCGAACGGCGTGCGGTCTTCGTCGACCCCGGCACCGGACGCGTCACGGGTGATCTCGTCGTCTACGGGTCGAGCGGGGTGCTGCCCCTGCGCACGACACTCGACCACCTGCACCGCAACCTGATGCTCGGCGAGCCCGGCCGTCTCTACAGCGAGCTCGCCGCCTCCTGGCTGGGGGTGGTCGCGCTGGGCGGACTGGTGCTGTGGGTCTCGCGGGCCCGCAAGAGCAAGCGCATCCGGGCGCACGGGCTGATCGGCGTGTGGGTGCTCGCGGGCGCGTTGTTCCTGTCCGCCACCGGTCTCACCTGGTCTGCCTACGCCGGTGAGAACGTCGCGATGCTGCGCACGGCGGTCGGCTGGTCCACGCCGACGTTGAAGATGTCCGGCGCCGGTGAGGGCCACGGCGACCACGGGCCGGACATCTCCCCCTCCCCCTCCACAGGTGGGCCCGGCGAGATCGACGAGGTGTTCGGTGCCGCGAGGGGCGCGGGTCTCGACGCGAAGGGCATCGAGATCAGTCTGCCCGCCGAGGCCGGGAGCGCGTGGAAGGTCGCCGAGATCGAGAAGGGCCTGCCGTCGCAGGGCGATGCCGTCGCGGTCCAGGGCGGGAACGTCGTCGGCGAGCTCAGGTTCGACGACTTCCCGCTCGGCGCGAAGCTGACGCGGTGGGGCATCGACGCGCACATGGGCATGCTCTTCGGCTGGCCCAACCAGGTGGTGCTACTGCTCATCGGCTGCGGACTGATCGCCTCGGTCGTACTCGGTTACCGCATGTGGTGGAAGCGCAGGCCCACCAGCGGGTTCGGCCGTCCGACGCCGCGCGGTCAGTGGCGCAAGGCACCCCGCGGAGCTGTGATCGGGCTCGGTGCCGGCGCCCTGGTCGCCGGGTGGTTCGCACCCCTGCTCGGGATCAGCCTGCTGGCCTTCCTGGTCGTCGACGTGCTGCTCGGACGGCGGACCGAAAAGGCGGCCTCCTGACCGTCCACTGTGGACACGGCTTGCCTGATCTGGACATTTACGGCATATTAACGGTCAGGTGAGCCGGGAAGTCTGGTCGGCCCGTCGTCACAACCAGGTGATGGTGGACAGCTGACGAGGGGTGCCCCCATGACACTCATTCCCCACGCCATCCCTCTGATCAACGATCCGCAGGTCGTGCACGCGCTCGCCGCGCGCTGGCGCCGCACCAGGACGTTGCTCCTGCTCTCCGCCGGTGTCCTGCCGGTCGCCATCGGCATCGTCTGCGTCGTGCTCGCCGGGATGACCTCGGCCGGGCAGCGGATCATGCCGTGGTGGTCGGCGATCCCGGCCGTCGCCGCGGCGGCGTGCGCGTGGGCGTTGCTGACCTGGTTGCGGCGCAACGGGTTGAGCGACCCGCACTCGTGGCTGCCCGCCACCACGCTGATGACGAGCGCCCAGCTCGTCCTCGGCGTGCTGCCGGGCTCGGGCATCGCGCTGCGGCTCAGCCCCGGTGCGGCGATCGCGGTGAAGGCGTTGTGCGCGGCCGGGGTGCTGGGTGCCGGATCGGCCAGCGCGCTCGCCCGGCTGGCCCATCGTTCGCTGCTCTCCGCACCGGTGCTCGAACTCGGCTCCACGGCGTTCCCGCTCGTACTGGTGCACCGCGGCACGCGTCTGGTGATCGGTACCGAACGCGCGGACTGGACCACGCGGGAGGGTTCCCGGGTCGACTCCGGGGTCTCGTTCGCCCGCATCCTCCGCGTGACAGCGCACTCGCACGCGATCGTGCTGCACACCGCGTCCGGTTCGTGGACGGTGCCCGTGGCGGATCCGGCGACCGCGCAGGCCCTGCTGCGGCGCCGGATCGAGTGGTGGGAGGAGCGCCGCGACGCCGCCGCCGAACGCGAGCAGCGCCGGTACCTCGATCTGGTGAGGTTGCTCGCGGCGGTCAGCGGTGAGGCCACGCGTGGCGGCATCAGCGTCACGGTCGACTCGAACGGCCTCACGACGGGCATCGCGCTGAGCGCCGAGGTGCGCGCTCTCGAACCGGAAGTGCTCGCGGCGCAGCTGATGGCGTGCGTGCAGAAGGCACGGGCCGACGCACGCCGGCAGGTCGAGGACCTCGTCCTGGACCACGCCGACGACCAGATGGCGAAAGCCAGCCACTAGTCGGTTGCCCCGCGCCGGTCGTCCTGCCTACGTTCGCCCGGAGAACTTCGGGAGATGGGGGGACGACATGCGCAGACGTGACTTCTTCGCGGCGGCGGCCGGGGTGGCCGCTGTCGTGGCCAATCCCGCGAGCGCGCTCGCGGCCACCGGGCAACGACCGGGCGCCTCGCACCTGCCCGACCTCCACCTCGGCGACTTCCCCGTCGTGGCAAGGGTTCGGGCGCGCAATGCGCTGGAGCACCTGAAGGTCCTGAGCGACAAGATCGGGCCGCGCATCGGCGGCACCGCGTCCGAGCACCGGGCGCGCGACTACCTCGTCCGCGAGCTCAAGGCGTTGCGGTACCAGGTGACGACGCAGCCGTTCACCGTGCCGGACAAGTACCTCGCCGACGTCAACGGCAGGTGGCAGGCCGGGGCGTCGCGCTTCGGCACGCTCGGCGTCACCGTCAAGGCCCCATTCGTCGAGGTCGTCGACGGCGCGCTGCCGGACCTCACCGGCAAGATCGCGTTCTACGTCAACGCCCCCGCCGGCTCCGCTCCCACGCACGCGGCGATCGAACGCGGTGCGGTGGCGGTCGTCCTCGGCCGGATCTCCGCGACAGCCAGCAAGTCGAGCGCTTTCTCCCCCACGCTCGACCGGAACGTCGCGGTGCCGGTGATCGGCCTCGCCCAGGTGCACACCGAGAAGCTGCGCGCCCAGGGTTCCGGCGAGCTCACCATCAGCACCGTCCACCACCCGAACCTGACGTCCTACAACGTGATCGCGGACCGCCCGGCCACGTTCCCGTGGCGTGACAACGGGGTCGTGATGGTCACCGCGCACTACGACACCGTGCCCGGTTCGCCGGGCGCCAACGACGACGGCAGCGGCACGGTCCTGTGCCTCGAACTGGCCCGCGTCCTGCGCCACCTGCCGACGAACAAGGCGCTGCGGTTCGCGTTGTGGGGCTCGGAGGAACAGGGCCTGCTCGGCTCACGGCACTACGTCTCGCAGCTCCCGCCCGAGGAGATCGCGCGGATCAAGGGCGTGTTCCAGAACGACATGGTCGCCACCAGCCACGACCCGGCTACGGCGTACTGGCTGCTGTCCGTGGACGGCGCCGACAACGCGACGACGGCGGCGGTGCGCGCCGCGGCCGGGCGGCTCGGCTACGACCCTCGGGTGCACGGGCCGGTGGCGCGCGGATCGAGCGACCACGTGCCGTTCCACGAGAAGGGCATGGCGTCGGCGAACTTCAGCTGGCGCGGCGAGGGCGGACCGGCCCAGCTGGAGCCGATCTACCACACGCCGGAGGACACGATCCGCGACAACATCAGCCCGGAACGGCTGCAGGTGTCGCTGGAGCTGATCGGGGCGGCGGCGTACCGGCTCGCCAGCCAACGCTAGGGAGCAGGTGCGATCAGCTCGTTGAGCATCCGGTCCCGCAACCACACGGCGAACTCGTCCGCGGGCAACGGCCTGCTCAGGCAGTACCCCTGCACGATGTCGCAGCCCAGGGCGGCGAGGGCGGTCCACGTCTCCTCGTCCTCGACGCCCTCGGCCACGACCTCCAGCTCGAGGTTGTGCGCGAGTCCGAGCAACGAGCGGGTGATCGCGCCGCTGGACGAGTCCGAGCGCATGTTCGTGGTGAACGAACGGTCGATCTTCATCTCGTGCACCGGCATCGTGCGCAGGTAGGCGATGGACGAGTAGCCGGTGCCGAAGTCGTCGATCGACAGCCGCACGCCCAGTTCCCGCAGGCGCGTCAGCACGTCGGTCGCGCGGAGCGGGTCGGCGATGATAGCGCTCTCGGTGATCTCCAGGGTCAGCACGTCCGGCGGGCGCCCGTGGCGGTGCAGCGCGGCGGCGACCTGCTCGGGGAACGTCCTGTCCTGCAGGCACTGCGCGCCGACGTTGACCGAGATCGGGACGTCCCAGCCGGTGAGGTGCCAGGTGTGGCACTGGGCCAGGGCGTGGTCGAGCACGTACCGGGTGAGCGGCTCGATGAGCCCGGTCTCCTCGGCGGCCGGGATGAACCTGTCCGGGCCGAGCAGTCCGAGGCGCGGGTGCTGCCAGCGGCACAGGACCTCGGCGCCGCAGACCGTGCCGGTGCGCAGGTCGGCCTTCGGCTGGTAGTGCAGGACGAGCTCGGCCTGGTCGATGGCGCGGCGCAGGTCGCTGATCACCGTGAGCTGGGCCGCGTTGTGCTGGTCGAGGCAGGGTTCGTAGACCGACGTGCCGAGGTGGGCGCGCTTGGCCGTGTACATCGCGATGTCCGCGTGCTGGAGGAGTTCGTGCGCGTCGGCGGAGTCCGTCGGGTACAGCGCGACGCCGATGCTGCAGCCGACGTCGACCGTGAGACCGTCGAGGTCGACGGCCTCGTCCAGCGCGCGGTGCACGCGTTCGGCGACGATCAGGGCGTTCGCGGCCGTGCTCACCGACGGCAGCAGGACGGCGAACTCGTCGCCGCCGAGCCTCGCCACGGTGTCGACCTCGCGCACGGCGCCGGTCAGGCGGGTCGCGACCAGTTGGAGGAGCCGGTCCCCGAACGCGTGGCCGAGGGTGTCGTTGATCGGCTTGAACCGGTTGAGGTCGATCAGGAACAGGCCGAGCGGGTCACCGGTCTGGTTGCTGCGGCGGATGGCCTGCGTGGTGCGCTCGGTCAGCAGCGTGCGGTTGGCGAGGCCGGTCAGCGCGTCGTGCATCGCCTCGTGCTCGCTCTTGGCGGCCTGGCGCAGGATCTTGCGGCGGTGGCCGAGCAGCACCACGCCGCACAGGCCGACCAGGCCGAGGTCGACGACGAACGCGACGATCGCGGCGACCCGGAGGCGGCCGTTGCGCAGTTCCGCGGAGCGCAGGTAGTCGGTGGTCTCCAGGCGTTTGAGCTGCACGACCGTGGAGAGCTGTTTGCGCAACGACACCAGCGTGAGCTCGGCCTCGTACGCCTTGCGCAACGACGCGGCGGAGTCGCCCCGGTCGCCGGCCGCGACCGTCTCGCGCAGCAGACCGCTGTAATCGCCGTAGAGGTCACCGACGATCGTGGCCGCGCGGACGTCGGCGGGCGTGCCGTTCGAGCGCAACCAGCGCAGGCTCTCGTCCGCGGCACCGGCGGCGTTCGCGACGGGCTGGCGCATCACCGGCGTGCCGGATCGGACGTAGTCGGTGAGGGCGTGGTCGGCGACGTCGACGTTCTGCACGACCAGGCCCCAGTGGTCGCTGGCCTCGTTGAGCTCGTGCAGGTGGGTGGCGGCCTGCTGCATGCTCAGGCTCGTCCACAGCGCGAGGCCTGCCAGCGCGGCGAGGCCGACCGTCAGGCTGATGACGGTCGTCTGCACCGTGGTGCGAGCCTCGACCCAATTCGACAGCATCTATTGGCGCCTCACGTGGACATCGCTTTCCGGCGAAGGTGCTATTGGTACGCAGCCAAAGGATTCCACGCAAGCCGACACCACGACCAGCGGTGCACTAACCTTGACCGCTTTCCTCGACCAACTGATGGGGCTTCTCCATGGTCCGCGCTGTCCGTGCCGTCCTGCCTGCGGTTTTGCTCGCGGTGACGGGGGTGAGCGGATGCGGAGCGGCGCAGACGTCCGATGACCCGCCCACAATCGGGTTCCTGGCGCAGAACACCAGCCGCGACTTCTCCCGCGAGATGAGCGAGGGTTTCCAGGCGGGCGTGTCGATCGCGGGTGGTGTCCGGGCGGAGGTCACCGGACCGGACACGCACGACGGTCTCAAGCAGGTCGAGCTGCTGAGGGACCTGGCGACCCGCGCCAAGGGCGGCATCGGGGTGTCGGCGGTGGCGCCGGAGCTCATGGCCGAGCCGGTGGCCCAGGTGATCGGGCAGGGCATCCCGGTGATGGCGGTCGCGGGCGGCCAGGTCGCGCCGGGCAGCGGCGTCAAGCTCATGATCGAGAACGACGGCTTCGAGCTGGGCAAGGTGCTCGCGGACGCGACGGCCGACCGGTTGCCCCCGGACGCCGCGGGCAAGGTCGTGATCGGCAGCAACTCCCCCGGCATGCCCGCGCTCGACCGGCGGGCGCTGGGGATGCGGGCCCGGCTCGCGGAACGGCTGCCGAAGCTGCAGGTCATCGGCCCGCTCGACACCGGGCGCGACCTCACGACGAACCTCGCCACGTGGCAGCGGCTGGCCGACGCGAACCAGGACGCCCTCGCGTTGCTCGGCGCCGGTGACGTCGACGCGATCAACCTCGCGACCGTGCACGCGGAGAAGAACGCGACGTGGCTGGCCGCGGCGTTCAGCATCGACCCGAAGGCGCTGCAGGGCGTCAAGGAGGGCCATCTGTTCGCGACGATCTCCGCCGAGCACTTCCTCAAGGGCGCGGTGGCCGGGTGGATGCTCGCCCAGCACGCCAAGAGCGGCCGGAGCCTGCCGGAGGGCTGGTTCGTCGCACCCGGACTGCTGGTGCAGGCGTCCAACGTGGACGAGATCATCCACCGCCAGTCCGGTGAGGCCACCCGGCTGGAGGCCGCACGGCCGCAGATCGACGCCCTCACCGCGAACTCGCTGAAGTACCTGCGTCCACTGGACCAGGCGCGCTGAGCCAGGCGGCGCAGCAGGCGTTCCACGGCGGTGACAGGCGGCGGAGGCGTCGGCGAGCATGGCGGCCACCCCCGTCTCCTGGAGGTCGCATGATCACCCGCCGGACGCTCGCGAAATCCGTGGGCGTCGCACTGGCCGTGGGCGCCACCACCGGCGTCGCGAGCGCGGACACCGAGCACACACGCCGCGGCCGTCATCTGATCCGCGACGGTGCCGTTGTCACCGTCGACAAAGCTCTCGGGGTGCTGCCCCGCGCGGACGTCCTGATCGACGACGGCAGGATCGCCGCCGTCGGTCGTGACCTGGACGCCCGCGGCGCGAAGGTGGTCGACGCGACCGGCATGATCGTGATGCCCGGTTTCGTCAACACCCACCACCACATGTGGAGCGCGCTGGGCCGCAACTTCGTGGCCGACGGCTTCCCGTACTTCGCGGCGAAACGGGCGACCTCCACGCTGTACGAGGCCGCGGACGTCTACCGCAGCGTCCTGCTCGGACTCGCCGAACTGGCGAACGCGGGCGTGACGACCGTCCACAACTGGTCCAACAACACCCGCTCCCCCGCGCACGCCGACGCCGAACTGCGCGCGCACCGCGATGGCTTGTTGCGCGCCCGCTTCTCGTACGGCCACGTCGACCAGATGCCACGGGACGTGCCGATGGACCTGACGGACGTGGATCGGGTGCGGCAGCAGTACTTCGCGGGCGGCACGGCGTTCGACGGCCTGGTGCACCTCGGCGTGTGCGTGCGCGGGTTGTCGCAGAGCGCGGAGCCGGCGTTCTTCGCGGACATGGAGGGCGTGGTGGGACGCGGTCTGCCGGTCGCGATCCACGCCGGTCAGTCGCCACCGCGGATCGTGGACGCGGCCGACTACGAACGCCGCGGCTGGCTCGGTCCCCAGACGTTGCTGTGCCACTACGTCACGGCGCTGGACAGCGACATGGAGATCATGGCGCGGACCGGGACGCCGCTGTCGTGGTCGCCGCACTCGGAGTTCCGGCTCGGCGCCGCGGGTGATCCGCGGGACGCGCTGCTGCGGTTCCGCCGGGTCGGGGTGCCGGTGTCGCTGTCGTCGGACGCCACGTCCATCGCGCCGTCGGACATGTTCGAGGCGATGCGGCTCGTCTGGAACACCGGCATCCCCTGGGCAGGAACGCCTTCCGCCGGTCTGCCCGAGGTCGGGTTCCGCGACGTGCTGGAGATGGCGACCCTGAACGGCGCCCGCGCGCTGGGCCTCGGCGACGTCACCGGGTCGATCACCGTGGGCAAGCGCGCGGACGTGATCCTCGTGCGTGCCAACGACATCAACCTCGCACCGGGCGGGTTGTTCGAGACGACGCTGGTGCAGGCGGCGACCGCGGCCAACGTGGACACGGTGTTCTCGGACGGCCGGATCGTCAAGCGCGGCGGCCGCCTCGTGGCCTACGACGTCGACCGGATCGTGCGGGACGCGCGGGCTTCGTCGCTGCGCATCCGCACGACCGCGGGCGGGATCCTCACGCCCCCGAGCTGATGTCGAGCACGGCCTTGGTGAACGCCTCCGGGGCCTCCTGCGGGACGTTGTGCCCGATGCCGTCGAGGATCCGGTGCTCGTAGCGTCCGCTGAACTGCTTGCGGTACGCCATGCCGTCCTTGTTCGGCCCGTCGAAGTCGCTGGCGATCGTGATCGTCGGAACGCTGATCACCGGCTTGGCCTGCAGCTTTCGCTCGAGCCCGTCGTAGCGGTGCTCGCCCTGCGCGAGCTGCAGGCGCCAGCGGTAGTTGTGGATGACGATGGCGACGTGGTCGGGGTTCTTCCAGGCCGTCGCGCTCTGGGCGTAGGTGGCCTCGTCGAAGTTCCACTGGGGCGAGGCCAGCTTCCAGATGAGCTTGTTGAACTCGTAGGAGTTCTGCTCGTACCCCTTCACACCCCGGTCGGTCGCGAAGTAGTACTGGTACCACCAGCCGAGTTCCGCCTGAGGGGACAGCGGTTCCTGGTTCTGCTGGAGGTTGACGACGAGGTAGCCGCTGACCGACACGAGCGCCTTGACGCGTTCGGGCCAGAGTGCGGCGGTGATGCACGCAGTCCGCGCACCCCAGTCGAACCCGGCGACGGTCGCCTTGCGGATCTTCAGCGCGTCCATGAACGCGATGACGTCGGCGGCGAGGGCGGACTGCTGGCCGTTGCGCATCGTGCGCGCGTGCAGGAAGCGGGTGGGACCGTAGCCACGCAGGTACGGGATGAGGACGCGCTGGCCTCGTGCGGCCAGGGCCGGTGCCACGTCGACGTAGCTGTGGACGTCGTAGGGCCAGCCGTGCAGCAGGATCGTGACCGGGCCGTCGGCCGGGCCGATCTCCACGTAACCGATGTCGAGCAGGCCGGCCCGGACCTGCTTGACCGGGCCCCAGGACGGCGTGGAGGCGTGCGCGGTCGCGGTGGTCACGAGGGGTGCCGCGAGGCCCGCCACGGCCACTGCCTGGGAGAACTGTCGCCTGCTGATCATGGCATCGACCGTAGGGGCGGTGACCTGGGCGTCGCGAGCGTCAGGTGACGGTGATCGGGTACGTCACTCCGCCAGGGCGTCGCGCAGTTCGGCCCGAGCCGTGACCCCGAGCTTGGGGAAGATCCGGTGCAGGTGGGTGCTGACCGTGCGGTGCGACAGGTGCAGCCGCTCCCCGATCTCCTTGTTGGTCAGCCCGTCCGCCGCCATCCGCGCGATCGTCAGCTCGTGCTCGGTCAGCTCGCCGTTGCCACCCCGCGACTCACCGGACGCCCGCAGCTCCTCGCGAGCGCGTTCCGCCCAGTCCCTCGTGCCGAACGCCTCGAACGCCTCCGCGGCCGCCTTGAGGTGCGGCCGGGCCTGGGCTGCCCGCCGCTGCCTGCGCAACCACGCGCCGAACGCGAGCTGCACCCGTGCGCGGTCCCACGGCGAGCTGTCCGCGTCGAGAGCCGTCTCGAACAGCGCTTCGGCGTGGTCGTCCGCCGCCAGGAGGGCCCGGGCGTACCTCAGGCCGGACGCCAGCGCGGGCGAAGCAGTGGCGGCGTCGAGCTCCTCGACGATCTTGCGCGCCTCGTCGGCGTGGCCGCTGCGGGTCGCGGCCTCGACCAGTTCGGGCAGCACGTACCGCCGCAGGGCCAGCTGGTGGGCGGGGTCGGCCGGGTCGTGAACGCGGCGCGCGGCGGCGAACGCGTCGGCGTAGCGGCCCTCTCCCAGCGCGGCCAGGCTCCTGGCCAGCTGGACGGTGGCGAGCACCGGCCGCGCACCGGCGGCCAGGCCGATCCGTTCGGCGTCCGCGGCGAGCTCGGCGGACCGCTCGTGCTCTCCGTGCAGGGCGGCGATCTCCGCCAGCACGGCCGTGGCCAGGCCGAGCATGTACGGCTGGCCGGTCTCCTCGGCGAGGCGGGCGGCCTCCTCGGCCACCGGTTCGGCGGCGGCCACGTCGCCCAGGCGGGTGCGGCTCCAGGCCTCGACGGCGAGGGCCCTGGCGAGGAGCCCGAACTGTCCCTGCGCCCGGAAACCCCGTTGGGCGGCAAGGGAGAAGCGCACGGAGTCGGCGAACGCGCCCACCTGGAGGGCGGCGCTGCCGAGCAGCCGGAGGGTGGCGGGGTCGTCGCGCTTCCCCCGAGCCTCCCGCAGCCCCGCCACCACCGCATCGCCCTGCCGCACCGGGCACACGTAGGCCGTCATCGCCAGCATGCGCGGATCACGCGGGTCGATCGGCAACGTCCGCGCCACCGCGGCGATCCGTTCCCGGGTGGCGGCCCCGGGCTCGACCCAGAAGCACCGCATCGCGACGCTCCAGAAGATCCGCAGGCCCAGTTCGACGTCGCCGCCGGCCACCACGGACTCGGCCAGCCCGACCAACTCGCCCGGCCCCGCCACGCCCACGCCGTCGTCGAACGCCGTGGGCAACCACGTCACGAGCGCGCGCTCGCGCGGGGTGAGGTCGAGGCCGCGCACGTCGAGCAGGATCCGTTCGACGTCGTCCCGCCGTCCCGCCTCGGTCGACAGTTCGGCCGCCCGCAACAACCTCCGGGCCCGCTGACCGGCTTCCCCCAGCTCAGCGGCCCGTTCCAGCGCGCTCACCGCACTGGCCGCGCCACCGCGTCGCAACGCCCGGCCGGCCGTCTTCTCCAGCAGGCAGGCCACGTTCTCGTCGGCCCCGGTCGCCGCGCCCGCCAGGTGCCACGCGCGGCGGTCCGGCTCACCGGTCACGAAGGCGAGACGGCGGTGGGTGTCGCGCACTTCCGAGACGTCGGCCGCGCGCACGATCGCCGACCTGATCAACGGGTGCCGAAAGGCGCCGCCGGAGTCCACCAGCCTGGCCTCGACCGCGGGCGCGAGGTCCACGGGAGACTCGCCGCCGAGGGCCAGCACGAGCAACGCCGACCGCACCTCGGCGGGCAGGGCCGAGGCACGCGCGGCGAACGTCTCCTCCAGGGAACCGCCGCCGAACGGGAGCTCGGTCAACGCCAGCGGGTTTCCGGCCGCCTGCGCGAGCACCCACGACCGGCGTTCGGGATCCAGGCCGGGCGCGGCGGCATCGAGCACCCGCGACGACTCGGCGGCCGCCAGCGGTTCCAGAGAGAGCACGGGCACCCCGGCGAACACCGGCGTCCTCGCGGCCACCACCAGCGTGCTTGCGGACAGGCGGCGGGCCACGAACCCGAGGACGTCCAGGCTCGCCTGGTCGAGCCAGTGCGCGTCGTCGACCAGCACGACGGCCCGGGCCGCGTCGAGCACATCGAGCGCGGCGAGCCCCACCAGGTGCACGGGCGGCACGTCACCGTCGGAGAGTCCGAAGACGACCTCCAGCGCGACCCGCCGCACACCGGGCAGCGCGGACAGGTCGAGGAACGGGTGCAGGACCTGGTGCAGTCCGGCGTAGGGCAGGTCCTGCTCGGCCTCGACACCGACGACCCGGTGGCCGTCGAGGCAGGCGAGCAACGCCGACTTGCCCACGCCGGGCTCGCCGATGACGAGCAACGACCCGCCGGAGCCCGCCAGCGCGGCCAGCCGCTCCCGTTCCCGATCCCGCCCGACCAGCGACACCCGCCGACCACCCCGTTCGTTGATCCGTACGGACTAGGGTGTCAGAAAGTCCAGACCGCGCGCTTGCCCGGACCCACCACCAGCGTGGACGTGCCCAGCTTCTCGACGTGTCGCCCGACCACGCGGTTCAGTGCGAACTCGACCCGCTCGAGCCCGGTCCGCCCGAGCGGCGCCTCGTCGAACCGCATCGTGGTGCCGCCGCGGGTGGCCGTGACCGAGCCGTCCTCGGTCCACAGCGAGAACCCGCCGGCGCGCAGCAGCGGCAGGGTGTCCGCGAGGTCCGATGGGGTGACGGCGAGGCGGATGAAGGTGATGTCGCGCATCAGCTTGTCCTGGTACGCGTCCGGCAGGTACCGCTCGCGGGTCACGTCGCCGGGGAACCTCGCGGGTCCCACCTTGCTGCGCGGGTCGTCCATGTACTCGTCGCGGTACTCCATCGCCCAGGCGCCGAACCGCTCGTACTTCTCGACCAGGAACAGCGAGTCGAACCACGGCACGGGCTTGCCGTCGCCGAAGTCGCGGGTCTGCAGGAAGTCGATCGGCTTCTCCCCCGCGGCACGCAGGCGGACCTTGAGCTTCTCGATGTCACCGTCGCGCTCGGTGGAGAGCCCGAGACCGGCGGCGCCCAGCTCACCGTCCTGGCCCGGCACGTCCCCGAGCCCGAACACCTCCAGGTAGGTCTCCCTGCCTCGCAGGTAGCGCCCCGTCCACACCTTGCCGTCGGCGCCGGTCGTGGTGCGCACCTCGAAGTCCGCGAACTCCCTGAGGTAGCGCGAGTGCTCCACCGCGTCGGCGGTGGCACGGTCGAACGTGCCCCACGCGTGGTTGTAGAACAACAACTGCCGCTCTCCCGCTTGTGCCGGTCCGGCAACCGACACGACCAGGACTACGGCCAAGATCATGCAGAACACCCGTCGGATCCCCATACAGTCGATCGTAAAACGGACAGGCTCAAGTCGGACTCGAGCCGGACGAAGGGGACTCCGTGGTGGACACCGCCAGGTGGACGGTTCTCGCTCCGCTGCTGCAGGCCGCGACCGCCGGCCGTGACCTGCTGGACTCCACCCTCCGCGGGCTGACCCCCGGAGCCGTCATCGCCGAGGTCCTCCGCGAGATCGGCGAGCACGACGTCCGCCTCGACCTCCGCTTCGACGGTCACACCACCTCCCACCTGCGCACCGACGCCGGCGTGGTGGTCACGCTCGACCTCGCCGACGCCGTCCGCGGCCTCTACGGCACCGACGCCCGCCCGTGGCCGAGCCTCGCCGTCACCACGCCGAACCCCGACCTCGACGAGCACGGCATGGCCGGCTGGTTCCACAGCCGCAAGGGCCTGGCGCAGTCCGTCCAGGAGCTCCTGTCCGCCCTGAAGCCGGTGCGGCGCGACCTGGGTGAGCTGGCCGTCGAGTTCGGCTCGGACAAGTGGGGCGACCTGCACTGGTACACGCAGCACTACGAACGCCACTTCGCCCGCCTGCGCACCGAGCCGGTGAAGGTGCTGGAGATCGGCATCGGCGGCTACGACGACCCGGACAGCGGCGGCGCCTCGCTGCGCATGTGGCAGCGGTACTTCCAGCGCGGCCTGATCCACGGCCTGGACATCGCGCGCAAGAACGTCACCGGCCCGCGCATCACGACCGTGCGGGGTGACCAGTCCGACGCCGGGTTCCTCGACCGGCTGGGCCGCGAGCTCGGCCCGTTCGACGTGGTCATCGACGACGGCAGCCACCTGAACGAGCACGTGCGCACGTCGTTCCACGCCCTGTTCCCCCATGTCCGCGCGGGCGGTCTCTACGTCGTGGAGGACCTGCAGACCTCGTACTGGCCGAGCTGGGGCGGACACCCCGACGCGACCCCCGCCACCTCGATGGGCCTGCTCAAGTCCTTTGTGGACGGCCTGAACCGGGCCGAGGTGGGCGATCCGCGCGGCGAGGGCACCTACCTGGAGCGCAACATCAGCGGGATCTCCTTCCACCACAACATCGCGTTCGTGGAGAAGGGACTCAACGCCGAGGAGGGCGGCCCGGCGTTCCTGCGCACGTTGTAGGGCATCATGCAAGGGTGATCACGATCGGCCAGGTCGCCCGGTACGCGGGCGTGACGATCAAGGCGGTGCGGCACTACCACAAGGTGGGCCTGCTGCCCGAGCCCGAGCGCGACCACTCCGGTTACCGCCGCTACACCGCCCAGGACGCGATCGCACTGGTCAAGATCCGCACGCTCGCCGAGGCCGGTGTTCCCCTCGCCCGCGTGAAGGACCTGCTCGTGGCGGACGAGGAGGAGTTCGCCGCGGCGATCAAGGAGATCGAAGAGGCGTTGCGCCGCCGCGAGGAGAAGATCCGGCTGGCCCGCGAACGGGTGCTGGGGCTGCGTTCGGGCAACGCGCTGCTGGTCTCCCCGGAGGCCGCCGCGATGCTGGACCTGTTGCGGGACATGGGAGTCAGCGAGCGGGGCGTCCGGATGGAACGCGAGGTGTGGGTGCTGATGCAGGCCGTGGCGCCTCGGGAGGCGGCGGTCTGGCTCGCGGACAAGGCCGAGTCGCTGGCCGATCCCGAGTTCCGGCGGATCTACCTGGCCTACGACGAGGCGTTCGACCTCCCCGTCGACGATCCGCGGCTGCCGGACCTGGCGCGGCGGGCGGCGGACTGGCTGTCCCGCAGGCCCGCCGCCCCGACTGCCGATCCGGAGGTCACCGCGCTGGCCCTGTCCGCCGCCGGCGCCACCTCACCTGCGTGGGAAAGGATGGCGGCGCTCTAGACGCGACCGAACATCCGTCCAGCGAGATCGACCCCGACGATCACACCGTCTGCGTCGCGCGTGAAGAACCCGCGCTGCCCGGTGAACGCCCCGGCCGTGATCATGTACTCGTCGCGCGGCAGCAGCGCCATCGGGAACGGCGCGTGGTCGGCCGGCAGGTCCGACTCCGCGGCCGCGCGGATCTCCGGCCGGATCAGCACCTCCAGCACCAGCCCCGACCCGGTGTCGTCGATGGTCATGACCATCGCGTCGTTGTCGTACCCGCCGGCCACCTCGTCGGCGTCGGAAGCGTTGTACGGCAACGGCTCTGGGTCGCGGTCCACCAGTCCGGCGAAGTGCGCGAGCGCCTGCCGCACCACCGCCTGGTTGAACGGGATCCCGTCCGGCCCCTGGTTCGCGACCGACACCACCGCGAACCCGAGCGACGGCACGATCAGCAGTTCGGCGAACTGCCCGTTGGACGACCCGCCGTGCCCGATGGCCGCCACCCCGTCGATCGTGCGCAGGAACCACCCGACGCCGATCGCGTCACCGAGGTTGCTGCCGCGCAACGCCGCCGTGGGCCTCCGCATCTCGGAGAAGTCGATGCCGTCCCCGTCACCGAGGTGGAACCGCGCCCACGCGAGGAGATCCGCGATGGAGGTCGCGATCCCGCCACCGGGGTTGTTGGCCCGCCAATGCCTCCACGGCCGCGCGACCTCACCCTTCTCGTGCCCGACGGCGAACCGGCGGGTCATCACCGCGTCCCGGTCGAAGTGCGTGTTGCCGAGCCCGAGCGGCTCCAGCAGCAACGCCGCGATCGCCTGCTCGTAGGTCTGCCCGGTGACGTTCTCGATGATCCGCCCGGCCAGGTTGAACCCGGACTGGCTGTAGGACGGCCGCTCCCCTGTCGCCCCGATCAGCTTCAGCTCGGCGAGCCCCTCGACGTGCCGGCGCAGCGAGTCGTCGCCCTCGCCGGTGTCCACCAGCGTGCCCCAGTCGAGCCCGGACGTGTGGTTCAGCAGCTGCCGCACGGTGAACGACCGCCCGTCGGCCAGTTCGAGCTCCGGCACGTACTCGTGCACCGAGGCGTCCAGCGACACCCTGCCCTGGGCGACCAGGCGCATGATCGCGGTGGCGGTGTAGGTCTTGGTGATCGAGCCGAGCAGGAAGAGCGTGTCCTCGTTGACCGGCAAGGGGTTCTCGACGCTGGTCACACCGTGGGAGAAGTGGTGCTCCCGGCCGGCGTGGAAGACGCCGGCGGCGGCGCCGGGGATGTCGAAGTGACGAGCGGTCCGGGCGATGAAGTCGTTGTCCATGCCCCTACCCTCGAACCTTGACCCTAGGGCAAGGTCAAGCCCTCCAGGAAACCGATCACCGACCGGGCAGCCGCTCGCACCCGCGAGTCGGGATCCGTGAGCAGTGGACGGACGTGCTCGACGCCCGCGGGATCGCGCAGCCTGCCGAAGGCTTCTGCAGCACGAACCCGGACCATCGCGTCGGAATGCTTGGTTCCGTCCTCCAGGGGACCACGGCTCCACTCCGGTTTGTACCCGACCAGCCACATGTACGCGCGGGCCACGTGCGGATCGCTCATCGAGACCCCCCACTGCTCGCCCTCGATGCGGGCCAGTCCACGTCCCGCCGCGTGGCGCACTGCCCTGTCGTGGTGGTGCGCGAAGAGGTTCCACAGCACCGGCAGCGCGCGAGGATCGCCGATGCGAGCCAGCGCGTCCGCCGCCAGAGCCGCGTGATCGGTGTCGGAGAGGCGGATCAACGTCGTCACCGCGCGTTCGTCGGCATGCCGGGTGAGCAGCTGGATCGCCCGATACCGCACCCACGCGTACGGGTCGTCGCACGCTTTCAGCGCCACCGCCACCACGTCGGCACCCCCGGTGTGGCCGAGTGCCTGCAGAGCGGCGGCACGCACGTCCTCGCTCTCGTGCTCGCACAGCGCTTCCAGCGTCGGCCCCGCCTCGGGCGACCCGATCGTGCCCAGGGCCTCGATCTGCCGGACCGGCTCTTCGGCCGTGTGCACGCTCTCGCAGAGCGGTCCGACCGCCTCGGCCGCCCGCAGCGAGGCCAGCGCGACCGAGGCCTCGTGCCACCAGAGAGGATCGGGCAGCGCCTCGATCAGCAGAGGCGTCAGTCGTTCGGCGTTGCGGTGCAACCACGCCCGGTCGTAACGCCAGGGCACGCCCATTGGGTGGCCGAGCACCCACTCCGGTGTCCCAGGTCCGCCGATCTCGGCCAGCCTGGCGGACGCGGCGAGACGTGCCCAGTGCCAGTCCTCCCCCTGCCTGAGCAGGACCGCGCGCAGGACCTCTGCCTCCCGTTCGTCACCCTCGCCACTCAGCACCGCGATCGCGGCCGTGGTGCCAGGTGCGCCGTCAGCCACCTTGCGCAGCAACCGTTCCCGGTCCAGCAGGCCCGCGCCGCGTGCCGCGTACACCGCGACACTCGCGGTCCAGTCGTCGCTGGATTCCCACCAGTGTTCGACCATCGCGGCCACCGCCGGTGTGCCGAGGTCGCTCGACTGGTCGCGCAGTCCACCGATCGCGCACTGGATCTGGTACCCGTGCCCGGCAAGGGGGTCTGCATCCCCCTTGGGCGCGACGAAGCGGTGGTCCGCCTGCAACGCCGCACGCACCGACGCCACATCTCGCATCACCCGAGCAGAGGCCGAGCACGACCTGAACGCCTGCACCACTTGAAGCACCCGCGAGGAAATGCCCTCACGCACGAGGTCCTCCACGGACACGGGGACGGCGTGCAACCACACCGCCTGCCGCACGACATGGTCCTCCACGACACCGGCAGCCCGTTCCAGGTGGTCCAGGAACAACTCGCCGTCGTACCGAAGCTCTCCTCTATGCGCCCGTGCTGCGATCCTGCGTGCTCTTTCTTCCCCCATCACCACAGTGAAGCGAACGAGAACCGCCTTTGTACCCAGGTTTTCCCCTGGGGACAAAGGCGAGGGCCTACGGGATCCAGTGGTTGCCGGACACCGTGATCATCACCTGCAGCTGGATGCTCGCGCCGAAGTAGGTGTTCGTGTCCACCGGCGTGTTCAGCATCTTGTTCCACAACGCGTCGAGCCAGGCCTGGCTGCCCGGGTCCGTCGTGGCCGACACCGCGAACGGCGCGAAGAACGCCGCGTCGCTGCCGCTGTCGATCTGCGTGCCGTTGAGCGAGTAGCCGACCGCGATCCTGTTCGGGTCACCGCCGGTCTTGCTCTTGATCCACGAGTTCATCTTGCGGGCCGCGGCCAGCGACCTGGTGTCGCCGGTCAGGGCGGCGTCCGCGCCGATGCGCCACGGGTCGCGGCACGCGTTGTACCAGTACTTGCCGTCGGTGGCCGCTTCCTCGAGCATCTCGCCGACCGCGGGCTTCGCCGTGGAGTTGGTGTCCTGCACGAAGTCCGGCAGCAGGCCGGTGCTCGACGCGTACTTCGACTGCAGCGTGGCGATCAGGTCCTGGTGCCTGGTGCGGATGGTGTCCCAGGCCGAGTCGCCGGTCGCCTTGCGGAACGCGCGGAAGTGGTCGGACATCCAGTCCGACGAGCGGGAGCCGTAGTACTGCCTGCTGTTGCCCGAGTTGGACCAGTCGCCCATGAGCAGCAGGTTCGTGTTCGGGTTGATGAGGCTCTTCTTGATGGCGTTGACGTTCTTCACCGCGAGCTGCTTGTAGTTGTACGTGCCGGTGCTGCCCCACTGGCGGTCGGCCAGCAGCAGTCCATAGGCGGTGTCCATGTCGCCGTCGGTCGCGCTGTCGCTGCCGCTGACGCTCTTGCAGGAGGCGTCCTGTCCGGCGGCCAGCAGGTCGGGGTTGTTGACCGACGGGTGGGCGAGCTTGTACTTCAGCAGGCCGTCGAAGATCTTGCGGGCGTCCGGGTCGGCGCCGGCCATCTGCGCGGTGATCACCATGCCGTAGCCCTGGGCCTCGGCGACGTACGGGTGGTCGGCGTCCGGCGAGATGATCTCGTACCAGCCGTTGCCGCAGTTCTGCTTGACGAACGCGGCCTTCCACTTCTTGTAGTACTCGACGATCGCGGCGTCCAGCGTGGACGTGCTGCCCGAGGGCCGCAGGATGCCGGCCGCGTACGGGGTCTGCCTGCTGCCGAACGGGTAGCCCAGGCCGGTGGAGGGCGGCGTCGTGGTCAGGGTGGTGGTCGGCGGGGTGCCGTCACCGACGCCGTAGACCTCGAACTCCCACAGCGAGTACCCGTACGTCGTGCCCCGGGCCGTGCCGTAGACCCGGACGTACCGTCCCGAACCGGACACCGTCAAGTCGTCGGTGGCACCGTTCCCGGTGCTGGTCGTGAACACGTCGGTCCACGCCGAGCCGTCCGGGGAGGTCTGCACGCGGTACGACCTGGCGTACGCGGCCTCCCAGCTCAGCTTCACCTTGCTGATCGTGTGCGCCGAGCCGAGGTCGACGCTGATCCACTCCGGGTCGTGCCCCTCCTCCGAGGCCCACCGGGTCGAGGTGCTGCCGTCGACCGCCCTGCCCGCCTCGAAACCGGATCCCTCCACGGAGGAGGCCGTCACAGCCCTGCCGCGGGAGACCAGTGGATCCGCCGCCGATGCGATGGTCGTGCCTGCCACGAGCAGGCCGAGCACGAGCCCAGCCGCTCCTAACGCCGTCGTTCTGCCGCCCACGGCCGCCTCTAGCGATTAGTTAACAAAGCTGTCAATACGAGCCGGAGGACCGTAGGCAGGCATATGCGCAGCTCACAAGAGGTACTGACCAGTTGTTGCGCGTTCGGACAGCACGCGGCCCCGGAGGTCTGGACCACCCTCCGGGGCCGCGCGGAACGGGTCAGGGCACCCAGTGGTTGCCCGTGACCGTGATCATCACCTGGAGCTGGATGCTCGCGGAGAAGTAGCTGCCGCCGTCCACCGGCGTGCGCAGCATCTTGTTCCACAACGCGTCCAGCCACGCCTGGCTGCCCGGATCGGTCGCCGCCACCACCGCGAACGGCGCGAAGAACGCGGCGGCGCTGCCACCGGAGATCTGCGTGCCGTTGAGCTGGTAGCCCATCGCGATGCCGTCGGGGTTGCCGCCCGTCTTGGCCTTCACCCACGTGTTGAGCTTGCGGGCCGCCGCGAGCGACTGGGAGTCACCGCTGGTCACCGCGTCCGCGCCGATGCGCCACGGCACGCGGCAGGCGTTCCAGTAGTACTTGCCGTCGTTCACGCTCTCCAGCACCTGCCCGGCCGGCGGGCGCGCGGCGGAGTTCGTGTTCTCCACGAAGTCCGGCAGCAGACCGGTGTTCGGCGCGTGGTTCTGCTGCAGCGACGAGATCACGTTCTGGTGCGCGGTGCGGATCGTGTCCCACGCCCCGTCCCCTGTCGCCTTCCGGAACGCCCGGAAGTGGTCGACCATCCAGTCCGACGACCTCGAGAGGTAGTAGTACTGGTCGCCCGCGCTGGACCAGTCGCCCAGCTTGAGCAGGTTGGTCTGCGGGTTGACCTCGCTGGCCTTGATCGCGTTGATGTGCCGGATCGCCAGCTGCCGGTAGTCGTACGTGCCGGTGCTGCCCCACTGCCGGTCGGCGAGCAGCAGCCCGTAGGCCACGTCCATGTCACCGTCCGTGGCGCCGTCACCGCCGTTGACGCTGCGGCAGTTCACGTCCTGCTCCGCCGCGAGGAGGTCGCGGTTGATCGAGGACGGGTGGTCGATCTTCCACTTGACCAGCCCGTCGAAGATCCTGCGGGCGTCCGGGTCCGCACCGGCCATCTGCGCGACGACGACCATGCCGTAGCCCTGCGCCTCCGCGACGTACGGGTGGTCGGCGTCCGGTGAGATCACCTGGTACCAGCCGTTGCCGCAGTTCTGCCGCACGAACGCGGACTTCCAGCGCTGGTAGTAGTCCACCACCGCGGCGTCCAAGGTGGACGTCGTGCCGGACGGGCGCAACGTGCCCGCCGCGTACGGCTGCTGCCTGCTGCCGAACGGCACGCCGACCCCGGTGGGCGGAGTGCCGTCACCGACGCCGTAGACCTCGAGGTCCCAGAGCGAGTAACCCCACTCCGTGCCCCTGGTCGTGCCGAGCACCCGCACGTAACGGCCGGTGCCGGACACGGTCAGGTCGTCGACGCCACCGTCACCGGTGCTCGTCGAGAACACGTCCGTCCACGCGCCACCGTCCGGAGAGGTCTGCACGCGGTAGGCCCTGGCGTACGCGGTCTCCCAGTTCAGCCGCACCCGGCTGACGGAGTGCGCCGAGCCGAGGTCGACCCGGATCCACTCCTGGGCGGTGCCCGAGGCCGAGGCCCACCTGGTCGACGGGTCGCCGTCCACGGCCTTGTCCGGTTCGAGCCCCGCCACCTCCACGGAGGAGGCCGTCGTCGTCCTGCCGAGGGAGACCAGCGGATCCGCCGCCGAAGCACTGGTCGTCCCTGCCGCCAGGAGCGCGAGCACGAGCGCTCCCGAGATCACTCTCTTGCCCACAACCACCTCTGTTCCATTGGTTAACAAACCTGCCTGATCGCAGACGGCGCGACAGTAGGCGGGTCGGTCACCTCCGGACAAGAGGCGCGAACCAGTTGTCCTGAGACAAGAACGGCGGCCCTAGTTCCAGACCTCCCGGACCGACTCGGCGATCGAGACGGCCTGCGCGTACCCCGCCTCCGCGGCGGGCTTGCGCCGCGCCGGGTCCAGCAGGTTCGTGCCGATCGCCGTCAGCGCGGCACCGTCCGGGCTGATCACGATCGACGGCACCCCGAGCTTCGCGGCCTGGGCACCGGGCGTCGCGGCGGGGCTGGCCGACCGCGTCAACGGCGCGATGACCACGACCCGCTCGTACCCGGCGGCGAGGTCGACGTTGGCCACGGACCGCATGCCGCCGTCCATGTACCGGCTGCCGTTGATGCTGACCGGCGGCCACACCAGCGGCACCGCGCAGCTCGACGCCACCGCCTTCACCAGCGGCACGCCGCTGTCCCGGTCGAACGCCACGAACTTGCCGTTCGCGGTGTCCACGGCGGTGACCTTGAGCGGACGCTCCGGCCAGTCCTTGATGGACAGACGGCTGTCGAACACCTCCAGCCGCGACTCCTCCGACGGCGTGCGGGCCTTCAGCGCCGCCCTGCCCAGCCGGGCGCGCTTCCGCGCGGGCGTTCCCGGCATCACGTAGGAAAGCGCGTACCTGACGACCATCCACGAAGTGAGACGGGCCGGGATCTCCCCGTCGGGCGGCAGCAGTTGGCCCGCGTAGAGGTCCGCGAGCGGCGCACCTCCCGCCAGCTCCGTCGCCACGACCGACCCTGCCGACGTCCCGACGAACAGGTCGGCGTCCGTCAGGTCGACGCCCTGTTCAGCCAGCCCGTGCAGAATCCCCGTCTCCCAGGCGATTCCGGTGACGCCACCGCCGCCCAGCACCAACGCGCGTTCTCCGCTCACAGCGGTCATCCTACGAAGTGGGACCGGTTCCTGGTCCATGGTCGCGGTTGGTAACCTTGACGGCGAAGCCGAGAAGCGCTGCAACGGGCCACCACGCCTGCCACGCTCGGCCTCGCACCACCACGTACCAAGGGCGCTTCCGACTCTTCGGGAGCGCGCGTGGCTGGTCTCAGGTCTCTGTTGAACTCTCGCATCGCCGTGCTCGACGGCGCGTGGGGCACGATGTTCCAGCAGGCCAAGCTCTCCCCCGCCGACTACTACGGCACGGAGTACGCCGACCACACCCCGGACGTCGCGGGCGACCCGGACCTGCTCAACCTCACCCGCCCGGACCTGGTGCTCGACGTGCACCGGCAGTACCTCGCGGCGGGCGCGGACATCACGACCACCAACACGTTCACCGCCACCTCGATCGGCCAGGCCGACTACGGGCTCGAGAGCCGCGTCCGCGAGATGAACATCGCCGGCGCGCGGATCGCCCGGCAGGCCGCGGACGAGTTCGGCGGCCGGTTCGTCGCGGGCTCCGTCGGCCCGCTGAACGTGACGCTGTCGCTGTCGCCCAAGGTCGAGGACCCCGCGTACCGCGCCGTCACGTTCGAGCAGGTCAAGGCCTCCTACGCGGAGCAGATCTCGGCACTGCACGAGGGCGGCGTCGACCTGCTGCTGATCGAGACGATCTTCGACACCCTGAACTGCAAGGCCGCCATCGCCGCCGCCCGCGAGGTGGCGCCCGACCTGCCGCTGTGGATCTCGGTGACGATCGTCGACCTGTCCGGCCGCACGCTGTCGGGCCAGACCGTCGAGGCGTTCTGGGACTCGATCGCGCACGCGGAGCCGCTGGTCGTCGGCGTGAACTGCTCGCTGGGCGCCGAGGAGATGCGTCCGCACGTCGCCGACCTCTCGCGCCTCGCGAACACCTACGTCGCGTGCCACCCGAACGCCGGCCTGCCCAACGCGTTCGGCGGCTACGACGAGACCCCGGACGAGACCGCCGCCCTGCTCAAGGACTTCGCGGGCAAGGGCATCGTCAACGTCGTCGGTGGCTGCTGCGGCACCTCACCCGCGCACATCAGGGCCATCGCGGACGCCGTGCGCGGGATGGACGCCCGCGAGGTGGTCCAGCCCCGCCACACCACCCGCTACAGCGGCCTGGAGACGTTCGAGGTCGGCCCCGACACCGGGTTCGTGATGATCGGCGAGCGCACCAACGTCACCGGCTCCGCCAAGTTCCGCAGGCTGATCGAGGCCGACGACCACAACGCCGCGCTCGCCGTGGCGCTGGACCAGGTGCGCGGCGGCGCCAACCTGCTCGACGTCAACATGGACGCCGACCTGCTCGACGGCGAGCAGGCGATGACGACGTTCCTCAACCTCATCGCGACCGAGCCGGAGATCGCCCGCATCCCGGTGATGATCGACAGCTCCCGCTGGACCGTGCTCGAGGCCGGGCTGCGGTGCGTGCAGGGCAAGGGCGTGGTCAACTCGATCAGCCTCAAGGAGGGCGAGGAGCCGTTCCTGCGGCAGGCCCGCACGATCCGCGACTACGGCGCCGGTGTCGTCGTGATGGCGTTCGACGAGCAGGGCCAGGCCGACACGGCCGACCGCAAGGTCGAGATCTGCGGCCGCGCCTACGACCTGCTCACCCAGAAGGCGGGCTTCCCGGCCGAGGACATCATCTTCGACCCGAACGTGCTCGCGGTCGCGACCGGCATCGAGGAGCACAACGGCTACGCCAAGGCGTTCATCGACGCCCTGCCGCGGATCAAGGAGCGATGTCCGGGAGTCCGCATCAGCGGCGGCATCTCGAACCTGTCGTTCTCGTTCCGCGGCAACGACGTCGTCCGCGAGGCCATGCACTCCGCGTTCCTGTTCCACGCGGTCAAGGCCGGGCTGGACATGGGCATCGTCAACGCGGGCCAGCTCGTGGTCTACCAGGACATCAAGGCCGACCTGCTGGAACTGGTCGAGGACGTCATCTTCGACCGGCGCGAGGACGCGACCGACCGGCTCGTCACCCACGCCGAGACGGTCAAGGGCCCCGGACAGAAGCGCGTCGTCGACCTGTCGTGGCGCGAAGCCCCGGTCGGCAAGCGCCTGGAGCACGCGATCCTGCACGGTGTCGTCGACTTCATCGAGGAGGACACCGAGGAGGCCCGTCAGGCCCTCCCCCGTCCGCTGGACGTCATCGAGGGCCCGTTGATGGACGGCATGAAGGTCGTCGGCGACCTGTTCGGCGCGGGCAAGATGTTCCTGCCCCAGGTCGTGAAGAGCGCGCGCGTGATGAAGCGCGCCGTCGCGTACCTGGAGCCGTACATGGACGCCGAGCCGAAGGCGACGGCCGGCGGCAACGGCAAGGTCGTGCTGGCCACGGTCAAGGGCGACGTCCACGACATCGGCAAGAACATCGTCGGCGTCGTGCTGGGCTGCAACAACTACGAGGTGATCGACCTCGGCGTGATGGTGCCCGCCGCGAAGATCCTCGACACCGCGATCAAGGAGCACGCCGACGTCATCGGCCTGTCCGGGCTGATCACGCCGTCGCTGGACGAGATGGTCTCGGTCGCCGAGGAGATGCAGCGGCGCGGCATGAAGCTGCCGCTGCTGATCGGCGGCGCGACGACCTCGAAGCAGCACAACGCCGTGAAGATCGCCCCGGTCTACGACGAGCCGGTCGTCCACGTGCTCGACGCATCCCGGGTCGTCGGCGTCGTCTCCGACCTGCTGGACAACCGGCGGGCGCACGAGCTGAACATCGCGAACCGCGCGGAACAGGCCCGGTTGCGCGAACAGCACGAGAACCGCAAGTCCGTGCCGTTGCTGAAGCTGGAAGACGCCCGCGCGAACTCGGAGAAGGTCGATTTCTCCGAATTGCCGACGCCGCAATTCACCGGAACCCGCGTGCTGACGCCCTCTCTGGGCGAACTGCGCGAGTTCATCGACTGGACGTTCCTGTTCCTCGCATGGGAGCTCAAAGGCAAGTTCCCCGCGATCCTGGAACAGCCGGTCGCGCGCGAACTCTACGACGACGCGACGACGTTGCTGGACGAAATCGTCGCCGGCGAATTGTTCGAGGCGAAGGGCGTCTACGGCTACTGGCCCGCGCATTCCGACGGTGACGACATCCTGCTCGAGAACGGCGTGCGGATTCCGATGCTGCGCCAGCAGACGCAGAAGCCGTTGTCGCGCCCGAACCGCTGCCTTTCGGACTACGTGGCTCCCGAGGGCGACCACATCGGTGGGTTCGCGGTGACGATCCTCGGCGCCGGGAAGCTGGCCGCGAAGTACGAGGCCCAGAACGACGACTACCGCGCCATCATGGTGAAGGCGCTGGCAGACCGGCTCGCCGAGGCGTTCGCCGAGTGGATCCACCTGCGGGCGCGGCGCGACTGGTTCGAGCCGGACGCCAAGCCGGAGCTCGCCGACCTGCACGCCGAGAAGTTCCGCGGCATCCGGCCCGCGCTCGGTTACCCGGCCTGCCCGGACCACACCGTGAAGCGGGAACTGTTCGACCTGCTGGGAGCGGAACGGGAAATCGGGATCTCGCTCACTGAATCGTTTGCGATGAACCCGGCGGCGAGCGTGAGCGGCCTGATCTTCCAGCACCCCGGCGCGAAGTACTTCACGGTCGGGCGGCTGGGTCGCGACCAGGTGCAGGACTACGCGGCGCGGTACGGCAAGCCGCTCGCCGAAGTCGAGCAGTGGCTGCGCCCGAACCTCGGTTACGAACCGGCCTGAGGGTTCCGGGACGTGAAAGCGCTTCCCGGGAACGGGAGGCGTTGTCCCGATTGGTGCCAATCGATGTAGCATCGGCCGCTCTGGAGATCAATCACCCGTAGGTCGAGCGAGCCCGAGGTCATCCATGCGAGCTGCGGCGCTGGTGCTGGGTCTGGTGCTGTTAGCGGCGTGCGGTGCCGCCGGGTCGTCCGAGGCGTTGCCGCACGTGGGTTTCGTCGTGAAGCGCACGGGCGGTTCCTTCGCCCAGGAGATGACGAGTGGTTTCCACGAGGGCGTCGGCCGCATCGGCGGGGTCAGCGCGACGGTGACCGGGCCTCCCGGGCAGGACGGGCACAAGGAAGTCGAGTTGTTCCGGGATTTGACGCTCGCCGCGAAAGGCGGAATCGCGGTGGCGACGTCGGAGCCCGCCCTGATGGCGCCTTCCATCGGTGAGGCGCTCTCGCAGCACGTCGCGGTGGTCGGTGTGGACATGCGGCTCACCGCGAGTTCCGGGGTGAGACTGCACATCGGTAACGACAACTATGAACTCGGCGAAAAGCTGGCTGACGAGTTGATGCGCCGATTGCCCTCGGACGCGACCGGGACAGTGGTGCTGGGAAACACCGCTCCGGGACTCGCCGGGTTCGACGACCGGGCCGACGGAATCCGGGGTCGGTTCGCCGAAAAGCTACCGGGGGTAGTGGTGCTGGGCCCGTTCGACACACAACGTGACGACGCCGCGAATCGCGACGCGTGGAAACGTCTGGTGGCAGCGAACCCGAACGCCCTCGCGTTCGTTGGTACGGGCGACTGCGACGGCGTCAACCTCGCCGCGCTCAGGACCGAGAAGTCGGCGAGGTGGCTGGTGGGCGGGTTCGGGGTCGACCCGAGAACGTTGCAGGCGGTGCGGGACGGCGCGATGGTCGCGTCCATCTCACCCGAGCACTACCTCAAGGGCGCTGTGGCAGGCTGGCTCCTCGCACGGCACGCGAAGGGCGGCGCCGCGCTGCCGGAGGGCTGGATCGAGACGCCGGGACTCACGGTGACCACCGCGAACCTGGACCGGATCCTGCACCGGCAGGAGTCGGAGAAGGCGCGCAGGGAGTTCTTCCAGCCTCAGATCGACAGCTTCGTCGAGGATCCGGCGAGCTGGGTGCGACCGTTGGAGCAGGCACGGTGAGCTTTTGGGAAGGCCGCGCGACCGCACGGGTGGCGACGGTGGGGCTGACGCTCGGGCTGCTGGTCCTCGCGGGACTGGCGTTGTGGAGCAGCATCGACGCGCGGACCACGACCGCGCACGTGCGGGAGCTCAACGACTCCAGTGAGCGGTGGGCCCGCGTGCTGGAGCACATCAACGTCTCCGACAACGCGTTGCGCGACCTGCAGGTCGCGCGGACCCAGCAGACCGTCGAGCCGCTGGAGAACTCGGTCGGTTCGGCGCGGGCGGAGCTGGAGTGGCTGCGCGTCAACGGCACGTCGTCCGACGCTGATGAGGCCGGCAAGCTGCTGGCGCTCTACGACCAGAGCACCGCCATGTTGCGCGCGGTCATCGTCGGCACCGACCCGTTGCAGGCGGACCAGGCGGGCCTCGCGCACTCCTCGTTGCGGCGCCAGATCTCCTCGACGATCGGGAGCCTGCGCCTCGACACCACCGAGTACCTGCGCACGGCCGACGAGAAGAACGCGCGGCTGCGGATCGCGCAGATCGTGGTGTTCGTGCTCGACGCGGCCCTCGTCGCGCTGTTCGGCATGGTGCTGCTCGGGCAGCGCCGCATGATCCTGCGCCAGGCCGCGAAGAACGAGCACGAGGCGCACCACGACACCCTGACGGGCCTGGCGAACCGCGCGTTGCTCGCGCGGCGGATGGAACAGGCCGTCGAGAAGGCGCGCAAGAAGGACGAGCCGCTGGCGTTGCTGATCGTGGACCTCGACAGGTTCAAGGAGGTCAACGACTCGCTCGGGCACCACACCGGCGACCTGCTGCTGCGCCAGGTGGCGAACCGCCTGTCGTGGGCGGTGCGCGACACGGACCTGGTGGCGCGGCTGGGCGGCGACGAGTTCGCGGTGCTGCTGCCCGGCGTCGGCTCGGCAGAGAACGCGAGCATGGTCGCGGAGAAGATCCTCGGCGCACTGGCGATGCCGGTGACGCTGGAGGGCCTGGAGCTCGAGATCGCGGGCAGCGTCGGTGTGGCGCTGTGCCCGTCGGACTCGGGCGACGGCCACGAACTGCTGCGGCACGCGGACATCGCGATGTACGCCGCGAAGCGCGAGAAGTCCGGTGTCGCCGTCTACGACGCGCGCCTGCACGAACGCGGCGCCGCCCACCTCACGGCCGTGACGGAGTTGCGGCACGCGATCGACCGCGGCGAGCTGTTCCTGCACTACCAGCCCAAGGCCCTGGCCGACACGGGCGCGGTGTGCGGTGTCGAGGCCCTGGCCCGCTGGCAGCACCCGGCGCGCGGTCTCGTGCGTCCCGACGAGTTCATCCCGATCGCCGAGGAGAACGGGCTCATCGAGCCGCTGACCCGGTACGTGATCGACGCGGCCCTGCGGCAGTGCCGCGCGTGGTCGGACGCGGGCTGGGAGGTGCCGGTCTCGGTGAACGTGGGCGCGGCCTGCCTGCACCACACCGAGTTCCCGGGCGACGTGGCCGACCTGATCAAGCGCCACGGCCTGCCCGCGCGCCTGCTGACGCTGGAGATCACCGAGTCCGCGATCATCTCGGACCCGGACCGCGCCGTGGAGGTGTTGCGCGGCCTCACGGAACTGGGCGTGCGGCTCTCGATCGACGACTTCGGCACCGGTTACTCGTCGATCTCGTACCTGCGCAGCATGCGGGTGCACGAGATGAAGCTCGACCGGTCGTTCGTCACGCACATGTGCACCGACGCGGGCGATTCGGCGATCGTGCACGCCCTGGTGGCGCTGGCCCAGAACTTCGGGTTGCAGGCCGTCGCGGAGGGCGTGGAGGACCAGGACACCTGGACGGCGCTGGCCAAGGCCGGCTGCGACGTGGTGCAGGGGTACTTCCTCAGCGAGCCGTTGCCCGCCGAGGAAGTCGTTGCCTGGCTTGGGGATCGTGCCGCGGCTCACGCGTAGCGCGGTGACCGCTGACCTTCGCCGCGTCTTTCGCTCCTCAGACGGGTGCATCGCGGCGCCGCCCCCCGCCCTCCATATCGGGCATATGGGGGGCGGGGGGCGGTGTCGTGAGGTGCCCTGCTGAGCAGTGAAAGACACGGTGAAGATCGCGGTCACCGCGCGTACGAGTCGGTGTCCCGCCACTGGTTGATGAACGGCTGCATGAAGTCGACCATGGCGGGAAGCTGGTGTGCCGTCGACAGGTACGCGATCACCCGGATCGCCCCGACCGCGTTGACGAACCGGAGCACCTCGGGATCCAGTTCGCGCAGCCCGTTCTTGCGCGCGCCGCGGTTGTAGGCGGCCTCGTACTCGAGGCCGAGACCGGCCAGGTCCCACTCGGCCGGGCCGTAGGTGATCAGCTCGAAGTCCGAGAACAACGGGCCGTCGGTGCTCGCGAAGATGTTCGCGGGCGGTGAGTCGCCGTGGATGGGCTGCAGCGAGACACCGGGGAACTTCGCCTCGAACGCGGCCTGGGAGCGGACGAGCGGCTCCAGCACCTCCCACTCCGCCCGCGCCCGCTGGAGGTCCTCCGCGGTGACGATGTCCAGGCCTTCGAGCCTTTCGAGGCCCTCGCGGACGAACCGAGGTTCCGCCGACGACAGGAACTCCAGTTCGCCGGGGTAGTCCTGCAGTGCCTTGTGCAGGTCGGCGGAGAGCTCGGAGTTCCTGACGTAGTCCGGCTCCTGCGACTTGTCCTCGTCGGTGAACGGCCAGAAGGTGATGGAGAAACCGTCGCGCTGCACGGGTTTCCTCGGGACGAGCGGGCTCGGCGGGATCACCGGCGTGCCCTGGTCGTGCAGCCACTGCGCCACGTCGAGTTCCTGTTGCTGGCGCCGGGCCAGTGACTCGAGGGTCGTGGTGTGCGGCAGGACGGTCGGGATGCGGGCCACGACCGGTGCCGGGGCGAGGTGCACGACCACGGAGAACAGTTCGTAGAGCACCTTGCCCTCGGTGATCTCCAGGCCGAGTTCGCGACCTGCCGCCACCGCGGCGTCTCGTGCGGCGTTGGAGCGGTGTGCGATGTCTTCAGGGGTCGCGAAGGCTGTCATGGCACGATCGTGTCACGACCCCTCGGCTCGACGCAGATCATTTACGGTGGGGCCATGGCCGACCGCCACCTGATCGACGTCCACCTGGTGCTCGTGCGCGACGGAGAGGTGCTGCTGTCCCGGCGCCGGGACTCCGACCCCCGGTTCGACGGCCTCTGGCACCTGCCGTCCGGCAAGCTCGACGCGGGCGAGTCGGTGCTCGCCGCCGCCTCGCGGGAGGCCGCGGAGGAGATCGGCGTGGTGATCGAGGCCGGCGACCTGAGGCACGTGCACACGCTGCACGCCAACGGATCCGGCGTCGAGCCCCGGCTCGGGTTGTTCTTCGAGGTCCGGCGGTGGGGCGGGGAGCCGGTGAACCTCGAGCCCGCGAAGTGCTCGGCACTGCGCTGGTTCGGGTTGGACGCGCTGCCCGGCGACATCATCACCTACTCCGCCGCCGGGATCACCGGCTACCTGGCCGGGGAGTCGTTCGGACTGCTCGGCTGGACCCCCTGAACGAGCCCGTCCAACACCAGCGTGACCACACCGTCCGCCTCCGCCCGCCACCCCGGCCGGTCGTGCGCCGAACTGATGCCGTGCAGCGCCACCATGACCGGCCCGGCCCCCACGTCGCCTCGCACCACCCCGGCCTCCACAGCGGCGGTCACGAGCCCGGTGACGGCCTCCTCCAAGGCCCTGCTGCCCTCGGCGAGCGCGTCCGAACCGGTGGTGGCCATGAGCGTCGCCAGCGTCCGGGCGAGGCCGTGGTGGTCGTCCAGGTAGCCGACCACGTCACGGAGGAAGGTCGCCAACGCCTCCAGCGGCGGCACCGCGGCCTGCAGCCGGCGAGCCCGCTCGCACAGTGCGACGACCTCCTCGTGGTAGACCGCCTCGGCCAGCGCCTCCCTGGTCGGGAAGTGGCGGTACAGCGTGCCCGTGCCCACCCCGGCGAGCCGGGCGAAGTCGTCGAAGCGCAGGTCGAAGAACTCCCCCGTCTCGACGATCTCCCTGGCCTTGGCCAGCAGTGCCTGGCGGTTGCGCTGGGCGTCGGCGCGCAACGGCTTCCCTGACGTTGACAAACGGAATCCGCCTCCATATTTTCGGAAGTGGAGATTGTCTCCACTTACATCCTAGTGGTGTGGCTCAGGACGTTGCCGGTGAATTCGTGGTCAGGCGGCTCTGTCGTGGTGCCTCCCCCACGCCCTCGTACTGGTTGTACGGGGGCGTGGGGGAGGTGCCGCGACAGAGCCTGCTGAGCGCGGATACGCCGCCATCGTCCTGTGTCACGCCACCGACCCACGAGGTGGACCGTGAAGATCCTGATGTTCGGCCGCGGCGTGATCGCCACCGTGTACGGCTGGGCTCTGGAACGAGCCGGGCACGACGTCGAGTTCTACGTCCGGCCCGGCCGCGCGGCGGAGTACGGGGGCACGACGAGCCTCGACCTGCAGCGGCGGTTGTGGGGGCAGCGCGTCCAGCAGGAGTGGCCGGTGCGCTTCCGCGAGGAACTGGGGCCGGACCACGACTTCGACCTCATCGTGCTGAGCGTGGGGCACCACCGGCTGACGGAAGCGGCGGCCTTCTTAGCACCCCGCGTCGGCAACGCCACGGTGCTGATGTTCGGCAACATCTGGACCGAGCCGCTGGACGCGATCGGGGACCTGCCCGCCGACCAGGTCGCATGGGGCTTTCCCCAGGCGGGCGGCGGTTTCGGTGAGAACGGCGTGCTGCGAGCGATGTTGATGCCGTCCGTCCTCTTCGGAACCCTCGGACCGCGGACCGAACGGGATCTGGCCGTGCGCCAGGTGTTCCGCGACGCCGGGTTCCGGGTCAAGGAGGTACCGGACATCCGCGGCTGGCTGCTGATCCACTTCGTGTCGGACGCCGGTCTGTTCTCACAGGGGCTGCGGCTGGGCTCCCTGGCCGATCTGGCGGGGCGCCGGCGCGACCTGCGCGAGGCATTGCTGGCCGGGCGCGAACTGCTGCCGCTGGTCGAGGCACGCGGTGTCGTCGTGGGACGCCGTGCGCTGCTGTTCCGCGCGCCGGTCTGGCTGACGGCTCCCCTGCTCGCCTGGCTGACCGCTCACTTCGGGCCGTTGCGCGACAACTTCGCGACGCACTCGGACCCCGAGGCCGAGGAGCCGCGGGCGATCTGCCGGGACGCGCTGGCGGAGGCTCGGCGGCTGGGCGTGCCGGCACCGCGGCTCGCGGCAGCGGAACCGCACTTCGCGACGCGCGTCTGAAGCCCGGTCACCGTGGACGGACGGCGCTCGTGCATCCGCCCGGCCGGGGCGTCTGCGCCGGACGGGAGGGCCCTCGGCGACAAGCCTTGGGCGCACTCCCGTTCGACATCCTGCCGGCGCCTGGCCAGCAGTAGGAGCCTCAGTGATCGCAGCAGACCCGCTCGGCCCACTCCGGTTCGTGCCACCAGTGCTTGTTCTCCGCTGACGGCAACGGGTCGAGCGCGGCGGTCGTGGTGAGGGCGGACGGCTGCCGCCGGTAGGGCTCGAGCAGATCGGGGACGCGGTGGAGCACGCCGCCGACCATGACCTGCTCGACGTTCGCCGCCGTCTTGACGTCGGCCAGCGGGTTGCCCCGGACGAACGCGATGTCCGCCGTCGCACCGGGCTTGATCGCGCCGAGCGGCAGGCCGAGCCACTTCGCCGGGTTGCGGGTGGCGGTGATGAGCGCTTCCCTTGGTGTGAAGCCGTATTCGACGAGTGCGCGCAGGTTCTGGTGCGTGGCGGTGGCGGGGCTGTCGAGCGGCGCGTCGGTGCCGGTGATGACGAACCCGCCGCCGCGGTGGACCTTCAGCGCGAACTCGACCCAGCCCCGCAGGATCGCGCGGGACGACGACCCCGCCCGGGTGCCCTGGGCGTTGGCGTCGGCCAGGTAGCGCTCGTACTCCCACGACGGGTAGAGCACCCGCGTGCGTTCGTCGGTGACCAGCGACTTGTCGTTGTCGTACAGGGCACGTGACTGGAACAGCGTGGGCGTCACCGACATGCCGGAGGCGGTGAACAGCGCCACCACGTCCTGGTAGGCCTTGCCCTGCCGGGTGATGGTGTGGGAGTAGCCGAGCCGGTTGGTGGCGCCGACGTGTTCCATGCCGTCCATGCCGATGTTCGCGGCCGGGTACAGGTAGTGCGACGACAGCGGCACGCGGGACCGCCGCACGGCAGCGCGTTGCAGCTCGACGGGCAGGCGGACGTAGGTCTTGATCATGTCGTAGCCGAGCTCGTGGGCACGGCGCAGCTCGAGGTCGAGCTGCGCCCTGCTCAGGGTCGGGCGCATGAAGTTGTAGTAGACGCGGGAGCCGTCGACGGCCTCGCCGGTGGCGTAGAACCGGGGCCCGGTCAGGGTTCCCGCCGCGAGCGCCTCCCTGGTCTCGATCATCTGGTAGACCGGGTCGCCGGGCGAGCGGACGGTCGTGATGCCGTACGCGAGCCAGACGTTGCCCTGCCGCGCGCCCCACTGGCGGCCGCGCAGGTGCCAGTGGTTGTGGGCGTCGATCAGGCCGGGGATGGCTGTCAGTTCCGACGCGTCGACGTCGGCCTTGCCGCGGTGCGGGCGGATCTCCCTGATCGTGCCGTTCTCGACGACGATGTCGACGTTCCGCTGGAGCTCGTGCGCCTCGCCGTCCCAGTAGGCACCGACGCGGATCACCCTGCGTTCCGGCTTGGCGGGCTTGCGCCAGGTGAGGCCGTGCCGGATGGTCGTGACCCGTCCGTCCAGAGTGGACTTCCGGATCCGGCCGTTGTTGAGGTACACCAGGGCGTCGTCGCCGTGCCAGGCCAGCGAGTCCGTGACCTCGCGGGTGACCTGACGAGGTTCGCCCAGGAAAGTACCCTTGGCGTCGACCGGGACGACCCACGCGACGCTCTCGACGACGAACGCGATGTGCCTGCCGTCCGGCGACCACACCGGCCCGTCGTCGCCGCGCGTGGCGATGGACCGGAACGGCATCGGCTCGGTGTACTTCAGCTCGCCGCTGGTGAGGTCGATGCTCAGGATCTGGCTGGTGCCCTCGCGGAACCGGCGCGAGAACGGCTTCACGGCGGCCAGCGCGACCGTGCCGCCGTCCTTCGACCAGGTCGGGCGGCCCGGCTGGAACAGCGTCGGCGTGACCTGCCTGCGCGCCTGCCGGTCCGTGATCCACACCTGGCCGTCCTGGTCCAGGTAGGCGACCTTCGTGCCGTCCGGCGAGAAGCGCGGCGTGGTCTGCGCGTGCGGGGCCGGTGCGTACTGCTCGTCCTCACCGGAGGCCAGATCACGGACCCACAGCTGCGCGACACCCGTGCGGTCGCTGGCGTAGACGATCTTCTTGCCGTCGGGCGAGAAGTCCGGGTCGGAGTCGAAGTACCTGTTGTCCGTGAGCTTTGTGGCCTTGCCGTCGCTCAGCACGTACAGGGCGTTCAGCGCGCGGAACGCGATCTTGCCGTCGCTCGACACCACCGGCCCGGCGATGCCCTTGACCGCGCCACCGGTGAGGTTCCTGGTGCGGTGCGGCCTCCGGTTCGTGCGCACCGGCACCGTGGCTTCGAACGGGATGTCCTTCACAGACCCGTTGGCACGGCTGCGGATCCGGCCGTCCGCCGTGTAGAGGACGCTGTCGCCGTCCCAGATCGGCGCGAACCCGAAGACGTCCTCACCCGTGACCACCGCGGTCGTGCCGAGCACCAGCTCGGCCTGACCGGGCCGCATCCGGGTGTAGCCGGGCTGGTCACCGGGCCCGAAGGCGGCCCCGAACAGCTGCGTGCCGGTCGGTGCCGTGACGAGCCGTTCGCGCTTGCCGTCCAGCGTCACGGTGTCGACCGCCGCGTTGCCGACGGTGAAGATGATCCGCTTGCCGTCCCGCGACCACTGCGGCGCCGCTGCCTCGTCCGGCACCCCGGTGAGCTGCGTGATCGTGCCCGTGGCCAGCTCCAGGAGGTGCACGCCGTAGCTGCCGGCCCGGTCGCTGACGAACGCCAGGTGCTTGCCGTCCGGCGAGAACGCGGGCTCCCGGTGGTCGTAGCGGCCCTGGGTGAGCTGCCTGAGCCCGCGCCCGTCGAGCCCGATCACGTACAGGTGGTAGTTGCCGTCCCGATAGGACTGGAACGCGATCTGGCCGCCCGGCCCGAACGACGGCAGGGTGGCGTCCTGGAGCTCGTCGGTGAGCTTGCGCGCTTCCCCACCGGTGGCAGGCAGAACCCAGATGGCGGTGATGAGGTCGATGGCGAGCCACTTGCCGTCACGCGACCGCGAGACCGAGATGTTGGTGCCCTGCGTCAACTTCACTCTCGTGCCGGACTCCGCCTGCGCGGTGCCCACCGTGAGCGTGGACGCGGCGGTGGCGACGGCAGCGGCCTGGCCGGTGCGGGTCAGCAGTTCACGGCGGGACAGTTCCACGACGGCACACTCCCCAGTGTCTTCTCCCCTAGGAGATCCACCCTGGCACCGCCGAAGCCCTGCGCCATCGACCATTCGGACCAGCATCCACCACGTGGGACGCTGGTCCCGGCCGGACGGGAAATGGGTTACAGGGCGAGCGCGCCCTCGATGCGGGCCACCATCGCGTCCTCGGCCTCCACCACCACACCGTCGGCCTCGGCGACCTCGCGGCAGATCGCCAGCACGGCGCGCGGGAAGTCACGGGCGTCCTCGGGCGCTTTCGCCGTCAGCGTCTTCATCGACGAGCGCAGCGCCTCCAGGACGACCGGCTCGATCTCCTCGTCGGTGCCCGCGGGAACGGACGGGCGGGCGCCGCCCAGGACGCCGCGCAGGTCGGGTGACAGGTTCGCGAGCGCGCGCAGGCCGGCGAACCGCTCCTCCAGCACGGGGCCGGGGTCGGCGTGGGAAACCAGCAGCATCGCGCCGTACACGGCGGTGCGCAGCGTGCGGCTCTCCTCGTCGGTGTAGAAGATCATGTGGCCCACTCTAGGTCGTCGGGTCAGGCGGTTGTGCCGGTGATGATTAGAGGACTCTCCAGCCGTTGCGCGGTTGCCTCCGAACTGGGAAAACGCCTGTGACGGAGGTCTAAGCGCCCGGAAGCGAACAAACTGGGTGGTTTGTGCGTTGAGATGGGTTACACACTCACTCCCAGGAGGATGTCCGCATGACGACGACCGCTACCCGGCCCCGCATCACGGTTCGGCGGGTGGTGTTCACGCTCGTCC
The DNA here is from genome assembly GCF_014646255.1 of Lentzea pudingi. Taxonomy (GTDB): domain Bacteria; phylum Actinomycetota; class Actinomycetes; order Mycobacteriales; family Pseudonocardiaceae; genus Lentzea; species Lentzea pudingi. The sequence goes on from NZ_BMNC01000009.1 coordinate 47,679, forward strand.
TCTTCACCGTGACGACGTTGCTGTTCTGGGTGCCGTTCGAAGGGCTCTTCGCGGCCAGTGCCGAGTGGCCCGACCCGGTCCGGCCCGTCGCCGCGATCGTGTTCGTCGCGGCCGCCATCACCATGATCGTGCTGTTCACCCAGCGCGGCAGTGACCGTGCGGCGCGGATCTCCCAGTTCCTGCTCGGGTTCGTGTGGATCGCGTTCGTGTGGACGCTGATCTCCGACCTCGTGCGGCTCGGCATGGCGGTGGCCGGCGTCGAGAACCCGTTCCGCTCCCGTTTCATCGCCGTGCTGCTCGCCGTCCTCATCGTCACCGTGACGATCTACGGCGTGTACGAGGCGATGCGCGTGCCGCGGATCAAGCGGCAAGACGTGACGATTCCCCGGCTCGACCCCGCGTTCGACGGCCTGACCGTCGCGGTCATCACCGACACGCACTACGGCGCCATCAACCGCGCGAAGTGGTCCAGGGGCATGGTCGACGCCGTCAACGGGCTGAACGCGGACGTCGCCGTGCACGTCGGTGACATCGCGGATGGCACCGCCGAGCAGCGCCTGGAGCAGGCCACCCCGCTCGGCGACGTGAACACGCCGCACCGCTTCTACATCACCGGCAACCACGAGTACTACTCCAACGGCCAGGGCTGGGTCGACCTGATGACCCGCCTCGGCTGGAAGGCGCTGCGCAACGAGCACGTGGCGCTCGAGCGCGACGGCGCCAAGCTGGTGTTCGCGGGCGTCGACGACGTCACCGCCAGCCACTCCGGCGAGCCCGGCCACGCAGCCGACCTCACCCACGCGTTGCACGGCGCCGACTCCACCGCGCCGGTCGTGCTGCTCGCGCACCAGCCGTCGGAGATCAAGAAGGCCGTCGGCGCGGGCGTGGACCTGCAGCTGTCCGGGCACACGCACGGCGGGCAGATCTGGCCGTTCCACTACCTGGTGCGGCTGCAGCAGCCGGTGGTCGCCGGCCTGAGCAGGCACAGCGACCGCACCCAGCTCTACACGAGCCGCGGCGCCGGCTTCTGGGGCCCGCCGATGCGCGTGTTCGCACCCAGCGAGATCAGCCTGCTGACGCTCAAAGCCGCGTGAGGTGCCCGCTGTCGTTGAACCGCACCAGGCTGGGTGACTCGCCGGTCGTGTAGCGGACGACCGTCAGCGCCGCGTGGTCGTGGTTCAGCGTCAGCCAGCGCTCGGGCGGGGCGTCGAGGGCGTCCCGCACGAGCCAGCCGATCAGGAACGAGTGCGTCACGACCAGCACCGGGCCGTCGCCGGGACGCGCGAACCGCGTCTCGGCCTCGTGCGCCAGCGCGGGGCCGCGGGTGCGTTCGGACTCGGGGAACCGGTCGAAGAACTCGTCGTGGTCGGGGACGAAGTGCGGCACGAAGTCGTCGGCCGCCGCCTCGACCCGGCCGGGCACGCGCAGGACGCCGGCGAGGATCGACGCGGTCTCGGTGGTGCGGGGCGACGGGCCGTGGTGCACCGCCGCGAAACCCGTGCCGCGCAACCGTTCCGCCAGCGCCTCCGCCTGCTTGCGGCCGCGCGCCGTCAGCCGGGCCCCGTCCTTCGTCGCTTCGCCGTGCCGGACCAGGTGAAGATCTCGTGTCACGCCGTGCAGTCTGCCTTGACGGCACTGGCGGCGTGATGGGCGTAGGTGGGTCCGGAGTTGTTCCAGTCCTGACCTCGCGTGACGAGCTGGATGGTCAAGTTTCCGCTGGCCTTGAACTTCCCGGCGCTGACCCACTGGCCGCGCTTGTCGACCTGCTTGATCGCGAACGACGCCATCGGGGTGCCGCCGACACCGTTGCGGTCGAACACGTAGTACACGGTCGGGTTACCCCCGACCTCCTCCGTACCGCCGTTCGGCACATGCACGGACACGTCGCACGAGCCGGTCACCGCGAACGTCCACATGCCGTAGGCGGAGTTGTCATCGCGGCGGGCGTCACCCGACATCGGGATCGACACGAACGTCGAGCCGCACTTGCCGTCGCCGTGGTCGACCCAGCCCTTCTTGCCGTCGCGGTAGGAGCCGACGCTGGTGAAGCCACCGCAGCCGGGACCCGTCATGAACGACTTGGCGCCACCGGGAGCCCTGGCGGTGTCCCCGGCGGGCGGCGGGGCGGCGTTCCGCGTCGTCGACGGCACCAGACCGAGGGCGGACGAGGCCAGCGTCGGGTCCATGCTGCTCGACGCCTCCTCGGGAAGCTCCTCCGGCGGGGTGATCAGACCGGGGATGTAGCTGTGCGACGGCTGCGCGATGCCGGTGTCACCGCCGCCGGAATTGCCGTCGAACGTGGCGATGGCGATCACGCCGAGCACGAGGAGCGCGGCGATGGCGGCGATCGCGGCGGCACGGGGCTTGAGCGGTCCGGCCTGCTTCGTCTCCTCCTGCTGGGGCAGGTCCCCGGCCGCGGCCCAGCGGGCAGCACCCCGGGCGCGGGCGGCCTCCATCAGCGCCGGGTCGGGCGCCAGATGGCGCTCGGTGGGTTCGTCGGGGTACTGGGTGGGCACGGAGCGCAGTGTGCCAGGGACACAGGGCCACTCGAACGCGTGGTTCTTTCACGAACGGGTTGTTTGAACTCAATGGACCGCACGCTGTGTCGCCTGTTAGCCCGTTTCGTCCACGCACCGTGACGACGACCGGCGGAACTCGGAGCGATTCCTGACTCGTGAGTCAGGCTAAGCACCGTCCTACACCTGCGCACACCCGCTCCGGCAGACCCGAACGAGGGGATCTTGTTCCGGTAGCCGTGTCACAGAACGAAAACACCTGCAGAACGCGTTGATCTCGGTGAATTTTCGGGCAACGCCGGTACGCATTCGCGGATCGACCTCCGCCGCGGCGACGGTGGTAGCCAAGCTCGCGCGGCCCGCCTAGGGTGCCCGCCATGCCCTCAGGTAGACAGGCCGTCGTGCTGCTTGCCGCCCTCGTGGCGGGTTGCGGCACGGCGATCCCCGGTTCCCCCGTCGCAGGACCGCAGTTACCTCAGAACTCGGCGTCCCAGACCGTCACCGTCGTGACGACGACGCCTCCGGCGAGCAGCGCCGCTCCCCCGTCGGCTCCGCAGCCGCCACCACCGCCGCCTCCTCCCGCCGCGAAGTTCGGCAACCCGAACGGCGCCGCCGCCGTGCCACCGGAAGCCGCCGCCGAGGACACCTCGAAGCCCACCCGCGTGATCGGCACCGGCACTCCCGCGACCTGCACGTCGCAGGCCGTGGTCGACGCCCTCGCCGCCGGCGGGGTCGTCACGTTCAACTGCGGGCCGCAGCCCCACACCGTCCCGATGGCCGCGACCGCGAGGGTCCGCCAGCGCACCGTGCTCGACGGCGGTGGCCGGATCACGTTGAGCGGCCAGGGCCAGCGCAGGCTGATCGACCAGAACGGGCCGCGGCTGGTCGTCCAGAACATCACCCTCGCCGACGGCAACTCGACCGGCGACCAGGCCGAGGGCGGTGGTGGCGGCGCGATCATGGTGCTGGGCGGTCAGCTGAAGGTCGTGAACTCCCGCTTCGCGAACAACAGGTGCGACGCCAACGGCCCCGACCTCGGCGGTGCCGCGATCCGCGTGACCGACTGGGCCCAGAAGACGCCGATCCACATCACCGGCAGCACGTTCGAGGGCGGCGTGTGCTCCAACGGCGGAGCGCTCAGCAGCATCGGCGCGTCGTGGGTCGTGCTCAACAGCCTGATGAGGAACAACAAGGCCATCGGCCGCGGCGCCAACCCGGCGCGCGGAGGCACGCCGGGCGGCGGCAGCGGTGGCGCGATCTACAACGACGGCAACACGTTCACGCTGCGCGTCGCCGGCACGCTGATCGAGGACAACCAGGCCAACGAGGGCGGTGGCGCGGTGTTCTTCGTCAGCAACGACAAGTCCGGCTCCATGTCCGTCGAGGGCTCCACGCTGCGCCGCAACCCGAGCCTCGGTTTCGAGACCATCAAGGGGATCTTCTACCTAGGCTCGGCCGAGAAGCCGAAGGTCACCGGCTCGACGATCCAGTGAGCCCGCGACGAGCAGCAGTGCGAGGCCGAACACGGACATCGTCAGGCTGAAGCCGTAGACCCAGCGGAAGCCCAGGCCCTGGGAGACGCCGAGCAACGCGCCCGCGACCATGCTGCCGACGATCTGGGTGTTGCTGAACATCGTCGTGGCGTGGCCGGGACGAAGGGGGTCGAGGCTCTGGAAGTACGTGATGCCAACGCCCATGATCAACGAGATGACGGTGGCGTGCAGCAGCTGCGCGGCCATCACCTGCCAGATCGAGTCGGTGAACACCATCACCCCGTGGTAGCCCAACGCGATCACCGCGCCGATGAGCACGAGCCTGTGCTGGGACATCCGGTTCGCGAGCGAGCCGAACCACAGCATCATCGGGATCTCGAGCGCCGCGCACAGACCCATGGCGAGCCCGGCGTCACCGGCCGTGCCGTTCAGTTCGGTCGTGATGAACAACGGCAGTCCGCTCACCGCGAGCGCCACGGCTCCCTGCAGGAACAGGAAGGCGGCCGACACGACCACCATGCTGCCGCGCGCGGTTCCCGCCGCCTCTTCCTCGGTCTTCTCCTCCTCGACCCGCGCGGGCGGGATCGGCAGGGTGAGGGCGAGGACCGCGACGCCGAGCTGGAGGACGGCGGTGGAGGCGAAGAGACCGATCCAGCCGGTCTGCGCGACGAGCAGGGCGGCCACCGGCGGTCCGGCGACCCACGCGACCGAGAGCAGCGTGCGCAGGACGCTGACGACCATCGACGGGCCTTGGGAGACCTGACGGCCGTACGCGAACAGCTGGGGCAGCAACGCACCAGTGATCGCGATGAACACCACGGACGTGCCGAGCAGGTACCAGTAGTCGCGCAGCACGGCGAACAGGCCGTAGCCGATCGCGCCCGCGACACCGCCCGCGGCGAGCATGTACCGCCGCTGCACCCGGCCGTCGGAGAGCCTGCCCATGATCGTGCTCGCCACGACCTGCGCGACCGGGCTCACGATCAGGAAGAAGCCGAGCTGGAACGGCGTGACCTTGATCTCGCTCGTGAGGAACAGCGAGCCGAACGGCAACGCGAACGCCATCGAGAGGCCCGACACGACGCTGATGCCGGAGAGTTGGAGGAACGTACGGGACAGGAGCGGCGAGGATCTTCTCTCGCTGAGTGCCGTCACCCGTTGATCGTGCTCTTCGAGCGGTGAATCAGGAAACCAGATATCCCATTATGCGGGCAAAATCTCACACGATGACGATCGCGCCGTCGCGGCGGTGATCTGCACCACCCCTGAGCAGGCCGGATCCGGTCATTTCGACCACCTGGCAGCCGCCGAAGAACATGTTCGGAGCGCGGAACCGGGTGATCGGCAGCGCACTTTCCGGTCGGATTCCCGGTTCAACGTGGAGGTGGTCTCCGCTCAGGTGCATCCGGGGTGCGTCGACCGCCTGCTGAGCGGGCATGCCGCGGTCGAGGACGTTCACGAGCACCTGCAGGATCGCGCCGCAGATCCGGCTCGACCCGGCGCTGCCGAGCACGAGCTCGGTCCGGCCGCCGTGCGTCACGACGGTCGGCGCCATCATCGACGGCAGCCGGTCGCCCGGCGCGTGGCTGAAGAACCCGTCCGGCGACAGGTCCTCCTCCCCCATCATGTTGTTGAGGTGCACTCCCGCGATCGAGATGCCGGAGCCCGCGCCGTTAGTGGTCGTGACGCTGCACGCCGTGCCGTCCGCGTCGAGCACGGAGATGTGCGTGGTGGAGCCGAGGCGGTTCAGGTGCGTCTTCGGGGTGGCGAGCGCGCGGATCAGGTCCTGCTGCGACGGGTTGTCCGGCAACGCTTCCAGCATCTGCGTGAGCACCGCACCGCCCGCCGCCGGTGGTGGGTTCGTGTGGATCTCACGGCCGCGATGCCACACGTGCAACGGTTCGCGCCGCACGGCTTCGTACGCCTCGAGGTCCGCGCGGGTGAGGTCGCCGCCCTTGCTCCCGATCCAGTCGGTGATCGCCGCCGCGATGTCACCGCGGTAGAACGGCTGGGCGCCGTCGCTGCCGAGCCGGTCGAGGGCCTCGGCGAGTTCGGGCTGGACGAGGAGCTCGCCCTCCTCGAACGCGGTGAGCCCCGCGCTGTGGGCGAGCGGCAGCAGCAACGACGTGACGTACGCCTGGTACCGGTTGACCCGATGGCCTTCACGCGCGTGCATCGCCGCTGTGGCCACGAGTTCGTGCAACGGCGCACGGCCGTAGGTGGCGGCGATCGCGGCACCGGCGGGCATCCCGTAGGCGGCGACCGACGACGGTCCCACGTGGAACTCCTGCTCCGCGTCACCGAAGTGGACGGTGATGGGGTCGAGCGGAGCCCTCTCGCCGGTCCTGCCCCGCCCCGGCGCGACGGCCGAGAAGTCCAGCAGCACAGGGGTTTCCCCGGCCGGCGCGATCATCATGTACCCGGCGGAACCCAGCCCGGTCAGCAACGGCTCGGTGACGCACGACGTCAGCATCGCCGCGACCGCCGCGTCCACGGCGTTCCCCCCGGCGCGCAGCATCGCCGCGCCCGCCTGAGCGGTGAGCGGGTGGCCCGCCGCGATCGCGCCTCGCACCGTCGACCTCCAGAAGTGAAGGCGGTCAACGGTAGACCCGTGCGCGGCGGGGCGGGAACGCGAGGGGTTCAACAACGGGGCAGAACGGGTATTTCGAACCATGGAGTGGATCACTCGGCTGATGGAGGCGTTGGGCTCACCCGGCGCGGGGTTGCTGGTCGCGCTGGAGAACGTCTTCCCACCGGTGCCGAGCGAGGTGATCCTGCCGCTGGCCGGGTTCACCGCGGGCCAGGGCAAGATGTCGCTGATCGCCGCGATCGTGTGGACCACGATCGGCTCGACGGCCGGCGCCCTGGTGCTCTACGGACTGGGCGCGTGGCTCGGGCTCGACCGGTTGCGGCGGCTCGCGGACAAGATCCCGTTCGTCACGGTGTCCGACGTGGACAAGTCCGACGCGTGGTTCGACAAGCACGGCAGCAAGGCCGTGTTCATCGGGCGGATGGTGCCGGTCGTGCGGAGCCTGATCTCCATCCCCGCCGGGGTGTCCGGGATGCCGATCATGAAGTTCACGCTCTACACCGCGGCGGGCAGCCTGGTGTGGAACAGCGCGCTGATCCTCGCCGGGTACGCACTGGGCGACAACTACGAGCTCGTCGACCGCTACCTGGGCTGGCTTTCGACGGCCGTGCTCGCCGTGCTGGCCATCAGCGTCGCCTGGTTCGTGGTCGCCCGCGTCAAGGAACGCCGTTCGTAGACCAGCGCCGCGGCCGCGATCGCGAGACCCGCGACCGAAAGCGCCACACCGACCCACGCCGTCGAGGTGTAACCCCAGCCCGCCGCGATGGCCAGGCCACCGAGCCACGCGCCCGCGCCGTTCGCGACGTTGAGCGACGAGTGGTTGGACGAGGCCGCGAGCGACGGCGCTTCCGGCGAGGCGTCCATCAGCTTGATCTGCAGGGCGGCCGCGAGGATCTGGATGGTGAAGCCCAGCAGGAACAGGAAGACGAACAGGAACACCGGGATGGTCGCGGTGAGCCCGAACAGCGCCAGGATCACGGTGACCGCGATCAGCCCGCCGAACACCGAGCCCGTCACGGACCGGTCCACGAACCGGCCGCCGAACGTCGCGCCGAGCGTCATGCCGAGCCCGAACACCGCGAGGATCCACGGCACGACCCCGGACGCCAGGCCGGCGACCTCGGTCGTCAGCGGGGCGACGTAGGAGTAGACGGCGAACATGCCGCCGAAGCCGATCATGCCGGTGAAGATCGCGAACCACACCGTGGGCCGGCCGAACGCGCGGACCTCGCTCTTCATCGACGCGCCCTCGACCTTGGGCACCAGCGGCACCCAGGCCGCGATCGCCGCCGCCGTGACCAGCGCGATCACCGCAACGGCCAGGTACGCCGTGCGCCAGCCGATCTGCTGCCCCGCCGCCGTGGCCAGCGGCACGCCCACGAGGTTCGCCACGGTCAGACCGACCATCACGCGCGCGACGGCCGTGCCGCGCCGTTCAGGAGCAACGAGCGTGGCGGCGACAACGGCCGCGATGCCGAAGAACGCGCCGTGCGGCAGCCCCGCGACGAACCGTGAGATGAGCAGAAGCCCCTTGTCCTGGGCCAGGGCCGACAGACCGTTGCCCAGGGCCACCGCCAGCATCAGGCTGATCAGCATGCCCTTGCGCGGGAGCTTGGCGCCGAGCACCGCGATCAGCGGCGCGCCGACGACGACCCCGGCGGCGTAGAGGCTGATCGCGTGGCCGGCCTCGTAGTCGGGGATGCCGAACGTCTCCGCGATCTGCGGCAGCAGGCCCATCGTCGCGAACTCGGTCGTACCGATGCCGAACCCGCCGAGCGCGAGAGCGGTCATGGCGCGGGTGGTGTTCAAGGCTTCCCCATGGTCGGTGAGCAGCAGAGACTAGTTAGCTACCGCATCGATTTTACGGGTCTTCTGAAGCGCTTCAAAAGACTCCGGGGCGGTGCCGATGCTCACACGCCGATCGAGGAATACCGACACCAGCGCGATGACGAGGCCACCGACCGCGAGCAGCGCGCCGATCCAGTTCGGCGCGGTGTAGCCGAGGCCGCGCTCGATGGCGAGCCCGCCGAGCCACGCGCCACCGGCGTTGCCGAGGTTGAACGCCGCGATGTTCGCCGCGCTGGCGAGTGCCGGCGCGCCCTCCGCGGTCTGCATGACCCGCATCTGCAACGGCGGCACCGTCGCGAACCCGGCCGCGCCGAACAGCACGATGGTGATCGCGGCGAGCACCGGCGAGTGCGCCGTGAACACGAACGCCGTCAGCACCGCCGCCAGCGAGACCAGGATGACGATCACGCTCTTCATCACCGACCGGTCCGCCGCCTTGCCACCGATCAGGTTGCCCGCGAACAGCCCGACGCCGAACAGCACGAGCAGCCACGTCACGGCACCTGACGAGAAGCCCGCGACCTCGGTCATCATCGGCGCGATGTAGGTGAACGACGCGAAGACGCCCGCGAAGCCGAACGCGGTCATCAGCAGTGCGAGCCACACCTGCGGATTGCGGAACACGGCGAGTTCGCTGCGGAGGTCGCCGCCCTGCGCCTGTTGCTTCGGCACGAGGAACACGATGCCGAGCAGCCCGATCACGCCGAGCACGGTCACCGCCCAGAACGTCGAGCGCCAGCCGAGAGCCTGACCGAGTGCCGTGCCCATCGGCACGCCCAGAACGTTCGCCACGGTCAGACCGGTGAACATCAACGCGATGGCGCTCGCCCTGCGGTGCGGCGCGACGAGGTCAGCGGCGACGACCGAGCCGATGCCGAAGAACGCACCGTGCGCCAGCGCCGCGACCACACGCCCGCTCATCAGCACGCCGTAGGTGTCCGCGAGCGCGGAGACCAGGTTGCCCGCGATGAACAGCACCATCAGCCCGAGCAGCATCTTCTTGCGCGGCAGGCGCCCGCCGAGAACGGTCAGCAACGGCGCGCCGATCACCACGCCGAGCGCGTAACCGGAGATCAGCAGGCCCGCACTCGGAATGGAGACACCGAGGTCGGTCGCGACCTCCGGCAGCAGTCCCATGATCACGAACTCGGTCGTGCCGATGGCGAAGGCGCTGATCGCGAGGGCGAGCAGGGCGACAGGCATGTCACACGGTCCTTGAAGTCGGAGGTTGTCAGCGCGAGCAATAGTTGCATACGCTGGCAATTGCACGCGACTCCTGTATCGGTGAAGCGCATCACCCCCGGACACGGCGAAGGCCGGCTCCCGCAGTAGGAGCCGGCCTTCTGCCAACGGTACGTCAGATCCGCGGGACGTCCACGAACGTGCGGCCGTTGAGCGGCTGCGTCGCACGGGCGTTGCCCGCGGTGAACAGACCCTTGAAGCGCGCGATGGTCGCGGCCGTCACGTGCTGCTCGCCGGTGAGGTACCACTCGACGCCCTCGGTGAACGGCGCCGTGGTGAGCGAGCCGGTGTAGTGCAGGGTGTGGTGACCCGCCGGCAGCAACCGGTTGAGGTCGATCGGCTCGATGTCGACCGGCGCGCCGCACTCGGGCGAGAGCCTGGCCAGCACGTCGTCCACGACGGAGTGCGAGCCGACGACCAGCGGAACGCCGACCACGAGCAGCTTGCCTTCGGCACTGCGGTGCACGAGGTGCATCTCGAGCGGGGTGTTGCGGCCGCCGAACTGGTGCTCGGACGGCGTGTGGAAGTGGAACTGGACCAGGTCGTACCTGGTCCCCGCGACGGTGACGTGACCCGCTCCGGGTTCTACCTCCGCCTCCTCTGTCTCCTCGTGGTCGCGGGTCGTGCAGCCGTCTGCCTTGGCCGTGTCCTTGCGGATGTACTTCAGCTCCAGCGCGGAGTGCCCGTAGGACACGTCGAGCTTCGGCGCGTGCGGGTCGAACCGGATCGCGCCGGGCGTGACGTTCACGGGGCTTTGCTTCGGCGTCGCCGACTCGGCCGCGCCGCTCGCGAAGAAGGTCGCGGTGAGCACGAGCGGAAGAAGCGCCGGAAGGGACCGCTTGATGTTCATGGCGCTACTTTTCACCCGATCGAGTGAAATGGGGAAGGGACTGTGGTCGCGCTCTCACCTTACGAATTAGTTTCGGTCGTTCTGGTCGGAACTACGCTGAACCAATTCAGCGCACCTACATGCAGACACGCAGGTCAGAACGTTGCAACTCATGTGCAAAAGGAGCTTCGAGGCAGGTTCGTTGACAACGCAAATTCGAATTGAGACGGGGTCCCACCGATGACGACAATCGAGAACGAGGCCGTTCTCGATCACTATTGTCCGATTCAATCCGATTTGCCGAATTTGCCTGAAGTCACTCCGTTCACGCACCGTGTACGACAGAATGAACCGATGGTGACCGCCGCCGACATTCGCGCTGTAGCGCTCACGCTGCCGCGCACCACCGAACACCTCATCCGCGACCGCGTGAAGTTCCGCGTGGGCCAGATCGTCTACGCGGCCCTCTCGCGCGACGAGACCGTGCTCGGCTTCGGCTACCCGCGCGAGGAACGCGAGGCGCTCGTCGCGAGCGATCCGGTCAAGTTCGCGTTCCCCAGCCGGTCCGACATGCGCTTCCAGTGGGTGCACGCCTCGATGGCCCACCTCGGCGTCGAGGAGATGACCGAGCTCGTCATCGGCGCCTGGGTCATGTGCGTGCCCAAGAAGGTCGTCCGCGAGCACCTCGGCGAGGACTATCTTTAGTCAACACTGAAGCTATCGAGCACACCGTCGTTCCGCTCCGCGCAGAAGCAGCCCACCCCGCGCTCGATCCATTCCTGCCCGGCCCACTCCGGATGCCGCTCGACCAGCACGGCCCGCACCTCGGCCACGATCTCGTCGAGCCCCATCGCGGAGTCACGCCGCCGCCACGTCTCGTCCCGCAACTCGCCCAGGTAGTCCCGAACCCCTTGCAGCACAGCAACGTCCCCCACCGACCCGTGCCCCGGCACGACCACGCGCGGCCCGGAAGCGATCAACCCGTCCAGCACGCCGATCCACGCGAGACCGGACACGTCGGTGTCGTGCGGCGGGAACCACGGGAAGATCGCGAACTGCCCGGTCTCGGCGAGGTCGCCGGTGAAGAGCACGCCCGCGTCCGGCACCTCGACCACCTGGTCCCCCAGCGTGTGCCCGCGCCCGGTCGGCCGCAGCAGCACCGTCCGGCCGCCCAGGTCGAGCGCGCGGACCCCGGCGAACTCCTCGTCCGGCACCGGGATCTCGACGTCGGCCAGCCGTTGGGCGATCGTCCCGCCGAACCCGCGGAACATCTCCAGGTAGCCGGATCCCTTGCGCCGCAGGTCGTCCGCCTGCGCGCGGTTCACGAGGTAGGAGTCGAACGCGGACGCGCCGAACGCGTGCTCGGGGTGGAAGTGCGTGGTCGTCAGGTGGATCCGCCGCCCGCGCGCCACCTCCTCGGCGAACTCCCGCACCTCGGACGCGTTGGCGAGGCCGAGTCCGGTGTCCACCACGAGCACGGCCTCGGTGCCACCGATGATCCCGATGTTGGGCACCAGGCCGACGTGCTCGTTGGGGATCACCAGCACGTCCGGGGCGACGTCGACGGCACCGGAGGTCTGGACGGCGGGGTCAGGGAGGTTCATGCCGCCCACTCCACCGGCGGGCGGGCAGGGCGTCCAAGACCGTCTGCGCACATCCGATACCGCGCGAGTATCGTGCCTGATCATGGAGCTGCGGACCCTGCGGTACTTCGTCGCGGTCGCCGAGGAGCTGCACTTCGGCCGTGCCGCGCGGCGACTGCACCTGAGCCAGCCGCCGCTGAGCCGGGCGATCAAGCACCTGGAGCACGACCTCGGCGCCGTCCTGCTGCACCGGTCCCCCGCCGGCGTCGCGCTGACGGACGCGGGCCGCGTCCTGCTGGCCGAGGCGAGGGTCCTTCTGGAGCACGCCGACCGCATCCGCGCCAAGCTCGCCCGGACCACGATCACGGTCGGCCTGCTCGGCGACCACGCAGCCGGGCTGGCCGAGGCGTTCCGGCGCCGGCACCCGCACGTCGAGATCCGCGTCCGCGAGACCGACCTGACCGACCCCACCTGCGGCCTGCGCACGGGCCAGGTCGACGTCGCCCTGACGCGCGGCCCGTTCGACGAGAGCGGCCTGAAGACCCTGGTGCTGCGGGAGGACCCGGTCGGTGCGGTGCTGCGGCGTGACGACCCGCTCGCCTCGATGCAGCGGATCACCACCGAGGACCTGGCCGGTCGCGACTGGTTCCAGTTCCCGGACGGCACCGACGAGATCTGGCGGAACTACTGGAACGGCGGCAAACCGCGCACCGGACCGGTCGTGCGGGCGGTCCAGGAGTGCGTGCAGTCCGTGCTGTGGAACGGTTCCGTCGGCCTGGCCCCGCTCGGCCACGACCTGGGCGAGCTCGTCGTGGTGCCACTGGCCGACCTGCCTCCCAGCCCGGTCGTCGTCGCGTGGGCCGAGGACGGCCCGCTCACGCGGGATTTCGTCGAGACGGCGGCTCAGGTCCTGTCGAGACGGCTGACGGTCACCGCGTAGTCGCCGCCCTCGAACGGTTTCCGGTCCCAGGTCGCGAACCGTTCGACCAGCGTGAGGCCGGCCTCGGCGCAGTGCTCGTCGTAATCCTCGACCGTGTAGCCGCGGTCGAGGCTGAACCCGGCGATCAGGACGTTCCCGACGTGCCTCGCGACGCCCGCGACGAGCGCGCCCTGCGTTCCGGGCGGGGTGAACAGCGGCACGTTGCCCGCCATCACGACGACGTCGAACGTGCGCCGGAGGTCGAGTCCGGCCAGGTCCGACCGCACCCAGGTGATGTCCGGCGCCAGCTCACGCGCCTGGGCGAGCATCGACTCGTCGAGATCCGCCCCGACCACCTCGATGCCGTGCCGCGCGAGCTCGATCCCGACCCGTCCGGTGCCGCAGCCGGCGTCCAGCACCGAGGCCGGCTCGAACGCGCGCACGAAAGTCGCCTCGCCGTGCACGTCCACCCCGGACGCCGCGAGAGAGTCGAACCTGCGCTGGTACTCCGCTCCGTTCCACACGGTTCGCATCATAGATCCGAAGATCGGCGGATACCGCCCGTGTGAGAGCGCTGCCAAGGTCGAGGCATGACGCGCTTTCTGCTGGCAGTGGCGTTGCTCGTGGCCGCGGCCTCCCCCGCCCAGGCCGCACCGCTCCGATGGGTGGGCACGTGGGCCACCGCGCCGTCCTCCGCCGTCCCCGGCACCGAGAACGGCTATCCGAACTTCTCGATCCGCAACATCGTGCACGTCAGCGCCGGTGGCAAGGAGATCCGCGTCCGGCTCTCGAACGCCTACGGCCGCACCCCTGTGCTGTTCGGCCAGGTCACGGTGGCGCGCGCCGCCGGCCCGGACACACCTCTCGCGCTGCCCGGCACCATGCGCACGCTCACGTTCGGTGGCGCCCAGTCGATCACGGCCCCGGCCGGTGCCGACGTGGTCAGCGACGGCGTGCACCTGGACGTCCCCGCCGACACCGACCTGCTCGTGAGCGTCTACACGCCCGAACCCGGCGGCCCGGTCACGCACCACAACCTGGCCATGCAGAACTCGTACTTCACCCGCGACGGCAACCACACGGCTGAAGAGTCCGCCGCCGCCTATCGCGAACGCACCTCGAACTGGCACTACGTCTCCGGTGTGGACGTGCGCGGCTCGAAGTTGCAGGGCAGCGTCGTCGCACTCGGCGACTCGATCACCGACGGCGCCAACTCCACCTGGGGTGCGAACCTGCGCTGGCCCGACCAGTTGGCCGACCGCGTGAACACCCGCCTGGGCGTCCTCAACGCGGGCATCAGCGGCAACCGCCTGCTCCGCGACGGCGACTGGGCGGGCCCCAACGCCCTGGCCAGGCTCAACCGCGACGTGCTCACCCAGTCCGGGGTCCGCTCCGTGATCGTGTTCGAGGGCATCAACGACATCCAGCAGACCCCGCACGAGACCGACCCGGCCAAGATCATCGCCGCGCTCAAGCAGATCGCGTCCCGGTCGCACGACCGCGGGCTGCGCGTCATCGGGGCCACGATCACACCGTTCAAGGGCTGGAACAGCTACACGGAGGAGCTGGAGGCCGTCCGGCAGGCCGTGAACTCGTTCATCCGCACGAGCCCGGACTTCGACGCGGTCGTGGACTTCGACCGGGTGATCCGCGACCCGGCGGACCCGCAGCGGATCCGGCCGGACTACGACCAGGGCGACCACCTGCACCCCGGCGACAAGGGGTTCGAGGCGATGGCGAAGGCGGTGAGGATCGCCACGCTCTGACACCCGATCGGGCGGTGGTGGTTTGTGCGACCCCTTGCTCCGGCTATTCGACGGAGATCAACACGATCCGCCGGTAAGGGGTCCCACGCATGCGTCTCACGATCCTCGCCACCGCCCTCGTCCTCGGCGTCACGGCCTGCGGGTCGCCGGCCGTGATGCAGTCCGAGGGGCAGGCAACCGGCTCGGCCGCGCCCACCAGCACGAGCGACCAGCAGCGGCCCGCCGTGAAGGCCGAGCTGACCATGCAGGGCAAGCCCGGCCTGGGCCTGCTCACCGCCACGAACCAGGGCACGGCGCCGATCACCTTCCAGGGCTGGCCGAAGCTCGCCTTCACCAACCCCGCGAACCAGCCCGCCGCGATCCCCGTGGAGCAGAAGCTGGTGCCCGGCGAGGGGCCGTCGATCACGTTGCAGCCCGGGCAGACCGCGTTCGCCGGGGTGAAGCTCGACGTGGACGACGCGAACTCGTCCGCCATCAACGAGATGACGGTCGAACTGCCGGGCATGGTGCCGGCGAAGGTCGCGTTCATCGGGACGGACGGCCGGCCGATCGCCGACATGTCCAAGCTCAAGGTCAGCGAGGCCGAGGTCGGGACGATGCAGCCGGCCGCCCAGGGCGTCACGGTGTTCGACTAGCCCAGAGGTGTTGCAGGCGCACCTCCCACGGGTGGGCGGCCCGGTCGAGGAACATGAGGCTGTCCATCCGGCAGTTGCAGGCGTTGCCCTCACGGGTGTTCTGCGGGTAGCTGCCGCCGATCTTGATGCCGCGCGGGTCCGTGGCCGACGCGAGGTCGGGTTCCGGTTCGCCTTCGAGCTTCCACGGGTCACCGGGCGTGACGTACCTGCCCGTCAACGGCTTCCCGTTGCGGTACAGGGCCATCGCGCCGGTGTCGAAGTCGAACGTCGCCGCGAGGAACACCCACTCGTTCTGCGGCAACAGTGATCGCCAGTCCTCCGAGGCCGCGAACGTCTGCGAGCCGCCGCCGTCGAGCCGCCGGGCCAGGGCGACCAGCTTCAGTTCGCCGTCGACCTGGATGAGTTCCAGCAGCGCGCGCACCGCGTGGCCGTTGGAGTCACCGGTCAGCACGCCCGCCAGGCCGATCGCCCCGTAGAGGTCGTCCGGCGCGGCGGAGTTCGAGTTCGGGGCCGGGTTCTGGCCCGTCATCTTCACCCAGCCCAGGATCGATGCCTGGCGCGCGCCGTTGAACGCCTTCAGCGTGGGCACACCGGTGTCGCTGTACAGGCCCGCCTTCCAGTCGTCGTTTCCGGCGGTGGCCGGGTTGATCTGCTTGAGCTGCAACGAGTTCCGGCCCGACACTCCGTCTCGCACGCGCATGTCGGCGCCACCGTTGATCAGCTGCAACGCGGTGCCCGAGCGGCCGCGGTCCTGTTCCAGGGCCGTGTTGCCGCGCACCGGGTGTTCGAAGTCGTAGTACGACACCAGGTTGCGGGACAGTGTCGGTAGCACCGGGCCGAAGGTGGCGTTGGCGGGTGCCGCCATACCCACGCCGAAAGCGGCTACCAAGCCGAGAACCACCAGCCGCCTCATCGGACCCCCTTGCCCTGCACGTGGAGGTCGCGCAGCCGGCCGACGTTGTCGAACGAGCCGAAACCGACGCGGCCCGAGGCGAACGTCTTGTCCACGGCCGTCATCAGCGGATACCGGGACCCGTCCACGTAGACGGCGATCTCGCCCGTGTCGGCGCAATGCTTGACTCGCACGCGATGCCACGCCGTGTCGGTCACGGCGGGAGGCGCGCCCACCGAACGTGCCGGGTCCCATTGGTGGTCGAGCCGGAGCCGGTCAGCGTTGTTCACGACGAAGATCCCGTTGTGGGGGTAGATCCTGTTGTCGGACGAGAGATGGGCGTAGTAGAACTCGGTGTCCGAGCGGTGGCCGAACACGACGATCACGTCCCGGTTGGACTCCGCCACCGGCGTGTCCAGCCGCACCGAGGCGTCGACCTGCACCGAGCCGAACGCCGGTCCCTTCCGCAGCACCGCGTACTCGAACGGGCGGCGCGGACCGGGGCGGGCGACGCCGGCCTGGGCCAGCACGACCTCACGGCCGGGGAACTGCCACAGGTCCGGTGTCACCGGCTGCCACGAACGCGCACCGGCTGCGCCGAGGACGTGGTCGTGGCCGGAGTGACAGGAGGCGAACGTGCGCGCGCCCGTCACCTTCCAGACCTTGCCGTTCGCCTTGGCCAGCACGTACAGCTCACCGGCCGCGTCCTGACCGAAGCGCAGGTCCACCCGGTTCGGGTCGCCCACCAGGGCCTTCATGGTCGTGAGCCGGCCGCCCGAGTACACCATCAGCTCGCGCGTGACGGCCATCGGCTTGCCCGCGCGCATCTCGCGTTCGTCGGCGACATAGAGCAGGCCCTTCACACCCTCGCCGTAGACGTACTTGCCGCGCAACGAAGGGATCTTCGAGCCGCGGTAGACGAAGCCGCCCATCAACGCGTTGCCGCTGTCGGCGCACGGCCGTTGGGCGGAGGTGCGGTTGTGGTCGAACGCGGTGACCGGGTAGGTGAAGCCGTACTTGGCGTCGTCGGCGGGCAGCGGGAACACGCCGCACGACGGGTCGCCGCGCCGGTACTCCCAGATGCCCTCGCGTTCGCTCCAGCCCAGGTTGGCGCCCTTGCGGACCTCGTAGACCGCGTCGACGGCCTTCTCGCCGATGTGGCCCATGAACATCCGGCGCGTCACCGGGTCCCAGCTGAAGCGGTACGGGTCGCGCATGCCGTACGCGTAGATCTCGCCCAGCGCGCCCGCCTCGCGCACGAACGGGTTCGAGCGCGGGACGCCGTACCGGCCGTTCACGCCGTTCGTCCCGGCCGGGTCGATGCGCAGGATCTTGCCCTGCGGCAACGCGAGGTCCTGCGGCACGGTCGTCGTGTAGCCGATGCCACCGTCGCCAGAGGCGATGTAGAGCAGGTGGTGGTCCTCGTCCCACCGGCGCGCCGTCGGGTTGAACCCGATCTCCTGGAAGCCGTGGATGTACGACGCGAAGCCCACCCGCAGCAGCTCACGGCGCGTGCCGGCGAAGACGTCCGCACTCGGGTCGGAGGCGGTCCACTCGGTGATCACGCCGTGCACCTGCGTGTCGGCGGGAGAAGGCAGATCCGGCTTCTTGGTCGTCAGCGCGGAACCGGTCTCGGTGTGCACGGTGTAGAACTTGCCGTTGCGCTTGAAGTCCGGGTGGAACGCGGCGAACCCGAAGCCGCTGCCCAGGCCGCGGTGCGTGTGGAAGTCGGGGCCGACCGCCGCGCCCAGGTCCAGGAACGCGTGCTGCACGCCCGCGTCCAGCAGGTAGAGCTTGCCGTTCATGTCCGGCACGAACATCCGGCCGGAGC
This sequence comes from Lentzea pudingi, assembly GCF_014646255.1. GTDB lineage: Bacteria > Actinomycetota > Actinomycetes > Mycobacteriales > Pseudonocardiaceae > Lentzea > Lentzea pudingi. The sequence goes on from NZ_BMNC01000009.1 coordinate 65,823, forward strand.
CGTCCGGAATTTCGCCGAGGTAGTTGATCCTGTTGTAGCGCACCAGTCTGGTGTCGGTCGGCGGCGGCACGGGCTGCGACCTCGGCAGCTGCGCGACCTCGGTCAGCTCCAGGCCGACACCGGAGGCGCCCGGTGTCGGCAGCGGGTCGGCGATCGGCACGTCGGCCTGCGCCGACGCGATCGGCACGAGCAAGGCGGACAGCACGAGTGTTGTCGCGGTCAAAAGGGATAAGCGTCGGTACATCCCCACCACCCTGTGGGCCAGGCCGTGGCCAGCACGGCGACGGAAAGCGCTTTCCAACGCGGCGGAACTCGGACGCTACCCAGCTAATAAAGTCGTTACAACCTTTTAGTCCTGTCCTGTCACGGCCCCCAAAAGTTCGCGGATGTGTGCGGTCGTCGACGCGAACTCCGGACGGGCCATCGTCGCGGAGTAGTCCCTGGTGCCCGCCAGGTCGACCTCGATGACCTCGTGCACCACCGCGGGTCGTCGCGTCAGCACGATCACCCGGTTCGCCAGGTACACCGACTCCGCGATCGAGTGCGTCACCAGCAACACCGTCGTGCCAGTCTCCCGCCACACCCGGTGCAGCTCCACGTTCATCTGCTCGCGGGTCAACGCGTCGAGCGCGCCGAACGGCTCGTCCATCAGCAGCACGCGCGGCTGGTGCAGCAACGCACGGCACAACGCCACGCGCTGCTGCATGCCACCGGACAGCTCGTGCGGCAGGGCGTTCTCGAACCCGGAGAGCCCCGTCATCTCGATGAGCTCGTCGGCCCGCCTGCCCGCCTCGGCCGAGTTCATCCCGCGCATCTCGGCCTGCAGCAGGATGTTCCTGCGCGCCGACCGCCACTCCAGCAACGCGGCCCGCTGGAACACGAACCCGATGTCGTGCCGCGGCCCGTTCACCGGCTCGCCGAGCAACGTCACCGAGCCCGAAGACGGCGAGAGCAGGCCGGACACCAGCTTCAGCAACGTCGACTTGCCGCAGCCCGACGGCCCGACGATGGACACGAACTCGCCCGGTGCGACGTCGAGCGAGACCTGCTGGATCGCCGTCACCTCCGCACGCTTCGACTGGAAGCGCACGGAGACGTCGCCGATCGAGACGGCTGGGGTGGTCAAGGTGCCGGTCATCCCTTGGGTGCCACGCTTTCTTCCCAGTAAGCCGACGGCTCGGACGCTTCCTTGATGATGCCGGTCCGCTGGAAGGTCTCGATGGTCTTCTTCCAGTCGTCCACGGAGTTGACGCCCGGCGCCTTGCCCTTGGTGGCGTCGGTGTGCAGCAACGTCAGCGTCGTCTTGAACTGCTCCAGCACCACGGTCGGCGAAGGCAGCTGCTCGGCGGCGCCCTTCATCGACTCGGCCGCGGCCTCCGGTGCCTTCTCGGCCTCGGCCCACGCCTCCTGCGTCGCCGCGACCATCTTCTTCACCAGCTCGGGGTCCTTCTGCAGCATGGACTTCGAGGTCAGCAGGCCGTTGCTGAAGTAGTTCAGCCCGAACTCGGAGAACCGCAGGTAGCCGACGTCCTTGCCGGACTTCTCCTTGATCGTCGGCCCCTGGTCGGACGCGAAGCCCAGCAACACGTCCGTGCGGTTGGAGATGACCGCGGCCATCTTGCCCGCCGGGTCGATGTTCTGGACGGAGACGTCGGACTCCTGCATGCCGTTCTGCTTCAGGAAAGCCGGGAACGTCTTCGTCAGCGCGTCCCCCGCCGTCGTGGCGACCGACTTGCCCTTCAGGTCCTCGGGCTTCTTGATGTTCTTGTCGGTGAAGAACTGCACGGACGCCGGGGTGGTCTGCAGGAACACGCCGATGCTCTTGGCCGGCACGCCCTGCTCCACCGCCGTGGCGAGCGCCGAGGTGTCGGCCCAGCCGAAGTCGGTCTGGCCCGCGCCGGTCGCCGTGACGGTCTTGCCGGAACCCTGGCCCGCCTGGATCTTCAGGTTGATGCCGTGCTTGGAGTAGATGCCCTGCTTGACCCCGTAGTAGAACGGCGCGTGCTCGCCGTACGGGTACCAGTTGAGGGTCAGCGTGACCTCCTTCGCCTCACCGCCGGAGCCGGACGTCGTGCCACCGCCTCCACCGCAGGCGGTGACCACCAGCAACGCGGGGAGGAGACCTGCGAGCAGCTTCTTCATGATCCGCCTTTCGCGAGAAGGGTTGTGACGGCGGCGCCGCGCCGGCTGGCGTGCCACGGCAGCATCAGCCTCTCGGCGAGGTCGAGCAGGAGGAAGAGCAGGACGCCGACCACCGAGATGACGATCAGGCCGGCGAACAGCATCGGGGTGTCCATGTTGCCGTTGGCCTGCAGGATCACGTACCCGAGGCCTTCGTTGGAGCCGACGAACTCACCGACCACGGCACCGGTCACGGCGAGCGTGACGGCGACCTTCAGGCCCGCGAACAGGTGCGGCAGCGCGGCCGGGAAGCGGATCTTCACGAACGTCTTGACCGGGCCGCCGCCCATCGTGGCGGCGAGGTCGAGCATCTCGGTGTCGACCGACTTGAGACCGGTGACGGTGGAGATCACCACCGGGAAGAACGCCATCAGCACGGCCACGATCACCTTCGGCTCGAGGCCGAAACCGAGCCACACCACGAACAGCGGCGCGATGGCGATCTTCGGGATGACCTGCGCGAACAGCAGGATCGGGTAGGCGGTGCTCTCGATCGTCCGCGAGTAGACCATCGCGACGGCCACGAGCACGCCGAGGACGCCCGCGATGACGAAGCCGAGGATCGTCTCGTAGGTGGTGACCCAGGTGTGGCCCCACAGGTACGACCACTTGTCCACCAGCAGGCCGAAGGTCTTGGCCGGTGACGGCACGAGGTAGGCCTCGACCAGGCCGGTGACGGTGATGAGGTGCCAGACCGCGAGGCAGGCGGCGAGCAGCGCGGCCGGACGCCACGTCCGCTCCGCGACGCCTCGCCACCGGTCCGCCTGAACCTTGTCCACGAAGCTCCCTCAGGTCGGGAAAGCGCTTTCCAAGTACGCTATGTCCGGTCCGCTGCACGGTCAAGGCGGAGGTTCGGTGAAGCTGGACGAGGCGAATCCGGTAGGTGCCTGGACGAGCGAGGCGACTGAATCGATTTTCACGACTATTGATTATTAGCAGGGGCTGTAGGTGTTGCCCGCGTGGTCACGACCTCGCGCGAGGTAAATCCTGTGGCTGCCGGCCTTCAGGAACCGGACCGTCGTCGGCATGTACCGCATGGTGTACCCGCAACGGCGCAGGGTGCTGCGGTTCGGCGGACTGCCGTGCACCAGCATCGCCGAGTGCACGCTGCACGCCCCGCGCTCCAGCTCGATGTCGACGGCGCGGGACTCGTCCACCGCCGTCTCCTGGTTGAAGAACGAGTCGGCGGTGCCGGTGTGCTCGGCCGAAGCGAGATGGCTGCCGGGGATCACCCGGAGGCACCCGTTCTCGACGGTCGACGGGTCGATGGCCAGCCAGACCGTGATCGCGTCACCGGCGGGCTCGATGCTGTCGCGCCAGAAGTGCGCGTCCTGGTGCCACGGCACGGGTTTGCCGTCGCCGGCGGGTTTGCAGATGAAGTGCGACGAGAACAGGGCGATGTCCGGGCCGATCAGCGACTCGACGAGGTCCAGCACGTCCGGGTCGAGCAACCACTCGAACAACGCCGGGTCGGTCAGGTGCGGCACGTCCATGTGCTCGGGCCGCTGCCCCTCCGGCAACGCCGCCAGCTTGGCCTCGAAGTGCGAGGCCAGCGCCTCGAACTTCGCCGGGGCCAGCACGCTGGAACGCGTCTCGTAGCCGTCGGTCTGGAACATCGGGCTCACCTCACGAGTAGGCCGGTTTCCCTGTCATAGCGCAGCACACGCGTTGGCGGCGCGTCCACGGTCACCGTCGTGCCGACAGCGGGTTCCTCGTCCTCCGGCACGATGTAGCCGATCTGGTCGTCGCCGCAGTCCAGCGTCACCAGCGACGTCACGCCGAGGTTCTCCACAATGGACACCTCGCCGGTGAACAGCCCCTCGGGGGCCGCGGAGAGGTACTCCGGCCGCACGCCGACGATCTCCGAGCCGCGCGGCACGAGGTTCATCGGCGTCGAGCCGATGAAGTTCGCGACGAACGTGTCCGCGGGCCGCTGGAACACCTCGCGCGGCGTGCCGAGCTGCCGGATCCGGCCCGCGTCCATCACCGCGATCCGGTCGGCCAGCGCCAGCGCCTCGGCCTGGTCGTGCGTCACGAACACCGTCGTCAACGCCAGCTCGCGTTGCAACTTCTTCAAGAAGGTCCGTGCTTCCAGACGCAGCCGGGCGTCCAGATTGGACAGAGGTTCGTCCAGCAGCAGCACCTCGGCCGACGCGGCGACGGCACGGGCGAGCGCCGCCCGTTGCTGCTGGCCGCCCGAGAGCTGACCGGGCCGCCGGTTGAGCAACTCCCCCAGGCTCAACCCGCCAGCGGTCTTCGCCGCCGTCTCCCGCTGCACGGACTTCGCGACGCCCCGCACCCGCAGCGGATAGGCGATGTTCTCCGACACCGTCATGTGCGGGAACAACGCGTAGTCCTGGAACACCATCGCGATCCGCCGCTCACCGGGCTGCACCCGCGTGACGTCCCTCGAACCGATCGCCACGGCCCCGTCGGTGGCGCCCTCCAGGCCCGCGATCGTGCGCAGCAACGTCGTCTTGCCGCACCCGGACGGCCCGAGCAGGGCGAAGAGCTCGCCGTCGGCGATCTCCAGGTCCAGCGCGTCCACCGCCCGCACCCCGTTGGGGTACACGGTGGACAGGCCCTCGACAGTGATACCCGCCATCAGCTCTTGATGCCTCCGTGGAATCGGAACCCGTACCGCTTGCTCACGAACAGGTACAGCACGACCACCGGGATCGAGTACAGCAGCGAGAACACCGGGATCACCGTCAGGTTGGCGCTGCCGCCCTCGTCGTACAGGGTGCGCAGCAGCACGGCCGCCGGCTGCTGGCCGACGTCGCGCAGCAGCAGGAACGGCAGCAGGAAGTTGCCCCAGGCGTTGACGAACGCCCAGACGAAGATCGTCGCGACACCGGGCCGCGCGACCGGCAGCACGACGTGGGCGAGCACCTGCCGGGGCGACGCCCCGAACACCCGCGCCGACTCCTCGTACGAGCGCGGCACGGCGTCCATGAAGTCCTTCAGGATGAAGATGGCCGCGGGCAGCATCCCGCCCGCGATCACCAGGGCCGTGCCGAACTGCGAGTTGATCAGGCCGAGCTGCAGCATCATCACGAAGATCGGCACCATCGCGGCCGTGCCCGTGACCACCGAAGAGAGCAGCAACAGCAGGTACAGCAGCAGATCCCGCCCGGGAATCCGCACGCGGGACAACGCGTAGGCCGCCAGCGCCGCGAGCACCGTCGTCACCACGGTCGCGATCACGCACAACACCAGCGAGTTCACCAGTGACGTCAGCGTGTACGGGTGCTCGAACGTCGTCGCGACGTTGTCCAGCGTCCAGTCCGGCCACCGCAACCCGAGGCCGGGCTTGGCGTCGAACGGAGCTGAGGCCAGCCACAGCATCGGCACCGCGAAGAACGCCAGCACCACCGTGATCAGCACGTAGAAGCCGATCCGCCGGACGATCCACAGAGGACTCATGCCCGCCTCCGCAGCAGCCTCAGGTACACCAGGGCGATCGCCAGGTTGCCCACCAGCAACAGCATCGACATCGCGGACGCGTACCCGAGCTGACCACCCTCCAGAGCCTGCCGGTAGATCAGCACCGGCAGCACCTCGGACTGGTGGTTCGGCCCGCCGGACGTCAGCAGGAACGGCGTGAAGTCGTTGGCCGTCCACAGGCTGATCAGCAGCGTGTTCGTCAGCACGTGCCCGCGGATGTGCGGGAAGACCACGTCCCGCACGGTCTGCCAGCCGGACGCGCCCATCAGCCGTGCGGTCTCGAGCTGCGACGGCGGCACGGCGGCCAGCGCCGAGGTGTAGAGCAGCATCGAGAACGCCGTGCCGCGCCACACGTTGAAGATGATCAGACTGGTCATCGGGTACTGCACCAGCCACGACGTCTCCGGCGACCCGAGCAGCAGCCCGAGCGTGCCCGTGTCGCGGCTCAGCACGGCGAACCACAGGAACGCCACGACCGTGCTGGGCAGGATCCAGGAGAGCAGCACCAGGCCCTCGGTCGTGCGCCGCAGCCACGGGCTCACCGACCGCAGCAGCCACGCCAGCACGAACCCGAGCACGTTCTGCCCGATCACCGCCGAGAACAGCACGAACAACGCCGTCAACCACACCGAGTTGGTGAACAGCGGGTCGCGGACGGCCTCGATCACGTTGTCCAGCCCGACCACCTGCGGGTTGGCCGCCGCGGGCCCGGTGAGCTGGTAGTTCGTGATGCCGATGTAGAGCGTCCACAGCGCCGGGAAGACCAGGAAGATCCCGATCAGCACCAGCGCCGGTGCGACGAACCCGACCGCGCGCCGGACGCCCAGCCCCGAGCTATCCAACGTTCTGCTCGCCGACCGCCTTCACCAACGCCTCTCTGTACGCCTTCGCCACGTCGTCGGGACTCCTGCCGGACACCACGTCCGCGGTCGCCTGCTGCAGCGCCGCCGACACCTTGGGGTAGTCGGCGAGACCGGGCCGGTACCGGGTGATCGGCAGGACCTCCTCGGCGATGAACGACAGCATCGGGTCGCCGCCGAGCACCTGGTCGTTGACGTCCTGCCGCTGGGTGAGCTGCGCGGTGCCGGCCAGCGACTCCTTGACGGCCTCGGCGGAGTTGAGGAACTGCATGAACTCCCAGGCCTGCCGCGGGTACTGGGTGTTGGGGTTGATCACCCGCACCCCACCACCGGACATGCTGACGAAGTCCTGCCCGCCCACGCCCGCCTTGGGTCGTTGCGCTGGAACGAGCGCCCACCCGACCGCCGCGTCGCGGTCGGCCATCTTCGCCACACCGTTCTTGGGCTCCACGACCGAGCGCCAGAAGTAGTCGCTCTCCAGCAGGATGCCGATCCTGTTCTCGCTGAACAGCGTGAACGACCGCTGCCGCCCGTTGGCCTCCTGCTGCAGCACGGGATCACCGAGCCCGCCGCCGTAGATCTTCTGGTACAGCCCCAGCACGTCCTTGAGCTGCGCCGAGTCCCCTTGCCACTTCCCGTTGTCGTAGATGGGCTTGCCGGTGCCGACGAGCGCGGGTAGCACGCCCTGCATGGTCGTGGCCTCGCCCATCGCGGACCCGCCGTTGAGCTGGATCGGCGTCACGCCGGGCACGCCCTTGAGCTTGGCGCCCGCGTCGAGCACGTCCTGCCACGACCTCGGCTGCCAGTCCGCGGGCAACCCGGCCTGCGCGAACAGCTTCTTGTTGAAGAACAGCACGCGCCCGTCCGTGCCCATCGGTACGCCGTATCGCTTGCCGTCGAACTCGCCGAGCCCTTGCACGGCCTTCGGGATCTGGTTCCAGCCGTCCCAGCCGGTGTCGCCGACGACCTCGTCCAGCGGCTTGATCTGCCCTGCCTGCGCGAACTCGCCGAGCCAGATGCCGTCGATCTCGACGATGTCGCCGCCACCACCGGTCTTCAGGTCGAGTGCGACCTTGGTCTTGAAGTCCTCGTCGCCGGTGCCGTTCTGCTCGAACTTGATCGTCGCCGTGACGCCCTTGGCCTTCTGCATCTCGGTGAACTTCGGGATCACCCAGTTCTGGATCCAGTTCGCCCCGCGCGCGTTCTTCCCGCCGACCGCCGCGTTGGCGACGATCGTCAGGGTGATCTCCTTGGCGTCGGCGTTTCTCGCCTGATCACCGGTCTGGGTCTGTCCCAGACATCCCGCCAGCAGCCCGCACACCACCAGTAGCCCGAACGCCTTTGTTCGCCCCATCGGTCCAACTTGGCACTGGATCACGACGGCCACAACCTCTCAGCGCTCTCCAAGCGCGCAGCTGCGAGGCTGACGCGCGGAGGGGGTAGATCAACTATGCAGCTACTTCTGGCGGCCGTCCTGGCCGCATCGGCACTCACGACACCGCAGCTCACCGGCCCGTTCGCGGTCGGCACGTTCGACGCCCACCTGACCGACACCACCCGCGCGGACCCGTGGCAACCGGCGAAGAACCGCGAGCTGATGGTGTCGGTCAGCTACCCGGCGAAGCGCACCGGACAGCAGGCGCCGTGGCTCGGCGAAGGCCTCGCGGCGGCGCTCGACCCGGTCCTCGCCGGCCCGGCCTACCTCGACATCCCCGCCGGAACCGTCGACTGGTCCGGCACGAGGAGGCAGGCCCGCGTCAACGCCCCGGCGGTCCCTGGCAGGTGGCCGGTCGTGCTGTTCTCGCCGGGTTTGCAGACGCCGCACGAGTTCTACGCGGGCACGGCGGACGACCTGGCGAGCCGCGGCTACGTCGTGGTCACGGTGTCGCACACGCACGAGTCGGTGGCCGTGGAGTTCCCCGGCAACCGTATCGAGTGGGGCCTGATGCAGGACGCGAGTCAGGCGACAATGAAGAAAGCCATCGACGCGCGGGTCGCCGACATGCGGTTCGTGCTCGACAAGCTGCCTGGCCTGCACAAGGGCGCGGACCTCACCCAGGCCGGCATCGCCGGGCACTCGTACGGCGGGTACACGGCGGCCGAGACCATGGCGAACGACCGCAGGTTCGACGCGGGCATCAACATCGACGGCGCCAGGAGCACACCGGTGAGGACGGCCCGTACGCGCCCGGCAAGGCGGTCACCGGAGGCCTCGACCGGCCGTTCCTGCTGTTCGGCGGTGACCTGGGCGAACGCGAGCTGAGCCACGTCGACACGAGCCTGACCAGGACGTGGGCCGACTTCTGGCCGAACCAGCGCGGCTGGAAGCGGGACGTGCACCTCGACGACGGCACGCACCTCGGGTTCAGCGACCTGCAGTGGGCGGTGCCGCAGATCGGCGCCATCTCGGCGGAGAAGCGCGAGAGTCTCATTGGGACGATCAACTCCAGGGCCGCGTCGAAGGCCCAGCACGACTACGTGGGCGCGTTCTTCGACCTGCACCTGAAGCACCGCGGCACGAGGCTGTTCGAGCGGCCGCGCCACGAAGGCATCCGTCTCGTGCGGTGATCGGCGGTATGGTCCAGACCGATGTCTGTCGAGTTCGCGGTGCTCGGTCCCCTGCAGGTCCGCGTGAACGGCAGGGAGCACCGGGTCGGCGGGTTCACCCGCCGGGCGACGCTGGGTTTCCTGCTGCTCAACGCGGGCCGCGTGGTGTCGATCAGCGAGCTCACGACGGCGTTGTGGCCGGACGGGCCTCCGCCGACGGCGCGCGGGATCCTGCTCAACGTCGTGTCGGCGTTGCGCAAGGCCGGGCTCGACATCGTCACCCGCAAGCCCGGCTACCTGCTGCGCGTGGAACCGGACCGCCTCGACCTGCACCGGTTCCGCGCCGCGCTCGCCCAGGCCATCAGGGCGCCCGAGCAGGCCTCCCGGGTCCTGGGCGACGCGCTGGCGTTGTGGCGCGGGCCGGTGCTGGCGGACCTGGTGGCCGACGGGGTCTCGTGGCCCGCGCTCGTGGAGATCACCCGGCTGCGCGACGTGGCCGTGGAGGACAGGCTCGACGCCGAACTGGCGTGCGGGCGCCATCGCGAGGTGGTCGCGGAGCTCGAAGCGCTGGTGAGCGATCACCCGTTGCGCGAACGGGTGCGGGGCCAGCTGATGCTCGCGCTCTACCGGTGCGGGCGGCAGGCCGACGCGCTCGCGGTGGTCCGCGACGCGCGTGAACGGTTCGCGGCCGAGCTCGGCATCGATCCCGGACCGGAGCTCGTCGAGCTGGAGCAGGCGATACTCACCCAGGACCCGGCGCTCGCCGCCGCCCCAGCGTCGGCGCTGACCCTGCTGGAGCGCAAGAAGGTCAGCGTGCTCGCCGTCCGGCTCGAGCTGCCCGGGCAGGACGAGGCCGCCGACGAACGGATCGAGGCCGCCGCGTCCGCCGTGCGCCGGCACGTAGAAGGCCTAGGGGGCACGACGGTCACGACGCTCGGTTCGACCGTGTGCGCGGCGTTCGGGGCGCCGGTCAACCGCGAGGACGACGCGGCACGGGCGGTGCGCGCCGCGTTCGAGATCACCGGCGCGCATCCGGCGGCGGCCGCCGTGACCACCGGGCCCGCGCTCGTCACGTCCGGCGATCGCGTCGAGGTCGGCGGCAGCGTGCTGGACGCTTGCCTGCGGTTGCTCGCGCAGACCGTGCGGCACGAGGTCAGGACGTGCCCGGTGACCGACCGGGCGCTCACCGCGGCCGGTGACGACGCGCCGTTCGTGGGCCGCACGACCGAGATGGCCACGCTCGTCGAGACGTACGAGCAGGTCCGCGCCACGGGAAGGGCGAGGCTGATCACCGTGGCCGGCGAGCCCGGCGCGGGCAAGAGCAGACTCGTCCGGGAGTTCGCCACCGGCCGCCGGACGCTCACCGGCCGCACTCCCCCGTTCGCGCGCAACGACGTCTTCGCCCCGCTGGCGGAGATCGTGCGGAGCCACGCGGGCATCCTCGACACCGACGACGCCGCCGCGGTCACCGCCAAGGTCCAGGCGATCAGCGACGACCCGTGGCTCGTCACGCAGCTCGGGGCACTGGTCGGCATCGGACAGGGCAGCGACGTGCTGATGGCCTGGCGCAGGCTGGTCGAGCAGCTCGCGGAGGAGCCGCTGGTGGTCGTCGTCGAGGACGTGCACTGGGCCGACGACCTGCTGCTCGGCTTCCTGCACGGGCTCGCCGACGCCGACGTGCCGTTGCTGCTGCTCCTCACCACCCGGAACGAGTCACGCGGCGACATCACGCTGGCACCACTGTCCGAAGAGGACACGAGGAAGCTGATCGAAGCGTTGCTGGCGCGCCACGACGTGACCGCAGACCTCCCCGCGCTGCTGCGACGGTCGGCCGGCAACCCGCTGTTCGCCGGTGAGTACGTCCGCATGCTCCGCGACGGCGTCCCGGACGCTCTCCCCGAGACGGTGCAGAACGTGATCGGCGCACGGCTCGACTCGTTGCCGCACAAAGAGAAGTCGGTGCTCCAGGACGCGGCGGTCGTCGGCACGACGGTCTGGCCAGGGGTGGTCGCGGCCGTCGCCGAGCAGGACGTCACCGAGGTCACCCGCAGCCTCGAAGTGCTGGCGCGAAAGGACTTCCTGCAACGCCGCAGCACCAGCAACGTCGCCGGCGAGGTCGAGTACGCCTTCAGCCACGTGCTGGTGCGCGACGTCGCCTACGACCGGGTTCCCCGTGGCAGCAAGGCGATGAAGCACTACCACGCGGCCGGATGGGTGCGGAAACTCCCGCTGGAGCACGTTCCCCTGCTGGCACACCACTTCCAGGAAGCCGTCTGGATCGCCGAGGCGTCCGGCAGGCCGTGCGACATCATGGGCCGGGCAGCCAGGGAGGCCCTCACGGAGGCGGGCAGGAGGGCCACCGCGCTGGCCGCCAACGACACCGCGATCCGGTGCTACCGCGCCGCGCTGGCGGTGTGCCCGCCCGGCCACCCCGACACCGCCGAACTGCTGACGTTGCTGGGATCGAGCCTGGCCCTGAGCGGCGAGGGAACCCAGGAACTCACCCGGGCCGCCGAACTCCACCTGGCGGCCGGGAACTTCGCGGGCGCGGCGGTGGCCACGAGGGCGTCGTGGCGCGCCGCCTGGCACCGAGGCGACCACGCGGCCGCCGAACGGCACCTCGACCGCACGATCGAGTTCCTCGCGCGAACCGAGGACGCGCACGGCGTGCAGGCCTACCTCGCCCACTCCCTGACCCTCGCGGACAGGCCGGTCGAGGCGATCGACGCGGCACGGCAGGCGTTGCGGGGCGCCACCGGTGTCGAACGAGCCATCGCGCTGGAAGCCCGCGGCCTCGCGAGGGTCGACCAGGGCGACCCGACAGGCATCGAGGACATCCGCCTGGCCGTGGACGAGCGTCGGAAAGCCGGGATCTCGACGGGCTTGTGCCTGTTCAACATGAGCACCGCCTACTCCGTGCTGGGCGACGCGCAGGCACGGCTCGCGGTGAGGGCCGAGGCACGGGTGGCCGCCCGGCGGCACGGCGACGAGGACACGATCGCCTGGCTCGACTCGTCCCGCTACCTGGAACTGTTCTGGGCAGGCCGCTACGCCGAGGCGCTGGAGGACCTGGCCGAACCGGCCACCCCCGAACAGCTCACCGTCCGCGGCCGCATCAGGCTGCTGACCGGAGATCTCGCCGGTGCCTCTGCGGACGCCCACTCGCCAGTCCTGCGGGCGCACATCGCGCTGCTCCGCGGCGAACGGGTGGAGTCGGACCTCCCCCGCCAGGTCACCCCCACGATCGGCGCGAGCCTCCCGATCGTCCTCGCCGCCACCGGCCACGGCCCCGAGTGCCTCGCCGACGCGCCCTGGTCGCGCTGGAAGGACGCGGCCACCGCGTTCCTGAGAGGCGACCGGCAGGAGGCCCGCCGGATCTACCGGGAGATCGGGTCGGCGCCCGACGATGAGTCGCTGGTTATCGCGCACCCCTAGCGTCCGGACCGTGATCCCCCGCTACTACCAGGCGAAAGCCCGGCTCATCGACCTGCTGGGCGACCTGCCGGGCCACAGCGCGTTCCCGCCGGAACGCACGCTCTCGGACGTGTTCGGCATGTCCCGCACCACGATCCGCAAAGCGCTGGAAGAGCTCGTGCTGGAGGGCAGGCTCATCCGGGGCACCGGCCGCCAGGGCACCTTCGTGGCGCCGCAGGGAAGGATCCACCGGATCACCCTCGACGCGCTGGTGCAGGACGCCGTCACCCGCGAACGCCCCGAAGTCCGCGCCCTCGTCGACCTGGTCAACGCCGAGTCGGTCCTCCTGCACGGCGACGAACCGATCGGCGTGCGCTCGACCTACCTGCGCGCAGAACGGTTCCCGCGCTTCGCCGAACGCTACGACGGCACGCCGTTGAGGAGATTCCTCACGGACACCTACGACATCCGGTTCGGCGACCCGCACCCGTGGTGCACCACCGCCCGCGCCACCCCGCGCGTCGCGACCCTGCTGGACGTCCGGCCCGCCACCCCGGTGCTGTCGGTCGGGTGGGTCGGCACCGACAGCACCGGGGCTCAGGTCGAACGGTCGTGGGTGGTGCTGCGCGGGGACCGCGCGCAACTCGCGCTCAGCGCACCTGCTCGGCCTTGAACTGCATCCGCGGCGCCGCGTAGAACTCCTGGGCCTGCACCAGCCGCAGCTCGCGCTCACCGGAGCGGTAGGTCAGGTCGATCAGGTCGAAGACGCTCGACGCGGTGCGCTCCAGCGCGAGTGCCGCGTCCTTCGTCTGCACGTAGTGGGCGGTGAACAGCGCCGCCGTGACGTCGCCGGACCCGTTGGCCTTGAACGGCAGGTGCGGGGTGCTCACGAGCCACGACCCGGCGGTGTCCACGACGAGCATCTCGATCGTGCCGTCCTCGCGGTCCGGCCGCTCGACGCTCGTGACCAGCACGGTCGAGGGGCCCATCGCGCGGGCGAGGTCGACGGAGGCGAGCGTCGACTCGATGCTCGCGGGCTCGGTGCCGGTGAGGAAGCCCAGCTCGAACTGGTTCGGCGTGATGATGTCGGCCACCGGCACGACCCGGTCGCGCAGCAGCACGGGGATCTCGGGCGCGACGAAGCAGCCGGACTTGGCGTTGCCCATGACCGGGTCGCACGCGTAGAGCGCCGCCGGGTTCGCGGCCTTGACCCTGCCCACCGCGTCGATGATCACGTCGGCGATGCCCACGCCACCCTGGTAGCCGGACAGCACGGCGTCGACCTGCGGGAACACCCCGCGCTCCTCCACCCCGAGCAGGATCTCCGCGACGTCCGGCGGCGGGATCAGCGGACCCCGCCAGGCGCCGTACCCGGTGTGGTTGGAGAAGTTCACCGTGGGGATCGGGACGACCTCGACCCCGATGCGCTGCAGCGGGAACACGGCCGCGGAGTTGCCGACGTGGCCGTGGGCGACGACGGACTGGATGGACAGAACCTTCATTTCCCCAGCCTAGAACGCGCGATGCACCGTCGCCGAAGACCCGTGACCGTGCCCACGCCGAGATCAAATAATGTGGACGAGTGGCCGACCGACGTTCAGTCCTGAAGACCCTCGCCCTGCTGCCGCTCGCCGGATGCGCCACCCAGCCCGCCACGCCGGCTCCACAGCCGACCACGACAACAACGACCACCACCAGCGCCGCACCCGTGCGCCACGACGCGTTGGCCGAGTTGGAGAAGAAGTTCGACGCACGGCTGGGCGTCTACGCGATGAGCGACAACGGCAGCACGATCGAGCACCGCGCCGACGAGAGGTTCGCGTTCTGCTCGACCTTCAAGGGCCTCGCCGCGGCGGCCGTGCTGCACCACAACCCGATGTCGCACCTGGACACGGTCGTCACCTACACCGAAGCCGAGCTGATGAAGAGCTCGGCCGTCACGAGGCAGAACGTCCGGACCGGCATGACGCTGCGCGACCTGTGCGACGCCGCCGTCCGCCACAGCGACGGCACGGCGGGCAACCTGCTGCTGCGTGACGCCGGCGGCCCGGCCGGACTCACGAGGTTCCTGCGCGAACTCGGCGACACCGAGACCAGGATGGACCGGGTCGAACCCGACCTCACCTCGGCCACGCCCGGCGACCCGCGTGACACCGCCACCCCGCGCTCGCTCGGCACGGACTACCAGCGGATCGTGCTCGGCGACGCCCTCGAGCCGGCGAAACGGGACTTCCTGAAGGACCTGCTCGAACGCTCGGTCACCGGGGCGAAGCGCGTCCGGGCGGGTGTGCCGGCGGGCAGCAGGGTCGCGAGCAAGACCGGCACCGGCGGGTACGGCACCGCCAACGACATCGCCGTCGTGTGGCCGCCCGGCCGGGAACCGCTCCTGATCGCGATCATGTCCAGCAGGGCGTCCGCGGACGCGAGGTACGACGAGGCTCTGGTCGCCGAAGCCGCCGCCTACGTCGTGAATACCCTCACCTGACGGACGACACGTCCGCCCACACGGTCTTGCAGTCGGGGAACCGGTTGTGTCCCCACACCTGCGCCAGGCCGTTGACCAGCAGCAGACCGCGCTGGCGCCGCCCGAGGAACCCCATCCGCCCGAGCTGCGGGAACCGGCCGGGGGTCCCGTCGTCGACCTCGACCCGCACCACCTCGCGCTCCGGGAGGCGGAGGATCCGGGCACGTCTCGCCGGGGCGGCGTGGTGGTACGCGTTGCTCACGAGTTCCGTGGCGACGACCATCACGTCGACCACGACGTTCTCGTGCATCCCTCGCAGGAGGCGCCGCACCTCCGCTCGCACGTTCGCGAGCGGCAGAACGCCCTCCGGTAGGACGAGGTCCAGTCGTTCGCCGGACCGTCCTGCAATACCCATCAGCTTCTCCCCGCGCCCTGCTTTTTCAAGGCACGACCCTCCGTACCCCAGGACGCGTACATCGAAACCCACCGAACCACGGTCATGACGTCCTGGGCAGATCGGCCCAGACGACGGTCCCGCCGTGGGCTCTGTCGACACCCCAGCGGTCGGACAGCCTGGCCACCAGGACCAGGCCGTAGCCGCGCTGCGGACGGGACACCTTGCGCAACGGCGGGTGGGCACGGGCGTCGTGCGCGATCTCGACGCGGATCTTGTGCGGTTCCACGACGACACGCAGGAACGACGGCTCCGACGTGTACCGGTACGCGTTGCTGACCAGTTCGTTCACCACCAGCAACACGTCCGCCACCGCGTCGGTGTCCTCGCCCATCAGCTCCAGCCGCACCCAGCGCCGGACGGCCGCGAGTGACGGCCGTTGCCTGCCCAGTGGCAGATCCGACGCCTCGCCGGTCCTCGCTGCCTGGTCGCGAGCCAAACCGCTCCTCGGTCAGATGATCAGTTAGGACGCCGGTTACCCGAGTGCATCGGCGGCCAAACCAGTCGTTCACCACCATGAACTACCCTCACGGCTCCGCCGCAACGCCAGGGGGAACCACGTGCCCAGATCTTTGACACCTCTGCTGGTCGCACTGCTGGTCGTGTACTCGCTCCACGAGATCCTCACCTCCGCCGTCGCGCCCGTCGCCGGCACCCTCGGACTCACCACCTTCCAGTTCGGACTCGTGTTCACGGTCGCCTCCGTGACCACGACCGTGTCGAGCCTGGTCTGGGGAGTGCTGGTCGACGCCGCCGGGCCGCGTCCCGTGCTGGTCGCCGGGCTGGGCCTGTGCGTGGCCGGACCGGCCGGGTTCGCCGCGGCGGTGGCGTTCGGCGCCGACGAGACGCTGACGCCCGGCCTGGCGTTCGCGATGGTGCTGGTGTTCCGCAGCTTCCTGTTCGGTGCGGGACTCGCCGCCCTGCTCGTCGTCGCGCTCGCCGTCGCGGGCTTCTCGGCCCGTGGTCACCGCACCACGGCGGTCGGCCTGGTCGGTGCGACGCAGGGGCTCGCCGCCGTGCTCGGCTCCGTGGTCGGTGGGGCGCTGGCGGTGGCCTCGTTGCACCTGCCGCTGTACGCCGCGCCCGTCATCGCCGTGGTGCTCGCGGTCGCCGTCCTCCTCACCTACAAGCCTTCTGCCGCCGCGGAGCCACCGGAGGTGGTGCCGTTCGAGCCGTCGCGGCTGGTGCCCGCCTTCGGAATCGGGTTCCTCCTGTACCTGTCGTTCGGACTCGTGCAGGTCGTCGCCGTGTACCTCGTCGCGGACCAGGAGGCGGGCTCGCTGGGGAAGACGCTGTTCGCGTCGGGCCTCGGGTTCTTCCTGGCGCAGGGCGTGCTCGTGCCGTTGCTGAAGTGGCCCGCGGACCGCCTGATGAGGGTCGGCGCACCGGTGGCGCTGGCCGGGTACGCGGTCATCGCGGCCGTGCCGTCGCTGATGAGCCCGGCCTTCTTCGTGGTGTCGGCGGGGGTCGGTCTCGCGGTCACCGGGTTCGCCGCGACGGCCTCGCTGGGCGTCGGGCCCGCGCGTCAGGGCCTGGTCGCCGGTCTCGTCACGGCGACGGGCGGGCTGACGTTCTTCGCCGGGCCGATGGTGAGCGGCCTGCTGTACGAGGTGGAGCCGGTCGCCCCGGTGATCGCCGCCGGGGTGGCCGCCCTGGTCGCGTCCGCGCTCGCGTTCGTCCCGGTTCGAGAGCGGTCCCGGTCCGAACCGGGACTGCCGGACTGATCAGCTCAGCCATTACGCTGCGCACGTGACGCGTTACCTGACGGCGCTCGTGCTGGCTCTGCTCGCCGCGACGGCCGTGGCCGTCCCCGCGCAGGCCCACGCCGAGCTCAAGAGCAGCAACCCGGCGACCGGCGCGACCCTGGAAGCCCCTCTCAAACATGTCGAGCTGGTGTTCAGCGAGGCGATCCAGCTGCCGGACGGCGCCGCGGTCACCGTCACGGGGGCCGACGGCGCCACGCTGCCGGTCACCCAGGTGCACGCCCTCGACAAGACGATCACGGCGACGGTCGACGCGGCCGCGGCCAAGTCCGGCGCGCACACGATCGCGTGGGCCGCCAAGTCCGACGACGGCGACACCATCACCGGCACGATCGCCTTCACGATGACCGTCGTGGCGCAGACGACTTCGGCCAGCGCGCCGCCGTCCTCGGTCTCGAGCGCACCGACGTCGAGCGCTCCCCCGTCGACCGCGCCGGAGGAGTCCGGTGGCGTGCCGATCTGGGTGTGGATCGTGATCGGGCTAGCGGTCGTCGTCGGCGCGATCCTGCTCGTCGGCCGCCGCAACAGGACCGAGAGCCCCTAGTCGTCCGCGCAGCAGGTCGCGTTCGGCCGGGTGTTCCGCACGGTCCAGCGCGGCCTCCAGTGCCGCTCTCGGGTCTCTGCCCAGCCGTTGCAGCAGATCCGCGCGCACGGCGTGGAACAGGTGGTAGCGGTCCAGGTCGAGTGCTTCGACCTCCCTCAGTGCTTCCTCCGGGCCTCGGGTCTCGGCGAGTGCGACGGCTCGGTGCAGCGCCACGACCGGGCTCGGGGTGAACACCAGCAGCTGGTCGTAGAGGGCGACGACCTGGTGCCAGTCGGTCGGCGGGTCGCTGTGCACGGCGTTGACCGCGGCCTGGAGTTGGTACGGGCCCGGCCGGTTCCAGCGCAGGCAGCGGCGCACGACGTCCTGGCCCTCGCGCACGAGGTCCGCGTCCCACAACTCCCTGTCCTGGTCCTCCAGCAGCACGATCTCGCCGTCGCGCAGCCGGGCGTCCCGGCGTGAGGCGACCAGCAGCATCAACGCCAGCAGCCCCCACACCTCGGGTTCGTCCGGCATGAGCCCGGCGAGCACGCGGCCGAGCCGGATCGCCTCGTCCGCGAGTTCCGCGCGGTCGAGGTACCCCTCGTTGAAGATCAGGTAGACGACGGCGAGCACGGCCTTGAGCCGGTCGGGCAGGTCGGCGTCGCGCGGCACCCGGTACGGGATGCGGGCCGCGCGGATCTTGCCCTTCGCCCGCACGATCCGTTGCGCCATCGTGGGTTCCGGCACCAGGAACGCCTTGGCGATCTCCGCCGTCGTCAGGCCGCCGAGGAGTTTCAGCGTCAGCGCCACCTGAGCCGGCAACGCGAGCGACGGGTGGCAGCAGGTGAAGATCAGCCGCAGGCGGTCGTCGGGCACGTCTCCCACCTCCTGCTCTTCCGGTTCGTGGTGCAGCAGTTCCGCCTGCGCGTACTTCTCCTGGCCCTTCGCCTCGCGGCGGAGGCGGTCGATCGCGCCGTGGCGGGCGGTCGTGATGATCCAGCCCGCGGGCGCCGGTGGGACGCCGTCGACCGGCCAGCGTCGTACGGCCGTGGCGAAGGCGTCCTGCACCGCCTCCTCGGCGAGGTCGATGTCGCCGAGGACGCGGGTCAGGACGGACACCGCACGGCCGTACTCCGCCCGGAATATCTCCTCGATCATCAGAACGCGATGGGCCTGACCTCGATCGACAACGGGCTCAGCACACCGGCGAGCCGGCGGCCCCACTCGAGCGCCTCGTCGAGGTCGGCGGCCTGGATGACCGTGAACCCGCCGACGTGCTCCTTGCCCTCGGCGAACGGCCCGTCGGTCATCAGCACGTCGTCGTCCTTCGCCCTGAGCACGGTCGCGGTCGACGGCGGGTGCAGCCCGACGGCGAACACCCACGCGCCCTTGGCCTGCATCTCCTCGTTCAACGCGGCCAGGTTCGCCATGATCGGGTCGAGCACCTCGGGCGGCGGGGCCTCACCGTCGGGCTGGTAGATGCTGAGCAGGTACTTCTGCGTCATGGTGGTCTCCTTTCGCCCTTTGTACGAACGGGAGAGGCCCGTTTCGACAACTATGGCGACATGATCCCGTTGATCCTCCCGCTCGACGACTCGCGCGCCGTGCTGGCGGCGGTCGGCGGCAAGGGCGCGTCGCTGGCGAGGCTGGTCCGGGGGGGCCTGCCGGTGCCGGACGGGTTCCACCTCACGACGCGCGCCTACCGCGAGAAGTCGATGGAGGGCGTGCTGGAGGCGTTCCGCGCGCTCGGCGGACCGGTGGCGGTGCGGTCGTCGGCGACCGCGGAGGACCTGCCGGGCCTGTCGTTCGCCGGGCAGCACGACACGGTGCTCGACGTGACCGAGGACGGGCTTTTCGACGCGGTGCTGCGGTGCTGGGACTCGCTGCGCTCCGAGCGGGCCGTCGCCTACCGCGAGCACAACGGGGTCACCTCGGCCGAGATGGCCGTGGTGGTGCAGCGGATGGTGCCCGCGGAGATGTCCGGCGTGCTGTTCACCGCCGACCCGCTGACCGGACGCGCGGAGCCGGTCATCAACGCGGTCCGCGGGCTCGGCGAGTCCCTCGTCAGCGGAGCGGAGAACCCGGTCGGCGACCTGCCCGGCGACCTGATGGCGTCCCTGGTCGCGCTCGGCGAGCGGATCGAGGCCCTGTACGGCACGCCGATGGACGTCGAGTGGGCGTTCGCGGGCGGTGAGGTCCAGATCCTGCAGGCGCGGCCGATCACCTCGTTGCGCGTGGAGTGGAACGACACCCTCGACGGCGACTACCTGTGGTCCAACGGCAACGTCGGCGAGGCGGTCCCCGACGTGATGACGCCGGTGACGTGGTCGCTGGTGCGGGTCCTGTCGAGCGCGGCGATCGGGCCGCACCGGATCTCCGGCAACATCGGCGGCCGCTTCTACCTCAACCTCAGCACGTACGCCGCGCTCGGCACGGCGATCGGCAAGGCCGACGAGATGCTGCGCTCGGGCGAGGAGACGTTCGGGCGCGTCCCGGCCGGCGTGACCGTGCCGCCGTTGCCGATGTCCCGGCCGGCGATCCTGCGGGCGGTGCTGCGGGGTGCGGGCGGGCCGCTCAAGCAGCAGGTCCTCTACCGGACGCGGCTGCGGCGGCTCGTCCGCGACAACCCCGGCCGGTGCGCGGCGGCGCGCGAGGCGATCGCGGCCTGCTCGACGCCCGCCGCGTTGCTGGAGTTCTGGCGGACCGATCTCGACTCGCTGCTGAGGGTGGTGTGCCCGGTGCTCGACGCCGGCGCGCGCATGGTGGCGGGCGGGCCGGCCTCGTTCCGGCGTGAGCTGGCCGGGCTGGTCGGCGAGCAGGACGCCGCTGTGCTGCTCACCGGGTTCCACGACGGCGCGGGCCTCGCGAGCCTGGGCCCGCTGGTGGGCCTGGCCCGGTTGCGGTCGGGCGAGATCGACCACGACACGTTCGCGCGGAGCTGGGGTCACCGGTGCGCCGGCGAGTTCGAGATCTCCGCCCCGCGCCCGGCCGAGGACCCGGAGTGGATCTCCCGGCAGCTGGAGACCCTGGCCGATCCCGAGGCCTTGCTGGCGCGGCAGGCGGCTCTGCGCGCCGAGGCGTGGGACCGGCTGGTCGCCCGGCACGCCGCGAAGGCACCGGGGATCCGCAGGCGGCTCGACCGGATCGGCGAGGGTGCGCGGGCGCGGGAGCGGGCCCGTTCCGAGATGGTGCGCGCGTTCTGGGTGATGCGGGCGTTCGTGCTGCGGGCCGGGGAGCTGACGTCGTCCGGTGACGACCTGTTCTTCCTGCCGATCGACGACGTGCTGCGCGTGCTCGGCGGCGAGACCTCGTTGCTGGACCGGGTGCCCGCGCAACGGCAGGCGTACGAGCGTTATCGCGCGCTGCCGCCCTACCCCGCCCTGATCCGCGGGCGGTTCGACCCGGAGTCCTGGGCCGCGTCAGCCGACCGGCGGGCCGACCTCTACGACGCGACCGCGGACGTGCCGATGCCGGCGGACGTCACGGGGTTCCCCGGATCGGCGGGCGTCGTCGAGGGGGTGGCCCGGGTGCTCGCGCGGATCGACGAGGGCGGGGCGTTGGAACAGGGCGAGGTCCTGGTGACGCCGGTGACGAACATCGGCTGGACGCCGTTGTTCACCCGTGCCGCCGCCGTCGTGACCGATGTCGGCGCACCTCTCTCGCACGCGGCGATCGTGGCGCGAGAACTGGGAATCCCCGCCGTGGTCGGGTGCGGGAACGCCACGACCCTCATCACCACCGGGGACGTCGTCCAGGTCGACGGCGCGCGGGGAACCGTGAAGAAGGTGCGGTGAACCCACCACCCGTCCGCCGCCGAGTGGTGGGTTCGCGCCGCCCCGAGGTCAGTTGTGCGCGGGCACGCCGTGCATCGAGACGAGCTGACGACGCATGCGTTCCCGCACCAGGTCGATCACCTCGGTGACCGTATACCCCTCCGCGTACGCCTGCACCTCGACCCACTTGAGGTCGAGGCGGGCGTGCGCGTGGATCACGGTCCGGTCCGAGGTCAGGTTGACCCACGCGAAGTCGACGCGGTCCGGCGCGTAGCGGTCGAGCGAGCCGATCCGTGCGGACGCGTAGTCCCTGGCCTGCTCGGGAATGGCGTCCGCGAGCGAGACCTGGATGTAGTCCATCGAAACCTGCCTCCTCGAGGCCACGCGGCAGCACCCCGCGGCCTCGTCGAGGCTACGGTTCCGGCCGCACCGCCGAACCAGGCCTTGGTCCCGACCCCGCAGGGACTTTCTACCGAGGTCAAGGCTTCGGCACCAAGGAGGAGACGCGTTCGTCGAGCTGCTGCTCGGTGGGCGAGCCGGTGAGCAGTTCGACGGAGCCGTCCGTGCCCACGAACGCGAACGTCGGCTGCGCGGTGACGCCGAACCGCTTCCACACCGAGCCGTCGAGATCGGCGAGGTGCGGGAAGCTGCCCATCTTGTGGTCGCTGACGAACTTCTTCATCGCGTCGAGCTGGTCCTCCGCCGCGACGCCGACGAACTGGACCTTGCCGTGGCGCTTGGCGACCTGCTCGACCGTCTCCGCCTCGGCGTTGCAGGACGGGCACCAGGGCGTCCAGAACCAGAGCACGGCGGGCTGGCCGACGAGCTTGTCGCCGCGGAACTCCGCGCCGTCCAAGGTCTTCGCGGTGAACTGGAACTTCTCCGGCGGCGGCGTCCTCTCCGCGCAACCGGCGAGCAGCAGAACCCCGAGCAGCAGTCCGAGGATGCGCATTCGGCTCCTCACCTCCTGTCTGGGCGTACGGCCTTGCGCCTGCTCCGGTTCAGCCACCACGCCCCGGCCATCACCAGCACCACCACGAACGGCCACGGCCCGAGCGCACCGACGAGCTGCACCAGCACGTTCTGGAACCGTCCCGCGCCTCGCACGACCGGGTCGACCGCACTGCCACCGGCCAGGAACAACCGCAGCTCGTAAACGCCGTAGTAGGTCACGTACGCGCCAACGGCTATGAGGACCGCGCCACCGATCCGTCCGACGTGGGGCAGCACCTTCCTGATGTGCGGCGCGAGTGCCGAACCCGCGACCGCGAGCACGGTGACGATGAGGCCCATGCCCAGCGCGTAGGCGAAGAACGCCATCACGCCCGTCTGCAGCGATGCACCCACCACGGCGAGAAACGGTCCGATCGCGCACGAGAGAGAGGCGATGGCGAACGCGATGCCGTAGCCGTACATGGACCAAAGACTCTTCGGCGCGGCCTGGAGTTTGGGCAGCCGGACGTAGAGGTCCTTGCCCAGCAGCAAAAGCACGCCGACGACGACCATCACGAGCCCGATCACGACCGTCACGAACGGCAGGTAGCGCTTGAGGGTCGCGGCCACCGGGCTGACCAGAACGCCGAACGCGCCGAAGAAGGTGACGAACCCGGCTGTCATCACCAGCCCGGACGCGAAGGCCCTCGCCGGACTGTCGCGGGACACCAACGCCAGATAGGCGGGCAGCATCGCGAATCCGCACGGGTTGACCGTGGCCACCATTCCCGCGACGACCGCGAGTGCGAGCTCGTTCACGGCTCTGAGGCTAGCGGTGCGGTCCGGAACGTCGCCGGGGAATCCGCGGTCGGACGGGTACATCGTGGCGCCCGCCGCGTGTTCCAGGAACGCGGCGCGTGGGCGGTGTTCTTCGGCCGGTTCATTGCATCGCTGCGGATTCTCGCCGGGCATGAACCACGGCAAGTTCCTGGACGCCAACGCTCAGGGCGGCGTCGTGCGGGCGGGCCGCACGGCGGCTCCACATCGCTCAGCGACTCCGCCCCACCAGAGAGCCCGCGACTGCACGGCGGCTCCGGTTGAGACGCTGTCCTCACCCTCAGTCGCCGACCGCCGGGATCCCGGTCCTCGTCCCGGTCGCCTTCACCCGGACCGGGAACCCGCAGAAGCCGACGCCGGCACTCAGCTCCAAGCCCGAAGTCCCACAGAACCCAACGACTTCACCCACTTCGGCTTGACCACTTCGCAGCTGTACGAAGTCGAGCAGCAATCGCTTACCTGACTGATCTATCGACACGTCTTGTGGCCCCGCGATTACGCGCGGTATGGTCTAGACCTTCAATCGCCGCCGCGATGTAAAGGGAGTACGCACACATCAAGGCAAAGGAAGTCACATGAAGATCGGACGCAAGGTAACGGCCGCCATGGCCGGTGTTCTCGCTGCACCGTTGATCGTCGTGGCACTCCCCAGCGGCACGGCACTCGCCCACGGCTACATCAACTCACCGCCGAGCCGTCAGGCGCAGTGCGCCGCGCGCACCATCGCCTGCGGCAACATCCAGTACGAACCGCAGTCGGTCGAGGGCCCGAAGGGCCTGCAGAGCTGCCACGCCAACCTGTCGCAGTTCTCCGAGCTGAGCAACGACAACAAGGGCTGGCGGGTCACCAACACGGGCCGTTCGGTGACGTTCAACTGGACCTTCACCGCCCGCCACCGCACGCGTGACTACGACTACTTCGTCGACGGCCGCAAGGTCGCGACGTTCAGCGGCAACAACCAGCAGCCGCCGGCCACCGTGTCGCACACCGTGAACGTGGGCTCCCCCGGCAAGCACAAGGTCCTGGCCGTGTGGAACATCGGCGACACGGCGATGGCCTTCTACTCCTGCATCGACATCAACGCGAGCTGATCACTGCCCGCGTGAGGACCCCTTCCTCTCACGCAGCAGCTCGTCGACGTCGAACGGCATCAGCGTCAACGGCGGACCGGACAACGGTTTCCGCAGCGCGTCGAGGATCTCCGCGTTCATCTCCTCGATGATCGCGCGCGCCTCGGCGTCGGTCGTGGCCGCCAGGGCACGCGCCTTGGCGGTCTCGGCCCGCTTGCGCAGGACCAGGGAAGGGGGCAACCCTGCCGTGCCCTCTTCCTCCCGGACCTTCCTCTTGATCCACCAGTCCTCTTCGAGCGCCGTTCCCGCGCCGGGCAACGGTTTCCCGGCGCTCGGCAGGTCGTCGAACTCACCGCGTTCCTGAGCCTCGCGGATCTGCCTGTCGATCCACGACTCGAAGCCCGTTCCGGGCGGTTTCCGTCGCGTCATGGGGAGAACCTCCTGACCGCGGTCTCGATCGCCTCCCGGAACGCGGGGCTGCCCTTGTGGCCACTGTCGTCCACGAGGGTCAGCTCGGCGTCCGGCCACGCCCGCGCCAGCGCGTACGCGGTGTCCGCGGGGCAGCTCATGTCGCGCCGGCCGTGGACCAGCGCGGCCGGGATGCCGGCGAGCTTGCCGGCGCCGCCCAGCAGATCGTCGACGAAGCCGTTGTCCGCGTAGTAGTGCGCGATGATCCGCACGAGCGCGATCACGTCGTCGGACGCCCGGCCGGAGAACACGTCGGGCTGGCCGAAGCTTTCCAGCGACAGCACCGTGTCCTCCCACCGGCACCACTCGAGCGCCGCCTGCTCCCGCACGGCCCGGTCCGGGTTCTCCATCAGATCCGCGTACGCGCGCACTACGTCCGAAGCGTCGCCGACGTGCGCGCTGAACCTGGCCCAGGCCTCCGGGAAGAACCGCGAGACGCCCTTGTACAGCCAGTCGATCTCACGCGGCGACGACAGCGTCACCGCGATGAGGATCATCTCCGAGACCCGTTCCGGATGCCGTTGCGCGTAGGCGACCGCGAGCGTCGAGCCCCAGGAACCGCCGTAGAGCAGCCACTTCTCGATGCCGAGGTGCTCGCGGAGCTTCTCCATGTCCGCGATCAGGTGGTCCGTCGTGTTGACGCCCATGTCCGCGGCCGGGTCGCTCGCGTGCGGCGTGCTCCGGCCGCACCCGCGCTGGTGGAAGATCACGATGCGGAACTTCTCCGCGTCCAACGACCTCCGCGCGCCCTTCGACGGGGCACCGGGGCCGCCGTGGAGGAACACGGCGGGCTTGCCGCCGGGGTCGCCGACGGTCTCCCAGTAGACCTGGTTGCCGTCTCCGACGTCGAGCACGCCGTGGTCGTAGGGCTCCATGGAATCGAGCGTACCGAGCTACACCGACAAGATCTTCCAGGTCAGTCCGGCGTCGTCGGTCCGGTGGACCTCGGCGAACTCCTGGCCCGGACCGCCGCGCACCAGCGTGGCGTGGCGCGCGTCCGAGAACGCCAGGTCCTCGAACGGCGGCCCGCCGAGCGTGAGGGGCGTGTCCCACTTCGTGCCGGAGCCGCGGTGCACGAACGACCAGTCGCGTCCGGTCGCGGCCACGAGCGCCGCCTCCGGTGACACCGCGAAGCCCGTCGTGATGCCCTCGCGCGGCGGCACGCCGACGGTCTCGAAAGGCCCGCCCTCGGACTTGCGCAGCTCCTTCGTCATGTTCCCGAAACCGGGGTCGAAGCTGCACAACGCGTAGCGGTCGGCCCCGGCCGTGCCCAGGCGGGTCGCCGCGAACTCGGTGCACGGCGCCGGTTCCTCGAACCAACCCGCCGGAGACCGCGTCCAGTAGCGGTTCTCCACGCCGAACGTCGACAGCGAGACCTGACCGGCGGCGATCTCCCCGCGCGCCTGGCCCTTGACCTCGACGCCCGGCACCGGTTGCCACGAGCCGAACCACAGGTCGCGGTGGAACAGCCGTGACGACGTGCCGTCGTGGATCACGGCGAGGAACCCGGAGCTGTCGAAACCCAGTGCTCCCACGGTTCCCTTGATGCCGGACGGTTCCCAGCGGTTGCCACCGTCGGCGGTGACGAACAGCTGCTCGCCGTCGGTCACCATCCCGGCCGCGTCACTCGCGAACAGCACCCGCAGCCGGTCAGTCTCCGGTACGGACAGCGCCGGGGTCTTCACCCGCGTCCACGAGGCGCCGCCGTCGAACGTGCGGACGAGCTGCGGGCACCTCGCGGTCTGGCACAGGGTGTCGAGCCCCAGCACGAACCCCCGGTCAGCGGACGTCCACGACGTCGACGCGGGCACGACGCCGGTGCCCGCGTGCGCGACGGAAACGGTCAATCCGGTCAGCAGCACCGAAACAGCAAGAACAGCAATGCGTTTCCCCCACATCGCCTTCTCCCCTCAAGAGGCTGGTTCCCACTCAACACCTCTCGCCCGTGCAGCGGCAACTACCCACAACGCCACCAAAACCCCGGCGGCACCCGCGCAGACCAGGACCAGTCGCGGGCCCAGCACGTCGATGAGCAGACCACCGGCGAGGTACGACACGGCCGCGGCCACACCGATCCCGCCGTAGAAGTTGGCGAACACCCTGCCCGTCCGATCACCGGGGACGAGCCGCTGGATCAGCGTGCTGTGCGCGACGTCCATCGCCGCGATCCCCAGTCCCCGCACGGCTTGCAGGGCGAACGCCGACGCGACCCCCCACGCCAGCCCGGTGAACAGGTTGCCCGCGCTGCTGATCAGGAACCCCACGACGAGCAGCGTGACCATGCTCAGGCCCGCCGATCCCTTGGCCAGCAGCGCATAACCGAGCAGCAGTCCAACGCCGACCGCGCCGAGCACGACGCCGGCCACGCCGTCCGACTCGCCGAACACGCCCATCGTCAGCTGCAGCACCGCGACGTCGTCGATGGCGGTGCACGCGACGACACCGCAGAATCCGAGGAAGACGATCCGCAGCGCCCGGTTCCGCCAGATCTCGCTCACCCCGGCCTTCACGTCGGTGAACACCGTCTCCCCCGGCTCCGACGGCACGACGAGCTTCGGCAGGCGCAGCAACAACAACGCCGACAGACCGAACGACACCGCGTCCACGAGCAGCACGCCGCGGGTGTCGAGGAACTGCAGCAACAACGCGGCGAGGAACGGCCCGATGACGTCAGCGCTGTTGGAACCCAGGCCCAGCGCGGTGTTCGCCTGCGCCAGGTCCTTCTCCGCGACCAGGCTCGGTACCGCCGCCCGTGACGCCGGGATGAAGACCTGTCCGATCACGGCCCGCACGCCGACCAGCGCGAGCAGGACCGGCAACGGCGGCAGGGTGAACGCGATGACCGCCAGCAGCACGCCCTGCGCGACCTCGCACACGATCATCACGGTGCGCCGGTCGAACCTGTCGCTGATGACCCCCGTCAGCGGGCTGAGCAACGACGGCGCGAAGTCGCCCACGAGCAGCAGCGCCGCCACCGCGATGGCTTTCCCCAGCACGGACTGCACGTGCACCATCAGCGTGACGAGACTGAGGGCGTCCCCCACGACAGAAACGACCCGTGCGGTGCTGAGCACGCGCAACGGGCCGTTTTCCTTCAGAAGCGTCAGCACATGGCTACTTTGCCAACACCTGGTCGAGCTGGTCAGCCAATTTGTTCATGATCCCGGCGTAGGAGGAGTAGCTCAGCGGGGCGACCGCGTTCCACTCGACGAACCGGCCGGCCTGCACGGCGGGAAGGCCCTGGAAGACCGGGTGACCCTCCTTCATCTGCTCCGGGTTCAGCACGTGCTGGCGGGTGTCCCACATGATCACGTGCTCTTTGTACGTGCCGGAGTTCTCCCACGACAGCGACTGGAAGTAGCCGCCGCCCTCGGCGTCGGGCTTGTCCGGCGTGAGCAGCGGCAGGCCCAGTTCCTTGACGTACCAGTCGAGGTCGGGGTTGCGGGCGGGCACGGCGACGTAGAAGAGCTTCGGGTCCGCGCCGACCACCTGGATCTTCTGCTTCGCGGCCGTCATCTTCCCGCCGATGGCCTTCAACCGGTCGGCGGCCTTGGTGAACGCCTCCTCGTCGGCCTTCACCTCGGCGGAGTCGACGTCGGCGCCGAGAGACTTCGCGAGTTCCTTGAAGCGCTTGACCCCGTCCGGCAGCTGGATCTTCGACTGGCCGATGCCGACGGTCGGGGCGATCTTGGCGACCTTCTCCTCGAACTCGGCGGTGAGGTGCCAGAGCCCGGTGACCTCGGGGTAGTAGCCGGCGACGACCAGGTCGGCATTCAGCGCGGCGAACTTCTCGAAGTCGATCTCGCCGTAGCCCGGTCCCGTGACGTCGGTGACCTTGGCCGGGTCGATGCTGCCGGCCTCCGGGTCGGTCGTGCCGTCCGGGCGCTTGAGCGGACCGAACGTGCCGACGACGTTGATGCCGTAGTCCTTGAGGGCGCCCGCGGCGGACACCTGCGCGACGACGCGCTCGGGCCGTTTCGGTGCGGTGACCTCCTTACCGCGATCGTCCTTGAAGGACCACTGGCCACTTCCCTGCTCCGTGGGAGCGTTTCCACCGCACCCGGCCACTAGGCCGAGCAGCAGAACCGCGGCGACTGTCCTGCGCACCTGTCCACCTCCTGATTTAGGCATGCCTAACCTATCAAGAGACTGCGCAAACCCGTAATTCGCGGTAGCTGCCTCACCGTGCGGAACCACCCGGCGACCGACCGTCCACATCCGACTGGAAGAAACCCGGGGAAGCGTGTCGATTCCGGCCTCGCCGGTTCGACGTCCTTGCAGAAGGCAGGTTCGGAGATCGGAGGGTCGCCATGATCGCCACGCTCATCGCCACACTGGTCGAGGAGGACCACGCCGAGGACGACGGCGCCCTGGCGCCGGACGACCGCCTGACCTGCCACGTGCACGGCAGGTGGATCCACCAGTGCGTGTCGTCGCCCGTGCACGTCAACCCGGTCACGCGGCACCGCTGGTGCCGCGGCTGCGACTCCCCGCTGGGCGTCGTGGTCGACGAGCTCGCCGGTGCCGTCGCGATGCGCTGCCCCCGCTGCGGGTGCGGGGGGAGCGCCGCCACCGCCCGCCTGATCGCCGCGTGCCGTGCCTCGATCGAGGCACACCGGGCCGCCTGATCGGGTGACGGCGCCCGATCTGCCCCTTTTGCATTCTTTAGTCGCTCTTCGTGGCCGTTTCTTCACGCATCGCCACAGCAGCGGGAACGGCCCTCGTCACGGCCTTTCCCGCACTCGCCGACGAACTGGTGGACGTCGAGTCCGACTGTCCCCTGGTCGTCGCCGGGAGACCGCTCATCGAGTTCGACTGAACCTTTGCACCCGTTCGGCCGTACGCCTCCTCAGAAGCCGATTCCGACTCCTGAGGAGGCCGCGTGCCCGGCCGACGTGCAGCTAGGACGACCGCTCTTGCCGCTGTGATCGCCGCGACGGTGGTGTCGATGCCTTCGGCGCACGCACAGCCCGCCGACGACGCGCTCAAGGTCTACAACGACCTGACGCGGGAGGCCGAGAAGCTCAGCCAGGACCACCTCAAGGCGCAGGGCGACCTGGGCAGGGCGAACGGGATCGTGGTCGCCGCCACCGAGGCGGAGAAGAAGGCGCTGGCCGAGTCGGAGCAGTTCCGCGGCCAGGTCGACGTGCTGACGGAGGCGTCGTTCGAGGGCGCCCGGTTCACCAACCTGTCGGCGCTGCTCACGTCGTCGTCCCAGGTGGACTTCCTGGAGCGGATGCAGGCGATGAACATCATCGCCACCGACCAGAACGAGGCGGTGGAGCGGATGAACGCCACGCTCGCGGCGGCGCAGAAGGCCCGCACCGACGCCACCACCGCCGCGTCCGCCGCGGAGAAGCTCGCCGCCGACGTCTCCACCCGCAAGGTCGCCATGGACGCGCAGGTGTCCACCGCGCGGTCGAAGTACCAGTCGCTGACCAGGCCGCAGCAGCAGACGCTGGCGAGCACCGGACCCAAGGTGACGGTGAACGCGCCCGCGGGCGCGGCCGGCGCGGCCCTCAACTTCGCGATGAGCCAGCAGGGCAAGCCGTACGTGTTCGGGTCGAACGGACCGAACTCGTGGGACTGCTCGTCGCTGATGCAGGCCTCCTACCGGGCCGCCGGCGTGAGCATCCCGCGCGTCACCTACGACCAGGCGAAGGTCGGCCGCGGCGTGGGACGAGGCGAGGTCACGGCGGGCGACCTGATCATCTACTACTCCGGTCAGTCGCACGTGGCCATGGCCATCGACGGCACTCGGGCCGTGCACGCGTCGACCGAGGGCGTGCCGGTGAAGGTCGCGAACATCGACTCCATCGGACCCATTTCGGTGATTCGCCGGGTTGTCGGGTGACGCGTCTCTCCCACCCCGCGATAAACCCACGTGGACGACTGTGAGAGCGTGCGGGCCGGTGAACTGATGGGGACCCGGTGGTAGACGAGGGCAAGGTCATTCCGTAACCTGTCCGAGACCTTCGGCCCAGCAGTTAACCCACTCGGGGCACCCGCCAAGGTTGTCGTCTCACGCGGAGTAGTTCTCGCGGGGCGGCTGCCAGGAAAAAGGAGGAACCGCGACGTGGTGTCGCAACCCTCACGCCGCATCGTGCGTGGAGCTCTCGTAGCGACAGCAGCAGTTGTCGCGGCGGCACTCCCCACGGCGCCGGCCACCGCACAACCCAACGCCGCCGACGCGCTCAAGAAGTACAACGAGCTGTCCGAGCAGGCGTCCAAGCTCAACCAGGACCACCTCAAGGCCCAGGACGACCTGAAGGCCAAGCAGGGTCAACTGGAAAAGGCCAAGGGCGACCTCACCGCCGCGCAGCAGGCCGAGGAGTCTCTCCGCGGGCAGGTCGACCTCCTCACCGAGGCCACCAACTCCGGCGCGAACTTCAGCCAGATCTCCGCGCTGCTGGTGAGCGACTCGCAGCAGGACTTCCTCAACCGCATGTCGGCCATCAACATCCTCGCGGCCGACAACGCGGACGCGCTGCAGAAGCTGACCGACGCCGTCAACGCGGCCGACGCGGCGACGAAGTCGGCCACCGAGGCGACCGAGGCGTCGAAGAAGCTCCTCGCCGAGATGGACCAGAAGAAGGCCGATCTCGACAAGCAGCTCGCCGAGGCGCAGAACCAGTACCGCTCGCTCAGCACCACGGTGAAGAACCAGCTGGCCGCGTCCGGCGACATGTCGAACATCTCGGTTCCGGCGGGTACCGCGGGCCGTGCCCTGCAGTTCGCGCTGGGCGAGCGCGGCAAGCCCTACGTCTACGGCTCCAACGGCCCGAACTCGTGGGACTGCTCCTCGCTGATCCAGGCCGCGTACCGCTCGGCGGGCGTCTCCATCGGCCGCACCAGCTACGCCCAGGCGGCCGCCGGTCGTCCGGTGAGCCGCAGCGAGGTCAAGGCCGGCGACATCCTGGTCTACTACTCCAGCCAGTCCCACGTGGCGATGGCGGTGGACGGCATTCGCGCCGTGCACGCGTCGACCGAGGGCGTGCCGGTGAGGATCGCCGACATCGACTCGATCGGCCCGGTCACGGCCATCCGCCGCATCGAG
The DNA here is from genome assembly GCF_014646255.1 of Lentzea pudingi. Taxonomy (GTDB): domain Bacteria; phylum Actinomycetota; class Actinomycetes; order Mycobacteriales; family Pseudonocardiaceae; genus Lentzea; species Lentzea pudingi. Next base: position 97,614 of record NZ_BMNC01000009.1, read on the forward strand.
GGCTGATCTCCTGCTCGTGCTGAACGCCTCCTGCCTGCGGGCAGGGGGCGTTTTTCACTCCCTCGGGTGCACGTGCGCTCCTGGCCCGGCGAGACGGTGGCGCCTTGGCTAGTTTGCGCTTCGGGCGCCGCCGGTTCGGGCGGCCGTCATCGTCCGAAGTGGAGCTTTGCGTGGACACCTTGCAAGCCGGGCAGGAACTCACCCGCGGCCAGCAGCTGACGAGCGCCAACGGGTACATGCTGACCCTGCAGTCCGACGGCAACCTCGTCCTGTCGGAGAACACCGGCACGGTGTGGGCCAGCGGCACCGACGGCAAGGGCGCGGTGCGTGCGGCGCTGCAGGCCGACGGCAACTTCGTGCTCTACACGAGCGAGGACAACGCCGTGTGGTCCACCGGCACCCAGGGCAACGAGGGCTCGCGCCTGGTCCTGCAGGACGACAGGAACCTGGTCGTCTTCGGCAGCGACGGCGGCGCCCGCTGGGCGTCCAACACCAACACCGACTCGCCGCAGGCCACCCCCGAGGCAGCCGCTCCGGCGCCCGTGGTCGAGGAGGCCCCGGCCGCACCCGCCGCCCCGGCCGTGCGGACCTACTCCGTCGAGGGCGGCGACTCGCTCTGGGCGATCGCCGAGCGCTTCTACGGCGACGGCAACCGGTACATGGAGATCGCGAACGCCAACGGCATCGCGAACCCGGACCTCATCCACCCCGGTCAGGTGCTGACCATCCCCTGATCTCGGGGTGCTCACCGGAACGGGCCGGGCTCCTCGTCGCTGAGGAGCCCGGCCCGTTCCGCATGCCGGGGTCCGGCCGAGCGTTCGCGGTCTCAGCCGGGCTGGTCCTGCCGCGCGATCGCGAAGGCCGGGTTGCCCTCGGCGTCCTGACGCACGTCGAGGACCTTGTCCTCCAGGTACTGCGCGGCCGCCGGCTCCAGGAGAACCTTGGCGCCCGCCGGGGCGGCCACCACCTCGTCGCCGTCGACGGCCTCGCTGAGCGACAGTTCCAGCGCCTGGCTCTCCTGCTCGGTGGCCAGGGCGAAACGCAGGCCGATGTCTTCCGTGGTGCCTTCTGTCTGCGACGTCAGCTCGTTGATGACCTCGGCGGCCATCGGCGTCACTTCGAGCATGTCGGCCCCTCACATCGGAAACAAGAAACTCGTCCGGTGTTCCCGAGGTGGGCGGGTTTCAACCGCTGTGGGGTGAAGTCGCAGGTAGAACGCCCGGTGGCGGGCGAAAAGCCGGGAATCGGGCCGAGCTCACGGGCCGCAGGCGGAACTGCCGAGCCCACAAGCCGCAGGCGACGTCAGCCTCGAGCCCCGAACCGGCACCGGCCTGCCCCCTTGACGCGACAGACGCGATCTCACGACACCACGCCCCTCCAGCACAGAGACGCCGTCGGCGCGGGCGCTCCCCCAGTACAACCGCCTCCCTAGGCGACGCGGTGCGCGGGCCGCGACACCTCGTTCCGCACGTGCCCGCAGGCCGAGCACACCCGCGGCACCGGGATGATCTCCGCGACCAGCCGCCACGAGTCGGCGAACGACGGCACCTCCTGCCCCGGCACAAGCAGGCTGTCGAGCACCTCCTGGCGGCGGCGCCCCTTCTCGCGGCTGCGCTCCACCGGGTCGCGCCGGTGGGCCAGCGCCCGGGTCTCCGCACGCGCCTGCCGCCCTTCCGACGACAGGCCTGTGCCGCGGCGCGGGGCGTTCAGCGCGGCGTTGCGGCGGTTCACGCGGTACCACTCGCCCAGGGTGACGCCCTGGAGTGGGGGCTTGGCGAGGGCGGCTCCGTCGGCCGTCCAGGTGCGCAGGCGGGCGCGCAGGAACTCGTGCGCCACCTGCGCGCGGGAACGGGGGCGGCCCTGGCGGGTGCCGTCCGGCTTCTTGTCGATGGCCACGAGCAGGGCGTCGACGCTCCAGCCCGCCTTGAACCACGGCTCGAGCAGGCGCCGCACCCAGCGGCGGTCGGCGTCGGCCCAGGACGCGCGCACGCACAGGGACTCGACGGCGACGTCCACGTCCGAGTTGGTGGACGGCACCACGCGGCCTGGCCAGCGGTTGGGTTCGATCTGCATCGGAAACTGACCTCCTCTAGCACGCACACGAACACCTGTTCGACATGCTGCCACGGGGGTCTGACAAAAAATGAACCTCCAGCCGCTGACCAGGCAGAACTCACCCGTTCAGCAGAGCGCCGTCCGTCACCCACAAGCCTCGTGCAGCGCCTCCACACGACCGCTAACCTGCGCAAATGACGCACCACGAGCCTCACGACGAGGTCACCGGCGATCGGATGAACTGGCTCCGGGCGGGCGTCCTCGGCGCGAACGACGGCATCGTGTCGACCGCCAGCCTCGTGGTGGGTGTCGCCGGTGCCACCACGGACCGCGCCCAGATCCTCGTGGCGGGCCTCGCGGGCCTCTTCGCGGGTGCGATGTCCATGGCGAGCGGTGAGTACGTGTCCGTCAGCAGCCAGCGCGACGCCGAGCGCGCCCTCCTCGCCAAGGAACGGCAGGAGCTCCGGGACATGCCCGAGGAGGAGCTCGAAGAGCTCAAGGAGATCTACGAGGGCAAGGGCCTCGACGAGGAGACGGCGGAGGAGGTCGCGAGGCAGCTCACCGAGCACGACGCGCTGGGCGCGCACGCGGAGGCCGAGCTGCACATCGACCCGGACGAGCTGACGAACCCGTGGGGCGCCGCCATCGCGAGCTTCATCTCGTTCACGATCGGCGCGCTCCTCCCCCTGGCCGCGATCGCGTACACCCCGACCAGCCTCCGCGTGCCGGTCACGGTCCTCGCCGCCGTCCTCACCCTCGCCCTGACCGGTTTCATCAGCGCGAAGCTCAGCGGCGCGGGCAAACGCCGGGCGGTCGTGCGCAACGTCGCGGGCGGCCTGATCGCCATGGGCGTGACGTACGCGATCGGCTCGCTGGTGGGTCAAAGCATCGGATAGGGCAGAACTGGGTATTGCCACGGACATGAGCGAAGAACGCGGCGCCTACGTCCCGCAGGACAGCGACAGCTTCGAGGCCCTCGACGAGGACAACCTGCAGCACGACCCGTTGGAGACCGAGCCGGAGGAGGGCTGGTCCGGGGTCACCAAGTACGGGATGACCGAGTACGAGCAGGCGCACCCGCGACCGCTCGATGAACGCCTCAAAGAAGAGCGCAGCGATGTCGGCGAGACGGGTGCATGATCGTCATATGAGCCTCGGCATCCCGGAGAAGATCACCGCGTTGCTCTTCGACCTCGACGGCGTGCTCACCAGCACCGCCGTGCTGCACCGGCAGGCGTGGCGGCAGACGTTCGAAGCCATGGGCCAGCCGTTCAGCGAACAGGACTACCTGGCGTACGTGGACGGCAAACCGCGCTACGACGGCGTCCGCAGCTTCCTCACCTCACGCGGCCTCACGCCGTCGGAGGACGAGGTCCGGCGCATCGGCGACCAGAAGAACGACCTGGTCAACACCATCATCGACGAACAGGGCATCACCCCGTACCCCGCGTCGGTCCAGTACGTCCAGGCGGCGAAGGAGGCCGGTCTGCCGATCGGCGTCGTCACGTCGTCGGCCAACGCCATGCGCGTGCTGCGGGCGGGCAACCTGCTGGACTACGTCGACGCGCTGGTGGACGGCAACGTCATCATCGCGTCGAACCTCCGGGGCAAACCGGCCCCGGACTCGTTCATCGAGGGTGCCCGGCGACTCAAGACGGCACCCGAGCACGCCGCGGTCTTCGAGGACGCGCTCGCGGGCGTGAAGGCGGGTCACGACGGCGGCTTCGGGTTCGTCGTCGGGGTCGACCGCGGTCACCAGGCGGACGCGCTCAAGGCAGGCGGCGCCGACGTGGTCGTCGACGAGCTCGACGAGCTGCTCTCATGAGCTACGCCGTCGAACCGTGGCAGCTGCGCTGGCAGGGCCTGTCGGTGGACCACCTGCACCAGACCGAGTCGACGTTCGCGCTGTCCAACGGCCACATCGGCCTGCGCGGCACGCTCGACGAGGGTGAGCCGCGCGGTCTGCCCGGCACGTACCTCAACGGTTTCTACGAGGAGCACGAGCTGCCGTACGGGGAGGGCGGCTACGGCTACCCCGAGGCGGGTCAGACCGTCGTCAACGTCACCGACGGCAAGATCATCCGGTTGCTGGTCGAGGACGAGCCGCTGGACATGCGGTACGGCGAAGCGATCGAGCACGAACGCACGCTCGACTTCCGCACCGGAACGCTGCGCCGCCGCACGGTCTGGGAGTCGCCGACGGGCCGGCGTGTGACCGTGCGCAGCGAACGGCTCGTGTCGTTCTCACAGCGGGCGGTCGCCGCGATCCGCTACGAGGTCGAGCCGGAGGACGACCTGCAGCTGGTCGTGCAGTCGGACCTGCTGGCCAACGAGCCGACCAAGAGCCGCAGCAACGATCCCCGCGTCGCCGCCGCGCTGGACTCACCGCTGGTCAACGACTTCACGATGGCAGAGAAGTCGCGGGCCGTGCTGTGCCACCGCACCAAGGTGTCCGACCTGCGCATGGCCGCCGCGATGGACCACGAGGTCTCGGTCACCCCGTCGGACAACGACCTGCACGACGGGCCGCGCACGGAGATCCGGGCGGAGGACGACCTGGCCCGCTTCACCGCGGCCGTCGACGTGCCCGCGGGCGGGCGCCTCCAGCTCACCAAGTACCTCGCCTACGGCTGGTCGGGGCAGCGGTCGACCCCGGCGTTGCGGGCCCAGGTGGAGGCCGCGCTGGCGGGAGCCTGCCAGACCGGCTGGGACGGGTTGCTGGCGGAGCAGAAGGCGTTCCTGGAGGACTTCTGGGAGGTCGCCGACATCGAGATCGACGGCGACGACGAGCTGCAGCAGGCGATCAGGTTCGCGTTGTTCCACATCCTGCAGGCCGGGGCCAGGGGCGAGACGCGGGCCATCCCCGGCAAGGGCCTCACCGGGCCCGGCTACGACGGTCACGCGTTCTGGGACACCGAGATGTTCGTGCTGCCGGTGCTCACCTACACGGTTCCGGACGCCGCCCGTGACGCGCTGCGATGGCGTCACTCCACTTTGGACAAGGCCCGCGAACGCGCGAAGGTTCTGGGGCTCAAGGGTGCCGCTTTCCCGTGGCGTTCGATCAACGGCGCCGAGTGCAGCGCCTACTGGCCCGCGGGCACGGCCGCGTTCCACGTGTCGGGCGACGTCGCGTACGCCGTGCAGCAGTACCTGAACGCCACGAACGACGAGGACTTCGACCGCGACCAGGCGACCGAGATCCTCGTGGAGACCGCTCGGCTGTGGCTGTCGCTGGGCCACCACGACCCGCACGACGGGTTCCGCATCGACGGCGTGACGGGCCCGGACGAGTACTCGGCGATCGTCGACAACAACGTCTACACCAACCTGATCGCCCAGCAGAACCTGTGGGCGGCAGCGGACGCCGCTGAGCGCAACCCGTGTGACGTCACGGAAGAAGAGATCGCGACCTGGCGCAGGGCCGCGGACGCGATGTCGATCCCGTACGACGAGATGCTGCAGGTGCACCCGCAGGCGGACAACTTCACCAAGCACGCGGAGTGGGACTTCGAGAACACCCCGGAGGAGAAGTACCCGCTGCTGCTGCACTTCCCGTACTTCGACCTCTACCGCAAGCAGGTCATCAAGCAGGCCGACCTGGTGCTCGCGATGCACGTGCGCGGTGACGCGTTCACCGACGAGGAGAAGGTCCGCAACTTCGCGTACTACGAGGCACGGACGGTGCGCGACTCGTCGTTGTCCGCGGGCACGCAGGCGGTGCTGGCGGCTGAGGTCGGGCACCTCGGGCTGGCCTACGACTACCTCGTCGAGGCGGCGTTCACCGATCTCCACGACCTGCACGAGAACGTCACGAACGGCCTGCACATGGCGTCCCTGGCGGGCGCGTGGACGGCGTTGGTGGCGGGGTTCGGCGGAATGCGTGACCACGGCGGCGAGCTCACGTTCGCTCCGCGGCTGCCGGAGCAGCTGAGCCGGTTCTCGTTCCGGATGTCCTTCCAGGGCACGAGGATCGGCGTGGAGGTGCGGGAGAACGAGGCGGTCTACCGGATCGTGGACGGCACGGAGCTGACCACGAGGCACCACGGGGAGCCGATCACGATCAGGAAGGACGCCCCGGTGACCATGCCGATCCCGAAGGCTCCCGACGTCGAGCGACCGAAGTCGCCGTTCGGCCGGGAGCCGCGCAGGCGTTAGGCGAGTCGGGAGACCTGGTAGTGCGCGATCAGGTCTCCCTTCACGAGCACGCTCAGGTACACGTTGATCGTCGGCCGGTCGGCGAACGAGAAATCGACGTTCACATAGCCGAGAACGAGATCGTCGGCCAGCCTTCTTGTTTCCAGCACCTTGTACTCGGCTTTCAGCCCAATGGGCTGGGAATCGTAGTACTCGGCGACCGCGGCCCTTCCCACACCATAGGGGTGGAGGCCCTGGAAAATGGCGTCCTCGGTGAAGACGGCCGCCACGCGCTCCGGTTCGTGCGCGTCGACGGCGTCCTTCCACCGGTCCATGACGTTCTCGATGACCATGTCAGTGCCCCGCGCTCTGGCCGCCGTCGACGTGCAGGATCTCGCCCGTGACGAAGCCGGCCTGTTCCAGGAAGGTGATCGCGTCGACCACCTCGGAGATCTCGCCGATGCGGCCGGCGGGGTGCAACCCGGCGAGCGCCTCGTGGGTCTCCGGGGCGTGCATCGGCGTCTTGATGATGCCGAGCGCGACCGTGTTGAAGCGGATGTTCCGCGCCGCGTACTCGACCGCGAGCGACTTCGTGACGGCGTTCAGACCGCCCTTGGTCAGCGACGCGAGGGCGGACGGCACCGCCGACAGCGCGTGGTCGACGAGGCTCGTGGACACGTTCACGACGTGACCGCCCCCGGTCTCCATCGCCTTGACGGCGCTGCGCGTGATGTCGAAGAACCCGACGAGGTTGGTGCCGGTGACGTCTGCGAAGTCCTCGTCGGTGTACTCCGTGAACGGCTTGGCGACGAAGATGCCGGCGTTGTTGACGAGAGCGTCGACGCGGCCGAACCGCGCCAGCGCCTCCTCGACGACCCGCGCGCCCTCACCGGGCTTCGAGAGGTCGGCGCGGATCGCGAGCACCTCGGGGTCGTCGGAAGCGCCGATGGAACGCGACACCGCGACAACCGAATAACCGAGCTTGCGATAGGCGGGAACGAGTGCCGCGCCAATTCCCTGCGACGCTCCCGTGACGATTGCCACCTTGCTGGTCATTTTCTTGCTCGCTTTCGAAGGAGGAGTAGCTGTTCTGACAGCCACAACAGCGCACTCCCGCTTCTGATTTCGCGGAATTGCGACCCCTTTCCTCCCTCGTGGGAGGCTCAGCCTCCCAGCGCACGGTAGGGGTCGTCCGAGGGCAGCCACGCGCGGTCCAGACCGAGGTCGCCCACGCTGCGCACGATGGCCTCGGCGGCCGCGATGACGTCCTCGCGCTCCTCGTCCTCCCGCCGCACGAGCGACCACGTCCACAGCACCTCGGGGTCGACGACGGGCCGTGCGACGAGGTCCGGCGGCAACGGCGTGGTCTGCCCCTTCGGCGAGTTCAGGACCGGCGTCGTGCACACCCGCACGTGGTCGAAGAACGCCGGCCCGGTGATCGCGCCGTTGTGGATGCGCCTCACCCGGCAGCCCGTGTCCCGTGCGAACTCTTCGGCGTAGTCGTTCCAGGACTGCCACGACGTCACGTCGTCGTCCACCAGCACCGCGATGTCCTTGGCCTTCACCGGACTCGTGTCCGTGCCCACCGCCACCGCGTAGAGCCGGTCGGCGCCGAGCAGCTGCGCCTTCAGCCCGAGCTGCGCGGCCTCGGTCCGGCGGATCCAGCACACGGCGAGGTCGAGGCTGCCGTCCGCCACGCGCGCCGCCTGCTGGTGCGACGGCACGACCCACGCGTCCACGTAGAGCTGCGCGACCCCGGCCGTGCGCGCGGTGAGGTCCGGCGGCAGCCAGTTGACGTACCCGATCCGCACCGGCCGCGACCCGGACAGCTGCCGCGCGTGCCGTTGCAGCTCGTCGGCCCGTTCGAGCAGCGCCCGCACCTCGGGGACCAGCGCGGCCCCGGCGGACGTCAACGCCACCGTCCGCCGATCGCGGGCGAACAACGGCACACCGAGGTCCCGTTCGAGCGCTTTGATCTGCTGCGACAACGACGGCCCCGCGATCAGCAGCCGTGCCGCCGCCCGCCCGAAGTGCAGCTCCTCGGCCACAACTAAGGCGCGTCTGATGAGGTTCCTGCATGGCCACTGACCTGGCAATACGTCCCACCGTCCCGTGACATCTTTCGGAACATCTGAGTCGGGCGTGTCCGACTGCTGTGCGGGTCGTGCCTCTTTGGGGGCGAAAGCCCAAGCGCACCAACGGTTTCCGCATAGCGGAGACGTGAGCAATTGGGTGCTATAGGCCCTACAACGCTGGTCGGGTGCCCCTACAGCGTAGGGGCGTAGCGGCGGCACGGTAGCGGCCTCAAACCCCATGTGACCTGGCATGTAGGCGCGTAGGGCCGGTCTCTGGCCGGACACCGTTTCTGCGGGAACGCACGCCCGGAAGCGTCCGACCGCAGTGTCGCGCCTGCGGGACCCTACAAACTGCAATTTGCAAGTGCGAGAAACCTGTGTGACCAGGGAGTACTCTGAAGTTCCGTTAGCGCTACTGAAGCTTATGAGGTGAGCGTCCTATCATGAACCCGACTCGCGGACATGGTGCCTCGACTCCTCGTGAGCGTCGGTGCACAAGATGCGACACGCTATTGGCTACAGATAACACGACGCGGATGTGTGGTCGCTGTCTTCGCGACTTTGGCGGACTCGATAAGCCGCCCGCCGGTTTGACGATGGAGTTCTTTCTTACCGACGAGATGTGCGCGGCCTTTGACAGTAACGACATTGGCGAAGTATTCAAAGCCTATCGACGACATAACCGCTTTCTAAAACTTTTGGGTCGGCCGCTCAGTCAAGAAGAATTCGGACGATGGCTAGGATTGAGCCAGACGGCAATCAGTCGAATCGAGACCGTCAAGCCGGAACAAACTCTTCGAGCACTTCGTGAATACGCGGAAGCACTGCATATCCCTAAAAATCTACTGTGGTTTGACTTTCCTGGCGAAAAACGGGCCGACGCCGTACGGAAGAAATTCGAAGAATCCAAAATCGCGTCTAACCTAGTACAGATTCCCCAAAATAATGTTGACAGGGTTCAATCCGAGTGGCTTGAGTCGGCGTACGAGTTTGCGGTACAGGGATACCGGGAATCCTCTGACGTCGAATTCGTCAGGCTGGCTGCACAAGAGTCAGCCAACTACGGATTGAGGCACACCGTGGCCGAACTCCATTTTGAAACTCTCGAACAAATTGAAGAAGAAGTTCGGAAGCTAAGTTCAGACTTCATCTCAAAAGATCCCCTCGACACGTTCAACAGAAGTCGCCGACTCCGGAACGATATTTTCATTCTGCTCGAACGAAAGCACCTGCCCCGGCAGGAGCAACTGCTCTATGCTTTTGGTGCTCGCACATTGGGTTACCTTGCGGGTGCATCAAGTGACTTTTACGGCCTCTATGATTCGGCGGCTGATCACCTTCGCTTGGCCCGACAGTTTGCGGCTGCTTCAAACTCTTCCGAGGTTCACTCTTGGGTTCTTAGTCTTCAATCTGCTAACACGTTCTGGACGAACAACTGGACGAAGGCCGCAACCTTTTCAGAGCGCGCACTGAAAGTAGCAGTTACCAAATCTGGATTTTTGCGAGCTACTTCTATGCATGCCCGCGCACTGGCACGCTTGGGCGATATTGAAAGCCTAAATTCACTCGTGCGAAATTCGGAAGAGAACCCGATCGACGGAAAGACTGACGACGAACAGGGCATGATCCTCTTTACGGAGTCGAATCACCTGAGATGCGTTGGAACGGCCTACCTTTGGGCCGGTGAATACACGCGGGCGAGTGAACAGCTGGCGCAGGCACTGAATCGCTATCTATCAGATTCACCAGAAAACTTCGCCATCATTGCGACCATACGCGCTGACATCGCAACGTCGTATGTACATCAGGGCGATATCAAGGCCGCAGTTGACGCTGTAGCTCCCCTTCTCGAACTGTCGCCCGGATATCGGCTCGAAGGCGCTGTTCGAAGACTGCGCGAACTGCAATCGCCGCTGACCGATTCGCCTTTCGGGCAATCGCAACAAGCAGGTGAGCTATTGAGCAATATTTCCACATTCGTCAACAGCGCTGCTCCCAAACCAGATCCTGAGGCGAATCGATGAATCTGAGGGTTCTTGGCTGCGCCACGCCATTTCCGCGCCGTAACGAACCGTGCTCAGGCTACCTGATTTCAGCAGGGAGATCGACCTTACTACTAGACTGCGGATCAGGCGTCTTTGGTGAACTAATTGAGTGCATAAATCCCAATGACCTTTCGGCAATTTGGATTTCGCACCTACATCCAGACCATTTTGCGGACATGCCAGCCGTCGCAAATTGGGCGTTGAATACGGATGACGCCAAGAAGATTCGCGTCTATGGCCCGGAAGGTTGGGACAGAAGACTCGACTACTTCCTTTCAGGAGATGAGGGGAGTGGTTTGTCGAAGTCAATCTTCGAAGTCGGCTACATCGCAGACGGCATGGTTGTCGACATTGGTCAACTCCAGGTAACTAGTCACGCAGTTCGCCATTCTGTTTTGACTTTTGGCGCACGAATCGAATCTAACGAAGGATCGATCGCCTATTCAGGAGACACGGGTCCGTGTGAGGCTTTGGCGGATCTCGCGTCCGGAGTTGATTTACTTCTGTGCGAAGCTGGGGCAGAGAAGGAATCCGAGTATCACCTCACGGCACAACAGGCGTATGACCTAGCCGTCTCAAGTCATGTGGGAAGACTTCTGCTAACGCATGTTCCTAGCGAGCAGAAGAATAGCGATTTGACTAAGTTCGATGCGCTACCCGTGGAGTTGGCGCGTCCACGTACGAAGTGGATTATCTGAAGAACAGATCAGTCGGCGCCCGCTATTCGCGGCTTTTAAGTCAGGACTTACATTGATTCAGCCCAAGCGACTGCGACTGCACCCGCCGCCGCGATAAGGTCACGCGTGACCTGTAAACCCCCGTCGTTGATCTGATGCCATGCGGCCATCATTTCTGACGCGAGTGGGTTGTTTGATTTGCTGGCGTGTTCTTGCAAGAGCGCGCCGACTTCTGTGTGTCGTTCTAGCAGTGTCGCCAGTAGGTCTATTCCCTCCCATTCGAGGCCCAGGCGCATGATGTCTGCCTTGATAGCAGATACGTCTGTCACTGTCAGGAATACCTTTCGATGATCCGCTGGTTCACTTGTGGAGTTTGTCGAGATAGGGATTGCGCCTGTCTACGCGGCTCAAGAAGGCCGTAAGTTCACCGCCAGCTTCGAAATCCATGCACAGTTGCTGTAGTAGATCGTATTGCGATCCGGCGAGAGATCCCCAAAGGATTCCTCTATGGAGCAGAGCGGTACAGACAGCGAGAGAGAACACGTCGTCGCTGTAGTCGGGTGCGGTTTTGTGAAGGAGGTCCCAGCCTTCGACGTAACGTCCCTGCTGGCCTAGATCCAAGCAGCGGTTGTAGTCGTAAATGGCGTATTCAAGGGCATCCGGTGAGATCCTCAGCGCGGTTGCGACATCGTGTACGTGTGCGAGCATTCTGTTTCGAGCACGATGTGTGACAGTGATTCGGTAGAACACGCGGACGATGTGACGCGGCTTGATTCGTCCCAGCTTCGCCCACCATATTTCGGCGGCATCGGCGAGTGTCGGCCAGTGAAACCAGACAACCATGGCGATTGCGGCTAGCGCGAAGCTTCCTATGAGGACGAACACTGGGCCACTACTTCCATCCATAGTTCTGCGCGCTCACTGAGCTGAACCGCTAGTGCGCGGTCGTTATTCTTCAGATAAACCTGTGCGCGGGCCGTCGCTCGTTCAGCGCGAACAACCGCGATCCTGGTCGCTCGTTCCGGGGTGAGGTTGGCGCGGATTCCCCGGAGTTCGAGTCCTATTTGCGAGCGCTCCAGAGTGCGCCAAGATCCAGCGTTGCCTGCGCTTTTCCACTCCCGCCGGGGTCTGGGCCAACATGCCGCCACGCCTTTCAGGCGCTGGACTTCCCAGGCCAGAACTGCATTCCCGACGATGTAAGTCTCGGAGTCCGCAGGAAAGTCCAATGCGTTGTACGAGGCCCTGAGCACTTCGACCAGCTCGGACAAGTCAAGTCCAAAGTGAACAGCAGCCACCTTGAGATCATCGACGCTCAGGTGAATCTTGGACTTCTTCAAGAATTTTGCGAGATCGTCCTCCCACATGTACCGCCATCGCACCACCTGCGGGCGAAAGACCTCCACATGCATTTCCTCACCTGCTTCTCTAATACTGGTCATACGGCACCCATGCGATAGATGTAGGACGCGTGCGAGTCGTCAGCCATTCCATCAACGCTTCGCGGGCGTGAGGAATGGGAATCAGTGCGGAGCGAGGAAATATCGCCCCTGTGTCACCGCTGAAGACCAGGCCAACGGCGGGGATATGACCGTGTGCGTTGTAGGAATTGACGATCGATCGACTGGGGTCGTCGTGGTCGGTGAAGCTCAGTGCCGCGACACCGTTTCTCGGCGAGACGCTGACTCTGATTTGCTGGTTGGGGTAGGGACCCGATTCGTCTGTGTAGAACTCGACGTCACCGACTGCGAGAAGTGTTTCCCACCGGTCGTGCTCGGTGTCGAGGATCTGTTCTATGAGTTGAATGCATTCGATAGTTCCGCGCGCGACGCGGCCTATCTGTGTGGTGAGGATCGCTGTCACAATCATCGCCATCCGGTCACAATCTCATCAGGCCTCTGTGTGTTTGTGTGGTCACGTGTGCAGCCACCCAGGCCGATTAGCTCACCGGCGGGTGACGGGGTCTATGACAGATCCCGGGTGCCGCTACCCGATATCCGCATATCCGCTGGTCACAGCCGCTTTGGGGACCTGGCGTGAGCGTGGACGCTCACTCGTCAGGACGAACAACTCATCCGCGCATGCCCTTTAAAGAATGCGATCCCCCGCCAGCCCCGGCCGGCTGGGGTGTTTCCGCAGGTCAGAGCGGGTGTAGCCGGGGTGCCAGAGATCAACATACAGATCCGGCATATATGGCCTCATTTACCCGTCTTTTGTATGTCGATCTTGATGCGCGATCGTCTGACCTGCGGGTATTCCTGATCGCGCATAACGTATGCGGAATCTGCCATAGAGGTTTCTCTTGCCGGGCGGCTTACTTAAGTCATCGCCCCGCACGAATGCGGAGCGTGGCTCTCACAGAGAGTCCCTTTCAAGAGATTGGGTTTACCTCGTGTTCGAAACTCCGGAACAGATGCAGAACCGTTTGTTTCACCTGGCGTGGCTGGGTGAGGAACTCCCCGAGATCGCGGCAGAGCGTGACGGCGGATGGATTTACCGGCAGATCGCCAAAGAGGCAGCGGCGGTGCTGGCGGTGGCTACGCAGTACATCAGTGAGAACGAATTGGCGCGGGTGTTCATGGACGCACGCGGAACGTTGTCGGCCGATTCGCCCGAGGAACAGTCTCGGGACGCGGTGCGGGCGGCATGGCTCGACACCCAGGAGTTGATCTCCACCAGCTGGGTGCCGACACAGCGAATGCCCGAGGTGCCGACCCGCGCGGACGGTGGCCGATGAGCGTTCGTGGTGTGACGCGGGCAGCGGTGGCGCGGGTACGCGTCACCCTGCTCGGGTGGCTGAGCTCCATCGGTGCCGTGGTCGACGCGGTGGCGGCATGGTGGATCGAGCGCGTCCTGTGCTCGCCCGCCTACCTCACCGCATCGGCCAAGGTGCGGAAAATCGTTGGCAGCGTTAGGGATTGGCGTGTCTGGCCCGTACTGGCGGGATGGGTGCGCCAGGCCGCGTGGGCGGTCTGGCGGGTTGCCGGACCGCCCGTGCGGGACGCGGCCGGATGGGTCCGCTACCGCGCGCCCGGCGTCCTCTGGCAGGGCGTGTGCTGGCTGGCCCGGCGTGCTCCCCGCTGGATCTGGCGAGCCACGGTCTACGCGTTCGTGGGTGCCTGGTGGGTGCTGTCGCGCACCGTGCGGTGGGCCTCTGGGCACGCCTCGTACGCGGGTCTGGTCAAGCAGATGGACGACGACCAGCGGCACGGGACCGCGAAGCGGTTGCGGGAGGAGTGGGCGCGCATGGCCGCCGTGCGCTCGGTGCTCGTGGTGATCGTCGCCGTGGTCGTGGCGCTGGTCGTGGCCGGTGTCGCGGACAAGATCGGGAACCTCACCGCGGCTGGGACCGTGTTTGGTGTGTTTGCGCTGGTAGGACGGGGTGTGAGGCCCCGGCCGGCCGGGGATGATGATCTAGGTTTGGAGATCGTCCACAGTGGCCCGGACGAGCCGTTTCCGATCGCCGACGCGCACACCCGTGCGGAAGCGGCGGACGCGGTGTCACGCGCTCTGAAGACAGAGGGTGTGGATCTTCGTCTTGTCGGGGAAGCGGTGCGTCAGGGATGGGGTTGGGAAGTCCCGGTGATCTTGCGTCGGGGCACCCCGAGTCAGGTGGTCGACAAACTGGCCGCACTGGAGACCACCCTGGACCTGCCTGCGGGCGGGGCCATGGCCTCACCGGACCGCTCACGGCGTGCCCGGGTGGTCCTGAGGCTGGCCGAACGGGACCCGTTCACCGGTCTTCAGGCCGCGTCGGCACACGCGGTGCGTCCGCTGGTCTCACGGTCGATCACCGACCGGTTGCAGGTGGGTTCGGTGATCACCGGTGAGCCCTTGGCGCTCGGGTTGCTCGGGGTGCACGGGGTCGTGATCGGTGACACCGGTTCGGGCAAGTCATCGACCCTGTGCACGCTGGCCGACGCGGTCACCGACTGCGCGGACGCGGTCGTGTGGGACCTCGATCCGGCAGGCACGGGCTTGGACGTGCTGGCCGACTCGATCGAGCGCAGCGAGCGCACCCGCGCGGGCATCGAGGACGCCCTAGCGGACGCTCTCGCGCTGGCGGAAGTGCGCCCGCATCTGTTGCGGGACATGGGAATGCCAGGCCGTGAGTGGGTGCCCTCACCCGAGCACCCGGCGGTCATCGTGTTCGTGGACGAGTACCCGCGATTGTCCAACGCTGCCAAGGACATGGCGGTGGACATCCTCCGCATCGGACGCAAGGCGCGGGTGTCGCTGTTGCTCGCCTCGACTGAGGCGACGTCGGACACGCTCGGGGACGCGATCGCCGACACCACGGCGCTCAAGATCCTGCACGCGTGCCGACACGCGGACGTCCGGCTGGTGCTGGGTCCGTCGATGCTCGGGGAGGGGTGGCGGCCGGACCGGTTGAACCCGGCATCCGCAGACAGCCCCGAGGACGCGGGCAAGGCCTACGTCTACGCCCCGCACTACCGGGACCCGGTTCTGTCGAAGTTCCGGCCGGTGTCGGACGAGGACACGGCCAACCGGGCACGGGACCGCGCACCGCACCGCCCCCGGGTGGACGCGGTCTCGATCGAGGCAGCCCGCAAACGCCGTCACAGCAATGAATCCGGCACCACGGCGGGTAAGGGCAGCGGCCGTCACCGCGCGGTGCTCGCCCTGCCGTCCCCGCGTAGCGGTGAGCCTGCGGTGCTGGACCGGATGGCCATCGGGGACGTGCTGGCCGCGTTCGGCGACGACGAACGACTGTGGACGGTGGACCTGCTCGCCAGGCTGGCCAACCGCCACGACCGCTACGCGCAGTGGGCACCGGAAGACCTGGCGGACGCGTTGCGGCCTCTGGGGCTCTCTCCGGCCCAGATACGGCAGGACGGGCGCAAACCGGCAGGGCTACCACCGCCAGGCCGTCAGTGACGCTCTCAGCCGCGCGGAGAGGGGGTGAACACATGACTACCACTCAGACCGTGACCGTGGCCGTGCCGCTGATCTTGGCGTTGGTGCTCTTCTACGCCGTCAAGCACGGGAAGCAAAAGATTTTCGGGGTGCTGCTGGGAATCGCGTTCGGCGTGAGCCTCGCGCCGACCGGACTTGCCGGGCATATCGGCCGCGCCGTGAATGCGCTGATTATTTCTGGGATCACCGCTCTGTCCGGGCTGTTCGGATGACCGCGACACGCACCCCGGAACAAGTGACATCACAGGAAAGGAGGTGACACAACACCGATGAGCGACACACACGAGACAACTCAACAGGGAGGTGAACCCGGAACAGACGACAACGCCACGCCCAACCAGCACGACATCGAGGAGAACGAGCATGACCAGGTCAGAATCCCGACACCTCGGGAATGGGCACAGCAACAACTGGCGAACGCACCCGAACGCACCCCGGAATGGGCACGGTCGGTCGCGGCGGTCTACGGGTTCACACTTCCCGACTAGACAGTGAGCACCAACTAAATAACGAGAGGGCGGCAGGGAATTCCCCTGCCGCCCTCTCGCGTATCCGGATACCGCGTTAGCGGGTCTCCCGCCATACCGGCGTGATCTGGTCCGGCTTGAACCTCACCCCTTTGCCCACAGGGGCGATGATTACGGCGGTGAGACTGCGGGCGATAGCGGCTTGACGCTGCTCCATCGAGAAACCGGGCTTCTCCCATTCTTGCGCCAGGTTCGCGACCACGGTCTTGATTCCCTCGCGTTGCGTCTCGTAGTCGCGGTGCTCACGGCGCAGCACCGACAGTTCACTCTCCATCCGCGCGAGGCTGGGAAAGTAGCGCTCAGCGCTGTATTCGCCCGCTTCGTAACGGCGTGTGGATTCGTTGATCCGCTTTTCGAGTTCGTCCAGCTCTTTCTCACGCGGCCACGGCGGCAGATCCTCAACCTTGTGCGACGCCATACGTTCCTGGTCAGCGATCACCAGTGCCGTGATGTACTCATCCACCGGTGCGGCCAGCCTGGTCACTCCACCGCACCCGCCTTGCCCTTTCGACGGGCACAGGTACATCTTTTCCATTTCGCCCCGGCGGTTGGGTCGGCGAGAACCGGTCATCCGCGCCTTGCATTTCCCGCACCGCACGAACGGGGACAGCAGGCTGTTAGTACGGAAACCGGTCCCCCGCGAACCCAGACGTCCACGGTCGCTCTTATCAGACTTGACCGGTGTCCATTGCGCTACCACCGCGTCCCACTGACTGTCGGTCATCATCGGCTGCCATTGACCGCGCACCGGTTCGTTGTTCTCGTCCATGAGGATTTCTTCGCGATAGACGACTTTGCCGCACATGCGCGGACGAAGGAACATGTTCCGGATAGTCGCGGCACGCCACGCCCCACCCTTCACGGTCGGGATCTTGCGGTCGTTCCATTCGTTCGCCAGCGCCAACGGCGTCAGCGCGCCAGCGATGATCCGAGGCAGGGCAGCAAGGATGTGAGCCGATTCCCGCTTGTGCAACGTCACCCGATCCTTGCGCCACCCATAAGAGCGGTTCGGGCCGCCGTGATTCTTTCCCTTAGCGGCTGCCTTACGCTTGCCGACGGCCACACGGCGCGAGGTATTGCGCGACTCATCATTGCGCTGATTCACGGTGCTACGCGCGGCAGAGATACCGTGGTCGGTCGAAAGGTCGATGTTCCCTGTCATCGACACGACGTAAATGCCGTACAACTCGACCGCGTCGATAACGTCTTCCAACAGACGCGGGTCACGCGTCGCACGGTCCAGGTCCACACACGCCAACGCGTTGGCCTCACCACGCCTCAATGACGTGAGAATCGACTCCCAGTCAGGCCGCACCACTCGAAATCCGTACGTGCCATCCGGCAATAGAACGCGCTTGCGTTTGAATGAGGACACATTGGCCTCTGGGACTTCTTTCGCGACCCGCCCCCCGATACCACCGACGAACTTACGGAGGTCACTCAACTGGTGATCGACCTTGCCCTCATCGGCCGGACGGTCGGCCTCAGTCCTCGACTCACGGGCCGACAGAACCCAAACTAGCTGGTCAGGGGCCGTGTCGATCAGCGTCCGGCCCATCTCCCTGCGCGGTGTCTTAGCCATGTGGGCAAGTGTGCATCAAAAAATCCTTGGCGACCGCGAGGAAGTACCGGAGTTGACGCAGTTCCACGCCCCGCATCCTAGGAGGCTCAGGCTCCCACGCAGAAGAAAGCCGGTCGTGGCGCCCGTCGCTCGCTGATCGCACGATGGGCCCATGAGAGAGTTCATCGTCGAGATCACCACCACGATCCCCGACGGCACACCCCAGTCCGAAGTGGACTCGCGCCGCGCCGCGGAAGCCGTGCGAGCCAAAGAACTCACCACCTCCGGCAACCTCGTCCGCCTATGGCGCCCCATCGGCGAGATGCGCAGCATCGGCCTGTGGCGCGCCGACGACGAGGCCGACCTCCAGTTGCGTGTGCTCGGCACGCTCCCACTGAGCCCGTGGATGAAGTTCGAGGTCACCGCCGTGCAGCCCCACCCGAACGACCCCGGCAGGCTGTGACCGTCCGGGCCGCGGCGGCGCTGGCGGCAGCCATGGGCATCGGACGGTTCGTCTACACCCCGATCCTGCCGCTGATGACCGCGCAGGCGGGCCTGTCCGCCACCTCTGCCGCCGGGTTGGCCACCGCCAACTACCTGGGCTACTTCGTCGGCGCACTCATCACGGTCGTGCGGGCGCCGTCACGGGTGGTGAACCGTGTGGCGCTCGTGCTGCTCGTGGCGACGCTCGCGGGGATGCCTTTGACGCACGGGATGGCGGCGTGGTTCGTGCTGCGACTGGTCGCCGGGGTGGCGAGCGCGCTGGTGTTCGTGGCGGCGGTGAACGCCCGGCCCAGGTGGGGCATGAGCGGCGTCGGGGTGGGGATCGCGCTGTCCGGGCTGCTGGTGCTGGGGTGGGGGCAGTGGCAGGCGGCGTGGTGGGCGGCGGCGGTGTGCTCCGCGCTGCTGGCGGCGGGGGCGTGGAGGCTGGAACTGAACCCGCCGGAACTGTCAGACCAGCGCGCGTTCGCCCGATCCCAAGGCCCCGCGCCCACCCACTCCCACCGAGCGTTCGCCGTCCTCTTCACCGCCTACACCCTCGAAGGCGTCGGCTACATCATCGCCGGCACCTTCCTCGTGGCCGCCATCAGCGGCCCCCTCGGCAGCAGCGCGTGGATCCTCGTCGGCCTCTCCGCCGCCCTCTCCCCCATCGTGATCCGACCCCACCGCCACGCCCTCCCGGCGGCACTCGCGATCCAAGCCATCGGCATAGCCCTGCCAGCCCTGATCGACGGATCCGCACTGATCGCGACGATCCTGTTCGGCGGCACGTTCATCGGCATCGCGGCCACAGCCCTCAAACTGGGCGAAGGCTTCCCCAACGCGGCCGCCATCCTCACCGCCGGCTACTCGGCGGGCCAGATCATCGGCCCGCTCGTAGCAACCCCGTTGCTGCACCACGGCTACGACCAAGCCCTGCTGCTCGCCTCAGGCATAGTCGCGACAGCCGCGATCACAGCTCTAGCACCACCTTCACGTCATCGGGACGGTGCTCGAACGCCGAGGCGAAGTCCTCGAGCGGCACCCGCCGAGTGATCATCGCGGACAGCCACGCGTCGTCCGCGCGGTCCAGCACCGCGGAGGCCTCGCGGTAGTGCCGCAAGCCGGAGTTGACCGTCCCGAACACGATCCCGTTGCGCAGCACCAGATCGCGGTTGATCTGTCCGATGTCGGCCGGCAGCACCTCGGTGGACGGCACGCCGGTCAGGCACACCAGGTCGCGGCCGAGCAGGCGCGCCACCAGCGACGGTGCCCCGGTCGCCTCGATCACGACCGGGCAGTCGGGCAACGTCCGGTGGTAGGTGGCGCCCAGCGACTCGACCAGGTCGGGCTTCGGGCCGGACGACGCCAGGTCGAACACGTGCACGTCGAGTCCGCGCTGCACGCCGATCAACGCCGCCAGCAGCCCGATCGGGCCGGCGCCGGTCACCAGCACGCTCTCGAACGGGTACAGCGCCAGCCGGTCGAGCCGCTCCCACGCCTTCACGACCACGGACGTGGGCTCGACCAGCACACCCGTCGCGGAACCGACCTGCACGGCATAAGCGGCGGGCACCGTCCACAGGGTCGAGCCGTAGCCGTCGAGGCCGGTGATGCCGCGCTCGGTGTACCGCCCGTTCCGGCAGTTGTCGAACTCGCCGCTCGCGCACGCCACGCACGGCACCGGGTCGGGCCTGCGGACCACCCCGGCGACCAACGACCCCGGCGCGAACCCCGGCCCGCTGATCACCCGGCCCAGTGACTCGTGGCCGATCACCAGGGTTCCGCCGACGCCGAACTCACCGCGGACGATCTCGCGGTCCGTCCCGCAGATGCCGATCGCCATCCCCTCGACCAGCAGGTCCTCCGGACCGGGGACCGGGTCGGGCAGTTCGGTCAACGCCAGGGAGCCGGCCCGGGCAAGATCCACCGTCAGTGCGCGCATGAGAACCATTCTTGACACATCAACCCGATCGCGCCGACCATGAGAGCGCTCTCACGACCCTGTCCCAGTGAGGAGATAGTCGATGCGCAAGCTCCTGCTGCTCGCGACATCGGCCCTGTTAGGGCTGACAACGATGTCCGCACCTGCTCAAGCGGCTCCCCCGAGCCAGCTCCCGCTCACCGTCACGAACAACTCCGGCCGCGGCGACGCGGTCCACCTCTACATCACCGGGATCATGAACGGCCGGCTCGGCTACCTGAACGGCAACGGCCAGTTCACGCCGTGGTCGGGCGGGGCGATCCCACCGGTTCCGGCGCCGGACTTCTCCATCCCCGGCCCCGGCAACGGCGCCAGCAGGACCGTGAACATCCCGCTCAACTTCGCGGGCGGCCGGATCTACATGGCCTTCCGGGACAAGCTGAAGTTCAGCCTCGTCCCGAACGGCCTGGTGCAGCCGGCTCCGTGGGCGGGCGGCGACCCGAACCGCGACATCCTGTTCGACTGGAGCGAGTTCAGCTACGACGGCGGCGGTCTGTGGCTCAACAGCTCCCAGGTGGACATGTTCGCGGTCCCGCACGCGGTCGAGGCGACGTCGCAGGGCGGCGTGACGAAGAAGACGGGCCAGCTGGTCGCGAACGGGCGCAACCGGATCTTCGACCAGCACCAGCAGATGGGCGGTGACTGGGCGAGGCTCGCGTACAGCCGGTCCGACGGCACCCGGTTGCGCGTGCTGAACCCGAGCAAGGGGCTCGACGCGGGCCTGTTCTCCGGCTCGTACTTCCAGAGCTACGTCAACAGCGTCTGGTCGACGTACCAGAGCACGCCGCTGACGGTGGTCCCGTTCCAGAACGAGCCGAACCGCCGGTTCACCGGCCGCGTCAGCGGTGGGGTCATGCGGTTCACGAACACCTCGGGCCAGCAGGTCGCGGAGTTCCAGCAGCCGTCCACGCGGGACGTGCTGAACTGCGACGGCAGGCTCGCGGCGCCGAACAACGAGCTCGGCGCGATCTCGCGGTCGCTGTGCGCGGCGCTCAACCGGTCGACGCTCGGCTTCATCCACACGCAGCCGACGTACGACGCGAGCCAGTTCTACACGCGCGCGACCACGAACCACTTCTCGAGGATCGTGCACGCCAACATGGTCGACGGACGCGCCTACGGGTTCGCCTTCGACGACGTCGGCGGCTTCGAGTCACTTGTCCACGAACCGAACCCGCGTTCGGCAAAGATCACGCTGACCGGATTTTAGACCGAAACAATCTTGCTTTTGATCGACTTTCACTCCACTGTGTGAGAGCCGTCGCCGCGGCTCTCACACAGTGGAGTCGTTGTGTGCGTACGGGTCCTGCTGGTCGAAGACGACGAGCGAATCCGGCAGGCGTTGAGCCTCGCCTTGTCCGACGAGGGTTTTCCGGTGGACGAGGCGGGTTCGGGTGAAGAGGCGTTGCACCGTTTGGAGACGGAGTCGTTCGACGTGGTGCTGGTCGACCTCACGCTTCCCGGCGTGGACGGCCTGGAGGTCGTGCGGACCCTCCGATCCCGCGGTGACCTGCCGATAATCGTGGTGTCGGCGCGCGCCGACGCCTGCGACACGATCGCCGGGCTGGAGGCGGGAGCGGACGACTACGTCACGAAACCGTTGATGGCGAGCGTTCTCGCCGCACGCATCCGCGCGTTGTTGCGCAGGCGCGGGCCGGGTCGTGAAGCCGTTCGGATCGGAGAACTGGAAATCCGTCCGCAGGAAGGGCTCGTGCACCGGGCGGGGGAACGCGTTCACCTCACCAGGACCGAATTCCGGCTGTTGCTGGAACTCGCTGGTGCGGGCGGCCGAATCGTCACCAGGGAACAGTTGCTGCAAAAGGTTTGGGGATATGACTACTTCGGTGACACCCGGCTGCTCGACGTGCACATAAGGAGACTCCGCCGGAAGATCGAGGCGAATCCGGACGATCCGGAAGTGGTTCTCACCGTGCGCGGCACCGGATATCGGATCCGCTCGTGAGGCTCACGCTGCGGTGCCGGGTCACCCTCTCGTTCGGCTTCGGCCTGCTGGTCGTCACGAGCGTGCTGGCGTTCGCCACCTGGAACCTCGCCTCCGGCTCCATGCTGCGGCAACGGGAGGCGAGCGCCACCCGGCAGGCCGAGGTCAACGCGCGGCTGGTCGAGCGTTCCCCTGGCCTCGACGCCCTGCTCACCGGACCGGACGGGGCGATCCTCGTGCTGGGCCCGGCGGGGCCGCGGACGGCGGGCAGGAAGATCGACCCGGCGCGGTTGCCCACCGGGCTGGTCGAGCACTCGCCCGCCACCGCGCGGATCACCGTCGACGGCCTGCCGATGCTCGTCGTCTCCCGTCCGCTGGCGGACGGGGCCGTCTACGTCGAGCTGTTCGGGTTGCAGCAGCTCGAGCGGACGTTCGCGTTCCTGGCAGCGGTTCTGGTCGCGGGCACGATCGGTTCGGCGCTGCTCGGAGCGGTGCTGGGGTCGTGGGCCTCGAAGCGGGCGCTGAAACCGCTGACGGAGCTGAACTGCGCGGCCGGCAGGATCGCGGGCGGTGATCTCCACGCCCGGCTGCCCGTCCAGGCCGACCCCGATCTCGCGGCGCTGGCGGCGAAGTTCAACTCGACGGCGCAGGCGCTGGAACGCAGGGCGTTGCGGGACGCCCGGTTCGCCTCGGACGTGTCGCACGAGCTGCGGTCGCCGCTGACGACGATGGTGAACGCGGGCGCGGTGCTGCGCCGTCGTCGTGAGGACCTGCCCGGCACGGCGGGCACGGCGCTGGAACTGCTGACCTCGGAGGTCGACCGGTTCGCGCGGATGGTCGTCGACCTGCTGGAGATCTCCCGGGCGGACCAGACCGACGATCCGGTGCCGGAGGAGATCGCGCTGGACGCGGTGGTGCGCAACGTGGTCGCGACGCGAGCACCGGTGCGGTTGGAACTGCAGTCCGTCGTCGTGCTGGGCGACCGGCGCCGGCTGGACCGCGTGCTGACGAACCTGCTGGACAACGCCGAGCGGCACGCGGGCGGCGCGGTGCTGGTGTCCGTGCGGGTCACCGGCTCGCGGGTGCGGCTGGAGGTGGAGGACGCCGGGCCCGGGGTGCCGGGACGGATGCGGGAGGAGATCTTCGAACGGTTCGCGCGCGGCGGCGGGGGCGACGGCACGGGCAGCGGCCTGGGGCTCGCGCTGGTCCGCGAGCACGTGCACCGGCTGGGCGGCAGGGTCTGGGTGGAGGACAGGTTCCCGCACGGCTCCCGTTTCGTCGTGGAGATGGTCTTACGGAGTTCTCACGGCTAGTCGTCCGGCCGCGCCACCCGCCGTGCCCGGCCCTACGGTCGGTTCATGCGAGTACTGATCACCGGCGGGGCCGGGTTCATCGGGTCGCACGTCGCGGACGAGCTGACCTCCCAGGGCCACGAATGCGTGGTGCTCGACGCGTTGCTGCCCGAGGCGCACGGCACAGTTCCGTTGCTGGAGCACGAACTCGTGGTCGGCGACGTGACCGACGCCGGCGCGTTGCGGCCCCTGTTGTCCACAGTGGACGCGGTGTGCCACCAGGCGGCGATGGTCGGGCACGGTGTCGATCCGTTCGACGCGCCGTCCTACGCGCGGCACAACGACCTGGGCACGGCGGTGCTGCTGGCCGAGATGCATCGGGCCGGGGTGTCACGGCTGGTGCTGGCATCGTCGATGGTCGTGTACGGCGAGGGGCGCTATCGGTGCCTCTCGCACGGGATCGTGCGGGCGGAACGAACCGCCGCCGACGTCGAGCGCGGTGTGTACGAGCCGCGGTGCTTCTGCGGTGACTTCGTGGTGTCCGAACTGGTGCCCGAGGACGCCCCGCTGGAGCCGCGCAGCACCTACGCGGCCACGAAGCTGGCGCAGGAGCACCTCGCAGCGGCGTGGGCGCGGCAGACCGGTGGCAGCGTGTGGGCGTTGCGGTACCACAACGTCTACGGCCCGCGGATGCCCCGGGACACCCCGTACGCCGGGGTGGCGTCGATCTTCCGGTCCGCGCTCCAGAACGGTGTCGCGCCCAGGGTGATGGAGGACGGCCGGCAGCGCCGTGACTTCGTGCACGTCACGGACGTGGCGCGGGCGAACGTGCTGGCGTTGTCGTCCCCGCGCCCCGGTTTCGAGGCCGTGAACGTCTGTTCCGGCACCCCGCACACGATCGGCGACCTGGCGTTCGCCCTCGCCGACGCGTGCGGCGGACCGGCTCCCGAGATCGTGGGCGGGGCGCGGCCCGGCGACGTCCGGCATGTCGTGGCGTCGCCCGCGAAAGCCTTGGAAGTACTGGGTTTCGAGGCCCGGGTGGGGTTCGCGGAGGGGGTGCGGGAGTTCGCTTCCGCCTCGCAGCGGGAGCCGGTCACCAGTTCGTGAGCACCAGGTGGTTCACCGCCAGGGCTGTGACGGCCTGGGCGGTGAGCCACCGCCTGTCCAGTCTCGCTGTTCCAGCGAGGAGCCAGATCGCGAACGGCAGCCAGATCCGTTCGGTCTCCGCTTTGCTGAGGCCGGACAGGTCCGCGGCCAGGATCGCGATGCCGGCCGCGAGGACCCACTTGTCCCCGCGCAGCCCCTTGATACCCGCCGGGCCGATGACCAGCGCCAGCGCCGCGAGGTTCGCCCAGGCCCAGTACCAGTACGGCCGGGTGTCGCCGATGCCCTGGTAGTAGCGGAGTTTCACGAGCTCGTAGCCGTCGAGCCACCAGAACCCGCTGACCGCGAACGCCACCACGACCGCGAGCGCGCCCGCGACGGCCCAGCCGATCCTCCTGCCGACGGCGACGATCGCGAGTGGCGCCAGCAGGACCAGCCCGTAGGACAGGAACAGGCACCAGCCCAGCACGATGCCGCCCAGCAGGGGTTTCCTGGTGAGCAGGTAGACGCCGACGGCGGCCACGCCCATGAACATGCCGTCCGCCGAAGCGCCCACCCAGACCGCTCCGGGGAACAGCACGACGAACGGCAGCACGGCGTTGTCGCCGACAGCCTTCGGGATCGCCACCACCGCAAGCGATCCGACGAGGACGCAGAAGATCGACGCCGCCGCTCCC
The DNA here is from genome assembly GCF_014646255.1 of Lentzea pudingi. Classification (GTDB taxonomy): domain Bacteria; phylum Actinomycetota; class Actinomycetes; order Mycobacteriales; family Pseudonocardiaceae; genus Lentzea; species Lentzea pudingi. Next base: position 123,102 of record NZ_BMNC01000009.1, read on the forward strand.
CCGCCGAGCCCGACGCGGTCGAGAGCGACGAACGTGAGCAACGCGCCCGGCGGATGCCCCGAGACGTGCGTGGTCCACGAGTCGGGCTGGAAGTCCGGGATGCGGGCGGCGAACCCGCGCAGCATCGCCGGGATGTCGGTGACGCCCGGGACCTCGTGCAGGTACTCGTCCTCGGTGGTCAGCCTGGTGACGAACCGGTCCCAGCCGTCGATCATGGCGAGCGAGAACGTCCACGCCGTCGCCGTCACGTAGGCGATCGGCAGCGCGAACCGGTGGCTCGCCAGTTCCGGCCCCTTGGCCACCACGAGGAACGCGATCAGGACCGCGGCCGGTGTGCCGAGACCCAGATGCGGTTGCCAGTTACCGAAGAGCGGCGCGGCGGCGGCGAAGAGAAGTCCGGGTTCGTTGATGTTGAGGAAGACCCCGGTGATGACGGCGGCAGCGACGAGCAGCCCTGCGATGACTAGACGCACCGCGCCCAACCTAGGGGGTCGGACGGGTGCTCGCGGGCCGCGCAAGACAACCGTAAGAACTCTTTCGTGCGTCACAATTCCGTAAGCACCACAACACTTTCCGATGGTCCAGGGTGGACGCATGGATGTCGTGTTGCCCTGCCTGGACGAGGCCGCCGCACTGCCCGCGGTCCTCGCCTCCCTGCCTCCCGGACACCGCGCGATCGTCGTGGACAACGGGTCTTCTGACGGCTCGCCCGAGGTCGCCGCCTCGCTCGGCGCGGTCGTCGTGCACGAGCCCCGGCGCGGTTACGGCGCCGCCGTGCACACCGGTCTGCTCACGGCCACCTCTCGCGTGGTGGCGTTCGCCGACGCGGACGGCTCGCTGGACCTGGCCGAACTGCCCGCGATGGCCGCGTTGCTCGCCGACGCGGACCTGGTGGTGGGCCGGCGGAGGCCGGTCGGCACCGGCGTGTGGCCGTGGCACGCGCGGGCGGCCAACGCCGTGATCGCATCTCTGTTGCGGCGCAGGGGTTTGGCCGTGCACGACATCGCGCCGCTGCGGGTGTGCCGGCGGGAGGCGTTGCTGGCGCTGGACGTGCGGGACCGGGCGTTCGGCTACCCGCTGGAACTCCTCGTGCGTGCGTCGGAAGCGGGCTGGCGGGTGCGCGAGGTCGACGTGGCGTATCGACCCCGTGCCGCCGGCACGAAGTCGAAGGTCTCGGGTTCGGTGCGCGGCACGCTGCGGGCGGCGCGGGACATGGCGGGGGTGCTGCGATGAGGTTCTGCCTGCTGGTCATGGCGAAGTCGCCGATACCGGGTCAGGTGAAGACGCGCCTGTGCCCGCCGCTGTCGCTGGAGGAGGCGGCGGACGTGGCGGCGGCCTCGTTGCTCGACACCGTAGAGGCCGCGCTGGAGACACCCGGCGCCGTGCCGGTGGTGGCGCTGGCCGGGGTGGTGCGGCGCGAGGACGTGCGGGACGCGCTGGCGGAGTGCGTGGTGATCCCTCAGCGCGGCGACTCGTTCGCCGAACGGCTGGTGTGCGCGCACGCCGACGTGGCGCGGTTCCGGATGCCGGTGCTGCAGATCGGGATGGACACGCCTCAGGTGACGCCGGCGCTGCTGGCGTCGTGCGCCGAGTTCGAGGAGGCGGCGCTCGGGCTCGCGCTGGACGGCGGGTGGTGGGCGCTCGGGCTGCGCGACCCGCTGCGTGCTCACGTGCTGCGGGACGTGCCGATGTCGCGAGCCGACACGGGGGCTCGGACGCTGGAGGCGTTGACCCGATCGCGGGCGAACTCGCTGCCGGACAACGGAGGGACGCCGGAGACCCTGCCCGGGTTGCGAGTGCGGACCCTGCCGGCCCTGTCCGACGTGGACACCATCGCCGACGCCCACGCGGTCGCAGCCCAGGCACCCGGCAGCCGGTTCGCCGCGGCCCTGCTGGCCATCGCGGCGGTGCCGCGATGAGGCACGCTCGCGCAAGGGTCCCCTCCGGAGGGGTCCCCTGGTTCTATTCTCCCAGACGACACCGACAATTCCGGGCCGCGAGCCGACCGGCGGTGACGCGATGATGTTCGACCAGGCCCTCCAGGGCCGCCCCAGCCGGCTCGACCTGTCCGGCACCACCCCGCGCGAGCTCAGCGTCGCCCGCTGGCAGGCCGACGCGGACGGCGGCGACGACGTCCTCCTCGACGCCTGCACCGGACCGACCCTCGACGTCGGCTGCGGCCCCGGCCGTCTCGTCGCCGCGCTGCTGGGCCGGCGCGTCCAGGCGCTCGGCGTCGACGTGTCCCCCGAGGCGATCCGGCGCACCACCGAACGCGGCGGCATCGCGATCCGCCGGGACGTCTTCGACCTGCTGCCCGGCGAGGGCCGCTGGCGGCACGTGCTGCTCGCCGACGGCAACATCGGCATCGGCGGCGACCCGGCCGCGCTCCTGCGCCGCGTCCGGCAGCTGCTCAGGCCCAGCGGCACGGTCGTCGTCGAGGTCGAGCCACCGGGCTCCGGCCTCACGACCGGTCAGGCGCGCGTGCGGACCGCCGACACCCGCGGCCAGTGGTTCCCGTGGGCCTGGAGCGACGCCGAGTCCCTCGCGGCCGACGGGTTCTTCCTGCTGTGGCAGCGAGAACGCGCCGGACGCTGGTTCGCCTGCTGGGAGAAGCTGTGAAACTCCCCGTCTTCCGGGCTCCGGCACACCACACCGGCGTGACCAGCCGGGTCGGCACCTGGCTCGGCATCACGTTCGGGCTGTGCTTCGTCACCGGTCTGCTCAGCCACGGCGTGCAGCACGACTGGCCGTGGCCGACCCGCCCGGTCGACCTCTACCGCGTCACCCAGGGCGTGCACGTGATCTCCGGGGTCGCCTCGATCCCGTTGCTGCTGGCCAAGTTGTGGAGCGTCTACCCGAAGCTGTTCGAACGGCCGCTGGTCAGGTCCGTGCCGCACGCCCTGGAGCGCGGCTCGATCCTGGTGCTGGTCGCCGCCTCGTTCTTCGAGCTGGCCACGGGCCTGTTCAACGCGGCGCAGAACTACCCGTGGTCGTTCTACTTCCCCACCACCCACTACGCGGTGGCGTGGATCGTGGTCGGTGCCCTGCTCGTGCACATCGCGGTGAAGATCCCGCGGATCCGGCGTTCCCTCGAACCGGCGTCAACCGAGAAGACCGTGTTGTCCCGCAGGGCTTTCCTGCGCACCACCGCGCTGACGACGGGTGTCGCCGTCGTCGCGACGGCGGGTGTCACGGTGCCGTGGCTGCGCAAGGTCTCGGTGCTGGCGTGGCGGTCCGACGGCGGCCTGCCGGTCAACCGGACCGCGAAGGCCGCGAACGTCGTGGTGCCGCAGGACTGGCGTCTCAGGGCGGGAACGAAGAGCTACTCGCTCGCAGAACTCCAGGCGATGCCCCAGACCACCGTCGAGCTGCCGATCGCGTGCGTCGAGGGCTGGAGCCAGAACGCGACCTGGACCGGCGTCCGGATCTCCGAGCTCATCGACGCGCAAGGAGATGTACGGGTCGAGTCGCTGGAAAAGGACGGCCTGTACCGGGCCACCACGCTGCCGGAGGCGTTCGCGCGGGACCCGCTGACGTTGCTGGCGCTCAGGTTGAACGGCGAGGAGCTGAGCCCGGACCACGGGTATCCGTGCCGGCTCATCGCACCGAACCGGCCGGGTGTGCTGCAGACCAAGTGGGTCACGTCGCTGGAGGTCCGATGAGAATCGCTCTCGGCGTCCTCGGTGTGGCGCTCGGCGCCTGGGGAGCCTGGCTGCTCCTCCCCCAGATCACGATCGAGCTCCTGCTCTGGCTCGGCGGAGGTGTTGTCCTGCACGACCTCGTGATCGCCCCGCTGGTGGGCGCTTCCGGGTTCGTCGTCAGACGCCCGTCCGTCGGCATAGGGCTCGTCACCACGGGAATCGTCGGCATCCTCGCGGTCCCGCTGCTCTGGCGCGAGCACGGCGGCCCGGTGAACCCGGGCCTGCACGACCGCGACTACCCCACCGGGGTCGCGGTCGTGCTGGGCCTGATCTGGGCCGCCGTGGCCCTACACGAGGTCGCGGCGCACCTTCAGAAACGTCGCCGCACCAACAAAGACCACGACGTACCCGAGTAGGAACAGCGCCGCCGTGGTGCCGCTCAGGTCCGTCAGCACCCCTGGCGCGCCCGAGCCGCCCACGGCTCCGGCGAGGTTGCCCGCCGATCCGCCCGGCAGAACCTTCGTCAGCGACTCGACCGGTCCGAGCAGGGAACCTACGCCCCGCAGCAGGTTCTCCGTCACGATCGCCCACATCAGCCCGAGTCCGACGGCCAGCGCCGGTCCCTTGGTGACGACGCCGAGGAACACGCCGAACCCCGTCCACATGGCGGCGATCAGCAGTGAGGCGCCCAAGGCCTTGAAGACACCGAGCCCCGGCAGGCTCCAGTCCCAGCCCTCCAGCGAGGCCACCGTGATCGACGCGCCGAGGTTCACGACGAACGTCAGCGCCACCAGCAGCACCACGACGATCCCCAACGCCCCCAGCGTGCCGGCCATCGCCGAGACCCGGCGCGGACCGGCGGTCAGCGTCGTCTTCCAGGTGCCCCAGCCGTAACCGCTGCCGACCGCCAGCGCCGCCAGCACCAGGATGATCGCTCCGCCGAACATCGGCAGGCCGCGCACGACGGCCGCGCCCACGTTCTCCGGCTGCATCGCGCTGATCAGCTGCTGCTGGGACATCGACCGCGTGTTGGTGCCGCCGTTCAACGCCAGGTAGTTGAACACGTAGCCGAACGTCAGCGTCATCACCAGCCAGACGCCGATCAGCACCCACGTCGCCGGCCACTTCCACAGCCGCAGCAGCTCCGCCTTCACGCTGCCCATCACGCCGCTCCCGTCATCTCGAAGAAGACCTCTTCCAGCGTCCGGCGCAGCGGCCGGACCTCCCGCACGTCCACGTCCGCCGCCACCAGCACCCGCACCAGGACGCCCGCGTCCTTCTCCCGCACGTGCAGCGCGTCGCCGTGCACCGTGCTGCCCTCGATGAGCACGTGCGCTTTCTCCAGGGGGTCCGCGCGGATCAGCAACTGGCTGTCGCCGCGCAGCTGCTCGACCGTGCTCTCCGCGATGAGCCTGCCCTGCGCGATCACGCCCACCCGGTCGCAGATCTCCTCGACCTCCCCGAGCAGGTGGCTCGACAGCAGCACCGTCTGGCCCTGCGCGGCCAGCGCCCGCACCAGGTCGCGCATGTCGGCCATGCCCGCCGGGTCGAGGCCGTTGGTCGGCTCGTCGAGGATCAGCAGCTCGGGCTGCCCGAGCAGGGCCGCGGCCACGCCGAGCCGTTGCTTCATGCCGAGCGAGTACCGGCGGAACTTCTCACCGGCGGCGCCCACGAGGTCGACCTGCTCCAGGGCGGCCTCGACGCCCGTCTTCCCGACGCCCCGGCGGGCGGCGTGCACGCGCAGGTTGTCGCGGCCGGACAGGTACGGGTAGAAGCCCGGTCCCTCGATCAGCGACCCGACCTTCAGCAACGCCCTCGGGGTGCCGGGTGCCTCGCCCAGGACCCTGGCCGAGCCGCTGGTCGGCTTCACGAGCCCCAGCAGCATGCGGATCGTGGTCGTCTTGCCCGCGCCGTTGGGGCCGAGGAACCCGTAGACCTCGCCCCGCCGCACGGACAGACTGACCTCGTCCACCACGGCGCGGTCGCCGTAGCGCTTCGTCAGCTTCTCCGTCGTCACGATCATGCGGACAACACTGGTCCCGCGGACGACCTGGAGCGTCCGCCCCGGAGCGTCATCAAGATACGCACATCTGCGTACGCGTCCGGTCGTATGGTCGGACCATGCGGATCAAGTGGCAGGACATCGCGCTGACCGTGGCGCTGTTGTTCTTCGGGCTCGGCGGCACGCGGTTCGCCGCGCGGCTGCAGGGTGCCGAGAGCCTCGACGTCCTCGCCTACGTGCTGATCGCCGTGGCGGCGTCCGGGCTGCTGTTCCGCTCGGTGCGTCCGCTGTGGACGGTCGGGATCACGACCGTGCCGATCATGGTCTACCTGGCGCTGGGCTACCCGTTCGGCCCGATCCTGGTGAGCGGCGTCGCGGCGATGTACGCGGTGGCGGTGTACGCGAGCCTCGAACTGGCGGCCGTGTGCGCGCTGGCCTACGCGCTGGCGATCCTGCCGTGGTGGAACGACACGGTGACGTCGTGGATCACGTGGTCGGCGGGGTGGATCCTGCTGCCGGTCGCGGCGGGCGTGCTGATGAAGCTGCGCAAGAAGTCCGTTGTGGACGTTCGTGAGCGCGTGGTGATCTCCGAACGGCTGCGGCTCGCCCAGGAGGTCCACGACGTCGTCGGCCACGGCCTTTCCGTGATCGCGATGCAGGCCGGCGTCGCCCTGTACGTGCTGGACAAGGACCCGGCGAAAGCACGGGCGTCACTCGAAGCCATCCGCGACACGTCGAAGGAAGCGTTGGAGGGCTTGCGGTCCGAACTGGACACGTTGCGCGGCTCGGCTCCGCTGACGCCGGCGATCACGCTCGCCGACATTCCGGCACTGGCCGGCCGGATGCGCGAGGCAGGACTGGACGTGTCCGTCGAGGTCGCCGAGATCGAGCTGCCCGACACCTACCAGCTCGCCGTGTACCGGATCGTGCAGGAGTCGCTGACCAACGTCCTGCGGCACTCCTCCCCCGGCGTCACCGCGTCGGTCAAGGTCTACACCGTGCGCGAGGAACTGGTCGTCCACGTCACCGACACGGGCACACCGGCCGCGTTCGCCGAGGGCCACGGCATCACGGGCATGCGGTCACGGGCGGAAGCGCTCGGCGGCACGCTCGAAGTCGGCGGAGCGCACGGCTTCTCGGTCATCGCACGGATACCGTTGCCCGCATGATTCGCGTGGTGGTGGCGGACGACCAGCCGCTGGTCCGAATGGGACTGCGGACGTTGATCGAGACCGAGGACGGCGTCCAGCTCGCCGGAGAGGCCGCCGACGGACGCGAGGCACTGGCGCTGATCCAGTCCGTCAAGCCGGACGTGGTGTTCCTCGACATCCGCATGCCGTTGCTGGACGGCCTGGAGGTGCTGCGCCGGGTCAGCGCCGACCCCGCGTGCGCCGACGTGAGGATCGTCATGCTCACGACGTTCGACCTCGACGAATACGTGTTCGAGGCGCTGCGGACGGGCGCGTCCGGGTTCCTGGTCAAGGACTCGGACCCGACCGACCTGCTGCGCGCCGTGCACGTGGTGGCCGACGGCGGTTCGCTGCTCTCGCCGTCCGTCACGCGCCGGGTGATCGACCGGTTCGCGTCCGGTGCGTCGGCGAGGCCCGTGCCGCACCTGGACAGACTGACCGAACGCGAGCGCGAGATCATGCGGCACGTGGCGTCCGGCGCGTCCAACGACGAGATCGCGGCGGTGCTGGTGATCTCGCCCGCGACGGTGCGCACGCACGTGTCGCGGGCGATGGTGAAGCTGGGCGCACGCGATCGCGCCCAGCTCGTGGTGTTCGCCGTGCAGTCAGGTCTCACCTGACCGCCGTGCGCCGTGGAGGTGCGCGGGAACGCGCACAGGCGCTGCGTGCCGGGCCACTGGCCGACGACGCGGAGCTTGCCGGTGTCAGCCCAGGTCAGGCCTGCGCCTCTTCGAAAGCCTGCTTCAGGCCCTGCAGGACCTCCGGCGGGATCGAGTCGTAGGCGCGCGGCGGTTGCGGGTCGTACTCGATGCCCGCCTGCACCGCCTGCGCGACCATCTCGCCGAACTCGGCCTCGACCAGCCGCAACGCCATGTCGATGCCCGCCGAGACACCCGCGCCGCTGACGACCTTGCCGTCGAACACGACCCGGTCGGTCGAGACCTCGACGCCACGCACCTCCAGGTCCTCCCGCGCGGCCCAGTGCGTCGTGGCCTTCGAGACCAGTCCCGCTTCGGCGAGCAGCGTCGACCCCGTGCACACCGACGTCGTCCACTTCGTGGTCGGGTGCACCTCGCGCAGCCACTCGACCACGCCGCCGGAGTCCCTGAGCAGTTCCTTCCAGTGCCCGGAGCCCGGCACGACGATGATGTCGGTCGACTTCAGCGAGTCGAACGTGTCGGTGGGCACGACGGTCAGCCCGTTGTCGGACTTCACCGGGTCGAGCGTCGCGGCCACGAAGCGGGCGTTCACGACGGGAACAGCGGCGATCACCTCGTACGGACCGACGAAGTCGAGCGCGGTCATGTTCGGGTAGAGCACGAACGTGGCATCCATCAGGCAACCCCAGTGGTCCGGAAACGGGCGCGGTAGCTGCCCGGCGACACGCCGAGCACGCGCAGGAAGGCGCGCCGCAGGGTCTCGGCCGAGCCGAACCCCGACTGGCGGGCCACGAGGTCGAGCGAGTCGCCGCTGCTGGCCAGCCGGTCCGCGGCGGCCTCGACACGGGCTCGTTCGACGTACTGCGCGGGCGAGATGCCCACGCTGCGGGAGAAGACGCGGGCGAAGTGCCGCACGCTCATCATGGCCTTGCGCGCCATGACCGGCACCGTCCACTCCCGCGTCGGATCGGCGTGGATGTCGTCGAGCAACGCGCGCAGCGAGCCGTCCGGCACCGGCTTCGCGCGGGTGTGCACGCTGAACTGCGACTGGCCGCCCGACCGCTGCAGGAAGACGACCAGGTACTGCGCGATCCGGCGGGCGAGCGCCGGCCCGTGGTCCTGCTCCACCATGGCGAGCGCGAGGTCGATGCCCGCCGTCACCCCCGCCGACGTGGACACCTCGCCGTCGCAGACGAAGATCGCGTCCGGCTCGACCTCGACGCCGCGGTTCGCGAGCTCGCCGGTGAACGCCCAGTGCGTCGTCGCCCTCTTGCCCTCGAGCAGTCCCGCGCCGGCCAGCACGACCGCCCCGGTGCAGACGCCCGCGACCCGGCGGGACCGCAGGGCGAGCCGCCGCAGGTTCGTCGTGAGCACCGCGTCGGACGCGGCCTCGTCGTACCCCCAGCCGCCGACGACGAGCAGCGTGTCGATCGGGCGGTCCAGCGTGCGCAGGTCGGCCCCCGCCCCGATGCGCACGCCCGCCGTCGCGGTGAACGGTCCTCCCCCGAGCGTGGCGACGGTGACCCGGTACCGCTCCTCGCCGTAGTTCGCCGCCTCGAAGACCTCGATCGGTCCCGCCAGGTCCAGCAACGCCGTGCGGTCGTACCCGACCACGACTACTTCCCTCGGATTCCCCACACCTCCACTTTCCTCAACGCCGCCCGAGGCGGCAACGCCATGTCCCCCTCGCATTCGGCCACCCCCGTAAACTGGTGCGCGATGCGCAAAGGTCTCTTCCTCGCGACGATCGGCCTGCTCACGACCGTGCTGGTCGTGAGCGACCACGTGTTCCCGCCTCCCTCCGCCCCGGACCGGGAGTCGAGGACCGCGGTCGTGGCGCTCGGCGACAGCACGATGTCCGGTGAGGGCGCCGGCAGCTACGAGCCGGGGACCGACGGCGAGGAGGGCGGCAACTGGTGCCACCGCTCGCGTGAGGCCGAGATCATGAAGACCGCGGTCGACGCCGACCAGAAGATCAACCTGGCGTGCTCGGGCGCGAACTCGGACAAGCTGCGCAACGAGCAGCTGCCCCGCCTGCGCGACATCGCCGGGTCGAACCAGGTCGTCGCGATCGTCGTGGCAGTCGGCGCGAACGACGACCCCCGTTTCTCCGAGATCCTCAACAAGTGCTTCGAGGCGTGGGGCAAGCGCAGCGACTGCACGTCGTCCGTGGCGCCGGAGTGGACCAAGCGCGTGCGCCGGATGGTCCCCAAGGTCGAGAACACGCTGAACGCCATCCGCCAGACCATGCGCGACTCCGGCTACCTCGACTCGTCGTACCAGCTGGTCGTGCAGTCGTACGCGGCCCCGGTGTCCCCGAAGATGCCGCAGTCGCTGCAGAACCTGTCCGGCTGCCCGCTGCGCACCACCGACCTGGAGTGGGTCGTCGAGGAGGCGGTGCCGGAACTGTCGAACGGCCTGCGCACGGCCGCGGCGAAGGTCGGCGCGCGGTTCCTCGACCTGGCGCGGGCCGGTGTGGGCCGCGAGGCGTGCGTGGGCGGGGACGAGCCGGACACCGAGTGGTTCACGCGGCTGTCGGTCGACTGGGACGGGCTGAAGGACCAGCGGCGGTCGTCGCACGCGTTGCAGGAGTCGTTCCACCCCAACGCCCGCGGTCACGAGGAGATCGGGCGTTGCCTGGGCGAGTTCCTGGCGTCGGACAAGCGGGACGGGGCGTGCGTGGCCCGGCTGGACGGGTCGCTCGGGCTCAACACCGAGAGCTAGACCCAGAGCTTCAGTTCGTCGCGCGGCCAGCCGGGATCACCCGTGCGCGCGAACTCGGCCCACGCCCTGGCGATGTCGCCGCGGAACATGTCCGGCACGTCCGCACCGTGGTGCGCGGGATGCCTGGCGTAGATCGACCGGAACGCGCTGCCGTGCTCGTCCGCGAGCCTCGTCGTGGGACGCTGGAACAGGTCCACGTCCTCATCGGCCGTGTGGCACACCATCAGCTCGACGTCGTACGGCCCTTCCAGCGGGCTGCGCGGCAACGTGTCGCCGTCGATGATCGGCTGGTACAGCACGACGTCCGGTTCTCCCGCACGCTGCACCTCGACGGCTTCACGAGGTGTGAAGAACCGTCCGGCGAGGCTGTGCACGATGGCGCGGTGGAACAGGCCCGCGGCCGACGGCATCACCATCAGGCTCGCGACGGTCTGCGCTCCGGACGACTGGCCGGCGACGGTGACGTTGTACGGATCTCCGCCGTAGCGCGCGATGTTGCGGTGGATCCAGCGCAGCGCCGACACGACGTCGAGCAGCCCGCGGTTGTGCTGGATTCCTTCCAGCGCACCGTAGCCGTCTTCCGCGAGCCGGTAGTTGCAGCTGACGAACACGATCCCGTGCGACGCGATGACGTCACCGGCGTACTCCGGTTGCGCCGACGAGCCCACGGTGTTCGCGCCGCCGTGGACCCAGAGGATCACCGGCGCTCCGGAGTCCACCGTGGACCACACGTTCAGGGTGTGCCGGTCGCCGAACGCGCCGGTCGGCTCGCCGTCGCAGTCCACCGGTGGGTGGAGGCGCAGCGAGCCGACCGGCGGCTCCGCGTAGCGGATGCCGAGGTTCAGGCCGTCACCTGGTGCGAGACCGGGAGGACGCGCAGGTTCGCCGCCGCCCGTTCCAGCTGGGAGAGCACGCTCGGGCGCATGCCCGCGATCTCCAGGTCGGACGCCGGGCCGGCCATCTCCTGCAGCAGCACCTGCTGCGGGTGATCACCCTCGGCGTCGGCCACGGCCAGCACCCGGAAGGGCGTGCCGGGCGCGAAGAGGACGCGTTCCTCGGTGGCGACGGCGACGCGGTCGGCGACCTCGATCCGGCGGCCGGTGACCGACCAGATCAGGTACTCGGTGACGCCGTCGATGCGCTGGGCCGGGTTCGCGACGGCGTCCAGCAGGCCGTGCTCGACCAGGACGTCGCCGCTGCGGTAGCGCCGCGGGCCGGTCTGGCCGCTGACGCCCCACACCGTGGCGATGCCGCTGTGCACGGGCAGGCGGTTCATGCCCGAGACGATGCACGCGACGTACGGGCGCAGGCGGCCCAGGCGTCCCATGCGGAGCGTCTCGACGACCATCTCCTCGTCCTGCGACACGCACGCCAGCAACGCCGTGAGGTCGGTGACCATGGCCTCGAACGCGGCTGGGTCCTCCTCCGCGTCCGGGCGCTGCGAGAGCAGGCGGACGACCGTCGCCGCGTGCACGCCGTAGCGCTCGCCGAGGGCACGGCGGACCGTGTCGCGTTCGGCGTCGGAGCTGCCGTGGTCGGCGTCGATGAACTCGCGCTCGCCGGTGTTCTCCGGCTGGGCCTCCCACATCGCCAGCGGCGCCAGCGGCAGCGGGCCGTCCACGCGGAACCTGACCGGGGCGGAGTCCGGGTCGTCCGACGGGAACGCGGCCTCGTCCGGGTCGTCCAGCGCGTGCGACGTCACGGACGACATGGCCGGACCGGCGCCCATGCTCGCGTACGCGGGCTGTTCGGGCTCGGCGGGCGTGACGGGGGTGAAGAAGCCGGTGCCGTTGTCGGGCGAGTCCCGCGTCGACAGCGCGTGCGCCGGCGAGCTCGCCGCGACGACCGGTGCGGCAGGCGGAGGCGGCGGCGGTGCGATCACCTTGGAGTCGCAGAACACCAGGCGCAGGAGCTTGCGCACCTCGGGCTCGAGGCGTTCCACGAGAGCAGCGCCGTGCACCGCGACCGCACCGGGCGTCGTGCGCCCTGGGGTGCCGACGGTCAGACGTGCCCACTCCGGGTCCAACGGCTGTGTGCGCACCTCGGCCGCGTTGTACGGCTCGTCCTGCTCACGCACCCACAGGCCGGAGGGCACGACTTCGAGCACCACGCCGTCGCCGAGCGCGAACACGCCCGGCGAGACCTCGTTCAGGCCCTGTACTGGCGTCCGGTAGCCCGAGACGACGGGCACGGACTCGTTCGGCACGCACAGCACCTCGGTGACGAACGGGCGCCACGTCTGCTGGCCGCGCGGGTCGACCGCGATCACCGCCGGTCCGCCGCCGCGCAGGTTGCCCACCGGGATGCCGGTGAACATCGCGATCGGCTCGCCGATCTGGTCGGCGACGAGGCTGCCGATGCTCGCGTCGATGCCGTACGGGACGAGCCGCACGCGCGACCGGGCCGCCTGGGGCAGCGCCGTGAGCAGGCGGCACACCTCGTCGATCGGGATCGACGACTGGCCGGGCCCGCCGACGACGACCGTCAGCACGTTGTCGCGGCACGGCAGCGCCACGATCGGCCGCGAGTCCTGGGCGGCCGGGTCGAACGGTGGCTGCTGCGCGCGCAGCCAGAGCCCGCTCGGGATCGGCTCCGAGATGCCGATCTCGCCCGTGGGCCACGGCGAGTTCGGGTCCATCGCCTCCCACTGCGGCACCGGGAAGCGGCGGCCGAACGGCATCGGGGACGCGTTCGGCTGGAACTTCACCCAGCTGCCGTAACCCTGCGTGCCGACGACGAACGCGGCACCGGGCACCGTGGTCAGCACGCCGTCCGGCGCCACGACCTCGGCCTGCAGCTGCTCGGCGAGCCACTGCGCGGGAGCGGTCGGCCGCATCGTGCCGGCGTGCGAGACCGCGAGCCGGACGGGCCCGCGGCCGTGCAACGCCGTCACGACGTGCGGCCAGAAGGTGCTCTGGTCCCCGCTCGGGAAGTCGACCACGACGACGGTCCGGCCCTGGTCGGCCGGGAGCGCGCGGGCCAGTCCCGTGGCGCCCTGGCTCGGGCCCTCGGGAGCGGAGATGACGAGCGTCGACCCGACGGAGTTCGCCGCGAACGGCGTCCTCTGGGGTACCGGGTCCGGCTGCGGGATCGCGGCCGGCGGCTGCTCGACTGGGTACAGATCCATGTCCTGGTCGGTGCTCGTGATGGTCTGAACTCCGAAACTGCTCTGGCCAGAACTCTGGGGCTGTTGTGGTTGCTGGTCGCCTTGGGCGGCGGCACGTCGGCTCAACAAGCGCCTGATCACCTCCGTGCCATCCCGGTCACTCGCCCTTTCGGCTTAATCGGGCAACGGTCGTGCACGCTATCAAGACGCGCCGTAGTTCCGTCACCCAGTCGGGTTCTTTGATCTCATCCGATCGAGACCCACACGGCGCGCGCTCGTCCGCACACCCCGTCGGGACCGATGATGGCGGACGCGGAGTACGCCTTGCGGCCCTCCTTGCCGAGCTCCCACGCCAGCAGCACGTGGTCCGCGCCCAGTGCGACCGGCCGCTCGACCTGCGCGACGAAGGTGCCGAGCACGAACGCCGGGCCGCCGTCGGGGGCGACGGGCTGCGCGGACGGACAGTCGAGCGCGGCCCAGACGATCTCCGGGAGCACGCTGACCCCGTCGTTCGGCAGGACGTCGGCCGGAGTCCAGACCCCGGCCCACTCGTCGCGGCCGTCGAGCGGGCCGAGCAGCGCGGCGATGCCGTCCTCCCGGTCCGGGCCGCACCCGAAGCAGGTCGGGAACGGGTGCCGGTCGCGCCACGGCACCTTCGCCGACGCCTTCAGCGCCTCGTCCAAGGTCGGCGCGGCGGGCACCTCCAGGTCGAGCGCGGCGGGCTCGGCGGAGGCGATGACGACCTCGCCGTCGAGCAGCTGCCCGTCCCTGACCTGCATCTCCCGGTCCAGCGGCACCGGTTTGCGCAGCCGGACGCTCACCGCGCCACCTCGGACGTGGTCGGCGAGCAGCCCGGCGGAGTAGCCGCCGTTGCCCATGCCGGGAGGCCCGTTGAACCTGCTCGCGACGATCACGCTGCTCATTCCAGGCCCTCCGCGTACACCCACTGGCCGTTCTCCCTGATGAACTTGCTGCGCTCGTGCACGACGCCACCGACGTAGTGCGCCCGGAACTCCACCATGCCCTCGTTCGCGAACATCCCGCCGTTCTCGGTCGACAGGATTTCGAGCTTCAGCCAGCGGTCGGTCGAGTCGATCCCGGCACTGGAAGGGCGGTGTTTCGCGGCCCACGTGCGCAGCAGGTAGTCCTCGTCGGACACCGCGAAAGCGCTGTAGCGAGAACGCATCAGCTGCTCCGCGGTGGCCGCCTTGCGGGCTCCGGAGTGCAGCGCACCGCAACAGTCCATATAGGACTGACCGGTACCGCAGGGGCACAGTTTGTTGGTCACCTCCACATTGTGCCTGGTGAACCCGTTAGAACCGATGCCGCGCCCCGTACGTACCCCTTGGCAAGACTGACTCGCGGGAGGCAGAGGAGACGGCAGTGAGTGTCGACAGCAGGACAGAGCTCGTACCCCTTCGCACGTGGTTCGGGCTGCGCTGGCGCGGCTACGACCGCGACGAGGTGGACGACTACGTCGCCGAGCTGGAAGCCGAGCTTCGCCTGGTCACGGCCGACCGCGACGCCTCGGAGGCCCGAGCGGAGGCCCTGGCCGCCAGACTGGTCACGGTCCAGGAGGAGAACGCCGCCCTGCAGGACGGCCTGCACCGCATCTGCCTGACCCCGATCGACCCGAAGGGCCTGCCGGAACGGCTCGCCCGCATGGTCGCCCTGGCCGAGGAGGAACGCCGTGACGTCGTGCGGGACGCCCAGCTCAAGGCACTGATGATCGTGGGCGAGGCCGAGCAGCGGGCCCGCCGGCTCGACGAGGAGGCGGCCGAGAAGCGTGACGGGATCCGCGAGGACTTCCGGCTCGCGATGTCGGCCCGCCGGGCCGAGGCGATGCGGGCGCTGGCCGAGCTGCGCAACGTCGCCCGTGACGAGGCGGAGCGCATCGTCACGGAGGCCAGGATCCAGAGCCTGCACATCGAGTGACCACCCGGAGTGGTGCGGGCGGGGACGCCTCGGCGGCCCCCGCCCGGACCCGCTCGGACGTGCACACCCGTCCGCGGCCAGTCGTGGCATCCTGCGGAAATGAAGATCATGGCAGTCGCGCTCACCCTGGCGGCGACGCTCGGCCCGATCGCACCCGTGGGCCGGCTCGGCGATCTCACCGACCTGGCCGTGCGGCGCGTCCAGATCGCGGATCTGGTGGCAGCGGCCAAGTTCGGCACCACCCAGCCCATCGACGACCCCGCGCGTGAACAGGTCGTGCTCGACGGCGTGCGCGCGAAGGCGGTGGCGCTGGACCTCGACCCCGAGAACGCAACCCGGTTCTTCCGCGCCCAGATCGAGGCGAACAAGTCCGTGCAGCGCGGCCTCCACGAGCGCTGGACCGCGCATCCCGGGGAGGCGCCGTCGAAGCGCCCCGACCTGGCCACCGAGGTCCGGCCCGTGCTCGACCGGCTGACCACGGACCTCCTGGCCGAGCTGAAGGACACCGAGCAGGTCCGCCGCCCGTCGATCCGCTGCGAGGTGCACGCGGAGATCGCGGAACGGTCCGCGGTGGTGCGGCACCGTCTCGACCGCCTGCACGCGGACGCGCTGGCCGAGGCGATGACCACCGTGTGCCAATAACACGGAACCCGGCAGGATCAGGCAAGAACGCGATAGCTTCGATCTCCTGCTCCCACTGCCCTGACTGGTCTTATTGGTTCATCGGAAACCAAGCAGATCCAGAAGGCGGTAGGAACATGTCAGTCGCGATCGTGACCGGTGGCAGCTCGGGCATCGGCTGGAGCACGGCCGTCGAACTCGCCCGGCGAGGCGCCGCGGTGATCCTCACCCACAGCGCCAACGAGGCGGGCGCCAAGCAGGCCGTCGCGGCCATCGAGCAGAACGGCGGCAAGGCGTCCGCGCTGCACTTGGACGTCGGCCGCAGCGACACCTTCGAGGCGTTCCGCGACCAGGTCACCGAGGTGCTGCGGGGATGGGGCCGGAACGAGGTCGACGTCCTGGTCAACAACGCGGGCTTCGCCCAGACCGCCCTGTTCCCGGACACCACCGAGGAGCTGTTCGACAGGTTCTACCGCGTCCTGCTCAAGGGCCCGTTCTTCCTCACCCAGACCCTGCTCCCGCTCCTCGCGGACGGCGCCGCCGTGGTCAACACGACCAGCAGCTCCACCGAGAGCCCCGAACCCGGCTACTCCGGGTACGCCAGCATGAAGGGCGCGCTGGTGGTGCTCACCCGCTACCTGGCCAAGGAGCTCAGCCCGCGCGGCATCCGCGTCAACTCCGTCTCCCCCGGCGCCACCCGCACCAGGCTGGGCGGCGACGCCTTCGAGAAGTTCCCGGAGTTCATCCCCGCACTGGCCGCGCAGACCGCACTCGGGCGCGTCGGCGAGCCCGACGACGTGGCGGTGGCCATCGCGGCGCTGGCAGGCGACGACGGCCGGTGGATCACCGCGCAGAACGTCGAGGTGTCGGGCGGTTTCGGTCTCTAGAGGTGATGTCCAGGGAGGTTGGTCAGCCAGGTGATGGGGGCTGGCCTCCGATGGCGGAGTGGGCTCGGTGGTGATTGTAGAAGTGCAGCCAGCCGGGCAGAGCGGTTCGGCGTTCGGTTTCTGAGTGGTAGTGGCGGGCGTAGGCCCAGCCGTCTGCCAGGGTGCGGTGGAAGCGTTCGATCTTGCCGTTGGTCTGGGGCCGGTAGGGGCGGGTGCGTTTCGGTGTGATGCCGAGTCCGGCGCAGGTGTCGCGCCAGGCGACGGAGCGGTAAGCGGGGCCGTTGTCGGATAAGACTCGTTCGACAACACCTGCAGCAGATCCGCGCCGCCAGGCCGGGGCAGGCCAGGAACGTCCCGCGCGTACAGCTGGGCCACGGGCACCAACGGAATCGGCCCGTCGACCGCTATCCGCGTGCCTTCGTCCACGCGGTCGACGACGACTTTTTCTTCTGCGGTCAACAGGTTCACGCCGTGCTCGCGTGGCCGAGACCACGCCTCGGTCAGGATTCGCCGCCGTGCCATCACATCCGGGATGGTCGCGCCATCCACAAAGGAACCGACGTGCGCGGTACACGCCGGCCACGCCTCCCCCGCCGGCCACAACAACGGACCACCGAACGAACTGTCCGCCGCACCCGGTTCGCCGGGCCGGGGATGCAGCCGAACGGTGGTGCGGGCCAGCGGCGCCATGGCGGGCAGGTGTGCCGCGAGATCGACCGGGCGCGGCGGAGTCGTGCGGACCATGGCGGAATGCTAGTGGTGCAACCGATCAGCCGCGGCCACTTCCGCCTTCGTGCTCGCACCCAGCACAGCGCTTCCGGCGGTTCGCCGGTGAGGAGGTCGCCCTTCCCCACCGGCGCGAGCCTCGGCTAGTCCCTCTCGATCAGGTGCCCGATGATGTCCGGGCCGGGGTGCGCGTGGCCGGAGCCGTCGCGCCGCGGGTCGATGGCCGGCAACTCCACCGGCGTGCCCTTCTCGTCCGCACCCGCGGGCCTGCTGCCGATCCACGCGAGCACCAGGTGGTCCTCACCCTTGAGGAAGCGCTGCGACCGCACACCGCCCGTCGCGCGGCCCTTGGCCGGGTACTCGCTGAACGGCGTGACCTTGACGCTCTGACCGGACGACGTGACGACCATCGGCTCGCCGTGCTCGTCGTCGTCCGTGCGGATCGCGCCGAAGAACACCACGTACGCGTCGCCGCTCAGGTTGATGCCCGCCATGCCGCCGCCCTTGAGGCCCTGCGGCCGCACCAGTTTCGCGTCGTAGCGCAGGAGTGACGAGTCGGAGCTGACGAACGCGAGCGTCTCGCTGCCGTCGGTGAGCCACGTGCACCCGACGATCTCGTCGCCGTCCTTGAGCGTGATGACCTCGAACTCGTCCGAGCGGACCGGCCACTCCGGCACGCACACCTTGACGGTGCCGAGCTTCGTGCCGAGCGCCATGCCGGGCGAGTCCTTCGGGTCGAGCGGCGCGATGCCGACCACCTTCTCGCCCTTGTCCAGCGGCACCAGCTCACTCGCCGCCATGCCGCCGCGCAACGAGACCGTGCCGCTTTGTTCCGGCAGCACGGGCAGTGGGAGCACGTCCGTCTTGAACGCGCGGCCCTGGTTCGTGATGAGGATGACCTGGCCTCGCGCCGTGGAGTGCACCATTGCCAGCACCGCGTCGTGCTTCACACGACCCGCCCGGCGCTTGCCCTCCGAAGCCTCCTCCGACTCGGCCGCGGTCCGCGCGACGAGACCGGCGGCACTGAGGATCACCTGGCACGGATCGTCCGCCACCTCCAGCGGCCCAGCGGGCTTGGACGCCGCCAGCACCTCCTTGAGGTCGCCGTCGATGAGACTCGTCCGGCGCTCGCCGCCCAGGTCCTTCGCCACCGCGGCGAGCTCGGACGACACGAGCTTCTTGAGGACACCCTCGTCGTCCAGGATCGCGCTGAGCTCGGCGATCTCCTGACGGAGCTTGTCCTGCTCGTTCTCGAGCTCGAGCTTGTCGTACCGGGTGAGGCGGCGCAGCGGCGTGTCGAGGATGTACGAGGCCTGGATCTCCGACAGCTTGAACTGCTTCATCAGGCCGTCCTTGGCGGCAGCCGCGTTCTCGCTGCCCCGGATCAGCTTGATGACCTTGTCGATGTCCAGCAGGGCCAGCAGAAGTCCCTCGACGAGGTGCAGGCGTTCCTCGCGCTTGCGACGCCGGAACTTCGTGCGCCGCGTGACGACCTCGTAGCGGTGCTGGAGGAAGACCTCCAGCAACTGCTTGAGCCCCAGCGTCTGCGGCTGACCGTCGACCAGCACCAGGTTGTTGATGCCGAACGACTGCTCCATCGGCGTCAGCCGGTAGAGGTCGGCGAGCAGCGCCTGCGGGTTGACACCGACCTTGCACTCGATGACGAGACGGATGCCGTTCTCGCGGTCGGTCAGGTCCTTGACGTCCGCGATGCCCGTGAGGCGCTTGGACTTGTTGACCTCGTCGGTGATCTTCTCGACGATCCGCTCCGAGCCCACGCCGTACGGGAGCTTGGTGACCGTGATGGCCTGCCGCCCCCTAGAGCCTTCCAGCGGACCGATCTCCACCTTGGCACGCATGCGAACCACGCCGCGGCCGGTCTCGTAGGCCTTCCGGACCTCGTCGAGGCCCAGCAGGATGCCGCCCGTGGGCAGGTCGGGGCCCGGCACGAACTCCATGAGCTTGTCGAGGTCGGCGTTGGGGTGGTTGATGAGCCACCGCGCCGCACCGACCACCTCGCGGAGGTTGTGCGGGATCATGTTCGTGGCCATGCCGACCGCGATGCCGGACGTGCCGTTGACCAGCAGATTCGGGAATGCCGCCGGCAGCACCGCCGGCTCCTGCAGCGAGCCGTCGTAGTTCGGCCGGAAGTCGACCGTGTCCTCGTTCAGCTCGCCGACCAGCTGCATGGCGACCGGGGACATGCGGCACTCGGTGTATCGGCTCGCGGCCGGTCCGTCGTCCGGGCTGCCGAAGTTGCCGTGGCCGTCGATGAGCGGCTCGTTGAGGCTGAAGTCCTGTGCGAGGCGGACCAACGCGTCGTAGATCGCCGTGTCGCCGTGCGGATGGTACTTGCCCATGCAGTTGTGGACGACCTGGCCGTCGACGACGAACGCGTGTTCTTCGGTCGCGACCTGGATGTCGTACGTCGTGTCCGGTGCGACCGGCTCGACCGACACCACCTCGAGGAAGCTGAAGCCCGACAGAGCTTCCAGGCGGCCGGCGAGCGGCGAGCCGATCCGGCTCAGCTTCTCGATCCACCCGTCGGCACCGGCCCGCCACAGCGGGAAGGAACGCTCAGCGAGCGACTTCCCGTGCCGGTTCTTCCCGTACCGGACGTCCTCGCCCAGCGACGCGCGGAACGCCACGCCGTCGGTGTCGCGGAACCAGCCACCCCCCTGGTGCGCGGCGGAGAACTCCGCCATCACCGGCGCACAGGGCAACCTGTCGTTGCCCTGCTTGCCGCCGTAGCGCAGACCGATGGACAAGATCTGCCTCAGGCCGTCCTGCTTGTAGCCGATCTTCGTCCACGGCAGCAGCGCCATCGCCAGAGCCGCGGCGTCACGACCCGAGATCGACAAGCCCAGCAACGTCTTGTGCCCGGTCGTGCTGACCCGCGACCAGTGGTGGCCGTGGATTCCGGTGTCCGCGAGCATGCCGTGCAACTGGCCGATCAGCCTCTGGCTGGTGCTGACCAGAACGATCTCCCGGTTGTGCTTGCGCACGTAGCCGTCGCCGTCGAAGAAGCCCGCGATGAACGGCGCCCAGGCAGACCGGTCGGCCAGCACGCTCGGCGGCACGGCCTTGTCCGCGCTGAGAGGCGTCGCCACCTCCAGCAACGCGTCGTGGCGCGCGAACGTGAGGATGTGCTGATCCTTGTGCTTCGGGTTCTTGGCCACGCGCTTGCCGCGCGACACGGTGATCCCGTTCAGGATCGCCCAGCCATGTGCGACGTCCAGCGGTTCGGCGTCGACCATGTGGATGCGCACCCGGCCGTCCGCGGCGTGCTTGCGGTCGACGGCGAACCCTTCGGCGACGAGCAGACCCTGCACGTAGGCACCGAGATCACCGGTGTCCGACGCGAGGTCTGCCTGCCGGTCCGCGCCGTACGCGATCGTCTGACGACCGGCGAGGTCACTCGCCGCGGTCCAGCCGATCGACAGATCGGACTCGACGGTCCGGAACCGCTGCCCCGGCGTGACGAGCATCGACCGGCCGTTCGACCAGGTGATCCGCACGAGTTCGGAGACCGGGTTCTCGTACACCTCGTTCACGCGCACCGAAGTGCCGTGGCCGTCGAGCACGAGATCACCGATCTCGATCTCCTCGATCGGCCGCAACCCACCAGGTGTCGACACGAGCGCCCCACGCACGAAGCAGTCGCCTACGACGCGCGACGACTTCACGTACGCGTGCGTCGGGCGGTAGCCCTGCTCGTGCATCGAGTACAGGATGCGGCGGTGCACCGGCTTGAGGCCGTCGCGCGCGTCCGGCAGTGCTCGCGAGTGGATGACCGAGTACGCGTACTCCAGGTACGAGTCCTCGATCTCCGTCTTCAGCGAGTTGTCGAGCACCTTGGCGCCGGCCTTGTCGAACGCGGCTGGGTCGACCTTGGTCGTGGGTCCCTTGCGGCGTGCCATGACTACGTGACTCCGTCTGTCTCTTGAGAAGGCTTAGAGGTCGATGGCCGACTGGTCGACCCTGGCGGCGGACTCGACGAGCCAGTTGCGGCGCGGCTCGACCTTCTCGCCCATGAGCAGTTCGAGGGCTTCCTCGGCGGCCTCGACGTCGGTCATGGTGATGCGGCGGACCGAGCGGGTGGACGGGTTCATCGTGGTGTCCCACAGTTCGTCCGCGTCCATTTCGCCGAGGCCCTTGAACCGCGGCACCGGGGTGACGACCTGTTTACCGGCCCTTTCCAGCGACGCGACCTTCTGCTCCATCTGGCGCTGGGTGAAGGTGAAGTGCGTTTCCGGGTTGCGGCCGCGGGTCATGACCTTGTGCAACGGGGGCATGGCCGCGTACAGACGGCCGTCCTCGATGACCGGGCGCATGTACTTGGCGAACAACGTGATGAGCAGCGTGCGGATGTGGCTGCCGTCGACGTCCGCGTCGGCCATCAGGATCACTCGGCCGTAGCGCATCTGCGGGAGGTCGAAGGTGCGACCGGTGCCGGCGCCGAGGACCTGGACGATGGAGGCGATCTCGGCGTTGCGCAGGGTGTCGGCGAGGGAGGCCTTCTGGACGTTCAATATCTTGCCGCGCAAGGGAAGCAGCGCCTGGTACTCGGAGACGCGCGCCATACGCGCTGAGCCGAGTGCGCTGTCGCCCTCCACGAGAAAAAGTTCGCTACGCGAAACACCTGTGGTGCGGCAGTCGACGAGCTTCGCCGGCATCGCGGCGCCCTCGAGAGCCGTCTTGCGGCGGGCCGCGTCCTTCTGCTGCTTCTGGGTCAGGCGGACGCGGGAGGCGTCGACGACCTTCTGCAGGACGGTCTTGGCCTCCACCTTGGTCTTGCGGTCCTCGGTCCAGGCGCGGACCTGGGCGTCGACGATGCCCTGCAGCACCTTGGTGATGCCGGCGGTGGAGAGTTCGTCCTTGGTCTGCGAGGTGAACTGCGGTTCGGGGATGCGGACGTGGACGACGGCCGTCATGCCCTCGAGCACGTCGTCGAGGGTCGGCATCTCCTCCTTGGGCTTCAGGAGCCCCCTGGTCTTGGAGATGGCGTCCTGGATCGACTTCACGACTGCTCGGTCGAAGCCTCGGCGGTGGGTGCCGCCGTGCATGTTGCGGATGGTGTTGGTGAAGCACTCGACGGTGCGCTCGTAGCCGGTGCCCCAGCGCAGTGCGACCTCGATCTCGGCCTGACGCTCCACTTTGGACCGCATCACGCCGTTCTCGTCGGCGGCGTTCTCGAAGTAGGTGCCGGTGCCCGTGATCAGCAACGTGCCGGAGACGGCGCGGTCGCCTGCGGGGGCCAGGAAGTCGACCATGTCGGTGAGGCCGTTGGGGTAGTGGAAGACCTCTTCGGAGATCGAGTCTTCCAGTGCCGTGCGCAGGACGTAGGCGACGCCGGGGACGAGGAACGCCGTGTTGCGCATCTTCTGGCGGACCACGTCGACGTCGAGGGCGGCGCCGTTCTCGAAGTAGCGGGCGTCGTACCAGTAGCGGGTCGAGGTGCCGGTCGGCTCGTTGCGCTTCATCTTGCCGGTGACCTTCAGCCCCGCCTGGCGGGTGAACTTCGCCTTGGGGCCGGGGCCGTCGAAGACGCCGGGGACGCCGTGGGCGAACGACATCTCGTGGACCTTGCCGCCGCGGCGCACCGTCACGTCGTAGCGGTGCGACAGCGCGTTGACGGCGGAGGCGCCGACGCCGTGCAGGCCGCCGGAGGTCTTGTAGCCGGAGCCGCCGAACTTGCCGCCGGCGTGCAGCTTGGTGAGCACCAGTTCCACACCGGACAGACCGGACTTCGCGTGGACGTCGGTCGGGATGCCGCGGCCGTCGTCGTCGACCTGGACGCTGCCGTCGGCGTGCAGCGTGACCACGATCTTCTTCGCGTGGCCCGCGACGCCCTCGTCGGTCGAGTTGTCGACGATCTCGCTGAAGAGGTGGTTGATGCCCCGGCTGTCGGTCGACCCGATGTACATGCCAGGCCGTTTGCGTACGGCCTCCAGACCTTCCAGGTGGGTGAGGTCGTCGGCCCCGTACAGGGTCTCTGCGGTCACGGGTACTGCTCCCTGATCGTGTGCGGACTGCCAGCAGGGTATCCGTCCCCCCTGACAATTTTTCGCAGGACGCCCGTCACGGAAGTGGAAATCGCGTTGAATGACGGGCCGAAGCCCGCCGGAAGCGGCGTTCACAACCCTTCTGACCTGCGAAAGTTCTTAAATCTGGCCCAAACGAGACCGATTGGCGAACGTCACGCGCGCGAGTGGGCCTCAAGAGTGGTTACCCGAGCACGCGCGCACGCAACCCGGAGGCCCGGATCAGCGCGATCCGTCCGTCCTATGTGGACTCCGATGCACCTGCCCGGCTGGTCGGTGACGGGAGGCCGCGAGGTTGCGCCCGAGACCTTTCCGAGACCTTCCCGAAACGGACCCGTGAACCGTGGTGAACATCGGCACGTATGCCCCGATGTCGGAAACGGATCGAAGGACGGAGTGGTCGCGTGCGGCATGGTGTGGACTCGGGTCTCTTCCAGCAGACCGCGCACAGCCCGTCCTACTTCGAGCTGTCGCGGACCGGTGCGGGTGAGCTCGTCGACTTCTGCATCCCGTGCAACCCGTACTTCCCGACGCCGCAGATGTTCGAGGAGCTGTCGAAGAACCTCGAGGCGGTGCTGAAGTTCTACCCCAGCGACTCGTCGAAGATCGCGGCCCAGCTGAGCACCGTGCTCGGGCTGAACCCGGCGACGATCGCGATGTCGAACGGGTCGACCGAGCTCATCACGTGGATGGACCACATGTGGGTCCACGAGAGCATCGCGATCCCGATCCCGACGTTCGGCCGCTGGACCGACCAGCCGATGGAGAGCAACAAGCGCGTCGACATGTTCCTGCTCCAGGAGAGCAACAACTTCGAGCTGGACGTCGACGAGTACATCAAGTTCATCCGCGCTCGCGGCAGCAAGGTGGCCGTGATCTGCAACCCGAACAATCCCGACGGCGGGTACCTGCCGCGCAGGGAGATCATCCGGTTCATGGACGAGCTCTCCGACCTGGACCTGGTCGTGATCGACGAGTCGTTCATCGACTTCGTCGAGGTCGAGCGCATCCCGTCGGTCGCGGCCGAGGCGTCCATCCGGCCCAACGTGGTCGTGCTGAAGAGCCTCGGCAAGAACTTCGGCCTGCACGGCATCCGGTTCGGTTACCTGGTCGCGAACCCCGGTCTGGCCGGGAAGATGCGCCGGATCCTGCCGAAGTGGAACCTCAACTCCCTGGCGGAGACCGTCGTGTTCATGCTGGCCGAGCACGAGGGTGAGTACGCCGAAAGCCTGCGTCTGCTGTCACGGGACCGGTACCGGATGGGCATGGAGCTCTCGCGCGTCCCGGACCTGACCGTCTACTCCTCGCAGGCCAACTTCCTGCTGGTCAAGCTCGGCGGCGGCATCGACGGCCGCGAGCTCAGGGACCACCTGTTGTCGCGCCACCAGGTCTTCATCCGCGAGTGCGGCAACAAGCTCGGCATGACCAGCAAGTTCGCGCGGCTGGTGGTGCGGCCCGAACACGACGTCGAACGGCTCGTCGAGGGCATCCGCGACTTCACCCAGGCGCGGTGGACGAGCGAGCACCCGAGTCATTCCAGCCATTCCAGTCATTCCAGCGAACCGTCGCTGCTGATGCACAGCGCCTGACCGGCAGCGCCCGACCCGACAGCGACTGACCCGTTCTTTTCTCCGAAAGGTTGCCCAAAGATGTCATCACCGCACGCCCTCAGCGGTCGGCGCGGCCAGGTGGCTGCGGCCGCGCTGGTGGCCGCCACACTGCTGAACGCAGCCATGTTCGGCGGAAACAACGCCACGGCGTCGTCCCACCGCGAGGCCCCGCTCATCGCGGGTGACCCGGCCGTGGACAACACGGACCTGTACGCGTTCGTGAGTCCCGACCACAAGGACACCGTGACGCTGGTCGGCAACTGGTCCGGGTTCCAGGAACCCAACGGTGGCCCGAACTTCTTCCCGTGGGCCGAGGACGCGCAGTACGACTTCAACGTCGACAACGACGGTGATGCGAAGTCCGACGTCACGCTGCGGTTCACTTTCGACACCGACGACCGGCGCAAGAACACCACGTTCCTGTACGCCAACGGTGTGGTGGACTCGCTCGACGACGAGAACCTGCTGTTCCGGCAGCGCTACAACCTCGAGGCGATCTACCAGAACGGCCAGCGGGTGAAGCTGGTCAACAACGCCCCGGTGGCACCCTCTCCGAACGGCCCGGCGTCCATGCCGGACTTCAAGAAGCTGCGCGACCAGGCGGTCGCGCAGATCGCCGGTGGCGGCAAGGTCTACGTGGGCCCGTCCGAGGACGCGTTCTTCGCCGACCTGCGGGTGTTCGACCTGCTCTACGGCGGCAACCTGAGCGAGGTCGGCCAGGACACGCTGCGCGGGTACAACGTCAACACCATCGCGATCCAGCTGCCGAAGAACGCGCTGGCGTTGCGCAACGACAACCACCGCAACCCGAACATCGGCATCTGGAGCACCACGCAGAAGCGCAGCCTGAAGCTCTCGCCGGGCAAGGCGGAGCCGCAGGGCGACTTCGTGCAGGTCTCGCGGCTGGGCAACCCGCTGGTGAACGAGGTCGTGGCCCCCGCGGGCCTCAAGGATGCGTTCAACGGCCTGCGCCCCGACCAGGACGCCGGCGTGAAGGAGCTCGTCGACCGGGTCGTGAACCCGGAGCTGCCGAAGCTCGTCGAGGCGATCTACAAGATCCCGGCGCCGAAGGGCCAGCGCGACGACCTGGCCGAGATCTTCCTGACCGGCATCACGAAGAAACTCGGCGCGCAGATCAACGCCGACCTGAACTCGCAGGTCAACAACCAGGACGTGGACGCGCGGCGGTTCCGCCCGAGCGAGATGCTGCGCCTGAACATGATGATCGAACCGAATGCCAACCCGAACCGCCTGGGCTTGCTCGCGGGTGACACGCAGGGCTTCCCGAACGGCCGTCGGCTGACCGACGACGTGGTGGACATCGCCGTGCAGGCGATGGAGGGCGCGGCGGCGTCCGGCAAGCTCGTCGACGCGCTCGCCACGGGTGACAAGGTCGACGCGAACGACCAGCCTTTCGAAGCGAACTTCCCGTACGTGGGCCTGCCGCGCAACGGCACCGCGGTGAACGCCTCGGGCAACACCGCCGAGGTCGCGGTCAACCCGGTCGGCAAGATCGGCGACATCGACCCGATGGCCATGACCACCGCGGTCGGCTCCGCGGCCGTGTTCGGCGCCGGCTTCTTCCTGTGGCGCAAGCGTCAGCAGCACATCCGCAAGTACGGGTCGCACTCGAAGTGAGGTACCAACAACGGCAAGCCGTCGCGGTGGGTCTCCTGGTCACCGCGGCGCTTGCCTACCTAGCCGCCTCCGGTCCTGCCGACAGCAGGGCCGGGGGCGCGCCCCCTGTTCCGGCCGTGGCGCAGCAGAACCAGATGCACAAGGTCGTGCACCAGCTGCAGCAGCGGCTGCACGAGCTCCCGCAGGACAAGGACTCCTGGGCGCGGCTCGGATCGTCCTATGTGGAGCTGGCACGGGTCACGGCCGACCCGGCGTACTACGCGAAGGCCGAAGGCGCTTTGAAGAACGCGGGCGACACGGGCCTCGCCGCCATCGGCATGGGCACGCTGGCCAACGCCCGCCACGACTTCGCCACGGCCCGTGGCTGGAGCTTGAAGGCGATTGCCGCACTGCCGGCCTCTGCGGAGGCCCACGGCGTGCTGGCGGACGCGTTGACGCAGCTCGGCGACGACGCGGGCGCACAGGAGGCGGTGCAGAAGATGCTGGACCTCAAGCCCGGCACCGCGTCTTTCGCCCGTGCTTCCTTCCACTTCGAACTCCACGGCGACGTCGACGGAGCCCGCGACGCGATGCAGCGTGCGCTGAAGGCCTCCACGACGCCCGAGGAGATCGCGTTCTGCCGTTACCGGCTGGGCGAACTCGCGTTCGACCACAACCGGCCAGACGTCGCCGCTGAGCACTACGAGCAGGGACTGGCGGCGAGAGGAGACGACATGACTCTCACTCAGGGCATGGCCAAGGTCGCGGCGGCACGGGGCGACGTCCCGGTGGCCCTCGACTCGTACCGCAGGCTCGTGGCGCGCGCTCCCCTGCCCCAGTACCTGCAGGAGTACGCGGAGCTGCTGGAGGCGAACGGCAGGTCCGGCGAGGCCGCCCAGCAGTACGCGGTGCTCTCCGAACAGCAACGACTGATGGAGTCCCAGGGTGCTTCCGACGATCTGGCCGCGGCCCTCGTCGCCGCCGACCGGGGTGATGGCATGCAGGCGCTGCGCCGTGCGGAAGCCGAGTGGAGCCGCCGGCAGAGCGTCTTCGTGGCCGACGCGATGGCCTGGGCCCTGCACGTCAACGGAAGGGACGCCGAGGCCTTGAGCTACTCCGACCGCGCGGTCGCCCTGGGCTGGCGGAACGCCACGTTCTCCTACCACCGCGGCATGATCCTGGCCGCGCTCGGCCGGGTCGCCGAGGCGCAGGAGGCGCTGGTGCAGGCGCTCACGCTGAACGCGAACTTCTCCCCTCTCCAGTCCCTCAAGGCAGGCCGCAAGCTCGCGGAGCTGCGAGGCGGCAGGTGAGCCTGTCCAACTGGGTGGTGCGGCCCGTCCTGGTGACGGCTCTGCTGCTCGCCGGCATCTTCTTCATCAACGGCGAGGCGTCCGCCCACCCGCTGGGCAACTTCAGCGTCAACCACTACCACGGGCTGCACCTGCACCCGGACCGGATCGACCTGCGGTCCGTGGTCGACGTGGCGGAGATCCCGACGCTGCAGGAGAACCTGCGGGCGCGCGACGCGAAGCAGTGGTGCGACGAGGTGTCCCGCACGGACCGTTCCACCGTGGACGGCAGGCGGATCAGCTGGACGCTGTCGAGCTCTGCCAAGGAACACCCGGTCGGCCAGGCCGACCTCAGCACGACCCGGCTGGTCTGCGAGTTCACCGCGAAGGTGGATCTCGACCGGCCGGCCAGGCTCGAGTTCTCGGACGAGTCGAACGTCGACCGGGTCGGCTGGCGCGAGATCACCGCCGCCGGCACCGGCATCAGGCTCACCGACTCGAAGGTGCCGACCGAGAGCATCAGCGACGAGCTGCGGACGTACCCGGAGGACCTGCTCAGCAGCCCCATGGACGTCCGCACGGTCGCGTTCAGCGCCGAACCGGGCAACGGGTCCGAGCCGAAGATCGCCACCGGCTCCCCGGTCCAGTCGTTCAGCGTCACGGCGGCCAAGCTCAACGACATCCTGGGCAGCGACGACCTCACGCCGTGGCTCGGGTTCCTGGCGTTGTTGCTGTCGTTGGTGCTCGGCGCGTCGCACGCGGCGTTGCCCGGTCACGGCAAGACGCTCATCGCCGCCTACCTGGCCGGACGTCAGGGCACGCCGAGGGACGCGTTCATCGTGGGTGCGTCGGTCACGGCCACGCACACCGGTGGCGTGCTGGTCCTCGGCCTGGTCATCAGCGCGTCCAGCGCGCTCGCCGGCGAGGAGGTGCTGCGCTGGCTCGGGTTGGTCAGCGGCGTGCTCATCGCGATGATCGGCGTGATGCTGCTGCGGTCGGCCCTGTCGCCGACCCGTGAGCCCGCGCTCGCCGGAGCCCTCACGGGGCACGGACATGGGCACGGTCACGGCCACGGACATGGGCACGGTCATGGCCACGGACACGGTCATGGGCACGGCCACGGCTACAGCCGCGCGAGCCTCATCGGCATGGGCGCGGCCAACGGCCTGGCCCCCTCGCCGTCCGCCCTCGTGGTCCTGCTCGGCGCGATGGCCCTGGGCCGCACGTGGTTCGGCATCCTGCTGGTCGTCGGGTACAGCGTCGGCATGGCCGGCACGCTCACCGCGGTCGGACTGCTGCTCGTGAAGGCGCGGGATCGCGTCGAGAGAATCCTGGACGGCCGTGCCACGCGCCTGCTGTCGCATTACGCACCGGTCGGCACAGCCGCGATGGTCATCGTCGTCGGCGCCTGGCTCACATTGCAGGCCGTCTAAGTAGTGCGGCGACGTTCTGAGCCATAATTACACCAATGCAACTCGAAGGGCCCGGATTCTCCAGAATCCGGGCCCTTCGGCTGTTTCCGCCCTTACAGGTTCGCCACCACGAACGTCTTGCCCTCGGCGTTCTCCACCGAGATCGACTTGACCTTGTCCGGTGACACGCTGACCATGCCCCGCACCTTGGAACCCTCGACCCGCTGCTTGTCGGTCGTGGTCCAGGCGAAGGCCTCGGTCTTCGTGCCGTCGGTGCCGACCACGACCAGCTTGCACTTCTGCGCGGTGGGCAGTCCGTCGATGTTCGCCGTCACCAGGTAGCGGTCCTGCGACGACGGGACTATCTCCGCCACCAGCTTGATCGTGCCCGCCGTCCCCTCGCCCGTGCGAGTGGAGGCGATGCTGGTGCCGGGCGCCTGGTTCTGCATGAACACGGCGGCACCCCCGAACGCGACCACAGCGGCGACCGCCGCTGCGGCGAGGTACCCCGGCCAGCGCCGGGGCTTGGCGTGCTGTGGTTCGGGAAGGTCCTCCACCACCTGCGGACTGGCTCTCGGCCGTGGAGCGGCGTCCCGCTGCTGCGGGATGACCGACTCCTGCCTGATCTGCCGCAGCGTGCGCTGCAACAGCAGGTCCGAAGGCTTGGGCAGGTCGTCCTCGAGCTCGTGCAGAAATGCCTCACGAGGCACGTCGTCAAGTGCTGTTCGGATCCGATGGAAGTCGGCGACCTGCGCACGGCAGGACGGACAGCCCCGAAGGTGCTGCTCCACGCCAAGACTCTCGTGCGCGTCCAGAACGCCGAGCGCGTAGCAGCCAAGGGTGACCGCGTCGTGCGCGCCAGCTGTCATACGACCTCCTCGTCGTCCCGATTCGACCCCCGCGGCGAAACGGTGTCACGAAGGAAAACGGGCAGATAGGAGTGGTCGGTTCAGCCTGCGAACGAGTTCATTCTGATTGCGCATAACAATGGCATTACGTAACCGTCCAACTACCCTTCACCCTGCGGCTGAGCTGCCCTTTTCACTCGATCGGACGACTCAAGGCGTCTTGAATGACTACAGGCACGCCTGTGGACGAACCAGCGGTCGTTCCTCGGACTCAATGAACACCGCGAGACCGTCCAGGACGCGCGCGAGACCGAACTCGAACTCGTCCAGCGGGCGCTCGAAGCCACCGGAGTTCCAGATGTGGGTCATCATCGGCAGGCGCTCCGGCGTGAAGTGCTCCCAGAGCGCCTCCCTGCCGTTCCACCACTCCTCCTCGGACACGCCGGTCTCCCGTTCGGCCTGGACCCGGTCCGCCATCGTGCGGCCGACGCCGTCGACGAAGTGCGACACCGTCGTCACCACCGCGACGATCTCCTCGGCCGCGAGCCCGAGCTCGGAGACGGCGGCGTAGGCCGCGTCCTGGCGGGCCATGGCCTTCGGGCCCGGCATCCGCCGGGACGCCGTGAGCTGGAGCGTCCACGGGTGCGCGCGGTACATCGCCCACACCTGGCGCGCGAAGAACTCGAGCCCCGACCGCCAGTGACCCTTCGGCGCGAGCTCCGTCTCGCCCCACACCGCGTCGACCATCAGGTCGAGCAGCTCGGACTTGCCCGGCACGTGCCGGTAGAGCGACATCGCGGTGTTGCCCAGCGTCTCGGCGACCCGGCGCATGGTGAGCGCGTCGACGCCCTCGGCGTCGGCCACCTTGATGGCCGCCTCGACCACCCGCGACTGGCTCAGCGAGGCCTTGGGTCCCCTGCTCGGCTCGACCGGCGGCTCCCACAGCAGCCGGACGCTCCGATCACGATCGCTCTTCACCGAGCCCCCTTCACCAACAAACTTGCTGTGAATCTTAGAACCGTGTACAACGTACACCCTGCGTACAACGTAAGCAGTAGAGTCACGGGGGTGAAGTCGTGGGACACGCGGTACTCGCGGAAGGCCTGCGCAAGAGATTCGACAAGAAGTGGGCGCTCGACGGGTTCGACCTGGCCGTGCCCGCCGGGACGGTCTGCGGGCTGCTCGGCCCGAACGGCGCCGGCAAGACCACGGCGGTGCGCATCCTGGCCACGTTGCTGCGCCTGGACGGCGGCCGGGCGGAGGTCGCGGGTCACGACGTCGTGCGTGAGGCACCGGCCGTGCGCCGCCAGGTGGCGTTGAACGGCCAGCAGTCCACGGTCGACGACGTGCTGACCGGCAGGGAGAACCTGGTCATGTGGGGGCGGCTCTACCACCTCTCCAAGCGCCAGGCCGGGGAACGGGCGGACGAGCTGCTGGAGCAGTTCGGGCTCACCGACGCCGCGGACAAGCGGGCCAAGCACTACTCGGGCGGCATGCGGCGGCGCCTGGACCTGGCGTCGAGCTTCATCATGCGGCCGTCGGTGCTGTTCCTGGACGAACCGACGACGGGCCTCGACCCGCGCAACCGCGGCGAGGTCTGGCGGGAGGTGAAGCGGGTCGTCGCGGAGGGGACGACGGTGCTGCTCACGACGCAGTACCTGGACGAGGCCGACCAGCTCGCCGACCAGATCGTCGTGATGGACACCGGCCGGGTCGCCGCACAGGGCACGCCGGAGGGGCTCAAGTCCAAGCTCGGCGGTGACCGGATCGAGGTCGTGGTCCGCAACGCCGACGAGCTGCCGGTCGTGGCGGACGTGCTCGGACCCGACGCCGAGGTCGACCCGGACACGTTCCGGGTGAGCGCGGCGGTGGCCGACCGGGTCGCGGCGCTGACCCGCGTGACGTCGGCGCTGGCGGCGAAGGGCGTCGAGGCCGAGGACATCGCCCTGCGGCGGCCGACGCTGGACGAGGTCTTCCTCGCGATCACCGGACACAAGGCCTCGGAGGTGCAGGCATGAGGTACGCGGCCATCGACTCGTGGGTCGTCGCGAAGAGAGACCTGATCCACTGGGTCCGCGAGCCGGTCAGGGTGTTCGCGAACCTCGCCTACCCGATCATCTCGGTGCTGATCTTCGGGCTGGTGTTCGGCAGCGCGATGAACGTCTTCGGCGGCGGCGACTACATCGAGTTCCTGCTGCCGGGCATGTTCGGCCAGACCATCGCGTTCGGCGTCGGCACCACGATGATGATGGTGTCGATGGACGCCGACCGGGGTGTCACGGACCGGTTCCGCGCCTCGCCGATGTCGCAGACCGGCGTCGTGGCCGGGCGCAGCATCGCGGACCTGGTGAACTCGTCGCTGGAACTGCTGGTGCTCGCGCTGTGCGGCCTGGTGATCGGCTGGTCGTTCCGCGACGGGCTGCTCAACGCGCTGGTGGCGTTCGCGCTGTTCCTGTGGCTGCGGTTCGCGTTGGTGTGGATCGGCATCTACCTCGGCCTGCTGGTCAAGCCGGAGGCCGCGCAGGCGTCGTGGATGTTCCTGTTCCCGCTGACGATGTTCGCGAACACGTTCGTCTCGCCGGAGCTGATGCCGGGCTGGCTGCGGGTGGTCGCGGAGTGGAACCCGCTGTCGTCGACCGTGGCGGCCGCGCGGGAGCTGTTCGGCAACCCCGGGGTCGGCGGTGACTCGTGGGCGGCGCAGAACTCGCTGCTACTCGCCGTGCTGTGGCCCGCGGTGTTCGTGGCGATCTTCTGGCCGCTCTCGGTGCTGAAGTACCGCAACCTCAGCCGCTAGCCCGCCGCTTTCCACCAACGCTGTCCGGAACTGGTCGGCGAGCCACCTCGCGAGGAGCCGCCGCCAGTTCCGGACCCTGGCCAGCAACTCGGGCCGGAGGGTGGTGTCGGCCTCCCACTCCCGCCAGTCCTCGCTCGCAAGCCAGCCGATGCAGCCCGCGATCCGGTGCACGCGCAACAACCCGAGGTCCGGCATCGAGCCGTAACCGATCCAGAACGCCTGCGGCAGCGCGGTTCCGTGCAGGTAGAGGTGCTCCTCGAACGCCGCCAGCTCGTCGAGCGGGTTGCCCTGACCGGGGTTGTCCCAGTCGATCAGCGTGGCTTTCCCTTCTCCGACAATGATGTTGTAGAGGTTCACGTCGTTGTGCAGAAGGCCGACCTCGTGGATCTTCCTGAACGCCAGGCCGATGCTGCGCCAGACCTCTTCGGACACCGGCAACGCGTCCGCGAGCGTCCGGCCCTCGACGTACTCGACCAGCACGTCACCGCGGCCGTTGTGCGCGAGGACCTCCGGTGCGCCGGGCACGACGAACTTCGGCAGGTCGCGCGCCACCTTCGGTTGCCGCAGCACGGCTTTGCGGCCGTCGGCGAGCGTCACGAGGTGCAGGACGTTGGTGAGACCATCTCCTGCCAGCGGTTCGACGCGGACGGCGGTCTCCAGCAAACGGAACAAACACCCACCTCCGGTGGCAACACGGCGACCGCTTCGGACGAGAGACATCACGGGGGATGCATTCGGCGGCGATGTGCGCATGGAGGCACACCGATGGTCCGACGTCCTCGGCGGTTCGCACTGTTCGCGGTCCTGACACTGGTTCTACCACTGGCGACCGCGCGGCCGGACGTCCTGGACACCAGGCGTCGGTGAACTACGTGGTCTCGCACCCTCCGGCCGGTCGACGTGGCGCTGCCACCGCGTGCGGGTTCACCGTGGAGGTGCTCAACGCGCAGGCCACGGGTGCGGCGGCGGTCGTGCTGTTCGACGAGGGCCAGCCCGGCCGCACCGGGCCGAGCACCCCGATCGGTGACACTCCGGGCGCGTTCGACACCTCGGCGGTGAACGGCGTGCGCGCGCCCGGCAAGTCGCACGGACGCGCGCCGCGGGGTTCCGCTAGCTAGCCCAGAGGTCGCACCGGTGATCGGCCGGTGCGACCTGCTCGGTCGCGAGGATCCGGACGTCCTGGCGTGCCCAGCCGGGACGCCCGGTCCGCGCGAACCGGGTCCACGCCTCGACCATCTCGTCCGACAGCGCCTGCTGCTTCCCCGCCGGCTCGACTCCGGCGTACCGGAGCAGGAACGGCAGCTCCGAGCCGTGGTAGGCGCCGTACGGGAAGTCCGGCATGTCCGGGAAGATCATCGGCGGGTGCGGTTCGGCGAACTCGTAGCCGAACGCCCTGGTCTGCGCGCGCAGTTCGGCGGTCGGGCAGAACGACGTCATGTCCGAGAGCGCGGCCGTCAGCGGTACCCGTTCGTCACCACCGCGGGGCGGGTAGGCGGCGAGGATCCGCTGGGCCTTGGCCGTGCCGAAGCCTTCCACCAGTGCCTGCTCGTACCCGGCCGCGTCCAGCACCGGGTAGAACATCGCGGCGAACACGGAGAACTCGTCACGGGCGGTGCCCGCGAGCACCGGGATCCGGTGGAAGCGGCCCTCCCGCAGGGCCGTGATCGGGTTCTCCGGCAAGGCTTCCGTGTCGTACGCGGGCGACGAGAACTGCGGTGTCAGCGCCTTGACCTGCTCGACCGTGAGCCGGCGCAGGCACGCGACGTCCGCACAGCCCGAAGCTTGCACACCGGCCCGTTCGACGTCCTCGCGCTTGGCCCAGACGTGCTGGACGTTGTTCTGCCCTGCCGGTGTGCCGAACTGGCACGGTCCACTTTGGATGATGGCTCGGTGGAACAGGCCTCGGGTCCTGGGTGAGGTCAGCTGCGCACAGGTCGACAGACCGCCCGCCGACGCCCCGAACAGCGTGACGTTGCGCGGGTCTCCCCCGAACTGCCGGATGTTGCGCCGGACCCACTCGAGCGCGGCCTGCTGGTCGCGCAGGCCGAACGCGCCGGAGCCCGCGAGCCCCGGGAAGCCGAAGTAGCCGAAGGCGCCGAGGCGGTAGTTGATGGTGACGACGACGGAACCCTTGCGCACCAGCTGGTCCACGCCGTAGTCGGATCCGGCGCCGCTGGTGAAGCTGCCACCGTGGATCCAGACGAGGACAGGCCGGTTCGCGGCCTTCGGTGGCTTGGTGACGTTGAGGTACAGGCAGTCCTCGGCGTCTTCGCACCGAGGGCCTGGCTTGTCCGCCTTGCGGACGCCCTGCCAGGGCGTGACGGGCTGCGGATCGCGCCAGCGGTTCTCCCCGACGGGCGGGGCCGCGTAGGGGATGCCCTGGAACGAGCTCTGGTCGGTTCCCGACACGAATCCGGTGTCGATGCGGACGGTTCCCGCGGCGTGGGCGGGAACGGCGGTTGCGGCAACGAGAACGGCCGCTATCAATGTGGTTGAGGTTGAGCGCATGTCACGCTCAACCTAACCGCGTCCGCAAGCGCTTTAGACCGCGGCCTTGTTGCGCGACAACAACCGTGCCGCCACCGCCGCCGGCAGGTACATCAGCACGCCGTACACGGCGGGCGGGATCGCCATCGTCTCGTCGTTCAGCACGGTCAGCGCCAGGGTGATCGCGATGGTCGCGTTGTGGATGCCGATCTCCATCGCGCTCGCGATGGCCTGCTTGCGCTCGACGTTGAACAACCTGGGCACGTAGTAGCCGATCAGCAGGCTGAAGATGCTCAGCAGCAACGCCACCGGGCCGAGCGTGCCGATGTTGGCGATCAGGTCCTCGTAGGCCTGCGCGATCGCGGCGATGATGACGAGCACGAGCACCACGACAGACGCGATGCGCACCGGGTCGTTCATCTTCAACGCCCACGCCTCGAACCTGCGGCGTACCAGCATGCCGATCGCCACCGGCACCAGCACGATCGCGAACACCTGCACGAACTTCGCCGGTTGCAACCCGACCTCGGCGCTGTCCGCCATGAAGTGCGCCATGCTCAGGCCGACCACCAGCGGCAACGTGAAGACCGCGAGCACAGAGTTGATCGCGGTGAGCGTGATGTTGAGCGCGACGTCACCGCCCGCGAGGTGGCTGAAGAGGTTGGCCGACGTGCCGCCCGGCGACGCGACGAGCAGCATCATGCCGACCGCGAGCACGCCTTTCAGTCCGAACGCGAGCACCAGCCCGAGGCAGATCGCGGGCAGGACGACCACCTGGCAGACGAGCGCGATGACCGCGGCCTTGGGGTACTTCGCGACCCTGGCGAAGTCGTCGACGGTGAGGGTGAGTCCGAGTCCGAACATCACGAGTCCCAGCGCCAGTGGCAGGAAGATCTGTACGACTAGCACGGCGGCCTCCGCGGATGTCCAGCTTGTGCAGTGTGATCTGTTCGGAAGATCCTGGCGTTACGCCCGCGCCGATGGAATAGGCCAGGCGGCGGCACCGCGCCTCCTCACAGCGTTCGTGGAGGACACTGGGCACCGTGCAGATCGGCGTGTTCACGGCGGGTGACCTCGACCCGGCCGGCATCGTCGCCCTGGCGGTCGCGGCCGGCGAGGCGGGCCTGGACGTCTTCGCGGTCGGCGAGCACCACAACCCGCCGTACAACTCCTCCTCCCCCACCACGCTCCTCGCCCACATCGCGGCGAGGACGACGCTGCGGCTCTCCACCGCCACCACGCTCATCACCACGAACGACCCGGCCCGGCTCGCCGCCGAGTACGCGACGCTCGCCCTGCTCGCCCCCGGCCGCACGGACCTGGTCCTGGGCAGGGGCAACACCGCGAAGGTGTTCGGCTGGTTCGGCGAGGAGATCGAGTACGGCCTGCCGCTCACGATCGAGAACTACGAGCGGCTCAGGGCCCTGTGGCCGGACCGGCCGTACGTCTGGCACGCCTGCACGCGCTCGCCCGAGATCGCCGACCTGGCGGCGGAGCACGACGACGGGCTGTTCGTGTTCGCCGGCCAGACCGAGCACGTGCGCCGGTACCGCGACCAGGCGGCGCACCCCAGGATCGGCGTGCTGGCGAACGAACTGGACGAGGGCCTCGCGCACGAACCCGACCGGCTGCTCGTGAAAGTCGGCAGCCCCGAGGACGTCGAAAAGCTAGGGTCGAGGGTGTGTTCAGCCTTGCCAAGCCGCCGCTCTTCACCAGACTCCACAAAGCACGGAACGTCCTGATCGCCGGGGCGGGCGGCGGCTTCGACGTGTTCGCGGGCATCCCGCTCGGCGTCGCGCTGCGGAACGAGGGCAAGCTCGTGCACTACGCGAGCCTCAGCTTCAGCGACCTCGAACGCCTCGACCTCGACGCGTGGATCGAGCCGGGGCTCGCCGCCGTCGAACCGGAGACCTCCGGCGAGGACGCCTACTTCCCCGAACGCGAGCTCGCCCGGTTCCTCGGCGACACGGTCTACGCGTTCCCGCGAACGGGCGTGCGGCCGTTGCGCAGCGCGTACCGGACGATCATCGAGAAGCATTCCATCGACGCGGTCGTGCTCGTGGACGGCGGCACGGACATCCTGCTGCGCGGCGACGAGCAGCACCTCGGCACGCCGACCGAGGACATGACGAGCCTCGCCGCCGTGGCAGGCGTCGACGGTGTCGTGAAGATCGTCACCAGCCTCGGGTTCGGCATCGACGCGCACCACGGCGTGTGCCACGCGCACGTGCTGGAGAACCTGGCGGCGCTGGACAAGCAGGGCGCATACCTCGGCGCGTTGTCGATCCCGTCGGACAGCTTCGAGGCCCGCGCCTACACGACCGCCGTCCAGCAGGCGCAGGACGCGACCCCGTTGTCGCCCAGCATCGTGAACGGCCAGATCGCGGCGTCTCTCCGAGGCGAGTTCGGCAACGTGCGGTTCACCACGCGCACCGAGGGCAGCGAGCTGTTCGTGAACCCGTTGATGGGCGTGTACTTCAGCGTCGACCTCGACGCGCTGGCCCGTGGCGTGCACTACCTGCCGGCGCTGGAGAAGACGCGGACGGCGTTCGACGTGGCGCTCGCGATCGAGGAGTACCGCGAGTCCACCGACGAACGCCGCCCGAAGCGCGCCCTGCCTCACTGACGGCGCCAGATCACCAGCGCCACCACGAGAACCATCACGCCGATGGCGACGGCCGAGCCCAGCACCCACAGTCCGTAGATCGCGAACGCCACGAACTCCGAGCCGATCGCGGCCACGGACGTGACGGTCGCACGCGCGTCGGACTCGATCCGGTGCTGGAGCTCGGTCTCCACGTGCACCAGCACGAATCGGTACAGGCCGTAGAACAGTCCCAGCAGGACGATCGCCGCCGGAACCGCCAGCCACGCCGCCGCGATCAGCAGCACGCCCGAGGCGAACAGCACCCAGCCCCGGAACGGCAGCCGCCCGCCGAGCGAGGCACCGGCGGCGCCCATCAGCGGCACCCCGATCGTCGCCATCGGCACCCACACCGTCGGCACGTGCCAGTCCTGCGCCAGCAGCGTGAAGTACTCCTCGAACGCGTCGATCGCGTACACCAGGGCCACTGCCAGCACAGCGCGCCTGATCGGGATGGACGCCCGCAGGCCGGTCTTCAACGTCGCGAGGTAGCCGAGTTCGTCGTCGTCCTCGTCACCGCGTTCCGGTTCGGGGAACCGCAGCGCGATCACGGACGACGCCAGCAACACCGCGACGGACACCCAGCCCGCCAGCTCGTAACCGCCGTGGGAGAACAGCACGGTGGCGACGACGGCGACCGGCACCTGCGAGATCAGCTCGATGGTGTCGACGCGCGCGTTGAGGCGCCCGTACTGGTCCTCGTCGCCGTTGGCCGCGAGCCCGTCGTAGACGAGGGCCTCGAACGAGCCGGACTGCAGCGTGCCGCCGAGACCCCACAGCACGAACCCGGCCGCGAATCCCCAGAACGACGGGAACAGCACCCAGGCCGCGTGCCCGAGTGCCTGCAGCACACCGGAAGCGACCAGGCAGCTCCGCCGCGAGAACCGGTCCGCCAGCGCACCCGACGGCACTTCGAACACGACCGAGGTCAGCGACCAGATCGCGAGCAGCACCGAGATGGAGGCGTCCGACAGCCCGCTGTCGGCGAAGAGCAACGCGTACAGCGCGTAGATCGGGACCAGGTGCGAACACCACGCCCACGCCGTCGCGGTTCGGGATAGATCAGTTGAAGATCAATGTCGTCGTCGCATGGCACAAGAGTAAGCCGCCAGCGCCACCGATTAAATGGCGCTGACGGCTTGTAGTCGATCAGGAACTCGTTGTGATCAGAAGCCGGCGGTGATCTTCGTGAAGGCGAGCTCGGCCTGCTCGATGCCGGAGCAGCTCGCGGACACCTGGCCGTCGCAGCCGCCGCGGTCGCGGTTGACCGACCAGAAGGCCAGTCGCCCGAGGCCGTTGGACTTCGACCAGTCGCGGATCGCGGTCCAGTCGTCGACCGTGGTCAGCTCCCGCTGGTCCGACAGGCCGTTCATGCCCGAGATGCCGACGTGCTTGAACGCCTCGGCGTCGCTCCAGCCGAAGGTCGACTTGAGCTTGTCCTTCAGCCCCGTGGCCGCGCCGATGGTGTCCTGGCGGATGTTGGAGCTGCCGAAGTCGAACGGCATGAGCGTGAACACGTCGATGTTCGCGTTCAGCGCCTTGGCCTGGTCGATCAGCCGGTTGCCGTAGAAGTTCGGGCCGGTGGTCGAGGTGCCGAAGGTGACGATCGTCTGGACACCGGGGTTGTTCTGCTTGACGATCTTCAGAGCCGTGATGATCCGGTCCTGCACGACGGCGTTCTCGAACTCGTCGGTGTTCTCGATGTCGATGTCGATCGCCTTGAGCCCGTAGGCGTCGATGACCTGCTGGTACGCACCGGCCAGCGCCTCGGGGGTCGAGCAGTTCGGGCCGAGCTTGTTGCCGCTCCAGCCACCGAACGACGGCACGATGTCACCACCGGCCGCGCGGATCGCGTTGATCGTCTGCTGGTCGGCGCCACCGGTCAGCGGACGCTGGCCGTCCCACGACGGGGTGCAGCCACCGCTCGACAGGATGAACGCGAGGGTGAACCACTTGACGCCGGTCTGGCGCATGACGTCGGTGGCGCTTTGCGGGTTGCCCCAGCCCAGGTAGAGGTAGGGCGCGCCGCGGCCGTTGCCGGGCAACGGCGGGTTCGACGTCGTCGTCGTGGTGGTGGTCGTGGTCGTCGTCGGCGGGTTGCCGGTGCCGTCGCACGAACCACCGTTGACCTTGCAGTTCGACGGGGTCGCGCCGGAGCCCTTGACGGTGAAGCCGAAGCTCACCGAGCCGCCGACGGGAACACTGCCGTTCCAGGTGTTGCGGACGGTGATGTTCTGACCGTTCGCCCCGTAGCTGCCGTCCCACAGCGACGCGATCGACTGCCCGCCCGGGAGCGTGAACTCGACGGTCCACGACGTGAGCGCGGACCCGCCGCTGTTGGAGATCGTGTACTTGGCCTCGTAACCGCTGCCCCAGTCCGAGGTCTTGGTGAACGCCGCCGTCACGCCCGATGCGCCACTCGCGGGCGCGGCGACAACGCCTCCGACCACAGTGGCTATCGCCAGACCGAGGGTCAGGATCTGCCAGCGAAACTTCTTCATGGTGCTCCGTTCACGTGCAGGGGAACGTGATGGCAGGCACGTTAACTGGTCTAAACCACCTGTTCAAGGGGATGAACCGGACATCGTTCGCGCTCGTCAGGACGTTGCGAGGGAACGCTCTCACGCTCGGTCCACTTGACACTGTTGTCAGGTGACCACTGACGGAAGTCGTTGACGTGGGAGAAACCGGTACCGCGACCGGGAGGCGCCTGCTTGCGCTGCGAGCAGATGGATGGTCACGACATCGCTCGCCTCACGGCCACTTCCGGTCTCGATCCGGACATTCAGGCAACGCATACCGCGTATCGCGTCCAATTGGCTCCAACGCGGTCCTCACGGGACGGTCGTCGCGCCTGCGCCCTCACAGCACGCTGGTGCGCTCCACCCGTTCCCGATCCCGCTCCTCCAGCAACTGCAACAGCGCATAGGTCGTCTGCCGCTGCTCCTCCAGCAGCTTCGTCAGCCACGACCCGAAGTACAGAAACCCACCGACCCCGATCAGCCCGACGCCCAGGATCCCGCCCGACACGACGTACGGGATCTGCTCGAACGTGTAGCCGGTGTGCGCGACACCCCACCAGGCGAACAGGATCGCCGCGATGCCCGCGGTCATCAGCATCGTGCCCGCGAGGCCGAGTCCGCTGCGCATCCTGGCGCGGCGCCGGTCCTGGATCGTCATGGGTTCACCCGCAGGTCGGGGACACCGGTGGGGTGCCCGGAGGGACAGGGGGCGCCGCCCAGCAGGAACGTGCCGAACGACCTCATGCCGAACGCTCCCGCCGCGGCCACCCCGAGGCCGGTGAGCACCAGCAGTGCCGGTACGCCGGGGAAGTCGAGCAGCGAACGGGGTTTGGCGCGGGCCGAGGCGACCGGGGTGACGGACTTCGACGGCGGGGTCACGCCCGCGACCGGAGGCACACCGCCCGGTGCGGGTGGTGGCGCGTCGGCGACCGGGGGCACGGGGGCGACCGGGGCCGGTGCGTCGGGCGGGGTCAGGGGTGCTGCGGCGGAAGCGTTTGCGGCGGCCTCGGTGTCGCCGACGACCACGACCATCTTGCGCAGCGGGTTGAGCAGCGGCACGAGTTCCTTGGGCAGCAGCGGGGCCACGATGCCGTCCAGGATGCCGCCGAGGCCGAGCTTCGTGCGCAACGCCAGCACGTCGACGGTCAGGGTGAGGCCGCGACTGCTCGATGTCGCCGCCGCGCCTTCGAGCTTCGTCGTGGCCGTGGGCCAGGCGAGGGTGACTCCCAGTGGTTCCAACGCCTTCAGCAAGCCGTGCGGTGGCGCGTCCGGGGCCTTGACCGGGAACCTCTGGCCCAGCACGGTGAACTCGGCGACCGAGAACGTGCTGGTGCCGCTGCCCTTGCCGCCGTCGCTCACGGCGACGGACTCGAACTTCACGCCCGACATCACGACCAGCCCCGCCAGCACCGAGATCGTCTGCGCGGACGTGACGGCCACCGACCTGACCTCCGTGGCGCCGACCGAGCTGACGCTGCTGGACGACAGGCCGTCGGCGGTCAGCAGGAACGGCACCTCCTGCTTCGCGCCCGCGTGGGACTCGGCCTTCGCGGCACCG
The DNA here is from genome assembly GCF_014646255.1 of Lentzea pudingi. Lineage (GTDB taxonomy): Bacteria > Actinomycetota > Actinomycetes > Mycobacteriales > Pseudonocardiaceae > Lentzea > Lentzea pudingi. Next base: position 165,418 of record NZ_BMNC01000009.1, read on the forward strand.
GCCGCGGCGCGCATCCCAGGCTGCTGCTGGTCGGCCGGGCCGCCGGGGTGCGCCGCGCCGGCCTGCACCGGGTAGGGGAACCCGAGCAGCTGCGGCAGGCCGGTGCCGACGGCCGCGCCCGGCCACAGCGAGCTGGCGAGCGAGCGGCCGATCGGGCCGGAGCCCAGTTCGGTCTGGGTGTAGGAGAGGTGCACCTCGCCCTGCGGTTCGGCCGGCACCGGGATCAGGTCGGTGTGCAGCAGCACCGACACCGGCGCGGCGCGGGCGGTCAGCGTGAAGCCTCCGATGTCCGCAGCCCTCGCGGGTGCCGGGGACAGCAGGAGGAGCAGCAGGACGAGCGCGTACCTCATGACGTCCCTCCGAAGTAGACGGTGGCCAGGTCGTCGTCCGCCGAGATCTCGCCGTGCGTCATGACGACGACCTGGTCGGCGACGGCCGAGGCGGTCTCGGCGAACTGCTCGACGATCAGCATCGTGACGCCGGACCGCGCCAGCTCCCCCACGACCTCGTACAGCTCGGCGACGATGACCGGGGCGAGGCCCATCGAGAGCTCGTCGATCACGAGCACGGCCGGGTCGGTGATCAGCGCGCGGGAGAACGCGAGCATCTGCTGCTCGCCGCCGGACATCGAGCCCGCGAGCTGCTTCTGCCGTGCCCCGAGCTTCGGGAAGCGGTCGTAGACGACACCGGCGTCACCGCGCATGAGCCTCAGGTTCTCCGCGACGGTCAGGTTCGGGAAGATCGCGCGGCCCTCCGGGATCACGCACAGGCCGGCGCGGGCGAGCTCGTCGGGCGCGGCGTCGTTGACGTGCACGCCGCCGAGGTGGACGTGGCCGGAGGTGGCCCTGATCTGTCCACTGAGGACCTTGACCAGCGTCGACTTGCCGGCGCCGTTCGGGCCGAGCAACGCGGTGACGGTGCCGCGCGGCACGTTCAGCGAGACCCCGCGCAGCACCTCGATGCGGCCGTAGCCGGCGTGGACGTCCTTCAGGTCGATCATCCGAGGTACGCCTCCCGGACTCCCTCGTGCGCACGGACAGCGTCGGGCGTGCCGGAGACCAGCAGCCGTCCCAGGTTCAGCACGTGCACGCGGTCGCAGTACCCCATCACCAGGTCCATGTCGTGCTCGACCAGCACGACCGAGCGGCCCTCCGCGCTCAGCTGCCGCAGCAGCTCGCCGAACGCGTCGGTCTCGGCGCGGTCGAGGCCGGACGACGGTTCGTCGAGCAGCAGCAGCGACGGGTCGGTGGCGAGCGCGCGGGCCAGTTCCAGCAGCCGTGCGGCGCCCGTGGGCACGGTGTCGGCCTGGTTGCCCGCGAAGTCCGCGATCCCGACGCGGCCGAGCAGTTCGTCGGCGAGCTTCACGGACCGGCGCCGGCTTTCCAGCGCCACCACGACGTTCTCCCAGACCGTCAGCGACCCGAACACCTCGAGCCGCTGGAACGTCCGCGCGACGCCGAGCCTGGACCGCTGGTGCGGTCCCTTGGCGGTGATGTCGAGATCGTCGAGCACCACCCGTCCGGCGGTCGGCTTGCGCAGCCCGCTGATCACGTCGAACAACGTCGTCTTGCCCGCGCCGTTGGGCCCGATCAGCCCGGTGACGCCGGGTTCGACGGTGAGCGTCACGTCGTCGACCGCGGTCACCTCGCCGAAGCGGACCGTCACGCCCTCCACCCGCAACGTGCTCATGCGCGCCGCCAGGACCAGGCCCGGAAACCCCAGCTGACCAGCCCGTTCGGATCCCGTGCGAGGCCGGCCGCCGCGACGCCGAGCAGCACGACCGCGACACCCGCGAACGCCGGGAACCCGCTCTGCAGCACGGGAAGCAGCATCAGCAGCACCCCGCCGAGCAACGCGCCGGACACCGACGTCACACCCGCGATCACCGCGAACAGCAGCAACGGCAGGTTGTTGAAGAGCTGGAAGTCGCTCGCCGCCACGGTTTCCCGCAGCTGTGCGAACAACCCTCCCGCCAGCCCGGCGATCGCCGCCGACAGCGAGAACACCCAGACCCGGATCCAGCGCACGTTCAGCCCGAGTGTCGCGCACGCCGCCGAGCTGTCCTTGACCGCGATCATCCGCCGCCCGAGCCGGCCCCGCCGGATCGCGAGCACCCCGATCCCGACGAGCGTGAACGTGCCCGCCGCCAGCAGCAGCTGCCCGGTCGCCGACTCGACCAGCCTCGGCACCTGCAGACTGCCCCGCACCCCGAACGCGATCGGCGACTGCAGCACGAGCTTGTCCATGAGCTGCGCGAACCCCAGCGTCGCCAGCGCCAGGTACAGCCCGCTGACCCGCAACGCCGTCAACGCGATCAGCGCCCCGACCACCGCCGCGACCCCGGCCCCGACCAGCAGCGTCAGGGGCGACGGGCTGCCGAGCCGCGCCACCGTCACCGCGCCCACCCCGACGAACGTGAACTGCCCCAGCGACACCACCCCGCCGTACCCGGTGAGCAGCACCATCGACAGCAGCACGATCCCGAACACCAGCGCCAGCGCGAGCTGTCCGGCCACCACCGAGTCCACCAGCAACGCCAGCACCGCGACCACACCGAGGAACAGCCCGGCGCCCACACCCGTGGTCAGCCCGTTCGGCACGGCGAGGCCACGGGTTCCCCTGACACCACCGATCCGCAGCGGCGACTGCGGCATCGCGAGCAGCACCACGAACAGCAGCAGCGCCGGGATCGCCGCCCGGAACGAGATCCAGAACGGCGACGACGGCAGGTAGGCCACCGCGTACGACTGCACCAGCCCGAGCCCGAGCGCCCCGGCGAACGTCCACGGCAGACTCCGCAGCCGCCCGACCAGCGCCGCGGTGTACGCGGTGATCACGAGCAGCGTCATCGTCACGTAGTCGAGCTGCACCACCGGCGTCAGCAGGATCCCGCCCAGCGCCGCCAGAGCCGACCCGATGGCCCAGCTCAGCGCCGAGAGCCGGGCGGGCCGCGTGCCGTACAACGAGGCCAGTTCGGGCGCGTCGACACAGGCCCGCATCGCGAGCCCGGTCCGCGTCCGGTTCAGCACCACGTACAGCCCGCCCGCGACGAGCACCGCGCAGACCAGCGTCACCAGGTCGTGCCCGCTGACGAACGACTGTCCGATGTGGACGCCCAGCTGGTCGAGGAACGGCCGCACCGGACGTGCCTGCGGCGGCCAGACCACCTGCGCCACCCCGATCAGCCCGACCAGCACACCGACCCCGGCCACCAGCGTGATCCCGACCGGCGCGCCCGCGAGCCTGCGCATGATGAACCGCTCGACCACCAGACCGAACAACGGCGCGCACACGCCGACCACGAGCAGCAGCGCGAGCCACTGCGGCAGGCCGCGGTTCTCGGCGAGCTCCCAGTAGAGGAACGCCATGACCATGCCGATCGCGCCGTGGCCGACGTTGAACACCTTGGAGGTGCTGTAGGTCAGCACGAGGCCCCCGGCGACGACGGCGTACGCGCCGCCCGTGACGAGGCCGAAGATGGTGTAGGCGAGGAGGGCTGTCATGCGCCTCTCCCCGCGGGCGTCCGCGCACCCCTGGCGGCGAGGCCGGGAGCGGCGCACGACCGCCCATCCCCGGCGGCGAGCCGGAGGACCGGGTACGTCATCCGCCCACCCCCGTGTCGATCAACGACCCGCACGAGTACCCCGAGGCCGGCGCGAGCCGCGACCACGTCCCGCCCCTCAACTTCACCAGCGTCATGCAGGCCGAGGTCCGCTTCCCGCCGACGTCCTGCGGCGCGACCATCCCCTCGGCCGTGAAGTCGTGCACCTGTCGCACGGCGTCGAGCATCGCCTTGCGCGTCAGCTGCGGCCCGACCTTCGCCGCCGTGGTCACGAACAACCGGGCCGCCGCCCACGCGAACATCCCGAAGTACGAGGGCGCCGCGCCGGGAGCCACCCGCCCGAGCCACTGCTTGTACAGGGCCACCTGGGCGTTCGACTCCTCGAACAGAGCTCCGTTCGTGTAGACGACGGTGCCGTCGACCGCCGCGCCGCCCTGCCGGACGTAGGCCGGGTCGTAGGCGGACGGGTCGGTGATGAACGCCTCCGGTGTGTACCCCTGCTGCCGCATCGCCTGCTGCAGCCGCACCGCGTACTGCGCCGAGCCGATCCAGTAGACGATCTTGGTGCCGGTCTCCTTCAGCTTCGCCACGTACGGCGCGTAGTTGACGTCCGCGATGTCGATGGCCTGCGAGTACACGAACCTGATGCCGCGCGCCTCGGCCGCCTTCTGCATGCTGCGGGCGTTCTGCGCGCTCGCGTCGGCGTTGAGGTACATGTACGCGGCGTTGCCGATCGCGCCCGGGAAGCTCGACTTGACCAGGTCCGGGCCCGCGGACGACACGAGGTTCACGACGTTCGACGCGGCGCCGAAGCTCACGGGGGTGCGCTGGCGCTGGGCGGTGACGGTCGAGGCGCGCAGGTCGGGGATGCCACACCCGGTGGCGGCCGGTCCACCGCCCTGGTCGAACGCCGACATCGAGCCGACCAGCGCGAAGGCCTGTTCGCAGGCCTGGGAGGTGGCCTGCTGGTCGCCGCCGCTGTCGGTGCGGGAGTCGAACGAGACGAGCTTGAGCTTGCGGCCGCAGACCGAGCCCTGGGTGGCGTTGAAGTACTCGACGAACGCCTTGGTCGCCTGCTGGGCGGACTGGAAGAGGCCGGGCACCGGGCCGCTGATGTCGGAGATGTTGGCGATCGTGATCTCGCCGGCCGTGACGCCCTTGTCCGTGGCGCCGCCGGTGCCCCGGCAGCCGCCCGCGATGCTGCCGGGCGGGTTCGGCTGCTTGTCCGGCTGCTGCGGGTTCGCGGCGCCCGGCTGCTGCGCGGTGCCCTCGGACACCGCACCGTCCTCGCCGGTCACCGCGCTGTCCTGGGTGCCGGCCGACCCTCCCTGCGGCACGACGAGGGCTGCCCGTTGCTCGTCGGTGAGCCTGCTTCCGCATCCGGCGAGCAACGCGCAGATCGTGAGTGCGACCAGTGCGGTCCTGCGACGCATGCGAACGAACGCTAGGGGTCTGCATCCATCCAGACCCAAGCAACTTCTAGAACGCGTTCTACATGCAAAGAATCGTGCGCAACCCCGTCACTAAAGCGTGGTCACGTCGTTAAGGAACGCCGCCTGAAGGAACACGTTCTACCTATGACGGTGGCAGCAGCTCCGGACGGCGCGGACGGATCACGTCACCGGACGACTCACCGCGCACCCGGCGCATCACCCACGGCACGACGTGCTCACGCGCCCACTTCCAGTCCTCCGCCCGCCGGACGCGACGGTCCTGCAGCGGCGCGACGCCGAGCAGGGTCCGCTCCAGCGCGTGATCGACCCCCAGGCCTTCCAGCGTCGAGATGGCGACCTCGGTGTGACCGAGCGAGTTCAGGTGCAACCGGTCGGCCGACCACATGCGACGGTCACGAAGCTGACGCATGTTCCACATGTCGACCAGCACGCACGAGTGGTCATGAGCGATCGCGCGCACGTGTTCGTTGTAGATGGCCACGCGACCACGCATCTTGCGGAACACCGGGTCGTCCCCACCGTCAACGCCGGTGAAGAGGATTACGCGCGCGCCCGCGGACACGAGCCGTGCGACGGCCGCGCGATACCGGCGCATCAACGCGTCGATGTCCACTTTGGGCCGCATGAGGTCGTTGCCGCCCGCGTAGAGCGACACGAGGTCGGGCTTCATCTCGAGCGCGCGGTCGAGCTGCTCCCCCAGCACCTGAGGCAGCAACCGGCCCCGCACCGCCAGGTTGGCGTAGGCGAACTCGGGGTCCATCGCCCCCAGCACGTCGGCGACGCGATCCGCCCAGCCCCGCACACCATTCGGACGACCAGCGTCTTCATCGCCCACGCCCTCGGTGAACGAGTCCCCCAACGCCACAAAACGCTTGCTCATGCTCACGACCTTATGTCGGGCATTCGGAGCAGGATCGGCGGGGGTTGCGGCCCACTCGATAACGTTTCGGTAACGGCAGCGTCTCGAACTGAGGCAGGTTCCCATTCCTGGCCGTATTCCCGTTCGTGCGACTCCCCATGGACTTGGCGAAGCCGACGCGACTGATGGTCGCGCTGGCCGGCTGTGCGCTGGCCGTGCTCCTGAACACCGGGAGCGCCATCGGCCAGCCCACCACGCCGTCCGCCCCGATCTCCACGCCGCCGCCCGACAGCGGCGGCAAGGGCGACGAGGTCGTCCAGACGCAGTGGGGTCCGCTCGGACCGGCCGACCGGGACTTCATGAACCGGGTCAAGCAGGCCGGGTTGTGGGAGAAGCCCGCGGGCGACAAGGGCAGGGCCAAGCGGCCCGACCAGCCCAAGATCCTCGAGGCCTGCAAGCACCTCATCGAGGGGCACACCCTTCTCGACAACGTGGTGAACCGGGCGGGCGTGCTGCTCGGCCACACGTTGCCCACGGAGGCCTCGGACGAGCAGAAGGGCTTCCTCGCGGAGATGGACGCGGCGAACGGCGACGAGTTCGACGTCGTCTTCGCCAACCGGCTCCGCGCGGCCCACGGCAAGGTCTACGCCTACGCGGCGCAGATCCGGGCCGGCACCAAGAACGAGCTCATCCGCATCCTTTCCACGCAAGCGATGATCACCGTCTTCGACCACATGAAGGTGCTCGAGGAGACCGGCAAGGTCGACTTCGCCGGACTGGAGTCACCGCAGCCGCTCGCACCTCCGCCTCCCGCCGAGAACAACACCGGGGCAGCGGACGCGACGGGCGACCAGGCGGCGGCCGAACAGACGGCGAACCCGACCGACGGAGTGATCCCGACCGTGCCGGAGGGCACCAGGTTCACCCGTACCGCCGAGCAGGGCGTGTTCGGTGACAACAACGGTGTCTTCTTCGGCGCCATCGCGGTGCTCGCGCTCGCGCTGGTGGGGATGCGAATGATATCCCGATCGAAGAAAACACGGCGGAAATCTCGTTCGTACTAGTAAAACAGCACACCCAGGTTCATTCCGAAGATAGCGGCCCATACCGCCGTCAGCTTCGCCATGCCGTTTTATCTGACTACCACGAGGTGGCAAATGGCTATTCACCGGAGGAAATCCACGATCTGGCTCACCGCCGCCGCTGCGGCGATGGCCGTGGTCGCGGGCGGTGCCGCGGTGGTGGCCATCAGTTCTTCTGATGGCTCCGCGCTCGCCGACGGACCGGACAAGAGCTTGTTCGTCGACATCACCAAGGTGAAGCCGAACGTCAAGAAACCAAGGCAACAGAACAACGCCACCACAGGCACGTTCACCGTGAACTGCGGACGGAACGAGAACGGGCACTTCAACCCGGACAACTTCATCGCACAGCCCGGTGTCCGCAACGGTGCCGAGCACCTGCACGACTACGTCGGCAACCTGTCCACGAACGCGGACTCGAACAACCAGTCGCTGCAGGCGGCCGGCACGACGTGCAAGAACGGTGACAAGTCGGCCTACTTCTGGCCCGTCGTCCGCATCGTCGACGAGGAGGCGGAGGAGGCGGAGGAGGCCGCGCCGCCCGCCGAGCAGGCCCCGCCGAAGAAGGACGACAAGGCGCAGCAGGACAAGGACAAGGCCGCCAAGGAAGCGGCCCAGCTCGAGTGCCCGGACGTCGCGTCGCTGCTCCCCGAGGACGTGCCGGACGCGGCCCAGGCCGAGATCGACCGCGAGCTCGAGAACATCGAGAAGGTGACCGAGGAGGCCGAGAAGAAGGTCGCGGCCACCAAGGCACAGGACCGCGACAACATCATCGTCGGCCCGACGCGCGAGAAGCGCGCGGCCATCCTGAACCGGATGATGCTGGCGTTCAGCCGCCAGGGCCAGCAGGCGCCTGACCTGAACCCGGCCGCCGCGTGCGCCGTGAAGGACAAGGCCCAGGGCCAGCAGGGCCTCGACAACGGTGGCCAGAACTCCGAGGACGCCCAGGCCGAGGGCACCGAGGACAAGAAGAACCAGAACAACGGCGAGGAGAACGCCAACAACGAGCTCGAGGGCAACGAGGGCGAGATCCAGCGCCCGGCCGTCGTCGACCTGACCTTCCGCGGCTCGCCCGTCGGCAAGGTCACCGCGATGCCCAAGTTCCTCCGCGTGCTCTACGGCGACGCCAAGGCCGGCCAGAACGGCCCGAAGAACGCCAAGGCGTCCTGGACCTGCACGGGCTTCGAGGACAAGGTCCTGATGGACAAGTACCCGATCTGCCCGCAGGGCCAGAAGGTCAAGCGCGTGCACGACTTCCCGAGCTGCTGGGACGGCAAGAACATCGACTCCGCGAACCACCGCGACCACATCGTGTTCCCGGACCAGAACGGCAAGTGCAAGCAGGGCTTCAAGGCCGTGCCGCAGCTGCGCATCTCGCTGACCTACAACATCCCGCTGAACGTCCAGCAGGAAGGTCGCTACCTGGTCGACTCCTTCCCGGAGGAGGAGCACAACCCGCTCACCGATCACGACGACTTCGCCAACGTGATGTCGCAGAAGATCATGAACCGCCTCGTCAACTGCGTCAACACCGGCAAGAAGTGCCGCGAGTGACGTCCTGACCACGCAGTTCAGGTAGGCGAAATTCCCCGGTGCCCCTCCCGCGCACCGGGGGATTTTCGTTGTCCCGCTTGAGGTCTGTTCACCAGCGTGAACGTTGTTCCGGAATGGTTGACCGGAAAGGTATAGACCACTAACACTGACCGCATGGTCACCCGCTCCTGCACGGTGCTGATCGCACTGCTGGCATCCCTCCTGGTCCCGGTCACCGCCCAAGCGGCGCCGGCGACGTTCGTCCACCCGGGAGTCGTGGTCTCCCGGCCGCAGCTGGACTTCATGCGCACCAAGGTGCTCGCGGGCGCCCAGCCGTGGAAGACCGCCTACGACCGCATGATGGCGTCGAAGTACGCGGACCTGAACCGCACGCCGAAGCCTCGCGCCGTCGTGGAGTGCGGCCCCGTCAGCAACCCGAACAACGGCTGCACCGACGAACGCGAGGACGCGCTCGCCGCCTACACCCTGTCGCTCGCCTGGTACGTCACCCGCGACGCCAGGTACGCGACCAAGGCCATCCAGATCATGGACGCCTGGTCGAACACCATCCGCGACCACACCAACTCGAACGCCCCGCTGCAGACCGCGTGGTCGGCCAGCAGCTGGCCCAAGGCCGCCGAGATCATGAAGCACGTCTACGGCACCTGGCCGAACAGCGCCCGGTTCGCCACGATGCTGCGCACCGTCTACCTGCCCGAGATCCAGAACGGCCGTGCGAACACCAACGGCAACTGGGAGCTCAGCATGATGGAGGCGTCGATCGGCATCGCCGTGTTCCTGGAGGACCGCGCGGCCTACGACAAGGCCGTGAGCATCTTCCGGACGCGCATCCAGGCGTTCATCTACCTGACCACCGACGGGGCGCTGCCGAGGACGCCGCCGGGCAGCGGCATCGACACCAGGGCTGAGATCATCTCCTACTGGCACAACCAGTCGACGTTCGTCGACGGACTCACCCAGGAGACGTGCCGGGACTTCGCCCACACGGCCTACGGGCTCAGTGCCGCCTCGCACCTCGCCGAGACCGCGCGGATCCAGGGCCAGGACATCTGGGGCGAGATCAAGGACCGCATGCGGCACGCGTGGGGCCTGCACACCAAGCACCAGAACGGCGAGCCGGTGCCGTCCTGGCTGTGCGGCGGGAGCTACTCCCGTGAGCTCGGGCCGACGCCCGAGGTCAGCTTCAACGCCCTGAACACCCGGCTCGGCATCGCGATGGCGAACACCAAGCTCTACACGGAGTCGAAGCGTCCACACGGGACGGACAACCTGTTCATCGCCTGGGAGACGCTGACTCACGCGGCCAACCCGTCGTAAGAGCGACTAGCGTGCCCTCATGACCGAGACACCGGACGTGAAGCCACGCAGCCGCGACGTGACCGACGGCCTGGAGCGCACCGCCGCGCGCGGCATGCTCCGGGCCGTCGGCATGGGTGACGAGGACTGGGAGAAGCCGCAGATCGGCGTCGCCTCGTCGTGGAACGAGATCACGCCCTGCAACCTGCCGCTGGACCGCCTCGCGAAGGCGTCCAAGGACGGCGTGCACGCGGCGGGCGGGTATCCGCTGGAGTTCGGCACCATCTCGGTGTCGGACGGCATCTCGATGGGCCACGAGGGCATGCACTTCTCGCTGGTCTCGCGCGAGGTGATCGCGGACAGCGTCGAGACCGTCATGATGGCCGAGCGCCTCGACGGGTCGGTGCTGCTCGCGGGGTGCGACAAGTCGTTGCCCGGCATGCTGATGGCGGCGGCGCGGCTCGACCTCGCGAGCGTGTTCCTCTACGCCGGGTCGATCCTGCCCGGCCGGGTCACGCTCTCCGACGGCACCGAGAAGGAAGTCACGATCATCGACGCGTTCGAGGCCGTCGGGGCCTGTGCGCGCGGGCTGATGAGCCGTGCGGACGTCGACCTGATCGAACGCGCGATCTGCCCCGGCGAGGGCGCCTGCGGCGGCATGTACACCGCGAACACCATGGCCAGCGCGGCCGAGGCGCTGGGCATGTCGCTGCCGGGCAGTGCCGCTCCCCCGGCCACCGACCGGCGCCGGGACGGGTTCGCGCGCCGGTCCGGCCAGGCCGTGGTCGAGATGCTGCGCAAGGGCATCACGGCGCGGCAGATCATGACGCGCGAGGCGTTCGAGAACGCGATCTCCGTCGTGATGGCGTTCGGCGGCTCGACCAACGCGGTGCTGCACCTGCTCGCCATCGCGCACGAGGCCGGCGTGGAGCTGTCACTCGACGACTTCAGCCGCATCGGCGCGCGCGTGCCGCACCTCGCGGACGTGAAGCCGTTCGGCCGCCACGTGATGACGGACGTCGACCGCATCGGCGGCGTGCCCGTGGTGATGAAGGCGCTGCTGGACGCCGGTCTGCTGCACGGCGACTGCCTCACCGTCACCGGCCGCACGGTCGCGGAGAACCTCGCCGACATCGCCCCGCCCGACCCGGACGGCCTGGTGCTGCGCGCGCTCGACAAGCCCATCCACCACACCGGCGGCATCACGATCCTCAAGGGCTCGCTCGCCCCCGAGGGTGCCGTGGTCAAGTCTGCGGGCTTCGACTCCGACGTCTTCACCGGCACCGCCCGCGTGTTCGACCGCGAACGCGCCGCGATGGACGCCCTGGAGGACGGCACGATCACCGCGGGCGACGTCGTCGTCATCCGCTACGAGGGCCCGAAGGGCGGGCCGGGCATGCGCGAGATGCTCGCGATCACCGCCGCCATCAAGGGCGCGGGGCTGGGCAAGGACGTCCTGCTGCTCACCGACGGCCGGTTCTCCGGCGGCACGACCGGCCTGTGCGTCGGGCACGTGGCACCGGAGGCGGTCGACGGCGGGCCCATCGCGTTCGTGCGCGACGGCGACCGGATCACGCTGAACGTCGCCGACGGCACGCTCGACGTGGAGGCCGACCTGGAGAGCCGCAAGGAGGGCTGGGCGCCGTTGCCTCCCCGCTACGAACGCGGGGTGCTCGCCAAGTACGCCAAGCTGGTCGGCTCGGCGTCACGCGGAGCCGTCTGCGACTAGGTCGCGTCGCCTGGCCGCTTCGACCAGCGGCCCGACCGGGGCACCCGGCGGCCAGGCGAGCAGTGTCGTGACGTCGGGTGCGTCCACGACGGGCACGGCGACGTGTTCCGGCCACTGCCAGGCGCGGCTGGAGGCGGGGATGACGAGCAGGGTCAGGCCGAGCGCCACGAGCTGAGCGAGCTGCGACTGCGTGCGCACCTCGGGTCCCGGACCGTCCGGGTAGGTGCCGTCGAGCCGGGGCCAGCGCGCGATCGGCAGGCCAGGCACGTCGCTGACCTCGGCGAGCGTGACGCTCTCGCGCTCCGCCAGCGGATGCGCGGCGGGCACGATCGCGACCTGGCCCTCGGTGCGCAGGTCCTGGGTCTCGAACCCGGCGAGGTCGTCGTAGGGCCGGTGCATGATCGCCACGTCGGCCTGGCCGTCCCGCAGCCGGTGCGCCTGCTCCCCCACCTCGCACAGCAGCACCTCGACCGGGTCGCTCACCTCGTCGAGCAGCGCCCGCAACAGCTCGTGGGACGCGCCGGCCTTCGTCACGAGCACCAGCGGCCGGTCGGGGTCCCCGGCCCGGCGGGTCCGGTGCACGGCCGCCTCGACCGCGTCCAGAGCCGATCGGGCCTCCCGGAGCAGTACCCGGCCGGCGTCGGTGAGCGCGGCGCCGCGGCGGTCCCGGTCGAGCAGCCGGACGCCGAGCCGCCGCTCCAGCTGGTGGATCGCCCGCGAGAGAGGCGGTTGCGCGATGCCGAGCCGTGCGGCCGCGCGCCCGAAGTGGAGTTCCTCCGCGAGAGCGACGAAGTACCGCAGTTCACGGGTCTCCAGGTCCACCGGCCAAGCCTAATACCGGTGGGGTATCAGGGCGTACTGGATCGATCTTGGACAGCACGTCCGCGGCTGCCGAGCATGGACCGGGTGAACGACACGAAGACCGCGCTGGTCACCGGCGCGAACAAGGGAATCGGCTTCGCCATCGCCGAGGGGCTCGGCGCGCTCGGCTTCACGGTCGCGGTGGGCGCGCGGGACGACGTGCGCCGCAAGGACGCCGTCGAACGCCTGCGCGTCAAGGGGATCGATGCGTTCGGGGTCCCGCTGGACGTGACCTCCGACGACAGCGTCGCGCAGGCCGCCGCGTCGATCGAAAGGCTGGACGTGCTCGTCAACAACGCCGGCATCGGCGGTCCGGCACCTCAGGACCCGACGAGCATCGACCTCGGCACCATCCGGACCGTCCTCGACACCAACGTGCTCGGCGTCGTCCGGGTCACGAACGCCCTGCTCCCGGTGCTGCGCCGAGCCGCGTCGCCGCGCATCGTGAACGTGTCCAGCAACATGGGTTCGCTGGCGTTGCGGACCGGCCCGATCATGGCCGCCTACGCGCCGTCGAAGTCGATGCTCAACAGCATCACCGTCCAGTACGCGCGGGCGTTCGAAGGCACGAACGTCGTCATCAACGCGTGCTGCCCCGGTTATGTCGCCACCGACTTCACCGGCCACGCTTCTACGCGCACTCCCGAGCAGGGTGCCGCCATCGCGATCCGACTCGCGACCCTGCCCGACGACGGCCCGCGCGGCGGCTTCTTCGACGACGACGGCGTCATCCCGTGGTGACGTCCCCCGGTCGGCTGAACTGCCACGCGCGTGCGGTCACCCGGTCGGTGGGCGGCTGAGATTCAGTCCACAGTGGCGGGTACTTCGCGGTGGCAGGCAACCAAGGCAAACGCGGAGGGACGGCACGATGATCGACCAGACGCACGTTGAGGCTCTGTACGACTGCGACGTGATCGACAACCGGGGCGAGAAGATCGGCTCGGTCAAACGGGTCTGGCTCGAGGACGGCACCGGCAAGCCGATGTGGGCCGAGGTCCACACCGGACTCTTCGGCATGAGGGAGAGCTTCGTCCCGATCCAGCAGGGCGAGGTGGCGGGCGGCGGCATCACCGTCCCCGTCTCCAAGGCGCAGGTGAAGGACGCGCCGAGCGTGCACACCGAGGACGACCACATGTCGGACGAGGAGCAGGAAGCCCTCTACCGGCACTACGGGATGATCCCGCACGCCAAGACCGGTGAGCACGACCGCCTCGACGGCAGGCAGGACGCCAAGCGCGCCGGCACGCGGGACAAGTCGGCCATGCGGAACGAGGGTGACGCGGCCGAGGTCACGCTCTCCGAGGAGAAGCTCGACGTCGGCACCCGCAACGTCGAGGCGGGCCGCGTGCGCCTGGTCAAGCACACGGTCACCGAGCAGCGCAACATCACCGTGCCCGTCACGCACGAGGAGGTCCGCGTCGTCCGCGAACCCGCGAAGGGCGAACCGGGCCGCGCGTTCGCCGACGAGCAGGCCGAGGTCACCCTGCACCGTGAGGAACCGGTGGTACAGAAGCGCACCGAGGCCACGGAACGGGTCCGGCTGGAGAAGAACGCCGTCACCGAGCAGCGAGACGTCAAGGGCGAGGTGCGCAAGGAGCGCGTCGAGGTCGAGCGCGACGACGAACCGCGCGACCGTCGCTGATCGAACGTCAAGAGCGAACCGCCCACCACTTCCGCCGTGGGCGGTTCGCTCTTGTCCCGCGCGAGCTCAGTACAGGCCGTCCAGCACGTCCTGGTAGCGCTTCTCGATCTCCCGGCGGCGGGGCTTCAGCGACGCGGTCAGCAGCCCGTCCTCGACGCTGAAGTCGTTCTCCAGCACCGCGAAGCGCTTGATGGTCTCGTGCCGCGCGAGCTGCGCGTTGACGGTCTCGACCGCCCGGGAGACCTCGGCCTCGGCGTCGGCGAGACCCGAGGCGGTGTCCTGGTCGAGCGTCACCAGTGCCACGCAGTACTTGCGGCGGTCGCCGTGCACGATCACGTTGCTGATGTACGGCGACGCCGCGTTGATCATGCTCTCGATCCGGGTCGGCGCCACGTACTTGCCGCCCGAGGTCTTGATGAGCTCCTTCTTGCGGTCGGTGATCGTCAACCGGCCGGCGTCGTCGAGCTCGCCGATGTCGCCGGTGTGCAGCCAGCCGTCGACCAGCGACTCGGCGGTCGCGTCCGGCCTGTTGTGGTAGCCGCGCATGACACCCGGTCCGTGCAGCAGCACCTCGCCGTCTTCGGCGATCTTGACGTCCATGCCGGGGATCGGCGGGCCGACCGTGCCGATCTTGATCATGCCCGGCCGGTTGAAGAACGTCGCCGCGGACGACTCGGTGAGGCCGTAGCCCTCGAGGATCGTGATGCCGGAGCGCTCGAAGAACTCGGCGATCTCCGGCGCGAGGGGCGCGGAGCCGGACACGAAGTAGCGGATGCGGCCGCCCACCCGGTCGCGCAGCTTGCGGTACACCAGGCGGTCCGCAAGCCAGCGCGTCGCAGGGCCGTGGTCGCGGTCGGCCCACCGGAAGATCTTCTCGGTGACGCCGCCCTTCTCCCGCGCACCCGCGACGATCCGGCCGTGGATCTTCTCGAAGATGCGCGGTGCGGCGGCCACGATCGACGGCCGCAGCTCGCCCAGGTTGTCCACGATCCGCTCGACGCTGCCGTCGACGGCGGTCGGCACGCCCGCGGCGATCATCGCCATCGTCAGCACCTTGCCGAACGCGTGCGACAGCGGCAGCCACAGGAAGTGCAGGTCCGTCGGCTGCAGGATCCCCAGCGACGCGACGGCCTCCGCCGTCGTGAGCCAGTTCTCGTGGGTGAGCTCGACGCCCTTGGGCGTGCCGGTCGTGCCCGAGGTGTAGATCAACGTCGCCAGGTCGTCCGGCGTGAGATCGCTGATCAACGCCTCGTAGTCGCCCTCGCCCCGCGGCACGGCGCCGAACCGCAGCACCTCGACGCCGTCCGGCATCATCGCGGCGTGCTCGTCGGTCCCCACGACCACGATCCGGCTGCCGGAGTCGCCGACGACGTGCTCGACCTCCGCGGCCGAGCTGTTCGGGTAGATCGTCGTGGTGGCGCCCCCGGCGGCGAGCACGGCGAGGTCGGTGACGATCCACTCGATGCTCGTGGGACCCATCAACGCCACGCGGTCGCCCTTGCGCAGACCGGCGCCGGCGAGCCCGAACGCCTCCGCCGCCACCCGTTCCTGCAGCTCGGACCACGTGAGCGAGACCCAGCCACCGTCGTCGCGGTACCGCATCGCCTCGGCGTCGGGCGTGCGGGCGACACGGTCGCGCAGCAGGCCGGGAATCGACAGCGCCATTGCTTCTCCCCTTCTCTGGAGCGTCGCTCCAGAGCGGTACTCTAACCCTCGTGCCCGACCGACGACAGTCTCTCCTCGACGCGGCGCTGAAGCTCGTCGAGGAAGGCGGCCTCGACGCCGTCACGATCGCGGCCCTGACCGAGCGGTCGGGCATGTCGAACGGCAGCATCTATCACCACTTCGGCAGCCGCGCGGGCGTGTTCGCGCAGCTCTACGCCGACAGCTACGGCCGCTGTGTCGCCGCGATGCTGCCCGCGCTGAAGGCGGGGTCGGCCGAGGAAGGCGTGCGCGGCCTGACGCTGAGCTACCTCGACTGGGTGATGGCGAACCCCAGCCGGGCGCGTTTCCTCTACGCCGCACCGGATCACGCCGACCCGGCGGCCAAGATGGCGGAGTTCGCTCCGGTGCTGGCGTGGTTCCTCGACAGGACGGCGGCCGGTGAGCTGCGCGCGCTGCCGCCGTGGGCGCTGGAGCCGGTGGCGATGGGGCCCGCGCACGAGTCGGTGCGCCGGTTCCTGCTCGGGGTCTTCGACCTGGCGCAGGCGCGCGAGATCGTCGCGGACGCCGTGTGGGCCGTGCTGAATCCTCGCAACCCCGGGTCGCCGTAGAACACGTGTTCGATTAGGCTGCGGTGCATGCGCCAGGGATCCCTGTTCGACCTGGAAGCGGAGCCGGAACTGACTCCGCTCGCCCCGCGCCGCACCGAACTCGCGCACGGCGCGTGGATCGACGTCCAGCCGGGCTGGCTCGCGGGCGCCGACGCGCTGTTCGACCAGCTCGTCGCCGAGGTGCCGTGGCGGGCCGAACGCCGCCAGATGTACGACGCGGTGGTCGACGTGCCGCGCCTGCTCTGCTTCTACAGCGGCGCCCTGCCGTTCGACGTCCTCACCACGGCCCGCGACAGGCTGAGCGAGCACTACCTGGCCGAGCTGCACGAACCGTTCACCACGGCCGGTCTCTGCTACTACCGCGACGGCCGGGACAGCGTCGCGTGGCACGGCGACACGATCGGCCGCGGCCAGACCGAGGACACGATGGTCGCGATCCTGTCCGTCGGCACGCCCCGCGCCCTGCTGCTGCGGCCACGGGGCGGCGGCGAGACGCACAAGTACGCGCTGGGCCACGGCGACCTGCTCGTGATGGGCGGCTCGTGCCAGCGCACCTGGGAGCACGCGATCCCGAAGACGTCCACGGTGGTCGGCCCGCGGATCAGCGTCCAGTTCCGCCCGCACGGAGTCCGCTAGCCACCAGCTCCTCCGACACCTCCCAGACCCTGCGCGCCTCGTCGACGTTGCGCAGACGGCTGTAGAGCGCCTGCTCGGCGGGCGGCCCGCTCAGGTGCGCGACGCGGCTCGGGCCGTAGAACTCG
The DNA here is from genome assembly GCF_014646255.1 of Lentzea pudingi. GTDB lineage: Bacteria > Actinomycetota > Actinomycetes > Mycobacteriales > Pseudonocardiaceae > Lentzea > Lentzea pudingi. Next base: position 182,491 of record NZ_BMNC01000009.1, read on the forward strand.
GCCGCGTTGGGCACGGTCGCGGCGAGCAGCGCCGGCAACTGTGCGGACTCGACGGTGCCGAGCACACCCAGGCGGGACAGCACCCGGATCGCGCGCACGCCGAGCGTGTCGGTGGCGCGCCCCACCTCGGGACGGGCGGCCAGCAGGTTGGTCGGCGCGACCCCGGGATGGGAGAGGTTGCTGGTGATGCCCCAGCCCCCCGCCTCGCTGCGCCGCGCGAGCTCCAGCCCGAAGAGGCCGAACGCGATCTTCGACTGGCTGTAGGCCTTGGCGCCGCTGTACGAGCGCTCCCAGTTCAGGTCGTCCCAGTTGATGGCGTTCTGGTTGGCCGCGATGCTGATCTGCGACGTCACGCGGGCGCGACCGGCCTTCAGCAACGGCAGCAGGTGCGTGACGAGGGCGAAGTGCCCCAGGTGGTTCGTGCCGAACTGCAGCTCGAACCCGTCCGCGGTCGTCTGCCGTTCGGGCGGGGTCATGACACCCGCGTTGTTGATCAGGATGTGCACCGGCTCGCCCTCCGCCAGCAGCGTGTCGCCGAGCGCGGCGACCGACCGCAGCGAGGACAGGTCGAGCGAGCGCAGCGACACCTGAGCGGCCGGGGTCCGCCGCCGGATGGCCGTGATCGCCGCCTCGCCCTTGCGCTGGTTGCGGACGGGCATGACGACCTCGGCCCCGGCCGCCGCGAGCCGTTCCGCGATGCCGAGCCCGACCCCGTCGCTCGCGCCGGTGACGACCGCGCGCCTGCCGGACAGGTCCGGGATCTCGACGTCGAACTTCCTGCTCATCGCGCACTCCCCTGCTCGTCGTGGTGGTGTCTCCACGATGGACGGACGGGCCGGTGCGCATCCAGGACCTGACGATCCGTGGCTACGGCCGCGTGCGCGCGTTAGAAAAGAGGCGGACGAGAGGAGCCACCGTGGCGATCGACCGAGCCGGTCTGGCCGCGTTCCTGCGGCACCGCAGGGAGGCGCTGCAGCCCGAGGACATCGGTCTGCGGCGCGGGCCGCGACGCCGGACCAACGGCCTGCGCCGTGAGGAGGTCGCGGCCCGCTGCAACATGTCCACCGACTACTACGCGCGCCTGGAGCAGGAACGCGGCCCGCACCCGTCCGAGCAGATGATCGCCGCGATCGCCCAGGGCCTGCACCTGTCGCTGGACGAACGCGACCACCTGTTCCGGCTCGCCGGGCACAGCCCTCCCACCTGCGGCGCGATCAGCGAGCACGTCAGCCCCGGCCTCGCGCGGATCTTCGACCGCCTGCACGACACCCCGGCCGAGATCGCCACCGAACTGGGCGAGACCCTGCGCCAGACCGCGCTCGGCATCGCGCTGACCGGGGACTCGAGCCGCCACACCGGACCGGCCAGGAGCCTCGGTTACCGCTGGTTCACCGACCCGTCGGCGCGGGCGCTGTACGAACCGGCCGACCACGAGTTCCTCGGCCGGATGTTCGCCTCGGGCCTGCGCGAGGCCCTCACCCGCCACGGTCCGGGCTCCCGCGCGGCGAGCTACACCGATCTCCTGCTCGCGGGCAGCGAGGAGTTCCGGACCGTCTGGGACAGGCAGGAGATCGGCCTGCGCCCCAAGGAGTTCAAGCGCTACGTGCACCCGAGCGTCGGCGCGCTGGAACTGCAGTGCCAGACGCTGCTCGACCCGGTCCAGTCGCACTTCCTGCTGGTCTACACGGCCACGCCGGGCAGTGAGAGCTACGAGAAGCTGCAGCTGCTCTCGGTCATCGGATCCGCTGCGCCAACGGGCTGAGCAGCAGCAACAGCAGGCCCCAGTAGCTGATCAACGGCGACAGCACGAGGGCGAGCAGCAGCACGGCGGTCGGCACGAGCGCACGGAGCACCACCGGCCGTGACAGCCCGCGTGCCTCCACGGCCAGCTCCGGGTTTCCGTTCACGAGCAGGGTGATCGCGGTCAGCAGCGCACTGCTGACGGTGATCGTGCCGATGTAGAAGAACTGGGTGAAGTGGTCCTCTCCCGGCCTGCCGACGAGCTCGGTCGGGAACGGCAGCACCACGATGGTGAGCAGCCACGCCATGTTCAGCACCACCAGCGCGGAGCTGTACCGCTTCACGTTCTCGAACAGCCGGTGGTGGGTGAACCACAGGTGCGCGATCACCGCGAAGCTCAGCAGGAAGCTGAAGATCTGCGGCCAGTGACGGGCGACCAGTTCGCTCGCGGGCTCGGAGCCCGGCTCCGAGGTGATCTCCACCAGGGGCAGCACCAGCAGTGTGATCGCGATGGCGACCACGGCGTCGGTGAAGAGGACCAAGCGGTCGGGCTCGCGCTTCATGGACACGAGCCCAACCTACTCAGACCACGTCCACGAACACCGGGTTGGCGTAGAACCAGAGGTCCTGCCACGGGTCGGAGTTCGCGATCTCGTCGATCATCGGGTCACCGGCCGAGGTGAGCCGCTTGCCGTCACTGCCCCGCAGCCGCAGGTAGAACGACCGCTCGACGTTCTTGAAGGTGTGCGTGAACCGGATCTTGCCCTTGCGCGGGACCTCGAACGTCTTCGTGACGGCCGTCTCCGGCGCCACGAACAGGTCGCGGTCGGCGGACGGACCGGTCACCGGCCCCGAGATCAGGTCGACCTTGGCCAGCACGGGCGTGGCGCCCGAGAAGTTCGGGCCGGTGGTGCGGTCGATCTCGATGGTGACCTCGACGTCGCCGCCGCGGCGCACGAACGTCCGCCCGCCCAGCGTCACGCCGCGCAGGTCGTCGCGCGAGCGCACGCGCAGCTCCAGGCCGTCGATCAGGTGACCGTGCACGGTCAGGACCTTGCCCGCCTGCAGGCCGCGCATGACGTCCACATAGGACTTCGAGCGGGCGCCGACGACGTTCGCGCCGTACTGGCCGGGGAAGAAGTCGCCGTAGGCGGTCTGCTTGACGCCCGAGTCGATCGGCGCGCCCTTCGACCCGGTCGTGGCGTAGTCCTGCTTGCCGGGCGTGAGCGTGTCGTTGAAGACCTGGTGCACGTCCGAGTTCGCGGTGATCCACCACGGACGGCCCTCAGCGAGCAGCGAGTCCCACAAGCCGCCGACCTTCGCGGTCATCCAGTCGAACCCGCCGTGCGTGCGGTAGGACTCCGGCGGGTAGGCCTGGAACGACTCCGGCAGCGGGGCGGCCGTGTCGTAGTAGCCGCGCGCACGGCCGGAGCCGCCCGCGGACTTCGGCGTGCCGGCGGCCTGGTGGCCGGGCGCGCCCTCCATGCCGACCGCGACGCCGGGGGCCGCGTCACGCCAGCCGCGGATCTCGTGCGGGCTGTCGACGCCGCGCCGGGACGGGTGGTTCGCGAACATCAGCGCGATCTCGGTCCGTCCGGAGAGGACCTGCGCCTCCAGGTACCGCAGCGCGGCCAGGGCGAGCGACTCGGTGTTGTTCGCGATCCGGCCGTCGTAGGACAGCTCGAACGCCTTGAGGATGTCGACGGTGTGCTTGCCCGGTGGCAGGAACACGGTGGCGTGCTCGGCGCCGGGGATGTTCCACTCCAGGCCCTGGTAGACCAGCACGTCGCGTTGCGACCGGCGGACCTTCTCGATGTCCGGCGTGATCTGGTCGATCGAGAACTTCTGGTGCGCGACCCCGCCGTGGTCGGTGATCACGACCCAGTCCAGGCCGAACTCGTGCGCCTTGGCGACCTGCTGCGCGATCGTGTACTGGCCGTCGTCGGAGTACTGGGTGTGGATGTGGTGGTCGCCCGCGTACCAGCGCTCACCGCCGCCCCACGGGTTGACCGGGACGTGCGCCTCGGCCCTGCCGGAACCCACGGCGACGGCTCCGGCGGCACCGGCCGCGATGCCCAGCCCTGCCAGGAACTTGCGCCGCTCGACCGACGACGGGCGGTCGTCCTCGGGGTCGAGCCAGCTGCCTTCGACCGGCTCGACCTCGTGGTGGTGGTGCGCGTGATCACCGTGCGGGTGATCGTGAGAGTGGGACATGCGCCGATCTCAGCCGGTCAACCTGTCGTGGCAAACGAACGCGAGATGAACCCTTGTACCGGGAATTTCGTTCACACCGCCTGGACGGCCAGCAACGCCAGGTCGTCGTGGTCGTCGCGATCCAGCCACTTGAGCACGGCCCGTTCGCAATGCCGTGCGATCTCCTCCGCCGGCAGCCCCTTGCACTCCTTCAGCACCGCCCGCAGACGTTGGTCGCCGAACAGCTCCGTGCGGTCCGTGTGCGCGCGGGCCTCGGTGAACCCGTCGCTGTACAGCACCAGCGTGTCCCCCGGCGCCAGCGTGACCTGTTCGCCGGAGAACCGGACATCCGCCAGGATCCCGACGATCGCCCCGGTCGCGCCCACCTCGTCCACGCTGCCGTCCGCCCGCAGCACCAGCGGCGCGGGGTGGCCGCCGGACGCGAGCGACAGCCGCACTCCCCCGTCCGCCAGCGGCACCAGCTCGCCGACGACGAGGGTGGTGAAGAGCTTCGAACCGGTCGCGCGCAACGACGTGTTCAGCAGGTGCAGCAGCCGCACCGGGTTCGTCTCGACCAGCGAGAGCGCCTGCAGCGACTGCCGCACACGTCCACTGTGGACCGCCGCCTCCAGGCCGTGGCCGCAGACGTCGCCCAGCACGAACGTCGCCGAACCGTCCGTGCGCGGGTGCACGTCGTAGAAGTCGCCGCCGACCAGCGCGCGCTGGTGGGCAGGGATGAACACCGAGGCCAGCGTCACACCGCGCACCTCGGGCAACGGCAGCGGCAGCAGCGCCGACCGCAGGATCTCGATCGTCCGCTGCTGCTCGGTCAGCATCGACGACGACTCGAGCGCCACGGCCGCGTGCTTGCCGAACAGCCGCACGCGCTCCACGTCGTTCGGCGCGAAGTCGCCCTTGCGCACCACGACCAGCGCACCGCCGACCCCCAGCGGCACCGCGAGCGCGCAGCCGAAGTCCTCCGGCACGCCCCAGCTGCCCTCACCCAAAGAGGTGATCCTGGTGAGCGTCGACGTGCCGGTCAGCACCTCCGCGATCTCCGAGGCCCGGCGCGGCGTGCGCGTGACCGTCGGTTCGCCGCCTCCGCACCGCCACCACTCGAGCCGATCGCGCGTGGCGGGCACCACGGCGACGCAGTGCTCGCCCAGCAACTCCGCCGCGAGCTGCACGATCGTCTTGAGCGTCAGTTCGCGCGACGAGCCCCCGGCGAGCCTCAGGTGGGCGTGGTCGAACGCGGAGTCCGTGAAGTACCAGGCGCTCCAGCCCTCGCCGAGGTCGTGCTGGCGGCCCGCGACGTGCACGTCGAAGTGCCCGCCGACGCCCAGGCGGGGGAACCGGTCCGCGGCCGCGGCGTTGCGCACGCGCACCACTCCGGCGGGATCCACGACGAAGACGGCTTCGCGCAGCCCGTCCACCAGGCGCTGCCAGCCGTCGAGGTCGATGCCCACAGCGCTGCTCATCCGCTTCCGGCCAGCGCGCTCGGCCGAATCATGACGGCCTCCTGCGGGTAGTCGGCGTGCGTCGGGGGATCAAGTTACCTCGCTCCCAACCTAACGTGGCAGGCTTGGCTGCGACCACCGAGGCACGGAGGCTTGAGTGACCACGGCCAACGAAGAGACGGACGCGACCCTCGAACGGGTTCTCTCCGCCATGAGAGATCTGCGGGACGGCAACTTCCGCCGCAGGCTCGTCGTGCCGGGGAACGGGCCCGTCTCGGCGCTCGCCGACGTGTTCAACGAGATCGCCGAGCGCAACCAGTGGCTCGCCGGTGAGCTGGGCCGCGTCCGCCAGGCCGTGGGCCAGGAGGGCAGGCTGACCGAACGGGTGGCGCCCGCGGGCACCGCCGGCGGCTGGTCGCTGATCGCCGACTCGGTGAACGGCCTGGTCGAGGACCTGATGCGACCGACGACGGAGCTGAGCCGCGTGCTCGCCGCCGTCGCCGAGGGCGACCTGACCAAGCGCATGTCGGACCAGACGCTGCGCGGTGAGTTCGCGACGCTCGGCTCGACGGTGAACGGCCTGGTCGACCAGCTGTCGAGCTTCGCCGACGAGGTCACCCGTGTCGCCCGTGAGGTCGGCACGGACGGCCGCCTGGGCGGTCAGGCGAAGGTGCCCGGCGTGGCCGGCACGTGGCGCGACCTGACCGACAACGTCAACTCGATGGCGAACAACCTGACCAACCAGGTCCGCAACATCGCCCAGGTCGCGACGGCGGTGGCCAACGGCGACCTGACGCAGAAGATCACGGTCGACGTCTCCGGCGAGATGCTGGAGCTCAAGAACACGCTGAACACGATGGTCGACCAGCTGTCGAGCTTCGCCGACGAGGTCACGCGCGTCGCGCGCGAGGTCGGCACGGACGGCAAGCTCGGTGGTCAGGCGAAGGTCCCCGGCGTCGCCGGCACGTGGCGCGACCTGACCGACAACGTGAACTTCATGGCGGACAACCTGACGACCCAGGTCCGCAACATCGCCCAGGTCACGACGGCCGTGGCGCTCGGCGACCTGACCCAGAAGATCACCGTCGACGCCCGCGGCGAGATCCTCGAGCTGAAGTCGACGATCAACACGATGGTCGACCAGCTGTCGAGCTTCGCCGACGAGGTCACGCGTGTCGCGCGCGAGGTCGGCTCGGACGGCCGCCTCGGTGGCCAGGCGCAGGTGCCGGGCGTCGCCGGCACGTGGCGCGACCTCACCGAGTCGGTGAACGTCATGGCGAACAACCTGACGACCCAGGTCCGCAACATCGCCTCGGTGACGACGGCGATCGCGCGCGGCGACCTGACGCAGAAGATCACGGCCGACGCCCGCGGCGAGATCCTCGAGCTCAAGACCACGATCAACACGATGGTCGACCAGCTGTCGAGCTTCGCCGACGAGGCCACCCGCGTGGCCCGCGAGGTCGGCACCGAGGGCCGCCTGGGCGGTCAGGCGCAGGTGCCGGGCGTCGCCGGCACCTGGCGCGACCTGACCGACAACGTCAACTTCATGGCGAACAACCTGACCAACCAGGTCCGCAACATCGCGCACGTCGCCACGGCCGTCGCGAACGGCGACCTGTCGCAGAAGATCACGGTCGACGCGCGTGGCGAGATCCTCGAGCTGAAGTCGACGCTGAACACGATGGTGGACCAGCTGTCGTCGTTCGCCGAGGAGGTCACCCGCGTCGCCCGCGAGGTCGGCACCGACGGCCGGCTGGGCGGTCAGGCCCGCGTGCAGGGCGTCGCCGGCACGTGGAAGGACCTGACCGACAACGTCAACCTGATGGCGGACAACCTGACCGACCAGGTCCGCAACATCGCCGCCGTCGCCACCGCCGTCGCGAACGGCGACCTGTCGAAGAAGATCACCGTCGAGGCGAAGGGCGAGGTCGCGACCCTCGCCGACACCCTGAACGGCATGGTCGACACGCTCCGCGCGTTCGGTGACGAGGTCACCCGTGTCGCCCGCGAGGTCGGCACCGAGGGCATCCTGGGCGGCCAGGCGCGCGTCTCCGGTGTGGCCGGCACGTGGAAGGACCTCACCGACTCGGTGAACTTCATGGCGGACAACCTGACGAACCAGGTCCGCAACATCGCCCAGGTCACCACCGCGGTGGCGCAGGGCGACCTGACGAAGAAGATCGACGTCTCGGCGCGCGGCGAGATCCTGGAGCTCAAGACCACGATCAACACGATGGTCGACCAGCTGTCGAGCTTCGCCGACGAGGTCACCCGTGTCGCCCGCGAGGTCGGCACCGAGGGCAAGCTCGGTGGCCAGGCCGAGGTCGACGGCGTGGCCGGCACGTGGTCGAAGCTGACCGACAACGTCAACCAGCTCGCGTCGAACCTCACCACCCAGGTCCGCGCCATCGCCGCCGTCGCCACCGCCGTGACCGCGGGCGACCTGACCAGGCAGATCACCGTCGACGCGTCCGGGGAGCTCGCCGAGCTCAAGGACAACGTCAACCAGATGATCGCGAACCTGAAGGAGACCACGCGGGCCAACCGCGAGCAGTACTGGCTCAAGACCAACCTGGCCCGTCTCTCGGGCCTGATGCAGGGCCACCGCGACCTGCGCGCGCTGGCCTCGTTGATCATGAGCGAGCTGACGCCGCTGGTCAGCGCCCACCACGGGGCGTTCTTCCAGATCGAGGAGGACGACTCCAAGCAGTCGCTGGAGCTGACCGCCACCTACGGCTTCCGTCTGGACGCGGCCCGCATGACCCGCGTGGCCATGGGCGAGTCGCTCGTCGGCCAGGCGGCGCTGGAGAAGAAGACGATCCTGGTCGCCCAGGTCCCCGGCGGCTACCTGACCGTGTCGTCCGCTCTGGGCGAGTCGGCCCCGGTCAACCTCGTGATCCTGCCGATCCTGTTCCAGGGCGAGACCCTGGGCGTGATCGAGCTCGCGTCGCTCAACGAGTTCTCCGACGTCCACCTCGACCTCCTGGACCAGCTCAAGGAGGCCATCGGCGTCAACGTGAACACGCTGCTGGCCAACTCCCGCACCGACGCCCTCCTGGTCGAGTCCCAGCGCCTCACGACGGAGCTCAGGGCCGGTTCCGAGGAACTGGAGGACCGCGCCCGCCAGCTCCAGACGGCCTCGAAGTACAAGTCCGAGTTCATGGCGAACATGTCCCACGAGCTCCGCACGCCGCTGAACTCGCTGCTCATCCTCGCGAAGCTGCTGGCGGACAACCTCGACGGCAACCTCAACCCCAAGCAGGTCGAGTTCGCCCGCACGATCCACTCGTCCGGCTCCGACCTGCTGCAGCTCATCAACGACATCCTCGACCTCACCAAGGTCGAGGCCGGCCACATGACGCTGCACGAGGACCCGGTCCGCCTCGACGAGCTGGTCCGCTACGTCGAGACGCTGTGCCTGCCGCTGACGGCGGAGAAGAACCTCGAGTTCTCCGTCCGCGTGGACCCGAACGTGCCGGAGACGCTGCACACCGACGAGCACCGCCTCCAGCAGATCCTCCGGAACCTGCTCTCGAACGCGGTCAAGTTCACCCACGACGGTGGCATCCGCCTGCACGTGCGCATGGACGACCCGTCCACCGTGGCGTTCGACGTGCACGACACCGGCATCGGCATCCCGGCCGAGAAGCTCGCCGTCATCTTCGAGGCGTTCCAGCAGGCCGACGGCACGACGTCGCGCAAGTACGGCGGCACGGGCCTGGGCCTGTCCATCAGCCGCGAGCTGTCCCAGCTGCTCAACGGCGCCCTGCGGGTCCGCTCCGAGCCGGGCATCGGCTCGACCTTCACGCTCTGCCTGCCGCTCGGCAGGGTCGTCTCGGACGCGATCGTCCTGCCGGAACCGACCCCGATCGTCACCCCGGCGCCGGTCATCGCGAGCTCGGGCGCGATCCGGTTCCACGGCGAGAAGGTCCTGGTCGTCGACGACGACCTGCGCAACGTCTTCGCCCTCACGAGCGTGCTCGAGCTCGTCGGGCTGGAGGCCATCTACGCCGACAACGGCATCACGGGCGTGCGCGCGCTGGAGCAGTACGACGACGTGGCCATCGTCCTGATGGACATCATGATGCCCGAACTGGACGGCAACGCCACGATCTCGGCGATCCGGGCCATGGAGCGCTACGCGGACCTCCCCGTCATCGCCGTCACCGCCAAGGCGATGAAGGGCGACCGGGAGAAGTCACTGGCCTCCGGCGCCACCGACTACGTCACGAAGCCGGTGGACACCGAACACCTCATCCGCCTGATCGCCTACTACCTGGGCGTGTCGGCGGAGGCCTGACCGGTCAGCGGGCCGAGTCCACCGCTTCCTGAACGGCCACGTCCACCGACTCGAAGAGGCTGAGCACCTCGGCCACGTCGGCGAGTTCGAACAACCGCCGGACAGGCCCCTGGGCAGCGGCGATCCGCAGCTGCCCGCCGGCCTCGGCGAGCCTGCGGTGCCAGTCCAGGACCAGCGCGAGGCCGGTCGAGTCCATGAAGGCCAGTTCGGCCAGGTCCAGCACGGCGTGCGACCCGGTCACGTCCGAGTCGAGCCGTGCGGACAGCAAGGGCACGGTGTCGATGTCCAGTTCCCCGGCGACGGCGAGAACTCGCCATCCCCGCTGGACATCGCTTCCGACGTTGAGCTCCATCGTCGCCGTTTCCTTCCGCCACGCCCGACTCGTGCGACCCAAATCGTGCAGCACGACGTCCGAGCACGCGACCACCGGGGGGCTGAAAGATCCGGACGACCCGCCGGATGTGCGACGATGCGCCCTGTGTTGAACGACCCACTGGCAGAGGTGCGGGTGATCCTGACCGCCGAGGGCGGCTCGTGTGCTCGCGCACGTCAGGTGGTGCGCGAGGCCGCGGTGTCGTGGGAGCTGCCCGAGGATCTCACCGACGACGCGCAGCTCGTCGTCACCGAGCTCGTGTCCAACGGCATCGACCACGGTGAGGGACCGATCACACTCACGGTGAGCCGGAAGGCGGGCGGCATGCTCGTCGAGGTGCACGACCAGTCGTCGCGACTGCCCCAGCTCAGACCCGTGGACCCGAACAGCGCACGCGGGCGCGGCATGCAGCTCGTGCAGGCGCTGAGCGTGCGGTGGGGGACGGAACAGCAGAACGGCGGGAAAGTGGTCTGGGCCCAGCTAGAAGCGTGAAAACGGGGTACCTCACCCCGTATGACCGCTCTTCCGCCCGACCCCGAGCCCGACCTCACCCCCGGATCCGAGCCCGGCGGCGGGGTGAACCCCGGAGAGACCCCTCCCGACTCCGGATCGACCACCACGGGCCTGTCCCACCACGAACGGACCCCGCCCAAGGCGACCGCCGGGCGCATCGTGATCGCGATCATCGTGCTGTTCGCGGTACTGGTGGCCGCGATGCTCCTCACCAGGGCTTTCCTGCTCGTGTAGCCGCCGTGGGGGCACGGCTCCGGTTGTGGACGTCCGCCGATGGCGCGTACGGTCGGCCTGGACGGGAGTCCCCATGAACCAGCTTCGGCAGAGAACCACCTACGTCCAGTCCATCCCGATCGTCGCCCTGACGGGCGAGATCGACATGATGTCGTCGGCACCGGTGACCAGCAGGATCGCCGAGTTGCTCGACCGCAGGCCGCCCGCGCTGGTCCTCGACCTGCGGGAGGTGCGCTTCTTCGGGTCCGAGGGAATCCGTGCGCTGGTGGAGACCCAGCACCAGGCCGACGAGCTCGGCGTCAGGTTCGGCGTCGTCAGCGACAGCCGGATCGTGCTGCGCCCGCTGCAGATGACAGCGGTCGACCGGTTGCTGTTGCTGTTCGACGACGTCGACGACGCCGTCACCGCCCTGAGCGCCTGCTAGGCCGCGGACGAGCTCCGCGCGCGCGACCGCTCCACCAGTGAGAGCAGCAGGCCTTCCTTGGTGGACCACGGGGAGATGTCCACGACGTCGTGGCCCGAGACCTTCATCAAGCCCTCCGCGACCACCGCGCCCGCCAGCGACTGCTGGGCCCGGTGGCGGGAGATCCCCGGCAGGGCCGCGCGTTCGCGCACCGAGAGCTTCGCGAGCCGCGGGATCCACTTCTCCAGGTCCCTGAGCCGCAGCTGACGCGGCGCGTAGGTGTCGCTGCGGGCGCCGGCGAGGCGGGCCAGCTGTTCGAACACCTTCGAGCACCCGACCGCGCGATCGCTCTCGCCCCAGGGGAACGCGGTCGCCAGGCGGTCCGCGACCTCCAGCCGCATGTCCTCGACGGTGAGCCCGGTGCGCGTCAGAGTCCTTGCCCCCAAAGGCAGGGACACCGCGCGCTCGGGTTCGGCGCCGGATCCGGCGGCCAGTTCGACGGTGCCGCCGCCGACGTCCAGGACGACCATCTGGCCGGCGCTCCAGCCGAACCAGTGCCGGGCCGCGACGTAGGAGAGGCGGGCTTCTTCCTTGCCGGACAACACCTTCAGCTCGACGCCGGTGCGTCTGGCCACCTTGCGCATCACCTCGTCGACGTTCGCCGAGTCGCGAACGGACGAGGTGGCGAAGGGCAGGAACGGGACGTCGCCCGCCTTCTTGTGCGCGGCGAACACCGCGTCGCAGAGCGACTCGATGCCCGCGCGGCTGATCGCGCCCTCCGCGTCCAGCTCGCGGTCGAGTCTCAGCCGGACCTTGTGGGACACCAGCGGACGCATCAGGTCTCGTTCCACGACCACCAGGTGTGCGCTGAAGCACCCGACGTCCAGAACTCCGACCGTCATCCGCCACCTTCCTTCTACCAAGTCTTCTTTACCCCATCGGCAGCCATTGTGCGGATCTGAGCGCCCGATCGAGCAATCTTGACCCGATGAGATGCGTTACAGTCACCGAATGTCACTGGCGGAGATACCTTCCCGGCTCGAACACGCCCTCGGCAAGGCGCAGTCCGGCGTGATCGTGCTGGCGGTGAACGGTCTCTCGTCGGACGTGGCCAAACAGTCGTGGTTGTCCGCCTCCGTGTCCACGCTCTCCTCGACGGTCCCGTCGACGTCCGCGACGGCGTTGCTGACGGCGCTGACCGGTGTCCCGGCCGACGTCCACCGAGTGCCGGGAACGGTGTACCGCAACGGTTCCGGGCTCGTGCACGCGATCAACGGCACGCCCGCGGTCCCGGTGCTGCCGACCGTGCTCGAACGGCACGGCGCGACCGTGCTGGCCCGCGAACTCGACCACCTCGAGGGGACCTGGGCCCAGGCCCTGCTGCGGGGGTGCACCCGGATACCCGCGCCCGCCGCGCACAAACTGGCGGCGCAGTCGGAGGATCCGCCGCTGCTCGTCGCGAACGTCGTGGCCGACCTGGACAAGGCGCTCAAGGACGCGCGGTTCCTCTGGACGTACGTCAACATCGGCGAGCACGTGCGCCGCAACGGGTACGACGAGTCGGTGCACGAGGCCATGCTCCGTCTGGACGCGCACGCTTCCCGTTGGGCCGCACAGGGTTGGACCGTCGTGGCGCACTCCGACCACGGCATGGTCGCCGTCGAGCCCGATCCCGCGCTCGTCGAGGCCTGGGACACGATCGTCCGCGAGGAGTGCGTCATCCCCTCCGGCGGCGCGGGCCGCCTGCGCTGGCTCTACCCGGCGGCCGACCGGCTGGAGGCCGTTTTCGACCGCGTGGCAACGGCTCTGGGTGACTCGGCGACCGTGCACCACGCCACGGACCTCGGCCTGCCGCAGCCCGAGGCCGGCCCGGTCGTCGCGGTGGCCGCGTCACCGCGCTTCCCCGTCCCGGACCCGACGGTGCGCTACGAGCACGGCGGCCTGAGCCGCGACGAGATCGACGTCCCCTTCGCCGTCTGGCAAGCCGTACAGTGATGGCGTGCACGTCGAATTCTCCACCACCATAAGGGAAATCGATTCTGCCGATTGGGATGCCGTGGTGCACCGAGCAGGTGCGCCGGTGTTCTACGAACACGCGTACGTCAGTGCCTACGAGCAGACGCCGCTGACGGCGATCGAGGCGTTCGCGTACTTCGTGGCCAGGGACGGCGACGAGGTGGTCGCCGTCATGCCGGCCTATCTCCAGAAGGCCGCGAACCCGTTGCGCCGCCTGCACGAGGTGTACCCCGAGGCCGTCGGCCAACCGGCGCTGCTCAGCCACACCTGGCACTGCTACGACGCGCACGTGCCCGCCACCGCGAAGGTGCTGCCGCGGTTGCTGGACGCCATGATGCGCACGGCGTCGATGCTCGACGTGCCGTGGTGCGGGTTCATGAACGTCCAGCGCGGCGACGCGCTGTCCCAGGCGTTGCGCGCGGCCGGTCTGCCCGCACGCCACCTGTCGGATCGCTGGGTCACCGGCCTCACCACCTACGAGCGCTACCTCGCGAGCCTGGGCCTGCGCGCCAGAGCGAACCTCCGGCGCAACGAGCGAAGATCGCGGGAGGCCGGCGTCACCATCGAGACGATGCCGGTCGAGCAGGCGTCGCTCGACGAGATCACCCTGCTGTGCGTCAAGACCGCCAGCCGTTTCGAGAACACCGGGTACTACCCCGGCGCCACCTTCGGGAAGTTCGTGACGTCGCTCGGCGAGCTCGCGCACGTGATCGAGGTGCGCCAGCACGGCAAGCTCGTCGCGGCCGGCGTGTGCCTCACCGACGCCACCCGTTTCCACACCTGGACCTGCGGCGTCGACTACGCCGTGGACGGCAACTACAGCCCGTACGGCGCGTTGTTCGCCGAGTCCGTCCGGCTCGCGATCCGGCTGGGCAAGTCCACGCTCGAGGGCGGCCGGGGCAACGCCGCGTTCAAGCGTCGCCACGGCCTGAGCCCGCGCCATTTGGACGCGGTTCTGCTCCGCACCTGAACTGCGCATTGTTCATCCTTGTGAACAATTCTTTTTACAACGTCGGATTCCAGCGGTTTCATATACATGATCCGCCTCTTTATGCCGGTCAGCGCCCTGGCGCAAGGTGCGGGAATCAATTTTTGACGCACCTTTACACGGCTTGACCGGATCTGGCAGGGTGACGCCGGGCGCAAGGCGAAGAAAGGGACTGGACGGTCTCGTGAATCTGTCTCGACGCACCCTTCTGGCGTCCGCAGCGGCCACTCCCCTGCTCACCGGAGCAGGCATGGCCATCGGTGCGGGAGAAGCCACCGCTTCCCCCGCGAAGCTCCGCGCGGCGCTCGACTACGGCAACGCCAAGCTGAAGGCGGTCGCACCCGGCATCACCTCGTTCCCGGAGATCACCAGGGCCGAGCGGTGGACCTACGTCGCCGACGGCGGCTGGATCGGCGGCTTCTGGCCGGGCACCCTCTGGCTCGCGCACCTCGACAGCGGCGACGCCCGGTTCCGCGCGCTCGCCGAGGCCGCCAACGACAGACTGGCTCCCCGCCGGCTCCAGCCGCGCGACCACGACCTGGGGTTCCTCTTCTACCCGTCCTGGGTCACCGCGTACCGGCTCACCGGCGCGACCAAGTGGCGTGACGGCGCGATCGACGCCGCGAACACCCTGATCCAGCGCTGGAACGCCACCGGCAGGTTCATCCGCGCGTGGGGTGCGCTCGGCACGCCGAACAACGCGGGCCGCGTCATCGTCGACACGATGATGAACCTGGACCTGCTCGCGTTCGCCACCGAGCAGACCGGCGACCGCAAGTACCTCGACATCGCGATCGCGCACGCCAGGACCACCCAGACGCACTTCGTGCGCGCGGACGGCTCGACCCCGCACGTGTTCGACTTCAACCCGGACACCGGCGCGGCCATCGGCCCGAACACCGTGCAGGGCTACAGCCCGACGTCGTGCTGGGCGCGCGGCCAGGCGTGGGCCATCTACGGCTTCACGACGATGTACCGCCGCACGGGCCTGCGCGAGTTCCGCGACACCGCGCGCAAGCTCTCCGACTACGCGCTGTCGGTGCTCACCCCGGACAGCGTGCCGGTGTGGGACTACCGTTCGCCGCTGGGCGCCAACGACATCAAGGACTCGTCGGCGGGCGCGATCATGGCGTGCGGCCTGCTCGACCTGGCCAACGCCACCGGCACCCACCGCTACCACGACCGGGCGCTGAAGATCCTCGACGGCCTGGTGAGCACCTGCCTCACGACCAGGTCCACGCGGGCGGAGGCGATCCTGGCGCGCGGTACGCGCAACCGCCCGTCCGAGGACGGCGTCGAGGTCTCGCTGCCGTACGGCGACTACTACCTGTACGAGGCGATCCTGCGGGTGCTCAAGCCCACGCAGATCGCCAAGGCCATCGGTCTCTGACGGAGCGCCGT
>NZ_BMNC01000009.1:198123-274920 GCF_014646255.1 Lentzea pudingi
GTGCTTCCAGGCCACGGCGCTCATTGCTCGATCACCTTCGCCGTCGGCCCGTTGTTCCAGGTGGCTTCCAGCCTGGACAACCGGCCGGCGGCGTTGCGGAAGTTCACCACCAGCGGCCCGCCGGGCTGCTCCACCGACACCGAGTACCCGTCCGCGGGCGTGGCCGACAGCGCCTGCACCCCCTGCGGCCGGTAGCGGACGACCACGTCCCCGCCGCGCAGGGTGAACGCGTGGACGTACGAGCCGTCCGGTTGCCATTCCCCCTGCGGAGATTGAGCCGAGGAGGGACGCGCATCCGTACTACTGGGAGGAGCCGGAACAGATGTCGTGACCACAGGAGGCCTGGTGGAAGAAGGCGTGACAGGCGGCGGCGGAGTGCCGGCGGAGGCACCGGGCCCGGGAGAGGGCACGGTGAGCGTCGTGATGGTCGGCATCGGCAGCACGGCCGAGCTCGTCGTGGACCCCACGGCGGCCACCGGTGCGGGTTCCATCGCCCACCGGATGCCGAACCACGACAGGCCGACGGCGACCGCGGTCACCACCGCCCAGGCGACCAGGTATCCGACGGACCGTCTCACTGCGGCAACCCTCCTGTAGCGGCTCATGGCATCAGTACTGCTGGTCGAAGACGACCCGGTGGTGCGGGCGGCGGTCACGCGCGCCCTCACCGGTCAGGGCCACATCGTGCACGGTGTCGCGCTCGCGATCGAGGCTTTGCGCGAAGTCACCGCGAACAGCTACGACGTCGTGGTGCTCGATCTCGGGCTCCCCGACCTCGACGGCGGTGACGCGCTGCGGATGATCCGGGGCGTCACGAACACCCCGGTGGTCATCGCGACCGCCCGCGACGACGAGGCCGGGATCGTCCGGCTGCTCAACGCGGGCGCGGACGACTACCTCGTCAAACCCTTCTCCAGCGAGCACCTCGAGGCCCGCCTGCAGGCGGTGCTGCGGCGTGCGCGCGACAGCAAGCAGCTCGTCATCGGCGGCCTGGAGATCAACGTCGACCTGCGCAGGGCCTCTGTGGACGGTCAGGAGCTCTCCCTGACGCACAAGGAGTTCGAGCTGCTCTCCTTCCTCGCGGCACGGCAGGGGGAAGTGGTGCCGCGAGCGGAGATCCTGGCGAACCTCTGGCCGTCGCACCGCGACGACCAGACGCTCGACGTCCACCTGTCCTGGCTGCGCCGCAAGCTCGGTGAACGGGCCGCGCAGCCCCGTTATCTGCACACGGTGCGAGGGGTCGGCGTGCGTCTGGTCGACCCCAGATGAGGCGTTCACTGGTGCTGGTCGCTCTCGCGGCGACCAGCATGGTGGCGCTGGCGTTCCTCATCCCGCTGGCGATCATCGTGAAGAACTCCGCGTACACCCGTGCCCTGAGCGAGGCCGAGAAGCAGGCCAACGCGATGACCCCGGCGTTGCTGATCACCCGCAAGGCGCCGGAGATCCGCCAGGCGATCAGGAGCACCCGGTACGGCGCCCAGCAACGGCTGGCCGTGCACGTCAGCACCCCGGTCGGCACGTACGGCTACTCGCACATCACCGCGGCGGACCTGGAGGACGCGCAACGGTTCGCGACCGCGTCCACGGTCGAGCGGCCGGACGGCGTGGCCTACCTGCAACCGCTGGCCACCAGCGAGAACGGGATCGTGATCGTCGAGGCGTTCGTGCCCCACGAGCAGCTCACCCGCGGCGTCGTCGGCACCTGGTGGGTGCTGGCGGGCGTCGCGGCCGGCCTGGTCGCCGGGTCGGTGCTGGTCGCCGACCGCCTCGGCGCGCGGGCCGTCAGGGCTACCAGGACGCTGGCCGAGAGCGCGCGCCGGATGGGCCAGGGCGACCTCACGGTGCGGGTCCCGGTGAAGGGGCCACCCGAGTTCGAGGAGGTCGGCAAGGCCTTCAACGCCATGGCCGAGCGCGTCCGGCACCTGCTCGCCGCCGAACGCGAAGTGGTCGCCGACCTCTCGCACCGCCTCCGGACCCCTCTCACGGCCCTTCTCCTGGACGCGGACACCCTCGGGCAGGGTCCAGGCGCGGACCGGGTCCGAGAGGCCGTCCAGGGCCTCGAGAGGGAGGTCGACGAGATCATCAAGCTGGCCCGTTCCGGGCTGCAGCCCGACGACAGCGGCGCCGACGCGGCGGAGGTCGTGCGCGACCGGCTGGTGTTCTGGTCCGCGCTCGCCGACGACCAGGAACGCCCCTGGACGGTGCGCGGCGCCGACAAGCCCGCCCCCGTGCCGCTCTCCCGCGCCGACCTCGCGGCCGCGCTGGACGCGTTGCTGGGCAACGTCTTCCGCTACACGCCGGAGGGCACGCGGTTCGCCGTGACGCTGGTGCACCAGGCCGATCTGGTGGCTCTGGTGGTCGAGGACGCGGGTCCCGGCATCGCGGACACCGAACGGGCGGTGCAGCGGGGCTCCAGCGGTGGTGGTTCCACCGGGCTGGGGCTCGACATCGCCCGCCGTGCCGCGCAGGGCACGGGAGGGTCTCTCCACGTCGACCGCGGGCCGTTGGGCGGTGCACGCGTGCAATTGAGGCTCCGGAGGCTCTGAGGGGCCGGAAACGACGAACACCGCCGGCGGCGCGGACCGTGGGACGGATCCAGCGCCGCCGGCGGGCACCGGCCGGCTGCGCGGCACCGCTGCCGCACCACCGAGTCCCGAGCAGGAGGGAGGAACCCGATGAGCGGTGCGCGCTTGCCTTCCCACACCGGTGAAACGAGGTGATCTGCCGGGGCTCTCGGCGCCAGGTGTGGGGTCCGGCGTATTCAGTGGGTCTCGGATCGCTTTTTGTGATCTGACATGAAGTTAGCCGACCACTGATCGCCGCCAATCCACCGTTCAGACGATTAATCCGTTTTAAATATATTTAAGTTCGTCCGGTCGGTCGTCCGCGACTCAAGCGTATTTAAGATGACGTCTCCCGCGCCGCCGCCGTTCCGCACATGGGAAAGACGACTCATCACGGTTCCGACTACCCCGCCGGAACGACCACAGTGGCCGTCTCGGACGAGAACACGGCATTCACGGTGACCTACAGCGAATCGCAAAGGACGACTACCGCGGGTTCGCGCACTTGCACAGAGGCGCGCGCGGCACGACATCGCGGCGCCTACGAGCGACAACTGGCAGTTCACCGAATCCACCGACGTCGCGGAGATCGTGTTCGCGCCTCGCGGCGCGGTCCGACGCCTGAACGTGAACACGGAGGTGCGGGCTTTCACGAACTCGGCGAACCAGCCGGCGTTCGCGTCGATGGATTCCACGGACGGGAGCACCAAGACCCGCTATCAGTTCGCTTGGAAGCGATACTGACCCGAAATGTCACGGAGTGGGCCCGGCGCTATACTCAGAGTGAGCACTGGGCGTTCTCTTCGTGACCCACACGTGACTTTTGACGGGTGAGTCAACCAGCCCATTGCTTCCCGCGTATACCCATGTAGATTCCCGCACACCGTGACGGCCATTCGGGTGACTGTCACGGACTCGCGCGCCGGACGCGAAACGGAGGCAGCATGCAGGCGAACGCCCAGACCGCCCAGGTCGACGACCTGACACTCATCGCGCTGCCCACCGCGGTGAACTGCGCGGATCTGTTCGTGCGCTTCACGCTCGGTGAATGGCGGCTGCGCAACATGACCGCGGAGTGCTCGGCCGTCGCTTGCGCGCTGGTCGAAGCCGCCGTCGAGTCGGCGGACCCCAAGACGTCGCGGCTGATCACGCTGCGACTGCGACTGAGCGGCGACTACCTCGTCGTCGAGCTGGAGGCAGCCAGGTTCATCATGCCGCCCACCTCGTCCAACGTGCGCACGGGCGAGCTGCAACTCGCCGGTGGCATCAAGCTGATCTGGTGCGAGATGCAGCTGCCGACGGGCGTGAACGCGAACGCCGTACCGCTTCCCCGGCGCGAGAAGCGCCGTTCCCCCGCCGCCGAGGCGCTGGGCGACGAGCCGGACGTCGATCCCGAGCTCATCCAGCGCATCCTGTTCGGCCTCGGTGGCTCGATGGGCAACGGCCACCAGCGCTGACCCGCTTCACCACGAAGGCGCATCCAGCCGCGGATGCGCCTTTGTCATGTGCGCGCTCTCATAGGGGTGGACAGTTCACCTATAGGTTCTGCTCTTCAGAAATAACCGATTTCCAGCAGTTCCGGACTGCGATCGACGACTTGTGGTGAACCCTATTTTTGGTGCGCCCGCCTTCAATGTTGCTCTGCTTGGCGGAAGGTTCGTCGACAGCCTTTCCGATACGGTCTCGTACCACGCCGCCCGAACTGTCCTGCACGTTCGGAAAGGTGTCGCATGATTTCCACGCTGGCCGCAGCCGCACTGGCTCTGTCCACCATCGTCGTCCCCCCGGCCGCGGACCCGCCCCCGCCGGGCCAGATCACCATCGACGTCGTCACGGTCAACGGCTCCGGCTGTCGCGCCGGCACGGCCGCCATCGCCGTCTCCCCCGACAACAAGGCGTTCACGGTCACCTACAGCGACTACCTGGCGCAGGTGGGTCCCCAGTCGGGACCGACCGATTTCCGCAAGAACTGCCAGCTGAACCTCAAGGTGAACGTCCCCGGCGGATTCACCTACGGCATCGCCCAAGCCGACTACAGAGGTTTCGCCCACCTCGAGCGGGGAGCGAAGGGCACGCAGAAGGCGAGCTACTACTTCCAGGGCATGTCGGACAACGACCAGCGCTCCAAGTCCTGGAACGGCGCGCTGAGCGACGACTGGCAGGTCACCCACAAGACCGACGTGGCCTCGATCATCTACCACCCGTGCGGGGCGAAGCGGAACTTCAACATCAACACCGAGCTGCGGGTGGACAAGGGCACGTCCGACCCGAAGAAGACCAGCTTCATGGCGATGGACTCGACGGACGGGTCGATCGAGACCATCTACCACTTCAGCTGGAAGAAGTGCCCCAAGTAGGCACGTAGGCGCGCCCTCGCACGGCAAGGCCGGAGCCCAGGAGGCATGGGCTCCGGCCTTGCCGTTCGTCGTGTCCGATCTCAGCCGAGGATCGCGTTGAGCGCGGCTTCGTACTCCTTGGCCTGCGTCGGCGTCAGTTCCTTCGACACCCGCAGCAGCACACCACCGATCACGTAGTCGTACTCGGCCAGCATCGGCATCTCCTTGCCGAACTGCTGGATGTAGTCCATCCGGGCCTTGGCCCCTGTTCCGTCGGGGAACACCTCGACCCCACCACCGCGCAGGGTGTCGTTCTCCTTGGTGGCCGCGACCACACCCTCGACCGCGATCCGGGTGTCGGTGAACGCGGACTTCGACGTGTAGCCGTTCGGGCGGCCGAGCTGCTTGTTCGGGTCGTCCTCAGCACTGAAGACCTTGGTGAGCTTCAGGCTCGGAATCTTCGCGGCAAGCGCGTTGGTCACCTCCCCCGCGGTCTGCGGCGCGGGCTGCGTCACGGCTTGTGACGTGGGGTCGGCGACGGTGGCGGACGTGGCGGTGCCCGTCGGGGACGGCGAACCGCAGGCCGCGACGGGCATCAGCAGCAGGGCGGCGACAACGCCGGAAACCAGGCGGTTCATGCGAGAAGTCCTCCACGACAGCGTTCAGCGATCAGATCTCGTTGTCGCACAACAACCGGCTGTTACCGAAAACAGCCGGTTGTCCACGATCTGTCCACTTGAATCCGCAGCCGGCGCCCTCGCACGGCAAGGCCGGAGCCCAGGAGGCATGGGCTCCGGCCTTGCCGTTCCCGCGTTGTTCCCCGCGAACTCAGATGTTCTGGTTCGCGAACCCCTTCGTCGCGATCTTCGACAACATCCCCTGCCACACCGCGGTGCTGGTGTGCGGGTCACCGGTCACGCCGAGCGCCGACTTGAGGCCGTTGAACGCGCTGGTCGTGGCGGGGCCCCAGATGCCGTCGATCGCGAGGCCGGAGCCGCGGAAGTTGTTGCAGGTGCCCTGGACGAACTTCGTGTCGGCCTCGGAGTCCTTGAGCACGCGGACCGGCATGCCGCCGAAGTCGGCGTGGATGTGGTCGCGGTGGTCGGCGTTGTACCAGCCGTCGAGCACGTAGCGGAAGCGGCGGCGGCACACTGCTTCCGTTGCGAGGTAACGCTTGCGCAGGGCGGCGGTGCCCGAGGCGTGGTGCTGGTCGAGGGGCGAGGTGACGTTGCCGCCCGACCAGCGGACGTGGTCGAGGTCCATCGCGGTGCCGGCGCCGTGCTGACCGGCCTTGTTGACGTAGAAGCCCGCCGAGACGATGTAGCTGATCGAGCCGTAGCTCGACGAGAGCGAACGCAGGTCGCGGATCCAGGCGACGAGCGCGTTGTAGAACGCGTCGGTGGCCTGCCAGTTGCGCGCGGTCGTGTTGCCGCGGTTGGAACGCCAGTAGTAGACGGGCGTGCCGTCGATCTTCTGGAACGTCATCATCGCCAGCGCGCCGGCCTCGGCGGCCTCGATCTCCGCGGGCGTGTGCTGGTCGGCGGGCGTGGGGGCGGCACCGGCCAGCCCCGGCGCGATGGTGGACAGACCGGCGAGACCGGCGACGGCCGCCGCGCCCGTGACGAAGCCGCGCCTGGTGACGTTGTTCTCGAACACCCCAGTACTCCCTCTGCGTCCAAGCCGGGGGCGGCAGGGTGAAGGCCTGTCTCACTCACCGGCCCGAGGGAGTCTAGGGATGAGGTCCGAACGGCGGAATCGCGCCTGACCTGCGGTTTTCCTTTGTCTTTACCGCACGGGGCCGAGCACGCGGATCAGGTTCTTCTCGGTGTCGTTGCCGAGTTTCTCCAGCGCGAGCTTCGCGACCGGTGCGCCGAGCTTCGCGAGCCCGTTGAACTCGACGTGCGCGTGGTAGGCGATCCTGGCCGTGCCGGGCGCGTCCCCCGGGGTGATCGAGATGTCGTCGGTCGAGGTGGCGGTGTCGTTGCGCCCCACGAACTGCAGCCCGCTCGCGTCGTCGCGGGTCAGCTCGTAGACGAGCTCGGTCTTGCGGCCGAGGAACTGCGACACGTTGCGCCAGCGCGAACCGACCTCGACCGGGCCGTCGTCGAGACGCGTGCACGAGACGGTGCCTGGGTCCCACTGCTCGGCGCGGGAGAAGTCGCGCAGGTACTCGATCACGCCCTCGGGCGTGGAGGCGACGGTGAAGGTGCGTTCGACGTCCACGCCGGAGACGTGCGGTGAGTTGAACGTCTGCGGCGCCAGCTGGAGCCGGTACTGGTCGAGGAGTTCGGCCTGGCTCGCGGCGCGGCCCTGCAGCCGCTCGAGCCGCGTGTCGTCGAAGTTGCCGAGCTTGCGCAGCGTCCGCCACAGCGCGATCTTGCCCTCGACGCCGACGCGCAGGGTCTCCAGTTCGAGGACGTCGCTCAGCGGTGAACGGCCGAGCACCCTGCCGTTGAGCTTCAGCCTGCCCGCCTTCTCGGTGAGCCAGCCGATCGCCTCCTTGTGCGGGCGCGGCTCGACACCGGTCTCGCGCATGAGGTCGAGCAGCTCCTTGCGGTCCGCTTCGACATCGTCCGCCAGGAGGCGCAGCTCGGGATGGGTGCGGCTCACGCGGCGGGCGAGTTCGGTGCTCGCCATCGCCCCGGCCAGGTGGTCGTTGAGGTAGATGCCCAGCAGCTCGGTGTTCACGCTGCCGGGTTACCCCTGGCCAAACCTCTACCGGCGTTGCGCCGCGCGCACCGGCTCGAGGATGATCGGCTGCGCACGACGGCCCGTGACGAGGTTCCACGCCCACTGCGTCAGCACCGCGGCCCGGTTGCGCCACCCGACGAGGAACGCGATGTGCACGACCGCCCACGCCACCTTGCCGATGATCCCCTTGAGCCGCAGCTTCTTGATGTCCGCGACGGCGTCACCGGGCGAGATCGTCGCCATCGTGCCGAGGTCGAGGTAGCGGAACGGCTTGGCGCGTCGCCCGTCCAGCCGTGCCTTGATCACGCGGGCGACGTGGTGACCCTCCTGCAGCGCGGGTTCGGCGATGCCCGGCAGGTCGTTCAGGTTGACCATGTCACCGATGGCGAAGATGTCGTCGGTGACCGAGCAGTCCACCGGGTTCACCACGATCCGGCCCTTGCGGTCGGTCTCGGTGCCGGTCGCCTCGGCGAGCCGGCGCGCCAGCGGTGAGGCCTGCACCCCCGCCGCCCAGATGATCGTCCGGGCCTCGACCCGGTCGCCGTCCTTGGTGGTGAGGCCCTCCGAGTCGATGGACTCGACCATGGCGCTCGTCATCACGGTGACGCCGAGCCGTTCCAGCTTGACCCGCGCGTGCTCGCGCAGTTCGGGCGAGAACGGCGGCAGCACGTGCGGCACGGCGTCCATGAGCGTGATGCGGACGTCGCGCGGGTCGATCTCCCGGAACTGCCCCTTCAACGCCCGCCGCGCGAGGTCCGCGAGCTGCCCGGCCAGCTCGACGCCGGTCGGTCCCGCCCCCACGACGGCGAACGACAGCCACTGCTTCGGGTCCTCGGCCGACACCGCCGTCTCGAACGCCCGCAGCAGCTTCGAGCGCAGGTCCACGGCCTGTTCGAGGGTCTTCATCGGCGGCGCGTGCTCGACCCACTCGTCGTGGCCGAAGTAGCTGTCCTGCGACCCCGCCGCCACGACCAGCGTGTCGTAGGCGACCTGCCGCGACCGGCCGTCGGGGAGGTCGACGTGCACGAGCTTGGCGGCCGTGTCGAAGCCGGTCACCTCGCCCAGCAGGACGTGCGCGTTGCGTTGCTTGCGCAGGATCGCCCGGAACGCCGGCGCGATGTCCCCGGTGGGCAGCAGCGCCGTCGCCACCTGGTAGAGCAACGGCTGGAACAGGTGGTGGTTCGTGCGGTCGATCAACGTGACCTCCGCGTCCGCGCGCTTGAGCCCGCGCACGACGCCCAGCCCGCCGAACCCGCCTCCGACGACTACTACCCGGTGCTTGCTCATGCCTGCGCATACCCGCTGGCGGCGGAACCTATCCGGCCGCATACCCGTCCCGATCGCGGGTATCCGCCACGATGACCACCACCGCTGACCAGTCGCTCTGGCTCGCCGCCCTCCCGGTGACCCCTCGCCCGTCCCTGACCGGCGAGCACACCTTCGACGTGGCCGTGGTCGGCGGCGGCATCACGGGCCTGACCACCGCGCTGCTGCTCAAGCGCCGCGGCCTGCGCGTCGTCGTCCTGGAGGCCGACCAGGTGGCGTCGGGCGTGTCCGGCAACAACACCGCCAAGGTCACCGCGCTGCAGTCCACCGTGTACTCGCAGATCCGGCGCACCCACGGCCTGGCCGCGACCACCGACTACGCCGCCGCGTCCGTGGCCGCCGTGGCCCAGGTGGCCGAGCTGGCGAAGGGCATCGACTGCGACCTGCGCCGCTCCCCCGCCGTCACCTACGCCTACTCCGAGTCCGAGGTGCGCGACGTCGACAACGAGCTGATCGCGGCACGTCAGGCCGGCCTCCCTGTTCGCGACGCGAAGAACGTCGACCTGCCGTTCGAGGTGCACGCGGCCGTCTGGCTCGACGACCAGATCGCCCTGCACCCGGTGAAGTACCTGCGAGGCCTCGCCGACGCGGTCGACGGTGACGGCAGCACGGTGTTCGAACACAGCCGCGTGCTCGACGTGAGCGGCAACCGCGTGTCCACAGCGGACGGTCACGTCGACGCCGAGAAGATCGTGATCGCGACGCACTACCCGACGCTGGACCGGGGACTGTACTTCGCGCGCCTCGAACTCACCCGCGCCTACTGCATCGCGGCCCGCGTCCACGCGCCGACGCAGGCGCTCGCCATCAGCACCGGCAGCCCGTCGTGGTCCATCTCGGCGCACGAGGACAAGCTGATCCTCGCCGGCCAGAGCCACCCGACCGGCAAGCCCGGCGTCGAACCGTTCCGCAGGCTGGAGGACTTCGCGCGGCGGCACTGGCAGGTCGAGGAGATCACGCACCGCTGGTCGGCGCAGGACCCGACGGCCTACGACCACCTGCCGATGATCGGGAGCTACACGCCGGGCAGCACCACGATCTTCACCGCCACCGGGTACATGAAGTGGGGCCTGACCAGCGGCACGTTCGCGGCGTCCCTGCTCGCGGACCTGGTGACGGGCAAGCCGAACGAGCTGGCGGACCGGTTCAGCCCGCACCGGCTGTCGCTGAAGTCGTTGCCGCAGCTGGTGAAGAAGAACGCCGAGGTGGCGGTGGAGATGGTCGGCGACCGGATCGTGCCCGCCGACGCGACCTCCAGCGAGAACCTGAAACCCGGTCAGGCCCACGTCATCCGCGACGGCCTGGGCAAGACCGGCGTCTACCGCGACGACGACGGCAAGCTGCACGGCGTGTCGATGCGCTGCACGCACCTCGGCTGCCTGGTCCGGTTCAACGCGGCCGAACGCAGCTGGGACTGCCCGTGCCACGGGTCGCGGTTCGACGTGGACGGCGCGGTGCTGGAGGGACCGGCGACCCGGCCCCTCCCCCGCAAGGAAGCGCGTTAGCGCTTGGCGACCAGGGTGAGCACGTCGTACTTCGCGACCGACTCGCCCTTCTGGTTCGTCACGTCCGAGTCCCAGCGGACCTCGCCGTACTCCTGGTCCTCGCGCGGCGTGATCTGCTTGACGGTCAGCGTCACCGTCAGCCGGTCGCCGGGGAACGTGGGCGTGACGAACCGCAGGTTCTCCAGCCCGTAGTTCGCGAGCACCGGGCCGGGCTCTGGCGAGACGAAGAGGCCCGCCGCGAACGACACCACGAGGTAGCCGTGCGCGACGCGGCCGCCGAAGAACGGGTTCGCCGCGGCGGCTTCCTCGTCCATGTGCGCGTAGAACGTGTCGCCGGTGAACGACGCGAAGTGCTCGATGTCCTCCAGCGTCACCTCGCGCGGGCCCGCCACGACCGTGTCGCCCAGGCGCAGTTCGGCCAGCGTCTTGCGGAACGGGTGCACGGCGTCTTCATTGCGAGGTGCGCCGGTGACCCAGCGGTTCGTGATGGCGCCCAACGCGCGCGGACTGCCCTGCACGGCCGTGCGCTGCATGTGGTGCATGACGCCGCGCATGCCGCCCATCTCCTCGCCGCCACCGGCTCGGCCGGGGCCGCCGTGCACGAGCATCGGCAGCGGTGAGCCGTGGCCGGTCGACTCGCCGGCGTCCTCGCGGTCGAGCACCAGCAGCCTGCCGTGCCACGGCGCCGCGCCGATCACGACGTCGCGCACGAAGTCCGTGTCGGCGGAGACGATCGAGCCGACCAGCGAACCGGCACCGCGCGCGGCCAGCGTCACGACGTCGTCCACGGAGGTGTACGGCATCAGCGTCGACACCGGGCCGAACGCCTCGACCTCGTGCGGCTGGACGGCGTCGGCGGCGGCGCGGAGCAGCATCGGCGACATGAACGCGCCGCGCTCGGCGTCCGCGTCCACAAGGGACAGTGCGCCGTCGCCGTAGACGACCGAGGCGTTCTCCTGCAACGCCTTCAGCGACCGGCGGACCTCCTCGCGCTGCTCCAGTCCGGCCAGCGCGCCCATCTTCACGGACTTGTCGGCGGGGTTGCCGATCACGACCTCGCCCAGCTTCGCCGCCGTCGCCTCGGCCACCGCGTCCATCAGCGACTCGGGCACGAGCGCGCGCCGGATCGCCGTGCACTTCTGCCCGGCCTTGGTCGTCATCTCGGAGACCAACTGCCCGACGAACAGGTCGAACTCGGGCGTACCGGCCACCGCGTCCGGCCCGAGGATCGAGCAGTTCAGCGAGTCGGCCTCGGCGTTGAACCGCACCGACGACCGGATCACGGCCTGGTGCGTGCGCAGGTGCTGGGCGGTGGACGCGGACCCGGTGAACCCGACCAGGTCCTGCGGCGTCAGGTGGTCGAGCAGGTCGCCCGCCGACCCGCAGACCAGCTGCAGCGAGCCCTCGGGCAGCAGACCGGAGGCGAGCATCAGCTCGACCAGCTTCTCGGTCACGTACGCCGTCTGGGAGGCGGGCTTGATCAGCGTGGGCACACCGGCGATGAACGCGGGCGCGAACTTCTCCAGAGGCCCCCACATGGGGAAGTTGTAGGCGTTGATCTGCACCGCGACGCCCCGCAGCGGCGTGCAGATGTGCTGGCCGACGAACGTGCCACCGCGTCCGAGCGGCTCGACGGGCCCGTCGACGAAGACCTTGTCGTTCGGCAGCTCGCGCTTGGCCTTGGACGCGTACCCGAGCAGCACGCCGAAGCCGCCGTCGATGTCGATCCACGAGTCGGACCTCGTCGCACCCGAACGAGCGGACAGCGCGTAGAGCTCCGCCTTGTGCTCCTTGAGGTAGAGCCCGACGGCCTTGAGCAGCTGAGCGCGCTGGTGGAACGTGAGCTCGCGCAAGGCGGGCCCGCCGACCTCGCGCCCGTGGCGCAGCGCCGCCCCCATGTCGACGCCCGCCGACGAGATCCGCGCGATCTCCTCGCCTGTCACGGCGTCGTGCAACGGCGCGCCCTCCACCGAGGGCGTGTGCCACCCACCCGACACGTAGCTGCGCAGCAAGCTCATCGAGCCAACCCTTCTCGCTGGGCGCTGGATCCTCAGCGACCCGACCACCAGGCAACGTATCAGCCGCCGGGTAGCGTCGGCCGGTGTGAAGGCTCTGCTCAACACGCTCGGCGAACTGCTCGCGAGGAAGGCTCCTCACGAGCACTCGACGCTGTTGCCGGGCACCACGGACCTCAGCCCGCTGACGACGCGCCTGCCCCTGCCGCTGCACCCCGACCTGGTGGCGCTGTGGGAGTGGCACGACGGCACCGACCACCGCGTCCCGTCCCCGTTCGAGATCGCGCCGCCCTGCGTGTTCGAGAGCGTCGACACGGCCGCGCGGACGTGGGACCAGCAGCAGGCGTTCAGGGAGATCTACCCGCACATGCCGTGGCGACCGGAGTGGGTGCCCATTGGCTCGGACGGGTGCGGCGGCCTCCTCGTGGTCGACCACACGCCCGCGTCCGACTTCCGCGTGTTCAACGCCTTCATCGAGGCGGGTGACTTCGTCCACGTCGTGGCGGAGTCGCCCCGCGCCATGATCGCCGATCTCGTCACCCGCCTCCGCGACGACGTGCCGGCCGACCCCTGGACCCGCTACGACCAGCCGTATCCGTTCGCCTAGCGGGCCAGCGCGCCGAGCAGCACCGGCGCCACCTCCGGGCGGCACACCAGCAGGTTCTCGGACCGCGGGTCGGCGGAGCGGTACTCCACGGGACTCCCGTCGAGGTGCGAGGTGTGCGCGCCGCACGCACGGGCGACGGCGACCGGTGCCGCGCTGTCCCACTGGTACTGGCCCCCGTCGTGCACGTAGGCGTCGACATGGCCGGTGCACACCGCGACGGCCTTGACCCCGGCCGAGCCCATGGGCACGAGCTCGACGTCCAGCACCTCGGCCAGCTCGTCCACCAGCGGCGGGCGGTGGCTGCGGCTCACCGCCACCCGCAGCCGTTCCGCACGAGCCCCGGGCAACGGCGTGGGAGCGGCGGTGCTGTGCGTCTCACCGGAGGAGAGGGCAACGGCACCGGCGGTGAGTTCTCCACCGTCGGTCAGGGCGACGTGAACGGCCCAGTCGTCCCGTGTGCGGTCGCAGTACTCGCGGGTGCCGTCCAGCGGGTCGATGATCCACAGGCGGCCGGAGCGGGCGTCCGGTGCGACGGGGTCGCCCTCCTCGGACAGGACGGCGTCGTCCGGGCGCTGCCTGGCCAGCTCCTCGACGAGGAGGTGGTGGGCGCGACGGTCACCCTCCCGGCCGAGCTCTGGCCCGGAGTCGTGCTCGGATCGTATGCGTGCCAGCAGATCGCGGGCGGCGGAGGCGAGAGTGGACGCGAGAGTGTGGTCGTCCACTGTGGTCAGTCCTCGACGGTGAGGACGACGCGGTCGCCGTCGACCTCGAACCGCGTGTGCGAGAGGTCGGGCACGACGATGTCCGCGTCCAGGTCCGTGCCGACGCCCAACGTCGTGCAGCCCGCCGCGCGGCCGGAGGCGAGACCGGGCGCGGTGTCCTCGACCGCGAGGCAGCGGCGCGGGTCCGCGCCCAGTTGCTCGGCGGCGTTCAGGTACGGCACGGGTGAGGGCTTGCCGTGGTCCACGTCGTCGGCGGTGACGAGGACGTCGGTCGCGGGCAGACCGGCCGCGGCGGTGCGGG
Source organism: Lentzea pudingi (assembly GCF_014646255.1). Lineage (GTDB taxonomy): Bacteria > Actinomycetota > Actinomycetes > Mycobacteriales > Pseudonocardiaceae > Lentzea > Lentzea pudingi. The sequence goes on from NZ_BMNC01000009.1 coordinate 212,191, forward strand.
CGGCCGTGACGTCCCGTGTGGACGAGGTGACGATGGCCTTCTTCGGACCCGCGGCACTGGTGGCGTCCAAGGCGCCCGGCAGCACGACGACGCCGTCGAGGTCGTGGGTGGCGATGTGGAGGTAGTGGGCGAGTCCCTGGGCGTGGCGGTCGGGCGGGAGCAGTGCGGCGACGATGTCCTTGGCGGGCTTGCCTTCCGTGCCGGCGAGCCGGGCCGGGTCGACACCTTCTTCCTCGGCCCAGCGGTGCCAGGCCCTGCGGACGGCCGCCGTCGAGTCGATCAGGGTGCCGTCGAGGTCGAACAGCACCGCGTCGAATTCCAGTCGCATGGTCATCCTTTCGCTGTGGTGGTCACGAGTTCGCGCTGTTTGACGTACCGGACCAGCAGGATCACGAAGCCGAGCGCGGCGAGGCCGAGCACACCGCCCAGCACCGCGACGCCGGGCAGCCCCGCCTGGTCGAGTGCGATGCCGCCGAGACCGGCGCCCGCGACGATGCCGATGTTGAACGCCGACACGGCGAACGACACGGCGAGCTCACCGCCCTCGCCGGCCGCCTGGAAGAGCGCCGCCTGCACGGCGGGAACGAACGACCAGGCCGCGAGCTGCCACACGACCACCAGCGCGATGGTCTGGGGCGTGTCGGTGGACAGCGGCAGCACCGCGAGCAGTGCCACGGCCGTGATCGCGGCGGTGATCAGCAACGTCCTGCGCGAGTCGGAGTCCGCGCCCTTGCCGCCGATCACGTTGCCGACGACGGCGCAGAGGCCGGCGATGAACAGCACGACGATCACCATGGTGCCGCTCATCCCGGCCCGCTGCTCCAGCAACGGCACGAGGTAGGTGTAGACGGTGAACGAGGCTCCCCAGAACAGGGTGATCGCGGCCAGTCCGACGAGGACCGGGGCCGTGCGGACCGCACGCAGCCGTTCGCTCAGCGGAGGACCTTCGTCGGCGCCGGTGGGCGGCAGCACGGCGGCGATGAAACCCAGCGACAGCAACGCGAGCGCGCCGATCACGAACATCGGCACGCGCCACCCCATGTGGTGGCCGAGCAGGGTGCTGACCGGCACCCCCAGCGCCGTGGCGGTGTTGACCCCCGCCTGGATCGTCGCGATGGAGGACGCGCGGCGTTCCTCTCCGCCCAGTCGTGCGGCGGCACCGATCGCCGTGGCCAGGTAGAGGCCCATCATGGCGCCGGACAGGATGCGCGAGCCCAGCAGCACCTCGTAGTTCGGTGCGAGGCCCGCCGTGGCGTGGCCGAGCGCGAACACGGCCAGACAGCCGAAGAGGACCTTGCGGCGGTCCATCCGGTGGCAGACGGCGGCCAGCACGGGCGCGCTGATCGCGAACGCCACGGCGTTCAGCGTCACGAGCTGACCCGCCGCCGCCTCCGACACACCCAGATCGCGCGCGATCTGGGGAAGCAGGCCGACGACGGCGAATTCGGTGCAAGCTACCGCAAAGGCACCGCTGAACAAAGCCCAGATCCAAATTCTTTTCATTGCCCCCTCCAGGCGTGCGCGTCGGGTGCGCAATTGCCATGAGGGTTGACGGCTTGTTCCCGGGATATGCGGATTCATGCCGAGAAAAGCGAAACTGCCTGTTGCCCGACTTAGGTCTTCACGAGATCGGAGTAGTGCCGACACGTCCGGTCACCGCCCGAATGAGCGGTTCCAAACGGTGACCATGTGGGTAAGCACCAGGGTGTCGGGCGTCCTGGGGGGACATCAACGCCACAGCCGCGTCACGGGGAGGATCAGCTGTGCTCGAGGACGACGTGGAGCCGCATGCCACGCCGCGATTACCAGGACGTTCGGAGCTCGTCGACACCGCTCTGGCCTCGTTGGCACAGGGCGAGAGCAGTGTCCTGGTCGTCGAACAACAGGGGGTGATGGGCCGCAGAGCGCTGGTCGGCCGGGTGCGGGCCCGAGCAGCCAGGGCGGGGATCCGGGTGGTGCACGGCCGTGCCACCCACGTCGACAGGGTCGCGCCGCTGTCCACGCTGCGGGCGGCGCTGAGCGCGCGGCTTCCCGACCCGCACCACGACTTCGGCGAGGACCACCTGACCGCGTTGCGCAAGATCCGCGCGCAGCTGGTCGGCCTCGCGGACGGACCGGGTCTGCTGGTCTGCCTGGACGACTTCCACCACGCCGACGACGTCACCGCGCTGGCGCTGCGCATGCTGGTGCCGGGGCTCAAGAACACTCCCGTGCTGTGGCTGCTGTCGTTGCGCCGGTCGCAGGCGTCGGCCGCCGTGCTCGGCGTGGTCGACGTGCTGCTGGAGGCCGGTGCCCAGATCGTGCCCGCCGCCTGGCCGACCGGTGAGGACGTGCGGCGGCTGTGCGCACGAGTGCTCGGAGCGGAGCCGGATCCGGCGCTCGTGGCGATAGCGAGCGATGTCGACGGCGACGCGGAACGGGTCGTACGCGCGTTGCACGACGCCGGACACGTGCGCGTCGCGGACGGGAAAGCGCTGCTCGGTCCCGCTGAGCGACCGTTGCCGCACTGGCTCGTCACCGAGGTCCGGTCCTCGCTGGGTGATCTCGCCGGTCCGACCGCGGAGGTGCTGGACGCGGGCGCCGTGCTGGGCAGGCGGTTCACCGTGCACGAGGCCGCGGCCCTGTTGCGCCGGCCGGTCGCCGAACTGCTCTGGGCGGCCGCCCTGCTGGTGGAGACCGGTGTGCTGGCCGCCGTGACCAGTGGCCTGAGCTTCCGCAGCGAACTGGTGCGGCGCGTCGTCTACTCGGGGCTCGCCGAGCCCGTGCGGGTGGCGCTGCACCGGGAGGCCGCCGACGTGGTCGCACGGGAGGGCCGACCGGCAGCAGAGGTCGTGCACCACGTCGAACGTGGCGGCCACTGCGGTTCGGAAGCGGTGGTGGGCACGCTGCGCAAGGCCGTGCGGAACCGTACGGGTGGCACGGGCGAGGCCGCGCGCCTGGCGTTGCGGCTGCTGGACCTGGCCGGTGACGCCGGCACCGGGGACCTGGCCGTGGACGCGGTGCGGCTGCTCAGCGCGGACGGCCGCACCTCCCAGGCCTGGGACCTCGCGGTGCGGACGCTGAACAGGACGTCCGACGCCGGCACGGAGACGCGGCTCGTGTGCGCACTCGCCGAACTGGCCGACGCACGCGAGCCCGGCGACCACCACGTGGTGGTCGAGTACGCGCGACGGGCGTCGGCACGGCCCGGCCTCGCCGAGCAGGACCACGCGGACCTGGCCGCCGTGCAGGCCTACCGGCTCGCGGCCGCCGGGAGCACCGAGGCGGCGGAGAGCGCCGCGGCCAGGGCGGGCTCGACCGGAGGTGAGGCGGTCGTGCTCGGGTCGGCGGCACGCGCCCAGATCGCGCTGCGTCGCGGTGAGCTGGGACGGGCGCTGGAACTGGCGCGAGCGGCCGTGCGCGAGGCCGACCGGGCCGGGCCGTCGCAGCGCGGGCTCGACTCGCGTCTGTGGCTGTGCGCGCCGCTCGTGGCGCTCGACCGGTTCGACGAGGTGCACTCGACGCTGGCCCTGGTCGCGAGGGAGACCGCCCAACTGGGCGCGGCGTGGCCGGTGTCGCGCTGGCAGTACCACAAGGCCCGTGCCTGCCTGGCCTCCGGACGGTTGCGGGCCGCGGCCGCCGACGCCGAGGTCGCCGTTCTCACCGCGCGGGCATCACCGTCCTCACCGGTCCTCGGGCGGGCGTTGCTGCTGCTCACCGAGATCCGCACGGCGCTCGGCCACCTGGAGGCCGCCGAGGCGAACCTGCGGGAGGCCGAACAGCTGGGCGGCCAGAGCGCCGGGGTGGCGTGGCAGCGCGTGCTCCTGTTGTGCGAGGCCGACCGGTACGACGAGGCGTCCGAGGTCGCGGAGAGGCTCCTGAGCAGCACGGATCTGGTCGAGTTCACGGCCACGGCCGCCTCGCCGGTGGCACCGGTGCTGGTGCGCCTCGCCCGGCACCGCGGTGACGAACGCCGGGCCGCCGAGGTCGTGCGGGTCGCGCGGGAGCTGAGCGAGCGCAACCCCGGCGTCCTGTGGGTCGCGGCGGCGGCCGCGCACGCCAGGGGTCTGCACGACGGGGACGCCGGCGCGGTGGCCGGGGCCGCCGAGCTCGGCAGACTGGCCGACCGTCCGGCGGCCGCCGCCGCGGCACTCACCGACGCGGGCCACCTCGCGTTCGCGCGGGGCAAGGCACAACGAGCCCGTGAGCTGCTGGAACAGGCCCGCACCAGGTGGACCGCGGTCGGCGCTCCCCACGTCGCCGACCGCATCGTCCTGACCGCGGACACGGCCGGTCACGATCCCGACGACCCGGTGCCGTCACCGTCGCTGGAGCTGTGGGCGAGCCTCACCGGAACGGAGGTCCGGGTGGCGCGGCTCGTCGCGCGCGGGCTCACCAACAAGGCCATCGCCACGCACCTGACCCTGTCCCCCAACACCATCGGCACGCACGTGCGCAACGCGTTCACGAAGCTCCAGGTGACCAACCGCGTCGAGCTGGCGCTCCAGGTGATCGCGCACGAGCGAAAACGTCCTTCTCGCTGACCCCGCAATTCACGCGGCTCCTCACTCATACACGTGAGGAGCCGCGTGGCGTTTCCGCACCGGGTCGTCCAGGTTCATGGATTTGCGCGAGCTTCGCTTTCTCCCCAGCCGGGGACTCTCTTGATGTGAGGGGTGAAATTCGGCTCCCATCGGACGAATTCCGGACGGAGTGGCATGGAGATCAGCATCCAGAAGTACGGCGGCAGCTCCCTTGCCGATGACGCGCAGGTCGCCTCCGTGGCGCAGCGCGTCGCGCAGGCCCACCGATCGGGTTCCGCCGTGGTCGTCGTGGTATCCGCGAGGGGCACCACGACCGACGAGCTGGTCCGCTCGGCCACGGCGGTCAGCGACGTGCCGGACCCGCGCGAGACGGACAAGCTGCTCGCCACCGGCGAACTGGCCTCCGCCGCGTTGCTCGCCATCGCGCTGCAGGACCTGGACGTGCCCGCGGTGTCGTTGTCCGGCCCGGACGCCGGACTGCGCGCCGTGGGACCACCCGGCGCCGGGGTGATCGCCTCGATCGAGACCGGTGCCGTCCGCGGCTGGCTCGACCGCCGTCACGTCGTCGTGGTCGCCGGTTTCCAGGCGCTCGACGACGAGGGCGAGGTCGTCACGCTCGGCCGTGGCGGATCGGACACCTCGGCGGTGGCGCTGGCCGTCGCGCACGGGGCGCCGGTGTGCGAGATCTACACCGACGTGCGCGGCATCGCCCGCGCCGATCCCAGGGTGGTACCCGGCGCCGGACTGCTGCCCGTGCTGCCCGCGACGGTGATGGCCGAGATGGCGTTCTCCGGCGCACGGGTGCTGCACCCGCGTTCGGTCGAACTGGCCGCCGCGCACGGCGTGGACATCGTGGTCCGCGACTCGTCCGGGCTCGGTGACGGAAGCACGATCTTCGGAGGGAGAGCGATGCTCGACTCGGACGTCCTCGAAGGACGCGCCGGCGTGGTCGCGGTGACGCACGACGAACAGGTGACGCAGGTACTGGTGGACGCGGGGGCCGACCTCGTGGACGGCAGCGCACGCGTGCTGGAGGCGTTGGCGCGCCTGGAGATCCCGGTCGACTCGGTGCAGTGGTGGTCGCATCCCGGCGCCCCGCTGCGGATGCGGTTCTGCCTGCCCGACGCCGTGGCGGACGACGCGGCGGAGGCGGTGCGCGAGGAGCTCGACTGCACGGTCACGCTGCGCCGCGAGTTCGGCCGCGTCTGCGCCGTCGGCACCGGCCTGCTGAGCAGGCCCGGACTCACCGCGCTCGGCCTGAACGCCCTGTCCGCGGCCGGGATCGCCGCCGAGTGCGTGGCGTGCAGCCAGGCCAGGACGACCTACCTCGTCGCCCGCGACCGCGTGCACGACGCCGTGCGCACGCTCTACGAATGCTTCGGCTTGGACCAACACGACCTCGAAAGGAGCAGGTCCCGGTGAACCAGCCGCAATCCTTCGGCGCGAGGCTGCGCCTCGACCGCATCGACCGCAACGGAGACGGCCGGTTGATGATCGTGCCGCTCGACCACTCGGTCGCCGACGGACCGGTGACCCCCGACGACTCGCTCGACGACCTGATCGGCGAGCTCGCCGCGGCCAAGGTGGACGCCGTGGTGCTGCACAAGGGAACCGTCCGCCACCTCGACCCCAAGCGGTTCGTCAACACCTCGTTGATCGTCCACCTGAGCGCGAGCACCGCGCACGCCCCCGACCCGGACGCCAAGTACCTCGTCACGAGCGTCGAGGCGGCGTTGCGGCTCGGCGCGGACGCGGTCAGCGTGCACGTGAACATGGGCTCGCAGCAGGAAGCCGAGCAGATCGCGGACCTCTCGCGCACCGCGGAGGAGACCGAACGCTGGGGAATCCCGTTGCTGGCCATGATGTACGCCCGCGGCCCGCAGATCGACAACGCCGCCGACCCCGGCCTGGTCACGCACTCCGCGACGCTCGCCGCCGACCTGGGCGCCGACCTCGTCAAGGTCAGCTACCCCGGTTCGGCCGAGGCCATGGCGAACGTCGTCCGGGCGTGTCCCATCCCCGTCGTGGTGGCGGGCGGGCCGCCGGTGGACGACAAGCGCGACCTGCTGCGCCGCGTCGCCTCGACGGTGCGCGCCGGTGCGGCGGGAGTCGCCATGGGCCGCAACATCTTCCAGCACCCGACGCCGGGCCGGCTGGCCCGCGAGATCGGTGACGTCGTGCACGGCCGCATGGCGATCGCCGCCTGAGCCGGGGCCTGTGCCGAAGCATGATCCGCGACTGCGGGGCCCGAGGCGGCCCCTGGCGGCACGGCCGAAACGCCCACGGACAACACCGGTGCGCGGCCGTTTCGGCCGCACCACCAGGAACCACCTCAAGCGCGACTCTCATCGAACCACCCTTCGACACAGGACCCGGGAGGCAGCGATGACCACGAGTTCCCCCTTGAAACAGACCCGCCAGCTGCTGGCGGACCCGGCGATGACCGAGAGCACGCCCGGTTCGGAGTTCGCCCAGGCCGCGACGCTCGGCAACCCGTCCGACGACGTGACCGTCACCTACCGCGCCTACCTGCCCACGGCGTTCCCGCTGTTCGCCGAACGTCCTCGCTTCACGGTGCGGCAGCTGATGAAGATGGCCACGATCCGCGACGACGACGCTCCGTACGTGCGTGAGCCGCAGCCTTCGCAGGAGCGGGGAAACCGCTCGGGCGTCACGTTCGACACGACGCCGGAGTCGGCTTTCCAGCCGCTGCTGGACGAGGCCCGGCTCACCGACATCGGCGTGTCCGTGGCGGTGCCGCCCGGGCTGCTGGAGCACCCGCGGCTGCTGGCCGCGTTCATCGACTACCGGCTGCTCGTGCGGTTCGGCACCACCGAGAACGAGGTGCTGCTGCGCGGCAGCGAGGACGGCGCGGTGCCGGGGCTGCTGACGCTGCCCGAGGCCCGCAGGCTGCGTGCCGGCCGTGCGCCGGCCGACCTGCTCACGGAAGCGGCCGCGCTGGTCGAGGAGACCGGCGGGTCGTGCGACGGGATCGTCGCGCACAACGCCGTGTACTGGCAGGCCGTAGAGTCCGGTCTGCTGAGCAAGCTCGCCGAGGCCGGGGTGCGGATCGCGCGCACCAGGATGATCCCCGAGCACCAGGTGCTGCTCGGCGACTTCCGCGCCGCCACCACGTTCCTCGACCCCGGTGTGGGGCATCTGCGGTTGCGCCGCGGTGCCGCCGAGGACGGCGGCGACCTGCTGGAGGCGGGCAGCCGGATGGGCCTCGCCGTGCACCTGCCGCAGCACTTCGTGTTGCTGGAGGGATCGGGCTGATGCGGGTCCTCTACCTCACCGGCATGATGCGCTGCGGCAGCACGATGATCGGCAACGTCCTCGGCGAGACGGAGGGCACGCTGCACGTCGGCGAGCTGCACTACCTGTGGCGCAACGGGGTGCTCGACCAGGGCACGAACTCTAGCTGCGGCTGCGGCTCCCCTCTGTCCGAGTGTCCACTGTGGTCCGACGCGCTGGACGACGACCGGATCGCGACTGCGGTGGAGGCCGTGCAGGCCACCAGATTGCGCGCCCGCCACACCCCGCGCCGCCTCGCCGAGTCGATCGGGCCGATGGCCGCGCCACCCGACGTGCGATGGCTGACGGGCCTGACCGCGGACGTCTACCGGCGTGCCGCTTCGGTCGCGGGCGCCGACGTCGTGGTGGACGGGTCCAAGTACCCGGCCGAAGCGGCGGCGATGCTCGGTTCGGGCCTCGACGTCCGCGTGCTGCACGTGGTGCGCGACGCCCGTGCGACCACGCACTCGTACCGCAAGGACAAGAGCTACGTCGAGCGGATGAGCGCGGCGCGCAGCACCGGGTACTGGACGGCCGTCAACGCCGCGTCCGACCTGCTCGCGCTGGCCGGCCGGTCGCGCTACCTGCGGGTGCGGCACGAGGACTTCTCCGCCCGCCCGGCCGAGGTGATCGACGAGGTGATGGCGTTCGCGGGCATCACGGGACCGAACCCGGTCTCCGCCGACGGCACGGTCGAGCTCGGGGTCAACCACACGGTCACGGGCAACCCGGACCGGTTCCACCGCGGGCGCGTGCTGATCGGGGACAACGCGCGGTGGCGGACCGAGCTCGACTGGAAGCCGCGGACGCTCACGACGGCGGCCTCCGCGCCCCAGTTGCTGCGCTACGGCTACCCGGTGCTGACGAGGAGGGACGGCTGATGCGACCAGGACCTCACAGCCGTTCCCCCTGGAAGGAGGCCTGATGGACCTCGGACTCGAAGGCAAGGTCGCCATGGTCGCCTGCGCCAGCAGCGGTCTCGGCCTCGGTGTCGCGACGGCGCTGGCCGCCGAAGGCGCGGACGTCTCCATCTGCGGACGCGACCCCGGCCGTCTCGCCGACGCCCACGGCAAGCTCGAAGCGAGCGGACGACGGGTGCACAGCCAGGTCGCCGACGTCAGCATCGACGGCGCGGTCGGGCGCTGGGTCGACGGCACGCTGGCGGAGTTCGGCGGGATCGACGTCGTGGTCAGCCACACCGGCGGTGTCGTGCAGGGACCGGTGGCCGGCTTCGGCCCCGAGGACTACCGCAGGGCCGTCGACACCGCTCTCATCCCCCACGTCGCGCTGATCACCGCGGCGACGCCGCACCTGCGTCCGGGCGGACGCGTCCTGCTGATCACCTCCGAGGCGGTGCGGCAACCCATGCCGCACAACGTGTTGTCCGGGGTGGCGCGCCAGGGGGTGCTGTCGTACGCGCGGAACCTGGTGCACGCCTTCGGCGACAGCGGCACGACGGTCAACGTCCTCGCGCCCGGCTACCACGACACGCCGGCGCTGCGCGGTCCGTCCGGGGAGGACACGTCCGCCGCGGCCGCCGAGGTGCCGCTCGGCAGGGTCGGCGACCCGGACGACTTCGGCGCACTGGCCGCGTTCCTCGCCTCCCGGCAGGCCGCCTTCGTGACAGGGGCCCTGCTGCTGGTCGACGGCGGCAACACACGCGCACCGGTGTGACCACGAACCCACTAGGAGAAGCCAGATGACTGAGGAATACCGCGCCCGAGGGTGGTGGCGCGAGAAGGAAACACTCGTCGACGACCTCCGTCGCGCGGCGCGTGAGCACCCCGAACGGCGTGCGGTCGTCGTGTGGCACACCGACGGCCGCGACACGGAGACGCTGACCTACGCCGAGCTGGAACGCCGCGTCGAGCGGATCGCGGCCGGGCTCGCGGGCCTCGGCGTCGAGCACGGCGACGTGGTGACGTTGCAGCTCCCCAACTCGTGGCAGCTGCTCGCGACCACGCTGGCGTGCGCCCGGATCGGAGCGGTCGCCGGCCCGGTGCTGCCGATCATGCGCAAGCGCGAGCTGACGTTCATGACCAGGTTGACGAAGAGTCCCGTCTACATCGGACCGGTCGAGCACCGCGGCTTCTCGCACGCGGACCTGAGCGAGGAGGTCGCCCGCGAGGTGACGTCCATCAGGCACCGGGTCCTGGTCGGCGGCGGCTCGGCCGGGGCGCTCGACTTCGACACCGCGCTGCTCGGCGAGCCCGGCACGGACGGCGCGTTCTTCGGTGACACCGAGGGGCGCGAGGCGAAGCCGGACGACCTGGCCTACGTCATGTTCACCTCGGGCACCACCGGCGAGCCCAAAGGCGTGATGCACAGCCACAACACGTTGCACGCCACCAACCGCATGCAGATCGACGCGCTGCACCTGCGTGACGACGAGGTCACCGCGATGGGTTCCCCCACCACCCACAACGCCGGGTGGACGTGGAACTTCACGATGCCGTTGCTGCTCGGCGCGACATGCGTGCACATCGACAACTGGGACGCGGGCCTGATGCTGCGGGTCCTGGAGACCGAGCGGGTCAGCTTCTTCATGGGCGCGCCGCCGTTCCTGGTCGACCTGATCGACCGCCAGCGCGAGCAGAAGCGCGACCTGTCCGCCCTGAGGACCTTCGCGACGGGCAGCGCGCCGATCCCGCCCGTGCTGGTCGAGCAGGCCCGCGACGTGCTGGGCTGCCGCCTGTACGCGTTGTGGGGCATGACCGAGAACGGCGCGCCGACCATCACCAGGCCGGAAGACCCGGAGATGCGGGCCGCCGAGAGCGACGGTTCCCCGGTGCCCGGCATGGAGATCCGCATCGCCGGCGACGAGGACGGGACCGGACGCCTGCAGGTGCGCGGCGCCACGCAGTGCCTCGGCTACTTCGGCCGGCCGGAGGTCTACGCGGACAACCTCACCGATGACGGCTGGTTCGACACCGGCGACCTCGCCCGCCCGGACGGCCACGGCGGCATCCGCATCGCCGGGAGGGACAAGGACGTCATCTCCCGTGGCGGCGAGAAGGTGCCCGTGGTGGAGGTCGAGGCGGCGCTGCTGCGGCACCCGGCGATCAAGGACGTCGCCGTCGTCGCCTACCCGGACGACCGGCTCGGTGAACGGGCCTGCGCGGTGGTCGTGCCGCAGGGCGAACCGCCGGAGCTGCCCTCGTTGCGCGAGCACCTCGACGGGCTCGGCATGGCCAAGCAGTACTGGCCCGAACGCGTCGAGCACGTGGGCGAGCTGCCGACGACGCCCAGCGGCAAGGTCCAGAAGTTCCGCCTGCGCGAGCAGCTGGTCTGAGGAGGCTGACGTGGACTTCTCGTTCACCGGGGAACAACAGGCACTGGCGGAGAAGGTCAGGGCGTTCGCCGGCGACACCGTCGCCCGGCACGCGGCGCTCGACGACCGCGAACGCACGTTCTGGTCCGGCTTCTTCGCCGAACTGGGCCGTGCGGGCCTGACCGGGCTCGCCATCGCGGAGGAGTACGGCGGCAGCGGTCTCGGCGCGGTCGAGGCCGGAATCGCCGTGGAGCAGCTGGCACGGGCCGAGGCGACCGCCTGCTACCCGGTCGTCAACGCGACGCTGATCGGCGGCATCATCAGCCGCAGCGGCACTGTCCGCCAGCGGGCCGAGTGGCTGCCGGCGGTCGCGGCGGGCGACGCCGTGGTGGCGTTGGTGCTCACCGAGCCCGGCCACGGCACGGACGCCGCCGCCATCGAGCTGAGCGCCCAGAAGGACGGCGACGGCTGGATCCTCAGCGGCACCAAGACGTCGATCATGCTCGGGATGCACGCGACGCACGGCCTGGTGTTCGCGCGTACCAGCGACGACGGCGCACGCGGCGTGACCGCCTTCTACCTGCCGCTCAACCGCGACGGCATCGCACGCGAACGGCTCGACGACCTCGGCGTGCGCGCCGGCGGCCGGGCCACGCTCTACTTCGCCGGGGTGCGCGCGTCGGACGACGAGATCGTCGGCGGGGTCGGCGAGGGGTTCGGCGGCGTGATGCGCGGCTTCGACCACTCCCGCGCGTTGATCGCGGTGCTCGCGATCTCCAACGCGCAGGCCGCGCTGGACGACGCACTGGCCTACGCCCGCGAGCGGGAGTCGTTCGGACAGGTGCTCGGCAAGCACCAGGGCGTGGCGTTCCCGTTGGTGGAGCACGCGACCCGGCTGCACGCGGCCAGGTTGCTGGCGTTCGAGGCCTTGTGGCGCGCGGACAACGGCCTCGACCACCGCACCGAGGCGAACATGGCGAAGTGGTGGGCCTGCCGGGTCGGGGTCGAGGCCGCCCACCAGGCGTTGCTGACCCTCGGCCACCGCGGCTGGAACGACGACCACCCCGCCGGCCGCCGAGTGCGCGACGCCATCGGACAGGAGATCGCGGACGGCACCGAGAACGCCACGAAGCTCGTGGTGGCGAGGAAACTGCTCGGCCGCGACTGCGCGCCGTGACCACAACGACTGCAGAAGGAGGACTTTCGTGACCACCACGCTGTGGCTGACCGGGCTGCCCAGCTCCGGCAAGTCGACTCTCGGCCGGGAACTGGTCGAGAAGCTGCGCACCGAGCGCAAGGTGCAGCACCTGGACGGTGATGCCGTCCGCAGGGACTTCTTTCCGGAACTCGGGTTCAGCAAAGAGGATCGTACGGAGAACATCCTGCGCATCGGCCGGCTCGCCGCGATGCTCGCGGCGCACGACGTGCTCGCCGTCGTCTCGGTGATCGCGCCGTTCCGCGAGGTGCGCGACCAGGTCCGCGCCGAGCACGAGGAGGCGGGCCTCACGTTCGTCGAGGTCTACGTCGACGCACCGGTGGAGATCTGCGCCGAGCGGGACGTGAAGGGCCTGTACGCCAAGGCGGAACGCGGCCAGGTGCAGGCGATGACCGGGGTCAGCGACGTGTACGAGGCGCCGGTGTCGCCCGAGGTCCTCGTCAACACCTCCACCCTCAGCGTCGAGCAGAGCACGGAGATGATCGAACGGGCCCTGACGCGCTGTGAGCGCGAACGAGACGAGCAGGACATCAGGGAGGTGGTGCTGCGATGAGTGCTCCCGCCAAGGAAAAGGCCGTCACCGGCATCGAACAGCTCGAGGCCGAAGCGATCCACGTCCTGCGCGAGGTCGCGGGCGAGTTCGACCGTCCCGCGCTGTTGTTCTCCGGTGGCAAGGACTCCACCGTGCTCGTGCACCTCGCGGTGCGCGCCTTCGCCCCGATAGCACCGCCTTTCACGCTCGTGCACGTCGACACCGGCCACAACTTCCCGGAGGTGCTCCAGTTCCGCGACGACATCGTGGAGCGGTTCGGGCTGCGGCTGCACGTCGCCGAGGTGCAGGACTGGATCGACCGCGGTGCCGTGAAGGAACGCGAGGACGGGATGCGCAACCCGTTGCAGACCGTGCCGTTGCTGGACACGATCACCGAGCAGAAGTACGACGCGGTGATCGGCGGCGGCCGCCGGGACGAGGAACGCTCGCGCGCCAAGGAGCGCATCTTCAGCGTCCGCGACAGCTTCGGCCGCTGGGACCCGCGCCGCCAGCGCGTCGAGCTGTGGAACCTCTACAACGGCATGCACTCCCCTGGCGAGCACGTGCGCGTGTTCCCGATCTCGAACTGGACCGAGCTCGACGTGTGGCGTTACGTGCGCAAGCACGACATCGAGCTGCCGCCGCTGTACTTCGCGCACTCCCGCGAGGTGTACCTGAGGGACGGCATGTGGCTGACGTCGGGCCAGTGGGGCGGACCGGCCGAGGACGAGGAGACCGTCGAGAAGACCGTGCGCTACCGCACCGTCGGTGACGGCTCGTGCACCGGCGCGGTCGAGTCGGACGCGGCCACCGTCGACGACATCATCGCCGAGATCAAGGCGAGCCGGCTCACCGAGCGCGGCGCGAGCAGGGCCGACGACCGCATGTCCGAGGCCGCCATGGAGGACCGCAAGCGGGAGGGGTACTTCTGATGACGTCCGACCTGTTGCGACTGGTGACGGCCGGAAGCGTGGACGACGGGAAGTCCACTTTGGTCGGACGGTTGCTCTACGACACCAAGTCCGTGCTCAGCGACCAGATCGACGCGGTGCTGCGCAGCAGCGAGGAGCGCGGGCTCGACAACCCCGACCTCTCGCTGCTGGTGGACGGCCTGCGCGCCGAACGGGAGCAGGGCATCACGATCGACGTGGCCTACCGGTACTTCGCGACCTCCAAGCGCACCTTCGTCCTCGCCGACACCCCTGGCCACGTGCACTACCTGCGCAACACCGTGACCGGGGCGTCGACCGCCGACCACGCGGTGCTGCTGACCGACGCGCGCAAGGGCGTGCTGGAACAGACCCGCCGGCACCTGGCCGTGATGGCGATGCTCGGGGTTCCGGGCATCACGCTGGCGGTCAACAAGCTCGACCTCGTCGACTTCTCCCAGGAGACCTACGAGTCGGTCCGCGCGGAGTTCGTCGCACACGCCGAGTCCCTCGGCTTCCGCGCCGAACAGATCACCACCGTTCCGATGTCCGCGCTGGCCGGGGACAACGTGGTGACGCGATCCGACCGGACCCCTTGGTACGACGGGCCGACGTTGCTCGAGCACCTGGAGACCGTGCGGCCCGACGAACGCGGCTGCGACGTGGGCCTGCGCGTGCCGGTGCAGTACGTGCTGCGCGACGGCTCGACCGACTACCGCGCCTACGCCGGCCAGATCGCGGCGGGCGAGGTGCGTCCGGGCGACGAGGTCGTGGTGCTGCCCGCGGGAACCAGGTCGACGGTCACCGTCGTCGGCACCCCGGACGGCCCGGTCGACGAGGCCGGCGTCGGACAGCCCGTGGCGCTGACGCTCTCCGACGACCTGCCGATCAGCCGCGGTGACCTGATCGCGGCGGCCGACCGGGTGCCGGAACTCGCGGCGGAGGTCACGGCGACGGTGTGCTGGCTCGCGGAGGAACCGCTGCGCCCCGGCGCACGCGTGCTGCTCAAGCACGGCACGCGCACCACGAAGTGCCGGGTGCCGAGTCTGTCGACGCGGTTCGACGAACAGCACCTGGTGCTCGAACGCGAACCGGAGTGCCTGGAGCTCAACGACATCGGGCAGGTACGCCTCGAAGTCGCCGACGCACTCCCGTTCGACTCCTACACCGACTGCGTGGCGACGGGTGCGTTCCTGCTCATCGACCCCGACGGCGGCGACACCCTGGCCGCGGGCCAGGTCGGCGACACGTTGTCCGCGGTGACCGGTGATGCCTGACCGGCTCCGCGTGGTCGTCGTCGGCGCGGGGGCGAGCGGGACGCTGGCGGCGATCCACCTCCTGCGCGCCGGCCTCCCGCTCGAGCTGGTGCTGGTGGATCGCAGCGGCGAGTTCGGGCCGGGGCGGGCCTACCGCACCGGCGATCCAGGGCACCTGCTCAACACCGCCGCGGGGAAGATGAGCGCGCTGGCGGACGACCCGGGGCACTTCGCGCGGTGGGCGGGGTGCGGTGCGGAGGACTTCCTGCCGCGCGGGGAGTACGGGAGGTACCTGGCGGAGACGCTGCGGGCGACGGAGAGGGCGGCGGCGGAGCCTTTGCGGGCGGAGGAGGGTGCCGCGGCGGAAACGCTGCGGGCGGAGGAGGGTGCCGCGGACGAGACGCCGCGGACGGACGAGAATGCCGCGGACGAAACGCCGCGGCCGAACGAGAATGCCGCGGCCAAGACGCTGCGGACGGACGAGAGCGCCGTAGCCGAAACGCCGCGGACGGACGAGAGTGCCGCGGCGGAGACATCGCGGGCGGCGGAGGGTGCGGCAGCGAGCTACGCCACCGGCAGCCGGCCTACCTCCCCCACCACCGTCCACCACATCGCCGACACCGCCACCGGCCTCACCTCGTCCAGCACCGGCGTGACCGTCACCCTCTCCCGAACCGGCCCCCTGCGAGCGGACTTCGCCGTCCTGGCACCGGGAGTGGGCACCAGCGATCCGCTCGCCGGCCTCCTGCCCGAGAACTCACCGCGGTACGTCTCCGATCCCTGGGCCGCCCCACTGCCCGAAACCGGCGGCGCACCAGTGCTCGTGCTCGGCACCGGTCTGTCCATGATGGACGTGTCGGTGGCGGTGGCGCGCGACTCCGTGGTGCACGCCGTGTCCCGGCACGGACTGCTTCCCCAGCCGCACAAGCGCGGTACCGGACCCGAGCCGTCCCTGCCGGAACCCCCGAAGCGGGGGTCGCTCGGCGAGCTGATGGCGTTCGTGCGGCGCAGCGTGTCGGCGAACCCCGACCGCTGGCGAGACGTCCTCGACCAGCTGCGCCCGCACACCCACCGGTTGTGGCGGCAGCTCGACGTGCCGGAGCGACGCCGCTTCCTCGACCGCGTCGGCCACTACTGGAACGTGCACCGCCACCGGGCCGCGCCCACCACCCACCGGCGGGTGCGCGAACTGGTGGACGAGGGCCGGGTGCGGCTGCACCGGGGCCAGGTCACGGCGGTCCGCCCGGCGGGGGAAGGGTTCCACGTCGACCTGGCCGGGCCACGGGGCAGCCGGACGCTGACCGTGGGCTGGCTGGTCAACGCGACCGGCTTCCGCCACGACGGCGGCCCGCTGGTGCGGGACCTGGTGGCGGACGGCACGGCCCGGCCCGATCCGATCGGGCTCGGCGTGCGGACCCGGCCGGACGGCCGCGTGCTGGACGAACGGGGCTTGCCGTGCCGCATCTTCACGCTCGGCGCGCTGCGGCGCGGCGAGTTGTTCGAGAGCACCGCCGTGCCGGAGATCCGCGCCCAGGCGGCCGAGATCGCGGCGACCGTGGCCGCGCACAGGACGAGGTGATGACCATGCACGACCTGCTGATGTACCCGGCCTACATCGACGGCAAGGACGTCGAGCACCCGGAGGGCCGGTACGTCCACACCGTCACGGCACGCTCGGTGCTGGAGGACACGATGCCCGCGCTGGCGTTGAAGCGCGATCTCGACGCCGGGCTCGTCGACCCGCGCCGGGCAGGCCCGTCGGTGGTCGGTGGCTGTGCGCTGGCCGACGACCGGATGGCCGCGGACGCGTTGGAAGCGGCGGCGCGGGCGGCACCGGAGTGGGCGCGGACGTCGTTGATCGACCGGCTGGAGATCGGCGCGCGGATCGGCGAACGGTTGCGCGAGAAGCGGGACGAGATCGTCGAACTGCTGGTGGCGGAAGGACAACCGCGCGACCTGGCCGGGCCGACGCTCGACGAGTACTGGCTCGCCGACTTCAGCTCGGAGACGCTGTCGTTCTGCGCCTCGCAGATGCAGACCAGCAAGCACCGCGGCCGGGGCGGGCACGCCACGGTCCGCCGGGTGCCGGACGGCGTCGTCTGCGTCAACCCGCCGCAGAACGCCTCCACGCCCAACGCCCTGTTCGGCGCGACGGCACTGCTCGCGGGCAACGCCGTGGTGATCCGCGCGCCCCGGGGCGTGCCGCTCGCGACCACGCACGCGCTGCGCGAGGTCGTCGTGCCGGTGCTGGAGGAGGCCGGCGCGCCCACCGGGACCCTGAACATCCTTTGTGGACCGCCGATGACCGACCTGTGGCTGCAGAGCCCGCACGTCGACGACATCGTCTACGTCGGCAGCAGCGCGAAGGGCCTGGAGTTCGAACGGGCCGCCGTCGCCGCGGGCAAGAAACCCGTGCTGGAACTGGCCGGCAACGACTGCGTGGTGGTGTGGGCCGACGCCGATCTCGACGCGGCGGCCACCTCGATCACCGAGAACTTCCGGCAGTCCGGGCAGATCTGCAACATCCCCAACCACGTGATCGCACACCCGGCCATCGCCGACGCGCTGCTGGAGCGCCTGGTCGCCATCGCCGCGGCGACCAAACCCGGTTACCCGGACGAGGAAGGCGTCGTGCTCACGCCGGTCCTGATGGCGGAGCAGCACTTCGCCGACATCGCCGACGCGGTACGGCGAGGCGCGCGCCTGCTGCACGGCGGACGCCGGCTCGAGGTCGACGGATCACCGTCCGACACGGGGTTCTTCGTCGAACCGGCGGTGCTGCGCGTCGACGGCCTCGACCTGGCCAGAAGCACACCCGCCGTGCGCGAGGAGACGTTCTCCCCGCTGCTGCCCGTCGTCGTGCCGGAAAACCACGACGGCCTGTTCGACGAGGTGCTGGAGTTCGTCGGCAGCAACCGTTACGGGCTGCGCAACTCGTTCTGGGTGGAGGACGAACGACTCATCGCCGCCATCACGGCGAAAGTGACCACCGGCGGTGTCGTGAACGTCAACGACTCGCACTCGGCGTTCCGGCCGTTCCTGCCGACGCACGGCGGCACCGGCCTGACCGGCGGCGTGTTCGGCGAAGCCAACTACCTGATGTTGCGGACCACGCGCCTGCAGGGCGTCAACGTCAAACGGGGAGGAGCAAGGTGATGAAGGAGCACCGCGTCGCACTCAGGACGCCGATGCCCGCCGACGAGGTGTTCGACCGCTTGCAGCACCCCGAAAGCTTCACCGAGGCCGGCATCGAGTCCGTCGAGCCGACCGCGGAGGGCGACCGGTACGCGCTGCGATTCCGCGGCGGCCTCGCCAGGTGGATCCAGCGCACCGAAGCCGACCACGCGGCACGGGTGCTCAAGTTCGACCAGGTCAGCGGCGACTTCGTGGACTTCGGCGGCAGCTGGGAGGTCACGCCCGACGGCACCGGCAGCCGGATCGTGCACCGGGTCGCGTTCCGCACCAGCGTCCCGCACCTCGCCGGCGCGATCGAACCGATGATCGCGCGAGTGCTGCTGCGGGCCGCCGCGGACGTGGTCTCGGGCCTCACGGGCGAAGCGGAGGTCGTCGAGGGCGCGCTGCACGACGAGGCACCCGGCGCCAAGCCGTCCGTCGCCGCGTACACCGCGCCGTCCGCCGGTGCCGCCCTGGAGCCGACGACGATCGAACGCCGCCCGCTCGGCCCCCACGACGTCGGCATCGCGATCCACTACTGCGGTGTGTGCCATTCCGACGTCCACCAGGTCCACGGCGACTGGGGCGACGGCACGTTCCCCATGGTGCCCGGCCACGAGATCGCCGGTGTCGTCACGGAGATCGGCGCGGACGTCACCCGGCACGCGGTCGGCGACCGCGTCGGCGTCGGCGTGATCGTCGGCTCCTGCCGTGACTGCGGGATGTGCGTCCAGGGCCTCGAGCAGTACTGCGCGAAGTCGGTCGAGACCTACGCCGCCATCGATCGCTACCACGGCGGCGAACCGACCCGGGGCGGCTACTCCACGCACATCGTCACCGACGAGCACTTCGTCCTGCGCATCCCGGACTCGTTGCCGCTGGACCAGGCCGCTCCCCTGCTGTGCGCGGGGATCACCACCTACTCGCCGCTGAAGCACTGGGACGCCGGGCCCGGCAAGAAGGTCGCGGTGCTGGGACTGGGCGGTCTCGGCCATCTCGCCGTGAAGATCGCGCACGCCCTGGGCGCCGAGGTCACCGTGCTGTCCCGGTCGGAGCGCAAGAAGGACGACGGCCTGCGCCTGGGTGCCGACCACTTCCACGCCACCGACGATCCGGCGACGTTCGACCTGCTCGCCGGGACGTTCGACCTTGTCGTGTGCACGGTCTCCAGCCGTCTCGACGTCGACGCCTACCTGTCGTTGCTCGCCAACGGCGGCACGATGGTCTACCTCGGCATCACCGACGAACCGCTGGGCGTCAGCGTGTTCTCGCTGCTGCGCGGCCGCACCTCATTGGCGGGCTCGCAGATCGGCGGCATGGCCGAGACGCAGGAGATGCTCGACTTCTGCGCGGAGCACGGCATCGGCGCCGACGTCGAGGTCATCGACGCCACCCGGATCAACGAGGCGTTCGACCGCGTGCGGCACGGCGACGTCCGCTACCGGTTCGTCATCGACGCCTCGACGTTCGAGAGCTGACGTCAGCGCGTGCCGAAGTTCTGCGTCCAGCAGTGGCCGTAGGTGGTGCCCTGCCGGTACTGGTGGCCGACGCCGATGTCGCGGAGGTTGCAGTTCAGGATGTTGGCGCGGTGTCCCGAGCTGTTCATCCACCCGCGCACGACCTCGGCGGCGGTGCCGTAGCCGGCGGCGACGTTCTCGGCGGCCCTGGTCCAGCGGGTGTAGCCCGCCCGTTCGATCCGGACGACCATGGTGCTGCCGTCCGAACCGGTGTGGCCCATGAAGTTCTTCGTGGCCATGTCCACCGAGTGGCGCTGCGCGGCGGTGTTCAGCGCCGCGTTCGACTTCAGGGCGGGGCAGTTCACCTTGGCGCGTTCGGCGTTCGTGAGGGCGATGACGTCCTCCTGCACGGTTGCCGCCGTGGCGGCGGGTGCGAACGTGGCCGCCAGCGCCAGGGTCGTCGCAGCGAGCAGGGAAGTGTGTAACGCGAGCATGGTTTTTCTCCTCGTGGTGCGAGATGCGGGGATTGCAGGGCCCCGGAGGACAAACGCCGGGCAGGGCGCAGAGGGTGCGCTCCGCGTCCTGTTGAGACGCGATGTCCACTGGACACATCTGCCCGGCACGGAAAAGAAGGGGGAGCCCGGGTTCGACCCCCGGGCTCCCCCCGCCTTCAGCGGCTCAGACGATCTGCCACGTCACGTTGATGATGCCCACCGAGGTGTTGGCGAGGCTGGCGAACGCGGGCTGGCTGAGGTCGATCTTGTTGCTCGCGCAGCTCGGGCACTTGTCCTTGATCGGCACCGTGATGGTCTTGCCGTTGTGGGTGACCCGGATCGACTTGCGGCACAACGGGTCGTTGTTCGGGTTGGGCGTCGTCCACAGCGCGGCGGGTGCGGCGACCAGCAGCTGCGTCGCCGCGTTGATCTGGGTGCCGCACGCGCCGTAGCCGGCGTCGTTGTAGTAGCTGGCGGTGCCGCTGACGGCGGAGGCGGTGCCGGAGAAGACGAACGACAGGACCGCTGCCGACGCGACGGCGCCGAGCACCTTGGCGGTGGACTTCATGGTTTTCCTTTCAGGATGGGAGAACGGGCTCAGGCCACGGAGTGGAACGTGACCTTGAAGCCGCTGCAGTTCGCGCACTGGAACACGGTCTGGTTGCCCGGCTCGGTGTCCTGCTTGGACCACGCGTAGGCCTTGGGACAGCGCGACTTGATGGTGTTGCTGTAGTCGGTCTGCGCGTCGCGGTTGGGGTTGACGCAGTTGATGCGCTGACCGTTCGCGCCGTACTTCACGTACGCGGGGTTGCACTGCGGCAACATGTTCGTGGTGCACCCGGCGGTGCCGCACGAACCCGGCGGCCCGGTGGCGTTGACCGGCGAGATGCTCACCGGCACGGAGAACGCGTTGACGTAGCTGACGTTGTACCAGGGGGCCAGCCGGTCGCGAGTGTCGAAATTGAACTCCGCGAGACTCGCCGGCTGTTCACCGGTGACGCAGCGGGCCGCTTGGACACCGCAGTCGCCCACCGCGCAACGGAAGTTGGCACCGGACGTGCCGGTGCACCCCTGCCGGGCGAAGAACGTGCCGCGCCAGTGGCCCGGTGCGGAGGTCTCGGGGATGGTGACGGTCGCGGACTGGCCGTTGTGCAGCATCGGCAGGTTCGTCAACGCGCGTGAGCCGTCCGCGTTGACGGTGCTGCCGACCCAGATCGTCTGGCCGGTGTTGTTGACCAGGGTGACGGTGTGGTCGATCGCCGCGTTCGCGCTCGGCACGCCGGCACCGGCGAAGGCGAGTGCGAACAGGGCCGCGAGCAATCGTGTGAGCATCTGCGGGCTCCCTCCCTCAGAGCTCCACGATCACTCGGGAGGACCTCCGGGGGCACCACGGTCGGTCCGCAAGGTTTCGTGGTGCAGCCACGCCCACCGCGTGGCCCGCAACTCCCGCCGGCCCGACAGCCCGAGCTTGCGGTACACCCTGGTCAGGTGCAGCTCGACGGTCCGCGTCGCCATCGCGAGCCGGACCGCGATCTCCTTGTTGCGCAGGCCCGCGCACACGAGCCGGGCGACCTCGGCCTCGACCGGGGTCAGCGCCGGTTCGGCAGTCGCGGCGCCACGCGCGGACTCCTCGATCCGCCGCAGGAGAACGGTGTCGCCGACGTCGAGAGCCGTGGCGTGCGCTCGTGCGTAGATCTCGGACGCCGCCGCCTGCTTTCCGTGGGCGGTGAGCCGATCGCCGTAGTCGCAGAGCACCTCCGCGAGGTCCATCCGGGCGTGCGCCATTCCCAGCAACCGGATCGCGCGCTCGTAGACCACGAGGTCCTCGCCGTGGGGAGGGCTCGCGCCGGCGACGGCCGCCAGGCTCCAGCCGAGTGCCCTGGGTTCTCCCCACCGGGCCGCGGCGGCGTGTTCCTCCATCGCCAGGCGCAGGGCTTCCCCGGAGTCACCGCACGCCAGCGCGGCGCGGGCGGCCCGGGACCGCCACGGCAGGACGGCGGGGTTCACGACACCGTTCTCCACCAACGTCCTGCCGCACGCGAGATGGCCCTCCAGCGCGTCCTGCGGGCGGCCCCGCGCCATCGCCACCACCGCCTCGGCCTCCAGCACCAGCGGACCGCCGTGGCGGGCGGGCAACACGGCTTCGGCACCATCCAGGTCCCCGCGGGCGACGAGCAGTTCCACCGTCCAGAGCCGCACGAGCGGGCGGACCTCGACGTCGTCGGGCCGCACCAGGGCGAGCAACGAGGAGTGCCTCGCGAGGTCACCGGTGCGGCGGGCGACGCAGGCTCGGGCGAGCAGCACGTGGTCACCGGGACTCTCGTCGAGCAGGGCGAGGCTGTGCGCGTCGGCGGCGACCAGCTCACCCGCGCAGACCAGCGTGCCCAACGCGCGCGACATGCACCGCGGGCTCTTCCGGCAGGCAGGACACGCCAGCGCCTGCTCGGCCGCCTCGACGGCCCCGGTCCAGTCCTCCCCCGCGGCGAGCAGTCCGGCGGCGACGTCCGCCGAGCACTCCTGGCTCATCACGCGCTGGGGACGAACGCCCGGCGCAGTCCGGGCCTGCCCGCCACCCCCATCTTGCGGTAGACGGCGGTGAGGTGGAACTCGACCGTGCGCAGCACCAGCCCCAGCTCGGCGGCGATCTCGCGGTTCGACCTCCCGGCTCTGGCCAGCAGGGCGATCCGGCGTTCCTGGTCGCTCAGCGCGGCTTCGCCGTCCTTGCGCAGCAGCCGCGACGCCAGCGCGTCCGCCGCCCGGGTCCACTGAGGACAGGACGCGGCCTCGCGCAGGTACCGCGTGTGCTTCCTGGCCCGTCCGATCTCACCGCGCGCGAGCAGGAGCTGGGCCAGGTCGTGCCGCGCCCGCAGGGCCTCGCCCGCGGTCAGGAAGGTGATCGCCTCTTCGAGCTGGACGTCGTCACCGCGCGCCAGCGCCGAGGCGTGCAACGCGAGCCCGATGCCGCGCGGCGCACCCCACCGCCTCGCCGCGACCAGGTCCTTGTCGGCGCAGATCCGCGCCAGCACCAGATCCCCGGTGTCCGCGGCGGCCAGCGCGGCCGACGAACGCCACGGCAGCACCGCCGGGTTGACGACGCCCCACGCGGCGAGCAGCCGTCCGCATTCGAGGAACTCGTCCAGCGCCACGGCACTTCGCCCCTCCGCGAGCAGGAGCCGGCCTCGCGCGAAGTGCAGCTCTGCGCTGTCCGGGTGCTCGGCCACCGGGCGCGCGGACTCCAGCACGGCACGCGCCCGGTCGAGCTCACCGGCCTCGGTCAGCGCCTGGACCAGCCACGCGGCCGCGACCACCCGCAGCCGTGGACGGACGCCGCGGGTGAGCAACCGGACCGCCGCGCGAGGATCGCCGCGCAGCACCATGATCCGCCCGCCGAGCAGGTCGTGGACGTCCCGGCTGACACCGGTGGCGGCGGTCCAGCGCCGGTGCGCGAGAGCGTTCTCACCAGCGTGGATCAGAACCGTCACGGCCTGCCAGAACGTGCCGTCGTCGACCTGCTCCGCGTGCCGCGCGCTCGCCACCGCCTCGGCTCGTCCGGTGCCGCGGTTCGCCGCCTGCACCGCGCGGAACACGGACGTCCGGCACGGGCCCGGGCTTCCCGGCAGATAGGCGAGCGCACCGGGTTCCAGTCCTCCGGCCACCGCCTCACCGGCGAGTCGATCAGCTTCGTGCCACCGTCCATTTCGGACCAGTTCGAACCGGGTGCGGCGAAGTTCGTCGAGCAGACCACTGTTCGTCATTCGACAGTGCCCTTCCGGCCAATTGATGCAGAGTGCGACCGTCTTGTTTGGTGGACCACCTGGTCTGGACCATACCGGCATTCAGCGATCGAACGCACCACTTGGCAAATCGGAAAGATGGGAGTATTAAAAGGAAATCGACGTCTACGTGGGAAACAGCTCGGCGCAGTGCTCGGCGAACGCCTGCGCGCGGCGCGTCAGCGGACCCCCTGCGGCCCATCCCAGCACGACGGGCGTGGTGGGAACGCTGTCACGCAACCCCACCGCCACCACCTCGAGCCCTTCGTACGAAGCGCTCACGAGCGGTTGTTGCACGGTCATCGAATAACCGATGCCCCGGCCCACCAGCGACCGCGCCAGTTCGAAACTGCGCGCCCGATGCGTCACGACCATCTCGACACCGGCCGCCGCGAACACCGAACGGAAGTACTGCTCGCTCGGCGGCACGTCAAGCAACACGAAAGGATCTTCGGTGAGTTCCCGCAAATCGACCGCACGGCGTCGCCGCAATCGATGGCCGGCGGGCAGGAGGACCTTCGGCGGCAGGTCGTACAACGTGCGGGTCGCGATCCCCGGCAGCAGGTCCTGGTCGTAGAGGAACGCGATCTCGCACCGCCCGGCGACCAGGTCCTCCCCGATCTCCGGCAGGCTCCCCTCCACGAACCGCACGGACACCCCGGGGTGCGCCCGCTCGAACGTCGCGATCGCCGCGGGCAGGTGGAACGGCGCGATGGGCGCGTAGCAGCCGACGGTCAGCACACCGCTGATCTGCCGGCTCAGCCCGCGCGCCTCGGCACCCAGCTCCCCCATCGCCCCGACCACGCGACGAGCGTCCGCGAGCACCTGCGTCCCCGCGGCCGTCAACGCGGCACCCCTGCGCGGCGACCGGACGACCAGTCGCAGGTCCAGCACCCGTTCCAGCTCGCTCAACGCCAGCGAGACCGCACCCTGCGAGACGTGACACCGCGCGGCGGCCGCGGTCAGCGAGCCCGTCTCGGCCACCGCGATCAGGTATTCGAGCTGCCGCAGCGTCACGTTGGGCAGATTCATGAGCCGAGCTTATAACTGGCTGCAGGAACGTGAACTGGTCAAAACAATCGCACCCCGGCATCGTCGCGACCGTGACCCGACCGCACACCCACCCGTTCCTCCCGTACACACCACCGCGCCTGCCGATCGAGGAGGGACTCGACCGCGGCAGGGCGTTCCACCGGCTGCTCGACGCACGCCGGTCCGTCCGCTGGTTCTCCCCCGATCCCGTGCCGGTGCAGGCGATCGAGCTCGCGGTCCAGGCCGCGAACACCGCCCCGAGCGGCGCGCACCAGCAGCCGTGGCGGTTCGTGGCGACCCAGGACCCGGACCTCAAGCGCCGCATCCGCGAGGCGGCCGAGGAAGAGGAACGCCGCTTCTACCACGAGCGCGAGATCCCGGAATGGCGCGCGGCGCTCGCACACCTCGAGACCGACGCGACCAAGGAGTTCCTGGAGGTCGCGCCCTGGCTGGTGGTCGCGTTCGCGCAGAAGCAGCAGGACGGCCGGAAGACCTACTACACCAGCGAAAGCGTCGGCATCGCCTGCGGTTTCTTCATCGCGGCGCTGCACTCGATGGGCCTGGCGACCCTCACGCACACGCCGAACCCGATGACCTTCCTGCAGGACCTCCTCGGCCGTCCCGGCGAACGCGCGTACATCCTCTTCCCGATCGGCTACCCGGCCGACGACTGCGAGGTGCCCGACCTGCGCCGCAAGCCGCTCTCCGAGGCCCTCACGCTTGCCTGATCGTCCCGCCGGAGGGGACCATCGGGACCGTGGACGAACTACGCGCGCTGATCAGCAAGCACGCCGGACCGGACCTGACCACGTCCATCCCGGGCGTGCTGGTGTCGAGGACGACAGTGGCCGGTCCGCCTGCCCCGTCCATGACCGGCACGATCCTCGCGTTCGTCGCCCAAGGCCGCAAACGCATCGCGTTGGGCGAGCGCGTCTACGACTACCGCGCCGGCCAGTACCTCGTCGCGTCGATCGACATGCCGATCACCGGCAACTACGTGGACATCAGCCCGTCCGAACCCGCGCTCGGCCTGGGCCTGGTCCTCGATCCCGAGATGGTCGCGGAGATGCTGCTGACCGGCGACTTCCCGAAACCCGCGGGCACCCCGGAGGGCCTGGCCGTCAGCGACGCCTCCCCCGAGCTGGTCGACGCGGTCACCCGGCTCGCCCGCCTGCTCGACCGGCCGGGGGACGCGCGGGCGCTCGCCCCGCTGGTCAAGCGCGAGATCCTCTGGCGGGTCATGACCGGCGAGCAGGGCGCGGTGGTGCGCCAGCTCGGCGTGCGGGACAGCAACCTGAGCCACATCGCGAGGGCGGTCCGGTGGATCCGGGAGAACTACGCGGAGTCGTTCAAGGTCGAGAACGTCGCGCGGATCGCGGGCATGAGCGAGTCGGCGTTCTACCGCAACTTCCAGGCCGTCACGGCGATGAGCCCGATCCAGTTCCAGAAGCAGATCCGCCTGCAGGAGGCCAGGTTGCTGCTCGCGACGACCAGGGACGTGACGGGCGTCAGCCACCGCGTCGGCTACGACAGCCCGTCGCAGTTCAGCCGCGAGTACCGCCGCCAGTTCGGCGCGCCGCCCAGCCAGGACGCGAAGCTCACGCTGCGGCACGCTCTCTGACGTCCAGGTAGACCGCGCGGACCTCGAGCGTCCGCTCGACCTTCTCGATCACGGGCGCGAAGAACTGGCGCCGGTGGTCGGCGTCGCTCATCGAGATCACCGAGAAGTACATGCTGCCGAACGCCGCGAACAGCGTGGCGTTGCGCAGCATCGCCGACGGCAGGCCGGGGATCATCGACGGTTTCGCCGGCTCTCCGATCCACTGCTCGGCGATCTCCGGCGTGACCACGATGAGGCCGAGGATCACGAAGAACACGAACAGCGCGAGCCCGATCACCGCGGCCTGCACGAGCTGGCGGATCGCGAGCATCACCAGCAGGTTGCGCGACTGGCGGCCGTTCAACCGCCTGGGCGGCAACGGTTCGGTGATCTCGACCCCGGACAGCGGCGTGCCCTTGCAGGCGACGGTGAGCACCTCCGGCCGCAGGTCCTGCTCGACCCGGCCGATCTCGTCGCGCAACCGGGCCGCCGCCGCGAGCACGGTGATCGAGGCGAACAGCAGCACGACCAGGCTGACCCGCGGCCAGAGCAGCCGGTTCATCGCCTGCCACAGCTCACCGGTGAAGAACAGGAAGAGCGTCACGAACAGCATCGGCGGCAACGCGCGGCCGATCAGGTGGACGCTGTTGCGCAGGTCCGCGATCACGTGCCGGATGGCCGCCTTCAGCAACGCGCCCAGCCCGTAGGTCGTGGCCAGCATCGTCGCCACGAACGCCAGCACGAAGACGACGACGAACCAGGCCAGGGCGCCCCACACCGGTTCGGGGTGGTCGTCCCCGTCCGGCGCCATGAACCGGATCTCCAGCGCGTACTGGATCAGCGGCGTGATCACCGGGATCACCGCGTAGACGACCAGCACCAGCACGGTCGCGCGGGGCGAGAAGCTCGGCATCCGCCGCACGAACAACGAGAGCAGCACCCACGCGGAGACCATCACCGCGACGATCACCCCGAGCAGCACCCCGCGCGACAGCCCGGTGGACTGCTGCAGCACCAGCCAGGCGAAGCTGCCGACGGCGACGAACGTCAGCGCCGGCAGCATCCGCGGCAGCACGTGCGACCGGAAGCCGTAGCCCTCGATCATCGTCGGCGCGCCCTGCCGGACGAACCACTGCTCGGTCCGCCGCACGACCGTCTCCGAAGCCACGGCGAGGATCATGCCTCACCGCTCGAACAGCCGCGCCATGACGGAGTAGTAGTGGGTCGGCGTGATGCGGGCGAGCCAGTCGAACGCGTAGGCGTCCGGCCCGACCAGGACGCGCGACTTGCCCTTCTCCACACCGCGGTGGATGACCTCGGCGGCCTTGTCCGGGGTGGTCAGGGCGATCTTGTCGAAGTCGGCCGCGATCTGCTCCAGCGACCGGCCCTGCTCGTCGAGCTCGGCGTGGAAGCGCCCCCTGCGGACGATGTTGGTCTTGATCCCGCCGGGGTGCACCGCGACCGCCGAGACCCCGGTGCCGCGCAGCTCCTGGCGCAACGAGTCGGTGAAGCCGCGGACGGCGAACTTCGCGGCGCAGTAAGCACTCTGGTTCGGCATGCCGCACAGCCCGAACACGCTGGAGGTGTTCACGACGACGCCGTAGTTCTGCTTGACCAGCAACGGCAGGAACGCCCGCGTTCCGTTCACGACACCCCAGTAGTTGACGTCGAACAGCCAGGAGTCGTCCTCCGCCACGGAGTTCAGCACGCTCGTGGACGTGGCGACGCCCGCGTTGTTGAACACGGCCGCGAGCGGCAGGTCCAGCCAGGCCTGCACCTCCTTGGCGAACCGCTGCACGTCGTCGGCGTCCCGCACGTCGAGGATCCGGCTGAGCACCGGGCCCCGCAGCGACGCGGCGGTCTCCTCCAGGCCGATCTCGTCGACGTCGGCGATGACCACCGGCGAGCCGTGCAGGGACAGCCGCCGCGCGAGGCTGCGGCCGATCCCCGAGGCCGCCCCGGTGATCACCGCCGGACGCCCTGAGATCTTGCGGACCATGTGTCTGCTCCTGTCGTCGGGGACGGCGGAGCACTCACGTTAGCGGCGCAGCTCGGGGAACTGGTCGTCCCGCCACTCCCCCGTCCCGTCGAAGCCCTCCTCCTCGCGCGTGCGCAGGTCGACGCGCCGGATCTTGCCCGAGACGGTCTTGGGCAGCTCGGAAAACTCGAGGCGCCGGATCCGCTGGTACGGCGCGAGGTTCTCGCGGGCGTGCTTCAGGATCTCCAGCGCGGTCTCGTGGTTCGGCTCCCATCCAGCGCTCAACGCCACGTACGCCTTGGGCACGGCCAGCCGGAGCGGATCGGGCGCGGGCACCACCGCCGCCTCGGTGACAGCGGGGTGCTCGATCAGCACGCTCTCCAGCTCGAACGGCGAGATCTTGTAGTCCGACGCCTTGAACACGTCGTCCGTGCGCCCGATGTAGAACAGGTAGCCGTCCTCGTCCCGGCTCGCGATGTCGCCCGTGTGGTAGTAACCGCCGGCCATCGCCTCGGCGTTGCGCTCGTCGTCGCCGAAGTAGCCGACCATCAGCGACATCGGCCGCTCGCGCAGGTCGACGCAGATCTCGCCCTCCTCGGCCGGTGTGCCGGTGATCGGGTCGACGAGCACCACCGGGACGCCCCGCAGCGGCAGGCCCATCGAGCCGAGCTTCACCGGCGCGCCCGGCACGTTGCCGACGGACAGGGTGGTCTCGGTCTGGCCGAAGCCGTCGCGGATCGTGAGGCCCCACTGCTTCTGGACCTGCTCGACCACCTCGGGGTTCAGCGGCTCGCCGGCGGCCACGACCTCGCGCAGCCCGCCCGGTCCACCGCTGAGGTCGGCCTTGATCAGCATCCGCCACACCGTCGGCGGCGCGCAGAACGTGCTGACGCCCTTCGCGCGGATCTGGCCGAGCAACGCGGCCGCGTCGAACCGGGCGTAGTTGTAGACGAAGATCGTCGCTTCGGCGATCCACGGCGCGAAGAAGCAGCTCCAGGCGTGCTTGGCCCAGCCCGGCGAGCTGATGTTGAGGTGCACGTCGCCGGGCTTCACGCCGATCCAGTGCATGGTCGTCATGTGCCCGACGGGGTACGAGACCTGGGTGTGCTCGACGAGCTTCGGACGGCTGGTCGTGCCGGAGGTGAAGTAGAGCAACAGGCGGTCGTCGGCGCTGGTCTCCGGGTGCGGCAACGGGTTCTCGGGCGCCTCGGCCGTCTCCGCGTAGTCGAGCCAGCCCGCCGCCGTGCCGCCGACGGAGATCAGCACGGGTCCGTCCTCGAACTTGCCGGCGTCCTCCACCCGCGCGATGACGTGCCGCACGGAACCGCGGTGCAGCCGGTCGGCGAGGTCGGCGGGCCCGAGCGCGGTGGTCGTCGGCATGATCACCGCGCCGAGCTTCATCACCGCGAGCATCGACTCCCAGAGCTCGGCCTGGTTGCCCAGCATGATCATCACGCTGTCGCCGCGGCCGACGCCGTGCCCCGCGAGCCAGCGCGCGACGCTGTTGGAGCGGCGGCGCAACTCCTCGAACGAGTAGGCGCGCTCGGAGCCGTCCTCCTCGACGACGTGCAACGCCGTGGTGTCGTTGCCTTCCGCGATGACGTCGAACCAGTCGTGCGCCCAGTTGAAGGCGCCGTCGAAGCTCGGCCAGGTGAACGCGTCGGGGTCCGTGAGCATCAGGTCGCGGGCCGCGCGGTAGATGTCGTGACTGGACATGTCGCAGAGGGTGGGGAGGACCGGGGCCACCGGGCTACCCCCGGATGGGGGTGTACCCCTTTTCGAGGGTGCGGCCGTCAGCGAAACTGCTCGACGTGCTGCCAGACCGCTTCCAGACGTTGCTGCCGCAACGCCTGGACATGCTCCGCCGAGCCACCGGGCTGCCCGTCGTGTTCGGCGGCGCGGTCACGCCCGGCCACGAGCTGCTGCTGACCAGCTTCCAGGGCACGCACGGCACGTCATTGCACGGACTGCGCGTCGGCACGGGCCGGGGCCTGGGTGGCACCGCGATCGCGATGGGCACCGCGGTCCGCGTCAACGACTACGCGACCACGCGCGCGATCACCCACGAGTTCGACCAGATGGTGGTGGTGAACGAACGCCTGACCTCGGTGTTCGCCTACCCGGTGACGGTGCGCGGCACCGTGCACGGCGTCCTCTACGGCGCCGTGCGCGGGCAGGCGACCGTCGGTGACCGGGCGATCAGGATGGCCGGTGCCATCGCACAGGGATTCGCACAGGACCTGGACATGCCTTTCCCTCAAAATCAGACACTGCACACACAGGCCGCACTTCGTGAACTGGCCGAGGTCGCCAAGCTCGTCGGCGATCCCGTGCTGCGCGAACGACTTCGCAAGGTGCACCAGAACCTCGGCGGTGAGCCCGCCGTCAGCGTCCCCACCGGTCTGACACCGCGCGAACTCGATACGCTGCGGCTGGCCGCGGTCGGTGCGTCCAACCGGGAGATCGCCGCCGAGCTCGGGTTGAGCACCGAAACCGTCAAGGCCTACCTCCGGGGCGCGATGCGCAAGCTGGGGGTGCACAACAGAACCGCCGCCGTCCACGCGGCGAGGTCGACGGGAGCGCTCTAGGGCTGTCATCGAACCAGACTTCGATACAGTCCCCGGATGTCGTTGATGGAGAAGGCCGTGATCGGCACCGATCGCCTGCTCTACAAGCTGACCGGCGGCAAGTTCACCCTCGTGTCGTTGTCGAAGCAGACAGGCCTGACGCTGATCACCGTGGGCGCCAAGTCCGGTGAGCGGCGCGAGAACCAGGTCCAGTACGTGGCCGACGGCGACTCGATGCTGGTCGTGGGGTCCAACTGGGGCAAGCCGAACCACCCCGCGTGGACCGCGAACCTGCTGAAGAACCCGGACATCCAGGTGAACGTGCGCGGTGACGTCCGCGCCGTGCGGGGCACGTTGCTCGAAGGCGCCGAGCGGGAGGCCGCCTGGACCCGCATGGTGGCGGCCTGGCCCGCGTTCCAGGACTACGTGGAGCGCTCAGGCGGTCGCGAGCTGAGGGTCTTCCGCCTCACCGCGCGCTGAGTCCCACGCCAGCCACACGCAGCCCGCGATCATGAGCACGCCGTGTGCGATGCGCACCGCGGGCGGCGTGAAGAACTGCGGCAGGAACAACGCGAACCCGGCCGCGAACACGATCGCCGCGGTGGTGCGGAGCTTCAGCGCGACCATGACCGCCGCGACGCCCATGGTGACGAGGCCGACCCCGAACATCGTGACGGCGAACGGGTTGTAGCGCACGGCCTCGGCCAGTTCGAGGACGTTCGGCTGCTGCGCGACGGCGTGCAGGCCGAAGTCCTCGGCGCCGTAGTACGGCAGCGTGAGGCCGGCGCCGACCCAGAACGTGATCGCGGCCGTGCGGTGGATCTCCAGCAACGCGATCGGCACCAGGATGAAGCCGATCATCGCGAACAGGTGCGACAGGACCCACGCGGTCGACCCCATCGAGGCCGCGGCTCCTGCGGCCGTCGTCTCGTCGTGCCACGGTCTCGAGGCCGGGTACAGCAGGAAGAGCAGCCCTGCGGCGATGAGCGTCCACTTCACGATTGCCCCCTGAGATCGGTGAGGTACATCCGGACGAGCTGGTCGTAGGTGTCGTCGAGACCCTCCGGCAGGCCGAAACCGCCACCGGACTCGATCGACGCGAAGCCGTGCACGATCACCCGCAGCCTGCGCGTGGCGTGGATGGCGTCGGAGCCCTCCAGGCCGTAGCTCCGCAGGGTCGCGAGCAGGACCTCCATGAACTTCAGGCCGGCCGCCCGCTGCAGTTCGTCGTGCAGCGGGTCCATCGGCATGGCCGTGTACCGCTTCGGGTGTTCCTGGACGTACGCGCGGTAGGAGTGCATCAACACCCTCACCGCCTCGTCGCCCGACAGACCCAGGACGGCGTCGGTGAAACGCGCTGTCATCTCCTCGATCAGACGCACTCCCACCAGGCCTCGGAGCTCGCCGAGGCTCGCGACGTGCTTGTACAGCGAGGGTGTGGCGACACCGGTCCGTGCGGCCACGGCGGCGAGCGTCAGTGCGTCGACGCCGTGCTCGTCGACCAGCTCCAGTGCGGCGTCCACGACCTTGGCGGTGGTGAGACGTGGGCGAACAGCCATAGCCCAAAAGCTAACAGCATTAGCTCAGGGCCGTCCAGGACAGGTTTTGTGAAGATCTTGCGGATCCCCCGCGCAATCCGTGCCCTCGGCGCTATGAAGGTCAGGTCATTCGCATCGGCAAGGAGAATCCATTGCGATCAGCCAAGATCCTGGGGGCGGTCTCCGCGAGCGCACTGTTCGCGGCGACCTTTGCGGCTGCACCGGCCACCGCCGGTCCGACGTTGCAGAACTCGATCGACCCCGGCTCCGTCAAGGAGTCGATCGAGTACCTGATGCAGACCTATCGAGTCAGCGAGCGCGAGGCGCTGCGCAGACTCGAGCTCCAGAACGACGCGACGAAGCTCGAAGCCACGCTGAACAAGGAGGCCGCCGGCGAGTACGGCGGCATGTGGATCGACCAGCAGGCGGGCGGCAAGCTCGTCGTCGCGATGACGAAGCCCGTTGCCGCGCAACGTCACATCGCGGCACTGCCGGACCGCACCAACGTCACCGTGCGCACGGTGAGGAACTCGCTGGCGTCGCTGCGGACGACGTACGACCGGATCAGCGGCCAGGTCGGGGAGAAGGCCGAGTCGGTGTACCTGCCGGCCATCAGCCAGACCGAGAACAAGGTCGTCGTCTGGGAACGCTCTTGGCTCAAGAAGCCCGGCGTGGCGGCGCAGGCGGAAGCGCGCACGTTCGACGCCGACCCGAGCCTCGTGTCGGCCCGCACGCTGCAGAAGCCGACGCCGTACGCGGGCAACCCGGTCGACTGGGGCTTCTGCCACCCGCTCTACTGCACGAACTACGGTCCCATGCGCGGCGGCCTGCGCCTGGACATGCAGCGCGACGCGGCCCCCGGTCAGACTCCCACCTGGGGCGGGTGCACCGCCGGGTTCAACCTGCGCACCACGGGCGGCGCGTTCCCCGGTGTCCCCTGGGTGCTGACCGCGGGCCACTGCGTGAGCACCAAGACGAACGGCACGCCCACTCAGCACAACAACCAGCCGATCCTCGAGCAGCGCTACGTCTGGAAGAACGCCTACCCGTACGACTACAACGCCGTGAGGTACGTCAACGCCGCCACTGCGAACACGTGGCTGGAGGGCCAGACCAACCGCAACACGGTCCTCAAGTACTGCCGCAACGGCGGCCTGGACAGCAACGGCGACACCCCGTGCGGCCCGCAGGCGACCTCCCAGAACCAGGAGATCACCTCGGTCACCCCGCTGGAGCAGATCCTGACCGGCGCGATCGTGTGCGCCACCGGGTCCGGTTCCAGCCGGGTGAACTACCCGGACTCCGTCGACAGCGGCGCCGGTGAGGGCTACCTCGTCGGCACCCGGTGCGGCCGGGTCCTCTCGACCGACGTCGGCATCAACACCGACGTGTGCGCGAGGAACGGCGACAGCGGCAGCCCGTTGTTCAGCCAGGTCACCAAGGCAGGGCTCGGCATCCTCAACGGCAGCCAGCAGGCCCGCAGCGGCGCCTGCCAGCTCGGCGAGCTGAACAACTACTCGCCGCTCTCGACGGTGCTCGAGGACCTCAGCGCTCGCCAGATCAGCGGCGGCTCGGTCTTCAACGTCATCACCACCCCGCAGGGCTGATGCCCGCCGTCTCCGGAGGGCCTGGCTCCAGGCCCTCCGGAGACGCGTTTCCGACTTAAGCAGCCTTAAATCCGCTGGTATGGACGTAGATCACTTGAGAGCGCTCTCATCTGACAAATTCGTGAAAACCTTTACACGTTGACCGAGGGTCACGGCGCGACAACACTTCCGAACCACTGGGCGCACAACTCAACACCCGGAAAGGTCGGTTCGATGCAGCGACGCATCGGGACGGCCCTCGCTGCCGCCTTGATGGTGGCCGCAGGGATCACCGTCGCCACCACCAGCCAAGCTCCCCCTGCCAACGCGGCGGTGACCTGGGCCGACGAATTCAACGCTCCCGCCGGCTCAGGTGTCGACGGTGGCAAGTGGAACATGGAAGTGGGCAACAACAACGGCAACAACAGGGAACACCAGTGGTACCAGTCGGGTACCTCCAACGCGGCGCACGACGGCCAGGGCAACCTCGTCATCACCGCCAAGAAGGAGAACCCCGGCAACTACAACTGCTGGTACGGCCGGTGTCAGTACACGTCCGCGCGCATCAACACCGCGAACAAGTTCACCCAGACCTACGGCCGGTTCGAAGCGCGCATGAAGATGCCGCGCGGCAAGGGGATCTGGCCCGCGTTCTGGATGCTCGGCGCCGACATCAACACCGGCAACCCGTGGCCGGGTTCGGGCGAGATCGACATCATGGAGTTCCTGGGACACCAGACGAACACCGTGTACGGCACGATCCACGGCCCTGGTTACTCCGGCGCGGGCGGCAAGTCCCACGCCTACAACGGCCCGAACTTCTCCGACGGTTTCCACAACTTCGCGGTTGACTGGAAGCCCGGTGAGATCACGTGGTCGGTGGACGGCAACGTTTACGCCCGCAACACGCCGACGGACGTCAACGGCAACCCGTGGGTGTTCAACAAGCCGTTCTTCATCATCATCAACCTCGCGGTC
This sequence comes from Lentzea pudingi, assembly GCF_014646255.1. GTDB lineage: Bacteria > Actinomycetota > Actinomycetes > Mycobacteriales > Pseudonocardiaceae > Lentzea > Lentzea pudingi. The sequence goes on from NZ_BMNC01000009.1 coordinate 247,389, forward strand.
GGTGGTGAGTGGCCGGGCTACCCGGACGCCAGCACGACGTTCCCGCAGCAGCTCGTGATCGACTGGGTCCGCGCCTCCTCCGCCGACACCCCGCCTGTCGGTGGTGGCTCGGAGATCCGCGGCATCGGCGGCAAGTGCCTCGACGTCCCGTGGGCCAACACGGCCAACGGCACGCCCATCCAGATCGTCGGCTGCAACGGCAACGCCGCCCAGAAGTGGAGCCGTCCAGGAGACGGCACGATCCGCGCGCTGGGCAAGTGCCTCGACGTCAACGCCGGCGGTAACGCCAACGGCACCGTGGTCCAGCTCTGGGACTGCAACGGGTCCGGTGCGCAGCAATGGGCCGTCAGCGGGGCACAGGACATCGTGAACCCGCAGTCCAACAAGTGTCTCGACGCCGTGGGCGGTTCCTCGGCTGACGGCACGAGAACCCACATCTGGGACTGCCTCGGCGTCGCCAGCCAGAAGTGGGCGGTCTGAGGTCTCTCCTCGTCGGGTCGCGCACGACCTGACCGGGAGGAGTGCGGCGCTGGACGTGAACCCCCGCGGCGGATGGGTTCACGTCCAGCGCTTTCTCGTTGGCTCTTTAAGCCAGAAGCCTTGCCACGGCCCAGTCCTGGACCGCGACACCGACCGACTTGAACACCGTCCGGCCTTCGCGCAGCGGCGGGTTCCCCAGCGCCGCACCGAGTTCGACGAGCGACTCCAGCCGCAGCACACCCGACCGCACCGCGCGGATGATCTCGCCGGCCTCGCTCAGCGCCGCCTCGACCTGGTCCACGACCACGACCCCGGCGGTCGCCAGCAGTTCCTCCGGCAGCTCCCGCATCACCGGCCGGTACGAGCCGATCGCGTTGACGTGCACCCGTTCCTTGAGCGCGTCGCACCGGAACAGCGGCACGGTCGACGCCGTCGCACAGCACACGACGTCGGCGTCCCGCACGGCTTCCTCGGCCTGCGCCGCCACGTCCATCACCGTGCCGGGCAGCTCGTCCTTCAGGCTCTCCAGCAACGCCTCGGCCTTTTTCGCGTCCCGGTTGAACACGACGAGCTTCTTCAACGGCCGCACCGCGTGCACGGCCCGGACCTGGTCCGCGGCCTGCGCCCCGGCACCGATGAGCGCGAGGTGCGACGCGTCCTCGTCCGCGAGCAGATCCGTTGCCACACCGACGACAGCGCCCGTGCGCAGGGTCGTGAGCGACACCGCGTCCGTGACGAACTGACCGTCCGGATGCGAGTACACGACCGTGCCCGCGATCACCGGATCGCGTTCGACCTCGATGCTGACCACCTTGACCGCGGTGGACTTCGTCGGCCGGTGGTGCACCGCCATGACGAGGGACCGGCTGTCGCTGAACGCCTGCCGCGGCGGCAGGTCGAACTCCTCCGCGGCCAGCCCGACGAACGCTTCTCGCACGGCCTCGATCGCTGCGGGCATCGTCATGGATCCGGATGGTAACGACTCAGCCCGAGCGCTTGACCGCCCCCAGGAACGAGGCCCACGCGCCGGACCCGACCTCGACGTGGGCGGCCGGTGCCTTGCTGTCCCGGATCCCGACTCCCGCGGCCACTTCGACGCACGCGCTGGCGTTCGCGCTGCGGGTGCTCTTGCGCCACGCGGCCATCGAGGACTCCTCACGTCAGCAACTTCTTGATCAGCTCCTTCGATTGTTCCGCATCCAAGGCGACGGGTTCCAGTCCCTCGACGACCCGCGCGTACGCCTTGACGGCCGCCGGCGCCTCGATGATGAGACTGGAGTTCTCCGCCTCCAGGAACACGACGTCCTCGTACCTGTCGAACGTCATCAGGTCGAACGACCCGGCCATCCCGGCGTGCGCACCGGCGTCGAGCGGCACGACCCGGATGACAACACTCGGCCGCGCGGCCAGCGCGGCGAGGTGCTCGAGCTGCCCGCGCATCACCGCGGGCCCGCCGACCTGGTTCAGCAACACCGCTTCGGGGACGAAGAAGACCGACTTCATCCCGCCGCTGAGCGCCTCCTGCCGCACCGCCCGCGCCGCGACCCGTTCCTCACGCTCGTCCGCCGGCGCGTTCACGCACCCGGCGATCACCGCACGCGTGTAGTCCGAGGTCTGCAGCATGCCGTGCAGCAACATCGTCTGCCAGCTGACCAGTTTCTCGGCCAGCCGCTCGTGCTCGACGAGCGTGCGCGGACTGATGGGCGCACAGGCACCATGCTCCTGCCACCAGCCCCGTACACCCGTACCGGTGAAGAGCGACAGCAGGTGGTCCCGCTCCGCGGGCGGGGTCCGGCAGGCGCCCAGCAGCAGGGCCAGCTCGAGCTCGTTCGCGCCGCCCTTGCCGTTGATCAGGTCGGAGAGCTTCGCTTCCTGCCAGCCGACGAGCTCGGCGACCTTGCGCGAGGTCATTCCCGTGGCGGCGACGGCCGCCCGAAGCCCGTCGCCGAACTCACGGCCCCTCACAGTGGAGAATCTTTTCGGCATGGCGAGAACCGTAAACCCATTCCCGGACGCTCCGGAACATTTGATGCCAACACAACCCAAAAGGGCGGTGGCTTGGAGCAGCTCCAAGTTGAAGAATAATTCCGTGAAGTTCCGATGGTTGCCCCACGAGGGGCTGCGACACGCAATCTCCGGCGAGCCGGCCAGGGGGCGGCTCATCGAGAGTCTGTGCGGCGATCCCTTTGTCCCGCAAGAGCTGGACCTGTGGACGAACAAGAACGTGTGGCCGACGTGCCCGGACTGCGACGGCATCTGGCGAGAGAGCGAGGGGATTCTCCCATGGCCGCGGAAATCCTGACCGAAGACCTGCTGCGCATATCTCTTCAGCGCCTCTCGCGTGAGGTGGTGAAGACTTATCCACAGTTCGGCGAGCTGCTCGCGCAGAACATGCTGCGCACCTGCGGGTTGATTCCCGACCTGGAGCGGGCGGAGCATTATCGGGAGCTGGGGACGTTGCTCACCGACCTCGGCCGGCTCTACCACGCCGAGGCCGACTTGCTGAGCACGGTGGAGTCACCGGACTGAGGCAGGGTCGGTCGAGCTGGCTGCGCGCCAGCGCCGCACGAAAGCCGTCCACGTAGGGAAGAGCACCCGACGTCGATGGTGGTACGTGCGTTTGAGGGCGTCTCTCAGTTCGTCCTTGACCTTGGCTGGGATGACGATCGCGCAGAACGGCAACCTGACTGGGAGCAAGGCGCTCAAACACCACCTCGATACCCCATCCGTGAGAGAGCCAGCCGCCGAAAGCGGGAATCTTCACAGGTCCACCAGACTTCCACGCTGCCCCACATCACGCCGCTCCCCTACGACATCACCACCGCACGTCCGCCGGTGTCGAACTCGTGCGCCAGCGTCCGCAACGGCTGCCCACCAGCAGCCCAAGCGGCCGTCCAGGTCAGGCACTCGGCCGCCCCGTTCCCGCCGCGCTCCACCAGATCCACCCCGATCGAGTCGAGCCACTCCCAGGACGTGCCGCCGATCCCGGCCAGGAACGACTCGTCCCACGACCGCACCAACTCGCGCACCGACCCCTCGGCACGTGCCCGAGCGTTGACCGACCGGATCCACTCCTGCCGCTCCTCCTCCGACAGCACCACCCCGGTCTCGGGCTCGCGGAACCCCGGCAGGTCGTGCGCCAACCCACCCGACCCGACGTACAGGACCCGCCGGTCCGCGAAGAACTCCCCCACCCGACGCCCCAACGAAGCCGCACGCCGGAACGTCGCGTGCGGCGGGGAGGCGCAGTTGACGAAGACCGGCAGCACCGGCTTGGCGGAGATCGAGCCCAGCAGGTCCCGAGTCGTGTGCCCAAAAGCGTGGTCCAGGGCGGCCGAGTAGGCGGTGGCGATGTCGAACTCGCCCTCCACCAGGTCCGCGACCAACGCGCGTCCCAGCGAGGAAGGCACGTCGTAGGTCCCGACCGGCCCGGCGACGTCGCCCTGCGCGGTGGCCGACAGCACCACCGCGAAGGTCGGCACCACGGCGCGGAAGGCGCGGCGGTGGTCCGTGCCGAAGAAGACCACGAGTTCCGGGTCGAACGACGCGACGGCGTCACGGGCGGAGGCGATCGCCTCGCGCACGGGGCCGAAGGGCGCGCTCGGCAGGGTGATCAGGTGGGAGGCGCAGACCGTTAGGCGGTTCTTCACCGGACCAGTCTAAGTTTCGGGGCGTGACGAGACGTGCACTTGCGGTGATCATCGCCGCCGCCCTCCTTGCGCCTGTTCACCCCGTTCGGGCCGAAGGCCGCATCGAGACCGAACGGATCGAGAGACCCGTTGCTCCGGGCGTCACGCACAGCTCGTTCGACTGGTATGAGGAAGACGGATGGGTTCGCGGGGACGCGCTGAAGGTCGACCTCACGCAAGCGCGGGTCGGGTACGTCGATCCCGGCACGGTGGCGCAGGCGGTGCCGCTCTCGCAACAGGCGAAAACGGCCGTCGCGGCCATCAACGGGGACTTCTTCGACATCGACAACTCCAACGCGCCCGAGGGCGTCGGCATCCAGGACGGCCGGACGCGGAAGTCGGGCGAAGGCAGGGCGATCGGCATCGACGCGGCCGGCGTGGGCAGCGTCATGGAGACGTTCTTCGAAGGCACGCTCAACGGCACGCACGAGTTGACGCAGCTCAACAGCGCGCGGATCGACGTGGACGGCATCGGCGTCTTCAACCCGTTGTGGGGCACGTACAGCAGAGCGCGCGCTACGCAAGGTGCGGCCAACACCGCCGAGGTGCTCGTCAAGGACGACGTCGTCCAGAGCGTCGGCAGTCCGAGCGACCGGCCCGTCGAGGGGTACGCGCTGGTCGGCCGCGACAAGGGTGCCGACGTCCTCAAGGCCCTCAGGCCGGGTGACAAAGCAAAAGTCAGCTACCGGAGCCGCACCAGCGATGGCAGCGAGCCGCGCACGGCCATCGGCGGGCGGCAACTCCTGGTCGAGAACGGCCGGAACGTCGCACCGGCGGACCCGGTGCACCCGCGCACCGCGGTCGGCTTCTCGCGGGACGGCAAGAAGATGGTGATGCTGACCGTCGACGGACGGCAGGGGCTCCACCTGCCGGGCCTGAGCCTGAGGGACCTCGCCGACGCCATGATCGGACTCGGCGCGCACAACGCCCTCAACCTCGACGGCGGCGGCTCGTCGACCATGCTCGTGCGCGAACCCGGCACCACCGCGCTCACCCTGGCCAACACGCCGTCCGACGGCGGCGAACGCCCGGTCCCCAACGGTCTCGCGCTCTACGCGCCGCGAGGCACCGGCCGGCTCACCGGCTTCGACGTGCGGACGGCGGACCAGCGCGTCTTCCCCGGCATGACGCGCAGGATGACGGTCCGCGGCCACGACGAGACGTTCGGACCGGCCACCGACAACGCGCACGTCACGCGCGCGACCGGCGGCTGGGCCATCGGTGACACGTTCCACGCGGCACACCGCGAGGGGCCGGCGTCGTTCACCGCCTCCCAGGGCCTCACGACCGCGACGGGGAAACTCACCGTGCTGGGTGCGCTCACCCGGCTCGCGGCCGAGACCCGTGTCAGCCTGGCCGAGAACGAGCACAAGCCCTTGCGGGTCAACGGCGTCGACGCCGGGGGGTTCAGCGCGCCGATCGAACGGGCCGACCTCGACCTGAGCTACGACCGGAACGTCGTCGAGGTGACCCCGGACCTGCGGATCAGGGCGATCAGGCCCGGCGCCACCACGATCACGGCACGGGCGCAGGGCAAAGAGGCGCGGACAGCGGTCACGGTCGGGGTGACCGACCGGGTGGTCGCCGGGTTCGACGACGCTCCACAGTGGACGTTCGGGTCCGCCAGGGCGACCGGGAGGGTGGAACCGGCACCGGACGGCCACACCGGCCCAGGTCTGAAGCTCAGCTACGACTTCACCCAGTCGACCGGCACGCGCACCGCCTACGCCGTCCCACCCGAGCCGATTCACGTAGAGGGACAACCACTGGGACTCTCCGCCTGGGTCAACGGCAACGCCCAGGGCGAGTGGACCGCCTTCACCGTCAGGGACGCGACAGGACAGTCCCGGTCGCTCTACGGCCCGCACGTCACCTGGACCGGCTGGCAGCGGATCGACGTCGCGGTCCCGCCGGAACTGAGGTTCCCGATCCAGGTCACCAGGATCTACGCGATCGAGACCAAGGCCGACCGCTCCTACCGGGGCGAGGTGGTCGTCGACGACATCGTCGCGAGGGTCCCGCCCGAGATCACCCTGCCGCCCGCTCCGGACCTGCGCGAGGACGTGATCGGCCGGGCGGAGGGCTGGAAGTTCGCGGTCATGTCCGACGCCCAGTTCGTGGCGCGCGCCCCGGACAGCGACCTCGTCCGGTCCGCCCGCCGCACGCTGAGGGAGATCAAGGCGTCCGGAGCCGAGTTCGTGGTCGTCAACGGTGACCTCGTGGACGAGGGGTCCCCGGCGGACCTGGCGCTCGCCCGCAGGATCCTGACCGAGGAGCTCGGGGACTTCCCCTGGTACTACGTGCCGGGCAACCACGAGATCATGGGGCCGGGCACTACCGAGAACTTCCGCCGCGAGTTCGGCGCCACCCACCGCACGTTCGACCACAAGGGCACGAGGTTCGTGCTGCTCGACTCGTCGACCGGGACGCTCCGCGGCGGCGGGCTCGAGCAGGTGGAGATGCTCCGCGACGCGTTGCGCACAGCCGAAGGCCAGGCGGTCGTGCTGATGCACCACCCGCCGCGCGACCCCACGCCCGCGCGCACGAGCCAGCTCGCCGACCCGCTGGAAGCGTCCTATCTCGAACGGCTCCTGTCCGAACGGGACGAACCGACGGCGTTCATCGGCGGGCACGTCGGCGGGTTCTTCGCGTCCACTGTGGACGGCGTGCCGCAGGTGGTCAACGGCAACTCCGGCAAGGCACCCGCGGAGGCCGGCGGGTTCACCGGCTGGACGCTCGTCGGCGTGACCGGGAACGGCATCAGGGCCGAGATCCGGCCGCACGTGGACGCACTCGGACTCCGGCCACCGGCGACGTTGCGGCCCGGCACGGTGGAAACGCTTGCGGCGACGGTGAAACAGGGATCGAGGTCGGTGCCGGTGCGTTATCCGATGGGCGCGGTGTGGGAAGGGTCACGTGGTGTGCACGTCGGCGCCGAGTCCGGGATCCGGCCGTGGCACGTCGCTCGGCTCGAACCGGACAGCGGCGTCCTCACCGGGATCAGGCCTGGTCAGGCGAAGATCTCGGTCACGGTCAACGGCGCGACGAGCAGCGCGGACGTGCGCGTCGAGGCGGCGGGGAGCCCGTGAGCTGGTCTGGGTGAGTGCGATGCGAGGCGGTGGGGGAAGATACTCCCCATGACCACCGCCGACAACGGTTTCGCCGACCTGGGGCTGCGCTCCGACATCCTCAACGCACTCACCACGCTGGGCTACGAGGAGCCGACGCCGATCCAGAGCGAAGCGATCCCGCCCCTGCTCGCGGGCAACGACCTGCTGGGCCAGGCGGCCACCGGCACGGGCAAGACGGCGGCGTTCGCGCTGCCGCTGCTCGAGCGCATCGCCGACCGGATCGGCAAGGCCGAGAAGCCGCTGGCTCTCGTGCTCGCACCGACCCGTGAACTGGCCGTGCAGGTGTCCGAGGCAGTGCACCGCTACGGCCGCCACATGGGCACCCGCGTGCTCCCGATCTACGGCGGCCAGCCGATCGGCCGTCAGCTGCGCGAACTGTCCCGCGGCGTCGACGTGGTGGTCGCGACCCCGGGCCGCGCCATCGACCACCTCCAGCGCGGCACGTTGCAGCTGAGCGACCTGCAGGTCGTCGTGCTCGACGAGGCCGACGAGATGCTCGACATGGGCTTCGCGGAGGACATCGACGCGATCCTGTCCGAGACGCCGGCCGACCGGCAGACCGTGCTGTTCTCGGCCACGATGCCGCCGCGCATCGACCGCATGGCCAAGAGCCACCTGCGCGAGCCGGTGCTGATCCAGATCGAGCGCGAGAAGACCGAGCCGGGCGAGGCCCCGCGCGTCCGGCAGACCGCGTACCTGGTGCGCCGCGAGCACAAGCCCGCCGCCCTCGGCCGCGTGCTCGACGTCGAGTCGCCGACCGCCGCCGTCGTCTTCTGCCGCACCCGCGACGAGGTCGACCAGCTCACCGAGACCCTCAACGGCCGCGGCTACCGCGCCGAGTCGCTGCACGGCGGCATCAGCCAGGAGCAGCGCGACCGCGTCATGTCGCGCCTGCGCTCGGGCACCGCCGACCTGCTGGTGGCCACCGACGTCGCCGCCCGCGGCCTCGACATCGAGCAGCTCACGCACGTCGTGAACTACAACGTGCCGTCCGCCCCCGAGGCGTACACGCACCGCATCGGCCGCGTGGGCCGCGCCGGCCGCGAGGGCGTCGCGATCACCCTGGTCGAGCCGCGCGAGAACTCGATGCTCAAGACGATCGAGCGCGTCACCAAGACCAGGATCCCGGTCGAGAAGGTGCCGACGGTCGCCGACCTGCGCGCCCGCCAGCTGGAGCTGACCCGCTCGTCGCTGCACGAGTCGCTGCTCGAGGACGACCTGTCGCGCTTCCGCGTCGTAGTCGAGACGCTGGCCGACGAGTTCGACGTCATGGAGATCGCGCTCGCCGCGGTCAAGCTCGCCCACGAGGCCTCCGGTGCCGCCGCCGACGAGGAGGAGATCCCGGAGGTCCGCCCGCGCGAGGACCGTCCGCGCCGCGACGGTGCCCCCGCGGGCCCGCGCCGCGAGCGCCGTGGCCCGTCCGAGGGCATGACCAGGCTGTTCCTGGGCGCCGGTCGTTCGTCGGGCATCCGCCCGCAGGACATCGTCGGCGCGCTCACCGGCGAGACGAACCTGAAGGGCCGCGACATCGGCGCGATCGAGATCGCCGACCGCTTCTCCCTGGTCGAGGTGCCGGGCGACGCCGCGAACAACGTGATCGAGCAGCTGCGCGACGCCACGATCAAGGGCAAGCGCGTGACGATCCGCCGGGAGCGCCAGCCCCGCTAGTCCCCGCACGAAGACGGCCCTCTCCGGAAGCGTCCGGAGGGGGCCGCTCTCGTCAGGGTTTGCGAGCCTCGACGAGGAACCGCGTCGAGGTGCTCACGAACTCCCCGTGTTCCTGGATGTGCGCGTGCATGTCCAGAAGCCGGTCCCGATACCCGTCCACGGTGAAACCCGGCACGGTCCACAACACCTTGCGCAAGAAGTGCACCACCGCGCCGACGTCGAAGAACGCCACCCGCAACGCCACGGGTTCCAGCCGCAGCACCTCCAGCCCAGCGGCCTCGGCCCCCGCACGGGCGGCAGCGACACCCCGAGCCTCACTCACCGGCTGCGGCCCCATCATGAAATCCGTGAGCTCCCGGTTCGTCCCGGCCCCGATCTGCTGCGAGAAGTAGGTCCCGCCGGACCGCAGCACCCGCGCGATCTCGCCCCACGGCGTCACGACGGGATGCCGGGAGATCACGAGGTCGAACGCGGAAGCCCGGAAAGGCAGCGGCCCGGCATCCGGCGCGCGCACCACGAATGGCAGGTTCTTCGACGCCACCAGTGCGTTCGGCGGCCACGACTCGGCGGCGGCCATCACCGGCGGCAGGACGGGAGCCGACGCCGTCACCTCTCCCCCGCCGGTCTGCAGGTCCAGAGCCGATGAGACCGCTCCCAGCCGTGCGGCGATCAAGGACGCGTAGCCCCACGGCGGGCGTTCCTCGGTGGCGCGGCCCTCGAACCAGGAGAAGTCCCACCCGTCCAACGGCACGGCCGCGCCCTCGGCCACCAGTTCCTCGAAAGTCCCCATGGGCAGGAATGCCACCACAAGCGCCAGAAACCGGCCACCGAGAATGGCGGCACCTGCCCTGGGCGCAGAGACGCCGCGTCCCTGGTTCGTCTCGCGCACGGCGGGGCAGGTGCCGCAGGGGGTTACAACGACCGAACGGCCGTGCGGTTACGCCCTAAGGCGCAACACAAGCACGACCGTTCGGACTATTGTTGAACAGTCACCCTCTAGGGGGAACTCATCTCAGCCGATAGGCCCTCAGCACCGTCTGGTCGACCGTGTTGCCGGCTGCGTCCGCTGCCACCACGCGCAACGACACGAACCCGCCCGCCTTCCCGCCGGGAGGCACGATCGACTTCACCGGAACCCACGTGGCGCCGTCGTCGTACGACGCGTACGCCTGCAGCGAGCGTGCCGAGGCCTTGCCGGAGCTGGCGGTGAACTTCGCCGGCATCGGCGCCCCGGCCTTCCAGCTGTTGCGCAGGTCGACCGGCAGCGCGTAGTCGACCTCCAGCAACGGCAGCCTGCCGTCGGCGGAACCCGAGAACTCCCACGTGGTTTTCACGTTGGTGGACAACGCGAGTGAGGCGCGGGACGCGTCCAGCACGAGCTTGTACCGGCCATCGCGGGCGGGTGCGTGGAAGGAACCCCTCCTGGCATCGGGGGAGAAGCCCAGCGACACCCCGTCGTGGAACAGCTCCACGTAGCCACCGCCGGTCTGCCGCCAGTTCTCCACCCAGCCCGATCCACCGAACGGCGAGATCCGCGCGTTGATCAGGTCACCGGTCCGTTCGACACCACCGCCGTCGGCCCACGGCACGAGCGACGGACCGGTGAGCCGGGGTGAGGTGACGGCGCGCAGGTTCGTGCGCTCGTAGCTCTTGCCCGCCTTGAGGGTCACCGGCTCCACGTGCGCCCACGAGGTCGTGATCGGGTCGTCGCCGCCTCCGAACGAGCGTCCGTCGAAGCCCTCCTGGAACCAGGTGCCAGGGGTGAAGTACTCGGTTCGCTGCACGGGAGCCGCGAACCGTTCGTCGAGCGTCACGCCGATGGAGCCGTTGACGACCGGGTTGTTGCGCTGGTTGATCGAGCCGTCCCCGCCGGACGTGTGGTAGCGCGCCTTGACCTCGGCGAGCTCCGAGTGCCGGATCTTCTTGACACCGAACGGAAGCGAGCCCTTGTTCTGCAGGAACAACGTGTACGAGACCGGTGAGCCCGCGATGGCCCGCAGCGTCAGCTTCGACGGCGTCACGGCCACGTGGTGCTCCGCCGCCGCGACCACCGGGACCGCCGTCTGCTCGTCGTACCCGAACGGCACCGGTCCGGCCCACAGCACCGCGACCGCGCCGGCGTCCTTCATCGCCTGCGCCACCGCGTAGACGTCCTCGTTGACAGGACGCACGAGTGCGAGCTTGCCGCGCACGTCGGACCCGCGTTCGGCGACGTCGAACCGGTGCTCGCCCGGCGGCAGGTACTTGCTGCTCTCGTAGTACCGCACCGGGAACCCGCCGGGCACCGAGACCAGCGGCTGCCCGCCCTTGAGCCCGGTGTCGTAGGTCAGCTCGGGCAACGGTGCCCCGAACGTCAGGCCGTACAACGGCACGCGGCCGTCGATGATGCTCGCGACACCGCTGATCTTGCCGGGCGCGAACGGCACGCGCAGCTGGGCGTCGCGGTACCAGACGACCGAGTCGCGCTCGGGCAGTTCGACGCTGATCTGCTCGGCCTTCCTGGCGTCCAGCGTCAGGGACACGTCCGCGGCCAGCGAGACACGTCCGGCCACCTCGGTCCCGGTGATCGGCACGAACCAGTCGTAGTTCGGCGTCAGCTCGTCGATGCGGCTGAGCACCGCGTAGTCCGCGACCGGCAGCCGCGCCGATCCGGTGCCGTCCGGTCCGATGACGAGCACCGAGGCTTCCTTCGTCGTCATGTTGACCACGACGGCGAACTCGCCCGGCACGGGCTTGCCGTCACGGCCGATCATCGACAACGTCAGCGCGTGGCGTTCCTCCTGCACGTACGCGCCGACGGAGGTCGTCAGCTCGACGCCCGCGCCGGAAGCCTTGACGTGCCCGAAGAACGTGCCGTTGCCCTTGCGCGGGTCCAGCACGACGTCGACCGCGGCACTGCCCTGGGCCGGCACCGTCACCGACGACGGCACGGAGAAGTCCGCGCCGAGGTCGTGCCGCAACGCAAGGGTTACGGGCGCGGCACCCGCGTTCGAGTAGGTGATCGTCTTCGTGAACGTCCTGGTGTGCGGCCATTCCAGCAACCCGAACGACAGGCTGCCCACCGACGCCCGCACCTGCTGCGTCACCGCGCGGCCGACGTCGAGCAGGCCGGTGCCGACGCTCGTGGGTGAGTCCGCGACCGGTTTCACCGTCGCCATCAGGTGTGCCTTGAGCTCGGCCGCCGTCCAGGACGGGTTGTGCTGCGCCAGCACCGCCGCCGCGCCCGCGACGTGCGGCGCGGCCATCGACGTGCCCGTCAGCCGTGCGTGCAGGTCGTCGACAGCGTGTTCCCACAGGGTGTTCTCGGCGCGGGCGGCCACGATGTCCGTGCCCGGTGCCGCGATGTCCGGCTTGACCGCGTGGTCGCTCAGCCGTGGACCGCGTGAGGACATCTCCTCGACCGCGCCCTGCTTGGTCAGGTTGGCCACGGCCAGCGCCGCGTCCGCCACCGCCGGTCCGGAGACCTTGCGGAACGTCCCCGCGTTGCCCGCCGCGACGACGAACAGCGCGCCGGTCTCGGCGGTGAGCTCGTTGACCTTCACCGACAACGGGTCCGTGCCGTCGGACTGGTCGCCGCCCAGCGACAGGTTGACGACCTTCGCCCTCACCTCGCGCGCCGCCCACTCCATGCCGGCGATCACCGCGCTGTCGAGGCAGTACGTGGCCTCGCAGACCCGGCCCACCGCGAGCGAGGCGCCCTTCGCGACACCGAGGTACTGGCTGCCGCGACCGGCGACCGTGGCCGCGACGTGCGTGCCGTGACCGATGTCGTCCTGGATGCCGGCCGGCGTGAAGTCCTTGGCCACGGAGACGACACCCGCGAGTTCCGGGTGCTTCTGGTCGTACCCGGTGTCGAGCACGGCGACCGTGACGCCGGTGCCGTCGAACCCGGCCTGCCACGCCGCCGGCGCGCCCACCATCGGCACGCTCTCGGTCAGCGAGATCTGCGACTTGCCGTCGAGCCACAGCTTCTCCGCGCGCAACGCGTTCGTGCGCCGCCCGGACCACTGCGCTGCGGCGTCCTTCTTCCGCACCGCGCCGGCCGACCGGAAACCGTTGTCCAGCAACGGGATGCGGTCGATCTTGTCGTCGGTGTACCCGTAGCCGTGCAACGAGGTGACGTCGAAGAAGCGCTTGTCGACGCGGTCCTGCCCCACCGCGCCGACGGCGTCCGCCGGCACCACGTACTGGTGGCCGTCCTTCACGTACTGGGCGAACTGCATCCCGGGCCGCCCCTCGACCCGGACGAGCTCGCCCTTCTCCCCCACGACGACCTTGTCACCGCTGATCAGCGTGATGACCGAGGTCTGCTGGGCTCTAGGTGGTTCCGCCTGCGCCACCGCCACCGGGCTGAGCAGCCCGGCGGCGAGAGCGGTGATCACCAAACATCGTGCTGGACGCACGTGTCCTCCCCTGGGTGTGAACCTCTCCACCCAGGAAGACTCCGAACTCAGCGTGGGGGTTGCCTCACGCTCCGCGATAGGTGCCGAAGCTCCAGCGGTTGCCCTCGGGGTCGGCGACGGTGAAGCCGCGCGAGCCGTAGTCCTCGTCGCGCAGGCCGCGGATCTCGGTGGCACCGCGGGCCAGGCTCTGGGCGTGGATCTCGTCGGGCCGGTCGGTCACGACGTAGATGGACCCGGCGCCGGCGCGCGTCGCCTCGACCTCGCCGACCGACCGCACGGCGGAGCCCAGCATGACGCCGCCGCCCTCGGGCCAGACCATCTCGCAGTGCACGACCTCGCCGTCGGCCTCCCCCGGCACGACGAGATGTTCCTTGAACCCGAACGCTTCCACGAGGAAGCGGATCGCGGCGGGAGCGTCCTGGTAGGACAAACAGGGCCAGCAGGTGGGTGCGGGTGTGCTCATGACGGCAACTCTGCGCCCTGACCCAGCTCGCTGCCTTGTACGAATGGAAGCTCGGCCGCGATCCACTCGGTCGGGGTCGCCCCGCAGAGCGCCCGCCAGTCCCGGTTGAAGTGCGCCTGGTCGGTGTAGCCGCAGGCCGCGGCCACCTCGGTCAGCGTGGGCCGCCGCTCGCCGCGCAGCATCCGGTTCGCCCGCTCGAACCGCATCACGCGGCCCACGACTTTGGGCGTGAGCCCGTACTCCGCCGCGAACCGCGCGCTCAGGTGCTGCCGGCTCCACCCGACCTCAGCGGCGATCGCGGCCACCGGGGCCCCCGCCGCGAGCCGCTGCCACGCCCAGGCCACCTCGACCTGCTGCCGCACGGGCCGGACCAGCCCACCGAGCACCTCGTCCAGGCACGCGAACCGGTCCGTCCACGTCGGCGCGTCCCGCAGCCGTTCGCGCAGCTCGGCCGCCGGGGCGTCCAGGCAGTCGAGCCCCACGGTGAGCGCCGACAGTTCCGCCGCGGGCATGCCGAAGAACGCCCGCATGCCGAGCGGCGTGAGGTCGCACTGGACGCCGTGCTGGAACCCGTCGTGCGTGATGAGCACGGCCTCGTCGTGCAGCCCGCCGCACAGCGTCGCGAACCGGCCCTCGGGCAGGTCGACCGTGCCGTCCATCGTGACCACGAGGGTCAGCGAGCGCGACGGCAGGCCGCGGTGCACGCCGGGCTCCGTGCGCATCCGATACCCGGAGTACCGCGTGACGAAGGGGCGCAGCCGCGGGTGCGGCAGGCCGATGACGTGCTCGACGTCCACGTCTCCGATGGTAATCACGGGTCGGCAACCACCGAAACGCCACGAGGGGCGCGCTCCGGCCTGGAGCGCGCCCCTCGGTGCGGTTTGCCTAGAGCGAGGAGATGAGGCGCTCCACGCGCTCGTCCACGGCCCGGAACGGGTCCTTGCACAGCACGGTGCGCTGCGCCTGGTCGTTCAGCTTCAGGTGCACCCAGTCGACGGTGAAGTCACGACCGGCGGCCTGCGCGGCGGCGATGAAGTCACCGCGCAGCTTGGCCCGCGTGGTCTGCGGCGGGGTGTCCTTGGCGGCCTCGATCTCGCCGTCGTCGGTCACGCGCTCGACCTGGCCCTTGCGCTGCAGCAGGTCGAACACGCCACGGCCGCGGCGGATGTCGTGGTAGGCGAGGTCGAGCTGGGCGATGCGCGGGTTGGACAGGTCCATGTTGTGCTTTTCCATGTACCGGTTCATCAGGCGGTTCTTGATGGCCCAGTCGATCTCGCGGTCGATCTTGGTCAGGTCCTGCGACTCGACCGCGTCGAGCGTGCGGCCCCACAGTTCGAGGACCCGGTCGGCCATCGGGTCCGGCGAGCGCTTGGCGCAGTGCTCGACGGCCTTCTCGAAGTACTCGCGCTGGATGTCGAGCGCGGAGGCCTCCTTGCCGCCCGCGAGGCGGACGGTGCGGCGGCCGGTGAGGTCGTGGGAGATCTCGCGGATGGCGCGGATCGGGTTGTCCAGCGAGAAGTCCCGGAACTGGACGCCCTGCTCGATCATCTCGAGCACCAGGTTCGCGCTGCCGACCTTCAGCAGCGTCGTCACCTCGGACATGTTCGAGTCGCCGACGATGACGTGCAGGCGCCGGTAGCGCTCGGCGTCGGCGTGCGGCTCGTCGCGGGTGTTGATGATCGGGCGGGACCTGGTCGTCGCGGACGACACGCCCTCCCAGATGTGCTCGGCGCGCTGCGAGAGGCAGTACACGGCGCCGCGCGGGGTCTGCAGCACCTTGCCCGCGCCGCAGATCAGCTGGCGGGTGACGAGGAACGGCAGCAGCACGTCGGCGATGCGCGAGAACTCGCCGGCCCGTGCGACCAGGTAGTTCTCGTGGCAGCCGTACGAGTTGCCCGCGGAGTCGGTGTTGTTCTTGAACAGGAAGATGTCGCCGCCGATGCCCTCGTCGGCGAGCCTGCGCTCGGCGTCGACGAGCAGGTCCTCGAGGATCCGCTCACCCGCCTTGTCGTGCGTGACGAGCTGGGCCAGGTCGTCGCACTCCGCCGTGGCGTACTCCGGGTGGGAGCCGACGTCGAGGTAGAGCCGGGAGCCGTTGCGCAGGAAGACGTTGGAAGAACGCCCCCAGGAGACGACCCGGCGGAACAAGTACCGCGCGACCTCGTCCGGGGACAGACGACGCTGCCCGTGGAAGGTGCAGGTCACCCCGAATTCTGTCTCAATGCCGAAGATCCGCCGCTGCATGCCTCAACAGTAGGCGACTCCCAGGCGGAGCAGGGTGATCCGTTCGGGCGGCACGCCGGTTGCGGTTTAGTGTCGGTGGTGTGTGGAAACGGGTCAGCGCTCTCGACAAGAAGCTCATGGCATCCTCTGCCGGACTGCCTGCGAGCAGGCTCGACAGGGGTTTCAAGCGACTTTCCAAAGCCGCCAACCACAGTCTGCTGTGGTTCGTGGTCGCGGCGGTTCTCGCCGCGAGAAAAGGCCCGTCCCGGCGGGGCGCGTTGAGAGGTCTCGCGGCCATCGCAGGGGCTTCTGCCAGCGCGAACCTGGTCGGGAAGTCACTTTTCCCGCGGCGGCGGCCCGCCGCTGATCTGCTCTCGATGGATCGCCGGCTGTCCAAACGGCCGACGTCTTCGTCATTCCCGTCCGGTCACTCCGCGTCAGCGGCCGCTTTCGCCACGGCGGTGGCGCTGGAATCGCCCAAAGCAGGCGTGGTGGTGGCGCCGATCGCGGCCGCCGTCGCCTATTCACGCGTTCACACGGGCGTTCATTGGCCGACGGATGTCGCGGCCGGCGCGGCCGTCGGAGTCGGAGCCGCGTACCTGACCCGCCGCTGGTGGCCGCTGGGGCTGAACGAGCCCGCGTCGGCCTACGAGCACGCCGACCTGACGTCGTTGCAGGACGGCGACGGCCTGGTCGTGGTGGTCAACCCCTTCTCCGGCATCGGCCCCGACCCGACGCCGCAGATCACGGAGGAGTGGCCGAAGGCGCAGGTCGTGTCGATCGAGCAGCTCGACGACCTGCCGGACGCGAAGGCGCTGGGTGTGGCGGGTGGCGACGGCACCGTGGCCGCCGTGGCCGCGATCGCCGCCGAACGCGACCTGCCGATGGTGCTGATCCCCTCCGGCACGCTGAACCACTTCGCGCGCGACGTGGGCATCACCGGGATGCACGACACGGCGCAGGCGGTGGCCGACGGCGTGGGTGTGCGGGTCGACCTGGCGCAGGTCAACGACCAGTGGTTCGTGAACACGGCGTCGCTGGGCGGCTACCCGGACATGGTGCGGATCCGCGAGAAGATGGAGAACCGCTGGGGCAAGTGGCCCGCGGCGGGGCTCGCGTTGTTCCGCGTGCTGCAACGCGCCAAGCCGCTCGACATCACCATCAACGGCGACAAGCACCTCGTCTGGCTGCTGTTCGTGGGCAACGGGCCGTACCGGCCGAAGGGCTTCGCGCCCACGATGCGCCCGCGCCTGGACGACGGGCTGCTCGACGTGCGGTACGTCCGGGCGGACCGGAAGTACTCGCGGACCCGTTTCTTCATCGGCGCGCTGCTCGGGGCGCTGGAGCACTCGCGGATGTACAAGCACCTGGAAGTGGCCTCGCTGAACGTCGAGGTGCACGGCGCGCCCATCTCCATCGCGACGGACGGCGAGGTGCGCGAGCGGGGCAACCACTTCGAGTTCCGTTCGCGAGCGGCGGCGCTGGGCATCTATCGGCCGTAAGTGTTCGACATTGTCGAACGTGCGCAGCTAGAGTGGGGTGCGTGCCCGGACCCATTCAGTCCATTCAGCGCGCGGCCGAGGTCCTGAAGCTGCTCGCGCACGGCGGCGCGCACCAGTTGAGCGTCGGCGAGATCTCCCGTGCCCTGGACCTCGCGAAACCGACCGTGCACGGCATCCTGCGCACGTTGCAGGAGGTCGGGTTCGTCGAGCAGGAGGTCGAGGGCGGCAAGTACCGCCTGGGCGCCGCCCTGTTCCAGATCGGCACCTCCTACCTGGACGGCAACGAGCTGCGCGCCAAGGCGTTGAACTGGTCGGACACGTTGGCGATGCGTGCGCGCGAGGCGGTGCGCATCGGGGTGATGCACGGCAAGCACGTGCTCGTCGTGCATCACGTGTTCCGGCCGGACAACAGCCGGCAGACGCTCGACACCGGGGCGTTGCTGCCGTGGCACGCGACGGCCCTGGGCAAGGCGCTGGTCGCCTTCGGCGAATGGCCGGACGGCGACCTCCAGAGCTTCACCCGGCACACGCTCAACCCCGACCAGCTCTACCTCGCGATGAACGAGGTCCGCGACCGCGACTGGGCCTACGACCTGCACGAACTGGTCGAGGGCGAGGCGTCGGTCGCTGCCCCCATCCGGGATCGGCGGGGTGTGGTCGTGGGCGCGATCGGCATCTCCGGGCCGGTCGAGCGCCTGTGCGACTCCCCCGATCAGCCACCCCGCCTCGAACTCGTCTCCTACGTACGTGAGGCAGCTCGCAGCGTCTCCCGCGAGCTCGGCGGGCTCTCCTGGTAGTAGTGTGGAATCGTTCGACAATGTCGAATGGCTCGCACAAGGGAGTGCACGTGGCTTACATCGCGGCGATCGACCAGGGCACGACGTCGTCCCGGTGCATCGTGTTCGACCAGTCCGGCGGGATCGTGTCGGTGGCTCAGCGCGAGCACCGCCAGATCTTCCCGAAGCCCGGCTGGGTGGAGCACGACGCGACCGAGATCTGGACGAACGTGCAGGCCGTCGTGCGCGACGCCCTCGCCCACGCCTCTCTCTCGTTCAGCGACATAGCGGCGTTCGGCATCACGAACCAGCGCGAGACCACGGTCGTGTGGGACAAGGCGACCGGCGAGCCCGTGCACAGCGCGATCGTCTGGCAGGACACGCGCACGGACGCGTTGATCAGGACCCTGGGCGACCAGGACCGTTTCCGCGAACGCTCCGGCCTGCCGCTCGCGACCTACTTCTCCGGCCCGAAGCTGCGATGGCTGCTCGACAACGTCGACGGCCTGCGCGCACGGGCCGACCGCGGCGAGGTCCTGTTCGGCACCATGGACACGTGGCTGATCTGGAACCTGACCGGCCGCCACGTCACCGACGTCACGAACGCCTCGCGCACCATGCTGATGAACCTGGAGACCCTCGACTGGGACTCCGAGCTCGTGGACGCGATGGGCGTCCCGCGCGAGATGCTTCCCGAGATCCGGTCCTCCTCCGAGGTGTACGGCACCTACGAGGGCGTCCCCGTCGCGTCGGCGCTCGGCGACCAGCAGGCCGCGCTGTTCGGCCAGACCTGCTTCGAGCCCGGTGAGGGCAAGTGCACCTACGGCACCGGAGCGTTCCTGCTGATCAACACGGGCGACCAGCCGGTGCACTCGCAGAACGGCCTGCTCACGACCGTCGGCTACAAGATCGGCGAGCAGCCCGCCGCGTACGCACTGGAAGGCGCGGTCGCGGTGACGGGCGCGCTGGTGCAGTGGTTCCGCGACAAGGTCGGGCTGATCTCGTCTGCGGCCGAGATCGAGACGCTCGCACGGACCGTGGACGACAACGGCGGTGCGTACTTCGTGCCCGCGTTCTCCGGCCTGTTCGCACCGCACTGGCGCAGTGACGCGCGTGGCGTGATCGCCGGCCTGACGGGCTACATCTCGCGCGGGCACCTCGCACGGGCCGTGCTGGAGGCATCGGCGTGGCAGACCCGTGAGGTCGTGGACGCGATGAACGCCGACAGCGGTGTGGACCTCACGACGTTGCGCGTCGACGGCGGCATGACGGCGAACAACCTGCTCATGCAGTTCCTGTCGGACGTGCTGGACGTACCGGTGGTGCGCCCGATCGTGGCCGAGACGACGTGCCTGGGCGCGGCGTACGCGGCCGGCCTCGCGGTGGGCTACTGGAGCGGCACCGACGAGCTGAAGGCCAACTGGCACAAGGCGGCCGAGTGGGAGCCGTCGATGGAACCGGCCGTCCGCGACAAGGGCTACCGGAAGTGGAAGAAGGCGGTCGAGCGGACCGTCGGGTGGATGGACGAGGACGATGACTGATCTTTCGCAACGGGACAGGGCTCGCGAAGAGCTGCAGCACGGCAAGTTCGACGTCGTCGTGATCGGCGGCGGCATCCTGGGCATCGCGACCACGTGGGCCGCGGCGCGGTCGGGACTGAGGGTCGCGCTCGTGGAGAGCGGTGACTTCGCGGGCGCCACGTCGTCCGCGTCGTCCAAGCTCGTGCACGGCGGCCTGCGGTACCTCGCGATGGGCCCGTCGGCGGTGCCGATGGTGCACGAGAACCACAAGGAACGGCGTGCGCTGGGCGACCACCTGGCGCCGCACCTGGTGCGACCGCTGCCGTTCCTCGTTCCCGTCTACAAGGGCGGCCCGCACAGCCGGTTCGTTCTGGGGGCGGGCGTCACGCTGTACTCCGCGCTGTCGGGCTTCGGCGACGGCATGGGGAAGGTCCTGTCGGCGCGCAGGGCTGAAGAGTGGGTGCCTGACCTGCGCGCCGACGGTCTGCGCGGTGCCGCGATGTACTACGACCACCAGATGAACGACAGCCGCGTGGCGATCACCGCCGCGCGCGCCGCCGCCGAGGCCGGTGCCGTGCTGCTCAACCACATCTCGGTCGTGGGCCTGCGCAAGACCGGCTCTCGCGTGACCGGCGTCGACCTGCGCGACTCGCTCGGCGAGTTCGGTGTGGACGCCCGCGTGGTCGTGAACGCGACCGGCCCGTGGCTCGACGTGCTGCGGCGCATGGAGGATCCCGCCGCCGACCCGTCGATCCGCCTGTCCAAGGGCTCGCACCTGGTGCTGAAGCAGACCTCGGAGTGGAAGGCCGCGCTGACGATCCCGGTCGACGACGTGCGCGTGTCGTTCGCGATCCCGTGGGAGGGCCACCTCCTGCTCGGCACGACCGACGAGGCCTACGAGGGCGACCCGGCGGCGGTCGCGTGCACCGGCGCCGACGTCGACCAGATCCTGGACGAGGCGGGCACGGCGGTGACCGGCCTCGACCGCTCGCGCATCGCGTACACGTTCGCGGGCCTGCGGGTCCTGCCCGGCGGCCCCGGCGACACCTCGCACGCCAAGCGCGAGACCGTGATCACCGCGGGTGCCGGCGGCATGATCAGCGTGGCCGGCGGCAAGTGGACGACGTTCCGCAAGATCGGCGCCACCGTCCTGGCGCGGGTGAACTCGGAGCTCGGCCGCACCTTCGACGGCCCGCTGGACGGCGTCGCGCTGCCAGGTTCCGCACAGCCCGACACCGTGGGAACCGTGCTGGGCCACGCTTTCGGCGTGCTGCCCGACGACGTGGTCCGCCACCTCGCCACGCACTACGGCACGACGTCGCACGAGGTCGTCGCCCTGGGCCTCGAGAACCCGGCGCTGCTGGAACGCGTCCACCCGGACGGCCCGGACATCTGGGCGCAGGTCGAGCACGCCCGCCGCACCGAGTGGGCGTCCGAAGTGGACGACGTCCTGCGCCGCCGCACCACCGTGATGGTGCGCGGCCTCGACTCGCCCGAGGTGCGTTCGAGGGTGTCGGAGCTGCTGGCCTCCTAGAGGGCCATGGCGCGTTCCACGAGGTACTCGGCCAGTTCGGGTGCCGAGTGGAACGCGCTGCGCACCGCCAGCGTGCCGTCACACCCCAGCACGACCTCTTCCCTTGACACAGCACGGTTTTCCAGGCACAGCCCTTCGCAGCAGGCGTCGATGACCGCCTCCCGCACGGGTCCGCAACGCCCTGCCCGGCGCACCGCCGAAATGGCGACCCGCCCAGCGTCCGAGGCCCAGCGCGGCCCGGCGAAAGCGCGGCAGGTCCCACTCCACGTCCGCGCAGCGCACGTCCTCCAGCCACAACGCGATCCGGTCGCCGAAGTCGTCGACCCGCAGCACGTGCGGCCGGCGCATCCCCGGCGGCAGCACGAAGTCCGACAGCAGGAACTCCGCCTCGTCCCGCCACGGCAGTTCGCCCACCACGGCCCTGAACTCCGCCTCGTCCCGCCACGGGAACTCGCGGACCACGTCCTCGAATCGCTCCGGGACGTGCGGCCGCCGCAGGACCTTCACGAACGTCGACTCCCCCGCCGACACCACGCGGTAGACGGCCGCCGTCGTGAGGGCGACCGGGTCGAACGCCACCGGCACCACGCGGGTCAGCGGTACGGGTCGGTGATCTCGCCGAGCATCTCCAGGGCCTCGCGCAGCTGGGTCATGCGGCGCCTGCCGATGTGCTGTTCCCACTCCGCCTCGATCCTGGCCATCTCCGCGTTCGCGACGGGAACGGCCTCCTCCGCCTTGTCGGTCACGCGCACCAGCCGCGCCCGGCCGTCCGAGGGGTCAGGCACGCGTTCGACGTAACCGGCCTTCTCCAGCTGGTCCACCAGGAACCCGGCGGTCTGCTTGGTCACCTGGGCGGCCTCGGCGAGCTCGGTCAGCCGGGTGCCGTCCGGGCCGACGCGCATCAGCACCCGCGCCTGCGCCTGCGTGATCTCGAACCCCGCCCCGACGACCGCGGCCAGGATCCGGTTCTCCACCTCGCGGCTCGGGATGAAGAGCAGCAGACCGATGTTCACCCGTTGGCTCCTCTTGTTCTAGTCAGATTCCCTGATTAAAGTAGTCAGCCTCTCGAACTAAATCAAGAGGAGAGAACGATGGACGAGGCGAAGATCTGGCAGACGATCGACTCCGAACGCGCGGCGACGGCGGACCTGCTCGCGGGCCTGACCGAGGCCGAGTGGACCTACCCGTCGCTGTGCGAGGGCTGGACGGTGCGCGAGGTCGCCGCCCACCTCTCGCTCGCCCACCGGATCGGCGTCGGCGGGGCGTTCAGGGCGTTCGTCCGGGCTCGCGGGAGCTTCAACCGCATGGTCGACCAGACCGCACGCGCCGAGGCACGCAGACCGACGGCCGAACTCGTCGCGGAACTGCGCGGCGCGGTCGGGTTCCACAAGCTCGCGCCGGGTCAGACGCTCAAGAACGCGCTCATGGACACGATGGTCCACTCGCAGGACATCGCGCTGCCGCTCGGCGTCGAACGTCACATGCCCCTCGACGCCGCCGTCGTCGCGGCGGACGACCTGTGGCGGATCGGGTTCCCGTTCCACGCGCGCCGCAGGTTCGCCGGGCACCGGCTGGTCGCCACGGACGCCGACTGGTCCGCGGGCTCCGGCGCCGAGATCAGCGGACCGGTCGAGGCACTGGTCATGCTGCTCGCCGGGCGTTCCGCGACGATCCCGCGGCTCACCGGCATCACGGTCTGAGTTCGCGCACCATCCTGCGGCACACGTGGACGCGCTCGAACCGCTGGCGCATCTCGGCCTCCCGCTCGATCCGGGCGTGCAGGAACGCCCCGGCCGGCATCAGCCCGTGCTTCACGACGACCGCCGTGGCGGCCTCCGCGGCGGACGCGTGCACGTGCAGGTAGTGCTGCTCCTCCGCGAAACCGTTGCGCGCGTACCAGTTCAGCGCGGGCCGGTCCTCGCGGGTCCAGGCGTTGAGCGTCCGCACGCCGCAGCGTTCCAGGCGCGGGACCGCCTCCGCCAGCAGTGCCGTCGCGATCCCCCTGCCCTGGTGGTCGGGGTGCACCACCAGCGTCTCGATGGTCGCCTCCGTGCCGGGTACCGACACGTCCAGGATCCCGGCGACCACGTCGCCGTCGAGCGCGACGAGTTCCAGGTCCGTGCGGCGCTTGGCCTGCCAGACGTCGTCGTGGTAGCTCGTCGCGAGGAATCCCAGCACGCGGCACCGCAGCCACGAGGCCTCGTCCGCCGGCTCGTAGCTCCTGATCTCCGCGGGCCGTCCCGGCGTGCCCCTGGACCTGCCCGATGCTCCCAGCAGGCGCACCTCCCCGGTTCGCCCCCGTGCGGCGTCCACCACTTCTTCCCCCAGTCCACTGCCTGCCGGACGTCTCCGGCAGCGTCCAGGGTTCCTGATGCCACGCTCGCTCGCACGCATGTTTCGGCGTCACCGTTTGCCAGGAACATACCCAGTATGCATACTCAGTAGGTATGTCGGTCAAACACGGTCTGCTCGCGCTGCTGGAGCGCGGGCCCATGTACGGCTACCAGCTGCGGGTGGCGTTCGACTCGGCCACCGGCGGCACGTGGCCGTTGAACATCGGGCAGGTCTACACGACGTTGTCGCGCCTGGAGCGCGACGACCTGGTCGCCGCACTTCCCGAGAACGAGGGTCAGCGGCCCTACGAGATCACCGCGCAGGGCCGGGACGAGCTGAAGAAGTGGTTCGCCACTCCCGTCCAGCGCAGTGACCGCCCACGGGACGAGGTGGCGATCAAACTCGCGCTCGCCATCACCACGCCGGGCGTCGACGTCGCCAGGGTCGTGATGACCCAGCGCACGGCGACCATGCGCACGTTGCAGGAGTACACGAGGCTCAAGACCCAGCCCGGCGACCTGCCGTGGCTGCTCGTGCTCGACGCGATGATCTTCCAGGCGGAGGCCGAGCTGCGCTGGCTCGACCACTGCGAGGCGAGCCTGCTGCGCTACGAGCCGCGGCCCGTCCCCGCGGCGACGGACGTCGAGGTGCCGAGATGACCGTCCTCGAACTGCGCGACGTGCACCGCGTCCACGGCACCGGCGAGACGGCGGTCAACGCCCTCAAGGGCACCTCTCTCACCGTCGGACCGGGCGAGCTCATCGCCGTGATGGGCCCGTCCGGCTCCGGCAAGTCGACGCTGCTGAACCTCGCCGGCGGTCTCGACAGCCCGACGAGCGGCCAGGTGCTGGTCGACGGCACGAGCCTGCAGTCCCTGTCCCGCAAGCAACTCGCCGCCTGGCGCCGCAAACGGATCGGGTACGTCTTCCAGAACCTCAACCTGATCGCGAGCCTCACCGCCGCCGAGAACGTCGCCTTGCCCCTCGACCTCGACGGCGTCCGCGGGTCTCGCCGACAGGCGGAGCAGGCACTGTCCGAAGTGGACCTCGACGGCTACGCCGACCGGTTCCCCGACGAGATGTCCGGCGGCCAGCAGCAACGCGTCGCGATCGCCCGTGCCCTGATCGGCGAACGCCGCCTCGTCCTCGCCGACGAACCCACCGGCGCCCTCGACTCCCGCACCGGCGAGACCGTGCTCCGCCTGCTGCGCGCCAAGGTCGACGCCGGAGCCGCCGCCGTCCTCGTCACCCACGACGCCCGCCACGCCGCCTGGGCGGACCGGGTCGTCTTCCTGCGCGACGGCGTCGTCGTCGACGTCTCGTCCCGCGACCAGCCAGAAGAACTGCTGAGCACCCCGTGACCGGATGGCGCGCAGCACTGCGCATCGCCTACCGGGAAACCCGCAGGTCAGCCGGCCGCTCCGCCCTCGTCGTCGCCCTGATCGCGGTCCCGGTGGCCGCACTCACGTTCACCGCCATCGTCCACGACTCGACCACCCTGACCCCGGACGAGGACGCCGCCCGCCGCATGGGCACCGCCGAGGCGCTGGTCACCTGGCCCTACCGCGGCCCGGTCATCCAGCAACCGACCAGGGACTCCGCGATCCCGATCACCAACGCCGAGGGCGACCCCCCGTCCGAGGACCGCCTCCGCACCCTGCTCCCCGGCACGGAACTCGTCCCGGTGGAACGCGGCGGCATCAACATCCGCACCACGGCGGGCGTCGGCCGCGCGGCAGTCCGCATGCTAGACCTGAACAACCCGCTCACCCACGGCATGATCACAGTCCTGGAGGGCCGCCCAGCAGCCACCAGGACCGAGATCACGTTGTCCCGCAAGGCGATGGACCGCACCGGCGCCACCCTGGGCGGCACCCTCACCACCGAGGACAACCGCAAGTTCACCGTCGTCGGCCTCGTGGAGGAACCGGACAGACTCGACGACACCACCGTCGTCGCCCTCCCCGGCACCTTCGAACAGACCGACCGCTCCTGGCTCGTGACGACGCCACTCCCGTGGTCGAAGGTCAAGGAGCTCAACAAGCACGGCATCACGGCCCTGTCCCGCACGGTCCTGCACAACCCGCCGACGGCCTCCGAGCGCTACCCGCAGTTCCCGGACTCCAACGAGGTCGGCGCCGAGATCCTCGCCCTGGTAGCGGGCCTGGCCGTGCTCGAGATGTCCCTGCTCGCAGGGTCAGCCATGGCGGTAGGCGCGCGCCGCCGCAAACGCGACCTGGCCCTGGTAGCAGCGGTAGGCGGCTCCCCAGCGCACATCCGCCGAATAGTCCTGGCAGACGGCGTAGTACTGGGCACCCTGGCCGCCTTGAGCGGCGTCATCCTCGGCATCGCAACAGCAGCAGCCACCCGCCCGCTGATCGAACACCTCCTGGCCGAACGCTTCGGCGCCCAACGCTTCTTCCCAACAGCCCTGGCAGCTCTGGCCCTGCTGGCCATCGTCACCGGCGTCCTGGCAGCCCTGGTACCAGCCTGGATTTCGTCCCGCCAGGACGTGGTGACCGCCCTGGCAGGCAGAAGAGGCATCACCCGCTCCCGCCGCCGCTGGCTGGCATTGGGCCTGATCCTCATCGCGGCAGGCGTGGCCACCGGCGCCCTCAGCGCGACCCAGATGCAGTTTGTGGGCATCCTGACAGCCCTGATCCTCACCGAGCTGGGCCTGATCCTCTGCACCCCGTCACTACTGGGCCTGCTGGCAAAAACGGGCCGCTGGCTCCCAGTAGCACTCCGCATAGCCCTGCGCGACGCCTCCCGCAACCGAACAGCGGCGGCCCCGGCAATCTCAGCGGTCATGGCCGCAGTCATCGGCGCGGTAGCCGTCAGCATCGTCCTGACCTCCCAGTCCCAACAGGAGGCGGGCCAACTGGCGGGCAACATGGGCGACGTGAGCGTCTTCCGCCTGGACGACCTCTCCAAGCTCAGCACCACCCCGATCTCCCCCTCGGTGGCCACCACGATCCGCGACACCACCCCGGCAACAGAAGCCCACGAGCTCAAACTCCTCTCGTGCGACGGCGGCCAGTGCTTCGCCCACATCCGCCCTCCAGCGGACCGCGAATGCCCTTACACCGCAGACGTACTGCAGAGAGAACCCACAGCAGCAGAACAAAAGTCGGCCCTGTCCGACCACCGCTGCACCGGCGTCGGCAAACCCCACCGCTACTTCGGCACCTACACCACCCCGGACGGCTTCCTGGTGGTAGCCCGCCCAGAAGCAGTCAAATCCTTGCTGCACCTGACCCCGGACGACGTACCAGCAGCCGAAAAGGCGCTTCGCGAGGGCAAGGTGGTGGTCAACAACCCAACCCTCGTCGACAACGACAAGGTCCTCCTCGCCACCGGCATCAAAACCACCACAACCGCAGTCCCAGGCTTCGCCACCCCACAACGCCACAAAGCCCCACTGGCCGTGATGACAGAAGAAACAGCACGCTCCCTGGGCTTCGACGTAGCCACGTTCCTCATGTACGCCACCACACCCCGCATGCCCACAGAACAAGAACAAGACGCCCTGACAGCAGCCCTCGGCGGCGAGTACGAAGTACACGTAGACCGCCCAACAGACTCAGACGTACAACAAACCCTGACCATCCTCGCCCTGGTAGCAGGCATAATCACCCTCGCAGCAGCAGCCCTGGCCACAGGCCTGGCAGCAGCAGACGGCAAACGAGACCTCACAACTCTCGCAGCAGTAGGCGCCACCCCAACTTTGCGCAAACTCCTGTCCCTAGCTGTACTTGGCCAACACGTTGGTGACGGTGTGTCGGCTTGATCATGGGTGAGGCCTCCGGG
>NZ_BMNC01000010.1 GCF_014646255.1 Lentzea pudingi
AGCGTGTCGACTTGACCTCACCCCTCAGGTGCAGCAAGTGCTATGGCGCGACTCGTGATGGGACCCCACCGCCCAGTGCCTATGGAAAAGACGGCTCGCCTGCGGCCTCGCCAAAAGCAAAGGCCGCCCACGTCCCGTTGGACATGGGCGGCCCTTGGTGGTCTGGGTCAGGCGTTGCCGTCGAACAGTGAGGTGACGGAGCCGTCCTCGAACACTTCCTGGATCACGCGCGCCAGTAGCGGTGCGATGGACAGGACGGTCATGTTCGGGAAGCGCTTCTCTGCCGGGATCGGGAGCGTGTCGGTGAACACGACCTCGCGGGCGCCCGAGTCCTGCAGGCGTTGGGTGGCCGGGCCCGAGAGGATGCCGTGCGTGGCTGCGATGACCACGTCCGAGGCGCCCTCGTTGAGGAGTTGCTTCACTGCTCCTGCGATGGTGCCGCCGGTGTCGACCATGTCGTCGATGACGATGCAGAGGCGGCCCTCTACCTTGCCGACCACCCGGTTGGAGACGACCTCGTTCGGGCGGAGGGGGTCTCGGGTCTTGTGGATGAACGCGATCGGCGTGCCGCCGAGGGTGTCCGCCCACTTCTCTGCCAGCTTCGTGCGGCCGGAGTCGGGGGAGACGACGGTGATGTCGTGGCCCGCGTACTTGCCTCGGATGTGGTCTGCCAGCAGTGGCATGGCCCAGAGGTGGTCCACCGGGCCGTCGAAGAAGCCCTGGATCTGGGCTGTGTGCAGGTCGACGGAGACGAGGCGGTCCGCGCCTGCGGTCTTGAAGAGGTCTGCGACCAGGCGGGCCGAGATGGGCTCGCGGCCCCTGTGCTTCTTGTCCTGGCGGCTGTACGGGTAGAACGGCATGATCACGGTGATGCGCTTGGCGCTGGCGCGCTTGAGGGCGTCGACCATGATCAGCTGTTCCATCAGCCACTGGTTGATGGGGGCGGTGTGCGACTGGATCACGAAGGCGTCGCAGCCGCGCACTGACTCCTCGAAGCGGACGAAGATCTCGCCGTTCGCGAAGTCGTAGGCGGACTGCGGGGTCACCGTGACGTTGAGGTGCTTCGAGACCTCTTCCGTCAACTCCGGGTAGGCACGCCCGCCGAAGAGCATCAGGTTCTTCTTCGGTGTGCCGGGCATCTGCGGGTTCACGGTCAGCGACCCTCCTCTGTGTTCTCGTCGGCATTCTGCTTCGCCAGGGCCTCGGCTGCTGCCTGAGCGGCGGCCGTGCCTTCACGACGGCTGAGGACCCAGCCTTCGAGGTTGCGCTGTGGGCCTCCGGACACGGCGAGTGCGCCCGGTGGGACGTCGCGGCGCAGGACGGTGCCCGCGCCGGTGTACGCGCCGTCGCCCACGGTCACCGGTGCTACGAACATGTTGTCCGAGCCGGTGCGGCAGTGGGAACCGACGATCGTGCGGTGCTTGTTCACCCCGTCGTAGTTGACGGTTACCGATGCTGCACCGATGTTGCTGTGATCGCCGATCGTGGCGTCGCCGATGTACGACAGGTGGGGGACCTTCGAGCCCTCGCCGATCGTGGAGTTCTTCGTCTCGACGAAGGTGCCGATCTTGCCCTTCACGCCCAGGGAGGTGCCGGGGCGGAGGTAGGCGAACGGGCCCACGGAGGCGTTGTCGCCGATCACCGAGTCGCTGCCGTGGGTTCGCACGACCGAGGCGCCCTCGCCGACCGTGACGCCCGAGAGCGTGGTGTCGGGGCCGATGGTCGCCCTTGCGCCGATCACGGTGCCCGCGCGGAGCTGCACGTTCGGCTCGATCAGGGTGTCCTGGCCGACCTGGACGCCCGCGTCCACCCACACCGAGGCCGGGTCGACGACGGTGACGCCGCCGCGCATGAGGCCCTCGACGATGCGGCGGTTCATCTCGGTGCCGACCGCGGCGAGCTGCACGCGGTCGTTGATGCCCTCGACCAGCCAGCGGTCGGACGCGATCAGGGCGCCTACGCGCTTGCCGTCGCCGCGGGCGATGCCCAGGACGTCGGTCAGGTAGAGCTCGCCCTGGGCGTTGTCGGTGGACAACCGGGAGAGGCCGTCGCGCAGGACCGCCGCGTCGAACGCGTAGACGCCCGAGTTGATCTCCTGGATCAGCCGCTCGGCGTGGTCGGCGTCCTTCTGCTCCACGATCCGCTGCACGGTGCCGTCGGCGTCGCGGACGATCCGGCCGTACCCGGTGGGGTTGTCCACCACGGCCGTCAGGACGGTCACCGCGTTGCCGGCCGAACGGTGCTCGGCGAGCAGGTCCTGGAACGTCTGTGTGTCGAGCAGCGGCACGTCGCCGTAGCTGACGATCACCGTGCCGGCCAGGTCGTGCGGCAGCTCGGCCAGGCCGCAGGAGACGGCGTGCCCGGTGCCCTTCTGCTCGGCCTGCACCGCGACGGTGACCTTGCGGCCCAGCGTCCCGGCGAGGGTCTCCAGATGCTCGGTGACGGCTTCACGGCCGTGACCGACGACGACGGCCAGGTGGTCGGGGTCTGTGCCGGCCGCCGCGCGCACCGCGTGTTCGACGAGTGAGCGTCCGGCGATCCGGTGCAGCACCTTGGGCGTGGACGACCGCATGCGGGTGCCTTCCCCGGCGGCGAGCACGACCGTGCTGACAGGGCCCTCGAGCATCAATGCTCTCCCTAACAGGCTGGGTGTTTCGAGTCCGCGGACCAGCCTAGGCCTCCGCGGACGGCTCCCCCGCCACGGCCGCGACCTGGCAGCCACCCTGGCGCTTCGCCACGTACATCGCCGAGTCCGCCCTCGACAGGGCCTGGTTGGCGGATTCGCGGGGGCGCAGCGAGATGACGCCGACCGACAGCGTCACGCCCCTGGAGAGGTCGATTGGCAAGCCTGCCACGGCATCCACGGCCCGGCCGAGTGCTGCTTCGGCGGCGTGCAGAGGGGCCCCCGGCAGCAGGACGACGAACTCGTCGCCGCCGTAGCGGGCCACCATGTCGTCACCCCGCAGGGCCTGCCGCAGTGTGCTGGCAATCACCCGAAGAACATCATCACCCTCGGCATGTGAATGCCGGTCGTTGACGCCCTTGAACCCGTCCAGGTCGACCAGCGCGATCGAGAACGGATCGACCTGACCGGCGATGAGCTCGCCGATCTTGTCGTCGAGCGCGCGGCGGTTCGGCAGGCCCGTCAGCGGGTCCTGCAACGCCTGCTGCGCGATCTGGCCGTGCGCGCGCGTCAGCCGTTCGTGCTCACGGCGCGTCTGCAACGTGGCCACGCGGGACTCGCGCATCTGCCACAGCTCCAGCTCCAGGGCCGCGTTGTAGGCCTGCAGCGCCGACGTCGTGTGGGGCCCGCACAGGTGCGCGTACTCGCGTTCCAGCGACAGCACCAGCGACGGTTCGGACGTGTCGTGCTCCATCTGCGTGCGCGTGTCGCCGAGGACCTTGAGCGCGTCGTCCAGCCGGTTCGCCTCGACCAGGCACCGGGCCAGCGCGATCGCGACGATGATCAGCTCCCGCGCGTACATCGACAGGCCGCGCAACGACCAGAGGCGGTCGAGGTGGCTCTCGGCCGGGTTCGTCAGCGCGTGGGCGGCACCGAGGATCGGCACCTGCTCGGCGGCGTCCATGTCGCGCCGGCCGGGGTGCAGCGACTGCCGGAACGGCACCTCGGCGGCCTCGGCGAGCCCGGAGGCGACCTTGAACTGCTCGTGCGCGGCGTCGTGCAGGTTCACCCGTTCGAGGCGCAGGCCCCAGCCGATCCGCAGCCGGGCCCGGTTCACCAGGTGCACGTAGATCTGGTGCGGCTGGCCGCTCTCGCGCAACGCGTTGTTCGCGCCCGCCAGCACGTCGTCCGCCATCTCGTAGACGCCGAGCTGGGTCAGCACCAGCGCGATGTCCTGAAACGTGTTGGCCAGCAGCTGGTCCCAGATGCGCTTGTCGAAGACCGGGTCGACGTCGGGTTCCTCGTCGAGCATCATCGCCAGGGCCGACGCGATCTCGGTCAGCGCCTTGTCCTCGGCGTTGCCCAGCAGGAACCGGCGTCCGCGCAACGCCCGCGCGTCCGCCTCCAGCACGATCAGGCCGTGGCGGCGGCAGTGGGCGAGCATCTCGTCGAGCTGGGGATCGGACATGTCGACGAGGCCCGGCGTGACCAGTCTGACCACGGCCGCGGCTCTGAGCAGCTGCGCGACGATGCGGGGCTCACCACGACCCTGCGCCTCGGCGAGGATGTGGTCGATCTCGGACGCCGCGTCGAGCTGCGCGGCGAGGTGGCTGCTCTGGGCCACGGCGACGAGTTCGCTCGCGCGACCCACCAGCCACGCGTCGGACATCTCGTGATGGCGGTGGCGCACGTTGCCCTGCTCGTCGACCGTTTCCTCGGGCAGCTTCACACCTCCCAAAGAGCGCGACCCTGTGCCCTCAAGGCCCCTGCTCCGCCACCAGGATTCGAACCTGGACCATCTGAACCAAAATCAGAGGTGCTGCCTTTACACCATGGCGGAACGGGCGAGCTCGCGCCCGCCCACGCGCACATGTTGTCACGAGTGGTCCTCTTCTTGTCCAACCACCACTCGCTCGGCTCAGTTCAAGATCACGGCGTGGCGCCGATTGACCTGGTCAGAAAGTCCCCGAGGGCCGTTCGATACGTGTCCGTCGCCACATTCCACCCGGAGGTGTGGTCAGCGCCCGGGATCTCCACGTACTGCAGCGGCCACCCGAGCCCGCTCGCCGCCGTCGCGAGGTCGCGGGAGGACTGGGCGGGCACCGTGCCGTCCGCCGAGCCGTGGATGAGCAGCGTCGGCGGCTTGCGCGCCGGAGGGCTCGCCACGAGGTCGAACCGGTCGAAGTCGATGCCGGTGCGCCACCCGGACACGACCTCGGCCACCGGCGTGAGCCACGTCGGCACGCCCCGGTTCTCGGCCTGCAGGTTCAGCGTCTGCGTCCAGTTCGTGACGGGGGAGTCGAGCACGACGCCGCTGACGGCCGCCGCGAGACCGGACCGGGCGAGCGTCTGGCCGACGATCGCGCCGCCCATCGACCAGCCGTAGAGCACGACCTTCTTCGCGCCCTTGTCCTGCGCGTACCTGATGGCGGCCTCGACGTCGTGCCACTCGGTGTCGCCGAGGTGGTAGAGGCCGTCGGGCGACTTCGGCGCGCCGGCGTCGTTGCGGTAGGTGATCAGCAGGACGGGCAGCCCGGCGCCGTGGAGCTGGGGGACCACGCGCAGCGCCTCCTCGCGCGACGCGCCCCGCCCGTGCACGGTGATGACCCAGGTGTCCGGGTTCGAGCCGGGGACGAACCACGCGGGCATGTCGCCGAGCTCGCCGGGGACCGCGACGTCGCTGAATACCAGCCCGAGCGCCGTCTTCGGGGTGCCCTCGTAGACGTCGGTCTCGATGCGCACCTTCGTGCCCTCGGGCGGTGCGGTGCCTTCGATCAGAGGACGTTCCACGCGCCCGTCCCTGTGCGACGCCACGTCACCGACCTTCGCCGTGCCGCCGGGCCAGACGATGCCGAACGTGCCACGCAGCGTCGTGAGCTTCGATTCGGCGAGCACGACGTTCTTGTCGTCCACGCCGAGCGACGTCTCGGGGTAGCGCCGCGGCACCTCCTCCGGTTCGAGCAGCTCGCCGCTGTAGTACCAGCCGACGCCGCCCAGAGCCGCTGTGACCAGCACGAGCAGGACGAGCAGCGAGGTCACGGTGATCCGGATGATCTTGCGTCTGGCCATGTCCCGATGATGCCGCGCCGAGGTCTCGATTCCGCGCGACACAGCGCGGCGAACCTGAGAAAGGTGGATGAGTTTTCATGCGGGGTACGGCGGGAGCGGGTCATCTCCGACCGCGAGGAAGTGACCTTTGTAGGCTGGTTCGGTGGCCAGGGTCAGGATGACGGGCAAGGAACGGCGGGAACAGCTCCTGGACGTCTCCCGCGCCCTGTTCGCCGAGAGGGGCTTCGACGCGACCTCGGTCGAGGAGATCGCGCACCGCGCCAGCGTGTCGAAACCCGTGGTATACGAGCACTTCGGCGGCAAGGAAGGCATCTACGCCGTCGTCGTGGACCGCGAGATGCAGCGCCTGATGGACCAGATCGTCGGCGCGCTGGACGTCGGTGCGCACCCGCGTGAGCTGCTCGAACAGGCCGCCTGCGCGCTGCTCGACTACATCGAGGGCTCGACGGACGGGTTCCGCGTCCTGGTCCGCGACTCACCCGTCGCGTCGACCTCGGGCACCTTCTCGTCGCTGCTGAACGACATCGCGTCTCAGGTCGAGCACATCCTCGCGCTGCACTTCGCCAAGCAGGGCTACGACCGCAAGCTCGCCCCGCTGTACGCGCAGGCGCTGGTCGGGATGGTCGCGCTGACCGGGCAGTGGTGGCTGGAGGCGCGCAAGCCGAAGAAGGACGAGGTGGCGGCCCACCTCGTGAACCTGGCGTGGAACGGGCTGTCGGCGATGGAGCACAGGCCGAAGCTGCGCAGCCGGTCCTGAGCTGGTTGTCGTAGTGCAACTGCACGGCTGAGCGGCTCGGCGTTAGTGCATCCCGCCGAACCCGTGCACGCTGTGAAACGGACTGAGCACTCCTCAGCGATGACTCACTTGAAGCCCGGTGTCCGAGCCGTGCGTCGAGGGGTCGTACGGCTCGGACGGCTTCACACGGTTCCGGTGAGCTTGAGCAGCTTGTCGTCGGTGCCGTTCGACGTCGTGACGTAGAGGGATCCGTCCGGCGCGGTGCGGGCGGCGCGCAGACGGCCGTACTTGTCGTTCAGCTCCTCGGGAATGCTGACGTTCTGCACCTTGCCCGCCGCGTCCAGCGTGAACAGCATCAGCTTCGAGCCCTTCAGGGCCGTGATCGCGAGCTTGCCGTTCCAGAACGCGGCCTGGCAGATCGCCTCGGTCGGCGAGCCGGACGACCACACCGCGGGCACCGCGTCCGGGAACCGCTGCAGGTCGGTCATCGGCACGCTCTCGTCGTACCCGCCCTTCGTGCCGCCCTCCGACGGGTCCCAGCCGTAGTTGGCGCCCTTGCGGAGCAGGTTGACCTCGTCGTCGACGCTCGGGCCGTGCTCGCTCGAGAAGGCCTGGTCGCTGTCCGGCCGGAACACCACGCCCTGCACGTTGCGGTGGCCGTAGGTGTAGACGCGGCGCTCGTTGGCGTTCGCGGAGGTGATGAACGGGTTGCCGGCCGCGCCCTCGCCGGTCTCGGCGTCGATGCGCAGCACCTTGCCGCCGAGGCTCGTGCGGTCCTGCGGGTTGCGGGCCTGCGCGATGTCACCGGTCGCGACGTACATCGACCCGTCCGGTGCCAGCGTCGGGCGGCAGCCGGAGTGCCGTCCGCTGGAGTTGGACGGCATGCCGGTGAGCAGGTCCTTGGTCTTGGTCGCCTTGGCGCCGTCGAGGCGGAACGTCACCAGCCGCACGTCCCGGACGGTGTTGTAGCAAACGGTGAAGCGCTGGTTGTCGGGGTGGATCACCAGGCCCATGAGGCCGCCCTCGCCGCGCGCCTGCAGGTCGGTCAACTCGACGTCGACGGGCGTGACCTGGCCGTCGCGCACCAGCTTGATCTTGCCGGGCCGTTCGGTGACCAGCATCGCGCCACCGGGCAGGAACCCGATGTCCCAGGCGTGCTGGAGACCGCCCGCGACCTCCTCGACCTTCAGGCCCTGCGGCGCCGGAGCCTTCGACGGCGCGTTGCCGCCCGGTTCCGGAGCCGAACAAGCGGCGACGACCAGCACCAACCCTGCAGCAACGAGTGCGCGCATGTCCCAACTATGCGTTTTGCGCCGTGGAGGTTCCGTAAGGCCGCTCAACGGGCAGCAACGCGCGCGCTCCGTCCAGATCACGCTGCCGCACCTTCTCGTGGACCTCGCGCGCGAGGTCCGTCACGTCGGTGATGCCGACCGTCCACTCGTTGACATACATGTCCACGGCCTCGCGCGTCAGCCCGATCTGGATGGACCTGTGCTCCAGCGCCTCGTGGTGCAGGCCGCGTTCCGGGTCCCACTGAACGCGCACCGACGGCTTGCCCGGGATCTTGCTCGACACGGCGTTGGAGACCGCCCAATCGAACCCCGTGCGGGTGATGCGCACGGCCAGCACGCGCTCCTGGCCTTCCTTCTGGGCGTAGCCGCAGCGGTACATCATCCAGAGGAACGACGGCTTGATCCACGTCATCCGTTCCATCTTGAACGGCGGCACGAACCGTTGGGCGGCCACGGCCGGTTCGGCGATGGCGGGTGAATAAGCCTGGTAAACCACTATGGACTGATCGTCGTAGTCAGCCCTGATCTCTTTCGTCGACACGAGCACAGAGTGACGGACGGAGGCGTGCTCGAGCCACCCGATAAGGGGTCGCGGAACGAGCTATGGTGGGTGGTGAGACCCCTCGTCCCAGGCAGGGGTCTGTCCGGCGTTCTTCCGGCGCCTCCGCACTCGACCGGGGTTTCTCACATGCCGCTGCTCGGCCTGCTCTCCTGCGTCCTGCCCGACAAAGCTCTTCGCACGTTGATCGAGTCCGCCGGTGTTCCCGAGCTGGAGCTCGACGGTCCGCTGGCCGCCCGCCCGCTCGTGGCCGCCGCGCTGTCCACCGCGAAGCCGGTCCTCGCCGTCACCGCCACCGGTCGTGAGGCCGAGGAGCTGACGAACGTCCTCAGAGACCTCATCGGCCAGGACAAGGTCGCGTTCTTCCCCAGCTGGGAGACGCTGCCGCACGAGCGCCTCAGCCCGCGGGCGGACACGGTCGGCGCGCGCCTGCAGGTGCTGCGCCGCCTCAAGCACCCCGAGGGTGACCCGATCCGGGTCCTCGTCACGACGGTCCGCAGCCTCATCCAGCCGATGGCGCCTGGCCTGGGCGACCTGACGCCGGTGCACCTGAAGGTCGGCGAGGAGCAGGACTTCGTCGAGCTCGTCACGCGCCTGGCCGAGAACGCCTACAGCCGCGTCGACATGGTCGAGAAGCGCGGCGAGTACGCGACGCGCGGCGGCATCCTCGACATCTTCCCGCCGACGGCCGAGCACCCGTACCGCGTCGAGTTCTGGGGCGACGAGGTCAGCGAGATCCGGCCGTTCTCGGTGCAGGACCAGCGATCGCTGCCCGAGGAGGTCGTCGAGTTCGTCGCGCCGCCGTGCCGGGAGCTGCTGCTGACCGACGACGTCAAGCAGCGCGCGGCCGAGCTGGCGCTGGAGCACGAGTCCGACGCGCACCTGGCCGAGATGCTGGAGAAGATCTCCGGCGGCATCGCGGTGGAGGGCATGGAGGCGTTGATCCCG
The DNA here is from genome assembly GCF_014646255.1 of Lentzea pudingi. GTDB lineage: Bacteria > Actinomycetota > Actinomycetes > Mycobacteriales > Pseudonocardiaceae > Lentzea > Lentzea pudingi. The sequence goes on from NZ_BMNC01000010.1 coordinate 9,228, forward strand.
GCGCTCTGCCCCGGCGAGCTGCAGCTGCTCACCGACGTCGTCGAACCGGGCACGCACGTCCTGCTCAACGACCCGGAGAAGATCCGGGCGCGCGCGGCCGACCTGGTGCGCACCGGGCAGGAGTTCCTCGAGGCGTCGTGGATGGCGGCGGCCGGCGGGGGCAAGGCGCCGATCGACCTGGGGCGCAGCGCGTACCAGGGCATCGGCGAGGTCGCGGAGGCCGCGAAGGCGAACGGCCGTTCCTGGTGGACGCTCAGCCAGCTCACCACGGACTCGAAGGACGTCGTCCACCTCGACGTCAAGCCCGTCGAGGCCTACCAGGGCGACGTCGAGCGCGCGTTCGCCGACCTGAAGGCGCACACGGCGACGGGTGGCGTGGCCGTGCTGGTCGTGCCCGGCGCCGGCACCGCGCACCGGGCCGAGGAACGGCTCAAGGAAGCCGAGGTCGCTGCCGTCTGCGTCGAATCCCTCGACGAGGCACCGAAAGCCGGCCTGGTCACGGTCGTGCGCGGCGCGCTCGAGGACGGCTTCATGCTGCCGGACCTCGCGCTCGTGGTGCTGACCGAGACCGACCTCACCGGCGGCCGCGGCGGTACGTCCACGAAGGACATGCGCAAGATGCCGTCCAAGCGGCGCAACGCGGTGGATCCGCTGGCGCTCAAGGCCGGCGACTTCGTGGTGCACGAGCAGCACGGCATCGGCAAGTACGTGGAGATGGTCCAGCGCACCGTGGCCGGCGCCACCCGCGAGTACCTGGTCCTGGAGTACGCGTCGTCCAAGCGCGGCCAGCCCGGCGACCGGTTGTTCGTCCCGACCGACCAGCTCGACGAGGTCAGCCGGTACGTCGGCGGCGAGCTGCCCACGCTGAACAAGCTCGGCGGCAGCGACTGGAAGAACACGAAGTCCAAGGCGCGCAAGGCGGTCAAGCAGATCGCGGCCGAGCTCGTGCAGCTCTACGCGGCCCGCCAGAGCGCACCGGGCCACGCGTTCGCGAGCGACACGCCCTGGCAGCGCGAGCTGGAGGACGCGTTCGCGTTCGTCGAGACGCAGGACCAGATGGCCGCGATCGACGAGGTCAAGGCCGACATGGAACGTTCCGTGCCGATGGACCGCGTCATCTGCGGCGACGTCGGCTACGGCAAGACGGAGATCGCGGTCCGCGCGGCGTTCAAGGCGGTGCAGGACGGCAAGCAGGTCGTCGTGCTGGTGCCGACGACGCTGCTCGCCCAGCAGCACCTCAACACGTTCGCCGAGCGCATGCGCCAGTTCCCGGTGAACGTCAGGGGACTGAGCCGCTTCACCGACCCGCAGGAGTCCGCGCAGACCATCGCCGGTCTCGCGGACGGCGAGGTCGACATCGTGATCGGCACGCACCGGCTGCTGCAGAAGAACGTGCGGTACAAGGACCTCGGCCTCGTGATCGTCGACGAGGAGCAGCGCTTCGGTGTGGAGCACAAGGAGCACATCAAGGCGCTCAGGACCCACGTCGACGTGCTGACGATGTCCGCGACGCCGATCCCGCGCACGCTGGAGATGTCGCTCGCCGGCATCCGCGAGATGTCCACGATCCTGACCCCGCCCGAGGAACGGCACCCGATCCTCACCTACGTCGGCGCGTACGACGACAAGCAGGTCGGAGCGGCGATCCGGCGCGAGCTGATGCGCGACGGACAGGTCTTCTACGTGCACAACAGGGTCTCGACCATCGAGAAGGCCGCGAAGCGCATCCGGGAACTGGTGCCGGAAGCCCGCGTCGTGACCGGGCACGGCCAGATGAACGAGGACAAGCTCGAACACCTCATCCAGGGCTTCTGGGAACGCGAGTACGACGTGCTCGTCTGCACCACGATCGTCGAGACGGGCCTCGACATCTCCAACGCCAACACGTTGATCGTCGAGCGGGGAGACCTGCTCGGCCTGGCCCAGCTGCACCAGCTGCGCGGCCGCGTCGGCCGTGGCCGCGAGCGCGGGTACTCGTACTTCCTGTACCCGCCCGAGACGCCGCTGACCGAGCACGCGCACGACCGGCTCGCGACGATCGCGCAGAACACCGAGCTCGGCGCCGGCATGGCCGTCGCGATGAAGGACCTGGAGATCCGCGGCGCCGGCAACATCCTCGGCGCGGAGCAGTCCGGTCACATCGCGGGCGTCGGGTTCGACCTCTACATCCGGCTGGTGGGCGAGGCCGTCGAGGCGTTCCGCCGGCACGCCGGGGCGGAGGGCGAGATCGAGGAGGAGCTCGCCGAGGTCCGCGTCGACCTCCCCGTCGACGCGCACATCCCGCACGAGTACGTGCCGGGTGAGCGGCTGCGGCTGGAGGCGTACCGCAAGATCGCGGCCGCCACCGACGAGGCGTCGCTGATGTCCGTCTGGGACGAGCTCAAGGACCGCTACGGCACCCCGCCGGAGACCGTCGAACGCCTGCTCGGCGTCGCCCGCCTGCGGCACGCCTGCCGCCGCCACGGGGTCACCGAGGTGATCGCGATGGGCCAGAACCTGCGGTTCGCGAAGCTGGAGCTGCTCGACTCGCAGCTGGTCAGGCTGCGCAGGCTGTTCCCGAAGGCCGTCTACAAGCAGACGATGGGCACGGTCACCGTGCCTAGGCCGACGGAGGGAGCGGCGGGCGGCCGGATGGGTGCACCGCAGCTGCGCGACCAGGAGTTGCTGGACTGGTGCGGTGCGTTCCTCGACTCACTCGCGGGGACTCCCGTGACCGGAGTCACCAAGGCGTGAGAGGGTAGATCCTCGTGAGCACTGTTCTGAAGCGTTTCTCGCTGGTCGGTGTGGCTGTGGCGCTGCTGGCCACCGGTTGTGGCACCGGCCCCGCGAAGGCCGGTTCGGCCGCGATCGTCGGTGATCAGGCGATCAACCTGGAGACCGTCCAGGAGCGCACCGTGAAGGTGCTCAAGAAGGAGCCCGCGGCCCAGCAGATGCAGGGCCAGGGCAAGCTCGACCAGGTCTCGCGGCTCGTGCTGGCCGACGAGATCAACCACAAGATCGCCGAGCGGGCCGGTCAGCTCGAGAACATCACGGTCGACGAGACCAAGGTGTACGACGCGATCGCGGAGAAGGGCGGCGCCGAGGCCGCCTCCAAGCAGAGCGAGCAGGACGAGACCACGATCCACCGTCACCAGCGCGACGTGCTGGTGATGGGTGAGCTGGCCCGCCGCAACCTCTCCACGCTCCAGATCGTGATCGACTTCTTCCAGGTCCAGGACCCCAAGGTCGCCAAGGAGAAGGCGGCCGAGGTCGCGGCCGACCCCTCGAAGATGGCGCGGTTCGTGCAGGAGGCCCCGCGCACCACCGGCGGCCAGCAGGCGTCGGCGACGGGCCAGAAGGTCCGCGTCACCGAGAACCCGTCGCTCGTGCACACGATGCTGTGGGGCGTGAAGCCCGGCACCGTCGTCGCCTTCCCGGCCGACGAGCAGCAGTCCAGCTGGATGGTCGCGCTGGTCAAGGAGCGCAACAAGGTCTCGCCCACGCCGGGCGAGGAGGACCTGATCGAGCGCATCGACCCGCAGCTGCTAGCGGCGTTCGGCCTGCGGATCGCGCAGTTCCTGACCGCGGACCAGAAGATCGAGGTCAACCCCCGCTACGGCGTGTGGGACCCGACCAACGCGCAGGTCGTCGGCAGCGCCGGTGAGCGCGCCGGGTACGTCGGTGTGAGCACGACCGAGAACAAGTCTTGATCACGGTCGTCGTCCTCAGCGAGCGGCTCGGAGCCGTGCTGCCCGCTGCCGCCCTGCCCGCGTTGCGCGCCGCCACGGCCGTCTACGCGGGCGAGGGCGTACCGCCGGAGCACTGGTCGGTCCTGGGCGTGGACGGGCCGGCGCCGGCCGACGTGGAGGACGGCGCGGTGGTGATCACGACCTCGGCCGGTGCCTTCCCGGACGCCGAGGTGATCACGACACCGGAACCGCTCGGTGCCGGGCTGCTCGACGCGGCCGCGGTCATGCACCGGCTGCGGTCACCGGGCGGATGTCCGTGGGACGCCGAGCAGACGCACGACTCGTTGCGCCAGTACCTCGTCGAGGAGACCTTCGAACTGCTGGAGGCGATCGAGGACGGCGACCGCACGGCGATGCGCGAGGAGCTCGGCGACGTGCTCCTCCAGGTGCTGTTCCACGCCCGTGTCGCGGCCGAGGACGCCGAAGATCCGTTCGACGTCGACGCCGTGGCGGCCGAACTGGTCGCGAAGCTCGTCGGCCGGCACCCGCATGTCTTCGAGGGCAACGACCCGGCCGTGCACGACGCGACCTCGCAGCAGCACCGCTGGGAGGAGCTCAAGCAGGCCGAGAAGCAGCGCGAGTCCAGTGTGGACGGTGTCGCGCTCGGCCAGCCGGCCGTCGCGCTGGCCGCGAAGCTGGTGCAGCGCACCGCACGCGCGGGCTTCCCGGTCGACCTGCTGCCCGAGGGCGACGACACGGGCACGACGTTGTTCGCCGTGACCGCTTTGTCCAAGCTCGCGGGGGAGGACCCGGAGACGGAGCTCCGCCAGGTCTGCCGCCGGTTCGCCGCGAACGTGCGCGAGGCGGAGGCCAAGGCACGGGCCGAAGGTCTTGAATCTCTTGCGGCGGAGGACTGGCGGCGTTTTTCGCCCTCCTGAAACGGTGGGTGTGAGCTAACGTCGATCTCGTGACTTACCTGCGGTATCCGCATCTTCGCGGTGACTTGGTGACGTTCGTGGCCGAGGACGACGTGTGGCTCGCGCCCGTCGACGGAGGAAGGGCCTGGCGCGCGTCCGCTGATCAGGTACCGGCCCGGACACCCCGTTTTTCGCCTGACGGCACGCATCTCGCGTGGGCCAGCGTGATCGACGGGGCCCCGGAGGTGCGCGTGGCGCCTGTGGACGGTGGCCCCGCACGCCGGCTGACGCACTGGGGCGTGGTCCGGACGGCCGTGTCCGGCTGGACGCCGGACGGGCGAGTGCTGGCGGTGACGCACACCGGTCAGATGTCGCGGCACCGCAAGCAGGCGCATGCCGTTCCGCTGGACGGCGGACCGTCCGAGGTGCTGCCGTACGGATGGGTCAACGACGTCTCGTTCGGCCCGGACGGCCAGGTCGTCACGTCCTCCAGCTACATGCAGGAACCCTCGGCGTGGAAGCGGTACCGCGGTGGCACCGCGGGCAAGCTGTGGGTCGACACCGAGGGCTCCGGTGACTTCACCCGGATCCTGGCCGACCTGAAGTCGACGCTGTCGAACCCGATGTGGGTCGACGGGCGGATCGCGTTCCTGTCCGACCACGAGGGCGTCGGCAGCGTCTACTCGGTGCTGCCGGACGGCACCGACCTGCGCCGCCACTCGCAGGGCGAGTTCTACGCCCGCAACGCCTCCAGCGACGGCTCGCGGGTGATCTTCCACCAGGCCGGCGAACTCTGGCTGCTCGAAGGCCTTTCCGAGCTGCGCAAGCTCGACATCAGGCTCGGCGGCCCGCGCACCGGCCTGCAACCGCGCCACGTCAAGGCTTCCGGCAACATCGAGTCGTTCAGCGTCGACCACACCGGTCGCGCGTCGGCCGTCGAGGTCCGCGGGTCGGTGCACTGGATGACGCACCGCGACGGCCCGGTTCGCGTGCTGGCCGACCGTTCCGACGTGCGCGCACGGCTGCCGAAGGTGCTCGGCGAGACCGGTCACGTGGTGTGGGTGACCGACGTCGAGGGCGAGGAGGCCCTGGAGATCGCGCCCGTCGGCGGTGTCGAGCCGGGCAACACCGCTCGTCGCGTCGCCTCCGGTCAGCTCGGCCGGGTCATGTCCCTGGCCGCCGCGCCGGACGGGTCGCGCGTCGCCGTGGCCACGCACGACGGCCGGTTGCTGTTGGTGGACGTCGCTTCCGGCGAGGTGCGCGAGGTCGTCCGCGGCGCGAACGCCCACATCACGCACCTCGCGTTCTCCCCGGACTCCGCGTGGCTCGCGTGGTCGCACCCCGGCCCGACCCCGTTGCGGCACATCAAGATGGTGAACGCGGCGGATCTGTCCGTTGTGGACGTGACGTCGCTGCGGTTCGCCGACTTCGCGCCGACCTTCACCGAGGACGGCAAGTACCTCGCGTTCCTGTCGATCCGGACGTTCGACCCGGTCTACGACGCGCACGTGTTCGACCTGTCGTTCCCGACCGGCTGCCGCCCGCACCTCGTGCCGCTGGCCGCCACCACGCCGTCGCCGTTCGCACCGATGCGCGGCGGACGCCCGGTCGGCGAGGAGGACAAGGACTCCGAGGACGACGACGAGAAGACCCCGGTGACGAAGGTCGACCTCGACGGCCTCACCGACCGCGTCGTGCCCGTTCCCGTCGCCGCGGCCGACTACGTGTCGTTGAAGGCGGCTCGTGGCGGTCTGCTCTGGCTGCGCCGGCCGTTGCTCGGCGTGCTGGGGGACAACCTGGCGTCGCCAGATGCCCGTCCGCCACGCACGATGCTGGAGCGCTTCGACTTCGCGAAGCTCAAGACCGAGTGCCTCGCGGACAGCGCGGACGCGTTCGCGGTGTCCGGTGACGGCAGGCGGATGCTCGTTGAGGACAGAGGCGACCTGCGGGTCGTGCCGACCGACAGCAAGGCCGACGAGGACTCAGCCGACTACGTGGAGATCGACCTCGCGCGCGTGCGGGTCGTCATCGATCCCGCGCTGGAGTGGGCGCAGATGTACGCCGAGAACGGGCGGCTCATGCGCGACCACTTCTGGCGCACCGACATGGGTGGCGTCGACTGGCAGGGCGAGCTCGACCGCTACCGGCCGCTGGTGGCCGAGGTGGGCAGCCACGACGACCTCGTGGACCTGCTGTGGGAGGTCCAGGGCGAGCTCGGGACCTCGCACGCCTACGTGTGGGGTTCGGCGCCGCACGTGCCCGCTTCCCGTCGTCAGGGGCTGTTGGGCGCTGATCTGGTGCGGACTGGTTCCGACTGGGTCGTCGAGCGGGTGATTCCTGGTGAGACCTCTGATCCGCACGCTCGGTCGCCGTTGTGCGCGCCTGGGGTGGCTGTTCGGGCCGGGGACGTTCTGGTGGCTGTGGACGGGCGCCCGGTTGGGGTTGCTGGGCCTGGGGCGTTGCTGGTCGGGACTGCCGGGAAGCCCGTCGAGTTGACGGTGCGGCCTGGTGGCGGTGGTGAGCTGCGTCGGGTCGTGGTGGTGCCTTTGGCAGATGAGGAGCCTTTGCGGTACCACGACTGGGTTGCCAACCGCCGGGCGTTCACGCATTCGCAGTCCGGTGGGCGGGTCGGGTATCTGCACGTTCCCGACATGATGGGGGCCGGGTGGGCTCAGCTGCACCGGGATCTGCGGCTCGAGTTGACCCGTGAGGCTTTGGTGCTCGACGTTCGAGAGAACGGTGGCGGGCACACCTCGCAGTTGGTGATCGAGAAGCTTGGTCGCAAGGTGATCGGGTGGTCGGTTGCTCGGGGGTACACGGCGTCTGAGTCCTATCCGCAGGATGCGCCTCGGGGGCCTGTTGTCGCGGTGGCTGACGAGTACGCCGGGTCTGATGGTGACATCGTCAACGTGGCCATCAAGGAGCTCGGGATCGGGCCTGTTGTGGGGATGCGGACCTGGGGTGGTGTGATCGGCATCGACATGATGTTCACGTTGGTCGACGGCACGATGGTCACCCAGCCGAGGTACGCGTCGTACTTCAAGGGGCATGGGTGGGGGGTTGAGAACTACGGGGTTGACCCCGACATCGAGGTGGTGATGTCGCCTGCTGATCGGGTTTCTGGGCGGGATCCGCAGTTGGAGCGGGCTGTTTCGCTGGCTTTGGAGACCCTGTCGTCTTCGCCTGCTGCTCACGCTCCGGAGTTGCCGCCGTTGGCTTGAGCACCCCATCGTGTGACTCAAGAACTGTGACGGACTGTTCCATGTGGACGATCAACCAGGTGGAAGGTTGATGGGACAGTTCGTCACCGTTCGGGGGTGTGCTGGAGATGAGTCATCGTGAAGAGCCGCGCAGTGGGCGTGGGTGCTTTGGGGCTGTGGTTGTGGTGCCCTTTTTGGCGCTGGGCGGGATGTTCGCGTTGATCGCGTTGACTGGGGGGCCTTCGGAGGGGTCTTTGGCTGCGCCTCCGCTGTCTCGGCCTTCGGCTTGGTGGACTGAGCCGTTTGAGGCTGGGGTTTCGTTGGCGACTGTTACTGAGACTGTGGTTGTTGAGGGCGCTCGGCGGGAGGTTTTGGCGGCTCGGGTTGCTACGCGGACTCGGGTTGTTGGTGGGGGGACTGTTACCGAGACTGTTCCGGTTTCTGCTGGTAAGCCTGTTGTTACTGGGCGGAACGAGCCTGAGGCCGAGCCTGTCGAAGAAGTGCCGGCTTCGCCGTCTACTTCTTCGGAGGTGCCGGTTGTCACCACCACTGCTCCTGTTGTGTCCAGTGTGGAGCCTGCTCCTCCTGTTGAGACTCCGGTTGAGGTTCCGCCCTCGTCTGCGCCTCGGGCTGAGGAACCGGGTGTGCCGCCGGTTGCCAGTACTCCTGTTGAGCTGCCTTGTGATCGGGGTGAGCCTCCTTTGGGGGAGGGTGAAGACCCTGGGGCTCCGCCCCAGACCCCGCCAATCTGATCCAAAGCCGGGGTCCACGCCGTTCGCGGGTAGATGGCACGCCTGTTGCTTTGGGCGGAGGCGCGTTGCTTTGGTGGTTGCGGTGGTGGGGTGGCTTCGTCACGAGTCGAGCCAAGAGCGGGCCACATGCCTGAAGGGGTGTCAAGCGGACGAAAAGCGTGTCCGCTTGACACCCCTTCAGGCATGCAGCAAGAGCTGTGGCACGACTCGTGACGAAGCCACCCCACCCAGTGTGTTTGGTAAGGACGGCTCGCCTGCGGCATCGCGTGGTCGGCGTTGCGGGCTGCTATTGCTGTGCGCTTGCCCTTGCATAGGCGTCAGCTCCGCTGAACACGTTTTGGCCGTACTCCACGGAGTTGTTGTAGGTGAGTACTGCTGCCCACCAGCCCTGGCCTGTGCCCAGGTCTCTTGCTCCTCCTCCGCAGAGGTAGCGGGCTGCTGTCAGGGCTGCGTCGTCGATGTTCTGCGGGTCTGCTGGTTGGCCGTCGGGCGCTGCTCGTTTTGCCCAGCGGTTCCAGGTGCCTGGGATGAACTGCATCGGGCCCACTGCCCGGTCCCACGTGGTGTCGCCGTCCAGGCGGCCGCCGTCTGTGTCGCGGATGGCTTTGACGCCTGGGCCGCCGTCCAAGGGGATGCCGATGATCGGGCGGGACGGTAGGCCGTTGGTCTGGAGGCGGGCTCCGTTGATGTTGCCGTGGTGGGATTCGATCCTGCCGATGCCTGCCAGGGTGGCCCAGCTGATGCGGCAGGCCGGGGCCTCCTGTTGCATCGTCAGGTCTGCTTGGGCGTAGGCGTGGAGGGCTCGGACCGGGATGTCGGTCTTGCCCGCTACTCGCGTTGCCCATTCGGCCAGTGGGTTGGCTGTTGCCGTGGTGCCCGGGGAGGCGGCGGTGCCTGGGGGTGCTGCGCCCGGCTCCACCTCCTGGATCGGTACCAGGAACGGGGGTGGGCCTGAGGGGGCCGCGTCTCGGCGGTTCAGGGCGCCCAGGGCCCAGGCGCCTGCGGCGACCACGACTATCAGCAGCAGCACCAGGACGATGCGGCCGAAGATGTTGCCGTTGCGGTTGCGGCGGACGGGTTCCTTGACTGCGGGCGGCGGGACCACGGCACCCAGGCTACGTGCTTCACCTGGGTGGTGACGGGGTGAAGCGTGGTGAAACCGGCACTGAGGGCGGATGGGCAATCAGGCGAGACTTACCTTGAATGAGGCCGACCTGATTATAGAGGCGTGGGATGTTGTTCGCCAATGGGCTCGTTGGGCTGCGCTGAGGGCTTGAGTCCGCGCTCGTGGTGAGCATCCTGATCGCATTCCTCGTGAGGACGGGTCGAAGGCGTGCCCTCAAATGGGTTGGGGTCGGTGTTGTGATCGTGGTGGCACTGTCCGTGGTGGCGGAGCCGTGATCACGTTCAGTGCTGCTGGCATGAGCTTTGAGCAGCAGGAAGCCTTTGATGGGATGATGTCGATCATCGCGGTTGCATTCGTCGCGGGAATGATCTTCTGGATGCGGCGGGCGGCCAAGACGATTGCGGCCTAGTTGCGTGTCAAAATGGATGAAGCGCTCAAAGTCGGACCGTTTGCCAATGTTGTCGTGTCTCTTTTGTCTGTTGGCCTGGAAGGGCTCTAGACTGCGGTCTTCTTCTATTCCAGCGAGCGGGCTGCTGGAGGGGGTATGGTCGAGCCGCTTCTTGGTTTTTTGGGCGGAATATTCGTTGCCGTGGTGATCGCCGCGTTGCTCTACCAGGGGCGATCCGGTTCGACCTCGGGAAGATCCAGGCCGGCATCACCACGCCCGCGCAGGACCACATGCACTTCGTCGCGCTCGACGGTGCGGTCGGCGGCAACGTCGAGGCGCCGACCCCGGACACGGCGAGGCGCTCGACCTGGACCCGGCGCGCAGCAACGGTGACATTTGCATCCAGGCCTGCGCGAACGACCCGCAGGTCGCCTCTTCGTGGCGTTCAACAGGGACTCGTGCACGCAGTTGGTGCCGACGCAGCAGGCGTTGTCCACAAAGGACTAGATGATGGAGTGCCTGGAGCACACCGGGTCCGGGCGCTTCGCGGTGCCGCCGGGCGTGCGCGAGGGTGGCTTCTGGGGCGACACCCTGGTCCGGTGATCAGTTCCCCAGGGCCAGCCGGGCTTTGACCTCTCCTAGCGCTTCCTGGTACTCCGGTGACGGGTTCATCGCGACCGCCATCCGGAGCTGGGCGAGCGACTCGGGGAGGCGGCCCTGCCGTTGCAGGGTCTTGCCGAGCGCGAACCGGGCGTAGTGATCGCTCGGGTCGAGGTCGAGCACCTTGCGGAACGCCTCTTCCGCCCTGTTGAGCTGCGCGGACCCGAGGTAGGCCCGGCCGGCCAGCAGTTGCACGGACGGCGCCTCGCCGGCCTCGTCCAGCACCTGCCTCAGTTCGCGCAGCGCGTCGAGCGGCCTGCGCTGCGCCATCAACGCCTCGGCCTTCCGGAACGCCTCGAAGGTGCCGTCCGTCATTCGATCAACGTTACCTACCGCCTGCCGGTTCTTCGACTGCCGTCCGGGCGACAGGACCTGAACGAGTGGCCGGGCCGAGCCGGCACACGCCGAACCCGAGCAGCAGGACCTGTCCCGGTCCAATTCGGACACGGAACACCTGGGCGGCCACGACGGCCGTGAGCACCGGCGTGCACGAGATGACCAACGTCGTGGTCGCCGCCGGCGCACATCCGGACGGACTCCAGGCCTGCCAGGAGCGGTGCCTCAGGTCTCGCGCCACGCCCTGGCCATCCTCTCGACGGCCTCGGTGAGGATCTCCGGCGAGGTCGCGAGGTTCATCCGGACGAAACCGGCACCGCCCGTGCCGAACGGGAGGCCCGAGTTCAGCGCGACCCTGCCGCGCTTGAGGAACGTCCGGGACGGATCGTCACCGAGGCCGAGCCCGCGGCAGTCCAGCCAGGCGAGGTAGGTGCCCTGACCGGGGGAGTAGCGGACGGCGGGCAGGTGCTCGGCGAGCAGGTCGGTGAGCAACGCCCTGTTCTCTTGGAGGCCCTCCAAGAGAGCGTCCAACCAGGTGACGCCGTCGGTGAGCGCCGCCGTGTGGGCAAGGATCCCGACGTGGCTCGGCCCGTGGCTCACCTCCTCCGGCAACCGCGCGAGGTCGCGGGCCGAGCCGGGCCCGGCGATGGCGAGCGCGGCCTTGAGCCCGGCGAGGTTCCACGCCTTCGACGCGGACATCAACGACAGCCCGTCGTCCGCGACGCTCAGGTACGGCACGAAGTCCGCGGTCGTGAGCGGCGCGTGGATCTCGTCCGCCACGACCCGCACCCCGTGCACGCGCGAAAGTCGTGCGACCTCTTCGAGCTCGGCGGCGGTGTGCACCGTCCCGGTCGGGTTCTGCGGGTTGCACAGCAGGTACACCGCACCCCGGCCGGCGCGCACGAACGCGGCCTCCAACGAGCCGAAGTCGATCCTCGCGTCCGCACCCAGCGGAGCCTCGACCGCCTTGCGCCCCAGCGACTCGACGAACTGGAAGAAGGGCGGGTAGACCGGGCTGTTGACGACGACGGGCGCGTCCCGGTGCGAGACCAGCCGGAACATCTCGACCACGCCGAGCATCACGTCCGGCACGATCGACATCCGTTCGACGGCCGGAGTCCAGCCCCACCGCTTCGCCGCGAACGCCGCGAGCGCCTCGGCGTAGGCGGTCCCGCTGGGGTAGCCGGTGTCACCGAGCGCGACGGCGTCGATGATCGCCTGCGCCACGGGTTCGGCGAGCGGGACGTCCATCTCGGCCACCCACACGGGCAGGACGTCCTCGGCGTAGTAGCGCCACTTCATGCTGGTGCGGCGCCTCAGTTGGTCCAGGGCCAGCTGACGTAACGGATTTGCGCTGCTCATGGAGCAAAAGCTAGGGGAACCAACGAGCAAGGTGTTTGCGTTCTTTGCTCATGGACGCCGTTGACCGCAAGATTCTTGCCGAACTGCAGCGCGACGGGCGAATGACCGTCACCGACCTCGCGCACCGCGTGCAGCTGAGCATCTCGCGCTGCCAGCGCCGCCTGCGGGAACTGGAACGCGACGGCGTCATCCACGGCTACCGGGCCGTCGTGGACGCGGCCGCCCTCGGGTTCGGCTTCGAGGCGCTCGTCTTCGCCAAGCTGCGGCTCGACACCATGGCCGACTTCGATCGCGCCCTGGCCGACGTGCCGAACGTGGTGGAGGCGCAACGGTTGTTCGGCAGCCCCGACTACCTGCTGCGGGTGGTCACCGCGGACCTCGCGTCGTACCAGCGGCTGTACGAGGAGACGCTGGCGAAGCTGCCCGGGGTGCGCGGGCTGACGTCGACGATCGTGATGAAGCAGGTGATCGAGCCGCGGCCGTTGCCGACCAGCCCGTGAGACCTACCAGGCCAGCACCTTCCCGTAGGCCTTTCGAACCGTTCGCAGACACCGTTCCGGTGCAGGAAGAGCGCTGGTCTGGTGCCCGAGCTGCGACTGCCAGTTCAGACCGGACGGCAGAGAGGAGAACTCGTACTTCTGCACCGAGGCTCCCGTGGCGTCGCGGACCAGGTCGGCCGCATCCGCTGTGAGCGCACCCAACTCGGCGAGACGTGCCAGGTCGTAGAGGTCGCGGGCGGCGTGCCGGTCTGCCCAGGCGAGAGTCTTCATCGCCGCGAATGCCTGCAGCGTGGGAACTCTGAGCAGGATCTCCGACGTGATGTCGCTGTACCTGGCCTTGATGGAGACGTGCTCACTCGGCCAGCGGGCCCAGTCCTCGTGGTCCAGCAGCTGCACTCGGACGCGGAGATCGTTCGTCGTGACCAGAACGCCTGGCTCGACAGCGGACCTCGCGGCACGCAACGGGGGATCCCACCTGGATCCGGGGAACTCACGGCGCAGGAGCCGGGGAAGCCTCTCGTCGAGCGCGGCCGCGACCGCGGCACGATCCGGTGTCCACAGGTCGATGTCCTCCGACAGGCGCCCGCCCGCAGCCGGGTCCGCCAGGTGTGTCCGCGCCAGCGCTGTGCCGCCGACGAACAGCACCTCTGGTGCGATCTTCGGCAGAACCGCCAGCACGTGGCTGATCAGGTGGTCTCGCCTGACCTGCTCCTCCGCGACGCCGAACTGATCTGCGACCGCGGCCAGTTCCTCGTGGTCAAGCAACCGCCGCCTCCTTCAGCCGCGCCAGCGCTGCCGGCCTGTGCTGATCACGTGCGAGTTCCTCCGCGACGGTCCAGTCGATCCGGCGGGCCAGCGCCCGCAGGACCTCCTCGGCATCGGCTGCCCCGATACCGCCGAGCTTCGGCCGGGCGGCGATGTCGAGCGCCGTCTGTTCCGGCGTGGTCATCCATCCGGCCGTGAGCTCGGTTTCCACCTGCTCCAGGTCGAGGCGCCGCACGTCGCGCTTCACGAAGACCACGTCACCCACCTTGGTGTGCAGGACGGGCCGCTGTTTCGGCACGGCCACGACCGCGGTGCCGATGGCGCGTGGCAGTGCACCGTGACGACGTGCCGCGGTGATGCTCATGAGTGCCACGGCGTCCCGTCCGTAGTCGGCCTGGGCCACGCCGAGCGCCGCCGCCGCGAGATCGGGGCGCCACCTGGGGTCGCCGAGCCGGTCCAGCGGGGCCAGCGCGTAGTAGCCGGTGCTGATGTGGCAGAAGACCGCTTGTTCGAGCAGCCGCTCGAACTCGCTGCGAGGATGGGCGTACACGTCCGCCGCGTCTCGCGGACGCAGCACCTTGTTCGCTCTTCTGGCCAGTGCGGTCGGGATGGTGACGCGGCCATTCATACGACCTCCGTAGGCTCGCAGCCTACTCTCATAATACTCGCTTCGTTCGGGCATGTCGGGAATGCCTGCGGGCGTTGTCCCGTTGCATGAGCCTGCGCTTCTCACTGATGGGTCCGGTACGAGCCTGGCGCGACGACGAGGAGATCGACCTGGGCCCGCGGCAACAGCGGGCGGTGCTGGCGGCGTTGCTGCTGAACAACGGCCTCCGGCTGAGCAACGACCAGCTGATCGGCATGGTCTGGGACGACCCGACGCCGAGCGCGGTCATGGCGTTGCGGACGTACATGTACAAGATCCGCAAGGCGATCCCCGAGCTGGACCTGAAGTCCAAGGACGGCGGTTACACGCTGAGGGCGGAGCTTTTCGACGACTGCCGCGGCGAGCCGTTCGAGGGCCTCAGCAGCACGTACTTCGAGGCCCAGCGGGTCAGGATCGCCAACGAGCGGCTCAAGTGCCGCGAGGCCCTGCTCGAACGCGAGCTGGACGTCCTCGAACTGCAGAAGCACGTCGCCGCCTTCCCCCTCAGGGAACGCTCGCGTGCGCTGCTCATGCAGGCCCTCTACCGCGACGGCAGGCAGGCCGAGGCGTTGGAGCAGTTCCACCAGGTGCGCGCCCTGCTGAACGAGGAGCTCGGCCTCGAACCCGGACCGGACCTGCGCGGGATCCACGCGCAGATCCTCAGGGGAGACCTGAACCTGGCGCGCCGGCCCGAGCAGCTGCCGCCCGGCCTGCCCGACTTCACGGGCCGCGCGGCCGAGGTCGCGCAGGCGTTGCGGGCGCTGCCGCAGACGGTCGGCATCACCGGCATGCACGGCAGCGGCAAGACCGCGCTGGCGATCCACGTCGCGCATCTCGCCAAGCAGGACTACCCCGACGGGCAGATCTTCGTCAGCGGCAAGGACATCGCGAACGAACTGCTGCGCGCGGTCGGCGTCGAGAACCCCAGTGGTGACAAAGCCGCGCTGTGGCGGGAGAAGGCGCGCGGCAAGCGGTTCCTGGTCGTCGTCGACGACGTGCGGGACCCCGCCCGGATCGCGGAGCTGCGCACCCCCGGCTCGGCCCTGGTCCTCACGAGCGTGCGGAGGTGGAACGAGCTGGCCGGGGTGGTCTGGTTGAAGATCGCCGGGCTGACCGAGGCCGAGGCGAACCAGTTGTTCCGCGGGGTGCTCGGCACGGCGAGGGCCGACGCCGAGGCAGCCGTCACCGATGATGTGCTGGCACGCGTCTCGTACCTGCCGAACCCCGTCCGCGTGCTCGGCGGCAAGCTCGCCGCCCGCCCCGACTGGACGGTCGCGATGCTGCTGGCCCAGATGGAACGGGAGACGCGGCTCGGCAGCGCCATCCCGTCCGACTGCCGGGCGGTGCTCGCTCCCCTCATGAAGGCCGAGCAGCAGCTCACCGACCAGGAACGCCACCTGCTGCAGTGCTTCGCGCGCCGCGACGAGGACGTGATCGACGTGTGCGAGGCGGCGGAGATGTCCGGAGGCGATCCCGGGGCTATCGAGTTCCTGCTGGAGGCGCTCGCCGACGTGCACCTGATCGAACCGCTGGTGCTTGGGCGGTACCGGTTGCCGTACTTTGTGCGGATGTACTTCGGGTGGCGCGTACCGGCTCTGACCAGCTGATTCATCCGGAATTTATGGCCTGACGATGTGGCCGGGCCAGGTTCGGAGACATGTCCACCAAGGAATTCGCAGGCAAGAAGGCACTCGTCACCGGCGCCACCTCGGGAATCGGCCGCTCGATCGCGGTCAAGCTCGCCGAGGCCGGCGCCACCGTCTACGTCACCGGCCGCCGCGCCGAGCTCGGCAAGGAGACCGTCGAGCTCATCGAACGGGCCGGCGGCACCGGTCACTTCATCGTCTCGGACATCGGCAGCGTCGACGACGTCCGCAAGCTCGCCGAGGAGGTCGGCGACGTCGACGTGCTCGTCAACAACGCCGGCATCTTCCCGTTCTCGCCGACCCCCGAGCAGTCCCTCGACGTCTACGAGAAGGTGTTCGACGTCAACGTCCGCGGCACCTACTTCCTCACCGCGGCACTCGCCCCGGCGATGGTCGCCAGGGGCAAGGGCTCGATCGTCAACGTCTCGTCGATCGCGGCCGTGGTCGGCACCCCGGTCGGGTCCGTCTACAACGCCTCCAAGGCCGCGATGGACGCGCTGACCCGCTCGTGGGCCGTCGAGTTCGGTGCCGCCGGCGTCCGCGTGAACTCCGTGGCGCCCGGCCCGGTCGCCACCGAGAAGGCCCTGGCGGAGGCCGGTGAGGTGTTCGACGAGATCTCGAAGAACCTCCCGCTGCAGCGCGTCGGCCAGCCGGACGAGATCGCGGAGGCCGTGCTGTTCCTGGCCTCCGAGAAGTCGAGCTTCATCACGGGCTCGGTGATCACGGCCGACGGCGGCTACGTCGCGAGCTGAGCCAGCACGGTGTGCAGGGACGAGGGCGACTCGACGTGCACGTTGTGGCCCGCGCCGGGGAACACGACCGGCTCGGGCACCAGCTCCTTCAGGTGGTCCTGAGGGCTCATCGGGTCGTTCTCCCCCGCCGCCAGCACGACGTGGGCCTGCGAGGCCATGATCAGCCCGGCCATGTCCGGCGCGCCCACGCCGAACGCCTTCATGTCCAGCGAAGGCGTCCACCTACCGTCCACTTCGGACACGCCGTGCTCCAGTCGCACGCCCGCCATCTTCGACGCCCGCTCGACGGCCTCCTCCTCCGTGTCGAAGACCTTCGACGGTTTACCCGCCAGTGCCGCCGCCTTCTCCAGTTCGGCCTCGGTCCACCGCACCTTGATCCCGACGCCGACGCACGTGGTCACCTCGACCCCGAACCACCCGCTCGCGAGCGCCAGCCCCACCACGCCGCCCAGCGAGTGCCCGACGACCGTGACCGGCTCCCGCGGGATCTCACTTGCCACGGTGGCCGCGAAGGCGCCGAACGAGTACCGGTCGAGCGGCGCGCTCCGTCCGTGACCAGGCAGATCGGGCACGAGCCAGCTGCCGGGCCACTGGCCGACGACGTCCTGCCACACCTCGCCGGTAGCGCCCAGCCCGTGCAGCAGCACCAGCAACGGCCCGCTTCCACCACGTTCGACATGAAGCACGTCAGAATCCGTTCTATGCCCAGGACCGATGCCGACCTCATCGTCGACCCGGACACGTATACCTCGGGAGTCCCGCACGACGCACTAACCCGGTTGCGTGAGAAGAACGTGGTGCGCATCGACGACTTCTGGGCGGTCTTCCGCCACGAGGACGTCCGCACGGTGCTCCGCACACCCGCGATCTTCTCCTCGCACCGCGGCGCCACCCAGATCCGCGACCCGCGACCGGACGACCTGGCCTACGTCCAGCGCATGATGCTCAACCAGGACCCGCCCTCGCACACCCGGCTGCGCCGTATGCTGACCAGGGCGTTCACCCCACGAGCCGTGGCACTGCTGGAAGACCGCATCCGCGCGAACGCCCGCGAGATCGTCCGGGAGATGTCCGGCGACTTCGCCCACGACGTCGCCGACCTGCCGTTGCTGACCCTGGCCGACGTCTTCGGCGTCCCGCGCCAGGACCGCGCGCTGCTCTACGACTGGAGCAACCGCGTGATCGGCTTCCAGGACCCCGAGTACGCCCTGTCGTCCAGCTCGACCGAGGGCATGACCGACATGGCACTGGAAGCGTTGGCCCTGCGCCCCGCCGACGGCCGCGACCCGCGCGCCCGCGACGGCATGCCGGATCTCTACGCCTACGCGCACGCGCTGGGCGAACACAAGCGCGCGCACCCGTCCGACGACGTCCTGAGCAACCTCATGCGGGAGGACATCTCGCTGGAGGAGTTCGAGAACCTCTTCTGGCTGTTCTCCGTGGCGGGCAACGAAACCCTGCGCAACGGCATCCCGGGCGGCATGATCGCGCTGCTCTCGCACCCTCGCGAGTACGAACGGCTGCGCGCCGACCGCTCGCTCCTTCCCCTTGCGGTGGAGGAGATGTTGCGCTGGTGGACGCCGGTCATGCACTTCCGCCGCACGTGCGTGGCCGACACTTCGTTGTCGGGGCAGGAGATCAAGGCGGGGGAGAAGGTCGTCGTCTGGTTCTCGTCGGCGAACCGGGACGAGCGCGTGTTCACGTCGCCGGAGCGGTTCGACGTGGGGCGGCGGGAGGCTGATCACCTGAGCTTCGGGCACGGGCCGCACTTCTGCCTGGGGGCGCAGCTGGCGCGGACGCAGATGCGGGCGGTGTTCGAGGCGGTGCTGGATCTGCCCGGCGTGCTGGAGCTGGACGGGGAGGTCAGCCGGTTGCGGTCGAACTTCCAGAACGGGGTGAAGCACCTGCCTGTCAGGCTCGTGCCGTGACCTGGGACTTGCCTGACCACGCGCGGTTGCGCGAACTGCTCGCGATCTTCGGGTTCGACCTCAGCCGTGCCCGACCGGTGGAGGGCGCGTCCGTCGCCTGCGGAGACGCGCTCGAACCGTTGGCCGGAGACTTCGCCGGCGGCCTGTTTTACCTGTGCGGCGACTTGGGCGCGGAACGTCCGGTGCTCTACGCGAGTTCGGAGGGCCAGGCCGGCCTCATCGCGGACGATCCGCGCGAAGCCCTCCAGTTGGTGATCGGACTGCCGCATTGGCACGACTGCCTGACCTTCAACGACTTCGAACGGAAGTCCGCGCCGACCTCTCAGCAGGCGGAAGCGGCCGATCTCCTCGGGCTGAGGATCCCCGCTCAGGAAGTGCTGCTCGAACGCCTGCGCGCGGCCGTCCTCCGCTCCACGCCCGACTACGTCTTCACCGACGAGACGGGCGAGTACGAACCGCTGATCCCACAGCCTGAGCGCGCGCAGTAGGCAGCGCGTGGAGCGTCTGGCACGATTCAGACGACAGGCCCGGGCGCTCCACTGTGATCTGACGGTGTCGAGCCCCAGCCGGTCACCTGGCCCAAGTAGGCTCGTCGCGAGACGAGACGCAGGAGAAACAGGGAGCGCAAGTGGCGGTCATCGAGCAGGTCGGAGCACGCGAGATCCTGGATTCTCGCGGCAACCCCACCGTCGAGGTCGAGGTGGCGCTGGACGACGGCACGCTGGAGCGTGCGGCCGTTCCGTCGGGCGCGTCGACCGGTGAGCACGAGGCGGTGGAGCTGCGGGACGGCGACGCCAAGCGGTACCTGGGCAAGGGCGTCGAGCGTGCGGTCACCGCGGTGCTCGACGAGATCGGGCCCGAGCTGGTCGGCATCGAGGCCGTCGAGCAGCGCATCGTCGACCAGAAGCTCGTCGACCTGGACGGCACGCCGGACAAGGGGCGTCTCGGCGCCAACGCGATCCTCGGCGTGAGCCTCGCGGTCGCGAAGGCGGCGGCGACCTCGAGCGGCCTGGAGCTGTTCCGCTACATCGGCGGACCGAACGCGCACGTGCTGCCGGTGCCGATGCTGAACATCCTCAACGGTGGCTCGCACGCCGACACCGAGGTGGACATCCAGGAGTTCATGATCGCGCCGATCGGCGCGGAGACGTTCCGCGAGGGCCTGCGCTGGGGCACCGAGGTCTACCACGCGCTGAAGTCCGTGCTGAAGAGCAAGGGCCTCGCGACGGGTCTCGGTGACGAGGGTGGTTTCGCGCCGTCCCTCGGCAGCAACCGCGACGCGCTCGACCTCATCCTCGAGGCCATCGAGAAGGCCGGCTACCGGGCGGGCCGCGACATCGCACTCGCGCTCGACGTGGCCGCCACGGAGTTCTTCTCCGACGGCGCCTACACGTTCGAGAAGAACAAGCGCTCCGCCGAGCAGATGATCGGCTACTACACCGAGCTCGTGCGCGACTACCCGATGGTCTCCATCGAGGACCCGCTGTCCGAGGACGACTGGGACGGCTGGGTCCAGATGACCGCCGAGCTGGGCGAGAAGGTCCAGATCGTCGGCGACGACCTGTTCGTCACGAACCCGGAGCGCCTGGAGGAGGGCATCTCCCGCCGCGCCGCCAACGCGCTGCTGGTGAAGGTCAACCAGATCGGCACGCTCTCCGAGACGCTCGACGCGGTCTCGCTGGCCACGTCGTACGGCTACAAGTCCATGATGTCTCACCGGAGTGGCGAGACCGAGGACACGACCATCGCCGACCTCGCCGTCGCGACCGGCGCCGGGCAGATCAAGACCGGTGCCCCGGCCCGCGGTGAGCGCACCGCGAAGTACAACCAGCTCCTGCGCATCGAGGAAAGCCTCGGCGACGCGGCGCGCTACGCGGGCGAGCTCGCGTTCCCGCGCTACACGCCGGAGAACTGAGAGGCTGTAGGACATGGCCGAGCGCGCGCGTCGTCCCCGCCGCCCCCGTGAAGAGCGGGAGGCGCGGCCCGCACGCGCGCGGAAGCCTCCCCGTCCGAAGGCGCCGTCACGGCGCAGCGAGGGCACGGGTGGCGCGTTCGGCATGACCGGTACGCGGCGGGCCGCGATGTTCGCGATGGTGCTGTGCGCACTGGCGTTGAGCATCGCGGTCCCGTTGCGGACCTACCTCTCGCAGCGCGACGAGCTGCGGGACGTGGGCGCCGAGCAGCAGAAGCTGCGCGAGACGGTCGCCGCGCTGGAGAAGCGCAAGTCCGAGCTGCAAGACCCGGCGTACGTCGAGATCGAGGCGCGCAAGCGGCTGCACTGGGTGCGGCCCGGCGAGACGCCCTACATCGTGCAACTGCCGGGTGACGAGAGTCGCAACACGGAAACGGAGAGGCCGTCGGGCAAGCAGGCGGCACAAGGATCTTGGTACGAGGAACTTTGGGAATCGGTGACGCACAAGTAAGTGCTGCTGACCTGGAAACGGTCGCTCAGCAGCTCGGCCGCACGCCGCGCGGGACACGTGCGATCGCCTCGCGCTGCCCCAGCGGGCACCCGAACGTCGTGCAGACGGCGCCGCGGCTGCCCGACGGGACGCCGTTCCCGACGCTGTACTACCTCACCTGCCCGAAGCTGAACTCCCTGGTCAGCACGCTCGAAGGCGGCGGGCTGATGAAGGAGCAGCAGGAGCGCCTGGCCACGGACGCGGACCTCGCGGCCGCCTACCAGCGCGCGCACGAGGCGTACCTCGCCGAGCGCGACGCCATCGAGTCGCTCGGCACCCAGGTCACCGCGGGCGGCATGCCGGTCAGGGTCAAGTGCCTGCACGTGCACGTCGCCCATGCCCTCGCGAAGGGCGCCGGGGTCAATCCCATGGGGGACGAGGCGCTGGCACTCTTGAGCGAGCAGGGGCTGTGGCCGGCCGGTGAGTGCGCCGCGAGTTAACAGTCAACGGAACCGAACACACGCTTCACTCCGTCTTGGGTACACCTAGGCTTCGTAGTGGGGCAGGGTGGAACAGGTCACGACGGGGGCTTTCGCCGTAACTGCAGGACGGCGAGCCGCGATGACGCACGAGAGGTGAGTATTCGTGGCAATGGCCAAACTGCGTGGACAGTCGGCGTTGAGCCCTAGGCAAAAGGGCTTCGCCGTCGCCGCGCTGGCTGCGATGCTCGCCCCCGCGATGATCGTCGGGACCAAGCTCGTCGACTGGGTCAACCTCGCCAAGCACGATGACATCGCTGTCTCGTTAGGTCGCGCCGACGTCTACGGCGCCCTGCACCGCGACCCGTCCGAACTGGGCGCGTCCGGCCGGCTGCCGCTGTCCGAGGAGCTGAGCGCCGCGCTGCTCGCCGACCTCGAGGACGGCGATCTCGACGACGGCGACCTCGACGACGGCCTGCTCGACGACGACACCACCTCCGGCGTCCACGACATCCCGGGCGTGATGGTCGAGGCCTACCTCCGCGCCGAGGACAAGATGGCCGAGCTCGTCCCCGGCTGCAACCTCGACTGGGCGTTGCTCGCGGGCATCGGCAAGGTCGAGTCGAACCACGCCAACAGCGGCCGCGTGAACGCCGCCGGCGACGCCAACCCCAAGATCCTCGGCCCGGTCCTCAACGGCGCCCCCGGCATGGCCGCGATCCGCGACAGCGACGGCGGTCGCCTCGACGGCGACTCGACCTGGGACCGCGCGGTCGGCCCGATGCAGTTCATCCCCACGACGTGGGCGAGCTTCGGCGGCGACCTGAACGACGACGGCATCGTCAACCCGAACAACATCTACGACGCCGCCCTGGGCTCCGGTCGCTACCTGTGCTCCGGCGGCGGCGACATGACCAAGCAGGAAGACCGCGCGAAGGCCGTCTTCCGCTACAACAACTCGCAGGCGTACGTCCAGAAGGTCCTCAAGTGGGCCAAGGACTACAGCGACAACGTCGACACCCTGCCGCTGCTGCCGGACACCGGCAACAACCAGCAGAACCCGGTCCCGGGCAACCCGAACACCGGCACCCCGCCGAACAACGGGAACCCCGGCACCCCGACGACCGACCCGACGACGACCACCACCACGACGACCACCACGACCACGACCCCGAACTGCCCCACCACGACGACGTCGACCACCACCCCCACGTCGACCACGACGCCCGACCCGTGCACGACGACGACCACGACGACGCCGACCACCACGACGACAACCACGACCACCACCACAACGACGACGACTACGACTACGACGACGACGCCCCAGCAGCAGTCGTCGACGAGCAACCCGCAGTCGTCCACGAGCAACGGTGGCAGCAGTGGCAACAGCTCCGTGGCGACGACGTCGCAGAGCTTGCTCACGAGTACGCCCAGCTAGCACGGCGTGTCGGGTTGGAACGATTCCAACCCGCACTTCCTTCAGGGCGATTCGGGTCGAAACGTTGGGGTGAAGGGGAGTTCGTCTCCTAGCTTCGTCTGCATGCCGAAGCGCAACTCGAGCGTGGTGGGCCGGGAGTTCGGAAATGGCGTCCGCGACGCCATCGAGCAGAGCGGCATGACCCAGCGCGGAATCGCCGAACTGCTGGACTGGCAGGAGGCCAAGGTCTCCGACGCGGTCAACGGGAAGGGCGGCGTCAGCGAGCTCGACCTCGTCCGCCTGCTCTCGTACTGCCGCGTCCCCCACCAGGAAGTCGAGCGCATGGTCGCGCTCTACCGCGAGTCACGGGAGAAGGGGTGGCTGCAGTTCATCGACGACGGCAATCCTCGTCCCCTGCAGTCGCTCATCGATCAGGAACGCCTAGCCAGCAAGATCACGACGTGGTCGCCGACGTACGTGTCAGGGCTCTTTCAGATCGCTGCGTACATCCGCGCGCTGCTGGAGAGCTCGGCGGTCATCAAGCCGCCGGCCTTCGACGATCTGATCCGGTTGAAGATCGATCGTCAGGTGATCTTCAACCGCAGCCGGGAGTTCCTCTTCTACATCCACGAAAACGCACTCCGATTGCAGGTCGGCGGCCCGGACGTGATGCAGGCGCAGCTGCTTCACCTCCTGGCGATGATGGTGCGTCCGTACATCACGGTCAGAGTCGTGCCAGCGGCGATTGGCGCTCACGCCGGAGCCTCCGGTCCGTTCATCAAGCTGGAGTACGCCAAGTACGAATCGGCCGTCTGGATCGAAGCCCTGCGGACCGGCTTGTTCCTCGATGACAAGAAGAGCGTGGAGGACTACGACAACGTGCTGAAGTGGCTCGACAAGCATGCGCTGGATCCTGAAGAGTCGAGGAAACTGATCAGCAGCCTTGAAGCTCAAGGAGGCGTTTCACTTGTCGATCTGGCGCAAGAGCAGCTATAGCGCGGACGTGAGTGACTGCGTGGAGGTCGGGCACGGCGTCGGCGTCCGCGACAGCAAGGCCCCCGCCACCCACCTCCCCGTGTCCCGCGAAGCGTGGTCGGCGTTCCTCCACCTCGTGAAGCGTCCGTGAGGTTCTCCGAAGAGTCCGAACGCACCCTGCGGCAGGCAGGCAGGCTGGTACCCCGGCAGGACGGTCGACACCGAGGCTCCTGAAAACGGGAGGCACGCGGCCGTCGTTCTTGGCAGGGTGCGGGTGTGCGTCTCGACTACCCGCTGATCACCGGCCGCCTGCTCCTCCGCCCCTTCGAACCGACCGACCTCGACGACTTCCACGCCTACCGCTCACGCCCGGAGGTCTTCCGCTACCTCTACGACGAACCGGTGAGCCGTGAGGAGTGCGCGGACCTGCTGGCCAAGCTCGTCGCGGACAATGAGCTCACCGGCGAGGGCCAGCGCCTCACGCTGGCGATCCACCTGCCCGAAGCCGGCCGGGTCATCGGCAGTGCCATGCTGAAGTGGCGCAGCGAGTCGAACCGGCAGGGCGAGATCGGGTACAGCCTCGACCCCGAGTTCCAGGGCCGCGGCTACGCGAGCGAGGCCGCGCGCAAGATGCTGGAGCTCGGCTTCGACGGGCTCGGCCTGCACCGGGTCGTCGCCGAGTGCGATCCGCGCAACGAGCCGTCGTGGCGGCTGATGGAACGCCTCGGCATGCGCCGGGAGGCCCACTTCCGCGAGTTGGAGGTCTTCAAGGGCGAGTGGGGCGATCTCTTCGTCTACGCCATGCTTGCCGAGGAGTATCGGGCCACCAGGTAGGAGTGCACATGTCGCGCGTCGCGGCCATCGACTGCGGTACCAACTCGATCCGGCTGCTCATCGCGGACGTGACGAAGCGCGAGGACGGGACCGCGTGGCTGCGCGACGTCCACCGCGAGATGAAGATCGTCCGGCTCGGGCAGGGGGTGGACGCGACCGGGCGGCTGCACCCCGACGCGATCGAACGCACCCGGCAAGCCCTCCTCGACTACGCGCGCACGATGCAGCGCAAGGGTGTCGAAACGGCCCGCATGGTCGCCACGAGTGCCACGCGGGACGCGAGCAACCGCGACGAGTTCTTCGGGATGACCGAGGCGGTCCTCGGCGCGCCCGCGGAGGTGATCACCGGGGACGAGGAGGCGAGGCTGTCCTACCTCGGCGCGGTGGCCGACCTCGACCCGGACGAGGGGCCCTTCCTCGTCACCGATCTGGGTGGTGGCAGCACCGAGTTCGTCCTCGGCACGGGCTCCGAGGTGGAGGCCGCGAGGTCGATGGACATCGGCTGCGTGCGGCTGACGGAGCGGTTCATCGCGTCGGATCCGCCCACGAAGGACGAAATTCAGCAGGCGGAAGCGTTTGCGCGTGCGGCGATCAAAGAGGCTTTCGAAGTCGTCCCGGTGGAGAAGACGAAGACGTGGATCGGGGTCGCCGGCACCGTCACCACATTGTCAGCCCTGGTCCAGGGGCTGGAGGTGTACAACAGCGACGATATTCACCTCAGCCGCATCACACTTGACAATGTTCGAGAAATCACCGACCGTATCCTCTCCATGACGCATGATGAGCGTGCCTCGCTGGGACCCATGCACCCCGGTCGAGTGGACGTGATCTGCGGTGGAGCGGTGGTACTGCGTGCGATTGCCGATGAGCTGGAGAATCGCGCGGGAATTCGCACGCTCGTGTGCAGCGAGCACGACATCCTCGACGGCATCGCGTTTTCGCTGGTCTAGCGCCGAATTAAGGTCGCCTTGAGGTGATCGTGACAATTTTGTGACCGATTTCGATGCGCGTACTACTCGCCGCCCCGGTTAACGTCCTCTCACGTTTTGGGAGGTGGACGAGACCTCCCGGGGAGGCGCGCGCACGCAATATCTGCGGAGCGGCGCCGGGGAAAGGCGGGAGAGACTGATGTCGCGATCACGGGTTGCGTGGGTGGCTTTGCCAGCCGCGCTCGCCATGACGCTCAGCGCATGCGGCGGCGGCGGTGGTAGCAGCAACAACGCTGCCGATGGCAAGGACAACCCGGAAGGCACGGTGTCCATCTACGGCACCGAGCCCAAGAGCACCTTGTTCCCGGCCAACACGACCGAGGCCGGCGGTGGCAAGGTCACCGACTCGCTGTTCTCGCGGCTGGTCGGTTACAAGACCGAAGACGGCGCGCCCTACAACTTGATGGCCGACTCGATCACGACCAGTGACGCGAAGGTCTACACGATCAAGCTCAAGCAGGGCTGGAAGTTCCACGACGGCACCGAGGTCAAGGCGAAGAACTTCGTCGACGCCTGGAACTGGGCCGCGTACGCGCCGAACGCGCAGCAGGCGGCATCGTTCTTCTCCCCGATCGCGGGCTTCGAGGACGTCCACCCGGCCGACGAGAACGCCAAGCCGGCCAAGGACAAGATGTCCGGTCTCGAGCTCGTGGGCGACTACGAGTTCAAGGTCACCCTCAACGGCCCGACCTCGGTCTTCACGACGATGATCGGCTACACGCCGTTCTCGCCGATGGCCGACTCGTTCTTCGCGGACCCGAAGGCCGCCGAGGCCAAGCCGATCGGCAACGGCCCGCTGAAGTTCGTCTCCCGCACGCCGAACGCGCTGATCAAGATGGAGCGCTTCGACGACTACAAGGGCGAGGACAAGGTCCACTTCAAGACCTTGGACTACAAGATCTACTCCTCCCAGGAGACCGCGTACCAGGACCTGGTCGCGGGCAAGCTGGACTTCATGGAGGCCCTGCCCCCGTCGGCCAAGGTCGGCGAGAAGTACAAGGCCGACCTCGGTGACGCGGTCGTGAACGCCAACCTGCTCGGCCAGAGCGCGATCGCGTTCCCGCAGTACATCCCCGAGTTCAAGAACGTGAAGCTGCGCCAGGCCGTCTCGATGGCCATCAACCGCGAGCAGATCACGAAGACCGTTCTCGCCGGCTCGTACGTGCCGTCCACCAGCTTCGTGTCGCCCGGCATCAAGGGCTACCGCGCCGACACCTGTGGTGAGTACTGCAAGTACAACCCGGAGAAGGCCAAGCAGCTGTTCCAGGAGTCGGGCTTCACCGGCAAGAAGCTGACCATCCAGTCCAACCAGGACGGTGGCCGCAAGGAGCCTCTCGAGGCTGCGTGCAACAGCATCAAGCAGGCGCTCGGCGTTGACTGCGAGTTCGTCGGTGCCACCAACTTCGGTGCGTTCCGCCAGATCGTCGACGGCAAGCAGCTGACCGGCATGAGCCGTTCGGACTGGTCGGCCGACTACCCGTCGATCGAGAACTTCCTCAACCCGCTGTACCGCACCGGTGGTTCGTCGAACGACTCGAACTACTCGAACCCCGAGGTCGACGCCCTTCTGAAGAAGGCCGACGAGACGGCGAACGAGGACGAGGCGATCAAGATCTACCAGCAGGCGGAGGACATCATCGCCAAGGAACTGCCCTCCATGCCGACCTGGAACGAGAAGGGCATCGGCGGCCGTTCCAAGAACCTGCTCGCCGCGAAGATGTCGTTCAAGCGTCAGGGCGCTCTGGAGTCGTTCCGCGTCAAGGCCTGATTGCCGAACACCTGAGTTCTGAGCACACCGTCCGGCCCCGCGTCCACGAAGCGTTACGGGCGCGGGGCCGGAGCGGTGTCCAGGACCTTGGGCGCCCCC
This sequence comes from Lentzea pudingi, assembly GCF_014646255.1. Lineage (GTDB taxonomy): Bacteria > Actinomycetota > Actinomycetes > Mycobacteriales > Pseudonocardiaceae > Lentzea > Lentzea pudingi. The sequence continues at coordinate 36,840 of NZ_BMNC01000010.1, forward strand.
CACCACGCAAGGAGCCGACCTCATGGGTCGCTATGTGCTGCGCCGTCTGCTGCAGCTGATACCGGTCTTCCTGGGGACCACTTTTCTGATCTACGCCCTCGTCTGGGCCATCCCGCAGGACCCCTTCGCGGGCAAGTGCGGCCAGCGGCCGTGCGATCCGGCCTACATCGCCGAGATGAGCCAGAAGCTCAACCTCAACGACCCGTTGGTCGTCCAGTACTTCAAGTACCTGGGCAACCTGCTCGTCGGTGACTTCGGCACCACCTTCAACGGCGTCTCCGTCGGTGAGCAGATCGCCACCTCGTGGCCGATCACCCTCAAGATGGGCATCATCGCGCTGATCATCGAGGCCGTCATCGGCATCATCGCCGGCGTCCTCACCGGTCTGCGCAAGCAGGGCTTCCTGGACAACCTCGTCCTCGTCTCGACCCTGTTCCTGATCTCGCTCCCGGTCTTCGTCACCGGTTTCGTGCTGCGGCTCTACCTCGGCCCGCAGGGCTTCGACCTGATGGACACCTCGGTCAGCTCCGATCCGACGTTCGGCGAGCTCATCCTGCCCGGCTTCGTGCTCGGCAGTCTCTCGATGGCCTACGTGGCCCGGCTGACCCGGTCGAGCATCGTCGAGAACCGGCGCGCGGACTACGTGCGCACGGCCATCGCGAAGGGCCAGCCGCAGAGCCGCGTCGTCGGCATCCACCTGCTGCGCAACTCCCTGATCCCGGTGATCACGTTCCTCGGGACCGACCTCGGTGCCCTCATGGGCGGCGCGATCGTCACCGAGGGCGTCTTCAACATCAACGGCATCGGCGGTCTGATCTTCCGCGGCATCCAGGAGAAGGAAGGCATCATGGTCACGGGCATCGTGACCCTGCTGGTCCTCGTCTACCTGCTGATGAGCCTGATCGTCGACCTCCTGTACGCCGTTCTCGACCCGAGGATTCGCTATGAGTGACCCAGGATCCGTGTCCGGCGGGGCCGGACTCGAGGCGTCCGCGGCGGCAGGAGTCGACCAGCTCAGCCATGTCGACGACTCGTCGCAGAAGCAGAAGAAGCCGCGCTCGCTCTGGAGCGACGCGTGGGGCGAGCTCCGCAGCAAGCCCACGTTCATCATCTCGCTGGTGATCATCGCGATCATCGTCCTGATGGCGATCTGGCCGACGCTGTTCACGTCGGTCGACCCGCGTGCGGCCGACCTCGACAAGTCGCTGCAGTCGCCTTCGGGTGACGCGTGGTTCGGCTACGACCTGCAGGGCTACGACGTCTACGCCCGTGCGATGCACGGTGCTCGCGCGTCGCTTCTGGTCGGCATCTTCGCGACGCTGCTGACCGTGCTGATCGGGTCGACCGTCGGCATCATCGCGGGCTACGCGAAGACGTGGATCGACAGCCTGCTGTCGCGGTTCAGCGACATCTTCGCCGGCATCCCGTTCGTGCTCGGTGCGATCGTCATCCTGACGACGCTCAACGCGCCCACGGAGAACCCCGGCGTCTTCCGGATCATCACGCAGGTGGTGCTCTCGATCGCCGTGCTGTCGTGGCCGGTGGCCATGCGCATCATGCGTTCGGCGACCCTGGTCGCGAAGCAGCAGGACTACGTCAAGGCCGCGCGTGGCCTCGGTGCGTCCCCGCTGCGGATCGTGTTCCGGCACCTGCTGCCGAACACCGTGGCGCCCGTGCTGGTGTACGCGACGATCGCCCTGGGTGCCTTCATCGGCGCCGAGGCGACGCTGGCGTTCCTCGGCATCGGCCTGCGTCCGCCGGTGGTGTCGTGGGGCGTGATGATCTCGGAGTCGCGCGACTACTTCCAGTCGGCTCCGCACATGCTGCTGTTCCCCGCGGGCTTCGTCACGATCACCGTGCTGGCCTTCGTCATGCTCGGTGACGCCGTGCGCGACGCCCTCGACCCCAAGTCCCGATAGGGGAATCCTGTGACTCAGCCATTGCTGGAGGTCGAGGATCTCCACGTGGAATTCCGCACCCGCGACGGTGTCGCGAAGGTGCTCAACGGCGTCTCGTACCACGTCTCGGCAGGCGAAACCCTTGCCGTGCTGGGCGAATCCGGTTCCGGCAAGTCCGTGACGGCCCAGACGATCATGGGCATCCTGGACACGCCGCCGGGGTTCATCACCAACGGTTCGATCAAGTTCCGCGGTGAGGACCTGCTGACCCAGTCGGCGGAAGAGCGCCGAATGGTTCGTGGCGAGGGCATCGCCATGATCTTCCAGGACGCGCTGTCGGCCCTGAACCCCGTGTTCACCATCGGGTTCCAGATCGAGGAGCAGCTCAAGGTCCGCCGCGGGCTGTCCAAAGCGGACGCTCGCAAGCGGGCGGTCGAGCTCCTCGACCAGGTGAAGATCCCGAACGCCAAGGGACGGGTCAACGACTACCCGCACCAGTTCTCCGGCGGTATGCGGCAGCGCGCGATGATCGCGATGTCGCTGGCGCTCGACCCGGAGCTGCTGATCGCGGACGAGCCCACGACCGCGCTGGACGTCACCGTGCAGGCCCAGATCATGGACCTGCTGGCGGAGATCCAGAAGGAACGCGACATGGGCATGATCCTGATCACCCACGACCTCGGCGTCGTCGCCGACGTCGCGGACCGGATCTCGGTCATGTACGCGGGCCGCATCGTCGAGCACGCCGACGTCTACGAGCTGTTCCGCGCGCCGGGGCACCCGTACACCGAGTCGCTGCTCGAGTCCCTGCCCCGCGTGGACCTGCGCGGCCAGGAGCTCAAGACGATCAAGGGTCTGCCGCCGTCGCTGACCAACATCCCGCCCGGCTGCCCGTTCAACCCGCGCTGCCCGCGCGTGTTCGACCGGTGCGTCACCGAGGTCCCTGCCGTGCACAACCTCGGCATGGGCCGCACCAGCCGGTGCCACATCGCGGAGGAGGTGGTCGCTCGTGGCTGAGCCGATCCTGGAGGTCGAGAACCTCGTCAAGCACTTCCCGGTCCGCGTCGGCGTGCTGTTCAAGCGCACCGTGGGCCACGTCAAGGCCGTCGACGGCGTCTCGTTCTCGCTCAACAAGGGCGAGACCCTCGGCGTCGTGGGCGAGTCCGGCTGTGGCAAGTCCACGCTGGCCCAGGTGCTGATGCGCCTGGAGCCGCCGACGTCCGGCGTCGCGCGCTTCGAGGGGCGCGACATCTTCGGCATGAAGGGCTCGGAGCTGCGCAAGCTGCGCCGGGACATCCAGATCGTGCTGCAGGACCCGTACACGTCGCTGAACCCGCGCATGACGGTCGGCGACATCGTCGGGGAGCCCTTCGAGATCCACACCGAGGTCGCGCCCAAGGGCTCGCGCCGGCAGAAGGTCCAGGAACTGCTGGAGACCGTGGGTCTCAACCCGGAGCACATCAACCGGTACCCGCACCAGTTCTCCGGCGGTCAGCGCCAGCGCATCGGCATCGCCCGCGCGCTGGCGTTGAAGCCCAAGGTGATCGTGTGCGACGAGCCGGTGTCCGCTCTGGACGTGTCGATCCAGGCGCAGGTCATGAACCTGCTGGGCGACCTGCAGAGCGAGATGGGTCTCTCGTACGTCTTCATCGCGCACGACCTGTCGGTGGTCCGCCACCTGTCGGACCGCGTCGCGGTGATGTACCTCGGCAAGATCGTGGAGATCGGCACCGAGGAAGAGATCTACGAGCGCCCGATGCACCCGTACACGCAGGCCCTGCTGTCGGCCGTGCCGGTGCCGGACCCGACCCAGCGCGGCCGGCGCGACGTCATCCGCCTGACGGGTGACGTGCCCTCGCCGATCGACCCGCCGTCGGGCTGCCGGTTCCGCACGCGGTGCTGGAAGGCGCAGGACATCTGCGCGACCGAGGTTCCCGAGCTGGTGTCGCGCAACGGGGGCCACCCCGCGGCGTGCCACTTCGCGGAGGAGCGCGCGGTCGTCTGACCGTTCTACGTGGTTGAGGGGTCGTGCCTGCGGGCGCGGCCCCTCAACTCGTCGAAGGCCCTTGTGGTCGGTGGCCGGCCGACGAACCGCTTGATGGCTCTTGCACATTCGCGCGGGCTGTTCAGGCCGGTGTCGACCTCGAAGTCGTAGAGCCCGTGCTGGTGGACGCTCAGCAGCTGTCTCGCCGCGGCACCCGGCGTCCGGTCACCCCGCGCCCGTTCGCGCCGCTCCAGTTCTTCTGGAGGGCAATGGACGCCCACGAACACGACGTCCAGGCCTTCGAGGACGTCGAGGCAGTCCTGCAGCCGCCACGGCTCGCTCAGCACGTGGTCGACGACGACGTCGTTGCCCGCCTGGGCCATGCCCGCCACCGCGCGGTGGAAGCCCGCCCTGGTGCGCTGCAGGAGTTCTTGCTGCGCGATGGCGTCGAGCTCCAGCGTGCGTTCGACGGCGCGCATGGCACCGAAGGCGTCGACGCTCAGGTGGAAGAACGGGGTGTCCAGCTCCTTCAAGAGCTCCGCGGCGATGCTCGACTTGCCGGAGCTGGACGTCCCGTTCAGGAAGATGATCACGGGCGGGCGAGGTCGGTGAGCGAGACGCCGGGACCGACCTCGCGCGTGCCGGTCTCGACGAACCCGCGCTTGCGGTAGAGCTTCAGCGCGGGCTCGTTCTTCGTGCCCGTGCTGACGACCTGCGGCCCGTCCGGCAGCGCGTCGAGGAGCTTCGTCGCGATGCCCCTCCGGTGAGCGCGCGGGTGCACGACCAGCCGGTGGATGTCCACAGTGGACCCGTCGAGCCGGTACGACACGGCGCCGGTCAGACCTTCCTCGTCGTAGATCCCGAGGAACGTCTCACCGCACGCCCTGAGCTCGTCGAGCGACTCGTGCAACGGCGGTATGCCGTCGAAGCCGATGAGCTCGGCTTCGACGGCATACGCCAGACGTTGCACCGTCCAGAGTTCGCGCAGGACGGCGTCGTCGGACAGGTCGAGGATCACGTGTTGGAGGAGTTCCGCACGAACGCCGCCAGGTCCTCGGACTGCTGGATCCTGCTGGGCTCGTGGACGTACATCATGTGGCCGGCCGGGTAGTAGGCCGACTCGATGTTCGCCGTGAGCTCCTTGGGGATCTGCAGGTGCGCGATGAGGTGTTCGGCCGCGAAGTACGGCGTGGCGCCGTCGAACCAGCCGAACGCGACGTGGACCTTGAGGTGCGGGTTCGCCCGCATCGCCGCCGAGAGCTTGCCCGCCGTCGTGACGTGGCGGCCCTCGAACTCCTTGTACGACCAGTTCTCGATGACCCGCGCGAGAACCTCGTACGGCAGGTCGCTCGAGTAACCGAGCTCGGCGTGCAGGTAGTGGTTGAGCACGGCCGAGTACGGGCCGAGGATCGCGTCGATGGACGGGTCCGCGGAGATGCCCTCGCGGCCGTAGTCCGTGTCCCAGCCGGTGAAGCGGGCGTCGATGCGGCCGACGGTCCTGCGGTCGCGGCGCAGCAGCTCCGTGAAGAACCGGATGTGCTCGATGCGCAGGTCGACCGCGTCCACGTACTCCTCGGACAGGCCGGTGAGCCGCGCGAGCTTCTCGATCGCCGCGGCGCGCTCGACGTCGGTGAGCCGGTTGCCGCGCGCGAGGGCGTAGGGGTAGTCGCGGACCGCGAACTCCTCGGCCTCGGCGAGCACCTCCTTCAGCGGGCGGTCGCCGTGCAGGCCGTGGTAGTTCGCGATGGCCGCGTACGTCGGCAGGAAGAGCGTGTAGGCGAGGTCGTGGCCCTCGTTGAACTCGAGCGTCGCGAAGTCCAGCACCGACGAGATCAGCATGAGCCCGTTGAGGTACATGCCGTACTTCTTCTGCAGGTGCTCGGCGAGACCGGCCGCGCGGAGGGTGCCGTACGACTCGCCGCAGAGGAACTTCGGCGACATCCAGCGGCCGTTGCGCGAGGTCCAGAGCCGGATGATCTCGGCGATGGACTCGATGTCGGGCTGGTAGCCGTGGTAGTTGCCGGGCTTCTCACCCTGCGCGGCCCGGGAGAAGCCGGTCGACACGGGGTCGATGAACACCAGGTCGCTCTCGGCGAGCAGGCTCTCCTCGTTGTCCGCGATCCCGTACGGCGGTGCGGTGAGGTTGCCGACGTCGCCGCTGAGCACCCGGCGCGGCCCGAGGAGCCCCATGTGCAGCCACACGCTCGCGGAACCCGGCCCGCCGTTGAACGCGAACGTCACGGGCCGCTTCAACGGGTCGGCGCCGTCGAGCGTGTAGGTGGTCACGAACACCTCGGCCTTGGGCTTGTGGCCCTCGAACACGCCGTCCTTGAGCACTTCTTCCTTGAGCACGATCCGCCCGGTGGTGGCGGTGTAGTTCAGCTCGCGGCCCTTGACGGTGATGCTGTGCTGGGTGGTGACCAGATCATCAGCGGGAGACTCGGGCTTCTCTTCGGTCTTCTCCTCGGACATGGGAGCAACACTACGGAACTCGACGATCGAATAACGGCCTGCCGAGCGTGCCCGCGCCTCGTCGCGTGGCGCGAGCTGGTGGCGGTGGAGAAGCGCGCGGCGTTCCGGGACCAGGACTACTGGGCCAGACCGGTCCCGGGCTTCGGTCCCATGGACGCCTCGCTGCTCATCGTGGGCCTCGCACCCGCCGCGCACGGCGGCAACCGGACCGGTCGGATGTTCACCGGCGACCCGTCCGGCGACTTCCTGTACCGCGCGTTGTACGAGGTGGGCCTCGCTTCGCAGCCCACGTCGGTGTCCCGTGGCGACGGTCTGGAGCTTTACGGCGTGCGAATGGCCTCGCCCGTGCGGTGTGCGCCGCCCGAGAACAAGCCGACCGCCGAGGAACGGGACCGGTGCTCGCCGTTCCTGCGGGAGGAGATCTCGCTGATGCCTGATTTGCGGTCCGTGGTGGTCTTGGGTGGGTTCGGGTGGAAGGCGTTCCTGCCGCTGGTGGGGGTCGACCGGCCGCCCAAGTTCGGGCACGGGGTGGAGGTGGCGGCTGGTTCGTTGCGGGTGTTCGGGTGCTACCACGTGTCGCCGCACAACACGTACACCGGGAGGCTGACGCAGGAGATGTTGCAGGACGTGCTGAGACGGGCCATGGACGTCGGGACCGCGCAGTCGTTCGACTAGTCAGTTGACCGAAGGATCATCCGAAGTGTGCTGACGCGTGTCAGGCTGCTCGCCATGAGGTGGTGGCGGGCAGGGGTGGCGGTGGCGGCGTTGCTGATCGTTGTCGTCGCGGCCAGCGGTACGTCGCCGGTCACGTTCGTGAACCGCCTCGACGACCGCCCGCCGCCGCAGGACAACGCGCCGCGGGTGGACGTGCCGCTGCCGACCGAGTTGCCGGGTCTGTTCGCCGTGCCGCTCACGGTGTACCTGGTGCTGCTCGCCGGGCTCGTCCTGTTCGGACTGATCGGGATCGTCCTCGCGTTCGAGCTGCCCCGCTGGCGCCGTCGTGGGGTGCGCGGGGTGGAGGTCGAGGACGGCGAGGCAGGAGAGCCGCCGGTCGTGGCGCGGGTCGAGAAGGCGTTGCAGGAGTTCACCGAGCACCCGAACCGGCCGCCGCGCGACGCTGTGATCGCCGCCTGGCTCGCGCTCGAAGCCGCGGAGCCCAGAAAACCCCACCAGACGCCCACCGAGTTCACCGAGAAGCTCGGCGTGGACGCGGTGGTGTTGAAGGACCTCTACCGGCGCGCGCGGTTCGGGCATGAGGACGTGACGGCCTCGCAAGCGCGACGAGCGCAGGAGGAACTGCGCCGCATCGTCCGGGAGCTCGCATGAGAACCGTGCTGGCGCTGGTGGTCGGGGTGGTCATCGGCGTCGTGATCTGGTGGCTCGGGGCCTCGCCCGCGTGGGCCGCGGCGCTGGCCGTGCCGCCCACCGCGTTCGGCGTGCTGGTCACGAGGTTGCCGCGGGCCACGGACATCGTCTGGAGCTCGGCACCGCCGCCGCCAGGGTCGATCAGCAGCGCGCTCGCCGGCACGCTCGCGAGCAGGCTGGACGAGGCGGCGAAGGACCCGCGGCGCTACCGGGAACGGTTCCGCGGCCGGCTCGCACGACTGGGGATCGAGGCGTCCGAGATGCCGGATCCGAAAGAACTCGCGGAAAGGCTCAGGAGGGTCGAGTGACCATCGCACACGAGGCCGAGGCGGTCCTCGACGAGATCGGCAAGGTCGTCGTCGGGCGCACGCGGACGGTCCGGCTCGCGCTCGCGGCCGTGCTGGCGGGCGGGCACGTGCTGCTGGAGGACGTGCCTGGCTTGGGTAAGACGCTGATCGCGCGGTCGCTCGCGCAGGCCCTCAGCCTCGACTTCCGCCGCCTGCAGTGCACACCGGACCTGCTGCCCGCGGACGTCACCGGGTCGTTCCTCTACGACCCCGGCAGCCGCGAGTTCGAGTTCCACCAGGGGCCCGTGTTCACCGGGCTGCTGCTCGCGGACGAGATCAACCGCACGCCGCCGAAGACGCAGTCCGCGTTGCTGGAGGCCATGCAGGAGCGGCAGGTCACGGTCGAGGGGCGCACGTTCCCGCTGCCCAGGCCGTTCCACGTGCTGGCGACCTCGAACCCCGTCGAGTACGAGGGAACCTACCCGCTGCCCGAGGCTCAGCTCGACCGGTTCCTGGTGCGGCTCGACATCGGGTACCCGCCCGCCGAGGAGGAGGTCGAGGTCCTGCGGCGGCGGCTCGCGCGGCAGCGGGAGGACGCCGACGTGGCGCCGGTGCTCGCGGCCGGGCGGCTCGCCGAGCTGCAGGCCGAGCTAGAGAAGTCCACAGTGGACGACGATCTCCTGCGGTACTGCGTCGATCTGGCCGTCGCCACGCGCAACCACCCGTCCGTCGAGGTCGGCGCGTCGCCGCGGGGTGCGCAGGGGCTCGTGCTCGTCGCGCGGGCACTGGCCACTTTGGACGATCGCGCCTACGTGACGCCCGAGGACGTCAAGGAGTGCGCGATCGCCGTGCTGGCGCACCGGCTCGTGATGAAGCCCGAGACGTGGACGTCCGGCGTGAACGACGTACAGGTCGTCACCGAGCTGCTCGGCAAGGTTCCGGGCCCGCCCAGCTCATGAGCAGAGCGGACAAGATCAGGGAGGCCCTCGCCCAGTCGCACGGCGCGCACTGGCACCCGACGGACGCGTACTCGCGCGCCGTCTGGCTGGGCGTCGGGCTCGTCGTCGGCGGGATGTTCCTGCACCAGGTCGAGCTGGTGCTGTTCGGCGTGCCGTTGATCCTGTCCGTGCTGCTCACCGACAAACCCCGTGGCACGCCCACGGTCAGCGTCCGCCCCGTGCCGCGAGGGGCGGGCATGGGCGTCGCGCACACCGTCGCGCGCGTCGACGGCGCGGACGCCGAGATCGCCGTGGTCAAGCTGCCCGGCGGTGCTCGGGTGGTGCCGGCGCACTCGCCGGACCTGCCCGTGGAGATCCGGCGTGACGCCTGGGGACCCGGTGTTGACCTGCGGCTGGACCACCTGTTCGCCGGGCCCGACGGCATGCACGTCTACGGACCGATCGTCGGGGTCGAGCACGTCCGCACGATCCTGCCGCCGGTCGAGCACCACCCGTCCGGACCGCTGCCGCCCCGGCCCGCCGGTCTCGTCGGCATCCACCGCTCGTCGCGCCCCGGCGACTCGACCGAGCTGCGCGACATCAGGGCGTTCCAGCCGGGGGACAGGCTCAGGCGCATCGACTGGCGCGTCACGACCCGCACTGGCACCGTGCACGTCCGCGAACGGCACGCCGAGGCCGACGCGGAGATCGTGCTGGCCCTGGACACGCGCGCCGACGTCGGTGCGGACGTGGCGGACTGGGCCTCACCGCACTACGGCGCCACGACGCGGCCCGGTGGCAGCCTGGACCGCGCGGTGCGGCGGGCGGCGTCGATGGCCGCCGGGTACCTGCGGCAGGGCGACCGGGTGGCGTTGATGGACCTGTCCCGCCCGCAGCTCAACGTCCGTTCCGGCGTCGGGCGGCGGCACCTGCTGCGGATCCGCACGCAGCTCGTCGTGTGCGTGCAGGCCGCCGGGTGGTCGTCGCGGGTGGCGTTGCGCAAGCTGCCGCACGGGAGCGTGGTCGTGCTGCTGTCGCCGTTCCTCGACGACGACGTCGCGGAGCTGGCCGTGCAGACGCGCAAGCACGGGCATGTCGTGCTGGCGATCAACACGCTGCCAACGCCGTTGAAGCCCGACGACGAGACGCCGTGGGGTGAGGTCGCGGCCGAGATGATCGCCGCCGAGCACCGGTTGCGGCTGCGGCGCATGGCCGAGCACGGGGTGGCGGTGACGCGCGAATGCTGATGCGGCTCGCAATCGTGCTCGCGGCGTTGCCCGTGGGGCTGGTCCTGCACCTGGAGTCGTCGTCGATCGTGCCGTTGCTGGTCGTCACGGCGCTCACGGCGCTGACCGTGCTGATGCCGGGAAGCGCGGGTGCGGCGTTGCTGATCGGCTACGCGGCGCTAGCGATGGCTTTCGCCGACGGGCATCCGTTGCGGCTGGGAGTGCTGATCATGATTCCGGCGTTGCACCTCGTGCACGTGACGTCCGCGCTCGCGGCGGTCGTTCCGGTGAAAACGAGAATCGAGCCCGCCGCGCTGAAAGCACCGGCGCGCCGGTTCGCCATTGTCCAAGTGATCACATTCGTCGTGACCGCCTTCGCGGCGTTCGTCCCATCGAGTGCCGGCATCGGGCTCGTGGAGGTGCTTGGACTGGGTGCTCTGACGGTCGTGATCGGGGTCGTCGAGCTGAGGATCTGAATCGAGACTCTCAGGGAGAACACCTCGTGTTCGACTCGATGCGCAGGTCAGCCGGGATCGTGTCGGGCATCACCCGGCGACGCCAGTCACAACGGCCCCTCCGGACGCGCGAAAAAGGGGGTTCTGGTGCGACCATGTGTGTATGGCTGCTGTGAAGTCGCACCCCACTCGGATTGTCATCGTCGGTGGTGGATACGTCGGGATGTACACGGCTCTCGGACTGCAGAAGAAACTGCGTTCCGGTGAGGCGTCCGTGACGGTAATCGACCCGCAGCCGCACATGACCTACCAGCCCTTCCTGCCTGAGGCGGCGGCCGGCTCGATCGAGCCGCGCCACGTCGTCGCTCCTTTGCGCAAGGTGCTCAAGCGCTGCCACGTCGTCACCGGCCGCGTCACGAAGATCGAGCACGCGCGCAAGATCGTGACCGCCGAGCTGTCGGACGGCCACGTCGAGGAGATCGAGTACGACGTGCTCGTCTCCGCGCTGGGTGCGATCTCACGCACGCTCCCGATCCCCGGCCTGGCCGAGGTCGGCATCGGCATGAAGACGATCGGCGAGGCGATCTACGTCCGCAACCACGTGCTGTCGCGCCTGGACCAGGCAGCGAGCACGAACAACGCGGACCTGCGCAAGAAGCTGCTCAGCTTCGTCGTCATCGGTGGTGGCTTCGCGGGCATCGAGACGCTCGCCGAGCTCGAGGACATGACGCGGTATGCGCTCAAGTACTACGAGGGCATCAAGCCCGAGGAGATGAACTGGGTCCTGGTCGAGGCCGCCGGCCGGATCATGCCCGAGGTCTCCGCCAAGCTCGGCGCGTGGACGGTCGAGGCGCTCGAGAAGCGCGGCATGAAGATCTACCTCGACACCCGCGTGAAGTCGCTCGAGGGCGGTCACGTCATCCTCGACGACGGCACCGAGTTCGACTCGGACACGATCATCTGGACCGCCGGCATGAAGGCGAACCCGGTGCTGCGCAACACGGACCTCCCGCTCGACGAGCGCGGCCGCGTCCGGTGCACCGCCGCCATGCAGGTCCAGGGCCTCGAAGGCGTGTGGGCCGCCGGTGACTGCTCCGCGGTGCCGGACCTCTCGCGCACCGAGGAGGACCCGACGGCGACGTGCGTGCCGAACGCGCAGCACGCCATCCGCCAGTCGAAGCTGCTGTCGAAGAACATCGTCGCGCAGATGCGCGGCCAGAAGCCGAAGGACTACTTCCACAAGTACCTCGGCTCGGTCGCGGGCCTCGGCCTCTACAAGGGCGTCGCGGACGTGTTCGGCCTGCGCTTCAAGGGCCTGCCCGCGTGGTTCATGCACCGCAGCTACCACGTGGCGTTCATGCCGACCGTGAACCGCAAGCTGCGCGTGCTGATGGACTGGACGCAGGCGCTGTTCTACGGCCGCGAGATCGTGGCCCTGGGACAGATCAACGACCCGAAGTCGGACTTCGACCGCGCGGTCCAGTCCTGACGCCTGCCCCTGACCTGGCCTCGCCGCTGGGAATGACGCAGGGTTAGCTCGACACTCTCTGTAAGTGACGTGTGCCCCGGACGATCACCTCGTTCGGGGCACTTCGTTGCTCTGAGGGCCGAACTTGAGCGCCCAATCGGAGTAAAGCTCCGGCGGCCGCCTTGACATTGCGTTACGTGTTTCGGAGACTACGGCTGGTGCATCACCTGAATGCGTGATTCGCCGTGTGGGGAGAGAGGTGATCCCGATGTCTCTCGAGGAGCTGGCCGCACAGCTTCGTCGCGGCGAGATCGAGGACCCCGCGTTGGCGCAGTACGCCGCAGAGTACGCGCAGGCGGGGCAAGTTTTCCGCAGCAAGAAGGACGATTGAGCAGGTCGGCTGACGGACGGGTGCCAGGTGCCCCGTCCGAGGCTGCCAGACCACTGCTGCTCCAGGGCCAGGAATACCTCTTCCGTTCCCCGCCCAAGTGCCTCGACTTCCAGGAGCAGGTCCACCGCCTCGGCATGGTCGACGAGGGCGACGGCAACCCGCAGCCCTGCGTGCTCGTGCTGGCCCGCGCCGCCGACATGGAGATGAACGAACTCTCCATCGCCCTGGCGGAACGCGGCATCCGCATGGCCCGCATAGACGCCGACCGCTGCGTGGACCTCCCTCTCTCGGTCTACACCGACCAGCCCCTGATCGAACTGGACCGCTGGCTCCTGCGCCCCCTGCTCGTCTGGCGCCGCCACTTCGAACTCTCCGCGGTCCCGGTAGAACCAGGCACCCTCGCCGGCGCCTACGCCGTCGACCAATGGGCCTCAGTGGCCAACTGGCTGTCCTCCCGAGCCGACTGGGCTCACGTGAACCCGTCCCGCTTCTCAACGCACCTGGACCGTCTCACGCAGCTTTCCGACGCCTCCACCTTCGGCCTGCGCGTCCCCCGCACAGCCGTGACGACCCGCCCGGGCCGCACCCGCCCAGGAGGCGGCGCCTGCATCGTCAAAACAGCAGGCCGCCACCTGCTCGAACCGCGCCCAGGCGTGCAACACGGCCTGTTCCCGCGCCCCCTCGAAACCTCCCGCGCCTCAGACGCCCCAGAACCAGCACCGGTGATCGTCCAGGAGTACGTCCCCTCGGACACGGAACTGCGCGTGTTCGTGGTGGGCGAGCAGTGCATCGCCTACCAGGTCGACAAGCTGGACCCGGCCCAACTCTGGGTGGACCCCGACGCAGTCCGCGTCACACCGACCTCGGTCCCGGCGTCCCTCTCGGACAGGCTCCTGGCCCTGGCCCGCCACTGGCGCGTCCAGGTGGCGGCGTTCGACCTGCTCGTGACCGGCGGTGACCACGTGTTCCTGGAGATCAACGTCAACTGCGACTGGCGCTGGTTCGAACACAGGGCAGACGACACGAGCGTCTCCACGGCCGTGCACGACTGGGTGGCGCTGCGCTTCAAGGAGCTGCTCGGAGCAGGAAGGGCACGCTGATGTTCGGGACCGTTCGACGCTTACCCGGATGCTCGCTCTAGTCCAATTCGCTGGGCCGCTCGGGCGAGAAATGACCATCCGCTCACACAGGCCGACGATCAAGGCCTAGGCTCACCGCGCCCCCGTAGCCCAATCGGTAGAGGCAGGTCCCTTAAAAGGATCACAGTACGGGTTCGAATCCCGTCGGGGGCACCAACTAGATCCGCATAAGGATTCGGTGCCTGATCTGGCGTTTCAGGCTTCACGGTCACCGCTTCGGCGATCCGTTCGGCCGAATCGGCTACCTCCGAAAGGTGCGCGGAGGGGAGCCGGAGAGTAATCAGAAGTTGATCATGGTCATCGTTCAGGCGGACGCCGAGCTGGGTGATCTTGAACAGGCTTCGTAGCAGCAGGTCAGGTGCCTTGCTCAGGTCCGCGACCAGGCGCGGGAGCGCATCGAGCAGCCGGACGTCCTCGCCTGTCGGCCTGATTGGCACTGTTGTACCAATCGATGTGGTGTTCGTCACGAGCGTCTGCTTCTGCTCGTCCAGTTCGTTGTAGGTCTGCCGCAGTCCGCGGCTGAACGCGTCATCGCCGTCCTGGGCTTGGCGGAGGATCGCTGCCTGCCGCCGTTCGATGTCAGCAAGCGCTCGTTCGACCCGCTCCGCTTCAGCACGACGCTGCTCGGTCTCGCGATCGTCGACGGCCGCAAGATCAGCTTCGAGCAGTGCGCGACGCTCGGGACCGAACACGCGGTCCGCGAAGAAGGCCGCAATGCCGTCCATGATCGCGTCCTCGCGGACGTAGACCACCTCGGCATGGTCGGAGTACCTGTCGGGCCGTCCACGGTTGTTACTGCGCGCTGAGCACATGTAGTAGACGCGTCCGTTGCGGAAGTTGCCGTACATCCGCCGGCCGCACGCGTCGAACACCATGCCGCGCAGCAGGTACGTACGTGTGGCGATGGAATGCACACTCGCGTCGTCGTCTCGCGAGCCTTGCCGGGCCTTCCTCATCGCTGTCATCTCATCGAACATCCACTTCGGAATCAGCGGCTCGTGGACCGGCTCGGGCGACCACACCCACAGGACAGGCGAGTTGACCTTCCCGCGCTTGGACCGCGTCGCGCGCCGGTTGAACACCTGGAAACCGGTGTACTTCGGATTCCGCAGGAGGTCGCAAACGCTGGACTTGCTCCAAGCTCCTCTGGCACGCGCCTTGCTGGGCGGTTCAGGCGGCGGGTACTTGGCCAGATCAGCGTTAAGCAGGTCGGCGATCGCGCCATAGCCCAGGCCCTGGTGGTAGCGCCACATCGCGATCTGGGTGACGGTCTCGGCCTTGATGCCATCCGGCTCCAGCCGCGTCTTGGTCCGCCCCTTGGCGGCCTTCGTGGGGTTGGGATGCCGGTAGGTCTTGGCCTTGTAGCCGTACGGCGGCTTACCGATGTTCCAACCTTCGCGGACGTGCGTGCACAACCCGCCCCACGACTGCTCCAGCGTGTTGAGCACCTCGTACTCGGCGACCGACTGGTTGATCCGCCGCTGCAGGATCCGTTGCGCCCGGCTGCCGCTCAGCGTGATCGGCTCGTTGGAGGCGAACAGCGGGACTTCGGCCCGTTCCAACTCCCGTTCGATCGAGAGCCCTTCATACGTGCGCCGAGCCACGCGCGAGACGCTCTCACAAATCACGACATCGAACCGTCGTCCCTTGTGCGCGGACTCGTCGAGCAGGTCAGTGACACCGCCATCACGGGCGATCGGGATGTCGTAGCGCTCGTAGTTCTCGCCACGTCCACGTTGGTCCAGCTCCATGCGGCCAGACTCAACGTCGTAGAAGTGCGCGACGATCACCCACGACTCGGGGATGGACGCCTTGCAGTTTCCGAGCTGTCGGAGCATGGACTGCCGCGGATCCTGCTGGTCGTCGGTGGACGTGCGCCCCAGGAATGCCACGCGAACTTCGTTGCGCAGCAACGCAATCGGCATGCCTAGCGGAGAGACCGCGTAGTCCGACAGACCGGATGGTCCAGACGGCACGGCGTGCGTTCGCGGTTGGCTCATCAGGCAGCCTCCTGATCATCGACCTGTTCGGCGTGCTGGGCGGCAGCCCAGTCGAGGAGGTCTCTGATCACGGCGGCCAGTTCGCCGCGCAGACGATCGCCTTCGGCGCCGCTGACATAACGCACCTGGCCGGAGAAGGCCCAGCTCTTCGTGCGGTTTCCTATCTGATTATAGTGCCACTCAGCATGCCCAGAACCGTTGTCGCACAAGGGTTCTATGTCACTAATGGGTGGTTTCTGAGGCAACGGAAAGACGTTCATTCCCATCGCCTCTCATCTCCCGTGACCTGTCCGGTCATGGTGGTGTCGTTGGGATCCCATGCCGCTTCGCTGTACGGGAGCCCAACAGGGGATACGTGCTGTACGATGCGTGGACCGCGTTGCGGCAGCTCCGCCAGTCGCCGCCGTTCCTGGACCTGGTCTTGAAAGGACCACGCCGCCCAGATCGGCCCAGCAGGTCCATCAGGATGGCAGTGGTCACGAGACGAGGTCGCGATGACGAAGCAGGGTTTCTCGTAGCCGAGCTGCTGTCGCATCGCCGAGCGAAGGTTCCGTTCTCGCAGCGATGAGTGAACCGAGAACAGCAGAACGCCGAACACGTCGGTGCCGAAGCGGCTGTAGTCATCGAGCTTGCGCACAACCTTGGACAGCGGCTCGGTGCCGGTGTCGTGTTCCAGGAAGAACCGCACCCGACGTCCCTGCTCGTCCCAACAGCCGTAAGCATCGGGCCTGAGCTTGATGTCCCCGTGCCAGAAGAACTCGGTGCACGCCTTCTCCGACCACCACTGCGTGAGGGCGGCATCCGGGCGAGTACGGGCGTACGCCGCCAGCCCACAGAAGAAGTCGTTGACGCCGAGCTGATGCGACAGCTTCGGCCACAACCCCAGCCGCTCCAAGCGCTCCGCGTACGCACCGGCAACTGGCGGCTTCTCCGCGCGTTGTGCAGCGATCACCCGCGCACCGCGGTAACCGAGCGCATACCTCGTCTGACTTGTGCCGCCGGCGCTGTACGAGTCGCGGAACGCGAACACCGCGCCCATGTCACGCAGCTGTCGCAGACGATCCTGAGCACGTCGTATCGACGAGAACTCGATCGCCGCGATCTGGTTGGTGGTGAGCACCTTGTGCTCGTGCAGGAGGGCGAGGATCCGTCGATCCCGTTCAACGAGCCGAAACCACAGGGCCGCATCTGGCTCGCCGACTCGGCCGCCGCGCCGTCCACGAATGTGGGGAGTTCCTTTGCTCTCACTCCTCAGTCGGCTTTTGCGCGACTCTTCTCGATACCACTGCTGACGTGCGGTGATGTGACTTTGCGTCTCGGCGGTTGGACCAGCGGATTCAGAACGCCGGACATCCGCCTCCCCATGCGCCGGACCACGCGCTGACCAACCCGCGCTGCTGCCCATAGGCCTCTCCCTTTGGAGCTGCTCAAGCGGTGGTCGCTCAAGCACCCCTGAACTCCGGATTTCGGGGCCTAATAGGACACGCGGTCGTCGATCGTTATGGCTTCGTCACGTCATGCAGGCGGAGAAGCAGCTCCTTGGATTCGGCCTCGTCGAGGCTCTCGGCAGCCAGCGCGCGAACGACAGCTTCGTAACCCGAGACCGCATCTCTCGACTCGGCAAGGAGAGTGGAGTTCTCTGCGCCAACCCAAACCAGCGGTTCGTACTTCGAAAACGTCAGCAGGGTGAACGGCCCGGCCAGCCCTGCGTGCGCACCTCGGGCGACCGGCAGGATCCGGATCTCGACGTTCGGGCGGTTCGCCATGAACATGAGATGCAGTAGTTGCCCGGCCTGCACCTCAGCACCACCGACCTGTAGTTGCAGCGCCAACTCGTGAATGAAGTACGTGCACGTGGTGCCTCGTCGAGGCAGTCGCTGCATCGCAAGGCCCGCCTGAACTCGGTCTTCCAGCTCATCGGCCGGCGACGTGGCCGAGGCGCGCAATGCCTCGCGCATGTTGTCGGCCGTCTGCAGGAACAACGGCACCGCGTGCGTGTGCCAGCAGGTGAGCGTCTCCGCCACCGCCAGGTTCTCAACGACCGTACGAAGCTCGACAGGCGAACACACCCCGTGCTGCTGCCACCAGCCGACAACAGCCGTCTCACTGTGCATGGCCAGAAGATGAGCGCGCTCATCGGCCTTGACCCGGCAGGCACCAAGTAGCGCAGCGATCTCAACGAGGTTGGCGCCACCCTTGCCGTTCACCACGTCCGAGACTTTGGCCTCGTCCCAGTCCATGACCTCAGCGGCCCCTCGTGAGGTCATGCCAGCTCCTGCAATGGCCGCTCGTATGCCAGCGCCCAGCTCACGGCCACGCGCGGTGGAGATCCTCTTCGGCATACCTAGCTCCTCGCGTGATCGGTAACCAGTTGCAAGCGCCGTGCCGGATCTCGGAGCCGCAGCGAGGCCTCGTTCAACCAGAGCAAGGACAGCTCCTCGGTGCGGACGACATCGCGGAGCGCGACAAGGACTCGTTCGTAGGGAGCGCGCTCGACAGCCGACTCAAGCCATGTGTTGCCACCGTGCAGCGTGTGCAGGAGAACGACGTCGTCAAACCGCTTCTCCACGAACCGCATCACGGTGAACGACACGCCCATGCCGAAGTAGGGGCCGACATCCCCGTCCACGATTCGAAGCTCAAAGCCAGGCAGTTCGCCCAGCTCCTCCAGGTGCTCCAGCTGGTCCGCCATCACTCTCGAATCGCCAACGCCGTCGTTGAGCACCTGCTCTGTCACGATCAGTCGAACGTTCAGCCGCCGCAGCTTCGCGGCCTGCTTGGTGCCCATGCTCAAGCGGCTGAGAGCCTCTTGCTGGTTCGCAAGATCGATGTCATTCGCCGCTGCACCAGACTCGACAAGGGCGGCGTGGTAACCACCGGTACGCACAAGCTCAGGCAGCGTTTCCGACGCCACAATCACCAGTTCACTCGCCTCGGCCAAGACGTCCCACGGCGTCCACGTCAGCCGAGCCCAGGCGTCGCCGTTGATCCGATCCCACATCTGGGGATCAACGGCTCGCTGCGCAACCCGCATGCACAGTTCAACCTCGTCATCGGATGTACCGCACGCAGCTCCGACCACGACGACCTCACTAGGAGACATGCGTTGCGCAGCTCGGCAGAGGTGCGACAACTTCGCGGTGGAGAAGCCAACCCGAGCACCCAACTCCAAGAGCGACCAGTCGCGCCTCGTACGCCAGCCCAGCACGGTCCGGCTCAAGGCGCGGACCTCAAGACTTGCTCTCCCGTTGACCAGTTGTAGCGCCATGTCCCATCAGCCTGTTCTTGATCTGTGGGCTTCACGCCCGGTGCCTCTTCGGCCGCCAATGCGTGCGCTCGTGCGTCGTCGCAGTCGCTGCCTGAGCGGCAAGATGAACGTCGAGCAACATCCGGCAAGGCGCCGGCACTCTCCGCCAAGCGGGCCCGCTGCGACACTTCCTGCACCAGCCGTTCTCGTCCGGCTGGTGCTCATCGACGAACACACGCAGCGCGGCTGCTAACCGCGGAACTTCGTGCCGTGCCATGGACAACGCGGACGCACCATCACCGTCAGCAGCGATCCGCGACACAAGATCCAAGTGCTCGACAAGCCGCCGACGCAGCTTGGAAAACAAGACCAGGTTGCCCATGGCAGCGCGCCCTTCGGCTAGCTGGCTCGGAGACGGGAACACCGAGGCTGCTCGGTCGGTTCCGACGTCCTGTCGTTGGCGAAAGCACGCGCAACCGCTTGGCGGAACACAAGAAGCCCTTGCTCCGCAGCATTGGCCTCCCTGCAATCCAAGGCAGAAGTGACCACCACGGCAGCGCGCGAAAGCACTGCGGTCTGCGCCCACGTCAGGTTCACCACGATCGGAACGAAATCCTCAAGACGCGCCATCACCAGAACCCTTCGTCGGACCGACCTGGGGCCGACGGAATCCTTGGGCGTGGCGCGCTACCAGCCGGACACGCCCGTCCGGACCAGCTCCCACAAGGGGCCAAGGATCCCGCCGACAGCGAATACATTAAGGGTCAATTAACCCCTAATGCGATAACCAGAACGTGTGAACCTGCCCTGACCAGCGCGTGACTAGGGTGTTCACGAGTTCCGCAGCGCGAGGAGGCAACCGGGTGCCGAGCGACAAGACGTACAGGAAGTCCAAGCTGGGCCGCCTGCTCGATCAGCTACGCAAGGACGCGGGCAAGGATCTCAACTACCTGGCGAGCGAACTCCGCAAGACCGAGGCGCACCTCTCGAAGTGCCTGAACGGCACGAACCTTCTCGGCTGGGCAGACCTTGGCCTGTATCTCGACCTCGTAGAGGCGGACGAAGACCGCCGACGCAAGGCAACCGAGTACTGGGAGGACGCGAAGCAGGACAGCACGCGCGTCCAACACCCAGCCGCGTACAACCAGGCCGCCCGCTCATATGCCCGCGCCGAGGCCGACGCCTCAAAGCTGAAGCAGGTAGAAGCGGTCTGGATCCCAGGCATGCTGCAGGTCCCGGAGTACACGCTCGCTCTCCGCGAAGCGGCGCACCTGTTCGTCAACCCGAAGGTCCCCGCCAACCGCACCGTCGCCGCCCGGCAAAGCCGCCAGATGCGGCTACATGGCGACGCTCCGCTGCAAGCGCACTTCCTGATCGACATCGCAGCTCTCCGCCGCGCGGTCGGCGGCCCCGCCGCCATGTACGCGCAGCTGCTTCACCTGCAAGCGTCCGCGGCTCTCCTGAACGTGACGATCCAGGTGATCGACGAAGACGCCGGCGCCTACGCCATCGACGGCGTGACCATCCTGAGCTTCGACGACGAGGACTTCCCTGACGTCGTCTACCTGGAGACCAGGGGAGGTGGTCGGTGGGTGGAGAATGACGTTGACGTAGACAAGTTCCGCAAGTCGTTCAACGAGATCGCGGACGAGCTGGCCTTCACGCCCGAAGAGTCGCTCAAGGTCATCCGTGATCAGGCTGAACTCTTCAAGGAGAGACTCCAGCGAGATGACGAACCCTGAGAAGACGTGGCGCAAGTCCAGCTACACCGCACCAGACAACAACTGCGTTGAGCTCGCCGTCGGTGAAGTCGAGACCGCGCTGCGGGACAGCAAGCACACTGACGGTGGTTCATTTGCCGTAAGCGCCGACGCATGGGCCACGTTTCTTGAGCATGCCAAGTCGGGCGGCTTCAGAATCTGAAACAACACCCGAACGAGGCTAGAGCCGTTGATCTTGTCAGCGGGTTGGCCTGTCGAATCCTTCGGCATATGCCGTATGGAGAAATGCTGTCGAGGGCTGATGCTTCAGCTTGAGACTCAAGCTTCCGTGCCAAAGTGTGATCGCATTAAGCAAGCTCAGGCTTGTTCTGGATGTTACTCGCGAGCGGCGTGTTGAATCGGTCTTGCGTGTCACTTGTAGGCGAGATCTGTAGGTGCCGTAGCCGGTTGTCGCGCAAGGCTATCGCTCAACAAGTTCTCGCTGCCACTTGCGGCTCAATCTAGGAACTTGGCTAACGGTACGGCGTAAGCCTGCGACACTCTTGACGAGGAGCCACTGTTGACGGCCAGCCAGCCAGCTGGTAACGCTCACGTGTGCCGTAAGGGCTGGGAGGATCATGTCCGTCGAGGCTGTTGCACTTGGAGCCGGACGATCAGTTGCGAAGCTCGTCTTTGGTCGATGGATGGCTGGTCACGCAGCTAAAACTGCAGCCACGATGGACCTCGTTGATCTGATCAAGACGGGTTTCCCCGACGAGATCAAGCGGCGCAAGGCTGAGCGACAGTTCGAGGCGATTGCCGACTCCGTTACCGAGCGGCTGCTAGCCGTGAGCGGTCAAGAGTTTCGGGGACTAAGCGATGGTGACCGTGAAGCGGTGCTGCATCAGGTAATCTTGACGCTTGATCGAGCTGAGCTAACTGACCGGGCATTGTTCTCCGACGATCTTGATCCCATAAAGCTTGCCAGAAGGCTACGTGTGACCCTGCCGGGAACTCAGGTGGCGACGCAGCTCGGTGAAGCGGCTGCCAGACTATATGACGTCATCCTTGATGAGTGCTGTGACTGCTTAGCGCGCGCTATCATACATCTCCCACAGTTTGAACCGCGGGCAGTTGCTGAAAGTCTAGTGCGACTGTCGCGATTGGCTGAAACCGTGGAGACGATGCTCTCACGGCTGCCGATTCGATCGCTAGTTGCGCCAGAAGGAACGTCGGGAGATGACGAGTTTACTCGACGCTACCTGGAATCTATCAGTGATTCGCTTGATCAGGTTGAGCTCCTCGGAGTTCGATTTGAGCGATTGACGCGGACGCAAACCACTCTAAGTGTCGCATATATTAGCCTTAGTGTTTCGGCGGAATCCCATGGGCGCTCGACTGGAATTGACCCTGCGCGGGGTCTGGATAGAAATTTTGATGAGATTGAAAGCGCCTCTGTCAGGGTGGAACGTGCTCTGGGTGACCACAGGTTAATGCTCGTTCGAGGTGAGGCAGGTGGCGGCAAGAGTACCTTGCTGCGGTGGCTTGCGGTGACTGCTTCGCGTCGCAATTTCGAGGGCGCGTTGTATGACCTAAACGGCTGTGTTCCCCTTATGATTAAGCTTCGTAGTCATGCGGAAGGAGCTCTGCCGCGCCCCGAGGAGTTCCTGGACGACATAGCGGGAAGCTTGACTGGGATTATGCCGCGAGGATGGGTGCATCGCCATCTGCTTTCTGGCCGCGCCATCGTGCTGGTGGACGGTGTAGATGAGGTTATTGCCTCTCAGCGGCAGCTCGTGAGAGTTTGGATAAAAGAAATTATCACGCAGTTTCCCCGTGTTCGTATGGTAGTAACTTCTCGTCCTGCTGCTGCGGCTGCCAATTGGCTCAAAGCGGAAGGCTTTACTTCAGCTTTTCTAGAGCAGCTCGGGATGTCTGATCTTCGTGCTCTGGTGCGGCAATGGCATCTAGCTATACGGGGCTGCGCCGGATTGCCATGTTCGCCCGAAAGACTTCCTGCGTATGAAGCCAAGTTGTTGGCGAGACTGGACTCAGCGCCACATTTGCGAACGCTTGCCGCCACCCCGCTGCTTGCTGCAATGCTATGTGCACTGAACCTCGATCGAGAGTCACTGCCTCGTAACCGAATGAGTCTTTATGGCGCCGCGCTCGAGATGTTGTTGGAAACCAGGGACTCTACCTGTAATGTGCCAAGTGCGCGCCTCGGTTTCCTTGAGTCTGATCAGAAAATTAGAATCCTTCAAGATTTATCTTGGCACTTATCGACAAGTGGTCGTGTGGAGTTGCCGAAGGCGACGGTGGAAAGACTAATCGCTGACCGTCTCACGGTGATGCCTCAAGTTCGCTCCAGTGCGGCGCAAGTTCTTGATCTTTTGGTGCATCGAAGCGGCGTGCTTCGGGAGCCTGTTCCGGGACGGATTGACTTTGTGCACCGTACTATTCAGGAATACCTGAGTGCGAAGCATGCTGCCGATATTGGCGACATGGATCTGCTGATTCGCAATGCGCACCAGTCTCTATGGCGAGAAACTGTGATCATGGCAGCTGGGCACGCCAATGAGCCGCTTCGCAGAGAGTTAGTTGCTGGGATACTTGACCGAGCGAAAGTGGAGCCGCGACTGGCTCGAAGGCTAAAGCTTCTGGCAGTTGCCTGCCTTGAGACGCTTCCCTCTGTGTCTAGTGATGTATCCATAGCGTTGAGTAGCTGTCTAGATGATCTCGTTCCACCTCGAGATTCTAGTGCGGCTCGCTCCCTATCGACTGCGGGCGAGGCTGTTTTGGGACGTCTTCCGCGCAGCCTTAGTGGATTGTCTCGTAGTGCTGCCGAAGCGACCATTCAGGTGGCTTCGTATATAAATGGTGAAGAAGCACTCGATGTGCTCGCTAACTACGCGGCTGAAGCAAAGTATCAGTCGGAAATTTCACGTGCTTGGGAGTACTTTGAACCTGATGTGTACGCCAAACGCGTGCTTGCGGCGATGCCGGAGGGAGGGAGGGTGCATGTTCTACGTTCTCAATCTCGGATCGCGGCTCTTCGGCACGTTCCGCCGCTTGCCGAACTGGAGATACATGCTGACTTACTAAGGGATTTCGACTTTCTCGCAAGACATGCGCAAACATTGCGAGATCTAAGTTTGTATGTTGAAGGGATGGGCGCTGATCTGCACGATCTTCCTGAGATGCCGCAGCTCAGCAGTCTCGCGCTCAGGCTCCGAACACTGACGGACTTAAGCTTTATGGATGGTTTGCCGGATCTACGAATGGTGTGGCTTACTAGTTGTGAGTCGATCGAGAATTATGGATCTCTGAAGAGGTTCGCTAATCTTGAGACCCTAGCCCTCTTCGGTAGTTTGGGCTTGCGTGATTTGGGTCAGCTGCCGACCCTTGCTTCGATAAAGTCGCTATCGCTTGAAGGATCGAAACTTAGTCGCGGCAGCCTGGAGGCGCTCGCCAATCAGGCAAGCAGCGTGACAAACCTTTACCTTGGTTCCTGCGACTGGTTGGACAATCTTGATCCATTGAGTGATCTTAGCTTGCAAGACTTTCGGATATTTGGCTGTTCTGCGGTTGAGGATCTGAGCCCACTGGCGGAACAGCAAGATCTGCGCTTCCTGGAGATTTCCAAGACTGGAGTCTCGGATTTATCGCCCGTGGCAGGGCTCAAGAATTTGAGGATTCTGCGACTTAGGGGATGTGCGCGGGTTGTGGATTTGACTCCTTTAGCTGATCTTCCGAACCTGCGAGAGCTTCTTATTGAGGGAATCGCTGATGATGTAGATTTGAATCCCTTGCGGGAGAATCGAAAAGTCTCTGTTCAAGTTGCGCCTGGTCAGCTCGTGCGGAATTCCCAGGCCTTAGGTGCTCGACTAACTGTGAGTCCTTGGGGTTCGCGGCGATTTAGGTGATTTCGCTCGAAGGCGGATCCAATGTCACAAAGGTCTTGTGCGGGCCCCGACACTTCATTGGGCCCCTCATCTGCGGCGTCGACGGCGATGCGTAATCGGAACAGCGGCGGATATCTGCAGTTCGCGGCAGGTGCGCGTAGGGGAGGGACTAGTGGGTACCGTGTCGGGGGCACCATCAAACACCTCGTACGGACCATTCCTGACCAGGCGAGACCCAACCAGGGGATGATCTTGTAACTCGCGGTGACGCTCGAGCTCCGCGACAGGCGGTGCCGAAGTGGTGCCGGAGTACCAGTGTCGCCGTCTCCTGTGTTGGTGATCACAGCACCGGGTGCACGGCCTGTGCGACTGCGCCTTGGCGGGTAACGCTTGGAGGGGCTCCATGCGATCTTGTGGCCATGCGTGAGCTTCTCCGTGACGTCCTGCTGCTGCAGCCCGCGTGGCACTCCAAGAACACGCCCGAGATGGAGAAGCGCGGCCGGCTGGTTCGGCGCGACGTGACGAACTGGCTGCGGGCGCAGTTGCCCGCCATCGCGCGGGCGGTGCCGGACGAGGTCGACGACTGGGCCGCCGAGGGCAGTGACGGCGCTGGGCTCAAGTCCGAGATCCCTTGGGCTCGTGTGCACTCGGCCAGTCTGTCGCCGTCCGCGACGCTGGGCTGGTACGTCGTCTACCTGTTCGGGGCGCGGGGGGATCGGGTCTACCTGTCGTTGATGCAGGGGGCGACGCTGTGGCGGAACGGGGAGTTCCAGCCACGGCCTCGTCAGGACCTCTGGCAGCGCTCGGGGTGGGCGCGGGCCGCGTTGGCGGCGAGTTTGCTGGTGCGTCCGGATCTGGTCGAGAAGATCGAGCTCGGGGCGCGCAAGTCGAACCTGGGGCGTGCTTACGAGGACGGGAACGTCGTGGCGTTCGAGTACTCGTTGGAGGACTTGCCTTCTGATGACGTGCTCGCCGCCGATCTGGTCTTCCTCTGCACCGTGCTCAGTGAGTTGTACGAGCTCGCGGTAGTCGACCTTCCTCCCGGTGACCCGGCCCCCGAGGTCGTCGACGCGGAGGTCGAGGCCGAGCGCGTGGCGGGCAAGGCTCGCCGGGGGCAGGGGCTTCGGCTCGACGCCGCGGAGCGGATCGCGATCGAACGGCGTGCTGTCGACCTCGCGACCCAGCACCTCGTGGCGCAGGGGTACTCGGTCAAGGACGTCGGTGCCACCAGGTCCTACGACCTCGATGCCCGACGCGGCGAGGAGCACCTGTACGTCGAGGTCAAGGGCACCACGACCAAGTGGACGGACGCGTCCGAGATCATCCTGACGAAGAACGAGGTCGATCTCCACCTGCGCGAGTACCCGCACACCATGCTGGTGGTCGTGAGCCGCATCGTGCTCGACCACTCGGCCACGCCGCCGACGGCCTCGGGTGGCGAGCTGCGGGTCGTTCACCCGTGGCAGATCGCGGTGCCGAACTTGACGCCGATGTCCTACCGGTACGTCGTCGGCGAGTGACGCTAACGTCTGTCCCGTGGTTCTACAGGGGGTCCTGCACCGCGTCTTCGCGTTCCTGGTCATGCCCGTGCTCGGCTACCTGCTGGGCGCGACGATCTTCACCCACTTCTGGGACAAGCCGGACGCCGAGAACGTCGACCGGGCCGACCTCGCCATCACCGCTCTCTCGTGCGAGCAGTACGGGCCGATCACGTTGCGCGGCTTCGGTTTTGTGCACGAGTGTCGGGCCAGGGTGGAGAACAGGAACAGCCGCAGCGCCACAATCGCCACGGTGCGCGGGTTTCTCGAACCGCACCTCATCGGCCAACCTGTGGTGGGGCGCGAGTTCGACCGCGGTGAGCTGACTCCGGAGCGGCCGTACGCGTGGTGGGCTTTTGGGTTGCTCCTGCTGTTCGCGGGCGTCTGGCTCTACGTGTCCATTTGGGTCACCAGGTCGGGCGGGCTGTCACGCCTCCGTCGACAACCAGATCGTGCCCTGTGATCCACCGGGCCAGGTCCGAAGCGAGGAACACGCAGGCGTCCCCGACGTCCTCCGGGGTGCCCAGCCGTCCCAACGGAGCCGCGGCCTGCCACCGCGCCACACCCGAAGGCCACTGCGACTCGATGTCGGGACGAGTGATCAGCCCGGGCGACACCGTGTTCACGCGGATGCCGCGCGGGCCGTACTCCAACGCGGCCGCGCGGGCGTGCATGATCAGGGCGGCCTTCGAAGCGGCGTAGTGCGCGTGGCCGGGGGCGGGGTGGGTGCCCTCGATCGACGCGATGTGCGTGACCGAACCGCCAGCGGGCAGGTACTGCACGGCCGCCTGCGTAACTGCGAACGGGGCGGTGAGGTTGGTGTCCACGACGGACTGCCACTGTTCGACTGTCATGTCCGGCAACGGGTCCACGGGCTGCACGCCGGCGTTGTTCACCACCGCGTCCAACCGGCCGTGGCGGGAGAAGGCCTGACGGACCACGTCCGCGGCCGATGTGCGCAGGTCGCCGTCGGACAGGCCCCGGTGGTGCACGACGGAAGCGCCCGCAAGAGCGAAGCGGTCGGCGATGCCCGCACCGATGCCGCCGGAGGTGCCGGTGACCAGGACGACCTTGCCGTTGAGATCGATCACGAGACGATGCCCTTCACGCGAGTGGTCAGCCAGTCGACGATCTCACCCCGGCCCGCGACGAAGGCGTTCGCGGCCACGGAACGGAACTCGCCGCCTGCCTCGCGCACCAGCACCGCGCCGGCCGCCGTGTCCCAGGGGAACACGCCGATGTTCGCCGCCGCGTCCGCACGGCCGGCTGCCACCCAGGCGAGCGACAGGGCCGTCGAGTAGACGCGGCGGACGTCGGCGACCTCCAGCAACGAACCCAGCAGTTCCATCTCACCGGTGTACGGGCTGCCGGGGAGCGGGATGTCGGTCAGCACCAACGGACGGGGACTCACACCAGGCGCGATGACCAGACCGGTCGACCGAACGCTGAACGGCACACCGACAGCCGCGGTGAACAGCTCGTCGCGGAACGGGTCCAGCACGCAGCCCGCGACCAGCACACCGTCCACGGCGGCGGCGACCGAGATGCACGACAACGGCAGGCCGCGCACGAAGTTCCGGGTGCCGTCGATCGGGTCGACGAACCAGGTGACAGGAGCGGAAGCGCTTCCCAGCTCCTCGCCGACCACGGCCGAGCCGGGAGCACCGGTGACCAGGGCGGACCGCAGGAACGCCTCCACCTCGACATCGGCATTGCTGACCTGGTCGAACGTGCCCTTCGGCGACACGATGACGGGCACGTCGCGCAGCAACGACGCGGCGTCCACACACGACGACACCGCCAACGAGAGGAGATCGCGAGGAGTCACGCGGCCCATTGTGATCGGTCACAAACACGACCGGATGACTCTGGGCAACGTCCTACCCGCACCAGTGACCTGAGCCACCACGATGAGCTGACCTGACAACGACGTTGGAGGATCAGGATGCGAATCGTGGCCGGGTTGGCTGTCGTGGCGATGTTGGTCGCCGGAACAAGCACCGCGCAGGCGGACACGCTCGACTACGTGGCGTTGGGGGACTCGGCGGCGGCCGGGCCGTTGATCCCGAGCCAGGACCCGGCGCTGTGGTGTCTCCGCAGCAGCAACAACAACTACCCGCAGGTCGCCGCGAAGATCCTCAACGCGACGCTCACCGATGTCACCTGCTCCGGGGCGAAGACCGAGGACTTCGCGCAGAGGCAGTTCGGGTTCGTGAAGCCGCAGTACGACGCGTTGAAGCCCGGCACCGACCTGGTGTCGATCACCATCGGCGGCAACGACGTGGGGCTCGTGCAGACCGCGTTGGGCTGCATCAACCTGCTGCCGGAACCGATCGGGCTCTCGTGCAGGGACAGGCTGACGGCCGGTGGGGACCAGGTCGCCGCGGCCATCAGGAGCTGGGCGCCCGAGTTCGGCAGCGCGCTCGACGAGGTCAAGCGGCGGTCAACGCGGGCGAAGATCGTCGTCACGGGCTACGGGACCTACATCCGGCCCGGTGGCTGCTACCCGGTCCAGCCGATCTGGGCGCGCGATGCCGACTACCTGCAGGGTTCGGTGAACCTGCTCAGCGCCACGGCCAAGGCGGAGGCGGAGAAGCGCGGTGCGACCTACGTCGACCTCGCTGCCGTGAGCGTCGGGCACGACACCTGCGCCAGGCCCGCTGACCGCTACCTGGAAGGCCTGGTCCCGACGACGATCGCGGCGCCGCTGCACCCCAACGCCCAGGGCATGAAGGCGTTCGGAACCGCGGTCGCCCGGGCCGTCAGGTG
The DNA here is from genome assembly GCF_014646255.1 of Lentzea pudingi. Lineage (GTDB taxonomy): Bacteria > Actinomycetota > Actinomycetes > Mycobacteriales > Pseudonocardiaceae > Lentzea > Lentzea pudingi. Next base: position 65,622 of record NZ_BMNC01000010.1, read on the forward strand.
ATCGCGTTACTGCTCGCGGCGGGGCTGACGGTCACAGCCCCGCTGCCGGTCACCTACAACGCGCTGCCCGCCGTCGCGATGACCGTCTCGCATCCCGGTGCCGCTCCGCCGGGCGCCAACGAGTGGAGCTGTCGCAGCACCAAGAGGCCGGTCGTGCTGCTGCACGGCACGCACGTGAACATGGCGCTCAATTGGAACGCCTTGTCGCCGTTGCTGAAGAACAACGGCTACTGCGTCTTCGCGTTGAACTACGGCGGTCTGCGGGCCGGCCAGGTCGGTGGCACCGAGCCGATCGAGGACTCGGGTCTGGAACTGGCCGAGTTCGTCGAACGGGTGCGGATGGCGATCGGCGCGGACGAGGTGGACCTGGTCGGTCACTCGCAGGGCGGTCTGCTCGCGCAGTACTACGTGAAGTTCCTCGGCGGCGCGGCGAAGGTGCACGACGTCGTCGGCCTGGCACCGACGAGCCACGGGTCGGACGCGGCCGGCTCCAGCAGGTGGATCTGGTCGCTGCTGCAGGTGTCCCCGGCGCTGCGCGGGCTGGTGGAGGCCGCTGATCCCGCTGTCCTGCAACAACTTCGCGGGTCGCCGTTCATGGACCGGATGAACAGCACCCCGGACGCGGTGCCGGGCGTGCGGTACACGACGATCGCCACCCGCTACGACGGCATCGTCACGCCGTACCGGTCGCAGTTCCTCGACGGAGGGCGCAACGTCGTCGTGCAGGACCTGTGCGCCAACGACTTCGCCGACCACCTCGCGCTGGCGTTCGACCACGTGGCGCTGCGGGAGGTGCTCAACGCGCTCGACCCACCGGCCGCGCGGCCACCGGACTGCTCAACGCCCGTGCTGCCGCTGGTCGGTGGCTGACCTCGCCGCCAGCGCGGCCGTCAGCAGCGTGACGTGCTCGATGCGGGTCGGGTCGAGGCCGGTCAGCTCGGCCACGCGCCGCAGCCGGTAGTCCACGGTGTTCGGGTGCACGTGCAGTTCGGTGGCGGCGGGCCTGCGCGACCCCCGGCGCAGGTAGACCTCGAGCGTCTGCACCAGTTCCTCGGACAGGGGCGCGACGACGGCCGCCAGCGGTTCCAGGGCGGCGCTCGGCCGCGACAGCTGGTACTCCAGCAACATGTCCGTGAGCCGGTACAGGCCAGGACCCGAGCGCACGGCGACGTCGAGCACCTCACGGGCCAGCCTGGCGGCGGCCGCGACCCCGGAGGGAGGGGCCGCGACCGCCGCCACCGTCAACGGCACGCCCGCCGCCCGCGTCACGTCGGCCACCACCTGCTCCAGCCGCGTGTCGTCGCCCGGGACGAGGGCCAGGCCACCCGTGGGCGTGAGCGACGACAGCACAGGCTCACGGCTGTGCCGCTCCAGTTCCGTCCGCAGCCTCCGCAGCTTGCGCCGACCCGCGATCGCGGCGTCCACACCGTCGGTCAGCTCGTCCGGGTGCGGCGGCACGGACACGGCCAGCACGACCACCGGCCCGTCCGCGACGCGCGTGCCGTCGAGCAGCCCGGTCAGCGCCAGGTGCCGCGCCGACCGCTCGTCGTCGACGATCGTCTGCCGCTCGTCGAGGTAACCGGCGCCCACGACCGGCGTCACGGCCTGCAGGTACCGCATCGCCAGCGCGTTGAGCGCCAGCACCTCGCCGACCTCCTCGGGCCTCGCCTCGGGGACCAGCACGTCCCAGACCACCTGGATGCCCACGTGGTACGCCGTCAGCACGACGTCGATGGGCACGCCCTCCTCCGCGCGCCGTGCCGCCGACTCGCGCAGGAACCCCAGCTCTGCCGCGGTCGGGAGCTCACGGCTGCGCAGCACCTCGGCGAACGCCCGCAGCGTCCCCTCGATCACGCGGGCGATGTCGCCGGACAGCTCCTCCGCGGGCAGCTGCTGGTAGGCGGGCACCCGCTCGGTGATCTTCGCGAGCACCAGCCGCACGAAGGACGGCATCTCCGCGGTGATCCGCTCTGCCAGCGGACGCCCACCGATCACGAACGACATCCGCCGATTCTGACCTAAAGCTCGATCACAGTCCCGTCGAGCGGAACCTCCACACCCGCCTCGCGCAGCTTCTCCGACTCCGGTGACGACGGGTCGAGCACCGGGTTGGTGTTGTTGAGGTGCGTGTAGATCCGCCGCACGGACGGGAACCGCCGCAGTTCGGGCAGCGAGGCCGTGATCGGCAGGTGGCCCATGGCGGCCTGCCCGGACGAGCTGCCGGTCGCCGACCCCATCTCCGAGGCCGCGTAGAACGTGCCGTCCAGCACCAGGCAGTCCGCCCCGGCCACCACCTCGTCGAAACCGTCGGGCCAGGACGCCAGGCACGGCGCGTAGACCAGCACACCACCGGTGGCGGGATCGTGGAACCGGTACGCGACCACCCAATCGCCGTCCACAGTGGACGACCGGGCGTACTTCGGGCGCTTGCCGCTGATCGGGATCGCCGAGACCTCCAGGCCGTCCAGGGAGAACGGGCCGTCGACCTGGCGCCACGCCACCGGCGCGTACCCGTCGATCACCGTCCGCAGGTCGAACTGGTCCTTCAACGCGTGCAGGACCGTGCCGGGCGCCCACACCGTCAGGCCCGCGCCGCCCCGCAGGGTCAGCAGCCCCAGCGTGTGGTCGAGTTCGGCGTCCGTGAACAGGGCGCCGCGCAACGGCGTGTCCCGCGCGCCGGGGCCGGGGTTCAGCGACGCACACGAGGCGATCTGCGTCCGGACGTCCGGCGAGGCGTTGACCAGCCACCAATCGGTGCCGTTGCCGCTGATCGCCAGGCAGTCCTGCGACCGCGAGGGCAGTGAGCCGGAACGGGCGCGCACGCACAGCGAGCAGGCGCAGTTCCACTGCGGGAAACCGCCACCCGCCGTCGTGCCGAGCAGAACCGCCTTCACCGCATCTTCCTCATCGCCATCGCGGGCACCTCGGCCGGCGCCATCTCGGTCTCCAGGATCAGGTCCACAGTGGACCGCTCGGGGGACAGGGAGCAGACGGGATCGGTCGCCGCGGCGTCACCCGTCAGCTGGAACGCCTGGCAGCGGCACCCGCCGAAGTCGATCTCCTTGCGCGGGCAGGAGCGGCACGGGTCCCGCATCCACTCGAAGCCGCGGAAGGCGTTGAACGACGGCGAGTGGTGCCAGATGTCGTGCAACGACGAGTCGCGCACGTTCTCGATCTGCAAAGAGCTGATCACCGTGGCGGCGGGGCAGGGGAGCACGTCGCCGTTCGGTGCCACCGTCAGCTGCCGGGCGCCCCACCCGTACATGCAGGGTTTCGGGTGGGCCTCGTGGTAGTCCGCGATGACGTAGACGATCTCCATCCGGCCGCGCAGGCGTTCCTGCGCCGCGGCCACGATCGGGTCGGCGACGGCGAGCTGTTCACGCGTCGGCAGCAGCACCGCGCGGTTGCGCAGCGCCCAGCCGTAGTACTGGGTGTTGGCGAGCTCCAGGCGCTCGGCGCCCATCTGCTCGGCCATCGCGATGATCCCGGCGATGTTGTCGAGGTTCTGCCGGTGCAGCACCGTGTTCACCGTCAGCGGCAGGCCCTCGTCGAGGACGAAAGAAGCGGCCTCCACCTTGCGGTCGAACGCCTTGATGCCCGCAATCCGGTCGTTCCCGGCACGGGTCGCGTCCTGCAATGAGAGCTGCACGTGGTCGACACCGAGGGAAGCCAGCGAATGCAACCGCTCGCGCGAGAGGCCGACTCCCGACGTGACCAGGTTGACGTAGCAGCCCAGGCTGTTCGCGTGCTCCACCAGCGAGGGCAGGTCCGGCCGCAGCAGCGGTTCGCCGCCGGACAGGTGGATCTGCAGGCAGCCCAGCGACCGGGCCTGGTCGAACACGCGCCGCCAGTCCTCGGTCGACAGCTCGGCGTCGCGGCGGACCAGTTCCAGCGGGTTCGAGCAGTAGCCGCACTGCAACGGACACCGGTGCGTCAGCTCGGCCAGCAGGCCGAAGGGCGCCTCAGCCATCGACGTCCACCACCCTTCGTTCGACCATGCGGGCCACCAGCTCGGCCACGTCGGAAGGCTCGACGCCGTCGTAGGAGTCCGCCAGCACCACGGCGATGTCGCCGATCGACCGGACGCCATCGCACAGCGCCACAACGGAAGCGGCGGTCTCGTTCAGCACCAGCACGCCCTCGGGGAACAGCACCACGTGGGCGGAGCGAATCTGGTCGTAGGTGCACTTCACGCCGCGCCGGATCCTCGGCACGGCGTCCAGCGCGACCACGGTCACGGCTTGCCCTTGCCGGAGTAGTAGTCGACGGCGTCCAGCACGGCCCGCAGCACGTCGCACTTGAACGACAGCGCGTCGACAGCGGCCAGTTGCTGTTCGCGGGTCAGGGAGTGCTCGACCACGATGTCCACAGTGGCCCGGCCCTCGCCGACGACCGCCTCGATGCGGTTCGTGAAGTACGCGAAGCCCTCCTCGGCGATCCACGGGTACTGCTCCCGCAACGCCGCCAAACGCTTGCGCATCAACGCACCCGAGAACATCTCGGTGAGCCCGGACGCGATCGCCTCGACCCACGGCTTGGTGCGCGCGAAGTTGACGTAGGCGTCGACGGCGAACCGCGTGCCGGGCAGCACGTGCCGTTCGTCGAGCACCTCTTCCCGCGTCAGTCCCACGGCCTCCGCGAGCCGGATCCAGTTCTCGGCGCCGCCCTCGCCCGGCTGCGTGCCGTCGTGCCAGACGATCCGCTCGCGCCACTGGCGCCGAATTTCCGGAGACGGGCAGTTGGAGAGGATCGCGGCGTCCTTCTGCGCGATGCAACGCTGGTAGTACCAGCGGTTCGCCGCCCACGCCTGCAGCTCGTGCTTGCTCAGCTGTCCGGCGTGCATGCGCAGGTGGAACGGGTGGGTGTCCCAGTACCGGGGCGCGAGGGCGCGGAGCTCGGCGACGAACTCCGCGGGGGCAACGGCAGTCATGGGTGAGAACTCCTCCGGAACGCGCGCGGGGCCGAGGTTCCCGGCAGCCTGCCAGGAACCTCGGCACGGTGCCTGACGTCAGCTGCGAGCCGCGTAGGCGGTGACCTCCATCGGAGTCTCGAAGTCGCGGAAGTCGGGCTTGACCCACTCGCGCCTGACCTCGGGCAGCTTGGTCTCGGTCGTGGTGACGGCAACGTTCATGCGCAACTCCTCGGGTGTCGGGCCTACCTGCCCGAACCGGGCTGGCAAGCGCTTTCCGTGGGGTGCGGCGGCGACCCACACGGTATGTCTTCCGGGCCACCAAGGTCTAGACCGTCCACGAAGTTCCCGAAAGTCATCGGACGGGTGGTGTCCCGTTTCGCTGGTTCGGAACCCGGGAATACCGGGACCTCCGACCACTGTTGCGGGGTACTGCGATCTGTGATTGCGTAGACACTCCCTGCAACTCCGCCGTCGCAGACAACCACGAGCGGACCCGAAGGAGAGCACATGCGTGCTCGTCGTATCGCAGCGGCAGCAGCCTGCACTGCCATGACCGCGTCCCTCTGCGTCGTGCCGGCCTCGGCGCAGGACGACCCCTCCGTCCTGGCCGAACGGACACTCGCCACGAGGCTCGACATCCCGTGGGACATCGAGTTCCTGCCGGACGGCAGCGGCATCTTCACCGAGCGGGACACCAGGAAGATCAAGAAACTCCAGGGCACGACCGTGACCGAACTGGACACGGTGGAACAGGCCCAGACGACCGGTGGTGAGGGCGGACTGCTCGGCCTCGCCGTGTCGAAGAGCTTCGCGACCGACAACTCGGTCTTCATCTACTACTCCACGGCGAACGACAACCGCGTCGCCAAGCTGCAGCTCGGTGGCACGCCACAGCCGATCGTGACCGGCATCCCGAAGAACCGCTACCACAACGGCGGCGGGCTGGAGTGGGGTCCGGACGGCTTCCTGTGGGCGACCACGGGCGACGGCCAGAACACGTCCACCGCGCAGAACTGGAACTCGCTGGGCGGCAAGGTCCTGCGCTTCGACGCCACGGGCAAGCCCGCTGCCGGCAACCCTCGCGCCGGCAGCGTCGTCTACTCGATCGGCCACCGCAACGTCCAGGGCATCACGTGGATCGGCAACACCGCGTACGCCACGGAGTTCGGCAACAGCAGGACCGACGAGGTCAACCGCATCGAGGCCGGCAAGAACTACGGCTGGCCGACGTGTGAGGGCAACTGCAACACCGCGGGCATGACCAACCCGGTCAAGACGTGGTCCACCAGCCAGGCCGGTCCGACCGGCATCGCCTTCTACAAGAACGCCCTGTACGTCGGCGCGGTCACCGGCAAGCGCGTGTGGAAGATCCCGGTGAACGGCACCACGCTCGGCACCCCGCAGGCGGTGTTCACGAGCTACGGCCGCGTGCGCGCGGTGGCCCCGGCGCCGGACGGCACGCTGTGGCTGGGCACGTCCAACCAGGACGCGAACGGCTCACCCGGCGCGAACGACGACCGGATCATCTCCACCGACGGCTAGGAGCTAGTTGCGGGCAGCGGGCATCCGGCGGAGCTGGTCGAGCACCGCCGGATCCTGCAGCTGCATCCACTGGATCACCTCGGTGTAGGTGGCGCACACCGTCTCCGGCTTGTCGCACACGAACTCCATGAACTGCTCCATCGCCGTCGAGAACGCGTTGCCGTTCCACTCGTTGAAGTGGTTGCCGACGACGATCGGCGCGCGGTTGCCGTTCAACGCCGCTTGGTGCACCGACTTGTAGGTGTCGAGCACGATCTGGGAGAAGTCGGCCGCGCGCCAGGGCTCGTCCTTGGCCTGGTTGAGCGAGTACCAGAGGTTGAAGTCCATCATGACGACCTGCTTGCCCAGTCCGGGAACGCGGACCTCGGGCATCGGGAACTCGTAGAGTCCGTTTTGGACGGTCGGCCACTGCACGCCGAGCGCGACCTGGCTGGTGTCGTAGACGAGCCCGTTCGCGGCCATCGCGGGGAAGGCCTGGTCCCACTTGCCTTCCAGGCACGGCGTCCGTCCACCCCGGACGGCGTCGGCGGGCAGGTTCAGCCCGGCGGCGCGGGACCTGTCGACGATCTGCTTGAACTGGGCGAGCTCCGCGTTCCAGGCCGCGGTGTCCCACTTGTCGACCGACGGCTGGGAGCCGTTCGAGCAGAAGTGGCCGTTGTAGTGCGTGCCGATCTCGTGGCCGTCGGCGATCACCTGGTTCAGGTAGGCGATGCGCGACGTGACGTCCTGCCTGGTGCCGCCGAAGTCGATGTCGGACAGGCCGCGCTTGAGGCCCGCCGGGGGCTGGTACTGGCTCTTGTCCGGGTCCGCCAGCATGTAGACACCGGACAGCAGGCCCGTCACGTGCGCGTTCTTGGCCTTCGCGATCGGCAGGACCTTGTCCCAGTGCTGCTTCGACACCGCGCCGTCGAACGAGAAGAGCACGAACTGCGGTGGCTTCTCACCCGGCGCGAGCTTGTGCATCCACGGCTGCTTCGCCACCTGCTCGGGCGTGGGGGCGGGCACCGTCGGCGTCGGTCCGGCGTCCTTGGGAGCGGGCAGTCTCGGTGCCATCGGCAGGGGGCCCGAGTCCGCCTGGGGCGCCGGGTCGTTCTGGGAGCCCAGCGTCATCACCATCGCCAGAACCAGCCCCAGAGCCAGGCCCGTGGTCAACCATCCCCACCGCTTCACACCTTAGGAGACGATTCATCACCTGAACGGGTTGCGTGAGGTGTGCGATTGACTACTGAACGGGTTCGGCGATGACCACTCTGTTCGCTTCGTACCCCTGCTGACCACCGATCCAGGTACCGCCGCAGGTGACCAGCACCAGCCGGTGCGGCCCGCGCGGCCCGAAGAACTCGACGGCGCGCGCCGGGAGCTCCTCCTTGCGGACGGTCTCGATCTGCTTGATGCGGAACTTGAACTCCTTGCCCGCGCTGTCGGCGATGACGACCTCACGGCCGTTCTGCGCCTGCCACAGCTCCGCGAACGGGCCCTTCGCGCCCTTCCAGTCGACGTGCCCGGCGAGCACCGTCGCGCCCTCGGAGGCCGCGAGCTCGGTGCCCCACCACGTCGCCTCGCCGATGCCGTCGGGCACGGGCAGCACGCCGTCCTTGACCTCCTTGCGCACCAACGTCGCCGAACCCCCGGAGGGCAGGCGGACGGAACCCGGACCCGCCTTGGGCGGCGCGGGCTGCTGCTGTTGCTGCGTGGTGGGATCGGCGGGCCTGGCGTTGGCCGTGTTCGCCCCGCCGACCAGCCCGGTGAGGTCGGGACCGCGGCCGGTGCTCAGGCTGTCGGCGACCGGCCCCGGTCCCACCACCGGGATCTCGTCCGCGACCGCGCGGCCGGCGACGACCTCGGTCTCGGACGTGGTGACCAGCACGCTGGCGGCGGCCACACCCGCCACCAGCACGCCGGTCAGGAAAGCCTTGGGACTCACTGCCTGCGCCACACCAGGAAGCCTGCCAGCGCCGCGCCGAGCAGCACCAGGCCACCCGCCGTCAGCATCAGTCCCGGACGGAGCCGCGTGTCGAACGACGCGGTCGCGACCGGCGTCTGACCGTCGGTGCCCGCCGGGATCGTGCTGGGCACGACCGGCTTGTTCGGCTTGTTCACCAGTTCCAGCGCCAGGGTCTGACCCGCCGCGAGCGTGCCGCACGCCGACGGTGGCGCCTTCGGGTCGAAGAACTCCTCGTAACCCTTGGGCGCGGCCACCTCGACGAGGCAGATCTCCTGCGGGGTGCGCAGGTCCGGGATCTCGACCGTGCCGTCGGGACCGGTCTGCAGCACCAGCGGCTTGCCGTCCGTGCCGACCAGGTCGGTGTCGTCCTGCTTCTTCGCGGCCTTCGTCTGGTCCTTGGCCGTGACGCGCAGCGCGACGCCCGCGATGGACTTCTTCGTCTCCGAGTCGATCTTCGTGATCTTCACGGCACCGGGAGCGGTCTTGGCAGTGCCGTTCGCGGCGGCGTTCAGCTTCTTCTCGCCGCCGGTCGTGACCATGCGCTGCATGTTCTCGGTCTGGATCGGGAAGTGCACGACCGGCTTGTCGGCGGGCGAGTCCGCGACGGCCGCGATCGACGGCTTGGGGCCGGTGGCGATGACCTTGACGGCGGCGGGGCTGCCGTCCGCGCCCGTGGTGGCCGTGCCGCTGGTGGCGCCGTCGGCCAGCTTCGCGTCGGTCAGGGTGAAGTTGATCGGGGCGTTCGTGACGCCCTTGTCGTTCGCCTTGACCAGCGACAGCGTCCAGGTGGACTCGGTGTCGATGATCAGCGGTTTCTTCGGCGCGGTCGCGGTGAGCTTCCACGGGCCGCGGTTCGCCTCGGCGTCGGTCTTGAGGCGCGCGACGGCGTCCAGGACGGGCTGCGGCAGGCGCGCGGCGTAGAAGGCCGCGTCGTAGGCGAGGAACTTCGGGTCGGTCGTGTCGAGCCGCACCGCGCCGTCGGGCACCGACGTCCAGCTGTGCAGCAGGTGCGCGAGGGCCGCGGCCTCCTCCGGCGACTTGGTCGTGGAGTAGCGCAGCAGCAGGTAGGAGATGTTCGCCGCGATGTCCGGTGCGAGGTCCTTGCCCGCCTTGGTGCGCAGTGCGTCACCGGGCTGGTAGCCGACGTTGCTGTCCGGCGCGGGCAGTGCGTACTGGACGCACCACACCTGCTTGTCCTGCCAAATGTATGAGCCGTGCCACTCGCTACCGGGTGTGGCGTTGGGCTGGAGCCCTGACGCGTTGTGGCCGATGCCCTTGACGCCGACAGCTGTCGCCGTCGCGGGGACGGTCAGGAGCGCGAGCCCCGAAACCATCGCCACGGCGGCCAGACGTTTCCAGCCCATTTGGATCTTGATCCCCTCTGACCTGCGGATTATCCCGCGTGCGAGCTTGTCGGTCCCCCACACCGGGGACAAGCCGCCACGAGGGGGAAGTGTCCCGCTACTCTGCGTGTGAACGTGATTGGAATGTGACGCGGCTTACTCGGTTCGGGTGGGACACGCCGCGACACGCCGTAGTCGTATAACGCTCTGGAGTTGGCGCAGTATTTGCGCACGTGTGATCGTCGTCGGGGGTAAAGTCGCCTTTACCGATGGGGAACATGGCACCGAGCGTGCTCGTTGAACCCAGTGACGGCGTAAAGCAACGCCACAGGAGGATCAGGTGCGCTCGAGCAGCAACCCGGCCTTCCGCAACCTGCCGACCGGCGGCGGGTACGGAGGCTACGCAGGCTTCGGCCAGCCAGAGCAGCAGGCTGGCTACCAGCAGGCCCCGCCGCCGCTGACCAGCGAGCGGCCGATGACGATCGACGACGTCGTCACCAAGACGGGCATGACGCTCGCCCTGGTGGCCACGACGGCCGTCATCACGTACCTCATGAAGGCGTGGGGTCTGCTGTTCCCCGCGGCGATCATCGGTCTGGTGCTCGCCCTCGTCATCATGTTCAAGAAGATGCCGAGCCCGCCGCTCGTCCTCGCCTACGCCGCCGTTGAGGGTGTCTTCCTCGGCGCGTTCAGCGGGATCATCGGCAACATGGTCGACCGCATGACCGGCAACCCGGGTCAGGGTGTCGTGATGATCGGTCAGGCCATCATCGGCACGCTCGGCGTGTTCTTCGGAATGCTCGTCGTCTACAAGACGGGTGCGATCCGCGTCACGCCGAAGTTCACCAAGTGGATCGTCGGCGCGATCATCGGCGTCGGCATCCTCATGCTCTTCAACCTGGTCATGAGCTTCTTCACCGACGGCGGCCTCGGCCTCCGCAGCGGTGGCCCGCTCGCGATCATCTTCAGCCTCGTCTGCATCGGCCTCGCGGCGTTCAGCTTCCTGATCGACTTCGACGCCGCCGACCAGGCGATCCGCGCCGGCGTGCCGGCCAAGTTCGCGTGGCAGATCGCGTTCGGTCTCACGGTCACCCTGGTGTGGCTGTACACCGAGATCCTGCGCCTGCTGTCGTACTTCAACTCGGACTGACGCAACGGGTGTGCTGGAGGGGCGTTCCGCTGCGGCGGGGCGCCCCTTCGGCGTTCGGGACGACGATCAGGAATTCGACTTCTGGGGGAATTGCGATGGACTCCGCATATCAGCTGATCATGGAACCACCGTCAGTCGACGACTACCTGCGATTGCGCAAGGAATCCGGACTGAGCGAAAGAACTCGCGAAGAAGCCGAGAACGGCATCAAGGGTGCCTGGGCCAGCGCGAGCGTCATTCACGTGGAATCAGGTGAAACCGCCGGCATGGGCCGCGTGCTCGGCGACGGAGGCTGGTACTTCGTCGTCATCGACATGGCGGTACTTCCACACCATCAACGCAAAGGCCTCGGCGACGCGATCATGACCGCGCTGCTGGCGAGGATCTACGAGGCCTCGCCCGGCGCACAGGTCAGTCTGCTCGCCGATCCGCCCGGCCGTCGTCTCTACGCACGGCACGGCTTCGTGGAGAGCGCACCGGGTTCGATCGGGATGTGGCGGCGCTAAGTGTTGTCCCGTTATGGGTGAGTCGATAGCTCCCTTGTTGGAGGCAAGGATGCCGAATGTCATCGGTTCGTTGAGCTCTGACAAGGGAAACAGCTCGTGAGCCTGTCGCATCGAGCACGTGTGGTCGCGCGTTTGGAGGAGTCGCCGCTCACCACGACGATCGCCGACGACGGCTATCCCGGCAGTCCGCGCCCGCGTCGAGCACGTCTTCGCGCGAATGAAGACTTGGAAGATCCTCCGCGACTGCCGACTCAGGAGCGATGGCGTTCACCACGCCATGCTCGGCATCGCTCGGATGCACAACCTCGCCGGATGGACGAGCGGTGCATGACAGCCGACCATGCCTGAAGCGACTCGGAGATCTTTGCGGGACAGCCCTTAGGCGCGCCAGCGCACGTCCGGCAGTTCGGTGCCCACCTTGATCAGGCAGTCCACGCACAACGACCCCGCCTGCGCGCGCGACACCCGTTCGTCGGGCACCGAATGATCGCAGACGGCCTCGTAAAAGCTGCGCGGAGAACCGTTCGCTTGATCGAGCGAGAAAGCATGGCATTGCAGGTCGTATTCGCTTTGCCACCACACATAGGGCATGTCCGACCCCTCCTTACTCGTCGGTAGGGACGGACTTCCCCTCGCCTGATGACGCCAATGCGCGACGTTTCATCTCATCGGCAGAAAGGGGGCAGGCAAGTAGCTCCGTTCGGGTGAAGCGGAGCTACTTGCAAGCGTCAATTTGCAGATCTTGTGCGAAAGATCAGCTCAGCCGCTCGATGACCATCGCCATGCCCTGGCCGCCGCCCACGCACATGGTCTCGAGACCGAACTGCTTGTCGTGGAACTGCAGCGAATTGATCAAGGTCGTGGTGATGCGCGCTCCGGTCATGCCGAACGGGTGGCCGACGGCGATGGCGCCACCGTTCACGTTCAGGCGGTCCAGGTCGATCCCGAGGTCCTGGTAGGACGGGATGACCTGGGCGGCGAACGCCTCGTTGATCTCCACGAGGTCGATGTCGGAGACCGACAGGCCCGCCAGCGCCAGCGCGCGCTTCGAGGCCTCGACCGGGCCGAGGCCCATGATCTCGGGCGACAGGCCCGAGACGCCGGTCGACACGATGCGCGCGAGCGGCGTGATGCCGAGTTCGCGGGCCTTCGTGTCGGACATGACCACCAGGGCCGCGGCGCCGTCGTTCAGGGCGCAGCAGTTGCCTGCGTTGACGCGGCCGTCCGGGCGGAAGACGGGCTTGAGCTGGGAGACGGCCTCGTACGTGACGCCTGCGCGCGGGCCGTCGTCCGCGGAGACCACCGTGCCGTCGGGCAGCGTGACCGGCGTGATCTCGCGGGCCCAGAAGCCGTCGGCGATGGCCTTCTCGGCGAGGTTCTGCGAGCGGACGCCGAACTCGTCCATCTCCTGGCGCGAGATCCCCTTGAGCAGAGCCAGGTTCTCGGCGGTCTGGCCCATCGGGATGTAGACGTCCGGCACGACGTCGATCGAACGCGGGTCGAGCCACTCCGAGGCGCCGGAGGCCGCAACGGACGCGGTGCGCGCCTCGGCCTCGCCGAACAGCGGGTTGTGCGTGTCCGGCCACGAGTCGGAGCTGCCCTTGGCGAACCGCGACACGGTCTCGACGCCGGCGGAGATGAACACGTCGCCCTCGCCCGCCTTGATGGCGTGCAGGGCCATGCGCGTGGTCTGCAGCGAAGAAGCGCAGTAACGCGTCACGGTCGTGCCGGGCAGGTTGTCGTAACCCAGCAGCACGGACACGATGCGCGCCATGTTGAAGCCCTGCTCGCCGCCGGGCAGGCCGCAGCCGAGCATCAGGTCGTCGATCTGCGCGGGGTCGAGCTGCGGCACCTTGTCCAGTGCCGCGCGGATCATCCGCGCCACCAGGTCGTCGGGCCGAACGTCCTTCAGCGAGCCCTTGCCCGCACGGCCGATGGGGGAGCGGGCAGCGGAGACGATCACGGCCTCAGGCATCACGAAACTCCTCGTTGAGAGTCAAGGTTGCCGTCGAGCCTAGTTAACGGGCGCTCACCCCGGCCAGCGCGAGTGACGAGAATTCCGAAACTCAGGCGTGCCGCTTCTGCAGCCACGTCGGCACGCGAGAGGGCCGCACGGCCAGCGCGGCCGCCGACCGCAACGGCAGCACCGGCGCGACCCCGCCCGGCCACAGCCCCGCCACCTGGCACAACGGCGCCAGCAGCACCCCCGCCGCAGCCTCGTAGCCGACGGAACTGGGGTGGAAGCGGTCCGAGCTGAACATGTCCACGTGCCGTGCCATGAACTCCGGCGCCAGCAGGTTCGCCATCGACACCGCGACACCGCCGGCCCGCTTCACCTCGGCGGTCTGCGCCGCCGCGAGCCGCAGGCTGTACCGGTGCCCGACCATCCGCAAGGGCTGCGGGATCGGCCGCACGATCCCGAGGTCGGGGCAGGTCCCGACGACGACACCGCACCCGATCGCGCGAAGTTTCCCGACCTGCTCGCCCAGCAGCCGGGCGGACTCGCGCGGGCCGATCCGCGACGTCACGTCGTTCGCGCCGATGATGATCAACGCGACCTGGGGCGCGTCCCGCACGGCCGCGTCGACCTGAGGCACCAGGTCACGGGTGGTCGAGCCGCTGATGGCGTACGTCGACAGGCGCACCGGCCGGCCCGCCTCCTCTGCCAGCGCCTGGGCCAGCAACACGCCCGGCATCTGCGAGGGATGGGTCACACCGACACCCACCGCCATCGAGTCGCCGAGCACCGCCAGCCGCAGCGGATCGCCACCGTCGTCGAGGTACACGCCGTCCGGCGCCGGCCAGAGGTGTTCGAGCACGCCGATGGCCACCCGAGCACGTCGTCCCTGCTCAGTGAGCAGGCCGACCAGCGCACCCGAGAGTCCGCCGAGCGTCGCGGCGGTCATCGCCACCGCACGAAGCGTCCTGAGCCCGATCATCCGCACCACCCCCTTCCACCCCGCATCGTGCGTTCCGCTGTTCGAATCAACCTCCGCAGTCACTAGAGCTACGCTTCGTCCCGCTATCTCGGAGAGTGGGAGCAGGGAGTAGATACCGGTGGAGTACGTCGAGCACGTCGTCGATCTGGTCGGCAACACGCCGCTGGTCAAGCTCAACTCCCTGACGACGGGGATCAAGGCCACGGTGCTGGCCAAGGTCGAGTACCTGAACCCCGGCGGCAGCGTGAAGGACCGCATCGCGCTCCGGATGGTCGAGGCCGCCGAGAAGTCCGGTGAGCTGCAGCCCGGCGGCACGATCGTCGAGCCGACCTCCGGCAACACCGGCGTCGGGCTCGCGCTCGTCGCCCAGCGCAAGGGCTACAAGTGCGTCTTCGTGTGCCCGGACAAGGTCAGCGAGGACAAGCGCAACGTCCTCAAGGCCTACGGCGCCGAGGTCGTGGTGTGCCCGACCGCCGTCGCGCCCGAGCACCCGGACTCGTACTACAACGTCTCCGACCGGCTCGTCCGCGAGATCCCCGGCGCCTGGAAGCCGAACCAGTACGCGAACCCGGAGAACCCGGCGAGCCACTACCACCAGACCGGCCCCGAGATCTGGCGCCAGACCGAAGGCAAGATCACGCACTTCGTCGCGGGCGTCGGCACCGGCGGCACGATCTCCGGCACCGGCCGGTACCTCAAGGACGTCTCCGACGGCGCCGTGCAGGTCATCGGCGCGGACCCGGAAGGCTCCGTCTACTCCGGCGGCACCGGCCGTCCGTACCTGGTCGAGGGCGTCGGCGAGGACTTCTGGCCCGAGGCGTACGACAAGACCGTCGCCGACCGGATCGTCGAGGTCTCGGACGCCGACTCGTTCGACATCACCCGCCGCCTCGCCCGCGAGGAGGGCCTGCTCGTCGGCGGTTCCTGCGGCATGGCGGCCGCCGCCGCGCTGCGCGTCGCGAAGGACCTGCCCGAGGACGCCGTCGTGGTCGTGATCCTCCCGGACGGCGGCCGCGGCTACCTGTCCAAGGTCTTCAACGACCGCTGGATGGCGTCCTACGGCTTCCTGCCGCCCGACTCGACCGGCGCGACCGTCGGCGACGTGCTGCGCCGCAAGGGCGGGATGCTCCCCGACCTCGTGCACGCCCACCCGAACGAGACCGTGGGTGACGCCGTCGCGATCCTGCGCGAGTTCGGCGTCTCGCAGATGCCCGTCGTCAACGCCGAACCGCCGGTCATGGCGGCCGAGGTCGCCGGCGCCGTCAACGAGCGCGACCTGCTCGACGCGCTGTTCACCGGCAAGGCCCAGCTCTCCGACCGCCTCGACAGGCACATGTCGCCGCCGCTGCCGACCCTCGGCGCCGGTGAGCCGGTCGGCATCGCCATGAACGCCCTCTCGAACGCCGACGCCGCCCTCGTCCTGGAGGACGGCAAGCCTGCGGGCGTCGTAACTCGGCAAGACGTTCTGGGGTTCTTGGCTGGTCGCTGAGCGTAGAAGCGGGTGCGTCCGATAGCGTGACGCCCCAGATCAACACCTGTCTCACTCGTACACGGCCCAGCCAAGGGGGTTGGAAACCGGATGAACGCTCCGCAGCCGCCAGGAAATCCGTTCGGCGGTCAGCCGCAGGAGCCCAACGCGGACGCAACGCAGATCGTCCCGGGAGGTGGCCAGCCGTCCGCGGCGAACCCCAACCCGGACGCGACGCAGGTCGTCTCGCCTGGTCAGGCTCCTGCCGCACCGCAGCAGAACGCGGACGCCACCCAGGTCGTCAGCCCCGGCCAGGTGCCTCCCGCCTCGGGTGGCTTCCCGGCACAGGGCCCCGGCTCCGGCGGGTTCCCCGCCCAGCCGCCGGCCTACGGCGCCCCGCAGCAGCCCTACGGTCAGCCGCAGCAGCAGCAGCAGCAGCCTTACGGTGCTCCGCAGTCGAACCCGTACGGTCAGCCGCAGCAGCAGGCCTACGGTCAGCCGCAGCAGCCCTACGGTGCTCCGCAGTCGAACCCGTACGGCCAGCCCCAGCAGCAGGCCTACGGTCAGCCCGGCGGTTACGGCCAGCCCGGCTACGGCGCGGCCCCCATGCCGCCCACCGGCTACGCCGAGTGGGGTTCGCGCGCGGTGGCCGGCCTGATCGACTACGCCGCTCCCGGTCTCGTCGCGGGCCTGATCATCGGTGTCGTCGGCGGGATCGGCGCGGCCACGGCCGACCCGTCCGACCCGTCGTCCGCGGGCATCCTCGTGCTGGTCGCGTACCTCGTCGGTTACGGCGGTCTGTTCGCCTTCTACATCTGGAACACGGTCCTCAAGGGCGGTTCCACCGGACAGTCGCTCGGCAAGAAGGTCGCGAAGATCAAGGTCATCAAGGAGGACACGCAGCAGCCGCCCGGCGGTGGCGTGGCCTTCCTGCGCCTTCTGCTGAACAACGCGTTCGGTCTGCTCTGCGGCATCGGCTCGCTGATCAACTTCCTCGCGCCGCTGTGGAACAAGCCGAAGAACGAGACGTACTCCGACAAGATCTGCGGCACCGTCGTGATCAACTGGCCGGACACGGCCTCCTACGGCGGTGGCGGCGGCTACGGCCAGCAGCAGCAGGGTTACGGCCAGCCGAACACCGGCGGCTACCCGCAGCAGCAGCCTCCGCAGCAGGGTGGCTACGGCCAGCCTCCGCAGCAGGGCTACGGCGGTCAGCAGCAGGGCTGGTAAAGCCTTCGGCTCAGCCCCCGGTCACCTCGCGGTGGCCGGGGGCTGCGTCATTCGCGGGGTCGTTTCCGGGTGTTCACGACGTGGACTCACGCCGTCGACCGCCAGACGGGTGAGTACCCTTCGGACATGAGCACCCCATACGGCTTCGCCACCAGGGCGATCCACGCCGGTCAGGACCCGGACCCGACCACGGGTGCGGTGAACGTCCCCATCTACGCGACCTCCACGTACGCCCAGGACGGCGTCGGCGGCCTGCGTGAGGGCTTCGAGTACTCCCGCACCGGCAACCCGACCCGCCGTGCACTGGAAACGTGCCTCGCGTCCCTCGAACGCGGCCGTTACGGCCGTGCGTTCTCCTCCGGCATGGGTGCGACCGACGCCGCACTGCGCACGTTCCTCAAGCCCGGCGACCACATCGTCATCCCGAACGACGCCTACGGCGGCACGTTCCGGCTGATCGACAAGGTCTTCTCGCAGTGGGGCGTGACCCACTCGCCGGCCCCCGTCTCGGACGTCGACGCCATCCGCGCGGCCATCCGTCCCGAGACCAAGCTCGTGTGGATCGAGACGCCCACCAACCCGCTGCTGAACATCGGCGACATCGCGGCGATCGCCTCGGTCGCCCACGGCGCCGGCGCTCGCCTGGTGGTGGACAACACCTTCGCCTCGCCCGCCCTGCAGACCCCGCTGGAGCTCGGCGCGGACGTCGTGCTGCACTCGACCACCAAGTACATCGGCGGCCACTCCGACGTCGTCGGCGGCGCGCTGATCACCTCGGACGAGGAACTGGACGCGGCGTTCGCGTTCCTGCAGAACGGCGCCGGCGCGGTCCCCGGGCCGTTCGACGCCTACCTGACCCTGCGCGGCATCAAGACGCTCGAGCTGCGGATGGCCAAGCACTCGGACAACGCCGAGCTGGTCGCCGAGGCCCTGACGCGGCACCCGCGGATCAAGAAGGTCATCTACCCCGGGCTGGAGTCGCACCCCGGACACGCGGTCGCCGCGAAGCAGATGAGCCGGTTCGGCGGGATGGTGTCGTTCATCGTCGACGGTGGCGAGGAGGCGGCTCTGGAGGTTTGTGCCCGGACGAAGCTGTTCCTGCTGGCGGAGTCGCTGGGCGGCGTCGAGTCGCTGATCGAGCACCCCGGCAAGATGACGCACGCGTCCACGTCCGGCTCGTTGCTGGAGGTGCCTGCGGACCTGGTGCGGGTGTCGGTGGGGATCGAGTCCGGGGACGACCTGGTCGCCGACCTGATCGAGGCGCTGGGCTGAGTCCTAGGCATGCGAAAGGCCCCCTCCCGTGCTGGGGAGGGGGCCTTTTACGTTGCTCAAGGCTTCTTCGAGCCGAACCTGTCCACGTTCTCGGCCTCGGCTGTCGGAGCCGCTGGTAGGTCGGCGCCGTTCACGCAACCGCCGACGAACTGGATCGTCTCGCCGGTGCGGACGAAGCGGCCGGCCTCGTCACAGCCCGCGTGCGCCACGGTCAGGAAAGCGGCGCCGGTCAGTGCCGCAGCCGTGGTCACGGCTCCGACCAGCGGAATCACCGCGGCCACGCGTCGCGCGAATGCCATGCCACCTCCACCCGATGTGAGTCCCCCGTAAGGCAGCCTACCGGGGGATCGGCATCAGAGGTTGCCGCGTCGCTCCTGTTCGCGCTCGATCGCCTCGAAAAGTGCCTTGAAGTTGCCCTTGCCGAAGCCCAGGGAGCCGTGGCGCTCGATCAGTTCGTAGAAGACGGTCGGGCGGTCGCCGATCGGCTTCGTGAAGATCTGGAGCAGGTAGCCGTCCTCGTCGCGGTCGACCAGGATGCGGTGTTCCTTGAGGGTCTCGATCGGGACGCGGACCTCACCGATGCGGGCGCGCAGGGCCGGGTCGTCGTAGTACGAGTCCGGGGTCTCGAGGAACTCGACGCCCGCGTCGCGCATGGCCGTGACGGTCTTGATGATGTCGTTGGTCGCCAGGGCGATGTGCTGGACACCCGCGCCCTCGTAGAACTCGAGGTACTCGTCGATCTGCGACTTCTTCTTCGCGATCGCCGGCTCGTTCAGCGGGAACTTGACGCGGTGGTTGCCGTTCGAGACGACCTTGGACATCAGCGCCGAGTAGTCCGTGGCGATGTCGTCGCCGATGAACTCCGCCATGTTCACGAAGCCCATGACGCGGTTGTACCACTCGACCCAGTAGTCCATCTTGCCGAGCTCTACGTTGCCGACGCAGTGGTCGACGGCCTGGAAGAGGCGCTTCGGGGCGCCTTCCGGACGCTTCACCGTCGAGGTGCGCGCGACGTAACCCGGCAGGTAGGGGCCGTCGTACTTGGTGCGGTCGACGAGCGTGTGGCGGGTCTCGCCGTACGTCGCGATCGCGGCGAGGCGCACGGTGCCGTGTTCGTCGGACACGTCGTGCGGCTCTTCGAGGACGGTGGCGCCCTGCTCGCGGGCGTGCTTGATGCACTGGTCGACGTCGCCGACTTCCAGTGCCAGGTCGACGACGCCGTCGCCGTGGCGGCGGTGGTGGTCGAGGAGTTCGGAACCGGGCGTGACGCCGCCGTGGATCACGAAGCGGGCCGAGCCCGACTTCAGCACGAACGACTTGTGGGTGCGCTGGCCGGTCTCGGGGCCCGCGTAGGCCACGAGCTCCATGCCGAACGCCACCTGGTAGAGCCACGCGGTCTGCGTGGCGTTGCCCGCGACGAACACCACGGCGTCCATGGCGCGCACGGGGAAGGGGTCCTTGGTCGCGTCGTAGTCGACCAACCCCACGAGCTGCCGGAGCTGGTCGTAGCTCACGTCGTCAAGCTGCTGAGTCATGTCCATCAGCATGATTCGACCCGACAGGGTGAGCAACAGTCAGCGATTTCTCAGGACAATTTGTATAGTGATCTATGCCTTCGGATCAACAGGGTGAGCACTCTGACCAGCCCGTCGACGAACTGGACGCGAAGCTGCTCCTGCTCTTGACGGACGAGCCCCGTCTGGGCGTTCTCGAATGCTCCCGCCGACTGGGGGTCGCCCGCGGAACCGTGCAGGCCCGACTGGATCGATTGACCGACAGGGGCGTGCTCACCGGGTTCCCGCCGGCGCTCGACCTCGGGGCGATGGGGTACGGGCTGACGGCGTTCGCGACGGTCGAGATCGCGCAGGGGCGGCGGGCCGAGGTGTGTGAAGGGCTGGCCGCGATCAGCGAGGTGTGCGAGGTGCACGCCACGACGGGCCAGGGGGACCTGTTCGTGCGGATGGTCGCGAGGTCCAACGCGGACCTGCAGCGCGTGGTCGACCACATCGTCGACGTGCCTCACGTGCGGCGGTTGTCCACGTCCATCGCGCTGTCGACGCCGGTGCCCCCACGCGTGCGGCCGCTGCTGGAACGCGTGAAAGGCCGGCCACCGAAGTGACCGGCCTCTCGCACGTTTTTGGGGGTGTTGCTACTACGCCTGGTACGGAACAGCGGAGATCAGCGTGACCTTCTGCTGCTTGCCGTTGGGCAGCTCGTACGAGACGGTCTCACCGTCCTTCGCGCCGTTCAGGGCCTTGCCGAGCGGCGACAGCGGAGAGTAGACCTCCATCTCGCCGTGCGCGCCCTCTTCACGGGTCGCGAGCAGGAAGGTCTCCGTCTCGTCGTCCCCGTCGTAGCGGATCGTGAGCACCGTGCCGGGTGCCGCGACGCCCTTGGTGGTGGGAGCCTCGCCGACCTTCGCGGCCTGGAGCAGCTCGTGCAGCTGGCGGATGCGCGCCTCCTGCTTGCCCTGCTCCTCGCGAGCCGCGTGGTAGCCGCCGTTCTCGCGGAGGTCGCCCTCTTCGCGGCGAGCGTTGATCTCGGCAGCCATGACCGGGCGGTACGCGATCAGTTCGTCCAGCTCAGCCTTGAGCCGGTCGTAGGCCTCCTGGGTCAGCCAGGTCACCTGGGTGTCGCTCACGGTCACCAACTCCTCGTCTTGCTCTGGTGCATGCGTGTGCACCAGATAGTTCCCGGGCCTGGGGCTCGGAACGGAAAAACACGGCCCGCGCCGGGGCCGTGCTTGAGCTGCAATAGTAACACGGAGACAACGTTCAGCGACGGCGATTTGTTCCCCATCTCGCCGTTTAAACCGCAGATCACCCGCTTGGCCGCTAGCTCGTGGACAAGTAGGCGGGAACCTGGTAGGAGCACCCGAACACCTCGCCGGTGACCGGCGGTTTCGAAGTGCGGAGAACTGTTGTCTCTACGACGACGTCATTTCCCGGCGGAACCAGAACCTCACGCCGGCCTGCTTCGTCCCCGTCCTTGGACCGGGCCCGAATGATGCAGACGGCAGCACGCTCCGGTTGATCGCGAGAAACCTCGAAACTGACCTTCACCTGGTCGTCGCCGAGGAGGATGAACGCGGTCTGCTTCGCCTCGATCGGCTTTGTGCCGAGATTTCGGTAACCGACGAAGGCGATGACGGCACCTACCGCGACAGCTACAGCGAGTAATGCCCAGCGCGCCCACGTGGCGAGCGGCTTGCGGCCCTGCTTGCTGTAGCGCCCCTCGGGGAGTGCGCGTTGTGCCACTTGTCCGCGCCTCCTCACCCTCTGGGGAACAATGGTGCCCGGCATTCAGTTGATGAGTGTCGCAGGACCGTTCACACAGGAGGACCACGGGGGTCATGGCCGACAAGCTGCGCCTTATGGCAGTGCACGCACATCCCGACGACGAGTCGAGCAAGGGCGCGGCCTCGATGGCTCGCTACATCGCGGAAGGACACGACGTGATGGTCGTGACCTGTACCGACGGTGGTGCGGGCAGCATCCTCAACCCGGCGATGGACAAGCCGGACGTGCTCGAGAACATCATCGAGGTTCGCCGGGAGGAGATGGCCAACGCGGCCAAGATCCTCGGCATCCAGCACCGCTGGCTGGGCTTCAAGGACTCGGGCCTGCCCGAGGGCGACCCGCTGCCGCCGCTGCCCGAGGGATGCTTCGCCCTCGTGCCGCTGGAGGAGTCGGTGCCGTCCCTGGTGGAGGCCATCCGCGACTTCCGCCCGCACGTCGTCGTCACCTACGACGAGAACGGCGGCTACCCGCACCCGGACCACATCCGCACGCACGAGATCTCGATGGCCGCCCTGGACGCCGCCGCGGATCCGTCTTACGAGCCTTCTCTGGGCGAAGCCTGGGAAACGCAGAAGGTCTACTACGGCCACGGCTTCTCGCGCGCCAAGATCCTCGCGTTCCACGAGGCGATGGAAGCCCGCGGCATGGAGTCGCCGTACGCCGAGTGGCTCGCGAACTGGACCACCGACCGCCCGGACGTGATGGACCGCGTCACGACCCAGGTCGAGTGCGCGGACTACTTCGACGTCCGCGACGAGGCGCTGAAGGCCCACGCCACCCAGATCGACCCGACCAGCCGCTGGTTCGGCATCCCGATGGAACTGCAGCGCGAGATCTGGCCGACGGAGGAGTACGAACTCGTCCGCTCGCAGGTGGACTCGACGCTGCCGGAGAACGACCTGTTCGCCGGAGTTAAGGTCTAGGGGTGCTCTCCCCAGACTTCTCCCTCGGCAGCACGGTGGCGCTGGTCGCCGTGCAGCCGTCGAACACGAACGACGGCAACGACAAGGGCGGCCAGGGCGAGGACTTCGGAAAGTCCTCGCCGGTCGGCCTCGTCCTGCTGATCGTGTTCTTCATCGCGGTGTTCTTCCTCGTCAAGTCGATGAACAAGCACATCAAGGGCTTGCCGGCGTCGTTCGACGAGCCGGCCGAGGCTCCTGCGAAGGAAGCCTCGGCTGGGTCTTCTGAGGCTTCGAAGGACGCGTCGAAGAAGGACTGAACGCTCTTCGGCTCGGTCCTGGCCGGTCGGCTGCTGGGCTCGCCCTCATGGTCATGATCGCGAGTTGTCCACAGGTTGCGGCTGGCTGAGCTGCGGAAACGCTTGCGGCCGGTAGCCTGTGGATACGCGGGAACCTGGGACGCGTTTTCTTCGTTCCGCAAGGGGAGGAAGCGCGGGGGCGGGGCTCGGTGAGGCTGACGCTGGTGAATGTCGCTTCGGTGGGCTGGCACAGGGGACGTCATGTCACGTGCCACGCGAGTTGTTGTTGATGGCACGCGTCAGGCATGGGCGCGGGTCGGGCGGAGCATGTCCCGCTTGCCTGACACGCGAGAGTCGCGCGGAGCAAGGGCAACTCGCCGGACCTGCTGGCGCACGAGTCAGGCGGAGCGCGGGTGGCGCATGACGTGCGGGTTGCGCGCGACGTACGGGTTGCGCACGACGTACAGGACGCACGGGTCGCGCATGAGACACACGAGTCACGCGGAGCGAGGGCGACTCCGCCGGACATGCTGGCGCGCATGTCGGACGGAGCACGACCCACTCGCCTCACACGCACGAGTCGCGCGGCGCGAAGGCAACTCATCCGACCTGCTTGACACACGCCGGCCGAGTCGCACATGTCGGGTGCCACCCAAGTCCTCCGACACGTCGAAGAACGCGTCGAAGAAGGACTAGCGCGACCTGAGTTCCACCACGAAGTCGTGGACCTCCTCGAACGCCGGCGGCTCCACCGGCAGGTCGCTCGTCTCCCGCGCCTGCCGCAGCTGCTCGTGCCAGTGCGCGAGGTCCGCCTCCAGCCGTTCGGGCGCGGGCCTGCCCGGCACCCCGGCCAGCGCGCGGTGCTCGCCGAGGATCTTGGCCTCGATGAGTCCTGGCAGGTAGTCGGGGCCGTCGAGCTTCTCCAGCAGTGTCGGCAGGTGCGCGTTCACCTCGCCGGTGCGCAGCAGGTGCACGCCGGTCAGCAGTGCGCGGAACGTGTAGAGCAGTGGCTTGATCTCGGCGGTCTTCTCGAACAGCCGCCACTGCGTGACGGCGAAGCCCCGGTAGTGGTGGCCGTGCCGTGAGGTCAGGCACCCCGCGGCGAGGGCGGCCAGCTTCCGGTGCGCCTCCGTGGTGTGCACGACCAGTGGCGAGAGCAGCTGTTCCAGCACGTAGCCGTTCGGGCGGGTCAGCAGGCGGCAGAACTTCTGCACGTCGTGCGTGACCAGGTCGATCTCGACGCCGTCGCGCACCCACATCCGTTCCTTGGTCTCCGGGCCGTGTCGCAGGCCGAGGATCTCGGCCAGCGGCAGCACGTGCACGCCGCGCAGGTCCACGTCCGAGTCGCGCGACGGGAAGCCGTACAGGTGTGCGCCGGACACGGTCGCGAACAGCAGGTCGTGCGACTGCTCGGCGACGACGGCGCTCAGGTCGGGTACCTCGTAGCTCACAACATCCTCCTGCGCACCGACATCAACCAGTCCTCGACCCGCGCCCGGTCCGGGTCCTCGGGCAGCGGGCCCCGAGCGTTCGCGATCTCGTCGCCCAACCGGTGCGCCCACACCACGGCGTCGTCCCAGGGCATCGAGCCGTCGCGGATCTTCAGCAACGAGCGGTCCGCCGTGATGTCGTAACGGCCCGTGCGCACCAGGTTCAGGCCCACCAGCCGGAGCCGCACGACGTGCATGAGCTGCTTCGGCTTGAGGTTGCGGCCCGCGCGCGACAGCTGCATCTCCGTCGCGCGTGTGAACGCGCGCACGGCGTACTGGGAGAGGAACGCGGGCAGCAGGTCCCGCAGTTCCTCTCCCATCGGCGTGCTGATCTCCACCAGCGGGCTCACCAGCGTCTCGAGCACCGTCGGGTTCGACTTCAGGCCGAGCTTGCAGAAGTGCTCGACCTCCCAGCTGAGCTGCTCCGGATCCGGCCCTTCCACCGAGGTCGGGGGTTTCTCCAGGCGCCAGAACGCCTCCGTGGGCGCGACGAACACCCCGCGTCTGTCCACATCGGACGTAGAACTCGCCAGCCCGTAGGCGTGCGAGCCGATCACGGCTTCGAGGATCACAGTCTCGGGTCCACCGGTTCCGACTCGAGCGCGAGCACGCCGAAGACGCACTCGTGCACCCGCCACAGGGGTTCGCCGCGCACGAGACGTTCCAGGGCCTCGATGCCCAGGGCGTACTCGCGCAGGGCGAGACCGCGCTTGCGTCCCAGCGAACGCTTGCGCAGCCGCGAGAGGTTCTCGGGCGAGGTGTAGTCCGGGCCGTAGATGATCCGCAGGTACTCGCGCCCGCGCACCTTCACGCCCGGCTGGAAGCGCCCGCCGGTGTTCGCCAGCGGCTTCACGACCATGCCCTCGCCGCCGTCCGCGGTCAGTTCCTCCCACCACTTCACGCCGGCGGCGACCTGCGCGGGGTCGTTCACGTCGACCACGAGGTGCCGGGTCTGCTGGAACAGCGGTCCCTCCAGCCGCCCCAACGTCTCCAGGTGCCACAGGTGCGAACGGTCGTGGAACGTCCGCCCCTCGGCCGCGAGCAGCTGGAACGGTGCGATCCGCACGCCCTCCAACCCGTCCACCGGCCAGCAGTACCGCTCGTACGCCGCGCGGTAGGCCTCGGCGTTCGCGGCTCGCTCAGCAGTCCGAGCCAGCAGGTCCCCGACGTCGACGCCGCGCGAGACAGCCGCGGACAAAGCATCCACCGCGACCGGCAGCGCACCACCAGCCGCCGCGCCGACCGCCGCGTACTGCTCGCGGATCAGCCCGGAAGCCTTGGCGTTCCACGGCATCAGCTCGGCGTCGAGGAGCAGCCAGTCCGTGGCGAACTCCTCGAACAGGCCGGCACACGCCGAACGCACGTGACGAAGCAGTTCCTCACCCAACGCACCGTCGAAGAACGCCCGGCCGGTACGCGTGTAGATCGCGCCGCCTTCCTTGCGCACCAGCAGAACCGCGCGGGAGCCCATGTGCTTCTCCTCGCAGATCACCTGCTCGACACGGGCCGACCTGTACTCCGCGAAGGCCTCCTCCGGGTGCTCCAGCACGTCGTCGCGCTGCGAGGTCGCCACCGGGGCCATCGTCGGCGGCAGGTACAGCAGTTCGTGCGGGTCGATCGCGAACCGGCTCATGACCTCCAGCGCCGAAGCGGACTGCTCCGCGCGGATCGTCACGGCACCGATCAGCGACGTGTCGACCCGGCGCGTGCCCGTGACGTCGCTCAACGCCAGCACGTCCGGCGCGCGCTCGACGGCCTTGGGTGGGAACGGTGCGTCGTTCTCGTACCAGGTCTGGTGCGCCTTGACGGCGACGAGCTCCTTCTCCGGGTAGCGCAACGCGGTCAGCTTGCCGCCGAACACCACACCCGTCTCCAGGCACATGGTGTTGTTGATCCACTCGGCCTCGGGCGTCAGGACGTGCCCGTACAGCACCATCGCCGAGCCGCGGTAGTCGTTCGCCCACGGCAGGCGCACCGGCAGTCCGTGCGCGTCGGTCTCGCCGGTCGTGTCGCCGTACAGGGCGAAACTGCGGACCTTCGCGGACGCGCGGCCGTGGTAGCGCTCGGGCAGTCCGGCGTGCGCGACGACGAGGTTCCCGCCGTCCAGCACGTAGTGCGCGACGAGGCTGTCGCAGAACTTCGTCGCGGCGAGGCGAAACTCTTCCGGCTCGTGCGCGAACTGCTCCAGCGACTTCTCCAGCCCGTGCCGGACCGTCACCTTGTGGCCGCGCATGGCCCGCACGAGCTTCTCCTCGTGGTTTCCGCGCACGCTGAAGGCATGGCCGTTCGCGACCATGCCCATCACGAGACGCAGCACGCCGGGAGTGTCCGGCCCGCGGTCGACCAGGTCGCCGACGAACACGGCCTTGCGGTCACCGGGCGGGACGGCGTCGACCGCACGGCCCTCGTCGTCACGCACCAGGACATACCCGAGCTCGGCGAGCAGCTCCTCCAGCTCCGCGCGACAGCCGTGCACGTCACCGAACACGTCGAACGGGCCGGTCTCGTGCCTGAGGTCGTTGAGCAAGCGCTCGTACACGATCGTCGAGTTGTCCACATCGGACTCGGAGCGCAGCACGTGGACGCGCTTGAACCCCTCCTTGCCGAGGAACTTCAACGAGCGTCGCAACGCCGCCCGGTGGCGCTTGACGACGTGCGCGCCGAAGTCGCGGTCGGGGCGCTGCTCGTTGCGCGCGAGGCACACGTCGGTGGGGGTGTCGAGGACGATCGCGACCGGCAGCACGTTCGCCTTGCGTGCCAGAGCGACCAGCTGGGCGCGGTCCTGCGGCTGCACGTTGGTCGCGTCGACCACGGTGACGCGCCCGGCCTCAAGCCTCTTCAAAGCCACGTAGTGCAGCACGTCGAACGCCGCCGCGGACGCCGACTGGTCGTTCTCGTCGTCGGACACGAGCCCGCGGAAGTAGTCGCTCGACAGCACCTGCGTGGGCAGGAAGTGCTTGCGCGCGAACGTCGACTTGCCCGAACCGGAAGCGCCGACCAGCACCACGAGGCACAGGTCAGGGATCTTCAGCTCCATCAGTTCTTCTCTCCCAAGCTGAAAACGGCCATCTGGGTCGGCGCGCCGCGGTCGGCGTCCTCCGGCCCGATCGGCACGTACCGGACCGTGTAACCACGGCGTTCCGCGACGCCGTCCGCCCACGTCTCGAACTCGCCGCGAGTCCATTCGAAACGGTGGTCCGAGTGGCGCATCTGGCCCTCCGGCAACGTTTCGAACAGCGCGTTGTACTCGACGTTCGGCGTGGTGACCAGCACGGTCGCCGGGCGTGCCACGGTGAAGACCGAGTGCTCCAGTGCGGGCAGGCGTGACGGGTCGACGTGCTCGACGACCTCCATCAGCACCGCCGCGTCATAGCCCGCCAGCTCGGGGTCCGCGTACGTCAAAGCCGACTGGCGCAACGTGATCCGCTCGCGCTGGCGCTCGCCCATGCGGTCCAGGTGCAGCTTGCGGGCCGCCTCCTGCAACGCCTTCGCGGACACGTCGACACCGTGGATCTCGGTGAACTCGGGCTCGTTGACGAGCGCGCGCAACAGCGCCCCGCCACCGCAACCGAGGTCGAGCACGCGCTTGGCCCGTGCCTCCTTCAACGCCTTGATCACGGCCTCCTTGCGCTGCACGGCAAGGGAGATCTTCGGCTCTGCCAACGCGTTGTCGAGCTCTTCGGGCTCGACCTCGGCGACCTCCGCGAGGCGTTCCAGGGCGGAGGTGATCAACGGTCGCTTGCGCGCCAGGTACCGGGTGGTGATCAGTTCCTTGTCGGGGTGCTGGGACAGCCAGCCGTCACCGGCCTTGAGCAGCTTGTCGACCTCGTCGGCCGCGACCCAGTAGTGCTTGCCGCCGTCGAGCACGGGCAGCAGCACGTAGAGGTGCTTGAGCGCGTCGCTGAGCTTCACGGTGCTGGTCAGCGTGACGTCACCGAAGCGCGAGTCGCCGTGCTCGGTGATCGTCACCTCCCAGCCGAGGGACGCGAAGAGGCGCTCCGCGAGCCGGTGGGGCAGCGCGGGGACGCGGATGACCAGCGGGATCGGCGTCGCGGCCAGCTCGGGGTAGCTGTCGCTACGGCCGTTCATGGCCGTGCGGAACACGCTGCCGAGCGCGACCGTGAGCAACGACCCGGCCGCGTACGGCCTGTCGTTGACGTATTGGGTGAGCGTGCTGCCGGGACCTCGGACGAGCGCGATGGGGTCGACCTCCAGCAGGAGGGCGACCGTGCATTCCTCGTTCGTCGCCTTCGGGTAGAAGACGTGCGCGATGCCCGAGCTCGTCGTGAAGGACTGAGCCCGGTCGGGATGCTTGTGCAGCAGGTGGCCCAGGTCGGTCGCCGGCTGGTGCGTCGTGGTCATGGTGAGCAACACGAGGTCGAGTCTGATCGAGATTCGGCCTCTGCGCTGCTCATTTAGTGTGGTTCGCATGACTAACCGGCTTGCGGACGCGACCAGCCCTTACCTGCTGCAGCACGCGGACAACCCGGTCGACTGGTGGCCTTGGTCCGCGGAGGCGTTCGAGGAGGCGCGACGGCGCAACGTGCCGGTGCTGTTGTCCGTCGGTTACGCGGCCTGCCACTGGTGCCACGTGATGGCGCACGAGTCGTTTGAAGACGATGAGGTTGCCGCGTTCCTGAACGCTCATTTCGTGTCGGTGAAGGTGGATCGCGAGGAACGTCCGGACGTCGATGCCGTCTACATGGAGGTCACGCAGGCCATGACCGGCCACGGCGGATGGCCGATGACGGTGTTCCTCACGCCGGACGCGCGGCCGTTCCACGCGGGCACCTACTACCCGCCGGCTCCTCGTCCCGGCATGCCGTCGTTCCGGCAGCTCATCGAGGCCGTGTCGGCGACGTGGGCGGCGCAGCCGAACGAGATCCTGGAGTCCGCTTCCGCTGTGGTGGAGGAAATCTCGCGCCAGGCCACGCCGTTGCCGCCGTCCACTGTGGATGCAGACGTGCTGGCGGGCGCGGTGGTGTCGTTGCTCGGCGAGTTCGACCGGCGCAACGGCGGGTTCGATGGCGCGCCCAAGTTCCCGCCGTCGATGGTGCTGGAGTTCCTGGTGCGCCACCACGAACGCACCGGCTCGGTCGAGGCGGTGTCGATGGCGACCGCGACGGCGGACGCGATGGCCGACGGCGGGATGTACGACCAGCTCGGGGGCGGGTTCGCACGGTACAGCGTCGACGCCTCGTGGGTGGTGCCGCACTTCGAGAAGATGTTGTACGACAACGCTTTGCTGCTCCGCTTCTACACGCACCTGGCGCGGCTGACGGGTTCCGCGCGCTATGAACGGGTCGTACGGGACACGGTGTCGTTCCTGCTGCGGGAGCTGCGGACGGCCGAGGGTGGTTTCGCGGCCTCGCTGGACGCGGACACCGAGGGCGTCGAGGGGCTGACGTACGTGTGGTCGTACGACGAGCTCGGTTCGGCGGCCGCTGCCTTCGGGGTGACTCCCGACCCGAACTTCGAGGACGGCAAGTCGACGCTGCGGTTCGTGTCGGAGCCGGGGGAGGAGGTGCGGGCCGCGCTGCTGGCGGAGCGCGCGTCGCGGCCGCAGCCCGGACGTGACGACAAGGTGATCGCCTCCTGGAACGGCATGGTGATCGCGGCACTGGCCGAGGCGGGCGCGTTCTTCGGTGAGCCGTCCTGGATCTCGGCGGCTTCGGACGCGGCGTCGTTGCTGGCCTCGGTGCACCTGGTCGAGGGCAGGCTGCTGCGGACCTCGCGCGACGGCGTGGCCGGGCCGTCGTTCGGCGTGCTGGAGGACTACGGCTGCCTCGCCGACGGCCTGCTGGCGTTGCACCAGGTCACCGGCTCGATCCGGTGGCTGGACCTGGCCTGCGGGCTCCTTGACACCGCTCTCGCGCGGTTCGCCGCGCCGGACTCTCCCGGCGCCTACCACGACACCGCCGACGACGCCGAGGCTCTCGTCCGGCGTCCTGCGGACTCGACCGACAACGCGTCGCCTTCCGGAGCGTCTTCGCTGGCCTCGGCCCTGGTGACGGCCTCCCTGCTGGCGGGCGCCGATCGCTCCTCGCGGTACTTCGAGGCCGCTTCCGCCGCCGTGACCCGGGCCGGCCTGCTGGCCGCGCGGGCTCCCCGGTTCGCGGGTCACTGGCTGACCGTCGCCGAGGCGCTGGTCGCAGGCCCGTTGCAGGTGGCGGTGGTGGGTGCCGACGACTCACGCCGTGCGTCGCTGTGGGCGGCGGCGGTGGCCCGTGTTCCCGGAGGCGGCGTTGTCGTGGCCGGAGAGCCGGGCTCAGCGCCGTTGCTGGAAGACCGCCCGTTGGTCGATGACGGTCCTGCGGCCTACGTGTGCCGTGGGTACGTGTGCGATCGGCCCGTCGTTTCGGTAGAAGCCCTGGTCACTTCGCTGACGGCGAACACTCCCTGACTGATTGCAGGCGTAACGTCGGTTGCAACGTAATCATGTAATCAGGGGTTGGTGGCAATGGGACGTGGATGGCGAGGACGAGGTGGATGGCAGCAGGCCGACCTGCCCTCGGCCGACGACGCGGCGGCGTGGTTCGCGGGCAGGCTCCCGGACGGCTGGTTCACCGGCCCCGCGGAGGTGATCGTCGACCGCGAGGAGATCACGGTCGTCGGCACGCTCACGCCGCTGGAAGGCGAGTTCGACGACGCCTCGCGCGCCGCGGCCGAGTCGGGCCGCATCTCGCGCTGGCGCGAGGAAACGCGCGACGAACGCATCGAGATCGCACGCCAGGCCGAGCACCGCTACGGCCGCAAGGTCGCGTGGGGTGCGTCGCTGGGCAGCACCCGTGAACTCTTCACGCACCTGGCCGTGCCGGTCATGACGCGCCTGCGCCAGCCGGAGCGCCAGGTGCTCGACACGCTGGTCGCCGCCGGCGTGGCCCGCTCACGCGCAGACGCCCTCGCATGGGCCGTGCGCCTCGTGGGCGAACACGCGGACACGTGGCTCGACGAACTGCGCGATGCCATGTCGCGTGTCGACGATCTGCGTTCGCAGGGGCCTGATCTCACCTAGTCTGCTGCGCGTGTATTTGAAGTCGGTCGCAGCAGTGGTTCGGAACGAGCCCATTCGAGAAGTTCGTCGCAGAGGCCCAGGGCCGTTCGTTCGACGCGATGTCGGCGGCGGCCCTGGTGCATTCTCGTCGCCGGACCTTCAGACCGACCTGTGATGACTTCGATGGCCGCCATCACCCGTGTGCTGCCCACCGACGAAGCAGCGTCATGGCTCACGAAGGTCAGCGCGTGAGTTTTTCTTCTAACGCAAGGCAAGTCCTCGACACGTCTCTTCCTCTGGGCCGCCGTATCGGTGCCCTGCGTCGATGCCTGTACCGCTACCGCCGCCCGATCGGTTTCGAGGCGGCCTTCAGCTTTCTGCGGTTCATGGTCGGCGACTTCGTCCGCGATCCGGCCCTGTTGCCCGCGGCTCTGGAGTTGCTGACCGCGAGCCATGCCGCCTGGCAGGCCGACCTCCGCGCCTACGGGGTGGCTCGGCGGCACGCCAAGCGGTTGGGCGATCGCGTGCCTGACCCTTCCGTGCCCAATCCGAACCGACCTGCGCACTGGTACGGCGCACCGCGCGAGGCCGCCCTTCACGCCGTGTGGTTCTGGTACTCGAAGGGCGCCTCTGCTGACGTGGACGTGCACAGCCTTGCCGCGGCACTGGTGGAGCGAGGACGGTTCGCGGCCGGACAACGAGAGGTCTTCGAGCGGGTTCGCGCGGAGCCCGGTGAGTCTCGGGCTGTCGTGCATCAGATGGCGGTCGCTGTGGGCGAGGCCTGATGCCGTTACGGTGCAATGACTTTCGCCGGAGTGTCAGACCCATTCGCTATTGTTGATTTTGGGGGTACCCGGCCCGCGTCGTGTGTGTGGTGAGCGCCCTCGGCGTCGTGCGTTCCTCTGCGGAGGCCGATGACGCACCCGAGTGCGACCGTGGTGACGCCGGCGACGGACACGAGAGAGAGTTCCTGCGCGCCCAGCAGCACGGAGGTTGCCAGGCCGGACACCGGCATCAGGCCGATGAGCACTCCTGCGCGGTCGGAGCCGAGGCGGTTCACGGCGAAGTACCAGAGGCCGAAGGCCAGCGCGGTCACCACCACGGCGAGCAGGGCGAGGGAGAAGCCCTGGCGGGCGTTCGGCATCTGCCAGCCGCCCACGAACGTGCCCAGCACCGCGCCGATCACCGTCGCCAGGATGCATGTCCAGGTGGCCACGCCCAGGACGCCCAGGCGTCGTACGACCCCCACGGCGAACAAGGTGAAGCAGACTTCGCCGGCCATGGTGACCAACGCCAGCACAAGGCCGGGGCCGTGCCACGAGCCGCCGCCGGACAACAGCACGATGCCTGCCGCCACCACTACGGCGCCGACTACGGCCGATGCGGTTCGTTGGCGTGAGAGAAGCGCCAGTGCGATGGGGGCGCCGCCCATCACGGCGGCCACGAAGCCCGGTTCCGCGTACTGCTGGGCGGCGATGAGCACGGCGTTGAAGCCGAGCATGCCGGTGATGACCACGCCCAGCAGCGGTGGGACGTCGCGCCACGACGGCATGGGCAGGCGGCGTGCCACCAGCAGCAGCACGGCCGCGCCGAGGGCGTACCGCATGGCCTGGCCGGTCAGGACCGGGTAGCCCTCGAGCATGCCCGTGATCGGCACCGATGCGCCGACGATCGTTGCCGCTGTCGCTCCTGCGGCCACCCCGAGTTTCATGTCCTAGAGCCTTGCGCTGGACTGGTCCAGGTTTAAGCTCCACTTCAATGTCTACGAACTGGACCACTTTTCGCGAGCTGCTGTTGCCAGGGCACCAGCGGCGTCGTGGGGTGGAGGTCGAGCTGCGGCGGTCGATCCGGGACGGGCGGTTGTTGCCCGGCACGCGGCTGCCATCGAGCCGGGACCTGGCCGCGCAGCTCGGGGTCGCGCGCGGGACGGTGACGTCGGCGTACACGCAGCTCGTCGCGGAGGGGTACCTCACCACGCGGCGCGGATCGGGGACGACGGTCGCGAGCCTCGGGCCCGCCGGCGCGTGCGGCGTGCCGGAGCCGCCGCAGCGGTGGCGGTACAACCTGCGGCCCGGGCTGCCCGCGCTGGGCGCGTTCCCGCGCGCCGAGTGGGTGGCGGCTCACCGGGCGGCGCTCGCCGAGCTGCCCGACGACGACCTCGCCTATCCCGATCCGGCGGGGTTCGTGGGGCTGCGCAAGGAGATCGTCGACTACCTGGCGCGCGTGCGGGCCGTGGTCGCGAAGGACGCGGTGATCACCAACGGTGCCGCGGACGGCTTGCAGCTCACCGCGCGGATCGTGGACGGCAGCATCGCGATCGAGGAACCCAGCCACTTCGGCGGCGAGAACATGTTGCGATCGCACGGGCTGAACACCGTGCCGGTTCCGGTGGACGACAAGGGGATCCGGGTCGATCATCTGTCCAAAACGGACTGCAGAGCGGTGCTGGTCACCGCGGCGCACCAGTTCCCGCTGGGCGTGGTGCTGCACCCCGAACGGCGGCGGGCGCTCGTCGACTGGGCGCGCGAGCGGGACGCGTTGATCATCGAGGACGACTACGACGCCGAGCACCGGTACGACCGGCCGGCGCTGGGTGCGTTGCAGGCGCTCGCGCCCGACCACGTGGTGTACCAGGGCACGACGAGCAAGGTGCTGGCGCCCGCGCTCAGACTCGGCTGGCTCGTGGTGCCGGAACGGCTGCGCGAGGGCATCGTGCGACGCAAGCAGTACAACGACATGGGCACCGGCACGATCCCTCAGGCCGCGCTCGCGCACCTGTTGCG
The DNA here is from genome assembly GCF_014646255.1 of Lentzea pudingi. GTDB lineage: Bacteria > Actinomycetota > Actinomycetes > Mycobacteriales > Pseudonocardiaceae > Lentzea > Lentzea pudingi. The sequence continues at coordinate 99,693 of NZ_BMNC01000010.1, forward strand.
GACGGGTGGCTATGACCGCCACCTGCGCCGTACGCGCGCGCTCTACCGCAAGAGGCGTGACGCGCTGTTGGAGGCCGTTGAGGAGCATCTGCCCGCGTGGCAGCCCATCGGCGTCGCTGCTGGATTGCACGTCGTGTTGCGCATGCCTGACGGGACGGACGACCTCGCGTTGAAGAGCAGGCTTGCGGACCGTGGCGTGCACGTCTGGGCGTTGGCGCAGTACACGCGCACGCCCATGTGGCCCGGTCTGGTGCTCGGCTACGCGTCGCTCACCCCTGACCGCCTGCGGGAAGCGGTCAGGGAGATCGCGGACGCCGCCGTCGCTTAGAGGATGTGCTCGCGGGCGGTGCTCATGATGTGCTCGCGGTCGGTTCCGTCGCCGAGGATGTGCTCGCGGTCGGTTCCTTCGCCGAGGATGTGCTCGCGATCTGTGCCGGCACCGGCGCCGGCGAGGGTCGTCACCGCGACGGCGGCGAACAGCAGAGCGGTGGCGACGATCTTGGATGCGTTCATGGTCGGGTGAACCCCCAGGTAGGACGGTTGGCAGCGGACTCTAGTCCGCGACTCCAGAAATTGTCGGTGCTCGGGTGCACCATTGAACACGTGCTCCTCTCCGAACTGGTCGACACGTCAGCCGCGGTGGCGGCGACCCGGTCGCGCCTGGCCAAGGTCAAGGCGCTGTCCGCGTTGCTGCGCGCGGCGACGGCGGACGTGGTGGTCGCGGTGGTGTCGTTTCTCATCGGCACACCGCGGCAGGGTCGCATCGGCGCGGGCTGGCGCACTGTCGTCGACCTGTCCGTGCCGCCGGCCGCGCAGGCCGGACTGACGATCGCCGAGGTCGACGCCGCGCTCGCCGAGGTGGCCTCGACGTCCGGCAAGGGCTCGGCGCAGCGCCGGGTCGCCCTGCTCACGGCGCTGTTCTCGCGCGCGACCGAGGCCGAGCAGGATTTCTTACGCCGGTTGCTCACCGGCGAGCTCCGCCAGGGCGCGCTGGAGGGCGTCATGCTCGACGCGATCGCCTCCGCGGCGGACGTGCCGGGCGAGACGGTGCGGCGCGCGTTCATGTTGTCCGGCCGGTTACCGGAGACGGCGGTGGCCGCGCTCGACGGCGGCGCACCTTTCCTGGAGGCGTTCCGGCTGGAGGTCGGCCGCCCCCTGCGCCCGATGCTGGCCTCACCGGCGGAGTCGCTCGACGCCGCGCTAAGCGAGCTCGGCAGCTGCGTGGTGGAGCACAAGCTCGACGGCGCGCGCATCCAGGTGCACCGCTCCGGCGACGAGGTCCACATCTACACGCGCACGTTGCGCGAGATCACCAAGACGGTGCCAGAGCTCGTCGAGCTCGTGCGCGGCCTGCCGTGCACGTCGGTGGTGCTCGACGGCGAGACGCTGGCGCTGACCGACGAGGGGAGACCCCGCCCGTTCCAGGAGACGATGAGCAGGTTCGGCGCGCAGGACGAACGTGAGCTGCTGCTGCACCCGTACTTCTTCGACTGCCTGCACCTCGACGGCAAGGACCTGCTCGACGAGCCGTTGCGCGACCGCCTGGCCGCGTTGCGGCAGGTGGCGGGCGAGCACGTCATCCCCGGCGTGCTGGACCCGTCTCCGGAGGAGGCGGCCGCCGTCGTCACGGCGTCGCTGTCCGCGGGCCACGAGGGCGTGATGGTGAAGTCGCTGGCCTCGCCCTACGCGGCGGGCCGTCGCGGCAGCGCCTGGCAGAAGGTGAAGCCGGTGCACACGCTCGACCTGGTCGTGCTCGGTGTCGAGTGGGGCAGCGGTCGCCGCCGCGGCTGGCTGTCGAACCTGCACCTGGGCGCACGCGACCCGGCCGGCGGCCCGCCGGTGATGGTCGGCAAGACCTTCAAGGGCCTCACCGACGAGCTGCTGAAGTGGCAGACGAAGGCCCTGCAGGAGATCGCCGCCGAGCAGAACGACTGGGTGGTCATGGTCCGCCCGGAACTGGTGATCGAGATCGAGCTGGACGGCGTGCAGGTCTCGCCGCGCTACCCCGGTGGTGTCGCGCTGCGGTTCGCCCGCGTCGTGCGGTACCGCCCGGACAAGGACCCGTCGGAAGCGACGACGATCGAGGAGGTGCGGGCACTGCTGCCCACCGCACAACCGAATCCCGAGGCCTGACCGCCGGCAGGTTGGCGGCATGGGAGACCTCGCGGCCATGCCGGTCGTGCTCGGCGCTGGCGCACCCGGCGATGCTGGGCGCGGGGTGGGCATTGGCGACCGGGAGCGCTGGGTCTACTCGCGGTTCGAATTTGGCTGGGGCGGGTGCACCTTCCTCGGCTGCCTCGTCACCGTGCCTGAGCCATGGCCGGGGACACCCGCGACCCCGCCAGGCACGAACGGACCCGAACTGGGCGAGGGTGACCGGCTCCGGACACGAGGTCCTCCAGCGCGCGTGCTTCGGCCACCGGGATCCTCCAGCGCGTGCTCCGGCGCATGCTCCGGCCACGAGGAGTTCCGGCGCGTGCTCAGCGGCGAAAATCGGGTGCGGCCGACCGCGGACCGCCAATAGCGTGCGGCCAGTGACCGACGCTGCCGCGCTGCTCAGCGCATTCGACTCCCAAGCCCGCCCGGCCGAGTGGACGATCCTCGATCCCGGCGCCGAGGTGCACCAGGACGGCCCGGTGTTCCGCGTGCACTGGCCGCGCCGGCGGGGCTTCGTCGGCGGGCCGCCTGACCTGGGCATCTCCGGTGCCGACCTGGACGCCCTCATCGCTCGCCAGCGCGACTTCTTCGCCGCACGCGGACAAAGCGTCGAGTGGAAGACGTGGAGCCACGATACCCCTGCTGACCTGCCCGAACGGCTGGTCGCGGCCGGCTTCGAGTCGGAGGGCCGGGAGACCGTGCTGATCGGCCTGGCCGAGGAGATGACGGCACAGGTGGAGCTGGACGGCGTCGTCGTCCGCGAAGCCACCGACGAGGCCGACGTGCGCCGGCTGGCGGCCACCGCGACCGAGGTGTTCGGCCGCGGGCACGACTGGCTGGTCGCCCGCCTGCTCGAGAAGAAGGACGACCCGAACACCGTCGCGGTGATCGCGGAGGCGGACGGGAAGGTCGTCTCGTCGTCGCGGATCGAGATCGTGGGCGGCACGGAGTTCGCGGGCCTCTGGGGCGGTGGCACGCTCTCCGAGTGGCGCGGCAGGGGCGTCTACCGGGCGCTCGTCGCCTACCGGGCCAGGCTCGCCGTCGAGCGCGGCATCAAGTACCTGCAGGTCGACGCCACCGAGGACAGCAGGCCGATCCTGGAACGGCTCGGGTTCGTGGCCGTCACCACGACCACGGGCTACGCCTGGAACCCGGGGCACATGCCCAAGTGAGACGTCGCGGGTATCGTGGAAGCACGTGCGGTTCATCGAAGGGCATCGACCCTCTTACGACCTGACCTACGACGACGTGTTCCTCGTTCCCGGCCGCAGTGCCGTGGAGTCCCGGTTCGGCGTCGACCTCTCCACTTCGGACGGCACCGGGGCCACGATCCCGATCGTCGTCGCGAACATGACGGCGGTGGCCGGGCGGCGGATGGCGGAGACCATCGCGCGGCGCGGCGGGCTCGTCGTCATCCCGCAGGACGTGCCCACGGAGGCCGTCGCGGAGATCATCGCGTGGGTCAAGGAGCGGCATCCCGTGTGGGACACGCCGTTGACGCTCACCACGGGTGACGCGGTGGCGGACGCGTGGAACCTCCTGCACAAGCGTGCGCACGGGGCCGTTGTCGTCGTGGACGACGGTGGACGGCCGCTCGGTGTCGTCGACGAGGCCGCGCTCACCGGCGTCGACCGGTTCGCGCGGCTCGGTGACGTCATGAACACCGACGTGCTGAAGCTGTCGCTCGACTCGCGGCCCCAGGACGTGTTCGACGAGCTCCACCACAGCGCGCACAAGGTCGCGTTGGGTGTGGACGAGAAACTGCGGCTTCGCGGCGTGCTGACCGAGCTGACGGCGCTGCGGGCCGAGGTCTACGACCCCGCGACGGACGGCGACGGGAAGCTGCGGGTCGCGGCCGCCGTCGGGGTCAACGGGGACGTGCGGGCCAAGGCCGAGGCGCTGGTCAAGGCCGGGGTCGACGTGCTGGTCGTGGACACCGCGCACGGGCACCAGGAGAAGATGATCGCGGCGCTCAGGGCCGTGAAGGAGGCGAACCCCGGCGTGCCGGTGGCGGCGGGCAACGTCGTCACCGCCGAAGGCGTGCGGGACCTGGTTGAGGCCGGTGCGGACATCATCAAGGTCGGCGTCGGGCCCGGCGCGATGTGCACGACCCGAATGATGACCGGCGTGGGGCGGCCCCAGTTCAGCGCCGTCGCCGAGTGCTCGGCCGAGGCGCGCAGGCTCGGCAAGCACGTGTGGGCCGACGGGGGCGTGCGGCACCCGCGCGACGTGGCGCTGGCGCTGGCCGCCGGTGCCAGCAGCGTGATGGTCGGCAGCTGGTTCGCGGGGACGTACGAGTCGCCGGGGGACCTGCAGCGGGACGAACGCGGAAACCTCTACAAGGAATCCTTCGGAATGGCGTCGAAGCGCGCGGTGACGGCGCGGACGCGCGGTGACAACGCGTTCGAGCGGGCCAAGAAGGGGTTGTTCGAGGAAGGCATCTCCACTTCGAAGATGAAGCTCGACCCGGTTCGCCCGAGCGTGGAGGACCTGCTCGATGCGATAACCTCCGGCGTTCGCTCGGCCTGCACGTATGCCGGTGCGAACTCGCTGGAGGAGTTCCACGACAAAGCTGTGCTCGGCATCCAGTCCGCCGCTGGATTCGCGGAAGGAAGGCCGTTGCCAGGGGGATGGTGAAAAGGTGGACGAAGCGGTCTCGGTAAGAGATCTCCGCAAAGTCTATAAAACGGGACAAAAACCCGCGGTGGACGGACTGAGTTTCGACGTCCGCCGCGGGGAGGTCTTCGGACTGCTCGGGCCCAACGGCGCGGGCAAGACGACCACGGTCGGCGTCCTCACCACGCGCGTCCGCCCCACCGCGGGGCAGGCGCTCGTGGAGGGCGTCGACGTGGTGGCCGACTCGAAGCGCGCGCGGCAGCTGCTCGCCGTCGTGCCGCAGCGCAACAACCTCGACCGGTCGCTCAACGCGCGGCAGAACCTGCTGTTCCACGCCGCGTACCACGGCATCGGTCCGAAGGAGCGCCAGCAGCTCGCCGACGACATCATCGAGCGGATGGGCCTCAAGGACCACCAGAACGCGCTCGTCGACACGTTGTCCGGCGGGCAGGCGCAGCGGTTGATGATCGCCCGCGCGCTGATGCACCGGCCGAAGGTGCTGTTCCTCGACGAACCGAGCACCGGGCTCGACCCGCAGGCCAGGCTCTTCGTCCACGAACGCGTCGCCGCACTGCACGCGGACGGCGTCACGGTCGTGCTCACCACGCACGACATGGACGAGGCCACCAAGCTGTGCGACCGCGTCGGCATCGTCGACCACGGCAAGCTGCTCACGCTCGACACCCCGGACGAGCTCACGAAGACCCTGCCCGGCAGCAACACGGTCAGCGTCACGCTCAGCCCGAACGGCCACGACATCGCCAAGGTCATCCAGGTGCTGTCCGAAGTGGACGGAGCGCAGCGCGTCGAGGAGGTCGGCGGCATGTTCCGCGTCTACACCGACGCCGACACCTCGATCACGCTGCCCGCCGTGCTGAACGTCCTGCGGGACCTCGACGTCACGGTCAGCGACGTCGCGATCGGCAAGCCCAGCCTGGAAGACGTCTTCATCCACCTGACCGGCAGGGAGCTCCGGTGAGCCAACTCAGGACGTTCCAGGCCATCCTGTGGCGCGACGTCTTCGTCACGGGCCGCGAGCTGCCGAGCTTCCTCGCGCAGGTCATCATCCAACCGTTCTTCATCCTCTTCATCTTCGCGAAGGTGCTGGGGGACATCGGGTACGTCCAGGGCGACTTCGCGCAGGTGCTGTTACCGGGCATCATCGCGATGAACGGGTTCCTGGGCGCGTTGCAGAACACGACGCTGCCGCTGGTGCTGGACTTCTCGTGGACGCGGGAGATCGAGGACCGGCTGCTCGCACCGATCTCCATCCCGCTCGTCGCCGTCGAGAAGATCGTGTTCGGCGCGATCCGCGGGTTCTTCGCGGCCGTGCTGATGGTGCCGGTCGGGTTCGTGATGCTCGACGTGTCGTGGCAGTGGTCGGGGCTCCCGGGCGCGCTGCTGGTGATCATCCTCGGGTGTCTCGCCGGCGGCAGCGTCGGCCTGGTCATCGGCACGTCCGTGCCCGCGCGCCGGGTCAACGTGATGTTCGCGGTGATCCTCACCCCGATCCTGTTCACGGGTTCCGCCCAGTTCCCGTGGCGGTCGCTCAGCGACGACCTGTTGTGGTTCAAGGTGGTCTGCGCGCTCAACCCGCTGACGTACGTGAGCGAGGGCATGCGCGCCGAGCTCGTGCCGGACGTGCCGCACATCCCGTTGCCGATCGTGCTGCTCGTGCTCGTCGTCGCGATCGCGGGCTTCGGCGGCCTCGGTCTGCGGGGCTTCATGAAACGTGCTCTGGACTAGGCCCGCGCGACGAAAAACGGCCCCGCGCAACGGAAGCGCGGGGCCGTTCTCACGTCACTGCTAGGAGGCGTAGTCCTCCTCCAGCATCTCGGTGACGAGGGCGGCGATCGGCGAACGCTCCGAGCGCGAGAGCGTGACGTGGGCGAAGAGCGGGTGGCCCTTCAGCTTCTCGATCACCGCCGCCACGCCGTCGTGCCGGCCCACCCGCAGGTTGTCGCGCTGCGCCACGTCGTGCGTCAGCACCACCCGCGAGTTGCTGCCCAGACGCGACAGCACGGTCAGCAACACGTTGCGCTCCAACGACTGCGCCTCGTCCACGATCACGAAGGAGTCGTGCAGCGAGCGGCCGCGGATGTGGGTGAGGGGCAGGACCTCGAGCATGCCCCGGTCCATCACCTCTTCCACGACCGCCTGGCTCACCAGCGCGCCGAGGGTGTCGAACACCGCCTGCGCCCACGGCCCCATCTTCTCGTTCTCGCTGCCCGGCAGGTAGCCGAGCTCCTGGCCACCGACCGCGTACAGCGGCCTGAAGACCACGACCTTGCGGTGCTGCCTACGTTCCATCACCGCTTCGAGACCGGCGCACAGCGCCAGTGCCGATTTTCCGGTGCCGGCACGTCCGCCCAGCGAGACGATGCCGACCTCCGAGTCGAGCAGCAGGTCCAGGGCGATCCGCTGTTCGGCGGACCTCCCGTGCAGTCCGAACGCCTCCCGATCTCCGCGCACCAGCCTGATCTGCTTGTCCGCGGTCACCCGGCCCAGAGCGCTCGACGAGCCCGCCAGCAACCGGATTCCGGTGTGGCAGGGCAACTCCGCGAGGTGCTCCAGGTCCTCGTACTGGGTGGGGTCGACGACGTTCTCCTTGAACAGGCTGTCCACCAGGGACTGCGGAACGTCCATGTCGGACATCCCGGTCCAGCCTGAGAGGGTGACGTCGTGTGCCCGGTACTCCTCCGCCGGCAGGCCGACCGATCCGGCCTTGACCCGCAGCGGCATGTCCTTCGTCACCAGGGTGACGTTGCGCCCCTCAGCAGCGAGGTTGAGGGAGCAGGCGAGGATTCGGGCGTCGTTGGAGTCCGTTCGGAAACCTGATGGCAACACCTCCGGGTCGGAGTGGTTGAGCTCGACGTGCAAGGTGCCTCCCAGATCCCCGATGGGGACCGGCGAATCGAGGCGACCATGCCGCAAGCGCAGGTCGTCGAGCAGTCGCAGTGCTTCCCTCGCGAACCAGCCCAGTTCGGGGTGGTGGCGCTTGCCCTCCAGCTCGCTGATCACCACGAGCGGGAGCACGACCTCGTGCTCCGCGAACCGGGTGGCGGCGAGAGGATCGGACAGCAGTACCGACGTGTCCAGCACATATGTCGTGATGGCTGGGGCGGCGGACTTGCGCCGGGAGGAAGAACTGCGCGATGAGCCTGAGGTACGGCTCGCGGGACGTCGTGCGTTCACGGCAACTCCCTCACGAACGCGGCACCCGCGTCCGCTCCTCGCTGGGCCAGGCACCACCCTGATCGATCGTCCCGCCGTCCGCCGGTGTGGCGTCAGGCAGGTCGACCACGAGGGCCGGGTGCCGGCCCCCTCGCGACTTTTTCTGCCACGATCAGAGCCTCCCTGCGCGGTCCGCAGTGGTCGCGTCCCGCCGCTTTCGAAGTTACCCGTGGAAGTGCCCCATCTGCACGAAGCCACACAGGTGAATCCGAATTCGTCATCTTCCCGACAACAACCCGAAACGTGACCGTTCCCGTGTTTCCGCTGGTCACATGCTGTTCTCGTGCGTGTTGCGCGCGAGCCACGACAAGCCGTCCCTGACCTGGGATTCAAGAGCTCTCGGCACGAAGGGCTCGTCGAGAAGTCTCAGATAGCGGGAGTCGAGCGTTTCGCCGGGCGCGCGGACATCGAGCCAGGCCCGCACGAGACGCACCCCTTCGACGTATGTCGTCGTGTACGCGCGCCACAGCGGATCGGCCAGAAAGCGGACCATCTGCCGTGCGCGACGGTCGGGGACTAGCAGCCACCTGCGCAGATGCGCAACCACGTCATCCTGATCCGCACCCCGATCGTGTAGCAGCAGGGCGGCGTCCTGCCGCACCGTGAGCAGGCCCGACGCCGCCGACTCGACCTTTTCGGACAGTTCGCCGTCCATTCGCAACCCCAGGTCCGCGAAGATCCGCTCCGTCCACACGCCCCAGCCGGGCCCGACCGCGGCGTGCAGGCCGAGGTCCGCCATGCCCTCGGCCATCAGGCACTGCGGCGTGTTGATCAGGAAGATCGACTGCTCCGCGTGGCCGCGCTTGGCGACCAGGCCCGACTCCTTGCGGCAGTGTTCGGTGTGGTGGCCCGGGTAGGACTCGTGCGCGACCAGGTGCGGCAGGTTCGACATGCGGTGACCCATGTCGGCGTTGATCGCGACCCGGCTGCGGTAGCCGCCGAGGTAGTAGTTGAAGCCGCTCCACGGTTTGTTCGTGACGACCTGGTACTCCACGATCTCCTGCTCGGGCAGCGCGTACTTATGGCGCACCCGGTCCCTCAAAGCGCTCGACAGGGCCTGCACGGCGCCCTGGAGCCTGCGTGGGGGCACCTGGTCGTCCGTGCGGTGGTCGAGGAGGCGCTCGGCGAGCGATCCGGGCCCCTCGAGCACCGCGTCGAGCCTGCGGTGGGCCTGCGCGTACGCGTCCTCGTCGCCGGGACGGATCCGGACCTGGAAGTACTGCTCGACCTCGTCGACGAACGAGATGCGCTCGCCGTCGAGCTTGCGCGCGGTGCAGTCGAGCGCTCGCAGGTGCGCGTCGAGGAACTGCTTGCGCTGCTCGGTGAGGTCGCTGCCGGGGAGCTCCCGGCGCAGCAGCCGTGCCTGTTCGCCCAGCCCCCTGGGGTGCAGGCGCGGTTCGTTGTCGACGGCGCGGCTCAGCGCCGGGTCGCCGGTGAACGAGTCGACGAACCCCGGCACGAGGCGCCCGAGCCGCAGCCCCAGCACCAGATACCCGCGTACGAGCTCGTCGGCGTCCATGAGTCGGAGAGCTTAGGGCGTCTACCACGGCGCCTTGCTCGCGACCGAATCGAGAATTGACGACCACCTGATCGGGGAATGTTGTTGATCTTGGCGTCACACAATGGTGTCACTCGTGCGGCCGATTGCGATCACTGCCTATAGCGTTTCTGCCCGGAGACCCCACCGCTCCGGAGATCCCCGAAGACTCCGGAAATGACGGGGATGACCCGACATGAAGGAGAATCACATGAAGAAGGCTTGTGCCGTGGTTGCCGCTGCAGCCGCGCTGTCGCTCGCGTTCGCCCCGGCCGCCATGGCCGGCGAGGGCCACGACGGCCACGGCCACGGCCACGGCCACAGTGGTCACCACTGGTCGAACGGCCCGCTGCTGGTCCTCCTGAACGGCAACAACGTCAACGGCACCGTCGGCGCCTGCGGCAACAACGTCGGCGTCCTGGGCGCTGCCGTGCCGATCAACTCCCCGTCGATCACCGGCACCTGCGCTGCCGGCGGCATCATCGACGAGGGCTGATTTCCCTCTTCGTTTCGCGTCTGGGGGCGTCATTCTTGGCGCCCCCAGATCGTTTTACTCGAATTAAACCTTCATGAGGAGAAAATCGTGCTGAAGCAGACTGGCGCAGCCCTCGCTGTGGCTGCCGCTTTCTTCGTCGTTGGTTCGCCGGCGATGGCTGACCCCGGCTACCACTGGAACAACGCCCCGCTGCTGGTCGCCGGCAACTCCAACAACGTGAACGTGACCGCCGGCGTGTGCGGCAACAACGTCGGTGTGCTCGGTGCGGCGGTTCCGGTGAACTCGCCCTCCATCACCGAGACCTGCGCGGCCAGCGGCATCGTGGACGGCGACGACTGGAACTGGGGCTGGGACGACTGATCTCGCCCGCTGATGCTCGAAGGGGCGCCCACCTCGCGGTGAGCGCCCCTTCGGCATGTCAGCTGCCGTAACGGCGGTGGCGCTTGGCGTACTCGCGCATGGCCCGCAGGAAGTCGGTGCGCCGGAAGCCGGGCCAGTAGGCCTCGCAGAACCAGAACTCCGAGTGCGCCGACTGCCAGAGCATGAAGCCGGAGAGCCGCTGCTCACCGGACGTGCGGATGATCAGGTCGGGGTCGGGCTGCCCGGACGTGTAGAGGTGCTCCGCGATGTGGTCGACGTCGAGCACCTCGGCGAGCTCCTCGATGGTGCCGCCGCGCTCGGCGTGCGACTGCAACAGCTTCCGCACCGCGTCCGCGATCTCCTGCCGCCCGCCGTACGCGACGGCGACGTTGACCTGGATGCCCGTGCGGTTCTTGGTGCGCGCGGCGGCGTTCGTGAGGCGCTCGGCGTGCTCCTTGGGCAGCATGTCGATCGCCCCGACGTGCCGGACGCGCCACGGCTTGCCGTCGCCTGCCAGCTCGTCGGTGATGTCCGAGATGATGTCGAGCAACGGCGCCAGCTCGTCGTTGTCGCGGTTGAGGTTGTCGGTGCTCAGCATCCAGAGGGTGACGACCTCGACATCGGCATCGCCGCACCACTCGAGCAGCTCGAGGATCTTGCGCGCACCGGCCCTGTGGCCGTGCGCGACATCGGTGAAGCCGGCTTCTCTGGCCCACCTGCGGTTGCCGTCGAGGACCACGCCCACGTGCTTGGGAGCCTGCGACGTCGTGCTCAGTTCGCGGCGGAGAATCCACTCGTAGAAGTGGATAGCGACGTCTTTCACACGGGTGCGGAGTGCCACGTCCGAACAGCGTACGCCGTGCAACGTTCATCACTGAGCCGCGGTAGGAAACCTACGGTCGCGTAACCTAGGGTCCTGTGACGACTGCGACCAACCCTCCCCAGCCCGGACTGCGGCCGCGCCTGCGTGGATGGCTGCACTTCTGGTCGTTCATAGCCTCGGTGGCGACAGGCGCGACCCTCATCGCCCTCGCGGCGTCCACGGTGTCCGCGCGCGCCGCCCTGGCGACCTCCGTCTACGGCCTGACGGTCCTCGGCCTCTTCGGCGTCTCGGCGCTGTACCACCGCGTGACGTGGAAGTCCGACCGCGTGCGCACGTGGATGAAGCGCATGGACCACTCGATGATCTTCGTGTTCATCGCGGGCACCTACACACCGTTCGCGCTGCTGGCGATGGATCCCGGGACCGGCTCGACCGTCCTCCTGGTCGTGTGGATCGGCGCGCTGCTCGGCGTCACGCTGAAGCTGGCCTGGCCGCACGCGCCGCGGTGGCTCGGGGTGCCGATCTACATCGCCCTCGGGTGGGTGGCGGTGTTCGTGCTGCCCGAGTTGTTGCACCACGCTGGTGTGGCTGCTTTGGTGCTGCTGCTGGTGGGTGGGGCGCTGTACACCGTCGGGGCCGTGTTCTACGCGACCCGGTGGCCCAATCCGTGGCCGCAGGTGTTCGGGTACCACGAGTTCTTCCACGCCGCGACCGTGGTGGCGGCGCTCTGCCACTACATCGCCATCTGGCTCGCGATGTACTCCTGACATGGGTGCGTCCGGCTGGATCCGATACGCGGAGTACGACCCAGACCCGGTCGTCGTGCTGAACGCGCTGCACGAGCGCGAGCTTGCCGGCGGGCAGTACCACTGGGCGGAGCCCGGGGTGCCGCGGCCGACGTCGGTCCACGAGTTGCAGGAGCTCTACGGGGTGCACGAGCGGCTACCGCAGGAGTGCACGCATTCGGTGCTCGACATCTTCGACGTCCACTACGGCGCCGAGGACGTGCCGTGGGCGATGCGTCCGTTGGACGAGGTGACCGTTCTGGAGAAGTTCGGCACTGCCACGCCGACGAGAGAGCAGTTCGACGTGGTCTACGAGACGTACGAACTGTTCTGCGAGCGGGGTAGCGGGCACTTCACCACGCTCTTCATCGATGGCGTGCCGGCCACGACTGTCGTGTGGGGCGTCACGGGCGACTAGGGAGCTGTCCGGCGGACAGCTCCCCGGCCTCGAGCGTCAGCGGCCGCCCCGGGCCATGTGCAGCACGTCGAGTGCCGCGTCCAGCTGCTCCTCGGTGAGCTTGCCCGGCACGTGGCCGCGTTCCAGCACCACCTCGCGGATCGTCTTGCGCTCCTTCAGCGACTGCTTCGCGATCGACGCCGCCTCCTCGTAGCCGATGTAGCGGTTCAGCGGCGTGACGATGGACGGGGACGACTCGGCGTACTCGCTCATCTGCTCGACCTGCGGTTCGGTGCCGGTCAGCACCTTGTCCGCCAGGAGGCGGGCCACGGCGGCGAGCAGGCGGGACGACTCCAGGACGTTGCGGGCGATGACCGGCAGCATCACGTTGAGCTGGAAGTTGCCCTGTGAGCCGGCGAACGCGACGGTGGCGTCGTTGCCGATGACCTGCGCCACGACCATCATCGTGGCTTCCGAGATCACCGGGTTGACCTTGCCCGGCATGATCGAGCTGCCCGGCTGGAGGTCGGGAAGGGCGAGTTCGCCGAGGCCGGTGCGGGGGCCCGAGCCCAGCCAGCGGAGGTCGTTGGCGATCTTGAACAACGCGACCGCGCTCGCCCTGAGCTGGCCCGAGATCTCGACGACGCCGTCCTGGGTGGCCTGGGCCTCGAAGTGGTCGCGCGCCTCGACCAGGGGCAGGTCGGTGGCGGAGGCCAGTTCGGCGGCCACTCGGGCACCGAACTCGGCGGGCGCGTTCAGGCCGGAGCCGACCGCGGTGCCGCCGATCGGCAGTTCCGCGAGGCGCGGGATGGACGCCCGCAGGCGTTCCACCGAGTAGCGCACCTGGGACGCCCAGGCGCCCGTCTCCTGGCCGAGCGTGATCGGGACGGCGTCCATGAGGTGCGTGCGACCGGACTTGACCAGGTCGGACCACTCGGTCGCGCGCTGTTCCAGCACGTCTTGGAGGTGCTCCAAGGAGGGGATCACGTCGGTCACCACGGCCTCGGTGGCGGCCACGCGCAGGGTCGTCGGGAACGTGTCGTTGGACGACTGCGAGGCGTTGACGTGGTCGTTCGGGTGGACGTCGCGGCCCAGGGCCTTCGTCGCGAGGGTGGCGATGACCTCGTTGGCGTTCATGTTCGAGGACGTGCCGGAACCCGTCTGGAAGACGTCGACCGGGAAGTGGGCGTCCCACCGGCCGGCGGCCACCTCGTCGGCCGCGGCGGCGATGGCGCCGGCGATGTCGTCGGGGAGAACGCCCAGTTGGGCGTTGACCCTCGCTGCCGCTGCCTTGAGCAGGCCCAGTGCTCGGATCTGGGCGCGTTCCAGGCCTCGACCGGAAATCGGGAAGTTCTCGACCGCGCGTTGTGTTTGGGCGCGCCACAATGCGTCGACCGGCACGCGGACCTCACCCATCGTGTCGTGCTCGACGCGGTACTCCTGTTCAGACATGCCTTCGAGTCTCTATGGTCGATCACAGCACTGCCACCCACCACTGGCAGAAGGGCACCACTCATGGAGCGTGACGTCGACCTCCTCATCGTGGGAGCTGGTCCCACGGGGTTGTTCGCCGCTTATTACGCAGGCTTCCGGGAAATGAACGTCGCCGTCGTGGACGCCCTGCCAGAACCGGGCGGCCAGGTCACGGCGATGTATCCGGAGAAGATGATTTTCGACGTGGCCGGGTTCCCCGCCGTGCGGGGACGCGACCTCGTCAACGGACTGGTGGAGCAGGCAGCGCAGTTCAAGCCCACCTACCTGCTCGGCCGCCAGGCGCGCACGTGTGAGTCCATTGAGGACGGTCTGCGGGTCGGCCTCGCGGACGGTTCCACGATCAACACCAGGGCCGTGCTGATCACGGCCGGCATGGGCGAGTTCAACCCGCGTCCGCTGCCGGCGGGCGACGGCTGGCTGGGTCGTGGCATGGTCCACTTCGTGCCGGTGCTGGCCGAACACACCGGGCAGCACGTGGTGATCGTGGGCGGTGGCGACTCGGCGTTCGACTGGGCGCTGGCGCTGCACCCGATCGCCGCGAGCGTGAAGATCGTGCACCGCAGGGCCAACTTCCGCGCGCACGCGGCGACCGTGCGCCAGGTGCGGGAGCTCGGTGTCGAGATCATCACCGACGCCGAGGTGCTGGCGCTGCGGGGCACACCACTGTCCGAAGTGGACGTGAAGGTCAAGGGCGGTGACGCACGGACGTTGCCCGCGCAGACCGTCGTGGCCGCTCTCGGGTTCACGGCCGACCTCGGTCCGATCGAGTCGTGGGGACTCGAGCTCGACCACCGCGCGGTGCTCGTCGACAGCACGATGAGGACCAAGCTGGACCGGATCTACGCGGCGGGCGACGTCGCGCAGTACCCCGGCAAGGTCAAGCTGATCGCGACCGGGTTCGGGGAGGCGGCGACCGCGGTCAACAACATCGCGGTGGCGCTCAACCCGTCGGCGCACCTGTTCCCCGGGCACTCGAGCGACGGCAGCTGACGCGGGCGCCGGGGTCCGTTCAGGCCCCCGGCAACGGCGCCGGGTCGTGCTTGGCCAGGTGCTGGAAGATGATCGAGGTGCGGAAGCCGACGATCTCCTTGCGCTGACTCAGCCTGTCGACCAGGAACGCGTGCAGGCGGTCGTTGTCCTGCGCGCTCACGTGGATGACGAAGTCGTCGTTGCCCGCCATCACGAACACCGCCGTCACCTCGGGCAGGCCGTGCGCGAACGCCTTGAAGGCGTCGATGACGGCGCGGCTGAGCGGGCGGACCTGCACCGACACCAACGCCTGCACGCCCCGGTTCAGCGCGGACGGGGTGATGTCGGCGTGGTAGCCGCGGATCACGCCCCGTTCGCGCAGCAGCCGGGTGCGTTCCAGGCACGTCGACGGCGCGACGCCCACCTTGCGAGCGATGTCGCGGTTCGACTGCCGGGCATCACGCTGCAGTTCGCGCACGATCGCCGAATCAAGTTCATCCATCTCGCTCCTCACCCCGTTCTGCCGAACAACATTCGGTGCGACGGCCGCACACCTGTCAACCACCCTAACTTCGTGGTCGAAGCCTGACCGAAGTTCGGGAGGAACGCAGATGTGGGAGCACGAACGACTCGTCGTCCGCACGGGGCGGCGGTCGGGGATGACCACGATGGTCGCCCTGCACTCGACCGGGGCGGGGCCGGCGGTCGGTGGCTGCCGGATGAAGCCGTACGCGCGGATCACCGACGCCGTCACGGACGTGCTGCGCCTGTCCAAGGCCATGACGCTGAAGTGTGCAGCGGCCGGGATTCCGCACGGGGGAGCCAAGAGCGTGATCGTGGCCGACCGCGAGCTCACGCCGGAGCTGAGGCGTGCGGTGCTGCTCGACCACGCCGACCTGATCAACGAGTTCGAGGGCGCCTACCGCGCCGGGCCGGACGTCGGCACGGGACCGGACGACATGCTGGTGCTCAAGGAGATCACGCCGTACGCCTACTGCCTGCCCGAGGAGAACGGCGGCACCGGGTCGTCGAGCGGGCCCACGGCACGGGGTGTGCTGGCGGCGTTGAAGGCGGCCGCGCGCCACACGTTCGGAACGCCGGACCTCACTGGCCGGAAGGTCGTCATCAGCGGCTTCGGGTCGGTGGGGGAGCTGATCGCGAGAGGGCTCGACGGCGCGGACGTCACAGTGTCCGATGTGGACGAGAGCAGGCGGACGGCGGAGTTCGGCTGGGTGCGTCCGGACGAGGCGTACCGGGTCGAGGCGGACGTGCTCGTGCCCGCGGCGGTGGGCGGGGTGCTGAGCCCGGAGACCGTCCGGGGCCTCGCCGTCCGGCTGGTGGTGGGGCCCGCCAACAACCAGCTCACCGACGACGGGGTGGCCGCGTTGCTGGAGGAGCGCGGCATCGTGTGGGTGCCGGACCACGTCGCCAGTGCCGGTGGGGTGATCTACACGCTGGCCCGCGAGGACGACGGGGTGGACCATGAGACCGCGCTGACCAGGGTCGACGGCATCGAGGCGACGGTCGAGCGGTTGTTGAGGGCGCGGCAGCGAGACGTCGGCGGCAAGCCTGCGCCCGTCGCTGACATGGGCATCTAGGAGCACCGGGCCCGCCGCGCGCGTCCCGGTCGTGGGACGCGATGATGGAGCCGGTGGGGTGGCGATCGGCTGAGGAGAGTGGCATGACCCGGTGGAAGCTGGTCGCGGTGCTGGCCGCGGTCACCGCGCTCGGGGGCTGTTCCTCCGGCGGGACCTGGGCCGTGAAGCTCACGCCGACCGGGCTGCCGCAGTTCGTGGACGCCGGGTGCGGCGGGCCGGGCATCACGAACGCGTGGGTGCAGGCGGACGGGAAGGACATCTGGCGGGTCGGGTTCGCGCAGCCGGCCAAGGCCCGCGAGCTCGCCGTCAACCAGAAGCTTGAGGGTGCCGAGAAGGTCGCCTGGCAACAGCCCAAGGGTGATCAGCCGCTCCGGCTGTCCGTGCAGCGGGACGACGGCAGCACGCCCGTCGTGGAGTTCACGCTCGACGGCCTGAAGGACGGCAAGGTCAAGTTCGAGGACGCCTACCTCGGCGCGGACGAGTTCGCGAAGAAGCGCGAACAGTGCTGATGGCCTGACCAGTGCCACCGGTCAGGCCATCACAACCGTGATCTACGGCAGCACCTGCACCTGCTCGCCGACCATCAGGTTGTCGTAGAACACGAGCGACGCATCCATGGACATCCGGATGCACCCGTGCGACTGGACGGCAGTGTCACCCTGGTGGAACGCGATGCCGTCGGCGGTGAAGTACACCGCGTTCGGCATCGGGCCGTTGTAAGGGACGCTCCAGTCGTTCTTCACCTTGCGCAGCACCGAGAACGTGCCCACCGGGGTCTCGTACCCCGGCTTGCCGTGGCTGATGGTCACGGGCCCGTAGCTGGTTTTGCCGTTGAAGACCAGCCACGCCTGGTTCGAGTGCTTCTCCAGGCACGCTCCGTTGTGGACGGTGCATCCCGCCTGAGCCTGTGCGGGAACAGCGAAGCCGAGGATCAGGAGCACCGTCGCGATCAGAACTCGCATCTCTCATCACCCCTCTGTAGTGGAGTTGCCACTGTGGGGTGACTTCAATCATGTTTTTATGGAAGTACCTGGACGCGCTCGCCGGGGAAGAGGTTGTCGAAGAACACCTCGGAGTCGTTCCAGGAGAGCCGGACGCAGCCCGACAGGCGTGTCGAAGTCGGACTTGGACGCACGCTCCGTTGTGGACGGAGCAGCTGGATGCTTGGGCGGGTGCCGCCAAGCCCAGCAGGGACAAGGCCGTGGTTGATGATCATGAGACCACCTGGACGGTGTCGCCGATCGAGAGGTTGTTGAAGTAGTACCGGGCCGACGGCGGGTCGAGGTGGATGCAGCCGTGCGACGGATCGGTCAGCGAGCCCTCGTGGAACGCGATGCCGCTCTCGGTGAAGTACGTCGACCACGGCATCGGGGCGTTGTACGGCCGGCTCCACTCGTCCTTCACCTTGCGCAGCACCGGGAAGTTGCCCAGCGGCGTCTCGAAGCCGCGGCGTCCGTGCGTGATCGGCGTCGGGCCGTAGACGATCTTGTCGCCCCGGACGACCCACGTCTGGTTCGTGGAGAGCTGGATGCACGCGCCGTCGCTGATGGTGCACGGCGTCGGCTTCACGACGGGCGGGGGAGGCGGCGGCGGGGCAGGGGCCTCCGACGACGTCGACGGAGGCGTGGAAGGCGGCGCTTCGGAGGACGGCGCGCCAGGAGAGGGCGCTCCGGAAGAGGGTGCTGAAGACGACGAATGCGGTGGCGCCGCTGGAGTCTCGGCCTGCACGGTCCCCTGCGCGCATCCCGCCACCGACATCAACGCGACCGCTACGAGCAGCATCCTCATCGCGCAACCCCCTGGTTGTTCCATCCCTTGCCGAAGTAGACGACGGGAGGAGTGCGCAGGTTGCAACGGCGAGGGCCCGCCCCCCATAACGAATGGGAGACGGGCCCTCGGAATGCGTTTACCGGGTTACAGACCGCCCACGTTCGAGTTGATCCACGAGCGGTAGTACGAGAGGTCGACGTAGATCGACGGAGCCTGGGCGCAGTTCGCGCCGCCACCGGAGCGGCTGGTCGCGCCGATGAGCTCCCAGCGGCCGCCGACCGACTTCACCTGCGGGCCACCCGAGTCGCCGTAGCAGGCGCCCTTGTTGCCACCGGTGTTGTTGGTGCAGATCTCCGACACGCCGCTGATGCCGGAGCACCGGCTGTCGGAGACGATCGAGGTGTTGAGCTCCTGCAGGGTCACCGGAGCACCGCACGCGCCGCGGACCGGGCAGGTCTGGCCCCAGCCGATGATGCGGGTCGCGGTGCCGACCGCGCCCGACGAGGTCGGGATGCTGATCGGGGCCTGGCTGACCGAGGTGTTGAGCTGCACCACCGCCAGGTCGGCGGACGGGTGGTTGATGATGCGCGACGCACCGGTCGTGGTGCCGCCGCTGGTGCGGTTCGTGGTGCCGATCCGGGTGCGGATCGAGGACGCCGAGGAGCCCTGGACGCAGTGCTTGGCCGTCACGACCCAGTTGGCCTTGACCAGCGAGGCGCCGCAGAAGTGGCTGCCGGAGGTGCTCTGCAGGGACACCATGAACGGGTAGACCTGGGAGGCGTTGGTGCCACCGACGATCATCGGCGAGACCTCGCCGTCAGCGGTGGGAGCCGGAGCCGCGGAGGCCGCGGTGACCGTGGCGAGCAGGGCGCCCGCGGCCACGACGACTGCGGAGAACAACGAACGTGCCCTCATCGTTGAGTTCCTTTCCTGAACCCGGCGCAGGGTTGCCGGGGTCAGGACGGAAACTAAGGACGAAAGTGACCCCGTCACTAGGGTCACTCGGAGGGTGACCCTCCGTTAACGGTTCACAGATTCACACTGGACTACGGCAGCGGCTGCTGCGCGCCCTCGGGCAGGTCGAAGTCGACCGAGGAGTATTCGCGCAGCTTGTGGAGGCTGTGGAAGCCGTCGATCATGCGCACGGTGCCGGACTTGGACCGCATGACGATCGACTGGGTGGTGCAGCCACCCGCCCGGTAGTGCACGCCGCGCAGGAGGTCCCCGTCGGTCACGCCCGTGGCGCAGAAGAAGACGTTGTCGCCCGACACGAGGTCGTTCGTGGTGAGCACGCGGGACAGGTCGTGGCCCGCGCCGATCGCCTTCTCGCGTTCCTCGTCGTCCTTGGGCCACAACCGGCCCTGGATGGCGCCACCGACGCACTTGAGCGCCGCCGCCGCGATGATGCCCTCGGGGGTGCCGCCGATGCCCACGAGCATGTCCACGCCCGACGTGGGGCGTGCCGCCGCGATCGCGCCGGCCACGTCGCCGTCGGAGATGAAGTGGATGCGCGCGCCGGCCTGCCGGACCTCCCGCACGATCTGCTCGTGCCGGGGCCGGTCGAGGATGCACACGTTCACGTCGGACACGTCGCTGTGCTTGGCCTTCGCGACGCGGCGGATGTTCTCCGCGAGCGGCGCGGTGATGTCGATGACGTCGGCCGCCTCCGGGCCCACGGCGAGCTTCTCCATGTAGAACACGGCGGACGGGTCGAACATCGCCCCGCGCTCGGCCACCGCCAGGACGGCCAGCGCGTTCGGCATGCCCTTGGCCATCAGCGTGGTGCCGTCGATCGGGTCGACCGCGACGTCGCAGTCGGGGCCCTCGCCGTTGCCGACTTCCTCACCGTTGAACAGCATGGGCGCCTCGTCCTTCTCGCCCTCGCCGATCACCACGACGCCTCTCATCGAGACGGTGTGGATGAGCTTGCGCATCGCGTCGACGGCCGCGCCGTCACCGCCGTTCTTGTCGCCGCGTCCCACCCACCGGCCGGCGGCCATCGCCGCTGCCTCGGTGACGCGCACGAGCTCCAATGCCAGGTTCCGGTCGGGGGCTTCGCGACGTCGTTCCGCGGGGGTGTTCACCATTGCGCGCCTCCATGCGACTACTCAGCGTGCCGGATTTTGTGATCGGCAGCTGAATCCTTGCACGGGATCACGACTCCGAAACGTCCTCCTCGACGACAGCCAGAGCTGCATCGATTCGCTCGCGCGCACCGGCGAGATGCTGCTCACAAGTCTTGGCGAGCGCCTCACCGCGTTCCCACAACGCCAGGGAGTCCTCCAGCGACAGGCCACCGGCCTCCAGCTTGCGGACCACGTCGACCAGTTCGTCGCGGGCGGCTTCGTAACCGAGTGTTTCCGAACTCACGCGGATTGGCTCCTCAGACGGCTCAGCACGGTCGCGACGGCCAGGTCGTACCCGACCAGCGCCTCCGCGAACTCCTCGCCGTCACCCTCTCGCACCGCCTCGTCGATCAGCGCCTCGGCCTCCGTGACACGCCGGTACTGGACCATGCCGCCAATCGCCGCGCGACCGGAAATCACAGTGGCCTCGCTCAGGTCGTGCAACGTCAGGATCAGCGTGCGGCGGCCCGTGGTGTCGCAGTCGCCCACCATCGCGGTCCAGCAGTCGGCCGCGGCGCGGTTCGCCGCCTCCGCCTTCGTGCGCAGTCCCGAGCCGCAGGAACCGGCCGCCTCCATGGTGAGGGGCAGGAACACGGCATCACGCATCATCGGTACCTCCCCCTTCCGCATTGGTGACAGTGGCCAGCACTGCTCCGTCAACGACGCGTACCCGCAGTTGTGTTCCGCTCGGCGCGTCCGCCACGGTTCGCAACACGCCGTCGGGACCGTCAGGTGTGACGAGTTGCACAACGGCGTATCCGCGGGCCAGCGTGGCGGCTGGTCCGAGGGTCGTCAAGCGGGCTTTGGTCCCCGAGAGGTGGACGTCTTCCCGGTCGAGTCGTTGCGTGACTGCCCTGCGGCCCTGGTCGCGAAACCGCTTCACTTCCTCGGCGCGGCGCTCCAACGGGCCGTACGGGTCCGAAATCACTGGTCGGGAGCGCAGTGCGTCGAGCAGTTCGCGCTCTCGATCTACCCAGCCGTGCAGCGCGCGCCGGCCGCGATCGCGCATCTGGCGAACGCGTTCACTCTCTTCAGCGACATCCGGAACCACCCGTTTGCCAGCGTCGGTCGGCGTCGAACAACGCACGTCAGCGACGTGGTCGAGCAGCGGGGTGTCCGGTTCGTGGCCGATCGCCGACATCACCGGCGTGCGGCACGAGGACACCGCGCGGCAGAGCGCCTCGTCGGAGAACGGCAGCAGGTCCTCCACGCTGCCGCCGCCGCGGGCGATGATGATCACGTCGCACTCGGGGTCGCGTTCCAAAGTGGACAGTGCGGTCATCACCTGGGTGACGGCGGTCGGGCCCTGCACGGCGACGTTGATGACGCGGAAGTGCGCGCCGGGCCAACGGTTTCGCGCGTTGGTGAGCACGTCGCGCTCGGCCGCCGACGCCCGGCCGGTGATGAGACCGATCTTGGCCGGCAGGAACGGCGGCCGGCGCTTGCGGCGCGGGTCGAACAGGCCTTCCGCGTGCAGCAGCTTGCGCAGCCGTTCCATGCGGGCCAGCAGCTCGCCGATGCCGACGGCGCGGATGTCGTCCGCGCGCAGCGACAGCGTGCCCCGGTTCGGGTAGAAGCTGATCTTGCCGTGCGCGATGACCCTGCTGCCCTCGGTCAGCTGCAGCTCGCGGACCATCGAGGCGCTGCAGGTGATCGACATCGACATGTCGACGCTCGGGTCGCGCAACGTCAGGAACGCCGTGGAACTGCGCGCGTTGAGCTGCGTGACCTGCCCCTCGACCCACACGTCGCCGAGCCGGTTGATCCAGTCGAGCAGCTTGCGGGCGACCGTCCGCACCGGCCACGGGCTCTCCGGCGAGGATTTCGCTTCGGTCACTGAGCTTTGACCGTCGCGATCCGGCGGTTGAGCATCCCCACGAACTCAGGACGCGACTCGTGCGCCTTCTCGTAGCGCAGCAGTTCCTCGAGCTGCTCGACGCCGAGGTTGCGCAGCCGTGCCCGCAGCTGCGCGATCGACAGTTCGTCGTAGGACGGCAGGAACTCGGGGACCTCGGCGATCGCCCGCTCCTCCTCTTCCCACGGGTCGTCGGCGGGAGTTTCCTGAGAAGTCGTGACGGGCGTCTCGTCCTCGTCGAAGGTCGCCCACTCCGGCTCCTCCTCGGCGGGACGCAGTCCGGAGAGGACGTCGTCGCCCTTGATGGCGAGTTCGGTCACATGCTGCTGCACGCGCATGGACAACTGCATCGCCTCGCTGACCACCGTCAACGGGAGTCCGGCGAGCTGCTGCGGCAGCTTGCGGGCCTGTTCGAGGGCGGTCACCGCGAGTCCGGCCGCGATGCGGACACCCAATGGCAGTGGCTTCATGCCGCTAAGCCTGCCGCAACCGCGTCTGAAATGCCTAGGAACGGGACTGGGTACCCTGGAGACATGCCCAAGCGAGTCCTGTTGGCGAAGCCGCGTGGTTACTGCGCGGGCGTTGATCGTGCCGTGGAGACGGTCGAGCTCGCCCTCGAGAAGTACGGCGCACCTGTCTACGTGCGCAAGGAGATCGTCCACAACAAGTACGTCGTGGAGACGCTGTCCGACCGCGGTGCCATCTTCGTCAACGAGACGGACGAGGTTCCTGAGGGCGCACTCGTCGTGTTCTCAGCGCACGGCGTGTCACCCGCCGTGCACGCGGAGGCCGAGCAGCGCTCGTTGCGCACCATCGACGCCACGTGTCCTTTGGTGACGAAGGTCCACAAGGAAGCGGTGCGGTTCGCCAAGGAGGACTACGACATCCTCCTGATCGGCCACGAGGGGCACGAGGAGGTCGAGGGCACCGCCGGTGAGGCACCCGACCACGTGCAGCTCGTCGACACCGCCGAGGACGTGGAGAAGGTCGCCGTCCGCGACCCGAACAAGGTCATCTGGTTGTCCCAGACCACGCTCTCGGTCGACGAGACCATGGTGCGCGTCCGTCAGCTCAAGGACCGCTTCCCCGACTTGCAGGACCCGCCGTCCGACGACATCTGCTACGCCACCTCGAACCGCCAGACCGCGGTGAAGACGATGGCGCCGTCGTGCGACCTGGTGCTCGTCGTGGGCTCGAAGAACTCCTCGAACTCGGTCCGGCTGGTCGAGGTCGCGCTGCAGCACGGCGCGAAGGCCTCCTACCTGATCGACTACGCCAAGGAGGTCGACCTGGCGTGGCTCGAGGGCGTCGAGACCGTGGGCGTCACGTCGGGCGCGTCGGTGCCGGACCTGCTGGTGATGGAACTGCTGAAGTTCCTGGAGACGCACGGCTACGGCGAGGTCGAGGAGATCACCACGGCGAACGAGCGCATCACGTTCTCGTTGCCGCGTGAGCTCCGCAAGGACCTCGTTCGCTAACCCAGCGAGGCCAAGGCTTTCTCGACGTCGAGCGGCCACACGAGCAGAGCGTCCGCGGCGGCTGACACCACCGCACGGCCGTCAGGCATCCACGCGATGTGGGTGACGCTCTCCGCGTGGCCGCGCAGCGTTGCCCACGGCTGCAGGGAGTTCACGTCCCAGACGACAGCGGTCTTGTCGTTGCCGCCGCTCGCGAGCCTGGACGAGTCAGGGCTGAACGCGACCCCGCTGATCGTGCCCGTGTGGCCGCGCAGTTCGCCCTTCTTCTTCCACGTCGTGGTGTCCCACAGCAAGATCAGGCCGTCGTCGCCCGCGGTGGCGAGCGTTCGTCCGTCCGGGGACATCGCGAGGGCGCGCACCGGACCGTCGTGCACCGCGCCGAAGTTGAAGTCCCTGCCGGTGTCGAGGTCCCAGACGACCACGAGCCCCCAGTCGGACCCGAGCACGAGTTCGCGGTCGTTCCTGCCGGACGTCGCCGCGGTCGGTGTGCCGCTGGTGCGGGTGTCGACGACCTTCGGGTTGCTCGTCCAGACCGTCGCGGTCCGGCCGCCACCGGCGGAGATCAGCCGGTTGTCGCCGGTGAACACCAGCGCGGCCGGTGGCAGGTCCACGTCCCGGGTGACGTCGAGGTGCCCGTCCGAGGTCCGCCGCACCGCCAAGGGCGCGTCGGGCCCCGCGGTGGCGAGCAGGGAGCGGTCCGGGCTGAAGCGTGCGACGGTGCGGCCGGACGCTCCTGTCTCGACGCGGCCGGCACGGCGCAGGGCGGCGTCGCGGCGTTCGATCACGCCCGCGTCGTCGAACGTGAGGATGCCGCCGTCCGGGTCGACCGCGAGCGCCCGCAACGGGTGCGCGGACGCGACGGGCACGGCGCTGCGGGGCAGCAGCCGCAGGGCCGACCCGTTGGACATCGCGAGCTTTCCGTCCGGGGTGAAGGCCATGTCCGTGATGGTGGTGTTGACGCGGATCGCGGGCAGCGCGGTGCCGTGCACGGCGTCCCACAGCCTGATCTCGTTGTCCTCGCTCCCCGCGCTGGCGAGCACCGTGCGGTCGGTGCTGGCGGCCATGACGGCCCAGCCCCTGCCGGAGGGCAGCGTCCGGACCAGCACGCCGGTCGCCGTGTCCCACATCCTCACCTCGCCCTGGGCGGTGCCCATCGCGAGAAGACCACCCTGCAGGAGCACCACCTGACCGGCGTCCGTGCCGAAGTCGAACCCTCCGGTGCGTTGTCCGGTGGCGAGGCTCCAGAAGAACACCGAGGTCCTGTTCACCGCGGCGACGGTGTCCCCGACCACGTCGAACCGGACCAGGCCGTCGCTGCCGGGCAGTTCGGCCCGCATCGTGCGGGTGGCCACGTCCCAGATCTGGCCGCCGGTCAGAACCGCGCGGCCGTCGTCCACGAACTTCACGCTCGCCCATCCGTCCTCGCGCAGGACGACGGGCTCCGCGGTGGGGGAGGAGTGCAGGGTGACGCGGCCGGACTGGTCGGAGACGACGATGGCGCCGTCCGCCGCGAAGTCCATGTCGAGGATCTGGCGGCCGGGGAGCAGGACACCGGCGGGCGCGAGCGTGGTGCCGTCGAACAGTGCCGCGCCGTCCAGGGTCGGCATCCCGATGATCCCGTTGCCGGTCTTCACGGCCTGGCCGTGGACGGACCGCACGCCGCGCTGACGTTCGGCCGCGACGCTCAGGACCTGGCTGCGCGCCTCGGTGATCGGCGCGGTGCGGTACGCCTCGGCTGCTTTGCGGGCGGCTTCGTCCGGGTTGCTCTGCAGCAGTGCGGCCGAGAGCGCGGCGAGTTGCCGCGACTGCGTGAGGAGGCTCAGGCGCTCGACCTCGCGACGTTGCTGGGTGGCGGTGACGGCGCTGCTGCTCGCCACCAGGACGAGCACGATCAGGACGGCCGCGGCGGCGCGCAGGCGGCGGGTGCGGCGGCGGGCGAGGTTCCTCGACGCGGCCAGGAACGCGTCCTCGGCCGGGGCGAGGACGGCGTCGCTGCGGGCGGCCCACTCGCAGGCCTCCGCGAGCCTGACGGTCTGGTAGAGCGCGCCGGAGTCCCGGTCGAGCTCCTCCCACAGCCGGGCGGCCTCGGTGAGCCTGCGGTGCGTCCTGAGGCCCTCGCGGTCCTCGTCCAGCCAGGCCGTCAGGCGCGGCCAGGCCCGGAACAACGCCTCGTGGGTGACCTCGACGGTGTTCTCGCCGACGGTGACGAGGCGGGCGTTGGCGAGGACGTCCAGCACCTCGTCGCCGATCACCTCACCGCGCGGGACGGGACGTTTCGTGCCGTCCGCGGCGAGCCTGAGCAGCAGCTGCCGGGCCAGTCGCTGCTGGCCCTCGGAGAGCAGCGCGTAGGCGGTCTCCGCGCTCTGGGCCAGCGCGCCGTCGATACCGCCGGCCGCCTCGTAGGCGCCGACGGTGAGGATGTTGCCGCGCTTGCGGTGCCAGGTCTCGACCAGGGCGTGGCTGACCAGCGGGAGAACGCCGCTGCGGCCGTTCGCCTCCGCGATCAGCGTGGTCAGCAGGGCACCCTCGACGGTGCAGCCGACCTTGGCCGCGGGCTGGGTGATCGCCCGGCGCAGCTCGTCCGGGCTCATCGTGCCGATCAGGACCTGGGCGTCGGTGAGCGCCTCGGCCAGGGCGGCGTGCTGCGAGCAGTGCGGGTAGAAGTCGGACCGGACCGCGATGGCCACCTTGGTGCGCGCGCCGAGCAGTTGTGCGAGGAACGCCTCGCGCTGGACCGGGTCGTCGCAGAGGGTGAAGAGCTCCTCGAACTGGTCCACGATCAGCAGGTCGGGGTTCCGCGACAGGGCCTCGGCGACGGACGCGTCCGGGTCGGTGCCGGGGGTGCAGCTGACCGGGTTGCGGAAGTGCTCGGCGAGACCGGCCTTGAGCAGGGAGGACTTGCCTTCGCCGGACGCGCCGAACACGGCGAGGAAGTCGTGCGTTTCGAGGCGGCTCTTCAGCGCGTTGGTGAGCTTTTCGCGGCCGAAGAAACGGTCCGCGTCCTCTCTCGTGAACGCGCTCAGGCCCACGTACGGCGCAGGGCTGACCTTCGACAGCGCCCAGCTCTCGTCGACCTCCTGCCAGCGGCGCGTCCACGCCTGCTCGTCGCCGCCGCACGCCCGGACGTAGGCGAGCGTGACGTCGAGGCCGGGCACCTTGCGGCCCGCGGCGGCGTCGGACAGCGTCGTGACCGAGAAGTGCGCGCGCCTGGACAGCTCCCGATAGGTCGGGGTGCCGGCGTCGGCGCGCAGGCTGCGCAGATCTCTTGCGAACCGCAGCAGCGGGCTGTCGCCCTCGTCGAGTGGACGTTCTCCCCTAGGCATCGAGCTCATGCTGGCAGAGTGCTGCCGCTTTCCCGGGGCGTTGTCCAGACCTCGTTGTTCGCGGTTCGGGGAGTGGGCGCGAACAATCCGTCAGTCGCGGGGGCGGGGCTTGCGCTGGCCTGCGGGGCGTTCGCCGCGGGCGCCGTCCGGGCGTGGACGGCGGGCGGGCGTGCCCTCGGGACGCGGGCGGCGTGCCGGGGTGCCCTCGGGCCGTTCCGCGCGTTCGGGGCGGGGGCGGCGCGGACGCTCGTCCTCCTCGGGCTCCTCGCGGGGCTTGCGGACGGGCTTGGCGCGTTCCTTGATCTCCGCCTTGGCCTCGCGGACCTCGTCCTTGCTCGGCCGGTTCGGGTTCTTCTGCAGGAAGATCCGCAGGATGCCCAGCCCGACGGTGACGGCGGTGGTGATGGCCATGACCGGGAAGCTGTCGATCAGCGGCTTGCCGAGACCCAGCGCCATGGCGGACAGGCCGCCCTTGTTGACACCGCCGGTGAGCAGCACGAGCAACGGCACCGTCGCGGCGAGGACCAGCGGCGGCTGCACCATCGGCCCGAACAGGCTGCGGCGCTGCACCAGCAGGATCGCGGCCAGCGCGCCGGCGAAGAACGCGACGTTGAACGTCCAGCCGACGGTCTTGCTTGAGTTGATGTCGATGAACGCGCCGATGAACGCCGGGACCAGGGCCGCCAGAATGGCCGCCCACCACGGGATTCCCTTGAACTCACCGAACATGGCCCGGTAGTTCCAAGGGATCACGTCGTAGTCTTCGACGTCGTCATCGAAAGCGGCTGAACGCTCGCGCAACGCACTCACGACGCACACGGTAGCCGTTCGGCCAATCGGTGTTCGTCAGTCCGCTGCTTTCTCACTCAGAAGCAACCTGCGGGCACACTGCGTGCGTTTTAGGCGGACTGTTCGTCCGCCCTTCGGACCAGTGGGAGGGGCGTGGGGGTGGCGGAGGCGTCCGTCAGCGGTTCCACGCTCGCCCGGAACCCCTCCAGCGCGTCGAGCTCCCGGCGTCGTGCCGAGAGGAACCGCT
Organism: Lentzea pudingi; assembly: GCF_014646255.1. Taxonomy (GTDB): domain Bacteria; phylum Actinomycetota; class Actinomycetes; order Mycobacteriales; family Pseudonocardiaceae; genus Lentzea; species Lentzea pudingi. The sequence continues at coordinate 127,747 of NZ_BMNC01000010.1, forward strand.
GGAGGTGGGTCGTGGAGAGGTTCACGGCCTCGATGGCGGTGTCCGCGGCCCGGTTCGCGCGGCCCGCCTGCAGCCGGACCTGCTCGACGTCGTCGGCCAGCGCTCGTTCCGTGACGGCGAACATCGCGCTCGACGCGATCACGGCGAACCCCGTCGGGCCGCACAGGAAGACGCGGCGGTCGAGCAGCCAGCGCAGCAGTTCGGGATCGGTGTCGAGCGCCGCGACGACCGCGCCGTCGTTGGGGACGAACATGATCGTGCCGTAGATGGCGTCGGCCCAGCGCTGGTAGCCCTTGCCGGCCAGTTCGGCGGCACGGGAGCGGATGTTGCGGACGTGCACCCGCAGCGCGTCCTGGCGTTCCTGCGGGTCGTCGGTCTCGACCGCCTCGGCCCAGGTGGCCATGGACATCTTGGAGTCGACGGGGACCGCGCGGCCGCCGCCGACGTTCAGCACCATGTCGGGCCGCACGGCACCGCCGCCCGCCACGTCCGTCTGGAGCGTGTAGTGGAGGTTTTCCCTCAGGCCGAGTGCGCGCGCCGTCTCGACGAGCACCTGTTCACCCAGTTCGCCACGGCCGCTGACGCTGGAGAACGCGACTTCGTAGCGTTGCAGGGCCTGCTGCTGTGCGTCGTAGCGCGCGCGTTCGGAGCCGATGGCCTGCAGGGCTTCGTCGGTGCGCCGGACGCTGTCCTGGTACAGGCGGTAGACGAACACCAGCGCCCCGGCACAGACGAGGGCCAGGACGAGCGAGGCGGTGATGATCACTGCGGTCACGGCACCGATGATGCTCCCCCAGAGATGTTGAACTCGATCGGGTGACACGCCGGGAACCCTCCCGGAGATTTGTCAGACCTCGTCTCTACGGTTGGGGCCATGCGGATCCTGCACACCTCCGACTGGCACGTGGGGCGCACCTTCCACGGCCGCGACCTGCTCGTGGAGCAGGAGTCGGTGCTGAGCGGCCTCGCTGACCTGGTGTCCTCCGAGAAGGTCGACGTCGTGGTCATCTCGGGAGACCTGTACGACCGCGCGGTCCCGTCCGCCGACGCGGTGGCGTTGTGCGCGCGGGTGCTGATGCGGATTCGCGCTGCCGGGGCGCGGATCGTGATCACGCCGGGCAACCACGACTCGGCGGCGCGGATCGGGGTGTTCGGCGAGTTCGCGGCGGCGGGCGGGCTGTACCTGCGCACGCAGATCTCGTTGCTGGACAAGCCGGTCGAGCTGGAGGACGAGCACGGGCCCGTCGCGGTGTACGGGATCCCGTTCCTGGAACCGGAGCCCGCGCGGCACGTGCTCGGCGTGCCGGAGAAGGGGCACGCGCCCGTTCTCGGCGAGGCGATGCGGCGGATTCGCGCCGACCTGGCATCGCGCGGGGCGCGGTCCGTGGTGCTGGCGCACGCCTTCGTGACGGGCGGGGCGCCGTCGGAGTCCGAGCGCACCATCGCGGTGGGGGGCGTGCAGGACGTGTCGATGCAGGTGTTCGCGGGCGTCGACTACGTGGCCCTCGGCCATCTGCACGGGCCGCAGACGCTGGCGGAGAACCTGCGGTACTCGGGAAGTCCGCTGGCGTACTCCTTCTCCGAGGCGCGGCACCGCAAGTCGGTGTGGCTGGTCGAGCTGGACGAGGGCGGGCTCGTCGGGGTGGAGCGGCGTGATCTGCCGGTGCCGCGGCAGCTCGCCGTCGTTTCGGGCACTCTGTCCGGGGTGCTGGAGGATCCTGCGCACCAGCCGCTGGAAGACCACTTCCTGTCGGTCGTGCTGACGGACCAGGTGCGGCCGATGGACGCGTTGCGGCAGTTGCAGAAGCGGTTCGAGCACGCGGTGCACGTGGAGTGGCGGCCGGAGCAGGGCCCGCAGCACGACATGACCTACGCGGAACGGCTGCGCGGCCGCACCGACGAGGAAGTGGCCTGCTGCTTCGTGTCGGACGCGCGCGGCTCCGAGCCCTCCGAGGCGGAGACGGCGTTGTTGCGCGAGGCGTTCGCGTCGGTGGCGAGGGAGCAGGAGCAATGAGACTGCACCGCCTGGAGCTCACGGCGTTCGGGCCCTACCCGAAGCCCGAGGTCGTCGACTTCGACGAACTGGGGGCGGACGGGCTGTTCCTGCTGCACGGGGACACGGGCGCGGGGAAGACGACGTTGCTCGACGCGGTGGCGTTCGCGTTGTTCGGCCGGGTGCCGGGCGCGCGGGGTGACGTGAAGAAGCTGCGCTGCGAGTACGCCGATCCCGGGGTGCCGACGGAGGTGTCGCTGGAGCTCACGGTGCAGTCGCGGCGGTTCCGGATCGTGCGCTCGCCGGAGTTCGACCGCCCGAAGAAGCGCGGCGGCGGCTTCACCACGCAGCCCGCGAAGTGCTCGCTGACGTGGCTCGAGGGCTGGGACGGCGAGGGCATCACCCGCATCGACGACGTGGCGCGCGCGGTCGAGGACATGCTGGGCATGTCGTACGAGCAGTTCTTCCAGGTCGTGCTGCTGCCGCAGGGCGAGTTCGCGAAGTTCCTGCGGTCGGACACGGCCGAACGCGAGGTGCTGCTGGAGAAGCTCTTCGGCACCGAGCGGTTCCTCGACGTGGAGAAGTGGTTCCGCGACAAGCGGGTCGTGGCCGGTCGCGTGCTGGAGGAGCGCCGTCAGGGCGCCTCCGAACTGGTGCACCGCGTGGCGGAGGCGGCCGGCGAGGAGCCGTCGTTCGAACCGGGCTGGCTCGAGTCCGTGCTGGAGCGGTTGTCGTCCGCCGTGGCCGTCGCCGGGTCGTTGTCGGAGGAGACGGCGGGGGTGGCCGACGGCGCGGACGCGTTGCTGGCGCAGGCCCGCGTGCACGCCGAGCAGATCCGCCGGGTGCGCGAGGCCCGTGAGCTGCTGGCCCGCGTGGAGGCCGCGGACTCCGCGTCGTGGTTCGCCGAACGTGATGCCGCCCGTCGTGCGGTGACGGTCGTGCCGGCGTTCGGTGAGATCGGGAAGCTGCGGCAGTCCTACGAGTTCGCCGTCCGCGACGAGGCCAAGGCGGCGGAGTCGTTGGCGCGCCTGGGACACACCGGTTCGCCGGTGGACGCCGCCGACCCGTCGGAGCGTGCCGGCTCGTCGTTGCGCGAGGCCGCCGAACGTTTCCGCGAGGAGGCGGGCGGCCTGGGCGAGCTGGCCGCCGAGGCCGAGCGCCAGCAGTCCGACGTGCGCCGCCTCTCGGTGCTGAAGAACTCCTCGTACCAGGTGGAACGCCGCCTGCTGGCGTTGAACGCCGAACTGGAGGTGCTCCCGGAACGCCTGGCCCAGTGCCGCCTGCAGCTGGACGCGGCCGCGGAAGCCTCGGCGCGCCTGGAGTCGCTGAAAACCCGCGCCGACGCCGCCCTGGCGCTGCCGGAGGCCGCGGAAGCGTTGGAGCGCACCAAGAAGGCGCTGCACGAGGCCATCGACGTCCACCAGAAGGCGAAGGACGTCCTCCAGCAGGTCCGCCACCAGCGCCTGGAGAACATGGCGATAGAGCTCGCCGCCGCTTTGAAGCGCGGCAAGCCCTGTGCCGTCTGCGGTTCGCCCTCGCACCCCGCGCCCGCCCAGCCGATGCTCGGCGGAGTGGGCGCGACCGACGAGGAGGACGCGGCCGCCGAGGAACAGACGTCCCTGGACCGCCGCAACGAGGCCGAGCGCGCCGCCCACTCCGCCGAGCTGCGCATCCAGGCCTGCTGGGAGGCGCTCGGGTCCGACGAGCCCGCCTTCGCCGTCTCCGAGTACCGCGCGGCACTGGAGCTGGCGCGCACCCGTTCGCAACGGCAGAACGAGTTCGTCGGCCTCGAGGCCAAGACCAGGGACCTGGGCGCGGAGAAGGCCAAGGTGGAGCAGGACCTGGTGGGCCTGCGCACCGAGCACGCGTCGCTGGAGGGTGTGGTCGAGGAGCGCGGCGCCCGGCTGGACAAGGCCCGCGGTGAGCACGACGACGTCCTGACCCGCCGCGACCACCTGCTGAGGCTCGCGAAGGCGTTGGTGGAACTGGCCGATCGCCGTTCCGCCAGGGAGGCGGCGGCAGCGCGCGTGGAGGAACAGCAGGCGCTGGTCGCGGCCCTCGCCACCGAGGCCGGTTTCGCCGACGTCGACTCCGCGCTGGAGGCAGCTCGCCCCGCGATCAAGCTGCAGGCGCTGGACGAGCGGATCGCGGCCTGGGAACGGGCGCGGGCGTCCGCGTCGGCCACGCTGGAGGAGCTGGCCGGGGTCGATCCGGACGATGGCGTGGACCTGGGCGAGGTGACGGCGGCGGCCTCGTCCGCTCGTGCCGCTGCCTCGTCGGCTGCCACCGGGCTGGCCCGCGCCCAGGCGGCGTTCGACCGGGTCGGTCAGCTGGCCGCCCGGCTGCGGGCCGAGTGGAAGTCGCTGGAGCCGCTGGAGGCCACCTACGCCGAGCTGGACGCGCTGACAGACGTGATCAACGGGCGCGGGCAGAACTCGAAGAAGATGACGCTGCGGTCGTACGTGCTGGCGGCCCGGCTGGAGGAGGTCGCGGTCGCCGCCTCCGCCCGGCTGCACCGGATGAGCCAGGGGCGCTACAGCTTCGTGCACTCCGACTCGGCCGGGGCGCGCGGCACCCGTGGCGGGTTGAACCTCGACGTGCTGGACGACTACTCGGGGCGGGCCCGGCCGGCCAAGACGTTGTCCGGCGGCGAGTCGTTCCTCGCCTCGCTGTCGCTCGCCCTCGGGCTGGCCGACGTGGTCGCCAACGAGACCGGCGGGGCGCTGCTGGACACCCTGTTCGTCGACGAGGGGTTCGGGACGCTGGACTCCGACACGCTCGACATCGTCATGAACACGCTGGACGAGCTGCGGGCCGGCGGGCGGGTCGTGGGGCTGGTGTCGCACGTCGAGGAGCTGCGGCAGCGGATCCCGACCCGGCTGCGGGTCCGCAAGGCCCGGACGGGGTCGACGCTGGAGATGTCGCTGGGGTGAGCCGGCTCCGACCTCGGTCCGTGCCGTCCCACGTGGAGGTCACCGCGCGCGACACTGCGGATCACGGGGACGAGCGGCGGCTGCGCTGGCGCATCGCGTTCTGGTCCGCGCCCTCCAGCGAACCGGGAGCACCCGACGTGGTGTCCTCCGAGCCGGCCGTCGAGCCGTGGGCCCAGGCGGAGCACCGGGTCGGATGCCACGTCTGCCGGGACGGCGGCGTCGCGGACCGGCTGGAGATCGAGGGGCGCCTGGCGTCCGGTGAGGCCCCGGCCGCCTGCTCGTGCCCGCGGTGCGGGACCGAACTGGTGACCGGGAACGCGCCGGAGATCACCTTCGACGGTCAGTTCTCATGGGCCAGCAGCCAGCGCTTGACGTCGAGGCCCCAGCGGAAGCCGCCCATGGTGCCGCCGATCCGGATCACCCGGTGGCAGGGCACGAAGAGCGCCGCGGAGTTGCGGGCGCAGGCCGAGGCCGCCGCCCGGATCGCCGACGGGCGGCCGGAGAGTTCGGCGTACTCGGAGTAGGTGACCGGCTCGCCCGCCTTGACGGTGCGCAGGACGTCCCACGCGTGCTGCAGGAACGGGCCCGACTTCTGGCGGACGGGGATCGGGTCGATCGCGGTCAGGTCGCCCTCGTGATAGGCGATGGTCGCCTTGGTGACGTCGCCGAGGTCCGGGCGCGAGACGATCTCGGACGGCATCAGCGAGATGTGGATCTGGGGCGTCAGCAGGGCCAGGTCGGCGGTCCAGCCGCTGGCGAGCACTGCTCCGTCCGGCGCGACGATCGCGGTGAACGGCCCCGCCGGGGTGTCCACGGTGGACGTGTGCGCGACGGTCATGATGTTGCTGCCTTCCTCGTCAGGTGTGCTCCCGCGTAGGAGCGCCACGGCCGCCATTGCGGGCCGTGGGAAGCCAGGTGTCGGGCGGTTTTCGGGAGCACCAGCACGTCCGGTGCGCCCAGCACCCGCATGGCCACCTCGTCGGCCACCGCGGGGCCGGCCAAGGGGGTCAGTTCTTCGGTCAGGTCCTCGATCGAGCGGCCCACGTCCACGACGAGTCTGCCGTTCGCCAGGGCCTCGGTGACGGGGTGGTCCCCCGCGGAGTAGAGGTGGGTCAGGGCGCCGTCCGGGATCTGCAGCGGGACGCCCGCGAACGGGGCCACGAGCCGCAGCAGGGTCTCGGCGCCGTCGACGCTGCCCGCCACGCGGATGCCGGGCACCTCGCGGACCAGCGGGCCGATCAGCGGGTCCGCGCCGAGGAACGAGTCGACCGACGTCGGGTCGGCGTCGAGGTCGAGCAGGCGGCGGACGCGGGCCACGGCCGCGCCCAGGTCCCGCACGTCGGCGAGGCGCAGCGAGCACAGGACGTGGTCGGCCGGGAACGTCAGCCGGACCGTCGCCTCGCCGTGGGGGAGCGACAGCGTGCGGGCGTAGGAGTCGGCGGTGACCTCCTCGACGCCGGGCAGCGCGTGCGCCCGGAAGTGGGTGAGCAGGCCCGTGGCGTCGAACGGCGGGCGGTACGGCAGGCGCAGGACGATGCGGCCCGGAGTGCCCACCGGTGCCTTGCCGCGGCCGCGCATGTCGGACGGCGTCGAGGCGAACACCATGCGGATCGTGTCGTTGAACTGCCGCACCGACGCGAAGCCCGCGGCGAACGCGATGTCGGCGAACGGCAGTTCGGTCGTCTCGATCAGCAGCCGGGCGGCGTGGGCGCGGTGGGCGCGGGCGAGGGCCAGCGGGCCTGCGCCCAGTTCGGCGGTCAGCACGCGGGTGAGGTGGCGTTCCGAGTAGCCGAGCCTGGACGCGAGGCCCGTCACGCCGTCGCGTTCCACGATCCCGTCGCTGATCAGCCGCATCGCCCGGCCGGCCAGGTCCGCGCGGAGGTTCCACTCGGGGGAGCCCGGCACGGCGTCGGGCAGGCACCGGCGGCAGGCGCGGAAACCCGCGGACTGGGCGGCCGCGGCCGTCAGGAAGAACTGGCTGTTGCGACGCTTCGGGGTCACCGCGGGGCACGACGGCCGGCAGTAGATGCCGGTCGTGCGGACCGCGTGGATGAAGCACCCGTCGAAACGGGCGTCACGTGCGGAGCACACCCGGTACGCGTGTTCTTCGTCAATGACCATGTCGTCGATCCTGCCAGCGAGAACGCGCAATGGCTCGCGGGAATCGGACACGACCGTCGCCTGCCGTAGACTCGTCGCTCGTGAGTTTGACCCTCGGTATCGTCGGCCTGCCCAACGTCGGCAAGTCCACCCTGTTCAATGCGCTGACGCGCAACGACGTGCTCGCCGCGAACTACCCGTTCGCGACCATCGAGCCGAACGTGGGCGTCGTGCCGCTGCCGGACGCGCGCCTCACCAAGCTCGCCGAGATATTCGGTTCCGAGCGCGAGGTGCCCGCCGTGGTGTCGTTCGTCGACATCGCCGGCATCGTCAAGGGCGCGTCGGAAGGCGAGGGCCTCGGCAACAAGTTCCTCGCGAACATCCGCGAAGCGAACGCGATCTGCCAGGTCATCCGCGTCTTCGACGACCCGGACGTCGTGCACGTCGACGGCCGCGTCGACCCGTCGAGCGACATCGAGACGATCAACACCGAGCTGATCCTCGCCGACCTGCAGACCCTCGAGAAGGCCATCCCGCGCATCGAGAAGGAGGCGCGGATGCAGAAGGACCGCCGCGCGCCCCTCGAGAACGCCAAGAAGGCCAAGGACATCCTCGACTCGGGCCGGACGCTGTTCTCGGCGCAGTCCGAAGTGGACGGTGAACTGCTCCGCGAGCTCTCGCTGCTCACCACCAAGCCGTTCCTCTACGTCTTCAACGCCGACGAGGGCATCCTCAGCGACGAGGCGCGCGTGAAGGAACTGCGCGAGCTCGTCGCCCCGGCCGACGCCGTGTTCCTCGACGCCAAGGTCGAGTCGGAGCTGATCGAGCTCGAGGAGTCGGAAGCCCTGGAGCTGCTGGAGTCGATCGGTCAGACCGAGCCGGGCCTGCACGCCCTGGCCCGCGCCGGCTTCCACACCCTCGGCCTGCAGACGTACCTCACCGCGGGCCCGAAGGAGTCGCGCGCCTGGACGATCCCGCAGGGCGCCACCGCCCCGCAGGCCGCAGGCGTGATCCACACCGACTTCGAGCGCGGCTTCATCAAGGCCGAGGTCGTGTCGTTCGACGACCTGGTGGCCTCTGGCTCGAAGGCCGACGCGAAGGCGGCGGGCAAGGTCCGCATGGAGGGCAAGGACTACGTGATGGCCGACGGCGACGTGGTGGAGTTCCGCTTCAACGTCTGACGGTGGCGGGCGCCGGGTCGTGTCGATCCCGGCGCCTGGTCGCGTGACGCATCGACGTGATGATTGCGTCATTCCATCTGCGACGAGACACTCGCCTACCAGCGGATGATGACCTACATCCAGGCACTGCACGACTTTCCGGACTTCCGTTACGAGAAGGAACTCCTCACCGCCGGCGTGCTGACACCGGTCGGCCGGACTCGTGCCCGCTTCTGCACCGTCGGGCCTGCTTTTCCGGACGCGGCGCTGGAAACCGCCCGGACTCCGGTGACACTGGTCGATCCGTACGAGCGGTGAGGGCCGCGGGCTTCTGTCGGGCGCACGTCCCAGCCCGCGCACCTAGACTTCCAACGTGTGAGAGTTGAGTACCGGGTACTGGGGCCCCTCGAGGTACTGCTCGACGGTGAGCCGGTGGTCGTCCCCGCGGGACGCGGACGGGTGTTGCTAGCCACGTTGTTGTTGCGCGCCAACCGTTTCACCTCCGTGGACGAGTTGGTCGAACGGGTGTGGGAGGGTGAGCCGCCCGACCTCGACCGGGCGCACAAGACGCTGCAGACGGTGGTGATGAGGCTGCGGCAGGCGCTGGGTGACGCGAACTGCGTGCGGCACGAGCGCGGTGGGTACCTGGCCGAGATCGAGCCCGAGCAGCTCGACCTGTCGCGCTTCCGGGCGCTGGTCGCGCGGCAGGAGTACGGAGCCGCCCTGGCGTTGTGGCGGGGGCCGGTGCTCGGGAACGTCGTGTCGGAGTCGCTGCACCGCGACGAGGTGCCGCCGCTGGTCGAGGAGCAGCTCGCGGCGCTGGAGCAGCGGATCGAGGGTGACCTCACGGCCGGGCGGTCGGTCGATCTGGTGCCCGAGCTGCAGGAGCTCACGCGGCGGCATCCGTTGCGCGACCGGTTCTGGGGTCATCTCATGCTGGCGCTGTACCGGTCCGGCCGGCAGGCCGGGGCGCTGGCGGCGTACCGGCAGGTCAGCGAGATGCTCGCGGACGAGTTGGGGATCGATCCGGCCCCCGCGCTGCGCGAACTGCACGAGCAGATCCTGCGCGGGGAGGTCGCGCCGCCCAAGGAGAAGCTCGTCACGCCGCGGCAGTTGCCGCCGGACCTCGCCACGTTCGCCGGGCGTGAGACCGACGTGGCCCGGCTCGCCGCGAGTGAGGCGCCGGTGCTGGTCATCTCGGGCACCGGCGGGGTGGGCAAGACCGCTCTCGCCGTGCACTGGGCGCACCGGATCGCCGGGCGGTTCGAGGACGGACAGCTTTTCGTGAACCTGCGCGGGCAGGACCAGGCGCGGGCGATGTCGTCGCAGGAAGCCCTCAAGCTCGTCCTCAAGGGACTGCGGGTCGACTCCGTCCCGGTCGGACTGGACGAGCAGGTGGCGCTCTACCGCTCGCTGGTCGCGGACCGGAAGTTGTTGCTGGTGCTCGACAACGCCGCGAACGCGGAGCAGGTGCGGCCGCTGCTGCCCGCGTCCCCCGCGGCGCTGACGATCATCACCAGCCGCGGTGACCTGCGCGGACTGACCCTGAACGACGCGGACCTCGTGCGGCTGCCGACGCTGGGTGACGACGGTGGCCTGCGGCTGCTCGCGCGGGTGCTCGGTGCGGACCGGGTGCGTGCGGAGGCGGACGCCGCGGCCGCGCTGGTGCGGCTGTGCGGCGGGTTGCCGCTCGCGTTGCGCATCGCGGCCGCGGACCTGCGCGCGCAGGACGACATGACGATCGCGAGCAGGGTCACGCGGCTGGAGGCCGACCGGCTCGGAGAACTGGCGGTGGCGGGTGATCCCGCGGCCGCGGTCGGCGTCGTCTTCGACGAGAGCTATGCCGCGCTGCCCGAGGACACGAGGCTGGTGCTGCGGCGGCTCGGGGTGCTGCCCGGTGTGGACTTCACCGCGAACGACGCCGCCGTGATCTCGGGGCTGCCCAACGTCCGCCGCCACCTCAACCAGCTCGTGGCCGTCCATCTCGTGGAGCAGCAGGGCGACCGCTTCGCCCTGCACGACCTGCTTCGCGTGTACGCGCGAGAACGGTGCGCGAAGGAAGAGATCGACGAGGCACTCGAGCGGCTGTACGACTTCTACCGCCGCATGACCGACGACGCTGCCGTGCTGCTCTTCCCGGACCAGCGGCGCTTCCCGCTCTCCATCACCACCACCCAGCTACCCGGCGTCGTGCTGAGGACGACGGAAGAGGCGTTCGCGTGGATGAACGCCGAGTACGAGAACCTGTTCTCGGCAGTCGTGATCGCGGTCGAGCGGGGTGAGCACTGGCCCGCCAACGAGATCGGCGCCGTGCTCAGCTCCTACTGCTACGAGACCCGCGACGACGCGAGCTGGTCGGCGCTGTGCGAGATCAGAGACCGGTCCGCGCGCGAGTCCGGCGAGGACGTGTTGATCGCCCACTCGGACCTCTCCTACGCGATCTACCGCTTCTCCCAGGCCGACCTCGCGCGGGTGAAGGAACTCACGGAGGAGGCGTTCGAGCTGAGTCTGCGCACGGACGACCAGCCCGCCCTGGCGACGGCGCACAAGCTCCTGGGCGCACTGGCTCGCGCGGTGGGGGACACGGAGAAGTTCCTGCGCCACCAGCGACTGGCGTTCGAGATCCACGAACAGCGAGGTGAGTCCGACGGTCAGGCCGTGTCGCTGCTCAACATCGCCGCGGGCCTGTTCGACCTGCCCGATCTTCTCGGCGCGGAGCAGGCGCTGCTCAGGGCGCTGGAACTGGCGGCGAACTCGCCTGCGGTGCTGGGGCACGCCCACGCCTCGCTGAACGGCGTCTACCACCAGCTGGGCAGGATGCCCGAGGTGATCGCGAACCACGACGCGTTCTTGGCGCTGCAGGCGAAGCTCGGAAACCCCCGGCCGATCACGATCGGCACCAGCGCCGTCGTCAACGTGAGGCGGGCGCTCCTGCAGTTCGACGACGCTTTCGACCTCATGATCGACGTGCTGGACGAGGTGCGGAAGAGGTCCAGTTTCGAGGAGGAGTTCGACGCCTGGAACGCGCTGGCCGACCTGTTCGACGACTGCGGCGCGCACGAGGACGCATTGGCCGTGGGGCATGTGCAGCTAAAGATGATGGACGGCGAGAAGCCGGTCAAGATGCAGATGGACGCCCATCTGGCGCTCGTGCAGTCGTACCGCCTGCTCGGCGACCACGAGCGAGCGGCGCACCACCTGGGCGAAACGCGCGCGCTCTACGACAAAGGAAATGCCCTGCTCTCGGGAAGAATTGTCAGGGAACAGGCGTTCCTGCACCTCGCGGCGGGTGAGATGAAGGACGCGCTGCGGTGTGCGGAGGAGGCCGTCGCCACGCACCAGCGCTACCACCAGCGCCATCAAGAGGGGCAGTCGCTCGAAGCACTCGCCGTGATCCGCCGCGCCGCGGGTGACGAGGAAGGTGCGGTGGAGGCGGAAGCCTTGGCCGCCAAGGCTTACCGGGACTGCGGGGTGCCGGAGTGATCGCCGAGTACCGCGTGCTGGGCCCGCTGGAAGTGCTGCTCGACGGCACGCCCGTCGCCGTTCCCGCCGGACGGAGCCGAGTGCTGCTGGCCACGTTGTTGTTGCGCGCCAACGAGTTCGTCCCGGTCGACGAACTGGTCGAACGCGTCTGGGACGGTGAGCCGCCCGCACCGGACCGCGCGCACAAGACTCTGCAGACCGTGGTGATGCGGTTGCGGCAGTCGCTCGGCGCGGCCAACTGCGTCCGCACGTCGTCACGCGGCTACTCGGCCGAGGTCGAACCCGGACAGCTCGACCTCGCCCGGTTCCGCGCGCTCACCGCGCGGGGGGAGCACCGCGCGGCGCTGGAGTTGTGGCGTGGCCCGGTGCTCGGCAACGTGGCGTCGGACTCGCTGCACCACGAGGACGTGCCGTCGCTGCTGGAGGAGCAGATCGTCGCGCTGGAGCGCCGGATCGACGAGGACCTCGACCGCGCCACCGACGTGCTGGTGCCGGAGCTGCGGTCGCTGGTGCGGCGGCACCCGTTGCGCGAGACGTTCTGGGCCCAGCTGGTGCTCGCGCTGCACCGCGCGGGTCAGCAGGCCGAGGCGCTCGCGACCTACCAGGAGGTCCGCGCGCGGCTGGCGGACGAGCTCGGGGTGGATCCCGGCCTGCGGCTGCGCGAGGCGCACGAGCAGGTGCTCAGCGGCGAGGTGCCCGCCCAGGCCGTCGTGCCGCGGCAGCTCCCCGCCGCGCCCGCGTACTTCGTCGGGCGCGAGGACGAGCTCGCCCGGATGACCGAGATGGCCGAGGCACGGCCGGGAGTGCCCGTGCTGATCTCCGCGATCAACGGCATCGGCGGCGTCGGCAAGACGACGCTCGCGCTGCGGTGGGCACACCAGGTCGCCGGTCGCTACCCGGACGGCCAGCTCCACGTCGACCTGCGCGGCTTCGACCCGCGCGCCGAGCCGCTCGACCCGTTCGGTGTGGCCCGCGACTTCCTGGCGGCGCTCGGCGTCGCACCGGCGACGCTGGGCACCCTGACCGACGAAGCGGCGGTAGCCGAGTACAGGTCGACGCTGGCGCGGCGCCGGGTGCTGGTGGTGCTGGACAACGCCAGGAACGCCGAGCAGGTGCGCCCGCTGCTGCCCGGCGGCACCGGCAACCTGGTGCTGGTCACCAGCCGCAACCACCTGAGCGGGCTCGTCGCGCGGGAAGGGGCCCGGCCCGTCGCGCTGGACGTCCTGGCCGAGCGGGCCGCGACCGACCTGCTGGTCGAACGGATCGGCGCGGATCGGGCCGCGGCCGAGCCGGACGCCGTCTCGCGGCTGGTCGAACGGTGTGCGGGCCTGCCACTGGCGTTGGGTGTCGTGGCCGCCCGCGCGGCCTACGGCGACTCGCTCGCGGTGCTCGCGGACGAACTGGAGCGGGAACGGCTCGACGCGCTCGACATCGACGACCCCACCACCGGTGTCCGCTCCGTCTTCTCCTGGTCGCTGCGGTCCATCAGCGAGCCCGCGGCCAGGTTGTTCGTGCTGCTCGGACTGCATCCGGGGCCGGACTTCGCGGTGGAGGCCGCCGCCAGCCTCACCGCGCTGCCGTGGGAAGAGGCACGGCGGGCGCTGCGCGAGCTGGTGGACCGCAGCCTGCTCACCGCGACGGACAACGGACGGTTCTCACTGCACGACCTGTTGCGGGACTACGCCGCCGAACGCGTGGCCGAGCTACCCGAGGAGGAGCGGGGTGCGGCACTGCGCAGGATGCTCGACCACTACCTGCACACCGCGCACGCCTCCTGGCAGCAGCTGCAGTTCAACATCTCCCCGATCGTGACGGAGCCGCCCGCCGCGGGGGTGGTGCTCGAACCGGTCACGGACGCCGACACGGCATGGGCGGTGTTCGGCGCCGAACACCGGGTGATGCTCAACACCGTCGAACGGGCGGGCGGGTTCGAGGCGCACGACTTCATCTGGAAGATGATGTTCGTGATGCACGGCTACCTCTGCCGGGAGGGGTACCTGCATGAGGCTCTGCGCGTGGAAGTCGCCGAGGCGTTCCGCCGCCGCCAGCCCGCGGCGGTGCCCGGCGGCGACGTCGTGGAGCCCTGCGGGAGGCGATCCGGTGCGCGCAGCCGGCCGGCGACGTCCTCGCGGAGGCGCACCTGCGGCGCGGGCTCGCGTTCACCTACGAGAAGCAGGGCCGCTTCGCGGAGGCGCTCGACGTGCTGGCGGACGTTCATCCGCGCATGGAGGGGCATGGCGACAGCTACGAGGTGGGGCGTCACCTCGCCGCGTTCGGCAGAGCCCACCACAACGCGGGTGATGGCGCCCGCGCGCTCGAACTCTGCTCGGGCGCGGCCCGGAAGTTCGGTGAGACCGAGTACAACGGCCAGGAAGAGGCGCCCGCGGGCAACCTCGAGACGCTGGGCGACATCTACCTCGGTCTCGGCCGGCACGACGAGGCCGTCGAGAGCTACGAGCGGGCGCTGGCGGTGTGGCGGGGGATGCGGGACGGGACCAACAGCGCCGACTGCCTCATCATGCTCGGGAAGGCTTTCATCGCGGCAGGGCGTCCCGGCCGCGGCCGGGACGCCCTCGTCGAGGCGCTGGAGCTCATCGACGCCACGCGGGACGCGCACAACTTCGACAGCGCCGACCTGCAGGAGGCACGGGACCTGATTGCATCGGTGAAAAATGTATGAAGCGAGGTTTGTACCGACCGCGGCTGGGTATTTCTGAGTCAGAGTCCCCACCTGGAGGTGTCATGATCGTCCTCGGTCTCATTCTGCTCGTCGTCGGATGGTTGGTCGGTATCAACATCCTGACGACGCTCGGTGTGGTGCTTCTGGTGATCGGCGCGATCCTCGCCGTCCTCGGCGCGGTCGGCAAGCCGATCGGCGGGCGCGCGCACTACTTCTAAACGCGCACCTTGAGCACCGTTCCCTCCCCCTCGGAAACGGTGAAGGGGCCAGCCTCCACATAGGAGGTTGGCCCCTTCTTTCTGTCTTGTAACAGCTTTACACGTTGTTCTTCGTGCGTGCGGCAGCGGCGAACACTCCGAACGCGACCCCCAGCATGGCCAGAGCGGCGACAGCGGCAACTACAAGATCAACAGACATGATCAGAAAAACTCCCTCTTGCGATCTCTCCCGTCCTTATGACGCCGGGGTACCCCGGATCGTTGCCTCGGGTAACGTTTTCGGGGTGAAACTCCGTGCTGTGGAAGCGCGAGTGCTCTCCGTAGCGCCGTGGCTGTTCGGTTTGTCGGTGCTCGGGCACCTGTTCATGGTCGCGTTCCAGACGAAGATGACCATGATCGACCTGCTGGTGTACCGCAACGGGTCGCCGCACCTGTTCTCCGGCGACCTCTACGAGTGGCGGCTCGACCAGTACGCGGACGTGTTCCCGCTGCCGTTCACCTACCCGCCGTTCGCAGCCGCGATCTTCACGCCGATGAGCTGGGTGCCGTGGGAGGCGTCGCGCTGGATCTGGCAGCTGATCTGCCTGGGCTGCCTCTACTTCATCGTGCGCACGAGCCTGAAGCTGCTGAAGCTGCAGGACCCGCGCCGCGCCATGATGTGGACCGCGCTGACGCTGTGGATCGAGCCGGTCCGCACCACGCTCAACTACGGCCAGATCAACCTGGTGCTGGTCGCGATCCTCATCGGCACGCTCGCGAGTGCGCGCAACTGGGTCGGCGGCGCCGGTGTGGGTTTCGCCGCGGGCATCAAGCTCACCCCCGCGATCTCGGGGCTGTACTTCCTGATCCAGCGCCGCTGGATGGCCGCTGTGTGGTCGTTCGTCGCCTTCGCCGCGGTGTACGGCATCGGCTGGGCCATCTCACCGTCGCAGTCGGACAAGTTCTGGTTCCAGCTGCTCGGTGACGCGAGCCGGGTCGGGCCCGTCGGCAGCGCGATCAACCAGTCACTGCGCGGAGCGTTGAGCCGCACGGTCGGTCACGACGTGAAGACCGGGGCGATCTACATCGCCGCCGTGCTCGTCGCCGCCGCGCTGACGTGGTTCGCCGTCAGCAAGACCAAGGACGTGCTGGCGTTGATCGTCAGCGTGCAGATGCTCGGCCTGCTGGTCTCGCCGATCTCGTGGAGCCACCACTGGGTGTGGATGGTGCCCGCCCTCCTGTGGCTGGTCTACGAGGGCGGACACCTGCTGTGCAAGATCACCGCCGGCCTGTGGGTGCTGCTGACCGGCGGCTACCTGATCTCGTTCCTGCTGCTCGCCCAGCCGAACATCTGGGACTTCCCGCGACCGTGGATCTTCGTGCTGCTCGGCTGGGGTTATCCGGCCGCGGGCATGCTCACGCTGGTCGCGATCGGGCTGGCAACCCGGCGTCAGGGGAACGAGCTGCTGTCCGGCGATGAGGAAGCTGCCGACGGCGAACCCAGCCGAGTCGCCGGCTGAGGCGGGCTTCCAGGAGTTGCGGGCCGCGGTCCAGCCGAGCAGTCCGTCGGCGTCCAGAGCGGTCAGCAACGCACACGGCACGGCGTTCGCACCGGCCGGAGTCGCGGTCAGCGTCCCGGTCGAACCAAGGTGAAAATCGATGTGCGCAACCGCATGAGGGTGTTCCCTCTCATCTCCGCGGGCGGCGGCAGCGCACATCTCGACCGAATCAGCTCAGGGCGTCCAGCACTCCGTCGATCTCCTCGGCGAGGGACACGTCGAGGGCGGTGATTCCTCCCTTGGAGTGCGTGCTCAGGCGAAACGTGAGGCTCTTGTACCGGATGTCGACGTCCGGGTGGTGGTTGTCGTTCTCCGCGATCTCCGCGACCCGGTTCACGACCATGATCGCGTGGGAGAAGCTCGGCAGCTCCACGGTCTTCACCAGCGCCGCGTCCTGGGGACACCAGCCGGGGAGTTTGGGGAGCAGGTCGTCCAACTGATCGTCGCTCAACAGCTCGGCCATGTCCTGATCGTCCCACCACGTCACGTAGGCTGCGCGTTTGCCACGGGAGTCCGGTGAAGCGCCGGGCTGAGAGGAGGGCTCGCAAGCCCTCGACCGTCCACCTGATCCGGGTCATACCGGCGTAGGGAGAGATTTGACGTGAGAAGGATTTTCGCTGTTTGCACTGCTCTGGTGCTGGCCGGGTGTTCGGCCGGGACCTCGACCGCGCCGCAGTCGCACGAGGTCACGCTGGTGACCCACGACTCGTTCGCGGTGAAGCCGGAGGTGCTGGAGGAGTTCCAGAAGGCCTCCGGGATCACCGTGAAGCAGCTCGCGAGCGGGGACGCGGGCGAGCTGACGAACAAGCTGGTGCTCACCAAGGCGAACCCGATCGGCGACGTCGCGTTCGGCGTCGACTCGACGTTCGCCTCGCGCGCTCTGTCCGAGGGCGTGTTCGCCGAGTACGCCTCGCCGGAGGCGTCGAAGGGCGCCCAGCGGTACAAGGCCGACGACACGAACCGGCTCCAGGCCGTCGACGTCGGTGACGTGTGCCTGAACATCGACCCGGCCAAGCTCGGCGGCGTCGAGCCGAAGTCGTACGACGACCTGACCGACCCGAGGTTCAAGGACAAGCTGGTCGTCGAGAACCCGGCCACCTCGTCGCCCGGTCTCGCGTTCCTGCTCGGCACGATCGCCAAGTACGGCGAGAACGGCTGGCAGGAGTACTGGACCAAGCTCAAGGTCAACGGCGTCAAGGTCGTGAGCGGCTGGGAAGAGGCCTACAACCAGGAGTTCTCCGCCACCAAGGGCGACCGGCCGATCGTCGTGTCGTACGCGTCGTCGCCGTCGGCCGAGGGCGGCAAGACCAAGGCCGTGCTCGACACCTGCTACCGCCAGGTCGAGTACGCGGGCGTGCTGTCCGGTGCCAAGAACCCGTCGGACGCTCAGAAGGTGCTCGACTTCCTGCTGGGCGAGAAGTTCCAGGCCCAGGTGGCCGAGCAGATGTACGTCTACCCGTCGCGTGAGGGTGTCGCGCTGCCCGAGTCGTGGGCCAAGGACGCCCCGCTGCCGTCCTCGCCGCAGTCGCTGCCCGCGGACAAGGTGAAGGACAACCGCGAAGCGTGGGTCGAGCAGTGGCGCAAGCTCGTGCAGGGCTGAGTTCGCGCACCGGGTGGTCGGCGGCGGCGCTGCTGCCGCTGGCCTTCCTGGGACTGTTCTTCGCGTGGCCCGTGCTGGCGATCGTGTCGCTGGGCCTGCGCGAGGGCGGTGTCCTCTCCGTGCTCTTCGAGGGCGACACCTGGGAGCTCGTCGGGTTCACGCTGGGCCAGGCACTGGCGTCGACGGTCGTGGCGGTCGTCGCCGGGATGCCGCTCGCGTTCGTGCTGGCGCGCTGCCGGATTCGCGGCCTCGGGCTGATCCGGGCCGCCGTGATGGTGCCGTTCGTGCTGCCGACCGTGGTGGTGGGCCTGGCCTTCCGGACGTTCTGGCCCGACGGCGGGGTGCTGCCGATCGTGCTGGCCAACGCGTTCTTCAACGTCGCCGTGGTCGCGCGGACCGTCGGCGGGCTGTGGGCGCACACCGATCGACGTGCCGAGGACGCGGCCCGTGCCCTCGGTGCTTCTCGTCCCCGGGCCTTCGTCTCGGTGGTGCTGCCGGCGCTGGCACCGGCGATCGGGTCGGCCGCGGCGGTCGTGTTCCTGTTCTGCGCCACCAGTTTCGGTGTCGTGCTGGTGCTGGGTGGGTCGCGGTACCGGACGCTGGAGACCGAGATCTACCTGCGCACGGTCGAGCTGTTCGACCTGTCGGGGGCGGCGGCGTTGTCGCTGCTGCAGTTCGTCGCCGTGCTGGCTGTGCTGGTGCTGGGAGCTCTCGCCCGTCGTCGGCGCGAGACCGCGCTGGCGTTGCGGGGCAGGGAAGAGCTGGCGCGACGGCCGTCCGGTGGCGAGTGGTACGTCGTGGCCGCCGCTTTCGCCGTCGTGGTGGCATTGCTGACGCCGGTGGTGGGACTGGTGACCCGCTCACTGTCCACTCGGGACGGCTGGAGCTTCGCCGGGTACGTGGCTCTGAACACCCGTGGTGATCGCGGCACGTTGGCGGTGACCGGGATCGACGCCGCGGTGAACTCGCTGCGGACGGCCTTCGACGCGACGCTGGTGGCGTTGGTGGTCGGGGTGTTCTCGGCCGTGGTGCTGGTCGGGCTGCGGCGGTCCGGCGCACGTTTCGCCGAGGTGCTCGACACCGCGTTGATGCTGCCTTTGGGCGTGTCCGCGGTGACGGTCGGCTTCGGCTACCTGATCACGATGGACGCGCTGCCGGGTGACTTCCGGACCTCGCCGATGCTGGTACCGCTGGCGCAGGCGCTGGTCGTGACGCCGTTGATCGTGCGGATGGTGCTGCCGGTGCTGCGGGCCGTCGACGAACGGCTGCGGCAGGCGGCGGCGACACTGGGCGCCTCGCCCTTGCGGGTCTGGCGAGAGGTGGACCTGCCGCTGGCCGGGCGAACGCTGGCGGCGGCGGCCGGGTTCGGGTACGTGGTGGCGCTGGGGGAGTTCGGGGCGACGAGCTTCCTGGCCCGCCCGGACGCGCCGACGTTGCCGGTGGTGATCGCGCGGCTGATGTCGCGGCCGGGGGAGTTGAACAGCCAGATGGCCTACGCGGCGTGCGCGCTGCTGATGGTCGTGACGGTCGGGTGCGTGCTGCTGATCGAGCGGTTGCGCGTGCCGAGCAGCGGGGAGTTCTGATGGCACTGGAACTGGACTCGATCACCGTCCGGTATGGACAGACGGCCGCGGTGTCGGACGTGTCGCTCTCGGTGGCGGACGGCGAGGTCGTCGCGCTGCTCGGGCCGTCCGGCTGCGGCAAGTCGACGTTGCTGCGCACGGTCGCGGGGCTGGAGAAGCCCGCTTCCGGTGCGGTGCGGTGGGATTGCGCCGACCTGGCCGGCGTCCCGGTGCACCGGCGCGAGTTCGGGCTGGTCTTCCAGGACGGGCAGCTGTTCCCGCACCGGACGGTCGCCGGGAACGTGGCGTTCGGCCTGCGGATGCAGAAGGTCGAGCGCGAGGCACGGGACAAGCGCGTGCTCTCGTTGCTGGAGCTCGTGGGGCTGGAGGGCTACGCCGATCGCCGCGTGACGCAGCTGTCCGGCGGAGAGCAGCAACGGGTGGCGCTGGCGCGGGCGTTGGCCCCCTCACCACGGTTGCTGCTGCTGGACGAACCGCTGTCGGCGCTGGACCGGGCGTTGCGCGAACAGCTCGCGGTCGACCTGGCGCGGTTGCTGCGCGAGGCCGCGACGACGGCTCTCGTCGTGACGCACGACCACGACGAGGCCTTCACGCTGGCCGACCGCGTGGCGATCATGTCGCGCGGCCGGATCGTCCAGGTCGGCCCGCCGGCCGAGGTGTGGTCGTCGCCCGTCGACGTGGAGACAGCGAAGTTCCTGGGCTGCAACAAGTTCGTGCCCGGCTCGTTCGTCGGGCTGGACGTCGAACGGGTGGGGCTGCGGGCTACGGCACTGCGGGTCGACCCCGACGGGTTGATGGAGGGCACGGTGCTGGAACGGGTGCATCGGCGCGACCACGTGCGGCTGCTCGTGGAGATCGGCGGCGAGGAGTACGAGGCCGTGGGACCGATGTCCGAGATCGGGGACCGGGTCCGGCTCGAAATTGACTTGGACGGCGTCGCTCGGATCGGTTAGCTGTGGGTCCTATGGGATCTCTTGGGGGACGCGTCGCGCTGGTCACGGGCGTGAGCAGGCGGCAGGGCATCGGGTACGCGATCGCATCGAGGCTTTCCGGCCTGGGGGCCGATCTGTTCGTGCAGCACCACGTCGCGCATGACGCCGCACAGCCGTGGGGCGCGGACTCCGTTGACGAGGTGCTGGCGGATGTCGGCGCTCTGGGGCTGGGTGTGGATCTGGCACGGCCCGAGGCACCCGACGAGCTGATGGCCGCGGCTGTCGAGGCTTACGGCCGCGTCGACGTGCTGGTGTGCAACCACGCCCGTTCTGGCGGCGACGGGCCGTTGGGCTCGCTGGACGCGGCGATGCTCGACGAGCACTACGCGGTGAACACGCGCTCGTCGATCCTGTTGGCGCAAGCGTTTGCCCGCCAGTGGACCAGGACCGACGGCGGGCGGATCGTCTTCATGACGTCCGGCCAGAACCTCGGCCCGATGCCCGGCGAGATCGCCTACGCGGCCTCGAAGGGCGCGCTGGCGGCGATCATCGCCACGCTCTCGCACGAGCTCGCGGACCGGGGCATCACCGTCAACGCGGTGAACCCCGGCCCCACCGACACGGGGTGGGCGGGACCGGAGCTCAACGAGTTCGTGAACGAGCGGATGCCGTTGAGGCGCTGGGGTCAGCCGGACGACGCCGCCCGGCTGATCTCCTGGCTGTGCACCGACGACGCTGCCTGGATCACCGGACAGGTGCTGAACAGCGAGGGCGGCTTCCGCCGTTAGCTGTCCTTGGTGATCAGGCGCATCGCCGCCAGCCCGGTCCCGATCAGCAGGTAGCACCCGGCCAGCAACGTGCTGTCGCCGATCTGCCCCAACGGGATCGGGTCGCGCATCACGTCGATCAGCCCCGGGAAGCCCGTGGTGATCAGGAACGGGTGCAGCCAGTCCAGTGACGAGAACTGCCCGAGCACCTGGAACACGATGATCGTCGTCATCGTCGCCGCCTGCACCACGAGCGGGTGCTCGGTGGTGGACGAGACGGCGAGGGCGACGGCGCCGATCGCCACCATCTGGAACGTCACCAGCAGGATGAACAACCCGATGCGCAGCAGGCCCTCGGCGAAGGAGAGCGTGGTGCCGGACAGCGTCATCATGCCGTCGGTGCCGAGGAACGCCGTGCCCGCGATGATGCCGACGACGGCCATCAGCGTGACGGCGAACAACGACATCGCGGTGAGGCCGAAGAGCTTCACGAACAGCAGCCGCACACGGGACACCGGTGCGACCAGCAGGCCGCGCAACGTGCCGTGCTGGGCTTCGCCCGCGAGTCCGTCCGCCGCCCAGATCGACGCCACCAGCGGCAGCAACAGGTTGAGCGACAGGAACAACGTGAAGATCGGCACGACCATGCCGTTGCCCTGCAGGATCGCGCCGAGGCCCGGAGGCCCGCCGCCGCCCTCGTCCGATCCGGCGGTCCAGATGCCGAAGCTGATGATGATCGGTACGAGGATCAGGCCGAACAGACCGATGAGGGTCCGCGGCCGGCGCAGCATCCAGCGCACCTCGGAGCCGAACTGACGCGTGATCATCGGCGTCCCCCGTCCAGGGTGTCCACTGCGGACATTCCGCGCTCGGCCTCCTCGGCCTCGGTGAGCCGCGCGAACAGCTCTTCCAGGCCGGTCTTCCAGCGCGTCGCCTCGAAGACGCGGGCGCCGCCCTTGACCAGGGTCTCGATCACCTGCGGTGCGCTCGTCCCCGCGAGCTCGACGCGCAGTCCGTCACTCAACGGCCTGGCCGAGATCTTGGCCTGCCGCAACGCACTCAACGCGCTCTCGACGTCCGGTGTGATCACCTGGAGCGCCGAACCGCCCGCCTGCAGCAGTTCGGTCAGTTCTCCCTGTGCCACCACGGTGCCGCGGTGCAGCACCGCGACGTGCGTGCAGGTCGCCTCGACCTCGCTGAGCAGGTGGCTCGACACCAGCACCGTGCTGCCGGCCTCGTGCAGCTCCGCGATGATCTTGCGGATCTCCCGCGTGCCGGCCGGGTCGAGGCCGTTGGTCGGCTCGTCGAGGACGACGAGCTTGCGCGGCACGAGCAACGCCGCGGCCAGGCCGAGACGTTGCTTCATGCCGAGCGAGTACCCCCGGTACCTGCGGTGGGCCGCCTGGGCGAGCCCGACGCGTTCGATGGCGTCCTCGACCGCCTGCTTGATCTCCTTGCGGGGCAGCAGAGGCTCGAACGCGGCACACCTGACGAGGTTCTCCCGTCCGCTGAGGAACGGGTGGAACCCCGGACCCTCGACCAGCGCGCCCACGTGCGGCAGCGACTGCTCGGCTCCCTCGGGAAGCGGCCTGCCGAGCAGTTCGATCTCCCCCTGCGTGGGGCGGACCAACCCGAGCAGCATCCGGATCGTGGTCGTCTTGCCGGACCCGTTGGGCCCCAGCATGCCGAGCACGGCTCCTTCCGGCAGCTCGAGGTCGACGCGGTCCACGGCGACCGTGCTCCCGTACTCCTTGCGCAGTCCCTTGGTCCGCGCGGCGACAGCGGTCTTCGAAGGCGCTGTCACCGGCGCGCTGGTCGAGGTGGTCACTTCACGTGTCCGATCGTGTCGAACAGGACCTGCTCGGGCACGGCGCCCGCGACGACACGACCGTCGTCGGCGATCAGGATCGTGGCGACCTTCGTGGTGAAGACCTGACCGCTACCCCACGCACCGCTGACCTTCTTGGTGAACTTGTCGACCAGGCCCTGCGCCTCGGCGGGGACCTGGGTCATGGCCTCCGCCGGGATGCGAGCCCCGACGACCGTGTCCCAGCCCGTGCCGAAGAACTGCGGGTCCTTGCCCTGCAACGCCTGCTCCAGGCCGAGTTCCGGCCTGCGGTCACGGCCCTGCTCCGACTCCTTGGCCTCCGGCGTGGTGACCTTGGCCTGCGCCGGCGGCGTGAACTCGAAGAGCTTCGGGTCCTGCGGGCCGACGTTGATCTCGCTGAAGCCGACCGTGCCCGCGGGCTCGGCCGTGCCGTTGGTGAGAACGGCGACGCGCAGCGGCATCTTCAGCTCGGAGTCGACCGCGATCCGCACCTCGCGGATCAGGGTCTTCTCGCTGGCCTTGGGGGTCAGCACGAGCTCGTAGGCGGCACGGTTCGCGACCCGCGCGGTGCCGTCGACGGAGATCTCGCTGAACTCCCTGGTCAGCTCGACGACCTGCTTGGCAGCGGTCGCCGGGTCGACCGACTCGGCCTGGGCCGGCTTCTCGGCCTTCGGCTCGTCCTTGTGCTCGGCCTTGGTGACCTCGTTGTCCTGCGAGTTCCAGGACCACGTGGTCTTGCCGTCGTTGACGATGGTCTGCTCGGACTGGCCGTTCGGCAGGGCGGCGCGGAACTTGCCGTTGCCGTCCGTCCAGATCCGGGCGCTGTGCTTGCCGTCGGCGAGCTGCGGGATCTGCGAGATGGCCGGGAGACCGAGCTTGTTGTCGACCTCCACGGTCCCGCCGAACGCACCCGGCTTGCTCGTCAGCACCTGTTGCACGAGTGACTCCGCGGACACGTCCGGGAGTGATGGCGGCTGGCCCGCACCCGCTGGCATGGCGAGCAGGCTCAGGCCTGCCACACCGGTGATCACGCCGGTCGCCGCAGCGACCAGGGTCACCTTTCGCTTGTTCATCAGTGGTCCCCTCCTCCAAGGGCTTGTGCTCACAGCTTGGTGGTGGGTTGCTGAGATGGTGCTGAGACTACTTCTACCTGCGGTTTCTCGCCTACCGCGAGGTGTTTTCTGAGAGTCGGCTGAGATCTTGCGCGCGGCTGAGAGTTCTGAGCGGCATGCTGTGTCTCGTGAAGCCTCGAGTGCTGGTCGTGGACGACGAAGTCGGCGTGCGCCGGGCCTTGGAGCGCGGCCTGTCCGCTGAGGGCATGGAGGTCGTCACCGCGTCCGACGGGCCCACGGCGCTGCGGGTCGCGTTGACCGGCGCTTTCGACGTGGTGCTGCTCGACATCATGCTGCCCGGGCTGTCGGGCTATCGCGTGCTGCAGCGCATGCGGGCCGACGGGGTGCGCACGCCCGTGCTGATGGTCTCCGCCAAGGACGGTGAGGTCGACCAGGCGGACGGCCTCGACCTCGGCGCCGACGGGTACCTGGTCAAGCCGTTCAGCTTCGTGGTGCTGGTGGCGCAGGTCAGGGCGTTGCTGCGGCGGGGTGGCGGGGCACGCCGCAAGCTGACGCTGGGGAACCTGGTGATCGACCGCGGGCTGCGCGAGGTCAGCTGGGCGGGGCTCGACGTCTCGCTGTCGCCGCGCGAGTACGCGGTTCTCGACGTGCTGGCGTCGCGCGCGGGGTCCGTGGTGACGAAGGACGAGCTGCTGCGGACCGTCTGGGGAGACGAGCAGGCCGCGACCCGCAACGCCGTCGAGGTCTACGTCGGGTACCTGCGGCGCAAGCTGGAGGCCGTGGGTGCCGGTGAGGTCGTGCGGACCATCCGCGGGCACGGGTACATCGCGTCCACCCCGGACCTGGACAGCGCGTTGGGCAACAAGTGAGCCCTGGCTGGTGGTTGCGGCGCTCGCTGCGCTTCCGCATCACCGTCGTGGCCACCGGGGTCGCGTTGCTGTGCCTGCTGGCGTTCACGGGCCTCGCGCCCGCGTTGATCGGGCTGATCCAGATCACGGCGGTGGACCAGGAGCTGGCGAAGTCGGAACCGCGGGTGCTGGACGTGTCCGGGGTGCCGGTGGACGGCAAGCCGCCGCTTCCGTTGACGGACCAGGACATCCGGACGCTGAGGTCCGGTGAGCCCGTGCTGCGGATGGAGGGCGAGTCCGCGCTCCGCTACCGCGGCCAGGTCGTGTTCTCGGGTGACGGGTCGCCTCGCCTGGAGGTGTACGGGAGCACGCTGCTCGGGTACGAGAACGCGAACACGCTGGGCACGCGCTGGCTGGCCGTCGCGGCCGTGCTGGTGGCCGGGCTGGTCGGGATCGCGACGTGGCTCTCGGTGCGGTCGTCGTTGCGGCCGGTCGAGCGGATGCGGGTCGCGGCGGGGGAGCTGCCGCACGGTGAACGGCTGCCGGTGCCACCTTCGCGCGACGAGCTGCAGGCGCTGGCCGAGGCGTTGAACGCGTTGCTGGCCCGGCGCGACGAGGCCTCGGACCGGTTGCGGCGCTTCACCGGGGACGCGGCGCACGAGCTCCGTTCGCCCGTGGCCTCGGTGCGCGCGCAGGCCGAGGTCGCGGTCGCGCACCCGGACCCGGACTTCTCCATCGAGGTGCTGGAGTCGGTGGTCGAGGAGTCGATCCGGCTCAGCGCCCTGGTGGAGTCGTTGCTCATCCTGGCGCGCGCGGACACGGCGGCACCACCGCGCGCCGAGGCCGTGGACCTGGTGCTCGAGGCCGAGGCGGCGATCTCCCGGCTCGACACGGAACTGCTCGTGCGGCTCACCGCGCCGCCGTCGGCCTGCCTGGTGTCGGCGACGCGGTCCGAGGTCGAGCTGGTGCTGGACAACCTCCTGCGCAACGCCGCCCGGTACGCGTACTCGACGATCACGCTGACTTTGGTGCCGGTCGGGCGGGACGTGCGGCTGCTCGTGGACGACGACGGGCACGGGATTCCCCTCGAACACCGGACGAAGGTGTTCGACCGCTTCTACCGGGTGGAGGAGGACCGCGGGCGCCGGTCCGGCGGGTTCGGGCTGGGACTCGCCCTGGTGTCGCACCTCGTGCGGCGGCGGGGTGGTTCGGTGCGTGCCGCGGAGTCACCTGCCGGGGGTGCGCGTTTGGAGATCCGCTGGCCGTCCTGGTAGCAAGCTCTGGTGCCAGAGTTGCGAGCGTCGGCACTGGTCGACGCGCCGGTTGCCGTTGTCGCGGGTGCCCTGTTGGACACGTCGCTGATCACGGGGTTCGGGGTGCGCGTCCCGAGTTCCCTGCTGTGCCTGGGAGATGTGCTCACCGGGCCGTTCGGGGTCCGGTCGACGGTCACCCGCGCCGACTTGTCCGGTGTGTCCGCGGCCGGCGACTTCCTGGAGCTGCACACGGACCTGGTGGTGACCGGGGCCGGGACGATGGTGGTCGACCGCGTCTCGTGGACCTCGGTCCGCGGTGTCGTCGGGCGGTTCGCGGACGTCACGGTCGCGCGCGGGATGGCGTTGCGGGTGCTGGAGAAGCGCTCGGCCCTGCTCGCCGCGCGGTGCGGGGAGCTGCGGGCGGCGCGGGTCGTCGTCGGGGCGGCGATCGTCCGGGATGGACGGTTGCTGGCGCAGCAGCGGTCCTACCCGGAAAGCCATGCGGGACAGTGGGAACTGCCCGGCGGCCGGGTCGAGCCCGGCGAGAAGCCCGCGGACGCGTTGGTGCGCGAGTGCGTCGAGGAGCTGGGGGTCTCCGTCGTCGTCGGCGCGCAGATCGGGCCGGACGTGCCGTTGAAACGCGATCTGGTGCTGCGGATCTTCGCCGCCGAGCTCGCCGACGGTGAACCGGAAGCGTTGGAGCACAACGCTGTCCGGTGGGTCACCGCCGACGAGCTGCCCGGTCTGGACTGGCTGCCCGCCGACCGCGTGCTGGTGCCGGCCCTTCAGGAGCTCCTCAACTGAGCCCGGACAGGCGCAGGGCCGCGTTCAGCCGGTGCTGGGCGCGCTCGCGGGCCCTCTCCGCGCCTGACCGCCGGATCCTGTCGAGCTCCGCCGGGTCGGCGAGGAGCTCCAGCGTGCGGTCCCGCACCGGTCGGAGCTCCTCGATCACCGCTTCGGCCACGACGTTCTTCAGGTCGGAGAACTTGGCCGTGTAGTCCTCGGGCTCCTTGCCGGTGCAGGAGGCGAGGATCTCGGTCAGGTTCGCGATGCCCTCGGTCGACGAGACGGCCCTTCGGACCTTGCGCCGCACCAGGTCCGGCTCGTCGAGCACGAAGACGACCCCCGCTGAGTTCTGCGCCGACTTGTCCATCTTGCGCGCCGGATCCGAGAGGTCCTTGATGCGCGCCCCGACCTTCGGCACCACCGCGGTCGGCACGATGAACGCGTCGCCGTAGGCGTGGTTGAAGCGCCGGGCGAGCGCGCGGGCCAGTTCGACGTGCTGGAGCTGGTCCTCGCCGACCGGCACCTCCGCGGTGCCCTGCAACAGGATGTCCGCCGCCATCAGCACCGGGTAGGTCAGCAGGCTCAGCCGCACCGACTCGCGGCCGAGCGACTTCTCCTTGAACTGGATCATCCGCGCGGCCTCGCCGTAGGTGCAGGTGCACTCCAGGACCCAGTTGAGCGCTCCCAGCTCGCGGATCAGGTCGCTCTGCACGCACACGCTCGCCGGGTCGATGCCGGACGCGATGAGCACCGCGAGCTGCTCCCGCGTCATGGATCGCAGTCTCTGCGGGTTGTGCGACGACGTCATCGCGTGCAGGTCGCTGATGAAGTACACGTCCTCGTCGGTGCCCTCCGCCGCCCACGTGCGCAGCGCGCCGAGGTAGTTGCCCAGGTGGACCTGGCCGGAGGGGGTGATGGCCGAGAGCCGGATCATGGTTCGTCCCTTCGTGGGGACCACCCGTCCGGAACGCATCAAAAAGGCCGCCCGTCCGGGCGGCCCGCGTGTCGCGTCAGTGGTGTCTGCGCGCTGCTACTCCGGCCGCCTGAAAGCGGCCCACCAGAAGGCGTTGAGAGTGCGCACGATCGTCAGTATAGGTCTACCGTCAACGCATGTTCATCGTGCTGCTGAAGTACGCCGCGCCACTGGAACAGATCGACTACGCCCTCCCCGACCACCGCGAGTGGGTCGAGAAGCAGTACGAGCGAGGACTCTTCCTCGCCTCGGGGCGTCAGGTGCCGAGGACGGGCGGCGTGATCATCACGCGCCCCATGCCCCGGGGCAAGCTCGAAGCGCTGCTCGCCACGGACCCGTGGGCCGAGCAGAAACTGGTGAAGTACGAGATCTACGAGTTCGAGGCGACCCGTACGGCACCGGAACTCGTGAAGCTGAACGAGTCGGTGCTCCAGCCCTAGCACCCGCTCGGAGTCCAGCCACTCGATCGCCGCGTGGAGCGCGTCGCCGTCGACGAGCACCTGCGGGGCGATCGGGGCCTTGCCGTACGTCCAGCCGGTCCGGCCGGCCATGAGCGCTGTGCCCGGAGCGAGATCAGCACGGCTTCAACCAACCGACCGGTTGGTTGACGCAATCGCACGATCACGTGACGGATCGCGTTCGTCGACCCCTCAGGTCCACGTGCGGAGGCGTCGGCGGCGTGAGCTTCGGCACGTGATGCGGGCCGGTCGGCTGCACTCTCGATCGAGTGACGCTCGAGAAGCCCTGGCGCCGCGTCGACCTACGACCGAATCCCGGCAGGTCTCAAGCGGCCTTCTTGAGGGCCTTCCTGGCTGCCTTCTCCGCCTTCTTCGCTGCCTTCTTCCTGGCCTTGTCACGCTCCTTGAGCAGGAACGGAACCGGGCAGCGCTTGCACTGGGGCTTCGACCGGCAGCACTTCTTCTTGAGCTTCTTACCCACAGGCTGGACTCCACTCCGACACGTACCGCCAGACTAGGTGAGGCTCACTTCACTGGCACTCCCGTGTGGTAATGGCGACGCAGCCGGTAGTATCGACAACGGCCCTGCGCATCGAAGTGTCCGGCGCGAGCCCCTCCAACGCCTTCGAAGCTCTAGGAGTTCTGCGTGCCCACGGCCACCGCGTCTGCCCTTCAGACGCGAACTGACCTGCGAAATGTCGCGATCGTCGCGCACGTCGACCACGGTAAGACCACCCTGGTCGACGCCATGCTGCGCCAGTCTGGCGCCTTCTCCGCGCGTGCCGAGCTCGTCGACCGGGTCATGGACTCGGGCGAGCTCGAGCGTGAGAAGGGCATCACGATCCTCGCCAAGAACACGGCTGTGCGCAGGCACACGCCGGATGGCGACGTGATCATCAACGTTGTCGACACCCCCGGCCACGCCGACTTCGGTGGCGAGGTCGAGCGTGCGCTGTCCATGGTCGACGGTGTCGTGCTGCTGGTCGACGCCTCTGAGGGCCCGCTGCCCCAGACGCGCTTCGTCCTGCGCAAGACGCTCGCCGCCGGCCTGCCGGTGATCCTGCTGGTCAACAAGGTCGACCGCCCCGACGCCCGGATCTCCGAGGTCGTCGAGGAAGCCCACGACCTGCTGCTCGACCTCGCGACCGAGGTGGGCGCCGACGAGTCCGTGCTGGACCTGCCGGTCGTCTACGCCTCCGCGCGTGCCGGTCGTGCGTCGCTGACCCAGCCCGAGGACGGCGGCCTGCCGGACGAGGAGAACCTGGACACGCTGTTCCAGGTGCTGCTCGACCACATCCCGGCCCCGCACGTCGACGTCGACGGCCCGCTGCAGGCGCTCGTCACGAACCTCGACGCCTCGACCTTCCTCGGTCGTATCGCGCTGTGCCGCATCCACCAGGGCACCATGCGCAAGGGCGAGACCGTGGCGTGGTGCCGCGAGGACGGCGAGCCGATCAAGGTCCGCATCACCGAGCTCCTCATCACCGAGGCGCTGGACCGCGTTCCCGCCGAGTTCGCCCGCGCGGGTGACCTGGTCGCCATCGCCGGCATCGCGGACATCACCATCGGCGACACGCTGGCCGACGCCGAGACCCCCGAGGCGCTGCCCCGGATCACGGTCGACCAGCCGGCCATCTCGATGACCGTCGGTGTGAACACCTCGCCCCTGGCCGGTCGCAACGGTGGCACCAAGCTCACCGCCCGCGTCCTCAAGGCCCGCCTCGACGCCGAGCTCGTCGGCAACGTGTCGGTGAAGGTCCTGCCGACCGAGCGTCCGGACACCTGGGAGGTGCAGGGCCGCGGTGAGCTGGCGCTGGCCATCCTGGTCGAGCAGATGCGCCGCGAGGGCTTCGAGCTGACCGTGGGCAAGCCCCAGGTCGTCACGCACACGGTCGACGGCAAGGTCCACGAGCCGTTCGAGCGCCTGTCCGTCGACTGCCCCGAGGAGCACCTCGGCGCCGTCACGCAGCTGCTGGCGAACCGCAAGGGCCGCATGGAGAACATGTCGGGCCACGGCACCGGCCGCATCAAGCTCGACTACGTGGTCCCGTCGCGAGGCCTCATCGGCTTCCGCACGGAGTTCCTCACCGAGACCCGCGGCACCGGCATCGCGAACGCCGTCTCCGAGGGCTACGCCCCGTGGGCGGGCGAGATCCGCACCCGCCACAACGGCTCCCTGGTCGCCGACCGCACCGGCTCCATCACCGCCTACGCGATGATCCAGCTGGCCGACCGCGGCACGTTCTTCGTGGAGCCGGGCGCCGACGCCTACGAGGGCATGGTCGTGGGCGAGAACCCGCGCGCCGAGGACCTCGACGTCAACATCACCCGCGAGAAGAAGCTCACGAACATGCGCTCCTCCACCGCGGACGTGATGGAGACCCTGGCCCGCCCCCGCAAGCTCTCGCTGGAGGAGGCGCTGGAGTTCTGCGCCTCCGACGAGTGCGTGGAGGTGGCCCCGGAGGTCATCCGCGTCCGCAAGGTCACGCTGGACGCCAACCTGCGAGGCCGCGAGCGCTCGCGCCTGAAGCAGCGCGGCTGACGCTGATCTGAACGCCTGACAGGGGCGGCTGGGCCAACGGCCCGGCCGCCCTTCGTCGTCTCCGGGGGTGGTGGCGTCGCGTCCGTGTGGCGTGGCGCTCGCCGGGAGGCGGGACGGGGCACGGGGCACATTCTGGGGCGCTGGAACGCGTCTGGGGTGGCGTGGAGGCCGGGAACGCGAGGACGGCGGGGGTGGGGCGCGCCACGCCGGACACCGGCCGTGTCGGGCAAGGCCGTGCCGTGAGGCGTGGGTGGGGCGAGTGTGGGCGGGGTGAGCGTGGGCGAGGCGTGCGTGCGGGAGGCGTGCGTGGGCGGGGTGTGCGTGGGCGAGGTAAGCGTGCGGGAGGCGAACGCGGGCGAGGCGTGCGTGCGGGAGGCGAACGCGGGCGAGGTGAGCGTGCGCGAGGTGAACGCGGGCGAGGTGAACGCGGGCGAGGTGAACGCGGGCGAGGTGAACGCGGGCGAGGTGAACGTGCACGAGGCGTGTGCAGACAAGCGTGCGGGGCGGGCGGGGCGGGCGGGGCCGGGTGGGGCAGGCGGAGGCGGAGCGGAGGCGTGCGCACGCTTGCGCAGGCGTCCCCCTTGATTTGGAGTCCCCCGCGACCCAACTTAGCCACGAGGTCTGACAGTCCCGTGCGACCAGGGTGAAGCCGGAGGCCCGTGCGACAAGGGGAAGCCAGAGGCGAGCAACTTCGCCCCTCGACGCAACGGCGAAGCCGAGACGTCCCTCCGAACGCAAAGGGCAACGGCGAAGCCGAGCCACTCTTCCGCCAACGGCAATGGCGAAGCCGAGGCGTGTGAACCTAGGACCACCGGGCAAGCGGTGGTGACGTGCCCAGCTCGGCGATTGGGGCTTGACCTTGAGGAGCTGGATGCGACCGTTGCAGGGATCGGCCGGGCACTTCGAGCCCGGCCTTTTAAGGCCGATATGTGCATCCAGCTAGAGGCTCAAGGTCAAGCCCCAATCGCTATCGTCGCGCAGCGGCGATGACCGGCACCGGCCCGTCTTGACCCGCGCAACCACCCGCACAAGGCGACCACGCGCAAGCAAGGTGACCACCCCGCTGGAACCGGCACACAACCAACGGAACCTGCACAACCCCCAGAAACTCAGCCAACTCCAACGAACCACCCGACCAGGTGAGCCGTACTACCCACCGTGCGAGCAACCCCGCCCCAACCCACCACGTCCACCAAGTGGCGAGGGTGACAAAACCTGGGTTGCCCGAACACCACCACCATCCTTCTGGCAATGTGAGGACCATGAGGCGACTCGGGGGAGTGCTTGCCGCGGCGCTGCTGTGCGGCACAGCGGCGGCGTGCACGAACGCGCCCCCTCCGCCCCTGGTAGCCAAGACCGAGGCGCCCGTCATCACGGCGACCGGGCCCAAGGTGACCGAGATCGTGGTCGGTGTGGACGACGTGGCCGGCGGCTACAACCCGCACGCCCTTGCCGCGCAGAGTCCCATCACGACCGCCCTCAGCTCCCTGCTCCTCCCGAGTCCGTTCAGGCCGGGCAACGACGGTGCGCCGCAGCTCGACCGGAACCTCATGGTCAGTGCGAAGGTCACCAAGGCCGAGCCGTTCACGGTCACCTACACGATTCGCAAGGACGCCAGCTGGTCGGACAGCGCTCCGATCGCCGCCGAGGACTTCTACTACCTGTGGCAGCGTATGCGCGCCGAGCCCGGAGTTGTGGATCCGGCGGGTTACCGGCTCATCAACAACATCAGCGCTCGTGAGGGCGGCAAGACGGTCGAAGTCGCCTTCGGCAAGCCGTTCCCCGGGTGGCGCAGCCTCTTCTCGAACCTGTTGCCCGCGCACCTGCTCAAGGACGCGCCCGGTACGTGGTCGAACGTGCTCGCGACCGGGTTCCCGGCCACCGCGGGTCCGTTCCAGGTGCGCAGTCTCGACGAGCCGCGTGGTGAGGTCGTGCTCGAGCGGAGTGATCGGTACTGGGAGGTGCCGACGACGCTCGACCGGGTCGTCATCCGCAGGGCCACGCACAGCGCGATGGCCGAGTCACTGTCCAAAGGCGACAACCAGGCGGCGTTGCTGCGGGCGGACGCGGCGGACGTGAACCTGCTCGAGGCGATCGACGAGGTCACGACGAAACCCGTGCCGCGCAACGAGGTCGTGCAGGTGGTGCTGCGGCCCGCCAGCGAGCAGCTCGGGGACGTCAGGACTCGCAGGGCGATCATGGCGGCGCTCGACCGCGATGCGCTCATCGCGTCCGGCACGCAGAGCGGGCCCAGTGCCTCGTTCCGGGCCGACTCGTACGTGGTGCCGCCGAGCAGGCCGGGGTACGTCAAGACGATCAACGGGAACACGCTCGACGCGGCGGCGAGCGAGCGGCTGCTCACCGAGGCCGGGTACGCGAAGGCCGGCACCGGGTGGCAGAAGGCGGGCAAGGCGCTCAAGCTCAGGATCGCCGCGCCGGAGAAGGCCGAGCCCTACGTGAGCATCGCGAACCGGATCAGGGCCCAGCTCGCGGAACGCGGGATCGACTCCGAGGTCGTCACGCCCAGCGCCGAGGATCTTTTCAGCAAGCAGCTCACGGAGGCAGGTGTCGACATCGCCGTCGTGCCACGGGTCGACGCGGGGGACACGGCGGCGGCGCTCGCGAGTGAGTACGGGTGCGCCGGTGACGCTCCGGACGGGGCGACGCCCAGCCCGCAGAACATCGCGGGCTTCTGCGACCCGGCGATCCAGGCGGACGTCGACGCCGCGCTCAACGGCAAGGTCCTCGTGTCCGACGTGCTGGCCAGGGTCGAGCCCCTCATCGCCGCCCAGGCCGTCTCGGTGCCGTTGTTCCAGGTGGTCGACCTACTTGGTGTGCTTCCCACGGTTTCAGGTGTCGGCACCGGGGCACCCCTCGCGGGCGTGCTCAGCGGTGCACCCGAATGGCGGCGCCTCGACAAGTAGTCGAGAGGTCGAAATTGCGTTGCGCGCACATTTGGGGCGTTGCTACTTTCGGCCGCCGTCGTTGACAGAATTCCGCGCGCCCGGTCAACGAACGCTTCCGCCCGGTAATCGGGCCATTGCGGCCAGCTACAACCTGTTTCCATTGGGTCACGATCGCCCTCCCAGGTAGTGACCGCCGCCTCAACGGGTTCTTACCGTGCTGCCCACGATGTGCCGGTTCGGGGCGCGTATGGCACATCACGGTTATGGGCGTGCATGCCGACCTGGCCACGGCCGCCCAGTGCTAGGAGGGCACGTGTCGATGAGGAGAACCAAAGCACTTCCGGCGATCGCGCTGGTCGCCAGCGCGTCTCTCGTGCTGGGTGCCTGTGGTGGTGGCGGCGGTGGGAGCAGCGACGCGAACGGTGGCGACTCCACCATCGCGGAGATGGCTGTCGCACGCGGCGAGTCCGCGGACGGCTACACCGCACCGGAAACGAAGCAGAGCGACCAGATCGTGGTGTCGACGGACAAGGCTTTCACGTCGTACAACAACGCGACTGAGGACGCCAACCAGTCCTACAACACGTTCGCGCTGGTTCTCACACAGCCTGGTGCGCACATCCTGAACGGCAACAACAAGTACAGCGTCAACAAGGACGTGATGGAGAGCGTCGAGGTCACCTCGAAGTCTCCGCAGGTCGTGACGTGGAAGCTGAAGAAGGGCGTCACCTGGTCCGACGGCGAGGCCTGGGACTGCGACGACTTCTACATGGCGTGGTTCACCCAGAGCAACACGTCCAAGAAGGCCGACGGCAGCAAGTACTTCAAGCCGGCCGGCTCCACCGGGTACGACCTGATGACCGGTGAGTGCAAGGACGACCAGACGTTCGTCGGCAACTTCGCGGACCCGTACCCGGACTACATCGGTCTGTTCAACAACGACGTCCTCCCCGCGCACATCCTCGAGAAGAACGCGGGCATCGCCGACGTCACCAAGCTGACCAAGGACACCCCCGCCGCCGACCTCCAGAAGGCCGCTGACTTCTGGAACGAGAAGTGGAACGGCTTCACCGCGGCTCTCATGCCGGGTGCGGGCCCCTACGTCCTGACCGGCTTCGAGCCGAACCAGTCGGTGACGCTGGAGCGCAACCCCAAGTGGGCCGGCAAGCCCGGTGGTCCGTCCAAGATCGTCCTGAAGGCGGTCTCGGACCCGGTCGCGCAGGCACAGGCGCTGGAGAACGGCGAGGTCGCCGTCAACTCCATGGCCCAGCCCGACGCGAACGCCGCGACGAAGCTGAAGAGCCTCAGCGCTCAGGGCATCACGTTCGGCGCGGGCCCCGGCCTGTCGTTCGAGCACTTCGACATCCAGATGAAGCACCCGGTGCTGTCCAAGGAAGAAGTCCGCAAGGCGTTCTTCATGTGCGTCAAGCGCCAGGACATCATCGACAAGCTCATCACCGAGGTGCAGTCCGACGCGAAGCCGCTCGGCAGCCTGATCTTCTTCCCGAAGGACGAGGGCTACAAGGACCTCTACGCCGAGAAGGCGAAGGGTGACGCGGCCGCGGCGAAGAAGATCCTGACCGACGCCGGCTGGGCGCAGGGTGCCGACGGCGTGTTCGCGAAGGACGGCGTGCGCGCTTCCTTCCGGATCAGCCACACCGACATCCCGCGGCGCAAGCAGACCGTCGAGCTGGTCCAGGGCCAGTGCAAGGAGGCCGGGATCGAGGTCAAGGACGACACCGACCCGAACTTCCTCGACGAGCGCGTGAGCCAGGGCGACTACGACGTCGCGCTGTTCGCGTGGTCCGGTGGCCCCACCAAGAGCGACAAGAAGTCGATCTACGAAACCGGTGGTGGCCAGAACTGGCAGAACGTGTCCGTCCCGGCTGCGGACGAGGCCTTCAAGTCGGCCGTGTCGCAGACGTCGATCGCGGACTCGCTCAAGTACTTCCAGAAGGCCGACGAGGAGATCTCGAACGCCTACGCGTCCCTCCCGCTGTTCCAGATGCCGAACATGTGGGCCTTCAAGGGGCTCGACCGCGTGTACTTCCAGAGCTACTACGGCGCGCTGTGGAACGCCAACGAGTGGCAGACCAAGTAAATCGTCTTAGCTGAAGTGCGCAACGCCTGACCGGGCGGGGCCGGACCACGAGTCCGGCCCCGCCCGAGCCGGGTTGTCCCTAGGAGCCCGCCCGTGATCCGCTACATCATCCGGCGCCTGCTGATCTCCATACCCATCCTGCTGATCGGCAGCTTCGCCTGTTACGTCCTCGTCGCCACCGCCGGAAACCCCTTGGCGGAGATGCGATTCCGGCCCGGCGTCACCGAAGCGGACCTCAAGGCCGCGGAGGCCGCACTGGGCTTGGACAAGCCCGTGTTCATCCGCTACTGGGACTGGCTCGGCAACTTCCTGTCCGGTGACTGGGGCCAGAGCATCGCCCTCGGTCAGGCCAAGACCGCTGTCTTCCCGGCCGTCACCGACGCGCTGTGGACCACCGGCCGACTCGTCATCGGCGCCGAACTCCTCGCTCTGACACTGGGTGTCTCGGTCGGCGTGCTCGCCGCCGTGCGCCAGTACTCGATCTTCGACTACCTCGCGACCAGCACCGCGTTCCTCATGTTCTCGATGCCGATCTTCTGCGTCGCGGTCATCGTGAAGAACTACGGCATCCAGTTCAACAACGTCCTGGAGTCGATGGGGCTGGACCGCTGGCTCACCACCGCGGGCCCGCGGCCGGGTGGCTTCACCGGCAGCTTCGGCGAAGTGATCTTCAAGTACACCGGCACGTTCCTGCTGCCGACGGTCGCGTTGATGCTGATCAGCTTCGCCGCCTACAGCCGGTTCGAACGCGCCTCCATGCTGGAGATCCTGCACTCGGACTTCGTGCGCACCGCGCGGGCGAAGGGCATCTCGCAGAGCCGCGTGATCTTCCGGCACGCGTTCCGCAACGCGCTCATCCCCGTGTCCACGCTGTTCTCGCTGAACTTCGGTGCCGTGCTGTCCGGCGCGATCATCACCGAGACCGTGTTCGGCTGGGCCGGCATGGGCACGCTGCTGGTCAACTCAGTGAGGCAGTTCGACCCGCCGATGCTGATGGGCTGGCTGGCCGTCACCGCGACCCTGATCGTGCTGTTCAACCTGATCGCCGACGTCGTGTACGGCATCCTCGACCCTAGGATTCGCCTTGGCTAACATCAACATGGCGTCCGAGGGCGGCGTGGTGAACAGCGCTCCCCAGTCCGACTCGCACGAGTTCGACGCCACCAAGACCCGCACGCAGGGCCAGTTGGTCATGCGGCGCTTCCTGCGCCACCGGCTCGCGATGGTGAGCCTCGGCGTCTTCGTCTTCCTCATCCTGTTCGCGTTCATCGGGCCGTTCATCTGGACGTTCGACTACGAGGACGTGAGCAGCAAGTCCTACCAGCCGATGAGCGGCACCCACCCGCTCGGCACCACCCAGGTCGGCAAGGACATGCTCGCGCTTCTCATGCGCGGCACCGGGTACTCGTTGCAGATCGCGTTGATCGTGGCCGCGCTGGCGACCGCGATCGGCGTGACTTTCGGCGCGCTGGCCGGATATCTGCGCGGTTTCGTGGACACGGCGCTGATGCGGCTCGTCGACCTGCTGCTGATCATTCCGCAGATCGCGGTCGCCGCGATCGTCGTCAAGGGGTTCTCCGGCAGCTGGTACGTCGTCGCGCTGGTGCTCGCCGCGTTCGCGTGGATGTCGATCGCCCGCATCACCCGCGGTGAGACGCTCGCCCTCGCGCAGCGCGAGTTCATCGAGGCGGCACGAGCGTGTGGCGCCTCGACACCTCGCATCATCTTCAAGCACCTCGTGCCGAACATGATCGGCAGCATCACGGTCAACGCCACGCTGGCGATCGCCGCCGCGGTGCTGACCGAGGCCGCGTTGTCGTTCCTGGGACTGGGAGTCCAGCCCCCGGACACCTCGCTCGGCGTGATCGTGCTGGAGAACTACGGGCAGTTCATGAACCGGCCGTGGCTGTTCTGGGGTCCGTTCATCGTGCTCGTGTCGCTCTCCCTCGCCGTCAACTTCATCGGTGACGGCCTGCGCGACGCGTTCGACCCGCGGCAGACGAAGGTGCGTGCCTGATGAGTGTTTCCGAACTGTCGGAGGACTTCTTGCCCTCCAACACCACCGCACCGCTGCTGTCGGTCAAGGACCTGAGCGTCACGTTCCCGACCGACGACGGCGACGTCCGCGCCGTGCGCAACGTCTCGTTCGACCTCAACGCCGGCGACGTGCTCGGCATCGTCGGCGAGTCGGGCTCCGGCAAGTCCGTGTCCTCCATGGCGATCATGGGCCTGTTGCCCAAGAACGCGGTCATCGAGGGCTCGATCCGCTATCGCGGTGAGGAGCTGAACGGCCGCAGCTACAAGCAGATGCAGCCGTTCCGCAGCAAGCACATCGCGATGATCTTCCAGGACCCGATGACGTCGCTGAACCCCGTCTACACCGTGGGGTGGCAGCTCGCCGAGACCTACCGCGCGCACCACGACGTCTCCAAGAAGGCGGCGTGGGCCAAGGCGGTCGAGGCTCTGGAACTGGTCGGCATCCCGCAGCCGGACAAGCGCGCGGCCCAGTACCCGCACGAGTTCTCCGGCGGCATGCGGCAGCGCGTGGTCATCGCGATGGCGATCATCAACGACCCCAGCGTGATCATCGCCGACGAGCCGACCACCGCGCTCGACGTGACGGTGCAGGCGCAGATCCTCGACACCATGCTGCGCCTGCAGGCCGAGACCGACGCGGCGATCGTCATGATCACGCACGACCTCGGCGTGGTCGCGGGCATGGTCAACCGCGTGCAGGTGATGTACGGCGGCACCGTGGTCGAGTCCGGCCCGGTCGACGACGTCTTCGAACGGCCGCGGATGCCCTACACGGTCGGACTGCTGGGCTCGGTCCCGAACCCGTCCACCCTGGGCAAGAGGCTCACCCCGATCAAGGGCGCGCCTCCGTCGCTCGTGAACCTGCCGACCGGCTGCTCGTTCTCGCCGCGCTGCCCGCTCGTCGCCGACGTGTGCCACGAGTGGGAACCGCTGCTGGAGGAGGCCGGCGCCGCGAACCACACGACGCGGTGCCACCGCTGGGAGCACCTGGCGACGATCGAGACGCCGCAGCGGCTGTTCCTGCACGACGAGATCGGCACGGTGGAGAACCCGGCCGCGTTCGCCGCGGCCAACCCCGACGAGTCGCTCGAAGTGACCGCCGTGCACGGGTCTCTGCTCACGGATGAGGAGGCGAAGTGACCGCGCCACTGCTGGAGGTCACCGACCTCGTCAAGGAATTCCCCGTGCGGGGCAAGGGAATCATCCCGCGCAACGTCGGCACGGTGCAGGCCGTGTCCGGGGTGTCGTTCACGCTGCACCCCGGCGAGACGCTCGGCCTCGTCGGCGAGTCCGGCTGTGGCAAGTCCACGACCGGACGCGCGATCCTGCAGCTGCACAAGCCGACCTCGGGCTCCGTCAAGTTCGAGGGCCGCGAGCTGACGACCATGAGCAACAAGCAGTTGCGGCCGTTGCGCAAGGACATCCAGATCGTCTTCCAGGACCCGTACGCGTCGTTGAACCCCAAGTGGCAGGTCAACGACATCATCGCGGAACCCCTGGTGATCCACGGTGTCGAAGGTGGCGTGCAGCGGCGGGTGAACGAGCTGATGGAGCTCGTGGGCCTCAACCCCGAGCACCGCGGCCGGTACGCGCACGAGTTCTCCGGCGGTCAGCGGCAGCGCATCGGCATCGCCCGCGCCCTGGCGCTGAACCCGCGGTTCCTGGTGCTGGACGAACCGGTGTCCGCTTTGGACGTCTCGGTGCAGGCCGGTGTCGTGAACCTGTTGGAGGAGCTGCAGGAACGGCTCGGGCTCGCCTACCTGTTCGTCGCGCACGACCTCTCGGTGGTGCGGCACATCTCGGACCGGGTCGCGGTCATGTACCTCGGCAAGATCATCGAGATGGGCGACCGCGAGGCCATCTACGGCAAGCCGATGCACCCGTACACGCAGGCGTTGCTGTCTGCGGTGCCGATGCCGGACCCGAAGGCGGAACGTCAGCGTCAGCGGATCGTGCTGACCGGTGACGTGCCGTCGCCGGTCAACCCGCCGTCGGGGTGCCGCTTCCGCACCCGGTGCTGGAAGGCGCAGGACATCTGCGCGACCGAAGAACCGAAGCTCGAAAGGCGCGGTGGCCCGGAGGGAACGTTGTCCGCCTGCCACTTCGCCGAGGAACGTGCGGTCGTGTAGCAGTACCGCTCTCCGCGTCGGACCGTTAGCAAAGGCCGCCTTTATCAACCGATGAAGGCGGCCTTTACTCTTTTCCAGTGACGCTGACTGCCCCACCACGGTTGCTCTTCGTGCACGCCCACCCGGATGACGAGAGTCTCTGGACCGGCGGCACCATCGCGCGCTACGCCTCCGCGGGCGCGCACGTCACCGTCGTCACCTGCACGCTGGGCGAAGAGGGCGAGATCATCCCGCCCGGGCTGGCGCACCTCGCCGCCGACGCCGCCGACCAGCTGGGTGGATACCGCGTGGGCGAGCTGAGGACAGCCTGCGCCGCACTCGGTGTGACGGACCACAGGTTCCTCGGCGGCATCGGCCGCTGGCGCGACTCCGGCATGGTCGACGTGCCGTCCAACGCGAAGGCGCGCGCGTTCGTCCAGGGAGCACTCGAAGACCAGACCGCCCAGCTGGTCGAGATCCTGCGCGAGGTCAAGCCACAGGTCGTCGTGAGCTACGACGCGTTCGGCGGCTACGGCCACCCGGACCACATCCGCGCGCACGAGATCACGGTCGCCGCGTGCGCCCAGGTCTCCGACGTCGAACGGGTCTTCTACGCCGTGACGTCCCGCGACGCCACGGCCGCCGGTGTGGCCGGGCTGGAGAACGTCCCCGAGGCGTTCCGGCTCCCCGAGGCGGGTGAGCTCCCGGTGACCCCGGATGAAGAGATTACAACGGTTGTCGACGTGTCGGAGCACCTGGCGGCCAAACGGCGCGCGCTGCGGGCACACTCGACGCAGGTCAGTGTGTGGGACGGCGGGTACGCGTTGTCGAACGACATCGCGCAGCCGCTGGTCGGTGCCGAGTACTACGTGCTCGCGAAGGGCTCACCCGAGGGTGCGGCCACAGATCTGTTCGGAGGACTGGGTGGTGACAGGTAGCTGGCGAGTCGTCTTCCTGCTGCTTCTGTGCGTGGAGGCAGCGGTGCTCGCCGTGCTGGAGACGATGTTCCTGCCGCTGCGCTTCGACGGCACGCTGCTGCCGGAGCTGGGCGACTGGCCGTTCCCGATCACGATCGTCGTGGCGGGCGTCACGACGCCGCTGCTGGTGATGTGGGCCGCCGGGCTGTCCCGGCGGGTCCTGACCGCCGCTCTGCCGCTGCTGGTCTGGTTCTTCACGCTGATGGTGTTCGGCTACCTGGAGCCGGGTTCCAACAGCAGCGCGCCCGTCCTGCTGCTGCAGGACTGGCGCGGACTGCTGCTGCTCGCCGCGGGCGCGTTCCCCGGCGCGGTGTCCGTGGGTGCGGTGATGGCGCGCAACGCGGCGAACCGGCCGGGCCTCTACGAGACCGCCGGGATCCAGTAGCGGTAGCGGTGGTGCTCGGAGCACCCGAGCTCCTCGTACAACCTGATCGCCGGCTCGTTGTGCTCGGCCACCTGCAGCGCGCACGTCGTGGCACCCTGTTCCAGGCCCCAGCCCGCCAGCTCGCCCATGAGGCGCCTCGCGAGGCCCTGGCGGCGGTGTGACGGCCGCACGGCGAGCCGGGCGACGTGCAGCACGTCCTCGACCACGGCGCCGCGCACGGCGGCGATCACGGTGCCCTCGACGGTGAGGCTCGCGAAGCAGACGTTGCCGCCGCTGCCGAGCACGTGCCGTTGTGCGGCGGTGACCTCGGATCCGGCCGTCAGTTCCCACCATCCGGGAAGATCACGACTCTCGGCTACGCCCTCCGCGAACTTCTCCAGCGGCCCGGTCATCACCAGTGACTCGGCCCCTCCCGGATGATCCAGATCCACCCGCCAGCCTGCGGCTTCGACCGCGGCCTCGGGCGATGAGCCGTTGACCACATGCGCCGTGGGTTTGATGCCGTGATCGCGCGCGAACGCTTGAACGGCCCTCAACGCCTCTGGGATCGGCACCCCGGGATCACCGCAGGTCAGCGTGCTGTTGGCGCGGCCGGTGAAGCCCTCGGCGGCGCGCATCAACCAGTCTCCTAGCGGAACTTCTGCCAGGGCGGGCCATGCTCGCGCGCAGAGACGTTCCAGGTGATCCACGGTGTGCACACGTCCATCTTGGCTACGTTGGCGAGAGGTTTTCCGAGTAGCCGTGAGGACGTGTCACATCGCACAGCTAAGGCAAGCCTGACCGGGTGATACTCGAACGTGCCGCGTACTCTCCGGCTTGCGCGGTGTGACCAGATGAAGTTGGAGAGCGCAGTGACTTATGTGATCGCCCAGCCGTGCGTGGATCTGCTCGACAAGGCGTGCATCGAAGAGTGCCCTGTCGACTGCATCTACGAAGGCGACCGGATGCTCTACATCCACCCCGACGAGTGTGTGGACTGTGGCGCGTGCGAACCGGTGTGCCCGGTGGAAGCCATCTACTACGAGGACGACGTCCCCGACGAGTGGAAGGACTACACCAAGGCGAACGTCGACTTCTTCAACGAGCTCGGCTCGCCCGGTGGCGCCTCGAAGGTCGGCAAGGTCAGCGCCGACCCGGAGTTCGTGAAGGTCCTCGCGCCGCAGGCCGAAGGGCATTGATCATTCGACACAGGGGCCCGGCGTTGCCGGACTTCCCGTGGGACCAGCTGGCAGACCACGCGGCCCAGGCGCGCAAGCACCCCGGCGGCGTGGTCGACCTGTCCGTCGGCACTCCTGTCGACCCGGTTCCCCCGGTGATCCAGTCCGCGCTGTCGTCGGTCGCCGACGTTCCCGGCTACCCGACCACCCACGGCACTCCTGAGCTGCGCGCGGCCTTCGTCGCCGCGGTGGAGCGCCGGTACGGGATCGCCGGGCTGTCCGCGGACGCGGTGCTGCCCACCATCGGCTCCAAGGAGCTCGTGGCGTGGCTGCCCACCCTGCTCGGCGTCGGGCCGGGCGACGTCGTGGCCGTGCCGGCCGTCGCGTACCCCACCTACGAGGTGGGCGCGCTGATGGCCGGGGCCGAGGTCGTCCGCCTCGCCGACGGGGAAGCACCGCCCGCCGGCACGAAGCTGGTGTGGCTCAACTCGCCGTCGAACCCGACCGGGCGCGTGCTGTCCGCCGGGCAGCTGCGCGACGCCGTCGCCGCCGCCCGTGCCGTCGGCGCGGTCGTGGCGTCCGACGAGTGCTACCTGGCCCTGCCGTGGGACTCCTCGCCGGTGTCGGTGCTGCATCCGTCCGTTGTGGACTCCTTCGACGGCGTGCTCGCGGTGCACTCGCTGTCGAAGTCGTCGTCGCTCGCGGGCTACCGGGCCGGGTTCGTCGCCGGTGACCCGGAGCTGGTCACGGGTCTGCTGGAACTGCGCAAGCACGCCGGCATGATCGTGCCGCGGCCGGTGCAGGAGGCCATGCGCGCCGCCCTGGAGGACGACGCGCACGTGGCCGAGCAGCGGTCGAGGTACCTGGCCCGGCGTGAGGTGCTCAAGCCCGCGCTGGAGGCGGCCGGGTTCACCGTGTCGCACTCCGAGGCGGGGCTGTACCTGTGGTCGTCACGCGATGAGGACGCCTGGGAGACGATCTCCTGGCTGGCCGAGCGCGGCATCCTCGCCGCTCCCGGCACGTTCTACGGCCCGGCGGGGGCGAAGCACGTGCGAATCGCCCTCACGGCGACGGACGAACGCGTCGCGGCAGCCGTGGAGCGGCTCAAGGCTTGAGGGCCGACCACACCCGGCGCGTGAACTGGTTCGGTGGCACGGCATCCGTCGTGAGCCGGACCGACGTGCTGATCTCCTCGCCGCTCAGGCCGAGGCCCAGCACGAGGTGCCAGTGCAGGTCCCAGAGGTCGGCGAACGAGTCCAGTTCCACGTCGGCGTCCGCGCTGACGTGGAGCACGGCCGGTTCCGCGACGCGCACGACGCGTTCGACGGCCCGCACGTCCCGCGTGTTGGTGCGGAAGCTGAACTGCAGGTCGACCGTCGCGAGGTCGAGCCCGTACGTCGCGTACGAGTGGCATCTGTGGTGCGGCAACGACAACGGCTGGTTCGTCTCCAGGTAGAGATCGCCCTCGAACCGCAGCGTCGGCGAGTGCTGGCTCAGCGTCGCGCGGGCGCTGACGAACTCCCAGCCGGGCATGTCGAGCTTGGGCACCAGCAGTTCCAGCACCTCGCCACGGCGCGCTGACCGCGTGCGCTCACCCGAGCGCCACGGGATTTCCCTGCTGTAGGGCTCTTTCTTCGTGACGAACACGTACGGCGCGTTGTCGGTCTGCAGGCTGAGAACGACGACCGTGCGGTTCCTCGCCCAGTCGAACGCGACGGTGGTCAGGCCCGGCGCGACGCCGTCGAAGTGGCTCTCGACCCGCGGCCACCAGCTCGACAGCTCCTCCGCCGGGGCGCCCTTGACGTAACGGCCCTTCTCGTCGACCCCGACGATCCACATGGCCTCGGACCCGCGGGCGGCGTTGCACAGCGCGGCGATCTGGCGCGCGGCCTTGCCGTGGTCGACGGGCCACTGCGTCTTGAACTCCACGAAGGAGTCCTCC
Organism: Lentzea pudingi; assembly: GCF_014646255.1. Classification (GTDB taxonomy): domain Bacteria; phylum Actinomycetota; class Actinomycetes; order Mycobacteriales; family Pseudonocardiaceae; genus Lentzea; species Lentzea pudingi. The sequence continues at coordinate 172,108 of NZ_BMNC01000010.1, forward strand.
GACTGCGCGCCCTGGAGGGCACGCTCGATGGCAGCGCGAGCGTTCAACTCGAGTCGCTGTTTCAGCACGTGCACCTCCTTCCGGTGAGAAGGGCCCAGTCTGCCTTCGCAGACCGGGCCCGGACACCGAGTTCCTGTGTCAGTCGTTCGCGTGCAAGGCCGCGTTCAGTTCGACGCCGGTGCCCTTGCGGGCCAGCACCCGGACGGCGCCGGTCACGGAGTCCCGGATGAACAGCAGGTTCGATTGTCCGCTCAACGACACCGCCTTGACGACCTCGCCGTCCGGAAGCGTGACCTTCGTGCCCGCGGTGACGTAGAGGCCGGCCTCGACCACGCAGTCGTCACCGAGCGAGATGCCCAGACCGGCGTTCGCGCCGAGCAGGCACCGCTCGCCGATGCTGATGACCTGCTTGCCGCCGCCGGACAGGGTGCCCATGATCGACGCGCCGCCGCCGACGTCCGACCCGTCGCCGACCACGACGCCGCCGGAGATGCGGCCCTCGACCATCGAACTGCCGAGCGTGCCGGCGTTGAAGTTCACGAAGCCCTCGTGCATGACCGTGGTGCCGGACGCGAGGTGGGCGCCGAGGCGGACGCGGTCCGCGTCACCGATGCGGACGCCGGACGGGACGACGTAGTCGACCATGCGCGGGAACTTGTCGATGCTGTAGACCGTCACCGGCCCCCGCAGGCGCAGCCGGGTGCGGGTCTGCTCGAAGCCGTCGACCGCGCACGGGCCGTGGTTCGTCCACACGACGTTCGTCAGCAGGCCGAACATGCCGTCGAGGTTCGCGCCGTGCGGCTGGATCAGGCGGTGGCTGAGCAGGTGCAGGCGCAGCCAGATGTCGTAGGTGGTCTCCGGGGCGGCGTCCAGGTCGATGACGACCTTGACGCCGACGACCTCGACGCCGCGTTCCAGGTCCTCGCCGAGCAGTTTCGCGGCGGCCTCACCGAGCGCCTCCGCGATCTCGGCGGACGACACGCGGACGGTGCCCGGCTCGCCCGCCTCACCGAGGGCGGGGGACGGGTACCAGGTGTCGAGGACGGTGCCGTCCGGGGTCACAGTGGCCAAGCCGATGCCGTATGCGGTGCTCACGGGTACCGAGCTTAGTCCGACGGCAGAGCCGTGACCGTGTGGTGGGGACGTGCGGCGGGCAGTGTGATCAGGCCGCGAGGGTCAGTCCGGGACCTCGGCGCTGAAGTACAGCGAGCCCAGGTCGCCGCGGGTGGCGATGAGAGCCTCGTTGCACTTCGACTGGCGCGCGTCGGTGCTCGAGACGTTGTCGACGCGGACCTCGCCGCACTGGTGCGCCTCGAAGTCGCCCACGGCGGTCATCAACCGGGGCAGGACCTCGCTGACGTCCTGCTGGACCTCCTTGCCCCGCAACGATCCGTCGAGCAGCCGGGTCATGGTGCCGACCTCCTCGACCCACGCGGCGCAGTCGGCGGGGGTGAAGCTGTGCTGCGAGCCGCAGGGTGCCGTGAACAACGTCCGGATCTCGCCGCACTGCCGGCCGCAGGCGGCGGGAGCCTCACCGCAGCCGGTGGCCATGAGCAGCAGGAAGATGACCAGGAGTGTGCGCTTGATCACGCAGCGCACGGTATCGGCTGAACGGCCCAGCGCCCAAGCCGCCTGAGTAGGGTGAGCCGGTGTCCGACACCCTTGATCTCCACGCCGACCCGATCGACCTGACGACTTCGCTGGTGGATGTCCGCAGCGTGTCGGGGGAGGAGGCGGAGATCGCGGACCTCGTGGAACGGTCGCTCCAGCTCCACGCCCCCCACCTGGAGATCACCCGATCAGGGAACGCCGTGCTGGCGCGGACGAACCTCGGCAGGGAGCGCCGGGTCGTGCTCGCCGGCCACCTCGACACCGTGCCGATCAACCAGAACTTCCCGAGCCGCCGCGAGGGCGACGTCCTGCACGGCTGCGGCACCGTCGACATGAAGGGCGGCGACGCGGTCATGCTCGCGATCGCGGCACTGAGTGCGGACGCGCGCCACGACCTCACGTTCGTCTTCTACGACTGCGAGGAGATCGAGGCCGAGCGCAACGGGTTGACGCGCATCCAGCGAGAACTGGAGGAGTGGCTGCGCGGTGACCTCGCGATCGTCTGCGAGCCGTCCAACGGCACGGTCGAGGCCGGCTGCCAGGGCACGATGCGCATCGAGATCCGCACGTCGGGCAAGCGCGCGCACACCGCCAGGGCGTGGATGGGCGAGAACGCGATCCACGGCCTGGGCGAGGCGCTGCGCAGGCTGGAGGCGTACGTCCCGCGCCAGCCCGAGATCGACGGCTGCCACTACCACGAGGGCCTGCAGGCCGTGAAGATCAGCGGCGGCGTCGCGGGCAACGTCGTGCCGGACGCGGCCGTGCTGACCGTCAACCACCGGTTCGCGCCGGACCGCACCGTGGAGCAGGCCGAACAGCACCTGCGCGAGGTCTTCGAGGGCTTCGACGTCACCGTCACGGACTTCGCGGCCGGCGCGTTGCCCGGCCTGAACGCTCCGGCCGCTGAAGAGCTGGTGCGGGCCGCCGGCGGCACCCCCGTGGCCAAGCTGGGGTGGACCGACGTGGCGCGGTTCGCTGCTTTGGGGATGCCCGCGGTCAATTTCGGGCCGGGTGATCCGACGCTGGCGCACACCCAGGAGGAGAACGTGCCCGTCCAGCAGATCACCGAGTGTTTCGCCGTGCTTAAGCGATTTCTGTTGAGCTGATCACTAGAATCTCAGTGATGACGGAAGAGAAGAAGAACGGCGCCGTCGACGAGCGCCCCAGTGAGAAGCAGCGCGGCCCCGTCGTGGAGCGGCGTGATCGCAAGGACGACCGCACGACCACCACCGACCAGCGGCTGCTGGACTCCCGCGGCCCCTCCGACTGGGTGCACACCGACCCTTGGCGGGTGCTGCGCATCCAGGCCGAGTTCGTCGAGGGCTTCGGCGCACTGGCCGAGGTACCGGCCGCGGTGACGGTCTTCGGATCGGCGCGCACCGGCCGTGACCACCCGGAATACCAGCTCGGGCGGGATTTGGGCGCGGCGCTGGCCGAGGCCGGGTTCGCGGCGATCACCGGTGGTGGGCCCGGTGCGATGGAGGCGGTCAACCGCGGGTGTTCGGAGGCCGGTGGGTTCTCCATCGGGCTCGGCATCGAGTTGCCGTTCGAGCAGGGGTTGAATCCGTGGGTCGATCTCGGGGTGAACTTCCGCTACTTCTTCGTGCGCAAGACGATGTTCATCAAGTACTCGCAGGCCTTCATCTGTCTGCCGGGTGGGTTCGGGACGCTTGACGAGCTGTTCGAGGCGTTGACGTTGGTGCAGACGAAGAAGGTCACGAAGTTTCCGGTGGTGTTGTTCGGGACCGAGTACTGGCAGGGGCTTTACGACTGGATCCAGAGTTCGGTGCTGGCTGGGGGGAAGGTCGGGGAGAAGGATCTTGCTTTGTTGCATCTGACGGATGACATCGATGATGCGGTTCGGGTGGTCAAGGATGCGCACAAGGCTTGGGCGGACGCGCATTAACTGAGTGCGCGGGTGCTGTTGCGTGCGGGTTGTCGCGTTCCAGCGGGGTTGGTCGCGTCCCTGGGGCACGGTTGCCTTGCGAGGGTGCTCGCGCGGGTCATGACGGATCAAGGGGCCGCGATTGGGGCTTGACCTTGAGCCTCTGGCGGGATGCGTAGACGGCCGGAAAGGCCGGGCTGAGAAGCGCCCGGCCGTGCCCGTGAGGGTGGCATCCCGCCCCCTCAAGGTAAAGCCCCAATCGCCATGTGAGGTGCCTACCGGTACCCATGGATGAGCAGGTTCAGACGGCTCGCTTCGCATCGCCACGCCAGGACTCGTAGATGGACGGCTTGCATCGCTGGCTATCCGGTTGGCACCGCGCGCCGGGCCTCGCCCGAGGTCGGCTTGCGTTGGCGAGTGCGGGTGATTGCGCGCGCCGGGCCTCGTCCGAGGTTGGCTTGCGTTGGCGACTCCGTACCGATTGATCACAAGAAGTGGAAAGCTCAGACCGTGTACATCGCTGTTTACTGCGGAAGCCTCGCCACCGTCCCCCAGAGCTACGTCGACCTCGCCGCCGAGGTGGGGCGCCAGATCGCCGCGCGCGGCTGGCACCTCGTCTGGGGTGGCGGGCAGACGTCGATGATGGGTGCGGTCGCGCGTGAGGCGCGGGCCGGTGGGGCGCACACCTACGGTGTCATCCCGAAGGGGCTCGCCACCAGGGAGATCGCCGACCGCGACTCGACCGAGCTGCACGTCGTCGAGACGATGCGCGAGCGCAAGAAGATGATGGACGACAAGGCGGACGCGTTCCTGACGTTGCCCGGTGGGATCGGTACCGCCGAGGAGTTCTTCGAGGTGTGGACCGCCGGTGTGCTCGGCATGCACGGCAAGCCTGTGGTGTTGCTGGACGTCGACAACCACTACAAGGGGCTTGTCGAGTGGCTGACCGAGTTGCGGGACAAGGGATTTGTCTCGCACGCCGCGTTGAAGTCGCTGATCGTCACGGACGACGTGTCAGTTGCTCTTGACGCTTGCGTCGTCTAGTCCCTTGGCCTGAGCGAGGAGTTGGGTCTCCGGCAGGAGGTCCGGTAGTGGGCGGTACGGCGTCGCCGTCACCTCGAACCGCTTGCCGGACACCACCCTGCCCTGCCAGGAGCCCGCGATCTCGCCGTCGACCAGGATCGCGCCGCGTCGGCCGAGGATGCGGAAGATGTCCTTCTGCGCTGCCTTGTCGGGCAGGAGGAGGTCCCGGTCGCGGGCTTGTAGATACGGGTCGGTCGGGGGGAGCAGGCGGACGGCAGGGGGTTCGGCGTCGGCGATCTCCAGGTCCTCCGGCAGCCAGGCCTTCTGGCCGTCCACGGTCACCTCGGTCAGGCCGTCCTTCGGCCAGCGCTTCTTGACCTCCCGGGTGCTGCTGCCGAAGTAACTGGCCACTTCGGACGGTCCGGCCGGGCCGTGCAGGGTCAGGTAGCGGTGCACCAGTTCGTCGAAGCCCGCTGTCTTGCGCGGGACGCCCGGCCAGCCGTGGATGCGTTCGAACGTCACGGTCTTCTCCTCCGGGATGATCCGGAGGCCCGCCGGCAGTGCGCCGAGGCGGAAGATCGGGTCGCTCACGTGTTCGGTCTCGCAGCCCCGGCACGGTTCGATCGTCTGCTTCGGTGCCAACGGGGTCAGCGCCTTGCTCACCTCGCCCTTGGTCATCGGCTTCGTGACGATGGACCGCATGGCGGTGGCGATGTGGCGCAGCGCGTCCAGCAGATCGTCGACCTTCGGGCGGGCCGCTCGGGCTCGGGCGTCGGCGTCGCTCCACGGCCACAGCGCGCGGGAGAACGCTTTCAGCTCGCCCGCGCGGTGCAGGTGCGGGGCACCGCGTACGGACCAGGTCACGACGAAGTCGTCCACCTTCGGTTCCGCCAGGCGGGCGGCGAGACTCAGCAGGGCCGAGCCGGAGGTGTTGTCCTGGACGCCCAGGGAGAACACCGCCAGCTCGGCCGCGTCGCTGATCCGCCGGTCCAGTTCGTGCTGGTGGATCCGGTGGAGGAGCACCTGCTGCCGGGTGAGGTCCACCCGCACATTCTTACGCCTTCGGAACCGTGAGGCTCGACGGTCCGAAGGTGACGGTTGAGCCGCGAGTCGATTCCGTGAGGTATCGCGGGTCGACCGTGTCGATCACCAGTGCGATCCGGTTGCCCGCGCCGACGTTCCACGCGGTCGGTTCGAGTTCCACGTCGAGCGTCTGCGTGCGGCCCGCGCCGGTCACCTTGACCGGCTTGTGCGTGATCAGCGCGCCCAGGCCGAGCGGGCCGACCTCGTACAGGTACGCGAACAACGTCGTCGTCTCCGCGCTCGGCGTGACCTGCAGCTGGAGCTTCGGCGTGCCGGCCAGCGTCGCGCCGCGCGGGTACTGCGGGCCGCTCCACACGCCCGCGACGTTGCGGTCGACGAACGGCAGGGACACCCCGGTCGGGATGTTCAGGAACCCTTGCAGCGCACCGGAGAGCAGGAGCGTGCCGCTGTCCGCGACCGTGCCCCAGCCCGCGTGGATCTTCCTCGGGTCGAGCCGCACGGTGTCCGCGTTGGCGTCGGGCCACGCGCCGAACGTCCGCCACGCGCCGCCGTTGTTGGGTTTGAGCCGCACCGGCTGCTCGGCGTCGATGCCGTTGGCCGTGCCCTTGACGTAGCGGTCGAACCAGCGGCCGACCGACTCCCAGATCTCGTTGGGCAGCCCCGCCGCGCCGAACAGCTCGGCGGTGGCGTGGTCACCCGGCGAGAGCATGAGCCGCTTCGGGCCCGTGAGCCTGCCGTAGAAGTCCGCGATCTGGCCCGGCGCGAAGATGCCGTCGTTCCAGGCGTTGCCGAGCATGATCGCGGTGCCGTTGGCGTTGATCTGGGCGATCTTGGATGCTGCCGAGCGCTCCGCGGAGATCGGCACGACCTCCCAGAACCTGCCGTCGCGGTAGGCGTCCTCGGCCTCGACGAGGACCGGGCCGGGACGTCCGGTGGCCTTGCCCGCCGCGAGCAGGACCTCGACGGCCTGCTTGTTCACGGTGCTGTTCGGGTAGAGCGAGCGGGCCAGGTCGGTCCACGTGCTCAGCGCCGCCGCGGCCTTGATGCGCCGGTCGCTCGCCGCCGCCAGCAGGGACTGCCCGGCGCCGTAGGAGATCCCGGCCGCGCCGACCTTGGTGCCGTCGGCGTGCGCGTTCGCGATGGCCCAGTCGATGACTTTGCTGACGTCACCGACGGTGTCGGGCCCGGCCACGTCGATCTGGCCGCCCGAGTCCCAGAAGCCGCGGCTCGTGTAGCTGACCACGACGTACCCGGACTCCTTGGCGAGCTTGGCCGCCGCGCCGACGTACTCGATGTTGGGAACCGACCAGCTGGACGGCATGACGAGCAGCGGGAACGGGCCGCCGCCCTGTCCAGTCGGCTCGACGACGAAGGCCTTCAGGACCGTGCCGCCGACACCGGGGATGGACCGGTACGAGATCTGGTGTCCCGGGGCCGCCGTGGCGGCGACCGGAGCACCGAGCAGGGTGGAGAGGAGTACCAGGACTAGAACAAGTGACCGTCGCACTCTGGTCCTCCTTGACCATGACGTAGATCACACAGGGTTGCTACTGGGGAGTAAAGCAGGTTGCTACTCGTGGGTAGCAAGAGGCTGTGAGCCAGGTCACCGTACTGGCAGGTGTCTACGCTGGGTGGCGTGAACCGATTCCGCGTCACTGAGCTGCCGAAAGACCGCGTGCTGGTCGTTGCGCATCTGACCAGCGCGGACGCCCTGGCGCGGGCGATGGAGGCCGGTGCCGACGTCGTCGAGTTCGACGGCGAGCTGGAATTGCCGTCGCTGTCCGAGGCGTTGGAGGTGGTGACGATCCCCGACGGCGACGAGGACTTCACGCTGGCGGCTGCCACAGTCGCTGCGATGTCCGGAGCACGCGCCGTTCGTGCGACTGACGTACGGCAGGCGAGGAAGGTCGTGGAGATGGTGGCGAGCGTGACGGGGACCCGTCCGCCGGCCAGGGCGATGCGGGCGCTCGCCTGATGCTGCCCTCCGTCGAAGCCTGGTTCGCCTCGCACACCTGGCAGCAGCCGTCCTGGACCGTCGAGGAACTGGTCGCGTCGAAGCGCGGCCGGACGGTGTCCGTGGTGCTGCCCGCGTTGAACGAGGAGGAGACCGTCGGGGCCGTGGTCTCCGTGGTCCGGCCGTTGCTCGGCACGCTCGTGGACGAGCTGGTGGTGATGGACTCCGGTTCCACCGACCGCACGGCCGAGGAGGCCGCCGCCGCCGGTGCGCGGGTGGTGCTGCGCGAGGACGTCGTGCCGTGGCTTCCGCCGTTGCCCGGCAAGGGAGAGGTGCTGTGGCGGTCGCTGGCCGCGACCTCCGGGGACCTGATCGTCTTCCTCGACTCCGACCTGGTGGACCCGGAGACCGCGTTCGTCACGGCGTTGCTGGGGCCGTTGCTGCTGGACGGCGGTGTGCACCTGGTGAAGGGGTTCTACCGGCGGCCGTTGCGGCTGGAGAGCTCCGGCGGTGGACGGGTGACCGAACTGGTGGCGCGGCCGTTGCTGAACACGTTGCGGCCCGAGCTTTCCGGTGTGGTGCAGCCACTGGGTGGCGAGTACGCGGCCACTAGGTCCTTTTTGGAGTCAGTGCCCTTCGCGGCCGGGTACGGCGTGGAGATCGGGTTGTTGCTGGACGTGCACCGAATGCACGGGCTTTCCGCGCTGGCACAGGTGAATCTCGGTGTGCGCAAGCACCGGAACCGGTCGTTGCTGCAGCTCGGGGCGATGTCGTCGCAGATCATGGGGACGGCGCTGGCCCGGTGCGGGGTCGCTGCGGAGTCGGGGCCGTTGACGCAGTTCGTGCAGGTCGGCGGCGAGTGGCTACCCGACTCGACCGACGTGCTCGTGGCCGACCGGCCGCCGATGATGCACGTGGTCGAACAGGGCTAGCTGCTCTTCGCGGTGCGTCACGACCAGGGCGGTGCCCTGGCAGTGGTCGAGGACCCTGGCGAGCACGCGGTCGGCCTGCTCCGGGTCCAGGCCTTCGGTGGGTTCGTCCAGGAGCAGGACCTCCGGGTTCGCCAGCACCGACCTGGTGAGGATCAGGCGTTGCCGCTGGCCGCCGGAGATCTCCTCGCCGCGTTCGCCGACGACCTGGTCCCAGTCGAGGTCCAGTTCGGCGATCTCGGCGGCACGGTCGAGTTCTTCTTGTGTGGCATCGGGTTTCGCCAGCAGGACGTTCGTGCGGACCGTGGTGTGGAAGACGTGTGCGTCGGCCAGCGCGCCCTTGCTGGGTTCGAGTTCGCGGGCGAGGGCGTTGAGCAACGTGGTCTTGCCCGCGCCGCTCGGACCGACGATCGCCGTCTTGCCGTTGAGGCTCGGGGCTTGCGGGGTGTGCGCGGGCTCGGGTTCGTCGGTGGGTTCCGGCAGGGGCCTGGTGAGGGCGGCGAGCGGGATGGTGATCTCGAACGTGGCGACGGCGGCCATGATCAGCCAGGCGGGTTCGTGCTGGGCGAGCAGGAGCAGAGCCGTGCCGAACTGGACGGCGATCGCCAGCGGGGTCAGGTCATGCGTGCGTTCGGCGCGGGACAGCTCCCTCGCGGTTCTCGTGGCGGTGCGGAGTTTCTCGTCGAACAGACCGTAGGCGATGAGTTCTTCTTTGCTGTGGACCAGTTCCGTGGTTTGTTCGGTCAGCCTGGCGCGCAACGGGGTGAGGTCGCGCGGGTTGCGGATCGCGAGCCACGGGAGCAGGACGAGGTTGATCAGCAGGCCCGCGACCAGCGGCAGCGAGAAGCCCGATGCCGCTGTGACGACGGCGCCGACCAGGGCCGCGGTGATCCACGGGAGGGTGGCGCGGAGCCGGGTGTCGAGGTGCTGGTCGACGTTCGTGACGATGCGGGTCAGGGCCGTGCCGGACGGGACGTGCCTGCGGTGCACGAGGTCGTCGTAGACCTTGCCGCGCAGTTCGACGGCCTCGCTGAGCACCGCTCTGTGGCTGGTCAGGCGTTCGAGGTAGCGCAGGGCGCCCTTGGCGAGCGCGAGGGTGCGGACCGCGACGATCGCCACGGTCAGCGCCTGCATCGGCGGGTGCTCGGCGGCGCGCATGACCAACCACGTGGCGGTGGCGGTGAGGCCGATGCCGGCCAGTTCGGCGAGGGTGCCGATGAGGATCGCGAGTCTCATACCCGGACCACCCTGTCGACCTCGCCGAGCAGTGCCGGACGGTGCGCCACGATCACGGCCGTGCGTCCTCGGGTGAACTCACGTGTTGCTTCCAGCACAAGGGACTCCGTCTCCGCGTCGAGGTGTGCGGTCGGTTCGTCCAGCAGGAAGAGCCCTGCCTGACGCCGGTCCAGGGCGTTGGCCAGCGCGACCCGCTGCTGCTCGCCGGACGAGAGGTTCGCCGGGACGAGCGTGGGGCGTTGCGCCACCCACGACAGCGCGGCCAGCCATTGCCGCTGGTCGATGTCGTTCAGGTCGACGCCACCGACGGTGATGCGGCCGTGGTCGGGCCGCACAAAACCCAGCAACAGCCCCAGGATCGTGCTCTTGCCCGCGCCGCTCGGACCGATCAGCGCAATCCGGTCACCGGGCTGGATGCGCAGCGAGAAGTCGTTGAGGCTGCGCACGCTCACGCGGTCGAACACGATCTCGGCGTGGGCGAGGTCCGGTGGTGCCTGGCCTGTTGTGTCCTTGTGCGCAGGGACTTTCGCGAGCACCTCACGGCCCTGAGCGCTTGCGTGGTACTGCGCTCCGGCGGCGCGGAGTGGCAGAAAGGCTTCCGGGGCGAGGAAGAGCACGAGAAGTGCGGTGTGCAGCGGCACTCCGCCGTCGAACAGCCTGAGGCCCACCGGCACGGCGACGAGCGCGACCGACATCGTCGCGACCAGCTCCAGCACGAACGCGGACAGGAACGCGATCCGCAGCGCCGACATCGTCTCGGTCCTGTGCCGCGCGGCCAGCTCGCGGACGGTCGCCGACTGCGCCTCGGCCCGTCCGAACGCCCGCAGCGTGCCGATTCCCTTGACCACGTCGAGGAAGTGGCCGCCGAGCGTGGCCAGCGCGTCCCACTGACGGGCCGTGCGTTCACGGGTGTGGGCGCCGACCAGCGCGCCGAAGATCGGGATCAACGGCAGCGTCGCGAGGATCGTCAGGGCCGCGGTGAGGTCGGCGAACGCCAGCCTGATCACCACCGCGAGAGGCACGGCCACGGCGAGGACCTGCTGCGGCAGATACCCGACGACGTACGGCGTCACGTCGTGCACGCCCCGCGTGACCAGCGTGGCGACCTCGCCGGCCTTGGTGCCGGGCTCGCGCAGGAACGCCTCCCGCAGCCGTGTGCGAGTGCGTTCAGCGGCCCGGTGCGCCCACGCGCGGTGCAGCCACCACACCAGCACCCTGGCGCCGATCACCAGGCCCAGCAGGAGGAAACCCGTACCGCCGCTCAGCACCGACGCCAGGAGCTCGGCCTGCGCCAGCACCAGGAACGGGATCGGGATCAGCGCGAGGAGATGGCGACGATCGACCATTGCAGCACCACCACCAGCGGGATGATCGGGATCGCGACCCACGCGAGCAGGCTGAGGGTGTCGGAGTGGGCCATCAGGCCGGTGACGTCGATCGAGCTGAACGCCAGCGGGATCGGCAGCGCGCACAGTGCCGCGGTGACCGGGAACAGTTTCCAGCACCGGTTCTGGAACACCCAGCCGTGCACCGCGAACAGCACCGGCATGACGAACGCGACGGGCCACGGTGCTTCGAGCAGATGCGCCAGGAACAGCCCCCAGCCCACGGACACCATCAACGCGCCCATGAACACCAGCCACCACCAGAGCCGCAGCTGCACGGCCGCCATGAACAGCACCAGCCCGGCCAGGAGCAGCGTGAACGTGCTGTGCGCGCCGGAGAGCAGCTCGCCTTCGAGTCGCGGGAACGCCGCGAACAGCACCCCGATGGCGGCGACCAGCCACACCTCGTTGCCCAGGAAGAACGGGTTCACGAGACGAGACGTCTCGTCTCGCGTGTGGGCATGAGGCAAGGTGAAGGGAATTCTGCGAGACGAGACGTCTCGTCTCGGCAGGGCCAGTAGCAGGCCCGAGCCGTAGTCGAAGCCGGCCAGCGCGAAGTACCCGACGGTGAGAACACCGAGCACGGTCAACCAAAGAGCTTCCATCAGAGCGTCACCACCATCGGCGAAACGGGAGCCGGCGCCACGTCCGGTCCACGACGGACCGCACGTGCGATCAACGCCCAGTCCACACAGGTCAGCACCACGAACAGGAACGTGAACACGACGAGCGACAACAGGATCTGTGAAGCGTCCACATGCGACACCGCGTCCTCGGTCCGCAACAGGCCGTAGATCAGCCACGGCTGACGCCCGATCTCCCGGAACATCCACCCGAAGATCGCGGCGACGAACGGCAGCGGTATGCCGATCACCATGAGGTACAACGGAAAGCGCATCCGGATCACCGCGTCCTTAAAGAGCAACGGCAGCGTGAGCCAGCTGACCGCCGTCAGCACCATGCCGATAATGATCATGAACCCGAGCGGTGCGCCGATCCACTGCGCCGCCTCGCTCTTGCCCGGCTGGTACCGCGCGATCACCGGGAACTGTGCGAACCCGGCGCCGATCAACGCCGGCGTGGCCAGGGCCGTCGTCACCACGCCCATCCGCAGAGACCGGCGGAAGAAGTCGGCCTCGGGTGTCCGCTTGATGAAGTGGTACGCCGAGACGCCGGTCAGGAACACGCCGCCGACCGTGATCGACGCGAAGACCACGTGCGTCAGCGCCGAGGTGAACGTCGGGTTGGTCAGCAACGCGCCGAAGTCGTCCAGTCGCAACACGTTCCCGTCGACCCGGTAGCCGACGGGGTGCTGCAGGAACCCGTTCGCCGCCATGATCCAGAACGCCGACGCGAACGCGGTCAGCGCCGTCAGGTAGAGCAACGCGAGGTGCAGCCAGCGGTTCAGCTTGCCCCAGCCGAAGATCCACAGGCCGAGGAACGTCGACTCCAGGAAGAACGCGATCAGCGTCTCCAGCGCGAGCGGCGCGCCGAACACGTCGCCGGCGTAGGTCGAGAGGCCCGACCAGTTCAGCCCGAACTGGAACTCCATCACGATGCCGGTGACGATTCCCAGCGCGTAGTTGATCACGTAGATCCGGCCCCAGAACCGGGTCATCCGCTCGTGCACGGGCAGTCCGGTGATCGTGAACCTCGTCTGCATGACCACCAGCAGCGTGACCAGGCCCAGCGTGAGCAGCACGAACAGGAAGTGGAACGACGTGGTCGTCGCGAACTGGAGGCGGGCGAGGTCTACTGCGCTCATGGCGCTGAAGGTATGTGTAGCGGACCTACTTATTAAGGCCTGAAAGCGCATCTCAGGGGGATCTCAGGGCAGACCCTGACCGAAGATTTCAGGGGTCACGCCGAGGGCCTGGATCCGTAGACTCGCTACCCATGAAGCCCGACGCGATCCGCGGCCACCTAGACGCGTTGCTGCTGGCGACGCTCGACGGCAGGCAGTTGCACGGCTACGCGATCATCGAGGCGTTGCAGCAGGGCAGCGGGGGTGCGCTGGACCTCCCGACGGGCACGGTCTACCCCGCGTTGAGAAGGCTGGAGCGGGCGGGGCACGTCACCAGCGACTGGAGCACGGTCGGTGGTCGCAAGCGCCGCACCTACAAGCTCACGCAGGCAGGACAGCGGGCGTTGAGCGCGGAACGCAACGCGTGGCGCGAGTTCACGACGGTCATCGACGGGGTGCTGGGAGGTGGTGGCACATGGGCGCAGACGTGATCGAGCGGTACGTGACGGATCTCGGGTCACGGTTGCAGGGCTCGCGCAGGCAGGTCCGCGACCTCCTCACGGAGACCCGCGACAGCCTCACCGACGCCACCGAGGCGCACCTCGACGACGGGCTGACCGAGGCCGAGGCCCAGGAACGCGCGGTCGAGGAGTTCGGGCCGGTGCGCGAGATCGCGCACGAGTACCAGGCCGAACTGGCCGTCGCGTACGGCACGCGCACGCTCGTCTGGCTCGCGATCGTGCTGCCGCTGATGCACATGGCGTGGGAGTACGGCCGGATGCTGCTCATCGGGCCGTGGCAGGACTTCGGCACGATGCCGCCGGCCTGGTACCTGTTCATCGCCCAGGCCAACGACCTGACCAGCGGCATCGCGTCCGGTGTGGCGTTGGTGGCGTTGATCCTGGGCCGGATCCTCGCCCGCAAGTACGACACGAGGCTGCTCGCCAAGGTCGGTGCGGGCGTCGCGGTCGTGGCCGTGGGCACGGTTCTGCTCGGCAACATCTCGATCATCCTGGCGACCGCGCACCTCGACGCGGCCCGGCTGGTGCAGTCGGCGCCGATGCTCGTCGCGACCCTGATCAGCTGGATCGTGATCATTCGGTTCGGTCTGCTCGCTCGCCGCTGCCTGAGCTGTGCCACGATCGTCGCGTGACCAACGCCCTGATCTACCTGATCGTGATGATCGCCGTCGCGGCAGTGGTGTTCCTGCTCGCGGCGTTGGTGTTCGGGCGCGGCGAGGAGCTCGCGCCGCTGCCCCCCGGTGCCTCGCCCACGCGGCTGCCGTCCGACGAGATCACCGCGGCCGACGTCCGCGAGCTGAAGTTCCAGCAGGTCTTCCGCGGCTACAAGATGACCGAGGTCGACTGGGCCTTGCAGCGGCTCGCGACCGAGGTCGAGACGCTGCGGGCGCGCGTCGCCGAACTGGAGCGACTGGAGACCAGTGAACACGGATCTTGAGCTGACCGTCGAGGTCGCTGCACCGCCCGACACGATCTTCCGGGCCATGAGCGACTGGGAGCGCCAGTCGGAATGGATCTTCGGCACCACCGTGAAGGTCGTCGAGGGCGACGGCAAGTCGGTCGGCAGCGAGATCGACGCCGTCACGTTCGGCGTCTCCGACCGGATGCGGATCACGCGCTGGGACCCGCCACACGCCGTCGAGGTGCTCCACCTCGGCAAGGTCGTGAAGGGCACCGGGGTGTTCGCCGTGCGCGGCAGCCGGTTCGTGTGGAGCGAAAGCCTCGACGTGCCGTTCTTCTACCCGGTGGTGAAACCGCTCTTCGTCTTGATGCTGCGCCGCTCGCTGCAACGCTTCGCCCGCTTCGCCGAGGGGTACCGGTGATCGTTCGCTGTCCGTGGGGCGACTCGACGCCGGACTACGCCGACTACCACGACACCGAGTGGGGCGTGGAGCTGCACGGCACGCCCGAGCTCTACGAGCGGATGTCGCTGGAGGCGTTCCAGTCCGGGCTGTCGTGGATCACGATCCTGCGCAAGCGGCCGGCGTTCCGGGCCGCGTTCGGCGACTTCGACCCGAAGCTGGTCGCGGAGTTCGGACCGGCCGACGTGGAACGGCTGATGGCCGACGCGGGCATCGTCCGGAACCGGCTGAAGATCGACGCCGCGATCCACAACGCGCGGCTGATCGTCTCGGAGGACGTCGACCTGGACGCGCTGCTGTGGTCGTTCGCACCGGCTGATCACGTGCGCCCGGCGACGTTCGCGGACGTGCCGGCGATCACCCCCGAGTCCAAGGCGATGGCCAAGGAACTGAAGAAGCGCGGCTTCAAGTTCCTCGGCCCCACCACCTGCTACGCGCTGATGCAGGCGACCGGCATGGTCGACGACCACATCTCGACGTGCTTCCGGGCTACTAGCGCCCGCTGAACTTCGGCGCCCGCTTGTTCACGAACGCGTCCACGGCTTCGCGGTGGTCCTCGGTCGCGCCGCAGTCGGCCTGGGTGCGGCGCTCGGCCTCGAGCGCGTCCTCCAGCGTCCCGTCCGCTGCCGCGGCCAGCGCTTCCTTGATCTTCGCGTAGGCCGTCGTCGGCCCGGCGGCGAGCTTCGCGGCCAGCAGGTGCGCGGTGGCCTGCAGTTCGGCGTCCGGCACGACCTGGTTGACCATGCCCACCCGCAGCGCCTCCTCGGCGCCGACGGGCTGCGCGAGCAGCATCATCTCCATCGCGCGGCCGTGGCCGATCAGCCGCGGCAGCGTGTACGACGCGCCGGAGTCCGCGGTCAGGCCGACGTTCGCGAAGGCCATCAGGAACTTGGCCGACTGGCCCGCGATGCGCAGGTCGGCGGCGTAGGCGAAGGACGCGCCAGCACCCGCCGCGCTGCCGTTGACCGCGGCGATCACCGGCTTCGGCATGCCGATCAGCTCTCGCACGATCGGGTTGTAGTGCTTCTCGACCGTGTGCAGCGGCGCGGGATCACCGGCCTGCAGCAACCCGATGTGCTCCTTGAGGTCCTGGCCCGCGCAGAACGCCCGGCCCGCACCCGTGATCACCACCGCGCGCACCGACTCGTCCGCCGCCGCCTGCTGGAGCGCGGCGAGGAACGCCTCCTTCAGCGTGACGGTGAAGGCGTTGAACGACTCGGGGCGGTTGAACGTGAGCGTGCGCACACCATCGGCGTCTTCGACGAGGAGCTCGGACACTGGACCTCCATCAAGCAGTGGAAACGTTGCGCACCGGCCGCAGGCACTCGTCGACGAAACGACTCGTGCCCGGTGCCAGCCGCAGTGTCTGTTCGTCGAAGAACGACGCTGCCGCGTGCCCCGGCCAGCCCGGTGGCAACAGTTCAGCAGGAAGACCGGGATCGCGGAACAGGAACTTCCGCCACGCGTGCAGCAGCTGCTGTGACGCGGCGAACGCGGCCGCGTCGTCCGTTTCGTCCACAACGGACACCGTCTCGTGCCAGTGCGCGACGAACGCGGCGTAGTCCCGGCCCAGTTCGGCCAGGTCCCACGCCTTCGCCGCGAGCTCGGCGTCCTCACCGTCGTGTGAACCGTGAAAAGTTCGTGCGGCGACTTCCTCGGCGGCGAGCACGTCGGTCAGCTCGGGCGAGGGCCGGGGAGCGATCCACGTCACAGGGCCGAGCGCGCCGTAGCCGAGCAGTTGGAGTTCGGAGGCCAGGTGGTCGCGCGAGTCGCGGCCCGGCATCTCCTCCAGCACCACCACGTGCCAGCGACCGTCCCACGTGGACGGCCCGGTGCGGTAGATGCGGGCAGCGGCCTCGTCGAGCCGCCGTTCCCCGCGCGGTGTCATCGCGTATCCGGGCCCGTCAGGCAGCCGTGACGGCTGCAACCAGCCCTGCCGGACCGTACGGGACACCGCCGTGCGCACGGCCGGCGCGGCGAAACCCAGGGGCTCCAGCAACCGGACGAGCGCGGCGATGGTGGCGGCGCCACCGCGTTCGCGGAGGTGGCCGCCGTAGACGTCGAAGAGCGCGGAACGGGCTCGCACCCTGCCCAGTCTGTCACGCCGCGCCCGGCGCCGTGTCCTGCCCGCCGAAAGTGTTGCGTTGCCGTGAAAACGGGTATTGATCAGGCACAAGTCAAGATCGACAACTGTCACCCGAACTCGCCAAAAGATCGGTTCGGTTTCGCCCCTGAGTCGCGATAGGGGAGAATGGAGCAGATCCGGCCTGGCCGGACGGGGAAGATGTTGACGGAGGGAGCACGCGATGGCGGCCATGAAGCCCCGGACCGGCGACGGTCCCCTCGAGGTCACCAAGGAGGGACGCGGCATCGTGATGCGCGTGCCGCTCGAGGGTGGTGGGCGCCTTGTCGTCGAGATGTCGGCGGACGAGGCCAGCGCCTTGGGCGACGCGCTGAAGGCCGCCGCCGGCTGAGGCACCCGGCGAGGAAGCAGTGTTCGAGCCCCGGTTTCCACAGTGGAGACCGGGGCATCGCTTCGTTCTCGCCCCAGGTGAGCCTCGCGGAGGGCCTGGGTGAGAATGAACGGTCGTCAATGCAATAGGGGAGGTCCAACCGTGGCGTCGACGGTTCCGTCAGTGCCCACCAAGCTCGTGGACGTCGAGGTGGCCACCACCGCGCGCCGTGGCGTTCCGGCGGTCGTGCTCGCGGCCACGGGACCGGCGCTGGGACCGGGCGGCGACGGCATCGACGTCTCCGACCTGACCGGCAAGGCCGGCGAGGCGGTGCGGCACGACGAGACCTGGACGCTCGGTGTCGGCACCGGCACGCCCGCCGACTACCGCACGGCCGGTGCGTCGCTCGTGCGCGCGTTGAGCGGCGACGACGCGCCGAAGACCGCCGACGTCCTGCTGACCCCGGACTTCGACGCCGACAAGGTGCGCGCGTTCGTGCTGGGCGCGGCGCTCGGCGGCTACCGCTTCAAGGTCACCGGCGAGGACGGCCCGAAGCGGGTCGGCTCGTTGCGGCTGATCACCGCTGACGACGGGTTCGAAGAGGTGCTCACGTCGGCCGCGCTCAAGGCCCACGTGCTCGCCACGGCGACGTCGCTGACGCGTGACCTCGCGAACACCCCGTCCAACGTCAAGGACCCGCGCTGGCTCGCGACGACCGCCGCCAGGCTGGCGGACCGGGTCGACGGGCTCTCCGCCACCGTGCGCGACGAGAAGTGGCTGGCACAGCAGGGCTTCGGCGGCGTGCTGGCGGTCGGCGGCGGTTCGGCCCGCCCGCCACGGTTGGTGGAGCTGACCTACGGCACCACAGGCCCGCACCTGGTGTTCGTCGGCAAGGGCATCACGTTCGACACGGGCGGCATCTCGGTGAAGCCCGCCGACGGCATGCACCTCATGCGCACCGATATGGCGGGCGGCGCCGCGGTGATCTCCGCACTGCTGGCCGTGGCTCGCCGGCGGCTGCCGGTCAGGGTCACCGGACTCGTGCCGTGCGCGGAGAACCACGTGAGCGGCTCGGCGTACCGGCCGGGTGACGTCGTGCGCCACTACGGCGGCGCGACCACCGAGGTGCAGAACACCGACGCCGAGGGCCGCATGGTCCTGGCCGACGCGATGGCGTACGCGGTGCAGAACCTGAAGCCCGACCTGGTCGTCGACGTGGCGACGCTGACCGGCGCGATGAAGGTCTCGCTCGGGCTGCGCACGGGCGCGGTGTTCAGCGCGTCCGACGAGATCGCGGCCAACGTCGTCGCCGCCGGTGCGAACGTCGGCGAGCAGTGGTGGCGGATGCCGTTGCTGGAGGAGCACGTCTCCGCCGTCGCCAGCGAGATCGCGGACTACAAGCAGTGCCCTCCCGGCCCCGGCGGCATCACGGCGGCCCTGTTCCTGCAGAAGTTCGCGGGCGACGTGCCGTGGGCGCACCTCGACATCGCGGGCCCGGCGCGGTCGGAGAAGATCTACGACGAGGTCGTCGCGGGTGCGACTGGCTTCGGCGCGCGGACGCTGGTCGAGCTGGCTGAAAAATATTCGCGTTAGAACCTACTTATGGCCATACGAGACGGCGAAGTTCCACGGCATGATGTGAGCTCCTTCACAACGCCGTAGAGGAGTCCACCCGTGTTACTCCGCCTGGCTCTCGCCGTCTCGCTGGTCCTAGCGTCGTTGTCCCCCGCCACGGCCGCGACGCCGTGGTGGGAACCGGTGGCGAGGCCCGCCCCGGACTCGCAGATCAACGTGACCGGAGAGCCGTTCAAGGGCGTCGACGGGCAGGGCAGGGTGCGCGGGTTCGTCGACGCGCACAACCACCTCACGACCAACGAGGGCTTCGGCGGCAAGCTGATCTGCGGCAAGCCGTTCTCGGAGCAGGGCATCGCGGACGCGCTGAAGGACTGCCCCGAACACCACCCGGCGGGCCTCGGCGCGATCTTCGAGGCGATCGTGACGGGCGACCTCGACGGCCACGACCCGGTGGGCTGGCCGACGTTCAAGGACTGGCCGTCCTCCACGACGGTCTCGCACCAGCAGAACTACTACGCCTGGCTGGAACGGGCGTGGCGCGGCGGCCAGCGGGTGCTCGTCCAGGACCTGACGAGCAACGCCACGTTGTGCGTCATCCACCCGTTCAAGGACAAGCCCTGCGACGAGATGCAGTCGGTCCGGTTGCAGGCCCAGCGCACCTACGAGCTGCAGGCGTTCGTCGACAAGCAGTTCGGCGGCGCGGGCAAGGGCTGGTTCCGCATCGTCACGTCCGCCGAGCAGGCGCGGGACGTGATCACGCAGGGCAAGCTCGCCGTGGTGCTCGGCATCGAGACCTCCGAGATCTTCGGCTGCCGTACGTTCCTCGACATCCCGTTGTGCAACAGGGACGCCATCGACCGCGGCCTCGACGAGATGTACGCGCTCGGCGTGCGCAGCGCGTTCCTGTGCCACAAGTTCGACAACGCGCTGTGCGGCGTCCGGTTCGACTCGGGCACGCAGGGCGGCGTGATCAACGCGGGCCAGTTCCTGCGCACCGGCCAGTGGTGGCAGACCGAGGTCTGCAAGGGTCCTCAGCAGGACAACCCGATCGGCACCGTCGGCCCGAACGCGCTGATCCCCGCGGGTGTCATCGCGCCCGCGTACGACCCGGCGAAGCGCTGCAACGTGCGCGGCCTGACGGCGCTCGGCGAGTACGCGGTGCAGGGCATGATGCGCCGGCACATGATGATCGAGATCGACCACATGAGCGTGAAGGCCGCGGGCCGGACGCTGGAGCTGGCCGCTGCCGCGAAGTACCCGGGCATCGTGTCCAGCCACAGCTGGATGGACGCCCAGTGGACCGAGAAGGTCTACCAGCTCGGCGGGTTCATCGCGGGCTACGAGAACGACCCCGGCGGTTACGTCGCGCAGGCCGCCGCCGCGGAACCGTTGCGGCGCAAGTACGACGTGGGCATCGGGTTCGGCTCCGACTACAACGGCGTCGGCTCGCACCCGGCACCGCAGACCGGCGTGACCTACCCGTTCCGCAGCTACCCGGACGGGCCGCTGGTCGACCGGCAGCGCACCGGCGAGCGCGTGTGGGACATCAACGTCGACGGCGGCGCGCACATCGGTCTCCTGCCGGACTGGGTGGAGAAGGTCCGTCAGCTCGGCGGTGACCAGCTCGTCCAGGACATGCTCAGCGGTGCCGAGTCGTACCTTCGGACGTGGAAGGGGACCCAGACCTGGTCGCGGTGACGCCGTGAGTCCTCAGGGCGTGGTCGCGGAACGCGCGGACGGCGGGCGGCAGCGGGTTGTCCCGCAGCCACGTCAGCCCGAAGATCCGGCCGGTCCGCGGCGTCAGTGACAGCTCCCGCAAGCCGGGAGGCGGCGCGAACTCGGCGTGGGTGAGCAGTGCCACGCCGAGCCCGTGCGCGACCAGGCCGCGCACGGTCTCGATCTCCTGGCACTCGAACACGTAGCGCGGGGTGATCCCGGCCGCGGCGCACATGTCGTCGGTGATCTGACGCAGGCCGTAGCCGGGCTCCAGGGTGATCAGGTCCTCGTCGGCCAGGTCCTCGACCCGCACGGCCTTCCTCGACTCCAGCCGGTGGCCCGCCGGCACTACGACGATCAGGGGCTGTTCGAACACGACCACCGACTCGAACTCGGGCCCTTCCGGTGGCGGCGCGACCAGCGCGAGGTCGATCTCACCGCTGACGAGCTTGGCGACCACGGCGTGGCGGGCGTTCTGGACCAGGCCGAACCGCACGTGCGGGTGTTCGGCGCGGTAGCCGCGGACCAGCTCGGGCACGATCGCGCGGCCGAGCATGTGCAGGAAGCCCAGCACGACGCGGCCCTTCTCCGGGTCGAGCTCCTCCTCGACCTCGCGCAGCCCCGGTTCCAGCGCGGCCAGCGACCGGGTCGCGGCCTCGGCCAGCAACCGGCCCGCCCGCGTGAGGCGGACCCGCCTGCCGTTCTTCGCGGTGATCGGCGCGCCGAGCTGCTCGCCGAGCTCGGCGATCCACCGGCTGACCGTGGGCTGGGGGAGTCCGAGGCGTTCTGCGACACGAGTCACGTGCTCGTCGGCGGCAAGCGCTTTCAGCATCGCCAGCTTCGGTGCCAGGTCCGATTCGTCCACGGATCGATTCTGGCGCATTTCCGTATTGGACGTATGGCTTAGCGTCAGATGCGTGACCAGGTTGACCGCGTCCATCGCCGCTTCGGGGTTCGCGTGCTTCGCGCTGCTCTACACCCCGCAGGCGGTCATGCCGCAGATCGCCGCCGCGTACGGGCTGGGGCCCGGCAGCGCGTCGCTCGCGCTGTCCGCCGCCACGTTCGCGCTGGCGGTGGTCGTCGTGCCGATCGCGATGCTGTCCGAACGGGTCGGGCGGCGCCCGGTGATCGTGGTCAGCGTGCTGGTGGCGGCGTTGCTCGGGCTCCTGCTGCCGTTCGCGCCGAACTACGAGGTGTTCCTGGTCCTGCGGGTGCTGCAGGGCGTCGCGGCGGCCGGGGTGCCCGCGGCGTCCATGGCCTACCTCGCGGACGAGTTGGACAAGGGCAAGCTCGGCGCCGCCATGGGCGCGATGATCGCCGGGAACAGCCTCGGTGGCATGTCCGGGCGGCTCGTCACCGGCATGACCTCGGACTGGCTCGGGTGGCGCGGCTCCGTGCTGCTGGCCGGCGTGTTCGGGCTGGTCGCGGCCCTGGTCGTGGTGTTCTTCCTGCCCAGGGCGCAGTCCCGGCCGAAACGAGCGCCCAGCGGCATGAAGGCCGCCCTGCGCGACCCCGTCCTGTTGTCGATGTACGTGGTCGCCGTGCTGCTCGTGGGAACGTTCATCTCGTTCTACAACGTCGCCGGCTTCCAGCTCTCCGGTCCCGCCTGGCTGGAGACGCTGGTGTTCCTCTTCTACGGGTTCGGCAGCACCGCGGCGGCGTTCGCGGGCAGGCTCGCCGACCGGTACGGGCGCGGTCGCGTGCTGCTGCTGTGCATCGGCGTGCTGGCAGTCGGTGCGCTGGCGAGCCTGCTGTGGGTGCCGCTCGGCCTCGCGATCGTCACCGCCGGGTTCTTCGCCTCGCACACCACGGCGAGCGGCTGGGTCGCCGCGCGGGCTCCCGCACACGCCCGCGGCCAGGCCTCCGGGCTCTACCTCGCCGGGTTCTACGTCGGCAGCAGCATCGGCGGGACGTCCGGTGCCACCGCGTACGAGGAGTGGGGCTGGGGCGGGCTCGTCCTGGTGCTCCTGGGGTGGCTGGCCCTGGCCGCGATGCTCGCTCAGAACTCCAGGGCGAGGGTGGCGCGCGAGTCGACGGGGGAGATGCTCGTCCTGCCGAGGCGCGGCAGGTCCAGCACTCCCTCGCCCATGCCGACCGAGACCGACCGGGTGTCCGCCGGCACCTCGACGACGACCGCGAAGGGCAGCGGGCCGCCGTCGTAGCGGGCACCGACCTGCCGGGCGGTCGAGCCGTCCGGCAGCGTCACGGTGATCAGGTCCTTGGTCAGCAGTCCGCCCGCGGTGTCGGGCAGGTCGCCGGTCGCCTCGACCCGCACCTCCAGCAACGCCTTGTCCGTCGCGGAGATCGTGGCCACGTCGTACTGGCTCTCGCCGAGCTTGATCGGCCGCTGCCGGCCGAGCCGCACGCCGGTGATCTTCATGCCGAGCTCGCGGTCGCCGAAGCGGATCTTCTGCGTCTGCTCCTTGAACTGGGCGGGGGTCGCGGCGCGCTGCAGCACGGCCGGCGGGGAGTCGGAGCGCTTGCCGGACGGGATCTCGACGCGCTGGTCCAGCGACTTGGCGCCGAGCGTGCCGAGCGCGAGGTGCTCGGGGCCCTCCTGCGGGTCCGGCACGGTGTAGACGACGAAGACCGAGCCGTTGGCCGGCAGCCGGTCGGCCGGAAGGACCTGGCGCTTGCCGGGCACCTCCAGCGCGAGCTCGGACGGCTGCGGGGCGAACCCCTGCCAGTTGGTGCGGTGGAAACCGCTGTCCGTCTCGTTGAGCTTCTCGACCTTCATGCGGACCACGCGCAGCCGTGAGCCGGTCTCGGCGCGCAGCGTGCCCTCGGAGGTGAACCAGATGTCCGGGTTCGCCCAGCCGGTGACCGTCGTGCCGAGCAGGTCGTCCCGGAGCTTGAACTCGGTGTTGCCGAGGCCCAGGTCGTGGTTCGAGCGCTTGCCGTCGTCGGGCAGCACGGCGAGGAAGTCGCGTCCGGCCGTCATGTCGTGCTGCTTGGACGGGTCGAACTCCTTGCCGTCGGTGCGCACGAGCATCCCGCCCGGCGTGCTGCGGTTGCCCTTCTCCGGCACCTGCGGCGACTGCACCTCGTAACGGACCTCGTCATCCGACTTGGTGACTTCCTTGATCGGCACGGGCACCCAGTCGGTGCCGGCACCGGTGCCGGGGACCTGGACCGGCCCGCACCACAGCCGCTCGTCGACCTCCGACTCGAGGCCTGTCTTCGAGAACCAGCAGCTGACCGCGGCGGCGCCCGCCCGTGCCACGTAGCCGTACTCGAGCGTGTAGGCGAGCTGGGCCTCCGCCTGGGACTGCAGCTCAGAAGCGTCCGCGAGCTTCTTGCCCTCGATCGTCGGCTGCAGTGCCCCCGGCTGGGTGGCGGGGGCTGAGGTCGCACAACCGGTCACCGCGAGGAGGACCGTCAGACCCAGCACCGCACAACGCACAGTCCTCGCGCCCCTAACCAGTTGAAGTCACAACGTCACTACTGGTTAAAGGCGGTGCTCACTCGTCCGGGTTGCCCTGGTCGAGTGTGTCTCAGATCACACTGCGATAGACCTCGACCGTCTGCGCGGCCATCGTCGACCACGAGAAGTCCTGCTCAGCCCGCGTGCGTCCGGCTGCTCCGAAGCGCTGGGCCCGATCGGGGTCTGTGACCAGTTCGTTGATCGATTCGGCGAGCTGGAGTCGATATGTCGACAAGTCATGCTCGTCGTAGTGGACGAGAAGGCCTGTCTCGCCGTGCACGACGACTTCGGGGATGCCGCCGACGTCACTCGCGACGACCGCGGTGCCGCACGCCATCGCCTCCAGGTTCACGATGCCCAGCGGCTCGTAGACCGACGGGCACACGAACACCGTCGCGTGGCTCAGGATCTGCCGGACCTCGGCGGGCTGCAGCATCTTCTGGATCCAGAACACGCCGGGCCGTCTCTCGGACAGTTCGCTGACCGCCTGCCGGATCTCCTCGGCGATCTCCGGCGTGTCCGGTGCCCCGGCGCACAGGACGATCTGCGCTTCCGAGTCGATCTGGTGCGCGGCGGCGACGAGGTGGCTCAAACCCTTCTGGCGGGTGATCCTTCCCACGAAGGCCACGATCGGCTTCGTGGGATCGATCCCACGGGACGTCAGGGCGTCCGTCTCGGTGACGGGCCGGTACGCGTTGCTGTCGATCCCGTTGCGCACGACGTGGACCTTGGAGGGGTCGAGCGCGGGGTAGGCGTCGAGCACGTCGGCCCGCATCCCGTCGCTCACGGCGATGACCGCGTCGGCGTGTTCGTACGCCGTGCGCTCGGCCCACGACGAGATCCGGTACCCGCCGCCGAGCTGCTCGGCCTTCCACGGCCGGCGCGGTTCCAGCGAGTGCGCCGTCACCACGTGGGGGATCCCGTGCAGGAGTTTGCCCAGGTGACCGCCCATGTTGGCGTACCAGGTGTGCGAGTGGACGAGGCTCGCGCCGGACACCGCCGCGGCCATCTCGAGGTCGACCGCGAGGGTCGTGAGGGCCGCGTTCGCCTGCTCCAGGCTGTGCGGCGGGTTGTGAGCCGTCGCGTCGGATCTCGGCGCACCGAAGCAGTGCACGTCGACGTCCACGAGCTCGCGGAGGTGGGGCACGAGGAAACCCACGTGCACACCAGCCCCGCCGTAGACCTCTGGCGGATACTCCCGGGTCAGCAGCGCAACTCGCACGCACCCACCGTAGATCACGGACGTAGGTGTTGGGACGAACCGGTTTGCGTCTGGTTCGAAAACGATCGCACGGATAGGGTCACATGCTGTGAAGGGGCAGCCGCACGTTCTCGGAATTGTGCTTGCCGGTGGTGAAGGCAAGCGCCTGTGGCCACTGACGGCCGACCGCGCGAAACCGGCTGTGCCCTTCGGGGGCAACTACCGGCTGGTCGACTTCGTGCTGTCGAACCTGGTCAACGCGGGGCTCGCGAAGCTCTGCGTGCTGACGCAGTACAAGTCGCACTCTCTGGACCGCCACATCTCGACGACGTGGCGCCTGTCCAATGTGCTCGGTCAGTACGTGACCCCGGTCCCGGCCCAGCAACGCCTGGGCCCGCGCTGGTACACGGGCTCGGCCGACGCGATCTTCCAGTCGTTGAACCTGGTCCACGACGAGAAGCCCGACCACGTGGTCATCTTCGGAGCCGACCACGTGTACCGGATGGACCCGGGCCAGATGATCTCGCAGCACGTCGAGTCCGGGGCGGCCGTGACCGTGGCCGGGATCCGGGTGCCGCGGAACGAGGCGAAGGCGTTCGGGTGCATCGACTCGGATGCCTCCGGGAAGATCACCCGGTTCCTGGAGAAGCCGTCCGAGCCGCCGCACGTGCCTGACGATCCTGATGTGACGTTCGCGTCGATGGGCAACTACGTGTTCACCACTGAGGCGTTGTTGGACGCTTTGCGTGGGGATGCGTTGAATCCCGACTCGGACCATGACATGGGTGGCGACATCATCCCCATGCTGGTGGACCGGGGGAAGGCGCACGTTTACGACTTCCAGGACAACGAGGTTCCTGGGGCTACCGATCGGGATCGTGGGTACTGGCGGGACGTCGGGACGATCGACGCCTACTACGACGCTCACATGGATCTGGTTTCGGTCCATCCGATCTTCAACCTGTACAACCAGTTGTGGCCTATTCGGACTGCTACGCCTCCGTTGCCTCCGGCGAAGTTCATCGCTGGTGGGTCTGCTGAGGACTCGATGGTGGGGCCTGGGTCGATCATCTCCGGGAAGATCCACGGGTCGGTGATCTCGTCTGACGTCACCGTTGAGGTTGGGTCTGTTGTGCAGGGGTCGGTGTTGTTGCCCGGGGTTCGGATTGGCAAGGGTGCTGTGGTTCGGCGGGCTATTTTGGACAAGAACGTTGTTGTGCCTGATGGGGCGTTGATTGGTGTGGATGCTCCTATGGATCGGGAGCGGTACACGGTTTCCGCTTCTGGGGTCACTGTGTTGGGGAAGGGCGTTCGGGCTTACTGATCGCGGCTTTGTCGGGGTGTTGTTGCGGGCGGCGACCTCACCTTGCGTGCTTCCCCTGGGGGCTCTGCCCCCAGACCCCCGGCAATCTGATCAGGGGGCCCGCGCTGCCCGTAGGTAGATGGCACGCCTGTTGCTCAGAGCGGCTGCCGGTTGCTTAGAGGGTGGCATCGGCGGTGGGGTCCCATCACGAGCCGAGCCAAGAGCGGGCCACATGCCTAGAGGGGTGTCAAGCGGACGAAAAGCGTGTCCGCTTGACACCCCTCCAGGCATGCAGCAAGTGCTATGGCGCGACTCGTGATGGGACCCCACCGCCCAGTGCCTATGCGAAAGACGAAGGACCGCTCGCCTTCGGCTTCGCGCTGTCAGGGCCTGCGGGCCGCTACCAGCAGGCCGTCGCCCAGCGGGAGGATCACCGGCACCAAGCGGTCGTCCTCCTTCACCAGGCGGGCGATGTCCCGCATCGCCTGGGTCGAGTCGTCCCGCTTGCTGGGGTCGACCACCGAGCCGTGCCACAGGACGTTGTCGAACGCGATCACTCCGCCTGGGCGCAGCATGCGCACGCCGTGTTCGAGGTATTGCGGGTACTCGGGCTTGTAGGCGTCCACGAAGACGAGGTCGTACGCCGCGTCGGTCAGGCGTGGGAGCACGTCCAGGGCCTTGCCCATGATCAGGCGGGTTCGGGACGGGGAGATGCCTGCTGCGGTGTAGGCCTCGCGGGCTGCTCGTTGGTGTTCCGAGGCCACGTCTATCGAGGTCAGGATGCCTGACTTGGGCATGCCCGCCAGGAGGTAGAGGCCGCTGGTGCCTGCGCCGGTGCCTACTTCCACCACCGCGCGGGCCTGGAGTGCGGTTGCGAGGAACCGCAGGGCGGCGCCTCCGCCCGCGCCGATGGGCACGCAGCCCAGTTCCTGGCCGCGTGCTCTTGCTGCCAGGTGCACGTCGTCCTCGGGGAGGTACTGCTCGACGTACTCCCGCAGGGCCGATTCCGTGGTCACGGGGTAGCAGGTTAGTGCGTCCAGTGCCCAAAACGGGTGAACGTGGCCCGAACCGAAATTCTCAGGGTGCTCTCAGCCCACTCTCACGATCGTTTAAAGCGCGCGGGAGAAGGTACAGAGGCAAGAAGCCAGGCTCTAGTCGGGAACAAGCCGGACCCGTCGTCCGTTGAGCCGCACAAGGGTCGCCGGGCGGCCTACCTGGAGGTGCCGAAACACCTGATGCGCACGCAGTCGAGTTCGCCGGAGGCCGTCGCGCCCATCGAGACGGCCGACTGGACGCCGCCCTCGTGGGACGCGATCGTCCGTGAGCACGCGGACAGGGTCTACCGGCTCGCGTACCGCCTGACCGGTAACCAGCACGATGCCGAGGACCTCACGCAGGAGACGTTCATCCGCGTGTTCCGGTCGTTGGCGTCGTACAAGCCGGGCACCTTCGAGGGGTGGCTGCACCGCATCACCACCAACCTCTTCCTCGACATGGCTCGCCGTCGCAGCCGTGTCCGCATGGAGGCGCTGCCCGAGGACAACGACCGCCTCGAGGGTGACGACCTGTCTCCCGAGGAGATCTACGACGAGAACCACCTGGATCCCGATCTGCAGGCCGCGCTGGACGAGCTCCCGCCGGAGTTCCGTGCCGCGGTCGTGCTCTGTGACGTGGAAGGACTCTCCTACGAGGAGATCGGCGCCACGCTCGGGGTGAAGATGGGTACCGTGAGGAGCAGGATCCATCGGGGCCGCCAGGCTCTGAAGGTCGCGCTCGAACGTCGTCGTCAAGAATCGTTGCTGGAGGACTCTGCATGACCGACCTCCGAGGTTGGGGCCTGCCTGAGCAGCACCTCTTGCCGGATGCCGTGGTCGCGTTCGTGGACGGAGAACTGTCCTCGACCGCCCACGAGCGGGCATCCGCGCACGTTCAGCGCTGTGGCTTCTGCGCGTTCGAGACCTACACGCAGCAGCAGGCGCGCGCGGCCGTGCGCACTGCTTCGGCGCCCACGGCGTCGGCTTCGCTGCTCGACAGGCTCGGCGCGATTCCTCACGAGGTCGAACTGCCCTCCGCTCCGGACGGGCTCGCGATCACCGAGGACGGTCAGTTCGTGGCCGTCCAGCGCACGGACAAGCCCGCGTTCGGCGCGGGGCCCGTGCTGGGTTCCTCGAGACCCCTGGGCAGCAACGGCTGGTTCAGCGGCCGCCGTGCCCGCCAGGGTGCCGGTGTCGTCGTGAGCGGCATGTTGCTGAGCGCGCTCGCGTTCACCACGTCCGACGGCGAGCAGCAGCCCGTGCAGGTTCCGGTGCCGCAGAACGCCGGCGCGGTCTTCGCGACCACCCCCTGACAGCCATTTCACCGTTGTTGAGGCAGGCTGTCGCTCAGCACTCCTAGCGGAAAACTCGGGGAGAGATGAGCCAGCAGTCGCCCAACGGCCAGACGTCCACACCCGTTTCCGGAGTGGACGACGGAGCGCATCGCAGGCTCCGGCCACGGCCCCTGGTGCAGCCGCCGGTCGACCCCGCGTACGCCACCGCCTTCGGCCGCCCCGACGGTGTTCCCGGCGCGTTCGCCTCGCGCGACGTGCCCGTGTCCCAGCTCCAGTCCGCGCCCCCGCCTCCCGAGTCCCTCGTGACGGCGTTCGGCCGCCAGGGCTCGCAGGAGCTGTTGCAGCGGCCTCCGGTGCCCGTGTCGGACCCGGATCCGGACATCGACCCCGTGTTCTGGGGCGACAAGCCCGCCGGCGACCCGTGGCGCGACCCGGCCTCCGGTGCCGTGATCGGCCCGCCCGCCGTCGGTGAGGACGCTCCCCGTGAGCCCGAGGGCAAGCCCGAGCCCGGTCCGCAGCTGAGCGTTCCCGAACTGATCTTCGGCCGTCGCGTGAAGCCGGCGGCCCTCGCGCTGCTGCTCACGGTCGCGCTGGTCCTGGGTGCCGTCGGTGGCCTGGTCGGCTGGCTGATCGGCAGGGCGGGAAACCCGCTGACCGACTCGACCGTCACGCTCGCCGAGGTCGTCGAGGGCAAGGAACGCCCGGCCGGCTCGATCTCGGACATCGCCAAGCGCGTGACGCCCAGCGTCGTGTCCATCGAGTTCAAGGGCGCGAACGTCGCGGGCGTCGGCTCCGGTGTCG
Source organism: Lentzea pudingi (assembly GCF_014646255.1). GTDB lineage: Bacteria > Actinomycetota > Actinomycetes > Mycobacteriales > Pseudonocardiaceae > Lentzea > Lentzea pudingi. Next base: position 201,603 of record NZ_BMNC01000010.1, read on the forward strand.
TCATCGAGGCCGGCGGTTACATCCTGACCAACGACCACGTCGTCGCCCCGGCCGCGCAGGACTCCTCGGCCAAGCTCAGCGCCGTCTTCACCGACGGCACCCGCGCCGCGGCCCGCGTCGTCGGCCGCGACCCGAAGACCGACCTCGCCGTCATCAAGGTCGAGGTCACGAACCCGACGGTCCTGCAGTTCGGCAACTCCGACGACCTGCAGGTGGGCGACAGCGTGATCGCCATCGGCTCGCCGCTGCAGCTCTCCAACACCGTCACCGAGGGCATCGTCTCCGCGCTGCACCGCCCGGTCACGGCGGCGGGCGAGAACGGCGGCCCCCAGGTCACCTACGACGCGATCCAGACCGACGCCGCCATCAACCCGGGCAACTCGGGCGGCGCGCTGGTCGACTCGCGCGGCGCCCTGATCGGCATCAACTCGTCGATCCGCACCGAGACCGGCGGTTCGGTCGGCCTCGGCTTCGCGATCTCCGGCAACCAGGCCCGCAAGATCAGCCAGGAGCTGATCCGCAGCGGCCAGGTCAAGCACGCGGACATGAACATCAACGTGAAGTCCGTGTCGGCCGAGACCTCCGAAGGCGCCCAGGTGCAGAACGTCCCCGCCGGAGGTGCCGCGGCCGCCGCCGGCATCCAGGAGGGTGACGTCATCACCAGGGTCGGCAACCGCATGGTCCGCAACGCCGCCGAACTGGTCGTTGCGGTCAGGGAGCACGAGATCGGCCAAACGGTGCAGGTGACGCTGGCGCGCCAGGGCCGTGAGCTCAAACTCGACGTGACATTGAAGAGCGACTGAGAAGTAGGCTGAGACCTGTGTTCGACAGCATCGGATGGGTAGAGATCCTCATCATCGTCGTCGCGGGTCTCTTCATCCTGGGGCCCGAACGCCTGCCATCGGCCGCGGCCTGGCTGGGCAAGACGGTGAGGCAGGTCCGCGAGTACGCGACCGGCGCACGCGAACAGCTCAAGCAGGAGATGGGGCCGGAGTTCGAGTCGCTCCGCAAGCCCCTCGAGGACCTGCGGGAACTCCGCAACTTCGACCCCAAGCGCGCGGTGACCAAGCACTTCTTCGACGACCAGGAGCCGACGACCAAGTCGAACGGCTACCCGACCCCGTCGACCCCGCCCGCGGCCGAACAGCGTCCGCTCTCACCGGGCGAGCGTCCGCCGTACGACCCGGACGCGACCTGAACCTCTGACAACAGCCTCTGACAACGCGAACGGGGCCCTTCCGCACTCACCAGGAGTGCGAAAGGGCCCCGCGTGCGTTGTGGGGTCTAGCGACCGGCGGGCGACACGTTCAGCAGACGGCCCGCGAGGCCCCGCGAACGCACGGACAGCTTCGTCGCCACCTCGGTGAGCACCTTCGCGGCGGCCGCGTCCGGCACGGCCTGCACGATCGGCGTGCCCGAGTCGCCGTTCTCCCGCAGGCGCGGGTCCAGCGGCACCTGCCCGAGCAGCGGCACGTCGGACCCGATGGCCTTCGTCAGCGACTCGGCGACGGCCGCGCCGCCACCGGTGCCGAAGATCTCCATGCGCGAGCCGTCGGGCATCTCCAGCCACGACATGTTCTCGATGACGCCCGCCACGCGCTGACGGGTCTGCAGGGCGATCGACCCGGCCCGCTCGGCCACCTCGGCGGCGGCCTGCTGCGGCGTGGTGACGACCAGGATCTCGGCGTTCGGCACGAGTTGCGCGACGGAGATCGCGATGTCGCCGGTGCCGGGCGGCAGGTCGATCAGCAGCACGTCCAGGTCGCCCCAGAACACGTCCGCGAGGAACTGCTGCAACGCGCGGTGCAGCATCGGCCCGCGCCACACGACCGGGGTGTTGCCCGGCGTGAACATGCCGATCGAGATGACCTTCACGCCGTGCGACTGCGGCGGCATGATCATCTTCTCGACCTGGGTGGGTTTGCCGTCGGCGCCGAGCATGCGGGGGATCGAGTGGCCGTAGATGTCCGCGTCGACGATGCCGACGGAGAGCCCGCGGGCCGCCATCGCCACGGCGAGGTTGACGGTGACCGAGGACTTGCCGACGCCGCCCTTGCCGGACGCGACGCAGTACACGCGCGTCAGCGAACCCGGCTGGGCGAACGGGATGACCGGCTCCTCGGTGCCGCCGCGCAGCGTCTTGCGGAGCTCGGTGCGCTGGGCGTCGCTCATGACGTCGAGGTCGACGCGCACGGACGAGACGCCGTCCAGGGCCTGGACGGCCGCGGTGACGTCCTTCGTGATCTTGTCCCGCATCGGGCAGCCCGCGACGGTGAGGAAGATGCCGACCACGACGCCACCGTCCGCGCCGACCTCGACGTCCTTGACCATGCCGATCTCGGTGATCGGGCGGCGGATCTCGGGGTCCTGCACACCGGCGAGCGCCTTGCGGACGTCCTCGGTGGTGGGGAGGGGCTGTGTGGTGGTCACCGATCCATGCTACGTCCGGTTCGTGCCTGTCCTACCGGCCGGTCACTTTCCACGACAGGCCCAGGTCGTAGCCGGGAGGGCGCTGTCCGTAACATCGACGCCCGTGCCGGAATCGGGTAGTTCCCGGTTGCCCACCCGTGTCGAGCTAGGGGTGTGGCGATCGTTCCTCCGCGCGCATGCACGGATCACGAGGGTCCTCGAGGCCGAACTGATTGCTGAGCAGCGCCTATCGCTCGCGGCGTACGACGTGCTGGTTCAACTGGCCGAGGCGCCTTCCATGCGCATGCGCATGACCGAACTGGCCGATGCCGTCCTGCTGTCCCGATCTGGCGTGACCCGCCTCGTGGACCGTTTGGAACGCGCAGGCCTCGTCGGGCGTGAACGCGCCGACGGTGACGGACGCGGCATCGTGGCCGTGCTCACACCGCTGGGTGCCGAACGTCTCCGCAGTGCCTCCACCACCCACCTCGCCGGCGTCGCCGAGCACTTCGGGGAGAGCTTCGGCCCCGGTGAGCTCGAGGCCTTCGGCCGCACGTGCGACCGGCTCGCCGCGGACGACGTGTTCCCGTGATCGCATGATCACGGTGGTGGGACTCGTGCACGTCGAGGCCGGCCGCCTCCTCGTTGTGCGCTCACGCAACAAGAAGGCCTTCTACCTCCCGGGCGGCAAGATCGAGCCCGGCGAATCCCTCGAAGAAGCCGTGCGCCGCGAGGTCCGCGAGGAGCTCGGCGTCGAGATTTCCGGCCCTGAGGAACTGAAGCGCTACATCTCGCTCGCGTACGGCGAGGGTGAGGGCGCGATGGTCGACATGACCTGCTTCACGGCGCAGCTCTTGGGCGAGCCGCGGCCCACGGGCGAGATCGCCGAGTTGACGTATGTGACCCGTGACGAGTACCGCGAGCACGCCGAGACCGCTCCCGCGATCCACGAGGTCCTGGACGACCTGGTCGTGAGCGGCCGCGTCAGACCGTGAGTCGGCGCACCTCCGCCAGCACCTGCTCGTCCACGTCGGCCGCGGTCAGGTCCGCGTGGTACTCCAGAACGTCGTAGGTGTCGTCCAACTCCGCCAGTTTCTCCGCTGCCGGCAGGTCGTGGCTGAACCGCAGATGCACCCAGTGGGCGAACTCCCGCGGTGTCATCGCCCCGGCAAGTGTGCGCTGGGCCATCAGCCGCAGTCCTTCTTGCCTGCCACCGTCGCTGCTGTGCTCGTGGTGGTCGAGCCCGAGCTCCTGCAGCGCGTCCTCCATCAGCGGCGGCACCTCTTCGCACGCGTGTTTCAGCGAGGCTCCGGCCAGCACGCTGACCGCGGGACCGTCGACGCCTGCGACCACCAGCTCGCAGGCCGCGAGGACGATGTCGGCGCTCGTGGCGTCGTTCACGTGCCACAGAGCCACGACGTCGTGGAACTCCTCGACCGTCACGGCCGTACCTTCTTCAGGTTGTTCTGCTCCTTCACCAGCTTCTCCAGCTCACCCCGGATGAAGTCGCGCGTCGCCACCTCACCGAGCGCCAGTCGCACCGCCGCCAGCTCCCGCGCCAGGTATTCGGTGTCCGCCTTGGTCTGGGCCGCCCGCTTGCGGTCCTCCTCCAGCGACACGCGGTCCCGGTCGTCCTGCCGGTTCTGCGCGAGCAGGATCAGCGGCGCGGCGTAGGCGGCCTGCGTCGAGAACGCCAGGTTCAGCAGGATGAACGGGTACGGGTCCCACCGCAGCGACACCGCGACGAGGTTCACCGTGATCCAGGCGACGACGAGCAGCGTCTGCCAGAACAGGAACTTGCCGGTGCCGAGGAACCGCGCGAGCCGTTCGGAGAGCTGGCCGAAGGTGTCGGGGTCGACCGAGAAGCGGAACCCGCGAGGTTCGCGCGGCTGGTCGAGTCTGCGCCGGGGCAGCACTTCAGGCATGGCTCAGTCCCGTCTCGCGCCAGTTGTCCGGCAGCAGGTGGTCCAGCACGTCGTCCACGGTGACGGCGCCGAGCAGGTGCTCGGTCTCGTCGAGCACCGGGGCGCACACCAGGTTGTAGGTGGCGAAGTAGCGCGTCACGTCGCTCAGCGAGGCGTTGGGCGACAGGTACGCCATGTTCGTGTCGAGGACGCCGGCGACCAGGTCGAACGGCGGTTCACGCAGCAGGCGCTGGATGTGCACGCAGCCGAGGTAGCGGCCCGTCGGCGTCGCGGAGGGGGAGCGGCACACGAAGACCATCGACGCCAGCGCGGGTGTCAGGTCGGGATTTCGCACTCGTGCCAACGCTTCCGCGATCGTCGCGTCCGGCGTGAGGATGATCGGCTCCGGCGTCATCAGGCCGCCGGCGGTGTCGAACGAGTACTCCAGCAGGCGCCGGACCGGGGCGGACTCCTCGGGTTCCATCAGTTCCAGCAGCCGGTCCTTGGTGCCCTCGGACAGCTCGCTCAGCAGGTCCGCCGCGTCGTCGGGGTTCATCGCCTCCAGGATGTCCGCGGCGCGTTCCTCGTCCAGGTGCGACAGGACGTCCTTCTGGTCCTCTTCGGACAGTTCCTCGATGACGTCCGCGAGGCGTTCGTCGTCCAGTGCGTCCGCGACCTCGTGGCGGCGCTTGGGCGGCAGCTCGTGCAGCGCGTGCGCCACGTCCGCCGCGCGCATGCCCTCGAACACCGCGACCAGTTGCTGCGCGCCCTGCGGCTGGCCCGCGAGCTCGTTCACGCTCAGGCCGCTGACGTCCTCCCACGGCCACACCTGCACGGGGCCCTTGAGGCTGAATCGGCCGGTGCGCTCCCGGCCCGCGACGCGGACCATGCGCCAGTCGCGGGTGCGGGTCAGCTCCATCGCGGCGTCCACGACCACGGCCGTGCCGCCGTCCTCCAGCTGGATCCTGGCGTCGAGCAGCTCGCCGATCACCGTCACCTCGTTGACGCGCTGGTGGAACGGCCGCAGGTTGACCGACCCGGTCGCGAGCGTCACGGCGTTCGGCTCGACCGAGGTGACCCGCAGCATCGGCACGAAGATCCGCCGGCGCGTCACCATTTCGACGACCATGCCGAGCACGCGCGGCGGTTGCCGGTCGATGCGGAGGCTGATCACGACGTCACGAGCTTTGCCTATGGGTTCGCCATCGGGGCCGAAGACGGGAAGTCCGGCCAGTTGTGCGATGAATACCCGGTTCACAGCCACCACAGCACCAGGCTAGATCAGGCGCGGGCCGCCCACCGCGCGATGTCGGCGCAGATCACCGCTTGGTCCTCCATGTCCTCTTCGAGGCACCAGATCCAGTTGGCGACGGCCCGGTGCAGCGTCCAGTCCCGTGCCTTGCCGGCATCCAGCTCACCCGCGTCGCAGATCGCCAGGAACCTGTCGCTGAGCCCCTTGTCGCCGTCCAGTTCGTCGAACCTGTTCCACAGCAACGGGATCACGCAGTACTCGGGATCGCCGGACAGCGGCTTCGGGTCGATCACCAACCACGGTTCTCGGTCGCCGCGCAGGACGTTCTCGTAGTGCAGGTCCTCGTTGACGAGCGTCGTGCCCATCGGCCTGGTCCCGGCCTCGCGGGCCGCGTCGAGCAGCGTGCGGGGGATCGCCGGGTGGTCTTCGAGCACACCGGAGAACCGGCGGATCTCCTCGGGCGCCTGGATTCCGCGGTGGCGGCGCAGCAGGCCGCCGATCACACCGATCGCGAGGTCCACCGGTTCGTCGTCGAGCGAGTGCTGGTCGAGGCGTTCCAGCAGCAACGCGCCGAGCTCGCCGTCGTGGTCGAGCAGTCGCACGGCACCGTTGCCGTCGTAGAGCCTCAGCGCGAGCGGTTCCTGTTCGGTCTCGGTGTCGACCCAGGTCAGCTTGAGCACGGCCGGGTGCCCGTCGGCCTGGCGCACCGGCAGCACGACCGCGCAGAACCCGTTCATCAGCGCGCCGTCCGGGGTGAGCCGCCAGCGCGCGCACGCCTTGGTGGCGAGCTTCGGCAGCTTCGCGACCCACTCGTCAGCGCCGTCGCCGAGTCCCTCGCCGAAACCCTCGGGCACGGTGATCATGAGGTGAACTCCAGGCGGTACACGGCTTCCCACCGCGGCTTGGTGTTGAGCCGGGCGGTCCTCAGGGCCTGCGCGGTCTCGTCGTCGGGCTCGGTCAGGTGCGCGACGGCCTGCGCGTCGACGAGGTGCGAGTGCGTGCTGGGGGAGCGGACGGTGACGGTGACCTGGGCGCCGTCGCTCAGGGGCACGTCCGGTTCGGTGCCGCCGGAGATGACCCACAGGGAGTCGGCACGCCAGTGGGCGTGCACGAGGCGGGGCTCGTGGCCGGGCGAGGTGATCCAGACGGCCGCGGCCTTGCGCAGCGCCGAGTCGAGGATTCGCGTGATCTCCACCGGTCAAGACTGCCAGTGTTGAATTGCCGCTGCTCCGCAGACGGCGGCGAGTTCGCCGGGAAGTCGGTCGTCCGGCCGAATCGCTCACGGCGGATTGGGCTTCGCCGAATCCGCCGTGAGCGGTTGACCGGACGACCAACGCGAACTCGCGTCTGTGAGACCGGACTCAGCGAATATGCGGCCGGAGTTGATGCGTGCCACTGTGGCGCTCATAGTTACCGGCCGGTACAAGGAGGTACTCCAGTGGTCGACCAGCAGCGTCCCCGTCGCTCGTGTCTGGCGGTCCCCGGCTCGAGCCAGAAGATGATCGACAAGGCGCGCACGCTGCCGGCGGACCAGGTGTTCCTGGACCTGGAGGACGCCTGCGCGCCGCTGGCCAAGCCCGACGCCCGCAAGACCATCGTCGCCTCGCTCAACGAGGGCGGCTGGGGTGACAAGGCCCGCGTCGTGCGCGTCAACGACTGGACGACGGAGTGGACCTACCGCGACGTCACCGAGGTCGTCGAGGGCGCCGGCGCGAACCTCGACTGCATCATGCTGCCGAAGGTCCAGACGCCCGAGCAGGTCGTCGCGCTCGACTTCCTGATCACCCAGATCGAGAAGACGATGGGCTACGAGGTCGGCAAGATCGGCATCGAGGCGCAGATCGAGAACGCCCTGGGCCTGAACAACGTCAACGCGATCGCCACCGCGTCCCCGCGCGTCGAGACGATCATCTTCGGCCCGGCGGACTTCATGGCGTCGATCAACATGAAGTCGCTGGTGGTCGGCGAGCAGCCGCCCGGTTACGACGTCGGCGACGCCTACCACTACATCCTGATGCGGATCCTGATGGCCGCGCGGGCCCACGACAAGCAGGCCATCGACGGCCCCTACCTGCAGATCCGCGACGTCGACGGCTACAAGCGCGTCGCCGGGCGTTCCGCCGCGCTGGGCTTCGACGGCAAGTGGGTGCTGCACCCCGGCCAGATCGACGCGGCCAACGAGGTCTTCAGCCCGAAGCAGGACGACTACGACCACGCCGAGAACATCCTCGACGCGTACGAGTTCTACACGTCCGAGGCGGGCGGCAGGCGCGGCGCGGTGATGCTCGGCGACGAGATGATCGACGAGGCGTCGCGCAAGATGGCGCTGGTGATCTCCGGCAAGGGCCGTGCGGCGGGTATGACTCGCGCGAACGTGTGGACGCCGCCGGAGGACTGATTTCCGTTACGGATTGTGCGCTACTTCACCCCGAATGTCACTGGACGTGTTCGACCGTCACGGGTTGCGTTCGAAACAGGTGAAGTAACGCACAATCCGTCACCGGAGTTTGCGATCAAGCCCCGGGGTGGGGGCATGCTCTGGGCATGTCACGTTCGAGTAACGGAAAGACGAGCAGACGGTTGCGGCTCTTCAAGCGCCGCGAGGACGACCTGCTCGAGCGCAGCTTCCGCAGCTGCCCGGGATGCGATGCCGACGTCCACGTGTTCGCCGACGTCTGCCGCCACTGCGGTGGCGCCCTGGAGATCGCCCTCGCGGGCTGAGGTCAGTAGGTCGAGCCGTTCGCGGCCGCGATGATCGCGATGACGATGAACGCCGCGTACGCCAGCCAGCCGACGATGACCAGATAACCGACGACCAGGCCGGCGACCGCCAGGCCGTGACCGTCCTCCTCGCCCCGCTTGATCTTCCCCATCGCGATGTGGCCGAAGACGACGCCGACGATCGACGTCACGCCGCAGGTGACGAACCCGACGCACGACAGGACGAGCGAGAGGATCGCGCTCGTCTGGGGCTTCGGCGGCGCGTACCCGTAGCCGCCGTACATGGGCTGCTGGCCGTACGGGCCGGGCTGGCCGTAGGGCGGCTGCTGTTGCTGGCCGTACGGATCGCCGGGCTGCTTCGGGTTGTACGGGTCGTACGTCATCGCTGGTCCCCCTAGGAGTGTTGAGCTGAGGGATCTTAAGGTCCCGTGGCGGGGTCCGTCGCGTGCGGGTGCGCGATTCCACGAGTCAGCGGTGCTGTTTCGGTACAGCGGGCGCCCGCGTTGTTGCGGAGAGCACACCCCGGTCGCAAACGGGCGTTAACCGGTCCATACTCGCCGGTAACCAAAGCCTTGGAAGGGAAGTGCGATGGCGCGCCTCGCCCAGACCGCGGGTCTCACGGACATCCAGGAAGAAATCCTCGCGACGGTTCGCACGTTCGTGGACAAGGAGATCATTCCGCACGCCCAGACGCTGGAGCACGGCGACACGTACCCCGCCGACATCGTCGAGGGCATGAAGGAGATGGGCCTCTTCGGTCTGACGATCCCCGAGGAGTACGGCGGCCTGGGCGAGTCCCTGCTGACCTACGCGCTGGTGGTCGAGCAGATCGCGCGCGGCTGGATGAGCGTCTCCGGCGTCATCAACACGCACTTCATCGTGGCGCACATGCTCAAGCAGCACGGGACGCCCGAGCAGAAGCAGAAGTACCTGCCGCGCATGGCCGCGGGCGAGGTGCGCGGGTCGTTCTCCATGTCCGAGCCCGAACTCGGCTCCGACGTGGCCGCGATCCGCACGCGAGCGGTTCGCGGCGATTCCGGGTACGCCATCAGCGGCCAGAAGATGTGGCTGACGAACGGTGGCACGTCGAACCTCACCGCTGTGCTGGTGAAGACCGACGAGGGCGCCGAGAAGCCGCACCAGAACCTCACGACGTTCCTGGTCGAGAAGCCCGAGGGCTACGGCGAGGTCCTGCCGGGCCTCACGATCCCCGGCAAGATCGACAAGATGGGCTACAAGGGCGTCGACACCACCGAGATGGTGTTCGACGGCTTCGAGATCGCCGAGGACCAGATCCTGGGCGGCGTCTCCGGCCAGGGCTTCCGCCACATGATGGACGGCGTCGAGGTGGGCCGCGTCAACGTGGCCGCCCGCGCGTGCGGCATCGCGATCCGCGCCTTCGAGCTCGCGATCGAGTACTCGCAGCAGCGCAGGACGTTCGGCAAGGCCATCGCCGAGCACCAGGCCATCGCGTTCAAGCTCGCCGAGATGGCCACCAAGGTCGAGGCCGCGCACCTGATGATGGTCAACGCGGCGCGGTTGAAGGACTCGGGACAGCGCAACGACGTCGAGGCCGGCATGGCCAAGCTCATCGCCTCCGAGTACTGCGCCGAGGTGACGCAGGAGTCGTTCCGCATCCACGGCGGTTACGGCTACTCCAAGGAATACGAGATCGAGCGCCTGATGCGCGAGGCCCCGTTCCTGCTGATCGGCGAGGGCACGTCCGAGATCCAGAAGACGATCATCAGCCGCGGCCTGCTCCGCGACTACCAGTCACGCGGTTAGGTCCGTCCTCGACGAAGTGGCGGTTCGCCCGTTAGGGGCCAATCTTTCACGGGACTGGCCCCTAACGGTTTGTGCCCGCGAGCCATAAGGTTCGCTCACTTTGAGCACAGATCTGACACTTCCGAGACCTGTGTCGCCGCCACACGTCGTCCGCATGGAGCTGGACACGTTCTCCGGCGTCGACCGCCCCGCGCTGGCCAAGTGGTTCGGCGCCCTGTTCACCGAGCTGCTCGCACCCCTGTGCCCGGCCTCGGTCGAGGAGCTCGTGTCGGTGGCGCGCGACTACCACCCCTCCGACACAACGCCCTGGGGACCGCCGGGGTATGCCCGGCTGCTGCTCTCTTCGGGTGAGTTCACCCTTCCGTCGTGGTCGGCCGCCCTGGACGACCTGCCGTCGTTCCTGCGCGTGCAACTGGTCCAGCTCGACGGCCAGGGCCTGCCGCTGGTCGACCACGGCTGGTCCGCGGAGATCCTGCTGAAGGACGACCCCGAGTTCCCGCACCAGGTCGTGGTCACGGCGTCGCGCTCGCTGTTCGCCGGGTGGATCTCCCATGCGGTGCAACAGGAATGGCTGTCGGCCTTCCGGTCGGGAGCCACGCTCGTGCAGGCCTCGGGCGGCTGGATCACGCTCGACCGCGTCGGCGTGCGGACGACGCATGAGGTCGCCGTCGGCGTGGGCCTCGACGAATCCCTTTTCATGGCAGCGGAAATGGCCCGCGGCCCGCACTGGGCGACGTTGCTCGGCCCGCGTCAGGTGGCCGCTTTGGGTGGCGTGCAAGAGGTCTGCGCTACGGCGCCCTGTTACTCCGTTGAACACCTCGGTGGCGGTCGCATACTTTTGCAGCTCACGGAGCACCTGGACGAGGTGCCGCCGGACGTGGTGCGGAAGCTGGCCGAGTTCCTCGGCCCCGTCCTGCACTGAGAGGGAGCCATGCAGCTCGGAGACCGGTCCAGGCCGCTCGTGGACCCGGTGCGCCGGCTCGCGCTGCCCGCCGAGGCGCAGCGCGGTTACCTGGAGGCCATCGGTACCGCGCCCTCGGCCGACGAGCTCGCGCTCGAGTTCGACGACGTCCGCCCCCACCTGCTGGCCCTCGACGCCGAGGCCGTCGAGCTGGTCGAGCGCATCGACGCCCTGCTCGACGTCATGAGCGGCCCCGGCCCGGTCTGGCACGTCGACGCGCTGGTTTCCGCACCGCAGTGGGCGTCGGTGCGAGCGCTGGCCGCCGAGCTCCTGCGCCTGCTGCCGTTCGACGGTCGCCCGCGCCCGCTCGCGCCGTCCGAACGCGCCCTGCTGGAACGGATCCTCGCGGCGGGCGCTCCTGCCGCACTGCACGCCCAACTCGACCACGTCCGCGTCCTGAAGCCCTGGTACGAGGGCTCGGCCAGCCTCGACCTCAGCACCGGCGGACCCGCCGCCGACATCGCCGACGGCGTCCTGCCGATCGACGCGCCGGTGCGTTCAGGGGCCGGCGAGATCCTGCTGTGGACCACGGACGGGCGGCTGTCCGCGATCGAGTACGCCTGGGTGACCGACGAGCCACCGGCTCGGTTGCCCACGGCGGACCAGGTGACGGCGCGTCCACGTTGATCGGCGGGATGTGGTTTCGTTTGGGACCCTGTGGTCCGTGAGGCCTTCTCCGAGAACCGACGTGCTCTTCGCCGTGGACACCGCCCTGCGCCCCACGGGCTTCGTCCGCCGCGGCCACGTCTGGCTCCAGGAACGCGGTGCCGGCGTCTCCGGCTGGCTCGGGTTCGCCGTCGCGGGCTCGCTCGACCTGACCCCGCTGGTCGGCGTCTGCTTCCGCCAGTACGACCAGGTCTGCGCGGCCCTCGGCGTCGGCATCCCGACCACACCGGTCGTGTCGAAGCCACTCGGCCACCTGATGCCCGAGAAGCCCGTCTGGAAGTGGACCTTCACCCCCGGCGGCGACCACGCGGCCGGTGCCTCCTCCCTGGTGGCCGCGGTCCTGGAGCACGGCAAGCCGTACATCGACAGGTACGCCAAGTGGGACGCGCTGGCACGCGAGCTCGTCGCGAAGCCGGAATCGTTGCTCGACTTCGAACGGGCGCGCAAGCTCGCGATCATCCACGTGCTCGGCGGCAACCCCGGTGCGGCCCGCGAGGCGTTGAAGGAGGAGTGCGAACGGGTCGCGGACAGCACGGACGTCCACGCGCGCTCGCACCGCGCCTTCGTGCACCGGTTCGAAATCGCCTTTCCCGGCTGACGTGTCGCGACGATGATGGCCGGGTGAGCGACGCGATCGAAGCAGCGGACCCGGAGGCCGGCCGCGCATTCGTGTTCGACGAGGGAGCCGAGCGATGACCGGCAGGATCCCGTGGCCTGCCTCCGAGCAGGCCGGCGGTCCGGTCGACGAGGTGCTGTCCGCTGTCCGGCAACGCTTTCCCGACGTCGTGGTGGAGAGGTGGACCGGCAAGTTCCCGGCCGACGACGACAACGTCTGGTTCCTCGACCGGTCCGGTGTCGCCGAGGTCCAGATCGACACCTCGCCGGAGGGAACGCCTCCGTTCGTGATCGAGTCCGACGACGAACCGATGGTGCGAGCAGGCGACGTGCGGAATGCGATCACGGTGGTCCTCCGGCTGCTCGAAGGCTGAAACCGGCAAAACACCCGTGGGTGTATCGGCACGCCGCAACGGGCACTGGCAGGATGGAACGATCAGCGCGTCCGACAGAGGTGGTCCCCGTGACGAGTCCGTTCGCCAACCCGAACCGGCCCGGCGTCCCTCCCCGCCTGCCCACTCCGCCGACGGGGTGGCCGATCGGTTCCTACGCCACGTACGAGGAAGCGCAGCGCGCGGTCGACCACCTCGCCGTCGAGGACTTCACGGTGCAGGACGTCATGATCGTCGGCGTGGACCTGATGCTCGTCGAACGCATCACCGGCAAGCTCACCTGGAGCCGGGTGCTCATGACCGGCGCGGCGAGCGGTGCGTGGTTCGGTCTGTTCGTCGGTCTGCTGCTGACCCTGTTCAGTCCCGAGCCGGGCGTGACCGTCGGGCCGGTGCTGACCGGCCTGATCACCGGTGTGTTCTTCGGCCTGGTGTTCGCGGCGGTCGGGTACGGGTCGGCGCGCGGCAAGCGGGACTTCCAGTCGGCGTCCCAGTTGGTGGCCAACAGGTACGACGTGCTGTGCCACCCGAAGTCGGCCGAGAAGGGCCGTGACCTGCTCGCGAGGCTCGCGATGCGGCCCGTGAACCCGAGTTCTTGAGTCTCCCATAAGGCCATTGGTTCTGAATCGTTGCTTCCCTTGGTTGCGGCTCCTGATCACCCGGCCTAGGTTCATCTGACCGGTCCGCCCGGTGCGGCCGGTGGCACGACGAGGTGCCGGGCGTTGCGGTCTGGCTCCTCCGTGTAGTCGGGAAGGAGGCAGGGCCGATGGGTGCGACGAGGCGCTATCGACTCGCCGCCGGAGTGGGAGCCGCGATGCTCGCGGCAGGAACGCTCACGGCGTGCGGGTCTGGCGACCAAGGCATCACCGTCAACGTCTACAAGTATCCCCAGGAGAACTTCCAGGCCATCGTCGACAGCTGCAACGCGAAGGCCGGCGGGCGATACAACATCGTCTACAACAAGCTGCCGCGGGAGGCGGACGGGCAGCGCGAGCAGATGGTGCGCAGACTCGCGGCCGAGGACGACAGCATGGACGTCCTCGGGCTCGACGTCACGTGGACCGCCGAACTGGCGAAGGCGGGCTGGATCAAGGAGTTCACCGGTTCGGTCAAGTCGCAGGTGGAGTCCGGCACGCTGAAGACGCCGCTCGACACGGCGACCTACGAGGGCAAGCTCTACGGGGCTCCGGACAACACCAACGTCCAGCTCCTGTGGTACCGGTCCGACCTCGTGCCCACGCCGCCGAAGACGTGGGACGAGATGATCTCCATGGCCGAGGCGCTGGTGGCGGAAGGGAAGCCCGGCCAGATCGTCGCGCAGGGAAAGCAGTACGAGGGGCTCGTCGTGCTGTACAACACCCTCGTCAACTCCAACGGCGGCACGATCCTCGACGAGAACGGCACCAAGGCCATCGTCGACGCGAAGGCCGTGGAAGCGTTGGGGGCGTTGAAGAAGCTGGCGACGTCGAAGGCGATCGACCCGTCGTTCTCCAACGCGGCCGAGGACAACGCGCGCCTCGCCATGGAAGGCGGCAGCGCCGCGTTCCAGCTGAACTGGCCGTACGTCTACGCGGCGGCGCAGAAGAAGCCGGACTTCGCGAAGAACTTCAAGTGGGCGCCGTACCCCACCGTGAGCGGTGACGCCGCGAAGGTCACCGTCGGCGGCATCAACTACGCCGTCAGCAACTACACCACGCACGCCGAGGAGTCGTTCGACGCGGTGCTGTGCCTGCGTGGTGCGGAGGCGCAGAAGCTCGCCGCGCTCAAGGACGGTGTGCCGCCGACCATCGAGGCCGTCTACGACGAACCCGAGATGGCCGAGGCGTACCCGATGCGCGACGACATCAAGGAGACGTTGAAGACCGCGAGCGTGCGGCCGCGCACGCCCGCCTACCAGAACGTCTCGACGGTCATCTCCACGATCCTCTCGCCGCCCGCGGACATCGACCCGCAGGCGACCGGGGACAGGCTGCGCAAGGAACTGCAGGACGCTCTCGACTCCAAGGGGGTGTTGCCGTGAGTCACGCGACCGCGGAGGTACAGGACACGGCGGCAAAACCCGTCGCGCCCAAGAAGAAGGTCGCGCTGAGCGAGGGCAAGAGGGCCGAGCGCAGGCTCGGCTGGCTGCTCTGCGCGCCCGCCGCGCTCACCATGGTCGCCGTGACCGGCTGGCCGATCCTCTACTCGCTGCTGCTGTCGATGCAGAGGTTCGACCTGAAGTTCCCGGACCGGACCGAGTGGATCTGGTTCGACAACTACGTCACCGTGCTCAGCAGCCCGTACTGGTGGAACGCGGTGTGGGTGACGGTCGTGCTGACGGTCGTGACCGTCGCGATCGAACTGGTGCTGGGCATGTCGCTCGCGCTGATCATGCACCGGGCGCTGGTCGGCCGGGGCATCGTCCGCACGACGACGCTGATCCCGTACGGCATCGTGACGGTCGTGGCCGCGTTCTCCTGGCGCTTCGCCTGGACGCCCGGCACCGGCTACCTCGCCGAGGCCCTCGGCGGCGATCCCGTGCTGACGGAGAAGGTGCCCGCGCTGATCGTCGTGAGCATCGCGGAGATCTGGAAGACCACGCCGTTCATGGCCCTGCTGCTGATGGCGGGCCTGGCGCTGGTGCCGGACGACCTGCTCAAGGCCGCCGCGATGGACGGCGCGAGCGGGTGGCAGCGGTTCATCAGGATCACCGTGCCGATCATGAAGCCGGCGATCCTGGTGGCACTGCTGTTCCGCACGCTCGACGCGTTCCGCATCTTCGACAACCTCTTCGTGCTCACCGCGGGCTCGCAGGGCACGTCGTCGGTGTCGATGCTGACCTACAACAACCTCATCAAGGGCTTGAACCTCGGTATCGGGTCGACCATGTCGGTCCTGATATTCATCATGGTCGCGATCATCGCGTTCGTGTTCATCAAGCTCTTCGGCACCGCTGCCCCCGGCAGTGACGACGGGGGGAAGCGCTGATGGCTGGTATCGGAGGAGCGGAGACCCCCGCCAAGAAGTGGGGCTGGGGTGTCCTCAACACGGTCGTCGTGATCTACGCGCTGTTGCCGGTGCTGTGGATCGTGTCGTTGTCGTTCAAGTCGTCGAAGACGTTGGCGGACGGCAACTTCATCCCTCGCGAGTGGAGTCTGGAGAACTACCAGAACATCTTCTCGACGTCGGAGTTCACGCGGGCGCTGATCAACTCCATCGGCATCGCGATCATCGCGACCGCGATCGCCGTGGTGTTCGGCACGATGGCCGCCTACGCCATCGCGCGGCTCGACTTCCCCGGCAAGAACCTGCTGGTGGGCGTCTCGCTGCTGATCGCGATGTTCCCGCAGGTCTCGCTGGTGTCCCCGTTGTTCGAGATCGAGCGCTCGCTCGGGCTCTTCGACACGTGGCCCGGCCTGATCCTGCCGTACATCACGTTCGCCCTGCCGCTCGCGATCTACACCCTGTCGGCGTTCTTCCGCGAGATCCCCTGGGAGCTCGAGAAGGCGGCGAAGATGGACGGTGCGACGCCGGGGCAGGCGTTCCGTCGCGTCATCGCGCCGCTGGCCGCGCCGGGTGTGTTCACGACGGCGATCCTGGTGTTCATCTTCTGCTGGAACGACTTCCTGTTCGCGATCTCGCTCACCTCGACCGAGCAGTCGCGGACCGTGCCGGTGGCGCTGTCGTTCTTCACCGGTAGTTCCCAGTTCGAGGACCCGGCCGGGTCGATCGCGGCGGCCGCCGTCGTGATCACGATCCCGATCATCCTCTTCGTGTTGTTCTTCCAGCGCCGGATCGTCGCCGGCCTGACCTCCGGCGCCGTCAAGGGGTGAGTTGACCAATGGCAGAGATCGTTCTGGACCAGGTGACCAAGCGGTACCCGGACGGCGCGTTGGCCGTCCAGGAGGTCAACCTGGAGATCGCGGACGGCGAGTTCATCATCCTCGTCGGGCCGTCCGGCTGCGGGAAGTCCACCACCCTCAACATGATCGCGGGGCTGGAGGACATCACCGACGGCGAGCTGCGCATCGGCGGGCAGCGCGTCAACGAGAAGGCGCCCAAGGACCGTGACATCGCGATGGTGTTCCAGTCCTACGCGCTCTACCCGCACATGACGGTGAAGGAGAACATGGCCTTCCCGCTGAGGCTGGCCAAGGTCGACAACGCGACGGTGGAGAAGAAGGTGAAGGAGGCGGCCGAGATCCTGGACCTCTCGCAACACCTCGACCGCAAACCGTCCAACCTGTCCGGTGGCCAGCGGCAGCGCGTGGCGATGGGCCGCGCGATCGTGCGCAGCCCCAAGGCGTTCCTCATGGACGAACCGCTGTCCAACCTGGACGCGAAGCTGCGCGTGCAGATGCGCACCTCGGTGTCGCGCCTGCAGAAGCAGCTCGGCACGACCACGGTGTACGTGACGCACGACCAGACCGAGGCGATGACCCTCGGCGACCGGGTCGTCGTCATGCGCGGCGGTGTCGTGCAGCAGATCGGCGCGCCGCAGTTCCTCTACGAGCAGCCGGCGAACCTGTTCGTCGCGGGCTTCATCGGCTCCCCGTCGATGAACTTCGTGCCGGCGACGCTCGAGAACGGCGCGCTGCGGTCGGTCATCGGCGACGTGGCGCTGACGGACCGGGTGCGGCAGCTGATCGAGGGCGCCGACGCGCCCCGCGAGGTGATCCTGGGCATCCGCCCGGAGCACTTCGAGGACGCGTCGCTGGTCGAGCCCGCCAAGCTGTCGGCCGGTGGCAAGTTCACCTCGCAGGTGGACGTGCTGGAGTCGATGGGCTCGGACAAGTACGCCTACTTCAACCTCACGGGCGAGCAGGCGGCCTCGGCGGAGCTCCAGGAGCTCGCGGCGGACGCGGGATCGGACGACGTGCCGGGTGACGGCATCTCGCTCGTGACGCGGCTGTCCTCGGCGTCCAGCGCGGTGGAAGGCGCTTCGGCGGACATCTGGTTCGACGCGGACAAGGTGCAGCTGTTCGACCCGTCCAACGGCAGGAACCTGACTTACACGGAACGGTGAATTCTCGTTTCACGAGCCGCCTTCCCCTTGCGGGAAGGCGGCTCTTTCTATGTCACCCGATCGTGTAAGGGCGAAAGCCTCCGGCTCCCCAGGGCCGATCAGTCGAGGTCATCTGCCCTGCCGAACTCCGTTCACCATTGGGCGCTCGGCAGCGACATCTCATCGAAACGTGTCCTGCACATCTTCGGATGGTCCTCACGCTTGTCGAAGGCGGGTACAGGACCACAGGGGGGTTCCGGGGAACCGCCGCCCGAGTGAAAGAGAGCGTGCAATGGGGATCCTGGACGGTAAAGCGGTCGTCATCACGGGAGCCGGCCGAGGACTGGGCGAGGCCTACGCGATGCACGCTGCCCTCGCGGGTGCGTCGGTGGTGGTCAACGACAACGACGGTGACCTGGCAGAACGCGTCGCCGAACACATCCGCGAGTTCGGCGGCCGCGCCGTCGCCTCGAACCACACGGTGGCGGACCCGAGCGAGGCGGCCAAGATCGTCGACCTGTGCGTGGACGAGTTCGGGCGCGTCGACGGCCTCGTGAACAACGCGGGCCTGAACTACGAGACCGTCCCGTGGGAAGACGACCCCGAGACCATCAGGCACGTGGTCGAGGTGAACGTCCTCGGCGTCATCTACGTCGGAATCGCGGCGATGCGCGCCATGCGTGCCACCGGGGGCGGTTCCATCATCAACATTTCCTCCGGCGCCTCATTCGGCCAGCGCAAACTCGCCACCTATTCGGCGACCAAGGGCGCGGTGGCCTCACTGAGCTACTCGTGGGCACTCGACCTGGAGTCCGAAGGCATTCGCGTGAACTCGGTCTGCCCCGTCGCGCACACGCGGATGGTGTGGAAGTCGGAACGCTCCCTGCGCGCCATTCCGGCCGACCGCACGCCGGGCAAGGTGGCGCCGCTGGTGCTGTTCCTGCTCTCGGACCGCGCCGAGGGCATCACCGGGCAGGTCATCCGGTGCAACGGCAGGCAGCTGCACATCGTCGGCCAGCCGTACTTCAAGCAGCCGATCCTGGAGAGCGACAACTGGGACACCGCTTCGGTGGAGCGGGCGTTCACGGGCGTGCTGCAGGCGCACCTCGAACCGTACGGGCTGGAGAAGAGGATGCCTCCCCGGCTCCGTGCGCTGGTGGAGCCCTCGCAGACCGCCTAGCTGGTCGTGGGTGGAAGTGTCGTCGGGATGACTCTCCTGGTGGCGCTTCCACCCGCGGAAGCACGCGGGCCGATGGGAAGTGGTCGTGACCGCTCAGCGCCACGACGGGTACGCGGGCGCGACCTCGGCGTAGCGCTCGCTCCAGCTCGGCAGGGTCTCGTTGCCCAGGAAGGCCTCCGCGCGGTCGAGGAACGCGTGCGTGCCGGGTGCGAAACCCCTGGCGTTGCGTTCGGACAGTCCGGTGTGGGTGAACCGCAGCAGGGTCTCGTCGCCGTCGGCGGTGAGCTCGTAGCGCACGACGCTGTCCTCGACGATCTTCTGGTGCCACTCGTGTTCGAAGACCGCGGTGCCGTTCTCCGGCGGCTGCCACGTGAGGATGCGGCCCGTCACGCGCTTGGCCTCCATCGGCGCGGGCGGGTCCTCCGGCTCGATGACGACCTCTGCGCCTTGCGGGTCGACGGTTCCCTCGCCGAACCACGCCTTGCGCTCGGCGTCGTCGGTGATGGCGGACCACACGCGGTCGATCGGGAACCGGAACCGGCGGTGGAAGGTGAGGACGGCGTGCGGGCCGTCGGTGGTGATGGTGCCGAGGTCGTTCACTGGTTCTCCAGATGCTGTTCGAGTGCTGCCAGGTGATCGCGCCAGAAACGGCGGTACGGGGTGATCCAGTCGTCGATGCGTTGCAGGCCATCGGGTTTGAGTGCGTAGATGCGGCGCTGGCCGTCCGGTCTGACCTCGACCAGTCCGGTCTCCCTGAGGATGCGGAGGTGGCGGGACACGGCCGGCTGGGTCAGGGCGGGCAGGCTGTCCACGAGCTCACCCGCCGTGCGCTCGCGTTCGGCCAGCAGGCTGATCAGGTGCCTGCGGGTGGGTTCGGCCACGGCCTCGAAGACGTCCACGTACAGTTTTATAACTGACTACGTATATAAGCGCAAGCGTATACAGCGTTCTGGTGACGTTTCCGCACGTCACACTGATGGCCGCCGACATTGTCAGACCTGCCTGTCACCATCGGGACATGGCCGAGCGCAAGCCCAGAGTCACCGACTGGCGGCTCGTCGTGCAGTCCCGGTTGGACCGGGTCCGCGCGGATCTCGCCGCGCTCGGGCCGTCCGATCCGGTCGATCCGGAGGGCGACGTGTGGCGTCGCACGGCCGAGGCGCAGGCCGCCGTGGTCGAGGCGATGCTCAGCGATCGCGAGCCGTGGTGGCGCATGGTGCCGTCGTGGTGGTCGGGCTGGTACATCGAACGTGCGTGGCGCGCCCTGCACGAGGCCGAGGTGGCGACGATCTCGGCCGAGCGCGGGTTCCTCGGGCGGTTGCCGGGGCTGCAGGCGCGGGTGGCGCAGTACCTCGACGAGGACGATCCGCGCCGCCGCGCCCTGGAAGCGTTGCGGCCGGGGGAGTTCACGCCCGCGGTCGAGCGCGCGATCGTGGTGGACGCGCTGCGGGCCGCCTACGACAACTCCGACTTCGCGCACGCCGGCTCCCGCGCGCTGCGCAACAAGCTGATCGCCGCGTCCCTCGTGCTGTTCGTCATCAACACGGTCCTCGGCGTCGTCGGCATCGTGAAGCCCGGCATCATCCCGCTGTGCGTCGACCCGAAGGAGAACGCGCTGCCGACGGTCTGCCCCGGCGGCACGGCGAAGGCGTCCGGTGTGGACGTGTGGCTCGTGCAGGTGCTCGGTGCGTTCGGCGCGGTGCTTGCCGCCGTGGTGCTGCTCTTGCGCCGCCGGCCCTCGCTCTCGCCGTACGTGATGATCGGCTACCAGGCGCTGATCAAGATCATGCTCGGTGCGGCACTGGCGGTGGTCGGGATCCTGGCGCTCGGAGCGGGCGTCACCAGCGGGCTGATCGGCATCCCGTCGGCGGCGGCCCTGCTGCTGTGGGCGGTCATCTTCGGGTACGCGCAGCAGATCGGCACCCGGCTGCTCGACAAGTACACCGACGAGGTGCTGGACCAGGCCCGCCCGCTGCCCGACGCGGACGGCCCGCGGGTGGCGCCGCGCTGACCGGTCGTGCGATCCAGTCGCGCGCACCCGGCCCCGGCCGTCGCCCTCAGGCCCGCCCGCGCCCCTGCGACCGCGTCTCCTCCCGCACCGCGTTGATCACCTCGGCGTCCCACCGGTGCGTCCGGATCAGCCGGTACCGCTCCGCCGCCACCCACATGTAGGCCTCGGTCTCGGTCCGGTCGCCGGTCATGTCGGCCTGCCGCAGCATCGCAACGACCGGCTTGTACTCGTCGGCGTACCACCGGCGTGCGACCTCGGCGCGGTCGAGGAACTGGCCCGTGTCCTGCATCAGCCGGAACCCCCACGCCTCGACGTGCTCGCCGAGCTGGGCGTAGTGCCACGGGTCGGACAGGAGCACGGCGGCGCGGGCCTCGCCGCCCAGCGGCACGCGGTCGAGGAACAGGCGGCGGTAGTCCTTCACGATCAGGTCGCCGCGGTAGCGGATGCCGGACGAGTTGAGCCGGGTGATCACCTGCGTCACGTACGCGTCGATCACCTCCAGGCCCAGGGCGTGCGCCACCGAGACGCGGTGGTGGCCGTCGATGATGAAGTGCAGTTCGCCGACCCGGTACACCTCGATCGGCGGCACGCTCTCGCCCCTGCGTGCGGCGAGGGCCAGGCGTTGCCAGCGTTCGCGGACGCGGCCCGAGGTCGGGCGGAAGCGGCGGTCGAAGTCGCGGGTGCGGTCGACGCTGCCGACGATCGAGTCGAGGCGGATCGACTGCAGGCCCAGGCGTTTCTCCGACGCCATGCCCAGGGCCTCCACGACCTCGTGGAACGGCAGCATGATGTTCACGTCGTCGGGCTCCCGGCGCAGCCAGGCCGCGAGGCGTGACATCACCTGGCGCCGGCGGGCGCGCAGGAAGTCGCTCTCGGCGTCGGCCACGGGGAAGCCGGTGTCCCGTCTCATCGCGCCACCTCCAGCACCTTCGAGGGAATCACGTTGATCACCCGCGTCGAGCCCAGTGAACGGTCCGGGCGCGCGTGACCGTGTGGATGAATGTGGCCGTGCAGCATGAACGTGGGCTGCAGCCGTGTGACAAGTCCGTGCAAACAGGAGAAGCCGCGGTGCGGGCCGTCGGGTTCGTCGCCGCAGTCCAACGGCGGTGAGTGGGTCAGCAGCACGTCCACGCCACGTCCGTCCCGCAGCCTGCGCCACCCGGCCAGCCGGGACACCCGGCGGGCGCGGCGGGCCTGCTGCCGTTCCGTCCACTGGTTCGGGCCCTTGTTGTAGCGGATCGAACCACCGAGACCGGCGATCCGCAGCCCGGCGACGTCGACCACGCGTTCGTCCGCGTTCACCGCACCGGTTGGACCTGGCCAGCGCACCGGCACGCCCGCCTTGGTCCACAGGCCGCGCACGTTCGAGTAGCCCGACAGGTCCGCGTCGTGGTTGCCGGGGACGAACACGAGCGGCTTGTCCAGGGCGTTGGCCAGGTGTTCCAGGTAGTCGAACGGCAGGTCGCCCGCCGCGACGATCAGGTCCACGCCGGCGTACTGGTGCACCTGATCGGTCCACAGCTGTTCGACGACCTCGTCCGCGACAGCCAGAATCCGAGCCATCCCTGCACTGTAATGAGGCCTTTCACCACATGACGGGCGACGGCGCTGCCGTTAGCGTGGACGCGTGCTTGCCGAGCTGTTCGCCGCGGCCGCCCACGGCTGCCGCGACCGCAGTCCGCTGACCCAGCGACTCCTCACCGACGCCGCCGAGGACCTGAGACAGGGCGGCGTGACGACCAGGATCATGGCGGGGTCCGAACGCGACCGGGAGGGCTCAGCGCCCGGGTTGCGGTTCGCGGGCGCCGTCCACCGGCTCGTGCTCGAAGGGCGCGCGCCGGGCCTCGCGAAGCACTACCCGTCCGTCGGCGGCCAGCCGAACCTGCCGACGCTCTGGGAGGACGCGCTGCCCGTCCTCGAAGGGCACGCGGACGTGCTGAGGCACCGCGTCCACGCCACCGTCGTGCAGACCAACGAGCCCGGCCGCAGCGCGCCCCTCTACGGCGGCCTGATGGTCGCCGCGCAGGAAGCCGCGAAAGCCGCGCACCGGCACGTGCCGTTCTGCGTGCGGCTGCTGGAGGTCGGCGCGAGCGGCGGGCTCAACCTGCGCCCTCACCACGTCGGCTACCAGCTGGAGGACGCGGTCCTCGGCGACCCGGACAGCCTCCTGGTCCTGGACCCGGAGTGGACCGGCAGGCCGCCCGCCGACCTGGGCCACCGGCTGCGCGTCGTCGGCAGGGCGGGCTGCGACCTCAACCCGGTCGACGTGTCCACAGAGGACGGACGGCTGCACCTGAGCTCGTTCGTCTGGGCGGACCAGCTGGTGAGGTGGAACCGGCTGCGGGACGCGCTCGACCTCGCCGCCACCGACCCCGTGAGGGTCGACCGGGCGGCGGGGCCGGAATGGCTCGCGAGACAGCTCGGCCGCGCCGAACGCGACGTGCTCACCGTCGTGTGGCATTCCGTGGTGTGGCAGTACGTCTCGCCCGCGGACCGGGCGATGGGCAGGGCCGTGCTGGCTGACGCCGCGGCGAAGGCGACGCCCACGACACCGTTGGCGCTGCTGGTCTTCGAGCCGCGCCGCACCGACGACGACTACCGGTTCGAGCTGCTGCTCAAGCTCTGGCCGGCCGGGATCTCGCTGAACCTCGGCCACGGCGCGGGCCACGGCACGCCGTTCACCTGGAACGTCACCCCCTGGGAGTGACGACCGGGTTCACGACGTACCGGCCGTCCTGCACCTCGACGGGCAGCCGGAACTCGGCGCGGGTGCCGTCGTGCGTGTACTCGACGACGACGGCGCCGTCGCGGTAGACGCCGCGATCGACCCGCGCGGTCTGGAACTGGTCCGCGGTCGACTTCGCGACGTCCTCGCCGCCGACCGCCAGCAACGGCTCCAGCTTGTGGAAGTCGTGTGTGCGCAACGCGTTCGTCACCTCGGAGGCGAGCTCGTCCGGTGACTCGGCGCCGGGGGACGGCCAGAGCGCGATGGCCACGAACACCATCGTGAGCCAGCCGACCGGGAACACCAGCAGCCAGAACCTGAGGTTCGTCAGCCGCGCCTTCACGTCAGGGGGTTCCGCTGATGAGCACGAACACGGTGGTGATCCAGCAGAGCAGGAACGCGAGGATCCAGAAGCGGATGTTGGTGAGGATTCTGGTCATGACAAACCTCTTCCACAACGAGCAAAGCGGGCGAAACCGGGACTAGAGCCAGCGATTTCGGCGCAGTATTCGGTAGAGCGTGAGGCAGGCGATCAGGACCAGGCTCATGATCAGCGGGTAGCCGAACTTCCACTTCAGCTCGGGCATGTAGTCGAAGTTCATGCCGTACACACCGACGACCATGGTGGGCACGGAGATGATCGCGACCCACGAGGTGATCTTGCGCATGTCGGTGTTCTGCTGCAGCGTGATCTTCGCGAGCGTCGCGTCGACCAGCGTCGTCAGCAGTTCGTCGAACGCGGTGACGCGCTCGGAGACCTCGGTGAGGTGGTCGTCGACGTCGCGGAAGAACGCGCGCACCTGCTCGGGGATGAGCGGCGTGTAGCCCTCCGCCAAGCGGCGCAACGGGTTCGCGAGCGGCATGACCGCGCGGCGCAGTTCCACGACCTCGCGCTTGAACATGTAGATCTGCTCGGCGCTCACCTCGGTGCGCACCGCGAAGACCCGTTCCTCCATGCGGTCGATGTCCTCCTCGATGTGGTCGGTGACCTCGAGGTAGTTGTCGACCACCTGGTCGGCGATCGCGTGCATCACCGCGGACGGGCCGATCTCCAGGCGCTCCGGGTCCTCCTCCAGCACGTGCCGCAGCTTGGAGAGGCCGGAGTGGTTGCCGTGCCGCACGGTGATGACGAAGTCCTTGCCCAGGAACACCATGATCTCGCCGGACTCGACGATCTCGTTGGCGGTGTCGGGGGATTCGTTCGTCACGTAGCGAACGGTCTTGAAGACCATGAAGAGCGTGTTGTCGTAGCGCTCCAGCTTCGGGCGCTGGTGCGCGTGCACCGCGTCCTCGACCGCGAGCTCGTGCAGGCCGAACGTCTCGGCGATGCCCTCGATCTGCTCGGCGTCCGGCTCGTGCAGGCCGATCCAGACGAAGCCGTCCTTGCGCTTGCGCACCTCTTTGACGGCGTCGGTGTGCGTCCAGCGGCCGGGCAAGCGCTTGCCGTCGACGTACACCGCGCAGTCCACGACGTAGTGCGACAGCGGCACGGTGATGTGCGGCGGCGTCGGGCGCTGCTGGGACCCGCGGCCGCGGATCGAGGGCAGGCTGGGCATGGTGAGTTCCTCCAGGTACACGCCGGCGTGAAGTGCGAATGCACGACGGGCGCCCTGACCGGGGGAACTGGAACGTTCTAGACGGAGCTAGAAAGCCACCTCGGTGAGGACGCGCTTGGTACTGGCAGGGTGGGGGTCCTTGCTCATTTAGGGGTCCTCACCTCCTCGGGGCGAAGTCACTGGTGGTGGAAATCCTCACACACCGGTTGCCGAGGGTACTCCCTCCGTGTGAAGACTGTCTCCCCACCTGGGACAGATCTCGATCACACGTAGTTGGAGGCGCGGTGCAGTTCGGTCGGTACTACGAGGAGTTCGAGGTCGGAGCGGTTTACAAGCACTGGCCGGGCAAGACGGTGACGGAGTACGACGACCACCTGTTCTGCCTGCTCACGATGAATCACCACCCGCTCCACATGGACGTGAACTACGCGGAGAACACGACGGACTTCGGCAAGAACGTCGTCGTCGGCAACTACATCTACTCGTTGCTGCTGGGCATGTCCGTGCCCGACGTCTCCGGCAAGGCGATAGCCAACCTCGAGATCGAGTCGCTGCGGCACGTGAAGCCCACGTTCCACGGTGACACGATCTACGGTGAGACCGAGGTGCTCGACAAGACGCCGTCCAAGTCGAAGGACGACAGGGGCGTGGTCTACGTGGAGACTCGCGGCTACAAGCAGGACGGCACGGTCGTGTGCATCTTCAGGCGCAAGGTCATGGTGCCGAAGCAGTCCTACGGCGAGGCCCGCGGTGGCGAGCAGCCGGGACGGCCTGAACCCAAGGAGTGAAGTGACTTCTCTGGATCTCGCACAGCAGCGTCTGAGGGCGTTCGCGGAAGAGGCCTCGGCGATCTCGCCGCTGTACGAACACCTCGCGTCGCGTGCTGCCGCCGATCCGGAGGTCGCCGACCTGCTGACCGCCGCCAGCGAGGACAACGCCACGGGCGAGCTCCTGCTGGCGGCGGCGCACCGGCTCGTGCAGGCCGAGCCGTTCCACCAGCTCTCGAACTACTACCCGTCGCTCGGCGGGACGTACGGCGCGGACGAGAGCACCTGGCCGCTGTTCCGCGACTTCCTGCTGGAACGCGGCGACCGCGTGCGGGCCCTGGTGAGCACGCAGGTGATCCAGACCAACGAGGTGAAGCGCGCGGCCCTGCTCTACCCGGCCGTCGCCGCCGCGGCCAAGCAGGCGGGCGCGCCGATCGGGCTCGTGGAGGTCGCGACGACGGCCGGACTGCTGCTCGGCCTCGACCAGTACTCGTACCGGTACCAGACCGCGGAGGCGGGCCAGGTCGTCGCGGGGCCCACCAAGGCCGCGCTCGGGCTGCATTGCGCGCTGGAGCTCGCTCCCGGCGCCGCGCTGCCGAAGCTGCCCAAGACGGTCAAGGTGGCCGCGAAGGCGGGCATCGGGGTCGCGCCCGCCGACCTGACCGACGAGGACGCCTACGCGTGGCTGGAGGCCTGCGTGTGGGCCGACCAGCCGGAGCGCCTGCGCCTGTTCGGGGTGGCGTGCGGGGTGCTGCGCAAGAACCCGCCGCGCCTGGTGGCCGGCGACCCGGTCGCGGACCTCGCCAAGGCGGTCGAGCCGATCGACGCGCCGCTCGTCGTCATCACGAGCGGGTCCGGACTCGACCTCGTGCCCGCATTGTCGGCTTTGGGCAGAGAAGTCTGGTGGGCCGCGCACGAGGCCGGTGAGCTGCGGCTCGTCCGTGTCGGTGCGTCGGGCGCGGAGACGGCCGTCCTGGCGACCACCGAGGCCCACGGGCAACGTCTCGTTTGGCGTTGAGCCGCCCGCCCCGATCGGTTGAACCCTGATCAGGTCCTGGGCAGGCAGTTCCAGGCAGAGAGCGCTTCCACGAGCCCGTCGGTGGTCGGGAGTGTGTCCAAGGTCGCACCGTCGACCCAAGCGACATCCGATGCGTCGTCGCCCGCTCGGAGCACACCCGACGTGACCTGGCATTCGTAGTCGAAGATCAGGAAAACCCCGTTCGGGGCCGGTCGCTCCACGTGGCCGACGAGGCGTCCGACGGTGACGGAGAGTCCTGTTTCCTCAGCGAGTTCCCTAGTCACGGCCGTCTCATCCGCCTCACCAGGCTCCACGCGCCCGCCCGGTATCGACCACATGCCCTCACCAGGCGGATTGGCGCGTCGCACGAGCAGCAGTCGCCCGATCGAGTCATGGACGATGGCTCCGACGCAACGGATCGTGCGCTTGCTGCTGGCCGTCACGATCACGAAGCGTAGTCACACCGGATCGGCGGTGCTGTCCGCTACCCCGGCTGCGGTACAAATCTCCCAAGGTGCTTAATCGTGCTGTACAACGGTCACGAACGGCGCCAAACGGGTGCGACGCGGACGGGGTGGACACCGTGAACTTGAAGAAGATTCTCACTTTCGCTGGAATCGCCTTGCTGTTGTTCTTCCTGATCGCGGAGCCTCAGCAGGCGGCCCAACTCGTGCAGAACATCCTCAACTCGTTGCGAACCGCGGCCGAAGCGCTGATCACGTTCGTGCGTTCCGTCTTCTAGTCTGGTACCAGCCACCCGCCGGGGTGGCGGAGCAGGTCAGACAGGGCACTGCCTGGTACCAGGAAAGGCTGGTAGCGCATGTTCGCACCACGTGATCCGGACGACTACCTGCTGTCGAGCGAGCGTCGGGTCATCCGGGTGCGCAGGCACTGGTCCTACCTGATCTGGGACGTCCTGGAGGCGGCGGCACTGCTCGCCGGCTTCATGATGATCTCGTACCTGGCCCCGGCGGACGCGGCCGTGATCCAGAACGTGCTGTGGTACGGAGCGCTGCTGGTCCTCCTGCGGCTCTCCTACTTCATCATCGAGTGGTGGGTGGAGCGCATCGTCGTCACCGACAAGCGCTTCATGCTGACCTCGGGCGTCTTCGAGACCAAGGTCGCGATGATGCCCATCAGCAAGGTCACCGACCTCACCTACGAGCGCACCGTCAGCGGACGCATGTTCGGCTTCGGCACGCTCATCGTGGAGTCGGCGGGTCAGATCCAGGCGCTGAACCGCCTGGAGTACCTGCCGGACCCGGAAGAGGTCTACGACGCCATCTCGGAGCTGACCTTCGGCGACAAGAAGGCCCAGGCCGAGCGGTTCTCGATGATCAAGGCCCAGCGCGCCGCGCGCGGCAAGAAGATGGTCCCGTAACACGGGTCGTTCACCACGTCGTCCACACTGGACGACGTGGTCATCGATCTGCACACCCATTCGTCCGAGTCCGACGGCACCGACAGCCCTGCCGACCTGGTGAGGGCGGCGGCCCTGGCCGGGCTCGACGCGGTGGCGATCACGGACCACGACACGGCGGCCGGCTGGGCCGAGGCCGAGGCGGCGCTGCCGACCGGGCTGAGGCTCGTGCGGGGCGCCGAGCTGTCGTGTTCCTCCGCTGACGGCTACGGCCACACCATCACCGTTCATCTGCTGGCGTACCTGTACGACCCGACGCACGCCATGCTGATGAAGGAACAGTCGCGCCTGCGTGAGGAGCGGCGTTCGCGGCTGCAGAAGATGGCCGAGATGATGCAGGCCGACGGCTTCCCGATCGACCCGGTCGACCTGATGTCCCGCCTGCCGTTCGACGCGCCGGCCGGACGCCCGCACCTCGCCCAGGCGCTGATCCGCGCCGGGGTGGTGACGTCGGTCGACGAGGCGTTCGCGACGTTCCTGACCGGCGGTCAGTACTACGTCGGCCGCACCGACACCCCCGTCGAGCGCGCGATCGAGATGATCACCGAGGCCGGCGGCGTCACCGTGCTGGCCCACCCCTTCGCCCGTTCCCGCGGCCCCGTCGTGGCGCCCTCGGTGGTGCGTGCGCTGGCTTCTCTCGGCCTCGCCGGGGTCGAGGTGGACCACCCGGACCACGATCCCGAGACGCGGCGGTCGCTGCGGGAACTTGCCGACTCGCTGGGCCTGATCGTCACCGGGTCGAGTGACTACCACGGCACGAACAAGACGGTGCGGCTCGGCGCGGAGACGACGGCGCCGGAAATGCTGGATGCTCTGGCCGAGAGGGCGACGGGCTGCAAGATCCTCGTGGGATAGGGCGGTGTTCTCGTGTTCAACCTGCGGCTCTTCATCGAGGCCTCGATCACGCTGCTGGTGATCATGGACCCGCCGGGGACCGTGCCGGTCTTCCTGGGCCTGGTGGGCCGCAAGTCGCGCGAGGCCCGCAAGAGCGCGGCACGGCAGGGCGTGCTGGTGTCGTTCCTGGTCATCACGCTGTTCGCCGTCGCGGGCAACTCGATCCTGGCGTACATGCACATCGGCATCCCCGCCCTGCAGGGCGCGGGCGGGCTGCTGCTGTTGCTGATCGCCCTCGACCTGCTGACGGGCAAGGGCGCGACCAACCACCCCGAGGTCGAGGACGTGAACATCGCCCTGGTGCCGCTGGGGACGCCGCTGCTCGCGGGCCCCGGTGCGATCGCGGCGACGATCGTGTTCGTGCGGCAGGCGGACGGGGCTTGGGGTTCCTACTTCGCGCTGGCCGCGGCGATCGTGGCCGTGCACCTCGTGCTGCTGGGGACGCTGCGGTCCGCCGGGCTGCTGATCAAGGTGTTCAAGGAGAGCGGGATCCTGCTGATGGCCAAGATCGCCGGTCTGCTGCTGGCCGCGATCGCCGTGCAGCTGGTCGCGTCGTCGGTGCAGGGGTTCATCACGTCCGGGGTCTAGCGCTCGATGTGCGCCTTGTCGCCGTCGATGATGATCGGGCGTTCGATGAGGCTCGGGTTGGCGACCATGTGCTCGATCCACTTCGCGCGGTCGTGTTCGAGAGTTTTCGGGTACGCGGGTTCCTTGGTGCGCGCGATCTCCCAGGGCTCTTTGCCGAGCAGCGTGAGGACGTGGTCGAGCTCCTCGGCTGATGGCGCGTCGTCGAGGTAGCGGCGTTCGGTGTACTCGACGCCGCTGTCGTCCAGGCGCTGCTTGGCGGCGCGGCTCTTGGAACAGCGCGGGTTGTGCCAGATCTCCATGCGGCGAAATGTAGCGAGTTCGTGCCGGTCGTCCGGTCAACCGCCGGTGTCGAATTCGGCGGAGCCCAATTCGGCGCCGGCGATTCGGCCGGACGACCGGCTTCTCGACGAACTCGCCGCCATCTGCGGAGCAGGGGCGATCCAGCACTGTCAGGGGTGCTGAGTAACTTGGTTGGGGTGGAACAACTCGGCTTCGACTTCGGCACCGCGGCACCCCGCCGGCTCGTGCGCGTCACGCCCGCGAAGCTGTCGACGTGGACCAGCTGCCCGCGCCGCTTCCGGATGACGTACCTCGACCGGCCCTCGCCCCCGCGGGGCGGTGCCTGGGCGCACAACACGCTGGGTGCCGTGGTCCACAACGCCCTGAAGGCCCTCTTCGACCTGCCGCCCGAGCGCCGCACGCCGGACCAGGCCGTGGCCCTGCTCAACCGGCAGTGGAAGTCCGAGGGTTTCCGCGACGTCGACCAGGCCGCCGAGTACCGCACCCGTGCCCAGGGGTGGGTGCACGGGTACGTCTCCGCGCTGGACGTCGACTTCGAACCGCTGGGTGTGGAGCGGTGGGTCTCCTCCCCGACGGAGCGCATCGTGGCCGAGGGCCGGGTCGACCGCATCGACCACCGGGACGGTGAACTGGTCATCGTCGACTACAAGACCGGGCGTCACGTCCTGACCTCGGACGACGCCCGAGGCTCCCAAGCGCTCGCCCTGTACGCCCTGGCTGCCCGCCGCACGCTGCGCAAGCCGTGCCGCCGGGTCGAGTTGCACCACCTGCCGTCCGGCTCGGTCGCGTCCTGGGAGCACACGGAGGAGTCGCTCGCCCGGCACGTGCGGCGGGCGGAGGAGGCGGCCGACGAGATCGACCTCGCCACCGAGACCCTGAAGGCCGGCGGGGACCAGGAGGTCCTCTTCCCGCCGGTGACCGGGAGGCAGTGCCAGTGGTGCGACTTCCGGCGGAGTTGTGCGGAGGGGCAGGCGGCGGCGCCGTCGCTCGACCCGTGGGCGTTGCTGGCGCCTTAAGGGTGCCGGGGCTTTCGTGGGGGTGTTCGGGCCATGCCAGCCCGGACGCCCGTGGACCCGTAGGGTGGCTCGGGTGGACGTGGAAGCAGCAAAGCGACCGTCGCGGACCTACGGATTCCTGCGCGCCGTGAGCGGTGTGCTCGCCGTGGGCATGGTGCTTCTTGCTCTGGGGAACATCGGCGTCCAGTTCTACGCGAACTCCCGCGACCTGCCGGGGCCTGGGACGTTGTCCGTCGTCGCGCACGTGGTGGCGGCGCTGCTGGTGGTCAGTGCGCAGATCGTCGCTGACCGGTACGCGGACTGGAAGGCGCCGGTCGCGTCGCTCGTGGTGCTCGTGGTGAGCGCGGCGACGCTCTGGACGTTCTGGTGGGCCTAGTCCCGGGTCAGGCCGTCGCCGCGTTGCTCTGGATCAGCCCTGCCTTCAGCGCCTGCGCCCGGTTCGAGACGCCCAGCTTGTCGTAGAGGCGTGAGACATAGGTCTTGGCCGTCGAGGGCGGCACGTTCGGCGCGCTCGGCCGGGCGGTGCTTGGCGGGCTGGCGCTCGCGTGGCTCGGCTGGCCGGAGCTGGTGTTCGGCGCCGCCCTCGCGTTCGTCCTGTCGGCCGTCGTGTCGCTGGTCCTGTTGCTCCTGCGGCGGATCACGCTGAAGAGCGCGCTGCCCTTCGGGCCGTTCATGCTGCTCGGCGCGTTCGTCGCCGTCCTGGGTCATTGACTGGGCAATCGCACTTCCGCCGGGGCCTTTGGACACCTACAGTGTGCTCTCGATCCGCTTGGGGAGGCGGTTCGACCACGGGGGGAAGCCGATGGACGCGGGAGAAGTCGTTGGCACGCGTCGAGATTCGGTCGCGTTGCCGGTGCCGGTGCTGCTGGTGGTCGCGGGGTTCGCCGCGGCCGTGGTCGCGCAGGGCGGGTACTACCTGCCCGGCCGGGTGTTGTCCGCGGTGCTCGTCGGGGTGGCCGTCGTGCTGGCCCGCCCGAGGCCGAACCTCCTCATGGGACTGGGCGGAGCGTTCGCGGCGTGGGCGTTGCTGCGCGGGGTGCTCGAAGGCGACGTGCTCTCGGGGCTGCCGTCGGTGGCCGCCGCGGGTGTCTTCGTCGGTGCCGCGGTCGTTGCGGCACAGGCTGATCGCGACCAGCGCGAGTTTCTCGCGACGGTCCTCACCGGTGTCGGTGCGCTGGTCGGGCTCACCGGGTGGGTGGCCGTGGTGTTCCGGCTGCCGTCGTGGTCGACCGTCGCGGAGGGGTTGCTGCGGGCGGGGTCGACCCTGACCTACCCGAACGCCGCCGCCGCGGTGATGGCGGCGACCGCCGTGTTGTCGCTGGTCCTGCGGCCGACGTTGTTCACGGCGGTGACGAGTTTCCTGCTGTGCGCGGGAATCGGCGCGACGATGAGCCGTGCCGGGGTGATCGCGCTGCTCGCCGGGTTGCTGGCGCTGTGCGCGTCGCAGGGTGTCGTGGCGACGCTGACCGCCGCCGTGCCACCGCTGCTCGGGGCCGTGGTGGCGGTGGGCGCCCTGCTGCCGTCGATGCGGGTGGCCGACGAACCGGAACCGCTGCTCGCGGTCGCGGGGCTGGTCGCCGGTGCCCTGGTCGCGGTGGGACTGCCCAGGCTGGGCCGGTTCGCCGTACCGGTCGTGCTGCTGGTGCTCGCCGGTGGCGGGGTGGCCGTGTTCGCCTTCGCCGACCGCCTGGCCACGCGCGTCTCGTTCAGCTCACCCGACCGCACCGGGGCGACCGGGGCCGCGCTGGACCTCGTCGCGCGGACGCCGTTGCTCGGGACCGGTCCGGGGAACGGATCTTTTTTCTTCGACAGGGGCAACGAAGGCGCCCGTGTGATGCGTTATGTGCACAACGAGTACCTCCAGGTGCTCGTGGAGCTGGGGGTCGTCGGCTTGCTGGCCGCGCTGGGGGTCGTGGCCGCGGTGGTGGTCGGCCTGTGGCGCGGGCGCGGCACTCCGCTGTGGGCGGGGGCGACGGCGGCCGTCGTAGTTGTGCTCGTGCACAGCGGGTTCGACTTCCTGTGGCATCTGCCCGCCGTCTTGATCGTCGCCGGCCTCTGCGCCGGTCTGGGGTTTCCGTCCACTGAGGACGGGATGAGAGAGGGGACAGCAGCATGAAGAAGTTGACCGCGGGGAAGACGGCGGCGGTCGTGGCCGTGGCGGGTGGCGCGATCCTCGCGTCCATCGCACCGGTCCTGGCCGATGTGAGCGCGCAGTCGCCTTCGCAGGCTCTCGTCAGAGTCGAGTCGCCGGCGAAGTGGAAGGCGCTGGGGGCTGCGGTCGAGGTCGACGTGACGTTCTCCTGCCCGGCCTCCCCGTCGCAGGGCTACGTGAACATCAGCATCAGCCAGACCGTGCTGGGCGGCGTGGCGTCCGGCGGGACGTCGAAGAGCGTCACGTGCACCGGCGCGTTCCAGACCATCAAGCTCAGCGTGACGGCGCAGAACCGGGCGTTCCGCTGGGGGACGGCCTACGCCAAGGCGGAGCTGAGCTCGTGGCCGCACTCCGCGACGCACGAGGGTGAGATCCAGATCCGCCCGTGACGCCCTGAGCGGTCGCGTTGGCACGTGAGGAAGTCCTTGCGTGCCAACGTGGTGCGGCTCAGGAGCTCAGCCAGGCCCGCCACGTCGGCAGCAGGGTGGCGATGAGGTCGAGCGGCGCCTCGGTGTTCGGTGAGTGCATCACGCCCGGCAGCACGGCGAAGTCCGCGTCCAGCCGCTCCGCCATGTCGCGCTGGGCGGCGGGCGACCACGCGTCGTCCGAGTCGCCGCACACCACCAGGCACGGCGTGCCGGACGACCGCAGCGTGCGCGCCAGCTTCGCGACCTGGTCCGGTTCGTGGCGCAGACCGTTGCCCATGCCGAGCAACGCCGCTGCCCGCGACTTGAGGAACCTGGTGCGGTAGAAGTCCTTCAGCTCCTGCGGGAGCACCGCGTACGCCGGGTTCTGCTGCGAGCGCAGCTCGTTCAGCCGCTGGGTGCCCTCGACGCCCTGCTCGGCCAGCACGTGCTCGCCGACCTCCAGCACCGTGCGGCGATCCCCCGCGGGCAGTTCGGACGGGCCGGACGACAGCAGCGTGAGCCCCGAGACCGGGGCGCCCGCGAACATCGCCGCCCGCGAGACCAGGCCGCCGTAGGAGTGGCCGAGCAGCAGCACTTTCCGGCCGTCCGCCGCGATCTTCCCGATCAGCTCGGCGAGCACCGACCCGAGCGGGCCCGGCCGGTAGAGCGCCTCGTCGTCCGGGCCCTGCGAGTCCTGCTGGCCCGGCAGGTCGATCGCGACGACCTCGAAACCCGCGTCCGCGATCGGGTCGATCATCGGCGCGAAGTCCTCTTTGGAGCCTGTGTAGCCCGGAACGAGCAGCACGGTCGTGCGCATCGAGTCGTCGCCCACCGCGGGCGCGCGCAGCGCCGCGATCGTGCCGTAGCGGCCCGGGAAGTCGACGCGGTGCGCCCGGTGCGGGCTGATCTGCGAGTACACGAGCTGAACTATCGCAGCGCGACCAGGGTTTCGCCACGCTGCTCGAGTACGACCGGACCGGCTGTGGCCAGTTGCACAGGGCCCTGGTGGCCTTCGCGGTTCAGCCGGATCGTGCCCACGACCGCGCCCGTGGCCTGCTCGTACACCCGCAGACCCTCCTTCACCGGGATGAGCGCGCGGCCCGCGAGCGTCGTACCGGCGCCCAGCGTGCCCTCGGCGGTCCACAGTGGAGTGAGGGTGTCCAGCGACAGCGCGACCGTGCGGGAGCCGGAGAACCAGAAGGCGTTCGTCTTCGTCGTGAAGACGCGCGAGACGTGGTTCGGCGGGTCGGTGAAGTCGGCGTCGGGGATGTCGAGCGGCGCCTCGCCGACCTGGTTGCCGGTCTCCGCGTCGAACGTCACGATCCTGTTCGGGCCCGGTACCGCCACCGCGACGAGCTTCTCGGTGATGGCCACGACCTGCACGTTCTTGCTGCCGGTGACGGAACTGCCGAACACCTTGGGCTCGTCGGACTTGTCCGGGTTCGGCTTCAGGATCGTCACCCGGTCCGACGCGTCGTCCGGGCAGCGCTCGACCATCGCGAACTTGCCGGTCGTCACGGCCACCGAGCCGTACGCGCAGCCGACGCGCGGCTGCTTGCCCGGGTTCACGATCGCGCGCAGGCCGCCGTACTCGAGCGAGCGCACCAGGTCGTCGCGCCGGTACACCTCGACGAACTTCGAGCCCGTGGTGATCAGGTGCGAACCCTCGTTGAGCAGTGCCGTGCCCGGTTCCGCGTCGCCGTTGCGCTGCGCCCGCCGCTCGCCGGTGATGCCGTCGAGCGACGTGAGCTCGGAGCAGTTCGTGCCCTTGGAGTAGAGAGCCATCGCCCGGCCCCACGCCGTGCTCACGACGCACAGCGGCAGATCGCGCTCGTACGTCCAGCGCACGTCACCGGTCAGCGGGTCGCGCCCGTGGACCGCGCCGCCGTCGCCGGTCACGACCGTCGACGGCTTCTCCTCGCCGGTGTCCTTCGACGCGGTCTGCACGACCACGGGGGACAGCGAGGCGCCGCTGCGCGCCCGCCACACCTCGGCGAGCGACGGAGGCAGCGTGGCCACTTCGGGCAGCGGCTCCCACGACGACGGCCCGGTGACCGACGTCGTGGCACGAGCATCGCTGAAAGCCCAGGTCAGCACGGACGCCGTCACCGACACCACCGCGATCACTGCGACCGCGATGAAGTCGGCGCGGGTGCGCCAGGACCGGGCGGGCGGACGTTCTGCGGCGGGCACGGCCTCGTGCGCGGGCTCGTCGAGGACGTCCTCGACGTCGGTGACGTCGGAACCGGGGGACGACATGGTGATCAGTCTGCCGAAGGAGCGGCCTGTTCGGCAGAGCTTCGGCGACGCCGACGCCTGCGCGGCTTGTCCGAGGCGGACTTCTCGGCGGACTCGGGCGCGGCCGACTGCGTCTGCTCGCCCTCCTGCGTCACGCCCGCGCGGCTGCGCGTGCGCGAGCGGGACCGCTTCGGCCTCGTCTCCTCGTTCGTCTCCGCGGCCTGCTCGCCCTCGGTGCGGGAGGAGCCGGTGCGACGACTGCTGCCACCGCTGCTGCGGCGCTTGCGCTTGCCGCTGTCGAGCTGCTCCTCCTCTTCGGCGTCGAGGCCCGCGCGGGTGCGGTGGCTCAGCGGCAACCTGCCCGTGGAGCCGGACGGGATGCCCAGGTCGTTGTACAGGTGGTCGGACGTGGAGTACGTCTCCACCGGCAACGGCTGGCCGAGGCCCAGCAGGTCGTTGACCGAGGCCCAGCGGTGCGTCTCGTCCCAGTCGACGAACGTGACCGCGACACCCGTGCGCCCGGCACGGCCCGTGCGGCCGATGCGGTGGACGTACGTCTTCTCGTCCTCGGGGCACTGGTAGTTGATGACGTGCGTCACGTCGTCGATGTCGATGCCGCGCGCGGCGACGTCGGTGGCGACCAGCACGTCGACCTTGCCGGCGCGGAACGCCCGCAGCGCCTTCTCGCGCGCGCCCTGGCCCAGGTCACCGTGCACGGCGGCCGCGGCGAACCCGCGTTCGGTCAGGTCGTCGGCGACCTTCTGCGCGGTCCGCTTGGTCCGCGCGAACACCATGGTCAGACCCCGGTCGCGGGCCTGCAGCGCGCGGGCCAGCATCTCCGGCTTGTCCATCGAGTGCGCCCGGTAGACGAACTGCGAGGTGTTCTCGTGCGTCTGGCCGGCGTCGTTCTCCTCGGCCCGGATGTGCGTCGGCTGCGTGAGGAACGTGCGGGCCAGCGTGATGATCGGGCCGGGCATCGTCGCCGAGAACAGCATCGTCTGACGCTGATCCGGGACCATGTTCAGGATGCGCTCGATGTCGGGCAGGAAGCCCAGGTCGAGCATCTCGTCGGCCTCGTCGAGCACCAGCATGCGGACCTTGCCGAGCACCAGGTGGCGCTGTTCGGCCAGGTCGAGCAGGCGGCCGGGTGTGCCGATGATGACGTCGGCGCCCTTGCGGAGCTGCGCGATCTGCCGCTCGTACGGGATGCCGCCGTAGATGGCGGCGACCTTCACGCCCAGGTGGCGCGCGGCGTCGGTGAGGTCGTGAGCCACCTGGAGGCACAGCTCACGGGTGGGTACGACGACGAGGGCCTGCGGGGTGCCGTCGCCGGGCAGGTCGACGCGGTGCAGCAGCGGCACGCCGAACCCGAGGGTCTTGCCGGTGCCGGTGCGCGCCTGGCCGATGACGTCGTCGCCGGCGAGCGCGATGGGAAGCGTGAGCTCCTGGATGGCGAAGGTGCGGACGATGCCCGCCTCGCCGAGGGCCTTGACGATCTCCGGACGCACGCCGAGCTCGGCGAACGTGGGGGATTCGGACTGCACCGGGGCATCTGCCAGCAGCGGGTGCGACGTGTCTTCTTCGGGGACTCCGGCCTCGCTGTGTTCCAGGAGAACCGGGTCCAGATGTGCTTCTACTTCAGCGGTCAGGGTGATCAGCCTCTCTCGTACCAAGCGCGTACGAGCCCTGGCCGGGCCTCTCGACCGCGCTCGATGAGCAGCTGCGGGAAAGGTGTACGCGCACCATTTCAACGCCGCGCAGCATGGTCGTCACACTCGTCACGCCGGGCGTCCGAGACCCATTCTACCTGGCAAGACACATTTGACCACCTGGTGCGGCGATTCCGGCCGCTCGCGGCGCTCGGGGGGACGCCTCGCGGCACCGCCCCCACGCCCGCACATGCCCGGTGTGCGGGCGTGGAGGCGGCACCACGATTCGTCCGCCTGAACGCGCCGATCGGCCGGTGAGTGTCCGGCTCGCCGCACTAGAGTTCGGTCTCATGGGTGTTGCGGAGGGTGTTGTCGATCTTCTGGGAGCGGTTGCGTATGGCGAGCTCTCGGCCTTCGACCGGATGACGGAGGACTCGCGCACGGCGCCGACGCTGGCGGGCCGTGCGGCACTCGCACAGATGGCCGCGGCCGAGATCGGGCACTTCACGCTGCTGCAGAAGCACCTCGCCGCCGAGGGCATCGCCGTCGAGGACGCGATGGCGCCGTTCGTGAAGGGCTTCGACGCGTTCCACGAGTCGACGAGCCCCAAGTCGTGGCTCGAGTCGCTGGTGAAGGCGTACGTCGGTGACGGCCTCGCCGCCGACTTCTACCGCGAGGTGGCGACGTGGCTGGACGAGCCGACGGGGGAGCTCGTGCTGCACGTGCTCGCCGACACGGGTCACTCGGCGTTCGCTGAACGCGAAGTCCTGGCCGCCGTCGAGACCGATCCGCGGGTGCGCGACCGGCTCGCGCTGTGGGGCCGCCGGCTGCTCGGAGAGGCGTTGACGCAGGCCCAGTACGTGGTGGCGGAGCGCGACGGGCTCTCGGAGCTCATCGTGCGGGGGTCGGGGGACCTCGCCGGGATCGGTCAGCTGTTCCGCCGGCTCCAGCAGACGCACGCGCGGCGCATGACGCAGCTGGGCCTCGGCTAGGTAGGCTCGCGGTCGGAGTTTTCTCTTGAGCACGGAGGTCAGCGTGGAGGTCAGGATCGGCGTCGCGGACAGCGGACGCGAACTCGTCGTGACCAGTGAGCTCAACCCGTCCGAGGTCGAGACCCTGGTGGCGGACGCGGTGTCCGGCAAGTCCAGCGTGCTGTCGCTGGTGGACGTCAAGGGCGCGCGTTTCGTCGTGCCCGCTGGCCGCGTCGCGTACGTGGAGATCGGCCCGCAGGACTCGCGCAAGGTCGGGTTCGGCGCCTGAGTCGCCAGAAATCGAGGAGGGCCCCGGTCGTCACGACCGGGGCCCTCCTCGTTGTGCGGGACGGTGCGGTGCCGGACAGGGGTGCCGGCACCGACGGCCCTAGTTGTACTGACCTGAGAGGTTAGGAACGCGGCTGGCGGGTGGTAGGCCTTTGAGCGCGGTGT
>NZ_BMNC01000011.1 GCF_014646255.1 Lentzea pudingi
AACCCCAGTACTCCCCCGAACCACCAACTCAGGCAACACATCCTCGACATCCGTCGGCAACGCCCCACCAACAACAGCCACCAACGCCCGAGCCGCCCGAGCCCCAAACGCGAACGTGTCCCGCGACAAAGCAGTCAACCGCCCGTGCTGACACAAAACCGAGTCATCCCAAGCAACGATCGACAACTCCGAAGGCACAGCCACCCCAAGAGAAGCAGCAACCTCAGCCCCAGCCACAGCCATCACATCGTTGTCATAAACGATCGCCGTAGGCGGCTCCCCCCTCCCCAGCAACTCCCGGGTAGCAGCCGCCCCAGACTCAGCCGTGTAGTCCCCAGCAACCACCACACCGTCCACACCGTCCACAGCAGACGAAGCAAACGCAGCATCCCGCCGAACCGTGTGCAACAGGGACGCCAACCCGGCCACCCGAGCAATCCGACGATGCCCCAAGCCCTTCAAGTACTCCACCACGGAAGTCATGGCCGCGTAGTCATCAGCCCACACCGAAGCCAACGCCCCATGATGCCCGGCCCCACCGACAACCACAGCCGGCAACCCAAGCGAAGACATCAGCGAAACCCGAGGATCCGACACCAGCAGATCCACCAAGAACACCCCATCAACCCGATGCTCAGCCCACCACCGCTGGTACAACGCGATCTCTTCTTCACGCGACGACACCACCTGCAACAACAACGCACACGAGATCTCAGACTGCATCCCAGCGATCAACTGGAAGAAGAACGCCTCGTCCCCCAAAGCCCGAGGCGGCCGCACCAGAACCAGCCCCACCGCATCGGCGGACGCGGACGACAGCGCCCGAGCGGTCACGGAAGGCCGATACCCCAAAGACGAAGCCACGGCCAGCACCCGCGAGCGAGTCGACTCGGACACCCCGGAACGGCCGTTCAAGGCCAGCGACACGGCTCCCTTGGACACCCCGGCCTCCGCCGCGATGTCCTTGATCGTCGGCCTCTTCACGACACCCCGCTCTGTCCGAAAGGAGACAACAAGACGTTCGGAGGCTAGCCGGAGATAAACCGGTTTAGCTAGGGTCCGCGAGCAAGGAGGTGGGTGTCAATGAAGAGGCGCACGTTCCTCGCGGGCCTGGCGGCGGTGCCCGTAGCGGGATGCGGTCTGTCCGGCACGTCCAACACGTCATCATCGGCAACAGGCCAGGTCACGGGCGAGATCACGTTCCAGACCTGGTCCCTCAAGCCCAAGTACACCGACTACGTCAACGGTGTCATCGACGCTTTTCAGAAGCAGCACCAGGGCACCACGGTGAAGTGGGTCGACCAGCCCGCGGACGGGTACCTGGCCAAGGTCATGGCGGACGCGAGCGCGGGCAGTCTGCCCGACGTGATCAACGTGCCGCCGGACCTGAGCTTCCCGCTGGCCAAGGCGGGACAGCTCGTCAAC
Source organism: Lentzea pudingi (assembly GCF_014646255.1). GTDB lineage: Bacteria > Actinomycetota > Actinomycetes > Mycobacteriales > Pseudonocardiaceae > Lentzea > Lentzea pudingi. The sequence continues at coordinate 1,426 of NZ_BMNC01000011.1, forward strand.
CTCGACGAGTCCCTCAAGGACGCCAAACCCGAGTACCTCGACAACGCCTGGCAGGCGTTCGAGATCCCCGGCAAGGGCGGCTGCTACGGCTTCCCGTGGTACCTCAATACCGGCCCGATCTTCTACAACAAGGCCCTGTTCACCCAGGCGGGCCTGGACCCGGACAAGCCACCGACGAACTTCAAGGAACTCGAAACCCAAGCACTCCAACTGGCGCAGAAGAAGATCGCGATCCTCGGCCAGACCCCGAGCATCGCCGACTTCGGCCTCTACGGCGTCAAGCTCTTCGAGAACGAAAAGTTCACGTTCAACGAGGCCAAGGGCGTCGAGTTCGTCGAAAGCTACAAGCGGATGTACGACGCGGGCGCGCTGATCCCCGAGGCGCTCACGCAGAACTACACCGGCGCCGGCGCGAAGTTCATGGCGCAGCAGACGGCGCTCAACCCCGGCAGCGCGTACGACCTCGGCAAGTTCAAGACCGACGCGCCGAGCCTCTACGCGAACATCGGCATCTCCACGCCCATCACGAACACGGGCAGCGCCAACATGTTCCTGCACGGCATGAGCGTGCCGAAGAGCAGCAAGAACCAGGCGACGGCGCTGGCGTTCGGCCGGTTCGCCACCAACGCCGAGAACCAGGTGAAGTTCGCCAAGCTCGCCTCGATCTTCCCGAGCACCAGCAAGGGCGGCGACGACCCGTACTTCACCACCGAGGACGGCACCGACGAGGCACGGGTCAGGGTGGCCGCGGCCAAGCAGCTCAAGACCGCGGTGAACTACACGCCCGTGCAGTTCAGCGACCAGATGCGCGAGGCACTGCTGCAGCAACTGGCCGACGCCATGCTCGGCAAGAAGTCGCCGAAGCAGGCCCTGGACGACGCGGTCGCCGAGTGCAACCGCCTCCTCAAGTAGGCCAACACAGATGACTCATCGCCCGTACACGCCGTGGCTGTTCCTGGCCCCAGGACTGGCCATCTGCTCGCTGTTCGTCATCTTCCCGTTCCTGAACATGATCGTGCTCGCGTTCACGGACGCGAGCGCGCTGGGCGGCGGCCAGTTCACCGGTGTGGACAACTTCGTGCGGATGGTCCAGGACCCCAAGTTCTGGGCCGCCGCGCGCAACAGCGGTCTCTACATGGTGGGTGTCGTCCCACCACTGGTGCTGTTGCCGCTGCTGATCGCGATGCTCGTGCAGAAGGTCGTGCCGGGCATCGGGATCTTCCGCACGGCGTTCTTCACGCCGGTGATCGCGTCCACGGTCGTGGTCGGGCTCATCTGGACGTGGCTGCTCGACAGCCGCGGCCTGGTGAACAACGTGGTGGAGGCGCTGGGCGGCACCAGGATCGGGTTCCTGACCGACTCGACGCTGCTGCTGATCAGCTCGATGGTGGTGACGGTCTGGCGCGGCCTCGGCTACTACATGGTGATCTACCTGGCCGCGCTCGCCAACGTGCCGAAGGACCTGCACGAGGCCGCGATGGTCGACGGCGCGGGACCGGTCAGGAGGTTCTGGTCGGTCACCGTGCCCAGCCTGCGGCCGACGATGGTGCTGGTCGGGGCGCTGAGCGCGGTCAACGGGTTCCGCGTGTTCTCCGAGATCTACCTGCTGTCGGGCGGGTCCGGCGGTCCGGGCGGGGCGAGCACCACCCTGGTGATGCTCATCCAGTCGGTCGGCCGCGGCCTGACCGGTGAGGTCGGGTACGCGTCGGCGCTCAGCGTGGTCCTGTTCGTGATCCTGCTGGGCCTGCTGCTGGTCACCCTCAAGCTCAACCGCAGGGAGGACCAGCTGTGAAGCGCGCCCACGTCTACCTGGCCCTGCGTTACCTCGGGCTGCTCGCCGTCCTCGCGATCAGCATCGGGCCGTTCCTGTGGCAGTTCGCGACCAGCATCAAGGGGCCGAACGAGGACGTCTTCGTCCCCGACTTCATCCCCGACGACCCGACGTTCGGCAACTACGCCGCCGTCGCCGACGTGGTGCCGGTCTGGAACTTCGCGCTCAACTCGCTCGGCGTCGCGAGCGTCAACGTCATCACGAACTGCCTCGGCGCGGCCATGGCCGGCTACGCCCTGGCACGGCTGAAGTTCAGGGGACGCCGCTTCGCCGCCGTGGTCTTCGCGAGCAGCATCCTGGTGCCGTTCGAGGCGATCATGATCTCGCTGTTCCTGGTGATGCGCGGCTTCGGGCTCACCAACACGCTCACCGCGGTCGTGCTGCCCGGCGCGATCGCCGCGCTCAACGTCCTGTTGCTGCGCAACGCCTTCCTCGCACTCCCCGCCGAAGTCGAGGAAGCCGCGATCATCGACGGCGCCAACGCGTGGCAGCGCTTCACCCGCCTCGCGCTGCCGTCGGTGAAGGGCACGCTGGTCGTGGTGGCGCTGTTCTCGTTCATGTTCAGCTGGGACGACTTCCTGTGGCCGCTCATCGTGCTGAGCGACCAGGAGAAGTACACGCTCACCATCGGCCTCGCGTACCTCCAGGGCACGTTCGTGCAGAACCAGCGGCTGGTGGCGGCGGGCACGATCATCGCCGTCGTCCCGCTGATCCTGCTGTTCCTGTTGCTGCAGAAGCACTTCTTCCGCGGAGTGGGAGAAGGCGCGATCAAGGGCTGACCAAGGCGAGGAGCTCAACCTTGCGTTTCGGCGTGAACTACACCCCGTCCCAGGGCTGGTTTCACCACTGGCTCGACTTCTCCCTCGACGACGTCAAAGCCGACTTCGAGTCCATCAAGGGCCTGGGCCTCGACCACGTGCGGGTCTTCCCGCTGTGGCCGGTGTTCCAGCCCAACCGGAGCCTCGTCCGCCCGAAAGCTGTCGAGCAGCTCGCCCAGATGCTCGACGCCGCTCACGAGACAGGACTGGACGTCCAGGTCGACGTGCTGCAAGGGCACCTGTCGAGCTTCGACTTCTACCCGTCGTGGGTGCAGACCTGGCACCGCCGCAACATCTTCACCGACCCGGACGTCATCAGCGGGCAGCGGTTCTACGTCCGCACCCTCGCCGAGGCCCTCAGGGACAAGCCGAACTTCCTCGGCTTCACCCTGGGCAACGAGGTCAACCTGCTCACCGAGTCGAACCCCTGCGCGCCCGAGCAGGCGGGCGAGTGGATCGACACGCTGCTCGGCGAGTGCGACAAGGCCGCACCGGGCCTCCCGCACGTCCACTCCGAGTACGACGCAGTCTGGTACGAGAGCGAGCACGCGTTCCTGCCGGAGCACGCCGCCAACAAGGGTGCGATGACGACGGTGCACTCGTGGGTCTTCAACGGCACCGCGCAACGCTACGGGCCCATGTCCGCCGAGAGCGTCCATCACGCCGAGTACCTGGTCGAGCTCTCGAAAGCGCACGCCAAAGACCCAGAACGGCCCGTGTGGCTGCAGGAGGTCGGCGCCGCCCAGCCCGAGATCAGCGCCGAGCAGGCACCGCGGTTCGCCGAGCAAACGCTTGCGAACGTGCTGACCTGCTCGAACCTGTGGGGCGTCACGTGGTGGTGCTCGCACGACGTCGACCGCGCGTTGATGGACTTCCCCGAACGCGAGTACGAGTTGGGGTTGTTGACGACGGAACGCGAGGTCAAGCCGCTCGGCGAGGCGATCGCCCGGATCGTGCGCGAGGCAGCGTACGAACCGGTCGAGCGCACGCCGATCACGCTGCACGGCGACCGGCCCTCGTGGGGTCCGGGCGGTGCTTTCTTCGAAGAGTGGATGGGCTTGGCGCGTGACGGCGTGCGGGCCTCGATCGAGCTGGGGTGACGACGTGCACGACGAACGCGCGCTGCTGGAAGAACGACTCAACCGCACGCTGAAGGAACGCATCCGCCCGGCCGTCTACGGCGAGACCGCACCGCTGGAGCTCGCCGTCTGGACCGTGCCGGACGAGCCCGTCCCGGTCGCCGAGGCCCTCGGAGCCACCTACGAACCGGCGCAGGTCGGCGACGCCTGGGGCGCGCCGTGGAGCACGAGCTGGTTCCGGCTGACCGGCAGCGTCCCCGAGGCTTGGGAGGGCAAGCAGGTCGAGGTCGTTCTGGACCTCGGCTTCACCCATCCCGGCCCCGGTTTCCAGTCCGAGGGCCTCGCCTACACGGCCGACGGCCTGCCCATCAAGGGCATCGAGCCGCGCAACACCTACCTGCCCGTGGACGGCTCCGAGGTGCTGTTCTACCTGGAGGCCGCGGGCAACCCGACGATCCTCGACTTCCACCCGTTCCTGCCGACCTCGCTGGGCGACAAGGAGACGGCGGGCACCGAACCGCTGTACAAGATCCTCAAGGCCGAGCTCGCGGTGTTCCAGCCGCAGGTGTGGCACCTGATGCTCGACATCGAGGTGCTCCAGTCGCTGATGAGGGAACTGCCGGACCACGACCCGCGCCGGCACAAGGTCCTGCACGCGCTGGACCGGGCGATGGACGCGCTCGACCTCAACGAGGTCGCCGCGACCGCCGACCTGGCCCGGGAGGAACTGGCCGGTGTGCTGTCGCTGCCCGCCAACGCCTCCGCGCACAAGGTCTCCGCGATCGGCCACGCGCACATCGACTCCGCCTGGCTGTGGCCGCTCAGGGAGACCGTCCGCAAGTGCGCGCGCACGTTCTCGAACGTCACCAAGCTGATGGACGAGTACCCGGACCTCTACTTCGCGTGCTCGCAGGCCCAGCAGTACGCCTGGATGAAGGAGCACCACCCGCACGTCTGGGACCGCGTCCGCGAGAAGGTCCGGAGTGGACAGTTCGTGCCGGTCGGCGGCATGTGGGTCGAGTCCGACACGAACATGCCCGGCGGCGAGGCGATGGCCCGACAGCTCGTGCACGGCAAGCGCTTCTTCCTCGACAACTTCGGCGTCGAGACCGAGGAGGTCTGGCTGCCCGACTCGTTCGGCTACAGCGCCGCACTCCCCCAGCTGATCAAGCTGTCGGGATCGCGCTGGTTCCTCACCCAGAAGCTGTCGTGGAACCAGATCAACAAGTTCCCGCACCACACGTTCTGGTGGGAGGGCATCGACGGCACGCGGATCTTCACGCACTTCCCGCCCGTCGACACCTACAACTCGTCGCTGTCCGGCGAGGAGTTGGCACGGGCGTCGAGGCAGTTCGCCGAGCACGCCAAGGCCTCGCGTTCCCTCGTCCCGTTCGGCTACGGCGACGGCGGTGGCGGCCCGACCCGCGAGATGATGGAGACGGCGCACCGCGTCGCGAACCTCGAAGGCTCGCCGACGGTCCGCGTCGAACCCCCGCGCGACTTCTTCCAGGCCGCGCAAGACGAGTACCCGGACGCCCCGGTGTGGGCGGGCGAGCTGTACCTGGAGAAGCACCGCGCCACCTACACCACGCAGGCCAAGACCAAGCAGGGCAACCGCCGCAGCGAACACCTGCTGCGCGAGGCCGAGCACTGGTCCACAGCCGCCGCGTTGCAGGGCGCCGACTACCCGTACGAAGACCTCGACCGGTTGTGGAAGACCGTGCTGCTGCACCAGTTCCACGACATCCTGCCCGGCAGCTCGATCGCCTGGGTGCACCGCGAGGCGGAGGCCACCTACGCCCGCGTGGCATCCGAACTGAAGGCCCTCACGGCCACCGCGATCGACGCGCTGAAGGGCGAGGGCGACGACGAGCTGACGTTCGACGTGCTCGGCGGTGACACACCTCGCCCGTTCGTCGCACCGGTGGACGGCGTGCTGGACAACGGCAGGCTGCGCGTCACGATCGACGCCGAGGGGATCGTCACCTCGATCCTGGACCTCGAGGAGGACCGCGAAGTCCTGCCACCGCACGGGTTCGCGGGCATGCCGCAACTGCACCGCGACAACCCGAACCAGTGGGACGCCTGGGACATCGACCCGTTCTACCGCAACTGGAAGGCCGACCTGACCCCGTCCGAACGCGTCGACGCTTCCGAAGGTGTCGTGGTCAGGGCGAAGTTCGGCGACTCCGTGCTCACCCAGACCATCCGGCTGCGCGAGGGCGCGAAGCAGGTCGACTTCGACACCGAGGTCGACTGGCAGGAACGGGAGAAGCTGCTCAAGATCGCGTTCCCGCTCGACCTGCGCGCCGAGGTCTCCACGGCGGAGACCCAGTTCGGGCACCTGCACCGCCCGGTGCACACCAACACCTCGTGGGAGGCGGCCAAGTTCGAGATCTGCGCCCACCGCTACCTGCACGTCGGCGAACCCGGCTACGGCGTCGCGGTGGTCAACGACTCGACCTACGGCCACGAGGTCACCCGCACCACCCGTGACGACGGCGGAACCACCACGACCGTGCGCCTGTCCCTGCTGCGCGCACCGAGGTTCCCCGACCCCGAGACCGACCAGGGCGAGCACCGCTTCCGCTACGCCCTCGTGATCGGGAACCTGCCGGCCGCCATCGACGCCGGCTACCGCATCAACCTGCCGCCACAGGCCGTCCGGGGTTCGCGAGCACCAGAACCGTTGGTGCGCACGGATAACCCGGCGGTGAGGGTCGAGGCCTTGAAGCTGGCCGACGACCGGTCGGGCGACGTGGTCGTCCGGCTCTACGAGGCGCACGGCGGCCGTGCCCGCGCCTCGATCAGCACCTCCTTCGCCCACACCCGGATCCAGGAGACCGACCTGCTCGAACGGCCCCTGGCCGAGCAGTCGGCAGAGGTGGTGCTGCGTCCGTTCCAAGTGATCACCCTGCGATTCACGAGGTAGCGCATGAAGAAGCTGTTCCTCGCCCTGCTGCTGGTGGCGCTCGCCGCGCCACCGGCCCAGGCGGCCACCCAGAAGCGAACCGTCGTCTACTACCAGACCCAGTACAGCAACGGCGCGACCGGGACGTACGTCTCGCCCAAGCCCCTGCTCGACCGCGGCACCGGCGTCACGGACGTGCTCGTCGCCGCGATCCACCTCAACGACAACAGGATCGTCCACCTCAACGACCACCCGCCGTCGCACTCGCGGTACACGCAGATGTGGCAGGACCTCGCCGCGATGCAGGCCCGCGGCGTCAACGTGATCGGCATGGTCGGCGGGGCGGCACAAGGGTCGTTCGCAAGGCTGGACACCCAGTTCGACACCTACTACCCGTTGCTGCGCGACACGATCCGCACCTACAGGCTCAACGGCGTCGACCTTGACGTCGAGGAGCGGATGTCGATCGCGGGCATCCGGCGCGTGATCGACCGGCTGAAGACCGACTTCGGCGCGGGCTTCATCGTCACGCTCTCCCCGGTGGCGAGTGCGCTGTGGGGCGGCGGCAATCTCTCCGGCTTCAACTACGAGGACCTGTACCGCAGCCACGGCTCGAAGATCGCGTGGTTCAACGGCCAGTTCTACAACGGCTGGGGCAACGCGGGCAGCACCGCGCACTACGACCAGATCGTCAACCGCCGGGTGATCCCGGCGAACAAGGTCGTGCTCGGCGTCCTCACCAGCACGGCCAACGGCGGGTCGGGCTACGTGAGCATGACGACGCTGAAGAACACCGTCACCAGCCTGAAGACCAAGTACGCCAACTTCGGCGGTGTGGCGGGCTGGGAGTACTTCAACTCGCTGCCCGGCGGCACCGCGGAGCCGTGGCGGTGGGCGGCGGACGTGATGGCGATGCAGAAGTAGGCCGAACGGCGTAACTCGGGCGGGGTTGGGCAACCGGCACCCCGCCCGAGTGCGTTAGGGGGTGGGGCCTTCCACCGGAAGCAGGTGGGGGCGAGGGGCAAAGGGGGAACTTTCGCATGCCTTCTTGGAGATCGGTCGCGGTGGTCACCGCGGTCGCGCTGGGGATGATCACGCCGGGGATCGCGCACGCCGCGCCGCCCGCCAACGACGACTTCGACACCGCCACGGTCATCGGTGCCTTGCCGTACGCCGTCGAGCAGGACACGACGGAGTCGACCAAGGCACTGGACGACCCGGCCGGGTGCAACGGCTACTCGGTGCCGGCCTCTTCCTGGTACCGCTACACCGCGACCGAGGACGGTCTGCTGCGGCTGAAGACCGAGGGCAGCGACCGGGACCTGAACGTGGCCACCTTCACCGGTGGGCGCGGCGACCTGAAGGCGGTCTGGAACTCGTTCTACGACGGCTGCACGACCGAGCGGGACACGCCGCTCACGTTCCCCGTGAAGGCCGGCACCACCTACCACTTCATGGTGAGCGGGACGAACAGTCCCGGTGGCCAGGTGAAGCTCGCGCTGGACAGGATCTCCCGCCTGCCGGGCGACGACCTGGCCGGCGCCGAGCCGGTGACGACGTTGCCGTTCAGCGCGCCGCAGCCGGACTACACCCGCGCCTCCCGCGAGCGCAACGAGCCGAATGCCGGTGGTTGCGCCAGTTCGAGCGCGCCGTCGGTCTGGTACGCCTACACGCCCACGAGGAACCACTCGGTGCTCTTGCACGTCGAGGGATGGGGTTCCGGCCCCACCGCGGCCGTCTACGAGGGCACCTCGATCGACGACCTGACCCTCGTCGGTTGTGAGGGTCCCCAGTACGGCAACGGCAAGTCGGTCGCCGTCATCGCCGGCAGGACGTACTACGTCCAGTGGTCCGGCGGCGGCTACTACAGCTACCCCTCGACCCTCGAACTGACCGAGACGGAGCCGCTCCGGACGAGCGTCCACACCGGTTACGACCACGAGCGATCGGTCTTCGAGACCATCGGCTTCTCCCTCGACCACACGAACGACCACGACGACCCGGTCACGACGGAGTGGGACTTCGGTGACGGCACGACCGCGCCACCGAGCACCGAGACCGGCAAGTCGCACCGCTACGCCGCGGACGGCGTCTACACGGTGACCGTGCGCTCGAAGGCCGGAGACGGCCGCACGGCGACGGACACGACGACGGTCACGGTGAAGACGCACGACGTCGGCATCTCCAAGTTCACCGTGCCCACCGCCGCACGGGCGGGCGAGCAGAAGCAGATCTCCGTCCAGGTCTCGAACACCCGCTACCAGGAGAAGGTGACGACCACCCTGTACCGCAGCGGTCCCGACGGGTGGCAGGAGGTCGGCACGCTCACGATCGACGTACCGGCGCACCCGACCCGCAAGGTGAAGTTCCCCTTCGCCTACACCTTCACCCCGCAGGACGCGGCGGCCGGCAAGGTCTCGTTCCGCGCGGTCGTCGAACCGCAGTTGTCCTACCCGGTGCGCGACTCGGTCCCGGGCGACAACGAGGTCATCTCGATCGCCACGACCGTCAAGCCGGCGCTGGTGTCCGCCGCCGCCGTCGCGAACTGATCCGGGGGAGATCATGAGACTGTCCAAGAGAATTCTCGCGTCCGCGTTCGCCGCGGCGGTGCTGGCGGCATTCGCTCCGGCGGTGGCGCTGGCCGCTCCGGCGGGCGACGACTTCGACACCGCGATCGACGTGACCGCGCTGCCGTTCCAGTCGGCGATCGACACGACCGGTGCCACCAAGGCGACCGACGACCCGAACGCCTGCAACCACTGGGGCGAGGGCTCGGTGTGGTTGCGCTACACCGCACCCGCGGACGGCATCGTCCGGCTGCGGACGCAGTCCACCCGGTTCGGGCCGTTCTTCGGCGTGTTCACCGGCGAGCGCGGCGCACTCACGCCGGTGCAGGGTGCCTGCGCCTCCAGCACTCCCTACGACGACACGTTCCGCGTCCAGGCGGGTGTGACGTACCACGTGATGGTCGTCGAGTACTACCAGGGAAGCGGCGGCCCGGTCAGCGTGTCCCTGCTCCCGATCGACCCCGCGCCGAACGACGCCCTCGCGGCGGCGGCCCCCGTCGAGCTGTCCGACCGCGTCGAGGGCGACCTGCGCCGCGCGTCGGCGGAGCCCGGCGAGCCCGCGGCGAGCTGCGACACCGGTGCGACGCAGTCGGTCTGGTACCGCTACACGCCTTCGCAGGCGAAGTTCGTGCGGTTGCTGTCCGGCCGCGGGGTGGTGAGCGTCCACCGGGCGTCCGACCTGTCCGAACTGGACTGCAAGCCGACCGGTCGCGACATCTACCCGGACGCCGTGTTCGCGGCGACGCCCGGTGAGTCCTACCTGATCCGGGTCGCGGACTCACCGGAGGACGCGGGAACGTTCTTCGTGGAGGTCGGCGAGGCGGCCCCGTTGAAGCCGTACGTCTCCGCTCATCCCAACAACCCCACGGTGTTCACCGACGTCACGCTGCAGCCGTACACCGGTGACCCGCGGCCGTTCGTCAGCGGGACGGTGCACTTCGGTGACGGCGGTTCGGCCCCGATCGTGCCCGGTGAGCAGATCAGGCACCGGTACGCGGCCGACGGCGAGTACACGCTCTCGGTGACGGGGTCGACGAAGGACGGCCGCACCGGCACCGGATCGGGAACGGTGAAGGTCGAGACGCACGACGTGGCCGTCACCGCGTTCACCGTGCCGGCGTCGGCACGAGCGGGCCAGACCAGGTCGTTCACGGCCACGGTCGCCAACACCCGGCACGACGAGAACGTCCGCGTGACGCTCTACAAGGTCGGCGGCGCCCCTGGCGGGTACGACCTGGAGATCGGCCACACCACGCAGTGGGTCGCGGCGTCCGCGTCCGGCAGGACCGGCTTCCCGTTCGCCTACACCTACTCGGCGGAGGACGCCGCGAAGGGCACGGTGGAGTTCCGCGTGGAGGCCACCATGCCCGACCGCGGCTGGGGTTCGGACGCCAAGCCCGACGACAACCAGGCGCGCGCCACGACGACCAGCGTGCGCAAGGCGGCCGGGACGAACGCCGTGGCCGACTAGTCGAAGCGGAAGGTGGCTGTCTCGAGGTTGTCGAGCATCCACTCCCGCCGCACGAGCGGTGCGCCGGTTTCCCTGCGCAGCAACGGAAGCCGGCGCACCATCTCTTCCAGCAGCACCCGCTGCTCCAGCCGCGCGAGGCCCGCGCCGAGGCAGTGGTGCGGGCCGTGCCCGAACGTCATGATCCGCGTCTTGCGGCGGATGTCGAACACCTCGGGGTCCGCGTAGCGCGACGGGTCCCGGTTGGCCGCGCTGAGCCACCCGGTGACCCACTGGCCCGCCGCGATCGCCCGCCCGCCGATCTCGACGTCGCGCAGCACCAGCCGGCGGGGTCCGGGGAACACCGGGTACCAGCGCATGGTCTCCTCGACGGCGCCCGGGATCAGCGACGGGTCGGCGCGCAGCTCTTCCCAGCAGCCGAACTCGGTCAGGAACAGCACCGCGTTCGGGATGCTCGCGTACACCGTGTCGACCCCGGCGCCGAGAAGCATCGCGCAGTACCCGACGAGGTCCCAGTCGGACAGGGGCCGCCCGTCGACGAGGTAACCGCGGTCCTGGGCCGCGATCAGCTCGGCGATCAGGCCGCCCTTCGGCTCGGTCCGCTGGCGGCCGACCTCGTCGGCGAAGAACCGGGCCATCTCGGACTGCGACGGCAGCGTGTTCGTCGTGACCGAGGCCTTGTACCACTCCTCCAGCCACGCGGTCATGAGCGTCTCGGCGCTGAGGTCGAGGCCGAGCAGGTGGCAGATCACCCGCGTGGGCAACGGCCGGGCGATGCGCGCGACGACGTCGAAGCCCGCCGGGTCGAGGTCGTCGACCAGTTCGACGGAGATCGCGCGGATCCGCTCCTCGAGCCTCGCCATCACGCGCGGGCTGAACGGGTCGGCGACGGCGGCCCTCAGGTCGCGGTGGCGCTGCCCGTCCGCGGCCCACATGCCGCTCAGCATGGCGTTGGCGAGCGGGCGCGTCTCGTCGGTCAGGCCGTAGCCCGCGGAGAAGTGCTCCTCGTCGGACAGCACCCGCTGCACGTCGGCGAGGCCGAACACGTGCCAGGTGCCGAGTTGCTCGTCGAAGTGCACTTCGGTGGCGGGATCGAAGAACTTCGCAGGTCGGGTGGGTAAGTGGGCGACAGTCATGCCCTCGATCGTCGCCCCTTACCCGGCCCGGCGGCATCCGCTGATCCGGCTACCGGAGTGCGGCGTAAGGGGTCCGGCGGTGCGACCTTGGGTGATCGTCCGATGTCGGGGCCCACCCCTCAGGAGCAACCTCATCGTCATCAGGAAGACGAACTGAGGAGTGAGTGAGATGGAATGGACGCCCGAGGCGATCAAGGCGGAGATGGACTACCGGCAGGAGGCCCTGCGGGAGGACGCCCGCCGCGTCCGGGAGTACTACCGCAACGGCGGGCAGCCGCGGTCGTGGTGGCACCGGATGACGCACCGGCACGAGCCTGAGGTTCCCGCCGGGCCACAGGCTGCGTGATGCCGGGGGTAGTCGTAGGGGGTGCGGTTCCTCTCGTCCAGGAACCACACCCCCTACGACTCGTGTTCTCTAAGCCTTCGGCAGCCAGGCCTTGACCTTGTCGGCGTTGGCCTCCGCCCACTTCTTGGCGGCGTCCTCGGGCTTCATCTTGTCCTCGGCGATGTACTTCGCCACGGTGTTCTGGTCCTCGTTGGTCCACTTGAAGTTCTTGACCAGCTGGAAGGCCGGGCCGTTGGCGTCCGCGAACTTCTTCGACACGAGCTTGTCGAGGTCGTAGTCCGGGTAGTCGCAGGCGATCTTCTCGGCGTCGGCGTCACAACCCGGCGTGTACGCGGGCAGCTTGACCTTCTCGAGCTTGATCTCGTTGAGCAGCCACTGCGGCGAGTAGAAGTAGCCGATGACCCACTTCTTGTCCTTCTCCGCCTGGCGGAAGGCCTGGATCAGCGCGGTCTCGCTGCCGCCGTAGACGACCTTGTAGTTGAGGTTCAGGTTCTTCACCAGAGCCTCGTCGTTCGTCACGAACGACGGGTCGCCGTCGAGCAGCTGGCCCTTGTCGCCGGACTCGGAGGTCTTGAACTTGTCCGCGTACTTGTTGAGGTTGTTCCAGTCCAGGATGTCGGGGTGCTCCTTGGCGAGCCACGGCGGCACGTACCAGCCGATCTGGCCCTTCACGCCCGTGGACCCCGCGCTGACGGCGGTCTTCTGCTCGTCGACGTACTTCTTGCGCAGGTCGTCGTGGCCCCAGTTCTCGACCACGGCGTCGACCTCACCGGTGCCGAAGCCCTGCCAGGCCACCTCTTCCTTGAGCTCCTTCTTGGTGACCTTGCACTTGAGCTCTTTCTCGGCCACGTACGCGAGCACGGCCGCGTTCGCCTCGTAACCGACCCACGGGTTGATCGCGAGGTTGAACGTGCCGCAGTCGCCGGTCGCACCCGAGGAGGTGTCACCGACCTTGGCGCCACCGCAACCAGCCAAAGCGAGTGCTCCGACGAGCACCGCCCCCAGCACGCTGTGCCTTGCCACTTTCCAGACCTCCTAGTTGGTCCACCGCTTGGCGGCCGCCTGGGTGAGGCGGTCGAGCATCACGCCCAGCACGACGATCGCGAGTCCGGCCGCGAGCCCCTTGCCGTACAACTGTCCCTGCGAGAACCCGGCCACCACGTCGTAACCGAGCGCGCCGGCGCCGACGAGACCGCCGACGACGACCATCGAGAGCACGTAGATCAGGCCCTGGTTGGCGGCGAGCGTCAACGCACCGCGCGCCATGGGCAGCTGCACCTTCACGATCGTCTGCCACGAGCTCGACCCCAGCGCGGTGGACGCCTCGACGGTCGCGGGCGACACCGCGCGGATCCCGTCCGCGATGATCTTGATGGCCACCGGCGCCGCGAACACCACCGCGGCGATGATCGCGGTGAAGCGCGACGCGGAGAACAACGCCAGGAACGGCACCAGGTAGACGAAGGCCGGCATGACCTGCGCGGCGTCGAGCACCGGCCGGATGAACCGGTCGGCCCGCCTGCTCCGTCCCATCCAGACACCGACGACGATCCCGAGCAGCATCACCAGGATCGTGGCGACCAGCGTGGACGCCAGCGTGATCATCGAGTCCTGCCAGAGGCCGGTCGCGATCAGCAGGGCGATGCACACGGCCGAGACGATCGCGGACCGGACACCGCCGACCATGAACGACAGCGCCACGACCACCAGCGCCACCAGGAACCACGGCGACTCGGCCAGCAGCGCCTGCAGCGGGTTGATCAGCGCGAACGTGACGAAGTCCTTGAAACCGCCGGTGAGCACCGGAAGCGAGTCCTGCGCCCACTCCGTCACGGCCGTGGCGCCCTTGTTGATCGAGCTGCCGATCTCCACGTCCGACTGGAACTCCGCCGCCCACAGGTAGGTGTGGGAGAGGTAGACGCAGACGCCCGTGACACCGAGCCCGCCGAACAACGCCCAGCGCGGGAGCTTGCGGCGTTCGCCCGCCGCGGCGGTGGTCACGCGGTCCAGCACGATGGCCAGCACCACGATCGCGAGGCCCGCGTTGAACGCCGTGCCGACGTCGAGGGTCTGCAGCGCCTTCACGACGGTCTTGCCGAGGCCCGGCGCGTCGATCAGCGCGGCGATCGTGACCATGGCCAGCGCGGCCATGATCGTCTGGTTGACGCCGAGCACGATGGTCTTGCGCGCGGACGGCAGCAGCACCTTCACCAGCGTCTGGTTCCGCGTCGCGCCCAGGGACTCACTCGCCTCGACGGTGTTGCGCGGCACCGAACGGATGGCGTGCGCGGTGATCCGGATGGCGGGCGGAGCCGCGTAGATCAGCGTCGCGATCGTCGCACTCGCCGGACCGATCAGGAAGAACAGCGTCAGCGGCGCCAGGTAGACGAACGTCGGCATCGTCTGCATGAAGTCGAGCACCGGCGTCAGGACCCGGTTGGCCCGATCGGACAGTCCCGCCCAGATGCCCAGCGGGATGCCGGCGAGCAACGAGATCACGACCGCGGCCAGCGTCAGCGAGAGCGTGTCCATGCTCTCCTGCCACAGACCCTGCAGGCCGAGGAACACGAAACCCGCGACGGTGAGCAGCGCGACCCGCCAGCCGGCGACCGCGAGGCTGACGAAGCCCGCGATCGCGACCACGCCGAGCCAGCCGATCACCGGCACGGGCCGGCCGAACGACGGCTGCGCGATCAGGGCCTGGATGAACGTCACGAACTCGTCGATGACGAGCCGGATCTCGTTGAAGAAGTACAGGAAGACGGGGTTCGAGTTCCTGGACGCGCCGACCGCGTCGTTGACGCCGTTGATCCAGCGGTGCAACGGCGTCAGGTCGGCGGCGCCGAGCGCGAGCGTCCCGACGTTGCGGAACACCAGCCACAGCACCAGCCAGGCGACGACGATCGCGGCGAAGATCAGCGACTTCTTGTGCTGGAACAGTCGGGGGAGCTGCCGAGGGGCAGCGACGGCGACCACGTCACGCCTCCCCGGCCACGACCCCGAGGATCTCCTCGTCCGCGACCACACCGAGCAGTTCGCCGTCCCGCACGACCTTCACCGGCTTGTCGGCGCCCAGCACGCTGCGGACGGCCTCGCGCACCACGGTCTCCGGCGACAGCTCGGGGCCGTCGAGCTCGTCGTCCGGCCGCGGCGGGCGCATGATCCACTTCAGGGTCAGCACGTGCGACTTCGGCACGTCCCTCACGAAGTCGCGCACGTAGTCGTCCGCGGGTGCGCCGACCAGCTCGTCACCGGTGCCGACCTGCACGACCTTGCCGTCGCGCATGATCAGGATGCGGTCGCCCAGCTTGAGCGCCTCGCTGAGGTCGTGGGTGATGAACACCATCGTCTTGCCGACCTCGCGGTGCAGCCTGATGACCTCGGACTGCATGTCGCGCCGGATCAGCGGGTCGAGCGCGGAGAAGGGTTCGTCGAAGAACAGCACGTCGGGGTCGCCCGCCAGAGCGCGCGCGAGACCGACCCGTTGCTGCATACCGCCGGAGAGTTGATCCGGATAGGACTTCTCGTATCCGGACAGCCCGACGAGGTCGATCACCTCCTGCGACCGCTCGCCCCGTTTCGCCCGCGGTACCCCGCGGATTTCCAGGCCGTAACCGACGTTGTCGGCCACCGTCCGATGTGGGAGAAGACCGAAGTGCTGGAACACCATGGAGAATTTGTTCCTGCGCAGGTCGCGCAGACGTTTGGCGTCCGCGTCGAGAATGTTCTCGCCCTCGAACACAATCGTTCCAGCAGTGGGTTCCACGAGCCTCGTGAGACAACGGACCAGTGTGGACTTGCCTGATCCGGACAATCCCATGACCACGAACATCTCGCCGGGAGCGACGTCGAAGTCGACTCCCCGCACGGCGGCGACGGCACCGGTGCGGTCCATCAACTCCTGCCGTGACAACGCCTTGAGCTCGTCCGAGGCCACCAGTTGCGATGCGTTGGGGCCAAACACCTTCCACAGGTCCCTGACCGAAATCACGGGATCCACGCCAAACCACTCCGACCTGTTGCGGACTGCGCACACCGTTTCTCGATGCGCGACAGCATCGACCTTCGCACGAGTACGGTCAAGGGCTGATACAAATCTGATCCTTTGTGGACAACCGGTCATCCCATGACTTGACGCCGTCTGATCGAAGGGGAAAAGCTGAACGGACCGGTCTCATGCGCCGCTCTCTCCCCCTCCGATGAGGAGCTGTTCGTGCAAGCCCCCAGAATCGCTCTGGCTTTGACGCTCGTGTTGACAATTGCCGGATGTGGCGGTGGATCAACGGCATCACCGCGTTCCAGTTCGGCAGCACCCACCGAGCCCTGCGACTCCATCACCATCGCGGTCAACCCGTGGGTCGGTTACGCGGCGAACGCGGCCGTGGTCGCGTATCTCGCCGAGAAGCGGCTCGGCTGCAAGGTGACGAAGAAGGAAGTCGACGAGCAGACCGCCTGGCAGGGCCTCGACTCCGGCGAGATCGACGTGATCCTGGAGAACTGGGGTCACGAGGACCTGAAGCAGAAGTACATCGACGAGAAGCGCACCGCCGTGCGGGTCGGCCCGTCGGGCAACAAGGGTGTGATCGGCTGGTACGTGCCGCCGTGGATGAAGAAAGAGTTCCCGGACATCACGAACTGGCAGAACCTCAACAAGTACGCCGAGAAGTTCAGGACCGCCCAGTCCGACGGCAAGGGTCAGGTGCTCGACGGCGACCCGTCGTTCGTCACGAACGACGAGGCCCTGGTCAAGAACCTGAACCTGAACTACAAGGTCGTCTACGCGGGCAGCGAGGAGGCCAGCATCAAGGCCTTCCGCCAGGCGCAGGAGAAGAAGACGCCGCTCATCGGCTACTTCTTCGAACCGCAGTGGCTGCACCTCGACATCGAGCTGGTCAAGATCGAACTGCCCGAGTACACGGCGGGCTGTGACGCGGACGCGGCCAAGGTCGCCTGCGACTACCCGCGCTACGAGCTCGACAAGATCGCGTCGAAGAAGTTCATGGACAAGGGCGGCCCCGCTGCCAGGCTCGTGCAGAACTTCCAGTGGAGCAACGACGAGCAGGACACGGTCGCGTCGTTCATCGCGAAGTACAAGATGTCGCCCGACGAGGCGGCGAAGCGGTGGGTCGAGGCGAACCCGGACCGGGTCGAGGACTGGCTGACGAAGGCCAAGCCGTAACTTCCGTCCTCACCTCTTGTCCTAAGTCTTGCCGCGCGACCACCACTTCTCGTCGGGGCCGGAGATGTCCTCGACGCTGAGCCTGCGAACGGACCCCGCTCGCTTGAGCCGGGCCACCAGCTGGTCCTCGCGCTGCGCGAGCCGACGGTAGATCTCCACCGCGGAGGTCTCCCGCCGGCCGCGTTGTCCCTCCTGGGCGCGTCTCTCCACGGTGCGCCAGTTCCCGAGGAACTCGAGCGTCAGGTCGGCGACGGCCTGCCCGGCGTGCGCGGTCAGCGTGTCGGCGGGCGAGGCGAACCGTCCCGCGTGGAACGCCAGGTTCCTCGTGACGTAGAGCCATTCGAGCAGCGCGGCGGCGGTGTCCTCCTGTTCGCGCAGCCAGCCCGCGAGGACCTTCGAGTCCGCGAGCCGGGCGCGCCACAGTTCGGTGAGGTCCTGCACGAGCCCGCCCTCGCTCTCGGCGAGCGCGGTGATGGCCTTCTGGGCGGCGTCCAGGTCCGCGTTCGGGCGGTTGTGCTCGATGAGGACTTCGAGCCACGCGTCCACGGACTTCAGGTGGTGCTTCACACCGGTGGTCGGCACTCGCGCGTCGAGCGGTTTGCGCAGTTCGGTGTCGTGCGTGGTGAGCACGACGTGCAGGCTGACGAGGTGCTGCCGCAGCATCTGCAGCGCGCACGCCTTGGCCAGCCACGCGATCTTGCCCGGGTCGAGCCCGGTCGCCTCCAGCGCACTCCACGCGAGCCCGGCGCTGGCCATCGGCGCGTCGACCTGCCGCGCCAGGTTCGCCACCCGCATCGCACTGCGCAGCTCAGCCGGCCAGTACGCGGTGAGCGGGTAGGCGTTGCCGACCGTGCGCTGGTGCTCCGTGCCGCGCGTGACCCGCCCACCCGGCTCGCTGACCTGCCACACCGGTGCGATGTCCAGCTCGGTGAGCCGCTCCCCCGCCGCGTACTGGTCGAGCACCTCGCTGAGGATCCGGCGCCCCCGCAGCGCGGCCGTGTGCACGTCGGCGGCCACGACCGGCACCCGCACCAGCACCGACGACCCGTTGACGGCGTCCTTCAGGAAGTCGTCCTTCGGCAACCTGTTGCGGTGCAACGGCTCCTGCCGTGCACCGGGCAACAGCCCGTCCAGGTGCCTGAGCACCCGCGCACCCCTGACCACGAGCGCCACAACGTGCTTCCGCTCCTTCGGCCAGAGCACCTCGGAGAGGTCACCGGGCTTCTTGAGCCACCGCAGCAGGTCCGTCCTGAGCTGCCTGCCGTCCCGCCCGTGCATCGCCACGACGACCGCGACCTCGGCGATCATCCTGGCGCGCAACGGAAGCTCCACCCCGTTCCACAGTGGAGTGATCCACCTCCGCACGGCCTTGCGCAGCGCCCGCGGATCGAGCTTCGCCGCGGCGGCGGCCGTCACCAGGGGATCGAGCTTCGGGCCGTCGGCCACGATGGCGGCGTCGACCTGGACGAGAACCCTGCGCGCCTTGGCGAGCTCCAGTCCACCGCCGTGCGCGTAGGCGGGCTTGGCGGCGTCCATGCACGCGAGCGAGGTCGCGATGATGCGCCGTAACAGGTTCCACCGCGGCTGGTCCTCGGTGGCGTGGCTCTCCAACGCGGTCTGGGCACGCGTGACGGCGAGGACAGCGCTGTTGAGCCCCGCGACGTGCTCACCGAGGTGCGCGTCGGGGTCGAGCGCCCTCAGCACACCCTGCAGCAACGCCCGCTGCCCCCGGCCGAGCCCGGCGTCGTCGAACGCCCGCCGCAGCCGGTCGTCGAGGTACTGATAGCGCACGTGACGCACCATAGAGGTCATGGACAACCGGAAAGCGGTCTTCGCGGGCATCGACGGCCAGGCGCTGGCTGGCCGCCTCGAACTACCCGAGGGCGACATCACCGCCACCGCCGTCTTCGCGCACTGCTTCACCTGCGGCAAGGACTCGGTGGCAGCCAGCCGCATCTCCCGCCGGCTGGCCGAACGCGGGGTCGCGGTGCTCAGGTTCGACTTCACCGGCCTGGGCCAGTCCGACGGCGACTTCGCCAACACCACGTTCACGTCCAACGTCGACGACCTCGTCTGCGCCGCGAACCACCTGCGCGACACCATCGGCGCCCCGGCGGTCCTCATCGGACACTCACTGGGCGGCGCCGCCGTACTCGCCGCCGCACACCAGATCCCCGAGGTCAGAGCCGTCGTCACGATCGGGGCACCGTTCGACACCTCCCACGTCGAACACCTGCTCGGCCCGTCCCGCGAGAAGATCGAGGCCGACGGCGTGGCCGAGGTGCTGCTGGCGGGCCGCCCGTTCCGGATCAGCGACGGCTTCCTGCGCGACATCAACCAGCAGAACCAGTCCGCGTGCATCGCGGGCCTCGACCGCGCACTGCTCGTCATGCACTCCCCGCAGGACGACACGGTGGGCATCGACAACGCGAGGCTCGTCTTCGACTCGGCGCGGCACCCCAAGTCGTTCGTGTCGCTGGACGGCGCCGACCACCTGCTGACCGACCGCGCGGACGCCACCTACGTGGCGGAGGTGCTCGCGGCGTGGGCCGGCCGCTACCTGAGGTGAGCCGAAAGCCCTCGACCACGTGCTCCGTCGAGGGCTTTCGTCAACCGTCGGGGCGACAGGATTTGAACCTGCGACCCCCCGCTCCCAAAGCGGGTGCGCTACCAAACTGCGCCACGCCCCGGTTGCACCCAGCTTACCGCCACCCGCTAAGGTAGTGATCGCAGCCCCGCAAAGGGCGGCAACGCGGGCGTAGCTCAATGGTAGAGCCCTAGTCTTCCAAACTAGCTACGCGGGTTCGATTCCCGTCGCCCGCTCGCGACCGAGGTCGACCCATGTCTGCGGAGAACGCAGACCGGGTCGGCCTCTCGTCTTTCTTCTGGGGGCCGAGCCCCCAGACCCCAGCCGGGGCGGTCCCCGGACCCCCATCAAGTGGGGCGGGTCACCCTGCGAAGAGGGGGTCACGCCGAGGCGATGCCGATCTGCGTGTGGCGGTGCGTCGGGTGGTCGATTTCGTCGGCCACGGCCACCGCGAAGTCCTCGTAGGTCAGGGCGTCCGCCGGATCGGGCCCGCTCACCCGGTACCGGCCCGTGGACGTGCCGCCGAAGTTGCCTGCCGGGCTCATCGCCAGCCAGTCGGTAGCGGACGCGGCCAGCACCTCGACTCCTGCCGCGTGTCCCAGGCAGAACGGCTTGTGCTCGGCCGGGAAGTCCGGGTTGTCGAGGAAGCGGACGCCCGGCGCGGTCTCGAGCAGCGGGTAGATGCCGACCACGACGATCCGGCCCGCGCCGGACGCCACCAGGGCGCGGGCCGCTGAGGTGTAGAACTCCGCCGGGTCGCGGGAGAGGTCGACCACCGTGCTCACCGCGACGTCGGGGCCCGCCGCCGCCTCCGCCGCGGCCTCCACGCCGGGGTCGCGGCCGATCCTCGTGACCTCGTGGCCGCGGGACTGCGCGACGGCCGCGATCTGCAGTCCTGCCTTGCCGGACGCACCGAAAACAACGATCTTCGCCATGAGCGCGAAGGTAGGGTGCCGGCAGCCGGTTTCCGCAACGATATCGGGGGTGAGCAGGTGGGATGCACGCACGAGCTGCCGTACCAGATCGGTGACAAGTGGACCGCGCACGTGTTGCGGGGGTTGCAGGACGGGCGTCGGCGGTTCGGTGAGTTGCGGGCCGGGATGTCCTGGGTGACGCCCAAGGTGCTCGCCGAGACGTTGCGGGCGATGGAGCGCGAGGGCACGGTTTCGCGCGAGGCGTTCGAGGAAAACCCGCCGCGGGTCGAGTACGAGCTGACGGCGCACGGGCGCAAGGTGCTCGGACTGCTCGACCTGTGTTGTGACTGGGCCCGAGAGAACCTGGTGGAGACGTGAGGCTCGAACAGATCGTCATCGACAGCAACGATCCGGCGAAGCTCGTCCGGTTCTGGGCGGAGCTGCTCGGCGGTGAGCCGGTGCACCGCGAGCTCGGGTGGGCGCACGTCGAGCCACCCGGTGGCGTGCGGATGTCGTTCCAGCCGGTGCCGGAGCGCAAGGACGTGAAGAACCGGTTCCACCTCGACTTCGAGGTCGACGACATCGAGGCGGCGGTCGTGAAGGCGGTCAGCCTCGGTGCCACCCGCGAGGGTGTCGTGCACACCGACGAGCAGGGCAGCTTCCAGGTCATGCGCGACCCCGAGGGCAACGAGTTCTGCTTCGTCCGCTGAGGACCCGCCTAGTGAACGGCGCGCCAGAGCGCCTCACCGAAGCGGATCGCGAGGACCAGGAGCAGGACGCCGATCGCGAAGCTGATGAGGCACCGGACGATGACCAGCAGTGTGGTGCCCTTCATGCCGTCATGGTTCATCGCCGCCGGGGAGCAGCAACAGAGTCCATCGGGACCAATACGATGCCGTTGTGACCGACTGCCTGTTCTGCCGCATCGTCGCGGGCGAGATCCCGGCGACCGTCGTGACGGAGACCGAGACGACGCTCGCGTTCCGCGACATCGATCCCAAGGCGCCCACGCACGTCCTGGTGATCCCCAAGGAGCACCACACGGCGATCGGCGACGTCGACCCGGTGCTCGCGGGGCAGATCCTCGCCACGGCGGACCAGGTCGCGAAGTCCGAGGGCGTCGACTCCTCCGGCTACCGCCTCGTCTTCAACACCGGCGAGGACGGCGGCCAGACCGTCTTCCACGTGCACTGCCACGTCCTCGGCGGACGCGGTCTCACGTGGCCTCCGGGATAGCCATCTCCCGCACGAACCGGGCGTCGACCGGGTCTCCGTGGCCCGGCACGACGATCCGCGGGTCGAGCTCCAGCAGCAGGTCGAGGACGTGGCGCCAGTTCGACGGCGTCGCGTCCGGACCTGCCTGAGCGGCCGCGCCCTGCTCCACCAGGTCGCCCGCGAACACGACTCCGGCGTCCGGCACGTGCACGACGACGTCGTGCGAGGTGTGCGCGGGACCGAAGTGGTGCAGGTCGACCCGGCGGCCGCCGACGTCGAGCGTGACGGTGTCGCGGAACGTGTGCGTGGGCGCGACGAGCGTGCCCTCGAACGGGTCGTCGTAGTACCTGGCGCGGTCTTCGAGCAGCGACTCGTCCACCACGCAGCCCTCGTGCGCCCACACCTCGCACGGCAGGAACGCCTCGGTGGCCAGCACGTGGTCGAAGTGGTTGTGCGTCAACACGATCCGCGACGGCCGAACCTCGCGCGCCAACGCCGGGTCCATGCCGGAGTCGACGAGCAGCGAGTCACCCGGCCCGGTGACGAGGCCGAGGGTCAGGTCCAACTCGGTGTGGCGGCGCACGAACACTCCGGGCGCGATCTCGATCACCCGGCCCTCCCCTCGACCAGGAGGCCGTCGGAGAGGACGGGCACCGCGCCGCTCACCCCCACCTGCAACGCGAGTTCCACGTCCGCCGCGTGGCCGTTCTCGATCAGCTCCCGCCCGGAGCCGCACTCCCTGACGACCTTCTCGACGTCACTGTTGACGTACGCGGCGCGGGCGAGTCGCGCCTCCGGCGAGGCCTCACCCGTCAAGGCCGCGAGCACGGCACCCGCACCCAGGTGGTCCTCGATGCACGGACGCAACGGCCCGAACTCCCGGGGCCCTGACTTGAGGATGTCGAGGCCCCACCGCTCCCCGCCGGGGATCACGCCGATGGTCCCGCCCAACCCCTGCGCGTGAGCGGCGACCGCCTCGGCGTTGCGCAGGCACGCCGCGAGCACGTGGGCCCCGGTCTCCGCCGCCAGCCTGCAGAGGTTCGAGCCGTTCGGCGACGGCAGGTCGACCACTCCCGTCGCGTCCACGAGTGATGCTGGTCGCAACGTCTTCCCCGATTCGGGCTTCCACCGCGACGGCCGCACCTGGCCGCCGTTGCCCACCACCAGGTCCACGGACGTCGTGAACGACAGCACGTCGACGACTACCAGCACGTCACAGTCCCGCAGCGCGTGGACGCCCTCGGGCCCCCATTCCAGCCTCAGCTGGTACCCCTCCTGGCTGAACACACCCACCAGCGTGTCAGACTCCGTGACGTGCGCGTTTATCTGGCAGCAGACCACGCGGGCTTCGAGCTGAAGTCCCACCTGTCCACGGCTCTCACCGAGCAGGGTTACGAGGTCGTCGACGTCGGTGCCCACGAGTACGACGCCCAGGACGACTACGTGTCGTTCTGCGTCGACGCGGCCGAGAAGGTCGTGGCGGACCCCGGCAGTCTGGGTGTCGTGATCGGCGGCTCGGGCAACGGTGAGCAGATCGCCGCGAACAAGGTGAAGGGCGCCCGCGCCGCGTTGGCGTGGAACGTCGACACCGCCCAGCTCGCCCGCCAGCACAACGACGCCCTGCTCGTCGGCATCGGTGCGCGCCAGCACACGGCCGAGGAAGCGACTGAGATCGTGTCGGCGTTCCTGAAGACGCCGTTCTCGGGCGAGCCGCGCCACCAGCGCCGCATCGACCAGGTCAGCGCGTACGAAGACAAGCGTGCCTGAGGGCCACACGCTGCACCGTCTCGCGCGGCTGCACCAGCGCCGGTACGCGGGCAAACCCGTAGCCGTCACCAGTCCGCAGGGGCGCTTCTCGGCGTCCCTTGTGGACGGACGAAAGCTGCTGCGCGCCGAGGCCCACGGGAAACACCTGTTCCACGTCTACGGCCCTGACGCGATCGTGCACGTCCACCTCGGGCTCTACGGCACGTTCACCGAGTCGCCGCTGCCGGTCCTGCTGCCCGTGGGCCAGGTCCGCATGCGGATGGCCGGCGAGACGCACTGGACGGACCTGCGCGGCCCGACCGCGTGCGAGGTGCTGAACAAGGCCGAGGTCAAGGCGATCCAGCAGCGGCTCGGGCCCGACCCGTTGCGCCGCGACGCCGACTCGGACCGCGCCTACGAGCGGATCATCCGGTCGAAGCAGTCGCTGGCCGTGCTGCTGATGGACCAGAGCGTCCTCGCGGGCGTCGGCAACGTCTACCGCGCCGAGGTGCTGTTCCGGCACAACGTGAACCCGCTGCTGACCGGCAACAAGGTCAGCCGCGAGCTGTGGGACGCGATCTGGGCGGACCTCGTCGTGCTGATGAAGGACGGCGTGAAGGTCGGCCAGATCAACACCGTCCGCGCCGAGCACATGCCCCGTGCCATGGGCCGCGCGCCACGCGTGGACCGGCACGGCGGTGAGGTGTACGTCTACCGCCGTGCCGGGGAGCCGTGCCTGGTCTGCGGCACCGAGGTCCTGACCACCGAACTGGCGGCCCGCAACCTCTTCTGGTGCCCTGTCTGCCAGCCCTGAAATTTTTTGGCCGGGGGCTTTGGGGGTGCGGCTGGAAAGTGCTCAGTTGATGAGCACTTAGAAGTCGAACCCGCCCATGTCGCCGAAGTCGAAGCCGCCGGAGTCGGGGATGTCGGCCACGTCGGAGGCGCCGCCCATGTCGCCCATGCCGACGTCGCCCATGCCGACGTCGCCCATGCCGTAGTCGCCGACGCCGTGCATGCCGGAGAACATGGCGTCCATCAGCAGGAACGTGCCCACGCCCCATGCGCCGGCCACGAGCGCGGGCTTCCACCACGGCTCGGAGTACCAGCCACGCGGCACCGGACGTCCGGCGACCATGCCACCGGGGTAGTAGTAGGGCGTGCCCTGGCCGGACTGCGCCGACGCGGCGTACTGGTGGCCCTCGACGCTGACCTGACGGTCCTCGCTGACGGCACCCGCCTGCTTCTGACCCGCGCTCTCGGGCAGCGCGGGACCGGGGTCCATGCCCATGGCCTCCCGCGCCGCGCGCACGTAGTGCAGGCCTTCCATCGCGGTCTCGGTGACCAACCTGGCCTGCGGGATCGTACGGGCCTGCTCCATCTGGGACCCGGCGGCGGTGAAGCGCTCGGACGCGTCCGCCATCGCCTGCGTCGACGCGGTGTTGCTGCCGGTGAGGCTCATCACCTGCCCACCCAGCCGCTCGACCCAGCGGCGCGCTTCCGCCTTGGCGTCGTCGAGCTCCCGCGCCTTGCGCGCGTTGCTCTGGCTGACCAGGTAGAACACGCCTGCGACCAGCAGTACCAGCACTACGACCCACACGATGGTGCCCACGGCTTTACCTCCCACACCAGGTGAACCGTCAACGAGCGAGCACCGCCGTGAGTTCCGTCAGAACACCTCGGGGCAGTGCGGCTCGTGTGTGCCGAGGAACGCAATCGTCAGCGCGTCCACGTGTCCGGGCGTGTGCTCGACCACGCGGTGTGCGCGCCTGAGCACGGAAAGCCGTGCACCACCGAGAAAAGCGCTGCCGAGTGCGGCGATGTCCAGCGACACGTCCGCCGCGTCCTCGGTGCGCGCGACCGTCGCCTCGCCGCCCTTGACGGTGAGGCGCCACTTGCCGGAGTTCCACGGGCAGAACGAGTCCTCGACCTCCAGCACACTGTCCACATCGGACGAGTACGTGCGCAGCGGCAGGGCGCGGTCGATGTCGACGATGCGCATCCACAACGCGTCCGAGGCTTCGCGGCGGACCTTCCGCGGGTTGTCGACCATGTGCAGGATCGGGTCGTCCCAAGCGGTGTAGAAGGAGATCGACGCGGCGAGGTCCATGTCCAGCAGGAACCGGTAGAGGTCGGCGTAGGCCTGTTCGGTCGTGCAGACCAGCTCACGCACGTGCAGTTCGTTGGCCGGTCCGCTCGGGTCGCCGTTCGCCTTGACCCGGAAGACCACGTAGCCCTCGGGATGCAGGCAGTAGCGGTACGAGGTGAGGCCGTCGCGGTCGACCTCGCGGTCCGCGAGCTGCACGTCCCAGGTGTGCTCGACGCGGCTCAGCCAACCGACCCGCGTGCTCCACACCTGTTCGTAGAACTCACGCATGACGGGGAGCGCTTCTTCTCGCGACACCTGACGGATCCGTGTGTCGCTGACGTGCACGTTGGGATGGAACGGCATACGCGTGGGCATCGTGAGCATGGCAATGCTCGTCGCGTACTCGCCGTAGCCGAACCTGCGGTAGATGGAGCCTTCCGACGCCCACAGCATCGCGAGCGGCTCGCCACTCTCGTGCATGCCGTGCAGCTGTGTCTTCATCAGCAACGACGCCACGCCACGACGCCGATGACCGGGCTTCACCCCCACCACGGTCACCGCGCCGGCCGGGGCCTGACGACCACCCGGAACCGTGATCTCGCGGGTCAGGACCCCGCCGGTGCCGATCATCTCGTCGCCGTCGAACACCGCGTGCGCCCGGTCCCGTTCGAGGGCCTTGAGCCACTTGCTGTCCTCCCCCAGCGCGTCGCCGAGGAAGGCCCAGGCCATCACCCGCTGGAAGTCGGGGAGGTCGGATTCGCCGATGGTCCGGATGCTCAGCGCAGAGTCAGCCATGCCAGCAGTGATACGCGGGTGCGGCGCGACTCGCAGCCCAATTACCGCTGGACCGACTTGACCTCGCAGAACTCGTCGAGCCCGAACTTCCCGAACTCACGCCCGTTGCCCGACTGCCGGTACCCGCCGAACGGCGCGCTCGTGTTGAACGCGGCGGCGTTGATGTCGACCTGCCCGGTCCGCAGCTTTCTGGCGATCCCGAGTGCGCGCTCGGTGTCTGCGGAGAACACGGCACCCGCGAGCCCGTAGATGGTGGAGTTCGCGATCCGCACCGCGTCGGCCTCGTCGGTGTACGGCATGACCGACAGCACCGGCCCGAAGATCTCCTCCTGCGCGATCGTCATCTCCGGCGTCACCCCGCCGAACACCGTCGGCGCGACGTAGAACCCCTGCGGCAACGGCGCGTCCGGCCCACCGGCGGCCAGCGTCGCGCCTTCCTCGACACCCTTGCGGATGTACCCGACGACCCGGTCGCGCTGCGCCTTCGACACCGCCGGCCCGATCCGCGTGGACGGCTCCCCCGGATCCGCCGGCACGTACTTCTTCGCGGCCTGGGCGGCCAGCTCGACGGCCTCGTCGTGCCGATCCGCCGGAACCAGCAGCCGGGTCCACGCGCTGCACGCCTGCCCGTTGTTCATGAACGAGTTCGCGACCGCGATCTTCACCGCCCGCCCGAGGTCGGCGTCGTCCAGCACGACGCACGCGGACTTGCCACCCAACTCGAGCGCGACCCGCTTCACCGTCTCCGCGGCCACCGCCGACACCCGGCGCCCGGCCTTCGTGGAACCGGTGAACGACACCATGTCCACGTCCGGATGCGCGGCCAACGCCTCGCCGACCGTTCCCCCGGTGCCGTGCACCAGCTGGAACACGCCCTCGGGCGTGACCTTCGCGACGATCTCGGCCAGCAGGTCGGCCGTGTGCGGCGCGAGCTCGCTGGGCTTGAGCACCACGGTGTTGCCCGCCGCGAGCGCCGGCACGACCTTCGCGACCATCTGCTGCAGCGGGAAGTTCCACGGCGTGATGGCCGCGACCACCCCGATCGGCTCGCGGAAGACCAGCGAGTTGCCGATCTCCTCCGGCTCGAAGTAGCCGCCCTCCACGACGTCGGCGACACCCTCCGCGATGGCGACGGGGCTCACGACCTGCACCTTCTGGCTGAAGGTGAGGGGCGTGCCCATCTCGCGCGTCATGGTCGCCGCCAGTTCGCCGGATCGCTCCCTCAGCCCCTCGATGATCGCCCGGACCACCTTCGCCCGCTGCTCCGCCGAGGTCTCCGACCAGGCCGGGAAGGCCCTGACCGCGGCGGCCACGGCGGCGTTGACGTCGGCCGGGGTGCCCTCGGCGAGCGTGCCGATGACTTCCTCGGTGGCGGGGTTGACGACCTCGATCACGAGAGCCTCCAGGCGGATGTGACACCAATTCGCTGACAACGGGTCAGCCTGTCACATCTGAGGGCGGGGGTCACGCGCGCCAACGGCCAGGGGCCCTGACCCGCGACTTCGACGTGGTGGTGTGCCATGTCGTCGACGCTAGCCAGGACCCCTGACAGAAAACTCAGGCAAAGCCCGCGAAGGCGTCAGCTGAAGTCGAGGTCACCCGAACGGGTCCGCTTGAGCTCGAAGAAGTACGGGAAGCCGGCGAGCATCCGGGCGCCGTCGAAGATGGTGCCCGCCTCCTCACCCCGCGGGATCTTCGTCAGCACCGGGCCGAAGAACGCGACGCCGTCGATGTGGATGGTCGGCGTGCCGACGTCCATGCCGACCGGGTCCATGCCGCGGTGGTGCGACGCCCGCAGCGCCTCGTCGTACTCGGTCGAGTGCGCGGCCTCGGCGAGCTCGGCCGGCAGCTCGGCGTCGGCCAGCGCCAGCTTGATGACCTCGTCGAAGTCCTGGTTGCCCTCGTTGTGGATGCGCGTGCCCATCGCGGTGTACAGCTTCGGCAGCACCTCGTTGCCGAACTTCTGCTCCGCGGCGATGGCCACGCGAACCGGGCCCCAGCCCTTGGTCATGAGCTCCCGGTACTGCTCGGGCAGGTCGCGGCCCTCGTTCAGCACGGCGAGGCTCATCACGTGGAAGCTCAGGTCGATGTCGCGGACCTTCTCCACCTCGAGGATCCACCGGGAGGAGATCCAGGCGAACGGGCAAAGAGGGTCGAAGTAGAAGTCGACCTTCGCCTTGTCGGTCATGCGTGCCCCTTTAGTGACGGTCGGTGGCGTTATCGCCCCATCAGCCCAACCAGATCACCCTGTCATCTCTTCCCGAGCGCCGGTTCCGTGATTGGATGCGGGAGTCATAACCATTCCCGACGACGTCAGCGCGTAACCAAACGCGTGGCAGACGAGGTGACCAGTGGCCGCGCCCAACCTCACCCGCGACCAGGCTCAGGACCGTGCTGAGCTGCTGGAAGTGGAGTCCTACCGGATCGAGCTGGACCTGACCGACGGTGGCGGAAAGCCCGGTTCGGACACGTTCCGCTCCACCACCACAGTGGTGTTCCGCAGCCGGACTCCGGGTGCTTCCTCGTGGATCGACATCGTGGCGGCGACCGTGCACCGCGCTGTGCTCAACGGAAGCGAACTCGACGTCTCCGGGTACCGCGAGGAGGACGGCGTACCCCTGCCGGACCTCGCGGAGACCAACGAGCTCACCATCGAGGCCGACTGCCGGTACATGAACACCGGCGAGGGCCTGCACCGGTTCGTCGACCCGGTCGACGGCGGCGTGTACCTGTACTCCCAGTTCGAGACCGCGGACGCCAAGCGCATGTTCGCGTGCTTCGACCAGCCCGACCTCAAGTCCGTCTACTCGATGAAGGTGACGGCGCCGCACGACTGGAAGGTCATCTCCAACGGCGAGATCACCGCCACCGAGGACGGCGAGGGCGGCGCGGACGTGCACACGTTCGCCACCACCAAGCCGATGTCGACCTACATCGTGGCCCTGGTCGCCGGTCCCTACGCGGAGTGGCGCGACGAGTTCGTCGAGGGTGACTTCCGGATCCCGCTCGGCATCTACTGCCGCGCCTCGCTCGCTCCCCACATGGACCACGAGCGGCTGTTCACCGAGACCAAGCAGGGTTTCGGGTTCTTCCACAAGGCGTTCGGGGTGCAGTACCCGTTCGGCAAGTACGACCAGTGCTTCGTGCCGGAGTTCAACGCGGGCGCGATGGAGAACGCGGGCTGCGTCACGTTCCTCGAGGACTACGTCTTCCGCAGCCGCGTCACCCGCTACCTCTACGAGCGCCGCGCCGAGACCGTGCTGCACGAGATGGCGCACATGTGGTTCGGCGACCTGGTGACCATGCGCTGGTGGGACGACCTGTGGCTGAACGAGTCGTTCGCCACCTGGGCGTCCGTGCTCGCGCAGGCCGAGGCCACCGAGTACCGCCAGGCCTGGACGACGTTCGCGAAGATCGAGAAGTCGTGGGCGTACCGGCAAGACCAGCTGCCGAGCACGCACCCCGTGGCCGCCGACATCTCGGACGTGCAGGCGGTCGAGGTCAACTTCGACGGCATCACCTACGCCAAGGGCGCCTCGGTGCTCAAGCAGCTCGTCGCGTACGTCGGGCTGGAGAACTTCCTGGCGGGCCTGCGGGTCTACTTCGCGAAGCACGCCTGGGGCAACGCCACGCTGGCCGACCTGCTGGGCGCGCTGGAAGAGGCGTCGGGCCGTGACCTGTCGTGGTGGAGCGCGCAGTGGCTGGAGACGACGGGCCTGAACCTGTTGCGCCCCAAGTTCACCGTCGACGCGCAGGGCAGGTTCACCGAGTTCGCCGTGCTGCAGGGTGGCGCGCGTCCGGGTGCCGGCGAACTGCGCACGCACCGCATCGCGATCGGCGTCTACGACGACGACGGCTCGGGCAAGCTCGTCCGCACGCACCGCCACGAGCTGGACGTGACGGGCGACCGCACCGAGGTCCCCGAACTGGTCGGCGTGCACCGCGGCAAGATCGTGCTGGTCAACGACGACGACCTCACGTACTGCACGATGCGCCTCGACCCGGACTCGCTGGCCGGGCTGATCGACCACATCTCCGACATCGCCGAGCCGCTGCCCCGCACGCTGTGCTGGTCGGCCGCCTGGGAGATGACGCGCGAGGCCGAGCTGAAGGCCCGCGACTTCGTGAACCTGGTGCTCGGCGGCCTGGGCTCCGAGTCCGAGGTCGGTGTGGTGCAACGGCTTCTGCTGCAGGCGCAGACCTCGCTGTCGTCCTACGCGGACGACTCGTGGCGTGCCGAGGGCTGGCGCCGGTTCGTGGCGAAGGCGCTGGAACTGGCGCAGGCGGCCGAGCCGGGCTCCGACCACCAGCTGGCGTTCGTGAACGCGCTGGCCTCCTCGGTGCTCGACGATTCCACTGTGGACGTCCTGCGCGGCTGGTACGACGGCTCCGCCGAGCTGGAGGGCCTGGAGGTCGACACCGACCTGCGCTGGCGCCTGCTGCAGGCCCTCGTCGCGCACGGCAAGGCCGGTCTGCCGGAGATCAACGCCGAGGAGGAGCGCGACCCGACCTCCACCGGTCACCGCCGCGCCCAGTCCACCCGTGCGCTGCGCCCCACGGCCGAGGCCAAGGACGAGGCCTGGGACCGTGCGGTCAACGACGACGACCTGCCCAACGCGGTCAGCGAGGCGATCATCGCGGGCATCTCGCACCCCGGCCAGAAGGAGCTGCTCGCGCCGTACGTCGAGCGCTACTTCCGCGACGTGAAGGGCGTGTGGGACCGCCGCACCTCCGAGCGCGCGCAGTCGATGGTCGTGGGCATGTTCCCGGCGTGGTCGATCACGAGGTCCACTGTGGACGCCGCCGACGCGTGGCTGGCCGACGAGCACCCGCCTGCCCTGCACCGCCTGGTGTCCGAGGGTCGCGCGGGCATCGTGCGGGCCCTGGCCGCCCAGGAGTTCGACCGCTCCTGACGTAGTGCTCGTGAAGCCCCGCAATGTGTTCGCGCGTTGCGGGGCTTCGCGTTAGCGTCTCCTGGGGAGGTCCGGTGAGGTTTCGCTACGAGGTCGTGCGCTGGTGGCTCGACGACGGCGAGTTCGTCGACGAGGTCCTGGCACGGGTCGTGGACGTCGACGGTCTGTTCGCCGATCCCGTGCCGCCCGAGCGCGAACGGCTGGTGCTGCGCGGGTGCACGGCCGCGGCTGCCGAACTCAGCGGCGACTTCCACCTCGGCATCTCGGGCTCGCAGTGGTGGCTCCTGGCCGATCTGGTCGTGCACGCCGAACTGCCCGGCGGTGATCTCGTCGCCAGCGCCTGCGTGACCCAGCTGATCGACGGCGACTTCCACACGGCCCCGACCTACACGCTGTACAAGGACCTGCGCGAAACCGGCACATGCCGTGTCGTGGAAGGGTTTCCGCGCTCGTTCGAGAGCGTCTGGCCGCCGGTGACGCTCATCGGCTGCGACAACCCCGGCCGCATCCGGCCCGCGGAACCCGACCCAGACCGAGGCCCGTACGTGGGGTTGCGCGCGCTGGACCGCGACGGCCGGATCGTGACGCACGCCGGGGTGGCGCTGGACGTCGCGTCGGTGCACCCGTCCGCTGCGGGTGAAGGACTCTTCGACGTCGTGCTCGACCAGTCCCGCTACAACGACGACTGGGTGGTGGGCCAACGCCCCACTCCGGCCGCTCGCGGGGCGTGGCGCGTCTGGATGGAAGGCGTTCCGGCCGAACGGAACCTGTGGGCGCCGCTGAGCCCCGAGGGCCGCATGTGGTGGAACGAGATCGCCGCCAAAGCACCCCGCACGCGTCCCACGGCCGGGGTGCACCACGTCGACGGCAGGCACGCCACGGACGAGTTCGGCCTGCACCTCGCGCTGAGCGAGGCACTGGTCGGGCCCGGCCGGTTCCTGGGCAGCGTCTACGCGATCACCGGGATGTACGAGGAGTGGTGGTTCGTGCCGGGCATCACGCTCGTGTGGCACGAGCCCGGCGTGGCGTTCCAGGCCATGCCCGACTACTTCCTCGGACTGCTGAAGAACCTGCGGCGCAACGGGGTCGACGTGGTGCTGGAATCGTCCACACCGGACCTGGCCGACCGCCTCGACCGGTGCGTGGAGCTCGGCGCGTTCGTCGACCGCTGGATCGCCGGCTGGGCCAGGGCGGAGCAGGTCGAGCCGCACGACCTGCTGGACAACTGGCACGTCTGGGCCGATCTGCCCGGCCGGGAGGAGGAACGGATCCTCGCGGGTGACGCGAACGTGTCGCAGCACGCCGAGGACGTCGAGCTCCAGTCCGTGCCGACCTGGCTGACGGTGGCGACGGACTCACCGGACGAGGTGACGCAGGTGGTCGAGCAGGCCGGGCTGGTCGCGCGCGGACGGGAGACGTTCCTGCGGCGCGGCCTGTTCGACCACCCCGCGCCGAAACCTCCCGACGGCTACTCGGTGCGCGTGAGGCCGGAGGACGACGTGATCGAGGTCGTGGTGACGTTCGAGGGCGAGGAGGCCGCGAGCGGTCTGATCGCCGTCGTGGGTGAAGACGCTGTGCCGCACCGGATCGCGACCAAACCGGAGCACCGGCGGCGCGGGCTCGGCAGCGTCGTGATGGGCGTGCTGGCGAGGGAAGCGGTCAAGGCGGGCGCGAACGAGGGACTGCTGTTCGCGACCCCGGACGGCCTGCACCTGTACCGGAAACTGGGCTGGGACACGATCTCCGACGTCGTGATCGCGGCCAACGGCGAGAGGAAAGCATGATCGGCGAACTGGTGGAACGCTGGCACCGCGGCTGGATCGCGGCCGACGGGCTGACGTCGGCATGGCGTGACGGTCACCTGGTCGTCCACGTGAACCGGTCGCACCGGATGTACGAGTGGATCGCCACAGACGACACGCGGACCCGTGCGATCGCCGAGGTCGTCGCCGCCAGCGCGGAACCGAGCTGGCTGAGCGTTCCCACGCACTCGCCGGCGAAGGCGGTCGCCGAGGTGGAGGCCGCCGGCCTGGTCGTCGCACGGCCGGACGAGACGTTCATGCGACGCCCGCTCGCCGGCCACCCGTTCTCCGCACCACCCGCCGGCTACTCGGTGCGGGTCACCAGGGACCCGGTGGTCAAGGTCGAGGTGCTGGCGGACGACGAGGTGGCGGCCAGCGGGCTGATGGCCGTCGTCGGTCAGGACGCCGTCGCGCACCGCATCGAGACCGCGGAGGCACACCGCCGGCGTGGGCTCGGCAGCGTCGTGATGGGAACGCTTGCGCGAGAGGCGGCGCGGGACGGGGCGACGACCGGGTTGCTGTTCTCGTCGACCGAGGGCGTGCACCTCTACCGCAGCCTCGGCTGGGAGAAGATCTCCGACCTCGTGGTGGCGCGCAACGAGGTCAGCGCGTGAAAAACGCCCCCGGCGGCGTGCCGGGGGCGTTCAGGGGAAGATCAGGAACGGTTGCCCGCCTGGTCGGTCAGCATGCGCAGACCCGACACGAGGCCGCCCGCGAGGTCGCCCTCCTTGAAGGACGCCACCATGCTCATCACGGCGAGCTTGGCGCTGCGGTCGGCGAGACGGCGGTGGGACTCCTCGCCCGTCACGATCTCGACGACGCGCTCGCCCGGCGACACGGCCAGCAGGACGTGGTGCGACGGACGCTCGGTGGAACCGTGCAGCTCCTGCGCGCGCTCGTGCGCGTTCGAGCCGAGCTCACCCAGGTACACGCTGAAGTCGAGGCCCGTGGTGCGGCTGGAGAGCGTCAGCGCCTCGTCCAGCTGCGCGAGCTGGGCTGGCGTGAACGGCAGCTCCGGCGCGTGCGGCTCGTACATCTTCGCCGCGGACACACGACCGCTGTTCGTCACGACGGAACCGAGGGGCAGCGTCGACGGGTCGACGGCCACGATCGCCTTACCAGTTGCCACGTGCGCCTCCCTTGGCGGTCGAGCCCGAGGTACCGGGCTCGGCGGCGCTGTGGTGCTCCGCGCTCAACCCAGCCGGGTTCGCGCTCCACCACACCGGGGCGTAGCCCCACTCCTGGCCGGGCCGGTACCGGGGAATCCGGGTGGCCTTTGGCCTCACCGTCAGCAGCGTGATCACGCCGTAAATGGCCAGCGGGATCAGCGCGAAGACGAGAACGGTCTCCACGATGGTCACGGCGGGTACGGTAGCCGAACTCAGCCGCGCACGAGCGGCCGGGCCAGCAAGATCGCGGTCAATCCCACGATCGAGCCCGCCACGACGTAGACGGTGCCGAGCGACGTGGCGTTCGCGAGCGGCCCGGCGAGGCCCGCGCCCAACGGCGAGAGACCCCAGGCGAGCACCCGATAAGCGCTGGTCACACGACCCATCATCGGGCCGGGCGTGAGCCGCTGCCGCCGGGTCGCGGACAGCACGTTCCACCCGGCGGACGCCACGCCGAACAGCACGCACGCGAGCAACGCCACAGTCAGCCACGGCGTGAGGCCGAACAACGCGAACCCGGCGCCGAGCAACGCGAGGAAGCAGGCCATGACCCGGCCCGAACCCCACCGCGCCGCGAGCCGCGGGGACGCCCAGGCGCCTAGCAGAGCACCGGCCGCCATGCACACTACGAGCAGCGGAACCACCGGTTCGGCGAGGCCGAGCACCTGGATGGAGTAGAGCGCCAGCATGGCGTTGATCGCGGCCGCGCACACAGCTGTGATTGCAACGGCAACTACCAGTGACCGCAGGCCAGGGGTCCGCACGAGGAACCGGGCACCCTCGGCGAGCTGTCCACGAAGATCACTCCCGGAGCGTTCCGGAGCGACGTCCGGCACGCGGGACGCGAGCACCGCGGCGACGACGAACGAGACCGCGTCGAGAGCGAAGCAGGCCGCCGGAGCCCACCAGAAGAGCGCCGCGGCGGCCAGCGGACCCGCCAGGTCCATGCCGATGGTCTCGACCGTCACGAACCGTCCGTTGGCCGCCTCGAGCTCGCCCGGCCCCGCGAGCTCGACGAGCAACACCTGGGACGCCGAGTCCGCGAACGTCTCCGCGGAGGTCAGCACGAAAGCCGTGGCGCACAAGGCGACGACCGTCGCGTGTCCGGTGTGGACGGCGAAGGCGAGCGTTCCGGTCACCCCGGCGCGCAGCCAATGTGCCACGACGACAACGGTTCTCGGTCGCCAACGGTCCACAAGGGCGCCCGCGGGCAGTGCGACGAGCAACCAGGGCAGGGTGAGCGCGACGGCCACAGCGGACACCGCGAGCGGGCTGCGGGTGCTCGCGGCCGTGAACAAGGGCAGCGCGACGAGGCGCACGCCGTCGCCCACGAGCGACACCGCCCAAGCTCCGGTGAGCGCTCGGAAACCCCGTCCATGCACGCCTTTTGCCGTATGACGCACGTCACGTTCCATCAGGTTGAACGCTACAGAGCGTGTCCATACCGGCCAGTAAGGCCAACGAGTGCTCTCGTGCGGCGCAGCGGTTACACCCGGTCAGGCCTCACCCGGACGGCGGCGAACGGGTGCCGGTTTGGGGTCTTGTTCCCGGAACACCCACCTCTTAGCTTTTCACCTATACGGGTCTTGCGCACCCGCCCCGAGCGAGCTGGAGGACACAAAATGTTCACGATGACCCGCCCCGAGGCCGTGACCTTCACTCTTCCGAGCTACAAGGATGATTCAGTGCGTATCACCGCGAGTGACTCCGTCCGGATCACGATGGACGACTCCGTTCGGATCACCGCGGCCGGTTCGGTGCGGATCACCGCCCGCGACTCCGTGCGCATCACCATGGCGGACTCGGTCCGCATCACGGCGAGCGATTCGGTCAGGATCACGTGTGCCGATTCTGTCCGGATCACTGCCCGTGAGGACTCCGTTCGGATCACCGCTCAGCAGGATTCCGTCAGGATCACTGCGCGTGAGGACTCGGTCCGGATCACCATGGACGATTCGGTCCGGATCACCGCGCACGACGACTCCGTGCGGATCACGATGGACGACTCGGTCCGCATCACCGCGCACGACGACAGCGTCCGCATCACCGCGCACGACGACTCGGTGCGGATCACGATGGACGACAGCGTGCGCATCACGGCCCACGACGACTCCGTGCGCATCACGGCCCACGACGACAGCGTCCGCATCACCGCGCTCGACGACTCCGTGCGCATCACGGCACGCCAGGACGACTTCTCCCTCGCGGCCTGAGACCCCGCACCTCGGCTCAGGCCGCCGGTTCACCCAGGTACGGCAACCACTGCGGATCAGCCTCGGCCACGCCGGCGAGCAACCGCCAGTGCGGGCCCCGCGGCGCCGCCGGAACGACGCGCAGCCGCCAGCCCAGTTCGGACAGCAGCTTGTCCGCCTTGCGGTGGTTGCACTTCGCGCAGCAGGCGACGCAGTTGGTCCAGGTGTGAGGTCCGCCACGCGAGCGCGGCACGACGTGGTCGATCGTCTCGGCCCGCCCGCCGCAGTAGGCGCAGCGATAACGGTCGCGGTGCATGAGCCCGGCACGGGTCATCGGCACGCGGCCGCGATAAGGAACGCGCACGTAGGAGCTCAGCCGGATCACGGACGGCACGAGCACCTCGGACTTCGACGAGTGCAGCACCAGCCCGGAGGCGTCCCCGTGCACGACTTCGGCTTTCCCGCAGACCACGAGGACGACCGCCCGGCGCAGTGACAACGCCGTGAGCGGCTCGAACGTGGCGTTCAGCAGCAGGACCTTGCGTCTTCCCCAGGGGAAAACCGCCGGCGTCGGACCGGGACCTCCCCCATCTCGATCCCCATCCGGCACGACCCGGAGCTCGGGCTGATTTCGGCATGGGGGGACCGTCGGCGCCGCCTCGCTCGAAAGCGAGCCGCCGATAGGGGTCGGTTGTCGGTCTGGCACGCGACCACCTCCACCGGTTCAGCCATAGGAGACCACACTTACCAGGAAAAAATCACGTGTGATAAGTGACGTGTCACGGATGCGTGATCGAACCTGGGGTGAACCAGCTCCCTAACGGAGATGGTTTTCAAGAGCCCGCTACCCTTGACAAGGTGACAGAGGCACCCTCCACTCCACTGCCTGCGACGATCTCCTACCCGATCGCCGAGCGGCTAAACCTCACCGAGCAGCTCCACGGGCGCGCAGTCGCCGATCCGTACCGCTGGCTCGAGGACACGGCAGACCCCCGCACCGCGGAGTGGTCGCAGGCGCAGGACGTGCTCGCGCGCTCCTGGCTGGACGCGATGCCCGGCCGCGCACGCCTGGGCGAGCGGCTCAGGGAGCTGATGCGCACGGGTTCGGTGTCCACGCCGGTCTGGCGCGCGGGCAGGGCGTTCTTCACCCGCCGCGGCCCCGAGCAGGACCACCCCGTCGTCGTGGTGCGCGAGAGCGACGGCACCGAGCGCGTGCTGCTCGACGTCAGCGTCCTCGACCCGTCCGGTGCGACCACCCTGGACAGCTGGTCCCCCAGCATCGAGGGCGAACGCCTCGCCTACCAGGTGTCCGTCGGCGGCAACGAGCACTCGCTGCTGCACGTCCTGGACGTCACGACGGGCGAGCACGTCGAGGGTCCGATCGACCGGTGCCGCTACTCCTCCGTCGGCTGGCTGCCGGGCGGCGAGGAGTTCTACTACGTGCGCCAGCTCGACCCGGCCCTGCTGCCCGAGGACGAGAAGCTGTTCCACCGCCGCGTGTGGCGCCACCGCGTCGGCACGGACCCGGAGACCGACCTCAACGTGCACGGCGACGGCGAGGCGCACACCTTCTACTACTCGCTCACCGTCTCGCAGGACGGCCGCTGGCTCGTCGTGAGCGGCGCGCCCAGCACGCTCAAGCACGACTCCGTGTGGATCGCCGACCTGCACGGCGACGGCGAGCTCGAGCCCGTGATCCTCACCGACGCCGGCGTGCAGTGCTCCGCGTTCGTCGCCCGCGACGGCAGGCTCTACCTGCACACCAACCACGGCGCGCCCCGGCAGCGGCTCTGCGTCGCCGACCCCGCGCGCCCCACCGAGTGGACCGAGCTCATCGCCGAGGAGCCGGACTCGGTCCTCGACGGCGTGCGCTGGATGAACGGCGACCTGGTCGTCCTGCGCACCCGGCACGCGGTGTCCGAGCTGCACCTGCACGACGCCGCGACCGGCGCGCACCAGCGGGAGATCCCGCTGCCCGGCACGGGTTCGCTGCACGGCATGTCCGTTGTGGACGCCCTGACCACGCACGACCAGGACACGCTGTGGTTCGGGTGGACGGACTTCGTGACGCCGCAGTCGGTGTTCCGGTTCTCGAAGGCGACCGGTGAGACGGTGCTGCACGAGGCCGCACCGGGCCGCGTCGAGCTGCCGGCCGTCACCACGCAGCAGATCGCGTACGAGTCCAAGGACGGCACGACGGTCCGGATGTTCGTCGTCAGCGGCGAGCAGAAGCCCGACCTGCCCCGTCCCACGCTGCTCACCGGCTACGGCGGCTTCGCGATCGGACGCGGCCCCGGCTACAGCGCGACCACGCTCGCGTGGGTCGAGGCGGGCGGCGTGTGGGTGCACGTGTCGTTGCGCGGCGGCGACGAGGAAGGCGAGGACTGGCACGTCGCCGGCATGCGCGCCAACAAGCAGAACGTGTTCGACGACTTCCACGCCGCGGCGGAACGCCTGGTGCGCGACGGGTGGACGACGCCGCAGCAGCTGTCGATCATGGGAGGCTCCAACGGCGGTCTGCTCGTGGGCGCCGCGCTGACGCAGCGGCCCGAGCTGTACGCGGCCGTGGTGTGCTCAGCGCCACTGCTCGACATGGTGCGCTACGAGAAGTTCCTGCTCGGACGGTTGTGGGCCGACGAGTACGGCAGCGCAAGCGTTTCCGAGGAGCTGGGCTGGCTGCTCTCCTACTCGCCTTATCACCAAGTGGTAACGGACGTTGAGTACCCTTCTGTGTTGTTCACGGTGTTCGAGTCGGATTCTCGTGTGGACCCCAACCACGCCAGGAAGATGTGCGCGGCGCTGCAGCACGCTTCGTCAAGTGATCCGACCAAGCACCCCGTGCTGATCCGCCGCGAGACCGAGGTCGGTCACGCGGGCAGGTCGGTCAGCCGGACGGTGGCTCTCGCCGTGGACCAGCTGACGTTTCTCGCGAATGCCACCGGCATGGAGTTGTAGGAGGGCACGACCAGGTGACCAGTCCCGTGGATGACGTCACGAACAAGGCTGCTGAGGCGGTCACCTTCGTCGACAAGTACGGCCCGATGATCCTCACGGGCGCGATCAAGATCATCGTGATCCTGATCGCCGCCGTCGTGATCAGGGCTCTGCTGCGCAAGGTCATCGACCGGATCACCACGCCCGGCAAGGAAGGCAGGAAGCCGGGACTCCTCAAGCCGTTGCGCGAGCGGGCCCCTCAGGCGCTCGGAAACTTGATCTCCGAGCGCCGGGAGCAGCGCGCGAAGACGATCGGCTCGGTGCTCAAGTCCATCGTCACGATCATGATCTTCGGCATCGCCTTCCTCGAGATCCTGATCGTGGTGGGCATCAACATCACGCCGATCCTGACCTCGGCGGGCATCCTGGGCGTCGCCATCGGTTTCGGCGCCCAGAACCTGGTGAAGGACTTCCTGGCCGGCATGTTCATGCTGCTGGAGGACCAGTACGGCGTCGGCGACGTCGTGGACCTGGGCCCTGCGACCGGCACCGTCGAGGCCGTCGCGCTGCGCACCACCACGATCCGGGACACCGGCGGCACCGTCTGGTACGTCCGCAACGGCGAGATCCTGCGCGTCGGCAACTCGTCGCAGGGCTTCGCGGTCGCGGTCGTCGACCTGCCGCTGAGCTACGGCGCGAACCTCGCCGAGGCCACCCAGGTGCTCGACCGCACAGTCCGCGAGGTGGCCGACAAGGACCCGCTGAAGGCCGACATCACGGCCAAGCCCGAGGTGCTCGGCGTCGAGAAGTTCACGCCGGAGGGCATCACCCTGCGGGTCACCGCGAAGACGCGTCCCGGCCGTCAGTGGGCGGTCCAGCGCAACCTGCGCGCGCAGCTGATGCCGGCGCTGGAAGAAGCCGGTTTCACCGCGAAATAGCTCCAAACGCAGGTGCCGGGTGAGTTAGAACACCCATTCGAGACGATGATCACCCGGCGTCCTGCCAGTTCACACCCCTATGGCGCACCCAACAGCCGGGGTGCCCTGCGCGCGGTGGCCCGCGTGAGTCAGGATGGGTGTGTGGGAAACCCCGTGAGCTTCTTCGAACAGGTCGGTGGCGAGGAGACGTTCCACCGCATCGTCGCGCGCTTCTACAAAGAGGTGAAGTCCGACGAGGTCCTCCTCCCCCTGTACCCGGAAGAAGACCTCGGACCTGCGGAGGAACGGCTGCGGCTGTTCCTGATGCAGTACTGGGGCGGCCCCCACACCTACTCGGACAACCGGGGCCACCCGCGGCTGCGGATGCGCCACGTGCCGTTCAAGATCGGACCGATCGAGCGGGACGCGTGGCTGCGCTGCATGAGGATCGCCGTCGACGAGGCCGGCTTGGACGAGGCTCACCGCAAGCAGCTCTGGGACTACATGGAGATGGCGGCGAACAGTCTGATGAACAGCTTTTCCTGACCGCCCGTCACCCGTTCGGGTCCTTTAGCAGCGAGACGAATGGCAGGATGACCCCCCGTGCGCCGATCCTCCGACCTCACCCCTGAGATCGCCGAAGAGTCCGCCTGGTGGCGTGACGCCGTCTTCTACCAGGTCTACGTGCGTTCCTTCGCCGACTCCAACGGCGACGGCGTCGGCGACCTCGACGGCATCCGCTCCCGCCTCGGCTACCTCGAACTGCTCGGGGTGGACGCCCTGTGGCTCACCCCGTTCTACCGCTCGCCGATGGCCGACCACGGCTACGACGTGGCCGACCCGCGTGACGTCGACCCGCTGTTCGGCGACCTGGCCGCGTTCGACCGGCTGGTGGCGGACGCGCACGAGCACAACATCCGCGTGACGGTCGACCTGGTCCCGAACCACTCGAGCGACCTGCACGTGTGGTTCCAGGAGGCGCTGCAGGCCGGTCCCGGCAGCATGGAGCGCGCCCGCTACATCTTCCGCGAGG
Organism: Lentzea pudingi; assembly: GCF_014646255.1. Classification (GTDB taxonomy): domain Bacteria; phylum Actinomycetota; class Actinomycetes; order Mycobacteriales; family Pseudonocardiaceae; genus Lentzea; species Lentzea pudingi. The sequence continues at coordinate 43,064 of NZ_BMNC01000011.1, forward strand.
GCCGCGGCTTCGACGGCTCGCAGCCGCCGAACAACTGGGTGTCCGTCTTCGGCGGTCCCGCGTGGACCCGCGTGCCGGACGGCCAGTGGTACCTGCACCTGTTCGCGCCGGAGCAGCCCGACCTCAACTGGGAGCACCCGGAGGTCCGCGCCGACCTGGAGCAGACGCTGCGGTTCTGGCTCGACCGCGGTGTCGACGGCTTCCGCATCGACGTGGCGCACGGCATGGCCAAGCCGGAAGGCCTGCCGGACATGGAGATCCGCACGCAGATCCCGGGTGTGCTGAGCGACGACGTGCACGACCCGCGGTTCGACAACGACGGCGTGCACGAGATCCACCGCATGATCCGCAAGGTCATGGACGGCTACCCCGGCACCATGGCCGTCGGCGAGATCTGGGTGAAGGACGACGAGCGCTTCGCCGCCTACGTCCGCCCCGACGAGCTGCACCTGGGCTTCAACTTCCGGCTGGTCGAGGCCGGCTTCGACGCCGACGCCGTCCGCACGGCCATCGAGCACTCGCTCGGCGCCGTCGCCCTGAGCGGCACCCCCGCCACCTGGACGCTGTCCAACCACGACGTGGTGCGCCACGTGACGCGGTACGGCGGCGGCGCGGCCGGCGAGAAGCGGGCCCGCGCGATGACGCTGGTCGAGCTGGCACTGCCGGGCGTCATCTACCTCTACAACGGCGAAGAGCTCGGCCTGCCGAACGTGGAGCTGCCGGACTGGGCCCTGCAGGACCCGACCTGGGAGCGTTCCGGGCGCACCGAGCGCGGGCGTGACGGGTGCCGCGTGCCGATCCCCTGGGAGGGCACCAGCCCGCCGTTCGGGTTCTCGACGGCCGTGAACACCTGGCTGCCGCAGCCGAACGAGTGGGACCACCTCACGGCCGAGGCACAGCTGGAGGACCCGGGCTCGATGCTCTCGCTCTACCGCGAGGCGCTGGAGCACCGGAAGTCCAACGCGTCGTTCGCCGGCGACGAGCTCGAGTGGTACGGCGCCCCGGCCGGGTGCTTCGCGTTCCGGCGCAAGGGTGGCGGGCTGATCTGCGCCCTCAACACCTCGGGCGCGTCCGTGCCGTTGCCGCCCGGCCAGGTGCTGCTGTCGTCCGGTCCGATGGACGGCGACCAGCTGCCGCCCGACACGGCCGTCTGGCTCGTCTGATCCGCTTCTGAGGGGCGGCCACCACCCGGTGGCCGCCCTTCCGGTTCGTCAGACGATCAGCGGCAGCATGGAGTGGCGCCGCCGGACCACCGCGCCGAAGCGGGCGTCGATGCGCAGCCACGAGTCGGTCGCGGTCACCCGCACGTCACCGTCGTCGCCGAGGAAACCCATGCCCGACAACGCGAACAGGACCCGCAGCGGGATCTTGACGTCGAGGCCGGACCCGCTGACGGTCAGCACCGTCTGATCCAGCAACGAGGCCGGCGGCGTGCCCTGCGGCCCGGTGTTCTCCCGCGCCACCTCGACGCCCTCGTCCGCGAGCTTCGCGACGACCTCGACCGGCAGCCGGTCGACCATCAGCCAGCCCTCGGCGGGCGGCAGGGCCGTGCGCCACATCAGGTCCTTGGCGGGTCCCGGGTCGATGCGTTCGTCGCGCATGACCGCGAGGCCCGTCAGCAGCTCCGAGCCGGACACCGTGACGTCCGCCGGAATCGCTTGTCCCGCAACGGTTCGCGTCGCGAGCGCGTCGAACGGCGTGGCCACCCACGCGTCGAGCCGCTCCTCGTCGCGGTTGCGCAGCCGCACGACGCTCTGCGCCTCGAGCCGCACCGCCCGCGCGGCGAACGCACCCAGGTCGTCTCTCTCGGCCGCGTCGGCCAACACCAGTTCAGGCACCATTTCCCCCTGCACGCCACCCGGCGAGAAAGTCGCGCTCGGCCTCGGTCAGCCTGCGCGGTCGTGCGGTAGTCACGTTGTAGGGCGCCAGAAGCGTCTCGGCCCTGACCGCCACCGGGCTGTTCGCGTCGCGCCCGACGCGCACCACGTAGTCGAGCGTCAGCGAAGCGGCTTTCAGTTCCCGCACCGACATCTCCACCTGGACCTGCTCGCCGTTGAACACGATCGGCGCCAGGTACTCGACCACGAGCTTCGCCACGACCATGCCCTCGGCCAGTTCCTTGACCCCGTGGCGGGCGGCCTCGGTGAACAGCAGCTCGATCCGGGCTTCTTCCAGCAACGTCACCGTGTTCGCGTGGTTGACGTGGCCGAACGCATCCATGTCCGACCATCGAGGCCGGACACCCGTGACGAAGACACCCATGCAGGGACCCTACCGTTCACGGACCTTCACAGGACCTCCACACCAGCCGATTGAAAATCGATAGGCAGCTCTCGATACTCGATTCATGTCTCGTGTAGTGGTGGTCTTCCTGCAGGCTCTGCTCGCCATGGCGTTCCTCGGCGGGGTGTTCGCCCAGGTCGCGATCATTCCGGGGACCGCGGCGAACGAGGTCGAGAACTTCCCGCCCTACGAGTCGGTGAGACTGCCGTTCGTGGTGTCGGCGGTCGTTTTCGTGGCGTGCCTTCAGGTTCTCGCGGTGGCGCTGGGCGGAATGCTGCACAGGGCGGGCGAGGGCACCGTGTTCGAGTCCGGTGCGCTCACGTGGACGAACATCGCGATCGGCGCCATCGCCGCGGGTGCCCTGGTGCTCGCGTGGCTGTTCGTCTACGTCACGTTCACCGACATCCCGTCCCCCGCGGACGGCATGGAGGTCCTGGGGCTGTGGATGGGATCCGCTGTCGGCACGGTCGCGGCGGTCGGAGTCGCCCTGCTGGTCTTCGTCGGCCGGCAGTGGCTCGGCCGAGCGATCGACCAGCGCGCCGAACTGGAGCAGGTCGCCTGAGAACGCGCCGGGGCGCCGCGGAGGGGATTCCGCGGCGCCCCGGTTTCTCGTTGCTCTTACCTGACCATGCTCCGCACCTGACGGGCGGCGACGGAGAGGGTCGCGAGGTCCAGCTGGTGGACCCGGTTGATCTCCTCCAGCGCGCCGCGGGCGCGAGCCAGGCGGGAGGCGTTGGCCTGCTCCCACTTGGCGATCTTCTCGGTCGCCGTGTCGTCCTCGTCGCTCGCCCGCAGCACGTCGACCGAGATGGCCCGCAGCGACGAGTAGAAGTCGTCGCGCAGTGCCAGCCGGGCCAGGGCGTGCCAGCGGTTGCCGCGCTCCAGGCTCGTCACCGAGTCCAGCATGTGGTCGATGTCGAGGTGGTCGGACAGCGCGAAGTACAGCTCGGCGGTCTCGCGGTGCGTGCGCTCCGGACCCGCCCCACCGGCCGGGCCGAACTCGCGTTCGGCCAGCTCGGCGATCTCGGTGACGTCGAGCAGCCCGTACATGTAGAGCAGCGCGGCCACCTTGCGGGCCAGCTCGGCCGGTACGCCCTGTTCGACGTACCGCTCCGCCTTGCCCGCGACGACGGCCAGTTCCTTGCCCTGCAACAGTTCGAAGGCGAAGGGGCTGAGCTGCTCGACCACGCCGCGGAAGCGGTTGATCGTGGAGCCGACCGCGAGCGGCTGGGGACGGTTGGAGAGCAGCCAGCGGGACGCGCGGTCCAGCAGGCGGCGGGTCTCGAGGACCATGCTGTCCTGGACGTCGGTCCCCACCGCGGTGTCGAGCGCCTGGATCTCGCGCCAGATCTGCGGCAGGTCGAAGACCTGGGTGACGACGGCGTACGCGCGGACCGCGTCCGTCGCCGACGCGCTCATCTCCTCGGCCAGGCGGAAGGCGAAGGAGATGCCACCGCCGTCGACGACCTCGTTGACGACGACCGTGGTGATGATCTGCCGTGCCAGCGGGTGGTTCGGAATCGCGGCGCCGAAGCGGGCGCGCAGCAGGCTCGGGAAGTAGTCCGGGAGCTTGCGGGTGAACGTGTCGATCGTCGGGATGTCGCTCGCGAGCAGCTCTTCCTTCAGCGTGAGCTTGGTGAACGCGAGCAGCGTGCAGAGCTCCGGCGAGGTGAGGCCCTGGCCGTTCTTCTCCAGTGCCTTGAACTCCGCCGCGCTCGGCAGCGCCTCCAGCTTGCGGTTGAGCGCGCCGCGAGCCTCCAGATCGGCCGTGAAACGCGCGTGCACCGACAGCATCGGGGCGGCGTGCGCCCGGCTGACGCCGAGGACGTTGTTCTGCGAGTAGTTGTCCGCCAGCACGAGCTCGCCGACCTCGTCGGTCATCTCGGCGAGGACCTCGTTGCGCTGCTGCTGCTCCACCGAACCCTCCCGGACCAGCTGGTCCAGCAGGATCTTGATGTTGACCTCGTGGTCGGAGCAGTCGACGCCCGCGGAGTTGTCGAGCGCGTCGGTGTTGACCCTGCCCTGGTTGCGGGCGAACTCGATGCGGCCGCGCTGGGTCAGACCCAGGTTGCCGCCCTCACCGACGACCTTGACGCGCAGCTCGTTGCCGTCGACGCGGATCGAGTCGTTCGCCTTGTCGCCGACGTCGGCGTGCGTCTCGGTCGACGCCTTGACGTACGTGCCGATGCCGCCGTTCCAGAGCAGGTCGACCGGCGCGAGCAGGATCGCCTTCTTGAGCTCCGGCGGGGACAGCTTCACGACGCCCTCGGGCAGCCCCAGCGCGACGCGGGCCTGCTCGGAGATCGGGATCGACTTCGAGGCGAGCGGGAAGATGCCGCCGCCCTCGCTGATCAGCGAGCGGTCGTAGTCGTCCCACGACGAGCGCGGCACGGTGAACAGGCGGACGCGTTCGGCGAACGAGCTCGCCGCGACCGGGTTCGGGTCGATGAAGATGTGCCGGTGGTCGAACGCGGCCACGAGCCGGATGTGCTCGGAGAGCATCATGCCGTTGCCGAACACGTCACCGGACATGTCGCCGATGCCGACGACGGTGAACTCCTGGGTCTGCGTGTCCAGGTCGAGCTCGCGGAACGAGCGCTTCACGCTCTCCCACGCGCCCTTGGCCGTGATGCCCATGGCCTTGTGGTCGTAACCGATCGAGCCACCGGACGCGAACGCGTCGCCCAGCCAGAAGCCGTAGCTCTGGCTCACGCCGTTCGCGATGTCGGAGAACGTCGCGGTGCCCTTGTCCGCGGCGACGACCAGGTACGTGTCGTCCGCGTCGTAGCGCACGACCTGCGACGCGGGCACGACCTCGTTGTTGATCAGGTTGTCGGTGAGGTCGAGCAGGCCCGAGATGAACATCTTGTAGCAGGCGATGCCCTCGGACATGAAGTTCTCGCGGTCGATGCCGGGGTCGCCGGTGGGGGCGATCGGCTTCTTGACGACGAAGCCGCCCTTCGCGCCGACCGGCACGATCACGGCGTTCTTCACGGCCTGCGCCTTGACGAGGCCCAGCACCTCCGTGCGGAAGTCCTCGCGGCGGTCGGACCAGCGCAGACCACCGCGCGCGACGCTGCCGAAGCGCAGGTGCACGCCCTCGACCCGCGGCGAGTACACGAAGATCTCGAACTTCGGCCGCGGCTGCGGCAGGTCCGGGATGGCCTGCGGGTCGAGCTTGACCGACAGGTACGGCCGGCCGTTGCCGTTGGCGTCGCGGAAGAAGTAGTTCGTCCGCAGCGTGGCGTTGATCAGCGTGAGCAGGCTGCGCAGGATCCGGTCCGCGTCGAGGCTCGTGACGTCGTCGATCAGCTTGCCGGTCTCGACGACCATCGTCTCGGTGCGGTCGGCGCGCGTGGCGTCGTCCAGGCGCGGGTCGAACCGCGACTCGAACAACGCGACCAGCGCGATGGCCACGCTCGTGTGGCTGAGCACGGCGTCCTCGATGTAGTCCTGCGAGTACGGCGTGCCCGCCTGCCGCAGGTACTTCGCGTACGCGCGCAGCATCGCGGCCTGCTGCCAGGTGAGCCCGGCCTGCAGCACCAGCGAGTTGAACCGGTCGACCTCGGCCTCACCGCGCCAGACGGCGGCGAACGCGTCCTGGAACCGCACCCGCACGTTCTCGAGGTCGGCCTCGGACAGCTGGGCCAGCGCGGCCTTGTCGATGCGCAGGCCGAAGTCGTAGATCCAGCACTGCACGCCGTCTTCGCGGGCGATCTCGTACGGCCGCTCGTCGACCACGATGACGCCCATGCGCTGCAGCATCGGCAGCACGTCCGAGAGCGTGATGCCCTCGCCGGTCACGAAGAGCTTGAAGCGCCGTTCGCCGGGCTCGGCGTCCTCCGGCACGTAGAAGACCATGTCGAGGTCGCCCTCGACGAGCTTCTCGATGCGCCGGTAGTCCTCGAGGCCCGTGCTGGCCGGGAAGTCCTCCTTGTAGGCCTCCGGGAAGACCGTGGAGAACCGCTGCCCCTGCTCGGTCGCCGACTCGGCGCCGAGCTCGCCCTCGTCACCGACGACGGCCTCGACCATGCGGTCGTCCCAGCTGCGGACGGCCTCGGCCAGCTTGGCCTGGATCGCCGTGACGTCCGGGTCGAGGGTGCGCGCCGGATCCGTGTGCACCATGAAGTGCACACGGGCCAGAGCGGACTCACCGATGCGCGCGCTGTACTCGAGGTTCAGACCCCCGAGCTCGGCGAGCAGCACCTCCTGCATCGCGAGGCGGCTCGTCGTCGTGTAGCGGTCGCGCGGCAGGTAGACCAGGCACGAGAAGAAGCGGCCGAACGGGTCGCGGCGCAGGAACAGCCGCAGCCGGCGGCGTTCCGCGAGCGCGATGACACCTGTCGTCACCTGGTAGAGCGTCTCCGCGTCGACCGAGAACAGCTCGGTGCGCGGGTAGTTCTGGATGACCTCGAGCATCCGCTGGCCCGAGTACGACTGCAGCGGGAAGCCCGCGCGGTGGATGACGTCGCGCACGCGGCGTTCGATCACCGGGATGTCCAGCACGTTCTCGTGCAGCGCGGTGGTGCTGAAGATGCCGAGGAACCGGTGCTCGCCGGAGACGTTGCCCTTGGCGTCGAACGTCTTCACGCCCACGTAGTAGGGGTAGACGCTGCGGTGCACGCTGCTCTGCGCGCTCGCCTGCGTCAGCACCAGCAGGTCGGGGCTCAGCGCCTGCGCGCCGTTGTCCGGCCCGGCGGTGAGGCTGCGCGCGGCGAGGCTGTCCTGGCGCAGCACGCCGAGACCGCTCGCGAGCACGGCCCGCAGCGCGGGTTCACCGTCCTCCTCGACGAGCTCGTACTGCCGGTAGCCCATGAACGTGAAGTGCCCGTTCGCGAGCCACTCCAGCAGGTTCGAGCCGTCCGTCGTGGCCTCGGACGAGTCCTTCTTCAGCTCCTCGGCCAGCTGCAGCGCCGTCGTGACCATGCGGTCGGTGTCCTCGACGACCTCGCGGACGTCGGTCAGCACCGTCAGCAGCCGCGTCTCGAGCTCGCGGGCGCGATCGGGGTCGGTGATGAGGTCGACCTCGATGTTCATCCACGACTCGGCCAGCGCGTCGGCGGGCGGATCGGCCGGATCGGCGAGCGGCAGCACCTCGGTGCGCGCACCGGTGACCGGGTCACGCCGCACCACGACGATCGGGTGCACGACGCGATGCACCTGCACGCCACCCCGCGTGAGCTCGGACGCGACCGAGTCGACGAGGTAGGGCATGTCGTCCGTGACGACCTGGACCACGGTGACAGGACACTGCCACCCGTCAGCGCCGCGCGTCGGGTTGAGGATGCGCACCGCGGCGCGTCCGGGAACGCGGCTCTCGGCGAGCTGGTAGTTCGACCGCACCGCACCGACCAGGTCCACCGGGTCGTCGTCGTTGACTTCCTCGGCGGGCACGTGGCGGTAGAAGAGGCGGATCAGGTCAGCGAGTTCGGGGGCATTGGCGGCGGCCCGTTCGATCAGCTCGTCACGGACCTGCTCAGGACTGGCCGTTGGACTGCCATCACCCGCGGCGGGGGCCGCGGAGACGTCGTCGGTTCGGGTCGGGGCTCCAGTCGAGGTCATGTTCAGGCGACTCCACGCTATCCGGCACCTTTGTGTGCCGGGTCCGGCCCCACCATAGATGGGGTGGCGGGGATCACCGGCAACGGGAGGTGCACTGACGGACCACTGAATCGTGGGCTGAATCGAGTCACATCATCAGTGGTGACAAGGCTTTCCGCTTCCATGGACACGACAGGGCACCGGCGGTCTCAGCCGCCCCCGCACCCCGTCGGCCCACACGTTCATCCGATCATGGGCCACGCGGCGCCGTGACCACCGGGGAACCACCACCCCGCCCACCGCTGGTCGCCGTCCGGCCACACCCGCGACCTCCTGCTCAGCGCCGGGCCGGCGCCGGGCAGACGAGGTTGGGCAAGGCTTGAGGTGTGGCGCTGGCCACCTCACACCCCCGGCAGCGTCCAACCAGGGGGCCCGTCCGCCCGGACGGGCCGAATCGGACCGGTGGTCTCGCTGTCCGACGCGGCCGGCACGGGGGCGATCGGCCCGGTCTTCTCCTGCGCGGACTCCTCCGCCGGTGTCCCGGCGAAGTAGGACTCCTGGCTGGACTGGGTTGGGAAGCCGTGGACCCGGCTCAGCGAGCTCTGCGAACTCTCGGTGGAGAGCTCCGGTAAGGGCGGCTGCTGGGATCCGAAGGAGTGGCTCGCGCCGAACGGGGTGTCCGGCGAGGGCGCGGGGTCCTGCTGTGTGCCGAAGGGCCGACCCGTGCCGAACAGCGGGTCCGGCGACCTCGCCGAGTCCTGCTGAGCGTCAGACGAGCGTCCCGTGCCGAACAGCGGGTCCGAGAGCCCCGCGGACTCCTGCGGCGCGTCGAACGGCGTGTCAGACGAGGTCGCGTGGTCCTGCGTGCCGAAGGAACGACCCGAACCGAACAGTGCGTCCGACGACGGCGCGGTCTCCGCCGCCGAGTCCTGCTGGGCACCGAAGGACAAGCCCGTCCGAAACAACGCCTCCGAACTGGACGGGCTCTCCGCCGCCGAGTCCTGCCCGCTGCCGAAGGAGCGACCCGGCCCGAAGAGGGCGTCCGAGCCGGACGTGGCGTCTGTCGCTGCCCCGGTCGTGGCCGCACCGAACAACTCCCCCGGCCGTGACGCCGGATCCGCGGTGGCGGGCCCGGTGTCGGCAGGGAGTGCCGGGTGGTCTGTCGCGGAGGTGTCCGGTGCGGGTTCCGCCGCAGACCAGCCCGGCGCGTCCAGGTCCGCGGCGTCGACTTGGTCCTCGTCGGAGCGGCGACCCGTCTCGTAGGCGACCAGTGCCTCGGCCAGCAGGTCGGCGAGGCTCAGTTCGCTCGGCCTGCGGCGACTGCTCGGGCGGCCCGTCCGTTCGGTGGACTCGCTCTTCGAGCTGCTGCCGGGGGCGTCACCTGGCTCGGTGGACGGTGCCTCTGAGTCGGAGGCGAAGAAGTCGTACGACGCGGCCTGGTCGGGCTCGCCGACCGCGCGGAAGCCCGTCTCGGTCGGCGCGTCGGTGTCGGACTGGGAGTCGACGGACGGTGATGAGCCGAAGGCCTGGGTGCCGAAGCTCGTCTGCGTGCCGAAGCTCGGCTGGTCCGGCTGGGATTGCACGCGGACCGGGGCCGTGGGGAGGTCCGAGGGGTCGTCGTCCACGTCCGCCGAGCTGAGGAACGTCGTCGACATCAGGTCCGGCTCCGGCGCCTGCGGGATCTCGGCCGGCACCGGCGGGATCGGGTCCGAGGCGTGCGGGAGCGGGTTCTGCTCTCGTTCGCGGTCCGGGTCTTCCGCCGGCTCGGGTGGGGTGGGGTCGGAGGCGGCGGGCTTCGGCTTCGGGGTGCTGAAGTCGAGGACGCTGAAGTCCAGGTCGGGGAGCTTGCGTTCGTCCGGGTCGTGCGCCGTGGCCGGGAAACCCGCTGCCGGGGTGTGCGGCGGGTAGGCCGGCTCGTCCAGGTGGGGGCCGAAGTCCGGGGCCGCCGGCGCACGGGAGAACGCCGCGGCAAGGCCCGAGCGGGACGAGCCGTCCAGGGTCTCCTGGTCGCCCGAGTAGTCGGGGCGGGACGAGGACGGCTTGTCACCGAAGCGGTCGGAGCGGGACGACAGGCCCGAGTCCGCGAAGTAGTTCTGCGACGGTTCCGAGGCGGAAGTGTCGTGGCGCAGGCTCGACGGGGGCTCGACCCGCCACGACGGGGTGTCGGCCTCGGGCTCGGCGGCGCGGGCTCGGCGACGGCCGCCTGCTCGCAGGCCCTGGGCCTTGAGCATGTCCAGCACGCTTTCCGACTGGGATCCGGACGCCTCGGCGCGCGCGGCGGCCTCCGCGCGTGCCGCTTCCTCGCGGGCGGCGGCCTCCTTGGCCGCCTCCTCGCGTTCCACGGCCTGGCGGGCGACCTCCTGGTGCGCCGCCTCCTGACGGGCGACGTCGCGGCGGACCGCCTCCTGGCGCGCTGCCTCGCGGCGAGCCTCTTCCTGGCGCACGGCTTCCTGGCGGGCCACCTCCTGCCGGGCCAGTTCCTGACGTGCGGACTCCTGGCGAGCGGCTTCCTGACGGGCCGCCTCCTCGCGGGCGGCCGCCTGCCTGGCGGCTTCCTGGCGGGCCGCTTCCTGACGCGCTGCCTCTTCACGGGCGGCTTCCTGACGGGCCGCCTCCTGCCGAGCCGCTTCCTGCCGAGCCGCTTCCTGGCGAGCGGCTTCCTCGGCGGCCTGGGCTTCGCGTTCGGCCTGGGCGCGCTGTTCGGCGCGGGCCTGGCGTTCCGCCTCGATCTGGCGGCGGGCCTCGCGCTGCAACTCCATGAGCTGCTGCTCGACCTTGCGCTTGCGTTCCTGCTCCACGGTCAGCTGCGGCTGTCCGGTTTGAGGCTGGCCGGACTCAGGCTGTCCGGACTGAGGCTGCCCCGGCTGAGGCTGGCCCGGTTGAGGCTGTCCGGGCTGAGGCTGGCCCGACTCACGCTGTCCGGACTGAGGCTGCCCCGGCTGCCGGCCAGGCGGCGGCTCGGTATCCGGAAGTGCCGGTGTGATGGGGATTTCGGCGATGGTGGTCGGCCGGTCGTCGTCGATCTCGCCGGCGGCCACACGGGCGGCGCGGCGGCGGCCGCTGACCATCGCGCCCGCGGACGCGATCAGGCCGGAGGCGGGGACGGTGCGGTCGGAGGGGGAAGACGAAGAGGAGGACGGCAGGGGTGCTGGTGGCGGTTCCACGGCTTCCGGGGTCTTGTCATCGGGTTCGCCGAACGGCTGGACCATGCGCCACCGATCGGCGGCGTGTTGTCGGGCCGCGGACAAACCTTCCACGGTCATGTCTTCGGCAGCGCGCCGGACGCGCTGGACCTTCAGCCCGTCGCCCTTGCGGACCTGGACCGGGCGCCACTGCCGGAGTTGTTGCTTCAGTGCGGCGGACAGCACGCCGTCGGTGACCACCTGCATGCCCTCGACGGGACGGAGCACGCTCGCCAGTTGCTGGTGCAGATCGGCGGGCTGGCGGTGGACGCCGGAGAACTCGGCGGCGAGCCGGGCGCGCACCGCGTAGACGGCACGGGCTCGGCGGCGTTCGGCGGCGTGGGCGGAGCGCAGGTTCGTGAGCGCGTCGGCCAGTTCACCGGACACCTCGTGCACGTGGGCCAGCGCGAGCAGGCTTTCCGCGAGCAACGAGTCGAGCTGGTGGCGTTCGGCGCTCGCGGCGGCCTCGCGCAGCATGTCCCGGGCCAGCGCGACCCGGCCGGCGGGCAGGTGCACGCGCGTGGCCAGCGCCAGCCGGAGCCAGCCCGTCGTCGACGCCGACGGCGAGCGCACCGGGCGGTCGAGCAGCGGTGCGCCGGCGTCGGCCGCGTCGAGCAGGCGGTTCGCGTCCATCAGCGCGAGCACCAGCTCCAGCGTGAGCCGGCCGACGCCTTGGCCGCTGTCCGCGCACGGATCGGAGAACCTGCTCAGCAGGTCGAGCCCTTCACGTGCGGCACCGATGGCGGCGGCGATGTCGCCCCACCGCCGGTGCTGCGCGGCCTGCACCGCGCGGATCAGACCGCGCAGCAGCAGACGTGTGTCCTCGTCGAGCGTCGTGTCGGCGACGTAGAGCTGGTCCGCCTCGGCGAGCGCCCTCGTGGGCTCGTCGCCGCGGCCGACCGTGACGAGGCACTCGCTGGCCTGCACCAGCGCGGACGCCCGCAGCTCCGCGGGCACGTCCGGCGCTTCGAGCACCGGGGTGACCGCGGCGAACCCCGTCAGCGGGGCTCCCACGGACCGCGCGCAGGCCGCGAGCTCGACTCGCAGCAGCCACGCGGTCTCGTACTCGCCCGCGGCCTCGGCCGCCTTGAGGGCGTCGATCGCCCTGTCGGCGAAGCGGACCTCGCGGCCCATGCGGTTGCCCGCGAAGACCACGAGCGACTCCGCACGCAGGCGGTCGGCTTCGTCGCGGCGGGTGGAGGCGAGCGCGACCGCGCGCTCACCCAGCACCAGAGCGAGCTCAGGTGCGCGCCAACGCAGCATCCAGGCGGGCACGACCAGCGTGCTCACCTCGACGTTCGCCTGCGTCTCGCCCCTCGCCGCCACGACGTCGCCGTTGCCCTCTCAGTCCCGTGTCAGCTTGCGGTAAGTGACGCGGTGCGGCCTCGCGGCGTCGGCACCCAGGCGCTCGAGCTTGTTCTTCTCGTAGCCCTCGAAGTTGCCCTCGAACCAGTACCACTTCGACGGGTCCTCGTCCGTGCCCTCCCACGCGAGGATGTGCGTGGCGACGCGGTCGAGGAACCACCGGTCGTGGGAGATGACCACGGCGCAGCCGGGGAACTGCTCGAGAGCGTTCTCCAGCGAACCGAGGGTCTCCACGTCCAGGTCGTTCGTCGGCTCGTCCAGCAGGATCAGGTTGCCGCCGAGCTTGAGCGTGAGCGCGAGGTTGAGGCGGTTGCGCTCACCACCGGACAGCACGCCCGCGGGCTTCTGCTGATCCGGGCCCTTGAAGCCGAACGCGCTGACGTAGGCGCGGGACGGCATCTCGACGTTGCCGACGTGGATGTAGTCGAGTCCGCCGGACACGACCTCCCACACGTTCTTCTTCGGGTCGATGCCGCCGCGGTTCTGGTCGACGTAGGACAGCAGCACCGTCTCGCCGACCTTCACGCCACCGTCGTCGGGCTTCTCGAGACCGACGATGGTCTTGAACAGCGTCGTCTTGCCGACGCCGTTCGGGCCGATGACACCGACGATGCCGTTGCGCGGCAACGTGAACGACAGCCCGTCGATCAGGACCCGGTCGCCGAAGCCCTTCTTCAGCTTGTCGACCTCAACCACGACGTTGCCCAGACGCGGGCCCGGCGGGATCTGGATCTCCTCGAAGTCGAGCTTGCGGGTCTTCTCCGCCTCGGCCGCCATCTCCTCGTAGCGGTCGAGGCGCGCCTTCGACTTCGCCTGGCGGGCCTTGGCGCCGGAGCGCACCCACTCCAGCTCGTCCTTGAGGCGCTTCTGCAGCTTCTGGTCCTTCTTGCCCGAGATCGCGAGGCGCTCGGCCTTCTTCTCCAGGTACGTGGAGTAGTTGCCCTCGTAGGGGTGGGTCTTGCCCCGGTCGATCTCGAGGATCCACTCGGCCAGGTTGTCCAGGAAGTACCTGTCGTGGGTCACGGCGAGCACGGCGCCGCTGTACTGCGCGAGGTGCTGCTCCAGCCACAGGACGCTTTCCGCGTCCAGGTGGTTGGTGGGCTCGTCGAGCAGCAGCAGGTCGGGCTTGCTCAGCAGCAGCTTGCACAGCGCGACGCGGCGGCGCTCACCACCGGAGAGCTTGGTGACGTCGGCGTCGGGCGGCGGGCAGCGCAGGGCGTCCATCGCCTGGTCGAGCTGCGAGTCGATGTCCCACGCGTTCGCGTGGTCGAGCTCCTCCTGGAGCTTGCCCATCTCCTCCATCAGCTCGTCGGAGTAGTCGGTCGCCATCAGCTCGGCGATCTCGTTGAAGCGGTCCAGCTTCACCTTGATCTCGCCCAGGCCCTCCTGGACGTTGCCGAGGACGGTCTTCTCCTCGTTGAGCGGCGGCTCCTGCTGCAGGATGCCCACCGTGTAGCCGGGGGCGAGGTAGGCCTCGCCGTTGCCGGGCGTGTCCAACCCCGCCATGATCTTGAGCACGCTCGACTTGCCGGCGCCGTTGGGACCGACCACACCGATCTTCGCGCCGGGGTAGAACATGATCGTGACGTCATCGAGGATGACCTTGTCACCGTGCGCCTTGCGCACCTTTTTCATGGTGTAGATGAACTCGGCCATGGCGGCGATCGTAGAGCGGTGCCCAGAGGCTCCTGACCTCGGTCGCCGACAAGCAGCCGCCCACCCCCGGAACGAGCGTCACGCGACTCGGTGACCAGCCCGTTCCATTCGAACGTGAACGACCCTCGGCGATCGGTCCTCAGCGGCTCCGACCTACGAGCTTCCCTCCCTCTTCGTGGATCTCGGTACGTACATCTTCTCCGGCTCCGCCCGCTCGTTCGGGTGACTTCTCGAAGTCCGGAACCGGGTTGCCCCGAACGGCTCAGAAAGGAACGGGTTCCTCGGCGAGATCTTCGGCGGCCTGTGGCTCAACGAGCGGTGCGCCACCCAGTGACTGCACCCGGCTCAAGTCCAGCCCGACGTGCACGGCGTCGAGGTGGATCGCCAGCCTCTTCCCGTCGTCCTTCTCGTAGTACCGCATGCGCAGCTTGCCCTGGACGATCACCGGATCACCCTTGGACAGCGTGGTCTTCACGCTGTCGGCGAGCTTGCGCCAGCACGAAACGCTCAACCACAACGTCTCGCCGTCCTCCCAGTCGCCCGCCGCCGTGTTGTACCGGCGCTCAGTCGAGCTGATGCGGAAGAACGCGGACGCCTTGCCGTCTTCGCCGTGCTTGTACGTGATGTCGTTGACGACAGTGCCAACAACGGTGATCACGGTGGAATTCCAGGACATCGGGTTCGCCTCCAGGTCGCGGGTTCGTGGTCCAGGTTGCTCCGGGGGCAGATGGCCGGGGTGGGGTGGCGGCGGATCTGTGGACAACTCGCGGGTTGTGGACAGGTCGAGATCTTGAACGGTCTCGGACCCCGGAATTGTCGGGGGCGCGTGCTAGGGCGGGACTCGACCGGAACCGAGTGAGTGAGCGCCCACTCATTGACATGAGTGAGGACTCACTCATACAGTTGCGGACGTGTCAGAGGAACCTCGCCGCCGCCGCGCCCCCGCGATGAGCCCGGAGGATCGCCGCGAAGCGATCGTCCAGGCCACGCTGCCGCTCGTCGTGAAGGCCGGCGCGAACGTCACCACCAGCCAGATCGCCGCCGCGGCCGGGATCGCGGAAGGCACGGTGTTCCGCGTCTTCAAGGACAAGGCGGAGCTGCTCGACGCGTGCATCCAGCGCGCGTTGCACTCCGACGAGGAGGTCGCACGCCTCGCGGCGATCCCGGCGGACGTGCCGCTCGAGGAGCGGCTCACCGCGGGCGTCGCGACGTTCAGCGGCTACCTCGACCGCATGTGGGGTGTCATCGGCGCGCTGCGCGAGTCCGGCTACCACCCCCGCGACGAGGACCACAAGAAGCACAAGGGCCCGCCGATCGGCATGCAACAGCTGTCCGAGGAGGTCGCCGGTCTCTTCGGCGACGCCGACCTGCGCGTCAGCCCCGACCTCGCCGGGCGGATGTTGCTCGGCGCGGTCTTCACGAACCGCATGGGCTCGGGTTTCGGCCAGACCGAGGCCGAACCCGCCGCCATCGTCGAACTTTTCCTGCACGGCGCACTCAAGGGGGAGACAAATGAGTGAGCTCATGATCGAAGCCCACGAGGTGAGCAAGAAGTTCGGCGACGTGAACGCACTCGACGGCGTGAGCGTCACCGCGAAGAAGGGCACCGTTCTCGGCCTCCTCGGCCACAACGGCGCCGGCAAGACCACGCTGGTCAACCTCCTCACCACGATGCTGCCGCCGTCCGGCGGCACCGCGAGGGTCGCGGGGTTCGACGTCGTGAAGCAGAGCCACGAGGTCCGCAGCCGCATCGGCCTGACCGGCCAGTTCGCCGCCGTCGACGAGCAGCTCAGCGGCCACGACAACCTGGTCCTGATCGCCCGCCTGCTCGGCGCGAGCCGCAGGCAGGCCCATCAGCGCGCGGACGACCTGCTGGAGCAGTTCGACCTCACCGACGCCGCCAAGCGCAACGCCAAGACCTACTCCGGCGGCATGCGGCGGCGCCTCGACCTGGCCGCGTCGCTGGTCGGCAACCCCGAGGTGCTGTTCCTGGACGAGCCGACCACCGGCCTCGACCCGGCCAGCCGCCTCGCGATGTGGGAGATCGTCGAGAAGCTCGTCGCGGACGGCACGACCGTGCTGCTCACGACCCAGTACCTGGACGAGGCCGACCGGCTCGCCGACCAGATCACCGTGCTGTCCCACGGCAAGGTCGTCGCGTCCGGCACCTCGGCCGAGCTCAAGGCCCAGGTCGGCCAGCGCACGGTCACGGTCACGCTCGACTCGGTGTCCGAAGTGGACCTCGCGTTGAAGGCCGTCGGCTCCGTGGGGCTCCATCCCGTCGCGGAGGGCCTCACGCTCACGACTCCCGTCAGCGCGTCACGCGACCTTGCGACGGTCGTGCGCGCGTTGGACGACAACGGCTTGGAGGCGCACGAAATCGGCCTCAAGGAGCCCACCTTGGACGACGTCTACCTCACGCTCGCCGCGAACTAGGGGGAAATCATGGCGACTCTGACCTGGCACGGCAGCAGCTACCCAACGCAAGTCCTCGTTCTGACCGGCCGTTCACTGCGCGCACTGCTGCGCACGCCCGCACTCGTCTTCTTCAGCATCCTGCAGCCGTTGATCATGCTGACGCTGTTCAGCCAGATCTTCGGCACCATCACGTCCACGGCGAACTTCCCGCCGGGCATGAGTTACATCAACTTCCTGCTGCCCGCGATCCTCGTGAACACCGCGATGCAGTCCTCTCTCGCGTCCGGCATCGGGCTCGTGCAGGACATGTCGAACGGTGTGCTCGCACGGTTCCGTTCGCTGCCCATCCGCCCAAGCACGGTTCTGTTGGCGCGTAACCTTTCCGACGCGGTCCGCACCGCGTTCCAGCTGGTGCTGATGATCGCGTTCGGCATCTTGGTGTTCGGCTTCCGCCCGGACGGCGGCATGCTCGGCACCCTCGCCGCGCTGGGCCTGGCACTGGTGGTCGGATGGGCGCTGAGCTGGGTGTTCATCGCGATCGCCGCCTGGGTGCGCAAGGCCGAGCTCATGCAGACCGTCGGCTTCCTGGCGATGTTCCCGCTGATGTTCGCGTCCAGCGCGTTCGTGCCGATCAACGGCCTGCCGGGCTGGTTGCAGGCGATCGCGAAGGTCAACCCGCTGACCTACGCGGTCGACGCCGCCCGCAGCCTCGCGCTCGCCCACCCCGTCACGGGAGTGGCCGGCGCGCTGGTCACGAGCGGCGTGATCGCGGCGATCGGCGCGTTCTTCGCGGTCCGCGGCTTCCGCAGGCCCCTGTCGGTCTAGACGAGGTGGGCCGGTCCGCACAGGTCGGCCCACCTTGTCTGTCCAGGACTAGTCGTCGCATTCGGCTCTCGGCGCAGGTGCGTCGAAGATGTCAACAACAAGCTCGGACGTGGTCGCAGATTCATGCGGATCATCACCGGCACCGTGCTCGACCGCGTGGACACGAACCCATCGTCCGAGTTCAGCTTGAGCTCTGGCTACCGTCAGGGCCGCACGGACAGGGTCACCACCTGTTGATTCACGACTCGTCCAGGTCCTCACGAGCTCTACCCCTGTGGGGAGGTACCAACTGCGCGGCTCCACGCTGCCGGGCACGAAGGCTTGGGCAGTCATCAGCTCGAACTCCCAGCCGGTTCTGCCGTCCTCTTCGATCTGGTTCTCCAGGCGCAGGCCTAGTCCCAACCAGTATGCGGAAGCGACGTGCCTTTCCAGCTCAGCATCGAGGCGACTGAAATAAGACAGCCTCAAGTTCTCAATCGGTCCGTACCAGCTGAATCTCTCTGGCATTGGCGGACACTGTTCGTTCAGAAACCGACGAACAGCCATCCGCACAGCATCCGGGACTCGCTCGAGCACCTTCTCCAGCGGACCGGGCGCGCGAGCGAAAAGGAACTCGTTCAACTCTCCGACGAGGTCATCAGTGAGGTCAAGATCGCTGCTGCTCAGTGCGGTCACGGCTACGAGGTGGTCCGTCTCGCCTGAGTCGAGCGCGAACAGCCGACTCTTACCTGGACTCTTGTGAGCCAGAAACTGGCTAATGGTCACAACTGCCTCCATCACGGCACGCGAAGCAGGCATGTGCCAGCTCCGCGAGGGTCTGTTGAGGCGTGTCAACGAGGCTACGGACCACGTCGCATGGCCTGGAAATGCTGTCGGTCGAGGTGCAGCCCCGACCGCATGGCACATCCAGGATGTCAGAACCTCGGTCCGATGACCCTTCCCCGATCAGGCGATTTCGCAGGCCCCTGTCGGTCTAACCCTTCTCGGAGATCTTCTTCAGCATCGCGTTGTAGGCCTCGAGGTCGGCGTCCCCATCGGCGTCGGCCTTGCGGTCGTACCGCTTCGCGTCCCGGCCGTCCTGCCGCGCCCACTGCGTGAGCAAGGCGACCATGACCACGAGCAACGGGATCTCGCCCGCCGCCCACGCGATGCCGCCGCCGAGTCGCTGGTCCTCCAGCAGGTTCTGCACCCACGGCAACGCCAGACCGCGGTAGAACTGCTCACCGATGACGGTCGCGGAGCTCATCAGGATGACGCCGAAGAACGCGTGGAACGGGATCGACGCGAACAACAGCCCCAACCGGCCGAGCGGCGGCAGCTTGTTCGGTGACGGGTCCACGCCGATCACAGGCCAGTAGAAGACATAGCCCGCGAGGATGAAGTGCGCGTTCATCGCGAGGTGCGCCCAGTGGAACGGCAGCGCGGCCTCGAAGAGCCCGGAGAAGTACAAGGCGTAGAACGAGCCGACGAACAGGGCGAGCGCCACGAAGGGGTTCGTCAGCAGCCGTGCGACCGGTGAGTGCACGAAGGCCAGCACCCACTCTCGCGGACCCGGCACCTCCTTGTTGACCGGCAACGCGCGCAACGCCAGCGTGACTGGTCCACCCAGCACGAACAGGATCGGCGTCAGCATGGACAGCACCATGTGCGCTTCCATGTGGACGCTGAACATCGCCGGCGCGTACCGGCCCATGCCCGACGACGTCGCGAACAGCAGCGAGAAACACCCGGACAGCCACGCGACGGTGCGGCCCACCGGCCACGTGTCACCGCGCTGGGAGAGCCTGCGCACGCCCAGGACGTAGAGCAGGGCCAGGGCCAGCGCCGCGGTTCCGAAGATCAGGTCGAAGCGCCAGTCGAACAGGATGGCCGCGAGCGTCGGCGGTCCGTCGAGGTCGTAGCCGATCGCGATCTCCGTGCGGCTGGGCAGTTCGCTGCTGCCGCCGGGAGGGGGCGTGCGGGCCAGCGCCACGGCCAGGCCGATGGTGAACATCATCAGCAGGATCTCGATGCCGGCGAGCTTCAGCAACGCGTGCGGCTTGCCGTCGGCCACGCCCTTCACGCCGCGTTCGCGCTGGAAGTAGCCGAACACGCCGAGCAGCAGCAGGCACGCGAGCTTGCCGAGCGTCAGCCAGCCGTAAGTAGACGTCACGAGGTCGACGGGCGTGATGCGCACCAGGGCGTTCACCACGCCCGAGACGGCCATCACGATCCAGCAGACCAGCGCGATCTTCGAGAACCTCGCCGCGGCGAGCGGGAGGTGCGCCCCGCCACGCCTGCCGTGCGCGAGCAACGCGATCAAGCCGCCCACCCACAACACCGCGGCGACAAGGTGGAACAACAGGCTGTTGGTCGCCATGTCGTGCGAGCCGCCGGACGACGAATGTCCCGTGACCGCAACCGGAACCAACGCGAAGACGGCACCGAACAGCAGGACCGTCGTCCATCCCCACGACAGCACCAGACGGCAGCCCAGCGCGAGCAACGCCACGATGATCGCCGTCAGCATCCACGCCTTCGACTGCTCCAGCAGCATCGCCGTCGCGACCATCTGACTGAAGGTGAACGAGCTCACCGGACGGTCGATCGCGGCCGCTGTGTTGAACGGCACCGACAGCAGTGCACCCACGAGCCACACGAGCGCGAACCACCCAGCGGTGCGCAGCGCCGCATAACCGTCCGCTGCGAGAGTGCCGGACTTCTGCGGTGGCACGAGGAACGCCGCCAACAACAACGAGCCGATGGTCACCACCGCACCCGTCTCGGTCAGCACGCGCACGATCAGCAGCCCTGCCGGAGGGTTGCTCTCGATCGAGCTCAGCGCGACAGCGGCGAGCGAGGCCACCGCGAAGCCGATGACGACGAGGGGCACCAAACCCGTTCTGGTGGAGCGTTCGATTGGCACGCCCCGGAGCCTACGACCCTCTGGTGTTGCGCCGTGTGAGACGTTCTCCCCTTCTCCTGCTCGTGCTGCTCTCGCTGACCGGTCGCACGTACTCCATCCAGGGCGAACCCATCGCGGCACCACTGCCCCATTGGCGATCGCCACGGCGCGCAAGCCGCTCAGCCTGGCAGCGCTCGAACGGATGCCGCCTGCCTGGCGGCCCTCCTGGCCAGCAAGGTCGTCGGGATGATCAGCGCCGTGACGAGCGCCACAAACCCGAGCGAGACCACGAGCGAGCTGACGTGCGCGAGCCCACCCACGATCGGCGGTCCCGCGAGAAATCCCGTGTAGGCAATGGTCGTCACCAAGCCCAGCTGGCGCTCGCCACCGCTGCCGTCCGCGCGTTTGCCTGTCTCGCTCGCGAGGTCCATGACCACGGGGAACGAGAACGCGAGGCCCAGGCCGGCCAGACCGAACCCGAGGTAGCCCGCCGCCGGGTGGGGCACCACGACCGCGAGCGCCAGGCCCGTCGCGGCCAGTCCTCCCCCTGCGGCGAGCAGGCGGTGCGGGCCCAGGCGGCGTTGGATCGGTTCGCCGAACCACCGTGCGAGCGCCATCGTCACGGAGAAGCCGGCATAGGCGTATGCACCTGCCGCGTCACTCATTCCGCGCTCACGCACCATGAACAGCGCCGACCAGTCCGCCGCCGCCCCTTCCGCGATGGCACTGCACAGCGCGATGCTCGCCAACAGCCAGAGGACAGGGCTGTTGAGCACGGGCGCGCGTTCGGTGACTTCTTCCCTATGACGCTCCCCTACTCCTCCGGGAATGCTCTTCGCGATGAGCGCGGTCACTAGGGCACCGGCAAAGGCCACTAGGAGGAAGTGCTTCATGAGAGTCCAGTGCGCGTGAGCGGCCGCGGCGCTGCCCAACGACCCGATAAGGCCGCCGACGCTGAATCCTGCGTGGAACTGCGGCATCAACGGCCGTTGCAGAGCGCGGACGACGACGACTGCGGCCATGTTCATCGACACGTCCATTGCGGCGATGCTCGCCCCTAGCGCCACAAGGCTCAGACCGAGTTGAAGCGGCGACTGCGACAACGCGAGCACGGGCAGAAGCAGCGGACTGAGGAGGCTGCTCGCTATCAGGACTCCACGCGATCCGTAGAGCGCACACACCCGTGCCGCCAACGGCGCCGTGAACGCCAGACCGACGCTCGCCCCGAGCAAGGCCAGGCCGAGACTGCCGACCTCCGCACCGACCTGCTCCGCGAGCGCGGGCACACGGGAGGCCCACGTGCCGAAGACGGCGCCGTTCAAGAGGAAGACGATGAACGTGGCCAGGCGTGGGGACATGCGCTCCAGCATGACTGAAGCGCTTCAGGAGCGCTAGCGGGCAGGGTGCGATCTCTCGCATACGATGCGTTAGTGGAGTCCGACCGCCGACGCAGGCCGACGCTGGACACCGTCGCCGCGGCCGTAGGGGTCTCCAGGGCGACGGTGTCGAACGCGTACAACCGGCCGGACCAGCTGTCGTCGTCGTTGCGCGAACGCATCCTCGAAACGGCGCGCTCCCTCGGCTACGCGGGCCCGGACCCGGTGGCCCGCTCACTCGCGACCCGCTCGTCCGCCGCCGTGGGTTTCATGCTGCCGCAGGGCCTGTCCGGCGCGTTCTCGGATCCGGCGCTGTCGATCGTGCTCGACGGCCTGGCCTCGACCGTCGACGGTCACGACCACAGCCTCGTGCTGATGCCAGGCGACGCCACGGGCGGCCCGCGCCCATCGATCGTGTCGCGCGCACAGGCAGACGTGATGGTCGCCTACTCACTGCCCGACTTAGCCCCGGCCCTGGACGCCGTCGCCGCCCGCGGCCTGCCGCTCGTGGTGATCGACCAGCCGGTACTCCCGGACTCGGCCCGAGTGGAGGTGCAGGACTACACGGGCGCGTCCGCCGCCGCCGCACACCTGCTCGGCCTGGGACACCTGAGGTTCGGCGTCCTGACGTTCGCCCTGCACCCGGACGGAGTATCCGGCCCGGTCTCGCACGAGCGCCGTTCGGCCGTGCCGTTCCGCGTGAGCCGCGATCGCCTGGGCGGCTACCTCGACACTTTGGAAAAAGGCGGGGTGAAACCGGACAATGTTCCGGTGTGGGAGGCGCGCGGCAGTGATCGCGAACTCGGACGACTAGGCGCGCGGTGGCTGATGACCCGCACGCCACGCCCGAGCGCCCTGCTGTGCACGTCGGACCAACTGGCCTTCGGCGCCCTCCAAGCAGCCCGCGACCTGACGTTGACCGTCCCGGGAGACATTTCGGTCGTCGGCTTCGACGACGTCCCTGAAGCGGCCTACAGCGACCCGCCGTTGACTACCGTGCGTCAACCCCTGGCCGACAAGGGCCGCAGAGCCGGCGAGTTGGCGCTGGAATTACTGGCCGGCGGGAGACCGCCGCGGCCGACGAGACTCGACGTTTCCCTCGTAGAGAGAGCCTCAACGGCCCCACGAACGTGATCCGCATCACGTTTAGACGGTTTTCATCACCCGTTTGGTCGTAGGGCGGAAACGGTCGATCGACTCCGGACGATGTGTCCGGTGGGGGCACCGGTGGCCACGCGTCGTGGTCGCTTTCGCACCCCTCCAGCCTCTGTAGCTCAGTGGAGAGAGCGAGGGACTTCTAATCCCGAGGTCGCAGGTTCGAATCCTGCCAGGGGCGCTGGAACATGTGGCCGCTGACCTGCATCGACAGGTCAGCGGCCGTTTTCGTTCTCGGTCACGGGCCCACTCCGTGGTGCTAGACCCACTTCGCAGTGACCGCGACGAAGTGATCCCTGACCGCCTGCTCGCTCGGTCCATCAGCGAACCTGACGCCCTCCAATGGTTCATAGGCGTCGTACCCACTCAACGACGGAGCCAGAACCACGCGCCAAGTCGTGGGGTCAACGGTCAGCAGATGCCTGTCGAACAGCAGGTGCACGTCAGCTCGCAGCAGGACGCCTTCGGTCAGGTTGTGGGTCTCGTGCTCGGCGAAGCCCCGGAGATGTGCTGCCTGCAGCACTTCGACTGGACAGGAGCCGGTGACCGCACACACGTGCCCGTAGCGCCGGATCAGGTTCTCCCGGAACCCGCTCTGTCCGTTGCGGACCATCGTCTTGGCTTCACGACGTCCGCCCTTGGGAGCCTTCCCACCCTGGCTGCCAGCGGAAGTCTTCTGGCGATGACGATGCGGCGCATCGCTTCGATCTTCGCCACGGCACGGGTCTCGGCCTCCTGAGAGGACAACGGCACGGCGATTCTCGCCAGCATTGCTTCCAGCTTGCCGGCGTCGAGCGCCCTGATCCCGTCAGGTGATGCCTCGCGGGTGCAGGCCTCGTCGAGGTCGTCGATGCCGATGGCCCCGTCCAACGGGCGCCATGTTCCTCCGTAGTGCAGGACGTGCTTGGCCTGGGCAGTGACGTCGGTGTTTCGCTCGATGCGGCTGATCCGGCCGAAGCCAAGTACGTTCTCGTCGTCGTAGAGGACGATCACGTGGCCTTCGCGGAGTTGCTCTGGATTGCCGGCGGCTCCGTCGTGGACATAGCTCGAGCCCGGCACGTTCGCGGTGAACACCGCCCATGCCTTGGCATCGTGCGCAGCCCGGATCTCGGCAGCCAGGCGGTGCATCTCGGCCTCGTCGGCGAGAAACTCGCCAACGATGACCTGGTCCTGCGCACCACCGCGGGTCTTCTTGCCCGTGTAGCCAGGCAGCCTGGTCATCAGGTCGAAGAGCTTGCGCTGCACGCTGCTGACCGACCGGAAGTTGAGTCCGCGGTCCTGCTGGGCGTGAATCGGTAGTCGCCTCAGGAACGCCGCGAGCTCCTGCACAGCCGGATCGTTGACGCGCTGAGCCACGCGGTCGTTCGAGAACAGCTGCGAACAGGCCAGGATCAGCTCGTCGCGCGACCACGTTGGCGGACTCAGCTTCTTGACCTTGAACTGCAACCCTTCCAAGGTCTGGTTGACGAGGGCGTCGTCAGCGACCTCCAGCGGTTTCAGCGCAGACCGGCCGGGCAGGTGACCGTGGGCGGCGGCTGCGATCACTCGCGTTCCACGCCTCTGGCCGCCGTCTGTGATCACGTAGTTGCGCGACAGATCGAAGCCGTAGCGCTCGCAGAACTCCGCCATCCCCATGCGGTCGTGTTCTGCCATTGCCGCGTGCACTGCATCTGCGGTGATATCCCCAAGCCCCACTAGAAGACGATTTCAACCAAACGCCGGGCAAGCAGCCGCCATCTGCAGCAATGAGGACTGCTGTCGAGCACCGAATGTGTGCCGCTGAATAATCGGCCCGTGGACAAGACGCGGTTGGGCACCGGGCTGGTCGTCGGCGTGCTCGTGGTGCAAACGGTGGCAAGCCTGCTGTGGAACCCCGACTCGACGCTGACCGGCATCGCCCTCGCCTTCAACGCCGTGGCCGCGGTGTCGACCTTCCTCTTCGTCAGAAGAGGCGGGCGGGCGGCGTGGGTCGTCGGTGGGTGGTGTGCCGGGTTCTTCGGGTGGCACGTGCTCGGGCTCGGTGAGCTGGCCGGCTGGTGGACGACCGGGCTGGATGCCGCGTTCCTCGTGGGTGGCGGGTATCAGGGGTCGGTCGTCTACCAGGCGGTGATGGCCACGGCGGCTGGGTTTGCCGTGCACCTGCTGTTGCCTCGTCAGCGCCAGGTTTCGGAGACGTAGGCGTCGAAGCTCTTGGCCGGGCGGCCCAGCAGGCGGGCGATGTCGTCTGACGGGGTGGCGAGGTGGCCTGCTCGCATGGTTTCGAACATGCCGTTCAGTTCGGTGGCGACCTCTTCGGGGGCGCCCAGGGCCAGCAGGGCCTCGCGGTATTCGGCTGGGGTCAGTTTGACCAGTTCGATTGTTCGGCCGGTGGCTGCCGCGATCTTGGCGACGGCCTCGGTGAACGTGACGCCCTCTGGGCCGCTGAGGTCGTAGGTCTGGCCGTGGTGGTCGTCTGTGGTGAGGGCTAGGGCGGCTACTTCGGCGATGTCCTGGACGTCCACGAACGGTTCTGGGGTGTCGTCCGCGGGGAGGGAGAGGCGGCCTGCCTCGATCTCGGGCTGCCAGACCTGTTCGGAGAAGTTCTGGTTGAAGTTGTTGGCGCGCAGGATGGTCCAGGGGACGCTGCCTTCGCGGACGGCCTTCTCGGCGGCGTGCATGCCCTGGAAGACGTTGGGCGGGGTCTTGTCCAGGCCTCGGCCCGAGAGCAGGACGAGGCGGCGGAGGCCTGCGGCCTGTTCTGCGAACGGGGCCGCGGCGGACGGGTCTTCCGGGGCGATGACGTAGGCGGCGGTGGCGCCGTGCAGGAACGGTTTCCAGGTCGACGGGGTGTTCCAGTCGAAGCCGGTCGCGCGGGAGGCCTTGCGCACCACCGCGCCGGTGGCTTCGAGGGTGCTGACGACGCGGCGGCCCGTCTTGCCGGTGGCGCCCAGGACGAGGATCTCTTCGGTCATGTCCCCAGCCAACCTGCCGGCGGCGACCGGGGACATGGGTGAGAGTTCATCGACGATGTTCGATCGTTCGGGCCGTATTGTGAGGGGCATGGAGCCGTTCGACGAACTGCTGCGCGGGGTGCGCGCTGATGGTGCCGGGGTGCACCGGACCGAGATCGACGGGGCGCGGGTGTTGCCCGGGCTCACGTTGTACGCGGTGGCGTCGGGTGAGATCAGCGTGCGCGGGGAGGTCGCCACGGCCGGGGACATCCTGGTGGTGCAGGAGTCCGTCGAGGCACGGGGGCGTGCGTCGGTGGTGAGCGGGACCTACGAGATCAAGGGAGCGGTGGCGCGGCGGCTCACGGCGGTGTTGCCGGACGCGTTGGTGGCGCCGGGGGGCGACGAGTGCGCGGCGTTCTACGCCGGTGTCGGCACGGACGGGCCGAGCATCATCGCGGATCGGTTGCTGGACTGGCTGATGGTGTGCGCGCTCAAGGAGTGGTTCGACCGCGAGCACGGTGACGGGTGGCTGGGCGCTCAGGCGGACGCGGTGGTGGGGCCGGTCCTGAAAGCCATGCACGCGCAGCCCGAACGCGCCTGGACGCTCGCCTTGCTGGCCAAGGAGGCCGGGGTGGCGAGGACGACGCTGGCGAGCAGGTTCGCCAAGCTGGTCGGGGTGCCGCCGTTGACGTACCTGACGGAGTGGCGGATGGCGGTGGCGGCCGATCTGCTCGCCGAGTCGTCGGCGACGGTGGCGTCGGTGGCGCGCAGGGTCGGGTACGCGGACGCGTTCGGGTTCAGCGCCGCGTTCAAGCGCGTGCACGGGTTCAGCCCGAGCGAGTGCCGCAGCCGGTGCGCCGAGAGCGCGTGACGTCCACACAACAACGCACGAAGTCGGCGGTGGCCTCACCTGCGTGAGGCAGCCAAGCCACGGCCACGTCGCTGGGACTCACGCCGGTCACGGGCACGTAGACGATGTCCGGCCGGGAGAAGAAGCGGGACGTGGACGCCGGCACCAGGGCGACGCCGCAGCCGGAGGCGATCGCGCCCAGGAACTCGTCGGGGTGTTCGGTCACGGCTCCGACGCGCACCTCGTGACCGTCCCTTTCGGACAACGCCAGCCAGTGCTCGCGCCACCTCCCCTTCAGGGCAGGGGCGACGATGACCGGGTCGTCCCACAACTCGCGGAACTCGACCGACGAACGGCCCGCCAACGGGTGCACTGAAGGCATTGCCACGCAACGGGACTCGCTGAACAACGTCCGCACGCCGAACGTCTCCTCGCCCGGAAAAGGCAATCGCAGCAACGCCACGGGCACCTCCGCCCCGGCGAGACCGGCCGTCGGATCCGACCACAGAGCCTGCCGCAGGTCCACGCGCCAGCCTGGCCGGACCCTGCCGAACGCGGTGACGATCGCCTGCGTCGCGTCGTTCGCCGCGCTGGCCAGGAAACCGACGCGCAGCACTCGGGCGGCACCGCGGGTCTCGCCCACCGCGGCGTCCCAGCCCGCGAGCACCGGCGGCACGCGCGCGGCGAGGGCGTGGCCCGCCTCGGTCAGCCTCATCCCGGTGCTGGACCGCGTGAACAGCCGAACGCCGAGCTGCGACTCCAGGTGCTTGAGTTGTTTTGTCAGCGATGGTTGCGACACGAAGAGCCGGTGCGCAGCGCGCGTGAGGTTGCCCTCCTCGGCGATGGCGGCGAAATATCTCAGCAGCCTCGTGTCCACGTCCATGCCGTCAGGCTATGGAGCCGGACATCAACCACAAGTGAGTACGCGCGAAAGTTGGTGGTCCACGAGTTCCACGGCCATTTCCGGCGACACCTGACCGATCAGCACCTGAAGCATCAGGCCGTCGACGAACGCCAGCAGCGCCATGGCATCCCGCTCGGCGTCGCCGCCGGGCCGCACCGCGGTGATCATGCCCGCCAGCCACGCCACCATCTCGCCGTTGCCCTGCCGCAACGGCTCCCCCAGGCGCGGCTCGACCACGGCCTGCGCGAGGAACGCGGCGAGCACCGGCGCCTCCGCACGGGCCGCGGGGCTCAACGGCAGCAGTTCCAGCAGGACCGCGCGGAGCAACTCAGCGGGATCTTCGACGGGAAGCGCACCGAACCGTGCCGCTACGCGAGAGCTGATGAGCTCGAACGCGAACATCAGCATCTCGTCCTTGGTCGCGAAGTAGTGCTGGACGCGCCCCATGGACACGCCGGCCTCCGCGGCCACGTGACGCAGGCTGACCGCGTCCAGACCCCGTGCGGCGATCAGCCTGCACACGGCGTCGCCGATCTGGCGCCGGCGCTCGTCGTGGTCGACCTGCTTCGGCATGCACCATCTCCAATGCAATCGCATTGCATCGTACCCCCGATACGTTTTACGATGCGTTCGCATTGCAAAAACGTGAAGGGGGACGTCATGCAACTGTGGGACTTCGCGGCGCTCACGTACTACCGCGTGCTCGACCGGTTCTCGGGGTCGCTCAACCGGCTCGCGATCGAGAAGCTCGGCCTCGGACCCGGTGACGCCGTGCTCGACATCGGCTGCGGCACCGGAGCGCTGATCCCCGCGCTCGTGGAAGCCGTTGGACCACAAGGACGTGTGGTCGCGATGGACTTCAGCGCGCGCATGGTGGCCATCGCCAGAAGGCGGGCGACGTGGCCGAACGTCGAGGTGCGCCAAGCCGACGCATGCGTCACCGATCACGGCGCCGGCCAGTTCGACGCGGCCGTGGCACTCGGGGCGTTCAGCGCGATGCCGGATGTACCGGCGGCGATCGCGAACGCGGCGGACGCGCTCAAACCGGGCGGGCGGTTGTTCGTGTTCGACGTACGGCTGAACAAGAAGACACGCACCACGAAGTTCATGCGCGCGGCCTACCGGGCGATCGCAGGGTTCACCGGCGCCGACGTCGTGACCGAACTCAAGAGGGTGTTCGAACGGGTCGAGCCGGTGTTCGCGGCCGAGGGCGAGACGACGACCATGGTCATCGCGACGAAGGTCATGGATACGGCCACCCGTTCGGCGTGCACACCTTCCCGTCCCGCGGGATGACCGCACCCTGGGGCACGCCGCCGGTGATGCGGACGATCTCGTCGTTGGCCACGCTGAACGTCTGCTGCATCATCACCGGCGCCGGGCCCCCGGCGACGCCACAGGGCTGATGGCCCTGCCCGAACGCGTGCCCGACCTCGTGGTTGACCACGTACGTCCGGTAGGAATTCAGGTCCGGCAGGAACGCGACGGCGCCGCGGACCCAGCGAGCAGCGCTCAAGAACACGAAGTTGCCGTCACGGCACGAGACGTCGACCGGGATCTCGAACCCGCACACGTTCCGCGCGGTCTGCTGCGACGTCAGCCGCACACGGACCGAGGCGGCACCGGATACGCGCTGCACCGAACGTGCGCCGCGAGCCGTCCAGCCGCGCGGGTCGGCGAGAGTGGCGTCCACGAACGCCGCGAACGCCTGCTCGTCGACCGTGATGCCGTCCTCGACCTCGACGGCGTAGGTGCGCAACGGTCCCGTGCCGACGACCGGTCCGTTTACCGGCACGACGTGGAACGTGCCGGCGCCCGCCAGCGAGAACTCCGGGCCGTCGGGCAGGTCCGAACTGGAGGCGTACACGCGGGGAGGTGGCGCGACCGAGGAGGACGGGACGGGGACGGGTGACACGGGCGAGGGCCTGGTGGTCGGAGCCGCCGCCGGGGACGTCTCGCCTGCCGGCTGGGCCGTCGTCAGCAGAACCGCCGTCAGACCGACGGCCGCCAGAGCCAGGTGCACCTTCATGACGGCAACGCTCGACGGAACTGATGAAGAACCTGTTTACGTCCCGCTTGACTGTCGTGAAGGACTGCATACTTCGAAGTGTGTGCGCCCACATTCTCGTCGCCGAGGACAACGTTCACCAGGCTGAACTCGTCCGCCGGTACCTGGAGCACGACGGGCACTCCGTGGTCGTCGTGCACGACGGGCGGGCGGCGATCGACGAGACCCGGCGCCGCAACCCCGACCTGCTGGTCCTCGACGTGATGATGCCGCTGGTCGACGGCATCGACGTGATGCGCGCCGTCCGGTCCGAGTCGGACGTGCCGATCGTGCTGCTCACCGCGCGGTCCACTGAGGACGACGTACTGCTCGGGTTCGACCTGGGCGCCGACGACTACATCACCAAACCGTTCCGGCCACGGCAGATGGTCGCGCGGGTGCGGACGATCCTGCGCCGCACCGGCCGTGCGCGCGAGACGAACGCCACGGTGCTCAAGGTCGGCGATCTGACCGTCGACCCGATCCGGCACGAAGTGCGCATCAAGGACGAACTGGTGAGCCTCACGCCCGCCGAGTTCCGCCTGCTGGCCAAGATGGCCGCGCAACCGCACCGGGTGTTCACGCGCGAACAGCTGCTGGAGGACGGGTTCATCACCGCACGCACGGTCGACGTGCACATGATGAAACTGCGCCGCAAGATCGAGCAGGACTCCCGCCGGCCGGAACGACTCCTCACCGTCTACGGCATCGGATACAAGCTCGTATGAAAAGCCTCCTCGTGCGGTTCTTCCTGTTCTCCCTGGTGATCGCGGCCTGCTCGATCGCCGTGACGGCGTGGCTGGCGAGCCAGGCGACGACGGGCGCGATCCGGCAGGAGCAGGGTGACGCGCTCGAGACGGACGCGCAGATCTTCGACGAGCTGGTGCGCTACGCGGCCACGCACAGGGACTGGGCGGGCGCGAAGTCCGATGTGGACGGTATCGCGCAGAAGTACGGCCGCCGCATCGCGCTGACCGACGGCAACGGCACGACGCTGGTCGACACCGGCGGCGAGAACGCGCCGCAACTGCCGATCACCCCCAAGGCACTGGTCGACCCGTTGAACGTCAACGGGAAGATCGACCCCAGGGCGGTCGGGCCGTTCAAGCTCAACGACGAGGAGTACCGCACGTTGCACGCCTACGCGGACCAGCTCCTCCAGTGCGCCAGCAGCATCACGCTCGTGGAAGCGCCCAACGGACGGCCGCGGCTGTCCAATCTCGGGCCCGGCGAGCTCTCGACCTGGGACGACTGCTCGGTCGGCTACCGGCTCTACACGCTCACGGTGACGGAGAAGGCCGCGTACGGGCAGCTCCAGGCGCTGTTCACCGCATGTCTCGACGAGCGCGCTCCCGGCGGCAGGAACTACGGCAAGTCACTCAGTCCCAACACCTTCGACTGGGAGATCACGACCGTCGACAACTCGCCGCCGGAGGTGGTGGCGTGCATGGACACCGCACGGCGCGAACAGCTCAGGCCGTACGTCGCGGCGCCGGCGCAGCTGTTCCTCACCTCACCGACCGGTGAGGAGCCGATGGCGATAGACCTCTCGACCACCGGTGCCACCCGGATCACACTGGTGGCGCTGGGAATTCTCGCGCTCGCCGGGTTCGCGTCGTGGGTCACCGCCACCCAGCTCGTGCGGCCGATCCGCGCTCTCACCGCCGCCACCAAACGCACGGCCGAAGGTGATCGGACGGCGCGGGTCGACGGTGGCGCCGGCGAGATCGGTGAGCTGGCCAAGTCGTTCAACGCCATGTCCGAGAGGCTCGCCGAGACCGAACGGCAGCGCCAGGCCATGGTCAGCGACGTCGCGCACGAGCTGCGCACGCCGCTGGGCAACATCACCGGCTGGCTGGAGGCGACGCAGGACGGGCTGGCCGAGCCGGACCCCCACCTGATCGACATGCTGCTGGGGGAATCCCTTCTGCTGCAACGGCTCGTGGACGACCTGCACGACCTGGCGCAGGCCGACGCGGGCACGCTCCGGTTGCACCCCGAGCCGATCGCGCTGGACGACGTCGTGGACCAGGTCGTCAACGCGCAGCAGAACCGCGAGATCCTGCTGCGCGCCGAGACCACGCCGGTGCACCTCAGCGCGGACCCGGTGCGGCTGCGGCAGGCACTCGGGAACCTCGTCGCGAACGCCGTGCGCTACACCCCGCCGGGCGGCGAGGTCGTCGTGAAGCTGTTCCCGTGGCAGGACAGGGCGATCCTCGAGGTCACGGACACCGGCACCGGCATCGCGCCGGAGGACGTGCCACACGTGTTCGACCGGTTCTGGCGGGCGGACAGGTCCCGCAGCCGCCGCACGGGTGGCAGCGGGCTCGGGCTCGCGATCACGCGGCACCTGGTGGAGGCCCACGGCGGCACGGTGTCGGTGACGAGCACGCTCGGCGAGGGCTCGACGTTCCGGATCAGCCTGCCTTCGGCATGAGGCCGAGCAGGTCCACGTTGATCATCCCGGCGGCCTGGGCGCCCTGCGCGGCGGCGACGATCACGATGGCCGTCGGGTCCGTCACGTTTCCCGCCGCGTAGACGCCGGGCACGCTCGTGCGTCCCTTGTCGTCCGTGCGCACGAACGGGCCTGCCATCGTCTCTGCGGTTTCGGCACCCAACGCCAGCAGGAACTCGTCACGCGGTTTGACCGGTGCGGAGTACACGAGCGCATCAGCCGGCACTCGCTTGCCGTCGGAGATCACCGCGACCAGCCGGTCGTCCTCGACCTCGACGGCGTCGACCGACGGGACGTGCGTGACGTCGTCGGACCACTGCCGGACCAGCGCGACCTTCATCTCCTCGCCGAACACCACGAGCTTCTGGTCGCGGACCTCGTACCCGTGGCAGTACGGGCAGCCGAAGACGTCCCGGCCCCAGCGTTCGCGCAGGTTGTCGGGCACCTCGTCGACCAGGCCGGTCGCGAACAGCAGGCGCTGAGCGTGCACCGTGCGTCCGGTGAGCTCCACCGCGAACCCGTCGTCGAGCTTGGTCACGCCGCGGACCTCGTCGTTGACGATCTCTCCGCCGTAGCCCTCGACCTCGGCCCGTCCGTGCTTGAGCAGTTCCAACGGCGAGAGGCCGTCGCGAGAGAGGTAGTTGTGCATGTGCGCGGCCGGGGCGTTGCGCGGCTCGGCACCATCGACCACGAGCACGCTGCGGCGCGCCCTGGTCAGCATCAGGGCAGCGCTCAGTCCGGCCGCTCCCCCACCAATGATCACCACTTCGTACGTCATGGTTCGAGAGTGCGGTCGACAGTCCAGTTTTGGCAAAGTAAGTTGCCGTTATGGCAACAACCGTGGGGCAACGGCTCGCCGCGCTGAGGGCCGAGCACGATCTGACGCTGGCGTCGTTGTCCGAGATGACGGGTATCTCGAAGTCGACGCTGTCCCGCCTCGAGACCGACCAGCGCAAGCCGACGCTGGAGCTGCTGCTGCCGTTGTCGCGGGCGTACCAGGTGTCGCTGGACGACCTGGTGGGCGCGCCCGAGGTGGGCGACCCGCGCGTGCAGATGAAACCGCGCGAGCTCGACCACGGCCGCGTCGGCATCCCGCTGACCAGGTCGATCGGGCCGCTGCAGGCGTGGAAGATGATCCTTTCCGACGCCGACCTGCACGAACCGCGCGTGCACGAGGGCTACGAGTGGTTCTACGTGCTGAGCGGACGGATCCGGCTGCGGCTCGGCGACAAGGAAGTGGTGCTGCGGGCGGGCGAGGTCGCCGAGTTCGACTGCCGCCAGCCGCACGCGTTCTGCAGCGCCGACGGCCGGCCCGCCGAGATCCTCAGCCTGTTCGGCAAGCAGGGCGAACGCATCCACACCCGCGCGGCGCCGCCCAACAGGTCATAGTGGAGGCATGTGCCGAAACATCCGGGTGCTCCACAACTTCGAACCGCCCGCCACGTCCGACGAGGTGCAGGCCGCTGCCCTGCAGTACGTGCGCAAGGTGGGCGGGGCGGCGAAACCGTCCGCGGCGAACCAGGCCGCGTACGACAAGGCGGTCGCGGCCGTCGCCGCGGCGACGCAGGAACTGCTCGACTCGTTGGTGACCACCGCGCCGCCCAAGGACCGCGAGGTCGAGGCGGAGAAGGCGAAGGCCAGGTCCGCGGAGCGGTACGGGCGTTAGGGCCTGTGTCGAAGTCCCGTGCGACGAGAGTCGCGCCTGAGGTGGTTCCTGGCGGTGCGGCCCTAGTTCTGCGCGCGGGTGTCGAGGTACATGCAGATCAGCTTGGCCGCGACGCCCGCGGAGCCGACGATGAAGGCCTGGTCGGGCCCGAGCGTCACGGCGATGGCCCACAGCAGGAGCGCGATCAGCACGAGGATGACCGTCACCTGCACCGCGTGCGGCCAGTGGCCGGGATGGGCCCGCCACCTCTCCAGCTGCCGCGGCTGCGGAACCTCGACGTCACCCGCTCTATCGGGTGAACGCTCCGCCTTGACCGCCATCGTGCTCCCTCGCCGTGATTCCTCCTGACGAACTCCATTCTCCTGAGTTGATCTTTCACGGAGTGTTACTTCCGCTGGTCTTGCGGTGAGCGTTCGGTGAGCGTCGGCGAACGGCAGACGAACGGTCATCCACGCGATCGGTTGCCGGTTCGTCACCGTCCGTTTACCGATTGCGATCTAAATCGCAACTCTGCGTGTCACCCACTCGGGTGGCCGTTAGACGCAAAGTGACGGTTACGCCGTTCAGAGCAGCGCCGTTTTTGTCAGACCCCTTCGATAACGTCAGGTGAAGCTCGCGGTACGAGGGGAGAAAACGTTGCCGGACAACAACGTCAGCGTCACCGCACTGTCGTTCACCGAGTACGTCATGAGCGGTCAGCGTGGACGCATCAACATCGTGTCGGAACAGCGGGGGATGTACCTGGCCGCCGACACGCGGGTCTGCGGGTTCTACAACCCGATCCGCGACGCCATGCGCCGAGCGGTCAACTCGACCGAGCCCGAGATCGAGCTCAAGAAGGCGATCATGAACGCCAACCGCACGGGGCAGCCGCGGGCGTTCGAGGAGATCGCCGACGGCTTCCTGCCCTGGCTGGCGTCGTTCAAGGCGACGGGGGTGCCGGTGGAGGGGGCCACCTACCGCGCCGGCGAGCTGACCCTGAAGGTGCGGCCGCACCTGGGGCTGCGCAAGAAGGACGGCACGACGTACGCGGTGCTCGTGCACACCAAGGAGGCGCCGCTGACCAGGGAGGCGGCGAACGTCGGGCTGCGGATCCTGCAGCACACGGTGGCGGACACGCTGCCCGGTGCCGTTCCGATGGTGCTCGACGTGCGGCGCGGCAAGGCGTATCAGATGCCCGCGCGCACGAACCTCGGGAAGCTCGACGTGCTGATCGCCGCCGAGGCGATGGGGTACGTGACGCACTGGAAGCTGTCCGGCCTGTTCGAGTCCGTCCAGGTCGGGTAGGGGGAAGGCGACGCGGTCCGCCTGGGGGGCCGGGCCGTGTCGCGGGACCCGCACCACGGGGGAAGGGGCGTCGGGGGCGAGGGCCTTCTCAGGTCGCTCAGGCAAGAGCCGAAGGGTGCGCCCGGGATGGTGAGGGCGGAGGCCGGAGAGCACCTGGGGTTCGCGTCTCCCGGCGATTCCACGACCGGAGCGAGCGGTCCGATCAGCAGGTCTTGAGCAACGCCGCCAGCGCGTCGTGCTCCGGCTGGTCCACCGTCAGCTTGTAGGTGATCTTCACCGAGATCCAGTGCCGCGCGTACGCGCACCCGTACGCCGCGACCGGCGGCTTCCACTTCGCCGGGTCCTGATCACCCTTGGAACGGTTGGACTTCGCGGTCACCGCGATCAGCTGGATGCCGCCGAGGTCGTTGGCGAACACCTTGCGCTCGTCGTCGGTCCACTTGTCGGCGCCCGACCGCCACGCTTCGGCCAGCGGCACCGTGTGGTCGATGTCGACCTCGGCGGCCTCCTTGATCACCACACCGTCGTAGACGCTGTTCCAGGTGCCCGAGGTCGCCTTGCAGTCCTTGTCCGTCTTCACGTCGGCGCCCTGGCGCTGCAGCACGATCTCCCTGGTGTCACAGGAGTTCCCCTGCGAGGCCCAGTGCGGGAAGCGGTCGCGGCTGTAGCCGGCCATCTTGTTCTCCGGCGCGATCTTCAGGGCGGCGAGGTCCGCCGATCCGGTCGGAACGGGCGCGGGCGTCGTGGGCGGATTCTCCTGCGACGACTGGAGATTCGTGAGGTACCAGCCCACTGCCACCAGCAGCACGAAGACCACCAGTGACGTCACCGCCGCGCGATTCATGCGCCCATGATCGACCATGCTGATCACGGGCCGGTCACCCGGCCCGCGATCAGCGCGTCGGGGCTACGGGCGCGAGGTCAGGTAGCCGCCCATGTGCTTGAAGTACTCGTGCGCCTCGAGCTCGGTGCCGTCAGCGGTGCGAACCTTCTTGACCAGCAACGCCTTGCTGGTGCCGCGTCGTGCCTCGGCCCCCGCGACGATCGTCACGCCGTCGCCCTCGCGGTAGAAGATCCGGCCGGGGGTGCCGCCGTAGACCTCGGCCGAGACGTCCGCCTCGATGATTTCCAGGCGCTGGCCGCGATGGAAGCAGAACGCGCTCGGGTACGGCGCACACTGCGCGCGCACCAGGCGGTCCAGCTCCTCGGCGGTCCACGTGAAGTCGATGCGCAGGTCTTCCTCGGCGCGCTTGTGGAAGAACGAGGCCTGCGAACGGTCCTGCTTCTGGAAGTCGGTGCGGCCGGACGCGATCTCGGCGAGGCCGTCGACGGTGATCGGGCCGAACAGCTCCAGCGTCTTCTCGAACAGCACCGCCGTCGTGTCGCGCGGGCCGACCGCGACCGAGCGCTGCAGCACGATGTCGCCGGCGTCGAGCGTGTCGTCCATCATGTGCGCCGTCACGCCGACTTCCTTCTCGTCGTTGAGAAGCGCCCAGATCAACGGCGAGAAGCCCGCGTACTTCGGCAGCAACGAGTCGTGCACGTTCAACGTGCCGTGCTTGGGCAGCGCGAAGACCTGCGGCGGGATCCAGGTCCGCCAGTTGCAGGCGACGATCACGTCGGGCTCGGCGGCGGCGAGCGCGTCGAGCAGTTCCTGGTCCTCCGGGCGTTCGCGGACCAGGACGTCGACGCCGTTCTCGCGGGCCAGGTCCTCGACCGAATCGCTCCACACCTTCTCGTACGCGCCCTCACCCTTGGGGTGGGTCACCACCAGGACGACCTCGTGCTCGGACGCCAAAAGTGCCTGCAGGGTGCGATGACCCCAGGTCTGGAACCCGAACATGACGACCCTCATGGGTGGTGTCCTCCTTCACTCCGGTGCGATACGGTCAGGCTAACCTAACTGACGGCTTGCGAAGACAGCTTAGGCTTCCCTAAGTTAGGTGCTCATGCATCCGATCTACGACATCGTCGGCATCGGGTTCGGTCCCTCGAACCTGGCGCTCGCCATCGCTCTCACCGAGCACAACGAGCAGGCCGAAACCCCTGTCACGGCGGTGTTCCTGGAACGCCAGGAGGCGTTCGGCTGGCATCGGGGCATGCTCCTGGACGACGCCACCATGCAGGTGTCGTTCCTCAAGGACCTGGTCACCATGCGGAACCCGACCAGCCGCTTCTCGTTCCTGTGCTACCTCCGGGACCGCGGCCGGCTGATCGACTTCGTCAACCACAAGAACCTGTTCCCGCTGCGCGTCGAGTTCCACGACTACTTCGAGTGGGCCGCCGCCCAGGTCGACGACGTGGTGTCCTACGGCACCGAAGCCGTTGCCGTGGAAGCGATCCAGGACGACCTGTTCGAGGTGACGGCGGCCACGGGTGACGTGTACCACGCCCGCAACCTCATCTTCGCCACCGGACTGCGCCCGACCGTGCCCGAGGGCGTCACGCTGTCGGACCGCGTGTGGCACAACAGCGAGTTCCTGCACCGCGTCGGCGAACTGGAGAACCCGAAGCGCTGCGTCGTCGTCGGCGCCGGGCAGAGCGCCGCGGAGGCCGTGGCGTACCTGCACCGCGAGTTCCCGGGCGCGGAGGTGTGCTCGGTGTTCTCCCGCTACGGCTACTCCCCCGCGGACGACAGCTCGTTCGCGAACCGGATCTTCGACCCCGAGGCCGTCGACCACTACTTCGACGCCCCGGACGCCGTGAAACGGCGGTTGATGGACTACCACCGCAACACCAACTACTCCGTGGTCGACGTCGACCTGATCGCGCAGCTCTACCGCACCGCGTACCAGGAGAAGGTGCTCGGCACCGAGCGCCTGAAGATGATGAAGATGACCCGGCTCGTCGCCGTCGAGGAGTCCGCGGACGGCGCACGTGCGGTGGTCCAGTCGCTCGTGACCGGCGAGCAGGAGTTCATCGACACGGACCTCGTGCTGCTCGCGACCGGGTACGACGAGGCCGCGCCGATGCTCGGTTCGCTGGAGCCGACCTGCCAACGAGACGAGGCGTCTCGTCTCGTCGTGGGCCGCGACTACCGCGTGCAGACGTCGTTGCGCGGCGGCATCTACCTGCAGGGCGGCACCGAGCACTCGCACGGCATCACGTCGTCGCTGTTGTCCAACGTCGCGGTGCGCTCGGGTGAGATCCTGGCGTCCGTGCTGACGAACACTCCCGTGCCGGTCCTCGCGACCGCGTAGAACTCACGGAGTGGAACTAGATCTCAAGCTGACGGGCTGCCGGGCCCTCACGATGGACCCGGCACGCCCCGCCGCGCACACGATCGGCATCTGGCAGGGCCGCATCGCCGGACTGGACGAGCAGGTCACCGATCTGCCCGCCGCCGAGACCGTCGACCTCGGCGGCGCGGTGGTGCTGCCCGGTTTCATCGACGCCCACACGCACCTCGCGTGGAACGGCCGCCGCACGATCGACATCACCGGCCTGACCACGGTCGCCCAAATCCTCGACCGCCTCACCACCCCCGGCACGGGCTGGATCGAGGCGTCCGGTTACGACCGCCGGATCATGGACCACCCGCTCACCGCACTTGATCTCGACCGGATCAGCGGCGACAGGCCGGTCTACGTCGCCGACCTCTCAGGCCACGCGTGCGTCGTGAACTCACGAGTGCTGAAGCAACTCCCGGGGATCGAAAGCGACGGCTGGCTGACCGAGAACGAGCAGCTCGCCGCCCGCACGTTGCGACTGCCGTACTCGCTCGACGAGATCACCGCCGAACTGCACGAGAGCGCGCGGCAGGTGCTGTCCGAGGGCATCACGATGTGCGCGGAGGCGGGCATCGGCGCGGGCCTGATCGCCAGCAGCCCGCTCGAAGCCGCCGCCTACCAACGCGCGAAGCTGCCGATCCGGGTGCAGCTCATGGTGTCCGCGCACGTCCTGCACGACGTGGCCGCCGCACCGTCCGACGGCATTCCACGCGCGATCGACCTGGGCCTGCACACGGGCTTCGGCGACGACATGCTGTCGTTGGGAGCCATGAAGCTGTGGACCGACGGCGGCATGATGGCGCGCACGGCAGCGTTGTCCGAGCCCTACCAAGGCACGAACTCCTCAGGCCAGCTCGCCGAGTCCGAGGAGCTCATGCGGGCCGCGATCATCGACGGCCACCACGCCGGCTGGCAGCTCGCGATCCACGCGATCGGCGACCGAGCGATCGACTTCACCTTGGACGCGGTCCAAGAAGCACAACGGCAACGCCCACGCCCCGACGCCCGCCACCGCATCGAGCACTGCGGCCTCGTCCGCCCCGAACAGCTCGCCCAAATCGCCGCTCTCAGCATGATCCCGGTCATCCAGCCGACGTTCCTGCACGCCTACGGCGACGACTACAGCGAGATCATGGGCGAACGCCGGGCCCCGTGGATGTACCGCGGCCGCTCGTTCCTCGACCACGGCATCACCGTCGCGGGCAGCTCCGACCGCCCGGTAGCGGACGGAGCCCCGTTGCGCGCCATCGAGTTCATGGTGAACAGGAACTCCTCGAGCGGCAGGCCGATCGGCCCGGACGAGGCGATCACCGTCGAAGAAGCGATCCACGCCTACACGCTCGGCAGCGCCTACGCGTGCCGCAAGGAGCACGTGCTGGGCAGCCTGACGCCGGGCAAGCTCGCGGACCTCGTGGTGCTCGGCGACGACCCGCGCACGAGCGACGCGATCGCGGACGTCCCGGTGCTGGCCACGATGGTCGGCGGCACCTTCAGCTTTCAGCGATCTTCTTGATGGCCGCCAGCCGCTGGTCCCACTGGGAGGCGAGCGAGGCCATCCAGGTGGCGGTGACGTCGAGCGCGCCGGACCGGACCGAGAAGTTGTTCTCCCGCCCGACGCGCTCGGACGCCACCAGCTCCGCCTTCTCCAGCACACCCAGGTGCTTCACGATGGCCTGCCTGCTCACCGGCAACTCGGCGGCGAGCGCGGACGCCGACACGGCCCCCTTCGCCGCGACCAGGTCGAGGATCCGCCGGCGCATGGGATCGGCGAGCGCGGCCAAGACGTCGTCGACCTGACTCACTCGCACACCCTTCTGCAACCGGACGGTTGCAGAACAGGCTACTGCAGGTGGAAGGTCGCGGCCAACGTCGTCAGGCGGTCGGTGATGTCGGCGTGGACGTTGGCACGACGAACCCAGTTCTGGCTGCCGGACGACGCGGACGGCAGCGCTCCGAGCGGCGCGACCGCGTCCGTGACCCCGTACTCCAGCCGGTACGCGAGCACCGCGATCGCCGACTCGAGCCAGAACGACGGGTCCGGCGTCGGGATCTCGCCGAGCCCGACCCGGAACCACACGGGCATCCGCGCGTACTGCCCGAGCGCCTCGGAGATGCGCCGCGCGGCCGCGTCCTTGATCTCGCCACGAGCCTTGTCCCCGGCGAGCACGGCCTCGGTGCGCCACTCCTCCCCGACGGCGTCCTCGTCGGCCTCCAGCCGCTCGGCGGCCCGTCGCGCGCTCGCCTCGTTCGCGTTGATCAGCCACTCCATCTGGCGAACCTCGTGCGACAACGCGTCCCGCTCGAAGCGGGGAACCCGCCCACTGTCCAGTTTGGACCGGGCGTCGTCCCGCCGCGCCTTGAGCCCGTCGAACTCGAGCACCTCCTGCCGGAGGTCGACGCGAGCGGGATCGGCGAGGATCTCCTGCTCGGCGTCCCACGCCTTGCGCAGGGCCTCGACCAGCGGCTCGACGTCACCGGACACCGCGTCGAGGTCGGCCAGCGGCCCGTCCCCGGCACCGGACAACCGCCGCTCCAGCACCGTCAGCCGAGCCGTGACGCGCTCGAGTTCGGCCGAGAGCTGACCGACGTGACTGATCAACGTGGCGACCTGCGGCTCGACCACGTCGAGCCGTTCCTTCTCCGTGGGCACGCGACCAGCGAACCGGACACTGAGGATCCGCAAAATGGGTACCCGCCGAATACACGCATTGGAGGCGTGGTTCCGCCCGGCCGTGGAACCACCCTCACGCACCGTCACAACATGGGTGAACCCGGACAAAACGAGGTATTAATAGAAAATGGCGACCTCCGTTACTGAGACCGAACGCAAGTACGAGGCACCATCGGACGCGAGTCTGCCGGACCTCACAGACATCACCGGCGTGGCGACCGGCCCGGAAGAGTTCGACCTCGAAGCCACCTACTTCGACACGTCCGACTACCGCCTGGCCCGCGCGGGCGTGACCCTGCGCAGGCGCACCGGCGGCTCCGACGAGGGCTGGCACCTCAAGCTCCCAGCGGGCGAAGACTCGAGGCAGGAACTCCGAGTCCCCCTGGGCAAGGCCACGAAGAAGCCCCCGAAGGACCTCTCCGCCCTGGTCCGCGCCCACACCAGGGGCCAGTCCCTGACCCCGGTGGCCGAGATCCGCACCAACCGCCGCCGCTGGCAACTGAGCAACGACACCGGCGAGATGCTCGCCGAAGTCGTCGACGACGTGGTCACCGCCCAGACCATGGGCTCCTCGACCACGACCACGAGCTGGCGCGAGATCGAGGTGGAACTGGGCGAAAGCGGCGACCGCGAACTCCTCGACACCGTAGAACGCCACCTCGGCGACGCAGGCATAGTCCCGTCGTCATCAAAATCCAAGCTCTCCCAGGTGATCGGCGTGAAGCGAGACGCGGGCCCCACCCTGGGCAAGAAACCAACGGCAGGCGACGTCGTGCTCGCCTACCTCTACGAACAACGAGCAGCACTCCAGAACCAGGACCCCCGAGTCCGCCGCAGCGAGGACGACGCAGTCCACCAGATGCGAGTGGCAACCCGCCGCATGCGCTCGGCCCTCCAAGCATTCAGCAAGATCATCGACCGAGACGAAACCCGAGCCCTCACAGAAGAACTGAAGTGGCTCGCCTCAGTCCTCGGCACCTCACGAGACCTGGAAGTACTCCACGAACGCTTCGAAACCGCCTTGCACGCCCTCCCACCAGAACTGGCGCTGGGCGACGTGGCAGCCCGCATGACCCGCTACTTCGCACCACTGGAAGCCAAGGCGCACCAGGACTCCGTCGCAGCCCTGGACAGCAAGCGCTACTTCACCCTCCTCAACACCATCGACACGCTCCTCACCGCACCCCCTCTCACACCTCTGGCGGCAGACAAGGCAAAGGACGTCCTCCCCCGCCTGGTGGAAAAGGCCCGCCACCGCCTGGACGTCCGAGTGCAAGCGGCCCTGTCCGCCAACAACAGCGACGAGCCCTTGCACGAGGCCCGCAAGGCAGGCAAACGCCTCCGCTACTCGGCCGAGGTGGCAGAACCGGCCCTGGGCAAACACGCCAAGGCGCTGCGCAAGCGAGCAAAGGACGTCCAAACCCTCCTGGGCGACCACCAGGACTCGGTAGTAGCACGCCCAGTACTGCTGGAACTGGGCAGGGGAGACGAAAACGGCTTCACCTTCGGCCTCCTCTACGGCCAAGAGGTAGAGCTAGCACACAAAACAGAAGCAGCACTCCCAGCCCTATGGCACAAGCTGAGCAAGGAACACCTCTAACACCTGATCACGCGATGCCGCAGGCGAGCCGTCTTTACCAAGCGCACTGGGTGGGGTGGCTTCGTCACGAGTCGTGCCATAGCTCTTGCTGCATGCAAGGAGGGGTGTCAACTCGACACGCTTTTCGTCGAGTTGACACCCCTCCTTGCATGTGGCCCGCTCTTGGCTCGGCTCGTGACGAAGCCACCCCACCAACGCAACCAGACCAAGCAACCGGCAGCCGCCCAAAGCAACAGGCGTGCCATCTACCCGCGAGCGGCGTGGACCCCGGCTTTGGATCAGATTGGCGGGGTCTGGGGCGGAGCCCCAGAGGCATTGGTCTGGACCTTGACACAGAAACCCGCCCCCTGCAACGGTGACTGAACGCCGCCACCACCCTCGCGCACCTCGGAGGACAGGCGTGACCCCAACCCGACTCCAGACGGCCCTGGCGGCCCTGGTGATCGCCGGATCAGGAGTGCTGGTGACCAACACAGCCGAAGCGGCACCCCCAACCACTCTCCAGGAACTGGTCCCTCAACCGGCCCAAGTCCAGCCCCGCCCGGAAACCTTCACCCTGACCCCACAGGCCAAGATCCAACTGGCCACGCAGACCGCCCGCAAGCCAGCAGAACTACTGGCCGGCATCCTCCGCAAGTCCACCGGCTACCCCCTCCCGATCACCGACAAAATCACCGGCGACGGCATAGTCCTCACCGCAGGCGCAGACCAAAGAACGGGCCCAGAGGGCTACCAGTTGGACGTGACCCCGAACCAGGTGGTGATCCGAGCCAACTCAACGGCAGGCCACTTCAACGGCATAGCCACCTTGCGCCAACTACTCCCGCCAAAGGCCGAAGCACCCACCAAACAACCGGGCCCGTGGCAGGTCCCAGGCGCAAGCATCCTGGACCACCCGAGGTACCACCACCGAGGCGCCATGCTGGACGTCTCCAGGCACTTCTTCACCCCAGCCCAGGTGAAGCGCTACATCGACCAAATCGCAGCGTTCAAAATCAACTACTTCCACCTCCACCTGAGCGACGACCAGGGCTGGCGCCTCGAAATCAACTCATGGCCAGACCTGACCAAGATCGGCGGCAGCACCGAAGTAGGCGGCCGAACGGGCAACCTCTTCTACACCCAAGCCGAATACAAGGACATCGTCGCGCACGCCCAATCCAGGGGCATCACCACGATCCCGGAGTTCGACATGCCGGGCCACACCAACGCGGCCCAGGCCAGCTACGCCAACCTGAACTGCGACAACAAGAAGCGCCCGCTGTACACCGGCACCGAGGTCGGCTTCAGCTCCCTCTGCATCAACAAGGACATCACCTACAAGTTCGTGGAAGACGTCATCAAAGAGGTCTCCGCGATCACCCCAGGCCCGTACCTGCACATCGGCGGCGACGAGGCCCTCTCAACACCAGACGCGGACTACACGACGTTCATGAACCGCGTACTCCCCTTGATCAAGAAGTACGGCAAAACCACGATCGGCTGGCACGAGTTCGTCAAGACCACCACGGACACGACCACGATCCCGCAGTTCTGGGGCACCACAACGACAGACGCGAACGTGGCCGCGGCAGCCAAGCGGGGCAACAAGATCCTGATGTCCCCGGCGAACAAGATCTACCTGGACATGAAGTACAGCAAGGACACGAAACTAGGCCTCGACTGGGCAGGCCTCGTTGAAGTCAAGGACGCCTACAGCTGGAACCCAGGCGCCTACCTGAACGGCGTGTCAGAAGCCAACGTCCGAGGCATTGAAGCTCCACTCTGGACGGAAACGATCAAATCCTCGGCAGACATCGAGTACATGGCGTTCCCCAGGCTCCCAGTAGCAGCAGAGCTGGGCTGGTCCCAGCCCAACATCCACAACTGGGACAGGTTCGCCCCACGCCTGGCAGCCCAAGCCCCGCGCTGGAAGATCCAGGGTGTCAACTTCTACCCGAGCCCCCAGGTCCCCTGGAAGCGCTAGAAGTACCCCTGCCCCCGGTCGGAGTAGCTGACCAGCAGGTGCTTCACCCGCCGGTACTCGGCGAGCACAGCAGTGTTCGCCGGGTACGCGAAGTAGTTGTTGACCCACACCCGCTCAGCCCGCAGATCCTGACCGACGTTGTGCGCAAGCGCCACATCGCGGCACCAAATACCGGCACCAAGCTGCGCAACAGCCTCGTTGGCGATCTTCACAGCATCGTCACGGTCGTCAAACCGAGTCACCGAAACAACAGGCCCAAGCACGTCCTCCGCGAACACCGACGAACGATGGTCACCCTCGAAGATCGTCGGTTGCACAAAAAGCCCG
The DNA here is from genome assembly GCF_014646255.1 of Lentzea pudingi. GTDB lineage: Bacteria > Actinomycetota > Actinomycetes > Mycobacteriales > Pseudonocardiaceae > Lentzea > Lentzea pudingi. The sequence goes on from NZ_BMNC01000011.1 coordinate 87,682, forward strand.
GAAGCCTCCCCACCCAAAACCAGCCGCGCACCCTCAGCCTTCCCACGCTCCACGTACGCAAGAACCCGATCGCGTTGCGCAAGACTCACGACAGCCCCGACCATGGTGTCCGTGTCGAGCGGGTCCCCCATCCGCAACGCCCGCGTGCGCTCGGTAGCGAGATGCAGCAGCTCCTCATAAACAGCGGTCTGGATCAACGCACGCGACGGAGCCGTCGCAATCTCCCCCTGGTTGGCCGCGAACATCGCGAACCCCTCCAGCGCCTTGTCCAGGAAGCTGTCGCGCTGCGCCGTGACGTCGCAAAAGAAGATGTTCGGGCAACGCCCAGCCACCGCAGGGTGGTCGTCCGCCCCAGTGACGACGTTGACAACACCAGGCGGCAACAGGTCGGCGATGACCCCCATCAGGACATGGATCGAAGCCGGCGTCTGCAGGGCGGGCTCCAGCACCACCGCGTTGCCGGCGGCCAGCGCGGGCGCGAGCACGCGGCAGGCGTTCATCAGCGGGAACGTCCACGAGATGCGCTCGTGCACGACGCCGAGCGGCTGGAACGAGCGGTAGTCGTACGAGTGGCGGCCGAGCTGCTCGACCTCGCCGACCTCGGCGCGGATGACGGCGGCGAACTGGCGGAACAGCTCGATCAGCATCGGGACGTCGGCGACCAGGGCCTCGCGGACCGGCTTGCCGTTGTCCCAGGTCTCGGCGACGGCGAGCTCGGTCGCGTGCTCCTCGATGCGGTCCGCGATCTCGCACAGCACTGTGGCGCGCTCTCGCGGCGTGGTGTTCCCCCACGCGCGTGCGGCGCCACTGGCCGCGTGCATCGCACGGGCGCGGTCGGCGTCGGTACCGCGGGCGACTTCGGTGAACACCTCGCCGGTCAACGGCGTGATGTTCTCGACGTACTCGCCGGTTACGGGCGACACGTAGTCGCCGCCGATGAAGTGGTCGTACCTAGCCCGGTACGCGACCACGCTGCCGGGCTGACCCGGTGCCGCGTACTGCGTCATCTTTCGACTCCCTGCCAGAGATGGCCCACCCGATACCAGAAGTGGGGGAAGTGAGAAAGTAGGCAGCAGAACGTTGCATGCTCGTTGCAAGCCGTGGATGGATCAGTGACCCACGAACCCGGGCAACACGCACTGTTGCTGAGTCGAGTCAGAGATGCCGTGTTGAGTGGTACTCACACGGTTGATTTGCCACGCTCAGTGATTTCCGCGTCGTGGCAACGGTCACTCGCCGCCAACGTCGATCCCGACCTGCACACCGCGCCGACGGTGTTCGCCGCCGACGAGCTTTCCGACCTGCGTGAACGGCACCCGCTGCACCCGACGCTGCCGTTGCTGCGCGAGACGCTGCTGGGCTTCGCGGAGGAGGCCGGGCACATCATGATCGTCGCGGACGCCCAGGGCCACGTCCTGTGGTGCGAGGGCTCCAAGCACACCCGAGGCAGCGCCGAGGAGGTCGGCCTGGCTGAGGGAACGCTCTGGTCGGAGGGTGCGGCGGGGACGAACGGCATGGGCACCGCGCTGGCGGTGAACTCCCCCGTCACGGTCCACTCGGCCGAGCACCTGGTGCGGACCTACCACCACTGGACGTGCGCGGCGAGTCCCATCCGGGACCCCGACACGGGCACCACGATCGGGGTCGTCGACCTCAGTGGCCCGATCGAGACCGTCCATCCCTCGATGGTGGCACTCGTCTCCGCGTCGGCCCGGCTCGCCGAGTCGGAGATGCTCGCGCGGATGCACGCCCAGGACGAGGAGCTGCGGGCGCGCAACATGCGGCACCTGATCGCGTTGCGCGGCGAACCCGGCGCGCTGCTCAGCTCCACCGGCCGGGTCGTCGCCGTCGAGCCGTACGGGCTGCTGCCCTCACGCGTCGACGTCTCCTCCGACCGCGTCGTGCTCCCGGACGGCCGCGAGGCGGTGCTGGAACCGCTCGCCCACGGCTACCTGCTGCGCATCCCCCGGCAGCGGCACGTCCGGCGCAGCGTGCTGTCGCTGTCGTTCCTGCTGCCCGAACCCAAGGTCGTGCTGGACGGCCGCGAGGTGCCGATCTCGTTGCGGCACGCGGAGATCCTGGCCGCGCTGACGTTGCAGGGCAGGCTGACGGCCGACCAGCTCGCGCTGCGCCTCTACGGCGAGCGCGGCAACCCCACGACTGTGCGCGCCGAGCTGCACCGGCTGCGCGCCCAGCTGGGCCCGGACGTGCTCGCGACCAGGCCCTACCGGCTCACCGCCGACGTCGAGACGGACTTCCTGGCGGTGCGGGCCGCCCTCAAGGACGCGGATGTTCCCCTGGCCACGAGCAGGTACCGCGGCTCGCTGCTGCGCCGCTCCGAAGCACCGGTCGTGCTGGCCGAACGGGACGACCTGGCGACCGGTGTGCGCAAGGCCGTCCTGTCCCGTGGCGACGCGAACGCGCTGTGGACGTTCACCCAGACCGACTCGGGCGAACACGACGTGGAGGCGATGGAACAGCTGGTCAGGCTGCTACCGCCGGACGACGTCAGGCTCGCCATCGCCACCGCCAGGCTCAGGAGACTCAGTCAGGACGATTGACAAGAGTCTTAATAACTGAATATCTTCCCGACTAAGAGACTTAGTAGGGGAGGGTGTCATGCGCGTACTCGTCATCGGAGCGGGGACCGGTGGGCTGTGCCTGGCCCACGGGCTGAAGAAGGCCGGCGTGGACGTGGCGCTGTTCGAACGCGACCGCACGCCGCGCAGCATGCTGATCGGCTACCGGGTCGGGATCAGTCCGGACGGGAGCAAAGCGCTGCACAGCTGCTTACCCCCGGACGTGTTCGCCGAGTTCGTCCGCACCACGGCCAGGCCGCCGAGGCACATCGTCATGCGGACGGAGAAGTACAAGGAACTCCTGGTCGGCGAGGTCGCGACGGACCGCGACGACAGCCGCAGCGAGAAGTCGGTCAGCCGGATCGCGATGCGCACAGCGTTGCTCGGCGGACTGGACGACGTCGTGCGGTTCGACAAGACGTTCCGGCACTACAGCCGCAACGACGACGGCACGGTCACCGCGTACTTCGACGACGGCACGTCCGAGACCGGTGACGTGCTGGTGGGCGCGGACGGCGCGCAGTCCAAGGTGCGCAAGCTGCGCCTGCCGGACGCGAAGGTGGTCGACACCGGCATCACGTCGATCGCGGGCAAGCTGCCGCTGACCGAGGAGAACGCGAAGCTGCTGCCTCCGCTGGCCGACGGCGGCATCACGCTGCTGTTCGGCACGCGCGGCGAGTTCGTGATCATCCACGTGATGCGCTTCGACGGGACGGGTGTCGAGGACGACTACATCATGTGGGGCTACGCGGCCGCGCACGACAAGTTCCCGGACATGAAGGGCATGAGCCAGGCCGAGCTCAAGCAGGTCGTGCTGGCCATGACCCCGAAGTTCCACCCGGACCTGCGCAGGCTCTTCGAGCTGGCCACACCGGAGACCGTGTTCCAGATCAAGGTCCGCACGTCCGAGCGCCCGCAGCCATGGCAGCCGGACAACGTCACGATGATCGGCGATGCGGTGCACCTCATGACGCCCGGTCGTGGCATCGGCGCGAACACGGCGTTGCGGGACGCGGAGTTGTTGTGCCGCAAGCTCGTCGAGGCCCACCACGGCAAGGACGCCATGCAGGCGATCGGCGAGTACGAGCGGGAGATGGTCGAGTACGGCTTCCAGGCCGTGGAGGCGTCGCGCGAGATGATGGACGGCACCAGCCTGATCCACAAGCCCGTGATCGGACGGGTCGCGGCGGCGTTCTCGCGGACCTTCCTGCGCGTGACCAACGCCGTGCCCGTGCTCAAGCGGAAGATGCTGGCCGAGGACGCGGCGGAACGTGATCACGTAAGTTCTGCGCATGAGGTTGTTCACGCCCGGTGAGGTCGTGGTGCGGCGTGAGGTGCTGCACGGCAAGGTCTGGTCGGAGATGCCGACCAGGGTGGTCGTCGACGAGCCGGGACTGCTCGCGGTGTTCGTGGAGCCGGGCACCCGGCTCACCTACCCCGACCACCACCACCCGCACCCGTGGGACAAGCCCGACCGCGGTTTCTGGCGCGGTCACGGCAAGCTCATGCTGCACCGCCCGCAGGACGCCTACTCCGTCGACCTGTTCTGGAAGGGCGAGGACAGGGCGTTCGGCAACTACTACCTGAACCTGCAGGCGCCCTACCGCCGCGTCAAGGACGGCTTCGAGACCCTCGACCACGCGCTCGACTACACCCTGGCGCCGGACGGCACGTGGGCGCAGCGCGACCTAGACGAGTTCGAGGAGCAGGTCGCGTCGGGCAAGTACTCCGCGCGGGAGGCCGAGGAGATCAGGGCCCAGGCGCTCGAGATCGAGAAGATGCTGGCGTCCGGCGAGATCTGGTGGGACACGGCCTGGGCGGACTGGCAGCCGTGAAGGTGCGGCCACTGACCTTCGACGCGCTCGTCGCCGTGATCGTCGACCAGGTGTCGGAGCTGGACGGGCGGGTGCGCGTCCTGATCGACGGCGCGCCCGCGGCCGAACCCGGCAAGCTCGCGGACGCCGTCGTGGAGCCGTTGCGCGCCTTGGGCCGCTCGGTGCGACGAGTGTCCCTTGAGGACTTCCTGCGACCGGCATCCGTGCGGCTGGAGCACGGCCGCACCGACTCGTACTCCTACCGGCACGACTGGTTCGACTACAAGGGCCTGCAACGCGAGGTGCTCGACCCGGCGGTGGACGGCAGGGTGCTGCCGTCGCTGTGGAACGCGGCGACCGACCGCGCCAGCCGCGCCGAGTACGTCGACGTGCCGGAGAACGGGGTCGTGCTCGTCGACGGCACCCTGATGCTCGACCGCTGGCTGCCGGCCGAGCTCACCGTGCACCTGTGGCTCTCCCCCGGCGCTCTCCGGCGCAAGACCGCGGAGGAGTGGACGCTGCCCGCGTTCGACGACTACGAGCCGGTGGCCGATCTCTTCGTGCGCTACGACCACCCCGAACGGCCCGGTCTGGTCGAGGCGTGAACCCGATCTCCCCCTGCGGACATAGGCGGGGCAGAGAGGAGGGTCCGTGACCGACGAAGAACTCTGGGGGCAGGTCCGGGCCGGTGTGAGCGAGGCGTTCGGGCAGCTGTTCGAACGCCACTCTCAAGCCGTGTTCGCCTACTGCCTGCGCCGCACCGGTACATGGGCGGTCGCCGAGGACCTGGTGTCCGTGGTGTTCATGGAGACCTGGCGCAAACGCACGTCCGTCACCGTGGAGGACTCGCTGCTGCCATGGCTGTACACCGTCGCGCTCGGCGTCACCCGCAACCACCAGCGCGCCCGCACGCGATACAGGGCCGCTCTGGGCAAGGTTCCGCCGCAGCACGCGGACGATGACCACGCCGATGACGTGGCACGGCGCGTGGACGCGGAGGCCAGGACTCGGGCGGTGATCGCGGAGCTGCGGAACCTGCCCGCCGGGGACCGGGAGGTGCTGGAGATGTCCGTGTGGTCGGACCTGACCCAGGCGCAGATCGCCCAGGTGCTCGGCATCCCGGTCGGCACGGTGAAGTCCCGACTCGCTCGCGCGCAACGCACCGTGCGTGGCGCCCTGGTTGAGGAGGCACTGTGATCAAGCCCGACATCCCGCAGATGGACCCGTTGCGACTGCAGGTCCGCAAGCACGCGCTGCTGAACGAGATCAGCTCGAAGCCGTCCCGCCGCTGGTGGCGCTTCGCGGTGCCCGCGACAGCGCTCGTGGCCGCGGTCGCCGCGGCGCTGGTGCTGTGGACGCCGACGACACCGGACGCCTACGCCTCCTGGACCGCCGAGCCGAGGGCTCCCGGTGACGTGGAGCCCGTGCTCGCGAAGTGCCGGGAGCGACTGGACTGGCACGACGAGCACGGCAAGGAGGAGAACCTGCCGGACTGGCCGTCCGCCCCTCGTGAGGTGTCGGTCGTCGATCAGCGCGGGAGCATGACGCTCGTGCTGTTCACCGGCCCGGAGGCGACGATGGAGTGCGTGCACACGCCGGACGGTGTCGGCATGACCGGTGGCGGCACCTCCAAGGGTCTCGAACCGCTCGGTGACAAGCTGTTCCGTTCGTACGGCGCAAGCATGCATTCAGAACGGGACGGCAGCAGGCCGATGCGCATCCTCACCGGCCAGGTCGACCCACGGGTCGGGAAGGCGGTCCTCGACACCAGGGACGGCCTGAAGGTGACGGCGACCATAGGCAAGGGCTGGCTCCTCGCGTGGTGGCCGAGCAAGGAGGACGCGACCTCCGTCACCTTGTACGACAAGGCGGGCACCGTCCTGGGGACAGAACCGCTCCCGACTCGGTAGTCTGCAAGGCATGTGGCGGCCGGAGACCAAGCAGCGAGCGCTGTTGATGCTCGCGGTCTTCCTGCCTGCCCTCTACGCCTTCACGTTGTTCTCGTCTCCGACCGAGGTCGTCGCGGCCGTGACCGCGCTCGCCCTCGCGTTGATCGTGGTCGTCGCGCTGGTGCCGCTGTCGGTGGCACCGGCGCGGTCGCTCTCCATCCGCGAACGAGCCCAGCGCACGGCACAGCTGCGTCTGCGAAACCCCGACGCCGCAGGCAAAGCCCGTCCTCGAGCACCGGGATGCCGGACGTTCTGACACGTCCGCTCGTCCTCAACTCAAGACGGAGAAACCTCCCTTGTTCGCTGACCTGGGCGCTGCCCTGGCGGGCTTCGGCATGCCCGCGCTCGCCATCGTGCTGTTCACCATCGTCGTGCGGCTCGCGCTGCACCCCTTCTACCGCGCCGCCGTGCGCGGGGAGAAGGCCAAGGCCAAGCTCGCGCCGGAGATCCAGAAGCTGCAGAAGAAGTACGGCAAGGACCTGATGCGGCTCTCCGAGGAGTCGCAGAAGGTCTACAAGAAGAACGGGGTGTCGATGTTCGCCGGCATGCTGCCGATGCTCGCGACGGTCCCGTTCTTCATGGTCATCTACCAGGTCGTGACGACGCCGAACCCGTTGCTGGAGGGCACGTTGTTCGGCGTCTCGCTCGGCACGCACTTCACGTCCGGCTTCGCGTGGGTGTTCTTCGTGCTGTTCGGGCTGCTCGCCGTGGTCGCCTACCTGACCGTGAAGTGGCAGCAGTCGCGGATGACGACCACGCCCCAGCCGGGCTTCATGACCGGGCTGATCAAGGTGCTGCCGTTCGGGACGATCCTCGTGGCGGCCTACCTTCCGCTGGCAGCCGGGTTGTACCTGCTCACCACGACGACGTGGACGATCGCGGAACGGGCGTTGCTCTACCGCATCCTGAGCTGAAGCTGGGCGATGAGCCGGACGAGCGGGTCGTCCAGGTCGAGATCGATCCGCTTGAGCCGGTACCTCAACGTGTTGGGGTGGACGTGCAGCTTGTCCGCTGCCGCGCGCACGTCGCCCAACGCGTCGAGGTAGGCGAGCAGTGACTTCGCGAGTTCGGGGTCAAGCGCGTCGATTCGCGGGTCCCGGATCCGCGGGTTGTCCTGCAACAGCGCGAGGATCTCGCTCACCAGCACCTGCGAGCGGACGTCGGCGAGCGTCGCCACCTCGACGTCGAGGTCGCGGGCCATCGCGTCCAGCACGCGTTCGGCCTCCTGGCGCGAGATCCGCGCGTCGTCCAGTGTGGACACCGTCGAGCCGACCGCGGCCTGCACCGCCGTGTGCAGGTGACGGCGTGCGGTGGTGACGATCTCCCTGGTCAGGCTCAGGAGCTGGGCATTCGGGGCGAGGTCCGGGAGCAGGACGTAGGTGCGGCCGCCGGACTCGCTGACCAGGGCGCTGCGCCGGTACGCCGCCGCGTGCACGGAGATCAGGCCGGTCATCTCGGCGCGGCGGAGTTCGTGTTCGCTGCGGTCGCCCTCGGCGCTGCGGACCGCGAACACCACGACGGCGGCGGGTTTCTTCGGGTCGGCGCCGATCTGGCCGGCGACGGTGGCGGCGTCCATGCGGCCGGTGAGCAACGCCGCCAGCAGGTTCTCGCGGAACCTCGATGTGGGCTGGTTGCGCTGCTGGATGAGGTGCGGGGCGGTGACGCGGGCGGCGCCGAGCAGCGCTCGTTCGGCCTGCTCGGCCAGCGGCTGGTCGCCCTCCTGCACCCAGATCGTGCCGAGCGGTTGCCTGCCCGCGTGGATGCCGACGGCGATGCGCCTGCGGATGCCCAGCTCGGGGCGTTCGTCGATGCGGACGACCTCCTCGCCCGAGCGCAGCAGGTTGTAGACGCCCCACTCGCGCAGCATCTTCAGGTACGGCTCGGGGCCCTGACGGCCGAGGATCGACAACCGGCGCAGCTCGTCGACCTCGTCGGACGAGCGGGAGTACGCGAGCACACGGCTCGCGGTGTCCTCGATGCTGACGATGCCGCCGGTCAGGGTGGCAATCGTTTGCGCGAGCGCGAACAGGTCCCCGAGGACCTCGCCGTCGTCGGTCGTCGTGGTCAGCACGCCCTTGGCGAGCGACTCCAGGTGGCCCCAGCGGACCTCGGGTCTGACCTCGAGCAACGCCACTCCGGCGTCCGTGGCCGCCTGTTCGAGCGTCTGAGACGACTCTTTGACCGCTACAGCCGCGGCCTTGGCCCGTCCGGCGGCTCTGATCAGCGGCAACGCGGCACGGCCTCGGGCGCCGATGAGCAGGGCGAGGTCTCCGGCCGCCACGTCCGGGGGGTCGTCCGGATCCATGATCACCACATCGCGCACGTCTACTTCCAGGCCCTGCGGGGCAACCTGCAGTTCGACGAGCGGATCGCCCAGCGCGATGAGAACGTGGCGGAGACTCGACACTGTTCGATCGTACATCTGACCTGGTGAATCTTGGCCTGTTGAACAACCGAGGCCAGGTCGCGCGGACTTACGGTTTGCGTACCGAACAAGCCCAGAAGGAGTTGCGAGTGGACGCGGTCACCCAGGTTCCCGCCCCGGTCAACGAGCCGGTCCTGCAGTACGCCCCCGGTACCCCGGAGCGCGCTGAGCTGCAGGCCAAGCTGGCCGAGCTGCAGAAGGAGCCGCTCGAGCTGACGTTGACCATCGGTGGCGAGCAGCGCATGGGTGGCGGGGAGCGTTTCGACGTCGTCCAGCCGCACAACCACCGCTCGGTCCTCGGCACCCTGGCCGGCGCGACCCAGCAGGACACCGTCGACGCCCTGGCCGCGGCCCGCGAGGCCGCCCCGGCGTGGCGCGCGATGTCGTTCGACGACCGCGCGGCGATCATCTTGCGTGCCGCCGACCTGCTCGCCGGCCCGTGGCGCCAGACGCTGAACGCGGCCACGATGCTCGGCCAGTCGAAGACCGCGATCCAGGCGGAGATCGACGCGGCGTGCGAGCTGATCGACTTCTGGCGCTTCAACGTGCAGTTCGCCCGCAACCTGATGGCCGAGCAGCCGATCTCCTCCCCCGGTGTGTGGAACCGCACGGACCACCGTCCGCTCGAGGGTTTCGTCTACGCGATCACGCCGTTCAACTTCACCGCCATCGCCGGCAACCTGCCGACCGCGCCCGCGCTGATGGGCAACGTCGTGCTGTGGAAGCCGTCGCCCACCCAGTCGTTCGCCGCGCACCTCACCATGCGGCTGCTGGAAGAGGCGGGCATGCCGCCCGGCGTCATCAACCTGCTGCCCGGTGACGGTCTCGCGGTGTCCGAGGTGGCGCTTTCGTCTCCTGACCTCGCGGGCATCCACTTCACGGGCTCCACGCCGACGTTCCAGAAGCTGTGGGCGCAGGTGGGTTCGAACATCGCTTCGTACCGCTCGTACCCGCGGATCGTCGGCGAGACCGGTGGCAAGGACTTCATCCTGGCCCACCCGTCGGCCGACCCGGACGTGCTGCGCGTGGCCATGATCCGCGGTGCTTTCGAGTACCAGGGCCAGAAGTGCTCCGCCGCCTCACGCGCCTACGTGCCGCGCTCGGTGTGGAACAAGATCAAGGACCGGTTCCTCGACGAGGTCAACGCCCTGACCTACGGCGACGTCACCGACTTCTCGAACTTCGGTGGCGCGGTGATCGACCGCCGCTCGTTCGACAAGCTGTCGGGCGTGCTGCAGACCGCTCGCTCGGACTCGTCGCTGGAGATCGCCGCCGGTGGCACCGCGGACGACTCGGACGGCTTCTTCGTCCGGCCCACCGTGCTCGTCGGCTCCGACCCCACGAACTCCGTTTTCACCACCGAGTTCTTCGGCCCGGTGCTCGCGGTCCACGTCTTCGAGGACGCGGACTACCTGACCGTGCTCAAGCAGATGGAGAGCGCGGCGCCCTACGGTCTGACCGGCTCGATCATCTCGCGTGACCGCGCCGCCGTGGCGCACGCGCAGGAGGAGCTGCGGTTCGCCGCCGGCAACTTCTACGTCAACGACAAGCCCACCGGTGCCGTCGTGGGCCAGCAGCCGTTCGGCGGCGGGCGCGCGTCCGGCACGAACGACAAGGCGGGGTCGGTCCACAACCTGCTCCGCTGGGTCAGCCCGCGCTCCATCAAGGAGACCTTCGCGGCGCCCACCAACCACCTCCACCCGCACCAGGGCTAGACCAGGCCCTTCTGAGTGAGGGGAACGTCGTTGCGCCACAAGCACTTCGACGTTCCCCTCACCTTTCACACCCTGAGGACGTGAACCATGTTGCGCTCCAGCCTCCTCCTGGCGTCCCGCAGCGCGGGTGCCCGCAAGCTCGTCGAGTCGACGCCGCTGACCCGGCCCGTCGTCGAGCGGTTCGTCGCCGGTGCCGACGTCTCCTCCGCGATCCGGGCGACCGCCGAGGTGCTCGCCGACGGTCGTCTGGTGACCCTCGACCACCTCGGTGAGGACACCTTCGAGGAGTCGCAGGCCAACGCGACCGTCGAGGCGTACCTGACGCTGCTGGCGCGGCTGGAGGCACAAGGGCTGACCGACGGCGCCGAGGTCTCGGTCAAGCTGTCGGCCGTCGGCCAGTCGCTGGCGGTCGACGGCGAGAAGATCGCGCTGGAGAACGCCCGTCGCATCTGCACGGCGGCCGCTGTCGTCGGCACGACCGTGACGCTCGACATGGAGGACCACACCACCACGGACTCGACGCTGAGCATCCTGCGCGAGCTGCGCGTCGACTTCCCGTGGGTCGGCGCGGTGCTGCAGGCCTACCTGCACCGCACCGAGCAGGACTGCCGCGACCTGGCGTACTCCGGTTCGCGCGTGCGGTTGTGCAAGGGCGCGTACCAGGAGCCCGCTTCCGTTGCGCACCAGGACAAGCACGAGGTCGACCTGTCCTACGTGCGGTGCCTGAAGGTGCTCATGGAAGGTGATGGCTACCCGATGGTCGCCTCGCACGACCCGCGCCTGATCGCGATCGCCGCCGACCTGGCGTCCGCCCGATCCAAGGACTCCTACGAGTTCCAGATGCTGTACGGCATCCGGCCCGAGGAGCAGCGCCGCATCGCCGCCGAGGGCAACCGCATGCGCGTGTACCTGCCCTACGGCGACGAGTGGTACGGCTACTTCATGCGCCGTCTCGCGGAGCGTCCGGCCAACGTGGCGTTCTTCGCGCGCTCGCTGCTCACCAAGAGCTGAGGTCCTCGGCCGTCTCGAGGGCGAACTGCAGTTTCACCGGCTCACCGGCTGCGCGGAGGACGTCGACCGCGCGGCGGGTGAGCCGAAGTGCTTTCTCCGTCTCGTGCTTCGTCTCCGCGCAGAGCCGGCCGTAGATCGTCAGCGCGTCGGCGTAGTCGGCGTTCGCGTCGAGGTCGAGCCCGGACATGTGCCACAGCACGATCGCGCTGTGCGCGGTGCCGCGCGCCTCTTCCTTCCGTTCCGCGGCGCGGAGTCGGCACACGTGCCGCTGGAGCGCATCGAGGTAGACGGTGGGTGCCGTCTTCGGCCGCAGTGCCCGGCAGATCTCGACCGTGAACTCGGACATCCGCACCGCGCGGACGTGGTGGTCCGAATCGGACAGTGCGCGGGCCGTGTTCTGCAGCGGTGGCGCCAGTTTCGCGCCGAAGAACTCGACGAGCTGCGACGGCAGTCGGTGGCAGAGGTCGAGGCACTCGTCGGCCGAGTCCATCGCCCGGCCGTCCTGGCCGTGCTGGAGTTGTTGCTGGACCAGGATCGCCAGGGCGATCACGAGGCTCGCCTGGTTCCAGACGAGGTCCTCGGCGACCAGGTCCCGGTACACCTCGACGGCTTCCGCGGCCGCGTCGACGTCGCCCACGACCTTGGCGACGTTGAGCAGGGCGCCGCCCAGGCCCTTGCGGTCCCCGATCTCACGCCACAGCATCACGGCCTCGCGCGCGGTGAGCGCGGCGTCGACGTCGTCGGTGAGTTCCAGCAACGCCTGGCTGCGTCGCGTCAGCGCGTCCGCGAGTTCCTTGCCGAACGTCTTCGGGTGCGCGACGGCGAGGCGGCGGAACAGGTTCACGGCCTCCTCGAGCGTCTCGTTCGAGGCCTCGGCCCTGCCCAGGTCGAGGAACATGGTGCCCGCCGTGACGAGGTTGCGGGCGAGCTCCGGTTCGAAGCGCGGGTCCTCCTGCGCGACCACCCGCCAGTTCGCGATGGATAGCTGCATCGAGTCGGCCGCGTGCTGCCGGTTGCCCTCCATGTGGAAGCGGCGGGCCATCACGGCGGCGACCCTCGCGAAGTCGGCGCGGAAGAGCGCCGGGTGGTTCTTCGCGAGCTCCTGGAAGAGCAGGGTGGCGCGGCTGATCGCGGTCATCGCGTCCTCGTCGCGGCCGAGCGTCTGGTAGCGGTAGCTGATCTGCTCCAAAGCCGAGGCGAGCTGCGGGATGGTCTCCGGGTCGGCCTCCGCGATCGTGCGCCAGAGGTCGATCGCTTCCTCGGAGACGGCGAGCACCTCGTCGTTGCGCTGAGCGTTGATGAGCCGCAGACCCAGGTCTCCCAACGCGTCCGCGAGCAGCGGGCGGTTCTCTGGGTCCTTCCTCGCGAGCTCGCGGTAGCACCCGACCTCGGCCTGGGAGGCCTCGACGGACTCGTGCCGCAGGCCGCACAACATCGTTCTGGCGCTGAGCATCCCGTACATCTCGGCGCGTTCCAGGACGTCCTCGGCGCGCTCGATCAGGCGGCGCGTGAGGATCGACGGGATCGCGTCGGTGGCGAACCGCTCGTCGCGGAAGACCTCGCGGGCGATGGTCTCGACGGTGGCGAAGGACCCGATCTCCGCGGCGGCGCGGAGGCTGTCGCGGGCCATGTCGCGCACGACCGCCGGGGTGCCCGTGACGAGCTCGTCGAGCCTGGTGCGCAGCTGCGGCCAGCGTTGGGCGGCACGGGCCAGCAGGTCCGGGTCCGGGGTCGCCGGGGTGGCGACGGCGAGGTAGTCCTCGGCGATGCGGCCGGTCTTGCGGCCGTCGTCGCGCTTGAGCAGCTGCCGCACGAGCTGGGTGCGGTTCACGTCGCACGGGTCGCCGTGCACCGCGGTCAGCGCGGCCATGTGCAGGTCGAGGACCGTCTCCTGGGCGATGTTGGGCGGCGGCTCGTCCGGGGCCGTGACGTCGAGGTGCTTGGCGAAGTGCTGGCAGGCGAGCGTGAACGACTCCTCGCGGTTCTCGAGCGTCGCGGCGAGCTCGACGGCCATGACCTCGTGGTCGAAGTCCGCGATGCGCTGGCGGGTGGAGGACCACCACCAGCCCGTCGTCCTCGACGCGAGCAGCACCCGCGTGCGCGCCGGTCCGTGCCGGAGCGTGTCCTGCAGCTGCAGGAAGACGTCCTGCCACCGCAGCCGGTCGGCGTCGTCGATGACGAGCAGCCTGCCGTGCGTCTCGCTGTCCCAGTGCTCCTCCTGGAAGCGCTGGAGCAGCCTGGTCTTGCCCGCGCCCGCCGGGGCGTGCAGCAACAGGGACGCCTGGGGCACGGCGCTGTCGCGCCAGAGCGTGAGTGTGTGCAGTTCGGATTCTCTGCCGTGAAAGGGGACCACCTGATGGGTGGGATCCAGCAAAGCGGCGACGCTGAGTGCTCGGTCCACCAATTCATAGTCGACCGCAGGTCAGGCCAGGGGTAGCAAGACCACACCATCGTGGACTTTTCCTGTTTTTCCTTCACTCCTTTGTTGTCTGGATTGGAGAAGCTCCAATGGCTACCCACGCTCTGCAAACGTTTCCAGTTCAGCCTGGACTGAAACTGTCAGACCCCCTCGGCACAATCTGGGGTGTGCTGGTCGCCCTCGTTCTGGACGCGGACGGTGCGGGGCGGTGGCAGAAGCTGCACGACGACGGGACTCCGGCGGGTCCCGCGATGGTGGCTTCGTCGCTCGCCTCGGCCGTCGCGTCGCTGGAGCGCGCCCGGCCGCGCTGGGTGTGGGCGGACACGTCCGAGGTCTACCCCGTCCTGCTGGCCGCCGGGGTGCGCGTCGACCGGTGCTGGGACCTGCACCTGACCGAGGCGTTGCTGCTCGGGGTCGAGGGCCGGCACCGCGAGCCGAAGGAGCTCGCGGGGGCGCTGGCGCGGGTGCTGGGGCTGCCCGCCCCGGCCGACGCCGGGCCGCCGAAGAAGGACGACGCGCTGACGTTGTTCGGGCCGGAGCCGGTGGTGCTGCCGGGCGACACGGACCCGTTGGCCGCGTTGTCGCTGGTTTTCCGGGCACAGCAACGGAATCCGGCGCTCGGGCTGCTGATCGCGGCGGAGTCGGCGTCGGCGCTCGTGGCGGCGGAGATGACGTTCCACGGGCTGCCGTGGCGGGAGGACGTGCACAACAGGTTGCTGCAGGAGGTGCTCGGGCCGCGTCCGGCACCTGGTCAGCGGCCGAAGCTGCTGCAGGCGCTGGCGGACGAGATCCAGGAGGCGTTCGGCGGCCGGGAGATGAACCCGGACGCACCTGCGAGCATCGTGAAGGCGTTCGCCAGAGCCGGCATCGAGGTGCCCTCGGCGCGGCGGTGGGTGTTGAAGAAGGTCGACCACCCCGCGGTGAAACCGTTGCTGGACTACAAAGAGCGCGCACGGCTGTGGGTAGCGCACGGCTGGTCGTGGCTCGACACGTGGGTCGAGGACGGGAGGTTCCGGCCGGACTACGTCGTGGGCGGGGTCGTCACCGGGCGCTGGGCGTCGCGGGGCGGAGCCGCGTTGCAGATCCCGCGACTGATGCGGCAGGCCGTGATCGCCGACGACGGCTGGTGCCTCGTCGCGGCGGACGCCTCCCAGCTCGAACCGCGGATTCTCGCTGCCCTGTCAGGGGATGAGCGGTTGATCGAGGTCTGCGGGGACGACGACCTCTACGCGGCGCTGGCGCGGGACTCGTTCAAGGGCGAGCGGCCGCGGGCGAAGATCGCGATGCTGTCGGCGATGTACGGCGGCACCTCGGGCGAGGCTGGGCCGCTGCTCGCCGTGCTGCGCAAGAGGTTCCCGATCGCGGTCGGGTACGTGGAGGACGCCGCGCGGGCCGGTGAGCAGGGCAGGATGGTGCGCACGCGGCTGGGTCGCACGTCGCCGACGCCGTCCGCGGCGTGGCAGGAGCTGACCGGGGGCGCCGACGAGTCTGGCGAGTCGTCGAGCTCGTCACGGCAGGCGGCGCGGAACTGGGGGCGGTTCACCCGGAACTTCGTGGTGCAGGGCAGCGCGGCGGACTGGACGGCGGCGTTGCTGGGCGTGCTGCGGACCAAGCTCCCCGCCGACGCGCACCTGGTGTTCTTCCAGCACGACGAGGTGCTCGTGCACTGCCCGCGGGCCGACGCCGACGCCGTGGTCGAGGCGATCGCCGCCGCCGGACGCGAGGCGACACGGCTGCTGTTCGGCGAGACATCGGTGCGCTTCCCGATGAACGCGGTGCCCGTGACCTGCTACGCCGACGCGAAATAAGTCCAATCGAAACGGTGGTCTTCTCGGCGTTGGTCCGAACGGGCGCTTGTTCTTACGCCGTGAGAGCGCTCTCATAAGTGGACTGCACCCGTGACAAGGAGGTCACTCGCGCATGAAGCAACGCCGCCGCGTGCTCGCGGCCACGACAGCGCTAATTGCCGCGGTACCCCTGGCGATCGCCGCCATGTCCGCCAACGCCTCGATCCCACCCCCTGCGTCGGGATGGACGCAGGTGTGGGGTGACGACTTCAACGGTTCCAACGGATCGCTGCCGTCGAGCTCCAACTGGATCATCGACACCGGCCACGGTTACCCCGGCGGACCTGCCAACTGGGGTACGGGCGAGATCCAGAACTACACGAACAGCACGAACAACCTCAAGCTCGACGGCAACGGCAACCTGCGCATCACCGCGTTGAAGGACGGCGGTGGCAACTGGACGTCGGCGCGCATCGAGACCCAGCGCTCGAACTTCAAGCCCGCGGCCGGCGGCAAGCTCGCCATCGAGGGCCGCATCCAGATGCCGAACGTCACGGGTGAGGCAGCCCTGGGCTACTGGCCCGCGTTCTGGACCCTAGGCGCGCCGTACCGCGGCAACTACTGGAACTGGCCGGGCATCGGCGAGTTCGACATCATGGAGAACGTCAACGGCATCAACTCCGTGTGGGGCGTCCTGCACTGCGACGTCGCTCCCGGCGGCGCCTGCGGCGAGTTCACCGGCATCGGCAACTCGCGGACGTGCCCCGGCGCGTCCTGCCAGTCCGCCTTCCACACGTACCGCTTCGAGTGGGACGACGCCGCGAAGACGTTCACGTGGTTCGTCGACGGCCAGTCGTTCCACCAGGTGACGCAGGCACGTGTCGGCGTCAACGTGTGGAACGCGATGACGTCGCACGCGGGCCACTTCATCCTGCTCAACCTCGCGATGGGCGGCGCGTTCCCGAACGCGCTCAACAACAACCAGCCGACCCCTGTCGCAGCCACGCAGTCCGGGCACTCGATGGTCGTGGACTACGTGGCCGTCTACTCGGCTGGTGGCACCGTCCCGACCACCACCACTACGACCACGACGTCGAACCCCGGCGGTGGGGGTTCCGCGTACAACGAACTGCAGGCGGAGAACGCTTCCGAGCGCTCCGGCGGTTCCGTTGCGCCCGGTGATGGTGGCTCGGGCGTGCACCAGATCGCGAACGGCGGCTACCTGAAGTTCTCCGGCGTGAACTTCGGCACCGGCCCCGCACGCCAGTTCAACGCCCGCGTCGCCTCCGGTGCGGGAGGCGGGGTGAGCGGACTGGTCGAGGTGCGGCTCGGGTCGCGCACGGCGACTCCGGTCGGGTCGTTCGCGGTGGGCAACACCGGTGGGTGGGACGCGTGGAGAACCATCCCCGCGAACATCTCGAACGTCACCGGTACGCACGACGTGTACGTCACGTTCACGAGCGGGCAGCCTGCGCCGTACGTGAGCGTGAACTGGGTGAAGTTCGGAACCTGACCCCTGGATTCGGGGTTCGCTGGCCCCGTCCGCTACGATGTCATCCGTACGACACGGATGATTAGCTCAGCGGGAGAGCACTACCTTGACACGGTAGGGGTCACTGGTTCAATCCCAGTATCGTCCATTCGAGAAAGGGCCCGGTCTTCTGACCGGGCCCTTTCTGTGTTCTCGAACGGGTAGCGTCGGGCTGTGTATGCCGAACGCCCCGCTCCCGCGGGTCTGGCTTGCCTGTGGACGCGCACGGTGTCGTCGCCGACCGTGCAGCGCGTGGTGCCGGACGGGTGCACGGACCTGATGTGGACACCTGCGACCGGTGCGCTGTTCGTCGCCGGTCCGGACACTTCCGCTCAACTCGCTTCCGTGGCGCCCGGCACGCTGTACGGCGTGCGGTTGCCGCCGGGGGCGTTCCCGTCGGTGTTCGGAGTGCCCGCGCATGCCGTTCGTGACCTGCGGGTGCCGTTGGCCGAACTCGTTCCCTCCGCTCGGCTCGACTCGTTCTCCTCGATGGTGGAGTTCTGCGCTTCGCGGGTCGTCGTCGATCCGGCGTTGGCCGCTACCGCTTCGCTGCTGCGGTCCGGTGATGTCGGTGCCGTTGCCTGGGAGATCGGGCTGAGCTCACGTCAGCTGCGGCGGCGGTGCCTGGATGCGTTCGGCTATCCGCCCAAAGTGCTGCAGCGGGTGCTGCGGTTCGACGCGGCGCTGCGGCTGGCTTGGGGTGGGATGCCGTTCGCCTCGGTGGCTTTTGAGGCCGGTTACGCGGACCAGGCGCACCTGGCCCGCGAAGTGCGTGCGTTGGCCGGCGTGTCCCTGGGTCAGCTGATCCGGCCGTAGCGGCGCAGCGTCAACAGGGCGTCGACCGTGGCGATGGAACGCCATTCGAAGTTCGTGATCGGCGTGAACGCCGGGAAGCCGAAGTTCCAGCCGCCGTCCTCCTGCTGACCTTGCTGGAGTGCGTCGAGGTCTGCTTCGAGCTCCTCGTCGGTGAACCAGGCTCGGGCGAGGCTGGTGGGTTTCTGCGCGTACGCGTGCGGGGCCAGTCCTTCGCCCGCGGCGTATCCCTCGGTGCTCAGTTCGAGGTGCTTGAGCTTGTCCGCCGCCAGTTCGGCGCGGGCCCGGTCCGGCACCTCGTCGAGGAACATCGCCGCACCCCTGAGCTCGTACGGGTGGGTCTGGTCGAGCTCGTCCACGTGGAGCCAGCAGTAGTCGGTGGCCCTGTCGAGCCACGGGTCGGTGACTTTCAACGCGTGCAGCGCGGCGACGATCTGACTGGTCAGGAGCAGCCCGCCCTGGTCGTCGGCTTGGACCCACGGCGCCTTCGGGTGGTCCTTGGAGGTCGACATGCCGAACGGGACGCTGCCGTCGGGACAGGTGACGTTCAGCCAGGTCAGGATGCTTTCGGCATGTTCCGGGGCGTTGACCTCGGCGAACACCTGGAGCGCGCGCAGGGCGTGCAGTGGCTGGCTGGTGGGCCCGCGGTGGTCGGGTTCGAGCCCGTACCCGTACCCGCCGTCGTCGTTGCGGTAGGCCAGCATCGCCCTGACCACATCCGCTGCGCTCCCGCCGTCGAAGGCGTGCTCGAACCAGCGTTGTTCCAGCGTGCGGGCGTTGAGCCAGAGGAAGGTCCTCGCTTGTCCGATCATGGCTCGAACCTATGCCGGTGACCGCGCGGGGTCTTGGACGAAACGGCCATGTGACCTGAACTGCTGATTCGTTCGCCTCCGCAGGGAACCGGTCCTATGCGAAAATCCTCTGAGTGGGGTGTGGAGTTCTGAGGGGAGCTGGCCAGGATGCTGATGTTCGACGCGCTCGTACCCGTGAAGACAGCCGGGTCCGTCGGTAAGGGTGTCGGTGCGGCACTCGGCGCGGCCGCTGGTGCAGCGGCAGGCGCGGGCGGTGGCGGAGTCGCGAAGTTCAGCGTCGAGCCGGAGCAGGCCCAGAAGATGATCGACGGCCTCAAGGAAGCTCTCCGGGAGCTGCTGAAGCTGCGGAGGGCCAGCGAGAAACTCAAGCTCTCCGGCGCCCCTGGCCCTGATCCCTACAGCGGATACGCGACTCTCGCCATGCGCAAGACTGCGGGTGCTGAGCCCGGCGGCTACCAGTGGGCGAACGATCAGGCCGTGAAGGCGCTGGAACAGACCATCAAGAACATCGAGAAGGCCCTCGCCGAGTACCGGGCCACCGACGAAGCGGCGTCGACCGCGATGAAGGGCTGACACGATCTTGAAGCGCATGACCGTTCTGCTCACCGCCGTGCTCGCTTCCGTGGCTTTGGCGGGGTGCACGGGCAATCAGACCGGAGGCAACCCGACCACGGCTGCCCCGACCGGCGACGGGCAGACGAGCAGCCAGCCCACCAGCGACGCGTCCGGCACTGACCTCAGCATCACCAAGTTCGTCAGCGACCCGTGCGGCATCCTCACCACCAGCCAGGTCGCGACGCTCGGTTCTGTTCAAGCGCCTCAGGCCGGAACAGCCGAACTCGGACCCAACTGCGTGTGGGACGGCACGGATCCCATCAAGAACTCCACGTACGAAATCTCTGTGAGCAAGGGCAAGGACTTCGAAGCCCAGGTCGGGAACGTCAAGAACAACGGAGTCTTCGTCGACAAGAAGCTGGACGGCATCAGGGTCATCTCCACCGACCAGACGGACGGATCGATCGGCTGCTTGACCTTGATCCGAGCGTCGAAGACCGATTCGGTCGCGGTGCAGATCTCCAGCGCCACGGACGAGCGCGCAACGAAGAAGCCCTGCCCTGAGACCGAGCGCGTAGCGCAGCTGATCATCACGAACCTGAAGGGGTAGCGAGATGGCTGGGGACGAGCCGAACATCACTGGTTTCGCCTTTCTTCCCTTCGCAGGTGGCGAAACGATCTACAAGTGGTTCGAGAACGGCGCAGGGCCGAGCCAGAGCACCTCGCTGATGTCAGAGGGCTGGCGTGATCTGTCGAGCGGCCACGGCGACGTCGCCCAGCTGATCGAGAAGGCGGTGCGCGACTCCGGTGCCGCCTGGGAGGGCTCCGCCGGCGACGCGGCGCGTGGTGGAACTTCACCGCTCGCGACGTGGGCCACGGTCACGGGCGACTCGGCAACTCAGGCGAGCACGACCGCCGACACGGTCGGCAGCGCGTACGCCGATGCCAAGAACTCGATGTCCAAGCCGCCGACCGTGCCGGACAAGCCGTTCCTGAACGACTACCGGCCGTGGGACACGGACTACGACAAGGCGCTCGAAAAGAACCAGCAGGTCAGCGAGCAGAACATCCGCGCGTTCAACCAGTACGCGGGTGCTGTCAACGCGAGCATGAGCAACCAGCCGACGTTCATCGCGCCCACCGCGACCGACGGCAGCGTCCAAGAGGGTCCGCCCGACAGCAAGTACCGGATCGACGAGGTCGGCCCCAACGGCAAGAACCCGCCGCCGATCGGCAGCAACCCCCCTCCCGGCGGCGGTGACCGCAGCGGTGGCGGGGACACCAACCTGTCCGGCTGGAAGCCGCCGGGCACCGGCGGTGGTGACGACACCGGCACGGCTGGCGCCAACGACACCCGGTACACCCCTCCGCCCGTCGACAGCGGCCGCCCGCCTGCCAACATCGGCGTGCCCATCCAGCCGCCGGACGGCGTGTTCAACCCGAACGACCCGCGCAGGCCCGGCGGTCCGCTCGACCCGAACAACCCCCGCAATCGCCCTGGCGGACCCAACGGGCCTGGTGGGCCTGGTGGCCGTGGCATCGGCGGGCCTCCCGGTGGGCCCGGTGGTGGTGCCGGTCGCGGTGGTGGCGGCGGCGGTGGTGGTCTTGGTGGGCCTCCCGGTGGACCCGGCGGTGGTGGCCTCGGTGGTGCCGCGGCGGCCAAGGGCATGGGTGGTCCGGGTGGCATGGGCGGCGGCTTCGGTGGCGCGGCCGGTGTTGCCGGTAGCGGTGCCGGTGCTGGTGGTGCTGGTGGCTTCGGGCCCGCTGGTGCCGGTGCGGCGGGTGCCGCCGGTCGTGGTGGTGCGGCCGGTATGGGCGCCGGCGGTATGGGTGCCGGTGGCCAGCGTGGTGACGGCGCGGAGGACTCGGAGCACAAGTCCGCTTCGTACCTGCAGGAGACCGAGGACATCTTCGGTGACGGAACGATGGTCGCTCCGCCGGTCATCGGCGGATAAGGGGGAAACGTGCTGCGGAGCAGGGTCGCCATCCCTGTCACGGCGCTGTACCAGGCGTGGCAGGCCGCGGGCCTGCCGACGCTGCACCGTGCGTTGCTCGCTCAGGTCGACTTCGACGAGGGACTCCTCGAGTCGGGTGACGTGAGCGAGCTCGAACGGTTGCAGAGGTCGGCGTGGGCGCAGCTCGAGCAGTACGGGCTCGCGCGCGGCGGGCAGATCCACCCGGATCTGACGAACGCGCTGCGGCTCGTGGTCGAGGCCGGCGTGGAGTACTACGCGTTCTTCAGCCTGAAGGACGGTCCGCAACAGAGCGTGCTGGTCGTGTCGAACGGTCAGGACGCGCTGCGGATCCTGCTGACGCCGGACCAGCAGTTCGTGCTCGAACCGGTGCGGCCGGAGGAGGCACCGCAGGCGTTGGTCGGCGCGCTGCCGCCCACGCCGGCGGGCAAGGGCAGTCCGATCACGCTGCCCGAGGAAGCCCTGCAGCAGAAGCGGCAGCCGTCCTACGAGGACACCGGCTCGTTCCTGCAGCAGAGCAGGCCGACGAGCACGCCGAACGACCAGCTCGTCGCGCAGCTCAACGAGATCATGTCGCAGCCGCGCACCGGCGGCGGCCAGGTCTTCTCGGCCAAGCGCGACCACCTGGGCCGCAAGCAGCGGTGCGCCAACCCGCTGACGTACATCGACACGCCGAGCGGGCGGTACCTCGCGGCCAAGAGCGACGGCTGGCTGCGGGTGCAGCCGGCGGACTTCGGCACGCTGGCACACATGACCGCCACCATGCCGTAGAGATCGAAGGACGTCGGCCGGGTCTCCGGCCGACGTCTTGTCAGGAGAACCGCAGCGCGTCCGGCCCCAGGTCGGCCGGGCTGCGGTGACCCGACAGCCCGAGCGTCAGGTCGAAGTCCGCGAGCAGGCTGCGCAGCACGTGCCGCACACCGACCTGACCGCCGTGCGCGAGCCCGTACGCGAAGGGCCGCCCGACCATCACGGCCTTGGCCCCCAGCGCCAGCGCCTTCACGATGTCGGCGCCGGTGCGGATCCCGGAGTCGAACAGCACGTCCACCTGCTCCCCCACCGCCTCGACGATCGACGGCAGCGCGTCCAGCGACCCGACCGCGCCGTCGACCTGGCGACCGCCGTGGTTCGAGACGACGACACCGTCCATTCCGTACTCCACGGCCTTCCGCGCGTCGTCCGCGTGCTGGATTCCTTTGAGGACGATCGGCCCGTCCCAGTGCTCGCGCAGGAACGACAGCTGGTCCCACGACTTGTCGGTGCCGGTGAACAGCTGCACCCACCGCAGGATCGCCATCGGCATGTCCTCCTCGGGCGACTTGTGCAGTCCGGCACGGAAAACCGGGTCGCTGAACGGGATCGCCGTGCCGACACCGCGCAGGAACGGCAGGTACGCCTGGTCCAGGTCGTGCGGCCGCCACGCCAGCGTCCACGTGTCCAGGGTGACGACCAGCGCTGTGTACCCGGCCTTGCGCGCCCGGTCCAGCAGCGACGCACACACGTCGGGGTCGTTCGGCCAGTAGAGCTGGTACCAGCGCGGCCCGTCGCCGGAGGCTTCGGCGACCTCCTCGATGGTGTGCGAGGAAGCGGTCGACAACACCATCGGCACGCCGAGCTCGGCAGCCGCACGCGCCGTCGCCAGCTCACCGTCCGGGTGCAGGATCGACTGCACGCCAACGGGTGCGAGCATCACGGGCGCCGGCAGCTCGGTACCCAGCACCGACACACCCAGATGCCGTTCGGTCGAGTTCGTCAGCATCCGGGGCACGATCCGGACGCGGTCGAACGCCTCGCGGTTGGCCCGCACGGTGGCGCCCGACCCCGCACCTCCCGCCACGTACCAGAACGGACCCGGTCCCAGCCGGTCGCGCGCGGACTGCTCCAGCGCGTCCGGGTCGGTGGTGAACGGCGGCACCGCACCACCGAGCCCCTGCAGGTAGATCTCGTTCTGGTACGAGGCGAAGGAGGTCATGCCGCCTACTTTGCTACGAAACCGGCAGCACGCACTAGACCCGCGCGGCGGCGGGGCGCTTCTTCGCGACCACCTTCCTGGGCCAGCGCGACTCGAGCCAGATCGCCACGGGCGCGGCGGTGACCACTGTGGACACCGTGCCGGCGACCAGACCGATCAGCAGCGCGACCGCGAAGTTCGCCAGTGAGCCGTCACCGAGCACCAGCAACGCCGCCAGCACGAACAGCACGCCGATGCCGGTGTTCACGGTGCGCGGCACGGTCTGGACGACCGCGTCCGAGACGACGTCCGGGTACAGCGCCTTCAACCGGGAGCCGCGCAGTTCGCGCAGGCGGTCGAAGACGACGACCGAGTCGTTGACCGAGTAGCCGATCACGGTCAGCAGGGCGGCGAGGAAGACGCCGTCGGCCGTCTTGCCCATCCACGCGAAGATACCGACCAGCACCAGCACGTCGCTGAGGAGCGCGGCGACCGTGGCGAGGCCGAGTCGCCAGTCGAAGCGCACGGCCAGGTAGCCGAGCTGCGCGAGGACGGCGATGGCCAGGCCGATCACGGCGTTGCGGCGCAGTTCGGACGAGAGCGACGGGCCGATCAGCTCGTTGCTGGACTGGCGGGCTCCGCCGTCGACGGCCGAGGAGACGATCTGCCCCAGCCGGGACGAGGTGGCCTCGTCGATCGGACTGGTGCGCAGCGACACCTCGTTGCCCGAGGACGAGACGACGACCTCGGAGAACCCCGCGTCGGACAGGGCGGTGCGCACGCGGCCCGCGTCGATCGGGCCGCCCGCGGTGAAGTCGAGCATGCGGCCGCCGGTGAACTCGACACCCAGGTTCAGGCCCCGCGCGACGAGGCCCGCACCCGCCACGAGCACCACGGCACCCGCGCTGATCAGCCACAACGACGGACGGCGGTAGAGCAGGACGGACAGCCGCCGGCGGACGAAGCCCAGCGTGTGCAGGCCGCTCAACCGGGGACGACGAGCGACGAACTTCAGGCCCATGGCCCACACCACCAGCACGCGGGAGAGCACCAGGGCGCTGAACATCGACGCCAGCACACCGATGGTCAGCGTGACGCCGAAGCCGCGGACCGGGCCCGTGGCCAGCCAGAACAGCAGACCGGCCGCCAGCAACGTCGTCACGTTCGAGTCGGCGATCGCACTCAACGCGCCGCGGAAGCCGCTCTCGGAGGCACGCCGGAGATTCGGTTTCCGGGCGTACTCCTCCCGCGCTCGTTCGAAGATCAGGACGTTCGCGTCGACCGCCATGCCGATCGCCAGCACGAAGCCGGCGAGGCCCGGCAAGGTCAGCGTCGCCCCCACCGCCAGCAGCCCCGCGTACGCGACGCCCGCGTAGCCAACGAGCGCGACGACGGCCAGGAACCCGGCCAGGCGGTAGGCGAACATGAGGAACAGCGAGGTCAGGGCGATGCCGATGATGGCGGCCTTGGCGCTGGCCTCGATGGCCTCCGCGCCCAGGGTGGCGCCGACGGTGCGCTGTTCGATCACCTCGACCGGCACGGGCAGCGCGCCGGAACGGATGACGAGCGCGAGCTCCTTGGCCTCCGGCTGGGAGAAACGGCCGGTGATCGTGGTCGCGCCACCGGCCTGACCGGCGCCGCAGGGCGTATCGAGGCTGACCTCGGGCGACGAGATGGGCTTGCCGTCCAGCACGAACGCGATCTGCCGGCCGGGCGTGCCGGACGGCTCGCAGGCGGCCTCGCCGGTGACCTTCTGCCAAGTCTTGGAGCCCTCGCCCTGGAACTGGATGTTGACCACGAAACCCGCGCCCTGCGGGTTGCGCGTGGACTGGGCGTCGGAGATGCCCTCGCCGGTCATGACCGTCTGACCGTTGCGCTGCACGGTGAGCTGCGCGGTCTGGCCGAGGACCTTCACGGCCTCGGCCGGGTCCTGGACGCCGGGCAGCTCGACGACGATGCGGTTCTCGCCGGAGCGGGCGATCACCGGTTCGGCGACGCCCAGCGCGTCGACGCGGCGCCTCAGCACCTCCATCGAACGGTCGGCGGCGTCGGAGTCGCCCTTGGCCTCGAGGACGATCTGGGTTCCGCCACGCAGGTCGAGGCCGAGGCGGGGATCGGTGGTGAGCAACAGGAATGCGGATGCGACGAGGACCCCGAGCGCTGCGAGAGCACGCAGGAGGAGACCCCGTCGCGCGGTGTCGCGCGACATGGGTGAAAGGACCTTCCGGAGTGGGTTGCTGGAAAAGGGATTCAGCGACCGGAAGGCGGTGAACGAGCGGGCTGCGGGGTCCAGCGGATGCCCTCGGGCGTGCGGTGCACGCGCCGGGCGAAGGAGACGACGAACCGCAACGGCAGCGCGGGCTTCGCGACGGGCGGCACGTCGGAGGCGACCTGGGCCTGCGGCACCTGGGCTGCCTGCACGTTGTGCGGCTTGGGCGTCGTGACCGGCAGGTTCGCGAAGTCGTGGCCGTGCCGGACGACGGAACCGGCGGTGACGGGCTCGGCGGGCGCGGCGACGATGAACAGCTGTCCGAGGAACAGCAGGAACGCGAGCGCGACCGCGTTGCGACGCATCACCGCTTCCTGCCTCCACCGACGTAGACGAGCGCTCCCCCCACGACAGCGCATAACCAGGAAAGCACAAGTGGCTGCATCGTCGTAGCCCCGAAGAACAACGCGACGGTCCAGCCGAGGAGGACCACGGCCGAAACCGCGAGCAGCGAGACCGTCACGGCGAGCTTGCGCAGGCTGAAGAGCAGCTTGAACGGACGCAGCCGCAACGCCACGACCAGGCAGCACAGCACCAGCGCACCGGTGAAGAACCCCAGGTAGGGCGTCGGCCGGGGCATGCCGGCGATCAACGCCAGTAAACCGCCGCCGATCAGCAGCAACGAGAGCATGCGCAGCGCACGCCACACCTGGACCTTGTTCAACTGCAGTTGCACGGGCTTCGTCGAACGCCGCCGTTGCACGGTCGCGAGGTTGGCCTTCGAGTCCGCGTCGGACGGGTCGAGCTTGATCGCCGACCGGTACGCGTGCTCGGCGGTGCCCCAGTCGCGCATCCGCAGGGCCGCGTCGCCCAGCACCTGGAACGCCCGTGCCTCGGTCGGCGCGAGCTGCGAGGCGTGCAGGGCCGAGTCGAACGCCTCGACGGCGCCGTCGGGAGAGTCGGCCAGGACCTCGGCGAGCACGACGTAACAACGCCAGTCGCCGGGCTTGCGCCGCACGGACTCCCGCGCCGCGACCGCCGCCTCCTGGTGCCGGCCGAGGTCGCTCAGGGCCAGCGCCGCGAGTCGCTGAGGCCACGCGGGCTCGCCGTCGAGCACCATCGCGCGCTTGGCCGAGTCGAGCGCCTGGTCCGCCTCACCGAGGTCGAGGTGGGCGGCGGCGAGCCGGCACCACGCCTCGGCGTGCCGGGGGTTCGCCGCCACGAGGGGCCGCAACAGGTCGATCGCCTGCCGCGGCTTCCCCGAGGCGGTGAGGTCGGCGGCACGCAGGAGCACCGCTGTCATCGGCTCGGACACGCCGCACAGTGTGACAAAGCGCCTCCGGCCCCCGAACGGGTGACCTCAGCGGGCGTCCCCGGTGCTCAGCCGGTGGGCTCCCCGAACCAGCGCCTCAGCTCCCCCTCCAGCCCTTCCTGGTCCTCGCCGGCCCACGCCACGTGCCCGTCGGGCCGGATCAGCACGGCGGGCGCGTCCAGGTCCTCGCTGACGTCGACGACGTGGTCCACCCGGTCCGCCCAGCCACCGGCGGACAGCGTCCCCGCCTGGTCGAGCAGGATGCCCCGACCGGCGTGCATCTGCGAGTACAGCCCGCCGCGCTTGAGCGCGAGGTCCCCGATCCGACGCCCGACCAGGTCGTTCTCCGACCCGAGGTCGTACCGGACCGAGACCGCGATGATCTTCTCGATCAGGTACCGGTTGACCTCCTCGAACTGCACGAGCTCGGTGAACACCCGCCGCACCGCCTGCGGACCGGGCTCGACCTTCATCAGCTCGATCTGCGCGCGGGTGTTGTTCAGCACCTCCTCGGCCACGGGGTGCCGTTCGGCCTCGTAGGTGTCCAGCAACCCGTCGGGAGCCCGGCCGCGCACCGCCGCCGCGAGCTTCCACCCGAGGTTGAACGCGTCCTGCACGCCGAGGTTGAGCCCCTGCCCACCGGTCGGCGGGTGGATGTGCGCCGCGTCGCCCGCGAGGAACACGCGGCCGGAGCGGTAGCGCTCGGCCTGCCGGGTG
Organism: Lentzea pudingi; assembly: GCF_014646255.1. Lineage (GTDB taxonomy): Bacteria > Actinomycetota > Actinomycetes > Mycobacteriales > Pseudonocardiaceae > Lentzea > Lentzea pudingi. The sequence goes on from NZ_BMNC01000011.1 coordinate 115,254, forward strand.
GCGTCGCCGAACCGGGACATCCACCGCGGCGAGTGCACGCCGAAGTCCGTCCCGGCGACCGCGACCAGCTGCCTCTTGAAGTCGTCGAACGACGGCATCACGGCGCGGTCCTCGTTCACCCCCTCCGCCGGCACGATGACGCGGTACGTCGCCGTGCCGCCCATCGGGCCGATGCCGAACCGCTTCTGGGTCTTGCGGACCTCCAGCATCAACGGCATCGCCTCCTCCCACGGGATCCCGATCTCCATCTCGCCGAGCAGCGTCTCCACCCGCGACGGCTCGCCGGGGAAGTCGATGCCGACCAGTTTGCGCACGGTGCTGCGGCCGCCGTCGCAGCCGACCAGGTACCGGGCCCGCAACGACGTGCCGTCCGCCAGTTCGACGGTCACGCCCTCGCCGTCCTGCGACAACGCCGAGACCGTGCTGCCGCGCCGGATCTCGGCACCGGCCTCGGCGGCGTGCTCGGTGAGCAGGCGGTCGATGTTCGGCTGCGGCAGGCCGAGGACGACCGGGTACTTCGTGCCGAGCTTCTCCGGCGCGGGCCTGTCGATGCCCGCGAAGAACCCGGCGAGCGGATGGGTCGTGCCCGCCTCCAGGAACCGGTCGGCGATGCCGCGCTGGTCCAGGATCTCGATGCTGCGCGCGTGCATGCCGAGCGCCCGGACGACCTTGGTCGGCTCGGGGTCCCGTTCCAGCACCACCACGCTCACGCCGTGCAGCCGCAACTCGCCAGCCAGCATCATGCCGGTCGGTCCACCGCCGGCGATGATGACGTCGATCATGGAGTCTTCCCCATTTCCCCAGGTAGATCACGTTGGCTGGGAAATGATGAAGTACACCCGGGGTCTTGTGGCAAGACCCCGGGTGCGCTATATGTTGAAGTGGGAGGAGAGCGCTGCTCTCCTTTTCCTCTTTTCGGGGGTCAGCGAAGCAGCCCCTGCGAGTTCAGGTGGGCGAAGATGATCCGGTCGACCGGGGAGATACGGTCCGCGTCGGCGGTGGTCAGCCAGGCGAGCTCCTCGATCTCGGCCGACGCCACCGGTTCCCTGTCGAACGACGCGGTGTAGCAGGTCATCCGCACGGTCACCCCCGACGAATGGCCGTGTGCCTGCGCCTCGAACGTCCCCAGGTGCTTCGCCGACGCCCCGTCGATTTCGACGGACAGCTCCTCGCGGATCTCACGCACGAGCGTCTCGACGTCGGACTCCCCCGGCTCGCGCTTGCCGCCGGGCAGGTAGTACGTGTCCTTGCCCCTCGACCGGGTGCCGAGCACCTGGCCGTCTATCAGATAGATCCAAGCCACCTTGTCGATCACACGATCGAGCCTAGGCGGAGGCGAGTTCCTTGACCACGCGGTGCGCGTCGGCGAGCGACTCGACCGCGAGCTCGCGGAACTGGTGCATCTGCGGCACCACGTCGGCCAGCGTCAGCTCGGCGTGCACGAACTCCAGGTTCTGGTCGAGGCCGACCATCGACAGCACCGCGCGCAGGTACGGCTCCTGGAAGTCGAAGCCCTCGCGGGGCGTGCCCGGCTTGTACGAGCCGCCACGGGCCGTCACGACGACGACGCGCTTGCCGCCCCACGCGAACGTGCCGTCCTCACGGGCGAAGTTGGCGGACGTCGCCACCTGGTCGATCCACGCCTTGAGCGTCGACGGGATCGAGAAGTTGTACATCGGGGCGCCGATGAGGATCACGTCGGCGGCGTCGACCTCGGCGATCAGACCTGCGGAGATGCCCTGGTCGGTGCCGTCCTTGTGCGGGATCGGCGACGCGTGCAGGTCGCGGTAGGTGTAGCCGGAGCCGGGGTTCGCGGCACGCCAGCTCTCGGCGAACGCCCCGGAGACCTCGCGGGTCACCGAACCCTCGTACCGGATGCTCGTGTCGAGGTGCAGCAGATTGGTCATACTCGGAACATACGAGTGAAGAACTTCCGAGTCAAGATGTTCCGAGGCAAGAACATCTCCTACGGGATGTAGGATGGAACACATGGAGGAGCAGCCACAACTGATCGAAGCCTGCTTGCAGAAGTGGGACATCAACTGGCTGCTGCACCGCGCCGCCCAGCGCGTCGGCTCCGCGTTCGCCGACGAGATCGTGAAGTTCGGCATCTCGTTGCGCGGTCAGCTCGTGCTGCAGGCGCTCGCGACCGAAGAGGCCCAGCGCACCCAGCTCAAGCTCGGCGCGATGCTCGGCCTCGACAAGACCACGCTGACGAGCGAGCTCGACAAGCTCGAGCGGGCCGAGCTGGTCATGCGCGTGCCCGACCCGAACGACCGGCGCGTGCGTACGCCGGTGATCACCGACAAGGGCCGTGCGCTGCAGAAGGAGGCGGGTGACGCGCTCGCCGAGGTCGAACGCGCCTTCCACTCCCGCTTCTCCCCCGAGGAGATGACGATCATCCGCAAGGCCCTGCAGGACCTCTCGCGCGGCGAGGGCCCGATGCACGGCTCCTGCATCTAGACGAGCGCGCCCAGGTCGGATTCCTTCAGCTGTTCCGGCGTCACCGTCGCCTGCGCATCCACCAGCGCCTTCAGCGCCGTGCCGTGGTCCCAGACGTTGACGTTCATCGCCGCGCGCAGCCGTCCGCCGCGCAGCCAGAACGCGATGAACTCTCGCGCCGCCACGTCGCCACGCACGACCAGTTCGTCGTCCGGGCCGGCGAGCCCGCGGTACTCCATGCCCAGGTCGTACTGGTCGGTGAAGAAGTACGGCGACTTCACGTAGGGCTCGTCCATCCCGAGCAACGACCCCGCGACGTGCGTGCCCTGGTCCTTCGCGTTCGCCCAGTGCTCGACGCGGATCCGGTCGCCGTGGCGGGGGTGGTCCTGCGCCGCCGCGATGTCACCGGCCGCGAAGACGTCGGGCGCGGACGTGCGCAGCAGCGCGTCGACCGCCACCCCACCGGAGGCCAGCTCCAGCCCGGCGGCCTCGGCCAGTTCGAGTCGTGGTGTCGCTCCCACGGCCAGCACCGTCACGTCCGGCAGCAGTTCGGTGCCGTTGTCCAGCCGCACGCCGGACGGTGAGAAGCTCGCGACGCCGGTGCCCAGCTCGAACTCCACGCCGTGCTCCTCGTGCAGGCCGCGGAACATCGCGCCCATCTCGGCGCCGAGCACGCGCACGAGCGGTTCGGCCAGCGGGTCGACGACCGTCACGCGGCAGCCGTGCGAGCGCGCGGCGGACGCGACCTCGCAGCCGATCCAGCCCGCACCGACGATCACGACGTGCCGGCCCTCGCACAACGCGGACCTCAGCGCCAGCGAGTCGTCGAGGGTGCGCAGCACATGTCCCTGTGCGCCAGGCAGAACGCGCGGGCGGGAGCCGGTCGCGAGCAGGAGCCGGTCGTAGGAACGCACTGCTCCATCCGAGTCCACGATCGTGTGATCACCGGGGCGCAGGTCCAGGACGGACACTCCGAGCAGGAGCTCGATCTCGTTGTCGGAGTAGAAGCCCGGCTCGTGCACCCACGCCGGTTCGGCGGCCTTGCCGAGCAGCACGTCCTTGGACAGCGCGGGAAGTTCGTACGGGCGGTGGCGCTCGGTGCCGAACATGGTGATCTTGCCGTCGTAGCCGCGGTCACGCAGAGCGCTCGCCGCGGAGGCACCGGCGAGACCCGTGCCGACGATCACGATGCGTTGCGGTTCCGCCATTTTCACCCCTCCAGGTGACCTACTCTCATCCCACGTGCGACGCTAACCGCAGCTCGGCGCGGTCGCCGAACGGAGAAGTCGAAACCTCCGTCATGACCAACGGTGACGCACGTCTCTACTGACGTGAGCGCCGGTGGCACCGAGCCGGCGCGCCGAGTGAGCTGGAGGAAGAAACCCGTGGGAGCCAAAGAGGAGTGGCAGGTGAGCTGCCGCGACATCGCTTCGCGCCGACGGGACATGACGGTGTTCGTCAGCCAGGGGCACATCGTGATCACCGTGCCGCCGGGAGAGGCCGCCGTGCTGACACCACTGGAGGTCGGCCGTCTCCGGGCGGCGTTGCGCGATGCCGTCGTGAGCGCGTCCAACACTGACGTGTGACCGCCGTCACACCGTTACCTACTCGCTAGTAGGTAGATGGCAGAGTGGGTCGCATGGTGACCCGCGTGCTGCTGACCCTGGTCAAAGCCGGAGTGATCCGGCCGTTGGGCCCCCGAGGGCTCTCCGGCACCGTGCGCGGGTATCTGCAGTGGGACATCACGCTGGCGTGGGGGTATCAGACGGGCGCGGGACGGCACCCGGACCGCGCGGCGATCATCGACGACGACGGCGTGCTCACGTACGCGGAGGTGGACGAGCGCACCAGCAGGCTCGCCCATGCCTTTCGCGCCAAGGAACGCGTGGGATTGCTGTGCCGCAACGGCCGGGCGTTCATCGAGACGATGACGGCGTGCACGAAGATCGGCGCGGACGCCGTGCTGCTCAACACCAGCCTGAGCAAAGGACAACTGGCCCAGGTCGCACACGACCAGAAGATCGACAGGATCGTCGCGGACCGCGAGTTCGCCGACGTGGTGCCAGACCTGCCCACGTTCTTCACCGACGAACTCGAGTCGCTGATCACCAACGGGGCCACGTCGCCACTCCCCCGCAGGCCCCCGCGCGGCCGGCTGATCATCCTCACCTCCGGCACCACCGGCACGCCGAAGGGCGCCCGCCGACCGGAACCAGCGAGCCTCGCCCCCGCCGCCGCACTGCTCTCCCGGATCCCGCTCAAGCACGGCGACGTCATCTCCATCACCTCCCCGCTCTTCCACGCCTGGGGCCTCGCCGCGTTCCAGCTCGGCCTCGTGCTCGGCGCGACCCTCGTGCTGCGCCGCAAGTTCGACCCGGCGCAGGCCCTGAAGGACGCCGACCGGTGCACCGCGATGTTCGTGGTTCCCGTGATGCTGCAACGGATGCTGGAGACCGAGCACCGGCCGAAGCTGCGGATCATCGCGTCCAGCGGCTCGGCACTCCCGCCGAAGGTCGCCGCCCGCACCCTGCGCGAGTTCGGCCCGGTGCTCTACAACCTCTACGGCTCGACGGAGGTGAGCTGGGCGAGCATCGCCACACCCGAGGAGATGCTGCGCGAACCCGGCACGGCGGGCCAGCCGCCGCTCGGCACCCGACTGGCCATTGTGGACGACCAGGGCAAGCCCGTGGCACCGGGTGAGACCGGGCGGATCTTCGTCGGCAACGAAATGCTGTTCGACGGCTACACCAACGGCACCAGCAAGGAATCTTTGAACGGCCTGATGTCGACCGGTGATCTCGGTTATCTCAAGGACGGCTTGCTGTTCGTGGCCGGCCGCGACGACGAAATGATCGTCTCAGGTGGCGAGAACGTTTACCCGCACGACGTCGAGGACCTCCTCTCGATGCTGGACGGCGTCACGGAGGTCGCGGTCCTCGGTGTTCCCGACGAGGAATGGGGCCAGCGCCTCGCCGCTTTCGTTGTCGGCGCAAAAACCCTGACGGCCGAACACATACGTGAACATGTGAAGGCGAACCTGGCGCGCTACTCCGTTCCCCGCGATGTTTTCTTCGTCAACGAGTTGCCGCGCAACGCGGCCGGCAAAGTGTTGAAACGTCAATTGCGGGAGCACTACTAGAGTCACCCTCGAAGTGAGGGGGCTTCACCATGACGGTTCCCGGCAGGACCGCGGATCCGCGGTCCAACGCCGTGCACAACCTGCGCGAGGCACGCATCGCCCTGGACGAGGGCAGGCCGGGCGAGGCGCTGGAGTACGCGGAGAAGGCCGTGGCCGCGTTCTCGTGGCTGGACGACGCCGAGGGTGTGGCCGAAGGCGTTCTGGCCCAATCGGTCGCGCTGGGCAAGCGGGGACTGTGGCCCAGCGCGCTCGACACGATCGACAAGGTGCAGGCGATCGCGGCGGCGAACCGCCACATCGGACTCCAGGCGCGGTGCAGCTTTTCCCGTGCCGTGGTGGAACTGCGCCTCGATTCGCGGGAGCGGAGCTTCAACTCGTTCGCCCGCGCGCTGGGTCTCGCGGAGCTCACCGGTGACAACGAGCTGATCGGCTCGGTGCTGTTCGAACAGGCACGGGTGATGCGGATGCAGTACCACGAGCACTGCATGATGCGCACCGAGGAGAACCGGTGCAGCCTCGACGGGGAGCCGTGCGTGCGCAAGCTCCGCCGTGCGGAAGCGTTGTGCGCTCAGGTGCGCGACCGCTGGAAGACGCTCGGCGACCCGGTGCGGATGGCGATGGTCAACGTGCTGCTGACACACGTGCGCATCGATCTGGGTGAACTTGACCGCGCGCACCGCAGCTGGCAGCGCGCTGACCAGTTGCTTGCCGGAAGGAACCGCCCGGTGGCACGGGCGGAGGCGCTGATGGCCCGGGCACGGCTCAGCGGAGCGCGGGGGCGTCACCCCGAGCAGATAGCCCAGCTCTCCCAGGCCGCCGAACTCGCGATGAGCTGTCTGGCACGGGAAGTGGCGGTGCACGCGCACCAGCACCTGAGTGAGGCGCACGAACGCACCGGCGAGTTCGAACGCGCGCTGCGTCACGCACGGATGCAGTTGGAGCAGTACCGGTTGTGGGAGCTGCAGGAGGGCCGCGACCTGTTGCGGATGCGCGAGCACGATCTCTCGTCACGACTCGTGGAACAGTTGGCGCACAGGCGTTTCGAGCCCAAGCGGGAGGACGCGGTGGTGCGCGTTCCCCGCACCGGCGAGCTGCACGAGACCGGTACCGCGGAACACACGAACACCCGGATCGCCCGCGCCTTGCGTGCGGGACTCACCAAACGCGGCATCGAGGTGCTGCGGCTCGTGGCCGCCGGGGCGAGCACGGCGATGATCGCGGAGTCGCTCGGCCTGTCCCCCAAGACCGTGCAGAACCACCTCCAGCGCATCTACACGACCCTTGACGTCAACGGCCGCGCCGGCGCCATCGTGTGGTGGATGAACCTGACCACGAGCTAGACATGCATTGGCAAACTATTGACAGGTAGTCCGAGCGGACCGGTCGGCCATCGCCCGTTCGGCCGCTTGCCGCCCACGGGGAACTGCCGGTTCCCGGGTCTTTTGCCCATGTCCACGAGGTGGAATTGGGTGATGTGATGGGTAACTGGTCTGTGTCATGCTCCGTTAACAAGGTGGCCAGTTTATGAGCGAGGGACGGTCATGGGGAGGCAACGCCGCCTGGCGCTCGGAGCACTAGTGCTTCCGCAGCGCGATGCGTGCCACGTCTCGCCACAGCAGCGGGTCGACGCCCTCGGGGTTGATGTTCTCCAGCAGTGCCGCCAGCGCCGCCCGCGCTCCGGCACCGTCCTCCGGCTCACCCTCGTCCGCCGCCCGCACGAGCAAGAGGTGGCACCGCAGCTGCTGTTCGGCGTCGAGCCGTCCGGTCGCGAGCGCGACCTCCGCGAGTGCACGCGCCCGGTCGACCTCTCCGTCCCGCAACGCCAGTTCCGCTCGCAACGCACGGGCGTGCGCGAGCAGGCCGTCCTGTCCGCGCAGGGCCGCGGCCGTCGTCTCCACCTCGTCCAGCAACGCGACCACGTCGTCGAGGTTCGCGCTCGGCGTGCGCAGCGCGATGGACGCCCCGGCCAGCCGGACGCGGCAGCCGTACTCGGGATCGCCGCCGTGCTCGCCGAGCATCCCGATGGCCTCGCGGATGCAGTGCGCGGCCTCCATCCGGTCCCCCAGGCGATCCGCGACCTTGGCGCGCACCCACCACGTGGAGATCGCGAGCCGTCCGCGGCCGAGTTCGGGCAGCCGCACGGAAAGCTGGTCCACGACCTGTTCGGCGTCGGCCAGGCGCCCGGCCGCGGTGAGCTCCGCGCACAACGCGATGAGAGCGCGCGTGTGGATGCGACGCACCCGTTCGCCGTCGCCGTTCGCCAGTTCGACGGCCTCGGTCGCCGCCTTCACGGATTCGGCCGTCCGGGCGAGGCGCCGCAACGAGGATGCGCGCAGGATCTCCACGAGCGCGTCCACCGCCGGACCGGGAGACCACGACTTGCGCAGCTTCGACGCCGCCAGCAGCAGACCCTCGTGGTCGCGCTGCCGGGTGAGCACGACCAGGCGCGTCCAGCGCACGCACCAGCCGAACATCTCCTCGTCGGTGCGCTTTCCCAGCGTTTCCAGCAGATCGACGGCCAGCACCAGGTCACCGTCGTGGTAGGCCATCAGGGCCTCGCACCACGCCAGCGCCTCGTCCTGCATGGCGGTGCGGTCCTCGTCGACGACGAGCTCGGACGGGTCGACGCCGAGCACCTCGGCGAGCCTGCGGACGACGGTGGGCGACGGCACCCGTTCGCCGGACTCGAGCCGCGACACGTAGCTCATGGAGACACCGGGGCACGCGAGGTCCTTTTGCGACAAACCGCGCTGCAGCCGGACCGCGCGCAACCGCGCACCGAACCTGGTCAACGACTTCCTGCCCTCATCCACGGCCGCCACCTAACGAAGGAGCCCCCTCAATGAAGTCGAACACTATCGCTCGAACCGTCGCGGCCGTGATCCTCAGTTTGGGGGCGCTGCTCGCGATGTCCGGTGCGGCATCGGCGGACGAGCCCGACAAGTTCACGCCGCCGTACTGCGCCCAGCCCTGACCCGCCGGCCCGGACCGGGGTGGTCCTGCCTCCCTCGCAAGCAGGACCACCCCGGTCACCGACACACCAATTGGCACACCTGACCACACCGCCAGGTGCGGGTGAGGCACCCTTGTGGGGTGACTCCGCAACTGCGCACGCCTCGTCACCAGGTGAGCCCGAAGTCCGTCCTGCTGTGGACGATGCAGGCCGCCGTCTTCTGGCTCGTGCTGTTCGTGCCCCAGCTGATCGTGTTCCTGCTGGTGAGCAACCCGCCGACGTGGGAGCTCGTGCTCATGGTCGCCACGGGTGTCGTCGGCGTCGTGCACACCGCGGTCGAACCGAGCTGGCGCTACCGCGTGCACCGCTGGGAGACCACGCCGGACGCCGTCTACACCCTCTCCGGCTGGCTGAACCAGGAGTGGCGCGTCGCGCCGGTGTCGCGCATCCAGACGATCGACACGAAACGCGGGCCGTTCCAGCAGATGCTCGGTCTCTCGACCGTCACGGTGACGACGGCGTCCGCGGCCGGCCCGGTGGAGATCGAGGGCCTGGAGCACGAGGTCGCGCAGAGGCTCGTGGTGGAACTGACGAACACCACCCAGGCCACGCCCGGTGATGCCACGTGACCACCCCGGCGGAGGTTCCGGCCGGGCTGCCCGCCGCGCCGGAGTTCACCGAGCCGCTGCAGGAGTGGCACCGCCTGCACGTGCGGATGCTGGTCGTGCGCCCGCTCAACGAGGGCGTCGCGATGCTGGTGCCGATCCTCGTGCTGCTGTTCACCGGCAACGGCGAGAAGTGGCGGCTCATCGCGTCCGGCGCGACGGTCGCGATGATCCTCGCGTTCAGCTACCTCATCTGGCGCACCACGAGGTACCGAATCACCGAAGAGAAGGTCGAGCTGCACACGGGCCTGTTGACCCGCAAGCAGCTCGCGGTGCCGCGTGATCGCATCAGGACGGTCGACCTCACCTCCAAGCCGGGCCACCGGATCTTCGGGCTCTCGGCGGTGCGGATCGGCACGGGCCAGCAGGACGTGCCGGGCACGGACGGGCTCACGCTCGACGCGGTGACGCAGCAGGAGGCCGAACGGCTGCGGTTGGTGTTGCTGCAGAAGGGAACCGCGCCCCGGGCCGTCGCTTCGGAGGGCGAGAGCGCGGAACCGGTCCCGCTGCCGGAGTCCGAGGTGATCTCGCAGCTCGACCTGAAGTGGCTGAAGTACGCGCCGCTGTCGTTGTCGGGCCTCGTCGCGATCGGTGCCGTGTTCGGCGTGCTGTCGAACTACGCCGACGACCTCGGCCTGCACCCGGTGCAGGACCTGTGGGAGTGGCTGTTCGAGAACCCGAGCCTCGCGCTCATCGCCGCGTTCCTGGTCGGGCTGGCCGTGGTCGGGCTGATCCTGTCGGTCCCGCTCTACATCCTGCAGTTCTGGAACTACCGGCTGACCCGCGAGCCGGACGGAACCCTGCGCGTGCAACGAGGTCTGCTCACCACCCGCTCGGTCTCGGTGGAGGAGCAACGGCTTCGCGGCGTCGACATCCAGGAACCGCTGCTGGTGCGCGCCGGCAAGGGCGCGAAGCTCGCCGCCGTGACGACGGGCCTGGGTTCGAAGGGTGAGAGCAACCTGCTGCTGCCTCCCGCGCCGTTGTCCGTGGCGCACCAGGTCTCGCGGGACGTGCTGAAGGTCGGCAGCGACCCGACGACGCTGAGGCTGCGCAAGCACCCGTTCGCCGCGTTGCGCCGCAGCATGTTCCGGCACACCGTCCCGTGGGTCGTGATCGCGGTGGGTCTGGCGATCTGGGCTCCGTCGTGGGCGTGGCCGATCCCGGTGGCGATCCTCCCGTTCGCCGCACTGGTCGGCTGGGACAACTACCGATCGCTGGGCAACGCGCTGGACGAGCGTTATCTGGTGACGCGCAACAACTCCCTGGTCCGCAGCACGGTCGCGTTGCAGCGCACCGGCATCATCGGGTGGCGCATCCGGCGTTCGTTCTTCCAGCGCCGAAGCGGGTTGATGACGATCGGTGCGACCACCGCGGCGGGCGCGGGCGTCTACCACGTCACGGACGTCGGCGAGTCCCACGGCCTGGCGCTCGCGGACGAGGCGGTGCCGGACCTGTTGCGCCCGTTCCTCGTGGACTCCACTGTGGACGATCAAGCCGAGCGGAACGCCTGACGGTAGGCGCTCGGCGAGACCCCGATCGAGGCGGCCAGCTGCTGCCGCAGAGCCGCGCCGGTGCCGAAGCCGGCGTGGTTCGCGACCTGGTCGATCGGCAGGTCGGTCGACTCCAGGAGGTGCCGGGCCCGGTCGACGCGCTGCTGGGTCAGCCACTGGCCCGGTGACATGCCGGTCTCCGCGCGGAACCGGCGGGTGAACGTCCGCACGCTCATCCGCACCTGCCCGGCCATCGCGGCGAGGTCGAGCGGTTCTTGGAGCCGCTCCAAGGCCCACTCGCGAGCGAGCGCGGTCGAGGTGTCCGGGTAGCTCGGCACCGGCCGGTCGACGAACTGGGACTGGCCGCCCTGCCGCCACGCCGGGACGACGCAGTAGCGGGCGACCCAGTTCGCCACCTCGCTGCCGTGGTCGGACCTGATGACGTGCAGGCACAGGTCGATGCCCGCCGCGACGCCCGCCGAGGTGAGCACGTCGCCGTCGTCGATGAACAGCACGTCCGGGTTGAGCCGCACCTCGGGGTACAGCGCGCGGAACTGGTCCGTGGTGCGCCAGTGCGTGGTGGCCGGCCTGCCGTCGAGCAGCCCGGCGGCGGCGAGCACGAACGCCCCGGTGCAGATCGACATGATCCGCCGCGCGTTCGTCGTCGTGAGCGCCTCCAGCACGGCCGGTTCGAGCCGGCCCTCGCGCGCGGGCTGGTAGTGGGTGCCCGGCACGAGCACCGTGTCGGCGTCTTGGAGCACCTCCAAGCCGTGCTCGGGCGCGATGGTGAAGCCGCCGGTCGTGGGGATCGGACGGCGGTCCGGCGAGCAGACGACGACCTCGTACCGGTCCTCCAACCGGCCGAACATGTGCGTCGAGCTGCCGATGTCGAACGCGACTGACTTCTCGAGCGCGAGAACGGCGATCCGGTGCATGGCCTGATTCTTTCACATGTTGGCCATCGGGCCACTGGTTGCAGCGTCGGCCATCACCGAACCTTGTCGGCGTGAGACTCCATTGGGCCTGGGTTGTCGCAGGCGTGTCCTTCATCGCCCTGGTGGGCGCGGCGTCGTTCCGTGCGGCGCCGGGTGCGTTGATCGAGCCGTTGCGGGCGGAGTTCGGCTGGAGCACGGCCACGATCTCGCTCGCCATCTCGATCAACCTGTTGCTGTACGGGCTGACCGCGCCGTTCGCGGCCGCGCTGATGGACAAGTTCGGCGTGCGGGTCGTGGTGACCTGGGCGTTGACGATGGTCGCGATCGGCAGCGGGCTCACGGTGTTCATGACCGCGTCCTGGCAGCTGGTCCTGCTGTGGGGTGTGGTCGTCGGACTCGGCACCGGCTCGATGGCGCTGGCGTTCGTCGCGACGATCACCGGTCGCTGGTTCGTGAAGCACCGCGGCCTGGTCACGGGTGTGCTGACGGCCGGTGGCGCGGCCGGGCAGCTGGTGTTCCTGCCGACGATCGCGTGGCTCTCCGAGAGCTACGGCTGGCGGTACGCGTCCCTGGTGATCTGCGTCGCCGCACTGGCCGTCGTGCCGCTGGCCGCGTTCTTCCTGCGCGAGTACCCGCGGGACGTGGGACTGCTGCCGCTCGGCGCCTCCGAGGACACTCCCCCGCCGCCGACCGGTGGTGCGGCTCGTCGTGCCCTGGGCGCGTTGACCGCCGCCGCGAGGACCCGGCCGTTCTGGCTGCTGGCCGGAGGGTTCGCGATCTGCGGCGCCTCGACGAACGGACTGGTGGGCACGCACTTCATCCCCGCCGCGCACGACCACGGCATGCCGACGACGACCGCGGCCGGACTGCTCGCGCTGGTCGGCGTGTTCGACATCGTGGGCACGATCGCGTCCGGCTGGCTGACCGACCGCGTGGACTCGCGGCTGCTGCTGGCGGGCTACTACGCGTTGCGCGGCCTCTCGCTGATGCTGCTGCCGCAGCTGTTCGGCGAGTCGGCGCACCCGTCGATGCTGGTGTTCATCATCTTCTACGGCCTCGACTGGGTCGCGACGGTGCCGCCCACCGTGGCGTTGTGCCGCCAGTACTTCGGCATGTCCGGCCCGGTCGTGTTCGGCTGGGTGTTCGCGTCGCACCAGCTCGGCGCGGCGATCGCGGCCTCGGCGGCCGGGCTCACCCGCGACCACCTGGGCAGCTACGACCTGGCCTGGTACGTCGCGGGCGCTCTCTGCATCGGCGCGGCCGTGCTGTCAGCGTCGCTTGCGCGAAGTCCCGAAGAGACCCCGCGTGATCTCACGCGCCAGGGCGCTGCCGGCTGACCGCAGGAACGACTTGACGGCGCTGTTGCCCAGCACCTTCTCGACCATCCCCGGTTCCTCCTTCTCCTGCCGGCGAGGAGGTTCCGGGGCCTGCTGTTCCTCCTGCGGTGGCGCGACCTTCGCCATCAGCCGCTCGTAGGCCGACTCGCGGTCGACGGTCTCCGCGTACTTGCCGTGGAGGTCGCTCTGGGAGGCCGCCTGCCTGATCGCGTCGTTGCCGATGGTGTCCATCAACGAGCGCGGCGCGCGCAGCCGGGTCCACGCGACCGGGGTCGGTGCGCCCTTCTCGCTCAGCACGGTGATGACCGCCTCGCCGATGCCGAGCGACGTGAGGGCCTTCTCCAGGTCGTAGTGCGGTGTCGTCGGGTACGTCTTCACCGTGCGCGCCAACGCCTTCTGGTCGTCGGGCGTGAACGCGCGCAGGGCGTGCTGGACGCGTGCGCCGAGCTGCGACAGCACGTCGTTCGGGATGTCGGTCGGCAGCTGCGTGCAGAAGAAGACCCCGATCCCCTTCGACCGGATGAGCTTCACGGTCTGGGTGATCTGGTCGAGGAACGCCTTGGAGGCGTTGGAGAACAGCAGATGCGCCTCGTCGAAGAAGAAGACGAGCTTGGGCTTCTCGACGTCGCCCTCCTCGGGCAACGTCTCGAACAGCTCGGCCAGCAACCACATCAGGAACGTGGAGAACAGCGCCGGGTTGCCCTGCAGCTCAGCGAGTTCGAGCAGGCTCACGACGCCCTTGCCGTCGCGCTGGCGCATCAGGTCGGCCGGGTCGAGCTCGGGTTCGCCGAAGAACCGGTCGCCGCCCTGCGCCTCCAGGTTGACCAGCGCCCGCAGGATCACGCCCGCCGTGGAGCCGGAGACACCGCCGATGCCCTTGAGGTCGGCCTTGCCCTCGTCGCTGGTGAGGTGCTGGATGACGCTGCGCAGGTCCTTGGTGTCGAGCAGCGGCAGACCTCGGCTGTCCGCCCAGTGGAAGATCAGGCCGAGCGTCGACTCCTGCGTGTCGTTCAGGCCCAGCACCTTCGACAGCAGGATCGGCCCGAAGCTCGTGACCGTTGCCCGCAAGGGCACGCCGATGCCGCCCGTGCCGATCGACAGGAACTGCACGGGGAACGCCGTGGCGGCCCAGTCGTCACCGGTGTCCTGCGCGCGGGTTTTCGTCCGATCGCTCTCGGCACCCTGTTGCGACAGGCCGGACAGGTCGCCCTTCACGTCCGCCATCAGCACCGGCACGCCGTTGTCCGACAGCTGTTCGGCGAGCAGCTGGAGGGTCTTGGTCTTGCCGGTTCCCGTTGCGCCGGCGACAAGTCCGTGGCGGTTGACCATGGACAACGGGATGCGGACGTGCGCGGACGGCTCGACGGCCCCGTCCACCAGCACGGCTCCGAGTTCGATGGCCGCACCCTCGGACGCGTACCCGGCAGCGATCTCATCTTGAGCCGTCATGCACGGGGAGCGTAACCAGGTTGCTGCACGCCGCCACTCGAAGTTGACGCTCCGCGCAGTAATGTTCGGGGCGTGATGGATCGTCTGGTGTGGATCGACTGCGAGATGACCGGACTCGACCTGGGCAAGGACGCTCTGATCGAGATCGCGGCACTGGTCACGGACGCCGAGCTCAACGTGCTCGGCGAGGGTGTGGACATCGTGATCCACGCTTCCGACGAAGTGCTCGCCTCGATGCCGGAAGTCGTCGTGCAGATGCATGCCAAGTCGGGCCTGACCGAGGAGGTGCGCGCGTCGGCGGTGTCCCTGGAGGAGGCCGAGGCCGCCGTGCTGGCCTACATCAAGGAGTGGGTGCCGGATCCCCGGACCGCTCCCCTGGCCGGCAACTCCATCGCCACCGACCGCGGCTTCATCGCGCGCGACATGCCGGCGCTCGACGCCCACCTGCACTACCGCATGGTCGACGTGTCGTCGATCAAGGAGCTGTGTCGGCGCTGGTACCCGCGCATCTACTACGCGCAGCCGGGCAAGGGCCTCGCACACCGGGCGCTCGCGGACATCGTCGAGTCGATCCGGGAGCTCGCGTACTACCGGCGCACGGCGTTCGTGCCGCAGCCCGGCCCGTCGACCGAGCAGGCCCAGGCTGTGGCCGCTGACCTGCTGAAGAACGTCGAGTAGCCCCCCGATTTCAATATCGCTGGCTACCGTTGCTATGCTTTCCAGGCCGGTCAACGACTGGCAATGGTGGGTGTAGCTCAGTCGGTAGAGCACTGGGTTGTGATCCCAGGTGTCGCGGGTTCAAGTCCCGTCACTCACCCTTTGTCGAAAGGCCCTCGCTTCAGCGGGGGCCTTTCTTCACGTTCAGGGAGTCTTCATGACCACGCTCGTCGCCAAGGATCTCGCCGCGGGTCACGGTGACCGCGTCCTGTTCTCCGACCTGAACCTCGTCGTCGCTCCCGGCGACGTCATCGGGCTCGTCGGCGTGAACGGCGCGGGCAAGTCGACGTTGCTCAAGACGCTGGCCGGGCTGATCCCCGCCGAGTCGGGCCGCGTGACGCTGAGCCCGCCGTCGGCCAACGTCGGGCACCTGGCCCAGGAGCCCGAACGTCTCGAAGGCGAGACCGTGCGCGACTTCCTGGCCCGCCGCACCGGTGTCGCGGAGGCCCAGAGGGTTCTGGACGAGGCCACCGAGGCGTTGACCGCCGGCAACGACGAGGGCTACTCGGAAGCGCTCGACCAGTGGCTCGCGCTGGGCGGTGCCGACCTCGAAGAGCGCTCACTGGAGGTCGTCGCCGACCTGGGGCTCACAGTGGGCCTCGACGCGGTGATGACCTCGCTGTCCGGTGGCCAGGCGGCACGGGCGGGCATGGCGTCGTTGCTGCTGAGCCGCTACGACATCTTCCTGCTCGACGAACCGACCAACGACCTGGACCTCGAAGGCCTGGAGCGGCTGGAGAAGTTCGTCACGGGCCTGCGCGCCGGCACCGTGCTGGTCTCGCACGACCGCGAGTTCCTGGCCCGCACGGTCACGAGCGTGCTGGAGCTCGACCTGCACCAGAACTCCGTGCGCCTGTTCGGCGGCGGCTACGAGTCGTACCTCGAAGAGCGTGCGCGGGCCCGTCAGCACGCCCGTGACGACTACGAGGAGTTCGCGGACACCAAGGCCTCGCTGGAAGCCCGTGCGCGCATGCAGCGCTCGTGGATGGAGAAGGGCGTGAAGAACGCCCGGCGCAAGGCGGGCGACAACGACAAGAACGCCCGCAAGTTCCGTGCCGACGCGACGGAGAAGCAGGCCTCGAAGGCGCGGCAGACCGACCGCATGATCGAACGGCTGGACGTCGTCGAGGAGCCCCGCAAGGAGTGGGAGCTGCGGATGGAGATCGCCGCGGCCCCGCGGTCCGGTGCCGTGGTGGCGTCGTTGCGGGGGGCCGTGGTCGAGCGCGGCGGGTTCCGGCTGGGACCGGTGGACCTGCAGATCGACTGGGCGGACCGGGTCGCGATCACCGGGGCGAACGGCGCGGGCAAGTCGACGCTGCTGGCCGCGTTGCTGGGGCGGGTCGAGCCGACGTCCGGCTACGCGACGCTGGGGTCCGGCGTCGTGGTGGGCGAGGTCGACCAGGCACGCGGGCTGTTCCTGGGTGATCTGCCGCTGGTGGACGCGTTCGAGGAGGCGGTGCCGGAGATGAACCCGGCCGACGTGCGGACGTTGCTCGCGAAGTTCGGCCTGAAGGCGGCCCACGTGATGCGGCCGGCGGCGTCGCTGTCACCGGGTGAGCGGACGCGGGCGGCGCTGGCGTTGCTGCAGGGCCGCGGGGTGAACCTGCTGGTGCTGGACGAGCCGACGAACCACCTCGACCTGGCCGCGATCGAGCAGCTGGAGTCGGCGCTCGAGAACTACCCCGGCACGTTGCTGCTGGTGACGCACGACCGGCGGATGCTGGAGGCGGTGCAGGTGAACCGTCACCTGGCCGTGTCGGGCGGCCAGGTGACGGTCTCCTAGAGCTCTATCGGTTGCCCTGGACCCACGTGGCCCACGGGACCTGCCAGTCGCCGAAGCCGTCCCACGCCTCGAGCGCCGGGCCGCCGGAGTTGGTGACGATCACGACGTCGCCCTGCTTGCTGTTGTCGAACACCCACTTGGCGTTCTCCGGCGAGAGGTTCAGGCAGCCGTGGCTCACGTTGCGCTTGCCCTGGTCGCCGATGGACCACGGTGCGCCGTGGAAGAAGATGCCGCTGTTGGACATCCGGTAGGCCCAGTCGACCGGCGTCTTGTAGCCGCCGTTCTCCAGCGCGAGGCCGTACGTCGTCGAGTCCATGATCATGTGGCTGTGCTTCTCCATCAGCACGTACGTGCCGGTGGGGGTGGCGTCGGCCGGCTTGCCCATCGAGGTCGGCATGGTGCGGACGACCTGGCCGTTGACCTTGGTGATCACCTGGTGCGTCTGGCCGTCGGCCTCGTGGATGACCTCGTCACCGACCGTCGTGGTGATCGTGCGGTCTTCCTGGCCGTAGATGCCGTTGCCGACGTGCTTGCCGTAGACCTTCACGTGCATGGTGATCTTGGTGCCCGGCTTCCAGAACTTCTCCGGACGCCAGTGCACCTCCTTCTCGTTGAACCAGTAGAAGGCGCCCTCGACCTTGGGCTCGGTGGTGATCTCCAGCATCTTCTCGGCCGCGACCTTGTCGGCCACCTTCTCGTCGAAGTAGAAGGCGAGCGGCTGGCCGACGCCGATCGTGGTGCCGTCCTGGGGGTTCGTCGACACGTAGGTGAGCGTCCGCGGCTTCACCGTGGTGAAGTTCGACTCCTTGGTCTCCGCCTTGCCGTCCGCACCGGTGGCCGTGGCGACCAGCTTGTAGGCCTTCGCGTACCCGAGCGGCTCCGTGTTGGTCCACTGCGTCGCCTCGGCGTTCAGCTTGCCCTCAACGACCTTGCCCTCGGGGTTGGTCAGCTTGACGTCGGTCAGCTTCCCGTCCGCCGCCGTCGCGATGACGGGCAGTCCCGGCATCACGTCGGCCGCACCGTTGTTCAACGCCAGCGTCAGCGTGACGGGCTTCGGCGGGGGCGGAGGAGCACTGCTCGACTCGCCACCGGCACCGGTCGCCGCGTCACCGCCGCCTGAACAGCCTGCGATCAGCATCACAGCGATTCCCGCCGTGACCACCCCTCGACCGCGCCTGCTCCACATCCCCATGGACGTACTTCCGATCTGTTTGTGTCCGCTCCCGAGACTGCCTGCACGAAGGTGTGGTGGCGTCCCCCGACTAGGTGACGACAGGGGGTGGCCCGAAGTTGCGCAAGTGGCCGGATCGTTACGTGGCCGATGCGCCCCCAAACCCGTGCTGACCAGCCGATTGGGAGCGCGCGGAGGCGCTGTGCTAACGTTCTTCACGTCGGAACGAGCAAGGCTCCGGCACACAAACAAGCGCCGCTAGCTCAGTTGGTTAGAGCAGCTGACTCTTAATCAGCGGGTCCGGGGTTCGAGTCCCTGGCGGCGTACTCCAGAGAAGCAGGTAGAGATTCGTCTCTACCTGCTTCTCTGCATTTGTCGGGCTCCTCGAGAGGCGCCAGCAGCGCGGTTACCGCAGCGGTGAGCCGGCGCTCCCCCGACTGGCTTCCTCGCAGGCCGCGGACACCACAACGAAATCCGAGAATTCAGAGTCTTTCTCCGACAAAGCGGATTCCGGTGTCGCGACCTACTCGTCCGGATTTCCGGTTCTGGCAGCGCCGCGTCCCTGTGCGTCCGGGTTCGAGCCATCGGACGCACAGGGACGTGCGTGGCGCCGTCCCGAGCCGGCTGAACCGCATCTGGCGGATCCGCGCGCTGTACATCCGTGTCCCGCGCCCGGGTCGGATCGGTGCGGGGACGGGATGCACCTGATGGTGTGACTACCTCGTGGAGGTCAGGTCGATGTCTTCCAGCGCGCGTTCCAGTTCGCGGCGGTTCTTCGCGCCGAGCTTGTTCCTGATGCGGGTGACGTGGTGTTCGACGGTCTTCGCCGAGATGAACAGGGCGTCGCCGACCTCGCGGTAGGTGAGGCCGTCGCGGACCAGCGCGGCCACCTCCTGCTCGCGGTCGCTCAGCACCTCCGCGCCGCCGTTGGCCTGACCGCTGTGACTGCCGTGGAACTGGCGGGCGATGTCGAGCAGCTGGGTCATCGCCTTGCGGTCCGTGGTGTGCATGGCCGCGTGCCCCGCCAGTCGTGCCGCGTCCGCGCGCATGCCGTGGGCGTGCAGTTCCTGGGCCGCCGACTCGACTCGTGCGTGGTTCACGTCGCCGCGGCCGGCCTGGTTCCAGCAGTGCGCGGCGGTGGCCAGTGCCCTGGCGAACGGGAGTGCGTCGGCGGCGTCGTCCAGTGCCGCCAGGTGTTGCCGGGTTGCCGGGTGGTCGCCGAGCAGGAGTGCGGCGTGGAAGGCGTTCCAGCGCGGGAGCACCGACCACAGTGGAGGGTCGCCCAGGTTGTGCAGCAGCGTCCACGCTTCGGCCAGGTGCGTCTCCACCCGGTGGAACTGGCCGATTCTCGCCGCGGCGACGGCGATCTCGGTCAACGGGATCAGCGTGTAGAGGTCGACCGGGTGCACGACGAGCGCCTGCTGGGCCGGTTCCCACGCCGACCGCAGGGCGCGGAGGTCGCCGGCGCGGCGGGTGATGCCCAGCTCCAGTGCCGCGGCGAACAAGGCTTCCCGGGGTTCTCTGGGGCGGGCTGGGCGTTGTGCCGCTTCGACGTCGCCGCCGAAGAGTTCGACGCAGGCGAGCAACAGCCGGTGCCTGTCCGCGTGCAGCCCTCTGCCGTCGTCGACCTGCACGGCCTTGGTGAGCAACGACTTCGCCACCGTCAGCTCACCGGCGTGGACGCAGATCAGCGCGGCGAGCGCGGTGGGGCTGTCCGGCTGTACCGACGCCCTGGAGCCGGCCTGGTTCACCCCGGCCGTGGCCACCGCGGCGGCCACGGCGGCCATCGGGGGTCCGGTGACGGTCTCGAGCACCACGTCCGCCAGCCGGTGCCCGAGCGTGTCGGTCAGGGACCTGGCGGGCTGTGACCGCGTGCCGAACTGCAGGGTGCGGGCCTCCTGCAGCCGTCCGGCACCGAGCAGGCCCGTCACGGCGTAGCCCAGCGCCAGGCCGTTGTCCGAGCGCTGGAGCAGCTCACCGCCGCGGCCCACCTGTCCGCGCAGGGTCAGCACGGTGGCGGCGAGCAGCAACGCGTCCGCGTCGGCGTGTTCGAGGTCCACCACCTCCACCGCGCCGTCGAGGTCACCGCTGAGAGCACGGGCGCGTGCCAGGAGTGCGGGTGCACCGGCGGCGGTGAAGAGCCTGGCCGCCAGGGCGGGATCGTCGTCGATCACCTCGTGGCCCGCCGCGGTGAACACGTCCGCGAGTCCGGGGTCCACCACGCCGAGGTCCAGCAACGGCCGTGCGTAGCCGTGCACCGGTTGTGCGCGTGCGGCCTGGGTGAGAGCGAGTTTGCGCAGCAGGTCGGCGCGTTGTTCCGCCGGTGCGAGCACCTTGATCGCGTCGGCGGCGACGGGCAGTGGTGCTCCGTCGATCTGGAGCAGTCCCGCCGACCTGAGAGCCTCGATGGACTCCGACACCGCGGGGAGGTCCAGGGTGAGCACCGTCGCGAGCAGTCCCACGTCGAAGGGGGCGCCGAGGGCACGGGCCAGCAGCAGGTCGCTCGCGGCGACGGACAGGCCGTCGAAGTGACGGGCGAACGCGCTGCGCGGCTCCGGCGACAGTTCGTCCAGCACGAACCCAGGGGTGCCACCGGTTCGCTCGTGCAGGCGTTCCGCGAAATCCTCGCTCACCTCGGCGTCCAGCAGGTGCGCGGCGAGGGAACGGACGTGGCCGCGCGTCAGCGGCCGGAGGTGCACCCGGACCACGGCACCGGGCAGTTCGCTGACCAACCGGCCCAGTGCGCGGTTGTCCGGCCACGGCCGGTGGGCGAGGACGAGTCGCCCACCGGCACCTACGTCGGCCAGCAGGCGATCGACCTCGTCGTCCCCGAGCGCGTGCCCGTCGTCGACGACGATCGGCTGGCCGAACGTGCGCAGCAACGTGGTCTTGCCGCACCCGGCCGGGCCGACCAGCACGACGTGGTCCGCGCCGCGCGCGCGTTCGAGCGTCCGGGCGGTCCCGCTGTCGAGCAACAAGGGCGTGTCCGACATCGGGGACATGAGCGCGTGAACCTCCTGGTGGCCGACCTCTACCGCAGTACTTCGGTGCGTCACCCGTTCAGGTTTGGTCACGGCCCCGAGATCGGGAGACACCCCTATTCCCCTACGCGCAGTGGTGCCGATCCCCGATCGGTCCCCGGTGGACAGAACCAGGCATGTCACCCGATGTGGTGATAGGCCTGCTCTTCGTAGCTTTGAGTGGCACAAGCACAACGACGCACCCTGGAGTTCGACGTGACCCTGCCGCAGACGCTGCACGACTTCACCCTCAACCTGCTCAGCGACCCCGACGCCCGGTCGGCCTTCCAGATCGACCCGCAGGGCTCGCTCGACGCGGCCGGCCTCGGTGACGTGCACCCGGCGGACATCCAGGAGCTGCTGCCGCTCGTGCTCGACTTCGCGCCGGTCACCTCGCTCGGCGACTTCGGCTCGACGATCTCCGGCCTGGACCTCGACCAGCAGCTCGACCTGATGAGCACGCTGCAGAACACCGCCGGCCAGCAGATCGACGACAACACGGTCCTCGGCGCCGTCTCGGGCCTCACCGCCGCCGTGCACGGCGTCACCACCGGCTTCGACGTGCTCAGCGACCCGTCCAGCGCGCTGGACGTCGTCGGCGGGACCGAGATCACCGACGTCACCAAGACCGTCACCGACCTCGACGTGACCGAGACCGTCGGCGACATCAGCAACGGCACCGACGTGCTCGGCAGCACGCACGTCACGGACGTCATCGGCGACGTCACCAGCACCCTGCACACCGGTGACCTGGGCGTGCACGACGTGCTCAGCGGCGACGTCACCTCGGCCATCGGCAACGTGACGGGCAACGACCTGTCGCTGCACGAGGTCGGCAACGTCGGTGACGTCGTGTCCCACGTGGGCAACGTCGGCGACCTGACCGGTGTCGGCCACGTCGGCGACATCGGCAAGATCGGCGACATCTCCGGCGAGCTGGGTGACGTCAACGTCGGCGGCGTGCTGAACGACCTCGACCTGAGCCTCTGACCTGACGCTCGCGAAAGGCCACCCCGACCGCGCTCCGGGGTGGCCTTTCGGCGTTCCTCGGGTGAGACGCGATCACCTGGGGCAATCCGTTCATCCGACGGCTTCGAAGTCACCACGTGAAACCGGGACCGATGCGTGCGATCAACCCGCACCTGCTGACCGGTGCACACGCACTCGGCGCGCTGTCCAACGCCGAGCGGGACTCGTTCGAGGCGCACCTGGACAGGTGCCGCAACTGCGCGGACGAGCTCATCGGCCTGCGGGAGACCGCGGCCAGGCTCGGTGCTGCCGTCGACCGCGTGTTCCCGCTCGCGTTGCGGCCACGGGTCCTGGACGCGGCCCGGCACGTGCGGCAGGCGCCGCCGAACTCGGAGATCACGACGGATCTCTCCCGACGCCAGGGCTTCCGGCGTGCGGCGGCCCTCGTCGCGGCCGCCTGCGTGACCGCCGCGGTGGTGGCCGGAGTCCACGGCGCGCTGACGACGCCGGCGATCACCCCCGTGGCCGTCTCCCCGCACACCCGGATCGGTGATCTGCTGGCGGCGCCGGACCTGCGGCTCGTCACGGGAACGGATCCGGCGGGCACCGCGGCGATGTCCCCGGGCCGCGACGAGATGCTGCTGCTGGCCGGCGGCCTGCGGACGCTGCCGCGCGACCAGGTCTACCAGCTGTGGCTGGTGGACGACGACGGCCCGCGACCGGCGGGAACCGGGCGTCCGGCGAACGAGGTGACGTCGTTGCTCGTGCACGGGATCGAGGGAGTCCGCGAAGCCATCCTCACCGTCGAGCCCGCGGGTGGATCACCGAGCCCGACGAGTGCGCCGGTCCTCACCATCGCCCTTCGCTGAGATGGACGCAATCCGGTTCGTGCCGCACGCCGAATCCAGGGCGTGACCGATCACATCCTCGTCGTCGGATATGGCGATGCCGGGCGCTGCGCCGTGAACTCGGTGCTGGCGACGCAGCCGGACGCACGACTGACCGTGCTCGACACCGACTACCTCGCCGTCGCCGAGGCGGCGGCCAACGGCGCCGCCGCGGTCGTCGGCGACGGGAGGGACAGGTGCGCGCTCGACGCGGCCGCCGCCGACGCCGCCGATCGGGTCATCATCGCGGTCTCGGACGACCTGAACGCGTTCCTGATCACGAGAGCGGTGCGCCCGCTCAACCCCGACACGGTGATCGTGGTCATCATCCGCGAAGCCGGGAATCACGCGATCTTCGAGAGCGACGGGACCATGACGGTCCACTTGCGGTGCACAGACGGCCGAGAGACGTGAAAACTCCGGGAACCGCCTGCACAAGCGCGGTTCCCGGAGTCGCGGTACTGCTGACCTGGAGATGTCAGGCGGGCAGCAGGACCGAGTCGATGAGGTAGACGGTGGCGTTGGCGGTCTTCACGCCACCACAGATCACGTTGGCGTCGTTGACCTTGATCGCGTTGCCCGAGCCGGTCACCTTCACGACACCGGTCTGCACGGTCTTCTGGTCACCGGCGATCTTGTCCGGCGTGATCTGGCCGGGAACGACGTGGTACGTCAGGATCTTCGTCAGCAGCGCGTCGTCGGTCTTGAGCTTCTCGATCGTCGCCGCGTCGATCTTCGCGAACGCGGAGTCCACCGGCGCGAAGACCGTGAACTCGGCACCGTTCAGCGTCGAGACCAGGTTCACCTTCGGGTTCAGCTTGCCCGACACCGCGCTGACGAGCGTCGTGAGCAGCGGGTTGTTGCTCGCGGCAACAGCCACCGGGTCAGCGGCCATGCCCGACACCGAACCCGAGCCGGACGGAACCTGCTTGGCGTAGTCGGCACAACCGGGGCCGACGAGGTTCGCGGCCGGGTCGGCCATCGCGGCGGACGAGGTCGTGGTCGTGGTCGGGGCGGCGGCACTGGAGGAGGTGCCGCTGCTGGCCATGTCGCCCGAACCGCACGCCGCGCCGAACAGGGCGAGCGAGGCGGCGCCGAGGGCCAGGACGGTGTTGCGGACGGTCTGGTTCATGACGAGACATCTCCAAGAGGTGTTCGGGGCAGTTGCTACTGGTGATTCGCCGCCCCTCGGGAAGCGGATGGGTGCGGTTATCGGTTTGTTACCAACGGATTCGCGCGTCACGCGTGACCAGCGAAAACACTCCCAAATCGCGCGAAAGTCCACAATGGATGGTCAGCGGGTGCGCAATCCGAGTCGCCCACGGGCCCGAACACCTGTCATGGAACAAGGAGACATCGCCCCCGACTTCACCCTGCCCGACGACAACGGCGAAGCCCGCACGTTGTCCGGCTTCCTGGCCTCCGGCCCGGTCGTGCTGTTCTTCTACCCGGCCGCGATGACAGGCGGCTGCACCGCCGAGAGCTGCTACTTCCGCGACCTGGCAGCGGAGTTCGACGAGGTCGGCGCGCACCGGGTCGGGATCAGCCCCGACGGCGTGAGCAAGCAACGCACGTTCTCGGCCACCCACGGCTTCGACTACCCGCTGCTGTCCGATGTGGACGGAACCGTGGCGAAGCAGTTCGGTGTCTGGCGGCGCTTCAGCCCCCTGCACGCGAAGCGGCGCACCTTCGTCATCGACACGAACCGCGAGGTCCTCGCCGTGGTCAAGAGCGAGCTGAAGTTCACCGTCCACGCCGACCAGGCGCTCGAGGTGCTGCGAGCGCGCGTCTAGACGGCGATGCCGGCCCCGCGAGGTGCGGGGCCGGCGTCGATCAGCCGGCGACCGAGGTGAAGACCATCGAGTGCCAGCCGGTGGCACCGTCCGGGATGGGAGCGGCGCGCTCGTTGGTCTGCGTGTACCCCTTGCGGTCGGTGGCACGGCACTCCACGGTGTGGTTGCCCTCCTTCAGGTCCAGCTCGATGCGCCACATCCGCCAGGTGTCGACGTTGACCTCGGCGGTCAGCATCGTCTCCTGCCACGGCCCGCCGTCGACGCGGACCTCGACGCGGTCGATGCCCGTGTGCTGAGCCCACGCGATGCCCGCCGCCACGAACTTCCCCGCCGGTACCCGTTCGAACGACTTCGGCCTGTCCACCCGGGACATCACCTTGACCGGGGCCTTCTTGCCCCAGCCGCGCTGCGCCCAGTACGGGTCGAACGCGTCGAACGTCGTGAGCTCCATGTCCACCAGCCACTTCGTGGCGGAGACGTAGCCGTAGAGCCCGGGAACGACCATGCGGACCGGGAAACCGCGCTCCAGCGGCAACGGCTCGCCGTTCATCCCGATGGCCAGCATGGCGTTCGAGCCGGGAGCCATGATCGACTCGACCGGCGTGCCGCACGTCCAGCCGTCCACGCTGCGCGTCGCGAGCTGGTCGGCGCCGGGACGCACCCCCGCGTCCCGCAACAGGTCCGCCAGGTCGACGCCGATGAAGTTCGACGTGGAGATGTACGGGCCGCCGACCTCGTTGGACACGCACACCAGCGTGATGGTCTTCTCCAGCAACGGACGCCGCAGCAGGTCGTCGTAGGTCAGCACCATCTCGTTGTCCACCATGCCGTGCACGCGCATCCGCCAGTCCTCCGCCCGCAACCGCGGGACGGAGAGCGCGGTGTCGACCCGGTAGAACTTCTCGTTCGGCGTCAGGAACGTCGGCGTGCCCTCGCGGGCGAAGTCGGCGTTGAACGGGATCTCCGGCGCCTTCTTCCCGGGCCGCAACGTGATCCCCCGCCGCGAGGCCTCGACGTCCACCCGGCCGGCCAGGAACTGACCGCCCACGGCCGCAACTCCCGCGCCGGCCGCGATCGCCGCGGTCGACAGCAGGAACCTGCGCCGTCCTGGCACCTCGGCGGGCGCCTGGGACCACAGCCAGCGGAACGCCAGGACACCGACCGCGAGACTGACCAGCGGGGCGATCACGGCCCACCCCGTCGTGGTGGGTCTGGCCAGCACCGCGGCCACCCCGAGCAGGCCGAGCACACCGGCGAGCGCCATGCCGGGCCACGGGCTGCGGCGCGACAGCAGACCCGCCACCACGCCGAGCACCGCGAGCGCGACCGCCATGCCGCCGAGCAGCACCAGCTTGTCGTTCTCGCCGAACGTGCGGATCGCGAAGTCCTTGACCGGATGGGGCGTCAGGTCGATCGCGGTGTTGCCGACCGCGAGGAACGGCGACGCCAGCGGACTCACGAGACCCGCGACGAGGTGTCCTGCCGCCAACGCCGCAGCGACCGACACCAGGCCGATGAGGACGGATCGTGTTGCCTTCACACGTGTGGTTCGAAACGAACCCCACATCGGATTGGCACCAGACCCATTCGGGGTTTTCCACACGACCAGAGCAGTGCTCCAGATCACATCTGTTCACCCCAAGCGTCGTAACTGGCCGAATCAGCCCGCGACGCACAGTGACTGGCGCTACGGTGGCCCGATGCTCACGGCGTGGGGGCTGACCAAGGCCTACGAGGGTCGGACGGTCGTTGATCAGGTGGGCTTCGAGCTCCAACCGGGCACCGTGACGGCCTTCCTCGGGCCCAACGGGGCCGGCAAGTCGACGACCCTGCGGATGATCACCGGACTCACCAGACCCGACCGCGGTCAGGCGACGGTGGCGGGCCGGCCGTTCACCGCGTGGCCCAACCCGGCCCATGTGGCCGGGGTGCTGCTCGACGCCGCGGCCGTCCACCCGGGCCGCAGCGGGCGCGGGCACCTGCGCATGGCCGCGACGCTGGCCGGGGTGCCCGCTCGCAGGGCGGACGAGGTGCTCGAGGTGCTGGGGCTCGCCGACGCGGCCACCCGCAAGATCGGCAAGTACAGCCTCGGCATGCGCCAGCGCCTGGGCATCGCCCACGCCCTGCTCACCAACCCGCCGCTGCTCGTGCTGGACGAGCCCATCAACGGGCTCGACCCCGAGGGCATCCGTGCGGTGCGCACCCTGTTGCGGGGCCACGCCTCCCGCGGCGGCACCGTGCTGCTGTCCAGCCACGTGCTGTCCGAAGTGGACCAGACCGCCGACCGCGTGCTGGTGATCGGCAACGGCCGCATCGTCGCGGACGGCCCGCTGGCGAGCCTGACCACGTCGTCACGTTCGCTGGTGCGCGCCAAGGACATGAACCGCCTGGCCGGCGCGCTGCAGCGGGGCGGCGTCGCGATCCAGCCAGCGCCGGACGGGTACATCGCCGCCCACGCGCCGGTCGAGCGGGTCTCGGACGTCACGTTCGCCGCGGGCATCCCGTTGCTGGGTCTGCGCGAGGAGCAGATGAGCCTCGAGGACCTGTTCTTCCGTCTCACGAGTGGAGGCAGGGCATGATCCCCGGCCACGTCGCCCCGCCGGTGGTCGCGCCCGCCGGTGGTCCCTGGGCGGCGCGTGCCGCCGAGCGCTCACCGTTCTGGCGGCTGGTCGCGGTCGAGCTGCGCAAGCTCGTCGGTACCCGCTCGGACAAGCTCGTCCTGGTCTTCGCCCCGGTCTTCCTGATCGGCCTGATGGTGCTGTTCACGCTCCCGCAGACGAACCTCGCGAGCGCGGGCAAGCAGATCGGGCCGCTGCTGATCGTGGTCCAGCTCGGTCTGCTGCTCGTGTTCGCGACCGTGATCAAGCTGGTCGCGGGAGAGTGGCAGTACAAGAGCGTGCAGCCGACGTTGCTGGTGCAGCCCTCCCGCGTGCGCTACTTCCTGGCGCAGGGCACGGTTCTCGCGATCGTGTGGCTCGCGTGCTCGCTGTTCACGTTCGTCCTGTACCCGTTGCTCATCAGGACCGCCGCGAACGGGAACAGCCACAACTACCTGCTCGGCATGCGCCTGGGCTGGGTGCTCGGCGTTGCCATGCTGGCCACCGCCCTGGTCCTGCTCACCGCGTTGATCGTCTCGCTGCTCGTGCCGAACACGGGTGGCGCGCTGACGGTGTTCTTCATCGTGGTGCCGATCCTGATGCTCGCGAGGATGGCGTTGCCGGAGGTGTTCGGCCTGATCTACCCGCTGGAAGCCGCCTGGCACCTGGCGGGGCTCGGCACGGGCTGGGTGCAGACCGCGTGCTCGCTGGCACTCTGGCTGGCGCTGCTCGCTTTCTCGCTCTTCCGCTTGCAGCGCCGCGACGCGGGCTAACGCGCCCGGCTGCCGCCGTTCTCGTCGATCAGCGGCAGCAGCTTCTCCGCCGCGGCCTTCGCCGGAGGGCAGAACTCCCGCATCGCCCGATCGATCGGCTGGTCGACGTCCTGGCTCGTCAACGCGATGCTTTCCTCGAGGTCCATCGAGGCGTCCACCTCGAAGGGCAGCTCGGACCCGGTGTCCACGGTGACCGTGCAGTTCTGGTTCACCTCGCCACTGATCACCGTGGTCGCGTAGTAGCGGCCGAGCAGGACGGACCGCTGGAAGTGGTGCCCGGCGCCACGATCGCCGTTCCACACGTCCACGAAGTGCTTCGCGTTCGACTTCCGCCCGGCACCCGGCCCCAGCAGCGCGATCGTCATCCTGCCCCACTCGAAGTCCGCGAGGCAGCCGCCGCCGTTGCCCGAGATCGGCTTCTTCGCCGAGCCGATCAGCTCCCGCAGGTTCGGCGGCAACGTCTCGCACGTGTTGTCGAAGACCGGCGGACGGTTCAGGTTGAAGTCGAGGTTGTCGTAGGCGATCGCCTGCGGGTCCAGCGCCGGTCCCGGCGAGCCCAGCGGCGGCTCCGGCGGTGAGGTGCAGGCCGTGAGGGCCGAGACGGCGGCCAGGACGGCGGTGAAGCGGATCGCGCGCGTGCCCATGTGGCCAAGTTCAGCACATCCGCGATCTTCTGACGGCCGTTTGGACGATTCGCCCGCCCGCACGACCGGGTGACATCGGTACCGTCGGGGAAGCCGGACATCTGGGGGCGGGCATGACCGAGCTGTACGACGAGATCGGCACCGGGTACTCGCTGGGACGACGGACGGATCCGCGCTGGATGGCCGAGATCCTCGCCGCGCTCGGCACTGCGGGATCCATCGCCGACGTGGGCGCGGGCACCGGTTCGTACGAGCCGCCGGGCCGGACGGTGCTGGCACTCGAACCGTCCAGCGAGATGATCCGGCAGCGACCGCCCGGCGCGAGTCCCGCCGTGCGCGCCGTCGCCGAAGCCCTGCCGTTGCGCGACAACGCCGTCGAGGCCGCGCTGGCCGTGCTCACCGTCCACCACTGGACGGACTGGCGGGCGGGGCTCGCCGAACTCCGCCGGATCGCGCCGCGCCGGGTCGTGCTGGCCTACGACACGCGCCGGCACAGCGAGTTCTGGTTCGTCCGCGAGTACGTGCCCGAGATCGCGGAGCTGGAACGCACCCGGCCGTCCGCGGACGACATCGCGCACGAGCTCGGCGCGGACCGCGTCACCGTCCTGCCGCTGCCGTGGGACTTCACCGACGGGGTGTTCCCGGCCCAC
This sequence comes from Lentzea pudingi, assembly GCF_014646255.1. Lineage (GTDB taxonomy): Bacteria > Actinomycetota > Actinomycetes > Mycobacteriales > Pseudonocardiaceae > Lentzea > Lentzea pudingi. Next base: position 144,668 of record NZ_BMNC01000011.1, read on the forward strand.
TGGCGGCGCCCGGCCGCCTACCTCGACCCCGGTGTCCGCCGCGCGTGCTCCGCGCTCGCCCAGACCGCTCCGGCCTCCGTCGAGCGGGGCATCGGGCGGCTGCGGGAGGACCTGCGCAGCGGCCGGTGGCACGACACCCACCGCGACCTGCTCGAACTCGACGAGTGGGACGCCGGGTTCCGGCTCGTCGTGTCGGGCTAGGACCAGTCGGGCGACCGTCCCAGCGTCGCCAGGATCCGGCGCAGCGGGTCGGAGTCGTGCTCTTCCAGAGCGGGTTTGAACGGCGCACCGGGCTGCAGCCTGCCGTCGCCGTCCGGGACCGCCAGCGCGATCCGCAACGCTGGTCCGGCGACCTCGGCGGCCAGGTGGTAGCCGAGGCCGAGCGAACGCGCGACGTCCCAGCCGTGCACCACGTAGTCGATCAGGTGGAACCCGACCGCCTGGACCGCGGGGAAGCTCGCGCGGAACTCCGGCAGCTCGAACTCCCGTTGCGACACCTCGGGTTCCGCGAACGCGGCCAGGACGTCCTCCGCCGCCTCGGCGTACTCGACCGGTCCGGCCGGCCGGACCTCCCAGGCCGCGAGTTCTCCTCCCCTGCCCCGTGCCGCGGCGGCGAAGCCGTGGTGCTGGGCGGTCATGTGGGCGAGCAGGCCGGCGAGCGTCCACTCGGCACAGGGCGTGCGCCTGCCCAGGTCGTCGCCGGACACCCGGGACACGATCTCGACGCTGGTCAGCACCACTTCCCGGTGGAGAGCCAGCAGGTGATTGATATGCACGTGCTTACGATAAGCAGGCACATATGATTGCCGCAAGGTCGGTATCATCCAGTTCGTGGATGGCCGGCGACGTGACCTCGCGGCGATGATCGCGCCGTTGCAACGAGCGCTGGTCGCCGCCGAGCAGCCGGTGCTGCGCGCCCACGGCCTGAGCATGTGGGGTTACGTCGTGCTGGACGCGCTCGAAGGCCAGCCGGTGCGCACCCAGGCCGCGCTCGCGGAGTTCATCGGCGCGGACAAGAGCCGCATCATCGGCGTGCTGGACGAACTGGAGAGCGACGGGCTGCTGGAGCGCACCCGCGACCCGGCGGACCGGCGCGCGCGGCTCGTCGCCATCACCGAGGAGGGCCGCCGCCGCCACGGCGCGGTCCAGGCCGAGATCCAGCGCGGCGAGGAACGCCTGCTCTCCCGGCTGACCCCGGCCGACCGCGAGGCGTTGCTGCGCTCGCTGACCCTGCTCGTCGACGAGTTGCCGAAGCCCGGCTGAGGGAGACACAGTGCCCGACCTGCACGCGCTCTACCGTGATCTGCACCAGCACCCCGAGCTGTCGCTGCAGGAGTTCCGCACGGCCGGTGTGCTCGCGGACGCGTTGCGGCCGTTGGGATACGAGGTCACGACCGAGGTCGGTGGCACGGGCGTGGTGGGTGTGCTGCGCAACGGCGACGGGCCGGTCGTGATGCTGCGGGCGGACATCGACGCGTTGCCCGTGGAGGAGACGACGGGGCTGCCGTACGCGTCCACTGCCCGTGCGACCAATTCGGACGGTGAGGACGTGCCGGTGTCGCACGCGTGCGGGCACGACATGCACGCCACGTGCCTGATCGGCGCGGCCGAACGTTTGTCGGAAACGCGCGAGGAGTGGTCCGGCACGCTGCTCGTGGTGTTCCAGCCCGCCGAGGAACTGGGTCTCGGCGCCCGGAACATGGTCGCCGACGGGTTGTTCGAACGGTTCGGCAAGCCGGAAGTCGTGCTGGCGCAACACGTCAGCCCGTTGCCCGCCGGGATGATCGCGTACGGCAGCGGCCCGCTGATGGCGGCCTCGGACTCGGTCCACATCACGCTGTTCGGGCGCGGCGGCCACGGTTCGGCGCCGGAGATCGCGGTCGACCCGGTACTGATGGCCGCGCATACCGTCGTGCGGCTGCAAGGCATCGTCGCGCGCGAGATCGCGCCGTCCGAACGTGCCGTCGTCACGGTCGGACGCTTGCAGGCGGGTACGAAGGAGAACGTCATCCCGGAGACGGCCGAGATCGGCGTCAACATCCGGACGTTCAGCGATCACATCCGCGGCATCGTCCGTGCCGCCGTCGAACGGATCGCGCGCGCCGAGGCCACCGCGTCCGGGGCGCCGCGCGAGCCCGAGTTCGACTGGTACGACGGCACGCCGGTGCTCGTGTCCGACCCGGACGCGACCACGAGGACGGTGGCCGCGTTCGCCGAGCACTTCGGCACCGGCAACCTGATCCCCGGCGCGGTCGTGAACGCCAGCGAGGACGTCGGCGTGTTCGGCACGTCCGCGGGCGTGCCGACCGTGTTCTGGTTCCTGGGCGGCACCGACTTCAGCACCCGCGACCCCGGCAGGCCCGTCGCGATGAACCACTCCCCCGAGTTCGCGCCGGACGTCGAGCCGACGCTGTCCACCGGGGTCGACGCGCTGGTCGTGGCCGCGCGGGCGTGGCTCGGGTAGCCGCGATCCTGTTGTGCACAACGGCAGACGGCTCAGGTGGCCGCGATCCCGTCGTACATGACGCGGCGCAGCGCCTCGCTCTGCGCCGCCTGGGCTTCCGGCATGCGCAGCGATGAGATGGCGGTGCCGAGGATCATGCCGTTGATCGCCCTGGCCGTGTTGTCGACGTCGAGGTCGGCGCGCAGGTAGCCCAGTTCGACGCCGTGCGAGAGGTACGCGGACGTGAGGCCGGCGGCCAGGTCGAACAGGTCGAGGATCCGCTCCGCCATGGCGCGGTCGATGCCGGGCGCCTCGAACAGCAGCAGGCGGGGCACTCGGGGGTCCTCGCCGAAGATGCGGCCGAGCGACTCGCCGATGCGCGCGGACTGCTCGCGGTACTCGGCGAGCGTCGAGACCGCGTCCGGGGCGTTCTCCGCCGTGAGCGCGCCGGTGATGCGGCCGACCAGGTCGTCGACGACGTGGTCGACGATGTCCCGCTTGTTCTGGAAGTAGCGGTAGAACGTGCCGTGCCCGATGCCGAGCCGCGCGGCCACGTCGGCGATCCCGGTGGCGTGGTAACCGCGTTCGGCGAAGCAGTCGAAGGCCGCGTCGATGATCTCGCGGCGCAGTTCCTGCTTCCTGCGCTCGGCGCGGCTGACGGGTTCGGCGCTGGACGTCATGCGCCCGAGTCTATGACCTGCGGAGTCTTGCGATCACCAGCGGAACTGACATACGGTTCCGAAACTGACACGCGATTCCGTTCGAGTGCGGAGGCCTGGATGCGGTACGACGCGGTGATCGTCGGAGCGGGGTTCGGGGGCATGGGCGCGGCGATCGAGCTCAAGCGGCTCGGGTTGCGAAACCTGCTGGTGCTGGAGCGGGAGGACGACCTCGGCGGCACCTGGCACGTCAACCGCTATCCGGGGCTCGCCGTCGACATCCCGTCCTCGACCTACTCGTACTCGTTCGAGCCGAACCCGCACTGGTCACGGCTGTTCGCGCCGGGTGCGGAGCTCAAGCGGTACGCCGAGCACGTGGCCGTGAAGTACGGGCTGCGGCCGTTGATGCGCTTCGGCGTGACGGTCGACGGCGCTCGCTGGCGGGGTGACCACTGGGAGGTCTCCGCCGGCGAGGAGACCTTCACCGCGCGGTACCTCGTGACCGCCACGGGGTTCCTGTCGATGCCGAGGACGCCGGACGTCGAGGGCATCGAGTCGTTCCGGGGCAGGGTGGTGCACACCGCCGCCTGGGGACCCGTCGACCTCGCCGGTCAGCGGGTGGCGATCATCGGCACCGGCGCGACCGCGGTGCAGCTGATCCCCGAGCTGGCACGGGACGCCGCCGCGCTGACCGTCTTCCAGCGCACGCCGATCTGGGTCAGCCCGAAACCCGACCACCCGGTTCCGGTGGCGGTGCGGAAGCTGTTCGCGCGGCTGCCTTTCGTGCAACGGGCCGTGCGGTGGATCGGCAGCTCGATCCTGGAGCTGATGATGATCTCCGGAGTGGTGCGCTACAAGCAGTTGCGGGTGGTGAACCGGCTGGCCGAGTGGTGGTGCCGGCTGCACCTGCGCCGGCAGGTCCGCGACCCCGGGCTGCGGCGCGCGCTCACCCCGGACTACTCGTTCGGCTGCAAGCGCCCGACCTTCTCCAACGACTACTTCCGCACGTTCACGCGGCCCCACGTGCGGTTGGAGACCTCCACGATCGACCGGATCGACGAGAGCGGGATCGTCACGGCCTCCGGTCGCACCGAGATCGACGTCCTGGTGCTGGCGACGGGGTTCGACCTGTGGGACACCAACTTCCCGGCGTTCGAGGTGATCGGGCGGGACGGCAAGGACCTGGGCGCGTGGTGGCGGCAGAACCGGTTCCAGGCCTACGAGGGCGTGACGGTGCCGGGGTTCCCGAACTACCTGTCGCTCAACAGTCCCTACTCCTACAGCGGGTTGTCGTACTTCACGACGATCGAGTGCCAGATGACGCACATGCGGCGGTTGTTCACGGCGATGCGCTCACGTGGGTCGTCGGTCTTCGAGGTGACGCAGCGGGCCAACGACGAGTTCCTGCACCGGATGCGTTCCAAGGTCGTGCGGAACTCCGTGTTCTCCCTTGGCCAGTGCGGCACCTCGCACAGCTACTACTTCAACCAGCACGGCGAGGCCACGTTGCTACGGCCGACCTCGACGGTGAGCGCACGCCGTGCCGCGCGCAGCTTTCCGTTGTCGGACTACGACTTCTCGCCGGCCTCGCCGCAGACGTCGTTCGTGACCGACGACACGACGGCGACCGGGAGCTGACCGGCTTACCCTGAGCGCCTCGACGAAGAGGTGCTCATGAACAAGCAGGCATACGCGGCCGCCGCCGTCGTGGACTCGATCGCAGCGACCGTGCGCGGCTCCAGGTCCGTGCGCCCAGTCACGAAAACCGCGCTGATGCCGGTGCTCGCCGCAGCCAGCCCACCGCAGGCCGCCGGCATGGCGATCGGCCTGGCCGGCTCGTGGGCAGGCGACGTAGCCCTGCTCGGCGACTCGGACACAGCATTCCGAACAGGACTCTTCAGCTTCCTGGTGGCCCACCTCGGCTACACCACGGCCCTGGCCCGCCGCTCCACACCGGGCTCCCGAAAAGCCGTGATCCCCATCGTCGCCGCCTCGGCCGCGGGCGCCGCCGTGTTCGCCAAGGCAGCGGGCCCGCTGGGCAAGCCGGTGGGCCTCTACGCCCTCACCCTGGGCACGATGGTCGCCGCCGCCTCGACCACCCGCGGCCCCGGCGCACGCCGGGTTCTCGGTGGCGCGGCCCTGTTCGCGGTCTCGGACGCCCTCCTCGGCGCCAGCCGTTTCGTCCTTCGAGGACGCGCGGCGCGGGTCGCCTCGGCAGGCGTCATGCCGACCTACGCGGCGGCCCAGTGGCTCCTGCACACGGGGTTCAAGACGTCGAACGGGTGACCCCCGGGAAAACCCGTTGGTACCCCCGTGCTAACGTTCTTCACGTCGGAACGAGCAAGGCTCCGACACGGGTCAAGCGCCGCTAGCTCAGTTGGTTAGAGCAGCTGACTCTTAATCAGCGGGTCCGGGGTTCGAGTCCCTGGCGGCGTACTCCAGAGAAGCAGGTAGAGATTCGTCTCTACCTGCTTCTCTGCTTTTCGGGCGCTCATCCGAGATCTCCCTTTCGTGGTTCTGGATCATGGTTTACGAGCCCGAGACATCCCTTAGCGGTCGCTCATCCCCAACCACCAGCGAGCGCACGCGTCTCGGGAAGGACTCACAAACCCGCTCCAACCCAGTGCTCACCCACCGGTGGCTGCTGCCCGCAATCGTGGCGCATCTGACCAGCGACCAGGCATCGGCCTCGCGTAGATCAACACCGCACCTATAGCCACCAAGGCGGCAACGCCTGCTGGTGATCCGCCACACCAACCGAGCACATCGATCAAGACGGTACCCCGCTGCCCGCCGCCCTTCGGGACGAAGGATGTCCCTGGTGTCCGGTTCATCGCGGTTTCCCGAGTCGGTGAATCATCAAGCATAGGCGTAGCAGGGGACCGACTAGGCCCGCACAGCCGCGACCGTTTGACTGCCGTCCGCGGGCATGATCGATCATCTAATCGATGTAGGCGTCGTTCGCCGGGCCTTCGATCAGGTTCGCGATACGAACGTCGGCGCGCCCTGCCAAGGCATGTCCCTGCCGAGCGCGTACCCGGATCCTTCGGCTGCCGCGTACTTGAGCAACAACGAGCTCATGGACAGTTCGGTGTGGAGCTGGTGCCCGAGCACCTCAGGATCGGCCATGACCGTCCCCCAGGCGTCCGGGTTTTCCGGGTCGAGCGGCATCCAGCCGCACGTCCAGCCGTCGGCCGTCTCACCCCAGGCGAGCATGCCGCTCGGCTCGGGAAACACCGGGACGCAGATTTGCGGTAGACGCATCGGGTTGCTCGTGGCCTTCCGGAACGTCCGCTCGACCAGACTCGGCAGCTCCTCCGGGGGCAGGATCGTGATATCGCAGAACGTTCCGGGTCCGTAGATCTCCATGAACGCTCGGTAGTCCGCGGGCAGCGGCAGGCCGAGCAACTCCTGGACCGCCGCCCAGTCGATGGACCGACGCAGAGCCGGCGGCGGCACGAGTTCCGCCAGCTCGGCGGTCGCGTCGTAGGGCCGCTCGTCGGTCAGCCCCGGGGTGAGCCAGGCCGGAGTGGGCGCGGAGAGCGCCGGGTCCGGCCCTTCGGGTGTCGGCTGGAAAAATGGATCGCCACCGAGATCGATGTCGTACGGATCGCCGTCGAAGCGATCGGATACCACGTCGTCGAGAAACGCGCTTACCGGGCCGTCATGTGCCGCCCAGTGTTCGAACTCCGGGTGCGCCACCACGATCGGCCACTTGCTCGGGTCGTCTCCGTCGGTGAGCCAGAACAACAGACCTGCACGATGCGAAACACCCCACGGCAGCAAGCCACCGGGCTCGGGAAATATCGGGTACGGGAACCGATCCGGCTCATCGTCGCGCCATTCGCGCATGTCCTGCAGACGCTGGACGTAGTAGCCGAGGTACTCGGCCGTTGGTGAGCCCACCGCGCCAGGCCGGATGAGCCGGATGAAGCCTTGAAAACGGCCGTCGGGGAAGATCTCCACCAGCGCCTTGTAGTCGTCGGGCAACGTCAACCCCAGCGACGACTCGACAGCCGACCAGTCGACGTGGTTGACGGCCATACCATCGATACCGAGACGCGCGGCCAGGTCCCCGACGCTGCCCATGAGACGCACTCCTTCTCACGTGGTTCCCCAGCCAACCTACGGGAGGCCGGGACAAGCAGCCAGGTGTGNNNNCACCTGGCTCCAGCTATCTGTTGATGACCGTTCGGTTGATCACACCACTCGAGCTGTATGCGTAGATGTGCACTGCTGCCGGTATGCCCATGTCAGGACCGGTGTGTTGGGTGTAGATCGGGGTCACCGCGTAGTACACCCTTTCCCCTCGCCTGACGCGCCGGGCGACCTCGTCCTCGATGCTGCGCATCTCCCTCTGGTTGGCGTAGGGGTACAGCGGCACGAAGTTCTCCGGCTTGGTGTTGCTGCCGCCGAACATCCGCGCGATGAGGTGGCCGCGGTCCATCCCGTCCTTGAACCCAGGCGGTGTGAACCTCGCGCTCTCATCCCGTTCCCGCACCTGGCCTACGAGGCACGCCTCGGCGCCCGTCGCGCGATCGTGGCGGTCCAGGTTCTGGTAGATGACATAGCTGACGGTGCCAGCGGTCGCGGCCGAGCAGTCCCGTGCGCCTCGGGCGTAGTCGATGCTGCGTTCCTGCGTCTGCGGCTCTGCGCCGGACTGGGTGAGCGTCGTGAGCAGGACTCCGAGCAACCCGAGCCTGCTCAAGCCGCCCGAAGGCCTGGTGGACGGCGGGGCGACAGGCGTCGGATGCTGTGTCGCCGGAAGGGTTCTCGGCTGCTGGTAGGCCAGTACCCCCAGCGACGCGAGCTGCTGCGGGCTGTACTTCCCGCTGATGTGACCGCCCTCGGAGGGATCGATGCCGCAGTCACCGAGGTACCCGAGGCAGTAGCCGGGCTCGTCCTCAGGACGGTGACCGTCGAGCTCGACACCAGTGATCGGGTTGCCGCCGACGAACGCGTAACGGTTGCTGGTGAACGGATCGTTGCCCAGTTCCATATCGGACAGAGCGCCGTTGTACATGTCCCTGGTGAGGAACCGGTTGAGGTTCGGGCTGTAGTCGCGGAAGCCCATGTCGTAGGAGTTCGAGGACGGATCCCAGCGCTTGCCGTTGTAGCGGTAGAAGTTGTACGGCGTCTTTCCGGGCTGCTGTGCGTCCGGCTTGTCGATGCCGGTGAAGGCCTCCTTGTCGTCACCACCGTAGGCGGTGTAGCCGTACGTCGCCTTCGTGTCGCCGTTGTCCTTGGTGAGGGTTTCGACGTCGGTGTGCGGGTTGTAGCCGTAGTAGGAGTCCTCAGCCACCTCGGGGCCAGCGCCGTCGGTGTCCTTCTTGATCTGCGACAGTCGCTGCCCGAAGGCGTCGTACGAGTACGTGCGCTGCAGCTGTCCGGCGATCTCCTCCGCGACCACCTTCTCGCTCAGCCCGAGGTAGGCGAAGTCGGTGGTCTTGCCGTCCTCGGTCTTCGACGCCGTGCGGTCCAGCGGATCGTAGGCGTAGGACGTGGTCTTCATCCCGCCGGACGGCTGCTTCTTGCTGTGCTTGGTAGTCCGGTCGAACCCGTCGTAGCCGTATGACTCGATGATCTGGTTCGCCGCCGTCACCGTGTCGAGCCTGCCGAAAGGGTCATACTTGTAGGACGAGGTCACGCCCTGGGCCGACGCCGACAGCAACCTGTTGCGGTCGTAGCCGAACGTCGTCGTCGTGCCGTCGAGCGTCTGCGTGACGACGTTGCCGTTGGCGTCGTGGACGTAGTTCTCGGTCTCCAGCACCGCGCCCGCGGCCGACTTCTTCGTCTGGTTCCGCAACCGTTCCAACGGGTCGTAGGTGTATTCGCGCACCTCATCGAGGTAGGCCGACGCGTTGTCCGCGTTCTGGATCTTCGAGGCGTCCTTGGCCCGGTGGCCGTTGGGGCTGTAGTCGATCAGGTGCTGAGCGACCAGTGCGCCACCGGACTTCGACTCGACCTGCGACGCGAGCGCGCCGTCGAAGTGGTAGCCGTAGACCACCTTGTTGCCGTTGGGCTTGACTTCCTCCTTGATCTGACCGCGATCGGTATAGCTGTAGGTGGTCATCTTCGCGGCGCCGCCGGTCTCGGTGTTCTTCACCCACTCGACCAGGTCTCGCGGGTCGTAGGAGAACTCGGCGGTCTGCTTGTCGTGCTCCCTGGTCTTGGTAGCGCCGTTTTCGTTGTAGGAGAACCTTGTCGTCGCCTTGACTGCGTTCGCCAGCTGCTCCTCGATCTTGGTGAGCTGGTTGAGCCCGTTGTAGGTCAACGCGTACGCATCGAACTTCGCTCCGGGTGAGGAGTCCGTCAACGAGGTGAGGTTCCCGTTGGCGTCGTACCCGTGGGTGAATGTCTTGTCCTCGTCGTCGGGATCCGAGCTGTTGTTGCGCACCAGCTTCACGGCGTCCGCGAGCACCGTGCCGTTGGCCTGATCGGTCAACGTGATCTTTGCATCGTGCCCCGTGGTGAACGCGAAGCTGCCGATGCTGAACCACTCGCCGCCGCGCTGGGTCTGGTCCACCGCGACGGTGGTGGTAGTCGTTCCCGTCTCGACCTTGTAGGGCGCGTCCGTAGCCACTCCATCGACGTTCGAGGGGTACTTGACGAAGACCTCGTAGCTACCGTCCTGCGGGATGACGGGTTTCCAGGTGAACGTGGTCGCACCGGTGCCGCGCGCCGTGCTGCGGTAGTCGTAGCCCTGGAACCCCTTGCCGCCGCTCGTGGCGGTCGGCCAGTTGCCCGTGAGCTCGATGAAACCGGTGTCACTGTTGTCGGTCAGCACGACGTGGAGCCCGACCGGCACACCCTTGTCCGACCGTGACTTCAGTTTGCCGTCGGGAAAGAAGTCCCACGTCATGGTCCGGCCTGACGAGCCGCCGGCGCTGGTGAGTGTGCGGGATGCCTGGTGGCCGAGTGGGCTGTAGTCGTAGGACGTGGCGATGTCCCACGGGTCGGTCGAGCTGCGGACCCAGCCGTTGTCGAAGTAGTTGTACCTCGTGGTGTTGCGGATCGTCTGGCCCTGAGACGGCGGCGCGCTGACCTCCTTGATCCTGCCGACCGAGTCGTAGGTGTAGGTCATCTTTTCGGGCGTCTTGTACTGCGCGTCGTCCTTGTCGAACGGCGTTAGCTTCTCGATGGGACGGTTCAGCTTGTCGTGCACCGTTTGCTGGACGAAGTCGTCCGCGTCGTCGGTGGTTTCGACGCCGCGCGGTGTGATGACGCGGGTCTGGTTTCCAGCCTCGTCATACTCGAACTTGGTCACACGGGTGACGCCGGCCTTGTGCGGGACGTGCGCCTCGGTCACCTTCGCCCGCGCGTCGTACACGAGTGTCGTGGTGTGGTTCTCCTTGTCGCGCTTGGAGGTGACGTTGCCGTCCTTGTCAAAGCCGATGTGTTCGACCTTGCCTGTCGCGTCGACCGTGTCGACCTTGCGGTGGTTGAGGTCGTAGGCGAACTTCGTGGTGTAGTCGTTCTGGTCGGCCGTGGCGTTCTTCCTCGGGTCGACCACGGTGATCAGGTTGCCGACCCGGTCGTAGCTGTAGTCGATCCTCTTGTTGTCGGCGTTGGTGGTCGACTTGAGCTGGTAGATCTCGTCGTAGTCGTACTTCGTGACGTAGTCGTCGGCGATAGCCGGTGTGAGGGTTCCCAACGGCTCGGTCTCGGACTTGAGGTTGCCGAGCTTGTCGTAGGTGAAGATCGTCTTGCGTTCCGGCCCGGTCGGAGTGTCTTTCGGCGCGGTCGTCTCGAACGGCCGGTCGTTCTTGTCGTAGACGGCCGTGGACACCGAACCATTCGGCGAGGTCGCCTGGGTCACGTTGTCGTTGACGTCGTACACGGGGGCTGGTGTGACAATGAAGTGGCCGGCGGCCTGGTCCTTCGGAACCTTCATCTCCAGCGGACGACCGAAGGTGTCGTAACCGATGGTGGTCGTCTTACCGAGGGCGTCAGTCGTCGAGAGGACGTTGCCACGCACGTCGTAGGCGGAGTTCGTCTCGTTGTTGTACGGATCCCTGGTCTTCTTCGGATAGCCGGTCGGGTCGAAGTCCAGGAACACGGTGGTGTTCTCGTTGGCGTCCGTGGAGGTCTGCAGCTGACCGAACTGGTCGTAGGCGTAGACCGTCTTGTAGTCGTCCGGCGACGGAGTCGGTACGCCCTTCGGGTCGGTGATCGACGTCAGATTTCCCTTGGCGTCATAGCCGAACGCCCATGTGTGCCCCTCCGGCGACGTCTTCGAGCTGAGGTCGGCGACGTAGCCGTTCAAGGACGTCTGGTAGTTCAACCTCGTCGCGGGCCAGTTGTTGGCCACGGACTCCGCGTCCCGTTTCGAGGTCGGGTAACCAGTTTTCGGATCGTAGGTCCACGTCGAGACCGCGCTGTTGTCCTCGGTCAGCTTGATGACGTTGTTGTCCGCGTCCCAATCCATCTGTGTGGACTGGTTCTTCGCGTTGGTGGTTTTGACCGGACGGCCGAAACCATCCGTGCGGTACTTCGTCTGGCGGTTCTCCGCGTCAGTGACCGTTGTCTCGATCTCGGAGCCCGAGTGACCGTCCGGGTCGGTGTAGGCGAGGTTCGTGGCGAAGTCGAGTCGGTCGGTGATCGTCTTCGCCCGCCACTTGCTGGTCAGCAGTGGGGCGTCGTAGTAGGCGAGGTCCGTTTCGTGGGTGCGCGGGTCGGTGACCTTGACCAGCTTGACGTTGTTGATGCCCAGGCCGACGTCGTAGTCGAACTTGAACGTCTTCGGTTGGGGCGATCCCGCGCCGTCCACAAAGGATCTGAGCAGGCCCAGGGTGTTGTAGTTGAACTGGATCGTGCGGCCCGAGATGTCGCGTACCGACTGGAGCTTGTCGACGAGCTTCAGATTGTGCGTCTCGCCCCAGCGCCAGTAGTCCAGCGTGAGCGTCTGACGACCGGCCGGGTCGGTGACGTAGGCGAGGTACTTGCACGGCTTGTTGAGGCCGATGGACCAGCGTTCGGTGTAGGTGAAGCGCTGCTCGTTACCGTTGCGGTCTTTGATCGCGGTCAGGTAGCCATCGGTGTCGAACAGGAACTCGGTGCGGTCGGGGCGGGTCATCTTCCACCGCCGCGACTTCTCCGCCTCACCGTCGCGCTGCAGGTACAAGTGAACGCCTGCGGGGCTGTCGTAGGTCCACTTCGCCGGGTCAAGGCTGTTGTTCTTGTTCAGCTCGAACTTGTGCGATGTGCCGTCGCCGTCGGGCAGTGTCACCGTCAACGGGTGGCCCGGCAGCAGAAGCGGGGTCATCTCGAGGTTGGCGCCCAGCCTGACCAGACCGCTGGCAGCGAGTGACCAGCCCTGGCCGACCGCGGTCGACGAGGTGTCCATGCTGTTGTAGGTCATGCGCATGAACGTGTTCAGGCCGCGGCCTGGGTTGCTGAACGCGTCATAGGACCAGACCGCGTTGCCCGCGAACTGGTTCACCAACAGGTTCGAACCCGCGCCCGTCGCCTTGCCGGAGTAGGAGTAAAACTTCTCCAGGCCGAGCTGGTTGGACGTGGGGTGCTCGACGGTCACGTTCTGCTGCAGCACCGGGATTCCGCCTGTGTCGGACAGCCAAGTGTTGTTGGTCTTGTCGCGCAGGTCCCACTTCAGGATGAACTGCTCGCGCAGGTTGGCGATGTCCGCGATCACCGGCGCCCTGACCTTCGCCTGCAGAGTCACGGTTTCGCCTGGCTTGACGTCGTGCGGCAGCGCCGTCTCCCGGCGGTTGTCCGGGGTCGTGATGTCGGTGAGGTCGGGCCTGTTCCAGCGGTAGGACAGAACCTGGTCGGTGGCCTTCCACGTGGATGTCGTGGTGTTGGTGACCGTGACCGGGATCGTGTACTCATCGCTTGGGATCATCCGGATCGCCGGGGTGTCCGGGGCGTAGTAAGTCATCATCGCGGTTGGCTGCGTGTAGGTGACCGTCAGCTTCGGTCGCAGGTGCGGTTCGGCCGCCTCATCGGACAGGAACAGCACGCGCTGAGTGGCGTTCTCGTCGCGCAGCTTGATCTGGTAGCCATGGTTGGTGGCTACGTTGCCGATCCACCCCTGGGCGGTCGCGGTGACGTCCCAGATGTGCCGGTTCGGGTCGTTGGTGATGCCGGTGACATGGTCGGTTGCCGCGGCGAAGTCGCCGCCGGGCGTGGTCCACCCGCTGTTCCACGTGGTGTGGTTCTCCACGAAGGACTTCGTCAGTGGGTGGGCGTCGAACGTGCCGCCGGCGCCGGAGGAGTAGAAGCCCCACAGGGTCATCTCGGCGTTCGTGATGCGCGCGTCCGCTGGAATCTGCGACAGGTCGCGGAACTTCACGACCGCGCGCGTCTTGCCGTAAGTCTGCGAACCGGTGCCGGCCATCAGCCACGGCTGGCCGCCCAGCATGTCCAGATTCGTGGTGTTCTGCGTCGACGAAAGCGTTGCGTCGTCCGCACCGCCACGCAGCACCTGAGTGACGAACCCCGCCTTGGGCAGGCGCACCAGCTGCGTCGGGCCCGGAATCACTGTGCCGTCACGGGTTTTCACCGCGACCATGTAGTAGTAGGCGCTGCCGAACGGGTCCGGCGAGTCCGCGGGGGTCGGCCGGGCAGTCGTGTCGGCGAACGATGTGGCGCTGGGCTCCAGTGGCGCGACCAGGGTCGACTCGCCGGGCGTGAACGCCTGGAACACCGTGCGGTGCACCTGGTACTCGACCAGGTCGTCGCCGGGATCATTCGGGTTCGGGTCCTCGTAGGCGCCCCAGTTCAGCTCCGCCCCCGTCGCGGTGATCTTCGTCGGGGCCTGCAGGTCCGCGCTCGGGCGACCGTAGGTGAGGATCAGTTTCGGGGTGTTCTGGGTCTCGCCGTTGTAGGCGAACTCCGCGGCGTGGTAGATCGCGCCGCCCTTGCCGAGCCCTTCATCCCTGGCCTTGACCATCAGGCCGTGGTTCGGCGACGAGCCGGACACCCACTGCTGCGCAATGTTGCGGACATCCCACTCGTGCCAAACGTTCGCGGTCTGCGCCTGCTTCGTCGCCGTCGACAGCGCTTCCTCGGCGAATGCGCCGTTGGCCGAGTTCCACGTCGCGGTGTCTTCGTTCCAGCCCTGCGTGACCCGCCGCACTTCGTGCACGTTGTTGTTGGCAGCGGTGTGCAGCTCGGAGTCGTAGTACAGCCGCAGTTTCGCGCTCTCCAACGCCGTGCCCGCCGGGACGACGGACGTGTCGAACTTGATCAGCGTGCGGGCCGTACCGAGATGGTCTGTGCCCACCGACAGCTGGTAGCTGCTGCCGTCGTTGCGGTCCGGGGTGTCCGACCAGATCTGCACGTCCTGCCCGGTCGTCGGGGTGGGTTGCAGCTTGATCGTCGGGTCGATCGTGACCGGGTAGCGCCGCTCCTTCGCGCCAAGCCAAGCCTGGTCCGCCTTCACCGTGACGGTGATCCTGCCGCCCTCTTGGGAGACGGTCTGGGTGACCTTGTCGCTCCACGCCCTGCCGTGCGGCGACTTGCGGTCCGGCAAGCTGTCGAACATGAACGGCCTGGGCATCGTGAACACCGGCGGCGCGTCCGGGTTCTCGAAGAACCCGATCACACCGCCAGGCAGCTCTCGTGCCGTCACACCGGCAAGGTCCAAGGTGAACCTGTAGGTCGCGTCCTTGGGCGCCTTGGCCAGGACGATCTTCTCCTTCAGCGCCTCGCTCGTGACCTCGTACACCAGGTCCGCGCCGTCCAACGCCTTGGCGTAGGTGACCTTGTCCCTCTCCACCTTCGGCGTGACACCGGTCGGGGGCTTGTCGATGCCCATCGCGATCCGCCTGCCACCCACCTCGAACCGGGCCAGCTTGTCGCTCCTGTCACCGAACAGGCTGGTGAAAGCGTTGGTGTCATTGACAAAGCGGTACCCGTCGCGCGGCCTCTCCCGCACTGTCCGGTCGGCGTCCGGCCGCGAAGAGACCTCGACCTCGAGCTGGCCGTTGGACATCTGGAACACACGCTGCGACGGGGTACGCTTCTCGGTCAGCTCACGAACCCGCTTCGGCGGCTCAGGCTTCGGCTGCTGTTGCTGCGGCAGCGGTCTCGGCGCTGCCTCAGCCTCAGGGCGCAACCAGTCCACGATCGTTTGCCAGATCCCCAGGTCTGGCAGCTTGCCTGGGCCGTTGATCGGCGATCCCGCCGGGAGGCCGGCCACCGCCAACGCTGTCAGCGACAACACGATCAGAAGTTTCTTGGGCAGCCTGAACCCACGTGACGACCGCACGGCACCCCCCGGTGCAAAGACGCCGGGAGCCACCACCCCCACGGTGATCGGTCAACCACCCAGCGTCACCCCAAAGGGACGCTAGCTAACGAGCAACTCACACCCTAGAACCAAACGGCGCAATCACTACCGCCATCCTTCGCCGCACACGGCGGCGTATCTAGTGGCTCGGTAGCGGGAGACTCCTTCTCCTCGATACCGGAGAAACCTCACGTCGAACCATGGAGCGACACGGAAACCAGACCAGGCTAGCGAGCAGGTCGCCAGCTCCGGCGAGCGTTTACGGCTGTGTCGGCGGCCAGTGAAATGACCTGGCGCTGATTGCGTCTGCGCCGTGAGGCGCTGTTGATTCGAGTGGAGGTGGAAGACCTTCATCACTTGCCTGTCGCAGCAGGTGGGTGGAGCTGAGGGCAGCCTGATCCGGGTGGTGCCGGGGATGGCGGGAGCAGCCCTGACCAAGCCGGGACGTGTCAGCACTGCCAGATGGTGCGGGTCCGGCGAGCGGGACGGAAAGGATACGCGAGGAACCGGCGTTGTTACGTGTCAACGGCGCGCGAATTGTGGATCTGGCACGGTTTCAGTGATGGCCCTCCGTAGTTGATCATGTTGTGTGTTGATCACCGAGTTGCTCGGTGTCGTGTTCCCTCAGTTGCTCGATGTGCGGATCGAGAACGTGTTCACCGCTGGCAGGTCGGTGCGGATCCAGGCGAGCACTCAGGATCAGGACGTCGCGTGTCCGGCCTGCGGGTTCGTGGCGCGCCGGGTGCATAGTCGCTATGAGCGTCGGCTGTCGGACCTGATGGTCGGTGGCCGTGAGACGCTGGTTCACCTGCGGGTGCGGCGCTTGTTCTGTGGCAATCAGGACTGCTCACGTGCGACGTTCGTCGAGCAGGTTGCCGGGCTGACCACCAAGTACGGTCGGCGCAGCATCGGCTGGGTGGCGTGCTGCGCCATATCGCGCTGGCGCTCGGCGGCAGGGCCGGCGCGCGCCTGGCCGCTCACCTCGCCACCCACGTGAACCGGATGACTCTGTTACGGCTGGTGCGGGAACTGCCGAATCCACGGACCAGCGCACCGAAGGTGCTGGGCGTGGACGACTTCGCGCTACGACGCGGGCACGTGTACGGCACGGTGCTGGTCGACATTGAATCCGGGCGCCCGATCGACGTGCTCGGCGATCGCACCGCCGAGACATCCCTGGAAGTTAGGCGGCTCGCTCAGGGCGGTGCGCCCAAGCGGTGGCTTCGTCGTAGGTGGTGCGGGCAGCGAGGCAGCCGTGAAGGACCCCGACAAGACGGTTGGCGACGTGTCTCAAAGCGCGTTGTGTGGCACGCCTCGAGCACGTTGCCGGTCGTAGTACGCCCGCGCGCCTGGTGAACCGCGCAGGGCGCACATGGCCTGGTCCCAACTGGTCATCGGTCACCTCATCGGAGTGCGCGGGCGAACCTCGTCGCCCGGCGAGCGGAGGATCAGCTGGTCAGCTGCCGCATTTCTCGTAGGCGCTAGGCGGCGAACCCATGCCGCACAGGTAACGCGTGCCGTCCGGGGTTTCCAGGGTCGGCCGGCCCGCAGTCCGCAGAAATGCCAGGGTGTACAGCCCGTCCCCAACCTTCCTGATGCGAAACGAGTCCTGGTCCTTGCCTGCGTAACTGGGGATCTCCATACCGGGAGGGAGTGGAGTGCCGTCCAGGTCGGAGTACGAGAACGACTGGTAGAAGCCGATCAGGCCGTCCGCGGCGAGCACGAACCTCAGTTCGGCGGACTCCCGGCACATTGGGCCGTTGATGTCGCGGCACGGCCCAAGGTTCGAGACCACTTTCCCGGTCGAGTCGCTGCGCACCGTGACGGTTGTGCCGTGGAACCCCCACTCCCCGACGTAGTCCTCCAGACGAGCCTGCGGACCTGCTTGTGCCGGAGATGCCGCCTTCATGAATCCGCGCACGATCTGAGTCGCGGCGAGCACGTCACGAGATTCGGTCGTCCCGGCGTCCGGCCCGCCGCACGAGGTGTAACTCGGAGCATCCAAAGGGCTCGCAACGCAAGCGAACGACAGCACGGAGTCCACTCCAGCTAGAGTGCCACCGAGGTGGGGTTTCGTGTTCAGGAACCGCACGTGGAGAGTTCGGTCATCCGGTTGCCACACCATGCGTTGGCCGTTTACGTTCATCGGGACGACACCGGGCCGGGCGCTGAGGTCGCGGAATACGTCGACACCGTCCCGAACCGCGGGCATGAGGACGATACGCAAGACGTCGGCGGGCTTGGCGTTCGAGCCGGTCAACTCGCAGCCCGCTTGTCGGGGCGGTGTCGGGAGCAACGGCGCTGCGGCCACTACTGCTTCGGCTACGCCGGTCAGTCGCTTCGACGCCGCCTTGATGTCCACCGCCGCGCAGAGGCTCTCAAGTGCGACAGGTTGAGCGGACTGCTCCGCGGGCTGAATGCTCGATGACTGGCTCGAAGTCGACGCCGGTGTCGGCGCCGGGGCTGCGCTGTCAGCGTCGCCGCAGCCGGCGGTGACAGCGAGCAGAACCAGAATCAAGCCGCACATCCGAAAACCCATGGTCGTTACTCCTGATCCCGCTCAGCCGCCGAACGTCTTGGGGTCGACGGCGACGAACTTCCCGTCTCTGCCAGCGACTCCACCCGCGTAAATTGCGCGGTAGACGCTGAAGTCCGTCGTCGCAGACACGGCGAAAGGCTTGCCGTTGTAGTCGACGGACTTGACCAGTTCCGGCCGGCCACCCCCAGGGTTAAGCACCAGGTCGAAACGGAAGGTGCAGTAGCTCTTCCTGGTCGACACGTCGAGGAGCAGCGTTGCAACCTCACCCGGTACCAGCTGGATGGTCTGTGCGGCCGTCCCGGTGAAATACCCCTGTCCGTCCGGAGCGTCCAGTGCGACGGGGTAGTCGGCGTCGAGATCGAAGAACATGGCGATGCTGCCGGTGGGGCCTGCCGTCGGGGAGTACAGCAGCGTGCCCGACAACGGGTCACGACACTCCTTCACGATCCGGACGTCGGTGATGTTCAACGTCTCCCTGCTGGTGGCGCGCAACCCGATCTGCAGCTTGACAGAGTTCGGATACACGCCGTCGTGCGCGAGCGCCCAGTCTTCGTACGCCTTGCCATTCCCGTTCGTAGCGCTCAACTCCGCCATCTCGTCGGCGGATAGCGCCAACGGGTCCGGAAAAACGAAGTGATGGTGGGGCTCGCTGGCTTTCATGTAGGCGACCGACTCCACCGCGATGGGAGCCTCCGCCGTGGAAATCTGGGCGGAGGACTCCTGGGTCGACGGACTGCCGGCAGTGGTGGAGGAACGAAGAACCAATGCCACGACCACAACGACGACAATTGCCAGGATGCTCGCGCCGAGCAATGCGAAAGTGCGCCGGTCCAGGTGGCCGACATGCACCTGGTCGATGGAATCGCTTTGCACCACCGCGCCCTGGACCGAGCCGGTGGCGGAGTTGGACGTATTCGGCGAGAGTCCGTCTGGTCGTTCGGCCGTCACCGTTGCCTTATCCGCACGTTCCGCGTCGGCGTTACACGGCCGGATTCGCCCTGCCGCAAGAATCTGAGCCTCGCATCGCTTTTCCAGGCGATCAAGTAATACCGCCCCACCGCACGCGTCCGTGCAATAGAACGGAGTTGTGGATCAGTACCGCAACACGATCGGCGGCGCCGTGCGCACGGCCTGGCAGATCGGCCACACCGACACGGTGATGATCTACGCGCCGCTTCCCGTTCCCGTCAACACGGTGCCCGCGCGGTCAGAGAGGTTCGTCGGCAGACAGGACGTCCTCGCGGCGCTGGACCGAGAACTGGTTCCCGGCAGCGCTCCCTCTGTGTGCATGGTGTCCT
Organism: Lentzea pudingi; assembly: GCF_014646255.1. Taxonomy (GTDB): domain Bacteria; phylum Actinomycetota; class Actinomycetes; order Mycobacteriales; family Pseudonocardiaceae; genus Lentzea; species Lentzea pudingi. Next base: position 163,860 of record NZ_BMNC01000011.1, read on the forward strand.
GGGCCGCCTGGCGTCGGGAAGACCGAGCTGGCGAGCGTCGTCGGCCGAGCGTTTCCCGGTGGTGTCCTGCGCCTCGACCTCCAGGGGTACGCGCAGGAGCCGATCACTCCGGAGGCCACGCTGTCGACCATGCTGACCGCTCTGAGAGTCGGTGCCCGGCGCCTGCCGGACAACGGCGGCGGCCGCAAGGTGCCCTGCCGGGGGACAGCTCGCTGACCTCGATCCGAGCTGATTGTGCTCCACAACGGAAATTCCTCCGCTCGTCAAAGTCCTGACAACAAGCAGAGGCTGAGGGCCGAAGCCATATCACGCGGGCACCGCGCCGGCGAAGGACCTCGGATGAAGATCATCTAGGCGTCCAACTACTAGCTCGGTCAGCTCAGCACGAAGAGCAATAACAAGCTCCCGAGCACGATCCATGCTGATCTTCAGCTCGACGCGAATTGCGTCTACCGAGATCGGTCGCTTGTGCTGCGTCCAATACAGAGCATCCGCCCGGCGTGCGCGGTCAAGATCGGCAGCATTCGCATCGATCTCGACCACCTTGCGCTCGCAACCCTCTTCCCTCGCGGCGGCGGGCTCGTCCGACTGCGGACATCCAGTCTTGGACATTGCCTGCAGGAGGCCAGGCCCCACCTCTGCCCAGCCGATCAGCAGGACCGGCCCGACCGCGTCGAACGCCGCCTTGCCGTGCTCACCCGACAACAACGGGTCTGCCACGTTCAGCGCCAACGTGACCGCGCTGGCGAAGAGCGTGAACCGCCGCAACGGCCGCAGCAGTTCGACGTCCGCGCCATGCAACGCAGGTGCCTCGTCGCCAGTAGGAGACCCAAGATCGAGAGGTTAACGGCGGGAGCCACAAGCGGAGCCACCCACACCGGCACGCCAGGCCGCAGGGCGAGGTTGAGGACGTTGCCGAATCCAAAGAGGAACGTGAGCCCGACAACCGTCGCCGTGATCACCGAGACGGCCCGCTCGACGTCGCGCAGCAGGCCCGATGGCGAGCCCGAGCCGGGCCCGAGGTCCCTGGCCTGCAGTGATACGGGACGACACATCTCGTTAGGCCCAACTCCCGGATTGCGGACCTGACGTGCGGAAACGACACTCACCAACATCACCCGACACCACTGCAGGGGTCCACCCGAGGACTCTTGATCAGCGGGTCCGGGGTTCGAGTCCCTGGCGGCGTACTCCAGAGAAGCAGGTAGAGATTCGTCTCCACCTGCTTCTCTGCTTTTCACCACCTGCCGGACGTGACGATCGCCTTCAGCTGCTCGAGGGTCAGTGGCGGCTGCGGCGAGAGGAACCGGCCGCCCGGCGTGCCGATCACAGCGCCCCCGGGGTCCTCCTGGTTGCCGACGTGCAGGCGGACCATCGTCCCGTCGGGACGCTTGACGCATGCCATGTACGACACCGCGCCGGGCGCCAGCCGCGCGGTCTCGGTCGCCAGCTCGGAGCCGTCGGGCAGGGTGCTGACGACGCAGTCCACCGGGTGCGAGTTCCTGCACCACGTGCCGGGACCGCCGGAGTCGCCGCCGGGGTGGATCCTCAGGTTGAAGCTCCCGGTGATGCCCGCCGAGGTCAGGGTCCCGCCGACGAGCGCGTGGGTGGTGGCGTCCGGTTCGACTCGCTGTGGGATCACGACCATCCCCGTTTGACCTGGGTTCTTCGACGGGGCCGGGGGTCCCAGGACGTGCTCCTGGGTCACGTCGATCGTCGCGGTGTCGCCGAGCACCTCCCTGAACCGGGCGATCAGGTCTTCCGACGAGTGGGGGACCGGACTGCGCGCCGTGGTCGTGGACAGTGCGGTGGGCGGTGGACCGGCGGGAGCGCCGGGGTCTGCCGGTACCAGCCACATCGCGCCCGCGAACAGGCCCGCCACCGCGACGACGGTGGCCGCGACGGGGACCAGGCGCACGGCTCGGCGCGGCCGCACCACCGGGGCCGTGGCTGCGGCGTCGGCGCGCCTTTCCAGCTCGGCGAAGGCGTCGTGGAGGGTGCGCAGGTCGCTCATGAGGTCTCCTGGAAGTCGGGGGCGGTGGCGGTGAGGTCGATGCGCAGGACCTGGAGTGCGCGGTGGATCTGGCTGCGCACTGTCGGTTCCCGACACCCCAACTGCGTGGCGATCTCCCGGTCGGACAGGCCCGCGTAGTAGCGCAGGACCACGGCCGCGCGCTGCTTCCTGGGCAGGCCGGCGAGGCGGCTGATCATCGCGTCCCGCTCGGCCCGCTCGTCCGCGCCGTCGGGGACCGCCCTCGGCTCGACCTCGGCACGTGGGGACGTGCGGGTCAGCATCCTGCGCCAGGACAGGTACTCGTTGACGACCATCCGCCGCACGTAGGCGTTCGGCTCGTCCATTACCGAGATCCGGTCCCAGCGCTCGAACGCGCGGCCCAGCACGTCGCTCACCAGGTCCTCGGCCAGCCACGTCCGGCAGGTCAGGACCATGGCGAACCGCATCAGCGCGGGACGCTGCCTCGCCACGTACTCAGCAAACTCCACCGGCAACTCCCGATCGTCGGCTCGACCTCGATTTCGCACCCCTAATGGAGAAGTGACCCCCGACGTTGCATCCGGGACAGCAGAAAAGCAGGCCGGCTCGAAAGCCGACCTGCTTCTCCGGGTGAGCGACGGGTGTCAGCCGCGGTGCCACTTCTGGTTGGCGCCGCCGACGCAGTCCCACATGTGCAGGACGGCGTCGTTGTTCGGGTTCCACTCCGCGATGTCCACGCACTTGTTCGCCTGCGGGTTCACGAGGTCGCCCGACCCGTTCAGCACGAACTGCTGCGCCGCGTTGCCGGAGCAGGTCGCGAGCTGCACGGCCGCGCCGTTCGCCGTCGAGCCCCACGCCACATCGACGCACTTGTTGTTCTCCGTGCGCAGCGTGCCGCCGACGAACTCGAACCTCTGGTTCGTGCCGCCCGTGCAGTTCCACACGATGAGGCGCTGGCCGTCGGCGAAGTTCCAGTTCGGCACGTCGATGCACTTGCCGTGCCAGTCGCTGACGATGCTGCCCGCGGCGGGCGGCGGGGTGGAGCCGCCGGTGAACGGGGTGAGGATGATGCCGGCCGAGCGCGGGTCGCCGTCGTGCACCAGCGACTCCTGGGCCTGCACGTCGTCGAACGCGAACCCGTACGCCTTGCCGTCCACCATGTTCTGGTGCACGAGCCGCGAGTAGTGGTTGGTGATCGCGCCCTGGTAGAAGTCGGCGGGGCCGCCTCCCGGCTGGACGTCGATGCGGCCGAGCGTGGAGCGGTGCAGGGCCGCGCACAGGGTGCGGGCGATCGGGCCCACCACCTGGTCGTTCGGTGCGTGCAGTGCTCCGTCGCAGCCCCAGACGTTCGAGGTGGACGGCTTCGCGAACGACGCCACCTGCTGGCCGGCGGTGTTCGTGAAGTTCATGTTGTTGCCGGACGTGCGGCCGAAGTACTTCACGTCCGGACGGTCACCGAACGGCTGCACCGTCAGCGTCTTGCCCGTGTACGCGTTCCAGGCCTGGGTGATGTACGGGTCCAGGTAGTTGCGGTCGAAGTTGCCGACGTCGGCGGCCTTGCCCGGCGCCAGCACGCGCAGGACGGTGCCGTCCCCACGCGACATGATCGACCCGCCCCAGCCCGACTGGTTGCGGATGCCGTTGATGACGGCGTCGCGGCCACCGGACTTGAGCTCGCCGGTCTTCTTCGTGGCACCGCTCGCGCCCGTCACGGTGACCGCGTGCGGGACGGCGAACATGTCCACCTGCGAGCTGTTGAGCCACAGACCGGCGTCGTTGTAGGTGAACTCGCTCCAGTCGAACAGGATGCCGCTGTTCGGGTCGCCGCCCGCCCACGGCGCCGGTTGCACCAGGCCGTCGGGGGTCAGGAAGAACTTGAGCTTCTCGCCGAACGACATGTAGACGCGGCCGGAGATGAACCGGGGCACCCGCAGCGAGGCGGTGCCGCCGGGACCGGGGCCCGCGATCGACACGTCCGGTGCGGGCGTGGGCGGGTTGCCTCCCGGCGACCACGGCGTGAAGGCGCCCGCCTGGTTGACGTAGCCGAGGCGGCCGTTGCGGATGTCCGTGCCCAGGACGTACAGGTGCACCGCCTCGGACCGGCCGCTGTTGTTGGTCACGTTGAGAGGCAGCAGGTCGGGGCCGATCGCCTGTGCCGGCGGCAGCGCGAGGGCCGTCGACGCGGTCACCGCCAGCGCGGCGAGCGCGCTCCACCACTTTGTTCGAGTGCGCATGGGACTCCTTGTGCAGGGGTGCTCCGCGAGCAGGCCTCCGACCGGCTTCAGGGCGGTCGGTGGCCTCCGTTCCGAGAACTGGTCCAGACCGGTTATGAGAGCGCTTCCATGGTTGTTCGCAGGTGTCCGCCCTGTCAATACCGAACCGGAACAAAACGAAGAAGCAGGCCGAGACGAATCTCGGCCTGCTCCGTGTCTGTCCACAATGGAATCGGGCGAAAACCGGACCGATCGGGCCCGAACGTCAGCGGCGCGCCGCCCACCACCGCCGGCCCGCCTCGGGCAGCGAGGAAATCGGGTCGTAGTAAGGGAAGTGCTGGTCCTGGTCCGGTGACTCGGTGTCCAGCAGGGTCCGGTAGTTCTTGGTCCAGCTGGAAATACCGCGTTCCCGGTCGTAGGCGACGGCCTGGTCGACCCAGCGCTTCCCCACGTACGGCACGTCGCACACGATCCGCGGCGTCGCGTAACCGGGCAGGTAACCCATGATCGCGTGCTGCAGGTCCTGCGCCTCCGCCACCGACACCCGCCAGTGCTCGGCGGCGGGGATCATGTCGCACATGTAGAAGTAGTACGGCAGGATGCCCGCCTCGCCCTGCAACGCGAAGCAGAGGTCCAGCAGGTCTTCGGCCGTGGCGTTGACACCGCGCATCAGCACGCCCTGGTTGCGCACGTCGCGCACACCGGCGTCGAGCATCGCCCTGGTCGCCTCGGCCACCAGCGGCGTCACCGACTGCACGTGGTTGACGTGGGTGTGGACGGCGAGGTTGACGCCCCGGCGGGCAGCGGCCTGGGCGACCTTCGCCATGCCCTCGACGACGGCCGGTTGCAACCAGTGCTGCGGCAGGCCGGCCAGCGCCTTCGAGGCCAGCCGGATGTCGCGCACGGAGGAGATCGCCAGCAGCCGCATCAGGAACGCTTCCAGCTGGCGCCACGGCACGTTCGCCACGTCGCCGCCGGAGACCACGACGTCACGGACGCCGGGCGTGCGTTGCAGGTAGTCGAGCATGGCGTCCTGGCGGTCGACCGGCTTGAGCAGCAGGCGTTGTTTGTCCACCTGCGGGGTCGAGGTGCCGACGAGGTCCATGCGGGTGCAGTGCCCGCAGTACTGCGGGCAGGTCGACACCAGTTCGGCGAGGACCTTGGTCGGGTAGCGGTGGGTCAGGCCTTCGACGACCCACATCTCCGCCTCGTGCAACGAGTCCCGGCTCGAGTGCGGGTGCGAGGGCCACACCGGGTCGCGGTCGGACGCGACCGGGAGCATGTAGCGGCGGATCGGGTCGGCCAGGAACGCCTCCGTGAAGCCGGAGGTCACCGAAGGCGCCATCGTGTTGAGCATCTGCGGTGGCAGCAGCATCGACATGGTCGCGAACTTCGCCTGGTCCTCGGCGAGGTCGTCGTAGAACGCCTCGGACAGCAGGCCACCGGCCAGCGCGTGCAGCTGCCGGGCGTTCTTCACGCAGTGCGCGCGTTGCCACTGGGGGTCGCGCCACTGCTCCTCGGTGACGTCGGCCCAGCCCGGGAAACGGCGCCAGTCCGGCTCCACCAGTTCCCTGCGCGAGTACTCGTAGGGCTGCTCCAGCGCACCCCGCACCACCGCCGTCGTCACACCGACACCCCCAGGAAGCCAGGCCGGACCACCGAGTCACCCGAACCATCCACACGGGACAGTCCGTCGAGGACGGACCGGTACGCCGCGCTGTGCGTCGAGAGCAAGCGGCCCAACGGTTGCGGCACCGCGCGCACCGCGGGCAGCACCGCCTCGACCCGCTCCACCCACGACGCCCGCACGGCAGGATCGGCGTGATCCACCGTGCCGACCTCGCCGCGGCACGACGGCGAACCGCAGACGCAGTCCATCGACCACGACTCCGGATCACCGTTGAACGTGCCGTAGTCGCACGTCACCTCGGCGCCCGCCGGGATGTCCACGACCGCGACGCCGAAGTCCAGGCCGAAGTCCAGGACCGACGGCGTGCACGAGTGGTTCATCAGATACGCACCCGCGCACGGCACCAGCATCCGGGCGTCGGAGAGCAGGTGACCCCAGGTGTCGAGCCGGTCCACGACGTCCGGGGGCAGCAGGCCGAGCTGGTCCGGCGTGTAGGTCGGGCACTGCGGGCAGGGGAACCACACCACGGTGCCCGCCGGAACGGGGGCGGTGGCCCGGAGGCCGAGGCCGTGGGTGGTGCCCCCGTCCGGCGCGACGGAACCGAGCAGCATCAGGTCAGGTCCAGCACGTCGACCAGGCGCTTCTCCAGCGTCGCGACCTCGTCGTGGTCGCGGCCCAGCACCAGGAACCGCCACTTGCGGTCCAGCCGCCGGGTGTCCGCGGTCAGGATCACGCCCACGCCGTCCGCGTAGGCGATGCCCGCCTCGCGCAACGCCTCCGCGGCTTCGGTGAACGACAGGTCGCTCTGCCCGACCCGGCCGTCCGCGAGCCAGGTGACCTGCTCGTCCCCGTGCAGCCGGCGGATCAGGAACTCCAGGTACGTCGTGCCCGTGCGGCGGACGTTCGTCTCCGTCACGTACAGCTCGTCGCCCGCGGTGATCGCGTCCAGGTCGAACGGTCCCCGGTAGCCGGCCTCGTGCAGCTTCCGGCCCCACGTCAGACCGTGTTCGCCGAGCGCGTCCAGGTGCGCGCCCCACTCGCGGGGCGGCGTGAGCTGGCCGCTGAAGCTGCCGTTCGGGGTGATCATCTGGCCGGTGTGCACCAGCTCCGGACCGTCGGCGTGCGACCACATCTCGACCGTCAGGATCGACTGGACCTGCATGAACTCCTCGACGAGCCACCCGTCGGGCTGCGCGGTGAGACCCGCCAGGTGGGCGTCCAGAGCGACAGCCGCGTCCTGGTCCGCTTCGAGGAACAGCAGGGCGAACCCGTTGGAGCTGCGGTTCAGCTTGACCACCGCGCCCTTGCCCCGGCTCTGCAGGTCCGCCACGGCGGCGTCGAGCGACGCGCGGTCCGGGCAGAACGTGCCGGGGACGACCGGGATGCCCAGCTCCACGGCCAGGTCGCGGAAGCCCGACTTGGTGTTGAGCCGGTACGCGGTCTCCACGGCGGACTCGGTCACCTCGTCGTAGCCCTCGAGCGGCACGCCCAGCTCGGCGAACAGCTCGAGCGTCGGCCGGTCGAACGCGAACGGCAGCACCTGGACGCCGGGCCGTGCCGCCAGTGCGTCGCGCAACCGGTCGACGAGACCGAGCTCGCGGATCCGGGTGGCGAGAGGCCGTAGCGGTCCCGAGTCGACGGTGATCACCTCGACGTCACCGACGTTCATGCCCAGCAGTTCGTGGGCGTACTCCCAGAACCCGGCGGGCGGCTCCGACGGCAGCACCATCAGGTCGCCGGGCTCGGCCAGCCAGATCTTGCGCGGCGCGACCTCGACCAGCGCGCGGGCGTGGCGCTCGTCGGGCACCGCCACCATCAGCTCGTTGACGAAGTTGCCGAAGATGCAGCGCGGCTGCCTAGCCATCGTGGCGCTCCCCTGTCTTCGTCGCCCCGAACACGGCGTGGCCCGCGCGCGCCCAGTAGACGTCCACGTCGGTGAAACCGATCTCCTGCAACCAGTTCAGCTGGTCGCGCAGCGGGGACGGCTTGTCGAGGTCGTCCGGGTACTGCAGCCAGCTCCACTCGTTCTCGTGGAACGCCTTGTACGGCTCGTCGCCGAGGCCCGAGGCGAGGGCGTTGTCGCGCACCCACTCGTCCCACTCGCGGCGGGCCAGCTCGGTCGCGCGGGCACCGACCGGTTCGATCAGGTCGGCGATCACGAACGCTCCGCCAGGCGCCAGCATGCTGTGCACGTCGGTGTAGAGCTGCTTCTTCTGCGGGCCGTCGAGGTGGTGGATCGCGAGCGACGACACCACCGCGGCCGGGGCCTCGGCACGGGCGCGCCAGTCCGCGGAGGGCAGGTCGAACTCCTCCGCGGTGAACCGGTCGCCGTAGGCCGACAGCACCTCGCGGGACTCGGCGAGCATCGCCGCGCTGGCGTCGAGACCGACGACGCGGGCCTGCTCGTGGTCGGCCAGCAGCCGCCCGCACAGCGCGCCGGGGCCGCTGCACAGGTCCAGCACCTGCCCGGAGCCGACCGGGCCGATCATCGTGCTGATCAGTTCCTGTTGCTTCTCGCGCTCGGGAACGAAGAAGTCCGCGAATCGGATGAACGACGCGGAGTCCGCCTCGCTCCACACGCCGGTGGTCATACCTGTTCAGCCCTCTCGCCGATTGCGTTCAGGAACTCGTCGAGCGCGGCACCGATGGCCGGCACCGCCTCGACGTGGCACATGTGTCCCGCACCGGGCAGGACGGCCGACGGCACGCCCAGCTCGGTCAGGTGGGTGGGGCCGGCCCAGGCGTCGAGATCGCCCGCGACGGCCAGTGCGGGCACGCCCGCGGCGGCGACGTCGGCCGCCACCGTGTCCAGCTTCGGGAAGACGTGGTCGTTGAAGTACCGCAGCGCGTCGAGGTTCGCGGGCTGCGCGGCGATCCGCTCGCACCACGAACGCGTCTCGTCGGTCAGCGGACCGAGCCACAACGGGGCGACGTCGGCGATGTGCCTGCCCAGTTCGGCTTCGTCCGGGTAGACGTCACCCTGCGCGGCCAACGCGGCCAGCGCCCGTGCGCAGTCCGGTTCGCCGGCACGGGTGATGTGCAATGCCTCCGCCTCGGCTTCCGCACGCTCACCTCCGTACGCGGGAGTCGCGAGCAGCACGAGCGCGCGCACCAGGTCGGGCCTGCGAGCGGCGGCACGGGCCACGACGACGCCTCCGTGCGAGTGTCCGAGGAGCACGGGCGGCTCGGCGCGGCCGCTGAGCCACGTGATCAGGTCGTCGGCGTACTCGTCGGGCGAGTACGCGTCCGGGTTCGCCGGACGCGCGGTGCCGCCGGTGCCGCGCGGGTGCAGGATCGTGAGCCGGTAGCGGTCGGCCAGATCGAGCAACGGGTCCACGTACGCGGGGTCCATGCCGGGCCCGCCGGGGTGCACGACGAGGTCCGGGCCCGTGCCACGCACCGTCGTCGCGAGCGCCGGGCTCATCGGCCGGCCTTCGGGATGAGCACGGTCGCCATCACGGCGCCGACCGCGGCGCAGACCGCGGCGACCCAGAACGCGACCGCGACCGACTGGCTCGCCAGCACGCCGCCGAGCGCGGTGCCGATCGGGAAGCCGATGAGGTTGACGCTGATCGACACGGTCATGACCCTGCCGAGCCACTGCGGTTCGGTGCGGCGCTGGCGCAGCGACAGCACGCCGACGTTGAGTCCGCCCTCGACCAGGCCGAACAACGCCATGCCGACGCCGAGGGTGATCACCGAGGCGATCGCGTTGATCGGCAGCACGGCGGCGGACGCGATCAGCGTGACGATGATGGTGATCCGCTCGGTGTTCGCGTTCATGACCTTGCCCGCGACCAGGGCACCGGCCGCGCCGCAGACACCGGTGATGCTCCAGATCAGGCCGGCCCACTGCTCGGTCGCGCCGTCGCCGCCGATCCGCTGCGCCACGGCGACGGGCACGGCGACCACGAGGATGCCGAACGCGATCTGGTAGGTCGAGTACGCGCCCGCCAGCCCGCGCAGGGTGGCGTTGCGCATCAGGTAGACGATGCCGTCCCACGCCTCGCGCACCAGGTGCTTGCGCGGCTCGCGTTCGGGCTCGGTGAACGGGCCGCGCACGGCGAGCAGGCTCAGCGCCGCCAGCACGAAGATCACCGCGACGACCGCGAGCGCCGGGTCGGCGCCGACCAGCGCGATCAGGGCACCGGCGGCCAGCGGGCCGGTCACCTCGATGGCCGAGTACGTGCTGAGGTCGAGCGCGTTCGCCTTGGCGTAGGCGTGCGGCGGCACGATCATCGGGAACAGCGTGCGCACCCCGCCCGCGCTGAGCGGGCTGGTCAGCGAGAACACGCCCAGCGCGCCGAGCAGCAGCGGCGCGGTCAGCCAGTCGCCCACCGACGCCACCACGATCAGGCCGATGAGGACACCGCTGACGAGCATGTCGAGGATGACGGCCCGGCGCGCGCCGACCCGGTCGAGCAGGGCCCCGGCCACCGGGCTGATCAGGAAACCGGGCAGGGTCAGGAAGAACCCGCTCAGGCCGGCCAGCACCGGCGAGTCGAAGCGGACGAGCACCGACAGCACGACGGTGAACAGCGTCATCTCCGACGCCAGCCGCGACAGCGACGCCGACAGCAGCAGCGGCGCCACGTTGCGGGTGGTCAGGACCTGCCAGTACCCGACCTGGGTGGTCTGGTCGCCGGTGTCCTGGGTGGTCTGGGTCATCGTGCTGCGGCCTCCGCGGGTTCCCGGTACGGGAACGCGGCCTGCCAACCGCGGTCCTCGTACCACGCCTTGTCGAACCCGCGGATCGGCGCGACTGGGACGTCACCGGTGTCCAGGCACTCGGCGAGGGCTCGCCAGAAGGCGTCGACCAGCGAGGTGTGACGCACGGCGTCGGTCAGTTCACCCAGAGTGTAGGGCGGGCCCTGCATGCGAACGAGGCGGATGTCGTAACAGCCCCGGAAGCCGTGGCCGAACACGGTGAACGGCTCGCGCCACACCTGCGCGCCGGGTGCGCGGATCGTGTAGCGGACCGCGGAGGCGACGTGGCCGCCGTGGATGTGGTCGGCGTGCTCGGCGATGTCGGGGACCTGCGGCGGGAAGAAGTAGTGCCGGTTCTCCGGGATGTCCGCGCGGTCGAACTCGCCGGGGATGAAGTGCCAGCGGTTGTACTGCATGCGCTGCGCCGACCGCCAGAGGATCGGCACGTCCTCGTCGCCGACGTGCGCCATCCGCGTCGGGTGCGGCAGGCAGCAACAGAAGAAGTCGGCCTTGCGCAGGGCCAGCACGCCCTCGGGGCCACCGGCCTCGGCGCCGCGCAACGACGCCAGGTCGCGCACCGAGCTGCTCATGCCGTAGTCGGAGTCGGTGACCTGCACGGCCGAGGACACGATCGTGGCCAGCAGTTCGCCGAGCACACCGATGTCGTCGCCCGGCGGGTTCCCGGCGTCCCGCTCCGCCGCGGCACGGGTCATCGCGCGCAGGTCGGCGCGGACGTCTCCGGTGGCGGTGAGGTCGAGGCGTTCGCGCCCGAAGGCCGCGACTAGCCCGGGCATCTCCGCGGGGTCGCGGGGCAGCGGGAAGTCGGCCAGGTACTCGCTCTTGGCGAGGGTCAGGCCGCTGATCCGGCGGTAGCGCATGTGATCGGTCCGGTCGGCTTCCGGCATCAGCTCGCGGATGCGGCCGGCGAGCTCGAGCAACGGCAGCCCGTGCAGGTCGATCGGGTCGCGGCCCAGCGCGTGGCAATACGCAGCGTAGCGATTGGTGAGGAACTCACGCAGCCCGACGGCACTGAGTTGCTTCCCGTTGAACTCCTCGAAGCGGACCGACCGCCCGCTGAGGAAAAGGCAGTGCGCGGCGACCACGAACAGGCAGTCGCTTTCGCGCCACTGTTCACGCGGGGTCCGGCGGAGCTTCCCCACCAGGTCATCGCGGGTGAGCGTGTTCGATCCCGCGTCGGATTTCGAGAAAACATCGCGTCCGATGAAGATGTAAATGCTTTCCACTCGCTCGACGATGTCCTGGATGACCGCGAGTCGTTTGTCGAGCTCGCCGGACTGCTCCCACCGACCGAGCAGCTCGTGTATACCACGCATTTCCGCGCGTTCCCGCACGGCGGCGGCGGCAGTTTCCTCGTTCACCATTTCCAGGACCGACCGCGGCACGTCCAGCCAGCCGATGGTGCGTTCGTCCGACTGCTCGGGTGCGGCGCCCGGCGCCCAGAACGACACGCCCGACAGCGGGGCGGTCGTGATCTTGACTATCACCCTGGAGGACCCCTGAACTGCAGGGTAAGTGGCATGCGCGATCACATCAGGGTGCCCGAGCGCGTGCTGGGTCAGCAGCGCCTCCCACGTCGTGAGGCGTTGGAGCGCCAACCGGAAGGAGATCCTGCCCGCAGCTGTGAATTCAGCCAATAAAAGGGAAGAAGTGTCCGAAAGTTCAGACTCGACAAATTGCATGCCCACCCCCGCCGGCGCAACTATCGTACGCAACCTTTACCGCGTCAGATTCCCCCGACGACTTCGGACTATACGCATGATCGACCGGCGCCCTGCAAGGCCTCCTCCGAGCTTCACCCGGACGGCGCAACCATCCCGAATCGGGCGTGCGGAAGTGTGCCGTGGTTATGATGACAATGAATGGCAGGGGCGATTTGGGGGATAACAGATGACAATATTGTCCCCGGCTGACCGGGTGCTCTGCTTGGAGTGGGGAGCTGGTCCAGTCGGCGCAATGCGGGACCTGGGAGTCGCGGTCACGTGTGTGGCGGCCATAGACGATCCCGGGGTGCCGGACCAACTGCCTGTGAACGTGCAAGTGGTGCCCGTGCGTGACCACAGTCGTGTGGAGGACGTGCTGGCCGGTCTGGCGTCGGCCGGGCTGGCTCCGGCCGATTTCACCGCCGTGGGCACCGACGACGAGTTCTCCGTGGTGACCGCCGCCGTGCTGGCCGCACTGGGCGGCGCCCGCGGGATTCCGGTGCCGGTCGCACTGGCCCTGCGCGACAAGCTGGAGCAGAAGCGCCTCGTCCGCGCGGCCGGTCTGCCGACCGCCCGCTGCGCCTGGGCAGCGTCGCTGGCCGAGGCCAAGGGCGCCGGCGTCGAACCGCCGCTGGTGATCAAGCCGCCCGCCGGCGCGGGCACGCAGCGCACGTGGGCCGTGCGGACCGCCGACGACCTGGCCGCGATGCCGGACGAGGCAGGGCCGTGGCTGGTCGAGGAGTTCGTGCCCGGCGGGGAGCTCCACGTGGACGGCGTGGTGCGCGACGGCGTGCTCGTGGTCGCCGTGGTCAGCAGGTACCTGCACAACGTGATCGGCGTGCGCGACGGCGACCTGATCGCCTCGACCACCGTCGAGGATCCGGACCTGGTCGAGCGCACGACCGAACTGACCGCCGCCGCGCTCGCCGCACTCGGTCACCGCGACGGCGTGTTCCACCTGGAAGCGTTCCACGACAACGGCTCGCTGGTCTTCGGCGAGTGCGCCGGACGCATCGGCGGCGGCATGGTCGCGGAGACCGTGCTGGCCAAGAGCGGCGTCGACCTCTACGCCGAGCAGGCCGCCGCGCTGCTGGGCGTGCCCTCCCCCGCCGTCGTGTCGGCGACTCCCGACGTGCTGGGCTGGGCGAACCTGCCGGTGCCCGCGGGCCGGATCACCCGGCTGCCCTCGCAGGCCGAGATCGCCGCCCGCCCCGGTGTCGCCGCGGCCCAGGTCTGGAAGCGCGCGGGGGACGTGGTGAGCGATCCGAGCGGCGGTTCGCACCTGCTCGCGGCCAAGATCATGGTCCGCGCCCCCTCGGTGGAAGCGGCGCGAAAAGCCCTGGTCGACACCGCCGACTGGTTCGCGGGCGCCGCTCAGGTGGTGCCCGCATGATCACCCGGCTGTCGTTGGCCGAAGCGGCCGCGTCCCCCGCGTGGGCCTCGCTGTGCGGCCCGGCCGACCTGTTCTGCACGCCGGCGTGGCTGGAGGTCGAACGAGCCGGTGTCGGCCCGTGGGTGCCCCGCGAGGCCGCCTGCCTGACGTGGTCGGACGCCGACGGCATCGCGGCGGGCACGACGGCGCAGGTCTTCAACGGCTCGGTCACCGACGACACGGTGCGCCTCGACCTGATGCTGCCCGCGCCCGTGACCCTGGACCGCGCGCTGCTGTGCGGCACGTGGTTCAACTCGTCGGTGCTGCACGACCCCGTCCGGGCCCCGGCGCACGCCCGGCTGGAGGTGGCCGAGGCGGCGGTGGCGTTCGGCGCGTCCCGCGATGTCGACGCCGTGTACTTCCCGTACGTCGACGCGGCGGACACGGACCTGCGGAAAGCGTTGGCGGAGCTGGGTTTCCTGGAGTTCCCCGCGCCCGACCGGCACGTGTTCCCGACGCACTACGCCGACTACGACGAGTTCCTCGGCTCCTTGCGCTCGCATCGGCGCACGCGGCTGCGCAAGGAGCTGTCCGTGGTGGCGTCGGCGAACCTCACCACCGCCGCGACCGTGGTCGACGACTCGAACGTCGAACAGCTCTCGCTGCTGGCCCACCTGCTGGAGCGCAAGTACGAGCAGCAGTCGACGCTCGACGAGCTGACCGGCTGGTTCGCCGAGATCGCCCGCCGGATCGAGGTGGTGGCGTTCACCGCGGCCCCCGCGGGCGAGGACCCGTTCGGGATGAGCCTGTGGCTGCGGCACCACGACCTGCTGTACGGGTTCCACGCCGGGTTCGACTACTCGCGCGCCGGCGGGCTGCCGCTGTACACCCTGGTCGGGTACCACCTGCCGATCCAGCACGCATGCGCCGATCCCGGGCTGTCCGCGCTGGAGTACGGGATCAGCTCGGACGACGCCAAGCGGCTGAGGGGAACCACCGCGCTGCCCCAGGTGCTGGCAGTGCGCGGAATGACGGACTCGGTGACTTCGGCGTTGTCCGCCATGAGTCCACAGTAGACACGCCTGTGCCCCTCACATCGGTGATGTGAGGGGCACAGGCGTCACACATCAGGCAGGGAGCAGGACCGAGTCGATGAGGTAGACGGTGGCGTTGGCGGTCTTCACGCCACCACAGATCACGTTGGCGTCGTTGACCTTCAGCGCGTCCTTGGAACCGGACACCTTCACCGTGCCGGTCTGCACGGTCTTCTGGTCACCGGCGATCTTGTCGGGCGTGATCTGGCCGGGAACGACGTGGTACGTCAGGATCTTCGTCAGCAGCGCGTCGTCGGTCTTGAGCTTCTCGATCGTCGCCGCGTCGATCTTCGCGAACGCGGAGTCCACCGGCGCGAAGACCGTGAACTCGGCACCGTTCAGCGTCGAGACCAGGTTGACCTTCGGGTTCAGCTTGCCCGACACCGCGCTGACGAGGGTCGTGAGCAGCGGGTTGTTGCTCGCGGCCACGGCGACCGGGTCAGCTGCCATGCCCGACACCGAACCCGAGCCGGACGGAACCTGCTTCGCGTAGTCGGCACAACCGGGGCCCACGAGGTTCGCGGCCGGGTCGGCCATCGCGGCGGACGAGGTCGCGGTCGTGGTCGGAGCCGCGGAGGAAGACGTACCCGTGCTGGCCGTGTCACTGGATCCGCACGCCGCGCCGAACAGGGCGAGCGAGACGGCGCCGACGGCCAGGACGGTGTTGCGGACGGTCTGGTTCATGACAGGACATCTCCAAAGGGTGATCGAGCAGTTGCTACCCGTGATTCGCCGCCCCTCGGGAGACGGATGGGTGTGGTTATCGACCTGTTACAAACCCGCCCGGATGTGATGGCGCGTTCAGGACCGATCCACGAGCGCTCCGGCTGCGAACACCAGAGGACAACGCTTGATGGAGAGGACCTCGGGATGCCTGAGCGTGAGCGGGCGCTGCAAAGCCTGCAGAGCACTCCTCGCGACGTCGGCCCGACAGCCGACGAGCTGCTCGCTCTCGTCGCACGCGGCGACGAGGCCGCGTTCGAACGGCTCTACGACGTCATGTCCGGCTCGGTGTTCGGGCTGATCAGACGAGTCGTGCGGGACCAGGCGCAGTCGGAGGAGGTGTTCCAGGAGGTGATGCTCGAGGTGTGGCGGACCGCGACCAGGTTCGACCCCGAGCGGGGCAAGGCCACCACCTGGATCCTCACGCTGACGCACCGCCGGGCCGTGGACCGGGTCCGGTCCGCCCAGGCCGCCACGCATCGCGAGGACCGCGCGGCCCGCCTCGACCCGGCCAGGCCGTTCGACGAGGTGAGCGAGCAGGTCGACGGCCGGCTCGAGCAACGCCAGGTGCGCCGGTGCCTGAGCTTCCTGACCGACCTGCAGCGCGAGTCCGTGCTGCTCGCCTACTACCAGGGCTACTCCTATCCGGAGGTCGCGAGCCTGCTGGGCATCCCGCTCGGCACGGTCAAGACCAGGATGCGCGACGGCCTGATCCGACTGCGGGACTGCATGGGGGTGACCGGATGAGGACCACATCCGCTGATCTGCACACGCTCACCGGCGCCTACGCCGTGAACGCGTTGTCGGAGATCGAACGCACGGCCTTCGAGGCGCATCTGACCCGGTGCCAGAGCTGCGCGATCGAGGTCACCGAACTGGCGGCCACGGCGGCACGGCTCGGCGTCGCGGTGGAGGCCCCGCCACCGCCCCAGCTCCGCGCCCGCGTGCTCGCGGCGGCGGCCGAGACCCGGCAGCTCTCACCCCACGCGGACCGCGTGCCGGACCCGCGCCGCAAGCGCTGGGCGGGAGCGCTGCTCGCGGCCGCCTGCCTCGTCGCCGCGGTGTTCGTGACGGTGCAGTACACGGGGTCCTCGGACCAGGACCGGCAGCTGGCACAGCTGTCCAGCGAGTACAGCCGGTTCTCCGACTTCCTGTCCACACCGGACGCGAGGCTCGTCAACGGCAAGGCACCGAACGGCGCCACCGGGACCGCGGTGGTGTCGGCGAGCCGCGACGAGGCGCTGTTCCTCGCCAAGGACCTGCCGGATCCCGGTGACGGGCGGAGCTACCAGCTCTGGACGATCGGTGCCGACAAGGTCCCGCACTCGGCCGGGCTGCTCACCTCGCGGACCGCGCCCGTGTTCGTCAGCGGGCTGACCGGCGTGCAGGAGGTGGCGCTGACCCTGGAGCCCGCGGGCGGTTCGACGACGCCGACCCTGCCGGCGGTGATGGCGATGCCCCTCGCGTGAACCAGGGCGCTGGTTGTCCTGGTTCGGTGCCAGCATCCCGCGCATGATCGGACGCTGGCACGGCCTGGTGATCGACTGCCCCGACCCGCGGAGCCTCGCGGAGTTCTACGAGAAGCTGCTCGGGATGGTCCGGGTGCAGGACGACGGGGAGTTCGTCGTCATCGGTGACGCCCCGGACCGGCCCGGCGTCGCGTTCGCGCGGGTCGAGGGCTGGACACCGCCGAACTGGCCGGACGACACCGCGCACATGCACTTCGACGTGCGGGTGGACGACCTGGTGGGGGCGGGCGAGCAGGTGCTGGCGCTGGGTGCGCGCAGGCTCGAAGGTGGTGGCGAGCGGTTCCACGTCTACGCGGATCCCGCCGGCCACCCCTTCTGCCTGGTGAGCTGGTGAGCTAAAGCAGCCGGGCGCGCATCACGTGCGCGTCCAACGGCAGCGCGTGCGTCTCGACGAGCTCGAACCCGGCCTCGGCGAGCAACGCGCGGTAGTGCGCCTCGGTGCGCTCGCGGCCACCGGTGTTGCACAACATGTGGATGTCCCAGGGGATCGCGAGCGAGTCGGCCCCACCGGTCTCGGGCAGCAGCCGTTCGATCACCAGGATCTCGGCGTGTGCGGGCATGTTCCGCGCACACGTGGCCAGGATCGTGCGGCACTGCTCGTCGTCCCAGTCGTGCAGCACGCGCGACAGCAGGTAGACGTCACCGGCGCCGGGAACGGCCTCGGTGAAGTCGCCGGGCACGAGGCTGACGCGGTCCGCGAGGTCGGCGAGCCGGGGTTCGGCCGCGGCCAGGGCGTTCGGCAGGTCGAGCAGCACACCGCGCAGCGCCGGGTTGGCGTGCAGGACGCGGGAGAGCAGCTCGCCGTTGCCGCCGGCCACGTCGACGACCGTGCGGGCGCCGGAGAAGTCGACGACCTTGGTGACGCCGGTGAACATGGCGTTGCTCGCCGCCATGGAGCCGTGGAACAGCTCCGCCAGCGCCGGATCCGTCGCCATGTGGGCGAAGTGGTGGGCACCGAAGGCCTTCGCGTACGACTCCTCACCGCTGCGGACGGCCTCGGTGAGCTCGGCGAACGACCGGTAGAACGGGCCGCCGTACATCAGGGCGAGCGGGCGCATCGACCCCGTCAGGTCCGACCGCAGCAGCTCGCCGAGGTCGGTGAGGTCGTACCGCTCGCCGCAGACGCGGACGACGCCGAGCGAGCCGAGGTAGCGCAGGAGCCTCGCCAGGCTCGGGGGTTCGCAGCCGGTGGCCGACGCCAGGCCTTCGAGGTCCGTGATCGTCACGAGGTGGTCGAGCAGCCGGAGCTCGGCCGCCGTCGCGATGGCCTGCGTCGCCCACGCGCCGGTCATCAGGCGCAGCAGCTCGGTGCCGGCGCACGACTCCCGCTGGTGGCTTGCCTGCAGTTGCGCGAACCGGCCGGTGGCGATCAGCTCCAGGCGGCGGAACGCGGGGTCGGCGCAGTGCGCGTCGCGGAAGTAGAAGACCGAGTTGTTCTCGTAGCGGTTGTACCCGCCGCCGTCGCAGCGCCGGACACCGGCGATCATCGTGCGCAGTCCGCGCAGCAGCACCGGGTCCGGCCGGCGCACGGCCAGCGCCACGTGGTTCTCGTGCTCGTGCCGGCGTTCGTCCTCCGCGATGTGCGCCAGCTCGGGCGGCGTCACCATCACGAAGATCTCCAGCTCGCACGGCCAGCCGTTGCGGTCGGGCACGGGCGCGCGCAGGATGCCGACCTTCAGGTCCGCCACGGGCACCGAGTACCGGGCGCTCAGCCGTTCGCGGACGACGACGCTCGGGGTCATCGTGCCGACCTCGAGGCCGAGCCGGGCGAGCTCGTCCGTGAGGCCGACCAGGGTCTCCGGGAAGATGAGCAACGCCGCGTGGTCGAGGGCGGCGTGCCTGGTCACGGCGGCGCGCTGGTCGGCGGGCAGCGACGGCACCGCGGCGGCGAGGGCCGAGTGCGTGTCGTGCCTGCCGATGAGGGAGATCGCGGCCGTCAGCCGGCCGAGGTCCGCCGCGGCGATGATGCGGGTGGTTGTCGGGATCATGGTGACGATTCCTGGTGGCTCAGATGCCGACGTAGTGCTCGGCGAAGAAGTTCTGGTGGGCGTGGCAGTCGCGCAGGCTGTGCAGCCGGGCGCGACGCAGAGCGCGGTGGAAGTCGTCGTCCTGGGTGTGCAGGAGGTCGATCATCCAGCGGGAGAACTCCTGCGCCCGCCAGACGCGGGGCAGGCAGGTGCGCGAGTACGCGGCCAGCGGCCGTTCGTCGTCGTGGCGCAGCGCGGAGACCAGGGCGGAGGCGAGGGTCTCGGCCTCCATGATCGCCAGGTTGGCGCCCTTGGCCGCCGACGGGCTGATCAGACCGGCGGCGTCGCCCGCGAGGAACAGCCTGTCGTGCTGGATCTCCGCGGCGACGTCGGACCGCAGCCGCACGATCCGCCGGTCGATGATCGGGCCCTGCTTGAGCTGCCCGAACTCGTCGACGCGCATGCGGGTGTCGAGCGCCGCCCAGATCCGTTCGCCGGTCCACGCCTCCGCGTCGTCGCCGGGAGGGACCTGGAGGTAGTAGCGCGTCACCTCGGGGCTGCGCGCCATGTGGCCCGCGAAGCCGTCGTCGTGGATCGCGTAGGTGACCGCCGCCATGCTCTGCGGTGCCTCGGCGAGCACGGCGAGCCAGCTCACGCCGTGGTCCTGGGTGATGCGCCGGCCGGGCACGGCCTGCCGCGTCACCCCGCCGCTGCCGTCGCAGCCCGCCAGGAACCGGCCGCTGACGACGCTCTCCCCCTGCTCGTCGCGGTAACGGATCGTCGCCGTACCGGGATCGACGCCGGTGACGGTCGCACCGAAGCGGATCTCGCCACCGCGGTCCAGGTACTCGGCGACCAGGTCCGCGACGAGGTCCTGCTGCGGGTACACGGTGTGCACCTCGCCCCGCCCGAGCCGGGAGTAGTCGAGCTCGAACTCCCCGTCCTCGCCGCGGAAGGCGCAGACACCGTGCTCCAGTCCTTTGTGGAGCATCCCGGCGCCGAGGCCGTGCTCGGTCAGCACCCTGGCGCTGTTCGGGCCGAGGAACCCCGCCCTCGCCCTGGTCCGCACCTGCTCCCAGCTCGCCCGCTCGACGACGAGGGTGTCGATCCCCTCCGCCCGCAGCAGGTTCCCCAAGACAAGTCCCGCCGGCCCCGCGCCCGCGATGAGCACGGTGGTGTGGTCGACCACGCCTCCTGGTCCTCTCTGCCGGTCGAGCCCGCGCCGGGCCCTTTGCCGCAGCACTGGACAGCAACGACGAGGGCGGGGACCAGCGGCTCGCCGAGGAAGATGATCATGTCCACTCCATCGTGTCGGCGCCGGTGCGACCCGTGTGGTTGGTAACGACTTCATGGGCCGTGCATGACTTAGTCGCCGCGATCAGGCATTCTGCGCAAATGGCATCCCGGCAGGCGAGCGACTTCGCCCAGTTGGCCGCCGAGATCAAGCAGGCTGGCCTGCTTGCCCGGCGGCGCGGTTACTACTTCACCCGGATCGGCGTGAACCTCGTGGTCTACGCCGCGGCCTGGGTGGCGTTCGCGCTGCTGGGCGACTCGTGGTGGCAGCTCGCGGTGGCGGTCGTCCTGGCCGCGATGAGCACGCAGCTCGCGTTCATCGGGCACGACGCCGGTCACAAGCAGATCTTCGCCTCGAGGAGGTGGAACGAGATCACCGGCTACGTCCACAGCGGCCTGGTCGGTGTGAGCTACGACTGGTGGGTCGGCAAGCACAACCGCCACCACGCCAACCCGAACCACGAGGACGAGGACCCGGACGTCGACATCTCGGTGCTGGCGTTCACCCAGCGGCAGGGAGTCGCCAAGCGCGGCGCGCTGCGGTGGATCGCCTCACGTCAGGCGGTGTTGTTCTTCCCGTTGCTGCTGCTCGAAGGCTTCGCACTGCACTGGCACTCGATCAAGTACTCCGGCCGCGAGCGGACCGTGATGATCGCGAACGTCGTGGTGTACCTCGCGATCGTCTTCTGGGTGCTCTCACCCGTGTACGCGATCACGTTCATCCTGGTCCACCAGGCCCTGTGGGGCTTCTACATGGGCTGTTCGTTCGCCCCCAACCACAAGGGCATGCCGGTGCTGTCGGCCGGGCACACCCTCGACTTCCTGCGCAAGCAGGTGCTGACCTCCCGCAACATCCGGGGCGGCTGGTTCACCGACATCCTGCTCGGCGGGCTGAACTACCAGATCGAGCACCACCTGTTCCCGAGCATGCCGCGGCCGAACCTGAAGCACGCGCAGTCCATCGTCCGGAACTTCTGCGAGCAGCGCGGGATCTCGTACGCGCAATGCGGGCTGTTCCGCTCGTACGGCTACGTGCTGGAGCACCTGCACGAGGTCGCCACCTCGTTGTCCGAAACTGGACAGAGGTCCGCCAAAACGCTCGCCTGACCCGCGCGGCGCTGATTTCCTCGGTTCGAGAGTCCGAACTGGGGAGTTCACATGCGCAAAAGGCTATTTGGCGTGCTCACAGCAGGTGTCGCACTGGCTCTGGTCGCCGGCGGACAGTCGGCGGCCGAGCCCGCGGCAGGGCTGATCCAGCCCGATCCGATGCTCGCTTTCCTGCCCGCGGAGGCACAGGTCGACTGGGCGGCGGTGCACCGCGGCCGGGAGGCCCGCAAGCAGAACCGGGAGCAGGCCCGCGTGGCCGCGAAGAGCGCCGGCCAGCCGTTGGCGTACACCGAGAAGGAGACCGGGCAGGGCGCCAACGACGCGCCCTCGAAGGCCGAGCACGTGGCCGGGTTCGGGACCGGCAGGGGCAAGAACCCGAAGCTCACGCTCACCGGCGACCTCGCGGGTGATCCCACGATCCCCGTGGTGCCGCCGTCCGCCGAGATGAACGACGCCATCCCGCACGCGAGCGCCCTCGGCACGTCCGTGCGGACCAGCGGGACGATCGGGGACGGCCCGTACGGCAGCGGCGGCGACGGCAGCGGCGACCACGACTTCTACCGGCTCACCGGCGGCTCGGAAGGCAAGTACGTCGTCGTCACGACGGACACCCCGGCGGGCGACCTCGACACGCTGCTCGCCGCGTTCGACTCGACCGGGTCGCTCCTGGGACAGCACGACAACCTCGCGGGCACCACCGACAGCAGGCTGCAGGTCTTCCTGCCCGCGGGTCAGGACGTGTACGTCATGGTCGCCGCGGCCGGGCCAGGTGGCATCCCGGCCGACCCGCTGAAGCCGGGCACCGGCAAGCGCGTCCTGACCGAGGGCGACTACGACCTGACCGTCTCTTCCGGCAGCAACGACAAGGACCACTTCTCCGTCGACCTCAAGGCCGGTGACGTGCTCGGCGCGTCGGCGGCGGGCAAGGCGACCAGGGTGGTCGTCCACGACCCGGCCGGACGGGAGGTCTTCGGTTCGTCGCAGGACTTCAGCTTCCTGTACGCCGAGAACTCCCCGATGCCCGCCGGTGGCAACGCCGTCGCGGACTTCGTGGCCCCGAAGGACGGCCGCTACACCGTGGGCGCCGAGAACGGTGACGGCCGCTACGACGTCACGGTCGAGGCCTACCGTCCCGGCTCCGAGCTCAACCAGCGGCCCGAGGTGCTGACGATCTTCCTCGACTTCGACGGCGCCCGCGTCAACACCCGGATCTTCAGCTCCGATCCCAGTGCGGGCAACAAGGACCTCTCGCCGTTGAAGAAGTTCCTGCCGGGCTGGGGTCTCTCCGCCGCCGACGAGAACGCCGTGATCGACGGCGTCGTCGCGACCACGCGCGAGAACATCGAGAAGGACCTCGCCGCGAAGGGCACCAACAAGCGGTTCGCCGTGCGGATCCTCAACAGCCGCGACCACGCCGACCCGTGGGGCCAGAAGAACGTCAGCCGGGTGGTCATCGGCGGCTCGATCGCCGAGGCCGGCATCCAGACCGTCGGCATCGCGCAGTCGATCGACGCGGGCAACTTCGGCAAGGAGGAGACCTCACTGGTGCTGCTCGACATCCTCAGCGCTCCCGCGGCCCAGACGGGCACGTCGCTGAACCGCTACATCACCCCGGCCAGTGACAGGATCGCGTTCATCGGCCGGGCGATCGGCAACATCACCGCGCACGAGGCCGGGCACATGTCGGGCAGCTGGCACCAGGACCAGTTCAACGCGCTCGACGCCATCATGGACCAGGGCGGCAACCCGAAGGGCATGTTCGGCGTGGGCCCGGACGCCGTCGGTGGCACCGCGGACGACGTCGACGTCGACTTCCACGAGGACGTCCTCAACCCCAACGAGGGTTTCACCGGGATCGAGGACTCCCTCAACCGCACCGCCTGGGCGTACGTCCGAGGCGCCAACTGACGGTCCGATTCCCGCCAGAATCCCCGGAGCGGTTCCAGCAGACTGGACGGCATGGGATCACTTGCGGGAAAAGCGGCTCTCGTCACCGGCGGGAGCCGCGGCATCGGTGCCGCGGTCGCCGAGAAGCTCACCGCTCTCGGCGCCCGCGTCGCCGTCACGTACCAGAACACCAAGCCGGACAACGTTTTCGCCATCCAGGCCGACAGCGCCGACCCGGACGCCGTGGTGGCCGCGGTCGAGGAGACCGCGGTCCACTTCGGACGGCTCGACGTGCTGGTGAACAACGCCGCGGTCTTCCAGGTCGGCCCCCTGGAGGAACTCGGCCGTGAAGAGTTCGACCACACGATGGCCGTGAACGTGCGGGCGCCGTTCCTCGCGGCCCGAGCGGCCGCACGGCACATGCACGACGGTGGTCGAATCATCAGCATCGGCAGCAATGTCGCCGTGTACGCGCCGTTTCCGGGCTTCGCGTTGTACTCGGCGAGCAAGACCGCGCTGATCGGGATGACGAAAGGACTCGCGCGCGAGCTGGGTCCGTTGGGCATCACGGCGAACGTGGTGAACCCGGGGCCTACGGACACCGACATGAACCCGGCCGACGGGCCGTTGTCGGACACGATTCGCGGACTGACCGCGCTGGGGCGCTACGGGCATCCGGCGGAGATCGCCGAGCTGGTCGCGGCTCTGGCCGGCGAGGCCGGTGCGTACGTCACCGGTGCCAGCATCAACGTCGACGGCGGTTTCACCGCCTGACGACTACGCCCAGGTGACGGGCAGGGCGTGGACGCCGTAGATGTTCATGTCGGTCCTGAGCTTCACTTCCCTTGCCGGAACGGCTAGTTCCAGCGAGGGGAAGCGGCGCAGCAGTCCCTCGAACCCGGCGCGCATCTCGATGCGGGCCAGCTGCTGACCGAGGCACTGGTGCACGCCGTGCCCGAACGCCAGGTGGCCACGAGCGTTGCGGTGCACGTCGAGCGAGTCGGCGTGCTCGTAACGCTCCGGGTCGTGGTTGCCCGCCAGCAGCGACAACACGACCATCGAACCCTCGCGGATCGTCTCCCCGAAGAACTCGACGTCCTCCGCGGCGTACCGGAAGAAGATGTCGGCGACGGCCAGGTAGCGCAGCAGTTCCTCGACGGCATCGGGGATCAGCTCCGGGTTCGCGCGCAGGGCTTCGAGCTGGTCCGGGTGCTCCAGCAACGCGAAAGTGCCCAGCGCCAGCATGTTCGCGGTCGTCTCGTGGCCCGCGAGCAGCAGGAGGAACGCGATTCCGACGAGTTCCTCGATGCTGAGGTCCTCGTCCCCGGCCAGGTCGGACAGCAGGTCGTCGCCCGGTTCGGCGCGCTTGGCGACGACCAGTTCACCCAGGTAGCCGGTGATCGCCATGTACGCGGCCATCTTGTCCTCCAGGTTCACCTGCCGTTCCATGAACTTGGAGGAGTTGTGCTGGAACGTGTCCCTGTCCGCGTACGGCACGCCGAGGATCTCGCAGATCACCAGTGACGGCACCGGAAGCGCGAACTCCCGGACGAGGTCGACCGGCGGGGTGAGCTTCGCCAGCGCGTCCAGCTGCCGCTCGGTGATCTCGACGATGCCCTCTTCGAGAGCCTTCATCCGCTTGACCGTGAACGCCCCGGTGAGCTTGCGGCGCAACCGGGTGTGGTCCGGCGGGTCCATGCTGATGAACAGGCCAGGGGTCTGGGGGACCGGCTCGGTCATCTCCGGCATGCCCGGCGTCGGGAAAGGCACGTGGATGATGCCGAGGTCCTGCCGGCTGCTGAACCTGGTGTCCGCCAACGCCTGCCGAACCGCTTCGTACCCGGTGACCAGCCACCCCTCGTGGCCGTCGGGGAAGAGCATCGGGCTGACCGGGCGGGTCGCGCGTACCCTGGTGATCTCACCGGGCGGGTCGAACGGCGTGACGTCGCGTTCCATGGGTAAGCCGTGCAGCATGATCGATATCTCCTTCAGCGGGTTGATTCGCGGTTGAAGAGCTTCTTGGACCAGAGGTAGCCGCCGAACCCGATGACGGCGCACCAGGCGAAGGCGATGTAGCCGCTGTTGCCGATCGACGTGCCCATCAGCAAACCACGCAGGGCGTCGATGAACGGGGTGAACGGCTGGTATTCGGCGAACCAGCGCAACACGGTCGGCATCGAGTCGGTGGGCACGAAACCGTTGCCGAAGAACGGGAGCAAGATCAGCGGCAGGCCGACGTTGCTCGACGACTCGACGGACTTGCTGGCGAGGCCCAGTGCGGCGGAGAGCCAGATCATCGCGAACGACATGGCCACCAGCAGACCGGCCAGCGCGAGCCAGTCGAGTGCGCTCGCCTGCGGCCGGAACCCGATCGCGACGGCGACACCGAAGACGACCGACATGGCGAGGACGGTCTGGACCAGGCTGCCGACGACGTGTCCGGTGAGGACGGACACCCGTGCGATCGCCATGGTGCGGAACCGGTCGACGATGCCCTCGGTCATGTCCATCGCGATGGAGATGCTCGTGCCCTGCACCGCGGCGGTGATCGACATCAGGATGATCGTCGGCGTCACGTAGTTGAGGTACTCGGCTCTGCCGCCGCTCGGGCCGCCCAGGCCGGCGCCGAGGGTGCCGCCGAAGACGTAGACGAACAGCAGCAGGAAGACGACCGGCATGATCAGGAGCTGGAACGTCAGCGAGGGGTAGCGGATCATCCGCTTGAGGTTGCGGCGCACCATCGTCGCCGAGTCGGTCAGTGCGTACGTCATGACAGGGTCACTTCCTTCTGGGTCGCCTTCTCGGGGTTGCCGGTGAGGGCGAGGAAGACGTCGTCGAGGTCGGGCGTGTGCGTGCTGAGCGACTCGACGGCGACGGCGTTCTCGTCGAGCCGGTCGAGCAGTGCCTTGAGCGAGCGGACGCTGCCGTCGCTCGGCACCCGCAGGGCGAGCGCGTCACCGTCGCGCGAGGCCTCGCCGATGATCCGCGTGGCGGACTCCAGGTCGCGCAGCTCGGTGAACTGCAACAGGACGTGACCACCGGGCATGCGGCGCTTGAGCTCGTCCGCGGTGCCCTCGGCGACGATCCTCCCGTGGTCCAGCACCGCGATCCGGTCGGCGAGCTCGTCGGCCTCCTCGAGGTACTGGGTCGTCAGGAAGATCGTGACGCCGCTCGCCACCAGCTCCCGCACGATCTGCCACATGGTGCGGCGGCTGCGCGGGTCGAGTCCGGTGGTCGGCTCGTCCAGGAAGATCACCTGCGGCGACCCGACCAGCGTCATCGCGAGGTCGAGCCGGCGCCGCATGCCGCCGGAGTAGGTCGACGCGGACTTGTCGGCCGCGTCCACCAGGTCGAACTGCTCCAGCAACTGCTCGACCTTGCGCCTGCCGTCGGCCTTGCCGAGGTGGTGCAGGTCGGCCATGAGCTTCAGGTTCTCGCGGCCCGTCATCAGGTTGTCGACGGCGGAGAACTGGCCGGTGACACCGATCGCGGCGCGGACGGCGTCGGGGTCGCCCGCCACGTCGTGACCGGCGACGGACGCGCTGCCGCCGTCCGCCCGGATCAGCGTGGACAGGATCTTCACGGTGGTGGTCTTGCCGGCGCCGTTCGCGCCGAGCAACGAGAAGACGGTGCCGCGCTGGACGTTCAGGTCGACGCCTTTGAGCACCTCGTTGTCGCCGTACGAGCGGCGCAGGCCGGTTGCCTTGATCGCGTTCATGGATTTCCCCTCAGCTGCGGCGAACGGAGATGTCGCCGAAGGACGTGTGGGCGGTGACCTTGACGGTCTGCGCGGAGTTGCCGGGGCCGTCGCTCACGTCGAGCGTGTTGCTGACGCGGCCGAACGAGGTCTTGGCGTCGATCCACGCGGCGGTGCCCTGGGCGATCCCGACCTCGATGCCGCCCATGGCGGTGTTCAGCGTGACGGTGTCGCTGACGACCTCGGCGACCTCGATGGAGCCCATCGCGGTCCTGGCCTCCACCAGTGCCCCGGCGCGTTCGACGTTGATGTCGCCGTTGGCCGAACGGGCCCGCAGCTCGCCCTCGACCGTGCCGACGTCGATGTGGCCGTTGGAGTTCTTGACAACCAGCGCGCCGTCGACCCTGCCGACGCGGATGTGCCCGCTGCCGGTCTTGACCTCGGCGTTGCCCGTGACCGTGCCGATCTTGACCTGCCCGGCGCCGGTGTCGGCCTTCAGCCGGCCGGTGCGGTCGAGGTGGATGTTGCCCGCGGACAGGTCGGCCTCGGTCTCGCCGAGCACCCCGGTGGTGCGGATGCTGCCCGCCGTCACGTCGACGTCCACTTTGGACCCGGTGGGCAGCTCGATCACGATGTCGACCGACCTGGTCTTCTTGGAGAAGTCGAACGTCCGCTTCGGCCCGCGCACGATCAGCGTGCCGTCGGCGTAGTCGACCCTGGTCTTCTGCGCGGCCTCGACGTCCGAGGAGTCGGACGAGTCCGAGGGCCGCAGGTCGACCGCGGTGGTGGTGCGGTCGGTCGCGACGATCTGGACGTGGCCCGCGTAGACGTCGAGCAGTACGGAAATCGGATCCGGCGTGTCGTAAGAAGGCATGGCTGTCCCCTCAGAAGGTGTCGGTGGAACATCCCCGCAGGTCGGGGCGATGTGATGCCGGACGGGTGTTAGCGGACCCAGCCGATGAGACGCTGCGAGCCCGTGAGGCTGTTGGCGATCGATTCCTCGATGGTTTCGCGCTTCGGGCTCAGCTGGGCGGACGCGGCACGCACGAGCCACGCGTTGACCGAGCGGCCCTCCTTGGCTGCGGCCTCGTCGATCGCCGCCTTGAGCGGTTCGGGCAGGCGGACGTTGATGCGCACGGTGGTGCCGTCGTCGAAGCCGGCCGTCACGTCCTCGGCGGGAGTGGGCTCCGGCGCGACCGCGGCCGGCTCGGGTGCCCGGCGTGTCACGACGAACTTCGGGTCACGGCCCCGCAGCAGTACCTGCACCGAGTCCGGTGCCAGGTCCGCGGTGATCTCGTCGGCGGCGGCGGACAACGCTTCGAGCAGTGCCAGCCGGATCGCCGACTCCATCGTCACGGTCAACCGCTCGACCAGCGCACTCGCTTCGTCGCCGCCGGTCTCGACGGCGGTCAGCAGCTCGCGACCGAGGGAAGCCACATACGGGGTCAGATCCATGGCATCACTATGGCACACGGTGGCACCACCAGCAAGCATTTCTGGCTCAAAGTGGCATCACTTTGGCTCACTGCAGGTCAGAGGCCTAAATCGGTACGACTCTCAGGTAAACCGAAGGCTGGAGTTCGTCGTCTACCTGATCGTGCAACGAGAACTGAGCGCAGACTTCGACCGGTTCGTGCTGGACCGTTCGACCGCGCTGCTACGCACGGCCGTGCTGCTCGTGGGGGACGTCGGCCACGCCGAGGACATCCTGCAGACGGCGCTGATGCGTCTGGCCACGCGCTGGAAGTCGGTCCACACGGCACCGGAGGCGTTCACCCGCCAGGTGCTGGTCAACCTGGCCCGCGACCGGTGGCGCCGGTCCCGCAGACGGGTGTCGGAGCAGGAGTTCACGAACGCCCACCAGGTGTCCGCGGGACGCGATCCCGCCGACACCGTGGTCGACCGCGACGCGCTGCGCCGGGCCTTGGCCAGGTTGCCGCCACGGCAGCGCGAGGCGGTGGTGTTGCGCTACTTCGCCGGCATGTCCGTGGCGGAGACGGCGGACGCGCTGCGCACGTCGGAAGGGACCGTCAAGGCGCACACGAGCCGAGCCGTCGCACGGCTGCGCGAGTTGCTCGGAGAACAGATCACGGAGAACGCTCATGGTGTCTGACAACGAACTGCTCGACGACGTGCGCGCGGTGCTGCACGCCGAGGTCGCCGGGGTGACCGCCGACTCGGCCGCGCTGCTCGCCTCGGTGCGGCGCGGGCGGTCCCGCCGGCGGTGGCCGTGGCTCGCGCTTCCGCTGGTCGCCGCCGCGGCCGCTGCCGTGGTGCTGCTGCCCGCGCCCCAGCCCGTGCCGGTGACGGTCGCCTCGGAACGCGTGAGCACCGCACTCGAAGGCGTGCGGGGAATGGTGATCCACGAACAGGCCGAGGTGCAGGGCGACAAGTACCTCGAACCGGGTCAGCGCGGGCTGAGCGAACGGTGGCACGCCGCCGACGGCAGCGCGTTCCGGTACCGGGTCTCCGTGGACGGCAGGACGGTCGTGGACCTGAGCCGCTCGGCCGCCGGTGACGTCTTCGCCGACCACCGCACCCGCACGTTCCGCTCGCGGCCCGGCGAGTCACCGGCCGACGAGGTCTGGACGCCCGAACGGATCCAGAAGGCGATCGCCGCAGGCACCGTCACCGTGGACGGGCCCGAGGTGATCGGCGGGAAGGACACCGTGCGGCTGACCGTCGCGGCGGCCAAGGCCGAACCCGGTCTGCGGATGTGGGTGGACGCCTCCACGTACCTGCCGGTGCGCTGGGTGTGGGAGCAGGACGGGGCGAGGGCGTTCGACGTCACGTGGTTGCCGCCGACACCGGAGAACCTGGCCCAGCTCAGGACCCAGATCCCCGCGGGGTTCACCGAAGAGCCTCGTTGAACGCGGTGAACGTCGGCGTGCCCGTCTGGCGGTCCAGCACCGCGAAGACGACGTGCTCGAAGTAGCGGTTGTCCCGCAGCGCGAGCCCGAAGACCTGCGCGACGGTGGCCGGGTCGTTGCCGAACACGCCGCACCCCCACGCACCCAGCACGAGCCGGCGGTGGCCGTGCGACGCGGCGACGTGCAGCACGCGGATGGCCCGCCGCAGCAACGCGAGCGGGACGGCGTCGGCTCGTTCGGGCTGGTTGCGCAGGATCGCGGACCGGTTCGGCGCCGCGGCCGTGAGGAACGAGACCTCGTACGGCTGCGGGAGGAGAGTTCCCTTGTCGTCCTTGAACACCGGCACGCGCGGCGAGTAGATCACGCGGTCGCTGTAGACGAGGTCCTCGTGCGCGCGGTGGTAGGAGTAGAACTCACCGGCGGCGCGCAGGCAGGGGTAGATCGCCGAGCCGCGGGCGATGCTCTCCTCCTGGGCCTGCGCGCCGCTGAGGAACCCACCACCGGCGTTGCGCGCGGAGGCGAAGTTCAGCGCCGCGACGTCACCACCGAGGCGGCGCGTGGCGTCCAAAGTGGACTCGTTGGTGACGTCGATGCGGACGCCGCCGGTCTCCGGGGGCAGCGACAGCACCTCGTCCGGCAGGTGCAGGCGGGTCCCCTCGACGGCGGGGGCGACGGCGATGGTGACCTCGCCCGCCGGGGTGGAGTAGGAGCCGCGCTCCGCGATGGCGACGGTGTCGTGGGCGATCGCTCGCAACCTTGCGCTCATGGTGCCCACGATTCTGGCTTGGAGCCGTCGTGCGCGCCAAGCGGTTAAATCCGCTCGTAGACCTCGGCGACGGCACCGAACGCGACCTTGGGCTCCCAAGTGCCATCGTCGTAGACCTTCACAATGCCGGGAGCGGCCATGTCGAGGTCACGGCTCGGATCGCCGGGCCGGTGCGGATAGTTGGCCAGCGCGAACATGTACACGAACGCCGCGTCGACCCCCTCGGCCTCGAAGGTCTCCAGCACCTCCCGCAGGTACGTGGCCTGCTCCTCCTCGTCACGGACGTAGCCGTCCTTCACGCGGACCGGCAGCCCCGACTCGTCGTGCTCGACGATCTCCATGCTGCGCGGCGCGACGGCCCCCGAACCGCGCCAGGCCGCCGTGCCGAAGCCCGTGATCGCGACCGGCTTCCCTTGCGCCACCACGTTCCTGATGCTCTCGGCGTACACACCGGCGACCTCGGCGGACCGGATCAGCTCGAACGACTTGACGTCGAACAGGTCCCAGTCCGGGTTCTCGAACGGGATGCACGCGTAGGTCAGCTTGCCGTGGAAGTGTTGCCGCACAACGCCTACAGCCTCGGCGAGGAACCCGTTGAGCTTCGCGCCGGCCTCCCGCATCCGTTCGGGGTCGCCCAGCAGCAGGCCCACGCGCTGCGCCACGTCGTCGCCGGGCAGGAAGCCGGAGTTCATGACGCTGAGCTCGACGCCCGCCACGAACACGACCTCGGCACCTCCGAGCCGGATGCGTTCGGCGCGGCGCGCGCAGTCGGTGAACAGGCCGAGGATCTCGGGCGGCGTCAGTTCCAGCGGGTACGGCGAGAACCAGACCTCCAGCCCCAGCCCGGCAGCGATCCCGGCGGCCTGCTCAAGGCGTTCCGGATCACCGCCGACGAGGTGGACTGCGTTGCAGCGCAGGTCGTCCCTGATGACGGTCAGGTCCCGCCGGACCTCGTCGAGGTCGAACTTCTCGAGTGAGATCTCTCCGTGGCGCACGAAACCGGTGTCGTACGCGATGCCTTTGGCGCGCATGCCACCGAGACTAGGTCCAAAAAGTGCGTGCACGCAAGTTTGCCGCTACGACCACCGCTGTGGTCACCCTCCGATCAGCCGCAGGGACGCCCACAGAGCCACGACGGCGCCGACCAGGGTGGCGGGCACGGCGAGCAGGCCGAGCTTCGTGAACTCCGGCAGGTTCACCTCGGTGCCGTGGTCGTGCACGATCCGCCGCCACAGCAACGTCGCGAGCGAGCCCGCGTAGGTGAGGTTCGGGCCGAGGTTCACGCCCAGCAGCACCGCGAGCACCACACCCGGTCCCATCGGCGCGACCAGCGGCAGCAGCACGAGCACCGCGGGCAGGTTGTTGATCACGTTGGCGAGCACGGCGGCGACCGCGGCCACCCCGAGCAGCGCCAGCAGGCCGGTGCCGTCCGGGATCGCGAGCCTCAGCACGTCGTCCAGTCCGTTGTCGACCACCGCCCGCACCACGATGCCGAGGCCCAGCACGAAGGCGAGGAACGGCAGCGACGCCGCCCGCACGACCTCGACCAGCGACGTGCGGCGCCGGACGAGCGCCCGCACGGCCATCGCGACCGCACCCGCGCAGGCCGCCCACGCCGGGTCGATGCCGGTGGCGGACGCGACGACGAACCCGACGAGCGTCAGCCCGACGGTGGCCAGCGCGAACATCGGCAGGTCCTGCGGCGGTTGCTCCACGGGCGCGTGCACGGGCGCGTCGAGGTCCGTGCGGAAGAACCGCCGGAACACCAGGTACTCCACGCCGATCGCCACGACCCACGGCAACGCCATCAGCGCCGCGAACCGCGTGAAGCTCAGCCCGCTCGACGCGAACGCGAGCAGGTTCGTCAGGTTCGACACCGGCAGCAGCAGGGACGCGCTGTTGGACAGGTGGGTGCACGCGTAGACGTGCGGCTTGGGCCGCATCCCGAGCTGCGCGGCCGTCGCGAACACCACCGGCGTCAGCAGCACGACCGTCGCATCGAGACTCAGCACCGCCGTCGTCACCGAGGCCGTGACGAACACCCCGCCCAGCAACGTCCGCGGTCTGCCACCGGACGCCCGCGCCATCCAGGTGCCGCACGCGCGGAAGAGCCCGTCGTCGTCGCAGAGCTTGGCCAGCACGAGGATCGCGGCCAGGAACCCGATCACGGGCCCCAGCCGCACCGCCTCGTCCACGACGTGGCCGAGCGGCAACGCCCCTACCAGCACGACGACGACGGCCGCCGGGACCGCCACCGCCGCCTCGGGCCAGCCCCACGGCCGGACGACCGCGCAGACGAGCACGGCGACCAGCAGCACGACGGACAGCGCCAGCACGGGATCCTCCTGCGCCGGCGGTGCTCCGGCTCTACCTCATCTTGGCCGCCGCCGACTTTATGGCCTGCCTGATGCGGAAGTAGGTACCGCACCGGCACACGTTCGCGATCCGGTCGATGTCCTCGTCCGAAATCTCCTTCTTCGTCCGGAGCAACGCCGCCGCGGCCATGATCTGGCCCGGCTGGCAGTAACCGCACTGCGCGACGTCCTGCTCCAGCCAGGCCTCCTGGACCGGGTGCAGGTCGTCACCGGACGCCAGGCCCTCGATCGTGGTCACCTCCTGGCCGGAGCACTCCGCGACCGGCGTGACGCACGGCTGGATCTCCGCGCCGTTCAGGTAGGACGTGCAGGCGCGGCAGACACCGATGCCGCAGCCGAACTTCGGGCCGCGCACACCGAGCTTGTCGCGCAGCACCCAGAGCAGGGCCATGTCGGCGGGAGCCTCGACGGTGACCGGCTTCCCGTTGACGATCATGGTGTAGGTAGGCACAGCTGACGCTCCTTCAGCGCGGGAACGGCTCGCAGTCGACCGGGAAGATGATCGGGAAGCTGGTCGGCACCACACCGGTGGCCCGCGCGTAGGCGTTGGCGATCGCGCCGACCGCGGCCGGCACGCCCAGTTCGCCCGCTCCTCCCGGTTCGCCGGTGGCCGGCATCACGTGGATCTTCACGTCGAGCGGCGCGTCCTTCTGGCGGGCGTAGTGGAACTGCGAGTACGACCCCTCGAGCGGCAGGCCCCTGTCGATGTGCAGACCGGCGCGCAACGTGGTGGAGATGGCGTCGGTCAGGCCGCCGAGCATCTGCGCCTCGAGGCCGCGCGGGTTGATCGGGCGGCCGACGTCGACCGCGATCGTCGCCTTGACCACGCGGGGGTTCTTCGGGTCGCGCGCGTCGATCTCGACCAGGCAGGCCGTGCACGACTTGTACTCGTCGTGGAAACCGATGCCCTGCGCGAAGCCCTTGGGCATCGCGCGGCCCCACCGGCCCTCCTCCACGACCTTGTTGAGCACGGCGCGCTGGCGGGCGGTCTTCAGGTACTCGCGGCGGAACGCGACCGGGTCCTTGCCCATCTTCTTCGCGAGCTGGTCGACCAGGACCTCCTCCGCGCCACGGGTGTTCGCCGAGTACACGGACCGCCACGAGCCGGTGTGCATGCGCAGGGGCACCTCGTTGAGCAGCGAGGTCACCACGCCGAAGTTGTACGGCACCTTGCACGTCGTGAGGAACACCGTCTGCGCGAACGAGAGGTTGCCCGCGACCGGCAGTGACGCGGCCGTGGCGGTGAGGATCTCGCCGAGGCCGTGCCGGAAGTCGGTCTCGACGGACGCCACCCGGTGCTCGAACGTCAGCACGTTGCCGAGCGCGAACGTCGCCCGCAGCTTGTGGTGGCTGGCGGCGCGCGCCCGGCCGTGCCGCATGTCGTCCTTGCGGTCCCACATGAGCTTCACCGGGCGCCGCAACGCCTTCGAGATCTGCGCGGCCTCGATCGCGGCGTCGAAGAAGAGCCTGCGCCCGAACGAACCACCGCCCTGCGTCACGTGCACGCTCACCGCGGACTCGGGCAGCCCGATTGCCGCCGCGATGGTCTGCCGCGCCACGATCGGTGACTTCAGCCCGGCCCAGATCTCGGCCCGGTCGTCCCGGACGTCCGCGATCGCCGAGTTCGTCTCCATCGGCGCGTGGCTGACGAACGCGAACTCGAACTCCATGTCCACGTGCTGGGTCAGCAGCGGCGGCACCACGAACGGCAGCGTGGCCGCCTTCAACTTGGCCCGGATCTCCTTGTCCGACAACGAGTCGATCGTGCCGGCGTTCCAGGTGACCTTCAACGCGTCCCGCGCGGCCATGGCCTGCCCGAACGTCTCCGCGACGACCGCGACCCCCGTCGGCACGACGCCGATCGCGAGCACACCGGGCATCGCCTTCGCGGCCGTCGAGTCGACGGACCTCACCGAGCCGTTGATCGTCGGCGGCCGGCGCACGACCGTCGGCATCGCACCGGGGACGTCGTGGTCGAGGGTGTACTTGAACTGCCCGGTGACCATCGCGCGGGCGTCGATGCGCGACTGCGGGGTGCCGATCAACCGATGCTCTGAGGACGGTTTCGGTTGTGCGGCAAACACTCCGGTGAGCTGGGCCGCGGCCGACGTCAACAGTCCGTACAGGACTGGCCGCCCGTCCGGCAGGATCACCGCACCGTCTTTTGTGGACAGCCGGTCGACCGCCACACCGTGCCGCTCCGCCGCCGCCGCGAGCAGCCGGGCCCGTGCGGCCGCCGCCGCCTGACGGACCGGGCCGTACACCGACCGCATCGTGTTGGAGCCGCCCGTGAGCTGGTTCATCAGCAACTCCGGCCGCGCGTCCGCGAGCGTGACGCGGACCTGGCCGAGCGGCAGGTCCAGCTCCTCCGCGACGAGCATCGCGCAGGCCGTCGTGATGCCCTGACCGACCTCGGCGCGGGGCAGGTCGAGGGTGACGACACCGTCCTCACCGACGCTGAGCACGGCGAGCGCGCCCGCGGTCGGAGTGCCGGCCAGGATCAGAACATCGCCGAGGTCGAGGATCTCGGCCGGTTGCGGCAGCGTCGGGATGACGGCCTCGGCCGTACCGGGAACCGCGACGGTGAGCACCGGCGCGGCCACGAGGAACGTGAGGAACTGCCGACGACGAACCGGGGTCCCGGCCACGGGGACCGGGACTTCGTTGTCACAGGTCATGTACTCGTCAACGACATCTGGTCGACAGGGGTACGACCGTCAGCCGAATGGGTGCACGACCGACC
Organism: Lentzea pudingi; assembly: GCF_014646255.1. GTDB lineage: Bacteria > Actinomycetota > Actinomycetes > Mycobacteriales > Pseudonocardiaceae > Lentzea > Lentzea pudingi. The sequence continues at coordinate 199,547 of NZ_BMNC01000011.1, forward strand.
AGCGCACCGCCGCACCTGCGCCGTTGATGAGACTTGTCCGCCGTACCTGCTGCCCTAGTCGCTCGGCGCGAGCCGGTGTTTCAGCACCGGCTCGGCACCGCCGGTCGCGACCAGGACGCTGACCAACGCGCGTTTGACCTCGTCGTTGCCGTGCACGTCGAGCTCTCGCCGGAGCCGGCGGCTGTCCTCGACCAGCCGCCTGCCACGGCTGGTCAGCTGCGCACGCCTGATCCGTCCGTCCACGCGGTCCGGCACCCGCGTCACGTAACCGAGGCTTTCCAGCTCCAGCAACTGCTTCGACGCGGCCTGCTGGGTGACGCCGAGCAACTCGCCCAGCTCCCCCACCTTCGGCTCGCCGTCGACGAGCTGCTGGATCACGTAGCCGTGCGACATCCGCACGCCCTTGTGCCCCATCTCGTGCAGCTGCTTGAGGATCGCGTCGTTCGCGGAGCGGCCCGCGAGGTACGCGAGCGTCCCGAGGTCGATGTCCATCAGGTCCACGGGGCGAATCCTGGCATTGCCAACCACGGTTGTACAACGATGGTTGTGATTGTGGCTCCACCGGGTTGCCGCCCCCTTCGACGCAGCGACCGTCAGTGAGCGGCGGAGACCCTGGCGGTGACCAGGTTCGTGAGCACGGCGCCGAGGCCGGTGGCGACGGCGCCGGTGAGGATGGCGGCCTCGCCCAGCCGTGAGGTCTCCACGGCGGGAGGCTGGTAGGGCGACAGCGCGGCCAGGAAGGTGCGCACAGGCTCGGCGAGCAGATCACCGTTCAAGCCGATGCCACCTCCCAGCACGATCAACGAGACGTCCACGACCGACACGATCCTGGCGGCGTGCTCGGCGATCCGTTCGGCCTCCCAGGCGACGAGTCGCAGCGCGCGGTCGTCCCGCACCCGAGCGGCGGCCATGACGTCCTCGCAGGTGGCGAATTCGGAGTGCTGCCAGACGTGCGCGAGGAACGCGTCCGCGGCCGGGCTGTCGGTCCGGAACCGCTGGCCGGGTGGCACCTGGTCGATCTCACCCGCGGCCCCGTTCACACCGCGGTGCAGACCGCCGCCGAGCACCAGCCCGGCACCGACACCGCTGCCGACCGACAGGAACGCGAAGTCGCGGACGTCCGCACCGGCACCCCGCCAGCCCTCGCCGACCGCGGCGAGGTTGACGTCGTTCTCCACGATCACCGGCAGGGCCAGTGCGGCGGTGAGCTCGGCCCTGGCGGCGAACCCCTCCAGCGCGTGCTGGTTGGCGTCGTGGACGATCCCGGTGCGCGGGTCGATCACGCCACCGATGCCGATCGTGGCGACCTCGGGCAGCGACCCCGCCGTGTCGACGAGCGCGTCCCTCACCCGCAGCGCCACCTCCAGCACGTGGGCCGGCTCGTTGCTCGCCACCGGCTGGTCGAGCCGGGCGAGCACCTCGCCGTCGAGGTCGGCGATCATGCCGCGCAGGTACCGGCTGCCGAGGTCGAGCGCCAGCACCGTGGCCGCCCGCGCCCGCGGTCCGAAGTACACCGCGTCGTACCCCGCCGCGTCCGGTGGCCGGGGCACCTCCTCGACGAGCCCGGCCGCGAGCAGCGCGTCGATCGCCCTGTTCGCGGTCGGCTTGGACATGCCGAGGTCCCGCGAGAGCTGCGCACGGGTGACCGGGTGCCGCCGGCGGATCGCCCGGTACACGGCCTGCAGATTGGTGTCCCGCACGTGCGCCCCGGTCACGGCCCCTGTCATGCCCGTCAAAGTAGTGACGAGCCGTTACCGGGGGCCAGGTTCACCGCTTCACATACCGATCACATACCTGACCTCATACCCGGCCGCTGTTGTCTGGCGTCGTTCTCGACGAAGGGAGACCGGCGATGTCCGGCGAGAGGCAGTACAGCCGCCGTGCGATCGGCAAGCTGGCGGCAGGCGCGGTCGCGGCGGCGGGCATGGCGTCGTTGCCGGGCCAGGCGTCGGCCGCGCCGCACTACCGCGCGCACGGCCCGTTGCTCACCGACGGCTACCAGACGTGGATCGACGCGATCAACAACCAGGGCGCCGACCTCGCGAAGGTCGTGACGGGCTGGGGCATGCCCGGCTCCGGGCCGTGGCAGAACTTCCCCGACCACATCTGGACCGCGGCGGGCGCGACGAACTTCCTCATCGTCCGCACCGTCACCGGCGACACGGACAAGATGATCGACCCGAACCAGGCCGTCGCCGAGATCCGCGACTCGCGCTTCTTCGAGTTCAAGAGGATCCGCTCGGGCGCCGACAAGTGCATCATCGAGCTCGGCAACGAACCGAACATCCGCGTCGCCGACCCGTGGGCGTACGGCTACAACCTGAGCGTGACGATCGACCGCATCCGGGAGACGTTCCCCGGAGCCAAGATCTGCGGCACCGCGCTGTCACCGAACAAGACCACGAACCCGGACACCTGGTACGCCAACCCGAACTTCGTCAACGCCATCAAGAAGTGCGACTTCGTGGGCGTCCACTTCTACAGCAACGCCGACGACGGCAACTTCGCCGCGCAGGGCGGCTGGAACGAGCTCACGTACTCGGAAACCCTGTCGCGGTGCGCGTCCAAGTGGCCCGGCAAGCCGGTGATCGCCACCGAGTACTCGATGCGGACGACCCGCGTCACGCCCTACAACAAGGGCTACAAGTACGGCAGCCTCATCCACTTCGACGACTCGGTCGCGTCCAGCCTGTGGGGTGCCTGCTACTACCACGTGCAGACCAACCCGGGCGGCATCGACTTCCACGAGAACGTCGGCTCCGAAGGCGCTCGCGGCTACCGCAAACGCCTGAGCGAAGGCGGCCTGTAACCCACTCCCCCAGGTAGACTGGCAGGGCATCTACCTGGGGGTTTGAGTGCAACGGACCGTGCGCACGATCGATGACGTCATGACTCTGCTGGACGGGTTGTCCGCGTCGCCCGAGGGCGACTGGTGGGACCGCTTCTACGCCGACCGCTCGCACGAGGTCCCGTTCTTCGTGGCCAAGCCGGACGAGAACCTGGTCAGCCTCGTGGAACGCGGCCTGCTGCCGCCGGGCCGCGCACTGGACGTCGGCTGCGGTCCCGGCCGCAACGCGCTCTTCCTGGCGCGCAACGGGTTCCAGGTCGACGCGGTGGACCTCTCGGCGACCGCGATCAGGTGGGCCGTCGAACGCGCCGAAGGCCTCGACATCCGCTTCCGGCACGGCGACGCGTTCGAGACCGAGGGCTCGTACGACCTGATCTACGACTCGGGCTGCTTCCACCACCTGCCACCGCACCGCCGCGTCGGCTACCTCGCGCTGCTCGACCGCGCGCTGGCCCCCGGCGGCCACTTCGGGCTCACCTGCTTCACCGACGAGGAGGGCACCTCCGTCCCGGACGCGGAGCTGTACCGGACCGGGCTCGCGGGCGGCGTCGGCTACACCCCGGACGAGCTGCGGTGGATCTTCCAGGACCTCACCGAGGTGGAGTTGCGCCGGATGACGGAGGAGCCGCCGGACTCGCCGCGGTTCGGGAAGTCGTTCCTCTGGACGGCCCTGTTCACGCGTCGAGTGCAGTGACCGGACGCCGACGTTCGGCAGGCGGAAAAGTCGGGTGTCGCCACCTGCGAAAGTAGGGTCAACCCCCTGCTCCAGTAGGTGATCCAAGGCACAAAAGCGGCAGTATCGTCACCGGCGTGACGCAGGCCGGAGACCTGGCACTCGTGCTGCTCGTACTCGTGGCAGCCGCGCTCGCGGGCCTCTACCTCGGCACGCGGCGCAGCCTCACGCGGGCTCTGGCCGAACGAGAACGCGAGCTGCTGGCCGAGCAGGCCCGCGCCGACGAACGCACGAGGCTCGCCGCCGAGATGCACGACGTCGTCACGCACCGGCTGAACCTGATGGTGCTGCACGCCGGCGCGTTGCGAATAGCCGCGCACGACGACGGCGTCCGCGAGGCTGCGGGCGAACTGCGCACCGCGGGCTGCCAGGCGCTGGACGAACTGCGCGACCTGGTCGGCGTGCTGCGCTCCGGCCGCACCACCAGCATTCCCGACGTGCTGCCCGACCACCTCGCCCGCCTGGTCGCCGACTCCGGCACCGGCCTGGCGATCACCCTCACCGAACACGGCGACGCGGACACCATCTCCCCCGCCATGCGCCGCACGGTCTACCGCGTCGTCCAGGAGTCCCTGACGAACGTGCACAAGCACGCGCCGGGAGCCCAGACCGAGATCACGATCCACTGTGGACCGAGCATCGTGCGGGCGGTCATCCGCAACACGCGACCGGTCTCCCCGGTCCTGGCGCTCCCCGGCTCCGGCGGCGGTCTGCTCGGCCTGCGGGGCCGGGTGGAGATGGTCGGGGGAACGCTGACCGCGGGCCCGACGGACGACGGCGGCTTCGAGGTCGACGCCGTGCTGCCCGCGTTCGTGCCTACGTGACCTCGTCCGACGCCCGGACCGCCCGGCACGCCAGGTGCACCGCCAGCCGTTCGTCCGGGTTCAGCAGGCTGACCCCGAGCAGTTGCTCGACCCGGTTGATCCGCTGCGACACCGTGTTCCGGTGCACCTTCAGCCGCACGGCCGCGGACGACGTCACCGACTCCTCGTCCAGGTAGACGGCGAGGGTGCGCAGCAGCTGCCCGTCCTCCACGCCCGTCAGCGGGTCCAGCAGCCGTGCGGCCTGGTCGACCAGCGCCGGGGTCTCCGCCGCCATCGACAGCAGGCGCCGCACGCCCAGTTCGTCGACGTGCACGACCTTCGCCGAGCCGGTCATCGAGGCGGCCTCGCGTGCCTCCGCGAGCGTCCTGCCGACGCCCGTGACGCCGGGGTGCGGGCGCCCGATGCCGGCGACGAGCGAGCAGTCGCCCAGCACCTGGGCGATCTTCGCGGTCAGCTCGCGGTGCTGCGACTGCGGCGGCTCGGAGTCGTTGGTGAGCCAGAACGACCAGCCCTCCGCGCCCTCGACCAGCTGACCGTGCAGGCCGCGGCGGGACAGGTCGACGCGCAGCCGTTCGGTGCTCGTGGGATCGGCCACGGTCGACGGCACGACGTAGACGCCCGTGTGCCAGCCGTCGAGCCGCCACCCGGCGAGCACGGCCTGCTGCACGAGGTGCGGCGGCACGTCGTCGCCGGACGCGAGCAGCTCGGACAGCAGCGAGCCGCGGGAACGGGCGCGGCGCTCGGTCTCCAGGCGTTCGGCGGCGACCCAGCTGCCCAGCGCCCACGACGCGACCTGGCTGATCTGCGCGACGGTCTCGGCCCGGCGCTTGTTGCTGCCCCGCGCGTGCGAGACGAGCCACAGGTGCACGTGCCCGGTGCGGTCGGTCTCCACCGGCACGGCCACGGCGAAGCCCTCGGCCATCTCGACGGTCGTGGCGACGGAACCGGTCAGCAGGTCCGGCGGCAGGCCGGGCGGCGACACGCCCTCGATCGCGGTGCCGTCCGCGCTGATCACGGCACACGTCACGTGCAGCTCGCCGGACAGGATCGTGATCACCGACCGCGGGTCGGGCCTGCTGCGCCCCAGCCGCGCGGTGACGGCGTTGAGCAGCCTGGCCGCCGTGACCTCGGGACGCCGCACCGCCGTGCGCAACGCGTCCGCGACCAGCAGCGGGTCGTCCGCGCCGGCCTGCAGCAACGGCACGCCGAGCCGGTTCGCGAACGAGATCGTCGCGGCGGAGGGGGCCTGGTAGGCACCGGTCGACGGCCGCACCAGCACGACGGCCCGCACGTCCGCGCTGTACGCCCGGCGCAGCGCCACCTCGACGAGGTACGGCTGGTGCCCGGTGAGGATCACCAGGTCGCCCGCCGAGCACGCCTCGACGGCCGTGATGTCCGCCGCCAGCCGCACGTCCGCGACCTCGGTGCCGACACCGCGTTCGCCCGCCAGCAGGGTCACGTCGCCGAGCACGCCGATCTCCAGGAGATCGCGCACGGTCAGGGAGTCGGCGTCGTCGATCACTCGGCGTCCCGGAACGGCAGGTAGTCGAGGTCGTAGCCGAACGCCCGCGGGTCGACCCTGCCGAGCATCTCCGGACGTACCCACTGCGGTGGTGATGGGAGCGCTACCACGTCCACGACCGCGCCGAACCCGAGCCCTTCGGCCGACAGCGGGTGGCCGGTCTCGGCGTCCAGGCAGCACAGCAGGTCCGGCGTCGTCACGAGCGCCTCGCCGTCCGCGAGCGCGACGAGGTACTCCCCCTGCATCTCCAGGCGCACGTACGCGTCGTCGGCGTCGAGCCGCTGCAGCGCCACCGTTCCACGCGGGAAGTCACCGGCCGATTCACGCCACACCTCGACGACTTTGCCCCGTGCCACGAGGAAACCGCCGGAGGCCTTGGCCCGTTCGGCGACGGAGTCCGTGCGCCGCGACCAGATCTCGCCCAGTTCGAGGGCACGCGCGAGCGAACCCGTGATGCCCGCCGCGACCGCGTCCGCGAGCTTCAACGGCTTCGCGACCATCATCGCCCAGCCACCGAAGTCGACCATCACCGTGCGGGCGAGCTTCTCGATGCCGGTCGAGTCGAGCACCGCGCGGTTGCCGCTGGGTTCGGTGATGGCCAGCGGGGTCGTGGGCAGCCCGGCCGCGTCGTAGGTCGTCTGGTCGATCCGCGGGAACGCTCTCCCCATCCCGTCGACGTCGACGTACGGCAGGCCCAGCCGTGCGGCGAGGAGCAGCGGCAACAGGCCGTTGCACCCGCCGATCTCCCACCCGATGACGGCCGTCGCGGACGTGGAGTCGTGCGCCTGCAACGCTTTGAGCGCCTCCTCGGCCTCCCTGCCGGACGGCAGCTTCTCGATCAGGACGGTCGGTGCGCCGAGCAACCCGACCCGTGCGCCGTAGCCGTCCGGATCGGCCTCGGCCGCGTCGAGGACCGTGATGGGCCCGCTCTGGCGCATCTCGTGCCGCAGCATCGCGGCGAACGCGTGGGTCTCCTGCTCGCCGCCCCCACCACCGCTGCCGAGCATGACCACGCCCAAAGCGAGCCGGTCCACCTCTTCAGGCCGCAGCAGGTGCATGAGCAGGACCTTAGTGGCCGAGCAGCAGATCACCCACCGCACGCGCTCGCACGCGGCTCGCGTTTCCCGGCAGGTAGGCGAGCGGGATCTCCTCGATCTCGACGATCCGCACGCTGCCCGCGTCCGCACCCGCCGCCACCGCCCTGTCCACGGCCTCCTGCCGGGCCGCGTCGAGCACCTCGTCACGTCGCGCCGGCTCCATCGTGAACACCCGGTCGACCTCACCGCCGACCTGCGCGATCGCGGCACCGACGGCGCCCGCGAAGGCGTGGTGCGGGGGCCGGACGCCCTTGATCTCGTCCGGCACGAGGACACTCCCGCCGCCGACCAGCACGACGGGCATCGGTGCCGGGCTCGTGCGCATGCGGTCGACCTGCGCGGCGATCCGGTCGCCGACGTGGTCGAGCACCGACCGCACGAGCGTGCGGTCGAGCTTCTCGACGAGGCTCCTGTCGCCGATGTCGGCGAGGCCCGCCGCGACCGCGACGTCCGTCACCGTCAGCGTGTCGCCGCCGAACACCAGAGCTCTTCGCGCCAACCGGAATCCGACGCTGTCCGGTCCGATCTGGACGTCCGGGTGCTGCCTGATCACGCTGCCGCCGCCGAGGCCGATCGACCGGACGTCGGGCATCCGGAAGTTCGTGCGCACGCCGCTGATGATCACCTCGGATGAGGCCTCGCGCGGGAAACCGTTGTGCAGCACGCCGATGTCGGTCGTGGTGCCGCCGACGTCGATCACCGCGCAGTCGTCCGAGCCGGCCAGGAACGCGCCGCCGCGCATGGAGTTCGTGGGCCCGGAGGAGAACGTGGCGACCGGGTAGCAGCGCGCGTACTCCAGGTCCATCAGCGTGCCGTCGTTCTGGCTGAGGTAGAGCGGTGCGTCGATGCCCTGTGCCGTCAGGGATTCCGAGAGCCCGTCGGCGATCTGCTCGGCGAGCGCGCGCAGCGCGGCGTTGATGATCGTCGCGTTCTCCCGCTCCAGCAGGCCGAGCCGCCCGATCTCGTGCGAGAAGCTCACCAGCAGCCCCGGCACCTCGGCCGTGAGGATCTCCGCGGCCCTGCGCTCGAACTCGCTGCTGACCAACGAGAACACCGACGAGATGGCGACCGACCGCACGTCTTTCTCCGCGAGGTCGGCGGCGACCGCGCGCAGTTCGTCCTCCCGGAGCGGCGAGATGACCCGGCCGTCGTACTCGTGGCCGCCGTGGCAGAGGTACGCGTGCCCGCCGATGGCCTCGCGCAGTTCCCCGGGCCAGTCGACGAACGGCGGAAGTGCCGCGGTGGCGGGAAGTCCGAGCCTGACGGCCGCCGTCCGCGCGAGCCCCCTGCCCTCCACGACGGCGTTGACGAAGTGCGTCGTGCCGATCATGACGGCGGTGATCGACGCCGGCGCGAACGCGTGCCGCAACCCGCCGACCGCGTCGATGATCCCCGTGGTCACGTCGGCCGTCGTGGTCGCCTTGCACTCGGCCAGGACCCGCCGGCCCTCGACGAGAACGGCATCGGTGTTCGTGCCGCCGACGTCGATACCGATGTGCATGTCCACCCCTCAGGCGGCCTGAGCTTCCTCGACCACTTTACGGTTGGTGGCCCTGCGCGTCCGCATCCGCAGGAGGTCCAACCGGCCGGCGGAGACGTACAGCCCGAACGCGAGCACGAGAGAGTTCACACTGGACTGTCCGAACGGCAGGATTTCACCCAACACGGCCGAAACAGGCCAGATGATCACCGTCGCGGGCACCCACGAAGGCGCCGAGCGCGGCACGTGCGGCCGGGTGGAGATGATCTCGTTGCGCCACTGACGAACCACGAAGTACTCGGCGGCCATGATCCCGGCGACGGGCGGGAACACCACCGCCAGCAGCACCAGGAAGTGGCTGAACTGGTGCACGATCCCGGCGGCCGCGAGGAAGGTGCCCGCGCACCCGACCACGACGGTCACCTGTGCCCGGTTGATCCTGACCGCGAACACGGCGTCGAAGAAGTTCACGAGCCCCAGCGAAGCCGAGCGCAGGTTCCAGTCGTTGATCTTCAGCACCACCGTGACGACGATCAACGCGCCGATCCACCCACCGGACGCGCTGATGACGCCCGTGACGTCCGCGGTGCCGAGCCCGTGCGCGAGGACCACACCGACCAGACCAATAGCCCACTCACCGGCCGTGATCCCGAGAACTGTCTGCTTGACGACGTCCCGTTCGGTGCGGTGGAAGCGCGCCAGGTCCGGTGAGATCACCGCTCCGACGATGAAACTGCCCGTGACCAGCGTGATCGCCGTCAACATCCCGATCGAGGGCCCTGGCGCCGGACTGCTGACGGTGGCACCGACATCGTTGACATCGCTCAGCACGAGGTAACCAAGCAACAGCAGGAACGCAGGCACAGCCACGTACGACGTCCACGCCATCCACCGCACGCCATAGGCCGCGATGACCGTGACGACCACCCCGAGGACCAACGACCACACCGGCGCCGGCAACACCCCCGTCACCCCGGCGAGGACCGCCCCGGCCAGCCCCGTCTGCACCCCGAACCACCCGGTGCACGCCAGGGCGATGATCAGCCCCAGCATCGCCGACCCGGCATGCCCGAACCCGGTCCACCGCCCGAGAAGCGCCGTCGGCAGCCCCTCCCGCTGCCCGATGACCCCCACCGCGATCGCCACGACGCCGAGCAGCACGGCCCCGATCGTGAGAGCGAGCAACGCACCCCAGAACGTCATGCCGAAGCCAAGTGTCGCGCCCAGCAGCAACTGGCTCAGCGCGGTCGTCTGCCCGAAGCGCTGGGACGCGACTGACAACCACGGGCGCCGCGCCTGGTCAGGGACACGACTGAGGGCCTGATCATCACGCCCGGCAAGAGCGGCCACGACCATCCCTCCGCCCTGTGATCGACAACCCGGACAGTAATGGCCCACCCACGATCGAGCTACAGACAATGTGCACAGTCAGATGAATCACCACGTTGCGAAACGCACAGGCGACTCAATTCATGGCCAACGCAATCCGCCTGCGCGCGACCAACCTCGTTTGGTGCACGTCCATGCCGAACCCGAGCCCCGGCCGCCGCTCGAACCGGTCGTAGCTGCGGCTGAGCAGCCAGTGAGCCGCAACGGGAGTGATCAGCTCCAGCCGCATCTCGTCCCGCAGCCGAGCCAGCGCCTCCCCCACCTGCCGCGTCAGAAAGGCGTGCCGCGTGAGGCTGCCATTGATTTCATCGATCATGAAAACCATCGCATGAGGCGCGTCGCCGTACGAATAGCTGCACAACAGTGCCAGATATCCGGCGTCGATCGACCGATCACCGATCCAGCACTCCCCGAATGTGAGCCCACCCAGATCCCACTTCGGTTCGGCCTGATGACGCGCGGCCTCCTGAGCCCACACCCCGGGCCGCCCAGGCAGCAGATGCCCCAGCGCCGTCAGCAACGCCGCACTGCGCCGGCTCGGCACCTCCCCCAGGTGCCGGACGACCACCTCCCACAACTCCTCGTTGTCCGCGAAGGGCCCGACGAACGCACTGACCTGGAGCTCGACCTCCAGCGGATCCGTCAACTGCGGCAACGGCCGCCCGGCGTCCACCACCGCCTGCTGCATGGGGGTCAGCCTCGTCCGCATGGCGGGAGATTAGGCCGATCAGCCCAACGCGGACCGTTCGCCGACCAACGCCACCATGCGGATCACCCCATCGTGATCACGTCACGCAGTCCGTCGACCAGCACCTCGCCTGGAATCTCGAACTGCACCCCACCCTGCGCGGTCAGCAACACCGTGGCGGGCCGCTCCTGCGCGTCCAGCACGACAGCCAGCTCCACACCACGAAACAGGTGCCAGTGAGGGGGCCAATCAGGCGGCCGCGCCCGTTCCGAGGCAAAGACGTCGACAACATCCCCGCGCACCACCAGATGCCGCCGCGGTTCGCGGGAGGGATCAGCGGGCAACACCAGTTCCGCCGCCAGCACCGCGTTCACCAACTCGGCTTTGTCCGCATGGCCCCGATGCACCAGGTACATCACCGACTCGAGCTCGTTCTCGAAGACGACCTCACGCGCCCGGTACCGGGGATTCGGCACGTACTGATCGGTGATCTCGCCCTGCGAGTCCACGAGATACCGCCCGATCACCGCCTCGGTGGAGGTACCGTCGTGACCTGGATCGGTCACGTGCAACCAGCTGTTGGGCGCGCGACGGGCACGTTCTCGCATCTCCCGAGTGATGAGCGGCTTCACCATGCACGCATTGTGCCGAACCGTGCGCGGAGAGTTCGTCTCAATGAGAACATTTCGCCCATGACCGATCCGCACCAGTTCCTCGCGAACTTCGAGGGACGTCTCCAGCAGGCCCAGGAACAGGCGAACGCCATCCAGACAGCGTTCCGCGAGTCCCGCACCGAGGCCCAGAGCCCGGACGGCTCGGTCATCGTCACCGTGGGCTCCGGCGGCCGAATCGAGTCGCTCCAGCTCACCCCGCGCGCCGACGACCTGGGCTACAACGCCCTGGGCCGCTCGATCATGGACACCATCCGCCGCGCCCAGGTCGAGGCCGCCCGCAAGATCGAGGAGACGATGCGCCCGATCCTCGGCGAGGGCGAGGGCATGGCCTTCCTGCGCGAACAGGTGCAACAAGGCATCGCTGTGATCGACCCGGCGGGCACCGTCGCCGAACCGCCACCCGCACCGGGCCGTCCCGCACCGCCTCGGGGCGATGACGACGACTTCGGCGGGAACTCGGTGCTGCGATGACCGGCTTCGCAGCGCAGTCAGAGGCCATCGCGGCCCACGGCAAGCAGATCGTCGGTCAGCTCTCCCCGTCCCTGCAGGAGGTCGCCTCCGCCTCCCAGGTGAGCCTCGGTCCTGCCGCGATGGGCGAGCTCTGCCAGGTGTGGTCGTTCATCTTCAACGACGAACTCGACAAGGCGAAGCTGCTGCTGGCGGAATTGCCGAAGGCGTTCGAGGCCACGGGCGACAGCCTCTGTTCCACCGCGGAGACCTACCAGCAGACCGACGAGGGCAACCGCGACGCACTGCGGGGAGTGCACGGATGATCAAACGCATCGCGATCGCGGTGGTCCTGTGGATCGTGGCCCTTTACCTCGCCCAAGCCGCGCCCCGGTTCTTCGGTGGCGAGGACGGTTCCGGCGGGGAGACGAAGGGCTACGCCGAAGACATCTCCTGTTCGAGAAACTGGTGGGCTTTCGGCGCCCTCTGGTCTTGCGACGCCACCATCGTCGCCAACGACGGCAAGCGCTACAGGTACCACAACGGCAATTCCTCGCTCACTCCCGCGGATGTCGGCACTCGCGTGCCGATGACCAACAACCGCGTGCGAACCAGTAGATCTTCAGCCGCGTCCGTGAAGTGGGGTGTGACAGAACCGCGTGAGCCCGTCAAAGCGCTCGTAGCCCTCTCCATCGCCGGCTTCCCGGGCGCCGCGTTCATCATCACGGTCCGCATGTTCCGCAAGAGGAAGCCCGGTGATACGGACGAAACCGGACCAGCGACGGCCCAGTCTGAAGGAACGAACCGATGAGCAATCCGCTGGTAGCCCAGAAGGAGCCCGAGAAGAAGGCGTTCGCCGGTGCCGGGTTCGCCGACACCGGTGAAGACCTGGTCAAGCCGTTCCTCGAGGGCAAGGACATCGATCCGGTCGCCCTCGGCATAGACGGCGCCGCGATGGTCCTCGACGTCGCCGGCCTGCTCACCGACCCGCTCGGCACGCTCGCCTCTTCCGTCGTCGGCTGGATCATCGAGAACGTCGGCTTCATCCGCGAGCCCTTCGACAAGCTCGCGGGCGACCCTCCCGCCATCGAGGCGGTCGGCAAAACCTGGGACAACATCGCCAAGCGCCTGAACGAGGAGGCCACCGCCTACAGCAACCAGGCGAAGGCGCTCGCGGACTGGACCGGCGACGCGGCCGACGCGTACCGGGCCCGGTGCAGCACCCTGGTCGCACAACTGGAGGGCTCCGCCGCCGCGGCCTCCTCGGCGGCGAACAAGATCAAGGTCGCGGGCGCGATCGTCGCCGCCACCAGGGCTCTGATCCGCGACCTGCTGGCCGACCTCGCAGGCACCCTGCTGCTGTGGGGCATCCCGGCCGCCGCGTCGGCCATTCCCACGGCAGGTGCCTCGGTCGCCGCCTTCATCACGCGCGCTGTGACGAAGGCTGTCGAGATCGGCACCAAGATCGCGAGGTTCGTCGCCAAGCTGTTCAAGGCCCTCGACAAGCTCGGTTCCCTGGCGAAGAGCGCCGGCGACGCCATGCGCAGGCAGGCCGACGAGCTGGCCGCGCTGAGCCGGCAGATGCCGAACAGCAGCTACGGCAACCAGCGCGCGGCGGAGTTGGCCTCCGACTCCGCGACGAAGGTGTCCAGGGCCGACACGCTCGACAACGTCGGCGACGGACTCGCTAACGCGAGCAGGCGGCTCCAGGACGGCGTCGACAACACGATGAACAAGGTCGACGACCTCGCCCAGCGCACAAGCCAGAAGGTCGACGACTGGGCGAACCGCGTCAAGGAGAACGGCCCGGCGCGCAAGCAGAAGGTCAAAGACTTCTACGACAAGATGAACCAACCGCCGCTCACCACGCGCAGGGAGAACATGGGCGATCCCGGCTACGCGGCTGGTCGCGGGGCGGACCGCGTGGACTCCCCCATGAGCAAGGGCGTGCTCGACGGCCAGAACTGGGTGCGTGCCGTGGCGAGCCGGGACATCAGCCACCTGATGCCGAACTACGGCGACCTGGTCCACCCGGCGAAGGAACTGGGCAAGGAGCTGAACAAGTCAGTGGGCAACGGCGGTCACCAGGACCCCAACGACAACCGATGACCAAGCGGATCGCCATCGCCACCGTCCTCTGGATCGTCGCTCTTTACACCGCCCACGCAGGCACGTTGTTCTTCGACGGCGAAGCAGGTTCGGGTGGCGATCCGAAGGGCTACGCGGAGAGCATCTCGTGCGCACGCAACTGGTGGGCCTTCGGAGCCCTCTGGTACTGCAACGCCACCATCGTCGCCGACGATGGCAAGCGATACCCGTACAGCAACAAGAACTCCTCACTCACGCCGGCTGACATCGGCAACCGCGTGCCGATGACCAACAACCGCGTACGTTCCGGGCGGTCATCCCAGTCGAGCGCGGAGTGGGCGCTGGCCGAACGCAGAGACCCGAACAAGGTTGCGTACATGCTGTCCCTCATGGGCATTCCGGTAGTCGCGCTCTTCATCACGTTCCGCATGTTCCGCGACAAGAAGCCGGTGGCGTGAAAGGACATCACCAGCGCTGGCTGGCCCTCGCCTGGTTCGCCCTGTGCGCGTACGGCGCCGCGTTCCTCCTGCTGTTCTGGGAGGACCACGGCCCCCGAGGTTCCGCGGTCGCCCAAGCCGAGAACATCCAGTGCGAGCGCAACTGGCTCCTCCTGGGCACCCGCTGGAGCTGCAGCGCGATCATCACCGACATCAACGGCGTGCAGACCCGGTTCACCAGCGACTCCTCGCTGCTGAACCCAGCCGACACGTCCGTACCCATGCAACGCCTGGGCCCGCTCGACTTCGTGCCGGCCCGCGAGTCGTTCACCCCAGCTCCGTGGCCCACGATGGGCGCCGTCGTGCTGATCGGCATCGGCCTGCTCGGCGCCGGCATCTGGTGGCAGAACAGCCGTTCGCGCCCTCGGAGCCCGCGGGCCGAAGTGCGCCGCCTCCGCAGGCACACCCGCTGGTACGTCGGAGCGGGTCTCCTCGCCCTCGCGGGGGCTCACTTCACCTACGGCCTGCTGATAGCCGCCCGCGCCGACTTCTGGCCCCGTCCGGCCGAGGGCACCGGTGTCGCGACGTCCTGCGACCGCGACTGGCGGTACCTGGGAGCATCCTGGCGCTGCACCGTCACCATCACCCCGAACACCGGCGGCGAGCTCATCCAGACCATGAACCACTCGCAGTTCACCGCCGCAGACCTCGGCACGCACAAACCGGTCACCTTCACGGGATCAGTCTGGGAGTCCATGGACCAACCCCACGAACACCGGTTCGCCAAGACGTTGATGGTCCTGCTGCTCGCCGGCGGCGTCGCACTGGTCGTCAAGCCGCTCTACGACCGGCCACGGATCCAAGGCCTGGAGAAGCCTGGGCTGCCACCACGCTTGCTCGACATCAGGTGATCATGCTCCGGTGCGTGGGGCGGTTGGCAGCTCAGGCGTTGACGGCTTGTCGTCCGACGGTGATGTCCGCGCGTTCGGCGGCGCCCGGCCCGCCTCCCACCCGGTACTGTCGCTGACCTCCTGAACGATCTGTCGGCTCGACGGCCGTCCGACCTGTCACCCGAAAGCCCTACAACGCCAGCTACGGTGGCACAGGTGACGACGTTTCCACCGGTGCCCGCGGACCTGTTCCGCTTCACCACGACCGACCAGGCGGAGCTGCACACCGCAGTGCTGCGCGTGTTCGGGGTGGCGAACGAGCGCCTGCAGACCGTCCTCACCCCCGATGACGTGCAGCAACGGCTCCGCCAAGTCGGCTGGTCCGAGCAGGTGGCGGACGACGAGCTCAACGCGTCCCTGACTGCGCTCCGCAGCTGGGGCCTGCTGGACGCGTCGCAGCACCGCTACGGCCTGACGAAACCGGGCGAAGCCGCGTACGCCGGCATCCAGCACGCCACGAGCACGATGGCGAGCACCGGCTCACTGCAGACCGCGGTCCTGGACGCCATCGAGAACCACCTGAAAGAACTGCAAGAGCCGCTGAACGACCACCAAACGTTCACGAAGCTCCGAGAGCTCGAAGGCCACTTGGAGGCCCTCCAAACCGGCACGACCAGGTTCAACGCCGACCTGCAGAGGCTCCTGAGGGACGACCAGGCCGACCTGGCCACGTTCCAGGACGTCAAGCGCACCACGGTCACTCACCTGCGCGACTTCATCGCCGACCTGGACGCGCGCAAGCACAAGATCCGCGCGGCCGTGCAGGCCATCGACCCCGCCGAGCTGCACGAACGCGCGCGCAACGGCGCCGGGCTCGTCCAGGACCAGTGGTTGCAGCAACGGAAGGAACAGTGGCGCACCCTCCAGGCCTGGTTCAGCGACAACCCGCCGCGCGTCGAGGAGCTGCAGGACGTCTCGCGCAAGGCGATCGTGCAGTTGTTGCGCGTGCTCGACCGGATCAGCGAGCAGCGCAAGAAGCCCACGAACACCGCGGCCGACTTCAGAAGTCTCGCGAAGTGGTTCGCGCGGACCGAGACCGAGGACGAGGCGCACGAGCTGTTCAACGCCGCGTTCGGCATGTGGCCCGCGAGGCACGCGCACCTCGCGCACGCCGACGGTGAGCTGCTGCCCAGTGGCGAGGCCTGGCACAACACGCCGCCCGTGCCCGTGTCGCCGCAGCTGCGCGCCACCGGGAAGCAGGAGCACATCGGCGCCACCGGCAAGGTCCGCAACGTCGACGAGGTGCGCCGCAACCGCCGTGAGCAGGCCGAGAAGGAACGCGCCGAGCTCGAACACGCCTGGTCGTTGATCCAGACCGACGGCGCGATCCGGATCTCCACGCTCACGAACCTCGACCACGACACGTTCCACCGGCTGATCGACCTGGTCGGCAGGGCCCTGGGCAGCGATCCGGACAGCACCGGCACGCGCACGGCCGGCACGAGTGACGGGCGGATGCAGATCAACCTGCGCAACGCGCGCGGCTGGGCGACCATGACCACCCAGAAGGGCACGCTGAGCGGGCCCGACTACGTGATCGACGTGCAGAGCCGATGAGCCGCACGGGAAATCAGCTCGCACGGCTGGAGAGCGAAGAGGTGGCGCGTGGTGTCCGTATGCTGCTCTCGCGGCCGTTGCTCACCGCGGCACAGGACCACGACGGCTTCGATCTCATCAGAAGGCGCCGTGAGCCCATCACGAAGTGGTTCGACTACTACTGCGGCTGGCGGGTGATCGTCGAGCCACGGGCCGGTTACGCGCGTTTGTTCAAGGTGACGCAACGGCCCGACCGCACGCGTCCGGCGTTCGACCGGCGGCGCTACACGTTGCTGTGCCTGATGTGCGCCGAACTGCTGACGACGCCGGTGACGACGCTCGACGAGCTCAACACCCGCACGAAGCAGGCCGCGGCCGAGGACGGCGTCCAGTTCGACCCGGCCCGGCGCAGCGACCGCAACGCGTTCAACGACGTCCTGACGTTCCTGGAGGAGCTGGGCGCCGTCGAGACGGGCGAGCACGTCCGCGCGGACCCGACGCTGATCACGCGCCTGCTGGCCGCTCCGGTGCCGCCCTCCACAGTGGACACGATCGCGGACCTCACCCGCGAGACCCGGTACGACACCGCGCACCGCAGCCTGTGGCAACGGCACTCCGTCATGCGCAGGCTGATCGACGATCCCGTGCTGTACAAGGAAGATCTGAACGCGAGCCAGCTCTCGTTCCTGACGTCTCCGGCCGGTCGCAAGGTCGTGCAGACGGGCATCAGGCTCGCGGGCTGCACGCTGGAGGAACGCGCCGAGGGGTACCTCGTGGTCGACGCCGACGCGATCGCCACGGACACGAGGTTCCCGGACGACGACAACCACGCGAAGGTCGCCGCGTTGTTGTTGCTCGACCGGTTGGCACAGGGCCCGGCCACCACCGAGGACCTGGCCGAGGAGTCCCGCGAACTGCTGACGAAGTTCCGCACCTGGGCCAAGGCCTACCAGTCGGACGGTGGCGCGGGCAGACTCGCGGCGGACGCGCTCGAGCTGCTGGAGGCGTTCGGACTCGCACGCACGGAGAACGGCACCGTTCACAGGCTGCCCGCCGCAGCCAGGTACGCGGTCGAGGAGCTCAATGACTGAGCGGTGGCAACCGAGCCGCGCCGGCATCATCAACGTCTGGCGCTACTACGACGAGATCTTCTCGTTCTACCAGGGCAGACTGCTGCTCAGGGGCCCCAACGGCACGGGCAAGTCGAAAGCGCTCGAGCTGCTGCTGCCGTACCTGTTCGACGCGAACCTGCGTCCGCACCGTTTGTCGACGTTCGGCAGTGCGGACCGCACGATGCACTGGAATCTCATGGGCGAGGGCAACCAGGGCAGCACGCGCGTCGGGTACGTGTGGCTGGAGTTCCAGCACGGCGAAGAGTGGTTCACGTGCGGTGCGCGGCTCCAGGCCACCACGAACACGGCGAACGTCTCCGCCACGTACTTCACGACGTCACAGCGAATCGGCGATCTGGCGCTGGTGAACGAGGCCGGGCGCCCGCTGACCACGGCCGACCTCGCCGCGGCGATCGGCGAGCACGGCGTCGTACACACCTCACCGGCCGATTACCGGCACACGGTGCGCACGACGTTGTTCCCCGGCGTGAACGAGCAACGCTACGACTCGCTGATCACGGCGTTGCTGCAGCTGCGCACGCCGAAGCTGTCCGAGCGCCTCGACCCGAGCGTGCTGTCCTCGTTGCTGTCCAAGGCACTTCCACCGCTGGACCAGTCCGACCTCACCGAGATCGCGGAGGGGTTCGAACGGCTCGACCGGCGGCGCGAGGAGCTGCGGCGGCTCGACGAGGAGATCATCACCGCCGAACGGCTCGCGGGCGTGCAGCGCGTCTACGCCCAGCGCGTGCTGGGCGCGGCCTCGTGGGCGTTGGAGACCTCGACCGAGCAGCTCGAGGACCTGACCAGGGCCGCGCGGATGAGCGACCGGCGCTACGAGCGTCAGATCACGCTCACCGACGAGGCGTTCGACCAGCTCGCGGCGCTGGGACGCGAGGCGAGCGCGGTCGACGCGGAGATCGCCGGCATCTCCGACCTGCCCGCGTACCAGGAGGGCAAGCAGCTCGACCTGTTGCGGCAGCAGCTTTCCGCCGCGAACGTGCGTGCGTCGGAGGCCGCAGCGCACGCCGTGAAGCTCCGCGCACGGGCCGTTGCCGACGACGAACTGGCTGGCCAAGCCAAATCCGATGCGGCCGCACGCGCCGATGAACTGCGTCGTTCCGCGGTGATCGCACGGGAGACCGCGGAGCAAGCGGGCATGCGGTCGGTGTTCGAGGAAATCGAGTCGGGTGCCGACGCGCGCTCGAGCCGTCAGCTGCTCACCGCCGCCATCAAGTCCCGGTCCACCGAGATCAACGAGATCGTGCGTGCCATCACCGCGCACGAGAGAGCGCTCGACGCACGGAACGCCGCACGCCAACGGCTTGAAGAGACCCGTGACGAGCTCGACGTCGCAACGGACGCGGAATCCGTCGCGGAACAGGCGTTCAAGCAAGCGTTTGCGAAGTTCCGCGCGGACTTCGACACGTGGGCGCACGGCTGTTCCGAGCTGAACGTCGCCGAGCACGGTGAGGTCGTCGAGGCCGCGGCGATGTCCCGCGAGGAGTTCAGCCGCATCGAGGCGCGCTTGCACGAGACGCGCGCGGCGTTGGACGGTCAACTGTCGCAGTACCGGGCCATCCGCGAGAAGCTCGCCAACCAGGTCGACGTCCCGCCGCCTGCTCCGTACACCCGTGACGGCGATTACCGCTCTCACGGCGCAGGGGCCCCTTTGTGGCGTTTGGTCGACTTCCGCCCTGAGACGCCACCGTCCGTGCGTGGCGCCGTCGAGGCGGCGCTGGAAGCGTCAGGACTGCTCGACGCGTGGCTCACGCCGGACAACTCCTACGGCGTGACGGAACGGGATCGGTTCGTGGAGCCGTCCCTGGCACCTCCCGCTCCCGGCTACACACTGCTGGAGGTGCTCGACACGGACGACGAGCGCTGCCGCCGGTTCCTGGAGGGCGTGGCGTTCGGCGACACGGCGACCGGGCACGCCATCGCGATCGGCGCGGACGGCACGTGGCGCCTCGCCAACGCGCACGGCCAGTGGACCAAGGACTTCCCGACCTACATCGGGGCGGACGCCCGCAAGCGCGCCCGTACAGGCCGGATCGCCGAGCTGACCGGTCTGATCGAGCAGCTGGCCACCGATCTGTCCGGTGTGGACGCGGCGCTGAACCAGATCTCGGTGCGCCGCGCGACGCTGGCGGGCGAACTGGCCCGCCAGCCCTCGACCGAGCCGACACAGATCGCCGAGGAGCAGCGCACGAAGGCCCAGTTGCGGTGCGCCGCACGCAAGGACGCCGTCGCTTCCGCCAACCTGCGGGTCGCCGAGGCCGAGGTCGCCCGGCACTCCGCTCCGGCCGAGGCCCCGGACGCGGACGCGCTGGCCACGTTCGGTGCGGCGGCGCACCGCTGGCTGGACGACCGCCACGACGCGTCCGCCGCCGAAGCGCTGTCGGCCGACGCCGTCAGCCGTGCCTCGACGAGCAGCGCGCTGGCCGACGAGGCCGAGGAGACGACGGCCGCCCGTCAGCAGGAGGCGGCCGATCTCGCCATCACGCTGGAGACCGTCGAACGGTCCGCGGGCTCCGAGTTCCACGCCCTGGACGAGCAGCTCATCTCGTTGCGCGCCAAGGCCCTCGCACTGGCCGAAGAACGCGAGCTGCTGCAGGACAAGCAAACGGGCCTGGCGCGCACACTCGGCACGTTGGAGGAAAAGCGCAAGGTCGACACCGCACGCGCCGCGGAAGCCGCCGTCGTGCACGAGGCTGCTGAAGCCCGCTACAAGCACCTGACCAGCGGCCATCTGCCCGCCGACGCCGGCGAGGTGCCCGACGGACCGGTGGACCCGCGCCTGATCCGCGACTCCGAGTCCCGCCTCGGCGCCGCGGTGCACGAGGCCCAGCAGCAACTGGCCGGCCGCATCGACCTGTCGCTCGACCCCGACGACGACGTCACCGTGCTGACCGCGACGCTGGACGGCGCGCGCATGGGCGCACACGCCCTGCTTCACACACTGCAGGCCGAACGCGACCGCATGCGCACGCACATCACGGACGGCGAACGCGACCTCTTCGACCAGACCCTGACCGGTGACACCCGCAGGCACATCGCCCAGCGCATCCAGGGCGCCACCGAGCTGGTCGGCGCCATGAACCAGCGCCTGGAACGCGTCCAGACGGCGTCGGGCATCCGCGTGCAGCTCGACTGGCAGGTCGACCCCCAACTGCCGCCGGGCACCCGAGAGGCCCGCGACCTCCTGCTGCGCTCAGACCTGAACGACGACGAACGCGCGTTGCTGCACCAGTTCTTCCGCGAGCGCGTAGAAGAAGCACGCGCGCACGACTCGGCAACGGGCTGGGAACAACAACTCGCCCAGGTGCTCGACTACACGACGTGGCACCAGTTCGTCGTGAAGGTCGACAGAGGCGAAGGCTGGGTGCCGGTCACCAAACGCGTGCACGGCGCGTTGTCCGGCGGCGAGAAGGCCATCGTGCTGCACCTCCCGCTGTTCGCCGCGGCGGCCGCGCACTACCACGCCACGCCGACCGCACCCCGGCTCATCCTGCTGGACGAGGTCTTCGTCGGCGTCGACGCCACCAACCGCGGCCAACTGCTGGAGCTGCTGGTCAACTTCGACCTCGACCTGGTGCTCACGTCGGACCACGAGTGGTGCGACTACCGGGAGCTGACCGGCATCGCCATCCACCAGCTCACGACCGGCACGGACGGGGACGACGCCGTGACGACCGTGCGCTTCACGTGGGACGGGCACAGCCTCACGGCCGATGACTAGCTACCGAACAACGCCAGCGGTTCGCGTTGTTCAGTGCTGAGAGGGAACGACGGGTCGTGCCGCGAATAGATCTCCGCGGCCTCTCACAGTTCGTCACGCACGCTGGACGCGGTGCGATCCTGCGTCCGATCGAGTGTCATCCCCGGTTGCCGAGGTCATCCGCAAGAACCGACGCGAGCTCGCCGCGGGTCGTGATGCCGAGCTTCGAGTACGTGTTGGACAGGTGGTTGTCGACGGTTCGCACGGAGATCACCAGTGACTCGGCGATCTCCTTGTTCGTGAGGCCCCGTGCGGCCAGCACGGCGACCTCGCGCTCCCGCTTGGTGAGCGGCTCCAACGTCACCTGGGCCAGCGCGGGCGTCCGAGCGCCCTCGCACAGGCCGATCAACCGGGCTGCCAGCGCGCGGTTGCCCGACGCGGCGGCCGCTTCGGCCGCGAACAGCACGTACCCGGCCTCCTCGAACCGCGCGGCCACCTCTTGGAGCGCCTTGGCGTCGTTGCGCACCAACGCCTCCGCGTGCGCGGCGTACACCGGGACCAGAAGTCCGGTCGTGGTGGCGGCGAGCTCCTGCAACCGTTCCAGGGCATCGGAAGCGTGCCCGAGCCGCACGGCCTCGTGCAGAAGCATCGCCTCGGCGGCGTACTCGCCGTACGCGCGCACGTCAGCAGCCGCGTCGAACGGCGACACACCGCCAGCCCAGATCCGGGCCGTCCACAAGCCGACGAGGTACGGCCGCATCCCCTGCCACACGAGCTCTTCCGCCTCGGCGAGCAACGATCGCGCATCGTTGCCCAGCAACGCCTCCACCTGCGCGAGCAAGCACAACCGGACGAACGGCTGAGCGGACCGCACCTCCCGCAGCAGCCTTCGCGCCTCCCGCAGCCGTCCACCCGTGATCGCCATCCCGGCCAGCGACACCGCCCACGTCGACCGCATGGAGTCCCATTCGGCATGCCCCCGATGCGCCTGCACGGCAAGGCGTTCCGCTCGTGCCAGGTCGCCGTGGGTGGCGTGCACGAACGCCTCGGCGAACACCGTCATCTCCGCACCCAGCCCCGCCTCCGGGTTCGGCGGGACGACCGGGAACGGGCCCACGTACCGTCCCTGCACCACGTCGACCATCGCGAGGATCGCGGCCTCGGCGGGCTCCGCGTAGGTGAGCAACTCGCGGACCTCGTCGTACTTGCCCGCGTGGAACAGGAGCACGGACCGCGCGAGGTCGTTCTCCAGCATCGCCGCGGCTTCCTCGTGGCGCCCCAGGCCCCAGCCCAGGTTCAGGGCACGCATCGTCCGCAGCTCGACCGGGTCGTCGTCCGAGGCGATCAGCGCGAAGACCTCTTCGGCCTCCACCGCACGATCGGTGAACAGCAACACCTGGGCCAGCAGCCGTGCGGCCTCCACCCCGCCGCCGATCGACCATGCGGCGCGTGCGAGTCGTTCTGCCAGAACAACACCACCTGTCGCGCTGGCGAGGTTCGCGGCCTTCAGCAGCAGTTCGGGGTCGTCTGCCGTGCCGCTGTCCAGACGCAACACCGCTACCCGCAACGGATCGTCGAGCACGGAAGCGAGGTACCGCTGATGATTGCGCTTGCGCAGAGGAGGGCATTGCGCGCGCAACACCTCGCTGTACAGCGGATGTGCGAGTCGCAGTCCCTCGTCGCTCACGATCACGAGCCCGTCCAACGCCTCCGACGCGGCTAAGTCCAGCGGTTCGCCGAACGCGAGCAGTTCCAGCACACGGCGTTCCTCGGCGGGTACGGCGGCGAGGTGCGCCTCGACCAGTTCCACCAGTCGTGGTGACAACGGCAGCGGACCGTCCAATGACCACACACCGCCGTGCGAGACCCACTGCGCGGCGAAGTGCATCTCTCGCAGCAGCAACATGTTTCCGGCCGACGCTGTCCACAGCCGGTCGGCCGTCGCGCTCTCCAGCACACCGCCGAGCACGGTCTCCAGCACCTCGACCACCGCGGCACGGCCGAGCGGATCGAGTTCGATGCGCGGGAGCAGCTCGTCCTTCCACAGCGCCACCACCGGTTCGGGCGCTCGTTCGCCCGAACGCAACGTCGCCACGACGACGGCTTCCCGGTGCTGGACGAGCTGGTGCAGCAGGCCGGCCGACGCGTCGTCGAGCAGGTGAACGTCGTCGACCACCACGACACGGCCACGCAACACGGCTCGTGCGGCGGTCAGCATCGCCAACGGCGAGGGATCCACCGACGGCAAGAAGGGCGCCATCACTCCGAGTGGGATCTCTGACATCGCCGCCGTGGCACGCAACCGGACGTCGCACTCGACCTCGTCCAACAACCGTGTCTTGCCCACGCCCGCGGGACCCCCGACGATCAGCCCCACGCCGCGCACCGCACGCCGGACCGCGGTGAGCTCGGCGTCCCTCCCCACGAACGGCCACCCCATGCCGTCAGGCTAGGTGATCGGCGCCGCGAAGATGGGTGATGGCTCACTCATGCCTCTGAACAGCGCGAACACCACGATGACGGCATGAGCTTCTACACGGATCCGACCCCGTACTTCGACGAGTGGCGCGCGCAGGGGCCTGCGCTGGTCGAGATGCCGGACGGCCAGAAGTCGTGGATGATCAGCCGCTACGACGACGTCGTCCAGGCGCTCGGCCATCCCGGCCTCAGCAGCGCCATCATCCCCGGCGGCATGCTCAACCACACGGACCCGCCGGAGCACACGCAGCTACGCAAACCCATCGCGCGCGCGTTCTCCACACGGCGCATGGAGGCGCTGCGGCCGCGCATCGAGCAGATCGCCAACGAACTCCTCGACACGTGGGAGGGAACGGAGGAGGTGGACGTCATCGAGACGTTCGCCCATCCGCTTCCGATCACCGTCATCTGTGAACTCCTAGGTGTGCCCAAAGAGGACAGAGACGAGATCCGGACGCTCTCCACCGAGCTGCTCGTCCCCGCGACCATGGCCGAGGCCTTCGGCAGGTTCGCGGCGTACGTAGAGCGGCTCCTGACGACGAAAGAGCCCGGTGACGACGTCATCACCGAGCTTCGCGACGAACCGAACCTCGTGATGAACCTCGTGCTGCTCATCACAGCAGGACACGAGACGACCGTGCACCTCCTCGGCAACGGCCTGCTCGCCCTGCTGCGCGATCCGGACGTGAAGCGGTCGCTGGCGGGCGATCCGCTCCTGATTCCGGAGGCCGTCGAGGAGTTCCTGCGCCTCGACGGGCCACTGGCGCTGGGGGTGAGTCGCGTCGCCACGTCCGACGTGGTGATCGGAGGGGTCACGATTCCGAGAACCTCGCAGGTCGCCGTCTCACTGGGAGCGGCCAACCGGGATCCGTCCCGGTATCCCGGCGCGGACGCGTTGCAGCTGGGCCGAGACCCACACGTCGCGTTCGGTCACGGGATCCACTACTGCGTGGGGGCGCGGCTGGCTCGCATCGAGGGTGAGATCGCGTTCGGAACTCTCCTTGGGCGTTTCCCGGAACTCGCGCTCGCCGCTGAGCCCGAGTGGAGGGAGTCATTCATCCGAGGCTTGGGATCATTTCGCGTGCGACCGAAGCCCTGACGGCGGCACGGGCGGCCGACAGGTCGTCGACCGCGTAAATCTCGGGACAGGACGCGATGACGAGGTCCTTGCCCGACGCGACGGTCAGCAAAGAAACTTTCTCCGTCAACGACTTGGCTTGCCGGACAACTCCCTTGGCATCAACGCGGATCAACGTGACCCACGTCTCTGACCAGGGGAAGTCCGCGACGGCGCTGGATTTGCGCAGGCCTTCCACATCGAACTCGGCAAATCTGGGCATGACACCAAGATAACGAGTCGAGGTTGCGGAAAGTCAAAGATCACCCTTTCACCGCAATGCAGCCAGCAGATGGGACAGGTTGACACCAACGGCGTCCGCCAACCGGCGCACGACTTCCGGAGCGGGTGCCAACGGGTGTGTCTCGCGGGTGAACGGCAGGCCTTCACCGCCTGAAAACTTCGATTGCGGCGTGACGGGGGCCAGGATCGGGTAGATGCGCCAGCGCGGCACCTTCGAGTCGGCCATGGCGAGCGTGTTGTCCTGCCACAGCATCACGGCGGATGACCGGATGTTGCGCGCGAGGACGCAGCCGTGGCCCGTGAGCGTGATTGCGCGCGCGGCAGCCCTCACCGCGTTGCGGAACTCGCCCTCCACGACCCACACGCCGTTCATGAACTCGGCGGTGAAGCCTTCCGTCTCCAGCGCGGCGATCGTCTCGGCGTGCTGGTCGTCCGCTGCGGCCGTGGCGAGCTCGACGACCTCCTGCACCTCGGAGGCCGTCACGACGCGCGCACCGGCCTCCGTGGAGTGCTGCAGGAGCCGTTCCACGTGGCGGTCCTCCGCGTAGGCCGCCCACTCCTGGGCCTTCTCCCACGCCGACCGTGCGATGACATCGGCCTCGGAACCGCCGCGCAGCCGTGCGTCCTGCAGCAGCTGTGCGAGCACCACGGCGATGACGGAACTCAGCAGGGCGTCGTCCCGCGTCTCGTCGTCCTCGGGCACGAGAGAGACGACCAGGTCCCTCAGATCGGCGCGCCAGCTCTCGTCGCCCGCCCACACGCCGATGGCGAGCAGGTTCAGGTAGTGGTCCGCGAGGGCCATCCGCACGAGCAACGGCTGAGTGCCCGCTTCTCGTGCGTCACGGCGCGCGGTCGCCTTCATCTGCTGCCGTTCCGCGGGATCCACCACGCTCACGCGGATCTTGTCGAGTTCGTCGAGGAAGTCGTCCCACCGGTCATCCGAAAACCGGGCGAAGACGTCGTCCACCTGATACCTCCAGCTCAGAGTCGAGCGACGGACTCGAGTACTCGTCTGGTGCGCGCGACCTCGTGCGCACGAAAGACCGCGGCGCCCGCCAACGCCGCGATCGCGGTTGCCACGAGCGTGCCCTCGACGCGCTCGTGCAGTTCCACGCCGAGGGTCTCCCCGACGAAGTCCTTGTTGGACAGAGCCATCAGCACCGGCCACCCGGTCGCCACCAGCTCGTCCGTGTGCCGCACCAGCGCGAGGCTGTGCCATGTGTTCTTGCCGAAGTCGTGTGTGGGGTCGATCAGCACGCTCTTGCGAGGCACACCGAGTGCGACCACCCTCTCCGCGCGCGTCGTCGTCTCCGCGATGACGTCCGCTACGAGGTTCGGGTAACTAACCCTATGCGGACGCGTGCGCGGCACCGCACCGCCCGTGTGCGAGCAGACGTAGCCGGCGCCGTACTCCGCGGCGACCTCGGCCAGCTGCGGGTCCGCGCCCGCCCACGTGTCGTTGAGCAGGTCGGCACCGGCCTCGCAGACGAGGCGGCCGACGTCCGCGCGCCAGGTGTCGCTGCTGATGATCAGCTCCGGGTAGGCGGCGCGCACGCGGGTGATGAACGGCACGACGCGGCGCACTTCCTCGCTCGCGTCGACCAGGTCACCGGGACCCGCCTTCACACCGCCGATGTCCACGATGTCCGCGCCCTCGTCCACGACGCGGTGCACGGCCTCCATGGCCACGTCCTCGGCGTAGGTGGCGCCCTTGTCGTAGAACGAGTCGGGGGTGCGGTTGATGATCGCCATCACCAGCGCGTGCTCACGGACTACGGTCCGGCCGCGGAACTGGAGCTCGATCACATCCCGTGTCTACCAGGTGGTCCCCGACCTGTGCACATGGCGGACGTCTCATACTGCGTGGCGTGGAACTGGTGAAAGCGGTCGACGCGCTCTGGCAGCGCGGCTGGCTGCCGTACGACGTGCGCGAGATGGTGGCGCGTTCGCTCGATGAGTCCGCCACCTCTCTCGTGGTGGACGTGATCGCTTTGTCCTGTTCGCCGCATGCCCCGGAGACGGTGCATCCGCGGTGGAGAGGGCAGCTGGACGAGATCGGCGCCTCCGTGTGGTGGGAGGGGGAGCTGCTGGAGGCGTGGGCGACGCGGCACATCGAGACGCTGTCGTACGCGAACCGCACGGCCGCTGAGCTGCTGAAGTTCCTCGGGCGGATGCCCTCGGTGCCGCAGATCCTGCCGTTGCCGGGCGACGTGCTGATGGCGGCCGTGCGCGCGGGGCTCGACCCGAAGGTGCTCAACCGGGTGCGCGGGCTGCTCGCGAAGGCCGAGTCGACGGCGTTCCCCGAGGAGGCCGAGGCGCTGTCGGCCAAGGCGCAGGAGCTGATGAACCGGCACGCGCTGGAGCGGGCGATGCTCGACGCGGACCTGCCGGCCGAGGCGACGTCGCGGCGGTTGTGGCTCGACAAGAGCTACTTCAAGGAGAAGGCGCAGCTCGTGCACGTGGTGTCGGAGGCGTTCCGGTCGCGTGCGGTGGCTTACGACGGGTTCGGGTTCGTCGCGCTGGTGGGCGACGAGGTGGACTTGGAGAGCGTGGAGCTGCTGTCGACGTCTCTGCTCGTGCAGGCGACACGGGCGATGGTCGCCGTCGGCGGGAAGGCCGGCAAGGGCAGCGAGGCGCGCTCACGGCCGTTCCGGAAGTCGTTCCTCGTGGCCTACGCGTCGCGGATCGGGGAGCGGCTGGAGGCCATGGCCGCCGTGCCTGTTCCGCCCGACGACCCGATCGTGTCGGACGAGCGGTTGCTGCCGGTGCTGGCGGACCGAAAGAAGGCCGTGGACACGTTGTTCGAGGAGATGTTCACGCGCACGAAGACCTCCCGCGTGACGGTGCGTTCCGCCGCCGGGTGGGGTGCGGGCCGCAGGGCGGCGGACGCGGCCGACATCGGCACAGGCCGCAGCGCCGTCACCTCGGGCTAGCGGCGTGGCTCAGAACGCCGCCGTGTTCGTGGTCAGACGGGTGTCTGCTGAGCGCGGACACGCCGCCGACGTTCTGAGTCACACCACCAGCTGGGCCACCCCTTCGAGTGAACTCCCCGCATCACAACGACCTCCAGGCCCCCAACCGCGGAAAAACCGTCAGACCCCCTCCCTAACGTCCCTCCCATGACATCCACCTTCCACAACGAGATCAAGCTCGGCGAGGTCCACTACCGGCTGAGCGCGACGACCGACTCCGACGAATCGATGGTGCTCGACCTGCTCGGCTCACTCGAGTCGGGCGAGGTGATCGCGGACGGCCGTCTCCGCCTGCCGGTAGAGGGCGGCGTCACGATCGGCAAGCTGCTCGCGCGAGTCCTGAGCGCCCACACGCGCCTGCGCACCCGCCCGGCCCGCCACGCCAACGCCAACCAGCCCTGGACCGAAGCCCTCGACACCGACCTGCGCACCGCCTGGCTCACCCGGTCTGCTCACGACTCGCCGGCGCTGATCAGGTCCCTGGCCGACGAGATGGAACGCTCCCCCACCGCCATCCGGGCCCGTCTGGCGCGGGTGGGCTGCGACCCGGACGTACCGGGCCGCGAACTGTCCGAGGCAGCCGCCGTGCTGCTAGGGGGAAAGTCAGGGCCCACTCAGGGAAAGACCTGATTCGCGCTGTCCCGCCCCAGCAGATCCTGGAGTAGCACACACCAGAATCTCAGGGGGCATCAGTGGAAATCGAGGGCTTGTTCACCGCGCTGCTCTTCGGAGCCGTCATCGGCGGCCTCGGCCGGCTGGTGATCCCGGGCAAACAACACATCTCACTGCTGGCGACCATCCTCGTGGGCATCGCGGCCGCCCTCGTGGGCACAGCGGCAGCCACAGTCCTGGGCGTGGCGAACACGTCAGGCATCGACTGGATCGAACTGGCCCTCCAGGTAGGCCTCGCCGGCGCCGGCGTGACCGTCCTCGCCAACCGCTCCAAGCAGAAACTCCCCCACTGACCCTCGACGCGGGCCACCCGCGCCGCCGACCCGAGCCGCCCAGCCCTCCGAGCGCACCCAAGCCACCGCGCCCGGACCGCCAGGCACCCAACGGGTCCGGCGGCCACCGCCCCGGACAGCGCCTCCAGCCAACGCCTCCAGACAGCGCCGCAACCCGCTGCCCCGCAACGGTCATCCCCGGCTGCCGCACAACGCCGACAGCCAAAACCGGCCCGCCGCTGTCCCAGATCCGAGCCACGCTGCCTCGCGCGCTCCCACGCGCCCGAACCCCAGCGCCCCAACGGATCCAGCGGCGGACGAACGCACCCGCGCCCGCTGGTTCGAAGAGGACCAACGGCCTCAGAACACGCCCATCCACCCCAACTCCCTCCAGGAAGCTGGCAGCCCACACGCATCCCCTCATCTCTGCTCGACGAGTCGGGCGACCTCCCGCCGGGTCTGCACCTCCCGCCGGGTCTGCGGCTCCCACCTGTCCGCGGCTCACACCGGATCTGCGGCTCACACCGGGTCCGCAGCTCCGCCGGGTCCGCAACTCCGCCAGGTCCGCAGCTCCGCCAGGTCCGCGGCTCCCACCAGGTCCGCGGCTCACACCGGGTCCGCAGCTCCGCCGGTTCGCAGCTCCGCCAGGTCCGCGGCTCCCACCAGGTCCGCGGCTCCCACCAGGCCCGCACCTCCCACCAGGCCCGCGACTCCCACCGAGTCTGCGGCTCGCCCCCATGCCCGGTTACCAAGGCACAACCTCGTCCCCCGAACGGCCAAGCGACCCTCCCCGCGGAAAGGAGCCCAACCAGGGCCGTCTCCACCCCCACCACAGCCCATCCCCGCACCTCGGCCAATCCCGCTGCAGCGGAACCCCGGCCGAGCTCAGTCGGCGGGCTTCAGCGACAGGTAGGCCGGGCGCAACACCTCGGCCAGCGACGTCCGGCCCACGGTGATGGGCACGCCGTCCAACTGGTCGAGCACCGCGTCCGTCCGCACCACGGCCGTGGGATCGCCGAAGCTGAGGTTCGACGTCGTCTGCCTCTGCCAGAAGGTGTCCAGGCACCTTGTCAGCGGCGGCGCCTCCTCACGGACCACCGCCGCACGTGTAGTGCCGCGCAGCATGCGGAGGCGTTCGAGCAGGTCCTCACGGCTGCGGCCACGCCAGGCGAGGATCTCGAACGGGTCCTTGTCGAACGACTCAGCGAGGAGGTAGCAGGTGGCGGCGAGGTGCTTGCACGGCACCTCCCAGTCCGGGCAGCTGCAGTCCATCGTCAGCTCGCGCTGCGTCGCGGGGAAGAGCTGCAGTCCCAGCGAGGCGAACAGCGTCTCGATGTCCGGCGGCATCTCACCGGCGAGCAGTTTCGCGGCGTACAGGGCTTTGCCGGCCAGCGCGTGCTCGATGCGCTGCCATTCCTGGCCCGTGAACGACTTGATGGCGATCCGCGTCTTGTACGGCGTGGGGCGCGAGCCCTGCACCAGCGCGATCACCATGCTCGTGGACAGAGACAACGACAACACCTGGCCCTGGCGCGCGTAGTTGCGGCCGCGGGTCAGCCGGCCGCCCATGCCGAACGACTCCAGCACCTCGATGAACCGGCGCGACCACCAGGTGGCGCCGATGTCGCCGCGCTTGCTCACCGCCTTGATCCCGTTGTCCACCTTGATGGTCTTGCCGTAGCGGGAACGTTCGCCGGACCAGTGCTCACTCACCGATGGCCTCCCCGGACAAGGTCAGCAGGTCGCGCAACTGCGCGGTGGACAGTTCGGTGAGCCAGTGCTCACCAGCACCGACCACCAGCTGGGCCAGGGCGCGCTTCTCCTCGATCATGGCGTCGATGCGCTCCTCCAGCGTGCCGACGCAGACGAACTTGCGCACCTGCACGTTGCGGCGCTGGCCGATCCGGAAGGCGCGGTCGGTCGCCTGGTCCTCGACCGCCGGGTTCCACCAGCGGTCCAGGTGGATCACGTGGTTGGCGGCGGTGAGGTTGAGGCCGGTGCCGCCTGCCTTGAGCGACAACAGGAACAGCGACGGTCCCTTGCGGTCCTGGAAGCGCTCGACCATTCGGTCGCGGGACGCCTTGCTGGTGCCTCCGTGCAGGAACATCACCTCGGTGTCGAAGCGCGCGGCCAGGTACGGCACGAGCATGCTGCCGAACTCGGTGAACTGGGTGAAGCACAACGCCTTGTCGCCTTCGGCGAGCACTTCCTCCAGCACCTCCTCGAGGCGCGCGAGCTTGCCGGAGCGGCCGGCGACACGGGAGCCGTCGCTCAGGAAGTGGGCCGGGTGGTTGCAGACCTGCTTGAGCTTCGACATGGTCGCGAGCACGAGTCCCCGGCGCTCGATCCCCTCGTCGGCTTCCTCGATCTTCTCCAGCATGTCGTTCACGACAGCCTGGTAGAGCGAGGCCTGCTCGGCCGTGAGGTTGCAGAGCTGGCGCATCTCGACCTTGTCTGGCAGATCGCTGATGATGCGCGGGTCGGTCTTCACGCGGCGCAGCACGAACGGGTTCGTGATCTTGCGCAGGCGGGCGGCGGCGTCCTGGTCGTTGTGGCGCTCCACCGGGACGGCGAAGCGGGCGCGGAACGTGTTGACCGTGCCGAGCACGCCGGGGTTGGCGAAGTCCATGATCGACCACAGCTCGGCGAGGCGGTTCTCGACGGGCGTGCCGGTCAGCGCGACGCGGTGGCGTGCCTTGAGCTGCCGCACAGCCTGCGACTGACGGGTCGCGCTGTTCTTGATGTTCTGCGCCTCGTCGAGCACCACGCGGTCGAAGGTGAGGTCGCTCAACGCGTCGGCGTCGCGCGCGGCCAGCGCGTAAGTGGTGAGCACGAGGTCGTTGCTCTCCACGGCTTCGCGCAGCGCCTCACCGTTCAGGCGGTCCGCGCCGTGGTGCACGTGCACCTTCAGCTCCGGCGTGAACCGCGCCGCCTCGCGCTGCCAGTTGCCGACGACCGACATCGGGCAGATCAGCAACGTGGGCGGCCTCTTGCCGTGCGCGCGGTTCAACGCCTCCAACGCCAGCAGCTGAACGGTCTTGCCGAGGCCCATGTCGTCGGCGAGGCACGCGCCCAGACCGATCTTGTCGAGGAACGCGAGCCACGCCAGGCCGCGCTGCTGGTAGGGACGCAGCTGAGCGAGGAAGCTCTGCGGCGGCTCGACGGGTTCGAGCTGCTCGTCGGCCTTGCCGGACAACAGGTCGCCGAGCCAGCCGTCGGCCTCGACGGACGTCAGCGGGAGCGGGAGGCTCTCGTCCTCCTCAGTGAGTCCACTGTGGAGCATCACCTCGGCGGCGGTCATCTGGCCGCCGCCGCGCTTGAGGAACGCGAGCCCCGCGGCGAGCCGCTTCTGGTCGACCTGCACCCACTGGCCGCGCACCTTGACCAGCGGCACCTTCGCCCTGGCCAGTTCGGCGAGCTCGGCGTCGGTCAGCGTGTCCTCGCCGAGGGCGAGCTCCCACTTGTAGTCCACGATGGACTTCAAGCCGATCTCGCTCTCCTTGGCGACGGTCCCGGCGGTGCCACGGCTCTTCGTCGTGAGCTTCAGGCCGAGCTTCGTCGTCTGCTGCCACCACGACGGCAGCAGCACGCCGAACCCGGCCTGCGCCAGCACGGGGGCCGCGGTCAGGAACCGGTACGCGCCCTCCGCGTCGACCTCCATCTCGGCGGGGTGCGAGCCGCGCAACGCCTCGTCCAGGTCGGGGTGCAGCTTGCTCGCGCGGCCGAGGTCGGCCAGCAGATGCTCCTGCGGGGCCGGGATCCACCGCCGCAGCACACCGTCGTCCGCGAACCAGACCTGCTGTGCGGGAACGAGAACACTCGGCTCGTCGACGGCCTGGAGCAGGAACTCGACCGCCCACTCGTCGTCCTTGCGCTGCTCGGGCGAGCGCAGCCGGAAGCAGGTGCGCACGGGGCTCTCGTTGCCCGCGCTGTCACGCCAGCGGTCCAGCTGCTCGCGCAGTTCGTAGAGCTCTACGGGGTCCGCGTCGAACGCGGGCTCGCCGGTGAGCGCGTCGAGCCAGGCTTCCGCCGTCGTCACGGGGCCTCGTCGCGCCGGTGCGAGAGCCATGCCGTTCAACCTGCTGCGCACCTGCTCGTCGACCGCGGTCGTGAGCGCCGCGCGCACGAGTTCGGCCGGCTCGCTGACGATCTCCTCGCACCGGCAGGCGGGCGGCATCGCGGTCTGCAGCGCCGCGAACCGCGCCGAGTCCGTCCCCGACAGCACCGGCGTCCACCGCGCGACGGCCCGCTCCGGCGCTACCGAGGGCAATACGCGGCCCCGGTCGACCAGGTCGGCGGCGAACGCGGCCACGTCGAACACGAACCGCGCGGAGTCGCTCAGCCGCACCTCGGCACCGCGTTCCGGGGCGCCGTCGAGGCGAATCGTGGGCACGCCCCACTGCCGCAGCGTCACCTTGCCGCGCGGCGCCCGTCCCGCCGTCAGCGGGTCGCGCACCAACTCGGGCGAGGCCATCGGTCCCGACGAGAAGGACGGCAGCAGCAACGTCCGCGTGGTCGTTTTGTGCGGTTCCTGCCCGACCGCGGCGGCCAGCGACTCAGCGGACGCCGCGAACGGGTGCGGTGCGTCCCGACGGGTGCTCTCGCTGCGTGCGGGCAGCCCGGAATCCTCGGCCCACAGCGCCAGGACGCCGTCGGTCGTGCACAGGCCATGCAGTACGAGCACCTGTGAACCCTATGTGCTCACATTGGCGCCATGGTCGAAGACTCCCCTGTCGTGCTGGACGGTCAGTCGCTCAGCGCCGACGACGTGGTGCGCGTCGCGCGTTATCACTCGCCGGTGACCCTCCACGCTGATGGCCTCGCACGCCTCGAAGCGTCGTGGGGCGCCAGCCAGCGTCTTGTGGTGCGACGACAGGTGTACGGCCGCACGACCGGCGTCGGCGCGAACCGCGACCAGATCATCAGCACGGAGGGATGGGCCGAGCACGGCCTGCGCCTGCTGCGCAGCCACGCGGGCGGACTCGGCGGCATGCTCCCCGAGGAACAGGTGCGCGCCATGATGGTCGTGCGCCTCAACCAGCTCCTCGCGGGCGGTGCCGGCGTGCGCAGAGCCGTGGCCGACGCCCTGCTGGCCGCGCTGAACAGCAGCTGCTACCCCGGCGTCCACGAGTACGGCGCCATCGGCACGGGCGACCTCACCGCGTTGGCCGAGACCGGCCTGACCCTGCTCGGCGAGCGCTACTGGCTCGGCTCCACGCAGACCCCCGACCCGATCGAGCTCGACTCGGGCGACGCGCTGGCGTTGATCAGCAGCAACGCCCTCACCATCGGCATGGCGGGCCTGGCCTGGCAGGACGCGCACCAGCTCCTGAAGGCCACCCAGGTGGTCGCCGCGCTGTCGTTCCTCGCCGTGGACGGAGCCGTCGAGGCCTACGACGAACGAGTCCACCTGGGACGCCCGCACCCCGGCCAGGTCGCCGTCGCCGCCGAGATGCGCCGTCTGATCGGCGAACCCCCGCGCCCGCCCGCGCGCATCCAGGACCCGTTCGGCTACCGCTGCTTCCCGCAGATCCACGGCCCGGCCGTGGACGCCGCCACCGACCTGGCCCGAGTGCTCGACGTCGAGTTCAACGCGGCCGCCGAGAACCCGCTGATCGTCGCCGACCACTTCGGACCGGAAGACGACGCCGCCTACCACCACGGCGCGTTCCACAGCGCGTACCTGGGCCAGGCACTCGACCGGCTGAGGCTCTCGATGCTGCACACCGGCCACATCTCGACCGCCCGCCTGGCGACCCTCGTCGAACCGAACTTCACCGGCCTGCGCCCGTTCCTCGCCGAGGGCGTGCCCGGCAGCTCGGGCGTGATGATCCTCGAGTACAGCGCCAACTCCGCGCTGGCCGAGGTCCGCACCCTCGCCGAGCCCGCGAGCATCGGCAACGCCGTCGTCTCCCGCGGCCAGGAGGAGAACTCGAGCTTCGCGTTCCAGTCCGCGTCCCAGGCCCTGCGCTCCCTCAGCGCGTTCCGCCTGGTCCTGGCCTGCGAGGTGGTAGCGGCCGTCCGAGCCCTCAGGTTGCGCGGCATCACCCCCGGGACACCGTCACTGCGCGCCGCCTTCGAGGCGGCGCAGTCGAAGCTCAACCCGGACATGTCCGACCGCCAGCTCAGCCCCGACGTCGAGGTCGCCTCGGCACTGCTGGACGACTTCGCCTCCTGCTGAAGGTCTTGATCTCCACCAAGCTGGAGCTTTTACGGTGGGACGCGACCAGTTGGTTCGAGGTGGGGGATGTGGTGGGGATGCGTGCCATCCGAGTGCACGAGTTCGGCGGACCCGAGGTGCTCCGCGAGGAAGTGGTCCCTGATCCGGTGGCGGGCCCGGGACAGGTGGTGGTGGGTCTGGAGGTCGCCGACGTGATCTTCCTGGACACCCTGCTGCGCAGCGGCTGGGGCGGCGAGTACTTCCCGCTGACACCGCCGTACGTCCCCGGCGGAGGAGGCGCGGGCCGCGTGCTCGCCACAGGGGAAGACGTGGACCCGGCCTGGCTGGGCAGGCGCGTCATCGCCCGGGGCGCCGGCGGCTACGCCGAGCAGATCGTCTTCCCCGCCGAGGACATCGTCCCGATCCCGGACACCCTGAGCTCGTCCGTGGCGGCGGCCATGCTGCACGACGGCGCCACCGCGCTGCTGCTGTCCCGCCGAACGGAGATCAAGAAGGGCGACTGGGTCCTGATCGCGGCAGCGGCGGGCGGCGCGGGCTCCCTGCTGGTACAGCTCCTGCACGACGCCGGCGCACGAGTCATCGCCGCGGCCCGAGGCGAACGCAAGCTGGCACTGACCCGCGAACTGGGCGCCGAACTCGCCGTCGACTACTCGCTGGACGGCTGGCAACAGCAGGTCCGCGAGGCGACCGGCGGCATCGACCTCGCCTTCGACGGCGCGGGAGGACCACTCGGCAGGGCCACGTTCGAGGTGGTGTCCGCAGGCGGCCGCTTCGTCACCTACGGCTCCTCGGACGGGTTGGCCGACATCGACCCGGAGGAGGCAGCGCGGCGCCAGGTGCACGTCGACAACGTGCTGGCCGAGGGCGCACCCGAGCCGGCGGTCGTGCGGGAACTCCTCACGGAGGCCCTTTCGCTGGCCGCGCAGGGGCGGATCCGGCCGGTGATCGGTGCGACCTACCCGCTGGCGGAGGCGGAGAAGGCGCACCGCTCGCTCGAGGAGCGCGCCACTCTCGGCAAGTCGCTGCTGGTGGTGTGAGCGGTCGCCCGGCCTGGGGGCTGGGGGCCGCGCTGGCACGTCGCGGGGCAACTTGGGGAGGGGATGGGCGGTGGGTCAGTAGGTGGGGGTGGGGATGGGAGCGGGGGTTGGCCGGGCTGAAGGTCGGCGGGTGGAGGGTGGCGGGTGGCGGGTGGCGGGACAGGGTGCGACCGGCGGGCAGGTGTACCGGCCAGCAGATGGGCAGACGGGCAGGCGGGGCAGACGGGTCGGTGAGCAGGCGGGCCGGTGGCAGGCGGGACCGGTGGCAGGCGGGGCCGGTGGGCAGGCGGGCCGATGAGCAGGCGGGGCAGGCGGCAGGCGGGCAGGCGGGCCGGGCAGGTTGTGGGGGCGGCCGGACACGTGTGACAGGCGGCTCGTGCGACTGGCGGTTGGAGGCCTGGCGGTCGGCGGGCAGGCCAGCGGTCCGGCAGGGCGGCGGGGCTGCGGTCCGGCGGGGGCGGCGGCGCGGCAGGGCGGCAGCGCGGCGGCG
>NZ_BMNC01000012.1 GCF_014646255.1 Lentzea pudingi
GCAACGACCGCTAGAACCCAAGAGATTGCCGGGGGTCTGGGGGCAGAGCCCCCAGGGGAACCACGCAACCGCAACCCCGCCAACGCACCCCAACCACCTACGACAGCAGCGCGAAAGGACAAAACCCAAAACAAAAGCGGGGCAGAGGCCAAGCCCCCACCCCGCTCCCAAAACCCAAAACCCTCAGTGAGCCTCACCCAGGTACGCATCGCGCACCCGCTGGTCAGCCAGAAGCGAATGCCCCGGACCATCCAAAGTGGTCTTCCCAAGGTCGATCACATACCCGTGATCCGACAACGCCAACGCAGCCAACGCGTTCTGCTCCACCAACAAAATGGTGGTGCCCAACGACTGCAGCTCCTTGATGGTGTCGAAGATCTTCTGCGTCATGATCGGCGACAACCCCATGGAGGGCTCGTCGAGCATCAGCAACCGAGGCTTGGACATCATCGCGCGTCCGATGGCGAGCATCTGCTGCTCACCACCGGAGAAGAGCCCGGCCTTGTTGTTCCGGCGCTCGCCGAGCACGGGGAACAGTTCGTACACCCGCTGGATGTCGGCTTCGACGCCGTCGTCCTTGCGGACGTAGGCACCGAGCTGCAGGTTCTCCTCCACGGTCATCCGGGGGAAGAGCCGGCGGCCCTCGGGGCAGTGCGCGATGCCCTCACCGAGGATCGCGTGCGCCGGGTCGCTGTGGATTTCCTTGCCCTGGAACCGGATCGACCCGGACGTCGGCCGCAACAACCCCGAGATGGTGCGCAGGGTCGTGGTCTTGCCCGCACCGTTCGAGCCGATCAACGACACGATCTGGCCGGCCTCGACGGTGAACGAGATGTCGCGGACGGCCTCGATCGCGCCGTAGGACACGGAGAGGTTGCGGACTTCGAGCAGCGCGGTCATGCCTGCTCCTCCTCAGCAGCAGCGGCGGCCTCGACGTCGTGCTGGACTTCGTCCGGGGGCTTGCCGAGGTAGGCCTCGACCACCCGCGGGTCCGCCCGCACGACCTCGGGGCTGCCCTCGACGAGCAGCTCGCCCTGCACGAGCACGGAGACCGAGTCGCACAGACCGAAGATGAACTTGATGTCGTGCTCGATGACCACGACGGAGACACCCGTCTCGCGGATGCGGAAGATCAGCTGCTGCGTCGCTTCCGTCTCCTGCGGGTTCATACCCGCGGTGGGCTCGTCCAGCAGCAGCACCGCCGGGTCCGTCGCCAACGCGCGCGCGATCTCCAGACGGCGCTGGTCGCCGTACGGGAGGTTGCGCGAGAGCTCGTCGTCGACGTTGTTCAGGCCGACGAACGCGAGCAGCTCCCGCGACCGCTCGCGGGCCGCCTTCTCACCGCGCTGGTAGGCCGGGCCGTGGAACAGCGAGGCCAGAGGGCCCTGCTTCATCCGGACGTGGCGGCCGACCATGACGTTCTCCAGCACGGACATGCTGGGGAACAGGCGGATGTTCTGGAACGTGCGGGCCACGCCCGCCTCCGTCACCTTCGCCGGGTCACCGGGCAGGACGTTGCCCTTGAGCAACACCTCGCCGGTGGTCGGCGTGTACAGACCCGTCAGGCAGTTGAAGAACGTCGTCTTCCCCGCGCCGTTCGGGCCGATCAGGCCGACGATCTTGCCTTCTTCGAGCGTCAGGGTGACGCCCTTCAACGCCTTGAGGCCACCGAAGACCATCGAGACGTCGCGCGCCTCCAAAACTGGCGTGCTCATGCCTTCTTCGCCTCCAAATGCGCCTCATCGGCGTTTTCATCGGCGCGTTCGACCATCTCAGCGCGCCTGTGCGCATCGGGGATCAGGCCGACCGGCCGGAACCGCATGATCAGGATCAGCGCGAGGCCGAAGATCATGAGGCGGTAGTCCTCGAAGTCGCGGAGCTTCTCGGGCAGCACGAACAGCAGCGCGGCACCGAGAACGGCGCCGGGGATCGAGCCCATGCCGCCGAGGATGACCGCCGCGAGCAGCGTGACCGACTCGAGGAACTTGAACGACTCGTAGGACACGGTGCCGTTCTTGTGCGCGAACACGGCGCCCGCGAGACCCGCGAGCATGGCACCGATGAGGAACGCGAGGATCTTCATCTTGCCGGTGCGGATGCCCATCGCGCGGGCGGCGTCCTCGTCCTCGCGGATCGCGATCCACGCACGGCCGATGCGGCTGAACTTGAGGTTCGCGAACACCGCCATCGTCGCCGCGACGAGCAGCACGATCAGGACGTAGTACAGGACACCGGCCGGCAGCTTGATCGCGCCGATGGTGAACGACTTGTTGAACTCGGCGCCGAACAACGACAGCGCCGGGATGCCCGGGATGGCGTTGGAGCCATTGGTGAAACCACCGATGTCGTTCTGCGCGGAGCGGGTGAAGATCTCACCGAACGCCAGCGTCACGATCGCCAGGTAGTCACCGCGGACCCGCAGCGTCGGCGAACCGACGATGGCGCCGAAGATGCCGGCCACGACGGCCGCGATGACGGCGGCGACCGGGAACGGCAGGTCGAAGCCGAAGTACGCGGTGGCGGCACCGGAGAAGTTCGCTGCCACGAGGGCACCGATGCCCATGAACGCCACGTACCCGAGGTCGAGCAGACCCGCGAGACCGACGACGATGTTCAGGCCGATCGCGGTGGCGGCGTAGATGCCGATGTTCGCCGCGACCGTCATCCAGTACTCGTTGCCCGCCTCGGTGAACGGCAGCAGCAGCGCGCACGCCGCCAGCACGATCACGCTGAAGACGCGGTGCTGCTCGGACAGGGCCGAGATCCAGCGGACGTAACCGACGCCGCTCAGCGCGCCGAGCAGACCGCCGGCGAACCCGAGGAACGACAGGAAGATCGCGCCCGCGTACGGGTTGGCCGAGCCGACGCCACCGGTGGTGAGCATCGCGGCGACGGCGTAGAGCACCGCGCCGAACGAGACCAGCAGCACCAGGTAGGCGACCGGCGTGGAGATCTTGAACTTCCACTCGCCCACCGGCCCGATGCCGATGCCGTAGCCCGCGAGGATCGCCAGCACACCCGCGACGAGTCCGACCACGCCGCCGAACGCGGTGGCTCCGTCGACGGCCGTGATGGCGCCGAGGCCACCGCCCTTGACCGTGATGTAGACGGCGTTGACGAGCGAAACGATCGTGAGGCCCCAGCCGAGCGCCCGGACGACCCGGCCCCTCGACGGAACCGGTGCGAACGTCGCGACCAGGATGAGGACGCCCAGCAGCAGGACGTGCCAGCGGAAGCCCGTGACGGCGAACGGCGCGTCGAAGAACTGCAGCGTGGACTTGTCCGGCCAGTTGCCGTCGTTGAGGCTGAACGTGACCCACGGCAGGAGCGCCGCGACGATGCCCAGCACGCCACCGGCGGCCGCGAACGGCTTGCCGAGCGACGCGAGCGGAGAAGGCTTGCCAGAAGTCGTGTCGACCGTACTCATGCGCGCACCCTTTCCGGCTCACCGAACAGACCCTGCGGGCGGAAGACGAGCACGAGGATCAGCACGACGAAGATCCAGACGTAGTCGTACTGGGTGCCACCCGGCATGTACTGACCGGCGACGGTCTTGATCAGACCGATGATGAACGCGCCGATGACCGCACCGCGGATGCTACCGACGCCGCCCAGGACGGCCGCCGTGAAGGCGAAGATGCCGGTCTGGAAGCCCATGTCGATGTTGATGTTGTTGAGGTAGCCGCCGTACATGATGCCGGCGACTCCGGCGAGCACGGCGCCGAAGATGAACGTGAGCACGATCACGCGGTTCGGGTTCACACCCATGAGCTTCGCGGTGTCGGGGTCCTGCGCGGTGGCACGCATCGCGCGGCCCATGCGTGAACGGTTGACATAGGTCTGCAGGATGACCGCGAGACCCACCGAGAGCACGACGAGCATGACGCCGGTCCACGACACGTTGATCGAGCCGATCGTCAGGTTGCCCTCGGGGAAGACCTTCGGGTACGGCAGGTTGGACTTGGCGTTCGGGTAGAAGACGCGCACAGCCTCCTGCAGGAACACGGACACGCCGAGCGCTGTGATGAGCGGCGCCAGCCGGGGCGCGTTGCGCAGCGGCCGGTAGGCGAACCGTTCCATGATCACGGCGACGACGACCGCCACCAGGATGCCGCCGACGAACATGAGCGGCAGTGCCACGGCAGCCGACTTCTTGAGATCGTCAGGAAGAAGGGTGAACGTGGCGAGACCTCCGTACGAGGCCACCATGAAAACCTCGCCGTGGGCGAAGTTGATCAGCTGGATGATGCCGTACACCATCGTGTACCCGAGGGCGATCAGGGCGATCAACGCACCCTGAACGACCCCGTTGGCCAGCTGTTGGAGCAGGACTGACACGACTACCTCCGTAGACAGCGGGGGCGAGCAAACAACGCCCGCCCCCGCCGTGGCTTCAATCAGTGTTTAGGTAGTCGATCAGCCGGTGAAGGTGCCGGTCTGAACGTCCTTCCACTTGGCCGAGGTGACCTGGTAGACGGTCAGGACCTTGTTGGTGCTGTCGCCGTACTGGTCGAACTTGACCTCACCGGTGGCACCGGAGCCGCTGTACTTGCCCACGTTCTGCAGCATGGCGTCACGCTTCGACTCGTCCCAGGCAGCGCCGTCGACGGTCGCGGCCAGGGCGCCGATGATGGCGTTCGCGGCGTCGTAGGAGAACGCACCGTAGGCGGCGTAGTCCTCCTTGCCGAACTTGGCCTTGTAGGCGTCGACGAAGGCCTTGGCCGTGGCCAGGGACTCGGTCGGGGCGCCGACGGAGGTGGCGAGGTCGCCCTCCTTGCCGCCGAGCTCGATGTACTTGCCGTCGAAGATGCCGTCGCCGCCCATCAGCGGAACGTTCAGGCCCGCGGACGCCATCTGCTTGGACAGCGGACCGGCGACCGGGTACTCACCGCCGTAGTAGACGGCGTCCGGGCTCAGGGCCTTGATCTTGGAGATGACACCGGAGAAGTCGGTGTCCTTCTCGCCGACCTTCTCGGAGCCGACGATCTGGCCACCCTTCTTGGCGACCTGCTTCGACAGCTCGGCCGCGAGGCCCTCACCGTAGGTCTTGCCGTCGGTGATGATCGCGATCTTCTTCTTGCCGGCCTTCTCGACGAGGTAGTTGGCCGCGTACGGGCCCTGCAGGTCGTCGGTGGTGCAGACGCGGAAGTAGTTGTCGAACTGCCGCTTCGGGGCCGTCAGGAAGTCGTTGCCCCTGGTGAGCGACGGGTTCGTGTTGGCGGGCGACACCTGGGGGATCTTCTTGTCCCGCAGGATCGGCTGGACCGTCTGGGCGACCGACGAGTTCAGCGTGCCGACGACACCGACGACGTTCGGGTCGGTCGACAGCTTCGTGGCGGCCTGGGCACCCTTGGCGGGGTTGGCCTCGTCGTCCTGGGCGGACACCGTCAACTTGTAGCCCTTGACCGTGCACTTCTTGTTCGCCTCGTCCACGGCGAGCTCGGCGGACTGCTTGATGCCGACGCCGAGAGCGGACAGGTTCCCGGACAACGGGGCGACAACACCGACGGTCAGAGTGCCCTTCGACGTGTCGCAGCTGCCCCCGTTGCTACCGCTGCCCTCATCCTTGTTCGAGCCACAGGCTGCAAGAACAAGCAGTGAGGCACCGACGATCGCTGCGGACTTCACAGAGTGCTTACGCACGTGATGTCCCTCCTCTATCCCTGCTCCCGGCTGCGCGAGATCTCCGCGCGCCGCTCCATCACCCTCTCCTGAGGGATGGCCGGAACCTAGGCGATGACTGTGACCGCAGTCATCAAAGCCAATGGGCTCGTGACCATAACGCAACGCGGCGTTATGTTTTACTTAAGCAATCTCACAGCCTGTAACCT
Source organism: Lentzea pudingi (assembly GCF_014646255.1). Taxonomy (GTDB): domain Bacteria; phylum Actinomycetota; class Actinomycetes; order Mycobacteriales; family Pseudonocardiaceae; genus Lentzea; species Lentzea pudingi. The sequence continues at coordinate 5,832 of NZ_BMNC01000012.1, forward strand.
TCGTTCACTCTTTGGACGGCTGCCATAACGTGGACGTATGACTCCCCGTCGTCGGGTGATCACCGCGGTGGGCGCTGTCGCGATCATCGTCGCGGCGGTGCTGGTTCTGCGTGCCACCGATGATGCCTCGAAGAAGCCCAGTTCAGAGGCCGTTCGCTTAACTAAGTACACGGCGGATTTCGTCAAGGTTTCATCTCAGCCGGCCCGGCCCAGCCCTCCGTCCACCGTTTGGAGCAGCGACGGGCGGGTCCAATGGACTCCCGTGGACGGTGCGGCCGGCTACGAGGTCGCCGGGAAGCTCGTCGTCGCGCCCGAGATCGCGGGATCCGGGCGGCCGGAGGTGCGCGCGGTGGACGCGTTCGGCCAGCGATCTTCGCCGGTCAGGGCGGAGGAACGGCCCAGCGACTACGGCTGGCGCCGAACGATCGACGGATGGCTGGACGACTTCGACGACACGTTCCTCGAACGCCGCTACCACCTGAGCGGGCGGCGAGGGTGCGTCAACCCGAGTTCGGGTTCCGGCGGCCGCCTGGTGCTCGACATGCCGTGCGGGAACGACACGGCCGTGTTGCGCGCACGGACGCCGATGCAGCTGAACGAGTCGGGCGAACTGGGGCGGGTGGCCGTCGTGACGGACGCGGCCGGGCCACGCGGCAGGCTCGTGCTCGACCTGGTCCCCGGAACCCCTGATCGACTCGGACCCATACCTCCTCCTGATGCGATCCGCGTGGTGGTGGACGACTCCGTGGCCCCCGGAACGCGTGGAGCAGGCGTTCTGCATCGATTCGAAGCAGTGCTGACAGATAACGATGTGCGCGTCATGCAAGATGGCGCCCAGATCGCGGCGCTGCCGGTCGTGCCGAAGTGGCGCGAGGCGAGCGTGTTGATCAGCGTCACCCCGCCGGCCAGCTATCCCGGACGCGTGGAGATCGACGCCGTGGGCTTCACGGGTGGCCGTCAGCCCGTCACCGACGTGATCGAGACACCGGTCGTCGCGGGCACGTTGCGCGTGCTCGAACCCGACGAGGAGGCGCCGAGCATCGGCATAGCGCGCGCACCGTTGCGTGCGGCGCCTTCAGCGCGGTTGCGGACGACGGTGCGATTCGGCGACGGCGGTGATCCGAACGGCCTGGTCGCGGAGCTCGGGCCGGCGAAGGTGCCGTTGCGGCCGGAGGTGAGCGGCTGGTCGACGGCGGAGGACAGCGAGTTGACGCTGGTGGGAGACCTGCCCGCCGAGTTGCTCGGAGAAGCCGGGACGCACGCGCTGACGCCGTTCGTGCTGCGGATGCCGGGTGCGTCGCAGGCCCAGGTGCTGGAGAGCTACCTGGAAATTCCGGGCCAGTCGCCGGCGAAGCTGGAGAACGCCCCGGCCGAGCCTCCGCCCGTTTTGCCCGTCATGACCGCTGAGTTCACCGCTAAGGGCCCGAACGACGTGACCTTGGTCGTCACCCTCGACGCCGCCCATGCGCGCTCTGTGGCGCCTATAGCGGGCTTCGAGGTGTACGTCGACAGCTCTCTCGCGGCGACCGTGCCGATGCCCGGTGGCGTAGGTGGCCGGCACGAGCTGCTGATCGAGCTGAAAGGCAGCCACAACGTCGAAGTCCGCCTGCGCCCTGAGGATCCGGGGCGGCAGACGGACTCCGTGTTGCTCGAACTCAGCGGAAGCTGACTCAGCCGAAGTTCTCGATGACGGCCTCGGCGACGGCCTTCATCGTGGTGCGGCGGTCCATGGCGGTGCGCTGCACCCAGCGGAACGCCTCGGGCTCGCTCAGCCCCTGCTTGGTCATGAGAACGCCCTTGGCGCGCTCCACGACCTTGCGGGTCTCCAGGCGCTCGGTGAGCCCGGCGACCTCCTGCTCCAGCGCGGCCAGCTCGTTGAACCGGCTCATGGCCAGCTCGATCGCGGGCACGAGGTCCCGCTTCTGGAACGGCTTGACCAGGTAGGCCATCGCACCCGCGTCACGGGCGCGCTCGACCAGGTCGCGCTGGCTGAACGCGGTGAGGATCACGACCGGCGCGATCCGGTTGCCCGCGATGTGCTGCGCCGCCTCGATCCCGTCGACCTTGGGCATCTTGACGTCCAGGATCACGAGGTCGGGGTCGAGTTCGGTCGCGAGCTTGATGGCCTCTTCACCATCTGCGGCCTCGCCCGCCACGTCGTAGCCCTCTTCGCGCAACATCTCCACGAGGTCGAGGCGGATCAGCGCCTCGTCCTCGGCGACGAGCACGCGAGGGGCCTTGCGCGTGGCTTCGGACTGGGCCTCGGCAGCCTGCTGGGTCACCGGGGTCCTCCTGACGATCGTTCCTGCGGGCGAAAGCGCAGTCTAGCGGTGGTCAGGCCGCTGATCAGGCTCACCGGCCGTGATGGCAGACACGAACTCCTCGGGCCACGGATAGGTCCGCAGGCCTTCCTCGACGTCCTCGGCCGGAGCGTCGAGGCGGCGCAGCACGATCTGCCGGGTGGTCCCGAAGTCCGGGTGGCCGAGGCTGTGCCGGATCTCGTCCTCCGAGGGACCACCGGCCCACTCGGCGAACCAGGCCCCGCCCATCGGGAGTGCGCGCAACCAGCTGGCGTCATGCCACAGGTGTACTCGCCGCAGCAGGGCGCTCCCAGTGGCCGATTCCGCGACCGCGTCATCGGTACCTCCGCCATCGGTGTACTCGACGCCGCGGTGCTCGTGCATCCAGCGCACGTACCGCATGCCGAGATCCCAGGCCGGTTCGTCGACCCCGGCCAGCACGACCCCGGCGTCCCCGGTGGTCAGCTCGGCCGACCGCCGGTACTGCCGGTGCGCGAGACCGGCGACGCCCATGCCGAACCCGCCCTCGGTGCGCGGCAGCAGTTCGAACAGCAGCGGGCCGAGAGCCCTGGGACTCAGGTGCAGCCGCAGCGTCTCCCCCGGCTCGACCGTCCGGAACGCGTGGGCGGGCCTGATGATGCTCGCGGGCGGCATCAGCTGGAGCATGCTCGCGGCGGTGCAGCCCGCGACCAGCACCTCGGCCTCCAGCTGACGCTGGGACTCGGTGGTGGCGTCGGGCAGCAGCGCGTCCCCGTCGCGGACGGCCGGAACCGCCTGGGACAGGTTCTCACCCGTGTAGGTGCGCCGGAGATCGGCGAGCTGGTCCGTCGTGGACAGACGTGCCATGACAGCAGTCCTCGTTTCCGCCGCCCGGCTCGGCCGACAAGGACGCATGTGCACGCGTCTTCGGTGGTCGGTTCGCTTCAGCGAGCAGGAGTTGCTGAACACTGCGGCGGAGAATGCCACTCGGTGCCGGGGAGTGGCTCCAGCCTCACGTCTGCTCGGACGCCACTGACCACGGTACCGGACCGGCGCACCTGTTTTTCCGGGCTAGTGGGCGCCGACGATCAGCTTGTACCTCACGTCGACCTCCTTGCCGCCCCCGGAACCGCGGATCAGGAGCTCGTGCTCACCGGACGCCGGCGCGGGGATCCACGCGTAGAGACCACAGCCGACGGAGTTGATCCGGCCAGCCGAGGTGCCGTACGGGTTGCCCGCGCGCGCTTCGTAGGTGAACGGCGTGGCGGTCACCTTCGTGAGCGTCTGCGTCGAGCCGTCCAGCAGCACCTCGCCCTGCGCGCTCTTCATGAACGTCTCGCAGGAGGTGACGTCGCTCGCGAGATTCACGACGGGTGCGAGCAACGGCTTGGAGGCGGGGACCCGGCACTGACGTTCGACCGGACCTTCGGTGAGCGCCCCGGCGAGCAGCCAGACCTCGACCGGCTGGTCCCGCATGCAGAAGCGCCCGGAGGTGTCGGACACCGGATTGCTGCCCGAGGGCTGGGAAGCCCAGGTCCACCAGCGGGCCTGGAAGTCGGCCGGCGCCAGTTTGTCCGAAGTGGACGATGGAGAGGTGGGGGTTGTGCCGCCATTTGCGCGTTTCCGCCACATCCGGCGAGCAGAACAACCAAGAACAGCAGGACAATCCTCACTGGTTCTCGCGTCCCTTGCGTCGTTGTTCCTCCGCGCGCTCACGGCAGCGGCGCAGGAACTCCTGATCGTCATCAGCTTGAGTGGCCGCGAACCGTCCCGGCCGGTCGTACTCGGGAAAAGCAGGAGCACTCCGCTCGTGCGCTCCGAAACGCGCGCGTCCGGTCCCCACCACCGGACGGCCCGCGACGAACCAGGCGATCGAGCCCACCAACGGGAACAGCAAGACCAGCAGAAGCCACATCATCTTCGGCAGATTGCGAACCGAACCCTCGTCCGTCGTGATCACGTCCACGACGGCGAAGATCGTCACGCCGAGCATCACCACTCCGAACAGCCCACCGAAGTACAGCATCTCCTACCCCCAGGTCGTGCGGTCGCCGCACATGTTGACACAAGTGCCACTCCGAGAACACAGTTCACACGTCAATCATCTCGCGGCCAATTCACGAAGCCGTGAATCCACCGAAACAAAAGCGGCATTGACAGCACTCCGCCCCTGCGGCCATCAGGCCCATGGCGGCTGCCCGCCGACCTGAGCAACCAATTGACCCCGCAGGAGGAAAAGGGGCAACAACGGGCCGCTGTTCCGAACTCGGCTCATCGCTCCGAATAGCCTCCACTCGATTCGAACGACGTTTCGCCGGCCGGAACGTTCACACCGTCCCAGTTGGACTGGACCACGTCGACGACCACGCCGCCGAGCCGTTCCGCGCCTGACGCTGAGCACCAGACCTGCTGCACTCCCGTTGTCCAGGCCGTAAGCGGGCCTTAGCGTCGGAGGTATGCCCCAGGGTGCCGAGAGCTTGCTGGACGTGCTGGCCGCGCACGACGTCGAGGTGGTGTTCGGACTGCCCGGCGTGCACAACCTCGCCATCTGGGAAGCGCTGCAACGACATCCAGGCATCCGCATGATCGGCGTGCGCCACGAGCAGACGGCGGTCTACGCGGCAGATGGATACGCACGCGCCACCGGCAGGCTGGGCGTGGCGATCGTGACCACCGGCCCCGGTGCGGCGAACACCCTGGGCGCCACCGGCGAGGCGTGGTCGTCCGGCAGCCCGGTGCTCGTGATCGCCACGGACATCCCGTCGACGCTCCGGCGCCCCGGCGTCCACCGCGGCGTGCTGCACGAGACACGCGACCAGAAGGCCATGTTCGTCCCGGTGACCAAGGCGTCGTTCGACGTTCCTTCCGCTGTGGACGTGGCCGCGTACACGGATAAGGCCGTGCAGCAGGCCACCCAGAGCCCGCACGGTCCGGTGTACCTCGGCGTCCCCACGGACTTCCTCTCCGCCGAGGTCCCGCACTACACCGTCACGAAGGTCGAACCCGTCCACGCGGCCGTCGACCTGACCGAGGCCGAACGCCTGATCTCCGCAGCGGTGCGACCGTTGATCTGGGCGGGCGGCGGCGCGGCGCGGTCAGGAGCCGGAGACGCGATCAGTGCGTTGGCCGCGAAACTGCAAGCACCGATCATCACGACGTACGGCGCACGCGGCCTGACGGACAGCCCTCACGTCGTGCGAGGCCCAGTGCACGCACCGCCCGTGGGCAAGCTGTGGGACGACGCCGACCTCGTGATCGGCATCGGCACCGACTTCGACGGCATGATGACCCAGAACTGGTCGCAGCCGCAGCCGCCCGCCCTGCTGGCCATCAACATCGACAAGGCCGAGGCGAACAAGAACTACCCGGCGGACGTCACGCTGGAGGGCGACGCGGCCGTCGTCACCGCGGCGCTCGCCGACGAGGTGACCGCCAAACAAGCCTCCGTCGACATCGACGCCGTCAACGCCGAGGTGCGCGCGCTGGCCGAAGCCGACTCCCCCGAGGCCATGAAGTTGTTGCGGGCGTTGGAAGGCACGGACGCCACGATCGTCGCCGACATGTGCATCCCCGGCTACTGGATCGGCGGCTTCCACCACGTCACGAAACCCCGTGGCCTCGCCTACCCGGTCGGCTGGGGCACTCTCGGCTTCGGCTTCCCGGCATCGATCGGCGCGGCGGTCGACCACCGCACGATCGCGGTCGTGGGCGACGGCGGCTTCCTCTTCGCGTGCGGCGACCTCGCCACTCTCAGGCAGGAAGGCTTGCCGCTCACCATCGTGCTCGTCGACGACGGCGGCTACGGCATGCTCCGCTACGACCAGCGGATCGCGAACCACGCGATCAGCGGTGTCGACCTGACCCGCCCGGACTTCGCCAGGCTGGCCGAGAGCTTCGGCATCCCGGCCGTCACCCTGGACGGTTTCGACGGGCTGGCCGACGCACTGGCGGCGGCCTCCGGCCCGGCCATGATCGTCGTCAACGCGCACCTCGACCCGCCGATCACCACGTCCCCGCGCTGGTACCGCAAAAACGCCACTTGATCAGGCACGTCCTCGGTACCGTCCCGTTCATGGGACGTGGCCTGGGGATCGTGCTCATCGTGCAGGCGGTGGTGCTGACCGCGTTGTCCGGCCGCTACGGCTTCCACCGCGACGAGCTCTACTTCGTCGCAGCCGGCAAACGTCCCGACTGGGGCTACGTGGACCAGCCCCCGATCACGCCGGTCCTCGCCCGCCTCACGACCGAGGTGTTCGGCGAAACCCCGACAGGCCTGCGGGTCATGGCGACGCTCTTCGCGCTCGCCATCACCGTCGTGGTCGCCCTGACGGCGAAGGAACTGGGCGGCGGCACCACGTTCGCGGCCGCCGCCTCCGCGACGTCGACGTTCGTGCTCGCCGTGAGCCACATGCTCTCCACCGCCACCGTCGACCTGCTGATCTGGGTCCTCATCGGCTACTTCGCCGTCAGGCTCCTGAAATCCGGCGACGGCCGCTGGTGGCTCGCCCTCGGCGCGACAGCAGGCGTCGGCCTGGCCAACAAGTGGCTCCTGCTGTTGCTCTTGGCGGCACTAGGGGCCGCGCTCCTGGCCGTGGGCCCGCGCACCGTCCTGCGCACGTGGTGGCTCCCCGCGGGTGTGGCGGTGTGCGCGGTCATCGCTACTCCAGTGGTGGTGTGGCAGGCGTTGCACGACTTCCCGTTGCTCACGGTGGCCCGCGGGATCAGCGAGGACGACGGCGCCGAGAACCGCATCATGTTCGTCCCGATGCAGCTCCTGATGCTGTCCCCGCTCCTCGTCCCGGTGTGGCTGATCGGCCTGCGAAACCTCTGGCGCGACAGGACCTTCCGCTCGATGGCGCTCGCCTACCCGATCCTCTGCGTCCTGTGCCTCATCACCGGCGGCAAGCCGTACTACGCGGTCCCGCTGCTGCTCGTCCTGATGGCCGCAGGCGCGCGCCAGGCTCAAGAATGGCTGCGACGCAACAAGAAACTCGGCAGCGTCCTGGTGACCCTGAGCGTCGTGCCGGCCGTGGTCGGCTCGCTGCCGATCCTCCCGCCGAGCGCCCTGGGCCCGGTCATCGCCATCAACCCGGAACAGGGCGAACAGGTCGGCTGGCGCGAACTGGCCCAGACCGTCCAGGACGCCTGGCAGGACAACGACCGCCCCGTCGTCATCACCCGCAACTACGGCCAGGCCGGCGCGATCGAGGCCTACACCGAGATCCCCGTGCACTCCGGCCACATGTCGTTCTACGACTGGGGACCGCCAGAGCCCACCAGTTCGAAAGTCCTGCTGGTCGGGTTCAGGCAGCCGCCGTTCGACGACTGCGAGGTCGTCGCCACGCACCACAACCCCGTGGAGAACGAAGAAGACGGCACGGAGATAAAGGTGTGCACGGCGCCAACGGAACCATGGGACTCCTTCTGGCCAAAGCTCCGCCACTACTACTGAACAACACCGGCCACTTAGGACGTTGGAGCAGCTCCACCACGAACCCCTCTTCGGCTGAATTCGCCCGAACTTGTTGGAAACACTGGTTGTGTGGCTCTAGCTTCATTTCATGCCAAAGAGAGACTCCACTGTCCGAGGACGTGAGTTCGGCGCGGGCATACGCGCGGCCCTCGAGAAGGCGGGCTTGACCGGACGCGGCGCCGCCCACCTCGCGGGCTGGGACCCCGCCAAGCTGTCCGACCTGCTCAACGGCAAGGGAGGTATCAGCGAGCACGACCTCGTCCGGCTGCTGGGCGTCTGCCGCACGCCGATCGAGGAGTCCGACCACCTGCTGGCGGTGTTCCGCGAGGCCGACCGGTCAGGCTGGCTCCAGGTGCACGGCGAGAGGCAACCGGTACTGCCCCGCACGCTCAGCGAGCACGAAGCGGTGGCCGCCGAGAGCATCTGCTGGAGCATGAACCTCATCCCCGGACCGCTCCAGCTACCGGACTACTTCCGCGCGTTGATCGCCAGCAACCCGAACACTCCCCAGCGGGAGGCGGACGAACGCGTCGCAGCTCGTGCCGCTCGTCAGCAGCAGTTGTTCAGACGCCGCTGCGACATGACGTTCTACATCCACGAGCAGGCGCTACGGCTTCCGGTCGGCAGTTCCGAGGTCATGTCAGACCAGTTGCACCACCTCGTGACCATGGGAGTCCGTCCGTACATCACCTACCGAATTCTGCTCACGTCGGCGGGGGCGCACGCGGGTTTGGCCGGATCCTTCACCCTCATGACGTTCGACAAGCTGGAACCGGTCGTGTTCATCGATGCTGAGAACCACGCCGTCTTCCTGGACGACAAGGGCTCCGCCAAGGCGTACAAGAACATCGTGAGCTCTCTCGACCGAGTCGCACTGGATGCGGAACAATCGATGGAGTTGATCGAACGCTTGACCTCATGAGGGGGCACGTCAGATGACCGAGTGGCGAAAGAGCACCTACAGCGTCAACGGCACCGACTGCGTGGAGATCGGTCACGGCGTCGGTGTGCGGGACAGCAAGGCTCCGGCCACCCACATCGCACTCGGACCAGGTGCGTGGACCGCGTTCCTCACGGCGACGAAGGCTGACAAACTCACCCGGTGACCCGATCCTGGCCGACCAACCTCGCCCACGACGAAGGCGTGCTCGCCTGGGAGTTCCTGGACTTCCTCCGCAAGACCGCAGTGATGAAGGTGGAGGGCCTCACCCGCGAGCAGGCCGCGACAGCCCCGATCGCCACATCCCCGAAGCTGACGCCCCTCGGCCTGCTCAAGCACCTGACAGCCGTCGAACGCTACTGGCTCTGCATCGCGGGCGCGGGCCTCGACCTGCCGTCACTCTGGCGGGGCGACCCGGACCCGTCCTGGAACCTTGAAGACGACGACACCCCGGCGTCGCTCATCCAGGCCTACCGCGAGGAATGGGCGAACGCCGAGGCGCTGAAGAAACTAGACCCGGACGCGACGGCGGCGGACGGCAAGCGCACCGTGCGGTGGATCCTGGCCCACGTGGCGCAGGAAACCGCACGCCACGTGGGCCATCTGGACCTGCTCCGCGAACTCGCGGACGGCCAGACCGGCGAGTAGGACTCAGTCAGCGGTGCGGCCGCGACGGGTCCGCCACCGATCGCGCAACACGCTGAACGCGATCCCGCCGAGCAACAGCAGGATCTGTCCCACGAAACAGGCGAGCCCCACCCAGAAGGTGGTCCGCAACCACAGCGCCAGACTGCTGAGCAACGCGAACCCCATGACGAGGACGAACCCGAAAACTCGCTCCATGAAGAACTTCTTGAAGCGTTGAACAACACCCATCGCATCCTCCGGATTCGCGAAGTGCGGTCACGACTCTGGCGATACATGCGCAGATCAGAACAACTTCATTTCCCAGTTCCTGCGGTTGATGAGAAGACCCGCTCCTGCAGAGATGTGGCTTCTGAGCCTGGTCGAGTTGTTCCAAGCCTTGGTCTGACGTAGACCTTCCGGAGGGTGCGGCCACCGAGTCCGCCGGCTTGAAGACCGCCTTCCTGGCTCCACCGAACGCCTTGGACGCCATCCAGCCCACGACCTCACGGCGGGTGACGGGTTCGCCCGCCCACCGCGCCACAGCGACGCGGCCAGCACCGACACCGGCGGCGACGCCCGTCAGTCCCGTCACCACCCAGTGGCCGATGCGGTTGCGGTTCTGCCACGCCCAGTTGCCCGCCTTGCGCAACCAGCTCGGGGCCCACCACTTGCCGTCGAGGTCGGTCTCGTTGATCGGGTCGCCGTTGACGTAGTCGTAGGCGGAACCGCCCTCGACCGGGTCGACGCACAGGAAACGGCCGAGAAGCGGGCTGTACGGCCGAGCTCCCATCTGCACAATCGTCAACGCACCCGCATGCTCGAACGGACGCTGGTGCTGACCGAGCCAGCCGTAGTCCATCTGACCCGGCCGGTTGTCCGAGTCCACCGCGCCGTTGGCGGCCAGCGGCTCACGAATGGCGAGAACGCGCGGAGAGCGCCGAAACTGCTTGCGCGTTGTGTCCGTGCTGAGCGACAAGTCACCGCGCACGGTCGGGTGGTCGTAGGCACGTGACTGCGTGCCTACCGTCAGCAGCACACCGCCGGGCAACGAGAGCGAGCGGGACAGCAGCTTCTTGTCCTCGCCCAGCACCAACTCGCCGACGAAGCCGTGCTCGCCTGGGAGTTCCTGGACTTCCTGCGCAGAACTGCTCCGCGAACTGGCGGACGGCCAGACCGGCGAATAGCCGGCGTTCACCTGTCCACATCTTCGGCAGCGGTGGAATCTCTCCGCGCAGAACGCCTCGATCTTGCGATTTCGCCTGCGCTGCCACCAGGGTGCACTGGTGGGCACGTTGTCAGACTGCGGACGTGACATCCGCCGTCTGACAACGGCTCGGCGAGCCGTCGTGGGTGCAGGTGATGGTCTGCACCGGGTCAGGGGCCGGTTCACCTTCTCCAATGTGACACGCCCTGACCATCATGTGATCTCGCCCGGCCAAAGCTTCTCCCTCAACGACACGACAGTACCGGCAAGCACGTCGTCTACCTCGGATGCCGCGCTTGGCGACAGCGTGCCGGCCTGCCGAACCAGGACCAGCCGTTCCTTCAGCGCAGGGACCGCCAACGCTGCGGCGGCATGCCGCACCACCGCCTCCTTGCGGTGGAACAAACACGCGACGAGCCCATCACCCACGACGTCCAGCGATTCCGGAGGCAGGGCGCCGTCCCTGGCCAGCCGCCGAATCGAATCGGCCGCCGCCACTCGAATCTTCGAGCGCCAGTCCTTCAGTCTGCCGGCGACGAGCCGCGCGGCCTCAGGATCAGCCGTGTCCCCCAGCCCTACCACCGCGATGCCCCGGCGGTGAGCCGACCACTGTCCCAGATCTCGTGCCAGGTGCTCGACCGGCTTCAACAGCCGCAGCCGTGGGATCCCGTAGTAGCACAACGCCGGGCTGCGGTAGGGACTACGGCGTACCAGCCAATCGGCAGGGTCACCTTTGCGTCCCTTCCCGAAGAACTCCAGCACGTACGACGGATCGCGGTCCGGACGGCGTTCCGCGAGCACACGGCACAGAATCGGCGCCACTGCCATCGATCGGCTGTGCTCTTCGAGCAGAGCTTCGATGTGAGCATCGACGCTCGCGTCGTCGGACTCGACCAGAGCACGGATGCGCGCCCCTCGATCCGGGGAGTTTCGATCGAACACTCCGGCCAGAGCGACATCGATGTTCATCTGTTGGTACCTCAACACTGTGTCGAAACGAACGGGGTGGGACGTTTCGCAACGCCCCACCCCGACTTTGTTCTGCTCATGCCCGGTTCGAACCGAAGTGGACGGAGATCTGGCTCATCATCTTCCGAACAGACCGATCGCGCACGCCGTGCCGCTGGCGATCATCCTGATGCTCCAGGCGGTCACTGACGTCGCCAGACGTATCGACATCTCGCGCATGTTGTCTTTGCACCGCATTACCCGGGGATTCATCTTCACATGGTTGTACAGCCTTCCGGCCTTGCTCGCCTGGAAGCGTGCCTTGGCCTGTTTGAAGGCGCCCTTGGCCCGGCTGACGGTCTTCACCGCGGTGTTGCGAACCCAGCTGCCCGCCGCGACGACCTTGCGGCCGGTCCACTTCATGCCGGACCAGACCCGCGGCGCGGCCTTGGTCGCGGCCCACGCACCGAACCTGAACAGGTACGGCGCCGAGGCACGAGCAGCCCACGGAATCGCCACCCGCAGACCCATCACGGCCGCCACGACGCAGAACGGGCACTTGCCGTCCAGGTCGTTGGCGTTGACGGGATCGGCGTTGACGTAGTCGTAGTCGTTGGCGGAACCGCCCTCGACCGGGTCGACGGACAGGAACCGGCCGAGCAGCGGGCTGTAGGGCCGTGCTCCCATCTGCACGATCGACAACGCACCCGCGTGCTCGTACGGGCGCTGGTGCTGCCCGAGCCAGCCGTAGTCCATCTGGCCTGGCTGGTTGTCCGGCACGTTGTCGTTGTCGACGGCACCGTTGCCGGCCAGCGGCTCCCCGAACGGCGTGTAGTGCCGCAACTGACCGACCTGGTTGCCCGCCGCGTCGGTCGTGAGGACCGTGTCGCCGCGCACGCTCGGGTGGTCGTACGACCGGGTGTCACCGTTGATCGTCAGCAACACCCCGCCGGGCAACGAGATCGAGCGGGTCAGCAGCTTCTTGTCCTCGCCGAGCGCGAGGTCCGAGGCATCACCTTCGGCGGTGTAGCCGTACAGCACGACCGTCTGCGCGTCGCCCTGTTCCGCACCCCGGCGCACGATCCGGTCACTGGCGTCGCGCTGGTACGCGACGGCAGCGGGGTCCGCGCCGACCGAGCGGGCACTGATGTTGCGGCCGGCCGCGTCCCACGTCAGGTGCGTCGTGGAACCGTTGACCGCGTACTCGGTGGTGTTGCCGGCGTCGTCGTACTTGATGCCGGACACCGCGTTGTGACCCGTCGTGGCCAGCAGCCGGTCGGCCGCGTCGTAGCAGTAGTTCGTGGTCTGCGTGCCGCTCGCGGTCTGGTCGAGCAGCTTGACGCGGTTGGTGTTCGCACCGGCGTTGCCGATCGAACCCGCCGGACACCCCTCCGCGGTGGACGAGGAGAAGTCGTACGTGTAGACGTGGCCGTTGACCGCCGCCTTGGTGAGCCTTCCCGCCGTGTCGTAGATGTAGTTGTGGCCACCGGCGCCCGCATCGAAACCGTTCAGCGTCTCGTCGACGATCGTGCCCGCACGGGTGCGCGTCACGGCCGCGGTGACCTCGGCGCCGGGCTTGGTCTTCCACGTGTGCGAGGTGACCTGGCCGGTGCCGTCCTTGCCGATCGCCGACAGCGAGGTGCCGTTGGCGTACGCCACGGACGCGAGCTCACCGGCCGCGTTGTACGCGGGCTTGGCGAGCAGCGTGCCGTCGAGCGACACGGTCAGGTGCCTGCCCGCGTCGTCGTAGGTGTTGGTGATGACCTGAGCGGTGTTCTGCGGCAGGTTCACCTTCTCCGTGATGAGGCGTCCGGCGCGGTCATGCGTGGACTCCGTGCGCACACCGTGCACGTCGGTGTACTCGACCACGCGGCCGAGGAGGTCGACCCTCGTGGTGACGATGCCGTTGTGGTCCGACACGCTCGACACGAGCGGATCGCCGTTCACCGCGTGGTTCGTGGTGACGACGCGCTCCCCCGCCGAGCCGTTCGCCGGGTACTTGACCGAGACCACGCGGTCGCGTTCGTCGTAGGTGGTGCAGGTCCACTTGCCCGCGCTGCCCTCGGCCACGACACGGCCCGAGGCGTCGAAGATCTGTTCGTCCTCGCGCGCCGGACCTGTCGCCGGAGCGGGCATCCTGGTGAGCTTCGCCAGCCCGCCCTGGTTGATCGCCTCGACCTGCGGGGTGCACGGGTTGTCCCGCGTCTCCTGGTCGCCGTAGTAGACGTAGGTGGTCTGCGCGTTGTTCGGCGCGGTCACGCCGGTCTTGCGCAGGTACCCGGTGCCGACGTTCTCGTAGGACGTCTTGACCTGCCTGCCGTTCGCCGTGTTGCTGCTGGCGAGCCCGTAGACCGGGTCGAGACCGTTCTCACCGAAGTTGGTCGTTGTGACCGACGGCGTGAGTCCGAGCGACTCGCCCTTGGTCACGGACGTCGTGAGGCCGTACTTCGGCTTCAGGTTCGCCGCGGGCACGACCTGCTGGGTGCCACCGGGAGTGGTCCAGTGCAGTTCGAGCTGCGCGAACGACGTGAGGTCGTAGTACTCGACGCGGATCTTCTTCGCGGCGCCCGCCGACGGGCTGTTGACCGTCGCCTCGCGCCACTTCGAGCCGGTGTCGATCCAGTCGTCGATGACGTTCGCGTCGTCGATCCACACGCGGACGCCGTCGTCGGCGACGACGCGGAGCTTGTAGTTGCCCGCCTCGGGGAACACGATGTCGCCGGTGGCCCTGATGGAGAAGTTGTCCGCCGCGATGCCGGTGGCGGGTGCAGCCTCTCCCCAGTTCCGCACGAACGTGCCGTCCGCGGCCAGACCGGTCTGGTACACCTTGGGCGTGCCGGTCAGCTCCTTGTTGTCGTAGAACGACACGGCGAGACCGTTCAGGTTCTCGTCGTAGTTCGTCTTCGTGTGCGGGACGGTCGCCACGCACTCCGGCTTCAGCTCCTGGCCGGTGAAGCACGACGCCGGGCCAGGACCGTAGTTGTCGGTCGGCCTGTCCTGCGCGTCGTACAGCGTGGACGACACCCGGCCGGCGGCGTCCGTGCTGGTCAGCAGCTGGTCCTTGACGTTCCACGTCTGCGACGTGGTCTTGCCGGTCGCGTCCGTGCTGGTCAGCATCCGGAAGGCGTCGTCGTAGACGACCTTGCGGGAGAAGCCTGACAGCGGGTTGACCCCGGCGATGTCCACGAAGGACGTCCGCTGGGCGCGGTCGTAGCGGTACGCGTGGTGACCGCGTTCCACGGCCGCCGACGTCACCGGCTCGTAGATCTGCTTGACGACCGGGCTGGTCGCCGTGTGGTCGACGTAGTGGACGATGAAGCTCGCGCGGTCGTTGTTGCGGTTCGCGTGGTCCTGGCTGACCCAGTCGACCGCCAGGCTGTCCCTCAAGCCGTCGAGCAGGCCGTTGGTCGTGAAGCTGAACTGGGTCATCTCGCGGCCGGGATCCTCCACCCCCGCGAGGTTCCCGCGGTGGTAGAACAGCCTGGTCTGGCTGCCGTCCCAGTACTGGATCCGGCACAGCATCTGCGCGGGAGGCAGGTTCTCCGCGTCCGGCGGAGGAGTGGCGCCCGCGTAGCAGTCGTCACCCGGCCGGTTGTAGAAGAGCTTCTGCGAACGGCCGGAGACCGGGTCCTTGATCTCCTTGAGCCGCGAGGGCGACCCGTCGTAGACGTTCTGCAGCGCCGCGGGCTTGCGGGCGTCGATCGCACCGGTCTGCGACTCGAGCTTGCCGGCGGAGTTGAACACGAAGACGTCCGACCCGTAGGTCAGCGTGATGCGCCCCGCCGTGTCCAGCACGAGGGTGCCCGACTCGCCGTCCGGCGGGGTGTAGCCACCGGTGGTCTTCTTCGTCCACGTGTGCTTCGCACCCGTGGCGTCGGTCAGCACGACGTTCTGGTCGGTGACCTTGGCCTCGGTGAAGCCCGTGCCGCTGCCGTCCAGGTCGGCGCTCAGCGTCCAGCCCTTGGGCAGTGCGGGCAGGTCCGAGGAGTGCAACCAGTCGGCGGGGATGATCTGCGGCGGCACGGTGGTGCCGTCGGTCGTGCGCGTGAACAGGCGCAGGTACGCCCAGCTGGTGGCCTCGGCCAGTTCGACCTTGATCGGCACCCGCTGTCCCGCGGTCAGCTTCACGCTGGTCGCGACACCCCAGTTCACGTCACTGCAGCAACCCTGGTCGTAGACGGAGTTGCCGTTGACCCACACGCGCAACCGGTCGTCGTGCACACCGGCGAACTGGTAGTCCCCGGTCGAGGGTGCCTGGAAGTAGCCCTCCCAGCGCGCGACGAACCAGTCCTTCGGCAGTGCGGGAGCGAACGGCGACGTGTCGCCCCAGTCCACGTTCACCTGGGGTTCGGTGCGCACCAGCACCGGCTCCTGCTGCGGGCTGATCTCGCCGTTGTGCGACAGGTCCGGGAAGTACGACGCCCGCAGGCCCTTCTGCTCCTGCTGCTGCGAGTTGTAGGTCATGTTCAGACCCGCGGTACCGCCGACCGTCGTGAACGTCGGAGAGGAGATCGACGTCGTCACGTTGCCGTTGGCGAGGTTCACCTCGATCGGGCCGACCTTGTCCCCCGGCGCCGGGCCGCGGTTGCCGATGCGCTGGTCGACCTTCAGGTGGAAGACCGAGCTCGGGATCCTCGACGTGGCACCGCTGACGGCCTTGGCCTGCCACGTGTAGGAGACACCGTCTTGCAGGACGCCGGACGGAATCGTCCACTTCGGAGTGTCGAGGCAGCCGGAGTCGACCACGACACCCGACTTCGCGTCCGCACCGGTCGCGACGGTGAAGCAGTACCTCACCTGCTCGCCGTCCGGGTCGCTGACGGGGCTGACCTCGAGGGTCGGCGTCGTGTTCGTGATGACGCTGTGGTCCGCGGGACCGACCAGCGTCGGCGCGGGCGGCGCCGAACCCGTGTCGACGGTCAGCGTGACGACCGTGTCCTTGTAGGTCCAGGCTCCCGGCTGCTCCGCGCCCACGATCATGAACGTGGCCATGTGCCGGATGTCCGCGATGTGCTGCAGGAAGCTCACCAGGCTGTCGCCGGTCAGCGAGCCGACCTGGCCGACGAGACCGGTGGCCAGCAGGCCTCCGAGACCGTTGAAGTCCATCGCGGAGGCGTGGTAGAGCTGCGCCGGCCACGTCTTGTCCGGGCTGAGCGGCCCGCTCTTCTTCGTCACGTCGACCTTGGCGCCGACGATGCGCTGGCCGTACAACGACTGGTAGTCGAAGCGGATGGCGCTGCGCCAGTACTTGTCACCGCGGTCCAGCGAGTTGCCGAACTGCACGCTGCACATCTGGCACCAGTAGCCGTCGGACTTGTACGACTCGGCGTAGGTGACACCGAAGCTGAACGTCGGGTCGACGCTGACGGGGTAGACCCGCTTCGGGTCTTTCAGCCACGCCTCGTCGACCGCGACCGTGAGCACCCAGTCCTGGCCCGACTTCTCGACCGCGTAGGTGCCACCGGTCTGGGCGGGCGGCGTCTCCTCGGCCTTGCCGGAGGAGTCCCAGGTGACGATCGGCGGCATGACGATCTTCGGGGTGCCCTTGGCGTCCCGCAGTTCGACCGTGCCCTGCTCCGTCACGGTCGGCGTCAGCGTGCCGGTCTTGAGGGTGAACCGCCACTTGTTGGTGGTGGGCACCTTCTTCAGCAGGATGGTCTCCTTGACCGAGCCCGCCGTGACCTCGTACTGCAGGTCCGTGTCAGCGGCGACGTCGGTGTACTCCACCTTGGAGTCCGAGACCTTGGCCTGCTTGCCCTTGGCCGGCCTCTCCGGCGCCAGCGAGACCTTGTTCCCGTCGTACTCGACGGTGATCAGCGCCGCATCGTCGGCCTTGCCCGCGAGGGTGGGGTTGAGCGGGTGCTGCCTGGCCTTCACGCGCCGGGTCGGCGTGTCCGCCACCAGCGTCGAGTCGACCGGCTGCCAGGAACCGGTGGCGTCCTTGACGTTCAGCGGCTCCGTGGACTGCTTGATCGTCTTGGTGCCGTCCGGGTTGGTGTACTCGTCGACGAACATCGACCGGGAGGTCACCTTCGACTTCTCCGGGTCGAAGCTCGACGTCTCCCGCTTGGCCAGCGGGCCGAAGTCGGCCTTCGGATCCGCTGCCGCGATCGGCGGTGCGGGCACTTCGCGCCCCTTGAGCACCGGCAGCTGCGTCGTGTCGACGGCCGGAGACTTCGCGGGAGGCGCGGCGAACGCGGGTGCGGACGCCAGACTGATCGTCAGAGAGGTTGCGAGCGCAGCGGCAAGCACCCGTGCGAATCTTCGCGCACGAGTGTGCCGCGTCGCTGAGCGACGCGTCATGTTGTTGTATCCCCCAGGATGAAGGGGAGCGCGCGGGCTCCGCAGCCCGGACGATCCCCTTGATAGTGATCGTCGCAAAGCATGCCGAAAACGGACATACGAAAGCAATGAGCCGTTCGGCCTAAATCACACTCAGTGCAGGCGACGTCACACTCCGGACATCAGCGTTCGACCGGTCGGGGCGGAAGGAGCGGCTGACCACTCTGTCGGGTGCACCGACCCGTTCGATCACCTCCTGGCACTGGTGATGCGTCGCGTCCGGCTTGGTGCGGTCGACCAGCAGACCTCTGTCATGGCTGGCTGATGTAGCCACCCGCGGTGTTCTGGCAGGCTTCTCGCAGCGCGCTCACCGCGTCGCGCAGCAACGGGTTGGTGTTCGCCGTGCGGTGGACCACGTGCACGTGTCTGCGCAATGGCTTGTGGCGCAACAGCATCGCGTGCATGCCGTCCATCTCCTTATACCCGAGCGCGGGCACCAGAGCGACGCCGACGCCGGCCGCCACCAACGACTGCACGACCTCGTAGTCGTTGCTGCGAAAGGCGATTTTGGGCGCGAAGCCCGCCGCCGCGCACAGCCGCGTGAGACACGTCGCGCCGGAAGTCCCGTCGCGAGAGGCGATCCAGCGTTCGTCTCTGAGGTCTTCGAGTTTGACGTTGTTCTTCGCTGCCGAGTGCTCGCTCGGCACCATCACCAGGAGTGCCTCGTCCAGCAACGGCAGCACGGTCAGCTCTTCCGGCCACGTGCGCGGGACGAGGTCGTACGCGTAGACCAGCGCCAGGTCGAGCTCGCCGGTCAGCACCAGTGGCAGCACGGCGTCCGGCTCCGCCTCGTCGAGACGGATCTCGGCGCCCGGCAGCTCCGCCTGCAGCCTCGCCAGTGCCTTCGGCACCACCCGCGAGCTCGCCGTGGGGAACGTGCCGATTCGCAGGCGCCCGCGCAGGCCCTGGACCATCGCCTTCACCTCGTGCTCGAACCCGTCGAACGCGGCGAGCAGCTCGCCGCCGCGGTCGGCGATGAGCAGAGCAGCGCTGGCCGGCCTGATCGAGTGCGCCTCGCGTTCGAAGAGCGTCACGCCGACCGCCCGCTCGAACGCCGAGATCTGCTGCGACACGGCCGACGACGTGTAGCCGAGACGGCGGGCGGCCTCGGCGAAGGAACCCGTCTTCACGACCTCGACGAGCGTGCGGAGATGAACCGGGTTGAGCACCAGGCCAGCTTATGCTCGACGTCGCGAGGTTTCGTTCTGCGACCTCTGGCGCACGCCCCCCGCAGCCACCAGGGTGGAGGCATGCCCTACATCTCCACGAACCCGTCGAACACCTCCGACGTGGTCGCCGAGATCGAGCTCGGGACCAGCAGCGCCTTCGTCGACGCCGCCCAGCGGGCCAAGGCAGCCCAACGCGCGTGGGCACGCGTGCCCGCACCCGTGCGAGGCCAGGTCATCGGCAACATCGGCCGCCTGGTCGAGGCGAACTTCGAACCCCTCTCCCAGCTCGTGACCCGCGAGATCGGCAAGCCGATCGCGGAGGCCCGCGGCGAGGTCCAGGAGATCGTCGACACCGCGAACTTCTTCGTCGGCGAGGGCAGGCGCCTCTACGGGCAGACGGTCCCCTCGGAGATGGCGGACAAGCAGCTCTTCACGTTCCGCAACCCCGTCGGCGTCGCGGCGATCATCACCGCCGGCAACTTTCCCGTCGCCGTGCCCTCCTGGTACATCATCCCCGCGCTGCTGTGCGGCAACTCGGTCGTCTGGAAGCCCGCCGAGTACTCCGCCGCGTCAGCCCGGGCCTTCTACGACGTGTTCCAGGCCGCCGGCATCCCCGCCGGGGCGTTCGAGATCGTCTTCGCCGACGGCTCGGAGACATTCGCCGGACTGAAGCGGTCGTTGCAGCAGGGCCTCGTCGACAAAGTCGGCTTCACCGGCTCCACCGAGGTCGGTGTGCGCATCGGCGAACTGTGCGGACGCCACCTCCAGACACCGTGCCTGGAACTGGGCGGCAAGAACCCGATGATCGTCACCGAGGACGCGGACCTCGACCTGGCCGTGCAGGGCGCGTTGTTCGCCGGCTTCGGCTCCGCGGGCCAGCGCTGCACCTCGCTCGGCACGGCGATCGTGCACGAGTCGGTGTACGACGAGTTCCTGACCCGGTTCGTCGAGGCCGTCGGCGGCGCCACCGTGGGCGACCCGACCGGCTATGTCCTCTATGGACCGTTGCTGGACGAGAAGTTCGCGCTGGCGTACGAGAAGTACCTCGGCTGGATCGGCGAGCACCACACGGTGCACGGCCCGACCGGCCGCATCTCGGCCACCAGTCCCCGCAACGGCTTCACTGGTGAGAACGGCTTCTTCTACCACCCCGCAATCGTTTCCGGTGTGCGTGAGGACGACGAACTGTTCCTGCAGGAGACGTTCGGCCCGATCGTCGGCGTCATGAGGTACTCGGACCTCGACGAGGCGATCGAGCTCGGCAACAAGCCGGGCTACGGCCTCTCCTGCTCGATCTACACCACGGACCCGAACAAGGCCTTCCGGTTCCGCGCCGGCATTTCCGCCGGGATGGTCAGCGTCAACAACTCGACGTCCGGGGCCGAGGCGCACCTGCCGTTCGGCGGCAACGGCAAGAGCGGCAACGGCTCCCGGCAGTCGGGCGTGTGGGTGCTCGACCAGTTCACCCGCTGGCAGTCCATGAACTGGGACTACTCCGGGAAGCTGCAGAAAGCGCAGATGGACACTCTCGCGATCGAGGCGAACCTTGACTACCGCCTCGCCTGAGCTGCCCGCTCGAGCAGAGGTCGTCGTCATCGGCGGCGGGGTGATGGGCACATCCATCGCCTTCCACCTCGCCGAGGCAGGAGTCCGGGACGTCGTGGTCGTGGAGAGGGATGACCTGGGGTCCGGCTCCACCTGCAAGGCAGCGGGTGGAGTGCGCGCCCAGTTCTCCGACGAACTGAACATCAGGCTCGGAGCTCGATCCATCGAACTGTTCCAGCGCTTTCAGCAGCGCCCCGGGCAGGAGATCGATCTGCACCAGGTCGGCTACCTGTTCCTCCTTTCTTCTCGGGAACACGTCACGGCGTTCGAGCGCAACGTCGATCTCCAGAACTCCCTCGGCGTGCGCAGTCGCATGCTGACTGCCGAGGAGGCCCGGCGGATCTCGCCGCTGATCGAAACGGACGGTCTGCTCGCGGCGACCTACTCGCCCGACGACGGACACTGCACGCCCGAGTCCGTCGTGCTGGGCTATGCCACCGCGGCCCGCCGGTTCGGGGTCCGCTTCCACACCAGAACAACCGTGAGATCGATCGTAGGGACGGGGTCCGACACTTTTCGCGTCGAAACCGACCGCGGCGCGGTTTCGGCGGGGACTCTGGTCTGCGCGGCGGGTGCCTGGTCGCGGGAGATCGGCGCGATGGTGGGCGTTGACCTGCCGGTTTCCCCTCTGCGACGCCAGATCATGTTCACCGAACCCATGCCGGAGCTACACGATCGGGTGACTCCCTTCACGATCGACTTCGGCAGCACCTTCTACTTCCACCGCGAAGGCCGGGGACTGCTGTTCGGCATGTCCGATCCCGACGAGACACCGGGCTTCAAGCTGGACATGTCCGACGCGTGGCTGCCCCGGCTCACCGAGGCGATCGGCAGGCGGGCGCCGAGGCTGCTGGACGTGGGCGTGCGCGACGGGTGGGCCGGGCTGTACGAGGTGACGCCGGACCACAACGCGCTGATCGGCTCGGCCGGAAGGTTCTTCTACGCCACGGGCTTCTCCGGGCACGGCTTCCTGCAGGGCCCCGCGGTCGGCGAGGTCGTGCGCGACCTCGTGCTGGACCGCGAGCCCTTCGTCGACGTGTCCACTCTGGACGCCTCCAGGTTCGCCGCCGACCGGGCCCGGCCGGAACTCAACTGCGTGTGAGGAATGTGATGGACGTTCTCGAGCTCATGGACGAGTGGGGGCCGGAGAAGGTCGTCTGCGTGTCCGATCGGCGCACCGGCATGAAAGGTGTGCTCGTCATCGACAACACCGCGCGCGGCATGGGCAAGGGCGGCACGCGGATGAGCCCGCAAGTGACGGTCGCGGAGATCGCCCGTCTCGCGCGCGTGATGACGTGGAAGTGGGCCGGCGTCGACCTGTTCTTCGGCGGCGCGAAGGCGGGGATCGTGTTCGATCCTTCCTCTCCCGACAAGGAAGCGGCGCTGCGGGCGTTCGCGCGCAAGCTCTCCAACGAGGTGCCGCGCGAGTACGTGCTCGGGCTCGACATGGGCCTCACCGAACGGGACGCCGCGATCGTCCAGGACGAACTGTCGGACCGCGGCGCTATGATGGGCGCACCGGCTCAACTCGGCGGTCTTCCGTACGACGAGCTGGGCGTCACCGGGTACGGCGTGGCCGAGGTGGCGGACGAGTTGGTGGAGCTGCGCGGCAAACGCGTGGCGGTACAAGGGTTCGGCGCGGTCGGTGCCGCGGCGGCGAAGCGGTTCGCCGAACTGGGCGCTGTCGTCGTCGCCGTGTCGTCGGTGCACGGGGCGCTGGTGGATGCCGGCGGCCTGGACGTGGCACGGCTGCTGAAGCTGCGAGCCGAGTTCGGTGATCTCGCGGTGCGGCAGTACGGCGAGGTCCGCGCGCTCGGTGCCGAACTACGGGTGCCGTGCGACGTGCTGGTGCCGGCCGCCCTGCAGGACGTGATCGACGCGGAACTCGCGGGCGAGCTCGACACCACCTTGGTGGTCGAGGGCGCGAACCTGCCGACTTCCGTCGCGGCACAGGAGATCCTCGCACAGCGCGGGATCACGGTCGTGCCGGACTTCATCGCGAACGCCGGCGGCGTGGTCGCGGCGGCGTTCGGGATGGACGCGCGGTACTCACCGTTCCCGGTGAACCCCGCGACGGTGCTGGAGGCCGTGTCCGCGAAGCTGAGAGCGAACGCGGTGAACATCATCGCCGAGGCCCGAAGCCGTGGCACCACAACACATGTGGCGGCGCGCGAGCTGTCGCAAGAACGCGTGCTGGCCGCGATGAAGCTGCGGGGGCGGGTCGCATGAGCCCGCTCGCAGGTGCGGCGGTCGCGCCGCGTGCAACGGCGGAAGCGCGTCCACAACCGGAGGCGCGCGCAAAGGCAGTGGCGTGCAAGACAGCGCGCGCAACAGCGAAGGCTCACACGGCAGCCGTGCGCACATCGCCACAGCGAGACCAGATGCACGAGGCGCGCGGCAACGCGGTCATCGCGGACCTCGGCCTCAAGCCGGCGGTGTGCACATCGCCACAGCGAGACCAGATGCACGAGGCGCGCGGCAACGCGGTCATCGCGGACCTCGGCCTCAAGCCGGCGGTGGCGCACGCAACGACGGCGGTGTGCACATCGCCACGGCGGGACTTGGTGCACGAGCTGCGTGACAGCGCGGTCATCGCGAACCTCGGCCCCAAGTCGGCAATGACGCATGCAACGACGACGCCGCGTGCAACGACGGAAGCGCGTCCACAACCAAAGACGCGCGCAAAGGCAGTGGCGTGCAAGACAGCGCGCGCAACAGCGGTGCCGCATCCAGCGGTGACGTCGCACGCAACGACACAGCGGAGGCACGGCGTATGAGCTCCCTCGAAGGCGTGGTGATCGCGGACTTCAGCAGGGTGCTCGCGGCGCCGTACGCGACGATGATGCTGGGCGACCTCGGTGCCGAGGTGGTCAAGGTCGAGCAGCCCGGCAGGGGCGACGAGACCCGTACTTGGGGTCCGCCGCACTACGAGGACGAGGCGACGTACTTCCTGTCCGTCAACAGGAACAAGACGTCCGTGCAGATCGACCTGTCCTCCGAGGCGGGCCGGCAAGAGGCGCGCGAACTGATCGCGCGGGCGGACGTCGTGGTCGAGAACTTCAAGCCAGGCACGATGAAGAAGTTCGGGCTGGACTACGAGTCGCTGGGGCGTGACGACCTCGTCTACTGCTCCATCTCGGGGTTCGGTTCGGGCAAGGGTGCGGATCTGCCCGGCTACGACCTGCTCGTGCAGGCCGTGGGTGGGTTGATGAGCGTGACCGGGCCAGGTCCGTACGAGCCGGTGAAGACCGGGGTGGCGCTGGTCGACGTGCTGACCGGGTTGCACGCGTGCGTCGGCATCCTGGCGGCGTTGCGGCATCGGGAGGCTACCGGGCTGGGGCAGCTCGTCGAGCTGGACCTGCTGACGGTGTTGTTGTCGAGCATGGTGAACCAGAGCGCCGGGTTCACGCTGGCCGGTTCGGTGCCGAAGCCGATGGGCAACCGGCATCCGTCGATCGCGCCGTACGAGGTGTTCCCGACGGACGACCAGCCGATCGTGCTCGCGGTGGGCAACGACCGGCAGTTCCGCCGGTTGTGCTCGGTGCTGGACGTGCCGGAGCTGGCCACGGACTCGCGGTTCGTCACGAACTCCGATCGCGTGGAGAACGTGGACGAGCTGTTCGAGCTGCTCTCGGTGAGGTTGCGGGCGCGGCCCGCGCAGCACTGGTTCGAGACGCTGACGCCGCTGGGCGTGCCGTGTGGTCCTGTCAACGATGTCGCGCACGCGTTCGCGCTGGCCGAGTCGCTGGACCTCGATCCCACCGCGACGATCGGCGACATGACGCTCGTCGCGAACCCCATCCGCCTGTCGCGCACGCCGGTGACGTACCGGCTGCGCCCGCCGAAGCTGGAGCAGTGACGTGCAGGACCCGTTGGAGTTGCTGGACATCCCGTCGTTGCTGAGCGACGAGGAGCGAGACATCCAGGCCACGGTCGCGGCCTACCTGAGCGGCCACGTCCGGCCGCACGTCGCCTCGTGGTTCGAGGCGGGCGTCCTGCCGCGCGAACTGGCGCAGGAGCTCGGCAAGCTCGGCGTGCTGGGCATGCACCTGCAGGGGTACGGGTGTGCCGGCACGTCGGCGCTCGCGTACGGGCTCGCGTGCCTGGAGCTGGAGGCCGTCGACAGCGGTATCCGCAGCTTCGTGTCCGTGCAGGGCTCGCTGTCGATGTACTCGATCTGGAAGTACGGCTCGGAGGAGCAGAAGCAGGAGTGGCTGCCGCGCCTGGCCGCCGGTGAGGCGATCGGGTGTTTCGGGCTGACCGAGCCGGACTTCGGCTCGAACCCGTCCGGCATGCGCACGCGGGCGGTGCGCGACGGAGCGGACTGGGTGCTGAACGGCACCAAGACGTGGATCACGAACGGCGGCCTCGCGGACGTGGCGACGGTGTGGGCGCGGACCGAGGAGGGAATTCGAGGATTCCTCGTTCCTCGGGGCACACCGGGATTCTCCACACAGGACATCAAGCAGAAGCTGTCGATGCGAGCATCCGTCACCTCCGAGTTGGTCCTGGAGGACGTGCGGCTGCCGGAAAGCGCGCGGTTGCCGCTCGCGACTTCCTTGCGCGCCCCGCTCACATGTCTGAACGAGGCCCGGTTCGGGATCGTGTTCGGTGCTGTCGGTGCCGCGCGGGATTCGTTGCAGGCTGCGCTCGACTACTCCGGTACGCGCATCCAGTTCGACCAGCCGATCGCCTCGTTCCAGCTCACCCAGCGCAAGCTCGCGAGCATGACGGTGCAGGTCAGCAATGCGATGCTGCTCGCTTTGCACCTCGCGAGGCTGAAGGAGGCCGGCACGCTGAAGCCCGAGCAGATCAGCGTCGGCAAGTACAACAACGTCGAGTCGGCCATCGCGATCGCCCGGGAAAGCCGGACCGTCCTCGGCGCGAACGGCATCTCGCTCGAGTACTCGCCCTTGCGTCACGCCAACAACCTGGAATCCGTACTTACTTATGAGGGCACTTCCGACATCCACCTGCTATCCATCGGCCACGCGTTGACCGGAATCGCAGCTTTTCGTTGATCGTTCGCCCTATCCTGCACTCCGCAACGGGGTTCGCGGGTGGGAGGACGTTCTGCCGGAGGAGACAAACAGCCGCAGTGACGCGCGTCGCAACCGCAGGCGATTGCTGGATGCCGCGACGCACGTTCTGCGGGCTGAACCAGCAACGGCGACGATGCAGTCGATCGCGCGCAAGGCAGCGCTTTCCCAAGCGACGGCGTATCGGCACTTTCCGTCCGTGGAGGCGCTTGTGGCGGCCTATCACGAAGACGTCATCACGTCGTTGGTCGAACACGGCGAACGGTCTCGCAAGACCGGCAAAGAACTGTTCGAGCACCAGGCCGCGCGCTGGGTGAAGCTGCAGAACGTGCACGGCCCAGTGATAGTGCGGTTCTCGTCGCAGCGCGGGATCCTGGCACGACTGCAGAACGCCGAGGAGATGGCGGCGCTGACGTGCGGCGCGTGGGACCAGGCGTTGCGCGGTGTGCTGATCGACTTGGCGCTGCCCGACGCTTTGCTGAACGTGGCACGGTTTCTGCACAACGCGTTGTTCGACCCGCGGGAGATCCTCGACCTGACGAAAACCGCCGGACTACCTGACGAGCAGGTGGTCCGGCGGCTCTCGGACGCGTTCTACGGCGCGTTGAAGGGCTGGGCCTCCGACTAGATCCCGAGCGGGAGCACCCACTTCAGCTCGGACTTGACGTTCGGGCGGCCGTCGAGCGGGTTCTCCCCCGCGATCCCACCGGCCGCGATCTTGTCCAGGGTCTTGAGGCCCTCGGGCAGGATCTGGCCGAACACGGAGTAGTTCGGGCGCAGGATCGAGTCCGACTGCACGAGGAAGAACTGCGAGCCGTTCGTGTCGGGGCCGGCGTTGGCCATGGCGAGCGTGCCGCGCGGGTAGATGCGGCGCTGGCCGGTCGGGTCGTTCGGCGCGGGCTGCAGGTCGGTCGGAAGTTCGTCCTTGTACTTGTAACCGGGGCCGCCCTCACCCGTGTTGGACGGGTCGCCGCACTGCAGCACCTGAAGCGTCGGGTACGCGGTGAGCCGGTGGCACTCGGTCTGGTTGTAGAAACCGCGGTGCGCCAGATGGATGAAGCTGTGCGCGGTGCACGCGGCCTTGGCGCGGTCGAGCACCAGCGGGATGTCACCCTGGTTGGTCTTCACCTTGACCAGGACCTTGCCCTTGGTGAACCACGGGTCGCGCGGGATGGACACCGGACGAGCGGCGGGCTCCTCGGGGGTCGCGGTGTAGCCGCAGTCGGGCCGGGCCGTTCCGGTGTCGGCGGACGCGGTGCCCGTCGTGGTGAAACCGACGACCAGTGCCGCCACTGCCAGTCCAGCTGCGATTCGCCTCATGCGCGTTTCCTAGTGGAGCCCGGGGCGGGCGGCAAGTCTTAACGGATCACACGGGTCGCTCAGTTGTCCGTGGACTCGGTGATCTCGTACTCGCACTTCGCCTCCGCGCCGGAGCCCGTGATCTCCTTCTCCTTCTCCACGCGGAGCTTGCACGTCGCCTGGCCGGTCTGCGGCTTCACCGTGAGCGTGATCCTGCCGAGTGCGTTGGCGAGCAGGGCGCGGTCTTTCACCGGCAGGTCCACGGTCTCGGTCCCGGACGCGCCGCCGGGAACGCTGAGCGTCATCTCGGCCTTGCCGGTGCCCTCGATGTCGTAGAACGCCTCGTAGGTGTAGCTCTTCTGACCGCACGCGGTGAGCGCCAGGACGGGAATCAGCAGGAGAAGTTTCTTCATGACTCGAATTCTGGTGATGTGCGCGGGACGGGACTTCTGCCGCAAGACCGGTTGCGGGTCCTACTTTTGGCCGACCAGCCGGGTTTCCCACGCCCAGGCGGCGATCTCGACGCGGTTGCGGGCGTCCAGTTTGGTCTGGACGCTCGCCAGGTGCGTCTTCACCGTGCCTATGGAGATGAACAGCTCTTGTGCGATCTCGGCGTTCGTCTTGCCCACGGCGGCGAGCTTCACGACGTCGAGCTCGCGCGAGGAGAGCTTGTGCGGTTGTTGCGACGCAGGCGTGTTCATGTGCTGCAACAGTCTGACGGTGATCGACGGGCTGATGAGCGCATCGCCCGTGACGGCCGCACGGACCGCTTCGACGAGCAGGTTCGGACCGGCGTCCTTCAGCAAGAACCCGCACGCGCCGTTCTTCAACGCCGTGTGCACGTACTCGTCGTGGTCGAACGTCGTGCACACCACCACGTTGACGTCGTTCGCAATCTGTCTGAGCGCTTCGAGTCCGTCCATGCGCGGCATGCGGATGTCCATCAACGCGACGTCCGGCTTGGTGCGGCGTGCTTCGGCGACGGCCTCGACGCCGTCCTGCGCTTCCGCCACGACCTCGATGTCGGACTCGGCCCCTAGAATCATGCCGAACCCCGTGCGCACCATCGCCTGGTCGTCCGCGACGAGAACCCTGATCACGCGGTCGCCCTTCCTGTCGGGAGCGCGGCGTCGACGACCCAGCCGCCGTCGATGCCAGGCCCCGCCTTGATCCTGCCACCGAGCGCCTGCACGCGTTCGGTGAGTCCGACGAGCCCGAAACCGTTGCCCTGTCTCGCGGGCTTGCCGTCGTTGGAGATCTTGACCGTCACCCAGTCCGGTGTGCTCTGGATCTGGACGTCCACCGTGGTCGCTTCCTGGGCGTGCTTCCTGATGTTGGTCAACGACTCCATGACGACGCGGTGGACCGAGCTGGCCACCTCGAGCGGCAGCGTCCCGGTGTCGCCGTGGATCTCGAGGGTGGCCCGCGGTTCGGCGGCGACCAACGGCTCGATGTCGACGATGCCCGCGACCGGCGCCACCGGGGCGTCGTCGCGGAGCATGCCGATCATGCGGCGCATCGCGGCCATGGCCTCGCCGCCGGCCTCCTCGATGCGGTCCAGGGCCTGTTTGGCCTGCGCGGGGTCGCGTTCGACGATCCGGCCGGCGCCCTGGGCGAGCACGACCATGCCGGTGATGTGGTGGCCGACGAAGTCGTGCAGGTCGCGGGCGAACTCGGCCTTCTGCCCGGCCTTGACGGCCGCGACCTGCTTCTCCCTCGCGTTGCCCAGCAGGCGCAGGTAGCCGGCGCCCGCGACCACGCCCGTGGCGACGACCAGCAGTGCCATCGCCATGGCCAGTTCGGAACTGCGCACCGGGTACCGCAGGGGCTGGGTGACCAGCGCGAGGGCGACCCAGCCGAGCAACGGCGCGTCCCGCCACGACCGTGCCCGGCCGGCCGTGACCGCCAGCACGCCGGTCAGCGCCAGGCTCTCGGCCAGGCCGAACTCCTTGTCGAGAGGGTTGACCAGCGTGAACGTGAGGCACGCGGTGGCGGCGAGGGCGGCCAGGCCCCGGTGGGGACGCAGCCAGGCGACCGCGGGCAGCACGATGCAGCCGAACGCGGCCCAGCCGGTCCACGGGTAGAGGCCCGGGGACCTGAACAGGCCGTAGTAGAAGTCCACGGACGCCGCGGCGAGCAGAGCGGCGAGCGCGCCGAGCCTCCAGAGCATGGCCATGACCCTATGCACTCGGACGCGGTCCGCAGATCGGCCGAAAGACAGAGGCGGACCGTGCTCGGGACCGAGGTCCTCGCCTCCGCTCCGGACTTTGCTGACCATGTGAACAACTTCGCTTCCGCCGCCGTCGACCTCGTGAAGGTGTACGGCTCCGGCGACACCGCGGTTCGAGCACTCGACGGGGTGACGGCCGGGTTCCGGCCGGCCGCCTTCAGCGCGATCATGGGGCCGTCCGGTTCCGGCAAGTCGACGCTCATGCACTGCCTGGCGGGCCTCGACACGGCCACGTCCGGCGCGGCGCTGCTCGGCGGGAAGGACCTGACCAGGCTGTCGGACACCACGCTGACGAAGGTGCGCAGGGACCGCGTCGGGTTCGTGTTCCAGGCGTTCAACCTGCTGCCGACGCT
This sequence comes from Lentzea pudingi, assembly GCF_014646255.1. GTDB lineage: Bacteria > Actinomycetota > Actinomycetes > Mycobacteriales > Pseudonocardiaceae > Lentzea > Lentzea pudingi. The sequence continues at coordinate 35,340 of NZ_BMNC01000012.1, forward strand.
GACGGCCGAGCAGAATGTCCTGCTGCCGTTGACCCTGGCAGGCCGGCGGGTGGACAAGGTCTGGTTCTCGCAGCTCGTGGAAGAGCTTGGGCTGTCGTCACGGCTATCGCACCGGCCCTCGGAAATGTCCGGCGGGCAGCAGCAGCGCGTGGCATTGGCTCGTGCGCTGGTCACGCGCCCCGAAGTGGTTTTCGCTGATGAGCCGACCGGGAACCTGGACTCGCGGTCGTCGTCTGACGTGCTCGGCCTGCTACGGCGAGCTGTGCGCGAGTACGGCCAGACCATCGTGATGGTCACGCACGACGACAGGGCCGCCTCTTATGCCGATGCCGTGGTGCACATGGCCGACGGCCGGGTCGTGCAGGCGGTCGCGGCATGAGGAGGTTCCTGCCTGTCCTGTCGATCACGATCGCGGCGTTCTTCGCCTACTCGACGGTGCTCGCCAAGGACGTCACCGAGCGCACCCTGGCGGCGGGGGCGGCCCGTCTGGTCGAAGTGTTCGCGCTGCTCGGAGCGTTCGTCACGGTCGCGATGATCGTGGCGGCGCTGGTCTCCACCTCGACGTTCCGGATCGTGTTCGCACAACGCATGCGGGAGCTCGCGTTGCTGCGGGCCGTGGGCGCCTCACGAGGACGGCTGGCGCGGGGGCTGATCATCGAGGGAGCGCTGACCGGGTTGCTGGCCTCGGTCGCCGGGGTCGCGCTGGCTGCGGGCGCCGGACAGCTCGTGCCGCTGGCGGGCCTGGCGGCGCCGGGGTTCCCGTTCACTCCCGCGCTGGTCGTGGTGCTCGGATCGTTCGTGCTGACGACGCTCGCCGTGCTGGCACCCGCCTGGTCCGCGGCCAAAGTCTCGCCGCTGGAGGCGCTGCGCACCTCGGCCGTGCAGGACGCCCAGAGCCGGATCGGCCGGCCGCGCTGGGTGCTGGGGCTCCTGATGGCCACGGGTGCGGGTGCGTTGGTGGTCTTCGTCGTGATCGACGGCCTTGCGACCACACAACGGCCGACCGGGATGACCGAAGACCTGCTGCTGCGCACGACCATCAGCGGTGCATTGGCGTTCGGCGCCTTGATCACACTCGGGCCCGCGCTCATCGCACCCGTGCTGCGGTTGATCGGACTTCCTTTGCAGCGCAACACCATCGCGACGCTGGCAGTGAGCGGTGTCGGCGGCGCACCTCGCCGGGCCGCCTCGGTCACCGCGGTGGTCGCGCTGGGCGTCAGCCTCGTCATCGCGACGCTGACCGGCGCGAACACCCTGCAAGGGCTCGGAAAAGCCGAGATGGCGAGCGCCTACCCGGCCGATCTGGAGATCACCGGACCGGTCGACGCCGAGGCGTTGACCGGCGCCGGGCTCACGGACGTGCTTCCCTACCGCCGCACCGAGATCACCATCAACGGCACGCTCACCATGCGCGCCACCGACCTCGACATGACCAAGCTCCGCGACCTCACGGACTTCCAGGTCGACGCCGGGGCGCTCGGGGACATGGGGCCACGCGGGATCATCCTGTCGACCGCCACCGCGAGCAGGCTCGGCCTGACCGCCGGATCCCGGGCGGACGTGAACGGCGTGCCGATGACCGTGGCGGCGACGTTGTTCGGCGGGGTGCCGCTCGGCAGCGCGTTGCTGCACCCGTCCGATGTGGAGGGTGAGCCGGCCGGTGTGCTCGCCAACGGTGCCGAGGAACGCGTACCGGCGGGGCTCGAGGTCGAGTCGCTCACGGACCACCGCCGGGCGCAGGAGAACTGGTTCACCTCATTGGTCGTAGTCGCGGTAGGACTGCTGTTCCTCACGGTTCTGATCGCCGTCGTGGGAGTAGGTTCGACCACGGCGTTGTCGGTGCTCGAACGGACTCGTGAGTCCGGTCTGCTGCGTGCGATCGGCCTGACCCGAGGGGAACTCAGTCGCCTGGTCACGGTCGAAGCCGCCCTGTACGGGATCGTCGGCGCGGTGATCGGGCTCGCCATCGGCATTCCCTACGCGTGGCTCGCGATCATCTCGCTCGGCGTCGAGTGGCCTCTGCAGGTGCCCCTCGGACCGGTCGGCGTGGTCGTGCTCGTCCTGGCCGCACTCACCGCGGGTGCGGGGCTGCTGCCTGCCCGCCGCGCGGCCCAGGTGAGTCCGGTGTCGGCACTTCACTCGATCCAGTGAGGTGTGCCGGATCCGGGGCGGGGTACCCGGACTGCATAGGGAGGTAATGCAGCTATGGGATTCGACGAGTTGAAGAACAAGGCCAAGGACCTGGTCGGCCAGCACGGTGACAAGGTCGACGACGGTGTGGAGCGCGCGGGTCAGTTCGCCGACGACAAGACCGGCGGCAAGCACAGCGAGCACATCGACCAGGGCGAGGACAAGCTCAAGGAAGGCCTTCGCAACTTCGGCGGTCAGCAACAGCAGTAGCGGGACCCACTCACAGTGGGTTCCTGAGGCGGCACAGGCGGCTGGTTCGCGTGTGGGTTACGCCTGTTCGGATTCACTTCCGCGATCCCGGCGACACGGTTACCGTCGTTCGCCGGGATCGCGGAGGTGAAGGTGGATCCGAGCGGGGTGACGAGGGCGGCAAGGTTGACCGCGTTGGCCGCGTTGTGCCTGGTCACCGTCGTTTTATTACTACCTGCGGCCATCAGCGTCAGCACCGGCGGGACCGTGCCGGGGTTCATCGGCGAGTTCGGCCGGTGGTTGTGGCCCGCGGTCGGCGTCATGGTGCTCGTCGCGGTCGGTCTCGCGCTCTGGGAACGCGTCCGGGGCCACGAGACCAGCAACCGCGCCGCCGCCCTCGCACGGGTCGAGTCGCGGGTGAAAGACCTGCTCGCCGCCTCACTGGCGGCCCAGACGCAGATCAAACTCGGCGTCCTGAAGCAGCCCCGGCTGTCCGTGCGGGTCGAGGGCGAAGAGGTCTCCTCGGCAGACGTGGAGGCCGTCTACGACCGCCTCGGCCAGACCATGGTCCTGATCGGGCCGGTCGGCAGCGGCCGGTCTACCTTGCTGCGTGAACTGTGCCTGGTGCTGGTCGAGAGGGCGCGCAACAACCCGGACGCGCCGATCCCGGTCGTCGTGGACTTGTCGACGTGGCGCGCGTACGGCGCCCGCAAGCCGACTGAGTTCACCGCCTGGTTGCTGCGCGAGATGAACCGCTGCTACGGCATCAGCCGCTCGGCCGGCACGATCTGGCTGCGCCGCGAGCGGGTGGCCGTGCTCATCGACGGCCTGGACGAGGTGCCGCGCGTCGACCGCGCGCACTGCGAGGCCGAACTCGCGCCGTTCGCCTCCGTGGTGAGCTCGACGGGCCCGATCGAGAACCTGCCGTCGGTGGTGGTCGAGCCGTTGTCACGCGGTCAGGTGCTCGAGTACATCGCGTCGGTCAGCCCTCGCCTCGACAGCCTGGAATCAGCCCTGACCCCGGAGATCTGGGAGCGGCTGGACTCCCCTCTGGCGTTGAACCTCCTAGCGCTGACGCATCTCGACAAGCAGGTCGACACGATCGGCACCGACTTCGTGGGCTCCTTCGTCGTAGAAAGGCTTTCCGGCCAACGCGGCGCAGGGCCCACCATTCGCGCGTTGAAGTTCCTCGCACGGTTGGGGCGGCCAGACCTCGGCGCGCCCGTGCACATGCCTCACCGCCGTGCGTGGCTTCCACTGCTGCCGACGCGTCCGCTGTGGTTGCTGTTCGTGCGCGCGGTGCCTGCGGCGTATGCCGGTGGTGTGTGTGCCGTGGCGTTCATGACAGGACTGCGCCTCGGTTTGTGGCCCGCTGTGGTGTTCGTGGTCGCCGCTTCTTCTTTGCTCGTGCTCGTGAACAAACTGCCGCACGTCTTCCACCCTCCTGGGCGCGCGCACGGCATTGTGACTGCCGCGCTGGGATTCCTGGCCGGTGTGTTCGCGGGATTGCTGGTCGGGCTCGCGGGTTTGTGGCTGGGCGATATCGGCACGCCGTGGCCGTACGCCGTCGCGTACGTGTTCGTGGTGGTGGCGTCGTTCTTCTTGGCGTTGGGTTTCATACCGGGTGACGCACCCGTGCCTTGGGCGTTGCTGATCGCCGCCGCCCCCGGCGTCTCGATGATCTGGACCGGTCCCTACGCGGTACTGACGGGCATGGGGATCGGCTTCTCGGCGGGTGTGGCAGGCGGAATTTTCGCCGCCGCTGTGGGACGTGTGTGGCGCACGGTGCGTCCGGTGCAACAGCAACGCATGCGACAAGGACGCCCGTGGTGGGTGCAGCCGGCGGTCCCGGTCCTCGGCACGGTCGGTCTGCTGGGCGGGATCGGCGCGCTCGGCTCCTGGGGCACGGCGCTCGGAGTGGCACTGGGTCTGCTGGTGACCCCGACCGCCGCCCGCGACTACGTGTGGCCGTTCGACGCGCTCGCCGAAGTCGCCGCCGAGGCGGTGACGCGCCCCTTGTCGCTGGGCGAGTTGTCGTTCCGCCGCAAGGCTTTGCTCCACCTCGCGCAGGACCGGCTGCTGCTCACCCGCGTCGACGGCGAGTACCGCTTCGCGCACGTCGCCCTGCGCGATCACCTCGCGTCGTGCGACCCGACGGCGCTGGTCCGGGCCACGCGCCGTTGAACCTTCCCGTTCTGCGGGCCGTAGGCCTGACAGAAAGGTCGGGTGTTGTGCATGCGTTGGTCGAAGGGCTGGATCGCGGCCGCCGGGGTCTTCTCGGTCGTCGCGGCCATCGGGGGCACGGCCTTCGCACTCGCGGGATCCGGTGCCTCCTCGTCGCAGCCGGGGGTGGCGGGCAAAGAGGTGTGCGGTGGGCAGCAGGTGAGGACGACTAACGCCAAGGGGCCGGCGACCGTGCTGTCGGACAAGTTCCCGGTGGGCACGCTGTTGCGCGTCACCAATCCCGGGAACGGGCGCGTGATCACCGTGACCGTGACCGGCAAGTCGACCGCTTGCGCGGTGCTGAACACCGCGGCGCTTGATTCCCTGTGGTCCGCGGAAACAGAGGAAGGCGCAGTGGACAGCGTTCTCAAGCGCATCCGGGTGGAGATCGTGGGGAACGCGCCGGCGCCGACACCCACCACGCGCACGTCCACCCCGCGGGTGCGGGCTTCCGGAACGGTCGGGCAGGTCGTCTGCGACGGTGCGACCGTCGGGTTGTCGGCCGTCGGCGGGGCGCCAGGGGCGTTCTCGGCGCAGCTTCCGATCGGGACCTCGGTGCGGGTGACCAACCTGGACAACGGCAAGCAGATGACCGTCCCGATCGTCGGTGTCGGGTCGGCCTGCGTCGTGCTGAACAGCGCTGCCTTCGAGCTCCTCGGGGAGTCCGGCAAGAACCTGATCAAGCGCGCCCAGATCGAGATGGTGACCTGACCGAGCCGGTCAGATCACCAGTCCGCGGACTCGTCCGGCTCCTCCGGCTCCGGCCACTCGTCGGCCTCCGCGCCCGAACCCCAGGCCGCTCCACCTGTGGTCGTCGTCCTGGACTTCGGCTTGGGTGCCTCCGCGGGTGCCGCCGGCGATGCGGGACCGCCGACCGCCACCACCTCCAGGATCTGCTCGCCGTACTTCGTGAGCTTGGCCTGGCCGACACCGCTGACCGCGCCCAGGGCGGCGAGCGAGCCGGGGCGTGACGCCGCGATGGACTTCAGCGTGGCGTCGTGGAAGATCACGTAGGCGGGCATGCCCTGCTCGCGGGCCTGGGCGGCACGCCACTCGCGCAACGCCTCGTAGAGCGGGCCCGCGTCGGCCGGGAGGTCGACCTTCACCTTGGCCGCGCCGGACGAGGACGACGCCGTGCGCGTGGTCGAGCGGACGGGCGCCGGGTCCTTGCGCATCTTCACTTCGCGCTTGCGGCCGAGGACCTCGGCGCTCGCCTCGGTCAGCACCAGCGTCGAGTACTCGCCCTCGACGGCCAGCAGACCCTGCGCGAGGAGCTGGCGGACCACGCCGCGCCACTCGCCCTCGGTCAGGTCCTCGCCGATGCCGAACGTGCTGAGCTGGTCGTGGTCGAACTGGATGACCTTGGCCGTCTTGCGGCCCAGCAGGATGTCGATGGCCTGCCCGGCGCCGAACTTCTGGTTCCGCTCCTTGCGCAGGCGGTAGACCGTGGAGAGGACCTTCTGCGCGGCCACCGTGCCGTCCCACGACTCGGGCGGGCTCAGGCAGGTGTCGCAGTTGCCGCACGGGACGCCGGACTCGTTGAAGTACTCCAGCAGCCGGGTGCGGCGGCACGAGACCGTCTCGCAGAGGGCGAGCATCGCGTCGAGGTGCGCCTGCGAACGGCGGCGGAACGCCAGGTCACCTTCCGACGACTCGATCATCTTGCGCTGCTGCACCACGTCCTGCAGGCCGTAGGCGAGCCACGCGGTGGACGGGAGGCCGTCGCGGCCCGCGCGCCCCGTCTCCTGGTAGTAGCCCTCGACCGACTTCGGCAGGTCGAGGTGGGCGACGAAGCGGACGTCCGGCTTGTCGATGCCCATGCCGAACGCGATGGTGGCGACCATGACCAGGCCGTCCTCCCGCAGGAACCGGGCCTGGTTGCGCTGGCGGACCGACCCGTCGAGACCCGCGTGGTACGGCAGCGCGGGGATCCCGTTCGCCACCAGGAACTCCGCCGTCTTCTCCACCGACGCGCGGGACAGGCAGTAGACGATGCCCGCGTCGCCGGGGTGCTCGCCGCGCAGCAGGTCCAGCAGCTGCTTCTTCGGCTCCTTCTTGCCGACGATGCGGTACTGGATGTTCGGCCGGTCGAAGCTGGAGACGAACTGACGCCCCTCGCCGAGCTCCAGGCGCGTGAGGATCTCCTTGCGGGTCGCCTCCGTGGCCGTGGCGGTGAGCGCGATGCGCGGCACCTTCGGCCAGCGCTCGTGCAGGTGCGTGAGCGAGAGGTAGTCGGGCCGGAAGTCGTGGCCCCACTGGGAGACGCAGTGCGCCTCGTCGATCGCGAACAACGCGATCTCGCCCTGCTCCAGCAGCCGCAGCGTGGCCTCCGACGTCAGCCGCTCCGGCGCCAGGTAGAGCAGGTCGAGCTCGCCGTTGACGAACTCGGCCTCGACCATCCGCCGTTCGTCCCACGACAGCGACGAGTTCAGGAAGCCCGCGCGCACGCCGAGGGCACGCAGCGCGTCCACCTGGTCCTGCATCAGCGCGATGAGCGGGGAGATCACCACGCCCGTGCCGGGCCGCACCAGGGCGGGCACCTGATAGCACAGGGACTTGCCGCCGCCGGTCGGCATGAGCACGAGCGCGTCGCCACCCGCGATCACGTGCTCGACGATGGCGGCCTGGTCGCCGCGGAACTCGGGGTACCCGAAGACGCGCTGCAGAACCTGCAGCGCGTCCCCGTGCTCGGTTGAACCCATGCCGCCGATGCTAGCGAGCAGCACCGACAGTCCGGATCGCTAGCCCAGCTCGCTCTTCGTACCAGCGGAAACGCTGCCGGCGACCAGCGGAGCGGACGACGCGGCCGGCACCGAGCCCTTCAGCGGGATCCGCACCGACGTGTCCGCCAGGTCGACGGTCAGCCTCGGCAGCTGGCCCGGCCGCACGATCGCGGTCGAGTCGGTGCCCCCGATCACCAGGCCGAGCCGGTGCCCCGCCTTGAGGAGATGGTCCGTTGTGGACAGTCGGAACGTCATCCGGTACTTGGTTCCCGGCGTGATCGTGCGCGGCGTCGAGAGAGACTGGTAGTTCGCGAGATCCGCCCAGCCACGCGCGATGATCTGCGCGTCGACGTTGCCCGTCGTCGCCTCCGTGTTGCGGTAACAGGCGTCATCGCCCGTGCGGCTCTCGCCCCAGCACGACTCCGTGGTCAGCGTCCGGATGCCCTCGCCGGTCCGCACCGTCGCCGGTCCGTAGTCGACCAGGTACGCCGTGAGGTGCGCGGTCGGCGTCGACGACGACACCCCCACCGTGATCGAGGACGTGCCCGCAACGCGCAGGTCCGAGGTCAGCGGCGCCGTCGAGTAGATCGCCCTGCCCGTGTTCGAGCCGGAGAGCCAGTTCGCCGGCGTGCCGCTGCCGTTGTCGGTGAACGCCGACGTGCCGGTGCCCGGCGCCGTGCCGAGTCCCGAAGAAGAAGGACGCAGCACGGTGCTGACGGTCCCTGCCGGCGGCCACGTCTGGTCGTCCGCCCACTGGTTCGGCGCGCGTTCGGCCGACACCTGCGCCTCGTTCTCGATGCCGTTCTGGACGTTGAGCAGCCAGCGGTCGAACCACCGGTGCAGGGTCGGCACCCACTCGCTGCGCCGGAAGTCGAACGGGTCGACGTGCGCGGTCTGCGAGAACCACAGCTTCTTCGGGACCGTCGAGGGCACCGCGTCCCAGAACTGCCCGTACTGCAGCGTCTTCACGTTGAGGTCGTTCAGGCCGTGGATCGCGAAGATCGACGCCTTCACCTTCGACGCGTTGCGCACGAAGTCCCGTGTCTGCCACATCGGCGTGTAGTCGCCGTTGGCGGGAGAGCCGTTCGTCATCTGCGAGCGCACGGCACCGCACCGCGAGCGCGCGTTGGAGTTCTCGAACTGCGACCCGAGCCCGGTCGGCGAGCTGTAGCCGGGGTACGCGACGCCGTCCGAGCGGAACCAGTCGTACCAGGAGCTGATGGCCGCGATCGGCACGATGGTCTTCAGCCCGTCGATGCCGGTCGACGCGACGCCGTTCGCGATCGAGCCGTCCCACGACTTGCCGATCATGCCGACGGCACCGGTCGACCAGGACGCGGACTTCGTGGCGGAGCCGGTCAGGGTCGAGTAGCCGGTGCGCCGGCCGTTCAGCCAGTCGATGACGGCGGTGCCGGAGGCGATCTCCGACTGGCCGCCGACGTCGACGCAGCCGCGCGACCGGTTCGTGCCGAGGAAGTCGACCAGCACGACGGCGTAGCCGCGCGGGACGAAGTAGTTGTCGTAGAAGAGCGGGAACTTGACCGGCACCCCGGCGGAGTCGTAGGTCTTGACCTCGCTCTCGTTGCCGCGCCCGGCGCTCTGGTAGTAGGGACTGGCGTCCATGATCACGGGCACGCGCCCGGTCGTGGACGGCCTGATGACATCGGCCGCCACCCGGTCTCGGGTGCCGTCGCCGTCGAGGTCGAGCCCGGAGTCGACGTACACCGTCTCGCGGACCGCGTCGGCCATCGAGTGGATCGGCGCGGTCACACCGCCGGACAGGCTGAACGCTGGTGTCGCCGCTGTGGCAGGGAGTGGCGCCAGGGTCAGGGCCCCTGCGAGCGCCACTACAACACGAACACGCTTCATGAAGATTCACGCTAAGGAGTGACGAAGTCGCCCCGTCAGAGCCGAAAGGCTTGACCCTCTGCTGTTGCGCCGCGCAGTTCCCTCACGAATATTCGTCACTCGTGAGCTTCACCTTCGAACCCGGCCGCACCCGCGTCGTCTTCGGCCGCGGCACGGTCGCCTCCGTGCGCGCGGAGGCCGAACGGCTCGGTGCGACGCGCGTGCTGCTGATCGCCCGGCACGGCGGCGACAGGGTGGCGGCCGAACTCGGCTCGCTGCTCGTCACCCGGTTCACCGGCGCGGCCATGCACACGCCGGTCGAGGTCACGGAGCGCGCGCTCGCCTCGTTACGCGAACACGGAGCGGACTGCATCGTGTCGGTCGGCGGTGGGTCGAGCACAGGGCTGTCGAAGGCGCTCTCGGTGCGTGCGGACGTACCGCAGCTCATCGTCCCGACGACTTACGCGGGTTCCGAGGTCACCCAGGTGCTCGGCGAGACGGCGTCGGGGCTGAAGAAGACGCGGCGCGACCCGGCGATCCAGCCGGACACGGTGATCTACGACGTCGACCTCACGCTGGACCTGCCGCTCGACGTCACGGTGACGAGCGCGCTCAACTCTCTCGCGCACGCCGTCGCGGCCCGCGGTAACGAGAACCCCTTGATCGACGCCATCGCGACCAGGGCGATCGAGGGCGTTTTGCACGCTTTGAGCGGAAATCCTTCCACTGTGGACAACCGGACCGCGCTGCTGTCCTCGGCGTGGCTCGCCGGCACGTGCCTCGCGTCCGTCCCCATGGGACTGCACCACAAGCTCGCGCACGTCCTGGGCGGTGCGTTCGGTTTGCCCCATGCCGCAACCCACACGGCGCTGCTCCCCCACACCGCGCCCGCTGACCTGGCACGGAGGATCCACGACACGGCCACGCGGTTCGGCGCGGCGACCTCGTTGCGCGAACTGGGGATGGCGGAGTCCGATTTGTACCGTGCCGCGGAGATCGCCGACCACCCGGACGCCCTGCGGGTGCTCACGAACGCCTGGCGCGACGCATCGTCCGACTGATGGGTTGTCATTCTTAAGGCTGATGTTCACGGCTCTGAACTCAGACGAACCTCCGATGTGCTTCCTGAAGACTTCCTGAAGCATCGAAGGCATGCTCAGCCCGTTGGATCTGTCTCTGATAAACGGACCGATCCCCACGGCCGCGACGGTGGCGGCCGCTCTCGCTCTCACGTACCTGGCGATCCGGAAGAACCGGACCTGGTGGGTCCGCGTGCTGCCGATCGCCGTGCTCGCGTGCGCGCTCGTGGTGACCGGGCTGGCGCTGTTCATCGACCACGTGTGGAAGCCGTGGCCGGAACCCTTGCCGACGATCCTGGTGGTGTGGGTGGGCGCGGCCCTCGTCGCGCTGACGCTCGCGGCCGTCAGGCTGCGCTCCGGCCGATGGTACGGCCGGGCGTTCGGCGTGCTCCTCGCGTTGGGCGTGACGATGAGCGCGGCGGTCGCCACGAACGCCCACTTCGCGCAGTACCCCACCGCGCGCGCGGTGCTCGACGTCTTCCGCAACGACCACGTCGACCTGAACGCCGCCGCTCCCCCGCCCTCCGCGTTCGTAAACGTGCCCGCCGGCAAGACGCTCGCCGACGTCTGGAAGCGGCCGGTGGACCTGCCTGACAAGGGCACGGTCTCCGAGGCGGAGATCCCCGGCGCGTTCAAGGCGCGGCCGGCGTGGATCTACCTGCCTCCCGCGTACAACACGACCCCGCGCCCGAAACTGCCCGTCATCGTGCTGATGCCGGGCCAGCCGGGCAGTCCGCGCGACTGGTTCGACGGTGGCCGCATCCTCGACAACCTGGACGCGTACGCACGGCAGCACGACGGGCTCGCGCCGATCGTCGTGGTGGTCGACCAGCTCGGCACGTCCACCGCGAACCCGGCGTGCTTCGACTCGAAGCTGGGCCAGGTCGAGACGTACCTGGCCCGCGACGTGCCCGCGTGGATCAAGCAACGGCTGAACGTCGACGAACGCCGTGAGGCGTGGACCATCTCGGGCTTCTCCCAAGGCGCCACGTGCTCGCTGCAGCTGGCCGTGCGCGCGCCGGACGTGTACGGCAACTTCATCGCCCTCGCCCCTCAGCACGAGCCCACCCTGGGCACGCGGCAGGAGACGGTGCAGACGGCTTTCGGCGGCGACGAGGCCGCGTTCTTCAGGGTCAACCCGATGGACGTCCTCGCGCGCCAGCGTTTCCCGCAGACCGCAGGTGTGGTCGTCGCCGGACGCGACGACGCCGCGTACCGCAACGCGGACGCCGAGTTGTTCGAGGCGTGCCGCAAGGCCGGAATGGACGTGCAGTGGAAAGAACTGCCGCACAGCCACGACTGGAACATGGCCCGGGAAGGCCTCTTCGGGTCGCTGCCGTGGCTCGCGCAGCGAACAGGGCTGGGCAGATGACCGCCCGGCTGTTCCGCACCGCACCGCTGACGTGCTCGTTCCTGATCGTCTTCTGGACGGCGGGGGCGTTGACCGGGGCGATCGGCGGCGCGAGCGACGACCTGCTCACGCGCACCGGGTTCGGCACCGGGAGTCCCTGGTGGACGGTGCTCACCTCGGCGCTGTGGTCGATGGACCTGCTGGGGTACGCCGCGACCACCGTGCTGCTGCTCGTGGCCGGGCCGTTCGCGGAACGCACGCTCGGCGCACCGAGGACCGCAGCCGTCTTCCTCGGCTCGCACGTGGTCGGTTCGTTCTTCGGGCTCGGACTGGTGATGATCGGCCGGGACCTGCACTGGGGCTGGCTCGAGTCGCTCGTGGGCGAGGTGGCGGCGGGGCCGTCGACCGGCGGCGTGGGCCTGGTGCTCGCGCTGACGTTCCGGATGCCGCCGCTGTGGAGGCGTCGCGTCCGGCTGATGATGATCTTGTCGGTGCTGGTCCTTACTCTGTACTCGGGTTGGCTGGAAGACCTGCTCCGACTGTCCGGTGGCGTGGCCGGGTTGCTGATCGGAGCTTTGTTCCTGAAGAGCGGGCCGGTGCACAAGGCGCGTTCGCTGCAGGAGACGCGGGTGCTGGTGGCGCTGCTGCTCGCGGCTTCGGCGCTCGGGCCGGTGGTGTCGATGATGTCGCCGTACCCGAACGGGCCGCTGTGGTGGTTCGCCGACGTCGTGGCGGTCGCCCAGCCGTCGCAGGAGGACGTCGAGGCGGTGTGCTCCTCGGACGCGGTCGAGCTGTGCCGGACGATGGTGGTCCAGCTGTCGTACGGGCGGTTCCCCGCGCTCGTGATGTCGTTGCTGCCGGCGTTGCTGCTGCTGGTGCTGGCGGAAGGGCTGCGGCGCGGGCGCCGGTTCGCGTGGCGGACGGCGCTCGTGTTCAACGTGGCGTTCGCGGCGTTCATCGGTTCGTATGTCGTGTACGTCGCGCAGTTCCCGGACGCGAGCGTGCTGGAGCTGTCGGTCTCGTTCGGTGTGCCGATGCTGGCACCGCTCGCGATCATCGTGGTGCTGTTGCTGACGCGCGGGCATTTCGACGTGCGTCTGCCTCGGCGTGCCGTCGTGAAGTTCTGGCGGTTCACGGCGATCAGCGTCACGTTGCTCTCGGCGCTGTACGTCTTCGGCGGGTACCTGGTCCGCGACCAGTTCACGCCGGAGCCGGGATTCGGTGCGCTGCTCGCGGACCTGCCGACGCGGTTCCTGCCGCCCGGCTACCTCGACCTGGTGCCGTTGCGGTTCTCGGCCGAGGGGTTCGTCGGCACGTTGCTGTTCGAGTACACGGGCGTGGTGTTCTGGCTGATCGTGCTGGCCGGGCTGCTGATGGCGTCGTGGCGGACGTGGCCGTCCTCGTGCGAGGAGTCGGCGGCGCACGCCCGCGAGCTGATGCGGCGCCACGGCGGTTCGTCGTTGTCGTACATGACGACGTGGCGCGGCAACCAGTACTGGTTCACGCCGGACGGCGAGACGGCCATCGCGTACCGCGTGGTGGCGACCATCGCGCTGACGGTCGGCGACCCGATCGGCCCGGCACGGGTGGACGCCGTGCGCGGGTTCGCGGAGTTCTGCGCGCAGAACGGCTGGACGCCGTGTCTCTACAGCGTGGGAGCGGAGACGCGCGCCGCGGTGGAGGGGCTCGGCTGGTCCGCGGTGCAGGTCGCCGAGGACACGATGATCGAGCTCGACCAGCTGAGCTTCACGGGCAAGAAGTGGCAGGACGTGCGCACGGCGTTCAACAAGGCCGCCAAGGCCGGGATCACCGCCGAGTGGTGCACGTACGCCGACGCGCCGTACGCGATCACGGACCAGATCCGGTCGATCTCGGCGGAGTGGGTGGCGGACAAGGGCCTGCCCGAGATGGGTTTCACGCTGGGAGGCCTGGAGGAGCTGGCCGGTGACGGGGTCCGCTGCCTGCTGGCGGTCGACGAGGACCGGACGGTGCACGGCATCACGAGCTGGCTGCCGGTGTACGAGGGTGGCGAGGTCGTCGGGTGGACGCTCGACTTCATGCGCCGCCGCTCACACGGCTTCCGCGGCTCGATGGAGTTCCTGATCGCCTCGGCGGCACAACAGCTGCAGGCAGAGGGAGCGCGGTTCCTGAGCCTGTCCGGGGCACCGCTCGCCAGGCTCGACCGCGGTGAGCGGCCGCGGGCGTTGCAGCGCGTCCTGGACCTCACCGGGCAGGTGCTGGAGCCGGTGTACGGGTTCCGCTCGCTGTTCGCGTTCAAGGCGAAGTTCCAGCCGACCTACCAGCCGATGTTCATGGTGTACCCGGACTCGGCGGCACTGCCGCGCATCGCGAACGCGGTGAGCCGCGCGTACCTGCCGCACCTCAACGCACGCCAGGGGCTCAGGCTCGCGAGCAAGATGATCATCCGGACGCGTGAGCGCGTGACCACTCGCCAGTGACGTGACCCGGGACGTCGCCGGGCGAATTCGCGGCCGGGCGAATGCCTCGCGCTGAGCGTGAACTGCCCAGCCAGCCTTCTGGGTCACGCCGCTAGACCGAAAGGGTGGTGAGGTGATGCTCGTCATCACACTCCCGCCCCACTAGGCGAAGATGCGCCGATGACCGTGCGGGGCACTCTGCCTGCCCAGACCACGACGTTCATCGGCCACTCCGGGGTGCTCGCCGACACCGAGGCACTGCTGCGGCGATCCCGCCTGGTCACGCTCACCGGCACGGGCGGCGCGGGCAAGACCCGGATCGCCGTGGAGACCGGGCGTGCGCTGGCCGGGGCGTTCCAGCACGGGGCGTGGCGGGTGCGGCTCTCGGGCCTGAAGGACCCGGCGGCACTGGCCCGCACCGTCACCACCGAGCTCAGGATCGTCGACAACTCGCCGGAGCCCGGGCTCGGCAGGCTCGTGGAGTCGTTGCACGACAAGCACTTGTTGCTCGTCCTGGACGGCTGCGAGCACCTGCTGGACGCGGTCCGGCACCTCGTGCACCACCTGCTGCGCGACTGCGAGGGGCTGACGGTCCTCGCCACCTCACGGGAACCGCTCGGCGTCTACGGCGAGCAAGCGCTACGGGTTCCGCCGCTGAGCGTGGAGGACGCGGCCGAGCTGTTCCTGGACCGGGCGGAGGCGGCCGGTCCAGCTGACGTCGCAACGCTGTGCCGGGCGGTCGAGAGGTTGCCGCTCGCCATCGAACTGCTGGCCGCGCTGCCGGCCGGCGTGGTGCCGCACCAGGCCGAGCCCGCCACGCTGGAACAGGTGCTTGAGTGGGCGGCGCGGCACTGCACGGAGGAGGAACGGCGGCTGTGGGCGCGGCTGTCGGTGTTCCCGGCGGACTTCGACCTCGCCGCCGCCGAGGCCGTGGCGGACGCGGACGTGCGGGAACCGTTGTCCGCGTTGGCTCTCAGGTCGATCGTGGCGACGGCGACGAGCCCGATCACCGGTGAGACGCGCTATCGGCTGCAGGACACCGTGTCGCAGTTCGGGGCGCGGCTGCTGGGCGACGCGGACGAGGTGTTGCGCCGCTATGCCGTGCACTACAGCGAGTTCGTGCACGAGGCCGCCGATTCGTGGTTCTCGCCGGACGAGGCGTTGTGGATGGGCAGGCTGTGGGAGGAGTGGCCGAACGTCCGCGCTGCCGCCGGGTACGCGCTGCGGACCCGTGACCTGGCCGCGACCGGAGCCGTCATGGCGATGAACGTGCAGCGGGCGCGCTTCACGTCTTTCGCGGGGATGCTCGGGCAGGCGTCGGACCTGCTCGCGGCCGCTCGCGAGGTGATCACCGAGGCGCCGCTGCGGACGTCGTTGCTGGCACACGGCGCATACATGGCGCAGGTGCGTGGCGACGCGGCGGTGGCGTTCCTGCTGATGTCCGAGGCACGCGCGTTACCGCGATTACCGATCACCGACGTGCACCTGGTTCTCGCCGAGGCCACGCATCTCTTCTTCGTCGAGGGCTCACCGGACTGCGTTCCCTTGTACGCGCACATCGTCGAACAGTGCCGTCCGTACGCGTCGCCGGGCGACACCTACATCACCGAGCTCATGCACGCGATGGCCACGTGTTTCCTGCTCGACGCCGAGGCCGCCGACAAGGCGACGACTGCGTTGGCCAGGCAGGCGGAGAACAACGGCGTGAACTGGTCGCACGCCTGGGGTCTGTGGCATCGCGGCCTCTACGAACTGCTGCACGGCGACCCGGCGCAGGTGCATCCGCTGGTGGTCGAGGCGTTGCGGATCCAGCTAAAGCTCGGCGACACGTGGAGTGCCCCGTTCAGCCTGTGGCTGCTCGCCTGCACGTGCGCCGAACTCGGCGCCCTGGACCGCGCGGCGCGGCTGCTCGGCGCGTTGCGGTCGCAGGAACGGGTCTCGCGGATCTCGTTCGGCGGCATGAGGCCGTTCCACCTGCTGCTGGACCGCGCCGACCGGACCGTCCGCCGCTCGCTCGGCGATGACTACCAGGTGATCACGACGCTCGGCGCGGACCTGCGTCCCGAGCAGGCGATGGCGTTCGCGCTCGAACCGGTGCCGGACTCCGAACGGCGGCCGGCGAGGCCGCTGCTGCCCGGCGGCCTGACCCGGCAGGAGTTCACCATCGCCGGCCTGGTCGCGGAGGGGTTCACGTCGAAGCAGATCGGGGCACGGCTGTACATCTCGCCGCGCACCGCGGACCGCCACGTGGTCAACATCCGGGTGAAGCTCGGCCTGCCGAGCAGGGGTGCGCTCGCGGCCTGGCACCGCACGGCCTCCGGCGAGCGTTAACGCGCCTCGAACGCGAGCTTCAGCCCCAGCGCGACGAACACGGACGCCGTCAGCCGGTCGAGTAAAGCCTGCTGGCGCAACAGGAACGCACGTGCGCGCCCGGCCACCGCGATCAGGACCGGCAGCCACACCAGGCCGAGCCCGAGGTGGATCGCGACGAGCACCGCACCCCACGCGGGCTCACCGGCGGGCATGAACTGCGGCAGCAGCGACAGGTAGAAGACGCCGACCTTGGGGTTCAACAGGTTCGTCAGCAGCCCCACGCGCAACGACGCGCCGGCTCCCGGCACCGGACGTGGGTCTTCGAGCGACACGGCCTTGCGCGAGAGCCACAACGCCTTGACACCCAGGTAGATCAGGTACGCGGCGCCGAGCCAGCGGACGACGTCGCAGGCCAGTGCGGACGCCCGCAACAACGCGGTGAGGCCGGCGAGGCTCGCCACTGCCCACACCAGACACCCGAGCGTGATGCCGAGGACCACGCCCATTGCCGCGCGCTTGCCGCTCAACAACGCCGTGCGCAACACCATCACCGTGTCCAGGCCGGGCGTGAGGACGGTGAGCAGCGCGACGAGCGAGAAGCTCAGGAGTGCGGCGGTCGGCATGCGCCCATCACATCACACGTCAGCGCGCGTCCGCCGCCGTCTTCAAGCCGAACGCGATCAGCGCTGAAGCGGACAGCCGGTCCAGCAGAAGCCGTTGCCGCAGCAGGAAAGCACGCGCGCGGCCGGCCGCCGTGATCAGGATCGGGAACCACACCAGCCCGATGCCGAGGTGGACGGCCACGAGCACAGCGCCCCACGCGGGCTGGCCGACCGGCAGGAACTGCGGCAGCAACGAGATGTAGAAGACACCCGGCTTGGGGTTGAGCAGGTTCGTCAGCAGCCCGACCCGGACGGCCGCGCGCACCGACGGCACCGGCGCGGGTTCGTCGATCTCGACCGGCCGCCTCGACTTCCACAACGCGGTGACACCCAGGTAGACCAGGTAGCCCGCGCCGAGCCAGCGGACGATGTCGTAGGCCAGTTCGGACGCCTGCAACAACGCGGTCAGACCGATGAGCCCCGCAGCCGCCCACACCAGGCAGCCCAGCGTGCTGCCCACCACCACACCCATGGCCGTGCGGCGGCCGACCAGCAACGCCGTCCGCAGCACCAGCAACGTCTCCAGGCCCGGCGTGATGACCGTGAGCAGCGCGACGAACGTGAAGCTCAGGAGCGCGGTGGCCGACATGACGCCATGAGAACACGGAAACCCAGCGACACCACAAGAATTAACGCGCCCGTCACGTCCGGCTAGCGGTACCAGGCCCGCACGCCGATGCGTCCGGTGCTGCCGAGGTCGAGGAGAATCCTGCTCTCCGGCGACGTCGCCACCAGCGGCTGCCACGCGTCACCCGGCACGGCCGCGATGTCGACGTGCTTGCCGACCAGCGGCGGTTCCTCCGACGCGTGCGTGTTCCGCCAGACGATCGCGCTCTTCGCGGTCTCCCCCGGCTGCACCGCGATCGGCTGCGGCGCGTCGTCGAAACCTTCGACCGACGCGATGCCCCCGGAGCCTTCGAGAACCGCGATGTCCAACTGCTCACGCTGCGCGTCGAGCACCTTCACCTGCGGATAACCGTTGAGCTGCACGGGTTCGCTGCCGCAGTTGGTCAACTCGACCGACATCACGCGCAAGCCCATCGCCGCGCCGGTTCCGCCCGTGGTGAACCGCAGACCGTTGTCGCACAACGGTTCTTCCGCCGCCTGCGAACCGGTTGTGCCCGCGACCAAGCCGGCGAGCACGGTGACCACGACGAGAATTCTGCCCCCAGATCCCATGCGACCGATGGTGCCACAGGTCGTGGATCTTGCGGGAAACCTTCACAAGCGGAGAAACGCCCGGTTGTGAAGGTGTCAGGTCAGCCGGTAGCCGTGCGCCGGGCGGTTCGCCATGCCGTACCGCGGCTGCACCTCCGCCTTGCCGATCGTCACCAGGTGCTCCAGGTACCGGCGGGCACTCACGCGGGACAGTCCCGCCCGGTCCCCGACCTCCTGCGCGGACAGGTCGTTCTCGCTGTCCCGCAACGCATCGGTGACCAGTCGCAACGTCACCGCGGACAATCCCTTGGGCATCGCCGGGGAGCGCGGCCGGTGGTGCATCAACGAGTCGACCTCGTCCTGGTCCAGCACCTGCCCGAGCCGCTGCACCTCGATCCGCTGGGCGAGGTACTCGCGCATCCGGTCCAGGAAAGCGGTCCGCGTGAACGGCTTCACCAGGTAGTTGTCGACACCGCGGGACATGGCCTGCCGCACGGTCTCCCGTTCGCGGGCCGCCGTCACCGCGATGACGTCCACCGGCGGTCCGCCGCGGGCACGCAGCCGCGAGAGCACCTCCAGCCCGGACATGTCGGGCAGGTGGATGTCGAGCAGCACCAGGTCCGGCCGCAACGCCTCCACGGCCCGCAACGCCTCTCCGCCGCGGTGCGCCTCGCCGACCACCTCGAACTCCGGCATCGCCTCCAGGAACCCGCGGTGAATTGCCGCCACGGCGAAGTCGTCGTCGACCACGAGCGTCCGGACGCTCATCGGTTCCCCGTTTCCGGCAGCCACACGTCGAACGACGCGCCGCCGAGTTCCGAGTCGCTGATCGCCACCCGGCCGCTGCGCCGGGTCACCACCCTCGACACCAAAGCAAGACCTATTCCCCTGCCGTGCGCGCCCTGGACGTCCTTCGAGCTCACGCCCAGGTCGAAGATGCGGCCGCGTTGCGACTCCGCCACACCCGGTCCGTCGTCGTCCACGACCACCCGCACCCCGCTGACCGACGAGCGCACCAGCACCCGCACGGTTCCGCCGGTCTCCACGGCGTCGACGGCGTTGTCGACCAGGTTTCCCAGCACGGTCAACGCGTCGTCGCCCGCACGGATGTCGACGGAGCTGCCGGGATCGAGCCGGAGCTCCACACCTCGTTCGTGCGCGGTGGAGGATTTTGCCAGCAACAACGCCGCGAGCGCGGGATCCGCGTTCGCCCCGTCGATGATGTCGGCCGTGAGCGACCCGGCACCGCCGACCCGTTCGATGTACGCGACGGCGTCCGTGCCGCGATCCAGTTCCAGCAGACCACCGATGACGTGCAGGTGGTTCGAGAACTCGTGGGCCTGCGCGCGCAGCACCTCGGTGACGGTGCGCTGGCCGTCGAGCTCGCGCAACGCGTCGTGCAGCTCGGTCCGGTCGCGCAACGTCAGCACCACACCGACCGCCCGGCCGTCCGTCTTGGCCGTCATCCGGTTCGCGACCAGCACCCGTTCCCCGGCCAGCACGAGCCGGTCCGCGACGTCGTCGTCGTCCCGGGCCAGGTCCAGCAGGCCGTCGTCGAGGACCTCCGCCGCCGGCCGCCCACTCGGGTTCTCCGCGAGGCCCAGCAACCGCAGCGCCTCGTCGTTGACCAGCGCGAGCTTCTCCTGGTCGTCCAGGGCGACCACGCCTTCGCGGATGCCGTGCAGCATCGCGTCCCTGGTCTCGAGGAGCTGCGCGATCTCCGCGGGTTCGAGCCGGAACGTCCGGCGGCGCACGTGCTGCGTGATCAACGCGGCCCCGAGCACGCCGACCAGCGCGGCGGCCGCGAGCCAGCCGATCAGCTCCGGCAGGTCCTCGGCGAGGTCGGCGGAGAGCTGGCTCTCCAGGATGCCGACCGACGCCATGCCGATGATCCGCCCGTCCGCCGCCCGCACCGGCACCTTCGCGCGGAGCGACGTGCCGAGCGTGCCCGTCTCCGTGCCGACGAAGACCTCACCGGACAACGCCGACGTCGGGTCCGTCGACACCCGCTCGCCGATGCGCTTCGGATCGGGGTGGGCGTAGCGGACCCCGTTGTGGTCGGTGACCACCACGTACGTCACGTTGGACGCCTTGCGGATCAGTTCGGCCAGCGGCTGGATCGTCGCGGGCGGGTCAACGGAATCGAACGCCTCGATCACCGTGGGTAGCCGCGCCACGCTTTCGGCGACGGACAACATCCGGTCTTTGTACGAGTCGCGGATTCGGTCGCTCTGCAGTTTGGCGGCGAGCAGCCCGGCCGCACAGGTGGTCATGAGCACGATGACCACCTGCAACGCCAGAAGCAGAGCTCCAAACGAAACAGATCGACGGAACATGATGGGAATTCTGACGCATCAGCTGTGAAACAGGTCACGAACTAAACGACCAATACGGAACTTACGACCTAACCCTTACGGGTCTTCCGGCAGTTACCTAGCGTCCCCGCCCAACGTTCGCGACGAAGCGAGGAGTCCTCGATGGGTACGGCCTGGAGACGAGCAGTGGCGGTCGCCGCTGCTGGACTGGTGCTCGCCGGATGCGGTCAGGGGGCGAAGAGCGCGAGCGGCGGTGACTCCATCGCGAAGCTGGAGATCATGGCGCCCGCCGACCCCGGTGGCGGCTGGGACCAGACGGCGCGGTCGATGCAGGCGGCGGTGAGCGGTGCGAAGCTCGCGAACTCGGTGCAGGTCAGCAACGTCGGCGGGGCCGGCGGCACGGTCGGCCTGCAGAAGCTGCTCAACGAGCGCTCCGAGTCGTTCCTCATGATCACCGGCCTGGTCATGGTCGGCGCGGTGGAGACCAACGCGTCGCCGGCCCGCCTCGAGGAGACCACGCCGATCGCGCGCCTGACGGCCGAGGACGAGGTCGTCGTCGTGCCGGCCGACTCGCCGCACAAGACGATCGACGACCTCCTGGCCGCCGTCGCCGACAAGGGCAAGGGCGTCTCGATCACCGGCGGTTCGGCCGGCGGCACCGACCACATCCTCGCCGGGATGCTGCTCAAGGCGAAGAACATCGCCCCGGACAAGCTGAACTACGTGCCGTACTCCGGTGGTGGTGAGTCGCTGGCGGCGCTGCTGGGCAAGAAGGTCGACGCGGGCATCTCCGGCGTCGGCGAGTACAAGGAGCAGATCAAGGCGGGCAAGCTGCGCGCGCTGGGCACGTCCGGCCCGAACCCGGTCCCCGACCTGAACGTGCCGACGTTCAAGGAACTGGGCGTCGAGCTGATCAACTGGCGTGGCGTCGTGGCGCCCGCGTCGATCTCGGCCGAGGCCAAGACCAAGCTGACCAAGCTCGTCACCGACATGCACGCGAGCCAGCAGTGGAAGGACGAGCTGTCCAAGAAGGGCTGGACGGACACGTTCCTGACCGGCGCCGAGTTCTCCACGTTCATGGCCAAGGAGATCGGTCGTGTGAAGCCCGCACTGCAGGACATCGGGCTCGTCAAGTGATTGCTGCAAAAGTCGAGGAGTACGCGTTCGGCGGTCTGGTCGCGGCGGTCGGGGTCTTCACCCTGGTCGACGCGACCACGATCGCCGGGCGCGACGACAACGTCGTAGGACCACGCGCGTTCCCTTACGCCGTGGGGATTCTGCTCGTCGTGACGGGCATCGCGGCCATCATCGCGACGGCGCGCGGAAAGCTCGGCCAGGCCGAGGACGCCGAGGACGTCGACGAGAACGTCCGCACCGACTGGCTCACCGTGGCCAAGCTGGTGGCCGTGCTGGTCGCGCACCTGGTGCTGATCGACGTGATCGGCTGGCCGGTGGCGGCAGCGCTGCTGTTCTTCGGCGCGGCCTGGACGCTGGGCGCGACCTGGTGGCGGGCGCTGCCGATCGCGGTGGTGCTGGCGCTGGTCGTGCAGGTGGTGTTCGCGTACGGCCTGGGCCTGTCGCTGCCCGCCGGGATCTTCGAAGGGGTGCCGTTCCTCGATGGATAGCATCACCATGCTGATGGAGGGCTTCGCGACGGCCGCGCAGCCCGAATACCTGCTGTACGCGCTGCTGGGCGTCACGCTCGGCACTGCCGTCGGTGTGCTGCCGGGCATCGGACCGGCGATGACGGTGGCGTTGCTGCTGCCGCTGACCTACACGCTGGAACCGACCGCGGCGCTGATCATCTTCGCCGGCATCTACTACGGCGGCATGTACGGCGGCTCGACGACGTCGATCCTGCTGAACACACCGGGCGAGTCCGCGTCCATCGTCACCGCCTTAGAGGGCAACAAGATGGCCAAGGCGGGGCGCGGTGCCGCCGCGCTCGCGACGGCGGCCATCGGCTCGTTCGTGGCGGGCACGATCGCCACGGTGCTGCTCACGCTCCTGGCGCCGGCCATCGCGGACGTCGCGGTCAAGCTCGGCCCCGCCGACTACGTGGCGCTGATGGTGGTGGCGTTCACGACGGTCGCCGCGTTGCTCGGGTCCTCCCCCGTGCGCGGCCTGGCGTCGCTGGGGCTCGGCCTGTTCATCGGGCTCGTCGGCACCGACACGCTGACCGGCCAGCAACGGTTCACGCTCGGCATCACGACGATGGCCGACGGCATCGACGTCGTCGTGGTCGCGGTCGGCGTGTTCGCGGTCGGCGAGGCGCTGTACGTGGCGTCGCGGCTGCGGCACGGGCCGATCGAGGTCATCCCCGTGGGCGGCAGGTGGATGACGGGCGAGTTCTGGAAGCGCTCGTGGAAGCCGTGGCTGCGCGGCACGTTCATCGGCTTCCCGATCGGCACCGTGCCGGCCGGTGGCGCGGACGTGTCGACGTTCCTGTCGTACGCGGCGGAGAAGAAGCTCTCGAAGCGGCCCGAGGAGTTCGGCAAGGGCGCGATCGAGGGCGTGGCGGGTCCGGAGGCGGCCAACAACGCCGCCGCGGCAGGCGTTCTCGTGCCGTTGCTGACTCTCGGGCTCCCCACCACGGCCACCGCGGCGGTGATCGTGGCGGCGTTCCAGAGCTACGGCATCCAGCCGGGTCCGTTGCTGTTCACCAACAACGGCCCGATGGTGTGGGCGCTGATCGCGTCGCTCTACATCGGCAACGTGATGCTGCTGGTGCTGAACCTGCCGCTGGTGAAGATCTGGGTGAAGGTGCTGCAGATCCCGCGGCCGTACCTCTACGCGGGCATCCTGCTGTTCGCGGCGCTGGGCACCTACGCGGTGAACTTCGTCGTGGACGACCTGATCGTGCTGCTGATCATCGGTGTGATCGGTTTCTTCATGCGGCGCCACGGTTATCCGGTCGCGCCGCTGGTCGTCGGCCTGATCCTCGGGCCGATGACGGAGGAGCAGGTCCGGCGCACGCTGCAGATCAGCGAGGGCGACCTCAGCGCGTTGGTGACGAGCCCGTTCGCGGCGGTCGCCTACAGCGTTCTGGCCGTGTTGCTGGTGGTGGCGGTGGCGCTTCGGTTGCGCCGCAGGAAGTCCGAAGTGACGGTCTAACCGCGCACGGCGGCAAGCGCCTGTTCGTACAGCTCGAACGCATCGGCCTTGCCGCCGTGACGGACCCACAGTTCCGTCGCGGTGTCGACGCACGCGAACACCGTGGCGATGACGCCCATCGCGCGGGCGTCCGGGATCTCACCGGACTCGATGCCCATCCGCTTCTCGATCGCGGGCACGAGCGCCCGCTGCCACCTCAGCCGCTTCTCGAAGTACCGGGAGCGCAGAGGCGGGTTCGCGAAGATCAGCGTGGAGATCTCCAGCACCCGCTGCGGCGTGTGGTCCGAGGCCGTGAGGATCGTGGTGAACCCGGCCCGCAGAGCGTCCCAAGTGGACGCTGCGGAATCATGCGCCTCGACGGTGGCGACGAGCAGGTCGCCCAGCGCCTCCTGGTCACCGCAGACCAGGTCTTCCTTCGTGCCGAAGTAGCGGAACAACGAGCGCTGCGACACACCGGCCCGTGCGGCGACCTGGGCCATCGTGGTCGCCTCGTAGCCCTGCTCGGCGAACAACGCCAGCGCCGTCTCGACGATCTCGGCGACCACGGCCTGACGCGACCGGTCCCACAGCGTCGCCTTCTCCATGGACCCCACTCTAGAGGCGTGGCTCAGAACGTTGCCGGTGTGTTCGTGGTCAGACGGGTGTGTCGCGGCACTAGCTCTGTCGCACCATCCGGCCGACCATCCTGGCGCCCATCGCACGCGAGGCGAAATGGCGTCCGGCGAACGCCAGCACCCGGTTCATCCGGCCCGAGATGACGCCGACGGGCGTGACCCTCTTGTCCAGCGCGCGCAACGCGGTCGCGACGACCTCGCCGGCGGTCTGCATCCGCGTTCCCCCGGCCATCTCCTCGCTGCCGGCGACCTCGAAGAACTCGGTGCGCGTCGCGCCGGGTGACAGCACCATGACGCGCAGGCCCGTGCCGCGCGACTCGACCCACAGCCCCTCGGTGAAGCTCACCACGAAGGCCTTCGTCGCGCCGTAGACCGACGACCAGGGCGTCGCCTGGTAGGCCGCCATGCTCGCCACGTTCACGAGGAAGCCGTGTCCCTTGGCGCGCAACGGTTCGATGAACGCCCTGCTGATCTCGACCACGGCGTTGACGTCGACCGCTACCTCTTGCCGCAGCCGCTCGGGCTCCTCCTCGTGGAACGCGCCGAAGTTCGCGAACCCGGCGTTGTTCACGACACTGGTGACGCCGAACTCGGCGACCTCCGCCGCCAGCCTCTCTCCGACGCCCGGCTGGGCCAAGTCCGCGGCCACGACGTGCACGGTCACGCCGTGCGCGACCCGCAGTTCCCCGGCCAGCTCCTCCAGCCGGTCCTTGCGGCGCGCGACCAGCACCAGGCCCGATCCGCGCGCCGCCAACCGCCGCGCGAACTCCGCGCCGATGCCCGAACTGGCGCCGGTGACCAGCACCATCTGCTTCCCGAAGTCGACTCCCATGCCGACACCGTACGCCACGCTGGCAGTCGCTGCCAACCTGTCGCAATCTGACTCAAGAACTAGGATCCGGCTCTTTCTGCTCCTAGCAGAACGGCCCTTTGCGGTAGCCGGGCTGCTGTCACCATGACGACATGGCGGAGATCCTGGACTTCAAGCGCACTCCGGAACCCCTGTGGCGGGAAGCCCTGGGTCGCAAGCTGCGCGAGACGCGGGAGGAGCGCGGCGATCGGCTGGTCGACGTGGCCGACCGGGCGGGCATCTCGGTGCAGTACCTGTCCGAGATCGAACGCGGCCGCAAGGAGCCGTCGAGCGAGATGATCGCGGCGGTCGCCGGTGCGCTGGGCATCGACCTGGCCGACCTGCTGGTCGGGGTCGCCGGCCAGGTCCGCCACCTCCGCGTCCAGCAGGTCAGCCACTTCCACACCTCGCGCCCGACGGGTCGTCCGTCCGGTCCCGTGGCCATGGCCTTCGCCGCTTAGGCGCGCTGGTCCAGCACCTGGTCCACGAGTCCGTACTCGACGGCGCCCGGTGCGTCGAACACGCGGTCCCGGTCGGTGTCGTGGCGCAGTTCGGCCACGGTCCGGCCGGTGTGCCGGGCCAGGATCGCCTCCAGCTGCGTGCGCACCCGCACCACCTCGTCCGCCGCGAGGATGAGGTCCGGGATCGTGCCGCGTCCCTGCGCCGCGGGCTGGTGCAGCACGACGCGGGAGTGCGGCAGCACGGACCGGCGTCCCTCCGCGCCCGCGGCCAGCAGCACGGCACCCGCCGCCACCGCCTGCCCCACGCACGTCGTGGCGACCGGGGCCTTGATGTAGCGCATGGTGTCGTAGAGCGCGAGCATCGCGGACGGGTCGCCGCCCTCGCAGTTGATGTAGAGGTTGATCTCCAGGTCCGGGTTGTCGGCCTCGAGGTGGAACAGTTGCGCGATCAGCGCGTTGGCGACGCCGGAGTCGATCCCGGTGCCCAGGTAGACGATCCGCTCGGACAGCAGGTGCGAGTAGACGTCCATGACCCGCTCGCCACGGGCGTCCCTCGTGATGACGTTGGGAATGGTGTAGGTGCTCATGCGACGGCTCCCGAGTGCAGTCCCAGCTTGTGCATGCGGACGGGGACGACCTGCCCGAGGTCGGTGACGACGTGGTCGATGAACCCGTACTCGCGGGCCTGCTCGGTGGTGAACCACCTGTCGTGCAACGAGTCCGTGAAGATCCGGTCGAACGGCTGCCCGGTGTCCTGCGCGATCAGGCCGAGCACGGTGTCCCTGGTGTGGCGCAGGTCGTCCGCCTGCACCTCCACCTCGACGGCACTGCCACCGATGCCCGCACTCCCCTGGTGCATCAGGATCCGCGCGTGCGGCAACGCGAACCGCTTGCCCGGCGTACCCGCCGACAGCAGGAACTGCCCGGCGCTGCAGGCGAGTCCGAGCGCAAGCGTCGCCACGTCGCACGGCACGAGCCGCATCACGTCGCGGATGGCCAGCATCGAGGGCACCGACCCACCCGGCGAGTTGATCCACAGGGCGATGTCCTGCCGCGGGTCCTCACTCGCCAGCGACAGCATCTGGGTCGCCAGCACCGTGCCGTTGTCGTCGTCGAGCGCGCCGTCGAGAATCAGCACCCGCTGACCGAAGAACCGTTCTCGCAGCCCTGGGCTGAAGAGCTTCTCGCTGTTCGTCATGGCACCGACGATGCCGTTCAGCGGACCGGGTCCGCCGCTTTCTCTGCTGTCGGCAGATCAGCTCACAGCAGCCTTCACACGGCCAGCACGCGCTCATAGGTGGGAGACACCGGCTCGTCGTCATCGTGCCGCACCACAACGCCTTGTGCCTCGACCCACGAGTGGAACGTCAACGGATCGCGCGAGTGCCCGAAGCACCAGTCCAGTCCGAGCCCTCGCAAGGCCCCGAGCAGCACCGTGGTCAGCGACAGCTCCATGCACGCCACCCGCCCGGGGAACCAGTGGCTCACCGCGTGCACGTCCCGCAACACGGCAGAACCTTCGGGCTCCGTTGCCGGACAGCGGGCCAGTCTCCGCTTGAGCCGCAGCACGAAGGCGATCGCCCA
Source organism: Lentzea pudingi (assembly GCF_014646255.1). Lineage (GTDB taxonomy): Bacteria > Actinomycetota > Actinomycetes > Mycobacteriales > Pseudonocardiaceae > Lentzea > Lentzea pudingi. Next base: position 62,452 of record NZ_BMNC01000012.1, read on the forward strand.
ACTCAACGGCAATCGCAGCAGCACAACGGAAACAAGCAGGCAGGCGGTCGTCAGCACCCTTCTGCCCAACGGCATCGCCACACTTCGCCACTCGGGCAACGCGATCGGCACCCCACCGGCCCGCCGCGCCAGCCGCAGGAGGTCCCGTTCGACGAGTTCGGTGACCAGCCGGTCCACATCGGCGCGTAGAACATCGACCTCTACCCTGGGAAAGCGCGATTTCAGCGCTGTCACCGCACTACCGAGGTCCCCTGAACGCCGGAGCTCGTCGAACACCACCCGCCCCGTGGCGTTGAGCAGGTGCCACTGCCCGGTGTACGTGTTGAGCACGACCATGTCTCCGCGTCCACCGGGCCGTACGTGCACGGTGGAAGGGACGACGAAATCAGGCATCGGAAACACCTCCGGTGAACTCGCGCAACCACAGCTCGATGGCCAGCACCTGGTTCAACGGAGCCCAGGAGGTCTCCAGCCCCTGCGCCGCCCGGTCCAGCCTCTGCAGGACGCGCTGCGGCTCGATCAAGCCGATCTCCGCGCTCACCGGATTCGCCATCAACTTCCGCAACGTCCGCAGGTTCCGCCGGATCCCCATGTGCGCGGTGCTCGTGTAGTCGCCCTTCGTGCGGCGGCTCAGCACCACCTGCGGCACCAGTCCGGCCAACGCCTTCTGCAGCAGGGGCTTTGACCTCGACGGGTCACAACGCCGCCAGGCCGGCAGGCTCAGGCACACCCGCACCACTTCGGAGTCGAGATAGGGAGCATGCACATCGATCCCGTACAGCGCACCGGTTTCACGCACGGTCCGTTGGGTGGCACCCACGTAGTCCAGCTGCACCAGCATCGCCCGATCGCACGCACTCATCCGGTTGTCCTCCGTCAGCGCCAGCAAGTGGCCGGCAAGCGCCTGACGGGCCTGTGGCGCAAGCCAATCGCACGACGGCGACCCCCACGACGTGATATTGCGTTCTTCCCACGAGACGACATCCGTCGAGCCGTGGTGCCGTTCCAGTTGCCGGGCGAACGTTGTCAGACCCTGACGCCGATTGACCGCCGCCAGCCGTACGGACCTGCGGAACAACGAGAGCGGAGACCGGTGCCGCAACCTCGCCCACGCCGAACAGTGCCGCCACAACGTCACGAGGTCTCCACGCTGAGCCAGATCCACGAAGTACCCGAGTGGGGCACCCAGTACCAGGTCACCGCCCTCGCCGACCAGGTGCGTCGCGCCTCCCCCCGTGGCGAGGACGGACATCCGGGCCCTGGTGGGCCCCATCGCGAGACCGCTCGGATGCGGCAGGTCGGCCCCGGCAGACCAGTTCTGGTAGGGAAGGTGTTCCCCGGTCGCCTGGACGACGCTGTGCCGGAACCTCGGGTCCAGACGTCCGCAGAGTTCGGCGCGCCGCAGGTCGTCCTCGACCGACGCCCCCTCTTGCACATACGTCACAACGGAAAGCGTGTCGAGCTCGGGCGCGGCGAGAAAGGCCAGCGACGTGGAATCAAGGCCACCGCTGAAGTCCGACGACAATGCGGTGCTGCCCGAGGCACGTGCGGAAACAGCCGCGCGAAGGCATTCCCGCAGCTCCTCCGCACAGTCGTCGAGGGACTTGTTCTCCTGCGCCGTCAACGGTGTCGCCGGCGCTGTGTATCCGGTGCCGATGCGGAATGCCGTCCCCGGTTCGAGCTGGCGGACATCGCGGAACGCGGTCCTGCCCACCAGCAGCTCAGGCACCTGCGGCGCGGCGATCTGCGCCGCGAGGTGTACCAGGTCCAGCCGTTTGCCGACCTGCTCCGCCACTTCGGCAGCGCGCACCCCGAACACAGCACGATCTCCAGCACTGGACAGGTAAAGGGGAAACTGGCCGGAAGCGTCGGACACCAGCGTCGTGCTCTGCTCGCCCGCCACGATCGCGGAAAACGCACCGGGCAAGGACATCAGGCGTCGAAAATCTTCACCGGCAGTGCGCACCTCGGCGTCACTGGCCAGGCACTGTCCGATGAGGACGATCGTGACGCCACGGCCGAGCGTGAGTTCTCGCCGACCGGCTGAGCCGCCCATCGGCGTGCTCCACACGATCAGCCGCTCTGGAGTCCGCTGGGGTCACCATTGCCGTTGGCCATGCCGTGCGTCACCGCCGCCACTTTCCCCGCGTCAATCACGGCTGGCGGTTCGTACTGAGGATTCTGTGATTCCTCGGCCTCGGGGAAGCCACCGTCGCTGGTCATGACCGTTCGCCCCCTGCGGCAAATTCGGAGAGTTCGCGTTACATGACTTTCAGCAACAGCCTACGGGCCCAAGGACTCCCCTTGAAGGCCCGAGTGGGGGAAGCTGAGACAAGGCCAATGCCGCGTGTCCATTTGCGGAGCTGAGCAGTATGGCAGACGATTCCTCCTTTCGTTCGACTTGGCCCTCCATGGAATCAAGCTGGCAACTTCTGGCATGATCTTGACGATTGGCTTGCTTCAACTTGAAGCATGAGTATATTCTGGATTGGGTGCTGATGACTTCACAGGGCGGCAAGGTGCACGACGCACGTGAGCTGTTGCGAACGCGACCCGATTCCATCCGCGAGGGCAACAAGCGCCGCGTCCTGCGGGCGGTCATGGCACAGCCCGGCACCACCCAGGTGCAGATCGCCCGCCGAACCCAGCTGTCGCAGGGCACCGTGTCCGGGGTGGTGCAGGAGTTCGAGGCCGCAGGAGTCTTCAAGGTCGACGGCGGCGACGGTGAACGAGGCAAACGGGTCAGCATCGGCTCAGTGCGAGGCGCGGCGGTGGGCGTTGAGGTCGGTCACGACCGCCTCACGGTCGTGGTCCGGCGCGTCGACTCCGATGACACGGTCCACGAGGTCGTGAACTTCGGTGTGGCCCAAGGGCTGGACACGTGGCGCCGCGAGTGCATCCGGATGATCCGGCAACTCGTGGCCAGGACCGGACTCGGAGACGAGCACGTCGTGTCCATCGGCCTCGGCATCCCCGCCGCCATCGACCCCCGCACCGCGAAGATCTCCCAGGTCGCGTCCTCGCAGGACTGGGACCTCCAGGGTTACCCGAACACGTGGTTCGAAGACGCGTTTCCCAAGGTCCCGGTCATCCCGGACAACGAGTGCAACCTCGCAGCCTTCGGGGAACACCTGTACGGGCTGGGGCGCGATCGGGAGACGATGCTCTTCGTGAAGTCGTCCTCGGGCATCGGGGCCGGGCTGGTCATCGCCAGGGGCATCCTCCGCGGCCGGCACGGCCTCGGAGGCGAGATCGGGCACCTCACGATGGATCCGCTCGGCGTCGTGTGCCGCTGCGGAGGCCGCGGCTGTCTGGAGACGCTGGTCGGCGGCGCACGCCTGGTCGAACAGGTTCGACTCGCCTACGCGGGGTACCAGGTCGACCTTCCCAGCAACCTGGAGAACCTCATCGAGCGCGCCAAGGGGGACGACAGGGTGTGCCGTCGCGTGCTGGAAGACGCCGCGCGCAACATCGGTCTGGCGCTCGCCAGGGTGTGCAACATCGTGAACCCCGAACTGATCGTCATCGGCGGCGAACTCGGCAGGGCCGGCGAACTGGTCACAGGTCCCGCGGCGCTGACGTTCCAGCAGAACGCGCTCGAGGGGATGTTCACCCATCCCGAGCCCACGGAGATCAAGCAGTCGGAGCTGGGCATGCTGGCCGGCCCCAAGGGCGCTCTCGGTCTGGCACTCCTGACCGACTTCCAGCCGGGCTGATCCGAGCATCAAGTAACCCTCAAGTCGAACCCCAACACCCTTCAAATTGAAGTACGCTTTTCGAGGGACCGGGGCAACGCGACCACGAGGGCGGGCTGCACGATGCTGTCGACCAACACGTCAAGACCGAGGTCGTGGGCGCTCGTCGACAGAGTCGCACGAGCGCTCCCACCGGCGCCGCGAGGCACAACCTACCGGCGTTCGGCGACGCTGTGCGGCCGGACATCTCGCGTGACCGGTGACAGCTGTGGCCCATGAGCGGCCCGACCTCGGGCCCGCCGCCGTCGACGCTCGTCGCTGGGGAACCGGTGGCACCGAGCTGACGATCTTCTGTCTCGTGCGAACCCTGGTCTCCGCCATCCGGCTCGCCGAGATCCTGTGGGTCTTCGACGGGGATCCCAGGGTGGAACTCGTGTGGGTGGTCTGCCCGGGATCCCGCTTCGAGTACGGCGTGCTGGACTGGTTCAGCCACAGCGGTGTCAGCTGGATCTCCCTGGAGACGGCCAAGCAGGGCAGGTGCGACCTCGTCGTCACGACGAGTGAGTGGATCGACCTCTCCGCCTTCGGCGACACACCCGTCATCCTCGTGCCGCACGGTCTGGGCTTCCACAAGTACGTGACAGACCCGGACACGAACCTCCGCCGCCTCTCGGGCCTCGCCCGTCCCGACGGCCTGCGCCGCGGGCACGTCACCCAGGTCGTGACCCACCCCGACCAGGAAGTCCAGCTGGCACGGGCGACCGAGGAGATCGTCGGACGGACCGCGCTCGGCGGTGACAGCAGCTACGACCTGCTCGTCAACAGCCGGGGCGAACGACAGACCTACCGGGCGGCGCTGGGCGTCGAGGACCACCAGCGGCTGATCACGGTCGGTTCCACCTGGGGGCAGGGATCGCTGTTCAGCCAACGGTTCGAGCTCATCACCCAACTCCTCGCCGAGCTCCCCCACGAGCAGTACCGCGTCGCGCTTTTCGTCCACCCGGCGGCCTGGTCGTTCGACGCGGAGAACATCCCGCGGTGGCTGCGCCGGCACATCGACTTCGGCGGCTTGATGTTGATCGACCCGGCGAAAGGCTGGCACGCGACGTTGCTGGCCAGCGATCTGCTGATCGGCGACAACGGATCGACCACCCTCTACGGTGCGTTGCTGGACATCCCGCTGCTGCTCGCCACGTTCAGCGAAGACGTGGTGCCCGGCACGGTGATGGCCCAGCTCGGGCGCGAGGCGCGTGCCGTCGATCCCAATTCGGACCTGCGGTGGCAGATCGAGGACGAACTCGTGAACCACGACCCCACCAGAGCCGGCCGGTTGACCGAACGAACGATCGCGCGGCCAGGTCAGTCCGACGAGCTGTTCCGCGCGCTCTCCTACGACAAGGGCAGGTTGCCCATGCCTGATGACGAGTTGCCCGTGCTGGCGGCACCCCTGCCCACGCCGGAGACGAAGCCGGTGCGCTCGTTCCGCTTCAATTCGCACGTCGACAAGGATTCCGCTGTCGTCGTGGACACCTACCCCGCCGCCTTCCGCGCCGCGGCCCACCACCCCGGCGAGCGCCAGCTGGTCGAACTCGGCGAGCCCAACCTCAGGCGGTACTACGACGCCGCCATCATCGTCGACCCGAAGCCGGTGGCAGCTCCTGCGGCCGAGTGCCACCTGGCCAAGCTCATCGACAAGTACACCGGGTGCCGGGTCGCCATGGTGAGCTGTGATGACGGCAGCTACGAACTCCTCGTCCGAGACGGCCGAAGGCTGCGCGTGACCACCGGCGACGGGATACCGGCACGAGTGCTCGCGTGTGCCTGTTACCAGCTTCTGTTGGCACAGAGGGAACTGAGCGGGGAGGTCGTCGTGCGCACGAGCACCGGCGAGGCCAAGATGGCCGTCGTCCTCCTCTAGACCGTCAGCCGGCGCAGGTGAGCGACCAGGCCGTCCAGGTTCGGGGCGCCGCTCGCCCGGCGGATGTGCAGAACCCTCGTCAGGTTCTCGCGAGCCGCGTGCAGATCGCCCTCCTGTTCCGCCACCTCGGCGAGCACCTCTCTCGCCTCGGCCTCGTAGTGGGCGGCCTTGGACCTGGTGAACACTCCGACCGCACGCTCCAGTTCGCGCCTGGCGGCCACCGTGTCACCACTGCGGAAATGAGCCACGCCCAGGCTGATCGAGCCGCGGCCCGCCATCCGTTCGTCATTGACGTCGAGCAACAGGCGGTGAGCTCGTTGGAGGATTTCCAACGCCGCCACCTGGTCCCCGCGGGAACTCGTGGCGCGGCCGAGGAAGTACGTCGCCAACGCCACGCCTCTTTGTTCGCCCGCCTCGGCGTTGCGCTCGATGGCGCGTTGATAAGCGTCGGCGGAAGCGCCGGGATCGACCTGGTCCCGATATCGGCCGGTGAATTCCCAGACCGAGGCGATCAGGACGGTGTGCCGCGAGCGTTCGGCCAGTACCAGTGCCCGATCCAAGCTCTCCCGCGCGCGGTCCAGCTCGCCCAGTTCGGTGTACGCGCGGGAAACCACGCTCAGCAGTCTTGCCTGCGCGGCGGGGTTGCCCGCTTCCCCGGCCGCGGCCACCCCGATCTCGCTCGCCTCGATCCAGTCGTCGAGGAAGCGGCGGTTGAGGTACAGCGCGTGCAGCGCCTCGCACAACTGCCATGCCGCGTCGTGCCAGCCGTGCTCCGCCACTGCACGCAGAACGCCGAGCAGGTTCGCCCGGTGCTCACTCAGCCAGTCAAGTGCCGCGCCCTCGGCGTTCTCACCGGGGAACGGATCGGGCTGTCCCTCCAGCAACTCCTCGACGACGCCGATGCGCATGCGTTCGCCCATCACCGCGCGGTCGGCGAACGCGGCCTTGCGCAGGTAGTGATCGCGGAGGCGCTCGAGCGCCGATGTCCTCAGTTCGGCGGAATCCTCTTCCACCGAACGCTGTCTGGCGTGTAACCGGACGAGGTCGTGGAAGGTGAACCCGGTGCCCGTCGCCTCGTCGAGCAACGACGCGTAGACGAGGACGTCCAACAACCGCTCGGCTCCGGGCGGCGGGCAGCCGAGCACGACTGCGGCGATCTCGACGTTCACGCTGCGAATCGGCGCCACTCCAAGGATTCGGTACAGACTCGCGGCGCTGGGGGGAAGGGCGCGGTAGGCACTGTCGAAGACAGCTGACACGAGCGGTTCACCTCGCAGTGAGAAGGCCGCGAGCCTGGTGTTCTCGTCGGCGAGCTCACCGACGAGACGAGCGATCGACAACCGCGGACGCGACATCAGCCGCGCGGCGACGACACGCAGCGCGACCGGAAGTCCGCCGCACAGCGCGACGAGTCTCGCCGCCATCTTCGCTTCGGCCAGCACGCGCGCCGGACCGCAGGCCTCGCGCAGCAACGACTGGCCGCTCCTGCAGTCCAGCGGTTCCAGGGTCAGCAGGCGCGCGCCGTCCATGGCCAGTTCGGCGAGCCTGTCGCCGCTGGTGACCAGAACGACGCTGCCGTTCGCGTTCGGCACGAACGGCAGCACTTGGGCGGGTTCGGTGACGTCGTCGAGGACGACGAGCACCGCTGCCGAGGCCGTGATCGTGCGGAACAGGTTGGCACGAGCCGAAAGCGTGCCCGGGATGTGCTCGTGCCGCACCCCGAGGGCGACCAGGCATTCGGCCAGCGCGTCGTTCACGGGAGTACCGGAATCCGTCCGGACCGCCGCGTAGTCCACGTACAGCTGGCCGCCGGGAAAGCGTTCGCCCCACTCCTGCACCCACCGGCGCACGAGCGCCGACTTGCCCACACCGGCGAGACCGCTGATCACCATGATCTGGCAGGGCTCCGAAGCCGTCCCCACCAGCAGATCGTCCATTGCGGACAAAATGGTTTCACGATCGACGAACCCGGTCGGCACCGGCGGGACCTGACGCGGGCGGTCCGATGCGCTGTCGAAACGACCTTGCACCACCACGTCGCCCGTCAGGGAACCGATCTGCACCGAATTGCCGGAGATGTCGTGCACGGTGTTGTGAGTGGAAGACCACACGCTCTGTGCTTCAGGGTTCGCTTCGCCCACGGCAGCTCCCGGACTGAGGCTTCCAACCAGGCCACAGTACCAAGGACGGCCCCAAACGCAGGGGTCATCTTGTAACTCTTCCGGTTCCTTCCTCAGCGTTCAACCCCGATCAGGAATGCGACTGCGGGGCGAATTCGTCGGCCGGAAAGCCTGGTACGTCGACGTCGATCGCGAACAACGCGCCATCGTGCGGCGAGGGCTGGCACAGGCCGTACTTCGCGGTGGTGACGAACAGCCGGCTCAGGTCCGGGCCGCCGAGGCAGACGCTGGTGGACGGGCAACGGCACCTCGCGGTCGAGGCGGCCGTCCGGGCGGTAACGGCGCACGACCGACGCTCCCCAGAACGCGCCCCAGAGGTTGCCCGCGCCGTCGGTGGTCATGCCGTCCGGCGTGTGGTGCGGAGTGTGCACAGAGACGCGGCGACTGCCCAGTTCACCGTCGCGGTCGACGTCGAACCGGTGCACCACACCTCGCGCGCTGTCGGCGAGGTACATCAGCGAGCCGTCCGTTTGGAAATCGGCAGTCCTTTGAGGACGGTACATGTGAAACCGAAGCGGTGAAGGACTCCCGTGCCGGGCTCGATGTCGTAGGCCACGGTCGTGACCCACACGAATCGGTAGCCGGGCTCGGCGACCAACTCGTAGCTGGCGACGACCGCACCCCGTCCGACTCCAGCACACGAGTCAGCGTCAAATCAGGACGGTCCACACCGGCCACGGCCGTGCGCAGCGAGGTCCAGCGACCGCCAGGGCTCTGGTCGACCTCGGCGTGCAGCGGCACAACCCTCGTGACCTGCACGGCACATCCCTGGCATGATCAATCAGCAGTTGACGGCCGCCAGGACCACCAGTCAGCTCGTCGAACAGGCCGTCCCGTTGAGGGTGAACGACGCGGGCGCGGTGTTCCGGTCGCGGACCGACCCGAGGAACCCGATCTGCACCTCACCGCGCGGCGCGATCGACCGGGTGTGCTCGGCGCTGGTCACGGTGACGGCCGAGCCGCGCTGCGAGACGGACGCGTTCCACACCTGCCGCACGGACTGCCCGTCGGCGAACGACCAGCGCAACGCCCACCCGTTGACCGGGACCGCGCCGGTGTTCCTGATCGTGATCGTCGCCTGGAACCCGCCCTGCCACTGACCGTCGAGCCGGTAACCGACCGAGCAGGGTGGCGGCGGTGGCGGAGTCGTCGTCACCGCAGGAGGAGTTGTGGTCGTGGGCACGGAGGTCGACGGCTCGGCGCGCTGAACGGGAGGCGCGGCAACGGTCGTGGTAGTCACCGGCGAAGCGTCCATGCCGTTGCACGGCGCTCCCCACAACCCGCGGTCCTCCTTCGCGGCACCGAGTTCGGCATCGGCGAGCGCCCCCGCCGCGGCCTGCGCCCTCAGCATCCCCTCGCGCACGGCGAGCAACGCGTAGTCGGTGCCGTCCTCCAGCCGCAGGTTCACCTCGCCGGGCACGAGCGCGCTGACCCGGACAGTCCTGGCCAGCAACCACTTCTCGGCGAAAGCACGCGCACCCCCGGCCCAGCAGTCCGCGGGCGGAGCCAGCAACGAGACCTGAACACGCTCGCCGGTCTCGAGCTCGACAGTGCGCCCGTCGATCACCGATCGAACGACGGCCGGCACATCTCCACGCGAGTCGTTGACCAACGTCGGCTGACGCACCTGCGCAGGAGCGGAAACAGGACGCGAGGGACTCTCGACCGTGCACGCGCACGCCAAAAGAACCATGAGAAAAGACAAGGACTTCCGCAACACCAAAGACTCCCGCACACGTTCATGCAACCCGCACGACCGTAACGGCCTCAAGCCCCGCTCACATCCACCGTTCGGCCTTGATCACCAAACCAACACCGCATTCCCCACCGCAACAACATTCCACATCGGAATGGGTCGAGCGAAGCGACGACCCGAAGCGGGGGTCCGGGGGCGCAGCCACCGGCTGGGGGTCTGGGGGCTCGGCCCCCAGAAAACACCACGGGCGAGGTACGGTCTGCGCTTTCCGCAGACATACCTCGCCCGAAGGTCGTGCCCCCGGTGCGACTCGAACGCACACTGGACGGATTTTGAGTCCGCTGCCTCTGCCGATTGGGCTACGGGGGCGTAGCAGGGTGAACTGTAGCGGATCACCCCAGCGAGTTTCTTGTCGGGCCCCTACGACTTGACCAGCCTGCCGATGGCCGCTGACGCCTCTGCCAGCTTCTCCTCGGCCACCGGGCCGCCTTCGGCCACCGCCTGGGCGACACAATGCTTGAGGTGCTCGTCGAGCAACCCCAGCGACACGGCCTGCAGCGCCTTCGTGGCGGCGGAGATCTGGGTGAGGACGTCGATGCAGTATTCGTCGTTCTCGACCATGCGCTGGAGACCGCGGATCTGTCCCTCGATGCGGCGCAGTCGCTTGAGGTATGCGTCCTTGTCCGCGGTGTACCCGTGCATCGGCTCCTGACCTTCCCTACCCCTGGTGGGTATGTCGAGGATACCCGCACCGGATGGGGGTGCGTTATGTGCGACGCTGCTCCGTCAGCGGGAATGGGGAAGCGTCCGGCAAGCCCAGCAACCGGTCGAAGTGAGACGACTAGCTGCACATTTTGGACCCATAACACCCGTGTGGTTTACCGGGTAAATGCCCCGACCGGGCGGTTGGGTCACATTTTAGCGGCGAAAGGTTCGCCGTTTTTCCTCGTGTGTACTACGGTGTTGTCGAAGCACGTGGTTACGTCGAGGATCCGCGTGCTATGTGAGTACCCAACGGAGGAACAGTGGCACAGCAGACCGTCGTCCAACTCATCGACGACCTCGACGGCGGAGAAGCCGACGAGACCGTGACCTTCGCACTTGACGGTGTCGAGTACGCCATCGACCTGTCGAAGGGAAATGCGGAGCGGCTTCGCGAGTCGCTGGCGGACTTCGTCGGCAAGGCTCGTCGTGCGGGTGGCCGCAAGCAGCGCAAGGGCACCGGCAAGTCCACGGTCAAGGCCACCGACAAGGCTGAGGCGCAGCGCATTCGTGACTGGGCTCGCGCGCAGGGGCACCAGATCTCGGACCGCGGCCGCATTCCGCAGAACCTGGTCGTGCAGTTCCAGGAAGCGCACGCCTCCTGACCTGCGCGAACACGCGAGGTTTCTACACGTCGGCCGGTTCGCCGGCCGACGTGTTAACCGTATGGATCTGCCTCATCCCGGTTCGTTCACACTATCCCCGGAACGCCGGATCAACGGCCGGGAAAGTGCGCTCCGAACAGGCGTGACACGGCAGTGGCCTTGACCGCTGTCTCCTCGAATTCCTCGTCCGGGTCGGACAGCGAGATCACCGCTCCGCCCACACCGAAACTCACCTGGTCGCCGTTGCGGACCAGCGTTCGGATGACGATGCTGAAGTCGGCTGCTCCGTTGAGCGAGAAGTATCCGAGCGCTCCCGAGTACACCCCGCGTGGACCGGCTTCCAGCCCATCAAGGATCTGCATGGTCCGGATCTTCGGAGCACCGGTCATCGATCCTCCGGGAAACGCGGCTCGAACACATCGGACAGCAGAACTGTCCGGTCGAAGTCGTGCCCGCACGGTGCTCACCAATTGGTGTACGGTCGCGTAGGTCTCGACGTCGAACAACCGCGTCACCTCGACCGAACCCACTTCCGCGCACGTGCCGAGATCGTTGCGGACGAGGTCCACGATCATCAGGTTCTCCGCGCGGTCCTTGACCGATCGCGCCAACGTTGTGCGCAACATCTCGTCGTCCGCCGCATCAACGCCCCGTGGCCGCGTGCCCTTGATCGGCGATGACTCGACGACGCCATCTCGGTCCACCTTGATAAATCGTTCGGGTGACGTGCTGAGCACGGACAGGTCACCGAATCGCAGCAACGCCCCGAACGGAACGGGATTTGCGGCGCGAAGCAGCCGATATGTGTCCCACGGGTCGAGCGAGGCACGCCACGACATCATGTTCGTCAGGCACGCCTCGTACGTCTCCCCCGCGGTGATCGCTTCCTGGCACGCGCTGATGAGCTTCAGGTAGTGCGCGCGCGGATGCCGCAACGTCACGTCGGACACGACCGGCCGGGAAGGTTCGGCCAATGGCGTCAGCCGGGTCAGAACGTCCGAAACCTCGCCGAACCAGCTGTCATCGGACAACGACAGCAAATAGACGCACTCGTCCGCGTGATCGATGACGACGGCACGGTCCGCGAAGACGAACGACGCGTCCGGCTGTTCCGCGCGGTGTGCGAAGTCTCCGCCGCCCTCCGCCTTCAGCTCGTAACCGAGGTATCCGACCCACCCGAGGGTGAATTCGAACGGCACGTCGGGCTGCTCGACGGCCCACGACGCGAGGTCGTCGTCCATCCAGGAGAAGAAAGAAGGGCAGTGCCGCGGTGCACCGTCGAGGGTGAGCACCTGGTCCTGCACGGAGTACTGCGCGACGCGCGAGAGGGGCCCCGAGGCGTCCCCCATGAACGAGAACCGCTCTCCGGCCCCGCTGTCCAGCCAGAACGCGGTCCCAGAGGCCCCGTGGAGCGCCGCGAAGGCTTCTTCCGCGTGCACGGCCACGGCGAGCTTCCGGACGTGCACAGGGCGCTTCTGAGCCGGTGAGCGAACCAGCACCGGTTCGGGTACCGCGGCCGTCCTAGTCGGGGTCAGCGCGGCGAAGTTCGCGAGCATCTCGCGGCCGAACTCGGTGCAGATCGATTCGGGGTGGAACTGCACACCCCACGCGGGTCTGTCCAGAGCGCGCACACCCATCAGCACGGCGTCATCGCTCCACGCGATCGCCTCCATAGAAGAAGGCAGCTCCGTCACGGCCAACGAGTGGTAGCGCACGACGTCAAAAGGCGAGGGCAACCCCGCGAACACGTCGACGCCCGTGTGAGTGACCGGCGAAACGATCCCGTGGCGCGGCACGGGTGCGGGACCCACGACGGCGCCGTACGACTGACATAACCCCTGATGTCCCAGACACACACCCAGCAACGGGATCTCGGCGTGGTCGATCACCGCGCGGCAGATGCCGAAGTCGGCGGGGTTGCCGGGCCGGCCGGGACCGGGCGAGATCACCACGTGGTCGAACGACCGCAGCGAGGACAGCCGGAACCGCGGGTCGTCGTTGTGGACGACCACGGGCTCGGAGCCGTTCACCTCAGCCAGGTGCTGGAAGAGGTTGAACGTGAACGAGTCGTAGTTGTCGATGAGCAGAGTCCGCATTGCAGAGCGCACTCTACCTGGCAAAACACCCGAAAAGAGCAACGAGAGAGGGCGGTCACGAATCGTGACCGCCCTCCGGACTCCCACACGCGAACTCAGCTGCCGAGCAGGAACTTCGGGTCAGCCGCGAGCGCCGCCAGCTGGGGCGACAGGAACGGTTGCTCGCCCAGCGACGGGTGACCGCTGTACGGGTACTCCCCCTCCTGCATGACCGTGACCGTCCAGCCGTTGGCCGCCCGGTACGACGCCCAGGTGCCGGTACCGAGATCGGGGCTCGCGGGAGAGGCGACCCCGATCTGCTGCCCGGCGACGTCGAAGGTCTTGCAGCTGGCGTCCCGCATGCCCTGGAACTGCTTGGCCAGCGCACACGGTTCGGTCGCGGTGTTCGGCCTCGGTGTCGTCACGACCACCGTCAGCTTGCCGACCTTGTCGCCCTTCCGCACCGGCACGTACGCCGTGTACTCCCAGATCTCGGGCGAGTCACCCTTGTTGCTCGAGATCTGCGCCTGGGCGCGGAGCATGCCGCCGTGCATGCTGGGATCGGTGTACTTCAGGTCGGGGGTGTCGTACCCGGCCGGCACGGAAGCCTTGGCCAGCTCCAGCAACTGCGTGCCGCGGTCGGCCTGCGGGCCGTTGGTGGCCGTCCGGTCGGACTGCCCGACCGGCCAGTCCTCGCCCCACTTGCTGTCGGGCACACCAGCGTTCGAGCTGCTGCTGCTCGGCCCCGTGCCCAGAACGTAGTCCTTCGTGCCCTGCGGGTTCAGCGCGAACGCCGACCCGAGGCCGACTCCGACGACGAGCACGGCGACGAAAGCCCCCGTGATCGACGCACGCCTCCGTGACCTGGCCTTGTGCGCCTTGTCGAGCGCGATGCCGGGGTCCATCGCGGGCGGCGGGCTGCTCGCCACCACCACGTCCTGGAAAGCCCGCTTGAGGTCCTCTTCGTTCATCGAACCCTCTCCTGCTCCGAGAGCAGACCGCGCAGCGTCTGCAGCCCCCGCGCGGCCTGGCTCTTCACGGTTCCTTCCGAACACTTGAGGACGACGGCCGTCTGCTCGACGGACATGTCCTCCCAGTACCGCAGGACGAGGCACGCACGTTGCTTCGGAGGCACCTTCGCCAGAGCCTCCAGCAGCACCATCCGTTCCTCGGGGTGGACGCCGGGCGGAGCGGCCGAGTCCGCCACGTCGTCCGTCGCCGACTCGAACCGGAACCACCCGCGCCGTCGCTCGGACAGGAACGTCCGCACCAGGATCTGCCTGGTGTAGGCGTCCAGCGCCTCGTGCCGCTCGATCCGCCGCCAAGCCAGGTAGAGCTTGGTGAAGGCCAGCTGCACGAGGTCCTCCGCGCGATGCCAGTCGCCGCACAACAGGTATGCCGTGCCGCGCATGACGTCGGAACGGGCCGCGAAGTACTCCTGGAACGCGGCGTCCCGATCACTCATCAGGTTTCCCCCTAATCTGCGGTGCCGGGTTAGTCACGCCACCTGGGGCCTGGCGGGTTGCATCGAGTTCTCGAAACGCATACTGATGTCGTGATTTTCCTTTTGCTCCTCGGCGTCCCCACCGCGTTGGGCCATTTGTACCTGTGGCGGCGGCTGGTAGTGGACACGACGCTGCCGCGGACGCTCGGGCGCCGCATCGGCACGGTGGCGATCATGGGCCTGTTCGTGATGATGATGACCGCGCTGGTCGTCACGCGCAGGGTGCCGCCGGAGTACGGGAAGTTCTTCGCCTGGCCGGGGTTCCTCTGGCTCGCCGTGCTCTTCTACCTGGCGATCGTGCTCGGCGTCGCCGAGGTGCCGCGCCGGATCCTGCTCAGGCGCGCCACGCTCGCGCCGGTGCCCGTCGCCGCCGGTCCCGCGCCCGCCGAACCCGTCGAGGTCGTGCCGGACCCGTCGCGGCGGCTGTTCATCTCGCGGTCGGTGGCGATCGGTTCCGGCATCGCTGCGGGTGGAATCGTCGGCTACGGCATGACGCAGGCGCTGGGCGACCCGCAGCTGCTGCGCGTGCCGGTGACGCTCGACAAGCTGCGGCCGTCGCTGTCGGGCTTCCGGATCGCGGTCGTGAGCGACATCCACCTCGGACCGCTGCTCGGGCGTTCGCACACCGAGCGGATCGTGCGGATGATCAACGAGCAGGACGCCGACCTCGTCGCGATCGTCGGCGACCTCGTCGACGGCACCGTCGCCGAGCTGGGTGAGGCCGCGGCGCCGTTGCGGGACCTGGTGTCCAAGCAGGGCAGCTTCTTCGTGACGGGCAACCACGAGTACTTCTCCGGCCACGAGCAGTGGATCGCGGAGCTCGACAGGCTCGGCGTGAACCCGTTGCGCAACGAGGGTTTGACGGTCGCCGGCGGCATCGAGGTCGTGGGCGTGAACGACGTCACAGGCAAGTCGTACAACGACGGACCGGACTTCGGCCGCGCGCTGACCGGACGTGACCGCAACAATCCCGTAGTCCTGTTGTCACACCAGCCCGTGCAGGTCGGTGACGCGTCTTCACACGGCGTCGACCTCCAGTTGTCCGGTCATACACACGGTGGACAGATGGTGCCGTTCAACTTCCTCGTACCGCTGCAGCAACCCAGCACGGCGGGGTTGTCGAAGGTGGACAACACCTGGCTCTACACCAGTCGTGGCGCGGGTTTCTGGGGTCCGCCGGTGCGCGTCGGCGCGCCCCCGGACATCACGATGATCGAGCTGCGTTCTGCTGGCTAAATCACACTCGCCTGGACTGGCTTGCGCACTTCCGGTGTCCAGGCCGTAGAGTGGACGGCCGTGCCCGCGTACGGAACGCGAGGCGGATGAAGGGGGACCCCTGGGGAAATGACCGAGAGCTTCGCCGTTGATCGGCGCAACGAGGCAGAGGCTCGTATTCGGCGTTTCCTGGACCAGGAGAACCCGTCGACACCATGTCTGGTGATCGACCTCGAGACGATTCGCGCGCGCTACCAGGCGATTCGCGCGGCGCTGCCGTCCATTGACATCTTCTACGCGGTGAAGTCGAACCCGGAGTCCGACGTGGTCGCCACGCTGGTCGCGGAGGGTTCGCACTTCGACGTGGCGTCACCCGCGGAGATCGACCTGTGCCTGGCACGCGGCGCCGAGCCGTCGTCGATCTCCTACAGCAACCCCATCAAGAAGGCCGCCGACATCGCCTACGCGTACTCGCGCGGCGTGCGGATGTTCGTGTCCGACAGCGAGCAGGACGTCCGGTTCGTCGCTTCCCACGCGCCCGGCTCGTCCGTGCTGCTGCGGATTCTTGTCCACAGCAAGGGTTCCACGTACCCGTTCGGCAACAAGTTCGGTTGCGATGCCGAGATGGCGACGGATCTCTTGCGGCTGGCGCACGAACTGGGGCTCGTTCCTCTCGGTGTCGCCTTCCACGCGGGCTCGCAACAACTCTCCGTCGAGGGCTGGGACTCCGGCATCGCCGACGCGGCCGTGATCGCCGCGAAGCTGCGTGCTGAGGGCATCGAGACGACGACGGTGAACCTGGGCGGCGGGCTTCCTGTCGTGTACCAGGAGTCCACGCCGTCGCTGGAGGCCTTCGGCTCCGCCATCGAGGCTTCGATCGCACGGCACTTCGGCGCGGCGCGCCCGAAGGTCATGATCGAGCCGGGCCGGGCGATCTCCGCCGAGGCCGGGATGATCCGTTCCTCCGTCGTGCTGGTGTCGCGGAAGTCCTATTCGGACGAACGCCGCTGGGTGTACGTCGACATCGGCCGGTACCAGGGCCTCGCCGAGACCGAGGGCGAGGCGATCGCGTACGCGCTCAGGACCTCGCGCGACGGCGGGCCGGTGGGCCCGATCGTGCTGGCGGGCCCGACCTGCGACGCGGACGACGTGATCTACCAGCACACCCGCTACGACCTGCCGCTCGACCTGCGGGCGGGCGACCACGTGGACATCCTCCACGCCGGCGCCTACACCTCCTCCTATTCGTCCGTGTGCTTCAACGGCTTCCCGCCGTTGGCCACGTACTGCATCTAAGACCGTTTGCACATCACATAGTTTGGAGTGATTGATGTCCGAAGCGCCCTGTCAGACCGAGGAGACCGTCGGTTTGTTCGCGGGACAGCACGTACTTGCAGAGCTCTCGGGCGTGAGTGCCGATCTGCTCGATGACGAGCAGTTCCTGAAGCACGCCCTTGGTGAGGTTCTCACGCAGGCCGACGCGACCGTGCTGGAGGTGATCTCCAAGAAGTTCGATCCCCAAGGAGTCACCGTGCTGGCCCTGCTGTCGGAATCCCACGCGTCGATCCACACGTATCCCGAAGTGGGATCGGTGTTCGTCGACGTCTTCACCTGCGGTACGCGTGCGAAGCCCGCGCTGGCCGTCCAGCTACTCGCTGACGCTCTGGGCGCTGCTCACGTGAGCACGGATCTCGTCACTCGTGGCGTCAAGGAGCATGTCGCGTGAACACGATCAACGAGCCGCTCGCCGAGGGCATGACCCGCCACTGGCAGGTGGACGAGGTGCTGGTCGACACCAAGACCGACTTCCAGCACCTGGTGATCGCCCGCACCGCCCAGGGCGTGTCGCTGTTCTGCGACAACGACCGCCAGTCGACGGAGTTCAGCCAGCTGACCTACCACGAGGCCCTGATGGTGCCGGCGCTGCTGCTGGCCGACACCGTCGAGCGCGTGCTGGTCATCGGCTCCTCCGAGGGTGTCGTGTGCCAGATGGCCGTCGAGCACGGTGCGACCGTCGTCGACCACATCGACATCGACGAGCAGGCCGTGAAGCTGTGCGCCGAGCACCTGCCCTACGGCTACACGCTCGACGAGCTGGCTGCCGCGGAGAAGGGCGACGGCCCGATCCGCGTGCAGTACATCGACGGGTTCGAGTACATCCGCACGACGTCGGAGAAGTACGACATCGTGCTGGTGGACCTGCCCGACGAGCGCGAGGAGGAGGCGCAGCACAACCGCCTGTACGGCGCGGACTTCCTGCGCATGTGCAAGGCACTGCTGCGTCCCGGTGGCGTCGTCGTCAACCAGTCCGGTTGCCAGACGATGTGGCGCAACACCACGCTGATCCGCTCCTGGCAGCGGTTCAACGAGGTGTTCGACACCGTCGCCTACTACGGCTCGGACGAGCACGAGTGGGCGTACCTGTTCGGACGCGCGGACGTCGTCGAGGACCCGACCGCCCTGATGGTCGAGCGGTTGAGGACGGCCGGGTACGAGCCGGAGTCGATCGACGACCTGGCACTGGTGGGCAACAGCATTCCGCCCTACCGGGTCCGGCAGTCGCTGGCCTGACCCAGGTCTGGGAGAGGGGCGCTTCCCGTTCGCGGGAGGCGCCCCTCTCGCTGTGCCAGGGCGGCGCAGACCGTCGCAGCCAGCCAGATGACCGGGCCGGCGATGCCGCCGAACAGGTCCACGTGGCCCGGCAGCACCAGGTAGAGCACGAATGCCGCGTCGATCACGCCCAGCACGACGGCGTTGAGCCAGAAGCCGACCGGGTCGTTCGCCCGGACGAGCGTCAGGGCGACGTAGATCGCCTGGAGCCCCAAGACCGTCACCGCGATGAAGTACAGCAGGCTTTCCGCCGCCGTCTCCCCTGCCGGAACACCGTTCGACAGGTCTCCTGCGACCATCGAGATGCCGAGGCCCGCGTGCAGCAGGCCCCAGAGCACGTACAAACCGACCGCGAACCGCTTCGTCTTCTCCCCCACAGCACTCAGCGTGCCGGGAAACCACACGCCGAGCACGGGGGTCAGCCCCACAACGGGTGCTGGGGCTGACCCCCGTGAGCTCTCAGGCGAGCGACTGCTTGAGGAAGTCGACCTGGAGCAGCAGCAGGTTCTCCGCCACCTGTTCCTGCGGGGTCATGTGCGTGACGCCCGAGAGCGGCAGCACGGTGTGCGGACGGCCGGCCGCGAGCAGGGCGTTGGACAGGCGCAGCGTGTGCGCGGCCACCACGTTGTCGTCGGCCAGGCCGTGGATGATCATCAACGGGCGGGAGAGCTTGTCCGCGTCGGCGATGAGCGAGTTCGCCTCGTAGACCTCGGGCTTGTCGTCCGGGTGGCCGAGGTAGCGCTCGGTGTAGTGGGTGTCGTAGAGGCGCCAGTCGGTCACCGGGGCGCCCGCGATGCCCGCGTGGAAGACGTCCGGGCGGCGCAGGACGGCCAAGGCGCTCAGGTAGCCGCCGTAGGACCAGCCGCGGATCGCGACTCGGGTGAGGTCGAGGTCGGGCTCGGCCGCGGCCGCCGCGTGCAGGGCGTCGACCTGGTCCTCGAGGGTGGCGCCGGCGAAGTCGTACGCGATGGCGCGTTCCCAGGCGAGGCCCCGGCCCGGGGTGCCGCGGCCGTCGGCGACGAGGACCGCGAAGCCCTGGTCCGCCAGCCACTGCGAGGCCAGGAAGACGTTCTGCGCCGACAGGACGCGCTGGGCGTGCGGGCCACCGTACGGGTCCATCAGCACCGGGAGCTTGGTGCCGGGAACGTGCCCAGCGGGCAGCAGGAGGGCCGCGCGGATGGCGCGTTCGCCGAGGGTCAGCATGCGCGGGGACGCCTTGATGACCGGCGTGTCCGCCCACGACTCGATGACGTGGTCGCCGACCCGCGCCCGCGCGCCGAACCAGTCCAATGTGGCCGAAACGAGGACAACCGTGTCACCGCCCCGAACCGCGGAATGCACACCGTCCTCAGAGGACACTTGTTCGACGCTCTCGCCGACGGAGTAGACGTGCACCTGCGTCGGGTCGTCTGCGGAGGCGGCCACCAGGATCGAGTCGTCGGCGATGTCGAGGACCCGGCGCACCTGCAGCCCGTGGGTGAGGACCTCGTCGCCCACCTGGAGCGCGTACTCGTCGCCCTGGCCGACGATCCGCACGAGCCGGCCGTCGGGAGTCCACGCCGGAGCGCCGTCGGTGACCTCGAGCCACGCCGGGTCGGTCTCGGCCGCGAGCTCGGTGACGGCACCGGTGTCGGGCGACAGCGTGTAGATCCGGCGGGTGCGCTGGTCACGGGTCTGCGTGGTGATCAGCGGGGCGCCACCGGACGACCAGTGCACGTCGTTGAGGTAGTCGAACTCGAGCAGCACCGGGACGAAGGTGCTGTCCAGCGACACCACGTGCAGCGACACCGTGGCGTTGGCCGTGCCGGCCGCCGGGTACGCGATCTCGGTGGCGGCCGTGCCGGGGTTCGCCGGGTCGGCGATGTACCAGCGCTGCACCGGCGCGTTGTTCACGCGCGCGGCGATGAGGCGGGTGCCGTCCGGCTCCCACCAGTAACCGCGGTAGCGCGACATCTCCTCGGCCGCGATGAACTCGGCCAGCCCGAACGTCACGTCCTCGCCGTCCGGCGCCGCGACCTCGTAGTCCTCACCCGAGGACAGCTCGACCACCCGCAACGCCCCGCGCGTGACGTAGGCCACACGCCGCCCGGTCGGGTCGACCCGCGGGTCGACGACACCACCCCTGGTCGGCAGCTCACGCGCCTCACCCGACGTCAGGTCGGCCACGAACAGCCGGCCGGACAGCGCGAACGAGGCCACCGAGGCGTCCCGGGACAGGGCGTAGCCGACGATGCCCGCGCCGGACTCACGCGTGCGCTCGCGACGCGCCTTCTCCTCGGCAGGCAGGTCCTCCGGATCGGACAGCAACGTCGCCGGGTCGGCGAGCAGCCGTTCGACGCCGGTGGCGGTGTTCAGCTCCCAGAGCCCGTTCGCACGGCTTGTGGCCGTGGCCGGGCGGAGGAAGAAGACGCGTGCGCCGTCTGCCGACACCGAGAAGGTCCTCGGTGCGCCGAGGGTGAACCGCTGGGTGCGCGCCTGTTGGCGCGGGAAGGAGATGTCGTTGCCCACGAGCCCAACACTAACCCGCGCGGGTGCGCCATATGGGTGCTGTGAGGTGCGCTGCCTCGCACGATGCAGGTCGAGGGGGCTGGACGCGCTAGCGGCGTGCGGGATGCGCGCGTGCTTTGCACCGTGATCGGGTGGCGCGGGTGGGCGCAAGCGTTCGCGCACCACGCGTGCTGTTCCCGGCACGATCGGACGGCGCACGCGGCCGCAAGCGCTCGCACACCACACGTGTTGTTCCCGGCACGATCGGGACAGCACGAGCTACCGCAAGCGTTCGCACACCACGCGTGTTGTCCCCGGCACGATCCGGCCACCAGGCGCAGCCACTAGCGTTCGCACACCACGCGTGTTGTCCCCGGCACGATCCGGCCACCAGGCGCAGCCACTAGCGTTCGCACACCACGCATGCCGCTCCCGGCACGATCGGGACAGCACGAGCTACCGCACACCACGCATGCCGCTCCCACCACGATCCAGACAGCACGAGCAGCCAGGTGGCGCGGGTGGGCGCAAGCGTTCGCGCACAAGCATTCACGCCGCCCGCTCGACTTCCCGCCCGCCCGACTTCTCCGCCGCTACCCCACCCGGCTCTTCGGAGGCAGCGGGAAGAACCCGCTGGTCCGCCGCACGTACTCGGCGTACCCAGGGCGGCGCGACACGATGTCCTTCTCCAGCAACGGTTTCCCGCTGCCCTTCGCGAGCAGCCACGTCATGACCACCGGACTGACGATCGTGAGCGCGCCCAGCCACGAGTGCAGCGCGAACAGGTACAGGCCCCACCACACGACGGAGTCGCCGAAGTAGTTCGGATGCCTTGTGTAGCGCCACAATCCGCGGTCCATCACGGCGCCCTTGTTCGCCGGGTGCGCACGGAACCGGGAGAGCTGCCAGTCACCCACGGCCTCGAAGGCGAAGCCGACCAACCACACGCCAGTGCCCAGCCAATCTAGCACTCCGAACGGGGCCGAAAGGTGCTGCGCGGCCTGGACGGGCAGCGAGACGATCCACATCAGGACGGCCTGCAGGAGGTAGACGCGGTACATGTGGAGGCGCGGGTTTCCCTTGGCACGCCTCAAGATGTCCTGGTACCGCGGGTCCTCGTCCTTGCCACGGTTGCGCGAGTGGATGTGCACGCCCAGGCGTAGGCCCCACACCACGGTCAGCGCGGCGACCAGCCATTGGCGAGTTGGTTCGCCGTCCGCGAACAAGAGCGTGACGACGGCGATCACCGCGAAGCCCGGGCCCCACACGGAGTCGATCAGGTCGTAGCGCTTGCGGGAGTCCGCGTACAGGAACAGCAGGCTCAGCAGCGCCAGCACGACCACAAAGCTGATCAGGAAGCTCACCGGGCCACCAGCTCACGGCGCACGCGTGGCATGCCGCTGCGGCCGTTCTCGCTGCGCCGCACCGCGAGGATCTGGTCCACGCCCATCCGGCCTTCCTCGAACGTCAGCGCGCCGCCCGCGAGGTACAGGCGCCAGACCCGCGCCTGACCTTCGCCGACCAACGCGACGACGTCGTCCCAGCGCTCCTCCAGGGTCTCGGCCCAGGCGCGCACCGTCCACACGTAGTGCTCGCGCAACGCGTGCACGTCGCGGATCTCCAGGCCGGCGCCTTCGAGGAAGCCGGTGGTGGCGCTGACGGGACGCATGTGCATGTCCGGGGCGACGTACGACTCGATGAACGCGCCGCCTCCCGGTGCGTTGTGGCCGCGCGACATCTGCTGCAGCAGCAGGCGTCCCTCGGGCTTGAGCAACCGGTGCAGCGTCGCGGCGTACTCCGGGTAGTTGCTCTCGCCGACGTGCTCGCCCATCTCGATCGTCGAGATCGCGTCGAACGGCTCGTCGCGCACCTCGCGGTAGTCCTGCAGCCGCACCTCGACGCGACCGGTCAGGCCCTCGGCCTCGATGCGGCCGAGGATGTGCGCGCGCTGCTGGGCCGAGATCGTCACGCCGGTGGCGTGCACGCCGTAGTGCTTCGCGGCGTGGATGATCATCGAACCCCACCCGCAGCCGACGTCGAGCATGCGCATGCCCGGCTGGAGGCCGAGCTTGCGGCAGACGAGGTCGAGCTTGTTGTGCTGCGCCTGCGCGAGCGGTTCGTCCTCGGACGTGAAGTACGCGCACGAGTAGGCCATGCTCGGGTCGAGCACGAGCCGGTAGAAGTCGTTGCTCAGGTCGTAGTGGTGCGAAATGGCGTCCCTGTCGCGGCTCTTGGTGTGCAACGCACCCCGCAGCCGCGCTTCCTCCTTCGGCGCGTCGGGGTTGGGTCCCAGCACTTTCAGTCGCAATGCAAGTTTCGCGACCTCCGTCAGACGCGGCCGCCGCGTGACACCACGCCGCACGAGCCCCCATATCTCCGAGAGACCGGTCGCGAGATCACCCTCGACGTCGAGCTCCCCGCTCACGTACGCGCGCGCGAGCCCCAGTTCGTTCGGGCTCCACACGAGCCGCCGCAACGCGTCGCGGGAGCGGATCACGAGCACCGTGCCGTCCTGCGGCCCGGCGACACTTCCGTCCCACGCGCGAAATCCGATCGGCAACGGCGCACCCAGCACCCGTTCGGCCATTCCCGCCAGCTGACCTGCGACGACCACCCTGCACCTCCTGCGTGACCCGGCTCCGCCAGACGTTCGGGACAGCAGAAGGTTCGGTTCGTTTCTGAACCGAGACGCAACCCCGCCCGTATGGCCTCGATAGAGCGAACAGATGGACAAGCAAGGAGGACATGAGTGTGATCCGACGTAACCGCATTGCCATCGGGCTCGCCGCGGGACTCGCAGTTGTGCTGGGTCTGGGTGTCTGGAGCGCCACGGGCGGTGGCACGAACTCCAAGCCGGTGGCACAAACCGAAACCGACCTGGGCGTCCTCGGTGACTACGGCGACGTGGGTCAGCCCCCCGTGCTCCAGGAACCCGCCGCCGTCCCCGAGGCTCCCGTGCAGCAGCAGGCCCCGGAAACCCCTGCGGCGCAACCGGCCGCGCAGCCTCCGGCAGCCGCTCCGGTCAGCACGTTGAAGCTGGTCGGCAAGCCTGTGGACAAGATGGGCCTGGTCGTCCAGGACGGCGATGGCCGCACGATGTACCGCTTCGACAAGGACGTTCCGAAGCCCGAAGGCAAGTCGAACTGCAACGGCACGTGCGCGACGACGTGGCCGCCGCTCCTCGCGGACGCGGTTCCGCAGGTCGAGGGCATCGACCCGAAGCTGGTCTCGCTGATCACCCGCGCCGACGGCAAGAAGCAGGTCGCGATCGACGGCTGGGCTCTCTACGCCTACTCGCAGGACCCGAAGCCGGGCGCGTGGAAGGGCCAGGGCGTCGGTGGCACCTGGTTCGTCATCCAGCCTGACGGCAAGCGCAACGTCGAGTGCCTCCCGCCCGGTGTGACGGCTCCCGCTGCGTAACCCCACAGCATCCCGTTAGGACGGTCCATCTGAGACACACAACACCCTGACACGGTGAGACCCCGGCCCTGGGGAAGGGGCCGGGGTTCCCGTCGTTTCGCTCCAGGGGTCGCACGACACGAAGGGGCGCCACCGGATCTCCCGGTGGCGCCCCTTCGTCGTTCAGCTTCAGAGAGTCGAGTACAGCGGGTGCTTCGCCGCCAGCACCTCGACGCGCGCACGCAGCTCGTCGATCGCCGCGTTCGGCTTGAGGGCCTCCGCGATCACGTCGGCGACCTCGGTGAAGTCGGCCTCGCCGAACCCGCGGGTCGCGAGCGCCGGCGTGCCGATCCGCAGACCGGACGTCACCATCGGCGGACGCGGGTCGTTCGGAACGGCGTTGCGGTTGACCGTGATGCCGATCTGGTGCAGCACGTCCTCGGCCTGCTTGCCGTCGAGCTCGGAGTTCACCAGGTCGACGAGGACCAGGTGCACGTCCGTGCCGCCGGTCAGCACCTTCACGCCGGCCTCGGCGACGTCCGCCTGCGACAGGCGCTCGGCCAGGATCCGCGCGCCCTCGAGCGTGCGGCGCTGGCGGTCCGCGAACTCCGGCGAGGCGGCGTGCTTGAACGCCACGGCCTTCGCCGCGATCACGTGCTCGAGCGGGCCGCCCTGCTGGCCCGGGAACACCGCCGAGTTGATCTTCTTGGCGATGTCGGCCTCGTTCGACAGGATCACGCCGCCACGGGGACCGCCGAGGGTCTTGTGGGTCGTGGTCGTCGTGACGTGCGCGTGCGGCACGGGCGACGGGTGCAGGCCGGCGGCCACGAGGCCGGCGAAGTGCGCCATGTCCACCATCAGGTAGGCCTCGACCGAGTCCGCGATGCGGCGGAACTCGGCGAAGTCCAGCTGACGCGGGTAGGCGGACCAGCCCGCGACGATCAGCTTCGGGCGGTGCTCCTGCGCCAGGCGCTCGACCTCGGCCATGTCGACGCGGCCGTCGGAGTCCGCGACGTGGTACGGCACGACGTTGTAGAGCTTGCCGGAGAAGTTGATCCGCATGCCGTGCGTCAGGTGGCCGCCGTGCGCGAGGTCCAGGCCGAGGATCGTGTCGCCGGGCTGGAGCAGCGCGAACATCGCGGCCGCGTTGGCCTGCGCGCCCGAGTGCGGCTGGACGTTCGCGAAGCCGGCGCCGAAGAGCGACTTGATCCGCTCGATGGCGAGGCGCTCGACGACGTCCACGTGCTCGCAGCCGCCGTAGTAGCGGCGGCCGGGGTAGCCCTCGGCGTACTTGTTCGTCAGCACCGAGCCCTGGGCCTGCAGCACCGAGACGGGCGTGAAGTTCTCCGAGGCGATCATCTCGAGCGTGCCCTGCTGGCGTGCCAGCTCGGCCGCAACGGCCTCGGCCACCTCGGGGTCGTACTCCGCGAGGGAAGCGTTGAACTGGTCGGACATCTGGAAGATCTCCCTACTTGGCGCGCTTGTAGAACGGAAGTGCGACGACCTCGACCGGCTGCTTCTTGCCGCGGACGTCGACCAGCAACTGGGTGCCCGGCTCGGCACTCGCCTTGGTCACGTAGGCCATGGCGACGGAGTAGCCGAGGGTCGGGGACAGCGCGCCCGACGTCACCTCGCCCACGACCTCGTCGCCGTTGAGCACCGCGTAACCGTGGCGCGGAGCGCGGCGCTCGGGGGTCTTCAGTCCGACCAGGACCGAGTCCACACCGGACTCGGCGACCTTGGTCAGGGCGTCGCGGCCCACGAAGTCGCCCGGCTTGTCGAGCTTCACGACGCGGCCCAGGTTCGCGTTGTACGGCGTCAGCGACGTGGTGAGCTCGTTGCCGTACAACGGCATCCCGGCCTCGAGGCGCAGCGTGTCGCGGCAGCCGAGCCCGCACGGCTTGAGCTCGTGCGCCTGACCGGCTTCCAGCAGAGCCGCCCAGACGGCCGGCGCGTCGGCGGGCGCGACGAACAGCTCGAAGCCCTCCTCGCCGGTGTACCCGGTGCGGGCCAGCAGCGCGTCGACACCGGCGACGGCGGACGGGTACGAGGCGTAGTACTTGACCGTCGACAGGTCCGTGTCGGTCAGCCCGGAAAGGATCTCGACCGCCTTCGGCCCCTGGATGGCGATCAACGCGTAGTCCGTGGACTTGTCGGTCACGACGGTGTCGAAACCGGCAGCGCGCTCGACCAGTGCTTCAGCCACCACTGAAGCGTTGGAGGCGTTCGCGACGACCATGAACTCCTGGTCGCCCAGGCGGTACACGATCAGGTCGTCGATCACGCCGCCGTCAGCCTGCGTGATCATCGTGTAGCGCGCCTTGCCGACGGCCAGCGCCGAGATGTGGCCGACGAGCGCGAAGTCGAGGGCCTCCCCCGCCTGCGGACCGGTCAGGACGATCTCACCCATGTGCGTGAGGTCGAACAGGCCCGCGGTGGTGCGCACCGCGTGGTGCTCCGCGAGCTCGGACGAGTAGCGCAGCGGCATCCGCCAGCCCGCGAAGTCGGTGAACATCGCGCCGAGCTGCTCGTGCTCGGCGTTCAGAGGCGTGAGGCGGGACATCAGAACGCTCCTCCAGGGTGCGCCGAAGAGCCGGACGCGGCCGGCTGAGGCATCAGAAGAATGACACGGTCCATCGGAGACTCCTCACTAGAGCGAGCCTCCCCCTCTGTCATGAGCCTGAGAGCTTCACCACCGCAGTGGTTTGCACCGTGGGCGAGGCTGCCTCGCAGCCTGCTTTTCAGAGTTGCCTTCGTCGCGCGGTACCTGTACCTGAGAGATTCCGGGGAGGAGTTGCTCCTACGGTGCTCCCACTCAAGGGAGCTCTCCCGCGCGACATCGACGGCCGTGTTCAGTTGGTAGCCCCAGACGCTAGCAGGCCGAACGTCACAGCGGCACGCCCTGCGCGGTCTTCTCGACCACCTTGCGCTCCGCCCAGAAGGACAGGAACGGGATCGTGCCGGCGACCAGGACCAGCAGGGTGCCCTTGATCGACCAGCGCAGCTTGAGCGCCAGGTCGACGGAAATCACCAGGTAGATGGCGTAGAGGAAGCCGTGGATCGGGCCGACGACCTTCATCGCGCCACCCATGTCCGCGGCGTACTTGAGCACCATCGCCACGACCAGCAGCAGCAGGAAGACTCCGACCACGTAAGCCATGACCCTGAACCGGGTCAACGCACCCTTCATCTGCCCGCCTTCGCTCAACGACCGTCCCGCGCGTTGAGGTCCGCGAGCATGCGGTTGTAGGCCGCGAGCTCCGCGTCTTCGTCATCGTCGAAGTGCTCGACAGGCGCGGGTTTGACGGCGACAACCGTACTTTCCGGCCTGGGAGCAGGTGCAACCGGATCCTCGTCACGCCGCTGACGTGCCAACCGGCGGAACCGCCACACCATGAAGAGGGGGAAGAGACCGAAGAGCGGCCACTGGAGCACGTACCCGAGGTTCTGGAACGTGCCGCTGGCGGACTCGAAGCGCTGCCACTGCCACCACGCGAGCCCGCAACAGGCGACCAGCGCCGCCAGACAGGCGAACGCGATCAGCACACGTTGGGGAGTAAGGAGGCCGCGCACGACCTCCACACTACAAGTCCACGCTTGGGTGGGGCCTCCTGGGCGGAGGCCGACCCGTTGGGGGGGTCCGGGGGCTTCCCTCCGGCTGGGGTGTGAGGGCTCGGCCCCCACAGGACACGCGGAACAAGCTGCGGCGAGCGCGTTCCGCGAGCACACGGCTCCCGCTTGTGGAGCCTATGCGACGCCGTCCCGGCGCTGCCTCTGCAGACGAGCGACGCACCAGGCCGCGGCGGAGCCACGACGAAGGTGCTGGAGAACCGTCATCGGTCCCAGGCGCCTCCCGAGATCGGCAGGAGACAGGCCGGCCGCGCGGTAGTCGAGCGCGCGCTGGTCCAACGGGCTGATGCCCGCGTCCCACCACTGCTCGGCCTCGGCGACGTCGCCCACCAGCTGCCAGTAGCTCGCCGCGGCGGCGAGCAGTGCCTCGGGTGCCTCCGGCGCCCGCTTGCGCATCGCGGCCACGTAGGCCGGATCCGCCGAGTCGACCTTGACCAAGCCACGCGACCCGCTCCTGCCTCCCCGCTGCACGGGGATGCCTGGCGCCGAGGGGGGAGCCTCCGCGAGCCACGCGTTCTTGATCCGGTTCACCTCCTGCATCTCTGCGTCATCAGACCGTTCAGCCGCCCACTGCTGCAACAGCTCGTGGACCCCGGAGTCCTCGACCATATGTGCCTCCTCGTCGGTCGGGGATCGGCCATTGCAGCGGAAGGTATTCGGTAGGTCTGACAATCGCCAGACCCTGAATCGCCAGAACACCCGTTACCAGTGCGTGATTGGCCTCATTCCACCCGTCCGGCTCAACGCAGACGGCCGAGGATCACCGTCCGTCACTAGCTGAGAGGGGTGGTCGTCCCGAAGAGGCTCCTGATGAAGGTGATGATCGACTCCGCGCCCTCCCGCAGCCAGCCGAGAGCCGTCTGGACCGCCGAGGCGGACTCTTCGGGCCGGGTGATCAGGAGGAACAGCACCAGCGCGACGCCCGCCAGCACTAGCACCTTCTTGAGGTTCACAGGTACCTCTCCGTCCGTGTGGTTCACCGTCGGGCGGCTGACCGCCCGTGTCACCCGCCATGGTCCCCCATTCACCCGGCCGATGAACAACGACCACGCCAAACTCCTCCCAGGTTCTGCCAGCGGCGCACGCCTGCACAGCGGCCAACGTCACCCGAATGGCGGCTAAAGAGGGGCGTCAACAGCGCCGATGTCCTGGGCACGAGGTGAACACGGACTCCCTCGCATCCCACAGCTTGGAAGAGAGACTGTTGCACCGGGCCTCACCCGGATGCCGATCGTCCCCCATCACGCACCGTCACGCCTTCGTGGCGCTATTAATGCGCACCCGAACATTCATCCAATTACTCCAGACCGCCGCAGTTCCACAATTCGAGCCTCCGCCACACCCATGCCGGCAAGCACTTCCCCGGTGTTCGTCCCGGCCGGAACCGGAGCCGTGGGAACGTCCGCCGGGGTGCGGTCGAAGCGGGGTGCCGGCGCCGGGTGCGGCGAGCCGGACACGTCCACGAAAGTGTCGCGGGCCGCGTTGTACGGGTGGTGCGCCGCCTCGGCGGGGGTCAGCACCGGAGCCAGGCACGCGTCGGTGTCGCACGCGAGGTCCGCCCACTCGTCGCGCGGCCGGGTCTTCACCGCCGCCGCGATGTGTTCGCGCAGCTCAGGCCAGTTCGCTGGGTCGTTGCGCGACGGAGCGTCCTCGAGCCCCAGGACGCGGACCAGGTCGGCGTAGAACTTCTCCTCCAGTGCGCCGATGGCCACGTACTTGCCGTCGGCGGCCTCGTAGACGTCGTAGAACGGCACTCCACCGTCGAGCATGTTCTCGCCGCGTCCGCCCTGCCACATGCCCGCGGACCGCATCCCGTGCAGGAACGTCGTCAGCAACGCCGCCCCGTCGACCATGGCCGCGTCGACGACCTGGCCACGCCCGGAGCGTTCCCTTTCATACAGCGCGGCGAGCACGCCGAGGGCCAGCAGCAGCCCTCCCCCGCCGAAGTCGCCGAGCAGGTTGATCGGGAACGACGGCGGCCCGCCGGCCCGTCCGAGAGGTTCCAGCGCCCCCGCGACGGCGATGTAGTTGATGTCGTGGCCCGCGCGGTCGGACAGGGGCCCGTCCTGGCCCCAGCCGGTCATGCGTCCGTATATGAGGCGCGGGTTGCGGGCCAGGCACTGCGCCGGGCCGATGCCGAGCCGTTCGGTGACGCCCGGCCGGAAGCCCTCGACGAGCACGTCGGAGCGTTCGACCAGCTCCAGCACCAGTTCGGCGCCCTCGGGCTTGCGGGTGTCGATCGCGATCGAGCGCCGGTTGCGCCCCAGGAAGTCGCCGGGGATGGTCGAGCGGCTCCCCGGCTTGTGCACCTGGACCACGTCGGCGCCCAGGTCGGCGAGCACCATGCAGCCGAACGGCGCGGGCGCGAGGCCGGCCAGCTCGATGACGCGGAGTCCTGCGAGAGGGCCGCTCACAGGGACCTCGCGATGATTTCCTTCATGATCTCGTTCGTCCCGCCGTAGATCCGCTGGACGCGGGCGTCGGACCAGGCACGCGCGATCGGGTACTCGGTCATGTAGCCGTAGCCGCCGAAGAGCTGCACGCACTCGTCGACGACCTTGCTCAGCCGGTCGCTGGCCCACCACTTCGCCATGGCGGCGGTCGGCACGTCCAGTTCGCCACGCAGGTGCTTCTCGATGCACTCGTCGATGAACGCCCTGGTCACGGCCGCCTCGGTGGCGCACTCGGCGAGCTTGAAGCGGGTGTTCTGGAACTTGATCAGCTCCTTGCCGAACGCCGTGCGCTCCTTCACGTACTTCAGCGTCAGCTCGGTGGCAGCCTCGATGCCCGCGATGCAGCAGACGCCGATGATCAGACGCTCCTGCGGCAGCTGCTGCATGAGCTGGACGAACCCGAGGCCCTCCTGACCGCCCAGGAGGTTCGCCGCGGGCACACGGACGTCGTCGAAGAACAGCTCGGCGGTGTCCTGGCCCTTCATGCCGACCTTGTCGAGCACGCGGCCGCGCCGGATGTCGTTCTCCACGACCAGCAGCGAGATGCCGGTGGCGCCCTGCGCCGGGTCGGTCTTGGCCACGACGATGACGAGGTTCGCGTGGACGCCGTTGGTGATGAACGTCTTCGAGCCGTTGATGACGTACTCGTCACCCTCACGGATCGCCTTCGTCCGGATGCCCTGCAGGTCGGAGCCCGCCCCGGGTTCGGTCATGGCGATCGCGCCGACGTACTCGCCGGACGCGAGCTTCGGCAGCCAGCGCCGCTTCTGCTCCTCGGTGCCGTAGGAGTTGAGGTAGTGGGCGACGATGCCGCTGTGGACGCTGTTGCCCCACGCGCTGTCGCCCGCTCGTGCCTGTTCTTCCAGCAACACGGCCTCATGCGCGAACGTGCCGCCACCGCCGCCGTACTCCTCGGGGATGCTCAGGCACAGCAGCCCGAGCTCACCGGCCTTGGTCCACAGCTCCCGGTCGACCTGCTTCCGCTCGGCGAAGCGTTCGGCGTTCGGCGTGACCTCCTTCTCGAAGAACGTGCGCGCGAGCTGGCGCAACTGGTCCAGGTCGCTGTCCATCCACCGCGATCGACGCTCTGCCATGCGGTCCACGAAACCACCGGGCGGTGGTCCACGCCATGACCGCCGCGCCTGCGCAGCCGGAGAAAACTGAGCGAAATTCCCACCCCGTTCGTTCAGACTGACCGGTATGCAGATCCACCAGGTCCAGCCGGACGACTGGGAACTCTGGCGCGACGTCCGCTTGGAGGCGCTGGCCGCGGACCCCGACGGGTTCGGGTCGACGCTGGCCCGCGAGCAGGCGTACACCGAGGACGACTGGCGGGAGAGCGTCGAACGGGACCTGAAGCTGGTCGCGCTCGCCCCTGAGCCCGTGGGTCTCGTCGGCGCGGCCTCGAAGCCGGACGGCCTCCACCTGTACTCGATGTGGGTGCGGTCGTCGCATCGTGGACGCGGCGTCGGAGAAGCGCTGGTCAAGGCGGTACTGGCCTGGGCGGCCGAGGAGGGCTGGAAGGTCGTGCGGCTCCGCGTGTACGACGACAACGAACCTGCTCGGCGGCTCTACGAGCGCCTCGGGTTCGTTGACGCCGACGAGCCGGAACACATGGAGTTCGTGATGAGCTAATCGGTCACCCTCCACGGTCATGGCCAGCTCCCGCACGCGGGCTTAGCGTGGTGCCATGAGCGAAGCCTTGATCTTCGACGCGGTGCGCACGCCGCGCGGCAAGGGGAAGCGCGGGTCGCTGCACAGCGTCAAGCCCGTCGAGCTGGCCGCCGGTGTGCTGCGCGCGCTGTCCGAACGCAACTCCCTCGACACCTCCGCGGTGGACGACGTCGTGCTCGGCGTGGTGTCCCCGCTCGGTGAGCAGGGCGGGGACATCGCCAGGACCGCGGTGCTGGCCGCCGGCTGGGACCAGCGTCCCGCCGGGGTGCAGCTCAACCGGTTCTGCGCGTCCGGCCTCGAGTCGGTGAACCTCGCCGCGGCCAAGGTCGCGTCCGGGTTCGAGGACCTGGTGGTGGCCGGTGGCGTCGAGTCGATGTCGCGCGTGCCGATGGGCTCCGACGGCGGCGCGTGGGCGATCGACCCCGCCACGAACTTCGACCTGTCGTTCGTGCCGCAGGGCGTCTCGGCCGACCTGATCGCGACGCTGGAGGGCCACTCCCGCACCGACGTCGACGCGTGGGCCGCCCGGTCGCACGCCCGCGCGTTCGAGGCGCAGAAGAACGGCTGGTTCGAGCGGTCGGTCGTACCGGTCGTCGACCAGAACGGCACGGTGGTGCTCAAGGAGGACGAGACGATCCGTCCCGAGTCCACTGTGGAGTCGCTCGGGAAGCTCAAGCCCAGCTTCCAGTTCCACGGCGACCTCGGCTACGACACCGTCGCGATCGACCGCTACCCCACCGTCGAGCGCATCACGCACGTCCACACGCCGGGCAACTCGTCGCAGATCGTCGACGGCGCCGCAGCGATGCTGATCGGCTCCGCGGCCGCCGGCAAGTCGCTCGGCCTGACGCCGCGCGCCCGGATCGTCTCCGTCGCGGTCGTGGGCACCGAGCCGACGATCATGCTCACCGGACCGGCGCCGTCCGCGCGCAAGGCGCTCGACAAGGCAGGCCTCTCGGTCGAGGACATCGACCTGTTCGAGGTCAACGAGGCGTTCTCGTCGGTCGTGCTGAAGTTCCTGCGCGACATGGACATCCCCGAGGACAAGGTCAACGTCAACGGCGGCGCGATCGCGCTCGGCCACCCGCTCGGCGCGACCGGCTGCATGATCCTGGGCACGCTGCTGGACGAGCTGGAGCGCCGGGACCTGCGCCGGGGCCTCGCCACGTTGTGCGTGGGCGGCGGCATGGGTATCGCGACGATCATCGAGAGGGTCTGAGGCATGCCGTTCCACTACGACAAGGACTCCGACGGCATCGTCACCCTGACGATGGACATGTCCGGCTCCGCGAACGTGATGAACGACGAGTACCGCGAGCTGATGGGCGACGCGGTCTCCAAGCTCGAAGCCGACGAGATCACCGGCGTGATCATCACGTCCGCCAAGAAGACGTTCTTCGCCGGTGGCGACCTGAACGTGCTGATCGCGATCACGCCGGAGAACGCCTCGCAGGCACTGGAGGGCGTCGAGGAGCTCAAGTCGCAGCTGCGCCGGCTGGAGAAGCTCGGCAAGCCCGTCGTGGCCGCGATCAACGGGACCGCTCTGGGTGGCGGGTTCGAGATCGCGCTCGCCTCACACCGCCGGATCGTGTTGAACGACAACAAGATCCGCGTCGGTCTGCCCGAGGCGACGCTGGGACTGCTGCCCGGTGGCGGTGGCGTCACGCGCATGGTGCGGCTGCTCGGCGTGCAGAAGGCGTTGCCGTTGCTCATGGAGGGCAAGCAGCTGCGACCGGAACGCGCGCTGCAGGCCGGAATCGTGCACCAGGTCGTGGAGACGCGCGAGGAGCTGATCTCCGAGGCCCGAGCGTGGATCAAGGCGAACCCGGCGCCGGCGCAGCCGTGGGACGTGCAGGGCGCCGGTGTGCCGGACCTGAAGTTCGGTGACCCCAACAGTTATGGGCTCCTGGCTGCTGCTCCTGCCGTGCTGAGCAAAAAGTCGCACGGCGTCTACCCGGCGCCGGAGAAGATCATGGCGACGGCCGTCGAGGGCGCCTACGTCGACTTCGACACCGCGCTGAAGATCGAGGGCCGCTACTTCGTGGAACTGGCCTCCGGTCAGGTCTCCAAGAACATGATCACCGCGTTCTGGTTCAACCTCAACGAGGTCAACGGCCGCGCGTCCGCCACCGGCAAGCGCGTGGCCAAGCTCGGCGTGCTGGGCGCGGGCATGATGGGCGCCGGGATCGCCGAGGTGTCCGCGAAGGCGGGCATCGAGGTGGTGCTGAAGGACGTCAGCCTCGAAGGCGCCCAGAAGGGCGCTCAGGGCCTGGAAGGCATCACGCCGACCGACTCCGACGACGACCTCGCGGGCTGCGACCTGATCATCGAGGCCGTCTTCGAGAACCGCGAGCTGAAGAACAAGGTCCTGCCCGCAGCTGAGTCGAAAGCTCTACCGGACGCGGTCATCGCGTCCAACACCTCGACGCTGCCGATCACCGGCCTCGCGTCGGCGGTGACGGCGCCGGAGCGGTTCATCGGCCTGCACTTCTTCTCGCCCGTGCCGAAGATGCGGCTCGTGGAGATCATCCGCGGCGAGAAGACGTCCGAGGAGACGCTCCAGCGCGCGCTGGACTACGTGCGGCAGATCGGGAAGACGCCGATCGTGGTCAACGACTCGCGCGGCTTCTACACCTCGCGGACGTTCGGCACGTACGTGATCGAGGCGATCACGATGCTGGCCGAGGGCGTCGCGCCGGCGTTGATCGAGAACGTCGCCAAGAAGTCCGGCATGGCCGTCGGCCCGCTGGCGGTGTCGGACGAGGTGACGCTGTCGCTGCAGCTGAAGATCCACGACCAGACGCTCGCCGACGACCCGTCGCTCGTCTCGGAGAGCCCGGCCTACGACCTCATCCGCGAGCTGGTGTCGTTGGGGCGCACCGGGAAGTCGACCGGCGCGGGCTTCTACGAGTACCCCTCCGACGGCTCGAAGAAGTTCCTGTGGCCCGAGCTCACGACCCGGTACGCGAAGGCCGACGCGGGCGTGTCCGAGCAGGACGTGCGGGACCGGTTGCTGTTCGTGCAGTCACTGGAAACCGTGCGGTGCCTGGACGAGGGCGTGCTGACGTCCGTGGCGGACGCGAACATCGGCTCGATCTTCGGGTTCGGCTTCGCGCCGTGGAGCGGCGGCACGCTGCAGTTCGTCAACTCCTACGGCGTGCAGGCGTTCGTGGAGCGCGCGGACTACCTCGCCGACACGTACGGCGAACGGTTCCGTCCCCCGGCCTCGCTGCGGGAGCGCGACAAGTTCTAGGCGCGGTAGGAGCCGGGTGAGGACCCGGTCCACCGCTTGAAGGCCCGGTGGAAGGCGCTCGCCTCGGAGAACCCGAGGCGCAGCGCCAACTCCTCCACCGACTCGCCGCCCCGCACGAGCGAGGCCACCGCCTGGTCGCGCAGCAACTGCTCCCGCACCTCGCGGAACGACGTCCCCTCCCCCGCGAGCCTCCTGCGCAACGTCGGCGCCGACACCCCGAGCCGCGCCGCCACGGCCTCCAGCCCGGTGACCCCGCGCCCGAGCAGCCGCCGCACGTGCCCTGCCGTGTCCGCGCCGTGGTCCCGCCGCGACAACAGGTCAGCAGGCGAGTGCCGCAGGAACCGCCGCAGCGCCGCCTCGTCCTGCACG
This sequence comes from Lentzea pudingi, assembly GCF_014646255.1. Lineage (GTDB taxonomy): Bacteria > Actinomycetota > Actinomycetes > Mycobacteriales > Pseudonocardiaceae > Lentzea > Lentzea pudingi. Next base: position 97,977 of record NZ_BMNC01000012.1, read on the forward strand.
ACCGGCATGCGCAGGAACCTCGGGTCGAACGTGATCGCCGTGACGGGCACGCCGAACCGCAGCGGGCAGCCGAAGATCAGGTGGTACTCGGCGGCGTGCGCGGGCTCCGGATAACCGAACTCGGCGCTCTGCAAGGGGATGCGGCGGCCGATGAGCCACGACGAGAAGCGGTGCCACAGCACGAGCAGCGACTCGGTGAGGAAGTGGTCGGGGTCGCCGGGGATGTACAGCGTGAAGCGTCCGCCGTCGAGAGAGAGCTCCAGCGGTTCGTCGAAGAGCGCGTAGAAGGCGAGCCCTCTCTTGAGCGCCGCTTCGAGATCCGGGCAGTGCACGGCGAGAAGGCACATCATCGCGAACGTGCCGCGCTTGGACGGCCGCGGCCCGAAGCCCATGAACTCGTCGTCGAGGACTTCCCAGAGCGTCTGGATGAACTTCGTGTACTGAGCGGGCGTGACGCGCGCACGGTCGTCCGCGAGAAGACTCGGGGGAATGCCAGCACCGAGCAGGACGGCAGACGGCTCCGGGCACGCGCGCAACGCCGCACGCACGTAATGGATCGCCACGGTCCTGGTGTGCACGACCCACAGTAAACGCCACCGGCGGTGACGCGGCTCCGGGGAGAGTTGGAGCCGCGTCACCGCCGCAGTGGGCCCACCCAGTGAGCCGTACTCCTCGCCAACGGGGCTTCCGCACGCCCGCCGGCAAGGGACGATGTCGCGTTCGTTGACGTTGACGCTATGTGGTCTAGACCAGGAAAGTCAATGGCGAAAGAGAACTGCCGGCCCCAGAAGTTTCAGGCTTGTTCCAACGGCGCTACGGCGAAGCCCGCACTGAACCTCTGGCACCAGATCACGACACTCCGAATGGCGGACACATCAACGCCGGCGGGAATTTCGTACACCTGATCGCCACGGTTTCCCTTCAGCTTGCCAAGACTGGTGAATCCCTCACCAAACGTTTTCTCGGACGAGCCAGACGCATGCGGAGACAGGTAAACGTACAGGTCAGGGCCATCACTGGTGTCCAGCCCGGCGAACTGGACCGAATGCGCCCCACCTGGCAGCCGGATAAGGCTTGCCTTACCAGTAGTCGCGTGCTCAAGAGAGCGCCACTGCCCCATCGCGACCTCCCGAGCCGTTTCGACGGGCGCCTCGACGGAGGTCGATGCAGGCGCAGTCACCGACACCGTGGGTACCAGCAACGCCTCGTTCGTTTCGCGAACCGTGAGCAGCCTCCACGGCTGGAACAGGTACAACCCGACCCCGAGCGCGACGACCAGGAAAACTGAGACGGGAATCAGGAATCGACGAAGGCGCATACCGAAAATACTGGCCCAAACCGGCCCGAAAAGAGCTTACGGAGTTGTTAGGGTGCTCAGCCGTGGCGACACAGGCGAGGATCGGCCAGGCCGTGCTCGGCGTCCTGATGGTCGGCTGCGCGCTGACGGGCCTGTTCCCCAGACCGGTGCCACTCCTGTTCGCCATCGCAGCAGTAGGCACGGCCAACGCGGCGTTCCCCGCCATGCGCACGTTCGGCTCAGCACTCCTGGGCGGCGTGGCGGCAGCCTCGATCGCCCTCTCCTCAGTCCCGTTCGTCACGTGTTCCACGGAACGCTTCACCGAGGTGTTCACCTGCTCGGGTGACGCTCCGACGTGGCATCTGACGGGAACAGTGCTGGTGGCAGGCCTTTCTGGGGCCAGTTTGGTACTCGCCCGCATCACAGTTCAGTGACTGCGATCACTCAACCGGGGCCATCAAGGAGCCGATAAGGCATCCAGGTGAGCGTTCTCCTGCGACCGGCCCAGCCGATACGCTGCCGAAGAGCGTGATCGCCCGACTTCACACCGTGAGCATCAGAGGAGGACAGCCGTGCGCGCACTGTGGGCCGCAGGCGGTTCCGCCGTGCTCGGGTCAGCGTTGCTCGGCGTGCTGGTGGGCATGGCGATCCACGGAGCGGCGGGCGAAGACCCGTCGAGCAGAACACCCGCATCCTCGTGGACCACCTCCACCCAAAGCACCCCGCCGAGCTCAACGGAGAGCTCGACCACGAACAGCAGCAGCGCACCATCGAGCCCCACCAGCTCGCCCCCGAACACGCAACAGCCACAAAAGACCACCACCCCACCCCCAGCGGCACCAAACCCGGCGCAACCCCCACCCCCGCCGACAGAAACGACGACACCACCGCCGTCCTCGTCAGGCTGGCCATGCAGCCCGCTGAACCCACTACCCCCGCCAACCTGCAAGAGCATGGGCAACTAGCGCCGCAGGCAGGCTCGCGCAGGGGTCCCCCGCGCTTTTGGCTCCCCCGCGACCCAACCTAGCGACGAGGTCTGACAGCGCTCGTGGAAGACAGCGGGCATGACCGCAGGAACCGTCCGACCGACCACACGCGATGCCGCAGGCGAGCCGTCCTTCGGCATTGCGACGCCGCAGGCGAGCCGTCCTTCGGTATTGCGACGCCGCAGGCGAGCCGTCTTTAGCAAGCGCACTGGGCGGTGGGGTCCCATCACGAGTCGCGCCATAGCACTTGCTGCATGCAGGTAGGGGTGTCAACTCGACACGCTTTTCGTCGAGTTGACACCCCTACCTGCATGTGGCCCGCTCTTGGTGCGGCTCGTGATGGGACCCCACCGCCGACGCCACCACACCAAGCAACCGGCAGCCGCCCAACGCAACAGGCGTGCCATCTACCCACGGACGGCGTGGACCCCCTGATCAGATTGCCGGGGGTCTGGGGGCAGCGCCCCCAGGGGAAGCACGCAACGCAAGCTCGCCGCCCCCAAAGTGACCACCCGCAAGACCGCGCACCGCAAGGCAACCACCCACCAGGCCGCCCCCGCAGCAACCCGCCACCTCAGCGACCTCAAGCAGACTCGCGCCGAACCAACACAGTAGGCAACATCTGCTGCTTCCTCTTCACAGTCTCATCCCGAAGCAGCTTCACAAGATGCTCCACCATCACCTTGACCTGCTCATCAGAATCCTGCCGAACCGAAGTCAACGGCGGCGAAGTGTGCTCAGCAATAGCCACATGATCATCAAACCCGACCACCGCGACATCCTCGGGAACCCGCCGCCCAGCCTCCTGCAACGTCTCCAACGCCCCAGCAGCCATCAAATCCGAAGCAACAAACACAGCATCAAGCGCAGGAACCCGAGCCAACAACGCGGACATCGCCTTCCGCCCACCCTCCCGGGTGAACCCACCGTCCTCGGTCAACCGAGCAGCCCCCTTGTCGTCCAACGACAAGGCAGACCGGAACCCGTTCAACCGATCAATAGCGGACAGCTCGTCCAACGGCCCGGAAACATGGACGATCTTCCGGCGCCCAAGCGACTTCAGGTGCTCGGTGGCCAAGACCGCACCACCCTCGTTGTCGTTGTCCACGAGGTGCATCCCCCGCAACGACCCCCACGGCTTGCCGGCGTACACCACCGGCAGCGGCAGCTTCTTCACCACGGAGACCAGCTCGTCGTTGCGGTGCGGCGCGAACACCAGAGCACCGTCGACGTGACCGCCGGCCAGGAACCGGTGCGCACGGGCCTGGTCGTCCGGCGAGTGCACCAGCATCAGCACCATCTGCACGTCCACGTCAGCGAGGGCGCGGGCCCCGGCACGGATCAGGCGCGCGAAGTGCGGGTCGTCGAAGATCTTGGGCTCCGGCTCGGAGAACAGCACGGCCACGGCGCCTGTGCGGCGGGTGACCAACGCCCGCGCGGCGCGGTTGGGCTGGTAGCCCAGGGCCGAGACCGCGGCGTTGACCGCTTCCAGCGCTTCGGGGCTGACGCGGGGTGACGCGTTCAGCACCCGTGACGCTGTGGCGCGGGAAACCCCTGCCCTCGCGGCAACGTCTTCCAACGTCGGACGCGCGTGGTTGGACACGAGCACCACCACTCCTCGATGAAAACCTTTGATCCGCTAAGCAGCTTAGCCCCAAAGGATCTCCGAGGTGGGTTTCCGCGCTGTTCATCGTGTTTTTTCGACAACGTCGTCCATGGCCGGGGTCGTCGCCGCACGCCCGCGCGGCTTGATCGAAACACGGAGCAGACCGTCCTCCCGGCGTGTCGTGGTGGCGAGGCCGGCGCGGGCGGCCGTGCGCACCAGGGCGGTCTCCGAGGGCAGGCACCACGCGACGAGTTCCGTGAACCCGGCGGCGCGGGCGTCCGCCGCGAGGGCGCCGAGCAGGGCCGCGCCGACGCCTCGGCGCTGCCACGCGTCCTCGACCAACAGGGAGACCTCGGCGCAGTCCGGTGTGCCGGTGTGGATGAGCTGGCCGAGGGCCACGACCTGGTCGCCGCACTGGCCGAGGACCGTGGTGCCGCGCGGCGGCTCGAGCAGGCGGTGCAACCAGCGGCGGGGCACGGTGCGCATGCCGGAGTGGTAGCGGTTGAACATCGTCCTCATCGAACAGCGGGAGTGCAGGCCCGCGACGGCGTCCTCGTCCACCGCGGAACCGGGGCGCAGCACCAGGGCCACGCCGTCGTCGCTGAGCATCGCCCGCATCGACGGTGCCGGGGCCTCGACCAGGTCGAGCAACGCCTGCGCGCGCGTGAGTTCGACCTGGGTGAAGGGGGCCCAGCCGCGCCGGACGACCCACTCTCCCACCTGGACCTGGCCGTCCGCGGCCTCGCCGGGCGTCACCGAGTCCGCGGCCAGCACCTGGCGGAGCGCGTCGGCGGTCTGCTCCGGATCGGCGAGCGCCATGCGGGCGGCGCGCAGCACGGCCGTCGGCGCGTCGACGAGGTCCCTCATGTCGGCGAGGGTGATCCTGACGCGTTTACCGCCCTCGCAGCGCACGGCGTCGACGAGGTCCGCGGGCAGCACGCCCTCACCCGCCCGCACGACGATCTCGTCCAGCACCCCGCCGGGCACGGGCATCACGTGCAGCGCGAGGACGTTGCAGTCGGCGGCGGCCAGCCGGACGGTGACGCGGGCGAGCGCGCCGGGGCTGTCGCTGAGTTCGAAGCGCAAGCGCCAGGTCGTCGTCATGTCGTCAAGAGTTCATGGAAGTTGTTGCCGCGAGACGAACCACGGGTAAAACGCTCGTCATAGGGTCGCCCGATGAGGAGAACACTGGCCGTAGGCCTCACTTTGCTCACCGTCACCGCCCTCGCGTCGCCCACGGCGTCCCGGGCGGACGGCCAGAAGGCCCCGAAGCGGGCCACGCTGACGAACTTCGCCTTCCTCCCGGCGCAGACCTACCTCCCCGGCAGCGAACCGAGCGGTGCGGCACTGGGGACCGCCCCGATCAACGGGGTCACGCCGCCGTTCGCGGACCAGCCGATCCAGGGCCTCAGCGGCCTCGTCCGCAACAGCGACGGCACGTTCGACGCCATCTCCGACAACGGCTACGGCACGAAGGCCAACAGCGCGGACTTCCTGCTGCGCATCCACCGCATCGCGCCCGACTTCGCGAAGAACACCGTCGACGTGCTCGGCGGCATCACGCTCACCGACCCGAACGGCCACATCTCGTTCCCGCTGACCCGCCCCGACCGCGTCATCACCGGTGCGGACATCGACATCGAGTCCGTGACCAGGGGCGCCGACGGCAGCTACTGGATGGGCGACGAGTTCGGTCCCTACCTGCTGCACTTCGACCGCGCCGGCCGCCTGCTGGCCCCGCCCGCACCGCTCCCCGGCGTGCGCGCTCCCGAGAACCCCGCCGGCAACCCGAACCTGGGCGGCAGCAAGGGTTTCGAGGGCATCACGCTCTCCCCGGACGGCAAGAAGATCAACGCCTTGCTGGAAGGCACCGTCGCCGGTGACACGCCGGGAACGCTGCGCCTCAACGAGTTCGACATCGCGTCCAACGCGTTCACCGGCACGACGTGGCGCTACCAGCTGGAAGACCCGAACTTCGCCATCGGTGACGCCATCGCCGTCGACAACAACCGGTTGCTGATCATCGAACGTGACAGCGCCCAGGGTGCCGACGCGATCGTCAAGCGCGTCTACCTGGCAGACAAGCGGGACAAGAACAAGGACGGCAAGCTCGACAAGACCCTCGTCGCCGACCTGCTGAACCTCGCCAACCCGAAGCACGTCGGCGGGCAGGCGGACCCGTTCAGGTTCCCGTTCGTCACGATCGAGGACGTCACGATCCTCGACGACCGCACGATCGCGGTGCTCAACGACAACAACTTCCCGTCGTCGTCGGGCCGCACGCCGGGCAAGCCGGACGACAACGAGTTCATCACCATCAGGCTCGCGGACAACCTGCACGCCGACCCGAGGGTCCTGCGCAGGCGCTGAACCGAAGAGAGCGCTCTCACCTGTGGACACGCGTATCCGCAGGTGAGAGCGCTCGAGGCCCCCTCGGACCGTCTCTGGGCTAAACGGTGTAACCGTGCGCGGGAAGCCCGTTCTGCCCGATGATCCGGGACAACGTGGCCGCGCTCTCCTTGACCGTGCGCCGCTGCGTCTCGAAGTCGACGTGCACGATCCCGAACCGCTGCGAGTACCCGGCCGCCCACTCGAAGTTGTCGAGCAGAGACCACGCCAGGTAACCGCGGATGTCGGCGCCCTCGGAGATCGCCCTGTGCACCGCGCGAACGTGGTCCACCAGGTACTTCGTCCGCGCAACGTCGTGCACGTGCCCCGAGGCGTCGACGACGTCCGGGAACGCGGACCCGTTCTCCGTGACCACCAGCGGAATCCCGTCCACGTCACGGGACAGGCGCACCAGCAGTTCGGTGAACGCGTCGGCGTTCTGCTCCCACCCGAACCCGGTGAGCTCGCCCTGCGGCGGCTGCAACGCGACCCCGCGCAGGCCCGCGTGCGGACCGGCCGGTACGAACCCGGGGTCGGCGGGCGCGACGCGGGTCGGGTTGTAGTAGTTCACGCCGATCCAGTCGATCGGGGTCGCGATGGTCTCCATGTCCCCGTCGCGGACCACGTTCGTCCAGTCGCCCAGCCACGACGTGTCCTGCAGGACGTCGAGCGGGTAGCCCTTGCCGAGGATCGGATCGAGCAGGATGCGGTTCTGCAGGCCGTCGACCTTGCGCACGGCCTCCTTCGACGCCTCCGAGTCGCTGTCGCCCCAGATGGTGCTGAAGTTCAGCACGATCGAGAGGCGGTGCGTGTCGGGTGCCTGCGCGCGCAACGCCTGCGTGGCGAGCCCGTGGGCCAGCAGCAGGTGGTGCGCCGCCTCCAGGGACGCCACCGCGTCGGTGACGCCCGGCGCGTGGATCCCGTTGCCGTAGCCCAGGAACGCCGAGACCCACGGCTCGTTCAGCGTCGTCCAGGCCTGCACCCGGTCGCCGAGCCGTTCGTGCACGATGGCGGCGTACTCGGCGAAGCGGTACGCGGTGTCGCGGTTGCGCCAGCCGCCGAAGTCCTCCAGGACCTGCGGAAGGTCCCAGTGGTAGAGCGTGGCGAGCGGCTGGATGTCCTTCTCCAGCAACGAGTCCACCAGCCGGTCGTAGAACGCGAGCCCGCGCTCCTCGACCTGGCCGCTGCCGCTCGGCTGGATCCGGGGCCACGCGACGGAGAACCGGTAGGACGCGAGCCCGAGGGACTTCATCAGGTCCACGTCGGACTGGTACCGGTGGTAGTGGTCGCAGGCCGGGTCGCCCGTGTCCCCGGCCAGCACCTTGCCGGGCGTCCCGGCGAACGTGTCCCAGATCGAGGGGCCACGACCGTCCACAGTGGTCGCGCCTTCGATCTGGAACGCCGCGGTGGCGGCTCCCCAGAGGAAGTCCGGCGGGAAGGTGAGCACCTCCTGCCCGACCTCGACGTCCGAGTCGGTCGTCATTCTCATCCCTTCACCGCGCCCTGCATGATGCCGCCGACGATCTGGCGGGACAGCAGGACGAAGATCGCGATCACCGGCAGCACCGCGATGGAGGCGCCGGCGAGCATCAACGAGTAGTCGGTGTAGTAGCCACTGGCCAGCGTCGACAGGGCGACCTGCACAGTGGGGCTGTCGTTGGGGTCCAGCACGATCAACGGCCAGAAGAAGTCGTTCCAGGCCGTCATGAACGTGAACATGCCGAGCACGGCGGCCTGCGGGCGCACGGCGGGGAACCCGACGTGCCAGAACGTCCGCAGCACCGAGCAGCCGTCGACGCGCGCGGCCTCGATCAGCTCGAACGGCACGGTCTCCTCGCACGCCTGGCGCATCCAGAACACCGCGAACGACCCGATCAGCACCGGCACGATGACCGCCTGCAGCGTGCCGTACCAGTCGAGGTCCGACATCAGCATGTACAGCGGGATCACGCCGAGCTGCGTCGGGACCATCGCCGTGCCGAGCACGACGAGGAACAGCGAGTCGCGGCCCTTGAACCGCAGCCGCGCGAACGCGAACCCGGCGAGCGTCCCCAGCACGACGTTGGAGATCGCCACGGTCGACGCCACGATGAACGAGTTCTGCATGGCGAGCCAGAAGTCGACGGTGTCGAAGACGCGGGTGATGTTCTCGACCAGGTTCCCGCCGGGCACGAGCGGCGGGACCTTCTCGCCGAGGACGGAGTTGTCCTTCGACGCGACGATGAACGAGTAGTACAGCGGGAAGATCGACGCGGCGAGCACGGCGACCAGGAACCCGTAGAGCAGCGGCCCTGCCTTGGCGTTCTTCACGCGATCACCCCTTGCCCGCGATGCGCCGCGTCAGCGTGAAGTTGACGACCGCGACGATCAGGACGACCACGAACAGCATCCACGCGACGGTGGCCGCGTAGCCCGCGTCGAACAACCGGAAGCCCTTCTCGTACATGTAGAGCACCAGCGTCTGGAACTGCCGGTCGGAGCCACCGGTCGAGTTGTTGGCGGCGAATCCCGGGTCGAACAGCGCCGGTTCCGCGAACAGCTGCAGACCGCCGATCGTCGAGGTGACGACGGTGAACAGGATCGTGGGGCGGATCGACGGCACGGTGATCGACCAGAACATGCGCCAGCGCCCCGCACCGTCCAAAGTGGCCGACTCGTACATGTCCTTGGGCACGGACTGCATGGCCGCCAGGTACAGCAGCGCGTTGTAGCCCGTCCAGCGCCACATGACCATCGTGGACACCGCGAGGTGCGACGCCCAGGTCTCGGCACGCCAGTCGATCGGGTCGATGCCGACGAACCCGAGCAGGAAGTTCACGATGCCGAAGTCGCGGCCGAAGAACTGCGCGAACACCAGCGCCACCGCGGCGACCGAGATGACGTTGGGCAGCAGCACGCCTGCGCGCCAGAACGCACTGCCGCGCAGGCCGCGGTCCAGCAACGCGGCGAGACCGAGTGCGGCCAGCAGCTGCGGCACGGTCGAGAGCACGAAGAGGCTCAGCGTGTTGAACAGCGCGTTCCAGAAGTTGGCGTCGCCGAACAACGTGACGTAGTTGTCGAGCCCGATGAACCCCTGGTCGCCGTCGATCAGCTGCCAGTCGTGCAGCGACACCCACGCCGTGTAGATCAACGGGTAGAGCCCGAAGATACCGAACACGAGGAAGAACGGCGCGATGATCAGGTACGGCGTGTACCTGGCGTCCCAGTTGCTCAGCCTGAAGCGCTTCGGCGGTTCCTTGGAAGGCGAAACCGAGGCGGCCGGAGCCACCTCGGTCTCTGGACGCGTCACCGTCACTTGGCGGCGTCCGTCGCTTCCTTCAGGGCCTGCGTCCACGCGTCAGCCGCGGACTGCTTGCCCTGCTCCACGCGGGTCAGCGCGGTGCCGAACACCGGTCCGACCTTCGAGTCCTTCGTGCCGCGGTAGGTCGGCTTCAGCGACTCCGCCGAGGTCGCGAAGATCTGACCCACCGGAGCGGAGTTGAAGTACTCGTTGACGGTCGCCTGCACCTCGGCGTCCTGGTAGACCTTCGGCTGCGACGGCAGGTTGCCGGTCTCCTTGAAGATCCGCTTCTGCTGCTCGGGGGCCGTGAGCCACTTGGCGAGCTCGTAGGCCTCCTTCGGGTGCTTGCCCTGCTTCGGGATCGCGAGGAACGAGCCACCCCAGTTGCCGCCACCGCCGGGCGCCGTCGTCACGTCCCACTTCCCGGCCGCCGCGTCGCCGGCACCCGCCTTGATCAGCGCGAGCGCCCAGGCCGGGCACGTGGTCGTGGCGAACGAACCCTGCTTCAGCGCGACGTTCCAGTCCTGGCTGAACGGCTCGAGGGCACCGGTCTGACCCTTGGTGCCCAGGGCCGCTGCCTGGTCGAACGCCGTCTTGACCTTGTCGTTCTTCTCCGCGATGTACGAGTCGTCCTTCGCGAAGTAGCCCTCCTCGGTCTGGTCGAGAATCGCCTTGTAGACGTTGCGGCCGGTGTCGACGAACTTCACGTTCGGCGTCTTGGCCGCGAACTGGTCGGCGACCTTCGCGTAGTCGGCCCAGGTCGGCCACAGCTTGGCGACCTCGGCACGGTCCGTCGGCAGGCCCGCCGCCGCGAACAGGTCGGCGCGGTAGCAGAGACCCAGGCTGCCCATGTCCGTGCCCAGCCCCAGCACGAACTCACCGCCGTCGGCGGTGCCCTGGTTCCACTTCCACCCGGCCCACTGGTCCTTCAGGTCCTTCGCGCCGTACTCCGCCAGGTTGACGAACTTGTCCTTGGAGGCGCGGAACTGCGAGACCACGCCTTCCTCGAGGGCGACGATGTCCGCGGCACCACGGCCACCCGCGAGCTGCGTCGCGAGCTGCGTGTTGTGCTGCTCCATCTTGACCTTGCGCTGCTCGATCTTGATGTTCGAGTGCGAGGCCATGTACTCCTCGATGAGCTTGTCGTACCCGAAGTCGGAGAACAGACCCAGCGACAGCTCGATCTTGCCGTCGGCCCCGGAACTCCCGCCGCATCCAGCGACCAGAACCATCGCGAGGGTCGCAGCGACGCTGCCGACCAGTCTTGTGCTCATCCGTCCTCCTCGACGACGCCGTGAGCGGCGCTTAACTGTGATGAGAGCGCTCTCACACTCAACCGGAGACGCGCGGGTGTCAAGCGGTCGACATCGTTCCGTAACTTTGTGGAGGCAGGCAACAAAAACCTGTCCCGGAAATCCGCGTGTCTCGACCGGCGTGGCCGAATCGGCCCCGGGACGACGAAGAGGGACGACCGGGCCCTCGCTCCGGTCGTCCCTCACCCCAGGTAGAGGGGGTTGCGGGCCAAAAGTGACGCGCGCACTCGAAGATTTTTTCGCGAGGTCACGATTGGGTGGCGGACAGCCGATCGCGACGCGTTCGTCCATCGACGTGAAACGCAGCGGAGGCCCGGTGCCCCGACGGCACCGGACCTCCACCGATCCCCCGGTCGTGCGGCCCCTGTTTCCGCACTCCCGAACCCGCCCGGCCGTGGCCCCCGACAGCGAGGCCGGGCGGGGTGTTCCGCGAGGTTCGTTACGCCTCCGCCATGCCCGCGACCACGGAGTTCCGCGCGGCCCGGCGAGCGGGCAGGGCGGCCGCGATGACCGCCGCGACGACGGCCAGGCCGAGCATGATGCCGATCTGTCCGAACGGGATGGAGAAGCTGATCGTGAACTCCGAGTTGGAGATCGCCTCGACCAGCAGCCACCCGAACCCGGCGCCGAGCAGCACGCCCACGACCGCGCCGATCAGCGCCATCAGGATCGATTCGACCACCAGCATCTGCCGCAGCTGGCCCCTGGTCAGGCCCAGTGCCCGCAGCAGGGCGGACTCGCGGGTCCGTTCCAGCACCGAGAGCGTCAGCGTGTTCGCGATGCCGAACAGGGCGATGATCAGCGCCAGGCCGACGAGGGCCCAGATGAACAGCAGGATCTGGTCGATCTGCGAGTTCAGCTCCGCCTTGGTCTCGGCCGCGGAGTCCAGCACCGCCACCGGGGAGGTCGCGATGAACCGTTCCAGATCAGCGCGGGCCTGCGTGATGTCCGTGCCGGGCGCGAGCTTGACCAGCACGTTCTGGTAGCCCTTCACGGGCTCTTTGAGGATGGACTCGGCGGTCTTGAGGGTCACGATGCCGGTGCCGTAGCTGTTGTCCTTGATCAGCGCGACGACCTTCAGGTCCTTGCCGCTGATCGGGACGGTGGAGCCGATGGCGACGCCCGCCGTCTTCGCCTCCTTCTCCCGCATGGCGATCTCGCCGTCCTTGAGCCCGGTCAGCGTGCCCGCGGCCAGGTCCGGCCGCACCAGGGAACCCAGTGCCTCGGTCGGGTAGCCGGTGACGTCGGCGTACTCGAGCTTCGGGGACTCGCCGAACGCCCGGAGCTCGGGCGCGATCTGCGCGACGTTGCGGACCTTCGCGAGGTCTTCGGTGAACTTCGGCGACAGCGGCTGGCTGTAGACGTTCGACTTGACCGCGTAGTCGGCCGGGAAGCGCTTGTCGACCTGCTCGTTCATGGTCGCGCGGCCACTGCCGGCCACGACCGCCACCATCGCGACGATGGTCACGCCGATCATCAGCGCGGCCGTGGTCGCGGCCGTGCGCTTCGGGTTGCGGCCCGCGTTGGCCGAGGCCAGCTTCGCCGGGACGCCCCGCAGCGCCTTGCCGAACAACCGGTTCACCAGCGGCACGTAGAGCGGGCCGAGGAGCAGCACCGCGAGCAGCAGCACCATCGTGGCGCCGCCGGTGATGAACATCGCCGGCTCTTCCTTCTCCTGCTGGAGTCCGAAGTAGACCGCGGCGCCGCCGACGAGCGCGATCAGCGTCGCGACGGCGATCCGGACCTTGCCGGTGCGGGCGACGTCGTCGGAGCTGTCCGGCTGCGAGCGCAGGGCGGCCACGGGGGCGACGCGGGTGGCACGACGGGCCGGCAGCACGGCCGACAGCACCGTCACGACCACACCGACACCGAAGCCGGCGGCGATGGTCACCCACGAGATCGGCAGGCGGATCGGGTTGTCGTCACCGCCGCTGGGGCCTCCGAACGTGCTGATGAACGTCTGCAGGCCGGCTGAGACGCCGATCCCGCCGAGAAGTCCGAGCACCGATGCCGCGAGGCCCATGAAGAGCGCTTCGGCGAGCACGCTGCGGAACACCTGCGACCGGTTCGCGCCGACGCAGCGCAGCAGCGCGAGCTCCTTCGTGCGCTGGGCGACGAGGATCGTGAAGGTGTTGTAGATGACCATGCCCGCGACGACGAGCGAGATCGCGGCGAACGCGAGCAGGAAGGTCTTGATCTCGCCGGCAGCGTCACCGACCTGGGCGAGCGTCGCCTGGGTCAGTTCCTCACCGGTCTGCACCTGGTAGCCGGGGCCGATGGCCTTGGTGATGTCGGCGACGAGCTGCTGCTGCGTCACACCGGCCTTGGCGACCGCGACGATCTCGTAGACGCGCTGGTCCGGGATGACCGTGCGCAGGCCCTCCGGCGAGACGACGACGTGGTCGCTGCCGGACATCGAGATGCTGCTGGCGCCCTGCTGGTAGGTGCCGACGATCGTGAACGCGTGCTCGGCGTTGTCCTTGTCGAGCAGCTTCAGCTTGTCGCCGACCTTGAGCTTCGCGATCTGCGCGGTCTTGACGTCGATCGCGGCCTCGTCGGCCTTGACCGGGAACTTGCCGTCCTTGAGGTTGAAGTCGCGCAGCTTCTCCGTCGTCGGCAGCGGCTGCACCAACGCGTTGCGCGCCTTGCCCTCGCCGCTGAGCAACGCGGCGCTGCCGAACTCCCGCGAGTCCGCGCCCTCGACGCCGGGGGTGTTGCGGATCTTCTGCAGGAAGTCGGCCGGGATGCCGTCCTCCCGGTTGGGGCTGTTCTCCGCCGTGTGCACGGCCGCGTCGACGTTGCGGGCGCTGCGGGCGAAGTTGTCCCTGGTCTGCTCGCCGACGGCGTCGCCGAGCACGAGCGTGCCCGTCACGAACGCGACGCCGAGCGCGATGGCGATGCTGGACAGCACCAGTCTCGCCGTGCGGGCTCGCAGGCCCGCGAGGATCGTCTTCAGCATCTGGCTCACGCCCCCAGGTGCGTGAGGGCGTTGACGACGGACTCGGTGGTGGGCTGGTGGATCTCGCCCGCGAGCCGGCCGTCGGCGAGCAGCACCACGCGGTCCGCGTAGCTCGCGGCCACCGGGTCGTGCGTCACCATGATCACGGTCTGGCCCATCTTGCGGACCGACATGCGCAGGAAGTCGAGGACCTCGGCGCCGCTGCGCGAGTCCAGGTTGCCGGTCGGCTCGTCGGCGAAGATGACCTCGGGACGGGCGACGAGCGCACGGGCACACGCCACGCGCTGCTGCTGGCCACCGGACAGCTCGGTCGGGCGGTGCGTGAGCCGGTCGCGCAGGCCGAGCACGTCGACGATCGTGTCGAACCACTCCTTGTCGGGCTTGCGGCCGGCGAGCTCGAGGCCCAGCAGGATGTTCTGCTCGGCGGTCAGCGTCGGCAGCAGGTTGAAGGCCTGGAACACGAAGCCGACGCGGTCGCGCCGGAGCTTGGTCAGGTCCTTGTCGTTCAGCTTGGTGATCTCGGTCTGTCCGACGTGGATCGCGCCACCGTCCACCGTGTCCAGTCCCGCGAGGCAGTGCATCAGCGTGGACTTGCCGGAGCCGGACGGGCCCATGATCGCGGTGAAACGGCCGGCCTGGAAGGCGACGCTCACGCCGTCGAGCGCCCGCACCGCGGTGTCACCCTTGCCGTAGACCTTCACCAGGTTGTGGGCCGCCGCGGCGGTCCGGGTGCCGACCTCGGACACCAGTGCAGACATGTCGCTTGCCTTCCTCACAGGGGGACGTTCCTTGATGAGGAAGAAGCTATTTCGGCGGTTCGTGCGCGGACATCAACTCCGCGACGCGTTGCGCGTCAGCCTGAGGTATGACAACCGCGGCTATTCCAGCAGACCCCGGTCGTACGCGATCGCCACGGCCTCCGCACGCCGGGAGGCCCCCAGCTTCGCCATGATCCGGGAGAGGTGCACGGACACGGTCTTCTCGCTGATGTAGAGCTCCTCGCCGACCTCGCGGTTCGTCCGTCCCGAGGCCACCAGGCCGAGCACGTCCCGTTCGCGCGGGGTGAAGAGGTCGACCTGCTCGCGCACCGGTTCGTCGGCTCTGAGGGTGATGCGGGCCCGCTTGGCGCACGACGCGACGGCCTCGGCCAGCGGCACGGCCTTGAGCCTCGTCGCCACCTCGTCGGCCTGCCTGAGCTGCTCGGCGGCCTCGTCCCGGCGGTCCGCGCCCAGCAACGCCTCCGCGAGCCGCCACCGGCACAGGGCCTGCTCGAACACGACGCCGTACGCGAACTCGTCGACGGCGGCCTGCCACAGCCCCCGGTCTCCCGCGCCGGTCAGCCTGGACTCCTCGGCGAGCCCGCGGGCGAGCCACGCGCGCCCCTCCGGACCGAGGACACCGGCGCGCGGCTTGCCGTTCCGCGCGGTCAGCCGGACGTGTTCGGCCAGCTCATGACCGGCCTTGACGGCGCTGGCCTCGGCCTCGGCGTCCCGCTTGCGGCGGGCCTTCGCGGCGATCTCCGCGTGCGCCGCGATGCCGATCGCGCCGATCCGGATGCCCGCGAGCATCCATGGGCCGCCGAGCTTGCGCGCCCACGCCAGCGCGTCCGTGACCCGCTCCACGGCCAGTTCCGGACGGCCGCGCCACAACGCCAGCTCGGCGCCGGTGCCGCCGTTGATCAGGGCGATCTGGATGTCGCGGTGCCAGTCGCTGCGCAGCTTCGTGATCATCCGCTCGGACTCGGCCAGGTCACCGCGCGAGACCGTGAGGTGCGTGCTCGCCGACGCGAGCCGGGCCAGGACCGTCGACGACACCGACATGCCGGGCGGTTCGCTCGCCCACGCCGCGTAGTCCCAGTCGCCGATGTAGTAGTGCACGAGCACCTGCAGGATGCGGATCTCCAGCCCGTACATGCTCCACGTCAGGCCGGTCTCCTTGGCCCTGTCGCCCGCCAGGGTGTAGACGCGCGCCGCCTCGGCCAGATCGCCGCGGTCGTAGTGCATCATCCCGTAGTAGTACCAAGCCCTCAGCTCGTTGTTGAACGCTCCGACCTCGCGCGCGTGCTGGATCGCGCGCTCGAAGCTGGCCTTCGCGTCCTCCGGCCGGTTCGCGTGGTCGTCGAGGATCGCCATGGTTCCCAGACCGTCCGCGATCGCGCCCGGCGCGTTCGCCGTCTGGCCGTCCGCGATCGCCAGCTCCGCCGCCTCACGCGCTTCGGCGTCCTTGCGTTGCTGGCGCAGGGAGGAGGCCTTGCCCGCGAACACCCTGGCGCGCGTCGGGCTGGGTTCGCGATCCCGCACGAGCTGGAGGGCCTTCGCCAGGACCAGGTAGTGCTCCTCCTCGTTGCCGTCGAGGATCGACAACGCCTGCGAGAGCCGCAGCCAGATCTCCGCGGCCTCCTCCGGCGTCTGGTCGGCACTGATGGCCTTGGTGGCACTGCGGGCGAACGCGACCGCGCGTTCCGGCTGCCCGGCCGTGCCCGCGACCCAGGACGCGCGCCGCAGCAGCACCGACTCGTCCACATCGGACGGACGGTCCTCCTTCGGCACCGCGTTCCACAGGTTGAGCGCCTTCTCCAGGTACCGCAACGACTCCGCAGGCGCACCCGCGCGTTCGGCCTCCTTGGACGCGTTGATCGAGGCGTTCAGCGCGAGCGGCAGGTCGTGGCTCTCGAAGGCGTGGTGGGCCAGCGCCGCCGAGGCACCGCGTTCGTCCAGGTGCTGCGCCAGGTGGTGGGCGTAGGCGGCGTGTAGCCGGACGCGTTCGCCCGGCAGCAGGTCGCCGTAGACGGCCTCGCGGACGAGAGCGTGGCGGAAGGCGTAGACCTCGTCGTCGTGCACGACGAGCAGGTGGTGCTGGACCAGTTCGCGCAACGCCGTGTCGAACGCGATGTCCGTCATGCCCGAGACCTCGTGCAGCCGGTAGTGCCGGACCCGGCGGCCGCGGACCGACGCGACGCGGACGACGTGCTGCGCCTCGGGACTCAGGCTCTCGACGCGGCTCAGCAGCACGTCGGCGAGCGCGGACGGCAGCGACCTGGCGTCGTCACAGGTGGCCACCGCGATGAGTTCCTCGGCGAAGAAGGCGTTGCCCTCCGAGCGTTCCGCGACCTGCTGGAGGACGTCCTGCGGCAGGTCGTCGGACAGCGCCTCGACGAACCGGCGGGCGTCGGCGGCGTTGAACGGCGTGAGGTCCAGGCGGTCGACGGCGGGCAGCCGGACCAGCTCGGACAGCAAGGGGCGCAACGGATGGCTGCGGTGCAGGTCGTCGGCGCGGTAGGTGGCGACGACCAGCAGCCGCTGGGAACGCAGGCGGGACAACAGGAACGACAGCAGGTACCGGGTGGACGCGTCCGCCCAGTGCAGGTCCTCGACCACGAACAGCACGCGCTGCCGTTCGGAGAGGTCGCCCAGCAGCCCGAGCACGGCGTCGAACAGCTGGAGCTGGCCGACGTCCTGCTCGGGCCGGCGCCCCGGGATCAGGCTCGGCGCGACCATGCCCTCGGTGCCGGGCTCGCGTTCGGCGGGCAACGCCAGCTGCGGCAGCAACATCCCGAGCGCGGGCCGGTTCAGCACGTCGGTCTTGAGCTTGCCCAGCGCCTCGGCGAAGGGCAGGTACGGCAGGCCGGTCTCGCCGGCGTCGAGACACCGTCCCATGAGGACGAGGGTGTCACCGGCGCTGGCGGCCAGCTCGTCGATCAGCCGGGTCTTGCCCACCCCGGCGTCGCCCGCGAGGAGCACCGCCCCCGCGACGCCCTCTCCTGCCTGGGTCAATGCGGCACGCAACCGGTCCAGTTCCCGATCGCGCGCGACCAACGGGATTCCGGAACCAAGGCGCGCCACAAGTGGCATGCTGTCACACGTCATGAGCTGGTGCTGCTGTGTTTTCCCGACGTGCGGTGCATCACCCGGCTGATCCACGACGGCATGTCGCGGTTGGCCCGGCGCCAGTTGCACACCGCGTTGCCACGCCGGTAGTCGATTTCCGCCTTGATCGCCTCAGGGGTCCATTCGTTCATGGTGAGGAGATTGCCGCTGAGGGGCGGGGTAAGGCATCGGGCGATCACGCAGTCCCGCGCGCCGAAACCCTTACCCGGCGCCTGCGGGCGGACTCCTCACCCGACCGTCACCGCACGGGCCCGAGCCAGCCGGGCCCGCACCCCGTCCGCTTCCGGCGCCCCCAGCTCCGTGAACAACGCCAGCGCCCGCTGCCAGTGCGCCGCCGCCCCCGCCGCGTTGAGCTTCTCGAACACCGCCGCGAGCCGGTCGTGCGCCAACGCCTGGTGGTACGGCGAGACGGCATCACACGCCACGGCCAACGCCGTGCGCGCCGCCGACAGCGCACCGTCCGTGTCGCCGGTCTCCAGCAACGCCGTGGAGATGTCCGTGTGGCAGGCCGCTTCGCCGCACTGCTCGCCGACCTCGTGGTACATCCGCAACGCCACCCGCAGCCACGGCATCGCGTCGTCGAAGCGCTGGGTGCTCAGGTACAGCAGGCCGAGGTGGTGGTGGGCGTTGGCCTCGGCCCACTTCGACCCCGCGATCCGGGAGATCTCCATCGCCTCGCGGTAGTGCTCCTCGGCCTCGGCGGCGCGGCCCAGGTCCTGCAACGTGCCGGCGACTGTCGTGAGGGCGCGGGCCTGCTGGTGCACGTCCTCCTTGCGGCGGGCCGTTTCCAGCGCGCCCTGCTGGGCCTGCAGGGCTTCCTCGAAGCGTTCGAACTGGAGCAGCGCGACGCCCAGGTTGAACTGCATGACGAACCGGGCGTCGTCGTCGTTCAGGGCGATGGCGGCCTGCAGGGCGGCCTCGGTGAGGCGCAACGACGTCTCGCGCTCGGTCCGCAGCCACAGGTAGCGCGACAGGGTGTACGGCAGCTGCCACGCGTGGACGTGCCAGCCCGAACCCGAGGCGAGCTCGGCGGCGGCGATCAGGTTGGCGCGTTCGGCGTCGAACCACGCCGTCGCCTCCGCGGGACCGGAGATCGCGGGCACGTGGGCGGGCCGGTGTTCCGGTGCCACGAGGACGCTGCCGCGGTTGATCGGCAGCAGGCCGTCGGCGAGGTCCGCGCAGTGCAGGTAGTAGTCGAGCATCCGGCCGGTGGCGGCCCGGCGCTCCGGTTCGGACAGCTCCCCCGCCAGCGTCTTGGTGTAGACGCGGACGATGTCGTGCGCGAAGTGCCGGCCGGGTTCGCTGACGGACAGCAGGTTCGCGGCCGTCAGCGCGTCCAGCGCGCGTTGGGCCTCCAGCAACGCCACGTCGCCCATCGCCGCGACGACGTGCGGGGTCAGGTCCGCGCCGGGATGCAGGCCGACGATCGCGAGCAACCGCGACGGCTCCGCGGGCAACGCCCGGCGCGAGGCGTCCAATGCGGCTCGTACGGTGCCCTCGCCGTCCTCCAGGCCGAGGGCGGCCAACCGGCCCTGCTCGTCCTGGAGCTCCTCGACCAGTTCGGCCACGCGCAGACGAGGGGACACGGCGAGACGGGCGGCGGCGATCCGCAACGCCAAAGGCAGCCCATCGCACAGCAGGGCCAGTTCGCGCAGGGCACCGGCCTCGATGTCCGACCGTCCGGCGATGCGGCCCAGCACGTCGACGGCGGCCTCCGGGTCGAGCATGTCCAGCTCGATCAGCTTGGCCTCGACCTGCGCGACGAGCCCGACGAGCCGGCGCCGGGACGTCACGACGACGCACGAGGGCGCGCCCGGCAGCAGCGGTAAGAGGTCGGCGGAGCTGCGGACGTTGTCGAGCATCACGAGCATCCGGCGGTCGGCCAGCAGCGTGCGCAGCAGGGCGGAGCGTTCGTCCACCGAGACGGGCGTGTCACTGGCCGGGACGCCGAGCGCGCGCAGGAACCGGTTGAGCACCTCGCCGATCTCCAGCGGCTCGCGGTTCGGGTCGTACCCGTGCACGTCGACGTAGAGCTGGCCGTCGGGGAACTCCTCGCGCACCCGGTGCGCCCAGTGCAGCGCCAGCGCGGTCTTGCCCACCCCCGCCGGACCGGTCACGAGCACCACCGGGCCGTCGTGGCCGCGCAGCAACGCGTCCATGTACCCCAGCTCGGCGTCCCGGCCGATCAACGCGACGGGCGCGCGCGGCAGCTGCGCGGGGATCGTCACCGGCGCGGGTTCGGGCGTGGCCTGCTGGTGCGGCACGCGGACCGGCGCGCGTTCCGGTTCGGGACTGTCCCCCGCGAGGACGGCCTGGTGCACGCGGCGCAGTTCGGGACCCGGCTCGACGCCGAGTTCCTCGATCAGCACCGCGCGGGCCTCGCGGTACGCGGCGAGCGCCTCGGCCTGCCGGCCCGCCTGGACCAGCGCGCGCATGAGCAGCCCGTGGCCGCGTTCGCGCAACGGGTGCTCGGCGACCATCGAACCCAGGTGCGAGAGCAGTTCCGGGCCCTGCCCGATCGCGAGCCCGAGCTCGGCGCGTTCCTCCAGCACCGCGAGCCGCCGTTCGACGAGCCGGCCGCGTTCGACGTCGAAGAAGAGACCGGACACACCGCCCAGCGGCTCGGCGCGGGACAACGCCAGCGCGTCGTCCAGCTCGACCGCGGCTCCGGCCAGGTCACCGGCAGCGCGCATGCGGTTAGCGAGCAGCACCTGACGTTCGAAGACGTCGAGGTCCAGGGCCCCGGACTCGACGCGCATCAGGTACCCGTCGCCGACCGAGGTGAGCAGCTCGGCGGGAGCCCTCCGCGCGCGGGTCGGTTCGAGCGCCCGGCGCAGGCCGGCGACGTAGGTCTGCACCAGGTTGACGGCACTCGAGGGCACGTTGTCGCCCCACACGGCCTCGATGATCTGCCCGCGGCTGACCGGCGTGTTGCGCGCCAGCAGCAGGACCGCGAGCACGGCGCGTTGCTTCGCCGCACCGAGATCGACCTCTTGACCTGCGCGAACGACTCGGAGAAGGCCGAGAACCTCGAACCGAAGGGGTTCCTCGCCGTGCGTCACCGATCTGTCCTTCGCCTGTGGGCCACCTGGAGCTTGAAGATCACTTCAGTCGGGCTCCAGTCGTGCTGTAGAAGGCATTCTTACGCTTAGCGTGTCCAACCAACCACAGACCGCGAGATCAACGGAAACCCGGGATCACGCAGTCGGAACAGGTTGGACCGGACAGCGGAACACCCGCTGCTCCCCATGATCGACGTGGGTCGGCCGGCGTGCAAGGGGCATCCAGCCCGCGGCGGCGGAACGCCGGCCGGCCCACGTCCCCTTGCGCGAGAAGGCCCGGCTGGACGAATCCAGCCGGGCCTTCTGCTGTCTGTCGATCAGCTGACAAAAGAACCGGTCTTCGCGGCGGTGAGGAAGGTGTCCCACCCCGCCCCGCCGAACGCCAGCCGCGCTCCGTCCGCGTTCTTGCTGTCACGGACCGCGGCTCCTGATGGGACGAGCGCGATCTCCACGCAGTCGGGCCCACCAGCCGAGGATCGGCTGCTCTTGCGCCAACGCAAGCTTTCCACTGTCTGTTCACTCCCGATCGCGGTCACGCGAGAGTGCGAGCGATCTCAGTGATCAGGGATACCGATTCCCGCTGGGTGAGAGCGGAACTCACCAGCCGCTCGAACATCTCGGCGTAGGAACTGACGTCCGACTGTTGTTCCAGGTAGACGCCGCTTCTGGTGCTTTCGATGTACACCACGTCGGGGTCGAGCTGCTCCGGAAAGCTCAGGATGACGAACGGGCCGTCCATCGCAGCATGACCACCGGCGCTGAACGGCACGACCTGCATCGTGACGTTCGGCAACGCACCGACTTCGAGGAGACGCGCCATCTGCACGCGCATCACCCCGGCGCCGCCGACGAGCCTGCGAAGGGCGGCTTCGTCGATCACGACGTGCAGGCGCAACGGGTCGTCCTCGCTCAGCAAGGCCTGCCGGGCCTTGCGCAACCGGACGCGGCGGTCGATCTCCGGCGTGCTCGCGTCGGGCAGCACCTGTGAGATCAACGCCCTCGTGTACGCCTCGCACTGCAGCAGGCCCGGGATCATCAGCCCCTGGTAGGTCCTGATCGAGTCCGCGTCGGCCTCGTACCCCACGTAACGACCGGGCACGATGTCGCCGAACTCGTCCCACCACGCCTTGCGGCGGGCTTCCCGCGCCAGCTGGACCAGTTCCTCGAGGGTGGCGACGTCCGCGTCGTAAGCGGTGAGCATGTCCCGCACGTCGCGCGGGCTCACCCCCACACGCCCCGTCTCGATGCGGCTGATCTTGGAAGCCGAGCACTCGAGGCGCTCGCCCACCTCCTCGATCGTCAGCCCGGCCACCTCACGCAGCCTCCGGAGCTCACTCACGAGCCGGCGCTTGCGCAGGGTCGGGCTGCTGCCCCTGGACATCCCACACCTCCTGGTCCTTCTCAGTTTGAGAGCAAAGGAGCGCGTCGCAAAGAGACGTCATCCATTCGTGTACTGCAACTTGCAGATCGCAGGTTCGGCGCGCCAGTCTGCTGGGGCTGCTTACGCAAGGACTGGAGCTCTGAGCCTGATGGCCGTCACGGTGTTCAGCCAACTGGACAAGTCGCTGCACTCCCACCTGGCCACGCTCACCGACCTCGCCGAACGCGGCGACGACCAGACCGCTCTCGTACTCGCCAGGGTTGAGTTGCCGAGGGTGGTCGCGGTGGTGAAGGCGTTGCTCGACGAGCACCAGCCCGACGAGCACGGCCGGTGCGCGACCTGCAAGCGCGGCTGGTTCTCGAGGCGGATGCCCGCACCGTGCCGTGCTTACCTGTCCGCGCAGCTGATCCTGACCGTCGTCGGCCAGGAGACTTCACACGGCAAGCACCTGCGCTCGGTAGGCTGAATTTCGGAACCCGATAGTTCTTCGGTTCCTTCGTGACCTGGGCCGGCTCCGCACCCCCCGACCGGAGCCGGCCCTTCTACGTCATCACCTCGCGTGACGGCCTCCGCGAAGATCAACACGGTTGGTTGAAAGATCTGTCACAGCGCCGATTCCGGCCTCATGATTGAGGGCGACGCGGCCTGATCCCGACCCCCTCGATGCCTGTGCCGACACGGAGGTGTTCCCGTGCCGACCCCGCATGACCGCGCCGACGAGCTCGCAGCCGTCCGGCCGCGCCGTCTGCTGCCCTTAGAGCGCCAGTGGCGTGCCTCGGAACGTTGGCTGGGTGATTCACGCTCAGCAGGGCACCTCGCGGCGCCGCCCCCACGCCCCCGTACAACCAGTACGAGGGCCTGGGGGCGACACCACGATGCACCCGTCTGACCGCGAATCCGCCCGGCAACGTTCCGAGCCACGCCACGGGTAAAGCGCCCTCTCCAGCTCGCTCCCTTCCCCGCCGTGCCCTGCCCTGTGCATCCGTCGCACAGGGCCATAGCGCTGTCCAGCAAAGGGAAAACACGTGAACCACCAACCCAGGACCACCACCGGCGAGCACACCCCGCACGGTCCTCCGCTGGTCTTGAAGCACGACCTGCCCGCGAGCTTCGTGCTGTTCCTCATCTCGATCCCGATGTCGCTCGGCATCGCGCACGCCACGGGCGCGCCGCTGATGGCGGGCATCATCTCCGCGATCATCGGCGGCGTGGTCGTCGGCGCGATCAGCGGAGCACCCTTGCAGATCAGCGGGCCCGGTACCGGGCTCGTCGTCATCGTCGCCGGTCTGGTGGCGCAGTTCGGCTGGGCGGCCACGGCGGCGATCACGGTGGCCGCGGGCGTGGTGCAGCTCGCGCTGGGGCTCACCGGCATCAGCCGCCTGGTGATGTCGCTGTCCCCCGCCGTCGTGCACGGCATGCTCGCCGGCATCGGCTTCTCGATCGCCGTCGGGCAGCTCGTCGTGCTGCTGGGCGGCACGGCGTCGTCGACCGTGCCCGCGAACCTCGTGCAGCTGCCCGGCACCCTGGTCGACGCCTCGCCGGGCTCGGTGCTCGCCGGTGCGGTGGCGATCGCGGTTCTCCTGCTCTGGCCCCGGGTTCCGCGTGTCTCGCTGATCCCCGCGCCACTGGTCGCGGTGGCCGCGGCGACCGCGCTGGCGTTCGTGCTGCGCCTCGACGTCGCGCACGTCGACCTGCCGGACAGCCACGCGCTGACGTTCCCCGAGATGCCGCAGGGCAGCGTCGGCACCGTCCTCACGGCTGTCGTCACCGTCGCGCTGGTGGCGAGCATGGAGTCGTTGCTGTCGGCCGTCGCCACGGACCGGCTGCACGACGGGCCGCGCGCCCGGCTGGACAAGGAGCTGATCGCGCAGGGCACCGGCAACGTGCTCACCGGCGCGCTCGGCGGGTTCCCGATCAGCGGTGGGCTCGCGCGCAGCTCCACCAACGTCGCGGCGGGCGCGAAGACCCGGTACGCCGCGATCTTCCAGGGCGTGTGGATCGCGGTGGCGGTGCTGGCGTTCGCGCCCGCCCTGGAGCTGATCCCGCTGGCCGCGCTGGCTGGCGTGCTGTTCGTCGTCGGGCTCAAACTCGTGTCTGTTGAGCGAATGCGGAACCTGTTGCGGCACGGGGAGTTCATGGTCTACGCCGCGACCGCTCTCGGCGTTGTCCTCTTCGGACTGCTGGAGGGCGTGGTCGTGGGCCTGGCGATCGCGTTGCTGCGCGCGTTGTACCGGTTGACGCACTGTTCGGTGCGTGTCGAGGGCAACCGGGTGTGCGTGCGGGGATCGCTGGTGTTCCTGGGGGTAGGTCGGCTCGTGCGCGAGCTGCGCAGGATGCCCGCGGGCGAGACCGTCGTGCTGGAGCTGCACGTCGACTACCTGGACCACGCGTCCTACGAGGCGATCGACGACTGGCGCGAGGGCTACGAACGGCTCGGTGGCCGGGTGCGGGTCGACGAGGTGCACGACACCTGGTACGACCGGGCGAACCAGGGCAAACCGGGACGGCGCAAGACGTTGCCCGGCCCGTTGCCGCGCTGGTTCGCGCCGTGGTCGCACTGGCAGGGCACGCCGGACGCCGTGACGTTGCCGGCTCAACGCGCCTCGGTCGAGGGCGACCCGATGCTGCGCGGCATGCACGAGTTCGAAAGCCGTTCCGCGCCGTTGGTGCGGCCGTTCCTGCACGAGCTCGCGGTGCACGGGCAGCGGCCCCAGCAGTTGTTCATCACCTGCGCGGACTCCCGCGTGGTGCCGAACCTGATCACCACGTCCGGGCCGGGCGACCTGTTCTGCGTGCGCAACATCGGCAACCTGGTGCCGATGTCGTCCACCGGCGACAGGTCGGTCGGGGCGGCGATCGAGTACGCGGTGGAGATCCTCGGCGTCAGCACGATCGTCGTGTGCGGACACTCCGACTGCGGCGCGATGAAGGCACTGGTGAAGGGGTCCGCGGCACGCGGGTCGCACCTGCACTCGTGGCTGCGCAACGCCGAACCGTCGCTGATCCGGTTCCACGCGCCGACCGCACCCGGTTGCGCGGACCTGCCGGTCGCCGACCGGCTCGCCGTCGCGAACGTCGCGCAGCAGCTCGACAACCTGCTCGGGTACCCGAGCGTGCGGGAGGCGATCGCCGCAGGCACGCTGACGTTGAAGGGCTTGTACTTCGACATCTCGAACGCCCGCGTGTACCTGGTCGACCCGGACCGCAACGGGCTGGAGCCCGTGCCGTCACCGGCGTAGAAAAACGAGGAGCCGCCCCGGGAACTCCCGGGGCGGCTCCACTTGCGACTGTCCCTAGCAGGTGCCGATCCAGGAGCACTCCACGTCGAAGCGCTCCTTCGCGGGAACCTCGGTGCGGTCCTGCGCCGGGGCCTTGCGCTGCTGCGGCACCGACTGGACCTGCGGCGACACCGAGCCGCCTTCCGAGGCCAGGCGCACGGCGATCCTGTCCTCGACGTTCTTCGGGCTGTTGAACAGCAGGACGTTGTTCTGCACCACCGAGAACACGAGATCCCTGCCGGCGGCCGTCCGCACGTAGCCGGACAGGCCGGAGACGCCGGAGAGCGACCCGGTCTTGGCCTTCACGTTGCCCGCCGCCGGGGTGTTCTTCATGCGGTTGACCAGCGTGCCGTCGACACCGGCGACCGGCAGCGACGCCTGCCACGCGGAGAACCACGGCTTCGTCTTCGCCTTGATCAGCACCGACGTGAGGTCGTCCGGCGAGAACTGGCCGAGCCGCGACATGCCGGAGCCGTCGAAGACCTCGACCGCGTTCGGGTCGACGCCCAGACCGGCCCACTTGGTGCTGAGCTGGTTGACGCCGTTGGTGAACGAGCCACCCGCGGTCTTGACCAGCACCTCGGCCAGCATGTTGTTGCTGTCCTTGAGCAACGGCACGATCAGCTCGCTGAGCTTCTGCGACGTGTCGGTCGCGAGGACGGCGGCACCGGCCGGGGCCTTCTGCCGCTTCACCCCGCCGGTGACGGTGATCCCGCTGGCCTGCAAGGCCTTCTGGAACACCGACGTGACGAGGCCGGCCGGGTCCTTGACCGTCGAGAGCCTGGTGGTCTCGACGGACGTGGACCCGCTGACGACGATGCGGTTCGTGCCGTGCTCGCGTTCCACGGTGATGCCGGCGTTGCCGGTCGTCGCCGAGGACACGATCTGCACGTGGTCGTTCGCCGGTTCGGTCGTGACGACAGCCGGGGCACCCGCCGCGGCGCCCGGCTTGACGCGCACGACGACCGTGCCCGCGCTGAACTTCGCGTCCGGCGAGAGCGTGAGGGCCGACGTCTCCGCGCTGTAGGAGTACGGCTCGTCGTCCCACGCCCAACCCGAGCCGTACGGCTGCGAGTCGAACTTGGTGTCGTCGACGACCAACGCGCCGTTGACCGTCGTGACACCGCTGGCCTTCAACGTGTCCGCGAGCTGCTGGTAGCGCAACCGCGACATCGTCGGGTCGCCGCCGCCACGCAACACCAGGTCGCCGTCGAGCGCCGTCCCGGTCTTCGTCCCGGCCGAGGCGAGCTCGGTCTTCCAGCGGAAGTCCGGGCCCAGCAGGTCCAGCGCCGTCGCCGTGGTGAGCAGCTTCAGGTTCGACGCCACCTGGGAACGCCTGCTGCTCTGCCTGGTGTAGATCACCTCGCCGGAGCCGGCGTCCCGCACGACCACGCCGACGTCCGCGCCCTTGAGCGCGTTGTCGGCGAGGATCGTGTCGAGATCAGCCGTGAGGGCCTCGTTCCCGACCGCCACGGCGCCGCCGCTGGACGTCAGGGAAACCCCTGCCGCCACAGCGACGACCGCCCCCAGAATCCGAAATTTCACGCTTCCACCTCTGATCGATCACCCGACCACAACGTGTGGAAGCTACCGGGCCTGTCCGTGCGCCTGTACGTGTGCGCACCGAAGAAGTCGCGCTGTCCCTGGACGAGCGCGGCCGGCAGACGCTCCGAGCGGAGTCCGTCGTAGTAGGCCAGAGCGGACACGAAGCCAGGAGTCGGCACCCCGGACTCGACCGCGCGGACCACGACCCTGCGCCAAGCGGCCTCGGCGTTCCGCACCGCGTCGCGGAAGTAGTCGTCCACCAGCAGAGACGCGATGTCGGCGTTCTTGTCGTAGGCCTCGCGGATGCGGTTGAGGAACTGCGCGCGGATGATGCAGCCGCCGCGCCAGATCGTCGCCATCGCGCCGAGGTCGATGTTCCAGTCGAACGTCTTCGACGCCTCACGCATCATGTCGAAGCCCTGCGCGTACGCGACGACCTTCGACGCGTAGAGCGCCTGGCGCACGTCGTCGACCAGTTCGGCGTCCGGCTTCGCGACGACCTCGCTGGCACCGAACGCGGCGCGCACGGCCTTGCGCTGGTCGGTGTGGCCGCTCAGGCTGCGGGCGAACACGGCCTCGGCGATGCCGGTGACCGGCACACCCAGTTCGAGCGCCTCCTGCACGGTCCAGCGGCCGGTGCCCTTCTGCTCGGCCGCGTCCTCGATGACCTGCACGAGCGGGGTGCCGTCGGCGTCGACGTGCTTGAGCACCTCGGCGGTGATCTCGACCAGGTACGACTCCAGGTCGCCCGAGTTCCACTGCGTGAAGACCTCGGAGATCTCCGCCGGCGACTGGCCCCCGATCCTGCTGAGGAGGTCGTACGCCTCGGCGATCAGCTGCATGTCGGCGTACTCGATGCCGTTGTGGACCATCTTCACGAAGTGCCCGGCGCCGTCCGGCCCGACGTGCACGCAGCACGGCTGACCGTCCACCTTGGCCGCGATCTCCTCGAAGACGGGCCCGACGTGCTGGTAGGACTCCGCGGGCCCGCCCGGCATGATGCTGGGGCCGTTGAGCGCGCCCTCCTCACCACCGGAGATGCCGGCACCGACGAAGAGCAGCCCCTTCTCCTTCAGCGCGGCCTCACGGCGGCGCGTGTCGTTGAAGTGGGCGTTGCCGCCGTCGATGACCATGTCGCCCGGCTCGAGGATCCCGCTCAGCTCGTCGATGACGGCGTCGGTCGGGCCACCCGCCTTGACCATGATGATGATCTGGCGCGGCGTCTGCAGGCTGTCCACCAGGTCCTGCAGCGTCTCGGCGCCGACGAAGTCACCCTCGTGGCCGTGCTCGTCGAGCAGGGCCTTCATCTTCGCGGGCGTCCGGTTGTGCACGGCGACCTTGAACCCGTGACGCGCGAGGTTGCGCGCGAGGTTGCTGCCCATGGTGGCAAGACCGGTGACCGCGATACGTGCTTTGCCTTCCGTCATGCGCCATAGCCTGCCGTGTTCTCCACGTTTGCGCGAGACGTCACAGGGTGTTCTCAGACTCCGTTTTGCCAGGTGAACCGCGTCACGTGCCGGTACGTATTGCTAGGCGTAAGTTGGCTTCATGACGGAATTCACGAGCGTGGGACGCTCGGCGACCGACCGTGCCCCGAGGTACGGATCGCAGCTGGTGAAGCACTTCACGGCCAAGGACCTCGAAGGGTCCTGGGAGGACACCCGCGGCTTCGTCCGCTTCTCCGCGGGCCTGGCGGAGTTCGAGGCCGCCGACGACGCGTTGATCATGCGCGTGGTGTGCACGTCGGAGGAGGACGTGGCTCGGTTGCGCGACGTCGTGGAACGGCACCTCGTCCGCTTCGGAACGCGCGACGAACTGTCCGTCACGTGGGACTCAGGTAGCGAGAACTGACGCCGCCAGCCCGATGAGAGCGGTCCCACAGACCCGCTCGAACACCGCGCGGGTCTTGGGCCTGCTCAGCAGCCGGCCCAGCTGACGCGCGGACGGCACCACGATGACCCAGAACACCGCGAACACGCCGACCGTGACGGCACTCAACATCGCCGCCTGGGGCAGCGGCGCGGCGTTCGGGTCCATCGCCTGCGGGATGAGGCTCAGGAACGTGAGCATCACCTTGGGGTTCAACAGGTCGCACAACATGCCGCGCAGGAACACGTTCTTCTGCTGCGGCTGCTCCTCGACGGGCTTGCTCGCCGACCTCAACGTCATGAAGCCGACGTAGGCGAGGTAGACCGCACCGATCGCCTTGACGACGAACAACGCCGCCGGCGCCGCCGCCACGAGCGCGGACAACCCGAGCGTCGCGAGCGTCGCGTGGATCAGCAGCCCGGTGAGCACGCCGAGCGCCGCCTCGACGCCCTTGCGGAGGCTGCGGACCGCGTTCCCCATGACCAGTACGAAGTCGGGACCGGGCACGACCGTGATCACCACGAGTGCCAGCAGGAACGACGTCCACGCGATGTGCATGGCGCAGATCATCTGCGCTTCGTTCGTGTGCGTTCCAGCAGGTCAGTACGATGTTCGGTTATGCGCGAACAAGCCGAACTGGATTCGGTCGACTGGCACATCCTGGAGGAGTTGCAGAACGACGCCACCCTGCCGAACCGGGCTTTGGCGGAGATCGTCGGGCTGGCGCCCTCGTCGTGCTTGCAGCGGGTGCGGCGGCTGCGCGACCTGGGCGTGATCACGGGGTGCCACGCCGTCGTCGATCCGGCTACTACCGGGCTGCCGCTGGAAGCCGTGATCTCGGTGAACGTGCGGCCGCACACCCGATCCGTCGTGGCGTCGTTCCGCGCGTTCGTGATGGCGCAGCCGGAGACCCGGTCGATCTTCCACGTGTCCGGGCAGGCGGACTTCCTGATCCACATCGCCGTCGCGGATTCCACGCACCTGCAGGCGTTCCTGATGGACAAGATCGCGTCGCGGACGGAGGTGCGGAACCTGACGTCGTCGGTGGTGCTGGAGCGGGTGGAGACGCGTGCGTTGACGCCGCCGGCGAACCTGCGGCCGACCCATCGGCGGCGGAAGGTCTGAGCGTCACTCCCAGCGTGACCGGCCGAACCACCACATCCCGTTCGGTGGCTATCGGCGACGGACCAGCGCATCGAGGTCGAACACGAGCGGTGCGGGTCGAGTCAGCCGGACCTCACCCACAACGTCCTCCACGAGCTTGTAGACGCCGTCCACGAGTTCGAACGCGGTCAAGCTGATCGGAGTACCGAGCTCGACGAGCCAGTAGTGCGCGATCCCGGCTTTGGCGTACAGGGTGGGCTTGGTGACGCGGTCGACGCGCTCGGAACCAGGGGACACGATCTCCACTGCGAGAACCACGTCCTCGACGTCGAACCGTTTGGGGTAGCGGTCCGCCGCTTCTGCCGTCACCACGGTGATGTCGGGCTTGCGCACGGTTGGCCGGTTCGAGCGGTCGATCGTCACGTCGACGTCGCCATAAGCGACCAGACTCGGCGGCAACTGCTCGTCGAGCCAGTAGGCCAACCTGTTCTGTGCCATCTGGTGCGAAGGTATGGCTGCGGCCACCACGTGCAGGACTCCATCCACGAGCTCGAGGTTCTTGTCCTCTGGCATCGCGTCCCACTCGTCGAGGCTGATCAGGTGATCCGGCCACGCTTCAGCGGTCATGTGATCACCTTTCTCCGGCCTCATTGGAGTCTCTTCCGCCACCAGCTCCCACCAGCCTCCCGATTGGAGATCCTCCATGCCATCACTCACAAGCGTGGATCGAACTCATTCACCGTCGTCGGAGGACTTGATCACCCGGATCAGCCCCTCCTGCACCACCGTCGCCACCAGCTGCCCGTCCCGCGTGAAGAACCGCCCGGTCGCCAGCCCACGGTTCCCGGAGGCGGACGGCGAAGTCGTGTCGTACAGCAACCACTCGTCGGCCCGGAACGGCCGGTGGAACCACATCGCGTGGTCGAGCGAAGCGCCGAGAACCTTGTCCAGTCCCCAATAAACGCCGTGCCGCGCCAGAACGCCGTCCAGCAGCGTCATGTCCGACGCGTAGGTCATCACGCAGAGCTGCAGCATCGGGTCGTCCGGCAGCTTGCCGTCGGCCTTCATCCACACCTGGGACGCGGCCGCGCCGGGACCGTCCTCACGCGACTCCCACGGCGGCTCCGTCACGTAGCGGACGTCGATGGGGCGCGGGAACTTCAGGTTCACCAGCGGGTAGCTCTGGGCCGACTCGGTCCACGTCGGCAGCGACTCCGGGTCGGGCACCTCGGGCATCTCCGAGGAGTGCTCGACGCCCTGCTCCTCCAGTTGGAAGGACGCGGACAGCGAGAAGATCGCTTTGCCGTGCTGCACGGCGACGACGCGGCGGGTGGTGAATGAGCGGCCGTCGCGGATGCGGTCCACCTCGTAGACGATCGGCACGCGCGGGTCGCCGGGGCGGATGAAGTACGAGTGCAGCGAGTGCACCCGCCGTTCCGCCGGGACCGTGCGGCCGGCGGCGACGAGGGCCTGGCCGGCCACCTGCCCGCCGAAGACGCGCACGGGTGACTCCGCAGGCGACACGCCACGGAAGATGTTCTCCTCGATGCGTTCCAGGTCGAGCAACGCGACCAGGTCGTCCACTGCGGATTGTCCACTCAGGCCCGACGGGCTCGAAGCGGCGGCACGGGCGGCCTCAGTCACGGCAGAACACTCCTCGAAGTCACAGCAAGGCACCGGCCCTGCTCCCCCAGTATGCGGGAGCAGGGCCGGCATCACGACTGCCCTGACTGAGAGTCAGCGCACTTACGCGTGGTCGTCCTCGCCCAGGCGGTGCACCCGGATGAGGTTGGTCGAGCCGATGGTGCCGGGAGGCGAGCCGGCGACGACGACCATGAGGTCACCGGCGGAGTAGCGGCCGATCTCGATCATGGCCACGTCGACCTGGCGGACCATCTCGTCGGTGGACTCCACCTTCGGGACCAGGAACGTCTCGGTGCCCCACGTCAGCGACAGCTGCGAGCGGACCGAGGGCTCCGGCGTGAACGCGAGCAGCGGCAGGTGCGTGTGCAGCCTCGCCAAACGACGGACCGTGTCACCGGACTGCGTGAACGCGACCAGGGCCTTGGCGTTGAGGCGCTCGCCGATGTCGCGGGCCGCGTACGAGATCACGCCGCGCTTGGTGCGCGGGACGTGCGTCAGCGGCGGCACGACGACCGACTCGGTCTCGACGGCCTCGATGATGCGGCCCATGGTCTGCACGGACTCGATGGCGTAGCGGCCGACCGAGGTCTCGCCGGACAGCATCAGGGCGTCCGCGCCGTCGAGCACCGCGTTCGCGACGTCGGACGTCTCGGCGCGGGTCGGGCGGGAGTTGGTGATCATCGAGTCGAGCATCTGGGTCGCGACGATGACCGGCTTCGCGTTCTCGCGGGCGATCTGGATCGCCCGCTTCTGCACCAGCGGCACGTGCTCCAGCGGCAGCTCGACGCCCAGGTCGCCGCGGGCGACCATGACGCCGTCGAAGGCGAGGACGATGGCCTCGAGGTTGTCGACGGCCTCCGGCTTCTCGATCTTCGCGATCACCGGCAGCCGCTTGCCGCCCGAGCGGTCCATGATCTGGTGGACCAGGTCGATGTCCGCGGGCGAGCGCACGAACGACAGGGCGATGAAGTCCACGCCCAGCGAGAGCGCGAACTCGAGGTCCTCGATGTCCTTCTCCGACAGCGCCGGCACGGAGACGTCCATGCCGGGCAGCGAGAGGCCCTTGTTGTTGCTGACGGGTCCGCCCTCGGTGACCTCGCACACGACGTCGGAACCTTCGACGTCGACGACCACGAGGCCGACCTTGCCGTCGTCCACGAGCAGGCGGTCGCCGACCTTGGCGTCCTTCGCGAGCTCCTTGTACGTCGTCGACACGCGGTCGTGCGTGCCCTCGACGTCCTCGACGGTGATGCGGACGACGTCGCCGTTGTTCCAGTCCACCGGACCCGCGGCGAAACGGCCGAGGCGGATCTTGGGGCCCTGGAGGTCGGCGAGGATGCCCACGGCGCGGCCGGACTCGTCGGCTGCCGCGCGGACCATGTCGTAAACCTGCTTGTGGTCGGCATGGCTGCCGTGGCTGAAGTTCATCCTGGCCACGTCCATACCGGCCGCTACCAGGTCACGGACCTTCTCCGGCGTGCCAGTGGCGGGACCGAGGGTACAGACGATCTTTGCGCGTCGACTCACGTGTAGAGAGAGTAGACCCGTTCCTGGACCGATCCCGAACTACTCCTCGGTAATGTTCTGACAATGGGTCGAGTACTTCCGTTCGTGATCGCGGTGTCGCTCAGCGTCGTCGTGCTGTTCACCCCCGAGTCAGGTGTGCCGAGCTCGCCTCCTGGTACGGACAAGGTGGTCCACACGCTGCTGTTCGCGTTGCTCGCGTTCACCGGCCTGTACGCGAAGATTCCTCACATTCTGCTCGTGCTGGTGGCCTACGCAGGCATTTCGGAGGTGCTCCAGCAGCTGATCACGCCACTGCACCGCAGCGGCGACGTGCTGGACGCGCTGGTGGACGTGCTCGGGATCGGCCTGGGCTGGGCTATCGCCTCGGCTGTTCGCTCACGCCGACGTGGTCCTCGCACCACGCGTTGAAATCCTTGAGCTGCCTCCAAGACTTGCGCACCCGGTCGAGGCAGCCCGGCTCGTGCAGCACGTCGTCCGGCTCCCAGACCTTGCGCACGTAGATCGACCGGTGCCTGAGCAGGTCGAGGTGCGGGTGGTCGTCGGCGAACCCGCGCGGCTTCGACTTCATCACGTCGCCCGCGAGCGCCCAGCCCTGCCCGAGCAGCTTGTCCACGATCTTGCGCAGCAGGATCCCGTGCGCGTCGACCGAGGCCCGGTAGCGCGCCAGCTGGTCGGACTGCATGTGGAACGAGCCGCCGCCGGTCATCAGGCCCTCGGGGCTGAGCTGCACGTAGTACGCGCCGCCGCCGCGACCCTTCTCGATCACGCCGCCGCAGTGGTCCTTGTACGGCGTCTTGTCCTTGGCGAACCGCACGTCGCGGTACGGGCGGAACACCTTGCCCTCGCCGAACTCCTTCTCCAGCGCGAGCAGGAGGGCCTCCATCGGGGCCCGCACGTCGCGCAGGTAGGTCTCCTTGTTGTCGTCCCAGTACGCCTTCGAGTTGTCCAGAACCAGGCCGTCGTAGAAGTCGATGGCGTACTCGCCGAAACCGCTGAACGTCACCGAGTCAGCCTAGGCCGATCGCCCATGTGCGTGAAAATTCGTTTGAGTGCACACAACCAGGGCCATAATCCGACGAATGCCACGCCGTATCAACGCGCTCGCGACCTGGCTCCTCCAACTCGGGCCGGACGAGGTGGCCGCGATCCTCCTGCACCGCCGCGACGTCGCGGACCGCTACATCCGCACGCTGAAGGACCTCGCGACACAGCTGACCGACTCCGACTCGGTGCACGCCGCCGAGGACTCGCTGGACCAGGGCGCGCTCGACGTGCTCGGGACGATCGTCGCGCAGGGCAACACCGGCACGATCGACACGGTGTGCGCCGAACTGCGGTGCTCCGTCGGCGACTTCGAACGGGCTTTCGGTGAGCTGAAGCAACGGGCGCTGGCCTGGCCGGAGGGCCCGCGGCTCGTCGCGGTGAACTCGGTGCGGGCGACCGGGGCGACGCAGGGGCAGCTGACGTTGCGGCCGAAGACGCCCGGACGGCGGCGGGCGTCCGCGATCTCGCCGATCGTGGCCGCCATGTCCACTGTGGACGGTGTGGCGCGGCTGCTGGCGCACTGCGAGCAGGACAACTTCGACGCCCGCTACACCGGTGGCGTGGCGACCGTGGAGATCCGGCGGGTCGCACGGGCGTTGCGGGTCGCGGACGGGGTGCTGCGGCTCTGGCTGGAGCTCGCTGCCGAGGCCCAGCTGCTCGGCGTGGAACGGTCCCGGCTGCTGCCGACCAGGCAGGCCGACGCGTGGCTCGACTCGCAGCCGGGTCAGCGGCTGTCCGCGCTGCTCGCGGCGTGGCGGCGGATGGACTGGCGGCCGGAGCCGGACCTGGCGCGGGCCGCGTTGCGCGACTACACGGGCGCGGCCGGGCTGGTGCTGCGGCGGAGCGCGCTGGAGCGGTTCTCCGCGGAGGAGGCCTTCACCAGCACCGCCGAACTGGTCGAGGACCTCGCCTGGGAACGTCCCGGCGTGCACGACGTGCGGGCGACGGCGGCGGTGATCGGCGAGATGGAGTCGCTGGGCCTGGTGGCCGGCGGCGCGCTCACGCCGTTAGGGGTGGCGGTGCGGCACGACGGTGACGTCGACGCCGCCGCGGACGAGCTGATGCCGCCGGCGACGGAGAAGGCCGCGTTCCAGACGGACATGACCGCGGTGGTGAACGGGCTGCCGTCGCCGGAGCTGAGCGCGACGCTGAACCTGGTGGCGGACCTGGAGGACAACGACGCGGCACGGGTGTGGCGGCTGTCCGCCGGGTCGGTGCGGCGAGCCCTGGACTCGGGGCTGTCCGCCGACGAGGTGCTCGCGAAGCTGGACGCCGTGTCGGAGGCCGCGCTGCCGCAGGTGATCGAGTACCAGGTGCGGGACGTGGCGCGGCGGCACGGGCAGCTGACGGTGACGGACGTGGCGAGCTGCGTGCGGGCCACGGATCCGTTGCTGCTGCAGGAGATCGCGAAGTCGAAGCGGCTCGGTTCGCTGAAGCTGAGGTTCCTCGCGCCGACCGTGCTCGCGTCGGCCCAGCCGATGGCCGAGACGCTCACGGCGTTGCGCCGGTGCGGGTACGCGCCGACCGGCCTGGACGGCGGTGACAAGTCCATTGTGGAGACTGTCGGCCGACTGCGGGCGTCCGCCCGGGGTGAGCGGCGCTCCGAACGCTGGTGGCGGACCGAGATGGACGACCTGGAGCTGACGCAGCTCGCCGTCCGGCTGGTGGAGCAGGAACGGCCGAGCGCCGGCCGCGGCACCCCGCGGGCCAACGCGGCGCGGATGTTGCGCGACCAGAACGTCTTCCTGCGCGACGAGGAGGTGGTGCTGCTGTCGTCGGCGCTGGTCGACGGGAGCCGCGTCGAGATCAAGTACGCGAGCGGGCCGCGCCGGACCGAGACGCACCTGATCGTGCCGACCAAGCACCTCGAAGGGGTGCTGAGCGCGGACTGCGAGGACGGCACGGGCAGGGAGTTCGACATCGGGCACGTCCGCAAGGTCGCCCTGCCCGAATGACGCTGCCCGAGTGGCACGGCCCGGATGAACAGCTGGTGAAGTACCGCGGCGGCCGGTGATCACGTGCTGATACTGGAGGTGTGGCCGACCCGTTTTCCGCCGGACTGCTGATGGTGCTGGAGACCGTGCTGGAGCGCGTGCTGCTCGGTCTCTTCGACGTGGTGCACAAGGGTGCCAGGGACAAGAAGCGCCAGCGCGAGCTGACCAGACCGGGACCGCTGGTGGAGCGGGTCAGCGCGGAGCTCGCGCGCGGTGAGCTGAGCACCGTCGAGGAGCACGAGTGGCAGGCCGCCGTGGACGCGGTGCGCGAGTCCATCGAGGCCGCGCTGCCGTTGCGTCCGGACGAGGCGCTGCGGATCATGCTGACGCCTGAGTCGTTGCGCGCCCACGTGCTGTCCAGGTCGGTGGCGATCCGGCGGGCGGCGGGGCTGTCCGACCAGGCGACGGCGGTCTACGACGCGTTGTTGCTGAGGGTGTGCGTCGCGGTCGTGGAACTGGTGTGGTCGCAGCCGGAGTACGCGCGGCGGCTCGCCGTCGAGACGTTCCGGATGGGCCGGGCGACCGCCGACGCCGTGGCGCGGCTCGCGGACCAGCAGCAGCTGGCGCTGACGGCGTCGCACCGGGACTTCGAGGACCGGTACGCGGACCAGGTCGCGCACGCGCTGGGCGGGCTGGAGCTGTTCGGGGTCTCGCGCGGCCGGGCACCGCGGCGGCAGTCGTTCGACACGTCGTACGTGTCGCTGGCGGTGGCGCGGGTCGGTGACACCGACGAGCTGACCGGGGCCGGGCTGCCGGTGGCGGCGGCGCTCGCGGACACGCACCGGGTGCTGATCAGGGGCGGCGCGGGCGCGGGCAAGACGACGTTCCTGCGCTGGCTCGCGATGAACTCGCTGGGCCAGACGCGGACCTCGGGCAACGAATGGCTCGGGCTGGTGCCGTTCTTCGTGCCGTTGCGGCAGTACTCGACGCTGCCGAAGCCGGAGGAGTTCATCTCACCGACGGCGTCGATGATCGAGGAGGAGAAGCCTGCCGGGTGGGTCACCGCGCGACTGCGGGAAGGGCGCGCGCTCGTGCTCGTCGACGGCGTGGACGAGCTGGTGCAGGAACGGCGGGCCGAGGCCCGGCTGTGGCTCGAGCAGCTGGTCAACGCCTATCCCGAGGCCCGGTACGCGATCACGACCAGGCCTGCGGCGGTGCCGGAGGACTGGCTGGAGGACCTGGACTTCGCCGCGTTCGACCTGTTGCCGTTGAGCGACAAGGGCGTGCGCGACTTCGTGGAGGCCTGGCACACCGCCGCCCTCGACGAGCCGGGGCTCACGCGGGACGCGCGGGTGTGGCTCACCGACTGCGAGGCACGGCTGGTGACGACGCTCGCGAAGCGACCCGACCTGCGGCGGCTGGCGTCGAGTCCGTTGCTGGCAGGGCTGTTGTGCGCGTTGCACCAGGACCGGAACATGCACCTGCCGCGTGACCGGCGCTCGTTGTACGAGGCAGCGCTGGACCTGCTGCTGGTGCGCTGGGACGAGGACCGCGGGCTCGCGCTGCCGTCGTTCTCCAAGGAGGAACAACTCGTTCTGCTGCAACGGTTCGCGTACTCGCTGGTGCGCAACCGCGAGCTGATGGTGCCGCGTGAGGAGGCCGTGCACCGGCTCGGGAACGCGATGCGCGGGCTGCGGTCGCACGACATCGACCCCGACGAGGCGATGCAGCGGTTGCTGGAACGGGCCGGGCTGCTGCGGGAAGCAGGCAACGAGCGCGTGCAGTTCGTGCACCGGACGTTCCGCGACTACCTGGCGGCCAAGGAGGTCGTGGACGCGGGCGACCTGAACCTGTTGGTGGACAGGGCACATCTGGACGAGTGGCACGACGTCGTGGTGATGGCGGTCGCCCACGCCCGGCCGCGCGAACGGGCCCGCGTGCTGATGGACCTGCTGGCGGGCAACGACGACACCCGCAAGGACGAGCGCGGACGGGACAGGCTGCGGCTGCTCGCGCTGGCGTGCCTCGACCAGGCCGACGTGATCGAACCGGAGGCCGCACGCGCCCAGGTGACGGCGGCGGCCGCGTCGTTGATCCCGCCGACGAGCTTCGCGCACGCCGACGCGCTGTCCGAGGCCGGGTCGTTCGTGGTCGACCTGCTGCCCGGCCCGGAGGCGTCGGCGGAGGCCGCGTACATCGTGCGGACGCTGGCGAACATCGGCGGCGAGGGCGCGTGGGAACGGATCGCGGAGTTCGTGGCCGTGGACCACGCGATGGTCATCGACGAACTGCTGCGGGCGTGGCGGAACACGCCGGACGCGGAGAAGTACGCGCGTTCCGTGCTGTCCAAAGTGGATTTCGGTGATCGGCGGGTGGACGTCCGCGGGTGGCACCGGATCCAGTTCATCATGCACCTGGAGAAGCTGCGGTACGTGCGGTGCATCGGCAACATCAACCCGCTCGACCCGTTGGGCGCCATGCCGTCGTTGCACCGGCTGGAACTGTGGCAGAACGAGGTGATGCGCGACCTCTCGCCGCTGACGCTGTCACGTTCGCTGAAAGAGCTGCACCTGAGCAGGTGCCGTCCGCTCGGGCGGATCGACCTGGCGCCGGTGAAGGACCTGGACGAGCTGCACCTGCACTTCAGCCGGGTCGACCTCGCGTCCCTGGAGGGCGGCTCGGTGCGGCGCTTGCAGCTCCGCGACTCGGCCACCGACGTGGGACTCGACGCGCTGCCCTCGTTGCCCGCACTGCGGGAGCTGGCGATCGATCACCGCCCGCCCTACCCGCTGGCGGGGCTTGCGCGGTGGCCGACCATCACGACGCTGGAGGTGTTCGGGGTGCCGGCCGCGGACGACCTGCGCCCGCTGCCCTCACTCGAACACCTCGTGGTGCACCAACCGGAATCGCTCGCCCGGCTGGAAGAACTGCGTCAGGCCCTGCCTGGGCTGACCGTCACCAGTTGATGTCGTCGAGGCTGTCGAGCGGCCTGCGCTCCGTCTCCTCCAGCAGCTGCACCGACGCCGTGTCCGCGGCGTGCAGCTCGGCGGGGAAGGTGAAGCTCACCCGCTTCTCGATCTCGGTCAGCGACACCTGGAACACGCGGAACTCGTCCAGGTCGAGGGCCTCGGCCAGGACGATGTTCTGGGTGAGCAGGAACGCGCTGCAGCGCAGTTCGCCGTCCACCACGAACGCGATCGCCTTGTAGAACTCGCGCGGGATCGCGACGCCGCGGAACACCCTGTCGTCGACGTTGAAGACCGGACCGCCGTAGACGCTGACCTTGAGGTTGTCGACGTCGACGTCCGCGAGCACCGCGTCCTCGAGCCGGCCCCAGAGACCTTCCTTGGTGCTCTGGTTGAAGTCGTCCATCTGCGGCGTGATGTTCGTGAAGAAGAACGAGTCTTTGTTCGCCTTCTGCGCCTCGGCCTTCGGGCCCCAGCACAGGTCGGCGCGGCGGGCGAGGTGGCCGCGGTCGAGCCGGTTGTCGCGGTAGAGCTCGTCGCCGGTCTGGAACTCGGCCGGGATGCGCTCGTCCTTGACGAACGGGATGCCGGTGCGGCTCAGCGCCTTCATCTCGCCGCCGTCGATGTTCCACGCGACCCAGCTCGCGAACTTGCGCGACTTGCTCATCGCGAGCGAGAAGTGCGTGTAGTCGATCGTGGCCGAACCGTCGAGCTCGACCGCGTCGGCCGCTCCCGACTCGGTCAGGACGGGCATCCCGGCAGCGGTGCCGAGGAACTTCGCGTCGAATCCCGCACTGGTCATGGTGTCGCCCCCTACTGGTTCACCTGCAGGGTCGACATCTTCCACTGGGCCGTTAGCCGCACACACCCGAACAGCCCAGTGTTCACCGGCCGGACGGGAAAGCGCCGCGACCCCCAAGGCCGCGGCGCCGTCCCCTATCGGCCGACGAGATCGACGGTCTTGCCCGCCTTGCGCGACTCGTCCACCCACTGGTCGATCGCCTGCCCGCAGGCCTGGTCGAGGTGCCGGACCCCGCTCAGGTCCATCCGGACGTGCTCGCGGTCGACGCGGTCGAGTTCCTCCAGCAGCACGGGCAGCCGCAGGAAGGTCGCGTTGCCGCGCAACGCCACGCCCTCCGGCGTCACGGTGACCTGCAGCCTCGACACGTCCCAGGCCGTCTTGACGACCGCGGCCAGCAGACCGGCCACGGTGCCGGTCAGGAGGTCGGTCGCCACGATGAGACCGGCCGTGAGGACGAAGACGAAGCTCTCGGCCCTGTCGGTGCGCCACAACGTGACGACCTCGCGCAGGCCCAGCAGCTTCCACCCCGCGTGCACCAGGACCGCCGCGAGCACGGCGACCGGGATGAGTGTCAGCAGCCCGGGCAGCAGCACCACGAACAGCAGCAGCCACACGCCGTGCAGCACCCTGGACGCCTTCGTCCGGGCGCCGGCGGACACGTTGGCCGAGCTGCGCACGATCACCGCCGTCATCGGCAACGCGCCGAGCAGACCGCAGATCGTGTTGCCCACGCCCTGCGCGACCAGCTCCTTGTTGTACTGCGTGCGCGGGCCGGAGTGCATTCGGTCCACGGCGGCGGCGCTGAACATCGACTCCGCGGAGGCGACGAGGGCGAACACCACCGCGGTGCCGATGACCCCCGTGTTCAGCAACGAGAAGTCGGGCAGGTGCACGTCCGCCGACAACGTGCCGACCGTGATGCGGTCGACCGAGGACGCGAACACCGCCGCGAACCCGGTGCAGACGACCACGCCGACGAGGATGCCGGGCACCACGCGCATCGGCGTGCGCTGCCAGAGCAACATGATCAGCACGGTGAGCAGGCCGAGCGCCAACGCGATCGGCGAGACCAGCAGGTGCCTGAGCTGACCGAAGATCAGCACGAGGCCGATGCCCGCGAGCATGCCCTGCACCACGGACGGCGAGATCGCGCGGAACCACCGCCCGCACCTCGCCAAGCCCAATGCCACCTGCAACAGGCCCGCGCCGAGCACGATCACGCCCAGCGCCTGGATCCCATGCCTGCCGACGGCATCCGCCACCAGCACCGTCAGCCCGGCGGCCGGTCCGCTCACCTGCATCGTGCTGCCCGGCAGCAGGCCGACGACGATGCCGCCGACCACGCCGGTCACGATGCCGAGTTCGGCCGGCACCCCGGACGCCACCGCCACGCCCACGCACAGCGGCAGCGCCACGAGGAACACGACGACCGATGCGCCGAGATCGGTCCAGTACTTCTTCATCACGTCGGAACCCCTACAGCGGAAGGAAGGCGTGCTCGGCACACGCGGAGACCTCGCCGGTCTCGATGTCGTAGAACCAGCCGTGGACGCGCAACGAACCCGAGGCGACCTTCTCGGCCACGAACGGGTACGCCAGCAGGATCTCCAGCTGGGCGCGCACGTGCTCCTGACCTTCCGGGCGCATCGCGGGACCGGACGCCTCGCGCGGTTGCCCGGGACGCAACCAGCCGCGCATCGCGGGCAGGTGGTCGATGCCGCCGCCGTTCAGCGCGCCGACCGCACCGCAGTGCGAGTGGCCGCAGACGACGATCTCGCTGACACCGAGTTGCAGCACGGCGAACTCGATCGTGGCCATCTCGCTGGACGGCGCGGCCAGCGAATAGGGCGGGATCACGTTGCCCGCGGTGCGGAGTTCGAACAACGAACCGGGCTCGGCGCCCGTGATCGCGGCCGTCACGATGCGCGAATCCGCGCACGTGATGAACATCGTCGTGGGTTGCTGGCCCGCGGCGAGCTTGCGGCCGAGCGCGCGGGAACGCGACGCGGCGTGTGCGCGGGCATGCTGAACAAAGCGATGGAAGTCCATGGGAATCCCTCACTGCTGGAGAAAAAGGTGTTCGGTTTCGATCGGGGAGAGAGGACCGATCAGTTGCGGAACACCTGCAACGCAGGAGGTGTTCGCCAGACCAGTATCGGTTCGGCGTTGGACACGAGACCGAGAGCGGGCGGAACGGCACGCGGCAGGAGCACCGTGACGAAGGACGGAGCTGCCACCCTGGAAGTGCGGTCGACAGAGGTGACCAGCAGGCGCAGCCGCGTCGTCTCGCGCTCCTCGCGGGGCGCCTCCTCCTTGGGAGCCGACGTTTTCGACTTCGGTGGCGGTGCACCGATCGACGCCGTCGACACCGCCGGGGTGAGCACGGCGCACAGGGCGACGATGACAGCGAGAAGAACGCTGCGCATGCTCACACCCCCAACCGAGTCGATCTACAGCTATCAGTTTCGCCCGAAATGGACAACTTGCGCGATATACGAGACTGGATTCGCCCGCACCACACACAAATTTCACCCGAAAGGGTTTCTGGTCTCACGGAACGACAACCATGCACAGAGTGATCGCCGCGCGGTCGGGTTATGCCATCAGTGGACATCCAGATCGGCGATCCATAGCCGACCGATACGATCCGTGACGGAATGCCCAATGAGGCTCTCTTGGCGAGTGAGTTCGTCAGCCGCAGTGTGCGAAATGTGGCATTCGCAACACATATCTATTCGCGACGCTGGGTGGGCGCGTGATTTTTCCTGAAGTTCACCCCGGCGACAGGATTCAAGTCGCGAAGTGTGGGAAAGACGCTAGCGCGTGATGCCGAACTTCTCCTCCACCATCAACCAGAACCCGGGCACCGCCTCCGAGACCGGGAACTGCCGGATCTCCTTGCGCCCCGCCTTGCGCTTCTTCAGACCGCGAAAGCCGATGGCGATGCAGCCGTCGTCCATCGGCCTGCCTTCCGGGCGACGGCCTCCCAGCTGTCGCCCGTGAACCGTCCCCCGATCGACGCGAACGGCAGGAAGAACTCCCCCAAGTTCAGCCTCCGGCCCTCACGCGGGTGATGCCGAACTTCTCGCCGACCACGTCCCAGAACGCCTCGACGGCGTCTTCGGCCAGGTACTGGCGGAACTCGCGCCGCCCGTCCTCGCTGTAGAACGAAAGCCCCATGTGCCCCGGCACCACCGGAAAGTTCGCCGGCGAGATCACCGTGATCGTCCCGCGCCCGGGCGCCTGAGCTGACGCGACCGCCAGGTCGTCCATCGCCGTGAGCGCGAGCAGCCGATCAGCGACCCCGCTCGCCAGCACGCTGTCGACGATCTCGATCGACGACCTGAGCTCCTGGGAACCGGCATACCGGCCTCGCCACGTCGTGCCGACCTCGTCCCAGCTCCAGCACCCGGACGGTCCGCCGATGTTGCGGTACAGGCCCACCCAGTCGCCTTCGTCCATCCGCACAGGCTAACGAACCACCGCGGTCGCGGCGCAGCGGTTTTCTCGCCCGCCACAAAGGCGAACGCCCGCGCGACGTCGTTGTCACGCGGGGCGTCATGCTGCTCTCCGCAGGTCGAACGCCGTTGTCAGACCACAGCGAGCGGAAGCTGGTTCGGGATGACGGGCGAAGGCAGGTTCGAGGAACCCGTGAGGAACCTGTCCACGGCGTTCGCCACGGACCGCCCCTCCGCGATCGCCCACACCACCAGGGAGGCGCCGCGGTGGGCGTCCCCGCAGACGAACACGCCGGGCGCGGTCGTCTGCCAGTCGGAGCCGCACGAGATCGTGCCGCGCTGCGTGAGCGAGATGCCGAGGTCGTCCAGGAGCCGCATGTGCTCGACGCCCTCGAAGCCGATCGCCAGCAGCACCATGTCCGCGGGCAGGAGCTCGACCTCGTCGGACAGCGGCACGACCGAGCGGCGGCCGGACGAGTCCTTCTCGACGCGCACCTGCTGCAGCTCGATGAACCGCACGTGGCCCTCGTCGTCACCGACGAAACGCTTGACCGCCACGGTGAAGCGGCGTTCGCCGGCCTCCTCGTGCGCGGGGTACGTGCGCAGGATGTGCGGCCACACCGGCCACGGTGAGCGGTCGTCGTCGCGCACCGACGGCGGCATCGGGTACTGGTCGAGCTGCGTCACGGACAGCGCGCCCTCGCGGGTCGCGGTGCCGTAGCAGTCGGCGCCCGTGTCGCCACCACCGATGACGATGACGTGCTTGCCCTCGGCGGAGAACGACGACGGGCCGTCGCCCTCGACCGCGCGGTTCGCGGGGACCAGGTGGTCCATCGCGAGGTGCACGCCCTCGAGCTCACGTCCCGGGGTCGTCTTGTCGTCACGGCCGCGCAGCGCGCCCACGGCGAGCACGACCGAGTCGAACTCGGCTCGCAGCTGCTCGACGGTGATGTCGACGCCGACCTCGCAGCCGGTCACGAACCTCGTGCCCTCCTTGCGCAGCTGCGACAGCCTGCGGTCGAGGACCTTCTTCTCCATCTTGAACTCGGGGATGCCGTACCGCAGCAGCCCGCCGAGACGGTCGTCGCGTTCGTAGACGACGACTTCGTGGCCCGCGCGGGTCAGCTGCTGCGCGGCGGCGAGTCCGGCGGGACCGGAACCGACGATCGCGACCCGCTTGCCGGAGGACACCGTCGCCTGGGACGGCTGCACGTAGCCGTTCTCCCACGACACGTCCGCGATGGTCTCCTCGACGCGCTTGATCGCGACGGCAC
This sequence comes from Lentzea pudingi, assembly GCF_014646255.1. Classification (GTDB taxonomy): domain Bacteria; phylum Actinomycetota; class Actinomycetes; order Mycobacteriales; family Pseudonocardiaceae; genus Lentzea; species Lentzea pudingi. The sequence goes on from NZ_BMNC01000012.1 coordinate 142,581, forward strand.
CACCGGCGTCGTGCGAGATCGCCAGCACGCAGGCGGCCTCACACGGCGCCGGGCACAACCGGCCCGTGAACTCCGGGAAGTTGTTGGTGGCGTGCAGGCGGTCCGAGGCCAGCTCCCAGTCGCCGCGGCGCACCAGGTCGTTCCACTCGGGGATGAGGTTCCCGAGTGGACAGCCCGCGGTTCCGCTGTGGCAGAAGGGAATGCCGCAGTCCATGCACCGCGTCGCCTGCGTGCGCACGGCGGCGTTGCGCTCGGCCGGCTCCTCGCGGAGGTAGACCTCGTTCCAGTCCTGCAAGCGGTCCGGCTTCGGACGCTTCGGCGCGTCGGAGCGGGAGAACTTCATGAAACCCTGTGGATCAGCCACGAGACGCCTCCATGACAGCCGCGTCAACGTCCCGGCCCTCGGCGCGGGCGAGGCGCATGGCCTCGAGAACGCGCTGGTAGTCGCCGGGCATGACCTTCGTGAACGCACCGGCCCGACGGGTCCAGTCACCGAGCAGCGACGCGGCGACGGCGGAACCGGTCGCGTCGTGGTGCTTGGTGACCGCGTCCTTGAGCCAACGCAGGTCCTCGGCGCTGAGGCGCTGCAGATTCACCATCTCCTGGTTCACCGACAGGGGATCCAGGTCGAGCACGTACGCGATACCGCCGGACATGCCGGCCGCGACGTTGCGCCCGGTCGGCCCGAGCACCACGGCCCGGCCACCGGTCATGTACTCGAACGCGTGGTCGCCCACGCCCTCGGCCACCAGCAGCGCGCCGGAGTTGCGCACGCAGAAGCGTTCGCCGACCCGGCCGCGCAGGAAGATCTCACCGGACGTGGCGCCGTAGCCGATCACGTTGCCCGCGATCACCTGCTGCTCGGCGCGGAACGGCGCGTCGTCGTGCGGCCGGACGATGATCCGGCCGCCGGACAGGCCCTTGCCGACGTAGTCGTTCGCGTCGCCGACCATCTCCAGCGTGATGCCGCGCGGCAGGAACGCGCCGAGCGACTGACCGGCCGAACCGGTCAGCTTCACGTGGATCGTGTCGTCCTCCAGGCCCTCGCCGCCGAAACGACGGGTGACCTCGGCGCCGAGCAACGTGCCGACCGTGCGGTTGACGTTGCGGACCGGCAGTTCGAGGGTGACTTTGTGCGCGTCCTCCAGCGCCGCCTCGGCGAGCTGGATCAGCGTGCGGTCCAGGGCCTTGTCGAGGCCGTGGTCCTGGTCGCGGACCTTGCGCTTCGCCGTCGGGTACGGCGTCTCCGGCACCTCGAAGACCGGGTCCAGGTTCAGGCCCGCGGTCTTCCAGTGCTCGATCGCGTCGTCCTTGTCGAGCAGCTCCGCGTGTCCGACGGCCTCGTCGATCGTGCGGAAACCGAGCTCGGCCAGGATCTCGCGGGCCTCCTGCGCGATGAACTCGAAGAAGTTCACGACGTGGTCGGCCTGCCCGGTGTAGCGGGCGCGCAGGTCCGGGTTCTGCGTGGCGACGCCGACCGGGCACGTGTCCAGGTGACAGACGCGCATCATCACGCAGCCCGCGACGATCAGCGGCGCCGTCGCGAAGCCGAACTCCTCGGCACCGAGCAGCGCGGCGACCACCACGTCGCGGCCGGTGCGCATCGCGCCGTCGACCTGGACGGTGATGCGGTCGCGCAAACCGTTGAGCAGCAACGTCTGCTGGGTCTCGGCGAGGCCGATCTCCCACGGCGTTCCCGCGTGCTTCAACGAGTTCATCGGCGAGGCGCCGGTGCCACCGTCGTAGCCCGAGATCAGCACGACGTCCGCGTGCGCCTTCGCCACACCGGCGGCGACGGTGCCGACGCCGATGGACGAGACGAGCTTCACGTGAACCCGCGCCCGCTCGTTCGCGTTCTTCAGATCGTGGATGAGTTGCGCCAGGTCCTCGATCGAGTAGATGTCGTGGTGCGGCGGCGGCGAGATGAGACCGACGCCCGGCGTGGAGTGCCGGGTGCGCGCGACCCACGGGTAGACCTTGAAGCCGGGCAGCTGACCGCCCTCGCCGGGCTTGGCACCCTGCGCCATCTTGATCTGGATGTCCGTGGAGTTCACGAGGTACTCGCTCGTGACGCCGAACCGTCCACTCGCGACCTGCTTGACCGCGGAACGCCGTTCCGGGTCGTACAGGCGCTCGCGGTCCTCGCCGCCCTCACCGCTGTTCGACCGGCCGCCGAGCCGGTTCATCGCGATGGCAAGGGTCTCGTGCGCCTCGGCCGAGATCGAGCCGTACGACATGGCGCCGGTGTTGAAGCGCTTGACGATCGAGCTGACCGGCTCGACCTCGTCGATCGGGATGGGCGTGCGGCCCTCGCTGCGGAACTTGAACAGCCCGCGCAACGTGCCGCCCTGCCGCGAGATGCGCTCGACCTCCGCCGTGTACTGGCGGAAGACCTCTTCCTTGCGCGTCTTCGTGGCGTGCTGCAGCAGGAACACCGTCTCCGGCGTGAACAGGTGCAGCTCGCCCTCGCGGCGGTACGAGTACTCGCCACCCACTTCGAGCCTGCGGTGCGCCCGGTCGGTGGGGTTGTCCGGGTACGCGCGGCGGTGGCGCACCGCCACCTCCTCGGCGAGCACCTCCAGGCCGGCGCCGCCGAGCTTCGACTGCGTACCGGTGAAGTACTCGTCCAGCAGGTCGTTCGACAGGCCGACCGCCTCGAAGATCTGCGCCGCGGTGTAGGCGCCGACGGTCGAGATGCCCATCTTCGACATGATCTTCAGGACGCCCTTGACGAGCGCCTTGACGTAGTTGCGCACGGCCTTGTGCGCGGGCACGCCCGTGATGGCACCCTGGCTGATCAGGTCCTCGATCGTCTCGAACGCGAGGTACGGGTTCACCGCGGCGGCGCCGTAGCTCAGCAGCGCGGCGACGTGGTGGACCTCGCGGCAGTCACCGGACTCGACGACGAGCGCGACGCGCAGGCGTTCCTTGGTGCGCACCAGGTGGTGGTGCACCGCGGAGACGAGCAGCAGCGACGGGATCGGTGCCATGCGGTGGTCCGAGTCGCGGTCGGACAGGACCAGCGTCCGGGCACCGTTCGCGATGGCCTCCGACGCCTCGCGACGCACGCGCTCGATCGCGGCCGTCAGCGCCTCGCCGCCGCCGTCCACTTCGTACAGTCCGGACAGGACGGTGCAGGCGAAGCCCGGCAGGTCGCCGTCGTCGTTGATGTGGATGAGCTTGGCGAGCTCGTCGTTGTCGATGACCGGGTAGTCGAGCGTCACGTGGCGGCACGACACCGGGCCCGGGTCGAGCAGGTTCTGCTCGGGACCCATCACGCGCTTGACGGATGTGACGATCTCTTCGCGGATCGCGTCCAGCGGCGGGTTCGTGACCTGGGCGAAGTTCTGCACGAAGTAGTCGTAGAGCAGCCGGGAGCGCTGGCTGAGCGCGGCGACCGGCGTGTCCGTGCCCATCGACGCCAGCGGCTCCATGCCCATGATCGACATGGGCGTGAGCAGGATCCGCAGCTCCTCCTCCGTGTAGCCGAAGGTGAGCTGGCGGCGCACGACGGACTCGTGGCTCTGCACGACGTGCTCGCGGTCCTGCAGGTCGGCCAGGTCGAGCAGACCGGCGTGCAGCCACTCGTCGTAGGGCGACTCCGAGGCGAGCCCCGACTTGAACTCCTCGTCGTCGACGATGCGACCCTGCTCGGTGTCCACCAGGAACATACGGCCGGGCTGCAGGCGGCCCTTCGCGACCACCTGGTCGGACGGCACGTCGAGCACACCGGTCTCGGACGCCAGCACGACACGGCCGTCGGCGGTCTGCCACCAGCGGGCCGGACGCAGGCCGTTGCGGTCGAGGACCGCGCCGACGAGCGTGCCGTCGGTGAACGTGACACAGGCCGGGCCGTCCCACGGCTCCATCAGCGACGCGTGGAACTGGTAGAACGCGCGGCGCTTCGGGTCCATCGTGGCGTGGTTCTCCCACGCCTCCGGGATCATCATCAGCACCGCGTGCGGAAGGCTGCGGCCGCCGAGGTGCAGCAGTTCCAGCACCTCGTCGAACGACGCCGAGTCCGAGCCGTCCGGGTTGCAGATCGGGAACAGCCGGGCGAGGTCGCCCGGGATGAGTTCGCTGTCCAGCAACGCCTCGCGGGCGCGCATGCGGTTGCGGTTGCCGCGGACGGTGTTGATCTCACCGTTGTGCGCGACGAACCGGAACGGGTGCGCGAGCGGCCACGAGGGGAAGGTGTTCGTGGAGAAACGACTGTGCACCAACGCGATCGCCGTGTAGAGGCGCTCGTCGTGCAGGTCGGGGAAGAACGCCGGCAGCTGCTCGGTCGTCAGCATTCCCTTGTAGACGATCGTGCGCGCCGACAGCGACGGGAAGTAGACGCTGCCCTCGTGCTCCACCCGCTTGCGCAGGCAGAAGGCCAGGCGGTCCAGGGCGATCCCGGACTCCTCGCGCGTGCCCTTCACGAAGAGCTGCGCGAAGTGCGGCGCCACCGACATCGCGGTCGGGCCGACGTCGGCCTTCTCGGGGTCGACCGGGACGTCGCGCCAGCCGAGGACGACGAGGCCCTCCTGCTCGGCGATGCGCTCGATCTCCTGCATCGCGGTGGCGCGTTCTTCGGCCTCGAACGGAAGGAAAGCGATTCCCGCCGCGTACTGCCCGCGCTCGGGCAGGTCGAACTCGACGACAGCGCGCAGGAACTCGTCCGGCAGCTGCAGAAGGATGCCAGCACCGTCGCCCGACGTGGGCTCGGCGCCGGCGGCGCCCCGGTGCTCCAGGTTCGCCAGCGCCGTCAGGGCATCGACAACGATGCCGTGCGAGCGCCTGCCCTGGATGTCGGCCACCATGGCGACACCGCAGGCGTCGCGCTCATCAGCCGGGTCGTAAAGACCCTGGGGGCCGGGGATGGCGGAGAAGATCACTTCGCAGACCTCCTTCGTCGTCCTCGCTAAAGAACAAAGTCCTCGTGCTCAGACCTCGAACCAACAGGTGGGAGCACGGGACGACGATGGCCCGCGTGTTGACGCGACTTTAACAGCCGCGAAACCCAGGGACACCCACCAATGGGTGATCTAGGTCATGGATGTGTAACGATTCCCGGCTGCGGAACGACATTGCGTCCAACGTCGGCGTTCGTTACAGCCGGGTAAGCGTAACCGAACGTTCAACTGGGGCCAGCCCGATGAGAGTTGCGCGACATTCCCGTCTTGCCACTGGTTGAGCCAGGCGCTCGGACATTTTAGCTGATCAGCGGCCTGTCGTCCCAGTTAGCGGACGCTCACCCCGCCGGAATCGATCGTACCGCCCCACCGTCCATACGGGCAGATCAACGGTTGTTCCCCACCAAACGAGACCGAGGCCCCGTTCACCCCACGCCGCATGTGGGGAGAGCGGGACCTCGGCATACAGGGAGGTCTGAGGTCTCGTGGCCGGAGGCGGGGAAGAGCCGCCTCCGGCCACGGACGTCCTCAGTGAGCCGCGACCGGCTCCTTCTTGTCGTCGTTCTCGCCGGTCGCCTTGGCGAGCAGGTCGTCGACGTCGACGCTGTCCGGGTTGTTGAGGACGTGCGTCAGGCGCTCCTTGTCGAGGCCCTTCTGCCAGGCGGCGACCACGAGCGACCCGACACCGTTGCCGATCACGTTGGTGATGGCGCGGGCCTCGGACATGAAGCGGTCGATGCCGACGATCAGCGCGATGCCGACCGCGGGGATGGCCGAGTGGGCCTCGAAGGCCTGCAGCGAGGCGGCCAGGGTGACGAGGCCGGCGCCGGTGACGCCCGCCGCGCCCTTCGACGCGATCAGCATGAACAGCAGCAGGCCGATCTGGACGCCGATCGACACGTCGTGGCCCGTGGCCTGGGCGATGAAGATCGCGCCCATGGTCAGGTAGATGCAGGTGCCGTCGAGGTTGAACGAGTAGCCGGTCGGGATGGTGAGACCGACGACCGACTTCTGCGCGCCCGCCGCCTCCAGCTTGACCATCATGCGCGGCAGCACCGACTCCGACGACGAGGTGCCGAGCACGATCAGGATCTCGTCCTTGATGTAGCGCAGGAACTTGAAGAGGCTGAAGCCCGCGAACTTCGCCACGAGGCCGAGCACCACGATCACGAACAGGATGCACGTGGCGTAGAAGGAACCCATCAGCCAGAGCAGCTTGCCCAGGACGCTGCCGCCGAACTTGCCGACGGTGTAGGCGATGCCGCCGAAGGCGCCGATCGGGGCGACGTACATGACGATCTTGATGATGCCGAACATCACCTTGGAGAGCGTCTCCATCGCGGAGACGACCTTGGCGCCGCGCTCACCCATGCCGGCGACCGCGACGGCCACGAGGATGGCGACCACGAGCACCTGGATCAGCTGACCGTCGGTGAAGGCGCTGACGAACGACTTCGGCACCAGGCTCAGGATGAAGCCGGTGACACCGGTCTCCGCGGTCGAGGCGGACTTCAGCGTCGCGTCGGCCTGGCTCGCGTTGAGCGTGATGTCGCCGCCGTGGTGACCCGGCTGGACGAGGTTCACGACGATGAGGCCGATGGCGAGCGCCACCGTGGTCATCGCGGTGAAGTAGAGGATCGTGCGGAGTGCGAGGCCACCCGCCTTGGCGAGGTTCCCGAGGCCCGCGATGCCGACGATGATCGTCGCGAAGATGGTCGGCGCGATGACGACCTTCACGAGGTTCACGAACAGGTCGGCGAGCCACTTCATCTCGGACGCCTGTTTGGGGAACAGGAAGCCGACGGCAGCGCCCAGAACGATGGAGACGAGCACCCAGAAGTAGAGGTGCTTGTAGATCGGTTTGCGCCCTGTGGTCGTGGTGGCCACTGTTCCTCCTTGAACTACGCGTTGGGGAGAGAGTGAGCCGCGCCACCACACCCGACAAGCCGACCTGAGGAAACTTCAGACAGCCCTGACGTAACAGCTAGGCTTCGCTGGTGTCGCTCAGCCGTCGCACACTTCTGCTAGGGGCCGGTCTGGCTCTCGCGGGGTGCACCCCTCGCAGGGTCGAGGCCCCCGCTGAGCTGGTGCTCGCCACCGGGCCGGAAGGCGCGGTGTTCCGCGAGGTGGGTGGGGCGCTGGCGGCCGCGCTGGCCGAACAGCTGCCCGGTACCAGGGTCACCGCGATCCCCACCGCCGCGTCGGTCGAGAACCTCCAGCTGCTGCGGTCCGGTGAGGCGCAGCTCGCGCTGTCCTCTTTGGACCCCATCGACGACCCGCAGAGCGTCCGCGCGGTCGGCCGGCTCTACGACAGCTTCATGCAGATCGCGGTCCCGGCGGCGTCTCCGATCCACACCTTCGGTGATCTGAGGGGCAAGCGGATCTCCCTGGGGCCCATCGGTTCCGGCACGGAGTTCACCGCCAAGCGGATGCTGGAGTTCTTCGGTCTGTCCGCAATGGACGAACGCATGGCGCACGTCGTGGCGTCCCGCCGGGTCGCGGAGGGGTCGCTGGACGCGATGCTGGCGCTGACCGGCATCCCGACACCCGCGATCACCGACCTGCAGGGCAACGTGCGGCTCGTCAACATCCCGGACGAGGCGATCAAGCTCGCCGAGAAGTACAAGGGCCCGTACATCCCCGCGACGATCCCCAGCACCACCTACGCGGACGTGCCGGCGAACCAGACGTTCGCGGTGCCGAACCTGCTGCTGGCGCGCGAGTCGCTGAGCGCGGACGTCGTGGAGGTCGTGACGCGCACGGTGTTCACCGAGACCGCGCGGATCGTGGAGGGGCACCCGGAGGCGTCGCGCATCAACGTCCGCACCGGCATCGCGACCGGGCTCGTGCCGCTGCACGACGGCGCTATGCGGTGGTTCCGCTCCGTGAAGCGCTGAGGGCGACCTTCACGTCCAGTCCGGGGTCCGCGTCGTGCAGGGTGAGCGTGCCGCCGGCCGACTCGATCAGCTCGGCGCAGATCGCGAGTCCCATGCCGGTGCCCGCGATGTTCTGGTGCTTGGTGGCGCGCCAGAACCGTTGCAGCGCGAGCTCGCGTTCCTCCGGGGTGAGGCCGTCGCCGTTGTCGGCGACGTGCAGCTCGCCGTGCTTACCGGTGATCGTGACCTCGGTGGCGTTGGCCAGCCGGATGGCGTTGCTGACGAGCTCGTCGAGCACGCTGCCGAGACCACCGGGCGGTTCCTGCATCGTCAGGCCCGCCGGCACGTCGACCCTCAGCGTGACACCGGACTTGGCGGCGAGCGCCTGCCAGGCCGCACGGTGCGTCGCGAGCAGCTGGTCGATCTCGACGGGCTCGGTTTGCCGCGCGCTGTCGAGCCGGGTCGCGGCGAGCAGGGTGTCGAGCACGCGCCCCATCTCCTCGGCCTCCTCGACCGCGATCTGGTGCGCTTCCCTCGCGAGCTCGCCCTCGACGTGCGGTTCGAGGTTGTCGACGGCCAGCCGCAGACTCGCCAGCGGGTTCCGCAGCTGGTGCGAGGCGTCGGCGACGAACGCCTTCTGCCTGTTCAGGGCCTTGCCGACGACGTCGACCATGGTGTTGAAACTGCGCGCGAGCCTTCGGAGCTCCTGGGGACCGCCGACCTCGTCCGCCCGCACGTCGAGGTTGCCCGCGGCGACGGCGGCGGTGGCCTCGTCGAGGCGGCCGACCGGTCTGAGCACCCACCGCGACATCGGCCAGGCGGCGGCGACCACGGCGAGCATCGGCGCGAGCCCGGCCAGCGCCATCAGGCCCCACTGCCTCAGGACCTCGTGCCGCAGCCCGCGCGTCTGCGAGATGGTGACGACCGCGGCCACGACCTCGCTGTCCCGCCCGACCGGCTCGACGACGACCATCGGCCCGGTGCGCCACGGCCAGCCCGTGTACTCGGGTTCGGGCCGCACGCCACCGTTCAGCGCCGTGTTGAGGGCCTTGGTGACCTCGGGGTCGTTGCTGGGGTCGAACCCCTGCCGGGACGCCAGCAGGATCCGCTTGTCGGCGCTGACGAGGGCGACGGGGACGTCGTAGAGGTTGTCGTAGCGCTGGATCTCCTGGCTGAGGGCTTCCAGCCGGTCCGACTGCAACGCGCTCTCCCCGAGCGCGGCGAACCTGCTCGCGTCACCGAGGCGGTCGAGGTACGTCGTCTGGGTCTCGCGCTGCACGACCGCGGACGCCAGAGGGATGCCGAGCGCCGCGACCAGGGCGACGAGCAGCGGAACGGTGATGGCGAGGAGTCGGCGGAGCATCGGTGCCGATTGTTCCGCAACCACCTGCGGGTTGTCTTCCGGACACTCGTCACGTGGCGAGCCGGTAGCCCACTCCCCTGACCGTCTCGATCCTGACGTGGCCGCCGAGCTTGCTCCTGAGCGCCGCGATGTGCGTGTCCAGCGTCCGTGACGGCGCCTCCCAGTGCGCCTGCCACACCTGGTCCACGATGAAGTCGCGGCTCACCACCTCGCCCTTGCGGGCCGCGAGGAGAGCGAGCAGATCGAACTCCTTGCGGGTCAACGACAGCGGCTCACCGTCCAAAGTGGCGGCACGCGTCGAGGCGGTGATCCGCAGTGGACCGATCTGGAGCGGCCCCTCGGCCTCCGGCTCGGCGCGGTGCGCGCGCGTCCTCCTGAGGACGGCCTCGATCCGGGCGAGGAGCTCGGACGTGCCGAACGGCTTCACCACGTAGTCGTCGGCCCCCGCGCGCAGGCCCAGCACGCGTTCACGTTCCTCGCCGCGTGCGGTCACCGTGATGACGGCGGTGCCCGGACGGTGCCGCAACTCGCGCAGCACGTCCAGGCCGTCACCGTCGGGCAGACCGAGGTCGAGCAACACCACGTCGGCGGGTGCGGCACGCAGCGCGTCGGCGGCCGTGGCCACCCGATGCACCTCGTAGCCCGCGTGCCGCAGCGCGGTCAGCAGGCCTCGGGCCACCCGGTCGTCATCCTCGACGACGAGCACGCGCAAGGTTCACTCCGGTTTGACGGACTCCGGGGAGCCCTTCTTGTCCTTCTCGGCGACGTCCGCGGCAGGCACTTCTTCCGCGGCCTCGGTGGTCTCGTCGGTGGTGGTGTCGTCGGTGGTGGTCTCGTCGGTCAGCGGCCTGAGCGACGATGTCGATGACTCGGGCAACGGCGATTCCGAGGTCGCGTCGGTGCGTCGCAACGCGGCGACGTCCTCACGGTCACCTCGCGACCTGGCGATGACGAAGTACGCGACCGCCCCGAAGAACACGATCGCCGACACGAACACGTTGACGCGCGTGCCGAAGACCAGCGTCGCCTCGTCGGTGCGCATGAGCTCGATCCAGAACCGGCCGGCCGTGTAACCCGCGACGTACAGCGCGAACACGCGCCCGTGGCCGAGCCGGAACTTCCGGTCCGCCCACACGATCAGCAGAGCGACACCGACGTTCCACAGCAGTTCGTAGAGGAACGTCGGGTGCACGACCTGGATCGGCGTGTGGTCGATGGCGACACCGGCCAGCGCGTCCTCACGACCCTCGGGCGTGACCCGGCGGTAGATCTCGAGCCCCCACGGCAGCGTCGTGTCGCCACCGTAGAGCTCCTGGTTGAAGTAGTTGCCGAGCCGCCCGATGGCCTGCGCCACGACGATGCCGGGCGCGAGCGCGTCGGCCATCGCGGGCAGCGGGATGCCCCGGCGCCGGCACCCGATCCACGCACCGACGGCACCGAGCGCGATCGCACCCCAGATGCCGAGGCCGCCGTTCCAGATCTCCAGCGCCGCGAGCGGGTCCTTGCCCGGCCCGAAGTACTTCTGGTTATCGGTGATGACGTGGTACAGCCGACCGCCGACGAGGCCGAACGGAACGGCCCACACGGCGATGTCGGTGACCTCGCCCTTGATGCCGCCGCGAGCGACCCAGCGGCGCTCACCCCACCAGATGGCGACGATGATGCCGGCGATGATGCACAGCGCATAGGCCCTGATGGGGAGCGGACCGAGGTGCCACACACCTTGGTCGGGACTCGGGATCGTGGCCAGAAGGGCGTCCAACACGGCGCCCACCGTACCGGTCGCCCTGTGAGCGCCTCGTGGGGACGCTCGATCGTTATCCGATCCTCGGCTCGGCGGCCCCGAGCCGAGATACTCGAACGCGGCTCGGCGGACTCGGGAAAGGGCGTACATGACGGTCCTGGTGGTCGGCGGCGGCATCGGCGGACTGGCGGCGGCGGTCGGGCTCGCCCGAGCCGGGCAGCACGTCACGGTGCTCGAGTCCGCGGTGGCGTTCGAGGAGATCGGCGCCGGAATCCAGGTCGGGCCCAACGGGTTCCGCATGCTCGACGCGCTGGGCGTGGGTGCCGCTGTGCGCGCCCGGGCCGTGCACGTGGACGAGGGACGCCTGCGCTGCGGGGTCTCCGGGCGGCTGATCGCCGCGCTGCCGTTCGACGAGGGCTTCCAGCGCCGGTTCGGCACCTATGCGGTGGTGCACCGCAACGACGTGCTCGCGCCGTTGCTCGACGCCTGTCGCGGTGAGGAGCGGGTCGACCTCCGGGTGGACAGCGGCGTGGAGTCGTACGCGCAGGACGCCGACGGTGTCACGGCGGTGCTGCGGTCAGGTGACCTCGTGCGCGGGACGGCCCTCGTCGGTGCGGACGGGTTGCGGTCGGTGGTGCGGCGGCAACTCGTGGGCGACGGGGAACCGCCGGTGTCCGGACACACGACCTTCCGCGCGGTCATCCCGGCTCACACCGTGCCGCGGTCGTTGAAGGACAACGTCGTCACGCTCTGGGCGGGGCCGCGCTACCACGTCGTCTGGTACGTGATCGCCGGTGGACGGTTCGTGAACCTCGTGGCCACCACCGACAACGGCGCGACGGAACCCATGACCGGCAAGCCCGTCGAGACCGCCGAGGTGCTGCGGCACTTCACGCCGTTGTGCGAGGACGCGGCTCGGATCATGTCGCTCGCTCGCGAGTGGCGGGCGTGGGTGCTGTGCGACCGCCCGCCGATCACGACCTGGCAGGACTCCCGCGTGGTGCTGCTCGGCGACGCCGCCCACCCCGTGCTGCAGTACGCCGCGCAGGGCGCCTGCCAGGCGTTGGAGGACGCCGTGTGCCTCTCGTCCGTCTTCGACCCCCAGGACGTGGGCGGCTCTTTCGCGCGGTATGTGGCGCTCCGCTCGGAGCGGACCGCGCGCGTCCACCACGTCTCACGGTTGATGGGCCGGGAGGTCTACCACCCTGCCGGGGAGGCCGCTGCGGCCCGTGACGCGATGTTCGCCTCGTGGACCGCGGCCGACCTGCACGAACGGCTGGAGTGGCTCTACGGCTAGGAGGCCAGCTCGAGCGTGACCGGGAACGGCCGTTCGAAGGTCAGCACGCCTGCCTCGCTGCGCGCGAGCTCGACGTACTCCCCTTCTTCGAGCTCGAACAACGTCGCCTTGGGAACTTGCTGGGCCGGATCGATGATCAGGTAGTAGGAGATACCGGCTTCCGCGTACACCTGGCGCTTGAGCACCAGGTCGTTCACCTTGGTGCTCCGGGAGAGCACCTCGCCGATGAGGAGCACGTCCGCCGCCGGCACGGTCAGGCCCTTCGCGCCTCGCTTCTTCAGCACCGTGAAGTCCGGGATGAAGAGCCGATCGCCGTCGAACTGGACGTTCAGCTCGATCGTGGTCTCGAGCTCCTTCGGGCACGCACCGCGCAACGAGTAGGACGCCTCGAACACCAAGCGCTGGTGCAAGGCGTTCCCCATCGGGCTCACGTGCAGCATCCCGTCGAGGAGTTCGATGCGTTGGCTGTTGTCCTCCGGCAAGGCGAGGACATCCTCGATCGTCCACGGCCCTTCATGAGCGGGCAGCAGGACGTCGGGTCGAGCTTCGGCTGGCGCCGCCACTGGGCATCACCTCCGTTGACCGCCTGCGCACCACCAGTGTGGCACGCCAGGCGAATGGCTGGGTTGTGCATGAGTCCACGATCGCAGGTCAGAACGACGGTCAAAGGGGGTTTTGACCCAACCGAACCAGGATTCACTCGATCAGGTGTTCGAATCCATGTCATGCTCTTGGAGGAAAGTCAACGACTCCGATCGGAGGCAGAGGCTCACCACAACTTCATACTCGCCATCCCGACAACCACTCAATGGCGAGCACGGTGTTCGACCTCGTGAAAGCAATTCCGCGCCACCCGACAACCAAAGTCGGGGCCGTCGCTGCAGAGGCGGCTTCGTCGAGCACAAACCAAAACCGCCCGGCCAGCAGGCCGAGCGGCTTCACCGAACGAAGGGAGGTTCAGACCGTCGCAGGAGCCGATCGCACGCCCTTGGCGAGGTCCGCGGCCAGCGCGCGCACCGCGGCGTCGCTCTCGCCCGCGGCCGACACGAACGCCGACCCGACGATGACGCCGTCCGCGAACCCGGCGATCTCGGCGGCCTGCGCACCGGAGCGCACACCCAGCCCGACGCCGATCGGCAGCGTGGTGTGCTCCCGAACCCGCGCGACGAGCGCGGGAGCGGCGGACGACACGACGTCACGGGCGCCCGTGACGCCCATGACCGCGGTGGCGTAGAGGAAGCCGGACGAGGCACGCGCGGTCATCGCGATGCGCTCCTCGGTCGACGACGGCGCCACCAGGAAGGTCCGGTCGAGGCCGTGCGCCTCGGACGCGGCCATCCAGTCCTCGGCCTCGTCCGGGACGAGGTCGGGCGTGATGATGCCGAGCCCACCGGCCGCGGCCAGGTCACGCGCGAACGCGTCCACGCCGTAGCGCAGCACCGGGTTCCAGTACGTCATGACGACCGCACGCCCACCGGCGTCGGAGACAGCAGCCACCACGTCGAACAGGTCGCGCACGCGGAAGCCCGCGGACAGCGCCTGCTCGGCGGCGGCCTGGATCGTCGGGCCGTCCATCACCGGGTCGGAGAACGGCAGGCCGACCTCGACCAGGTCACACCCGGACTCGACCATCGAACGGAGGTGGTCCTTCGATCCCTCGATCGTGGGGAAACCCGCGGGCAGGTAGCCGATCAGCGCGGCGCGCGACTCGGCCTTCGCGGCGGCGAACACGTCGGACAACGTCGACATCAGGCCTGTCCCCCGTCAGCGAGGCCGAAGTACTTCACGGCCGTGTCCATGTCCTTGTCACCGCGGCCGGAGAGGTTCACGACCAGGAGTCCGTCCGGTCCGAGCGATGGTCCGAGCTTCAGCGCGCCCGCGAGCGCGTGCGAGGACTCGATCGCCGGGATGATGCCCTCGGTGCGCGAGAGCAGCGCGAACGCCTCCATGGCCTCGGCGTCGGTGACCGGGAAGTACTCAGCGCGGCCGATGTCCTTCAGGTGCGAGTGCTCCGGACCCACGCCGGGGTAGTCGAGACCGGCGGAGATCGAGTGCGCCTCGGTGATCTGGCCGTCGTCGTCCTGCATGACGTACGACATCGCGCCGTGCAGCGAGCCGGGCGTGCCGGCCGTCAGCGTCGCGCCGTGGCTGCCGCTGTCGAGGCCGGAACCGCCGGGCTCGACACCGACCAGGCGGACGTCCGCGTCGTCGATGAAGCCGTGGAAGATGCCGATCGCGTTCGAGCCGCCACCGACACAGGCGACGACGGCGTCGGGCAGGCGGCCCGCCTTCTCGAGGATCTGCTCGCGCGCCTCGATGCCGATGACCCGGTGGAAGTCGCGGACCATCAGCGGGAACGGGTGCGGGCCGGCTGCCGTGCCGAGCAGGTAGTGCGTCTCGTCGACGTTGGCGACCCAGTCGCGCAACGCGTCGTTGATCGCGTCCTTCAGGGTGCGCGACCCGGACTTCACCGGGATGACCTCGGCACCCAGCAGGCGCATGCGGGCGACGTTGAGCGCCTGGCGCTCGGTGTCGACCTCGCCCATGTAGACGACGCAGTCGAGGCCGAGGAGCGCGCACGCGGTCGCCGTCGCCACGCCGTGCTGGCCGGCGCCGGTCTCCGCGATCACGCGCTGCTTGCCCATGCGCTTGGTCAGCAACGCCTGGCCGAGCACGTTGTTGATCTTGTGTGAACCCGTGTGGTTGAGGTCCTCGCGCTTGAGCCACACCCGTGTGCCGGCGTGCTCCGCGAACTTCGGGGCCTCGGTCAGCAGGGACGGACGGCCCGCGAAGTCGCGCAGGAGGCGCTTGAACTCGTTCACGAACTCCGGGTCGAGCCGCGCCTTGTCGTACTCGGTGGCCAGCTCGTCCACCGCGGCGATCAGGGCCTCCGGGACGAACCGGCCGCCCCACGGACCGAAATGGCCACGTGCGTCGGGATCATGCGGGGTGGGCGTGAACTGGCCCATCGGGTAGCTCCTCTAGCGCTTGGATCAACCGTGCCCTACCGGCTGGGCCGGGGGCACGCGGGGTGTGAGCCCGCGGTCACGAGCTTGTTCACGGCGGCCTTGGGGTCTCCGCTGGTCACCAGGCTTTCGCCGACGAGCACCGCGTCGGCACCCGCGCCGGCGTACGACATCAGGTCGCCGGGCCCGGTCACGCCCGACTCGGCGATCTTGATCGTCTCCGAGGGTAGTCCCGGAGCGATCCTGCCGAAAACGTCTTTGTCGACCTCCAGCGTGTGGAGGTTGCGCGCGTTCACCCCGATGACCGACGAACCCGCCTCCAGCGCACGGTCGGCCTCCTCGGCCGTGTGCACCTCGACGAGCGCCGTCATGCCGAGCGACTCGACCCGGTCGAGCAGCGACACCAGCGCGTTCTGCTCCAGCGCGGCCACGATCAGCAGCACCAGGTCCGCGCCGTGCATCCGGGCCTCGTGCACCTGGTACGGCGACACGATGAAGTCCTTGCGCAGCAGCGGGATCTTCACCGCCCTGCGCACCGCGTCGAAGTCCGCCAGCGACCCGCCGAAGCGGCGCTGCTCGGTCAGCACGCTGATCACCGACGCGCCGCCCGCCTCGTACGCGGACGCGAGCTCGGCCGGCTCCGGGATCTCCGCCAGCGCGCCCTTTGAAGGGCTGCGGCGCTTGACCTCGGCGATGACGCCCACGTTCGGCCCGCGCAGCACCGACAGCACGTCGAGCGGCGGCGCGGACTTGGCCGCGCGCTCCTTCACGACGTCGAAGGGCAACTGGGCCTCGCGAGCGGCGAGATCCTCACGCACACCTTCGAGGATCGACTCGAGAACCGTCACAGTGTTGTTCCCCTTCCCGCTACGGGGATGCTAACCCCGGCGGAGTAACGCCCCAGCCACCGGGGTTCATGTGTCCCCGCAGCTAACCGAGGCCGTGCACGTGTCACATGCGGGAACGCGGATAATGATCTTCACTCGTTCGAGATCGTCCCGCCGGGGCTCTTGTCGTCGGTCGGATCGTCCCCACGCTCCAACGCGCGCCACATGTCGGTCTCGGGGTCGTGCGCGCGGGCCTTCTGCCCGCCCATCCCGATCTTCGGCATCCGGGCCCCGAGAGCCACCAGGAGCACACCGACGGCCACCACGAGCACGCCGCCCGCGATGGCCAGCCAGTGGCCCGAGAACGCACCCGCGACGCCGACGACGACCAGCAGCGCGCCGAGGACCCGGCGCGCCACCCCGCTGAGCGCGACAGCCGCCGCGACGGCCGCGAGGCACAGCAACGCGATCGGCACCGAGCCGGCACCCCAGAAGGCACCCGCCGCGCTCACGAGCAGGAGCGCGGCGATCCACAGCGGCGAGCTAGCCCTCAACTGCCGGCGCCATCGTCTGGGCGGTCGCGATCGCGGCCAGCACCGCGCCCGCCTTGTTGAGGCACTCGTTGTCCTCGGCCAGCGGGTCGGAGTCGGCCACGATGCCGCCACCGGCCTGCACGTACGCCACCCCCTCGCGCACCAGGGCGGTGCGGATGGCGATGGCGGTGTCCGCGTCCCCGGCGAAGTCGAAGTAGCCGACGACGCCGCCGTAGAGGCCGCGGCGGGTGGGCTCCAGTTCCTCGATGAGCTCCATCGCGCGCGGCTTGGGCGCACCGGACAGCGTGCCGGCCGGGAAGCAGGCCGCGACCGCGTCGTAGGCCGTCTTGCCCTCGGCCAGCTCCCCGGTCACGGTCGACACGATGTGCATGACGTGGCTGTACCGCTCGACCTTGAAGAAGTCGACGACGTGCACCGAGCCGGGCTTGCAGACGCGGCCCAGGTCGTTGCGGCCGAGGTCGACGAGCATCAGGTGCTCGGCGCGTTCCTTGTGGTCCGCGAGGAGGTCCTTCTCGAGCAGGGCGTCCTCCTCGGGGTCCTCGCTGCGCCAGCGGGTGCCCGCGATCGGGTGGGTGGTCGCCTTGCCGTCGCGCACCGTGACCAGCGACTCCGGGCTGGACCCGACGATGTCGAACCCGTCGAGGCGCAGCAGGTACATGTACGGGCTGGGGTTCGTCGCGCGCAGCACCCGGTAGATGTCGAGCGCGTCGGCGTCCGTCTCGATCTCGAAGCGCTGCGACACGACAACCTGGAACGCCTCGCCCGCGCGGATGGCCTCCTTGGCCTTCTCGACGGCCGCGAAGTGCTCGGCCTGCGAGCGCCGGCGCCGGAACTCGGGCTTGGGCCGCGAGAACACGGCGGCCGTGGGCGGCGCGGGCGTGTGCAGCGCCGTCGTCATCTCGTCGAGGCGGCGCACGGCGTCGTCGTAGGCGGCGTCGACCCGTTCGGTCGAGTCGTCCCAGTTGATGGCGTTCGCGATGAGCGTGACGGTGCCCTCGTGGTGGTCCAGCGCGGCGAGGTCGGTCGCCAGCAGCATGACCAGCTCGGGGATCTTCAGGTCGTCCTCGGCGATGACGGGCAGCCGCTCCAGGCGCCGCACCGCGTCGTAGCCGATGTAGCCGACCATGCCGCCGGTCAGCGGGGGCATGCCGGGCAGCGGGTCGGTGCGCAGCACCTCGATGGTCTCGCGCAGGGCCTGCAGCGGGTCGCCGCCGTCGGGCAGGCCGACGGGCCGCGTGCCCGTCCAGAACGCCTCACCGCCGGTCGCCGTGAGCGCCGCCGTGGACCGCACGCCGATGAACGACCAGCGCGACCAGGAGCGGCCGTTCTCCGCCGACTCGAAGAGGAACGTGCCCGGCTGGTTCGCCCCGAGCTTGCGGTACAGGCCGACCGGGGTCTCCGCGTCCGCGAGCAGCTTGCGGACCACCGGGATGACCCGGCGGTTGACCGCCAGCTCGCGGAACTCCTCACGCGTGGGGCTCACGGCCCCCAGACCAGCGGCGGCCACAGCCCCGATGACGCTCACCATGGCGTCATTGTTGCATAAATTCAACAACTGTTGAACTATGACCCACGTGGAGCAAGTGAACCAGAAACGCCGAGGCCGCCGCGCCGCGGGCGAGGACACCAAGGCCGCGCTCGTCGCAGCGGCCCGCGAGGTGTTCGTCGAGAAGGGCTACGACGGCGCCACGGTACGCGCGATCGCCGCCAAGGCGGGCGTGGACGCCGCGATGGTCAACCACTGGTTCGGCGGCAAGGAGGGCCTGTTCGCCCAGTCCGTGCTGCAGCTCCCGTTCGACCCGGCCGAGATCCTCAAACGCCTGCTCGACGGCCCCGTCGAGCAGGCCGGCGAACGCATCGTCCGCACGTTCGTGACGGTCTGGGACGCGACCGGCGGCGGCACGTTCGCGGCGCTGATCCGCAGCGTCACCAGCCAGCCGGAGGTGGCGGGCGCGCTGAAGTCGTTCCTCGTCAACGCGATCTTCAAGAACGTGCTCGCCGAGATCGGCGCCGAGCAGCACGAGCTCAGGGCGACGCTGTGCGCGACGCAGATGGTCGGGCTCGGCATCGTCCGCTACGTCGTGCGCTTCGAACCGCTGGCGTCGACCGACGTCGAGACGGTGGTCAAGGCCATCGCGCCGAACATGCAGCGCTACCTCACCGGCGACCTCGACTAGGGCCTCACACGTCGGCGAGCAGCACCGTGGCGTCGAAGCACGTGCGGTCGCCCGTGTGGCAGGCGGCGCCGACCTGGTCGACGGTCAGCAGCAGCGTGTCACCGTCGCAGTCGAGCCTGACCTCGTGCACGTACTGGGTGTGCCCCGAGGTCTCGCCCTTCACCCACAGCTGCTGGCGGCTGCGCGAGTAGTACGTCGCGCGGCGGGTGGTGAGGGTGCGGTGCAGCGCCTCGTCGTCCATCCACGCGACCATGAGCACCTCGCCGGTGCCCCGCTGCTGGGCGACGGCGCAGACGAGACCGTCCGGCGTGCGCTTGAGGCGCTGGGACACAGCGGGATCGAGCGAAGCGCTCAACGGGGACCTCCCAGGTGTTCACGAGCCGGTCCGGTGTTGAGCAGGACCACCCCGTAGATGTGCACGGCGGACAGCACTCCGGACGCGACGCGCGCCCACGCCGGCCCGTCGGCCAGCACGATGACCAGGTGCAGCAGCGCGACGAGGACGAACACGACCATCGCCGGGTAGTGCATGAACCGGAGTCTGATGAGCAGCGCGGCCGCGATCGGCAGTTCGACGATCGCGAGGAACGACGGCAGCTTCAGCACGTCGGGGTCGCCGGTGGAGCGCCACAGGACCAGGCCGACCACGAAGAACACGAGCGCGCCACCGAACGCGACCGCCGAGGCGACCCGCACCTCGACGGGTTTCACCGCACCACGACGCCCGCCTGGCGCAGGCCGTCCTTGACCTCGCTGATGCGGAGCTGGCCGAAGTGGAAGACGCTCGCGGCGAGCACGGCGTCCGCGCCCGCGGCGACGGCCGGCGGGAAGTGGTCGACCGCGCCGGCACCACCGCTCGCGATCAGCGGGACGTCGACCTCGCGGCGCACCAGTTCGAGCAGTTCGATGTCGAAGCCGGCCTTGGTGCCGTCGGCGTCCATCGAGTTCAGCAGGATCTCGCCGACGCCCAGTTCCTGGCCCTTCGCGGCCCAGGCGATGGCGTCGATGCCGGTGCCGGTGCGGCCACCGTGCGTGGTGACCTCGAAGCCAGTGCCGCCCGGGACGCGTCGTGCGTCGACCGACAGCACGATGCACTGCGCGCCGTACCGCTCGGAGCACTCCTTGAGCAGCTCGGGACGCGCGATGGCGGCGGTGTTGAGGCTGACCTTGTCCGCGCCCGCGCGCAGCAGCTTGTTGACGTCCTCGGGGCTGCGCACGCCGCCGCCGACCGTGAGGGGGATGAACACCTGCTCGGCCGTGCGCCGCACGACGTCGAACGTCGTCTCCCTGTCACCGCTGCTGGCGGTCACGTCGAGGAAGGTCAGCTCGTCCGCGCCCTCGGCGTCGTAGGCCCTCGCGAGCTCGACGGGATCACCCGCGTCGACGAGGTTGGTGAAGTTGACGCCTTTCACCACCCGGCCGCGGTCGACGTCGAGACAGGGAATGACACGGACCGCGACTGACATGCGGGAAAGCCTACAAGGCAGGCCCGAGGACTACGCTGCGGCGCCATGATCACCGAACTGGGCCGCGGCCAGTACCTGCTGCTGACGACGTTCCGCAAGGACGGCACCCCGGTGCCCACCCCGGTCTGGGTCGCACCCGGCCCCTCCGACGACGTGATCTACGCCTGGAGCGCCAAGGAGACCGGCAAGGTCAAGCGGATCCGGCGCAGCGGGGACGTGGAGATCGGGCCGTGCGACCTCCGCGGCAACCCCCAGGGCCCGTCGGTCAAGGCACGGGCACGGCTGCTGGACGACTTCGCCAGCGACGACGTCCGTTCGCGCATCGTCAAGAAGTACGGGTTCATGGGCTGGCTGACGATGACCGGCAGCAGGCTGCGGCGGGGACGGACCGGGACGGTCGGCATCGAGATCACGCCGGCGAACTGACTCGCCGACGTCGGGACCCGTCGCTGTCGAGACCCGTCGACATGGAGTCGACGTTGATGCTGCCGGTCCACATCGATGCCGCCGCGTCCACGTCGAGGTCGCCTGTCCACGTCGAGATCCCCGGTCCATATCGACGACATCAGTCCACGTTGATCCCACATTGACTCGACATTGATTGCCACCCGGATCAACATCGACGCACGCCAAATCAATGCAAGGTCGACCCCACCCCTGGCGATGACAACGTTGTCACATGGGCACATCAATGGCCCGCGTCCATGTTGACCACGGGCATCAATGTCGAGTCCACGTGGACCGGATGCGTCAACGTTGAATCCACACCGATCGTCAACCCGAGGTTGACCCGCACCTCAGCGTCAACCTAAAGTTGACGGATGATCCAGTTGGCCGACCTCATCGTCACGGTCGCTCAAGAAGCCGACGACGCCCTCATACGCCTGACGAAAGCCGTCGAACTGAGCGGTCAGCTCAGCGAACTGGGCGACCACCTGATCGGTCACTTCGTGGATGAGGCGCGGCGGGGCGGGGCGAGCTGGGCCGAGATCGGCGAGAGCCTCGGCGTCACGAAGCAGGCCGCGCAGAAGCGGTTCGTGCCCAAGGAGTCGCCGGAACTGGGCAAGCCGAGCATGGAGCGCTACACCCAGCGGTCGAGGCGGGTCATCGCGCTGGCCAGGCACCACGCGCGGTTCAGCGAGCGGATCGGCACCGAGCACCTGCTGCTCGGGTTGCTCGACGAGTCCGCGGGGCTCGCGGCCAAGACCATCGCGAAGCTCGAGTCGGGCGACGGCAGCACGCGCATCGCGACCCTCAACAGGCTCGACTCAGAGGCCCAGCAACGGCCGGAGAAGCAGCCGTACACGACGCACTGCAAGAAGGCCCTCGAACTGGCCGTGCGCGAGGCGCTTCGGATGGGTCACATGTTCATCGGCACCGAGCACATCCTGCTCGGCGTGCTGCTGGAAGCCGAAGGGACCGCGGCCGACGTGCTGCACAACACGGGTGTGACGCACGCGGCCGCGGCCACTCACATCGAGGCCGTGGTCAACGGACCGCAGCGAGTGCTTCCGGGAGCGTGAAGGCGCCGGCGTACAGGGCCTTGCCGATGATCGAGCCCTCGACGCCGTCGCGCGACAGCTTCGAGAGCGCCACCAGGTCGTCCACAGTGGACACGCCTCCGGACGCGATCACCGGGGCGTCGGTGCGGGCGCAGACCTCGCTCAGCAGGTCCAGGTTCGGGCCCGTCAGCGTGCCGTCCTTCGACACGTCGGTGACCACGTAACGGGTGCAGCCGTCGCGGTCGAGCCGGTCGAGGACCTCCCAGAGGTCGCCGCCGTCGGACGTCCAGCCGCGGCCCTTGACCCGGTGGCCCTGCTCGGTGATGCGGACGTCGAGGCCCACCGCGATCTTCTCGCCGTACGCGGCGAGCGCCTTCGCGCACCACTCCGGGTCTTCCAGCGCGGCCGTGCCGAGGTTCACGCGGGCGCAGCCGGTGGCCAGGGCTGCCTCCAGCGACGCGTCGTCGCGGATGCCACCGGACAGCTCCACCTTCACGTCGAGCTCGCCGACGACACGGGCGATCAGCTCGCGGTTGGAGCCGCGGCCGAACGCGGCGTCGAGGTCGACGAGATGGATCCACTCCGCCCCGTCGCGCTGCCACTGCAGGGCCGCGTCGAGCGGCTCGCCGTAGTTCGTCTCGGTACCGGCTTCGCCCTGCACGAGCCGGACGGCACGACCGTCGGCCACGTCAACAGCGGGGAGGAGTGTGAACGTCACCCGAGCAGCCTAGCGTCCCCCAGCACGAGGGCGGCCACGCGCTCCTGGGCCTCGGTGGTGCGCGGGAACTTCGACGGGACCGGCGTGCCGGGGCCCGTCGCGGCAGGTCCGACGCCCGTCCACGGCCCGAAGACCATGATGCCGACGAACGCGGGGTGCTCCTGCGCCAACGCCAAGTGCAGGTACTGGGTACCCGCGAGGTCCGCGTCGGTCCTGTCCGCGCACCACGACTGCGGCGCGGCCTCGGACAGCAGGAACAGTTCCTTGCCCGGCGCACGCTCCTCCAGCTTCGTCATGCGCGCGTCCAGTGCCTCGTAGCCCACGCAGTACTCGTCGAAGCCGACCCAGTCGACGGCGGCGGGCACGCGGAAGGAGTCGTCGACCCGGATGCCCGCCTCGATCAGCATGACCTTCTTGTCCGGGAACGTGTTCTCGATCTGCTGGGCGGAGAACTCGACGTCCGCGAAGCGCGCCGTGGTGGAACGGTTCGTCCTGCAACGCGAACCCGGCCACCCGGTCGAGGTACGGCCGCACCTTCTCCGCGAGCACCTGCCAGCGGGCAGCGGCGTTCGGGTACAGGGGGCAGCCGGCCGCGTCGCAGTCGAAGAACTCGTTGCCCGTGTGGACGACGCAGCCCGCAGGAGCGCAGTCGCGCAGCACCTCGGGACGGTAGGCGTCGACGTCGCTGATCTGCACCCAGTTGAGGTTGCTGCGGCCGCGCACCTCGGGCAGGTGGTTGCCGCCGGCGGCGTTCAGCCGCGCGCCGAAGTAGCCGTAGTGGCGCAGCTGCGACCCGGGACGTTTGCGCAGGTCGTCGGAGTTCATCCGCTCGACGCGCAAGTCGTCGACGAGGCTCACGGTCCTGTCGTCGTCCGAGTAACGCCCGAGGTAGATCCACAACCGCTCGGTCGGGACCGCGGTGCCCAGCGTGATCGTCCTGCGCGTGCCGTTGACCGACAGGTCGAGCTGCGATCCAGCGAGCGTCAAGGTCACGTCGAACGAGCCGTCGTCGTGGGCCACGGCGAACGACGGCAGGTTCACCACGGGCTTGCCCGGCTGGAACAGCTGCACGCCTCCGTTGGCGCGCAACAGGAAGCCGAGGTCGATGTCCTGGTTGGACACATAACCCCAGCTGTTCGCCGAACGTCCCAGAGCGATCGACGACCAGTCACCGGACGTGCGACTGCCCGCCACCGGTGTCAGCTTCGCCGAGATCGACGACCCCGTGGACGGCGCGTCGAGCCGCACGGCCGTCGTGCCGAGGTGCATCGACAGCGCGCCTCGGTGGTTCGGGTGACCGACCTGCGCGAACCACGGGCGCGGCACGTCACCGGTGTTCCACCTGCCCGACACCCGGCTGTACGTGACGGCGCCGGTCCCCTGGCGCTGCTTGAGGTTGTCGTTGAGGCCGTAGGCCGGGTCGGCGTCCACGGCGTTGTCGAAGGTGTCGTGGAACGGTGCCGATGCGGCGTGCGCGCCCCCAGGCACGGCAACGGCGGCAGCCACCAGGGCGGCTACCGCCAGCAGTCGTGTGATCACGAATAGGTAGTCAACCAGAACGGGAGGCGCACTCCGCTCACGACAAGGTGTTCAACCAGTTCCGCAGGAGGTGCGCACCGGCGTCACCGGACTTCTCCGGGTGGAACTGCGTCGCCCACAACGGCCCGTTCTCGACGGCCGCCACGAACTCGTCGCCCGCGTGGTCCGCCCACGTCACCAGCGGCGGCCTGAGGTGCTCGGCCCGCTCCAGCTCCCAGCGGCGCACGCCGTAGGAGTGCACGAAGTAGAACCGCGTGTCCTTGTCGAGGCCCGCGAAGAGCTTCGAACCCTCGGGCGTGCGCACGGTGTTCCAGCCCATGTGCGGCACGATCGGCGCTTCGAGCCGCTCGACGGTGCCGGGCCACTCGCCGCAGCCCTCCGTCAGCACGCCGTGCTCGATGCCGCGGTCGAAGAGGATCTGCATGCCCACGCAGATGCCGAGCACCGGACGGCCGCCGGCGAGGCGCTCGCCGATGATCCGGGCGCCGCGCACCGAGTTGAGGCCTTCCATGCACGCCGCGTACGCACCGACGCCGGGCACGACCAGACCGTCCGCGTCCCGGGCGGCCCGATGGTCCGACGTCACCTCGACATCGGCGCCGACCCGCTGGAGTGCGCGTTCGGCCGAGCGGAGGTTGCCGGATCCATAGTCAAGTACGACGACACGTGCCACGCCCTCCAGGTTAGTCGGTCGGGACCGCGCCCTGCGTGACAGGGATGACCGGCAGGACGGTGTTGATCGGTTTCGTGCGCACGAGCCGGCGCCTGAGCATGACGAGCAGCGCGCACATCAGCACCAGGAGCACGCCGCCGACGAGGTAGTAGACCACCGCCGGGATGTGGAGCAGCACCGTCACCAACGCGGTCAGCACGAGCAACGGGAAGATCAACGCGAGCGGCCACAGCTTCGCGTGCGGTGCTTCCAGCGTCCGCAGCACGAAGTCCCCGCGGCCCTGTTCCGCGAGCTCGGCCACCTGCGCGACCTCCGGCAGTCCCGCCGAGCGGAAGAAGTCCGGGATCGCGTCACGGCCGTTCGCGAAGTCGCGGATGCGTTCGAGCGGGCCCTTGCGGCCTGCTGCCGGGTACAGCGCGGTGAGCTTGTCGATGGCGTCGAGCTGCCACTTCTCCTTCTCCCGCAGGTCGACCATGCCCGCGGTCACGCGGTCGAAGGACAGTCCGACCGGCCCCGACTGCTTCGCCTGCGCCGACAAGCGCAGCACCGCCTCGCGCGAACCCCACATCGAGGCCCGCCCGATCGTCGACGTGAACAGGTAGAGCAGCGCGGCCTCGTCGTTCCAGACGGCCAGCGCGGCGCCGTTCCCGATCTTGCGCACCCGGTTCGCCATGTACGCGGCCTCGTTGAGCTTGGTGCCCGGCGGAGGCAGCAGCACCGTGCCGGACTGCACCGGGACGAGCGCCGCGGGGCCCACGTTGCCGCTGTGCATGGACTTCTGCAGCTCGGCGGCGTTCAACGGGGTCCAGATCAGCATTCTCACGCCCAACATCATTCCTGGTCCGTCTCGCACGCTCGTGCAGACATGCCAAGTGACGTCACCGCAGCGCCCGGAGAATTCAGCGGACACCAATGCAGTTCACGTCGTGTCCGTGCCGTCGGCTCCGTCCACACCATACCGATCCGACGGCACGAGACACCCCTCACCCCTAGAGCGCGCGAGAAGGCGCGCCGGTCCAGTCATCCCCCATGACCGCGAACATGTTCCTTCACCCCCTGAAGAAACTCCGCACAGCACTCCCCAGCCCCACCACGTCGAGATCATGAGCCGCGTCATGGTCTTCGGCCGTGCCGTAGTTGCGGAGCTCTGCGTGCCGTTTGACACCTGTAGAACGAACGCGGTGCGGGATTTGTTGCAGTGTCTCGGACACGAGATGGGAGGAAGTTCCCTCCAGGTACGGCTCGACCAGCATCACGTCGGCGTGGTCCGTGTCCCGCACGGCCTTGCGCAGCCCGTCCGAGTCGAACGGACGGACCGTGGCCGCGTACAGCACCGTGACGTCCGCGTTCTCCGACTCGACGGCCTTGACCACGCGGTCGAGCATCGGCCCCACGGCGAGCACCACACCGCGCTTCCCGTGCCGGATGGTCGTGAACCCCTCGCCCACCGGATGCGCCTGGGCGTTCTCGTGCAACGAAAGTCTCACGTAGACGCGGTTGTCCTCCTTGAGCGCCTGCCGGAGCAGCGGCGTGACCTCGTCCGGGTGCCCAGGCACGTGAACGGTCCAGCCCGGAAGCGTGTCGAACAACGCGACGTCACCCGGCGACTGGTGCGTGCGGCCCCACGCCGGGTCGTCATAGGACGCTCCGATGCTCACGAACACCGCGCCCACGTCCTGATGCCCGATGTCGAGCTTGATCTGCTCGTACGGCCGTTCGACCAGGAACGGAGCATAGCTGTGCACGACCGGCCGCAGGCCCGCCAACGCCAGGCCGCTCGCCACGCCCACCATGGTCTGCTCGCGGATCCCGACGTCCACGACGCGTTCGTTCGCCTGCGGGAACTCGTTGCTGGAGATCACGGCCGTCACGACGGCGATCCGCGGGTCGGCGGCGATCTCGTCGTTGACCGTCTCGACGAAGGCTTGGCGCATGGTGGTCATCAGTAGCTCCTCTCGATCTTGGCGACCACCGCGTACGGGCGGTCGTGCGGCGCGGTGAGTGCGGCGAAGACGGCTTCGTGGTCACGGCCGTCGATCTCGGCGGTCTGCCACCCCTCGACGGCGAACCGCCGCGCGATGCCACCGGGCCAGCCGTACATCGCGGACTGGTTGTCGATCACGATCGTGGTGAGGTTCGCGACCTCGAGCCTGGCCGCCACCGCGATCGCCTCGTGGTTGCTGCCCTCGTCCAGCTCACCGTCGCCGACCAGCACGAACGTGCGGCCGCGGCTTCCGGCGATCCGCTGCCCGATGGCCGTGCCGACCGCGATGGGCAGCCCGTGGCCGAGCGAGCCGCTGCTGATCTCCGCGCCTCTGACGAGCACTCGGTCGGGATGCTGACCGAGCGGGCTGTCCCACGACGTCCAGTCGTCCAAAGTGGACTCGTCGATGAAGCCCTTCTCCGCCAGCACGGCGTAGTAGGCCATCGGCCCGTGTCCCTTGGAGAGCAGGAACCGGTCGCGGTCGGGGTCGTCGGCCGTAGCGGGCGTGACGTTGAGGACCTTGTCGTAGAGGACCCAGAGCACGTCGAGGGTGGAGGCCGCCGCCCACTCGTGCTTCTCGTCCCCGGACATCCTCGCGAAGAGCTCTGGTATCCGTTGCACCTCACCAACTGTTCAACCTCGACCAAGCTGGAGGTCAAGCGGTTACCATGATCCGGTGAGCAAGTTGCCGGAAATGCTGACCATCGGCCAGGTCGCCGAGCGCAGCGGCGTTCCCCACACCGCGCTGCGCTTCTACGAGGACAGGGGTCTCATCACGTCGGTCCGCACCACGGGCAACCAACGGCGCTACCTGCGCTCGGTGCTGCGCCGGCTGGCCTTCATCCGCACCGCGCAACGCGTGGGCCTCACCCTGGAGGACGTCCGCGACGCCCTCGCCCAACTCCCGGACAACCGCACGCCGACGAAGTCCGACTGGGAACGCCTCTCCCGCTCGTGGAAGACGGAGCTCGACGCCCGCATCGACGCCCTGTACCGCCTGCGCGACCGGCTCACCGGCTGCATCGGGTGCGGCTGCCTGTCGCTGCGCAGCTGCGCGCTGCAGAACATCGACGACGAGCAGGCCTCACACGGGCCGGGGGCTCCCCAGCTCAAGCCCGTCCTCGAGGGCGGCACCCTCTAGGAACTCCCGCACGGCGCGTGCGTAGCCCTCGGGGTCACCGTGAAAACCGGTGGACGCGCTGTGGTTTCCTGGGAACGAAATGGAAGACGAAAGAATGATCCGCCTCTCGAAGCGGATGTCCAAGGCGCTCCGGCACAAGCCCGAGCGCGTCGGCCTCACCCTCGACCCCGCGGGCTGGGTGCCGGTGGCCGACCTCCTGACCGCGCTCGGCATCTCCGAGGCCGACATGCACGAGGTCGTGGCACGCAACGACAAGAACCGGTTCTCGGTCGTGGGCGACCGCATCCGGGCGAACCAGGGGCACAGCGTCGAGGTCGAGCTCGGGCTGCCCACCGCGGTTCCGCCGGACCAGTTGTTCCACGGCACGGTCGCGCAGCACCTCGACGACATCATGCGTGACGGGCTCAGGCCCATGTCGCGCCACGACGTGCACCTCTCGCCCGACCGCGAGACCGCGCGGCGGGTTGGCGCGCGGCGTGGGCGGCCGTTGATCTTGGTCGTCGACGCCCAGCGGATGCACGCGGACGGGCACGAGTTCCGGATGAGCGCCAACGGGGTGTGGCTCGCACAGCACGTGCCGGCGCGTTACCTGAGCACGACGTGAAGCGCACCGTCGAGGACGGCTACGACATCATCGCGCAGCGGTACCTCGACTGGTCCGCGCAGATCACCGACGATCCTCGGCTGCGCTACCTCGCAACCTTCGACGAACGGCTGCCCGACGGGGCGAAGGTGCTCGAACTCGGCTGCGGTGCCGGCGTGCCGTGCGGCCGGAAGCTCGCCGAACGGCACGACGTGCTTGGCGTCGATCTGTCGCAGAGGCAGATCGACCTGGCTCGCGCGAACGTGCCGGGTGCGCGGTTCGAGAAAGCCGACATGACTGCGCTCGACTTCCCGGAAGGCGAGTTCGACGGCATCGCCGCGTTCTACTCGATCCTGCACGTGCCGCGCGCCGAGCAGCCCGCGCTCCTCGCGAAGATCGCGCGGTGGCTCCGGCCCGGTGGGCTGTTCCTCGCCTCGCTCGGCGTCGGCACGCCCGACGTCACCGAGACCTGGCTCGGCGTCGAGATGTTCTTCGGCAGCAACAGTCCCGACGTGAACCGCGCGCTGCTCACCGAAAACCTGGAGATCGTCGTCGACGACCTCGTCACCATGCACGAGCCGGACCCGGCGACGTTCCACTGGGTCCTCGCCCGCAAGGGCTAGAGCAGCCAGAGAACGGCGCCGCCCACCGCGACCAGGAGCAGCACCAGCAGGATGATCGCCAGGACCTTGGCGGTCTTCCACGTGGTGTAGACGCCACCGGCCAGGAAGCCCGCGAGGGCCAGCAGGCCGATGACGACGACTTCCTTCGGCATCAGAGAACGCCCTTGGTCGACGGGATGCCGCCGACGCGCGGGTCGGGCTCCGTCGCGACGCGCAGGGCGCGGGCGATGGCCTTGTACTCGGCCTCCGCGATGTGGTGCGGGTCGCGGCCATACTCGACGCGCACGTGCAGTGCGATCTGGGCGTGGAAGGCGAGCGACTCGAAGACGTGCCTGTTGAGCACGAACGGGTAGTTGCCGCCGATCACGAAGCTGTTGAACTGCTCCGGCTCGCCCTTGTGCACGGTGTACGGGCGGCCCGAGACGTCGACCGCGGCGTGCGCGAGCGTCTCGTCCATGGGGATCCAGCAGTCGCCGAAGCGGCGGATGCCCTTCTTGTCCCCCAACGCTTCCCGCAGCGCCTGGCCCAGCACGATCGCGATGTCCTCGACCGAGTGGTGGGCGTCGATCTCCACGTCGCCGGTCGCTCGGACGATCAGGTCGAAGCTGCCGTGCACACCGAACGCGGTGAGCATGTGGTCGTAGAACGGCACACCCGTGCTGATCTCGACCTGGCCGGTGCCGTCCAGGTCGATCTCCACGTAGACCGACGACTCCCTGGTGGTGCGCTCCACCTTGCCGACACGACTCACCGGCTGACCTCCTTGCTGGCCGCGAGGAAAGCGTCGTTCTCCTCGGGCGTTCCGATGGTCACCCGCAGGTGACCCGCGATTCCGACGTCCCTGATGAGCACGCCGTGGTCCAAATAGGACTTCCAGATCTCCCGCGCGTTCTCGAACCAGCCGAACAGCACGAAGTTCGCGTCCGAGGGCACGACCTGGAAACCCAGCGCCGCGAGCTCGGAGACCACCCGGTCACGTTCCGCGGCCAGCAGCGCCACCGAGCCCAGCGTCTCCGAGGCGTGCCGCAACGAAGCTCGCGCGGCGGCCTGCGTGAGCGCGGACAGGTGGTACGGCAGGCGCACCAGCTGCAAGGCGTCGACCACGGCCGGCGCGGCGGCCAGGTAGCCCAGGCGGCCACCGGCGAACGCGAAGGCCTTCGACATCGTGCGCGAGACGATCAGGCGCGAGCCGAACTCGTCGAGCAGCTTGATCGCGCTCTCCTGCGGGGAGAACTCCGCGTACGCCTCGTCGACCACGATCATGCCCGTGGTCGACGCGATCAGCAGCCTCAGGTCGTCCAGCGGGATCGACTGGCCCGTCGGGTTGTTCGGCGACGTCACGAAGACGATGTCCGGACGCGTCTCGGAGATCACCGAGACGGCCTTCTCCACGTCGAGCGAGAAGTCGGGACGGCGCGGCGTCGGCGACCACTCGGTGCGGGTGCCGGCCGCGATGATCGGGTGCATCGAGTACGACGGCTCGAAGCCCAGCGCCACGCGGCCCGGCCCGCCGAACGCCTGCATGACCTGCTGGAGGATCTCGTTGGAACCGTTGGCGGCCCAGAGGTTCTCCGACGTCAGCGGGATCGACGTGGCCTCCGAGAGGTACGCCGCCAGGTCCTCGCGCAACGCCACCGCGTCCCGGTCCGGGTAGCGGTGCAGCTCGCCGGCGATCTCGGCGACCGCGGCGACGACGTCGGCGGCCAGCGCGTCCGTCGGCGCGTACGGGTTCTCGTTGGTGTTCAGGCGGTACGGGACGTCGAGCTGCGGCGCGCCGTAGGGCGTGCGGCCGCGCAGGTCCTCGCGCAGGGGCAGGTCGGAGAGCTCCACCCGTGCGCCGATCACCGGCTTCATCGGGGGAACCTCGCCGTGACGGCCTGCCCGTGGGCGGGCAGGTCCTCCGCGTTCGCCAGCGCGACGACCTTGTCCGCCACCTCGCGCAGTGCTTCCTCGGAGTAGTCGATCACGTGGATGCCGCGCAGGAAGGTCTGCACGGACAGTCCGGACGAGTGCCGTGCGCAGCCACCGGTCGGCAGCACGTGGTTCGAGCCCGCGCAGTAGTCGCCCAGCGACACCGGCGCGTAGGCACCGACGAAGATCGCGCCGGCGGACCGGATCCGGTTCGCCACCACACGCGCGTCGCGCGTCTGGATCTCCAGGTGCTCGGCGGCGTACGCGTCGACGACCCGCACGCCCTCGTCCACAGAGGACACCAGGACGGTGCCGGACTGCTTGCCGCTCAACGCGGTGCGGATCCGCTCGACGTGCTTGGTCGCGCCGATCTGGCGCTCCAGCTCGGCGTCCACGGCGTCCGCCAGCTCGTCCGAGTCCGTCACGAGCACCGAGGCGGCGAGGGGGTCGTGCTCGGCCTGGCTGATCAGGTCCGCGGCCACGTGCACGGCGTCGGCGGACGAGTCGGCGAGGATCGCGATCTCCGTCGGTCCCGCCTCGGAGTCGATGCCGATCAGGCCGCGCAGCAGCCGCTTCGCCGCCGTCACGTAGATGTTGCCGGGACCGGTGATGACGTCGACGGGCGCCAGTTCGGCACCGTCGGTGTCCACGCCGCCGTGCGCCAGCAGCGCGATGGCCTGGGCGCCACCGACGGCCCACACCTCGTCGACGCCGAGCAACGCGGCGGCGGCCAGGATCGTCGGGTGCGGCAGGCCACCGAACTCCGCCTGCGGCGGCGAGGCCACGACCAGCGACTCGACGCCGGCGATCTGGGCGGGCACGACGTTCATGACGACCGTCGACGGGTAGACGGCGAGGCCGCCGGGCGCGTAGAGGCCGACGCGCGCGACCGGCACCCACTTCTCCGTGACGGTGCCGCCGGGGACCACCTGGGTCGTCGTGTCGACGCGCTTCTGGTCGGCGTGCACGCGCCGGGTGCGTGCGATGACCTCTTCCAGGGCCTCGCGCACGGCAGGGTCCAGCGAGGTCAAAGCGGACGAGATCTCCGAAGCGGGCACACGGACTGAAACCGGACGAACGCCGTCGAACTTCTCGGTGTACTCCAGCGCCGCCTCGACGCCACGGGCCGCGATCGCGTCCACCATCGGCCGCACGTGATGCAGAACCGCGTCCACGTCCACCTCGGCGCGCGGCACGATGGCGCGCAGCTGTGCGGGAGTCGTGGTGCGACCTCGCAGGTCGATGCGGTTCAGCATGTCCCACAGCCTAGTTCCTGCGGAAATCTGTCAACGGTCAGCCCGCTATCGGCGCTACTCAGCCTGTGACGCCCCGGCCACGCTCGGTCGAGCACCACTCCGTCGCAAACCCCTGCTGATGATGGAGGACCCATGTTCACCAAGAGCCGCGGCAAGATCGCCGCAGTGCTCGCGATATGCCTGCCCGTGCTGGTCGCGGGCATGGCGACGCCCAGCACGGCCGACTCCGGCCGCTATCTGCTGGAGGTCACCGCCAACACGTCCGCCGAACGCACCCAGGTCGCCCAGATCGGCGTCGACGTGCTCGGCGCGACGAAGCTCACCACGGTCTCGGTCGTCGCGGACAAGTCCCAGTACCGCGCCCTGCAGGCGACGGGACTTCCGATCAAGTACCTGGGCGACTTCGAGCAGGAGCTCAAGAAGCTCGGCAAGGTCCAGTTCGCCGACCCGCAGCCCGGCCAGATCGGCACGCTGGACTTCCCGGCGGGCTACACCGGCTACCACAACTTCGCGGAGACGACCGCGGAGCTGCAGCAGACGGTCCGCGACCACCCGACCCTGGCGAGCCTGCGCAGCATCGGCAAGAGCTTCCAGAACCGGGACATCTGGGCGCTCAAGGTCAGCGACAACGTGGCCTCGGACGAGAACGAGCCGGAGGTGCTGCTCGTCTGCGGCCAGCACGCCCGCGAGCACCTGACCGTCGAGCAGTGCCTGCAGATCATCAAGCGCTACACCGACAACTACGCCAACTCGGCGATCAAGAACCTCGTCGACAGCCGCGAGGTCTGGATCGTCCCGATGATGAACCCGGACGGCGCCGAGTACGACATCGCCACGGGTTCGTTCCGCGGCTGGCGCAAGAACCGCCAGGGCAACGGCACCGACCTCAACCGCAACTGGGGCTACAAGTGGGGCTGCTGCGGCGGTTCCAGCGGTAGCACGACGTCCGACACCTACCGCGGCCCGTCGGCGTTCTCCGCGCCGGAGACCGCCCGCATCCGCGACTTCGTGAACTCGCGCGTGGTCGGCGGCACCCAGCAGATCAAGACGTTCATCGACTTCCACTCGTTCTCGGAGCTCGTGCTGTGGCCGTACGGCTACACCCGCAACGACACCGACCCCGGTCTCAACGCGGACGAGGCGCGCGCGTTCCAGACGCTCGGCCGGCAGATGGCCGCCACCAACGGCTACACGCCGGAACAGGCGAGCGACCTGTACATCACCGACGGCAGCAGCGACGACTGGATGTGGGGCCAGCACAAGATCTGGGCCTACACCTTCGAGATGTACCCGAGCAGCGGCGGCCTCAACGGCTTCTACCCGCGTGACACGGTCATCGCGGCGCAGACGTCGCGCAACGACCGCGCCGTCGACCTGTTCATGAGCTACTCGGACTGCGTGAAGCGGGTCATCAACCAGACCTGCTGATCCGTTCCAGCGCCTGATCGATCTCTTCGTGGGTGACGAAGTAGTGCGGGGAGGCCCGCACTACTTCGTCCAGGCCCCTCCTGGTCATGTCGAACATCGTCGACGCGCGCTGCGACACCGTCACGGCGACGTTCTCCCGCCAGAGCCGGTCCTTGAGCTCCGTCGCCGGCACCCGGTCGCTCGTGAACGTGACGATGCCCGCCTGCCGTTCACCCAGGTCCCGCACGGTGATCCCGTCGATGTTCGCGAGGCCCTCGCGCAAGCGCCTGGCACGGTCCGCGACCTCGGCCTCGATCACGTCCAGGCCCTTGGCCAGCGCGTACTTCGCGGCGGCGATCAACCCCAGCCGGTCCGCGACGCTGTACTCCCACAGCTCGAACACCCGCGCGTCGTCGCGCGGCTCGTAGCGGTCGGGCGCGACCCACTCCGCCGCGCTGTGGTCCATCAGACGGGGCCGCAACCGTCGCCGCACGTCGTTCCGCACGACCAGCGCGCCCGTGCCGCGAGGGCCGCGCAGCCACTTGCGGCCGGTGCAGACGAGCATGTCGTAGTCGAGGCCGCTCAGGTCGAGCTGGCCGGTCGACTGGCAGGCGTCCAGCAGCACCAGGGCGCCGACCTCGTGGGCCTTCGCGGTGACCTCGTCGACCGGGTTGACCAGGCCCCCGTTGGTGGGGACGTGCACGAGCGAGATCAGCTTGACCCGTTCGTCCAGCTCCAGCGCGCCGACGTCGACCTGCCCGTGCCGGTCGGACGCCATCACCTCGATCGTCGCGCCGGTCTCCTCGGCGCGGCGCAGCATCGGCACCGCGTTGCCGCCGTACTCGACCTCGGTGACGAGGATCCGGTCGCCCTTCGCGAGCGGGACGGCGTCGAAGGCCGTGAGCCACGACCTGGTCGCGCTGTCGGTGAACGCGACCTCGGACGGCTCGCAGCCGAAGAGCCCGGCCAGCACGCCGTAGCCCGCCTCGACGTCGTCACCGCGTTCCGCGGCGGCCCGGTACCCGCCGATCTCGGTCTCCCGGCGCAGGTGCCCGACCACCTCGTCCACCACCTCGGTGGGCGGGATCGAGGAACCGGCGCTGTCCAGGAAGATCAGGTCGCTCACCCGCCCCACTGTGCCACCATCGAGGTCATGGGGGATCGAACTTTCGGTTACAGCGCACAGGTGCGGCCGTTCCTGTGGGTGTTCGTCGTCTTGACACCGCTGGAAGTCCTGCTCGTGGAGCTGATCGTGCCGTGGTTCTGGCTGCGGGCCGTGCTGCTCGTGTTCGGTGTGCTGGGGGCGGTGCTGCTGGGGTGGCAGATCTGGATGCTCCAGAAGTTCAAGCACTCCGTGGACGACGAACACCTGTGGCTGCGGTACGCGCGTGAGTTCGAGTACGGGATTCCGTTGGCGGCCATCGAAAGCGTGACGCAGGGCACGACCAGCCGGTCGCTGCACCGGACCCGGTCCGTTGTGGACGGCACGCTCGTCCTGGAGATCTCCGGCTCCACCAACGTGTCGCTGCGCCTGAACGAACCGCAGGAGGTCGACCTGGGCCGACGTGGCGCGCACGACGTGACGAAGGTCGAGTTCTGGGCGGACGACCCCGGCGGCGTGGTCCGGGCGCTGCGAAAATAGGCTCAGCGCCATGGTGGAGATCCCCTACGGCAAGCGCATGAAGCCGCGGTACGTGCGGTTCCTGATCATCACGGCGGTCGGGATCGCGCTGGTCGCGTTCGGCCTGGACATCCCGTGGCTGCTCATCACGCTGATCGTCCTGGGCGTGCTGAACACCGTCGTGTGCGTGGGCGCTCTCTACGTGTTGACGAAGCAGCCGCACACCGTGTCCGCCGACGAGTTGCGGCTGCGGCAGCTGGGGTTCTTCGACTGGCGCATCCCGACCGAGGACCTCGGGCACGCCCAGGTCGCCGAACGCACCCACAAGGGCCAGCGCAGCGTCGAGGTGATCGGTGACGCGCTCGTCATCCAGTCGCTGACCAGGACGAACGTGTCCGTGCCGTTCCACGAGCCGCAGCTCGTCGACCTCGGCAAGACCGGAGCGCGGCAGGTCGAGCGCGTCGAGTTCTGGGCGGACGACCCGGAGCGCGCCGTCCGCGAGATCAACGCCCGTACTACTTAGGCTCCCACTTCTCCAGGTTCCACCACGGGCCCCAGGTCAGCGCGCCGTAGGAGTTCGGGTCGACCACGGGCTGGTAGCCGTTCCACGAGTCGCGCATCACGTACGCGTGCTCGGGGAAGACCAGCACCGCCATCGACGGCGCCGCGACGAACGCCTGCTGGAAGAGCTTGTACGCCACCGCACGCTGGGCCGGGTCGATCAGCCTGCGGCCGTTCTCGAGCGCGGCGTCGGCGGCGGGACTGCCCTGGCCGCGCAGGTCGTAGAGCATCAGGTCCGGGTCGAACGGCGAGCCCTCGCCGTACAGCAGCGCGTCCTGGGTCATCCGCGGGCGGATCGCCTCCCACGACAGGCCCGCGAGCTGCACGTCGACGCCCACGGCCTTGGCGTCGGCGGCGAACGCCGTGGCCAGGTCCGCGCGCAGGTCGTCGCCCAGCGGGTACATCAGCGTGAAGCGGGCCGCGACACCCTCGCGGACCCGGATGCCGTCCGCGCCGGGCACCCAGCCGCCCACGTCGAGCAGCCGCGCCGCCTCGGCCTTGTCGAAGCGGAACCTCGCGGTTGGGTCGAACTCCTCGGCGAGCGCGTCCGGCACCGGCGTGTACGCGATGGTGCCCTTGCCCTCCAGCAGGCTGTCGATCATGGCCTGGCGGTTCGCGGCGAAGTTCAGCGCGAGGCGCACGGAGGCGTTGCCGGTGACCGGGTTGGCCGCGGGCAGCCGCACGGCGCGGTAGTCGGCGCTGCGGTGGTGGTTCACCTGCAGTCCGGACTTCCCGGCGAACTGCGTGGCGATCTTGGGCGGCAGCACCGTGCCGTCGAACTCGCCGTCCTGCATGCGGCGGGCGCGCTGGTTGTCGTCGGTGACGAAGACGACCGTCACCTTCTTGATCTTCGGCACGCCGTCGAAGTAGCCCTCGTTGGACTCCAGCAGCAGCCGGTCGCCCTTCTTCCACTCGGTGACCCTGTACGGGCCGGTGCCGACGGGCTTGCCGTCCGGGTTCGCCTGCTCGCTCGGCAGGACGCCGAGCACGAGCAGGTGCGGGAACGCGGCCTGCGTCTGCGTGAGGGTGAAGCGGACCGTCGACGGGCCGGTCTGCTCGACGCCCGCGAGGGTGCTGAACCGGTCCTTGACCGGGTTCCGCAGCGCCGCGGTGTAGGTGGCGACGACGTCCTCCGCGCCGAACGTGCTGCCGTCGGTGAACTTCACGTCGCCGCGCAGCTCGACCGTCCAGCTCAGCCCGTCCGCCGACGGCTGCGGCAGGTCGGCCGCGAGCTGCGGGGTCAGCGACCCGTCC
This sequence comes from Lentzea pudingi, assembly GCF_014646255.1. Classification (GTDB taxonomy): domain Bacteria; phylum Actinomycetota; class Actinomycetes; order Mycobacteriales; family Pseudonocardiaceae; genus Lentzea; species Lentzea pudingi. The sequence continues at coordinate 179,522 of NZ_BMNC01000012.1, forward strand.
TGGCGGTGCTCGACCAGCCCGTCGTAGATCTTCGAGACGCCCTGCGCGCCGTAGCCGAGCAGCGGGTTCAGCGTCGCCGGCTCGTCGCGGTCGGCCAGCACGATCGACGTGCCGTTCGACCCACCGTCCGGGCGGGGCGGGGCGGTTTCGGTGCAGCCCGCGACGGCCAGCAACACGACTAGGAGCAGTGGGGAACGCACGTTCGGACCCTACAGTGATCCCCATGCGGATCGCCGTGAGTCAGATCAGCTCGACCACCGACCCCCGCTCCAACCTGGAGCTGGTGCGCGACGCGGTGCGCCGGGCGGAGGGAGCCCGGGTCGTGGTGCTGCCCGAGGCGACGATGTGCCGCTTCGGCGTGCCGCTCGGGCCCGTCGCGGAGCCGCTGGACGGGCCGTGGGCCTCGGCGGTGCACGAGATCGCCGTCCAGCACGACGTCGTGGTGGTGGCGGGCATGTTCACGCCCGCCGGTGACCGGGTGAGGAACACCCTGCTCGTGACCGGGCCGGATCTGCACGTGGGTTACGACAAGATCCACCTGTTCGACGCGTTCGGGTTCCAGGAGTCGCGGACCGTCGAGCACGGGGCCGCACCGGTCGTCTTCGAGCTGGACGGCGTCACCCTGGGCGTCGCCACCTGTTACGACATCCGCTTCCCCGAGCTGTTCCGCGCGCTGGCCGACAAGGGTGCGTCCGCAGTGCTGGTCGGGGCGTCGTGGGGTGCCGGTGCGGGCAAGAAGGAGCAGTGGGAGTTGCTGGTCCGAGCGCGAGCGCTGGACTGCACGTCCTTTGTGGTGGCCTGCGGGCAGGCCCATCCCGGCGATCTCGGGGTCGTGGCGCCCACCGGGATCGGCTACTCGACCGTGGCCGACCCGTTCGGGAACGTCGTCGTGCAGCTGTCGGACCAGCCCTCCGACACGATCGTGGACCTGGACTTCGACGTGGTGACGCGGGCTCGCGAGGTTCTGCCGGTGCTGGCGAACCGGCGCTTGACCTCCAGTTAGGTTGAGCCTCCGCGGACGCATGTCCCTGCCCGAGTGCTCTGGCTTTGCTGGCGTCCAGCACTTCAGCGTCGAGCGGTGCGCACCGCGGGTGAAGGCCGCCGCCGAGGTCGGGTGACGGCGGCCGGGCGCTACTTCAGGTCCAGGCCGAGGTCCAACGCCGGCGACGAGTGCGTGAGGCCGCCCACCGCGAGGTAGTCCACGCCGGTCTCGGCGTACGCGCGGGCCACGTCCAGCGTGAGCCCGCCGGACGCCTCCAGCTTCACGCCGTCCGGACGCCGCTGGACTGCCTGAGCGCACTGCTCGGGCGTGAAGTTGTCCAGCAACACCAGTTCCGCGCCCTCGGCCAGTGCCTCGTCGAGCTGGTCGAGGCTGTCGACCTCGACCTCCATCAGCAACTCGGGGGCGTGGGCGCGAGCCGCGCGGATCGCGGCGCCGACCGAACCGGCCGCGGCGACGTGGTTGTCCTTGATGAGGATCGCGTCGCCGAGGCCCATGCGGTGGTTCACCCCGCCGCCGGCGCGCACCGCGTACTTCTGCAGCAAACGCAGGCCCGGCAACGTCTTGCGCGAGTCGCGGACGGCCGCGCCGGTGCCCTCGATCGCGCTGACCCAGCGGGCGGTCTGCGTGGCGATGCCGGACAGGTGGCAGATCAGGTTCAGCGCCGTGCGCTCGACGGTGAGCAGGCCTCGGGTCGGGCCGGTCAGCACGAGTGCCGGCTCGCCCGGCACTGCCTTGCCGCCGTCCTGCGCTTCGGAGAGCACCTCGATCTGCGGCAGGTAGCGCTGGAAAGCCGTGCGGGCAACGGAAACACCGCACAGCACGCCCGCCGCGCGAGGGGTGATCTCGGCCGTGGCGACGGCCTTCTCCGGCACCGTCGCCAAGGTGGTGGCGTCGAGGCCGTAGCGGAGGTCCTCCTCCAGCGCGAGCTGGATGACCCGGTTCGCGTCATCCCAGTCGATGTTCGGGTCGAAGGTCATGCGACACCCTCCGCGAGAACAGGATCGGCCAGCACGGGCTGACCGGTCGGGGTGAGCCGGACGAGCTGACTGCGTTGCCACGACTCGGAACGCTCGGTGAAGTCCGTGCGGACGTGGCAACCGCGTGACTCGGTGCGTTGCTGTGCCGCCGCGATCAGGGCGCGGGCGGCCATGGTGAGCGCCGCGTCCTCGACCAGTTCGCGCGACTCCAGCTGCTTGTCCACAGTGGACACGTCGAGCACCGAGCCGACGACTGCCAGGCCCTCGGCGTCGCGGCCGATGGCGGCGTAGCGGGACATCACGCGCTGCAGCAGGTCGCGGTCCGCCACCGGAGCGGTGGGCAGCGAGACCTCCGCGGTACGTGCGGGCGCGATCAGGCCGATCGCGAGGTCGGCGGCGACGGTCTCGGCGGCACGGGTGCCGCAGACCAGGCCTTCGAGCAGGCTGTTGGAGGCCAGGCGGTTCGCGCCGTGCAGGCCCGTGCGGGCGACCTCGCCGACCGCGTACAGACCGGTCACGCCGGTGCGGCCGTCGACGGTCGAGACCACTCCGCCGCAGGCGAAGTGCGCCGCCGGGGCGACGGGAATCGGGTCCACGGCCGGGTCGATGCCCACCGAGTTGCAGGCCGAGAACACGGTCGGGAAGCGCGTCGCCATGTCGTGCAACGCCGTCGCGTCCAGGAAGACGTGGTCGTCGACGCCGCCCGGTCCCGTCGCCATGTGCCGGGTGATCGCGGCCGCCACGACGTCGCGCGGGGCCAGGTCTTCGAGCGGGTGCACGCCTTTCATCACGCGGGCGCCCGTCGCGTCGATCAGCACGGCGCCTTCGCCGCGCACCGCTTCCGTGACGAGCGGGCAGCGGCCACGCGCGCCGCGACCCGTGTAGAGGACGGTCGGGTGGAACTGGATGAACTCGACGTCCGCGGCCAGCGCGCCGGCCCGCAGTGCGAGCGCGAGGCCGTCACCCGTTGCCACGGAAGGGTTCGAGGTCGCCTGGTACATCTGGCCGAGGCCGCCGGTCGCGAGCAGCACGGCGGGCGCGGTGAGCACACCGGGCACGCCGTTGCCGTCCAGCACCAGGAGTCCGGCGACGGCGCCGAGCGGCGTCTTCACCGCGTCGACCGCGATGTGGTTCTCCAGCAGGGGAACCCGTCCGTCCACAGTGGCCTTTAGTAGCGCGCGCTCGACCTCGGCACCCGTCGCGTCACCACCGGCGTGCACGACGCGGAACGCGCTGTGGCCGCCTTCGCGGGTGCGTTCGAGCAGGCCGTCCGGCTTCGCGTCGAACACGGCACCGCGCTCGCGCAGCCGGGCCACGGCCGCGGGACCGTCGGTGATGATCGCCGCGACGGCCGCGTCGTCGCAGAGACCCGCGCCCGCCGTCAGCGTGTCGCCGATGTGCTTCGCGACCGAGTCACCGGGGTCGTGCTGGTCCTCCATGACGACGGCGACGCCGCCCTGCGCCCAGCGGGTGTTGCCGTCGTCCCCCGCGGCCTTCGTGACGACCAGGACACGAAGTCCCAGCTCACGAGCCCGCAGCGCGGCGGTCAGACCCGCCACGCCCGTGCCGACCACGATCAGGTCGGCTCGCGCTTCCCAGCGCGCGGCCATCACTCACCGCCGCCGGGCTTGCCGATCTCGATCATGCGCTGCACGGCACCCTGGGCGCGCTTGGCGGTCTCCAGGTCGACGTGCACCTCGTCCAGGCCATCGCGCACGCACCGCAGCAGCGCGGCCGGCGTGATCATCTTCATGTAGGTGCAGGACGCGCGGTCGTTGACGGCGCGGAAGTCGATCTCCGGGGCGGCCTTGCGCAGCTGGTGCAGCATGCCGACCTCGGTCGCGACGAGCACCTTCTTCGCGTTGGTGCTGCGGGCCGCGGTGATCATGTCGCCGGTCGAGAGGATCTTGACCTTCTCCGCCGGGACGATGCCCTCGCCGCTCAGGTAGAGCGCTGACGTGGCGCAGCCGCACTCCGGGTGGATGAACAGGTCCGCGTCCGGGTTCGCAGCGGCGCGCTCGGCCAGCTCCGGGCCGTTGATGCCGGCGTGGACGTGGCACTCGCCGGCCCAGATGTGCAGGTTCTCGCGGCCGGTCTCGCGCTTGACGTGCGCGCCCAGGAACTGGTCCGGGCAGAACAGCACCTCGCGGCCGGCCGGGATCGAGCGCACCACGTCGACGGCGTTCGAGGACGTGCAGCAGATGTCCGTCTCCGCCTTCACCTCGGCCGTGGTGTTCACGTACGACACGACGACGGCACCGGGGTGCTGTGCCTTCCACTCGCGCAGCTGCGCGCCGGTGATCGAGTCGGCGAGCGAGCAGCCCGCGCGCTCGTCCGGGATCAGCACCGTCTTCTGCGGGGCCAGGATCTTCGCGGTCTCGGCCATGAAGTGCACGCCGCAGAAGATGATGGTCTGCGCGTCGGACTGCGCGGCGATCCGGCTCAGCGCGAGGGAGTCGCCGGTGTGGTGGGCGATGTCCTGGATCTCGGGCAGCTGGTAGTTGTGCGCCAGGATGACGGCGTCGCGTTCCTCCGCGAGACGCAGCACCTCGTCTCGCCACGCGGCGTTCGGCTCGACTCCGCCGTACACACCCGACGCGGTTCGCTCCACGATTGCGGTAGCGACCATCACTGCCTCCTCGATCCGGGGTTTTCGCCTACTGGTCGAAAACGTGGCCGATAGTATCAGCCGGGTGGCAGGTGTGGGGCACGAAGTTCTGGCCGCTGTGTTGCGGGTGAGAGGTGCGTCACTCCAGGTCATGCTGTGGGAGCGCGCTCGGGAACCGCACGCTCACCGCTGGTCGTTGCCGGGTGGCGAGCTGCGGGTGGACGAGGACGTCGAGTCCTCCATCCGCCGTCAGCTGGCCGAAAAAGTCGACGTGCGACAGTTGTCACACGTCGAACAGCTCGCCGTGTTCAGCGCACCGGACCGCGTTCCCGGTCCCCGCGTCGTGGCGACCGCGTTCCTGGGACTGGTCCCTTCGGACGTCGACCCGGAGGTCCCGTCGGACACGGCCTGGCACTGCGTCGAGAAGCTGCCCGCGATGGCGTTCGACCACGCCTCGATCGTCGTGCGAGCGCGGCACAGGCTGGGCTCGAAGCTGTCGTACACGAACGTCGGTTTCGCCCTCGCACCACCGGAGTTCACGATCTCCCTGCTGCGTGACCACTACTCCGCGGCCCTGGGCTACCGCGTGTCCGCGACGAACCTGCAGCGCGTGCTCTCCCGCCGGTTGTTGCTGGAGCCCACGGGGGGCACCGCCCCCCCCGGCCCGTCCGGCGGCCGCCCCGCCGCCCTGTTCCGGTTCAGCGCCAAGGGAATCAAGGTGACTGATCCGTTCGCCGTGCTGAGGCCGCCGGGATCCGGCCGTCCAGCAGGCGGAGGTGGCACCACGTAACGTTGCACGCGTGGCAGAGACGCTTCCGTTGTTCCCCCTGGGCACAGTGCTGCTGCCAGGGGCTTCTCTGCCGTTGCACATCTTCGAACCCCGCTACCGCCAGCTCGTCGTCGACCTGATGACCGGCTCGCTGTTCGGCAGGACGTTCGGCGTCGTGTGCATCAAGCAGGGCTGGGAAATGGGCGCCGACAACGTCCGCTCACTGCAGGACATCGGCTGCTCGGCGGACCTGCTGGACGCCCGCCCCCTGCCGGAGGGCCGCTTCGACATCGTGACGCGCGGGGTGCGCCGGTTCCGGCTGCTCGACGTCGACACGACCACGGCGCCGTACCTGCTGGCCCACGTCGACTACGTGGACGACGCTCCCGTGCCGGAGGCGGCTCTGGAGGTCGTGCCGATTTTGGAGCGCGGGGCGCGGGCTGCTCATGAGCGGTACTGCGGGGCCGCCTGGCATCGGGAGGACTGGTCGGCGCCCGAGGACGACGTGTCCTTGGGGGATCTGTCGTACCTGCTGGCCGCTGACTGCCTGTTGCCGGTGGAGGATCGGCAGCGGTTGCTGGAGGAGAGGTCGCCGGCTCGGCGGTTGCGGTTGGTGCGGCGGATGTTGCATCGGGAGACCGGGATCTTGTCCGCGTTGAAGGCTGTTCCGGTGCCGTTGACGGAGTTCGGGCACGTGCCCAGTCCCAACTAGCTGCCGGGGTCGGGGGCCGGGTGTGGCTTTGGGCTGCGGTCGGGCGGGAGCTTCGGGCTGCGGTCGGGCGAGAGCTTCGGGGTGGCGGTCGGGCGAGAGCTTCGGGCTGCGGTCGGGCGAGAGCTTCAGGGTGGCGGTCGGGCGAAAGCTTCGGGCTGCGGTCGGGCGAGAGCTTCAGGGTGGCGGTCGGGCGGGTGCATCGGGCTGCGGTCGGGCGAGAGCATCGGGTGGCGGCCGGGCGGAAGCGTCAGGCAGCGGTCGGGCGAGAGCATCAAGCAGCGGTCGGGCGAGAGCATCAGGGTGCTCGGGTTCGGCGGCGGGGTTTCGGGGGCGCACGCCGAAGGGCGGAGGCCTGGGCGGCCGGACGCCAGCGCTGAGCGGGTGAGGAACGAGCGCGGCGCACCGCGGAGCAGGTCGGGTCAGCGCACGCGCCTGCGTCTCCAGCCACCGCGCCGTCCCCCTCCAGCCACCGCGCCGTCTCCTTCCAGCCGCCGTGCTCAGCCCCGCGAGCCACCGCCCCATCCCCTCCAGCCACAGCGCCCCAGCTCGTCGAACCGCCTGGCGTCAGCTCGTCGAGCCGCCCGCGTCCGCCTCGAGCTGCCCCGCCCCAGCTCCTCAAGCCGCAGCGCCAACCTCCCCGAGCTGATCGCGCCGTGCCCGCCGAGCCGCCGCGGTGAGCCGAAGCGCCAGCCCGTTGAGCCCCCACCCGCAGGCACCACCCAGCCCACCCCGCACCCGCCGATCGTCGGATCGTTGAATTGTGGCCTTGTGGGATTGTTGAACAATCCTTACCCTGAGTTCCACATCACACTCGACCACTCCTCCACCACGCTGCGAGGTGTCCCATGAGCACGTCCACGACCGAGGACACAGGCCGTTTCGCCTGGTTCCGCAGTCTCGGCCAGAAGGGCAGGCGCGCGTTCGTCGGCGCCTTCGGCGGCTACGGACTGGACTCGTACGACTACTGGGTCCTGCCCCTGAGCCTGGTCGCGATCACCGGCTACTTCGGCCTCACCAAGGCAGAGGCCGGTCTGCTGGGCACCAGCACGCTGCTGATGAGCGCCATCGGCGGCGCGGTGGCGGGCGTCATGGCCGGCCGGTTCGGCCGGTCGAAAACGCTCGTCATCACGGTGGCGGCGTACGCGTTCTTCACGGTGCTGTGCGGTTTCGCGACCAACTACGAGACCCTGCTGGTCTTCCGCGCGCTGCAGGGCCTGGGTTTCGGTGGCGAGTGGGCGGCCGGCGCGATCCTCGTGGCCGAGTACTGCAAGCCGAAGTACCGCGGGCGGACGGTCGCGTTCATCCAGAGCGCCTGGGCCGTCGGCTGGGGGCTCGCGGTCCTCGTCAACACGCTGGTCGCCACGCTGGCCGATCCGGCCATCAGCTGGCGGATCATGTTCTGGACGGGTGCGCTGCCCGCGCTGCTCATCTTCTACGTGCGCCGCAACGTCGAGGACGCGCCGGAGACCAAGGCGCAGCCCCGGGAGGGCGGCACGTTCGCCAAGATCTTCCAGGGTCCGATCCTCAAGACGACGGTGTTCGCGTCCCTGCTCGCGACCGGCGTGCAGGGCGGGTACTACACGCTCGCGCTGTGGCTCCCGGCGTTCCTGCAGACCGGGCGCGGCCTGACGATCATCGGCACGGGCGCCTACCTCGCGTTCCTCATCACGGGCGCGTGGATCGGCTACGTGTCCGGCGGTTATCTCACGGACTACCTGGGGCGCAAGAAGACCTTCACGCTGTTCGCGATCGCCAGCGCGTTGCTGATCGTCGCGTACACGCAGATCCCCAACGGCGCCAACACGTTGGTCATGTTCCTGGGCTTCCCTCTGGGGTTCTGCATGAGCGCCATCTTCAGCGGGTTCGGCAGCTACCTGTCCGAGCTCTACCCGACGCGGCTGCGCGGTACCGGGCAGGGCTTCACCTACAACCTGGGGCGCGCGTTCGGCGCGGTGTTCCCCGGTCTGGTCGGGTTCATGGCCGACCGGATGGGCATCGGCGGTGCGATGCTGTTCGGGGCGGCCGCGTACGGGGTCGGTGTCCTCGCGCTGATCTGGCTGCCGGAGACGGTCAACAAGGAGCTCGAATGACGACCGCGGGACAAGCGCCGGGGCAGGCGCAGGCCAACCTGATCGCCATTCCCAAGGACTGGGCGTACGACTTCCTGCTCTTCACCCACCGCAACCCCAAGCCGTGCCCGGTGCTCGACGTGCTGGACGCGGGCGAGACGGTCAGTGCGCTCAAGCAGGACGCCGACGTGCGCACCCACGCGCCGCGGTACCGCATCTGGGAGAACGGTGAGCTCGTGGCCGAACCCGAGAACGCCACCGAGCACTGGCGCGACGACCTGGTGACGTTCCTGATCGGCTGCAGCTTCACGTTCGAGACGGCACTCACCAACGCGGGTGTGCCGCTGAGGCACGTCGACCAGGGCAAGAACGTGTCCATGTTCGTCACCGACATCCAGTGCCGGCCCGCGGGACGGCTGCACGGCCCGATGGTCGTGTCGATGCGCTGGATCCCGGAGTCCCTTGTGGACATGGCGCACAAGGTCACCGCGCTCATGCCGTCGGTGCACGGGGCTCCGGTCGGTGCGGGCGACCCGAGGATGCTCGGCATCAACAACGTCGACGTGCCGGACTTCGGGGACGCGGTCGAGCACGAACCCGGTGACGTGCCGGTGTTCTGGGCGTGCGGGGTGACTCCCCAGGCCGTGCTGATGCAGTCGAAGCCGCCGTTCGCGATCACGCACGCACCGGGCCAGATGTTCGTCACGGACATGCCGGACTTCGCCTACCGGGTCGGCTAGGCAGCCACGAGGACGGCGCCCCGAGCACTCAGCCGAGGCGTCGTCCCAGGTCGTCCAGACCGTTCCACGCCGCGCAGCAGCCGTACGCCAGCGCGGCGCCCAGCGGCCACGCCATGATTCCCCACCACGTCTCCAGGGCGGGCGCGACGAGCAACGTGTCGTTCGCCTTGATCGTCGACGGCATCGGGTAGGCGCCCGCGGCCAGCGTTCCGCCGAGGAACTGCGCGAACCACCCCGCCGCGAACGAGCCCGCGGTCATCCCCAGCATCACGACCGGCCCGCGCCGCTGCCGCAGCAGCCACGTCGCGATCCCGGTGATCACACCGGCGCCGAGACCGATCAGCACGAACACCATCAGCGCGTCGAGCCGGTGGTAGCTCTCGACACCGATCGGGTAGAACTTGCTGTCCTGCGCCGAGACGATCTTGAGCTGGGCCGGCGCGAGCCACGACCACAGGTACGCGGCGGGCAGCCCGAACGCGAACGTCGTCAGCGCCACCACGAGGCTCGGCAGCAGGTCCCGCTTCACCACCACCTTCGGCCGGGGCCGGGGGTAGTAGTGGTAGACGTACGGCGGCTCCGGCACGGGTTCGACGCGCACCGGCGCTGCTTCCTCGTCCATTCGCGAGAGGTTACTACCGAGCCGACGCGGTCTCTCCATGGCGGCTGCAGCGCGCCGTCCAGCCGTCCGGGGTCACCTGGACGACCATGCGGCGCGCGCACTCCGCGCAGTACCGCGGCGGGTCGATCATCGACAGGCGCTGACGGCAGAACTCGTGGTCGCCGCCAGCTTCCTCTTTGCCGCAGAAGGAGCAGTACATGGTGGTGATCATTACAGGGTCTGGCTCAGCGCCTTGATGGGCATCGACAGCTCTTCGAGCATGTCGAGGTCCTGCTGCGCCGGGCGGCCGAGGTTCGTCAGGTAGTTGCCGACGATGATCGCGTTGATGCCGCCGAGCATGCCCTGCTTCGCGCCCAGGTCGCCGAACGTCAGCTCACGGCCGCCCGCGAAGCGCAGGATCGTGCGCGGCAGCGCGAGCCGGAACGCACCGACCGTGCGCAGCGCCTCGGCGCCCTCGACGACCGGGTAGTTCTCGTACGGCGTGCCGGGGTTCGGGATGAGGAAGTTCAACGGCACCTCGTCGGGCTCCAGCTCCGCGAGCTGCACGGCGAACTCCGCGCGCTGCGCCAGCGTCTCCCCCATGCCGATGATGCCGCCGCAGCAGACCTCCATGCCGGCGTCGCGGATCATCCGCAGCGTGTCCCAGCGCTCCTCCCAGGAGTGCGTGGTGACGACCTCCGGGAAGTGCGAGCGGGCCGTTTCGAGGTTGTGGTTGTAGCGGTGCACGCCCATCGCCACGAGCTCGTCGACCTGCTCCTGCGTGAGCATGCCGAGCGAGCAGGCGATCTGGATGTCGTTGCCGTCGGCGCGGATGGCCTTGATGCCGTCGCGCACCTGCGAGAGCAGCCGCTTGTCCGGGCCGCGCACGGCCGCGACGATGCAGAACTCGGTCGCGCCGGTGTCGCGGGTCTGCCGCGCCGCGCGCACCAGGCCGGGGATGTCGAGCCACGCCGACCGCACCGGCGACGGGAACTGGCCCGACTGCGAGCAGAAGTGGCAGTCCTCGGGGCAGCCGCCGGTCTTGAGCGAGACGATGCCCTCGACCTCGACCTCGGGGCCGCACCAGCGCTCGCGGACCTCGTGCGCGAGCGCCAGCAGGTCCGGGATGCGCTCCTCGGGGAGCTCCAGCACCTTCAGCACCTGAGCCTCGGTGAGCCCGACGCCTCGTTCGAGCACCTGCTCACGAGCTTCGTCGAGCACGTCGATCTGTTCCGGCGCTGCGGTCACGGTCTCTCCTCCTCGGTGGCCTGGCGAGCCAGTGTGCCTCACTGAATCCTTCATCGTGGAGCGATGTAGGTCACTGGACCGCGAACTGAGCCGCGAACGTGTCCGGGTCGAACGCACCCCCGAACCAGGGTGAAAACGATCTCTTGGCGACCCCGAGGAAGTCCACCGGACCGAGCTTCGTCACACCTTGGGGCAGCGCGCCGAGCAACGGGGCACCCGCCGCCTCCGGCAGGTCCGCGAGGTTGGTCAGGGACGCCAGGTCCGGGTGCGACGGCCAGCTGCCGACGACGACACCGATCGACTCGAGCCCGCGACGCTGCAACGCCTCTGCGGTCAGTGCGGTCGTGTTCAACGTGCCGAGCCCGGCCTGGGCCACGATCAGGACCGGCGCGTTCACCGCCCAGGCGATGTCGGCCAGCGTGGAACCGGCCTCGTCGAACCGGACGAGCAGGCCGCCCGCGCCCTCGACCAGCACCAGGTCGTGGGTCTCGTCGAGGGCGGTGACCTCGGCGGCGACGTCCTTGGGGTGCACGGTGGCCATTCCCGCCCTGCGCGCCGCCGTCGCGGGCGCCAGCGGGTCGGGGTATCTGGCCAGCTCACGGGTCGTCACGTCGCCCGCCAGCCGCGCCACCTCCGCCACGTCGCCGGGCTCGCCGGGCAGCAGGCCGGTCTGCGCGGGCTTCAGCACCGCGACCCGTCTGCCTTCCGCCCTTGCCAACGCCGCGATGCCCGCGGTCACGGCGGTCTTGCCGACCTCGGTCCCGGTTCCGGTGATCACCAGCACGCTCACGGGAACTCACCTTAGGACGTCACCTACGGTGACAGCATGGGTGAACAACCGATCGTGATGTACGGCGCCGAGTGGTGTGGCGACTGCCGCCGGGCGAAGTCGTGGCTGACCCGCAACAACGTGCCGTTCACCTACGTCGACGTCGAGCACGACGACGAGGCGCGGGACAGGGCGGTCGAGATCGCCGGCCGCAAGAACATCCCCGTGGTCGTGCTCCCGAACGGCGACTTCCTGGTCGAACCGACCGACACTCAGCTCGCGGCCGCGATCACGCCCTGACAGATCGCCGCGATGTCGTCGTCCGTGCTGACGAACGGCGGCATCGTGTAGATCAGGTCGCGGAACGGCCGCAGCCACACACCGGCGTCCACGGCTGCGCGAGTAGCTCGTGCCATGTCCACGGGCTCATGCAGCTGCACGACACCGATGGCGCCCAGCACGCGCACGTCCCGCACTCCGGGCAACGCGCGTGCTGGCGCGAGTCCGTTCTTCAAGCCCGTCTCGATGCGGGCGACCTCGCGCTTCCAGTCCTGCGACAGCAGCAGGTCGATCGACGCCAGCGACACCGCGGCCGCCAGCGGGTTGCCCATGAACGTCGGCCCGTGCGCGAGCACCGGCACCTCGCCCCTGCTGATCCCGTCCGCGACCCGGGACGTGCACAGGGTGGCGGCCATCGTCATGTACCCGCCGGTCAGCGACTTGCCGAGGCACATGACGTCCGGGCTGACGTTCGCGTGATCAGCACCGAACAGCTCGCCCGTGCGCCCGAAGCCCGTGGCGATCTCGTCGAACACCAGCAGCACGTCGTGCGTATAGGCCAGTTCGCGCAGCACGTGCAGGTAGCGCGGGTCGTGGAAGCGCATGCCCCCGGCGCCCTGCACGACCGGCTCGACGATGATCGCGGCCAGCTCGTCCGCGTGCTCCTCGATCAGGTCGGACAGGTGCTGGACGTACGCGGTGTCCATCTCGGCCGGTGGCGCGTCCGCGAACACCTGCTGAGGCAGGATTCCACGCCACAGCGAGTGCATCCCGCCCTCGGGATCGCACACGGACATCGGGTTGAACGTGTCGCCGTGGTAGCCGCCGCGCCACGTCAGCAGGCGGTGCTTCTCCGGCCGGTTCCGCGAACGCCAGTACTGCAGGCACATCTTCACCGCGACCTCGACCGACACCGAGCCGGAGTCGCACAGGAACACGTGCTGCAGGTCCGCGGGCGTGATCTCGACGAGCTTCGTCGCGAGCCGGATGGCGGGCTCGTGCGTGAGCCCGCCGAACATCACGTGGCTCATCCGGCCGAGCTGGCCGGTGACGGCCGCGTCCAGCACGGGGTGGCGGTAGCCGTGGATGGCCGCCCACCACGACGACATGCCGTCGACCAGCTCACGGCCGTCCGCGAGCTTCAGCCGGACACCCGAGGCCTCGGAGACGAGCAACGGTTCCTGGGTGCCCGGCATGGGGCCGTACGGGTGCCAGACGTGCGCCTGGTCGAGCTTCAGCAGGTCGTCCACCCGGCTGAGGTTAGGCGAGGCGCACCGGGAGGGTGTGCAGGCCGCGGATCAGCGTGCTGTCGCGCCACCCCAGCGTCTCCGGCTCGGCGGCGAGCGTCAGGTTCGGGAACCGGGCCAGCAGCTGCGTGAGCGCCACGTCGAACTCCAGGCGGGCCAGCGGCGCGCCGAGGCAGAAGTGGATGCCGTGGCCGAACGCCACGTGGCCCTGCGCGGACCGCGTCACGTCGAGCTGGTCGGCGTTCTCGTAGCGCTGCGGGTCGCGGTTGGCGGCGATCAGCGACACCATGAGGATCTCGTCCGCGGGCACGGTGACGCCGCCGAGTTCGACGGGTTCCGTGGTGTAGCGGAAGGTCGCGACGTTGACCGGCCCCTCCAGCCGCAGGAACTCCTCGGTGCTCGCCGGGATCAGCTCCGGGCGGTCCTTGAGGATCCGCAGCTGTTCCGGGTTCTTGAGCAACGCCAGCACCGCGTTGCCGATGAGGTTCACCGTCGTCTCGTGGCCCGCCACGAGCAGCAGGAACGCCATCGAGATCAGCTCTTCGGTGTTCAGCCGGTCGCCGGAGTCGTCGGCGTGCACGAGGGCGGAGAAGAACGTGTCGTTCGGCTCGGCCTCGGCGATGGCCGTGACGTGCTGGTACAGGAAACCGGCCATCGCGCCCGCGGCGGCCTGGACCTGCTCGGGCGTGCCGAACGACAGCAGCTGGTTGGACCACTCGCGGAAGTCGTCGCGGTTGTCGATCGGGATCCCGAGCAGCTCGCAGATCACCGTGATCGGCAGTGGGAACGCGAACACCTCCAGCAGGTCGACCTCGTCGCCGTCGTTCAGCTTCGCGATCAGCCCGGCCGAGATCTCCTCCACGCGCGGGCGCATCAGCTCGATGCGGCGGGCGGTGAACGCCTTGGTCACGAGCTTGCGCAGGCGCGTGTGGTGGGGCGGGTCCATGTTGAGCATGTGGACGGCGAGCGTGGGCTCGACCTCGCGGCGCACGTGCGTCTCGGTGGCGTGCTTGGCCATCAGGTGGCCACCGTTCTGGATGTTCTTGCTGATCCTGGGATCGGTGAGAGCGATCTTCGCCTCGTCGTAGCGGGTGACGAGCCAGGCTTTGAGACCGTGCGGCAGGATCACCTCCCGCACCGGACCCTCGGCGCGCAACAGGTCGTGCGCCTCGTGCGGGTTCTGGACGTAGTCGGCGGGCAACCGGGTGAGTGTCGTCACCTCACCCAGTTAACCCCGTTTACTCAACCCTCGCCACTATTTCTCCGGCGATCTTCGATCGCCGGAGAACGCGGAATTGGTCATGGGGCCGATAGCCGACATCGAACTCGAATCCGGCCGTTCTCTAGCGGTGGATCGTGATGCCGCGGATGGTCTTGAGGTCACCGAAGAGCGACGGCGTCGTGCTGACCCGGAAGTTGTCCACCACCAGCATCTCCTTCGACTTGTCGCGCTTCTGCACCTCCAGGTGCACGGCGACCTGACCCTCGTGCGACTTGAACACGATCTTGAGCTCCTCGATCAGCTCGGGGGTCAGCGTCTTGGTCTGCAGCCCGAGGACGAGGGGCGGGTCCGCGCCGGGGTTCGCCTCCGCGTCGCTGATGTCGAGCGGGACGACTCCGTCACCGAAGATCGCCATCTTGTCCTCGCGCCAGTTCACCCGGCCCTTCACGCACACGGCGGAGTCGAGCTCCAGGTCGTCGCGCAGCACCTCGTAGGACTTCGGGAAGAACAGGACCTCGATGGACGCGTCCAGGTCCTCGATCACCGTGATCGCCCACGGCAGGCCGTTCTTGTTCACCCGGCGCTCGATCGAGGAGATCATGCCCGAGACGATCAGCTCGCCCTCCTTGGGCGGGTCGTCGAGCACGACCGCGATCGGCCTCGGTGCGAACTTGCGCAGGATGCGCTCGGCGCCGTCGAGGGGGTGCGAGGAGACGTACAGCCCCAGCATCTCCTTCTCCAGGCTGAGCATCTGCTTGCGCGGGTACTCGTCGGTGCCGAACTTGAGGTGCGCCAACGGGGACGTGCTGTCGTCCTGGTCGTCTGCGCTGTCGCCGCCGAACAGGTCGAACTGGCCTTCGGCCTCCTTGCGCTTGATCGGGACGACGGCGTCGACCGCGTCCTCGTGCACCTGGATCAGCGACAGCCTCGGGTGCCCGAACGAGTCGAACGCGCCGGCCTTGATCAGCGACTCGATCACGCGCTTGTTGCAGGCCACGAGTTCGGACTTGTCCATGAAGTCCGTGAAGGACGTGTAGGCGCCCTTCTCCTTGCGGGACTTGATGATCGACTCGACGACGTTCGCGCCGACGTTGCGGATCGCGCCCATGCCGAAGCGGATGTCCGTGCCGACCGCACCGAAGCGCAGCGCCGACTCGTTGACGTCCGGCGGGAGGACCTTGATGCCCAGGCGGCGGCACTCCGCCAGGTAGACCGCGGACTTGTCCTTGTTGTCACCGACCGACGTGAGCAGGGCGGCCATGTACTCGGCGCGGAAGTTCGCCTTGAGGTACGCCGTCCAGTACGAGATCAGGCCGTACGCGGCGGCGTGCGACTTGTTGAACGCGTAGCCGGCGAACGGGAGGATCGTGTCCCACAGCGCCTTGATCGCCTCGTCGGAGAAGCCGCGCGGGTCGTTGCGCATGCCCTCCTGGAAGCCCTCGAACTCCTTGGCCAGGACCTCGGCCTTCTTCTTGCCCATGGCCTTGCGGAGCACGTCCGCGCGGCCCATCGAGTAGCCCGCGACCTCCTGGGCGATGAACATGATCTGCTCTTGGTAGACGATCAGACCGTGCGTCTCGCCGAGGATCACCTTGAGCGGTTCCTCGAGCTGCGGGTGGATCGGCTTGACTTCCTGGCGGCCGTTCTTGCGGTCCGCGTAGTCGTTGTGCGCGTTCACACCCATCGGACCGGGGCGGTACAGCGCGCCGACCGCGACGATGTCCTCGAACGTCGTCGGCTGCATGCGGCGCAGCAGGTCGCGCATCGGCCCGCCGTCCAGCTGGAACACGCCGAGCGTGTCGCCGCGGCCGAGCAGCGCGTAGGTCTCCGGGTCGTCCATCGGGAGCGTGTCGAAGTCCGGGACCGCGTCCTTGCCGCGGTTCGCCTCGATGTTCTCGATGGCGTCGCCCATGACCGTGAGGTTGCGCAGCCCGAGGAAGTCCATCTTCAGCAGGCCGATGTTCTCGCACGACGGGTAGTCCCAGCCGGTGATGAACGAGCCGTCGTCGCGGTACCAGAGCGGGATGGACTCGGTGAGCGGGTCCTTCGACATGATCACCGCGCAGGCGTGCACACCGGCGTTGCGGATCAGGCCCTCGAGGCCGAGCGCGGTGTCGAAGATCTCCTTCACCTGCGAGTCGGTCTCGAGCAGCGACCGGACCTCGGCGGCCTCGCCGTAGCGCGGGTGGCTCTTGTTGACGATGCCGTTGAGCGGGATGTCCTTCGCCATGATCGGCGGCGGCAGCGCCTTCGAGATCTTGTCGGCGATCGCGAAGCCCGGCTGACCGTGGTGGACGCGCGCCGAGTCCTTCAGCGCGGCCTTGGTTTTGATCGTGCCGAACGTGATCACCTGGGCGACCTTGTCGGCGCCGTACTTCTCGCTGGCGTAGCGGATCATCTCGCCGCGGCGGCGGTCGTCGAAGTCGATGTCGATGTCGGGCATGGCGGTGCGCTCGGGGTTCAGGAACCGCTCGAACAGCAGGCCGTGCGGGATCGGGTCGATGTTCGTGATGCCCATCGCCCACGACACGGCGGCGCCCGCGGCCGAACCACGGCCGGGACCGACGCGGATGCCCACGCTGCGCGCGTAGTTGATCAGGTCGGCGACGATCAGGAAGTACGCCGGGAAGCCCTTGTCGATGATGACCTGGGCCTCGAAGTCGCAGCGCTTGACGTACTCCTCCGGGACCTCCTGGCCCCGGAACCGCCACTCGAGCCCGCGCCGGATCTCCTTGCGGAACCAGGACGCCTGGTCCTCGCCCTCGGGGACCTCGAAGTTCGGGATGCGGTCCTTGACGGACCAGATGTCCGCGTAGGACTCGACCATCGACGCGACCAGCAGCGTGTTGTCGCACGCCTCCGGCAGGTCCTTCCAGATCTGCCGCATCTCCTCGGACGACTTCAGGTAGTAGCCGTCGCCGTCGAACTTGAACCGGTTCGGGTCGGTCAGCATCTTGCCGGACTGCACGCAGAGCAACGCGGAGTGCGTGTCCGCCTGGTCCTTGGTGACGTAGTGGCTGTCGTTCGTCGCGAGCGGCGGGATGCCGAGCTTCTTGCTGATCTCCAGCAGGCCGTCGCGGACCCGGCGCTCGATGTCGAGGCCGTGGTCCATCAGCTCCAGGAAGAAGTTCTCCTTGCCGAAGATGTCCTGGTAGTCGGCTGCGGCCTGGAGCGCCTCGGGCACCTGGCCGAGGCGCAGCCGGGTCTGCACCTCACCGGACGGGCAGCCGGTCGTCGCGATGATGCCGTCGGCGTGCTGCGAGACGAGCTCGCGGTCCATGCGGGGCTTGTAGTAGTAGCCCGTCTTGCTGGCCTCGGTGTGCAGCCGGAAGAGGTTGCGCAGCCCGTCCGCGTTGCGCGCCCACATCGTCATGTGGGTGTAGGCGCCGGCACCGGAGATGTCGTCGCTGCGCTGGCTCGGGTCGCCCCAGGCGACCGGCTTCTTGTGCAGGCGGTTGTGCGGGGCGAGGTAGGCCTCGATGCCGATGATCGGCTTGATGCCGGTCTTCATCGCCGTTTGGTAGAACTCGTCGGACCCGTACATGTTGCCGTGGTCGCTCATGCCGACAGCCGTCATGCCGAGCCGCTCGGCTTCCTCGAACAGCGGGGCCACCTTGGCCGCGCCGTCGAGCATCGAGTACTCGGTGTGCACGTGCAGGTGCACAAACGAGTCCGCCACGGTGCCTCCAGGAGATCGAACGGACGCGTGGGAAGGACGCGAATTCCGGATCCGCCAACCCTATCCCGCCTCGAAGATCACCTCACGGAGGCTCGGTGGTTTGTCGCCGTGATCTCGATCCGGTACGCGGTGACACGGTGATCACGACCGCCGGGTAGCGTTCGTTTCGTGGTGCCCCCCGATCCCGTAGACGCCCGCCTGCTCGCCGTCCTCGCCGAGTCGGGTCGCGCCGCCGTGCACGAGATCGCGCAACGCCTGGGCATGGATCCCCGCGAGGCCGCCATGCGCCTGATCACCCTCTCCGGCAGCGGCCTGCCGTTGCTCGTCGGGGTGGAGTGCGACCCGAACGGCCTGCGCAGGGCCCTGGCGAACGCCGCCGCCTACGGAAACTACATGGGCGGCCCGCCGTCCGGCCCGTACGCGGTGCACCAGAGCGGCCCCCACCCGGTCCAGCAGCAGTACGCGCCCCAGGCCCCGATCAGCCAGCCGTTCCCCGCCCAGCAGCCGCAGCAGACCTGGGGTCCGCCCCAGTCCGCGGGCTGGGTGCGGGCGGACCAGCCGCAGCCCAGGGCCGTCGTCTCGCGCACCGGCAAGATCGGCACGGCCCTGGAGGCGGACAGCCTCGAGGGTGCGCGCCTCACGATCCAGCTCGTCGAGGTCGTCGACCCGGCGGACTTCCTGTTCACCGCGGCCGGCTACAAGCTCGCCGAGGGCGAACGGGCCGTGGTCGTGCACACCGAGGTGACGAACGCCTCGCAGGTGCCGTACACCTCGCTGCCGGACATGTACCTGGTTCTGGTGACGAAGACCGGCGAGACCGTGACGAAGGCGCCCGTGTCGCTGTCCTCGCGGCCCGCGCACAAGCTCGGCGTGCAGCCGGGCGAGACGGCGGGCGGGCACAGCGTGTTCGTGCTGCCGGAGGAGACCCAGGTCATCCAGGTCCGCTGGAGCGTGCGTCCCGAGGTCGACCAGAACACCCTGGTCTGGACCGTCGAGGACTAGAGCACCGCCAGCGCCGCCGCGTGCACTCCGGGCGCCGCCGCCAGGTACTCACGGCTCGTCAGCTCCCACGGCTTGCCGTCGAGATCGGTGACGACACCTCCTGCCTCCTGCACGAGCAACACACCTGACGCGTGCGCGCGCACGTTGTCGTGCTGCCAGTGCACGTCCATCCGTCCGGCCGCGACCTGGGCGAGCTGGTGCGTGACCGGCACGGAGATCCGCACGTAGAGGGCGTGCTTCGCCATCGCGCTGTAGGAGGCGCCGACCCGGTCGGCCATCTCCGGTCCCTGGCCCGGCTGGGCCTGGCCCGTGCCGGCCAGCGCGCCGTCGAGCGAGGTCTTGTCCGACACCCTCAACCGCACGCCGTTGAGGAACGCGCCCTCGCCCTCGACCGCGGTGAACATCTCGTCGAACAGCGGGAAGTACACGACCGCGAGCACCGGGCGGCCGTCGCGGACGAGGCTCACGCCGATGTTCCAGTCGGTCATGCCCTGGACCGCGTTCATGTTGCCGCCGACCGGGTCGACGAGCCACCACTCGCCGGAGTCGAGCGGACCGGAGCCGTGTTCGTCGTCGAGCCACCGCGCCTCCGGGCGGATCGCCTCCAGCTCGGGCCTGAGCAGGTCGGCCACGGCGGCGTCGTTGGCCTGGATGGCCGCGACGAGTCCGGCTAGGTCAGAGGTGCGGGACTCCGTCGAGAAGCGCTTCAGCAGGCGGGCTCCGGCGCGGCGGACGGCGGCGGTGGTGGGGGCGAGCACGGCTTCCTCCAAGATTGACTGTCATGCAAGCGGATCTGAACCTGTTGACCGTGCTGGACGCCCTCCTCGAGGAGGGCAGCGTGATGGGGGCCGCGGAACGGCTGCACCTGTCGTCGCCCGCGGTCAGCCGGACGCTCGGGCGCATCAGGAAGGTGACCGGCGACGACATCCTCGTGCGGACCGGCCACACGATGACGCCCACGCCGTACGCGCTCGGGATCGCCGAGGAGGTGCACCGGCTGGTGCGCCAGGCGAACGCCGTGCTGGCGCCGAGCCGTGAGCTGGACCTGGCCGAGCTGGACCGCACGTTCACGGTCCAGTGCCACGACGCCCTGGCCTCGTCGGTGGTGCCGGCGTTGATCGGACGGATCGCGGAGCAGGCTCCCGGGGTGCGCCTGCGGGTGCTCGCCGAGCACTCCGCCGACACCGACGACCTGCGGCACGGACGGGTCGACCTGGAACTCGGCGGCGGCACGCCCGAACTGCCCGAGTTCCGTTCGGAGACTCTCGGCACCGACCCGCTGGCCGTGGTCATGCGGTCCGGCCACCCGTGCACCGAACTCGACCTGCGGGCCTATGCGACCTATCCGCACGTGCTGGTCTCACGGCGCGGGCGGTTGAGTGCCCCGATCGACGAGCTCCTGGCCGCGGAAGGCTTGCGGCGCAGGGTGATCGCGACCGTGGCGACCGTGCACTCGGCGGTGCAGATCGCGGCCGCGAGCGACGCCCTGGTCACCACCACGACGGTGCTGTGCCGGCCGTTGATCGAGGCGTTCGGGCTGGTCACCCTGCCGTTGCCGGCCGAGTCGCCGGAGGCGCCGATCAACTGCAACTGGCACCAGCGCTACGACTCCGACCTCGCCCACGCCTGGCTGCGCGACCAGGTGCGGACGACCGTGCGGCAAGTCCTAGGCGGCTAGCGGCAACGCGACGGCACCGGGGAAGCGGGGGTTCTCGGCCTCGTCGAGCATCGCGGCGGCCACGGTCTCGCGGCTCACCTTCGCCCCGAGGTCGAACGGCGGCGCGGCGTCCAGGCCGACCGTGCGACCGGGCTCGAACGGCTCGTCGGTGAGCACCCCGGCGTGGAAGACCGTGCCCCCGGCGGCGAGGACGGCGTCGTCGGCCGCGACCTTGTCCGGGATCCGGTCGCCGAAGAACTTCCAGAGCACCTGAGCGCCCTCCCCCGCCGCCTCGGCCGACGCGCCCGTCCCGTACGCGCCGAGCCAGATGATCCGGCGCGGTCCGGCGGCGACGACGGCCTGGGCGCCGTCGAGCAGCACGCCCGGACGGTCGGTGCCGAGACCGGACAGGACGACCGAGTCGGCGTCGATCTCCAACGGACCGCTCACGTCGCCCGCGACCTTGCTCAGCAGCGGGTGTTCCAGCGCGATCCGCCGGGGGTCGCGGGCGATCGCGGTGACGGTGTGGCCGCGCTCCAACGCCTGGCGGGTGAGGGCGAGACCGGTGCGACCCGAGGCCGCGAGAATGGTGAGGTGCATGCCGAGAACGCTATTGAGCACGCCGGTTAACATCAAGTGCAACCTGGCTAACCGGCGATTTACCCGAACGCAATCAGCCTTCTTCGCGCAGCTTCTCCAGCGAAGCGGCCAGGTCAGCCGGGTACTCCGAGGTGTAGGACACCCACTGGCCGTCCGCCGGGTGGTGGAAACCGAGCTGACGCGCGTGCAGCCACTGCCGCGTGACGCCGAGCCGCTTGGCCAGCGTCGGGTCGGCGCCGTACGTCAGGTCGCCCACGCACGGGTGGTGCAGCGCCGAGAAGTGCACACGGATCTGGTGCGTGCGCCCGGTCTCCAGGTGCACCTCGACGAAGGACGCCGCGCGGAACGCCTCGATGACCTCGTAGTGCGTGATGGACGGCTTGCCGTCCTGCATCACGGCGAACTTGTAGTCGTGCTTGGGGTGGCGGTCGATCGGGGCGTCGATGGTGCCCTTGATCGGGTCCGGGTGGCCCTGCACGATCGAGTGGTAGACCTTGTCGACGGTCCGCTCTTTGAAGGCGTGCTTCAAAGCGGAGTACGCGGACTCGGACTTCGCGACCACCATCACGCCGGTCGTGCCGACGTCGAGCCGGTGCACGACGCCCTGGCGCTCGGCGGCCCCGGACGTGGCGACGCGGTGGCCGGCGGCGGCGAGGCCACCGACGACGGTCGGCCCGGTCCAGCCCGGTGACGGGTGCACGGCGACACCGACGGGCTTGTCGACGACGATGATGTCGTCGTCCTCGTGGATGATGACCAGGCCCTCGACGGGGATCGCCTGGACGGTGATCGGCTGCGGCGGCGCCGGCAGCGTGATCTCGAGCATCGACCCGGCGGTGAGCCGGTCGGACTTGCCGACGACCCGGCCGTTCACCAGCACCTCGTCGGCGTCGGCGATGGACGCGACGACGGTGCGGGACAAGCCGAGCAGCTTCGCGAGGCCGGCGTCGACGCGCATGCCGTCCAGACCGTCGGGAATCGGCAGCGTTCGGTAACCGCTCACGCGGGGGCCTCGACCTTCTTCTTCTTGCAGAACCTGCTGAAACTACCAGGAGCAGCTACTTCGACTCCTGCAGACCGCCGGACTCCACGACGGGCTCGGCCTTCTTCACGACGGTCCCGTCGTAGTCGTGCTGCAGGAGCGCCAGGACGATGATCGTCACGCCCCCGCCGACGATCGCCATGTCCGCCACGTTGAACACCGGCCACACCTGGCCGTACGGGTCGAACAGCGACAGGAAGTCGACCACGTGGCCGCGCATCGGGCCCGGCTCGCGGAACAGCCGGTCGGCCAGGTTGCCGACGGCACCGCCCAGCACCAGGCCGAGGCCGACGGCCCAGCCCTGCGAGCGGAGGTTGCGCGAGATCCAGAGGATGAACCCGGCGACGCCGAACGCGATCAGCGCGAGGATCCACGTCATGCTCTCGGCCAGGCCGAACGCGGCGCCGGGGTTGCGGACGAACGTCAGGTAGAGCACGCCACCGAATAGCTTGACCGGGTCGGCGCCCTCCAGGAACGCCACGGACACGACCTTGGTGAGCACGTCGAGGACCAGCACGCCGGCGGCCAGCACCGCGAGGATCGTCGTCTTCGGCTCCGGCAGCGAGCCGGTGATCGAGAACTCCTCCTCGGCGTCCCCGGCCTCGACCGGCGCGTCGGCGGACTTCTCCTCCGGCGTCGCCATCTCCGGCTCGGGAACCTCACCCGACAGCACCGGGGTCGCGACCGTCTCAGGCTCGCTGACCTGCGTTTCCGCAGGTTTGTCAGCGACCTCCCTCGAGGTCTTCGCAGCGGCCTTCTCCGGGGCCTCGGCCTCGTCGCTCACCAGGTCAGTCTCCACTACAGGGACTACGCGAGGAACGGCGGCAGGGTTCGGTTGTCGTCCTGCGGGACCCAGCGGCCGTCGCGCTGCTCGTAGGTCCACTTCGGACCTTCCGTGACCAGAGCGCGCAGGGCCGCGACCAGACGGTCCACGTGCTCGGCCGTCGTGCCAAGGCCGATGGACGCGCGCACGGCCCGTTCCTCGTGCGATCCGACCTGCTTGACCAGGCGTCCCACGATCACGTGCGCGCAGAACGCCCCGTCGCGCACGCCGATGCCGTACTCGGCGGACAGCGCCGCCGCGAGGAAGCCCGCGTCGAAGCCGGAGATCGTGAAGCTCACGACACCGACCTTGTCCGCGTCGGTCAGGATCGCGAGCTCGCGGAAGCCGGGGATGGTGCGCAGCCCCTCCTGCAGGCGGGCCAGCAGCTCCTGCTCGTGCGCGATGGTCTGCTCCCAGTGCCGCGACAGGATCTCGCAGGCCGCGGCCAGCGCGTGCACGCCGACGACGTTCGGGCTGCCGGCCTCGTGCCGCTCGGGCACCGCGGACCAGGCCACGCCGAGGCGGTCGCCGTGGTCGGTCACCTTCGACGTCGCACCGCCGCCGACGAGGTACGGCTGGGCCTGCTGCAACCAGTCCGCGCGGCCGACCAGCACACCCGCGCCGAACGGCGCGTAGATCTTGTGGCCGGAGAACACGATGTAGTCGACGCCCAGCTCACGGGCGTTGATCGGGCGGTGCGGGGCGAGCTGCGCGGCGTCGAGCGCGATGCGCGCGCCGTGGCGGCGGGCGACCTTCGCGAGCTCGGCGACCGGCCACAGCTCCCCCGTGACGTTGGACGCCCCGGTGACGATCACGAGCCGAGGGCCGACCGGGGCGGCGGCGAGGGCCCGGTCCAGCGCGACGATTGCAGCGCCGGACGAAGAAGGAGCGGGAACGCGCTGAACGTTCGGACCACGCCACGGCAACAGCGCGGCGTGGTGCTCGCTGTCGAACAGGACGACGGCGGTGTTCTTGGGAACGCTGCGCGCCAGCAGGTTCAGCGAGTCGGTGGTGTTGCGGGTGAAGACGACGGCGTCGGAGGCGTGCGCCCCGACGAACCTGCGGACGCGGTCGCGGGCCTGCTCGTAGACGCGGGTCGAGACCTGCGAGGCGAACCCGGCGCCGCGGTGCACGCTGGCGTACCAGGGCAGCAGCTCGTCGACGGCGTCGCGCACTTCCTGAAGACAGGGCGCCGAGGCCGCGTGGTCGAGGTTGGCGTAGGTCACGCGCTCTCCGGTGACCAGGGGAACGCGCAGGTCGGCGCCGACGACGGCCGGAACGGCGGTGGTGGTTCCAGGGGTGATCGCGAGCGTCATCGAGGTGCCTCCGAGGCCAGGGGCCCCTTTGTGCGAAGGCCCGCGCTTGACCGGCGCCCCACGCGCCGGACCAGGTCCTCACCAAGGGCACCCCACCGCGGTTGGAGGGTTGCCGGCCAGCAAGCTTGGGCTTGACGCTGGCTCTCATGACCTGCCGACGACGTTAGCGGAGCGTGATCCTCCCGTCGACACCCGATTCACATGGTGAGAAGGCTCGCAGACCGACTAATCGCCGGTCTCGCCCTTCCACCTGGCGTAGCGACCGGCCCTGTCGACGGCACGAACGCGCCGCTCAGCGGCGTCGCGCGCCTCCTCGGTGGTGACGATGAGCAACTGGTCGTCGGTCTGCAACCGGGTCGCCGGTTGTGGCGTGAAACTCTTTTCCGAGCGCACCACGAGCGAGACCGTGGCGCCGGTCGGCAGCCGCAGCTCGGACATGTAGACGCCGTGCAGCTTCGACCCGCGCTGGATGTGGACCTGCAGCAGCTCGGCACCGAGCTCGTCGAGCGGCGAGGAGTCGACCTGGACCTCCACCGCCTCGCCCGTCTTCACCAGCCCGAGCCGCCTCGCAAGGAGCGGCAGCGTCGTGCCCTGCACCACCGTCAGCACGATGACCAGCACGAACACGACGTCGACCAGTTCACGCGCACCCTCGACGCCCTGGATCAGCGGGATCAGCGCGAACACGATCGGCACCGCGCCCCGCAGCCCCGACCACGAGAGGAACGCCTGCTCCCGCCACGGCACCTTGAACGGCAGGGACGCCAGGACCACCGACAGCGGCCGGGCCACGAACGTCAGCACCACGCCCGCGACCAGCGCGGGGAACAGCACGTCGAGCAACCTCGACGGCGAGGCGTAGAGACCGAGCAGCACGAAGAGCCCGATCTGGGCCAGCCAGCCGAGGCCTTCGGCGAACGAGAGGGTGTCGGCGCGGTGCGGCAGGCGGGCGTTGCCGAGGACCAGCGCGGCGACGTACGTGGCGAGGAATCCGGAGGCGTGCGCGAGATCGCCTGCCGTGTAGGCCAGCACGCACACCGCCACCGTGGCGAGCGGGTACAGACCGGTGGAGGGCAGCGCCGCGCGTCTGAGCCCGGCCCCGCCCAGGAATCCCAGTGCCACGCCGATGAGCGCGCCCGCGCCCAGTTCGTAGAGCACCAGCAGCGGTGCGGTCCAGGAGATATGGTCCGACGAAGCCAGCAGCACCACGGCGATGTACACCGGCGCGTCGTTGAGACCGGACTCCAGTTCGAGCGCGCCCGTGAGCCGCGCGCCGACGCCCAACGAGCGCAGGACGCTGAAGACGGCGGCCGCGTCGGTGGACGACAGCACCGCTCCCCACAGCAACGCCATCCGCCAGTCGAGGCCGAGCAGGAAGTGCAGCGCCGTCCCCGTCACCGCGACGCTCACCACAACGGCCACTGTGGACAGTGCGACGCCCAGCCACAGCGACGACTTCACCGCGTTCCAGCGGGTCGTGATGCCACCCTCGGTCAGGATCAGCACCAGCGCCGCGATGCCGAGCGACTGCGTCAGGTCGGCGTCGTCGAACCTGATGCCGACGACGGACTCGCCCAGGAGCACACCGATCCCGAGGTAGAGCAGGAGTGAGGGCAGCCCGAGTCGGGTCGACACCCGCACCGCGATCACGGAGATCAGCAGCACGGCCGCGCCGATGCCCAGAACAGCCGTCACGTCACCCACCTGGACCATTCTGGTTGATCACCACCGATTCCGACGAATCAGACGAGGCCGGAACTCCAGCCGTTCGCCCCTACCGGGCTCATGCACGACGGAGCATGTTGATCAGTGGCTCAATCCCTACCCTGCACGGAGTTGAACCATGAGGATCCTGATCGCGCTGGCGGCCGCCTTGATGGTGACCGGAACCACAGCAGCGCAAGCAGCCGCACCGGCTGCATTGGCGGCGCCGAACATCAACGTCGCGAACGTACAAGCCCACCTCAACCAGTTCCAGTCCATCGCCAACGCCAACGGCGGCAACCGCGCACACGGACGACCGGGGTACCTGGCCTCGATCAACTGGGTGAAGGGCAGGCTCGACGCGGCCGGCTTCACCACCCGCGTCCAGTCGTTCACCTACAACGGCGCCACCGGCTACAACCTGATCGCGGACTACCCCGGTGGCGACCTGAACAACGTCGTCATGCTGGGCGGGCACCTCGACAGCGTCACGTCGGGCCCCGGCATCAACGACAACGGCACGGGCTCCGCGTCCCTGCTCGAGGTCGCCCTGCAGATGAAGGCGACGAACTTCCAGCCGACCAAGCACGTGCGGTTCGGCTGGTGGGGCGCCGAGGAACTCGGTCTGCGCGGCTCGACGTTCTACGTGAACTCCCTGTCCACGACCGACAGGTCGAGGATCAAGGCGTACCTGAACTTCGACATGACGGGCTCGCCGAACCCCGGCTACTTCGTCTACAGCGCGTCCGGTCAGCCCAGCGGTTCGCTGGCGCTGCAGCAGCGTCTGCAGGCGGGCTTCACCGCGCTGAACGTCCAGACGGAGCTCACCAGCGTCGGCGGCCGTTCCGACCACGCGGCGTTCGCCCGCGCGGGCATCCCGGTCGGCGGCACCTTCACCGGTGCCGAGGGCATCAAGACCTCGGCACAGGCGCAGAAGTGGGGCGGCACGGCCGGTCAGGCCTACGACCGCTGCTACCACCGCTCCTGCGACACCACGTCCAACGTCAACGCGACGGCGCTCGACCGCAACGCGGACGTGATCGCCAGCGCGCTCTGGGCGACCGCGGCCTGATCATCTGGCCGTGAGCACCTGCACGGCCTCGTCGAGCACCGGTTCGACGAGGCCGGGCAGGCTCAGCCACATCTGGGCCTGGCCCAGGTAGAGGCTGAACGCGATCAACGCGCGCTTCCTCGCCTGGGCCTCGCCGAACCCGAGCCGCACGAACAGTTCGGTCAGGTACCCGATCCGCTTCTCCGTGACGCGCTGGAGCACCGGCGCGATCACCTCGTTCTGCGCGGCCGCCTGCAACGCCATCTCCACCGACCCCTTGCGGGTGGTGTCGAGCACCATGGCGAACAACGTCCGCAGCTTGTCCCGCGGAGTCCGCTCGGACTCGACGAGCTCGATGACCCTCTCGGTGTGCTCCCGTTCCCACCGCTCGACCGTCGCCCGCAACAACGCGTCGCGGTTCGGGAAGTGGTGGTAGACGCTGCCCTTCGTGGCTCCGGCCCGCGCCGCCAGCGGCTCGATCGCGACCGCCGGCAGTCCGCCCTCGGCCAGCGCTCTCAGCGCCATCTCAGTCCAGTCGTCACGATTCCGCCGCACCACACTTCCATACGCTACCGTACGTTCCAGGAACATACGGCAGCGTATGGAAGGGGTTCTCATGATCAGGAACGTCCACACCCGCGACCTCGGCGTGCCCGCCGGCCCGTTCGTCGACCGCGTTCAGGAGCTCTGGCCACCCGCGTGGGGCAAGCAGGAGGTCGACCGCCCGCTGGGTGTCGGCGCGGACGGCGGGCACGGCCCGATCCGGTACCGCTGCACGGAGTTCGTGCCCGGCGAGTCGATCACCTTCGAGTTCACCGCGATGTCGGGCAGCCACACGCTCTCGGCGTCGGGGGACGTCCTGCGGCACGAGCTGATCGGGAACTTCGGCCTCGCGGACCGGGTCCGGTGGGCGCTGGCGATCCGGTGGCTGCACGACGCGTGCCTCGAGGACCTGTTCGACGCGTGCGAACGCGCGGCGGGCCGGGAACCGAAGTCCCCGGCCCGCTGGTCGCCCTGGGTCAAGCTGGTGCGGCAGTTGTTCACGCCGAGGAAGCGTCAGCCGCAACGCACGTGACGTGACCAGTTTCTGGCCAATCGAGGAGAGCGGTAACAGCTGTTCCGCACGGCGCGAAGGACGACGCACCGTTCCTCCCACCAGACCTGTACTCGCCCGCGATCATCGCACTCACAGCGTTCTCGTACCTGATCACCTGCTACGTCGCGATGGGCTGCTCGGTGCTGCTGGTGCGCTTGTGGCGCAAGCCCTGGCGGACACGACGAGGGGCCGCCGTCCGAAGACAGCGGCCCCTCCTCGCCAGCCAGGTCAGGCCTTCGCGACCGCGACCTTCACCTTGG
This sequence comes from Lentzea pudingi, assembly GCF_014646255.1. GTDB lineage: Bacteria > Actinomycetota > Actinomycetes > Mycobacteriales > Pseudonocardiaceae > Lentzea > Lentzea pudingi. The sequence continues at coordinate 207,996 of NZ_BMNC01000012.1, forward strand.
CACCGTCACCGACCGTGCCCTCGGCGGTGCCCTCACCGAACACCACCGACGACGTCAGCGTCTCCGACCGCACGAACGCCAGGTGCGGCTCCACCGCGGCCTTCACCGCGTCCGGCAGCTCCAGCGTCAGCGTGATCCGGTCCGACACGTCGAGCTGGGCGTCCTTGCGCGCCTGCTGCACCACGCGCACCAGGTCACGCGCGACACCCTCGGCCTCCAGCTCCGGCGACACCACCGTGTCGAGCACGACGACACCGGCGCCACCGGGCAGCGCGGCCGTGGCGGCGGGATCCGTTGCCACCAAACGCTGTTCGTACTCGCCCTCGAACAGCTCGACGCCGGCGGCGACGATCCTGCCGTTCTCCTCGGACCAGTCACCGGCCTTGACGGCCTTGATGACCTTCTGCACGTTCGGCCCGAGCCGCGGGCCGGCCGCACGCGCGTTGACGACCAGCTGGAACTGCCCGAAGGCGTCGACGTCCGTGGACAGCGACACCTCCTTGACGTTGACCTCGTCGCGCACGATCCCGGCGAAGTCCTCCAGCGAACCCGCCACCGGCGACGCCACCGTCAAGCGCGCCAACGGGAGCCGCACGCGCAGCTTGTTCGCCTTGCGCAGCGACAACGCCGTCGAGCAGACGTCGCGCACCTCGTCCATCGCCGCCACCAGCGCGTCGTCCGCCGGCAGTTCCGACACCGACGGGAAGTCCGTCAGGTGCACCGAACGGCCACCGGTCAGCCCGCGCCACACGACCTCGGCCGTGTACGGCAGCAACGGGGCCGTCACGCGCGTGACGACCTCCAGCACGGTGTGCAGGGTGTCGATCGCGTCCTGCTCGCCGTCCCAGAACCGCTGCCGCGACCGCCGCACGTACCAGTTCGTCAGCACCTCCAGGTACTCGCGCACCAGCTGGCACGCACCGGAGATGTCGTAGACGTCCATCGCCGCCTGGACGTCGCGCACCAGGTCGTGCGTCTTCGCCAGCGCGTACCGGTCGAGCACGTTCTTCGAGTCGACGCGCCACGTGCCCTCCTTCCCGGCGGCGTTGGAGTACAACGCCAGGAAGTACCAGGAGTTCCACAGCGGCAGCACCGCCTGGCGCACCGCGTCGCGGATGCCGCGCTCGGTCACCACCAGGTCACCACCGCGCAGGATCGGCGACGCCATCAGGAACCAGCGCATCGCGTCCGAGCCGTCGCGGTCGAAGACCTCGGTGACGTCCGGGTAGTTCTTCAGCGACTTGGACATCTTCTGGCCGTCGTCACCGAGGACGATGCCGTGCGCCATGCAGTCGCGGAACGCGGGCCGGTCGAACAACGCCGTCGCCAGCACGTGCATGGTGTAGAACCACCCGCGCGTCTGGCCGTTGTACTCGACGATGAAGTCGCCCGGGAAGTGGTTCTCGAACCACTCCGCGTTCTCGAACGGGTAGTGCACCTGCGCGAACGACATCGAGCCCGACTCGAACCAGCAGTCGAGCACGTCCGGGATCCGGCGCATGACCGACTTGCCGCTCGGGTCGTCCGGGTTCGGCCGCGTCAGCTCGTCGATGAACGGCCGGTGCAGGTTGTCCGGGCGCACGCCGAAGTCGCGCTCCAGCTCGTCCAGCGACCCGTACACGTCCGTGCGCGGGAACTCGGGGTTGTCCGAGGTCCACACGGGCAGCGGCGAGCCCCAGTACCGGTTGCGCGAGATGTTCCAGTCGCGCGCGTTCTCGAGCCACTTGCCGAACTGGCCGTCCTTGATGTGACCCGGCACCCAGTTGATCTGCTGGTTGAGCTCGACCATCCGGTCCTTGAACTGCGTGACCGCGACGAACCACGCCGACAGAGCGCGCTGGATCAGCGGGTTCTGGCAGCGCCAGCAGTGCGGGTACGGGTGGTCGTAGGTCTCGTGGCGCAGCAGCAGGCCCGCGTCCTTGAGGTCGCGGATGATCAGCTTGTTCGCCTCGAAGACGTGCACGCCCTGGTACGGCGCCACTTCCGCGGTGAACTTGCCGTCCGGCCCGACCGGCACGACGACCTCGATGCCCGCCGCGTCCGTCACGACCTTGTCGTCCTCACCGAACGCCGGTGCGATGTGGACGATGCCCGTGCCGTCGTCGGTGGTCACGTAGTCGGCCGTGAGCACCTGGTGCGCGTTCTCGCGCCCCACGAAGAAGTCGAACGGCGGCAGGTACTTCTTGCCGACCAGGTCCGAGCCCTTGTGGCGGGCGACGACTTCGGGCTCCTCGCCCAGTTCACGCGCGTACGCCGCGACCCGGGCCTCCGCCAGCAGGTACTTGTCGCCGTCCGAACCCACGACCGTCACGTAGTCGACGTCCGGGTGCACGGCAGCGGCCAGGTTGCTCGGCAACGTCCACGGCGTCGTCGTCCAGACCAGGGCCTTTTCACCGGACTCGAGGCGCAGCGCCACCGTGACGGCCGGGTCCTGCCGGTCCCGGTACGCGTCGTCCATCTTGGTCTCGGTGTTGGACAGCGGCGTCTGGCAACGCCAGCAGTACCAGAGCACCCGGAAGCCCTCGTAGATCAAGCCCTTGTCCCACAAGGCCTTGAACGCCCACATGACACTTTCCATGTAGTCGAGGTCGAGCGTCTTGTAGTCGTTGTCGAAGTCGACCCAGCGAGCCTGCCGCGTCACGTAGTCGCGCCACTGGTCCGTGTACTGCAACACGGACGTGCGGCACGCCTCGTTGAACTTCTCGATGCCGAGCTCGTCGATCTCGTGCTTCTGCGTGATGCCGAGCTGCTTCTCCGCCTCGTACTCGGCGGGCATGCCGTGCGTGTCCCAGCCGAACCGGCGCTCGACGTGCTTGCCGCGCATCGTCTGGTAGCGCGGCACGACGTCCTTGACGTACCCGGTCAGCAGGTGCCCGTAGTGCGGCAGGCCGTTCGCGAACGGCGGGCCGTCGTAGAAGACGAACTCGTTGTCGCCGTTCTCGCCGGCCGCGTTGCGCTCGATGCTCGCCTGGAAGGTCTCGTCGTCCTTCCAGTACCCGAGCACGTCCTGCTCGAGGTTCGGAAAGGACGGCTGCGCCGGGACCTCGTTCTGTCCGGCCCTGGGGTAGGCCATCTCCACTGCTCCTCGCGGTCACGTTGGACACGCGAGGACGACACGCCGATGTGGCTCGGCCTGCCGCGGTACCACCCCGCTTGCCCGCCCCCTGGGGACGAGCCTCTCGTTCTTCGGCTGTGACGGGCCGGTCCCGTCCGGTTCTACTGGGGCCGCAGAGTCGAACACTGCCGCCTGTTCTTCCGGAGGCTCCCCGGTGATGGCCGGATCGGTGCCTGTGGTTACAGGGTAACCGGAGGCGCAAACCGTATGCTCGGCCGATGACGTTGACCATCGCGTTGTCGATCGTGCTGGCCCTGCTGTTCGTCGCAACAGGCGCGGGCAAGCTGTTCGGCGCGAAGGCGTCACTGGAGGCACGCGACCACTTCCGGATGAACCCGGCGCTGTGGCGCACCATCGGCGCGCTGGAGTGGGCCGGTGCCGCGGGCCTGGTCGTCGGCCTCGTCACGTGGGAGGGGGTGGCGCACGCGGCCACCGTCGGGCTCGGGCTGCTGATGGTCGGCGCCACGATCACGCGGCTGCGCTACGACTCGAAGCCGTCGGGCGTGGTCCTGGACCTGGTGCTGCTGGGTCTGCTGATCACGTTGCTGTTCCTGGACCGGTGAAGTTCCACCTCCTCGGCACACCTGAGGTCCGGCGCGACGGAGAGCTCGTCGACGTGGGTCACGCACGCCAGTTGAGCGTGCTGGCGGTGTTGCTGGTCGACGTCCACCAGGTCGTCGGCGTCGACAAGCTGCTGTCCCGGGTGTGGGGTGACGCGCCGCCGCGGCAGGCCAAGGCCGCGCTCTACAGCTACGTGTCGCGGTTGCGGACGGCGTTGGACGGCATCCCGATCGTGCGTCGTTCCGGCGGGTACGTGCTGGAGGCGGATCCCGCGTCCATCGACTTGCACCACTTCCGCTCTCTCGTGGCGCTCGGACGGCCTGATGAGGCGATGGCGCTCGTGCGTGGCGAACCGTTCGAGGGGCTGCACGGCGCGTGGTTCGACGGTCTGCGCGAGACGCTGGCGGGCGAGATCACCGCTGCCGAGTTGGACCACATCGACGCGCGCCTGGCCGCCGGGGAGCACCTCTCTCTCGTTGCCGAACTGACTGCGCGCACGTCCGAACGCCCGCTCGACGAACGGCTCGCCGGGCAGCTGATGCGTGCGTTGATCGGCGCCGGCCAACGCGCTGATGCGCTCGCCTACTACTCGGGGCTGCGTGATCGGCTCGCGGACGAACTGGGCCTCGACCCCGGTCCCGCGTTGCGCGACCTGCACGCGTCGCTGGTCCAACGTCCACAGTGGAGTCCGCGCCAGCTTCCGCCCGCGCCGACGGATTTCGCCGGCATGGCGGCTGAGCTGGCGGCCCTCGACCTGGCCGGGCCGATCGTCACGATCACCGGACCGGCCGGCTCCGGCAAGACGCGGCTCGCGTTGCACTGGGCGCACGAGCACGCCGCCGACTACCCCGACGGCCAGCTGTTCGTCGCTCTCGACGACTCCGACCCCGCCGACGTCGTCCGCGGGTTCATCACGGCGCTGGGCACCAGCCCGGACGGCATCCCGCCGGAGCCGCACGCGCAGACGGCGCTCTACCGCACGTTGCTGGCCGATCGGCGAATGCTGATCGTGCTCGACAACGCCGCGGACACCGCACAGGTCGTGCCGCTGCTGCCGGGCACCCCGCGCTGCCGGGTCGTCGTGACGAGCCGCGAACGCCTGCCCGGTCTCGTCACCGCCCACGGCGCGCGCCCGGTCGTGCTCTGAGTAGAAGCACTCATGCCGCGGGTTGCGCACCTGCGCCAGACTGGCCCCCACAGACCATCTCTCTGGGGGATCAGATGCGTGTCTTGGCTTTGACCTGCGCTCTCACACTGCTGGGCGCGGGAGTCGCGTCCGCTGCCGAGCCGTCGACGTTCACGTTCGACGCCGAGGCCGGCGCCTTCCCGATCTCCGCCGTCAGCGGTGAGTGGACCACGCCGGACGCGGAGTTCATCGTGGGACAGCGGGGCTGGGACGACAACACCCTGCACATCGACGTCGAAAGCCGCCAGGCCCGGACCTACTACGTCGTCGACCTCTCGCGCCACGACGGGCTGCCGATCACGCCGGGCACCTACACCGACGAGCGGGCGATCGTCATCGAGAAGGGCCTCGGCTGCATCGACGACAAGGCCGACTACACCATCGACCGTCTCGAGCTCGACGACCGGGGATTCGTGACCGCGCTCGACGGCTCCGTCGAGCACCGCTGCAGCGACAAACCGGACAACGCGTTCCGCGCGAAGATCAGCTACCGGCGCTGACACCACGCCCACGTCCAGGGCTCCAGCGGGCCGCTCAGTCCACCTGTGCTGAGCGGCTCCTGCGCACCAGCACCGCGTCAGGGGTGCACAGCGCGCACGGCGTGAACTGCAGTTGCCGTGCTTCCTGCACCGGGAGGCCCAGCGTGGGCCTCCCGGCAAGCCAGGAACACGAGCTCAGGTGGTACCGGGGCCGCTCGTCCAGCACCCGGACCTCGTCCACCAGATCGGCCACGACGAGCATGTCCGCCGCGTCGGTGTCCTCTTCCGGTGGTTCCTCGTCAGCGGGCGGCGTGTCGGCTTCTGCCGAGACGACCACCCGTTGATCATCAGCCACAGCTTGTTGATCTACACTCTGCGCGTCGGCAGCGGGGTCCCCCGGCCGTCTCCGCCACCAGTCCCCAGCGAGGACCAGGGCGGCGAGCACGCTCGCGCCCACGGAGGACCACGCCCAGATCGTGTTGGACGTGGCCAGTGCGGGAACGAGCAACCCGAGGGCTGCCAGCACCAGAAGCAGAACTACGAAGAGCACCTAGCGAACAGTAGTTCAGCCCGCTTCGGCGCGTGCGCCGAACGAGTAGCCCTGGGAACGACCCTCGGACGGTGCGGCGGGGCCGCGGTCCTGGAGGTCGCGCAGGGACGACTCGAGCATGGTCTTCAGTCGCGTGCGGTACTCGCGCTCGAACGTCTGCAGCTTGTCGATCTGCTTCTCGAGCGTGTTCTTCTCCTGGGTGATGTTGCCCATCACCTCAGCGTGCTTGCGCTGCGCGTCACGGTCCAGCGCGGTGGCCTTCTCACGGGCCTGCCGCTCCAGCGTCTCGGAACGCGTCCGCGCGTCGTTGAGCATGGTCTCGGCACGCGTGCGCGCCTCGTTGACCATCGTGTCGGCCTTGGCGCGAGCCTCGGACAACAGCTGCTCGGACTTCGTGCGGGCCTCGGACAGCATGCCGTCCGCCTCGGCCTTCGCCTCGCCCGTCAGCCGGTCCGCCATCTCCTGGGCGAGGCCCAGGACCTTCGCGGCCTGCACGTGGTGGTCTCCGCCACCACCGGGGGACGTCTGCTCCATCACCGAGGGCGGCGGGACCGGCGCCAGGCGGCGCGGCTCCTCCACCGGCATACGGCTCGTCATGGGGCTGGCAGAAGCCTTCGCTCGCGCGTCGTCGAGATCGGCGCGCGAAGTCTCGAGCTGCTGGTCGAGCTGCTCGACTTGCTGACGGAGGTCGTTGTTCTCCTCGATCAAGCGGGCGAGCTCGCCCTCAACCAGGTCGAGGAACGCGTCCACCTCGTCCTCGTTGTAGCCCCGCTTGCCAATCGGCGGCTTGCTGAATGCAACGTTGTGCACATCAGCGGGGGTCAACGGCATCGGATCACCTCTCGCACTCCTGGGCTGCGGTCATCCCACGGTTCCCCGTCACCTGGGATCTGCGAATCGCATCAGAATGATAACGACTAGCCACAGCACAATAATCGATAGGTCCAGCCCGACGCCCCCGATCCGCACTGTCGGGATCACCCGACGGAGCAGTAGGACCGGTGGGTCGGTGACCGTGTACACGGTCTCCAGCGTCACGGCCACGCCGCCGGCCGGGCGCCATTCCCTCGCGAACGTCCGCACCATCTCGACCACGACACGCGCGGTCAGGAACAGGGAGAACGCGAACAGGACGTAGAAGATGACGAGACGGATCGGGTCCACGGGTCAACTCTAACCGTGGTTCCCGAAGCCACCCTCCGCCAGCTTCCTGCGGTCCTCCGCCGTGACGTCAACGTTCGGCGGTGAGAGAAGGAACACCCTGCTCGTGATCTTGTCCATGGACCCGCGCAGAGCGAACGCGAGACCGGCCGAGAAGTCGACGAGACGCTTCGCGTCCGCGTCGTCCATGTCGGTCAGGTTCAAGATCACCGGGGTGCCGTCCCGGTAGTGCTCCCCGATCGTGCGCGCCTCGCTGTAGGTACGGGGGTGAAGCGTGGTGATGCGCGCCAACGGGTTGCCTGCCGGCTCTGCCACGGGACGCAGCCTGCTCACGGGCTCGCGCTGCGGCTCGACCGCGAGTGCGCCGTGCACGGGGGCATCGGCACTCCAGCGTCGCGTGCTCGAGGGGCTGCCCCCGCGCCGCGACTCCGGCTCGTAGTCGTCCGACTCGTCGATGTCGGCCCGGTACCCGGAGCCCTGGAGCTCCGACCGGCCCGGCGTGAACACGCGGCTGCGCCGCGGGTACGGGTCGTAGTCGTCGGCCTCGGCCGCGTACTCGGACCGGTAGTCGCCGTAGCGACCTCGGTCGTCGTCGTAGCCGGGGTCGTCTGCGTACTCGGCGGGGACCATCCCGAAGTAGGCCTTCAGCTTGTGCAAAGCGCTCATTCCAGCCCCTCCTCGGCGGTTCCCCACTCTTAGGGACGGTGCGGACGGTCCCGAGGTTCCCGACAACCTACGGCGAGGTTAGTCGCCGGCTGCCGAGCAACGCCGTTCCGACACGCACACAGGTCGATCCGTGCGAGATGGCATCTTCCAGGTCACCGCTCATTCCCGCTGACACGTGCGTGGCAGTGGGATGATCATCACGTAGGCGAGATACCACCGAAACCAACGCCTGAAACGCCTGCGATGGATTCATCGTCCGAGGCGCGACAGTCATCGCACCTCGGAGAATAAGATCACCCGAACGAGTGATCACGCCAGCCAGTTCCGCCACATCCGCAACAGCAACCCCACCGCGCGACGTGTCCCCGTCGATGCTGACCTGCAACAAGACGTCCAAAGTCGTACCCCGCGAACGCGCCGCCTTCGCCAACGCCTCGGCCAGCCGCACGCTGTCCACGGAGTCGACCTGATCGGCCCACCCGACGACGGACTTCGCTTTGTTGCGCTGCAACCGCCCGACCATGTGCCATCTCGCTTCTTCGAGATGTCTCAATTGGCCGACCTTCTCGCTCGCCTCCTGATCCCGGTTCTCCGCGAAGTGCCGGAGTCCGAGCTCATAAAGGATCTCCACATCGCTGGCGGGCCAGGTTTTCGTCACCGCGAGCAACATCACTTCCCCGCGCTCACGCCCCGCCACCCCACAGGCCTTGGCGATGCGCTCCTCGACCTCGGCGAGGTTCGCCTCCAACTCCTCGGCACGGTTCACGGCTCGATCCAGACCACCGACGCAAGCCGCCCCGTAGGCGCCTGCCGCCGGTGACTGAACAGGTCCTTCTCCTCGAACGTGCACCGAGGATCAGCCCCGATCTTCCCCACCCCGGCACTGGCGAGCTGGTTCCACAGCCCGGCCCGAAGGTCCAACGCGGGCGTACCCTTCCGCGACTTGGAGGCGCTACCAGGCAGATGCTTCTCGACGTCCTTCTGCATCTCGACAGGCACCTCATAACACTCACCACACACCGAGGGCCCCAACAACACCTCGATGCGCTCGAGCTCGGCCCCCAGCGCCATCATCGCCTTGAGCGCCTCGACAACCACCCCAACCCGAGCCCCGACCCGCCCAGCGTGCACGGCCCCGACAACACCAGCCTCTTGATCACCGAGCAACACCGGCACACAGTCGGCAGTCAACACGACAAGCCCGAGCCCAGCCCGTTTCGTCACAACGGCATCAGTGGCCTCAAGCGGCTCACCCTGCGGCCCGTCAACGGTGGCAACAGTGCGCCCGTGCACCTGCTCCATCCAGACCAACCGGTCGGGCGCAAGCCCAACCCCTTCAGCCAGTCTCCGACGGTTGGCCTCAACGGCCTCAAGCTCGTCCCCAACGTGATCGCCGAGGTTGAACGAGTCGAAGGGCGCCTTGGACACACCACCGGCGCGGGTGGTGACAACACGACGAATGCGCACGCCCACACCCTAGTTCGCACCCCGAACCACCCCAGCCACGCCTCTCCCGAGCCGCGCCACCCCACCCGCGCGACCCGAGAGGCGACCAGCCAGAGCACGAGGCACGAGGGCACGAGCACGAGGCACGAGGCACGAGGCACGCCAGCTCGCCGCGACGCCGCAGGCGAGCCGTCCTTCCCCACGCGATGCCGAAGGCGAGCCGCCCTTGGTCTCGCGATGCCGGAGGCGAGGCGCCCTTCCCCACGCGACGCCGCAGGCGAGCCGCCCTTCGCTCTCGCGACGCCGAAGGCGAGCCGCCCTTCGCTCTCGCGATGCCGCAGGCGAGCCGTCTTTCCAAACCCGAGGGGCGGTGGGGTCCCATCACGAGTCGCGCCACAGCACTTGCTGCATGCCTGAAGGGGTGTCAAGCAGGCACGCTTTTCGCCTGCTTGACACCCCTTCAGGCATGTGGCCCGCTCTTGGCTCGGCTCGTGATGGGACCCCACCGCCGACGCCACCAAACTACGCAACCGGCAGCCGCTCGAAGCAACAGGCGTGCCATCTACCCGCAGGCAGCGCGGGCCCCCTGATCAGAGGTGGATTCCAGGGGTCGTCGCAACACAGATGATCAATTGGTGTC
>NZ_BMNC01000013.1 GCF_014646255.1 Lentzea pudingi
CATTCCAAGATCATCCGACTACGTGTCGAACCGTTCGCAACCTCAGTGGTCAGTACATCTAGGGCCGCTGGGGGTCAGTTTTCACGAAGCGACGACATCTTTTGGGATTGTGGACCGCTCCAGAGCCCACCTCACGCCGACCACGTCTTACTCCCAGGCTCATGCGTGAGCCGGTCCGCGAAGGTCTGCCAGGCGCTCGCACATTCACGGGCGAGTCGAACCAAGGTGTCGCGCTGGTGCGGTGGAACAGCTTGAAGGAGTTCGTCCAACTGTTTCGTGTTCAGCGGGCAGCAATCCAGCGACCTGATCAAAGCCCGACCGTGCTCCGCGAACCGCAGCGACGGATCTCGTTTGAGACGCGTCAGCAACTCGATCGTTTCGACAGTGCTCGACGGCACCGCTCCAGGGATGGCCGCCTTTCTCGGCTGGACTTCGGGCGCCTCGCCGCGCGCGAGCCTCGCTCGCACGTCCTTGACCGTGGCAGGCGAGATTCCGGCCGCTCTGGCGATCGTGCGCAAGGAGGCGGTCGGGTTCTGGGTGATGAACTCGCTCGCCTTGCGCCTGCCCTCGTCACCGTCATCGGGCCGAATACGGCCGTCCTTCCCGACCCTGGCGTTCAACTGACTGGTTTGAGCAGTCGAACGACTGCGGATCGATCTGACCGTGGCGGCGGCGAGCCCGGTGGCAGCAGCGATACGACGATCAGACCACTCAGGACGGGACGAGATCATGCGGTGCGCGGCAGCCCGCCGGTCCGCGCGGGACAACGGCAGACCGTGTGCCTGGTTCAGCTCCACGGCCAGCACGAATGCATCGACATCCGGTCCTTCAAAGAACAGGACGCTGATGACGTCATCGCCGCGGATCCGTGCGGCCTGAAGTCTATGCATGCCGTCGATCACGCGCATCGACGAACGGTGCACGACGATCGGCGGCAACGACGTCTCCACCTCGGCGAGCAGCCGCGCGTGTTCAGCGCTCTCCCCGGCGACGCGCGGCGAGTCCGCAGGCTGCAGCAGCCAGACCGGAACCGGCTCGGGAGCCGTCTCCCCGAGCAGGAGGCCGAAACCGGCCAGGCGATCGGGACGATCTGCTGGTTGAAGGTCGCGAACGGGCTTTCCACTCTCCACCAAGTCCCCCAGACGCTCATTCGCCTCGGCCGAGGCAAACGGGGCCACCCGCTCTTTCGTAGCGCCCGCCAAGAGCGCCGACGCGAGGCCGGTAGTGCATCGGAGACACCGCGCGTCGGCTGAGCTTCGGGTCGCCCGCACCCCCAGCGCGGGCTCCCGTCGGTCATGCTGCCCATCCGCACTACCCGTGCGACATTCATCGGCTACTCGTGTCTGGGAGCAGGAGGTCTCACTGCCGCTGGACGCCTGCGCAAGCTGTTGGACATGGGGAGCGGCTGGCGGAAACGAGCTCTTCACCGCCTCACCCGCATAGTGATCACACTTGTGACATGAAGGAGGTCGTCGACTACTGGTGAGCGGCCGCCCGTCAGCGAACGGACGCCCGCTCACAACGGAAGCACGTCGTCCGGGGGTCGTCCAGCGACGCGAGGTGAGCACAGGCGTACGTGATGTGGACCAGACCTTCCGGGTAGGTGGCGACGGCCTGGCGCCACTGGTGCGCGGCCGTCTCACGGTCTCCGCGTGCGAGCGACAGGTGAGCCAGCCCTTCCAGGGCCCGGGCTTCGTAGTGGCGCGACCGGTACCGCCCGCTCATCTCTCGCACCTCTGCGACGACCTGGTCTGCACGCTCAAGATCTCCCAAGGCGAGGAACACCTCGCCGAGGCAGGCCAGCGCCTCGAACTCGAGCTCGCGGAAACCGAACTCCCGCGCAGCCTTCAGCCCCTGCCGGCCATGATCCACCGCGGCCGCGAGATCTCCGAGTTGGCGCGACACGGCTGACATGCCCGTCAGCGCGGCTGCCTTGCCGTAACCAAAACCATCCTTAACTGACTGGGACAGCACGTGCTCGAACATGTGGAGGGCTGCGGGGTGGTCGCGCCGGTGGTGCAGCGTGACTCCGATGGCGACCTCGGTGATCAGCCTGTCGCGCAGTGAGTGTCCCGGCATGGCGAGTGCTGTGCGGAAGTGGTCCAATGCCTGCTCGTGTTCGCCGCATTCGCGGCTGATCACACCGAGGTTGTTCACGACCGCAGATCGCAGGCGGTTGTCGTCCGATCCGGCCAGGAGCTTCTCCGCCGTCGTGTAGTGGTCGCGTGCCTCCAGGAGCCGCTCTGCCCTGTACATGAGGTTTCCTAGGTCGACGGTCTGATGCGCTTCGCGGTCGGCGTTACCGACCCGTCTCATCTGCTCCAGCGCCCGGCTGAGGTGACCGGCCGCCTCGTCGACGTTGCGCCGCACCCGGCAGGCTGCCGCCAGGCCCTGCAAGCTGATCGACTCGCCGAACTCGTCGCCGGCCGATCGTGCTGCTTCAGCCGCGCTCGCGTAAAGCGCATGTGCCTTTCCACCGAAGTTGCGCAGTTTCAGCATGGGGTGCAGCACGCACACCAACTGCCACGCGTGCCGATGCCAGCCGTGCTGCGCAGCGAAGAAGGCCGCGGCGGTCACATTGGCGAACTCGGCGTTCAGCGCGCTGATCGCCTCCTCGTAGGAATCGACCTCGAGAACCTCCGTCGGCGTGTGGTCGATCTGCGGCACGTCGCGGTAAATACCGGGATCGAGGTGCTCGCACCAGGTGTGCACGACATGCAGGTAGTAGTCGAGCACACGGTGCAGTGCGGCACGCTGCTCCTGTTCGACGTCGACTTCCGCGAGCAGCTGGGCGGCGCAGTCGCCGACGAGGTCGTGGAAGTGGTACCTGCCGAACACGTTCTGCTTGAGGAGGTTGTCGTCGAAAAGCGTCTCCAGCGTGCTGGCGGCCTCATCAATGTCGAGACCGCCCAGCGCCGCTGCGGCGTGCACGTCGAAGTCCGCACCGGGATGGAGGCTGAGCAGCAGGAAGAACAGCTGGTGCTCCTTGCTCAGGTAGCGGTACGACACCCTGAGCACGGCCATGACGCTCTTCCCGTCCGCTTCGAGGAACAGGGAGCGCCGCTTCTGCGTGTTCAGCCGATCGATCAGGTCGGCGACCTTCCACGTGGCCCTGCCCTTGAGCCGGGCCGCCGCGATCTTGATCGCCAGAGGAAGCCGTCCGCACAGTTCGACCGCGGCACGGACGGCTTCCGGTTCTCCCTTCGTGCGGTCAGCTCCCACCACGGCGGTGAACAAGGAGACCCCGTCCTCCTCGGTCATCACGTCCAACGAGAGCGGCGTCGCACCCTCCAGCGCGGTGAGCTTGCGGCGGCTGGTCACCACCACCAGCACTCCGGCCGTGCCGGGCAGGAGTGGCGTCACCTGTTCGGCATCCACGGCGTTGTCGAGCACGAGCAGTGCCCGCTGCCCAGCCATGTGGGAACGCCACAGCGCACTACGCCGGTCCACGTCCGCCGGCACAAGTTCGGGCGCTACCCCGCTGTCGAGTAACAACATTCCGAGAGCCTGCTCCGGCGAGACAGGATCCACACCGGGGCTGAAACCGCGCAGGTCGATGAAGTACTGCCCGTCCGGGTAGTCACTCGCGACCTGATGCGCGAGGTGGATCGCCAGTGTCGTCTTGCCGACTCCGCCCATGCCATCGATGGCGGAGATGACGAGGGCCGTCGGCAGGACGTGCTTCGTCCCCTCCACGAGTGCGACGAGCTCGATGGCCCGGCCGGAGAAACTCGTCGTGTCGTGCGGTAGATAGGACCTGCCGAAGCCCTTCCGGCGATCGACCGTGCCGAAGTCCACGGATTCGGCCGGCACGTCAGCCGTTCCGCTCAGCACCGCCAGGTGGATCTCCCGCAGACGCTGTCCCGGATCGAGCCCGAGTTCGTCGGCCAGTAGCCTCCTGACCTCCTCGTAGACCGCCAGTGCGTCGGCCTGCCTCCCGCTGCGGTGCAGGGCGAGCATGAGAGTGCCCCGCAGAGATTCGCGCAGCGGGTGCTCGGCGACGAGTTGCGACAACTCGCCGACCAGCGAGGCCGACTCCCCGCAGCGCAGGCGGAACGCCAACAGGTCCTCGACGCAGCCGAGTCGCTTCTCGTCGAGGTTCGCGGCCGCACTTCGGATGGCGTTCCCGTCCAACCCGGAGTAGGCGTCACCACGCCAGAGGTCGAGCGCCCGCTGCAGCAGTTCGCTTGCTCGTGCTGGATCACCCGCCTCCTCCGACTTCTTGGCATCACGCACGGCGCTCAAGAACCGGTGTGTGTCCAGCGCGGACGCTGGCAGTTCCAACCGGTACCCGGTCTCGCTGCGAATCAGCCGTACTTCCGCGTCCGCGTCTCCAAGGGAGCGGCGCAGAGCACCGATCGCGTTGTGCAGCTGCTGCCGCGCCGACGCGGGCGGATCCCGCCACAACATCTCGATCAGCCGAGCCACGGACACCTCGTGGTCGCGTGTCAGAAGCAGAAGGGCCAGCAGCTTCTGCTGACGTGCGCCTCCGATCCGGACCCTTTCGCCCGACGCGTACACCTCAAGCGGGCCCAAAACCCGGAACTCAAGCGGCATCTCTCCCCAGGCTCTCTCGCCAGTCCGTGCGCCCATCCGGCCGGTGGTGCACCGCACAGTTGACGGGCTGCCAACCAATAGTAGTGTCATCCGCACTCTGAGTCGCCGAGCCGCAGGGCCGGCGGACACGTACAGTCCTAGGGGATGTCGTGAAGCGTTCGTTCTTGGCCGGTCTCGCGTTGGCTCTCGGAGCACTGGGAGTGCTCGTCGGTGTCGCACTCTCGCAGGAGAACCCGGCGCAGCAGCCGCCGGTGAACGAGTTCACCGACACCTGCTGCGTTTCCGACATGAAAGCAGACTGACACCGGTGGGGCTCGACGAGTCTGGCCACGGCACGGCACGAGCGGCTCGGAGTGCTCTCCTCACAGCAACTTTGCTGCTCACCAGCCTCGTCCTGGCGTTGACGGCAACGCTCGACATCGGGCCCGTCACGAACTGGCTGAGCGGGTACCGCGTGTTGTGGCCGCAGAAGTGGACGTACTTCACGAACTACGACCAGGCCGTGCTCGTCGCCTACCGGATCGATCCCGAGGCAGCGGACCTGCGGCCGAGCGACGGGCGGCACGAGCGGGGCGACAAGCTCCTGGGCTTCAATCGGATCGACGACGTGCGGCAGGTCGAGGCGCGCGTGCTCGGCGGCCTCGTGCCCGCACGCTACTGGCAGACGTGCGAGCGGGAGGAGCTCACGGCCTGTCTGGCCGCGCTGGACCGCGCTTCCTTCTACCAGGTGCGGAATCCTGCGCGGCAGCCGGTAATCTGCGGTCCCACGGCGGTGGCCGCCGAGCTCACGGCGGTCCCTCCGCCGAGAACTCTGCCGAACCGGCTGAATCGAGTAATTCGCGTCGCGTTCGCGGATGTGGAGTGCGCGAGTTGAGCCGATCGCTCCTGATTCACCGTCTGAAGTGGACGATCGCGAACTGTGAACCACGCGGCACGGCATTCGCGATCGGCCGCACCCTGCTCGCTATCGCATCGCTGGCGAACCTCCTCGCCAACCAGGACTCCACGCTGTTCTCGGCCGCGGAGGCACCAGCGTGCGCAGGTCTGCGCAACGTGTCGCTGTGGTGCCTGGCGGGACCGACCGAGAACGGCCTCCTCTCCAGCCGGATCATCGCTGTCGTCGTGCTCGTCGTCACCGCGTCCGGGTACCGGCCCCGATGGACCTGCGTACCGCATTGGTACGTGGCGTTCAGCTTGGCAGCGAGCGCGTCCATCTCGAATGGTGGCGACCGAACCGCGCACATCGCGGCCCTGCTGCTGATCCCGATCTGTTTGGGGGATGGCCGAAGGTGGCAATGGCAACCGGCGACCGGTCCGCTGTCGCCGGAGTGGCGAGGCCGTGCGTTCGCCGCCTTGCTCGTTCTGCGCCTGCAAATCTTCGTCATCTACGTGACGGCGCTCGCGGCCAAACTCGGCGACCCGCTGTGGAGACAGGGGTCCGCCATGTACGTAGTGGCGCACGACCGCCACTACGGAGTGCCAGAACAGATGCGGATCCTGGTAGAACCGGGGCTGAACTCCTTCCCTGCCGTCGCCGTGGCCACATGGACTGTCATCGCCGTGCAAGCTGTACTCGCCCTCGCGATTCTTGTAGGAGCGAAAGCCCGCAAGGTCGTACTGCTGCTCGGCCTCAGTCTGCACGCTGGCATCGGGCTGCTGATGAACCTGCCCGCCTTCGGGTTGGCGATGGCGGGCCTGCTGGTGATCGGTACCGCCACCCTCGGTCCGGGTCACGGACAGGACGGCTTGCGAACGAACGCCCGCCCCGTGAACCTGAGAAAACGGGAACGGCCGGCCTTGTCGGCGTCTCCGAGGCCGTAGACCACGTGCCTTCCGTCCTTCGGCGTCACGGTGATGAGCGTGTCGGCGTCGAGCGCGACCAACTCGATCTCGTCCTCTTCTTCCGACGGGCTCCTCGTGAGGAGAACCCGAAGCCAGGCACGGCCGTCACCGTCCACACGCACCACCCAGTCGCCGACGGAACACGAGTAGGTTCCGGCAGCTCTGGTCGCGTCCACGGGCCGTGGATCCACCGGTGGCACGGGAAGTCCGGGTAGGTGGACCCCCGCGAGCTCGCCCAGCAAGCGTCCGAACAACTCGCTGAACACCGGGTACACGTCCCCGCCGTTGCTCAGCATCGCGACGGCGACACCGGCCTCCGGCACGACGCGCAGGAACGCGCGCTGGCCCATCGTGTGTCCACCGTGGCCAACCACAACAGGACCGCCGCAGTCGGGCATCGACCAGCCGAGTCCCCAGTGACCGTTCAGCAGTCCCGGTTCCGGCAACTCGACGTGCGGGACCCGCATCGCGTCGAATTCGTTCACCGAGAGGTGGTGCTGGACGAATCCGAGCAGATCACGCGCACTCATGGCGAGCATCGCACCGGCCGGTGCCGTGGAAGGTACTAGAGACCACGTGTTCACACGTTCGAGCGGACCGTCCGGGCGAGACCGCTCGTGCCCGACCGCGACCCTGCCGAGAATCGCCTCCTCGACGCACGTCGCGACACCGGTCAGGCCGAGCGGATCGATCAGCTGCTCGCGGAGCACCTGGTTGTAGGGTTTTCCGCGAAGCACCTCGACCAGCCGCCCGAGCACGACGAAACCGCTGTTGCAGTATGAAAACCGTTCACCGGGCGCGAAGAACTGGGCAGCGCCGGAGAGCGTCTCGACGTACTTCTGGACGGCGTCGTCGTTACGACCGGTGTCCGGCCACCGATCACCGTCGAAACCTCCCGTGTGGCACAGGAGTTGCCGGGACGTCACCGTCTTGTTCGCCGTCTCGTCGCTCAGCACGAACTCGTCCAGGTACTCGACCACCGGCCGGTCGAGGTCCAATAGTCCTTCGTTGGCAAGCTGCATCACCAGTGTCGCGGTCCAGGTCTTGGTGACCGATCCGATCTGGAACGCCGCGTCCGATGTCACCGGTACGCCGGTGACAAGGTTCAGGACCCCGGCTGAGGCGTCCACCACGTTCCCGTCCACAAGCACGGCAATTTGAGCCCCGACCACTCCGTGCCGGTCCAGCAGAACGGGCAGCGCCTCTTGCATCAACTCCCCGACCGCTCGCGCCCGGCTCGTCAGTTCAATGCTCCGCTCCACGTGGCGGCCCCCAATCGATCAGCATCGACGTCATCGAACTACCAAGGCGACAGTCTCGGCAAGTACAGCCGCGGCGGCGAAGCCGATCGACACCTGAACGGCTTCTTACCAACAGTTCTGGCTCGCGGAGCTCCGAGGAGCACGTTGTCGAGAACTTGTTCGGCGACCTGGCTGACTGCTCGCTGCGACTTGCAG
Organism: Lentzea pudingi; assembly: GCF_014646255.1. GTDB lineage: Bacteria > Actinomycetota > Actinomycetes > Mycobacteriales > Pseudonocardiaceae > Lentzea > Lentzea pudingi. The sequence goes on from NZ_BMNC01000013.1 coordinate 7,857, forward strand.
CCCGCCGGCCCAAGGCAATCGACGCTGTCATCAAGTTCGCTCGAAGTGCACCACCACGGCGTCATGCAACGACTGCACTGACTTGGATTGAGACGATCGCTGATGGACGCCACGACCTCCAGGCCAATCACTTGTGGCTGCTCGAGTTGTGGCTCATCGAATTCCGCAGCGACGGATTGATCATCACCGACACGATCAACCTGGACACTCGCGCACGCTACGTGAAGATGCGCGCGTATCGGGCGGCACAGCGTGGACAATGACAGACGAATTGGAGCTCAAGGGTAGCTAGACATCGCACATGGGCAGGCTCATGATCGCCTCATGGGCCTGCCCATGTGACCTGCATGGCATGGCCTTTCAGTCTGACTGATCTGGAGCGGCGTCCCGCATGTCCATCGACTCGGCACTCGACGGTATCGACACGTGGCTGGCCCGCCACGCTCCCGCCACCCACCGATCGCTCCGTCCCGGCCACCCAGATCCAGACCAGCATCCGCTGGCCGCATCACTGGGTCAGTCGCTGCACGAGGACGCCCTCGCGCTCGAGCAGGGACGGCCGGAGGTCCAGGAACAGTTGGCAGACCTCCTCGTCAAGAAAGGCGACTGGGACGCGGCATTGGAACTGGTGCGCCGGTCCGATCGGCAGTGGACCAGCCGGTGGATGGCTGATCAGCTTGCCAGAACCGGAAACTACGATGGTCTGCGCAGGCTCGCGGCGACAGGGTGTCCCCAGGCCACCTGTTACCTCTTGGAGGACCAACTCGCCAAGGGAGATCTGGCCGGTGCGCTCGCCGGGGTAGTCGAGTTCCGGTCCATGAATCACCCACCGACCCTGCGGCTACTCGAGCTGCTTGTCGATCACGGCCAGATCGAGTATGCGCAGGAATGCATCATCAGGCGCCTGACGCTGTCCGAGGAGTTGATCGATGGTTTCGTGGGCGTTCTGGTGGCGCGTGGGTATCGATCCAACGCGATCACCTTCCTCATCGGCCTCAGTGGCACCGAGGCGCGCAGGGATCACGTATACGCGCTCTTGGCGGATCAGTACGTTGAGGACGGCAACTGGAATCACGCGCTCGCACTGGCGAGCAGGTCGACCGGGCATTGGACCGGGCCATGGCTGGCGAAGCAACTCGCAAAAGCGGGCAACGTCGCGAAGCTGTGTGAGTTGGCCGAGGCGGACGTGCAGCCTGTCAGGCAGGAGCTCGTCGATCTGTTGGTGCGCCGCGGCGAGATCGACGACGCGCTTGAGCTGCTGCGCGGCTATGTAGACGGGGCCGAGAGCTGGGCGAACGGGGAGTTGGCGCGGCTACTGGCCGAGCACGGACGTATCGATGAGCTACGGGAACGAACGGCCGCGGGCGATGAGGAGTGCGCCTTGTGGCTGCTCACCCTCACCCAGCGAGACATGCCGGGAACGCCAAACGCCCTACCGCCCCAGCAGACGTGAGGTAGTGGCCAGGCGTTGGACGCCGGGAAGGCCTTGCCAGGCATGCGAAGCTGGAGGATCTGCGGGCGTTTGCCGCCTGCGGCCAAGTACATGCTGACCTCGATGCCAACCACCCCGACATACTGACGTCCCGGAACAACCTCGCCTACGCCTACCGGGCGGCGGGTGATTTGGGGCGGCGATCCCGTTGTACGAAGCCACCCTCGCCGGCTGCGAGCGGGTCCGTGGCTACGCCCGTTCATCAACGGAGGTTGTCCGCTCGGACTTGGCTTCTGTGGCCGACTTCGTTTTCTCTCGCTACCTCAGCCTGCACGCGAATCCCACGAGCGTGACCAACGTCCGCTCATGGGCATGCGCGGACGCGCCTCGCGGCATGAGAGTGCATTCCTTATGGGTTGAAATTTGCGTCGATGTAGCGATTGCGGCAGAGCAGTTTTGTGCCTTGAGGAATAAAAATTTCCTTTGTGGACACTCGGTTCCGTGAGTACGAATGCCTTCCGCGTCCGATAGAGGGCGTTTGGGTGAGCCATGATACCGGACCAACCACCGTGCGTCTGCACATAGGACTTTCCGCTAAGCATTCCGTGCGGTTGAACGCCGATCGGCTAACCACCGGACACGAACCCGCGACAGAGCACAGGTCATTCCGCCACAAAGGAGTCCATCGTGTCGATTTCGGGTTTTCTGCGAAGACGTTTCGCGCCACTCGGCGTCTTGGTGCTGCTCACCGCGCTGGTGGCACCCGTCGCTTCCGCCGCGTCCACCACGCTCTGCACCAGATACGCGGGATGCGCGAGCACTGGCCGTGGTGACGGCGGCTACGGTGCCAACAGTGGTACCAGGCACTGGGGCATGGATCCCGGCCACAACTGCACGAACTACGCGGCGTACCGCCTTCAGCGCAACGGTGCCAACGCCGGCTACCTGCAGGGCCACGGCATGGCGTACGAGTGGGGACCCCGGGCCTCGCAGTACGGCGTGCCAGTGAACTCCACTCCGGCCGTGGGTGCGATCGCGTGGTGGGGAGCGAACTCCGGCGGTTCGGGGTCGTCAGGACACGTCGCGTACGTCGAGGAGGTCGGTCCCGGCTACATCGTGGTGTCTGAGGACAACTGGGGCGGCGAGTTCCACTGGAAGAAGATGATGCCGGGTGGCTATTACCCGACGGGGTTCATTCACTTCAAGGACAGGGGCCAGCGGGACGTCACCGGCGACGGCCGGGCGGGTCAGCACCGGTCCGACCGGTTCCGGCCGCACCGAGGCACATGTCCTCGACGCCGCCACCGGCTACTCGACCTGGTACTCCCATTGGGCAACCGCCGCGGGGTACAGCGACGGCCCTAATGACAGGCATCTGCTCGGGGACGTCAACGGCGACGGCCGCGCCGATCTCGTCATCGTGGGCACCGGACCGACCGGGTCGGGCAGAACGGAAGCTCACGTCCTGGATGCCGCCACCGGATATTCCACCTGGTATGCCCACTGGGCAACGATCTCCGGCTACACCGACGGCTCCAACGGACTTTGATGATGGTGGCGACGGTGGTGTTGGCGTAGCCGAGCTGGCGCGGGTCGCTGATCCACTTGTTCACGCCGAGCGCGGTGATCGCATTGAGAGGTGGCGCCCCAGCGGAGCAGGATGTGGCAGCGCAGGACGCTGCGGTAGTTGTCGATCGTGCGTGGGTCGAGGTCGAGCGCGGTGAACCAGGTGGTGACCCATTCGGTGACGGTGGTGCGGCAGGGGAGTGGGTCGAGTCAGGCGTTGCGGCGTTGGTCGGTCTCGATGTCGGCGGCGTAGTTGTCGGCGGCGCGTTGTGTGGTGAAGCCGGAGATCGAGGCGGTGTGCCCGTCGCCGGAGCGGTAGCGGACGCGCCGGGATTGCTTGCCGATCTGCTCTGCCCAGGCCATGGCGTGCTCAGACTCGTGTGATGTGACAGAGCAGTTGTGCGCCTGGACGTCCTTGAACGCAAGCCATCGTTGACTGCGGGCTCGATGGCGCAGGTTGGTGACGTGACGGTGTGGTGCAGCGCGAAGGTTGCGTGTACCTAACGGGAACCACAGCTGACGCCACCACATTGATCTATTGCGTAGTCCGATCGGACTGTTCAGCCGCCTTCGACGTGGTGTTCGCTGCGCGGTGACGGGGCATGAGTGCAGTGGTCTGCCGTCCGTGAGAACGATGGGTGCGGTGGTCCAGGGCTAGGCATTCGGCGATGACCTCGTCGGCCTGCCGGTCTTGATCACTGTCTACGCGCTCCCCACCTGGTCGCCGAACGCGACAGGTGGGCGTGTTCCACCAGGACCGAGGCCAGCCGCACGGTCTCCAGGTCGCCGTCGAAGCCGACTTGAACTCACTGCACACCGTGTCGGCGCCGGCGGCCATCACCGCGGTGGTGTCGGCGAGGGCCGCCGCAGGGCCCGAGGCGATGGCGTGGTGAACGTCGGCGCGCGCTCGCTGTCGTGCGGCGGTGCTCTCGGAAACGGTTCAGGGCCCGGCGCGGTCCAGGAATCCAATTGGGACCACGTGTGTGTTCAGCTTGTCCTGAAGTGTCCGTTTAACGACTATTGTCTCGGCGATTCATGCCGGGTGGATGAGGATTTCGATTGCCGGCGAGTAGTGGGTGAGTAGTGAGCGTCTGCATCCTGATGTCGATGCCCACTGCGGGCGTCGTGACCGAACAACGAATGCGCGAGGGCCTGGTTCTCGCGGAGGGGAGTTCTTGATGAAGGCAGTCGAGGCCAAGGTCGAGGAGTTCGAGTTCGAGGCCTACACGCGCCACTCGGACAACAACATGCTCAACATGGTCACGTACTTCCCGCTGTCCGAGCAGGAGCAGCGCGAAGCGGACAGCGTGCTGAAGATCGGCTAGTGCGATGCCCGGTGCCCCGCGGAGAACGCGGGGCACCGGGCTCCTTTAGGGGGACGACATGTACGACGACAACGCGCGGCTGGTCGACAACACGAACAGCTTGTTGAGCGGTGACCGGGTGTTCGCCGGCAACCAGCCGGACGATTTCGCGCTCGCGTCCGCATTGCACTCGCAGCCCAGGGTTTGTCAGCTCGGGCTTGGCAGTGGGGGTTCGCTCCGGCCCATGGTGGCAATGAACGAGGCTGTGCGAGTCACCGCGGTCGAGTACGACGAGTCGACGCTGTCTCATTGTGTCGAGCACTTCGGAAGGCACTTTCCGAAAATCGCGTTCGACACCGTGCTCGCCGATGCGCAGAAGTTCGTCGAGAACGCCCACGGTCGATTCGACGTGTATTGCGTGGACCTCTACGAGGAGGACGTCTACCCCGGTTCTGTGCTCGACCGGTGGTTCTGGCGAAACCTGAGCGGGCTGGTCGGCACCGATGGCTTCGTCGTCGTCAACTGCTGGGGGCTGCCGCTCAACCTCGACGCCTGGAGCGGGCGGTCGCCGCAGCACTGGATCGGATGGTTGCTCAGGCAGGAGTTCGCCTTCTCGAAGGTGCTGTGGAGTCGGCGGAACGCCACCATCGTGGTCGGCAACAAGCCGTTGCCGACGTCGTTGGAGCTGGGTGGGGCGCATGGCGAACTGCGCAAGTCCGACCGGGCGATCCAGCACGTGTTGCCGTTGAGGTGGGGGCTGACGGGGGCGCTGCCGGACGACCTGGAGCCGTTGCCGGAGCAACCGGTGCGGTTCGACGCGGCCTTCCTGAACGACGAGATGGTGCGGCGCTGGCCCGCCTTCATGATGACGATGGCGGAGTTCTCACAGCTCGCGACTGAGGGCATGCCGCGGATTCTGACCGACATGTCCGCGACGGACGAGTTGGTGACCGCGCTGCTCGCGGAGAACCGCCAAGAGGCCGTCTACCTGCCGGGGATCGCGGCGTCGACCCACTTCGAGGGCAAGGACTTCATGTCGCGCTGGTACGGCGACTGGCTCGTGGGCAACTGGGACCGGCTGGTCAGCACGAACCCGGAGTGGGCGATCTCGGTCGCGCTTTGGCAGGCGTTGTGCATCGTCGCGTGTCCTCTCGTCGCAAAGCCTGCATGGAGTGACGAAGTGCTGGAACTGGCTCTTTCACTGTGATCTGCGATTTGTGATGTCGAGGTGTCTGTTGTTGAAAAGCCTGATCATCGTTGACGACTTTTACGACCAACCCGTCGCCGTGCGGGAGATGGCGCTCAGAAAGAGCCAGTGGATGCCGGACAAGGAAGTCGACGGCATCAAGTACGGGGTCGAGACCAGCAACTCGTTCTACACGGACGAGATTGTTTCCTGCTTCGGGTCGCTGATCGGTTGCGACATCGACTTCCATCCCGCGTTGATGGGGTTCGGCGTCTTCTCCATGTACGGGGAGGCGGCTCGCGTCGACCTCACCACACATTATGACGAGACCGAGTGGTCCGCGATCTGCTATTTGACGCCGGACGAGCTCTGTCAGGGCGGTTTGTCCTTCTACCGCCATCGCGAGACGGGACTGCTCGGCCCTCCGACCGATGAGGAAGCGCGTGACCTCGGCTACGAGGACGCCGGCGACTTCCTCAAGCTCCGGTATTTCCCGGACAAGCTGGACCCCACCGCGTGGGAGAAGGTTGACGAGGTGTCGATGCGGTTCAACAGGATGGTGCTGTTGCGGGGGAGCAGGAAGTTCCACCGGGCCGCCAGCGGATTCGGCACGGCTCCGGAGAACGGCAGGCTGACCCAGCGGTTCTTCTTCAACGAACGGGTGGCGTGATGCGGACGAGAATGATCGTGGTCGACGACTTCTACGACAATGCGGACGCGGTCAGGGAATCCGCGCTGGACAGCTCCTTCATCAGCATGGGCAAGTACAACTACCCCGGCTGGCAGGCGGACAAGGCGCTGTCGTCCGAGGCGTTGTGGGATCGGCTGGAGTTGTTGATCGGTGCGCCGCTCGAGCGCGAAGTCTCGGGTGCTTTCGGGGCTTTCCGGCTCATCAGCGAGGAGACCGGGAGCAAGACCAAGGTGCACGCGGACTCCGCGTCGGACTGGGCAGCGCTGGTCTACCTGACACCGGACGCGCCGCCGTCCTGCGGCACAGGGTTCTACCGGCATCGTCCGTCCGGCTTCTTCGGACCGCCGACCGACGAGCAGGCTCATGCCTTCGGGTCCGCCGATGCCGAGGAGTTCGACAGCGAGGTTTGCAGGCCGGACATGGCCGACAAGGCCAAGTGGGACCTGGTTGGCCAGGTAGGTCCCGTGTACAACAGGTTCGTCGCGTTCCGCGGCCGTGAGCTGTTCCACGCACCGATGGGCGGATGTGGCGTCGAGCCGAACGAGTGCAGGCTCACCCAGATCTTCTTCTTCGACGAGAAGCGCTGAGCGGTGACCTCACGCCATCGCCTGATCTGGGCGGCGTTCATCTCCCAGGCGGGCAACTGGCTGACGTTCACCGGCCTGCTCCAGTACGTCCAGTCGCAGTTCGGGTCCCTGTCGACCGCAGGCATGCTGTTTGCCCAGTCGTTGCCCGCGGTCGTCGCGGTCCGGGGGCTGGCTCAGCGGATCGCCCCCGAACACGCGCACCGTGCGTGGCTCGTCGCCCAGATCGGTTTGGCGGTGTGCACGGTGACACTGGTGGGACTGGCGTCCTCGCTCTGGTTCATCTACGCGTACTTCGCGGTGACGACGGTGCTGAAGGCCGTGTCGAACACGCTCTTCATGACCTTCGTGGGCGAGTGGGTGCCCGCTGAGCAGAAGGCGTCCACCTACACGGCGATCGGCACCGCGGGGTCGATCACCCTCACCGTTTCGCCCGCCGTCGGCGGTGTGATGGCTTCGACCGTCGGCTACTGGTGGCTGTTCATCGCGGACGCGACGTCGTTCCTGCTCGCAGCACTGGTGCTGGCTCGGTCCGGTGGGGCCATCACGGCTGCCGACGGATGGTCCCATGGCGAACGGGTTTCGCCTTGGCGCACCTGGGTGGGCAAGCCAGAAGGATTCGGCGCGCACCTCGCTCGTCCCGCCCTCGCGTGGACGTCGTTCGCGGTGGTCGGTGCCGGCGTCAACGCTGTGGAGATGCCGGTTTTCGACGACATCCACGCGTTCCAGGCAGACCAGTTCGGGTTCGCACTCGCCTGCTATGGCGCGGGCGGCCTGCTCGCGTTCGGCATTTCGTTGCTGGCGCCGCAGTTCCACGTGCCCGTTGTCGCGCTCTCGGTCGCTTATGGGGGAGCGCTCATCGCCTGGGTGTGCGGCGGCACTGCCGGTGCGTACGCCGGGTTCGCCGTCGCGGGTCTGACGTACGGCTTGATCAACGGCCGGCTTCGGTCCTCATTGGACCGCGCGGCCGAGGCTGACGGTGTCGACCCGATTCCGTTGTGGGCGTGGGCAACGCAGGTCACGTTCCTCGTCAGCGTGGCGGTGCTCGGTGCCGCCGCCGCGGCGTTCGCGCTGCGAATCCCCGCCGCTCACGTCGCCGCGGTGGTTCTCGTGCTCGGGGCGCTCGTTCCGTTCACGATGACTCGGCTGACGACCGACTTGACCAGGACAGGTTCCTGACCCCGGGGTTCACACGACCGGAGGGTGTTGGTGCACTGCACAGCGACGGCGGAACCAGGCGAGGTACCTCTTCGGGGACTCCTTCTGCATCAGCGCGCCGGCCGCTCCGGTCAATGGGAACATTGCCGCGTGGGTGAGGGCGCGTTCGTACGCGGTGGAGCCGATGGCGCGCTGTACCAACGGCCAGCCGAAGCCGCCGAACGCGGCCGCGTCGAACGCGGGATCGCCGGCGTGGGCGAAGTCCCAGTCGAGGACGCCCGTCACCCTGCCGTCGTGCCAGCGGAGATTGACCGGGGCGAGATCGCCGTGCACGAAGCGGGCAGGAACCGGAGGCAACGCCGCGAAGCGGGCGAGCACACCAGAGGCCTGGTGTCGTTCGTCGTCGGACAGCAGGGGAAACACGTGCTCGGTGATCGCTTTGCCCACCTGGGGCCCACCAGCGAACTGCAGGGGTTCGTCCAGCACCGCGAGGAGTTCTGGGGTGAGCGCAACGGACTCCAGCGATCCGACGACGTCGCGGATCGCGCGGAGCACGGCGTCCGATGGCAGCTTCTCCGGCGTGGCCTCACCGGAGATGTAGGAGACGGTCACGTGCGCCTCACCCAGCGGCCGGTCGAGGTGATCTTCGAGGACTCTCGGTGTCTCGAACGGCAGGTCGAACCCGCTGATCAGCCGCATGGCCGCGGCTCGGCGCGGAGCCTGAGCCAGCGCCGCACCGGTCCGCGGGAAACGAGCGGCCCACGTTTCGTCCAGCACCACCACGTCGTGGAAGGTGCCCTGGACGAAACGTGGTGACAGGCCGCGGATCTCCGGGTGTGCCTCCGCGAGGACGTCGGTCAACGCTGCGGCCCGCTTGTGGCCTGTCAAATCATCACCCCTGTCCGGAAGCATCTGCCGGCAAGGATATGTGGAGTCGATCGCGCCCTGCGTGGTACCGACGGAGGAACGACCGGGTAGCCGATGGATATCGTGCGAGTTGTGCGTGTCGGCAGCCTGCTTCAGGTGGCCCGTGCTGGGGGTGCAGGCCACAGAAGCCCGCCCGTGGCTCACACGTGGAGCCACGAGCTCGGCGTCGGGGTCGGCGTGTACGATTTCGAACCAGCTGTCCGGCTTCGCCCCAATCAGTTCAGAACTGCTGAATCCCGGCAGCACGCCGTGGAGTTCCTCAACGAGCAGCGGGAAACTTGATGGCCGCCGCGCTGATGGCCGACAGGCTGGGGCTGGACAGGTACACGTCGCAATTCGCATGCATCCTGCAGCCGTCGATGCGGCTGAACGACTATCGAGGACGCGCGGTCGAGGCGCTCGAGAACGGCTCGGGCCCGCCAAGATCTCGACGCGGAGTCCGCGTGTCTGCACCGGCTCGGCGTGGTGCTCGCGGAGCGTGGATCCAATGCCGAGGCGATGAACCACATCGGACGGGCGTTGAAGCTCAGCCGGCAGCTGGGCAACAGGCCGACCGAAATCGTCCAGCTGATCAACATCGCGGCGATCCACGTCACCGCAGAACGGCTGGAGGAAGCGCGGTCGGTCTTCGTCGCTGCGGACGCGCTGACGACGTCCACGTCACCAGTCGCCGTCCGTGCGTCGATCGCAAGCAAATTTCGGCACGATCCTGCGTGACATCGGCAGGTTGGACGAGGCGCTCGGGCAGCTCCGGCGCGCGCTGGAACTGGCAGCGCAACATCCCGCTCCACGGCCGCGGCTGCTCACCTCCTGGTGCATCGCCACAGTTCTGCACTTGCAGGGCCGCCACGCCGAAGCGCTGCGGGAGTTCGAGCACATCCGCGAGGTGAGTGCCGCCGAGCATTTCCCCCACGGCGAAGACCTCGCATTGCTGGGACTGAGCTCGGCGTACCGCGACTTCGACCTGGCGTTGCTCCGCGGCCGAGAAGCGCTGGCGTTGGGAAGGAGGTTCGAACTGCGGAAGGTCGAGTGCGAGACCTGAACACCATCCGCGAGACCCTGATCGCCCAGAAGGACCTGGCAAACGCCGAGAAGGTCTGCGTGCAGAAGCTCGATCGTGCCGAGGAGTACGGCTTCCTCCGATACCAGGCCCGCACGTTCGAATCGATGGCCCACATCGCGTTCGCACGTGGCGATGTGGCGGGGGCGGAACGCCACTGACGGCAGGCACTTGCCATCTACCCCATGGACATGGGTGAAGCGCGGTTCGCGGAGGAGCACCTGCGGGGGCCTCGGCGACCCGTCGGCGACTGTTTCCGTTATGCCAAGCCAGTGTGGGACCGACTTGTCATGTCGCTTTGAGACAGTAGCCGCCGAGTATCTGGCAAGTAGCGGACTCCAACAGCATGACTGAGGTGCCTTGTCGGCACGGTGCCGGTGGTCGTGCTAATCCGAGTCTTGGTTGCTTGAGGGGGAGCTTGTGAAAGCCCTGCTTGTGTGCTCGCTGCTCGTTGCTGCTCTGGTTGCCATATCAGGAACCGGTGCCGTGGCGGCGTCGTCAGGTTCGAGTGATGCGGTTGCTCCTCCGCATGACTGGTACGCGTTGCGCAACGTGTCGGACGCCAGTATTCGGACGAACTGCTGCTCCTATCAGAACTTCGCCGACTACCTCAGGAATCGCAAAGGGTGCTGGGAGCTGTGGGATGTTCGCCCAGCGCCTCCGGCGGGATGGGAAGTCCTGGAAGTGGAATCCTGTTGAGGTTACCTCTCGCCCTGAGTAACTCGGGCTGCGATGGAATCGGCGGCAAGGACGGACCTGTAGCGGCTCATGCCATCCGGGCCAGTTTGGGAACTGGGACGGGCACACGGTCCTAAACGGACAAATGGCAAGAAGTACTCTATTCGGACTCTGTGGTGTTTGATCGGCGTTGGCTAGCGTTCCGGCGGGTACGCCGGGTAGCTCTGTGATCACCGGGGGGTGATCATTCGGCGTTGGGGCTTGGGGGTCATGCTGATGTCGCGTGCTGTGGACCCGCTTCGTAGATCGTCGGTCACAGTCATCTTTGTCGCTCAATCGCTATTGGAGCGTCACGGCATGCCCAGGTTGAGTGCCGTGATCGCTCGGGTTGCGAATCGGCTCGGGGTGCGTCGGGAGGCGTTGCGATCGTGAGTCCGGCAGGCCGGGGTTCGGGATCGACAGTTCGAACTGGTGGGCCAGTGACGTCGGCAGTCCTGACTACAACACTCATCAGCGGTGTGAATGCCAACCGTGTGCCTGGAGGGGGAGCGCACTTCGTGCATGTCACGAACGGCGCCTCGACGGCTGGCTGTGTGGCGATCTCGACGGGCACGCTCGTGTCGATCATGCGTTGGGTTGGTCCGGGCACCGTGATCGCGTTGTGGCCCCCGCTGAACGATCATCTGTGGGCGAGTCCGTTTCACACTGATCGTGCTGGAGCGGAACTGGAGCAGGGCAGGTAGTTGAACGTCGTCGAACGGCGCTCAACGGCGTTGAACGGCGGCTAGTTGCGCTGGAGTTGTTGGGGTTCTAGTGTTTGTGCTGGTAGGAGTCCTTTGCGGACCAAGCTGGCAGTGTGAGGGTCAGGGGTTCGAGTCCCCTCAGCTCCACTTGAATTGACGGCGAGTGCTCACGACGAGCACTCGCCGTTTTGCGTTCGGGACTTCTGACGAGCACTAGACGGCGGGCGCGTCCGTGACAGCCCGCAGAGCTGTGGCGAGCCATCGCAGGTCTTCGGTGGCGTCCGGCACGGTGTGTCCTCCCCTGACGCGGCTGACGAGGCGGCGATACCGTTCCGCGCCCGCGTCGATTCCCGCTTCCAGGGATGCCAGCACCGCGCTCAGATCGGCGTCGCGGAACATGGTGGAGATCAGCTCGGCTGCGCCGGGGTCGCCGGGATCGATGCCCTTCTCCCTGGCCTCTGCGACGTTGTTCACGACCTGCCGGGCCCACCAGATGGTCGCGCCGGGCGGTGCCTGCTGGCCTGGGGCCGGGGTGTTGAGTGCCAGGAAGGTCGCGAGGCGGGTGCGGAAGTCCGGGTCCTGCACGAGTTCTGCCAGTTCGATCCAGGCGTTCACCTGGTCGGGCGTGGGATCTTCCGGCAGGTCGATGCGGAGGTCGCGCACCTTGTCGCGCAATGCGGGGTCGATGTTCAGGCGGCCGAACACCCCCGCCTTGAAGTCGTCGATGATCTGTGCGCGTTCGGTGGTCGATAGGCGTGCCAAGCGGTTCATCAGTGCGGTCTCCTCGAGGGTGGATCGGCGTTGCGACACAGTGGACAGAACTGCCCGGCTCACCTTCAGGGCGCGGATCTGCGCGTCGATCGCGGTGACGTGGGCGTCGGCCACCTCGGCGAACGTTGCGCCGTGTTCGAGCACGCGGCGCACGTCGTCGAGACCCAGGCCCAGCTCGCGCAGGGTGTGGATGAGCTCGACGCGGGCCACGCACGCGGCGTCGTAGAGCCGGTAGCCGCCTGCCGAGCGGCCCGCCGGGGTGATGACACCCTCGTTCGACCAGAAGCGCAACGTGCGGGCCGAGATGCCCGTACGGCGTGCCAGCCGGCCGATGGTGAGGAGGTCGGTGCGTTCGTCCATGCGCTGAATCCTGGACCTTGCAGCCGCTGGAAGGTCAAGGGGTGCAGCTGGCGCCTTTCCTGAGGTGCAGTTCGGTCCGGACGATGTCGAGGTACGTGCAGCCGTCGCGCTCGTTCGGTTCGATGGCGCCGCCTTCGTGCCATTCGTTCCACGCGTACAGCAGCACGATGTTGTCCACTGTGGATGGACGGGTGGAGGCGTCCACGTCCGCCCTGATGTCGGCGAGGAGCCTGCTGAACGCGGCCGGCGACTGGTCCTCGTACCAGCGGAAGCTGGCGTGCAGCTTGGTCCTCGCCTGCTCGGGGGTGTCGGTCGGGAGGACGGGGTCGGGCTTGCTGATGCCGATCCGGGGGCGTTCGTCGAAGTCCGAGGTGGCGCAGCGGATCAGGGAGTTCGGGATCGTGGCGAACCAGCGGCGTTCTTTGGTCACGTAGTTCTCGTACGAGCCGGTGACGTGGTCCCAGCGGCCCGGGCAGTAGCTGCCGTCCAGGCCCTGTTCCGGCTTGGGGGCGCCGTTGTCGGTGGTCATCATGATCATGACTTCTTCGCCGAGTCGTGTCCTGGCACGGGTTTTGACGGCGTCGGAGAACCGGCGGACCGCCGCGTTGTCGATCGTGTTGTTCTCGCTGTCGTCGTTGGGTTTGCCGATGCCGCGGACGTCGCAGAGCTGGAGGACCGGGCGGCCGTCGTTGGCGCGCAGGATGTTCGGCTGGCTCAGGTAGTCGTCGACGAGGATCTCGGCGGCCCTGTCGATCTGCTCGGCCGGCATGCGCAGGGTGCCGCCCGCGCCGCCGCGCCAGGGGTGGATGCAGGGGAGGACGGTGAACTTCAGGTCGGCGCGGTTGCGTGCGGCCAGGAACGCGCGGAGTCCGGCGGCGTACTGCTCGGTGGCGGCGCCGGGGTTCCAGTACCAGTAGAAGGCGAAGTGGTCGAGGCCTGCGCCTGCCGCCTGCGTTATCTGCCGTTCCAGGGTCTCCGGCTTGGAGTCGTCGTAGTAGCCGATCGACGGCTTGAGGTGGGAGAAGTCCTCGTCCGGCCAGTGCTTGACCGCCTTGGGGTCGCGGTCGTGGGCGTGGCGGACGCCGCCCCACCAGTCGTCCTTGGCGTCCGGGCCGTAGTACTGCTCGATGCGGTCCATCATCGAACGGTTGCCGTTGGCGTCGAACGTGCCGAAGTAGATCGCTCCGGCGCGGATCCACCTCGGGTAGACGTGCCCCAACGGGCCGTCGACCTTGCTGTAGCCGAGGGCGCGCATCGCCTCCAGTTGTGAAGCCAGCGCCGGTCGCCAGGAGTTGGCCAAGCCCTCCTTGCGCACGCGGTAGAGGATCTCCGTGCCGGGCTGCGGCGCCGAGAAGGCGTGCCCGATGACACCCTCGTAGCGGAACTGCGGGGTGGGGCCCGAGGTGAGCTCGTCCCGTTCCCGTTCGGACGCGGTGAGCAGGTACGCGCCCTGTTTGCGCAGCCGGAAGATCGGCTGAGAACCGGCGAACGCCTGCCGGCGGAGGTAGCCCACCCGCGCGTCGGCACGCAGGCGCATGCCGTGCTGGCTGACCGCCGCCTGCATCTCGGCCTGGGAGAGCGTCCAGAACATGCCCTGGTCGCCGGGCGTCGACAGCTCCAGCAGCGGCACCGGATCGGTGACCATGTTCTCCGAGTTCGGGCTCGCTTCGGCGGGTCGTGGAGTGGCCGAGGTCAGGGTGATGAGGGATGCCGCAACGGCGACCGCTGTCAGCAACGAGACATGTGTCCGCACGTTCCGCATCGTGCAGCAAGCGGGGCGGAGTCGGGTGGACGAGTGGCGATTCGACGACTGCGGTTGCCCACCGCGCTTTATGCGCAGTCGAATGGACTTGTGTAACGGAGTGTGGTGAATGCCGCGATGTGGCGGCCATGACCGTTTTCCAGAAGCTGGCCAGGGAAGCCGCGATCGTGGCCGGTTTCCTGGTGGCGGTGTCCGCCTGTGGCACTCCCGCGCCCACGAAGCTCGCTGCCGACGTCTCCACGACCACGGCCACCACGACGACCAGCACCACGACGACGACCACGCCGCCGCCGGTGACAGTGGAGTCCGTTGTGGACGGACGAACGGTGCTGTTGTCCAACGGTGCCAAGGTCGTGCTGTCCGCGCTGGCGCAACCCGGTGAGTGCTGGGCCGCGTCGGCCGTCGACTTCGCGACGAAGACCCTGGTTGGCAAACCCGTTCAGGCCGTCGCGTCGAGCTTGAAGCTGGCTGACGGCAAGGACTACGCGGAACTCGCGGTCAGCCAGGGGGTCGCGCGCGCGGTCGCCGGTGCGGAGTCGGCGATCCAGGCCGCGGAAAGCGCCGCCAAGCAGGCCTCGCTGGGGTTCTGGGGACCGTCGTGCGGAGGGCTCGACGTGAAGCCTGCACCCGTCGTGGCACCACCGGTGGCGCCGAAGCCCGCACCTCAACCCGTTGTGCCGCAGCCGCAACCGAAGCCGCAGCCTGCTCCCGCTCCGCCGCCTGCCGCGTACTACAAGAACTGCACGGCCGCGAAGGCCGCCGGTGCGGCGCCGCTCTACCGGGGACAGCCCGGTTACGGCTCGCACCTCGACCGCGACGGTGACGGCGTGGCCTGCGAGAAGTAATCAGTGGTGTGGCTCAGGACATTGTCGGCATATCCGCGCTCAGACCCGTCTGACCACGAATACACCGGCAACGTTCTGAGCCACCACCAGAACCCGCGCTCCAGCACCTGACGCGCCTCCCGCGCCTTTCTACGACCTGAGGTCGTGCACGATCAACGACGCCGAGAGCAGCCGGATGTCGGTCGGGTCCGCCGGGTTGTAGCCGGTGAGCTCGGCGACGCGGCGCAGCCGGTAGTTGAGCGTGTTGCGGTGCAGGTGCAGTTCGTCGGCCGTGCGGTGGCGGTTGTGGTCGCTGTTGATGAACGTCCGCAGCGTGTGCAGCAGGTCTGGGTGTTCGGCCAGGCGGTCCATCACGCGGGCCAGGCGCTTGCGGCCGGGGCCGGGGCGGCAGAGCTGGTACTCGAGCAGCACGTCGTCGAGGACGTACGCGCCGGGCGGGCGGCCCAGGCGTTGGGCGAGCTCGGCGATGTCGGCGGCCTGCCGGGCGGCCGCGGGGATGTCCTCCCGGCTTTCTGCCGCCGCGATTCCGCCGGTCAGGCCGGTGCCGGCGGCGGTGAGGAGGTTGCGGACGAGTTCGGCGGCGGCCTCCACGTCGTTGTCGATCTCCTCGGCTGACGTCGGCAGCAGCACCGTTCCGCCGTCGTGGTCCAGCGCGGAGAGGGCGTGCTTCGGCAGTTCGGCTCGTAGCCGTCGCACGAGCCCATGAACGGCCAGTCGTGCGTCAGAGCCGTCTGCCACTGACGGTGCCTCGACGCGCACGGCGACCACGACGTGGTGACCGGACAGTTCCAGCCCGATCCGTTCGGCGAGCGGCTCGGCCTCCCTGCCGGTCAGCAGGGCCGCGACCAGCGCACGGCCTGCTTCGCGGCGTTCGGCGTGCAGGGCCTGCTGCTCGGCGAGGTACGACCCGGCGACCGCGGGCACGGCGACGCTGAGGTACCGCAGCAGCGCCGGCACGGTCGCGAGCAGGTCGGGGATCTCGTCCGGCTCGGCGACGGCGGCCATCGCCTCCCAGCCGACGGTCGCGGCGACGTGGTAGGTGCTGAGCACGATGTCGAGCGGGACGCCCTGCTGGGCGCGCCGGACCGCCGTGGCGATCTGCATGTCCATCTCCTCGGGCGCGGGCGGGCGTTGTTCCCGCAGCGCGCGCAGGAAAACCTGCAGGTGACGGGTCACCGCCTCGGTGATCTCGCGGTCGACGAGCTGGTGCGGCAACTGCCGGTACGTCGCCGATCTGGCGAAGAACGCCTCCAGCACCTTCTCGGCGATGCGCGGGATCTGCGTCGCGGCACGGTCGTAGAGCGGAGCGGCGGGGTTCGGGGCGGGGATGTCGACCACCGCCAGAGGCTTGCGCATCCGTCGGCCGCAGGCGATAGCCCGATCGAGTCCTTCTCGGCTGGTTGCCTGCACGAAAGAGGGACTCCCGCGTTGTGCACGTGCCCGAAGGTTTTGACCCTATCGAGTGATGACGGGTGAGGTCGGCCACCGCGCACAGCCACAATCGGGTGTTGTGAGCAGCGTCGAGGAATGCATGAAGTTGTTGCTGCGCAGCGGGTTCCAACGGACCGTGGTGCGTGATCGCTTCACGTGCGTCAACGCTGTGATGTTCAGGCGGGTGTGGCGGGGCACCAACGAGACGGTGCTCGCGTACTCGGAGTCGGAGGCCCTGGCCTACCGCGTGGCCGAGGCGGACGCGGACCCGACGGACCCGTTCGTCGTCGATCCCGACCTGACGATGTGGCAGTGCGGGGGCGAGTTCCTGGACGTCGCGGGGCAGTTGCTGGAGTTACCGGCGGCGCCGGGTCACTCCACGTTCGAGGGGAAGTAGTAATCTCTGCTGGTGGGTGAGACCGTCCGGATCGGAGTGTTCTACGACGGCACGTGGTTCGCCTACCTGAGCGACTTCTACGCGACAGCGCACCCGAGGGGAGCGCGCGTCTCCCTCGACGGCCTGCACGACGCGGTCCGCTGGTACGTCCACACGGAGACGGGTCGTCCGCTGGACGAGTGCGTGGTCGCGGAGGCGCACTACGTTCGCGGTCGCATCGACACCCCCGCTGAGTCGTTCGACCGTGTGCTGGCCGCGGCCGGCATCACGCGGCACGACCTGCCGCTGCACAACGGCAAGGAGAAGGGCGTCGACGTCCTGCTCGCGCTGGAGGCGTGGGACCGGGCGACGACGGTGCCGCTCGACTGGGTCGTCCTGCTGACCGGCGACTCGGACTTCGCCCCGCTCGCGTCCAGGCTGACCGAACGCGGTGTGCACGTGATCGTGCCGGTGGTGGACATCAGGACGGTGCAGGCGCCTCCTGCCTGGACCCCGCGCACGGCCGCCCCGCTGCGGGCCGCGACGCCGTTCACGCCCGGTTTCGACGAGCTGTTCGCCCCCGGTGACCAGGCCGACTACCCGCTGCGGCGCGCGTTCGTGCGGTCGTCGCAGGCGGTGGCGTCGCCGGTCGGAGCGCCGCGCGGCCGCCGCAGGGGCACCGTGGCGACGTGGAAGACCGGGCAGGCGCACGGCTTCATCACGGACACGCGCGGCGGGTCGTGGTTCGTCTCGCGCGACGAGTTGCCGGCCGGGCTGACGCTGCTGCTGGCGGGCACGCCCGTGTCGTTCACCGGGTCACCGGCGCCGATGCCCGGCCGCAAGTACCCGAGGGCGCAGGCCGTCCGGCCCGAATGACTTTTGTCATCCGGATGTGGTGACGCCGCTTCACTACTGACGCGAGCCCGCGCCGACCAGGCTCAACGCCATGGAAACGGTGCTCGAAGTGCGAGGAGCGCGGTACAACTACGGTGCCACGCAGGCGCTGGACGGCGTTGATCTCGCCGTCGGCGCGGGGGAGTGCGTGGCGCTGCTCGGGCCCAACGGCGCGGGCAAGACGACGCTGGTGAACCAGGTGATCGGGCTGCTGCCCGCCAAGGCCGGCTCGGTGCGCGTCCGCGGTGGCGATCCGCGCGTCGCGTCGACCCGCCGGCAGCTCGGCGTGGTGCAGCAGTCGCTCGGGTTCCCGAACACGCTGAAGGTGTCCGAGCTGGTCACGGGGGCCGCGGTGCGCGCGGGGAAGCCCCGTGCGGCGGCCGGGCCGGTGATGGCCGAGCTCGACCTGACCGAACTGGCCGGGCGGCGCGCGTCGAAGCTCTCCGGCGGCCAGAAGCAACGGCTGCAGCTCGCGATGGCCCTGGTCGGCGACCCTGCGCTGCTGGTGCTCGACGAACCGACCGCGGGCCTCGACGTACCCGCCCGCAAGCGGTTCTGGCAGATCCTCGCCGAACGGCGTGAGCGCGGGACGGGCGTGCTGCTCACCACGCACCTCATCGAGGAGTCCTCGGCCGTCGCCGACCGCGTCGTCGTGCTCGCCCACGGCCGGGTGCTCGCCGAGGGCACGCCGGACGAGCTGGTCGCGCGGCTGCCCGACCGCACGGTGATCGCCCGGACGGGTCTGGGCTTGGAGCGCCTCCAATCGCTGCCGGGTGTCGTGTCGCTGCGCAACGAGGGCGAGCACGTCCACCTCGGCACGCGGGCACCGGAGGCGTTGCTGCGGGTGCTGCTCGCGGAGGACCCCGGCCTGACCGGCCTGCGGGTCGAGGGCGCCGGGCTGGAAGAGGCAGTGGCCGGTCTGATCGAAAGGGGTGCTGCGTGAACACTAAGGTCTTCGGCGTGGAGCTTGCGGACGAGCTGAGGGGTATCGTCCGCGAACCGGCCGCCCTGTTCTTCTCGATCGTCATGCCGGTCGCGTTCTTCGCGCTCTTCGTGTCGCTGTTCGGGAAGTTCAGCGCCGGCGGGGTGTCCGCGGGCACCACGATGCTCGCCACGTTCGGTGCGTTCGGCGTGATCTCGGTGGTGCTGATGAACCCCGGCATCGGCGTCGCGGCCGACAGGGAACGCGGCTGGCTGAAGTCCAAGCAGGTGTCCGCGGTGCCGATCGGGGTGACGCTCGCGGCGAAGGTGGTGGCGGCGCTGCCCTACGCGGCCGGGGTGCTGATCGCGATGACGGTGACGGCGGCGCTGACCGGTTCGCTGAACGCGCCGCTGCCCGCGTTGCTGCGGCTGCTCGTCGTGCTGGTGGTCGGCGCGCTGCCGTTCGCGTTGCTGAGCCTCGCGATCGGGTTCCAGGTCGGCGCGGGCGCGGGTGCCGCCCTGCTCAACGCACTGCTCATCCCGACGTCCGTCGTGTCCGGACTGTGGATGCCGCTCGACATCATGCCCGCGTTCTTCCGGGACGTGGCGCGGTTCCTGCCGAACTACCACCTGTCCGAACTGGCTCGTGCGCAGCTCGCCGGTGGGCCCGTGCTCACGCATGTGCTCGTGTTGCTGGGCTTCGCGATCGTGGCTGCGGTGCTCGCGGCCGTGTCGTATCGTCATGCGCGGTCATGAGAAAAAACGTGGGGGTCTCCCGCTGGTTCCACCTGATCTACCTCGGGAACCTGTTGTGGGCACCGGTGTTCGACCCGGCCGCGGACTGGGTGGACTGGGCGCTCGTCGCCGTCGTCTTCGTGGCCTTCGTCCCGATGTACGTGCTGTCGTGGCGCCGGCCTGAGCTGGTCCGCCACTGGTGCCTCGTGCCGACGGTCGTGCTCGGCGCGCTGGCGACCCCGTTCAACGCCGGTGCCGCCGTGCTCTTCGTCTACGCGGCGGTGTTCGCGGGCCTGTCGGAGTCGCGGCGGCTCGCGATGCGGTGGTTCGTCGGCCTGTCCGTGTTGATCTGCGTGTTCGGCGTGGTGTCGGTGGTCGAGATGCCGTACCGGGTGTGGGCCCTGCTGCCGTCGCTGGTCTTCCTGTGGGTGGTCGGCCTCGTGGAGGTCGAGTGGGCCGAACGGGAACGCGAGGGCTCCGAGCTGCGCATCCGCACCGCACGGGTCGAGCACCTCGCGACCCTCGCCGAACGGGAGCGCATCGCCCGCGACCTGCACGACCTGCTCGGCCACACGCTGACCGCGATCATCCTGCGGGCCCAGCTGGTCAGCGCGAACCCCTCGCGGGCGCAGGAGGAGGCGGCGGAGATCGAACGGGCGGCCCGTGCGGCGCTGGGCGAGATCCGCGACGCCGTCACCGGGTGGCGCAGCGCGTCGCTCGAGACCGAACTGGAGGCGGCGCGTGCCGCGTTGTCGAGCCTCGGTGTCGAGGTGACCGTGCGCAGGGACCCCGAGCTGGTGATCGTCGGCTCGACCGAGCACGAACTGGCGCTCGCGCTGCGGGAGGCCGTGACCAACGTGGCCCGGCACGCGCGCGCCCAGACGTGCCACATCGGCGTGGAGGCCCGTGACGGCGAACTGCGTCTGGTGATCGCGGACGACGGCGTCGGCGGCCACGCACCGGAGGGCAACGGGCTGACAGGTATGAGGGAACGGATCGCCGCGCTGGGAGGCCTGGTCGCGCGGACGGTCTCGGCGGGCACCACCGTCACGATCGCCGTCCCGCTGGAGGTGGCGACGTGATCACGGTCGTGCTGGCCGAGGACCAGGCGATGGTGCGCGGTGCGTTCGCCCAGCTGCTGGACCTGCAGCCCGACGTCACCGTCGTCGCGACGGCGGGCGACGGCGACGAAGCCCTCGCGGCCGTGGCGGAACACCGGCCCGACGTGCTGCTGACCGACATCGAGATGCCCGGCCGGACGGGCCTGGACGTCGCCCGGGCGCTGAGCGAGCGCGGCGACACCACCCGCGTGCTGATCTTCACGACGTTCGCCCGCAGCGGGTACCTGCGGCGCGCGATGGACGCCGGGGTCTCGGGGTACGTGCTGAAGGACGCGCCGATCGCGGACCTCGTCTCGGCACTGCGCCGCGTCCACGCCGGCGAACGCGTCGTCGCGCCCGAGCTCGCGATGGCCGCGTGGGACAGCGCGGACCCGTTGACGCCGCGCGAACGCGAGCTGCTGCAGGAGGTCACGACGGGCGCGAGCAACGCCGACATCGCGGCGCGGCTCAACCTCGCCGAGGGGACGGTCCGCAACTACCTGTCGACGGCGATGGCGAAACTGGGCGCCCGCAACCGTTCCGAGGCGGCGAACACCGCACGCGAACGAGGCTGGCTCTAGCCCTTCCGCCGCACCATCTCGTTGATCCAGATCGGTGCGAACGGTGACGTGCAGTTCGGCGGCGTCGGGTAGTCCTCGAGAACCTTCAGGCGTTCGCCGATCTCGATCGCCCTGGCCCGCAGCGCGGGGTGCTCGATCCCGATCTGCGCCAGGCAGTGGTTCATCGCCCACTGCAGGCGTTCCGGGGCGTCCTTCATGTCCTTCTCGACGATGTCGAGGAGACCGTCGAGGTCCAGGCCCTCCGGCTGCTTCGCGACGCGGTCGATCGTGAGGGCCCAGCCCGCGCTCGCGACCACCGGGTCCGGGTCGGCGAACCACAGCACGCGCAGCTCCTCGGCGTGCGGGCTCTTCTTCACGACGTAGTTCACGAGCCAGTCGTGCACCTTGGGGCGCTTGGCCTCGCGCAGCATGACGTCCAGCTGGTCGTGGGAGAACGCCTTGGGGCGGCAGATCAGCAGCGCCAGCAACCTCGCCGCGGTGTCCCCCGTCGCCCACAGCTCCAGCGCCAGGTCCTGCTGGGTCTTGAGGCGCTTCGCGATCGCGCGGAGCTTGCCGAGGTTCACGCCGTGGTCGTCGCCGTGCTTCTCGTTGACCGCACGGGCTTTCGGGTCGTCGAGCGCGGCCAGTTCGGCCCGAAGCTCCGCCACCGTGTCGTTCGCCACCGCTAGACCTCCCGCTCACCGTCGACGCTCGACAGCTTACGAGCAGGAAGGCTCGTTGCTCGCCGAACTCAGTCGCTCAGCGCCGCGACCACGGGGCACTGATCGCGCACGCCGTTCTCGGCGACGTCCAGCAACGCGAGCCGCACCCGGTCCAGGTCGTTCATCCGCTGCTCGATCTCCGCGACCTTGCCGGTGATCACGTCCCCCACGTCGGGCGTGGTGGAGGCGGAGAGGAGCTGCTCGACCTCGGTGAGCGTGAAGCCGAGCCGGGCCGCGCGGCGGATGAACCTCAACCGCTTCAACGCTTTCTGGTCGTAGTGGCGGTAGCCGCCGTGGGACCGGGCGGTCGGCACGACGAGGCCGCGGCGCTCGTAGAACCGCACCGTGCTGATGCCCACCCCGGCGGCCCGGGCCAGTTCGGATATGCGCACCACCGGAAACTACCTCCGCAGCAGCGCGCGCCACTGCGCCGCGGCCCAGAACAGTTCCAGCGCCAGGAACACCGCCAGCGCGGGCGTCTCGCCCTGCCACAGCGCCCAGGCGAACCAGGAGCTGAACAACGCACGCCCGATGGTGTCCGCGGTGATCAGCAACCGTTCGGGACGGAGCCACCGCACGATCGACCACATCACCACGACCGTGCCGAACAGCGTGGCGAACATCCGCGTCGGGGTGGTGTGGGGTGTGCCGAGCAGGTCCATCGCGAGTGCGCCCGTCCAGGGCGTCACGAACGCGACGCTCGCCACGAAGTCGTACAGCGCACCGGCTTTGCCCCAGCGGGCGACGTGATCTCTGGTCATGCCGGTCACGATGGACCCTGCACCGTGGTGCAGGGTCAAGTCCGCTTGCGGGTCAGCCAGAGGTAGCCGGTGCCCATCACGAAGACGACCGCTCCGGCACCCCACAGCGTGAGGAACGCGATGCCCTCGTAGTTGGGCTCCCCGGCGCGGTAGACGGTCTTGGGTTCGTCGACGTCGTACGCGGGAACGACGTCTCCCTGACCCAGGTGTGGCTGAAGGTCGGTGTTCAGCCGGACGTCCTCCCGCCTCACCTTGCCGTCGTGGCTCGTGAAGGTGCCGTGTGGGCTATGGCAGCCGACGCCGGCGCGTTTGCTGCAGTAGAAGCCCTCGCCGATCACGTAGGTGCCGGACGTGCCGAGGTCGAGGGCGAACCTCGCACCCAGCCACGCGCTCTGCGCGCAGAACAGCACCAGCAGGAACCCCACGACGACCGATGCGCCGACCACGCCACGGTGTGAATCGTCCACCTGCCACCCCCTTGCCCCCACTAACGTTGCCGGACGAGTGTTCCGTTGAGTCGAGGGGGACGCGTGACCGGCCAGATCGTCCGCCACGCCGGCCGGATCGAGGCCGTGCGCGTGCGGTTCGCGGCCGTGCACAAGGCCAGCGCGGTCGTCGTCGGGGACGAGACCGTGTACGGGCGGCTGTGCCGGTGGGTGATCCACCCCGTGCTGGAGAAGCACGCGCGGCAGGACGAGCTGGTCGCCTACGTCGAGGAGAACCTGCGCCTGATCGTGGCCGGGCTGTACGACCTCTACGGCGTGCGGGCGCCCGGACCGGACCTCGTGCGCGAGGCCGCCGTGCCGTCGCTGGTGGAGCCGGTCGAGGACTCGGCGCGGGCGGCGATGGAGCAGATCGGGCCGTTGCGGGACGTCCTCGACGACCTCACCGGGCTGCCGGACGTCATCGCCGCGCACGCGATGACCTGGTACAACATCGCGGGCGAGCAGCAGGACATGGCCGACGAGCTCGAGGACCTGCTGGAACTCGACGCGCCGGAGTGGACCGGCGCCGAGGAGCACCTGCGGTTGATGGGGCACAACATCGACGCGATCCGGGGGCTGAGCTCGGTGTCGGCGGCGTTCGGGAAGATCACCGAGAGCGTCGGGGTGCTGGTCGCGCAGACCCGGCGGCTCGTGCGGGAGCTCGTGATCGGCCTGGCCGTGGTGCCGACGGACGCGACGCTGTGGCGGCTCGCGTGCCGGATCGCGGTGTACGGGGTGGCGCTCGACGCCACCCTCAGGCACCTGGAGGACCGGCTCGACGGTTAGGCCCTGCGGGCGCGGCGTCGGGCGAGCTGCGGCAGGAACCACATGTAGACGCCCGTTCCCATCAGGACGAACAGCGGCAGCAGCGGCACGTACGACACCCAGATCGCCCCGGCGTCCACGGTGAGCGCGACCGCCGTGAACACGACGGTGGCCATGAAGACCATGCTCACGACGCGGTGGAACTGACGGATTCCCTTGCTGCCGGCCATTTTCTTCGTCCTCCCGGTTGGTGGTGAGGACAACGGTAGGACCGGCGGATCGGTCGTGCTTCTCGATTCCTGACCGGCTGGGGTCTGTGTCGAAGTCCGGCCCGGCTATCGCGGACCGGACTTCGACACAGGCCCTAGTACTCTCGGGCGCCATGCGGTCCCCGGTGCTGGTCGGTCGTGGCCAAGAGACCTCGGCACTGCGGGCCGCGGTCACCCGGGCCGAGCACGGTCGCGGTGGCGCGGTGTTCCTGGTGGGGGAACCGGGCATCGGCAAGTCGCGGCTGGCCGCCGAGATCGCCGGGCACGCCTCGCAACGCGGGTTCCGCGTGCTCAGAGGACGAGCGAGCCGTGCGGTGCCGTTGAGGGCGTTGTGCGAAGCGGTGCTGTCGGCTTTCCGCAAGGTGGTGCCGGACGAGGAGCAGCTCGGCGCGTACCTGCCCGTGCTGCTGCGGATGACCCCGGACGCGCCCGCCGGTGTGCCGGATCCGGCCGTGGTCCGGGCCGAGGCGGTCCTGCGGCTGGTCACGGCCGAGAAGACCGTGCTGGTGCTCGAAGACCTGCACGAGGCGGACGGCGAGACGCTGGCCGTGGTGGACTACCTGCTCGACAACCTCGCGGACGAGCCCGTGCTGCTGGTGGCGACGCTGCGGCCGCATCCCGATGGCGCGCAACGGCTCGCGGACGAGGCCACCGCCCGCCGGGTGGCCACGACTTTGAGGCTCACCGGACTGACTGACGACGAGGTGGCCGAACTCGCCCGCCGTTGCCTCGGCGAACCCGTGCCGGACGACGTGGTCGCCAAGCTGGTCGAGGTCTCCGACGGCGTCCCGTTCGTCGTGGAGGAACTGATCAACGGCGACCTGGCGGCCGTGCCTCCCACGGTCGCGGCCGCCACGTTGCAGCGGGTCGACGCGCTCGGGCCGGAGTGCGTCGCGGTGCTCGAAGCCGCCGCGATCTTCGGACGGACGTTCCCGCTCGACGTCGTCACGGCCGTCGCGGGCAGGTCTGAAGAGCTGTTGCAGGACGCCGAACGCGCGCAGCTCGTCGAGGGCCACCAGTTCCGGCACGCCCTGACCGCCGACGCGATCACGGGCCGGATGACGCCGACCGCGCGGGCGACGCTGGCCCGCCGGGCGGCGAGGGCCGCGGAAGCGTTGCGGCCCGGTGAACTGGAGCTCGCCGCCGAGCTGTGGGAGGCGGGTGGCGAGACCGCGAAGGCCGTGGCGTGCCTCGCGAAGGCCGGACGGCACGCCGCCGCGCTCGGCCGGTTCGGCACGGCCGTGGAGCTGCTCGAACGCGGCCAGGGCCTGACCAGCGACCCTGATCTCACCGCCGACCTGCTCGACGCGCTGGCCGCTGTCCTGCCGCTGGCCGCGGTCGTCGTCCCGGCGGACGACGGCGCACGGGCCTTCGCACTGGGCGAACGGCTTCAGCAGGCCCTCACCGCGGCGCACGCCGCGCCGGAACGACGTGCGGCGGTCCGGCTCGCGCAGGCCAGGGTCGCCGCCGTCGCCGGTCGGTGGGAGCGCGGCCTCGACCTGCTGGCGGCGGCGAAGGAGTCCAGTCCGTCCGCCGACGTCGTCAAAGCGACGCTCCTGCTCGGGCTGAACCAGCTCGACCTCCTGCCCAAGGCCCGTGCGCTGGCCGAACGCGCCGCCGCCACGGGCACCCCGGAGATCGTGTGCGAGGCACTGGAGGTGCTCACCCGCTGCACGAGGGGGCAGGACCTCGCCGAGGCGCGCCAGCACATCCAGCGCTGGCTGCACACGGCCGAACAGCACGGGCTCGCGGCGTGGCGGCTGCGGGCGTTGCTGGAGCTGGGGATCACCGACAAGTACCTCACGATCGGCGTCGACACGTTGCTGGCCGCGCGTCAGGCCGCGCTCGACACCGGCGCGATCGTGATCCTCATCGCCGCCGACCTGCACCTGGGCGGCATCTACCTCGTGCGCGGCGAGTACGAGGAGGCCGCGCGGTACGGGGCCAGTGCCGGGGAGGCCGCGCGGAAGCTGGGCCTGCACGCGCTCGGAGCACTCGCCGTCGCGATCGAGGCCGGCATCGCGTCCATGCACGGCGACCGCAGGGAGACCGACAAAGCGCTGGCGCGGCTGCGCGAGCACGGCGGTTCGGAGGAGATCTGGTCGTACAGCTCCGCCGTCTGCGCGGTGATGGAGGAGCGGTACGACCGGGCGCTGGCCGAGTTCGACGAGGTGGAGAAGGCCGTCACGGAACCGCGCATCCTCCGCGGCACCTTCTACCAGGGCCCGCGGCTGCTGGTGCGGGTGGCGCACGGCCTCGCGGGCCGGCCGGAGTACGAACGGCTGGCCGAGTCGCACCTCTCGCAGGTCCGGTTGCACCGCGCGTACTTCGCGTGGAGCCACGCGATCCTGCTGGGCCGCGAGGGCCGGCTCGCGGAGGCCGGCCAAGCGGCGGCCGAGGCGCTGGACCTGAGCACCGGCCTCGGCCTGCCCCGCTACCTCGGCCTGCGGCTCGCCGGGCAGAAAGCGCTCGCGGACGGCTGGGGCGAGCCGCTGCGGTGGCTGAGCGAGGCCGAGGAGTACTCGCACCACGGCAACGCCGTCGCCGCGGCCACGACACCGTGCCCGCCGCGCTGCGCAAGGCCGGCGTCACGGTCCGCGAGTACGAGGTCCTGAGGCTGGTCGTGGAACGGTTCGGCAACGCCGAGATCGCCGAACGCCTGTTCCTGTCCCCGCGAACGGTCGAACGCCACGTCGCGAGCCTCAAGGCCCGCACCGGCCGCCAGAGCCGGGCCGACCTCATCACCCACGCCCGGCCACTAATTGGGGGGTCCGCCCCCATGTGAGCGGCTCGACCAGCGGGAAGACTCCTCAGGCAGACCGGCGGCGCTGTACTCGGAGGGGTGTGCGGCGCCGCCGTCACGCATGTCGCAAAATCTCCTGGCGCGAGATGTCGATTCCCGCCATCTCCCGTTCGACGCACTGATGACAGCAAGCGCGAACATCAAGGAGAACCAGATGCGCACCCTGATCGCCACCGCTTTCGTCTCCCTCGACGGCGTCGTCGAGGCGCCCGGTGGCGAACCCGGTCACCGCAGCTCCGGCTGGACCTTCAAGGACATCGAGTTCGACGAGGCCGCCTACGAGATCAAGGGCCGCGAGCAGGAAGAGGCCGCGGCGATGATGATGGGCCGGGTCAGCTACGAGGCGTTCTCCCCGGTGTGGCCGACGCTCGACTACTTCCCGCGGTACAACGCGATGCCGAAGTACGTCGTCTCCAGCACGCTGAAGGAGGACCAGCTCGTCGACAACTGGGGCGACATCACGATCCTGCGGTCGCTGGACGACGTCGCGGCGCTGAAGGAGACCGAGGGCGGCCCGATCTCCCTCCACGGCAGCGCGACGCTCAACCGCAACCTCTCCGACGCAGGCCTGATCGACCGCTACCACCTGCTGGTGTTCCCGGTGCTGCTCGGCGCGGGCAAGCGGCTGTTCAGCGAGACCGACAAGGACAAGCAGCTGCTGAAGGTCGTGGAGAGCGAGTCCTACGGCAACGGCATCCAGAAGCTCGTCTACGACGTCGTGCGCTGAAGTTCGCGTTCCGGTTCCAGCAACGGTTTCTTCGTCGGCGTGAGCTGCACGAGCACGATCGACCCGATCAGGATGAGCGCGCCGACGAGCTGGAACAGCGACAGCGTCTGGCCGAGGAACACCAGTCCGAGCACGGTGGCGATGAGCGGGCTGCAGAAGCCGAGGAACGACAACCCGATCGCCGGCACCCGGTCGGTGCCGCGGAACCAGACCGAGTAGCCGAACAGGGACCCGAGCACGATCAGGTAGCCGAAGCCGAGCACGTTGGTGCCGGTGATCGTGCTCGGGAGGCCCTCCAGCAGGAAGAGCGCGGGCAGCAGCACGAGGCCGCCGGCCGTGAGCTGCCAGCCGGTGAACAGCAGGACGTTGACCTCGGCAGGCCGCTTCCAGCGCTTGGTCAGCACGATGCCGGACGCCATGCTGACCGCGCCGCCCAACGCCGCCAGCACGCCGACGAAGTCGAGCTGTGCCGAGGCTTTCAGCACCAGCAACGCGACACCGGCGGTGGCGGCGAAGCAGGCGAGCACGTGCGGGAGCCGGATCTTGTCACCGAGCACGAGCGCGGCCAGCCCCAGCATGATCACCGGCTGGACCGAGCCGACCAGGGCCGCGACCCCGCCGGGCAGCTTGTAGGCGGCGACGAAGAGCAGGAAGAAGAACGCGCCGATGTTGAGCGTGCCGAGGACGAGCGCACGCCACCACCAGACGCCCTGCGGCAGGACCCGCCCGAACAGCAACAGGATCAGGCCCGCCGGCAGCGCGCGGACGACCGAGGCCAGCAACGGCCGGTCGGGCGGCAGGAGTTGGGTGGTGACGATGTAGGTGCTGCCCCAGATCATCGGCGCGAGCGCCGTGACCGCCGAGTCGGCCAGCAGCCGGTTGCCCTTCATGGTCGCGCCCCCGTCACTTGTCGGTGCCGAAGAACCGGTCGCCGAAATCACCGATGCCGGGCAGCATGTAGGCGTTCTCGTCGAGTCGTTCCTCGATCGCCGACGTCACGATCCGCACCCGCGGGAAGCGCGAGCACACCGCCTCGATGCCCTCCGGCACCGTGATGAAGGTGACGAAGACGATGTTCTCTTCTGACACGCCCCGGTCGAGCAGCACTTGAATCGCCGCGTTGGCGGTGCCACCGGTGGCGAGCATCGGGTCGAGCAGCAGCACGTGCCGGGACGCGATGTCGTCCGGCAGGTTCGAGTAGTAGAGCTGCGGGAGCTTGGTCTTCTTGTCGCGCTGGATGAGGATCTTGCCGATCCGTGCACCCCGCACGACCGCGCGCAACCCTGCCTCCATGCTCTCGCCCGCGCGGATGATCGGGACGCCGACGAGCTTCTCCGCGAACCTCAGCCCGTGGTAGGTCGCGCCGACCGGCGTGGTGACGTCGTGCGGGGTGAACGGCAGCAGGCCGAGGCCGGCCTCGACCAGCAGCCGGTTGATCCGCTCGGTGTAGAAGACGAAGTCCTCGCGGGACACGTCCCGGTCGCGGACGATCGTGTGCAGCGCGCGCAGCTGGTCGTTCTGCGGCAACAGATGCACGTTCTTCTCGAGGTAGGCCTCGATGGAGATCACGAGCACTCCTTGACGGCGGCCACGACGCCTGCGAACGAGTCGACGAGCCAGGTGGGGTTGGCGCTGAGCAGTTGGTCGACGCTGTGCACGCCGTAGGAGACGCCGATCGACGCCATCCCGGCTCCGTGCGCCATCAGGACGTCGTGCGTGGTGTCCCCGACCATGACGGCGTTCCCCGGTGCCACGCCGAGCCTGCGCAGCACCAGGAACCCGGATTCCGGGTCGGGCTTGGGCTTCGAGACCTGGTCCGCGCCGACGACGACGGAGAACTCCTCGCGCAGTCCCGCCGCGGTGAGCAGCGCCTCGGCGTTCACGATGAACTTGCTCGTCGCGACGGCGAGCAGGAAACCGTCCTCCCGCAACGACTGCAGCCCGTCATACACGCCGGGGAACACCAGCTGCGTGGCCATCGGCAGCACGATCCTGCGGAACGTCGACTGGTAGAGCTCGACGCAGGACGCGACGACCGGTTCGTCCTCGGGGAGCCCGAGCACCTTCGCGAACGCGGCCGGCAACGGCAGTCCGATCGTGCCGCGGATCGTCGCGGAGTCCACTGTGGGCAGATCCAGCTGGGTGAACACCGCCGCGAACGTCGTGACGATCCCGCGCGGGGTGTCGACCAGCGTGCCGTCCAGGTCGAAGATCGCGCAACGGTTGCTCATGACGAGAACTCCTTCGCATGGGCGGCGGCCAGCTCACCGGCGACCTCGGCGGTGCTGATCAGCACCGCCATGTTGGCCTTCGCGGAACGGCCCTCCGTCGCACGGTCCACGGCCCGCATGAGGTACTTCGTGATCGCCTGCCCCGACACACCATCACGTTCGGCTCGTGCGACGGCCTTGGTGATCACCGCCTCGACCTCGGCACCGTCGATCGCGTCCGCGTGCTTCGTCGGTGTGGTGACGAGGAACGAGCCGGGGTTGCCGAGCGCCCAGTGGTTCTCGATCGCCTTCGCCAGCAGCGACGGGTCGTCGATGCGGTGCGGTGCGCGCAGACCGCTGGACACGCAGTAGAACGCGGGGAAGTCGTCCGAGCGGTAGGCCACGACCGGAACGCAGTGCGTCTCCAGGAACTCCATCGTGAGCCCCAGGTCGAGGATGTTCTTGGCACCCGCGCAGACCACCGCGACCTTGGACCGGGTGAACTGCACGAGGTCCGACGAGACGTCCATCGTCCGTTCGGCGCCGCGGTGCACGCCGCCGATCCCGGCCGAGGAGAAGAACTTCAGCCCCGCCAGCTCGGCCGCGATCACCGACGACGCGACGGTGGTCGCGCCCATCCCGCCGCGGGCCAGCACGATCGGCAGGTCGCGGCTGCTGACCTTCGGGATCCCCGGTGTGGACGCGAACCTCTCGATGTCGGTCTCGGTGAGGCCGATGAGGATGCGGCCGTTGTCGATGCCGATCGTGGCCGGCACCGAGCCGCTCGCCCGGACCGCGTCCTCGACCCGGCGGGCGGTCTCGGCGTTGTCCGGGTAGTCGAGGCCGTGCGTGATCACGTTGGACTCCAGCGCCACGACGGGCTGCCCCGCCGTGATCGCCTCGGCCACTTCCTCGCTGTAGACAAGGGGAATGTTCATCGGCACCTCAGTAGCTCGGGGTCTTGCGCAGGAGGTGGTGGCGTTCCACGATCTCCGGCGCGTAGACCTGGTCCTGCCACGCCTGCGGCCCGACCGGTTCCAGGGCGATGGACACGACGCCCTCGTCGCAGCCGAACGCCTTGGTCACCGCCTCGGTGATGGCCGTGACCAGCTCGGACGCCTGCTCGTCGTTGAGCGGTGCAGGGAAGTGCTTGATGTTCACGTGCGGCATCGCGTCCTCCTCACGACCGGCCTCCCGCGATGGCGAGGGTGACGGCCTTGGTGACGGCCGCGATGAGCTCGGCCATCTGCGCGTCGGACAGCAGCACCGGCACCTGGGCGATCTCCTGCTGCACGACCGCGTTCTGCTCCATGGACGCCAGCAGCTCGTCGATGTCGGGCTCGCGCAGCAGGCTGTAGTGGTCGGCCCGCAGTTCGACGACGGTCGGGTCGGTGACCGAGAAGCCCTCGCTGCCCTCGATGAACGAGTAGTCGTCGCCCTGCGCCTTGAAGATCGTGAGCGGCGCGGTGATGGTGCGCTCGGCCAGTTCGCTGAAGGTGTACTTGAAGGAGAACGTCTCCGTGACGATCTTGATGATCCGCCGCACGAGCTCGCTGTCGAGGTCGCGGAACTCCGCGCTGACGAACGCCGCGAAGCTGTCCTCGTCCTTCGCGACCTCCAGGCACTTCGAGAGCCGCGCGTCGGTGATGCTGCCCGCGAACACCGAGAACAGGATCGTCACGAACGCGCTGTTGTCGTACGAGGCCTCGTCGCTGTCCCGCTCCGAGCGCACCTTCGGCGATCCCGGCGCGATCAGGTAGAGGTTCTCGACCTGCTCACCGGCCTGCTCCAGCTGGTAGGCCGTCTCGAACGCGACGCGCGCGCCGAAGGAGTAGCCCCACAACGTGTACGGGCCCTGCGGCTGGACCTTCTTGATGGCCTCGATGTCAGCGGCGGCCATCTCGCGGATCGTGCCGTACGGCGTCTCGCCCTCGTTGATGCCGTGGGCCTGCACGCCGTAGAACGGGCGCTCGGAACGGCTTGCGAGCGTGCGCAGGTTCATCGGGTAGCCGCCGAGGCCTGGCCAGCAGAACACCGGCACCGCGTCCCCGTTGGGCTGCAACGGGACCAGTCGCGAGATCGGTCCCTCGTGCAGGCCGTCGACCCGGCGGGAGAGCTGCTCGATCGTCGGCGACTCGAACAGCACCTGCAGCGGCAGGCTCGTGCCGAAGTCCTTGTTGATGCGGTTGACCAGGCCGACCGCGATCAGCGAGTTGCCGCCGGTCTCGAAGAAGTCGTCGTGCGTCGAGACGGTCTCGCGCTTCATCAGCTTCTTCCACATCTCGCTGATGCGGCGCTCGGTGATGGTGCGCGGTGCGACGAACGGGCGGTCCTGGTCGTCGACGTTGGTCTTGTCCGACGCCTCCAGGGCCTTGACGTCGATCTTGCCGTTGGCGGAGAGCGGCAGCCTGTCGAGGACCACGACCTTGTTGGGGATCATGTAGTCCGGCAGGAAGTTCACCAGGTCGTCCCGGATGAGCTCGGCCGGGCCCTTCATGTGGACGACGTCCTCCTTCATCCCGGGGCTGCGGCGCTGGTCGTAGGAGACCTTGCCGCCCAGGAAGAAGTACGACGGGCCGCCGTCCTCACCGATGTCGTTCAGGAGGCTGTTGATGCGCTTGGCCGACGGCAGGTCGTTCTCCGACTTCGAGCTGTACCCCGACGACATGAAGCCGAGGTCGACGTCGTTGGCGGACAACCGGTGCATGGTCCGGCCGAGGTCGACGTACCGGCGCCAGTCCTCAGTGGACCGGCTGACGGCCGTGACACCGAAGCTCGCCCGCTCGTAGACCGCCTGGTTGATCGCGATGACGTGCTTGCGCAGCACCAGTTCGTCCGACACCCGCTCGAACTCGCCGTCCGCGTACCGGTACTGGCCGCCGGGCAGGTTCGCGACGCGGCCGGGGTGCGTCTGGACGTAGACGTCGACGTCGTCCTCGCGGACGCCGGTGTAGGCGCACAGTTCGAACGTGCCGAGGTAGTAGTCCTCGTCGGCGACGTCGAGCTGTTCCTTGGTCTCCGGCGTGTACGCGGCGGCCGTGATGTCGAGGCCGTAACCCGGCAGGACCTCCTCGAAGAGGCCGACCATGTGGCCGGTCTCGATCTCCAGGACCTCCTGGATGTTGTTGAGGTACACCGACTCGATCGCGGCCTTGCGCCCGATGAAGTGCAGTTTCGCCTTGGCCTCGAAGCTCTCCGGCAGCGACGAGATCAGCACGAGCTGGTGGCGCAGCGGGTGGTAGTAGTACAGCCCGGCCGGCAGCCCCGCGATGTGGTGCAGCTCCAGGTGGAGCTGGGTCGCGTAGAGCGAACCCGGTGACGCGTAGCCGTACTTGGGCAGCAGCCGCTGGTCGCTGAAGTGCGCGCCGAAGTAGCGCAGGATCTCGCCCAGCTCGGAGACGTGGATGGTCTTCGGGTCCTTGGATCCGGCCCCGATCGGCTTGCGTTCCAGCAACCTCTGGAGGTCGGCGTCGGTGACCTGGCCGCCCTCGTAGAACCTGTAGGACTTGCGGCTGAAGACGACCTTGCGCTGCAGGCAGCTCGCTTCCTCACCGGGCAGCTCGAAGCTCTGCCGGCCACCGAGGTCGTCGCGCACGCCGGGGTTCGACAGCTGCGCGCGGACCTGCAGGCGGCTCGACTTCGACTGGTGGTGCGACCCGGCGTTGCCCTGGTCCATCAGGGCGGCTTCCTTGGGGTTCAGCTCGACGCACGCGATCAGGTTCTGGAACCCGGTGCGCTCGTCCTCCTTGACGATCACCGCCGCGTTGCGCACCCAGTCGTGCGTCTCGATCGCGAGCCGGATCTCGTCCAGCTCGACCCGGTACCCGCGCAGCTTGACCTGGCTGTCGGCGCGTCCGGCGAACTGCACCGTGCCGTCGAGGTTCTGCGTCACGAGGTCGCCGGTGCGGAACATGCCGTCCACGAACCGTTCCTCGGTCAGCTCCGGCTGGTGCAGGTAGCCGCGGGCGACCTGGATGCCGCCGATGTAGAGCTCACCGATCTCGCCCGGCGTGACCAGGTCGCGGTTCTCGTCGAGCACCAGGTACGTCGTCTGCGCCACCGGCAGGCCGATCGAGATGGACTTCGGTGCCTCGGCGAGCTCGGCGGGGTCGACCACGTGCGATGACGAGTTGATCGTCGTCTCGGTGGGGCCGTAGAGGTTGATGAGCCTGACGTTCGGCATGTCCGCGACGAACGCCTGGGCCAGCGTGCGGGACAACGCCTCGCCACCGCTGAAGACCTGCTTCAGCGACGTGACGGTGTGGAACTCCTCGGTGTCGATCAACGCCTGGAGCAGCGTCGGCACGCACTGCAGCGTCGTGACACCCTGCTCGCGCATGGTCTCGATCAGCATCTCGGGGTCGCGGTAGATGCCGGGACGGCCCATCACGACGGTGCTGCCGACCGCGGGGGCGAGGATCTCCCACTGCGCGGCGTCGAAGCTCATCGGCGTCTTCTGCACCACGCGCTTCGTGCCGTCGATGGCGTGCACGTCGTGCAGCCACAGCATCTGGTTGACGATGCTGCGGTGTTCGATCATCACGCCCTTGGGCCGGCCGGTGCTGCCCGAGGTGTAGATGATGTACGCGAGACTCGTGTGCGCGGGGGAGAAGCCGTCGTCGAACGCCTCGTCGCAGTCGTCGAGGGTGACGATCCTCGTGGTGGCGGGCGCGAGTTCGGCCAGGCGCTGCTTCAGGGCGGGCTGCGTCACGACGACCTTCGTGCGCGAGTCCTCGATCATGTACCGGAGCCGCTCTTCCGGGTACTCCGGGCTCAGCGGCAGGTAGGCGCCGCCGGCGCACAGGATTCCCCACGCTCCGACCACGAGGTCCAGCGACGGCTCCACGAACATGCCGACGCAGTCGTCCTCGCTGATGCCGAGTCGTCTCAGATGCGTGGCCAGCGCGGAACTCTGCTCGAACAGTTCGCCGTAGGTGATGCTGTCCTCACCGAAGACGACGGCCGTGCGATCAGGGTGTTCCTCGACCTGCTTGCGCAGCAGGTCGGGGAGGCAGCCGCCGTCCACTTCAGCTTCGTGCGACATCTCTGAAATCCCCCAAGCGGTCGGCGGGCATGAGTGGGTGCGAGCGCGTTCTTGGTTAGTTGAAGAACGTATGAGCGACGGCTCGAAACCCACTGGAGCGGTACGCCTGGTGGACAGCCGCAGAGGTCTACCGGAACAGCCTTGAACCACACCGGAATTCCACCCGCTGGGACGGTGGTTCGGTGGCGAATGGTTACCGCACCGTCCACAATGGTGTGGAGTTGACGCCGGCCTGAGCCCAGCACCCGGACGAGGCGGTGTTCCGCGTGGAGACCGAGTTCACCAGCCGCCAGGGCGGTTTTCCGGCGGCACGACGGACGGCCTGATCACCGCTGTGGTCAGGAGTTCTTGCGATCGGTGTGGCCCAGCGAACGCTCTGGCGCCACCCGGTCGCGCACGAGCTGCTTGAGCACGGCGAGGTCCGGGAAGCCCTCCTGAACCTTGCGCGACCACAGGGTCTCGCCGTCGAGCCGCACGTCGAACACGCCTCCGGTACCGGGGATCAGCGCGACCTCGCCCAGTTCGGCGGTGAACGTCGTCAGCAGCTCCTGCGCGGTCCAGCCCGCACGCAGCAGCCAGCGGCACTGCGTGCAGTACTCGATCTCCAGACGCGGTGTTCTCACGCCTTAGTAGTAACAGACGGCGTCGCGCCCGCACCCCAGTTGGCCAGCAGCTGCAGGCCCTCGGCGGACGGGGTGCCCGGTTCGGCGTGGTAGGTGCTCAGGAACATGCCGGGCTCGTTCGGCATGCGCAGCGTCTCGTACGAGAGCGTCAGCTCGCCCACCAGAGGATGCTTGAGCACCTTCGTGCCGAAGCTCTTCTCCTTGACCTCGTGCGCGGCCCAGAGCTGGCGGAAGAGCTCGCTCTTCAGCGACAGCTCGCCGATCAGCGCGGCCAGTTCCGGGTCGTTCGAGCAGCAGGCGGCGTCGGAGCGCAGGAACGCGACGATGTCGGCGGCCTTGTTCTCCCAGTTGACGAAGAGGCCCTGGTACTCGGGCCGCAGGAAGATCAGGCGCGCCCAGTTGCGGTCTCGTGGCGCGAGCCGGCCCCAGTCGCCGAACAGGGCCGCGGCCATCGGGTTCCACGCGAGGATGTCGGTGCGCCGGCCGCCGATGTACGCGGGTACGGCGATGCCTTCGAGCAGGTGCCGCAGCGCCGGGCGGACCGTCGCACGCGGCTCGGCCTTCTTCTTCTGCGGCTTGCTGCGGGTCAGGTTGCCCAGGTAGTCGCGTTCGGCGTCGGTCAGGCGCAACGCGCGGGCGATCGAGTCCAGGACCTCGGTCGAGACGTTGCGGCCGTTGCCCTGCTCCAGGCGCGTGTAGTACGCCACGGAGACGCCCGCGAGCTGCGCCAGTTCCTCGCGGCGCAGGCCTGGCACGCGGCGGGCGCGGCCGTACTGGGGGAGCCCGACGTCGTCAGGGGACAGCCGGGCGCGGCGGCTGCGCAGGAAGTCGCTCAGCTCGGTGCGCGGGTCGACGGTCATGCACCCGAGTATCCCCGCGCCGTCCACGTCGTGCCTGCTACTGCTGGTGGTAGGCACGGCAGACATACGAAAACCAGGTGTCTGGGCAACCCTCACGAACGCGAGCAGTGTCGTCATCGACACGACGAACCGAGGAGAGACCCTGATGAGCACCGTCGCTGCCTACGCCGCTCCCGCACCCAAGGCACCGCTGGAGCGCACCACCATCGAGCGCCGTGCGGTCGGCGCGCACGACGTCCTGATCGACATCAAGTTCGCGGGCATCTGCCACTCCGACATCCACCAGGTCGACGAGGGCTGGGGCCAGGGGATCTTCCCGATGGTCCCCGGTCACGAGATCGCCGGCGTGGTCGTCGAGGTCGGTTCCGAGGTCACCCGCCACGCCGTCGGTGACCGGGTCGGGGTCGGCTGCATGGTCGACTCGTGCCGCGAGTGCGAGTTCTGCCTGCGCGGGCTGGAGCAGTACTGCGCCAACGGCAACACGATGACCTACAACGGCATCGACCGCCGCGGCGACGTCACGTACGGCGGCTACTCGCAGCAGATCGTGGTCGACGAGAACTACGTCGTGCGCATCCCGGACGCGCTGCCGCTCGACGTGGCCGCGCCGCTGCTGTGCGCCGGCATCACGCTCTACTCGCCGCTCAAGCACTGGGGCGTCGCGCCGGGCAAGAAGGTCGCCGTCGTCGGCCTCGGCGGGCTGGGCCACATGGGCGTGAAGATCGCGGCCGCGCTCGGCGCCGAGGTCACCGTGCTGTCGCAGTCGTTGCGCAAGAAGGACGACGGGCTCGGGCTCGGCGCCCAGGACTACCGCGCCACCAGCGACCCGGCCACGTTCACCGAGCTGGCGGGCAAGTTCGACGTCATCGTCTCCACGGTGTCCGCGCCGCTGGACTTCACCGCCTACCTCGGCCTGCTCAAGACCGACGGTGCCCTGGTGAACGTCGGCGCGCCCGAGGAGCCGGTCTCGATCAACCTGTTCGGGCTGCTCGGCGGACGCAAGACGCTCGCCGGCTCGATGATCGGCGGCATCGCCGAGACCCAGGAGATGCTGGACTTCTGTGCCGAGCACGGCCTGGGCGCGGAGATCGAGCTGATCGACGCCGACCAGGTCAACACCGCCTACGAGCGCGTGAAGTCGAGCGACGTGCGGTACCGGTTCGTGATCGACACCGCCACGATCTGAGACCCGCTGCCGTGCCCGCTCACTGGGGCGGGCACGGCTTCCCGGTCGCGTACGCCGTCGTGGCGCCCGCGATCACCCTGTCGAGCTGCAGGAGGGTCTCCTGCAGCTCTTCGATCTGCCGCACCACCGACGAGCGGTGGCCGTGCAGCTTGGACAGCACCTCCGGCGCAGCCACCCCCGTCACCACGCACGGCAGCATCTCCAGGATCGACGCGCTGGAGATCCCGGCGCCGTAGAGCTGCTGGATGAGCCGCACCCTGGCGACGGCGTTGTCCTCGTACCGCCGCTGCCCGCTCCCGCTGCGTTCGGAGGCGAGAAGCCCCTGCTCTTCGTAGTAGCGCAACGCGCGCACGCTCACGCCCGTGCGTTCCGCCAGCTCACCGATGCGCATGAGACCTCCGCCACAAAAGCTACCTCTGACGTCAACGTCAGGTTTCTAGCGTAGCTCTCATGCTTCTCAGCAGCTACCGACTCGGAAACCTGACCCTGCCCAACCGCCTCGTGATGGCGCCGATGACCCGCGCACGGGCCGTTGACGGCAAACCGACCGAGGCCACGGCCACCTACTACGCCCAGCGCGCCACGGCCGGGCTGATCGTCACCGAAGGCGTGCATCCGAACGCGGTCGGCCAGGCCGGTCCGTTCATGCCCGGTATCCACACCGACGACCAGGTCAAGGCCTGGCGACTGGTCACCGACGCCGTGCACGCCAACGGCGGCCGCATCTTCGCCCAGCTCATGCACGGTGGCCGGATCGGGCACCCCGACGTCGCCGGGCACCACCCCGTCGGTCCGTCGGCGATCGCGGCCGGCACCGAGGTCTTCACCCCGTCCGGCATGACGTCCGCACCCGTCCCGCGCGCCCTGGAGACGGCGGAGGTGGCGGAGCAGGTCCAGGCGTTCGCCGGCGCGGCACGGCGGGCCGTCGACGCCGGGTTCGACGGCGTGGAGCTGCACGGCGCCAACGGGTACCTGATCCAGCAGTTCCTGTCCTCCAGTGCGAACGAGCGCACGGACCGCTACGGCGGCTCGACCACCGGCCGCATCCGGTTCGCCGTCGAGGCGGTCGAGGCCGTGGCGGACGCCATCGGAGCGGACCGCGTCGGCATCCGGCTCTCACCCGGCGGTGAGATCCAGGGCATCGTCGAGGAGGACGTGCCCGTGCTCTACGGCGAGCTGCTCAAAGCGTTGCCGGACATCGCGTACGTCCACGTGCTGGCCACTGTGGACGACGAGGCGTTGATGGAACTGCGCAAGGCCTGGCCGACCGCGTTCATCCTCAACCCCGGTGGCCAGATCGGCCCGGTCGAGGGCACGCGCGAGCAGGGCGAGCGCTGGCTCGCCAACGGCGCCGACCTCATCAGCTACGGCCGCGCCTACATCGGCAACCCCGACCTCGTCGAACGCTTCCGGCTGGGCCTGCCGCTCGCCGGCGCCGACCGCGACACCTGGTTCCAGACGCCGAACGGGTACGTCGACTACCCGAGCTATCAGCACTGAAGCGCGCGCAGCAGGTGGTCGACGAGTCGTTCGAGGTAGTCGGGCTCGATGCCGGCACGGCGGACCGACAGGCGCCAGTAGACCGGCGCCGCGACGAGGTCCAGCGCGATCTCGAAGTCGAGGTCCGCGGGTAGCTCGCCCCGGCCGACCGCCCGTTGCAACGTCACCGCGCCGAGCGCGCGCCGGGGTTCACCGATCGTCGCCGCGATCGCCTCGGACAGCGCCGGATTGCGCACGGCCTCGGCGGTGAGGTCGGGCAGGATCGTGGCGAACCGGGGGTGCGTCAGCCAGTCGTGCACCGCCGTGACCGTGGCCAGCAGGTCGCCGCGCAACGACCCGGTGTCCGGCACCTCGGCCAATGGCACGGAGAACTCCGACAGCGCCGCCACCACCATGTCCTGTTTGGACGGCCACCGCCGGTACAGCGCGCTTTTGCCGACCTCCGCGCGCTTGGCCACGGCCTCCATCGACAACCGGCCGTAGCCGTGCAGGGCGAGCTCGTCGAACACGGCGTCGGTGATCGCCTGTGTCACCTGGGGCTGCAGGACGGCGGCGCCGGTCGGGGTGCGCTTGGTCATGGCGCACATCATAGGACTGGACGAGACGGTCCCGTCCCGCCTAACGTGGAGGACGGGACGGAACCGTCTCGTCCATTTCTCTCGGAGGGCTTCCGTGGACCTCATCCCGAAGGCGCTGCAACTGCTGCTCGACAAGGACATGATCGGCTTCACCGGCCTGTGGGCCGAGGACGGCGTGATGGAGTTCCCGTTCGCGCCTCCCGGCTGGCCCGCCAGGGTGGACGGCCGGGCCGCCATCGAGGACTACCTGCGCGGCTACCCGGAGATGCTCGACATCCAGGGCTTCCCGAAGCAGGTCGTGCACCGGACGACCGACCCGGACGTGCTGATCGCCGAGTTCGACGCCGAGGGCGTGGTGGTCGCGACCGGCAAGCCGTACCGGGCCTCGTACATCGCGGTGATCACGACCCGCGACGGCGAGATCGCGCACTACCGCGACTACTGGAACCCGTTGCTGGCGCAGGAGATCGCGTGACCACGTTGATCATCGGCGGCACCGGCACGACCGGCAGCCGCCTCGCCTCGTTGCTGCCCGACGCCCGCGTGGGCACCAGGAAACCTGTGCGGGACAACCACGTCCGGTTCGACTGGGACGTACCCGCGACGTTTGAGCACGCGCTGGACGGGATAAGAAACGTCTACCTGATCCCCCCGATCGGGGTCGTCGACCCCGTTCCGGTGGTCGAGGCGCTGCTCGCTCGAGCGCGGCTCGTGCGGCGAGTGGTACTGCTGAGCTCGTCCGCGGTGCCGGAGAGCGCCACGGGGATGGGCGCTCTCCCCGCACTCGTGCGCGCCCTGCCGGAGTGGGCGGTGCTGCGCCCGTCGTGGTTCATGCAGAACTTCACCGGCGAACACCAGCTCGCGGCCGGTGTGCGCGCGGGCGAGATCGTCACGGCCACCGGTGCCGGCCGGGTCGGGTTCGTCGACGCCGCCGACATCGCCACGGTGGCCGCACGCGCCCTGACGGATCCGTTGCCGCACAACACCGACCACCTGATCACCGGCCCGGAGGCGTTGAGCTACGCCGAAGCCGCCGCGATCATCACCGAGGTCACCGGCAAGCCCGTGCGGCACCGTTCGGTGAGCACCGCCGAGATGACCGAGCGCTTCGCCGCCACGCTGCCCCGTGACTTCGCCGCGCTCCTGGCCCGGCTCGACGAGGACATCCGCGGCGGTGCCGAGGACCGGGTCACCACGACCGTGCCGGACGTGACGGGCAGGCCCGCGGGTTCGTTCCGGGACTTCGTCAGGCAGAACTCGTAGCGGGTCCGAAGTGGACGGTGCTCAGCGCACCGATTCGCAGGGCACGACGAAGAACCAGTCCTGGGGCTCGTGCTCCAGCCGTGCCTCCGGTGCCCCGGCGGCACAGTTCGCACGAGCCCTCGCCAGGCTCTCGTCCCACGGGATGCCCGTCAGCACCGTCTTCGGCACCCGCAGGTGGGCGAAGATGCTGACCACCACCAGCAATCCGATCAGGTACCGGCTGCCCATCACCACCACGCGTTCCCACGTCCTCGCCGGCGTC
Organism: Lentzea pudingi; assembly: GCF_014646255.1. Taxonomy (GTDB): domain Bacteria; phylum Actinomycetota; class Actinomycetes; order Mycobacteriales; family Pseudonocardiaceae; genus Lentzea; species Lentzea pudingi. The sequence continues at coordinate 48,999 of NZ_BMNC01000013.1, forward strand.
GCGTCGAGGCCCACGAAGATCGCGGTGAACAGGAACAGGCACGGCGCGATGCTGTAGCGCTGCCCGGCCATCACGGCCTCGGGGGCCTGCACCTGCAGGGCGGCGGACCAGTTCAGCACCAGGCACGCGACGACGACGATCACGCTGTACGCGCCGGCGACCAGCAGCAGCGTCCGCCCGGCCCGGTCACCGAACCGCAGGCCCGCCGCGATCGGCACGGCCGCGGCCAGCAGAGCCGCGAGGATCAGCAGGTTGCCCTGTGCCGGGTAGAACTGGCTGACCCGCTCCGAGCCCGTGAACGCCACCACGGGCACCCGCAGCAGGCTCGCCAGGAACACCTGCACGGGGTCGACCGCGTCGTGCGAGTACGGCGTCCGCGACGCGAACACCATCGTCAGGCCCTGCACGACCAGCGCGCCGAGGAACGCGATCGGCACGACCCTGCGCGGCTGGAAGAGCCGTACGAGCGCGATCGGCGCCAGGACGAACACCAGCGGGCTCGACAGGGCGGCGAGGACCACGAACAACGCGATCGGCACGCGCGGGGCGTTGCGCCACAACAACGCCCAGAAGGCGCCGTAGAGCAGGAACCAGTGCAGGTTCGCCATGTTGTTCAAGGTCTCGGAGTTGCCCGCCGGCAGCACGACGACCAGGGCCGCCAGCGCGAACCGCAGCGGCGCCGACCTCAGGTATGGCTTCGAGGCCGCGAACGTGATCAGCGCGATCGACGCCCGCAACACCGCCGCGCAGATCGCGAACCCGGCGGCCGTCCACTCGATCGGCAGCAACGCGACCAGCTGCGCGACCAGGCGCGGCAACGCGTGCAGGTAGCCGCCGTAGGGGTCGACCAGGTTCTCCAGCACCGGCGAGCGCACCGCGTCGACCATGAACCGGGCGCCGTCCTCGGCCCACAGGTGGTCGAGCCGGGACCAGCCGGGCGGGATGAGCAGCAGGAACGCCAGCGCACCCACGAAGGCGGCCGTCATGCCGAGCCACGTGAGCTCGTGCCGCGGCTCGTCCGGCAGCGGCACGACGCTGTCCGCGAGCGCCCCGGTCCGTTGTGCTGTCATGACCACCAGTCGGTCCCCCATGTCCGATCGACCTCGGGGAGAACGTATCCGGTCAGCGCCGGGCCAGCTCCGGCAGGCGCTCGTACGCGGCCCACTTCTCCGCGGTGACCTGGGAGATGGGGGACGAGTTCAGCGTCGCGATCTCGGGGGACCCGACCACCCACAGCTTGCCGTCGAGCAGCAGCCCGACCTGCCCCTCGGGGTTGGCCACCGCGGGCGCCCCTGCCGGGACGCTGAACGCGAGCTTGAACCCCTCGACGCCCTGCGGCCGGGTGCCGAGCACGCCCTTGGCGAACCGCTCGGCCACCGAACGGCGCTCGAAGCGCATCACGTTGCCGCCCAGGACGACGTCGAGCGTGCGTTCCGGGGAGGGCACCGCGAAACCGTTGAGCGACTTCGCCTCGTTCGCGGTGGTGCAGCCCTTGAGGCCGACGGCGTCGATGCCGAAGTGGGAGATGTTCGTCGGACCGGCCGGACCCTCGAAGGTGCCGCGCAGCACGTCGAGCGCCACCCGTCCGCACGGGTCCTTGGCGTGGACCGGCGCGTGGCCCTCCGGCGTGCGCAGCAGACCGGGACCTTCCTTCCAGGGACCGGGGATCACCACGGGTTCGAACGGGTGGCGGGTGAAGTCCCTGTTCCAGAACGTGATGGTGGTGCCGTCGTCAGTCTCGTGGGCGATGGCGAACGAGGCCACCGCGTCGATCCACATCCAGTCCGCGCTGAACGCCTCGACGACCGAACGGGTGCGCGGCTGGTTGTTCGACGCCGCCGGCTTGAAGCCCTGCGGGCCGAGCGCCTCGACGCCCTTGGAGAACGTCGGGTCCTTCGACCGCAGCACGTACTGACCGGCGCCGTTCTGGTGCGAGGCGAGGCCGGTGGTGTCCGTGAACATCAGGTACACCCAGCCGTCGAGGTAGATCGCCGTCTGCTGGCCCGCGCCGTAGGTGTTCTCGCGGAAGTTGTCCCCGGCCGGGGCGACGATCGACTGACCGCCGGCCTCCCGCTGCCACGTGAAGCCGTCCTTGCTGGACGCGACCCCGACCGCGCTGCCGTTCGCGTGGTTGTCCCGCGACGCGCCCGTGTAATACATGTAGTAGGTGGTGCCGATCTTGATCAGCGACGGGTCGCACGTGTGCATCGCGTCGAAGCTGCCGCCGCTGCCGGAGAACACCGGGACCGCCGTCGAGAACGGTCCGCCGACGGCAGGACCGTCGCTGTAGAGGATGTCGTCGCCACCGGGCGGCGCGGCGCTGAGCTGGCTGCACCACCACGCGCGCACCTTGCCGTTGTCGACCATCACGGCGGGCGCGTAGTTGTACGGCGCGTCGCCGGCCCCGGCGATGACCGTGCCGGCGCTCTGGCGGCCGTTCTCGACGCCGAGCCGGATCTTGTTCCTGAGCGGCGCCGCCTGCGGTGGCTTCTTCGTCGACGTGGGGTTCTGCTGGTCGAGCTGTGCTCCGACCGGGTCGCCCACCGCTGCGTTGGTGCACGCCGTGACCGCACTGAGCAGTGCGAGCGCAGCGAGTAACGCGAGAGGTCGACTACTCAGGGGCACTCACCCATCATAGTGATCAACTCCTCCGTCCGGGTGAAGTCCAGGGCCTGGCCGCCCGTACCGGCGCGAAACCGCTGACCAGGAGCACGAATCCCGCCGCCGAAGGCACCAGCGGGGACGCACCCGTGTTCACCGGCCGCTGACGTCCGAACGCGAGCGGCGGCACCAGGTCCCTGCGGGGCCTGGGTGACCGGCGGGACCAGGCGGTGGAGGCGGTGCCGAGCAGGGCGAACCCAGCGTCAGCGTGAGGTCGTCCGGCTTGTCCCCGGCCCCGTGGCACACCTGGCGAACGTCTCGGAGTTCGTGAGCGTGGCCTGATTCCTGTGATGGTGAGCACACCGGCGTCGTTCGTGGTCTTCGCCGTGGCCAGTTCGCCAGTTCGCCGGTTCGCCGGTCGCCAGTTCGACGCCGGGGTCGCGTGGGCCTGGCCGAGCGGCGGGTCTGGCCGGTCACCATCAGCTGCCCAGGTAGCGGACGACGGCCATCACGCGGCGGCTCAGGCCGGACGTGCCGGACAGGCCGAGCTTGTCGAAGATCGCGTTGATGTGCTTCTCCGCGGCGCTCTGCGAGATGTGCAGCTGCGCGGAGATGCGCGCGTTGGTGAGGCCTTGGGCCATCAGTTCGAGGACCTCCTTCTCCCTCGCGGTCAGCGTCTCGATCGGGTTGACGTGGGTCGTCCTGGTCAGCAGCCTGCGCACGACCTCCGGGTCGAACGCCGCGCCGCCCGCCGCGACCCTGTCCAGCGCCTCCAGGAACTCGTCCACCTGCGCCACCCGGTCTTTGAGCAGGTAGCCGACCTTGCCGCCGGTGCTGGTGATGAGCTCGGTGGCGTAGCGGTTCTCGATGTACTGCGAGAGCACGAGCACGCTGACCTCGGGCCACCGCTCACGGATCTCCAGTGCGGCGCGCATGCCGTCGTCCTTGTGGTCCGGTGGCATCCGGACGTCGGTGACCACTATGTCCGGCCGGTGTTCCTCGGTGGCCTTCAGCAGCTCCGGCGCGGTGCCGACGGCGGCCACGACGTCGTGGCCCTCCTCGGCGAGCAACCGGATGAGGCCCTCGCGCAGCAGCGTCGAGTCCTCGGCCAGGATCACCCGCACGGCACCCTCGCGTAGACCGTGGTGGGACCGCCGGGCGGACTGGTCACGTCGAAGTCGCCGTCCACCGCCTTGACCCTCCTCGCCAGCCCGGACAGCCCGGTACCGGTCGGGTCCGCGCCGCCGACGCCGTCGTCGCGCACCACGATCGTGATGCCGTCCTCGCCGTCCGGCCCCAGGTAGATCTCGACCATCGACGGGTCCGCGTGCTTGGTCGCGTTGGTGACCGCCTCGGACGTCACGAAGTAGATCACCGTCTCCAGCGCGGTGCCCGGCGACTCCGTGAGCTTGTTCCTGATGGCGACGCGCACGCTCGAACGCTCCGCCAGCACCTCGAGCGCCGCGTCCAGCCCCGCGTCGTCCAGCACGGCGGGGTAGACGCGCGTCGCGACCTCGCGCAGCTCGTCGATGGCCTCGCCCGCCGTGTCGTGCGCCTGCTGCAACAACTCCTGCAACTGCTCCTCGCCCCTGGCGCGCTTGGCCCGGCCGATCAGCATGCCGAGCGCCACGAGCCGCTGCTGGACGCCGTCGTGCAGATCGCGCTCGATGCGCCGCCGTTCGTCGTCGATCGCCTCGATCACCTCGGCCCGCGTGCTGGTCAGTTCCGCGACCCGCTCCCGCAGCAACGTCTGCTGGCTGGTGCCGAGCAACGTGGTCGCGAGCCACCGGTCCAGCACCGACACGCCCACCACGCCGGCCGTCGTCACGAAGATGACCAGCAGGCCCGGAATCGCCACGATCCCGATCAACCCGAGGGTGACGACGCCTTCCTCCTCGATGAACCCCCAGTCGCCGTCGAGCAGCCACGCCGTCACCATCGACAGCGCGATGGCGTACCAGAACGCCAGCATCCAGAGCACGCCGGCACCAAGCGCGCCGACCAGCCACCGCACCGCGAGGTAACGACGACATCCCTTGCGTGTCAACGGGTTCGTGAGCACGGCCCGGTCGAACCGCGCGATCCTGGACAACTCGTACTCGGTCAACTCGACCACAAACACGTCGACCGCCGAGGCGGCCAGCCCCGCCAGCCCCGTCACCGACCCGAGCGTGAGACCCACGAGCATGCGAAACCAGTCACGCACCAGCGAACCCGCGCTGAGCTGCTCCACCTGATGCACATTCGCCACCGTACTGACCCGCCCCGCCCCCGGCATTGCGGTTTACCACACTATCGCCCTGCGGTTTCCCCCACGATTCTCGACGGACAACCTCATGGTCCCGCCCGATCCCCATTCCTAACGTGAACCCCGACCGATTCCACACGTTCACCTGAGGGGAAAGTCCAATGCTGGCTGAATGGGCCGTGTCGCTGATGGAGTCAATGGGAGGCGTGGGCGCGGCCGTGGTCGTGGGCCTCGACAACCTGTTCCCGCCGATCCCGAGCGAACTGGTGCTGCCCCTGGCCGGCTTCTCCGCGAGCAAGGGCGTGTTCAGCCTGCCCGCGGCCCTGTTCTGGACCACCCTGGGCTCGGTGGCGGGCGCCGTCGTCGTCTACTTCGCGGGCATGCTGCTGGGCCGCACCAGGACCCGAGCCCTGGTGGCCCGGATCCCGCTGGTCCGCGTCGCTGATTTCGACAGGACCGAGGCCTGGTTCACCCGCCACGGCACCAAAGCCGTGTTCTTCGGCCGAATGGTTCCGCTGTTCCGCAGTTTCATCTCGTTGCCGGCCGGCGTGGAACGCATGAACCTCCCGAAATTCCTCGTGCTCACCACCCTGGGAAGCCTGATCTGGAACACGCTGTTCGTCAGCGCCGGTTACCTGCTGGGCGAGAACTGGCACCGCGTGGAGGCCTACGCGGGCATCTTCCAGAAGCTGGTGCTGGTCGCTGTCGCCGCAGCCGTGGTGCTCTTCGTGGTCACGCGCCTGCGGCAGCGTTCGAAGGGCGACCCGGAGGCGACCGCGGTGTTACCGCGGGTCAAGCGATGACGTTGCCGCACAACACGACCTGCCCGTGCCGGCTCGCTGTGTCCGGCTTGGCGGCGCCGCCGCAGGGCGCCTTAGGCGGTAGGGGCCGCCGTTCGCCTCGGCTGAGCGGCGTCAGCCCGACGGGGACTTCTGCCGGGATCTGGGCTCTTCGTTGGTGCCTGCGCCGGCTTGGCCGTGTCTGGTGTGGGGCGGAAGTGTGGCGGGGCGGCGGTCGTGGGTGGCGGGGTCGCCGTTCGCCTCAGCAACTCGGGTTCGGGGTGCTCTCGAAGACACGTGGAACGAGTTGGGAGACGCTGCTCTCGGTTGCGCAAGGTGTTGCCGTGCGACGCGTCTGGTGTCGGCTGTGTGAGCGCGGCTGCGTTGCTACCTTGGCGCACGGCTTGTCCGGTGGTGCCTGAACTGGCTCGTTTGTGTCCGCTGTGGTGGCAGAGGTGTGGCGAGGCGGCTTGGGCGGTGGGGTCGTCGGTCACCTGTCCTCGGCCGTGCAAGCTGTTGCCGTGCGACGCCTGGTCTCAGCTGTGTCCGATGAGGCGGCAGAGGTGTAGCGGGGCGGCCTGGCAGTAGGGACCGTCGTTCGCCTGCTCTCGGCCGTGCAAGCTGTTGTCGTGCAACATGTCTGGCCTCGGCTGCCTGAGCGCGGCTGCACCAACACCCTGCTGCCTGGCTTGTCGTCGGTGCCAGCGTCGGCTCCTGGGCCGCCCGAACGATGGTTTGCGCCTTCCCAGAACCACCCCCACAGCCGCGGGTCCGGTCTTTCCCCGCTTCTCTGCACTGGCGTGCCAGTGCAGAGAAGCCGGAGTGGACAGTGCCCGCGCAGAGCAGAAACTCTGCAGCCCCAGCGGAAACGACGGTACCCCAGGCCGGGGGAGTGGCCTGGGGTACCGGGGCAGGGCTGGATCAGACGTCGTAGCGGTCCGCGTTCATGACCTTGTTCCACGCCACGACGAAGTCCTGGACGAACTTCTCGGCGGAGTCGTCACTCGCGTAGACCTCGGCGATGGCGCGCAGCTCGGAGTTCGAGCCGAACACCAGGTCGTTGCGGGTGGCGGTCCAGCGGACGGCTCCGGTGGCGCGGTCGCGGCCCTCGAAGTTCTCCTCGTCCTCGGTGACCGACTTCCACTCCGTCTCCATGTCGAGCAGGTTGACGAAGAAGTCGTTGGTCAGCGTTTCCGGCTTGGCCGTGAGCACGCCCGCCTGCGAGCCGCCGTGGTTGGCGCCCAGCACGCGCAGGCCGCCGATCAGGGCGGTCAGCTCCGGCGCCGAGACGCCGAGCAGGTTGGCCTTGTCGATGAGGAGGTACTCCGACGGCAGCGGGGTGGCCTTGCCGCCGTAGTTGCGGAAACCGTCGACCTTCGGCTCCAGGACGGCGAACGACTCGGCGTCCGTCTGCTCCTGGGTGGCGTCGGTGCGGCCCGCGAGGAACGGCACCTCGACGTCGTAGCCCGCGGCCTTGGCGGCCTGCTCGATCGCCGCGGCGCCGCCGAGGACGATCACGTCGGCCAGCGAGACCTTCTTGCCGCCGGTCGCCGAGCTGTTGAACGCCTCCTGCACGCCTTCCAGAGTGCGCAGGACCTGGGCGAGCTGGTCGGGCTCGTTGACCTCCCAGCCGCGCTGCGGCTCGAGGCGGATGCGGGCACCGTTGGCGCCACCGCGCTTGTCGCTCTGGCGGAACGACGAGGCCGAGGCCCACGCGGTCTTGACCAGCTGCGAGATCGAGAGGCCGGTCTCGAGGACCTTGGCCTTCAGCGCTGCCACGTCGGCGGCGTCGATCACCTCGAAGTCGCGCACGGGCAGGCGGTCCTGCCAGATCAGCTCCTCCTGCGGCACCTGCGGGCCGAGGTAGCGCTGGATCGGGCCCATGTCGCGGTGGGTCAGCTTGAACCAGGCGCGGGAGAAGGCCTCCGCGAACGCCTCGTGGCTCTCCGCGAACTTGCGCGAGATCGGCTCGTAGATCGGGTCGAAGCGCAGCGCCAGGTCGGTCGTCAGCATCATCGGCGTGCGGTTGAGCGTGCCGTCCTCGGGGTCGGGCACCGTGTTGGCGCCCGCGCCGTCCTTCGGCTTCCACTGGTGCGCGCCCGCCGGGGACTTGGTGAGCTCCCACTCGAACGCGAACAGGTTCCTGAAGAACAGGTTCGTCCACTTGGTGGGCTGCTGCGTCCAGGTCACCTCGAGGCCCGAGGTGATGGCGTCACGGCCCTTGCCGGTGCCGTGCGTGCTGATCCAGCCGAAGCCCTGCGCGTCCATCAGCGAGCCCTCGGGCTCCGCGCCGACGAGCGACGGGTCACCCGCGCCGTGCGCCTTGCCGAAGGTGTGGCCGCCGGCGATGAGCGCGACGGTCTCCTCGTCGTTCATGCCCATGCGGCCGAACGTCTCGCGGATGTCGCGGGCGGAGGCCAGCGGGTCCGGGTTGCCGTTCGGGCCCTCGGGGTTGACGTAGATCAGACCCATCTGGACCGCGGCGAGCGGGGACTCCAGGTCGCGCTCACCGCTGTAGCGGGTGTCGCCACCGAGCCACTCGGTCTCCGGGCCCCAGTAGACGTCCTCGTCCGGCTCCCACACGTCGTTGCGGCCACCGGCGAAGCCGAAGGTCTCGAAGCCCATGGTCTCCAGCGCGCGGTTGCCCGTGAAGATCATGAGGTCGGCCCAGGAGGCCTTCTTGCCCCACTTCTTCTTCACCGGCCACAGCAGGCGGCGGGCCTTGTCCAGGTTGCCGTTGTCCGGCCAGCTGTTGAGCGGCGCGAAGCGCTGCATGCCCGCGCCGGCGCCACCGCGGCCGTCGTGGGTGCGGTACGTGCCCGCGCTGTGCCACGCCATGCGGATCATGAACGGGCCGTAGTGCCCGAAGTCCGCCGGCCACCAGTCCTTCGACTCGGTCAGCACGGCGTCGACGTCGCGCGCCAGCTCGTCGAGGTCGACGGTCAGGAACTCCTGGCCGTAGTCGAGCTGACCACCGAAGGGGTCCGCCTGGACGGGGTGCTTGCGGAGGATCCGGAGGTTGAGCTGCTTGGGCCACCAGTCCCGGTTGCCGCCGCCCTCGCTGGGGTGGTTGCGCCGGCCGTGCGCGACCGGGCAGCCGCCGGCCTCCTCCTCGTTCAGGTCGCTCAGCTGGGCGTCAGTGCTGTCGGACACAGGCATCCTTCCGGGTGTTCAGGAACTTTTCGCGGCGGTCGTGCACTCGGGGCAGGAACCCCAGTAGATGACCTCGGCCTCGTCGATGACGAACCCGTGGTCGTCGGATGCGTCCAGGCATGGCGCGTGGCCGACTGCGCAGTCGACGTCGGCGATGGCGCCGCAGGATCTGCACACGACGTGGTGGTGGTTGTCCCCGACGCGGGCCTCGTACCGGGCGACCGAGCCCTGGGGCTCGATCCGCCTCAGCAGGCCGGCTCCGGTCAGCGCCCGGAGCACGTCGTACACGGCCTGGTGGGAGACCGCGCCGAGGTTCTGGCGCACGACACCGATGATCGAGTCCGTGTCGGCGTGCGGGTGGGCGTGCACTGCGGACAGCACTGCTATCCGCGGAGCCGTCACCCGAAGCGACGCTCCACGCAGCAGGCGCTCGAACTCGGAAGCCGTGGGCACGAGAACCACCCTGCCGTCTTTTCTGGAATCAGTCAAGTTAACGAACCGTGCAATTCACCCGCCGCGGTCACCGCCGGACGGCGAACACGGCTTCGGCCAGCCGCCGCACGCCCTCGGCGAGCACGTGCTCGGGTGCGCCGCCGTAGGTCAAACGGAGAAAGCTGCCCGGTGGTTCAGCGGCGAACCACGGCCGGCCGGGGAACACCACGACGTCACGCGCGGCGGCCGCCGTCGTCAGGTCCAGGTCGTCCACGCCGTCCGGCAACGTCACCCACAGGTGCAGGCCACCCGACGACTTCGCGATCTCGAGCTCGGGCAGGTGCTCGCCGAGCGCGCGGGTCAGAGCGTCACGCCTGGACCTCAAGGCCTGCTGGAGCGTGCGCAGGTGCCGGCGCCAGACCGGGGACGTCACGAAGTCGATCGCCGCCTCCTGCAACGGCCCCGCGACGTAGAGGTCCTGCCGGGACCGGGTGTTCTTCAGCCTGGTGCCCGCCGGTCCGCGGGCTCCGATCGCGGCGACGCGCAGGCCGGGTGCGGCGACCTTGGTGAGCGAGCGGACGTAGACGACGTGGCCGTCGGTGTCCTGCGAGACCAGCGTCGGCGGCGCGGTGCCGTCGACGGTGAAGCCGCGCGCCCAGTCGTCCTCGACCAGGAACGCGCCCACGCCGCGCACGATCCGCATGACCTCGGCACGTCGCTCGCCGGACAGCACGGCGCCGTGCGGGTTCGCGTGCAGCGGCTGGCAGTAGAAGACCTTCGCGCCGGTGCGTTCGAAGGCGGCCTGCAGCAGATCCGGCCGCACGCCGTCCTGGTCGGCCGGCACCGGCACGACCTTGAGCCCGGCGTCGCGCGCCGCCGCGATCGCGCCGAGATAGGTGGGTGACTCGACCAGGACGGCGTCCCCGCGCTCACCGAGCCCGCGGAACACCGTCGCGAGCGCCTCCTGGGCGCCCGCGCACACCGTGATGTCGCCGGCCCTGAGCTCGCCGCCGGCCTCCTTCGCGAACCAGGCGCGCAGCTCCTCCTTGCCCTCGACCGGAACGCGTCCCCACGACGCGGGCCGGCGGGCGGCACGGCTGAGCGCGGCGCCGAGCGCGTCGGTCGGCTGCAGTTCGGGGTCGAGGTACCCGCTGGTCAACGGGATCGCCTCGGGTTTCGGCACGGCGACGAGGTTCGCCACCAGGTCCTCACCGGGTCTGCCCTCGCCGAGCGCGACGGCCTGCCACGACAGGTCGTGGCTCGTCGCGGCCGTCCGCGGGGCCACGTAACTGCCCCGGCCGGGACGCACCTCGACGAGCCCTTCGGCGGCCACGCGCTGGATCGCCTGCTGGACCGTCGCGGGGGAGGCCCGGTGCCGCGCCATCAACTCGCGCACCGAGGGCATGCGGTCGCCGGCGTGACCGGAGCGTGCCGCTGCTCTCAGGTGCTCGATAACGCGGGCGGCTGCGTTATCCTCGTTCATGAGAGCCAAGAGTAACGTTATCGTGCCACCGGGGGTAACACTGGGCGCGCTCGGCGTGCTGGGTTTCAGCTTCTCCCTGCCCGCGACCCGGCTGGCGGTGGCAGGACTGGACGCGTGGTTCGTCGCGTTCGGACGCGCGGCCGTCGCCGGCGCTCTCGCGATCGCCTACCTGGCGTTATCGCGCGCGCCTCGCCCAACGGTAACGCAGGTCCGTCGCTTGGTCGTCGTCGCTCTCGGCATCGTGATCGGCTTCCCCCTCTTCACCTCTCTGGCCCTCACCACCCAGACGTCGGCCCACGGCGCCGTCGTGATCGCCGTGCTGCCCATGTCCACGGCGATCTGGGCGGTCGTGCGCGCCTCCGAACGCCCTCCTCTCAAGTTCTGGCTCGCCAGCGGTGCAGGCCTGGTCGCGGTGCTGGCGTTCGTGGCCACCGGCGGCGGTTTCTCCGGCTCGCTGAGCCTGGCCGACGGCTACCTGCTGGTCGCCGTCGTGCTGTGCGGCCTGGGCTACGCCGAGGGAGGCGCGCTCTCCCGCGAGCTCGGCGGGGCCAGGACGGTCTGCTGGGCGCTGGTCGTCTCGCTCCCGGTGACGATCCCGGTTTCCTTGTACACAGCGGACTTCTCACGCGCCGACACGGTCGTGTGGCTCAGTTTCGCCTACGTGGCACTGATTTCGATGTTCCTCGGCTTCTTCGCCTGGTACGCGGGCCTGGCTGCGGGCGGGGTGGCCAAGATCGGCCAGATCCAGCTGGCCCAGCCGGTGCTGACGCTGATGTGGTCGGCGCTCGTGCTGAGCGAGCCGGTCGGCTGGCCGGCTCTCGCGACCGCGGGCGTCGTGCTCGTGTGCGTTGTGCTGACCCAACGAAGCCGTGTCACCTCAACGACGACCGCGACGGCGCAACCGGTGCGCTGACCTCCGAAAATTGTCAGACCCTCCTGCCATGCTCCGAGCATGCCGATCGAAGTCGCGAGCAAGCGTCGCAAGGTGAAGCGCCCGGACGCGGTGGTCATCGACGTGACCTCCCGCGGCCCCGAGCCGTGGGTGCGCTTCAGCCCGTTCTACCCGCACGGCCAGATCCCGGTGCCGTTGTCGGAAGGCGTGACGAGCCAGTCGGTCGAGGGCCTGTGGCAGGCCCTCAAGGTCTTCGAGAGCGCCGACGTCGACCCGTCGAAGCTCGCCGTGACGTCGATGAAGGGCCTGAAGCGCACGGTCCGCCGCCTCGGGCCGGTGCGGGGCCACCGCGCGGGGCTGGCCGGCGAGCACCTGCTCGACTACCTCACGGCTCGGCGGGAGATCTACTTACCGGCCTACCGCTGGGTTCTCGAACACCGGCTGCGCGCCGAGGTCACGCTGCTGCACGAGCTGGCCGGGTCCGCCGACGTCGTGCTGCTCGACTACACGACGAACGGCGACGTGGAGGACCTGAGCACGCCGCTGTCCCACGCCGCGCTCATCGTCGATCATCTGGGGAGGCTCACCGCACCCGCGTCCTGAAAGCCGGATTTATACTTTCCGCTCTTCGGCTTTGGGGGTCGGCAGTGGCGACGACGAACAAGCAGCTCTTCAAGATCGTGGACGGGCTCGCCGAGGCGCGGCGGTCCTCCGGTCAGCAGTACGACACGCTCCGCGTGCGCGGCAAGGTGTTCGGCTACTACTGGCCGCGCACGCAGACGGTCGGGCTCAAGCAGACGCTGTCCGAACAGCTGGCGCTGGTGGCCGAGCGTCCCGAGGTGTTCGAGGTGCAGTTCACGGCCGGCGGCTTCGGCTGGGTCGTGGTGTACCTGGAGGGCATCGACGCGGACGAGATGAAAGAGCTCGTGTTCGAGGCCTGGCGGTTGTCGGCGCCGGAGGAACTCGTCGCCCAGGTCCCGGACCTCGCGCGATGACCAGGGTCAAGTTCGAGCTGCCCGCGGACGACCTCGCTCGTGCGTCGGCGTTCTACCGCGACGTCTTCGGGTGGTCGGCGCTCCAGCTGCCGTTCGACTACGTGCTGGTCGACACCGACGGCGAGCCGGTCGACGTCGCGGACTCGGACGGCGGGATCTCGCCCAGGACCGAGTTCGTGCAGGGGCCCGTGCTGATCATCGAGGTCCCGTCGATCGACGCCGTGGCGGGCAAGGTCGTGGAGGCGGGCGGCGCGCTGCTCAACGCGAAGGAGCGCGTGGGCGACTTCGGGTACTCGCAGTACGTCAAGGACAGCGAGGGCACTGTGCTTTGCCTGTGGGAGTCGATCACGGCTTGACCTCCACCGCGATCGAGGGTGCACCATCCCGGTCATGAACGTGGTGATCACCGGTGGTGGCAGGGGCTTCGGCCGCACGATCGCGCGACGGTTCGCCGGGCAGGGCGCGACGGTCGTCGTGACGGCCCGCGATCTCGGTGCCGCCCAACGCACGCGCGACCTGCTGCCCGGAGCGCACGCGCTCCAGTGCGACCTCACGGACCCGGCGTCGGTCCGGCGCTGTGCAGAGGAGGCCGGCGAGCTGCTCGGCCACGTCGACGTGCTGGTCAACAACGGGGCGGCGTTCCTCGCGGAGTCCGAGGCGGATGATGCCGCGATCGTGCGCACATCCTGTCCGGCACGGCCGGGACGGTGCTGATGACCGAGAGCTTCCTGCCGTTGCTGCGGCGTTCCGAACGCCCGGACGTCGTCACGCTCGTGTCGCTGGAAGCCGAGTCGCGCAGCGATCCCGCGCACATCGCGCACGCGGCGTTCCATGCGGCGAAGGCAGGTCAGGGCCGCTACACGGAGATCATGTCGCAACGGCTGCGGCCCGAGGGCATTCGCATGATCTCGTTGTACCCGCCGGACTTCGACAACAACGACGACGCGCCGCGCGACGGGATGCTCACCGCGCAGTCCGTGGCCGACTGCGTGTTGTTCGCCGTGAACCAGCCACGCGACTGCTTCATCCGCTCGTTCCACTTCGAACCGATGCACGGGAACTAGCGGAACAGCAGGCGCGTGATCTCCGTGTCGGTGGCGCGGCCCTCGTCGTAGGCGCCCTCGCCCTTGAGGTTGTTCATGATCGCGAGCGTGTACCGCTCGTCCTGGCCGACGAACCCGACCGAGTTCATCACCCAGCCACCTTCTTCCTCGGACCAGCCGTTCTTCGCGCCGGAGTCGGGACCCCAGACGCCCCACTGCTGCACGGGTCCGACCTGGCGCATCTGGCCGAGGATGTACGCGCGGTCGTCGGCGGGCACGGAGTCGAGGACGTAGTTCATCAGGCGGTCGAGGTCGTCGGCGGTGCACTTCTCGAAGCCCCAGTAGGGGAACGCCGACGTATAACCCTTTTGTGGCACCAAATCGGTCATTCCGTACTTGCCGAACGCCGCGTTGAACGTCGCGCCGGTGTACTTCTTCCACAGCGAGTCCGCCGCGTCGTCGTCGGACGTGTGCAGCATCGCGTTCATGAGGCTGCGGTCCTGGGTGCTCAGCTTGATCTTGCCGGCGCGGTGGCGCTCCAGGAGGTTCACGACCATCGCGAGCTTGATCGTCGATGCTGTCCACGTCATGTCGCCCGCGTGGTCGTTGCGCCAGACAGCCCCGGACTTGCGGTCCCGCAGCACGAAACCCGTGGTCCCCGGCCTGGTCTCGGCGTAGTCCTCGGCGGCCTTGATCCGCTTCTGGAAGTCGCACTCGAACCCGCTGTCGGGCAGCGGGCAGACCTCGGGCGTCGCGACGAGGGGTGCTGCCGCAGGCGTGTGGGACGGCACCTGCGTGCGCGCGGCGGCGGGAGGTTCCGCCGTCACCGCGTGCCCGCATGCCGTGAGGGCAAGCGCACACGCGACAAGGATCGGACGGAGCATGCGCCGCACGCTAATGGCTCCGATCGGAGGTAGTCGACCGCCATACGGACGCGGTGATCACGAAAAGGTTAAGTCAAAGATGTTTGACACGGTGTCGGGTTCGCTTTACCTTGGTGATGTCAGGTTTCTTTGACATCAGGAGCGGGACCATGGCGTTCGAGGAGAAGCGGGCATGGGCGTTGGCGGTCATAGCCGTCATCGGCTACGCCGTGTACGTCGGGCTTGTCCTGAGCGGCGCCGACGGCCGTCCGCTGGTCGAGGCGCCCTATGTGGGCGCTTTGTTGTGGACGATCCTGTTCGGGATCGTCGCCGGCATAGCGTCGGGGATCTGGTTCGGCATCCAGTCGCGCAACGACGGGCTGCAGGCCGACGAACGGGACCAGGTGATCGGCCGGTTCGGTGATCACATCGGCCAGTCGTTCGTCGTCATCGGCGGCATGTCTTCGATGGCGCTGGCGATGGTCGAGGCGCCGTACTTCTGGATCGCCAACGTGCTCTACCTGTGCTTCGTGCTGTCGGCGGTGCTCGGTTCCCTCGCGAAGATCGCGATGTACCGGCGGGGAATGCTGTGAAACCGACGAAAGTCACGAACTCCATCCGTGCGTTGAGGTTCGCGCACGGCGAGATGAAGCAGGCCGACCTCGCCTCGGCCATCGGCGTGACGCGGCAGACGTTGATCGCCATCGAGCAGGGCAAGTACTCGCCCTCGCTGGAGGTGGCCTTCAAGATCGCGCGTGTGTTCGGGGTGTCGCTCGAAGAGGTGTTCCAGTACCCGGAGGAGGAAGAGCTGTGAAGGCTGTCTTGCAACGAAGATACGGATCGGCGGTGCTCGGTGACCTCGATGTGCCTGTGCCTGGGCAGGGCGAGGTTCTGCTGGAGGTGCGGGCGGCGGGCGTCGACATGGGCGTCTGGCACATCCTCACCGGCAAGCCGTACCTGTTGCGGGTCATCGGGTTCGGGTTCCGCGCGCCGAAGTCGGTCGTGCCGGGACGGGACGTCGCCGGTGTGGTGAAGAAGATCGGACCCGGCGTGACCGGGTTCGCGCCGGGAGACGAGGTGTTCGGCACGTGCGAGGGGTCGTTCGCCGAGTACGCCGTCGCGCCGGTCTCACAGCTGGCGCGCAAGCCGGAGGGCGCCTCGTTCACCGACGCGGCCGCGCTGCCGATCTCGGGCGGAACGGCGTTGCAGGGGTTGCGTGGGATCCAACCAGGGCAGAAAGTTCTCGTGCTCGGGGCTGGCGGAGGCGTCGGGTCGTACGGGGTCCAGATCGCGAAGTCCCTCGAAGCACACGTGACCGCTGTGTGCAGCACGCGCAAGGTCGAGCTGGTGCGGTCACTGGGCGCCGACGAGGTCTTCGACTACACGGTCGCGGACTTCACCGGCACCTACGACCTGATCCTCGACTGCGGCGGCGCCAGGCCGTTGTCGGCGCTGCGCAGGGCCACGAACGAGCGCGGCAGGATCGTACTGGTCGGCGCGGAGACCGGGGGATCGATCACCGGCGGGTTCCACAAGTCGATCGGCTCGATCCTGCTGAACCCTTTCTCGTCGAAGAAGTTCGTGCCGCTGATGTCCGAGGAACGCGCTGACGTCTTCGACGAGCTGCGCGTGCTGGTCGAGTCGGGCGCCGTCAAACCCGCCGTGGACAGGGTGTTCCCGCTGGCCGAGGCGCTGGACGCGGTGGACCACGTCTACACGCGACGCTCCGTGGGCAAGACCGTCGTCGCGATCTGACCGGCGATCACCACGGTGCTCACGTGGTGCAACGCCGTGATGTCCCGCATCGGATCTCCTTGCACGGCAATGACGTCCGCATCCCAGCCGGGCTTCAGCACGCCCTTGCTCACGCCGCACGCCTTGGCGGCCTGGCTGGTCGCGCTCGCCAGCACGGCACGGTTCGGGATGCCCGCCTCGATCAGGTTCTGCAGGGCGTGGGCCGTGATCCCGTGTGGTTTGCCCGCGCCGATACCACCGTCCGTGCCGGACACCGTGCGCACGCCGTGGTCGTACATGCGACCGGCCGCGTCGAGCTTGGCGGCGAGGCTCATCCCCATGCGCTCGAACGCCTCCTTGATGTGAGGAGGCGGCTCCATCGTGGCGCCGAGCGTGTGGCAGACGGCGATGTCGGCCTCCGCCAGCGCGTCCATCAGTGCGGCGGGCACGACCACGGCCCCGCCGGACAGGCAGGTGCAGTGCTCGATGCCGTCGACCCCGGCGGCGACGGCGTGCTGGACGGCCTGGAGGCTGTGGGCGTGGGCGGTCACCGGGAGACCGGCCGAATGGGCCTCCTCGACCACCACGCGCAGTTCTTGCTCGGTGAACTGGCAGTCGTCGACGATCGTGCCGGGGGTGGCGAACCCGCCGCTGGCCATGATCTTGACGATGTCGGCCCCGCGCTCGGCCCGTTCGCGCACGGCCCGGCGCAGCTCCTCGTCCCCGGCCGCCTCACCGCCCATCGACCAGCAGTGGCCGCGCGGGCTCGTGATGGGCGGGCCGGAGGCGAGGACGCGCTGCCGGAACCGGTCACGCTGGTCCGCCACGGCCCACGCCCGGTCGCCGAGGTCGCGCACGGTGGTCACGCCCGCCCTGAGGTGGCGGTCGAGGCTGTCCTCGATCACCGCGTCCAGCTCCGCGGCGGTGAACGACGGCAGCCGGTCGAGCGCGCCGTTCTCGCTGTCCGCGCACAGGTGGACGTGGGTGTCGATCAGTCCGGGTAGGACGGTGGCCGAGCCGAGGTCGACGACCTCGGCACCGGCGACGTCGGGGTGCCCCTGCTCGACGGCCTTGATCTTCCCGTGCTCGGTGACGACCGTGACGGGACCCGCGATGGACCGCTCACCGTCGAACGCACGCCCTGCCCGCAGCGCCAGCATCGAGCCAGTCTGAGCCCCACATGCTGGGAAAGCAATGGTCAGCGTGCGTGCGGCAGCGTGCTGAACTCCTCGACCTGGGGCAGGTCGTGACCGAGCCGGTCGCGCTTCGCCGTCAGGTACGCGATGTTGTGCGCGTTGGGCGTCATGAGCGACGGCACGCGCGCCGTCACCGAGATCCCGTGGGACTCCAGCGCCGCGATCTTGTCCGGGTTGTTGGACATCAGCCGCACCGACTGCACGCGCAGGTGCTTGAGCACGCGCGCCGCGGGGGAGTAGTCGCGCACGTCGACGGGCAGGCCGAGCGACGTGGCCGAGTCCAACGTGTCCAGTCCCTCGTCCTGCAGCACGTGCGTGCGAATCTTCGACACCAAACCGATTCCACGTCCTTCGTGCCCACGCAGGTACACGAGGATGCCGCTGCCCTCGCGGACGATGGTGTTCAACGCGGCGTCGAGCTGCTCGCCGCACTCGCAGCGCATGGCGGCGAAGATGTCGCCGGTCATGCACTCGGAGTGGATGCGCACCAGCACGTTCTCACGCAGCTTCGTCTTGCCGTAGACCAAGGCCATGTGTTCGTGACCGTCCGCGCGGAACGCGACAGCGCGGAAGGTGCCACGACGTGTCACCAGGTCGGACTCTGCAACGTCTTCCTCGTTGAAGGTCTGCTCGAACATCTCGGTCCCCTTGTCGCCAGGCGCCTTCCGAACGTGCAGCTACGCTCGGATGGAGTCGCACCGTAACCCGACCGCACAGCGGAGGTCACCCTGTTCAGCATCACCGTCCGCGATCACGTGATGATCGCCCACAGTTTCCGCGGCGAGGTCTTCGGTCCAGCACAACGTCTGCATGGAGCAACGTTCCTGGTGGACGCAACGTTCAAACGAGCTGAACTCGATTCGGACAACATCGTCGTCGACATCGGACTCGCGACCCAGGAGCTGAACAAGGTCCTGGCCGCGTTCAACTACCGCAACCTGGACGAAGAACCCCAGTTCGCGGGTATCAACACGTCCACGGAGTGGCTCGCGAAGCACATCGCCGACCAGCTCGCGGACAAGATCTCCGAGGGTGCGCTGGGTGAGGGCGCTCACGGGATCGATGCGATTGCCGTCACACTCCACGAGTCGCACGTGGCGTGGGCCGGCTACGAACGTGCGCTTCGTTCTTCCGGCTGACGTCGCGGACCCGGGCAGTCCCAGCGGCGGCAACGTCTACGACCTGCGCGTGAGCGCGGGCCTCGACCTCCTGACCGTCGCTGGTGACTGGCCGCGCCCGAGTGACACCAGCGCGTTGGAGCAAACGCTTGCGTCTGTCCCGGACGGTGAGGTCGTGCTCCTCGACGGCCTGGTGGGCTGCGGGCTGCCGGAGGTCGTCGTGCCGCACGCGCGCCGGTTGAAGATCGCGGTGCTCGTACACCTGCCGCTGGCCGACGAGACCGGCCTCGACCCGGCCGTGGCCGCGTTCCTGAACGAGAAGGAAGGCCAGGTCCTGCGGGCCGCCAGCGCGGTCGTCGCGACCAGCCCCACCGCCGCCCGCGACATCAGGGCCAGGCACGGGCTCGGCCACGTCCACGTCGTGGTCCCCGGCACCGATCCGGCGCCCCTCGCCCGCGGCACGGACGGCGTCCACCACCTGCTCTGCGTCGCGTCCATCACACCTCGCAAAGGCCACGACCTGCTGGTCAGGGCGTTGCGGAGGATCGAACGCGACTGGCGGCTGACGTGCGTGGGCCCGCACCGGCCGTTCCTGCGCGAACTCCCGCGGGACGACCGGGTGAGCTTCCCCGGCCCGCTCGCCGGCGAGGCGCTGACCAGCGCGTATGCCAGTGCTGACCTGTTCGTGCTGGCCTCCCGCGCCGAGACCTACGGCATGGTCGTCACCGAGGCCCTCGCGCACGGTCTGCCGGTCATCGCGAGCGCGGTCCCGGACGCTCTCGGCGACGGTGGTCTGCTCATTCCGGCCGGGGACGAAAATGCGTTCGTAGCTGCACTGACGCGTTGGTTCGAAGATCAAGATTTCCGCTCGGAACTGCGTTCCAAGGCCATCGCCCGGCGAGCCAGTTTGTCCACTTGGGACGAATCCACAGAGGACCTGCGGAGGGTGCTGGCTACGCTCCGGCCATGACCTTCGCCCCGGAATGGCTGGCACTGCGGGAAAACGCCGACGCACAGGCACGCTCGACCGAGCTCGCCGACGTGGTCCGCGAAACTCTGGTGAACCGAAACCCCCTGACGATCCGTGACCTCGGTTGTGGAACGGGATCGATGGGACGATGGCTCGCCGGCAGGCTCGGCGGCGTGCAGCACTGGGTGCTGCACGACCGCGACCCCCGGCTGCTCGGGCTGGCGGAGGCCAGTATGAGCGCGCTGCCGGACGTCACCGCCGAGACGCGTGAGGGCGACCTCACGTCCCTGAAAGCCGCCGACATCGCGGGCGCCGACCTCGTCACGTGCTCCGCGTTGCTCGACCTGCTCACCGCCGAAGAGATGAACGAACTGGCCATGGCCTGCGTAGAAGCTCATGTGCCCGCACTGTTCACGCTCTCGGTGGCAGGCCGGATCGACATCGACCCGGCCGAGCCGCTCGACGCCGCCTTCCAGGACGCGTTCAACGCTCACCAGCGCCGCGTCGTGGACGGGCGCCGTCTCCTCGGACCGGACGCCCCGGCCGCTGCTGAAGAGGCATTCGCAGCGGCCGGCGCCTCGGTCCGGACGGCACAGAGCCCCTGGCGCATGAATGGCGACGCCCTGCAGCGGGAATGGCTGAAGGGCTGGGTCGATGCCGCGGTGGAGCAGGAACCCGCACTCATGTCGGAGGTCTCCGAGTACCTGCGCCGCAGGTCGACGGCCTCCGTCGTGGTCCACCACGTCGACCTGCTGGCACTACCGGGAGCTGTGTGATGAAGAAGTTGTGGCCGTGGCTTCGCCTGGTGCTGGCGTTGGGCATTCTCGTGGCTCTGGGCGTGCGCCTGGGCACGGGGGCGTTCGTCGACGGGTTGCGCGCGATCGACGCGTTCTCCGTCGCCGCCGCACTGGCGATCGGGCTCGTGACGACGGTGCTCAGCGCGGGCCGCTGGGTGATCGTCGCGCGCCGCCTCGGCCTGCCGCTGACCCTGAGGACCGCGGTCAGCGACTACTACCGCGCCCAGCTCGTCAACGCCGTGCTGCCCGCGGGCGTGCTCGGCGACGTGCACCGCGCGGTCAACCACGGCCGGGAGTCGGGCGACGTCGGACGGGGCGTGCGCGCCGTGTTCTTCGAGCGCACGGCGGGTCAGATCGTGCTGATCGGGATCGGGCTCGCGGTGCTGCTCACGCACCCCGCGCCCGGCCTCGACCTCGCGCCGGACGGCACCACCGTCGCGTTGGTCCTCGCCGGTCTGGCCGTGCTGGTCGCCGTCGGCTGGCACATCCGGCCGGTGCGCAGGGCGCTGGTCAACACCCTCGCCGACGGCATCAGGCTGCTGTCGTTCAAGACGTGGCCGGCGGTCGTCGGGCTGTCGGCCGCGACGGTCGCGGGCTACGTCGCGATGTTCCTGGTGGCCGCCCGTGCCGCCGGGTCGGACGCCACGGTCACCCAGCTCGCGCCGGTCGTCGTGCTGGCGCTGCTGATCATGGCGATCCCGGTCAACATCGGCGGGTTCGGCCCGCGCGAGGCGTTCCTCGCGGTGGCGTTCGGTGCCGCAGGTCTGGGCGCCGCGCAGGGCTTCACCACCGGCATCGTCTACGGCGTGCTGGCGCTCATCGCGGCCCTGCCCGGCGCGGTCGTGCTGTTCCTCTCACGCCGGAAGACCGAAAAGCTCCAGGTAGTGACCGAAGGACTCGGTCAGCCCCGCGAGCAGGAGCTGGCCCTTGCCCGCTGACGCGAGCGAGGGGCGCCCGATGACGCCGGACTCCGTGTACGGCGCCAGACCCAGGGTGAGCATGTGCCGCCGGTCCTCCGCGAGGTGGTCAGCGGTCTCGTAGCCGGGACGGATCAGATCGGGGTGGGCGTGCAGCAGGATCGAGGTCTCCAGCTCACCCGCGTGCATGTCGCTGTACGCCGAGGTCTCGATGCCGGCCTTCTCCCGCGCGAACGCCCAGTCGTCCCGTCCGGGGAACAACGCCAGCCCTTCGCCCTCCTGCACGATGTTCGACAGCACGTAGTTGCCGCCGTGGCCGTTGACCAGCACCACGTGCGTGACACCGTTGCGCCGCAAGGACTCCGCGATGTCGTTGACCACTGAGACCAACGTGCTCGCGGAGATGCTGACGGTCCCCGGCCAGTCGGCGTGCTCCTGCGAGCACGAGAACTGGATCGGCGGCAGCAACCGCACCGGGTACCTCGCCGCGATCTGCGAGGCGATGGTCCACGCGATCACCGAGTCCGTGGCCAGCGGCAGGTGCGGGCCGTGCTGCTCGGTGCTGCCGACCGGGAGCACGGCCACGCTCTTACCCCGGACGTCGACCGTGGTGTCACTGGGAAACATGGGCCTGACCGTAGTCAATCCGGTGGCACAGCGCCGGGATCTCACCGTCGGCCAGCTTCGGCATCACGTCGGGCAGTTCCTCGAACGCGCTGTGGCCCGTGATCAGCGCGTCGAACCTGTCGTCGGCCAGCAGGTCGAGCGCGACGGCCATGCGCTCGGCGTACGTGCGGTCCGGACGGCCGACCGTGCCGACCTGGCTGCTGCGGATCGTCAGGCGCTTCGAGTGGAAGAACTCGCCCAGCGGCACGGAGATCTTCCGGTCGCCGTACCAGCTCAGCTCGATCACCCGGCCTTCCGGCGCGAGCAGGTTCAACGCCGTGGTGAGGCCCTGTTCGGTCGCACTCGCGTGGAAGACCAGGTCGCAGCCGTCGAGAGCGCCGCCCGGCAAGGCGAAGCCGACACCCAGTTCGCGGGCGATCGCCTCACGAGCCGGGTCGGCGTCCACGAGCTCGACACGGGCGCCCGGAAACGTCGCCAGCACCGCCGCGATGCTCGACCCGACCATGCCACCGCCGACCACCGCGATCCGGTCGCCGATCAACGGGCGCGCGTCCCACACGGCGTTGACCGCGGTCTCGACCGTGCCCGCCAGCACGGCCCTCGAAGCCGGAACCGCCTCCGGCACGAGCGTGACCGCCGTTTCCGGGACGACGTAACGAGTCTGATGTGGATAGAGGCAGAACACCGTGCGCCCGCGCAGGTCTCCGCTCTCCACGACACCCACGTTGAGGTAGCCGTACTTCACCGGCCACGGGAAGTCGCCCTCCTGGAACGGCGCGCGCATCACCGCGTGCTGGTTCTCCGACACGCCACCGCGGAACACGAGGGTCTCCGTACCGCGGCTCACCCCCGAGTGCAGCGTGCGCACCTCGACCTCACCCGGACCGGGCTCGGCCAGTGTGACCTGCCGAACCTCCCCTTTTCCGGATTCATTGAGCCAAAAGGCACTCGCCGTACGTGTCACTCACAACACCTCCGCCGCACGAAGTTCGTTAGGGGCACCTGATGATCACACTTCAGCACACCAGGACCGCGCCCGTCCTGCGCGAGCCTGCCATCTGGGCGGGCTTCCAGGTCCTCGCGCTGGCCGTGGTCGGCGCCACAGCCGGACTCGGCCCGCTCGGCTGGGCCGCCGGTCTCGCCTACGGGTTCGCCACCTGGGCGTTCCTCGGCTACGGCATGCAACGCCACCGCACCCCGTCGTTGGGGCCCGCCGACCGCGTCACGCTCGCCCGCGGCCTGATGGTGGGCGCGGTGACCGCCCTGGTCGCCGACCGCGCGGGTCAGGACGTGCCGGTCGCGCTGGTCGTGACGCTGGCGGCCGTCGCGCTCTCACTCGACTGGGTGGACGGGCAGGTCGCTCGCCGCACGGGCACCTCGTCCGCGCTGGGCGCCCGGTTCGACATGGAGGTCGACGCGTTCCTGATCCTGGTGCTCAGCGCGTACGTGGCCGTGCACATGGGGCCGTGGGTGCTCGCGATCGGGCTCATGCGGTACGTGTTCGTCGCCGCGTCGTGGCGCCTGCGCTGGATGAACGCACCGCTGCCCGCCAGCTACGCCCGCAAGGTCGTGGCCGCGGTCCAGGGGATCTTCCTCGTCGTGGCGGCGTCCGGCCTGCTGCCGTTCGCGGCCGTGCTCGTTGGTCTCGCGCTGGCATCGCTCGTGTGGTCGTTCGGTCGCGATGTGCTGTGGCTGTGGAACAACGCGGGCGTCCCGGTGGGAGAATCCCGGCATGTCTGAGCAGACCTCTACCGCGGCGAAGGTCGGCAACATCGTCGTCTGGATCCTGCAGATCGTGCTCGCCGTGCAGTTCGTGATGAACGGCTACGCGCTGTTCACCGACTCTTTCGTCGCCAAGTTCGACGACATCGGCTTCGGCCAGTGGTTCCGCTACTTCACGGGTGTGCTGGAGATCGCCACCGCCATCGGCCTGCTCATCCCGCGCATCTGCGGCCTCGCCGCGCTGGGGCTCGCGGGCATCATGGCGGGCGCGGCGCTGACCGAGCTCACGCTGGTCACCAACGGCGGCCTCGACGACGCGATGATGCCGCTGATCTTCATGGTGTGGGCGCTGGTGATCGCGGTCTACCGCCGCGAGCAGATCTTCGGCGCGCTCAGTCTCGTGCGGCGGAAGTGACTTTCGGGAAGTAGCGGAGCACCGCGACGTCCCCGACTTTCGTGACGTCCTCCAGGTGGAATCGGCGTGCCGGTCCACCGGGGAATTCGGCGGGATTCACGAAACGCGGGGCGGTCGCCTGTCCGATCAGCATCGGTGCCACCGCCACCCGGATCTCGTCGGCCAGTCCGGCTCGCAGGAACGCCGTGTGAATGCTCGTGCCGCCTTCGACCATGAGCTTTCTCACTCCGCGCGCTCCGAGATCGTCCAGAATCTCCGAGAATTCGCTGAAGGTCTTCGTTTCGGCGAGGTGGTCGACCGTGGTCGTCGCGCTCTTCGTGTAGACGACCCGTGCGCCGCCGCAGTGCCAGAACCGCAGTTCAGGGTCGAGATCGCCGCTCTTGGTGACGGTGGCGCGCAACGGGAACTCCGGTTTTCCCTCGGCTGTTCTCTGCGCGCGTCGCTCGTCGCTGTAGACGAGCAGTCGCGCGTTGTCGCGTCGCAACGTCTCGGCTCCCGCCAGAATCGCGTCCGACTCCGCGCGCAACCGGTCGACGTGGTCGAAGTCCTCGGCGTTCGAAAGCGGAAACCTCTCGGTGCCGCGATCGTCGATGTGGCCGTCGAGGCTGACGGCGACGCTGAGCAGAACGTGCGGGCGGGTCACGGGATCCGATCGTAGAGCAGTTGAACCGGTCGCGTGCCGCGCCGCGTTTACCTCATGGGATCAGGAAAGGGGAAACTCGGTGAGGATGTTGTTGCGGCGGACGGTCACGGCCCTGGCGGGGCTGTTCGTGTTGTTCGTGCTCATCGCACCGAACGACCTGGAGAAGTTCTCCTTCGAGGCGTTCCTGCGGGTGCCGCTCGAAGGCCTCGTCGGCGTTCTCGTGCTGGTGCTCCTGCCGGACCGGGTCCGCAGGCCCGCCGCCATCGCCGGCGGTGTCGCGCTGGGGCTGTTCACGGTCGTGAAGATCATGGACATCGGCTTCGACATGGTGCTGTACCGGCCGTTCGACCTCGTGCTGGACTGGCCGCTGCTGGTGCCCGCCATCGACTTCGTGGACGTGACGTTCGGCCGGTTCGCCTCGGTGCTCGCCGTGGCCCTGACCGTCGTGCTGGTCGCCGGGATCGTGTTCCTGGCGGCGATCTCCGTGCAGCGCCTCGGTTCTGTCGCCGCCGGACGGCGTCCCGTCGCGATCCGCGCGGTGGCCGCCGCGGTCGTGGTGTGCGTTTCCCTTGCCGTTCCTGGCGTTCCGGTCTACTCCGACGCCGCCGCCACGTCACTCGTCGACCACGCGCGGCGCGTGCAGGCCGGTCTGAACGACAAGGAGGTGTTCGCGGCGGAGGCCTCGGTCGACGCGTTCCGCGGCCACCCCGGACTGCTGTCCTCGTTGCAGGGCAAGGACGTCGTCTTCACGTTCGTGGAGAGCTACGGCAAGTCGGCCCTCGACATGCCGGACGTGGCGGCGAAGCTGGCGCAGGGCGACGACCGGCTGAAGGCGGCCGGGTACAGCGCGAAGTCCGCCTACCTGACCTCGCCGACCGCCGGCGGCGGCAGCTGGATGGCGCAGGCGACGCTGCTGTCGGGTCTGTGGATCGACAACCAGCAGCGCTACCGCAACCTCGTGGCCTCCGACCGGCTGACGCTGCCGCGCGCGTTCCGCGAGTCGTCGTGGCGCTCGGTCGGCGTCGTCCCCGGCATCACGCAGGCGTGGCCGGAAGGCGACTTCTTCCACTACGACAAGATCTACGCCGCCCAGGACCTCGGCTACAAGGGTCCGCGCTTCGGTTACGCGACAACGCCCGACCAGTTCACGTTGGAGTCGTTCCAACGCAACGAGCGCTCGAAGGCCCATGGCCCGGTGATGGCGGCGATCCCGATGGTGTCCTCGCACGCGCCGTGGTCACCGACCCCGGACTCCGTGGAGTGGGAGGAGTTGGGCGACGGCTCGATCTACTCGACCATGCCCGCCTCGAACGACCCGCCGGAGTCGATCTTCGGCCGCGACCCGGCGGCCGTGCGCGCCGACTACGCGCACTCGATCTCGTACTCGCTGGAGTCCGTGGTGTCGTACTTGGAGAAGTACGGCGACGAGAACCTGGTGATGGTGTTCCTCGGCGACCACCAGCCGGCGCAGATGGTGACCGGCGAGGGAGCCTCCCGGGACGTGCCGATCACCGTCGTCGCCAAGGACCCGGCCGTGATGGCCGAGGTCGCGGACTGGAAGTGGGACGACGGGATCAAGCCGGGAGGCGCGGCCCCGGTGTCGCGGATGAGCGACTTCCGGGACCAGTTCCTCTCGGCCTTCAGCCCGCCGAAGGTCTGATCGAGGGGCCTCAGCCCATCGTCTTCTGACCGTCGATCGTCTCGCGGATGATGTCCGCGTGGCCCGCGTGCTGCGAGGTCTCCGCGACGATGTGCACGAACACCCGCCGCGCCGACCACGTCTTGCCCTCGGGGAACCACGGGGCGGCCGGCAGCGGGTGCGAGAGGTCCATGTCGACCGTCTCGACCAGCTTGTCGGTGTAGGCCGCGATCTCGTTGTACTCGGCGATGATGCTCGCCAGCGTCTCGCCCGGCTCCATCCGGAACGTGCTCGCGTGGTTCTCGTAGTCCTCGGACTCCGGGTCGGTGTCCATGGCCGAGGTGCCGTGCTCGATGAACCGCACCCAGCTCCGCTCCACCGTGCCGACGTGCTTGATGAGGCCGCCGATGCACAGCGCGCTGGCCGTCGGGCTCGACGCTGCCTGCTCGTCGGTCAGGCCCTGCGCGGTGAACGTCAGGAACCAGCGGTGCTGCTTCAACGTCTCGAGGAGGTCCGCGCGCTCGCCGGTGAGGATCTCGGTGGTGGTCATCGCTTCTGTCCTTCGCTCGTTTGTCCCGACATGAAGGACTCTAGGACCACTTGAGGTCAGCTTGTGTCCTAGACGAACGGCCGCTCTAGCGAAACTTGAGCGACATTCGAGCGATTCGCGTCTGACCTGTGCTCACCGAGCGTGAACACACGAAAGTGTCACTCGTCGTCGAGATAACCGTCGCCGGGACGGTCCACGCGGCCGCCGCCCTCCTCGGTCTCCTCGATGTGCATCGCGGTCTCCTCGGCGGCGGTGACGTGCTCGCCCTCGAACTGCAACGCGACCGCGTCCGGCTCGTCGTCGACGAGCTCGCCGCCACCTCCGGGCGTGGTGAACTGGTGATCTGTCATGCCCTCGTGGTTTCCGGCGAACCGGACGCGCAAACGTCAGCAGTGCGGTTGAGGGGCTCCGTCCGGACCGCCGCTGCGCAGCGTCACGAGGTTCGCGCCCGTCAGCCCGAGCACGGCCTGCGCCGTCGCACGGGGAGCGGTGCCCTTGTCGAAGCCGGACGCGTCGAACGCGATCGCGCCCTTCTCCACGCCGGAGCAACCGACCTGCAGCGACTTCAGGTACTTGCGCGCCTTGACGGCGGAGGAGCCCTTCACGACCTGCGCGACGAGGCCCGTGCTGTTGGCGTTCGACCCGCCCTGCGCGCTCGGGAACCCGCCGTCGGCCTGCTGCTTCGACTCGAGCCACGTGACCGCGCGGCCGACGGGCCTGCCCTGCGCACGCAGCGCCTGGACGACGATCGCGGTGACGTCCACGTCGCTGACGCACGGCGAGGCCTCGAACGTCACGGGGAAGCCGCCGTCCGCGCACTGCGTCGCGGCCAGGTACCCCGCGCCCTTCGAGTCGCGGCCCAGGGCGAACAGGGCGTAGGACTGGGTGAAGGCGTTGGAGAAGTCGCCGAACGCGGAACGGTCGGAGAACCGGCCGGACGGTGCCTGCAACGCCTCGAGGCCGGCGATCAGGTCGGTGCCGGCGAACGCGCGCGGGTTCTTGCCCTTCACCCGTGCGGCCACGGCCAGCTTGGCGTGCGCCCCCGCGTACGACTCGCCGTCCGTGCCGAGGTAGGCGCTGGAGACCTCGGGCTCGGCGAGCCACGCGATGGCGCGGTCCGCGTAGTCGTCGGCGTTCTTCGCGGCCGCGAAGGCGAAGATCGCGTCGATGGTCAGGCCCTGGTCCGGGTACTTGACGCCACCGAACTCGGTCTCCAGTCGCTCGCCGTCGGCCATCTGTCTCGCGAGCCAGCCCGCGGCGGCATCGACGCGATGGGTGGTGCCGGCCGAGGCGGGCACGGAGGTGGTCACCAGGGAGGCGCCGAGCAGGGCGGCGATGATCAGTCTCTGCACGCCCCCGACCCTCTCATTCCGACCCTCACGACCGGCGTGCTTTGCCAGACTCGTGGGATGCGTCTCGCCCTGACCTTGCTGCTGGTGCTGTCCGCGTGCTCGGCGGCACCCGCTGACCCCGTGGCGCTGGTCAAGGGGTGGACCTCCCAGCGGTTCGAGTCGGTGCGCTTCGACGTGCGGATCCAGATCGAGGGCAAGGACCCCCGCAGCCAGACGTACGCGGGCGTGCTCCACGTCGGCAGCGGCGGCGCGACGACGCAGGAGGACGTGACCGCGCACCGCGAGGCCGGGGAAGGCACCGCCGACTACCGCCGGCTGGTGGTGGGTGACGACGACTACCTGAGCCACAGCGGCCTCACCCTGCCGCCCGGCAAGGAGTTCACCAGCATGGGTCTGAACGACGCCCCCTGGGTGGGGCCGTACGCGAGAGACCTGTCGATGGCGACCCAGGACTACCACCCCGGCAACCTCTTCGGTGATCTCGACCGCGACACGATCCGTCTGGTCGAACACGAGGACGACCGGTACGTGTTCAGCGCGGGAGGTGTGCCGTACTCCGGTGGCTACACCAAGGGCGACGTGCGGCTGGTCGTCGAGGTGGACGACGAGAACCGGCCGGTGCGGATCGAGCAGACCGCGCCGTCGTTCGGGAAGCAGCTGGAGCGCCGCACGGTCGTCTACAGCCAGTGGGGCACCGCGCCGGACGTGCTGCGGCCGCCTCAGGAGAAGGTGGCGAAACCGAAGGACGTCGTCGCCCGACGGCGTTAGTGTGCGAAGCATGATTGCGGAAGACCTCCAGCGCTATCTGCAGGAGTCGCGCGACTCAGTTCTGTCCTCTTTGGACGGACTGAGCGAGTTCGACGTCAGGCGCCCGCTCCTGCCCAGCGGCACCAACCTGCTCGGCCTGGTGAAGCACCTGGTCGGCATCGAGCTCGGTTACCTCGGCGCGAGCGCGGGCCGTCCGGCGTCGTTCACACTGCCGTGGGTCGAGGACAAGTCCATCTGGGAGAACGGCGACATGTGGGCCAAGCCCACCGAGAGCCGCGAGTACCTCGTCGACCTGTACCGCGCGGCCTGGCAGCACTCCGACGAGTCGATCGCCGCGCTGCCCCTCGACGCGCCCGCCGAGGTCGAGTGGTGGCCGGAGCACAAGCGGCACACCACGTTCGGGCACCTGCTCGTCCGCGTCACGGCGGAGACCGCGCAGCACGCCGGCCACTGCGACGTCGTGCGCGAGCTGATCGACGGCCGGTCCGGCGCGGACAACCCCGAGGGTTACTACGACCTGGTCCTGAGCATGGCGAGCGCGACCCGCTGAGCCTTCCCTGTCGAAAGACAGGGGTGATCGGTTCCGAACGGCAGGGGCGCCCGCGCCGGGAGCTTCGTAGGTTCGGCTGGGTGACCTGGCTGACTGTGGGCACCGACGCGGTGCTCGGTGTGTTCGCGCTGATGTTCCTTCTGTTGTGGTTCAAGCACAGGCTGCGGGCGTTCCTCGCCGGAGCCGGTGTGGTGGTGGCTTATGCGATCAGCGAGGTCGTCAAGCTGGTCGTGCGGGAGGAACGGCCCTGCCGCACGGCACCGTCGATCGCGGAGTGCCCGCCGCACGGTGACTGGTCGTTCCCCAGCAACCACTCGGTGATCGCGGGGGCGTCCGCGATGGCGATCTGGGCACTGCACCGCACTTATGGCTGGATCGCGGCGGTGTGCGCCATCGCGGCGGCGTCGTCGCGGGTGGTCGTGGGTGTCCACTATGTACACGACGTCATGGCCGGGCTGGCGCTCGGAGCGTTGGTGTCGTGGGGGATCGCGTTGTTGCTGCGGAAGAAGAAGCCGGAGCGCGCGGAGATGGACGCGCCGACCGTGGTGATGCAGCGACTGCGATGATGGTTGCCGTGTGGGAGGTTCTGCTCTACCTGGTCCTGTTCGGCGCGGCTTTCGCCGTCGTGCGCAAGCGGCCCGCGGTCGCTCTGGGCACCGCGCTGGGGGCCTGGCTCGTCTGCTACCTCGTCACCGTCGAGTTCGACGTGAGGGTGGTGGCGCTCGCTCCCGCACTGGCACTGGTCAGCTTCCTCGCCGGACGCAACGCCGAGGACCCGCGGCCCACCGCCATCGCCCTGACCGTCGCGGAGATCGCCGGCGTCGTCGTGGCGCTGACTGAACGCGGCGGCTCGGACACCGCGCTCGCCGTCACCTCCGGCGTCGGCGTGCTCGGGGTCGTGCCCTGGGCCTTCGGGCGGTTCCGGCGGCGGTTCGCGGAGCTGCGCGAAGTCGGCTGGGACCACGCGGCACTGCTGGAGCGCAGCGTCGAGAACGCCCGCGACGCCGAACGTGCGCGGCTCGCGGGCGAGATGCACGACCTCGTCGGTCACGAGCTGGCCCGGGCCGCACTGCTGACCGGTGCGCTGGAACTGGAGCCGACGCTCACCCCGGAACAACGCGAGGCAGCCAAAACGGCCCGCGCCAGCGTCACCGCCGCAGCGGAACGGCTCGCCGACGTCATGCAGGTGCTCCGCGCCGACGAGGACGAACCCGTCGCGACGATCGAGGAGGTCGTGGCCAGGAGCGGACTCGACGTCGACCTCGTCAACGGCCGCAGGACCGCGATCGACGGCATCATCGCGCGCACGGTGCACCGGGTGACCGCCGAGGCGCTGACGAACGTGATCAAGCACGCACCCGGAGCGAAGGTCACCGTGAGCCTCACCGCGAACCTCGAGCTCCGCATCACCAACGGCCCGGCGCCGAGGACTCAGGCCGTCGGCAGCGGCAAGGGCCTGGTGGGCCTCGCCGAACGCGTCGCGCTCGTCGGCGGCTGGTTCGAGGCGGCGCCTTCGGACGACGGCGGGTTCGAGGTGAGGGCGAAGCTCCCGGAACGCCCGCGTGCCCGCACGACACCCACGCACGTGCGCCGCGAACGCACGGAAAAAGAACTCCGCAAGAGTGCTCGCCGAACCGTGCTGATCACCTCGGTCGTGTGCGCGGGGATCGCGATCGGCGTGCCGGGTTACATGGTGTTCGACGCCGTGACGTCCGTTCTCACGCCGCAGCAGTTCGAACGGGCACAGTTCGGGCAGAACGAGGACGATCTCGACCTGCCGTGGCGCACACGCGTCGACAACCCCCTCGGCGTCACCGCGCCGCCGCGCACCGAGTGCCGCTACTACAGCACGCACCCCAACCCGTTCGACGGCAACCGCCACGACCTGCACCAGCTGTGCTTCCGGGATGATCGGCTCGTGCACAAGCAGTGGCTCGCCAGGGGGACCGGTTGATCAGGGTCGTGCTCGCGGACGACGAACCGGTGGTCAGGTTCGGCGTGAAGGCCGTCCTGGCGACGGCCGGGGACATCGAGGTGGTCGCCGAGGCGGAGAACGGCAGCGCGGCGATCGACCTCGTCGCACGGCACCGCCCCGACGTCGCCGTGCTCGACATCCGCATGCCCGTGTTCGACGGCCTGGACGCGGCCAAGGTGATCCGCGAGTGCCATCCGGGCACGAAAACGCTCGTGCTGACGACGTTCGCGGACGACGCGTACATCAGCCGGGCGCTGGGGGAGGGCGCGGCCGGGTTCGTGCTGAAGACCGGCGACCCGCAGGAGATCATCTCGGGCGTCCGCGCGGTGGCGAACGGTGGCGCGTTCCTGTCCCCGATGGTGGCGAAGAGGGTCGTGGACCAGATGTCCCGCACCCACCCGAGACCCCTTGCGACACAACGGATCGAGGTGCTGACCGCACGCGAACGCGAGGTGCTCGGCCTGGTCGGCGCCGGCCTGGCGAACGCGGAGATCGCGGCCCGCCTCCACGTCGTGGAGGGCACGATCAAGGTCTACGTCAGCACGATCTTCCGGCAGCTGGGCGTGCGCAACCGCGTGCAGGCCGCCATCATCGCCCACGAGTCCGGGATCATCCCGGAAAACTAGGTGCGGGCGCCGATACCCGAGATCGCGCGGACTTCCATCTCCGCCGCCTTGGCCGCCATCTCCGGCTCGCGCTTGGAGAAGATCGTCGCGAGGAACCC
The DNA here is from genome assembly GCF_014646255.1 of Lentzea pudingi. Lineage (GTDB taxonomy): Bacteria > Actinomycetota > Actinomycetes > Mycobacteriales > Pseudonocardiaceae > Lentzea > Lentzea pudingi. The sequence goes on from NZ_BMNC01000013.1 coordinate 81,185, forward strand.
GCACAGGAACGAGAACGGGATCGACACCAGGCCGGGGTTGCCGAGCGGGAACCAGGCGAAGTCGACGTCCGGGAAGATCGACGTCTTCGCGCCCGACATCACTGGCGAGAAGATGATCAGCACCAGGCACGAGCCCAGACCGCCGTAGATGCTCCACAGCGTGCCGGTGGTGTTGAAGCGCCGCCAGAAGATCGTGTAGAGGATCGTCGACAGGTTCGCCGAGGCGGCCAGCGCCAGTGCCAGCGACACGAGGAACGCGACGTTCTGCCCGTTCGCCGCGATGCCGCCGATGATCGACAGGATGCCGACGACGACGGCGGTCAGCCGCGCGACGCGGATCTCGCGGCGTGGTTCGGCGTTGCCGCGCTTGATGACGTTCGCGTAGACGTCGTGGGCGAACGAGGCGGAGGCCGCCAGCGTCAGACCGGCGACGACCGCGAGGATCGTGGCGAACGCGACCGCGGACACGACGCCGAGCAGCACCGCGCCACCGATCTCGAACGCGAGCAGCGGCGCGGCGGAGTTCTCGCCACCCGGTGCCGCGGCGATCTTGTCCGTGCCGACCAGTGCCATCGCGCCGAAGCCGATCACCAGCGTGCACAGGTAGAAGATGACCATCGTCCAGGTCGCCCACACGACCGAACGGCGCGCCTCGGTGGCGTTCGGCACGGTGTAGAAGCGCATCAGCACGTGCGGCAGGGACGCGATGCCCAGCACCAGCGACAGCGCCAGCGAGACGAAGTCCAGTTTGGACATCGCGCTGAAGCCGTACTTCGCGCCGGGGTCCAGCACGGCCTCGCCGAGATCGTTGTTCTCGGTGGCCTGCTGCATGATCGCCGACAGGCTGAACCCGAACTTGCCCAGAAGGAAGACGCTCATCAGCGTCACGCAGAGCAGCAACAGGACGGCCTTGATGATCTGCACCCAGGTCGTGCCCTTCATGCCGCCGAGCAGCACGTAGAGCACCATGACCATGCCCACCAGCGCGATCAGGACCGCCTGGCCCCACTTCGAGGTCACGTTGAGCAGCAACGCGATCAGGCCGCCGGCGCCCGCCATCTGCGCGATCATGTAGAAGAACGAGATCACCAGCGTCGCGTTCGCCGCGGCCGCGCGGACCGGGCGCTGCTTCATCCGGAACGCCAGCACGTCGCCGACGGTGAAGCGGCCGGTGTTGCGCAGGCCCTCCGCGATCAGCAGCAGACCGACGAGCCACGCGACGACCCAGCCGACGGAGTAGAGGAACCCGTCGTAGCCGTGGGCCGCGATGCCGCCGGAGATGCCGAGGAACGACGCGGCGGACAGGAAGTCACCGGACAGCGCCACGCCGTTCTGGGCGCCGGTGAACGAGCTGCCGGCGGCGTAGTAGTCCGACGCCGTCACATTCCGGCTGCTGAAGCGGTAGACGATGTAAAGGGTGATCAGGACGAACACCGCGAAGACGCTGAGGTTCAGCACCGGGTTGCCGGTGGTGGGCATGACCTACTCCTCGACGCCTGTCTTCTCGGCGAGCAATTTCCGCTGCGGGTCCAGCCGTCGCTTTGCGTAACGGGCATAACCGAGCGTGATGATGATCGAAGTCACGAACTGTCCGAGGCCCAGCAGGATCCCGAGGTTGATCACACCGATCACCTTGGTGCTGACGAAGTCTTTCGCGTACGCGGACAGCAGTACGAAGGTCAGGTACGACGACAGGAAAAGCGCGGTCATCGGGAAGATGAACGTCGTGAGACGGCGACGGAGAGTGCGGAATTCGTCGGTCTGCCGAATCAGCTCGTAGTTCGGGGTGCCGTCGGAATCGACGTACGACAAAGTGTCGGGGTCGTCGAACGACGCGAAACCCCGCATTTCCCGGTACTCGTGCTGCGCTTCGCCAGGCGCCCTCATCGCCTTGGTCATGTACCCCTGCCCCTCGTGTGCGGCGCCCACTGTAGCGCTCTCACGTGTGCAGTCAACGTGACGGATCTCCCGGAAACGGGCGAAACCGGACCAATGAGAGGCGTCGGGCGGACAGAAACCGGACTGAATCCGGCGCCCCATTCGTCTCAAATGGTTCGACCCAGGCGTTGTATCAAGTGGACGGTCGCGAGTTGCGTCGTGTGCAACACCTGAAGCCTTCGTCAAGACCGTTGTCGCACGTGTGCACCTGGCCTAGGATCGATCGGTCCGCATTAAGTGGTGACGGTTGGGGATAAAGTGGGGTTCTTAGCGCGCGAACGTCAGGTCGCGCCTCCCGGATGGAACCGCTGGCTCGTTCCGCCCGCAGCTCTGGCGATTCATCTCTCCATTGGTCAGGCCTACGCCTGGAGCGTCTTCAAGACGCCGCTGGAGAAATCCCTGGGCATCACGGGAACGCAGTCCGCACTGCCCTTCCAGCTCGGCATCGTCATGCTCGGGTTGTCGGCGGCGGTGCTCGGCACGACCGTCGAACGCAGGGGTCCGCGCTGGGCGATGCTCATGTCGCTGCTCGCCTTCTGCTCCGGTCTGCTGATCTCGGCGGCCGGCGTGTGGGCAGGCCAGTACTGGGTCGTCGTCGTGGGCTACGGCCTGGTCGGCGGCATCGGTCTCGGCATCGGCTACATCTCGCCGGTCTCGACGCTGATCAAGTGGTTCCCCGACCGGCCGGGCATGGCGACCGGCATCGCGATCATGGGCTTCGGCGGCGGTGCGCTGATCGCGTCACCGTGGTCGACGTCGATGCTGTCCTCGTTCGGCGCCACCACGTCGGGCATCGGTCAGGCCTTCCTCGTGCACGGCATCGTCTACGCCGTCTTCATGAGCCTCGGCGTGCTGCTGATCCGCCTGCCCTCCCCGGAGTTCACGGCGGAGAAAGCGGCGCTGCTCAAGGACAAGCCGAAGGGCACCGTCTCCCACAACGTCTCGGCGAACAACGCGATCAAGACGCCGCAGTTCTGGCTGCTGTGGGTCGTGCTGTGCTTCAACGTCACCGCGGGCATCGGCATCCTGGAGAAGGCCGCGCCGATGCTGGTCGACTTCTTCAAGGAGTCCTCGACGCCCGTCGCCGCGACCGCCGCCACCGGCTTCGTCGCGCTGCTCTCCGCCGCGAACATGGCCGGCCGGTTCGTCTGGTCGTCCACTTCGGACATCGTGGGCCGCAAGAACATCTACCGCCTCTACCTCGGCGTCGGCGCGCTGCTCTACCTGGTGCTGCTGACCGTCGGCTCGACCAGCACGCCGCTGTTCGTGATCGCGGCGATGGTGATCCTGTCGTTCTACGGCGCGGGCTTCGCGACCGTCCCGGCTTACCTGCGTGACCTGTTCGGCACCTACCAGGTCGGCGCGATCCACGGCCGGCTGCTGACCGCGTGGTCGGTGGCGGGTGTGCTCGGGCCGCTGATCGTCAACGCCATCGCGGACGCGGGCAAGAAGGCGGGCCACGTCGGACCCGACTTGTACGCCACGTCGTTCTACATCATGATCGCGCTGCTCGTCGTCGGCTTCGTCGCGAACGAGCTGATCCGCCCGGTCGACCCGAAGTTCCACGAACCCAAGGTCGCGGACGAGACGGACAGCCCCTCGCCGAAGGGCGACGACGAGGCCACGGTCGCCAGGTGGAACGAGGCCGAGGCTGCGGACGTCGCAGAGACGGCTGAGAAGGAAGACGCGGAAGGCGTGGTGAAGAAGTGAGCTCACCCCGAGAGAACCGATCGAGCACGTTGCTGCTGGTCGGTGCCTGGCTGTGGGTGGGCCTGCCGCTCGCCTACGGCCTGTACCGGCTCTTCCTGAACGCGGCCAAGCTCTTCGTCTGATGTTCAACGCGCTCGTGAACTGGCGCAACTGGCGCCTGCCGGTCAAGCTCGCCGCGGTGTTGATCGTTCCGGTCACCATCGCGGTGGGCTCCGGCGTGTTGCAGATCAACTCGCAGATCGACCGCGCCGAGACCTACGCGGCGCTCCAGCGGCTGGTGAAGGTCCGCGCCGCCCTGATCCCCGTGATCGAGGGCGTGCAGGCGGAACGGCGCATCGTCGCCGGGGGCGCAGGCCCGGAGATCCTCTCCGAGCAGAGCAAGCGCACCGACGACGCCCGCGCGGTGCTGCGCGACCAGATCGGCAAGACCTCGCTCAGCGAGGTCGTGACCGCCCGCCTCAGCGACGTCCAGAACCGCATCGGCGACCTGACGGTGTTGCGCGACCGCAGCAGCAACGACATCCCCGCGGTGATCAAGATCTACACCGAGCTCACCGACTCGCTGCTCGACGTCGACGAGGTGATGGCCAGCGAGTTCGGCGACGCCGCCCTGCTGCGCACCGCGATGGGCCTGCACCACGTGGTGCACGTCCGCGACCAGGTGCTCTACCAGCAGGCCGTCGTGCTGTCCGGGCTCACCCGCGGCCAGCTCACCAACGCCGAGGTCCGCGCGCTGGTCGAGTCGAACGTCAAGCTCGGTTACATCGCGGACGAGTTCGCGGCCCTCGCGACGCCCGACCAGATGAAGGTCTACGGCAAGAACTTCAGCGGCCCGGACACCGAGGCCCAGCGCACGATGCTGGCCGCCGCGGTGCTGCACCCGACCTCCGACGCACCGGCCACCGGCACCGCCGCGAACAGGCCGAAGCCGCCGCTGCCGATCGCGGCGGCGGACTGGACCAGGGCGACCGACGCCGTCGTCACGTCGATGGGCAGCGTGGTGACGGGCCTTCAGGACGACCTGCGCTCCACCGCCGACCGCCTGCGCGACGAGACGAGCGACGCCGCCGGTGCCGCGTCCGCGATCCTGTTCGCCGGCATCATCCTGGCCGCCACCGTCGGGTTCGTCGTCGGCCGCTACCTGCTGCGTTCGCTGAACGCGCTGCGCCGCTCCGCGCTCGACGTGGCCTGGGAGAAACTCCCCGAGATGGTCGCGACCGGACGCGGCAGCACCGAGATCGAACCGGTGCCGGTGCACACGACCGAGGAGTTCGGCCAGGTGGCGCGCGCGTTCGACGCGGTGCACCAGCAGGCCGTGAAGTCGGTCATCGAGCAGGCGGGCATGCGCGCCAACATGCGCAACATCTTCGTGAACCTCTCCCGGCGCAGCCAGAGCCTCGTGGAACGCCAGCTCAAGCTGATGGAGGAGCTCGAGAAGTTCGAGGAGGACCCGGACCAGCTCGCGAACCTCTTCAAGCTCGACCACCTCGCCACCCGCATGCGCCGCAACAACGAGAACCTGATGGTGCTCTCCGGCGGCGACGTGGCCCGCCGGTTCCACAAGCCGATCCCGCTCACCGACGTGCTGCGCGCGGCGGCCGCGGAGATCGAGCAGTACCAGCGCGTCATGGTGCACACAGCGCCCAACGCCGAGGTTGTCGGTTACGTGGCAAGCGACCTGGTCCGGTTGCTGGCCGAACTCCTCGACAACGCCACGGCTTTCTCGCCGCCGCACACGCAGGTCGCGATCAGCGCGTCGATCGAGGCGGGCGGCATCGTGCAGATCGACGTCGTCGACCACGGCATCGGCATCGACCCCGAGGCGCTCGCCGGTGTGAACCGCCGGCTGGAGGCCGCGGGGGAGGGCGTGGACGTCCAGGTCTTCCGGGAAATGGGACTTTTCGTCGTCGGCAGGCTCGCGGCGCGCCACCAGATCGTGGTACGTCTGGACGCGAAACAGGGGCAGGGGACTCGCGCGATCGTGTTGGTTCCGGCCGAACTGGCACCACAACGGGAAGAGTCCTGGGAGTCTTTCCGAGGGGAGGCGATCGAACGGCAGCAAGCTTCGTGGTTCCAGCAGACGAAACCGGCCGCCGCACCGCCACCTCCCCCCGCACCCGCACGTCAGACGCCGGAGTCGGCCCGAGGATTCCTCGACGCCTTCCAGCGCGGTGTGCAGCGCGGCCTTCCCGACCACCAGGAGAGTCGATGAGCACGCAGGTTGACCAGTTCGGCTGGCTGGTCACCAACTTCGCCGAACGCACGCCCGGCATCGAGCACGCCGTGGTGATCTCCGCGGACGGCCTGGTGTTGATCTCGTCCTCGAAGCTGCCCGGCCACGTCGCACCGCAGTTCGCGGCGATCGTGGCGGGTGTCGTCTCGCTCGCCGACTCGGCGTCGAAGTGCTTCGCCGGCGAGTCGGTCGTGCGCACCGTCGTCCAGATGGACCGGGGCGTGATGCTGTTGTCCGCGATCAGCGACGGCTCCGTCCTCGCGGTGCTGGCGTCGGCCTCGGCCGACGTCGCGCAGATCGCGTACGAGATGACTGTGGTCGTGCGGCAGGTGGGCCAGCTGCTCACGCCCGAGCTGCGGGCAGAGCTCGCATGAAAGAGCCCGACGAACAGGTCAACTTCGGCGATCTGATCAGCGGTTTCAGCTTCGACAGCGAGCGGATCCGCAAGCGGGGGAAGTCCAAGCAGAAGCGCGCGCCGGAACCCCCGCCGACGCCGGACCCGTACGCCACGCTGCCGTTCGACCCGTTCCCGCCGCTGCCGTCGGTCGAGACCGGCGTCGAGTCGTCGTCGATCGTGCGCGCCTACGCGTGGACCGGCGGCCGCACCACGTCCGACGTGCACCTGGAGATCGAGACCCTGGTCTCGGTCAACGAGTTCTCGTCGACCGCCGTGCGGCCGGAGCACCAGGACGTGCTGGCCCTGTGCACGCAGCCCCGCTCGGTGGCGGAGATCGCCGCCCTGCGCGGGCTGCCGCTGGGCGTCACGAAGGTGCTGCTCGGCGACATGGCCGGGCACGGGCTGATCGACGTGCACCGCACGGCGTCGTCCTATGGCGAGGACAGGCCGGACGGGATGTTGCTCGAACGGGTGCTCGCGGGCCTTCGCCGCCTCTGAAGTCGATCTCCCCGGACGCTGCTACGGTCGAACGACCTATCTGGGGAGGTACGGGGTGGAGTTCCAGGACGTGGTCCGCCGCAGGCGGATGGTGCGCAAGTTCACCGACGAGCCGGTCAGCGACGAGAGCCTCCAGCGGATCATGCGCAACGCCGTGCGCGGTCCGTCGGCCGGGTTCTCCCAGGGCCAGGGCTTTCTCGTGCTGCAGGGCGAGCAGCTCGAACGGCTCAGGCAGATGTTCGAGTGGTGGTCCGGGGAAGAACCCAAGACGGCGCCGGTCGTCGTCATCCCGTTCTCGTCCAAGAAGGTCTACCTCGACCGGTACGCGGAGCCTGACAAGGCCTGGGCCGGCCTGACCGAGGAACGCTGGCCCGTGCCGTACTGGGACATCGACACCGGCATGGCGGCGCTGCTGATCCTGCAGACGGCCGTGGACGAGGGTCTCGGCGCGGTGTTCTTCGGCACGGACAAGGAGACGTGGCCAGAGTTGCGCGCGGCGTTCGGCGTGCCGGACACGTACGTGCCGATCGGCATGATCGCGATCGGGCACTCGGCGGAGGAGGGCGTCTCCGAGGGTGCCTCGCCGCAGCGCCGCAAGCGCAAGGCGTTCGACGAGGTCGTGCACTGGGGTCAGTGGCAGTGAGGTCGTTCGGCCTGCTCGGGCCGTTGGACGTGGTGCTCGACGGGCGCCACGTCCACGTCCCACCCGGCAAGCGGCGGGTGGTGCTCGCCGCGTTGCTGTTGCGTCCCGGCCAGGTGGTCGGGGTCGACGAACTGGTCGAGCTGACCGGCGGTTCGCGCAACGCCCTGCAGACCACGGTGGGCCGCCTGCGCGAGGTGCTGCCGGGGCTCGTGCTGACCAAGCCGGGCGGGTACCTGCTGGACGTGGCGCCCGACGAGGTCGACGTCCACCGGTTCGGCCGGCTGGAGCCGCGGGAGGCGCTGGCGCTCTGGCGCGGCCGCCCGTTCGCGGACATCGGCAGCGACGCGCTCGAACGCGACCACGTGCCCGCGTTGACCGAGAAGTACCTCGCGACGCTGGAAGCGAGGATCGAGGCCGACCTGCGGGCCGGCTCGCACGAGCGGCTGGTGCCCGAACTGCGCTCGCTCACCCGTCAGCACCCGACCAGGGAACGGTTGTGGGCGCAGCTGATCGTGGCGCTGCACCGCTGCGACCGGCAGACCGAGGCGTTGCAAACCTACGACGACATCCGCGGCAGACTCGCGGGCGAGCTGGGCCTCGACCCGGGCAAGGACCTGCAGAAGGCGCACCAGCAGGTGCTCACGGCCGACAACAGCCCGCGCGCCCGCAACGACCTGCCCGGCGACATCGCCGACTTCGCGGGCCGAGCCTCCGACCTGGACGAGATCCTCGCCGCCGTGCCGTCCGGGTGCGTCGCGATCACCGCCATCGACGGCATGGCGGGCATCGGCAAGACCACGATCGCCGTCCGCGCCGCCCACCGCCTGGCCTCCAGATTTCCCGACGCACAACTGTTCGTGGACCTGCACTCCTACACCGCGGGTGTCGAGCCGCGCACGCCGTCCGACGCCCTGCTGGCGCTGCTGACCGCGTTGGGCGTGCCGGCACAGGACATCCCGGACGGCCTGGACGCTCGTGCGGCCCGCTGGCGCGCGGAGATGGCGCACCGCCAGGCACTCGTGGTGCTCGACAACGCGGGCAGCGCCGCCCAGGTCCGCCCGCTGCTGCCCGGCACCGGTCTCGTGCTCGTCACCAGCAGGCGCCGGCTCGTGGACCTGGACGCGGCGCACACGATCTCGCTGGACGTGCTGTCCGAAGAGGACTCGCTGAACCTGCTCACGAGCATCGCCCGCAGGAACGACGAGGACTGCCGGGAGGTCGTGCGGCTCTGCGGGTACCTCCCGCTGGCCGTGCGGATCGTCGGTGCCCGCTGGCGCACCCGTCCGGCGTGGTCCGCGAAGGACCTGGTCCGCCGTCTCACCGACCAGCGCCTGACGGAGCTGACCGCCGGCGAACGCAGTGTCGCGGGCGCGTTCGCCTTGTCGTACCAGCAACTCACGCCCGACCAGCAACGGTTGTTCCGGAGGCTGGGCCTGCACACGGGGGAGGACTGGGACGCTTACCTGGCGGCGGCGGTGATCGGCACCACCCGTGCGGAGGCCGAACGACTGCTGGACGAACTCCTGGACGCACATCTGGTGCAGCAGAAGGAGAACAGCCGCTACCGCTTCCACGACCTGCTGGCGGACCACGCGAAGGCGCTGGTCGAGCCGGACGAGAGGCGCGAGGCGATCGCCCGCGTTCTCGACCACTACCTGCGCGGTGCGGAGGACTCCGCACGGAGGATCGCCCCCGGTCGTCCGGAGCTCCACTCCGCCGTCATCCACGAGCTGGTCGACCCGCCGGTGTTCTCCACCCCGTTCGACGCGCTGGCGTGGCAGGAGGCCGAGCGGCTGAACCTCAGGGCCGCCGTCTACCTGGCCGCGTACGAGGGGTTCTACCACCACGCGTGGCAGCTGCCGCACCAGTTCGCCCACTACCTGCTGCTGCGCGGATCCGGCAAGGAACGGGTCGAGGTGCTCAACGTCGCTCTCGGGGCCGCCCGTCACCTCGGGGATCTGAAGGCTCGTGCGGAAGCGTTGCGGGGCCTGGGTTCGGCGTACATGGAGGACGACGACCCGAAGGCGGAGAAGGACCTGCGCGAGGCGCTCGAACTCATGCGGCAGATCGGCGACCTTCGTGGTGAGGCGTCCGTGATGGGCCTGCTCGGCATGATCGCGCGCGGACGGCACGACTTCGACAGGTCGTTGGAGTACTTCGAACGTGGCGTCGTGCTGATGCGCCAGGCGAACGCGCCCACCGGGGTCGCGGCCGCGCTGCACAACATCGGCATCAACCACGCCCAGCTCGGTCAGACCGAGGAAGCCTTGGCGTACATGGGCGAGGCCGTCGCGTTGATGGACGAGCACGGCGATGTCCGGTCCGCCGCGCTGACGCTGCACAACATCGCCCACGTGCACTTCGACGCGTTCGCTGACGAGGAGTGCCTGGCGCACGCGGACCGGTCGCTGGTCGCCTACCGCGAGTCGGCTGACCGGCGCGGCGAAGCGCTCGCCCTGGCCGACTACGCCTACTGGCGTTACGAGATGGGCCACCACAGCGCCGCGCGCGAGCTGGCGCAGGAAGCCGCCCGGTTGTGCCGGGCGTACACGAACCTGCCGGACGACCAGGCGGTGCTGGCGTCCATGGAGGACGTCAGGGACCACATCGGACAGATGGCGTTGCTCGTGGCCCTGTCGCTCGACGCCCAGCTGGCGGGCAGGTCGGCCGAAGCGCTCGGCCACCTGCGGCGGTGCCTGCCGATCGTGGAGCGGCGCAGCTGGTGGAGCGAGGACCGCGTGCTCGGGCAGCTCTCGGCCGTGCACCTCGCGCTGGGCGACCGCGGAGCCGCCGTCCTGCTCGCGGAGAAGGCGGTGGCCGCCGCCGAGCGCACGCCCCTGCCGCGAGCCGTCGCCTTCGCCCGCGAGATCCTCGCTAGAGCGAAAGCGCCAGCACCGCCACCGTGATCACGGCCGCCGCCAGCACGGCGAAGGCCACCCACTGCCGCACCCTGTCCCCGGTCCTGCGCATCCCTAGCTCCCCTCGGTGGTGATGCCACCGAGGGTGGAGAAGCCCGTCCCCACACCGTCCCCACCGCGATCACACGGATTACCCGGAATCGAGCGGGAAGTGTTTTGATCATCGGAGTGTGAGGTACTCGTGAGGTATTGCTCCAACAGAGTGCTTGGCGCGCTCGTAAGATTCCGTTAGGGTCGCATTCGCGAGCAATTGGCGGGGCGCGGCGCGTTATCAAAAATCGCCCGAAAATTGATCATAAATTAGCCACTTGTTCGATTGAAACCATCTCGCTGCTCCGTCCGGGTGGTGCCCTCCACGGCAGGACCAGTGATCGCTCACCCTGCGGGATGGTGAGTGACGAAGACGTGTGCGTGCAGTGGTGCGGGTCGGCCAAAAGGGGCTTGCGTGTCGTGAGAATCGGACCAGTCTTGTCTAATGGCATCGCCGGGACCCGTCCGGCGGACAGTGGCCTCGACACGGGGGTGGAACGCACCATGGGTGGTGTCCCGACGTTTCCCCACGGCAGACCGCTGACGTGGGCGGACCTGGAGGCGATGCCTGATGACGGGCACCGTTTCGAACTCGTCGACGGGGTGCTGGTCATGAGCCCCTCACCCCGCCCCGTGCACCAGCGCGTCGTCGCCCGGCTGCTGGTGGCGCTCACGGCTGTCTGCCCACCGGAGCTGGAGGTCCTCCCGGCCCCGGTCGACGTGGTGCTCGCCGACGACACGGTCTTCATCCCGGACCTGGTGGTCGGCCGGCGCGAGCAGTTCTCGAAGCAGGCGCTCATCGGGCCGCCGGTGCTGGCGGTCGAGGTCCTGTCGCCCCGGACGCGGCACGTGGACCTCGAGCTCAAGCGCGCGAAGTTCCAGGAAGTCGGCTGCGAGAACTACTGGATGATCGACTACGACAGTCCGTGGCTGCGGTGCCTGCACCTCGAGAACGGCGTCTACGTCGAACAGGCGCGTTCCGACGGCGAGGAGATCATCGAGCTGCAGTTCCCGTTCGCGGTGAAACTGAGCGCCCAGTCGCTGGTGCGCTGAGTATCTGCCATCAACGCCGGGTTGGGCTGAACGGGCGACACCATTCCACGCACGTGTGGATCAAGGTTTCACCATCTGGCGTTCCCGCGCGCCGGGCTGGTTGCGTTCATCGCGACACGTCCAACGCGCGGAGGTCCAACGCCCATGCAGCCGTTCCAGCTGCCGGAGTTCTACACGCCCCACCCGGCCCGGCTGAACCCGAACCTCGAACGCGCCCGCGTCCACACGCGTGCCTGGGCGCACGAGATGGACATGGTCGACGTGCCGCAGCACGGCACCGTGATCTGGACCGCCGACGACCTGGAGGCGCACGACTACGCGTTGCTCTGCGCGTACACCCACCCCGACTGCGACGGTGAGGCCCTCGACCTCATCACCGACTGGTACGTGTGGGTCTTCTACTTCGACGACCACTTCGTCGAGCTCTACAAGCGCAACCCGGACGTCAAGGGCGCGCAGGCGTACCTCGACCGGCTGCCGCTGTTCATGCCGGTCAACGGCGTCATCACCGCCACGCCGGCCAACCCGGTGGAGAAGGGCCTCGCCGACCTCTGGCGCCGCACCGTCCCCACCCACTCACGAGACTGGCGCGAGCGGTTCGCCGCGAACACGAAGCACCTGCTGGACGAGTCGATGTGGGAGCTGCACAACATCAGCTCGAACCGGCTGTCCAACCCGATCGAGTACGTCGAGATGCGCCGCAAGGTCGGTGGCGCGCCGTGGAGCGCGAACCTGGTCGAGCACGCGGTCGGCCTCGAAGTGCCGGCGAGCATCGCCCTCAGCAGGCCCATCGGGGTCCTGCGGGACACGTTCAGCGACGCCGTGCACCTGCGCAACGACCTGTTCTCCTACGAACGCGAGGTGCTCGACGAGGGCGAGCTCTCCAACGGCGTGCTGGTGTTCGAGAAGTTCCTCGACCTCCCGACCCAGCAGGCCGCAGAGGCCGTCAACGACCTGCTGACCTCGCGGCTGCACCAGTTCGAGCACACGGCGCTCACCGAGGTGCCGATCCTGCTGGACGAGCACGCCATCGACCCGATCGGGCGCGCGGCCGTCCTGGGCTACGTGAAGGGCCTGCAGGACTGGCAGGCGGGCGGCCACGAGTGGCACCTGCGGTCGTCGCGGTACATGAACAAGGACCCGAAGCCGCAGCTCGGCGTCCTCGGTTCGTACGCCAAGACGTTGCCGCAGCGGCTCCGGCAGTTCAGCAACGTGCCGAAGGTCGTCGAGCCGTACGAGGTGCCGTTCCACTTCCCGTTCCCGCTGACGCTGTCGCCGCACCTCGACCAGGCCCGCGAGGAGGTGATCGCCTGGGGCCGGGAGATGGGCATCCACGGCGAGGGCATCTGGGACGAGGCCAAACACCGCGGGTTCGACCTGCCGCTGTGCTCCTCGGGGCTCGACCCGGACGCGACGCCGGCCGAGCTGTTCCTCTCGGCGGCGTGGCTGACCTGGGGAACCTATGCCGACGACGTCTACCCGTGGGTCTTCGGGCGGCTGCGTGACCTCGCCGGGCTGAAGGCGCAGACCATCCGGCTCAAGCAGTGCATGCCGCTCGACCTCGTCCCGCAGGTCGTCCCGGTGAACGCCACCGAGCGCGCGCTGGCGGACCTGTGGCTCAAGACCGCGGCACCGATGTCGGCGCAGTTCCGGGCCACTTTCCGCGAGACCCTCGACGCGATGCTCGACGCGTGGGTGTGGGAGGTGGTCAACATCCAGCAGAACCGCATTCCGGATCCGGTCGACTACCTGGAAATGCGGCGCTCCACGTTCGGTTCCGAGCTGACGACCTCGCTGAGCCGCTTTTCCCATTCGACGACGGTCCCGCCGGAGATCTGGGGGACGCGGGTCATCCAGGCCATGGAGCGATCGGCCATGGATTACTGCTGCATGCTCAACGACGTCACCTCGTACCTGAAAGAAATCCAGTACGAGGGCGAGGTGCACAACATGGTCCGGGTGGTCGAGAACTTCCTCGGGGTGTCCCAGTCCCGCGCGTTCGAGATCACCTACAAGCTCATGGACGCCCGGCTCGCGCAGTTCACCAGGTCCGTCGACACCGACATGCCGAAGCTCTGCGAGGACCTGTCGCTCGACGACGCCGCGCGGGCGTCACTGACCCGGTACGCCGACGAGCTGAAGGACTGGATCGTCGGAATCGTCAACTGGCACAAGGAAACCAGTCGCTACGGCGTCGGCGAGATCACCACCCCGGTCAACGCCCACCTGGTCGAGGGAGCGTTCCACCGGGGGCCGTCCGGGCTGGGCACGTCGGCGGCCCGGCTCACATCCCGAACCTAGAGCTCAGCCAGGCGCGGGTCGCGTCCCGGTAGTCCTCCGCGTTGCGGTGCAGACCGAGGGAGTGGCCCGCGCCCGGCAGCACGTACGTCTGCAGCCGCGCCTCCGGCCGGTAGTACGGGGCCTCCTGGGCGCGCAGGCTCGCGGCGTTCGAGCAGTCGCGCAACGCCAGCAGGCCGCAGAACAGCACGTCGTCGCTGCCGACCGCCTGGAACACCGGCACGTCGATGCCGTACGTCGTGGGCAGCACGATGCCGAACACGGCCACGGTTCCCATGCCCGGCACGGAGACCTGGTCCTTCGTGGCCTCGTCCGCGTTCACGACGAGCTGCTCGGCGTTGTTCATCGCGTAGAAGAGCCCGGACCGCGCACCCGGCCGCGTCGTGAAGTACAGCGGGTCGCTGCTGAGCCTGGCGAGCGCGTTGTCGAGGAACACCGGCTGGAGTCTCAGCGCCGCACCGAGTGCGAGCGCCGGCACCGCGGGCATGTGCGTCATGCCGGACAGGACCACGCCGTCGACGTCGTGGTAGGTCGCCGCCTCCATCGCCACGATGCCCGAGCCCACGGAGTGCCCGACGATGACGACCTTGCGGTACGCCGTGCCGCCGACACGTCCGGCGCGCAGGTGCTGCACGACCTCGTGCATCGACCGCGCTTCAAGGGAGATCAGCAACGGCAGGCTGAGCGGGTGCGACGAGGCGCCCGTGCCGAGCCGGTCGACGGCGAACGTCGAGCGGCCCTCGCGGGCCATGTTCCGCTGGTACGAATAGGACTCCGGCACGCCCGGCAGGTCCCAGTACGCGCGGTTGTACGTGCCACCGTGCACCAGCAGCTGGATCGAGTCCGGGTTCGCGCCCGCCGGTGTGCAGAGCTGACCGGAGATCGTCGCCGTGCCGCCGGGCCCGGACACCGGGAGCGTGGTGAGCGAACAGTCGGCACCGGAGGCCTGCGCGGCGGGCGTCAGTGACGTCAATGCCAGCACAGCGGCGAGAACGGGGAGCAGTTTCACGCTGAAGGCTTTCTACTCACGGCGGTCATGGGCAGCCGGTTCGGCTGCATGGTCGCCTTCACCTGGGCGTAGACGCGTTGTCCCGCAACGGGGACGAGGTCCCACCTGGTCGCGATCGTCGCGGCGGCGATCGCGATCTCCGTGTGGGCGAGGAAGTGTCCTGGGCAGAACCGGGCGCCACCACCGAACGGGATGAACGCGCCCTTGGGCAGCGAGGCGGCTCTCGAAGGCTCCCACCGGTCCGGGTCGAACCCGTCGGGGTCCGGGAACCACCGGGGATCGCGGTGCAGGGTGTGCTGCGAGACGGCGATCTCGGAACCCTTGCGCACCAGCACTCCGCCGATCTCGACGTCCTCACGGGCGCGACGCATCAGGATGATCGGCGGGGTGCGGCGGAGCACCTCGTTGATGATCCGTCCCGTGTGCTCGAGCTTCGCCACGTCCGCGAACGTCGCCGGACGCCCGCCCAGCACGGCGTCGACCTCCGCGTGGAACCGCCGCCGCACCGCGGGTCGCGTGCCGACCTCGTGGAAGAACCAGGCCAGCGCCACCGCAGTCGTCTCCGCGCCGGTGGTGAGGATCGTGACGACCTCGTCGTGGACCTGCTCGTCGGTCATGGCCTCACCGGTGTCGCCGTCGCGCGCGGCGAGCAGTGCCGACAGCAGGTCACCGTGGTCCGCGCCCTGCTTGCGCGCCCCCACGACGACCGCGGGGATCGCCTCGCGCAACCGGGCCGCGGCCGCGTCGAACTCGCGGTTCGCCCTGAGCGGCAGCTTTTCCACGAACGACGGGGAGAAGGCGCGCACCAGCACGTGCTTGAGCATGATCGGGATGGACCGCCTGATCTCGGCCAGCACCTCCTGCCCGAGCTCGGCGGAGAACAACGTGCGCCCGGCGACCGTCATCACGAAGTCCTGCATCAACGCGTCGAACTCGAGGCGCTGACCGTCGTGCCACGAGTCGCGCAGTTCGGTCGCAAGCGTCGTGATCACGTTCTCCGCGTAGGTCGCGACCCTCGCGCGGCTGAACGCGGGCAGCACCATCCGGCGCTGCCGCTGGTTGAACGCGCCGTTCGACGTCGCGAGCCCGTTGCCGAACAACGGCCGCATCTTGTCGAACACGATGCCCTTGTCGAACTTGTCCGACGTGAGCAGCTGCTGCGCCAGCTCCGGGGTCGTGACCAGGTACACCGGCAGGGGACCGAGGAAGACCCTGACGACGTCACCGCTGGCGGGCAACGAGGCCAGGAACTCGACCGGGGACCTGAGCAGGGTGATGGAATGCCCGATGAGGGGCCAGCGGCCCGGCACCGTCGTGACGCTCGGCATCACATCACCCTCTCGTGCGACCCCGAACAAACTAGGGCCATCCGTCCAGTGGTGGCGAGCAGATGCACACGATCGGATGCTCAACTGTTCGACCGGTCCGCCGCACACGGATACGCTCAGCCGGTGAGCAGCGACCTCGGTTGGGTTCCCCCTGGTGTGGACACGACGGTCCCGTCGCCGGCTCGGGTGTACGACTACTGGCTCGGTGGTGGCCACAACTTCGCCCCGGACCGCGCGCTGGCCGAGAAGATCCTGCAGATCATGCCCGGCGTTCGCGACGCGGCACGGCTGAACAGGTCGTTCCTGCGCAGGGCCGCGCTGCACATGGTCGAGCAGGGCGTGCGGCAGTTCCTCGACATCGGCTCCGGCATCCCGACTGTCGGCAACCTGCACGAGATCGTGCGGGCGGAGGCGCCGGACTGCAAGGTCGTCTACGTCGACCGGGACCCGGTGGCGGTCGCGCACAGCGAGCTGATCCTCGCGGGCGACGGCAACACCGGCGTCGTGGAGGCCGACCTGCGCGACCTGGACGGGATCTTCAACTCCGAGCCCGTCCGCAAGCTCATCGACTTCGACCAGCCCGTCGGCCTGTTCATGTTGCTGGTGCTGCACTTCGTCCCGGACGAGTGGGACCCGGCGGCGATCGTCGGGCACTACCGCGACGCGCTCGCGCCCGGCAGCTTCCTCGCGGTGACGCACGCGTCGGCCGAGGCCAAGCCCGCCGGGATGGACGAGGCCGTGCAGGCCTACAACGTCAAGAGCTCGGCGAACCAGGCCTTCCCGCGCACGCACGACGAGGTGCGGGCGTTCTTCGGCGGGTTCGACCTGGTGGAGCCCGGACTGGTCGGCTGCCCGTCGTGGCGGCCCGACGGCGAGGGCGACTTCGCGGCCAACCCGGAGATCAACGAGGTCCCGTTCGCGGGGGTCGCTGTCAAAGCCTGACCGCCGGCGGTCAGTGGACGGTCAGCGGTGACCCGCACCTTGTGAGCGACACCGACTCACAGGGGGCAACACGATGAACGTTCTGATCTCCGGCGCCAGCATCGGCGGCCCCGCGCTCGCGTACTGGTTGCGCCACCACGGTTTCAGCGTCACGGTGGTGGAGCGGTGCCGCGGCATGCGGCCCGGCGGGCAGGCCATCGACGTGCGCGGCCCGGCGCTGGAGGTCGTCGAGCGCATGGGCCTCGGCGACGAGTTGAGGTCGTTCAGCACCGACATGCGCGGCATGAACGTGGTCGACGCCGACGGCAACGAGCTGTTCCGCTCGACCACTCACACCCTGAGCGGCGGCGACCTGGCGAGCCCCGACGTCGAACTGCTGCGCGACGACCTCGCCCGGATGCTGTTCGACGCGGTGGACGGCGTCGAGCACCTGTTCGACGACACGATCACCTCGATCGACGGCACCCGCGTCACGTTCGAGAAGGCGGCGTCACGCGACTTCGACGTGATCGTCGGCGCGGACGGCCTGCACTCCAACGTCCGCAAGCTCGTCTTCGGGCCCGAGTCGGAGTTCATCACCCACCTCGGCACGAACCTCGCCGTCTTCACCGCGCCGAACTTCCTCGGCCTCGACCACTGGCAGACGTTCCAGCAGGGCGAGGTCGTCGGTGGCGGAATCATGAGCGCTCGCTCGAACGCGGAATGCCGTGTCTACATGGGTTTCTACGGCGAGGTCGACTTCGACCACCGCGACGTCGACGCCCAGCGCCGGTTGCTCGCCGAGAAGTTCGCGGACGCGGGCTGGGTGTGGCCGACCGCGCTGAAGCACATGTGGGAGGCGCCGGACTTCCACTTCGACTCGATGAGCCAGATCAGGATGGGTTCCTGGTCGCGCGGCAACGTCGTGCTGCTGGGTGACGCCGGGTACTGCGGTTCGCCGTTGTCCGGGCAGGGCACCAGCATGGCGTTGGTCGGCGCGTACGTGCTCGCCGGTGAGCTCGCGAAGGACCCGTCGGCCGCTTTCCAGCGCTACGAGGAGGTCCTGCGGCCGTACGTCGTCGCGAACCAGGAGATGGCGCTGAAGAACCAGGCCAACGGTGGTGCGCCCACCGAGGAGTTCGCCGAGGTGGTGAACAGCCTCAGCCTGCCGAACTACTGACCAGTTCCCGGACCGTCTCGGGGATCACGGTGCCGGTGAACCTCACCACCGCCGTGATCCCCTTGGCGTCGAGGTGCCGCAGATCCGAGAAGTTGAGTCCTTCCAACGCCTTCCGGGTGTCGGCGTCGTCGGTCAGCTGCCCGTCGCGGGCGAACGACAGCCGCGTCACCCGGTTGGCGTTCCAGTGGTAGCTGGCCGCCTTCCCGTTGCGGGACAGGCGTTGCAGGACCGCGACCCGGCTGCCCTGGTAGTTGTTGAGCTCGACGACGAGCACCCCGCCGTCGATCGCGACGGCGATCGAGTCCTCCTCGAACTCGTCCACCACGTCGGCGACACCGGCGTTCGTGACGATCGTGACCGTCGCCGCGGGCCCGAGGTCCTCCTCCAGCCACTGGTACGGCCGTTCGGGACGGGAGATCGGCAGCGGTGCCGGTTCGCCGCGCAGCAGGTGCCCGACCCGGTCGGTCTTCCTGTGCACCAACGGATCCGTCGCAGGTGCGGGCCACAGCGTCAGCTCGTAGCGCTCCTCGCCCTCGTCTCGTCCGGTCGCGCAGACGCGGACCCGGAACTCGCCCGGCCACGGAGCGGTGCTGCCGTGCCCGAACCGCGCGGCGCCGGCCACCGCGGTGTAGCTGATCTCGGCGACCTCGTCCCACTGCGCCAGGTCGGGCAGGCGCGGTTCGTCCAGCACGACCTGCACGGACACGGGGACCTTGCCGTCCTCGACGCCCGTGCGGACCGCGAACCCGGTGTCGATCGCCGCCACGAGACCGGTCGCCGAGAAGTCCGCCTCGGTCAGGCTCGGCTCTTCCACGACGACGAACTGGTGGCCGAACACCATCGCCTCCGTCTGCCAGGACGTGGGCTGGAACTCGCGCCGCCGCTTGTCCCGCATCGCCCGTTCGTACGCGGGAGGCATGGGCAGGCCGGGCAGGATCTCGGCGCACGTGCCGATCGCGATCCCGATGGCCGCCGCGGGATCGGTCGCCGCCGGGGTGCCGATCGCGTTCAGGACAGCCCTGGACACCACCACCGCGACAGCGAGGTGCGAGGCCCCGCGCTTCACGGCGATGGCCTGCTCGTCACCTTCGGTGTCGCTGATGTCCGGGAGCAACGCGCGCACGTGCCCGAGGATCAGGTCGCTCGCCCCTGGGTGCGCGGCGTCGACCGCGGCCATCGGCAGCGCCATCGCGCTCCGCTCGCTCATCGACATGAAGCCGAACGCGGCGTTGCGCGGCGGTGGTGCCAGTGCGGAGATCAGCTCGGCCGGCGCGACCAGGTCCAGCCGGGCGACGGCCAGTTCCAGCGCGCCGAGCAGCCGTTCCGCACGGAGGGCCGAGAACTCGCGCAACGCCTGCTGCGCCGCGGAACCACCGGCGTACCGGTCGTGCCTGCGGCCCGCGGCGTGCGTGCCCAGCGTCGCCGCCGGTTCGTCCGGTATCAGCGCCTCGATCGCCGCCGCGGCTTCGGTGACCAGCTTCGCGAAATCCCCCATTCGCCGATTCTGCCCATGAATGGCCCAGCTCACAGCCATTTGACTCAAATTGATCCCTGCCGCACGATCGATGACTGACAACAGCATCCGCATGCCGCGGGGGAAGCCGGTGGAACTCCGGCACTGACCCGCAACGGTGATAGTCCGACTGCCCGTGGCGTGCGGTAGCTCCACCGACCCGTCGAGGACCGCGGGCATGGGAGGCGTAGTGATCAGGAGATCCGCGTTGGTGGCCTTGGTGGCCACCGCGCTGGTGGTGACACCGCAGGCACAGGCGGCGCAGGCCGCCCCGTCCGCGGGGACGTGGCTGGTCAGCCAGTTCGAGGGCGGTGACCACCTGCTCCAGGGCCCCGGCCTCGTCGATGCCGGGCTGACCGCGGACGGCGTCTACGCGCTCGCGGCGGCGGGTGTCGGCAGGTCGACGGCGGTGAAGGCCGCGGCCTGGCTCGCCCAGCCCGAGCAGCTGAACTTCCTGATCGGTGAAGGGGACGAGTCGTACGTCGGCGGCCTGGTGAAGCTCGCGCTGGTCGCGCAGACGCTCGGCACCGACCCGGACGCGTTCGCGGGCGTCGACCTGCTGGAGCGGCTCGCGCCGTTGCAGGAGGAGTCGGGGCGCTACCGCGACGCGACCGGTCCCGGCTTCGACCAGACCAACGCGTTCACCCAGGCGTTGGCGATCATCGTGCTGAAGCGCGCCGCCCTGCCGTCCGGCAAGGCGGTGGCGTACCAGGTCTCCACCCAGTGCCCGGACGGCGGTTTCCCGATCGCGTTCGAGCAGGCCCCGTGCAAGTCCGATGTGGACGGTACGGCGATGGTGCTGCAGGCACTGCTGGCGGTGGGCGAGAAGACCGCGTCGCCCCAGGCCCTGACGTGGCTCGCGTCGCAGCAGAAGCCGGACGGCGGTTTCCCTTCCGCGACAGCGGGGCCCAACGCCAACAGCACCGGACTCGCCGTCGGCGCGCTTCTTGCCGGTGGTCTCGTCCCGGCCGCGGACAAGGCCGTGGAGTACCTGAAGTCGTTGCAGGTCGGTTGTGCCGGACCGGAGGCGCGACGCGGTGCGGTCGCCTACGACAGCGCGGGTTTCGAGCCGTACCCGGCGATCCGCGCCACCACGCAGGCGATGCTCGGCCTCGCTCGGGTGAGCCTTGCGGACGTGACGGCGTCATCGGCCGTTCCCGGCGTGCCCGCGATCGACTGCACGCCCGCGCCACCGGTCACCACCACCACGGTTCCGGTTCCGGCTCCCGGTGGCCCTGCTGAGCCCCCGGTCGATCCGCCGCTCGCCGTCACCGGACCGGACCAGGCCGTGCCGCTGAGCCTGTTCGGATCGTTCGCGGTGCTCGCCGGTGCCGTTCTGCTCCTCGTCTCCCGTCCTCGGAAGGGTGGTGCGTGATGCGCCGCATGCTTGCTGTCCTCGCCCTCGTCGCGAGCTCGTTCGTCGTCACGTCCCCCGCCTCCGCCGCCCCGTGCGCGGGCGTGAAGGTCGTCGTGGACTTCGCCGCGCTGGGCGGCGGCGTCCAGACCGGCTGCGCCGCGGGCGACCCGGCCACCGGCCTCACCGCGCTCACCGGCGCAGGCTTCACCTACTCGTTCGTGCCGCGCCAGCCCGGTTTCGTGTGCCGGGTCAACGCGCTGCCGAACCCGTGCACCATGCCCACGACCAGCGCGTACTGGTCGTACTGGCACGCCACCCCCGGCGGCTCCTGGACCTACAGCACCTCGGGCGCCGGCAGCTACGACCCGGCTCCGGGCACCGTCGAGGGCTGGGCGTTCGGCCCTGGAACCGCCCCGAGCACCGCCCCGTGAAAGGGCTCGTCCTCGCGCTGGCACTGGTAGCCGCGTTCGCACCGGTGCCGGCGCAGGCCGCGGGATGCGACGGCGTGACCGTCGTCGTCGACTACCGCGGCCTCGGCGGAGGCGTCCAACAGGGCTGCGCACCCGGCAACCCGGCCTCCGGCATCGCGGCCCTGACCGCCGCGGGCTTCGGCTACACCTACGCCTCACGGCAGGCCGGTTTTGTCTGCCGCATCAACGGAAAACCGGGCACGGACGCGGACAAGTGCGTCAACGCCTCGCCCGCCACCGCGTACTGGTCGTACTGGCACGCCCCGGCCGGTGGTGCGTGGGCGTACAGCAACCAGGGCGCGGCGACGTACGTGCCGGGGCGCGGAACCGTGGAGGGGTGGGCGTTCGGCGCCGGCGAACAGCCCGGCATCGCACCGCCCGCTGCCCCCGCACAGCCACCGCCGCCGCCTCCTTCCGCGCCGCCGGTTCAGCAGCCTCCGGCACAGCAACGGCCTGCGGTGACCACGACGACGGCTCCGCCGGTGTCGTCCTCGGCTGCCGCGACTTCGTCGATGGAGTCGGTTCCGCCTTCGTCGGTGACGGTGTCGTCGACGGCGGGGGAGACGTCGGCTCCGGCGGTGGAGGAGAAGGCGCAGCAGGTGGAGGAGAAGTCGGGCTCCGGCTGGTTGTGGACTCTGCTGGGCGTGCTGGTGATCGCCGCGCTCGTGGTGGCAGGGGTGTTGGTGGCACGACGCCGTCGTGCCGCGGAAGACGCGTGAGGCTGCACTCCGGCGCGTGGTGGCTGTGGGCCCTGGGCCTCGCCACCGCCGCCAGCCGCACCACCAACCCGTTGCTGCTGGGCCTCGTTCTCGCCGTGGCGGGTGTGGTGGTCGTGACCTGCCGGGCGAACACGCCGTGGGCCGGCACCTACGGCGTGTTCCTCAAGTTCGGCCTGCTGATCATCGGCCTGCGGGTCCTCGTGCACGCGTTCCTGGGCGGGGTCACCGGCCCGACCGTCCTGTTCACGCTGCCGCAGGTCCCGTTGCCCGACTGGGCGCAGGGCATCCGCGTCGGCGGGCCGGTGAGCGCCGAGGGGCTGGTCTTCGCGCTGTACCAGGGGTTGTTGCTCGCGACGATCCTCAGCTGTGTCGGCGCCGCCAACGCCCTTGCCAACCCCCGGCGGCTGCTGCGGTCGTTGCCCGCCGCGTTGTACGAGGTGAGCGTGGCGGTCGTCGTGGCGCTGACCGTGGCGCCGCGACTGGTCGCGTCCGCCCGATCGGTGCGCAAGGCAAGGCAACTGAGAGGCGATGCGGCCAGGGGAGCGCGGGCGATCCGCACGATGCTGGTGCCGGTGCTGGAGGACGCGCTCGACCGGTCGCTGGTGCTGGCCGCCTCGATGGACTCGCGCGGGTACGGGCGCACGGCCGGCATCTCGCGCAAGGACCGGGTGCTCACCGGGACGTTGGTGCTGGCCGGGCTGTTCGGGCTCTGCATCGGCACGTACGGGTTGCTCGCCGGTGCGTACACCGGCTGGCCGTTGCTCGTGCTCGGAGGTGTGCTGGCGATCGCGGGACTGCGGGTCGGGGCACGCCGGGTGCCGCGCACGCGGTACCGGCCCGACCGGTGGACGCCGACGGCGATCGGGGTGGCGTTGAGCGGGGTGGCGGGGGCGGTGATGCTGGTGTTCTCGGCTGATCCGGCGCTGTCGCCGTCGACGGTTCCCCTGCAGGCACCCGGACTCCCGCTGGTTCCGGCGCTGGGAGTGCTGGTGGCACTGGCACCTCTGGCCTTCGCGAGGGAAGCATGATCAGGTTCGAGGACGTCACCATCACCTACGCCGAGCGGCCCGTGCTCGCGGAGGTCTCCGTGGAGATCCCCGAAGGCGAGCTGTGCCTCGTCGTCGGCCGCACCGGCTCCGGCAAGTCGACCTTCCTGCGCGCGGTCAACGGGCTCGTGCCGCACTTCAGCGGCGGCACCCTGGCCGGACGTGTGCTGGTCGACGGCCGCGACACCGCCACGCACCCGCCGCGCGAACTGGCGGACGTCGTCGGGTTCGTCGGCCAGGACCCGATGGCGGGCTTCGTCGCGGACAACGTCGAGGACGAGCTCGCGTACTCGATGGAGTCACTGGGGCTCACGAACGACGTCATGCGCAAACGCGTCGAGGAAACCCTCGACCTGCTCGGGCTCGCCACGCTCCGAGACCGTCCACTCGCGACACTGAGCGGCGGCCAGCAGCAGCGGGTCGCGATCGGTGCCGCCCTCACCGCACACCCGAAGGTCCTGGTCCTCGACGAACCCACCTCGGCACTCGACCCCGGCGCCGCCGAGGACGTTCTCGCTGCCGTGCAACGACTTGTGCACGACCTCGGCATGACCGTCGTGATCGCCGAACACCGCCTCGAACGCGTCGCGCAGTACGCCGACCGAGCCCTCCTGCTGCCGCAAGGACGGATCGGCGACGTCGGCGAGATCCTCAAGGCTGCACCGGTCGCACCACCCGTCGTGAGGCTCGCGCAACTCGCCGGCTGGGAGCCGATCCCGGTCTCGGTCCGCGACGCCCGCCGCCGGGCCGCACCCCTGCGCGCCCGGCTCCCCGAGCCCCGGCCCGAACCCGCGACGAAGACCGGCCCGGTCCTCGAAGCGGACGATGTCGTTGTCCGGTACGGAGATGTCCAGGCCGTGCGCGGAGTGAGGCTCGACATCAAGGAGGGTGAACGGATCGCGCTCATGGGCCGCAACGGTTCCGGCAAGTCGTCGCTGCTCTGGGCGGTGCAGGGCAGCGGCAAACGCACATCCGGCACGGTGACCGTGAACGACATCGACCCCAAGACGCTGAAGCCCGCCGAACGCCGCCAGACCGTGGCACTGGTGCCGCAACAGCCGTCCGACCTGCTCTACCTCGAAACCGTCGAGCAGGAGTGCGTCCAGGCCGACACCGAGACCGGCCGGCCCGCCGGCACGTGCCGAGACCTCCTCGACAGCCTCGCCCGGGTGCCACCAGAAGCCCACCCGCGCGACCTGTCCGAAGGCCAGCGGCTCGCACTGGTGCTCGCGGTGATGCTGACCGGCACCCCGCAGGTCCTGCTGCTCGACGAACCGACCCGCGGCCTCGACTACCCGGCGAAGGCCGCACTCGCCGCGGTCCTGAAAAACCTGCCCACCACCACGGTCCTGGCCACGCACGACGTCGAGTTCGTCGCCGAGTACGCCACCCGCGTGATCGTGATGGCCGAGGGCGAGATCGTCGCGGACGGCCCGGCACGCGAGGTCGTGACGTCGTCGCCGATCTTCGCCCCGCAGGTCAGCAAGATTCTCGGGCCGTGGCTGACGGTCGCCGACGTCGAGGCCGCCCTGTGATCACGATCGGCAGGCGCTCGGCGGTCGCGCTCACCATCTCCGGCGTGATCGGGCTGGCCGCGTTCACGTGGCCGCTCGTCGTGACGCCGTCCAGCGACATCGCGCACGGCGGCGACGCGCCCTGGACGTTCGCGTTGCTGCTGCCGCTGGTGCTCGCGGTCGTGCTCGCCGAACTGAGCGACAAGGGCATGGACTCCAAGGCGATCGCGATGCTCGGCGTGCTGTCCGCGCTCGGTGCCGCGAT
Source organism: Lentzea pudingi (assembly GCF_014646255.1). Lineage (GTDB taxonomy): Bacteria > Actinomycetota > Actinomycetes > Mycobacteriales > Pseudonocardiaceae > Lentzea > Lentzea pudingi. The sequence continues at coordinate 106,225 of NZ_BMNC01000013.1, forward strand.
CCGGCCGCTCGGACCGGGCACCGCCGGCATCGAGACGGTCTTCTTCCTGATGGTGCTCGGCGGCCGGGTGTTCGGGCCGGGGTTCGGGTTCGTGCTGGGCAACACCACGCTGTTCGCCTCGGCCCTGCTCACCGGCGGCGTCGGACCGTGGCTGCCGTACCAGATGCTCGGCGCCGCCTGGGTCGCGCTGGGCGCCGGGCTCCTCCCGCAGTGGCGCGGCAAGGCCGAGATCGCGTTGCTGGCCGTCTACGGCGTCGTGAGCAGTCTCGTCTACGGCTTCCTGCTCAACCTGTCGTTCTGGCCGTTCGCGGTCGGCGAGGGCACGTCGGTCAGCTTCGACCCGAACTCCTCACCCGCCACGAACCTGGTGCGGCTCGCGGCGTTCACCCTCGCCACGTCGCTCGGCTGGGACCTCATGCGGGCCGTCACCACCGCCGTTCTCGTCGCGGTGACCGGGCCTGTGCTGCTCCGGACGCTGCGCCGAGCAGCCCGCAAGGCCGCCTTCGAGCGGGTCCCGAAGAAAGAATTGGCCCAGACCATTGACGACAAAAGGGATGTTTGAGCAGGCTGGAGGCAGGGTCGCCGCCCCCGACTCGTAAGGAGGAGTCGTGAGAACTCGTGTTCTCGCCGCGGTCATCGCTGTCACAGCGGCGTTGTCCGTGAGCGCGCAGTCGCAAGCAGCGGAACCACTGCAGAGCCTCGTGCCGGTCCCTGTCTCGGTGCAGGCCAGAAGCGGTGTCACGCACACGCTGACGGCAGCCACGAAGATCTACACCGCCCCTGCCGCGAGGGACGTCGGCAACTTCCTCGCCGAAGTCCTGCGGCCCTCGACCGGCTACGCGTTCCCGGTCTCCGACACGACCGGAACGCCGTCCGACGGCATCTCGCTGCTGCTCACGGGCGCACCGGGCACCGTCGGCCAGCAGGGTTACCAGCTCGACGTCGCGGCGGGCTCGATCGTCCTGCGCGCCACCACGTCCGAAGGCTTGTTCACCGGCGTGCAGACGTTGCGCCAGCTGTTGTCCGCCAAGGTGGAGAGCAAGACCGTGCAGGCCGGTCCGTGGACCGTGCCGGGTGCGCTGATCGTCGACCACCCGCGGTTCTCCTACCGCGGCGCGATGCTCGACGTGGCCCGCCACTTCCACCCGGTCTCCACGGTCAAGCGCTACATCGACCAGCTCGCGCTCTACAAGATCAACTACTTCCACCTGCACCTGACCGACGACCAGGGCTGGCGGATCGTGATCGACAGCTGGCCGCGGCTCGCCACGTACGGCGGCAGCACGCAGGTCGGCGGTGGCCCCGGCGGCTACTACACCAAGGCGCAGTACAGCGAGATCGTGCAGTACGCGGCGTCGCGCAAGATCACGGTGATCCCCGAGGTCGACCTGCCCGGCCACACCAACGCGGCACTGGCCTCCTACGCGGAGCTCAACTGCAACGGCCAGGCACCGCCGCTGCGCACGGACATCGAGGTCGGCTACTCCTCGCTGTGCGTCGGCAAGGAGCTGACCTACCAGTTCGTGGACGACGTGATCCGCGAGATCGCGGCGCTCACGCCCGGCCCGTACTTCCACATCGGCGGCGACGAGGCGCACTCGACGCCGGACGCCGACTACCAGACGTTCATGGACCGCACGCTGCCGATCGTCGAGAAGTACGGCAAGACCGCGCTCGGCTGGCACGAGTTCGTGAAGACCACGACCGACACCGCCACGATGCCGCAGTACTGGGGCACCTCGACGTCCAACGCCGTGGTGCAGGCGGCGGCGGCGCGCGGCCACAAGGTCATCATGTCGCCCGCGAACAAGGCGTACCTGGACATGAAGTACAACTCCAGCACGCCTCTCGGCCTGTCGTGGGCCGGTCTGATCGAGGTCCAGACCGCGTACGACTGGAACCCCGGCACGCACCTGAGCGGTGTGCCGGAGTCCGCGGTCCACGGCGTCGAGGCTCCACTGTGGAGCGAGACGCTCGTGACGGCACAGGACATCGAGTTCATGGCGTTCCCGAGGCTGGCCGCGATCGCCGAACTGGCCTGGTCGCCGTGGTCGACGCACAACTGGGACCAGTTCAAGGTGCGCCTGGGCAACCAGGGCCCGCGCTGGACGACCATGGGCATCAACTTCTACAAGTCCACGCAGGTGCCGTGGGACACCGGCGGCCCCGGTCCCGGCCCCTGCACGCAGCCCGCGTGGGAGCGCGACAAGGTCTACACCGGCGGCAACGTCGTGTCGCACAACGGCAAGAAGTGGACCGCTCAGTGGTGGACGCGGGGCGAGGAACCCGGCACCACCGGCCAGTGGGGCGTCTGGCGTGACGGAGGCGTTTGCTGATCCCTCCTGGGTACTCGGTCGACCATGACGGATCCCGAGGAAGCAGAAGAGTTCGCCGAAGAGGCCGGTGTCGACCCGACGCCCCAGGAGGTCGACGAGTACCGCGACATGACGCAACCAGGTGAGTGGCGCGCCGACGAGAAGATGGGGCCGGACGGCGTGCCCGCACCGCAGGACGGTGAGGACCCGACCGGCGGTTCTGGTGCGTGATGTCTGATTCACCCGGTGCGGGCGAATATCCTTCGCCCGCACCGGGTACCAGGCTGTCGTGGATGCCCGAGTTGCCGTATTTGCCCCGTCCCCCCAACTGACCGTCACCGTCGAGGACCTCGATGGTGAGCCGGACGTGCACCTGCACGCCGGCGGCCAGGGTTTCTGGCAGTCCAGGATGATCGCCGCGCTCGGCGTCGAAGCCGTGGTGTGCGCGACGTTCGGCGGTGAGACAGGCCGTGTGCTGCGCACGTTGTTAGAAGGCGAGCACGTCGACCTCAAAGCACGCGAAGTAGCCGCACGCAACGGCGCCTACGTGCACGACCGACGCGACGGAGACCGGTCGGAGATGGTCGAGATGATCCCGGACGCGTTGTCGCGCCACGAACTCGACGACGTCTACGAGTCGGCGCTGGTGGAAGGCATCCGCGCGGGCACGGCCGTGCTGAGCGGGCCGTCCGACGACCGAGTGCTGCCCCACGACACGTACTTCCGCCTCACCTCCGACCTGACGAGCAACGGGTGCCGCGTGATCGTGGACCTGGCGGGCGACCGGCTCGCCGAAGCGGTGCGCGGCGGTCCGCACGTCGTCAAGGTCTCGCACGAGGAACTGGGCGAGGAGGACCTGCCCAAGCTGATCGAGAAGGCGCGTGAGATCGCCGCTTCGTGCGTGCACGGCGTGGTCGTGTCCCGTGCCGACGAACCGGCGTTGGCGCTGCTGGAAGACCAGCTCTACCTCGTGAAGATGCCCCGGCTGGAGCCCGTCGACACGCGTGGCGCCGGCGACTCCATGACCGCGGGGATTTCAGCCGGCCTCGCACTGGGTATGTCGTTGACGGACGCGGTGAAGCTCGGCGCGGCCGCAGGCGCGGTCAACGTGACGCGGCACGGCCTGGGCAGCGGCGGCGGAGACGCCGTGCGCGAGCTGAGCAAACGCGTGGAACTGGAGCCGATCGAGGAATGAGCGGATGCGCGCGCTGATCACGAACGACGACGGAATCGACTCCCCTGGCCTGTGGACGCTGGCTTCGGCCGCGGCCGCATCGGGTTTCGACGTGGTGGTGGCCGCGCCGGCCACCCAGTCCAGCGGCACCAGCGCGTCGGTCGCGGCGTCCGGGGAGAACGGCCGGGTGGCGAGCGAACGCCGCACGCTGCCCGGCCTCGACGTCGAGGCCTACGCGGTCGCGGCGCATCCCGGCCTGATCTCGCTGATCGCGTGCCGGGGTGGCTTCGGCGGCAAGCCGGACGTGGTCCTGTCCGGGATCAACCTCGGCGCGAACGTGGGCCGCGCGATCCTGCACTCCGGCACCGTCGGCGCGGCCCTGACCGCGCACATCAACGACGTCACGTCGTTGGCGGTGTCGCTCGACGTCGGATTGGACGGGCCCGAACCGTTGTGGGACAAGGCAGGCGAGGTCGTGCGCGTCGTGCTGCCGATGCTGACGGAGGTGCCCGCCGCCTCGGTGCTGTCGCTGAACGTGCCGAACGTCGTGGACGTGCAAGGGCTTCGCTGGGCGGAGCTGGCGCGGTTCGGCACGGTGCAGAGCCGCGTGGACGACGTGGGCGACAACGAGGTCGAGCTCGTGCACGTCTACGCCGAGGAATCGCTGGTGCCGGGCACGGACACGGCGTTGCTGGCGGAGGGTTTCGCGACCCTGACGGCACTGCGCTCGGTCGAACGCGACGTCAGTTCGGAACGCGCTTTGCCGGCCTGGCCAGCGTGATCACGAGCCCGATCAACGCGGTTCTGACCCCGAGGAAGCTCTCCGTGGTGAGGTCGTGCAGGGAGAGCGCCAGCAACCCGAACCCCAGCAACAGGACCAGGCCGTACATCCGCGCGAGGCCGAGCCGCCACGCCATCAGGATGCCCATGACCCCGACGCCGAGCTGGACGACGCGGTAGTTGGGGTCCAGGGCGAACAGGTCGAGCCATCCGAAGGCGAGCTGCAACACGCCCGCTGTGAGTGCGAGCGCCTGCGGCCTCGTGAACTGGAACTGATCGCTCGACAAGGCCATGGCTCTTCACCCCTCGGGTCGCCGCCAGACCGCGTCGTACTTCGCCTGTCGTTCGCGATCCTTCACAGCGTTTCGGTCCCGGCGACCTTGAGTCGCCGTCCCTCTCGGATACCCGTACTTCGTGAGGCGGTAATCCACACTTTCCGGTGCGTAGGACAGCGCGAAGTACAGCCCCACAACGAAACCGAGCGCGCCGCACGCGATCGCCAGTGGCCACGGCGAGTCGAGCCCGAACACGAGCGCCAGCGTGATGGCCGTCGTGAGCGGCGTGACCTGCACGAGACTGCGCACGGTGAAGCGCAGCAGCCACTTCGGACCGGTCACGTCGTCGTAGACGAACTCCCGGTACCGCTGAGGCAACCGTCCACCCGCGTAGTACCAGGCCTTCAGCGCGGGGTTCATCGCGTCGCCTTCGCGATCACCTTGTGCAGCACCTGGTTCAGCTGCGCGAGCTCTTCGAACGTCATGTCGAGCTGCTCCACGACCTTGAAGGGAATCTTCAGCGCTTCCTTCCTCAGCTCCTGACCCGCCCCGGTCAGGGTGAGCGCGAGCGCGCGTTCGTCCGCCTTGTCCCGCTGGCGCTCGACGTACCCGATCGCCTCCAGCCGCTTGAGCAGCGGGCTGAGTGTGCCGGGGTCGAGTTGCAGGGCGTTGCTCAGGTCCTTGACGGTGCGCGGCGACCGCTCCCAGAGCGCCAGCATCACCAGGTACTGGGGATGCGTGAGGTTCAGCGGTTCCAGGATCGGCCGGTACACCGCTATCACCGTGCGGGATGCCACGGCGAGGGCGAAACAAACCTGACGCTCCAGTTCGAGCGGGTTCTCCGGGATGCTTGGTGTACTAATCATTTGTGTACACAGTAACTCGCGGGCAGGCTGAAGTCCAAGAGGTGTGGCGCGCGGCTCAGGCCTTGGCGGCCTCGGCGAGGACCTCGGCGACCTCGGCGGCGCCGGCCCTGGTCATCACGGTCCCGCCGTGGTCGACCTCGTTGATCAGCACGGGTTTGCGCAGCACGGGCAGGGCGGCGCGGAACCCGGCGGCCTGCTCGACGGTGTAGGCGCGGCCGCGCAGGTCCGGGGCGACGAGCCTGAAGTTGTGCGCGGCCACCCAGTTCCACAGCTTGCGGCTGCCGCTGACGCCGTGGATCGCGAGCACCGGCGCGGTGTCGCCGTCGTGGACCTCGACGAACAGGTCGCCTCCGGCTACCGGAACGAGCATGCCGACTCCTCAGGCCTTGCCGGGGTTGAAGATGTCCAGCGGGTCGAGCGTGTGCTTGACCGCCTGGTGGACGGCGTGGGCGGCCGGGCCCAGCTCGCGGATCATGCCGTCGCGCTTGAGCAGGCCCACGCCGTGTTCGCCGGTGACGGTGCCGCCCAGCGCCAGCGCCTGGTCGATGATGTCCTCGAACGCCGCCTGGGCGGCGATCCGCGCGTTGTCGTCACCGGGCGGGGTGATCAGCAACGGGTGCAGGTTGCCGTCGCCGGCGTGGGCGATGGTGGCGATCCGCACGTCGTGACGTGCGCCGATCTGCTCGATCCGCGCGAGCATGGCGGGCACCGCGGACCGCGGTACGCACACGTCCTCGGTCAGCAGCGGACCCAGGCGTTCCAGCGCCGGGTAGGTGAGGCGGCGGGCGGCGAAGAGGGCTTCGGCCTCGGTCGAGTCGGTGGACCGTTCCGTCCAGACCGCGCCCGCGTCGGTGAAGGCCGTGACCAGGCCGTCGGCGTCGTCGGAAGTTTCGGCACGGGCCAGGAGCATGGCCTCGGTGTCCGGTTCGATGCCCAGGTGCTTCCAGTCCTCGACGGCCTGCAGGCAGGCCCGGTCGATCAGCTCCAATGCGGCGGGTTGCAGACCTCGGGCGGTGGTCAGCGCGACGGCCTGACCTGCGGCGACGAGGCTGGAGAACGCGCCGACGACCGTGCCGGACGGGCGTGGGGCCGGGCGGAGGCGGACGGTGACCTCGGTGACGACGCCGAGCGTGCCCTCGGACCCGACGAGGAGACTGGTCAGGTCGTACCCCGCGACGCCCTTGTTCGTGCGCCTGCCCAGCCGCACCGCGGTGCCGTACTCGACGGGACCGCCCATCACGGCTTCCAGCCCGAGGACGTAGTCACGCGTCACGCCGTACTTGAGGCAGCAGAGACCGCCGGCGTTCGTGGCGACGTTGCCGCCGATCGTCGACCACGGCGAGCTGGCCGGGTCCGGCGGATACCAGAGCCCTTGCGCGGCAACGGCTTTCTTCAGGTCGTCGTTCACGACACCCGGCCGCACGACGGCGAGCAGGTTCTCCCGGTCGATCTCCAGGACCTCGTTCATGCGGCTGAGGTCGAGCACCAGGCAGCCGTCGACCGCGTTGGCGCCACCGGACAACCCCGTGCCCGCGCCTCGTGGCACGATCGGGATGTTGTGGGCAGCGCAGTACCTGACGGCCTCTTGCACGTCCTCTGTGGACTGCGGCCGGAACGCCGCGTACGGCGTGCCCGCCGGTGCCCACTCGGCCTCGTCGTGGCTGAGACCGGCCAGCGTGTTCGGGTCCGTGATCAGCTTCATGCCCGCTCCAACGCGCCGTGCGCGGCCTCGGTCGCGCAGCCTCGATGCGCGAAGTGCCAGTTGCCGCCAGGAGTATCGGCAGCAACTGACACTTTGTCAGGGCTTCAGAGTGCGCGGACCGCCGCGCCGAGGCGGGTGATGCCCTCGTCGATCTGCTCCGGCGTGACGCCCGAGAACGCGAGCCGCAGTGCGTTGTCGCCGCCCTCCAGCAGGAAGTCCGAGCCCTTCACGAACTCGACGCCGTGCTCCTTGGCGACCGGCACGAGCTTGTCGATCGACACGCCCGGCAGCTCGACCCACATGAAGTAGCCGCCCTGCGGCGCGGTGAAGACCGCCTCCGGCAGCTCACGCCGCAGCGCCGCCACGAGGGCGTCCCTGCGCGCACGCAGCGCCGTGCGGACGTTCACGACCGACTCGTCGAGACGGCCGGAGCGGCAGTACGAGTTCACGATCGACTGCGCCACCATGTTCGGCGAGATGTACGTGGTGGTGGCGATGTCCTGGACGCTCTTGATGACGGCCTTCGGCCCCACCAGGTAACCGCAGCGGATGCCGGGCGCCATCGTCTTCGAGAACGACGACGCGTAGACGACCTTCTCGTTCTTGTCCTGCGACAGCATCGTCGGCAGCGGTTCGCCCTCGAACCGCACCTTGACGTACGGGTCGTCCTCGAACAGCACGAAGTCGTACTGGGCCGCGAGGTCCAGCAGACGCGCGCGCTTCGCCTCGGACAGCGTGTAGCCGGCCGGGTTGTGGAAGTTCGGGATGATGTGCGCGAGCTTCGGCCGCACACCGCTCTCGAGCAGCTTCTCGAGCGCGTCGACGTTGATGCCGTCGGTCTCCAGCTCGATCGCGTGGATCTTCGCGCCGCGCTGGCGCAGGTTCAGCAGCGTGCGGTCGTAGGTCGGAGCCTCGACCACGACGTCGTCGCCCGCCTGGACGAGCAGCTCGAACAGGAACGCGTCGGCCTGCATCGAGCCGTTGGTGACGAGCACCTGCTCGGGCTCGACGCCGTGCTGCTCCGCGAGCCAGGTGCGCAGGGGCACGTAGCCGACGCTCGTGCCGTACGCGAAGGTGCCGCCGGGGTCGTCCGTGAAGGCTTTCTGCGCGGCGTCGCGCAGGCCTTCCTGGTCGATGATGTCGAGAGAGGGCGCTCCGCGCGTGAACAGGATCGAGGCCATGCGCGGAGCGTACAACTCCCACGATTCGGGCTACGGCCGATATACGTATGCGTTCAGTTGTTGCATGGCCTGGGCCGCGTTTCCGAGGTGGTAGAGATCGACCGCCAGGAAGTTCGGCTTCTTCCTGGCCGCGGGCTGGCAGAACTGCCGCGCCCGGTTCGCGAGCTTGCCGTTGTCCGTCGTCGCCGTGCCGGTGAACGGAACGTCCCGGAAGTGGTTCATGACGAACAAAGGCTGGAAGGTGCCGGTCGCGGTCAGCGGTTTTTCATCCCATCGGGAGTAGCAGGACCAGTCGGAACCGCCGAGCCCCGAACCCATGGACCAGTAGTTCTCGACGGTCCAGTCGCGCTGGTAGAGCACGCCGGAGTCCTCGCGCCCATCCCTGCCGTGGTCGGTGAAGATGAGCAACCGCTTGTTGCTGCTCTGCATCTGGCTGCGCGTGGGCCACCCGTTCTGCTGCACGCCCTCCGCCCGGTACAGGACGTCGTTCAGCCCCTGCACCTTGCGCAGTTCGGCGCGCAACGTGTTCGCGTCGACGTAGTCCTCCAGGAAGACCGTGATGATCTCGCTGCGGTTGTTCTTCAGGAAGTCGACCATCCGCTGCACGTCGACGTGGAGCGCCACCGGCTTGCTCACGAGCGTGCAACTGTTGTGGCACAGGATCGCGCCGTCCGGCGTCTGGTGGATGTCGAGCATGAAGCCCCGCACCCCGTCGTTCATCTGCTGCACGATGCCGCGCGTCTGGTTCTTGGCAAGATTGATGAACGGCGGCGCGAACCCACCGTCCACCCCGTTCGCATAGGCGTTGTGGGCGGTCAGGAACGTCATCTGGTCGAGCCTGGGGTCCTGTGGCATCGGCGAGGTCTGGCTGACGACCGGAGTCAGGTACCACCGCGTCTCGCCGCTCAGGGTGAAGATTTCCCATTGATCACCGAACTGACGAGGCTCGTGAACCGTATCCCCTAGTGAGCACGAACCCATGGTGAGCTGACGGGTGATGCACTGACCCGGCGAGTCGGTGTTCTCGAACCTCCCGTCGCTCAGCCGCCACTGCTGGCGGTCCTCGTTGCCCTTCGGCCGGTGCAGTGCCAGTCCACTGCCGCTCTGGGCGATGTTGAGGCCGGTCCGGACACTGGTGATGTAGAACGTGCCAGCCGGAGCCGCTTGCGCGGTGGCGGGCACCAGGGGAAGGAGCAGCAGGGCTGCGATGGCAGGGAGGTATCGCATGGTGACCAGAGTCACCCATCCGAGTGAGACATGAAACGGTCTCAGTCGTTTGGACGTTTAACACAGTGGGTATCTCCACTGCGGTAAGCCGCTCTACCTAGTTGGAACAACTCCACGGCAGCCGTCGCCCAACCGAAGGGTTCGGGCCGGTACTCGGGCGCCGCCTTCACAAGCCGCGCAGGGTTCGACTCCCTCGGTTGCCACTAGCTCGCAGGATTCTGTGGGCCCTCCTCGTCGACATCCCGCGGCGGGAAGTACAGGCGTCGTGGCCGACGGGCCGCGGCGCCTTTCTCGTGCCCAGGCCTCAGAACGGCGGATCGCCGCTGAACGTGACGCCGGCTGCCGCTCGCAACTGGTCGCCGATGTACCTCAAGCCTTCGCGCAGCTGTCGTTTGCCGGCCTCGGCGCGCTGGCTGACGCCCATCACGCCGTTGAGTTCGGTGTTGACGGCGGCTGGGTGGCGGCCGGTGTTGGTCGCGAGGAGGAAGGCGGCCTTGTTGAGGGACTTGCGGAGGCTGTGGGAGGTGGGGGTCTGGAGGGTGGGGCGCTGCGGTGGCCACGGGGGTGGGGCGGCTTCGGCTGGCTGAGGCCTGGTGTCCTCCGCATGCCCGGGAGCCCTGTCCTGAGCCGCATGCCCGGGAGCCCGGTCCCGAGCCGCGGGTGCGGGCGGCGGCGAGTCGGCCTCGTCTCGTGGCAGCGGGGGAAGCGCGCGCAATGAGGGCGGGGCGTCTCCGGCCGGGGCGTCTCCGGCCGGGGGACTGGAGGGTGGCGTGGGTTTCTGACCTTTGCGGGGCGTCGCGGAGCTGGTCTGAGTGTGTTGGTCTTCGCGGTGCGACGCGGAGGTGGCCCCAGAGCTCCGGCCTCCCCGATGCAACGCCGAAGCGGCCCGAGTGCCCCGACCCCCGCGAGTGCCCCGACCCCCGCCAGCCACCGCACCAGCAACCTCACGTGCGAGGTTGCCAACCCGAACCCCACGCTCAACCTCGCTGAGATGCGCCCAACAAGCCACCGGATCCGCAACAGGCGCGGCCGGATCGGGCACCCCCCAAGACGCGGCAAGAGCAGCACACCGACGCCCGTCCCCACGACTCCGACCACACCGCCGCCCCATCACCGACCACCCTTCCGCCCCGGCGGACGGGTGCGCAGCGAGGAAGCCGGCCGGTGCGGCGGGCGAGTGGGAAGCGAAGCGCGGCGGGGCATGGTGGGCAAACCTTCCGGTCGTCGTGGCGCTCCAAACGAGCTGGTGTGACCACCATGACAGGCAAGTCTGACAATTTCGGAAACCGCAGGTCAGACACAGATAACCACCAAAAAAACCCGCCCGGCGCGAAGCCGGGCGGGTTCCAGGAAGAGCTGAAATCAGATGGCGCGGACGTCCTGCGCCTGCGGCCCCTTCTGACCCTGCCCGATCTCGAACTCCACGCGCTGCTGCTCCTCAAGCGACTTGAAGCCCGAGCCGGAGATCTGCGAGTAGTGCACGAACACGTCCGGACCGCCGCCGTCCTGCGCGATGAATCCGAAGCCCTTCTCGCCGTTGAACCACTTCACGGTGCCCTGCGCCATACGAATTGCTCCCTAGATGTTGGACCCCCGCCAGAGCGAGGTTCGCGCAGCAGTCTGCCAGGCCACGGTCTCTCTCACATCGTGGTTAGCCCGGTGGTGTGAAGAAGTAAGTTGGTCCGGGTACCACCGAGAGGAGCAGGAATGTCGAACTGGCTGGACGTCGCGCACGAGGTGGCGGCGGCGCTCAGGTCCGACGCGGCGGACAGGGACCGGGCCAACCAGCCACCGACCAAAGAGGTGGAACTGCTCCGGCAGAGCGGCCTGCTGAACGTGAAGGACTGGGCTCAGCAGCAGCGGATCGGGCGGGTCATCGGTGCCGCCGACGCCAACGCCGGACACCTCCTCGGGTACCACTACCTGCAGATCTGGCGCAGCGGGCTCTTCGACGCGCAGTTCACCGTCCTCCCCGACGAGTTCTGGGCGGGCGTCAGCAACCCGCTCGACGCGGCCCTCGAACTCACCCCCGCCGAGAACGGCTACACGCTCAACGGCCGCAAGACGTTCGCCACCGGAGCCGCCGTCGCCGACCGCCTCGTCGTCAGCGCGACCCGCACCGACAACGGCGAGAAACTCACGTTCCTGCTCGACGGAAAAGCGAGCGGAATCACCTACTTGGACGATTGGGACAACATCGGCCAGCGCCTCACCGCGTCCGGTGGCGTGAACTTCGAGAACGTCCGCGTGACCGAGGTCCTCGGCGTCCAGCCGGTCAACGAGGACCCGCGGATCAGCCTCGCCGCGATCGGCTTCCAGCTCGTGCTCGCCCAGCTCTACGTCGCCATCGCCGAAGGCGCGCTCGCCGAGGCCGCCGACTACACCCGCACGAAGACCCGCCCGTGGTTCGTCAGCGGCGTCGAGAGCGCGACCGACGACCCGTACATCGTCGCGGCCTACGGCGAGATGGTGTCGCAGACCAGGGCCGCCGGGCTGCTCGCGGACGAGGCCGCCCGCCAGCTGCACGAGGCCACCGAGCTCGGCCGCAACCTCACGCCCGCCAAGCGCGGCGAGGTCGCGATCACGATCTCGGAGGCCAAGGTCGTCAGCACCAAGCTCGTCAACGAGGTCACCAGCCGCATCTTCGAGCAGGTCGGCGCACGCGGCACCGCGGCCAAGTACGGCGTCGACCGCTTCTGGCGCAACGCCCGCACGCTCACGCTGCACGACCCGGTCGTCTACAAGGCCCGCGAGGTCGGCGAGCACTTCCTGACCGGCGCGCGTCCCGCCTACACCGGGTACAGCTGATGCAGCCCGTTCTCGCGGACTCGGTGCGGCTCACCGACGACGGCGTGCTGATCCTCGACCGCCGGCAGTTCCCGTTCGAACGGAACTGGGTGCTCTGCCGGACGGCCGAGGAGGTCGGACGGGCCATCGAGGACATGGTCACCCAGTCCTCGGGCCCGTACTTCGCGGTCTTGTACGGCATGGTGCTCAAGGCGCGCACCCTCGAAGCCCTCCCGTTCGAGCAGGCCCGCGCACAACTGGCGGACACCGCGCACCTGCTCGAGAACACCAGGCGCACCAACAACGCCCTGCGCAAAGCCACCAAGATCGTCCTGGAACACGTGGACGCCGCACGGGACATCGCCAGAGCACTTGAAGGCGCAAAAGAAGGCGACCGCAGGTACCGCGCCAAGAGCCAGGCACTGGGCGAGCACACGGCGAACCTGTTGCAGGACAACGCCACGGTGATGACCCACTGCTGGGCCGACCTGTACCTGACGGAGACGGTCAGGGCCGCCCAAGAACAGAACAAGACACTGCGGTTCTTCTGCACGGAGACCAGGCCGTACCTCCAGGGAGCCCGGCTCACCGCGGAGACGCTGATCGAGATGGGCGTCGACACCACGCTCATCACGGACGGCATGGGCGCCGCCGTGCTGCAAAGCGGCCAGGTCGACGCATTGGTCACGGCGGCCGACCGCGTCACCATGGACGGGCACGTCGTGAACAAGGTCGGCACACTGGGTCTGGCCGTGGCCGCGCACGCGTTCGGAGTACCGTTCCACGCCCAAGTGCAGGCACCCGATCTGCAAGCGCCCACGACGGACCACGTGGAGATCGAGTACCGCGATGGCTCGGAAGTGCTGCAGGTGCTGGGCAGGCCGAGTGCCACGCCGAGGGTGAAGGGGCACTACCCGGCGTTCGACGTGACGCCGCCGCGCTTCGTCACGACAGTGGTGACCGACCGGGGCGTCTACAACGCCGGTGAGCTCGACAAGTACTACGAGGGAGAACAGCGGTGAGCAAGTGGGTCGTGCTCGACATCGAGGGCACGCTGAGCGCGACGGACCAGGTGCTGGTCGTCCTCTACGACTACGCCCGCCCGAGGCTCGGTCCGTGGATCGAGCAGCACGGTGACGACCCGGTGGTCGCCGACGCCGTGCGGCAGATCAAGGAACTCAGCGGCCACGACGACGTTGTCAAAGCGCTGCACGACTGGATGGACGCCGACCAGAAGGTCACGCCCCTCAAGACGTTGCAGGGCCTCATCTGGCAGCAGGGGTACGCGCAGGGCGACCTGGTGGCGGAGTTCTTCCCGGACGTCGTCCCCGCGATCCGCAAGTGGCACGGCGACGGCGTGAAGCTCGCGATCTTCTCCAGCGGCTCGGTCGCGGGCCAGATCGCGTTCTTCCAGCACACCACCGATGGCGACCTGACCCCGTTGCTGGAGCACCACTTCGACACGGTCAACGCCGGCCCGAAGCGCGAGGCCGCGTCGTACCACAAGATCGCCGAGACGCTGCAGAGCGACGACATCACCTTCTACAGCGACGTTCCGGCCGAGCTGCACGCCGCGCAGGAGGCGGGCTGGAAGACGGTCGGCGTCGCGCGCGCCGGCGAGCCGTACGCCAACGCGGACTTCTCGCCCCACCCGACGGTCTGGGAGCTCTCATGACTGCGGAGCTGGCGAGGGAGTGCGTCCGCTTCGCGCAGATGGGCTGGATGCGCGGCACGAGCGGCAACCTCTCCGTTGTCCTGCAACGTGATCCGCTCCGCCTCGCCGTCACGGTCAGCGGCGTCGACAAGGGCGAGATCACCGCGGACGACAGCGTGGTCATCGACGTCGACGGCAACGCCGTGGACAGCGACAAGGTCCCGTCCGCCGAAGCGGCCCTGCACGCCAGGATCGCGCACGTGGCCGGAGCGGGTGCCGTCGTGCACGTCCACGCGCTCGCCACGGTCGTCGCGGCGGAACACTGGCCCGACGGCGTGGTCCTCAAGGACCTGGAGATGCTCAAGGGCTTCGGCCGGTACGACCACGAAGAGGTCGTGATCCCGGTCGTCCGCAACTCGCAGGACATGCTCGAACTGGGCGACGCCTTCGAGAAGGGCTTCGACCCGTTGGTCCCGGCGCTGCTCGTCGCACGGCACGGCGTGTACGTGTGGGGCGACGACCTCGTGCAGGCACGGCACCGGCTGGAATGCCTGGAGTGGCTGCTGCGCTTCAAGGTGGAGACGCGAGACATCTTTACGGGGAGGCACTCATGACGCTGCTGACGGTGTGGCCGGAAACCGGCCCCGAGGAGACCGTCCTCCGCACCACCGACGCCGAGGAGATCGCCACCGCGCTCAAGGAGCACGGCGTGCGTTTCAGCCGTTGGTCCGTTGTGGACGGTGTGACGGCAGAGAACGCTTTGCAGCTCTACGAGAAGGAAGTCACCCGCGTCAGCGAGACGGAGAGCTACGGCTACGTCGACGCGATGGAGATGACCCCGGCCGACACGGACGAGTACCGCGCGAAGGCCGTCGAGTTCCGGAACAGGTTCCTCGCCGAGCACACGCACGACGACGACGAGGACCGCTACTTCGCCCGTGGCGCAGGCGTTTTCTACCTGCACATCGGCGACAAGGTGTACGCGGTGTTCTGCACGGCGGGCGACCTGCTGAGCGTTCCGGCCAACACGACGCACTGGTTCGACATGGGCACGGAACCCGACTACGTGTCGATCCGGTTCTTCCACGACGACGACGGCTGGATCGGCAACTTCACCGGCAGCGACATCGCCACCAGGTTCCCGACGTTCGACGAACTCCGCGCCGGCCTGTGATCGAGACAGGCGCGCTGGAGGTCGGCGACGGCCATTCGCTGTACTGGGAGACCTCCGGCAACCCGGACGGCAAACCCGCCGTCGTGCTGCACGGCGGTCCGGGGTCGGGAAGTTCTCCGCGCACGCGGAACCTGTTCGACCCGGACCGCTACCGCGTGGTCCAGTTCGACCAGCGCAACGCCGGCCGCAGCACCCCTCCGGCGAGCGACCCGGTCGTCGACCTGTCGGCGAACACCACCCAGCACCTCATCGCGGACATCGAGGCGTTGCGGATCCACCTGGGCATCGAGCGCTGGCTCGTCGAGGGCGGCTCGTGGGGCGTCACGCTCGGTCTCGCGTACGCGCAAACCCATCCGGAACGGGTGACCGAGCTGGTGCTCGCGGCCGTGACCAGCGGCGACCGGAGCGAAACCGACTGGATCACCCGCGACATGGGCCGCGTCTTCCCGCGCGAGTGGGAACGGTTCCGCGACGGCGTGCCCTCCGCCGAACGCGACGGTGACCTGGCGGCGGCGTACAGCCGCCTGCTGCACGACCCCGACCCGCAGGTCCGCGCTCGCGCCGCACACATGTGGTGCGAGTGGGAGGACACGCACATGTCGCTGGCTCCCGACGCCGAACCGTTCCTGTCGGTCGCCGACCCGGATTTCCAGCTGACCTTCGCCCGCCTCGTGACGCACTACTGGTCCCACGGCTGCTTCTTGGAAGAAGGCCAGCTGCTGCGCGACATCGAGCGGCTGCACGGAATTCCCGGCGTGCTGATCCACGGGCGCTACGACGTCAGCGGTCCGCTCGCCACGGCGTGGGCGCTGCACCGCGCCTGGCCCGGCAGTGAGCTCGTGGTCCTCGACGACACCGGCCACGGAGGCGGCAGCCTGTTCGCGGCGATTCGCGCGGCCACCGACCGCTTCGCCATTTCAAGAATGTGAAAAGTTCGCCTATCTGAACATTGTTCCGGAAACTGAACAAAGTATTGATCCCTCCGGCCCTTGTCCTCACAGTGGTACAGACCACTTATCAAGGTCGGAGGGATTCAACGTGGAAACCCCTGCACTCCACACGCGACGATCCGTGCTCGCCCTCGCGTTGACCGCACCCCTGCTCGTGGCACCGGCTGGCGCAGCCCTCGCCCAGCCGCCGTCCGCGCAGTGGGTGTCGGCGCCGTACACCTACACCGTCCAGAAGCCGTACAACCTCGCCACCAGCGCGCGGTACAAGTTCGAGAACGGCGTCCACACGACGTGGGTGTACGACTACGACCAGCCGCACACCCAGGGCAGCCCGACGGACCCGCGCACCGAGCTGCGCTTCAACCAGGAGTACTCGAGCGGCTCGCGCGCCTGGGAGGGCGAGATCTACATCCCGGCCGGCGTCAGCGGCCCGACCGTCGTGCAGATCCTGCGCGGCAGCCGCCCCGACGGCACCCGTGCCACCGACGTGATGCTCAACGTCGCCAACATCAACGGCGGCACCCTGCGCAAGGACAGCAACCAGGTCGTCGCGACGGGCATCTACAACAAGTGGTTCAAGATCCGCGTCGAACACACCGCGGTCTCAGGCGGCCGCGGCACCGTGAAGACCTACTACAACGGCGCCCTGAAGCTGACCCACCAGGACGAAGGCCCGGCGACCCGGTACTTCAAGAACGGCGTCTACCACCACGGCAGCGGTCGCGCGGAGGCCCGCTTCCGCAACATCACCTACTGGCGCCAGTGACTCTGCTCGGCGCCCCAAGCCTCGTAGCGCTCGCCTTCGGTGAAGCCCAGCTTCGCCAGGAGACGCATTGAGGCCGTGTTGGCGACCTGCGTGTCGCTCGTGAGCGGCTCACCGGGGTGCGCGGCGGCGAACCAGTCGAGCGCCGCCGCACACGCCTCGTACGCGTAGCCCTTGCCCCACGACGACGGCAGGAACAGGAAGCCCAGATCGCGGTTCTCGCCCACCACGTCGAACGTGATCATGCCGATCATCTCGCCGTCGAGTTCGACGACGAACAGGCCGTGGCGCCGGCCCGGAACGTCCGGCACCGTGCGTTCGAGCTCGTCACGCGGCTGGGCACCACCGATGTACGTGCCCACCTCTGGTGACGAGAACAGGTCGATGAACGCTTCCCGGTCGCTCGCCCCGGACTCGCGCAGCACGAGCCGTTCGGTCCGGATCGGGGCGGGTGGCCAGGAAGCGGGTCCGGTCATGGCATCCACCCTAGAGTGGCTCGCATGAGCTCACAGGTGGCGGTGGCATCGCTCGGCGGCACGATCACGATGACGGGCTCCGGTGCGGTGTCGCCGACCTTGGGCGCCCAGGACCTCGTCCAGGGCCTCGATGTCGGCGAGATCGCCACCCTCGCGACGATCCCCGGCGCCTCGCTCACCTTCACGACTCTCCTGGAAGCCTTCGACTGGGCCGACAAGCAGGTGTCCGAGGGCGCGCGGGGCGTCGTCGTCATCCAGGGCACCGACACCCTCGAAGAGACCGCGTACTTCTTCGACTGCCTGTGGCCGCACGACGAACCGATCGTCGTCACCGGCGCCATGCGGCACCCAGGACTCCCCGGCGCCGACGGCCCGGCCAACCTCACCGCCGCCGTCTCCGTGGCAGCCGCCCAGAACTCCCGCGGCCGAGGCGCGCTGCTGGTCCTGAACGACGAGATCCACGCCGCCCGCTGGGTCCGCAAGGCGCACAGCAGCCTGCCGAACGCCTTCGAGTCGTTCCCCGGCCCGCTCGGCCTCGTCGTCGAGGGCACCCCGCGGTACTTCCACCCCGCCTACCAGCAGACCGCGCTGCCCCGACCTGTCGACATGCCGGCGGTTCCGCTCATCGAGGCCACTGTGGACGATGACGGCGCCATCCTGGACTGGCTCGACGTCAAGGGTGTGGTGGTCGCGGCCACCGGTGCCGGGCACGTGTCGGCGGGCATGGCCGAGGCGATCTCGCGAGCCCGGTTCCCGGTCGTGGTGGCGTCGCGGACGGGCGCGGGGACGACCTTTCGCACCACCTACGGCTTCGTCGGATCCGAGTCCGACCTCATCAAGCGTGGGGTCGTGATGGCCGGGTGGCTATGTCCCCGCAAGTCACGCGTGCTGCTGCGGCTCGCTATCGGCGCTATGCAACCTATCGGGGACGTTTTCGCAGCTCGCGGGGGCATTTTCTAGCTCTTTTTCACCCGAACGAGCCAGTGGCATGGAGTAAATCCAAGCCATACCGTCATTGGGCATGACCGCGATCATTTCCACCCCGTACAGCCGGGATCTCGGTGACGAACTACGTCATCTGAGGGAGACGTGCACGACGTTCCACGGCCGCGCGATGGCCGTTCAGCTGGGCTGGGACCCGAGCAAGGTGTCCGACGTCGAGCTGGGGAAGGTGCGGGCGAGCGAGGTCGACCTCGTGCAGTACCTGGCGACGTGCGGCAAGAACATCGACTTCGCGAACGAGTTCCGCCGCCGCTACTACAACGCCTTCGACCTGTTCTTCGCCCAATTGCCGGACGACCTGCGCACGCTCGTGATGACCGAAGCGATGGCCTCCAAGATCATCAGCTTGGACATCATGACGATGCCCGGCCTTGTGCAGGTGGAGGACTACGTTCGGGAGTTGTTCGTCGACTCCCACATCGAGGCGCCGGAGGACATCGAGAAGTTCGTCCGGGCACGTATCGAGCGGCAGGCGATCCTGAAGCGGCCGAACCGTCCGGAGTGCCTGTTCTACGTGCACGAACTTGCGTTGCGGATGCAGTTGGGCACCGCCGCGATTCGTGAAGATCAGTACCTGCGGCTCCTCTTCAACACGCACATCATTCGGATCGTGCCAGCGCACATCACCGCGTTCCGTTCGCCGTGCGTGCTCTACGAGTTCGAGAAGGCACCTTCGGTCGTGTACTGCGAAACCGACATGGCGAAGGTGTTCGCCCAGGAGAAGACCGCTGTCGCACGGGCGAAGAGGCTCTTTCAGCGGCTGGATGCCGTCGCGCTGGATGAGGAACAATCGCGGAGCATGCTGATGGACTACATCAGCGCACTGCGAGAGGACTCAGATGTTCCAGGATCGGGCTTGGCGTAAGAGCAGCTACAGCGGCGGCAGCGGTTCTGGCAACTGCGTGGAGGTCTCGCTGGCCCAGAACGCGCTGGTCCGGGACACGAAGAACGCGAGCGGTCCGGTACTCGCGTTCTCCACCTCTGCCTGGCGCGCCCTGCTCAGCTCGCTCTGACCACCGACGTGTTCGCGGTCTCGACCGTCACCCGCACGGTCTGAGGCGCCAGCGACTGCAGGTACTGCGCGTGGTCCGAGCCGATCGTGTCGCTGAACGCGATGAACGCGAGCCGGGGGAGTTCGAACGCCGTGGTGGCGCAGAAGTCCTCCAGGCGGTCGAACCCGCGCCGGATGCCGGTGGCGTCGAGCCCGAACACGGCGTGCTGGTCGAGCTTCGCGGCACCGATGTCGAACAGGTGCAGCGCGTGCATGGCGTGCGTGAACGCCATCGCGCACACTTCGATGCGTGAGCACGACATGAGCAGCGTCCGCACCATCGACGGGTGCAGCGACTTGCCGGACGTGCGCAGGACGACGTCGATGCCCGCTGTGCGGAACAGCTCGACGATCTCGAACAGGCCGGGTACTCCGAGCGGCTCGCCGCCGCCCAGCGTGACTTTCTCGGGGCGCATCGAGACGAGCGCCTGTGCGATGTGCAGCATTCGGTCGTGGCTGAGCCGCGCGTGTGCGACGTCCCAGGTGATGTCCATCGGGCCCCCTTCGGCGGATACGCCGATCCCATCGGGGGCGTTGTCCCTCCGTCAGGTGACCGATGTCCCGACTTAGGAGGGACTTCCGAGCCCGGCCTCGCGGGCACGCACGATGGCCTGCGCGCGGTCGGCCACCTGGAGCTTGGTGAAGATCGCGGACACCCGGTTGCGCACGGTCTTGCCCGACAGGTTCAGCCGGTGCGCTATCGACGTGTTGTCCATTCCGGACGCCATCAGCTCCAGCACGTCCCGTTCGCGGTCCGTGAGCTGCGGGAACAGCACCGCCTTGGACGACGAGATCGCGGTGAAGTAGCCCATCATCCGCTGGGCGATGGTGGCGCTGAAGATCGCCTCACCGGCTCCTATGGCCTGCACCGCGCGCACGATCTCGTCGTCATCTGTCGTCTTCACGAGATATCCGCGCGCCCCGGCCTTCATCGCCGCGAACACCAGTTCGTCGTCCTCGTGCATGGTCAGCACGAGGACACCGACGTCCGGCAGGGCCGCCTGGATCTGCTTGGCGGCCTCGACCCCGCCCATCACCGGCATGTGCAGGTCCATCACGACGACGTCCGGCGCGAGGTCGAGGACGACGCGGACAGCCTCCTGGCCGTCGGCGGCGTCACCGACCACCGAGATGCCGTCCTCGCCGTCCAGCAACGCCTTGAGCCCGCGCCGGAACACCGGGTGATCGTCGGCGATCACCACGCGCGTCACTGCATCCGCCACTATTGGGCCTCCAACGGGATCCGCGCCACCACCCGAGTCCCGTGTGGTTCCGCAGGGCCCACTGTGCACGATCCACCCAGCTCGGCGCACCGTTCTCGCATCGAGTCGAGACCTACACCCGGCTTGGAATCGGCCGCGACCCCGCGCCCGTCGTCCACGATCTCCACGACCAGGTCGCCGTCCGCGCGCACGGTGATCACGCAGGTCGACGCTCCGGAGTGGCGCGCGGTGTTGGTCAACGCCTCCGCGACGATCCGGTAGGCGGCGACCTCGACGGCGGCGGACAGCCCCTCGATCGGTTCGGCCTCCACCTCGACGCGCAGGTCGCCGTTGAAACGAGCGGCCTCGTCGCGCACGGCCAGGGCCAGGCCCTGGTCGAGGATCGGTGGCCGCAGCCCGTCGACGAGGCTGCGCACCTCGACGGCCGTGGTGTCGACGTCGGCCAGCACCGGGTCCAGCACGTCACCCAACGAGCGGCGCAACGCCTTGAGCTGCAACCGGATCCCGACCAACGCCGGTCCCACGCCGTCGTGCAGGTCTCGCCTGAGACGCAACCGTTCTTCTTCGCGGGCGCGCACGAGCCGTTCGCGGGCGAGCTGCAGATCGGCGGTCAGCTTGATCGACTGCGCGGCCGGCGCGGTCGATCGGGCCAGGTCCACCAACAGGTTCAGCTCGCGGTCGCTCAGCCGTTCGTCCGGAGCACGCGGCTCGACCACGAGATCGCCGACGACAGATCCCCGGTACGTCATGGGAAAGCGCAGCTGCGGCCATCCGCGACTACGTCCGTGCTCGGCCAGCACCGACCCACCGCGAATCGCCACGTACGGCAGTTTCAACGACTCGGCGACCGTCTGGGCCACGGTCGGAAGCACGTCCTGCGACCGTTCGAGCTTCTCGCTCAACATGGACAGCGTCGCGTAAGGATCAGAACGTTGCCCGTACAGCCAGCGGTCGAGCTTGCGCTGCAGCCAACTGCGGATCGGCGCGAACGCCAGGCCCGCCGCCACGACCCCGATCACCTCGGTGTCGTCCGTCAGCAACTCGCCAGCCCCGACCATCACGCCGAGGTAGACCAACAGCAGCACGACGGTCAACGAGCCGTAGAGCAACGACCGGTGGATCAGCAAGCTGATGTCGTAGAGGCCGTACCGCACGATCGCGATCACCGCGGCAGCAGGAAACGCCAGCACGCCGACGATCCACGCGACGTGCCCGTCCGTCGTCTCCACCACGGTCGCCACGACGGCCAGCGTCAGCAACGCGAACGCCCACACGAGCGACCGGCGTTCGTCCCCTTCAGCCCTCCGCCACCGCAACGCCAAGGACACGACCGCCGCGAGCACCGAGAGCCCGGCCAGCAACACGGCGACCATCGTGATCGTCTTCGCGAGCCCACCACCGCTCGACTGCCAGAACGACGTGGGATCGCCCCACGACGCCCACGCGATCCCGATGGTGCCGGCGACAACGCTGAACAGTGACGCGCCGATGGCGATCCACCAGCGGTTGCTCAAGGGCTTGCCGTTGGGGAAGACCAGTGCCACAGCGGGCAACAGCGCGTACGTGGGCCACCAGACCCACGCCTCGACCCATCGGGCGGGATGGTCTTCCGGCTGACCCGCGATCGCGACGGCGACCCCGCCGAACACGCCCATGGTCAGCAGCAACCAGCCGACGGCCGACCTGCGGACGTGACCGATCACCCGCACCCCGAGCAGGGTGCAGGCGAACGCGACCAGCCAGTTCCGCGGATGTGAGACAGCGCCGGTGACCGCTGTGTGCACGACGGCGAAGAGCACACAGGCGGCCACCAACGCGCCAATGACCCGCGCGAGGCTCACCTCGCGGCGGGTCAGTCGCTGAGCCAGTGCCACAGGTTGTGGAACGGAGAACCGGAATCGAGCGTGGACAGGCCTCCCGGCCAGCCCTGGAACGTCATGATCCGGTGACGCAGCTCTTCCACGGTCTTCGGTTCGGCGGGCTTGTGGCTGTGATCGAAATCGACGTCCCCAGGCGGCGCGTTCATCGCGCGCACCTGAAGCTCCGCGTACCAGGCGAGGAGCTCTTCGTCGGACATGTGCGAAAAGTACGGCGGCGTTACTTTCTGCCCGGACTTCGACATGCCTGGAAGGAGTCGTGGGCACTCGTCTGGATACACGAGTGCCCACGAACTTCTGAGAACTTTCTCGGATCAGCTCACGGCAGGACCTGGATCTTGCGGCCCACACCCGCCTTGAACTGGTCCAACGCCTTCGCGTAACCGTCCAGCGGCACCCTGTCACTGATGAAGACCTCGGGGTCGAGTACTCCGGTCGCGAAGAGATCCGCCGCCCGTTCGAACGAGTGCAGCACCGCCATCGAGCCGGTGATGGTGATCTCCTGGTTGTAGATCTTGTACGGCTCGATGGTCACGCGGGCCGAGTAGTCGGAGACTCCGAACTGGAGGAAGGTGCCTCCCTTCGCAACCCGGCCGATGCCGTCCTGGATGGCCTTCTCGTTGCCGGTGGCGTCGATGACGACGTCCCAGCCCTGTGGACGGTCCAGTTCGTCCGCCGATGTCGCGACGGAAGAGACGCCGAGCTGGACGGCGGTCTTCAACCGCTCCTCGTTGAGGTCCACGACCTCGATCGACGACGCGCCGGTCAGCTTGCCGAGCTGCAGCATCATCAGGCCCATCGTGCCCGAGCCGTAGATCAGCACCCGCGACGCCATCTGCGACCGCAGCACGTCGTAGCCGCGCACGGCGCACGACAGCGGTTCGATCAACGCCGCGTCCTCGGTCCGCACGTGGTCCGGCAGCTTCACGCAGTTCGCCACGGGCGCCTTCGCGAACTCCGCCGCGCCACCGGACGTCGTGACGCCGATGGCGGCCCAGCGCTCGCAGAGGTTGTTCTTGCCCGAGCGGCACATCCGGCACTCGTGGCAGTAGAGCGACGGGTCGACGGCGACCCGGTCACCCACGGCGAGCTCGTTGACCTGCGAACCGATCTCGACGATCGTGCCGGCGAACTCGTGGCCCGGCACGACCGGCAGCGTGGGTGCGAACTCACCCTGCAGGATGTGCAGGTCCGTGCCGCAGAGCCCGCAGGCCGCGACCTGGACGACGACTTCGCGGGGACCGCACGCAGGATCGTCCACAGTGGTCACTTCGACGGACCCGACGCCGGTGATCACTGCTGCTTTCACTTGACTGCTCCCAACGAGAGGCCCTGGACGAGCTTGTCCTGGGCGGCGAACCCGGCGATGAGCACCGGCAGAGACACCACGACCGCGGCCGCGCACACCTTCGCCAGGAACAGGCCCTGGGAGGTGACGAACCCGGTGAGGTACACGGGGGCGGTACCGGCGACGACACCGGTGAGCACCCGTGCGAAGAGCAACTCGTTCCAGCTGAAGATGAAGCAGATCAACGCCGTCGCCGCGATGCCCGGCATGGCGATCGGTGCCACCACCCGGCGCAGCGTCGTGACCAGCCCGGCGCCGTCGATCGACGCCGCCTCGAGGATCTCCTTGGGGACCTCGGCGAGGAACGACCGCATGAGCCACACCGCGATCGGCAGGTTCATCGAGCAGTACAGCAGCGTGAGGAACGAGATGTTGTCGAGCATCCCGGAGAACTGCGCGATCAGGTAGATCGGCAGCAGCGCCGCGACGACCGGCATCATCTTGGTGGAGAGGAAGAAGAACAGGACGTCCGTCCACTTCTCCACCGGCTTGATCGACAACGCGTACGCGGCCGGGATCGCCAGCAGCAGCACGATGATCGTCGATCCGATCGAGGCGCTGAAGGAGTTGATCAGCGGCGGCCACGCGCCCGCGTCGAAGAACTCGGCGTAACCGTCGAGCGTCAGCGGTGCCGTGAGGGACGGCGGGTTCGTCGCCGCGTCCGACTCGCTGTGCAGCGAGGTCAGGAACATCCAGGCCACGGGCGCGAAGAAGACGATGCCGGCGAACCAGGCGAGCACACCCCAGATCCTGCTCATCGCTTCTCCTCCTTGAACAACGAGGACACCGTGCGCAGCGCGAAGGTCGCGATGATGATCGACCCCGCCACCACGATGACACCGGCCGCGGAGGCCTCGCCGTACTCGTGGGCCTGGTAGAAGGTCTGGTAGATCATGTACGGCAGGTTCGCCGTGCCCAGACCACCGGACGTGATGGTGAAGACCGCGTCGAAGTTCTGCACGATGTAGATCGACCCGAGCAGGCCGCCGAGCTCCAGGTACTGGCGCAGGTGCGGGAACGTCAGGTACCGGAAGATCTGGAACGACGAGGCGCCGTCGATCGTGGCCGCCTCGACGGGTTCGATGGGCTTGGACTGCAGGCCCGCCAGCAGGATCAGCATCATGAACGGCGTCCACTGCCACACGAGCGACAGCACGACGGCGCTCATCGGCATGGTGGAGATCCAGTCCGGCTGGGCGTCGAAGCCCAGCCAGTTCAGGATTCCGTTGAACAGGCCGTACTCCGGGTTGTAGAGCACGTGCTTCCAGATCAGCGCCGCCGCCACCGGCACCACGAGGAACGGCGCGATGAGCATGGTGCGCACGAGCCCGCGGCCCTTGAACTTCTTGTCCAGCAACAGCGCGAGGCCCAGCCCGAGGACCAGGCTGATCAGCACCACCGACGCCGTGAGCACGATCGTGTTGACGACCGAGGACCGCAGGTCGGGGTCGGTGAAGACGTTGACGTAGTTGTCGAACCCGGCGAACCCGCGGCTGCCGGGGTCGAGCGAGTTCCACTTCATGAACGAGATCACCAGCGTCGCCACGAACGGCAGCTGCGTCACGATGATCAGGAAGATGAGCGCGGGGAGCAGGGGCCCCCGCCGCGCCCACTTCGAGTAGTCCCTGCGGGGGACGGGGGGCGGCCGGTCGACGACCGACCGCTCCCTCGTTATGACAGCCATGTCACTGCCCCTTGTACTTCGCGGCGACCTTCTCGGCGAGTCCCTGACCGTTGTTCAGCGCGTCGTCCACCGTGACCGCACCCGCGATCGCCGAGCTGATCTGCTGCGACACCTGGGTGCCGAGGTCGGTGAACTCGGGGATGCCGACGAACTGGATGCCGGGGGCGGGACGTTCCTGCACACCGGGGTTGAGCGGCTTCGCGCTCTTGATCGCGGCCTCGGCCATCGCGGAGAACGTGCCGGAGGACTGCTTGTACTCGGGACGCTGGTAGGTCGACGAGCGCTTGCCGTCGGGGAGCTTCGACCAGCCGAGGTTCTTGCCGACGAGCTCCTCGTAACCCTTGCCGGACGCCCACGAGATGAACTTCCAGGCGTTGTCCTGCTTCTTCGAGGCCTTCTGGATGCCGAACGCCCACGTGTAGAGCCAGCCGGAGCTGTCGGTCTTCACGACCGGCGCCTGGGTGAAGCCGAGCTTGCCCTTGATGGGGGAGTCGTCGGCCTCGAGCAGGCCCGCGGCGACCGTGGCGTCGTACCACATCGCGACCTTGCCCTGCGTCATGTTGTTGAGGCACTCGGCGAACCCGGCCTGCGGAGCGCCGTTCTCACCGTGGTTGCGCACGAGGTCGACGTAGAACTTGGTGGCCTCCTTGAACTCCGGCGCGTTGACCTGCGCCTGCCAGTCCTTGGTGAACCACGTGCCGCCGAAGGTGTTCACGACCGTCGTGAGCGGCGCCATGACCTGGCCCCAGCCCGGCTGGCCGCGCAGGCAGATGCCGCGGACCTCGGGCGTCGCGACCTTCGCCGCCGCCTCCGCGACCTGCTGCCAGGTCGGCTTCTCGGGCAGCGTGACGCCCTTGGCCTCGAAGATGTCCTTGCGGTACATGAGGAACGACGACTCGCCGTAGAACGGCTGCGCGTAGACCTTGCCGTCCGCCGCGGTCAGCGACTGCCTGATCGGCTCCAGGATGTCGGCCTGGTCGAATCCGCTGTCCTTGGACACGAAGTCGTCCATCGGCGCGAGCCAGCCGTTCTTGGCGTACATCGGCGTCTCGTAGTTGGAGATCGTCGCGACGTCGTACTGGCCCGCCTGGCTGGAGAAGTCCTGGCTGATCTTGTCCCGGACGTCGTTCTCGGGCAGCACGGTGAAGTTCACCTTGATGCCGGTGTCCTTCGTGAAGTTGTCCGCGGTGAGCTTCTGCAGGTCCTGCATCTGCGGGTTGTTCACCATCAGGACGTTCACCGAGTTCTCACCACCGCCCCCGCCGCCGGCTCCCGAGCAGGCGGACGCGAGCAGCAACACGGCGGTGGCGGCTCCGAGTGTGCGAATCGACGACATCGTCGGTTCCTTTCAAGGGTTTTTGGGCACGCTGAAGACCGGGGGATGTGCGTGCCCAAATGTGTGAGGGCGAGTCAGGCTCTGATGACCTTGGGGCCTAGCAACGTGTAGCGGTGGGCTTCGTGCGCGGTGAGGCCGCTGTCGGTGACGACCGCTTCCAGATCGGAGACCTCGGCGAACCGGTGGAAGCTGGAGACGCCGAACTTCGTGTGCGTCCCGACGAAGATCTTCCGCCGGGAAGCGCTGAGCGCCTTGGCCTTCACCGCGCCGACCGCCGGGTCGGGCGTGGTGAGACCGTGCTCGCGGGAGATGCCGTTGGCGCCGATGTACGCGAGGTCGATGACCATCTCGCCGAGCATCCTGGTGGTCCAGTGGTCCACAGTGGCCAGTGTGTGGCCCCTGACGCGCCCGCCCAGCAGCAGGACGGTGCACGACGGGTGCTCGGACATCGCCGCCGCGGTCGGGAGGCTTGCCGTGATGATCGTCAACGGGTTGGTCGTGGGCAGGGCCTCCGCGACGAGTTGCGGCGTGTAGCCCTCGTCGATGAAGACCGTCTCGGCGTCGTCGAGCCGTTCTGCGGCCGCTTTCGCGATGCGCCGCTTCTCCGGGACGTGCGACCCGGCGCGGAACCGGAGCCCTGTCTCGAAGCCGGCGCTCTCGACCGGCACACCACCACCGTGCGTGCGCCGCACCAGACCGTGCTCGTCGAGCACGCGCAGGTCGCGCCTGACCGTCTCGGGCGCGACGCGCAGTTCCTGCGCCATCTCCACCACGTCGACGCGGCCGTCGGCGCGGGCCCTGGCCAGGATGCGGCGCTTGCGTTCCTCGGCTCGCATGTCACCTGCCCATTCGGCTCTTGAGTTGCCCGTTCGGGCCGTGCATAGATGAAACACCCTTGAAACACTGTGGTCGGCACCACAAGTAGGTGAGATCCTGCCCGATTTATGCCCGATTCGCAGCGTGTGACGGGCTGTTCACGCAGGTCGACCAGAATGGGCACGCCCGAACCGCCCCCGCCGCGTGCCCGGATGGTCCCCAGGTCGTTGCTGAATTCGGTGGAACCGGGCGCTTCGATACGAAGTCGAACAGGGACCGGCGAGGGGACGAAACGCATGAAGTGGGTCGCTGGGATGTTCGCCCTGGTGGTCTTGGGCTGCGGTGTCCTGCTGGGGCTGACGGGCTTCACGAGGTTCGATCCCTCGGCGGGAACGAAGGCCGTCACCGACTCCGGTGTGGCTCGGGTGACCGGGTGCACGTCCCACGGACCGGTCAGCAGGTACGGCTTCGGCACCTGGTGGACCTGCCAGGCCGACGTCGTGTGGGAGAGCGGTGCGCGGACGCGGGTGACGGCGGAACCGGACCAGCTCACGCCGTCCGACGAGGACACCGACGTGCGGGTCGTGCAACGGGGCGAGAACAAGATCCGCAACGGGTCGGGCAACTCACCGGTGTACCGAGCCGTGTACGAACCGAGCGTCGTGCTGGGCATCGGCTCGTTGCTCGGGGGAATGGGGATCGGCGGGATCGGGGCGCTGGCCGTGCTCGGCACCGTCGCCTCCCGTCGCAAGAAGGCACAGGAGAGGGACTAGATGAATCCGGCAGCGGCCGATCCCGACGCGATGATGCGTCAGTGGAACGAGCAGATCCAGGCGAAGCTCCGGCAAGCCGACGAGATGAAGCAGGTCGCGAACGCGGTCAGCGTGACGCGGCGTTCGTCGGACGGCTCGGTGTCCGTCACGGTCGACCAGAACGGCATCGTCTCCGCGCTGGACCTGACCGACGCGGCGTTGCGCAAGCAGCCCGCGCAGCTGTCTGCCGAGATCCTCGGCGCGATGCGGACCGCCCAGGCGCAGATCGCGGCCAGGATGCAGGAGGCCATGGCACCGATCATCGGCGACGACTCCGCGACCATGGACGCGTTGATGGGTGGTTACCACGAGCGCTTCCCGGAGCCGCCGCCCGAGGACCCCGCGCCTCCGAGGCCTTCCGGACCGGTAGATGACGACGACTTCGGCGGGCACAACTTCGCCCGTGACGACAAGGGCTGGTGATCACGTGACCGGCGGAGGGTTCAACGTCCAGACGGAGGCGATGCGCGAGCACGCCAAACGGCTGGAGGGCATCGTGAAGCAGATCGAGACGGCGCAGCAGGCCATCGGGCAGGCGCAGATCAACGGAGCCAACGCGTACGGCATCCTCTGCAGCCCGCTGATCGAACCGATCGTGGGCACGATCGAGGCCGCTGGCACCGGTGCCGTCAACACCGCGCACGGCGTTGTCAGTGCGACGGTGGACGGTGTGAACGGCATGGCCGACACCTACGACGCCGTCGACCAGAAGCTCGGCGGCAACTTCAAGAAGATCGTCGAGAAGCTCGGGGAGTGGACGTCGTGACCGCACCGAACCCGTTGGTGGCCAAGGCACCCGAGGGCCCCGGCGCACTCGCCGGCCTCAACCTGGTGGAGCCCGCGGCCGACGCGATCTCCGCGATCCAGCGCGGCGAGTGGGGAGAAGGCCTCGTCAACATCGGCGGTGCCGGCATCGACGCGCTCGGCTTTCTCAGCGACCCGTTCGGCACACTGCTGTCGTCCGCGTTCGCCTGGTTCATCGAGCACGTCGAGCCGCTGAAGTCGATGCTCGACTCGCTGGCGGGAAACCCCGGTGTGATCAACCAGAACGCGGCCACGTGGGGCAACGTCGGTGATCACCTCAAGAAGGCGGCCGAGGAGATGTCTCGCGTCGTCGCCGCCGACACCTCCGCGTGGCGGGGTGCCGCGGTCGACGCCTACACCGCCGTGGCGAAGGTGGAGGCGACCGGGGTCAAGGCCGCGGGCATCGCCGCCGAGGGCGTGGGTGCCGCGCTGACCGGGGCCGGTGTCGCCGTCGCCACGGTGCGCACCATCGTGCGCGACCTCATCGCGCTGGGCATGAGCGAGCTGACGCAGGCGCTCATCCGGTGGGCCGCGGCGGCGTTGATCACGATGGGCCTCGCCACGCCGGGCATCATCGCGGACGGCATCCGGCTGGTCGTGAAGTGGGCGGAGAAGGTCTCCGGCTGGATCAAGAGGGTCGTCGACGCCCTGCGGGGCCTATCCAAGATCATCGACAAGATCTTCGGCGTGCTGGACGACGCCAAGGCCGCGCTGAACGGCGTCATGCCGAAAGCCGCCGCGGACACCATCGTGGACAACGTGGCGATCGGTGTCGCGAAGAACCTGCCGACCGAGTCCACGAAGGTCGACAACTCGCCGTACGCGACGAGGTGAAGCCCGGGGGTGGCTCGTGGCCACCCCCGGCCCCTGTCTACTTCAGCCAGGCCGCGGCGTCCGGCGGCAGCTGGCCGTTGGTGAGCGGAATGCTTGACAACGTTGGCACGCCCGGCAGATCGATCGCCCGGTCCGACAGGTTGACGACGCACGTGTGGTCGCCACGCTGGAACGCCAGCACGTTCTCGCCCAGGTCGAGCCACTCCAGTTCGCCGTCGATGCCGCGGCGGTGCGCGAACACCTGGCGGTACAGGGCGAGCATCGACCCGGGGTCGTCCGACTGGACCGCGACCGAGAACTTCTGCCAGTTCTCCGGCTGCGGCAGCCAGCTCGGACCGTCCTCTGTGGACCAGGGGAGCGGCACGCGGCAGCCGTCGCGGCCCCGGTCGGTGAAGCCCGAGCGGTGCCACACCGGGTCCTCGCGCAGCTCGTCCGGCAGGTCCTCGACCTCCCAGAGGCCCAGCTCCTCGCCCTGGTAGACGTAGACGCCGCCGGGCAGTGCCGCCGTGAGCATGATCGCCGCCCGTGCCCTGCGCGTGCCCAGTTCGAAGTCGGTCGGGGCGCCGTGCTGCCTGTCCGCGAAGGAGAAGCCCGTCTTCTCGCGGCCGTAGCGGGTCACGTGCCTCGTCACGTCGTGGTTCGAGAGCACCCAGGTCGGTGGCGCGCCGACGGGTTCGTGCGCGGCGAGCGTGCTGTCGACGACCTTGCGCAGCTCGCCCGCGTTCCACGGGCAGCAGAGGAAGTCGAAGTTGAACGCCGAGTGCATCTCGTCCTGCCTGAGGTACCGGGCGAACCGGACCGGGTCCGGCAGCCACATCTCGCCGACGAGGATGCGGTCGCCGTCGTACTCGTCGACGATCTCGCGCCACCGGCGGTAGATGTCGTGCACGCCGTCCTGGTCGGAGTAGGGCAGCTCCGCGTTCGGCTTGCTGAAGTCCTTGACCAGGCCGTCGGCCACGTCGATGCGGAAGCCGTCGACACCGCGGTCGAGCCAGAACCGCAGGATGTCCTCGAACTCGTCGTGGACGAGCTGGTTCTCCCAGTTGAAGTCCGGCTGCTCGGCGGCGTAGAGGTGCAGGTACCAGCGGCCGTCCTCCAGCTTGCTCCACGCCGGTCCGCCGAAGCGCGACTGCCAGTCGTTCGGGATCTCCTCGGAGTCCCGCACGTGGAAGCGGTCCCACAGGCCGTCCTTGAACCACGGGTGCTGGTCGCTGCTGTGGTTCGGGACGAGGTCGATGATGATCCGGATGCCCAGGCCATGCGCGTCCGCGATGAGCTTCTCGGCGTCCGCGAGCGACCCGAACACGGGCTCGATGTCGCGGTAGTCCGCCACGTCGTAACCGCCGTCGGCGAGCGGGCTCGGGTACCACGGGTTCAGCCAGATCGCGTCGAAGCCGAGGCTCGCGATGTGCTGGAGCTTGGCGCGGAGGCCGGCCAGGTCGCCGATGCCGTCACCGTTGCCGTCCGCGAAGCTGCGCAGGTAGACCTGGTAGATGGATGCGTTGCGCCACCAACTCATGTGGTGTCCTTTCACCCTTTTACGCCGCCCGCGGTGAGCCCCGCGAGGATGTGCCGCTGGAACGCCAGGAACAGCGCCACCATCGGCAGGCTCGCCAGCACGAGGCCCGCGAGCAGGAGGTTGATCGGTGTGTCCGGCGCGAAGCGTTGAAGCGCAACGCTGAGCGTCTGCTTCGCCGGATCGGGGAACACGAGCAGCGGCCAGATGAAGTCCTTCCACGCCGCCACGACCGCGAAGATCGAGACGACGGCGAGGATGGGGCGCGAGATCGGCAGCACGATGCGGACGAGCGTCGTCCACGTGTTCGCGCCGTCGATCCTGGCCGCTTCGAGGAGCTCTTCCGGGATCTGGTCGAAGAAGCGTTTGAGCAGGTAGACGTTCAGCGCGTTCGCCGCGGCTGGCAGCCAGATGCCCGCCGGGTTGTTGAGCAGGTCGAGGTCCGTGAGCGTGAGGTAGACCGGGACCAGCACGGCCGTCGAGGGCAACATCAGCGTCGCCAGCATCAGGCCCATGATCACGTTGCCGAAGATCGGCCGCAGTTTGCTCAGCGCGTAGGCCGCGGGGACGATCACGGCCATCTGCACCGCCCACGCGCCGATCGCGACGACGAGCGTGTTGACGAAGAACTTGCCCAGTTCCATGTAGTTCCAGGCGTCGACGTACGCGCCCGGTTCCCACGTCCGCGGCAGGATCGTCGGTGGTTGCTGGGCCAGTTCCGCCGGCGGTTTGAACGCGCCGAGCAGCACCCAGACGAGCGGGAGCAGGAACGCCGCGGTGAACAGCACCAGCGTGCCGGCGAGGACGACCCAGTACGTCGCGCCCGTTCCCCTGGTGAGAGTCCTCATGCGTCGGCCTTCCGGGTGATCTTGAGGTAGAGGAAGGAGAAGACGCCCAGCACCGCGAAGAGGATCAGGCTCAGCGCGCTCGCGGTGCCGAAGTCGTTGTAGTAGAAGGCGTAGCGGTACAGCAGGAGCAGCACGGTGACCGTGGACTCCTCCGGACCGCCGCCGGTCATGATGAACGGCTCGGTGAAGATCTGCATCGTCGCGACGACCTGCAGCAGCAACAGCATCAGGATCACGAACTTGGTCTGCGGGATCGTGACGTGCCAGACCTTCTTGACGATGCCCGCGCCGTCCAGGTCCGCGGCCTCGTACAGCTCACCGGGGATGGTCTGCAGCGCCGCCAGGTAGATCAGCGTCGCCGAGCCCATGTTCGCCCACGTGATCACCAGGACGAGGCTGATCATGCTGGTGCTCGCGGAGTCCAGCCACTGGAGCGTGGGGAGGTTCAGTCCTCTGAGGACGGAGTTGAACAGCCCCGGTCCCGGGTCGTAGAACCACTTCCACAGCAGGGCCGTGACGACCGGCGGCAACATCACCGGCAGGTAGACCAGCAGGCGGAAGTAGCCCTTGGCGTGCCGCAGCTCGTTGAGCACCACGGCCGTGAGGAACGGCACGCCGAACCCGAGGACCAGTGCGAGAAGCGTGAAGTACAGCGTGTTGCGCCACGCCACCCCGAACAGCGGGTCCGCGAAGAGTCGCTCGAAGTTCTCCCAGCCGACCCAGTCGGGACTCGTGACGAAGTTGACCTGCTGGAAGCTCAGGACCACCCCGCGCACGATGGGCCACCAGGAGAAGATCGCGAAGACGACCAGCGCGAGACTCAGGAAGCCGTACGCGGTGACGTGGCGCCGCACCTACTTCACCTGCGCCAGAACGGCGTTGACCTTGGTCTCCGCGTCCTTCAGCAGTGCCGCGTGGTCCGCGTCCTTGTTCGTCAGGGTCGCCTGCACCACGCTGTCGAGGATCGCGTAGACCTGCTGCGCCTGCGGCGGTTCGAGCGAACCCTTGGTCTTCTCCGAACCGTCCACATAGGCCTGGAAGTTCTTCACCGGCATGGTGGCGTACTTGGCCTTGAGGTCTTCTTGCTTCTTGCGCGGCTCACCGGTCCAGATGTCGGCGATCGGCGGGATCGGCAGTCCGACGGGCTGACCGCGGTCCTTGTACTTCTGCAGGTTGCCCTCGAGGCGGTCCGGGTTCAGGTACTTCCACTGGATCCACTTCAGGCCCGCCTTGATCTTCTCCGGCGTCGCCTTCGGGTTGATCATGTAACCCTCGCCGCCGAGCAGCGTGCCCTTCTGCTCCGGGATGGCGGCCAGGCCGTAGTCGTCGTACTTGCCCTTGAACTGGTTGACGATCGCGGCGACGTTGTCCGGCGCGGCCAGGTACATGCCGAGCTGCCCGGCGCCCATCATGTTCTGCACGTCGCCGATCTCCAGGAGCTGCTTCTCGCCCATGGAGTTGTCGTCCCAGCGCATCTCCTTGAGCCTGCGCAGGACTTCCTTGCCCTTGTCGTTGTTGAAGTCGGCGACGTACTTGTCGCCGTCCTTCTTCGCGACGTCACCGCCGACGGACTTGATCCACGTCGTGAAGTGCCAGCCGCCCTGGTTGCTCTTGCTGTACTCGGCGAACCCGGTGACACCGGCGTCCTTGAGCTTCTTGGCCGCCGTGCGCACCTCGTCCCACGTCTTCGGCGGGTTGTCGGGGTCCAGGCCGGCCTTGGTGAAGTTGGCGCGGCTGTAGAGCAGCCCCATCGTGTAGTTGGCCGTGGGCAGCCCGTAGACCTTGCCGTCGACCGTGAAGACGTCCTTGAGCTCCTGCTTGAGGTCGCCGTAGTGCGGCACGTCCTTGACGTAGTCCGTCAGGTCGGCGGCCTGCTTGCGGGCGATGAGAGCGGCGGGATCGGTGAAGTAGACGTAGAAGACGTCCTCCAACTGGCCGCCGGCGAGCTTGGCGCTGAACGTCTTCGGGTCCATGAACCCCTCGTGCGGCACGAGGTCGATGTCCGGGTTCGCTGTCTCGAACTCCGCGACGTCCTCGTCGAAGACCTTGCGGTCGAACGCCTGGGTCTGCGGCGGCTGACCGTTGATGTTGATCTGGACCTTGCCGCCGGGCTCGGTCGTGGAACCGTTCCCACAGCCGACGGAGCTTAGGGCCAGGACACCGCCAATCAGCACGGCAGCGGACTTCTTCATGGTGGGGCCGCCCTTCTCGCGAGCGCGTCGATGTGACGGCGACCATAAGGCGCCGTTACATCTGAACGCAATATCCAGACGAAAACTCGCAAGAAGCTGACTGCGTTCGTTACCTCACCGGCGCACTGGACGCCCGCACCACCAACTCGGGCTCGAACAGCAACTCGTCCGGCGCCACCGCGTTGCCGGAGATCTGGTTCGCCAACAGCTCGACAGCCGCCCGCCCCATCGCCTCAATGGGCTGCCGCACGGTCGTAAGAGGCGGATCAGTGCAGGTCATGAACGCGGAATCGTCATACCCGATGATCGACACGTCTTTCGGAACATCCAACCCAGCACGCCTAACGGCCCTGATCGCCCCCAACGCGAGTGGGTCGCTGGCACAGATGATCGCCGTAACCCCACGCTGCACGAGCTTGGTAGCCGCGGCTTGCCCGCCCTCCAAGCTGAACATCGCGTGCTCGACATCCGCGCCACCACACCGGTCGAGCGCCTGCTGCTTGCGCAAGCTCGGCACGTGGTCCAGAGGCCCGAGCACGGCCCCGATCCGCTTGTGCCCAAGGGAGACCAGGTGCCCGTACGCCTGCTCCACGGCCACCGCGTCATCACACGACACCCGCGGAAACGCCAGGTCGTCTATGGCGGCGTTGACCAGCACCGTAGGCAGCTTCCGGGACATCATCTGCTGGTAGTGCCCATGGCTAGCGTCCTTCTGCGCGTACAGCCCACCGGCGAACACGATCCCGCTGACGTGCTGCTCCAGCAACAGCTCCAGGTACTCCGCCTCGGTGACCCCGCCGGCGGTCCTGGTGCAGAGGACGGGGGTGAAGCCCCTTTGCGCGAGAGCGTTGCCGACCACGTCCGCAAATGCGGGGAAGATCGGGTTCTGCAACTCCGGGAGCACCAGCCCCACGAGCCTTGCCCGCTCGCCCCGCAGCTGCGTCGGCCTCTCGTAACCCAGCACGTCAAGCGCGGTGAGCACGGCACTGCGCGTGGCGTCGGAGACGCCCGGCTTGCCGTTCAGCACCCGGCTGACGGTGGCCTCGCTGACCCCGACCTTGGCCGCGACCTCGGCCAGCCTCCGTTGCGTCATGCCGCAAGTGTACGCAATTTCTTGCGCCCATTTGCAAGCCATGCTCACCCGCTCGGCAGGCGCCCGTCGAACGGAGCTGTGGCTACGCTCGAAGGTCGGTCAGAGGCGAGGAGAGACGTCATGGCGCTCGACGACAGCCCTGCGGTCCCCACCCCGCCGCCGGTCCCCGCGGACCCGGTGCGGGGAGTCGACTAGTTCCGCCGCGCGCCTACTGGCGGAACGGTCAACCACGCGCTTCCCGCCACATCAGAGCCACCCCGTGACCAGGAAGCAGCCACGACCGAACCGTGAGGTCGTCCAGGTCGGCCGCTTTCAGCCACTGTCCGGTCACCGTGTTGGAGCGGAACAGGAACGGCATGATGGCGAACTCGTGCTCGGGGGACTCGCCGACCCCGAGTCCGCGTGCGTCGAAACTGATCTGCTCCACATAGGACGGATAGG
Source organism: Lentzea pudingi (assembly GCF_014646255.1). Taxonomy (GTDB): domain Bacteria; phylum Actinomycetota; class Actinomycetes; order Mycobacteriales; family Pseudonocardiaceae; genus Lentzea; species Lentzea pudingi. Next base: position 142,426 of record NZ_BMNC01000013.1, read on the forward strand.
GCGGCTGCCAGTAGCAGAAGCCCTCGTTCGTCCGCTGGAGCGTGCGCGAGCGGATGCTCAGTCCCTGGATCGCCCGCACCATGTGGTCCTCCGCGATGGCACTGAGATCGCACTCGAAGATCCGCAGGTCTCCCATGTGATCGTGCGGGCTGAGCTTGGGCAGCGGCCACATCGGCTCGCGGAAGAACGTCAGGTAGTTCTGCCACTGGTCGAACCGCACCTCGACCGGCGGGATCTGGCTCGGCGCGGCGGACCGCACGCTGCCGGCGTGGTCGACGTAGTCCACCGCTATCTGGGCGGAGCCGAGCAGGTCGTCCACCGAATCCAGGAATAGCGACGGGTCGGTGATGTAGTAGAGCTCGAAGAGGGGGTAGCGGCACGCGGCGCTGATCGTGTCGCGCAGCAACACGTTGCTGGTCGCGAAGATGACGAAGCGGTCCACCGGGACGTTGTGCCGGAAGTTGTAGGTCTGGGTGATCACCAGGTGGTAGGTCGTCGGGTCGATGCCCTGGAGCTCCATCCGCACAGTGGTGTTCGTGCTGATGGTCAGGTCCTTGCCGTGGGGCTGCACGCCGTGGCCGCCGAGCACGCCGGAGATCACGTCCTGATTGGCGTCGTTGCTGCCGTAGATCGACGACAGGAACGTCTTCAGCACGTCACCCGGCAACAGGTGCTCGACGATGCTCGGGCCGGTGATCCGGCTGATCTCGGTGACCAGGCGGCGGTGCAGGAAGAGCTCGTAGGCACCGACCAGGAGGCCGATCAGGGCGGGTAGCGGCCAGAGCACCACCAGGACGTCGTGCAACAGGCTCCGCGACGTCGGTTGCCAGAGCAGGACCGCGGTCAGGTCCGCTGCCGCCACAACGAGGAGCGACAATGCGACGACCAGCGCCCCTGTGTGCCTGCGCGCAGCCGCCACCCGTCGCCCGCCCCCTCACTCCACCGCAGTCCCTACATGGTGGGAGGGATGGCGCAGCAGCGCCAGACCCATTCGGTGCCCGCCGTATCAGCGGGGCTTGTTCCAGATCGGCTTGTCCGACACCCCGACGTAGGTGCTGAGCGTGGCCTTCACCGTGATGTCGTCGGTGACGAGGTCGTTGTACAGACCCAGCAGGTGGGAGGTCATCGCGCTCTTCGCGCCCACCTCGTCGTGCCTGCGCAGGAACCAGATGACCTGCTCGTGCTCGTTCGCCGAGCGGTTGTGCACTTCGCGGGTCGTGTTCGTGTGCCGCTTGCAGTCCTGAAGGCCCGGCACGAGCGTCTGGTACATGCTCTCGAGCAGTTCGTTGTGCGACGCGCGGATCAGCGCCGAGTGGAACTCCTCGTCCAGCTCGATCACCTCCTGCGTGTCCTCGACCTGCGCGCGCTGGTACTGGTGGTTCAGCTTGGCCAGCTCGTCCAGCTCACCGTTTCCGGCGCGCACCGCGGCGAGGCTCGTGGCCGTGGTCTCCAGGGCGATCCGCACTTCCAGCAGGTCCGTCTGCGAGAACTGGCGGGTGGCGAGTTTGCCCTCCAGCCGGTCGTCCACGGCGGTGAGGTCGGTGCGGCGCACGTACCAACCAAGGCCGCGTCGCACCTCGACGATGCCCTGCAACTGCAGCCGTTGCAGGGCTGTGCGCAGCGACGACCGGGCGACGTCGAGCTTGCGGGCCAGTTCCGGCTCGGTGGGAAGGCGGTCGCCCGCCTTGAGGGTGCCGCCGATGATCTGCTCTCGGAGCTTCTGCTCGATCAGCTCCGGAAGCGGGCGTCGCGAATCGGGCGAGAGCGCCCAGCTCTCGCCGGAATGAGACTCGTCGGCGGGCATTGGTTCAGCTTAGGCCTCTCGCAGTCTGGTTGCAACTTGTCTGGCAACCAGTCGACGGTTGACAGACAACCTACAGCGCGAGACCCTTTTGTCATGGCAGGCCGCCCAGGACCGCCCACACCTGGGAGCACGAGCTCGCCTAGTCGGGAGGAAACGAGATGTCCACAGGGAGTGCACTCGGAATCGCAGGTGCCGTCGCGGTCGCCGTCACGGCCATCGGCTGGCGGACCGTGCTCACGATGGTCGCCGTCTCGATCATCGCGCTGGCTGTCGTCGGCTTCGTGAACGTCACCAGCATCATGTTTGGCTGATGAACAGAACTCGCTAGTTCAGACGTCCCGGTCCGCTCCTCAGGGGGGTGCGGACCGGGACGTTTTCGTGTAAGGGGGACCTGAATGTGGTATGCCTCACCATGTGTAGAGTGGCGCCCTCAGCGCACATTCCCTTGTGGGGCGCTGACTCCATGGCGTCGGGGGACGTGAACGGAGTCTGAATGGCTGCGCCCGCGAGTACGCATGCGCTTCACGCGGTGCTGTCGCCTGCTGTCACGCTTGTCGACGAGCGCCGCGCGCTCTACCGGCTCGGGCTGGATCTCTTCGCCCCGGATGCGGAGTTGTCCGACAACCTCGCCGACCACCCCATCGTCCGTTACGAGATCGGCCGCGCACTGGCCGGTGAAAGTGGTCTGGATCCCGCGCGTCTGATCGAGGTCGCCGCGATGTCGGTGCGGGATGTGGGAATCGCTGTAGCCGCGGACCCGGCCGCCGCCGACGTGCTGGAAGCGCCGCTGCGGATCGTCGCCCCGCCGAACACCCGGCCCCAGCCGCTGACGGAGGTCGACGGCGACAGGTTCGAGACGGCCTTGGCGATCGTGGCCGAGGGCGTGCGACTGTTCCGCGAACTGGCCCCCGCCATGGCCGAGGACCTGCTCGGTCACGTGTCGATGCTCGCGGTGATGAAGAGGGAGACCTCGGGCGGCGTGGTCTCGGCTTCGACGCGCTACGTCCCCGGCATCGTACTGATCGACGAGCCTTCGGTGCCCATGGAGGTGGCCGAGGCGCTCGTCCACGAAGGTGCGCACGAAAAGTTCTTCGACATGGCAATCACGAAAGATTTTCTTGACTCCGGGGCGGAGGACGCGGACTATTTCCAGACTTCGTGGTCCGGAGCTCGATGGCCACTGGAACAGACGTTCGCGGCTTGGCACGCGTACAGCTGCCTCGCGCAGTTCTTCCTGTCGGTTGGTGCCGAACAGCTCGGCCCGGATTCATTGCTGGCAAAAGCAAGTGAGCGCGCAGCGGAGATCGGCCGATGGCTCCTGGTCCACGAGCGCGATCTTCTTGGTGACGCTCGGTGGCTGCTCCGCGCCCTGATGGGTGAAGCCACTGATTCCAGTGGTCAGGGACTAGCGCCGTCCGAAGTGGACGATCCACCGGGTGTGGCTGTATCTTGCCATCTTTCGCGCGATCACGTATTTCGCCTGAGTTCGAACGTCCAGTACAGGCGTTCGATTTCGGGTCGGGTGGTCGCCGGAAGGCAAGCAAACCCGCCAAGGATCTATTGGCTCGACGAGGACGCCGGCTGGGCCATCGGCCAATGCGGGCGGGATGGAACGCCGCAGAAGTTCGAACGTCTCGTTCTCAGGGCGACCGGGGAGTGGCAGGTCGGATCAGCCGAGGTGCGACGCCGGCTTGAGAACGCGTTCGGAGAATTGCTGCTAGCCGATCTTGTCGAGCGCACTCCCGAAAAGGAACTCTAAGGAACTATGACCACCCCGAACCAGCCTTTCCGCGGGCCGCAGTCCTCGCAGACTCCCGGCCTGCCTGTTCCGCACCTCCCCGGAGGTGCGGGTCCGGTGATCGGTACCCCCGTGACCCCTGTCGACTGGTTCAGGCGTATGCCCAACGGTGGTGGCACCGTGTTCCTGCGTCCTGCTCGTACCGAGCAGGACGTCTGAGTCGTAGCGACGAAGAACGCCGAGGGCCGGTTCTGCCGGCGCCTCGGCGTTCGGTCGTTTGGGGATGCCACTTCACAGGGGAATAACGAATCGGCCACAAGGGTGAAGTTGATCGTCATCTAGCCCGTTCGGGGGACGTCGATCGTCTTAGATCGCCGCATCCGCCAACCTCACGGAGTAACTCGATGCGTTTGACGCCCCTGAGAAGAGCCGGCCTGCTCGCTTCGGCCGCCACGGCCGCTGTGGCCACGATGGTCCTGGCGACCACGGCCCTCGCGCAGCCCGAGGTGCCGATCACGGACGACCCCCGTGCGACGCCGTTCCTCAAGAACGTCGACATCAACCACCCCGAGGCCTGCACGGTCGGCGGACTCACCGGTTCGACGGTTCACCCGAACCTGTTCACCTACACGGGTGGTGACAACGAGCAGTACCTCGACATCACGGCTGTCCCCGCCGGCATCAAGATCACGGGCATCCTGGTGAAGGGCGGGGACAAGTTCAACGTCTACCTCGACGACAAGCTCGGTGCGGCGCTGCCGTGGGAGGACCTGCGGTCGCCGTTCAACAACGGCGGGCAGATCCCGCAGATCAGCCACTGGTTCGGCTGTGGTGTGAAGGACGAGACCCCCACCACCACGACCACCACCACTACTACGACGACCACGACCACGACGTCCGAGTCGACCGTGACGCACTCGTCGACCCCGTCGAGCACGACCACGACCAGCGCTACGAGCTCTTCTGAGGTCGCGCCGACCACGACCACCACCCCCGCGTTCGTCCCCGTCGCCAACGAGGGCGGACTGGCCGCGACCGGGTTCGGATCTCCGTGGCTGCTCGGGTTCGGTGCCGCGCTGGTGGCCGCCGGTGCTGCACTAGTGCTCATGATGCGCAGGCGTCGCGCCTAAGACCACTGCACCAACACGTCCCACAGCGTGCCGAACATCCTGCGTGTCTCGGTGTGGAACTCCACGTCCGAAGAAGCCGCTCCGCCGCCGTAGATCTCCACGGTGCGTTGGGCGGCTTCTTCGATTCCAACGCACGCGAGGTCCCAGGCGACTGGACCCCGCCAGGTGTCCTCGAAGTCGTTCCAGACCGGGCCCGAGGGTGTCACCAGCAGGTTGCCGGCGTGGGAATCGCCGTGCAGCGGCTGGACGTCGTTGTGGTGCTCGGGCCAGTTCAGGGAGTCGCGCCAGGTGCGGAAGCGGCCGAGGTCAGGCACGCCGAGGCGGTCCAGGTAGCCCAGGATGTTGTCGATGTCGTCCAGCGGGCCGCGCAGCGGAAGCTCGCCCTCGTACAGCCGTAGTTCGGCGTGCAGGTCCGGCAGGAGCTTCAGAACGTCCTCGCGGGAAAGCCTCACGCCGGGCTCGTGCGCGACGTACGTGCTGAAAGAGAGCACGAAGCCGTCGACGACATGAGGTCCGGCGGGAAGCTCGTCAGAAGGCGTCACGACCGGCACGCCGCGCCCGGCCAGGAACGACGACACCGACAGGTCGCGGGTGAAGTGAGAGATCACGGAAGGCCGGATCAAAGCCGTGCGGGCGGCGATGCGGGCCACGACCGGGGCCGGGTGCAGGTGCACGAGGACGTTGCTGCCGTGCTTCAGCACGAGAGGGTCGGAGCACCTCAGGCCGTGTGAGGCCGCCAGCGAGACGGCGGCGCGTACACCTGCATCCACGGCACGAAGGCCACCTGCGTCCACGACACGAAGGCTGGCATCAGCCCTGGGGGAGGAGCGACTCCATTTCCGCGATCTCCTTCTCCTGGTGGCCGACGACGTCCTGGGCGAGTTTGCGGGTCTCCGGGTCGGTGCCGGCCCCGAGGTGCTTCTGCGCCATCTCCACGGCGCCTCTGTGGTGCTGGATCATCAGCGACAGCCACTGGCGGTCGAAGTCGGTGCCGTCCAGGTCGGCGAGGTTGCCCAGGTCGACCATGCCGTGCGACTCCGTGTGGCCGTGCGAGGTGTGTGACGACGCCTGCACCGGCGCGTTCCACGTGCGGAGCCAGCCGTTCATGCGGTCGATCTCGGGCTTCTGCGCGTCCGCGATGCGCTTGGCCAGGTCGATCACGTGGGGGTTCTCCGTGCGGGACGCGACGAGCCCGGACATCTCCAGCGCCTGCTCGTGGTGAGGCACCATCCCCTGGGCGAACGCGACGTCCGCGGAGTTGTGCGTGGCGGGAGAGCCGCAGGCGGCCAGCAACAGGACAGAAGCGACAGCGAGCAATCGGAGCACGGCGGCAGGATACGTGTGACGTGCGCTACGCCGCTGGCCACCGGGCATGGCCCACCCGAATGGAGCTGATCGGCTCCGTCTAATATCCGGGGAGTTTCCCGAACTACTGGTCCCACCAAGGCCTGGAGGTACCGTGACGGCCGTAGCCCCGCAGCCGATCGCAACGCGTCCTTATCCGACGCGCACTGCGGTCAAGGGGTCCTTCCTGCTGCGGATGTTCCGCACCACGGACCACAAGCAAATCGGCATCATGTACCTGGTCACCTCGTTCGCCTTCTTCATGGTCGGCGGCGCGATGGCCATGCTGATGCGGACCGAGCTGGCCCGGCCCGGCATGCAGTTCCTCTCCCAGGAACAGTTCAACCAGCTCTTCACGATGCACGGCACCGTGATGCTGCTGCTGTACGCGACGCCGATCGTCTTCGGCTTCGCGAACTTCGTGCTCCCGCTCCAGATCGGCTCGCCCGACGTCGCGTTCCCGCGGCTGAACGCCTTCTCGTACTGGCTCTACCTCTTCGGTGGCCTGATCGTGATGGCGGGCTTCATCACCCCCGGTGGTGCGGCTGACTTCGGCTGGTTCGCGTACACGCCGCTGAGCAACGCCATCCACTCGCCCGGCGTCGGCGCCGACCTGTGGATCTCCGGCCTGGTGGTCGGTGGTCTCGGCACCATCCTCGGCGCGGTGAACATGATCACCACCGTGGTCTGCCTGCGCGCTCCCGGCATGACGATGTTCCGGATGCCGATCTTCACCTGGAACATCCTGGTGACGTCGGTGCTGGTGCTGCTCGCGTTCCCGATCCTGACCGCGGCCCTGCTGGGCCTGCTGGCGGACCGGCACCTCGGCGCCCACGTGTTCGACCCCGCCAACGGCGGCGTGATCCTGTGGCAGCACCTCTTCTGGTTCTTCGGTCACCCGGAGGTCTACATCGTCGCCTTGCCGTTCTTCGGCATCGTGTCGGAGATCTTCCCGGTGTTCAGCCGCAAGCCGATCTTCGGTTACAACGGCCTGGTCTACGCGACGCTCGGCATCGCGGCCCTGTCCGTCGCCGTGTGGGCGCACCACATGTACGCGACCGGCGCCGTGCTGCTGCCGTTCTTCGCCTTCATGACGTTCCTCATCGCGGTCCCGACCGGTGTGAAGTTCTTCAACTGGATCGGCACGATGTGGAAGGGCCAGCTGACGTTCGAGACGCCCATGCTGTTCAGCATCGGCTTCATCGTGACGTTCCTCTTCGGTGGTCTGTCCGGCATCCTGCTGGCCGCGCCGGCGATCGACTTCCACGTGTCCGACACGTACTTCGTCGTCGCGCACTTCCACTACGTGCTCTACGGCACGATCGTGTTCGCGACCTTCGCGGGCATCTACTTCTGGTTCCCGAAGATCACGGGCCGGTTCATGGACGAGCCGCTCGGCAAGCTGCACTTCTGGACGACGTTCCTCGGCTTCCACGCGACGTTCCTCGTCCAGCACTGGCTGGGCAACGAGGGCATGCCGCGCCGGTACGCCGACTACCTGGCGTCCGACGGCTTCACGACGCTCAACATGATCTCGACGATCGGCGCCTACATCCTGGGCGCGTCGACGCTGCCGTTCATCTGGAACGTCTTCCGGAGCTACCGCTTCGGTGAGGTCGTGACGGTGGACGACCCGTGGGGCTACGGCAACTCGCTCGAGTGGGCGACCTCGTCCCCGCCGCCGCGCCACAACTTCACCGAGCTGCCCCGGATCCGTTCGGAGCGCCCGGCGTTCGAGCTGCACTACCCGCACATGATCGAGCGGATCCGGAACGAGGGCCACGTGACCTTCACCGGCAAGACCATCCCGCACGAGAAGGCGGCACCCGCGCTGTCCGAGATGGCCGCATCAGCGATCAAGTCGGGCACCGCCTCCGAGAAGGACGATTCGGAGCACGACAAGTAACCTGCTCTTCACAGGTTCAACGACGAGCCCCGGCTGCTTCACGCGGTCGGGGCTCTTCGCGTTCTACGAGGAGACGACGACGTGAAAACGCCCGTGCTCATCACCGTGACCGGCCCCGACAAGCCTGGCGTCTCCTCGGTGCTCTTCGCCGTGCTGACCAGGCACGGCGTCGAGGTGCTGGACGTCGAGCAGGTCGTGATCCGGGGCCGCCTGGTGCTCGGCGCGCTGGTCTCGACCGACCACGACCCCGAGGGCCTGCAGGAGTCGGTGGAGCAGGCCATGGCCACCGTCTCGATGCACGTGGAGATCGAGATCGGTGCCGACTCGAAGCGGACCGCGCGCCTGGAGTCCTCGCACGTGCTGATCGTGCTCGGCCGCCCGGTCACCGCGAAGGCGTTCACCGAGGTCGCGCGCCGGCTGGCGTCGCTCGGCGTGAACATCGACGCGATCCGCGGTGTCGCCGACTACCCCGTCACGGGCCTCGAGCTGCGGGTTTCCGTCGCGGACGACACGATGGAGGCCGACGCGGCGCTGCGGTCGGCGCTCGCCGACGTGTCGGTCCGGGTCGGTCTGGACGTCGCGGTCGAACGCGCCGGGCTGACCCGCCGGGCCAAGCGCCTGGTGGTGTTCGACGTCGACTCCACGCTGATCCAGGGCGAAGTGATCGAGATGCTGGCCGCGCACGTCGGGTGCGAGGAGCAGGTGCGCGAGATCACCGAGGCCGCGATGCGCGGCGAGCTCGACTTCGCCGAGTCGCTGCGACGCCGGGTGGCGTTGCTGGAGGGCCTCGACGAGAAGGTGCTGGCGGAGGTCGGGGCATCGCTCGAGCTCACGGCCGGTGCGCGCACAACGATCCGGACGCTCAAGCGCCTCGGCTTCTACTGCGGTGTGGTGTCCGGCGGATTCACGTCGGTGATCACGGGTCTCGCGGACGAGCTGCAGCTGGACTTCTGCGCGGCGAACACGCTGGAGGTCGTGGACGGCAAGCTGACCGGGCAGGTCGTCGGCGAGATCGTCGACCGGCCGGGCAAGGCCGTGGCGCTGCGGCGGTTCGCCGAGGAGGTCGGCGTGTCGCTGGCCCAGTGCGTCGCGGTCGGGGACGGCGCGAACGACATCGACATGCTCAACGCGGCGGGCCTCGGCATCGCGTTCAACGCCAAGCCCGCGCTGCGCGAGGTGGCCGACACCGCGCTGTCGCACCCGTTCCTGGACGCGGTCCTGTTCATCCTCGGCGTGACGCGGGCCGAGGTGGAGGCCGCCGACGCGGCCGACGGCCTGGAGCTGACCCGTCTGTGATGATCCTCGACCTGATCGCCTCCCGGAACTACGCCGACGAGTCCGAGGTGCGCGCGATGCCGATGGTGTTGCGCATCGAACGCGTCGACCCGCCGTCGCGGACGGCGTTGCTGGAGGCCGCGGCCGCTTCGGCGGTCGCGGTGTGCCTCGACCCGCGTGCCGACGTCGACGGCGAGTGGCACGAGGCCGTGCGGGCGTGGGTGGCCGGGCGGATCCGCAAGGTGTCGCGGCGGGCCCGTGGGGTGCAGTGGGAGGCCGTGCAGGAGCTGCCAGGGGTGACGATCACCGTGGACGGCGCCTCGGTCCGTTCGCTGCTGCCCGTGCTGGTGTCCGAGACGCCCCGGGAGGTCGCGAAGCTGCAGATCTCCGGGTCCGACCTGCCGGTGGACGAGCCCGGCGCCGTTCCCGAGGGCGCCCGGCTGCTGTACGTGAACCCGCGGGTCGAGATGTCGGCCGGCAAGCTCGCGGCGCAGGTCGGGCACGCGTCGATGCTGCTGGCGCCGCACCTGTCCGCGGTCGAGCTGAAGGCGTGGGCGGAGATCGACTACCGGTGTGCCGTGCGGACGCCGTCGGTGGCGGAGTGGGACTCGCTGATCCACCGCGGCGACGTCGTGGCGGTGCGGGACGCGGGCTTCACGGAGGTCGAGCCGGGCACGACGACGGTGCTCGCTGTTTAGAAGCGCGCGAATCGGGTAAATCCGCGTCTCGTGGGCTTCCTCGACGTTCTTGATGCCCGGCTCGGAGACGGGCTGGAGAACATGCTGTGCTCCCACCACACGCGGCGGTTGACGCGGCTGGGGTGGGGAGAGGTGCTCGCCGGTGACGGCGCGGGGTGGTTCACCCCACGCCGGCCGGTGCAGCGCGGGTGCAAGATCGAGGTCCTCGTCGACGGTGCCAACGCGTTTCCCGTCATCGCGCAGGCGATCGAGAACGCGCAGAAGTACGTGCACATCGCGAACTGGCACGCCTCGCCGGATTTCCGGCTGACGCGCGAGCCGGGTGCTCCGCAGCTGCGCGAACTGCTTTCCGCTGCGGCGGAACGGGTTCCCGTGCGCGTGCTGCTCTGGGCCGGGCCGCCGTTCCCGATGTTCGAACCGACGCGCAAGCGTGCTTTGGCCGCGCAGAAGGCTTTCTGGGAGTGCGGCGCCGTCCGGTGCGAGCTGGACGCGCGGGAGCGGACGCTGCACTGCCACCACGAGAAGATCGTGATCGTCGACGACGTGGCGTTCGTCGGCGGCCTCGACATGACCGCCGTGGAGGGCGACCGCCACGACTCCCCGGAACACCCGCCGCGTGACCTGGGCTGGCACGACCACATCGCCAAGGTCGAGGGTCCGGTCGTGGCGGAGGTGGCCTCGCACTTCGCGGCGCGGTGGCTGGAGATCGCGGGCGAGACCCTGCCCGCTCCCGAGGTGCCGCCCGAGGCCGGGTCGTCATCGGTGCAGGTGGTGCGGACGATCCCGGAGAAGACCTACTCGTTCGCCCCGCACGGCGACTTCAGCCTGCTCGACTCGTACCTGCGGGCGTTGCGCGCGGCGGAGTCGCTGGTCTACGTGGAGAACCAGTTCCTGTGGTCGCCGGAGATCACCGAGGTGCTGCTCGAGAAGCTGCGCAACCCGCCGTCCGACGAGTTCCGGATGGTGTTGCTGCTGCCGCAGAAGCCGAGCAACGGCGCCGACACCACCCGCGGCCAGCTCGGCCGGCTGCTCGACGTCGACTCCGGTGAGAGACTCGTCGCCGCAACGCTTGTGTCGCATGGTGATGCGCCGGTCTACATCCACGCGAAATTGGCCATTGTGGACGACAAGTGGATGTCGGTCGGGTCGGCGAACCTGAACGAGCACTCGCTGTTCAACGACACCGAGGTCAACGTCGTGACGGACGACGCGGAGGTGGTGCGGGCGACACGGCTGAGGCTGTGGACCGAACACCTGCAGGCCGACGTCTCCGGTCCCGTGCACGAGGTCGTCGACAACGTGTGGCGGACGGAGCTGAAGGGTTCCGGGCGGGTGACGCCGCTGCCCGGTGTGTCCCGTCGTGCCGGAAGATTGCAAGGACCGTTACGCGGATTGCTGGTCGACGGCTGACCTGCGGCGCTAGTTTGGCGGCGTGGCCAACGAGGTGACGATCCCGCTGCTGCCGTGCGCCTCCATCGACGAGGTGGCGGAGTTCTACGTGATGCTCGGGTTCACGGTCACGTACCGGCAGCACCGGCCGACCGCGTACCTGTCGGTGCGCCGCTCGGAGATCAACCTGCACTTCTTCGGCATCCCGGGCTACGAGCCGGCGGAGTCGTACAGCTCGTGCCTGATCCAGGCCGAGGACCCGCGTGAGCTGTACGAGGCGTTCGCCGCCGGGATGCGCGGGGTCTACGGGCAGGTGCTGATCACGGGGATCCCGCGGATGACGCGGCCGCGCCGGGACGGGTTCCTGTTCGTCGACCCCGGTGGCAACTGGATCCGGGTCGTGCCCGCCGTGCGGGAGCGCGAGACCGTGCGGAACGGGTTGTCGCGGGCGCTGACCAACGCGGTGACGCTTGCCGGGTCGCACGGGGCGGAGCGGCAGGCGTTGAAGATCCTCGAAGGGGCGTTGGTGCGGGAGGTGCACGCTTCGGAGGAGGAGCGGGCGTCGGCGCTGGAGTTCCGCGAAGAGCTGCTTGAACGGCTTAATCTACATAGGTAGTCTTGGTGGCGTGGAGCCACTGCAACGCATCGGCAAGGCCACCGTCGACGTGCTCACCGTCCTGCTCGGCGCGGATGAACCGCGCTGGGGCCTGGAGATCATCAAGCTCACCGGCAGGCCGTCCGGCAGCGTCTACCCGTTGCTGGACCGGCTGGAACGCGCGGGGTGGGTCACCTCGGCCTGGGACGACGACGCGGAACGGCGTGGCCCGCGCCGGCGGATGTACCTGCTGACCGCCGACGGGGCGGCGGAGGCTCGCAAGGTCGTCGCGCGGGCTGCTCCAGCGCCTCGCTTCGTGCCTCGGGCGGCGACATGAGAGTCGCGTTGTTGTTGGTGCGGTTGGTGGCCCCTGATGCGCGCTATCGCGAGCAGTGGGAAGCGGATGTTGTTGGCGCGCGGGAACTTGGCATGTCGTCGTTGTCGGTGGCGTTCGGGGTCGTGCGCGCTGCTGTTGTGATGCCTTCGAAAGGGGCTGTCGTGGTCGGTCCGTTGGGGATTGCGTTGAAGCACGCCGGGACGTCGCGTGGACGGGTGCTGGTCATCGCCGTCGTGTCGGCGTTGATGGTGCTGGGTGGAGTCGCAATGCTGTTTGCTTGAGCAAATAGCTCCGTGTCGTTTTGGCTGGTCCGGGCTTAGCTTCGGGCGGTGGCAAACGAACTGACAATCCCGCTTCTACCGTGTGTCGACATCGACGAGATGTCGGCTTTCTACGAGATGCTCGGCTTCACACAGACGTACAGGCAGATGCGTCCGAACCCGTATGTCGCGATGAAGCGCGAGGACATCAACCTGCACTTCTACGGGATGCCTGGGCACGTTCCGGAGAACTCGCACAGCACGTGCGTGGTCATCGTCGAGGACACCGGGCCGTTGTACGAGGCGTTCGCGGCGGGGATGCGCGCGGTGCACGGGAAGGTGCTGATCTCCGGCATTCCGCGGATGACCCGGCCGCGGCTGCGCAACGACCGGTACACCGGGTTCGTCGTGGTGGATCCGGCCGGCAACTGGGTCCGGATCAGCAAGAGCGTTCAGGAGGCCGAGGCGAAGACCAAGCTCGCGAAGGCCATGGAGAACGCGGCACGGCAGGCCGACGCGCGCGGGGACGAACGGCAGGCGTTGAAGATCCTCGAAGGCGCGTTGAAGCACGCCGACGGTTCCGAACCGGAACTGCCGGATGCCCAGGCCTACCGCGACGAACTGGTCGAGCGGATCACTTCGTCTGAGCCGCGTCCAACCGCTTGAGGGCGGCGCGGACGACCTCGGGGTCGTACGTCGTCCAGAACGGCGGGAGTGAGGCCCTGAGGAAGCCGCCGTAACGGGCGGTGGCGAGGCGCGGGTCGAGGACGGCCACCACGCCCTTGTCCGACATCGAGCGCAGCAACCGGCCCGCGCCCTGGGCCATCAGCAGGGCGGCGTGCGTGGCGGCGACGGTCAGGAAGCCGTTGCCGCCGCGTGAGCTCACCGCCTTCTGGCGGGCGGAGGCCAGCGGGTCGTCCGGGCGCGGGAACGGGATCCTGTCCATGATCACGAGCTGGAGGCTGGGGCCCGGCACGTCGACGCCCTGCCAGAGCGACAGCGTGCCGAACAGGCACGTGCGCTCGTCCTCGGAGAACTTCTTGATCAGCAGGCCCGTCGCGTCGTCGCCCTGGCACAGGATCGGGTGCTCGAGCTTGTCCCTGAGCGCTTCGGTGGCCTGCTTCGCGGCGCGCGTCGAGGAGAACAGACCGAGCGCGCGCCCGCCCGCCGCGTTCACCAGGCCCTCGATCTCGTCGAGGTACTCCTGCGGCAGCCCGTCGCGCCCCGGCTGCGGCAGATGCCTTGCCACGTAGAGGATTCCGCTCGTGCCGTGCTGGAACGGCGACCCGACGTCGAGGCCGCTCCACCTGGGACCGTCGATGTCCTTCTCGGTCGCCGCGCCCTCGATCTTGCGGACCTTCTCCGACGGCGGCAGGCCCCACTGGCGCGCCATCGTGTCGAAGGCGCCGCCCAACGTCAGCGTGGCGGACGTCAGCACGGTGGTGCGCTTGGCGAACAGCCGTTCTCTGAGCAGCCCGCCCACACCCAGCGGCGCGACCCGCAGCGACGGCGCCTTCTGGTTGAAGTCGCCCGAGACCCACACGACGTCGCGTTCCTCGTCGAACGCCTCCAGCACCCGCACCGCGCAGTCGTGGACCTCTTCCAGCAAGGCCAGCGCGAGCTTGCGCGCCGTCGCCCCGTCCGGGTCCTCCTTGCGCTCCGACCCCATGGCCGACATGCAGTTGTGCGCCGCGTCGCGCGTCGCCGCCAGCGCACCCGCGAGAGCCCTCGGCAGCGCGTCCAGCCGCCCGGACGGCATGTCCTCCAGGATCATCGCCAGCCCGTCGCTCGCCTCGGCCAGCCGGTCCGCGATGTCCTGGTCGATGAGCCGCCCGCACCGCCGCGCGGCCATGCCCACGGACGCCCCGCTGAGCTCCTCCGTGGCCACGGACGTGATGCGGTCCACCAGGTCGTGCGCCTCGTCGATCACCACCACGTCGTGGTCGGGCAGGACCTGGTAGCCCTCCAACGCGTCGATGGCGAGCATCGCGTGGTTCGTGACGACCACGTCGGCCTTGCCGGCCTCGGCCCGAGCCCGTTCCGCGAAGCAGTCGGACCCGATCGGGCACTTGGACACGCCGAGGCACTCCCGGGCCGTGACGCTGACCTGCCGCCACGCCTGCTCGCTGACACCGGGCACCAGCTCGTCGCGGTCGCCGGTCTCGGTGTCCGAGGACCACTCGTGCAGCCGCTTCACCTCGCGCCCGAGCTTCGACACCGCGAACGGGTCGAACAGCGCGTCCTCCTCGGGCTCGTCCGGCGCACCGTTGTGCACGCGGTGCATGCACAGATAGTTCCTGCGCCCCTTGAGGATCGCGAACGTGGGCTCCCGGCCCAGGTCCTTCTTCAGCGCCTTCGACAGCCGGGGCAGGTCCCGGTCCACCAGCTGCCGCTGCAACGCGATGGTGGCCGTCGAGACCACCACCGTCTCGGCCTCGGCCACCGCGTGCCGGATGGACGGCACCAGGTACGCGAGCGACTTGCCGGTACCCGTGCCCGCCTGCACCGCGAGGTGCTCGCCCGTGCGGATCGAGTGGTCGACGGCCTCGGCCATCTCCACCTGACCAGGACGCTCCGCGCCGCCGACGGCGTGGACGGCGGTTTCGAGCAGGCTCAGGGTGGGGGGAACTTCAGGCACGAGGGAAACCGTACCCGGCAGGTCCGACAGTCCCGTCAGACCCGCTGGGTCGTGTGCGGCGAGTGGGGATGCGGAGCGTGGTGACGGGGGTCAGTCGCCGCCGCCTCCGCCGCACCCGCCACCGCAGCCGCCTCCGCCGTCACCACCGCCGCTGCCGCACGAGCTCGACGAACAGCCACCGCCGCAGCTGCCGCTGCTCGACGAGTCACGGCCGGGCAGCGTCCCGACCACGACGGCGCTGAGACCGAACATCCCCGCGATCGCCAGTCCGGCGATCCTCCCGCGCAGCCCGTGCACGGCGACCGCGCCGACCGGGTCGTGCGCGTTCACCCCGCGCTGCGCCCGTTTCATCAGGACGTAACCGGCTCTCGTGCGCAGCCGGCCCGGGTCGCGCACGGCCAGCACCGAGCCGAGGACGAACACCGCTGCGGCGGCCGCGAAGAAGTACCAGAACGGGAACTCCGGCAGCTGCGGTACGAACTCCCGCTGGAGTTCCGGAGCCACGGCGTCGAGCACCCCCGCGACCATGAGCAGAGGCGCCAGCAGGAACAGCCACGGGTAGAGGCGGGGACGCAGGGAACGCCGGCGGCGCAGCAGGCCGCGGCCGACCAGGTGGGCCCGCAGGCCATCCGCCTCGGCCGAGCTGAACGCGCCGTGGACGACGTCGTTCAGGTAGCGGCCGTGGCGCAGACCGGTCAGGATCTGCGCTTCCAGCGGGCTGGACGGGCCTCGGCCTGGCACGTGGACGGCGCTCAGCACGCCCTCGCGCGAGACCCGGACCAGGCCGGCCTGGATCAGGCGGGCCAGGGCCACCTCGGCCGCGCGGGCCGGGCCGCCGACCAGACAGCCCAGCTCTTCGGCGGTATGCGTCGTCACGCGGATTTCTCGGCGGCGGGGCCTACGTCGTTACGTCGGCCATGATCCGGTCGAACAGTTCGAGGCCTGCCAGGCCGTGCGCGACCTTCAGCGGGACGTCCTCACCCCGGCGGGAGGCGACCAGGTCCAGGATCGGGAGGTCGGGCCAGCGGGCCGCGGCCAGTTCGCCGGCGCGGGACTTGCTGACGATCTCGCCGGTCCGGATCGTGTGCCACAGCCGGGCCGGGCCCAGGCCCACCCACAGCACAGTGTCGCGGGCAATGGGGGCTTCGGGGTCCAGCGTGGGAACCGCCGAGCGGAAGCGGTCCCAGTCCAGCTTCCAGTAGCTGACGAGGTTGTCACGGCAATACGCCTCGACATCAGCAGCAGTGCCGGGGCATGTGGGGCGTGTACCGCGCACGGTCTGACCGACGGTCCGCAGCTGTTGCCAGAGCACGGGAGTGATCTCACCAGCCAGTGGCGTCACGTCGAAAACGGGCTTCTCCAGTGAACCCGCCAGCACCACCGTGACGTCGGCGCCGTCGAACGCAGGCAGCTCACGAGCAGAGGAAAGCTCGATCACGATGTCCAGGTCCGAGTCGGGAACGACATCGTCCAGCACACGCGACCCGTAAACGTGCGCGCCTGCCACTAGACCGGGCAGGCGCGCATCCAAGAAAGCCAGATAGTCCCCAGGTGTGATCACCTGGTCCAAGCTACCGACGGCGGACGAGCGCCCAGGCTCCCGGCAGCAGGCCCGCGGCCAGGGCGACCTTCAGCGCGTCCCCGATCAGGAACGGCACCACGCCCACGGCCAGGGCCTTGCCGAACGACATGCCGGTCGCCGCCATCAGCCACGGCACGCCGACGGAGTAGATCGCCAGGTTGCCCAGCGCCATCGTGCCCGCGGTCCGCAACGGCGTGCGGTCGCCGCCGCGGCCGGCCAGGTACCCCACCAGGGCACCGGCGAACACGAAACCGACGACGTACCCGAGCGAGACCGGGACGCCCGACGTCCCGCCCTGGAACCACGGCACGCCCGCGACGCCCGCGATCAGGTAGAGCAGCATCGAGGTGGCGCCGCGCTGCCAGCCGAGCGACGCGCCGACGAGCAGGGCGGCGAACGTCTGGCCGGTCAGCGGGACCGGGCTGCCGGGGATCGGCAGCGCCACCTGTGCGGCGAGGCCGGTGAAGGCGGCGCCGGCGAGGACCAGCGTCAGGTCACGGGCCAGGGCGCCCGGCACGAAGTCGGCGAGCACGGTGCGACGGGGCGCGAGTGCGAGAGTCACGGTTCCCTCCCAGGCGGAATCGAGTGAACCGAGGTTAACCACGCCGACTGGAGAACGTCTTTGTTCGATCTCTACAAAGTGACCGGTCACACATGCGTCATCAGGTGTCCAGGGCGACCTTGCCCGCCACCCGGTCCTCGTTGCGCCGCGTTTTGGTCCAACCGTTGTTGCCTCGCACCAAACGGATCAACGCGCGCCACGACGTGATGTAGAAGGTGTAGATGTACAGCGCGTAGCCGAACCCGTACGCAACGGACTTCCAGAACCCCACGGGTTCACAGCGCGCGCGGTACACCGGTCCCCACAGGACGAACGGCATCAGCCCGAACGCGCCGTAGACGGTGAACAGGATCCAGGCGCCGTCGAAGAACCACGTCACGACTTCGGCAGGCGACACCGCGAATCGGTACGCCATCATCGCCATCGGAATCGGGTAGATCAGGGTGCCCAGCAACTGCATCCACGGTTGCGCGAGGTAGTACATCATCTCCGCGGCGCCGAGAGTCGTCAGGTGGTCGGAGTCCCAGATGCGCCGCAGATAACGCATGCACTGCATGGTCCCCTGGCCCCACCGCGTGCGTTGCGCCAGGAAGCGGCGCAACGAGTACAACGCCTCCTGGTTCACGTGCGTGTCCAACGAGAAACCGGTGTGCCAGCCCGCCGTCAGCAGGTGCACGCCGAGCTCGAAGTCCTCCAGCAACGAACCGCGCCACGGTGATCCGGTCGAACCGGCGATCGAGTCCAAAGCGGACAGACGGGTGAACTGCCCGTTGCCGCCCATGGAGATCGTGCCGGTGGCGCCGCGGGACATCTGGATCGCCGCGATGGCCGTGCGGAACTCCAGGTCCTGCATCCGCACGAGCCCGGCCCCGAACGCACGCCGCCAGCGCGTCACACCGGGCTGCCGCCGGCCCGCGTTGATCATCCGCACGTCCACCTGCACGGCGCCGATCCGCGGGTTGCCGAAGAGGTGTTGTGCCGCACAGACTTCGAGGCAGTTCGGCGCGGGCCGGCCGTCGGCGTCGACCACCACGACGATCGCGCGGTCGACATCCGCGCGCCGGCCCATCCACATCTTCAACGTGCGGTAGGCGTCGTTCAGCGCGTTGCCCTTGCCGGTGCGGGCATAGGGGCGTTGGCGTTGCACGAGGTGGATCTGCGGATCCCGCACACCGCCGTTGCGCTTCAACGTCCGCACGACGCCTGCCGTGCGGTCGTCCGAGTCGTCGTCGATGACCCACACGTGCGCGATGGGGAAAGTGCCCCTCAGATAACGGATGGTGTCCCCGATGACGGCCTCTTCGTCGCGGCACGGCACGAAGAAGTGCCACTCCAGCGACGAGGGATCCCCGATGGGCGCGGGTTTGCGCCGCAGGTAGGGGATCACGATCACGAACACGTACGTCACGAAGGCGACGCTCATCGTCAGGGCGAGCGCCTGCGTGAACCCGAGGACGAGGTCGAGGCTCACTTCCGCGTGGCCAGCCAGACGAACGCGACCAACGCGGCCGCGCCACCGAACACGCTCACCATCGACCCGAGCAGCGTGTGACCCCAGTAGTACCCGGTGTCGACGCCGAGCCAGTTCACCAGTCCCACGAGCGTCAGCACGCGGAACTGGTTCACGACCACGACCGCCAGCGCGGCGACCCCCAGCGCGAACAGCACGCGCGACTGGATGCGCGGGCGCAGGGCGATCATCACCGCGCCCACCACGATCAGCGGCAGCACCAGGAACGCGGACGTGCACTCCGGCGTCATCCGCAGGCCCAGCGGGGTGTCCGACCCCAGTCCGAAGTAGACGGTCTGGCGCTCGGGGACCACGTCCACGCCGTACGAGCTGACGACGCTCAGGACCGCGCCGGACAGGGAGATCTCCGCCGTGCGGTACAGGCGGTGTGCGAACACGAGTCCCGCCGCTACGACGAGCAGGGCGACCACCGTCACCCGGCTCGGGAATGCGGTGCGGCGCACGGCAAGCGTCACCCGAAGATCCTTTCCACCGATGAGGGAGCGCCCAGACGGGCTACTTGACGTTCCATCGGTAGACGCAACGTCATCCCTCACCCCCGGATCGGGTGACGCCGTAACCGGAAATTGATCAAAAACCCCACGATGAGTGGCCCCGGTTGGGCAAGTCGAGTGGTCGTGTCGCCCGATACGGGGAGTAACCCTCAGTTCCCTCGAAAGAAAGCCGATGCCGGTAATTGCCCCCGGAAAGCGTGAAACCAGATTGGTATCAACGCGCCCTGGGGCCGGAGGAATCAAGGGAAGGAGTTTCATGCGTGTCCGAATGACGGGACTGGCTGGAGTCATCGCGATTACCGCACTCCTGGTCGGTGCCGCACCCGCTTCCGCCGCTCCGGGGGACGCCTCGGCTTACGGTGCGAGGCTCAACGTGACGCTGCTCGGCAACCCCGCGGTCAACGCGGAACCGTTCGCCGCAGCCAATGCGAACGGCCCGATCGAGAACTCGTTCGCAGGCGTCGACCTCACCGGGATCCTCGAGACCGGTCTCATCAACGCCTCGGCGTCGCGGGACGAGAAGTCCGGTGGCGTCCACTCGCGGGCGAGCACCGCGGACGTCCGGGTCGATCTGCTCTCCAAGGTCACCGGCAAGATCTCCGCCGAACTGGTGGAGGCGGAGTGCACGGCCACCCAGAAGGGCCTGGCCGGTGCCACCAAGCTCGCGGGCGTGAAGCTCGGCAAGCTCGGCCAAGTCAACGCCGATCCCGCCGCGAACACGAAGCTCGACGTGCAGCTCGCGGGCATCAAGATCGCCGAGGTGATCTTCAACGAGCAGATCAGGAACAACGACGGCAGCCTCACCGTGAACGCGATCCACATCAAGCTGCTGCAGGGCGTGCTCGGCTCCCTCGGCACCGGCGACGTGATCATCTCGTCCGCCACGTGCGGACCCGCCGGCCTGCCCATCCCGATGGCGTCGGGGGCGGGCCTGTGGATCGGCCTCGGCCTGCTCGGTGTCGTCGCCGCTCCGGTCGCCTTCGTGGCGATGCGCCGTCGCGCGTCCCTCGACGCGGCCTGACCGAGGAGAGCGGCAGATGTACAAGGTCCCCGGTACCGGCGTGGGTGTCGGCACGGGCGTGGGTGCCCTCGCGGTCACCGGCGCGGACGTGACGTGGTGGATCGTCGCGGGAATCGTCCTCCTCGTCGCGGGTGCGGTCGTCCTGCACTCGGCGCGGAAGAGGCGGCGCGTGGTCCCCGTCCAGACCAGACCGGATCGAGCCGGCTGACATGGTCCGTCCCGGGGTTGGCCCCGCCCCCGGGACGGACCTCCCCGATCGCCTGCGAGGAAGAGGACAACGGTGAGCAAAGAGGTTCTGCTGGTGGCCGGCACCCGGCCAGAAGCACTGAAGATCGCCCCGGTCGCCATCGCCCTGAAGGGCCACCCCGGCCTGCGGCCCACGATCGTCCACAGCGGACAGCACTCCGGCATGGTCGAGCAGGCCCTCGCGGCGTTCGACCTGGTGCCGGACGTGCGGCTGGACGTCCCCCGCACCACCGGCACGCAGGCCGAACTGGTCTCCCGGCTGCTGCCCGAGTTCGACGCCGTGCTGGAGGAGCGCGACCCGGCGGTCACCCTCGTGCAGGGCGACACCACGACGACCCTGGCCGCGGCGCTGGCCTCGTACTGGCGCGGCATCCCCGTGGCGCACCTCGAAGCCGGGCTGCGGACCGGTGACCTGTACGGCCCGTTCCCCGAGGAGGGGACCCGGCAGATGATCTCCCGCATCACGTCGCTGCACCTCGCGCCGACCGACGACGCCGCGAACGCGCTGAACTCCGAGTCGTTGCCGGACAGCCACATCGTCGTCACGGGCAACACCGTCGTCGACGCCGTGCAGCGCGTCGCGTCCGCCGACCTGCCCGCGTCGAGCCCGGATGTCGTGGCCCTCGAACGGACCCTGGACGCCACCGGCGGCCGGCTCATGCTCGTCACCGTGCACCGCCGCGAGTCGTGGGGCCGCCCGCTCATGCGCGTGCTCAACGCCGTGCGCTCCATCGCCGACCGCCACCCCGACCTGCACGTGCTGATCCCCGCGCACCCGAACCCCGGTGTGCGCGAACAGGTCGTGTCGCTGCTGGGCGGCCACGAGCGCGTCGTCATCACCGACCCGCTCGACTACCCGGACCTGGTGCGCGTGCTGCGGCGCTCCGCCCTCGTGCTGACCGACTCCGGAGGCATCCAGGAGGAGGCGCCCACGTTCGGCGTGCCGGTCCTGGTGCTGCGCGAGACCACCGAACGCATGCTCGCCGTCGACGCCGGGTGCGCCTGGCTCGTCGGCACCGACACCACCCGCATCCTCGCCGAGGCGGGCTGGGTGCTCGGCTCCCGGCTGCGGCTTCCCCTGGGGCGCAACCCGTTCGGCGACGGGCGTGCCGCCGTGCGGGTGTGCTCCGCACTGGAAAGGCTGGCCGGCCTGCCCACTGCCCTGCCGCGCCGGGAGCCGTTCGCCACGCTCGTCGGGGTGCGGTGACAGAACGCCCGTCACTCGGTCGGGTAATTGCGTTCACGAACGGGTGACTTGAGGGGCCGGGTCGTTATCAGCGGCGCGCCGCACAACCATTATCGGGCAGTGGGAATCCAGGCAATGCGAAAAATGCGCAATATCTCGATCGCAGGCGCTGCGGTCGCGTTGACGTTCGCGACCGCGGCCCCCGCACTCGCGGCCAATCCGCCCGGCACCGCGTCGTCGGGATCCGCGGACTTCGCGAAGGCGGGTCAGACGTTCAAGGTGGCACCGCTCGCGGTGTGCGACGTGAACCCGGACGTGCCGGGCACCGTCACCGGCTCCAGCCCGGCCGTGAGCAGGACCGGGCTGAAGATCGGCGAGACCAGTTCCGCCTGCACGACCGAGGCGGTGAACCCGGCCGAGTTCCTGACGAGGACGAAGTCGGTGGCCACGGGCTCCGGCTTCGAGCTGTCCGCGCTCACGGGCCAGAAGGGGCCGCGGCTCAAGATCGCGTCGTGGTCGGTCAACTGCGACGCCGACGAGAAGGGCACGGCCGCGGGCTGGGAGCTCAAGGGCATGTCCGGCTGGGCCGGGCTGCCGCAGCAGATCCCGGCCGGGCACGTGCACGAGGTCAAGGCGGGCAACGGAACCGTGCTCGCCAGGGCCAAGTTCACCGACACGGTGTTCCCGGTGCCGAACGACGGCAGCATCTCGATGACGCTGTTGAAGATCACCTTCGAACCGTCGTCCGGCTACACCGGCAGCATCACGCTCGGCACGGTGGCCTGCTCACCGACGCCTTAGGGCCTGTGTCGCGGACTTCGACACAGGCCCTCAGGAGACAGCGACACCCGCGGCGAGCAGCTCCTCAACGGCGGCGTCGCGGGTCGTCTGCGCCACGGCGGCGGTCAGGTCGACGAGCACCCTGGTGCGGAAGCCGTGGCGCTGCGCGTCGAGGGCCGTGGCGCGGACGCAGTGGTCCGTCGCGATGCCGACGACGTCCACTTCGGTCACACCCTTCTCCGTCAGCCAGCCCGCGAGGTCGTTCTCGGCCTCGAAACCCGAGTAGGCGGCGGCGAACCGGCCCTTCGAGAAGACCTGCTCGACCCCCGACACGTCGAGCTCCGGGTGGAACGACGCCCCCGGCGAGCCCGCCACGCAGTGCACGGGCCACGAGTCGATGAAGTCCGGCGTCAGCGAGAAGTGCGCGCCGGGGTCGACGTGGTAGTCCCGCGTCGCCACGACGTGGTCGTACGCCGAGGCGGCGATGTGCCGCGAGATGGCCGCGGCGACGGCCGCGCCACCGGCGACGGCCAGCGAGCCGCCCTCGCAGAAGTCGTTCTGCACGTCGACGACGATCAGTGCCTTGGTCATGTCAGCTCTCCAGGTAGATCGTCGGGATCGCGGGCTCGCCGCGCGAGAGCTTGAGACCCTCCCACGGCACGCTCACCAGCGCCGCGCGCAGGCGTTCGCGGTTCTGCTCCAGCGTGGGCACCTCGTCGGTGACCTTGCCACCACGCATCAGCGGGATCTGCACGAGCCTGTCCTGCGGGCCGAGCTCGGGCTGCGCCGAGGCCTGGAACACGACCTCCTCCAGCGCCGTGCCCGTGTCCTTGTGACGCCGCAACGCCTTCTTCCAGCCGCCGCGCGACGTCTTGGACGTGCTGCGCTTCTCGACGTGCCTGCCGTCGACCTCGACCAGCTTGTAGACCATGCCCGCGGTCGGCGCGCCGGACCCGACCACGACCGACGTGCCGACGCCGTAGGCGTCCACCGGCTCGGCGCGCAGGGCGGCGATCGAGTACTCGTCCAGGTCGCCGGACACGACGATCCGGGTGCTGCGGGCGCCCAGCGAGTCGAGCTGGTCGCGGGCCTGGCGGGCGAGCACGCCCAGGTCGCCCGAGTCGATCCGGATCGCGCCGAGGTCGGGCCCGGCGACCTTGACGGCCGTCTTGATCCCCTCGGTGATGTCGTAGGTGTCGACCAGCAACGTCGTGCCGGCGCCGAGGGCCTCGACCTGGCTGCGGAACGCCTCTTCCTCGGTGTCGTGCAGCAACGTGAACGCGTGCGCGCACGTGCCGGCCGTCGGGATGCCGTGCCGGCGGCCCGCCTCCAGGTTGGACGTCGCCGTGAAACCCGCCAGATAGGCCGCGCGGGCGCACGCCACGGCGGCTTCCTCGTGCGTGCGGCGCGAGCCCATCTCGATCATGCGACGGCCGTTCGCGGCGGTCACCATGCGAGCGGCGGCGGACGCGATCGCGCTGTCGTGGTTGAGGATCGAGAGCGCGAGCGTCTCCAGCACGACGCCCTCGGCGAACGACGCGCGGACCGTCAGCACCGGCGAACCGGGGAAGTACAG
Source organism: Lentzea pudingi (assembly GCF_014646255.1). GTDB lineage: Bacteria > Actinomycetota > Actinomycetes > Mycobacteriales > Pseudonocardiaceae > Lentzea > Lentzea pudingi. Next base: position 166,518 of record NZ_BMNC01000013.1, read on the forward strand.
CTCACCCTCGGGGTAGCCGTCGATCTCGCCGGAGAAGCGGTAGTTCGCGAGCCACTCCAAGGTGGAGTCGTCGACCACGGCGTTGCGGCGCAGCTGGTCGATCTCCTCCTCGCCGAAGCGGAAGTCCGCGATCGCGTCGAGCAGCCGGTTCGTGCCCGCGACCACGCCGTAGCGCCGTTCGTTGGGCAACCTCCGTGCGAAGAGTTCGAACACGCACGGACGGTCACCGGTACCGTCACGCAGCGCGGCCGCGAGCATGGTGAGCTCGTAGTGGTCCGTCAGCAACGCCGTCGAGTTCATGGTCACCAACCCTAAGGTCGCATCCGGTTTACCCGCACGCGGTCTCCGTCACTGCGGCGAACATGACACCATTGGCGGTATGACCACGCCCGTCGAACAGGAACGGACGCAGCCGGAGGCCGTCGGTGAGGAAGTCGCCGCCGAGGACCGACCCTGGCAGACCGTGGTCTGGAACGACCCGGTAAACCTCATGTCCTACGTGACGTACGTGTTCCAGAAGCTGTTCGGGTTCAGCAGGGACCATGCGACCAAGCTGATGCTCGACGTGCACCACAAGGGCAAGGCGATCGTGACATCGGGCACCAAGGACAAGGTGGAGGCCGACGTGGCGAAACTCCACGCGGCAGGGCTCTGGGCGACCATGCAGCGGGCCTCGTGAAGAGGTGGATCCGCGACGGCGACGTGGTCGTCGGCCGGCTGGACCGGCAGGAGGCCGCGGTCGTGCGCGGTCTGGTCAGCCAGATCCAGGACATGCTGCTGGCCCGCGCCGAGGAGGCGCCCCAGGACGAGCTCGCGGAGCTGACCGGCATCAGGACGGGGTCGTCGGAGGCTCCCGACGACCCGATCCTGGGCAGGCTGCTGCCCGACTTCCACCGCCTCGACGACGACGCGCCCGACCCGGACGAGGTCAACTCGGCCGCGGCGCTGCGCTCGTTGCACGAGCCGGAGCTCCTGGACCACAAGACGGGCGCGGCCGAGACCGTGCTGCGGACGTGCTCGCCCGACGGCGGTGAGATCCGGCTGACCATCGCGCAGGCCGAGGCCTGGATGGCGTCGCTCAACGACGTGCGTCTGGCCCTCGGGACGGCGCTCGACGTCACCGAGGACATGCCGGACGAACTGCCGCCGGAGGACCCGAGGTCGCCGCACCTCGGCGTCTACCACTGGCTGACCTGGGTGCAGGACACCCTGGTCGAGGCGATGCTGCCGTGATCCCCGGCGTCCTCGTCGGACACCACCACCGCGTCGAACCGGGCTGGGCGACGGGCACGACCGTCGTGCTGGTGCCCGCGGGCGCGGTCGGTGCCGTCGACGGACGCGGTGGCGCGCCCGGCACCCGCGAGACCGACCTGCTGGACCCGGCGAACCTGGTCCAGCAGGTGCACGCGATCTGCCTGTCCGGCGGGTCGGCGTACGGGCTCGCGGCGGCGGACGGCGTCATGAGCTGGCTCTCGGAACGCTCGATCGGCTTCCAGGTCGGCACGCAGCCGCACCACGTCGTGCCGATCGTGCCCGGCGCGGTGATCTTCGACCTGCCCATGTCGGAGTGGGGCAACCGGCCGGACGCCTCGTTCGGCCACGCGGCCTGCGAAGCCGCCTCCTCCGAGTTCGCCCTGGGCTGCGTCGGCGCGGGTGCCGGTGCGCGGGTCGGTTCCCTGAAGGGCGGTGTCGGCGCCGCGTCGGCGACGGTCGGTGCGCACCGGATCGGCGCGCTCGCCGTGGTGAACGCGTCCGGCGAGGTCGTCGACCGCGCGTCCGGACTGCCCTGGCTGCCTTCGCTCGGAACGTCACCGGTGACGCTGCCCGAACCCAAGCCCGAGGGCCTCAACACCACGATCGGCGTGGTCGCGGTGGACGCGGAGCTGTCCAAAGCGGAGTGTCAGCGGCTCGCGATGGCCGCGCAGGACGGCCTGGCGCGCGCCGTGCGTCCCGCGCACTCGATGTTCGACGGCGACACGGTGTTCGCGCTCGCCACGGGGGCCGTGCCGCTCGCAGAGCCGCGTGCGTTCGCGCTCGACGCGTTGTGCACCGCCGCTGCCGAGATGTTCGCGGAGGCCGTGGTGTCGGGCACGCGCGAAGCGACGACTTTGAACGGCGTGACGGCGTTCCGCGACCTCTGAGTTGGGTATCCGGCTGTCATGGCCGATGTCATCGATCAAGCAGCAGGTGTCGTCACCGAACTGGCACCGCCCGGCGCGCCGAGGGAGATCCCCGGCAGGGAACTGGCCGTGGTCGCGCCCGCGGGACTGTTCGCCGCGGCGTTCCTGGTGCCACCAGGGCTGGGCAAGGTGCTGATGAAGCTCGGCGTCGCCGCCACCCCGCTCGCCGCCTGGGCGGAGCTGGCCGCGTGGCGCGGGCTCGACCAGGCACAACGCCGCCGCGGCGTGGCTTTGCTGGCCCTCTACGTCGTGGTGGTGCTCAGCCGGCGTCGATGAACTTCTTGAAGTTCTCGACGTTGCGTTCGACCTGCTCGCGCAGCGACTTCTCCAGCACCCTCCGGCCCAGCCTGAGCAGGCCGGACAGCTCGAACTCGTTCTCGCACACCAGGAGCGTGCGCCGCCCGTCGAGCACCGAGTAGCGGTTGGCGATCGTGTGGACCATGCCGCGCGTCTCGTAGCGGGAGATCCGTTCGTGGGCGTTCGCGGCCAGCACGGTCTCTTCGAGCGTGAACCTGCGGTAGGTCAGCGTCGCCGTGGACCCTTCGGCGCCGGGCATCTCGCCGTGCTGGGTGATGCTGACCAGGTCCGGCTGCCAGCGGTGCAGGTGCGCGGGGTCGGACGTGAGCACCCGCACCCGTTCGATCGGCTGATCCAGCACGATCTCCTTCGTGAAGCGCATCCGGCCAGGTTAAACCAGGTACACGTGCTGTTATCTCGCATACCGAGACAAGTCTCGCCAGCCCGTAGGATTGAGCGCGTGCTGGTGATTCGCCGTGACCTGGTGGACGCGATGGTGGCCCACGCGCGCCGCGACCATCCCGACGAGGCGTGCGGGGTGATCGCCGGGCCGTACGGGTCCGATCGTCCTGAGCGCTTCATCGAGATGGAGAACGCGGAGCGGTCGCCGACGTTCTACCGGTTCGACGCGGCCGAGCAGCTCAAGGTGTGGCGCGGGATGGACGCGAACGACGAGGTGCCGGTGGTCATCTACCACTCGCACACCGCGACGGAGGCGTACCCGTCCCGCACCGACATCTCGTTCGCGGGTGAGCCGGAGGCCCATTACGTGCTGGTCTCCACGCGTGACCCGATCGAGCACGAGCTGCGGTCGTACCGCATCGTCGACGGTGTCGTGACCGAGGAACCGGTCAAGATCATCGAATCCTGAGTTGCACCCGTTTCCCGGAGGTAGAACCACCATGGCAGTCACCGTGTCGATCCCGACCATCCTGCGCACCCACACCGGGGGCGAGAAGTCGGTGTCCGCTGCCGGTACGACGCTCGCCGAGGTCATCGACGACCTGGAGAACAACCACGGCGGCCTCAAGGCCCGCCTGGTCAAGGAAGGGACGCTGCACCGCTTCGTCAACGTCTACGTCAACGACGAGGACGTGCGCTTCTCCGGTGGCCTCGCGGCCGAGGTGAAGGACGGCGACAACGTCACCATCCTCCCGGCCGTCGCGGGCGGCTGATCTCCCCCATGGCCCGCTACGACTCGCTCCTGGACGCGCTCGGCGGCACGCCGCTGGTGGGCCTGCCCCGCCTGTCGCCGTCCGAGAACGTGCGCATCTGGGCGAAGCTCGAGGACCGCAACCCGACCGGCTCGATCAAGGACCGCCCCGCGCTGGCCATGATCGAGGCGGCGGAGCGGGACGGCGTGCTGCGTCCCGGCGCGACGATCCTGGAGCCGACGTCCGGCAACACCGGCATCTCCCTGGCGATGGCCGCGAAGCTCAAGGGCTACGGCCTGGTGTGCGTGATGCCCGAGAACACCTCGACCGAGCGCAAGCAGCTGCTGCAGGCGTACGGCGCGCGGATCGTGTTCTCACCTGCCGCCGGCGGGTCGAACCAGGCCGTCGCCACGGCCAAGGAGCTCGCCAAGCAGAACCCGGACTGGATCATGCTCTACCAGTACGGGAACCCGGCGAACGCCGAGGCGCACTTCCGCGGCACCGGCCCGGAGATCCTCGCTGACCTGCCGTCCATCACCCACTTCGTGGCCGGTCTCGGCACGACGGGCACGCTGGTCGGCGTCGGCCGGTTCCTGCGCGAGGCCAAGCCGGACGTGCAGATCATCGCCGCCGAACCCCGCTACGGCGAGCTGGTCTACGGCCTGCGGAACCTCGACGAGGGCTTCGTGCCGGAGCTGTACGACGAGTCGGTGCTGACCGGGCGGTACTCGGTCGGCTCGTACGACGCGTTGCGCCGCACCCGGCAGCTGCTCGAGACCGAGGGCATCTTCGCCGGCATCTCGACGGGGGCGATCCTGCACGCGGCGCTGGCCGTGGCGACCAAGGCCGAGGTGGCGGGGAAGTCCGCGGACATCGTGTTCGTGGTGGCGGACGCCGGGTGGAAGTACCTGTCCACCGGCGCGTACGCCGGAACGCTGGACGAGGCGGCGGCCCGGCTGGACGGCCACCTCTGGGCGTGAGCCCGACGATCTTGTCGGTGGTGCCGAGTACGTTGTGACGCAGGGGTTCCCAGCTCGGGGGGACCCCTGCGTCAGCCTGTTCCGCCGCTTTTCAGCCGTTGAAGGCGGTACCCGGCAGTCCCGCACCGGCACCGGGCAACACGAGCACCGAACCGTTGAGCTGCCGGTCCATCAACGCCTCATCGGACAGTCCGACACGCGCGGACGTCACGTACAGGTCGGTGAAGTCGGGACCGCCGAAGCAGCACGCGGTCGGGTTGTCGACCGGCACCACGATCTCGCGGTCCAATTCTCCCGCAGGCGTGTACCGGCGCACGGCGCGGCCACCCCACAACGCGACCCACACGCACCCGTCGGCGTCCACGGTGAGCCCGTCCGGCCAGCCGTCGGTGTTGCCGACGTGGGTCAGCGGGCGGCGGTTCGCGACGGTGCCGGTGGCGTTGTCGAAGTCGAGGACGTCGATGCGGCGGGTCGGCGTGTCGATGAAGTACATGAGCTTCGCGTCCGGGCTCCAGCCGACGCCGTTGCTCGTGTTCACCTTGTCCACCATGACCTTCGCGGACCCGTCGCCGGTGACCCTGGCGAGCCAGCCCTCGTCGGCGGCCTGGTCGTAGCGCATCGTGCCGGCCCACAACCGGCCCGACGGGTCGATGCCCGCGTCGTTGCCGCGCACGCCCTCCCGTGCCCAGTAGACGAGCCAGCTCTTCGCGCCGTCGCGGTCGATCAGCGCGATGCCGTCGCGCAGGTTGCAGACGATGCCGCCCTGCGCGCGTGGCTTGGCGGCGCCCACGTGCTGGGGCACCGGGAGCACCGCGTCGTCGTCGCGCGCGGGTGCGTACCGGTGCACCTCGGAGGCGAGGATGTCCACCCACAGCAACGTGGAGCTGCTGTGGTCCCAGGTCGGCCCCTCGCCGAGCTGGGCGGATGCGCGTACCGCTACTTCGATCGACACCCAACCACCTTAGGTCCTGCATCGAGGTCCCATTCGCGATAGCCGGGCCTGAGGCGGCCCCTGGCGGCACGGCCGAACGACCCACATACAACACCGGTATGCCGGCCGTCCGGCCGCACCACCAGGAACCACCTCAGACGCGGCTCTCATCGAACGGGACCTCGATGCAGGACCTAATTCCCACGTACGCTGGACTCGTGGACCGCACCGCGCTCGCGAAACGGGTAATACCGCCGCATCCAGTGCTGTCGTTGCTCGTCGTGGCGGGGTTCGTCGGCTTCCTCTACGCCGTCGAGGCCTTCGACGTGGCGACCGGCGGCGCGCTCGAGGACGACGGCGTGCGGCCGCGTGACTTCGGCGAGTGGGACAACCTGCTCTGGATGCCGATGATCCACGGCGACTGGAGCCACCTCACCGGCAACGCCGTTCCGTTGCTGCTGCTGGGATTCCTCGCGAACTCCGGTGGGCTCAAGCAGTTCTTCCAGGTCACCGCCGTCATCTGGCTGTCGTCCGCGCTGGGTGTGTGGGTGTTCGGCAGTCCCGGCAGCCACATCGGCGCGTCCGGGCTGGTGTTCGGGTTCCTCGCCTTCCTGCTCGTGCGCGGGGTCTTCGCGCGCTCGTGGCTGCAACTGGTGATCGCGGTCGGCGTGTTCGCGCTGTACGGCGCCGCGCTGTGGGGTGTGCTGCCGGGCCAGCCCGGCGTGTCGTGGGAAGGCCACCTGTTCGGCGCAATCGGCGGCGTTTTGGCTGCGTGGGGTGTTTCCCGTGAGAACCGGCGCGCTACAACACCGGCTACATTCACGGCGTGACGATCGGGATCATGGATTCGGGCGTCGGCGGCCTCACGGTCGCCCGCGCGGTCATGGACCAGTTGCCGGGCGAGTCGATCCACTACATCGGCGACACGGCTCATGGTCCCTACGGGCCGCTGCCGATCGCGCAGGCCCGCAAGCACGCGCTGGAGGTCTGCGACCGGCTCGTGGACGAGGGCGCGAAGATGCTCGTGATCGCGTGCAACACCGCGTCCGCCGCCTGCTTCCGCGACGCCCGTGAGCGCTACGACGTGCCGGTGGTCGAGGTGATCCTCCCGGCGGTGCGGCGGGCCGTGATGACGACGAGGTCCGGCCGCGTCGGTGTGATCGCGACGGTCGGCACGATCAACTCGCACGCCTACCAGGACTCGTTCCAGGCCGCGCGCGACGTGACGGTGACGGCGGCGGCGTGCCCGCGGTTCGTCGACTTCGTGGAGCGCGGCATCACCTCCGGGCGGCAGGTGCTCGGGCTGGCGCAGGCGTACCTGGAACCGTTGCAGCGCGCCGAGGTCGACACGGTCGTGCTGGGCTGCACGCACTACCCGTTGCTGACGGGCGTGATCCAGATCGTCATGGGCGAACGCGTGACGCTGGTGTCGAGCGCCGAGGAGACGGTGAAGGACGTCGTGCGGGTGCTGACCGAGCGCGACGAGTTCGCCACCTCCGGCCCGGCCGTGCACCGGGTGACGTGCACCGGCCCGCCGGAGCGGTTCGCGAAGCTCGCCGCCCGGTTCCTGCCGACCTTCGAACAGTGGGGCTGATGTGCTGCTGACCGTGCTCGGCTGCTCCGGCAGCATCCCCGGACCCGGCGCGGCGGCGTCGGGCTACCTGGTGGAGGCGGAGGGGTTCACGCTCGCACTGGAGTTCGGCAACGGGGTGCTGTCGCGGTTCCAGGAGGAGCGGGAGCTGTTCTCGATGGACGCGCTGGTGCTCTCGCACCTGCACCCGGACCACTGCGTCGACGTGTCCTCCCTTTACGTGGCGCGGAAGTACCACCCCGAACCGCCCTCGAACGCCTTGCCGGTCTACGCGCCCGCCGAAGCGCACTCGCGGTTCGTCGCCTCCTACGCGCCGAACGCCGCCGAACGTGAGTCGCTCGACTTCAGCGACGTGTTCTCATTCCACGGGCTGGGGTCGCGCGTGGAGATCGGACCGTTCACCGTGGACTCCGCCGTGGTGGCGCACCCCTGTGAGGCCTACGGGTTCCGGATCTCCTACGGCGGCGTGACGCTGGCCTACACCGGCGACAGCGGGCCGTGTGCCGCGTTGAACTCGCTGGCGGCGGGTGCCGACGTGCTGCTGAGCGAGGCGAGCTGGACGCACGCCCCGGACCGGCAGCCCGACCTGCACCTGTCCGGCCGCGAGGCGGGGGAGCTGGCCGCCAGGGCCGGGGCAGGGCGGCTGCTGATCACGCACGTCCCGCCGTGGACGTCGCGCGAGGACGTGCTGGGGGAGGCCCGGTCGGCGTTCGCCGGGCCCGGTGAGCTGGTCGTGCAGGGCGGCCGGTACGAGGTGGGGGAGCGGACATGATCAACCTGGAGCGCGTCGGTGAGCACGAGTTCGTCGCCACCAACGGGCGCGGCGCGTCGGTGAGGATCGGCCGCAAGGGTCAGGAGGGCTCGTTCAGCCCGGTCGAACTGCTGGTCGCGGCCGCCGCCGGGTGCGCCATGGTCACGTCGGAGACGGTGATCCTGCGCCGGACGGGCAGCGACCGGCTGACCGCCGAGGCGGACGCGGTCCAGTCCGAGAGCGGCAACGAGGTGATCTCCATCCCCGTGACGCTCTCGTACGACCTGTCCGCGGTGGAGGACGTCGAGGCGCTCGAAACCGTCGTCCGGCGTGCCGTGGAGCAGTTCTGCACGGTCACGCGGACGTTGAAGCAGTCGGCGACGGCGCCGCTTCAGCTCCCGACGCCGCTCCAGACGGCACCCGACCCGCTGTGACCGGCGCGCACGGTCTGCACCGTCGTCCCGACCGCGAGCAGCACCACCAGCACGGACACCACGACTGAGATCACCCGCCACGTCTTCGTGGTGGGTGCCTCGGCCTGGCGTTCGCGGTCCGCGAGCCGGCCCGCGACCAGCAGCGCGATCACCGCGACGCCGAACCCGAGCGCGATGGGCAGCAGCATGGTGCCGAGGTCCGCGTGCGTCTGGATGGCGGGGTTCTGCACGCCGTTGCGCTGCAGCGCCGCCAGCAGGTCCTCGCCGGCCTGCTTGGCCACGGGAACCGCCGCGACACCGGCCAGCGTGACCCCCAGAACGGGCCACGCGTACTTGCGCCGCCAGCCCGGGACCAGCGCGATCGCCACCGAACTGAGGGCCGCGAGAGGGAGCAGCACGACCACCGCGTGCACCAGCAAGGGGTGAACCGGAATACCGTCGATCGTCAGCATGCATCTCCCTACGCCATGGCGCTCCGCAGGGTTCATTAGGGTAGGCGCCGTGGTGCGAAGCGACGGCCGAAACGACGACGTGTTGCGTGACATCCGGATCACGCGTGGATATCAGACCTGGCCCGCGGGCTCGGTCCTGATCGAGTTCGGGAACACCCGCGTGCTGTGCGCCGCGAGTGTCACCGAAGGCGTCCCCCGGTGGCGCCAGGGCTCCGGCCTCGGCTGGGTGACCGCTGAGTACGCGATGCTCCCCTCAGCCACGCACAGCCGCAGCGACCGCGAGTCCGTGAAGGGCCGCATCGGCGGCCGCACGCACGAGATCTCGCGCCTGATCGGCCGATCTCTCCGTGCCTGCATCGACCTCGCGGCGTTGGGTGAGAACACCATCGTCATCGACTGCGACGTCATCCAGGCCGACGGCGGCACCCGCACGGCCGCGATCACCGGCGCCTACGTGGCACTGGCCGACGCGGTCACCTACCTGGGTGCGGCGGGCCGCCTGGCCGACCCGTCACCTCTGTCGTGCGCGGTCTCCGCGATCTCGGTCGGTGTCGTGGACGGCCGGGTCCGGCTGGACCTGCCCTACGAGGAGGACTCGCGCGCCGAGGTCGACATGAACGTCGTCGCCACCGACGCCGGGACCTTGATCGAGGTCCAGGGCACCGGCGAGGGCGCGACGTTCGCCCGGTCCACTTTGGACCGCATGCTGGACGTCGCCCTGCAGGGCTGCGCGGAGCTGAACCGCCTCCAGGCCGAGGCCCTGGCCCAGCCGTACCCCGGCATCCTGCCGGAGCCCAAGGCGGGCAAGCGGTGAAGCTGCTCCTGGCCTCCCGCAACGCGAAGAAGCTTCGCGAACTCCAGCGCATCGTGGTGGCGGAGTCGCTCGAAGGGATCGAGGTGCTGTCGCTTTCGGACGTTCCGGAGTTCCCGGAGGCACCCGAGACGGCGCCGGACTTCGAGGGCAACGCTCTGGCGAAGGCCCGCGACGCCGCCGCGGCCACGGGCCTGGTGTCCGTCGCCGACGACTCCGGTCTGGCCGTGGACGAGCTGAACGGCATGCCCGGCGTGCTGTCCGCGCGCTGGTCCGGTCGTCACGGCGACGACGAAGCCAACCTCGACCTGCTGCTCGGCCAGTTGGGCGACGTGCCGGACGAACGCCGTGGTGCGGCGTTCGTCTCGGTGGTGGCGATGGTCGTGCCCGGTGGCGAGGAGGTCATCGTGCGCGGCGAGTGGCGTGGCACGTTGCTGCGCGCACGTCGTGGTACCAACGGCTTCGGCTACGACCCGATCTTCGTGCCTGAGGGGTACGAGGTCACCTCGGCCGAGATGACGGCGGAGGAGAAGGACGCGGAGTCCCATCGGGGCCGCGCCCTGAAGCTCCTGGTCCCGCACCTGCGCAAGCTGGTCTAACCGGCCACCTGCGTCGGGGCCGGGTTCGTCGGCCCCGACGCAGGCGTGCGAGCGGTCAGACGGCTGCCTGGGCGTGCGAGGCCACCGACACGACGCAGACGCCCGCAGCGATCAGGGCCATGCCGGTGAGCATCGCGAGGTTCAGCGGGTCGGCGAAGAGGACTCGGCTGGTGATGGCCACCAGGGCGATGCCGGCGCCTGCCCAGATGGCGTAGGTGATGGCCACCGGAACGCCCATTCTGATCACCAGCGATTCCAGGTAGAGGGCCGTCAGGAAGCCGGCTGCGAGACCGGCTGTCGGCCAGGGTTTTGTGAAGCCGTCGGAGTATTTGAGGCAGAGGGTCGCGAAAACCTCCGCGCCAACGGCGAGGGCCAGCAGGATCCACTTGAGCATTGAATTTCCCAGCACGAAATGCACGCAGCGCTAGGCGTGCGTGTTGAAGAGAACGGTTGACTGGTGGGCGAAAAGCCCTGGTCAGCCGCCGCGCGTGGGGAAGTGGACTCGCAAGATGAAATCAGACGGGATGTCGGGGCCGTTAGGTGCCGTCAAACGACACACGGTGTATCACCCTCACCGGAACAGGGGCGGCTTTGTTGCACGCCCTCAGTTCGACCATACCTGAAGAAGAGGCCGCCGTCGCAGTGAAAGCGACGGCGGCCTCATTTGCGGCGGAGATCAGGCGGGGAGTTCGCGCAGGAGCTTGGCCACGTGGCCGGTGGCGCGGACGTTGTACATGGCCTTGACGATCTTGCCGTCCGGGCCCACGAGGAACGTCGAGCGGATGACGCCCTGGACGGTCTTGCCGTAGTTCTGCTTTTCGCCGAAGGCGCCCCATTCGGTGAGGACCTTCTTGTCCGGGTCGCCGAGGAGCGGGAAGGTGAGGCCTTCGGTGTCGCGGAACTTGGCGAGCTTCTCCTGCTTGTCGGGCGAGATGCCGACGACCTCGTAGCCGGAGCCGGCGAGCACGCCGAGGTTGTCGCGGAAGTCGCAGGCCTGCTTGATGCAGCCCGGGGTGCTCGCGGCCGGGTAGAAGTACACGACCACGGACTTGCCGAGGTAGTCGGACAGCGACACCGGCTTGCCCTCGCTGTCGGGCAGCGTGAACGCGGGCGCGGTGTCACCAGGTTCGAGACGACTGGTCATGCCCAGAGACTATTCCGGGAGCTAGGCCTGGCCCTCGAAGACGGTGGGCGCGTCCTGGCCTTGCCCGCCCGGCTGGATGGTCAGCTGCATGCGCACCGGTGCCTCGGAGACCGCGAACGCCAGCTGGAGCTGCGTGTCGCGGCCCGGCGGGAGTTCGGCCACGGCGGCGGCGAGGCCGTTGAGGCCCTGTACGGAGTCGACCAGCTCCGCTGCTGGTTCTCCGTCCGCCGTCGCGCGCACGGCGAGCTGGGAGGACAGGTAGGGCGCCTTGGAGCCGTTGTAGACGGTGATCGTGAAGACCGCTGTGCGCGCGGCCTTGGGGATCGCCGTCTCGGACGGTGCGAGGGAGCGAGGGGCGGAGACCACGACGGACAGGCCCGAGGCCCACACGCGTTGCGTGCCGAAGGCGGCGGCACCGGACGCGCTCGGCGTCTCGGCTCGCTGCTCGACCGTCAGGTTCTCGTCGGGGGTGACGGCGACACTGGGGCCCGCACATCCCGCCACGGCCAGCAACAGGCACAGGCCCGCGGCCGTTCTGGCGAACTTCACGAACTCCCCTTTCCCACCCCGGCGGTGGGTGTGAGCGACTCACGTCAACTGTGACGGTGCCGAAGAGGGAAGTGCGAACGAAAGTGGCCTCTGAAGCGGACCTGGTGCCGGGACGTGGCCGACTCGTGATGGGCGGCGTGGGCGGCGCCACAGAGTGCGCCGGCCCCACGCCGTCCGTGCGGCCGAGGCCGCGGGTCACGCTAGGGAGCGCGTCGGGGGGCGTGCGCGCTCACACCGATCATCGCCCACTGTGTGCCGCGCGCTACAAGCGGAGCCGTTTATCACCCGTTCAGAGCAGTACCAGTCGTACAAAACGTGAAGGTCACGCCTGGCCGACTCACGTATGTGCGGCTGAACGGCCCAGGGACGGCGTCCGTTCGGCCACTTCGCTGAGCAGTTCGAACGAACGCAGACGGTCATCGTGCCCGTGCACGATGGTCGTCACCATGAGCTCGTCGGCCGCCGTCGACTCCATCAACGCGTCCAGTCCGGAGCGGACCGTTGAGGGGGACCCGATGATCTGGCTGGACATGCGGTCCTCGATCACCAGCTCGTCGATCTCGGTGTACGGGTAGTCCGCGGCCTCCTGCGGGGTCGCCAGCGGCTCCGGGCGTCCCTGGCGCAGCTTCACGAATGAGAGCGCTCCCGGGCCGGCGATGTAGCGGGCCTGCTCGTCGGAGTCGGCGACGACCACCGAGGCGCACACCATCGCGTAGGGCGCGTCGAGCACCTCGGACGGCCGGAAGTGCCGCCGGTACAGCTCCAGTGCGGGCAGCGTGTTCTGCGCGCTGAAGTGGTGGGCGAACGCGAACGGCAGGCCGAGCATCCCCGCCGCCTGCGCGCTGTAACCCGAGGAGCCGAGCAGCCAGATCGGCGGCTTGTTGCCCGCGGCGGGCACGGCGTTGAGCTCGGCGGTGCCCTCGAAGTACTTGATCAGCTCGGTCAGCTCCTGCGGGAAGTTCTCCGCGGACAGACCTGCCTCGGTGCGCCGCAGCGCCCGTGCCGTCTTCTGGTCGGTGCCGGGCGCGCGGCCGATGCCGAGGTCGATGCGGCCGGGGTGCAGGGCCTCGAGCATGCCGAACTGCTCGGCCACCACCAGCGGCGCGTGGTTGGGCAGCATGACGCCGCCCGAACCGACGCGGATCGTCTCGGTCGCGTCCGCGATGTGCCCGATCAGCACAGCGGGCGCGGACGAGGCGATGCCGGGCATGTTGTGGTGCTCGGCGAACCAGTAGCGGTGGTAGCCGAGACGTTCGGCCTGCTGGGCGAGCTCCCGTGAGTTCCGCAGCGCGGTCGTCGCGTCCGACCCCGACGTGATGGGCGCGAGGTCGAGAACAGACAGCGGGATCTCACTCAGACGGCTCATACATCGATCAACACCGATACTTCGTGACTTCTTCCGTGAGCCGGGTAACTCGTTTCGCGGCCTTCTCGTAGGTCGTGCCCTCCGGGTGCAGCGTCAGCACCGCGACGATGCTGAACCAGCACGTCCCGGACGTGTGCAGCGCCGGTGACTTCGTGTCCAGGTCCCACTGGATGCGCGGCCGCGGCGTGTTCACGCACGGCTCCGTCGGGTCGCCGAACCCCGACCAGCCCTGCTTGAACGCGGGCTTCCTCGTGGCGGACGGCAGCCCGAACGACTGGTCGAACCCGTCCGACGCGCACTTCTCCGCCCGGTGCAGGTGCCCCATGATCGTGCGCCGGACGTGCGGCTTCGCCTTCTCCAGCACGTACCGGTAGATCTTCACGACGTCCGAGGCGCTCACCGCCGTGTAGCCCCACATGCCGCGGTTCTCCGGCGGCCGCGTGTCGTCGAGCTTCAGCCGCTCGGCCGTGCGCACGACGACCTGCTCCCACCCGTTCTCCACCCACAGCTCACTCGCCGCGTAGTCGTCGCTGACACGCAGCATGGGTTCGATGCGCGGGTCGTCGCCGCGCGTCTCCAGTTGCTCGATCGCGATCAGGATCTTGACCAGCGAGGCCGATCTGATCGGTTTGTGCACGTCCCGGCCGGTCACCTGGTGCGTGATCCGGTCGTAGACCGCGTAGGAGGCCGTCGGTTCGGGGACCGGCGCCGTCGTGGACACGGGGGCTGCGAGCAACGCCATCGTCAGAATCAGGTGCACGCCCCCGGAAGCTAGCGGCAACGTGATCCTTTTGCGCGATGTTTTGTGAGTCACAGGTGAGAAGGACCGGCTGACTCCCTCCGTTGTTCGTGATGTGACGGATGTGGTGGTGATCGGCGCGGGACAGGCGGGCCTGTCCGCCTCGTACTTCTTGCAGCGGCGCGGTGTCGGCCACGTGGTGCTGGACGCGAACGCCTCACCCGGCGGCGCGTGGCTGCACCGCTGGCCCAGCCTGCGCATGCGGACCGTGCACGGCATCCACGAACTGCCCGGCATGCCGTTCGAACAGCCCGCACCCGACGAGCGGGCCAACGAGGCGATCCCGTCCTACTTCGCCCGCTACGAACAGCTCTTCGACCTGCCCGTCGTGCGCCCGGTGAACGTCACCCAGGTCGTGAACGACGGCTCGCTGCTCAAGGTCGAGACCTCCGGCGGGGTGTGGACCACCCGCGGCCTGATCAACGCGACCGGCACGTGGCGCCGCCCGTTCTGGCCGTACTACCCAGGCCAGGAGACGTTCCAGGGCCGCCAGCTGCACACCGCCGACTACCAGGGCCCCGCCGACTTCGCGGGCAAGCGCGTCGTGGTCGTGGGCGGAGGCGCCTCGGCCACCCAACTGCTGATGGAACTGGCTCCTCTCGCAGCGGAGACCCGCTGGGTCACGCGGCACGAACCGGTGTGGCGGGAAGGCCCGTTCACCGAGGACTACGGCCGCTGGGTGGTCGGAATGGTCGAGGAACGCGTCCGTGCGGGCCTGATCCCACGTTCCGTCGTCAGCGTCACCGGCTTGGCCATCAACGACGAGACACGCGCCGCCCTTGCTTCCGGCGTGCTGGACCGCAAGCCGATGTTCGAGCGCGTGACGCCGTCGGGTGTCGAGTGGGCGTCCGGGCAGCGCTTCGACGCCGACGTCATCCTGTGGGCCACGGGGTTCCGGCACGACCTGGACCACCTCGCGCCGTTGCACCTGCGGGCTTCGGGCGGGGGGATTCGGGTGGAGGGGACGCGGGTGGTGTCCGATCCGCGGATTCATCTTGTGGGGTATGGGCCTTCGGCCAGCACCATCGGGGCCAACCGGGCTGGGCGGAGTGCCGTTCGGGAGTTGATGGGGTACCTGGGTGGGCTCGAGGTCGCGGGTTAGTTGAGGGGATGGCGGTGGCTGGGTCCGCGGGGCCGGGTTGGCGACCGGGGGCGTGGCGTGTGCGGGTGGTGACCGGGGCGTGGCGGGGGTGGGGTGGCGCTGAAGGTGTGGCGGGGGCTGGTTGGCGACCTGGGTTGTGGCGTGGGCTGGGTTGGCGATCGAGGGTGCGGCGGGGTCCCCGGCGACCGGAGGCGTGGCGGGGCTGGTTGGCGACCGGGGGTGCGGCGGGGCTGGGTCGGCGCCGGAAGGGGTGGCGGAACCGGGTTCGCGACCGGGCGTGGGGTGGCGCTGAGATGCGGCGCGGACTGGTTGACGACGGAGGGCGTGGCGGGGCCGGGTTGGCGACCGGGGGCGTGGCGGGGCCGGGTTGGCGACCGGGGGCGTGGCGGGGCCGGGTTGGCGACCGGGGGCGCGGCGGGGCTGGGTCGGCGCCGGAGGGGCGGCGGGGCTGAGTTGGCGCCGGAACGGTGGCGGAACCGGGTTGGCGGCCGGGGCGTGGCGAGGGCTGGTTGGCGATGGAGGGTGCGGCGGGGTCGGGTTGGCGATCGAGGGTGCGGCCGGGCTGGGTTGGCGCCGGAGGGAGTGACGCCGGGGGGTGTGACGCCTGGGGGTGTGGTGGGGCTGGGTTGGCGCCGGCGGGCGTGGCGGGCTGGGTTGGCGTCGGAAGGTGTGGCGACGGTCGGTGTGGTTCGACCGCGGCTCACTCCGGGGGAGCGGCTGGGATCGCAGCCAGCTTCGGGGTTGTGGTGCGGCTATAGAGGGTGGCCGCTTCGTCGGTTGCGGGTGCTGCGGGTGCTGCGGGTGCTGCGGGTGGTGTTGGGGCCTGCGGCCGGTGAGGGTCGTGTCGACGCTTGAGCGGGCTGCTGCGCGGCTCAACGCAGCTGGCCTGGTCTCATGCGGCCGCTTCGCCGTGGGCTGGCGGTGCTCGTGGAGGCGCGTTGTGGGCGGTGCCGGAGCGGATCGCTCACGGCTGCAGTGATTGCGTTGCGGTGGGAGCGGCGTGCCGTCGGCGTGCGTGGGGGCGGTCAGGTGCGGGACTTTGCGCGCCTCTTCGACAGGCGGGTCACCACGAAGAGCAGTGCGGTTGCCGCTGCCAGGCCCAGGACCACCTTCGAGCCGAGGCCGACGTACTGCTCGACCAGGTGCCAGTTGTCGCCCAGCAGGTAGCCCGCGAGGATCAGTGCCGTGTTCCACAGCAGGCTGCCTGCCGCGGTGTAGGCCAGGAACGGTGCTAATCGCATGCGTTCGACGCCGGCCGGGATCGAGATCAGGCTGCGGAAGACGGGGATCATGCGGCCGAAGAAGACCGCGCGGTAGCCGTTGCGCAGGAACCAGGCCTCTGTCCTGTCCACATCGGACACGCGGACCAGGGGCATGCGGGCGGCGATGCGGCGGACGCGGTCGCGGCCCAGCAGGGCGCCTACCCAGTACAGCAGCAGTGCGCCTGCGACCGAGCCCAGCGTGGTCCACGCGATGGCGTCGAGCAGCGACATCTTGCCCTGGGCGGCGGTGAAGCCGGCCAGGGGCAGGAAGACCTCGCTGGGCAGGGGCGGGAACAGGTTCTCCAGCGCGATCGCCAAAGCCGCTCCGGGTGCGCCGGCCGTGTGCATCAGGTCGGTGACCCAGTCGACCAAGTTCATGGGGTCCACGGTACGGAGGGGGAGGGCGGGGGACATTGGGGGAAACCGCAGGATTGGGGTGGGGTAAACCTCACCCTCTACTCGGTGATGACCCTTACGGGCTGTGAAATCCTGCGCCGGCTTGAGAAGCGCTGCCGGCGGACGCGGTGACGTCACCAGCCAGAACGCGTGGCGTGAGAGTACTCACCCCATTTCGAAGCAACGTTCTCCTTGATCATCAAAACAGCGGGAGACGCGTGCGGGTCACACCTGGAAGATCAGTCCACAAAGGACCGAAGAGCCGTTGGTCACGAGGTTCCGGTAAAGCCTTTCCGGGGTGTGGTCGTTTGGCTACGATGGACTTCGATGGCTGACCAGGTGGGCACGTGTGCGCACTGCGGCACCGCGACCGCCACCTCCCGGCGCAGGCAAGCGCGGTACTGCTCGAACGCCTGCCGCCAGCGGGCTTACCGGCGGCGCGTCAACGAACCCGTTACGGCACTGGACAGTTTCATAGGTCGTGACGCCGAACTGGACCGTCTCGGCGGGATCGCCGGCACGCGCCTGCTCACGCTCGTCGGACCGGCCGGTGTGGGGAAGAGCAGGCTGGTCAAGGAGTTCGCCGGGGACCGGGCGACGTGGGTCGAGCTCGCCTCGGCGACGGACGTGGCGCGGGCGTGCGCGGTGGCGCTCGGCGAGCCCGCGGAGGCGCCCGTGCTGAGCACGCTGGTGCGGGCGCTGGCGGGCCGCGAGACAGTGCTCGTGCTGGACAACTGCGAGCACGTCGTCGCGGGGTGCGCGGCGCTGCTGGAGCCGTTGCTGCTCGGTTGTCCAGGGCTCACGGTCGTCGCGACCAGCAGGGAACCGTTGCGGGTGCCCGGTGAGGTGTTGTTCGCGGTGCGGCCATTGTCGATCACGGACGCGGTGGAGCTGTTCGCCGACCGGGCCCGCGCGAACCAGGTGGGGCTGCGGCTGGGCGACAGGGACGTGCTGGCCGCGCTGTGCACGCGCCTGGACCGCCTCCCGCTGGCCATCGAGCTCGCGGCGAGGCTCGTGACAGTGTTGCCCGTCGAGGAGGTCCTGGCGCGGCTCGACGACCGCCTGGAACTCCTCAACCGCGGCAACCGCACCGCAGCCCGGCGGCACCAGAGCCTGCGCGCCGCGATCGGCTGGAGCTACGACCACCTGAGCGCCGACGAGCAGCACGTGTTCCGGTGCATCTCGCAGGGGTCCGGCGGCTTCGGGCTCGACGTCGCGGTCCGGGCCTGCGACCTGCCCTCGGACCGGGTGCTGGTGGTGCTGTCCGCGCTCGTGACCAAGTCGCTGCTCACGTTCACCGGGGCCGGCCGGTTCGAGCAGCTGGAGTCGGTCCGGCTCTACGGCAGGGAACGGCTCGCGGAGCAGTCCGGGAAGGCGGTCCGCCGCGGGGCAGCCCCCGCGGCGAGCCACTCATAACCGCTGATCAATGAGGTCGGGGGGACTCGAACCCCCACTGGCTGGGACCTAAACCCAGTGCCTCTGCCAATTGGGCTACGACCCCTCGGGTGGAAGCCTATAGGCAGTCCATGGACTCGCTCTCCCGGGTCGCGCGAAGCCCCGGCACCGGCCGTCCACTACGGTTGCGGGCAGAACCGCTGCTAGGAGGACATGTGGCTCGCGATCCCGACACCATCCAGCGCGAGATCGAGCAGGCTCGCACCGCGCTGGCCGCCACCCTGGACGAGCTCAGCGAGCGCGCCAACCCGCAGAAGCTCGTCGAGCAGGGCAAGTCGTCCGTGCTCGACGTGCTGGGCCAGCCCAAGGTCAAGTACACGCTGATCGCGGTCGGCGTCGTGGTCGGCTTCGCGCTGGTGCGCAAGCTCTTCCGCTAGGAGACCCGCACCAACGGCAGGAGCACCTGCTCGACGACCTTCTCCACGAACGGCTCGTCGAGCGGGTCCCCCGTCAGCATCAGCCGGTAGATCAGGGCGGCGCCCGCGATCTCCACCGCCATGCCGCGCGGGGCGTCGGCCTTGAGCTCGCCCCGTTCGGCGGCGCGGTCCATGATGCCGCGCAGCACGTCGCGCTGCGAGATCAGGAAGGTCTCCCGGAACGCCGCCGCCAGCTCGGGCTCGTGCGGGAGTTCGCCCACGAGTGCCTGAGCGGCCTTGCCGATCGGTCCGGAGAGGAACGCGGCGAACGACGAGAGGAACTCGCGCAGGTCTCCGGCCAGGGAACCGGTGTCCGGTGCCGCGAGGTTCTGCGTGGCGAGCTGGGTGCACGTGTCGATCACGAGATCGAGCTTCGACTCCCACCGCCGGTAGATCGTCGCCTTGCCCGCCCTCGCACGGGCCGCCACCGCGTCCATGGTGAGGGCCCGGTACCCGACCTCGGCCATCACCTCGAGCGCTGCCTGACGTAAAGCGTCGTCCCTGCTGGCGTCGCGAGGACGGCCCCGCTGGGGGACCCTGCCCTCGTTGAACGCCGCTGTCGACACGGCCATGCCACCTCCTCGTACCAGGGCACGGCTCATGCGTGTCCTCCCCGCCCCTTTGGCGGCACATCCTAGGCGTCTTACCCATCTTGCAGGGTGGGCAGCACCCGCTTTGTCGCATTGTGTTGCGCTTAGTTGAATCTTGTGTTTTTCGATTCAGAAGTCCTACCTTTCGGAGTTCTCGCCAGCGCCAGCCGGCCGACGAAAGACCGGGGAAAAGACCGGTTCATCGGAGGTCTGGGCGCCGGGGCTCAAAAACCCGGTCCGAGTCCTCTGAGGACGGTCTCCGACCTGGTGTAACGCGGGTCACAGTCCGCCCTATATGCCGTGCATGAAGGCAACGCGTCTCCTCCCTGCTCTCGCGGTGACCGCCGCGTTGGCGTTGGCGCCTGGCCTGGCGCTCGCCGACCCCGGAAACGGCAAGGGGAACGGGATCACGGGCAACCCGAGCGTCCCACCTGGACAGTCCAGAAAGGACGTTGCGGTGCCGCAGTCACAACCACAGCCGAAGGCCGGTCTCGACCTGCTGCCGCTGGGCCTCGCCGGCCTGCTGCTCGTGGGCGGTGGCGGCGCGGCCGTGGTCATGGCCGGTCAGTCCCGGAGGCCTTGACCGCCAGGGCGAGCTGGGTCATGTACCGCTTCACGACCCGGCCGTCGTACCGCGTGTCGATCAAGCGCCGGATGTCCGCGATCAACCGGTCGCGGTCCGGCAGCACGATGTGGTTCGAGTACGTCAGCAGCAGGTCCACGTAGGCCTCGGAGGAGTAGGTCCGCTCCCACTCGTACCGGTGGAACTCGGGCTCGCCGAAGAACGAGCTTTCGTCGAACTCACAAGGGATTCCCGACGCGGGGGACTGCCGCAGCCCCGGCGGCGTGGCGGGGTCCCAGCGCTCGTAGCACTCCTGCACGTCCACGAAGAACCGCTCGGTCCCGCCCGCGACGTGGTGCGTCGAGATCACCGCCAGCGAGCCGCCCGGACGCAACGCCGCGGCACAGCGCGCCATCCGGGTCGCGGGATCGAGCCAGTGGAACGCCGTCGCCGACACGACGAGGTCGAACGGCTCCGCGGGCAACGGCCAGACGTCGAAGTCCGCCACCACCACGTCCGCCGCAGGAGCGTGCGAACGAGCGATCTCGGCCATGAGCGGACTCAGCTCGACCGCCGTCACGTCTCCCAGGGACGTCAGCGGCAGCGTCGCCTGGCCGGTGCCCGCGCCGATCTCCAGGACGCGCGGGCCGTGCAGCCGTTCGAACAGCTGCGGGGGATAGGCGGGACGAGCCCGGTGGTAGCGGGCCGCGTCCTCGCCGAACGTGGTGCGCAAACGCTCGCGGTCGGTCACCCGCCGAATTCAAGCGAGCGGGACGGCAGCGCGTCCATCCCGTTTCGCGCGAACCCCGCCCAGACGCCCCGGATCGTCTTGGCCAGCACGGGATCCGGCTCCTCCCCGGCGAGCATGCCCGCACCGAGCCAGCCGTCCGGATCGAACAGGAACGGCAGCTCCATGCAGTGGCACGAACCCAGCGGGGCGTCGGCGGGCGCCCACGTGAAGCGGTAGGTGGCGACCTGGCCGCCCGCGACGGCCCAGTCCTGCGCCAGCTCACGGGCACCGCCAGCGAAGACCAGCTCGGTCACGGCCTCCCAGTGCTCGCGGCTGGGCACGTACGGACTGCCGTCGTCGGCCGTGTGCCCGACGAGCAGCTCGACGCGGGGCGCCACGGCGGAGAGGTCGACCGAGCCCAGTTCCGGCGCGAACGGCATGCCACCGGACGGCGCGAACTTCGGTCCCACCTCGGCGACCGCGGCGACCTGGGCCGCCAGCACGTCCTCGACGGAGGTGGCGCCGTCGACGGAGAGTGCGGCACGCAACGCGGCCGTCATCTCGGCGCGTTCCGGGCTGCGCGTGCCCAGCGGCGCGCTCTGCAGGATCGCCCGGCGGAACAACCCTTCCGTGTCCGTGAGCATCAACGCGTACACCGAGTCGGCACCCGCGGACTGCCCGAACGCCGTCACGTTCGCCGGATCACCGCCGAACGACGCGATGTTGTCCCGTACCCACCGCAACGCCGTGAGCTGGTCGAGCAGCCCCAGGTCGTCCCGCAGGTAACCGAAGACGCCGAGGCGGTAGCTGACGCTGACGACCACGACACCTTCCGAGGCCAGCAGCGAGGCCTCGTACTTCGTGGACTCGCCGCTGCCGGTCACGTAGGCACCGCCGTGGAACCACACCATCACCGGCAGTCCGGACGCGTCGGCGGGTGCGGTCACCGAGAGCACCTGGCAGTGCTCGTCGAACGACAGGCCCTCGACGGAGTTGCCGACCAGCGCGGCCAGTGCGGACGGAGGCTGCGGGCAGGCGGGACCGCGTTCGGAGGGGCGCGCACCGTCCCACGGCACCGGCGTCGGCTCGGCGAATCGGGAGGCCGTCGCATAACGGATACCGCGTGCCCGTACGAGACCTTCGGCAGTGATCACGCCCTCGATACTAAGCACGAGTAACCAATTGCACAGCGTCTCGATTCGGCGGGAACACCGGGACAGGAGGACGCTGTGACGGTTGGACAACGAGGCAGAGGAGGCGCCCTGTGCGGGCTACGACGATCTACGGCACCCGTGACATCCGCGTTGAGGAGGTGCCGGACGCGGCCGTTCAGGAGGCCACCGACGTCGTCGTCCGGGTCGAGCTCGCGTGCATCTGCGGCAGCGACCTGTGGGCGTACCGCGGGGTGGCCAAGCGCGAGGGCGGGCAGCGGATCGGCCACGAGTTCCTCGGCATCGTCGAGGAGGTCGGCGGGGACGTGAAGAGCGTCCAGGTCGGCGACCGGGTCATCGCGCCGTTCGTGTGGAGCGACGGCACGTGCGCGTACTGCCAGGCCGGGCTGCAGACGTCCTGCCGCAGCGGCGGGTTCTGGGGCAGCAAGGGCAGCGACGGCGGGCAGGGCGAGGCGGTCAGGGTGCCGCAGGCCGACGGCACGCTGGTCCGGGTCCCCGCGGACGCGCCGGCGTCGCTGCTGCCCGCGTTCCTGAGCCTGAGCGACGTCATGGGCACCGGTCACCACGCCGCCATGGGCGCGGGTGTCGGTCCCGGCGCGACGGTCGCGGTCGTGGGTGACGGCGCGGTGGGGCTGTGCGGCGTGCTGGCGGCCAAGCGGCTCGGTGCCGAGCGGATCATCGCGATGGGCCGCCACGAGGACCGTGCGAAGATCGCGACGCTCTTCGGCGCCACGGACCAGGTCTCCGAACGCGGTGAGGCCGCGATCGAGCGCATCAAGGAGATGACCGGCGGCCTCGGGGCGTCCGCGGTGCTGGAGTGCGTCGGCACCGAGCAGTCGTGGGAGACCGCGATGGGCATCGTGCGCGACGGCGGCCGGATCGGGTACGTCGGTGTGCCGCACGAGATGCCGGGGCTGCCGCTGGGCAAGCTGTTCGGCCGCAACATCGCCATCGGTGGCGGTGTCGCCCCGGCGCGGGCGTACCTGCCGGAACTGCTGGCCGACGTGCTCGCCGGGCGGATCGACCCCGGTCCCGTGTTCGACCGGACGGTCGCGCTCGCCGACGTCGCCCAGGGCTACCAGGCGATGGACGAGCGGACCGCCCTCAAGGTCATCGTGCAGCCGTAGTCAGCACGTAGTCCTCGGCGCGCACGCGCTTGGTCCGCATCCAGTACCGCCAGGTGAATCCCGGCCACACGGTGCGGTTCACGCCCTGCGCGTCGAGGTACCAGCTCTTGCACCCGCCCTGGGTCCACACGCCCTTGGTGAGCTTCCGCTGGAGCTCCTCGTTGAACTCCTGCTGGGCCTCCACTCGCACGTCCAGCTCCGCTGCGCGGTGTTTTTCGAGGAGCTGGAGGCACTGCGAGATGTACCGGATCTGCGACTCGATCATGAACACGACCGAGTTGTGCCCGAGTCCGGTGTTGGGGCCCAGCAGGAAGAACAGGTTGGGGAAGCCGGAGACCGTGATGCCGTAGTAGGTCTCGATGCCCTCCTGGCGCCACTGCTTCGCGAGGTCGACGCCGCCCTTGCCCTGGATGTCCAGGTAGTCGAACGAGTCGACGACGTGGAACCCGGTGCCGTAGATGATGACGTCGACCTCGTGCTCGACGCCCGCGCTGTCCACGATGGACTTCTCGCGCACCTCGGAGACCTTGTCCGTCACCAGGTCGACGTTCGGGTAGCCGAGCGCCGGGTAGAAGTCGTTGGAGATCAGCACGCGCTTGCAGCCCATGGTGTAGTCGGGCTTGAGCTTGCGGCGCAGTGCGGGGTCCGGCACCTGCTTCTTCAGGTGCCGCAACGCGATCCCCTGCGCGAACTGCATGATCTTCGGGTTCACCGCGAAGCCCAGCGCGGACGACTCGCGCGTCCAGTAGACGAAGTTGCGGTAGGCGCGTTGCGTGAAAGGCAGGGCGCGGAACAGCTTCTGCTCCCAGCCGTTGATCTCGCGGTCGGCCTTGGGCATGATCCACGGCGGCGTGCGCTGGAAGATCTTCATCGACGCGACCCGGCCTGCGATCTTCGGCACGAACTGGATCGCGGACGCGCCCGTGCCGATGACGGCGACGCGCTTCCCGGTCAGGTCGTGGTCGTGGTCCCACTGCGCTGAGTGGAAGGCTTTGCCGCTGAAGTTCTCGATGCCCGGCAGTTCCGGGACGTTCGGGATGTGCAACGCGCCGACGCCCGCGACCAGGGCCTGCGCCGTGTAGGTGTCACCCTGCTCGGTCGTGACGTTCCAGCGCTTGGCCTCGTCGTCCCACTGCGCGCCGGACACCTTGGTGTTGAAGCGGATGTGCGGCCGCAACCGGTACTTCTCGGCGACGTGCTTCAGGTAGTCGAAGATCTCGCCCTGCTTCGCGAACATCCGCGACCACTTCGGGTTCATCTCGAACGAGAACGAGTACATGTGCGACGGCACGTCACAGGCGCAGCCCGGGTAGGAGTTGTCCCGCCAGGTGCCGCCGAGGTCCGCGGCCTTCTCCAGCACCACGAAGTCGTGCTCGCCGCGCCGCTTCAGCTCGATGGCCATGCCGAGGCCGGAGAAGCCGGTGCCGATGACGAGCACTTTCGTCGTTCGGTGCATGGGGGAGTCCCTCCGCTCGCGGTGGCTACTTCGCAGTAGGTTACTCGAAGTAAGTTACGAGCGGTAGACTCCTTTCGTGACTGCTCCGCGCCGCCGCATGCCCAAGGCCCAGCGCATGGCTCAAATGCTCACCGTCGCGGAGGAGATCTTCGCCGAGCAGGGGTATCTGGCCACGTCGATGGACGAGATCGCCGAACGCGTCGGCGTCTCGAAACCGATGCTCTACGAGTACTTCGGCTCGAAGGAAGGCCTGCTCATCGGCTGCATCCACCGCGCGCGCACGGAACTGCGGGAGAAGACGGCGGCGGCGATCTCGGGCGCGGCGAGCCCGGAGGAGTTCCTCAGACTGGGGCTGCTCGCGTTCTTCGAGTTCATCGACGAGCACCGCAGGTCGTGGGCGTTGCTGCGGCAGGAGGCGGCCGTGGCGGTGCCGTCGGCGCAGGAAGAGGTGGAAGGCATCCGCCAGCAGCAGACGGACATGATCGGGGCCGTGCTGGCGTCGTTCACGCCGGAGATCGACCCGCTGGAGGCGGAGGCGTTCGCGGAGATCGTCGTCGGTGCGACCGAACGGCTCGCGGTGTGGATGGAGCGCAGGCCCTCGGTGGGACCTGCGCTCGCAACCGACTACGTGATGAACGTGATCTGGCCTGGAGTGGCTAGGAAGCTGCCCGAACCCGCTCAGCCCGCATAGAGGTCACGGCGGGCAGGTCGATCGGCGCGACCTTCGTGCCGGTGGCCCACTCGATCAGCATGTCGGCGAGCGCCGGGTTGCGCGGCAGCACCGGGCCGTGCAGGTACGTGCAGACGATCCGGCCCTGCACCGCGCCCTCGACGCTGCCGTCGTTGCCCGTGCCGACCTTGACGTGCGCGAGCGGCCGGGCGGCCGGGCCCAGCGTGGTGCGGCCCTGGTGGTTCTCGAACCCGATCAGCGGGCCCGCGAACAGGCCGTTGATCGGCTCGGCGACGACCTCGCCGATCGCGCGGCTGCCGCCGGCGTGGGAGGACGAGTCGATCAGGCCCATGCCGGGGTGCGTGACGTTGTCGGCGCGGGTGAAGCTCTCGCCGAAGATCTGGATGCCGGCGCACACGCCCAGCACCACGGCGTTCTTCGTGACGGCGCGCTGCAGGCCGGGGTGCTCGCGCAGGTGCTTGACCGCCAGCGTCTGCGCGGTGTCCTCACCTCCGCCGACGACGTAGATGTCGCACGAGTCCGGCACCGGCTGGCCGTAGTTGATCGGCACGATCTCGGCTTTGATCCCGCGCCACGTCATGCGCTTCTCGAGGACCACGGCGTTGCCGAAGTCGCCGTACGTGCCGAGGAGATCCGGCAGCACGAGCGCGATCTGGATTGTCGACTCACTCATCAGCGGCAGCCCTGGCATTCAAGTCGCGGAACGCGGTGTAGTTGGCGATGACCTCGACCGCACCCTGGGGCATCTGGTCGATGGCCTTCAGGGGGTCGGGCACGATCGTGTGCTGGACCTCGGCGTAGGTCAGGCGGACGGCGAGATCGGTCGCCCGTTCGCCGGACGCGATCACCGTGCGGCCCTGCAGGCGTTCGAAGGGGACGTCCCACAGCCAGCTCAGGTCGCGGCCGTCGGCCTCCTGGGCGTTGATCACCAGGACGGCCGGGTGGTTGGCCTCCTTGACGACCGTGAGGGTCTCGCTCCAGCCCGCCGGGTTCTTGCTGAGCAACAGGCGCGCACTGCGGCCGCCCCGCTGGATCGTGCGGTACCGGCCGCTCACGTTGGAGACGCCGCGCAGACGACGCACCGCCTCGTCCGCCGGGACGCCCATCGCGTGGGCTGCCGCGGCCGCCATGACGGCGTTGGCCTGGTTGAACTTGCCCGGCAGCGTGAGCCGCAGCTCGAGCTTCTGGTGCTCCGGCGTGATCATCGCCTCGTCGGCGGTGATCCAGTTCGGGTGCGGCCGGGAGAGGTCGCACCCCGTGCAGTGCCAGTGCTCGCCCTGCCAGCGGATCGGGTTGCCGCAGCGCGGGCAGCTCGCCGAGTCGTGGTGCCAGCCGGTGCCGGTGGCGACCCAGACGACCTTGGAGGCGTTCCAAGCCGCGCTCGTCACCATCACGTCGTCGCAGTTGGCGATGACCGTGCAGTTCTGCAGCTTGTTGACGGCGTCCCGCAGCGACCGCTCGATGGTGCGGACCTCGCCGACGCGGTCGAGCTGGTCGCGGCTCAGGTTCAGGATCACCGCGACGGACGGGTTGCTGGCGCCCGCGACGGCCGGGAAGTAGGCCTCGTCGCACTCCAGCACCGCGTACGGCGCGTCCGGCTGCTTCGAGAGCGCCGTGACGTGGCCGTCGGGCATGTTCGCGCCGCTGTGGTTCGTGGCGACCTCGCCCAGCGCGCCCACGGCCCGCGCCAGCATCATCGTGCTGGTCGTCTTGCCGTTGGTGCCCGTCACCACGGCGACCCTGCGGCCCTGGGTGAGGCGGCCCAGCGCCTGCGGGTCGAGCTTCAGCGCAACCCGGCCGCCGATCATGCCACCGGCGCCGAGGCCCATCTTCTGGGACAGCGTGGAGCTCAGGTTGCCCAGCTTCACGGCGGCTGCGGTGCGCAGAGGGAGGCGGGCGGGGGAATCGTTCACGTCAGCGATGTTACCGGCGTTGGAATTCGCCCTTCCTGGACGGTCGTTGCGTTGGTGTGAACGGAGTTCGGTACAACTACCGGCTCAGCTCACCGGCTCAGCTCACCGGCTCAGTCCGCGCAGGATCCGGATGAGCTCCACCGTCGGGAGTTGACACAGCTGCGCCATGTTCTCGAGTGCGGGCAGGTCGAGGTGCACCTCGGGTGAGGCACCTGGCGGCAACGCGTGCAGCCGTCCGGCCGCCCACCGCTTGAGCGGCAGGATCCGCGGGTTGTCCGTGGCGGCGATCGCGGTGAGGCTCAGCGACAGGTGGCCTGCGGGGGTGTCGCCGAAGAAGCGTTCGTGGACCCGTGCGAGCACTTGGTGAGCCGGCACGTCGAGGGCGTGGCAGATCTCGACGAGACGCACCACGGAGCATTGCCGCGTGCCGAGCTCGTACGTCGCGAGCGTCTGCAGCGAGATCTCGGTCTGCAAGCGCTTGTTGAGTTCCTTGCGGGTCCATCCGCGCTGCTTGCGAAGGCTGCGGATCTCATCACCGAGCACGCGCTGGTACGCCGCTGTGTCGATTTGGCCGTTCGCAGTCTGCACTGGTCCCTCCACCCCGTGAGCGGGTCTCACGGTGATGGAAGGCGCTGTTGCTTCGTCGCTTACGCAACTTACTGGGAGAATCCCCCGAACGGGGTATACATCTCTACTCTGAGTATCAGTTTACGCAGCGCACGCCGTCCGCGGAGATGGGCGGAGGGGCCGCGGGGTCAGCCGGTTGCTGACGCGCACCGTCCAGGGCGAGTACTCCGGAACCGGTGAAGCCCTGCGCTCCGGGACCCGAGTAGTCCGCGCCGAGGAAGACGCGGACGGTGCCGGTCGGGACGTTGACGTCCTCTTCGGTGTTGAGACCGCCGAGGGCCTCCTGGACCGCGTCGGCGCCCGCCTCGCCGCCCTTGCCGTAGCGGACGACCGACTTCGCGAGCGCGGCGGCGTTGCCCGCCTGACCCCCCTTGAAGCCCTTCGCGACGAGCGACTCGAGCACCTGGCCCGCGAGGCCCGGCTGGCCGGAGGCGTTGCGGACGTCGACGGTGACCGTGGACCTGTCGAACTTCGGGTCCGCCGGGTTCGACGTCCCCGGGGCCTTGCCGAGGCCCTTGACGAACGCGCGCACCTCGGACTCGGTCACCTCGACCGCGGAGCCGTCCTCCGGCGTCTGCAGGTCGGGGCTGCCGGTCGGGATCGTCTGGAACGTCATGTTGCCGCCCGTCATGTCCTTCATCTGCAGGGCGAACTTGGTGATGTCCCAGCCGTCGTCGAGCACGATCGCGCCGCTCACGGCCTTGATCATGTCGTTGCGCTTGGTGCTGTCGGTGAGCACGCCCGCGGACAGCATCTTCTTGGCGAGGCCCGCCATGAAGACCTGCTGGCGCACGACGCGGTCGAGGTCGCCCAACGGCAGGCCGTGGCGCTGGCGGACGAACGCGAGCGCGTTCTTGCCCTCGATCGTCTGCTGGCCAGCCGGGAAGTTCGCGCCGGAGAAGCTGTCGCGGACCTTCGCGTTGAGGCAGACGTCGATGCCGCCGATGGCCTTGGTGATGTCGTAGAAGCCGACCAGGTTGACCTCGGCGTAGTGGTCGATCGTCGCGCCGGTCAGGGTCTGGACGGTCTCGATCAGGTTCTTCGCGCCGGCCTTGCGCGACTCCATCTCGACCTCGGGCCCGGTCTTGCCGCTGCTCTTCAGCTTCTCGGCGGCGTCGTTCTTGGCGTAGCCGTAGGCAGAGTTGATCTTGTGTTTCCCGTATCCGCCCGCGATCTTGACGTAGGAGTCGCGCGGGAACGAGACGGCGTAGGCCTTGCCGCTGTCGTTCGGGATGTGCAGCAGGATCAGCGTGTCGGTGTTGAACCCGCCGTCGTCGGTACCGCCCGCCTGCAGTTCGTTGAGGATGTTCTGCGGCAGCGGGTTGCCCTTGGAGTCGGTGCGGCTGTCCATGCCGACCAGCAGGATGTCGATCGCGCCGTCGGCGGGCTTCTCACCCGCGTCGGCCAGGTTCAGGTCCTGCTTGGTCAGACCGTCGGTCAGCGCTGTCAGGTTCTGCCACGCGACGCCGGTGACCAGCAGGATCGTCGCCGACAGCATGCTGATGAAGATCTTGGCGCCGGTGGACGCGCCGCGCTCGGCCCTGCCCGGCCTGCGGGCGGGCGCGGGCCGGGGCCTCGGCCGGGGTGCGGGAGCGGCGGCCTCCGCCTTCGCGGGCGTGGTGCGGACCGTGGGGCGGTCGGCGACCGGACGCGAGGCGGACGGCGGGATGCGGCGCGGGGGCTCGCTGCGGCCGGAGGACTCCCTGCGCGGAGGTTCACGGCGGGGCGGTTCGCTGCGGCCCGCCGGCTCGCGGCGCAGCGGTTCCACCCGCTTCGGAGGCTCGCGACGTGGGGGTTCCGCCCTGCCGGGCTGCCTGCGCGGGGGCTCGGAGGCCTTCGGCGGCACCGGGGGACGGCGGGGCTGGCCCGTCTGGGGACGCGGGGTGGCGGAGGGTCGCCTGGGATTCCCGTTCGGGTCTCCCGGCCGCGGCGGCCGGTTGTCCACACCCACTCCTCTCAGCACATCCGGGTACCCCAAGTAGACGTGCGGGAGGTCCACTCGGTTGTGCAAAGCGTGACACAGTGGCGGAGAGCACCCGATCAAGGCCCCCTGACCAGCGGTTTCGCCCGTTTCGTAGACTCGTCGCCGTGTTGACGATGCAGGACGCGCTGCTCGCGCTGACCAAGTACTGGACCGACCGAGGTTGCATCGTGGTGCAGCCGTTCAACACCGAGGTCGGGGCGGGGACGCTGAACCCGGCCACCGTGCTGCGGGTGCTGGGTCCCGAGCCGTGGCGCGTCGCGTACGTGGAGCCGTCCGTGCGGCCCGACGACGCCCGCTACGGCGAGAACCCGAACCGGCTGCAGACGCACACCCAGTTCCAGGTGATCCTCAAGCCCGACCCGGGCGACCCGCAGGAGCTCTACCTCGGTTCGCTCGAGGCGCTGGGCATCGACGTGCGCGGCCACGACGTCCGGTTCGTCGAGGACAACTGGGCCTCGCCGGCACTCGGCGCCTGGGGCCTCGGCTGGGAGGTCTGGCTCGACGGCCTGGAGATCACCCAGTTCACCTACTTCCAGCAGGCCGGCGGCATGACGCTGGACCCGGTGTCGGTGGAGATCACCTACGGCATCGAGCGGATCATGATGGCGCTGCAGGGCGTCGACCACTTCAAGAAGATCGCCTACGCGCCCGGCATCTCCTACGGCGAGGCGTTCGGCCAGGCCGAGTACGAGATGTCGCGGTACTACCTCGACGACGCGGACGTGGAGGCGAACAAGCGCCTCTTCGAGGAGTTCGCGGCCGAGGCCCGGCGCATGCTCGACGCCCGCCTCCCGGTCCCGGCGCACAGCTTCGTGCTGAAGTGCTCGCACATCTTCAACGTGCTGGACGCGCGCGGTTCGATCTCCACGACCGAGCGCGCCCGCGCGTTCGGCCGGATGCGAGGACTGGCGCGGGAGGTCGCGGCGCTGTGGGCGGAGCGGCGTTCCGAGCTCGGGCACCCGCTGGGCGTCGCCGAGCTGCCCGCCGCCGTCGAGAAGCCCTCGTCCTTCGCGGACGTCGTCGCGCCGTCGACGCTGCTGTTCGAGATCGGCACCGAGGAACTGCCGCCGCACGAGGTGCTGCGGACCGTCGACGCGGTGCGCGCGGCCGTGACGGCGAAGCTGGCCGCGACCCGGCTGACCTCCGGCGAGGTGACCGTGCACGGCACGCCGCGCCGGATCGTCGTGCTGGTGCCCGCGGTCTCGCCGCGTGAACCCGATGCCGAACGCACCGTGCGTGGACCGAGGGTCTCCGCCGCCTTCGACGCCGACGGCAACCCGACGAAGGCCGTGCAGGGCTTCGCGCGCGGCCAGGGCGTCGAGGTGCCGGCGCTGGGCCGCGTGGTCGAGAACGACGTCGAGTTCGTGGCGCTGACGAAGTCCGACGCCGGCCGTGGCGCCGTCGAGGTGCTGAGCGGGCTGCTGGCCGAGGTCGTGTCGGACCTGCGTTCCGAGAAGAACATGAAGTGGAACGACCCGAAGCTGTCGTTCACCCGGCCGATCCGCTGGCTGCTCGCGCTGCTGGGGGAGACGCCCGTGCCGGTCGCGGTGTCGTCGCTCGCGTCGGGCACCTCCACGCGCGTGCACCGGACCGCAGCGGAGCCGGTCGTCGCGGTGTCCACTGCGGACGGTTACCTGGAGTTCCTGACCTCGCACGGCATCCAGGTCGACGCCGCCGCCCGTTCGGCCGCGATCGTCGAGGCCGCGCAGGAGCTGGCCGCGTCGGTCGGCGGCGTCGTCGAGGTCGACGGACTGCTGGACGAGGTCACGAACCTCGTCGAATGGCCGACGCCGATCCTCGGCTCGTTCGAGGAGCGGTACCTGGAACTGCCCGCGCAGATCCTCACGACCGTGATGCGCAAGCACCAGCGGTACCTGCCGGTGCGCGCGGCGGACGGTTCGTTGCTGCCGCACTTCGTGGCGGTGGCGAACGGTTCCGTGGACGCCGATCTGGTCCGGGCGGGCAACGAGGCCGTGCTGCGGGCGCGGTACGAGGACGCGGCGTTCTTCTGGCGGGCGGACCTCAAGACGCCGCTGGAGGAGATGAAGGCCGGGCTCGCGAAGCTGACGTTCGCGGACAAGCTCGGCTCGATGGCGGACCGCGCGGGCCGCATCGCCGCGCTCGCCGGTCGGTTCGCGGGCGTGGTGGACGTCGATCGTGAGACGTTGGACCGGGCCGGCGCACTGGCCAAGTTCGACCTCGGCTCGCAGATGGTGATCGAGCTGTCGTCGCTGGCCGGTGTCATGGCGCGGGAGTACGCGGCACGGGCGGGGGAGACCTCCGAGGTCGCCCTGGCCCTGTGGGAGATGGAACTCCCGCGGTCGGCCGGTGACGCGTTGCCGTCGTCGGTGCCGGGTGCGCTGCTGTCGCTGGCTGACCGGTTCGACCTGCTGGCCGGGCTGTTCGGGATCGGCGCGCAGCCGACCGGCTCGTCCGACCCGTTCGGGCTGCGCAGGGCGGCGCTCGGCGCGGTGACGGTGCTGCGGGCGTTCCCGGACCTGCGGGCGATCACCCTCCCGGTCGCGCTTTCCCTTGCCGCGGAAGGGCTCGAGGTCTCCGCGGAGGCGTTGGAGACGGCACGGGAGTTCGCGGTCCGCCGGTACGAGCAGGCGCTGCTCGACGGTGGGCACGAGCACCGGTTCGTGCAGGCGGTGCTGCCGCTGGCCGACTCGCCGGTGCTGGCCGACGAGACGTTGACGCAGCTGGAGTCGTTGGCGGGCAACGAGTCGTTCGACGCGCTGGCCGCCGCGCTGCAGCGAGTGCGGCGGATCGTGCCCGGGGCGGTTGAGGCCTCCTACGACGCTTCGGTGCTGTCCGAGCCCGCGGAAGTGGCGCTGCACAAGGCGTTCGACGGGGTTTCGCGCGACGTCGTCGGTCTGGCGGCGTTCTTCGCCGCTGCCGAAGGGCTGACCGGGCCCATCAACACGTTCTTCGACGAGGTGCTCGTGATGGCCGAGGACGAGAAGGTGAAGGCCGCCCGGCTCGGGTTGCTGGCGTCGATCCGCGACTTCGCGGCGCCGGTGCTGGACTGGACCCAGCTGTAGAACGACGTGCGAAGAGGGGCGCTCCGGTCTGGAGCGCCCCTCTTCTGCTGTGGCAACGAGTTAGTTGATGCTGAAGCTTTGGCCGTAGACCTTCCACTTCAGCGGTGTGTTCAGGTCGAGGTTGCCGGCCTTGAGCCACACGCGTTGCGCGGTGTCGACACGGGTCGTGTCCTCGTGCGCGGGTTCCTGCTTCATGGTCCACACGCGGGCGTCCATGAAGGCGTTGAGCCACGTGGTCTCGTTACCGCCCTGCGACGGCGGCTTCGCCTTGGCCAGAGCGCGCTTGCGGATGCCGGAGAAGTCCAGGCTGCCCCAGCCGTCGCCGTGCATCACGATCGCGTCGTAGTAGGCGAACTGGCCCAGCGCGCGCACGCCGTCGGCCCTCGCCTGCCTCAACGCCGGGTTGAAGTAGACGCGGTCGCGTTCCGACTCCTGCGCGGCCTTGAAGACGGAGTCCTTGGCCGCGGTCTTCCAATCCCTGGTGTAGTCGGGATCGAGACCCGCGTGCGAGTCGGTGCCGTTCACCCTGCGCAGCGCGGGCAGGTACTTCTCCAGCACGTTGCCGGGTTTGCGCTTCTTGTAGAGCTCGACCAGGTCGAGCATGTCGCCGGTACCGCTGCAGAAGCCGATGATGCCGGCGGTGTAGCCGCGGCCGTCCTCGATGTCCTCGATGTAGCCGAACTGGGCCTTCCAGTTCGTAGAGGAGTTCTCCGCGCTGGACACGATCTGCATCGCGATGTCCTTCATGCGCGGGTCGTCCAGGTCGGCAGCTTGCGCGGTGCTGGTGGTCGTGGCGATGAGCGCGACGCACGTCAGAAGCGTGGCCGCGAGGCGGCCCGTGATCTTCACGTAGGTCCTCCGGGTTGTCCCGGGCGGCAGTGGGGCCAACGGTAAGGGGTCTGCCCCTCTATCGGCAAGAGTGTTTACCAAAGTGCGGGCCACGCGTCGCACGTGATGCGACAAAACGCCTAAAGCCTTGCTCCACAACGGAATTTATGGGCAAGCGGTGTTACCGGATCTTTCACTGGCGGAGCCACCGCTTGAGAGCGGAGAACGGCCGCTTCCTCTCGTCGGAGCTGTCGTCCTCCTCCAGATCGAGTTCCAGGTCGGTGTAGTCGGGAAGCTGGTCCGGCGAGGTGTACTCCACTGCTCGGCCGGGTGATCCCGGCACCGGACCCGCCGTGAGGCGGTCGATGCGCGTGGGGCCGGGCAGGGAGAGGTCGTAGGCCCAGCCGCGGAGGGCGCGGGCCGCGCCCTCGACGGAGAGATCGCCGGTCAGGGTGGCCATCTGGGACCACTCCGTGAACTTCCAGGTCGTCTCGGCCGGCTGGCCCCCGTAGCTGCTGCCGCCGTAACGGCGCAGGAGCCTGCCGTCGCTGAGGAAGAGGATCTCGCCGAACACCCAGCTGTGTTCGGTGTCGGAGGAGAAACTCCAGTGAGCACGGACGGTGGCGCCTTTGCGGAAGTCCTTCATCGTTCCCCCAGGAAGATGGTGGATGTGCGAAGAGGGGCACTCCAGGTGGAGTGCCCCTCTTCTGCTGTGGTGCCGAGACTAGCTGAATCAGTTGTTCTCAGCGGCGCACTTCGTGTCCTTCGGACGGTCTCCGCCGAGCAGGTACGCCGACACCTTGTCGTTGGCGCACTTGTTCTTCCCGAGCAGGTAAGCGCCGTGGCCGCCCTGGTCGATGGTGATCATCGCGGCCCTGTCGCCGAACGCGCCGCGCGTCGAACGAGCGCCGGCCAGCGGCGTCGCGGGGTCGCGTTCGTTCTGCACCATCAGGATGTTGCGCGGTCCGCGGTCGGACAGCCGCACCTGCTTCTCCACCGGCTTCGGGAAGAACGCGCACGGCTGGATGTTCGCCGCCGCCGCACCGAACATCGGGTAGCGGACGCGGTCCACGGCCACGTTGCGCTCGTAGGCGCGGACGTTCGCAGGCCACTGCGAGTCACCGCAGATCACGTTCAACCGGCCCGCGAGCAGGGCCTGGACGCGCGGGACCTCCGGGTACTCCTGCGGCGGCTGCGGCTGGCCGAGGTCGAACGCCTTCCACGACGCGGCGAGCTTCGAGAACGCCGCGTCACCGGTGCCGTAGAGGCCCGCGAACGTGCCCATGCGGAACATCTGGCCGTTGATGCCCTCGACGGACGGCTTGGCGTCCAGTCGTCCCGCCAGGTCGAAGTACTTGGCGCGCACCTGCTGCGGCGTGGTGCCGAGACCGTACTCGGGGTGCGCCGCCGCCCACTTCGCGAAGTCCGGGAACGTGTCCTCGACGCCGCGGGCCATCAGCCGGCCGCCCTCGACGTCCCAGCCGCTCGCAGGCAGGTTGCTGTCGATCACGACGCGGTCGGTCGTCCGCGGGTGCAGCGTCGCGTAGACCGAGCCCAGGTACGTGCCGTACGAGTAACCGAGGAACGAGGCCTTCTTCTCGCCCAGCGCCGCACGCACGCGGTCCAGGTCGTGAGCAATGTTCCTGGTCGTGTTGTACGGCAACGCTTCCGCGCTCGCCGACCTGAGGCACTGCTCAGCGATCTTCTTGGTCAGATCGGCGTGCTTGCGCACGTCGGCCGGCGTCACGGCGTACGGCGGCACACTGCCCGCCGCCATCTGCTCCTCGGTCATGTCGCACGTGGACGGTGAGCTGTAGCCGAGGCCGCGCGGGTCCATGCCGATCACGTCGTAGCGGTCCAGCACGTCCTGCGGCATGCCCACGAGCTTCAGCAGCGCCGGGAACGTCAGGCCCTCGCTCGGCCCGCCGGGGTTGGTCAGCAGGATTCCCTTGCGCTTCTCCGGGTTCTTGCTGGCCAGCCGCGAGATCATCACCTCGGTCTGGCGGCCCTGGGGCCTGGTGTAGTCGAGCGGCACCTTCAACGTGCCGCACTCGACACCGGGAACGGCCACGTCGGACGGGCACGCCACCCACTTCACCTCGTTGACCGGCGCCGCCGACGACACCCCCGGTGCGACCACCAGCGCTGCCGCCGCGGTCACCACCGCGGCCAACGACATCGTTTTTCGCATTAGCAAATCCCTCCCCGACGACGCGCCCGATCGGCGCGCCACAAATGAGTGCTCAGCCGCCCATGCGGACGAGGACGTCCAGCTGGGCCTTGTTGTAGAGCTCGACCATCACCTTGACGACCGTCTGCCTCGCGTGCTCCACACCGCGCGGCGCATCGCTGTACAGACCGGCCGGATCCGGGAACGCGGCCCGCATCTCGGCCATGTACGGCATCTCGCGCATGCGTTCGGCCAGGTTCTGCCGGGTCTCCTCGTCCGCGTCCTCCGGCAGCGAGTCGAACTCGACGACCGCCGGGTTCCTCGAGTAGTCCTTCAACGTCTCGGCATACCTGACCAGCGTCTCCGGCGAGAGCAGCTGGGCCAGCACGACGGTGAACGAGCGGTCCTGCGGTGACAGGTCCGCGTTCTCGATCATCGCCGCGACGTCCGGCGGCAGGTCGGTCGGCACCTCCTGGCGCAGCACCAGTGCGAGCTCGGCCCTGATCCGCTGCAGGCGTTCGACCTGCGCGGCCAGTTCGGTGTCGAGCTCCCGCAACGCCTCGCGGGGATGTTCGTCCCCCTCACCGAGCTCCGCGATCTGCGTGAGCGACAGTCCGAGGTCGGTGAGGCGCTTGATCCTCAGCACCCGCACGAGGTGGGGCACGCCGTAGCTCTTGTAACCGTTGGCGCGGCGTTCCGGCTCGGCGAGCAGGCCCACGTCGTGGTAGTGCCGGATCGTGCGCAACGTCGTGCCGGCGAGATCGGCCAGCTGGCTGGTGCTCCACGCCACGACGTCCTCCTCCCGGTTGCTGACGGGACCCAGTTGAAACCATGCCGCTACGGCACGGTCAAGGCAGGCCGGAACGTTCAGCCGAAGGTTGCGGGGAGAGTTCACTTTCGTCGTACGCAAAAGGCCCCCGGCAAGACACCGGGGGCCTTTTGTCGACTCACAAGGACTTACAGGAACTGCTTGCCGCGGGTGACGGCGCCATAGGCGTCGACGATGCCGTGACCGTAGAAGCCGTTGAACTTCGCGTCACCCTCACAGGTGGCGTCGAACTCCGGCGTGCGGCCCACGTTGACGTACGACACGGTGCGCGGGTTCGGGCATGCGCGCTGCGTCGCGGTCTTGTAGAGGACCTTCTCGACCTTGTCCGGGTCGAGGGTCAGGCCGGGGTTCTTCTTGTCCTTCTTGCCGTACTCGCTGACGACCAGCGCGGCGACACCAGCGGCGTGCGGGGCGGCCATCGAGGTGCCCTGCAGGTACTGGTAGTAGCCGACCTTGTCGCCCTGCACGGCCTTCTTCACGCCGGCGTCGAGACCGATCTGCGTGATGTTGCCGGCCTCGTCGATGTTGCCCTCGGCGAGAGCGACGTTGCGCGGGTAGGTCGACAGGATCATGTTCTCGTTGGTGCGGTACCACGGCGTGCCGAAGTAGTCGCGGAAGTAACCACCGGGAGCGGAGAGCGCGGTCTGCTCGACGCCGTAGTTCGAGTAGTCGGCCTTGGCGGTCGACGGGCCGAGCGACGACACGGAGATGACGTGGTTGCCCTCGGTCGGGAGGTTGAGGCACGTCGCGTTGTCGACCGGACGCGGGCGGTTGTGGCCCGGCGGGTAGTTCGGGCTCACGGTGTCCTGGCGCGGCTTGCCCAGGTCCTCGTGGTTGTTGCCACCGGCACCGATCAGCGTGACGCCCTTGCGGTGCGCGTAGTTCAGCGCGCGCTGAACGGTCGCGATGATCGTGCGCTGCTCCAGCTGCTCCTCGGCCGAGGCCGTGGGGTCGTTGGCGCAGTTCATGTACCAGGGGTCGACGTAGAACGACATGTTGATGACGTCCAGGCCGATGTCGGCGCCGTAGGTGATCGCGTCGACGACGGGCGTCAGGAAGAACGAGCCCGCGTCCTGGCCGCCGCGGATGTTGACGAGCGAGACGCCCGGCGCGACACCGGAGATGCCGAAACCGTTGGCCGCGGCGCCGATGGTGCCGGCGACGTGCGTGCCGTGGCCACCGTCGTCCCAGTTCGCCGGGTCGACACAGCCGCGGAACTCACACGGGCCGTCGAAGACGCCACCATCGGAGTCGTTGGGGATGTCGATGGTGAAGTTGCGGGAGAGCTCGTTGTTGAAGTTCGGCGCGATGTCCGGGTGGGAACCGTCCACACCGGTGTCCAGAACGCCGACGTACACGCGCTTGTCGCCTGCCTGCTTGGCCCGCGCGATGTTGGAGCGGACGAGGTTCAGGCCCCACAGGTCCCCGTCGAGCGGGTCCATGCCGGCCGTGGACCCCTGCTGCGCGGGAGCCTTGTTCGGCTTCGCGCCCCTGTTCTCCTTCTCGACGTTGTCGCGCTTGGTCTTCTCGGCCTTCGCCGCGGGCGCGTGCCCGATCGGCTTGGACCGAGCTGCACCGACGATCGCGCTCGAAGCGGAAACCTTCTCCGCGAAGCCGTTCGCGGGCGCCTTGACCGTCAGCAGACCGACGGCGTCGTTGCTCCGCACGACCTCGCCGCCCGCCGCTTCCACGGCGTCGATCGCGAAGTCGCGGTTTCCGGGTTCTTCCAGAAGGACGGTGTACTCCGTGGTCGGCCCTGTGGTGGCCGGCGCGGCCCCCGCCGCCGAAGTGCCCGCTGCGATCAGCGACACCGTTGCCGCCACCGCCATCACGGTTCTGCGCGTTCTCACCTAGCTGTCTCCTCACACCCGGTCAGGGCTGGATCCAACAACACGGTGCGGCCCCCGATCGCCGCCCAAGTTGGACACACTGACACGAAATTCGGCTGCGCATCAGCGCCTTTCGTACGGAATCGAACTGTAGCCGTCCGGAAGCGGAGCGTGATGTTATGAGAAGAAATCTTGACTTAACAAGATTCAAGGACTGGACTCCGCGTTTATGCGAAGACGGGTAATGGCATCGTCGGCGTGCCTGCTCTTTCTCCTCTCTGCCTGTGGTGACGCTGGTCAGGGTGCTCCGACGCTGCCCACGCGCGGTCCCAAACCAATCGTCGGGGTAATCCTTCCCGACCGAACGACATCCGCGCGTTGGGAAGAGCAGGACCGCCCTCTGCTCACACAGGCGTTCAACTACGCCGACATCGAACCGTTCATGGAGAACGCGGAGGGCGACGAGGGGAAGTTCGCGCAGATCGCCGACGAGATGATCCGCCGCAAGGTGAAGGTCATGATGATCACACCGCTGTCGGCGGCGGGCGGTCTCGCGGTGCAGAAGAAGGCGAAGGCCGCGGGCATCCCGGTCATCGACTACGACCGCGTCACCCTCGGCGGCCAGGCGGAGTACCACGTCGGTTTCGACAGCGTGAACGTCGGCCAGCTGCAGGCGGACGGTCTGCTGGGCTGCCTCGGTGACAAGCCGGGCGCCAACATCATCGAGATCGAGGGCGCCCCGACCGACCACAACGCCACGCTGTTCACCCAGGGCCAGAAGTCGCGGCTCGCGCCGAAGTACGACAGCGGCTCGCTCAAGCTCGTCAAGTCGCAACCCGTCGACAACTGGGACAACGAGCTCGGCGGGAGGCTGTTCGAGCAGATCCTGAACGAGAACGGCGGCAAGGTCGACGGCGTGGTCGCCGCCAACGACGGCCTGGCCGGCGCGGTCATCGCGGTGCTCAAGAAGAAGAACCTGAGGGTCCCGGTCACCGGCCAGGACGCCACTGTGGACGGTCTGCGGGCCGTGCTGGGGGGCGACCAGTGCGTCACCGTCTACAAGCCGGTGCGCGACGAGGCCGAGGCCGCGGCCAGGCTGGCGATCGCCGTCGCCCGCGGAGACCTCTCGGGTGCCGACGACCTCGCCACCGGGAACCTGAGGGACCCCGTGTCGCGGCGCGACATGAAGTCGGTGCTGCTCGGCGCGACGCTGATCAAGAAGGAGAACGTCCGGTCGCTGGTCACCGAGGGCATCGTCAAGCCGGCGGAGCTGTGCGCCGGTGCCCTGGCCCCGGCCTGTGCCCAGCAGGACATCCTCGGAGGGTGAAGCCCCGTCACGACCTGTCGTGATCCGGCAGGTCGTGACGTCCCGAGATGAACTCCTGCACGGCGATCTTCGCCTTGATGATCGGCTGCCGGATCCTCGCCTCCCGGCGGTACGCCCGGCTCAGCTTGCGCGAGCCCTCCAGGTAACGCCAGCGCGCCCACGGTGAGCCGGGCCGTGCGAGCCGCACGGCGCCCACGGCGGGCACCACCGGCACGAGCAGGCCGAGCAGCCCGGTCCAGATCTTGCCCTTGAGCAGCGCCACGATGGCGAAGCACAGGTTCACGCCGATGGTGATCACCCTCAGCGTGAACGTGGAGGCCGGCGTCGTCTCCGGGTTGAGCTGCAGCACCTCGTCGTAACCGAACGGGCGCGCGCCCAGCAGGAACGTCCCGGTCAGGCCGACGGCGAGGAACACCGCGTCGACCGACAGCCGGCCCGCCTTCGTCCAGTAGACGTCCCTCAGGTGCAGGATCAGCGCGAACTCGTCCAGCACCAGGGCCGCGCCCACGCCGAGCCCGGCCGCGGCGACGAGCCTGGCGCCGTGCATGTCGTCCGGGATGACGAGACTCGTGACGCTGGACAACAGCAGCAGCACGGTGCCGAACACGACGTGGTGCACGTGCGTGTCGCCGTGCACGATGTTGCCCGGCCACCAGCGCACCTTCGCCCTGATCATGCGCACGCTGATGCGGATGAACACGAATGTGGTCACCAAGCCGATGAAGAAGAAGAGCAGTCGTTCGCTGCCGGTCAAAGCCACGGCCCCCTGGGTCAACGACCCTCCAGGTTACCGGCCGTCCGGTGGGTTCTTGTTGTGGACGGTGCCGATCTGGAACACGGTGCCGTGGACGGGGCCGGTCAGCTTGTTCGAGATGGTCGGGCGGTCCTTGCGGCGCTCCTTCCGCGAGGACTCGGCCAGGGCGTCCGCGAGGTGCGCCGCGGCGAGCGCGGCGAGGCCGCCGGAGGCGTGGGGCCCGACGCAGACCGTGATCGACACCGTCGTCTGCTCCGACACGAGGACCTCCGCGTGGTTCGTCTGGGGTCTTACGATAACAGCGAAATCGACGTCTCGACTGAGCGCGAGAGGCATGGTTGACTGTCTTCGGTCGTACGTTTCGTGTTCGTGGATTACCCCGCTCGCGGAACGAGGTCGCGAGTGCGCGGGTTCTCCAGGTTCCGGAGAAGACGCCGCTGTGACTTGACCCGGTGGTCGCGAGCGCGATCCGGCACCTGTTAGAGGAGAAGTAGCAAGATGGCAGTACAGGGCACCGTCAAGTGGTTCAACGCGGAGAAGGGCTTCGGCTTCATCTCCCCCGACAACGGTGGCGCCGACGTGTTCGTCCACTACTCGGAGATCCAGGGGAACGGCTACAAGTCCCTCGACGAGAACCAGCGGGTCGAGTTCGAGATCGGTCAGGGCCAGAAGGGCCCGCAGGCCCAGGGCGTTCGCGCCGTCTGAGTCTGATCGGTCAGCACAGCTGATCTGAAGTCAAAGCCGCTTGTCCTTTATCGGACAGGCGGCTTTGCTGCGTCTTGTGCCCGTTCGATCGTGATCAGTAGCTTCGGGGCATGGGGAGACTGTTCGTAGCCGCTCTGTTGCTCTTCGTCGCCGGGTGCTCCGGCGGTTCGGACGCGGTGCCGGGCGGCGGCAAGATCGACGCCCTGCTGGCGAAGGCGCCCGTTTACGCAGGTCAAGTTACTCCTGGCTCGGCCGTGGACCGGATCAGGAAGCGTGGTGAGTTGCTCATCGGCGGCTCCCAGGACGCGCCGCTGCTGTCCCAGCTCGACCCGATCAGCGGCGAGCTCACCGGCTTCGACGCCTACCTCGGCAAGCTGCTCGCGCACCACATCGTCGGCAAGCCCTCGACGGAGCTGCTGTCCGCCACGTCGGAGACCCGTGAGCCGCTGCTGGCCAACGGCACCGTCGACGTGATCATCCAGACCTACACGATCACGCCCGCCCGTCAGGAGCGCGTGTCGTTCGCCGGCCCCTACTACCGGTCGGGGCAGTCGATCGCGGTGCGCAGGGGCACGTCCGGCATCGGCGGACCCGCTGATCTGGCGGGCAAGACCGTCATCGTCGGCGCGAACACCCCCGCGGTGAAGGCGGTGCGGGACGCGGCGCCCAGCGCGAAGATCGTCGAGTTCGGCTCGGATCCCGAGTGCGTGACGGCGCTGAAGCAGGGCCGCGGCGAGGCCTACGTCCAGGACCAGGCGATCCTGGTGGCCGACGCGTCGAAGGACAGCGAGCTGCAGCTCGTCGGCGAACCGTTCACCGAGGACCTGTACGGCATCGGCATCAGGCACGGGGACGCGGAGTTCACGAAGGTCGTGAACGACTGGCTGCGTGAGATCGGCGAGTCGGGGCTGTGGCAGGAGGTCTGGAAGCAGACGATCGGCACCGTGGTCACCGGCGACGCGCCGGCGCCACCCGCGATCGCCTCATGAGCCTGGTCCTCGAAGGGTTCCTGAACACCGTCGCCCTGACCGTGCTGTCGTTCGCCGTCGCCCTGCTCGTCGGGCTGCTGGTGGCCGTGCTGAGGATCGTGCCGGTGCCGTTGCTGCGCGGGGCAGGCGCTGTCTACGTCGAGG
Organism: Lentzea pudingi; assembly: GCF_014646255.1. Classification (GTDB taxonomy): domain Bacteria; phylum Actinomycetota; class Actinomycetes; order Mycobacteriales; family Pseudonocardiaceae; genus Lentzea; species Lentzea pudingi. The sequence goes on from NZ_BMNC01000013.1 coordinate 208,658, forward strand.
TGTGGCGGAACGTCCCGCTGCTCGCGTGGCTGGTGCTGTTCGTGTTCGGACTGCCCGAGGTGGGCGTGACGATGCCGTTGTTCTGGACGGCCTGCACGGCGATCGCGCTGTACGAGGCGGCTTTCGTGGCGGAGGCGCTGCGGTCGGGCGTGCGGTCGGTGGCGTCCGGGCAGGGCGAGGCCGCGCGGGCGCTGGGGCTCTCGTTCCGGCAGTCGTTGTGGCACGTGGTCCTGCCGCAGGCCTTGAAACGCGTGGTGCAGCCGCTGGCGAACATCGCGATCGCGTTGACGATGGCCACGGCACTCGCTGGTGTGGTCGGAGTAGTGGACATGACCCGTGCGGCGCAACGGATCAACCTGGAGCTCGCCCAGCCGTTGCTGGTGTTCACCGGCGTCGGGCTCTGTTATCTGGTGATGGCGGCCGGGATCGGGTTCGGTGCCCGTGCGCTGGAACGGCGGTTGGCCTGATGTTCGACGCTCCCGGCCCCCGGTTCCGCCGCCGGGTCTTCTGGGTCTCCGCGGTGTCCGCCGTGGTGCTGCTCGGGCTGCTGGCACTGGGGTTGCGGCAGTTCGCGTCGAACGGCCAGCTGGACCCGGTTCGGTGGAGGCCGTATCTGACCTGGCCCGTTTGGCGTTATCTGCTCGGGGGTCTGTGGTCGACGGTGGTGGCGGCATGTGCGACGGGTGTGCTGGCGATGGCGGGCGGGCTGCTGCTCGCCCTGCGGCCCAACCGGTTCACGCGTGCCTATGCCGAGGTCATGCGCACGGTTCCGGTGCTGCTGCTCGTGTACGTGATGCTGTTCGTGCTGCCGTCGTTCGGCGTGAACCTGCCGCTGTTCTGGAAGCTCGTGGTGCCGCTGGCGTTGTCGCACGCGGCGTCCTGCGCGGTGATCTTCCGGGCGGGGGTGGGGTCGGTCGATCCCGGTCAGCGCGAGGCAGGGCTGGCGCTGGGCATGCCGGACGGCGTGGTGACGCGGTTCGTGGTGCTGCCACAGGCCGTTCGGCACATGACACCGTTGCTCGTGACCCAGGCCGTCAGCCTGTTGAAGGACACCTCGCTGGGCTATGTCGTGTCCTACGCGGAGTTGTTGTTCAACGGGCGGGTGCTCGCGAACTACAACGGTCTGCTGGTCCAGACGTTCATCGTCGTCGCTCTCGTGTACCTCGTGGTCAACCTGGCGCTGTCCAGGCTGGCCCACCGGCTGGAGGCTGCCCGTGCCCGCACTGCTCGCTGAGGTGACCCGGTCGGGGTTCGTGGAGAGCCTGCACCACGGCAGCGTCGTCGGCCTGCTGCCGTCCGGTGCCGTGGGCGTTTCCGTTGGCGCGGTGGAGGACCCGGTGCTGCCGCGGTCGTGCATGAAACCGTTCCAGGCGCTGGCGTGCCTGGCCGCCGGAGCGCCGCTGGCCGGGCCCGCGCTGGCGATCGCGGCCGGGTCGCACACGGGGGAGAACCGGCACGTCGAGCTGGTGATGCAGCTGCTCGGCGGGTTGCCCGTGGGGTTGTTGCGCTGCCCGCCGTCCTGGCCGGAGGACGAGCCGACGCGGCGGCGGATGACCGAGCCCTCCCGGGTGCGGATGAACTGTTCCGGCAAGCACGCGGCGATGCTCGCGACGTGCCTGGCGGCGCAGTGGCCGACGCAGACCTATTTGGAGACGTCGCATCCGTTGCAGCAACTGGTGATGCGGACGGTGGAGGAGCTGTCCGGCGAGTCCGTGGCGCACACCGCGGTCGACGGTTGTGGCGCGCCGGTGTACGGGTTGTCGTTGCACGGCTTGGCGCGCGCGATGCAAGGGCTGGAGCGCACGCCCGTTGCCGGTGCCATGCGCGGGTTTCCCGAGTACGTCGGCGGAACCGGGCACGTGAACACCGTGGTCATGCGGCAACTGCCGGGAGTGGTGGCCAAGGGCGGTGCGGAGGGCGTGCTGGTGCTGGCGACCGACGCCGGGCACGCCGTCGCGGTCAAGGTGCTCGACGGCAATCCGCGCGCCACCACGGCGATCGGGCTCACGGCGTTGGCAGCGCTGGGGTTCGACGTGTCACCCGCGAAGGAGTCCCTGTCCGTGCCGGTGCTCGGCGGCGGGCAGGTCGTCGGTGAGGTTCGGGTCGTGTTCTAGAACTGCTCGGGCACTTCGAGCATGCCGAGCTGGGCCATGACGGTCGCCGTGTCGCCGTACACCCGCTGGCAGATGAGGACGTCCTTGTCGAAGAAGAAGAAACCGGCCATCCTGACCTTGAACGACCGTCCGGTAACTTCTTCTCCGGTGAGGCTGCCCAGGTGCGTGCCCTGGAGTTCGAACTCGACGATCACGGCGCTGTCGGCGTGGTGGACGTCGATGACCTTGTTGCGCTGGTCCGGGAAGGCGGCGCGGGTGCGTTGCCAGTAGGCGCGGACGGCGTCGACGCCGTCGAGGACCTGGCCGGACGCCATGATCTCGTAGCGGGGGTGCGGAAACGTGTTCAGAGAGGTGTCGAAGTCGTGGTCGTTCTGCGACTCCATGTGCTCCAAGACGATCGCTTCACGCAGCGCTCTGAGCGCCTTGGACTCGGTCATGCCGGCCGACCCTCCTACGTACGCCGTACGTCGCAGGGAAGTTACTCCACGTCGTGTGGTCTCCGCCAGTGTCCTCGTCACGTGAGCCGCTGACCCGCGCCCGCATCGTGGAGGCGGCCGTGCGGTTGATCGAACACGAGGGTGTCGAGGCCGTCTCGATGCGGCGGCTCGCCGCCGAACTGGGCGCGGGCACGATGTCGTTGTACAACCACGTGCCGAACAAGGCGGTGCTCGTCGACCTCGCCGCCGAGCGGCTCATGGCCGAGGCGCAGCCGTACGAGGTGGACAGCGACGACTGGCGCGACCACATCCGGGCGCACGCCCGTGCGGTGCGGGCGATGGCGCGCCGGCACCCCCGCGCGTTCGTGATGCTGGCGACGCGGAGGCTGAGCGGCGAGGCGGGGTTCCGGACGATCGAGGCGGCGCTGCTGAACTTCGACCGCGCCGGGTTCCGCGGCAAGATCGCCGTCGGGATGATGCGCGCGATGGTGTCGTACCTGCTGGGCACGTTGATGAGGGAGGTCGCGACCTCGCCCGAGCTCGGCGGGATCGCGTTGTCGCCCTATTCGGACGTCGACGTGACGGCGTTCCCGTTGTCCGCCGGGGTGATCGACGAGCTGGGCACCTACGACCACGATCACGAGTTCGAGTTCGGGCTCGAACTCATGATCGCGGCCTTGGAGCGGTACCGGCGTTAGGGGCGCATCTCGTACCGGCCGGAGAGCGCTTCCACCTGCTGCCACACGGCGTTGAAGCGGTCCTGGTCGGCGTGCGGCTTGCGGATCTGCCCGATCGCCCACTGCTGCTGGGCCTCGGTGCTGCTCGCCTTGCCGTGCAGGGCCGTCGCGTATCCGGCGAAGTCGCGGACCAGGACGTCGAAGATCTGGTCGAGGACGCTGTCGTCCGTGCCGGTGATCTTCGCCTGCTCCAGGACCAGCTGGCCGTAGACGACGAGGGTGAAGAGGTGGCCGAGGTTCAGCAGGAAGTCGAGGTCCTTCTGCTGGGCCTCGTCCGGGGCGGCCTTCGTGAGCAGGGTCTTGATGGCTTCGGCCTGCTCGTGGAACAGCTTCACGTTCGGCAGGTGGGCGTGCTCGCGGTAGATCGGCTCCCAGTCGTGGAACTGGATCTTGCCGAGGCCGCGTGCGGGGCCCTGGTGCCAGAAGAAGTCGTCGTCCGTCGCGTCGTGGCGGGTCGGGACCTCGTCGTAGCTCTTCGGGTTGAAGAGGTAGTTCGGCATGAACTTGAGCACCAGCGCCAGGTTCACGTGCACGGTGCCCTCGAGCTTGGGCAGCGCGCGGATGTCGGCCGTGGCGCGGGTGAAGTAGGTGTCCTTCTCGAAGCCCTTGGCGGCGATGACGTCCCAGAGCAGGTCGATCACCTGCTCGCCCTCGCTCGTCACCTTCATCTTGGTGATGGGGTTGAAGAGGAGGTAGCGGCGGTCGTTCTCGCCGGCGCTGCGGAAGTAGTCGACGCTGCGGTCCGCGAAGAGCTTCATCGCGGTGAGGCGCGCGTAGGCGTCGACGAAGTTCTGGCGCACGTGCGGGAAGTCCGTGACCGGGTTGCCGTAGAGGATCCGGTTGTGGGCGTGGGTGATCGCCTCGTAGAACGAGTGCTCGCAGATGCCGATGCTGGCCGTGCAGAGGTTGAACTTGCCGACGTTGACGGTGTTGAGCGCGGCGGAGAAGGCGTCGGGGCCGCGGTGCAGGATGTCGGCGTCGGTCAGCGGGTAGTCGTCGAGGCGGAACTCGCTGACGAACATCTGGCTGTCGACGACGTTCTTGACCAGGTGGAAGTTCTCGTGGCGGCTGTCGACGGCGAAGAAGACGTACTCGTCCGAGTCGGCGAGCTTGCCGAAGACGCTGACCATGCCGGCGACGTTGCCGTTGCCGATGTAGTACTTGCCGCCGGTGGCCGTGTAGCCGTTCTCGGTGGGCGTGACGATCATGTCGGTGCTGTAGACGTCGGCGCCGTGCTCCTTCTCGGAGAGGCCGAACGCGAAGACCGCGCCGCTGTCGAGGAGGGTCGCCGCCTTCTGCTTGGCCTCCTCGTTGCTGCTCATCCAGATCGGGCCGAGGCCGAGGACCGTGACCTGCCAGGCGTACCAGTACTGCAGGCCGTAGAAGCCGAGCACCTCGCTGAACGCGGCGTTGCGGGCAGCGTCCCAGCGCTTGGTGCCGTCGACGCTGCTCGGGGTGCAGAAGGTGGCGAAGAGCTTCTCCTGCTTCACGAAGTCGAGGAACTCGGTGTACCAGACCTTGTCCTGCGCGTCCGCGATGAGCTGCCGCTTGCCGCGGGCCTCGAACCAGTCGACGGTCGCCCTGAGCAGGCGGCGGGTCTCGTCGTCGAGGTGGGCGGGGTCGTAGTGGTTCGGGTCGAGCAGCACTGTGCGCCTCCTTGCCGTCATCTCGCTCGGACGCTACCAGTCAGTAACATGTGGGTCTACGTGGGGTTTCCCTCCTGCTCAGAAATTGTCAGACCCCCGGCGTAACGTGCTCCGCATCACATCTTCCCGGCTTTGGAGGTTGCGTTGCGATGACGGTGGTCGTGGCGATCGGTACGCGCAAGGGGCTGTGGCTGGCCCGCAGTGAGGACCGTGTCTCGTGGCAGGTCGACGGCCCGCACCACGCGATGCAGGAGGTGTACGCGGTCGCGTTCGACGCGCGTTCGGGCCTCCGTCTGCTGGCGGGCGTGGCCTCACCGCACTTCGGCCCCGGCGTGTCCATCTCGGACGACCTCGGGGCGAGCTGGGAGGAGCCCTCCACACCCCCGATCGCGTTCCCGGTGGACGACGCGGCACTGGAGCGCGTCTGGCAGCTCCAGCCCGCCCCGGCCTCGCAGCCGGGCGTGGTGTGGGCGGGCACCCAGCCGTCGGCGCTGTTCAAGTCCACCGACGGCGGCCGCTCGTTCGAGTTCGTCGAGGGCCTCTGGAACCACCCGCACCGCCCGGAGTGGGAGGCGGGCTTCGGCGGCCAGGCCGTCCACACGATCGTGCCCGACCCGGCCGACCCGGACCGGATGCTGGTGGCGATGTCGACCGGCGGCGTCTACCGCACGGCCGACGGCGGCAAGTCCTGGGAGGCCCGCAACAAGGGCATCAAGGCGTACTTCTTCCCGGACCCGTGGCCGGAGTTCGGCCAGTGCGTCCACAAGGTCGCCCAGCACCCCGCGTCACCATCGCGCTTCTACGCCCAGAACCACCACGGCGTCTACCGCAGCGACGACGGAGGCGACACCTGGCAGTCCATAGCTGACGGTCTCCCCACGGACTTCGGCTTCGCGATGGTCGTCCACCCCCACGACCCGGACACGATCTTCACGTTCCCGATCGAGGCCGACGGCCGCCGCTTCCCACCGGAGGGCAAGTGCCGCGTCTACCGCTCCCAGGACGCCGGCACCACCTGGCAGGCCCTGGGCACCGGCCTGCCCGACGACTTCTGGACAGCGGTGATGCGCGACGCCATGTGCACCGACAACGCCGACGTCCCCGGCGTCTACTTCGGCTCCCGCTCGGGCGAGGTCTACGCCAGCCCGGACGAGGGCGAGACCTGGCACCGGGTGGCAGCACACCTCCCGGACGTGATGTCGGTCCGGGCGGCGGTGATCCCGACGTGAAGGTCAAGGTCCTGATCCCAGGCGTCCTGCGCGCGGCGACCGACGGCGCGGCCCACCTGGACGTGGAAGTGCCAGACCCAGCCACCCTGGGCGCAGCCCTGGACGTCCTGGCAGACACCTACCCACTACTGGACCGCCGCCTACGAGACGAACGCGCCACCCTCCGCCGCTACGTGAACTTCTACGTCAACGGCGAGGAATGCCGCCGCCTCGCGGGCCCGGCCACCCCGCTGCCGGCGGGCGCCGAGATCCAGATCCTGCCCAGCGTGGCAGGCGGCTGACGGCCGCGGCGCCGGGCCGCGCCGACCGGGGATGGCGGCGCAACCCGGCCCCGCGGCGCCCCCGCATGCCGGCACCGCCGCCTCGCGGCGCCCCGCCTCGCGGTGACCTGGCAGCGCGGTGACCTGGCAGCGCGGCGAAGTGGGCGCCTCAAGAACGCCGATGTCGAGCCGCTGCCGCCGCTGTCGCGGCGACTTCGGCGCCCTGCGATCCACTCGCCAGCCGGTCAGCGGGCAGCCACTCGGCGACTCGGGCCTGCGCACTGTTCAGCCGGTCGAACCGCCAGCCAGGCAGCCGTCCGCGCCCGCTGACCGCCTGCTCGGCTGCGGCACCGCCCCGCCGCGCCGCCGCGCCGCCGCGCCGCCGCGCTGCCGCCCT
>NZ_BMNC01000014.1 GCF_014646255.1 Lentzea pudingi
CCAACTTGGCGCTCGCTGGGAGTTCAGTACACACCCAGCGCCACACAGACAGCCAGATTGACCACCGCCAACTCCAAAGGTTGGACCAACTTGGCGCTGGATCCAGCCACGAGCGGCAGATACAGCTACCCTAGGCAAGTCCAAGTGCAACTTGGACTTGGAGTTGGTGACGCCTACTGTCGGGAGAGCATGGCGATGAAGCGGCCGATGCCACCGCCTGATTTCAGGGAAATCGGCAATAAGATTCAAGAAGAAAGCGCCGAAAGATTCACTGAACTTCTCGTCAGAAGCCTGACCATGCGTGGAACAGCAGATCCATACCTACCATGGGACAAGCTCCGCTACAAAACTCCACCCGATGGACTGAGCCACGAAGAGTGGTGGTTCATCGTGCGCTTTTCCCGCAATAATGTCCAACGCGCCTTGAACCTGACCGATGTCCACGGCACCAAGTTCTCATACGCTCTACCTGACCAGATCCTAAGGGCAATGGAGGAAATCACTCGCGATGCAAGTGGTCAAATTACAATCAGCGAACAAGTAACGAATCCAGTAACGCGAGACCGCTTCCTAGTGAGCTCACTCATGGAAGAAGCGATCACATCGAGTCAACTTGAGGGCGCTTCTACGACACGAAAAGTAGCCAAGGAGATGCTTCGCACCGGCAGGGCTCCTCGGACACGCGACGAGAAGATGATCCTTAACAACTACGTTGCCATGCGCCATATCGGCGAAATCCGCAACGAAAAGCTTACTCCGGAACTGATCTGCGAGATACATCGCATGGTCACCGATGACACGATGGAAAACCCAGACGCCTCGGGAAGATTTCAACTAGATGACGAAGAGCGTGTGGGTGTTTATGACTTCGAGAACAACCTCCTTCACACGCCTCCACCAGCATCTGAGCTACCAGAGCGAGTCGGACGCCTATGCGAGTTTGCCAACGGGCAGACTGACGGCGCGTACATCCCACCGATCCTGCGCGCCATCACCGTACACTTTATGCTCAGTTATGAACACCCTTTCGAGGACGGGAACGGCCGCACCGCACGCGCGCTTTTTTACTGGTCGATGCTAAATCAAGGTTACTGGCTAACCGAATTCCTTGCAATATCTAAGATCCTAAAGGCCGCGCCAGCGAAGTACGCTCGAAGCTTTCTCTACACTGAACAAGACCACAACGATCTGACGTACTTCTACATCTATCAATTGGAAGTAATTCAGAGGGCCATCAAGGAATTGCACGACTACCTCACTTCCAAGATGACAGAAGTCCGCAGCTTTCAGCGATCCCTTTCAATGCTGCCGAATCAATTCAACCATCGACAGCTTGCGTTGCTTGAAAACGCCGCAAAGGACTCAACCACTCGCTACACGGCCCTGTCGCATTCGCGCAGCCATAATGTAAGTCAGGAAACCGCCAGACAAGACCTTCTCGATCTTGAAAACCGCGGACTCCTCCGCAAAGGAAAGGTGGGTCGCGCTCACGCATGGACGCCGGTAGAACGGCTGACCGAAAAGCTACACCAAAACGAGGCGACGGCATGAAACTGCGGTTATCGTCGATACAAGGTCTGCATGACACGGTAGACCGCCAACGTAGGCAAGCCTGTGGGCTGGTCGATGCCGCCAAGGCATCGAGCTGTCCATAGGCGCGGCAGCCGAGCGCCCCGACCACATGATCGGTCGCCCACATCGCGCTCGTACCAACTCCGCCGTTCGAAACGAACGCCTTGTAGTAAAGAGACCTCCATGGTGGTTCCCTGCGGGGGCCGCTGGGCGTTCCTTTCCGATGACGGTCGACCGGCGCGCATGCCTACCCGCCGCGACCGGACGCCGGAGGCGGCCTTGGGCGCGGCGGAGAAAGAGGCGCGCCGGTCTGCCGTCATCGGGTAGGCGCTAACGGCCAGCGGCCCCCGCAGGGGGCCGCCTTGATGAAGAAAAGAAACTCTGAACGCGGCTGCTCTAAGCCCTGATCAGCCGCAGCAGCTCGGTGGTGTTCGTCAGGTCCGCGAGAACCTTCCGAGCACCGGCGGCCTGTAGTTCCTCGACGCTGCTCTTTCCGCTCGCCACTGCAATGACCTGTACGCCTGCGGCCAGAGCGGCGGTCACATCCCGCGGAGTGTCGCCGATGAGCACCGTGTCGTCCGGTCCGAACTGCGTGTCGAGTTGCTGGGCCGCGCGCTCCCTGGCGATCGCCACCAACTCCGCCCGATCGGCGTGGTCGTCGCCGTACGAACTCGTCTCCAGGTCGAGGAACTGTTCCAGTCCGAGCGCGACCAGCTTGATGCGAGCGACGGCCCGAAGGTTCCCGGTTAGCACCCCTTGATGCACGGTCGGTTCAACCTCCAGTGCCTCCAGAGCTTCCCTGGCTCCTGGAAGCACTCGGGCTCGTGATGCGAACTCGTCGCGGCCGGCCTCGTAGCTGTCGATGAGCGCGTTCGCGAGCTTGCCGATCGCCTCATCGGTCGGCTCGACCTCGTGAAGCTTCAAGGTCTCGGCGATGATGTCCAGCTCGGTCCTGCCGCTCACGTCGGCAAGCTGCTGGAAAGGCCGGCCGATCGCCATCGGGACCGCTCGCTCGTACATCGCGCCCCATGCCGCGAGACTGAAGTTGACGGCAAGGTTGCCGCCGCGTGGACGACACGAACCCGGCGCGGCGTACTTCACCACCTGCTCGGGTTCGCGGTCGACGTCGGCGAACTCGATGCCAACCCGGTCACCGGGCTGAAGTCCGCGGTGCAGCGGGGCACGAGCGAGGTTGACCCTCGATCGGTCGTGAACCCGGCTCAAGGGCGCCAGTGCCTCGCGGCTGTGACCTATGCGGGCACCACAACCGGACAGTACGACTACCTGTACGGGTTCTTCGCGACCATGTACTACGCGGCTCTGCGTCCGTGTGAGGTCAACCGGCTGAGGGAGGCTGACTGCAAGCTGCCCGAGACCGGCTGGGGTGAACTCATCCTGGAGAAGTCGGCTTCACGAGCGAACGGGCGGTACACCGACTCTGGCGAACTGTGGGAGACACGTTCGCTCAAGCAGCAGGCTGAGGGCGCCGTCCGACCGGTGCCGATTCCTCCCGTGTTGGTCGGGATCCTCCGACTGCACCTGAAGACCTTCGGGACCACGTCGGATGGGCGGCTGTTCCGCGGGATGATCAGCGGCGGACCGATCAATGCGACGGTCTACACCCACGCGTGGGGTCGCGTTCGTGAGCTTGCAATATCGCCGGAGCAGTTCGAGTCGCCATTGGCGGACACGCCGTACTCCCTGCGGCATGCGGCGGTCTCTACGTGGCTCGCGGCCGGCCTGCCTCCGGCGGAGGTCGCGGAGCGGGCCGGGCACACGGTCGACGTGCTGTTGAAGGTCTATGCGAAGGTGCTAGACGGGCAACGGGAGAAGTCGAACCAAAAAATCGAGAACCTGCTAAACAATCGCATTTAGCGACGTGGGCCTCAGAGACCAGCTGAGGCCTACGCGCTAACCAACCCTTAGAACGTTGACTACTCGAGCTGAATCATCGACGTCGTAGATGATCGTGTACTGCTTGTGTTTGATCGCGAGCAACCCTCTGAGCGCCCCGGTCAACGAAGTGCCTAGCACCTCGGGCTTCCTGCTGAGCTGCTCATTGATGAAGTTAAGGACAACTGTCGCATCCCGAGCTGGTAGGCGCGAGATCTCCTCAGTAGCAGTCTCGGTTAGCGACAAGCGATAGGTCATGTCAGGTCCTTACAGTTAGCGGCGTCCGGGACGGGTGCCGCGATCGTGTCGGGGCCTGACATCCATGACCGTGAGAGTGCTGCCCTTGAGTTCGTAGATGACGTAGAAGTGCTTTTGGATTACCGAGTACTCCCCTTCGCGCTTCGCGCCTCCGAACTTGCGCCCGTAGACACCAAACTCGGTGGGGTCGAACGCTAGCTCAGTGTAAACAAAGTTGACGATGAGGTCGGCTTGCCACCGCAACTCAGACTTCTTGAGCGCTGCCACCACGGTGGCGGGCCAGACGACGTCATAGGGGGAGCGTTCAGAGCCGCTGCGTCGAGTCATTTGGTGCAACAGTAGCGCCACTGTCAAGACCTCTAACGCATGACTTATGGCGCTACTCCTGCACAGAGGGTGGTGGCTACTCCCCGGTGCGACGCTTGAGCGACTCGATCAACTCGTCCATGTCAGCGATCCTGCCTTGCGCCACGTCCTCTTGCGCCTGGCGAATCGCCTTGAGGACCTGCCCACGCGAGTCGTCCTCGGCAGACAGGATCTCAATGGTCTGCTCCAGGCCTTCCAGCTCGGCCTTGGCGATCAGAACGACCGTATCGGCCCCATGCTTGGTCAACGTGACACGTTCATGAGTCTTCTCGACTCGTGCCACGAGTTCAGATAGCTGATTACGGGCAGTAGCTAGTGGAACGCGCGTCTCCATAGGCAAAATTATAGCCAGAATTTACGCCAACACACCGACCACTCTGCGCGCCTCACGATTGGCCTGGCGAGACGTTCCCGCAGCTAGACTACACAGAGGAGCCCCCTGGCGATGATCTCGCCAGAGGGCTCCTCTTGTTCCACACATGTTCCAGAGACAACCGCAGAAGGCCGCAGTTAGCGACAGACGGTGACCTACCGACGCTGACGTCGTTGACAGCATAGGAGCAGGTCAACCGGCGTTTGAGGCCTTCACGCAGGAACAGCGGAACCGGACTGCGTGGGCGAGGTCTAGCCGCGCAGTTCCATCGTGCAGCACTTCGGGCCGCCGCCCGACTTGCGCAGCTCCGAGATGTCCACGAACACGGGCTCGAACCCGCGCCGCGCCACCTGCTCGGCCAGATTCGTGGCCTCCAGGGGCATCACGACGTGCTTGCCGTCGGAGACCGCGTTCAGGCCCAGGCACACGGCATCGGCGTCGTTGGCGATGACGGCGTCCGGGAACAGGCGGCGCAGGACCTGCTGCGAGCCGGGCGAGAACGCCTCTGGGTAGTAGGCGACCAGTGGGGTGGGTGACTGGTCGTCGAGCATGAACAGCGCCACGTCGAGGTGGTAGAAGCGCGGGTCGACCAGTTGCAGGGAGACGACCGGGACGCCGAGGACCTCCTGCGCCTCGCCGTGGGCGTGGGGGTCGGTGCGGAAGCCCGTGCCGGCCAGCAACAGAGAGCCGGTCCAGGTGAAGTCGCCCTCGGCCTCGTTCACGGCGGTGGGCATGACCACGGACTTGTAGCCCGCGCCCAGGAACCAGCGGCGGAAGTGGTCGGCTTCTGCCGAGCGTTGTGCGGCGCGGAAGCGGGAGCCCAGGACTCGGCCGTCGATCACGGTGCCGCTGTTGGCCGAGAACACCATGTCCGGCAGGCCCGGTACCGGCTCGATGACCTCCACCTGGTGGCCCAGGCGCTCGTAGGTCTCGCGAAGAGCGGTCCACTGTTCCACCGCCAGCGTTGTGCTGGTGGGGCGGGTGGGATCCATCCACGGGTTGATGGCGTACTCCACCGTGAAGTACGTCGGCGGGCACATGAGGTACCGACGGGTCGTGGGCACGCGCACGGGAAGGAGATCCTGTGCCGACGCGATGGGTGCGGCGATGTCGAGCGTGATCGGCTCGCCGGGCCCGGAGATGGATACGGTCATGGATCGAAATGTAAACGGCCGTCAGACCATCGAACAACGCCGCGACATTGCGTTGATTAGGGCAGAATGTTGCGTGTGGACAGCATCGACCATCGAATCATTTCGTGCCTCATGGCCAACGCCCGTTCCAGCTACGCGGAGATCGGGAAGGAGGTCGGGCTGAGCGCTCCGGCGGTGAAGCGGCGGGTGGACAAACTGCTGGACACGGGGGTGCTGAGGGGGTTCACGGCCGTGGTGGACCCGGAGGCGCTCGGGTGGGGTACCGAGGCGTTCGTGGAGGTGCACTGCAAGGGGAACGTCGCGCCGCACGACATCCAGCATCGGCTCGAGCCGATGGCCGAGGTCAGCGCCGCCTACACGGTGTCGGGGGCGGCGGACGCGATCGTGCACCTGCGGGCCGCGGACATCCACCACCTCGAGACGGCGCTGGAGCGGTTGCGGGCCGTCGAGATCATCGACCGGACCGTGTCGACGGTTGTGCTGTCCCGACTCCTGGACCGGCCCATCGCGCCCTAGGGTGCGGGCCATGGCTGAGGTTCTGCTGGAGCACCACGATTCCGTCGCCGTCATCACGATCAAGGATCCGGAGCGGCGCAACGCACTGACGATCGACCTGTCCCGCGAGCTCGAGGACAAGGTCAAACAAGCAGAACTAGAGGCCAACGCGCTGATCATCACGGGTGCGCCGCCCGCGTTCTGCGCCGGCGCGGACCTCACGCAGCTCGGCAACTCTAAGGACAAGGGGCTCAGGAGGATCTACGCGGGCTTCCTCGCGGTGGCGAACGCCACCATCCCGACGATCGCCGCGGTGAACGGTGCGGCGGTCGGCGCGGGGCTCAACCTCGCGCTGGCGGCGGACGTGCGGATCGCCGGGCCCAAAGCGAGGTTCGACGCGCGGTTCCTGCAGCTCGGCATCCACCCCGGCGGTGGCATGACGTGGATGTTGCAGAGGATCGTCGGCCCGCAGACAGCCATGGCGATGACGCTGCTGGGGCAGATCCTCGACGCCGACCAGGCCGTCGCGCACGGGCTGGCCTACGCCAGGGCCGAGGACCCGGTCGCCAAGGCCCACGAGCTGGCCAGGGCAGCAGCCGAGGCACCGGCGGAACTCGTCCGGACCATCAAGGCGACGATGCGGGCGACCGATGCAATGCACGACCACGCGGAGGCGGTCGAGACGGAGCTGCGGCCACAGGTCGCTTCGATCGACACTCCAGAGTTCGCTGCGAGGCTTGCCGCGATGAAGACTCGGATCAGCGGGCGGTAGGTGTTACCTTGGGTAACAGGTATCGAGGGTGACGTCTGCCGCATTCGGGTATCCGCTGGTGGTGCTGTGCTTACCGTTGAGTTAAGGACCCGTTGCGGCAGATGGGACAGTTCGTCTCGCCTGGTGGTACACGGCCCGTCTCGCAGGCGGTCCTGGCGACTACCCTCGTGGTGGGGCACGGCCACCCTTGGAGAGAGGTATCGGCGTAGGAATGAGCACTGAGACTCGCAAGCTGGATCGCGTTGTGATCCGCTTCGCCGGTGACTCCGGTGACGGCATGCAGCTCACCGGAGACCGGTTCACGTCGGAAGCGGCGGCGTTCGGCAACGACCTCGCCACCCAGCCCAACTTCCCCGCCGAGATCCGCGCACCACAGGGCACGCTGCCCGGTGTGTCGTCGTTCCAGCTGCACTTCGCCGACTACGACATCCTGACGCCCGGCGACCGTCCCGACGTCCTCGTCGCGATGAACCCCGCCGCGCTCAAGGCGAACGTCGTCGACCTGCCGGACGGCGGCATCCTGATCGTCAACACCGACGAGTTCTCGAAGCGGAACCTGACGAAGGTCGGGTACGACTCGAACCCGCTGGAAGACGACTCGCTCGAGAAGTTCCAGGTCCACAAGGTCGCCATGGCGACGCTGACCATCGGTGCCCTCGAGGAGACCGGCCTCGGCAAGAAGGACGCCGAACGCGCGAAGAACATGTTCGCGCTCGGCCTGCTGTCGTGGATGTACCACCGGCCGACCGAAGGCACGGAACGGTTCCTGCGCGAGAAGTTCGCGAAGAAGCCCGACATCGCCGAGGCCAACGTCCTGGCGTTCCGCGCCGGCTTCTACTACGGCGAGACGACCGAGGCCTTCGCCGTCACCTACGAGGTGGCGCCCGCGAAGCTCAACGTCGGCACGTACCGCCAGATCACCGGCAACACGGCGACGGCGTACGGCATCGTCGCGGCGGCCCAGCTCTCGAAGCTGCCCGTCGTGCTCGGCACGTACCCGATCACGCCGGCGTCGGACATCCTGCACGAGCTGAGCAAGCACAAGAACTTCGACATCACCACGGTGCAGGCCGAGGACGAGATCGCGGGCATCGGCATCGCCCTCGGCGCGTCCTACGGTGGCGCGATCGGCGTGACGTCGACGTCCGGTCCCGGTATCGCGCTCAAGTCCGAGACCATCGGCCTCGGCGTGATGACCGAACTGCCGCTGCTCGTGATCGACGTGCAGCGCGGTGGCCCGTCCACCGGTCTGCCGACGAAGACCGAGCAGGCCGACCTGCTGCAGGCGATGTTCGGCCGCAACGGCGAGTCGCCGGTGCCGATCGTGGCGCCGCAGTCCCCCTCGGACTGCTTCGACGCCGTGGTCGACGCGACCAGGATCGCGCTGAAGTACCGCACGCCGGTGCTGTTCCTGTCCGACGGCGCGATCGCGAACGGCTCCGAGCCGTGGATGATCCCGGACGTCGAGACGCTGCCGGACCTCACGGTCGAGTTCGCGACGGACCCGGAGATCTTCCAGCCGTACTCGCGCGACCCCGAGACGCTCGCGCGTCCGTGGGCCGTGCCCGGCACTCCCGGTCTGCAGCACCGCATCGGTGGTCTGGAGAAGCAGGACGTCACCGGCAACATCTCGTACGACCCGGAGAACCACGACAAGATGGTTCGCCTGCGCCAGGCCAAGATCGACGGCATCGAGGTGCCGGACGTCGTGGTCGAGGACCCGGACGGCAACGCCAGGGTCCTCGTCGTGGGCTGGGGTTCGTCCTACGGCCCGATCGGCGCGGCGGCTCGCCGGGTCCGCAAGCTCGGCCTCCCGGTCGCGCACGCGCACCTGCGGCACCTCAACCCGTTCCCCAAGAACCTGGGTGAAGTGCTGAAGTCGTACGACAAGGTCATCGTGCCGGAAATGAACCTGGGCCAGCTGGCGTTGCTGCTGAGGGCGAAGTACCTGGTGGACGTCGTGTCGTACACCAAGGTGCAGGGCCTTCCGTTCAAGGCGGAGGAGCTGCAGGACGTGCTCGCTGACGTGATCAAGGGGGTTTCCGCGTGACCGCGATCGACCTCGGAATCCCCGGCCTGACCGGGGTTCCCACCACCGACGAGAAGCAGTCGGCCAGGGACTACAAGTCCGACCAGGAAGTCCGCTGGTGTCCCGGCTGCGGTGACTACATCGTGCTCAACGCCGTGCAGTCGTTCCTGCCGACGCTGGGTCTCAAGCGCGAGAACATCGTGTTCGTCTCGGGCATCGGGTGTTCCTCCCGCTTCCCGTACTACATGAACACGTACGGCATGCACTCCATCCACGGCCGTGCGCCGGCCATCGCCACGGGACTCGCCGTGGCGCGGCCGGACCTGAGCGTGTGGGTGGTGACGGGTGACGGTGACGCGCTGTCCATCGGCGGCAACCACCTGATCCACACGCTGCGGCGCAACGTGAACCTCAAGATCCTGCTGTTCAACAACAGGATCTACGGCCTGACCAAGGGCCAGTACTCGCCGACGTCGGAACCGGGCAAGGTCACCAAGTCGACGCCGATCGGCTCGGTCGACCACCCGTTCAACCCGGTGTCGCTGGCGCTGGGCGCGGAGGCCTCGTTCGTCGGTCGCGCGATGGACTCGGACAAGGCCGGGCTGACCTCCGTGCTGCGTCAGGCCGCCGAGCACCGCGGGTCGGCGCTCGTGGAGATCTACCAGAACTGCCCGATCTTCAACGACGGCGCGTTCGACGTGCTGAAGGACCCGGACGAGGCGGAGCGGCGGATCATCCACGTCGTCGACGGCGAGCCGATCCGGTTCGGTCGTGAGGGCGAGTACTGCGTGGTGCGCGAGGGCTTCGGGCTCGCGGTCGCGAAGTCCGCGGACGTGGACGCGAGCGAGATCGTCGTGCACGACGCGTCGGACCTGAACCTGTCGTTTGCGCTCTCGCGGCTGTCGACGCAGGACCTCACGCACACCGTCACGGGCGTTTTCCGCCGTGCGGACCGCACGACGTACGACGACGGCGTGCGCGCGCAGGTCAACGAGGCCAAGGCTTCCAAGGCGGCCGACCTGAGCAAGCTGTTGCACGGCAAGGACACCTGGACCGTGGTCGGCTAGACCCGGGACACGAAGAAGGCCCCCACCGAACGCGGTGGGGGCCTTTTTCGTCGGAACGATCAGGGTGCCGGGCGGAAGCCCGCCTTCTCCGCGTCGGCCTCGGTGCGGAACCACACGTCGGCACGCGTGTCACCGAAGTTCGCGGAACCCTCGGAGTAGTAACGACGGCCGGTCAGCGTGGCCTTCACCGAGAAGTCCTCGGCCGGCGCGTGGCCGTCCGACTTCGGCAGCACCGAGCCGGGGCCGAACGGCGAACGCGGGTTGAAGCCCTCCGGCTGCTGGAACCGCGCCGAGGACGGGCCGCCGCTCGCGGGCGTTCCGTTCGGACGGCCGCCGGTCGACGGTGAGAAGCCGACCGGCCGCGGGCGCTGCGGGAGTGCGGCGGCCGCGGGCTGGGGCTCCTGCTTCGGGGACTCGAACGCCGAGAACGCCGGGAAGCTCTGCTGGCGCTGCTGCGTCGTGCGCCGGGCCTCGCGGATCGGCAGGCCCGCCTCGGTGTGCCGCGGCGGCAGGTCGACCGGCTCGGGCTCCGGCTCGGGCGGGGCGGCGAGCAGGGGCTCGTCGCTCGGCACGAACTTCGGCACGAACGGCTGGTCGTTGCTCGTGTCCGGCAGCGTGCGGGTCTGACCGAGAGCGGGCAACGGCTCGTCGGCCTCCAGCAGCGGCTCGAACAGCGAGCGCCGCGTGTCCGCCACCGGAGCGACCGGCGCGGGCGGAGCAGCGAGGGGAACCTCGATGCCGTGGGAGAAGGCAGCGCCGACGGTGCGTGGCGTGCGCTCCTGCGTCTCCTCGTTCTCGACCCTCGGCTCGAAGGCCGAGAACGGCGCGGGCGGCGGGGCACCGGGAGCCGTGAACGGCTGGGAGAACATCCCGGTGTACTCGGGCTCGACGAACTCCTCGTAGACCTGTTCGGGCTCGTAGGCCTGCTCGGGTTCCTCGTGCGCGGTCCGAGGCTCGACCTCCGGCTCCGCGAACAGGTCGTGCTCTTCGGCCAGCGTCGACTCGAAGACCCCGTTGCGCACGCTCGGCGCGTCCAGGTCGACCGGTTCGACGATCGGCTCGATCAGCCCGGTCTGCTCGGCCGGGGACTCCGGCTCCACCTCGGACGACGGCGCGGTGAACCCGTCGAGCTGACCGGAGATCTCGTCGCGCAGGCCGGGGTACTCGCCGGTGAGGTCGTTGTCCGGCCAGCTGCTCTCCTCGACGGCGATGAACGACGTCTGCTCGGAGCGGGTGCCGGCGGGCTCGTCCTCGTGCTCGGCGGCCTCGTCGGAGAACGTCTCGGGCTCGTCGTGCGCCCAGACCTCACGCGGCTGGTAGATGAAGTCGTCGGCCTGCTCGTCGACCTCGGGCCCCGCGGTCGGCTGGGCGGCCGGCGCACCGGGAGCGGCGACCGGCGGGACCGTGGGCACGTACGACGTCTGCTCGGCCGGGAGCTCCGGTTCGTCGTCGAAGTCCGCGGCCTCCAGGCCGGAGTTCGACAGGACCGTCGTCTGCTCGGCCGGGGTCTCCGGAGGGACGTCTCCGGGGGCGAGGCGCTCGAACAGCGAACGCGGACGGTCGTCCTCGGCGTCGGCCAATGCCTTCTGCTCGGCCAGCTGCTCCTCGAAGCGGCGCTGGGCCTCCTCGGGCTCGAGGTACTGGCGGACCGGCGCGGCCAGCTCCTCCTCGACCTCGGGCTGGGCCTCGAACGTCGTCGTCTCGTACGTCGACTGCTCGTGCTGCGCCTGGTCGTACGGCTCCTGCTCACGCTGGGTCTGGCCGTACGGCTCCTGCTCGCGCTGCGCCTGCTCGTACGGCTCCTGCTCGTGCTGGACCTGGCCGAACGACGCCTGCTCGTGCGCGACGGGCTCGGGCTCCTCCACGACGGGAGGCGGCACCGGCACCGGGAGCGGCGGCGGCGCGGGGGCCGGCACGGGCTCGCCGAAGTAGGCGGGCGGCTCGACGTACGGCGCGGGCGCCGGCGGAAGCGCCGGAACGGCCGCGGGCGGCGTCAGCACCTCGTCGCTCAGCGACCGCGGCGGCGCGGCGTCCCAGTCGTCGACCTCGAAGTCGGCGTCGACAGCCTTCGCCCCGACCGGCGCGGCGGAACGACGCGCGTCGAGAAGTTGATCATCCAGGTCGGCGATCTGCTTTCGCGCGGGGCGCACCATCACCAACCAGGTGAGCAGCACTCCCGCAACGAAGGACAGCAGGCTCCACAGCCAGACCTGCCCGAAGATGTTCACGGGTAAGCCCCTTCTACGACCACACTCCGACCCCACTCACTCGGAAGGGTGAGCATGGCCAAACTACAGTGCCTTTGATGATGCTCCGTCACTACGCCGTTCAGCGCAAATAACGGGTGGAAAGCCCAGCGTAGAGTGGGATTTTGTGCCCCCTCTGACAACCTCGGCCATCACTTCGCCAGAAGTTCACACCCAGGGGCGAGGGGTCACCTACGGCGCACTCGCCTACGTCCTTTGGGGCTTGTTCCCGGCGTACTGGCCACTCCTCGTACCCGCCCAGCCGATCGAGGTGCTGGCGCACCGGATCGTCTGGTCGTTCGTCACGCTCGCGATCGTCGTCATGATCCTCCGACGGTGGCGACCTTTCCTCGAACTATCCGGAAAGGGTTGGCTCATCGTTACCGCAGCCGCTGTGTTGATCACGGTGAACTGGGGCACGTACATCTACGCGGTCAACAGCCACCACGTCGTGGAGTCAGCGCTCGGCTACTTCATCACGCCGCTGGTGAGCGTCGCGCTGGGCATGATCTTCCTGAAGGAACGCGTGCGGCTGCCGCAGACCGTAGCGATCGGCGTGGTCGTCGTCGCTGTGATCGTGCTCACCGTCGACTACGGCAGGCTGCCGATCATCTCGCTGGTCCTCGGCTTCTCGTTCGGCGTCTACGGCCTGCTCAAGAAGAAGGTGCCGCTGGACTCCATCACCAGCCTCACCGCCGAGAGCGCCGTGATCGCCCCGATCGCGCTGGCCTACCTGCTCTTCCTCGGCAGCGCGAACACGTTCACCACCGAGGGCACCGGCCACACTTTGCTGATCCTGAGCACCGGCATCGTCACGGCGGTCCCGCTGGTGCTCTTCGGGGCCGGCGCGCAACGGATTCCGCTGATCACGATGGGCATGCTGCAGTACCTCGCTCCGGTGCTGCAGTTCGCCTGGGGCGTGTTCGTGGTGCACGAACCGATGCCCGCCAGCAGGTGGATCGGGTTCGCCCTGGTGTGGCTGGCGCTCGCGATCTTCACGGTCGACGCGCTCCGCAACCGGCGCAAGCAACAGCTCGCGCCGGTCGGCTGAGACTCAGCGAGAACGCTCCACGACGTACGTGGCGAGCTCTTCCAGCGCGTCCCGGGCGGCGCACTCGGGCAGCTTGCCGAGCTCCGTGCGGGCGCGGTCCGCGTAGTCGTCGAGGGTCTCGCGGGCCTTGTCCATGCCGGACGACTTGCGCAGCAGGAGCAGGGCCTCGTCCACCAGCTCGTCGTCGGTGATCGGCCCCGCCAGCAGCTCGGCGAGCCGCGTCTCGGACGGATCCGCCAGCGCGTAGAGCATCGGCAGCGTCTTCACGCCCTCGCGCAGGTCGGTGCCGGGGGTCTTGCCGGACTCGGCCGACGGCGACGCGATGTCGATCACGTCGTCCGAGATCTGGAACGCGGCCCCGATGACCTCGGCGTAGCGGCGCAGCGCGTCCGTCTGCTCGTCGGTCGCGTCGGAGAACATGCCGCCGAACCTGGCCGCGGTGGCGATCAGGACGCCGGTCTTCTCCTCGATCACCCTGATGTAGTGGGAGATCACGTCCTCGCCGGGCTGCGGGCCGACGGTCTCGCGCATCTGGCCGGTCACCAGGACCGAGAAGGTCTCCGCGATGATCCGGGCCGCGTCCGTCCCCAGGTCGGCCGTCAGCCGGGACGCGTGGGCGAACAGGAAGTCGCCCGTCAGGATCGCGATGCTGTTGTCCCACTTGACGTTCGCGGAGACCGCTCCGCGCCGCATGGTCGCCTCGTCCATGACGTCGTCGTGGTAGAGCGTCGCGAGGTGGGTGAGCTCGACCACAGTGGCGGCCTTGATGACCTTGTCCCGGTCCCAGTCGGCGCCGAACTGCGATGCGAGCAGTGTGAAGAGCGGGCGGATCCGCTTCCCGCCCGCCTCCACAAGGTGAAGCGAGGTTTCCGTGACCGGGTGGAACTCGCTCTGCACGACATCGTGCAGACAGCGCTCCACCTCGGCCAGGCCGTCCTGGACTACCTCGGTGAGCACGGGGTCCACCAACGCGAACCCCGGTCCCAAATGCTCGCTACTGGTCACACCAGCAGACTACGTACACCTAGCTGAGGAAGGTGCCGGTACCCGCCCAATCGAGCACGAACGTGGGCCACAAACCCAGCACCAACGTCACCACCGCGCCCAAGGTGATCGCGATCGTGGTGAAGGCGCCGGGCACCGTCACGGTCGGGCCGTCCGGGGCCGGGTCGCTGAAGTACATCAGCACGATCACCCGCAGGTAGAAGAACGCCGCCACGGCCGAGGCCACGAGAGCGATCACCACGAGCGGCGTGAGACCGGCGTCGATCGCCGCGCTGAACACGACGAACTTGCCGATGAAGCCGGACGTCAGCGGGATGCCGGCCAGGGCCAGCAGCAGGAACGTGAAGGTGGCCGCCACGATCGGCGACCGCTTCGCGAGACCCGCCCACTGCGACAGGTGCGTCGCCTCGCCGTCCGAGTTGCGGACCAGCGACACGATGCCGAACGCGGCGATCGTGGTGAAGCCGTACGCCAGCAGGTAGAACATGGTCGCGCTCACGCCCGGAGCGTCGCCTTCCGGCGTCAGGGCGATCGAGCCGATGAGCAGGAAGCCCGCGTGCGCCACCGAGGAGTACGCGATCATGCGCTTCACGTCGGTCTGGGTGAGACCGAGGATCGCGCCGATCACCATCGAGACGACCGCGACGCCGTAGAGCACGCCACGCCATTCCCACTGAGTGTTCTCGAACGCCACCGTGAGCACGCGCAGGATGCCGCCGAACGCGGCGACCTTCGTGCACGCGGCCATGAACGCCGTCACCGGCGTCGGCGCGCCCTGGTACACGTCCGGGGTCCAGGCGTGGAACGGACCGACGGCGGCCTTGAACAGCAGGCCCACCACCAGCAGGCCGAAGCCCGCGAACAGCAGCGTGTCGGAACGGTCCGTGCCGCCGGCGGCGGTCGCGATCGCCGAGAGCTTCACCGAACCCGCGTAGCCGTAGAGCAGGGCCACGCCGTAGAGGAAGAACGCGGAGGCGAAAGCGCCGAGCAGGAAGTACTTCACGGCCGCTTCCTGCGAGAGCAGGCGACGGCGGCGAGCCAGGCCGCACAGCAGGTACAGCGGCAGCGACAGGACTTCCAGCGCGATGAACATCGTCAGCAGGTCGTTCGCCGCGACGAACGTCATCATGCCGCCGAGCGCGAACAGCGTGAGCGGGAAGACCTCGGTCTGCATGCCGGTCTTCGTCGCCTGCGCGCGGTCCTGCACGGTGCCGGGACGGATCGCGGCCTGCGCCACGAACGCGCCACCGGGCTCCACTGAGCGGTCGGCGATCAGCAGCACCGAGCCGAAGCCCAGCACCAGCAGCGTGGCCCACAGGAAGAGCGACGGCGAGTCGACCGCGATCGCGCCCGCCAGCGTCGCCACGCCCTGCTCGGGACGCTCCGACGTCGCGTAGAGGATCAGCGAGCCGACTGCGCCGACCAGCGTCACGAGCGTGAGCACGAGCTGCACGGCCCACCGCTGATGCTTGGGCAGCAACGCTTCCAGCAGCACGCTGATGCACGCGGCACCGAGCACGATCAGCAGCGGCGCGAGGGCACCGTAATCGATCTCCGGCGCCTCGATCGTCTGCGCCTGAGCGACGAGAAGGTTCACGTCACTTGCCTTCCTGCACGGTGACCGGGTCGGTCACGCCGACCTCGGTCAGCGTCGCCCCGACAGTCGGGGTGATGACGTCGAGCACCGGCTGCGGGTAGAACCCGAGGGCCAGCACGATGACAACGAGCGGTGCCAGCACGGCGATCTCACGCTTGTTCAGATCGCCGATGGTGGTCTTCTTCTCCGGATCGCCGACGGCGCCCGGACCCGCGGCCGCACCGATCAGCGCGTCGCCGCGCAGAGGGCCGGTCATGATCCGCTGGTAGAGCCACAGCACGTAGAGCGCCGCGAGCACCATGCCGACCGTCGCGATGATCGTGAACACCGGACGGGTCGGGAACGAGCCGATCAGCACGAGGAACTCCGAGACGAACGAGTTCGTGCCCGGCAGCGACAGCGTGGTGAGACCCGCCAGCAGCAGCATGCCCGCGAGCAGCGGGGCCACCTTCGACATGCCGCCGTAGTCGGAGATCAGCGACGAACCACCGCGCGCGATCACCATGCCGACCACGAGGATCAGCATGCCGGTCGAGATCGAGTGGTTGAGCATGTACGACACCGAGCCCACGCCTGCCTGCGACGTGAACGAGAAGATGCCGAGCGCGATGAAGCCGAAGTGGGCGATCGAGACGTAGGCGAGGAACCGCTTCATGTCCCGCTGGCCCGTGGCGAGCAGCGATCCATAAAGGACACCGGCCACCGCGAGCACCAGGACGTACGGCGCCAGGTTCTTCGACGCTTCCGGGAACATCGGCAGCAGGTAGCGCAGCATGCCGAACGTGCCGACCTTGTCCAGGATGCCGACGACGATCACCGTGACGCCGATGGGCGCCTCGGCGGCCGCGTCAGGCAGCCAGGTGTGGAACGGCACGAGCGGCGCCTTGATCGCGAACGCCAGGAAGAAGCCGAGGAACAGCCAGGTCTGCGTCGTCGAGTCGGCGTCGCTGACCACCTTCACGAGCGTCGCCCAGTCGAACGTGCCCTTGCCCAGCTCGTCCGACGCCATCGCGTACGCGCCGATCGCGGAGGCCAGCATGATGAGGCCGCCGAGGAACGAGTACAGGAAGAACTTGACCGCCGCGTACTGCCTGCGGGCGCCGCCGTAGCCGCCGATCAGGAAGTACATCGGGATCAGCATGACTTCGAAGAGCACGTAGAACAGGAAGACGTCGGTGGCGGCGAACACCGCGACCGTCACGGCCTCCTGGATCAGGATCAGCGAGAGGTAGCCGCCCTGCGAACGGCCGGCGGGCAGCTTCTCCGTCCAGCCGGCACCGATCACCAGCGGGATCAGCAGCGCGATGACCGCGATCATCACCAGCGCGATGCCGTCGATGCCGAACTGCAGCCGCACGCCGAACGCCGGGATCCAGTCCACGCCGGTGGCGAGTTGGATGCGGTCGCCGTTCGGGTCGTAGGCCGTCCACAGCAGGACCGCGAGCACGAGCTCGACGAGCGAGAACGCCAGCGCGACGAGCTTGGCCTTCTTGTCGTCCTTGCGCAGGAACGCCACCACCAGCGCGCCGACCAGCGGCACCACCAGCAGTGCGATCAGAACCCAGGTCACGAGAACCTCACCACCAGGAGCGCCCCGAGCACGAAGATCGAGCCCAGCAGCATGGACAGTGCGTAGGAGCGGACGAACCCGGTCTGCAGCCTGCGCAACCGGCCGGAGCTACCGCCGAGCAGCGCCGCCGTGCCGTTCACGGCACCGTCGACGCCCTTCAGGTCGAGGAACACCAGCGCGCGGGTGAGCCAGGTGCCCGGCCGCGCGAAGAGGGCCTCGTTCAGTGCGTTGCCGTAGAGGTCCGCACGGGCCGCGCGCACCGGCCAGGCCACCCGCGCCGGCCGCTCGACCGGCTGCTTGCGGCGGCCGAAGAGCAGGAACGCGAGACCGGCACCGACCAGCGCGAGCGCCACAGTCAGGATCCCGACCATGCCGTGCGAGATGACGCCGTGCTCCTCCTTCAGCTCGCCCAGCGAGGGCTCGAGCCACCCGGCGAGACGTCCGCCGGAGGAGAGGAACCAGCCGCCACCGATCGAGCCGACCGCCAGGATGATCATCGGAACGGTCATCGTGAGCGGGGACTCGTGCGGGTGGTACTCGCGGCCGTCCTCGGACTTCAGTTCCTTCCAGCGGGGCTTGCCCAGGAAGACGAGGATCAGCAGGCGCGTCATGTAGAACGCGGTCAGCGCGGCACCGAGCAGAGCGACGCCACCGAAGACCCACGGCCGCCAGCCCTCACCGGTGAACGCCGCCGCGATGATGGCGTCCTTGGAGAAGTAGCCCGCGAACGGCGGGATGCCGATCAGCGCGAGGTAGCCGAGCGTCCACGTGACGAACGTGATCGGCAGGAACTTCGCGAGCCCGCCCATGCGGCGGATGTTGCCCTCGTCGTTCATGCCGTGCATGACCGAACCGGCACCGAGGAAAAGCCCGGCCTTGAAGAAGCCGTGCGTCAGCAGGTGCATGATGCCGAGCGCGTAGCCGATCGGGCCGAGGCCCACCGCGAGGATCATGTAGCCGATCTGCGAGACCGTCGAGTACGCCAGGACCTTCTTGAAGTCGTCGTAGGCGCAACCGATGATGCAGCCGATCAGCAGCGTGACCGCACCGATGATCATGACGACCAGGCGGCCGTCCTCGCTCAGGTTGTAGAGCGGGTTCGAGCGGGCGATGAGGTACACGCCCGCGGTGACCATGGTCGCCGCGTGGATCAGGGCGGACACCGGGGTCGGGCCGGCCATCGCGTCCGGCAACCAGGCCTGGAGCGGGAACTGACCCGACTTGCCGCAGGCACCCAGGAGCAGCAGCAGCGTGATCGCGAGGACCTCGGCAGAGGAGAACTCGCTGACGCGGCTGAAGACCTCGGTGTACTGCGTCGTCCCGAGCCTGTTGAACATCAGGAAGATCGCGATCGCGAGGCCCAGGTCACCGACGCGGTTCATCAGGAAGGCCTTCTTGGCCGCCGATGCCGCTTCCGGCTTGTACTGGTACCAGCCGATCAGCAGGTACGAGGCGAGACCGACGCCCTCCCAGCCGAAGTACAGGGTCACGAAGCCGTTGCCCAGCACCAGCAGGAGCATCGCCGAGACGAAGAGGTTGAGGTAGGCGAAGAACTTCCGCCTGCCTTCCTCGTGCGCCATGTAGCCGATCGAGTAGATGTGGATCAGCGAGCCCACACCGGTGATCAGCAGCACGAACGTCAGCGACAGCGGGTCGATCCGCAGTCCGAACTCGACGGTCAGCGCGTTGACGTCGATCCAGTCCCACAGGTGCAGGTTCTGGACGCGCTCCTCGGCGTTCGAGACGCCGAGGGTCGTGAAGAAGAGCGCGAGCGCGTAGCCGAACGACGCGAGCAGCGTGGCACTGCCGAGCAGGTGGCCCCACTTGTCCGCGCGCTTGCCACTGACCAACAGCACCGCCGCACCGAACGCGGGCAGCGCCAACAGCAACCAGGCGAAGCTCGCGACCCCGCTGGCGACAACAGGTTCCGTCACCGGTGACCCCTCAGTACTTCAGCAGGTTCGAGTCGTCGACCGAGGCCGAGCGACGCGTCCGGAAGATGGACATGATGATCGCGAGGCCGACGACGACCTCCGCCGCGGCGACGACCATCACGAAGAACGCCATCACCTGACCGTCGAGCGAGCCGTTGATGCGCGCGAACGTCACGAGGCTCAGGTTGACCGCGTTGAGCATGAGCTCGACGCACATGAAGACCACGATGGCGTTGCGGCGCACCAGGACGCCGACGGCGCCGATGCTGAACAGCAGTGCCGACAGCAGCAGGTAGTAGGTGGGGGTCACGACTCACTTCCCTTGAGCGCGTGCGCGTCGGGCTCGTGCGCGGTGCCGGCCACCTCGGCGACGTCGTCCGAGAGCGTGGACTTGTCGGTCGCCTCGATGACGTCGAACAGCGACTCCTCCGCGACCGTGCCGTCGGGCAGCAGTGCGGGGGTGGCCACCGAGTTGGCGGTGGCGAAGACGCCGGGGCCGGGCAGCGAGCCGACGCGCTTGCCGTCCTGGAAGCGCTCCTCCACGAGCTCCTTCTGCGTCTTCTTGGCGGGCTTCCCGTCGCGGCCGACGAAGGCCAGGATCATCGCGCCGAGGGCGGCGGTGATCAGCAGGGCCGACGTGAGCTCGAACGCGAACAGGTACTCCGTGAAGAGCTTCGTGCCGATGTTGCCGACGTTGCCGCCGTTGGTGGCGTTCGCCTCGGCGAGACCGGCGGGCTCGACGGAGGTCAGCGCGCGGCCGACCGAGCCGACCAGCAGCACGGCGAACCCGATGCCGAGCAACGCGGCCGCGAGTCGCTGGCCGCGGATCACCTCGACGACGGAGTCCGAACTGTCGCGGCCGACCATCATCAGCACGAACAGGAACAGCATCATGATCGCGCCGGTGTAGACGATGATCTGCACGAAACCGAGGAACGGCGCCTGCTGGACCATGTACAGCACACCGAGGCTGAGCATCGTCACGACGAGCCACAGCGCGGAGTGCACCGCGTTGCGTGCGAAGAGCATGCCGAGCGCACCGGCGAGCGCGAGCGGGCCGAGCACCCAGAACGTGATGGCCTCGCCCGTGGTGACGGTGTCGACCACCTTCTGCACGGGTTCCGGCTGCTGGGCCAGGAAGCTGACGAGAAGGCTCACTGCTGGGCCTCCTTGGCCAGCTGCGGGCCGTTCACGTAGTAGTCCTGCTCGTTCTCGCCGAGCCGCATCGGGTGCGGCGGCTGCTCCATGCCGGGCAGCAGCGGGGCGAGCAGGTCCTCCTTGGTGAAGATCAGGTCCTGGCGGTTGTCGTCGGCGAGCTCGTACTCGTTCGTCATCGTGAGCGAACGGGTCGGGCAGGCCTCGATGCACAGGCCGCAGCCGATGCAGCGCAGGTAGTTGATCTGGTAGTCGGCACCGAAGCGCTCACCGGGGGAGAAACGCGCCTCCTCGGTGTTGTCGCCGCCTTCGACGAAGATCGCGTCCGCGGGGCAGGCCCACGCGCACAGCTCGCAGCCGACGCACTTCTCCAGGCCGTCCGGGTGCCGGTTCAGCTGGTGACGGCCGTGGAACCGCGGCGCGGTCACCTTCTTGACCTCGGGGTACTCCTCCGTCACCACCTTCTTGAACATGGTGCCGAAGGTGACGCCGAAGCCTTTCAGGGACTCGAACATCCCTACTCAGCCTCCTTACCGGTGGTGACGGCTGCCGTCTCCTTGGGGAGGGTGGCGACCTTGACCTTGCGCTTGGGCGCTGACTTGGGGACGACGAGGTCGAGCGGCGGCACGGGGAAGCCGGAACCCGCGAGCGGAACGCCCTTGGTGTCCTGGACCTTCTTGTCCGGCAGCAGGAACGAGACCAGCAGCACGAGGCCGACGACCACGCCGAGCGCGATGAGCCGCTGCGCCGTGGAGAGCTGCTGGATCGCGCCGGTGCGGATGACCGCGACCGCCATGATCCAGATCAGGCTGGTCGGGACCAGCACCTTCCAGCCCAGGCGCATGAACTGGTCGTAGCGCATGCGGGGCAGCGTGCCGCGCAGCCAGATGAAGATGAACAGGAAGCCCAGCGTCTTGATGATGAACCAGAGCAGGCCCCACCAGCCGGTGTTCATGAACTCGCCGCTCCACGGGGCGTGGTAGCCGCCGAGGAAGAGCGTGGTCGCGAGCGCCGAGACCGTCACCATGTTCACGTACTCGGCGAGGAAGAACAGCGCGAACTTCAGCGAGCTGTACTCCGTGTGGAAACCACCGACGAGCTCCGACTCGGCCTCGGGGAGGTCGAACGGGGCGCGGTTGGTCTCGCCGACCATCGACACGACGTAGATCGCGAAGCTGGGGAACAGCAGGAAGCCGAACCAGCCGGGGGCGAACCCGAGCACGGTGGTCGCCTGCGCGCCGACGATGTCACCGGTCGACATCGAGCCGGTGAACATGATCACCGCGACGATCGACAGGCCCATCGCGATCTCGTAGGAGATCACCTGCGCGGCCGACCGCAGCGCGCCGAGCAGCGGGTACGGCGAGCCGGAGGCCCAGCCGGACAGCACGATGCCGTAGACGCCGATCGAGGAGCAGGCGAGCACCACGAGCACGCCGACCGGGAGGTCGACGAGCTGCAGCGCCGTCTGCTCGCCGAACAGGTTGACCTCGCCCGCGAGCGGGATCACCGAGAACGCGAGGAACGCGGGGATGCAGGAGATCACCGGGGCGAGGAAGAACACCCACTTGTCCGCGAGGACCGGGCGGATGTCCTCCTTGAACGCGAGCTTCAGACCGTCCGCGAGCGACTGCAGCCAGCCGTTCGGGCCGACCCGGTTGGGGCCGGGGCGGTGCTGCATGCGCGCGACGACCTTGCGCTCCCAGTTGATCATGAACAGGGTCATGACCACGAGGAAGGCGAAGATCGCGACGACCTTGATCAGGATCAGCCAGAACGGGTCGTCCGCGAGGAGCTTGGCGGTCTCGCCGATCTCCGCTGCGACGAACTGCTGGGTCATGACGTCCCTCCGCTGACGGAGACGATCGAGCCGTGGCCCGCGCCGAGAGTGGCCCGGACGGTCACGTCACCCGAGTTGGTGGGCAGCCAGATGACGCCCTCGGGCAGGTCGTCGGTCTCGACCGGGAGCGTGATCGCGCCGCGGTCGGTGGAGACCGTGACGTACCCGCCGGAGGTCAGGCCGAACTGCTGCGCGGTGGTCTCCGCGATCTTCGCGACGACCGGGCGGGCCGTACCGGCGAGGTGCGGCTCGTCGACCTGCAGCGAGCCGTTGCCGATCAGGCGGTGCCACGTGGCGAGCACGGCCTTGCCGGGCCCGGCCGGGGACACCAGCGGCGCGGCGACGTCGAGCGACGAACCGCTCGGCGTGCCCTCGCCGAGGCGGGCCAGGTCGGCCGCCGCGGCGGCGGGCGTCTGCGTGAACAGGTCCGCGTCCATCTCCACCGCGAGGGTGTCGAGCACGCGGCAGTCCGGCAGCGCGCCGGTGCCCTCGAGGGTGGTGCCGAACACGCGGTGGCGGCCCTCCCAGTTGAGGTAGCTGCCGGCCTTCTCGACCGCCGGGGCGATCGGGAGCACGACGTCGGCGTACGCGGTGACCGCGCTCGGACGCAGCTCCAGGCTCACGATGAAACCGGCCCCCGCCAACGCCTTCTCCGCGAGCCGCGGGTCGGACAGGTCGAACGGGTCGACGCCGCCGACCACCAGGCCGGACAGCTGACCGGCGGCGGCGGCCTCGAGAATGCCCGTGGTGTCGCGGCCGGGCGTCGCGGGCAGCGAGCCCTCCTCGACACCCCAGGTGCGCTCGACCTCGGTGCGGGCGGCGGCGTTCGCGACGTGGCGGCCGCCGGGCAGCAGGTTCGGCGTGGCACCGACCGCGAGCGCGCCGCGCTCACCGGCACGGCGGGGAATCCACGCGACCTGGGCGCCCGTGCGCTCGGCCAGCCTGGCGACCGCGGTGAACGCGCCGGGGATCACGGCGGCACGTTCGCCGACCAGGATCACCGCGCCGGGCTTGGACAGCAGCTCGACGACGTCGGAAGCGTGCTCCGACAACGCGTTGATGGCGTTCGCCTCGGCACCGGGCACGCAGGCGAGCAGCGTGCCGAACGTCTTCTCCACGGCCGGGGTCGTGAACTGGCCGAGGTGGAAGACCTTCGTGGTGCCCTTGCGAGCGGCCTTGCGCAGGCGCAGGAAGACGATCGGCGCCTCTTCCTCGGGCTCGAACGCGACCAGCAACGCGGCCGGTGCGGACTCGATGCCCTGGAAGGTGACGCCGTTGTCCGGGTTCGTGAACACCGTGGTGCCGGACAGGAACTCCAGCTCCTCGGCGCTGTGCGGCCGGGCGCGGAAGTCGATGTCGTTGGTGTGCAACGCGATGCGGGCGAACTTCGAGTACGCGTAGGCGTCCTCGACGGTCAGCCGGCCACCGGTGAGGACACCGACGCCGTTCGCCTCACGTGCCGCCGTCAGGCCCTCGGCCGCGACCTGCAGGGCCTCGGTCCAGGACGACTCGCGCAGCTCGCCGCTCTCCTTGTCACGGACCAACGGCCGCTTGATGCGGTCCCCGGTCGTGGCGTAGCGGAAGGCGAACCGGCCCTTGTCGCAGATCCACTCCTCGTTGACCTGCGGGTCGTCGCCGGCGAGCTTGCGCTGCACCTTGCCGCGCCGCCAGTCGGTGCGCTCGGCACAACCGGAGGAGCAGTGCTCGCAGACGCTCGGCGTCGACACCAGGTCGAACGGGCGGGCGCGGAACCGGTAGGCGGCGCTGGTGAGCGCGCCGACCGGGCAGATCTGGATGGTGTTGCCGGAGAAGTACGACTGGAACGGCTTCTCCGGCGCCGTGCCGATCTGCTGCAGCGCACCGCGTTCGAGCAGTTCGATGAACGGGTCGCCGGCGATCTGCGCGGAGAACCGGGTGCAGCGCTGGCAGAGCACGCAGCGTTCGCGGTCGAGCAACACCTGCGTGGAGATGTTGATCGGCTTCGGGAACGTCCGCTTGTGCTCGTGGAAGCGGGAGTCGCTGCGGCCGTGGGCGATCGCCTGGTTCTGCAGCGGGCACTCACCGCCCTTGTCGCAGATCGGGCAGTCCAGCGGGTGGTTGATGAGCAGCAGCTCCATCACACCCTGCTGGGCCTTGTCCGCGACGGGCGAGGTCAGCTGGGTCTTCACGACCATGCCGTCCGCGACCGTCATCGTGCAGGAGGCCTGCGGCTTCGGCATCGGCCGGCCGCCCATCTCGACCTCGACGAGGCACTGGCGGCAGGCGCCCGCAGGCTCCAGCAGCGGGTGGTCGCAGAAGCGCGGGATGACCGTGCCGAGGCGCTCGGCCGTGCGGATCAGCAGCTCACCCTTGGGCGCGACAACGGTTTCACCGTCGATGACGAGCTTGACGTGACCTTCCGGTACGACAACCTCGGCTGCGGTGGGCTTGTCAGGCGCGATGGTCATGCGTTCGCTCCAGCCAGGACCTTGGAGTTCTGGTCGCACAGGGCGAGGAACTCGTCCTTGAAGTACTTGATGCCGCTGGTGATCGGGCTGACGGCACCGTCACCCAGCGCGCAGAACGAGCGGCCGAGGATGTTGTCGCAGACGTCGAGCAACGTGTCGATGTCGCTCGCCGTGCCGTTGCCCGCCACCATCCGCTGCAGGATCTGCACGAGCCAGTACGTGCCCTCGCGGCACGGCGTGCACTTGCCGCACGACTCGTGCTTGTAGAACTCCGTCCACTTCATGACGGCCCACGGCACGGACACGGTCTCGTTGAAGATCTGCAGGGCGGTGGTGCCCAGCATCGAACCGGCCTCGGCGGCACCCTCGAAGTCCAGCGGCACGTCGAGGTGCTCGGCGGTGAACAGCGGGGTGGACGAGCCGCCCGGCGTCCAGAACTTCAGCGGGATGCCGTCCTTCATGCCGCCGGCCATGTCCAGCAACTGCCGGAGCGTGGTGCCCATCGGCGCCTCGTACTGGCCGGGCCGCGTGACGTGACCGGACAGCGAGTAGATCTTCGGACCGGGCGACCGGTCGCGACCCATCTCGCGGAACCAGTCCGCGCCACCGTTGACGATGAAGGGGACCGACGCGATGGTCTCGACGTTGTTCACCACGGTGGGCGACGCGTAGAGGCCCGAGGTCGCGGGGAACGGCGGCTTGAGCCGCGGCTGGCCGCGACGGCCCTCCAGCGAGTCGAGCAGCGCGGTCTCCTCGCCGCAGATGTACGCGCCGGCGCCGGCGTGGATCACGACGTCGAGGTCGAACCCGCTGCCGAGGATGTTCTTGCCCAGGTAGCCCTTGGCGTACGCCTCGCGCACCGCCGCGTTGAGGCGGCGGATGCAGTGCAGGACCTCGCCGCGGACGTAGATCGCCGCGAAGTTCGCGCGGATCGCGTACGACGTGATGATCACGCCCTCGATCAGCGAGTGCGGGTCCGCCATCATCGTGGGGATGTCCTTGCAGGTGCCCGGCTCGCCCTCGTCGGCGTTGATGACGAGGTAGTGCGGCTTGCCGTCGCCCTGCGGGATGAAGCCCCACTTCATGCCGGTGGGGAACCCCGCGCCGCCACGGCCGCGCAGTCCGGAGTCCTTGCACTGCTGGATGAGCTGGTCCGGGTGGGCCCCCAGCGCCTTGGGCAGGGCGGTGTAACCACCGGTGCGCTCGTAGGTCTCGATGGTCCAGGACCT
The DNA here is from genome assembly GCF_014646255.1 of Lentzea pudingi. Taxonomy (GTDB): domain Bacteria; phylum Actinomycetota; class Actinomycetes; order Mycobacteriales; family Pseudonocardiaceae; genus Lentzea; species Lentzea pudingi. The sequence continues at coordinate 26,054 of NZ_BMNC01000014.1, forward strand.
GGGCTCGGTCCAGCGCTTGGTGAGAACGGGAGTCAGCGGGTCAACCATGTTCGTCCCTACTTCTTTTCCGGCAGGGCGGGGAACTCGGCGTTGGACGGCATCGCGGGCGCGTCCCAGCCGCGTTCCTGGGCGATCTGCGCACCGGCCAGCGTCTCCGGCGCCGCCGACGGGCCGTCGAGGTCGGCGTCGCGACCCTCGAAGAACCCGGCGAGCTGGAGCTCGGCCTGCTTGAAGTCGGTGAGCGGGGCACCGCGCGTCGGGGCGGGCTTCTCCCCCGACTGCAACGCCTTCACGAGTCCCAGGGCCTTCTCCGGCGTCTGGTTGTCGTAGAACTCGTAGTTCACCTGGAGGACCGGACCGAGGTCGCACGCGGCGAGGCACTCGGCGTGCTCCAGCGTGATCGAGCCCGGCGTACCCGGCTCGCCCGCGGTCTCCTCGTGGCCCACACCGAGGTGGCTCTTGAGCGTCGAGTAGATCTCGTCGCCGCCCAGCGCCGCGCACAGCGTGTTCGTGCACACGCTGACCAGGTGCTCACCGCACGGGCGGCGCTTGTACATCGTGTAGAACGTCGCGACCGCGCTGACCTCGGCCTCGCTCAGGTCGAGCTGCCCGGCGCAGAACCGGATGCCCTCCTGGGAGACGTAGCCCTCGACGGACTGCACCAGGTGCAGCATCGGGAGCAGCGCACTGCGGGCCTGCGGGTAGCGGGCGATGATCGCCTGCGCGCGGTCCTCAGTGGACTGGTCGAAGGTCTGTTCTGGAGCCTGGGTCATCGGTCACACCCACCCATCACCGGGTCGATCGAGGCGACGGACGCGATGACGTCGGCGACCATGCCGCCCTCGCACATCGCGGGCATCGACTGGAGGTTCACGAAGCTTGGTTCGCGGACGTGCACGCGCATCGGCCTGGTGCCACCGTCGGAGACGATGTGGTAGCCGAGTTCGCCGCGCGGCGACTCGACCGGCACGTAGACCTGGCCCGCCGGGACCTTGAAGCCCTCGGTCACCAGCTTGAAGTGGTGGATGAGGGACTCCATGGACTGGCCCATGATCTTGCGGACGTGCTCGAGCGAGTTGCCCATGCCGTCGCTGCCGATCGTGAGCTGCGCGGGCCACGCGATCTTTGCGTCCTCGACCATGACCGGACCGGTCGGCAGGCTCTTCACGACCTGCTTGATGATCCGCAGCGACTGGTGCATCTCCTCGAGGCGCAGCAGGTACCGCGCGAAGCAGTCCGCCGCGTTCGAGGTGGGCACGTCGAACTGGTAGTTCTCGTAGCCGGCGTACGGCTCGATCTTGCGCAGGTCCCAGGCGAGGCCCGCGGACCGCAGGATCGGGCCGGTGATGCCGAGCGCGAGGCACGCGTCGACGGGCAGGTAGCCCACGCCCGCGAGGCGGTTGCGCCAGATCGGCTGACCGGTGAGCAGCTTGTCGTAGTCCGGCAGCCGCTTTTCCATGATCTTGACGAACGCGGTGATCTTCTCGACGCCGTCGCTCGGCAGGTCCTGCGCGAGACCGCCGGGACGGATGAACGCGTGGTTCATCCGCAGGCCGGTGAGGTGCTCCAGCAGGTGCAGGGCCTCCTCGCGCTCGCGGAAGCCGGAGGTCATGCCGGTGAGGGCGCCGAGCTCCATGCCGCCGGTGGCGAGTGCGACGAGGTGCGAGCTGATCCGGTTGATCTCCATGAGGAGGACGCGGATCGCCTCGGCCCTGTCCGGCACCTTGATGCCGAGCAGCTTCTCGACGCCCATGCAGTACGCCGCTTCGTGGTGCAGCGGCGCCAGGTAGTCGGTGCGCGTGATGAACGTGACGCCCTGCACCCAGTTCCGGTACTCGAGGTTCTTCTCGATGCCGGTGTGCAGGTAGCCGATCACGCTGCGGGCGTGGGTGACCGTCTCGCCCTCGAGCTCCAGGACCAGGCGGAGCACGCCGTGGGTCGAGGGGTGCTGCGGGCCGAGGTTCATGACGATGCGCTCGTCGTGGACCGCGTCCGCGAGCACCTCGTCCCAGTCGCCGCCGGTCACCGTGTAGACGGTGCCCTCGGTGGTCTTCCGGGAGTCCGCGACCTCGGGGGCCTGGGGCGTCTCGGTGCGGGTGGTGACGTCGTCCGTGCTGTCGCTACCGGTCGCGCTGGTGTTGGTGCCGGTGGTGACGTCCGAAAGCCGCTCGGTCATGAGTAGGACCGCCTCTGGTCCGGCGGAGGAATCTCCGCGCCCTTGTACTCCACCGGGATGCCGCCCAGCGGGTAGTCCTTGCGCTGGGGGTGTCCGTCCCAGTCGTCCGGCATGAGGATGCGGGTCAGTCCGGGGTGACCGTCGTAGATGATCCCGAACATGTCCCAGGTCTCGCGCTCCTGCCAGTCCGCCGTCGGGTAGACCTCGACGAGGCTCGGCACGTGCGGGTGCTCGACGTCGACGGCGACTTCCAGCCGCACGCGGCGGCGGTACGTCATCGACGTGAGGTGGGTGACCGAGTGCAGGCGCTGCGGCACGTCGGCGCCGTAGTCGACACCGGACACCGAGCTGCAGAGCTCGAAGCGCAGCGACGGGGTGTCGCGGAAGATCCGCGCGACCTCCAGCAACGTCTCCGGCCTGAGGTAGAAGGTGATCTCGCCGCGGTCGACCGTCACCTGCTGCACCGTGTCGGCGGGCAGGTCCTTGTCGCCGATGGCGGCGAACAACTCGTCCGCGACCTCGTCGAACCAGCCGCCGAACGGGCGCTCGGACGGAGCGGAGACGTGAGCGGGCAGGCGCAGGCCACCGAAACCGGACGTGTCACCGGAGCCGGTGACGCCGAAGAGGCCCTGGCGCTCCTTGCCCGCGAGGATCGGCGCCTTGGCCTTCGCCTCCGTCGGGTTCGTCTTCTCGAGGTCCTCCCCAGCGCGGTTGTTGACGCTGGAGTGCTCTCCCCCTGGCTCGGTCACTTCTTCCTCGCAAAACGCTCGGACGACGGGATGAGGTCGGTGCGGTAGCCCGAGTCGGCGAGCGCCTTGGCGCGCACGGCGCCCAGCGGCTCGTCCATGATCTTGGCGTGGATCTTGAGGATCGCGTCCATCAGCATCTCCGGCCGCGGCGGGCAGCCCGGCAGGTACATGTCGACGGGCACGACGTGGTCGACGCCCTGCACCACCGCGTAGTTGTTGAACATGCCGCCGGTGCTGGCGCACACGCCCATGGCCAGGACCCAGCGCGGCTCCGGCATCTGGTCGTAGATCTGCCGCAGGACCGGCGCCATCTTGTTGGTGACGCGGCCGGCCACGATCATCAGGTCCGCCTGGCGCGGTGAGGCCCGGAAGACCTCCATGCCGAAGCGGGCCAGGTCGTAGCGCGGACCACCCGTCGTCATCATCTCGATGGCGCAGCAGGCCAGGCCGAAGGTGGCAGGCCAGAGCGAGGACTTGCGGGTCCAGTTGACCAGCTTCTCGACGCTGACCAGCAGGATGCCGTTCGGGAGCTTCTCCTCGAGACCCATGACTTCCTCAGTTCCAGTCGAGGCCGCCGCGACGCCACACGTAGACGTACGCGAAGCCGACCGTGGCGACGAACAGGACGATCTCCACCAGCCCGAACAGGCCGAGCTTGTCGGCCGCTACGGCGAACGGGTAGAGGAAGACCATTTCGATGTCGAACAAGATGAACAGCATCGCCGTCAGGTAGTACGCGACGGGCATGCGCCCACCACCCACCACCGGCTGCGGGCTCGGCTCGATGCCGCACTCGTACGCGTCGAGCTTCGCCTTGTTGTAGCGGCGGGGTCCGATGTAGGGGGCCGCGGTCACCGAGAACAGTGCGAACGCCCCGGCGAGCGCGAACATCAATACGAGGGGGAGGTAAGGGTCAAGCACGCTCCGTCGTCCTTTCCTCGCGTGTCGAGGCGCACCCTAAGGGTGTAGTTCCGCGACCTATTTGTTAGGCGACCCTAACAAACGCTTGTGAAACAGTTCACAAGCCTGTGCGCACTGTTGTGAAGTGATTCACAAGGTCGCTCGCCAGTGTAGAACGCCTGTAAATGACCTACGTCACAGGGTCTGACCTGGTGATTTAACGTGGCCGTCACATGCGAAACGGCACCGGCTCGTATTGAGCCGGTGCCGTCACCTATTCGGAGTAATTTACGCGCTGGGAGCGAGCTTCGTGGCGGCCACGATCAGCTTGTCCATTGAGTCGCCGTCCTTGGGGTCGTAGAGGCCCGCAAGCAGCTTGAGCACCAGTTTCATCAGGCGTTTCCGCGGCATTCCGTACTTCGTTGCGGTCCGCATGATCGCCGGATTACCGATGAGCTTCGAGAAGACGTTCCCGAGCCGGTAGTAACTGCCGAGGGCCTCTTCGATGCGGACCGGGTAGCCGTGCAGCGCCCGTTCACGGTTGACGCCGGTGCGCGCGAGGGCCTGGACGATGCTCTCGCTGGCGATCTTGGCCGACTCCATGGCGTAGCCGATGCCCTCGCCGTTGAAGGGGTTGACCATGCCGCCGGCGTCACCGACGAGCACCATGCCCGCGCGGTAGTGCGGCTTGCGGTTGAGGCCCATGGGCAGCGCGGCGCCACCGATCCGGCTGGTCGCGTTCTCCTCGCGGAAGCCCCACTCCTCCGGGGTGCCGTCGAGCCAGCTCCGGAGTAGTTGGCGGTAGTCGGTCGTGCCGTAGGCCTTCGACGTGCTGAGAATGCCCAGACCGACGTTCACGCTGCCGTCGCCCATGCCGAAGATCCAGCCGTAACCGGGCAGCAGCTGGCCGTCCGGGGCCCAGAGCTCGAGGTGGCTTTCGAGGTAGTCGTCCTTGGTGCGCGGGCTGTTGTAGTAGCGGCGGACCGCGACGCCCATCGGCTTGTCGTCGTCCTTCTGCAGCCCGATGCTGAGGGCGAGGCGCGCTGACACACCGTCACAGCCGACGACGATGGGCGCCCGGTAGGTGACCGGGTTCTTTTCCGGTCCCTGCTTGGCTTCGACGCCCACCACGCGGCCGTTCTCGACGATGGCCTTCGTGACGGTGGTGTGCTCGTGCATGCGCGCGCCGGCGGCCTTCGCGGCGTTCGCGAGCATCTCGTCGAAGTCCATGCGCGGGCGGACCACGCCGTAGTTCGGGAACGTGGCCAGGTCCGGCCAGTCCAGCTCCATCGTCACGCCGCCACCGACGACGCGGAGACCCTTGTTGTGGAGCCAGCCGTTGCTCTCGCGGGTGTCGATGCCCAGGTCGATGAGTTGCTTGACGCCTCGCGGGGTGAGGCCGTCGCCGCAGACCTTCTCCCGCGGGAAGGTGCTCTTCTCCAGGAGGAGGACGTCGAGGCCCGCCCTGGCGAGGTAGGTGGCGGCGGTGGAACCCGCCGGTCCCGCGCCCACGACGATGACGTCGGCGTCCTCGTTGATCCCGCGCCTGCTCATCCAGACTCCCTGCGTGTACCGGTCACAGCTTCTGCTGGCGACTCTAACCGGACGTTGCTGAGGGTCTCGGGCGGTCTGGGGTCGTGCGGGTGCTGTTGCGGGCGGGTGGTCGCGTTCCAGCGGGGTGGTCACGCTGGCGCGCTCCAGCTGTCACGCTCGGGACGTCAGGTCTCGTACGAGGTACCTCGCGTGCCGGCTCGACACCGCGCGGGCGGGTGCGGTTCTCAGGCCTCGGTCGGCTCGTCCGCCTTCGGCTTCGGCTTCGTCGCGCGGTGCAGCGCGACCATGCCGCCCGTCAGGTTGAACCAGGCCACGTCCTCCCAGCCCGCCTGCGAGATGTACTCGCCGAGCGTGCGCTGGTCCGGCCAGCTGGCCATCGATTCGGACAGGTAGGAGTACGCGGCGGGGTTGCTGGAGACGAACTTCGCGATCAGCGGGAGGAGCTTCAGGAGGTAGCGCATGTAGACGATGCGGAACGGCTTGAAGACCGGAGTGGAGACCTCGCAGATGACCATGCGGCCGCCTGGCTTGGTGACGCGTGCCATCTCTCGGAGGGCCACGACGGTGTCGTTGAAGTTCCGGATGCCGAAGGACACCGTGACGGCGTCGAACGAGTTGTCCTTGAACGGGAGGCGCAGGGCGTCTGCCGCGACCTTGGGGACTCGGCGGTGGGCTCCTGAGGCGAGCATTCCCACGGAGAAGTCGGCTGCGACGCACCAGGCGCCTGAGGCGGCGTACTCGACGGTGGAGACGGCGGTGCCCGCGGCGAGGTCCAGGACCTTCTCGCCGGGGCGCGCGTCGAGGACTCGCCTGCTCCACTCCCGCCAGCGGCGGTCGAAGCCCAGCGTCATGACCGAGTTCGTGCGGTCGTAGCCCTTGGCCACGCCGTCGAACATCTCGGCTACCTCGCGGGGGTTCTTGTCCAGGCCGGCTCGCGACATGTCTAGAGACTAGGTCAGGGGTGCTGAGATCTTCTTCAGGGCACCTTCAGCGCGGTGAGCATGCCGCCCACCGCCGCGTGCCACGGGTACTGCTCGGCTCGGGCCCTGGCGGCCTCTCGTGAGCCTGATTCCAGCAGGCGCTGAGCGGCGCTGGCGAAGGCAGAGGCGTGGTCCGGGACCGCCGCGCCGCAGGACGGCTGGACGATCTCCTTCAGGGCACTGCTCCGGCTCACGACGACCGGGGTGCCGCTGGCCAGTGCCTCCAGGGCCGCCAGGCCGAACGTCTCGTGCGGGCCCGGTGCCAGGGAGAGGTCCGCTGAGGCGAGAAGGGCTGCGACGTCCGAACGCGACTTCACGAAGCCCAAAAACGTCACGGGCAGGTTCGCCGCGCGCTTCTCCAGTGAGGCGCGTCTCGGGCCGTCGCCCGCGATGACCAGGCGGGCGGAGTGGCCCTGTTCGTGGAGTTCGGCGAGGGTGTCGACGGAGCGTTCGACGTGCTTCTCCGGCGAGAGCCGTCCACAGTGGATCAGCAGGTTCTCCTTGCCCTGCAAGAGGTCTCGGCGGAGGTCTGCCGAGTGGCGGCGCGGGGTGAAGGTGGTGAGGTCCACGCCGAGGGGTACCTGGGCCACGTTCGTCGCGCCGATCCGGTCGAACTCCTCGCGGGCGAACGCCGTCGTGCAGACGACGGTGTCGTAGGAGGCTGCCATGCGGCGGTTCGCCCAGTCCGCGCCACGTTCGGCCGGGGTGCCGGGGAGCACGAACCGGAGCAGGCGGTCCAGGCGTTCGTGGGAGATGACGATGTTCGGGATGTCGCGTTCGCTCGCCCAGGCGCCCATGCCCCGCAGCGTGAGGCGGTCGGACACCTCCAGGCGATCGGGCTTCAGCTGCTCCATCAACGACTTCACGCGCCACGGGTCCACGACCCGGTAGCCGCCGGTGTACGGGATCTTGAGCGCGGGCAGCGTGATCCGGCGGACGCCGCCTGGTAGCGCCTCGTCCGCGTGCTGGGGTCCCGGCACGACCAGCACCACCTCGTGGCCCAGCTGTGCGTAGCCGGTGCCGAGGTGGTGCAGTGCCGTGCGGAGGCCGCCGGACTTGGGGCCGTAGAAGTTGGCCAGTTGCACGATCCTCAAGCGGCCGCCTGGTGCGTTAGTCCGATCACGGCGGCGTAGTGGCCCATCAGTTCGTCGCAGATCGCCGGCCAGGTGCGGGTCAGGACGGACTTGCGGGCCGCGAGGCCGAAGCGCTTGCGCAGCAGCGGGTCGCGCAGGAGGTCCACGTACTGCGCGATGTCGTCCTCGAAGAGGTAACCGGTGCGGCCGTGGCGGACCAGGTCGCGCGGGCCGCCCGCGTTCGGGGCGAGCACCGGGAGGCCGGTGGCGAGGGCCTCCTGGACGGCCTGGCAGAACGTCTCGTGCGGGCCGGTGTGGATGAAGACGTCGAGGGAGGCGTAGGCCTCGGCCAGTTCCTGGCCGGTGCGGAAGCCCAGGAACTCGGCGCCGGGCATGTCCTTCTCGAGCTGCTCGCGGTCCGGGCCGTCGCCGACGACGCGGAGCTTCACGCCGGGCAGGTCGTGCAGCTCACGGAGCCGCGAGACCTGCTTCTCCGGGGCCAGGCGGCCGACGTAGCCGATGGTGAGCTCGTCGTTGTGCCTGGGACGCGGGTGGAAAAGATCGATGTCGACACCTCTGCCCCACCGGTGCACGCGCGGGACGCCGTGGTGCTCCAGGGCCTGCACGGCTGAGCTGGATGGGGCGAGGGTGCGGTCCGCCAGCGAGTGGAGGCGTCTGGTCCAGCGCCACGCCGCTCGTTTGGTGAGGCCCAGGCCGTAGCTGCCGGCGAACCCGGCCACGTCGGTCTGGTAGACCGCGACGGTCGGGACGTCGATCTTGCGGGCCGCTCTGAGGCCGTAGGCGCCGAGCACGAACGGCGAGGCGAGGTGCACCACGTCTGGCTGGAAGTCGGCCAGCGCGTGCAGCACTCTCGGGCTCGGCACGCCGATGGGGAGACTCGTCACCCTGGGCACGTCGACCGTCGACACTCTGACGACCGGCGTGCCGTGGTGCTCGTCGGCACCCGCGCCCGGCGCAACGACCATCGCCTGATGTCCGTTGCGGCGCAGGTGCTCCAGGACCCGGAGCACCGAGTTGGTGACTCCGTTGACCTGGGGCAGGAAGCTCTCGGTCACGATCGCTACGCGCACAGGGACACCATGGGGTGCCCGCATGAAGTCCGCGTGACCTCAGATTTGACGCGGACGGAACACCTCACGTCGTGGCCAGGTGATCGTCGTTTCGTCATCTGCGCTTCGGTTTCCGGACACACGACGCGGTGAAACTAGGCCAGCATGACCGTCTTGTCGTCCCGCCCCGCGCAGCCGGTAGACCCCGGACTGGTGTCCATCGCGCTGGAAGTCGCCGGTCGCCTGGCGAACGACGCCTCGGACGTCATCATGGCCACCGCCGGTCGCGGCGTGCGTCCCGACTCCGGCGAGTCCCCGTTCGACTGGGTCACCGACACCGACCGCACCCTCGAACGCCACACCCGGCGCGTGCTCACCGCCGAGTTCCCCTCGATCCCCGTGTTCTGCGAGAACTCCGACGACGGGGACGCCCCGAGCGACTCGGAGTTCCGCTGGGTCGTCGATCCCGTCGACGGCACCGCGAACTACACCGCGGGCATGCCCTGGTGCGCCTACAGCCTCGCGTTGGTGGACCGCTGGGGCCCCGTCGTCGGTGTCGTCGCAGACCCGTACCGCTCGCAGATCTACGCCGCCGCTCGTGGCCGTGGCATGCGCGCGAACGGCGCCCCGGTTCGTTTGACCGAACGCCAAGGCGACTCTCTTGTCGTATGCACCGAGATGACGCGCACCGGGCCGTGGCCCGGCATGGGTGAGTTCATCTCGACGGCCGCGATAGCCGGCACGGGCGTGCGCGTCCTCGGTTCGAAGTGTCTCGCCGTCGCACAGGTGGCCCTGGGTCACGTGGCGGCCGCCGTTCTGCACGGCTACCACGAGTGGGACGTCGCCGGTGCGGTGTCACTGGCCGTGGAGTCGGGTGCGGTCGTGCTCGACCGGCGCGGCGAGGGCGCCCAACTGCCCGTGGACGGGCTTCTGGTGGCCGCTCCCGAGGCAGCGGACGAGGTGCTGAGCTGGTGGCAGTCGGCGCTTCAGGTCGACAGCTGAGGGAGCTGGTTCTCCAGCACCTCGAGGTGCGTGCGGGCCTCGTCCAGCTCCGGGTGGTCGAACATCTGCAGCGCCACCCGTCCGACCTCGTTCTCGAACGCGTGGAAGTCGTGCGTGGCCTTGAGCAGCCGCTGGTAGACGGGGTGCTGCCGGTCGACGGCTCCCAGCGCCCTGCCGAGCTGGGCGATGCCGCGCACGTCGTCGAGCTCCTCGGCGAGCTGCTCGCTGATGCGCCGCAGCCAGTCCTTGGCGGGTGAGTTCGGCACGGTCTGGACCGCCGCGGCGACCCTGCGCGTCGACTCCGAACAACGTTCGACCAGGTCGGACCACATGTCGAAAGGCTGCTGCGGGAACGGCGGGTGCATCGGCAGGGGTTGCCGCCGCGGGCGCTGGACCGAGTTGCGGATGGCGCCCACGACGGTGCCGACGACGGCTCCCGGGATGCCGCCGAACAGGACGGAGACGAAGGAGATCGCGAGGAAGGTGATGATGGCCGAGGTCGGCTTGTCGCTGGGGGTCGACAGGTCGATGACCGTGGTGAGGACGCCCATGAGCAGGGTGCCGATCAGGGCACCCCAGAGAGCTGAACGGACGACCACCATGACTTCGATCGTGCCATGTTCGTCGGCCGTTCGTGCGAAAACTCAGGCGTCGAAGTCGACCGTGACGCACTCGCTGGTCGGCAGGGCCTGACAGGTCAGCACGAACCCGGCAGCCACCTCCGACTCGTCGAGGGCGTAGTTGCGCCGCATCTCGACGGTGCCCTCGGTGACGAGCGCCCGGCACGTGCCGCAGACCCCGCCCTTGCAGGCGAACGGCAGATCGGCGCGGACGCGCTGGGCGGCGTCCAGGATCGGCTCGTCGGCGGGCAGCGGCAGGGTGGTCGACTTGCCGTCCAGCACGACCGTGACGGACGCGGCGGCGTCGATGACGGCTTCCGCACGACGCGGAGGGGGCGGCGGCTCGTCCACGTAGAAAAGTTCGTGGTGCACGCGGTCGGTGGGAACGCCGCGATCGCGCAGCACGGCCGTGGCGTCCTGCACCATCTCGTACGGGCCGCACAGCCACCACTCGTCGATGGCGTCGAACGGGACGACGCTGCCGAACAGCGCCGTCAGCTTCTCGGCGGTCAGGCGGCCGGTGAACAGTTCGACGTCGCGTGGTTCGCGGGACAGGACGTGGATCAGCTGGAACGTGGCCGGGTAGCGGTCCTTCAGGTCGGCCAGCTCGTCGGCGAACATCACCGTGTTGGTGCTGCGGTTGCCGTACATCAGGGTCACGCGGGCGCCCGTGGCGAGGACGGTCGCGGCGATCGAGATGGCCGGGGTGATGCCCGAGCCCGCGACGACCAGGCCGTGGTGCGTGCCGGTGCCGGAGGGCGTGAACTTGCCCAGCGGCGGCAGGACCTCCAGCACGTCACCGGGGGCGACGCGGTCGACCAGCCAGGTCGAGAACTGGCCACCGTCGACGCGGCGCACGCCGATGCGCGGGGCGGCGCCGGTGGGGGCGCAGATCGAGTACGAGCGGCGTTCGTCGCCCTGGCGCAGGGTCAGGTACTGCCCGGCGGTGAAGGCGAACTCCTCCGACACGTCCTCGGGCACGTCGAACGTGACGGCCACGGCGTCGTCGCAGAGGCGGTCGACGCGGGCGACCGTCAGCTTGTGGAAGGCAGCGCGGCGAGCCACTCAGATCTCCTTGACGTGCTCGAACGGTTCGGCGCAGGCGTGGCAGCGGCGCAACGCCTTGCACGCGGTCGAGCCGAACCGTGAAATCTCCTGGGTGTTCGGCGAGCCGCACTGCGGGCAGGCGACCTGGCGGGACGGCGGCACCAGGTTCAGCGGGACCGGGCCCGCGGCGACGGGGCCGATGCGCGACGGCGGTGCGATGCCCGCCTGTGCGAGCTTCTCCCGGCCTTCGTCGCTGATCCAGTCCGTGGTCCAGGCCGGGGAGAGCGACAGGCGCACCTCGACGGCCTCGAAGCCCGCTTTGGCGAGGGATCGGCGCAGGTCAGCGCCCATCTCGTCGATCGCGGGGCAGCCCGAGTAGGTCGGGGTGATGGTGACGACGACGCGACCGTCCTGCTCGGACACCTCGCGGAGCACGCCGAGATCGGCGAGCGTGAGGACCGGAAGCTCCGGGTCCCGCACGGCCGACGCGACCTCCAGTGCCGTCGTCACCAGACCGCTCCGGGCAGCGAGCGGTGCAGGTGCTGCATCTCGGCGAGCAGGTAGCCCATGGTCTCGGTGTGCACGCCGTCGCGACCGGCCCTCCCGGCGACGCGGGCGGCCTTCGTGTCCCTGGGACGCGTGAGGCCGGCGGCGCTCAGCACCGCTTCCAGCACACCGTCCACTTCGGACCGCAGCGACGCGGGGTCGACGGCGACGCCCTGGAGGGCGGCCTCGACCTGGTGCGTCGCGAACAGCTCGTCCAGGAACGGCCACACCCGCTCGAGACCCGCCTGCATGCGGCGGTGGGACTCGTCGGTGCCGTCGCCGAGCCGGACGGTCCACTGGGCGGCGTGGTCGCGGTGGTAGGCCAGCTCCTTGAGGCCCTTCTCGGCGATCGCCTTCAGCACCGGGTCGGCCGAGCCGCGCAGGCGTGAGAACAGCGCGAGCCGCCACGACGAGAAGACCAGCAGGCGCGCGATGGTCGCCGCGAAGTCGCCACCGGGGCCGGGACCGCAGTCGATCTCGGCCAGGTGCACGTTGCGGAACTCGCGTTCGTCGCGCAGGTAGGCCAGCTCGTCCTCGGTCCTGCCCAGCACCTCGCCGGCCCGCGTGAGCAGCATGCGGGCCTGGCCCAGCAGGTCGAGCGCGATGTTGGCGAGCGCGATGTCCTCTTCCAGCTCGGGAGCGCGCGAGCACCACTCCGAGAGCCGCTGCGAGTAGATCAGCGCGTCGTCGCCGAGCATCAGGCAGTACGCGGCGAGGGCGTCCTTGTCGACGCCCGCCGGGAACTCGCGGTTCACGCCGGAGAGGGCCTCCGAGAAGCCCGTGCCGAAGGCCCAGTGCGCGTCCTCGCCGCCCAGCAGTGACTCGTATGCGTTGTCGAAGCTCATAGGTGCGGCACGTCCTCGGGAATCGCGTAGAACGTCGGGTGCCGGTAGACCTTGTCCCCCGCGGGCGCGAAGAACGGGTCCTTCTCGTCCGGTGACGACGCGGTGATCTCCGTGGCGGGCACGACCCAGATCGACACGCCCTCGTTGCGGCGCGTGTAGACGTCACGGGCGTTGCGCAGCGCCATCTCGGCGTCCGGCGCGTGCAGCGAACCGACGTGCACGTGGTTCAGCCCGCGCTTGCCGCGCACGAACACTTCCCACAGCGGCCAAGACGTGCTCACGCGGCACCTTCCTTGCGTTCGTGCTTCGCGGCGTGTGCGGCGGCGGCCTCGCGGACCCACGCGCCGTCCTCGTGCGCCTTGCGGCGGTGGGCGATGCGCTGTTCGTTGCAGACGCCGCCACCCTTCACGACCTGCCAGAACTCGTCCCAGTCCGGCTGACCGAAGTCGTACTCCCCGCACTCTTCGTTCCACTTGATGTCGGGGTCCGGGAACGTCACGCCGAGGGCCTCGGCCTGGGGCATGCTCATGTTCACGAACTTCTGCCGCAGCTCGTCGTTGGTGTCGCGCTTGATCCGCCACGCCATGGACTGCTCGGTGTTCGTGGACTCGGCGTCCGGCGGGCCGAACATCATCAGCGCCGGCCACCACCAGCGGTTCACCGAGTCCTGGACCATGTCCTTCTGCTGCTGGGTGCCGCGCATCATCGTCATCAGGAGCTCGTAGCCCTGACGCTGGTGGAACGACTCCTCTTTGCAGATGCGGATCATTGCGCGCGCATACGGCCCGTAGGACGTGCGGCACAGCGGTACCTGGTTGCAGATCGCGGCGCCGTCGACGAGCCACCCGATGACGCCGACGTCGGCGAACGTGAGCGTCGGGTAGTTGAAGATCGAGGAGTACTTCTGACGGCCCTCGATGAGCTTGGTCGTCAGGTCCTCGCGGTCGGCACCGAGCGTCTCGGTCGCCGAGTAGAGGTACAGCCCGTGGCCCGCCTCGTCCTGCACCTTCGCGAGCAGGATCGCCTTGCGGCGCAGCGAGGGCGCGCGGCTGATCCAGTTGCCCTCCGGCTGCATCCCGATGATCTCGGAGTGCGCGTGCTGGGCGATCTGCCTGATCAGGGTCTTGCGGTAGCCGTCGGGCATCCAGTCGCGCGGCTCGATGCGCGATTCGGACTGCACGGTGCGCTCGAAGCGCAGCTCCAGGTCATCCGCCATGCCCCGATGTTACACCCGAACACCGAATCTGCGAAGAACTGTCACAACCGCTGCGATGACGATCCAGACGGACACGAGGAAGGTTCCGACGGGAAGCAAGCTCAGCACCGCCGTTCGTCCGGCGACACGCGTCAGTTCGGGGTTCGTCTGGTCGTACTCGACCCGGACGTTGTCGCCGACGTTGAGCCCCGCCGGGTACAGGACGCCCTGGGACGGGATGATCACGCGCCCGTCCGGTGTGGCGTAGCGCACAACGGTGCGGTTGAAGGACACGGAGTCGACCTGCGCGACCGCCTGCCCCATCGACCGCTCGATGGCCACGTCGTCACGCCAACAGGCGATAGGCAGAAGCACGCACACGAGCGTGATCACGCCACCGACGACGAACAAGGCCTTGCAGACCGCACGGCGGACGCGCACACCGCGGGGCGACTTGGTCACTGCGTCCTCCACCACAACTGAGAAGTCTAGAGGCGGTCGGATGCCGCGCTTTCAGGTTCGTTTCCATAAAGTCGGAGCGTGACCTCAGCACCGACATCGCGAGCACGGCAGCGAATCCGCGTCCGGTCCCGGCGCGACACCGCCGGTGACCTGCTCGGACTGCTGCCGGACCCCGAGCACGCGCTCGCCTGGGTGCGCGACGGGTCCGGCCTGGTCGGCTGGGGCGAGGCAGCGCGGCTCGAGGTCAGCGGCCCGGACAGGTTCGCGCAGGCGGACAAGTGGTGGCGCGAGTTCTGCGCTCACCTGGACGTCGACGACCCGCTGGGCGTCCCGGGCAGCGGCCCCGTGGCGTTCGTCTCGATGGCCTTCGCGGACTCGCCGGGCGACTCGGTGCTGATCGTGCCCGAGGTGGTCGCAGGCCGCCGCAACGGCGAGCAGTGGATCACCACGATCGGCGCTTCAGACCCCGCACCTCTCGTAGCGCCTCTCTCGCGCCCCTCATCGGTGCGTTACTCGAACGGCCAGCTGCCTGTCACGCAGTACCGCGAGGCCGTGCGTTCGGCAGTGGCCCGCATGCGCGCCGGCGACCTGGACAAGGTCGTTCTGGCCCACGACCTGGTCGCGGTGACCGACCGTCGCCTGGACCAGCGCTTCGTACTGCAGGGACTGGCCCGCCGTTACCCCGAGTGCTGGGCCTATGCGGTGGACGGGCTCGTCGGGGCCACACCTGAGTTGTTGCTGCGGCGGACCGGCTCTGTCGTGGACTCGCGCGTGCTGGCCGGGACCACGTGGCCGCACGACGGCGTTTCCGATGAGGAGCTCGCGGCGGCGTTGATGTCGTCGGAGAAGAACCTCGAAGAGCACTCGTACGCGATCAACTCTCTCGCGGAGACGTTGCGGCCCTACTGCACGACCATGTCCGTGGAGGGGCCCTCGGTTTTGAGGCTGCCCAACGTCTCGCACCTGTCTTCGGACGTGATCGGGACTTTGGAGGCGCCGACTTCGTTGCTGCGCCTTGGTGAGGCCGTGCATCCGACCGCTGCCGTGGGTGGGACGCCCCGGCTCGATGCCACTCAGCTGATCTCGCAGCTGGAGGGGATGGATCGCGGGCGGTACGCCGGGCCGGTCGGGTGGATCGACGGGAACGGGGACGGAGAGCTCGGGATCGCGTTGCGGTGCGCGCAGATCGCTGGGGCCACGGCTCGGTTGTTCGCCGGGTGCGGGCTTGTCGCCGACTCGGATCCGGACATCGAGGTGCAGGAGGCGCACGCCAAGATGCGTCCTATGCGTGAGGCGCTCGAAGGGCTTTAGCCACGAAGGCCGCCTTACCGTCCGTGTAGGCCTCACGGTCGTTGCCGGATTCGGTGGCCAGACGGCGTTTCAGGTCTTCGTACTGCTGGGCCAGATTCTTGTTGGCTCGCAGTGCGTCCCGAAAGCGGAGCTGATCGGTCCACCTCTGATGACCTGCCTGGATCAGGTGCAGGTGCGCTTCTCGTCGTTGGCCGGTGGCGTCCGGTTTGACGAAGAAGCGGCGCCACGGGCGGTTGTCCAGGCGCGGGGGCACGTAGGCCCAGCCGCTGGCGGTGAGAAGTTCGGATGCTTCGGTGTCGAGGGCGGTGACCGAGGCCATCAGGTCGATGATCGGTTTGGCGGCCAGGCCCGGGACGGCTGTTGATCCGACGTGTTCGACGCCGTCGACCAGCCAGGGAGCCAGCAGCTCTTCCAGGCTTTCGCGTTCGGTTGCAGCTCGGTCTGACCATCGTGGGTCGTGCGGACGCACCTCTGCCCGTTCGTAGGCCCATGCCGGTGTTGTCATGCGGTCCGCACCCCTGATCACTTGCCGGTCAGCCACCGATCACCGGCGGCGCGACCATGCGGTCGTCGTCGAAGTAGTCGTCCGTGGGCACGAGGTAGTTCGACTTGTGCTCCTTGTCTTCCTCGCCGTTGCTCGCGCCGGCGCCTACGCCACCCATGCCGCCGGCACCCGCGGCGCCCGTTCGGCCTGGTCCGGCGGCACCGCTGCCTCCGCGTGTGGTCCCTTCCGGGCCGTGGGCGACTCCGGCGGCGCCACCGGGGTTCGACGGTCCGAAGCTGCCTCGTCCCGCCGGACCGGCACTTCCCGCACCGAATCCGCCGGGGGTGGGGCCACGGCCGCCTGCGCCAGCACCTGTGCCACCACCGCCTGGGCCGCCACGTCCGGTACCGCCAGGAGCGCCACTGCCTGGGCCGCCACGCGCCGCACCGCCAGGGGTGCCACTGCCGCGTCCGGTACCGCGTGCGTCGTTCGGGTTCGGCCTCAGCCCCGGCGGCAACGGGCCGGGGCCGGGTACGAACGGCTTGCGGTCGTTCGGGTTGCCGCCGCCGTGGGGAAGCTGGTTGTTGCCCTGTGGGTTGGGCTGGTTGCTCGGGGGAGCGACCCACGACGAGTTGGTGGTGCCGTTGTTCAGGCCCGGGTTGGTCGGGCCCGGGTTGTTCAGGCTCGGGTTGTTGATACCGGGGTTGCCGACAGCGGGGTTGTTCAGACCGGGGTTGCCGAGGTGTGAGTGAGGGTTCACGGAGTTGGTGGTGTGCCCGAACGTGGTGCTGCTCGAAGTCGTGACGCCCTGGTCGCCGTTCGGCAGCTGCGGTGCTTCGTCGAACGTGGGCATCGTGGCGGCCGCTGCGGCGAGCGAGTTGTCACGCTCCTGCATGACCCGTTCGGCTTCCTGCTTGGCAGCCTGCGACTTCTCCCGCTGGGCCATCATCTCGAACGGGGCCGCCGCCATCTTGAACGGGTTGAGGCTGGCCGCCGAGTCCCTCAGCATCTGCTGCGGGTTGTACGGGACCTCGGTCGGGAACTTGTTCTTCGTCGCCTCCGCGGCCTCGACCTGGCGGTTGATCACGTTGCTCGTGGTCGAGAACGAGGTGGACAGCTGGTCGGTGAAGTTGCCGACCTTCGTCAGCGCTTGAGAGGCCGCCGCTCCTGCAGTGCCGGTCCACCCCGCTCGCAAGCCGTTGACCACGGTGTTGAGCCCGACAGCCACGTCAATCAGCTCGGTCGAGATGGACTTCCACTCGGCGGCGATCTCCCCTGCCAGCCCTGGATCGTTGCCGTCCATCGCCTGCTTGTGCATGGCGGAGTGGCTGTGCGCCGGGTAGTTCGCGGTCGGCTGCGGAACCTGCGGCCTGTCATACGCCATCGGTCAATCCTCCGAACTCCAGCTCAGGACAACTTGCCTGCCGCAAAAGCAGCGGATTTCTTGGCCATGTCGCAGGCCTTCGCTGTATCCGTGGTCGCAGCACCAGCACTTGCGATGATCTGCACGCTTGACGTTTTGCTGATCGAGATCACCACGCTGCACGCGTAAACAGTCTTGTCCGGCGCGGGAACAACGAATCCGTCGTAGGTGCCGAACTTGGAGGGGGTCTTGACGGCTCCCTCGTAGTTGAAGCTGTCCGCACCCTGCTTCGGCTCGACTGCGATGGTGAGACCACCGTTGCCGACGCCATCCCATTCGCAGGTCTCCGCACCAAGGGACTGCCGGGGCTCCGGCGATTTGATGTTGAGGTCGCCGGCCTCGCTGGCACTGATCAGCTCGCACGGCTTGACGGAGGCGAGCTTGGAGTCGCCTGCAGGCGCGGACGAGGTGCTGGCGGGACTCTCGTTGGTGCCGCCGGGCTGGGCTTCTCCCGTGGTCTTCCCACTCGAACAGGCAGCGGCGAGCAGGGCGAGTCCGACGATGGCAATGCGCGCGTGGCTCATGAGTTCCTGTCAGAGTTGCTTGAATGTGCCGGACGTGCCCTCTTCCACGTTCCGGTAGGACTTGCGGCTCTTGTCCAACTGGGCCTTGAGCTCGCTGATCGCCTTGATCAGGTCCGGAACGACCTCGGACTTGGCGATCTCGCCAATTCCTCGGTTGAGCTCACCGATCTGATCTGCGTAACCCCCGCCCAGCGGAGTCTTGGTCGCGAGTCGCACAGCTCGGCGGCCCATCTTCTCCAGCACGGCCGTGAAGTCGTCCAGCTTCTTGATCGCGGTGTCCACGGCCTCCGGGTCGTGCTGGAGCGCGCCCGCCTCGGCCGCGGCCTGCACCGACCTGGCCGCGGCCAGGATCGTACTGACGCCACCGGTCAAGATGCCCGTCAAAGGGCCGCCGGACTGCGCGTAGTAGCGCTCCAAGGCGTATGCCTGTGCGCTTTCCTGCGCGCTGCTCTCCCCTGTCACGGCCACTCTCCCAGGCACACCACGATCTGTCGTTTGACCGTAAAGCAAATTGGCCGGGGAGCGGATCGGCACGACTACTTACACCCGTTCGAACTAAAGCAAGGCACCCGATCCAGCACATATGTCACGAGCCGTGCAGGCCACCGAAGTGGTCTGCACGGCTCGAAGAGAGACGACGGCTTACTTGTGGGCGTCCAGCAGTTCGTGGGTCAGCTGGATCTTGGCGCGCGACTTCGGTTCCGCGGTGACCGACAGCGACTTCGAGGCCACGTCGGCGGAACGGCCCGGTGCCTCCGCCGGCTTGCCCTTGGTGAAGAGCCACGTCTGGAAGAGCTGGTCGAGTTGCTGGCCCGAGACGCGCTCCGCGAGAGCGATGAACTCCTCGACCGTGGCGTCGGAGTACTTCTTCTCCGCGACCCAGGTCTTCAGGATCTCGAAGAACTTCTCGTCCCCGACTGCCACGCGCAGGGCGTGGACGGCCAGTGCGCCGCGGTCGTAGACGGCGCCGTCGAACACGTTCGACGCACCGGGGTCGCCGGGCAGGACGTTCCAGAACTCGCTGTCGGCCGGGTACGAGTCGTAGGTGAAGTCGGCGTTCTCCTGCGCCGTGCCCTCACCGACGTGCTCGGACCACAGGAACTCGGCGTAGGAGGCGAAGCCCTCGTTCAGCCAGATGTCGCGCCAGTGGTGGACCGACACGGAGTCGCCGAACCACTGGTGGGCGATCTCGTGCGCGACGACGTAGGTGTTGGCGCCGCGGCGGAAGAACGCGTCGTCGTAGGTCGAGCGGGTCTGGTTCTCCAGCGCGTAGCCGAGGTCCGGCGTCACGACGCCGCCCTGCGCTTCGAACGGGTACGGGCCGAAGTTGTCCGCCAGGAACTCGGTGACCTCGGGCGTGCGCTCGATGCTCGACTTGGCCGCGTCGGTGTGTTCGCCGAGGCGCTCGGAGTAGGCGTTCAGGACCGGCTGGCCGTTGGGTGCTGTGGACTGGCGGATCTCGAACTGGCCGATGGTCAGGAACGTCAGGTACGTCGCCTGCGGCTTGGTGCTGCGCCAGTTCCAGCGCGTGTAGCCGTTGATCTGGCGGGTCTGGCCGACGAACGTGCCGTTCGAGATCGCCTCGACGCCGTTCGGGACGGCGACGTTGACGTCGAAGGTGGCCTTGTCGGTCGGGTGGTCGTTGGACGGGTACCACCACGCCGAGATCTCCGGCTCGCCGATGGCCAGGGCGCCGTCGGGGGTCTTCGTCCACGCCGTGTAGCCGTTGCGGTCCTTCACGGTGGAGGGCGAGTCGGCGTAGGTCACGACGATCGTGAGGTCCTGGCCCTTGCGGACGCCGCCGCGCGGGGTGAGCGTCAGCTCGCCGTTGTCGGAGACGAACGAGGACGGCACGTTGTTGACCCGCACCGACTTCACCCTGAGCAGGAAGTCCAGGTTGAACTGCGTGAGGTCCTGGGTGGCCTTGGCGAGGATCGTGGTCGTGCCCGAGAGCTGGTCGCCGTTCGGGTTGTAGTTGAGCCTGATGTCGTAGTGGGAGACGTCGTACCCGCCGTTCCCGTAGGTCGGGAAGTACGGGTCACCGGCGCCGGGGGCACCTGGAGACGCCGCCAGCGCCGTCCCTGCGAAGAGCGTCATCGCGGCCGCGGACGCCACCGCGGCCGTCGCCTTGGATCTGATCGACATGCGGCGGACGCTAACCAGACGATCATGGGCGAACTACCGACTTACGTATGTTTCCTATCTGCTGAAAACGTTTGACACAGTCGCCTTGAGACGCTGGTGCAGTGCGCGCAGTTCGTCACGTTTTGCCTGCACTTCGACCACTTGGAGGCCTTTCGGTGACGCAATCGCGCTACGGAACTCCTCCTGGTCGTCCACTGTGGAGTGCGGAATTCGGTAGCCCGCGCACAAAGCGGTCAGATCAGTCCCGTGCGGGGTGCCGAAAATCCTTTCGAAACTACTGCCGTACTCCGGGGCGCCCTGTTCCAGCAAGGAGAAGATCCCGCCCCCGTCGTCGTTCAGCACGACGATCGTGAGGTCCGGCAGGCGGTCGGCGAGCAGGCCGTTGCTGTCGTGCAGGAACGTCAGGTCGCCCATCAGCGCGTACGACGGCCCCTCGTGCTGCCACGCGAGCCCGATGGCCGTGGACACGCTCCCGTCGATGCCCGCGGCGCCCCGGTTGGCGTGCACGGCGATGTCGGAACGGCGTTCGGCCGCGAAGTCGACGTCGCGGATCGGGTTGGACGAGCCCACGAACAGCAGCGAGCCCGACGGCATCGCCTGCACCAGATCACGTGCGACGTGCAGGCCGGTCGGCCACGGCGCGGCGTCCAGCAGGTCGTCGACGGCCACGCTGACGCTCTTCACCGCGCTCTGCCACGCCTGCAGCCACTCGCCGTCCACAGAAGCGGGCTCGGGCAGCCACGTCGACGCGCGGGTGGCGGTGAACTGGACGTCCGGCCACTGCGCCTGATCACCCACCGCGTGGACGATTGGAGCGGCTCCAAGCACTGCCTGCTGACCCCTCGACAGGGTGACGCGCCCCACGACGAGCACGGCGTCGGGCCGCAGGTGCTCCGGCAGGCCCACGTTGAGCAGCAACGACCCGTGACGAAGACCACCCGGAGCGGTCGGTTCGGCGATCACCGGCCAGCCGAGCCGCGACGCCGCCAGCAGCCGCTCCGGACGGTCGTCGCCGAGCAGCACCAGCGTGCGGGCGGGCAGGTCGGAGGGGCGGGCCTCGACGGTGAACGTGCGGTCCGTCTCCGTCCACGGACCTCGCTCGGACGAAGGCCAAGCGTCGTCGGAGGGCGTCAGCGGCGGCCGGAAAGGCACGTTGACGTGCGACGGGCCGTCCGTGGCGATGGCGCGGCAGATCAACGACCGCGTCACGGCCTCCTCCGCTCCCTCCGGCATGTGCAGCGTCGGGATGCCGAGCACGTCGTGCTGGTTGATCGTCTGGCTGGAGCCGGTGCGGTACAGGTCGACCGGGCGGTCGGCGGTCAGCGCGATCAACGGCACGTTCGTGAGCTGCGCCTCGATCACGGCCGGGTGCAGGTTCGCGACGGCGGTGCCGCTGGTGCACGTCACGACGGCCGGCTCACCGGTCTTCGCGAGGCCCAGCGCGAGAAATCCGCCGCTGCGCTCGTCGATGCGCACGTGCACCGTGAGCAGGCCTTTTTGCTCGGCCTGGTGCAGCGCGAACGACAGCGGGGCGTTGCGCGAACCGGGGCACAGAACGACGTGACGCACGCCGTTGCGCACCAGTTCGTCGACGATCACCCTCGCCTGCGTCGTGGACGGGTTCATCCCCCAATTGTCACCGGCCCGGGCTGAGAGTCGCCCGCTGGTCTCAGGAGCGAAAGCTTAGAGTCTGGTCCGTGGCAGATCAGGAGCTCTTCGACCCGTCGTTGTGGAAGCCGATCGAGGGCTTCGACTTCACCGACATCACCTACCACCGCGCGCTCGACCAGGGCACCGTCCGCATCGCGTTCAACCGGCCCGAGGTGCGCAACGCGTTCCGGCCGCACACCGTGGACGAGCTGTACCGGGCGCTGGACCACGCGCGGATGTCGTCCGACGTCGGGTGCGTGCTGCTGACCGGCAACGGTCCCAGTGCCAAGGACGGCGGCTGGGCCTTCTGCAGTGGCGGCGACCAGCGCATTCGCGGGCGCAGCGGCTACCAGTACGCCTCCGGTGAGACGGCCGAGAGCGTCGACCCGGCGCGCGCGGGGCGGCTGCACATCCTGGAGTGCCAGCGGCTGATCAGGTTCATGCCGAAGGTCGTCATCGCGGTCGTGCCGGGGTGGGCCGCGGGGGGCGGGCACAGCCTGCACGTGGTGTGCGACCTCACGATCGCGAGCGCCGAGCACGCCAGGTTCAAGCAGACCGACGCGGACGTCGGCTCGTTCGACGGCGGCTACGGCTCCGCCTACCTCGCCCGGCAGGTCGGGCAGAAGTTCGCCCGCGAGATCTTCTTCCTCGGCCGCACGTACTCCGCCGAGGACATGTACAAGATGGGCGCGGTCAACGAGGTCGTGCCGCACGCCGAGCTCGAGACGACGGCGCTGCAGTGGGCCCGCGAGATCAACGGCAAGTCGCCGACCGCCCAGCGGATGCTCAAGTACGCGTTCAACCTGATCGACGACGGCCTGGTGGGACAGCAGATCTTCGCCGGCGAGACGACCCGGCTCGCGTACATGACCGACGAGGCCGTCGAGGGCAGGGACTCGTTCCTGGAGAAGCGCGACCCCGACTGGTCGAACTACCCGTACTACTTCTGAGCAGGTGTCCATGCTCGACGAACTGCGCGCGGCCCTGCACGGCGGCGACCCCCTGGTCGACGGCCCGCTCGACGGCTGGGAGAAGCGTGCCGTGCTCGGCGTGCCGACCTCCGGGTCGACGGGTGAGCCGAAGACGGTGCTGCTCGACGCGGACGCGCTGACGACGTCCGCGGAGGCCACCCACGAACGGCTCGGCGGGCCCGGGACGTGGCTGCTGGCGTTGCCCACGGGCCACATCGCGGGTGTCCAGGTGCTGGTGCGGTCGATCGTCGCCGGCACCACGCCCGGTGAGCTCGACATGTCGAAGGGCTTCCGCGCCATGGGTTTCGCGCAGGCCGCACGGCCGGTGCTCGCCCAGCCGGGACGCCACTACACCGCTCTCGTGCCCACGCAGCTCTCCCGGCTCGTCGTGGGCGAGGGGCCGGGGCTGGAGGCGCTGCGGCAGTTCGACGGCGTGCTGATCGGCGGGGCCGCGACCCCGCCGAAGCTGCTGCACCAGGCGCGCGCTCTGGGCGTGCAGGTCGTCACGACGTACGGCATGAGCGAGACGTCCGGCGGGTGCGTGTACGACGGCGAACCGTTGCGTGACGTGTCGTTGCGCACCGACGACCTGATCGAGATCAGCGGGCCGGTGCTGGCGCTCGGGTACCGCGGCAGCTCCGAGCCGTTCGGCGAGTGGTTCCGCACCGGGGACCTCGGGCGGCTGCGCGACGGGCGGCTGGAGGTGCTGGGACGCGCTGACGACGTGATAGTCACCGGTGGCGAGAAGGTGCCCCCGGTGCTGGTGGAACGGGCTCTGGCGACCGTTGAGGGCGTGCTGGAGGCGTGTGTGGTCGGCGTGCCGGACGACGAGTGGGGCCAGGTCGTGGCCGCCGCTGTCGTCACGCGCGGTGCGGAGCCTTCTCTGGACGAGCTGAAGGCGGCTGTGACCGAGGCCGTCGGACGGGCCGCGACGCCGAAGCTGGTGCGGTTCGTGCAGGAACTGCCGTTGCGCGGGCCCGGCAAAGTCGACAGGACAGCAGTGGCCGCAGCCTTTAGGTGAACCTTTACCGCTGAGGACAACCCTCGCCGCGAAGCGCACGGCATCCCAGCCCTGCGCGCTAGCGATGGGGGTTTCTTCATGCGCTACCTGTTACCGCTGGTCGCGGGCGCCGCATTGGTGGCCGGACTGGCGTCTCCCGCCCAGGCGGCCCCGGCGTCGAACGAGTGGGCCGCCGACGTGAGCGGCCGTGCCGTCACGTGGGGCGGTTCGCCTCGCACGGGCCTGATCGAGCTCGGCACGCACAGACTCGCGCGACCCGCCAACGCGGTCACGGCGGCGGTGACCGGCGATGGTGTCGTCGACGTGCGCGGTCTGCGCGCGGACGGGCAGTGGACCGAGTGGCGGGAGGCGCCGGCGACGTTGCCGGTGACCACGTCCACGATCGAGACGCGTGTGGTTTTGAGCGGTGGCAAGGCATCGCGGGTGAAGCTGACGGCGACGCAGGCGCCCGCGACCGTGGCGGCGGACGACATTTCGGTTGCTGCTGCTGGACGTTCGTACCGGGTGTACGCGACGCGTGAGGGCCTTGTCGGTGGCACGACGGCGAACGGACACGTGATCCGTTCGCGTGACCACTTCGTGGCGTTGCCGTCGCGCCGTGGGCTGGCGAACAAGAACTCCGGCAACTACAGCGTGCAGGTGTGCGCGTCCAACGGCCGTTGCGAGTGGGCGCCCGTGTGGGACGTCGGTCCATGGAACACCAAGGACGACTACTGGAACCCGTCCGCGACGCGTGAGATGTGGAAGGACCTGCCGCAGGGCAAGCCCGAGGCGCAAGCCGCGTACGAGAACAACTACAACGGCGGCAAGGACCAGTTCGGCCGTGAGGTCGCGAACCCCGCCGGCATCGACCTCGCCGACGGCACGTTCTGGGACGGCCTCAAGCTGACCAACAACGCCTGGGTGACCGTGACGTACCTGTGGACGGGTTCCGGTCCTCTGGGGACGGTCCGCACGGCCGCGGCCAACGGCACGGTGAACGTCCGCAGCGGCGCGAACTCCTCGTCCTCGCAGGTGGGCCTGGCCGCGAACTACGCGCAGGTCAGGGTGACGTGCCAGCTCACCGGCGAGTCGGTGTCGGGCACGCAGGGCACGTCGAACGTCTGGTACCGCATCGCGTCCGGCAAGCACATCGCGAAGGCGTACGTGGCGGGCGTCTCGGGCGCCACTGCCTGCTGATACACCCCTTCGGCGGGTCCTCAGGCGCCATACCGGAGGATGGGGGCATGGCCTCAGTCGTCCAGTGGGTCCAGGGGACCCGCCCGCGCACGCTGCCGAACTCGATCGCCCCGGTCGTGGTCGGAGCGGCTGCGGCGCACCACATCGACGAGTTCAACGCGCTGCACACGGTGCTGGCGCTCGTCGTGTCGGTGGCGTTCCAGGTGGGCGTGAACTACGCGAACGACTACTCCGACGGCATCCGCGGCACGGACGACAACCGGGTGGGGCCGTTCCGCCTCACGGGTTCCGGTGCCGCGGAGCCTGCGAAGGTGCGGCTGGCGGCGTTCATCTCGCTCGGCGTCGGCGCGCTGGCCGGCGTGGTGCTGGTGGCGTTGTCCGGGTACTGGTGGCTGCTCGGGTTCGGTGCCGTGTGCATCGCCGGGGCGTGGTTCTACACGGGCGGCAAGCGTCCGTACGGCTACGCGGGCCTCGGCGAGATCGCGGTGTTCCTCTTCTTCGGCCCGGCCGCGGTGCTGGGCACGCTGTACGTGCAGACCGGCGAGATCACGGGCATCGGCATCGGGGCGTCCATCGCGATGGGGGCGATCTCGGCCGCGGTGCTGGTGGCGAACAACCTGCGCGACATCCCGACGGACTCCGTGACGGGCAAGCGGACGCTGGCCGTGGTGCTGGGCGACAAGGACACCCGCCGGCTCTACCTGGCGCTGGTCGCGGTGCCGTTCCTGATCGCGCTGGGCATGGTCGTGCGGGTGCCGTACGCGCTGCTCGGGTTCCTCGCGGCGCCGATCCTGCTGCCCGCCGTGCGCCGGGTGGCCGCCGGGCGGGGTGGCAGGGACCTGATCCCGGTGCTGCAGTTCACCGGGATCGCGATGCTGGCGTGGGCCGTGCTGGTCAGCGTCGGCCTGGTGCTGGACTGACGGTGGAACCGTTGCACCGCGACACCGACCAGCCTGACGAAGCACTACCGATCGGACGCGCGGCGGCGTCGGGCTGTTTCCCCTCTTGACGCTGCGAGAGGGTTGACCGGAACCGCGGTCCGCCAACCGCTCCCGATCCGACGCGACCCGTCCGCTCACGTCTCCCCGATGACCTGAAAGGCACTGCCAGGGATCACCAGGCGTCCTCGGTGAACTGCACGGGCTCGTCGTCGTCCGTTCGCGCGGGCCTGCGCGGGGGTGGCGGCGGGGCCGTCTCGCCCTCGATCAGCTCGTCGAGGCGGGCGCGGTCGGCGTCGAGCGCCTGGCGCACCAGCGGGTCGTGGGCCGCCTCGCCGGTCAGGACCTGACGCCAGCTCAGACCGGCGCCGCGCGCGATGCGGTCCGCGAGCTGGCGCATCGCCGGTGAGGCGTCGCTGGACTTCGCGAACTGCATCACCCTGCGGATGTCCTCAGTGGACGGTTCCTTGCCCCTGAGGCCCTGCTGGGCGGTCTTCATCGCGCGGTCCGCCTCGGCGACGGCGGTACGCAGGAAGTCCTCCGCCGCGAAGATGTCCGGTGTTCGCCAGGCCGTCATCACCACTTGTCCTCCGTGAAGATGTCCGGGTCGAGCTGGTCACCGTCGTCGCCATCGCGGCGCGGCCGTTGCGCGTCCATGATCTCTTCGGCGGTCATGCCCTCCTGCAGCATCTGGAACGCCTGCTTCATCTTGTTGACGTTCTCCTGCTGCATGGCCTGGACGTCCGGGTCCTGCGCGGCCTTGCCGGAGACGACGTCCTCCCAGGTGAACTCGCCCGCGTCGACCTTGCGCTTCAACGCCTTGAGCTGTTCGGGGGCGTCCCGCTCCTGCGCGGCCCGTTCGACCTGCTGGGCGATCGCCTTGAAGTCGACGGGCGGGACGGGTGGCAGCGGCGTGTCCTTGAGGCGGTTCGCGAGGTCCTGCGCCTCCTTGAAGCGCGCGTCGACCTGCGCCTCGGCGGCGCGCAGCTCCGCGGACTTCCAGCTGTCGTTCGGGGTCGTCATCTCAGTTCTCCCTGGCGAAGAGCCCGCGCTGGATCGGCCTCGCGTCACCGCGGATCTCGGTCACCTCGCTGCGCCACGCGACGGTCCGCCACTGCCGGAAGTCCACTTCGGACAGACCGAGCTGCTGCGCCGTCTCGTAGTTCTCGCCGACGAAGTGCAGCACGGCTTGGTCGCCGAGGACACCGACGATCTCGAACTCCGCGCCGCGGTACGTGCAGAGCGTGCGGACCAGTTGGAGGTCCTCGACGACCGCGTTGGGCACCTCGAGGAACTGGGCGCCGTTCTCCTCGGTGAAGTCCGGCGGGGCGGGGTGGCCGGCGAGCGGGTGCAGGAGGACGTTGCCGGGCGCGGGCCCGAAGTCGACGTCGAAGTCCTGGCCCCGGTAGCGGCCGATCAGTCCACGACGGACGGTCGGCCGGTGCGCAACCGGTTCCTGCCAGTACCTTCCGGGACCGAAGCCCACGTCGCCCGTCGGGATCCAGCCCGTCTGGCGGTGGAGGTACTTGCCGACGCTGCGGCCGGTGCCGTCCGGTTCGAAGCGCCAGAGTTCCGTGCCCGCAGGGAGTTCGGCGAGGTCCATGACGTACTCGGGGATGGGGTTCGCGCTCGGCGTGTAGCCGGTGCCGGTGAACGGGACCGGGTAGACGCGGGTGGTGCCCATCTTCTGCGCGCCGTCGAGCGTCGGCCCGCCGAAGCTCGTGTCGAAGAGCTCGGTGGTGTGGGCGAGGAAGCGCAGCAGGTACTGCGTGCCCCTCGGCCAGTCCGCGACCTTGTCGACGCCGAACACCTCGGCGAACTGGTCGGACGTGCCCTGCGGGAAGTCCTGCCCGCGCGTCACGAACCCGGCGGCCCGGTGCGGCTCGAACTTGCCGGGCACCACGACGTTGCCCAGGTAGAGCTGCGCGACGGCGGGGTGGACGATCTTCTGCAGGATCGTCTCCGGCCCGATGCCGGCCGCCTTGCGCACGGCCTGTGGGGTGCTCATCCCGGGTTCTCCTCCTTCCACCGCGCCAGGAAGTCGGTGCGGTCGATCTGCACGTTCTCGAGCTCGTCTGCTTCGAGCGTGGCCCGGTAGCCGTTGTACTGGTCGCCTTCGAGCCCGTTCTGCCGCGCCCAGACGTACTCGCCACCGGCGTAGCCCGCCTCGGCCTTGCCGTTGTCCGTGGCGACGACGTTGAACGGCTGGCCGCGCCACGTCGCCCTGCAGGTCTCCCGGTACCAGGCGTCGAGGTCCTTGATGGCAACCGTCTTGAGCTCCCGGTTGCCGTACGTCTGGAAGCTCTCCGCGGTGCTGTAGGCGACGCCGGGGATCTTGCGGATCCAGACGTGGTCCTCGCCTTCGGCACCCGCGAAGAACGTCTCGCCCCGGTACTCGGCCATCTCCTGGGAGTACTGGGTCATCAGAGCTTCGTCCAGCCGAACTTGCGGTCGTACACGGCGTGCAGTTTCTCAGAACCGTCCGCGTTCACCTGCCAGATCTCGGCACGATCGGGCAACGGTGTGCCGCCGTCGACGCGCCACTCCGGCATGCCGCCCATCGTGGAGCCGGTGCCGGTGAACGGGTCGTAGCCGTCGTACGGCTTGGACGCACCGCCCGCCGCCGCCATCTGCTGCTGCGACGCCTCGTAGTGCGCCTTCTCCTGCGGCGACTGGTACTCGTTCGCCCCGTACGGCCCGGGCTGCGTGAAGTCCGGCGTGTCCTTCTTCGGCCCGCCGAACGGCACGTTGTGCGCCGCCTCGTTCTGGGCGTTGACCTCGTACCGGAGCTGCATCGCCTCCTGCGCGCCCGCGGGGATGGGGGTCCAGCCCTGGCCCTTGTCGTCGAGCGCGAGCCCGTCCCGCAGGCCCTGCGGGGTGTTGACGTCGACCACGTCCTGGCCGCGCGCGACCGAGCCGCCCATCTGGTTCTGCCAGGTCTCCTTCTGGCTGCCGGCCGCGTGCGGGGTGTCGGGCAGGTAGGTGCTGACGGCGCTCGGGCTGAGGGCCTTGGTGACGATGTCGCCGCTGCCGACCGTGATCTGGTTGCGGACGTCGGCGACGTGCTGGGCCTCCTGCGGGCTGAGGTTGGTGGAGAGCTCCTGGCTCAGCGCGACGTAGCGGTCGCGGTCGGCCTGGTTGGGCAGGATCTGCTCCAGCTGGTGCTGGTAGCCCTGGCCCTGCGCCGACATGGCGGCCGCGTCGAAGTGGCCCTTGAGGTCCGGGCCGCTGGGCGGCGGGGTGAAGTCGCCGTTCTCGGTGGGGCCGGGGGTGGCGTCCTCGTTGCCCGGCTTGGGGTCGGTGTCGTGGGGGGCCGGGGTGTCGTGGTCCGGCTGGGGGTCGTGGGGCCTGGCGTCCTCGGCACCGCTGGTGTCGGTGTCGTGGGGCTTGCCGTCGTCGGGCCGCGCGTCGGGGTCGTGCGGCCTGGGGTCGGGGTCGTGCGGCGGCGTCGTGTCGTGCGGTGGGGTGGACGCGTCGTGCGGCTTGGTGCTGCTGTCGGGCGACGGCGCGTCGTGCGGCTTGGTGCCGAGGTCGTGCGGCGTCGTGTCGTGGGGCTTGGTGTCCGTCGAGCCGGTGGGGGTGGTGTCGTGGGGGCGCGGGGTCGAGTCCGTCGGGGTGGTGGTGGACGGCGTCGAGTGGTCCGTGCCGGTGGGGCTCGGGTGTCCGGGAGGCGAGGGGAGGCCACCGCCGGTGGTGGGCGGTGCCGTCGTGCCCGTGCCAGCGCTCGGGTGGTCGGGGGTCGGGTGCGTGCCCGGACCGGACGGGGGCGTGGGCAGGCCGGAGCCGCCTGAGTTCGGCGGAGTCGGCAGGCCCGAGCCACCGGAGTTCGGCGGAGTCGGCAGGCCCGAGCCACCGGGGTGCGTGCCCCCGGATCCCGGCGTCGGGTGCGAGCTCGGCGTCGGGAGCGAGCTGGGCGTCGGGAGCGAGCTTGGCGTCGGGAGCGAGCTTGGCGTCGGGTGCGAGCCGCCGGACGGTGGCGTCGGCAGGCCCGTGCTCGGCCGGCCGCCCGTGCCGGCGGGCGGTGTGCCCTGGCTGGGCGGGGTCGGCAGGCCCGCTCCGTGTCCGGGAGGCGTCGGCAGGCCGCTGGGCTTCGGGGTCCCCGCCGGGGTGCCCGCACTCGGGAAGGCCGGGACGCCGCCCGCTCCAGGACGGGAGCTGGAGCTGCGGGTCTGGTCGCCGCCGCCCGCTCCCGGTGCCATCGGGGCACCCATCGGCATCGCGCCGCCCATGGGCGCGTGCTGCGTCGACGGCGGGGCCGCGGCGGGAGCCGCGCCTGCGGCGTGGGTGGTGTCAGGCCGAACCGGGCCAGGGGCGCCAGGCCCGGAACCGCCACCCACGGGCGCGCCACCGGAAGCAACGTGCGGCACACCGCCACCGCCACCCGCCGAAGGCGGAGCCGCGACGGCTGGGCCGCCGGCCGCCGCCGTGTGGGTGGCGGGGGCATCCGGCGAAGCGGGCAGTGTGGGCGGCGGGGCCACGGGGGCGCCGCCGGGGGCCACGGCGGAGACCGCCGCCGGTTTGGTGTCCTCGGTGCCGCCTGGCGGGGTGTACGCCTCGCGGACCTGCGAGCCGATGTCGCGGCCCCGGTCGGCGATCTCGGTGGCCGACTCCTTGATGGACCCGAAGTCGTCGCGGATGTCGTTGACGGCGTTGCGGACGTCGCGGCCCGCCTCGGCCACCTCCTGGGTGGCGTTCATGGCCTCGGCCAGGGAGTCGGCGTCCTTCAGCTTGCCGATGGCGGAGAAGACGCGGCCAACGGCGTCGAAGAGCGCCTTCACGTCGGAGATGAGCTTCTGGACCGTCTCGATGATGTCCATGACGCGCCGGTAGATCTGGTAGGCGTTCCAGACCATCTCGGCGGCCTTGATCCAGCCCGCGACCGGGATCCAGACGGTGGCGGCGGCTTCCAGCAGCTTGTTGACCAGGTAGTCGAGCAGGCGCGCGGCCTGCTTGCCCAGGGCCTCGGCGCCGGACGCGACGGTGTCGAAGCCCTTCGCGATCAGCTGGGCCACGCCCATCTCGGCGAGCAGGCCCGCCTTCCAGCCCAGGGCGATGTACTTCTCGTGGGCCTTGGCCGCGTCGCCGTCCCAGTGGCCTCGGACCTTGCCCACGGCGTCGGTGAGGTTGTACGAGACGTCGTTCATGGCGTTGCCGACCATGCGCCACGCGTCGCCGTCGGCGCGGATCTTCGACCAGTCGCCGGTGATCGGCGTGATGATCGTGGACACCAGCGACTCGCCGGTCACGGCCTCGAACACCCAGTTGACCGCCTGGACGCCCCAGCCCTGGTCGCGCAGGACGTCGTTCAACGACGCCGTGTCGACGTCGGGCTGCTTCAGCGACGCGCTGACCGGACGCGCCGCGTGGTACGCCGTCGTCACTTCAGCAGCCCGTCGAAGATCCGCCGCTGAGCGGCGTCGATGTCCTCGTAGACCTTCGCCGACGCGTCCACCGCCGACGCCGCGCCCTCGAGCTTCGACGTGCCGAAGTCGAGGGTCTCGTCGAACAACGCCCGCACGACGTCCACACCCGGCTGCAGCAACGCGAGCAGGCCCGTGAAGCCCGCCTTGTCGCACGCCGTGGCGTGGACGTACTTGCGGATCGTGTCGAACTCTTTGGCCTCGGTGCGCAGGTACTCGGCGTACGCGCGCAGTTCGGCCGCGTCGGTGAACAGCGACGTCACAGCGTCCCCCCTGCGGACTCAGGTGCTCAGGTCACGCTGTGACGCACGGCTCCCGTCACCAGTTCCCCGAGCGGTGGAAGTTGTTCAGCCGTTCAAGGCACGGGTCGAGGTGCATGCCCTGCGCGGCTACCCATGTGTCGTCGTAGTAGGTGTTCGCGTAACGCTCGCCGCCGTCGCACAGCAGAGTGACCACGCTCCCGCGCGCACGAGACTGCCGCATCTCGGCCACGATCTGGAACGCTCCCCAGAGGTTCGTCCCGGTGGACCCGCCGACCCGCCGCCCGAGCAGGTCCTCCACGTACCGGATCGTCGCGATGGACGCCGCGTCCGGCACCTTCATCATCCGGTCGATGACCTCGCCGATGAACGACGGCTCCACGCGCGGCCGTCCGATGCCCTCGATGCCCGAGCCGCGCGTCGCCACCAGGTCGCGGTTGCCGTCGCGCCACGCGTCGAAGAAGACCGAGTGCTCGGGATCGACGACGGCGAGGCGCGTGTTCAGCTTCTGGTAGTGGATGTAGCGGCCGATCGTGGCCGACGTGCCACCGGTCCCGGCGCCGACGACGATCCAGTCCGGCGTGGGCGACGGCTCCAGCTTCATCTGCTCGAAGATCGACTCGGCGATGTTGTTGTTGCCCCGCCAGTCCGTCGCGCGCTCGGCGTGCGTGAACTGGTCCATGAAGTGGCCGCCGAGCTCGGCCGCCAGCCGCCGCGACTCGTCGTAGAGCGCCGACGGCTCGTCGATGAAGTGGCACTTGCCGCCCTGGCGCTCGATCAGCGCGACCTTCTCCGCCGAGGTCGAGCGGGGCATCACCGCGATGAACGGCAGCCCCAGCAGCCGCGCGAAGTAGGCCTCGGACACCGCCGTCGACCCGGAGGAGGCCTCGATCACGGGCGTGCCACCGGTGATCCAGCCGTTGCAGATCGCGTAGAGGAACAACGAGCGCGCCAACCGGTGCTTCAACGACCCGGTCGGGTGCGTCGACTCGTCCTTCAGGTAGAGGTCGATGCCCCATTCGAGCGGCAACGGGTAGCGCAGGAGGTGCGTGTCAGCGCTGCGGTTCGCGTCCGCCTCGATGATCCCGACGGCCTCGCACACCCAGTGCCTGGTCCTGCTGCAAACGCGGTCAACGGAGGTACTCACAGCCCGCACGATAACCGGGCAGACGTCCTATGCCTGGGTGAGAGGACCTTCGTCACCACGCAGTTCGGAGCGCAGCTTGTCGCGCTCGGCCCTGCGCGTCGCCTGGTGGGCGTCCAGGCCGGTCGCGACCCGCTGCCGCAGCCCCTTGAAGATGAACAACGAGGCCGGCAGCGCCACGACCACGCCGACGGCGAGGGCGGGCAGCAAAGGAACCTTGACCAACATGAGCGCGCCCATCACCACGACCACGAGGCCGAGGCGGGCGAGGACGTAGAGCGTCACATCACGAGCGAGCACCCGTTCAGGTTACGTCGCCTTCTTCGTCTCCGGTGTTCGGGCGCCCCTCGAACCGTGTGGAGAGCACCACTGTCGTGCGCGTGCGTGCCACACCGTGGATGCGTCGCAACCGCCCGAGCGCGCGCTCCAGATCGTCGACCGTCGCCACCCGGACCTTGACGATGAACGACTCGTCGCCCGCGACCCGGTAGCAGGACTCCACCTCGTTGAGCTCGCCCAACGCGACCGCGACCTCGTTGTCGTCCGCGATGTCGGTGGGGTGGATGCCGATCAACGCGGTCACGCCCAGGCCGACGGCGCTGGGGTCCACGACCGCGTGGTACCCGACGATCACACCGCTCGACTCGAGCTTCCCGACCCGCTCGTGCACGGCGGACGCGGACAGGCCGACCTGCCTGCCGAGGTCTGCGTAGGTGGCACGGCCGTTGGCGCGCAGCGCGGCGATGATCTGTCGATCAAGAGCATCCACCCGCGACACCCTATGCCCCACGAGTGCTCGCACGGAGCAACGGTCACATGTCCGGTTCGCCCCGGTCGTCCCTTACTACCTCTTTACCAAAAAACAAGCGTTCGAGTACCTGATGGGTCAGATGCCACGATCAGACCGGAACGTCTGATCTGAGGAGGACGAGTGACTGCAGCCACCGAGCGGCTCTTGACGCCTGGGGAAGTCGCCAATCTGTTCCGGGTCGACCCGAAGACCGTGACCCGATGGGCCACCGCAGGTCGCATCGGGTCGATCCGCACGCCAGGAGGACATCGCAGGTTCCGTGAGACCGAGGTGAAGCAGCTCCTTTCGGAGCTGACGACCGAGGCAACTGAACCCGTCCGCCACTGAAACCGTAGTTACCCCTGTGCCGCGGGTAATCTCGTGGCAAAGGGAGGTGGCGACACGATGATCTACCTGCTGGCGGTGATCGGTGCGCTCACCGTGGCTGTGCTCGTGTGGCGAGCTTTCGCCCCGCAGCACTCGGAGTACACCCCAGGCCGCAAGGTGATCGCACCCGACGACGACCCGGAGTTCCTGCGCAAGCTCGACGAGCAGCGCAAGCGCGAGGAGTGAACGGAAAAGGGGCCCTGATCCCAGGACCCCTTTCCGCCACTGGCCGCCACCCGTTCAGGAGTGCGGGAAGTCGTCCGCGACCACTGCGGCGAGTTCCAGCAAGGCCAGACGGGTCTCCGGCGCGAGCTGGTCCAGCGCGATCTCGGCGCCCTCTTCGAGGTGCGTGTCGAACGGCAGGCGGACCACGGCCCGGCATCGCTGCTGGAAGTGCGCGGCGAGCTTGTCGAGGTCGACCTTGCCCGACTTCGGGCGCACCGAGTTGATCACGCACACGGACTTCGCGACCAGGTCGCGGTAGCCGTGCGCCTCCAGCCAGTCGAGCGTCGCGGCCGAGGTCTGCGCGCCGTCGACCGAGCCGGACGACACGAGGACCAGCGAGTCCGCCTCGTCCAGCACGCCCTTCATGGCGGAGTGCATCAGACCGGTGCCGCAGTCCGTGAGCACGATGTTGTAGAAGTGCTCCAGCAACGCCACCGTGCGCCGGTAGTCCTCCTCGCTGAACGCCTCCGACACGGCCGGGTCCTGCTCGGACGCCAGCACCTCGAGGCGTGCGGGTGACTGCGAGGTGTACGCGCGCACGTCGCTGTACTTCGTGATCCGCGGGGCGTCGCGCAGCAGGTGACGCACGGTCGCCGTGGTCTCGCGCGGGATCTTCAACGCCAGCGTGCCGCGGTCGGGGTTCGCGTCGACGGCGACGACACGGTCACCGCGCAGCGACGAGAACGTCGAACCGAGCGTCGTGGTCGTCGTCGTCTTGCCGACGCCGCCCTTCAGCGACAGCATCGCGATCTTGTAGCACCCGCGCAGCGGCTGGTTGATCCGCGCGATCAGCTCACGCCGGCGCACGTCGGCCGGGCTCTCACCGAGGTTGATCGTGCCACCGGACAGCGAGTGCAGGGACTTGCGCCAGCCGGACGTGGGCGGACGCTTCTCCTTCTTGATCAGCTGCTGCGACGAGACTTCCTGCGCCTGCGAGCGGTACTGCTGCTGCGGGAAGTTGTTCGGGAACTGCTGGCCCGCGAAGTGGCCGTACTGCGCGGTGTTGTCGGTGTTGTGCGGCCCGGACTGGCCTCCGCCCACCGAGTGGGCACCCGACTGACCGCCGCCCACCTGGTACGCGCCGGACTGCGAGCCGGGCACCGGATAGGGGCCGGACGCGGCGCCGGGCACCGGGTACGGACCGGACACGTTGCCAGGCACCTGGTAGGGACCTGAGGCGTTGCCGGGAACCTGGTAGGGCCCTGACTGGCCGGCCAGGTTGTACGGGCCTGATTGGCCGCCGCTGACGTGCTGCGGGCCGGACTGCTGCGGGTCGAGGTAGGCCGCCGCCTGCGGGTCGACGTACTGCGGGCCGGAGCCCTGTTCCTCACCCGGTGGTTGCCATGTCACCGCTGTGGCCCTCCCTGAGCAAGAGGGACCGAGACTTCCCCGACCCCCAGGTTGCGACGGTACGCAACCGGCAACGGTTCCATCGACCTGGGGGCTTAACTCGTTAGAGACCTGCGTACGAATGCAACCCGCTGGTGACCAAGTTGATGAAGAACAGGTTGAACACGTTCAGGGCAAAGCCCGCGATGTTGATCCAAGCGGCCCCACGGCCACGCCATCCGGCCGTCGCCCGCGCGTGCAGGTACGCCGCGTAGACCACCCACGAGACGAACGCGACCGTCTCCTTCGGGTCCCAGCCCCAGAACCGGCCCCACGCCGCCTCCGCCCAGATCGCGCCGAGGATGATCCCGGCCGTGAACAGCGGGAACGCGAGCACGGTGGTCCGGTACGACATGCGGTCGAGCACGTCGGCGGACGGGAGCTTCGGGAAGCGGTCGGAGTTGCCGTCCTTGAGCAGGTAGAGGATCGACGTCACGCCCGGGATCAGCAGCACACCGGACGAGATCGAGATGACCGAGACGTGGATCACCAGCCAGTACGACCGCAGCGCCGGCTGGACGGGCGCGGACTCGGCGTAGAGGACGGTGCCGCCGATGAACAGCAGGACCAGGATCGGCGTGAGCACGAACACGCCGAGGCGGCGGATCGGGAACTTGGCCATCAGCACGATCCACGTCACCACGGCCGCGAGGCACAGCAACGACATGTACTC
This sequence comes from Lentzea pudingi, assembly GCF_014646255.1. Taxonomy (GTDB): domain Bacteria; phylum Actinomycetota; class Actinomycetes; order Mycobacteriales; family Pseudonocardiaceae; genus Lentzea; species Lentzea pudingi. The sequence continues at coordinate 62,207 of NZ_BMNC01000014.1, forward strand.
GTACATGTTGCCCCAGGGCGCGCGCCCGGCCGACAGACCGCGCATGACCAACGAGCCGAGGTGCAGCACCGCACCGAGGACCGTCATCGCGGCACCCATGCGCCCGATGCGCTCGGCACGCGTCAGCTCGGACTTGGGCGCATCCGCGAGGATGTCCGGCCCGCCGGCTCCGACCAGCGCTTCCGCCTTGCGCGGCGCACGGGAGAAGGCCTGCTCCACGCCGTAGAGCAGGATCGCGAAGAAGTAGACGCCCAGCGCACTGCGGTACAACCAGTCGCTGTAGGTCGCAAAGGTCTCGTTGACCGGCATCAGGACTTCTCCTCGTTCAGCACCGCGCGGGCCAGCCGCGTGAACTCCTCGCCGTATCCTGCCTGGTCAGTACGGGCGAGCCCGCCGACCTCGACCAACGTACGCCCGTCTTCCAGACGGGTCGCACGCACCCACACCCTGCGGCGCTTGACGGTCAGCGAGACCCCCAGGCCGAGGATGATCAGGATGGCGAACGCCAGCACGTAACCCTGGGTCGGGTCGTGCGAAACCTGTAGGGACACCCAGTCGTTCACGGCGTCGAACCGCACCTTGGTGCCGTCGTCGAGCGCGATCTCCTCGCCCAGCGCGAGGTTCTTGCGCGCGACCTTCTGCAACCGGCCCTGGTCGACCATCTTCTGGTCGATCGAGAAGATCGACTGGCCACGCCCGTCGTCCACCCCGAGGTCGCCGCGGTACACGTCGACGGCGACCATCGGGTCGTTGAGCGCCGGGAACTTCGAGTTCAGGATGTTGCCGTGCAGCAACGGCGTCGGCGCCAGCAGACCCGTCACCGCGATCTGGTTCTTGCGCCGCGTCTCGGAGTCCGTGATGCCGGGCGGGTCGAACTTCGTGGCGCCCTCCGAGGCCAGCGTGAGCTGGTCGGTCGGCAGCCACTGGATGCCCTGCGTGCGCTTCTCGCCGTTGGGGAACGTCACCGTGAACGTCGGCGTGTAGCCGTGGCCGAGCAGGTAGACGCGGTCGCCCTCGGTGCGCAACGGGTGGTTGACCTGCAGCGCGTACGGCCGCCACGTGTTCGACGCGAGGTCGTCGCCCGACTGGTACCGGATGTCGGCCTTGAAGCCGACGGGCTGGCCGTTGTCGAGGTACTCGGCGGAGAACTTGCCGATCTCGACGCAGAACGGCGTGAGGTCGGTGCCGTCGACCCGCAGGCCGGGCCGGAACTGGTCGTAGTTGAAGATGCCGCCGTTGCAGAACTGGCCGCCGTCGGCCTGGACGATGACCTGGCCCTCGTAGTTGAACATCTTGCCCAGCGCGAACGAGACCAGCAGCCCCAGCAGCGCGAAGTGGAAGACCAGGTTGCCGGTCTCGCGCAGGAACCCGCGCTCGGCGCTGACCGTGCCCTCGCCGGTCTCCATCCGCCAGCCGCGCATGGCCTTCTGAGCCTTGGCGACGGCCTCGTCCGGCGTGATGTCGAGCTCGGCCTGCGCGTGGTGCGGCATCCGCGAGAGATTGCGCGGCGTCAACACGGGCTTCGCGCGCATCTGCTTGAAGTACTCCCACGTGCGGGGCAGCAGACACCCGACGAGGGACGTGAACAGCAGCAGGTAGATCGCGGCGAACCAAGGCGTGGCGTACACCTCGAAGAACCCGAGCTTGAGCAGCAACTGCCCCCACCACCCGCGCTGGGCGACGTACTCGTCGACCTTGGCCGCGTTCAGCGACAGCTGCGGCAGCAACGCACCGGGCATCGCCGCGAGCGCGAGCAGGAACAGCAGTGTCAGCGCGGTCCTCATCGAGGTGAGCCCGCGCCACGTGTTGCGGAGGAAGGCGATCACTAGAGCGGCAGCCTCACGACGTCGACGAACGAGTAGCGCAGCCACCCGACGAACTCACCCCAGAGCCCGGTGACCAGCGCGATCCCGACCAGAATCAGCAGCACGCCACCGAAGACCTGCACCTGCCGAGCGTGCGTGCGCAGCCACTTCGTCACACCCAGCGCCCACCGAGCCCCGAGCGCCAGCACCACGAACGGCAACCCGAGACCCAAGCAGTAGGCAAGCACCAACACGGCCCCACGAGCCGTGGACGACCCAACCTCAGTACTACGCGCAACAGCAAGCACCCCGGCCAACGTCGGCCCAAGACAAGGCGTCCACCCCAACGCGAACACAGCCCCGAGCACGGGCGCCCCGAACAGCCCAGCGTTGGGCTTGGTGTGGAACCGCACGTCCTTCTGCAGCGCCGGAACAAGCCCGAGGAACACCAGCCCCATCAGGATCGTGACGACCCCACCGATGCGCTGGAACAGATCAGCGTTGAGGAACAACGCGTCCGACGCCCCAAGAATCGCCATGGACGCCAACGCAAAGACAACGGTGAACCCGAGCACGAACAGCAACGACGCACCGGCCACCCGCCACCGCCCACGCTTGGCGGGCTCGTTGGCCTCGACCCGAGGCGCCTCCGCCCCGACCAGCCCAGCGAGGTAGGCCAGGTACCCGGGCACCAGCGGCACCACGCAGGGCGACGCGAAGGAGATGAATCCCGCGAGCAAGGCAACCCCGGTGGCCAGCAGCAAGGGCCCGGAGATCGCCAGATCGGTGGGGTTCACAGCCTTCAGAGTAGGTAGTTGCCCAGATCACGCCACGACCGGCATGGCCTTGGCATCCAACACAACGGTTGGGCCAAAAGTACCGACAATTGCCGCTTGTGGGTGACATCACGCTTGCTTAGCGTCAACACATGCACCGCACCCGGCTGGTCCTCCCAACGCTGACGATGGCAGCGCTGGCACTGTTCGCGCAGGTACCAGCCGGTGGCGCAGCCCCGGCGATGGAGTGGCGCGAGGTCTTCAACGAAGACGGCACCATCACCCAAACCCAAACGCCAAAGGCCCCGCGCGAGAAGTCCACGACCCTCCGCGCCCTCGCAGCAGCAGACGTGATCCCAGTCCAGGTGACCGGCGACTCGTCAGACCGCTTCGACCTGGTCTTCGTAGGCGACGGCTACACCACAGAAGACCTGGAAACCTACACGGCGAACGTGAAGAGCAAGTGGGAAGAGCTCTCAGCGGTAGAGCCCTTCGCCAGCTACAAGGAGTACTTCAACGTCTGGCAGGTCAACGTCATCTCCACGGAGTCAGGCGTGGACCACGACCCGACCAAGGGCCTCCTCAAAAACACGGCCTTGGACATGGGCTTCTGGTGCCAGGGCAGAGACGCGAACACAGAACGCCTCCTCTGCGTGAACGAAACCAAGGCCAAGGAATTCGCAGCCCTGGCCCCGCAATACGACCAGGTGATCGCCCTAGGCAACACCACGAAGTACGGCGGCGCAGGCGGCTCAGTGGCCACCGCCTCCGGCTCGAACGCACAGGCGGGCCAGATCGCAATCCACGAGCTGGGCCACTCGATCGGCGGCCTGGCAGACGAATACGACTACCCGTACCTCAACTACACGGGCGCAGAACCACGAGAAATCAACGTGACCAAGGACCCCACAGGCGCGAAGTGGGGCGAATACCTCGGCCAGCCCTCCCCGGACGGCGGCGTGATCGCCCCAGTGGAGGGCGCCCGCTACTACAAGAGCGGCCTCTACCGCCCCACGGGCAACTCGATCATGCGAACCCTGGGCAAGCAGTTCAACTCGATCGGCAGGGACGCCATGATCAAGGCCTTCAAGGCCAAGATCCCGTCCCTCAACACGCCGGTGACCCCGCCAGCCGAGTAGCAGCCGGTTGGGTTTCGCGATGCCGAAGGCGAGCCGTCTTTAGCAAGCGCACTGGGCGGTGGGGTCCCATCACGAGTCGCGCCATAGCTCTTGCTGCATGCAGGTAGGGGTGTCAACTCGACACGCTTTTCGTCGAGTTGACACCCCTACCTGCATGTGGCCCGCTCTTGGCTCGGCTCGTGATGGGACCCCACCGCCGACGCACCCAAACTACGAAACCGGCAGCCGCTCAAAGCAACAGGCGTGCCATCTACCTACGGGCAGCGCGGGCCCCCTGATCAGATTGCCGGGGGTCTGGGGGCAGAGCCCCCAGGGGAAGCACGCAAGGTGACCGCGCCGCCCGCAACAGCCACCCGCCAAGAGCCGCGACTATTCCCGCCCCAACTCATCCAAAACAGCCTGCAAATCCGCAGCCAACACCGGCACCAAGAACACAGCAGCAACCTTGTGCTCCTTGTCCACCACAAAAGTGGAAGGCACAGCATTGGCCGGCAACCCCCTGAACACGTTGATAAAACTACGCGAAGAGGCATCATAAATAGAAGGATAAGTCAACGACCGATCCTTCATAAAATCCCGAGGATGATCCTTCGACGTCTCCTTGACATCAACCCCAAGCACCTGAGTCCCACCATCAAACAATTTCTGCATCTCAGGAGCTTCAGTCCGACAGGGCCCACACCAGGCCCCCCAAATGTTGACGACAACAGGCTTGCCGGCGTAATCGGACAGCCGGACAACAGCACCCTCTTCAAGCAGGGACTCCCCCTCGAGCCCCTTCAACAACTTCCGCTCACCAGCCGCATACCGGATCTCGACCTGCCCCCCAGGAGCAACGAGATAAAAATCCCCAGCCCCAACCGAAGCAGCATCCTTCCCAGTGGTACACCCAGCCAACAACAACACCAAAACCAGGAACCGCTTCATGCCCCAGTCACCCGAGGATCAGTAGCCCCAACCGGCTCGGAGTAAGCAATCCGAACAAGCTGCTCCCCCTCGAAAATCAACGACGTCAAAGACGCCAAAGAACACTCCCGACGGCGAGGGTCGTGCCACATCCGCTTCCCCTCGAGAAACCGCCGCACAGTCCAAATAGGCAACTGATGCGAAACGCACACAGCCTCGTGCCCCTCAGCAGCAGCCCGAGCCTTCTGCACCGCCCCGAACATCCGATGAGCGATCTCGAGGTACGGCTCCCCCCAAGACGGCCGGAACGGGTTCACGAGCTTCGGCCAGTGCTGCGGCGACCGCAGAGCCCCATCCCCCACAGCGACCTTCAACCCCTCGAACTGGTTGTCGGCCTCGATCAACCGCTCATCGGTAGCCAACTCCAACCGATGCGAGTCGGCTATAGGAGCAGCAGTCTGCTGAGCCCGATCCAACGGCGAGGCGACAACATGCACGATGTCGTGATCAGCGAGGTGCTCAGCCACGGTCAAAGCCTGCTTCTGCCCCCGCTCCGACAGCTTGAAACCAGGCAGCCGCCCGTACAGGATCCCGGTCGGGTTGTGCACCTCACCGTGGCGGAGCAGGTGGACGACGGTGCGGCTCACTTGCGGGCCTCCTTGGCAGCACGGGCCGCATGCGGCAACGCGTCGGCGATCACGGCGAACTCCTCTTCACCCATGGCGGCGTTCACGAACCAGGCTTCGAACGCCGAAGGCGGCGCGTACACGCCTCGCTCCAGCAGTGCGTGGAAGAACGGCGGGAAGCGCCACGTCTCGCACGCCTGCGCACCCGCGTAGTCCTTCACCTCGGAAGAACCGAAGAACACGCTCACCAGGTTCCCGGCGAACTGCACGCGGTGCTCGACACCGGCCTCGGTCAGCGCGGCCGTGAACAGCGCACCCAGACGAGTCGCGTTGCGGTCCAGCGCCCGGTAGACGTCCTCGTCAGCGGCACGCAACGACGCAAGGCCGGCGGCCACCGCGACGGGGTTACCCGACAACGTCCCGGCCTGGTAGACGGGGCCGGACGGCGCCAACCGGGCCATCACGTCCGCACGGCCGCCGAACGCAGCCGCCGGCAGACCGCCGGACATGACCTTGCCGAACGTGTAGAGGTCGCCGCGCACGCGCTCCAGGCCGTACCAACCGCCGCGCGAGACGCGGAAGCCGGTCATGACCTCGTCCATGATCAGCAACGCGCCGTCGGCGTCGCAGATCTCGCGCAGGGCCTCGTTGAAGCCGGCTGACGGCGCGATGGCGCCCATGTTGCCCGCCGCGGCCTCGGTGATGATGCAGGCGATCGTGCCGGGGTTCTCCGCGAACGCCGCGCGCACGGCCTCGACGTCGTTGTACGGCAGGACGATCGTGTCCTCGGCCTGCGCGCCCGTGACACCGGGGGACGAGGGCAGGCCCAGGGTCGCGACGCCGGAGCCCGCTTGAGCGAGCAACGCGTCGACGTGACCGTGGTAGCAGCCGGCGAACTTGATGATCTTGCGGCGCTCGGTGAAGCCGCGGGCGAGGCGGATCGCGCTCATCGTGGCCTCGGTGCCCGAGTTGACCAGGCGGACCTGCCGGACCGGCTCGACGCGGTCGACGAGCTCGGCCGCGAGTTCGATCTCACCCTCGGTCGGCGTGCCGAACGACAGGCCGGACGAGGCGGCCTTCTGCACGGCCTCGACCACGGCGGGGTGGGCGTGCCCGAGGATCATCGGGCCCCACGACGCCACCAGGTCGACGTACCGGTTGCCGTCCGCGTCCCACAGGTGCGGGCCCTCGCCGCGAACCATGAAACGCGGGGTGCCGCCGACGGAGTGGAACGCCCGCACCGGAGAGTTGACCCCGCCGGGGGTCAGCGTCGACGCGCGCTCGAACAGGGCCTGGGATCGACTCGCAGTCACGTACCCCAGTCTCACATGTCGGAGTCGGCGGCTTCCTGCGGCCGGGCGCGCAGGGCCAGCATGATCTGCCTCACCGCGTCCAGCGCGAGGACCACGGCGAGCGTGGCGGCACCGGCGGCGGTGCCCAGCCAGTTGCCGTGCAGGCGGGTGGAGATCAGCGGCTCGCGGCCCTCGACCGGGTACTCGAGGTGCACGACGCCGCGGTTCCAGCACCACACGGCGACGATCACCAGCAGGACGATCGCGACGACCTCGCCCGCGGCGACGAGCCACCGCTTGGGCTGGTGCAGGCCAGGACCGGCAGGCGGGACCTCTTCAGGCTCTTCCACCGCGGTCTCCGGCTCGGTCACGGCCTCGGTCACGCCGCTCACCTTCTCACGACCCGCCGCAACGCCGCGAGGAAGGCTTCCGGATCGCGCGCCCACGCCAGCACCACCGTGCCGTCGACGAGCCGCAACGGCACCGCGGTCGTCCCCTTGGGCACCGACCAGCCGCCACCGAGCACCTTCGCCCCGGTGGGCGCGCCGACGTCCTGGCAGGCCTCGATCATCGCGACCGGGATCTTCTCGCGCCCGAACTGGGCTTCCTCGGCCGTGAGCTCCATGCTGCCGGTCTTGACCCGCAGGTGCACCCACACCACCGCGCAGACCGTCAGCAGAAGTCCGACGATGGCCCACAGCGCCACGGACGCGGGTCCGGTGATGAGCTCGACCAGGTACCCGGCCACCGCGAACGCCGGACCCCACAGCAACGGCCACCAGCTGCTGCCGGACTCGCGGTAGAGCACTAGCGGACGAATCTGTTCGAGGCGGGCAGGAACTGCAGCACGACGGCCGCGACGGTCAGCCCGATCACGACGATGCTGATCGCCACGCTCGGCTGCCAGACCTCCGCGCCGATCGAGACGAAGATGATCGCGAGCATCGTCAGCAGCCCGAGCACGGCGAGGATCGTGAGCAGGATGCGCGCCCAGTTCTGGCCGTTGCGCAGCACGACCGCGAACGCGACGTACGGCGCGGCCGCGACCAGCATCACGAACCCGAAGATCACCGCCATCGCCCGCACACCGAGATCGGCGGCCTGCCGGTCCTCCTCGGTGACGATGCTGTCCTGGGTGACGAAGAAGTCGGCGTTGGCGAGCAACATCACCGGCAGCACGGCGACGGAGAGCACGGCCGCCGCGATCCAGATCCACATCGCGGCGGTGATCGTGGCCGGCCGCGGTGGCGCCAGCTCGTGCGACAACACCGGCGGCAGCGGCTGCACGTAGCCGGCGTTCGCGACCTGGCTGACCTGGTAATGCCCACCGGGCGCCGGAGCCCCTGGGTAGACGCTCGCCGGGTTCTGCCACTGCGCGTGGTCCAGGGGCGGCGCCATCTCCGGCGCGGGCGGCATCGGCAGCCCCATGTTGTTCACGGCGGTCACCTCGTACGTCCCGGCCGTCGAACCTTGGTTGCCCGGAGGCCTCTGCGGGGTCTCGGGGTTCGGCTGCCAGGGGTTCGGGTCCTGCGGGTTGCTCACTGCTCACGCACCTCCGCCAGCCACTGTGCCGTACGCGCCTGCCACGTGAAGACGATTGCGAGGCAGATGAGCAGCAACGTGACCAAACTCGACGCGCTGACGCCCACGAACAGGATCCAGATCATGTGCACGACCGCGATGAACGACAACGCGATCCGCGCCCAGTTCCGGCGCTTCAGGAACAGCCGCGTCAGCCACGCGTAGGCCGCCACGAAGATCACCGCGACCGCCGTCAGCGTGCCCAGGAAGCTCGTGACCTGCCCGGACGTCCACCCGGTCAACCGCTGCACCTCACCGCGCTGGAACCACAGCCCGGCGGTGGTGAAGAGGACGAAGACCGCGGTCGCGAGCCACAGGCCGACCGCGATGCGCACGGTCCGGGGAGTGTCGTCGGTCTTCACGCCGGCTGCTCGCTCTCGGTCAGGTACTCGGTCGACTCCCGGAGGTAGAAGAACGCGAGGCCGACCATCCCCACCAGTGCGCCGACGACGCCCAGCGGGCTGAACGTGAGCTGGTAGAACAGCCCGAGCAGCACGGTGATCATGAGCGAGGTGCGGCTCTTCTTCGCCCCTGCCCTGGCCTTGCGGGCGAACCACACCGCGAGACCACCGATCAGCAGCGAGCCGGCCAGCGCCGAGATCCACGTGAGGTCGACGTCCCTCGTGATCGTGTCCACCGTCCTCGCCGGATCGGTGTTCGCCTGGACGTTGGCGTCGATCACGGCCTGCCTGATCACCAGCACGAACAGCGCGGCCAGGACGGTGAGCACCGAGCCGGCGACGACGAGCCAGTAGCCCGCCGTGATCTTGCCGGGAGGGCCCGATTCCTTCGGAGACGTCACGATCGCGAACTTAGGACGGCACGGACGCGGTGTCCACCGCGCCCCTCTTCCTGAAGTGCGCGGACACCCGGTACATCAGCACGATCGCGGCCGCGTCCAGCACGGTGGTGACCGCCGTGACGGCCAGGTCGACCGGACGCATCTCGACTCCGAGCGAGGCCGCGGCCCCGCTGGCCCAGGCGACCAACCGGAACAGTCCGAACGCGACGGAGGCGCCGCCCAGCACGGTCAACATGATCCGGGCCCAGTTCCGGCCGCGCGCCATCGCGTTCGCCAGCCGCGTGTACGCGACCACCAGCGCCAGGGCGATCAGCAGTCCGAAGAGGACACCACTGTTGACGCTGGCGTCGATCTGATCTTGGCCCATCGAAGGGTTCTGCCGCCGCACCTCGGTGACGAGCATCTCGCGGTCGAGGAGCTGTTCGAGGAACCGCAGCATGCCGACGCACGCGCTGGCGATCCACAGCCAGCGCGCGACGTCGATCAGCTTCGGGGGCGGAGTTACCGGTCCAGCCACCGGGCGGCTTCCACTGCCCAGTACGTGAGCACGATGTCCGCGCCGGCGCGGCGGATGGACGTGAGCGACTCGAGGATCGAGCGCTCGCGGTCGATCCAGCCGTTGCGGGCGGCGGCCTCGATCATCGCGTACTCGCCGGAGATCTGGTACGCCGCAACGGGAACGTCCGAGATCTCGGCGACCGCGCGCAGCACGTCCAGGTACAGCAGGGCGGGCTTGACCATGACCATGTCCGCGCCCTCGGCGAGGTCCAGCTGCACCTCGCGCAACGCCTCGCGGGCGTTCGCCGGGTCCTGCTGGTAGGTCTTGCGGTCGCCCGCGAGCTGCGACTCGACGGCGTCGCGGAACGGGCCGTAGAACGCCGAGGCGTACTTGGCCGCGTACGCGAGGATGCCGGTGTCCTGCAGACCGGCGGCGTCCAGAGCGTTGCGGATGAACGCGATCTGGCCGTCCATCATGCCGCTCGGGCCGACGACGTGGGCACCGGCGCGCGCCTGCGCGACGGCCATCTCGCCGTAGACCTCGAGGGTCGCGTCGTTGTCCACGCTGCCGTCGGCGGCGAGCACGCCGCAGTGGCCGTGGTCGGTGAACTCGTCGAGGCAGCAGTCCGACATGAGAACGGTGCTGTCGCCCAGTTCGGCGCGCAGGTCGGCCAGGGCGGCGTTGAGGATGCCGTCCGGGTCGGTGCCGCCGGAGCCGACGGCGTCGCGCACGGCCGGGACGCCGAACAGCATGATGCCGCCGACCCCTGCCTGCACGGCCTCGACCGCGGCTTTGCGCAGCGAGTCACGGGTGTGCTGGTAGACACCCGGCATGCTGCTGATCTCGGCGGCCTCGGAGGCGCCTTCCTTGACGAACATCGGCAGCACGAGCTGGCGGGGGCGCACCTCGGTCTCGGAGACCAGGCGGCGCATGGCGGGCGTCGTGCGCAGACGCCTCGGCCGGTGAAGTGGGTACATCTTCTGACTCCCTGACGGAAGAGAGTCGAAGGGGCCACCCAAAGGATCTTGAGTGGCCCCGACGGCTTCAGTGTGTTCTAGCTCCTGCGCAGGCGCTTGGTCTTGCGCGGAGGAGGCAGCGCTCCCTCGGCGCGCAACCGGGCGGCGTGGGCGGCCAGCGCGTCGACCAGCGCGGGCACGTTCGCCTCCTCGGGCTGCACGTCGACCCGGAGGCCGAACTCCCGCGCCGTCTCGGCGGTCTGCGGGCCGATGCACGCGACGAGCGTGCGGGCGTGCGGCTTGCCCGCGATGCCGACCAGGTTCCGCACGGTCGACGACGAGGTGAAGCACACCGCGTCGAAGCCACCGGACTTGATCATCTCGCGGGTGTCGGCGGGCGGCGGGGCCGCACGCACGGTGCGGTACGCCGTCACGTCGTCGATCTCCCAGCCACGTTCGCGCAGGCCGGCGGCCAGCGTCTCGGTGGCGATGTCGGCCCGCGGCAGCAGGACGCGGTCGACCGGGTCGAGGATGTCGTCGTAGGGCGGGAAGTCGTTGAGGAGACCCTCGGACGACTGCTCACCGGACGGCACGAGCTCCGGGATGATGCCGAACGAGCGCACCTTCGCGGCCGTGGCCTCACCGACGCAGGCGATCTTCACGCCGGAGAACGCACGGGCGTCCAGGCCGAACTCGCGGAACTTCTCCCACACCGCGCGGACGGCGTTGGTCGAGGTGAAGACGACCCACTGGTAGCGGCCGTCGACGAGACCCTTGACCGAACGTTCCATCTGCGCGGGGCTGCGGGGCGGCTCGACCGAGATCGTCGGCACCTCGACGGCGATCGCGCCGTGCGAGTGCAGGCGCTCGGACATCGCGCCGGCCTGTTCCTTGGTCCGCGGGACCAGCACTCGCCAGCCGTACAGCGCCCGCGACTCCCACCAGGAGAGCTTCAGGCGGTTGGCGGCGGCGGCACCGACGGTGACGACCAGCGGGCCGCCCATCTCACCGGCGTCGGCCGCGACCGCGGCCAGCGTGGTGTCGATGGTGCGCTGCTGGAAGCCGGTTCCCTCGGCGGTCACGGCGACCGGGGTCTGCGGCGCGAGGCCGTTCTCGACCAGGTTCGACGCGGCCTCGGCCAGGTGCGAACCGGTCGCGTGCAGCACCAGCGTGCCGGGCGAGGCCGCGAGGCCCGCCCAGTCCGACACGGCGCGCACGTCGACCTCGGTGTGCACGCCACCGAGAGCGACACCCGCGTACGCCGGAACCGCGGTGCCCGAGGGCACACCGGGAACGACGTCGAACGGGATCGTCGACTTCGCGACGGCCTGCGCCTCCTTCACGACCGAGTCGAGGGTCAGCGGGTCCCCCGCGACCAGGCGGACAACGGTCGCACCGTTCTTCGCCTCGGTCACCAGGTCCTTCGCCACGTCGGCGGCCTCGCCGACAGCGGGGCGGACCTCGACTCCCTCGGGCACGGTCGCGAGGACGTCCGCGGGGACGTCCGGGTCGGTGACCACGAGTTCAGCCCTGGTGAGCAAGTCGTGGGCCCGGACCGTGAGCAGCCCGGTGTCGCCAGGGCCGGAGCCCACGAAGGCGACGCGTCCGGGGGTCTTGCGTGCGCGGGTCATCAGGGCACTCCCCATCGATTACGCCTCTGGACCGCTGAGAACGGCGGCCCCGAGGTCGAGCAACTCGGCGGCCAGCGCACGGCCGAGTCCCTCAGCTTCGGTCAAGTCACCGGTGGCGGACGCACGGAGGAGATCGTTCTCCGGCGTCGCTGCGACCCCGCGCAGGGAAAGTCGGTACACGACCTTCCCGTCGTCATCGAGGTCTTCCACCACATCGGCCAGCGCGCCGACCGGCGCGCTGCAGCCCGCCTCGAGCGCGGCCAGCATGGCGCGCTCAGCGGTCACAGCGGCCCGGCTGGCCGAATCGTCCAAAGTGGACTGGATCAGGTGCTCGGCGTCGACGTCGTCGACCCGGCACTCGACTGCCAACGCACCCTGCGCGGGTGCGGGAAGCATCTGGATGGGCTCCAGGTTCTCGGTGATCTCCGCTGTGCGGCCGAGACGCGAGATGCCGGCGCGAGCCAGCACCACCGCGTCGAGCTCGCCGTTGCGGACCTTGCCGATGCGCGTGTCCACGTTGCCGCGCAACGGAACGATGTTCAGCCCGAGGCCGAGGGCCTCCAGCTGGGCCGCCCGCCGCGGCGAACCGGTGCCCACGGTGGAGCCCGGCGGCAGCTCGCCGAGCGTGAGACCGTCGCGCGCCACCAGGGCGTCGCGCGGGTCTTCGCGCTGGGGCACGGCCGCGAGCGTCAGACGGGGGTCCGGCGCGGTCGGGAGGTCCTTGTACGAGTGGACGGCGACGTCGATCTCGTCGTTCGCGAGCGCGTCACGAAGAGCCGACGTGAAGACGCCGATGCCGATCTGCGCGATGGGCGCGTCGGAGAGGTCGCCCGGCGTCTTGATGACGACGATCTCGACCTGGGCTCCGGCAGCCTTCAGCGACTCGGCCACGGTCCCCGTCTGCGCGAGCGCCAGTGCGCTGCCTCGGGTACCGATCCGTAGGGTGCGGGTCACCGCGTTTCACCATCCACAGAAGACTTGGTCTGACTGACAACCCCAGGCGACTGGGGGTCGAGCCCGAACAGTTCGCGGAGAGCCTCCGCGTAGCCGGTACCACCAGGGGCGGAGGCGAGCTCCTTCACCCTGACGGTCGGCGTGTGCAGGAGCTTGTCTACAACGCGGCGCACCGTCTTGGCCAATTCACCGCGTGTCGCGGGGTCCAGTTCGGGAAGTCGCGAATCAAGACGGAGCAGTTCGGCGTCGACCACCTCGGCCGCCCGCTTGCGCAGGGCCGTGACGGTCGGCGTGACCTCGGCGGACCGCTGGCCCGCGAGGTAGGCCTTCACCTCGCCGGCGACGAGCTGGACGGCCAGGCGCGTGTCCTGGCCCGCGGGCGCGTCGGAGAGGCGGCGCTGCAGCGTTTCCAGGTCCACCACACGAACGTTCGGCAGAGCGGCGGCAGCCGGGTCGACGTCCTTGGGCAGGCCCAGGTCGCACACGACCAGCGGCCGCGAGCGCTTGCTGATCATGTCGGCGCGGACGACCGTGTCGACCGACCCGGTGCACGCGAAGACGATGTCCGCGAGGTCGATCTCGACGGCCAGCGCGCTCAGGTCGACGGCCGTCGCGGGGACGCCCTCGGCCTTCAGCGACGTGGCGAGACGCACACCGTTGGCCTGCGTCCGGTTCGCGATGACGACCTCTCCGACGCCCGCCCGGCGCAGGTGGGCGGCGGCCAGGCCACCCATGGCACCGGCGCCGACGATCAGCGCGCGCCTGCCGACCAGCGTGCCGAGGTGGGCCTCCGCGTCGCCGAGGGCCTCGGACACGACCGACGCACCCGCGTGGTCGATGCCCGTCTCGGCGTGCACACGCTTGCCGACGCGCAGGGCGTTCTGGGTGAGTTCGTGGACGGTCCTGCCGACGGTGCCCGCCTCGTCCGCCGCCGCGTACGCACCGCGCAGCTGGCCGAGGATCTGGGACTCGCCGACGACCATCGAGTCGAGGCCGGCCGCGACGGAGAACAGGTGCTCGACGGCAGCGGCGGCGTAGTGCACGTAGAAGTGCTCGTAGAGCGACTGGGGCTCGATCTGCGCGTGCTGCGCGAGAACCTCGACGACCTCGGACATACCGCCGTGGAACGACTCGACGACGGCGTAGACCTCGACCCTGTTGCAGGTCGACAGGACCATCGCCTCGGAGACGCTGGGGGCGGCGAGCAGCTGGCCGAGGACCTTGGGCAGGTCCGGCTCGGCCACGGTGACGCGTTCCAGGACCGGGACGGGGGCGGTGCGGTGCGACAGACCGACTACGAGCACGCTCATGCACTCACCACGTCTGCCGGAGCCGCCTGGCTCACGTTCACGGGCGAATCACCATCCCGTCCACACCGAGTCCGTTGTTGCCGACCGAGACGCTGGCAGCCTCGTCCGCACGTCGAGCGACGTGGAACGACAGGATCTGCATCTCGACCGCCAAGTCAACCTTGCGCACCTCGACGTTGTCTGGAACCTGAAGGACAACTGGTGCAAAGTTCAGAATGCACTGGACGCCCGCAGATACCAAACGGTCGCAAACCGACTGAGCGGCGGGCGGCGGCGTCGCGATGACACCGATCGACACCTCGCGCTCGCGGCAGATCGCGGTGATCTCGTCGATGTGGTTGACGGGGATGCCCCCAACAGGGATTCCGACGAGATCGGCGTCCACGTCGAAGAGGGCGGTGACCGGGAAACCACGGCCGGGGAACCCGCCGTAGTTCGCGAGAGCGTGACCAAGGTTACCGATGCCGACGACGGCCACCGAGTGGTTCCGGGTGAGGCCGAGGATGCGCTCGATGTGGCTGACGAGGACCTCGACGTCGTAGCCGACGCCCCTCGTGCCGTAGCTGCCGATGTAGCTCAGGTCCTTGCGGAGCTTCGCCGCGTTGACGCCGGCGGCCTGGCTCAGCTCCTCGCTGGAGACGGCCGTGACGCCGCTCTCGGACATGCCCGACAGCACGCGGAGGTACACGGCGAGCCGGGCCACGGCGGCCTCGGGGATCGCGCGGGCGCGCTCCTTGTCGGCAGCCTCCGCAGGGGTCGTGGTCGTCTCACCTTCGCCCCGCTGTGATGCCACGCTCTCCGACCTCCGGGTGTGCTTCACCGCAGGGACCCCGCGGCGCTGGTGATTACCCACACCGTACCGCTTGTGAACGCATGCACAAAGTCGGTGATCAGGTGTCACAGCGCTGGTGACAGGGCGTGACCAGCGCTTCCTCGGTTCATGATCACTACGGGGTGAGCGCCTACTCGACGGTGAAGGTGACCGAGTGCCATCCCGTCGCACCGTCGGGAACCGGGTCCAGGCGTGCCTGGTCCTGGGTGAACCCGGATTTGTCGGTGGCCCGGCACTCGACCGTGTGACTGCCCTGCGACAGCTCCAGCTCGATCTTCCACATGCGCCACGTGGTGTCGCTGACGTCGGCGGCGAGCTCCGTCTCCCGCCACGGTCCGCCGTCGATGCGGACCTCGACCTTCGCCACGCCCTTCGGCTGCGCCCACGCCGTGCCCGCGATGACGGCCTTGCCCTGGACCTTGCCCATCCGCTGGGGCCGGTCGATCCGCGAGGACGTCTTGATCGGCGCGCGCGTCGCCCAGCCGCGCGGGATCCAGTAGCCCTGGTCCTTGGCGAACGTGGTGACGTTGAGGTCGGTGACCCACTTGGTCGCGGAGACGTAGCCGTAGAGGCCGGGCACCACGAGTCGTGCCGGGAACCCGTGCTCGGCGGGCAGCGGCTCGCCGTTCATGCCGATCGCGATCAGCCCGCGTTCCAGCACGTAGTCGAGCGGGCTGCCGGCCGTGAACCCGTCGTCGCTGGTGCTGAACAGCTGGTCCGCGCCGGCCTTAACGCCGGCTTCCCGCAGCACGTCACCGATCCTCACGCCGATGAAATTGGCCGTGGAGATGTAAGGCCCGCCCACCTCGTTGGAGACGCAGGTCAGCGTGACGGTCTCCTCGACCAGGTCCCTGCTGCGGATCTCCTCGAACGTGAGCACGCTCGGCCGCTCGACCATGCCGTGCACCCGCAACGCCCATTCCTCCGCCCGGATCCGCGGCACGCTCAGCGCCGTGTCGATCCGGTAGAAGTCCTTGCCGCTGGTGATGAAGCTCGGACTGCCGTCCTTGACGAAGTCGGCGTTGAACGGGATCTCCGGCGCCTTGACCTTCGGCGTGAGGTCGCCGACGGCCTGCCTGCTGCCCTCGACGTCCGTCCGAGCGCCGAACAGCTGCCCCGCGACCCCGGCGAAGACCGACAGCCCGGCGGTGATCAGGAAACCGCGCCGGCTCTCGCTCTCCTCGGCCTCCTTGTGCAGGTAGCGGAACACGTAGACGCCCGCGGCGGTGCTGGCCACGGGCGCGAGGACGGCGAGCTGGCCGACGTCCGGCCTGGTCACGACGGCCGCGACCCCCACGAACCCGAGCAGCACGGCGACCAGCGTTCCCGGCGCGGGACTGTTCCTGCTGGCGAGCCCGGCTCCGACCCCGATGGCCGCGAGCACGATCCCCATGCCGATCAGCAGCACGAGCTTGTCGTAGGTGCCGAACGTGGTGACCGCGAAGTCCTTCAGCCACGACGGCGTGAGGTCGATCGCGGCGTTGCCCACGGCGAGGTACGGCGAGGCGCTCAGGCCCACGAAGGCGGCCACCAGGTGCCCGGCCGCGAGGGCGGCGACGAGCGCGAGCAGTCCGGCGAGGGCGGCCTTGGCGGGCTTCATGCTTCCCATTCGACACCCGCCGGGCCCTGGTTCGCTCAGGTCGTAAGCCCCCGGTAATCACCTTCCCGGCAGGAACTCGGCCGCGGGGTCACCCGGCGAGGGCCGCCCGCAGGCGGTCCTCCTCCACCTTCCAGTACCCGTGCTCGGCCCCGTCGACCAGGAACACCGGCACCCGGTCCCCGTACTCGGCCCGCAGCTCCGGATCGCTGTCCACGTCCTCGACGGACCAGGTCGCGCCCAGGTCCGCGCAGATCCGTTCGATCTCCACGGCCGCCTCCTCGCAGGAGTGGCAGGAGACCCGGCTCATCAACGTCACGTGGTGGGACATGCGTTCATGCTCCCAAAGGCCTGCGCAGCACGGCGCGGGCCAGCTTGCCGGTGGCCGAGTGCGGCAGGGTCTGGGCGAACTCCACCACCGTCGGCACCTTGAACTTGGCCAGGCGGGCGGCGCAGTGGGCCACGACCTGGTCGCTCGACAGCTCCTGGCCGTCGCTCAGGACCACGACGACCTTCACCGACTCGCCGGTCCTCTCGTCGGGCACGCCGACGGCCGCGGCCTCCAGGACCTCGGACATCTCGCCGACGACCTGCTCGACCTCGTGCGGGTAGACGTTGAAGCCGTTGACGATGATCAGGTCGCCGGCGCGGTCGACCAGGTGCAGGTCGCCGTCGGCGTCGATGAACCCGACGTCGCCCGTGCGGAACCAGCCGGACGAGTCCGGGCCGTGCGCGCCGTCGGGCCAGTAGCCGCTGAAGAGGTTGTCGCCCTTCGCGGACACCAGGCCGGTGCCGGGTTCGTCCTCGTCGATGTCGAGCACCGAGCCGTCCGTGTCGACCAGGCGGATCTCGACGCCGGGCAGCGCCTGACCGACCGAGCCGGGCTTCGGCGTGCCGCCGACCAGCGTGGACGTGAGCACCGGGCCCGTCTCGGTCAGGCCGTAGCCCTCGAAGATCGGGATGCCGATCGCGCCGCGCATCTCCGCGATGACGCCCGCGGGCAGCGGGGCCGCGCCGGACGTGAACAACCTGACCGTCGCCAGCTTCTCGCGCAGCACCTCGACGGGGTGGGCGAGCAGCGCCCGGTACATGGGCGGCACGCCGACCATGGTGGTGACGCGGTGCTCCTCGATGACGTCCAGGACGTTGGAGGGCTCGAAGCGCTCCAGCAGGACCGCCGTGGCACCGGCGCCCGCGACCTGCAGCAGGCCGGGGCCGAGGCCGTAGACGTGGAACAACGGCAGCGCGAGCAGCACCCGGTCGCCCGCCGTCACGGGGGCGGGGCGCAGCGAGGCGCACTGCGAGACGTTCGCGAGCAGCGCGCGGTGGGACAGCATCGCTCCGCGCGGCACCCCGGACGTGCCCGAGGTGTAGCCGAGCACCGCCAGGTCCTCACCGCCCCGGACGGCCTCGAAGGGCTCGGCCGTCGCGGTGACGTCCGGCACCTCGACCACCTGGGCGTCGGAACCCTCGCCGTCGCCCACGAGCAACGCGGCCCCGGAGTCGGCCAGGATCCGCTGGAGCTCGCGCGGCGGGTTGCCGGGGCCGGTGGGCACCACGACGCCGCCCGCGCGGAGAATTCCGAACACGGCCACCGCGAACTCGGGGCTCGTGGGCAGCCGTACCGCCACTCGGTCGCCCGGTTCGAGTCCGGAATCGGCCAAACGGCGGGCGAAAGCATCGGTCGCACGGTCGATGGTTTCCCACGTGAGGCTCTTACCGCTCGCTACGTCGACCAGGGCGACGTGGCTGGGTCCCCGCTGTGCCGAAGCACGGACCAGATCTGACACATTGCGAGCGGAAGTCAACATGGCCTCCTCATGAACAACTGGGCGCTGCGAGCAGTCTTCCACGCGTGACGAGCGTCATGAAGTCGCGGTTGGCACGTCTTCACATCAGGACCCGTCCGCTACCTACTACGGAGTAACCACACGTATGCTGCCGCCACGGCGACTCTGTGGAGGTGCCGCGAGCCGATGACCGCGCGGGCACGACCGAACACGATCAGGACCACCCGAACCATGACGGGGGGTCAGCACGACAACGCCGCAGACGAGCCGTGGCAGCTCGTCAAGGCCGCCCAAGAGGGTGACACCGAGGCGTTCGGAGTGCTCTACGACCAGTACGTCGACATGGTCTTCCGCTATGTCCTCTTCCGGGTGGGCGGCGATCGCGCGTTCGCCGAGGACGTGACCAGCGAGACGTTCCTGCGCGCGCTGCGCAGCATCGGTTCGGTCAGCTACCAGGGCCGCGACGTGGGGGCGTGGTTCGTCACGATCGCCCGCAACATCGTGTACGACCACGTGAAGTCGAGCCGCTACCGGCTCGAGGTCACGACCGCCGAACTGCAGGACAACCGCGAGGAGACGAGCGGACCCGAGCAGGAGGTCATGACCGAGGCGACCAACGCGGAGCTGCTCCGGTGCGTCTCACAGTTGGGTGACGACCAGCGCGACTGCATCGTGCTGAGGTTCATCGAAGGCAAGTCGGTGTCCGAGGTCGCACAGATCATGGACCGCAACGAGGGCGCCGTGAAGGCACTCCAACACCGGGCCGTGAGGCGGCTCGCACAGATCCTCCCGTCCTGGTTGCGGTGATCGCGATCGCAGGGGCGTAACCCAAAGCAGATCAACTTCGTTACTCGGGCTGAGATGGACGGCAAGGGAAGAACACCGCGGTGGCGGCAGACGGAGCACGAGCGATTCGCCCGTGCCGTTGAAGGCGGCCCACAGCCGGTGGGGAACGACGACCTCGCTGAGGACCTCGCGATCGTCGAACTCCTCCGGCGGGTGGACGTCGGCCCGGACGCGGAGACGCGCGAACGGATGAAACAGCGCGTGCTCACGGCGCCCCCACCCGAGAAGCCGCTGGTGCTCCCGTCGGTAAGACGGGTGGGAGCGCGCGCACGAGTGGCAGTCGCAGCGGCCGCGGTCCTCTGCTTGCTGCTGTCCCTCGCCGGTATGAGCGTGCTGCTCAGCCGTGACGCGCTCCCGGGAGACCCGCTCTACGGCATCAAGCGCACCACCGAAAGCGCCTCGCTCGGCCTGACGTTCGACGACGAGGACCGAGCCCTCAAGCACCTCGAGTTCGCCGCGTCCAGGGTCACCGAGATGGAGACCCTGGCCGACCGCGAGTCGGACTCGGCGGCCCAGCTCACGGCACTGACCGACCTCGACGCCGACGCGGTCGAGGGCGCCCGCCAGCTCACCGAGTACGCCACGTCGTCGGACCGGACGGCGCTGCCGGCCCTCAACGAGTGGGCGCTGGCCCAGTACGTGAAGCTCGGCACCCTGCGCACCCGCCTGCCCGACGACGCACGAGCCCACGCCGACACCACGATGTGGCTGCTCGCGAGCATCGCCCAGCGGGCCCACGACCTGGCCGCCAGGGTGGACTGCGACGCCGTGACCAGCGGTTCCTCCGACCCGCTCGGCCCGCTGCCCGCCAGGGACGAGTGCGCCGCGGTGGTCACCGACCCGAGCACGCCACCGGGCAGCAGGCCGTCCGCGGTGCAGCCGAGCACCTCGAACCCGCCCGCACCGACCGGTTCGGCGAACCCGTCCGTGCAGCCCACCCAGTCGGTGGCACCGGGCACGTCGACCGCGCCGTCGGCGAAGCCGGGCACCTCGACCCCGCCCACGTCCGGCAAGCCGGGAATCACGATCCCCCTGCCCCTGCCGCTGCCGAGCATCTCGCTGCCGCTGCTGCCCGGCATCAGCTTCGGCTGAGCACGGCTCCGCGCATGATCGCGAGCTCCTCCGGTGACGCCTGCTCGCGCCACCGGTGCTCGACGGCCGCGTAGGTCGTGACGTCGTGCCACCGGCCCTGCGTGTGGAACAACTCGCGCAGGGTCGCCTCGGGCTCGAGTCCCGCACCTGTCATGACACCGCTCATCAGCCCGTGGTCGGACCGATGACCGGCCCACACGCGGTGGATGCCGAGCTGCCCGAACGCGTGCGCGAACAGCAGCCGCCCCGCCTCCGACCCGCACCCCTTCAGCGGCGAACCGGGCAGGATCACCAGCCCCGTGCACATGGCGTTGCTGCCGTACTCCTCCAGCAACAGCCCGATCATCCCGGCCATCGTGTCGTCGTCGTGCGACGTGATCGCAAAAACGAGCTTGCGCGGCGAGGGCGTGTAGAACGCGGCGGTGGCCTTCTCCGCCGTCATCCGGTCAACGCCGAGGTACCGCGTGAGCACCGGACTGCCGTAAATCCGCTGGTAAACGGGCAAATCACCCTCTTCGAGGGGACGCAACCGAACGTTCCGCCCGATGAGCACCGTCATGGAGCACCGCCGACAAGACGCTCGAGGTCGACATAAAAGCGCCCGGACGCCTGCGGCTTGCCCAGCAGGATCCGACGCGCAGCATCGGTGACGATCGCCCCGCCAAGCATCGTTCCGGAGGCCAGCTGCGGCCAACTGCTCAACGTCCGCCCGATCTCGGTCATGGCCTGCGTCAACGCAGGGCTGATCTGCGACCCGTCCACCATCCGCACCATCAACCGCACCATCTCGGCCCGGTCGAGCCCGGCAACGTCAGCAGCCGTGATGTCACCAACCCGCCCGTGCAACAACGGCCGGTCAGGCTCCAGGTCAAACCGCTCGACGTCGAGCAGCCCCCGGTCGTTGGTGTCCATCAGCACAGGAATCCCCAGCTCACGCGCCTGCTCCCGCACAGCGACCTTGACCCACGCCGTATCGCACTCCTCCACGACGAGGTCCGCACCATCCAGGAAGCCCGCAAGGTTCTCGCCGGTCAGCCCGTCCCGCCAGATCTCGACGTCCAGGTACGGATCGAGCTCGAACAGCTGCCGAGCACACAACACGGTCTTCTCAACACCGAGCTCGTGCACCCCAGTGCGCAACCGGTTGAGGTTCGAAAGCCCGAGCCGATCAAAATCAGCAAGCCGAAAACTCCCCCCGACCCCCTCCATCGCAGCGGTGAGCGCAGCACTGTTGCCCACCGACAACCCGACCACCGCAACCCGCTTGCCGAGCAGTACCTGCTGCTCCTCACGCGTGATCTTGTTCCGGTTGCGGTCAGTCCGAACAACCCGGAACTCATCACGCGGCAGCACGTGCACCAGCCGCCCACTCCAGGGATAGAACGCCCACGTTCCGTAATCAACAGGATCCCGCCCACCGAGCACCTGGGCCTTGGCGGCAGCCCACTCACCAGGAGTCCGAACGAGACCAGGCTCCCGAGCGGAGACCAACTCCTCGATCTGGGCATCAATCCCGTCGTGCACAGCACCAACCCGCCCACTCACGAGCAGATCGGCGAGCTGCCCCCCGTCCAGGAGCTCAGGCCGCCAGGACTCGCTGTCGAACCGCTCGGCAGGTGCGGATAACGCAGAAACGATCATGTTCACGGCCGGAGTAGATCATCACCGATGGGCCGAACGGAGTACATCAGCCCGTGTCGGACCGAACACACGGAGTGAATGTGGTTGCGGCGCCAAATGGGCACCGCGCGTTCTCCCCCAGCTCTGAGCGGGTTTGGCAGGCTGATCGCTACGCTTGGGACATGGCAGGCAAGCGTGACGTGGAGAGCGACCGGCTGGCCGTACTAGCCGGCGAGGCATCGGCAGAGGCGGCGATCCAGGCCGCCGCCATGGCGCCGGAGTTCGAACAGTCGCTGAACGTCCCGCCGGACCTGACCGCAGCAGCCTTCTTCGACGTGGACAACACGATGATGATGGGCGCGTCGATCTTCCACTTCGCCCGAGGCCTGGCAGCCCGCAAGTACTTCTCGTCCTCAGACCTCGCAGGCTTCGTCTGGCAACAGCTGAAGTTCCGAGTAGGCGGCCGAGAAGACCCGGAGTCGGTAAAGGCCTCCCGCGAACAGGCCCTGTCCTTCGTCTCGGGCCGCAGCGTCGCAGAACTCGTCTCGCTGGGCGAGGAAATCTACGACGAACTGATGGCCGACCGAATCTGGAAGGGCACCCAGGCCCTGGCCCAAATGCACCTGGACGCAGGCCAACGAGTCTGGCTAGTCACCGCCACCCCAGTAGAACTCGCCCAGATCATCGCCCGCCGCCTGGGCCTGACCGGCGCACTGGGCACAGTCTCAGAATCAGAAAACGGCGTGTACACCGGCCGCCTGGTAGGCGACCTCCTGCACGGCAAGGCAAAGGCCCAAGCAGTCCGCTCACTGGCAGCAAAAGAAGGCCTCAACCTACGCCGCTGCACCGCCTACTCGGACTCCTCGAACGACGTCCCCATGCTCTCCGTAGTAGGCACAGCAGTAGCCGTGAACCCGGACTCACAACTACGCGAGGTCTCCCGCCGCAAGGGCTGGGAAATCCGCGACTTCCGAACAGGCCGCAAAGCAGCAAAGATCGGCGTCCCCTCAGTACTGGGCGTAGGCGCCCTGGCAGGAGCAGTAGCAGCCACCATGGCCTACCGCCGCCGAGTGAAGTAACGGCGCCCACCACCCACCCGCGATGCCGAAGGCGAGCCGTCCGTCTTTCGTCCTTAGCAAGCGCACTGGGCGGTGGGGTCCCATCACGAGTCGCGCCATAGCACTTGCTGCACCTGAGGGGTGAGGTCAAGTCGACACGCTTTTCGTCGACTTGACCTCACCCCTCAGGTGTGGCCCGCTCTTGGCTCGGCTCGTGATGGGACCCCACCGCCAACGCAACCCTCGTACGCAACCGGCAGCCGCCCAACCCAACAGGCGTGCCATCTACCTGCGAGTGGCGCTGGCCCCCTGATCAGATTGCCGGGGGTCTGGGGGCAGAGCCCCCAGGGGAACCAAGCAAGGCGACCTGGCCGCCCGCCAGGTGACCACCCGCATCAAGCAGCCCAAGCCCTCGCCACCCCTGCTCCCCCTCAGCAGTGAGCAAAACAGCCCGAGAAGACCCCACCCGACGCACCCACTCGCGTTCCAAAAACGTCCTGCACAAAAACGCCCCAGCCGCCCCACCCAGGTGCGGCACACGCTCGGTCCAATCCAGGCAAGCCCGGCTGACCTGGCGTTTCGAAGGCTCGAACCCAAGCTCCTTCAACCAGACCATCCCCGGTTCGGTAATAGCGAGTTCTGCGCTGAGAACCCCAAGCTCCACCAGCCCACCCCGAAGCGTGACCCCAAGCCGCCCAGCCAAATGGTCATAACAGGTACGCCCCCGAACCAGAGCCTCAGAAACCACAGCCGCCCGCAACGACCGAGGACGCTCAGGCCCACCAAACGCAACCATCGCCTCCAACAACTCGGCAACATGCGGCCCAGCCAACGCGACATACCGATGCCGCCCCTGCCGATGCTCAACCAGCACCCCACCCTCGACCAACCGGGTCAGGTGCTCACTGACGGTGGACGCGGCCACTCCAGCGTGCACGCCCAGCTCCCGAGCAGTCCAAGCCCGCCCATCAAGCAGCGCACCACAAATAGCAGCACGGGTCTTGTCCGCGAGCAGCCCAGCAACCTGGGCAAGTGCTTCCACAGACACCATTCTGCGACCAGAACACTTCGGCCGACACCGAACCGTCCACCCCCTACCGTCGGCGACATGACCGAAGACCTGAACCTCCCAGTCCCCACACCCCCGCCAGGAGAATCCGGCGTCGCCTGGCTCAGGTCGACCGTGGTCAGGTTCAGCAACGGCCCAACCCACACCCGCAGACGCGCCCTGACCACCACCCTCCTGAACGGCGTACAAGCCACCACCCTGGAAGAACTCGCAACAGCCCTGAACCTGCCAGGCTCACTACAAGACATCGCCGAAATCGCCAAGAGCTACCAGCCCCACGAACCGATAACCGCAGCAGCCGACGCAGCGGTAGAACGCCTGGCCAAAACCCACAACGAGGAAACAGCGGCACGAATAGGCCTGCTGGTCCAAGCCTGGTCAGCCACGAACGCCCTAGCGGAGAACCTGCGGACCGGCAACCAGGCCCCACCGGTCCCTGTAACCCGCAGGCAGACCCCGCAGGGCGTCGTAGAGGTGAGCCTCGAACACCACCCGTTCGGCCACGGCCCCCACTCCTGCCCAGGCGGCACCCTCGCCACCCAGATCGCCAAGAACATGGCGTTCAAAGCCATGCACCACCAACCCGACCCGCTGCTCCTCCCCAACGCCTGGGACTACGCCTCAGCCGCAGCCCTGCACCAGGCAGGCTTCACAGCGATCGGCACAACAAGCCTCGGAGTGGCAGCCGCGCACAACATCCCGGACGGCACGGGCCAGGCAGGCGACCAGGCCATCGCCCTGGCAAGGCTCCTGATCACCCTCCCCTGCCCGGTCACCGCCGACCTGGAGTCGGGCTTCGGCAAGTCACCACAAGAAACCGCCGACCTGATCGCCGAACTGGGCGTAGCAGGCGTGAACCTGGAAGACGGCCGCCCGAACGGCCTGGCCACCCCGCAAGAGCAGGCAGACCTGATCACCACGGTCAAACAACGAGCCCCAGGCGTCTTCCTCAACGCCAGGATCGACACCCACTGGCTGGGCATGGCGCACGAAGAAACCGAGTCCCGAGCCCGCCGCTACATCGACGCCGGCGCGGACGGGATCTTCGTAGCAGGCTTGACCGACCCTTACGAGATCGAGAAACTCGCGACCCTGGCTCCGCTCAACGTCCTCGCCCAGCAACGCACGCCAAGAGAACTCGGCAACCTGGGCGTCAAACGCATCAGCACCGGCTCATTGCTGTTCAGAGCAGCCCTGCACCACACCGTCGAAACCGCCAAGGCCGCACGCGACGGCGGAACCGCAGCCGCGTTCACCTACGACGAGGTGCAGCAGATGATCAGCCGAGGAACACGTTCCGACGCTGGGTGAGCAGCCGGTACAGCGTCTGCTGGATCGTCTCCCGCACCTGGTCGGTCAGGTTGAACACGAGCATCGGGTCGTCGGCCGCGTTCTCCCCGAACACGTCGGTGCGGATCGGCTCGCCGAACTCGATGTACCACTTCGAGGGCAGCGGGATGGCGCCCAGCGGCCCGAGCAGCGGGAAGAACGGCGTCACCGGGAAGTACGGGAAGCCCAGCAACCGGGCGAGCGTCTTGATGTCGCCGATCATCGGGTAGATCTCCTCGGCCCCGACGATCGAGACGGGGATGATCGGCACGCCGGTCTTCAGCGCCGCCGACACGAAACCGCCGCGGCCGAAGCGCTGCAGCTTGTAGCGGTCCTTGAACGGCTTGCCGATGCCCTTGAAGCCCTCCGGCCACACGCCGACGAGCTCACCGGACGACAGCAGCCGCTCGGCGTCCGCGTTGCAGGCGAGCGTCTGGCCGCCCTTGCGCGCGAGTGCGCCCAGCACGGGCGTGCGGAACACCAGGTCGGCCCCGAGCCCGCGCAACGGCCGGTGCGCGGGGTGCTCGGACGCGATGCCGTACGCCGTCATCAGGGCGTCGAGCGGCACCGTGCCGGAGTGGTTCGCCACGATCAGCGCGCCGCCGGCCGTCGGGATGTTGTTCAGGCCGATGGTCTCGACCCGGAACCACTTCTCGTACAACGGCTTCAGCGGCGGCATCAGCACGTTCTCGGTGAGGTCGCGGTCGAAGCCGAACTCGTCGATCTGGTAGTCGCCCGCGATCCGCCTGCGCGCGAACGACAGGAGGTCGGTCAGCCTGCGTTCCCAGTCCGGTGTCGCGGACTGCTGCTGCTCGGGTTCGGGAACGACCTCGACGTGGCGCGCTCTGCGCGCGGCGTCGCGTTCCGGGTCGTGCAGCGGGATAACGCGTGCTCCTGCCACTGCGTTCATCTCCTCAAGACAAGATCAGCGGAAACGAGCGGCCGCGTCGAGGATTCCCCGTTCCGCGGCGTCGATCGTCTCCGGGTCGATGAGCGGCTTGAGACCTCGGCCGTTCACGTAGTCGTCGAACGCCTGCTGGGTGGTCCACCGCGGCGTGAACCCGAACTCCTTGCGCAGCAGGGTGGTGTCGATCACGCGCCCCCAGTTGAGGAACCTCATCTGGTCGGGCGAGAAGTCGACGAGCCGGGCGCTCCGGAAGAAGCCTCCGACGGTGGGCACGGCGGCGCTGGGCACCGGCAGGTTCAGCCTGCCTGCCCGCCGGATCGCCTGCGACAGCAGCAGCACGCCATCGCCGCCCACGTTGTAGACACCAGGCAGGTCGTGCAGCGTCGCGCGTTCCAGGACCGCCAGGGCGTCCTCGGAGTGCAGCAGCTGCACACGAGCGTCGTAGCCCAGGACGGTGGGCACGACCGGTAGGGCGAAGTAGCGCGTCAGCACCGTGTCGATGCGCGGGCCGATGAAGTTCGTGAAGCGCAACGTCGTGACGTCCACGTCCGGCCGGCGGCGGCTGAACCCGCGCACGTACCCCTCGACCTCGACCGCGTCCTTGGCGTAGCCGGACGACGGCAGGTCCTTGGGACCCATGTCCTCGGTGAACACCGCCGGGTCGCGGCTGCTGGACCCGTAGACGGCGCTGGTGGACTTCACGACGAGCTTGGTCACCCTGGGCGACTTCTGGCACGCGGCCAGCAGCTGCATGGTGCCGATGACGTTCATCTCCTTCATCACCGTGCGGCCGGTGGGCCCGGCCGGGCTCGCGGTGACGGAGGCGTGCACGACCGTGTCGACGTTCGCGGTGGAGATGACCTTGCTGATCAGCGGGTTGCGGATGTCGGCCCGCACGAACTCGGCCCGGCCCATGCGGCGCAGCAGATCGCGTGGCGGCGGCTCGGTGTCCACACCGAGCACGCGCTCGATGTCCGGGTTCGCGGCGAAGCGCGCGGCGAGGTGGCCGCCGAGGAAGCGGCTGACTCCGGTGACGAGGACGACCTTGGGCGTCATGCGACTCCAAGCACGAAGGGCGTGGCGATTGGTCGATGCTACAGACCGATTCGAGAACCGGAGGGGGCCGGAACGCCGTCTTGACGCAGGTCACGCAGGCTTTACGGGCTAATCACCCGAACGGCGGCCCCCGTTCCCGTGGTTGTGTCGCGCCGTCTCACGCAGTGATATTCCATGTCGGCGCAAGCACCCGAACAGGGCAGAGACCTCGACAAACGCAACCGCCGCCGGCCCCCTGCGAGAGGGGACCGGCGGCGGCAGAGCGCATGCGGGCTTACTTGCCGCGCTTCCTGCGCTGGACCCTGGTCTTGCGCAGCAGCTTGCGGTGCTTCTTCTTCGACATGCGCTTGCGGCGCTTCTTGATGACCGAGCCCATGCGGGTTCCTTAGCTCTAGACGTTGCTTTGACTGGCGCGCCCCAGCCTTGGCCGTGTCAAGCACGGCGCGCCGGTAAGCACGATCGGCCTACCAGTCTACCCGGCGGGGTTCGCCAGCTTTCAGCCAGCGTCGAAGTAGGCGTTCTCCAGGTAGGCGTGCACCGCTTTTTCCGGCACCCGGAACGACTTGCCGACCCGCACAGCGGGCAGCTCACCGGAGTGCACCAGGCGATACACGGTCATCTTGGAGACCCGCATCATCGACGCCACTTCGGCCACCGTCAGGAACTGCACCTGAGCGAGGCCTGTTCGTTCGTTCTCCTTCGCAGGCATGAATCACCGCATCCTTAGACACGTGTCGTGCCGTCGGTCTTCCCCACCGACGGTTCGACACGCACGTGCTGCCCTGAGAGTAGCGGGACTGGTGTGACTCCTGCGACGTCCAAAGTGGGGATGCCCCCTCACTTGGCTCAGTCCTCGTGCTGGCGGCCCAGTTCGACGGAGCGGTCGCGGGCGCTCTCGATGGCCGCGAGCAGGGCCGCGCGAACGCCGTGCCTCTCCAGCTCGCGGATCGCCATGATCGTCGTGCCGGCGGGCGAGGTGACCGCCTCGCGCAGGATCACGGGGTGGCTCGAGCCCTCGTTGAGCATCGTCGCCGCGCCCACCGCGGACTGGATGATGAGCTGCGAGGCCAGGTCGCGCGGGATGCCGAGCAGGATGCCCGCGTCGATCATCGCCTCGACCAGGAAGAAGAAGTACGCGGGCCCGG
Organism: Lentzea pudingi; assembly: GCF_014646255.1. GTDB lineage: Bacteria > Actinomycetota > Actinomycetes > Mycobacteriales > Pseudonocardiaceae > Lentzea > Lentzea pudingi. The sequence goes on from NZ_BMNC01000014.1 coordinate 90,825, forward strand.
AGCCCGACAGCGCCGTCACCGCGTCCTGCTGCGACTCCGGCACCACCGCGACCTTGCCGACGGTGGACAACAGCTCCTCGACGACCTTCAGGTGCTCCGGCGTGGCGTTGGAACCGCCGGAGACGGCGCTCATGGCCTCACCGACGACCATCGGCGTGTTCGGCATGACCCGCACCACGGGGGTGCCCGCGGGCAGCCTGCGTTCGTACAGGGCCGTCGGCAGGCCCGCGCAGAGCGAGACGATCAGCGTGCCGTCCCGCAGGACCGGCGCGAGCTCGGTGAGCAACGGCTCGATGTCCTGCGGCTTGACCGCCACGATCAGCACGCCGGCCTTCGCCGCCGCGCCCGCGACCGTGACGGCCTCGAACCCGTACTGCTCGGTCAGTGCCTTGGCGCGGGACTCGTGCTTCTCCGTGAACATCAGATCCGCAGCCGGGCGACCGCCCTGCAGCAGCCCGGACAGCAGCGCCTCACCGATCTTGCCCGCGCCGAGCACCGCGATCTTCGTCATCGGTCAAGTCTCACACAGCAGGCGTCAACGCCAGCTGCCGTGCCTGGCACACCAGCCGCCCGGCCGAGTCGATCACCGTGGCGTCCTCGTCGAACCACTGGCCGTGCACCGCCTGGCAGCTGACGTGGATGCGCAGCCAGCCGGGCGCCGGCCGGGCCCGCAGCAACGCCGTCAGCTGGACCGTCGGCGACCAGCCGAACCGGCCGAGGTTGAACGTCACGGGCATCGACAGGTCCCCCGCGAGCAACGCGAAGTACGGGTCGGGCTGCTCGTCGGTGGGCCGGGCCCAGAGCTTGAGCGTCAGAGGCCCGTCCGTGCGCCGGTCGAGGAATGACGCCGACTCGCGGTCCACCCGCAGGTCGCACAGGGCGCCCACCCGGTAGATCCCGCCGGTCGGGAACGTCGCCATCTCCACCGAGCCGGGCGGAGGCGCCGCGGGCATCGACGGCAGGTTCACGTAGTCGGCCCGCTGCTCGGGGATCCGCCCCGTGGTCACCGACGCCTCGACGCACACCTGGCCGCGCTGCTCCAGCGTCACCGCGATCACCGTGGCCGTCCGCCCCGCCTTGCGCACGTCGGTGCGGACCAGCACGGGCCCGACCTCCGGCGCGCGCAGGAACTGCGCGGACACGGCCAACGGATCACCGTCGGCGACCTGGGCGGCCGCACGGGTCATCACCGCGAGAAGAAAACCACCGTGGGGCTTGGGCCCGACGGTCCACTCGGCGGGCAGGGACGCGGTGAAGGTTCCGTCACCGAGCGACCGCACCGCACTGGACTTCGAGAAGGTCATGAGCGGCTGGCCAGCGACCGCAGGAAAAAGGTCACGTTGGCAGGCCGTTCTGCAAGTCGCCGCATGAGATATCCGTACCACTGCTCGCCGTAGGGGACATAAACGCGAGTGCCGAGACGCCGCTGCTCCTCGGGCCGGATGCCGTACAGCATCTGGTACTCGAAGTCAGTTTTGTCATACCAGCGGGCTCGTTCGCCAATGATTTCGATCAGCCTGGGGTCGTGGGTCGCGAACATGGGGTAGCCCTCTCCAGCGAGGAGAACGTTCAGGCACCGCACGTAGTTCACATCAACCTCGGATGGATCCTGAATCGCAACCTCGGGAGGCTCCGCATAAGCCCCCTTGACCAGCCGAACCCTGCTCCCGGGCCCCGCCAGCCGCTTGCAGTCGTCCAACGTCCGGTGCAGGTACGACTGCAGCACGGCCCCCACCCAGGGCCAGCTCCGCCGCAGCTCGTCCAGGACCCGCAACGTGGAATCCGTGGTGGTGTGGTCCTCCATGTCGAGCGTGACCGTCGTCCCGCACTGCTCGGCGGCGGCACAGATGCGGGAGGCATTCGTCAGGGCGAGCGACTCGTCGAGCGACTGCCCGACCGCGGACAACTTGACGCTCACTTCCGCATTTTCAGCCAGCCCCGCGGCATGCAACGCGTCGAGCAACTCCAGGTAGGCCTGCACGGTCTTCTCGGCCTGGGCCTTGTCCTTCGTGTCCTCGCCGAGGTAGTCCAGCGTCACCGGCAGACCAAGGCCGCGCACGACCTCGACGGCGTCGGCCGTGGTCTCGCCCGCGACGAACCTCTTGACGACATCGCGGCTGATGGGCGCGTTGGCGACCAGATGGCGGACCGTCTCGTTGCGAGACGCGGCCATGATCAACGCTCGCAGCGGGTTCACACCCGGAACCCTAACCCGGAGTCATCGAGCCGGACGCCTCGCAGGCCTGGTGCGCGGTGCCAACCGCACTCGCCAACGCAGGCCGACCTCGGACAGGGTCCGGCGCGCGCCACCACCCGCACCCGCCAACGCAAGCCAACCTCGGACGAGGCCTGGCGCGCGCCACCACCCGCACTCGCCAACGCAAGCCAACCTCGGACAGGGTCCGGCGCGCGGCGCCAACCGGAAGCCGCCAACACAAGCCAACCTCGGACGAGGTCTGGCGCGCGGTGCCAACCGGAAGCTGCAACCGCAGGCCAGCCACCTACGGGGCCTGGCGTGGCGATGCGAAGCGAGCCGTGTGAACCTCGTGCACCTTGGTTGCGGTGGGCCCAGTGAATGGCGATTGGGGCTTTACCTTGAGGGGGCGGGATGCCACCCTCACGGGCACGGCCGGGCGCTTTTCAGCCCGGCCTTTTCCGGCCGTCTACGCATCCCGCCAGAGGCTCAAGGTCAAGCCCCAATCGCGGCCCCTTGATCCGTCATGACCCGCCGGACCACCCTCGCAAGGCAACCGTGCCCCAGGGACGCGACCAACCCCGCTGGAACGCGACCATCCGCCCGCACCAGCACCCGCCCGCACCAGCGACCAGCGATGCGTCAGCGAGTCACCCCAGGCCGAGCCTTCCCCGCCCCACCCTCAACAGCCCAATCCAAGTGCAACCGGGCGAACAGCAACGACTCCGCGAGCATCTCCCGCCGAGCCGCCGCAGACCCGGCCCGCCGCGTGTTGACCTCCAACACGACCTGCCCGTCGAACCCGCCCCGAGCCAGCATCTCGCACAGCTCCGCACAGGGCTGAGTCCCCCGCCCCGGCACCATGTGCTCGTCCTTGGGCGCCCCGGACCCGTCAGCGAGATGGATGTGCCGCAGCCCATCCCCCATCCGCTTGGCCAACTCCAACGCATCCATGTGCGCAGCAGCCGAGTGCGACAGGTCCAACGTGTAGTTGGCATGCCCGACATCGGTCGGGTCCACAGAAGGCTTGAACGCGTTCATCTCGACCGACCGCCCACGCCCAAGAGGACGCTTGACCGGGAACATGTTCTCCACGGCGATGGCGATCCCGCTCGACTCCTCCAGCGAGGCCACCAGCTCGGCGAACCCGTCCGCGTACTTGCGCTGCCACCGGAACGGCGGGTGCAGCACGACGGTCGACGCTCCCAGGTCCCCGGCGGCCTCGACGGCGCGCCGCAGTCGTTCGGACGGGTCCGGTGACCACACGCGCTGCGAGATCAGCAGGCAGGGCGCGTGCACGGCCAGCACCGGCATGCCCCAGCGCGACGACAGGCGGTCGACGGCCCGGATGTCCTGCGACACCGGGTCGGCCCAGACCATCAGCTCGACGCCGTCGTAGCCCAACTCGGAGGCGATCTCGAACGCCGCTCCGGCGGGCTGCGGGTAGACCGACGCCGTGGAAAGCCCGACCGGGATGCGGGAGGTCAACTCTTCACCAGCAGCATCGCCGCTGGTGAGACTGTCACGATGAGGCCCACGAGCACGGCCAGGACGGTGGTCTGCAGATCGTCCGCGCGGCGGATCTTTCGCACCAGCAACACCAGACCCACGGTAACCGCCAGGGCCACCACGAGTGCGGCGGCGGGTACCGAGCGCCACAGGTAGTTGAACGCGAGCCACAGGCCCGCGCCGCCGAGCACGCCCACGGCGAGCTGGCCGATCATGATCAGCCATTCCTTGCCGGCGGAGCGCGGTTCGGCGTCCGCTTCCTCGTCGACCTCGGCGGCGTCGTCGAGGCCCGCGGGGCCGTCGTCCTCGTCGTCCTCCTCGTCGTCCGCGAGGTAGTCGTCCTCGGCGCGGTAGACGGCGTACTCCTGCGAGTCGTCGTCGTCCACGTACGGGCCGGCGTGCGCCGCGGTCGACTCCATCGGTGGCATCGACAGGTCGGTCTTGGCCTGCGGGTCGTCGTCGCCGAACCAGGCGTCGGGGACGTTGCCCGGCAGCGGTTCCGGCAGCCTCGGCGGCGCGGGCGGCACGATCAGCACGGACTCGGTCTCGAGCGCGGCGATCTTGTCGACCGGCGCCTTCGCCGGGATGCGCGGCAGTTGCTCGGTCATCGCCTCGCGCGGCGGGCCCGGGACCGGCATCTGCACCGACGGGGGCACCGGCTTCGGCGGCCGGGTGATGTTCGTGCGCGACGGCGTGGCGGCCGGCGGGTCGAGCCTCGACTCCAGGCGGCCGGGCACGTCGGGGCGCGGCATGCCGGAGTTCGACGGCTGGTCGCGGACCTGCGGCACCTGCCGGGTCTGCTCGGCGGCCGCGGGAGGCGGCGGCACGGGAGCGACCGGCTTGGCGGCGGGCGGCGGTGCGGGCTTCGGCGGCGCGGGTCTGCGGACCTGCGGCGGCTGGGCCGGCGGCACCGGCATCTGCTGCGACGTCTGCGGCTTCGGGGGCGCGACCTGCGGCTTCGGCTGGTACGCCGTGCGCTCGGCGGCAGGCGGCGGTGGGGCCTGCGGTTCCGGGGCGGCGCGACGGCCCGGCTGCGGCGCGTCGTCGTCGCGGATCGCCATCAGGCGACCGCTGTCGGACAGCACCCGCTCGATGATCGTCTGGGGCGCGGTCTCCGGCTGCTGGACCTCGTCCTCTTCGTCGGCAGCCCGGCGGCGTCGCCGACGTGGCGCACTCTCTGCGCTGCCGCCGTACTGGGCGAGCAGCTCAGCGACAGTGCGCTGCGTCTGGTCCGATCCGCTCTCTCGACTCATCAACTCCACCGTGCCCCGGTCTGGCCAGTCCGTCCAGTATCGCTCTGGTCCGTCCCGTCAGTGTGGTCCAGCCGTCGGAGGATGACACCCTCCCGGAGCGCCCAGGGGCAAATCTCCAGCTGGGTGAGTGACAGGGCTCGCATTGTGGCCTCCGCGACCAGTGCGCCCGCGACGAGCTGGTGGGCGCGCGAGGTGCTCACGCCTTCCAGTTCGGCGAGGTCACTGGCCGACATCCGGGAAATGAACGCGATCAGCTGCCGCAGGCCCGCGTCGGTGAGGACGCGTCGTGCCCTGGGCCCGGCAGACGATGGCGCGGCCCCGGTGAGCCGCGCCAGCGTTCGGAAAGTTTTTGAGGTCGCAACCACTCGATCGGGTTCACCCGCGCGTTTCAGCTTCCGCGCCACGGGCGCGAGCTGCTCGGCGAGCCAGTCGGTGGTCTCGCGGACCTCCGAGCGCCGGGGCGGGTCCTTGTGGAACCGGGTCCTGGTGAGCCTTCCCGCGCCGAGCGGCACGGAGAAGGCCAGGTCCGGGTTCTCGTCCCGGCCGATGGCGAGCTCGAGCGAGCCGCCGCCGATGTCGAGGCTGAGCAACTTGCCCGCGGACCAGCCGTACCAGCGGCGGACCGCGAGGAAGGTGAACTTCGCCTCGTCCTCACCGGACAGGACCTTCAGCTCGACCCCGGTCTCGGTGCGCACCCGGTCGAGCACCTCGGCCGAGTTGCCCGCCTCGCGCACCGCCGAGGTCGCGAACGCCATCAGGTCCTCGCAGCCGGACCGCTTGGCCGACGCCTTGGCGGCGGCGACGGCACGAACGAGCTGGTCAGCGCCTACTTTTCGGAGCTGACCCTTGTCGTCGAGCTGCTCGGCGAGACGAAGGATCGTCTTCTCGGACGTCATCGGGATGGGGTGGGCACCACGATGCGCGTCCACCACGAGTAGGTGGACGGTGTTGGAACCCACGTCGAGAACGCCCAGGCGCACGCCGGAAACGGTACCTGGTCGTGTCCGTCAGGACTCGAACTTGTAACCCAGACCCCTGACGGTCACCAGGTGCCGCGGGGCGGACGGGTCGGGTTCGATCTTGGAACGCAGCCGCTTGACGTGCACGTCCAGCGTCTTCGTGTCGCCCACGTAGTCCGCTCCCCACACGCGGTCGATCAGCTGGCCCCTGGTGAGGACCCGGCCGACGTTGCGCAGCAGGTATTCGAGCAGGTCGAACTCCTTGAGCGGCAGGCTGATGTCCTGGCCCGCGACGGTCACGACGTGGCGTTCCACGTCCATCCGCACCGGCCCGGCCTCGAGGATCTGCGGGAGCAGGTCCTCGGACTCGCCGCCGCGGCGCAGCACCGCGCGGATGCGGGCGATGAGCTCGCGCGCCGAGTACGGCTTTGTGACGTAGTCGTCAGCACCGAGCTCGAGGCCGACGACCTTGTCGATCTCGCTGTCCCGGGCCGTCACCATGATCACGGGGACGGCCGAGCGCTGGCGGAGCTGCTTGCACACGTCCGTGCCGCTCATGCCCGGCAGCATCAGGTCGAGCAGCACGATGTCGGCACCGTTGCGGTCGAACTCCTCGAGCGCCTCCTGGCCGGTGGCCGCGAGCGCCGCGGTGAACCCTTCCTTGCGCAGCAGGAAGGCGAGCGGATCGGCGAAGGACTCCTCGTCCTCCACGATGAGCACCCTGGTCACAGCTCTCCTCCTGGCTCACCCGTGCCGACCGGCACGAGAGTCGGATTCGGTTCGGTCGCCGCGGCCGGGAGCCGCAGCGTGAAGGTGGAACCCGTTCCTGGCAGGCTCCAGAGCTTCACCTCACCGCCGTGGTTGGCGGCGACGTGCTTGACGATCGCGAGCCCGAGGCCGGTGCCCCCGGTGGCGCGCGAGCGGGCCTTGTCGACGCGGTAGAACCGCTCGAAGACGCGGATCTGCTGGTCCTCGGCGATGCCGATGCCGCGGTCGGTCACGGCGATCTCGACGTGCCCGTCGACCAGCCTCCGGCTCACGCTGACCGGACTGCCGGGCGGCGAGTACGCGACCGCGTTGTCCAGGAGGTTCGTCAGGGCCGTGACCAGCAACGATCGGTCGCCCGGCACGACGAACCCGCTCGGTTCGTCGACGTTGATCGAGATGTTGACCGACTCGGCGGCGAGCTTGGACCGCGAGAGCGCCTCGTTGATCACGACGTCGATCTCGGTGTCGGCCAGCTCCGGCAGCTTCTCGGCGCCCTGCAGGCGGGACAGCGCGATCAGCTCGGTGACGAGCGCACCGAGGCGGGTGGCCTCCTGCATGATCTTCGCGCTGAACCGTCGGACCTCGTCCTGGTCGTCACTCGCGTCCAGCACGGCCTCCGCGAGCAGCGCCAACGCGCCGACGGGGGTTTTCAGCTCGTGGCTGACGTTCGCCACGAAGTCACGCCGCGTCTTCTCCAGCCGCACGGACTCGGACTCGTCCGTGGCGTCGACCACGATGAAGTCCTCGACGAGCTGCCGGACCTCCGCGTGCACGGCCTCCGGCTGCCGGCCGCCGCGCTGCCCGTCCAGCGGCGAGAGGTCGACGTAGACGACCTCGTTGCTGTTGCGGACCCCTTCGGCGGCCTTGCGGGCCCGGTCGTCGACGCGGTTGTTGCGGACGATCCCGAGCTCTTCGGCGCGGGGGTTGTGCAGCACGACGTCACCGAAGTGGTTGAGCACCACGATGCCGTCGTGGGAGTCGTGGACGATCTGCTGGATCAGGTCACCGACCGTGAGGCCCTCTGGCTTCCGAGGGTGTCTCGGAGCGGTGAAGCGGCCGACGAAGAATGCGGCTATCGCGCCGATGAGCACGAGGCCGATCGACACAGCGAGGTAACCCGTTGTGGTCACGAGGCGAATGGTAAGCAGCTCAGAGGTGTCTTGGCCTAGTGCGGAAGCGTGAACCGTGACACCCGTGACACCTCAGTGGACGGTTGTTCCGTCCCTGGTCAGCCTGTGTTCACCCAACCGTGTCCTAACGCGCGGAAAGGCGCACCCGAACGCCGGGTGCGCCTTTCTCACAACGCTCTCAACGACCCTGGTTCGCGACCGCCGCGATGGCGTCCTTCGCAGCGTCGGGGTCGAGGTACTCGCCACCCGGCTTGATCGGCTTCAGGTCCTCGTCGAGGTCGTAGCGCAGCGGGATGCCGGTCGGGATGTTGAGCCCGGCGATGGCCTCGTCCGAGACGCCGTCGAGGTGCTTCACGAGGGCGCGCAGCGAGTTGCCGTGCGCGGCCACCAGGACCGTCTTGCCGGCGCGCAGGTCCGGCACGATCGCGGAGTCCCAGTACGGGATCATCCGCTTCACCACGTCGAGCAGGCACTCGGTCAGCGGCAGGTCGGGGCCGAGACCCGCGTAGCGCGGGTCGGTGTCCTGGCTGAACTCGCTGCCGGGCTCGATGGGTGGCGGCGGGGTGTCGTAGGACCGGCGCCAGAGCATGAACTGCTCCTCGCCGAACTCCTCCAGCGTCTGCTTCTTGTTCTTGCCCTGCAGCGCGCCGTAGTGGCGCTCGTTGAGGCGCCAGTCGCGCTTGACCGGGATCCAGTGCCGGTCGGCGGCGTCGAGCGCCAGGTTGGCGGTCATGATCGCCCGGCGCATGAGGCTGGTGTGGAGGACCTCCGGCAGGACACCGGCGTCCTTGAGGAGCACACCGCCGCGGCGGGCCTCCTTCTCGCCCTTCTCCGACAGGGGAACGTCCACCCAGCCGGTGAACAGGTTCTCCGCGTTCCACGTGCTCTCGCCGTGGCGGAGCAGGACCAAGGTTCCGACAGACATGGCAGCTAGCCTGCCATGCCGACCCGCCTGCCGTACCCCTGCCGGTCACCGTGATCCACGCCATGGGACTCGTCGGCCGCAGGTTCCGGCGGCACTGACGCGCTACCGGCCCCCGGTCAGCACGTCCGCCGCGTCGTTGCTGCCCGCTTCGGCGAGGCGGCGCAGCTCGTCCAGCTCGCGGCCCCGCTGAACGCCGGAAGGCCCCGGCAGCATCCCGCCGGGGCCTTCCGGGCATCGCGACTCAGGCCTGTTCGCGAGCCCTGAGGTCCTTGCGCAGGATCTTGCCCGCCGCCGACTTCGGGATCGCCTCGATGAACTCCACCACGCGCACCTTCTTGTGCGGCGCCACGTGCGAGGCCACGAACGCCATCACGGCGTCACCGTCCACAGAGGACCCGGGCTGGCGCACGACGAACGCCTTCGGGACCTCCTCGCCGTCCGCGTCGCGCACGCCGATGACCGCCGCGTCGGCGATCTCCTCGTGCGTGAGCAGCACGGCCTCGAGCTCGGCCGGCGGGACCTGGTAGCCCTTGTACTTGATCAGTTCCTTGACGCGGTCGACGATCGAGACGATGCCGTCGGCGTCGATCACGGCCACGTCGCCGGTGTGCAGCCAGCCGTCGTCGTCGATGGTGGCGGCGGTGGCCTCGGGGTTGTTCAGGTAGCCCTTCATGATGTTCGGGCCCTTGCACCAAAGTTCGCCGCGCTCGCCCACGCCGACGTCCTCGCCGGTGGCCGGGTCGACCAGGCGGCACTCGAGGTTCGGGATGATCACGCCGACGGTGCCGACCGAGATGTCGTCGCGGCTGTCCGGGATGGCGTGGCTGACGGGCGACATCTCCGTCATGCCGTAGCCCTGCGAGACGCGGCAGCCCAGGCGCTTGCGGACCGCGGCGGCCAGTTCCACGTCGAGCGGGGCGGCGCCGGAGAACAGCGTCGCCATCGCGGACAGGTCGTAGTTGTCGACGATCGGGTGCTTCGCCAACGCCACCGCGACCGGCGGCGCGATGTAGACGCGGTCGGTCTTGTGCTCGGCGATGACCCTCAGGAATTCCGGCAGTTCGAACTTCGGCAGCGTCACGACGACGCCGCCGATGTACAGGCCGTTGTTCATCAGGACCTGCATGCCGTAGATGTGGAAGAACGGCAGCACCGCAAGAATTCTCGTGTGCGCGCCGACATCCGAAAGAATCGGCTCGCACTGCACGAGATTCGCGACCAAGTTGCGGTGCGTCAGCATCACGCCCTTGGGCAGCGCGGTCGTGCCGGACGAGTACGGCAGCACCGCGACGTCCTCGGCCGGGTTGATCTCCACCTCCGGCACCGGGTGCGTGTTCGCCAGCAGCTCCGGCAGCGACGGGTAGCCCTCGGCGCCGTCGAGCACGACGACGTCGGTCACCCCGGCCTTCGCGGCGCCGGGAGCGGCGTTCGGGAGCAGCACCGAGACCGTGAACAGCATCTTCGCGCCGGCGTCGTGCAGCTGGTGCGCGACCTCGTCGGGCGTGTAGAGCGCGTTGATCGTGGTCGCCGTGGCGCCCGCCCGCAGGATGCCGTGGAACACGACGGCGTAGTACGGCGTGTTCGGGCTCAGGATGCCCACGACATCACCTTTGCCAATACCGCGTGCTGCCAGCGCGGCGGCCATTCGGTCGATGGCCCCGACCAGCTGGCCGTAGGTGAGCGTCGCGCCGGACATGCCGTCGATCAGCGCAACCCGGTCCGCCCGGTCGGCGATGTCGCCGAACAACAGCTGGTGCAGCGACACGTCAGGGATCTCGACATCGGGGAACGGACTGCGAAAGACCATGCGGCGACCTCATTCACTCGCTGTACACCCAGCCTGTGGGGCTCATCGTGAGCCAGCCCACTGGGCAGGTCAAGGACGACTCAATCGCTACAGATGCGTTACTTTGCGCCGCTAAATACACTCGAATGGAGTAATACAAGCACTTGTGATCGCAAGGATGTATCTGAGAAGTTGATACCGCCTCCGCGAGTCGGCTCCCACGCTTACTCGACGAGCGCGAGGCACCTTGCGCGATTCGTCATCCCCCGTCGAATCGCGTGGCCCGCTTGGGATCCGCAGGCACCCCCCGTCCACGGATCCACTGCAGCGGGGACCTTTGACGCGGGACGGCTCGATGCGACTCCCCCTCTCTCCCGAGCCGTTCCGCGCATCATCAAAGGCGCACTCTCAGTAGGACTTGATCACCCTGCTTCGTTCATTCGGGTGACGCGCCTGCGTCGGCGCAGCAGGTAGATCACCACCGCCGCGGGCACTCCGAGCGCCACCAGGAACGGCAGCAGGGCGCCGAAGGCGATCAGGATCCCGTTCAGCACCGCGAGCAACGCGCTCCAGCCGCCCGAGAGTGCGCTCAGGAACCCGGCCTCCTCCGGCTTCGGCGGTGCGATCGGCACGGTCGCGACCTGCACGGTCAGCGTCGCCATCGCCACCTTGCCCTTGAGCGACTCGCCGCGCCGCTGCTGGGACTCGAGCTCGGCCTGCCGCTTGGTCAGCTCCGCCTCTATCTGCGCGATCTCGGCCGTCGTCCCGGCCCGCTCGAACAGCACTCGCAGGCGCTCGACGCTGGCCTTCTGCGTCGCGATGCGCGCCTCGACGTCGACGAGCTGGTCGGTGACGTCCTCACTGCGCACCTCGCTGCGGGTGACCTCCCCGACGCTCGCGAGGTCCTTCACGACCCGGTCCAGCTCGGACGACGGCACCCGCACGGTCACGGAGCCGGACTTCGCGGTCGAGTTCTCCTGCCCCGCGAACCCTCCGACCGCCGTCGCCCGGTCCTTGACCTGCCCGATCGCCTTCAGCACGTCGTCGCTGCGCAGGTCGACGGTCGCCGTGCGCACCAACTGCCGTTCCTGCTGCTGCACCGGCTGCACGGCCTGCCCGGCGTTGTTCTCCTGCTTCTCCTGCTGCGGCGCCTTCTGCTGCGCCGCCTGCGGGGGCGCGGCATCCTGCGCCGCCGTGCCACCGCCGCTCATGTTGCTGCTGCACCCGGCCGTCGCAACGGCCAGCATGGCGATTCCCACCCACACCCCTGGTCTGCGCATGCTCATCGGACGGGCCGGGCCCGACCAGGGGTTGCCGCCTAGGCCGAAACGAGTCGGCGGCTAATCCGAAACGAGATGTTGGAACGCCGCCAGGTTCGCGAGCGACTCCCCGCGCGACACCCGCCACGCCCACTCGCGCCGGATCGCGTCGGCGAACCCGATCTCAAGCAACGGGTTGAAGTCGCCGTCCGCCGCCTCCAGCACCTGCCCGAGCACGCGGTCCAGCTCATCAGGCGTCACGGCGTGCTTGCCGACCCTGCCGACCAGGTAGATGTCACCCTCGGCGTCGATCGTGTAGTGCACGCCGTACAGCCGTGCGTTGCGCCGCAGCAGGAACCGGTACACGTCCTCGAACGACTGGTCCGGCCGCCTGCACACGAAGGCCTCGACGACCAGCGCGTGCGTGGTCTCGACGAGCCACACGTTGGTCTGCAGCTTCTTGGTGCCCGGCAGCGTCACGAAGAACTTGCCCGGCTCGCGCCGGTCGTACTTCAGCTCGCGCTCGTCCAGAAACGCTTTGATCACTGCATCTACTGACAGGTCGCTCAAGCGAAAACCTCCCGGCGGAACACTTCTCCCGCCTCTTGATACCCCGCCAGCAGGGCGTCAGTCGTGCGGTCCCAGGAGAAGCGTCGCGCATGCCCCACGGCGTTGCTCGCCAGGTGCTCCCGCTGCGGCAGGGCCGTCCCGCTGATCGCCGAGGCCCACTCGCCGGGCTCGTGCCCGTGCACCAGCACCCCGGACACGCCGTCGTTGACCGCCACCGGCAGCCCGCCGACGGCCGCCGCGACCACGGGCGTCCCGCAGGCCTGGGCCTCCAGCGCCACCAGCCCGAACGACTCGTTGTAGCTCGGCACGGCGACCAGGTCCGCGGCCCGGTAGACCTCGGCCAGCCTCGGGCCCGGCTGCGGCGGCAGGAAGCGCACCACGTCCGTGATCTGCAGCTGCGCGGCGAGCTCCTCCAGCGCCTTCGGCCGTTCGGTGCCGCTGCCCGACGGCCCGCCGACGATCAGCACGACCAGCCTCGACCGGAGTCCGGGATCCCGCACGAGCATCTCGGCGGCCGCGCGAAGCAGCACGTCAGGGGCCTTCAACGGCTGGATCCGGCCGACGAACGCCAGCACGATCGCGTCCTGCGGGAGGCCGAACGACTTCCGGGCCGCGCACTGGTCACCCGGTGTGAAGCGGTCGAGGTCGACACCGGGCGGCACGACAGCGACCTTGGACGGCTCCGCGTCGTAGAGCTTGATCAGTTCGCTGGCCTCGATGTCGGTGTTCGCCACCAGCCGGTCCGACTCGGCGACGACCTGCTCCTCGCCGATGACCCGCATCCTGGGCTCCGGCGTGTCCCCCTCGGCCAGCGCCAGGTTCTTCACCTTGGCGAGCGTGTGCGCGGTGTAGACGAGAGGCACGCCCCACCGTTCGCGAGCGAGCCAGCCGACCTGACCGGACAGCCAGTAGTGCGAGTGGATCGCGTCGTAGTACCCGGGCTCGTGGCGGGCCTCGGCGCGTAAGACGCCCGCGGTGAACGCGCAGAGCTGGCCGGGCAGCTCCTCCTTGCCCAAGCCCTCGAACGGGCCCGCGGCGACGTGCCGGACCCGCACGCCGGGAGCCAGTTCCGCCACCGGTGGCAGCTCCGACGACGTGGCGCGCGTGAATATCTCCACCTCGACGCCGCGCTGGGCCATCCGCGTGGCCGTCTGCACGATGTAGACGTTCATCCCGCCCGCATCACCCGTGCCCGGCTGCTCGAGCGGCGAGGTGTGCACCGAGAGCACCGCTACGCGCTTCATCGGGCGACTCGCAGGAGATCGGCGGTGAACCGCTCGGGCCGCTCCAGGAAGGGCGCGTGCGCGGTGTCGGGGTACAGGCTCAACTCGGCTCCGGGGATCAGGGCGGCGGAGTACTCGGCGGCGGCAGGGGCGACCACCTCGTCTTGAGTTCCGTGCACGACCAGGGCCGGCACGTCTACGGCCTTCAGCACGTCAGCGCTGCCCACGTCCCTGCGGAACAGCTCACCCCGCACTTTATGGCTCACGGAGGTCGCCGCGGCAGTGAGCTTCGCGACCGTCCCAGCAGGTAGTACGGGTGCCATGGCGCGGCAGAACTCGCTCATCACGGCGTCGTCGGTGATCGCGCCGGGCAGTGCGGCGCGCATCACGGGGCCCGTGGAGCCTCCGGGGCGGCCGCGGCCGATCTCGGTGATCGCGCTCACGAACACCAGCGCATCGATCAGCGCGGTGCCGTGGAAGCGGAGGTAGTCGGTGACGACGAGGCCGCCGTAGGACCACCCGACGACGGTCGCGGGCCCCGTGTGGTCGAGCACGGCCTTCAGGTCCGCGGCCCACCGGGCAGAATCGCGGTAGTCGCCGAAGTCCTCTGACTCGCCGTGTCCTCGCAGGTCGACGGCGTAGGTGTGGAAATCGGGGAGGTCCCAGACCTCACCCGTCTGCGCCCAGCCGTGGATCAGCACCACCGGTGGCGCGCCGTCCGGACCTGATTCACGAACGGCCAGTCGTCCCCCGCCTGCCGCCGTCACGTGTGTCAGATGCACACAAGTACGAACGACCAGGTCGGGGGACGCATTCCCGCCGGCCCTACTTGATGGCCGACTTCTCCTTCCACTGCGCCCACGAGAGCTGCCAGTCGTACCAGTCGAACTGGGCGGGCAGCGTGGTGATGGAGCCGGTGACCTCGACCGGGTCGCCGACCAGGGCCGAGTCGAAGTACGCCTTCGCGTCGGCTTCCAGGAGGTTCGCGCAGCCGTGCGAGGTGTTGTTGGTGCCGATGTTGCCGGCGTTGTCGTTGTTCTCGTGGATGAACTCGCCGTGGTTCGAGAACCGGACGGCCCACTTCTTCACGACGTTGGTGTAGCCGTAGCGCGGGTTGTCGAACGACCACGTGTCGTGCTTCGACATGACCACGAACGTGCCGTTCGGCGTCGTGAGCTCCGGGTCCGCGTCCTTGCCGAGCGACGCCGGGTAGTCCGCGACCTGCGCGCCGTCCCGGAACACCTTGAGCCGGTGCGTCGGGTTGTCGATCTTCACGACCTGGTTGCGACCGATGGTGAAGTCGCTGGTCACGTCGGCCTTGCCGAACGCGCCGCCGCCGTAGTTGACGCCGTAGAGCTTGGCCTCGACCTTGACCGTGGTGTTGGCGGGCCAGTACTTCTCCGGCCGGAAGTGGACCTCCTGGGCGGTGAGCCAGGCCCACGAGCCCTGCACGTTCGCCGAGTTGGTGACCTTGAGGGCCTTCTCGACGGTCGCCTTGTCCTGGACCGGCGCCTCGAACTTGACCATGATCGGCGCCGCGACGCCGACGGTCTGGTTGTCCGACGGCCAGAGGGTCGCGCGGGTCTGCGAGCCCGGCGCGACGGTGGTGAACGAGCCCTTGAGCTCGACGGGCTTGCCGTCGGAGCCGACGGCCTTGCCGGTGTAGCTGTACGTCTTGCCGTAGCCCAGTGGCTCGGCCGTGGTCCAGCCGGACTTGTCCTCGGTGAGGGTGCCCTTGACGTCGGCGCCCTCGGGGGACTTCAGCGAGACGGACTCGATCTTGCCGTCCACCACGGTGACCTGGACCGGGGTCGTGACCTGCACGTCCTTGGTTCCGTCGACCGGGGACAGGGTCACCTTGGCGGACGGCAACGAGCTGTCCGAGCCGGGCGAACCTGCCACGACACTCGAGCAGCCGGTCAGCAGCGTCAGTCCAGCGACCAGCGCGACAAGTGTTCTCTTCACGGTTTCGACCTCCCACCATGGTGGACGTCCAGAACCCCAGGAGGGTGTGAGTGACGTCGGTCACATCCAGGGCGGCGGCCTACGATCGAAGTCGTGAATCGACCTGTCGCAGTTGTGACCGGAGCCAGCGCGGGCATCGGCGAAGCCACCGCCCGGCGGCTCGCCGCCGAGGGCTTCCACGTCGTGCTCGGCGCACGTCGCCTGGACCTCCTCCACGTTATCGCGAAGGAGATCGACGGGACGGCCATCGAGCTGGACGTCACCGACGAAGCCTCCGTCGCCGCCTTCGCGGACCGGGTACCCCAGGCGAACGTGCTCGTGAACAACGCGGGCGGCGCTCGCGGGCTCTCGACCGTGGCCGAGGGGTCCGCGGACGAGTGGCGCTGGATGTGGGAGGCGAACGTCCTCGGCACCCTGCTGGTGACCAAGGCGTTCGTCCCGAAGCTGATCGAGTCCGGGGACGGGCACATCGTGTCCGTGACGTCCATCGCGGCGTACGAGGCCTACGACAACGGTTCGGGCTACACGAGCGCCAAGCACGCCCAGTCGGCGCTGCACCGGACGCTGAGGGGCGAGCTGCTCGGCCAGCCGGTGCGGATCACCGAGATCCAGCCGGGCATGGTCGAGACGGACTTCTCGGCGAACCGGTTCGGCGGCGACACCGAGCGCGCGGCCAAGGTCTACCAGGGCATCACGCCGCTGGTCGCGGACGACGTGGCGGACGTGATCGCGTTCGCCGTCACCCGGCCCTCGCACGTGAACCTCGACACGATCGTGCTCAAGCCGCGGGCCCAGGCCTCCGCGACTCGGGCACACCGGGAGTGAGCAACTCCACGTCGAGCTGACGCAGGACGGGCTCGACGGGGTTCGCGAACCCTGTCGAGCCCGACCCGGCGACGTACAGCCCCACGACGAAGTTGTCGGCGTCGACGAGCACGGCACCGCTGTCCCCGTGGTCGCCGAAGCGTTCGGCCGAGTGGACGCGGATCTGGTCGCGCAACGTCCGCACACCGATGCCGTCGCCGAAGTCGACCCGGATCGTCGCGTCCGCCGACTCGATCACGCCGTAGGTGAGTTCGGTGGTGCGGCCGCGTTTGCGCACGGTCGAGCCGATCGTCGCCCGCGCGCTGCCCCTGACCGCGCCGATGCCGACCACCTCCGCGCGGAACGGCCGGGCGCCCATCCTCAGCGCCGCAGCGGACACCGCGCCCGCGAGCGCCGCCCGGTCCAGCACGCCGATCCCGTCGGCACCGGGCACGCCACCGTCCACTCTGGACGGATGCACGAACTCGTCGCCCACCGCCCACGAGTCGTCGACGCAGCCGACGTGGAACGTGGTGAGCCCCAGCACCTTCCGAGGCTCGTCGCGCGTCACGACGAACGCGCCGAGCGTGCCGGCGATCACGAACTCGCCGGCCCGCTCGACCTCCGGCGGCACCACCCGGAACGACCGGGCGGGGCCGATGCCGATGCCGCCGCGCAGGACCGGATGCCGTTCCACCACACCGGGTCGAGCGTCACTGACGCGCGTCATCCCCGCGCGGTGCAGCACGATCGACTCGGCCACGACGTCGGTCGGCACGCCACGCACCTCGGCCGGGATCTGGTGCGGCTGGCCGGGTCCCTTGGCGCACACGTAGACCACGATCGCGGCCTTGCCCGTCGGGCGTCCGGCGGTGACCTTCTCGCCGATGTCGACGCCGATCACGCCCGGACGGGACAGGAACTCGTCTTCGACCATGCGCTTGACCGGGCGGATGACCGCCCGCACGTTCTCGTCGAGGTAGCTCACAGCGACCTCCGTTCCACACGCGAAGCCCTACCTCAATGAAACACGCGAGGTAGCGGTTCGTCACACGGAGTCACCCGAACAGCGCTAGTCGTGCGGCTCAGAGCTAGAGTTGAACGCCTACGAACACCGGCTCCGGGTGCAGTTCCACGCCGAACGCCGAACGCACGCCGTCCCGCACCTCACGCGCGAGGTCCAGCAGGTCCTCGGTCGACGCGCCACCGCGGTTCGTCAGGGCCAGCGTGTGCTTGCCGGACAACGACACCCGGCCGCCCGGCCCCTGGTGCCCCTTGCGGAAGCCCGCCCGTTCGATCAGCCACGCGGCCGAGAGCTTCTTCTGGCCCGGCCCCGCGGGGTAGCTCGGCACGTCGACGTCCGAACCGAGGCGTTCGGCGATGCGGATCAGCACACCGTTGAACGTCGAGTCGTCGATGATCGGGTTGGTGAAGAACGAGCCGGCGCTCCACGTGTCGTGGTCGGCGGCGTCGAGCACCATGCCCTTGCCGCGGCGCAGTTCCAGCACGGCCTTGCGGGCCTCGTCGGCCGGCACGCGATCACCTTGCGCCACACCGAGAACGCGCGCGAGCTCGCCGTAGCGGATCGGTGCGGACATGCCCCCGGAGGTCAGTGTGAACCTGGTGCGCAGCACGACCGCGTTGTCCGTGCCCTTGAGCGTGCTGGTGCGGTAGCCGAGGCCCAGCTTGGCGGCGGGCACCTGGTGCACCTTGCCGCTGCGGCGGTCCAGCAGGTCCACCGACTGCAGCGCCTGGGAGATCTCGACGCCGTACGCGCCGACGTTCTGCACGGGCGTGGCGCCGTTGAGGCCGGGGATGCCCGAGAGGCACTCGAGGCCGCCGAGGCCCTGCGCGACCGCCTCGGCGACGACCGCGTCCCACTCCTCGCCCGCCTCGACGGTGAACTGGACGATGCCGCCGCCCAGCGGGTCGAGCCGGAAGCCCCTGGTGGCGACGTGCACGACGGTGCCGTCGAAGCCGCCGTCGGAGATCACGAGGTTGGACCCGCCGCCGAGCACGAGGACCTTCTCGTCGGCTGCGGCGTCGGCTGTTCGCACGGCTTCGACCAGCTCAGCGGCGGTCGTGGCGTGGACGAACCGCGCGGCCGGGCCACCGAGTCGGAGCGTGGTGCGCTCGGCCAGAGGTACGGACTGCGTGGTGGTCACAGACGTCAACGGTAGCCTCCGCGACATGGCACGCCGCATCGAGCACCACACCACGTCACCCCATTCGGCGGAGAAGGTCTTCGGCGCGATGGTCGACGAGACCCATCTGCGGGACAGGCTGGCCGCGATCGGCGGCAAGGACGCCGCGCTCGTGTCGTTCGACAAGACCGAAGAGCGCACGTCGTACCAGCTCAAGCAGGGTGTCCCCGCCGAGCACCTGCCGTCGGCGGTCAAGGCCGCGCTCGGCGGCGACCTGGTGATCCAGCGCACGGAGACGTGGGCCGCGGGCGCCGGCACGGTCGAGGTGCTGATCAACGGTGTGCCCGGCCGCCTGGAGGGCTCGTTCACCGTCCTTCCCAACGGCTCCGGCTCCAAGACCACCCTCGCGGGTGAGGTCAAGGTCGGCATCCCGCTCCTGGGCGGCAAGCTCGAGAAGCTGATCGCCGAGCAGGTCGTCGTGCTGCTCGACAAGGAGAGCGAGTTCACGTCCGGATGGCTCGCAAACCGCGGCTAGCGGCCGGCCGGGCCCGTGCGCTCGGCCTGCCGACGCGCGGCACGACCAACCCGAACCGCCTGCGCCGGGTCGACCGGTGGACGACCGGGACGCTGTCCGGCTTCCTGCTGGACGCGGCCGACCCGCTCGTGGTCGACCTCGGGTACGGGGCCACGCCGATCACCACCGTCGAGATGGCGTCTCGCCTGCGTGCGGTGCGGGCTGACGTGCGCGTGCTCGGGCTGGAGATCGACCAGGACCGGGTGGACGCGGGCAAGGCCGTGTCGGACCCGCCGTGGCTCGACTTCCGGCGCGGCGGCTTCGAACTGGCCGGTGCGCGGCCGGTGTTGTTGCGCGCCTTCAACGTGCTGCGCCAGTACACCGAGGAGCAGTCGTTCGAGGCGTGGGACACGATGCTGTCCCGGATGGCGCCCGGCGGACTGGTCGTCGAGGGCACCTGCGACGAGATCGGCCGCCGGTGCACGTGGGTGACGTTGAGCTCGGACGGCCCTCGGACGTTCACGCTGGCCCTGAAGCCGTCCGCGATCGAGGTGCCCTCGGACGTCGCCGAACGGCTGCCCAAGGCGTTGATCCACAAGAACGTGCCGGGCGAGCGCGTGCACGCGTTGCTGGCCGAGCTGGACGCCTGCTGGGCGACCGCGGCCCCGTTCGCCCCGTTCGGTCCTCGGGCGCGCTGGGTGGAGTCGGCGCGGCTGCTGGTGGAACGCGGCTGGCCGGTGCTGGACGACCGGAAGCGGTGGCGGCTCGGCGAAATCACGCTCGATTGGGCCGCCGTCGCCCCCTAGGGTGAGGTGCGTGGACTTCGTCGCGCAGGTCGAGACCCAGGCTTCGCTGATGCGTTCGGCCGCTGTGAAAGCCGGGCCGGACGCTCCCGTTCCCTCATGTCCTGAATGGACAGTGCTCGACCTCGTGCGGCACCAGGCCGAGGTGCACACGTGGGCGGCGGAGGCCGTCGTCACCGCTCCCGAGGCGGGCCGGCCGGCGTGGCCCAAGGCTCCCCGGGACTGGGACGAGGCGCTTGCCTGGTGGGAGAACGGCACTTCCCTGCTCCTCGACCGGCTGCGCTCCACGCCGCCGGACCGTCCGGCGTGGACGTTCCAGGGTCCCTCGCACGCGGGCTTCTGGGCGCGCAGGCAGGCACACGAGACGTCGATCCACCGCTTGGACGCGGAGCTCGCGACCGGCCACGAGCTGCCGTCGCTGGTGTTCGACCCGGAGTTCGCCGCGGACGGCATCGACGAGATGCTCACGATCATGATGCCCCGCCAGCTGGTGCTGGGCCGGGTGATCGAGGTGACCGGCCAGGTCCTCGTGCACGCCGCCGACGCGGGCCGGACGTGGGAGGTCTGGCTCGCGCCCGGTGAGCCGCTGGTCGTGACCGGGGTGCTGGACTCGGCCGTCGACGCCGACGTCAACCTCGCGGGCACCGCCGACGCGGTCTACCGAGCTCTGTGGGGCCGGCCTGGTCACGCGATCGTGACGGGAGACGAGTCGCTGTTGGCGGGTCTGCCCAGGCCGTGAATACTTCTGCGGCGTGTCATCGCCTGAACGTCGCTATGTGATCACCTTCGGCTGCCCGGACCGCACCGGCATCATCGCGAGGATCTCGTCGTTCCTCGCGGACAACGGCGGCTGGATCGTCGAGGCCGCGTACCACACCGACCCGGAGACGGGCTGGTTCTTCACGCGCCAGGAGGTCCGCGCGGACTCCCTGCCGTTCGGCGTGGGCGAACTGCGCGAGCGCTTCGCCGGCGTGGCCACCTCGCTGGGCGCGCAGTCGACGTGGACGGTGACCGACACGGGCTCCCGCAAGCGGGTGGTCATCCTCGTCTCGAAGGAGGGCCACTGCCTCTACGACCTGCTCGCCCGCGTGGCGACCGGCGAGCTGGACGTCGAGGTGTCCGCCGTCATCGGCAACCACCCGGAACTGGGCGACATCACGCGCGCGCACGGCATCCCGTTCCACCACATCCCGTTCCCGGTCAACGACCCCGAGGGCAAGCAGGCGGCGTTCGCGCAGCTGCGCCAGCTGGTCGAGAAGCACGACCCGCACGCCGTGGTGCTGGCCCGCTTCATGCAGATCCTGCCGCCGGAGCTGTGCGCGGCGTGGACCGGTCGCACGATCAACATCCACCACAGCTTCCTGCCGTCGTTCATCGGCGCGCGCCCGTACCACCAGGCGCACCGCCGCGGCGTGAAGCTCGTGGGCGCGACCTGCCACTACGTCACGGCCGACCTGGACGCGGGGCCGATCATCGAGCAGGACGTGATGCGCGTGCACCACGGCGACTCGGTGGCGGACATGGTGCGCAAGGGACGTGACATCGAGAAGGTGGTGCTGGCGCGCGGGTTGCGGTGGCACCTGGAGGACCGCGTGCTGGTGCACGGCAACCAGACGGTGATCTTCTAGCGGAGAACGTGCCTTCTGCCGTGTTCGCGGCAGAAGGCACGGTCGTCAGATCTTGTTGGCGGCCATCCCCACGGCCTCCACGAGCCACCCCGCGTCCGCCGCCGACATCACCGCGGGCGGCGTGAACACGACCTTCCGGCCGCGGAAATCCGCCAGCACCCGCCGTCGCAGCAGCTCACCGGTGAACACGTCGGCGGCCTTCTGGTCCGGCAACTCCACACCGAGCAACAACCCACGCCCGGTCGCGTGCGCCTTGCCCGACACGACGGCACGCAGGCCGTACAGCAGCTCGTCGCCCAGCAGCTTGGCGCGTTCGACCAAGCCCTCGGACGCGGTGACGCGCAGGGTGGCGTTCACAGCCGCGGAGGCCAGCGGCGACACGGCTTCCGAGCCGCGCCACAACGGCACCTCGACGGCGGCCGTGGCCACCACGGCGGCGATGGGGAGCACTCCGCCGGACAGGCCCTCGCCGACCAGCATGATGTCCGGCGTCACGCCGTCGAGGTCGACGCCCCACCACACGCCGAGACGCCCCAGCCCGGACCGCGTCTCGTCCACGACGAGCAGTGCGCCGGACTCGCGGCACACCTCCGCCACGGCGCTCAGGTAGCCCGTGGGCGGGAGCGCGGCGCCGCGGACCGGTTCGACGAGCACGCACGCCGGTGGTCCTGAGGCCAGGGTGGAGCGCAACGAGTCGATGCCGCCGTACGGGACGTCGCCGGTGGTCAACACACGTGGGCGGCCGTTCGCCTGTGCGAGGGCCACGGCGAACTGGGCGGCCTCGGAGGCCGAGGCGAAGGTGTGGATGTGGTCGAGGCCGTTCGGGGTGACCAGGTCGAGCATCAGGCGGTCCAGCAGCGACGGCCTGCGCACCTGGTCGACGACGGCCTGCACGACGGCCGGGTGGGCGTGGCCGAGCAGGGGGACTCCGTACCCACCGCAGTCCAGGTACTCGACGCGGTGGGGATCTACCACTCGTGCGCCTCTGGCAGCGCATCCGGTCAGCAGTTCGGTGGCCATGGCGGGGAACCTTTCCTGGGCAGCGCGGCCCGAGGCCGCTCGTCGGGAGGGCGAGCGGACCTGTGTTCCCACCAACTCATTCGGATTCCGGGCCCCGTCGGTTCGCCCGAGGCATAGGCTTTTTCCCGTGCGGATCGAAATCACCGACCTCGACCAGCTGCGGGCAGCTCCTGACCTGCGCAAAGCCGTCATCATCGGGCTGGACCTCACTCGCGAGGACGTGCGGGTGCCGCTGGACGGCGCGCTGCTGCTCGGCTGCGCCCTCAGCGAGACCATGCAGCGCCGGGCGGAGGCTGCGGGAGCGTTGATCTTCCCGGTCATCCCGGACCTGCCCTACGACGTCTACCGGTCGGCGCTCTACACACCCGCGGAGCTGTTCGCGGGCTTCGACCCGGACGACCCCAAGTCGTACGCCGACACCCCGGACGCGGAGATCTACCGGCACAGCAGGCAGCAGGGCCACCACCCGGACCCGTTGCACGCGCTGACCGAACGCCTGCACGACCACTCGATCACCGAGGCCCTCGACGACGCGCTGACGGGCTCACCGGTCGCGGTCATGGGCGGCCACGCGCTCGCCCGCGGCTCCGACGGCTACCGCAACGCCGTCGCACTCGGTGCCGCGCTGGGCGGCGCGGGCTTCACCGTGCTGACCGGCGGCGGGCCGGGCGCGATGGAGGCCGTCCCGCTGGGCGTGCGGCTCGGCGAGGTGAACGCCGACGTCCTCGGCACCATCGCGCAGGCCCCGTCCTTCGGCCACGACGACGAGTCGATCGGCCGGTGGCTGGCGGCGTTCCCGGAGCTCCCGAGCTTCGAGACCCCGCGCACGATCGGCATCCCGACCTGGTTCTACGGCCACGAGCCGCCCAACCCGGCCTGCGAGCTGCACGCGAAGTACTTCGCGAACTCGGTGCGCGAGGAGGGCCTGCTGACCGTCGCGACCGGCGGCATCGTCTATACGCCAGGCAAGGCGGGCACGGTCCAGGAGGTCTTCCAGGACTTCACGCAGAACTACTACGGCAGCGTCGGCCCGGCCGCGCCCATGATCTTCCTGGGCAAGGCGTTCTGGACGGACGAGATCCCGGCCGCGCCGCTGGTGATGAAACTCGCGGCGGGCCGGGAGGCCGAGCAGTGGATCCTCGTCACCGACGACGTGGACGAGGCGATCGCACTACTGCAGAAGTACCAGTCCTAGCTCACTGGAACTGCCACTCCGTGGTGTAGAACAAGCGCACGCTCGTCACGGGACGAGGCGCCGTCGGAGCGGTAGCCGCCACCAGGGACGGCACCACCGTGGCGGCGGCCGCGAACGACAGCCTGATCACGTTGTGGCGGGTCACCGACGGCGAACAGGTCGCGACGCTCACCGGGCACACCGGCCCGGTCAAGGCCGTGCTGTTCGACGCGGGCGGCGACCTCACGTCGTCCGGCCCCGACCCGCGGGTGATCAGGTGGGACCTCGACCCGGACCAGGTGATCGCCCGGCTGTCAGCGCGCTAGGTCAGGCAGGACCTCGGCCCCGGTGAGCTTCATCAGCACGTCACCGGGGATGAGGATCTTGCTGCCCCGGATGCCGCTGCCCACGATGAGCTCGGGGGCGGCGGCCACCTCGGGCGACACGAGGATCGGCCAGTCCGCGGGCACACCGACGGGCGTGATCCCGCCGTACTCCATGCCGGTCAACGCCACGGCCTCGTCCATCGGCGCGAACGACGCCTTGCGCGCGTCGAGCCGCTTGCGGATGACACCGTTCACGTCCGCACGCATGGTTGCGAGCACCATGCAGGCTGCATAACGGACGACGTCGCCGCGCTTGCCCGCGACGACCACGCAGTTCGCGGAGGCTTCGAGCGGCGAGCCGTAGTGCGCGCAGAACTCGGCGGTGTCCGCCAACGAAGCGTCAATCGGCGCCACGGCGACGCGGTCCGCTCCGTCCAGGTTCTTCAGCGCGGCCGCAACGGATGGGGGCACGAGGTCGAGGCGGGAAAGCACAGGTACGGGTTCGAGAGACCCGGCGATGGTCCACACGGTGTTCATTGTCGCTGCTCCGCAGACTCCGGCGAATTCGCCTGGCAGCTGGTCATCCGGCCACCGCTTCGCCGCGATTGGGCTCCGCCGAATCACGACGAAGGGGCACCCGGACGACCAGCGCGAATTCGCGGACATCCTGCCAAACCCGCGTTTGACCTTTACGTTGCGTCAACCCCTACCTTCGATTCCAGAGCGCGAGGGGAGAACCGAATGGCCTGGTCGATCGCCCAGGTGGCCCGGATGTCGAAGGTGACGTCCAGGACGCTGCGGCACTACGACTCGATCGGGCTGCTGCCGCCGGCCTGGATCGGCGACAACGGTTACCGCTACTACGAGAAGGAACAGGTGCACCGCCTGCAGCAGATCCTGCTGCTGCGCGACCTGGGGCTGGGCCTCGACGTGGTGGCGGAGATGTTGAACGGGACGGACCAGCTCACGGTCCTGCGCGACCACCACCGGTGGCTGCAGGGCGAGCAGCAACGGCTGGACCGGCTCGCCAACACCGTCGCGCGCACCATCCGAGAACTGGAAGGAGGGGACGAAGTGAAGATGGAAGAGCTGTTCGACGGCTTCGACGCGAAGAAGCAGGAGCGGCACGAGGCCGAGCTCGTCGAGCGCTACGGCGAGGGTGCGCGGGAGCACATCGCCGAGAGCCGCAAGAAGATGAAGGGCTGGACGCGGGCCGACGCGGACCAGTTCATGGCCGAGTGGCGGGAGATCGCCGAGGCACTCGGCGCGCTGTTCACGGCGGGTACGGCGATCGACGCTCCGCAGACGCAGGAGCTGGTCGACCGCCACTACCGCTGGATCTGCCTGAGCTGGACGCCCAACCGGGAGTCCTACAAGGGCCTCGGCGACCTCTACGTCGACTCGGACGAGTTCCGGGGCAACTTCGAGGTCGGCGGCGACAACATGGCCGAGTGGCTGCGTGACGCCATGGCGCACTACGCCGAGACGCGCCTTTAAGACGATCACCGGGAGCTGCAGATCCCGGTAATCAGCCCAGGTCGAAGGCCTTCAGGGCCTCCCGGTTGAACGCCGGCAGGTCGTCGGGGTTGCGGGACGTCACGAGCGTCCACCCGTTCATGTCGCACACCCGGACCTCTTCGTCGGCCCAGTCGCCGCCCGCGTTGCGGATGTCGGTCTGCAGGCTCGGGAACGAGGTCAGCATCTTGCCGCGCACCACGTTCGCCTCGACGAGCAGCCACGGTCCGTGGCAGATCGAGGCGATCGGCTTGCCGGCCGCGACCAGGGCGTGCACGAGTTCGACGGCCTCGTCCTCCATGCGCAGGAAGTCGGCGTTGGCGACACCGCCGGGGATGACCGCACCGGCGTAGTCGTCGGCGTTGGCGTCGGCGAACGTCGTGTCGACCGGGAACGCGTCGGCGGGCGTGAGGTGGTTGAAGCCACGCACCTCACCGAGCTTCGGCGCGAGCAGGCGCGGCACTCCGCCGGCCTTCTCGACGTGCGCCCACGGATCCGTGAGCTCGATCTGCTCGATGCCTTCCGACGCGACGAGGAACGCGATCTTCTTCTGTTCAGCCATGCACTTCGGCTACCCGGCGAAGAAGGAGACCAACCGGTGCCGGATCTCGGTGCGGTGGGTGATCATCGGCGCGGCCGAGTCGATCAGCCACAGCTCCCCCTCGGGGAACGCCGCCGCCGTCGCCTTCGCCACGTCCTCGGGGTGCAGCGGGTCGCCGACAGCCCCGATGACCAGCACCGGAGCAGTGACCGAAGCCAGCGAGGACGCATCCGCGACCGCGACCTGGCCGGGCAACTGCGCGGCGGCGGCCTCGAGCCTGGTCAGCGCGGCGCGACGTTCGGCCACGTAGGCGGGCGGGCCCGTGGTCAGGTCCGCGAGCTGCTGCAACGTGAACGGCTGCCGGGGCTGGTCCAGCACCGCGGGCAACAGCAGGGCCACGCGCGCGAAACGATCGGGTTCGACCGACAACAGCCGCACCAGCGCACCGGCGCCGAGCGACACGCCGATGGCGTGGTCAGCGGGAACGGTGCCCAGGTCGGCCGCGATCCGGCCGTAGTCCCAGTAGCCCTCCGGCGCGTCCGGGGCGTCGCCGTGCGACGGCAACGTCACCACGACGCGGGTGCCGGGCAGCCCGGAGGCGGGGATCCTCGCCTCGCCGGGCGTGGCGCCGAGCCCGTGGGCGACCAGGGTCACCGGCGAGCCGGAGCCGTACGGCTGGGTGATCACCAACGCGGGCCGCGCTGGACCTCGATCAGCTTGGGGCGCACGTCCACCATGTAGACGAGCACCGCGATGAGGCCGGCGAGCCAGAAGATCGACCCGACGCCACCAGGGCTGAACAGCAGCAACGCCGCCGTCCCACCACCGGTGATGCCCAGCCAGGCGGGCTTGGTCATGCGCTCGATGGCGGTGTACGCGTCGACGCGCTGGCTCAGCGCGTGGAAGAACGCGAACAGGCCGAAGACGCTGAACCCCAGGTCGGCGAGGAAGTACACGATGCCGTCGAGGTTCGTGATGCTGAAGTCCGGCACGTAGAACACAGGGCCAGCCTACGTGCCGTTACGTGAAGAGGGGAGCGGCCCCGGTCGGGCCACTCCCCTCTCAAGAGACCTCAGCGACTCACTTGGTGGTGTTCGGCGTGGTCTTCTTCACCGCGGTGGTGGTGGGGGTGGCGGTGGTGCGGGTCGTCGTCGCGGGCTTGCGCGGCGCCGTGCGGGCGGCCGTCTTGCGGGCGGTGCTGCGGACCTCGTGCGCGGCCTCACCACCGACCTCGACGATCTCCTCCGCCAGCTTCTCGGCGGCGTCCTCGACCTCGAGGGCGACCTTCTCGCCGACCGAACGGGTGCGGCGGGTCACCTTGCCGAGGACGTCGTCCGCGAGCACCTTGGCGTCGGCGGCGGCGGACCCGGCGCGCTTCTGCGCGGCCTCGACGGCCTGCTCGACCTGCTCCACGGCCTGCTTGACCTGCGGCTGGGCCTTGATCTGCTCCAGCGTCTGCTCGCCCTGGTCGGCGAGGTAGGTGTACAGGTTCACCGCGGAGGCGGTGTAGGCGTCGACCAGCTTCTTGAGCTCGGCCGGCTGCAGCTTCTCGCGCAGGTCCTTGAGCTCGTTCGGGATGTCGACGGCCTGGGTCCGGGCCTCGTCGGCACGGTCCTTGGCCTTGCCGAGGGCCTCGACCACGGCCTTGGCGGCGAGGTCACCGGCACCGAGCGCGGCGAGCAGCGCCTGGCGTGCGGCGTGGGCGCCCTGCTCGGCGGCCTTGCGAACGTCGTCCTGGGTGAGCTTCGGCATGGAGATCAGTCCTCCTTGTCAGTGGCGGTGTTCTCCCGCCGGAAAGATTCGTAGACGTCGAGCAGCACCTGCTTCTGCCGCTCGGTCAGATCGGTCGCGGCGACGATGGCGTCCGCCAACGCACCGCCTTCGCGCTGCTGGAGGATCCCGGCCTCGACGTAGAGCACCTCGGCCGAGATGCGCAGCCCCTTGGCGATCTGTTGAAGGATCTCCGCGCTGGGCTTGCGCAGTCCTCGCTCGATCTGGCTGAGGTATGGGTTGGAGACACCCGCCTGCTTCGCCAACTCCCGCAAGGAGATCTTGGCGGTGTTGCGCTGCTCGCGGATGTACTCACCGATGTTGCGGCCGAGGTCCGCGACTGCTTTGTCGATGGACTTGTCCACTGTTCCCGCTCCCGTTCCTCGTGCCACCGACCACGTTAGCGACGAGTGCTAGCAGTTGCAAGCACCCTGCTAGCAATCGCTGCGTGGTCTCCGCCACAGGGTTACCGTGGGGGTGACATGGACGACGCCGTGGCCTTGCGCGCCGAGCTGGCGGACCACCTGCTCGGCGCTGGCGTGCTGCGCGATTCCCAGTGGCACAAGGCTTTCAGCACCGTCCCGCGGCACGAGTTCCTGCCGCGCTTCTACCGCCAGCTGCACGACGGCGACTGGGAGCGGATCAATGCGAGCGACCCCGGTTGGCTCGAACTGGTCTACGCCGACCGGGTTTGGGTTACCCAGTTCGACGGCGACGACACGGTGACCGGCGGCACACCGACCTGCTCGTCGAGCATGCCCACGATCATGGCGATCATGCTGGAGGCACTGGACGTCCACAACGGACAGACGGTGCTGGAGGTCGGCACCGGTACGGGCTACAACGCGGCTTTGCTGTGCCACGCCGTGGGTGCGGGCAACGTGACGACGATCGACGTGGACCCGAACCTCTCCGAACGAGCACGCGAACGCCTGCACCGCAACGGTTTCCACCCCACCTGCGTGACGGGTGACGGCGCGCTGGGCCACCGGGAGCGCGCACCGTACGACCGCTTGCTGGCCACCTGCTCCGTCGCGACCGTCCCACCCGCCTGGCTGGAGCAGACGAGGCCCGGCGGTCTGGTGGTCACGACGCTGCACCGTCCTATCGGTGCCGGGCTGGTGCGGATCGTGTCCAACGGCGACGGCACCGGCGAAGGCCGCGTACTTCCCGAGGACGGGCGCTTCATGCCGTTGCGCGCGCACGCCCGTCCAGCGGCGGCGAAGGGGACCGGCGAGTTCGACCGTCGCACCACGACTGTCCCGTTCGCGACGGTGCTCGACCCCGCCAGCCCGTTCGAGTTCTTCGCGGGCATCTCGCTGCCGGGCGTCGTCGCCGGGCCCAACTGGTTGGCCCATTCGGACGGGTCCTGGGTGCACCACCGCGGCACGCACGTCCACCAGGGCGGCCCGCGCCGGCTGTGGGACATCGCGGAGGACGCCCTGGTCGCATGGCACGACCTGGGCAAACCCCGCCGCAACCAGTTCGGCGTCACGATCGGGCCCGACGGCCAGCACCTCACCCTGGGGGAGCTGAGCTGGCATCTGTGATCCGCAAACGAACGTCACGACACGGGTCACTGAATCGACCCCGGGCGGATGCGGTGCGTCATGATGCGACGCATGTCGAGATTCCGTCAGCAGGCGTTGCTGACCGGGTGCGTGCTGACCGCGTTGCTCACCGCGGCCGGGCTGTTCGTGACCGACCACGGCATCAACCCGCGCCTGTGGCTGATCGTGCTCGCGGTGGCGTTCCTGGGCTTCCTCGCGCTGCTGGACCCGTGGGTCAGGCGCAGGCACAACGCCGAGCTGAGCACTGACGAGCACCTCGACGCGGCGTGCCGGGCGCTCGCCGTCGGCCTGCAGGCGCAGTGGAACGAGGAGGTCCGCTCGCGCGGCCTCACCGACCCGGACGTGCTCGACCTGCACTGGATCGCGCCCGAGCTGGACGTGAGCGACGAACCCGCCGCCCCGCCGGGACGCAGCGACGCGGTCGTGGGCGCGTTCGAACGGCAGATCAACCGGCGGATGGTGGTCATCGGCGAGGCCGGCACCGGCAAGTCGACGGTCGCGATGCTGCTGACGTGCGGCCTGCTGGACCGCTACGACGGCGGCATGGTGCCGGTCCTGCTGCCCCTCTCGACGTGGAACCCGGCGGTCGAGGACATCCGCACGTGGCTCACGCGCAGGCTGTACGAGGACCATCCGGCGTTGCGCAACACCGAGCTGTACGGCAGCTACGCCGGTGATCTGCTGATCGAGCAGCACCTGGTGCTGCCCGTGCTCGACGGCCTCGACGACATCCCCGCCCACCAGCGCGCGGACGCCCTCTCGCGGATCGCCAAGGCGTTCCCCTCGAAGCGGCCGATGGTGCTGACGTGCCGCACGGACGAGTTCGCGTCGGCCGTCCGCCTCGCCGGGCCGCTGCCGGGCGCGGACGTCGTCGAACTGGCCCCGCTCGACCTCGACGAGGTCGCGACCTACCTGCGGGCGAGCGCCGACAGCTGGGGTGCGGCGCGCTGGGAGCCGGTGTTCATCCAGCTGCGCGAGGAGCCGGACGGCAGGCTCGCGGACGCGTTGTCGACGCCGCTCACGATGTGGCTCGCCAGCATGGTCTACGCGGACAGCGAGGCCGAACCGACCGAACTGCTCGACCGCGGCCGTTTCCCGGACGCGCGGGCGATCTCCGACCACCTCTGCGACGAATTGGTGTCACGGGCGTTCGGCAACAGGGCGTTCGCGCACCACGCCGGGGCCACGCAGGTCTGGCCCCGTGACCGCGCCCGCAAGTGGCTCGAGTTCCTCGCCCACGAGATGCGGGACCGGGGCATCCGCGAACTGGCCTGGTGGGAGCTGCGCCGGTCGGTCGGCAGCACGTGGCTCGCGGTGCTCGGCGCGCTGGTGCTGGGTGCGATCGGCGGGTTCGGCGTCGGCTGGCTGATGGCGTACTCGATCACGCCGTCGCTCGCTCCCATCACCGGCCTGGTCGCGGGCATCGGCGTCGGCGCGGCGGCACTGACCGCCTCGCACGAGCGCAAAGCCAAGCCACGCCTGGGGATCGCGCGCAGCCTGCTGCTCGTGCCCGGTGTGCTCGGGCTCGCCGCGGGACTCGTCTTCGGTGCCCTGTACGGACTTTCCGCCGGACTCGTGGTCGGCCTCGGCATGGCCGTGGCGATCGCGCTGCGGTTCGCGTTGTCGAGCGCCGCCGAGCTCTCGCAGGCTTCCAGTCCTCTGTGGACGATGGCTCGCGACCGGATCGCGGTGTGGACCGGATCTCTCGTGCTGGCCGTGGTCTTCGGGTCGGCGGCGGCACTGGTGTTCGGCCCCGGCCAGACCGGCATGGTCGGGCTGGGACTCGCGTCCGGGCTGATGCTCGGGTTCGCGCTCGCCGTCCTGCACCTGCGCTGGTGGTGGTTCACCGTCGCGCGGATCTGGCTGGCGCTGCGCGGAAAGCTGCCCTGGGAGCTGATGGTCTTCCTGGAGGACTCGCGCAAGCTCGGCGTGCTCTGCCGGGCGGGAGCCTGCTACCAGTTCCGCCACGGACTGGTGCAGGACCGCCTGGCAGAGCACGAGGTGATCACTCGGTCCGCAGGCCAAGTGCTCCGGTCGCCCTTCTCAGCGAAGGCAACGTCAGAGCAGTGACCGCGAGCACCAGCACCACCGAGGCGCCGGCGAGCGTGGCAGTGCCCTGCCAGTCGTAGGCCACCTCGGCGTTGAACACCCGCGTGACCATCACGCCGAGCAGGACACCGGTGCCCACCGCGATCGCCGTGGACAGCACCAGCGGCACGCCGTTCTGCCACAGCAACGACCGCGCGAGTATGCCGCGCGGCACCCCGCTCGCCGCCATGACGGCGAGCGAACGCCGACGCTCCCGCACCTGCTCCAACGCCATGACCAGCAACGACGCGCCCGCGAGCAGCAGGGTGAGCATCGAACCCGCGATCAGCACCTGCCGGACCGCGCCGAAGACCAGCTCGACCTCGGCCGTGTCGTCCTGGCCGTAGAAGTACGCGTGCACCCGCCAGCTGTACGGGGCGATGGCGTTGCGCATGTGCTCGGCGGCGTCCGGCACCGCGAGGTCCAGCTCGGCCTGGAACTGGGGCATGCCTTCGGAGAGGTCGAGGCCCTCGGCCGCCGCCGGGGTGAGGAAGAGGCCGGGCGAGATGCCGGGCACCTCCTCGAGCCGGGGCACGGTCCACGCGCTCCTGCCGCCGACCATCAGCACCTCGCCGGACTCCGCGCCGGCCGCGCCCCGCGAGAACCGCACCAGGTAGGCCTTGCCGTCCGTGCAGCCTTTGACGTCGGCCTGCGCCTTCAACGCCGAGCACGTGCCGACGGAGACCCTGGTCGTGCTGCCGTCCGGCAGCTTCGCGGAGGTGCGGTCGAGAACGTGCACGGCCCGCACGCCGTTGCCGGCCGCCACCGCGTCCTTCATCGCGGCCATGTCGAACTCGCCCTTGGGCGTCAACGCGACGAAGTTGTGGACCAGGTCCCGCTTCTCCTCGTCGATCACGTCCTTCTCCACGCTCGCGATGAGGACCTGCAACGTCACCGTGCCCGCGAGCACCACGGCCACCCCGCCGACGACCCGCGCCGCCGTGCCCGCGTCGAGCTGCAGCCTGCGCACCGCGAGTTGCAACGCGGGCGTCGCGCCGCGCATCCAGTTCACGACCCACTCCACGAGCCACGGCAGCAGCACCGGAATGCTCAGCATCAGCAGCACCACACCGGCGATCACGTAGAACTGGAACCGCGAGTCCTTCTCGCCGATGGCGCCGGCCTGGCTGACCAGCAGGGCGATTCCGGCGACCGGCGGCACGAGGCGCCACCACAGCCTGCGCCGCACCGGCTTCTGGTGCCGGACCACGCCGAGCGGTTCGATGATCGTGCGGCGCATGGCGAACAGCGACGTGAGGACCGCGAGCGCCGGCACGGCCACCAGCACCAGCGCCGCGAGTTCCGGCGTGGGCAGGAGGTCGGCGGGGTAGATCGCGACCTCGGCGATGGAGATGTCGTCGGCCAGCGGCCGGGCCGCGAAGAAGAACCCGATGCCGAACACGAGCCCGGCGAGCGCGCCGACCAGCGTCTCACCGGACGCGATCAGCCGCACCCGGCTCGCGGCCGCGCCGACCAGCCGCAACGCCGCGAGCCTGCGATCGCGCTGGGCCGCCGCGAGCCGGGTCGCCACGCCGACGAACACCAGCACGGGGAACAGCAGTACGACGATGCCGACGAGGCTGAGCATCCACAGCACCGGGTCGAGGCCACGACGTTCGTAGGTCTGCCCGAACGCGTAGACCCGGTTGCCCTCCCGCTCGGCGATCGTGGTGTCACCCGCGTAGAACAGGAGGTCGCGCGGCCCGACCAGGCCCGCCTGGCTGATCGTGCCGATCACCCTCTGCGGGAACCGCGGCCCGAGCAGTCCGGCGTCCGGCGAGGCGAGCAACTCCGCGAGAGCCGGCGACACGACGATCTCGCCGTCCCCCGGCAACCGCTCGAGGCCCGGCGGCACCGGCGCGTTCTCCGCGCGCACGTTGACGTAGTTGCCGGGGATGTCCAGCGAACGGAAGTGAACGTACATCTCCTCCATCAGCAACGGCGCCGGTCCAGTGCCCTCGGCCACCTCGTTGAGGGAGTCCGTCCGGTCGTCGCGCACCTTCAGCGCGTTCGGGATCGCGGCGGCGAGCAGCAGCACAGCCACGCACAGCCCGATGCCGACGCCCTGCAGCACGAGCCTGCCCCACGACTTCCGGCTGCCCCCGACAGCCAGCCGGACGCCGAGGAGCAGATCGCTGATCACCTGTGTCATCGAACGAACTCCACGTCCCTGGCCTTGCCGTCGCGCACCACGACCTCGCGGTCGGAGTAGGCGGCGACGCGGGCCTCGTGCGTGACCAGCACGACGGCGGCACCGGTCTCCCGTGCGGCCGACGTGAGCAGGTGCATCACCCTCTCGCCGTTGAGCGAGTCGAGCGCGCCCGTCGGTTCGTCAGCGAAGACCACCTTCGGTTCGGTGACCAGCGCACGGGCGATCGCCACGCGTTGCCCCTGGCCGCCGGACGTCTCGCCGGGCCGCTGGTCCGCGACGCCGTCGACCTCCAGCTTGGCCATCCAGTCCCTCGCGGCGCGTTCGGCCGCCCTGCGCTTCATGCCACTGAGCCGCAACGGCAGCGCCACGTTCTCCAGACAGGTCAGTTCCGGCACGAGCTGGCCGAACTGGAAGACGAACCCGAAGTCGGTGCGCCGCAGCTCACTGCGCTCGCGGTCGGACATCGAGGTGAGCTCGCGGTCGCCGTAGCGGACGACGCCGGAGTCCGGCGGCAGGATGCCCGCGATGCAGTGCAGCAGCGTGGACTTGCCGGAACCGGAGGGACCCATCACCGCGACGATCTCGCCGGCGCGGATGGTCAGACCGGCTCCTTCGAGCGCGTGCGTCTTCCCGAACGACTTGTGCAGGTCCTGCGCGACCAACAGGCTCATTTCCCGACCTCCGCGGCCAGCTTGTCGAGGCGGGCCGCGGTCAGTTCGAGCCACCGCAGGTCGGCTTCGAGGTGGAACAGGGCGAAGTCGCAGATCAGCTGGTCGGCGAGGTCACCGTCCGCCTTGCGCCTGGTGAGCTCGCGCATGGTCCCCAGGTGTGCCGAGCGCTGGACGTCGAGCACGTCGGTCGCGCTGCGGCCGGACAGCAGGGCCAGCACGACCTTCGAGTAGAGGGTGTTCTGCAGGTACGGCTCCGGCTTCTCCGGCGTGCCGAGCCAGCGCTCCACGTCGGTGACCCCGGCGTCCGTGATCGCGTACCGCCTGCGCTCCGGGCCGTCACCCGCCTCGACGCCCGCCTCGGCCACGAGGCCGTTCTTCAGCAGTCTCGACAGGGTCGAGTACACCTGGCCGTACGCCAGCGGCCGGTGCTGGCCGAAACGCTCGTCGTAGGCGCGCTTCAGGTCGTAACCGTGCCTTGGACCGCCTTCCAGCAGGCCCAGCAGTGCGTGTCCGATCGCCATGCGGAGCACTATACACACCGTGTATACACCCGATGTAGTCAGCGGATGCCCTGACGAGCGACCGCCGTGGCGCCTACAGTGGTGGGGTGACTGGTCTGACTGTCGGCTGGGATCACGACGTCGAGCTGCTGCTCGACTTCCTGAACACTCGACACGTACTGGACAGTGAAGCCTCCTGGCGCGCATGGGTGACCGAGCGCGGCCTCGGGCGGAGCAGCGAAATCGCGCAGGCGCGCGCCGCACGGGCGGCGCTGCGGTCGTCCATCGAGGGGTCCTCAGGGCCTCAGACGGCAGCGGGCGTCGTCCACATCGAGCTCACCGACGGCGTCCCGGTGCTGTCGAGCTCGGACGCGCTCGGCGCGGTGCTCGCCGCCTCCGCCCGCCTCGCGGTGCTCGGCTCGTGGGAACGCTTCAAGATCTGTCCGGCCGAAGATTGCCAACGCGCGTTCTTCGACCGTTCCCGCAACCGCTCGCGCACCTGGTGCTCGATGCGGGTCTGCGGGAACCGCGAGAAGGCCCGCACCTTCCGAAAACGAACCAGAGCTCAGAACAGCACGTTGGCCGCGGTGTAGATCACCAGGCCGGCGAGCGCGCCGACCACGGTGCCGTTGATCCGGATGAACTGCAGGTCCCTGCCGACCTGCAGTTCGATCTTGCGCGAGGTCTCCTCGGCGTCCCAGCGCTCGACCGTGTCCGTGATCAGCGTGGTGATCTCCGCGCGGTAGTTGCCGACCACGTACCCGGCGGCCTGCTCCAGCCAGCCGTCGACCTTGGCCCGCAGCTCGGGATCGTCGGTGAGGTTGGTGCCGAGCGTGATCAACCCCTGCGTGACGCGCCTGCGGAGCTCGCTGGACGGGTCCTCGGCGGCGTCGAGCAACATCTTCTTCGCCGTGCCCCAGGCGGAGCTGATCACCTTCTGCACGTCGGGGTGGTTGATCACCTGCTGCTTGACCTGCTCGGCCTTCTGCATCGTGACCGGATCGCTCTGCATGTCGGTGGCGAACTCGATCATGAACTGGTCGACGGCGAGCCGCATCGGATGGTTGACGTCGGTCTTGACGGCCCACGCGAAGTTGACGAGCTCGGTGTACACCTTGTCGCCGAGCAGCGCGTCGACGAACTTCGGCGACCACGTCGGCGCACGGTCCGTGACGATCAGGCTGACGTTGTCGGAGTTGTCGCGCACCCACTCGTAGGCGCGGTCGCACATGAGGTCGACGAGCTTGTGGTGCGCGCCGTCCGTCAGGACCTGCCCGAGCAGCTTGCCGAGCGGCGGCCCCCACGGCTTCGCGGTGACCCGCTTGACGATCGCCTGCTCGACGACGGCCTGGACCTCCTCGTCCTTGAGGACCGTGATCGCACCCTTGAGGACGTTCGAGAGCTCGTTGGTGATCCGTTCGGCGTTGTCGGGCTGCTTGATCCAGGCCCCGGCCCGTTCCGCGATGCCCGCCCGGCGCAGCTTGTCCTGCACGATCTCGGGACTGAGGAAGTTGACGCCCACGAAGTCACCGAGCGTCTGGCCGAACATGTTCTTGCGCTCGGGGATGATCGCGGTGTGCGGAATCGGCAGGCCCAAGGGCCGCCGGAACAGCGCGGTGACGGCGAACCAGTCGGCGAGCGCGCCGACCATGCCGGCCTCCGCGGCGGCCCGCACGTAGCCGACCCAGGCCCCTTCGAAGGCGTGCGTGGCGAAGAAGATGATCGTCGCGCCTATCAGGAAGCTCGTCGCGACGAGTTTCATCTTGCGCAGGTCGGTGCGCTTCTGCTGGTCAGCGGCGGTCAGTTGCTCCACAACCACATTGTCCGTGAAGATCCTGCGTTGTGCGGGTACCAGCGCTAGTTCCTCGGTTGCAGCCGTTCACGTCGACCATCTTCGCGGAGATGACGGCGCTGGCCGTGCGGCACGACGCCGTCAACCTCGGTCAGGGCTTCCCCGACACCGACGGTCCGTCGTCGATGCTCGCGGCGGCGCAGTCGGCGATCGCGTCGGGGGTGAACCAGTACCCGCCGGGTCCCGGGATGCCGGTGCTGCGCCGCGCCGTCGCCGCCCACCGCTCGCGGTACGGGCTCTCCTACGACCCCGACACCGAGGTCCTGGTGACGGTCGGTGCCACCGAGGCGATCGCGGCCTCGTTGCTCGCGTTGGTCGAGGCCGGTGACGAGGTGATCCTGATCGAGCCGTACTACGACTCGTACGCCGCCTCCGTCGCCATGGCGGGTGCGACGCGGGTGACCGTCGGCCTGCGTGAGGACGCGTCCGGCCGCCTGGCGCTGGACGTGGACGCCCTGCGCGCCGCCGTCACGCCGCGGACGCGGGCCGTCCTGGTCAACTCGCCGCACAACCCGACCGGCACGGTTTTCCGCTTGGAGGAGCTCCAAGCGATTGCGGCGCTGTGCGTCGAGCATGACCTGCTGGCCATCACCGACGAGGTCTACGAGCACCTGGTGTTCGACGGGCTCGTGCACATCCCGCTGGCCTCGCTGCCCGGCATGGCGTCGCGCACGTTGTCGATCTCCGGTGCGGGCAAGACGTTCAACTGCACCGGCTGGAAGATCGGCTGGGTCTGCGGGCCCTCCGAGCTCGTCGGCGCGGTCCGCGCGGCCAAGCAGTTCATGACCTTCGTCGGTGGCGCGCCGTTCCAGCCCGCCGTCGCGCACGCCCTGACCGCGGAACTGGACTGGGTCACGTCGCTGCGCGACTCGCTGGCGTCGAAGCGCGCTCGTCTGGCCGAGGGCCTGCGAGAAGCCGGTTTCGAGGTGCGCTCGTCCGAGGGCACGTACTTCATCTGTGCCGATGTCAGGCCTCTGGGTTACGAGGACGGCTGGGCCCTGTGCCGCGACCTGCCGGCCCGGATCGGCGTCGCGGCCGTGCCCGTCCAGGTGTTCACCGACCGACCGGACCAGTGGAAGCACCTGATCCGCTTCGCGTTCTGCAAGCAGGACGCCGTGATCGACGAAGCCGTGGAGCGCCTCCACAAGCTGTAGTTGTCCACAGGCGTGGATGAGTTTCTCCACAGCTGTGGACAACCCACTTTCGGGTGAGGTGTGGAGCCTCGGCGCCGGAGTTCGACTCCAAATGTCATGGACTCGAACACAGAGCTTCTCGTGGCGTGGCGTTCCGGCCTCTCCGGCTGGGACGCCCTCGTCGACCGCTACTCACGCCTGGTCTGGTCGGTGCCCAGATCGTTCCGCCTGAGCCAGACCGATGCCGCCGACGTCTACCAGTGCACCTGGCTCTGCCTGGCAGAACACCTGACGCGCCTGCGAGAACCGGAACGTCTCGGCGTGTGGCTGGTCCGTACCGCCACCCGCCAGTCGCTGACGGTCCTGCGCACCCGCGGCCGTGAGGTCTCGTACGACCTGTGGGAGCCGGCCTCCCCCCTCCCGGCCCCGGACGAGGTGGCCGTCACCAACGACCGGCAGCGCCGCCTGTGGTCCGCGCTGATGACCTTGAGCGAACGTTGCCAACAGCTGCTGCGGATCGCTGCCCACAGCCCCGAACTGAGTTATGCACAGGTTGCCGACGCCCTGGGGATGAAGCTGGGGAGCGTTGGCTCCACCCGCACCCGTTGCCTCGCTGACCTGCGACGGAAGGTGGAGGGCCTGCGATGAGGGACTCGCTGCTCGACGAGATCGCCGACCTGTTCCGCTCGGACACCCCACCGCTGGCCCTCGCGCCCCGCCCGACTGGCCTCGAACCCATGGAGGCCGTCCAAGAACCGGTTCGCGGCTCCTCCCACCAGCTCGTGTTCCACCTCGGCACCGGCCGCCTGCACCTGCGGGTCGACTCGGGCCGGCTGACCGGCGTGCTGGACGACAGCGGCCTCACCGTCGAGGTCCACGAGCCGGCCGGCGTCCAGGCGCTGCGGCCGGACGCCGAGGGCTGGTTCCGCACGACCGTCAGGCCGGGCCCGGTGTGCGTGGCGGTGCCCGCGCTCGGCATGACGACGGGCTGGTTCGTCGCATGAGCGCCAGCGCCGACCCCCGGGCCACCATCGCCACGACCGAGATCCGCGGCACGAAGGTCCAGCGCGCCGACGCCCTGCACGACCTGAGCGTGGCCCACGTCGAACTCGGCCACCTCGACGTCGCCGCGAAGTTCGCGCGGCGCGGGCTGCGGCTCACCGGCGCGGCCCGGTTCCACCTCACACTCGCGTGGATCGAGCTGGATCGCGGGCGCCGCAGGCAGAGCCTCCACCACCTCGACCTGGCCACACCCCACCTGCGCGGCGGGGAACTGGCGCGGGCGCGGTGCCTGCGCGGCCTGCACCTCTGCTCGGCGGAGCCTCGGCTGGCCATCGCCGAACTCACCGCGGTCGTCAAGGAGCTGCGCCGGTACGGCGACGAGCGGTGGCTGGCCAACGCGCTCGTCGGACGTGGGATCGCGCGGTGCTCCGCGTTGAAGCTCGTCCAGGCGGAGGCCGACTTCACCGCGGCCGAGACGCTGCTGCGGTCGTCGGGTGAGGCAGGACGAGCGGCGATGTGCCTGCACAACAAGGGGTTCGTGGCGATGCTCGCGGGCAACCTGCCGCTCGCCCTGCGCAGGTACGAGGAGGCCGCGAAGACCGGTCTGGACTCGGCGAGCCGGCCGGAGGCGCTCGTCGACCGGGCCGAGGCGTTGCTCGCGGCCGGGCTCACCGCGGAGGCGCGCCGGGTGCTGGCGCCCGCGGTGGAGCTGCTGCGTCGCTGCGCCAGGCACGTGCCGGAACTGGCTGTGCTGAGTGCGCGGTGCGCGTTGCGGGACGGGGATCCCGAGCCCGCGCGGAGGCTGGGCGGTGCGGACGTCGAGTTCATGCTCGCCGCCGGGAAGCTCGACGCCGTCGCGGCGCACAGGTTTCGCGGGCCGGTGCAGACTCGGGCGCTCGGGTGGCTCGCACAGGCACGGCGGTCGGACCGCAGAGGTGCGCTGGCCGCGTGCCGGGCCGGGCTCAGGCTGCTGGACGAACACCACGGCGACTGGCCCCGGCGTGAGCTGACCGGGCACGCGCTCGGGCTCGCCAGGACCGCTCGCGAGGTGCTGCACTGGTCCGAGCACCACCGGGCGTCGGTTCCGTTGCCTCCGAACGAACCCGGCCTCGCCCGAGCCCTGGGCGAGCTGCGGCGGGCGAAGGCGTTCGGGCTGCCGCTGGAGGCCAGGGAGCGGGACGTCCGGAGGCTGACCCTGGCGGCCGCCACTCGCACGAAGCCAGGCGCGACGACACCAGACCTGCCGCTGGTCAGCTTCATCGTCCACGAAGGACGGACGAAGGCGGTCACGGTGATCAACGGCCGCGCCCGCCTGCGCGTGGTGCCCGACCCCGCCGAACTCGTCCGCACCGCCAAGCTCGCCCTGCAGGCCGGCCGTCCCGTCACCTCCGACCTGCTGCCGGACGCGGAGGAGGTCGTCGTCATCCCGGACGGCGTGCTCGACGACATGCCGTGGGCCGCGCTTGGCCGCCGGGTCCACGTCATCCCGTCGCTACGGCATTGGAGGTCCTCCAACCACCACGGCCGCCGAGTCTGGGTCACCGGCCCCGGACTGCCCACCGACGAAGTACCCGCACTCCAACGAGAACACGGCGGCATGATCGTCAGGTCCACTGTGGAGTCGACGCTCAGGGCGCTGGAAGGTGCCGGGGTCGTGCACATCGCGGCGCACGGGCACGTCAACCCGGACAACCCGCTGTTCTCCCACCTCGAACTGGAGGACGGCCCGCTCTACGGCTACGACATCGCCAGGATCGAGAGCCCACCGGACGTCGTCGTCCTGTCGGCCTGCGAGTCAGGCCTCGCCCGCGCGTTCCTCGACGCCGGCACCAGAGCGGTCGTCGCCACCACCCTCCGCGTGCCGGACGCGCTGGTCAGCGAGGCCATGACCGAGGTGCACCGCAGGATCGGCCACCCGGTGGAGGCGGCCAGAGCCGTCGCCCACCTCGGCTTCAGCTGCTACGGCACCGGCACGAGAGTCGCGGCGTGAAGAGCTGCGGCGAAGGACGTGCCGGTGCACAGCTGCTGCGAAGTCCCCACCGTGGAGGGCACGTCGACGCCGGGTGCGACCACGTCGACCCACGGCCCGTGCCCCGAGAACGGTGCCGACGTGCCCACCGCCGTCACCGAGGGCAGCGCGGCGGGCCACCACGGGCGTGCGGAACCGCCGTTGCCCGCCGCGGCCACCACGTTGCGGCCGTACGAGGCCAGTACCGGCGGGCACCGGTCGTCGAACGAGTAGGTGCCGGACGCCACCAGCACCACCGGCAGGTCGCAGGTGGCGCGCAGAGCGGCGGCCAGGCTCAGGTCGTCGCCGAAACCCGAAGCGCCCAGGACGGGGAACGGGCGGACCGAGGCGCCGTGGTGGCGGAGGACACCGGCGACCAACATGCCGTGCGGGGCGTCGAGCGGGGTGTCGAGCAACGCGACCGTGCCCTCGCCCAGCAACTCCGGGATGCGTTCGCCGATCACGGGCCGGGAGGTGCCGATCATGATCGGGCAGGCGAAGTGGACGTGGTTCGGCGTCGCCCCCACGTCCACGGCGATGTCGGCGACGCGCGCTCGTTCGGACGCCTTCAGGTGCATGCGGATGGCACCTGAAACGATCTCCTCGTGCGAGTAGATGCCTCGCAAACGCTTGCGCACAGTGGGTGCGTCCGCCGGCAGGACCACCAGTTCCCCCGAACGGAGCAAGCTCTCGTTTGGTCCCGCGCGATCATGCACAATCACCGGGCCGAGTTCACGGGAGACGTGATCGACCAGCTCAGAGAGGTTGTTGACCTGCTTCGGCGCGTCCACATCAGACACCATCCCCCGC
This sequence comes from Lentzea pudingi, assembly GCF_014646255.1. GTDB lineage: Bacteria > Actinomycetota > Actinomycetes > Mycobacteriales > Pseudonocardiaceae > Lentzea > Lentzea pudingi. Next base: position 132,392 of record NZ_BMNC01000014.1, read on the forward strand.
CGCGACACGGTCCACAGGGGACTGAGGCGCAAAGTCACTCGATCCGATGACGACACTGACGGTGTTCATGCCTGATCAGGGCGACACGGACAGCCGCACGAGACCGCCCTTCCGGGTGTTTCGCGCCGAGTTCGTTCGCAAAGCCACTCACCGGTGCTAGACATAGCTCTACGTCGACCTCCGACGGCGCTGTGCGTTGAGGGTGACCCGAAACGGTGGACGGGTGGTGATCCTGTGGCAGGTGGTGGAGTCGCACTGCTGCTGCGGACCGCTGCGCTCGGCGGCCTGACCGCCGCCGCCTGGCTGCTGAGCGGCACGACCGCTTCCGCCAGCCCCGAGGAACCGCCGGCCGTCGAGATCACCACCGAGGCCGCGGTCGAGACCCCGCAGCTGCTCGAGGACCCCGCCGGGTGGGCCGAGGCCCTCACGGCGTCGATCGTCGAGAAGCGCCAGCCGGTCGAGCTCGTCCCACCGCCGGTCGTCACGAAGCCGGAAGAAGACACCGAGGAGCCCGACGAGGGCCCGGTCCTCGACTTCACCGGCGGCTCGAACAGCAACACGCGCTCCGGCACGGTCCGCAACGAGGCGCCGCCCGAGGTCGTCCAGGCCAAGGCCAGGGTGCGCGCCGCCAAGATCGCGGCGAAGATCGCCGCCGAGCTCCCACCGCCGCCTCCTCCTCCGCCACCCGCACCCGTGCTGGTGGCCAAGAAGGCCGTGCCGCTCCTGCCCGACCTTCCGGTGCCCGCTCCCGTGAAGACCGAACCCGCGCCGGTGAGCGACTACAACTGGTCCACCCCCGGCCCGGACGCGCCGCTGCCCGTACCGCAGCAGGCCCCCGTGGTCGCGACGGCCTCCGCGTCGTCCGGCCACACCGACAACTCCGGCGGCACGCGCGGCGTGCTCGCTGTTCTGACGTCGCACAACTCGCTCTTCCCGCCCACCACGTGGTCGGTCGAGGAGCGTCGCGACGGCACTGCGCCCGGCAGCATTCCGGGCCTGCCCGCCACGTCACCCGACTGAGTCCGACAGGACCAGTCTGCCCTCTGCGCGATTTGTGACCGTCCAGTTCCGTCGCGCCAGTAACTCCTCCTCTTATTTCCCGTTGTACGCAAGGAACCCAGTCTTCCTGACCTGCCAACCGCGCCCTGGCAGGTCGGGTCTGGTCCGAGTGCCGCGCTGCCCCCGCAGGCTCGGACCACACGGGAAACCTGCGGACGGGGGACGCCAATCCCTGGGTCGTCCCCCGCCGCAGGCCTCTCGTTGGCAAGTTCGTCGGCCCGGTCTCCACCGCTGCGGGAGACCGGGCCGACGTGTTTCACGCGACCGGCACGGACAGGTCGGCGTCCGCCGCAAATCCTGTTCCTGCAACAGATGCAGCCACCACACCCAAACGGGCTATCGCCTCGCGCAGCACTTCGGGCGACTGCGTGTACGGCACTCGGAGCATCTGCTCGCACCCTCCGTGCACCGCGAAGCGAGGGCCGGGGACGAGCCGCAGGCCGTAGTTCTGCGCCACCACCGCGATGCGCGTGCTCACCGGCCCGTCGAGCGAGCACCACACCCCGAGCCCGCCGGCCGGCACGTCGAAACTCCACTGTGGACAATGTTCCCGCAACGCCGCGACTGCCACGTCCCGTTGCGTCAGGGCCTCCTCGCGCCGTTGCCGCAGAACGCTTTCCGGCGACTCCAGCAACGCTGCCAGCACGAGCTGCTCGAACACCGGGGTGCCCAGGTCGATCGCCGCCCGCGTCGACAGCAGCCGGTGCACGACGTCCGCGGACGCCCTGATCCACCCGATCCGCAGTCCGCCCCAGTGCGACTTGCTCGCGGATCCCAGCGTCACCACCGAATCCCCGCCGAACGCGGCCATCGGCAGCGGTTCCGGCGAGCCGTCGAGCGCGAGCTCCACCAATGTCTCGTCGACGACCCACGGCGTACGCGCTTTCCTCAGCACGGCGGACAGCGACTCCCGCGACTCGGACGACATCCGCAGTCCGGTCGGGTTCTGGAAGTCCGGGATCAGGTAGGCCAGCCGGGGACCCGCCTGGCGCAGCGCGGCCTCGAAGCCGTCGAGGTCCCAGCCGTCCGCGAGCATCGGCACGGGCACCGGGATGCCGAACGACGCCCGCACCGCCTCCAGCGCGTTGGGGTAGCTCGGCTGCTCCACCAGCACCCGGTCGCCGGGCCCGGCGAAGAGCCGCAGCACCAGCGCCCACGCGTGCTGCGCCCCGGACGTCACCACGATCTGGTCGGGCGAGGTCGGCAGTCCCCGAGCCGTGTACCGGTCGGCGATCCGCTGCCGCAGCACCGGGAGGCCCCGCTCGTCGTACCCGTGCGACGCGAGGTGCTCCGGCATCTGGCCCATCGCCACCTCCATGGCGAGCCGCACGGACGGCAGCGCGCGCGGCGCGGCACGGGACAGGTCGATCAACGTGTCGTCGCCCCCGGTGATCCCGCCCCCGCCACCGACTGGCCCGTTGATCCACGACCCGGCCCCGCGCCGCGACTCCACGACCCCCTCGGCCCGCAGCTGGTCGAGTGCCGCGGTGATGGTGGTGCGGCTCACGGGGAGCGCCTCGGTGAGCTCCCGTTCCGACGGCAGCCGAGTCCCGACGGGCAGCCGTCCGTCCGCGACCAGCAGTTTCATGGCCGAGACGAGATCGACAACGCACTGCCGGGGCCCGCCACGACGCCACTCGCCGAGCAGCTTCGCGAGCCGGACTCCGGACATACGTCCACCTGGTGGGAGCATGAGGCCAATTATGCCAAATTGGCTATGGATTACCAGGCCAATCAGGGCGCAACATGGCCACATGGCCTCCATGACCGCACTCCACCAGGTCTCCGTCCGGATCTCACCCGCCCGTCGCCTCCCGCAGCTCGCCGCAGGGCTGTGGCTCTACGGCGCGAGCATGGCGATGCAGATCCGCGCGACTCTCGGCCTGAACCCGTGGGACGTGCTGCACCAGGGCCTCACGAAAATCACCGGCCTGAGCTTCGGGCTGATCACCGCCATCACCGGCGTGCTGGTTCTCCTGCTGTGGATCCCCCTCAGGCAGAAACCCGGCATCGGCACGATCGCGAACGTCGTGGTCATCGCCGTCAGCGTCGACGTGACGCTCTCGCTCCTGCCCGCGCCGGAGGGACTGCTGCCCAGGATTGTGTTCCTGACGCTGGGCATCGTGCTCAACGCGGTGGCGTTCGCCGCGTACGTCGGCTCCCGCCTCGGACCGGGCCCGCGCGACGGCCTGGTCACCGGGTTCTGCCGCCGCACGGGGATCTCCCTGCGGCTCACGCGGACCGTGCTCGAACTGCTCGTGCTCGGCACCGGCTGGCTGCTCGGCGGCACGGTCGGCATCGGCACGGTCCTCTACGCGCTCGGCATCGGGCCGCTCGCGCAGCTGTTCCTGCCCGCGCTCACCTGGCGCGAGCGCTCGCGGCCCGCTTGCGGATCTCCGCGTACGTGACCTCCCGCTCCGTCAGCACCTCGGCCACGATTCCCTTGCCCTGCAACAGAGCCAGCAGGATGTGCTCCACACCCAGGTAGTTGTGGCCGAGGTCGCGCGACTCGCGCAGCGAGTTCTCCAGCGCCTTCTTGAAGTCCTGCTCCAGCGGCATCCCGAACCACCGCCGGCGCGGCCCCGGTCGCAGCACCCCGGTGCCGAGGGACTGCTCAGCCGACTCGATCACGGCGTCGACGTCGATCCCCAAGCCCCGCAACGCTTCCGCGTCGGCCTTGGTCAGCCCGCCCTTGCGCCGGTAGTCCCGGAACGCCGTCTCCAGCTCGTCGCGCGGCAGGTCGAACCCGGCCAGCACCGGCGCGCCGAGCACGGCCAGCAGCAGGTGCTCCACGCCGACCTCGGCGGCGTGGCCCTGCTCCGCCTCCCGCACCGCGGCCTTGACCGCCTCACGGGCTTCCTTCGTGAACCGTTCCGCGATCATCATCGCCCCCCGTGCTTCTTGTGGACCGCCTGGCGGGATACCCCGAGCTCCGCCGCGATGTCCTGCCACGACCAGCCCTGCGCCCGCGCACTGCGGACCTGGGCGGCCTCCAGATGTTCGAGCAGTCGCCGCAACGCGCTGACGGCCCGCAACCCGACCTTCGGGTCACGATCCCCAGCCGCTGTGGCGAGATCCGTCGCTTCCGTCATGATGTCAACGTACGTTGACAACCCGCATCCGTCAACCAATGTTGACACGTACGGTGGCAGCGTGAAGATCGAGACCGCTGAGCAGGGGGCTCCGGGCCGGGTCACCGAGGACCGGATCAGGGTCCTGCCGAACGCCGTCGTGGTGCTCGACGGCGTGACATCGCGAACCAGGCCTCCGGACCGCAACGGTGGTTGGTACGCCTCGAAACTCGCCGACGAGCTAGCCGAGCTGATCACCGACACCGACCCGTTGGCGGACGTCCTCACCCGAGCCATCACGAACCTCGTCGAGGAACACGACCTCGTCCCCGGCGACTCGCCGGCCGCGACCGCGTCGATCGTGCGCTGGACCGAAGAGACCGTCGACGCGCTCGTCCTGTGCGACACCCCGATCGTCGCGTTCGGACAGTCCACTCGGGTCCTCGAGGACACCCGGCTCGAAGACCTCCGGCCCGACCCGGACATCCTCAGGTGGAAGAACAAACCCGGCGGCTACTGGGTCGCGGAGGCCGATCCCGCCGCCGGAAATCAAGCCCTGACGACCTGGCGCCGCGACGAGACCAAGAGTGTGATCGCTCTCACAGACGGCGTCTCCTGCGGGGTGTCCGAGTACGAACTCTTCACATGGGAAGACCTGAATCAATTGCCTCTGGGCGAAGTGCTCGACCGAATCCGGGAAGCGGAGTGCGGTGATTCGGAACACCGGCGGTGGCCTCGCTACAAAACGCACGACGATCAGGCGATCGCCCGAATCACCTTCAGCGCATAACGAAAGAAGCCCCGCAGAACTCTGCGGGGCTTCTTTCGAAGGAGGTATGGCCAGGGGCGGGGTCGAACCGCCGACCTACCGCTTTTCAGGCGGTCGCTCGTACCAACTGAGCTACCTGGCCATGAACTGTGATATCTCAACCACAGGAAAAGCGACCCAGACGGGACTCGAACCCGCGACCTTCGCCGTGACAGGGCGACGCGCTAACCAACTGCGCCACTGGGCCTTGCTCTTGCTTGTCGTACTGTACTGCATGCAAGGTACTGCATGTTACTGCGTGCCCCCAACGGGATTCGAACCCGCGCGACCGCCTTGAAAGGGCGGGATCCTAGGCCGCTAGATGATGGGGACTAGCTGGTCTCTGGAAGCATCGTAAGCATATGCCATGGGTCCACGCACCTCCAAAACGGGGGTCCCACTTGTGTGCTGACCTGCCCAAACCCCCTCCAAGCGCGGATCGGCCAGATCAACAAACGCCTGTTCAGGGCTGTTCGGGCCGTTCACGCGGGTTCGGACGCACTTTGTGATCCAGACAACTCCCACGCGGGAGCCGTGATGCAGGGCAGCACGTGGCCCAGGACCTCGCGGATCCGCGAGGGGAAGTCCGCGCACTCCGTCGTCGCGGAGGAGATCAACCGCGAACCGAGAGCCGCGCTGCACAACGTCCGCGCGACGGCCTCCGGGTCGACGCCGGGACGCAGGTCTCCGCGTTCGGCCGCCTCGATCACGTACGTGGCGACGAGCTTCTCCCACATGAGGTGCGTGCTCGGGACGCCCGGATAGCCGACCTCGCGATCGGCGTTGAGCCGCACGCCGGCGCGCAGCACCACGTCGGCGGCCATCCGGTCGGCCGACTCGGCGAACATGCCGTGCAGGGCGCTGAGCGGGTCGACGCCGCGCAACCGCCACGACTCCCTCACCTGCGCCCACAGCTCGGTCTGCCGCTCGACCAGGGCGTCCGCGACCGCTTCCTTGGAGGGGAAGTGGAAGTAGAACGCGCCCTTGGTCAGTCCGGCGCGCGCGAGCACGGCGGTCAGCGACGTGCGCTCGTAGCCGAGCCGGTCGAACTCCTGCGCCGCGGCGTGGAGTATCGCCTCGCGTGTCGCGTGCGCCCGGTCCTGCTGGGTCATGGGTAGAGGTTAGGCCCTGTCCTGTGAGTCTCGTCGGGCGACAGCGGCGGTCGAGGGCCCCGGAGGCGCCCGCGTCTGTCACCTGACGAACTCGCAGGACAGCGCCTAGCCGTTGCCGCTAAAGAGACCCGTGGGTATGTTTCGAGGTGCGGCCCTGTTCTGCAGACGCGCTCCGGGGGGTGCGCGCCTGGAGTCAGGGCCGCTTTCGCGTACGCACGACCTTCACCGTTGCGCCGGTGGCAGCCCGCCGTCCTCGCCCGGTGACAGGCCGAGCATGTCCAGGAGCATCCGGCAGTCCTCCGCGCCCAGCGCGCTCCGCGCGACCGCGAGCCTGGCCCGGTGGACCTGGTCGTCGGAGATCCGTGATGGCTCTCCGCTGCGTTGGGCCGGCACGCTCGGCCCGCCCTGCCGCGACATGCTGTCGTCCTGTGTGAACAGGAACTTCCGCACTTCCAGTGACCCGCTCATGAGCACCCTCCCCGACTTGAGGTTGGCGCGAGGCTAAGCGACCTGGGACAACGGCCGCAGCCCCCCGCAGAGTGATTCCATCGACACCCAGCGTTACTTTCCGTACAGGTGCCGGGTGTGTCCGGTGGAGAACTGGCCAGTGGATGATGGACAGATGACCGACCCCACGCCGGAGCCTTCCCCCGAAGCAGAGGGCCAAAACGCGTCCCAGATACCGGGTTCCGCCGAGCAGCAGGCCATCTTCCAGGCGCTCAGCGGCATCAACCTGAACACGATCGACGCCGACATCGAGTCGGCGTTCGGCTCACGGATGGCCGAGCTCGACAAGATGCTCGAGGGCCTCGACGAGCTGGTCAACAAGATCGAGGGCGACCTCCAGAACCTGGACCAGCCCAAACCCGAGAGTCCTCAGTAGATCGGTTACCCCAGGGGGGTATACACTCGGAGCTCCGAAGAGAGAAAGGGCTCCGATGTCCGTCAGCGCCACCTACACCGTCACCGGCATGACCTGCGGCCACTGCGTCAGCTCCGTCACCGAGGAGCTGACCGAGGTCTCCGGCGTCACGGGTGTCGACGTCGTCCTGGAGACCGGTGCCGTCACCGTCACGAGCGACCGCGAACTCGACCGCGCCGAGGTCGTCGCCGCCGTGACCGAGGCCGGGTACCAGGTCGCATGACCACCACCGAGCCTCGTCACGTCGAGCTCAGCATCAGCGGCATGACGTGCGCTTCCTGTGCGAACCGCATCGAACGCAAGCTGAACAAGCTCGACGGCGTCTCCGCCACCGTGAACTACGCGACCGAGAAGGCCAGCGTTCAGTTCCCGGGCAACCTGCACGTGGACGACCTGGTGTCGACCGTGCGCGCGGCGGGGTACGACGCCGAGGAGCCCCAGCTCGAAGCTCCCGAGCAGGACGAGGCCGGTGAGCTGCGGCTGAGGGTCACCCTCGCCGCGGTGCTGGGCGTGCCGGTGATCGCGTTCTCGATGGTCCCGGCGTGGCAGTTCCCGACCTGGCAGTGGGTCTCGCTCGCGCTGGCGAGCGTGGTCGTGTGGGTGTGCGGCTGGCCGTTCCACCGTGCCGCCCTCGTCAACGCACGGCACGGCGCCAGCACGATGGACACCCTCGTGTCGATGGGCGTCACGGTCTCGTACCTCTGGTCGCTCTACGCGCTGGTGTTCGGTGAGGCCGGCATGATCGGCATGCGGCACGAGTTCAGCCTGCTGCCGCGCCCCACCACCTCCGGTGACATCTACCTGGAGGTCGCGGTCGGCGTGACCGTGTTCCTGCTGCTCGGACGCTGGCTGGAGGCCCGTTCGAAGCGCAGCGCGGGGGCGGCCCTGCGGTCGCTGCTCGCACTCGGCGCCAAGGACGTGGCGGTGCTGCGCGACGGCGTGGAGACCCGAGTCCCGATCGGTCAGCTCCGGGTCGGCGAACGGTTCGTGGTCCGTCCGGGTGAGCGCATCGCCACTGATGGCGTAGTGACCGACGGCAGTTCGGCTGTGGACCGCTCGATGGTGACCGGGGAATCGGTGCCGGTCGAGGTCGGCGAGGGCGACGCGGTCGTCGGCGGCACCGTCAACGCGGGCGGCCGGCTGGTCGTCCAGGCCTCGTCCGTCGGCGCCGACACCCAGCTCGCGCGGATGGCGCGGCTGGTCGAGCAGGCCCAGGCCGGCAAGGCCGAGGTGCAGCGGCTGGCGGACCGGGTGTCCTCGGTGTTCGTCCCGATCGTCGTGCTGATCGCGCTGGCGTCGTTCGGCACGTGGCTGCTGGCCGGACGGCCGCTGGAGTTCGCCGTGACGACCGCGGTGGCGGTGCTCGTGATCGCGTGCCCGTGCGCGCTGGGCCTCGCGACACCGACGGCGTTGCTCGTGGGCACCGGCCGCGGCGCCCAGCTCGGCATCCTGGTGAAGGGTCCCGAGGTCCTCGAGTCGACCCGCCGGGTCGACACCGTCGTCCTGGACAAGACCGGCACCGTGACGACCGGACAGCTCACGCTGGTCGACGTGATCCCCGCCGAGGGCGAGTCACGGGCTGAGGTGCTGCGGCTCGCCGCGGCCGTGGAGAACGCGTCCGAACATCCGATCGGCGCCGCGATCGTCCCCTCCGCCGGCGACGTGCCGGCCGTGTCGGACTTCGTTTCCACGGACGGCGTGGGCGTCAGCGGAACGGTCGAAGGCCGCCGCGTCGTCGTCGGCCGGGTGCGCAACGTGGTGCTCCCCACCGAGTTGACCGAGGCCGCAGTTGCCCACACAACCAGGACAGTCGTCGCGGTTTCCTTTGATGACAAGGTTGTCGGGCTCGTCGTCGTGTCGGACGTCGTGAAACCCACGTCCGCACAAGCGATTCGGGAACTGAAGCAGCTCGGATTGCGGCCGGTGCTGCTGACCGGCGACAACGCCTCCGTGGCCGCCGAGGTCGCGGCCGAGGTGGGCATCGACGAGGTTATCGCCGACGTCATGCCGTCCGGCAAAGTCGAAGCCGTCCGGAATCTCCAGGCACAGGGCCGAGTCGTGGCCATGGTCGGCGACGGCGTGAACGACGCGCCGGCCCTCGCGGCCGCGGATCTGGGGCTGGCCATGGGAACCGGCACCGACGTCGCGATCGAGGCGAGCGACCTCACACTGGTGCGCGGCGACCTGCGCGTCGCAGCGGACGCGATTCGGTTGTCCCGCAAGACTTTGAGCACCATCAAGGGGAACCTGTTCTGGGCGTTCGCCTACAACGTCGCTGGACTCCCGCTCGCGGCGCTCGGCCTGCTGAACCCGATGATCGCGGGGGCCGCGATGGCCTTCAGCAGCGTGTTCGTTGTTACCAACAGCTTGCGACTACGGGGTTTCCGCGCGTCGGCTGCTTAGAAATCCCGCGCGGAACACTCCCCAACCAGCGCGTGCGCATGCAACAATCCAAAAGCTGACACACCCCCGGTCAGCGCCTGTGGAGATCCCCTCCGGCCCCCGCGTTCCTCCCCCTGGCGCGGGGGCCTCTCCATGTCCCGAGGCACCCGCCGGAGATCCACTCTGAGTAGAGCCCATGTACACCTTGGGGTGACCCGGCTCACAGGGGTTTGGGTTCCGTGACCGAGCCGTTATCGTGTCCCGGTGCCTATCGGATCCCTCGGACGCTCCAAGTCCGGCCGTCACCGTCCCGCGGACGAACCGCAGGAGCCGGGGACGTCGCCCGACGAGGAGCTGACCTCTTACCTGGCTGCCCTGGCCCCGGACGCGGACAACGAGACCACCGCGTCGGGCTTCGGCAACGCGCAGGTGTACCAGCTGCGGCTGCAGCTGATGGCCAACGAGCAGCTCAAGGAACTCGCTGCCGAGCGCCAGACCTCCCCGCAGGCTCTCGCCACGGAGTGGGTCATGCAGCGCCTGGAGTGGGAAGCGCGCCAGCGCGGCCACTAGCGGTACGACCGGCCGTCCCACCGAAACCCAGAGCGAACGAAGAAGGACCCTCGACCGAGCCCGGTCGAGGGTCCTTCTCACGTACGGCTCCATTGCGGCGTATTACAAACCTCAGACCGCGCGGACGTTCTGAGCCTGCGGGCCCTTGGTGCCCTGGCCGACCTCGAACTCCACTCGCTGGTTCTCCTCCAGGGTGCGGAAACCCTGACCCTGGATCTCCGAGTAGTGGACGAAGACGTCAGCGCCGCCGTTGTCCTGGGCGATGAAACCAAAGCCCTTTTCGGAGTTGAACCACTTGACAGTGCCCTGTGCCATGTACCTGCCTCCATCGCAGGAAAGCTTGGGGCTGCACCGTGCAACCCCGGCCGTCCCGGGGGCGATAGGCAAACTCGCTGAGAGCGCACCGCACGCCCGCGTGTCGTTCCGCGAGCGTGTGAAGCACGAACACAGAAACCACGGCCTGCGCGGGTCAGCCTAACGTGTGATTGGTCATAGCACTACGGTCATTACTGGCCGGTTGGGTGCCTCAATAGGAGGAAAGCCGCTGGTCCGGGTGGGTGATCGCAAACTCGTGTGCAACGTGCAGCGACCCTTGTGCGTCTTCCTCTGCGTTGGACGAGGGGATCTTGGGGGAAGCGTGTTCCGGCCACTGTTTTTGTTTGCACTACTGGGATTGACCGCCTGCAGCGCCGCGCCCGAGGGCGGCCCGGCACCTGTTGCGCCGGTCGTGGCCGAGAAGGCGAAGGCCGTGCTGTCGGTGAGCCCGTCGTCGGGCGAGGGGATCAGCCCGGCCGGACCATTCCAGGTCGGAATGACCGGTGGTTCGCTCACCGCCGTCGCACTGACCGGCGCCGACGGGCAGGTGGTGAAGGGGGAGCTCACCGCCGGCAAGTGGGTCGCCACCGAGGATCTGGGCTACAACAAGGTGTACACCTGGTCCGGCACGGGCAAGGGGGAGGACGGCACCGAGGTCCCGGTCACCGGGTCGTTCCGCACCGTCAAGCCGCAGCGGGTCGTCAACGCGTCGCTGAACGTCGGCGACCACGAGACCTACGGCATCGCGATGCCGATCAGGGTGAAGTTCGCCGCGCCCGTGCAGGACAAGGCTTCCGCGCAGAAGGCCATGACCGTCACGACCTCCGTGCCGACCGAGGGCGCGTGGGCGTGGCTGTCCGACACCGAGGCGCACTGGCGCCCGCGCGAGTACTGGAAGCCCGGCACCGACGTCACCGTCGACGCCGACGTGTTCGGCGTGCCGCTGGGCGGCGGTGCGTTCGGTGCCAACGACGTGCACGTGCAGTTCAAGATCGCCGACCGGGCGTTGGTGGCCAAGGCGAACACCCAGACCAAGCGGTTCGAGATCTACCGCGACGGCAAGCTGCTGCACGACCTCCCGGCGTCGTACGGCAAGGAGAGCGACCCGGGCAGGGTGACCAGGTCCGGCATCCACGTCGTGCAGCAAAAGGAAGCCGCGCGGCGGATGAAGAGCACCACGTACAACTACGACGTCCCGGTCACCTGGGCGGTGCTGATCTCGCAGAACGGCGAGTTCGTGCACGAGAACGACAAGACGATCCCCCAGCAGGGCAACGAGAACGTGTCGCACGGCTGCGCGAACCTGTCCGGTCCCAACGCCAAGATCTTCTTCGACCTGACGATGGTCGGCGACCCGGTCGAGGTCGTGGGTTCCTCGGTGCAGCTCGGGCTTGCCGACCCGAACGGGCCGGCGCACGGCGACTACTGGCAGTGGACGCTCGACTGGGCGGCCTGGACCGCCAAGTCCGCCGCTACTTCCTAGTGGTGTGGCTCAGAACGTTGCCGGTGTATTCGTGGTCAGACGGGTGCATCGTGGTGCCGCCTCCACGTCCTCGTACTGGTTGTACGGGGGCGTGGGGGCGGTGCCGCGAGGCGCCCTGCTGAGCGCGGATACGCCGCCAGCGTTCTGGGTCACGTCACTAGCTCTTCTCGGTGATGGCGGGTGGCTGCGGGATCTCGTAACCGGACGGGCCGACGTTGCGTTCGAGAGCCCGCTTCCACTCGCCGCTCGAGATCATCTTCTCGATGGCCTCGTTCACGGCGTCGCGCGACTCGGCGTCACCCTTCGGCACGCCGATTCCGTAGCGCTCCTTGGAGAACGTCTTGCCGACGAGCTTGAGCAGCTCGGGGTTCTCGGCGGCGAACCCGGCGAGGATGACCTCGTCGGTCGAGACGGCGTCGACGTTGCCCGCCATGAGAGCGATCACGCAGTCGGAGTACTGGCCGTACTCGACGAGCTGCACCTGCTGCGAGAAGTCCGTCTTCACCTTCTGCGCGGAGGTCGATCCCTTGACCGAGCACAGCTTGCGGCTGTTCAGCGTCTCCGGGCCCTGGATGGAGTTCTCGGTGTAGCGCACCAGCATGCCCTGGCCCGTCTCGAAGTACGGGCCGGCGAAGGCGACCTTCTCCTTGCGGGCGTCGGTGATCGAGTACGAGGCGATGATCAGGTCGGCCTCGCCGTTCTCGAGCATCGACTCGCGGGCGGCACCGCGGGCCTCCTTGAAGGTGATGCCGCCTTCCTTCACCCCGAGCTCGTTCGCCACGTACTTGGCGACGTCCACGTCGAAGCCGACGTACCGGCCGTCGAGGCGTCGTTCGCTCAGGCCCGGTTGGTCGTAGCGGATGCCGATGGTCAGCTTCCCGGAGTCAGCACGTCCGATGACTGTGCTGGTGTCACCGCTCCCACAGGCGGTGGCGAACACCGCAACGGCAGTCAGGAGCGCGGCACGACGGATCACGACAGGCCTTCCGGGGGTGGTGTGGATTCGTGCGCAATGCTACGGACCTGCGGCGGTGATCGACTGTGATGTATGACAACTACGGAAGCCTCGCCTTGCTGGGCGTCACATGCTTGCCGTGACGCTCGATCGCACGCTTCAGGTGGCCGGGCGGAGCCAGTCTCCTGATCTTGCCGGGCACCAAAAGCGCAGCTCCACGCATCAGTCGCAGCCATTGGTCAGCGTGTTTGTACGGCTCACGGCCGTGTAGTTCGAGCGCCCAGTCGGGTAGCACCGAATACGCCAGGTGGCCTACGAGAACCCGGTACACGGGCAGCCCGTGGCGGACCCACCCCTGCACTGGCGGTCCGTGCAAGAAGTCGTAGATCACATCGGAGTCGGGCGTTCGGCGCAGAACGGGACGCATCCGGTCGAAGTACTCGGCCATTTCACGCCTGGATCCCGGTACCTCATCCGGGTGCAATCCGACCAAAGCAGCGGCAGATCGCTGTTCTGCGTAGTAGAGGTCCTTCTGTCGCCCGGACAGTCCGTACCCCGCGCGGTCGAGCACCGTTTCGAAACTGGAAACCTCCGAGCAATGCACCCAGAGCAGCAGTTCGGGTTCATCGACGCGGAACGTCCGGCCGTCCACGACGCCGCGCAGGTTCCGGTGCGTGGCCCGCACCCGTGCCGCGGCGGTGCTGATCTCCTCGTCGGTGCCGTAGACGCCGAGGCCGACGAAGTCCGCCGTGCGCTTGAGCCTGCCGAGCGGGTCGGCCTGGAAGTTCGAGTTCTGGACGACACCCGCGACCGCTCGGGGGTGCAGGGCCTGCAGGTAGAGGCTCGCGATCCCGGCGATCCACATCGTCGGGTCGGCGTGCATCTGCCAGCTCACGGAGTTCGGGTCGGGCATGCGGACATCGTCCCGCCTCGCCAGGATGAAGACCATGGACCTGGACCAGGCACGGGAAGTGCTCCGCAGCCAGCACCGCGCGGTGTTCTGCGCACTGAAGTCCGACGGCACGCCGGCCATGTCGCCGGTGCTCGTCGCACTCGACGACAACGGCGACGTGCTCGTCTCCACACGAGCCACCGCGTACAAGACGAAGCAGGTCGAGCGCGACCCGCACGTCTCGCTGTGCGTGCTGCCGGACAGCTTCTTCGGCCGCTGGATCCAGCTCAACGGAACCGCGACGGTCATCGGGTTGCCCGAGGCCATGGACCTGCTGGTCCAGTACTACCGGACGATCTCCGGCGAGCACGCCGACTGGAACGACTACCGGGCGGCGATGCAGCGCGAGCAGCGGGTGGTCCTGCGGATCTCGCTCACCTCCGCCGGACCGGACAGGACGGGCTGAGCCTGTAACACCGTTAGCGGGCGCAACGATTCCACGGGGACGGCGGCTACCGGGCAGGCGGAACCTGGGGAGCGGAAGCGATGACTGGTGTCAGACGCCGCGGCTACTTCGCAGCCGCGGTGGCGGTGATGGGCGCGGCCCTGATCGCGGCTTTGTTCTCGGCACCCCCGGACAAGCCCGTCGACATCCGCCTGGTCGCGCCGCCGCCCCTGCCGCCCGAGGTCGTCACCGCGACCGCCACGACCACCGTCTCCGCCGTCGGGGTCCAGCGGCCGCCGCCACCACCGCCTCCCCCGCCGCCGCCTCCGCCCGCACGAGGGGATGCCGACCGGCCGCCACCGCCGCCTCCTCCCGGGCACAGACCGCCGCCACCGCCGGGAAAGCCCAGACCGAACCTGTACGACCTGCTGCGGTGTGACTCGAAGCTCCTCGGCGAAGACTTCGAGCACTGCCTGCGGTGGCCGCTCGACGCCGAGGAGTTCTGCGAGTTCCTGGAGGAACACCAGCTCGAACCGACCGACGTGCGTGGTCCCGGCAAGGGCCGGTCCGACCGCTTCGACCGGTTCGAGCTGAGCTGCGACGAGAGCTAACCCTTGAGCTGTCGCAGCTTCACGAGGTTCGCTTCCGCCAGCGCGCCGAGCAGCTGCGCCTCACCGAGGTAGTGGTCGTCGATCAACGCCTCGACCTCGTCGTCGTTCATCGCCGGCACGATCCGCGCGGCCATCCTGTTCATGTTGCGATAGCTGCCCTGCAACAGGAACGGCTGCCCGGACGGGTCCGCCGCGGACGCGATGTACGCCTGGTTGACCTCGAGGACGACCTGCTGGATCCGTTGCAGCTTCCGGACGACCGAGAGCATGCGTTCGAGTTCGACGGTCTCGTACTCGTGCCGGACGCTCTCGCCGTTCGCCAAGCGCACCAGCGGTTCCACGTCGACACCGCCCAGGGTCGGGTTCGAGCCGGACGCGTTCTCCAGGTAGCTCAACGCGAACAGCGCGTCGCGACCGGACAGCACGTCGCCGAGGTTCCACACGTCCGCGCGGTTCGCGAGCATGTCGGGCACGCGGAACGCACGACCCGTCTCGGTGTACGGGTTGCCGGCCATCGACACGGCGAAGCGCTTGCCCCGCAGGTCGAACGTGCGCGGTTCGCCGTCCCAGACGCCTTCGACCCGGCGCTGGGCGTCGCACAGCGAGATGAACTTCTGCAACAGCTCCGGTGAGGTGTGCTGGATGTCGTCCAGGTGCAGCAGGACGTTGCTGCCCAGCGCGAACGCGAAGTTGATCCGCTCGACCTCCTGGCGCGCGGTGGCGTTGGGTGCCTCCGCCGGGTCGAGCGAGGTGACGCCGGTGCCGAGCGCCGGGCCGTTGACCTTGACGAACACCATGCCCAGGCGGTTCGCGACGTACTCCATGAGCGTCGTCTTGCCGTAGCCGGGCGGGGAGATCAGCATCAGCAGGCCGGTGCCGTCGTTGAGCTGCTTGCTGAGGTTGTCGCCGATCAACGGCAGGTAGACCTCGTTGAGCAACCTGTTGCGCACGAACGTGTTCAGCACCGCCGGCTTGTAGTCGTCGAGGCGGAGCCTGCGGCGTTCCTCAGCCAGCAGTTCGTCCCGCTTGCGCTGGTAGGCGCGGAAGGCGGGGACCTGTTCGGAGCTGAAGGTCCTGAGCCTGGTGAGGGTTTCGTCCAGACGCAGGTCCATCGACTGGTTGTGCACGCGCGGGTGCGTGCCGAGCAGGCCCGTGACGGTCTCGGTCAGCGACGCGCTCGAGTCGTAGCGCGGCAGGTCGGTGAGCAGAACCGCGACAACCTCGGGGAACTCCGGGCAGTCCTCGTCCTTGAGAAACGCGTGCAGCCAGGCCTCGATCAGGTCGCGGTCGTGGAGTTCCTCGGTGACCACCGCGCGGAACCTGTCGATCACCGCGCGGGCGGCCTTGCTGGTGACGAAGCCCTGGGGCTCGCAGGCGAGTTCCTCGAACAGGTACTCGGCGGTGAGCTCCTCGAGTCCGAACTGCTGGCACAGCTCGGGAATCCCGTGCGTGCCACCGAAGATCGTGCGGGCCCTGGCCAGTGACTCGGCCTTGCGCGCCCACACCGCGCGTTGCTCGGCCGGCTGTTCCGACCAGAAGACCTGCGCCTCGGCACGTGCTCGCGGCGGGTACCTGAGCAGTCCGGCGCCGGCGTGAAGGCGTTGCAGGACAGCGAGGATCTTCTCGGCGTCGTGGTCGTGGACGCCCTTCTCGTAGCCCTCGTCGTAGCGTTCCGCGGCGGCGTTCGTGACGTCCGTGCGGCCTTCGGCGAGCAGGCAGCCGGCGAGGTGCTCGGACCGGTAGACGTCCTGGGTCTCGCTCACCAGCAGCTGGTCCCAGAAACCTTTGGTACGAGCGAACTCGCCGTCGGTGACCTCGCTGCGGTAGTCGGTGCCGGTGACGGCGTAGAAGAGCTTGCCGTCGCGGGGCACGAGGGTGAGGTTCATCGGCTCGGTCGTCACCGGGAACCGATGGCGGCCGAGCACGATCGACGCGCCGTCGTACAGGTCGGCCCGGTCGCGCAGTGCCCGGCCTCCCGCCTGCCGGGCGTCGCGCAGACTCGTGTCGAGCTCGTCGGCCCGGACGTCGCCGAGTTCCCTGAGCTGGTCGGCGACCGTGCGGACCTTGGCGACCATCGGGTCGCCCGCGAAGTACGTGTTGATCTCGTCCGTCGAGGTCAGCTTCCCGACGCGACGGCGGATCGTGCCGAGCACCCGTTCCGCGGACTGCACGAGCCGGTCGGCCTTGCGCGCCCGTTCGTCGAGCAGCGTCTGCTTGCGGGCGGAGAAGGCCTCGTAGACGTCAGTGCGCTTGGCACCGACCTGGGCGAGGAAGTCGTCGAACTCGCCGAACCGCGACTCGAGGTTCTCCAGTTGCAGCAGGAGCCGGCCGAGCTGGTCGTCGCAGCGTTGCGGGGTGTCCGCGACCGACAGCGCACCCGTGATGGACTGGCCGAGCAGCGCGAACTCCGCGGCGAACTCGGCGCGGCCCTCGGCGTTCGCGAGCTGGGACCGCCGACCGTCCACAGTGGCGCGTGCCCGGTTGACCGCGGCCAGCACCTCGCCGATGCTCGCCAGGATCCGCGTGCGGGTCGTGGTGTCGGCGGCGTCGAGCGTGCTGACGACCTCGGTCAGCACCTCCAGGCCGGTCTGCTGCTGCGCGAGCCGTTCGCGCAACGGCTTCGCCTCGGCTGCGGTCCTGAGCTCCGCGGCCGCGATCTGCTCGATCTCCTCGTGGTACTGGGAGAACGCGCTCTCACCGCTGAGGAACGCGACGGCTCTGCGCGCGGACGCACCGAGTTCCTCGACCAGTTCGGCTTCTCGCCTGTCGATCTCCTCGAGGTCGACGTACTTGAGGTCCTTGAGGGTGATCAGGCGCCCCTGGGCGGACCTGAGGTCGGCCAGCAGCCGCACCCACTCGTCGGCACTCCTCGGAGCGGCCGACCGGGCGAGCCTGACCAGGCTGGCCAGCTTCTCCCCGGCCTCGTGGAGCTGCTGGGCCGCGTGCTCGGTGAGCGTGCGGACGGCCTCGAACTCGTCCAGCACCTGCTCGGCGGTCGCCCGGATGGCCTGGACGTCCTGCTTGAGGCCCAGCTCGTCGAGCCAGAACACGCCGTCGACCACCCTGGTGCACAGGGCGATCAGGCCCTCGAACACCGGCGCGCTCGGGGTCATCTCGGCGCTCATCCTGGTGATGGACAGGCAGTCCGAGATGCCGCGGACGAGTTCGGCGTTGCCGATGCGGGCGAGCGGGCCCGCCTGGTCGGGCAGCACCTCGTCGGCCATGAACGGCGTGCGCCAGACCTGCATCGGGTGCACGCGCACCGGTTCGGAACCGGTCTCGCGGAAGACCACCAGCGTGCCGTCGGCGAAGAGCGAGTAGCCGTGGCAGGTGATGGGGGTCGCGACTTCCTTGCGGATCACGTTGTAGGGCAACAGGAGGCTGCGGCCGTCGCGGCGGGCGTGGTAGACGAACAGCACGTCCTCGCCGTTCGCCGACCGGACGACCCGTTCGAACTCCAGCTCGTCGGTGTCGACGTCGAACGTCTTGTCCGCGCCCGTGACCAGGTAGTACCCGCCGGGGAAGATGATGCCCTGGTCCTCGGGAAGGCGCTGACAGGCCTGGCCGATGCCGTCGAGCCTGGTGACCTCCTTGGTGCGGGTGTTGAACACCAGGTGCCGAGGCGTGGTCTCCTTGTACGGCAGGATCTTGAGGAGGATCAGCGGGCCGACGCGGGCGTAGTGGACCACGGCGTCCGCGAGGCTCTGCAACGGCTCGTCGACGGGCTCGGAGTAGACGCCCTCGCCCGACTCGGTGTTGTTCTCGATCTTGACGGTCAGCGTGCCGCCGACCGTCTCGACGAACACCTCGTTGTCGATGGCGATGTGCGGGTGCCGGCCGAGCACGTGCTGCTCGCGGGTCGTCTCGACCCACGTGAAGTCGTGCGCGGGCGGGAAAACGTGGTCGCGGTCGCCCAGGTCGTCGACGTAGGTGACCGAGCCGTCGACCTTGACGTCCCAGCGCAGGACCTTGATGTCCTCGATCCGTGTGCCGGTCTGGAACACCGCGAGCAGCCGTGACTCGACGATGCGCAGCTGCAGCAGCCGCGTCTCGCGGTAGTAGCGGTACAGCTCGGCGAAGTCGTTGCGGAACCTCGGGTCCTGGAGGAAGTCGGCCTCGACCGTGCCGAAGTCCCTGCCGTGCACCGCGAAAACGTCGTCGACCGCGGTCTCGGGCTTGAGGCCCATGAAGACGTTGTAGCCGAACAGCATCACGTCGCCAAGCGCGACCATGTCACGCGGCACGCAGTTGTTATCGGTGCGGATGCGCTCTGTGGAGACGAGTTCGAGGGCCGTGCTGCCGAACGTCTCGACGCGCTGGGCGTTCAGCGCCTCGGTGCTGCGGGCGAGCTCGGCGGCCTGTTCGGCCAGCCTCGCCCGCAGCACCTCGTAAGTGCCCGCGTCAAGCCGAAAATTGGACACAGTCGTCATGCGTTCGTGGTGTTCTGGCCGTTGTTCTTGGCCATCTGGGTCAGCGCGATCGCCGCGGCGATGTTCTGCGCGTCACCCGTGGTGAACGAGCTGAGGATCTTGGTCAGGTCCTCCGGGAAGTTCGACGTCCCGTCCATCCACCTGGAACCCAGCGCCTGCACGACGTCGGAGTTGCCGACGAAGCTGTCGACCTGCTTGCCCGCGGTGATCGAGCTGGCGATCCTGTCGAAGAACATCGTGTCGCCACCGACGATGTCGATGTCGGCCTTCTCCAGGCCGGCCGCGAGCACCATGGCCTGGGCCTCGGCGATCTCGCGCTGCACGTCGATGCCCCTGAGCCGGATCTCCTTCTCCGCTTCGAGGCGCAGGCGGTACTCCTCGTGCTCGCGGGTCGCGGTGTCGAGCGCGGCCATCGCCTCCGCCTTGTGCGACAGGCCTTCCGCTTCGCCCTTGAGGCGTTCCTTGATGCCCTCGGCGTCGGCCAGTGCCTTCTCGCGGTCGACGACGGCCTCGGCGCGGCCGAACGCCTCGGAGGCGGCGGCGTCGCGTTCCTTGACCAGGGCGTCCGCCAGACCCTTCGCGGCGGCCTCGGCCTGCGCGCCCTCCGCGAGACGGATCTTGGAGCGGGTGTCCAGCTCGGCTGCCTTGTTGCGCGCCTCGGCGAGCACGACCTCCTCGCGGGCCTTGTGCTGCGCCGACGCCTCCGCGGCCTCGGCGGCCTTGATGTCCTTTACCAGCGACTCCTGCGCTTCGGCCTCGGCCCTGATGATGATCTGCTGGCGGTCGCGTTCGGCCTCCTCGACCGCGCGCAGGCGCTTGATGTTCTCCTCCTGCTCGGCCACCGTCTTCTCGACGGCGACGCGCTCGCGCACCAGGTCGGCGATCGCGCGGCGCTCGTGCTCGAGCTCCTTGTCCTTCTCGATCATGCGCAGCGAGGTCTCGCGTTCGCGGGCGATGACCTCCAGCATGCGGTCCTTCTCGATGCGCTCGGTCTCGACGGCGATCACGCGCTCGCGGTTCTTCTCGGCGACGGCGATCTCGCGGGCCTTGTTCTCGGTCTGGATGCCGAGCTGTTCCTCGGTGCGGATGAACGCGGTGTTGGCCTTGAGCCGTTCCTCGGCCTGCACCTTCTGCGTCTCCGCCTCCTGCTGCGCGCGGGCCGTCTCGATCGCGCGCTTCTGGTTGATCTCCGCGTCGGCCTGACGCCGTTCCAGCTCGAGGATCGCCTCACGCGCGTTGACGTTCTGGCGCGTGATCTCCTTCTCCTCGTTGCGGGTGAACTCGTTGGTCTTGACGTGCTCGATCGCGGTCAGCTCGGTGATCTTGCGAATGCCTTGCGCGTCCAGGATGTTCGCCGGGTCGAGCTGCTTGAGCGGCGTCTGCTCCAGGTAGTCGATGGCCGCGTCCTCGAGGCTGTAGCCGTTGAGGTCGGTGCCGATGACCTGGACGATCCGGTCGCGGAACTCGTCGCGGTGGGTGTAGAGGTCGACGAAGTCGAGCTGCTTGCCGACGGTCTTGAGCGCCTCGGAGAACTTGGCGTTGAACAGCTCCTGCAGCGTCTGCTCGTGGCTCGCGCGCTCGGTGCCGATCGCCTGCGCGACCTTGATGACGTCCTCGACGGTCTTGTTGACCCGCACGAAGAACGTGATGCGGATGTCCGCGCGGATGTTGTCCTTGCAGATCAGGCCCTCGTTGCCGGCCCTGCGGATCTCGATGGTCTTCACCGAGATGTCCATCGTCTCGCACCGGTGCAGCACCGGGAGCACGACGGTGCCCGTGAAGGTCACGTCGACCTTGCGCATCTTCGAGACGATCAGCGCCTTGCCCTGCTCGCACTTCTTGAAAAGTCTGCTCAGCGTGATCAACGCCAAGATCAGCACGAACGCGCTCACGGCGATCAGAACGATCAGCCCCGTGGAGATCGCACCCATGTTCAGCCCCCTGTGGTGATGTCCACGACCCAGAAGAACTCGCCCTCTGCGTCGTAGTCGAAGATCAGCGCGGTCTGTCCCGCCTCGAGTTCGGTGCTCTGCGCCGCCCGCACCTGAACGACCGCCGTACCGCCGTCGTCGGCGGTCACCTCGGCCTGCCCGTACTGCTCGGTGACCCTGGAGGTCCTGACGACCGCGGTGCGGCCGACGAAGTCGTTGCGGGACGCCGGTTTCTCCGGTTTCGTCCAGTTCCTGACCGGGATGAGAAGGATCTTCGTGACGAGCGCGCCGACGAGCAGCGAGCCCGCGAGGACCGCGTACCGGAGCTTGCCCTCGGGCGTGAGCACGGTGCCGACGAGCGCCGCGAACCACGTGATCACGACGAACATCGAGATGGAGACCGGCATGACGGGGGCGTCGAAGTCCAGGCCCACCAACGCCACCGTGAGCCAGTAGGCGAGCACTATGAGCAACAGCAGGCTGAACAGCACCGTCGGAAACGCCAGCGCGGCAGCCAGGAACTCGGTCATCATCGCCCCCCTTCTCGACATTCTGATGCGCCGAAGGGCTGTTCCGTTGCACTTTCGGGAATGATCGATGGAAATCGATGGTTGCCCCGGCCATGGACATCGGGGTGCAGGGACTGAACATCGGTGACACGGCGGGACCCGACGAGACGAGGAGGCTCGCCCAGCTGGCCGAGTCGCTCGGCTACCGGTCGTGGTGGGCGTCCGACCACGTGGTGCTGCCGTCACCGCGCGTCGACCCGTCACCGTCCGAACCGGACACCGTGATCGTGGATCCGCTGGCCCACCTGAGTTATGTGGCCGCAGTCACTTCTTCTTTGGAGCTCGCGACCGGGATCGTGATCCTGCCCCAGCGCAACCCGCTCGTGCTCGCGAAGCAGGTGGCGTCGCTGGACCTGCTCAGCGGCGGCCGGTTCACGCTCGGCGTCGGCGCGGGCTACCTCGAACCGGAGATGACCGCGGTCGGGGCGACCTTCGCCGATCGGGGCGCGCGGACCGACGAGTACCTCGACGCGATGGACCAGCTCTGGCACGCGGAGGAGCCGTCGTTCGCCGGGAAGTTCGTGTCGTTCTCCGGCATCGACGCCCATCCCCGTCCGTCGAACGTGCGCGTGGTCGTCGGCGGGCACAGCCCGTCCGCGTTCCGGCGGGCCGTGACGCGCGGGCAGGGCTGGTTCGGCATCGGCACGCCCGAGGACGTCCGCGGCCACCTGGCCCGGTTCCCGCAGCGCCCTTCCGGCTTCCGGATCAGCGTGTCCGCGCAGGTCCCGCTCACCGCCGCGGTCGTGCGCGAGTACGAGGACCTGGGCGTGGACGAGCTGGTGATCTACCCGCCGATGTTCGACGGCACCGTGGACGAGGTGCTGCGGCGCAACGCGGAGTTCACCGGCTAGCCTCGGACGTCGTGATCCCCGTCGTCGTGCTCGCCGGCTTCCTCGGTTCCGGCAAGACCACCCTGCTCAACCACCTGCTGCGCACGTCCGGCGGCACGCGGATCGGCGTCGTGGTGAACGACTTCGGGCGGATCAACATCGACGCGTTCGCCGTCTCGGCCCAGGTCGACTCGATGGTGTCGCTGTCGAACGGCTGCCTGTGCTGCGCCGTCGACGGCACCGAGCTGGACGGGATGCTGTCCCGGCTGGCCTCGGCGGACCTGGACGTCATCGTGATCGAGGCGTCCGGTCTGGCCGAGCCGGCGGCCATGGTGCGGATGGTGTTGCAGGCGCCGGGGGTGTCGTACGGCGGGCTGATCTACGTGGCCGACGCGGTGGAGTTGGACGCGGTGCCGCACCTGGAACGCGATCTCGCGCTGGCCGACCTGGTGGTGCTGAACAAGGTCGACCGCGTCGCCTCGCTGCCGACGCTGCCGTGTTCGGCTCCCGTGCTGCCGGTGTCCTTCGGGCAGATCGACCCGGCGTTGCTGTTCGAGGTGCGGCCACCGGACCTGGGGCCGCGGCAGCTGTCGTTCGACGACCTGGACGACCACTCAACGCACGCGCACGCCTCGTACGACAGCGTGTCGTTCGAATGCGCGGAACCGTTGCACCCCAAGCTTTTCATGGACTTTCTTTCAGCGCGTCCCGAAGGACTGTTCCGCGCCAAGGGTTTCGTGCGGTTCCCCCTCGGCACGTTCATGCTGCACACCGTCGGCGCGTACGTCTCGTTCACCGCGGTCGACGACGCCCCGACGCAGCTGGTGCTGATCGGGGCGGGCATCGATCCGGAAGCGCTGACCGACTGGCTGCTGGCGTGCGCCGCGGACGGACCGGTCACCGAGCAGGACATGCTCTGGGTGCTCCGGTACGCCCGCTGACGTCACTACTTCTTGCAGAACGCGGTGTCCATCACGTCGAACACCTGCTGGAACTTCTTCGCGGGGTCGTCCCCGAACGTGCCGGGCAACGCGGTGAGCGTGATCGCCGCGTTCTTGCCGCCGTCGGTCGCACCGCCGAGCGACGCCCACCCGTGGATCGACCCGCCGTGCCCCCACCAGACCCCGCCGCAGCTGAGTTTGGTGGCCTCGATGCCGAGCCCGTAGGCGCTCCTGTCGTCGACGGTGACGGTCTTGCGCATCTCGTCGAGCTGCGGCTTGTCCAGGACCTTGCCCTGGAGCAGGGAGTTGTAGAACTTGGCGACGTCCCGGGGCGTGGAGACCATCGCACCGGAAGCCCACGCGGCGGACGTCTCGATCTCCGTCGCGTTGACCACCTTCGACTTCGGGTCGAGCAGGTCGCTCAGCGCGTAGGCCTGGGCGTGGCGGCCGCGGATGCGTTGCTCACCCTGGGCGGGCCAGTACGTGTCCTTCAGCCCGGCCCTGGCGATCACCTTGTCGATCGCCTCGCCGACCGGTCGTCCGCTGGCCTTCTGGATCAGCAGCCCGGCGACGACGTAGTTCGTGTTGCTGTACTCGTACTTCTCGCCCGGCTCGAACCTCTTCGGCTGCGCCAGGGCCGCGTCCAGGAGGTCGTGCGGCGCGAAGTACCTGTCCCGGATGTCGGCGATCTTCGGCACCCCGACCTGGATCACGTAGTCCGGCAACCCGCTGGTGTGCTGCAGGACCTGGCGCACCGTGATGCGGCTGTCCTTGACGTGCGGCACGTACTGGTTGACCGGCTTGTCGAGCTCGACCTTCTTCTCCGCGACCAGCTGCAACGTAGCCACCGCGACGAACGACTTGGTGATGCTGCCGATCCGCACCCGCCCGTTGACCGGCGCGTTTCCCCTGGCGTGGTCGCTGCCCCGCAGGTGCGCCTCGACACCGGGCGTGCCGTCCTTGACGATCTGGTCGAGCTGCTGGGGGACAAGGAGAGTGAGCGCCGTGAGCGCTGCGACGGCAATCACTTGGCACCACACAGAGCAGCGTCCACAGTGGCCAGCATCGCGTCGTGAGCCTTGCCGGCCTCTTCCGGCGTGTCCTGGAAAGTACCCGGCAACGCCGTCACAGCAACGGAGAACGCCCGGCCCGTGTCGGTGACCCCGCCCCTCGTCTCGTAACCGTGGATGTCGCCACCGTGACCCCACGACCTACCGCCACAGGACAAGGGCGCACTGGCGATTCCAAGCCCGTACTCAACGCCCGGCCACATCTCGCCCGCCGTGTCGACGGTCTTCTTCATCTCGTCCAGCTGAGCCCTTTTGAGAAGGTCGCCCTTCAGCAGGCCGCGATAGAAGGTGTTCAGGTCCTTGGTGGTGGAAATGATCTGGCCTGCCGCCCAGCCCCACGACGGGTCCAGCTCGGTGACGTCCTCGATGCCGTTGCCGGTCTTGGCGTACCCGTGCGCGTGCTTGCCGCGGATCCCCTGCTCGCCGACGCCAGGCCAGTAGGTGTCGTTCAAACTCAGCTTCCGAATGATGCGCTGGTCGACGTTCTCAGCGACCGGACGGCCGGTGACCTTCTGGATCAACAGGCCGAGCAGCACGTAGTTCGTGTTGCTGTACTTGAACTTCTCACCCGGCTGGTTGGTGACGGGGTGCGCGTTGCCGATGTCGAGCAGCTCGCGCGGCTCGAAGTAACGGTGCCGCTGCTCCTCGAACTTGTCGAGTCCCATGTAGTTCGTGTAGTTCGCGAGCCCACTGGTGTGGTTGAGCAGCTGCCGGACCGTGATCCGGTCGTCCTTGATCGCGCCGGGCAGGTAGTGGTTGATCGGCTTGTCGAGCTCGACCTTGCCTTCCCCCACGAGCTGCATGACCACCGTGGCCACGAACGCCTTGGTGTTGGAGCCGGCCCGCACCCGCCCGTTCTTCGGCACCGGCACCCGCTTCCCCAGCTCGGACGTGCCCGACGTGTAGGCCGTGGTCCTGCCGTCAGCGTCAGTCGTGGCCCCGAGCGCCGCAGGGAACTCGTGCTGCTTCGTCAGCCCGTCGAGCTGCTTCTGAACATCGCTCGGCGGCGCGGCCATCGCCGTTCCCGTGAACAACATGGCCGTTGCCAGCACGCCTACCAGCGTCTTCTTCATCCGTGCCTCCCCTTGCCGTGGTGAGGACAGACTTCCAATCGCTGAGGGGTTGCCGCAGTCACGCACACTTCCGTTCTCGGGGTGGAGCAGGCTCTACCTCAATACCGAACACCTCGTTGAGCCTGGTGGTCTGTTCTTCCGCGAGGACCACCTCGTCGAGGTGGGAACCCGGAGGACATGCGGAGGTGGAGATCGGTAGGCTGTGCCGACGAGGGCTGCTAGCTCAATTGGCAGAGCAGGAGACTTTTAATCTTCGGGTTCAGGGTTCGAGTCCCTGGCGGCCCACCAAACCCCCAGGTCACAGGCCTGGGGGTTTCGCATCGGTGGACCCTCCCCACACTTAACCCATACAAAACTGCTGGTCACTCAACTTCGTCGTCTTCCGCCTGATCTTCTTTGGGCTCTCCGAGCGCCCCTTCCAGAGCGTCAGCAGCCCGCCGGTCGACCGTCTTGCGGCCCATGTAGGTGTCCTGCGTCATCGACGGCCGAGCGTGGCCGAGCTGGTCAGCGACCTGCCTCGCAGAGAGTCCCGAGTCATCGAGGATGGTCGCCGCCGTCTTCCGGAAGACGTGCGAGGTCACCCACGCGAACTCGTCCCCGCCCCTCGCCTTCCGGAGGTCCTTCCGGGTGTTGGACGGGTCACGGAGCCCACCGAGGGCATCCGGGAAGACCGGCCCGTTGGGGAAGCTGGTGGCCTTGTGTCTCCGCCGCAGCATGTCGAGCGCCCACTGAGGAAGCAGGAGGGTGCGCTCACCAGCCTCCGTCTTGGTCGACTTCCGGATCAGTCCGACGCCCTTGACCCGGATGACCGTGTAGTTCACGGCGACCGTGCCGGCTTCGAAGTCGACGTCTTCCCAGTAGACGGCCAGCGCCTCACCGATGCGAACGCCCGTGGCCATCATGAAGCGCGAGAGGTCAGGCAGATCCCGTTTCACGGCCTTCGGATCAGACTCCAGCATCTCCAGCCAGAGAATTCGCTCTTCCAGCGTGAGCGCCCGCGGACTCTTCTTGCGGCCGGCCTCCAGCGGCTCCACCTCCCTGACCGGGTTCGTGTCGAGCGCCTTGTCCCGGACAGCGATCCGCAGAGCCCCCGAAATCACCGAGCGAGCCGTCTTCGCCGTGTCCACGCTGACCGACCGCCACAACGCGCTCAGGAAGGCGTCGATCCGCGCCACCGACATCTCATGAATCCGCAGTTCACCAAGGCCGGGCAGCACGTGCCGATCCATGATGCTTCGGTACGTGTCGACGCTGCTCGGAGACCGTTTCCCAGCGTCAGCAAGCGCCTGGAACTTCGTGAACCACTGGTCCAAGGCCTGCTTGAACCGACTCTCACGCGTCAGCGAACTGCCGGACGGTCCCTTCCTCTCGGCGAGTGCCTTCTTGAGGCTCCGCTCTGCAGCGCTCTTGGTCTTCCCCCACCGCTCGACCGGCCGCGTCTTGCCGTCGTAGTCGCGATACTTCGTGGTCGCACGCCAGCCTGAATCCGTTTCATAGCAACGAATCGCGCCGTACGTGCCGATGTCCAAAGGCGGACGTCCCATCAGGCCGCCTCCTCAAGCAGGTGCTCGAACCAGCTCCGCACCTCGGACGGCAGGTACCGCAGGTGCTTGCCAATGCGCCGAGCAGGCGGGCCGTAGTTCTTCGTTCGCCAGCCGTAGAGCGTGTGGACCGGGACGTTCAAGAAGAGTGCGACGTCGCCGACTGTCCACAGTGGCTCAAACTGTTGTGCGTCCATGATGTTCTCCCCCTAGATCAAGCAGCTTGTGGAGTTGCCGAACTCCCCGGAGGTCCGGCAGATGCCAGCAGCGCAGCTGTGTATTCGGCCTTCCACCTGCGGCGCTCTGCGACGGCGCTCAACAGCAGGTGCGCCCGTGGCGGCACGTTCGGGTCACCGGGCTGGACGTTGTTCCAGACGAGGCGTTGTGGCTGGTCATCGGGCTTGATCCCGACATCGGCCAGCAGTTGCCGAACGAACGCCTTGCGGTCGTGCTTGTGGTCAGCGAGCGACTTCCCGGACCACTTCCGCGACACCAGCACCCGCCGCCCAGCAACGCCGAGCGTGGTCCGCTTGTGCGCCTTCTCCTTGCACTTGCCCGGCACCGTCGACAGCCGAGCCCCACGAGGCTGGACGCCGTACAGCAGCCACAGCCCGCATTGCGGCGAGCAAGGCGTGACCGCGAGCTCAGCGCAGAGGCGTTCAGCGTGGTCTTCCTGCCGGGCCGTCTGCGCCTCAAAGCACTCATTGATGCTCTTGGTCAGATACTTCGTCAGGTAGCCGATATGGCGGCCGGCCTCTTCGGTTCCGCCGAGGATGCCCTTGGAGTGCACCTGCACCCCGAACCGCGCCACGTGTGCTGGTCGCTCGACCTCATCGAGGGCTTCTTCCCAGGTAGGCAAGGCCCTTCGGGTCTGCGGGTCCACGAAGCCCTTGGCCCGGACGTCCCACACCGGCAGGTTGTCGCCGCTGTACTTGATCTCATCGTGCACTGGCCACCAGACCTGGTGATAGGTGGCCTCAGCGACCGCCCGCAGCTCTGCACGGGAGATGCTTCCTCGGACCGCCGCGTGCCAGTGCGGAGCGAGCCGCCGCTGTGGTTCGACGGCAGAGAAGTACTGGACCTCCCAGCCGACGCAGCGCCGAAGGTTCTCCACGAACCGGTCCAGCAGCGCCGCGAAGTGCACAGCGTCCCGCGCAGCACGGCGGTAGTCGTACTGCGAGGGATCAACAGGCGTGCCGTCGCTACGCACCTTGCCGTAGCTGTCGAGCGTCAGCGTGAGGAACGTCGAGGGCTGGTACTTGCCGCCGAAGACCTTGCCAACGGTGCGCTTGCTGACCGGCCGGCGAGGCAGGTTCGGAGCGTCCTGACGCCGCCTGGTCGACCGCTTCCGCATAGCCTTGAGCGGGACTTCCAGAGAGGGGAGTGAGCCGCGGACTCCGAGTTGCCGAAGTTCTTCGTCGACCTCCGCGACCTCTTCCCTTACCTCCTCCGCGCCGACCTCATCTCCCTCATCGAGGGCCAGGCGGAAGGCCTTGACCAGGTCAGCCCGGTACTCAGTCAGTTCCCTCTCTTCGTTGCTCGGGGCGTTCGGCGTGAAGTCCGGTTCGCTGGTCAGGTGCCATCCCTCGCGGCACTGCGCCATCCGCAGACGCCGGTTCTTCTCAGCGCATGTCGGGCACACACTCGCGACCGTCGACCCACACGGCACGGGCACGATGTCCACGCGTCCGGTGTCGAGGTCGATCCGTTCCTTGGCCAGCGGCCGAACACACACGCCGTGTTCCTCTGCGACAGCACGAGCGATATCGAGCGCGGCCGGCTGCTTCATCCGCTCCGAGCGGTTCAGGTACTCGGTCATGCGGCAGCCCTCCCGTCAGTCAGCTCGGGGAACTCGTGGACGGTGGCCGGAGCGAGGTAGACCCCCAGTTCGACCAGGTCCGCGTCCGTGACGTGGAAGGCCCGCGCGCGTTCGGGTTCGCGCTGCCCGTCCTCCTTGAGCCAGGCGACACCAGGCGTGTTCTCGCTGATCTCATGAGCCGCCGCACCGCGTTGCCGAACACCGTCCCCAAGCACCATGTCGACCTGGACCGGCTCATCGAGCCGCAGCGCAACGCGAGTGGTGAACAGGTGCCGGAAGGAGACCACCTCCTTGCGCGGGTCCTGGACCAAGCCGACAACGGCGTAGCCGGGAGCACGTCCCTGCGAGGTGATGGTCTGAACGGCCCGCGTCGCACGTTCGCGGAGGGTCCGGTCCGGCTGGTACGCGATCAGGTCCGCCAGCTCGTCCACAATCAGGACCGTGAACGGCTCACCCGTGCTGCGCGCCCAAAGCCGTCGAATCCCCCGGTAGCGGGTGGCGCGCTCCTTGACCTCAGCGGCGATTTCTTCAAGCAGGACAACAGCTTCAGGCCCGTTGTCGTAAACGACCTTCTCGAAAGCGTCCGGGCACTGCCCAAGCTCCATGCCGCCCTTGGGGTCGATCCCAACGAGCCGGACCATGCCCGCCTTGATAGCCGGGGCGAGCTGCCACACGATCGACCAGAGCACCGAGCCCTTACCTGCGCCAGGTACGCCGACCACGAGCACCTGCGACCCAAGCAGCTTCAACCGCCAGGGCTTCCCGGTCTCGGTACGGCCGACGACCACACGCCTGAGGTCGACCTCACCAGCGTTGGCGAGCTGCGGCACGACCACGGGACGCGACAGCGGGTCAGCGTGGATGAAGTCGAGCTCAAGCACGCGCGGCTTGAGCACCCTCACCCGGCAAGACCGGGCGTTGAACGAGTGCGCCAGGTTGTCCCGACGCGCTTCCCACTGCTCCGGAGACTGCGCGGGGATCATCCGCACCCGGACCTTGTCCCGCCACCCATCGGACCGGACTCGGCGCAGCTTCGGGAGGTACTCCTTCCCGCGGACTTCCTTCGCTAGCTCGGCGAGCCGCATCACGGTGCGCCATTGCGGCACGTAGACCGTGAGCCGCCGCCATTCGGTCAGCAGCCGATACCAGCCGTGCCGCAGGAACGACGCCCGATCAAGGCCATACCAGACGGTCAGGGCGCACACGAGCGACAGCAGAGCCAAGACCAGCGGAGACAGTCCGAACTGCCGATAGGCGACGTAGCCCCCGAGGCCAACCGTCGCCACAACCGGATAGTGGATGGCCAGCGCGGTGAGCTTTACGGCCAGACGGACCGTCAGCCACACCAGTGCGACCGGCGCGAGTACGAGCTTGACCCAACCGGGAAGCCATACCCACCAAGGAACCTGCGGACGAGCGCCCTCGAACGGTGCGGGATCGATCCAACGGTTGCCCTTCATCGCGCACCAACCGAGCACGCGACGCACTGAAAGACGCTGCCAACGCTCGGGATGCGCCCAACAGGCTGGAACGCTCCCGCACCGGCGGTGTGCTGCGCCTTGCAGGTCAAACACTCGAAGCCTTCAGCCTGTGCGGCCGTGAGTTCCATCGTCTCCAACGAGCCGCCGTCGAGCATGACGACGTAGCTGGAAACGGTCTGCTTGCTGGCGATCATTCGATCCCACAGCAGTTGCTTTGTGGCCCCGTCTAGCGCACGAATGCGCTCAGGCTCTACGCTCATCGTTGTTCACTCCTGAGTTGGGTGGACAACGCAGGAGCGGCGAGGTTGGTAGCCGGGTTCCGCTCCTGCGTCTCACGTTCTCTTTGCGCCGCAACAAGACGTGCGGCATCGCCACGTGACCCAGCAGAGTCACGCAATCTGTCCAAACAGGACTTACTCAGCTCTTGCGGAGCTGAATCGCCTCGCCCTTCTCACGCTCACGAGTCGCCCAGTACATAGCCTCGTGGTGATGACTCCGGTCGGTCTCCGCGACGCGCGCGTAGATAGCGGCCGAGCGCAGGTAGTAGTCCTTCAGCACGTCGGGCTTGGACTTCGGGTCGGGGAGCAGCTTGCTCAACACGTCGTGTGCTTCGCTCAGCGTCCTGACCTGCTCAGCCAGGCCCCAATGCATGGCCTTAACCGCGGACATCAGGGTCTCCCTCCGCAAGGGCGTGACGTCCCTCCAGACTGCCGAGGTGATCCGCCAGCTTGGACGCCTCACGCGACAGCTCCCGACAGAACCGCATCAGTACGTCCGACCCGCCAGGGAACGGCGGGAGCTGGATCGCGATGTTGACCGGGTCCAGGTAGATGACCAGCGCCGGAACCTGCGGCGTCACGCGAACCATCGCCGCAGCGGCGTCACGCCCAGGCGTGCAGGTGGCGTTGAAGCCCATCACTGCCCACCTTCCTGCCGAGCAGCCGACGCCTGAAGCGCCTTCCACCCCTCGTCCAGGACCTCCCGCAGCCGGGGCACCGCGTCGCGGTCGACCACGAGCACCACGGGGAACGCCTTGCCGAACCGCAGCTCGACCCGGTCGGCGAACGGCATCGCGAGGGGACGCATCGGGAGATCGGCGGTCACGTGGACCCGCACCATGTCCGGCATTACGCGGCCTTGGCGGCAGGCTTGCTGACAGCCGGCTTCATGCCGGAGGCCCGCAAGCTGTAGCCCAACTTCGCCCGGCACCGGTGACGCTCACCGGCGTGCGTGGCACGGCAGCCCTTGTCATCGATCCACGGCGTGACCGTCAGCCCTTCGAAGACCACCGGCCGCACGTCAGTACCGGGGATCGCCTCCGGCGGCACCGGCTGATGAGGCGCGGAGATCTTCACCGTGACCACCGCGTCCGTCTTGCGCTCCGCCGCCTGATCGATCACCAGAACCGACCAAACCAGGAGGCCGGTCTCCTTGTCCTTCTCTTGCTCCACCGGCAGGCCCTTAGCCCGCTCATCGGCGGACTGGAACTTCAGCACCGGTTCCACGCCCATGACGAGCGCGCCCCTCGGGAACACGAAGTCATGACCCGCCGGGAGCCTGCTCCCACCTGTGATCGCCATCGTCTTGCTCCTGTCGTCTGTGCCGCCTGACCTGCTGTCAGCCGTTCTCGACACCTACGACTTTCGGCGAAACACGAGGACGCAAGCACCGCACAGCGGGATTTCTGAGGACGTCTCTGTTACGTTGAAGTCGTCCCTAGTCATCCCTCGGGAGGGCAGATGGCCAACGACCGCCTACGCGAAGCGTTGCTACGCAACGGCTTGAGCCTCGACCACGTGGCGCGCGCGACCGGCGTCGACCCGAAGACCGTCGAACGCTGGATCACCAGGGGACGCATCCCGTACCCGCGCCACCGCAACGCCATCGCCTCAATGGTCCGCGAGACCGAGCACTACCTCTGGCCCGACGCGGTAGCCGCAGACCGCAAGGCCGAGATCGCCGAGTCCGAGGTCGTGAAGGTCTACCCGCACCGCAATAACATCCCCGCGGACTTGTGGGACCGGCTGCTCAGCGACGCCACCGAGCACATCGAGGTGCTGTCACTCGCAGCGCTGTTCCTCGTCGAGCGGCCGATGTTCGCGAAGGAGCTACGCGCGAAGGCCGAGAACGGGGCGAAGGTCCGGCTTCTGTTCGGCGATCCGGCCGGCCGCGAGGCGTCCAGGCGGTCCGAGGAGGAGCAGCTCGGCAAGGGCACCGTGGCCGCACGTATCCGCAACGCGCTGGCCTTCATCCGGCCGCTGGTTGATGTACCCAACATCGAGATCCGGCTGCACAAGACCACGCTCTACAACTCGGTCTTCCGCTTCGACGACGAGATGATCGTCAATACCCACGTCTACGGGTTCCCCGGTGCGCATGCGCCCGCGCTGCATCTGCGGCGACTGTCAGCCGGAGACCTGTTCGAGACCTACTCCGAGAGCCTGGAGACCGTCTGGGCTTCCGCCAAGCGCGCAACGTTCTGAGGAGCCGCACTGTGCCCCGCACCGACCATTACCACGACCCGCACGCCCCGAAGGCGACCAACATCGTCGTGGCTGTGAGCGCATTCGTGCAGGACGAGCACGGCCGGTTGCTGATGATCCGGCGCACTGACAACGACCTCTACGCCATCCCCGGCGGAGCACAGGACGTCGGGGAGACCATCGGCCAGGCAGTCATCCGCGAAGTCAAGGAAGAGACCGGGATCGACGTCCAGCCGACCGACATCATCGGCGTCTACTCCGACCCCAAGCACGTCATCGCCTACACGGACGGCGAGGTACGACAGCAGTTTTCTATCTGCTTCCGCGCGCGATTGATCGGCGGAGAGCTGCGGACGAGCAATGAGTCGAGCGAGGTGCACTGGGTCAGCAGTGGAGACCTCGACGCGCTCAACATCCACCCGTCGATCCGACTCCGAATCGAGCACGGATTCGAGGAGCGATCAGTGCCCTACTTCGCGGTGTAGTCGACTCCCGCCAAACGAAGCCGCTCCTCCGTACGCTCGACTGCAGCAACCAACTCGGGCCTGGCCTGCAGGGCAAAGAACGTCACTAGGTCCTCTGACCCGTACCGCTTCTGAATCTCGTCAATCCTATCGTGCACGTTTGTCGTAGTACCATCCGGCGCTGTGGTCATGTCTGCCCACCACAGTATGTCTCGAACAATTCCGCCTTCGTCTGGCCAGGCCGCCAAATTCGCCGACATCCCCCGCAGCTCTGCTTCTAGATAGGCACACGAGTGATGCGCTACCAGCGCGCATAGCCTAGACGGTGCCCCAATACCACTCAGGTAGACCGCCCCATCTAGCGCGTGAAAACCAGTCCTGTTAACACCTGGCGCGTAACCGAGATCATGAGCAAATGCCGCCGCTTCCACGAGGTCGAATTCTTCGGCCGTGATAATCGACTGCGCAGCCCAAGTCCGCTTGGCCACCCCCTGCACATGCGCCCACCTTCTCGGCAACGCGCCAGGCAACAGATTCAACCCAAGCTCATGCATCCAGCGACTTAGCATGCACCCAGGCTATACACATTCATGACGTCACGCTACAGGATCGTCAATGTGCGTCTTCACCCAAGAGAAGGCCGATAAACTTCATCACGTTCACTGTAGGTTCGCCCTGGACAATATCAGAGAAACCGACACCATACTTCGAGAGCACATCAGTGTCCAGGTAGTAATATGCACCACTCTTGCCGACAATCTTCAGCTCCTGCAGCTTTCCAAGGAACGCGATCCTGTCAGGATTGTTCTTAACGATTCCCTGATCAAGCTTCTCAGCGAAAACACTGGGGGCGTGCCCCAAACCCTGCTGAAAAACTCGAAGAATCGCACGCAGATCGACATATCGACCTTGCTCAATAAAGTACATTCCCTTGACGGGCTCTTTAAGGTACTTACGAAGGGTCGGCCACGAGTGATCACCAACGACCTCAAAAGATCCCGGACGAGGGGCCTCGATACTCATTTTGCCATTAGGCACCGTTATTTTCGAGGCTCTAATTCGCGACGGCGGCTGCTTTTCACCCCTACTGGTGGGATCCACAGAAATGATGTCCGCCACAACTTCAAGTTCATTACAAACCAGCATTACTTCAGGGCCGAGCATGAAGCTTTCACCAGTCGCACCCATGACTATTCCGCCGTCGGTAATGACGATACCCCTCGACACGCGGTCAATCAATGGAAGTACTCCAGTGAGACCCACGACATCGAACGTAATCATACTTCTTCGCACCGAGTTGTGCCCTGCCAACATCAGCGCCGCATCTTCTCCAGATTGGAAGTAGGCGAACGAGTTTGGCGACATTCCGGCCATCGATTTTGCATGTGAACTCAGGATCAGAGGGACGAGGCTCTCTTCAAGAGCGACTGGATCGCTGTCATCTTCACCGCGCGTAAACTCGTAGACGAACTGGTAGAAGAACGGACCCACAGTCTTGACGCTCTCACGAGAGTTTGGCTTCAGCGAAGTCATACATCCGATGTCGACAGCAGCCTTGGCTTTGATATAATCGTCGAATACGACATTCACCGCACCCTTTCCAGCAATGAAGGGATGATCGGCAATAAACTGCACCGCATCCTTCTCATATGGCTCGCGGATCGACGGAGGCAAGGATGCCGGCAGACTGATGGCCAGGGCTAGACCCAGCCTGCGAGAAACCAGTCGAATGCTTTGCTCACTCGGGTTGTACGCGCTTTCAGAGTCTCGCCACTCTTCGTGCGGGGAAACCATGGAAAGCAGCTTCTTGTTGACCTGAACTTGAAACTTTCCGTGCTCACGTTCCAAGAGGTTCGAAACAATCTTCAGCAGAACATTACGAGCCGTGAGCTTACTGCCGATTGACACACTTTGCTCCGCCTTTGGATTGCGTACCGCGATATATTCGCCCAGGACCGACAAGACCGGCGCATAGCCGAGAAAAGACTGGACCTCCAGCCAACGCTCCTTCAAATCATCCACCTCTGCCGTCAGCAGAGCTGAAGCAATCTCCTTCATTCTGAGATCGCGAAGGTCGTTAAGCGCTTCCATATTCCTGAGGGCGTGCCCATAATCTCGATCCGGAAAGAGTCGATCCTGATTTGCAATATAGGAGATGACAAAGCCGCACGCCTGCGAATGATCAAAGAACGCAATGGCTACAGATGAAAGCGGTGCTCCGCTTTCAGCAAAGAAGGTCCGCACGAGCTCAGCAGTATCAGGCCTGGAGAAAAGTATCACGTTGGGCGATGGAGATTCCGCAGCGCCGTCGGCAAGGCGTCGCACGTTCTCCAAGAACGCATAGAAGTTGGTCGTACCGGCCTTCAGATGCGCCTCGTCTAGCGCATCGACAATCACGCCAGCTCTACCAATGGCCACCTCGCTGAGGAAGTTTGACTCGAACCCCAGCGCATCGTGAATAAGCCCAGAGAGTGAGTAAGAACCGACCTGAGCCTTGGCCGCATCAACCAGAGGCCAATTGAGCGCACTTGCCAAAGCCGTTGCTGCCGCTGTCTTTCCTACGGCTCCTGCGGCCTCGATCAGTACGACGCGCGCTCTATCTGCGGTATTTACATCTCTAAGTCCAGGCCAAACGTAGCCTTCAGGCTCCGAGGGAGAGACGTTTAGCGCTGTCACAGTTGGATCAGTCTTCTCGACCGGCTTCTCAATTCTTACAAGTTTCTCCATCAAATCGCTCAGACTCTTCACTGCACTCCCTCATTCGCTTGGACGGCCCAACGACTGACGGAACGATCACCACGTCGAGGCTAAGCAGTTGACAGCTCCGCAGTCATGCCCGCTCATTCGTAAGCAGACCGAGCTTCATTACTGACGTAGCCGAACCGTTGCCGAAATTCGCTCTACAGGATCAAGGCGCCGCCGCTGGCGGCGCGTGCGGTCTGGCGCTGCACCAGCATCCATCCCGGCACTCCCGGCATCCGCTTCGCTGCGCCGGTCGGCCGGGCGGCGCTGCGCGCCGGACATCAGGCGCCAGCTGACGGCCCACCTGATCCGAGCTTGATTCGTCCCCAGCTCCCTACGAGCGCCAGCACAGTCACCCAGGCCGGCTGTGCACGGCGCTCGACTGCCGCGACGGCTGCGCCGCCTTGCCACCGATCAGGCCCACAGGCGAAGCCGCGGGAAGCCCCAACGAGCACCACGCCGAGCCACCCGACGCCACGAGCATGACAACGGCCGGCGACGCCGCGTCAAGGCTGGAACGAGTACCTTGACCCAACGCCACCGGCCGCGTTCGAGGCTCAGTGTCGGGATGATGGCAGGGGTGTGGGCGGGTCCAGAAGACCAAGATCAACCCACACTTAACCCTCACAAAACGATGGTAAGCGTCGAGAAGCGACTGTCCACAGTGCTCAGATCAAGACGGCATCCGCGCAGGTAGTGAGCACTATCGAGGAAGATCGGCGAACAACGCCAAGCGAAGGCTCTTACTCTTCGGGTTCAGGGTTCGAGTCCCTGGCGGCCCACCAAACCCCCAGGTCACAGCCCTGGGGGTTTCGCTTTGCAAGATCGCTGACACACCTTTGATGCGCCTACTCCCCAATTCTCAACTTCCGGCATCTCCCGGTTCGCCCTGCTCAAATCCCGTCGAGCGCCCCTCCAGCGCGTCAACGGCCTTCCGGTCAACCACCTTCCGGGCCAGGTAGGTGTCTTGAGTCATCGACGGCCAAGCGTGGGCGTCCGGGAGCCACGACCTCGTCCCGCACCGCTCCCGGACGCCCGTCGTCCACCGACCAGCGCAGCCGCCGGGTTCTGGGGGCATGCTGGCGGTTATGGATCGTGAGCATGACGTCGTCCTCTTCGGCGTCACCGGGTTCGTCGGGGCGCTGACTGCCGAACACCTGGCCCGGTACGCCCCTGCGGGCGTGCGGATCGCCCTGGCCGGGCGGTCGGCGGACAAGCTGGCCGCCACCCGGGCCGGGCTGCCTCCCGCGGCACGGGGGTGGCCGCTGATCGTCGCCGACTCGCGGGACCCGGCCGGGCTGGCCGCGCTCGCCGCGTCGACGCGGGTGCTGGCCACCACTGTCGGCCCGTACGCGCGCTACGGGTTGCCGGTCGTCGAGGCTTGCGCGCGTGCCGGCACGCACTATGCGGACCTGACCGGTGAGGTGCTGTTCGTCCGCGCCGCGATCGACGCCGTGCACGAACTGGCCCTGGAGTCCGGCGCCCGGATCGTGCACGCCTGCGGGTACGACTCGATCCCGTCCGACTTGGGCACGTTGATGCTGCACGAGCGGGCCGAGGCCGACGGCGCCGGCCAGCTCACCGATGTGCGGCTGGTGGCCACGGTCAGGGGCGGGTTCAGCGGCGGCACGATCGACTCGCTGCGGGCTCAGATCGAGGCCTACGAGAGCAACCCAGGTCTGCGGCGCGTCGCCGCGGACCCTCACGCGCTCAGCCCCGACCGCACCGCCGAGCCGACGCCGGGCCAGCCCCGTGACGCGGGGATACCCTCACGCGCCGCCGATGGCTCGTGGCATGCGCCGTTCGTCATGGCGCCGTTCAACACGCGCATCGTGCGGCGCAGCAACGCCCTGCTCGACTGGGCCTACGGACCGGCGTTGCGCTACGGCGAGGTCATGGGCACCGGGTCGGGCGTTACCGGAGCGCTCGCCGCGGCCGGCATCACCGGTGGACTGGTCGGGCTGGTCGGCGCGATGTCGGTCAAGCCCGTCCGCGGCCTGCTCGACCGGGTGCTGCCCGCGCCTGGCACCGGGCCCAGCGAACAGACCCGCGCGAAGGGCTGGTTCCGCTCGGTGCTGCACGCCACCACCAGTTCGGGGCGCCGTTACCGGGCCACGGTCGCCGGGCCGGGCGATCCCGGCTACGCGGCCACGGCCGTCATGCTCGGGCAGAGCGCCCTCTGCCTGGCCCTGGACGACCTCCCGCAGCGGTCCGGCTCGCTCACACCAGCGACGGCCATGGGTCGGCCCCTGATCGACCGCCTCCGTGTCGCCGGCCACCGCTACGACGTCGTGGCCGTCTGATTCGCGTCGGTCGGTGCAGGCGAACACACCGGGTCAGTGCACCATCGCGTCACCAGACGAAGTAGCGCGGTTGGGCAGCAGCGCCGCGGCCACGATCGTCCCCACCGCCAGCACGGTGGCGATCACGAACGCCACCTTCATCCCGCTCAACTGCGCCGAGGCGGCGGCCGCGCCGTCGGCCACGAGAGAGCTGGATCGGGCCGACATCACGGTCACGACCAGGGCGGTGCCCAAAGCTGCCGCCACCTGCTGCAACGTGCCGAGGATCGAGCTGCCGTGCGGGTACATGTCCGACGGCAGCGCGCCCATGCCCAGGGTGAAGATCGGTGTGAAGGTCGCGGCCAGGCTCACCATCAGCAACGCGTGCAGGGCCAGGACCTGCCAGTACGGCATGGTCATCGAGACCTGGGTGAAGCCGGCCAGGGACAGCACGATGCCCACGGAACCGGGGAGGACCAGTGGGCGGCTGCCCAGGCGGTCGTAGATCCGGCCCACGGTGGGGCCGAGCAGGCCCATGGCGAGGCCGCCCGGCATGAGGAGCAGGCCCGTCTGCAACGGGGTGAGGCCTCGCAGGTTCTGCAGGTAGAGGGGCAGCAGGATCATCGAGCCCATCATGGCGAGGAACGCGATGCACATGAGGGCCAGCGCCAGCGCGAAGGTGCGGTGGGTGAGGGTTCGGAGGTCCATCAGCGGGGCGCCGGTGCGCTGCAGTTTGAGTTGGCGGAGCACGAAGAACGCGATGGTGGCTGCGCCCGCCACGACGATGCCGATGCTCGGACCCAGGTTGGAGTGGCCTTCGCCGAAGAGGCTCAGGCCGTAGACCAGGCCGCCGAAGCCCAGGGTCGCCATGGCGGCTGAGGCCCAGTCGAGGGTGCTGACCTTCGGTTCGCCGATGTTGTCGAGGTGGCGGAGGCCGAAGTACGTCACCGCGCCCGCGATCGGGAGGACCGCCACGAAGAGCAGGCGCCAGGAGCCAAGTTGCAGGATCAGGCCCGAGATGGCCGGGCCCATGGCCGGGGCCACCGAGATCGCCAGGGTCACGTTGCCCATCACTCGGCCGCGGTCCTGTTCCGGGACGACGGTCATGAGCGTGGTCATCAGGAGCGGCATCATCACCGCGGTGCCGGCGGCCTGCACGATGCGGCCCAAGAGCAGGATCGTGAACGTCGGCGCTGCCGCGGAGAGGGCGGTGCCGGCCAGGAAGACGCCCATGGCGATCGCGTAGCCCTGGCGGGTGGTCACTCGCTGCAGGAACCAGCCGGTGACCGGGATCACTGCTGCCATGGTGAGCATGAAGGCCGTCGAGACCCACTGGGCGGCCTGTTCGGTCACGTGCATCGACTCCATCAGGCGTGGAATCGCGTTGATCATCAGGGTCTCGTTGAGGATCACGACGAACGTCGCCAGCACCAGAAGGCGCACCACCAGCGGTGTTTTGCCCGCTTGTGCGGTGGGTCGGTCTTGGATCGCAGCAGGCATGTCAGGCCCTCACTCGGTTGCTGGCATCAGGTTCTTCGTGACACCGGGGAAGACCTGCAGCGTCGAAGGAACTCATCGGTACGCCCGAGTCTCCCTCATCGTCGCGGTGGTCTCATCCGGGTTTTTCGTCTACCTGTGCGTCGAACGGGCAGACCGGGAATCGACACCGAGCTCTCTAAGTTTTCGGCATGGGGTTGATCGCGCAGTACGACGTGCCGGGTGTCCAGGTGGCCTTCCTCGCGGACGGGGAGATCCAGGGGAAGACCACGGACGAGGTGTTCCGTGTCGGGTCGATCACCAAGCTCTGGACGGCGACGCTCGTGCAGCAGCTCGTGGACGAAGGGGTGCTGGACCTCGACCAGCCGGTTCGCCGGCATCTGCCCACGTGCGGCCCGGCGCTCACCGCTCGTCATCTCCTCACGCACATGGGCGGCATCGCGCTCTCGACGGAGGACCAGGTCGTTCCGCCAGGCACGGTCCTCTCGTACTCCAACAGCGGGTTCGCGGTGCTTGCACGGCTGGTGGAAGCGGTGGGCGGTCGGCCGTTCGACGACGTGCTGCACGAACGGCTGGTCGAGCCGCTCGGGTTGCGGTCCGTGGTCACCGGGGTCGGTCACGGCACGGCGCCCGGTGCGTCGGACATCGCCATGAACGCGCGGGAGCTGCTCGAGTTCGTGAGGCTGCACCT
The DNA here is from genome assembly GCF_014646255.1 of Lentzea pudingi. Taxonomy (GTDB): domain Bacteria; phylum Actinomycetota; class Actinomycetes; order Mycobacteriales; family Pseudonocardiaceae; genus Lentzea; species Lentzea pudingi. The sequence continues at coordinate 172,861 of NZ_BMNC01000014.1, forward strand.
CGACGACCCGAAGCTCGCGGTGTTGCGGGAGGTCCAGGTCGAAAACGTTCCCGACTTCGGCGGCGGGGTCGTCGGGTGGGGGCTCGGGTGGATGCTCTACCGGGACGGCGTGGTCGGCCACACCGGGGTTGCGAAGGGGCACAAAGCTTATTTGCGCGTCGTTCCGGAATCCGGCACCGCGGTGGCCGTGCTGACCGACTGCGCAAACAGCGAAATGCTCGCGTACGAGGTCTTCACCGGGCTGTTGAAAGACGTCACGACGGAAGCGCCGCCCACACCCGCGGAGAACCCCGGGTCGATCGACGCGGCCCGGATGTGCGGCACCTACCGCAATCAGTGGTACGACATCACCCTGGAGGAAGAGGCCCTGATCTATCAGCCGCGTACGGATCTCGGCCAGCAGAAGAGGGTCGAGGTCGTGCGGCACGGCGACAGCTCAGTCATCACCGTCGAGCCCACGAACGGCGGCCATCAGGTGTTCTCGCTGGTAGGCGAGGACGAGGAAGGACGAGCGCGGTTCCTGCACAACGGGTCGGTGGCCTACCGGGTCTAGGTGTACTGACCTGAGAGGTTGGGAACGCGGCTGGCGGGTGGTAGGCCTGCGAGTGCGGTGTGGCCGCGGTGGTGATTGTAGGTGTGCAGCCATCGCGGTAGCTCGGCTCGTCGTTCGGTCTCGGATCGGTAGGGGCGGGCGTAGGCCCATTCGTCGAGCAGTGTGCGGTTGAAGCGTTCGACCTTGCCGTTGGTCTGTGGCCGGTAGGGGCGGGTGCGTTTGTGGGTGATGCCGGCGGCGGTGAGTGTGTCGTGCCAGAGCCGGGATTTGTAGCACGCGCCGTTGTCGGTCAGGACCCGCTCGACGGTGATGCCGTTGGTGGCGAAGAAGATCTGGGCTCGCTGCCAGAACGCGGCCGCGGTCTCCTTCTTCTCGTCGGGCAGGATCTCGCTGTAGGCGAGCCGGGAGTGGTCGTCCACGGCGTTGTGCAGGTAGCTGTAGCCGACGTGACTGCCGCCGTAGCGGTCGAGCTTCTTTCCCGGTGTGCGGGTGCGGTGACGCTTGCCGGCCTGACGGTCGGTGACCCGGTGCCCGCCGCCGTCGGGAATGTTGCCGAGCTTCTTGATGTCGACGTGCACCAGCTCGCCGGGCGCCGCGCGTTCGTAGCGGCGCACCGGCCGCGCCGTGGCCCGGTCGAGATATGTCAGGCGGGCCAGGCCGAACCGGGTCAGCACCCGGTGCACCGTCGAGGGCACCAGCCGCAGCAGGAACGCGATCCGCGCCGGCCCCCACCGCCGCGCCAGGCGGACCTTGATGATCCGACGTTCTGTCCGGGTCGGGGTGCGGCCCGGGCTCGTGTGCGGACGCGACGAGCGATCGACCATGCCCGGTTCCCCCTCGGCCCGGTAGCGGTCGGTCCATCGTTTCGCGGTGCTGACCGAGACCTGGAACCGTTCCGCGGCCCGCCGCAGCGGCCAGCCCTCGTCCACGACACACCGGGCCAGGCGCAGCCTGCCCACCGGAGTCAGCGGTGCGTTAGCGTGGGTCACGAGGGCCTCCGTCGGTCGGTGTAGACGTCGCAATCCACACCGAACCCGGAGGCCCTCCCTCATTCCAAGATCATCCGACTACGTGTCGAACCGTTCGCAACCTCAGTGGTCAGTACATCTAGGACCACGGGCCGAGAGGGAGGTCGGACCGCAGGCCGATCACATCCCGTCACGCCGGTGAGAGCGTCTACGACCATGAGGTTTCCGAACGGGTGGGTTGGTGGCGCGGCGCTGATCGCCGGGCCGGTGCTGTTGCTGGCGGGCACGTTGTTGCGGTCGCCGTTCCACTTCTTCTTCCCCGACCAGCTGAAGGCCGCGGCCGAGCATCCGGGGCTGGTGCAGGCGGCTTACACGGCGTTCCTGGCGGGCAACGTCGTGATGTGGGCGGCGGTCGCGTACCTGGCGCAACGGATCGGCGTCCGAAGTCCCGGGTGGGCGGCCTGGGGCGGGGTGCTGGTGACCGTCGGGTTGTTCGCGCGGACCTTCCACGCCGGCGTCGACCAGGCGGCGTTCAGCGCCTCCAGGCACTTGGGCGTCACACAGGCCACCGAACTGGTGGCGCGCGGGTACGGCGACCTGCACCTGTTCAGCTTCCTGTCCTTCACGATCATGTTCGGCTGGTACGTGCTGGCGATCGGGGCGTACCGCGGCGAGGTGCTCGGCAAGGTCCGGGCGGTGGCGCTGGCGACCATGGGACTGCTGCCGCTCGGCGTCCTGAAGGGCACCGAGATGTTGTCGATCGTCGGCACCGTCGGTCTGTGCATTGCCTTGGTGCCGTTGGGAATCCGGGCGGTGAGAGCGCAGCGGCGGCCTACGAGGAAGAACTTGCTGACGGCAGTGCCTGTCGCGTTAGGACTCGGCGCGCTCGCGGTGCTGAGCACGCTGGGATGAGGCGAACGGGAGCACGAACCAGAGGCCGGTGAAGACGGCGAACGCCAGCGCCCCGACCACCACGGCGGGCCAGCCGCCCAGGACCATCTCGGCGAGCAGGAGCACGGTGCCGGTCATCGCGAGGGCCAAGAAGGCGAGGCCGACCAGGGCGAACGTGTTGCCGTGCCGGACCACGTCCTCGCGGCGGCCCTGGCGGAACAGGACGCGGTGCCACGCGGCGGGAGCGGTGAGGAAGGCGACCGACACCGCCGCGCACAACACCGTGACGAGGTGCGTGATGCGGATGTAGCCGCTGACCGAGGCGTACTTCTCGGTGAACGCGATGGAGAGCAGGAATCCGAACAGGATCTGCACGCCGGCCTGGGCCACGCGCAGTTCCTGGAGCAGCTCGTTGATGTTGCGGGCGAGTCTGCGCTGGTCGGACTCCTCAGCTTCGCTCATCATCAACGCATACCCGCGTTTGACCGGTTGAAACGCCAAATGGCGAAACTGGGTCATTGGCACTAAGCAAGAGGTCCATGAGGACCATTGCGGCAGCGATCGCCGCCACGCTCGTGTTCACCGGAACCGCTCAAGCCGAACCCGCGCACGTGGCTCACACGTCCGCGAAGTTCGAGAGCTACAGCCCGGCCGCGAAGGCCGTGACGTACGACGCGGCGAAGGTGCCGGCCAACGCGAAGGTCACCGTGCTCGGAGCGCCGACGATCAGCGGCGGCACCACAGTGCTGTTGGCGCTCGAGGGGTTGCTGCCGAACCGGGCCTACGGAGCGCACGTCCACGTGAAGAAGTGCGGCGCGGCGCCGGCCGACTCGGGGCCGCACTTCCAGAACGTCGCCGACCCCGTGCAGCCGTCCGTCGACCCGGCCTACGCCAATCCCCGCAACGAGGTCTGGCTCGACGTGCACACCGACGGCAACGGATTCGCACTGGCCGAGTCCACTGTGGACTGGCAGTTCACCGAACGCCGGGCGCAGTCCGTGGTGCTGCACGACGAACACACGCACACCGGGCCCGGCGAGGCGGGCACCGCCGGGCCACGACTGGCGTGCGTGAACGTCGCCTTCTAAGCCTTCAGACCTTGTTGATGACGAAAAAATCAGTCACGAACGCGACGGGGTCGCCCGCGGTGTTGCGGCCGACCCACGTCGGGTAGACGCCGTCGCCCCAGCCCGTCGAGAACGCCACGACGTTCAGCCCGGACCGGGGGTCGGTCACGTTGGCCGGGCCACGGCCGCCGCCCACCGCGCCGAGCGCGTCGATCAGGTCGCAGTTGCCCAGTTCGTCGTCGCTGACCAGGCGGTCGAGCACCGAAGCGGCGGCGAGGTCGAAGAACGCGCCGGTGCTCGACTTCACGTCGTACCCGAACTCCGGCATCACCGGCAGCATCGGCACGTGCTCACCCGGCATCACCGCGGGCCTCCACGAGTACGCGGGCTCGTCGCTGATCGTCACCCTGGCGGCCGCGACCCGGTAGCCCTGCCGCTCGTCGGGGACACCGTCACCGTCGATGTAGGAGACCAGCGAGACCGAGACCGGGTACTTGCCCGGCTCGACGGCGTCGGTGAACGCCTCGGCGTCCTCCGGCCACACGACGAACGGGTCCGCCGCCACGAGCCTGCCCGTCGGCAGGGCCAGCTCACCCACCTCTTCGACGGTGATGACCTGCTGTTCGCCGCCACCTGTCGACGTGCCCACCGGCCCGTCGACGAAGAACCGCTCGAACCCGGACCTGATCAGTGCAACCGCCCCCATGAGCTTGGCCACCTCCGACTGCATGTTGGCAGAAGCCCCTGACACCCGATCGGGGCACCGGGGGTGTTCGCCGAGAGTGAAGACCCCAGTTGCCGCAACGAATCCGCTGCCACGCTGGTCAGCATGGGGACGATCGAGGTCGTGCTGGGCGACATCACCCGACAGGAAGTCGACATCGTCGTCACGGCGGCGAACGAGTCGCTGCTCGGTGGCGGCGGGGTCGACGGGGCGGTCCACCGCGCGGCCGGGCCGCGGCTCGCGGAGGCCGGGGCGAGGCTCGCGCCGTGCGAGCCGGGCAAGGCCGTCGCCACGCCCGCGTTCGGCCTCGCGCCGGTCAAGCACGTGATCCACACCGTCGGACCGGTCTGGGAGGGCGGCGAGCACGGCGAGGACGAGGTGCTGACGAGCTGCTACGTCGAGTCGTTGCGGCTGGCGGGGGAGCTCGGCGCGCGAAGCATCGCGTTCCCGGCCATCGCGACCGGGATCTACGGCTTCCCCGCCGAACGGGCCGCGCGGATCGCGGTCCAGTCGATCCGGTCGCTGCCGATCATCGACATGTCCAGGCTGGTGGCGTTCGACCAGGAGACGTACGAGGTCCTCACCCGGAGCGTGTGACCGAGGTCTCGACGGTGAGGCCATCGCGATCACTCTCGGTGAAGATCACGGCAGGTCAGTGCCGTAACCTGAAGGGCGTGTCCGTTCCCTCCACGCTGAAGATCGGCCCGTTCGCCGTCGACCCGCCCGTTGTGCTGGCCCCCATGGCCGGCATCACCAACGTGGCGTTCCGGCAGCTGTGCCGTCAGTACGGGGCCGGGCTCTACGTCTGCGAGATGATCACGGCGCGGGCTCTGGTCGAGCGCGACGCGATGACCATGCACATGATCACGTTCGACGAGGGCGAGAGCCCCCGGTCGATGCAGCTCTACGGCGTCGATCCGAAGAACGTCGGCGAGGCCACGAAGATGATCGTGGACGAGAACCTCGCCGACCACATGGACATGAACTTCGGCTGCCCGGTGCCCAAGGTGACGCGCAAGGGTGGTGGCGCCGCGCTGCCGTACAAGCGCGAGCTGTTCCGGCAGATCGTGCGAGCCGCAGTCCGCAACGCCGGGGACATGCCGGTCACCGTCAAGTTCCGCATCGGCATCGACGACGACCACCTGACGTACCTCGACGCCGGACGCATCGCAGCCGATGAAGGCGCACAGGCCGTGGCACTGCATGCGCGCACGGCGTCGCAGCGGTACTCCGGCAAGGCGGACTGGACGGCCATCGCCCGGCTCAAGGAGGCCGTGACCAGCATTCCGGTGCTGGGCAACGGCGACATCTTCAGTGCCCAGGACGCGCTCGACATGGTCGCCGAGACCGGGTGCGACGGCGTGGTCGTCGGGCGTGGCTGCCTCGGCCGGCCGTGGCTCTTCCGCGACCTGCAGGCGGCGTTCCGCGGTGAGCCGGTTCCCGAGGGGCCGAACCTCGGTGAGGTCGCCGAGGTCCTGCGCCGGCACGCCCAGCTGCTCGCGGCGCACGACGGCGAGCACAAGGGGCTGCGTGACCTGCGCAAGCACATGGCCTGGTACTGGCACGGCTTCCCGGTGGGCGGGGACACGCGCAGGGCGTTCGCGATGGTGTCGAGCCTGCAGGAGCTGGACGACCTCATCGGCACGCTCGACGGGAGCGTGCCGTTCCCCGAGAACGCCGAGGGGCCGCGCGGCAGGCAGGGTTCGTCGGCGAAGGTCGTGCTGCCCGAGGGCTGGCTGGACGACCCCGAGGACGCCACCGTGCCGTCCGGCGCGGACGTGATGCACTCCGGTGGCTAGACGAATCGCGGTCCTCTTCGCCGTGCTCGCGCTCCTCGCGGGCTGCGGCGGCCCGGTCGCGGGCACGGCACGGCCGGTGCGGCTCAGCGACGGCGACCGCGCCAAGTTCAAGGACTACTACGCCCGCGTCAACAAGGCGGGGGACGAGAGCGCCACGCAGCAGGCGAAGCTGCTCAAGGACACGCAGCACCCGGACTTCCGGCAGAAGACGTGCGACCTGCGTGGCGCGACGATCAAGGTCGAGCCGACGTGGGCGACGCTGCGCATGGACGCCGACTGGGCGCCCCCCGGTGAGAAGGCCCATCCCCGCGGTGACGTCTACGTCGTCGCCGTCACGATCACGTTGCGCCAGCAGGACCAGACGATCGGCAGCCAGATCGGGTCGATGCACGTCGTGCTCCTGGACGACGAGGTGTACGGGTTCGCGCCCTGCCTCGGTGGCTGAACGGGTTGTTGATCTTCCAAGCTCACTGGATCGGAGCAGTTGACGGTCAACCGGACGGGGGAAATCCCGCCCTGACGCGTCCCTCTAGCTCAAGCGCCGCCTCTCCGGGGACGACACCTGGCAGGTAAGGAGGTGACCGCGATGACCGCGCTGCGACCCGAGACCGCAGAGACCCAGCAGGCCGACGCCCCAGTCGACAAGCAGGGTCCCGGCCTGGTGGGACTGCACGAGTCCATCGCGACGTTGCTCGCCTCCCGCGGCCAGTGGCGCCAGGCGTACCAGCACCTGCGTTCCGCGCTCGACCTCGTCCAGGCGGACCAGGACGAGGAGCCCCACGTTCCGGAACAGCTGCGCCGCGAGGTCGAACTGCTGCGCCGGGAGCACGCCGAGGCCCGCGAGCAGAGCCTGCGCGACAGCCTCACCGACTCCTACAACCGCCGTTATCTCGACCAACGGCTGATGGACCTGCTGACCGAGCACGGGGCATGCCGGCACGGGCTCGCCATCGCCCTGATCGACCTGGACTGGTTCAAGCAGGTCAACGACACCTTCGGCCACCTCCTCGGCGACCGGGTGCTGCAACGCGTGGTCGAACTGCTGCAGCAGGGCCTGCCGGAGGGCGCCTTCTGCGCCCGCTACGGCGGCGAGGAGTTCGTGCTCGTGCTGCCCCGCGTGGACGCCTCCAGCGCCGTGGACGTGGCCGAGGCGGCCCGCGAACGTGTCGAGCGTCACCCGTGGGGGGACATCGCGCCGGGGCTCCGCGTGACCGTCAGCGCGGGCCTCGCCTACGAGCCCGCCGCGGGTGAGGCGCCGGAACGCCCGGCGGTCAGCGCCGAGCAGCAGCTGCTGCGCGCCGACAGCCTCCTCTACACGGCCAAGCAGTCGGGACGCAACGCGGTGGCGTACCGTGCCGACGGACGGGTTCGCCTCGCAGGAGCTGCCTCGGGCAGGCGTGCGATCACCGAAACACGTGTTCTCGGTTACTACTGAGTGACCTGGCTCACCCGTTCAGGGCAAGCGTCCTACTCGTAATCGCGTACAGATCGCAGCTGTATCACCCGGAGTGGTCGTCAGATCTCGCCTACATCCGTAGTATCGCGGGCGCAACTGACACGCCGGTGATGCAACCCTTGTGTCCCGGTCGTCGTCACTTCGTAATGACGAACCGCTTTTGCTTCTGACCCAGAAGGGAGATTGGGTGCCCGACGACCCCCGACGTGGCGGCCCCTCTTCCCGTGGTGATCAGGATCCCCAGCACGACCAGCCGACCGGCCGCAGACGTCGCTCGATGGAAGGCTCTGGGGGCCTGAGCGTCTCGGACCTCATCGAGCAGCACAGCAGGACGAACATCCCCCGACCCGTCCCGCCAGGCTTGCCAGAGGAACCCACTACAGGCAGGCGTGCCCTGCCCGACCCACCGGCGGCCACCGGCAGGCGTGCACTGCCTGATCCCCCGGTCCACCAGCAGCAGCCTCCTGCGGCACCGCGGCAGCAGCCGCCCGCAGCTCACCGGCCTGGTGAGCAGACGGGCACGCGCCCGCGGCCGGAGCAGGCCGCCCCGCAGAACTTCACCGGCGACCCGGCGGGCAGGCGGCGCAGGAACGACGCCCCCGCCGAGCCGAACGGTGCCCAGCAGACCGGCCAGCGCCCGAGGCCCGCACCCGGTGAGAACACCGGACCGCGGCCGAGGCCTGTCCAGCCCCCGGCGCAGAACCCCGAGCAGAGCGGCGCCTACCGGGTTCCCGGTGAGCAGACCGGCCAGCGCCCGAGGCCCGACGCGACCGGCATGCAGCGCCGTCCGGTTCCCGGCGAGCAGCCAGGACAACCGAACGGCGTGGTCCGGCGCCCTGCTCCCCCGAACGGCACCCCGCCGCAGAACGGCATCCCGCGCCCGCCGGTCCCCGGTGACGTCTCGCAGGCCGGTCCGAAGCGCCCACCGGCTCCCGGTGACGTCTCGCAGCCCGGTCCGAAGCGCCCGCCCGTTCCCGGTGACGCCACCTCGAACGGCATGCCCAGGCCACCGGCTCCCGGTGACCCGCGGCGGATGCCTCCGGGTGACGCGCCGTCCTCGAACGGCGTCCCGCGACGTCCCGTACCGGGTGCGGTGCCCGAGGCGGGTCTGCCGAACGGCACGGTCCGCCGACCGGCACCCGAGGCGGCACCGCCGCGCAGGCTCCTGCCGGGCGACGCTCCGTCGTCGAGCGGCATCCCGCGCCCGCCGGTCCCCGGCGAGCCGGGCGGCCTCCAGCGTCCCCCCGCACCAGGAGGGACGCCGGAAGGCCCCGCAGCCGGTGCGCCTCGTCGCCTCCTGCCAGGCGACGCACCGTCCGCCACCAGCATTCCGCGTCCTCCGGTCCCCGGCGAGGGGCCGGAAATCGCCGGCCGCCGCCCCATGCCCCCGAACGGGGACGTGACGGGCAGGCAGCCGATGCCGTCGCGGGCGGAGTCGAGCGGACCCCGGCCGATGCCCCCCAGGGCGGAGTCGAGCGGTCCGCGTCCGATCCCCGGTGGTCTCGCGAACAGGCTCAACGAGCCCGCGGACGAGCCCAGGGCCGACGCGCCCGGCCCGGAAGCCACCCAGATCGCTCCGGCGGCGGGTGTGGCCAAGGTCGAGAAGCGCGAAGAGATGGACCCGCTGTGCCTCACCACCGAGATGGAGGCGATCGGCGACGACGTGAAGAAGCGCCGCGAGGTCGACCACACCCTCGCGCGGTTCTCCGCGGTGCACGACGAACTGCTCGAGCAGGAGCGCCAGCGCAAGGAACGGCGCGCGAAGCTCATGCCGTGGGTCAAAGAAGGCGACGACGACGATCTGGTCGACGAAGCGACCCAGTACGCCGAACCCGTCGCTGTCAGCGAGGAGGACGGCGAGCAGCGCCCCACCGGCCGCACGCCCCAGCAGCGCAAGTTGATGCGCACAGCGCGGATCGGCGCGATCGCCGCCGCCGCCGTCGTGTTCACGTCGACGGGCATCGGCTGGGGTGCGATGCAGTGGGCCGACTCCAAGATCCAGAAGATCGACGCGCTCGGCGGCAACTCGCAGGCCGTGCAGCAGGCCGAGAAGCAGCTCGGTGACGAGAACTTCCTCCTCGTCGGCTCGGACACCAGGGCGGGCGCGAAGGCGGGCGACAACGTCGGCACCCAGGCGCAGGAGGGTGGCGCGCGGTCGGACGTGATCATGCTCGCGCACATCCCCAAGGACCGTAAGCGCATGGTCATCGTGTCGTTGCCGCGCGACGTGCGCGTCGACCGTCCCGCCTGCCGCACCTACAACCCGGACAACGCGCAGTACGCGGGCCCGTTGGCGCCGGCACAGGGCGTCATGGCGAACTCCGTCTACAACGACGGCGGGCCCGAGTGCTTGGCCAACATGATGACCCAGATGTCCGGCCTGAAGATCAACCACTTCGTCAGCATCGACTTCAACGGCTTCCGCGAGATGTCGACGGCGATCGGCGGCGTGGAGATCTGCACGCCCACGAAGATCGTCGACGACGAGCTCGGTGTCGTGATCGACAAGGCGGGCAAGCACGTCCTGAAGGGCGACCAGGCGCTGTCGTACGTCCGCGCCCGCAAGGTCCAAGCGCAGGGCGACAGCGGCACGGACTTCGACCGCATCAAGCGGCAGCAGGGTTTCCTGTCCGCGATGCTGCGGCAGGCGCTGTCCAACGAGGTGCTGCTGAGCCCGACCAAGCTCAACAACTTCATCAACGCGCTCACGAAGTCCACGGTCGGCGACAACATCGACGTCGCCTCGCTGCTGGAGCTCGCGAACTCGTTGCAGAGCCTCGAAGCGGGCCGCGTCTCGTTCGTGACGATGCCGCACTGGACCGACGAGGGCCCGACGAAGTCGAACGACGACAACATCGAGCGCCTCAAGGACGACGACATCAAGGCGCTGTTCCAGACGATCATCGACGGAACGCCGCTGCCGCAGGAGAAGACCGCCGACCCGAAGCCCGGTGACGCCAACGCTCCCGTCCAGCAGCCCGGCACCCTGGTCGATCCCAAGGAAGTCAGCATCCAGGTGCTCAACGGCGACTCGACGAACGGCGGCGCCGTCGCCAGGACGTCGAACGAGCTGCAGCAGCACGGCTTCAAGGTCGTCAAGCGGGACAACGCACCCGAGCAGGCGCCGAAGACGATCATCAAGTACGCCAAGGGCAACGAGAACAAGGCCGCGACGCTCAAGGCCGCGGTGCCCCAGGCGGAACTGGTCGAGTCGGCCGACATGGGCGGCGCGGTCCAGTTGGTGATCGGCAAGAACTTCGACGAGAAGATCCAGGCACCGAAGGCGGGGGGCCAGCAGGGCACCCCGCAGGGACAACCGCAAGGTCAGCCCGGTACCGATCTGTCCATTGTGAACGCGGCACAAGATCCCTGCGCGGCGAAGTGATTCGCCTGGGGTTCACCTCGGGTTCATCCTGGCATGTCGCTGCCGCGATGGTCGGGACGTAGGCTGAGCGCCATGCGCGAGGCCTACCACGACCAGCTTGAACAGCTCGCCGACCAGCTTGCCGACATGACGGGCATGGTCGCCGAGGCGATGCAGAACGCGACCGCAGCCCTGCTGCAGGCGGACCTCGGTCTGGCCGAGCGGGTCATCAGCGGCGACCAGAAGGTCGACGACGTCCGCTCCAGCATCGAGGAGCAGTCGTACGCGCTGCTCGCGTTGCAGGCACCGGTCGCGACCGACCTCCGCACCGTGCTCGCGGTGATCCACGCCGCCGAGAGCGTCGAGCGCATGGGCGACCTGGCGCTGCACGTGGCCAAGGCCGCGCGCCGCCGGCACCCGGCGTCGGCGCTGCCCGAGGACGTCCAGCCGTACTTCAGCGAGATGGGCCAGATCGCGGTCAAGCTCGCGACCGAGGCCGCGGAGATCATCCGCAACAAGGACGTCGACCGCGCGCGTGCCCTCGAGGACGAGGACGACGCGATGGACGACATCCACCGCCATCTGTTCTCCGTGATCATGGACAAGGAGTGGCAGCACGGCGTCGCCGCCGCGGTCGACGTGACGCTGCTCGGCCGCTTCTACGAGCGCTACGGCGACCACGCCGTGTCGGTCGCCAAGCGCACGGTCTTCGTCGTCACCGGCCGGATGCCCGGCTACGGTGGCGACGAGAACCTGTAGTCCCTATTCAGCGAAACTGCCCATCGCGCTCTGCCACCAGCTCCGGATCGGCGTAGGCCTCGGAGAACTCGGCGAGCACGGTGGGCAGTTCTTCGTCCCACGTCGCCCGCGCCTCGTCGCGCGGCAGGTCCCGCGCGTCGACGGTGAAGTACGCCCACGCCCGCACGATCTCGGGCAGCAGCGCCAGATCCGCGTCGGACACGTGCAGCTTCGCGGCCACGTCGAGGATCAGCACGGCGGTCAGCGACGCCGGTCCGTAGACGACGGGGTCGCGGTTCTGTTCCACCGCAGAGGAAGCGACGATCCGTGCGAACGCCCGCGCGGCCTCGACGTCGGCGATCCCGTGATCCGACGCCAGGAACGCCTCGACGACCTCGTCCGTCCTTTCCGGACTGATCGTGGGGATCTCGTACTCGCCGGGCACCAGCGCGCTCACGCGGGCGTCGGCGAGTGCGATCAGCTGCACGGGGTGCCGCACGTCCTCCTCGCCCATGAGGCCCTCCTCGGCCTCCTCGTCCGGCCCGTCCGCCCAGAACTGCTGGACGTCCGGCCACACGCGGTCGTAGACGTCGCTGGCGCTCAGGGCGGTGATCTCGTCGCGGAACGCGTCGGGCGTGGAGGCGATCATGTCCTGCAGCAACGCGACGGTGCCCTCGTCCGGCGTCGAGAACAGCTCGATCGCGGTGGCCCCGAGCACCGGCTGGCGCATGAACAGCACGGTCTCGCCGACGCCCGCGCGTTCCTGGGTGATCGCGACGACCTCGACGTCGCCCAGCAGGTTCGTGACGAGGAAGGCGTCGCGGAAGTCCGGGACGGTGCCGGCGACGAACCACGTGGGCTCGGCGACACCGCGTGCCGCGACGACATCGGCGGCGGCGGCCGAGGCGGCCCGGTTCTCCTCGGAGCCCACGCCGGACAGCGCGCGCAACGCGGTGAGCGCCGCGGGGTCGTCCATCTCCTGCAGCGCCTCGATCAACGGCGCGGTGCCGGATCCGGCGAGCCAGAGCGTCGCGTAGAGCTCGCTCGCCCAGGCGTCCGCGAGCAACCAGGACTCCGAACGCACCGCGGCCGCCGACTCGAGCAGCGCCCCGTACGGGGACTGCTGCTCGGGCTTGCGGCCGGGCGCCTTGCCTTGCTTCTTCTTGCGGGGCTTGCTTTGCGGGCTCACCCGCAGCAACTTAGTCCACCCCGCGGATTTGGCCGAACCGGCCGGAGGTGTGGTCCTCGGCCGAGATCGTCAGCCCCTCAGGGTGCTGAGCTCGGTCGCGAGCTGGGCGGCGATGCGGGCGTTGTCGGCTGGAGCCTGGACCAACCAGTCCTGGCCGTCGGAACCCTTCCTCTTCTGCGTCAGGTAACGACCTTGGTCCGTGTCGAACCACGCGACCTGCGGCGCGCGGAGTTCCCGTCCGTCGCGGTTCTTCGCCACGACACCGAACTGCCCGACCCTCAGGCGAGGACGTTCGGCGACCGCTTGCAACGCCCTGGTCTGCGATTCGGCGGGTGACTGGGTGCGCACGCTGCTCAGGTAGGAAGAAGCTTGATAATCCTGTTCACGCTTCGGTTGTTGCTTCTCCGGCCGCGGAACGCTCAACGACTGTCCCGGGCCTGGCCGCTCGTTCGGCACCAGGTCCACAACGGACCGGATGAGCTGCGGCGCGCGGATCAGGTCGACCTTCATCATGCGGTCGTCCAGCACCGCGAGCGCGGCCTGTTCACCGGCCGCCCCGCCTCTGGCGAGCAACTGCTCGTCGCGGTCGGGGTCGAACATCGCGATGGCGTTGACCCCGAACTCGAAGCGGACCAGCAGGGTCAGCGCTTCCTCGACCTCCGCCGCGACCCGGCCCCGATGTGCCAGGCCGCGGTTGCCCAGTTCGTTGTAGACCGCGTTGCGGATGCTGCGGCGTTCGTCGTCGGACTGCCCGAAGTAGGGGAAGTCGAAGGGGTACGGGCGACTGCCGAGCCTGAGGTCTTCCCACAGGATGTCGGCAGCCGCGTGGGACAGCGAGAACGAGTACACCGTCACCCGCCGATCACCGGGGGCGCGACCATCGTGTTGTCACCGAAGACGTCGTCCGCCTCGACGAGGTAGGACGGAGCCTTAAGCTCCAGGTCCTCGTCGCCCTGCCCCTTGCCGGCGCCGCCACCCATGCCGCCGCCCATGCCACCCGCGCCGGCGGGGCCGCCACGTCCCGCGGCACCCGCGCCGGAGGGACCGAAGCTTCCCTGCTGGTTGCCCATGACGCCGGCGGAACCGCCAGGCCCGAAGCCCGCCTTGGCCGCCGCTGCTCCGCCGAAGGCGCCGGGCCCGCCGGCGCCGGACCCGCCAGGGCCACCGCCCGCACGACCGCCACCGGCACCAGCACCAGCACCACCGGCACCAGCGCCACCGCCGCCGGCACCACCCTGACGGCCGCCTCCGGGACCCTGCTGACCGGAGAGCCCGGGGCCGGTTCGTCCGGGCAGGCCGGGGCGGACCGGACCGTTCGGCCCGATGGGGATCCCTGTGCCGCCGGGGCCGTTGGGGTTGTTCGGGCCGTTCGGGCCGCCCGGTCCTCCTGGACCTCCTGGTCCTCCCGGCGTGTACGGCCCACCAGGACCGACCTGCGACAGGTTCGTCGAGCCGTTGCCGCTGCCCTGTCCCACTCCGCTCGGCGGGGTGGGGCCGCCGGGCGGGGTGAACGGCCGGTTCGGGGGAGGGCCGACGGGCGGGGGCGTCGGCGGGGGTGGAGGCGTCGGCGGAGGCGTGGGCGGGGGCGTGGGACCACCGCTGTCCGCCACGGTGGGCGGCGGCGCGAACGCGGGCATCGTGGCACTCGACTGCTGGAAGCTGCTCGACATGGTCGACATGACCTGAGCGGCTTCCTCGTGGGCCTGCTGCTTCTGGTCGAACTTCTCCTGGATCTTGTCGACCGTGTCGGCCACGTTCCAGGGAGGAGCGGAGAAGAAGTCCCTCAACGCGTCCTTGGTGCTGTACTGGACCGGCTCCGGCATGCTGTTCTTCGCCAGGCTCGCGGCCTGCTCCTGCTGGGACAGCTGGTTGCCGGTGAGCTGCGCGGCCTGAGCCGCGTTGCCCGACCACGCGGCAACGCTGGTGAAGTACCCCTGCGCCTTGCCCGCCGCCACACCGTCCCAGGAGTCGCCCGCGACCTTGGTCGCGTTCTGCAGATCGGCCTGCAGGGTGGCCAGCGTGTTGCCGATCCGGTTGAACGCGGCCCCCTGGGAGTTCGCCGTGCTGGGGTCCATGTTGTCCGTGACCATGCCCTTGAGCTTGTCGTGCGGATAGCCCATGTAGTACGAGCACGCACTGCTCATCGGCGGCCGGTACGTCTCGACCTGCTGCCGGAGCTCCCGGTTCTGGTCCTCGCGGTACTGGTCCGCCTGCGCCTTGTACTTGAAGTAGTCGGCGATGCTGGCGAACTGCCCGAAGAAGCCGGGGTCGTTCTTCTGCCCCTCTTCCCACTCCCGCATCAGCTGGGCTTCGCGGTCCCCCGCATAGGTGGACTGCCGCGCCTGGCTGTTCGGCTGCGGCGCGCTCTGCGGACCAGTCGCCGCATTCGGATACGTCATGGCTCCCCCTCCGAACTACGGCAGATTGGGCTCGATCGCCTCGGCGATGCTCTGCGCCGCGGCACAAGACCCGTCCAGCTTGGACCCGGTCGCGTTCACGTCGACGCTGGACGTGTCGGTCAGCTTGATGACGACCGCACATGAAGTGTTGGTGAGGGCCTTCTTGATGAGCTTGGCGTCATGCGTTCCCAGCTTGATGTCAGACGGCTCCGAGTTCGGCCCCAGCTCGTAGTCCTTGACGCCCAGTTTCGGGTACGTGTTCAACCTGACGAGCGTTCGGTCTTCAGCACGCCACTGGCAGCTGTTCTCGTCCAGTTTCTCCGCAGTCGTCAGCTTGAGCCTGGACACGTCCGCCGACTTCAGCAGCGAACACGGATCGACCTCCGCGAGACCGGTGCCACTGGACGACGACGTCGGTGAGCTCCCGGACGTCGTAGACGGCGTGTTCACGGCGGTCGCTTTTCCGGTCTCGTTGCTCGAGCAACCAGCGAGCGCGAACCCGAGAACGACAACCGGCAGGACAACACGCAGCTTCACACTCATGATCACCAATGGCCTTCAGTGGACGTTTCGGATGGAGTTCGCATTACCACTGTCGACGTTCTCATAGGTCTGAAGGATTGTCTTCATCGCCGCCAAGGCGTCGTCGAGAGCTGCTCTCAGCTGCTCGATCGCCGGAACAATGCCGGTGGTCCCCACGCCACCCATGGCACCTTCCTGGTTGTACCGGCTCAACGTCCGGCCATCCGGACTGGTGCCGAGCTTCGTCTCTCGCCGGACCTCCATGAGGTCCTGCTCCATGGCGCTGACGTCGTCCGAGGCTCGTTGGATGGCGGCGATGTAGGCCTGAGTGCCTTCGCGACTGACCTTGAACCCGCCCGACGAGGCCGCGTCCTTCAAGCCCCGCATGCTCTCGGTCATCGACTGCATCGACGCCTGACTCCACGCGCCGTCAGCTGGCCGCACGACTACCCCCTGTGCTCTCACGCTCCCGGACAGGACCGTACCGCCATCTGGCGGGGTCTGTCCCGGATATGACGACACGAGTACCGGTGTGGGTTTCATCGATCGCGAAAGTCCACTCGATAGCGACTACCAGTCCCTTACCACTCCGCCGCGAATTCGAACTCGCCCGGATTCATCTCCAATACCGGCCCGCTCGGCGAAGTCGCGATTGCCGGTTCGAATGCCGTCCGAGTCCGCAGAAACGAAAACCGGCCTGGGGCATGTATGCCCCAGGCCGGTTGATCGCGCTTCGCTCAGCGGCTCAGCCGAAGCGGCCGGAGATGTA
The DNA here is from genome assembly GCF_014646255.1 of Lentzea pudingi. Lineage (GTDB taxonomy): Bacteria > Actinomycetota > Actinomycetes > Mycobacteriales > Pseudonocardiaceae > Lentzea > Lentzea pudingi. The sequence goes on from NZ_BMNC01000014.1 coordinate 189,300, forward strand.
GTCCTCGGTCGCCTTCTGGCTGGGGTTGGAGAAGATCTTCTCGGTGTCGTCCACCTCGATCAGCTGGCCCGGCTGACCGACACCCAGCAGGTTGAAGAACGCGGTCTGGTCCGACACACGCGCGGCCTGCTGCATGTTGTGAGTCACGATGACGATCGTGTACTCCTTCTTCAGCTCTGTGATCAGGTCCTCGATCGCCAGCGTGGAGATCGGGTCCAGGGCCGAGCAGGGCTCGTCCATGAGCAGCACGTCGGGCTGCACCGCGATGGCACGCGCGATGCACAGACGCTGCTGCTGACCACCGGAGAGGCCGCCGCCCGGCTTGTCGAGCCGGTCCTTGACCTCGTTCCAGAGGTTGGCGCCGCGCAACGAGCGCTCCGCCACCTCGTCGAGCTTCTTCTTGTCCTTCACGCCCGAGAGCCGCAGGCCGGCCACCACGTTGTCGCGGATGGACATCGTGGGGAACGGGTTGGGGCGCTGGAACACCATGCCGATGGTGCGGCGCACCTCGACCGGGTCCACAGTGGACGTGTAGATGTCCTCGCCGTCGAGCAGCACCTTGCCCTCGACGCGGGCGCCGGGGGCGACCTCGTGCATGCGGTTCAAAGAACGCAGCACGGTCGACTTGCCGCAGCCCGAGGGGCCGATGAACGCGGTGACGTTCTTCGGCGGCACCGCGAGCGAGACGTTCTCCACGGCGTGGAACTTGCCGTAGAAGAGGTTCAGGTCCTTGATGTCGAGTCGCTTGGCCATGTCCGCCCGCTCACTTCGTCTTCGGCGCCAGCGCCCGCGAGATCACGGTCGCCAGGAGGTTGAACAGGGTGATGAGGACGACGAGGGTGATCGCCGCGCCCCAGATGCGGTCGAAGCCCGCCGCCGTCGGGTTGTTCCGCTCGTTCACCATCATCAACGGCAGCGAGGCCATCGGGCCGTCGAACAGGTTGTAGTTGATGAACGGCGCGTACGCGGCGAGCACCAGCACCGGCGCGGTCTCGCCCATGACGCGGGCGAGGGCCAGCATGATGCCGGTCAGGATGCCGGACAGCGCGGTCGGGATGACGATCTTGGCGATCGTCTTCCACTTGGGGATGCCCAGCGCGTACGAGGCCTCGCGCAGCTCGTCCGGGACGATCTTGAGCATCTCCTCGGTCGTGCGCACGATGACCGGCACCATCAGCAGCACCAGGGCGAGCGACACGGCGAGCGCGCTGCGGCTGAGGCCGAAGGTCGTGATCCACACCGTGTAGACGAACAGCGCCGCGACGATCGACGGGACGCCGGTCAGGATGTCGACCATGAACGTCGTGGCCTTCGCCAGCTTCGAGCGGCCGCCGTACTCGACGAGGTAGATCGCGGTCATGATGCCGATCGGCACGGAGATGAGCGCGCAGATCAGGCCCTGGACCAGGGTGCCGTAGATCGCGTGGTACGCGCCGCCGCCCTGCTGCTTGGACAGCAGGCCGGACATCGACTTCTGCCACCAGTCACCGTCGAGGATGACCGGGAAACCGCGCTGGATCACGGTGTAGAGCACCCACACCAGCGGGATGATCGCGATCAGGAACGCGCCCCACACGAGTGCGGTGGCGAGACCGTTCTTGATCTGGCGGGAGGTGCTGACCTTCTGGAACGTCGGGGGCGTCGCGAGGCGCTGGGGGTCCGCGAGGTTGGTGCTCACTCGTACTCCTTGTGGCCGGCGACGATCGAGCGCGCGATGGCGTTCACGACGAAGGTCAGCACGAACAGCACCAGACCGGCGGCGATGTAGGCACCGGCCGAGCGCGCGTCGTTGAACTCGGGCGCGGCCAGCGCGATCTTGGACGCGAACGTCGAGCCACCGTCGAAGAGCGACCAGCCGAACGAGGCGGTCGCGGTGCTCAGGATGATCGCGACGGCGATGGTCTCACCCAGCGCGCGGCCGAGGCCGAGCATCGAGGCGCTGACGTAACCGGCCTTGCCGAACGGCAGGACCGTCGTGCGGACGACCTCCCACTTGGTCGCGCCGAGCGCGATGGCGCCCTCGACGTGCATCGTGGGGGTGCGCTCGAAGACCTCGCGGCTGACGGCCGTGATGATCGGCAGGATCATCACCGCGACGACGATGCCCGCGGTGAAGATGGTGCCGCCGAGCTGCACGTTCACGTTGCCCTTGGCGAAGATCGGGATCCAGCCGAGGTTCCCGATCAGCCACTCCGAGAGCGGGAACAGCACGGGGCCGAGCACGAACAGGCCCCAGAGGCCGAAGACGATCGACGGCACGGCCGCCAGCAGGTCGATGACGTAGGCGAACGGCCGGGCGAGGTTGCGCGGCGCGTACTGCGTGAGGAACAGCGCGATGCCCAGCGCGATCGGCATGGCGATCAGCAGGGCGACCAGTGCGACGACGACCGTGACGAGCGTCAGGTCGAGGATGCCGAACCGCAGGTTCGTGGGGTCTGTGGTGTTCCACTCGCGGCTGGTGAGGAAGTTGACGTTGTCCAGTCCGAGCGACGGGATGGCCTGCAGGATCAGGAACAGGCCGATCGCGCCGATGAGGACGACGATGAAGACACCGGACCCCGTCGCCAGGCCGCGGAAGATGCGGTCACCAGGCCGGACGTGAGGTGCCTTGGTCGTTACTGGAGCTTCCGGTGTCGGGGGAATCGGAGCCTCCGAGGCGTGGGGAGCAGCCGCGACGCCCCGCTCCGCACCGGTGTCACCGGGGCGGGCGGGGCGCTTGGCCACGACGGGATCGTTCATCGCGTCAGCGTTGGCCGAAGTCTCGCATCAACCTCAGGCGATCGCCTTCACGGCGGCCAGGAGCTTGTCCTGGAACGCCTTGGGCAGCGGCACGTAGCCCGCGTCGGCGAGCTGGGCCTGGCCGGTGGTGGCGGCAACCGTGAGGAACGCCTTGACGGCCTTCGCGGTGTCGGCGTCGTAGCCCTTCGAGCACACGATCTCGTAGGTCGCGAGCAGCAGCGGGTACGAACCGGCGGCCTTGGAGCCGTAGATCGAGTCGAGGTCGAGGACCAGGTCGTTGCCCTGACCCTTGATCTTCGCGCCGTCGATGGCCTTGCCGGCCGACTCGGCGGTCAGCTCGACGGCACCGGCGCCGGAGTCGATCTTGGCGACCGAGAGCTTGTTGTCCTGCGCGAAGGACCACTCGACGTAGGTGATCGCACCGTCGATGGAACCGACGGCCTGGGCGACACCGGCGGACTTCTCCTTGCCCTCGCCGACACCACCCTTGAACTGCTTGCCGTCACCCTTGGTCCAGCCACCGGCGACCTTGAGGTACTTCTGGAAGTTGTCGGTGGTGCCCGACTCGTCCGAGCGGTAGATGACCGCGATGTCCTTGTCCGGCAGGGTCGCGGAGCCGTTGAGCGCCTTGATGGCCGGGTCGTTCCACTTCTTGACCGTGCCGGAGAAGATCGCGGCGGTGGTCTTGGCGTCCAGCACGAGGCTGTCCACACCGGACACCTTGTAGCCGACGGCGACGGGGCCGAAGACCAGCGGCAGGTTCCACGCCGGGTTGGTCTGGCAGCGCTTGGCGGCGGCCTCGGTCTCGGCGCCTTCCTTGAGCGCGGAGTCGGAGCCACCGAAGTCGACCTGGCCGGCGTTGAAGTTCTTCACGCCCGCGCCGGAGCCCGACGGGTTGTAGGCGAGGTCCACGCCGGGGCAGGCGGCCTGGTAGGCCTGCACGAACGCGTCGACCGCGTTCTTCTGCGCGGAAGAGCCCTCAGCGTTGAGCTTGGTCTTCCCACCGCACTCGACGGGGACGGAGGCAGCGTTCGACGCGGTGTTGTTGCCACCCGTCGGAGCGTTGTTGTCACTGCCACACGCACCGAGCAGCAGCGCGCTGGCCGCGACGAGGCCGAGTACGGCACCGTGCCGCTGGATCTTCACCTGGGTCCTCCACCTTGCGGAAGCATTTAGCGGTTCGCGACGAACCCGCCGCTCGCTACGGAAGGTAGGTAGCCAGAATGGACAACCCACCTTGACCAGGTGAACGAGAGGTGAACACAGGACGGGAAGTGACGGGTCACACGGCCAAAAGAGTGACTGCGTGACCAGCGCGTATGCGTTTTGTGACGGTACGTTGACTACCGCGCGTACTGGACGTCGGCGTCCCAAAGGGTGAAGCCGAGCTTCGTGTAGACGCGAACCGCCGCCGTGTTGTCCGACTCGACGTAGAGCATGACTTCCTTGACGCCCTGTTCCCGCAGGTGACGCAGACCGGCCAGGGTCAGCGCCCTGCCGAGACCGCCGCCCTGGCGGTCCGGGTCGACGCCCACGACGTAGACCTCGCCCAGCTCGGGCGTGTGCACCTTGGTCCAGTGGAAGCCCGCCAGCCTGTCGTCGGCGTCGAACGCCAGCAGGAAGCCCTCGGGGTCGAACCAGTCCTCTTCTTCTTTGGCGCGCACGTCCTCGATCGACATCGCGCCCTGCTCGGGGTGCCAGTCGAACGCGCGGTGGTTCACGTAGACGACCGCGGCCTCGTCCTTGCCGGCGACGAACGACCGGAGGGTGACGCCGTCGGGCAGCTTGGGCTCCGGCAGGTCGTTCTGGACGCGCAACCGCATCCGCAGCAGTTCGCGGACCTTGCGGAAGCCCAGCTTCGCGGCGAGCTTCTCGGCGTCCGGGTGGCCACCGTGCGCCCAGATCCGCAGGGACTCCTGCGGGAGCGCCTTCACCAGTGCCTCGCCCACGCCCTGATGGCGGTACGTCGGGTGCACGGCGAGTTCGGCGACCTTGTTGCCGCCCGAGTCACCGAGGAGGTCGACGTGCGCGTATCCGGCGAGTTCGCCGTCCAGGTGCGCGAGGAGGTGCCTGCTGCCGGTCGCGCCGGGACGCATCCGCAGTCGCACGGCCTCGCCGACCGGGGCCACGCCGTCGGTGCCCCTGGCAGCCTCCAGCAGACCCGTCACCTCGGCGGCCTGGTCGGCCGTCAGCTCCTCGAACCAGCTCAGTTGCGCCACACAGGCGAACCTACCGCGCGATCAAACGCTCATCCAGGACACGGGCGGAGTCGTCGATCTCCATCTCGGCGACATCGGCCGGGCGGCGCGACGAACCGGGACGCGGCGGGCGGACGAACTTGTAGCCCACGTTGCGGACCGTGCCGATGAGCGCCTCGTGCTCGGGACCGAGCTTGGCGCGCAGCCGTCGCACGTGGACGTCGACGGTGCGGGTGCCGCCGAAGAAGTCGTAGCCCCAGACCTCCTGCAGCAGCTGGGCGCGGGTGAAGACCCGGCCCGCGTGCTGCGCGAGGTACTTGAGCAGCTCGAACTCCTTGTAGGTGAGGTCGAGCGGGCGGCCCTTGAGGCGCGCGGTGTAGGTGGCCTCGTCGATCACGAGGTCGCCGAGCTGGATCGCGCCGTCGCCACCGGGTGCCGTGGTGCCGCGGCGCGAGCGAACCAGTCGCAGGCGGGCGTCGACCTCGGCGGGGCCGGAGTTCGGCAGCAGGATCTCGTCGACGGACCAGTCGGAGTTGACCGCGACCAGACCGCCCTCGGTGACGACGGCCACGACGGGCACGTCCACACCGGACGAGTCGAGCAGGCGGCACAGCGAACGGGCGCCGACCAGGTCGGTGCGGGCGTCGACCAGCACGATGTCGTGGGGGCCGGCCTCGAGGAGCGCGGACACCTCGGGACGCAGCGGGCGGACGGCGTGAGGGAGCAGAGCCAGAGCGGGAAGCACGGCCTCCGGGTCGGGGTCTGTCGTCAGCAGCAGCACGTCGATGCTCATCGGGGTGCCCTCCAAATCGGCCGTGGTCAGGTCACCTCGACCAGACCAGCGGCGTACGGTGACCGGGCCCCGTTGCCTGCGGATGACGGAGAGACTACCGGTGCAGCCCCAGAAAGTCCCAGGTCAAGAAGCCGTGCTCACATTTGTTTCCACAGGCGTCATGCCTGTTACATCCACGTCACACGACGGGGTGCGCCTGCACGGTGTCCACTACAAGGGTGAAAACGACCTCGCTTTCGTTGTGGGACACGGGTTCACGAACAACGTGCGGCGCCCGTACGTGGCGCGCGTGCTCGCCCGTTTGGCCCGCCGGGCCGGTGTCGTCGCGTTCGACTTCCGCGGACACGGACGCTCCGAAGGACGCTCCACGGTCGGTGCCGACGAGATCCACGACGTGGAGGCGGCCGTCCGGACAGCCCGTTCGCTGGGCTACTCGAAGATCGCCACGGTCGGCTTCTCGATGGGCGCGTCCATCGTCCTGCGCCACGCCGTGCTGGGGGAGACGCGGCCGGACGCCGTGGTCTCGGTGAGCGGCCCTGCCCGGTGGTGGTCGCGCGAGACCGCTCCCATGCGGCGGGTGCACTGGTTGCTGGAGCAGCCGCACGGGAAGCTCGCCGCACGCGCGCTCGGGGTTCGGCTCGGCGGCAGCTGGGTACAGGCGCCGGAGAGTCCGCTGGAGGTGGTCGGGCGCATCACGCCGACCCCACTGCTGATCGTGCACGGTGACCTGGACCACTATTTTTCCGTGGAGCACGCCAGGTCGTTGCACCGCGCGTCCTCAGGACATGCCGAGTTGTGGATCGAACCCGGCATGCGGCACGCGGAATCGGCCGCGACTCCAGAACTGGTAGACCGGATGGCGGCATGGATCGCCGTTAACGTCGAGGACGAGGGATGACTGCGCAAACCCCTGCACGGCCGCGAAAGAAGAAGTCCCGTCGCGGGAAGTTCCTCATCATCACGGTCATCGTGCTGGGCGTGCTGCTCGTGGCGGCCGACTTCGCACTGGCGGCGGCCGGCGAGTACCAGATCGCCCAGCGGATGCGGGAGAAGCTGCAGCTCAGCGAGGACCCGTCGGTGCGCATCAACGGGTTCCCGTTCACGCTGCAGGCGTTGCGCGGCGACTACCAGCACGTGGAGATCCGCGCGTACGGCGTGCCGATCCGCAACGAGCAGCAGAACGTCGACCTGCGCGACCTCGACGTCGAGGCGGACCTGCTGCACACCCGCGTCGAGCTCGCGGACCTGCTGGCGGGCAACGTCTCCAAGGCGACCATCGACACCGTGAAGGGCAGCGTCCGGATCAAGGCGCTCGACCTGAACCGGCTGGCGAACCAGGTGACGCCGTTCGACAAGCTCTCGATCGAGCCGGACAACCGCGTCGCCACGACGACGCCGGCCGACCCGAAGGCACCCAAGACGACGGCCGCGGTGAAGCTCTCCGGCCAGACCAACGTCGCCGGCAAGGTCGTCACGCTCACCGCGTACGGCCAGATCGCGCTGGTCAGCGGTGCCATCCAGATCAACATCGACGACATCGAGCTCGACGACGCGTCGCTCAAGCAGATCGTTCCGCAGCTGCGCCAGGCACTCGCGATCAAGATCGACCCTGGCACGCTGCCGTTCGGCGCGACGCCCACCGCCGTCGAGGTGGAGAGCGGTTCGTTCAAGCTGTCCGGCGAGATCGCGGATGTACCGTTGGTCCAACGATGACCGGTGTGTGGGCGCTGCTGGGCGCGCTGGCCGTGGCCGGCGCGATCGGTGTGCTGCTCAAGGTCCGCGAGGGCCGCATCTCCTCTCGTTCAACGCCTTCGGCCGACCTGCCCGCTCCCGTGCGCGACCTGCTCGCGCCGGGGGTGACGCTGGTCCAGCTCTCCACGACGTTCTGCGCGCCGTGCCGGCACGCGAAGGTGGTCCTGAGCGACCTGGCCGACCGCACGGACGGCCTCACCCACGCCGAGTTGGACGTCACGAACCTCCCGGAGGTCACCACTTCTTTGGGAGTCATGCGCACCCCGACGACGCTCGCCCTGACGGCCGACGGCCGCGAGGTACTACGAGTCGGCGGAGTGCCGAAACGCGACTCGTTGCTGGCCGCGCTGCGCCCGCATTTGCCCTAATCCGGTCGGGTGAACCTGCGTTGTTCCATCAGTTGGACATACCTCCCGCACCGAGGGATTGAGGGCTACCCTCGCTGCCATGACCTTGCTGCTCACGAAGCGACGCGCGGTTGACCTGTGCCGCGTGCGCAGCAGCCTGTGTCGCACGACGAGCTGAACCGGGCTGCTTGACGCCCATCAGCCACCTCTGCCGGACTGAATCCCCTCGTCCGTTTGCCCGGAGGTCGTCGTGCCCAAAGACTCCCCTGTAGACCCGCGCGGACCGCGCTTCTCCGCCTGGATGACCACCGTCGTCCTCGCGGTCGTGTTGCTGACCGGCTGGTGGCGTCTCCTCGCCGCCCAGACGGTGCTCTTCGCGATGTGCGCGTTCATCTCGTTGAAGTTGAACCCGTGGGGTCACGTCTACCGCTACGCGATCCAGCCGCGCTTGACCCCGACCACCGAACGCGAGGAAGCAGCCCCGCTGCGCTTCGCCCAGGGAGTCGGCTTCGTCTTCGCCCTGATCGGCACCCTCGGCTACGCCACGGGCCTCACCACGCTCGGCATGGTGGCAACCGGTTTCGCACTGGTGGCAGCGCTTCTGAACGCCGCGCTGGGCCTGTGCCTCGGGTGCGAGATGTACCTCGTTCTGCGCAGGTACGTGCCTGCCCTCGCTCGACCGCAATAAAGACACGCACTACTACAGGAGCAAAGTCCCATGAGCCGTGAGAACGTGCTGGTCTCGGCCGCCTGGTCCGAGGAAAACCTCCAGGCGCCCGGCGTCGTGTTCGCGGAGGTCGACGAGGACACCACCGCGTACGAAGGCGGTCACATCCCCGGCGCCGTCCGGATCGACTGGAAGACGGAGCTGCAGGACCCGGTCCGCCGCGACTTCATCGACCGCGAGGGCTTCGAGAAGCTGCTGTCGGCCAAGGGCATCTCGAACGACGACACCGTCGTTCTCTACGGCGGCAACAACAACTGGTTCGCGGCCTACGCCTACTGGTACTTCAAGCTCTACGGCCACACCAACGTCAAGCTCCTCGACGGCGGCCGCAAGAAGTGGGAACTCGACGGCCGCCCCCTGGACAAGGAAGAGGTGACCCGCTCCGCGACCTCGTACCAGGCGCAGGAGCAGGACCTCTCCATCCGCGCGTTCCGCGACGAGGTCGTCGAGGCCATCGGCAACAAGAACCTCGTCGACGTCCGCTCCCCCGACGAGTTCTCCGGCAAGCTCCTCGCCCCGGCCCACCTCCCGCAGGAACAGGCACAGCGCGGCGGCCACATCCCGTCCGCCGTGAACGTCCCGTGGTCCAAGGCGGCCAACGAGGACGGCACCTTCAAGTCCGACGACGAACTCCGCGAGCTCTACGCCGAGGCGGGCTTCGACGGCAGCCGCAAGACCATCGCGTACTGCCGCATCGGCGAGCGCAGCTCGCACACCTGGTTCGCCCTGCGCGAGCTGCTCGGCCACGAAGACGTCAAGAACTACGACGGTTCTTGGACGGAGTACGGCTCGCTCATCGGCGTGCCGATCGAACTCGGTTCCGGCAAGGAGGCCTGATCCCATGTCCAACGGCTGCGGCGCCCCCACCCAGGGCGGCACGATCGACGCGAACACGACCGAAACCGTGCTCGAGGGCAAGGTCGTCTCCGACGGCACCCCGGTAGGCGGAGCCTTCGTCCGCCTGCTCGACTCCACCGGCGAGTTCACCGCCGAGGTGGTCACCTCCCCGGAGGGCGACTTCCGCTTCTTCGCGGCACCGGGCAGCTGGACCGTCCGGGCCCTGCACCGCACGGGCAACGGCCAGGCCGACGTGTCGGCCTCCGGCCCCGGCGTGCACGCGGTGGAGATCGCGGTCGCCTAGCACTCGGTTGGTACGACGAGGGCCCCGGCGGTGCGCTGCACCGCCGGGGCCTTCCGCATGTCCGGGGCGTCTTTGATGCGCACGATGCCGGAGGCGAGCCGCCCGACCGCGCGGTAGTGGGTACGCCAACTCACCGCGATGCCGCAGGCGAGCCGTCTTTCCATAGGCACTGGGCGGTGGGGTCCCATCACGAGTCGCGCCATAGCACTTGCTGCATGCCAGAGGAGGTGTCAAGCGGACACGCTTTTCGTCCGCTTGACACCCCTCTAGGCATGTGGCCCGCTCTTGGTGCGGCTCGTGATGGGACCCCACCGCCGACGCCACCCTTCTATGCAACCGGCGGCCGCTCTGAGCAACAGGCGTGCCATCTACCCGCTCGTGGCGCGGGCCCCCTGATCAGATTGCCGGGGGTCTGGGGGCAGCGCCCCCAGGGGAAGCACGCAAAGAGACCGGGCCGCCCGCAAAGCGACCACCTGCCAGGTCGCACGCATCAGAGGTGACCACCCGTCCGGCCACACCAGGGGTGACCACCCACAAGCCCCACCCCCGGTGTCCTCCACCACCACAACCCTGCACGTCACCACCAGCGAGATATCCTCTCCACCGTGGAACACATCTTCACCGGACTCCTGGTGCTAGTGACGATCGCCGTAATGTGGTTCGCCGGCTACGTCGTCTACCGCCTCTACTCCGACCAGCGATGAGCAGCGGCGACGAGGCCATCCGCCTGGCCGAGGAACGAGCAGCCGCCACCAAGGCGCGCAACCTCCCGCAGTTCGACGACATGCCCGTCCCGGGCGACACGGCGAACCTGCGCGAGGGTGCGAACCTGAACGACGCACTCCTGGGCGTTCTGCCGCTCGTGGGCGTCTGGCGTGGCGAGGGCGAGATCGTCTACCCGACGATCGACGGCCCATTCCGCTTCGGCCAGCAGATCACCTTCGCCCACGACGGCCGTCCGTTCCTGGTGTACGAGGCGCGGTCGTGGCTGCTCAACGAGGCGGGCGAGGTCATCCGTCCGGCGGCGCGGGAGCAGGGTTTCTGGCGGCCGCAGGAGGACGACACGATCGAGCTCCTGCTGACGCACAACACGGGCATCGTCGAGCTGTACTACGGCAAGGTGCGCACCCAGACGTCCTGGGAGTTCGAGACGGACGCGGTCATCCGCTCCGCCACGGCCAAAGACGTCAAGGCTTCGCAGCGCCTGTATGGCGTGGTGAACGGCGACCTCGCGTACGTCGAGGAGCGCGCCATGATGGGCCAGGAGATGCAGCCGCACGCATCGGCGCACCTCAAGCGCATCGTCGGCTAGTAGGATCGTTGAACGATCCTTCGATCCTTCGATCCTTCGATCCTTCGATCCTTCGATCCTTCGATCGCTGGATTGCGGGATTGTTGAACGATCCAACAGGGGGATCGTGGAATTGTTGAGCGATCCCGAGCGCACTCAGTCTCGCGCTTCGGATTGTTGAACGATCCGACATTGGGATCGTGGATTTGTTGAACGATTCGCCGCCAAGCCCGAGATCGAGATCGAGATCGAGATCGAGATCGCTGAACGATCCATCGGCGACACCTTGTCCGCCTCACGATCGCGAACGACCTCACGGCGCCTGGTCCGAGCTCAGGATCGCTGAACGATCTCGCACCACCGCCAGCCACTGCGGCATCGTTGAACGATCTCGCACCATGGCCTGCC
>NZ_BMNC01000015.1 GCF_014646255.1 Lentzea pudingi
AGCCCAGACCCTCGCGACCTAACCTTCAGTTAGCCAGTCCAACTTCCGGGGACCAGTTCATTCTTTCACCGGGCCCCTTTTCCTCATCCGGCCTGGACTTGCCGGGTGGTGGGGCGGTGAAGACGGGTGAGGAAGCGCTGGCACGCCTCGAAGTCGAGCTCGTCGCAGCGCCAGGCGACGTGGCCGTCCGGCCGGATCACGTAGAGGGCCCGCGAGTCCGGTTCGGTGAGGCCGTAGTGCTCGAACACCTGAGGCGAGTCGGCTCGGTGCACGCGATCGTCCTGCCTGGCTTCGACGCGGCCGATCAGGTGGCCGGTGACGCCGAGTTCCTGCAACCGGGTCGTCGTGGCGGTGATCTCGTCGGCGGTGAGGTGCTTGCGGGACAACGCGATGACGTGCAGCTGGTAGCCCTGCAGCAGGTCGAACACCTGCTCGCGGTCGTTGATCCTGGCGTCCGGGACGCGCTGGCCCGCCAGCGGACCCTTCAGCGAGTACAGCAGTTCGTTGACGTTGATCTCGCTGGGCCGGTAGCCGAGGCTGATCTGGCTGAGGCGGTGGAACGACTTGCGGTGCGGGATCGGGGCCGCCGACATCCGTCCGACGAGGAACGGTCCCGCGGTGTCGCGCAGCCACGCCCGCCAGCCGCGCAGGCCCGCCGCGACCCGGTAGAGGCGGTCGGTGAACTTCAGCAGCCGCACGCCCGCCGGGTGCCGTTCGGCGGAGTAGGTGCCGAGCAGGTCCACGCCCTCGGTGATCGCCGCGGCGAGCTTCCAGGCGAGGTTGGCGGCGTCGTGCAGACCCGTGTTCATGCCCTGGCCGCCCGCCGGGGAGTGGATGTGGGCGGCGTCGCCGACGAGGAAACCCCTGCCGCGGCGGTAGTCGTCGACGCCGCGCAGGTGGACCTGGTAGCGGCTGGTCCAGATCGGTGCGCTGAGGGTGACGTCCAGGTTCATCGCCCTGCGCAGCTCGGTCTGGAGGGCGCCGAGGTCGAACTCGGTCTGGGGGTCGCCGAAGTCGGTGACCATCACACGTGAGGTCTCGGCGCCTCTGAGGGGTAGGAACAGGCCGATGCGGTCGCGGTTCATGAACACCCGGAAGTGCGCGTGGTCGAGCGGCCACTCGACCTTGCAGTCGGCCAGGAGGTAGCGCTGGCCGTACTTGTCGCCGTCGAAGGTGAGTCCGAGCTGCTGCCGGACGGTGCTGTGGGCGCCGTCCGCGCCGACGACGTACTGGGCGGTGATGGTGCGCTCGCCGACGACCGCGGTGACGGCGTCGTCGGTCTGGCGCAGTCGCGTCAGCCTCGTGTCCCGGCGGACCGTGACGCCGTGCCGGGCGAGGTCGTGGAGCAGCACCTCCTCCACTTCGGACTGCGGTGCCATCAGGATGAACTGGTACGGCGTGGTCGCGGCTTTCGCGCGGTCGAAGTCGAGCCCGCCGACGTGCCTGCCCTTGATGTGGAAGCGGATGCCGGTGGTGACGACGCCGCGCCCGAGCAGTTCGTCAGCGAGCCCGATGCTCCTGAACAGCTCGATCGTGCGGGCCTGGACGGCGAACGCCCTCGACTCCGTGGCCGGTCCGGCGTTGGCGTCGACCACGCAGACCTTGATGCCCTGGCGGACCAGCAGCGCCGCTGTCATCAGCCCGCTCGGACCGGCGCCGACGACGAGCACGTCGCAGTCGTGGCGGGCCGCCCGTGCTCCGATGGTCTTCGGCGGTGCGACCGTGGGCTCCGGCCGGGTCCGCGACTTGCCGAGACCGGCCAGGAACCCGCTGCCGGGGCGGGCGGTGACCTGCGGCAACGGGGTGCCGGTGAGCCTGCCCCACATCCTGCGGGTGAGCAGGAACAGCAGGGTGACAAGGGCGAAGACCAGCAGTCCCACGGCTACCTCACCGCCGGCAGGGTGCTGGCCATGCGCAGGAACTGCTGGCGCAGCGGGCCCGCGACCAGGGGCTGGATCGCCTGGACGAACTCCCGCACGTACGGCTGCGCGAGGTGCTTCTCCAGGTCCTCCTTCGACCGGAACACCTCGTAGATCACGAACTGCGACCGGTCCGCGCGGTCGCGGTGGACGTGGAACTCGATCGAGCCCTCTTCGGCGCGCAGCGGCTCGACGAGGCCGAGGATCAGCGCCTCGACCTGGTCCTCGCAGCCCGGCTTGGCCTGGGCGAAACCGAGGTGGGTGTACGGCCCGGTCTCATCGGCGTCCGGCTCGGGCAGGACGACTCGCGCGTCGCTCATCGGGTCTCCTCAACTGCTCAACGGATGGTGAATTCACCATCGCAGTCGGCGGGAGACTGCACCCAGCGCGAGTCCCAGCGAGCGGGACCCGTCGCCCCTTATGCAAAAGACGTTTGCGGTCGTCCGCAAACGTCTTTTGCACAACTGATATATCGGATATTGGATATGAGCCCAAAATCCCAGGTCAGACGCGGATCACGCCCCGAAGAAGACCTCGGCCTCTTCGTAGCGCTCCGTCGGAACGGTCTTGAGCTCGGCCGTGGCCTCGGACAGCTTCACGCGCACGATGTCGGTGCCGCGCAGCGCGACCATCGTGCCGAAGTCACCGGCGGCGACGGCGTCGACGGCGTGCAGGCCGAAGCGGGTCGCGAGGACGCGGTCGTAGGCGGTCGGCGTACCACCGCGCTGGATGTGGCCGAGGACGGCCGCGCGGGACTCCTTGCCGGTGCGGTCCGCGATCTCCTCCGCGAGCCACTGGCCGACGCCACCGAGGCGGACGTGACCGAAGGCGTCGCGCTCACCGGAGTGCAGCACCTCGGCGCCACCCTCGGGGATCGCACCCTCGGCGACGACGATGATCGGCGCGAACTCGCTCTCGAAGCGGCGCTCGACGTGCTCGACGACCTTGTCGACGTTGAAGGGGCGCTCCGGGACGAGGATGACGTTCGCGCCACCCGCGAGACCCGAGTGCAGCGCGATCCAGCCGGCGTGACGGCCCATGACCTCGACGACGAGCGCACGGTGGTGCGACTCGGCCGTGGTGCGCAGGCGGTCGATGGCCTCGGTCGCGATGTGGACGGCCGTGTCGAAGCCGAACGTGTAGTCCGTGGCGCCGAGGTCGTTGTCGATCGTCTTCGGCACACCCACGACGCCGATGCCGTCGTCGGTCAGGCGCTTGGCGACACCGAGCGTGTCCTCGCCGCCGATCGCGACGATGGCGTCGATCTGGTTCTCCGCGATGGTCTCGCGGATCCGGTCGACACCGCCCTCGACCTTGTAGGGGTTCGTGCGCGACGAGCCCAGGATGGTGCCACCGCGGGTGAGGATCTCCTCGACGTCCGCGAGGTCGATCGACTTGGTGAGGTTCTCGATCGGGCCCTGCCACCCGTTGCGGAACCCGACGATCTCCCAGCCGTGCGCCTTGATCCCCTTGCGGACCACGGCCCGGATCACAGCGTTCAGACCGGGGCAGTCACCACCGCCAGTGAGCACACCGATGCGCATCTGCTTCCCCATCTCTCGTGTTCTGTGTCACGCAGACTTTCACGAGCTGTATCGGTGCAGCAACGCGGGTCTCACTCACCGGACGGGAAACCCGATTTTCGCCCGCTGTTCCTCGATCACCTTCCAGCGCGCGAGGTTGTGCCGCGCGTCGGCGAGTGCGTCGTGCGCGTCCGCCGGAGGGGCCGGCAGTTTGGGGCGGCCGACGTCGTCCCAGCGTTGCCGCAGGTCGCGGGTGAACCTGGGGAGCGAGCGCGGCAGCGCGGGCATCGCACCCCACAGCTGCGCCAGCGCTACGTGGTCGTAGGCGGCGAACCACGCCCACAGCTCGACCTCGTCGCGCGCGGCGTTGCGGGCGCCGAGGAAGTCGAGCAGGTCCTCGCGGATGCGCGCGCGGCTGCGCCACGCCTTGTCCGCGGGCGAGGGCAGCTGGTTGAGGACGTTCTGCCGCACCCACGGACCCGCGCGATCGGGGTCGAACTCGGTGGACACGGCGTAGAACTCGCGGCCTTCCTCGTCGACCACGCCGATCGACACGAGGTCGATGGTCAGCCCGTCCTCGATGAACTCACAGTCGTAGAAAAACCGCACCGCGACACCCTAGGGGTGCGGTCAGCTCGCCTTCTTCTCGGGCACCCGGTCGCTCTTCTTGCCCTGTTCGGGCACGGCCGGCTGTTCCTTGGCCTTGGACGCGTAGACATCGACGTACTCCTGGCCGGAGAGCTCCATCAGCGCGTACATGATCTCGTCGGTGATGGACCGCAGCACGAACCTGTCACCCGACAGGCCCTCGTAGCGGGAGAAGTCGAGCGGCTTGCCGATCTTGATGCGGATCGGGTGCGGCTTCCACATCCTGGAGCCGATGGGGTTCGCCTTGTCCGTGCCGAACATGGCCACGGGGATGACCGGCGCACCGGACTCCAGCGCGATCCACGCGACGCCGACCTTGCCCTTGTAGAGGCGGGCGTCGGGCGACCGCGTGCCCTCGGGGTAGATGCCGAGCAGCTTGCCCTCGCGCACGATCCGCACGCCGGTGTCGAGCGCTCCCTGCGCGGCGGACGCGCTGGATCGGTCGATCGGCACCTGGCCGACGCCGGAGAAGAACCACTTCTGCAGCTTGCCCTTGAGCCCCGTGCCCGTGAAGTACTCGATCTTCGCGGGGAACGTCACCCGCCGCGACAGCATCAGCGGCAGGAAGAACGAGTCGGAGACGGCGAGGTGGTTGCTCGCCAGGATGGCGCCGCCGTCCTTCGGGATGTTCTCGGCGCCCTCGATGATCTTCGGCTGGAAGAACAACCGCAGAATCGGACCCAGGAGGACGTGCTTCATCAACCAGTACAGCACCTTGGGAAGCGCCTCCCTAAAGACCCCGCGAACCTTGCTCCCGACATCCAGCCTACGGAGCCCACCGCATCTCACACAACGAGTCCCAGTTTTGGGCGTCACGGCCGTCCCGAAAGGCCGGAACCGGGAACGCGACTGGGCCAACTGCCGTAACCCGCAACACATCCCGTCCGTGCAACGATGAGGGGTCAGAGGGTTGCGGCTTTGTGGAGAGGCTCTGAATGAACGCCCGGCGCGACTCGACCGACGGACCCGAGAACGTCGACGAGCTCTTTGCCGAGATCGTCGCGGGTCTCGAACGGGACGGGGTCGGCAAGGACTGGCTCGACCTCGACGAGGCGAGCCCGGAGAACGGGCGCGGCGAGCCCGAGCCGCGCACGGTCGTGGCCGACGACCCCGCGCCGGACCCCGTCGACGAGCCCGAACTGCGAGATCCGGCCGACGACGACCACTACGTCCCGCCGGAGCCGCCGCCGTTCCCGGTGCTGCGCGCCTCGACGCTCGCGGCCCTCGGCCTGTTCGTGCTGGGCATCCTGCTGCTGGTCGCACCCGGCATCTTCGGCCTGCAGGCGCGCATCGGCACGCCGCTGTCACTGGTGGCGCTGTGCGCGGGCGTCGGCTGGCTGATCCTGCGCATGCGCAACACCCCGCCGCCGGACTCGGGATGGGACGACGGCGCTCAGGTGTAACGGCGTGATAACGGCCACTCAAACCTTCAGATAACGATTGGGTCATGCCTACCGTGTGCGGCATGGACCAGATGCAGCACCTGATGATGGCCCGCGCCATGGCGACCCTGAGCAAGAAGGACGCGGCCAAGCGCCGTCGTCCGCGCATCCTTCGCCTGCTCGGCCGTTAGTCGCCTCGCCGGCGATCCGCCGGCCGCTCGACCGGGTGTTCGCGGCGGGCGAACACACCCCGACACGCCCGCCGCGACACGCCCTCAAATCGATATATCAGTCGCGCTGACCTGCACCCTTGCAACAGGTCTTTTGACTTCGTCCGCAAAAGACCTGTTGCAAAGGCTCCTGAAACGGGCGGGCGGGTCAGCTGGAGCGCTTCCGCAACGCGGACGGCTTGTGCACCGCGTCCCTGCCGCTCTTCGCGCTTTCGACGCGGTACTGGGGCTCGTCCTTGGACGCCTTCACCTTGCGGCCCGCCGCCTCCTTCTCCTCGGTGATCTCCTCCTTCACCTCGCCGTGGGTCGTCGAGCCGTGGCTCGACCACTCGACCTCGTCACCCGGCTTGTAGGGATGCTTCGTCATGGCACGCGGGTACCCCACTCGGACGAAGCAACCCGAGCGGGAGGACCAACGTGCGCGACGACGAGCAGGAGCAGACGCGGAAGGACTTCGGTGCCGTGGTCAACATGACCGCCTCGAAGCTCGAGAAGTGGCTCGACTGCGACGAGTCCAAGCAGGTCGGCGACAAGCGGTCCGGCGAGTCGACCGGGCACGCGTCCGGCCGCCGCATCGTGGAGCTGCTGCAGACCAAGCGCGACGACCTGACCGGCGCCGACCTCGAGCACATGCGCAAGGTCGTCGGCTACGTCCACCGGCACCTCGCCCAGCGTCCCGACGGCGACGTCGCGGACACCCGCTGGCGCTACTCGCTGATGAACTGGGGCCACGACCCCCTGGAGAAGTAGTTCGGAACCGGCGAGAAGCAGCTCAGGACCGACGCGAGTGGTTCTTGGCCGCTCGCGTGGCCATCTGGGCCGCCGACTCGCGGGCCAGGGTCGCCGCGCCCACGATGCCCGCGTCGTCGCCGAGCTGGGCGGTGCGGATCCGGGCCAGCGGGCGGTGGCCCGCTCCCGTCACGACGGAGGCGTAGCGCTCGCGGGCGTCGTCGAGGAACAGCGGCGCCGAGGTCGACACGCCTCCCCCGATGACGATCACCTCGGGGTCGTACACGTCCGCGACCAGGGCCAGGCCCTCGCCGAGCCAGCGGGCCAGGTCGGCCATCGCGCGCTTGGCCAGCGGGTCGCCGTCGCGCGCCGCTCCGGCCACCCGGCGGCCGGTCACCGCGCGCGAGTCGCCTGCCGCCTCGCGGGCGAGGACGGTCGAGACGCCGGGGTGCTTGGCGAGCAGCTCCACTGCCGTCGCGCTCAGGGCCGTGCCGCTGCAGTAGCGCTCCCAGCAGCCGTTCTTGCCGCACGGGCAGGGCCGGCCGTCCGGGACGACGCGCAGGTGACCGAGTTCGGGGGCCACGCCGTGCGCGCCGCGGAAGACCTCGCCGTTCAGCAGCAGCGCGGCGCCGATGCCCGTGCCGATGGCGACGAGCACGGCGGTCTTGGCGCCGCGGGCCGCGCCGAAGCGGTGTTCGGCCAGCGCGGCGGCGTTCGCGTCGTGTTCCAGCACGACCGGCATGCCCAGGCGGTCGCTCATGCGGTCCGCCACGTCGGCCTGCCGCCACGCCAGGTGCGGCGCGAACCGGACCGTGCGGCGGTCCGAGGCGATGAAGCCCGCGACGGCCAGTCCGACGGCGTTCACCGCGTGGCGGGCCGCCACCTCCTCCACGGCGGCGACGATCGCGTCTTCGAGGGCGCGTTCACCCGCGGGCGTGGGGGCGCGGGAGGTGTCCAGCACCGAGCCACGCGGGTCCACGACTCCCGCGCGCACGCTGGTGCCGCCGATGTCCACTCCGACGGTGAGCACTAGTCGGACTTCCTGACGACCTTGATGTGCTGCACGCGCTGGCCCGCGTCCGGCGCGGGCTCGTCACCGGCCGAGGGTGCCGGTGGCGGGGTGCCGGGCTCGCGCAGGGCCGCACGCAGCACCGCCACCAGGCCCGCCGCGTGTTCGGCGGCCTTCGCGGCCAGCTCGGAGCGGTCGCCGCGCAGCAGCGCCACGCCGTTGCACAACGGGCACCAGCCGCACGTCTCGGGCGTGTGCGAGCCGTCGCCCGCCTCGGAGACGCGCTGCAGCCACGGCTGCATGCGTTCGGCGGCCGTGTCGATGAGCAGCCGCAGCTCCTCGGCGAGCTTGCCGTTGTTGTCCTGGGTCATCTGCAAGCTCCTGAATCAGCGCCAGAGGGAAGGGTCCGGGCGGAACCCCACCGTGACGCCACCCGAGTCCATCTCCGCACCGGTGACGATGCAGCGCCTCAGCAACGACGGCAGTGCCACGAGCCGGCGCCGGCCGTCCACCGTCAGCGCCAGGTCGTCGCCCACGCGTGCGAGGTCCAGCTCCGTGTCGTCCGCCAGCGGCAACGCGATCCGCAGCGAGTACCGGGCGTCGAGCCCGCGCCCGCTGCCCGACACCTCCAGCAGCGATCCGGACCCACCGGGAGCGGGCTCCGCGACGGGCAGCGGGTCGGTGTCGCCGTAGAGCTGCCCGGCGACCTCCAGCAACGCCAGCACGCCCACGGGCTCCGACGCGCGGTGGTCGACCGTGCGGATCTCACCGATGCCGGTCAGCTCGGCCAGCACGGCGTCCTGCTCGTGCCGGCGGGTCCGCAGCCACGTGGCGGCGGCACCGCGCGCGGCACCCGGCGAGGGCACCAGCCGGTTCGCGATCACGCTGTCCACCCGGATGCCCTGCAACGCGAGCGCGGTCAGGGTGCGACGGGTCTCGGCGGCGACGACGCGTTCGGGCGTCAGCACCAGCCGCACCGAGCACGACGACGCGTCGGTGAGCATCGAGCGCAATGCGTCGAGCCGCTCGGCGAGCCGGCTCAGCGCGTCCGCGGTCGCGTCCCACTTCTCGACGGTCCCGGTGCCCGCGACGCCCGCGAGCAGGCCTCGCACCACGCGCCGGTGGGTCGGGAAGAGCCGTTCGAGGTACCCCGCGAACGCCTCGGGCAGCGACAGCAGCCGCAACGTCTCCGCGGTCGGCCCGCAGTCGACGACCACGACCTCCCACGGCCCGGACGCGGCGAGCCGCCGCACCTCGGCGAGGGCCAGCAGCTCCTCGACGCCGGGCAGCACGGTGAGTTCCTCGGCGTCGAGCTCGTCGACACCGGCGCCCGCGAGCACGGTCCGCAGGTGGCCGCGCAGGTCGCCCCACGCCTCGTCGACGAGGCCGCGCGGGTCGATCTGGCAGGCGAACAGGCCGTCTGATCCGTCTACTTCGGACGGTTCGGCGCCCAGACGCGTGTCGAGCGCGTCGCCGAGCGAGTGCGCGGGGTCGGTGGAGACGACCAGCGCCTTGCGGCCGTGCGCGGCCAGCGAGGCGGCGGTGGCGGCCGACAGCGTCGTCTTGCCGACCCCGCCCTTGCCGGTGAAGAGCAGGACCCGGCTCAAGCCGCCTTCTCCGCGCGCTTCTTGAGCTCCTTGAGCGCGGTGTCGAGGATCAGCTTCTCGGCCTTGCGGCGGAACAGCCCGATCATCGGGATCACCAGCTGCACCGACAACGTGTAGGTGACCTTGGTGCCGGTACCGGACGGCGCCAGCACGTAGCTGCCCTGCTGCGCCTTCTGCATGGTGCCCTTGACGAGCTCCCACTTCACCGAAAGACCGTCGGCGGACCAGTCGTACCTCAGGGTGTACTCGTCCTTCACGGGACCCTGGTCGATCGCGAACCGCACCTGCTCGGCGCGGCCGTCGTCGCGGGTGTCGAGGACCTCGACTTCCTTCATCCCGTTCGCCCAGTCCGGGTACGACGGGAAGTCCGCGATGATCGCCATGATCTTCTCAGGCGGAGCGTCGATGACGATGGACTGAGTGGACTCGTCGGCCATAGACGTGGAGGCTACTCGCGTGGCTACCAATTCAGGACGTGAGGCTTGCCGCTGCGCTGGAAGTGCCCGACGTTGACGCACTCGGTGTAGCCGACGCGCACGCGCCTGGCCAACGGCTGGTGCACGTGCCCGAACACCGACCAGCGGGGGCGTTCGCGCTCGATCTTGTCCAGCGCGGCCCGTGACCCCCACTCGGGACGGCGCGCGACGACGTCGTAGGTCAGTTCCGGCACGAGCGGCGGGATGTGCGTGCAGAGCACGTCGACCTGCCCCATCCGCTCCAGCGCCGAGGCCATGTCCTCCTCCGTGCGCAGGTACGGGTACCACGGCGCGTTGGGGTTGCGGACCAGTCCAGGAACCATCAGCCCGCCGCCGGCGAACCCGAATCTGAGCCCGCCGATCTCCGCCGCCTCACCGTCGAGGACGTGCACGCCGTCGCGGGCGAACTGCGGCCACAGCTGCGGACTGTCCACATTGCCCGGTGTCGCGTACGTCGGCGCGGACATGGCGCCGAACAACGCGTGGTACTGCTCCAGCACCGCTTCTTCCACGACGGAACGGGCGTCGGCGAGCCCGTCCCACAGCGACCGGATGTAGCCCGCCGTGTCGGCACGCTTCGTGCCGCGGCGCAGCTCGGCGAAGATCCCGACCTTCTCCGGCCCGAAGACGCGGCCGAGGATCCCCTTGGAATGGTCGTGGTAGTCGACGAAGTCGATCAGGTCGCCGAGGACGACGAGGGCGTCCGCGCCGTCACCGGCGCGCGCGAGCGCCTCCGCGTTGCCGTGCACATCGGAAACCACGTGAACCCGCACGCTTCCAACTTAGTTGACGCCGCATGGGGGTGTTCTGCGAGACGCGCGTCAAGCAAGATCACCCTGCCGGCGGGCAGCCGGCCGGACGGCCGTCCTCCAGGGTCAGCTTGAGCCCCAGCGAGACGGACTTCGCGTCGAGCTGACGGCGTTGCACCTCGCGGCGGGCGTCGCGCGGTGTGAACGACCCGGTGGGCGAGTCAGCGCGGAGGAAGTAGTGCACCACGGTGCCGTCGAGCACGGGCTCGAGCCAGACCTCCATCGTGCCGACGAGCGCGCCGCCGACGGTCCAGCGCAGGCCCTCGTCGCCCCTGTCGGCGTAGACGTCGAGCTCCAGATCGGGCCAGAACGCCCGCCAGGAGGCAGGCGGGGCGAAGGCTGCGGCGACCACTCCGGGTGGTACCGCGAGGAAAGTCTCGTCGACGACGTCCACGCTGGCCATGAGGACAAAAGGTAACGGAAGGGCGTACCCACCTTTGTATCGCCGGAATCACACGCTAGGTTTCCCCACCAGTAACATTTCACCGTACGGAGGTTGACGTGCGCGAGTTCAGCGTCCCCGCCACCGCCGCTGTGGCTCCGGAGGAAAACCTCACCGACATGGTGTGGGCCAACGCGGAGCGCTTCGGCAACGCCGTCAGCTTCCGCAGGCAGGTCGACGGCACCTGGATCGACATCACCGCGCGTGACTTCGCCGCGCAGGTCATGGCGGTCGCGAAGGGCATGATCGCAGCCGGTCTCGAACTGGGCGATCGCGTCGGACTGGTCTCCAAGACGCGCTACGAGTGGTCGTTGCTCGACTTCGCCATCTGGGCGGCGGGCGGCGTCGTGGTGCCCATCTACGAGACGTCGTCGGCGGACCAGATCGAGTGGATCCTGTCCGACTCGGGCGCGACGGCGGTGTTCGTCGAGGCGTCGTCGCACCGCGCGATGGTCGACGACGTCGTCGGCAAGCTGCCCGAACTGCGCCACGTGTGGCAGATCGACGGCTCCGCCCCCGCCGTCGACGAACTGACCGCGCTGGGTGCCGAGATCACCGACGAGCAGGTGCACGAGCGCCGCAAGCAGGTCCAGGCGGACCACACGGCGACGCTCGTCTACACGTCCGGCACCACCGGCCGTCCCAAGGGCTGCACGCTGACGCACCGCAACCTGCTGTCCGAGGTGCGGTCGGCGCTGTCGCGGTTCCCGGAGATCCTCACGGCCGGCAACTCGCTGCTGCTGTTCCTGCCGCTCGCGCACATCCTGGCGCGTGCCCTGTACCTCGCGTGCGTGTACTCGCGGGCGACGCTGGGCCACACCGCCGATGTGAAGAACCTCGTCGAGGACCTCGGCCAGTTCCGCCCGACGTTCGTCGTCGCGGTGCCGCGCGTGTTCGAGAAGGTCTACAACGGCGCCAAGCAGAAGGCGCACGCCGGCGGCAAGGGCAAGATCTTCGACGCCGCCGAGGCCACGTCGGTCGCGTACAGCACGGCGCTCGACAACGGCGGTCCCGGCCTCGGCCTGCGGATCAAGCACGCGGTGTTCGACAAGCTGGTGTTCACGAAGCTGCGGGCCGCCCTGGGCGGTCGTGCGGTCGCGGCGGTCTCCGGTGGTGCTCCGCTGGGTGCCCGGCTGTCGCACTTCTTCCGCGGCGCGGGCATCCCGGTCTACGAGGGCTACGGCCTGACCGAGACGTCGGCGGCGGCGTGCGTGACGTTCCGGGGTCAGGAGAAGGTCGGCACGGTCGGCCTGCCGGTGCCCGGCACGTCGGTGAAGATCGCCGAGGACGGCGAGATCCTCATCAAGGGCGACATCGTGTTCACCGGCTACTGGAACAACGAGGCCGCCACCAAGGAGGCCTTGGAGGACGGCTGGTTCCACACCGGTGACATCGGCGAGCTCGACACCGACGGGTTCCTGAAGATCACGGGCCGCAAGAAGGAGATCATCGTCACCGCCGGTGGCAAGAACGTCTCCCCCGCGCAGCTCGAGGACCGGATCCGGGCGCACCCGCTGATCTCGCAGTGCATGGTCGTCGGCGACAAGCAGCCGTTCATCGGCGCGCTGATCACGATCGACCCGGAGTTCTTCCCGTCGTGGAAGGAGTCGCACGGCAAGCCGGCGAGCGCCGAGGTCCCCGACCTGATCGAGGACGCGGACCTGCTGGCCGAGATCCAGGCCGTGGTGGACGACGCGAACAAGTCGGTGTCCAAGGCCGAGGCGATCCGCAAGTTCCGGGTGCTGCCGGTCGACTTCACCGAGGCGGGCGGCGAGATGACGCCGTCGCTGAAGCTGAAGCGCTCGGTCGTGGCGACGACCTACTCGGCGGACATCGACGCGATCTACGCGAAGTAACTGCAGGTCGAATGCGCGAAAGGCCCAGGAGCTGAAGAGTGCTCCTGGGCCTTTCGACCCCCAGCGATCGTGATCCGCGGAACTCTCCGCCGAACCCGAGAAGTTGTTGCCCCGGCCCCCCGACCGGGACATGAAGAAGATTGCCGTACGGCGCTGACGTATCGCTGACGCGCCGATGTCACTCGGCGACAGAGCGCCAATAGGCTGTGGGCCGGACGGGGAAGATCCGGCTCGCACGAGAGGCAGACGATGGCTTCGGGTCCGCAGTTCCGGCTGCTCGGCCCGATGGAAGTACGCCTGGAGACCTCCGCTGTCGTGTTGCGCGCGGGCAAGCACCGGGCGTTGCTGGCGGCGTTGCTGCTGCGGCCGAACCGCGTCGTGCCCGTGACGGAACTCGTCGAGCACGTGTGGGGCGACACACCGCCGGCGCGCACGCGTGGCACGGTGCAGACGTACGTGATGCGGTTGCGGGCGGCGCTGGGTGACCCGTCGTTGATCCAGACGGCCGCGGACGGCTACCGGATGCGGGTCGATCCGCTGGCAGTGGACGCGCACCTGTTCGCGGACGCGGCGGCCCGCGGACGTGCGGCGGTGTCGTCGGGCGACCTGGTCACAGCGCGGAAAGCGTTTGCCGAGGCGTTGGAGTTGTGGCGTGGTCCGGTGTTGTCGGACGTGCCTTCGGAGACGTTGTACGCGGAGCACGCGCCACGGCTCACCGAGCTGCTGATGACGCTGCACGAGCAGCGGATCGACGTCGAGCTCGCGCTCGGCAACCACGCGGACCTGGTGCCGGAGCTGTTCGGGCTGACGCGGGACCACCCGTTGCGCGAGCGGTTCTGGGCGCAGCTGATGCTCGCGCTCTACCGCGGCAGCAGGCAGGCGGAGGCGCTGGAGGCGTTCCGGCAGCTCGACCGGACGCTCGACGAGCAGCTGGGCATCGACCCGTCGCGGGAGCTGCGGTCGTTGCACCAGGCGATCCTGGTGGGGGCGCCGGGGCTGGCCGCGCCGGTGGTGGAGCGGGAGCCGGAACGGGTGCCGTCGTCACCGATGCGGCTGCCGGACGACATCGCGGACTTCACCGGGCGGTCCTGGCACGTGGAACGGGTCTCGGGGCTGATCACGGCCGGGTCGGTGCCGATCGTGACGCTGGCGGGACCGCCGGGGGTGGGCAAGACGACGCTCGCGGTGCACGTGGCGCACCTGCTGCGGGACCGGTTCCCGGACGGGCAGCTCCACGTCGACCTGCGCGGCTACGCGCTGGGGGCCCCTGCGGACGGGGTGGACGTGCTGTCGCGGTTCCTGCGGGCGCTCGGGGTGCCGCCGGACGAGATCCCGCCGGACGCGGACGAGCAGAGCACGATGCTGCGGTCGTTGCTGTCGGGGCGGCGGATGTTGCTGGTGCTCGACAACGCGTCCGCGCCGGACCAGGTGCGGCCGTTGCTGCCGGGGACGGCGTCGTGCCGGGTGATCGTGACGTCGCGGGACGACCTGCGCGGGCTGATCGCCCTGAACGGCGCGCGGACCGTGCCGGTGGACGTGTTCTCGGCGGCGGAGTCGGCGGCGCTGCTGGAGAAGCTGCTCGGGCCGGGCGACCACGCGGAGCTGGCGGCGCGGTGCGGGCACCTGCCGCTCGCGTTGCGGGTGGCGGCGGCGTACCTGGCCGGGCGTGACGACGTGACGATCTCCGGTTCGCCCATCGAGCTCGCCTACGCCGCGCTGCCTCCCGCGCCGCAACGGTTGTTCCGGCTGTTGTCGCTGGTGCCGGGGCCGGACTTCACGCCGGAAGCCGCGTCCGCGCTGGCCGACGCCGACGCCGAGGGCCTGCTGACGGTGCTGGCGATCGCGGGACTGGTGGTGTCGCCGGCACCCGGCCGCTACCGGTTCCACGACGAGCTGGTCCGGTACGCCGCCGCGTTGCGGGAGAAGGCGGACAGCCCGGCGGAACAGCAGGTGGCGTGGACGGCGCTGGTGAACCACTACCTGCGCGGCGTCGAACGCTGCGCCGAGCTGCTCTACCCCGGGATCGTGCGGTTGCCGTCGCCCGCGGCGGGACCCTCGCCGCGGATCTCGACGTCGGCCGAGGCCCTGGCGTGGCTCGACGCGGAACGCCCGAACCTGATCGCCGCCATCCGGCACGCGGCCGAGCACGGCCCCGCGGTGATGGCGTGGCAGCTGGCGGACGCGCTGCGCGGCTACCTCTGGATCGGCCAGCACGTCGGCGAATGGCTCGCGACGGCCCACCACGGCTTGCAGGCCGCCCAGGAGTCCGCGCACCGCCCGGCCGAGGCCGCGATGCACGCGAACCTCGGCACCCTCTACCTGCGGCTGGGCGAGTACGCACGCTCCGTCGAGCACCACAACCGCGCCATCGACCTGTACCGGGAACTGGGCGACAAGGACGCCGAGGCGGGCGCGCTCAACAATCTCAGCCTCGTGCACCGCCGCTCCGGCGACCTGGTCGCCGCGCGCGACACCCTGGTCCGCTGCCTGGACATGCTGCGCTCGGCGCCGGCGGACAGCGTCAGCACCGGCCTGTACAACCTCGGCCAGCTCGCCGTGGAACTCGGCGAGATCGACGGCGCGGTCGAGCACTTCTCGCAGGCGCTGGCACTGGCCCCGAACGCCGACAGCCACACCTACCTCGGCATGGCCCTGCGCCTGCAGGGCCGTCCGGTCGAGGCACGGGCCCACCTCGAACGCGCCCTGGAGATCGGCAACGTCCCCGCCGGCGAGTCCGAGACCCTGGAGAACCTCGCCGCCCTGGAACTCGCCGCCGGCAACACCGGCGCGGCCCTGTCCCTGGCGACCCGCGCCCTGTCCCTCGTGGCCGACGGCGGTGACCCGCAGGTGGCGACCTCGGTCCGGATCACGCTCGGCGAGACCCGCCGGGCCTTCCTCGACTTCGACGCCGCCGCCGGACTGTTCGAGCAGGCCCTGACGACGGCCCGGCGGATCG
Source organism: Lentzea pudingi (assembly GCF_014646255.1). Classification (GTDB taxonomy): domain Bacteria; phylum Actinomycetota; class Actinomycetes; order Mycobacteriales; family Pseudonocardiaceae; genus Lentzea; species Lentzea pudingi. Next base: position 15,587 of record NZ_BMNC01000015.1, read on the forward strand.
GTTACGCCTCGGGCGAGGTCCGCGCGCTGATCGCCCTGGCCGGGGTGTTGCGCGATCTCGACCGCCCCGCCGATGCCCAGGCCGCCGCCGACCGGGCCGCGCGGCGCAGTGCCGAGCTGGGATTGCGCGCTTTGGAGAACCGAGCCCGCGAACTCGCCTGATCGTTCCGCCCTCTTCGGCTTTCACCTCGCGATATGCCATATATGGCGTACCCGGGATGACAACGTTGTCTTCCGTGGCGCTTAGCGATGTTCAGAGACTGCAGGAGTGAAACCGCCAGAACGCCATCCAGCCGCAATACGCCCTGTATACAGGCGGTCGACATCCAGCATGGAGCGTTCAGACAACGGTCATACCGACTGCGCACGCTCCGAATGCCGAGCGCATGCACCTCGCACACAGAGCCGGTACATCGGATATCGCGTTCCGGATATCGCTGGTCACCCGACCAGGACATCGAGTACCGAGTTCAGCCGATGAGATTTTCGAGGCGGTGTGCGAGCTGGTCCCAGCGCCAGTGGTCGCTGACCCACTCCCGGCCGGCGCGCCCCATCTTGGCCGCGGTCTCGGGATCGGCGAGGAGCGAGGCGATCCGCGAGGCGACGTTCTCGACGTCGAGGCCGTCGACGACGTTGCCGGTGATGCCGTCCCGCACGGTCTCGGGAGCGCCACCGGAGCGTCCGGCCACGACGGGCAGCCCGGTCGCCGAGGCCTCCAGGTAGACGATGCCGAGCCCTTCGACGTCGAGGCCGCGGCCGCGCGTGCGGCAGGGCATCGCGAAGACGTCGCCGGCGTTGTAGTGCGCGGGCAGTTCCTCCCACGGCACCGAGCCGGTCAGCACGATGTCGCGTGAGCCGGCGGCCATCTTCTCGAGCGTCTTGCGGTACGGCCCGCCGCCGACGATCAGCAGAGCGGCGTCCTGCACCGAACGCTGGATCAACGGCAGCGCGCGGATCAGGACGTCCTGCCCCTTGCGCGGCACCAGGCGCGACACGCACACGACCACCGGCCGGTCGCCCAGCCCGTGGCGCCGGCGGATCTCGGCGCGCGCGGCGGGATCGGGGCGGTACTGCTCGGTGTCCACACCGGACGGGAGGTGTTCCAGCGCCGCCATCGGCCCGAACGCCGCCGAGAACCGCGAGCGGGTGTAGCGGCTGACGTAGGTCACGACGTCCACACCGGACCCGATGGCCCGCAACGCCTGACGCGCCACCGGGAGCATCGACCAGCCGACCTCGTGCCCGTGCGTGCACGCCACCGAGCGGCTCAACCCGAGCGACGGCGCCAGCAACGCGAGCGGTGCCGCCGCCCCGAACCACGCCGCCTCGCACGACTCGGCGCGGGCGATGTCGCGGGCACGGCGCAGGACGTCCGGCGTCGGCAGCATCAGCGACGTGGGATGCCGCACCACCGGGAACGGCTGCTCGGCGTCGAACTCCTCCGCGCCCTTCCACTTCGGCGCGTAGACGACGAGCGAGTCCTGGGGCAGCCGTGTCGCGAACGCGTGCAGGTAGGACTGGATGCCACCGGGGCGGGGCGGGAAGTCGTTGGTCACCAGCAGGGTTCGGCGCACGAACCCAACGCTATCCGATGCTCGTTCTCAGGAACTCACGCCAGCCCGCCACGTCGACGGCGCCGGCGTCCACTGCGGACGACGACGCGTGCCGCAGGAAGAAGTCCACGACACCACGCTCCCCCAGCCGTGACTCAAGGTAGACCATGATCGAGTACGCCTGCTGGTAGGCGAGGTCCCGCCCGGCACCGCCGAAGTCGGCCGGCAGCGCCGAGACGTCCGGTCTCAGCAGCGGCGCGGCCTGACGAAGCGACAGCCCCGTGCTGTGGAACGCCACCCAGTCCGCGAACCCCTCCACCAGCCACAGCGGAGCCGAGTCGGAGGTCAGGTCGCGCGTGGCGACGTGCGTGATCTCGTGCCGCAACAGCACGCCCAGCTCCACGTCCGACAACGCCGCGGCCCGCACTCGGTTGATGACGACGCGCTGCCCGGAACCGTCCCGGATGGCGATCCCGGCCATGTCCGCGAAGGCGGGCCCGACGAGCGACACGAGCTCGGTGTCCGACGCCGGAACGACGACGTCGACCCGGCGGCTCCAGCTGATATCCAATATATCGCCGACCTCGCGCACCGAGTCGTCCAGCAACCCCGACACCCGCGACGCCAACTCGCCATCACAAGAACTGCTGGTCACAGTGCCGGACGCGGCCGTCAGCACCGCCCCATTGCAATGGACAGTTGCGGTCGACTGCAACTGAACGGGCCGTAATGCAACGCTGACACCCAGCAGGAACGTCATGGCGACGGTGATCGCCAGCAACGTCCGGAGGTGCTTCACCGGCGCAACGCTAGCCCTCGATGCGCCGGATCACCGCGATGGGCCCGATGGCGTCGATCGGTGCGATCTTCACCGGCTGGCCCTCCGTGGAGGCGTGCACGGCCCGTGCGTTGTCCACGGCCATGGCCACGTGCGACCGGCTCGAGTAGTAGATGAGCAAATCGCCTGCCCGGACCTCGGACCGCGACACGGCGCGGCCGACACCGGCCTGTCCGCCGGACGTGCGCGGGATCGCGATCCCGGCGGCCGCGTACGCCTTCATGGTCAGCCCGGCGCAGTCCCACTGGTCGAAACCCGTGGCGCCGTACCTGTACTCGTCCCCGCGCTGCGCCAGCGCGAAGGTCAGCGCGATGCCCGCCACCCCGGAGGGCGCGCTGATCGGCGAGCGGTCGCCGGGGTCGCGCAGCTGGTTCACGACGGGTGCGGGCAACCGCGTCAATGCCGTCCGCACCTCGGTGATCTGCGCTTGCAACGCCTGGTTGCGGCCGTCCAGGTCGCTCTTCAGCTTCTCGGCCGCCGCCGTGGTCTCCGCGGCACGGGCACGCGCGGTTTCCGCCACCTGGTGCGCCTGCCGGGCCTTCTCCACCGCGGCGGACAGGCGCGCGAGCGACTCCGCGTTGTCGGCGGCCAGCACCCGCATCATCTCGAGGCGGTGCAGGAAGTCCTGCTGCGAGTCGGCGACGAGCAGCGCCGACAGCTGGTTGAACCGCGCGCCCTCGAACGACGCCTGGGCGATCAGGTCGACCTGCCCCTGGAAGTCGTCCTCGTCGCGCTTGGCCTGCCGCTCGATCTGCTGCGCGGCCGCCACCGTCGCCGTCGCGCGTTCGAGCTCGGCGCGGCGCTGGGTGAGGTCTTCCTGCGCGCGCAGGACCTCTTCGTTGAGCTTCGTCGCCTGCGCTGTCAGCTCCGCGTACGCGCGCGCGGGATCGGCCGGTTGCGCGGCGGAGGACACCGCCGGTGTGACCGGGACCAACAGCAGGAGAACCACGAGAACACGGGTGAAGTTGCGCGACATGAGGTCGCCGATCCCCCTCGCCAGAACAAGACCGCCAAGATCGACGGCGTCAGGCTACCGGGTGATCAAACGCGCCCGAGACGGGCCAGCAACACAGCGGACGGCACGGGGTGCGCGCCCCTGCGTCGGACCGAGTCCGCGACCGCGCGATCCGACGTCACCACCACCACCGGCCGGCCCTCGGGCTCTGCCGTGACCAGCGCGCGAATCACGTCATCGGCCAGAACACCGGGGTCGCTGAAGAGCACGCGCACGCCCCGAGGGGCCGCCGCGGGCACCGCGACCACTCCTGCGCCGTCGAAGACCAACGTCACCTCTGCGCCCGTGCGCGCGGCCAGGACCGCGAGCTGGTGCACGAGCCGATCGCGTTGATCCGACAGCGACAGCTCCGGATAACCGGTCTTCGTGACGTTGTAGCCGTCGACCACCAGGTGCACCGCGGGCAACGCCAGCAGCCGGTCCAGCGCCGCCGGGTCCTCCACGCGGCCCACGGTCCCCTGCGACGCGCTGGCGCCCCGCACGAGGTCAGCGGGACGCGGTCCGGTGCCGCCCCCCAGGGCCAGTTCGCGGCGCAGGCCCGTCACGGCGCCGTCGAGGGTGTCCACGAGCAACGCGAGCCGCACCTCGTCTGCCTGCCGGGCCTCCCGCGCGGACTGCCGCGCCACCTCTGCGTCCGCGATCGCCCGTTGCGCTTTGCCGCGCTCGGTCTCGGCGCGTTCCCGCTCCCGGTCGCGCTCGGCGACCAGGCGCTTGACCTCGTCCGCGGTGCGCAGCTGGATCTTCTCGACCTCGCCCGCCGCGGCCTCTGCGGCGTCCTTGGCCTCGCGCAGCTTCACGCCCTGCTCGCGCAACCGCTTGCGCAGGCGTTCGAGCTCGATCTCGGCGTCCGCGCGGACGCGTTCGGCGGCGCCGTCGAGCTGGGTGCGTTCGGACCGCAGCCGTTCCAGCTCGCTTTCCGTCCGTTCGGCGCGCACGACGGCCGCGTCCCGCTCGGCTCGCAGAGTCGCGTCACCCACCCGCCGCGAGACCAGTTCGACGTAGTGCGGCGCGACGTCGTCTCCGGTCAGCACCGCCGCCGCGGCCGCCGTCACCGGGTCCGGCGAGGTCACCTCGAGCGTCGACGGCCTGTTCTTGCGCAGCCACTCGACCACCGCGGTGCGGAAGTTCGCCGAGTCCCGCAGGCCGGCGACGACCTGAGAGCCGCCCAGCCGGGCGCGTTTGGTCGGTGCGAACTTCGCCACGGGCCGCAGGTGCTGGGGCACGTCGACCTTCGCCATCTCGCCCAGCGCGTCCGCGCCCAGCTCCGCCAGCCGCACCCGCAACGGCTCCGGCAGGGCCGACCAGTCCACAGAGGATTCACCAGCGGAATCATCGGCGGACTCACCTGCCCCATCGGCAGGATGGTCGAACTCGGGCTCGGGCATCGGGTCTGGCACCCCATCAGGCTAGAGCCCCGTGACTCGAGCACCGCATGGACGTGTCCGCCCTTCGGAACAACGATCTGGAAAAGATCACCTGATCACCACTCCAATGGAGCAACCGCAGGTCAGGCCACTCCCGGAGATCAGCTCGAAAAATTGTCAGACCCCGTCGCTAACGTCAGCCACGTGACCGGACAACTGTCCTTCGACGAGCTCGGGACGCCCCTGCGCGACACGACGTTCGTCGTCTTCGACCTGGAGACGACGGGTGGCAGCGCCGAGGAGGACGCCGTCACCGAGATCGGCGCGGTCAAGGTGCGCGGCGGGCAGGTCCTCGGAGAGTTCGCCACGCTCGTCGACCCGGAGCGCGGCATCCCGCCGATGGTGGCTCAGCTGACCGGGATCACGCAGCTGATGGTCACGGGCGCGCCCACCATGAAGACGGTGCTGCCCGCGTTCCTGGAGTTCGCGGCCGGATCGGTCCTGGTGGCGCACAACTCGGGCTTCGACGTCAGCTTCATGAAGGCCGCCTGCGAACGGCACGGCTACCGCTGGCCCAAGCCGTCCGTCGTGTGCACGGTGAAGCTCGCCCGCAGGGTGCTCAGCCGCGACGAGGCGCCGTCGTGCCGGCTGTCGGCGCTCTCGGACCTGTTCCAGACGGAGACGAAGCCGACGCACCGGGCGCTGGCCGACGCCCGCACGACCGTGGAAGTGCTGCACGCGTTGCTGGAGCGCGTCGGCAACGTCGGCGTGCACTCCCTCGAGGAGTTGCTGGCGTACCTGCCCGAGGTGACGCCGGAACAACGCCGCAAACGCTCGCTGGCCGCCCACCTGCCGTCCACACCGGGCGTGTACCTCTTCCGCGGTCCGAAGGAAGAGGTCCTCTACGTCGGCACGGCATCGGACCTGCGCCGCCGGGTCCGCCAGTACTTCACGGCCAGCGAGGGCAGGCGCAGGCTGCGCGAGATGGTGTCCCTCGCCGTGCGCGTCGACGCGGTGGAGTGCTCCCACCCGCTGGAGGCGGAGGTGCGCGAGCTGCGGCTGCTGCGCGCCCACCGCCCCGCCTACAACCGGCGCTCGAAGAATCCCCACCACGCCTGGTGGCTGACGCTGACCGACGAGCCGTTCCCCCGGATCTCGCTGGTCAAGGTCCCCCGGGACGGCGCGCTGGGCCCGTTCCGCACCCGCAAGGCGGCCGAGTCGGTCGCGGACGCGCTGCTCGACGCCGTACCGCTGCGCTCGTGCACCATCAAGATCCCGGCGACGAACCAGCGCGCCTCGCCGTGCGCGCTGGCCGAGCTGGACCGGTGCAAGGCCCCGTGCGCCGGCAAGCAGTCCGTGGACGAGTACTCCCCCGCCGTCGTCGCCGTGCGCGACCTGGTCGTCGGCCGCAGCGCCGACCCGCTGCGCACGCTCATCTCCCAGCTCGGCGGCCTGGCCTCGGCCGAAAGGTTCGAGGAGGCCGCCCGCCGCCGCGACCGCCTGGCAGGCCTCGTCCGGTCCCTGGACAGGGCCCAGCGCCTGGCGGCCCTCGCCGCGCTTCCCCAACTGGTCGCCGCGAGACCCGACCGCGAAGGCGGCTGGGAGTTCTCAGTAGTCCGCTACGGCCGCCTCGCCTCCGCCGGGGTCGCCCGCCGGGGCACCCGCCCGATGCCGGTGGTCGACGCACTCGTCGCCTCCGCGGAAACGGTCATCCCGACCCCCGGCCCGCTGCGCGGCGCACCGCCGGAAGAGGCCGGCGTCGTCCTGCGCTGGCTCGACCAGCCGGGCACCCGCCTCGTCTACGCCGACGAGCCGTGGTCCTCCCCCGCCGGTGCCGCCGCGGCCTGGGTCCCGTGGGCCGAACAAGCCGCGAGCGCCCGCCCGCTCCGCGACTGGAACTGATCCCGCACACCCTCGCCGCACGCCGATTCCGCGTGCGCGACGAGTCGAGTTCTGCCCCCAAAACTGGGGCCTTATGCAAAAGACGTTTGCGGACGTCCGCAAACGTCTTTTGCATAAGGGACGTAAGCACAGGTCAGAGGCTGTGTGGGCAACCGATATATCAGTTGGGATGTCGACAAAGCGATACGAATGGGATCTGGCGACGTCCTCACGCCGGTGATCAGGCGGTAGGGCAGACTACGGGTGCTTGAGACACCGGAGCCCAGACCCCGAGGAGGACGCCGTGGTCACCGCCATCGTGCTGATCCAGGCCGCCGCCGAACGCATTCCCGAGGCCGCGCAGGAGATCGCCGACATCGACGGAGTCACCGAGGTGTACTCCTGCGCCGGTGACGTGGACCTGATCGCGCTGGTGCGGGTCAGCAAGCACGAGGACCTCGCCGCCCTGGTGCCGGGCAAGATCAGCAAGGTCGCGGGCGTGCTGAACACCGACACGCACATCGCGTTCCGCAGCTACTCCAAGCGCGACGACGAGGCCGCGTTCGCCATCGGCCTGGACGACGCCCAGTAGGCCAGAGGCGCCCCGACGAGGGGCCGCAGACATGACGAAGGCCCCCGTGGAAGTTCACGGGGGCCTTCGTCATGTCCAGCTGTGGATCAGGCCTTCGGGTCGGAAGGCTTGCCCGCGAGCTCGCTGGCCTCGTCCTGAGAGCTCAGGCCCTCAGAGGCGTGGATGTGCTTGCGCGCGTTCTGCAGGGCCACGGTCTCCTCGACCGGGTCCGGCGACCACGTGCTGCCCACGACGGGGTGACCGGCCGAGCCGAGCTTGTTCATCTTCTTCGGCACCGACGTGCCCTGGTAGGCCAGGGGCAACGGGTGGCCGTGGTCGTCCACCGGGCCGAGCGGCTGGTGGATCTCGATGAACTCGCCGTGCGGCAGGCGCTTGATGATGCCGGTCTCGACACCGTGCTCGAGCACCTCGCGGTCGCCGCGCTGCAGGCCGATGCAGATCCGGTACGCGACGAAGTACGCGATCGGAGGCAGCACCAGCATGCCGATGCGGCCCATCCACGTCGTCAGGTTCAACGAGATGTCGAACTGGTAGGCGAAGATGTCGTTGCCGCCCATGAGCAGCAGCACCATGAAGTACGTGATCGACATCCAGCCCAGCGCGGTGCGGACCGGGACGTCGCGCGGGCGCTGCAGCAGGTTGTGGTGCGCGTAGTCCTTGGTCATCTTGCGCTCGATCCACGGGTACGCCGCCGCGATGCCGGTCAGCAGCGGCAGACCGAGGATGAACGGCAGGAACGGCGCCGGGATCGTGTAGTTGCCCAGGTAGAACTCCCACGCGGGCCAGATGCGGACCAGGCCGTCGGTCCAGCCCATGTACCAGTCGGGCTGCGAACCGGCGGAGATCTGCGCGGGGTTGTACGGGCCGAAGTTCCAGATCGGGTTGATCTGGAAGACGCCACCCATGATCGCGATGACACCGACGACGATGGCGAAGAAGCCACCGCCCTTGGCCGCGAACACCGGCATGATGCGGACGCCGACGACGTTGGTCTCCTTGCGGCCCACGCCCGGGAACTGCGTGTGCTTCTGGTACCAGACCAGCGCGAGGTGCGCCGCGATCAGACCCAGGATGATCGCCGGGATGATCAGGATGTGCGCGGTGTAGAGCATCGGGATGATGTCCGTGCCGGGGAACTCCCCGCCGAACATCAGCCAGTTCAGCCACGTGCCGATGACCGGGAACGAGATCAGCAGCGCCGCCATGACGCGGAGACCGGTACCCGAGAGCAGGTCGTCGGGCAGCGAGTAGCCGAGGAAGCCCTCGATCGCGCCGAGCATGAACAGCACGATGCCGATGACCCAGTTGATCTCACGCGGCTTGCGGAACGCGCCGGTGAAGAAGATCCGGAACATGTGCACGACGATCGCGGCCATGAACAGCAGCGCCGCCCAGTGGTGCACCTGGCGGACGAACAGGCCGCCCCGCGTCTCGAACGAGATGTCGAGCGTGGACGCGAACGCCCGCGACATCTCGATGCCGCGCAGGTTCTCGAACGAACCGTTGTAGGTGACCTCGGTCATCGACGGGTCGAAGAACAGCGCGAGGTACGTACCGGACAGCAGCAGGACGATGAAGCTGTACAGCGCGATCTCACCGAGCAGGAACGACCAGTGCGTCGGGAAGACCTTGTTCAGCTGTTTGCGCAGGCCAGAGGCCGCGTGGTACCGCTCGTCGGCAGCGTTGGCCGCCGCCCCTGCGACGCGCGCGGCCGCGTTGGCCGGCTTCGTCGGCGTGGTGATGGCACTCATGACTTCCGCTCCCAGAACGCCGGACCCACAGCCTCGATGAAGTCACTGCGGGCTACCAAGTATCCCTCTTCGTCCACAGTGATCGGAAGCTGCGGAAGAGGACGGGTCGCCGGGCCGAACCGCGGCTTGGCGTATTCGAAGACGTCGAACTGCGACTGGTGGCACGGGCAGAGCAGCAGACCGGTCTGCTGCTCGAACAGCGACGTCGGGCAACCCAGGTGCGTGCAGATCTTCGAGTACGCGTACAGGTCACCGTAGTTGAAGTCTTCCTGACCTGCACGCTTGGTGACGGCCTGGTTCGGGCGCAGGCGGATGAGCATGACCGGCGCGTCGGCCCGCTTGAGGGCCGCGACCAGGGCGTGCTCGTCGTCGCGCTCGGACTCCCGGAACGGGAACACCGTCTCGAAGCCGCCCGGCTCGACGTCCTCGGGACGCACCAGGGAGACCTCGTGGAAGTTGCCGGTGTGGCGGCGGAGGTAGACCTTCTCGCCCTTTTCGGCCTTCCAGCCGGTGTGCCACAGCGAGTTCTTGGTCTCGCTGTCGGCGTGCGGGTTCTTGATCAGCGCGCCCAGCGGCACGGCCGCCACGCCGAGACCCAGCACGCCGGCGCCGAGGCCCGCGGTGCGCTTGATCAGGCTGCGGCGGGCGATGCCGCTGCGGTCACCGGCGTCGGCGAGCTCCGCGACCAGGGTGGCGCGGTCGACCTCGGCCGACGGGCCGTCGTGGCGCTGCTGCACCGCGAGCTCGTCCGGGATGAACTTCTTGGTGTAGAGCAGCGCGCCCACGCCCAGGCCCGTCACCGACAGACCCAGGAACAGGCCGATCAGCGGGTTGTAGAGCATGTGCAGCAGGTGGCCGGTCTCGTTCGACGGCGACTCGTACTGCCACGGCCAGAACAGGAACACGCCGAGGAAGGCGAGGCCCGCCAGCGCGGAGATCACGAACCACAGCGCGACCGAGCGCTGGGCCCGGCGCTCGGCACGGGTGCCGGGGACCGGGAACTTCTCCTCGTAGTGGACGAGCTCGACGCCGTCCATCCTCGTGCCGAGCTTGACGAGGTCGTCCCGGCTCATCTCCGCGAGCTCTGCCTCGCTGGGCAGCTCGATCGGCTTGTCGCCGCTCATGCCTTGGCTCCGATCCAGAGGGTCACGCCGATGAGCGCGGCGATGCCCACGATGAACGCGATCATGCCCTCGGTGACGGGTCCGAACCCGCCCAGGGGGTTGCCGCCGGAGTTGTTGTTTCCGTCGGTGACCGACTTGACGTACGCGATGATGTCTTTCTTCTCTTCCGGCGTGAGCTGGCGCTCGCCGAACTTCGGCATGTTCTGCGGGCCGCTCAGCATCGCCGTGTAGATCTGCTCCTCGGACACCCCGTCGAGCGCCGGCGCGAACTTGCCGGACGACAGCGCGCCACCACGACCCGTGAAGTTGTGGCAGCTGGAGCAGTTGAGGCGGAAGAGCTCGCCACCGCGTGCAGGGTTCTCGCCGCGCAGGGCCTCACCGGTCTCGGAGGGCTTCTTCGGGCCCTCGCCGCCGTTCGCGTCGATGTAGGCCATCAGCGCGTTGATCTCCTCGGGGGAGAGCTTCGCGGGCTTGCGGATGGCCTGCGCCTCCTGCCGCGCCATGGGCATGCGGCCGGAGGAAGTCTGGAAGTAGACCGCGGCGTCGCCGACGCCGATCAGGCTCGGCCCGCGGTCCTGCACACCTTCGAGAGACTTGCCGTGGCAGCTCTGGCAGGTGTTCAGGTAGATCTGCTCGCCCTGGCGGACGAGGGCGTCCTGCTGCTGCGCCTGGGCGGTCTGCGCCTGGGGCGCGAAGGCGGCGAACAGCATGCCGGCGCTCAGCAGGCCGAAGCCCAGTGCGAGCAGTCCGGCGACCCGGCGGCGCAGCTTGGTGCGGGCGCCGCGGGGGCGTTTCGTCGTGGTGGTCATGGTGTGCGGCAACCCTTGCTGTCAGTTCGGGAGCTCGTGGCTGGGAGCAGGTCAGGGCACGATGTAGATGATGGCGAACAGCCCGATCCACACGACGTCGACGAAGTGCCAGTAGTACGACACGACGATCGCGGAGGTGGCCTGCGCGGGCGTGAACTTGCTCAGCTTCGTCCTGATCAGCAGGTAGACGAAGGCGATCAGTCCGCCGATGACGTGCAAGCCGTGGAAGCCGGTCGTGAGGTAGAAGACCGTGCCGTACGCCGAGGACGGGATCGTGGTGCCGTGCTCGACCAGCTCGATGTACTCGCCTGCCTGCCCGCCGACGAAGATCGCGCCCATGATCAGCGTCACGATGTACCAGCGACGAAGACCGAAGACGTCACCCCGCTCCGCCGCGAACACGCCCCACTGACAGGTGAAGGACGACGCGACCAGGATGATCGTGAAGGCCGACGCGTAGGGGATGTTCAGGTGCGTGGGAGGAGGAGGCCATGGCCCCTCGTTCTGGGCCTTCACCGTGAAGAACATGGCGAAGAGGCCAGCGAAGAACATGAGCTCGCTGGACAGCCAGACGATCGTGCCGACGCTGACCATGTTCGGGCGGTTCAGCGAGTGCACGCGCTGGCCGATTGAAGGCGCTGCCGTGGTCACGAGCAGCATTATTGCCTGCGCTATTTCCGCCCGCCCATCGGGTCCTGGGCAGATCATGGGTCGGCTGGGTCACACGCGAGGAGATCAACGAATGGGCTTGCTGGGCCGATTGCGGGACTTGCTGCACCGACAGGACGGGCCGGCGTTGTCGGTGGACGACCCGGACCTGGTCGTGGTGGTCGAGGCGTTCGACTTCGCGGAAGCCGATTCGGCCGCCCTGGCCCGTTCCCCGCGGTGGCGCGCGGACGAGCTCGCGGTGCTCCGGCACCACGTGCGCATCCCCGCTGAACAGGTAGAACGCGCGCGGGAGCTGTTGAGCCCCGACGGCTGGGTGCTCGTCGCCGGTGACATAACGCTCGTCAGCCGGGTGCAGAAGCTGGACGCGTTGCACTGCGCCCAGGAGCGGTCGCGGATGGCCTCGCTGGCGCAACGGCTCGGCGGGGACGCGTTGGGGTGGGACGCCCTGCAGAAGGCGCACGAGCCAGCCCGATAGCATCACGGCGACCTTGGTCACTTTCCGGTGGCCGCAGTCGGGCAGTCGCAGCGGAGGATCGAGAGATGAGCACGCAGACCACGAAGATCCTGGTGTTCAGCCACCGGCCCGAGGTGCGTGAGACGATCATCACTGCGGTCGGCCGCCGCCCGGCGCCGGACCTCGCGCGCGTCGAGTACGTCGAGGCCGCGACGATCGCGGACGTCCTCTACGAGGCGGACGCCGGCACCGTCGACCTGCTGATCCTCGACGGCGAGGCGCAGCCGACCGGGGGCATGGGCCTGTCCCGCCAGCTCAAGGACGAGATCACGAACTGCCCGCCGATCGTCGTCGCGGTGCGCCGCAAGGACGACAGGTGGCTCGCGACCTGGTCGCAGGCGGACGCGGTGCTGGTGCACCCGCTCGACCCGCTGGCCGCCGCCGAGACCGTGGCCGAGGTGCTGCGGGGCTCGGCAGTGCCCGTCGTCAAGGGCTGATCGGCCATGAGCCAGCGCACCTGGCCCTCGCTGCTCAACCGCCTGCTCGACGGCGTCGACCTGACCGCCGACGACACAGCCTGGGGCATGGACCAGGTGATGTCGGGCGAGGCGACCGCGGCGCAGATCGCGGCGTTCATCGTCGCGCTGCGGGCCAAGGGCGAGACGCCGGAGGAGGTCGACGGCCTCGCGACGATGATGCTCGAGCACGCGAACCGGTTCACGGTGGACGTGCGGGCGACCGACATCGTGGGCACCGGCGGCGATCATTCCGGTTCGGTGAACATCTCGACGATGGCCGCGATCATCACGGCGGCCGCGGGCGTGCCCGTGGTCAAGCACGGCAACCGGGCGGCGTCGTCGCAGTGCGGCACGGCGGACGTGCTGGAGGCGCTGGGCGTCGCGATCGACCTGCCCGCCGACGGCGTGCGGGAGACCGTGCGCCAGCTGGGCATCGGGTTCTGCTTCGCGCCGGTGTTCCACCCCGGCTTCCGGCACGCGGGCCCGGTGCGGCGTGAGATCGGCATCCCGACGTCGTTCAACCTGCTCGGCCCGCTGACGAACCCGGCGCAGCCCACCGTCGGCCTGATCGGCTGCGCGCGGGCGGCCGCGGCACCGCTGATCGCCGGCGTGTTCGCACGGCGCCGCAACACCGCGCTGGTGGTGCGGGGCGACGACGGTCTCGACGAGATCACCACGACCACGACGACGTCGGCCTGGCTCGCGCAGGACGGTGTGGTGCGCACGGAGACCATCGACCCGGTGGTGCTCGGCGTGAAGCCCGCGCGCGAGGAGGACCTCAAGGGCGGCGACTCGTCGGTCAACGCCCAGGTGGTCCGCGACCTCGTGGCCGGCAGGACGGGGTCGGTGCGGGACGCGGTGCTCGTGAACGCCGCGGGCGCGATCGCGGCGCACGGCGGGTTCTCCGACGACCTGCACGCCGACCTGACGGCCTCGCTGAGCCGTGCGGCCGACGCCATCGACTCGGGCAAGGCGGCGGCGCTGCTGAGCCGCTGGGTGGAGCTTTCGCAGGCCCTGAAGGGCTAGCCGACCGGTTCGGTCACGCGTCGTCGCCGGCGCGTGACCGAACTCGCACGACCGCCGCATCGGCGTAGTCCGAGCGAGTGATGGGCCCGAGATGCGCCTCACGTGGTAACGCGGTGGCAATCCTCACCTGGAATGCTGGTGCCATGGCCTTCCTCTACCCGGTGATGAAGCACGTCGTCGCGCGCACAGCCCGTCTCGTCTACCGCCCGGTGGTGGACGGTCTGGAGAACATCCCCACCGACGGCCCCGTCATCCTGGCGGCCAACCACCTCAGCTTCATCGACAGCGTCGTCATCCCGATGGTCGTGCCGCGTCGCGTCTCGTTCCTCGCGAAGGCGGAGTACTTCACGGGTACCGGCCTTAAGGGCTCGCTGTCGCGCTGGTTCTTCTCCTCGCTCGGCCACGTGCCGGTGCACCGCGGCAAGGGCCGTGACGCCCGCGCCGCGCTCGACACGGCCGCCGAGATCCTCGCGCGCGGGGACGCCTTCGCCATCTACCCCGAGGGCACGCGCTCGCTCGACGGCATGCTGCACCGCGGCCGCACGGGTGTGGCGCGCATGGCGCTGGAGTCCGGCGCCCCGGTCATCCCGGTCGGCATCATCGGCACGGACAAGGTGCAGCCGGTGGGCAGCAGGTTCCCGAAGATCGTCCCGGTCACGGTCCGCTTCGGTGAGCCCCTCGACTTCAGCCGCTACGACGGCATGCAGGAGTCGTTGCCGGTGCTGCGCAGCGTCACCGACGAGATCATCTACCGCATCCTGGACCTGAGCGGCCAGGAGTACGTCGACGCGTACCAGAAGACGCCGGAGAAGACCCCGGCGACCGCGGCCGCGTAACTCGCGGGACACGTCGAAGGCCCTCCCCGCCTGCTGCACGAGGTGGGGAGGGCCTTTTCGTTGTCCCACACACGACAGAGGCCCCCTCCGCGTGGAGGGGGCCTCTGTCGTGAACTGACGGGATCAGTCGTGGTTCGGGCCGGTGTGGTACTCGAACACCAGGCCGCCGACCGCGATCAGCACCATGACCACTGCGATCACCAGCAGCCAGACGTGCCAGAACGCCAGCGCGACACCCGTGGTCGCCGCCGCGGCGGCGAGGCCGACCGGCCAGTACGAGCCGGGGCTGAAGAAGCCCAGCTCGCCGGCACCGTCGGAGACCTCGGCGTCGGGGTTGTCCTCCGGCCGCACCTCGATGCGGCGGGCGACGAACCGGAAGTAGGTGCCGGTGATGAGGGCCAGGCCACCGGTCAGCGCGAGTGCCACCGTGCCGGTGGGCTCGACGTGGCCGGTCGCCAAGTGCGTCCAGTAGCCGTAGACGACGGCCATCAGGAACGAGAAGGCCATCACCAGGTCGAATACGCGAGCTTCGATCTTCATCGCGGGGCGTGTCCCTACTTCTGGCCCGCGCCGGAGGCCTCGCGGGCCGTCCGGTCGGTGTTGAACGGGGTGGTCGTCGTGGCCAGCGGTGAGCACCACTCGTCACAGTTCACCTGAGAGAGGGCCTCGGCCGTGGTGTACGGCTTGCCCGTCTTCTCGTTGATCTCCTTGCGGAGCTCGATGTACTTGTCGAAGTCGGCCTGCTCTAGCGCCCGGACCTCGAAGTTCATCACCGCGTGGTACGAGCCGCAGAGCTCGGCGCAACGCCCGACGAACGCACCGGGACGGTCGATCTGGTCGACCTGGAAGACGTTGTCCTGGTTGTTCTTCTCCGGCATCGGGAAGACGTCGCGCTTGAAGTGGAACTCCGGCACGAAGAACGAGTGGATGACGTCGGTGGAGCGCAGCTTGAACTGGATGCGCTTGCCGGCCGGCAGCACCATGATCGGGACCTCGCCCGAGGTGCCGACCGTGCTGACGACGTTGCCCTCTTCGGTCTTGTGGTCCGGGTACTGGAACTCCCAGTTCCACTGGAACGCGATGACGTCGATGTTCACGTCCGGCGTCTTCGACTTGTCCGTGACGTAGTTCTGCGTCACGGCGGTGAAGTAGAACAACACCGCCACGATCACCGTCGGCACGACGATGAGCACGATCTCCAGCGGGAGGTTGTACGCCGTCTGACGCGGCAGCTCCTCGGACTTCTTGCGGTGGAAGACCACCGACCACAGGATCAGTGCCCACACGATGACGCCGACGACGAGCGCGGCGATCACGGACCACGTCCAGAGCTCGCGCATCTTCTCGGCCTGCGGCGTGACGGCCTGCGGCCATCCGAAGCGCAGCACCTCGTCCGTGGAGCAACCGGTGGCCCCGATACCGACCAGGCTCACAAGCCCAGCGGTCTTCACCAGCCGGGATGCCCTGGTGCCCTCCTTCAGGCCCACTGCTCGCCCGCCTCCTCGTTCACAACTACTGGCCATGCCAACGGATCAAGCGGGAGCGTAGCCCAGCGCACCCGCGCTCACCCCTCGGGGGCACCGCCGCTGCGGTGCAGTTTCGGTCACACAGAGCCCCTTCGGCATACTGAGGACTTCCCCGTGGTCTTCTCCTTCGTGTTTCTTGAGAGGTGCGAGAGCCTTGTGCGGCCTGGCAGGACTTGTTTGCCCCAGCGAGACTGAGGCCGAGAACGCCCGTCCGGCCGTGGAGGCGGCGCTGCGCTGCATGCGGCACCGCGGGCCCGACGAGAGCGGCACCAGGCGTGTCGACGAGGTCGTGTTCGGCTTCAACCGGCTCGCCATCATCGACATCGAGCACTCCCACCAGCCGTTGACCTGGGGTCCGGCGGAGTCGCCGAGCCGGTACACGATCAACTTCAACGGCGAGATCTACAACTACCTGGAGCTGCGCGCCGAGCTCACCGAGAAGCACGGCGCCGTCTTCCACACCGACGGCGACACCGAGACGATCGTCGCCGCGTACCACTACTACGGACCAGCGGCGATCACGAAGCTGCGCGGCATGTTCGCGTTCATCATCTGGGACGCCGAGCGCGAGGTCCTGTTCGGCGGCCGCGACCCGTTCGGCATCAAGCCGCTGTACTGGGCGCAGGGCCAGAGCGGCGTCGCGTTCTCCAGTGAGAAGAAGATCCTCCTGGAGATCGCCTCCTCGATCGGCATCGCGCCGAAGATGAACGTCAAGGGGCTGCAGCACTACCTGACGCTGCAGTACGTGCCGGAGCCCGCCTCGCTGCACGACTCGATCTTCCGCGTCGAGTCGGGCCACTCGTTCACGCTGGTCCCCGGCGAGTCGCCGAAGTTCGAGCGGTACTTCCCGGCGCACTTCAAGGTCCGCACGGTCCGTGACGAGGCCGAGGCGAACGCGCTGTACGACGAGATCACCGCCGCGCTGCGCGACTCGGTCGCCAAGCACATGCGCGCGGACGTGACGGTCGGCTCGTTCCTGTCCGGCGGCATCGACTCGACGGTGGTCGCGGCGCTGGCCAAGGAGCACAACCCGGACCTGATCACGTTCACGACGGGGTTCGAGCGCCAGGGGTTCTCCGAGGTCGACGTGGCCGCGGAGTCGGCAGCGCTGATCGGCGTGAAGCACGTGGTCCGCACGGTGAGCGCGCAGGAGATGATGGACTCCCTGCCGTTGATCACGTGGTACCTCGACGACCCGGTGGCCGACCCCGCGTTGGTGCCGTTGTGGTTCATCGCACGTGAGGCGCGCCAGCACGTGAAGGTCGTGCTGTCGGGTGAGGGCGCGGACGAGCTGTTCGGCGGGTACACGATCTACCGCGAACCGTTGTCGCTGGCGGGTTTCGAGAAGGTGCCGGGCGCGCTGCGCAAGGCGATGGGCAAGGTCTCCACGAAGATCCCGCACGGCGTGCGCGGCAAGGACCTGCTGCGGCGCGGCGCTTTGACGCTGGAAGAGCGCTACTACGGCAACGCGCGGATCTTCCTCGACGACCACCTGCGCCAGGTGCTCAGGACGTACGACCCGGCGGTGTCCCACATGGACGCGACGGCCCAGCCGTACCGCGAGTCGCAGGCGTGGGACCCGGTGACGCGCATGCAGCACGTCGACCTGTTCACGTGGCTGCGCGGGGACATCCTGGTCAAGGCCGACAAGATGACCATGGCGAACTCGCTGGAGCTGCGCGTCCCGTTCCTCGACCCCGAGGTCTTCAAGATCGCGTCGCAGATCCCGAGTGAGTTGAAGATCACGAAGGACACGACGAAGTTCGCGCTGCGCAAGGCGATCCGCGACATCGTGCCGGCGCACGTGCTGAACCGCCGCAAGCTCGGCTTCCCGGTGCCGATCCGGCACTGGCTCAAGGACGAGATGCACGACTGGGCCGTCGAGATCGTGCGTGCTTCCCAGACCGACCAGTACATCGACAAGACCGCAGTGCTGCGGCTGATCGAGGAGCACCGCTCGGGCGTGCTCGACCACAGCCGCCGGATCTGGGCGCTGCTGGTGTTCATGATCTGGCACGGCATCTTCGTCGAGAGCCGCATCCACCCGGTGGTGCCGGAACCGCACTACCCGGTCAAGCTCTAGACGGTCGTGAGGGCCCCTCTCCGGAGGGGCCCTTCCGCGTTATCGGCGACCCTGCGCGCTGCAGATCGCGTACGAGCTGACGACCGTCTCCGGGGACGCCATGAGCTCCAGGTAGCGGTCGAACTCGTCGTCGGTGAGCGGGAGCTTCGCGCGCACCAGGCGTGCGGTCGTGGCGAGCAGGCGGCAGCCCGCAGAGCCGCCCTCCCACTCCTGCACCTCACGCGAGCCGCTCACGTCGTGGAGGCCCGCGTCGAGCAGGGTCCTCTCGATCCGGGCACCCCACGCCAGTTCGGCGCCGGCCTGGTCGAGCAACGTCAGCAGGGCGTTCTTCACCCGCATGATCAGCTTCGCGTCGTCGGGTGCCGCGGCGAGGACTTCGAGGGGCAGGCAGTCGAACTCCTCGAGCACGAGCCAGCCGCCGGGGCGCAACGAGTCGCGCAGCTTGCGCAGCACGAGTTCGCGGGCGGGCAGGTAGAAGAGCACCAGACGGGCGTGGACCAGGTCGAACGCGTTGCCCGGCAGGATGCCGGACACCACGTCGTGCTCCAGGACGGTGACGTTGTCGCGTTCCTCGAGCCGGGTCACGTCGATGTCGGTGACCGTCACGTGCCCGGACGGGGCGACGACGTCGGCCAGCCAGGTCGCGACCGATCCCCCGCCACCCCCGACCTCGAGGCAGCGCCAGCCGTCCGAGACGCCCAGCTGCTCGACGCGGACGAACGTGCCCGCGTCGAGCAGTGAGCTCAGCGCGTCGAACTTCGGATCGAGCGACTCACCGGTGCCGCCGAACAGGTACGTCCCCATTGTCCGATCATGGCAGGACGGGAGCGATCTCCTCAGCGGCTTCTGCACCAAACGCGCCACGAATGCGGGCGAGCGCCGACTCGCGCTCCAGCACCCACTCCTGCGTGCCGACGGTCTCGAGCACCTCGACGGCGATGAACGAACCGAGCTGAGCAGAGCGTTCGATGCTCAGACCCGACGTCAGGCCCGCGAGGAAACCCGCGCGGAAGCCGTCGCCGACGCCGGTCGGGTCGGTCTTCGCGACCTCGGGAACGGCGGGGACGTGCAGCGAGAAACCGTCGCGGTCGACGATCTCGACGCCCTTGGCGCCGAGCGTGGTGACGCGCTTGCCGACGCGGGCGAGGACGTCGGCCTCGGTCCAGCCGGTCTTCTGCAGCAGCAGTTCCCACTCGTAGTCGTTGCTGAAGAGGTACTCGGCGCCCTCGACGAACGCGCGCGCCTGGTCGCCGTCCATGCGGGCGAGCTGCTGCGACGGGTCGACGGCGAACTTGTAGCCGCGCTGACGGCACTCCTCGGCGTGCCGGAGCATGGCCGCGGGGTCGTCGGGGCTGATGACCACGAGCTCGAGGTTCTCGACGCGGTCCGCGATCGGCGCGAGCTCGATGTTGCGCGCCTCGGCCATCGCACCCGCGTAGAAGGACGCGATCTGGCACATGTCGTCGTCGGTCGTGCAGACGAACCGCGCGGTGTGCGCGACGTCGGACACGTACACGCCGGACGTGTCGACACCGTGCCGCTCGAGCCACGAGCGGTAGTCGTCGAAGTCCTTGCCGACGGCACCGACGAGCACCGGCCGGACCCCGAGCACACCGAGGCCGAACGCGATGTTCGCGCCGATGCCACCGCGGCGGACCACGAGGTCGTCGACCAGGAAGCTCAGCGACACACGGTCGAGACGCTCCGCGACCAGCTGGTCCGCGAAACGACCCGGGAAGTGCATCAGATGGTCGGTCGCGATGCTGCCGCACACGGCTAGGGGCACGTCGGCTCCTCTTTTCTTGTTGCGCTAGGTGACAACTCACCCGGACGAGTACCGCCGAGAAGACTACTGTTTGGTAGGGCTACCGCAGGTCAGACCGCCGTCATACGGTCAGGAAGTGACGATTCCAGAGGCCACCACGATGAGTGAACTGATCGAGGACTGCGCGCAGCTCCCCTTCGCTCTGACCCACCCCGAGCACCCTCTCCCCGCCCCGCGCGCCGCCGCGCCCTGGCAGGTCGACGAGCGGTGCGCCCACCAGGTCGAGGGCCTCGCCGAATACGGCGTCTAGCTTCCGGATTCCCGGTTCGTCCGGTTCATACCTGACGGATTTTGTGGTCCGCACGCGGAGAGGCCGCGTTCCCATCGATGCGGGAACGCGGCCTCTCCGCGTGTTCGCCTTAGTGGAACGAGTCGCCGCAGGCGCAAGACCCGCCAGCGTTCGGGTTGTCGATCGTGAAGCCCTGCTTCTCGATCGTGTCCACGAAGTCGATGACAGCGCCCTCGACGTACGGGGCGCTCATGCGGTCGACGGCGACCTTCATGCCGTTGAAGTCGACCATCGCGTCACCGTCGAGCGCGCGCTCGTCGAAGAACAGCTGGTAGCGAAGGCCGGCGCACCCACCGGGCTGGACGGCGATGCGCAGGTGCATGTCGTCGCGGCCCTCCTGGTCGAGCAGCGCCTTGGCCTTGACGGCGGCCGCATCGGTCAGCGTCACGCCGTGGCTGGGCGCCTCGGACTCGGAGGTCGAAGCGGCATCCTGAGCGGTCGTCATGGCTCTCCTAAGAGGTCCTTTGCGGGCGGTTCACCCATCAACAACACGGGCGTGCCCCGCCTTGTTCCACCACCCATGGTCCCACAACGGCACCTCATGACGCCCTGGGTGTCGACTGTCACGTAGACCACCTTCGGGCCGGCCGATATGTCGGTGCGCGCTTTGGGGGGCGCTGCTGGTGATCGCCGGGAGTGTTGCTGGTGATCGTCGGGGCGGTCGCTGGGCAGGGTGGCTAGGCGGGGTCGCTGGGGCAGGGGTGCTGGGGCAGGGGTGCTGGGGCAGGGGTGCTGGGGCAGGGGTGCTGGGGCAGGGGTGCTGGGGCAGGGGTGCTGGGGCGGGGGTGCTGGACGGCGGCTGGACACGTGGCTGGGCAATCGCCAGGCGGGTGGCTCGCCAGGCGGGTGGCTCGGCGGGCGGGTGGCTCGGCGGGCGGGTGGCTCGGCGGGCGGGTGGCTCGGCGGGCGGGTGGCTCGGCGATTGGCGGGCGGGTGGCTTGGTAAGTGACCGGGCGGCTGTCTTGGCGGACAGCCAGACGGCTGGTTGGGCGAACAGCCAGACGGTCGGTTGGGCGAACGCCAAGCGGATGTCGTGGCGGGTGGCTGGGCGAACGCCAGGCGGGTGGGCGGGCGGCTGCCTCGGTGGACCTCTGGTTAGAGGGTCTAACGCGACCACTGCCGGGCGACGTGGCCTGCCGTTGCAATGACACTTTTGCGGGCGTCCGCAATCGACTTGTGCACAGAGCCCACGTGTTCGGACACCGAGTAGGCGGCGTGCACCCCCGCAGCGCCCATCTCGCGGCGGCCGACGGTGACCTGGCCCGCGATGGCGAGGCACGGGATGCCGCGTTCGGCGGCGCCGCCCGCTACGGCGGTGATGAGCTTGCCTCGGAGTGACTGCCAGTCGAAGCTGCCCTCGCCGGTGATGACGACGTCGGCTTCGTCGAGGGCGGTGTCGAGTCCGGTGAGTGCGCGGACCAGGCCCGCGCCTGACGTCACCGTCGCTCCCAGCGAGAGGAGTGCCGCGCCCAGGCCGCCTGCCGCTCCGGCACCCGGTGTGTCGAACACGGGCTTGAGGACGTCCATCGCGGCGAGCTTGGCTTCGAGGCGTTCGACGGCTTCCGGGGACGCGCCCTTCTGCGGGCCGAACGTGTGCGCGGCGCCGTGCGGGCCGAGGAGCGGGTTCTCGACGTCGGAGGCGGCCACCAGTGAGGTGCCGGTCAGGTCGACGCCCGCGTCCGTCAGTGCGGCGAGCATGCCGGCGCCGCCGTCGGTCGTGCCGGAGCCGCCTAGGCCGACCGTGATGACATCGTTGTCACCCGCGGCTGCCGCGATGAGCTCACCGACGCCTTGCGTTGTCGCCGTCTCGCAGGTTTGCGGGCGGAGGTCGGCAGGGATGAGGTGGAGGCCGCAGGCCTCCGCGGACTCGATGTATGCAACTCGTACACCGTCGGTGTGCACGCTGAGCCAGCGGGCTTCGACCAGGTCACCTAGCGGGCCGGTGACACTGATATATCGGATATCACCGCCTATGGCCGCGTGCAGGACGTCGATGAAGCCGGGGCCTCCGTCGGCCAGCGGGCGTTGGGTGACGACGTCGTCGGGCTTGGCCTCGCGCCAGCCGGTGGCGATGGCGTCGGCGGCCTCGCGGGCGGTCAGGGTGCCGCCGAAGCAGTCCGGAGCGATGAGTACGCGCACCTCGCGAAAGGTACAGAAAACCCGCTGCCCTACCCTGGTGGTGTGAGGTTCTTGCGCCGCAACTCCGACGACACCGCCACGGCCACCAAAGACGCGTCGGCACCCGAGTCCGGTGCCGAGCTCGTCGAGCCGCTCGACAGGGCGCGCACGGCGGCCAAGGGCAAGGCGACGCCCAAGCGGCGTGAGGCGCAGGGGCGGCGCACCGGTCCGGTCCCGCCGCCTCCCCAGACGCAGCGCGAGGCGTTCAAGCGCATGCGCGGCAACAAGGTGAGCAAGGAAGAGCGCCGTGCCGCGGCCACCGAGCGCCGTCAGCGCATGATGGCGGGCGAGGACAAGTACCTGCTGCCGCGCGACCGCGGTCCGGTCAAGGCGTACATCCGCGACCTGGTCGACTCGCGGCGCAACCTCATGGGCCTGTTCATGCCGCTCGCGATCCTGGTGTTCGTGGCGCTGCTGACGCCGTCGCTGGCCGTGCAGCGGTACGCGACGCTCGCGACGACGTTCATGCTGATCGCGATGGTCATCGAGGGCATCGTGCTCGGCCGCCTCGTCACGAGGAAGGTGCGGGCGAAGTTCCCGACCGAGCCGATCAAGGGCCTGTCGATCGGCTGGTACTCGTTCATCCGCGCGAGCCAGATCCGCAAGCTCCGCGTGCCCAAGCCGCGCGTGAAGCCGGGCGACGCGATCAAGTAAGCGGGTGCGCGAGAAGCAGCGCAGGCTTCAGCTGCCGGAGAGGCTCCGATGGGACCACAACGCGTGGTACCGCCGGTGGCTGCTCCGGCAGTTGCCGTCTGAGGCCAGTTCGGCGCTCGACGTCGGGTGCGGGCTCGGTGACCTGGCGCGGTCGCTCGGCGCCCGCGAGGTCACCGCCATCGACGCCAGCGCGCGCATGATCGAACGGGCCGCCTCGACGAGCGACGAGGTCCGATGGATCCACGGCGACGTGCTCACCCACGACCTCGGGCAGTACGACGTCGTCACCGCCGAGGCGAGCTTGCACCACTTGCCGTTGCGAGAGGGTCTAACGCGGCTCGCGGAACTCACCAGGCCCGGCGGGCGGCTCATCGTCGTCGGGCTCTACATGACGGCGACGTGGGCGGACAGGGCGATGGAGCTCGTGACGTTGCCCGCGAACGCACTCGTCGGTCTCGTGAAGGCCGTGAGCGGCCGGAGCGAGAGGCCGCACGACCCCGAGATGCTCGTCGTGATGACCGCTCCGACGTTGCCCGAGATCCGGGTGGCGGCGCGGGAGGTTCTGCCCGGGGTGCGGGTGCGCAGGCGCCTGTTCTGGCGGTATTCCATGGTGTGGCACGCGCCCGAAGTTCATTAGCAGCACGAACGATTTCGGTTTAAGCTCGGATGTATGAAGTTCCGTCGACTCGGCCGCAGCGGCCTGTCCATCAGTGAGATCTCGTACGGCAACTGGCTCACGCACGGTTCCCAGGTCGAGGAGGAGCAGGCTCACGCCTGTGTGAAGGCGGCGCTGGAGTCGGGGATCACCACCTTCGACACCGCCGACGTCTACGCCAACACGGCCGCGGAGTCGGTGCTCGGCCGGGCGCTGCAGGGGCAGCGGCGCGAGTCGCTCGAGATCCTCACCAAGGTCTACTGGCCGACCGGCCCCGGCGGTCCCAACGACCGCGGGCTCGGCCGCAAGCACATCATGGAGTCGGCCAACGCGTCGCTCAAGCGCCTGCAGACCGACTACGTCGACCTCTACCAGGCGCACCGGTACGACCACAGCGTCCCGCTCGAGGAGACGATGCTGGCGTTCGCCGACCTGGTCCGCCAGGGCAAGGTCCTCTACGTCGGCGTGTCCGAGTGGACCGCAGACCAGATCACCCGCGGTGCCGCGCTGGCCCGCGAGCTGAACGTGCCGTTCGTGTCGCACCAGCCGCAGTACTCGATGCTGTGGCGCGTCATCGAGCCGCAGGTCGTCCCCGCGTGCGAGCGCGAGGGCATCAGCCAGATCGTCTTCTCGCCCATCGCCCAGGGCATCCTGACCGGCAAGTACCTGCCGGGCGCCGAGGCGCCGGAGGGCTCACGCCTGGCCGACGCGCGGGGTTCACAGATGATCTCGCGCTGGATGCGGGACGACGTGCTCAACGCCGTTCAGCAGCTCAAGCCGATCGCGGACGAGGCCGGCATCACGCTGGCGCAGCTCGCCGTCGCGTGGGTGCTGAAGAACCCGAACGTCGCGTCCGCGATCATCGGCGCGTCCCGTCCGGAGCAGGTCGTCGAGAACGTCAAGGCGATCGACGTCGAGCTCGGCGACGACGTCCTCAAGCGGATCGACGGCGTGCTGGAAGGCGTCATCACCGACGACCCGAGGCTCACCGCCCAGGGCTGAGCCACTCGGCCCTGTTCTCATTGAGCAGGGCGCAGGCTCATCGGGCCGTAGACCTCGGTCCCCGAGTTCAGCAGCGTGACCTGCTCGACCCCGGCGTCGGGCAGGTCACGCCACTCGTTGCTCAACCACTCCTCGGCCTCGGACTGGTCGGCGAACATCACATCCGGGCCCGCGACGTCGCGTCCCTGTGCATCCTGGTAGCGCCAGCGGTATTCCACGGACGAAGGCTAACTCTCTTGTCACGTCGCACGCTCGTGCTCGGTGGAGCACGTTCGGGCAAGTCAGCGCATGCGGAAGGTCTGCTCACCGAGCCGATCGTGACCTACGTCGCCACCGCCCGCCGCTACCCGGACGACCCCGACTGGGACGCCCGCATCGCGCTGCACGTCGCGCGACGCCCGTCCACCTGGCACACGGTCGAGGCGTCCACGCCGGACGACCTGCCCGCGTTGCTCACCGCGACGCAGTACGAGGACCCGCCGATCCTGGTCGACGACCTCTCGACCTGGCTGGTCGGCGTGCTCGACGACGCCGGAGCCTGGGACGGCGACGGCACCGACGCGATCACGCGCGCCGTCGACCAGCTCGTGCGTTCGGTCGCCACGTGCCGGGCCCGGCTGGTGCTCGTGACGGCGGAGGTCGGCCTCGGCGTCATTCCGTCGACGCGCTCTGGCAGGCTCTTCCGCGATCACCTCGGTGCGCTCAACGCGCGCGTCGCCGAGGTGTGCGACGACGTCACCCTGCTCGTCGCCGGCATCCCGTTGACACTGCGTTAAGGAGCGACCAGGTGAGCACCGAGTTCCCGTCGGTTGAACCGCCGGACGAGACCGTTCTGCGCGAGGCCGAGGCCCGGCACGCGGTGCTGACCAAGCCGGTCGGCTCGCTCGGCAGGCTCGAGGAGCTGGGCAACTGGATCGCCGCCTGCCAGGGCGTCGTGCCGCCGAAGCCGTTCGTGCGGCCGCGGGTCGTCGTGTTCGCGGGCGACCACGGCATCACCGCGCAGGGCGTGTCGGCGTTCCCGAGCGAGGTGACCGGCCAGATGGTCGCGAACTTCCTGACCGGTGGCGCCGCGGTCAACGTGCTCGCGCAGGTCGCCGGTGCCACGGTCCGCGTCGTCGACATGGCCGTCGACGCGGACACCCCGGCGGCGGTCAGCCAGCACAAGGTCAGGCGTTCGTCCGGCTCGATCGACCGCGAGGACGCGCTCACCCGTGAGCAGTGCGAACTCGCGATCGCGGCCGGTCGCGCCATCGCCGACGAGGAGGTCGACGCGGGCGCCGACGTGCTCGTCGCGGGCGACATGGGCATCGGCAACACGACGCCCGCCGCCGTGCTCATCGCGTCGCTGACCGGGTCGGAGCCCGTCGCGGTCGTCGGGCGCGGCACCGGCATCGACGACCAGGCGTGGATGCGCAAGACGGCGGCGATCCGGGACGCGCTGCGCCGGGCCCGCCTGGTGATCAGCGACCCGGTGTCGTTGCTGGCCACGGCCGGTGGCGCCGACATCGCCGCGATGGCCGGGTTCGTGGCGCAGGCCGCGGTGCGCAAGACGCCCGTCGTGCTCGACGGCGTCGTCGTCGGTGCGGCCGCTGTCGTCGCTGAGGAGTTGGCACCGGGTGCGCGGGAGTGGTGGGTGGCCGGGCACGAGTCGGCCGAGCCCGCGCACGCGATCGCTCTCGGACACCTCAACCTGAAGCCGCTGCTCGAGTTCGGGATGCGGCTCGGTGAGGGGTCTGGTGCCGTGGCGGCGCTGCCGTTGCTGATCTCGGCGGTGAAGGTGCTCGCGGAGATGGCGACGTTCGAGAGCGCCGGTGTCACCAACCGGGAAGACACGAACCGCGACAACACAGCGCCTGAACCCGAAGAAGACACGACTGCGTGAAGCTCGCTTTCTCCTGGCTGACGGTCCTGCCGCTGCGCGTTGACCACGTAGACCGCAAAGCGGCGGGGCGGGCCATCGCGTGGACACCCGTCGTCGGCGTCGTGCTCGGCGCCTTCGTCGTCGGCGTGCTCGAGCTTCTGGCGATGTCCAACACACCGGCGCTCGTGGCCGGGTTCCTGGTCGTCGGCGTCGTCGCGCTGTCCACACGCGGTATGCACCTCGACGGGCTGGCCGACGTCGCCGACGGGCTCGGGTGTTACGGACCGCCGGAGCGCGCGCTCGAGGTCATGAAGGACGGCGGCGCGGGGCCTTTCGGCGTCGTCTCGCTGATCGTGGTGCTCGGCGCGCAGGCCGCCGCACTCCCCCACGCTCACTGGGGCGTGGTGCTGCTCGCGTTCGCGACGAGCCGGGCGGCGTTCGGGATCTGCTGCATGCGCGGCGTGCCCGCGGCACGGTCTGAGGGGCTTGGTGCGCTCGTTGCGGGCACACAGCATCCGTGGTTGGTCATCGGCACGTGGGTGGTGCTCGCTGCTGCGGCGATTCCGCTCGGGTGGCGTGCGGTTGTCGCCGTCGTCGTCGCGTTCGCGCTCGTGTGGCTGCTGGTGAAGCACACCGGAAAGCGTTTCGGCGGCATCACCGGTGATGTGCTCGGTGCTGCCGCCGAAATCGCGCTCCTGGCCGTGCTGGTGATCGCTTAGGACTTCAGCGTCGTCATCCAGCCGTGGGTGTCGGCGACGTGGCCGTGCTGGAGGCCGGTCAGGCTCTCGCGCAGCTTCTTCGTCACCGGTCCGGTGCCGCCGTCGGCGATGTCGAACTCGCCACCGGCGTGCTTGACGTGGCCGACCGGCGTGATGACCGCCGCCGTGCCACAGGCGAAGACCTCGGTGAGCTCACCGGAGGCGTTGGCCTTCTCCCACTCCTCGGTCGAGATGCGGCGCTCCTCCACGGACAGGCCGAGGTCGGAGGCCAGCGCCAGCAACGAGTTCCGGGTGATGCCGGGAAGCAGCGTGCCGGTCAGCTCGGGCGTGATCACCTTGTCCCCGAAGACGAAGAACAGGTTCATCCCGCCCATCTCCTCGACCCAGCGGCGTTCCACCGCGTCGAGCCAGACGACCTGGTCGCAGCCCTTCTCGGCGGCCTGCGCCTGCGCCACGAGGGACGCGGCGTAGTTGCCCGCGAACTTGGCCGCGCCGGTGCCACCGGGGGCCGCGCGGACGTACTCGGTCGAGAGCCACACGCTCACGGGGCGGACGCCGCCCGCGAAGTAGGAGCCGGCGGGAGAGGCGATCAGCACGTAGAGGTACTCGGTCGCGGGTCGCACGCCGAGGCCCTTCTCCGTGGAGATCATGAACGGCCGCAGGTAGAGGGACTCCTCCTCGGCCGAGGGCACCCAGCGGTCGTCGACCGCGAGGATCTGCCGCACGGACTCCAGGAAGAGCTCGTCGGGGAGTTCGGGCATCGCCATGCGGCGGGCCGACGCGCGGAAGCGCTCGGCGTTCGCCTCGGGGCGGAAGGACGCGATCGAACCGTCGGGCTGCCGGTAGGCCTTGAGCCCTTCGAAGATCGCCTGGCCGTAGTGCAGCACCATTGCCGCGGGGTCCAGTGCGAGGGTGGAGTACGGGCCGACTTCAGCGTCGTGCCAGCCCTTCTCGCGGTTCCAGCGGATCGTCACCATGTGGTCGGTGAAGTGCTGCCCGAAGCCCGGCTTGGCAAGTACTTCCGCTACGCGTTCCGGGGTCGCCGGGTGCGGGTGGGAAGTCCGGGTGAAAGGCAACTCGCTCGTCATGTGAGCACGGTAACCCGCTGGTCGGGATACGGAAAATCCTCTTCCCAAAACTCGGACGTCCTACTAAGTGAAGCTCGATAGAGTCCCCGGCCATGACCGAGCCGAAAAGATCTTCCAGAGGTTCCGACGTCCGCACCGTCTTACAGGCCGCGCTGCTCGTTCTGGGCACCGGCATGACGTTTCTGGACGGCTGGTCGCTGTGGGGTGGCGGCGGCATCGTGGCCGCCGTGTTCACCGCCGGGACCTTCCTGTTCGTCTACTGGGCGCTCACCAGGGAGAAGCCCGACATCACCAACGGCAGGATCATCGGCCTTGCGGTTGGCGTTGGCGTGACGCTGCTCGTCTTCCTCTCAACGCAGACGTGAGGCCGATGAGCCCGGTGCCGGCGCCGAGCCCCGCGATGGAGATCAGCATCGCGGGGATCGGCAGGCTCATGGCGAGCAGCACCGAGAGCCCGAGCCCGAGACACGCGGTGCGCATGGGCCACGTGCGGTCGTTCTGCAGCAGCACCCTGGCCGACGCGTTCGTGAAGGCGTAGTAGAACAACGTCCCGCAGGCCGCCACTCCCAGCGCCGTCCCCAGCGGCATCAGCACGACGGCGAGCGCGGAAGCGAGCACCACGACCAGCGACAACGCACCGGGCCTGAGCCGGGTCGGCAGGTCACCGTCCTCGGTCAGGCCGGTCAGCGTGCGGTGCGCGGACGCGAGGACGAAGTGCAGCGCGGCCACACCGGCCACCGCGGCGGCGATCTGCACCAGAGGCACGAGCGCGGCCGAGTCCGCCGCGACGAGCGCGTCCCGCAGCGGCGCCGGCGACAACGCGAGGCGCGCGCTGCCGAGCTGACGGAGCACTCCGGCGCCCACGGCCAGGTAGACGAGGAACGACAGTCCGATCAGGACTGGGATCGCGACCCTCAGCACGGCCACCGGGTGCGGCTTCTCACCGCGGGCCGGGGCGGTGATGCGTTCGAAGCCCGCGAACGCCATGAACATCAGTCCGGCGACGCCGACGAGTTCGTTGACGGTGCCGGCCTCGCCTGCCGACGGCACGGGCGCGATCGAGAAGCTCGCCGCGACGACCAGCCCCAGCACGACGAGGACGACCACCGACACCAGCGCGCTGACACCGGCGGTGAAGCGGAACCCGGCCGCGCCGAGCAACGCCGTCGTGACGACGAGGATGAGCGCGCCGGCCATCGGCTGGCCGGGCACGACGTACGCGCCGAACATCAACGCCACCGCCGCCGCCATGGCGAACCGGCCGAGCAGGTGCGCACTCGCTGTCATCCTTGCGGGCCACACGCCGAGTTGCGCTCGTACGTATCCGTAACCGCCGCCGACGTCCGGGTAGGCCCGGGACTGGTCCGCCGTGGAGAAGGCCGAGCACAGGGCGGCGAGCGCGGAAATGGCCAGCGCCGGGAGCACCCACCAGCCGGCAAGGCTTGCCGCTGGGGCGAATCCGGCGAAGACCCCTGCTCCGAGCACCGCGGGAAGACCGAGCGCGACCGTAGTGACGATCTCGCGAGGCGTGTGGGTCACCGGTACACGTTCTCAGATGCGGCATCCGGCCGTAACCACCCGGTCGACTGATGCGTGAAACGGGCGAATCGCCACTGTGCGCAACTGTCAACGTCACGGATTGCGGCGAACGTGGCGGGGCTGGGCATTGGTGGGACAGTCCGACCTTTAGCATGGGTCACGATTCCGAGCCCCGCCCGCAACAACCCTGGAGCAGCACGTGACAGCCCCGAAGCTGGCCCTCACCGAAGGTGACCTGAGCACCACCGCCGCGGACGCAGTCGTCGTGGGCACCCTGCAGGGTGCGGACGGGCTGGAGCTCGCCCCCGGTGCCGAAGCTGTCGCCGCCGCGTTCGACGGCGCACTGCTCGACGTGCTCGGCACGCTGCGCGCGTCCGGCAAGGCCGACGAACTGGTGAAGGTGCCGACCTTCGGCAAGATCGCCGCCCCGCTCGTGCTGGCCGTCGGCCTCGGCAAGACGGCGGGCGAGGAGCAGGTGCGCCGCGCGTCCGGTGTCGCCGCCCGCGCCCTGGCCGGCAAGAAGCGCGCGATCAACACGCTCGCCGCGCTGCACGTCGGTGCCGCGGCCGAGGGCACGCTGCTCGGCGCGTACTCGTTCACCGAGTACAAGTCGGACAAGGGCGAGGGCGCGGTCGTCAAGGTCGACCTGCACGCCGCCGGTTCCAAGGAGAACAAGGCCGCGCTGAAGGCCGCCGTCGCGATCGCCGAGTCCGTCGCCATCGCGCGTGACTTCATCAACACGCCGCCGAACGACCTCTACCCCGCCTCGTTCGCCGCCCGCGCGGAGAAGCTCGCCACCGCCGCCGGTCTCGACGTCGAGATCCTCGACGAGAAGGCGCTGAAGAAGCAGGGCTTCGGCGGCATCCTCGGCGTCGGCGTGGGCTCGACCCGCCAGCCGCGCCTCGTGCGCATCTCGTACAAGGGCGCGAAGGCCGTCAAGAAGGTCGCCCTGGTCGGCAAGGGCATCACGTTCGACACCGGCGGCATCTCGATCAAGCCGGCCGCGGGCATGGACGAGATGACCTCGGACATGTCGGGTGCCGCCGCGATCGTCGCCACGATGGTGCTCGCCGCGAAGCTCAAGTACCCGCTGGAGATCATCGCGTCGATCCCGATGGCGGAGAACATGCCGTCCGGCGACGCGTACCGCCCCGGCGACGTGCTGACCATGTACGGCGGCAAGACCGTCGAGGTGCTCAACACCGACGCCGAGGGCCGCCTGATCCTGTCCGACGCCATCGTGCGCGCGTGCGAGGACGGCCCGGACTACCTGATCGAGACCGCGACCCTGACCGGCGCGCAGGTCGTCGCCCTGGGCAAGCGCACCTCGGGCGTCATGGGCTCCGACGAGTTCCGCGACCGCGTGGCCGCCATCGGCACCGCCGTCGGCGAGTCGGCGTGGCCGATGCCGCTGCCCGAGGAGCTCCGCGCGGACCTCGACTCGCGCCTGGCCGACCTCGCGAACGTCACGGGCCACCGCTGGGGCGGCATGCTCGCGGCCGGTCTGTTCCTGCGCGAGTTCGTGGCCGAGGGCGTGCAGTGGGCGCACATCGACATCGCCGGTCCGGCGTTCCACACGGGCGGGCCGTACGGCTACACCTCGAAGGGCGGCACTGGTGTTCCGGTGCGGACCATCGCGGCCGTGCTGGCGGACATCGCGGCCAACGGCTGAGCCGCTGACTCCTGGGAACGGGCGGGGATCCTTCGGGGTCTCCGCCCGTTCCGCTGTCAGGGCCAGGGAAGGACCGTGAGCGACGGCCACTGCGTGCGCCACCTGGCCGTCTTGGTCTCGTAGACGTCGCGGGGCGCGAGCACCGGGTTCGGCCGGACGACGAGGTTGAACACGTCGGACAGGCCGTGCGGCGCGTAGACCCGCCACCGCCCGTCGGGGTCCGTCCGGACGCCGACGCAGCACGTGGTGGCGGCGAACGAGTCGATGGCCGACTCGGTGGAGCTGTGGGGCGGGCACGGGACCCCGAACTTCTCCTCGTACCAGAGGTGGACGCGGGCCTCGTTGCGGATCTCGACGGTCGCGGGCACGTCGGCGAACCGGGCCCGGCCGGCCTGGATGACCGCGTCCTCCGCTTCCCAGGACAGGTCCGACGCGTCGAAGTAGAACAGGTCGTAGTCGAGGACGCCCTCGGTCGCGGGCCTGCCGGTGACGACGTTCCACACCGTCTGGAACACGCATCCCGCCGTCAGGTTCCAGCCCGGCAGGCGCAGTTCGGACGCTCCGGCCAGGACGTCGGTCAGCACCTCGTTGCGGCTGAGTATGTCGCGCAACGCCTCCACCTGGTCGTCGATGAACAATCGTCCCAGTTCCACGTCCCCACCCATTTCTCCGCGATTCCCACGGCCTCCGCCGCACGCTGGGAAATCTTCTCGAAAACCGCCACGGCCGCACCCGCCGAAATTCTCCCGCTCCGGGCCGCCAACGCCTTTGCAACGAGTGTTTTGCAGACGAAGTCCAAAGAGTCATTGCTAGGGCGCAGGTCAGAGGGTCCGACCGAACTGATATATCGGTTGGCCGGGCACGAACGGGCGACGGTCGCGCTGTGAAGCACGTCTCGGCGGGCTAGGTGTTCGGGCCCGGGAAGAGGAGTATTTCCACATGGGGACGCATCACTACGAGGCCGATGTCATTTGGACCGGGAACACCGGGAACGGGACTTCCGGTTACAACTCCTACGAACGCGCGCACGAGGTGCGGATCGAGGGCAAGGAGACGATCCTCGGGTCGTCCGATCCGTCGTTCCGGGGTGATCCGAGCCGGTACAACCCGGAGGAGTTGCTCGTCGCGTCGCTCTCGCAGTGCCACATGCTCTGGTTCCTGCACCTCGCCTCGGTCAACGGCGTCGTCGTCACCGGCTACCGCGACCACGCGACCGGCACGATGGCCGAGCACCCCGACGGGTCCGGGCGGATGACCGGGGTGGTGCTCAACCCCGTCGTGACCGTCGCCGATCCGGAGACCCGGGAGACGGCGCAGGCGTTGCACGAGAAAGCGCACTCGATGTGCTTCATCGCGGCGAGCGTCAACTTCCCCGTGCGGCACGAACCGACCGTTGCCTGAAAGCAGGCCGCAGTGTCCGAAGAGGACCTAGCCGTTGCCGAGCTTCTTCTGCCGCGCCGTGTAGTCGCGCATGCGCTTCGGGTAACCGACGATGCCCGCGTCGTAGATCGGCATGCCGAGCTTGCGCGCGAACGACCTCGCGGCGTCCGGTGACGCGACCCGGCGGCGGGTCCACTCGCCGTCGTGGGCGACCAGGACCACAGTGGTCTCGGTCACCGTCGTCTTCGGCTCCACATAGGCCTCGACGCCGTGGCGGCTCTTCACCCACTGTTCGAGGTGACTCGTGTCCTGGTTCGAGGCGGTACGCAGCACACCTGGGCGCGGCTTCCTGCGGAAACGGTCGAACAGCCCCATCGAGCACCTCCTGTGCTTCCCTCCACCATGGTGCCAGGTAAGGGTGTTATGAGTAGGTGAATGATCAGTTTCGGAGGTGGTGTCCCATGCCGGATCACCGCGCTTCGGCAACTAGTGACAAGATGGCCGCGTACCTCGCGCGCACCCGCGCGTAGTAAGTAATCCCGAGGAGATCCGAAGTGACTTCGCCGGAACTGGAGTCGGCCACCAACGCCGATCTCGTCATCCTCGGCGGTGGTTCAGGTGGCTACGCCTGCGCGTTCCGCGCGGCCGAGCTCGGCCTGTCCGTCGTCCTGGTCGAGAAGGACAAGCTGGGTGGCACCTGCCTGCACCGCGGCTGCATCCCGACCAAGGCGCTGCTGCACGCGGCCGAGGTCGCGGACAACGCCCGCGAGGGCGACCAGTTCGGTGTGAAGAGCTCGCTCGAGGGCATCGACATCGCCGGCGTCAACTCGTACAAGGACGGCGTCGTCTCGCGGCTCTACAAGGGTCTGCAGGGTCTCGCGAAGGCCAACAAGGTCACGTTCGTCGAGGGTGCGGGCACGTTCGTCGGCCCGAACACCGTCGAGGTGAACGGCCAGCGGTACACGGGCAAGAACGTGGTCCTCGCGACCGGTTCGTACGCCCGCAGCCTGCCCGGCCTGGAGATCGGCGGCCGGGTCGTCACCAGTGACCAGGCGCTCAACCTGGACTTCATCCCGGAGAAGGTCGTCGTCCTCGGCGGCGGCGTCATCGGTGTGGAGTTCGCCAGCGTGTGGCGTTCGTTCGGCGCCGACGTGACCATCGTCGAGGCCCTGCCCCGCCTGGTCCCGGCCGAGGACGAGTACGCGTCCAAGCAGCTGGAGCGCGCGTTCCGCAAGCGCGGCATCAAGTTCAAGACCGGCGTGAAGTTCACCGGCGCCACCCAGTCGGACTCGGGCGTCTCGGTCACGCTGGAGAACGGCGACGTCCTCGACGCCGACCTGCTGCTCGTCGCGGTCGGCCGCGGCCCGAACAGCGCGGGTCACGGCTACGAGGAGGCCGGCGTCAAGATCGACCGCGGCTTCGTCGTCACCGACGAGCGCCTGCGCACGAACCTGCCGAACGTTTACGCCGTCGGCGACATCGTCCCCGGTCTGCAGCTCGCGCACCGCGGTTTCCAGCAGGGCATCTTCGTGGCCGAGGAGATCGCGGGCCAGAACCCGAAGGTGATCGACGAGGCGGGCATCCCGCGCGTCACCTACTGCAAGCCCGAGGTCGCCTCCGTCGGTCTCACCGAGGCCGCCGCGAAGGAGAAGTACGGCTCCGCCGAGGTTTTCGTCTACGACCTCGCGGGTAACGGCAAGAGCCAGATCCTCAAGACGGCCGGTGGCGTGAAACTCGTCAAGGCTCCCGACGGCCCGGTCGTCGGCATCACCATGGTCGGCGAGCGCGTCGGCGAACTCATCGGTGAAGCACAGCTGATCTACAGCTGGGAGGCTTTCCCGGAGGACGTGGCTCCGCTGATCCACGCCCACCCGACCCAGACTGAAGCCCTTGGCGAGGCGTTCCTCGCCCTGGCCGGCAAGCCGCTGCACGTGCACGGCTGACCGATCCCCACACAAAGTCAGCCACACGAGAGCACGAGGAGTCAGCGAACAATGGCCTTCTCCGTCCAGATGCCCGCACTCGGTGAGAGTGTCACCGAGGGCACGGTCACCCGGTGGTTGAAGCAGGAAGGCGACCGGGTGGAGGTGGACGAGCCGTTGCTCGAGGTGTCCACCGACAAGGTCGACACCGAGATCCCGTCCCCGGCGGCCGGCGTCCTGCAGAAGATCGTCGCGCAGGAGGACGACACCGTCGAGGTCGGTGGCGAGCTCGCGGTCATCGGTGACGGCGACGCCGCTCCGTCCGAGCCCGCGCCCGCCCCGGCCCAGGAGTCCGCTCCCGAGGAACCGGCGCAGCCGCAGCAGACGCAGCAGCCCGCCGAGGAGGCGCAGGAGGCTCCGGCCCCCGCGCAGTCCGGTGGTTCGGCCGAGGGCACCGACGTCACGATGCCCGCGCTCGGTGAGTCCGTCACCGAGGGCACCGTGACCCGCTGGCTCAAGCAGGTCGGCGACAGCGTCGAGGTCGACGAGCCGCTGCTCGAGGTCTCGACCGACAAGGTCGACACCGAGATCCCGTCGCCGGTCGCGGGCACGCTGCTCGAGATCAGCGCCGGCGAGGACGAGACCGTCGAGGTCGGCGGCAAGCTCGCCGTCATCGGTTCGGGCAGCCCCGCGCAGTCCGCCCCGGCCCCGGAGAAGAAGCCCGAGCCGCAGCAGTCCGCCCCGGCGCCGGCTCCCCAGCAGGCACCGGCCCCGCAGCAGCAGGCCCCGGCGCAGGCCGCTCCGGCTCCTGCCCAGCAGGCCGCGCCGCAGCAGCAGACTCCGGCCGCCTCCTCCTCGGACGACGCCAACGGCACGCCGTACGTCACTCCGCTCGTGCGCAAGCTCGCGTCGGAGAACGGCATCGACCTGGGCTCGCTCAAGGGCACCGGCGTCGGTGGCCGCATCCGCAAGCAGGACGTGCTCGCCGCCGTCGAGGCCAAGAAGGCCCCGGCTCCGGCACCGGCCGCCCCTGCCGCGCAGGCCGCCTCGGCGCCCGCAGCTCGCACCGCCGCCCCGGCCTCGGTCGACAACTCGGGCAAGCGCGGCACCGTGCAGAAGCTCCCGCGCCTGCGTCAGATCGTCGCGCAGCGCACGCGTGAGTCGCTGCAGGGCTCGGCCCAGCTCACCCAGGTGTTCGAGGTCGACGTGACCAAGATCGCCCGGCTGCGCAACCAGGCCAAGAAGGCGTTCGAGGCTCGTGAGGGCGCGAAGCTCACGTTCCTGCCGTTCTTCGCCAAGGCCGCCATCGAGGCGCTCAAGGCCCACCCGGTGCTCAACGCGTCGATCGACGAGGAGCGCAAGGAGGTCACCTACCACGGTGCCGAGCACCTCGGTCTGGCGATCGACACGGAGCGCGGCCTGCTCAACGCCGTGATCCACAACGCCGGTGACCTGAACCTGTCGGGCATCGCCCACAAGATCGGCGACCTGGCGGCGCGCGCCCGCTCGAACAAGCTCACGCCGGACGAGCTCGCCGGTGGCACGTTCTCGCTGACCAACCTCGGCAGCAACGGCGCCCTCTTCGACACCCCGATCATCCAGCAGCCGCAGGTCGGCATCCTGGGCGTCGGCGTCGTGAAGAAGCGCGCGGTCGTCATGACCGACGAGGACGGCAACGACACCATCGCGATCCGTTCGATGATGTACCTCGCGCTCACCTACGACCACCGCCTGGTCGACGGTGCCGACGCGGGCCGCTTCCTCACGACGGTCAAGAACCGTCTCGAGGAGGGCGCGTTCGAGGCCGACCTCGGTCTCTGACAGCACCGAAGAGTGTGATCTGAAGGCCACCCCGGTTTGCCGGGGTGGCCTTCGGCACATCCTGGGTCCGATATGTGTGCTGTGGCTGTGCACGCAATGACACAGTGGGGAACGATCTACGTATGCGAGTCGTCATCGCGGGATCGTCGGGACTGATCGGCACGAGCCTGGTGGCGTCCATGCGCGCCGCCGGCCACGAGGTGCTGCGGCTGGTGCGCCGCAAAGCGGTCGCGCCGGACGAACGCGGCTGGGACCCGTACGCCGGTCGCATCGACGACGGCACGTTCGACGGTGTCGACGCCGTCATCAACCTCTGCGGCGCGGGCATCGGCGACAAGCGCTGGGACGACGCCCGCAAGCAGGTGCTGCACGACAGCCGGATCGTGCCGGCCGAGGTGCTGTCGGCGGCGTGCGTCGAGCACGGCGTGCCGACGCTGGTGAGCTCGTCGGGCGCCCACTTCTACGGCGACACCGGTTCGCGCCTCGCGGACGAGGACGCACCGGGTGGCCACACCTACATGTCGCGACTGACCCAGGACTGGGAGGCGGCGACGTCCGTGGCGCAGGAAGGCGGCGTGCGGGTCGTGCTCATGCGCACCGCTGTCGTCATCTCTCCGTCGGGCGGTGTGTTCGGCCGGTTGAAGCCGGTGTTCCAGTTCTTCCTGGGCGGCAAGCTCGGCACCGGTGAGCAGTTCTTCCCGTGGGTGTCGCTGGACGACATCGTGTCGGCGTACCGGTTCGTCGTCGAGCACGAGGACATCCGCGGGCCGGTCAACGTCGCGGGTCCGGCGCCGGTGACGAACTCCGAGTTCACCAAGGCCGTCGGCACGGCACTGGGCCGGCCGACGCCGTGGGTGGTGCCCGCGTTCGCGCTGAAGGCGTTGCTCGGCGGCGAGATGGCTCAGGAACTGCTGCTCAGCGGTCCGGGGCTCACGCCGAAGGCGTTGGAGAGCCACGGGTTCCACTTCCTGCACCCCACGCTGCCGGCCGCACTGAACGCGGCGGTCGCATGACGCGAGCGGTGGCGGCGGTGCTGGTCGTCTCGTGGATCCTGGTGGGACTCCCCGAGGTGACCGGACTCGACGTGTGGGTGCACGACGAGCTGCCACGGCCGGAGTGGCTGCGGGCGACGGCGTTCGCGGTGAGCCTGGTGCTCGGGCCGACGATCGGCTGGACGTTCGCGGCCGTGTTGTTCGTGCTCGCGTGGAAACGGCGCGACCCGCGGTTGTGGAAGGCGCTCGCACTGCACGGCCTGTGCTGCGCGACGCTGCTGACGAGGTTCCTGTTCGACCGGGTCCGGCCCATCGAGTACCACCTGCCGAGCTATCCGAGCGGGCACACGGTGGCGGTCGCGTCGACCGGTTTCACGCTGGTCGTCCTGCTGAGGCGAGGCGTGCTGTGGGCGGTGCTCGCGGTGCTCGTGGCGGGGTTCGCGAGGATCGTGCTGCAGATGCACTGGGTCACCGACGTCGTCGGCGCCGTGCTGGGTGTGACGGGCGTCGGGCTCTTGGCGGCCATGGCTCTGGGGTTGGTAACGTCGGGTCGTGAACTCGTGCCGGACCTCGTCAGACCCCGTCGTCATCCGTGAGCTGGGGCTCATCGAGTACACGGCGGCGTGGGACCTCCAGAAGGAGATCGCGGAGGCGCGTGCCGCCAAAGATGGTGACGGCACCGGCCCCGACACCCTCCTGCTGCTGGAGCACCCGCCCGTCTACACCTGCGGCAAGCGCACCCTCGACGAGGAGCGCCCGCGCGGGGGCAGCACCCCGGTCATCGACGTCGACCGCGGCGGCAAGATCACCTGGCACGGCCCCGGCCAGCTGGTCGGGTACCCGATCGTCAAGCTCGCCGACCCCATCGACGTCGTGGAGTACGTGCGGCGCGTCGAGCAGGGCCTGATCGACGTGTGCGACCAGCTGGGCGTGCACACCGGCCGGATCGAGGGCCGCAGCGGCGTGTGGCTGCCCGCCGACGACCGCGGCCCGGAGCGCAAGGTCGCCGCCATCGGCATCCGCGTGCAGCGCGGCGTGACGATGCACGGCTTCGAGATCAACTGCAACGCGAGCCTCGACGCGTTCGGCGACATCATCCCGTGCGGCATCAAGGACGCGGGCGTCGCTTCTCTCTCGCACGAGCTGGGGCGCGACGTCACCGTCGCCGAGGTCCTGCCGCTCGCCCGTGACGCTGTGCTCGCGGCGCTCGACGGAACGCTCCCCCTGACGGACCGCACTTTGACCCGCTCTGGACCCGTCGCGCCGGGGATCACCTTCGCTAGCATGCCGTAGCTCCGCGGCGGGGAACCCGCGGACATTCGGAGGAGGGTGCGTCGTGAGGTTGTCCCGACGCCAGTTGTTCACGGCTGCCGGAGTCACGGCACTAGCGTCCACAGGACTGGCGACAGGTTCGGTGGCGGTGGCCGCACCTGTCCGCACGTGGTCCGGTGAGATCCAGGTCAGCGACTGGGAGCAGTACCACCTCGGGCTCGACGGTGGAGCGCACCAGAAAGCACTCGTCGCGCTGGGCATCGCCCACCGCGACGGGGTGCACGCCGACGAGCAGTACCTGATGGTGCCGGTCGAGTCCGTGCGGCGGGCCGCGCTGGAGTTCGGTGACCACGCGGCGGCCGACGTGCTGCGGGCCCGGTTCGGCCTCGACTCGCCGTCGATGCTCGGACGCGGGCTCAGGCTGGTGCTCGGGCGGGACGGGCTGGAGAAGCGCTACCTCGACGACCCGGGACTGCAGCTGCGCTACATCGGACATCGGCGGCGCTTCGCGAACCACGTCCTGCCGATGCCGGCCGCGGTCCGCAAAGCACTCGCCTGATGTCCGACAGATCAGAGCTGCGACAAATCAGAGCTGGGGAGCGACGTCCGACGCGATCTCGGTGATGTGGTCGAGGTCGGACAGGTCGAGAACCTGCAGGTACACGCGCTGTACACCGGTCGCATCCCGCCAGGACGCGATGCGGTCGACGACCTCGGCGGGGGTGCCGGCCAGACCGTTCTCCCGCAGCTCGGCGGCGTCGCGGCCGATCGCGGCGGCACGGCGGGCGACGTCGGCGTCGGTGCGGCCGACACACGCGACGAGGGCGACGGAGCGGATGAGCTCCTTAGGGTCGCGGCCGATCTCCTCGCACGCGGCGTCGACGCGGGCGAACTGCTCGACGGCGGCGTCGATGCGAACGAACGGCAGGTTGAACTCGGTCGCGTAGGACGCGGCCAGCGCCGGGGTGCGGCGAGCGCCCATGCCGCCGATCAGCAGCGGGACGCGTTCCTGCGCGGGCTTGGGCAGCGCGGGCGAGTCCGTCAGCGCGTAGTGCTTGCCCTCGAACGAGAACGTGCCGCCGAGCGGGGTCTCCCACAGGCCGGTGATGATCGCGACCTGCTCCTCGTAGCGCTCGAAGCGCTCCCCCAGCGACGGGAACGGCAGGCCGTACGCGGTGTGCTCGGCCTCGTACCAGCCG
This sequence comes from Lentzea pudingi, assembly GCF_014646255.1. Taxonomy (GTDB): domain Bacteria; phylum Actinomycetota; class Actinomycetes; order Mycobacteriales; family Pseudonocardiaceae; genus Lentzea; species Lentzea pudingi. The sequence goes on from NZ_BMNC01000015.1 coordinate 55,693, forward strand.
GCGCCGATGCCGAACTCCACGCGGCCGCCGGACATCTGGTCGACCTGGGCGACGCTGATGGCCAGCGGTCCGGGGTGGCGGAACGTCGCGGCGGTCATCAGCGTGCCCAGGCGGATCGTCGACGTGTCGCGGGCGAGGCCGGCGAACGTGATCCACGGGTCGGTCGGGCCGGGCAGACCGTCGGCCGAGCCCATCCTGAGGTAGTGGTCGGAGCGGAAGAAGGCGCCGTAGCCGGCGTCCTCGGCCGTCATGGCCACGCGGAGCAGGTCGTCGTAGCTCGCCCCCTGCTGGGGCTCGGTGAAGATGCGAAGTTCCACGAAGACCAAATCTAGTCGGTGGAAAAGCGCGGTGCAGGAACAGCCGCTCCCTGGGACGTGAACACCCTGCGGGCCACCAGGTGCGGGTGCGACACCGCCTCCTCCAGGGTCAGCACCGGGGTCACGCAGGCGTCGGACGAACCGAACACCTCCGACCACTCGTCGCGCGTCCGGGTCAGGAACGCCTCGGCGAACGTCTTGCGCAGCAACGGCCACGAGTCGCGGTCCAGCTGCGCGGGCAGGTCGCCCGCGGACAGCCCCAGACCGGCCAGCAGCAGGGCGTAGAACTGCGGCTCCAGCGATCCCACCGCGACGGAACGGCCGTCCGCGCACTCGTAGATCGAGTAGAACGGGCACCCGCCGTCGAGCAGGTTCGAGTCCGGCGAGTCCTCCCACACCGACTGCGCCTTCATCGACCAGATCATCTGCGCCAGCGACGCGACCCCGTCGACGATCGCCGCGTCGACGACCTGGCCGAGACCGGTGCGCTGCCGTTCCCACAACGCCGCCAGCACGCCCAGCACCAGGTACAGCGAGCCACCGCCGAAGTCGCCGACGAGGTTCAGCGGCGGTTTGCCGATCGCGTGCAGCAGCCCGGTGACCGACAGGTAGTTGATGTCGTGCCCGGCGCGCTGGGCCAGCGGACCGTCCTGACCCCAGCCCGTCATCCGCGCGTAGATCAGGCCGGGGTTGACCGCCAGGCAGTCGGACGGGCCGAGGCCGAGCCGTTCCAGCACACCGGGGCGGAAGCCCTCGATCACCACGTCGGCCGACGCGATCAGCGCCAGGACCGACGCACGTCCTTCAGCGGACTTCAGGTCCGCCGACACCGAACGCCTGCCGCGCAACAGGAAGTCGCGGGAGGCGTCCGGCACCACGGACAGCCCGCCGGACGGACGCTCGACGCGCACGACCTCCGCGCCGAGGTCCGCCAGCAGCATCGCGCCGTGCGGGCCGGGACCGATGCCGCCGAACTCGACGACCTTCAGTCCGTCCAAAGGCGACATCAGGACTCGGAGGCCACGAACGACAGGCGCGGGTTGAAGATCGCGCCCGTGGACTCGGCCAGGCCGCGCATCGCCTTGGCGTGGTTGCCGAAGTCCGGGTGGGCCAGGGCCGCGCGCAGGGCGTCGGCGCTCTCCCACAGCGCGATGTTGATGTACGACGCCGGGTCGTCGAGCTGACGCGACAGCGTGTACTGGATCAGGCCCGGCTGCTCGCGCAGGAACGCCGCGGTCTCGTCGAAGGCCTTCTCGAACTCCTCGGGGTCGCCGGTGAGCGTGAAGCGGTTCAGGAAGGTGATCATGCGGGAGCTCCCCAAGAATGGACGCTGAAATGGTGTCTGGCCGAGGAAAACTCTGCACACCGCGTCTTGAGACGTGCTCAAGGAACGCCCGCCAGGCTCTTCATCATGCGCATCATCGATCTGTCTTCCCACATTGACGCATCCGCGTACGAAGCGGACCCGGTGACGCACGAGGTGCTCACGGCCGCCCAGGGTGCCGAACACATGGCCGAGCAGCTCAAGGCACGGCTCGGCATCGAGTTCGACGTCTCCGTGCTGCGGGACTCCGAGTTCCTGACGCTGGACCGGATCAGCCTGACCTCCCACACCGGAACGCACGTCGACGCGCCGTCGCACTACGGCTCGAAGACCACGTACGGCAACGGGATCCCGCGCCACATCGACGAGATGCCGCTCGAGTGGTTCCACAACCCCGGCGTGAAGCTCGACGTCCGCGGCCACGGCACCGGCGTCATCGGTGTCGAGGTGCTGGAGAAGGAGTTCGCCCGCATCGGCTACACGCCGAAGCCGATGGACATCGTCATCCTCGACACCGGCGCCGCCGAGCACGCGGGCACCCAGACCTACTTCACCGACTACACCGGACTCGACGGCCCGGCCACGAACTTCCTGCTGGACCTCGGGGTCAAGGTGATCGCCACCGACGCGTTCAGCCTCGACGCGCCGTTCCCGGACATCGTCAAGCGCTACCTGCAGACGAAGGACGAGAGCGTGCTGTGGCCCGCGCACTTCGCCGGCCGCGACCGCGAGTACTGCCAGATCGAACGGCTGGCGAACCTGGACGCGTTGCCGGACTTCGGGTTCACCGTCGTCGCGTTCCCCGTCAAGATCAAGGGTGCCGGGGCCGGCTGGACGCGTGCGGTCGCGCTGCTCGACGACTGAAAACCGGCCAACCGTTCCTCAAGTGAGAGCTGAATCACCGTACTTACCTTCGTAGGTATGGAAAACAACGATTCATGGCCACCAGAGAACGAAGACCACATCGTCCGCGGCATCGACTAGAAGTCACTAAAGGGCCGCCCTCCCCAGAAATCGGACTGGGAGAGGGCGGCCCTTTTATACGTTCTAGGCCAAGCGAGCGCGCGCGGCGTCAACGGTGTCCGAGGAGTCCAGCAACGGCAACACCTGCGAGGCACCGGACCTCACTGCCTTGGTGCGGCGCGCGAACGACGTCAGGGTCTGACCGGGACCGGCTTCCACGAGCAGCACGTCGTACATCGCCACGAGCTCGTTGAGCGCCGGTCCGAAGTAGACGGCATCGGTCAGCTGACGGGTCCAGAACCGCGCGGACAGCGCGTCCTCCGAGGTCATCAGCTTGCCCGTGTACCCCGAGTACACCGGCATCGAAGGCGCGACCGGTGAAGCGCTCCACGACGCCAGCGCCTCGTCCACGGCGGGCTGCATGGCCGGGCTGTGGAACGGCGTCGACGCCGGCACCGTCACGACGATGAACTCGTCCGCCTCCAACCGCGCACGCACGCGCGCCAGCGGCTCGTCCGACCCGGCCAGCATCGTCTGCCGCGCGGAGTTCACGGCGGCGATCGCGACGTCACCCTCCAGGTAGGGCAACAGGTCCGACTCCGAGGCCGCCGCGGCCAGCATGCCGCCGGAGGGGATCGGCACGGCCGACAGCACCCGGTCCCGCACCAGGGACACGGCCTCCTCCAACGAGAACACCCCGGCCAGCGTCGCCGCGACGACCTCGCCCGCGGAGTGCCCGATCAACGCGACGGGCTCGACGCCCCACGACAGAACGGTGCGCCCCAGCGCGTAGTCGACCGCGAACAGCAACGGCTGCGCGCGCGACACGTGGTCGATGTCGGCACCGGAGAGCCAGTCCTCACAGGCAAGAGAGCCGACCTCGCCGAACAGCTCGAACACCTCGTCGATCACCGAGGTGAACACCGCGTCCGTGCCGTACAGGGAGGCCGCCATCCGCGGGTACTGCGACCCCTGCCCGGGAAACATCAGTGCTACGTCCACAACACGCCTCCAGAAACGGCTCAAGGGCCGCGAAGGGAACACCTTCACGGCCCTTGAGGCAGGACATCACCTGTACTCGCGAACCACCATGGCGGAGTTGAAGCCGCCCTTGCCGCGCCCGAGCACCAGCGCGGCCTTGATCTTGCCGTGCCGCGCCTCGTTCAGCACGAGGTCGAGCTCGTACTCCGGGACGGGGTTCTCGACGTTGATGGTCGGCGGGATCGCGCTCCAGTAGATGGAGAGGATCGCCGACGCCACGTCCAGGGAGCCACCACCGGCGAACAGGCGGCCCGTCATGGTCTTCGGGGCCGTCACCGGCACGCCGTACGGCCCGAAGATGCCCTTGATCGCCTCGGCCTCCGCCTTGTCGAGCTCGGGGATGCCCGCCGCGTCGGCGAACACCACGTCGATCTCGGAGGCGTCCATGCCGGCGTCGCGCAACGCCAGTTCGGCCGCCCGCTTCAGACCCGGCTCCCGCGACGGCATCTTCGAGTCGAACGTCGAGGCGTACCCGACGATCTCACCGTAGATGCGCGTGCCCGGACGCCCTGCCGCCGACTCGGGTGTCTCGACGACCATGATCGCGCCACCCTCGCCCGCGACGTACCCGGAGGCGTCGCGGTCGAACGGCAGGTAGGCGCGCTTCGGATTGTTGTTGCGCGACAGGCAACCCGACGCCTGGTGGGCCACCCACGCCCACGGGCACAGCGAGGAGTCCATGCCACCCGTGAGGGCGAGCTGGACACCCTTGCGCAGCTGGCGCCGGGCGTGACCGATGGAGTCGATGCCACCGGCCTGCTCGGACACCACGACCGCGCCGGGACCGCGCGTGCCGTGCCTGATGGAGATCTGGCCCGTGTTGACCGCGTAGAACCACGCGAACGACTGGTACGCCGAGACGTACTCCGGTCCCTGGTGCCACAGCTTCTGCAGTTCGCGCTGCCCGAACTCGTACCCGCCGGCGGTCGCCGCGGTGATCACCGCGATGTCCGTGTCGGGGATGTCGTTCGGCTGCACACCCGCACCACGCAACGCCCAGTCCGTGCCGACCAGTGTCAGCCGCGTCATGTGGTCCGTCTGCGGCAGCAGGCGACCCTGCAGGTGCCGCCCTGCCTCGAAGCCAGGCACCTCACCGGCGATCTTCGCCCAGTAGTTCGCGCTGTCGAACCGGGTGATCGGCCTGATCGCCGCCTCACCGTGCAGGGTCGCCCGCCAGTACGCGGTCGGCCCCAATCCGTTCGGCGACGCAATGCCGATTCCCGTCACCACCGCCCGAGTCACCGGCCTGCCCCTTCCACCTTCTTGAGCACCATGGCGCTCTGGAATCCACCGAAACCGCTGCCCACGGTCAGGAGCGTGTCGACCTTCTTCTCACGCGCCACCAGTGGCGTGTAGTCGAGGTCGCACTCCGGGTCCTGCTCGTGGAGGTTCGCCGTCGGCGGGATGAGGTCCTGCTCGAACGCCAGCAGCGAGCCGACGATCTCGAGCGAACCGATCGCGCCCAGCGAGTGCCCGATCATCGACTTGAAGCCGGAGACCGGGGTCTTGTACGCGTGCGCACCCAACGAGCGCTTGAAAGCCGCCGTCTCGTGCAGGTCGTTCTGCTTGGTGCCCGACCCGTGCGCGTTGATGTAACCGACGTCCGTCGCGTCCGACCGCGCCTGCTTCAGCGCGATGTTGATGGCGTCGGACATCTCGATGCCCTCGGGGTGCAGGCCCGTCATGTGGTAGGCGTTGCACCGCGAGGCGAAGCCGGCGACCTCACCGTAGATGTGCGCACCGCGAGCGCGGGCGTGCTCCAGCTCCTCGAGCACGATGATCGCGCAACCCTCGCCCAGCACCAGGCCGTCGCGGGTCTTGTCGAACGGCCGGCACGCCGTTGTGGGGTCGTCGTTGCGGGTGCTCGACGCGCGGATCACGTCGAAGCAGACCACGGTGATCGGGGAGAGCGGGGCCTCGGTGCCGCCGGTCACGACGACGTCCGCGGAGCCCTCCATGATCAGCTCGGCCGCGTAACCGACCGAGTCGAGGCCGGAGGTGCAGCCCGTGGAGACCACGGAGACCGGTCCCTCGGCGCCCACCGTCCACGCCAGCTCCGTCGCCATCGAGGACGGCGTGAAGTAGTCGTAGAGGTGCGGGACCGCGTAGGACGCGTCGACCTCCCAGTACTTGCCCCGGTCGGAACCGACGATGAACTCGCGCTCCAGCGAGGTCGTGCAGCCGACCGCGGTGCCGAGCGAGACACCGATGCGGCCGGGGTCGAGCTGGTCGAACTCGATGCCGGAGTCGGACATCGCCTCACGACCCGCGACGACCGCGAACTGCGCGGCCCGGTCGAGACGGCGGATCTCCTGCGGCGTCAAGCCTTCGCGCACTGGATCGAAATCTGCTTCCCCCGCCATGCGGGAGCGGTACGGAGACGCGTCGAAGTGCGTGATGTTGCGAGTCGCCGTACGCCCTTCGGACAGCAGTTTCCAATACGCCTTCGTTCCGATTCCACCAGGTGCGACCACGCCCACCCCGGTGATGACGGCGCGACGACTCATCGGACACCTCCAATCGCCTTGTGTGCGGACACGGTCTGCTCCAATCTCGGACAGGGCACGGGAGCGATACCTGTCTCTGCCGTATGAACCGATGGTGGAACGGCCCGATCGAGGCCACCTCGAACGACGGCGTAGGACCCCTGTACGAGGCTTGCCCCCGCGTCCACGGCGAACAGCTGCTTCGCGGGCGCTCCGCCTTCGTCGTGACATCCAAAACCAAGGGGCACACCGGTTTCCGCGACCGACGCGACGATCTCGCCGATCTGGTCCGGCCACAGCTTGCCCGCTGTGTCGTGCAGCAACACGGTTTCCGCCCCAGCCTCCGCGGCTGCCAGCACGACCTCCAACGCGTGTTCGGGGTCGATCAGCCAGCCGTCGAAGAAGTCCCGCGCCTCGACGACCACTCGTCGTTCGGCGCGCACGAGTTGACGCACGGCGTCCCTGACCTTCGAGATGCCGTGCCCTTGGACGACCACCGCCACCGCGGGTGTCTCCGCGGCCAGCAGTGCGTCGAGGTCCTCCGCACCGCCCGACGCGATGAGGGTGGCGATCCGCAACCGGAGCTCGATCGACGCCCTGCCGAAAAATCCTCTGGGGTAGAACGACCGGCCGGGCCTGCCTCCGTCGACGAACGTGACGCCGAGCGCGTCGAGGCGCCGCGCCGCGACCAGTCTGTCCGAGATGGACGAACCGGTGCGGCGCAGCGAGATGTCGTAGAGCTTCATCAGAACCCCGACAGCAGTACTCGGGAAGCCTCGATCTCGTAGGCGCAGTGCCCCACTTCCGAGGGACAACCCTTGCGCTGGTGCTCGACCGCGGCTTTCTCCAGGTACATGGACACCACGTAAAGTCCGTTGCGGCTCGCAGCGCGTGCGGCGGCAGTGAGCAAGTCCGCGCCAGCCAACCCCATCGCGTCACCTCACCCGTTCTCGGCGAATTCCTTCGCGTGCCGCAACGTCGTGAGGCTGTTGGTGCCCAGGGCGTGGCGGATGAGCTCGCGAGCGCGCTCGATCGTCCCGTCGGCACCCAGGACCTCGGGGATGACGTCGGGCCGGATGACGACGGTGTGGTGCGACGTCGCCTCGATGCCGGCCTCGATGCCGTCGCCGATGTCCTTGAACGTCCACCTGCCGACGTGCGCCGCCATGATCGGAGGCGTGTGCGTCTGCTTGTAGACGATGCCGTCGTACGGGGTGCAGACCCGCACCGAGTGCGTGGTGTGGATCGACCCGTCCGGGCTGCGCGTGTCCATCTCCATGGACTGCACGCCGGTGACGGCTTCCGTGAGGTCCAGGCGTGCCACGTGCGGCAGGCGCTCCGGCCACAGGTCGGACCGGTACAGGAACTCGTAGACGTCCTTGCGGCTCGCGTGGATCGTGATGCTGTCGGAGAACGACAGCACCAGCTTGTCGTAGTCGTCGCCGTACTCGGCCGCCCGCTTGAGAGCGGCCAGTTCGGCGTCGCTGTTGTTGTTGACGGCGTTCAGGATGAGGTCGACCGCCTCGGGCTGCGCCGCGGTGAAGTGGTGGAGCAGATCGACCCGGGTCGCCGAATCGGCGATCGGGACGATCCGCCACTCCCCACCCATCGTCTTCACCGGGGCCGCCGAACGCTCCTGCTCGAAGGAGATGTGCAGGTTCGCCGGGTCGAGCACTCGCCGGGACGTCCACGTGCGCACGTCACCGTTGGCGAACGCGTGCAACCGCAACCGCTCCGTCGAGCCGTCCCGTTCGAACACCTCGGCCTGGACCGTGGGTCCGAAGATGTACGGCCAGGTCGTCACGTCCGCGACCAGGTCGTACACCACCTTGGCGGGAGCCCCGATCATGACCGTGTGCGTGGTGGTGTGCGTCATGTCCGTCTCCGTATCCGAGTCGCCGGCGTCAGGCCGCGATCTGTCCGTTGACCTTGTCCAGCAGCTGACGCGGCGTCTCGATGTACGCCATCTCGTCGTCGGCGATGGCGACCCCGTACTTGCGCTTGATCAGCGCGACCGTCTCCAGCAGGGCGAGGGAGTCGAAGCCCAGCTCGAGGAACGGGAGGTCGAGAATGTCCTGGCCGGGCTTGAACGAGTCGTCGTCGCCCGCGGCCTCGTTGAGAACCTCTTTGAGGCCCTCGATGGTCAGTGCGCTCACGGCTAGCTTCCTTTCCTCCAGCGGGCGATTCCCGCGCGCCCACGACTGAGGTTGCCACCGCACACCTGTAAGTCAGTGGAGAGATTCTCGAAGAAACCGTTGCACGACAAGCAAAAACGGCCCGCGCCACAGTGTGGCGCGGGCCGTTGGAGAGAAACTCAGGCGAGAAGGCGTTGCAGTTGACGGGTTTCGGCGCTGTCGAGGCGCGGGTCGGACGTCAGGATCGCGTGCTGCAACCCCTGCAGACGTGACGACGGCTCGACGCCGAGCTCCTCGATCAGGGTGTTGCGCAGTGCCTTGAACGAGTCGAGCGCCTGCCACTGCCGGCCCGCGCGGAACAGCGAGATCATGTACTGCGCGCACAGGTTCTCGTTCATCGGGTTCTGCACGGTCAGCACGGACAGCTCGGACAGCAACGCCTTGTGCTTGCCCATCCGCAGCTCGGCGTCGATGCGTGCCTCGAGCACGCCCAGCCGGGCTTCCTCGAGGCGCACGATCTCGATGCCGAGCGGCATGCCCGGCCGCACGTCGACGACCGCGGCGCCGCGCCACATCTCCAGCGCCTGGCGCAGCAGCCGGGACGCCGACGCGAAGTCCTCGACGTCGTAGGCCTGCTGGCCCGCGCGGGCCAGGCGGTCGAACTCGTGCACGTCGACGGCCTCCGGCGGCACGTCGAGCAGGTAGCCGCCGTACCGGGTGACCAGCACCTCCTTCGCCGCACCCTCACCGGACGTCGCCAGGGCGTCGCCGATGAGCTTGCGCAGCTGCAGGATGTAGGTCTGCAGGGTGGTGCGGGCGCTGCGCGGTGGACGGTCGCCCCACAGCTCCTCGATCAGGGTGGGGACGGACACGACCTGCCCGGAGTGCAGCGCGAGCAGCGCCAGGATCTGACGTGGCTTGGCCGCGGTGGGCGTCACCGAGCGACCGTTCACCTTGGCCTCGACGGGCCCCAGGACCTTGATCTGCATCGCGACCCCTCCTTCGGTTCCGAGCACGGGATTAGTCTGCTCGGCCCAACGAGGCGGCGTTAGTGCACAGGCCATCGATGTCAGGTGAGTTCTGCCCGTGCCGGGTATGAAAACTTCATACGGAGGCGCATTAGCCGGTAACTACCGATCCATTAGCACTGGTCCGCATCATTACCCACAACAATTCATACGCAAACATCGGAGATGCACATGTACCCCACCGTCACCGTGGAGCACTTGTCTTCCGTCACCACCACCGAGGGCGACTCCGACGACATGAAGATCTACCGGTTCGACCGTGAGTCCTCGGCGGACTTCACCGTCGACTTCGCCTGGACCTCGTGCAGGCCCGGCACGTTCTGCTCGACCGACGAGGCGCTCGCGGCATGAGACCCGAACTGGCCGAACCGGACGAACGACGCATCGGGTTCCGACGCCACCTCCGGCCCCAGATCGTGCGGGGCGAGGCCGTCTACCTGATCGGCGAGTCCGGGGTCACCGCGATCCAGGGCACGCACGTCGAGACGCTGGCGCCGCTGCTCGACGGCACCCGTGACCTCGCCGCCGTGCTGCGCGACCTGCCCGCCGGCCTGACCGAGGACATGGTCAGCCGCATGCTCACCAGGCTGGCCGCGGCCGGCCTGATCGGGCGGCGCTGCGAGGAGGACGGTTCGGCCACGACCGAGGCCACGCTCGCCTACTGGGACGCGGCGGGCCTCGACCCCGCTGACGCGGTGGCGGCGACAACGACGTCGCTCGTCTCCGTGGTCGCGCTCGGGGACCTGGACCGCGACGCGCTCGTGGACGCCCTGCACGGCAACGAACTCACGGTCACCTCGGGGAGTGGTGACCTGACGGTCGTGGCGTGTGCCGACTACCTGGCTCCCGAGCTCCGCGACATCGACGCGGAGCACCGCGCGGCCGGCAGGCCTTGGCTGCTGGTCAAGCCGGTGGGCGCGGAGGTGTCCGTCGGTCCCTTCTTCACCCCGGACGACGGCCCGTGCTGGCGTTGCCTCGCGGCGAGGCTCTCCGCCAACCGCAAGGCCGAGGCGCACGTGCGGCGCCGGTGCGGGCAGGAGGGTCCCGCGCCGCGACCGCTCATCGGACTGCCGTCGCTCACCGCGATGGCGCTGGAGATCGCGTCCGTGGAGACCGCGAAGTGGCTGGCCGGCATCCGCCAGGACGCGCAGCGGTCGATCTGGAGCTACGACAGCCTGACCATGAAGGTCGCGCAGCACGAGGTGCGGGCCCGCCCGCAGTGCTCGGGCTGCGGCGACCCCGAAGTTGTCGCGCGCAGGACGTTCGAGCCGGTCGAACTCGTCAGTCGCGTGAAACACTCCTGCGACGGCGGCGGCCACCGGTCGTCGCCGCCGCAGGAGGTGCTCGACGGCTACCGGCACCTGATCGGCCCGGTCACCGGGATCATCAAGGAGATCCGCCGCAACACCGAGGGCCCCGAGTTCTTCAACTCCTTCCGCTCCGGCTCGAACATCGCCGCGGGGGAAGGCATCGATGGGCTGCGTTCGGCGTTGCGCGCGGACACCGGCGGCAAGGGGGTCACGGCACTGGACGCCCAGGTCGGGGCCCTGTGCGAGGCCGTGGAACGACGCAGCGGCGCGTTCGTCGGCGACGAGGCTCGGGTGCGCGGCAGCTACCAAACCCTCGCGGACCGGGCGATCCACCCCGACACCGTGCAGCAGTACCACCCTCGCCAGTTCGCCGGCCGCGAGCTGTGGAACGCGGCGCACTCGAACTTCCAGCACGTCACCGCTCCGTTCGACGACGAAGAGGTGATGGACTGGACTCCCCTGTGGTCGCTCACCGAGCAGCGGCACAGGCTCCTGCCCACCGGCATGTTGTACTTCGGCGCTCCCTGCCCGCCGAGCGTGACAGCCAACTCCAACGGGTGCGCGGCCGGCAGCAGCCTGGAAGACGCTGTCCTGCAAGGACTTCTGGAACTCGTCGAACGCGATGCGGTAGCCATCTGGTGGTACAACCGCACTCCGATGCCGGGCATGGACCTGGACTCGTTCCACGACCCGTGGATCACCCAGAACCGCGAGGTCCACGCGAGCCTCGGCCGCGAGGTGTGGCTGCTCGACGTCACAGCGGACCTCGGTGTACCGGTGATGGTCGCGATCTCCCGCCGCACCGGCGGAGAGCGCGAGGACGTCATGCTCGGCTGCGGTGCGCACCTCGACCCGCGGATCGCCGCGCGCCGGGCGCTCACCGAGCTCAACCAGTGCATGCCGATGGTGTGCGGGGCCTCCGATCTGAACGGCCTCGACGTCGACGTCCGGAACTGGTTCGAGAACACGAGGGTCGCCGATCACCCGTGGCTCGCCCCCGATCCGGCCGAGCCGCCGCGCGACGTCCGGGACATCGGCTACACGCACCGGGCGGACCTGGCCGACGACGTCCGCGCCATCCAGCGCACCGTCGAGGACCGCGGAATGGAGGTGCTCGTCCTCGACCAGACCAGGCCGGACTTCGAGCTTCCCGTCGTCCGCGTGGTCGTGCCGGGGCTGCGGCACTTCTGGTCGAGGTTCGCTCAAGGGCGCCTCTACGACGTGCCTGTACAACTGGGGAGGCTTCCCCGGCCACACGGCTACGACGAGCTCAACCCCATCCCGCTGTTCATGTGACTACCAGAGCGGAGGCGCTGTGGTGCCCACCCAGTCGCACATCCCGGCCGGCCGGCCGCTGTGGTCGTTGCTGGAGGACACGTTCGTCGACGAGGGGGCCGAACACCTGACCGTGTACGGGCGCTGGGGCGCGATCGAGATCGCCGACACCAGCCCGCTCGTCCGCGAGGCGCTGCACCGCATGAGCCTCGGCCCGGTGGCGCTCGAGAACATCTCCGCGCTGCACGAGAACTTCGTGCGCTGGAAGACGGGCTCCGGGCCGTGCCTGATCTGGCGCAAGCTCAAGAACACGCTCGACCAACTGGGTGGTTGCGTCGTGCCGTCGCTCGGGCTCAACGACGGGGCCGGGCCGATCCTGTCCGTCGTCGCGGTCGCCCGCGACGCGGTGTTCGCGTTGCCGCACATCGAGGAGGACGAGGTCGTCACCATGCGGCCGCGCACCGAGATCGAGCGGCTCAACGGAGACCAGGCGCTGGCCTGCCCGGGACTCTCCTACCAGGTGATCCTGCACAGCGCGCCCGCGACGGAGATCGCGAAGTCGTTGCTGCACACCGGGACCACCATCGCTCTGGTCGCGGATGCGTTGCAGGTGGAGAAGAACCTGGTGGCCGACGTCGTCGCCTACCTCGCCGGGGCAGGACTCGCCGTCGTCCAGAGGCGTTGAGCCGCCGCCATGTTGCTCCGATCGCGGATCGCAAAACGCGAGATTTCCCAGGAAGCGCCCGTATCATGGCCGCGTCCCGACCCTCGCGTGGGAGCCGCTGCTGTGACACTACGACAGGAACACTCGTCCGTGTCCCGTCGTTTGGCATACGTCGTCGTCAGCGTGGTCTTCGCCAACTACCTCGGCAACGCCTTCTCGTACGTCTTGGCGGCGGGCGCGACACCCGTGCGCATCGCGACCTCGCTCGCCTGCCTGGTCACGATCGGGTTCCTCCAGCTGAGGGTGTTCAGCCGGCCGGGGTCGAACCTGCACTCGGGCAAGGCGTACCTGGCGCTGGGTGCGATGGCCTGCCTGGTCTACGTGCCGTACCCGTTCTTCCCGAACGCCTGGCACGGCATGCCGGGGTTCCTGGCGGGCAGCGCCTTGCTCGTCCTCCCGGGCCGTGTGCGATGGCTCGTGTTCTTCGCGGTGGCGCTCAGCAACAGCCTGATCAGATCGCAGTTCGTCTCCGATCCCGCCCAGCTGGCCTACTACGCGGTGTCGGCCATGGTCGCCGGCATGGTCGTCTACGGTCTGTCACGACTCCCGTCGCTGGTCAAACAGCTGGAGACCGCCCGTTCGGACCTCGCCGACCTCGCGGTGTCACAAGAACGGCTGCGGTTCGCCCGCGACCTGCATGACCTGCTCGGCTTCAGCCTCTCGGCGATCACGCTCAAGGTCGAGCTCGCCATCAGGATGCTCGGCACCCAGACCGAACGCGCCACGCGTGAGCTCGTCGAGATCCTCGGCATCGCCCGCGAGGCCCTGACGGACGTTCGTGCGGTCGCGTCGAGCTACCGGGAGCTGTCGCTGTCCGACGAGATCGAGTCGGCGCGGTCGGTGCTGATCGCCGCGGGGGTGCGCACCACGATCGAGGCGAACCACCCCGAGCTCTCCCCCCGCTCCCGCACGGTGCTCGCCACGGTGCTGCGCGAAGGCGTGACGAACCTGCTGCGGCACAGCGACGCGACCCGCTGCACGATCACCATCTCCGGCACGGGCAGGCTGGCGTCGATCGACATCGTCAACGACGGCACGCCCGCGGAGACCCTGGGCGAACGCGGCAGCGGCCTGACCAACCTCGCCACCCGCGCCACCGCCATCGGTGGCTCGCTGCTCGCCCAGACGACCTCGGACGGCGGGTACCGGCTGCACGCCGAGGTGCCGGTCGAGCCGGAGCCGGAGAGCCAGGAGAAGCAGGCGAGAACGCCGCGCTTCGCGGGCCCGCTGATCGCGACGCGGTTCGCCCAGGTGCTGCTCACGGCCGTGGTCATCGGGTACGCGGCCATGGCGATGACGCTCGTGACGTACTACCCCGTCGGGGTTCTGGGGATCGAGGTCGCGGCGGTCGGCATCGCGGGCACGGTCGCGCTCGTGCTGGGCGTGGTGACGCGCCCGCACCTGCGGTTGAGCCCCCCGTTGCGGCTCGGGGTGCTCGCCGGGCTGGCGGCATGCGTCTACGTGCCCCCGCTGGTGTTCGGCAACCCCTACCTCGCGGGTGTGCCCGGCTTCCTCGCCGGGGCGTGCGCGTTGCTGCTGCCCCGGCGGGCGGGGTGGATGGCGTTCCTCGCGGTCGTCGGCCTGCAAGGGGTGATCTACAGCCTGCTCGGCGAGGACACCGTGGCCATCGGGTACGCCCTGATCGCGACGACCAACCACGGACTCGTGCTGTACGCGCTGACCCGGCTGCGGTCGATGGTGAACCAGCTGCACGAGGCCAGGGAGGAGCTGGCGACGGCGGCGGTCACGCAGGAACGGCTGCGGTTCGCCCGCGACCTGCACGACCTGCTCGGCTACAGCCTCTCCGCGATCACGTTGAAGAGCGAGCTCACGCACCGGCTGGCGTCGATCGACCCCGGCCGCGCCCGTCAGGAGCTGACCGAGGTCCTGGAGATCTCCCGGCAGGCGCTCGCGGACGTCCGGTCGGTGGCGTTGAGCTACCGCGAGCTCTCGTTCGACGAGGAGACCCAGTCTGCGCAGGCGCTGCTGTCCGCGGCCGACATCGAGGTCACCGTGAAGATCGACGCGTGTGACCAGCTGCCGACGGAGGTGAAGGTGACGCTCGCGACGGTGCTGCGCGAAGGCGTCACGAACCTCCTGCGGCACAGCAAGGCCGAGCACTGCGAGATCGTGCTCTCGAGTTCGCGGCACCTCGTCACGATGGACATCACCAACGACGGGATCCCCACGATCGAACGGCGGTCGCGGGACGGCAGCGGGATCGGCAACCTGACGACCCGCGTCCGCGCGCTCGGCGGCGACCTGCACGCCGGGCTCACCCCCGAGCACACCTACCGGCTGCGCGCCGAGATCCCGCTGCCGTTCAACTGAGACCCTCGAAGAACACGGGAACTACCAGGTAGCGGGCCTATCATGCTGCCCGTGGCGCTACGGCAGGAACACTCATCGGTGTCCCGTCGGCTGGCGTACGTCGTGATCACCGTTGTGTTCGCGAACTATCTGTTGAACGCGTTCCTGTACGTCCTGGAGACCGGCGCGACCCCGGCACGGATCACGGGGTCGCTGGCCTGTCTGTTCTCGATCGGGTACCTGCAGCTCGGGGTGTTCTCCCGGCCGGGCACGAACCCGCGGTCCGGCACGGCGCACCTGGCGCTGGGTGCGATGGCGCTGCTGGTGTTCGCTCCGGTGCCGTTCTTCCCGACCGCGTGGGGCGGCATGCCCGTGTTCCTCGCGGGCAGCTGCCTGCTGGTGCTGCCGGGTCGTGTGCGGTGGTTCGCGTTCGTCGCCGTGGCGCTGGCCAACCCCGCGTCCAAGATCGCCTACGGCATCCCCACCGGCGTGATGGCCTACTACGTGGCGTCCTCGCTGACCGCGGGCCTCGCCGTCTACGGCCTGTCCCGGTTGCCCTCGCTCGTGCTGCGGCTCGAGAACGCCCGTTCGGAGGTCGCCGATCTGGCCGTCTCGCGGGAACGGCTGCGGTTCTCGCGCGACCTGCAGGACCTGGTCGGCGTCAGCCTCGCCACGATCATGCTGAAGGCCGGAACGGCCCGCCGGATGGTCGGCGAGCAGACGGATCGGGCGTCGGCTGAGATCACCCGGATCATCGGCCTGTCCCGCGAGGCCCTGACGGACGTGCGGGCGGTGGCGTCGAGCTACCGCGAGCCGTCTCCGGCCGGGGAGGTCTCCGCGCCGCGGGAGGGCGTCACGAAGCTGCTCACGACCGTGGTGATCGGGTACGGCGTGATGGCGACGCTGCTTGCGTCCTACGACATGACCAGCCTCGTCGAGCCTGCGGTCGCCGCGACGAGCAGCGCGGTGATCGGGGCTCTGGTGCTCGGCGTCGTCAGCCGGCCGCACGTGCGGCCGGCGCTCGGCCACGCGGCCCTCGCCGGGATCGCCCTCTGCGTGTACGTCCCGCAGTTCGTGTTCCAGGACCCGTTCCTCGGCGGTGTCCCCGGCTTCCTCGCGGGCTCCGCGCTGCTGGTCCTGCCTCGGTGGACCGGCTGGGCCGCGTTCGGCGCGGTCGTCGTCAGCCAGGGCGTCCTGCAGGCCGTCTGGGGCTTCCCGGCGACCGACGTGGTGTGGGGCCTGATCGCGGCGACGAACCACGGGCTGGTGCTGTACGCGCTGACCCGGCTGCGGTCGATGGTGACCGAACTGCAGGAAGCCCGGGAGGAGCTGGCGACGGCGGCGGTCACGCGGGAACGGTTGCGGTTCGCCCGCGATCTGCACGACCTGCTCGGTTACAGCCTGTCCGCGATCACGTTGAAGAGCGAACTCGCGCACCGGCTCGATCCCGGCAGGGCCCGCCAGGAGCTCACCGAGGTCCTGGAGATCTCCCGCCAGGCGCTCGCGGACGTCCGGTCCGTGGCGTTGAGCTACCGCGAACTCTCGTTCGACGAGGAAACCCGGTCGGCGCAGGCGCTGCTGTCCGCCGCCGACGTCGAGGTGACGGTCCGGATGGACGCGGCCGAGCTGCCCACCGAGGTGAACGTGGCTCTGGCGACGGTGCTGCGCGAAGGCGTCACGAACCTCCTGCGGCACAGCAAGGCCGAGCACTGCGAGATCGTGCTCTCCAGCGCACCGCACCTCGTCACGATGGACATCGTCAACGACGGAATCCCCGCCACCGAACGGAAGTCAGGTGACGGCAGCGGGATCGGCAACCTGACGACTCGGGTGCGAGCGCTCGGCGGCGACCTGCACGCCGGGCCCACGCCGGAGCACACCTACCGGCTGCGCGCCGAGATCCCGCTGGCCGTCACAGCATCTCGATGACCGCGCAGCCCCAGCTGTAACCCGCGCCGACGCCGAACATCACGATCCGCTGGCCCGAGGTCGCCTTGCCCGTCGTCACGAGGTGGTCGAAGCTCGCGAACTGGTCGCCGGCGCCGAGGTGCCCGACCGTGCGGCTCCACGACCACGTGGTGCGTTCCGGCTCGATGTCGTACGGGCGCAGGTAGTTCACGTCCAGCCGGCGGCGGCCGAAGTGCGGCAGGATGATCCAGTCCGCGTCACCGATCTTCATGTCGGCGTCGGACAGCGCCTGCTCGACGGCGAGCGCCTGGCCCGCGTTGGCCTTGTTGATGCCGTAGGAGAGCCCGAACTCGCGGCTGAACGTGTGCTTGGCCTCCTCGAAGTCCACCGGGATGCGGTGCGAGAAGGGCGCGAGGCCGAACGGCACGTCGCCGCGGTGCAGTGGTTCGAGATCGCTGTCCGCGTTGATGGCCAACGAAAGCAGCTTCGCGTAACCACCTCGGGTGGACAGCACGAGAGCCGACGCGCCGTCGCCGTAGGGCGTTCCGGGGTCGGTCCTCCAGCGGTCGATCCCCGGCAGGCAGAAGCGGTCGGAGGACGTGAGGAGGGCGTCCCTGCCGGGACGGGCGATCAGGTACGACACGGCGAGGTCCATCGCGGCCAGGCCGCCGTTGGACATCTGCCGGATCTCCAGCGCCAGACAGGAGTTCCGCACCGTCTCGCGCTGGATGTAGGAACCGACCGGCCACAGGTCCTGGCCCTGGTGGTACGTGGTGGCGTGCAGGATCAGGTCGACGTCGTCGGGCTCGGATCCCGCCCGTCCCAACGCGACCCTGGCCGCCTCGACCGCCATCTCGGCCGCGGACTCGTGCGGGGACACGGACACGGACTCGACGTCCGTCCGCGCGACGAGCTTCGGCTCGCACTCTCCCGACGCGATCGCGTCCGCGACGTTCAGCGTCGAGGGCAGGCGCACGCCACTGCCGTTGACGAAGACATCCTTGACTCGCACCGCGGTCAGACCTCCTTCAGCGCGCGTGCCACGCGCACGACGCGTTCCGCCTGGATCTGGGCCGCCTGCAGCGCGATCTCGTCGACCGGCACGTTGTCCGCGCCCAGGACGTGAGAGGTGCCGTAGGGGTTCAGGTTCCCGCCCGGCGGCACGATGATCCCGCCGAAGTGGCAGACCATGTTGTAGATCGACACGAGGGTGGTCTCCATGCCGCCGTGCAGGCTGCCGCCGGAGGTGAACGCGCTGTAGACCTTGTCGGCCAGCAAGCCGCTGAACCAGGCCGGCCCCAGCGTGTCGATGAACTGCTTGAGCTGCGAGGACACGTTGCCGAAGCGGGTGGGCGTGCCGAGGACGACGGCGTCGGCCCACAGCACGTCGTCGACCGACGCGACGGGGACGTCCGCGGTCTCCTCCAGGTGCGCCGCCCAGGCCGGCCGGGACCGCCACACGGTCTCGGGCGCGAGCTCGGCGGCACGGACCAGCCGCACGTCGGCGCCGTGCTTCTGGGCCGTCTCGGCGATCTCCGTGGCGATCCGGTGAATCGTTCCCGTCGAGGAGTAGTACACGACCGTCACGTTGACGCTGCGTTCCATGACGCATCCCTTCGCGAGGCAGCTCGGTTCACCCTTGCCGGGCCGCCTTGATGTGGCGTGGAGCGCGACATGAACGTTGGGAGATATGGTGTCGCGCGGAGGGGCGCGATGATCAGGGTTCTGCTCGCGGAGGACATGCACATGGTGCGCGGTGCTCTCATCGCGCTGCTCAACCTCGAACCGGACATCGAGGTCGTGGCCGAGGTGAGCTCGGGCGACAAGATCGTGCCGGCGGCGCGCCAGCACACCCCCGACGTCTGTGTGATCGACATCGACCTGCCGATCCTCGACGGGCTCAGTGCCGCGTCGACGATCCGCGAGACGATGCCGCAGGTCAGGACGTTGATGCTGACGTCGCTGGGCCGGCCGGGGACGTTGCGCAGGGCGCTGGCGGCCCGCGTGGACGGCTTCCTGCTCAAGGACGCGCCGCCGACGGAGCTCGCCGACGCGATCCGCCGCGTCGCCGCCGGGGAACGCGTCGTGGACAGCCAGCTCGCCCTGGCCGCGTGGGACCGCGGCGAGTGCCCGCTGACCGACCGCGAGCTGGAGGTCCTCCGGCTGGCGGCGAACGGCGCCGACGCGCCCGACATCGCTGTCGCGCTGTCGCTCTCGGTCGGCACCGTGCGCAACTACATGACGACGATCATGACCAAGCTCAACGGGCGCAACCGGGTGGACACCATCCGCATCGCCGACGAAGCCGGCTGGCTGTAGGCCGGTTCCCGGCTGTGCGGACGGCATCGGTCAGGCTGCCCTCTGCTGGCTCGCCCGCAGGTCGAAGCCCGGCTGGGCCACGATCTCCGGGGTGAGCCGGTTGCCGCCCTCGAGGATTCGGCGTCCCATCAGGAAGTCGATGGGGCGGTTGTACGCCTCGATTCCAATCAACTTGTCATTCTTGAAGCAGAACACCGAGAACCTGCCCTCGGCCGGGTCTCCGACGGTGACCGTGCGGTCGTGGCCGTTGGTGAGACCGGCGGTCTGCAGCTTCACGTCGTACTGGTCGCTCCAGAACCACGGCAGGGCGGTGTAGGGCTCCGCGCTGCCCAGGATGGCCGCCGCGACCGTGGTGCCCTGGTCAGTGGCGTTCTGCACCGACTCCAGGCGGATCAGGCCGCCGGCGTGCGTGCTGGCGAACCGCGCGCAGTCGCCGACCGCGTAAATGCGCGGGTCGACCGTGCCGAGGTGCGCGTCGACGACGATGCCGTTGTCGACCAGCAGTCCGGCGCGCTGGGCGACCTCGGTGTTCGGGACGACGCCGATGCCCGCGACCACGAGGTCGGCGACGAGCACCGTGCCGTCCGTGAGCTCCACCAGGCCCTCCCGGACCGCGGCGACGCCCGTCCCGGTGAGGATCTGGACGCCCTCGCTGCGGTGGCGGCTGACGAGGTGCTGAGCCGTCTCGGCCGACACCGCCCGTTGCATCACCTGCGGCTGGGCCTCGACGACGGTCACCTCGTGGCGCAGTTTCCTGACCACGGCGGCGAACTCGAGGCCGATGAACCCGCCGCCGATGACGACGACGTCCAGTCCGATCTGCCCTTCGAGCCGCTGCCGGATCGCGTCCGCGTCGGCGACCGTGCGCAGGTTCAGCACGTGCTCGGCGCCGGGGATGGGCAACGGCCGCGGCCGCGCTCCCGTCGCGAACACCAGGTGGTCGTAGCTGACCGTGCGGGCACAACCCAGCACCGCGACCCGCGCCTGGCGGTCGACCCCGATCACCCGCTCGTTCCGCACGAGCTTGATGCCGTGGTCGTCGTAGTACGAGTCCTGCCTCAGGACCAGGCCGGCGAGGTCGGTCTCCCCCGCCAGGTATGCCTTCGTGAGCGGGGGCCGCTGGTACGGCGCGGCCGCCTCGTCACCGATGAGCGTGATGGGGCCGCGGTGTCCCTGTTCGCGCAGGGACACCGCGACCTGGCAGCCCGCCTGCCCGGCCCCGACGACGACTACCGACTCGCCGCGCATGTCAGTAGTTGCCCAGCCCGCCGCAGACGTTGAGCGCCTGTGCGGTGATCGAGGACGCGGTGTCCGTCGTCAGGTACGTCACGAGACCGGCGACCTCTTCCGGCGTGCTGTACCGACCCAGCGGGATCTTGGCGTTGAACTTCTCGAGGACCTCGTCCTCGGTGACACCCCAGTGGTTCGCGTACCCCTGGCGCACCCGGCCGGCCATCGGCGTCTCGACGTAGCCGGGGCACACCGCGTTGACGGTGATGCCGGACTTCGCGAGCTCGATGCCGACGGCCTTGGTGAAGCCGACGACCCCGTGCTTCGAGGCCGAGTAGGGCGCGGCGAACACGACGCCCTGCTTGCCGCCGGTGGAGGCGATGTTGATGATCCGGCCCCAGGTCTGCTCGACCATCTTGCCGGTGCTCAGGACCTCTTTGGTGAAGCGGAAGACACCGTTGAGGTTGGTGTCGATCACGTCCAGCCAGAGGTTCTCGTCCAGCTCGGCGGTGATGCCGCCACCACCGCGTCCGGCGTTGTTGACGAGGATCTCGATGGGCCCGAAGACGTCGACGGCCTTCTGCACGGCCGTGCGGATGTCCTCTGTGGACGTGACGTCCGTGGCCGCGCCGTCGGCCTCGATGCCCTCTTCCCTCAGCTGCTTCACCGTGGTCGTGACGTTCTCGGCGTTGCGGGCCACGACGAAGACCGCGTGCCCCTCCTTGCCGAGGCTGCGCGCGACCTCGAGACCGATACCGCTGGTAGCGCCCGTGACCAGGGCGACCCGTCGCTGGCTCATGCTTCTTCTCTCCCTCAGAGTTGCTTCTCAGGCATGTGCACGACGAGCCCGTCCTGCTCCTCGGTCACGGGGATCTGGCAGCTCAGCCGGCTGTTGTCCTTGCGCTCACAGGCCGTGAAGTAGAGGAGCTCGTCCTCGACCTGGTGCATCTGCGACAGCGGCTTGGTGTTCTCGGGATCGATGTACACGTGGCACGTACCGCACGAGGCGCCACCGCCGCACTGGGCGACGATTCCCTTGATGCCGTTGAGAACCGCGCCGCGCATCACGGTGTCGTCCTGGGCAACGTCGACAACGGTCTCAACCCCGTCGTGCGCTACGTAAGTGATCTTTGGCATGGCAGTTCTCCCACGGATCTGCGGCTCGCCGGACGTGGTTCACCTTGGGGGGCGGCGCTTTGCACGTGGTGGAGACCACCTTGAGCGTTCACGACCTTGCTGGAACGGCAAGTTCTCGTGCGTTCGACTCCGGGTCGACCGAGGATCGAGCCATGGCCAGGAAACGCGACCAGCCGCCGCCCAGGACCGGCGGTGGTGAAACCGAGGTGCTGCGCGGGTTCCTCGACTACCTGCGCGCGGCCGTGATCGCGAAGGTGGAGGGTGCGCCCGAACCCCGGGTGCGGGCGGCGATGGTGCCGTCCGGGACGAACCTGCTGGGCTTGTTGCGCCACCTCACGTTCGTGGAGCGGGCGACGTTCCTCGGCAAGAAGCCGCGGAGCTGGCAGGCGACCTTCCACGTGCCCTCCACGGACAGCATCGCGGATGTCGTGGCGGGCTATCGGGAGGCGGTCGAGCGTTCGAACGAGGTGCTCGACGCCAGTGCTGCCGAGGACGTCCGGTGGCGGCTCGCGCACATGATCGAGGAGACGGGCCGGCACGCCGGGCACGAGGACATCCTCCGCGAGCTGATCGACGGCGCTACCGGACGCTGACCTCGAACACCCCGTATCCGCACGAACCCGGCACCTGGCCCGTTGCTCCGCTGGCATTCGAGCAGCTGTTGCGACTCTGCGGTGTCGGCGTACACCCACCCGCGGAGGTTCCACCGTGCCCCTCAAGGAGTTCTACGACCAGCAGGTGAACTGGTCACCGCCGTTCGAGGACGGCCTTGAACGCGCGACGGTCGTCGTGCCACGCGACTATTCCGACCCGGACGGTCCCAAGCTCACCATCGCGATCGCCCGCCTCAAAGCGACGGACAAGTCCAAGCGGCGTGGCGTCCTGCTGGCCGTCAACGGCGGGCCCGGCGGCGACGGCGGTGACGGCCTCGGGCTGATCAAGCTGCTCGGCAAGCGGGTCCGGACCGCCTACGACCTCATCGGGTTCGACCCGCGCGGGTACGGCGAGTCCACCAAGCTCTACAGCGAGGTGACGATTCCCAAGGCGCCCTTCGACTCCCGGCCGCCGGACTCGCTCTTCCCCCAGCTGGCCGAGGACATGCGGCTGCGCGAACTCGGCTGCGAGAAGGCCGGCGGCGAGCTGCGCAAGCACATCACGACACGCAACACCGCGCGGGACATGGACCTGATCCGGGTCGTGCTCGGCGAGGAGAAGATCTCGTTCGTCGGTTACGCGTACGGCACGTACGTCGGCGCGGTCTACGGCACGATGTTCCCGGAGAACCTCGACCGCACGGTGCTCGACTCGTGCATCAATCCACAGTGGACGTGGCGCGAGCAGTTCGTCACGCAGGCGGAGGCGGTCTACCGCAACGTCGCGCTGTGGGCGGAGTGGACGGCGGAGCGCGACGGGCACTTCCACCTCGGCAAGACGTCGGACCAGGTGATCGCGGAGATCGAGGCCGTCGTCGAGAAGCTCGAGGAGGGCGACCAGGTCCAGCTCCGCACGTTGCTCGACGGCGCGGTCGGCACGCGGTCGACGGACCGGGCGCAGTGGGACTCGCTGGGCTACCTCATCGGTGACCTGCGCACCACGTTGCAGGACGCCAACTACGAGAAGGCGCGGGCGCTGATCGTCGGGCAGGCCACGTGGCGGCCGCAGGACTCCGAGGGCGACCTGCGGGTCGGCGTGCTGGAGGCCATCACGCTCGAGACCTACTGGCCGCAGGACCCCGAGGTCTACTACGCCGACGTCCGCAAGCACCGCGCCCAGCACCCGTACGGGTACGGCGTGCTGCGGGCCCAGCCGTGGGTCGGCGCGTTCCGGACGTTCGAAAGCCTGGAGCCGCCGACGAAGCTCGCGCAGCCCGGCTACCCCAAGGGACTCGTCGTGCAGGCGGACGGAGACCCGATGGACCGGGTCGAGGGCGGCGTCGAGCTGGCCGCGCTGCTGGACCACCCGCTGGTCGTCATCGAGGACTCCGGTGACCACGAGGTGTACGGGTTGGCGGGCAACGAGGTTCTCGACGCCCTGGTCGACGACTACCTCGTCGACGGTGTGCTGCCCGCGACCAAGCACACCAGGATCCCCGGGCACGTGCGGCGTCCGAACATCCCGAAGGACTAGGAAAAGCGAAAGGGCCCCGCACCGAAGTGCGGGGCCCTTTCTCGTACCTCAGTCCTCCGCGGGGAGGTCCCAGGTGACCGGGAGCTCCCACAGGCCGTAGATCACGGCGCCTTCCTTGCGCGGGATCTCCAGGAACGGCTTGGCGAGCCGCAGCGACGGGATCCGCTGGAACAGCGTCGACCACACGAGCTGCATCTCGAGGCGCGCCAGGTCGGCACCGATGCAGTGGTGCAGGCCGTGGCCGAACCCGAGGTGCTTGCGGGTGCCGCGCTCCAGGATCAGCTTCTCCGGCTCCGGGAAGATCTCCGGGTCGCGGTTGCCGTTGAGGCCGAGGCACAGGATGCCGTCGCCGGCCTTGATGGTCTTGCCGCCGATCTCGATGTCCTCCAGCGCGACGCGCGGGATGGCGGTGTCACCGATGGTCGCGAGGCGCACGAGCTCCTCGACGGCCGGCTCGATCATGCCCTCGGGGTCGTCCAGCAGCAGCTTGAGCTGGTCCGGGTGCTCCAGCAGGGCCGCGGTGCCCAGCGACAGCATCGACGCCGTGGTCTCGTGGCCACCGTTCATCAGCAGGCGGATCATGTTGAACAGGTCGCGGCGCGTGTACTCCTCGCCGGAGGCCGCGTACTCGGCCATCGCCCGCGACAGCAGGTCCTCGCCGGGCTCCTGCTCCTTCTGCGTGATCAGCTTGTCGACGTACGCGTTCACCTCGACGATCGCGGCCTGGCGCTGCTCGGGCGTCGAGTGGCCGCCGAGCAGACACGTGCCGTGCTCGATGAAGAAGTCGTGCTCGTCCTGCGGGATGCCGAGCAGCTCGCAGATGACCGTCATCGGCACGGCGAGCGAGAACTCGCGGTGGAAGTCGATCGGCGGCGTCATGGTCAGGATCTTGTCGATGTACTCGTCGACGATCTCCTGGATGCGCGGGCGAAGGCGCTTCACCTGGCGGTTGGTGAACGTCACGGCCGCCTTGCGCCGGGTCTTGGTGTGCTCCGGGTTGTCGTAGCCGATGAACGACGTCTCGGTGCGGAACTCCGGCGGCGCGATGAAGTAGAACGGGAAGTTGTCGTGCTTGCGCGACGCGCTGATCCGCGGGTCCGTGAGGAGCTGCTTGATCGTGTGGTAGCCGCTGATCGTCCAGATCCGCAGACCGGAGCCGGTCAGCGTCACCTCGACGACGTCCTCCTCGGCCATCTGCGTGTACTGCGCGGGTGGTGTGAACGGGCACGTGCGCTTGTACGGGAACGTGTCCACACCCGGCTCGGCGGTGCTGGTCATCTGGGTCTTCCTCCTAGTCGAAAGGGTGGCTCACGCCAGATCAGCGCCGCCATCGAGCGTGATGACTTGACCGGTGACCCACGAGCTCGCGGGCTCGGCGAACCGGGTGATCCACGGAACGACGTCGTCGACCTCGCCGGTGCGCCCCAGCGGTGTCTGCGAGGCCTGGAAACCGAAGTAGCCCTCGACCTCCTCGGGGCTCAACCCGTTGGCCGAGTACACCTCCGTGCGCACCGCGGCGGGCGCGACCGCGTTGACGCGGATGCCCTGCGGGGCCAGTTCGAGCGCCCAGCTGCGCACCAGGCTGTCCACGGCGGCCTTGCTGGCGCCGTACACGCCACCACCCGGCACCGCGATGTGCCCGGCGTTGCTGGAGACGAACACGATGCTGCCGCCCGGCGAAGTCAGCTGCGGCAACAGCTTGGCGGTCAGCACCAGCGGGCCGACCAGGTTGGTCTCCAGGACGTCGCGCGCGGTGGCGAGGTCGAACCCGGCGACCGGCGTGAACCGGAAGATGCCGGCGTTGTGCACGAGCACGTCCACCTTGCCGCCGCCCAGCTTCACGGCGTCGGCGACCTTCTGCGCGCCCTCGTCGGTCGTCACGTCGGCGACGACGGCGGTGATCGCGGGGTGCAGTGCGACGACCTCGGTGAGCCGGTTCTCCCGGCGGCCGGTGATGATCACGTTCGCGGCGCCGAGGTCGGCGAACGCCAGCGCCGCCGCGCGGCCGATGCCGGTTCCCCCACCCGTCACGACGACCTGCTGTCCGGCAAATGGTGCGTCCGACATGACGCCTCCAGCTTCTTTCCACTCGGCAGTGCAGTCACCGTCAACCCTGCTGGTTGACCCTTGAGTCCAGGTCTAGCTGGGGCGGAAACCCTGGAGAGCATGGGAATCCTTGCGGTGGGCAGGTGGCGCGCACGGGTCGGCAGACCCGGCGGGCACACGGAGAGCGAGTTCGAGTTCGCGCGCGACGGCACAGCGATGCTGGTCGTGGGCGGCACGGGATCCGGGACGTGGACCCAGACGGGGCCCGACACGTTCAGCTACCGGATCAACGAGGAGTTGGCCGAGGCACCGGGCACGATCGAGATCGCCCAGGACGCCGTGCTGCGCGGCGACGAGTTCGTCAGCAACGGCAACGCGGTGGTGCGCCTCGCGAACGGCACGACAGCACGTGAGGCGGCGATCCGGATCACGGCACAAAGGCTCGGATGACCTCGAAGGGGGCGCCAACACGAGGCGCCCCCTTCTACAAAGCGCGCGTCAGGAGAACTTGACCGTCACGTTGCCGGTGTACTTGCCCGCCAACAGCGACAGCAACGCCTGCGGCGCGGCCTTGACCCCACCCTCGACGATGGTGTGCGGGAAGACGAACTTGCCCTCCTGCAACCACTGTCCGAAGTGGACGACCCAGTCCTGGATCTGCTCCGGCAGGTGGTAGCACGCGAACGGGCGGATCTCCAGGTGCTTGGTGATCGCCGTCATCAGGTCGATCCGCGGGTGCTCGGCCCCGCTGTCGTTCTGGTTCGACAGCGCACCGCACAACGCGAAGCGCGCGTGCGGACGGGCCGCCTGGATCGCCGCCTCGAACTGCTCGCCACCGACGTTGTCGAAGAACACGCTGATGCCGTCCGGAGCGAGCTCGCGCAGCCGGTCGGCCACCGGGCCGTCCTTGTAGTTGAACGCGGCGTCGAAGCCGAGCTCGTTCACCAGCCAGTCGACCTTCTCCTGGCTGCCGGCCGAGCCGATCACCCTGGCACCGCGGGCCTTGGCGATCTGCCCGGCCAGCGACCCGACACCGCCGGCGGCACCGGTGACGAACACGACGTCACCCTCACCGGCCTGCGCGATGGTCGCCATGCCGTAGTACGCCGTCGGTCCCTGCGACAGGAAGTAGACCGGCGACGGCACGTACTGCCCGTTCTGCTTGATGAACTGCTGCGCCGGCCCGGACCAGTACTCCTGCCACGGCCCGAACGACTGCACCAGGTCCCCGACCGCGAGGTCCGGGCTGTTGGACTTGACCACGGTGCCCACACCACCGGCACCGGCCGGCTCGCCGACCTTCCACGGCGGCACGCCGGGGATCTGGCAGTCGGACCTCATGAACTCCTTGAAGGCGGCGGCCACCGACACGTAGTCGACGCGCACCAACACCTCTCCGTCACCGATCTCGGGGACGGCCACCTCGACGACGTCGAAGTGCTCGAGGGTCAGGTCGTCCTCGACGTGCTGGGCGAGCCTGACCTCCCACTGCTTCTCGGGGATGCTCATGGCTCTCCTTCTTCTATCCCCAGGTGACGGGGAAGGTGACGAGTGAGTGGTTGATTTCGCCCTGGTGCCACTTCAGGTCCTCGTACGGCACGGCCAGCCGGAGGTCCGGGAAGCGGCGGGTCAGGCCTTCGATGGCGATCGCCATCTCCATGCGCCCCAGCTGCTTGCCGAGGCAGTAGTGCACGCCGTGCCCGAACGCGATGTGCGGGTTCGAGGCGCGGTCGATGTCGAGCTGCCGCGGGTTCTCGAACACGTCCTCGTCGCGGTTGGCCGACGACAGCACGAAGAACACCGCGTCGCCCTTGGCGATCTGCTGCCCGCCGAGCTCCAGGTCCTCCGCCGCGATGCGGTGGAAACCCGTGGTGTCGGTGGCGAAGAGGTTGACGTGCCGCAACAACTCCTCGACCGCGGCGGGGATCAGTGACGGGTCGGCGACCAGCCGCTTCCACGTGTCGGGGTGGTCGTGCAGCAACGCCAGCACGGAGTTGGAGATCTGGTTCGCGGCGGTGTCGAAGCCGGCGCCGATGAGGGTGAACGCGAACGTCACCAGCTCCTGCTCGCTCAGCTTGTCGTCGTTGTCCCGCGCGGAGATCAGGTCGGACAGCATGTCCTGGCCGGGGTTCTCGCGCTTCTGCGCGATCAGGCCCATCACGTACCCGGCGAGCCGGC
Source organism: Lentzea pudingi (assembly GCF_014646255.1). Lineage (GTDB taxonomy): Bacteria > Actinomycetota > Actinomycetes > Mycobacteriales > Pseudonocardiaceae > Lentzea > Lentzea pudingi. Next base: position 83,551 of record NZ_BMNC01000015.1, read on the forward strand.
CGAACGCCCGCATCGGCGCCTCGGGGTCGTTCTCGTCGAACGTCGCGAACGCACGCGCGTCCGTCTCGAAGATCTTGAGGTCCTCGGTCGGCACGCCGAGCAGGTCGCCGATGATGGTGAGCGGCAACGGAACGCAGAGCTTCTCGACCAGGTCGACCGGGCCGCCCTCGAGCTCGACGGCGTCCAGCAGCTCGTCGGCCACCTTCTGCACGCCGGCGCGCATGGCCTCGACCTTGCGGACGGTGAACGCGCCCATCACCAGCTTGCGCAGCCGGGAGTGCTCGGAACCGTCCAGCGAGATGATCATCTCGGGTGTGGTGGTCATGGCGCCGCCGACCTGGGGAGCACCTTCAGCACACGTCAACGCGCGGCTCAGCCTGGAGTCGGCGAGCCCGGCGCGGACGTCCTCGTACTTGGTGATCACCCAGGTCGGCGTGCCGGAGTTCGTCTGCACCTTCGCGACGGGGCACTGCGCGCGCAGCTCGTCGTACTTGGGGTCCGGGCCGCGGTAGGAGGAACCGCTGAACGGGAACACCTCGTCCAGTTCAAGGGGCAGCACGGGACACCTCCGGAGTATTCGGCCTGGCCTCGCGCCGAACCTTGCTACCCGCACCTCGAAGGTGGCTCGAAACCTGGATGTCGACCGGGAGTCGAGGTCCGGTCCCTACCTTCGCGCCTATGGACACTGCACTCGTGCCGTTCCGGGTCGAGGTTCCCGACTCCGAACTGGCGGACCTCACCCGGCGGCTGGCAGCGACCAGGTGGCCGGACGCGGAGACCGTGGACGACTGGTCGCAGGGCATGCCGCTGGCCTACGCCAAGGAGCTGGCCGAGTACTGGGGAAGCGTCTACGACTGGCGCGCCACCGAAGCCCGCCTGAACGCCATCCCCCAGTTCAAGACCGAGATCGACGGTGTCGGCATCCACTTCCTGCACGCGCGCTCCCCGCACGCGAACGCGAAGCCGTTGCTGCTCACGCACGGCTGGCCCGGTTCGGTCGCCGAGTTCCTCGACGTCATCGAGCCGCTGACCAACCCGCCGGACCCGGCCGACGCGTTCCACGTCGTCGCGCCCTCGTTGCCGGGCTACGGTTTCAGCGACAAGCCGACCGGAACCGGCTGGACGCTGGAGAAGATCGCGGCTTCGCTCGTCACGTTGATGGGCCGCGTGGGCTACGACAAGTTCTACGCGCACGGCAACGACTGGGGCTCGTTCATCACGGGCATCCTCGGACACATCGCGCCGGACAACGTCGAGGCGATCCACCTCGTCATGCCGTTCGCCCCCGCTCCCGAGGCCGAAGTCCAGCTGACACAGGAGGACTACAAGGGACTCGGTGCGCTGAAGGAGTTCGCCGCCAAGGAGTCCGCGTACGCGGCGGTGATGAACACCAAGCCGCAGTCGCTGGCCTACGGGCTGACGGACTCCCCCATCGGACAGCTCGGCTGGGCCGGCGAGAAGTACTGGTCGTGGAGCGACCACGACGGCGACGCGGAGAAGATCATCTCCCGCGACCGGATCCTCGACATGGTCTCGGTGTGCTGGTTCACCGCCACCGCCGCGTCGTCGGGCCGGTTGTACTGGGAGAGCTACAACAAGTCGCCGCTGACGCAGGTCGGCGTGCCGACGGGCTTCTCGGTGTTCCCCGCCGACGCCCGGATGCCCAAGGCGTGGGCCGAGCACCGGTTCACCGATCTGCGCTACTGGCGGGAGATGCCGTCCGGCGGCCACTTCCCGGCGCTGGAGAACCCGGTCGTGCTCGTCGAGGAGCTGCGGACGTTCTTCCGCCTGGTGCGCTCATGACGGCGACGCTGAACAGGCCCGGCACCAAGCTCGGGCTTGTTCTGGCCGTGTGCTGCCTGGCGCAGTTCATGAACGTGCTGGACGCGTCGGTCATGAACGTCGCCCTGCCCTCGATCTTCGAGGAGCTGAGGTTCGAACGGCACGACCTGCAGTGGGTCAACAGCGCGTACACGATCGCGGTGTGCGGCTTCCTGCTGCTGGGCGGCCGGCTCGCCGACCTCTTCGGGCAGCGCCGGGTGTTTCTCTTCGGTGCCACCCTGTTCACCGTCGCGAGCGCCGTCGGCGGCATGGCGACCTCACCCGGCACCCTGATCGCGGCCCGCGGGTTCCAGGGCCTGGGCGCGGCCGTGATGGCACCGGCGTCGCTCACGGTCCTCGGCACCACGTTCACCGATCCGAACGCCCGTGCCAAGGCCTTCGGCTGGTGGAGCGCCGTGTCCGGCACGGGTGGAGCGGTCGGCGTGCTGCTCGGCGGCATCGTCACCGAGTCGCTCGGCTGGCGCTGGGTGCTGCTGATCAACGTCCCGCTGGGCATCGCGCTGGTGACCATGATCCGCAGGGCCGTGCCGGAGACGCCGAGTGGCGGCGGCCGCAAGAGCCTCGACGTGCCGGGCGCGATCACCGTGACGATCGGCCTGATGGCGCTGGTCTACGGCATCGCGCAGTCGCACGAGCTGGGCTGGGGTTCCTGGCAGGTCGCCGGTTCGCTCGCGCTGGCCGTGGTCCTGTTCGCGTTCTTCCTGCGCCAGCAGATGGTCTCCGCCCACCCGCTGATGCCCCTCGGCATCTTCCGCAACCGCGCGGTGACGGCGACGAACATCGTGGCGTTCTTCGCGATCGCCGCCCTGTTCAGCACCTTCTACTTCCTCACCCTGGTGCTGCAGCAGGTGATGGGCTTCAGCGCGCTCGCCACCGGCATCGGCTACCTGCCGTTGTCGATCGGCATCGCGCTCGGCGGGTTCGGCGTGGCGCGGATCGTGCCGAGGATCGGGCCGCGGCCGGTGCTGATCGCCGGCCTGCTCACCGCGACCGCCGGGCTGCTGTGGGTGTCCACAGCGGACGAGACGTCGACGTTCCTCGGCTCGATCCTGGTGCCGACCACGTTGCTGGGACTGGGAATGGGCGCGGTGCTCAACGCGACCACGAACGCCGCGACGTCCGGTGTGCCGCGCGAGCAGGCGGGCCTCGCGTCCGGGCTGCTCAACACGATCCGGCAGATGGGCAGCGCGATCGGACTGGTCGTCCTCGCGACGATGTCGTCGGCCCGCGCGGACTCGTTGCTGGCTCAGGGCGAACCGCTGCGGCACTCGCTCGGGTCCGGGTACGGGCTCGCGTTGCTCGGCGCGGCCGCCTTCACCTTCTGCGGCGCGCTGGCGGCCCTCGCCGTTCCTCGCAAGAAGTAGCCCCGTACAGCAAAAGGCCCCCGGTTCGCCGCCGGGGGCCTTTCCGCGTTCTCAGAAACCCTTGCCGTGCAGGTCCACCGGCAGTGCGACGAGCCGGTGGTTCATGTCGGCCTTCTGCCACTCCAGGTCCTCCTCCGCGACGGCGAGCCGCGCGGCCGGGAAGCGCCGGGTCAGTTCCTCGAACGCCGTGGTCAGCTCGATGCGCGCGAGCGGGGCGCCTAGGCAGCGGTGGATCCCGTACCCGAACGCGAGGTGCGCGTTGTCGGTCCGCGTGAAGTCGAGCGCGTCGGGATCGGTGAACAACGTCTCGTCGCGGTTCGCCGAGTTCGTCGACACGAACACCGCGTCACCCTGGGGGATCGTGACGCCGAACAGCGTCACGTCCTCCGTCGCGATCCGCGGCAGACCGGTGGTGTCGTTGGTGGACAACGTGATCCAGCGCAGCAGCTCCTCGACCGCCGCCGGCACCTCGTCCGGCCGTTCGCCGAGCCGCACCCACTCGTCGCGGTGGTGCCCCAGCAGCGTCAGGACCGAGCTGGCCAGGTGACAGGCCGTGGAGTCGCCACCCGCGCCCAGCAACGTGTATCCGAGGCCGATGAGCTCACCGACCTCGAGCTTGTCGTCGCCGATCCGCGCCTCGGTCAGGGCCGACAGCACGTCGTCACCGGGCGCGGCCATCTTGCCGAACACGAGCCCGGCCATGAACTCGCCGAGCTGCTCCCCCGCCGCGGCGGCCAGCTCCGGCGCGTCGACGGCGGCGAACTCGCGGATCAGCCGTGCGAACGTGTCGCGGTCGCCGGCGGGCACACCCAACAGGTCGCTGATCGCGATGATGGCCAGGGGGAACGTGAACTTGCCGAGCAGGTCGACGGGACCTTCCAGCGCCTCTTCGTCCGCCCGGTCCAGCAACTCTGTCACGAGCTGCTGGATTCTCGGTCGCATGGACTCGATCCGGTCGACCGAGAACGCCTGCGACACCAGGTCCCGCAACCGGGTGTGCGCGGGCGGGTCCAGCGAGATGATCATTCCGGGCGGCGCCTGGAACAGTCCGGGGAAGGTCGGCGCGGCCGGTTCGTAGGACGCCGCGCGGGAGAACCGCACGTCGTCGAGCACCACGCGGACCGAGTCCTGGGTGGTGGCGATCCAGCAGTGACCACCGCCGTTCGCGGGCAGGCGCACGACAGGACTCGACGCGCGGAAACCGGCGAACTCCGGCGCCGGACCGCGGTAGCTGGATCCGGGGACGGGAAAGGAAACCACCGTGCGCTCCTCGTCATGTCGGTTGGTGTTTCCGCAGGTTAGGAGCCCTGACCTGAAGCACGATCTAGTGCCGTTCGAGTGACCGGGTGAACGCTGAGCGTGATCAGCCATTCAGGCGAACCACCCACTCCGGGAGATCCACATGACCATCCTCGTCACGGGGGCGCGCGGCAACGTCGGCCGTCGCGTGCTTCAGCGGCTCTACGCGGCCGGTCACAGCCTCCGCGCCTCCGGCCGCAATCCCGCCGAGCTCGAAGTCCCAGAAGGTGTGGAGACCGTCGCTCTCGACCTCAACGACCCGGAGACGTTCGTCGCGGCCCTCGCCGGTGTCTCCAAGGTCCTGCTCTACGCGGAGCCGGACGGCATCGTGAAGTTCCTCGACGAGGCCGAGAAGGCCGGCGTCGAGCAGGTCGTGCTGCTGTCGTCGAACACCGTCGGCCTGCCGGGCGCCGAGAAGGACCCGCTGGCACACCACCACGTGCTCGTCGAAGAGGCCGTGGTCGCCTCGGGCCTGAACTACACCATCCTGCGGCCCGGCGCTTTCATGAGCAACGCGTTCGGCTGGAGCTACTCGCTGCAGCAGGGCGACACGATCGACCAGGTCTTCCCCGAGGCGCAGGTGGCCCCGGTGCACGAGGACGACATCGCCGACGTGGCCGTGGTCGCGTTGACGGAGAAGAAGCTGCGGGACGAGATCGTCGACCTCACCGGGCCCGAGTCGCTGACGTTCCGCCAGGAGCTGGAGATCGTCGGTGACGTGCTCGGCCGCAAGCTCGTGATCAACGGGCTGACGCGGGAGGAGGGTGAGGCGCAGATGAGCAACTTCGTGCCCCCGCCCGTGCTCACCTCACTGCTCAACCAGTGGGAGGCCGCCGTCGGTGTCGTCGCGGACACCAGCGCCACGGCCGAGCGGATCACCGGCAAGCCGGCCCGCACCTTCCGCCAGTGGGTGGAAGAGCACGCTGCTTTCCTCGTTTGATCCTTGGGCGTGACTCGTGCCTCTGGAGCCGGGATGAGGGCGGCGGACCCACCCCGGCTCCGGTCGCGCGTCACACGCGGGACATCGTGAACGTGATGTTCGAGGTGCCCAGGTTGGTGCCGTCCGCGAGGAAGAACGTGGACGGGCCGGCGCTGGTGAAGCTGTTCGGTCCACTTTGGACGGCGTCCTGGTCGAAGTCGACGTACGCGAAGTAGGCGCCGTTCTCGTCGTAGACCTTCTCGCCGCGGAACTTGAAGTGGAACTTGTTCAGACCGGTGACCCACCAGGTGCCCTGCGTGGTGGTGTTCTGCTCGTTGGTGACGAACACCTTGCCGTTGGCCTTGAACTGCAGCTGCGTCGGGTGGTCGCCGTCCGTGCGGGTCACGTAGCCGGTCCAGCTGCCGACCGGTGTGCATGTCGCGTTCGCCGCGGTCGCCATGCCGGACAAGGCAAGCAGGACCACGGCCGTGATCGCTCCTATGCGCGCGAAGAAGGCCGAACGTTTCGGAGTGAACGTCTGCATCTGTGTGGCTCCTGATCCAGGTGGCGTGCGACGGACGCGCGCAACCGTGGACGACTCCTCTCGACGCAAACTTCAGAACGACTCGAACACGTCGTTTTCCGCTGCGGCCCAAGCTCATCTCGACCCGGGTAACGCAAAGTTTTCGTTACTCATGAGCTGACAGGGAGGACGCCGTGGCCGAACGCGAGACAGAGCTCTGCGAGCTGTTCGGGGAGGTGCTCGGGGTACCGGGGATCGAGCCGGACGACCACTTCTTCGATCTGGGGGGTCATTCGCTGCTGGCGTCGAAGCTCGTCAAGCAGGTCCACGAGCGGTACGGCGTCCGCGTCCCGTTGCGCAGCTTCTACGAGGACCCGACGGCACGTGCCGTCGCCAAGCAGCTGGACCAGGCAGCCTAGGAGTTCGAGATGCGATGGAATGACCTGTACATCGCCGGTGTGGGCACATACCTGCCCGAGCAGGTCGAGACGGTGGACGACGCCATCGCGGCCGGCCGGTACACAGAAGAGAAGAAGGCCATGAACGGCTATCGGGAGCTGCGGGTCGCCGCTCCCGGTGAGACCGGACCCGTCATGGCCGCGAAGGCCGGCCTGGAAGCGGTGGAGCGCTCCGGGCTGAGCCCGCTCGACTTCGGCCTGACCGTGCATGCCTCCCTGTCGCACCAAGGGCTCGACCTGTGGACGCCGGCGAGTTACGTGCAGGCCAACACCGTCGGCGGCACCGGGCCCGCGTTCGAGGTCAAGCAGGGCTGCAACGGCCTGATGGCCGCGGTGGACCTGGCTGCCTCGTACCTCTCCTCGCACCGGGACCTGCCGGCGGCGCTGGTGACCGCGGGCGACGCGTTCCACCTCCCGTACTTCGACCGGTGGGCCTCGGAGGAGCAGAACGTGAACGGGGACGGCGCGGGGGCGCTCGTCCTGTCGAACCGTTCCGGCTTCGCCCGGATCCGCTCGATCCACTCGCACTCCGACTCGACGCTCGAGCAGATGTCGCGCGGCTTCCAGCCGTGGACCACGGGGCCGTTCGCGGACGGCCAGACCCTGCAGCTCAGCAGCGGTGTCGAGGACTTCCTGCAGAACGCCGACGTCGACCTCGACGACATGATCGCGCGCATCGGCGGTGGCGTGCGGCACTCGCTCAAGATGGCGCTGTACGAGGCGGAGATCGAGCTCGCGGACGCCCGCTTCTTCCTGCACCAGCAGCTCGCGGAGACCATCGTCACGCACGGCATCTGCGGCCTGCTGGGCGTCGACCGCGCCTCCACCACGTACGACTGGGCCAAGCAGTACAGCATGGTCGGCACCGCGGACGTCGCCCTGGGACTCGACCACGTGCTGGCCGAGCGCGACCCGAAGCCCGGCGACCTGATCGTCCTGCAGTCCTCCGGCGCGGGCTACGTCTGGACCGCGGCCGTGATCGAGATCCTCGAAGTGCCTTCCTGGGTCTGACGAACTCGTGAAAGGGCCGGGCTCACCTTGCGAGCCCGGCCCTTCTCGCGTTCAGACGTAGAGCGACTTCGAGGTCCAGTCCGGCTCCGGCAACGCCTTGCGGTCGGTCTTGCCGTTGGTGGTGATCGGCAGTTCGTCGAGCACGACGAACCCGGCCGGCACCATGTGCTCGGGCATGCTCGCGCGCATGTGGGCTTTCAGCGCCCGCTTGTCCAGCTCCTCGCCGGACTTCACGACCCACGCGATCAGCCTGCGGTCACCGCTGGGGTGCACGCGGAGGCTGACGGCGGCGGTGCGCACCTGCGGGTGCTCGGTCAGCGCGTTCTCGACCTCGCCCGGTTCGATCCGGAACCCGCGCAGCTTGAACTGGTCGTCGATGCGGCCGAGGAACTCGACCACGCCGTCCGCGCGCTTCCGGCCCTGGTCGCCCGTGCGGTAGTAGCGCTCGCCGTTCCAGCTGCCGCGCACGAACTTCTCGTCCGTGAGGTCCTGGCGCTTCCAGTAACCGCGCGCGACCTGTGCGCCGCCGATCCACAGCTCACCGTCGGCGCCTTCGGGGACCGGCTTTCCGTCCGCGACGACGACAACTTCGACGTTCTGCAGCTGCGTGCCGATCGGCACCGCGCCGCCGAGGTCCTCGTCCGCGCCGATGCGGTGGCAGGTGGCGAACGTCGTGGTCTCGGTGGGCCCGTAGCCGTTGACGATCTGCAGCTCCGGCACCGATTCGCGCAGCTTGCGCACGTGCGGCACGGACACGACGTCCCCGCCGGTCAGCACGGTGTGCAGGCCCTTGAACGCGTCGGCGTCGACGTCGATCTGCCGGTGGAACAGCGCCGCCGTCAACCACAGGACGCTGATCTCGTTGGACCGCAACAGGTCCCCCAGCTCCTCCGCCTGCACCACGCCGGGCGGGGCGAGCACGACCCGCGCGCCGTTGAGCAGCGCGCCCCAGATCTCGAACGTGGCCGCGTCGAACGCGACCGGCGCGAGCTGCAGCACCCGGTCGTCCGGGGTGATGTCGGCGTAGTTGGGCGCGGTGACGAGGTTCGTGATGTTGCGGTGCTCGACCATCACCGACTTGGGCCGGCCCGTCGACCCCGACGTGTACATCAGGTAGGCCAGGTCCTCCGGCGCCACGACCGGAAGCTCCACAGTGGACTTCAGAGTGGGCGGCGGGACCTTCAGGGTCGTGTAGCCGGCGAAGAACCGGCCGATGACCAGGGACACGTCGGCGTCCGCGAGCATCATGGAGACCCGCGACTCCGGGTCCTCCTGGTCGATCGGCACGTAGGCGGCACCCGCCTTGAGCACCCCCAGCAGTGCCACGACGAGCTGCGGCGACCGTTCCAGGCACACCGCGACCCTGTCGCCGGGCCGCACCCCGGACTCGACGAGCTCACCGGCCAGGGCGTCCGACCACCTGTCCAGCTCGGCATAGCTCAGGGAACCCCGTTCCGCGGACAGCGCGACCGCGCCTGGCGTCCTCGCCGCCCGGCAGCGGAACGCGTCGGTCACCGATGCAGACATGCCCCAGCTCCTCTCGCTTTCCCCCATCCTGCGCAAGCCGCCTCGACTCCCCCTCGGGTCACAACTGGCGCTACAGGGGTGTTTGAGCTGCCCGAACAACACTCAGCGCGTCCGCTGCCGCATCAATCGGAGGCGAAATCCCCCATGAACGTCCGCAAGAAGGCACTGGCCGCCGTAGCCGCCGTCGCACTGGCAGTCCCCGTCGTCGCCGCCGCTGGTGCCACCGCGAAGCCGAACTTCGAGAACGCCCTCGTCGGCCGCTGGGACCTCACGGTCACCATCCACATCGAGGAACCGCCGCTGCTCACACCGCTGTTCTGCGACTTCACCGCCGACTACCAGCTGCACTGCGTCACCAAGCCGGGCTACCCCGACGAGCTCGAGGGCCGTGGCGTCTGGACGGCCCAGAAGGACGGGCAGTTCAGCTTCTGGATCACCCACCACGCGCACCGGGACGCCAACGGCAACCCGGTCGGGTCGATCAACGCGAGCCACCTGGGCAAGATCAGCGCCAACAAGAAGAAGTTCACGACCAAGGCGCACACGTACATCAACATGAACGACGGCACCCCGTGGCAGGGGCCCGTCGACGTCGATGGTGACGCGAAGCGCATCTGAAGTCCCGCAACGCGAGAGGCCCCTTTCCCTGCGGGGAGGGGGCCTTTTCGATTTGCTGGGTTGCGTTTGTTGGTGCCGGTTCCAGCGGGGTTGGTCGCGTCCCTGGGGCACGGTCGCCTTGCGAGGGTGCTCGCGCGGGTCATGACGGATCAAGGGCTAGCGATTGGGGCTTGACCTTGAGCCTCTGGCGGGATGCGTAGACGGCCGGAAAAAGGCCGGGCTGAAAAGCGCCCGGCCGTGCCCGTGAGGGTGGCATCCCGCCCCCTCAAGGTAAAGCCCCAATCGCCATTCACTGGGCCCACCGGAACCAAGGTGCACGAGGTTCACACGGCTCGCTACGCATCGCCACGCCAGGACTCGTAGATGGCTGGCCTGCGTTGCTGGCTGACCGGTTGGCACCGCGCGCCGGGCTTGCGTCGAGGTCGGCCTGCGCTGGCGAGTGCGGGTGGTAGCGCGCGCCAGATTTGCGTCGAGGTCGGCCTGCATCGACGACTTCCGGCTGGCACCGCGCGCCGGGCTTGCGTCGAGTCGGCCTGCGTTGACGGCTTCCGGTTGGCACCGCGCGCCGGGCTTGCGTCGAGGTCGGCCTACGTTGGCGAGTGCGGTTGGCACCACGCGCCAGGCCCGCGTCGAGGTCGGCCTGCGTCGACGACTTCCGGCTGGCACCACGCGCCCGCCCCGCGTCGTACTCAAACCTCATCAGCGACTTCCACAGGCACCGCACGCAGCCCCTGAAACGCCCTGAGGCCCCAGGCGCATCGCCTGGGGCCTCAGGATTCCAGCGGGAGAACTACGCCTTGGCGGTGTCCTCAGCGCCCTCTTCGGCGCCTTCCTCGGCCGGCGCGCCCCACTCCTCCTGCTTCAGCCAGCGAGGCAGGAAGGAGGCGAGCAGCAACGCCAGGGCGGCGAAGCCGAAGCCGACGTACAGCGTGGTGCGGAACGCGTCCGTGAAGGACTGGCCCGCGGCCTGGTGCGTGTACTTGTCGGCGATCGCCTTGGCCTGCGGGTCGGCCTGGACCGCACCACACGCCGCAGCGTCCGGCGTGCCGGAGAACGTGCTGGCGGCACAGGTCTGGAAGGCGCCCGCCAGTTCGGTGGCCCTGGCGTCGGCGACACCGGCCGCCACGATCTCCTGGCGGAACTGCGGGGCCAGCGACTCCGCGTTGGTCGCGCCGTTGGAGGCCAGCGGCGCGAAGAACGCCAGCGTCACGACCGAGATGCCGACCGCGAAGCCGAGCTGCTGCTTGGTGTTGATCAGGCCGGATGCCGCACCCGCGTCCTCGTGCGGCACCTCCTGCAGGGCGAACAGCGCGATCGGGGTCGCGGTCATGCCGAAACCGAGACCGATCAGGAGCAGCCCGGGCACGAGACCCCAGCTGGTGATGTCGGGGCTGATCGAGAACAGCAGCACCGCGACACCGATGGCGATCACGACGGCGCCGGCCTGCAGGACGGCGCGACCGAACTTCGGCACCAGCGCGATGACCGAGGCCGACGCGGTGATGAAGGCGCCGATGCAGAACGCCAGCAGCGTGACACCGGTCCGCAGCGGCGAGAAGCCCAGGCCCTCCTGCAGGTACAGGTAGAGGGCCAGCATGAACATGCCGGTGAAGCTGAACATGCCCAGCATCAGCGCGAGGGCCGCGGAGAAGCTGCGGGACTTGAACAGGTTCAGCGGCACGAGGGGCATGCCGTCCTTGCGGTCCTTGGCCTTCTCGTAGGCGACGAAGCCGATGAAGCCGATGACGGAGGCGGCCATCAGCACGAAGCCCCACGCCGGCCAGTGCAGCTCACGGCCGAAGGTGAGCGGGAACAGCAGAGCGGTGAGGCTGACCGTCGCGATGACGACACCGATCAGGTCGAGGCGGATGCGGCTCGGGGCCTTCGACTCGTTGATGTACTTCCAGCCGAGGACGTAGCCGAGGATGCCGATCGGCACGTTGACCAGGAAGATCGTCCGCCAGCTCCAGTCGAAGACGTTCCAGGCGACCAGGAGGCCACCGACGAGCGGCGCGATGGTGGCCGCGAGACCACCGATGGTGCCCTGGATGGCGAAGACCGCGCCCTTCTCCTTGTCGGGGAAGGTGACGTGGATGATCGACATGACCTGCGGGACCATCAGGCCGGCCGCGAGACCCTGCGCGAGGCGGGAGGCCACGAGCATCTCGGGGTTGGTCGCGATACCGCACAGGAACGACGTGACGACGAAGGCGAGCACGCCGAGCTGGAACATGCGGCGACGGCCGTAGATGTCGCCGAGTCGGCCACCGGTGATCAGTGTGAGCGCGAACGCGAACACGTATCCGGCGGTGATCCACTGCAGCTGCACGAAGCTCGCGCCCATGCCGTGCTGGATCGCGGGAAGTGCGACGTTGACGATGCTGCCGTCCAGCATGTCCATGAACGTCGCGACGGTCATGATGATGAACGCGATCCAGCGCCGCGGGTCGGCCGCTGCCGGCGCGTCAACGACCGGAGCCGCCTGCGCGCCGGCAGTCGCCGACGGCGACTCCAGGTCGTGGTTGGTGTTGGTGGAGGTCACGATTTCTCCTCAGAGGACTTGATTTCGCTGCGCACGACAGGCGATGGCTCAGGACTACTCGTTGTGGCGGAAAGCCGGTCGAGTTGAACGAGGTCCCACCTCCTGCCTGAAAACGACTGCCGGTCGATGACCTTCAGGGTGATCCCCTCCGCTTGAGTCCCGGTCAGGTCGCGGCGGAGCGTTTGGCGCGCATGCCGAAGGCCCTGGTGCCGGGGAGATGGGCACCAGGGCCTTACGACTTCCGGGTCAGCCGAGGACCGACGCCGGATAGGTGCGCACGGACGCGGTCTCGTACCGCAGCGCCACGTGGCTGGAGCAGCTCACCACGTCACGCCAGAACCGTTGCAGCGCACCGCCTTCCGCGAGCCCGCTGGTGCCGGCGGCCCGCACCAGGCCGCCCACCGCGTCGACCAGCACCTCGGCGACGTAGGCGACGTTGCGCTCGTTGCGCGCCATCGCCGCCGGGGTGAACTCGCGGTCGTCGAGCACCGCGGCGTTCTGCTCCACGAGCAGCCTCGCCGATTCCACCTGACCCGACGCGCGGACCAGGTCGACCGCGTTCATCACGGACTGCTTCTTCCCCGACAGCACCGCGATGCACGCGTCCAGTGCCCCCATCGCCGCACCGACGGCCGGAGCGACGAACGTGAGGCCGCCGACCGCCTGGAACGGGACGTTGTGGCTCGGCACCGGCGACCAGCTGGTGCCCTTGAGCAGATCCACCCGGTCGAACGAGAGGTGCGACGGCACGAGGACGTCGTCCACCACGACGGAGTGGCTGCTGGTCGCCTTCATGCCGACGCTGTCCCACGTCTCGAGGACGGTGAAGTCCTTGCGCGGCACCGCGAAGAAGCGGCCTTCCTCGCCGACCATGCCGCACAGCAGCGCCCAGTCGGCGAAGTCCACGCCGCTGACGTAGAGCCAGCGGCCGCTCAGGCGGTGGCCGCCGTCGACGACCGTGCCCTTGCCCATGGGCGGCTGGCCGGTCACGACGAACGTGTCCGGGCCGGACGCCCAGATCTCGTCCTGGCCCTCCCGCGACAACAGCCCCGCGAACCGCGACGAGAGCGCGGACAGCGAGGCGCACCACGCCGTTGACGCGCACCCCTGCCCGACGGTGAAGACGGCCTCGGTCAGCTCGGCGAACGAACCTTCCGCGCCACCCCGTTCGGCTGCGACGAAGTGCCGCGCGAACCCGGCGTCGCGCAGTGCCTCCACGACCTCGGGAGCGAGCTTGCGGGTGGCGTCGGCCTGCGCCGCGTGTTCCGCGGCGATCAGCTTCACCTTCTCCGCGGCTGCGGCCAGTCCGGTGTTCTGAGCAGTCACCTCGTCACCTCCTGGAGAAGCGGTTCTACGCGGCCTGGACGGGCAGGTCGCGGTGGATCGTGCGGGACTTGGTGTAGAGCTTTCCGTCGATGCGCACGAGCACGTCCTCGATGGAGAACGTCGGCTCGAAGCTGACGACGCCCTCGGCGGTCGTGCGGGTGACGAGCGACGCGTAGCTGACGTTCAGCGTGTTCTCGTCGACCTCTTCGATCAGGTAGTGGTCGTTCCAGTGCCGCACGGCGACGCCCTTGTAACGGGGCAGCGCGGCGCTTGCGCCGGCGATCAGGGCCGCCCGGCCCTCGACCTTCTCGCTCCGGTGGGCGTGGTCGGTGACCCCGTCCTCGGTGAACGTCTGGGCGTAGCCCTCCACGTCCAACGCGTCGAGCAGCCGCATCTGCTGGGCGTAGAACGTCTGGACCTCGATGTGGACCGCAACATTGACAGGGGACACGACAACTCCTCGGTCTGCCGGTTTGGCTACCGCGAATATGGGTGCGGGCGCTGGACATCCGGTCGAGCCGTCCTGGTTCGACCCCGGTTCCAGGTGGGGTCGAGACGAACCGGGCACGGTCGTCGGTGACATCTCCCCTATCTATTGCGCGAGGAGGGCCACATGGCCTCAACTCCCGATGTCGCCAAGTTGGTGACGGTCGAGGCGACGATCGAGCAGGCGTTCGCGATCTTCGCGTCGAAGCCGATCGAGTGGTGGCCGGAGTCGCACGTGTTCGTGAAGGACCGCCAGGCGATCACGATCGAACCGTTCGTCGGCGGGCGCTACTTCGAGCGCGGCGCGGACGGCGAGGAGATCGCCTGGGGCACCATCACCGAGTGGGATCCGCCCAAGCGCCTCGTGATGACGTGGCGGGTCGGCCCGTACTGGCAGCCGATCTTCGACGACGAGAAGGCCTCGTTCATCAAGGTGGACTTCGAGGTCGTCGGGCCGACGACGACGAAGGTCACGCTGACGCACGCCGACCTGCACCGCCACGGTGACATCGCCGAGGGCATCCACAAGGCGCTCGACGGCCCGTCGCCCGGCGAGACGCTGGAGACGTACGCCCGCGTCATCGAGAAGCACGTCCCGAAGGCTGCCTGAGAGGCCCGGAACCCTCTCAGGCAAACGAAACGGCCGCCCCAAGCCTCCGGGGCGGCCGTTTCTTCGCGCTGTCTAGGCTCCGAGCTCGAGCGCCTCGTCGTGCGTGCGGTCGACGACGCTCTTGACGTCGACGATCCGGCCGAGCTGCTTGATCAGCTGGACGACCGTGCGGCCGGGTTGCAGGTCCACGACGACGTCGAGACGGGACAGGTCACCCCGCTCGGCCGGCGCGAGGCTCAGCGACTCGACGTCGACGCCCCGGCTGGAGAACAGCACCACGATCCGTGCCAGCGCTCCCGGTTCGTTGCGCAGCAACAGGGAAAGCGAATGTCTGGTCATCACTCTTCCTCGTCGAACAGGGGCCGGATGCCCCGCGCGGCCATGATCTCGTCGTTGCCCGTGCCCGCGGCGACCATCGGCCAGACCTGGGCGTCCTGTCCCACCACGAAGTCGACGACGACGGGCCGGTCGCGGACCGCCATCGCCTCGAGGATGGTCCCGTCCACTTCGGACTGGCTCTCGCACCGCAGCCCGACGCAGCCGAGCGCGTCGGCCAGCTTCACGAAGTCGGGGTGGCGCTGGTGCGTGCCGAGCCGGGTGTTGGAGTACCGGCCCTCGTAGAACAGGGTCTGCCACTGGCGGACCATGCCGAGGTTGCCGTTGTTGATGATCGCGACCTTGATCGGGATGCCTTCGGCGGCACACGTCGCGAGCTCCTGGTTGGTCATCTGGAAGCAGCCGTCGCCGTCGATGGCCCACACCGTGCGGTCCGGCGCTCCCGCCTGCGCGCCCATCGCCGCCGGCACGGCGAAGCCCATCGTGCCCGCGCCGCCGGAGTTGATGAACGAGCCGGGGCGTTCGTACTTCACGAACTGCGCGGCCCACATCTGGTGCTGGCCGACGCCCGCGGTGTAGATGGCCTCCGGGCCGGTGAGCTTGCTGATCCGTTCGATCACGTACTGCGGGGCGAGCGCGCCGTCCGTGGGCCAGTCGTAGCCGAGCGGGTAGGTGGCGAGCAGGCCGCCGAGGTAGTTCCACCAGCCGGCGAGGTCGGTTTTCCGCGTGATGACCGCTGAGAGCGCTGCCATGACGTCGCGGCAGTCGCCGACGATGCCGACGTCCGCCTTGCGGTTCTTGGAGATCTCGGCGGGGTCGATGTCGGCGTGGATCACCGCGGCGTGCGGGGCGAACTCCGGCAGCAACCCCGTGACGCGGTCGTCGAACCGGGTCCCCAGCGCGATCAGCAGGTCGGCCCGTTGCAGCGCGGCGACGGCGGGCACCGTGCCGTGCATGCCGGGCATCCCCAGGTGCAGCGGGTGCGAGTCGGGGAACGCGCCGCGGGCCATGAGCGTGGTGACGACCGGGATCCCGGTCTTCTCCGCGAGTTTCCGGAGCTCGGGCGCCGCACCGCTGCGGATCACACCGCCGCCGACGTAGAACACCGGCCGTTTCGAGCTGCCGATGAGCTGGGCGGCGTTGCGGATCTGCACCGGCGAGAGCACCGGGCGCGGCTGGGCGGCCGGCTTCACGGGTGTGTAGGTGGTGGCGGTGGCCAGCACGTCCTTGGGCAGGTCCACCAGCACCGGGCCCGGCCGCCCGCTCGCCGCGAGCTGGAACGCCTCGGCGATCACGCGGGGGATGTCAGCCGGGTCGTGCACCTGGTAGCTGTGTTTCGTGATCGGGAGCGTGATGCTGCGGATGTCCGCCTCCTGGAAGGCGTCCGTCCCGATCACCGACCTGTTGACCTGGCCGGTGATCGCCACGATCGGCACCGAGTCCATGTACGCGTCCGCCAGTGGTGTCACCAGGTTCGTCGCACCGGGTCCCGAAGTCGCCATGCAGACGCCCACTCGTCCGGTCGCCTGCGCGTACCCCTGGGCGGCGTGCCCGGCGCCTTGCTCGTGCCGCACCAGGACGTGCCGGATCTTCGAGTCGTACAACGGGTCGTAGGCGGGAAGGATCGCACCGCCCGGCATTCCGAAGATCACCTCGCAGCCGACGTCCTCGAGCGCCTTGATCAACGCACCTGCACCGGTGGTGTCCACGGTTGCTCCCCGAACTGATCTCAGCCCGCGAGCTGGCGCTCCAGCTGGCGAGGCGACAACGGCTTGTCGAGCGACGGCTCGGAGCTCAGGATCGCCCGCTGCAACTGACGCAGCCTTTCGGACGGCTCAAGCCCCAGCTCCTCGATCAACGTGTCGCGCAGGGACTGGTAGGCCTCCAGCGACTTCCACTGCCGTCCCGCCCGGTAGAGCGCGAGCATGTACTGCGCACAGAGGTTCTCGTGCATCGGGTGCTGCGCGGTGAGCACCGACAGCTCGGACAGCAGCGACTGGTGCTTGCCCAGCTGCAGGTCGGCCTCGATGCGGGTCTCCAGCACGCCGAGGCGGCTCTCCTGCAAACGGGTGACCTCCATGCCGAGCCGGACGCCGATCTGCACGTCCACCAGCACCGGTCCGCGCCACACCTCGGCGGCGCTGCGCAGCAAACGGCTCGCGGACTCCAGGTCACCGACCTCGAACGCGCGCTGACCCGCACTCGCGAGCCGCTCGTAGCTGCGGACGTCGACGCTCTCCGGCGGAACGTCCAGCATGTAGCCGCCGTAGCGGGTCACCAGAACGTTCTTCGCGACACCGGGACCCTCTCCCGGCATGGCCGCCTCGATGCGCCGGCGGACCTGCAGCACGTAGGTCTGCAAAGTCGTGAGTGCGCTGCGTGGGGGTGTCATTCCCCAGAGCTCTTCGATCAACGTCGGAACCGTCACCACGTGCCCCGCCTGAAGGCCGAGCAGCGAGAGCACCTGCCTGGGCTTCACCGCGCTCGGTGCGATCGAGACGCCGTTCTCCCGTGCCTCCAGCGGTCCCAGAACCTTGATCTCCATTGGAGCCTCCCCTGCTCTGCGGCGGACGACTTGGTCGTGCCATCAAGTTCACCTGAGCGGGGCTATCGGACGCCACGTATGCCGCCATGACTCTCGGATGGCGAACTACTGCGCCCGGCGTGAGAAATTCATATACTCGGACGAACCCAAACCGTCCCGGCCGGTAATCGTCCGACCACATGCCGTGACGGTTACTCAGAAATACTCGTCCATTGGCATGACATTGAGTCGCGAGTCAATGCGACTTCGCATTCTGAACCGATTCAGTTGCCGTCCTGAACTGCCTTCCCTTGTCTAGTATTCGGCCTGGGCGAGCGCCGTGCTGCGGTCTTTGACCGGCGTTGACTCGGAGACTTTGCTCTGGAGCTGTCAGCTCTTGGGGGGCACGTGAATGCAACACCAGCGATACCGAGATACCGCGCGATCATCGTGGCGGTCTTCGCCGCTGTGTGCCTGACCGACCTGACCCGCGCGCTACTTCTCGCCGGCGAGGTCACCGAATTGGCGGTATCGGTCATTGATTTAGCGGTACTTGTCCTGCTGCAAGTGTCGTATTTCAGGCCGCTGACCGCACTCCAGCGACACCTCGCACTGGCAACCCAAGCGGCACTGCTGCTACTGCCGTACGCCCTCTTCGGACATTCCTGGACGGGTGTCGCGGGCCTCGTCGCCGGCAACGCGCTGCTGATCCTGCGCCCGGCTTTCGGCTGGTCGATCTTCGTCGCGACCGTGGTCTCGACCGGCCTCGCCCAAGCCGTCCACGGCGAGGCGATGGTGGCCACCGCGGCTACCGCCCTGCTGCTCGCGGGCCTGGCCACGGGCTTCGCCACCCACCGCGACTGGCCCTCACCGGCCCCGCACCCCACCCCCGAACCGGCCCCGCAGCCCCTGGCCGACACCGTCGTCATCACGACCGCCGCCGTGACCGCGGAACGCGTCCGCGTGGCCCGCGACCTGCACGACCTGCTCGGCTACAGCCTCAGCGCCATCAAGCTCAAGAGCGAACTGGCCCACCGGATCGTGGCGGACCGCCCGGACCACGGCTGGGAGTTCATGCAGGAACACATCACCGACATATTGGACATCACCCACCACGCCCTGGCCGACGTGCGTTCCATGGCCCGCGGCTACCGCCCGCTGTCCCTCGCGGACACCTCGGACTCGGCCAAGGCGATGCTCGCGGCCTCGAACATCGACGTCCGCGTGGAACTGGCCCACGACCCGCTCCCGGAGCCGGTGGAGACCGTCCTCGCCGCGGTCCTGTGCGAGGCCGTCACGAACGTCCTGCGCCACAGCGACGCCAGCATCTGCACCATCGGCGTGCACCAGCGAGGCGCCACGATCCTGCTCGACGTCATCAACAACGGCGCCGCCGACCGCACGAGCTCAGCCGACTGCAACGGCGTCCGCAACCAGGCCGAACGCGTCAAGGCAGCCGGCGGCACCTTCACGGCCCGCCACATCGGCGACGGCTCGTTCCACGTCCACGCCGCCATCCCGGCCGTCCCGCAGCCTTAGCTCTCAGGGGTCCCGCCACCGCTCACCCCAAAGACGATCTTCGCGCACCCTCGTCCACCTGGCCCTTAGCAATGACTCTTTGGACTTCGTCGTCAAAAGAGTCATTGCAAGGGCCAGGTGAAGATCAGGATCTCCGTGCCCGCACCGCCTGCCGGACCACCCGCCGACCGGCGCTCAGAACCACCCGGACTTGCGGGCGATGCGGACGGCGTCGACCCGGTTGCGCGCGTCGAGCTTGGCCGTCGCCGCCGTCAGGTAGTTGCGAACGGTGCCGACCGACAGGAACAGCGTCGTGGCGATCTCCATGGCGTCCGCACCGTCCGAGGCGAGCCGCAGCACTTCCAGTTCCCGAGGAGTCAGCGGGCACTCGTCGGTGTCCCACGCGGAAAGTGCGAGCTGCGAGTCGATCACGCGGCGACCAATTGAGACGCCGCGAATGGCGTCAGCGAGTTCTCCAACCGGAGCATCCTTGAGGATGAACCCGTTGACTCGGGCGTTCAGCGCACGGCGCAGTGTGCCCGGTCTGCCGAGGCTCGTGAGAATGAGAGTGCGCGTCTCCGGTGCGGTGTCGTGGATGACGGTCGCGGCGGAAAGGCCGTCCATACCGGGCAGGTCGATGTCGAGCACCGCTACGTCCGGTTTGTTCTTCTCCACTGCCGAGATGATTTCATCACCCGTTGCGACAGACGCGACGACCTCAATATCTGGTTCGAGATTCAACAAGGCGACCAAAGCACCGCGGACCATTTGCACGTCCTCGGCTAGTAGCACTCTGATCATCCGACCCCCTTGCTTGCCCCCAGGTCACCATTTCGAGTCTTACACTCGGTGACCATGCAGGACAAGCATTGAGTCCGGCTGCGGCGAGCGTTACTCCAAATGCGCTAGGAGCAATTAATGAGGGTAATCGGTGGATGACTTGGGGTCACCGCGCGCTCACAGATCGCTCAAGGACCGAATCGACGACCGGGACGGCTCCAGGACTGCACGAGCGCAAAACGGTACAAGCGATTCGGTCCGTGCGGCAGGGTGCGAACAACCGACAGAGCCGATCGTCGAGGGTGCGTTCAGCGCGTCTCACCCCAGCGCTCCAGCAGTTCGAGACCGCCGTCGACGGTGATCACCTGACCCTGGATCCAGGCGGCTTCGTCGGTGCAGAGCAACGAAACCGCGTTCGCGATGTCCTGGGGCAGGGTGACGCGACCGGACGGGCTCTTGATCGCGAGCCGGTCGACCAGGTCGGGATCTATGTTCATGGGGCCGTTGTCGACGACGGTGGTGACGACGGCGTTCACGGCGACCTTGTACCAAGCCATTTCCAGCGCCAGGGTCCGGATCACGCCGTGCACCGGTGTCACCGTGTAACCCGCGACGACCACGCGGCCGCCGTCGACGAGCGCCTTGGCGAGCGGCTCCACGATGTTGAGCAACGGCGTGAGGTCCGGCGACACGGCGTGGTGGACGAACACGTCCAACTGGCCGCGTTCCTCCTTGACCCGGTCGAGCAGGAGCCGCACCGAGTGCTCGTCCTGGATGTTGAGCTGGGTGACGCTCACCGAGCCGGGCTTGCCGGCCAGGACGAGCTTCGCGCGCTCCAGGTCGACGTTGTCCTCGTCGGACGTCGTGAGGATGACGTGGGCGCCGTTGTCGCAGAGCTTGCTCGCGATGGCGAGACCGAGCCCGTGCGTTCCCGACGTGACCACTGCGATCTTGCCGTCGAGTCCCAGGCGCGTGCTGACAGGTTCGATCATGATGCCGACCACCTCTGTTGTCCGCGTGGTGATCGACGTTCCGCTCGGCCACTAGGGCCGAACTCGACTACTTCTTGCGCAATCCCTCCAGAACACGCAGGATCGCGCGTTCGACCTCACGCCCGGTGCGCTTCGGATCGGACGAACTCGCGATGGTGCTCGCGCCCGCGGACAGTGCTCCGAACAGCAGCCGCGCCATGATCTCGACCGGCGCCTCCTCGATCTCACCGGCGTCGACGAGCAACTGCACGGCCGTGCGGAGCAGACCGAAGCTGAACTGCTCCTCCGCCTCACGCCAGCGTTCCCAGCCCATCACGACCGGCGCCTCGTGGACGATGATCCGCTGGTACTCGGGCTCCAGGCACTTGCGGACGTACGCGCGCAGGCCTCCCACCGCGGTCTCCCACGGGTCGCCGTCCGCCGTGATCAGCGCGGTCAGCGAGGAGATCGACTGGGTCTCGACCTGGGTGAAGGCCGCCTCGAACAACGCCTGCTTGCCGCTGAAGTGGTGGTACAGCGCGCCTTTTGTCACGCGGGCGCGTTTGACGACCTCGTCGAGCGAGGTGCCGGCGTAGCCGCGCTTGGTGAACAGGTGCACGGCGCTGTCCACGAGCGCCTGCCTGGTCGACTCCGAGTACTCGGCGCGTCGTGTTCGCACACACGAAACGTATCTCACATACCACCGGTACGTACCGGTGGTATGGTCGTGTCATACCGACAGTATGCGAGAGACCGGGGGTACGAGATGGGCTGGGCACACCACTACCGCCGCCGTGACGCGCTCGACGCCGTCCTGAGCGACGCTCGCCGCGACCCGTCCGCGCCGCTGATCGTGGATCCGGACGTCTTCGGCTCACTGCACGAACTGCTGCTGGCACTCGACCACCGCTGGCAGAACAAGCTGACCGCCCGCATGGAGAACGCCGGACTGAACGGCCCCGTGGACGAGGACCGCGTCATCGCGGAACTGGCCGCCGAAGAGCCGGTGTTGCGAGCCGTACTGGACGCACACCTTTCGCTCAGCAGTTACCGGACGGTAGGAATGACTCCATGAGTCGTTGGACCGAAGCCGACATCCCCGGCCAGACCGGCCGCACAGTCCTCGTGACCGGTGCGAACTCCGGTCTAGGCCTGCGCACCGCCCAGGTGCTCGCGGCGAACGGGGCCCACGTGATCATGGGTTGTCGCTCGGTCCAGCGCGGGGAGACCGCGCGCCGTTCCGTGCAGGGTTCCGCCGAGGTCCTCGAACTCGACCTCGCCGACCTCAGCTCCGTGCGCACGGCAGCGGAGAAGGTCGAGGCGCTCGACGTCCTCGTCAACAACGCGGGCATCATGGCCGTCCCGAACGGCCGGACCGTCGACGGCTTCGAGCGCCAGTTCGGCACCAACCACCTGGGCCACGCCGCGCTGACCTGGCTGTTGCTGCCCGCGCTGAGGCAACGCCCCGGCGCCCGCGTCGTCACGGTCTCGTCGCTGATGCACCGGGCGGGGCGCATCGACTTCGAGGACCCGAACTGGGAGCGCCGCCCGTACAGCCTCCAGGGCTCCTACGGGCAGTCGAAGCTCGCCAACATCCTGTTCGCGCGCGAGCTGGACCGCCGTTCGCAGGACGTGACGTCCATCGCGGCCCACCCCGGTATGACGGCCACCGAGCTCACCAACAACATGGCCGACGCACACAAGTCGGTGGTCATGAGGGTCGGCGGCAAGATCAGCCACCTGTTCTCGCAGTCCGTCGAGATGGGCGCGCTCCCGCAGCTCTACGCGGCGACGTCCCCCGAAGCGCGCGGAGGCGAGTACTACGGCCCGGACAGCTTCAACGGCGCTCGCGGTTACCCCACCGTCGCGCGGATGACGGCCGCCGCCAGGGACGACCTCGCCGCGAACCGCCTCTGGGAGCTCACGATCAAGCTGACCGGAATCGCTCCAGATCTTCCGTAGGGGACCGGCGCCCTCGACCAGGAGGGGCGCGGTCGTCACCTCCTGGCCGGGAACATCTTCAGCCCGATCGTGTTATTCATGTTGGACGTGACCTGCGTCGACAACAGATCGTGAACAACGGGCGCTCCACTGAAAGCCCGGTTCCCGCACTTAGCCTGACCTGGGAGTGCGTGACCCCGGACACTTGAGTGCGCAGCGTAGGGTGATGACGTGACTGTGGTACCTGAGGGTCGGAAGCTGCTGCGGCTCGAGGTCCGCAACAGCGAGACGCCGATCGAGAAGAAGCCCCCGTGGATCAAGACGCGGGCGAAGATGGGCCCCGAATACCGGGAGCTCAAGGGTCTGGTCAAACGCGAAGGCCTCCACACGGTCTGCGAAGAGGCCGGCTGTCCCAACATCTACGAGTGCTGGGAAGACCGCGAGGCCACGTTCCTGATCGGCGGGGAGCAGTGCACCAGGCGCTGCGACTTCTGCCAGATCGACACGGGCAAGCCCGCCGACCTCGACCGCGACGAACCCCGCCGCGTCGCCGAGTCGGTCCAGGCGATGGGCCTGCGCTACTCCACCGTCACCGGCGTCGCCCGTGACGACCTGGAGGACGGCGGCGCGTGGCTGTACGCCGAGACGGTCCGCCAGATCCACGAGATGAACCCCGGCACGGGCGTCGAGCTGCTGATCCCGGACTTCAACGCGGTCCCCGAGCAGCTGGCCGAGGTCTTCGAGTCCCGGCCGGAGGTGCTCGCGCACAACCTGGAGACCGTCCCGCGGATCTTCAAGCGCATCCGCCCGGCGTTCCGCTACGAGCGTTCCCTCGAGGTGATCACCAAGGCCCGCGAGTTCGGCCTGGTCACCAAGTCGAACCTGATCCTCGGCATGGGCGAGACCCCCGAGGAGGTCACGGAGGCGCTCGCCGACCTCTACGACGCGGGCTGCGACATCATCACCATCACGCAGTACCTGCGCCCGTCGCCGCGGCACCACCCGGTCGAGCGCTGGGTGAAGCCCGAGGAGTTCGTCCAGCACAAGGAGACGGCCGAGGAGATCGGCTTCCTCGGTGTCATGGCGGGCCCGCTCGTCCGCTCCTCGTACCGCGCCGGCCGCCTCTACGCGCAGGCGAAGCAGAAGCGCGGCGAGGACCTGCCGGAGAACCTCCAGCACCTGCTGACGGTGTCGGCGTCCCAGGAGATCACGAGCCTGCTAGCACCTCGCTAGAGCCCAGAGGCGTTCCCGCGAGCGGGCAGGGGTTCCCACCTGCCCGCTCGCGGCGTAACGAGCGCGCTCGCGGTGTCGATCAGCTGGTTGGGGCTTGGAACCACAACAATCGAGGCGGCGATGAGTCAGCGAGTTGTCACCACGATCCAGTGGGCGAGCATTGTCGTCGGTATCACCGGCATGACGCTGGACAAGCTGATTCCCCTCAACCGGGCTGTCGCGATCACCGCCATTGTCATCTCCTTCATAGCGTTCGCGACGCTCGTCGTCCTGCAGATCTTCTACCGCGACCCAAACAGGTTCGAGGGCAAGGAAAAAGTCGACCTCGCGTGGCGAACGGTGCTGTCCGGAGCAGACCACGCCGTGGAGGTCTTCGCGGGTGACGTGTCCTGGGCTCGCGCCAACAAGGACGTGCTCCGCGCACGCACCAAGGCCGGAGCTTCGGTCCACGTGCTGTGCAAGTGGCCCTCCACCCCGATCCTGCTGGACCAGGTCCGGACGCTGTTCGCGGCCGGTGTGAAGGTCAGGTACTACGACGGCGACCTGGTGAAAGTCCGCGGCATGGTGGCCGATGCGGAAGTCAGCCCCGACCAGGGCACGGCACTGACGGTCGTCAAGACACCGAAACAACGCATCACCATGGCCACGGGGCAGTCCGGTAGTGACAGGTCGTTCGACTACGAGGCGCGCAGATACCTTCCGGACCGAGACCTCAGCTACATCGCCATGCTGCATCAGCTCTTTGGGTCCATCTGGGCCGGCTTACCGCAAGGGATCATCGTGGACCGCCGTCAGTTGTCCACCAACGATCTGCACCGGATCTTGTCGCAGATCAGTCACTACCGACACCTGACGTTGGACGACATCTCGTTGCAAAACGTCTCGCGAGCGTCGTTGCAGTCGTGCTGCCGGACGGTGAAGACCGCGAAACTGCCCGGCGCCTCCGCGTTGATCGAGGGATACCGAAAGTACGCGTTGGATCCATTTGAACCTGCGGCCATCGAAAGCAGTGGAGGCCGCAGGCTGGTGCTGCCTCCCATCGTCGAGAGGCAGCCCGGCGGCGCACTCGTCGTGGTCGACGGCATGCACCGGATCTACCAGTTGATCACTCACACCGATGCCCAGCAGCTGACCTGCCTGGTCATCGACAACGCCGGACCGCTGCCGTCGGATCCCGTTCCGTTCACCGATGTGCGGCTGAGTCCGACGAAGCTGCAGCGGAGCGACAACTTCCCGAACTACCGGCATGAACGCTTCCGCGACATCAAGGCAATCGATCGGTATCTAACGGAAACGGGGGATCGCTGACCGGACACGGCATCAGCGCACGCGGGCGTCGCCCTTCGAGTTCGACATCCGGAACTCCACGATGGCCTGCAGATCGGGCGTGCCGAGTGCCTCACGCAGCCGTGGCAGGCCCTCGTCGTCGATGCGGCGGCGGATCCCCCGCAGATCGGCGTCGCCGTGGGCGCGGACGACGAGGGCCAGGCGCGGGGCGGTGTGCGGGCCGGTCAGCTCGGCCTCGACCTTGCGCACACCGGGGTAGGCGGTGATCTCCTCGGCGAACGGCGCGGTGGCCGTCGCGGTGCTGATGCGGGTGGCACCCGCCTCGTCGGCCCAGCGCCAGGACACGACCTTGCGGCGTGGGATCTGGGCGGCGAGCCAGCGCAGGCACAGCAGCGCGACCACGACCGCCGCGGCGGCGACCACCCACAGCACCCAGGCCGGTGGCAGCGCCGTACCGGGCAGCAGGGAGGCGTCGCGATCCACCTGAGGCACGAAATCGAGGTGGATGGCGACCGCGAGTGCGCCGGCGAGCAACAGGACGAGGCCCAGCAGGCCCAACACGAAGCGGTTCACGGTGTGCTCCTGAGTGCCTTGACCCGCACCACGACCTGAGGCGGCCGGGTGAGGGCGAACTCGCCGACACGGTGTTCGAGCGCCGTGCGGACGGCGTCGCCGAGGCCGTCGGCCACGGCACGCCGGGTGCGCACCACCGCGCGGACCCGGCGGCGGCGCACCTTCACGGCGGCCGACTCGACGCCGTCGACGACGGCCGCGGACCGCAGAGCGTTGCGCAGACCGCGCACCGAGACCGCGGTGTGCTGGTCCAGGGTCGCGGTCCGCGCCCGTCCGGGCACCACCGCGGCGAGGAGCAGCAGAAGGCCGATGGCCGCGACGACCCCGCCCGCCACGGCCACCTCCCGCGACGACCACGTCAGGTCGTGCACCGTGCCGACGAGGGAGTCGTAGGGCAGGAACGGGGGTTCGCCGAGCGCGAGCTGGACGGCCGTCAGCGCGACCAGGACCGACGCGGCCAGCAGGACGAGCGCCGTGAGCGTGGCGGTCAGGGCACGGCGGGAGCGGCGGGTCACCGGACCCTCCTCACCGGGACCGCCTCCGCGCGCAGCACGCCGACCGACACGTCCACGACGGAGACCCGCAGGCCCGTGAGCGCGGCGACCCTCTCGACCAGGTGGGCGCGGACGCGGGCGGCCGTCGACGCGACCGGCGCCGGGTAGCGCAGGTCAAGGCGCGTGTCGAGGGTGGCCACTCCCCCGGTCACCCTCGCGGTGACGGCGCAGTCGAGCACGTCCGGCACCTCCAGGGCGGCACGTCCGGCGATGCGGCCCACCGCGCGGTCCGCGACGGTGGTCAAACCTGGCTGAGCCGAACCTGGCTGGGCAGTGCCCGGCTGTGCGGTGAGCGTTGTCGTCATCGTCAGTCCCGATCCCTGCCGAGCAGCTGCGCGAGGTCGAGCTTGCCCTCGGCGACCCGGCCCGCGACCAGGCCGAGCGCGCCGAAGACGAGCACGAGCAGGAACGCGCTGAAGCCCCCGAACGCGGCGGCCAGGCCGAGCGCGAGCCCGGTCAACAGGCCCAGTGCGGTGGTGCTCATGGCGTTCCCCTTCACTGCACGCGTGCGGTTTCGGGCTCTTCGCCCTCGGTGTCGCTCGGGATGTGCACGTCGTTGACGTTGATGTTGACCTCGACGACCTCGAGGCCGGTGATCTGCTCGATCGCGGTGATCACGTTGGTGCGCACCGACTTCGCGAGCTCCGCGATCGGCACGCCGTACTCGACGACGAGCTCCAGGTCGACGGCGGCCTGCTTCTCGCCGACCTCGACCGACACGCCCTGGCCCGCGCTCGCGGTCGCACCGGGGATGCGGTCGCGCAACGCGCTCAGCGCACGGGTGGCGCCGCCGCCCAGCGCGTGCACGCCGCGGATCTCCTTGGCAGCGAGGCCCGCGACCTTCTGCACCACGACGTCCGCGATCGTGGTGGAACCCTTGTCCGTCACCAGCTTCCCTGCCGTGACACCGTTCTTCTCCACAGTCTGGGTGCTCATCGCATTTCCTTCCTTCGAAGCGGTCACATCAGATCGACACCGGCTCTCGCCGAAACGTCACGACCCGTTCAGGTGATCGAGGGCACGTTTGTCCACATCGGTCACCACGATCCGCACTACGGCGTCTTCCCATTGCGTGCCAAGGAGAACAGCCCGCAGCGACTCACCGGCCCCGGCGAGCGCCAGCGGCAGCCGCGTGGCGACGACCCGGACGCACACCAGTTCGTCCTCGACGTCGACGGCCAGCGCGTCGACGTCCCAGGAGGTCCACGAGCGCGCGGGCTCGGGCACCGACGGCCGCAGCCCGTCGATCTTCTCCAGCGCCTTCAACAACTCCGCCACGATCACCATGCGACGTCCACGATGGTGACGAACACCGACTCCACCTCGACGCCGGTCAGTTCCGGCACGAGCGCGCGCACCGACCGTTGCACGGCACGAGCCACGGCCGCGGCCTGGTCCTGTCCCGAGATCACCACGTCCACCTCCAGCAGCGCGACGGTCCCGGACCACCGCACCCGCACGCCTTCGACCGGGGCGGGCTGCAGCCCCTTGATCTGCTGCCTCGCCTTGCGCACCACGGAACCCACCAGGCCTGCCACTCCCGGCTGCACACGCACCCCGGCGACCCGTTCGGCCGCGTGCACCGCGACCGCCGCCACCGCCGGAGCGGACACGACTGCTTCGATCACTCGCTCATCCTTCGAGAACGTCGGACACGACGAGGTCCAGGCGGGCGAGCCGCACACCGATCCGTGCGGAGGCCGCCGCCAGCACCCTGCGCCGCACCTCGTCGTACGCCAGGTGCGTGACCCGTCCCGCGGTGATCACGATGCTGAGCTCGACCTCGATCACCGGGTCCGGCACGGTCGACTCAGGCGCTTCGACGACCCGGCACCCTCGTGCCCGCACACCGTCGACGCCGTCCGCGGCGTACCGCAGCACCGCCGCGACCGCGCGCGTGCTCACCCGAGCCAGTCCGTCACCGGGCAACGGCACGACATCGGACCGCCGCACGTCCGCGCGCACGGCCGACATCACGCGGCTGACCAGGTCGGACGGTGGCTCGACTTCTTCGCGGGCCATCTCTTTCGTGGCCTCGCGCAACACCAGGAGGCTCTCCCGCACCGCAGCGCAGTGCGGGCACGAGCGCGTGTGCTCGTCCGAGAGGTCGATCGCCTCCCAGACCTCTTCGACGTCCCGCCCGCACGGCAGGACGTAGTCGGACTCGGACGTCACCGCCACGGCGCCATCACCTCCGCGAGTTGTGCCCGTGCCCGCGCGAGCCTGCCGCGCACCGACTGCTGGGTCGTGCCGATCGCCTCGGCGATCTCGTCGTACGACCGGCCGTGGACCTCACGCAGCACCCAGCACGCCCGCTGTTCCGGCGTGAGACCGCGCAGTGCGGCTTGCAGCGCGTCGAGCTGCGCGTTCACCTCCACCGCGCGGTCGGGCCGGGTCCGCGGCGCCGGCGACTCGTGCTCGTCGAGCTCGGTGTCGGCGTGCGGTTTGCGCTTGCGCAGCACGTTCAGGCACTGGTTGGTGGTGGTGCGGTAGAGCCAGCCGAGGAAGGCCCCGTCGTCGTTGAGCTGCCCGAGCCGCCGCCACGCGGTCAGGAACACGTCCTGCACCGCGTCCTCGGCATCACCCGAGCTGCCCACGATGCGCAACGCCAGCCGGTACATCGGCCCCTGATAACGGCGCACGAGCTGCTCATATGCCCTCATGTCGCCGTCACGTGACCGTGCCACCAGCGTGGCATCGTCGAGTGCGGCTGCTTCGGCCACGCCCATGCGCACACCCCCGCCCAAATTTGCTTTGTCGCTCGATGGACACGTTCGCTCGCGGAACGTCACGCGGTTCCCTGATTTCCCGCCCGTGATCGCCCTCACCCGGTTTTCACCCGACAGTGGCGTGACGAAGGAGGGGCGGCGGGTGTCGAACATGCGTCAGTCGAACTCCGGCCCGGAGTTCGGCGCAGGTTCAGCTCAGGAGGACGCGATGTCGCTGTCGGACAAGATCGGCAACAAGGCGGAGGACCTCGGCGGCAAGGTCAAGGAGACCGCGGGCGAGGCGACCGGCGACCGGGAACTCGCCGACGAGGGTCGCGCGGACCAGGCGAAGGCCGCCGTCAAGGACGGCGTGGAGAAGGTGAAGGACGCCGTCGGCGGAGTCGTCGACAGCGTCGCCAAGCACCTCAAGAAGTGACGTTAGAAGGTCTAACAGACGTGAAGTTAGAGGTTCTAACTCACGTGAAACGGACTTCACCCGCGACGACGCCGTCGAGCTCGCGCACGAAGTCGGCGCCGAACGCGCTCGACGGGGTGTGCGAGCCGGGCGCCACGCCGTTGATCTTGGCGATGGCGCGGAGCACGGCGTCCGCGGTGAGGCTGTAGGCGTTCGGGGTGGTGATCGCGCATTCGACCTTCGCCTGCGCGTCCCACGCCTCGCCGAACACCTCGGCCCTGGTGTTGGCGCGCTTGCGCTCGTCAGGGCCTTTCACCTGGCCGGCGACGGTCTTCGCGACGCTCTGCACGAGCGACGTCTGCAGCACGGGCGCGAACACCTGTTGCAGCTGTCCGAGCAGACCCGGCACGGTGGTGAACGTCGTGATGTTCGGGATGCCGGTCGACCGGTAGGCGGTGCTCACGTCGCCCCACGGGATGCTGCCGACCTCGCGCGGCCCCGATCGGAAGTACGCGGTGCGCCTGCGATGTCCGATGCGGACGCTCTTCAGGTCACCGTTCACGCGGATGCGCCCACCCACGGCAGCGGCCTCGACGGACGTCTTGGTCGTCCCGGCACTCGCCCCTCCCCCGACGACGAACGCGAGGTCGAGGTGCGTGGCGGACGGCAGGGCGTTCTTCAGGATCGCGGCGACGCAGTCCGTGGGCACGACATCGAACCCGGCACCGGGCAACAGCACGATGCCCGCCTTGCGCGCGTCGACGTCCCTCACCCCGATGGCTTCGAAGACGTCGATCTCGCCCGTGATGTCGAGGTAGTGCGTTCGGGTCATCAGGCACGCGTCGACCATCGCGGTGGACGTCTGCGAGAACGGCCCGGCACAGTGCACGACGGCGTCGACGTCCTCGAGGTGCGTCCGCGCCTGGGCGAGAGCGAACGCACGGAACTCCAGCCCCAGGGCGGTCGCGATCGGCTCGACCTTCTCGAGCGAGCGGCCGGCGAGGATCGGCCGCTCCCCGCGCTCGACCGCGAGCTCGGCGATGAGACGTCCGGTGTAGCCGTTGGCGCCGTAGACCATCCACGTCATGCCGCGACCTTACCGGCGAGTAGCCCGTCGGGAACCGACCAAAGAGCCGATCAGCAGCAGTACGCCCAGCCCGATCACGGGCAGCCCCCACAGCAGCCGGCGATGCCTGAGATCGGCGCAGATGTCCACATAGGCCGGACTGACGGCAGAGGCGGCGGGCTCGTCGAAGCCGAGCCCCAGGCTGTTGCCGCACGGGACCAGCGTCCCGCTCGGTGCCTCGACGGCCAGCATCACGAACAGGATCGCACCCCCGCCGAGCAAGAACGCGAGACCGACCACAACGGCGAGGGTGCGCACTGACATGAGCAAAAGGTAGGTCTCAAATGGACTTTGGGATAGCCCTGGTCAGCCGCATTGGGGTTGATCCCCTAATCCCCGACTAAACACCTTCGAGTCCCCTCTCGGGCAAGAACGCGTAGCGCTGCTCCACACGGCCGTTGCGCGGATGCGGCGCAGGGTCGCCGACCTTGATCCAACCGAGCCGTTCGTAGAGCCGCACGCCCCGCGCGTTGTCGACGTAGACCAGCAACTCGGCCTTCTCGTATCCATTCTTGATCAACACTTCCGGCAGCGCACGCAGCAACGCCTCGCCGACGCCCTTGCCCCACGAGTCGGGATGAACACCGACGTAGTTGACGTAGGCGGTGTCCGTCTCCTGTGGACCTCCAGCGAGGAAACCCACCGCCTGGCCGCCTTCCAGGGCGAGCAGCAACAGCGAAGGCTCCTTCGCGAGAGCGCTCTCCACCCCGGGCCGCGCCTCTTCGAGCGACGGAACCTCGTCGTAACCGTCCCTCACGGCGACCGCGTGCGCCCAGATCAACGCGGCCACGTCGACGTGTCCGGACCCCCCTTGAATGATCTCCACGATCACCAGCGTGTCAGCGCCTGAGCACGACCGGTAGCGATTTAAGGCTGGCCATGATGTCGTTGTGCGTGATCTCCGGCTGTTCATCGCCCGAGAACACGGCACGCGGGAACCGGCTCGTCAGCTGCCGCAGCACCGTTTCGGTCTCCAGGCGGGCCAGCGCCGAACCGAGGCAGAAGTGCGGCCCGTGCCCGAACGTCGCGTGGCCGGTCGTCTCGCGGTCAAGCCGGTACTCGCCGGCCTTCTCGTGCGCCCGCGGGCACCGTCCGGCGGCGCCGAGGTTGATCAGCAGCAGCGTGCCCTCGGGGACCGCCACGCCGTCGATCTCGACCGGCTCGGTGGTGATGCGGTGCGTGGCGCTGCGGACCGGTGGGTTGTGGCGCAACGTCTCCTCCACGAGCCGCGGCACCAGGCTGGGATCCTCAGCGGCCTTGCGCCACCAGCCGTTGTCCAACGCGTCGTGCACAACGTTCGAGATGAGGCTCGCCGACGTCTCATGGCCCGCGACGACGAGAAGGAACGCCATCGCCATCAGTTCGTCGTGACTCAGGTGGTCGCCCTCTTCGTCAGCCCTGGCCAACGACCCGAAGAGCGAGCCCGGGTCCAGCGCGCCACTCGTGAGCAGGCCGTGGAAGTAGCCGCCCAGTTCGTCACTCGCCGGCTGCGACACCTCGGGTTCCATCGACATCATCGTCTCGATCAACGCACGAACCCGCGCCCGATCCTGCCCCGGCAGCCCGAGCACCTCGCCGATGACGTGCATGGGCATCGGCACGGCCAGCTCTCCGACGAGGTCGACCTCCTCACCCTCGGGAAGCCGGCCGATCAGCTCCGCGCTGATCTCCTCGATGCGCGGCGCGAGCTGCTGCACCGCCCTGCCGTTGAACGCCTTCACCGCAAGCGCCCTGAGCCGCGCGTGCTGCGGGTTGTCGCTGTTGAGCATGCTCGGCCCGAACAACCCGGCGAGGTTCTCCTGCGTGCTCCCCAACTCGGCGAGCTGCCGCTTGATCTCACGCTGCAACCGCGCGCTGTCCTTGGAGAGCCGCTGGTCCGTGAGCAGCTGACGGGTGAGCTCCAGCCCAACAGTGACGACCTGCATCTCCACGCCATTGGGCAGGGTGACGGCATGCAGAGGCCCCTCAGCCCGTGCGTCGTCCTCGATCCGGTGGTGGTCACGTGCGCGCAAGTCGCCGCCGGTCAACAAGTTCGACATGGCCGGTCTTCGCCTCCGTTTGGATTCGACTAAAGACCGTTCTACCGCGCTACGGCAACGTGTCCAACGTCCTGATCGACTCAACGGACGGCAACCGCGGCGGCTCGGAGGCGATGGCCTTCCGCCCCAGCACCCACTCCGGCAGGTGGTGCCGCAACGCGGCCCGCCCCTGAGCCGTGATGTCGACCGGCGCCGCCATCCCGTGGTGCAGGCGCTGTTCCCAGACGATCCACTCCCTGCCCCGGAGGATCTCCAGGTCGTCCGCGTCCCACTGCTTCGCGGGCCGGTGCTCCAGGTACCAGCTCGTGGCGCCGCGGTGCACGCCTCCCTGCTCCACCAGGGCGAGCAGCTTGACCTGCTCCTGCGTGACGGTGGTGGGGACGGGCTTCGCGGCCTTGCCCTTGCGCTTCACAGGTCGTGGTCCTTCGGAGGTGGCGGGTCCAAACGTCCCCGACGAACTCGAACAAGGTACGGCACCATGGCGGCACGTTCCACAGCCGACCACAGACCGAACGACGTCCGATCACCTCTCGCGACGGAATTGGTGATGAGTTCCCCACGCACTCATCGACCATCGGGGAGCGATGCAAGGTATTCATCCACGTCGAATCCAGGATCTTCGAGACGCCGACGGGCCACGCGACGTTCGTCTTCCGAGAAGAGCACCGCGTACTCGGGAGGTGATGGAGCAGCTGGGCCACGCGTCGATCTCGACCACGGCGAACATCTACGGCCACGTGCTGGACGAAACGAAACGGCTGGCCACACGGATGGAACGGCACTCAGAGCCCGACTGAGTCAGTCGGTGATGGCAACGACGCCTTCTGACGCCCGCGGAGGCGCCGTTCTGACTGGTGGGGGCGATTGAGGCCCTTTCAAACCCCTCCACCGCTGTTCAGTGGCTTCTTGATCTTGCAAGGACCTGGTCGGATGCGCCGAACGGCGCAGGCCCTACCATGCCAACCAGACCCTTCAAGACCCTCCGCAAGCTCAAGCCTGCCGAGATCGATGAGCTCGTCGAGCAGTACCGAGCCGGCTCCAGCGTCTACCAGCTAGCTGAGAAGTACGGGATCCACCGCATCACCATCGGCAGACACCTCCGTGCCCAGGGCATCGACACCACAGCCCCAGCACTCAGCGAAGACCAGATGATGGAAGCAGCCCAGCTCTACGCCGACGGCTGGAGTTGCAAGAAGATTGCCAAGCACTTCGGTGTAGGCGCCGAAACGGTACGCGAGCGGTTGCATCAAGCAGGGGTTGTGATGCGTGGGCCGCATGAGCGCTAAGCAGAAGTCTGCTTCTTTGCCCTCTCTTCCGCCAACTGCAACCGGAGTCAGATTCAGCGTAACGAATTGATACCAGCTGGCGATATCTTCTTCAGTTCGCTACATCGGCTGCGCAAAAACATACTGGAGGTTCGCCAGTGTCAGCCAAACAAAACAAGAAGCGAAAGCGCCAAACGAGCCAGCAGCCCGCACCGCCAAGCAAACAGGGATTCCTGCGCCGACACAGTACTGCCGCAGGCACAGTGGGAGGGATAGCCGGTGTAGCGAGTTTAATTATCGCCTTAATAGCGTTAAATCCGTCCATCCGCTCGACCAGTTTGGCCGAAGAGGCGAATAAGCAGGCGCAAAATGCGGACCTTTCTATCATTAAACTCGATCTAACATCAACCGTGGAGCTAAGCGAAGAAACAATCTTCAACGGCGCACCAGCCGACACCTCTAAAAATCAGAATATCCAGGTTTCGGCAGCAAAGATCACTTTGCACAATCAAGGAGCCCAACCCGCCTTGATTAAAGAAACCAAAGTGCAGGTGCTAGATTATTGGGCCCCGGAGGGTTGCCATGGCGCCGGACCTAGCAGAACATCGGTCCTGTATGACTTCACCGTCCCAGGTGATATAAAGAGGAGTCAACTGCCACTACCTCTACCCTCCAAAAAAGAAGACTTCGAGGTAGCCGGACAAGCAAACGATCAACTGGCCATCACCGTCGGAGAAGAGTACGTAGGTGAGGCAGGTTGGCCAGGGATCGTTTCGGCGTCCGCAGAACTTGTCTCCATAGATGGCAATGTTCTGAAGAGTGACCCTTTCACGCTGATGAACCTAAACGCCGTCGACCGTGTCATCCATCTCGTAAAGGAGGGGTTAGGATTCGGACTCGACCGGAGCGAGTGCATTCAAAAGAATATCAAGCTACTCGAAGAGGCAATCGACGCACCAGGCGACCACTCGCCCTCGATCGATCTCTTACTCAGCAGGCTCAGGGAAATCGGCTATACATCGACGTCTGCACCAATAATATCTTCCGCACCCGAGCCAACGCCCCCCGTGCCGTCGGTCCCTCTCGGAGAAGGGATATGGGTGGCACAACTCGGCACGTACAGCGTAGGCAAGGTAACGGAAGCCCAGATGCTTGATATCGTAGGCAAGCTGGAACAGAAGACGGGAACCAAGATCACCCGGGTTCGCAGTTCGGCTTACGGCTCACTAAACCCAGGATACTGGTTCTTGTATCATGAAGGAGAAAGATTCAAAGATGGATACGGCCCGCTAGCCTTCTGCATAAGCCGCGGCATCTCGGATGAAAACGAATGCGTGGGCAGGTACCTAAGCAGAAGCGAAGATGACAAGAAGTACACGTGCAAGTTCTCAACTCCTCAAAACTCTCCTAATTGCATTCGACGATAGCCGAGCACCAGGCTCTCTCGATCAGTCACCGCACGCGATCGAGCAGGACGGCCAATCTGGCCGCATACTGATCGCATAATGAACTCGAATGAAGGCAAGGCTACCGCTTACGCCACAGGCACTGACCCCCCGAAGTCGACGTGCAAGCAGAAGTCGGTACGCGTGAACCTGCCTGACGAACTACCTGCACTCACACCCGAGGTTTCGAGGATCTTGCTCCATATCTTGATGGAACTCAAAGAAAAAGTGGATCAGCAAAATCGCACTGATTCCGATGAACACACCAAGAAGATCGATTAGCGACACACGCTATTTCAGTGCGCGAACACGTCCGGCCACTCCCGCACCTGCAGTTGGACGTGAGCAGGCAAGAACGCGCAACAGTCCGCGAAGATCTCGATCAGGCCCGAGCTTGCCAGCCTGGAGCACAACTCATCGTGCAACGGAATGAGATACTCAACGTCTGCCGCAGCGTACGCGAGTTGCGCAGGAGATAGATCGGGAGCCCGCCAATCACTTAGGCGTTGTTCCTTACTGATATTCACCCCAAGGAAACTTCTAAGCAAAGAGCGCAAGGTGTGCACCGAGCCACCACCGAAAGGGTCGAGCAGCCGAGAAGCAACCTTCGTACACACGACGTTCGATGGAGTCACCTCCCACCAGCGATGCATAAATCTCAGATCGAAGGGAGCGTGATGAAAGATCTTCTTCACACGAACATCGGCGAGTAGCCGACACAATCGAACCGGCAGAGCCTCGCCGCGGAGCTGCACGATGAGTGTGCCCACTCCCGGCGCGTGAAGCTGACACGTTGCGATGCGTTCGGTTCGCCAGTTGAGACCAGTTGTTTCGATATCCCACGCGACGGTATCGACTTGAAGCAGAGCATCAAGATGCCAGCTACTGATATCACGTGCAAGAACCTCAGGAGTCGGCATTCCCCACCACCACAGGCTGAGGAAAAACCTGCCTACTCTGCCGGTTGACCGCATCTAGATCTAGTTTGATGAAGCTGTACAACGTGCCCGGTTCCTGGCAAACGATCGTCGGCACACCTCCACGCTCCTTACGGTGAGCAAAGAGCGTGATGACCGCAGTACTATCGAAGCGATACGCACTAAATAGTAGTTCACCTGGACGATAGAACACGGATATCTCTGCACCACCAGGCTCGTACAAGCTCTCGAAGTGGCTACGCGCTTCGACGATCAGATCGATCATCTTCTCGGGAGTCCCCTTGATGCGAGTAGCGAGCTGGCGCACGGTATCCGAATCCTCCACATCGGGCAGATACACCCGGATCCGGCAACCCTTCTTCCTTGCAAGCGCACGAAGGTTAGTCAGGTTACTCCCGCGCCACGTATGCCCGTAGGCAAAAAATATATCCAACTTCTGAACCCGGGAGAACAGGCCGTCCCAATCAGCATCCCGAAGATATTCGGTTCCCGCATGCGTAATTCCAGAGCGCTCAATATCTGCAGCAGAGCGGGTTACTTCAATAACCTCTCGCGCGAAAGATCGTTTACTCACTAGCTCCCAAAGCACAACCAGTGCCATGCCGGTAATGAGCGCACTTCCCAGGTTGTTGAACACGCTCTGCAATCCCGGATTGCCCTTGATTGCGTCCACAGACCCGGCCAGCCAAAGCAAGCCGAGCCCCACGATGGCTGCACCAATGGCGATAAATACCGCCTTGTAGGTGCTTAGGGCGCGGCGCGGGCGCTCACCCTCGGAAGAAGCCATGTTCTCCTCCATCATGAGACCGCCAGCCGGGTACGTCGACGACGGGTGCCGAGAATCGTACACGGCCACCGGCTCCGTACAGCCAGCTGGCAACCATCAGACTGCGGCTTCGCCGCAAGGTTCGATAGCCCTGTACTGAACTCCATCTCTTACAACGCGAAAGTTTCGTCGAAGCACTTCGTTTGCGCTGCAATTTCCACCATATGCAGATTGACTCTGGCCTGCGTAAATAGAACTACAGCAGAAGATCGACGCGACGCCACAGGCTCCAGGTGCAGGGAGCCCGCGGCCTGGCGTGGATACGAACCCTCCCGCTAGGCAAGGGTCATGTGGTTCATAAGCGAGCACTCATGGTGCAAGCCATCGTGGTCCCCGCGGACCTCTCCGAGCCCATCAGGCTGGAGCAACTCGACAAGCACGATGCCGGCGCGTTCCGCCGGATCGTAGGCGGCAGGTTAGAAGCGGTGCAGCTCACCGATCCCGCCGCAGGCGTGTACTTCAATGACGAGGGCAAGCTCCAGGAGCTGCCGATCAACCACCGACTCACCATGCTGCTGTGGATGCACAACAAGCTGTTCCGCGGCGAGGACGTGATCATGGGCAGCGGCCTCATCGTTGGCCCTCCCGATCCTGAAGGTGACGACCAGGACGCACCCGCGGAACTGGTCGAGCTGCTGTTCAACACTGCGGCGTACCGCGTGCAAGCTCGGAAGGTTGATGGGCGGAGCTGGCACACAACCCTCGACACCGTCTCTCTGTGGACTGACGGGTACAGGTTGGCGCTGAAACTCGGCTTGGAGTGGCGCAGCGTGTTCGCGGACGTTCGCGTGGTACCCGAGCTCCCCGCAGAGCTGCTCGACACCTGGTACGAGATCGGCATCGCCACACCACCGCTGCACGATGCTGTCGATCCTGCGTTCACGAAGGACAGCTTCATGGGCTGCTTCAGGCTGGCAGAGCTCGAGCAGCGTGTTGGCGAGTGCTGGTGGGTGCTCGGCACGGCTTTCTACTACCGCGATGCCTGCTTCATCTGCATGGAAGAGGGCGGAGACGACTGGCTCGTAATCCGCCATGGGGTAGCAGCTGGCCGCACGGCGCTCTGGCCGCGGATCAAAGCCGGCGAGTTCGGCAAGTTCGTTGCACAGCTGCTCGCTGCCACCAAGGAGCAGTGCTTGCAGATGGAGTACTGACCCTCAAGCCCGTTGCGCCATAGCACGCAACGGGCATCTTCAAGCTAAGCCTTTTCGAATGGACGCAAGCGATGAACTTACAAATGCGCGGTAGGCGAGGCATCGCATCAGGTCCACGAAGTGAAAGCTCAACCCACCAGCATTGCGAGCTCATCCAACAAAAGGAACGCCTCATCTAGCTTCTTCGCAATGCGTTTCTGTTCAGACAAGGGCGCCAATGGGACGACCAGAGCCTTGAGCTGCTTGCCGTTAATGCCGATATTTCCCGCGGTTGTTGCCGCGACGCCCTCGATCTGCCTGCGTACATATCGAGAATTTAGTACATGACGGAGATAGGCGTGCGAAACTGTGATAGCGCGCATACGAATGAGCTTGTCAGGGTGAAGAATTAGACCGCTCACGTGCTCAGGTACCTGCGACACCCTACCGACATAATGGAGATTGCCATTGAATCTGCATGCGAGAAGATCGCCAGGTCGAACCGCATACTTTTCCGCCTCAGATCCAGAAATCTCCGCGAACTTGTGATCTGCCAAGTCTGCGGTGCCATCTTTTCGAGAAGTCGCTGCACTAATCCGGAGTAGCGGATAACCCGCACCTACATCATTGGGTTTCGCGGACGTTCCATTCCTACAGTGAGCCAAGATATCACCAAGCATCACGAGCCGCCACGTGTCGCGCAACGCGAGCAAGCCGTCCGACTGCATGACATTCACGCCACCCTTGAGCCCCAAGCTTTCCTTCTCGACCGCAATACGCTCCAGCAATTGATCTGTAGTCTCATGCTGCGGCGCTGGCTCCACGAGATGACCCGTCAAAGCAAGATCAACAATAGCCTCCCTTATCCTTGCGATGCCACCAGGGATGCGAGCAACGTCATCCAGGTTCTCAGCCAGGAGCCGCAGTTCACTAACGTTCATAGCTCTTCAACGCCTGATTCAGTAGGTCACGGATAGCGTCAATCGTTTGCGTTGCAGCTTGCTGCTTGCGGCGATACTCGGTCAGCAAGTCCCCAAGGCTCTCCTGTTCACCGAGTTTTGCATTGGGGTTCTTAATATCGAGATTGAAATTTCTATCACGTATCTCATCAATACTTACACGCCATGCGTGCTCAGACTCAGCGCGGGCGATCCACCATTCTCGCTCGCCATCGAACTCCTCGGAGCGAATTGGCTTGCTCTTGTTATACGCCTTCAGGCCATCAGGAAGAGGGTGCTCATAGAACCACACCTCTTTTGTTGGCTCCCCCTTGCTGAAGAAGAGTAGGTTTGTCGCGATATTCGTATAGGGAGAAAAGGCACTGCTAGGCACTCGCACGACCGTATGTAGGTTGCACTCCTCGAGCAGCTGTTGCCTGATGCGAGTTTTAACACCCTCACCGAATAGCGTCCCATGCGGCAAGACAATTCCAGCTCGGCCACCCGGCTTAAGCAACCTCATAATGAGAACCAGGAACAGATCGGCCGTATCGCGAGTTCTGAACGTCTGCGGGAAATTCTGCTCAACGCCAGGTTCTTCGATTCCGCCAAACGGCGGGTTTGTGACAATCACATCCACACGGTCAGCTGGCCCGTAGTCACGGAGCGGCCTCGTCAATGTGTTTGCGCGACGAATTGTGGTTGGAGCATCTACTCCATGAAGAATCATATTGGTCAGACACAGCAAGTGAGGTAGTTGCTTCTTCTCTATGCCCCGCAGAGATGACTGGAGAAGCTTTTCGTCCTCAGGCTTCTTCGCTTGACCACGCATGTGATCAATGGCGTTGGCGAGAAACCCACCGGTCCCACAAGCGGGATCCAAAATGACTTCACCGAGCCTGGGATTCACCATCTCTACAATAAACTCAGTCAGCGCTCTCGGAGTGTAGTACTCGCCAGCGTTCCCTGCGCTCTGCAGATCTTTGAGGAGCTTCTCATAGAGATCGTTGAACTGATGCCTATCAGCCCGCACGGTAAAGTCAATAGAGTTGATCTTATTGACGACCTGCCGCAGCAGCGTACCACTCTTCATGTAATTGTACGAGTCTTCGAACGCCTCCCGAACTATCAATGTGCGTGGATTGGCTCCCGCCGTTAGCTTTCGCAGCGCGGGAAAAAGGTCATTATTCACGAAATTATTGAGATCATCCCCAGTAAGCCCTTCTTCGTCACGAGCCCACGATCGCCATTGATACTTGACCGGTACGGCGGACACATACCCGTCAACCATCAACTCCAATTCCTGCTCAGTGTCGTCGAGAATCTTAAGGAAAATCATCCATACGAGCTGACTAAGGCGCTGCGCGTCACCGTCAACGCCCTGGTCCTGCCGCATAATGTCCTGGATGGACTTGATTAGCGTGGACGAAATCACTGCGCCTCCTGGTACAGCTGCTGCTCAAGGTCATGTACGGCCTTGAGGTAAGTCTCACGGGTACCGAAAGGCTGGATGAGTTCGATGGGCCTACCCATCGACCGGAACGGCTCCACTCGCAAGACGGCTATATCTTCGATGGATCGCACACCTGATTCAATGTACTTCTCAAGAAGTGCCTCAAGCACAGAGTGCACCCCGCCTTGGTACCTGTTGAGGTAGCCACTGGCACGAACCGCATCAGCTCGGTCCCGCCGCCGACGAGGTGAATGGCCGAAGCAGACATGCCGGGCAGCGTCGAACGGATCAATATCCTCGCCCTGGAGCTCCGCGAGGTCTTCCAGCGGCGCACCAGCTTCAGTCAGTTCATCCAACAGAACTGATCGCTGGCCTGCCGCCAACCAGGAACTCACGAAGACATCCACAGTTGGATAGCGCTCCAGCAGGTTCTTACGAACGAATTCCCTGAGACTGGATGTAAGCGGCTTGCCATCAGCCCCAATCATCTGCACCTGCTCGCCAATGATCGTGACCTGCTGGCCACTGACCACGATCCGCTTGCGCCGAGGAGTGCGGCTGCCCGGCCTCTCCACCCATTGATCTAGCGTTTCGGGGTCTTTATCATCATCCTCGGTTTCATCGATATCATCGATGCCATGAACGGCATCGACCATATCATCACCGGGCGTCAATTCGTAGACCTTTACGGGTTCGCCGTCAAATTCTTTGTCCGCAAACAGCCTCGTCACGTTCTTGAAATCCATGATTACAAAGAACCATTTGCCGTAGTCTGTGCGCACTCGAGTGCCACGGCCGATCATCTGCTTAAAGTCGGTCATGCTTTCGATATTGCTGTTCATCACGATGAGCTTGCAGGTCTGTGCGTCCACGCCGGTGGAGAGGAGCTTTGAGGTTGTAGCAATAACTGGGTAGGGCATTTCTGGGTCAATAAAGTTGTCGAGCTCCTGTTTGCCCTGCTGATCGTCACCGGTGATCTGCATGACGTACCGCGAGTCCTTGCGCACTTCGTCCGCATTCAGGTTTGCAAGGATTCGGCGCATCCGATTCGCGTGCGGGATATCCTCGCAGAAAACGATAGTCTTCGCATACCTGTCCGTACCCTTGAGGTACTCGGTGATACGCTCAGCGACACGCTTATCTCGCTCGGGAAAGATGATCGCGTTGTCGATGTCCCTGTCGCCGTAATGCCGATCGGGAATCAAGGCTCCCGAGTCATCAACTTGCCCATCCCTGGGGCGCCATCCGAAGGTGTCGATGTCGAGGGCGGTGCGGATGACCTTATACGGAGCCAGGAAGCCGTCGTCGATCCCTTGCTTCAGCGAGTAGGTGTATAGAGGATCGCCAAAGTAGTCGATATTGCTGACAGTCGCCGTTTCCTTGGGCGTTGCAGTCAGCCCCAGCTGACACGCCGAACTAAAGTATTCGAGAATGGCACGCCAAGCACTTTCCTCCCTGGCGCTCCCACGGTGACACTCATCGATGATCACCAGGTCGAAGAAGTCTGGCGAGAATTTCTTGTAGACGTTGTCTACTTCCTCGGATCCACTGACCGCTTGATATAGTGAGAGATACAACTCAAAGCTTTTGTCGACAGCCTTACTCCCGACGCCTTCCGGATCGTCATGATTAGCAGCCTTGGTAATAGTGCCACGCGAGGCGCTGAGCTTGGCCATGCGCCCCTTGAACATGGCGAAGTCATTCATCATTGCCTGATCGATTAGGATGTTGCGATCAGCTAGGAAGAGAACCCGGGCTTGAGACTTGCCGGGATTGACAGACTTGAACGACTCCATGAACCGCCAGATGATTTGAGCGGCAGTGTAGGTCTTACCGGTTCCGGTGGCCATGACAAGCAACAGCCGTCGCTGCCCCTTTGCGATGGCTTCAATTGCCCGGTTGACTGCGATGCGCTGGTAGTAGCGTGGCCTACGCCCCGACCCGTCGTCATGGAACTCACTCGCCACGACAGGTTCATCAGCGTCCGCAATACCCTTCCATTGCTTATAGATGCCGTACAGCTCGGCAGGCGATGGAAACGCATCGAGAGGTATCTCGATTTCAACCTCGTCCCGAACACCTGTCCGATCGTGCCATACGAACGAATCCCCGTTGCTAGTGAAAACGGATGGCACATCGAGCTGCTCAGCGTACTCAAGCGCTTGCTGCATACCGTCCCCAGGCCCGTGGATGTTGTCCTTAGCCTCAACGACAGCAATCGGCAGATTCGGGCGCCATTCGAGCAAGTAGTCAACCTTCTTAGGCTTCTTCCGCACCCCCGACTTGCCGACCACCTGAATTCGCCCAGCCGAAAAGTAGTAGTACTCTTCTCTGAGCGACGTAAGAGGCCAGCCAGCAGCACTAAGAGCAGGCGTGATGTACCGGGTGCGGATCTCTGTCTCGGTAAGTTGCGCCTTGTCTGGGTCACCCACGGCGACGATCCTACGGGCCACCACCGACAGCATTGTTGGCGAGACACGCTTGCTGCCGAAGTCTCG
This sequence comes from Lentzea pudingi, assembly GCF_014646255.1. GTDB lineage: Bacteria > Actinomycetota > Actinomycetes > Mycobacteriales > Pseudonocardiaceae > Lentzea > Lentzea pudingi. Next base: position 126,574 of record NZ_BMNC01000015.1, read on the forward strand.
GGCAGCGCTCGCTGCCGTGGAACCTCGCGGTCGGGCCGGCGACAGCTCTACTTGATCAATCGCTGACACACGATGTTTCATGGCCTCCAGGTCGGCGAGCTGGTCATCGTCCACTTCGAGCTGCGGGAAGCCCTCAGGGACGCCTGGTTGGTGCCAGCCACGGTGTGGCGGGGCGAGCATGTGGCTCTGCGACAGCCAAGGACAGCGAGCTCGTTGCGCGGCCGATGACTACGGTCAGGGGTCAGCCAGCTTCGTCACTTGTGACAGTTCGTCGTCGAGAACCCATACGAACGCCACACCTGCCCGCGGCAGCGTCCAGCCGTCGAAGCTGATGTTCACCGTCTTCGCGTCACCCAAGGTGCGAGCCTGTTCCACTCTGCTCTCGTGGCTGCTGGCGAAGTAGTCCACGGTGTTCATGCGCCTGATACCTGCCTGCGTGTAGTCAAGTTGGATGCGCAGGCCCTTGGTTGGCCGAGGCAAGTCGAGGTACAGCAGATGGCCGTGGCGTTGAACGAGTGCGCGGTAGGTGTAGGCGACTGTCACTTCGCGGCCGTGGCTGGCGCCGCCGAGGCTCACAGCGTAGATCTGTGCACCGTTCCTGGCAGTGCGGCGGATCTTCCGCTCCTCACCATCGACGGTGAACGCGAGTAGCGCGAACACCTTGGGGTCAGCGGCATCAAGCCCGCTGGCCTGACCGTGGTACCACGCAGAGGTGGTGCCGTCATCACGAAGAAGCTCACGGTATTCAGCCTTGTCGGAGACGCAGGCGAAGCGCATGGCGCCGCTCGCGGGCACCGTCTTGTACTCCCAACGGATCGTGGCTACGAACATCGAGCCTTTGCCGAAACTGGGACCGTCCGTCCACGGTTGGAGTGAAACGGTGGTGTTCACGTCATGCCAGCGCTCAGGCGCGCTGATCACCTGATCACGCACATCGGCGTACAGCTCGTGAGCAAGCTGCTTGTCCTTGAGCCTGAGCGCCAAGGCATTGGCCGCAATACGATCAAGGTGCTCGTCTGAAGCCACGCCCTTCAGCGTCTCGGCATCGAAGGCCAGACTGCTGAGGAAGGCGTCGCGGAAGGCAGGCACAGCTCGGCGTAGAGCTGCATCGAGCGATCTCTCAGCGGCCTGTTCGTTCACTCTGCGGAGGTAGAACTCCCAGATCATCGTGACACCGCCCGCGGTGAAGAAGGCGAAGCCGAAGGCCGTGAGTGCCGCCGACCATCGCTCCGCCGACGCGGCCGCAGGGTCGAGTCCGTAGCCCACCACGATCAAGCCGATTCCGACGGCCACAAGAACCACAACAACGAGTTGCAGCATGACTTTGCGGAGCTGGTGAAGCGGCTTTTGCATTCACCATCAATTGTAGCAAGTTTTGTAATAGTGTTGAATAGCCAGCGAGGCCCTGGGTGCTACAGACACCCAGGGCCTCGCCGTCGCAACCTAGGCAGGCATCACGTGTCGCCGCCTCCACCACTCATGGCGATGCGCATGTGGTTCACCCCCTCGATGGGACGCGGCACGGCGAACCCGCGCCGAACGAAACGACAATATCCGATTTTGGGATATTTGCAATGACGGTTGTGCGCTTGCCGCATGGACAAGTCGATCTACTCGGCGGCGTACCAGCGGCTTTGCACGCTTCTCCGGGAGATCCGCACCGAGGCAGGGCTGACCCAGGTGCAGGTGGCAGACCGCCTCGATGAACCGCAGTCCTTCGTGAGCAAGTACGAGTCCGGCGAGCGTCGGCTCGACGTGGTCGAACTGCGCCTGGTGGCCGAGGCGCTGGGCACGACGCTCTCCACCGTGGTCTCGAGGCTCGAAGGTGAGCTAACGAGGTAGGAACGTGGAGTTCAGGTACCCGCTACGGCCACGCTTCTTCAATCGATCAGGTGATCGATTGGCATGCTCCGGTAGGCGGACGTGCAGTTTTGCCGACCCCTCACGAGTTCGCCGTAGGTATGGTTCCTAACGAGTGCCCGCACGAGGAGGTCAGCATGCCGGTGCATGGTGAGGTTCCCTGGCCGATCCCTGAGCACACGTCCGCGAAGCACGATATCTACAGGCACTACTTGCATCGTTGGTTTCCGATCCTCATCGGCGGCGCAAACGCCTACCCATCTGCGACCTATGCAGAGGGCTTCTCAGGGCCGGGCATCTATGAGGACGGCGAGCCTGGATCACCCATGATCGCGATCCATGCCCTCCACCAGGAGGTCCCTGCTACCAAGGGAATCAGCCGGTTCCTGTTCATCGACGACGATCCGCGGTGCATCAAGCTCCTCAACGAGCAGCTCGCGCCAGTCGTGGCCAGTTCGCCACGCGCGGCCCCCTCGATGCCGATCAAAGTGCAGCAGGGCAAGTGCGAAGAGATCCTCGAAGACGAGCTCACCAAGATCAACGCTTGGGGCCAGCCAATCCTCGCGGTTCTCGACTCGTGGGGCAACGCACCAGTCTCGTTCCGGCTGCTGCAACGCCTGGCTGCGAACCCTTCCAGCGAGGTCATCGTCACCTTCGAGCCGCAGTACTTCGTTCGCTTCGTGACCGAACTGGGCGACTCTGCTGACGAAGTCTTCGGCGGCGACCGGGTCTGGCGTCAGGTGGCAGATCTGCCCGATGGTCCGACAAAGCGCCGGCATCTGCTGGACTGCTACCGGCACACCTTGAAGTCAGCGGGCTTCGGCTTCCTGCTTGACTTCGAGTTGGTCGACCGCCGCGGAAACGTGCTTTATCTCGTGTTCGGCACCAGACACAAGCTCGGCGTGGAAAAGATGAAGGACGCGCTCTGGGAGGTCGACCGCGCATACGGCGTCGGCTTCCGCGACCCTCGGGATCAGCAGGAAGAGGCACTCTTCGCCGTCGACGAGCCACAGCTCGCGCCCCTCGGCAGGCTTGTGCTGCCTGAGATCGCAAAAGCCGGTCTACACGGCCGCAAGATCGGCACCTTGATCGACTACACCCTGTGCGAGACCGTCTTTCGCAAGCAGCACATCATCCCAACGATCGAGTCCCTGCGAGCACAGGGCAAGGTAGAGACCAGGAAGCCCGGCCGCATCACCTACGGAACCGAGGTTCGTACGCCCGCTTCCTAGACCCCGCTCAGAACGGCCGGCATCTCGTTGTGCACTTGTCCGTCGAGCTCCCGGCCACCAGCCTTCGGATGACGGCCACCCCACTGCTTGTGGAAGAACGCAACGCCGCCAGCCGCGCAGGCATCCCGGATACCTCGCACCCAGTGCGGGTCACAAGGCCGCGCACCAGGCCCCGACTCTCCACCAGTGATCACCCAATGGATGGCTTCGAGCTCCAGCGACGGAAGCGGCCCGAGCAAGGGCTCTGCGGAGATGAAGCGCACCGCAGCACCGACCTCGCGTAGATCATCGACGCGAGCGAGCTGGCTCTCGTCCTCTACGGAAACGCCCATCCACACATTTGAAGGCCAGTCCAGCCGTTCCGCCATCCGGCGAAGGCGCGCCGAGCGCTTCGTGAGCACCTGGTAGGTGTGCTGTGGCGTCTCACGCATCACCGTGAAGACGTCGCGTACAAAGCCGATCGGCACCTTCGCGTGGAACAGGTCCGACATCGAGTTCACGAAGACCACCCGCGGCCGACGCCACCGGTACGGCAGCTCGAGCGCATCCGGGTGGATCGCGACGCCGAACCCAGGCCCAGAGGTCCGTGGGTCACCGTCAGTTTGGTACTTCGCCGCACCCATCGCCTTGAGCCGCTTGGAGAGCGTGAGCGCGTAGCAGTTGTCGCAGCCCTTCGAGATGCGATCGCAACCGGTGGTGGGATTCCACGTCGCTTCTGTCCACTCGATCGGACTGCTGTCAGACATGGCTCTCCATCTCAGGGCGGAGTTCGATGCTACTGACTTGTCGGCGTAGCAGACCGCCAGGGCCAGTTGAGCCACTACATGATCACCGGTGCGCCTTCTCAAATTCCTCGATGATGCTGGTGGGGATACGGCCACGCTCGGAAAGTTCGTGGCCGTTGGACTTGGCCCACTCACGGATGGCCTTCGTCTGCTCCTTGGTGCGGGACTCCGCCACGACGGTGCGCGTGGTGTTCGCAGCCTTCTTGGTGCGCCCGCTGGTACTGCGAGCCCTGGCCACGAAGTCGGCCAAGCCGCCGCGGAGCTTGGAGGCGTTACCCGGCTTGAGGTCGATCTCGTAGGTGACGCCATCGAGGCCGAAGCTCACGGCTTCAACGTCTCCGGCCGCCGTGCCGTCGAGATCATCGATGAGCTGAACAAGAACTTTCTGCGCCATGCCTGAACTCCTTTGAGGTTTGGGCGGTGACTTTAGCAAGATCACTTTGGCGGAGAGGGCTATCAGCAGAGGCTCGCTTGGAGTAACACCAGGATTCACCGAAACGACGGAGCGAACATGCACCCCCGTGAAGCCCGCGATGTCGACCCGCGCCGGCTTGAACTGCTGGCGGCGGTGTTCTTCGTGGTCGACGCGGTGGTGGCGGTTCAGATGTCGAGCTGGTGGATGACCGCGGCAGGCACGAGATGCGTCGCAGTTGCCAGCTTGTTACTGGTGCTCCGCCAGCGCATCGCAAGCCACTCTGTCGAGAGGAACCGTGATGACCGGCGCTACCGCACCTGATCGTGCACAGCTGTCGCGAGAGTTTCACGAGGCGACATTGGAGGGCTACCGCTTCTTGGTGCGGACCATCAGGTACCAGGCGAAGGCGTTCATCCACATGGTCACGATGAACGGCGGCGAAGCTACCGCTCATACGCTGCTGCGCACACCGACCGTCTCGGACGGGTTCGAGCGGCTGCGGCGGGAGAACATGCTGCAGCACAGCATCGAGGCGTTGGTGCTGAACCCGCGCTACGCCGAGTTGTTCGCCGAGCATGAGCTGGAGATCGCACGACGGCGGATGGAGGCTGTGGGATTCGATGTTGAGAGGTACCTAGATGCCCTTGGACCGCAGTAGAACGCTGACCAACTCACAGGGAGTCGCTGTACTGAACGATGTGCTCCCGCGAGGCGGCCAGCAGACCTAGTACTTCTTCAAGACCGAGACGTACGGCTTCGAGTGGTTCTACTACCGAAGCCGTGTCAGGCAGATCCCCAAGAACCGCTCTCACGAACCCAGCCAAGTCGCTGACGTCCGTCTGCACGCCAGAAGTTCTCGCCAACAACTCGTCGACGCGCCCAGCACTTGCGGAAAGTGCTTGTTGGGTAAGGCTAATACTGCCGCCAGAGCTCGACGGCAGACCTGAACTTTGAGCGGGCGGGTCCAAGGTTGCAGGCGGAAGCGAAGACTGCGGTGGATCAGGTCGAACCGCTGGCTCGAATTCCAGCGTCCCAGCAGCCGGGTCTTGTTCGGCCGCTTCACGCGCGGCTCGCGCTTCTTCATCGATCTTGAACTGCCGGTTCGCAAGCTTTCGCTCCCGCCAGGTCATCCGCATGCCGTGCCACTGATCGCCTACCTGCTTGATCAGTTCGCCAGGAAGAAGCGCGAGATCTACAACAGGCTTGGTATCTGTCAGAAGCGCTCTGAGCAGGATCAAACCCGCCACAGTCCACGCACCAGACTGCGCAGCGGCGGTGAACTCGACGAACAGCGATCCGGTGCGAATCAAGATGCGCGGACGGCCATCCTGGCTATCTGGCGGAGGATTCAGTGCCTGCAGACACTCCTGGTACGCGAGCTGCAGTTCGCTCAGCACCTCCGTCATCTCGGCGAGGGTCTTCACCTCGCCGAAGTAGAGCGGGAGGCTGACGCTCTCGGGCGAACTGGTGGTCACGGTGGCACTCCCAGCAACAGACGTCATCGACGAAATGAGCGAAACCTCTGTTGTAGCTGGGCTCGAACTCGGCGCCTAGCCGCCAAGCGGTCTCGATCCATCGGCAACACCTTCTACGGTGCGCGCGTGCCTTCCACGCCGCGGAGCAACTCATCTGGGTCGGGGATGCGGAACGTGGGCAGCCTCTTCACTAGCCACTCCTCCTCGAAAGCCACCTCGGTCTGCCGCTCCACGAGGGCAAGGCAGGCGGCGCGGAGTTCACCGGGCTGGAGCTCAAGCCCTTGCGCCCATGCGGGGATGACGTCGTCGGGAGCGGCCAGCTCCGTGCCGAACGTCGGCTCGAAGTACGCCGTCACCTTGCCGCCGCGCGCCTCGACAAGGCGGAACATCCCATTGCCGTTCCAGTGCACCGCGAAGAAGTGGCCTTCGGCCGCGGAGGCGCAACGAGCGATCTCCGGCACCGTGCCACTCCAGCCGTTGTTCTCCACTGCCACCACGGCGTCCTGGTGCTCGAACACCTGGAAGTAGAACTCGTCGCCATCGTCGAGCCCGGCATCCTCAGCCTCGACCGTGGTCATGAGCTGGCGCTGCTCGGGGTCTCCCCCGTAGATGCGCACCACCTCATCTGCGCCTCGGCCCCGAATGACGGCGAAGGTCATCACCACATCGAGCTGCTGCACCCACTGGTAGCGGTCAATCAACTCCCGCACGACTGCTCCTTCGCGATGTCCACGCCCGCGTATGGCCCTGTGGCGATCTTCTCCGGGTTGGTGATCACCACGGTGAAGGCACTGCCTTCCACGATGCCAGCCCGGCGGTACTCCTGCCGAAGCGTGCCACCTTGGCAGTTCTGTTCGCGCAGGGGCACTTCCATGATGCGTACGTTGGCGGGTACGCCACCTTCCGTGGTCGAGGCGAAGGCGTACTCGTCGCAACTGCCCTTTGCGAACTGAGCTTTGAAGTTGCCGCACACCGCAGCCCGCCGGCCTGCGTCTGAGCCGGGTGCTCCCTTGTGCAGAGCGAACGGCTTGCCCTCCGCCCATGCAAGCGCGATGTTCTGGGCGATGAAGGGCATCTTGGCGGCGTCGATGAGGACGACCTTCAAGTCGTCGCACTGGCGCTGCTTCAGCAGCTGATCCGCGGTGCACCTGTCGGTCTTCGGCTTCGCGCCGGGCGCCACCTGGTAGGCGACGGCGGTATCGGTAGTGAGGTCGCCAAGGAGATCCGGGAAGCCCGGCACCAGCTGCGGGCCGAGCACAACCACCGCACCACCGATCAGCAAAATCGGCAGGATCCCTAAGCCGGTCTTCGTCGCCACTGCAGCCCCTCACACACCTATCCACGTGGAAGGCAAGCGTCTCCAAGTTTCGGAACTCATGAACAGGACAATTCAAGGACAAAAACCGGGCGCCACCGAGTTGAACTGGACAAACACACGGACTTGTCTTCGGTCGCCAGCACGGCCTGCCGGGCGTCGGCAGTCGTTAGATACGCAAACAACACTCGTGATCACGCCGAGTGTCCGCCAAGACCACAATCAGGGTTCGGCAGTACTCACTCAGGCACAAACCTGCACCTTGATACACCTCGGCCATGGCCAGTTCCGCCGCGATTCGACCAGAAGGGGTAATGGAAACAACCCAACCGATGTATCCGCCAGATGTTCGGCAGGCTGCACAGTCCGGCCCAAAAGTGCACACAATCGCCCGATCGGGTGGCCGTTGACGGGTCTCTGCAGCGTATACAGGTGCAGCACATCGCGCGTAACTAACCCGAAGCTCTATGCGATACTCCCACAACGATGCTCCAAGGACGGGGCACAGACCGTAGGGAGTGGTTGGTGACGGACGTTGAGCCCTCCAAGGCGGTAGTTCCAGCCAGCCCTCACGCGCTCACCAAGGTAGACTTCGTGAAGAGCGGTACGAGACTTGTCGCTATCAGCGGCGGTGCTTTCGCTATAAAGGCTGGCCTGGACGCTTTTGACGTCACCATCCTGTCAAAGACCACGCAAAGTCTTATCCTATACTGCAGCTTAATAGCGAACGTGTTTCTCATCGTTGAACTCGTTCTCGCCTTCTTGCGAGTGCAGAAAGCTGCCAGTTCTTCAACCCTTGATGACACGTTCCCGAAGCTTCTTGTCCGCGAGATCACAGGCCTACAGGTGAACCGCGATTACGCTCGCATCATTAGGTATCGCGAAGCCTTCAGTCGCACCTTGTGGCTTGAAGGGAATCTTGACGAGCGGATCCAACTCGGCACACTCGCCGAGGATGCCGCGATTCAGCTCGGTAATAGATCAGCCCAGGCCGCCGCGCTTATTGACGATCTCGGCTGGACTCATGTTGCGAAACGCGATTACGCGACGGCAGAACGTCACATCAAGCACGGCAAGACTGTGGCAATCGAGGAGGGCGATTCATACTGGCAAGCGAAGGCCGAGCGACACCTAGCTGGCATTGCGATCGGCCAGGAGAATTACAACAAGGCCTATGACCATCTCGCTGAAGCAGCCAAGATCGCTGGTTCCATCTCCGAAAACCTCATTCGGGACGAAATGCTAGCCGGCATCGAGTATGGACTTGCGGAGTGCGCATACAGAAATAACGAGAACGCTAAAGCGCTCACGCATCTCGATACCTCCGAGGTAATCCGTAAGCAGGTTGGGGATGCAACCAGAGCTGTGCGGGTGCGCTCGCTCCGCGGACGGATCCTATTGAAGCTGGACCGGGCAGCGGAAGCCAAAGATGCCTTTCGACGAGGACTGCGTGAAGCACGCGAGGTCGGCCGCCGCGATGAGCAAATCATCAATCTTCTAGGCCTGGCTCGTGTGACAGCCCTTGAAGGCCGCGAAGTACAAGCAGCAGCGTACAAGCGTGAAGCCGACGAACTGCTCGCCGATACACCCGTACCTGGCGTAATGAACGAGTTCAACAGCTAAATGCCCTATAATTGATCATGTAAAGCAAGCAAGGAGCACAGCCCGTGGCGGACGAACTGATCGACATCTACGACGAAAACCTTAACCTACAGGGAACCGAGATGAAGTCGGTCGCCCACCGAACCGGTCTGTGGCACAAGTCGATACATTGCTGGATTATCCGCGGAGGAGACGGCGGATCGGTACTTTTTCAGAAACGCAGCGCGGAGAAGGAGCTTTTTCCGAATGCGCTGGACATCAGCGCAGCCGGCCACTACCAGTCCGGAGAGAGCGTCTCGGACGGCGTTCGAGAGATTGTCGAGGAGCTGGGACTCGACGTTCCATTTGAAAAGCTTATTCCCTTGGGAATCAAGATCGACCTCGGCCTCGCCCCTGGGATTCTCAACCGCGAGTTCTGCGAAACCTTCCTGCTTCGCGAGGACAAGCCAATTGAAAGCTACTCCCCTGCACCCGATGAAGTGGAAGGGTTGGTCGAGGTATCGATTGCCGAAGGGCTTCAGCTGTTCTCAAAGACTTCGAGTCGGTCAACCGCAACCGCGCGCGGCATCGAGTACCGCTCAGATTCGCAGTCTTGGGCATCGATCGAATACGAGGTCCCTCTGGAGGACTTCATTCCTAGGGTAGACAGCTACTACTACAAGATCTTCATCATGGCCGATCTCATGCTGAAGGGCTACAGCCACCTCGCAATTTAAGTAGGCACGATAGTGCAGGTCTTCTTACTTCGTCACGCTGAGGCCTTCAAGAACCTGCGCGATACTCATGGCGGCACAGGAAGCAGCCTTACCGCTCTTGGTATTGCACAGATCGCAGAAGTATCGGTTGAACTGCAAAGCCACACTATCGATGCCATCTACTACATAGATCGCCAGCAGTGCAAAGATACTGCATTGCTAATCGGAGGTTGTCTCGGAATCAAACCTACTGTTGCAACCAATATATCTCCCTACCATCTCGGTATAGCAGACGGGATCTCCCATAGCGAGTTTCGTCAACGAGACCCCGCAGCAGCTTCTCGCATGGATGCCTGGCGCGCAGGAACACTTGAGATCGGCGATCTGCGGCTGCCCGGGGCCGAAGATCCAATCGTGTTCTACAAACGCGGCACCACCTTCCTTGAGTGGCTGGCAAGGAATATGCAGAACGATGCGGTCCTGATAGCAACACGGTCAGTCCTTGTGTTGCTTTGGAACATTTTTCTTGGCAGAACTCCACATAAGGGAGGCGGCTACAAGGAGGTGCCATGGGGGAACTGCGAGATGCAGACAGTCGATTGGCCGCCGGAGTGCCAAAATGACAGGTGACCAAGGCGAGCATCATAAGAGTAGGATGCAGAGTGAACACGCGCCCGTGCGCGGGGCATCGAATCGGGGCTTCTTGGGCTACCTCAATGCCTACAGACTTAGAGCCCTAGGAGCGGCCATTGGCGCCGGCACACCGATTCCACTTTCCACAAGGATAGCAGATCCGCCTCGGATCAAAATCGGCGCCGGCGTCGCCATTCAGCGCAATTCGACTTTTGATGGAACCTCGCCTGATCGCGTCAGTCTCATAGTCGGAGATCACTGTCGCCTGAAGGAGAATATATGGTGTGCGGCATACGGCGGCCGAATCGAGATCGGCCACAATGTACTGATAGGTAGAAACAGTATTGTGCACGGGCATGGTGGCGTCACCATTGGGCCGTGGTCAATGATGGGTCCCGGAGTCATGATCCTCTCGTCTGAGCATGGGCACTTCCTCACCGTTGACCGCACTCCATTTCAGCTGCAAACTGAGGCGGTGGCGCCCGTTGTTATAGAAAGCAATGTATGGATCGGCGCGGGAGCGACCGTTCTACCTGGGGTGACTATTCACAGCGACGTCGTCATTGGTGCGGGCGCAGTCGTCGTCAAGAGCCTTGAATCAGGCTTCGTATATGCCGGGGTGCCCGCGATCAGGGTCGCCAAGATCGGCCATAGGCTTGACCAGGACTTTTAGGCGCCTGCGCTCGCTCAGTTTTTCGAGCACTCTTCGATCCATGCATGGCACTCCTCAAGTTGCGCCGCTATTTGCTGCATCTGCCGGTCCGTCGCCGCGATGTGCGACATGGCAGGAACGAGCAGGCCAGCGTAGGTGCCACGTCTCAGCTCAGCAATGACCTGTGCGAGCACTGGTTTGTTTGCGCGGACGGCACTGACCCCGAACTCGAAAAATATTTGCAACCGATAGCCTCTTGCGCGCCCATAAGCTTCCATCTCCGATTGCCAAGTTGCAGATTCCACCGGAGCAAGGCGAGCACTCCGAATGTAACCAGCTACAGGAGTGCTATTTAAGGTCGTATCTAGTCCTCGTCCTGGCCCACCAGTCCGTAGACGAGGTCGACGCCCTGTACTCATGTTCCGATACCCCAATTTACTGAGAAGTCATGCGTGTAGTTCGCAGGTCTATCAGGAACTCCAGTGGAGCAGCGCATCGCCGTCGCCCAACAGGACGGTTTGCGGGCAGGAACCGGACATCACTGTGCTTGAGCTGCACAAACTCCGGAGCGCACATCGAGATGCTTCGTGTTCTTCCTGCCTCACCAGGTAGCTAGGCAGGGGTCGAAGCGGGAATCATGAAGAGGTCACCTTCGAACTCAAGGAGCCTTGGATGAGCACCCAGAGCACCAACACCACCGTGCGCACGCATGACGGCTTGAAGCTCGCGGGAATGTTCGACGCGCCTGACGGTTCGCCGCGGCACTCGGTGCTACTCGTTCATGGCGCTGGCGTCACTCGCGAAGAGGGCGGCTTCTTCACGCGACTCGCCGCAGCTCTCGCCGAGGCCGGCGTCGCCTCGCTGCGGTTCGACCTTCCTGGCCACGGTGAGAGCGAGGGGCGGCAGGAGGATCTGTCCCTGTCCGCAGTGCTGAACGCCATCGACTCTGGGCTCGACCACCTGAACGAGCTCACGGGCGTGACGCCGCCTTCGATCATCGCCGCGAGCTTCTCCGGTGGCACGGCGGCGTACTACGCGGCGAAGCGGCCAGAGGCGATCAGCCGCCTGGTGCTGTTCAACCCGCTCATCGACTACCGGAAGCGCTTCGTCGACGAGAAGAAGGCGTGGGAGAACGGCTACATCAGCGAGAAGGGCGCCGAGCAACTCCTCGATCAGGGGTTCGTGGGCCACTCGCCGACTTTCAAGCTCGGCAGGCCGATCCTGAACGAGGTGTTCTGGTTGCAGCCGCGGAAGGTGCTCGGAGAGATCACGGCGCCCACCCTGATCGTGCACGGCACTGAGGACACGTTCATCCCGGTGGACTCATCCCGCGAGGCGAACCGCCAACTCACTTGCAAGCACCAGCTGCTGGAGCTCGAAGGCTCGCAGCACGGCTTCGCTGTCCACGCCGACCCGGAGTACGCGCACCCGCAGAGCCGGAAGTGGCAGGCCGAGGTGATCGAGGCCGTCACCAACTGGCTGAGCTGACTACCATCCGCGCCCACGCTGCTGTTGGCGCTCGAACTCTCTCGCGTCTCGGCGCTGCCGCGTCATCTCCGCTATGTCCAGAACGCCACCGGACTCCATGACGCTGGCGATCAGCTGGTCGATGGCGGCAGCTGGAACCACGTAGCGTGTACGTAGCCTGACCGCAGGAAAAGCGTCTTCGCGGATCGAGCGGTAGATGGTGGCGACATCAACACGCAGCAGCTTGGCCGCCTCGGCGACGGTGAAGAAGAGCTTCTTCGGCTCCTCGGCTGAGTTGGTCACGTTGCCAGACTGGAGACGCTCGGTGGCGAGCTGCTGGCCACGAACCGACGCTCAAGGGAACGTAGGGCGTCTACCTGCAAGAATCGCAAATTTCAGCGCTAATCCGGGACAACATCAGCGCCTGTGCGAGCTACACGACGGCCTGCAGCTCCTTCACTGCCGGGCGGTTCTGCCACGGTGCCAGCACCTCGACGACGCGCTCCAACTCACGGTGCGTGCGCTGCGAGCTGGAGTTGCTCGCGCGCTTCGCCGACTCCAGGCCCGTTCGCGCCGCCTCGTCCGGCTCGCCGGCGAGCGCCAGGGAGGCGGACATCCAGGAGAGGAAGAACCCGTAGTCGCGCGGCGAGAAGCTGTTCTCTGTGAGCGCCTCGCTGTAGAGGTCGACGCTCCGGCGTGGCTTCCCTGCCTCCGTGTAACAGACGGCCGTCTGCATGGTGAGCAACGTGTCGTTGTAGTGCGCGCCGAGCGCACATTCCTGGTTCATGCTGTTGGAGAGCAGCTGCCGTGCCTCGCCGAGCTTTCGCTCGACAGAAGCAAGCGACGCCCCGAGCATGGCCTCAGCACGTGCTTCCTGTTGCACCGCTTCGGCTTGCACCCGAAGCGGCAGCTTCCACGAACCACCGCGCACAGCCTGGGTCAGATCGAGCATGCGGTGCGGGTCGCGCTCGTCGTAAGCGAGCTGCGCCTTCTTGAGCAGCACGTAGCCCTGCATGGTGGTGTCCCCAACCACCTGTGACCACTCAATCGCGCGGTCATGCCAGTACAAGGCTCGGGTGAGATCGCCGGCATCCCGGTACAACCAACCTGCGAACTCCCCGCACTCCGCACCGAGCGAGAGCAGTTGGTGACGAACGCCCGGCTGCACTTCACGTGCCGCTTCTTCAATGGCACCAAGGATTCCAAGCACTATCGGCAGTGGCGGCGTCTTCATCGCTTCTGAGCCGCCATCGCTCGACTTGCAGCTCACTAGCTGGTCCCTCAGCCGCTGCACCAGATCGGTGTCGAGATAGCGGCGGGCGTCTTCCATGGCCGCGGCGATGTGTTGGTGGGCCTCAACATCCAACGCGGGAAGAGCCGAGGCGAGAATGCTGAACCTCAGCAGAGAGCGGCGGCTTAGTGGGCTCATCGCGTCCTCTCGGCTCTCCGTGGCGAGCGTGGGAAACCCCCTCCCTGCAAGGGCTTTCGGATCGACGGGCAGCAGGACTGGCTTGCCGTCCACCAGAACCGGGAGCATTACCGCACCTGGCGGCACCGTGGTGATCTCAGGCGAAACCACTTCGCCCGCCGCCACCAACGCCTCGTGCTTCACGGTAGCCGTCAGGAGTTCATCAAGTCCTTCAAGTGTGACCTGAAGACAGCGAGCAAGCTTGTCCCGGATCCACGGCTGGGGGCCTTTGACGAAGTCGCCGGTGTCCCAACGACGCACGGTGCGCACGTCGATGCCAAGGCGCTCGGCAAGGGCCTCCTGGGAAAACCCCATCGTTTCGCGCCGTCTGGCGAATGGACTTGGTTTTTCGTCCACCATCGCCCCCTCTCCCCCGTGCGCCAGGCCTTCCATTTGGCCAGGTCATCGCCCCGGCGTCCGGTTCATGTCCGGAAACCGCCGATCTATACGCCCTGTGTTTGGCCCATTACGACCGGTTTGGTGAGAGTACGGCCACACCCGGCCGGACGGCAACGGCGGCGGGAGAGGGCATGACCAGGCAAAAGACGCTGATGCAAAACGGCGCTCTCGATCCACTCACCACGCTCGACCGCCTGACCGAAATCGCCGTCGCGGTGTTCGCTTGCCACCTCAACACCGCCGAGTGCTGCGCCGTCTGCGGCACCAGTTGGCCGTGCCAGCAAGTAGTGCTGGCCGATCACAACCTGGCGGTGCTGTAGCCATGAATCCCCCAGACAGGCAGGGTCGGCGGTGCTGCGCACCCCCCGAAGCCCATCGCCGATCCTGCCGCCCATCAGGCCAACGGCCGCTCCTCTGCTACCTCCGTGTGCGGCCAGATACACCCGAAGTACGCGTCGAGGTGTTGCGGCGCACCATGGCGGCGTTCGCCAGTCTTGAAGGCTTCGTCATCACGCGCGTCCTGGTGGACAAGTTCTTCGAGCACACCACGGCCTTCACAGAGCTTCTCGCCGCAATAGATGAGGGCGAGGCTTCCCACGTCCTTGTGCCTGCACTGCACCACTTTGGATATTCCGAGGGTGTGCAGTTGGCCATGAAGGACTTGTTGGAGGCGAGGACTGGCGCGCGCGTGCTGGTGTTGTTTCCCCAGCAGGGCACGGGAGCCGCACCGTGACTCTCCTAGAAGCTCACGAACAGGGTGCTGTGGTGCCGCATCTTCCTCAGCCCCGTGGCGAGGTTCGCGTGTTCGAACTTGAGCTCGTGGCTGTACCGAGCGCGGTCACTTGTGCTCGGCTCCTGGTCGGATACGCCGCGTTCAAGTGGCACCTTGCGCCTACGTGCGAGCAGGAGCTTGGCGATGTCGCAGAAGCACTCGTTCAGCAAGCCATCACCACCGAGAGCGGAAGGCCAAAGGTTCTGAACTACCTGGCCTTTCGCCTGCGCCTGGTTCCGCGAGCCGTCGTCGTCGAGGTCTGGGATTCCCGCAGGGAAGCGCCGCACGCGCTCCCGGCCAGCACAGCTGGAGATGGTGGCTACGACTTTCCAGGTCGAGGACGACGGGTGATGTGGTGTGCCGTGCGCACCATCCTGGCGCAGGAAGAGGCTGGACTACACACCCCGGCCGGCATCCCGCGGCGGCAGCGGCTTCAAGGTCCTGCTCGCGCCAGTGTTGCCATGCAAGATCCGCAGCTACTCCGGCGTGTCCTTAGTGGACTGAGAGACATGGACTCAGGCGAGAACCCAACCTCTCGCCGCTCTTGAAGGCAAGAAGCCGCATTACACCACCCGCTACCGCCGCCCCAGCTCCTCGGAGCAGGGGCGGCGTTGGTCAGCACTGTCCTACAGAGGAGGGAGTCGCAGCTTATGACCGAACTGGCACAGCTGCCGCTCGCGCGTCAGCGCGGGCTTCAAGTAGTCGAGCGAGCCACCAAGCTTCGTGCTGGTGTGGTTGGCCTCGGCAAGCAAGCGCTGGAAGATCACATACCGGGCCTGCTCGGCTCGGACGCCGCCGAGCTCGTCGCCATCTGCGATTCAAGCGGCGAAGTGCTCCGCGAACAGCAGTACAAGCTGAAGGTGTCCGGTTATACCGACGCCGAAGCGATGTTCGCCGCTGAGCAGCTCGATCTCGTCGTGGTGTGCGTGCCGCATAACGAAGGACGGCGGATCGTCGAGCTGGCAGCGGTGCACGGCATCCACGTACTGAAGGAGAAGCCGTTCGCCACCTCCGTCGATGAAGCCAAGCAGCTGGCGGACGCCTGCAAGAAGGCCGACATCCGCCTCATGGTGACGCTGCAGCGGCGCTTCAACCCGATCTACACGAGTTTCCCGCAGCTGGCGGACCAGATCGGCACGCCGATGATGGTGAACGCGGCGTACACGATCCATACCACCGACCCGTCAGAAGGATGGCGGGGCCGCTCCGAGCAGGCTGGTGGCGGCTGCATCATCGACATGGGCTACCACCTGGTGGACATGCTGCTCTGGTATTTCGGCCTGCCGGATCGGCTGCTGGCCGACATGTCGGTGAGCGCTCGGCCCGACCGTAGCTACGACACCGAGGACACTGCGCTCATCCACTTCAGCTACGACAGCGGGCTGTACGGCTCGTTGTTGCTCTCGCGCTTTATCGGGCCGAAGGCCGAGGAGATCCGCCTTATCGGGAACAAGGGCATCGTCCACCTCGAGCGCGGCAGGATTCGCCGGCTGACCAACGGCGGCGACGTGGTGGAGTCGCTCTCCCGTAAGCAGGCCTGGCCCTCGGCTGCGGTGAGCCAGATCAACCACTTCTGCCGGGTGATCGAGGGCATGCGGGAGAACGTCAGCGGCCCGAGCGAGAACCTCACCCACCTGGCCTTCATCCAGAGCTGTTACGAGTCCGCGCGCTCGCGGGCCCACGTCAACCCGAAGGAGCTGTTGTGAACTCGCCCCTGGCTCTCCTCGGTGGGGAACAGGCCATCCGTCAGCCTGGGCCACACTTCAGCTGGCCCCCGATCACCGACCGCAGCAAGAAGGTGGTGGCGGACCAGCTCGCCGAGAGCATCTCCATCTATGACCGCTCTGGCGTCATCGCCGAGCTGGAGGACGCACTGGCCGCCTACTTCAGCGTGAAGCACGCCGTCCTGATGAGCTCCGGCACGGCGGCACTGCACGCGGCCTACGCCGCGTGCGTCATCGAGCCCGGCGACGAAGTGATCGTGCCCGCGTACACCTTCTTCGCCACCGCCACGCCGCTGTTGCACCTCGGCGCGATTCCTGTGCTGGCCGACTGCGACGAGACCGGCAACATCTCGGTGACCCAGGTGGCCTCAAAGATCACGCCGAACACCGCGGCGATCGTGGCGACACACATGTGGGGCATCCCTGCCAACGTGCCCGCTCTGCGGGCACTCGCGCAGGAGCACCACCTGGCTCTCATCGAGGACGGCTCTCACGCGCACGGCGCCAGCCTCGACGGGCAGAAGGTCGGCAGCTTCGGCAAAGCGGCCGCGTTCTCGATGAACGGGCCGAAGCCGCTGTCAGCGGGTGAGGGCGGTTTCGTGCTTACCAACGACGACGACGTCTACTACCGCACCCTGATGTTCGCGCACTACAACAAGCGTTGCCGCAGCGAGATCCCGTCGAACTCCACGCTGCACCGCTTCGCCACCACCGGAACCGGCTTGAAGTTCCGCATCCACCCGCTGGCTGCCGCCTTCGCGCTCGACCAACTTGGCCATCTTGACGAGTACCTTGCCGGCCGCGCCGAGATCGCCAAGCTGATGTGCGATGAGCTCGCAGAGGTTGCTGGCATCTCGGTGCCGCAGCTGCCGGACAAGCATCAGGCCGCCTGGTACGGCCTGCCGCTCACCTACGTGCCAGATGAACTCGGCGGCCTTCCAGTCGAGCGCTTCCACCAGACGCTGCTGGCCGAAGGGCTCAAGGAGGTCGACCGGCCCGGATCCACCTGCCCACTGAACCAGCTGCCGCTATTCCAAGATCCCGGCGCGTTGTTCCCGTTTCAGCGGGAGCTGGACCACGTGCAGTACTGGCCGGGGCAGTTCCCCGTGGCCGAGACGGTTCACCACCACACCCTCAAGCTTCCGGTCTGGCATCGGGAGGAAGATGTGCCGCTTGCGCGTGCCTACGTGGACGGCATCAAGAAGGTGGTCGAGCACCACCACGACCTCAAAGGATGAAAATGATCGACTCCGCACTGCTCGAACGGCTGACGAAGGAAGCCGAGGCGGATGGCGTGGTGCAACTTGTCGTTGGCGCCGTGGTTGAGGATGACGGCAAGGTGTTGCTGCTCAAGCGCCCCGCAGATGACTTCATGGGCGGCATCTTCGAGCTGCCAAGCGGCAAGGTGGAGCCAGGTGAGGACTTGAAGACGGCGCTTGCGCGCGAAGTCGAGGAGGAAACGGGCCTCACGGTCGCGGTCGCAACGGCGTACCTCGGGAGCTTCGACTACACGTCGGGCAGCGGCAAAAAGAGCAGGCAGTTCAACTTCGTCGTGACCGTCGATGCGCCCGAACCTGTGGTGCTGCAGGAGCACGACGAGTACCAGTGGGCACCGATTGAGGACGAGTTGCCCGTGACGGACGCGGTCAAGAAGGTGTTCGGGGCGTACCGGGAGCTGCAGGCGGGCTGAGCATCTTTGTGGTGGTGCCCTGCTCAGGTTCTGGGGCGCCACCTACGGAACCCAGCTGATATCCACGCGGATGCGCGGGAAGACATCGACGAGCAGCCACACGATGAGTCCGCCCGTGATTGAGTAAAACAGGGCACCTTGCCGTGAAACTGGGTCGAGCAGGCGAGCGCGCCATGACCGGTGGGCTATAGGTGGCTGCGATCGGGCTTCCTCACCGGGATTCATGCCGTCTCCTTGTCCACATCAGTACGGACGGTGTAAGAATAGCGTGGCATGGCGAGGACTTGACGAAATACCCACCAGCGTCGACGTAGACGACCGTCTATATCCCCCAGGTAAGCGCGGTTCTCCTCAAGCCAGTCTTCGCGTTCTCGGCCAGGAAGAAGCCTGGCAGCAACACTAAGCGCAAGGGAGCGCTGACTTGACGGCAACGCCACACCGCCGCGCCCGGCGTCATCCCAACCGTGATATATGCGATATACAAATCGCTCAAACAGGCTCTTCTCTCCCGACTCACCACCGCCGGACTCGCGTGAGCCTATCCGCTGAACCCCATAGATCTTCTTATCATCATTTGGTTCGGTAGCGGAAATGGACCGAAAGATCCGCGGCACGATCGAACGAAACTCGTCGCGACCACTAGATACCGTGGTACGCACGAAGCGAGTGACTGAATCGGCGATCCACTCCACGATGCTCCAGATTCGCTTCAAGGGTGCACCGCTCGAATTCGCCTCTTCGCAGTCGGGCTTCATCAAAACCCACCCGCCAAACCAGGCCGCAAGGCCTGTCTACCTTTGGCGGACTCTGCAGCCATAGCCTCAGCAAGAGCAATCGGGGCCGCTTGAGCACCCTGCGCAGAAAGCTTGAAATACCGCCGTCTCGGCCGGCCCTCAGCTTCCGCAACCTCATCCTGCTCCCAGTACCGCTCCACCCAGCCTGCTTGCCGGACGCGCTCAAGCACCGGAAACAGTGTCCCGTTGGGAAGCCCGGTGATCTTCGACAGCTCCAGCCCGTACAACCCTCGCGTCAGCACCTCGTGCCGCCGCCCCTCTTCGGTGCGGCGCCCAAGAAGCACATGCAGCAGCTCTTGGGTGTGCGCCGTCATCTTCGGCCCTGCCATGCGAGCAATCTACCTAGGTAGACGCGCGCCTGTCTACCTAGGTAGAAGGAGGGCCATAGGCAGGCTGGGTGCGCACTCTCAATCCCGCAGCCGACGTACACCAAACGGCAGGCGGCCGCCGGGTTACCTCGTCGCCCAGCAAGCGACGCGATAGCACAGTCCCAGCTCATACGATCCGAACCGCCAACAGCTAGACCAGCTT
Organism: Lentzea pudingi; assembly: GCF_014646255.1. Taxonomy (GTDB): domain Bacteria; phylum Actinomycetota; class Actinomycetes; order Mycobacteriales; family Pseudonocardiaceae; genus Lentzea; species Lentzea pudingi. Next base: position 146,083 of record NZ_BMNC01000015.1, read on the forward strand.
CTCTGGAACTGCCGAGCCAAGGTTCTCAGCTGCCTGACTCACAATGCCTGAAATGAGCCGCGGATGACGTGTGTTTTCATGCACGAACCAGTACGCCAGGCGGTCGCGCAGCAGCTCGTGGCGGAACTGATACACGCCGCCTACCTGCCGAAGGATGCCTCGCTTGTGGGCGTGTTGCAGGAACGACATCGCGCGCTTCGGAAGCAACCCGAAGAGATTGAGCATCAGACTCACCACAAGAAATGCGCCCGAAGCGGTACCGTTCGCAACCAGAAGCGAAACGGCAATCAGCGCGCCTAAAGTGCCCAGGTAATTCAGATCGCCCGTAAGGACAAGTGCAATTCCTGCTGGAACCACAAAAACAACGAAGTACGCTTCCGCTCGCCTACGCCCAGCCGCACGATCCAGCCAAAACAAGCGCTGTGGCGTAGCAACTTCTGTTTCACTGTAGGGCGTTACAGCAAACGATACGTACACCGCCAGCGGAAGACCAACAAGGAATAAGATCAGAGCAGCTACCTCGGAGACATTGAACATAAACCCCATCGAACTGAAGAAACCTGCAAGCAAGAGGAATAAATAGAACCGACCTTCCAACTTGAAGAGGAAGGACACGAGGTAATTTGAGTCCTCAAGAAATTCCGCCCGAAGCATCGGGCCAACCTGCTTCCAGTCAAGGTGAACAGGGTCAGCTTCGATTCCAGCAACTGAAAACATCGCCACCAAAGCAACCGCCAGCGGACCGAGCGACAAGCTATACATCCACGGCATATGCAAAAAAATAGCACCGGCCATTGACGGAATCCCGACTACGAGTGCAACCCCAGCCAGACTCACGATCGACGGGAAAACCGCTCGCGAACCAATCCTCCACCAAGCGAGGACAGAGGACTTCTCCGCAACAAGAAGGGTCGCAAGGAAACCCAGCCAGTACTTAATCTTCTCTGGCTTCCATGAATAGTTTTTCGTACTGCTACGTCTCGGAACCTCTACGATTCTAGCTTCGACGAACGCACTTAGCAGGCGTTCTTCAAACTGGCCAGAATTAGCAAACTTGACCGTGTCGAGGAGTTCCGCAGGGTCCGTGTTGGCGTACACCACTTTTGCTAACATCACCATAAGCGGAGTCTCGAAAAGCCGTAACAGCATCTCTACTTGAGGACTTCGACGGTGAGCCCATAGTGCCGAAATCACGGAATCCCAGGGCGTTGGCATAGCATCACTATCATCAATTAGGGTTGTACTTCGTCCACGCAGATACAGATCGATGTCACCCAGCGACAGTTCCCTCAAGGTCACCGCAGCCGCGCCGGTTAACACATGACCAGATTCAGCGCTGACAGCCTGCTTGTACTCCGCAGACCGGCTTGTTATCACTACTTTGTCACTGCGTACGAGGGTGGCATTGAGACGTGCAATAACCTCTTGACGCAGAGCTTCGGGAATCTCATCGAAGCCGTCAAGTATCGCAAGGATATGCCCACCTTCAACCAGCCGCGCTCCGAATGACTTTTTCTCTTCGTGATCCTTTGCCTTCAGGAAGTCGTTGCTGCTATTTAGCTCTTCGATCAGCCAGTCTTCAAAGACCAGCTTGTGATCCCACGACGCAAGCCGGAAGATCACAGGAACGAGATCGCCGGGACCACGTATTTCGAGCAACTCAAGGGCAAGTTCGGTGACTAGCGTTGACTTCCCCGATCCTTCATCACCAAGTACCACTAGTCGGCCGCGAGGTTGCTGGTGAAGCAACCTCGCGATCCCTTCCAATGTCTCTGGCACTTCAGGGCCGCTTGCTGCATCTGCTAGCCCGAAGTGGTATGCCATCACGCCAGGTTCGCTTACTAATCCCGCTTCCTCAGGCTTTGACCATCGGAGGCGTATTGGCAGCGGCTCGGCAAACCTGTTCTCTTTCTGCTCATATTGAAGCTGCTGCCGCACATGACCAGCCAGCCTCCCAAGCGGTTCCTGAATCGAAGCCGGAACAGAACGGGAACCAAAATTCAGCGCAGCAGCAGTCATATCAATCTCAGAGCGAACAGGCGCCTGCACGGCAGGTTGAGCCGCTGTAGCGGGTGGCTCGCACTGGGCAATCAGATCCTGCAGGTATTCACGATTCTTCGCATCAAGCAGGAATCCCAGCATCTCTTCGATGAACGCCTCGAACAGTTCATCATCGTCTTCAGTTGGCAAAGTAGTTCTACCAACACCAAGCCATGCGGCAGCGAGAAGGCGACGGTAGCGCGGCCGATCAGTAACCTCTGAATCGCCCGGCATCTCTTCTCGCCGCACGACCAACAGTCGCTTACGTTGCTCATCCCAGTGCGCCTTGTCTATCTTCAGGAGCTCTGTCGCCGCAGCAGCCTTGAAGAGCGTCTTATCTCGACGATAACTTCCGGACACCAAGGAGCCGAAGGCGCGATCCCGCACGTGGTCGACGACCCTTGGAAGTAGCCACGTGAGCAAGTCCGCGCGACAGTTGTCTGAAACCTCGACTCGTATCCTTAGCTGTCCCAAAACAACGCGCGCGATTCCTCGAAACTCGGAGCAGCGCAGATGAGACAGCTCATGACTAGTTAGCTTATGAAGATCATCGAGCACATCGCCATGTTTAGCCGCAAGCTCATCACGCATTTCCGCCACCCCACTCACCGTCTGAACCTCAAGCCAGACTACGCTTGCAATTAAATCGACATAAGAGGGCGCGGCGTTACAGCCGCCTATTGATTATTTAATACAATTGTGTTGAAATAGACCTGGAGTCCGGCCTCTTTGAACAAGGAGGCCTTGACGTGAACACTTATGCAGCCTCGGTGGCGATACTCGACTCGTTCAACTCCTTCGTCGGCGAGTCATCGCTAGAGGAAATCTCACCGCACGACCACACCTGCCTCGCCGACTACATCTACACGTGGGTAGTTCGCGGCGGCGGCAACGAAGTGTGCCAGAGAGATTTCGCAATCTTGCAGTTCGCCGTACAGGTCATCGCGAACCATTGGCACCACTATGCGACAACGCTCGACTACGTGCCCTCTGGCCATGGTGGGGCTATACACGTTCTCCGTCGGGTAGATGACGTCTTCCCGAGTTCCTACGGCGTTCGCCCGCACCCGATCCTCGATCCGAACATCTTCGCGTAGCACCCGCCCGGTACAACCAACCCAATTTCAGGCTGGACTCCACCACGCCCGCTCCCCACAGAGCGGGCTTTGTCCTCCCTGAACACCGGAATCTGGGGTTCGCTACGCACTGCCCAAAACTGCCCAGCGCTGCCCACGTGTACCCCGACCTGCGAGTTTTCGTCTTTCTTGGGCAGTGTTGGGCAGTTTCGTTCTCAAATCGGTGCCGACTCAGCAATCTCGTTGGGGTGCAGCTCATGCACATCACCAAGTGCAGCCCAAAGGGAGATGCAATGCCCCGCAACCGCTACACCCGCGAGGTTCGTGATGGAGAGCTCATCGCGCTCGAGGTCCAGAGTGAGCAGATTGAACGCCTCTCGGCGGCGTTCAAGACGGAAGCCAAGAACCCATCAGTCATCCCGCCGATCAACCCGGTAAAGCAGATTCGGAATCGACGCCGTGCTCATGCCAGAAGGCACAAGCCCGCGCGCTACCGGAACGCCGGAACGCAGTCCTTCTAGTTACGCATTGCTCCGGGGTCGACGCACTTGTCGGACCCGGCTTTCCCCAGCTCTCGAACCGCCATCTGAAGGGAACTCATCATGTCCGAGGTGCAAGTGACTATCGCTATCAAGAGGGAGACCTCCTACGCCACGATTTTCTTCTTCGCGCTCTTGCTGGCCTTGGTACTGGCTGGTTGCAGTTCCGAGTCCTCACCCCGTGGTGAACTCGGCGCGAACCAGGAGCTGCTGAAGTCGTGCGACCCGGCCGCTCCTCCCGCCTCGCTAGTCCAGATCGATGGCACCGGCTCCAGCAACTCGGACGCCATTGCGTCCGAGCGCATGACTGCAGTCGACTCCATCGCCCGCCGCACTGCGGTGTGCTCGGGCTATCTGCGTGTGGTGGTCTTCAGCTCCTCCAGCGCGGCCACCGTCGTTTTGTTCGACGGCCCGCTCAAGATGGACGGCGCCACGGAGAACGCCCGCCTGAAGCGGATCCCGGAAGCGATCACCAACGTCATGAACAAGGTGCGCTCGGCGTACGCGCCGGCCGTCCAGGCGTTGCCGCAGTCCGGCTCGGACATCACGGCGCAGCTCCGGCTGGCCGCAGAGTGGACGCAGCAACTCGGTGGCGACTACCGCCTGCACCTGACGGTTCTCTCCGACGGCTTCCAGAACATCGGAATGGACCTCGCTGCCCGAGCTCTGAGCAAGCAGGACGCCGAGCTCCTCGCCACGCAGCCGGCCGTTCCCAAGCTCAGCGAAGCCTCCGTGGTTGTCGCGGGCCTCGGCCGCGTGGCTGAAGGTGCACCGCCGTCCGCGATGGTCGAGGGCCTCGTCAGCTACTACACCAAGCTGTGCCAGCGCACCGAGGCCAGCTCGTGCACTGCCGTCAGCGACTACGCCACCGCCATCCGATGAAGTCGACAGCGATGCTTCCGGCTGCACCAGGTCAGCCTGTGGAAGCGTGGGCCAGGGAAGCCGATCAGATCACGTTGCCGCGTCTCGCTGACGTCGGTGCCCACACCCGGCCCAACCAGCTGGGCACCACGTACGCCGAACACGAGTACGCGGCGCTGGCCGACGAGCAAGAAGCGGCATGGGCGGCAAGCGGTGAGAACTCCGCTCGCCAGCATGCTGCCAGCGCCGCGGGGCTTGAGACACCCGCTGTCGCAACCGCCTTCATTCTCGCCGAGGCAGGCAAGGAAGTTGTTGCAGCACAGGCAGATCGTCAACACGCCACGCAGGTGCTCGCTCCGTACGTGCGACGAGGGCCTGGCGAGAAGCTGCGCTACTGGATCGCGTGGATCGTGCTTGTGCTCGGTGATACCGGCGGCGTGTGGTCAGCGGCAGTGGTGAACGGCGACGTTCCGATGATCGCCTTCTTCCAGGCATTGGCCTCAGGCGTCGCAGCAGCCTGCTCGGGGCTGGTGGGCGCCGAGTTGAAGGACATGCGCATGGCACGAGTTCGTCGTCGTGACCTGGATTCGCTCACCGACGACGAACGCCGCTACCAGCGCTTCTTCACAAGTCGCAACGACGGCGTGGGGATCGTGAAGCTCATCGGTGCGCTCTCGCTCCTGGTGGTGGCGCTCGTGGCCGTGGGCATCTTCGCGCTCAGGGCTGCCATCGAGGGAAACATCTCCGGCCTCACCTTCGGATTGCTCGCCGCCGCCACAGCACTTGCCTCCGGGCTGTTGACCTACTCGGCCTCGGACGACGTCGCGGATCTACTCGCGTCGATGGGCAAGCGCGTCGCTCTTGCTGAGAAGCGCTACCTCGCCCTGGCCAACCACAAGGCCATCGTCGGCAGGGCAGCCCACGCCGCCACAGCTGGGTCAGTCCAGACAGAGGCCAAGCTACGCGGAGAGGCTGCGGCCAAGCGGGTCGAATCACTTGGCTGGCGGGTGCAGCGCAACAACCCCGGTGTGCTCGGGCACGGCTTCGCGCCCGGTGAATCGCGCGGAGCGATCGGCTGGCGCACAAGGCGAGGCGACATCTGATGGACACCGGACAGCACCTTCAGGTCTCGGTGCTCCTCGGTCCTCAGTTGCTCGGCGGAACGGACGTCAGCCTGGCTGGCAAGGCACATGGCGCTGAGGTCACCTACGACCTCGGCGACCCCGGCCGGCCTGCGGCTGTGCCCACGCTCCTGATTGCGGTAGCCGACGACTCGGCGTCGGTCACTGGCTCGGGCGGCTCCGATCCGCTCGCGAACCGCTACGCCGAGATGGACAAAGCGTTCAGCACCATCGCCCGGCGGGGCTCACGGCGAGAACTCGCTGCAGTGCTGCATTTCGACTCACCCTGCGATGCAGATGTCGCCCCGCGGCCTCTCACATCGCGTTCGGTGCGAGCCCTCCGCCAAAGGCTGCGCGCTCCGACCGGAAGGTACGGGTCTAGTGAGCTCGGCCCGTCGCTACGGCGGGCACTGGCAATGGCCAGGACGCACCCAGAACACGAAGCGACGCTGGTAGTGCTGAGCGACTTCGCACTTCTGGATTCCGACGTCGAAGAGGTGCTCGGCGAGCTCGCGGCGTTCCCAGGCGACGTGCACGCAGTACTACTCGGCGGCGACGCCAGCGAACACAACTTCGATCCCTCGATCAGCGTGACGCCAGTCCAGCAGGGTGACTCGCCTGGATCGGTCGCAAGAGCGCTCTTTGCCAGCCTCATGACGCACCGAGACAGCGACCAGCCGCCCCAATGATCGCAACGTTCAACCGCAGCAAGAAAAGTCAGCTGCCCGCTGGACAGTCCACGGGCCGATGGAAGGAGGAAACCATGAACGAGCACACGGTCCCCGGCAGCTCTGCGCAGAAGTTCCGCACCGTTCTGGCCGATCCTCCTTGGGATGTCCATCAGCAAGGAAACCGCGGCGCAGACCAGCACTACCCGCTGATGAGCATGGAGCGCATTAAAGCGCTGCCGGTGGGCGACCTCGCCGAACCGAACAGCCACCTGTGGTTGTGGGTTACCAACGCAACGCTCCGCGACGGCTACGACGTCGCTGCAGCGTGGGGTTTCACCGTCAGGGCCCCGCTCACGTGGGTGAAGTTCCGGCTTGGGTTTGGGCAGTACCTACGTACCGCCACGGAACACCTGCTGTTCGCGACCCGCGGCCGAGCACCAGTGAACTTCCGCTCGCAGCCGACGTGGATAAGTGCCCCTGTCCAGGGGCACTCTCGGAAGCCCGACGAGCAGTACGCGGTCATCGAACGCATCTCAGACGGCCCATACCTTGAGTTGTTTGCACGCAGGCGCCCGCCGAGTTCACGCTCGTGGTCGGTATGGGGAAACGAGATCGACTCCGACATCGCTATCCCCGGCTACCCAGTACCGAGTGATCGGCGGGTGAGCTGACAATGAACGAGAAGTCACCACTCCGCGACCCTGTTCACTACGTCCTTCGCGCCATTTTGGTTCTGTGCGGCGCACTCATTGTTCTTGAGATCACCGTGGCATACCTGCGGACGTACTGGGCGTGGACCGTGGGGATCGGCGGTACGGCCGTGGCCATCTGGCTCGCCGTGGCCATCGTCCGCTGGGCCTGGTCACGCAGAAAGTAGGCCTTCAAGGCCGTGCACGAGTCGCGTTCGACTGCACTGCTTCCAGAGGTCAGAGGCCACCGGTCGGTGTTGTTGAATACAAATAGTTAATTAGAAATGAATAACTTCTAGCAGATAATAAAGTTGGACAGAGCAGCGCCACTCATGGCAACTCGAAGAGGAAAGTCTTGGCCGACACCTCTACGACGCACACAGCGGCGCAGAGCCCACGTCCGTATCAGAACCCTCGAAAACGAGGATTACATTCCATTTACACACAGACTGCGCATCATCGTCAAGCGCAGAGCGTGTTGCTGGCGTGTACTCCGATCTCGTTTCGAGCTATCGAAAGGAGGCAAGTCATGTCCGGGTCAGCCGAAGAACCCAGTGTAGTAATTACAGCAAGTCCTCATGTGCAGCCGGCCGTTCTCACACTGGCCCGAGCGTGCATCGCCCTTGCTCGCTTGCGGCTGGCGGAGGAGAAGAAGCCGCAGAGCGCCGAGGTCCGCGAAGGCGGTGGCGACGGCTCCGCAGAGGAGCAAGGCCATGAGTGACCTGATGTGGCGTGAGGTGATTCCTCCGCGGAACCTCAGCTTGACCACCGCCACCGGCCTCGTCCGTGCGCTCGCGGGACGGCCACGCTTCGGGCTCGCAAGCCTGCAACCCGCAGTCCTCTTTGAACTGTGGCTGTCGAAGGAGTCCGCCCGCTGGCTCGTTGGCTACGACGAGCGTCTCGGCCGCCACTTCGCCGGAGACTTGGCGGCGCAGATTCCAAACCTGGCGTTGGTGACAGTGCAGGACTCGCCGAGGAAGCTGCCGACCACCGCACGCGAAGTACGACCTAACAACATGGCGTACCCGCTCCGGCTCGACACCGCGGCCTCGGTTGCCACCGGACTTCTGGGCCTTCGGCAACGGCTGGGGCAGGACGAAAGCGTTGTGCTCCAGTGGATCGTCGGGCCAAGCCACTCGCGCTCGATGCCTCCAGCGCGCCTTACGCCGTTGCAAGCACTTGGGCTCACGCCCGTGCAGAAACCCACAAGTTCAGATCAAGCTGCTTGGCGCACCAAGGTTGCCGAGCCGTTGTTCGGCGTCCGAGGCCGCGTTGGCGCGCTCGCCGCCAGCACGCACCGTGCAACCCAGCTCATCGGACCAGCCGTCAGTGCTCTTGCGCTCGCCTCAGGTCCTAACAACCGCGTAGTCGATAGCTGGCAATCGAAGAACATCGCGAGGAGCCTGTTCATGCCTGCCGGACGGCCGCGAAGCTGGAGCGGGACGGTAAACGCAGCCGAGCTGGCCGCTCTTCTCGGCTGGCCGGTCGACGGCGTGCAGGTACCCGGCCAGGACTCAGCGCTTGCACCGCCACCGCGTTCGCTCCTGCTGAACGATCATGACGCGGCCCTCACCACAGAGCGGATTGTCGGCACCAGCACTCATCCACGGAGCACAGACAAAGCCGTTCGAGTTCCAGTAAAGAGTCTGGCCTCGCACGTGCACCTGATTGCTCCCACCGGCGCCGGCAAGTCCACCACCTTGGCCAGGTGGGTACTTCAAGACATCAAGGCCGGTCGCTCGATCTTCCTTGTGGAGCCCAAGGACGACCTGGTGACCGATGTGCTGGCCCGCTTGCCGAAGGAGCTTTGGCCGCAGGTTCGCCTCGTTGAGCCCGGTGTGCCGGGTCCCGTCATCGGGTTCAACCCACTTGCCGGGCCGGTGGCCGATGCAGAACGCCGGGCAGACTCCTTACTCGGCTTGTTCCGCGAGCTGTTCGGCAGTGCTCTCGGACCACGCAGCAGCGACATCTTGTTGCACGCCCTGATCATGGCCGCGCGCCTCGAGGACGGCACACTCACAGATATCCCCGCCATCCTCACCAACGACGGCTTCCGCCGCCGTGTGCTCGCGAAGGTGAGCGACCCTCTGACGATTGCGCCGTGGGCAGCTTGGTTCGACAGTCTCAGCGAGTTGGAACGTTCCCGCATCGTCATGCCAATCCTCAACAAGACGCGGGCGTGGACTGCTCGCGGCCCGCTTCGCCATCTTCTCGGGCAGGCCGCTCCAGCTCTCCAACTCGATGATCTCTTCAAGGACGAACAGCTCATCGTGCTGGTGAGCCTTAACACCGGCTCCGTTGGCCCGGAAACGGCCAAGCTGCTGGGTGCGCTGCTGCTTCGGCAGCTACGCGAAGCCATCCAGCGGCAATCCATGGTGCCTCGGGACTCGCGCAGGCCGGTCTCCGTCATCGTGGACGAGTGGCAGAACTTCGTTGATGGCATGGATTTCGGCGACATGCTGGCCACCGCACGTGCGCTTGAGAGCGGCTTCACGTTGGTACACCAGCTGCTGCCTCAGCTGACAACGAGCCTCAAAGCTGCCGTGCTCGCCAATGCCCGCACCCGCATGGTGTACCGGCCAGCCGAAGCCGACGCCAAGGAACTCGCCCGTGTCCTCGGTGGAGACATGACGCCAGAGGAGCTGCTACGCCTCCCGGCGTTCCACGCCGCGGCGCAGGTGCTCATCGACGGGGCAACAAGCCGCCCATTCATCGTCAGCACCTCGCCGCTCAGCGAGCCGACAGAAGATCCGGCGGCTGCACGCCAAGCGATCCGGCAGCAGTTCGGAGTGCTACCCGAAGAGATCGACGCACGGCTTGTTCAGCGGTGGCAGGACGGCGGCGGAAGCAACCCCGATGGAGGTGTTGGTTTCGTGCGAAGGAGGACTTCGTGACGCGCCGTCCTCCTACCGCTCGCCCTACCTCTCGCATCAAGCACGCAGCCGCCTGGCCAGCAACGATGCATCCTTCGCGCCACCGACACTTCGCCACCACCGGAGGTGCCCTGTGAGTGGCCGCGGGCGAGCTCTCCGGCTTCGTGAGCGGCTCTCCGAGCGCGACCTCGACATGCTTCGAGATCTTGCTCGGCTCCGTCTGCTCACCGGGAAGCAGCTCCGCAGGCTGCATTTCGCAGCAGGGGACCTCACGACCCAAGCTCGCAAGGCGAGGAGTGCGGTCGGGCGCCTCGCCGAACTCGACCTCGTCGTTCGGCTCTCGCGGCGAGTTGGCGGGATGCGAGCAGGCAGCGAAGGCTTCGTCATCGGCCTCAGCGGCTGGGGGCACGCGGTGCTTGCGCTCGACTCGACGGCTGAACCTCGGCGCCGGCGGCGGGTCATCGAAACCAAACCCGCCTTCCAATCACATGTGTTGGCAGTCAGCGAGCTGTACGTGCAGCTGGTTGAAGCCAGCCGCCTGGGCGTCGCGGAACTCATCGACTTCACCGGCGAACCGGAGGCTTGGCGTCGCTTCGGTGGCATCGGCGGTCAAGCCGTGGTCCTCAAACCGGATGCCTTCGTTCGCCTCGGCATCGGCGAGTTTGAGGTGCTCGCGTTCATCGAGCAGGACATGGACACCGAGTCCTTGCCGACCATCGTGCGCAAGTGCGAGGTGTACGTCTCGCACTGGCGTAGCGGGCTGGAACAACGTGCGCTCGGCGCCTATCCCAAGGTCTGGTGGCTCGTGCCGTCGGCCCGCCGCCTCGATGCGATCCGCCGTGCCCTCAAGCGTTTGCCTGGAGAGGCGCATGCGCTTTTCGAGATTTGCCTTACCGCGGAAGCAGTCCCGCTTCTCACTCAACCGCTGCCCGAAGGAGGTGCGTCATGACCACCAAGCCCGAACTCCCCCTCAACCGCGTGCTGATCGGCGACGCCCGAACTCGGCTGGCTGAGCTACCTGACGGAGTAGCCGACTGCATCATCACGAGTCCGCCGTACTGGGCGCTCCGCGACTATGGCCATGACGGCCAGATCGGCAGCGAGTCCTCCGTGGACGCGTGGGCGGATGAGATTGCCAGCGTCTGCGCTCAGCTCTCACGTGTCCTGTCACCAACTGGAGCACTGTGGCTGAATCTCGGTGACTCCTACGCACGTACCCCACGCGATGGGGCAGCAAAGAAGAGTCTCCTACTAGCGCCTCAACGTGTTGCGGTGCAGCTGACGCGGGCCGGCTGGCTCCTGCGCAACCAGATCGTGTGGGCCAAGAAGAACCCGATGCCGTCCTCCGTTGGTGACCGCCTCACCACCACCCACGAGTTCATCTACCTCTTCACCAAGCAGCCGCAGTACTACTTCGACCTCGACTCCATCCGCGAGCCGGCCACCGCCACCATGACCGCCAGCAAGCTGGCACGGCCTGGCTACCCGCCACGCTCAGCCGCGCAGAACCTGGGCGGCGGAACCACACCGCGCGTCGATCTGAACAGCGGCCTGGCGGACATGAAAGCGCGTGGAGTCCAGAGCCACCCGTTGGGGAAGAACCCCGGCGATGTCTGGCAGTTCAGCACCGCCAGCTTCCGAGGCGCGCACTTTGCGACGTTCCCGCTCGACCTCGTGCGCCGTCCACTACTCAGTACCTGCCCAGAACGCATCTGCACTACGTGCGGTACGCCTTGGCGCAGGGCAACACAGGTGATCAACGGGCGGCGGCTCGCAGTTGGGCCGCTAAGGGCCAGCTGCAGGCATGAAGCATGGCGCCCTGGCCGTGTGCTGGATCCGTTCCTCGGTGCTGGCACGGTCGCGCTCGCCGCTGAACAACACCACCGCGACTGGCTCGGCGTCGAGCTGAACCCGGCCTACGCCGCGATGGCTGAGCAGCGCGTTGCGGAGTGGCGCACCTTGAAGCAAGCGACACCGTCCAATGAGAACACCAATGCATAGCGAAAGGAGGAAAGAAGCTATGGAAAAGCAACCACACCAACGAAAGGGGGCCGAACAGCGCCCAGAGGTCAACAGCTACGGCACTGATGACCCGGACAGACAAGCAGAGATCGAGCGCGCTCGGGCCGACGCCTCGGCTGAGCGGAAGCGCAACCGCGCGGCGCTGGAACACCTCGTCGAGGGCGGCATGGATCCAGATGAGGCCGAGGCGGTAATCGAGTACGCGCACAGCATCGGCAAGCCGCTCTCAGTGGAGTTCGCGGAGCCCAAGACAACCGACGCCATGCCTGAACGTGAGCGCCGATACCGGCCGCAGGTGTACGCCATTGACGTCGACAGCCGGGAGCGGGGCATCCAGTACGGACTGTGGATCGAAGCCGAGCAGGACGCGGATGTCGTCGCCATGCTGGCGGGTTCACCCACGGTCAATGCGACTCGGTGGGAGGTCAGCGCGACGCAGAGCTTCGCGGGACTCGACCTCGACGGCCTCAACGACCCGAAGCTCATCGCTCAGCTTGGCCGCGGCGTCCGCGAGCACGGCGCTGCGTACGCCGCATGGGCGGGGATTGCCGGCGTCAGGGATGCCGAGGAGCTCGCGAAGTTCAACGACTTCTTCGTCGGCTCGTACGACTCGCCGGAGGCATGGGCACGCGAGGTCGGCAGTGACCTTGAGTGGGAGTCACACCTTGACGAGGTCGTGCAACCTGACCTTCGCAGCTACGTGGCGATCGACTACGCCAATTTCGCACGCGAAGCCATGCAGCAATGGGATGCCGTACAGGGGCACGACGGTCGGCTCCACGTATTTCTCAGATGAGCACCAGCTCAGGCCGTCGCTCCTCGGTGGCCTGTGGCCGCTCGCGCGCCTTGCACCAGGCAGGCGTGGGCGGTCACACCACACCGAGGAGGACCAGTGTCATGACCGATCCCAACGGAAGGAACGGCGTGAAGACGCTCGGCATCAAGCTGCCGAGCGAACTGCACGCCCAGTTCACGCTCGTGGCTCAGCTCGACGACCTGAACCTGGGTGACGCCGTGCTGCGCGCAGTCGAGCTCTACGTGGAGACGAAGCGCTCGGCGCCCGACTTCGCGGCCAGGGCCGCTGCCGCACTCGAAGAGATCGAGCGCGAGGCGGCCAACCGGCGTTCAGCCATTGAAGGCTTGTTCGGCGAAGCCACACCGGGCAAGACCGGCTCAAGCCGCGCGAAGAAGACCGAGCCGCAAGGCTGACACCTCCCTCGAAGGCGGTAGACGGCAGATTTACTGCCGTCTACCGCCCACTCAAAACACCGAGCTGTCAATTCCACAGCACCGCCCCAACAGATTAGGACAGGATTTCCTCTCTTGGCACATCGCGAGAGTACTGAGAAAATCCTGAAAGAAAGGATTCCAACAATGAAAGAAACTACAATCTCAACGCACACAAGGATCGCACGAGCAAGGCTGCCAGCATCCCGAAAGCACCTTGCAGTGTCCTTCATTCGAGCGAACAGTCGATCATCGGCCGAGGCTCAACGTGATTTGTGCCGTCAACACGCCAAGAGCATGCGCCTTCACATCACTTACGAGTTTGCGGTGATCGGCGTCGGCGCAAGCCACATGGCCACATTCGAGACACTTATTGGACTCTTCTACTACCTCAACAAGAACCCACAAGTCAGCCACCTTATAACCGTGGACTGCAGCAGGCTTACTCGCCACGGCGAAGTTTTCGCCATGATCACAGCCATGCTGGACGAGCTGGAAGTTGAATTCACGACTCGCACCGACATTATTCAACTCATCGATAGATCAACCAACAAGGAGGCATGATGTGCGCATCAACGGCGAGAACGAAAAGTCAGAACTGATCGATCACTCCTCCCACGAAGAGGAGACCGAGCGCTCACCCAAAACCGTGGCAAGCCTGGCAAACATTGCCCGCCGCAGGGAAGCGCGAGCCAACGTCATCGAGGAGCTTCGAGCCAAGCAGGTCCCCGAATCCATCGAGGAAGTTGGCGATCTTTCTCCAAGGCTGGCGGCAGCCAGCCAGCGCCAGCCACCACGCGCTCAACGTCATGCTGCCGAGAGCTCGCGTTCCTCACCGATTGCCTTCATCTACCTGCGCGTGAGCACGAAGGAGCAAGCTCAGCGTGGAGGCAACGCCGAGGGGTACTCAATTCCTACTCAGCGCAGTGCCTGCTACCTAAAGTCTGAGCAGATTGGCGCCACTGTCGCGAACGAGTACGTGGACGCCGGGGAATCTGCCCGTTCAGCAAAACGCGATGACCTCCAACGCATGCTTCGAGACGTGAAGCGCCTGCGGCCAGACTTCGTCATTATCCACAAGATCGATCGCCTCGCTCGCAACCGCGAAGATGACTTGGCAATCAATCTGTTGCTGCGCAGGCACGGCGTGAAGCTCGTGTCATGCATGGAGCACATCGACGACAGCCCGAGCGGACGCTTGCTCTACGGCGTCATGGCCGAGATCGCACAGTTCTACTCGGCGAACTTGGCTGAAGAGGTCATGAAGGGCCTCATCGCCAAAGCAGAAGAGGGCGGCACTCCATACCGTGCACCGATCGGCTATACGAACCGACGAGAGATGCGCGGCGGAATTGAGCGCTCGTGGGTTGAGTTAGACGAGGATCGCTGGGATATCATCCGCTGGTGCTTTGACGAGTACTCAACCGGCGAGTGGTCAGGGATCGATCTGACACTGGCCGCACAAGCAAAAGGATTGACCACTCGCCCAACTCGTACCAAGCCAGCAGCACCCATCTCCCTGACGACGATGTACCACATCCTACAGAACCCGTACTACATCGGCATCGTGTCCTACCGAGGAATTCACTACGAAGGCAGACATAAGGCCATCGTCGAGCCAGAGAAGTGGCTTGCAGTGCAGGATATTCTGGCCGCTCACAACAACACGGGCGAGAAGGACCGAAAGCACAATCACTACCTTCGAAGTACCATCCACTGCTCCGAATGCGGTGGACGCTTGGTGTACTCAGAAGCCAAGGGCAACGGCGGCAAGTACATCTACTTCATGTGCTCCAAGAAGAAGACGAAGGCAAATTACTGTCAACGACCAGCAGTACGGGTGGAGCGCATCGAAGAGGAGGTTCTTCGGTTCTACGAGGGCTTCCAAGTCAAGCCGGAGGCAGCAGCTCTGATCCAAGCCGGCGTTGAGTGGAGCCTGGAGGCTCAGCGCAAAGATGCTGAGCGAACGACGAAGCGAGCGAAGGCACGCCGCGCATCAGTCGAGGCAGAGCGCCAAGTGCTGCTCCGGGCGCACTACGCGGGAGCTGTGCCGCAGGATCTCCTTGCGAGCGAGATGCAGCGCTTCACGCGCGAGTTGGCGGAGGCCGATGGACAGCTCCGGGCTGCCCAGGTGGCGACTACCGATGTCCTGTCGACACTGAAGCTCTCACTACGGGCTGCCACGAGGTGCGAAGCGGAGTACGCATGGGCACCGAACCAGATCCGGCGACAGATCAACCGCGGGTTCTTCAAGAGTCTGTGGATCGGCGAGGATGGCAGGGTCGAGCGCTACGAGCTGAACGAGCCGTTCAAGGCGCTCCTTGCGGTTCAGGGGCCGCTGTTGGGTAACGCGGCCACCGCAGAGGCGGAACCAGGCACGGTGCCAGCTGAGGCCGTTGATTGCAGTGATGCTGGAGCCACGGCTGAGCGCACCACGCCTTCGGTAGTTCTGCAGGCGTCGTTCCCAGAAAACGACGTAACAGATAGTAATAACAACAACACGCACCGTAGATGGTTCTCTACGGTGCGTGGTTTGAATGACGCATATCTGGTGGGCGCGACAGGGATCGAACCTGCGACCGCTCGGGTGTAAACCGAGTGCTCTTCCGCTGAGCTACACGCCCCAACCCCAACGCCGCGAAGGCGCAGGGCCACAACTACATCATGCCCGAAGCGAGGCGACGGCCTTCTTCCAGCCCGACTGATCCCGAGCCTCCCCAGGCGAGTTCACCTCGGCGAACCGCACCACACCGGCGAGATCCACCAGGAACGTCCCCCGCACCGCCATCCCCGAAGCGGAGTTGAACACCCCGTACGACTGCGCCACAGCCCCGTGCGGCCAGAAGTCCGACAGCAGCGGGAACTGGTAGCCCTCCTGGTTCGCCCACGCCTTCAGCGCGAACGGCGTGTCCACGGACACGCCCAGCACCTGCACGGCCGCGTCCTCGTAGACAGCCAGTTCGTCTTGCAGCTGGCAGAGCTCGCCCCGGCAGGTGCCGCTGAACGCGAACGGGTAGAAGACCAGGAGCACGGACCGTGAGCCTCGGAACGACGACAACGTCACAGGTTGCTTGTTGTAGTCGTTCAAGGTGAAGTCCGGGGCTTCCGAACCGACGACCGCCATGAACCCCTCCAGCCGCACACAGGACCCACGGACGCGTCAACGCCCGCGGGGCAACCCTATGCGAGACCTCAGCGCTTGGCCTTGGCCGACTTCGGCCACACCAGGCGGATGCCCGCCCAGTCGTCGGCGACGCTGATGTTGGAGGTCTGCGACAGGCCGGCGGTGGGCACGGCCTCGGCGACGTCCGAAGGCTCCACATGGCCGGGGCGGCCGGTCTTCGGGGTGAGAACCCAGATCACGCCGTCCTCTGCGAGCACGCCGGTGGCCTCGAGGAGGGCGTCGACCAGGTCGCCGTCGTCCTCTCGCCACCAGAGCAGGACGACGCTCACCGTCTCGTCGGCATCCTCGTCGAGGAGGTCGCCCCCGATTCGCTCCTCGACAGCGGCACGCAAGGCGTCGTCAACGTCCTCGTCCCAGCCGAGTTCCTGGACGACCATGCCTGATTCGATCCCGAGCTTGTCGGCGACGCCGAGCTTGCCGGCGTCTTCCGCGGCGACCACGGTTTTCACTCCTCCAACTACGCAAGAGCGACAGCCCTAAGACTGCCGCCAGAGTCCGTTACTCGGGCTAGCGAACACTGTCAGCTACCTCCGGCGCAACTGTTGACCACTTGACACGCCGGAACGGGCACCCCTGTGAAGACACCTACACTGGCATGAGGCACGCTCTACATACCTCTTATCGCGCGCGCGTGAGCGACACGATCCAGAACTACCGACCGGTAGCGATGACGAAG
Organism: Lentzea pudingi; assembly: GCF_014646255.1. GTDB lineage: Bacteria > Actinomycetota > Actinomycetes > Mycobacteriales > Pseudonocardiaceae > Lentzea > Lentzea pudingi. Next base: position 163,062 of record NZ_BMNC01000015.1, read on the forward strand.
TCGTCGCGCAAGGACAACGATAGGAACGCGTGGCACGGTTGCCGGGCCAGCGCGAAGTACCGCCAACGAAGCCGAGGAGACACCTTGAGCCCGCAGAACACCGGCCCCGAGCGGGTGCGTGTCATTCGCGACGGTCTGGCAGCGCACCTGCCGGACATCGACCCCGAGGAGACCTCGGAATGGCTCGAGTCGTTCGACGAGGTGCTCAAGGGCGGCGGCCAGCAGCGGGCGCGTTACCTGATGCTTCGTCTGCTCGAACGCGCTGGTGAGAGCCACGTCGGTGTGCCCTCGCTGATCAGCACCGACTACGTCAACACCATCCCCACTGAGCGGGAGCCGTGGTTCCCCGGTGATGAGGAGGTGGAGCGTCGTTACCGTGCGTGGATCCGCTGGAACGCCGCGATGACGGTGCACCGCGCGCAGCGACCCGGCGTGGGTGTCGGTGGACACATTTCGACGTACGCGTCCAGCGCGTCGCTCTACGAGGTCGGCTTCAACCACTTCTTCCGCGGCAAGAACCACCCCGGTGGCGGCGACCAGATCTTCATCCAGGGTCACGCCTCCCCCGGTGTCTACGCCCGCGCGTTCCTCGAGGGCCGCCTGTCCGAGCACCAGCTCGACGGCTTCCGCCAGGAGTACTCGCACGCCGGACCGGGCGGCGGCCTGCCGTCGTACCCGCACCCGCGCCTCATGCCGGACTTCTGGGAGTTCCCCACGGTCTCCATGGGCATCGGCCCGATGAACGCGATCTACCAGGCTCGGTTCAACCGCTACCTGCGTGACCGCGGCATCAAGGACACGTCCGACCAGCACGTGTGGGCGTTCCTCGGCGACGGTGAGATGGACGAGCCCGAGTCGCGCGGCCTGCTGCAGCTCGCCGCGAACGAGCAGCTCGACAACCTGACGTTCGTGGTCAACTGCAACCTGCAGCGCCTCGACGGCCCGGTGCGCGGCAACGGCAAGATCATCCAGGAGCTGGAGTCGTTCTTCCGCGGTGCCGGCTGGAACGTCATCAAGGTCGTCTGGGGCCGCGAGTGGGACGCGCTGCTGCACGCCGACCGCGACGGCGCGCTCGTCAACCTGATGAACAACACGCCGGACGGCGACTACCAGACGTACAAGGCGAACGACGGCGCGTACATCAAGGAGCACTTCTTCGGCCGCGACCCGCGGACGAAGGCGCTCGTCGACCCGATGACCGACGACGAGGTGTGGAACCTCAAGCGCGGCGGCCACGACTACCGCAAGGTCTACGCGGCCTACAAGGCGGCGACCGAGACGGTCGGTCAGCCGACCGTCATCCTCGCGAAGACCATCAAGGGCTACTCGCTCGGCAAGCACTTCGCGGCGCGCAACGCGACGCACCAGATGAAGAAGATGACCCTGGAGGACCTCAAGGGCTTCCGGGACAGCCTGCGCATCCCGATCTCCGACGAAGTGCTCGAGAAGGACCCGTACCTGCCGCCGTACTACCACCCCGGGCAGGACAACCAGGAGATCCAGTACATGCTGGAGCGCCGCCGTCAGCTGGGTGGCTTCCTGCCGGAGCGCCGCACGAAGTCCAAGGCGCTCGTGCTGCCGGGCGACAAGGTCTACGACGGCATCAAGCGCGGCTCCGGCAAGCAGGAGGTCGCCACGACGATGGCGTTCGTCCGGCTCGTCCGCGACCTCGCGAAGGACCCGGAGATCGGCCCGCGCATCGTGCCGATCATCCCGGACGAGGCACGAACGTTCGGCATGGACTCCATGTTCCCGACGCAGAAGATCTACAACCCGAACGGCCAGGCGTACACCTCGGTGGACGCGAACCTGATGCTCGCCTACAAGGAGTCCGAGCAGGGCCAGATCCTGCACGAGGGCATCAACGAGGCGGGTTCCACGGCGTCGTTCACGGCGGTCGGCACGTCCTACGCCACGCAGGGCGAGCCGATGATCCCGATCTACATCTTCTACTCGATGTTCGGCTTCCAGCGCACGGGCGACGGCCTGTGGGCGGCGGCGGACCAGATGGCGCGCGGCTTCGTGCTCGGTGCCACGGCGGGCCGCACCACGCTGACCGGTGAGGGCCTGCAGCACGCCGACGGCCACTCGCTGCTGCTGGCGCACACGAACCCGGCCGTCGTCTCGTACGACCCGGCGTGGTCGTTCGAGGTGGCGCACATCGTCAAGGACGGTCTGCGCAGGATGTACGGCGAGAACGCCGAGAACATCTTCTACTACATGACGGTCTACAACGAGCCGTACGTGCAGCCGGCCGAGCCGGAGGGCCTGGACGTGGAAGGCCTCCTGCAGGGCCTCTACAAGTACCAGGACGGCCCGCGGACCGGTGGCCCCCGTGCCCAGATCCTCGGCTCGGGTGTCGGCCTCCCGTGGGCTCTCAAGGCCCAGAAGATGCTCGCCGAGGAGTGGGGTGTCTCCGCGGACGTGTGGTCCGCCACGTCGTACTCGGAGCTGCGCCGCGACGCCGTCGACACCGACCGCCACAACCTGCTGCACCCGGACGCCGAGCCGCGCGTGCCGTACGTGACGCAGGTGTTGAAGGACGTGCAGGGCCCGGTCGTCGCCGTGTCCGACTGGGCGTCGGCGATCCCGGACCTGATCCGCCCGTACGTCCCGACCGACATGACGACCCTGGGCACGGACGGCTTCGGCTTCTCCGACACCCGCCCGGCCGCCCGCCGCCACTTCCTGGTGGACGCGGAGTCCGTCGTCGTCGCCACGCTGGCCGCACTGGCCAGGCGCGGCGAGGTCGAGCAGGCGAAGGTCGTCGAGGCGGCCCGCAAGTACCGCATCGACGACGTGCAGGCCGCTGGCCCGTCCACGGGCGACGCGGGCCTCGCGTAGTCCCAGAGGCCGATCAAGGCGCTGTGAGGCGATCTGAGGGGCCGTTCCGCCACCGTGCGGGACGGCCCCTCAGTCTGTTCGTTGATGCATTTGGGTGATCCCGGCGCCCGCAGGCATCCGACCCGACTGCCGGAGCGTGCTCTCCCTGTCACTCCACGTGTCGGAGTGTTGATCGAAGGGGAGCAGATCATGAACGCATCACTGACCAGACGGGTCGCGGGGGCGGCCGTCGCGGTCGCGCTGGCGCTGCCGGTCGTCGTGACGGGCCAGGCCCAGGCGAGCGCGTGGCCCAACGACACCTGGGACGTGACCGACAAGTTCGCGGCCGGGGTGAGCGTCGGCGCGATCACCTGGGGCAACCGCACCAGCAACCTCAGGGGCTACGTCGAGGACTTCGGCGGCGTCAACTCCACGACCGTGGTCTTCACCGCCTACGCCGGCGCCACGAAGGTCGACAGCGACACCCGGACCGCGTCGCCGGGCGAGAACGTGCCGTTCAACTTCCCGATCGGGGATCCCGACAAGGTCGGGGGCTTCGACCGCCTCAAGATCCAGGTCTGCCAGTCGCAGAACCCGGAGCAGACGTGCAACCCCGGCGTGAACGTCACCAGGGACGCGATCCCGGAGCGCGAGGTCTGGCGCCCGTAGCACTTCACAGCGCGGCGGCGGTGACAGCGCCGCCGTAGCCGTGGCGGCAGGCCATCGGATCAGGCGCGAAGGCCTTGGCAATGAGTCTTTTGCGGACGAAGTCAAAAGTCCCATTGCTAAGGCCCTGGTCAGAGCAACCGATATATCAGTTCGGCCGATATATCAGTTCGTTCAACACTGCGCGACGGGCTGCGCGTGAAGGAGCGGGCCGTCCGCTCGAGCGTCCAGCAGCAGCGGAACCAGGGCCCGCGCCTCCTGCTTCAGCGGCACGATCCGATCACCGCCACGCAGGTACTGGGACTGGACGCCGTGCAACGCGAGTTCGTCCCGCACCTCGGCGTACTGGGCACCGGTCAGCACGTAACCGCACGGCGGCGTGGCCACCACGTCCGACGGATCCGGTGCCTGGTTGTCGGCGCCCCCGAAGTAGATCGGGCCGGACCGGACCGCACGGGAGGCGGCGTTCGCGGCCTCGATCGCCGGGCGGTTCGAGCCGACGAACGACTGGGTGCCGTCCAGGGCGAGCAGGTGCGACTCGACGCGGTACGCCGGGGTGCCGTCGACGTTGGTCTCCACCAGCAGGCCCATGCCGTGCTTCAACCCGCCCGTGTTGCGGAGGATGCGCTCCTGGCCGTCGCCTGCCACCTGGCGGACGGGCTCACCGGTCACCGGGTCGACGTAGATGCCGTAGACGCCCGAAGTACGGCCAGCGGCCTCGACCGACGGCCGGACGTACGAGCGTGAGAGCGACTCGGACAGGTCGTGCACGCCGTCAGCGACGTTGAGGTTGCGCGGCCACAGCCAGAGGACGTCCTTCACGTAGTAGGGCGCCGACGGGCCGAACTCGTGCAGGTCGTGGATGACGTCGGGCTGCCAGTCGCGGATCACCGCGGCCATCGCGCGGGCCTCGGCGGAGCGCAGGAGCAGGTGGTCGCGGTTGATGTCGATGCCGGCGGAGTTGCCGCGGGTGTCGGCGACCCGGCCGTCCGGGTTGGCGTTCGGCACGAAGAGGTAGGTCGTGCTGGACGAGCGCGGCAAGGAGCGCATGCGGATCAGGCACGCCTCGCGGCCGGCGGGTTCGTCGCCGTGCTGGGAGCAGATGAAGAGAACCACCGTGCGCGCGGTGCGGGAGCCCACGCGCACGAGCTGGATCGGGCGGCCCTGGGCGGTGACGCCGATCTCCGAGACGGGGAGGCCGGTGGCGCGCAGGTAGGCCTGTTCGTCGGCCTCGGTGGTCCACTTGCCGGTGAGCTCGAATCCGGTGCGCGGAGGTGGTGCGGCGACGGCCGGAACAGCTACCAGCGACGAGACAGCGGTCAGCAGAGCGATCAACAGTCCCCTCATAGAGGAGACTTTGCCGCCTGTGTCAACCGGCGGGCGGTGCGGTTCCAGTCGAGGAAACCGTGGACCACCAGGCCCGCGAAGATCACGTAGACGAACGCGCTGAAGTACAGGCCCGACTGGATCTGCAGCGGCACGCCGACGGCGTCGACCACCAGCCACACCAGCCAGAACTCCACGAGCCCCAGGCCCTGCAGGGCGAAGGCGAGGATCGTGCCGATGAAGATGGCGGCGTCCGGCCACGGCGCCCACGAGGCGTCCAGTGCGTCCAGCACCAGCGCGAACGCGACGGTGCCGACGACGAACGCCCCCACGACGGCGATGCGTTCGCGCCGGGAACCCTTGCGCACCACCACGCCGAAGACCGGGTCACGCCGGCGCGCCCAGGCGTACCAGCCGTAGACGGCGATCGCACCAACGGCGACCTGACGGGTGGCGAGGCCGCCGAGGTGCGCCGACATGTAGACCGTGAAGAGCATCGCGACCGAGACCAGCTGAACGGGCCAGGTCAAGAGTGAACGGCGCTGCGCGAGGAACACCACCGCGAGCGCCAGCACCTGCCCGACCAGCTCCGTGTACGCGATCTTCTGCCCGAAGATCGTCAGTCCCATCTCGTACCACACGGTTGTTCCCCCGCGGTTCAGTCGCAGTACACCGGTGTTTCCTACGGTCCCACCATGTCATCTTCCTTAGCACTCGCGCTCGTGCCTTTGTTCCTCTCCGCGCCGGCGATGCCCGTCATCACACCGACGGTCGTCACGCAGACGTTCGAGGAGCCCGCCGACGCGGACGACCCGGCCATCTGGGTGAACCCGCGCAACACCGAACGCAGTGTGGTCCTGGGCACGCTGAAGGAGGGTGGCTTGGCGGCGTTCGACCTGAACGGCCGCACGATCGGCGTCTACCCGGCGCCGCTGCCCCCGACTCCGGACGCGAAGCCCGGCCGCTTCAACAACGTCGACGTCCTCGGCGACCTGGCGTTCGTCAGCGACCGCGGCCGTGACCGCATCCGGGTGTTCCAAGTGGACGAACACGGCGCGAGGGACGTCACGAGCCCCGCCGCGAAGCCGGTGTTCAGCAAGACCGAGGCCGAGGTCGACGAGCAGCACACCGCGTACGGCCTGGCCGCCGGTCGGATCAACGGCAGGGACGTCGTCGTCACCAGCCGCCGCAACGAGACCAGCATCGCGCTCCTGCAGGTCGTGAAGGGTCCCAGGTACGACACCAAGAAGGTGTCCACTTTGGACCTCCCGAGCACCTTCACCCTCCCGAACGGCCAGAAGTGGACGGTGTGCGGCGAGCCCGGTGAGGGCCCGCAGGTCGAGGGCATGGTGATCGACGAAAGCACCAACACCCTGTACGCCGCTCAGGAGGACGTCGGCATCTGGCGCATCCCGTTGCGCATCAATGGCTTCGGCAAGCCACAGCTCGTGGACAAGGTCCGCACTTGGGGTGCGCCGCAGAAGTTCAACCCTGAAACCGAGGAGTGCGAGGCCGACGGCCCGAACCCCGGTTTCGGCGGCAAGTGGCTCGAAGCCGACGCCGAGGGCCTCACGATCGCGAACGACGTGCTGCTCGCCTCCAGCCAGGGCGACTCGCGGTTCGTGGCCTACCGCAAGGCCGACATGAAGCCGCTGAAGGACTTCCGCGTCAAGGACGTCGAGCACTCCGACGGTGCCGACATCGTGCTGGGCAAGCTCAACCTCCTCGTCGTCCACGACGGAGAACGTCCCGACGGCACCGGGTTCGCGTTCATCAGGTTCTAGTCTGACCCTATGGGGATCCTGAGCCTGAACGCCCTCAACCGGGCGCTGATCGAACGCCAGATGCTGCGCGAGCGCGCCGACCGGAGCGCGCTCGCCACCATCGAGCACCTCTTCGGCATCCAGGCGCAGGAACCGAAGTCGCCCTATGTAGGCCTCTGGACGCGGCTGCGGGACTTCCGTCCGCAGGAGCTCGAAGCCCTCCTGACCAACCGGGAGGCCGTCCGCATCCTGCTCATGCGCGGCACGATCCACCTGGTCAGCGCACGGGACGCGCTCGGCCTGCGTCCCCACACCCAGCTCAAGCTCGACCGCGAGCTGCGGAGCGGCCCGTTCGCCGCCCGGCTCAGGGGACTCGACTTCGACGAGATCGCCGAAGCGGGCCGCAAGATCCTCGACGACACCCCGCAGGGTACCGCCGAGGCCGGCAAGCAGCTCAAGGAACGCTGGCCCGACCGCGAGCACACGGTCCTCGGCAACGCGCTGCGCAACAAGCTCGCGCTCGTCCAACTGCCGCCGCGCGGCCTGTGGCACAGCAGCGGCCGGGCGATCTGCACGACCGTCGAGAACTGGCTCGGCGCACCACAACAGGCCATGGACAAGGAAGAGCTCGTCCTGCGCTACCTCGGGGCGTTCGGCCCGGCCACCGTCATGGACGCCCAGCAGTGGTCCGGTCTCACCAAGCTCACCGAGACGTTCAACGCCCTGCGCCCGCGGCTCGTGACGTTCCGCAACGAGGCCGGCAAGGAGCTCTTCGACCTCCCCGACGCCCCGCGCCCCGACCCGGAGACCCCTGTCCCGGTCCGGCTGCTGCCCGAGTTCGACAACGTCCTGCTCGCCCACTCCGACCGGCGCAGGGTCATCGCGGACGACCGGCTCGGCGTCGTCATCGGCGGCAAGCCCACGGTCCTCGTCGACGGCTTCGTCGTCGCCACCTGGGCCGTCACCAAGGACCGCGCCATCACCGTCGACTACATCGACGCACAGCCGAAGAGCAGGCAGAAGGCGGTCGCCGAGGAGTGCGACCGCCTTCAGGACTGGATCAACGCGACCTAGGCGGCGACGTCCACGTGCGCGCCGTCACCGACGACGAGCCGGTGCTGGCGCGCCGAGCCGACGCGGGCCCGGCGCCCGATCAACGACGTCTCGATGCCCGAGACGTTGTGCACGGAGGCCTCGTTGAGCACGATCGAGTCGGCCACCCCGGACTCGATGATCCGGCAGTCCGCGCCGATCGACGTGTACGGGCCGATGATCGACTCCTCGACCAGCGTCCCGGCGCCGATGATCGCGGGCCCGACGATGCACGACCGCACCACGCGCGCACCCTCCTCGACCACGACGTCACCGATCAGCCGTGACTCGTCGTCGACGATGCCCTGGATGTCGCCCCGCAGGCCCATCAGCAGCTCGCGGTTGCACTCCAGCACGTCCTCGACCTTCCCGGTGTCCTTCCAGAACCCCGAGTACATCCGTGCCCGCACATCGCGTTCGTGCGTCACCAGCCACTGCAGTGCGTCCGTGATCTCGAACTCGCCGCGCCATGACGGCTCGATCGCGTCGACGGCGGTGTGGATCGCGGGGGTGAAGAAGTAGACGCCGATCATCGCGAGGTCGCTGCGCGGTTCCTGCGGGTGCTCGATCAGCCGCGTCACGCGCGAGTTCTCGTCCACCTCCGCGACGCCGTAGAGCCGCGGGTCCTCGACCTTGTCCACCAGCACCTGGGCGGACGGCCGCAGCCGGGCGAACTCGTCGGCGATCTGGCCGATGCCCTCGACGAGCACGTTGTCGCCCATGTACATCACGAAGTCGTCGTCACCGAGGAACGGCCGGGCGATCCGCACGCAGTGCGCGAGGCCCAGCGGCACGTCCTGCTGGATGTAGGTGATCGAGACACCCAGGTAGGAGCCGTCGCCGAACAGCTCGGAGATCTCCTGCGCCCCCTCGTCGACGACGATGCCGATCTCGGTGATGCCGACGTCCCGCAGGTTCTCCACGACGTACTCGAGCACCGGCTTGTTCGCGATGGGGACGATCTGTCGAGGCAGCGAGTATCCGGCCGGGCGTACGCCCGCGGACAGCACAAGGGCTTTCATAGGTCCTCCACCGCGACGGAACAGTTCGGGTGGAGACGAGACTCCGTCCGGGCGGTGGACGGAAACTGGAGAACCCCCAGAACACCAAGAAGGGGCCCTGCGCGCGATGTTTGCGCAGGACCCCCTCTTGCAAGTTAGAACCTCTAACTCAAGTTGGAACCACTAGCTCATGGGAGTGCCCGACGGCGGCGTCGGCGCGTCACCCATGCGCCCACCCACGGTCTGGGGCATCTCCTGGGACGCGCGCGGCATCGGGGACTGGGCCTGCGCCTCGTCCTGCACGCGGGTCAGCCAGCCCTCCCAGCGCTGCTGCATCGGGCGGACCAGGCCGCCACCCACGCCGATGATGACGACGCCGGCGACGGTGGCGAGCACGGCGATCAGGACCGGCATGGTCACCGAGATCGCGATGCCCAGCTGGTTGAGGGCCGCGATGATGCCGAGCGCCATCACGAAGCCGTAGGTGATGTTGCCCATGAGCTTCGTGTACGAGCGCTGACCCAGCGCACCGGTGACGAGACCCTTGAGCGCGGTGCCGATGGCCGACGCGACGATCACGAGCACGATCGCGACGACGATCCGCGGCAGGTACGCGATGACCTCGTTGAGCAGCGTGCTGACCGGGTTCGAGGCGCCGAAGACGCCGAACGCCAGCTGCAGCGCGATGAGCAGCACGAAGTAGTAGACGATCTTGGCGATCAGGCCGGACGCGTCCATCGACGACTGGCGCATCGCGCTGTTGAGGCCCGACTTGTCGACGAGCTTCTCGAAGCCGACGCGCTTGAGCAGGAACTGGACGCCCTTGGCGAGAGCCTTGGCGATGAACCAGCCGATGACCAGGACGAGCAGGAAGCCGAGCAGCTTCGGCACGAACGTGGCGACCATCGCCCACGCCTGGCCCAGGCCCTCGGTGATTTGCGAGCCCACGGGCCCTCCAATGAACAAAAGTTGCGGTGAGTGAAGATCAGACGCCGTGATCGTTTCGTGGATCACACCGCTCCACAACTTCGACACTGCTACACGAAAGGGTGGCTGACGTGGATTTTTGTCGCAATACAGTCCAGAGTGGAACTACCGGTGGGGACCGGGGAGAGGGAAGCGCCCGCCACGCTCCGTGGCGGGCGCTTCCACATTTCCCGGCCCCGGACTCAAGGCCTTGCGGAGAAGCCGCGGCCATCCAGGTAAGCCTTCATCCCCTCAGCTGACAACGCCGGCGCGGCGCCTGCCTGACCGTCCTTCGGCACCTCGGGCCTGGGGTCGCCGGTGCACTCGGAACTGCTGCCCGGCAGCCCTCCGTCGATGAGGTACCGGTTGACCTTGTCGTCGACGCACTTGTTGCCACCGTTGTAGAGGCCGTGCTTGCCCTCGTCCGTGACGGTGATCAGGTTGTGCCCGAGGCGCCGCGCCATCGCCGGTCCGCTCGCGTACTGGGTCTGCGTGTCGCCCTCGGACTGCACGACGACGCCGACCGGGTAACCGTTGCGCCCGATCTTGACCGGCGGCTCCGGCGGCGTGAACGAGCGGAACGTGCACGTCATGGGCGCGGCCCGCACGATGCCGAAGCCGTACGGGTAGCGATCGCGGAACATCCGCATGTCCTCGTAGTAGTTGTGCAGGTCGGTCGGCCAGTCCGACTCGCAGGTGACGGTGTCGAAGACGCCCGACCGCAGTTCGTCCAGACCGGTCCTCGCGAGCACCTGGCCCGCCTTGGCGCCCTCGGCGTTCGCCACCTCCTCCCCCGACCGCAGCTTGGTCACGATCGACGCCAGGTCCGACCACAGCGGACGGTAGCGGGCACCGACGCCCATCGCGCCGTCGAAGGAGGAACGGTTGTGCTCGCCGACCGGCGTCGCGTGCAGCTTCGCGGCGACCTTCTCGACCTCGGCCAGCACCTCGTCACGCGACTTGCCCAGTCCGAACTTCTCGTTGCGCTCCCCCACCCACGACGCCCACGTCTCGACGTCCTTGCGGTAGGCGATGGCCTGCTGGCGGAACTGCTCGTGCCAGATCCACTCCGGGTGCACGGCCGAGTCGAGCACGCTGCGGTCGAGCCGGTGCGGGAACAGCGTCCCGTACACCGCGCCCAGGTACGTGCCGTAGGAGTAGCCCAGGTAGTTGATCTTCGGCTCGCCCAGCACGGCGCGCACGACGTCCATGTCCCGCGCGGTGTTCGCGGTGCTGATGAACGGCCGGATTCCGCCGCCGGACTTCTGGCAGGCCTCCTCGGCCTCGCGCGCCTCGGCGGCCCACTTGCCGAAGTCGCCGTCCGCGGGCCGTGACTCCGGCGCGGCGATGGCGGGCGCGGCGCGGCAGTTCAGCGCCGTCGAACCGCCGACGCCACGCGGGTCGATGCCGATCACGTCGTAGACCTGGACGAGCTCGGACTTCCTGAAGAACAGAGGCAGGCCGAGCCCAGATCCGCCGGGTCCACCCGGATTGGTGAACAGCACGCCACGACGGCGATCGGCCGCCGCGGCCTTCTTGCGGCTGATCGTCAGGTTGATCCTGTCGCCGGCCGGTTTGGTGTAGTCGAGGGGCGCGACGAGCACAGCGCATTCCAGCTCGGCGAGCTGTCCCTCGCACGGGGCCCACTTGACCGGCTGCGAGTGGAACCCGACGAGTGGATCGGGTGGATCGGCGGAGGCGGTCGCGCTCGCGGTCAGCAGAGCGACGACCCCTAGGGCGAGTGCCGGGAACCTACGCAAGACGAAACCTCCGCGCCGGACGACCATGACCTCTGCTGCCCGAAGGTATGGCCGTTCATTCCGGTACATGGGTTCTGTCACCCATCCCGGTGATGTCCGCTCGAACGCCTAAGCTGCGGGTATGACCAGCAGCAAGGCGAAGGAGGAGCACCCGCCGACGCTCTCCGCCCGCACCATGCGCAAGATCGAACGCGCGTCGGGCTCGCTCGCGACCGCCAGCGTGTCCGAGATGGAGCGGCGCCTGCCGTGGTTCGCCCGGATGCCCGCCGACCAGCGGGCGAGCGTGCTGCTGCTGATCCAGAACGGCGTGGCCGGGTTCGTCGAGTGGCTGCACGACCGGCAGCAGGCGATCCGGCTGACCGCGGACGCGTTCCGCAGCGCCCCCAAGGACATCTCCCGCTGGGTGAGCCTGCGCCAGACCGTCGAGCTCGTCCGGATCGCGCTGGAGCTGTTCGAGGGGCAGCTGCCGGAGATGGCGGCGAACGAGGCGGAGCGCGCGCTGCTGATGGAGGGCGTGCTGCGGTACGGGCGGGAGATCGCCTTCTCCGCGGCCACCTCGTACGCGGCGGCCGCCGAGGCCCGCGGTGCGTGGGACGCGCGGCTGGAAGCGCTGGTCGTGGACGGCATCGTGCGTGGCGATCCCGAGGAGTCGCTGCTGTCCCGCGGTGCCGCGCTCGGCTGGGACCCGGCGCTGGAGGCGACGGTCCTGGTCGGCAACCCCGGCGGGGAGGACCCGCCCGCGATCATCTACTCGGTGCGCAGCAAGGCCGCCCGTGCGGGCCGTCCGGTGCTGCTGTCCGTGCAGGGCTCACGGCTGGTCGTCGTGCTCGGCGGCCCGACGGAGACCGGCGAGGACGTGCTGGGGCGCATCGCCGAGGGCTTCGGCGAGGGCCCGGTCGTGGCCGGGCCGACCGTCAAGTCGCTGTCCGAGGCCCATCGCAGCGCCAGCGACGCGCTGAGCGGGTTGCGCGCGGTCGTGGGCTGGCCCGCCGCCCCCCGTCCCGTCCGCTCGCTCGACCTGCTGCCGGAACGGGCCCTGGCAGGCGACCCGGAGGCGGAATGGCAGCTCGTCGACAGGGTGGCCCGCCCGCTGGAGGACGCGGGCGGCGCGCTGCTGGAGACCGTGGACGCCTTCCTGGAGGTCGGCGGCGTGCTGGAGACGTGCGCGAAAAGGCTGTTCGTGCACCCGAACACGGTCAGATATCGCCTTCGGCGCGTTCAGGAAATGACGGGAAGAAATGCACATGACGCTCGAGACGCACTTGTGCTTCGCGTCGCTTTGTCTGTAGGACGCCTTGCTCGCTCCCGTGGGCTGTGGTAGCGATCCGGTTGTGACGGAGTTCGCACACATCCGTTGGGGTGAGGGCCAAACGACCTAGCACCTCGCTGAGCTGGACTTAAGCCGTGGAGCGTTCACCTGGACGACACTTTTGTAGGGTCTCTACAAATACGATCGCCGTACTTCGTTCTTTACGGCATGGGGTACCGGTGGGTTCACCAGCTTTAGTAATCGACGTGATCGCACTCCTCGCGCCCGGACAAGGGTCCCAGACGCCCGGCATGCTCACCCCCTGGCTCGAACTGGAGGGGGCGGAGAAGCAGGTGCGCACGTGGTCGGAGATCACGGGCCTGGACCTGGTGCGCCTCGGCACCACCGCGGAGGCCGACGAGATCGTCGACACCGCGATCACCCAGCCGCTCGTCGTGGCTCTCGCCGTGCTCGCGTTCGGTGAGCTGCGCAAGCGCCTCGAACTGCCCTCCGCCGTGATCGTCGGCGGTCACTCGGTCGGCGAGCTCGCCGCGGCCGCGGTCGCGGGCGTCATCAGCGCCGACGACGCCGTCGCCCTGGCCGCCGTGCGCGGTGCCGCGATGGCGGAGGCGTGCGCCCTGGAGCCGACCGGCATGGCCGCGGTGCTCGGTGGCGACGAGCCGGAGGTGCTCGCGCGCCTCGAGGAGCTCGGCCTCGTGCCGGCCAACCGCAACGGCGCCGGCCAGATCGTCGCGGCCGGTCCGCACTCCGCGCTCGACGAGCTCGTGGCGAACCCGCCCGGCCCCGCGAAGATCCGCAAGCTGGCCGTCGCGGGCGCGTTCCACACCCGGTACATGGCGCCCGCGGAAGACGCGGTGCGCGCCCGTGCCGCCGAAGTCGCCGCGCACGACCCGTCGCTGCCGCTGGTGTCCAACAAGGACGGTCAGGTCGTCTCCGAGGGCGCCGAGGTGCTGGCGCGCCTGGTCTCCCAGGTGACGAGCCCCGTGCGCTGGGACCTCTGCCAGGCGACGTTCGTCGAGAAGGGCGTCACCGGCTCGGTCGAACTGCCGCCCGCCGGCGTGCTGACGGGTCTCGCCAAGCGTGCGATGAAGGGCACCGCCACCCTCGCCCTGAAAACCCCCGACCAGCTGGAGAAGGTCTCGGAGCTCTTCGAGACCGTTGGAGCCCATCAGTGACGACCTTCCAGGCCCCGCAGGCAGCCGCGGGTAGCCGCATCCTCGGTCTCGGCAGCTACCGGCCCGAGACCGTGGTGAGCAACCACGACCTCGCCGCTCGCATGGACACCTCGGACGAGTGGATCCGCGAGCGCGTCGGCATCGTCAACCGGCACGTGGCGGCGAAGGACGAGGGTGTCGTCGACATGTCCGTCCTGGCCGCCACCAGGGCGATCGAGGACGCCGGTCTGACCGCGGCCGACATCGGCGGCGTGATCGTGGCGACGTGCACGATGCCGTCGACCATCCCGAACGCCGCCGCGCAGGTCGCCACGAGGCTCGGCATCCAGGCCGCGGCCGCGTTCGACCTGAACGCCGCGTGCGCGGGCTTCTGCTACGCCGTCGCGACCGCCGCGGACATCGTCCGCGCGGGCACGGTGCGCAACATCCTCGTCGTCGGCGCGGAGAAGCTCACCGACTGGATGCACCCCGACGACCGCTCGACCGCGATCATCTTCGCGGACGGCGCCGGTGCCGTCGTAGTCGGTGCGAGCGACGAGAACCAGATCGGCCCCGTCGCGTGGGGCTCGGACGGCTCGATGTCCGAGGTCATCCGCATCGACGACCGGGACTCGTTCATCACCCAGGAGGGCCAGACGGTCTTCCGGTGGGCGACGACGCAGGTCGCTCCGGTAGCGATCCGTGCCGCCGAACTCGCGGGCGTCGAACTGTCCGACGTGGACGTCTTCGTCCCGCACCAGGCCAACCTGAGGATCATCGAGGCCATCGCCAAGCGCCTTCGCAAGAATGGTGCGCGCGAGGACCTGAAGGTCGCTCGAGACATCGTCGAATCCGGCAACACCTCCTCGGCCTCGGTCCCCATGGCGCTCGACCACATGAGGTCCGCGGGCGAGATCTCCTCCGGAGACGTGGTGCTGATGGTCGGTTTCGGCGCGGGCCTGTCCTACGCGGGACAGGTCGTGCGGTGCCCGTGAGCACCACCCAGGGTTTTTCCATCGTTTCAATCGAAAGGGAACTTCAGTGAGCGACAACGTCCTTACCGGTCTTGCCGAGATCGTCGAAGAGGTCGCCGGCGTGGCCGCCGACGACGTCACCGCTGAGAAGTCCTTCGTGGACGACCTCGACATCGACTCGCTGTCGATGGTCGAGATCGCCGTCCAGGCTGAGGACAAGTTCGGCGTGAAGATCCCGGACGACGAGCTGGCCAACCTCAAGACCGTTGGTGACGCGGTGAACTACATCACCAGCAACAAGTGAGTTCCGGCATCGAGGTCGTCATCACCGGGCTGGGTGCCACCACCCCGCTCGGTGGTGATGTCACGTCCACCTGGGACGCGCTTCTGGCGGGCAAGAGCGGCGTGGGTCCGATGACCCACGACTGGGTCGAGAAGTACGACCTGCCCGTCAAGATCGCGTCGCAGCTCGTGGTGGACCCGACCGAGGTGCTCCCCCGAGTAGAGGCACGCCGCCTGGACCGCTCCGAGCAGGTCGCCATCGTCGCGTCCCGCCAGGCGTGGTCCGACGCGGGCCACAACGACGACACCGTCGACCGCCAGCGCCTCGCCGTCATCATCGGCACGGGCATCGGCGGCGCGATCACCCTGCTGACCCAGGACGACCTCCTGGAACAGCACGGCCTGCGCAAGGTGTCGCCGCTGACCGTCCCGATGCTGATGCCGAACGGCCCGGCCGCGCACGTGGGCCTGGAACTGAAGGCACAGGCGGGCGTGCACGCCCCGGTCTCCGCCTGCGCGTCAGGCGCAGAGGCCATCGCGTGGGCCTACCGCATGATCATGTCCGGCGAAGCCGACGTGGTCGTCGCGGGCGGCGCCGAAGCGTGCATCACGGCCATCCCGGTAGCGGGCTTCAGCCAGGCCCGAACCATGAGCACCCGCAACGACGAGCCGGAAAAGGCGTCGCGCCCGTTCGACACGGCTCGCGACGGCTTCGTCCTCGGCGAGGGCGCGGGCGTCATGGTCCTGGAACGCCGCGATTTCGCAGAGGCCCGGGGCGCACGCGTCTACGGCCGCCTGGCAGGCATCGGCACCAGCGCCGACGGCTACCACATCACGGCGCCGGACCCCGAGGGCGTGGGCCAGTCGCGAGCGATCGCAGCAGCCCTGCGCTCCGGCGGCATCGACCCGTCCGACGTGGACCACGTGAACTGCCACGCCACCTCCACCCCGGTGGGCGACGTCGCGGAAACCGTGGCAATCCGCAAGGCGATCGGCGACCACCCGATCCTGACCGCCCCGAAGGGTTCCCTGGGCCACCTGCTGGGAGCAGCAGGCGCGGTCGAGGCCATCATCACGGTCCTCTCGATCCGCGACGGCATCGTCCCCCAGACGCTCAACCTGGAGAACCTCGACCCAGCGGTCACGCTGGACGTGGTGGCAGGCGAACCACGCAAGATCAAGCTCGACGCCGCGGTGAACGACTCGTTCGGGTTCGGCGGCCACAACGTGGCCCTGGCCTTCACGCCGGCTTAGCACCACTCCGCTCGACACCAAGGGCCCGGTCCGCAGTGCGGACCGGGCCTTTGTGTTGTCCGCCAAGGGTTTGGGCGCGCTCGCGCAGGGGTCCCCTTGGGTTCGGCGTCCCCCGCGACCCAACGTACAGAGCGGGTCTGACAGTCCCGCGAAGCCGCACGGGGGCGGGACGGAGAGATATGGCGGCGGGTGGCAGAGGCGGGCAGGCGCGGGCAACGGTGGCGGTGCGGTGGCGGCTGCGGCGGTGCAGCGGCGGCGGCACCGGTGCGGCGGCAGCGGTGCGGCGGCGGTGCGGCGCGGTGCGGCGGCGGCGGCAGCGGTGCG
>NZ_BMNC01000016.1 GCF_014646255.1 Lentzea pudingi
ACGAACCACTCCCGGACGATTGGAACTGGATTTCCAGTCCAACTTCCGGGAGGCAGTTCAGAACCGGGCCCCTTCGTCACGCCATCGCCGGCGATATGTCCATGTGCACGCGGTAGTCCACGATCTCCTCGCCGGACATCCAGATCACCGTCACGCAGGGCA
The DNA here is from genome assembly GCF_014646255.1 of Lentzea pudingi. Taxonomy (GTDB): domain Bacteria; phylum Actinomycetota; class Actinomycetes; order Mycobacteriales; family Pseudonocardiaceae; genus Lentzea; species Lentzea pudingi. Next base: position 163 of record NZ_BMNC01000016.1, read on the forward strand.
ACGCGAGCTGCTTCCCGTCCGGCGCCTCGGTCTCGATCGTGAACCGGCAGAACAACTGGTCCCCGACCTCCGCGACCTGGTCGACCACGTGCCGCACCCACGGCAACGCCCCCGCCGCACCGGCCGTAGCGGCGACCACGGCAGCACGACCGATCAACGGATCGTTGTTGCCGAAGACGTAAGTGGCGTCAGAAGCGAACCAGGCACCGAACGCCTCGGCATCACCGGAATCGACCGCGGCACACATCTGCCGCACCATGTCGGCGCGCGTCATGGCTTCTTCTGCAGCGAAAGGCCGTGCTCGACCATGATCTCCGCGACCAGCTTCATGTCACGCGGCCCCGGCGGCAGCTCGGACAACGCCTGGTAGTAGTTCTCCAGCCCCGGCGGCGACACGACCGCGACCACACGGGTCTCCTCGTCGAACGGGTTGTGGAACATGTGCGGCACCCCGCGCGGCATCAGCAGCGAGTCGCCCGGCCCCAGCACGTGCTCCTCGCCGTCCAGTTCGACGACGACCCGTCCCTGCACGCACGTGAACAGCTCGTCCTCGCGGGAGTGGACGTGCGTGGGCGGCCCGCCGAGGTTCGGTGGCACCACGTACTCGAACAACGAGTAGGCGCCCTTGGTGTCCGCGCCGGTCAGCCGCGTGTAGATGCCCAGGCCGATCGCGCCGACGTTCGTGCCCTCACCGCTGCGGTAGACGTGATGCTTCACGGGGGTTTCCATGGTCTCCAACCTCGATTCGACTGAGCCGTGCGAGCAGTGCGGGAGTGACCTTGCGGTACGCGGAGGGCGCGACCGGGTTGAGCCAGTGCGTGGCGCGGGTGAGCTTCCCGATCTGCAGCCCGAGGTCCGCCAGCACCTCGTCGGCGTTCTTCAGCGAGAACGGGATGATCTTCGTGCCGCGGCAGTGGTGCTTGTTCGTCGCGGCGTCCATGAACGCGAGCTGCGCGGTCACGTCCGCCTGACGTGCTCGAGCGTCCGGCAGCGAGAGCGCTCCCGCGAGGTCGGCCGCGATCCACAGCGCCGCCATCTCCGCGTTGAGCGGGCTGAAGAACGACGAGTTGTAGCCGTTGAAGTACAGGCCCGGCACGTCGATCGGCTGGATCTGCCGGTACAGCGCGAAGTTCCCGCGCTCGTCGAACAACCGCTCCTGCACGTCGGCCGGCAGGAACGGCACGCCCTGCGTGAACCCGGTGGCGCACACGACCAGGTCGGCGGGCAGCACCGTGCCGTCGGAGAGTTCGGCGCCACCGGCCTTGAGCCGCGCGATGGTCCTGTCGCGGTGCACGCGGATCTCGCCCGACTCGACGCCCTCGAAGAACCCTTCGGTGGCAAGGCCGATCGCGCCCTTGACGATGTCCTCCATCTGCCCGGACGGCACCAGGTCGTGGTTCGCGAGCCCGAACTGCTTGACCGACACCGAACCCAGCGAGTTGAGCATCGAGCGCCGCAGCCCGTTCGCCGGGCCGTGCAGGAACTTCTCGAACCCGCGCAGCGACCGGTAGCGGAACAAGGCCTCGCCCATGCGCGTCAGCAGCAGCATTTTGAAGTTCACGACGCCGGCGATCTTGCGCGGGACCTTCCACAGCAACTGGCGCGCGATGATGTCCGTGCTCGCCGCGACACCGCTGATCGGCACCGTCACGTCGCACGCCGACTTGCCGTACCCGACGACGAGCGCGTGCTTGCCCCGCGCCTCCTCGACGTCGAGGAACTCGGTGCCCGCGAGTACCCGTCCACCGGCGGCCTCGAACTCGTCACGTCCGGGGAAGTCCGGCACCAGCGGTTCGCAGAACACGCCGTTCGCCACGACCACGCGGTCGTAGCGGTACCTCGAACCCGTGTGCGTGGTCAGCTCCCACACGCCGTCCACGGGCACGACCGACGTCACCGTCGTCTCCAGCCGCAGGCACGCGTCGACACCGAAGTGCCACGTGTAGGCCTCCAGGTACGCCTGTACCTGCTCACCGGTCGGCCACTCCGGCAGGTCCTTGGGCATCGGAAAGTCCGAGAACGAGTACTGGGCCTTCGGGCTCTGCGTGGTGAGGCCGGGGTAACGCCTCGTGCGGCTCCACACGCCGCCGACGTCCGGTGTCCGGTCGAACACTTCGACCTCGTGCCCTGCCTGCAACAACACCTTCGCGGTGGTGAGGCCGGCGACTCCGGCGCCGATGATCGCGACACGCATCCTGGGCCTCCTCGGTGAGGATGTGACGGACCACACTGTGGAGCGCGCGCGAGTCCGCGACCAACCGGGAGTCCCGGCTAGTGGGACTCCCAGCGCCGCGTCGAGTAGGCGCGCGTCGCCGCCGCGGCCGCCATCCGCACGGCGGGCCCGATCCGGTCCGGGCGCACCGCCGCGCTCGGGCCGGTGACCGACAACGCCGCGGCAACCCCGCCACCGGCGCTGAAGATCGGCGCGGCGATGCAGCTGATGCCGACGATGCCCTCCTCGCGGTCGTAGGCCCAGCCCCGGTCGGGGATCGCGGCGAGCTCACGGCGCAACGCCGTCGGGCTCGTGATCGTGCGGGGAGTGCGGCGTTCCAGCCCGGCGGCGATCACCGCGTCCACAGTGGACGTCTCGGAGAACGCGAGCATGGCGCGGCCCAGACCCGAGCAGTGCGCCGGGATCACGCCGCCGACCTGGTCGAGCATCGGCATCGGCCGGTGCCCGGTGATCTTGTCGACGACCAGCACGCGGGTGCCGTCGAGCACACCGAGCTGCACCGTCACGCGGGCGGCGGCGTACAGGTCCTGCAGGAACGGCAGCACGGCCTCGCGCAGCTCGTGCCGCACCGGCACCAGGCCGGAGAGCTTGAACAGGCCGGTGCTGATCCGGTAGCGGTCACCCGGCTTGTCGAGCCAGCCGAGCTCGATCATGCGCGCCGCCGTGCGGTGCACCGTCGAGCGCGGGAGCCCGGACCTGCGCACCAGTTCGGCGAGGCCGAGCTCGCGGTGCGCGACGTCGAAGGCGTCCAGGATCGCCGCCGCGCGTTCGAGTGAACCGCTCGGCTCGCCTGACTGCGAGTCCCGGTCACTGGGACTCATCCTTGGTCGACCGTTCGCACACGGCGACTGTAGGAGCTCATGGACGCAAACACCACGCGGGTCGCGCTCGTCGGGGGCGGCGCCGGCGGAATCGGTGCGGCGACGGCCGCGGCGCTCGTCGAGAGCGGGCACCGCGTCGTGCTGGCCGGACGCACCGAGTCCACGTTGAAGGAGACCGGCGCGGCACTCGGCGCGGACCACGTGGTCTGCGACCTCGCCGATCCGGGCGAGGCCGCCGCGGTCGTGGACGAGGTCGTCGACCGCCACGGGGCGCTCGACGTGCTGGTCGTGAACGCGGGCGGGCCGTCACCGGGCGGGATCTTCGAGGTCGCGGACGCGCAGTGGCACCGCGACCTCGACCTGCTGCTGCTCGGCCCGCTGGCGCTGCTGCGGGAGGCGTTGCCACCGATGGCGGCCCGCGGCTTCGGGCGGGCCGTCGCGATCACGTCGACGGCGGTGCAGCAGCCGCAACCCGCCCTGGCGTCGTCGACGGTGCTGCGCGCCGCCGTGACGTCGGCGATGAAGCTCGCGTCACGGCAGTTCGCGGCGGACGGCGTCACGGTCAACTGCGTCGCTCCGGGCGCGACGCTGACCCCGCGCCGCATGGAGGTGTTGTGGCGCAGGGCGGAGGCGGCGGGCGTGGACTTCGACACCGCCGCCGCGCACGACCTCGCCGACATCCCGGCCCTGCGCGCGGCCGATCCGGGCGAGGTCGCCGCCGCTGTGGCGTTTCTGGCTTCACCGCAGGCTTCGTACGTCAACGGCACCGTGCTGACCGTCGACGGCGGCCGTACCGACACTGTGTGAAAGGGATCGCGTTGGCCACCTCAGGACCCGACTTCGCCATGACCGACTTCCTCGGGGCGCTCACGCACGCGGTGCGGCCGGACGGCGCGCGGCCGTTGGTCGTGCACGACGACGAGCTGGAGACGATCCCGCCGGGCGCCGTGCCGAACCCGACGACGCTGCGGATCGCGGGCACGCTGCCGACGTCGACGTTCGAACTGTTCCGGCAGGTGATCCCGCCGGGCGAGAGCTCCGACATGCAACGGCACTACCACGAGACCGTGCACTTCGTGATCTCCGGCGACGGGCACAGCGAGATCCAGCACGCCGAACCGGACTCGTTCGAGACGGTGTCGTGGACCTCCGGCTCGTTCGTCTACACACCGCCGTGGACGTGGCACCGCCACTACAACGACTCTTCCGAGCATCCGGTCGAGTTCCTCACGATCGAGAACTCCCGGTTGCTGGCCCTCTTCGGGCTCGCCCGCAGGCAGAGCGCCGGCCTCGCGACCTTCGCCGAGGCCCGCGCCCGTTTCGACACACCAGCACCCGACTCCTCCGGGGAGGAACAGTGATTCCCGAGCACGTCAGCATCTGGGGCGAACTGTCGCATGTGGACCACACCGTGCGGCACGTCGACGTCCCGGTGCGCGGTCACACCGTGCGGACCAGGGTCCTGCAGGCCGGTTCCGGGCCGGAACTCGTGCTGCTGCACGGCACCGGCGGCCACCTGGAGGCCTACGCGCGCGACATCGCGGGGCTGGCGGAGGACTTCCACGTCACCGCCTACGACATGATCGGTCACGGCTGGTCGGACCTGCCCGACCTGCCGTACACGATCGACGTGCTGTCCGAGCACCTCGTCGGGCTGCTGGACGCGTTGGGTGTTGACCGCGCGCACCTGTCCGGTGAGTCGCTGGGCGGCTGGGTCGTCGCCTGGGCCGCCGCGCACTTCCCTGAGCGCGTCGACCGGCTCGTGCTGAACACACCGGGCAACATCGCGAACAAGCCCGAGGTCATGCAACGCATGCGGGACAGCACGATGGCCGCCGTGCTCGACCCGAGCGAGGAGACCGTCCGGCGGCGAGTCGAGTTTCTGTTCCACCACAAGGAGATGGTCACCGACGAGCTGGTGAACCTGCGCCGTCAGGTGTACTCGCGGCCGGGGTTCGTGCAGGCGATCACCAACACGCTGGTGCTGCAGGACCCCGTGGTGCGCAAGGACTTCGCGTGGGACCCGGAGTGGGTGGGGAAGGTCGCGGCACCGACGTTGCTGCTGTGGACCAGCCACGACCCGACCGGCGGGCTGGACGAGGCCGACATGCTGCTCGGGTGGCTGCCGGACGCGCGGTTGCACGTCATCGACGACGCCGGGCACTGGCCGCAGTGGGAGAAGGTCTCCGAGTTCCTCGACACGCACCGCACCTGGCTGCTGCACGGAAAGGACCCGTCCTGATGGCGGAGATCATCGGCTTCGCGGGGATGTCGCACAGCCCGTTCGCCACGCTGCTGCCGCCGGACGGTGCCGGACCCGGCTCCGTGTTCCTGCGCGACGCGGACCGCGTGCGGCTGGCCGTGGAGAAGCTGGAACCCGACGCGATCGTCGTGATCGGGCCCGACCACTTCCACGCCAACTTCTACGACGTCATGCCGCCGTTCGTGCTCGGCGTCGAGGAAGCGGTGGGGTTCGGCGACTTCGGCAGCAGCTCGGGGCCGTTGCCGGTGCAGCGGACGCTGGCCTGGTCGGCGCACGGCGGCTTGGCCGAGGCCGGGTTCGACGTGTCGCTGTCGTACTCGCTAACTGTCGACCACGGGATCGTGCAGAGCTACGAGATGATCACCGGTGGCACGACGCTCCCGTTGGTGCCGCTGGTGGTCAACACGGCCGCGCCGCCGCTGCCGTCGCTGGACCGGTGCGTGCAACTGGGGCGTGCGCTGGGGGCCGCGCTGCGGTCGTCGGCGTTTCCCGGACGGGTGCTGGTGGTCGCTTCCGGCGGGCTGTCGCACTGGTTGCCGTCCAACGACCCGCGTGATCCGTCCGTGGTGGGGGAGCGCCGCGAGTCGTTGATCCGGGGCCGGGCCTATGCGAAGGAGTTCGCCGCCGCGCGGGAGCCTCGGGTGCGCGCGATGGGCGGTAACCCGGAAGCATGCGTGAACGCGTCGTGGGACGAGTGGTTCCTCGACCGGCTGTCGGCGGGGTCAGCCGGTGAGATCGCCTCCATCGGCCACGAGGCGCTGGAGGACCACGCCGGCAGCGGCGGGCACGAGATCCGCTGCTGGCTCATCGGACAGGTCGCCGTCGGCCTGCCGCTGGTGTGGACGAGTTACGAGCCCGTGCCCGAGTGGATCACGGGCATGGGCATCGGAACTACCTTTCCCGTGTGAGGTCCAGAGCGATGTCGGTCAGCATGTCCTCCTGACCACCGACCAGGCGCCGACGTCCCGCCTCCAGCAGGAGCGTGCGGACGTCGGCGCCAGTGCGTTGTGCCGCGGTCTCGGCGTGGCGCAGGAACGAGCCGTAGACCCCCGCGTAGCCCAGCGTCAGACTCTCGCGGTCGACCCGGACCGGACGGTCCATGAGCGGCCTGACCAGGTCGTCGGCCGCGTCCTGGAGCGCGAACAGGTCGGCGTTGTGCTGCCACCGCTGGAGGTTCGCGACGGCGACGAACGGTTCGATGGGGCAGTTGCCCGCTCCAGCGCCGAGTCCGGCCAGGGACGCGTCGACTCGGGTGGCGCCCTCCTCGACGGCGGTGATCGAGTTCGCCACGGCGAGCGAGAGGTTCTCGTGCGCGTGGATGCCGATCTCGGTGCTGTCGTCGAGGACGTCCTTGTACGCGCGAATGCGGTCGCGGACGTCGTGGGGGAGCAGTCGGCCGCCGGAATCCGTTACGTAGACGCAGTTCGCGCCGTAGGACTCCATCAGCTTCGCCTGCCGTGCGAGCTCCTGCGGTTCGGCGAGGTGGCTCATCATCAGGAACCCGGACACGTCCATGCCGAGCTCACGCGCGCCGGCGATGTGCTGGGCGGAGATGTCGGCCTCGGTGCAGTGCGTGGCGATGCGAACCGATTGCACGCCAAGGCCGTGGGCACGCTTGAGGTCGTGCAGCGTGCCGATGCCCGGCAGCAGCAACGTCGTGAGTTTGGCCCGTGTCAACGCTTCCGCGGCCGCCTCGATCCACTCCCAGTCGGTGTGGCTGCCGGGACCGTAGACGAGCGAGCCGCCGCTGAGGCCGTCGCCGTGCGAGACCTCGACGGCGTCGACTCCGGCCTGGTCCAGTGCCCTGGCGATCTCGGTGACCTTCTTGGGATCGATGCGGTGCCGCAGGGCGTGCATGCCGTCCCGGAGCGTCACGTCCTGGAGGTAGAGCTTCATGCGCGCACCACGGCCTTCGCCATCGTCTCGGCGACTCTGAGGGCCGCGCTGGTCATGATGTCCAGGTTGCCCGCGTAGGCAGGGAGGTAGTCGGCCGCGCCCTCGACTTCCAGCAGCACGGTGACCTGGTGCGTCACCGGCTCCTCGGTGAGCGTGTGCGGCTGCTCGACCGGGTCGATCTGCACGGGCTGCTTGAGGCGGTAGCCCGGGACGTAGGCCGCGACCTGGGTGATCATGTGCTCGACGGACTCGCGGATCCGGTGCCGCGTCCGGGAATCCGGCGCGTGGACGAGCGCGAACACGGTGTCCCGCATGGTGATCGGTGGATCGGCCGGGTTGAGCACGATGACGGCCTTGCCCCGTTTCGCGCCGCCCACGTCCGCGATGGCCTGCGCGGTCGTCTCGGTGAACTCGTCGATGTTCGCGCGGGTGCCGGGACCCGCGCTGCGCGACGAGATCGACGCGACGATCTCCGCGTACGGCACCGGGGTGATCGTGTTGATCGCGGCGACGATCGGGATCGTGGCCTGGCCGCCGCAGGTGACCATGTTGACGTTGGGCGCGTTCAGGTGCTCGTCGAGGTTGACCGTCGGCACCACCATCGGCCCGATCGCCGCCGGGGTGAGGTCGATGACCTTCTTGCCGTGCGCGGCCAGGATCTCGGCGTGCTTCGCGTGCGCACCCGCCGACGTGGCGTCGAAGACGATCTCGACGTCGTCGAACCCCGGCATGGCCACGAGACCGTCGATGCCGTCGGCCGTCGTCGGGACGCCGAGCTTCCTGGCTTTGGCGAGTCCGTCCGAATCGGGGTCGATGCCGGCCAGCGCCGCCACTTCGAGGGTGGTGGACCGCTTGAGCACCTTGATGACGAGGTCGGTGCCGATGTTGCCCGACCCGATGACCGCGACCTTCACGCCTCCTCCTTCCCGAACGTCGCCCGCACCGTGCCGAGCCCGGTGATGGTCGCCTCGACCTCGTCGCCCGCCTGGACGGGCACGACGGGGCCGAGCGACCCGCTGAGCACGACGTCACCGGCCCTGAGCGGGGCACCGAGCTCCGCGGCGGTCGTGGCGAGCCAGGCCAGCGCGGTCAGCGGATCACCCATGCAGTCCGCGCCGGTACCGGTCGAGCGCTCCACGCCGTTGACGCTGAGCACCATCGACACCTCCTTGGGCGCGACCTCGGCCAGCGTCCTCTCCTGGGCGCCGAGCACGTAGAGGCCGGCCGAGGCGTTGTCCGCGACGGTGTCGGCGAACGTGATGTCCCAGGCCTCGATCCGGCTGTCCACGACCTCCAGCGACGCCTGGACGTACCCGACGGCCTCCGCGACCTTCTCCTCGTTGAACGGGCCGTCCGCGAGATCCGCCTTCAGCACGAACGCCACCTCGGCCTCGACCCGCGGCTGCAACAGCCGGTGCGACGGCAGCACGTCGCCGTCCTTGAACGCCATGTCGTCCAGCAGCACCCCGAAGTCCGGCTGGTCCACACCGAGTTGCCGGCGCACCGCGGGCGAGGTGAGACCGATCTTGCGCCCCACGGGTTCGGCGCCGTCCGCGACGCGTGCGGCGATGTTGTGCTGCTGGACCGCGTAGGCCTCGGCCTCGCCGATGATGTCCCGCACGGGCGCGCACGTGACCTTGTCGCGCGCCGCTTTCGCGAGGCGCTCCGCTGCAGTTCGGACTTCGCTCATGCCGCACATCGTCGCGGTGTTCTTCGTGCTCGTGGGACTCAGGAGTTCCGCTGACCGGAACTCGGTGGCACGATCGAGTGATGAGCGAGGTACCGAACACCCTGCTGGGCAAGGTGATGTCGGTGCTGAACGCCTTCGGAGCCGACGACGACGAACTCGGCTTCGCTGAACTGGGCAGGCGTACCGGCCTCCCGAAGGCGACCCTGCACCGCCTCCTGGGCGACCTGACCGACGTCCGCCTGCTCGACCGCGGCACGAGCGGCTACCGCCTGGGCGGCCACCTGTTCCAGCTGGGCATCCGCGCGTCGGTCGAACGCCGCCTGGTCGAGGTGTCCACGCCGTACCTGGAAGACCTCTACGAACGCACCCACGAAACCGTCCACCTCGGACTCCTGGAAGGCCACGAGGTCGTCTACGCCGCCAAGATCGGCGGCCACCGGCAGGCGTCGTCACCGTCACGGCTCGGCGGACGCATGCCGCTGCACGCGACCGCGATCGGCAAGGCCCTGCTCGCCCATGCCCAGCCGGCGTTGCGCACGGAGGTCCTGTCCGCTCCCTTGGCCCGCCGGACGCCGCGCACGGTCGTCACGCCCGGCATGCTCCGCCGGCAGCTGGCCACGATCCGGCAGACGGGGGTGGCCTACGAGTTCGAGGAGTCCCGGGTCGGCCTGGCCTGCGTGGCGGCGCCGGTGCTCGGCCACGACGGGGCGGTGGTGGCCGCGGTCAGCGTCGCCGGCCCGGCGATCCGGTTCGATCCCCGTGCGCACGCCGCCTCGGTGCACGCGGCGGCGACGGGCATCGCCCTGACCCTGATCCGGCGCGCGACGCTGTCGTCCGGCAACTGATATCCAATATATCGGCGCCCGTTTTGTCCGACCTTATGCAAAAGACGTTTGCGGACGACCGCAAACGTCTTTTGCAATGGGCGGGTAAGAGCAGGTCAGAAGGCTTTGACGTCGAGGTAAGCGCCGAACGTCCCGAGCCAGTGGTCGGCCATGTAGCCGTGCCCGCCGAACACGTAGCTCCACCCGGCCTCGCGGTGCGCGGCCGAGGCCGCAGAGGCCAGCGACACGTACCGGTGCCCGTCCGGCAGCGCCTCCGCGATCGCCTCCCAGTTCCAGGCGCGCGACAACGCGAGTCCGGCCAAGTGGGAGCCGTAGGGGTCGCTGGGGTCGTCGACCGGGAACGGCTCGCGCAGCACGCGCCACCGCTCCGACTCGAGCTCCGGCAGGTAGGCGTCCAACCAGTCCGCGAACTCCGCGGCGGGAAGGGCGCGGCGCATCAGGTCGGCGGTCGTCAGCGCGGGGGACAGGAAGTCGGCGGCGTCCGGCTCGAAGCCGCCGTACGCGACCTCGTCCCGGTGCCACCGCAGTGCGGCCTCGGCGCACGCGGAGACCAGTTCGGAGTCACCGTTCGCCTTGGCTGCGTCGCACACGAGGCCGGTCGCGAACGCGGTGTTGCTGTGCGTGCCGGTGCGGATCGGCAGGCGCGCCACCGAGATCCACTCCAGCCAGCGGTCGCGCAGCACGTCCGCGATCGGCGTCACCGACCACGGCAGGCCCGAGGAGCGCAGTTCGGCGTCGAGCAGCAGCAGCCACGCCCAGCCGTACGGGCGCTCCCAGTGCCGTCCGGACGGCGAGGCGAAGAACGCGGCCTCGGTGGCGCAGTTGTCGGGGGTGATCAGCTTGTCGAGGGCGTTGCGAGCCGTGTCCGCTCCCGCGAGAGAGGGACGCAGCCGCAGGAGGCGCACGGCGAGCCACGTCTGGTGCACGCACGAGTGCCAGTCGAACGACCCGGCGAACACCGGATGCAGCACCCGCTGCGGCACGAGCCGGTCGTCGCCGTCGATGACGTGCGTCCAATGGACCGGGTGGTCGCGCTGGATGTTGTCGACCGCGATGCCCAGCAACCGGGTCGCGGTGCTGTCATCCAATCGGGTGGCGTTCATGGCCCACATCATGCAATGCGGCACAGCGACACGGCAGAGGCCGGTAGTTGACGAGTAACAGACTTCACCCTGCCGGAGGTAACAGCGGCTACGCCGGATGACGCCCAGGCCGGCGGCCGGGGAGCGCTGACGGGCCCGGCCCGGTCTCTCAGTGTGGGACAACTAGGATGAGCAGCGTGAACTGGACCGTGGACGTGCCCATCGACACGCTTCCCGAGCTTCCGCCGCTGCCTCCCGAGATGCGCAAGCGCCTGGACGACGCCCTGTCGCGCCCGGCAGCCCAGCAGCCCGAATGGCCCGACGCCGAACAGGTGCGTCGCGTGCGGACCGTGCTCGAGAGCGTGCCGCCGATCACCGTGCCCGCCGAGATCGACCGGCTGCACACCCAACTGGCGCAGGTCGCGAACGGTGAGGCGTTTCTCCTGCAGGGCGGTGACTGCGCGGAGACGTTCGCTGACAACACCGAGCCGCACATCCGCGCGAACATCCGGACCCTGCTGCAGATGGCCGTGGTGCTGACCTACGGCGCGAGTCTCCCGGTGGTGAAGGTCGGCCGCATCGCCGGCCAGTACGCCAAGCCTCGTTCGTCGGGCATCGACGCCCTCGGCCTGCCGTCCTACCGCGGCGACATCATCAACTCCCTGGTCGCGACGCCCGAAGCCCGCGTCGCCGACCCCGGCCGCATGATCCGCGCCTACGCGAACGCCGGCGCGGCCATGAACCTGCTCCGGGCGCTCACCGGCGCGGGTCTCGCCGACCTGCACCGCGTGCACGACTGGAACCGCGACTTCGTGCGCACCTCGCCCGCGGGCGAGCGCTACGAGGCCCTGGCAGGCGAGATCGACCGCGGCCTCAAGTTCATGTCGGCGTGCGGCGTGAACGACCAGTCGCTGCACGGCACCGAGATCTTCGCCTCGCACGAGGCGCTGCTCCTCGACTACGAGCGCGCGCTGCTCCGCCTCGACACGACGGGCGACGAGCCCAAGCTCTACGACCTGTCGTCGCACTTCGTGTGGATCGGTGAGCGCACCCGTCAGCTCGACGGCGCGCACATCGCGTTCGCCGAGATGCTCGCGAACCCGATCGGCCTCAAGATCGGCCCGACGACGTCGCCCGAGATGGCCGTCGAGTACGTCGAGCGCCTCGACCCGCACAACAAGCCGGGCCGCCTGACGCTCATCTCGCGGATGGGCAACCAGAAGGTGCGCGACGTGCTGCCCGCCATCATCGAGAAGGTCGAGGCCAGCGGCCACAAGGTCATCTGGCAGTGCGACCCGATGCACGGCAACACGCACGAGTCGTCGACCGGCTACAAGACCCGGCACTTCGACCGCATCGTCGACGAGGTCCAGGGCTTCTTCGAGGTGCACCGCCGCCTCGGCACGCATCCCGGCGGCATCCACATCGAGCTCACGGGCGAGGACGTCACCGAGTGCCTCGGCGGCGCCCAGGAGATCTCCGACCAGGACCTCGCCGGCCGCTACGAGACGGCGTGCGACCCGCGCCTGAACACGCAGCAGTCGCTCGAGCTCGCGTTCCTCGTCGCCGAGATGCTGCGGTCCTGACGGGTTTCCTGAAGACGAGCTGAAGAACGAAGGGGCCCCGCGTCGAGAACGCGGGGCCCTTCGCTTTGCCCTGGTCAGAGGCCGACGATCGTGATCTCGGTGCCTCGCTGCACCCGCGTCCGCGGCGGGATCGACTGGTTCACGACGGTCGCGTTGTTGCTCTTGTTGAACTCGACCTTCACCTTCAGACCGGCCCGTTCGAGCTCCTCCTTGGCCTCCCGCACCTTCTGCCGGGTGACGTCGGGGACCTCGACCTCGCGGTTGTTGTTCTCGTAGAACAACGTGACGCGCTTGTTCTGCGTCGGGTCCAGCACCGTGCCCGCCGGCGGGTCCGTCCGGACCACGCGCGACCCGTTGTTCTCCGGGCCGTCGTCACCGCTCGCGTCGACCGCCTCCAGACCGGCGCGCTGCAGTTCCGCGAACGCCTCGTCCTTCGTCTTGCCCGTCACGTTCGGCACGGGCAGGCGCGGCGGCGGTCCCTTGCTCAGGATGAGCGTCACCGGGGCGTCGAGCGCGAGCGCCGTGCCAGGGCGTGGATCGAGACCCACGACCTTGCCGATCGGCACCGTGTCGTGGAACGCGTCCTTGGTGGGGTCCTTGACCGTCTTGAGGCCCGCGGTCTGGATCTCCTTGGTCGCGGCGTCCACCTCCGCACCCGCGGTGATGAACGGCACGACCGGCCTGCCGCGCGACACGACGAGCTTGACCTGCTCGTTCTTGCGCAGCTCCGCGCCGGGACCGGGGTCGGAGCTGATGACGGTGCCGTTGGGCACGTCGTTGGACGGCACCTTCTCGACCAGGCCCGTCAGGTCGGCCTTCGAGAGCAGCACCTGCGCGTTCTGCTCGGACTGACCGGCCACCGACGGCATCTCCGTGTAGCGGTTCGCGCCGACGTACCAGGTGAACAGGCCGATGGCGACCACCACGACGGCGGCGACGGATCCCCAGATCGTGTAGAGCTTCTTGCGCCGCTTGCGTTCTTCCTCGAGCTTCTCGGCCTGCGTCTTCCGCTTCTGCGCGGGACGGCGGCGCGGCGGCTCGGGCCGCTGCATCGTCCGCGTCGCCGAGGCTCCGGCGGGGAAGCCGGGAGGGGGCGTCGGCGGCCCCGTGTGGACCGTCGTCATCGCCGCGGAGTTCAACCCCGGGTTCAGCCCGGGGTTCAGCGGCGGCTTCGGCACCACCGGCCTGGTCGCCTCGGCCACCGAGGGAGGAGTGGCGCCGACGGCGACGGGAACCGGCCGCATGACGACCGTCCTGTCGTTCTCCGGCAGCGAACCGGGCACGGGCACCGGCTGCGGCGTGAGGCCCAGATCCGTGCCCACGCGCTCCAGTTCGGCCAGGAACGCGTCGGCGTTCGCGGGCCGCAGCGACGGGTCGCGCCGCGTCGCCTTGCGCACCAGCGTGTCGAGCGCCAGCGGGATCTCCGGAACCGACGGGACGTCCGAGTTCACGTGCTGGTAGGCCACGGAGATGGCCGTCTCGCCGCGGTAGGGCGCCTGACCCGCCAGCATCTCGTAGAGCACGATCCCGGCCGAGTAGACGTCACTGCGCGCGTCCGCGGCGCCCGTTTCCACCTGTTCGGGTGACAGATAGGCGACGGTGCCCAGGATCTCGCTGTCGCTCGTGACGCCGTTCTCGCCGATCGCGCGGGCCAGCCCGAAGTCCGCCACCTTGACCTGGCCACCGGGCCCGATCAGCACGTTCTCCGGTTTGACGTCCCGGTGCACGAGCCCGGCGCGGTGTGCCGCGCCCAACGCCGACAGGACCGGCCCGAGGATGCTCAACGCGACGGCGGGAGCGAGCTTGCCGCGCTGGTTGAGCAGGTCACGGAGGTTGCCGCCGTCGATCAGCTCCATCACCAGATACACCTGGTCACCGTCGACGCCCTGGTCGTGCACGGACACCACGGCCGGGTGGTGCAACTGGGCCGCCGCCCGCGCCTCGCGCTCGAAGCGCAGCACGAACGAGGGGTCCGCCGTCAGATGCGGATCCATCACCTTGATGGCGACATCGCGATCGAGGCGAGTGTCACGACCTCGATAGACGGTGGACATGCCACCGCGCGCGAGCACGGAGTCCACCCGGTAGCGCTGCTCCAGCAGTCCACCCATCACGTTCGAAACCGACCTCTCCACAGTGCGAGATGGTAAAGCTCAGGATGACCCGGTTGGCGGAAGGGCGTTCCCAGTTCGGTTATGGCATTGTGACCCCCGTGAGTGCGATTCCTGCCGCTGCGGATGTATTGGCTGCCGACCTGGAGGTTCTTCCCCTCCCCGAGGTTGCCGACCGAATGGGGCTTCCGGTCACCCGGGTCCACCAACTGCTGCGCGACGGGCAACTGCTCGCCGAGCGGCGCGCCGGCGTCCTCGTCATCCCGGCGGCGTTCCTCGCTGCCGGGGCAGTGGTGAAGGGTCTGCCCGGCACCATCACGGTGCTGCGCGACCAGAACTTCTCCACGGACGAGATCCTGCGCTGGCTCTTCACGGAGGACGAAAGCCTCCCTGGCACTCCGATCGAAGCATTGCGCGGAGACCGTGGGCGCGAGGTAAAGCGCCGCGCGCAGTCCATGGGCTTCTAGACCACCGATCACGGCGGTTCCAGACGTCTCCGCAGGTGAGAGGCGTCTGGAACCCTTGTGCCCGGCTAAAGCGGTGCTCACCTCGTCATCACACGTGCGATGAGGGCCTGAGCGGCGCCGGGCACCGCCACGGCCAGCCGCCGTGAGTTCGGCACGGCCACCCGCCGCCACAGCACCTCGCAGCCGACGAGCCCGAGGATGTCGCGATACAGCGTGTATGCAACGCGTACGCAGGGCCGCGACGCCGCCGACAGCATGCCGATGCCCGGCTCCGCAGACTGATACATCGCATGTGAGTGCGCGACTAGGTCATCGAGAGCCCTTTGCACCCGGTCGTTTGCGCGCTTCCGCAAACGACACCATTGCAAGAGCTCGCGGTCGACACCGTGCGCGGTTAGAACGTCTAACGGCAGGTAGACCCGGCCGCGGTCGAGGTCTTCACCGACGTCACGCAGGAAGTTCGTGAGCTGGAACGCCGTCCCGAGCCTGGCCGCGTACGGCTCGGCCTCCTCGCGGGGCACGACGGTGCCGAGCACCGGCAGCATCTGCAGCCCGATGACCTCCGCCGAACCGCGCATGTAGACGCCGAGCGCGCCGAGGTCCGCGTACTCGGTCACGCTGAGGTCCATCCGCATCGACGCGAGGAACTCGGCGAACAGCGACCTGTCGATGTCGTAGCGGCGTGTCGTGTCGGCCAGCGCGTGCAGGACCGGGTTCGACGGTTCCTCGTCGAGCAGCCGCTCCAGGCGGTCCAGTTCGCCCGCGCGGTCGGCCACCCCTGCGGCGTCGACGATCTCGTCGGCCCAGCGCGCGAACGCGTACAGCGCGTGCACCGCGGGCCGCTGCTCAGGCCGCAGCAGCGTCGTCGCCAGGAAGAACGTCCTGCCGTACCGCGCGTTCACCCGGCGGCAAGAGGCATAGGCGGGGCCCAGGTCCACGGTCCCGGGGTTCATTCGTAGCGCGAGGACAGGCCGAACGGGTCCGGCTTCACCAGCGACCGCGCCGCGAGCCCCGACACCACCAGCGCGAAGAACAGGTAGCCCCACGAGTAGAGCGCCGTGTCGCCGTTCGGGAACGTCACCAGCAGCAGGAACAGCGACGCGACCGTCATCGTCACCAGGCCGGCCGTGCTCCACGCGAACCCGGCGGCCAGCGCCAGCGGCCAGGTGAAGTACCAGGGCAGCGTCGCGGGGGACAGCAGCGCCACGGCGAGCATCGTCAGCGCGCCCCGGCGGATCGCGTCGCGCACCTCGCCGTCCCGGGCCGCCCACCACTGCGTGTACGCGATCCAGACCAGCACCACGGAGCCCAGGGCTCGCGCGACGCCGATGAAGATGCCGCCGTCGACGTAGACGAACCAGTTCACGACCATGCGCACGAAGTCGCCGACCGCGCTCGGCACCGACAGCCAGTTGATGATCATCGACGAGCTGCGCAGCGCCGGGATCCAGCCGAGGTTCACCCCGGCGATCACCGTGCACACGGCGAACGTCCCGAGGAACGCCGCGAGGCCCGGCAGCAGCGCCTTGCGGAACTGGGCGCGCTTGTCGCCGTCCAGGCGCGCCGCCCAGATCCAGACGAGGAACGGCACGACCAAGACCGCCGTGGCCTTCACCGAGAACGCGAGGGCGAGCAGCACGAAGCCGAGCACGTGCCGGCGGTCGAGCACCAGCAGCACCCCGGCCGCCATCAGCCCGATCATCAGCACGTCGTTGTGCGCTCCGCCGATGAGGTGGATCAGCACCAGCGGGTTCGCCGCGACCAGCCACAGCGCGATCGCCGACTTGCCGCCCAGGTGCCTGCTCAGGCCCGGAAGCGCCCAGCACAGCAGCACCAGGCCACCGGCGAGGGAGAAGCGCATGGCGACGACGCCGAGGATGACGCTCGCGTCCGTGATCCACACGATCGCCTTGGCGATCAGGATGAACAACGGCCCGTACGGCGCCGGCGTGTGCTGCCACACCCAGCTGACGTTCTCGGACAGCGTGCTCTGCAGGACGGCGGGCCCGACGGTGTACGGGTCGTAGCCGCTCAGCGCGAGCTGGCCCTGCGCCAGGTAGCTGTAGATGTCCTTGCTGAACAGCGGCGGCGCGAACAGCAGCGGCAACGTCCAGACCGTCACCGCGACCAGCACCGCGAAGTCGCCGATCTCGCCCCACCGCACGAGGCGGCCGAGCCGGATCCACGCCCAGATGACGAGGCCCAGCCCGAGGTACAGGACCATGCTCGCCAGGTCGCGGCCGTGGCCGTAGCGCAGCCAGCTCAGGCCCACCTGGGCGAGCAGCGGGTCGCGCTCGAGGATCGCGCCGGCACCCATGCCCCCGAGCGCGATCAGCGCCACGCCCAGCAGGCCGAGCATGGTCGTGCGGATGGGGATGGCGTAGGTGTTCGCGCGCACGACTGGTTGAAGCTCCTGTGGGGACGCCTCGGAGCTCGTGCGGGGTAGGGACGGAGTTGCTGCCATCGCCCGAACATCGTTGCACAACGCGCGGAAGCGTCAGCAGGCAACGGCCCACACGGTCACGAGGAGTTAATCAACTCTCAGGAAGAGAGCTCATGATCGACTTCAGAAGGCCCGCTTCGTCGAGCTGATCGCGAGGTCGGCGAGCTTGGTGGCGGCCGGTTCGGCCACGGGGGCGTCGTCGAGCGCGGCCAGAGCGCTCTTCGTCAGCTCCTCGATGCGCTCCTCGACGGCGTCGACGGCGCCGACCTCCACGAGCGCGCGCCGGACCTCTTCGACCGTGTCCAGGTCGAGGTCGGGCTTGCCGAGGGCGATGTCCAGCACATCGGCGCCGTACTGCATGCCCAGGGCGACGAGCAGCGTGCGCTTGCCCTCGGCGAGGTCGTCGCCCGCGGGCTTACCGGTGACCTCGGGGTCGCCGAAGACGCCGAGCAGGTCGTCGCGCAGCTGGAACGCGACGCCGATGTCGGCACCGAACGCGCGCAGGCCGTCGATCAGCTCGGGTGAGGCGCCCGCCATCGCCGCGCCCATGTGCAGCGGCCGTTCGACGGTGTAGGCGGCGGTCTTGAGCCGGTCGATGCGCAGCGCGGCGTCCGGGGACGAGTCGCCCCGCGCCTGCGTCAGCACGTCGAGGTACTGCCCGGCGAGCATCTCGGTGCGCATGTCCCGCCACGGCTCGCTCATCCGGCGCAGCACCTCGGAGGGCAGCCCGGCGGCGAAGAGCATGTCGTCCGCCCACGCCAGCGCGACGTCGCCGATCAGCACGGCCGCGGACATGCCGAAGCGCTCCGGCGACCCGAGCCAGCCCTGCTCGCGGTGCCGCGCGCCGAACGCGATGTGCACGGTCGGCTTGCCCCGGCGCACGGACGACGCGTCCATCAGGTCGTCGTGGATCAGCGCGCACGCCTGGATCAGCTCCAGCGAGCTGACCGCCGTGAGGACCTCGGCCGCGAGCTCCCCGCCGGGGTCGCCGCCGGCCGCGCGCCAGCCCCACCACGCGTAGGTCGGGCGGATCCGCTTGCCGCCGCCCAGCACGAAGCCGGAGAGCGCGTCGACCGCGCTCGCGAAACTCGGGTCCATCGCCTCGCCGGACGCGCGCCGGGAGGCCAGGTACGTGGTCAGCGCTTCGTCGACGTGCCGGGGCAGGGCGGCGTCGATTGGGTGGTGGGACACGCGTCCATGGTCCGCTGTGTCCGGGGCCACCCGCATGCCGGGGCACGGCTACCACATGGTGAGCGGGTGTTTCACCTGCCGGAAGACCCATTAGGGTTAGCCCCATGACGTCGGTGGTGCAACGGCTCCAGGGGGAGTTCCCCAAGTTCTCGGTGGAGTTCCTCCCGCCGCGAGACGCGGAGGACGAGAAGATCCTCTGGAAGGCCGTTCGCGAACTGGAGAGCCTCGACCCGGCGTTCGTGTCGATCACCTACGGTGCCGGCGGGTCGCGCCGGGACCGCACCATCCGCGCCACCGGCCGCATCGCGCAGGAGACGACGCTGCTGCCCGTCGCGCACCTCACCGCCGTCGAGCACTCGGTGGCGGAGCTGCGCAACGTCATCGGCTGGTACGCGGCGATCGGCGTGCGCAACATCCTGGCGCTGCGCGGCGACCCTCCCGGCGACCCGATGGGTGAGTGGGTCGCGCACCCCGAAGGCCTCAACTACGCCGACGAGCTGGTGCGGCTGGTCCGCGAGCTCGGCGACTTCTGCGTGGGCGTGGCGGCGTTCCCGTACGGGCACCCGCGCTCGGGCGACCTCGACACCGACCTGAAGTACCTGCTGCGCAAGCTCGACGCGGGCGCGGACTACGCGGTGGCCCAGCTGTTCCACGCGCCGGAGCCGTTCCTGCGGATGCGCGACCGGGTGGCGGACGCGGGCTGCACCGCGGCGATCCTGCCCGGCATCATGCCGATGCTCTCGCCGCGCGGCCTGGCCAAGATCGTGGAGCTGTCCGGCGCCGACCTGCCGCTCGACGTCTCACGCCGGCTCGCGCGGTACGCGGACGACGTCGCGGGGTTCCGGGCGACCGGCATCGACATCGCGACCGAAATGTGCCAGCGGCTGCTCGACGAGGGTGTTCCCGCGCTGCACTTCTACACGATGAACAGGGCCAAGGCGACGCGGGAAGTGCTGGGGCGCCTGGGGCTGGTGACGCGCGCCTAGAGCGTGACGTTGCGCTTGTGGGCGATGAGCGCGAGGACGACGACGATCAGCGCCGCACCGCCGGTGAGCCCGGCGACCAGCAGCGCCCAGCCGAAGAACGACTGGGAGTTCTCGCCCGCGTACTGCACGGTGGCCTGCAGCATCGACGCCTGACCGGGTTTCGGAGACCACGCGATCGTGTTGTTCTCCTCCTCCCGGCCGTTGGTGTTCACGATCTTGCCGGGGAAGCTGACCTTGACCTGGATGTCCGCGCGCTCCACGGGCACCTGGGTCAGGTCGACCGAGCCCGAGAGCGTCACAAGATCACCCGACCGGCGGAAGCTGAGGCTGTAGCGGCTGTTCGACGAGCTGGTGGACGACGACAGCGTCCGCATCTCGTCGAACGACAGGCCGTTGAAGAACAGCTGCGTGCCCGCGTACGACTCCACCCGGTACGGCTTGGTGGTGACCCGGCTCGCGAGCTCCGGCGGCACCTTGAGCTGCGGACCGGGGTCGTTGTCCTGGGTGGGAGGCGTGGCCGCGACGATCTCGCCGGAGACGCGGTCGTCGTCCGACACGGCCATGGCGGCGTACACGCGAACGCAACCACTCAGCGAGAACAGGGTGAGCAGCAAGAAGACCGGCAGCAGCAGTGCCCGGGAACGACGCACCCGGACATCCTGCCAGGACGGTCCAAACGACGCAGGTTCCCTCCGAAGG
Organism: Lentzea pudingi; assembly: GCF_014646255.1. GTDB lineage: Bacteria > Actinomycetota > Actinomycetes > Mycobacteriales > Pseudonocardiaceae > Lentzea > Lentzea pudingi. The sequence goes on from NZ_BMNC01000016.1 coordinate 20,476, forward strand.
TCGTGAGCTTGACTAATTACTTTCGGTGTGGAGGGGTGCGAGGTAGCGTCTCGAAACATGGCATCCGTGCACGACATCAGCAACAAGTTCGTCAGCGACTACGTGGCGCTGGACCCGATCGCGGCCACGAGCCTCGGGTTCGCGGGATCCGACCACGAGCTGACGGACCTCTCCCCGGAGGGGCACGCGGCGCGTGACGAACTCGCCGTCCGCGCGCTCGCCGCCATCACCGCCGCACAGCCCGCGGATGCCTCCGAGGAAGCGGCACGCGCCGTCTTCCTGGAACGGACGGGCCTCGAGCACGAGCTGTACGAGGCCGGTGAGACCGAGTCCTCGCTGAACGTCATCGCGAGCCCGATCCAGTCCGTGCGCGACATCTTCGACCAGATGCCGACCGACACGCCGGAGCAGTGGGCCACGATCGGCCGCCGCCTCTCCGCCGTGCCCGCCGCACTGGACGGCCTGCGCGCCTCTCTCTCACACGCCGCTTCCCGCGGAAACGTCTCCGCGCTGCGTCAGGTCACCCAGGTCGCCAAGCAGTGCGACACCTTCGCCACGACGTTCTTCGGCCCGTTCGCCGCGTCCGCGAACGTCGACGGCTCCGTGCGCTCCTCTCTCGACGCCGGCGCCACCGCCGCTGCCGCCGCCTACGCGGACTTCGCCTCGTTCCTGCGCACGACGCTGGCTCCCCAGGCGCCGACCAAGGACGCCGTGGGCGAGGAGCGCTACCGCCTCGGCTCGCGCTACTTCACCGGCTCGCGGCTCGACCTGGCCGAGGCCTACACGTGGGGCTGGGAGGAGTTCCTCGGCATCGAGGCCGAGATGAAGAAGGTCGCCTCACGGCTCAAGCCGGGCGCCTCTCTCGCGGAGACCGCGGCGTTCCTCGACGAGCACCCGCGCTACCAGGTGCACGGCCAGGACGGCCTGCAATCGTGGATGCAGGAACTGTCCGACAAGGCCCTGCTCGACCTGCGCGACGTGCACTTCGACCTGCCGGACGCGCTCATGAACCTCGAGTGCAGGATCGCCCCGCCCGGCGGTGCCGTCGGCGCCTACTACACGCAGCCGACCGCGGACTTCTCCCGCCCGGGCCGCATGTGGTGGTCGATCGCCGAGGGCAAGTCGGTGTTCCCGACGTGGCGCGAGACCTCGACGGTCTACCACGAGGGCGTGCCGGGCCATCACCTCCAGTGCGCGACGGCGGTGTACCAGTCCGAGACGCTGAACGACTTCCAGCGCCTGATGTGCTGGGTCTCGGGCCACGGCGAGGGCTGGGCGCTCTACGCGGAACGCCTCATGCGCGAGCTCGGCTACCTCGACGACGACGGCGACCTGCTCGGCATGCTCGACGCGCACCTGTTCCGCGCGGCCCGCGTGATCATCGACATCGGCATGCACCTGGAGCTCGAGATCCCGGCCGGCACCGGCTTCCACCCCGGCGAGCGCTGGACCCCCGAACTCGGTCTCGAGTTCATGATGACCCGCACCCTCTCGGAGCCGGCGCACATCCGCGACGAGATCGACCGCTACCTCGGCTGGCCGGGCCAGGCACCGGCGTACAAGATCGGCGAGCGCCTGTGGCTCGCCGCCCGCGAGGACGCGCGGAGCCGCAAGGGCGCCGACTTCGACCTCAAGCTCTTCCACAAGGAGGCGCTGGAGATGGGCGCGATGGGCCTCGACACCCTTCGTGAACGGTTGGCCGCGCTCTGAGCGCTTCTCGCGGAACAGTGCTCTGACCTGCTTTTACTCGCCCCATTGCAAAAGACGTTTGCGGACGTCCGCAAACGTCTTTTGCATAAGGTCGGACAAAGCGGACAGCGATATATTGGATATCAGTGGTTTACGAGGCGGTAGCTCACGCCCACCCCGGCTCGGTTCGGCCGCTTCACGGTCCGGCTGTCGCGGGAGCGCCTTCGTTCATCACGCCGGATCGGCCCACCGGACGCGCACCCGGTTCGTGATCGGCTCCGGGTCGTCGGTCCGCACGAACTCGAGCCACGGACCCGGCTCGGGCCGGACCGACGCGAAGCCGTCGCCACTGCGCACCACCGGGTGCCCGGTCGCCTCGGCGGACGCCCGCGGATCACGTGAGTCGATGACGACGGCCGCGATCACACCGGGGTACTCGGGCCGGGGTTCGAGGACGCAGAACTCGTTGCCCTGCGGATCGCGCAACACCACCCACGGCACGTCGGCCTGACCGACGTCGGCGTGTTCGGCGCCGAGCTTCAGGGCCCGCGCCACGATGTCCGCCTGGTGTTCGGGCGAGGCCGAGGCCAGGTCGATGTGCACCCGGTTCTTCTCGATCTTCGGAGCGTTGCTCCACACGAACGTCAGCTCGATCTCGTCACCGGCGAACTCGGACCAGAACGCGGCCAGCGCGGGGGGATCCGCCGCCTCGAACGTGATTTCCACTCGTGCGAGGGTACTGTCTCGCGCGTGGCGAAGCTGGTGCTCGGACCCCTCCTGAGGTATGTCGGCGAGACTTCCGCGACGGTGTGGGTGGAGACCGACACCTCGTGCGAGGTCAAGATCGTCGGGCACACCGCCCGCACGTTCCAGGCGGGCGGACAGCACTTCGCGCTCGTCCGGCTGGAGAACCTGGGCTCTCGCACCGAGTACGACGTCAGGCTCGACGACGAGCTGGTCTGGCCGGAACCCGGCAGCGAGTTCCCGAAACCGGTCATCCGCACCGGCGAGGTCCGCCAGATCGCCTTCGGGTCGTGCCGGGCGGCCCCGCACCAGCCGGTCGGTCCCGACGCCCTCGACGCGTTCGCGCAGCGGCTCATGGCGCTGCCGGAGGAGGGGTGGCCGCAGGCGCTGGTCCTGCTGGGAGACCAGGTCTACGCCGACGAACCCACCGAGGCTACGAAGAAGTGGCTGCGCACGCGCCGCAACGGCACGAAGGAACCCGACGGCGAGGTCGTGCACTTCGGTGAGTACGCCCGTCTCTACCACGAGACCTGGGGCGACCCGGAGATCCGCTGGCTGCTGTCGGTCGTGCCGACGGCGATGATCTTCGACGACCACGACGTGCGCGACGACTGGAACACGTCCGCGGTGTGGCGCAAGGAGATGGCGGACAAGCCGTGGTGGCGCGACAGGATCCGCGGCGCCATCTCCTCGTACTGGGTCTACCAGCACCTCGGCAACCTCAGTCCCGCCGAGCTCGCCACGAACGCCTTGTACGCCAAGGTGAGAGCCCAGGACACGGACGTGCTGCCGATGCTCCTGGAGTTCGCCGAGGAGGCGGACAAGGAGGTGGAGGGCCGCAAGTCGACGTGGTGGAGCTTTCGCCGCGAGTTCGGCCGCGCGCGGCTGCTCATGGTCGACACCCGCTCCGGCCGCATCCTCGACGAGGGCAAGCGGCAGATGGTCAGCGACGAGGAGTTCGCGTGGATCGAGCGGAACACCGACGGCGCCGACATCGACCACCTGCTGATCGGCTCGTCGCTGCCGTGGCTGATGCCGCACGCCCTCAGCCACTTCCAGTCCATGAACGAGATCGGCGCGCGCAAGCCGGGCTGGCAGGGCAAGGCCGCCGAGGGGATCAGGCAGGCGGTCGACCTGGAGCACTGGCCGGCGTTCCGCGAGTCGTTCGACCGGCTCTCGCGCATGATCGAGAAGGCCGCGAACAACGGCGCCGCGACGGTGTGCGTGCTGTCCGGTGACGTCCACCACAGCTACGTCGCCGAGGCCGAGTTCCCCAGGCCCACCAAGGCCGTTGTCGCGCAGCTCGTGTGCTCGCCGATCCACAACGAGGCGCCGAAGTTCCTGCGGCCCGGGTTCCGGCTGTCGTGGTCCCGCCCGGCCTCATGGGTGTTCCGCAAGCTCGCGACGCTGGTGGGCGTGCCGGAGGACCTGGTGCACTGGCGCAAGACCAGCGGCCCGCACTTCGGGAACTCCGTGGCGCTGCTGGACTTCGACGGCCGCCGCGCCCGCTACCGGTTGATCTCGGCAGCGGGCGAGGAGACCACGAGCGTCCTACTTGGTCGCGAGTCGGAGTAGCGCCCACAGCTGCGCGATCGCGTCGTCGTCGCCGACCGTCGTGACCAGGCGGTCGGGCAGGCGCCCCCACAGCCAGCGGTACATCGTCATCGGGCCCGCCGACACCTGCGCGTCGGCGACGTGGGCGTCCTCCGGGTCGACCACGCGCCACGCCGACGAGCCGCGCGGGCCGCAGCGCGTGAGCCACAGGTGGTCCTCGACCTGGATGGTGACGAGGCTGTCGCGCGACCCCCGCACCCCGAGCACGTCCAGTTTGTGCCCCAGCCACAACGTGAGCACCTCGTCGACGCCGTCCACCGCGACCTCGTCGGCGACGGCACCCACCTCCATTCCCGCGGCGCCCTGGACGTCCATGCGGTGCAGCGTCGTCTCGTGCGCGAGCCGGCGCCGCCAGAAGCCGTAGTTCTGCTGATCCGGCCACCAAGTCGCACACGGCTCGTCCTCGTCGTGCGCTTCGAGCTCCGCGATCACGGCCTCCGCGCCCGACCGCATGAAGTCGAGCGGGTCCTCCTGCGGGGCCGGGTACTCCTGCCATTCCCCGGCCTCGGGCTCGCGGCCGAGCCTGATCCACGCCAGCACGCTGCGATAGCCGCCGCCGATGTGCCGCACGGTCTCCCCGAGGTTCAGCCCGGGGCAGGCGGGCACACCCTTGTGCGGCGGCTGGCCGATCGCGGACATGGCGAGCAGATCCGCCTCACGGCGCAAGATGTCGAGCGAGTTCACCGCTTCGCCTCACTCATCACGCCATCGACGAGTGCCACGAACAGATGGGTCTGTCGCACGAGATCGTCAGCCGTGCGCGCGTTGACGTGCCTGGTGATCCCCGCGAGCACAGCGGCCCGTGTGGACGACCACGACGCGAAAAAAGCGGCCCACTCACTCATCTCCGGCGCCATCGCGGCGAGCAGCACCCACGCGCTGGTCGGCCGCGACCGCCCGCGATGAGGCCGTCCACGCAAGGCGAGCACCGCGGCGGCGGCGCGCAGTGCGGCGAGGTAAGCGGTCGCGAACCGCTCCGGGGGGTCGGGCGTGCGCTCCGACTCGGCGAGCGAGTCACGGGCCTGCCGCAGCAGGACGAGCGCGGACGCGGGCGGCAAGGGGATGGGGAAGGCTGCCGGATTCGAAATCTCAGCTGTCATCTCGGCCTCCTCGTGGCGTCGGTGAACGACGTCACCGCCGAGGGGAAGCCGGCGGCTCTCGGAGGTGGGGTGCTTCCCCCACCCCACCTCCGAGGCATGGTGCGACTCGAACACATGTTCGAGTCCCCGTAAGCGTAGCTGCCAGCGGATGGATTCCTCAACCCGCCCCACCACGTGGGCGCGCGTCGTGGTCTGATGGAGACGTGAGTGCGCTAGAACACCCCGGAATCCGCAAGGTCGCGGACGCCCTGCCTCCCGCCACCGCCGACCGCATCGTCGTGCTGCCGGACGCGGTGCGGACCGCGGCGGCCGCGGCACAGGCGGTGGGTGTGCAGGTGGGCGCGATCGCGAACAGCCTGGTGTTCGCCGCTGTGCGCGACGGCGAGGCGGCCCCGCTGCTGGTGCTGACGTCGGGCGCACACCGCGCGGACACGTCACTGGTCGCCGCACTCGTGGGCGCGGACGCGGTCAAGCGCGCCGATCCCGAGTTCGTCCGCGAGCACACGGGCCAGGTGATCGGCGGGGTGTCACCGGTCGGGCACCCTGCGCCGATCGAGACCGTGGTCGACGAGTCGCTGTCCGGCTACGAGGAGATCTGGGCGGCCGCGGGCCATCCGCACGCCGTCTACCCCACGACCTTCGCGGACCTGGTGGCACTGACGGGCGGCCGCATCGCGGTGGTGTCGGCATGACGGCCTCGCCGCGCCTGGAGCGCATCGTCGAGTTCACCGCCTCCGAGCTGAACGTGCGGCTGGGCGAAGCCCTCGCGCTGTACGTGACGGCGATGAACTACCCGCCCGCCACCGTCGAGCAGCGCGCCCCGATGTGGCTCGCGCACATGATGCGCGAGGACTGGCGCTGCGTCGTCGCGCTGGGGGAGCAGGACGAACTCGTCGGCATCGGCTACGGCTACCGGGGCGCGGCCGGCCAGTGGTGGCACGAGCAGGTGCGGCGCGGACTGATGCAGGTCTCGCCGCCCGCCGTCGTCGACGGCTGGCTCACCGACTACTTCGAGCTCACCGAACTGCACGTGCTCCCGCGCGCCCAGGGCCGCGGCCTCGGCGAGGACCTGCTGCGCAGGCTCATGGAGGGCGTGCCGTCCTCCCGCGTGCTGCTGTCCACACCCGAAGGCCCGAGCAAGGCGTGGAAGCTCTACCGCCGTGTCGGTTTCGAGGACGTGCTGCGGCACTACCAGTTCACCGGCGACCCGCGCCCGTTCGCGGTCCTCGGCCGGACGCTGCCGGTCACCTAGAGCCCGCGCGGGCTACCGTCCCGCGTCTCCTCGGGCAACTCCCGCTCTCTCCAGTTTGATCACGTAGCCCGAGCCTGCGGCCCACCTGCTGGCGCGTCGCAGTTGGACGCGCACCCCTGCGACCCCGCGATCCGCGGCACCGCCAGCCTTGCCGTCTCTCACGCTCGACAGCCGTCGCGTATGGCCTTCCCATGCAAAAAACGTTTGCGGACGTCCGCAAACGTCTCATTGCAATGGCACTGCGAGGGGACGCGACTTGAGGTGGGGGAGTGCCGTAGTGCCAGGTCAGGATGCGGGGTTGCGATCACTCGGCCGCGAACCTACGCTCACTGATATGCAATATATTGGATATGGGTCACTGAAGGAACGGGCGGCGGCCGAGATCCGATCGGCGATCGTGCGCGGTGATCTGGAGCCGGGCACGCCCATCAAGGACGTCGAACTGGCGGAGCGGCTGGGGCTGTCCCGCACGCCGGTGCGGGAGGCGCTCGCCACGCTGACCGACGAGGGCCTGGTGGAGACCAAGCCGCACGCTTACACCCGTGTCACCGCGCTGGAAGCCGAGCCCGTGCGCGACGCGCTCGTCGTCGTGCAGTCGATGCACTCGCTCGCTGTCGGTATGGCCGTGCCGAAGATGACGGCCGAGCACATCGCCGCGATGCGCATCGCGAACAAGGCTTTCAAGAAGGCGCTCGACGCCGACGACGCTGTCGCCGCGCTGGCCGCCGACGACGAGTTTCACGCGGTGGCCGTTCGCTGCTGCGACAACTTCGCGATCACCGCGACCATCGACCGCTTCACGCCGCTGGTGCGCCGGATCGAGCACAGCCGTTTCTCGTCGCCGAACGCGCGCCACTCCGTGACGCAGCACCAGCAGATCATCGAGGCGTGCGAGAAGGGTGACGCGGCGCAGGCGGCGGTCCTGGTCGACGAGAACTGGAACACCCTGACGGAGGAACTGTGAACAGATTCCCGCTTCTCTTCGGCCCCTCTCCAGTCCACCGGCTGGACCGGCTCACGGCCCACCTCGGTGGCGCCGCCGTGTGGGCGAAGCGCGAGGACTGCAACTCCGGCCTCGCCTACGGCGGCAACAAGACCCGCAAGCTCGAGTACCTCGTCGCCGACGCGATCGCCACGGGCTGCGACACCCTCGTGTCGATCGGCGGCATCCAGTCCAACCACACCCGCCAGGTCGCGGCCGCCGCGGCTCGGGCCGGTGTGAAGGCCGTGCTGGTGCAGGAGAGCTGGGTCGAGTGGTCCGACGTCGGCAGCGACCGCGTGGGCAACATCCTGCTCAGCCGCATGATGGGAGCCGACGTGCGGCTGGTGGACGCCGAGTTCGGCATCGGCGTCAAACCCGCCTGGGAACAGGCGATCGAAGAGGTCCGCGCGAACGGCGGCAAGCCCTACCCGATCCCCGCCGGCGCCTCCGACCACCCGCTGGGCGGCATGGGGTTCGCGAACTGGGCCGACGAGGTCCGCCAGCAGGAAGCGCAACTCGGCGTCTTCTTCGACACGATCGTCGTCTGCTCCGTCACCGGCAGCACCCAGGCGGGCATGGTCGCCGGGTTCGCGAACGACACCGGCCGCCGTGTGCTGGGCATCGACGCGTCCGCCAAACCCGCCGAGACCCTCGAGCAGATCACCCGCATCGCGCACAACACCGCCAAGCTCCGCGAGGTCACGGTGTCCGAAGAGGACATCGTCCTCGACGACCGCTTCCACGCCGGCACCTACGGCATCGCCGACGAGTCCACAGTGGAGGCCATGCGCCTCGGCGCCAGCTTGGAAGCGATGATCACCGACCCAGTCTACGAGGGGAAGTCCCTGGCAGGGCTCATCCACCTCGTGTCGTCAGGCGAGATCGGCCGCGACTCCACCGTCCTCTACGCCCATCTCGGCGGGCAGCCGGCCCTCAACGCCTACAGCTCTTTGTTCTCCCCCAGCGACTAGGCGAAGTGGTCACGCCCGCAGGCGCAGGCCCTTCGGGGTGGCGCGGAAACCGGCTTCCTGCAGGACCGTCGCCAGGTGTGAGGTGAGCGCGACCTCGCCATCGGCTCGCTGGACCGCCAGCTGGCCCAGCCAGCCGTCGCGGACCGCCCGGCTCAGGGCGTTCGCGGCGGTGCGCAGGGCCGGCTCGTCGTCGGTGAACGACAGCAGCGACTTGCCTCCTCTCTCCACGTAGAGCGCCGGGGTGCCGTCGACCAGCACCGCCAGCGCACCGGCTTTGCGGCCCGGCCTGTGCTTGCCCTCGCCCAAGGGATCCGGCCACGCCAGCGCGGCTCCGTAGGGCTGAGCCGGGTCGGCCGCGGCGAGCACCACCGCGGTCTCGTCGGCCTGCGAGGACTGACCGGGCGGGCGCGACAACGCCCGCAGCCGGTCCACCGCGCCCCGCGCCGCGAACTGGGCCGCGCCCAGCCCCTCGACGACGTAACCGCGGATGACCTGGTTCGACTCCTCCATGGCCCGCAACACCTTGTAGACGCCGCTGAACCCGCCCGTCACGCGCTCGGTGTCGAGAGCACCCCTGGTCAGCACGCCGTGCCGTTCCAGGAACGCCTCGGCACGCGCGTGTGCCCGGCGGGTCGGGTTCTCCGCCGGCGTCACCGCGAGGGACCAGCGACCGGCGGCGGTCGGCGGGCCCGTGCGCGACGGCATGTCGGGACGAGAACGCAGGCGGGCATAGCGGCCCCGCGGAGCAGCGCGGCGAGGTTTGTGCGCCGCCCCGCCACCGGACACCAGGGCGCGCAACGGCGACAACGTGTCGTTCGTGACCAGCCCCGCCCACACCAGGTCCCACAGCGTGCCGACGACCTCGGCGTCCGTGCACGTCACGGACGCCGAGGCCCGGTCGACCACCTGGCGGAAGAACAACGCCCCGCCGGACAACGCCTCCAGGACCGCGGTGTGCAGCGGCGACTCGGGGATCGACTCCGGCACCAGGTCGGGCAGCAGCAGATCGGCCACGTCGGCCGGGGCGAGCGCGATCCAGCCGTCGCCACCGGCCAGCGCACCGCACCCCGTCCACGTCACCTCGCCGGACGCCGTCAGCTCGTCCAGCAGCGCCGGGTAGTAGCCGGGCAACCGGGATGGGAGCAGCAGCGATTCCAGCGCACTCGCCGGAAGCGGTGCTCCCGCCAGCTGTTCCACCACCGAGAACACGTCGTCGAGGGTCGGTGCCGACCGCAACCGCCGGCCCAGGCCGTGCCACTGCGGCAGGAACCGGCCGAGCGCGGCGGGTTCGACCGGCTCGACCTCGGAGCGCAGCCGGGCCAGCGAGGCCCGGCGCAGGCGGCGCAGCACGTCCGCGTCGCAGTACTCGGTGTGCGTGCCGCCGGGACGGAGCTCACCGCGCACCAACCGGCCCGTGGCCGCCATCCGTTCCAGCACACCCGTCACCACGGCCACGCCCAGACCGAAGCGGGCAGCGGGTTCGGAGGCGGGGAACGGGCCGTGGGTGCGGGCGTAGCGGCTCAGCAGGTCGCCCAGCGGATCCGCCACCGGTTCGGTGAACGCCTCCGGCACGCCGACCGGGAGGGCCACACCGAGCGCGTCGCGGACCTTGCCCGCGTCCTCGATCGAGATCGAGCGTTCCTCGCCGGCGATCCGGACGCGGATCACCCGGCGCTCGGCCACCAGCTCGTCGAGCCACTCGCGCGGCACACCGCGTTCGAGCGCCTCCGCGTCCGAGAGATCTCCCAGGAACCGCAACAGGTCCGCGGTGTCCTCGGCGTGGCGCGGCCGGCGGTCCTCCGAGAGGCGCTGCAGGCTGCGTTCGACCTCGGCCACGATCTCCGGGTCGAGCAGCTCGCGGATCGCCTCCGAGCCGAGCAGTTCCGCGAGCAGCGTCGAGTCGAGCGACAACGCCGCCGCCCGCCGTTCCGCCAGCGGGGCGTCCAGCTCGTAGAGGAACATGCCCACGTACCCGAAGAGCAGGCTGCGGGCGAACGGCGACGGCGACTGGGTCTCGACCTCGACCACGCGCACCTTGCGCGCGCGGACGTCCGACATCAGCTCCTTCAGGCCCGGCACGTCGTACACGTCCTGCAGACATTCGCGCATCGCCTCCAGGACCACCGGGAAGCTCTCGTACTTCGAGGCGACCGACAGCAGCTGCGCCGACCGCTGCCGCTGCTGCCACAACGGGGTGCGCCGTTTCGGATCGCGGCGGGGCAGCAGCAGCGAACGGGACGCGCACTCGCGGAACCGGGCCGCGAACAACGCCGAACCGCCCACCTCCGCGACCACGATCTGCTCGACCTCGTCGGGGTCGAGCAGCACGTCCTCCGCGGTCGCCGTCACCTCGGCACCCTCGTGGTCGAGGGCGTCGGGCAGCCGCAGCACGATGCCGTCGTCGGAGTGCGCCGCCTGCACCTCGACACCGCGCTTCTCCCGCAGGCGCGCCGCGATCGCCAGCGCCCACGGCGCGTTCACCTGCGCGCCGAACGGGGAGTGCACGACGAGCCGCCAGTCGCCCAGCTCGTCGCGGAACCGTTCCACCAGGACGGTCCTGTCGTTCGGCACGTGCCGCGTGGACTCCCGCTGCTCGCCCAGGTACGCCAGCAGGTTGTCCGTCGCCCACTCGTCCAGACCGGCGGACTTCGCCCGTGCGCGCGCCGCCGAATCCTCCATCGTGGACACTTCGCGCAGGAACTTGCCCATCGCCCGGCCGAGTTCGAGCGGGCGGCCGGGAGCGTCGCCCTTCCAGAACGGCATCCGCGCGGGCTGGCCCGGAGCGGGCACCACGATCACCCGGTCGTGGGTGATGTCCTCGACCCGCCACGACGACGTGCCCAGCAGGAACGTGTCGCCGACCCGCGACTCGTAGACCATCTCCTCGTCGAGCTCACCGACGCGTGAACCCGGCCCCTTCTCCGAGGGCGGGGTCATGACCGCGAACAACCCGCGGTCGGGGATCGTGCCGCCGGACGTGACCGCCAGCCGTTGCGAACCAGGCCGGCCGCGCAGCTCTGAGTTCACCCGGTCCCACGTGATCCGCGGCCGCAGCTCGCCGAACTCCTCGGACGGGTACCGGCCCGACAGCATGTCGAGCACCGCGTTCAACGCCGAGTCCGGCAGCCCGGCGAACGGCGCCGCCCGCCGCACCAGCGCCGTCAGCTCGTCGACCGTCCACGTCTCCATCGCGACCATCGCGACGATGTGCTGCGCCAGCACGTCGAGCGGGTTGCGCGGGAACCGCACGGCCTCGATCGCGCCGTCCCGCATCCGTTCCGCCACCACCGCGCACGACACCAGGTCGCCGCGGAACTTCGGAAACATCACGCCGCGCGACACCGCGCCGACCTGGTGACCGGCCCGGCCGACGCGCTGCAGGCCGGAGGCGACCGACGGCGGCGCCTCCACCTGCACCACCAGGTCGACCGCGCCCATGTCGATGCCGAGCTCCAGCGACGACGTCGCCACCACGCACGGCAACCGGCCCGACTTCAGGTCTTCTTCCACCGCCGTGCGCTGTTCACGCGACATCGAGCCGTGGTGCGCGCGGGCCACGGACGCCGTCTTCTGCACGGTCATGCCCGCCTGGCCGATGGCCGCGGCCGGGAAGGACTCCAGTTCGGAGGCCTCCTCCGCGAGCTCGTTCAACCGCGCCGTGAGCCGTTCCGCGAGCCGCCGCGAGTTCGCGAAGACGATCGTCGAGCGGTGCGCCCGCACGAGCTCCAGCACCCGCGCCTCGACCGACGGCCAGATCGAGGTGCGCTGCTCGGCCCCGGCGGCCGAACCCGACACCTCACCCGTCGGCTGGCCGAGCTGCGCCATGTCCTCGACCGGCACCTCCACCTCGACCTCGATGACCTTGGGCGTCTTCGGCTGCACCACCGACACCGGCCGGCCGCCGGACAGGAACGTGCCGATCTCCTCGACCGGCCGCACCGTCGCCGACAGGCCGATCCGCTGCGCCGGCTTCTCGAGCAGCGAGTCCAGCCTTTCGAGTGACAAGGCGAGGTGTGCGCCGCGCTTGGTGCCCGCCACCGCGTGCACCTCGTCGAGGATCACCGTCTCCACGCCGCGCAACGACTCGCGCGCCGACGACGTGAGCAGCAGGAACAACGACTCCGGCGTCGTCACCAGCACGTCGGGGGGAGTGCGCCCGAACGCCCTGCGCTCCTCCGGGGACGTGTCGCCCGTGCGCATGCCCACGGTGATCGACGGCTCGGTCAGGCCCAGCCGGTGCGCCGCCTGCCGGATACCGGTCAGGGGAGCGCGCAGATTTCGCTCGACGTCCACCGCCAGGGCTTTCAGCGGCGAGACGTAGAGCACCCGGCAGCGCCGTTTCGGCTCCGCGGGCACCGGGGAGGAAGCCAGCCTGTCCAGCGCCCACAGGAACGCGGCCAGCGTCTTGCCCGAGCCCGTCGGGGCGATGACCAGCGCGTGCTCGCCCGCCGCCGCGGCCGCCCACGCACCCGTCTGCGCCTGGGTGGGCGCGGCGAAGGCCCCGGCGAACCACTGCCTGGTCGCCGGTGAGAAAGCCTTCATCGCATCCATGCGAACCATCATGACGGCGGGGTCTGACAATTTCTGATTACGCAGGTCCGAGCACCCGCCGAAGCCCGCTGTGGCACGATCACCCGGTACGTCCTGCGAGGGGAGCACGGTGCGCGTCCTGTCCGTCGACCTGGGCACCGCCAACACGGTTGCGGTGCTGTCCGACCACGGTGTGGTGGATGTGGACGGAGGGCCCACGATGCCCTCGTCCGTCTACCTCGACGAGGACGGAACCCTCCGCGTCGGCCGAGAGGCGGAGCGGCGGTCCCGTCAGGACCCGTCGCGCTACGAGGCAAACCCCAAGCGCCACATCGACAAGGCGACGATCAAGCTCGGTGAGCAGAACCTGCCGACCAACGACGCGCTGGCGGCCATCTACGCGCGCGTGATGGAGGCCGTCACGGCGCTGCTCAAGGGTGAGCACCTCGACGAGATCCGCCTGACGCACCCGGCCGAGTGGGGTCCGAGCAGGCGCAACAAGCTGCTGTCCTCGGCCAGGCTCGCGGGCATGACCGGCGAGCTCGTGCCGGTGCCCGAGGCCATCGCGGTGGCCTCGCTCGGCGGCGGCCGCCCACTCGCCGTCTACGACTTCGGCGCCGACACGTTCGACGTGTCCGTGCTCGACTCCCAGCACCGGATCCTCGCCGACGGCAGCCTGAGCGACGTCGGCGGTCTCGACATCGACCAGGCGCTGCTGGAGCACATCGGCCGCAGCGTCTCGCACAAGGACCCGGCCGGCTGGCAGCGGCTGCTGCGCCCCACCACCGTCGACGACCACCGCGCCCGTCTCGGCCTGCGCGAGGAGCTGCGCCTCGCCAAGGAGGACCTCTCCGAGCTGCCCCACGTCGAGGTGCTGATGCCGGAGCCGTTCGAGAAGGTCCTCATCACGCGCGCCGAGCTGGAGGCGCTGATCCGGCCGAGCCTGATCCGCACCACCGAGGTCCTCATCTCCGCGGTCCGCAAGGCCGGCGTCACGCCCGAGCACGTCTACCTCGTCGGCGGCTCCTGCCGGATGCCGCTGGTCGCGCAGATGATCGCGGAGAAGGTCGGCATCGTCCCGACCAACCCCGACCACCCGGAGACGATCGTCGCGTCCGGCGCGCAGGTCGTGGACCGGGCGGCGATCACGCTCAAGGCCGAGGACGACAAGCCCAAGTTCGTCGAGCCGCCCACGGTCGTCACCGCGCCGGTCAGCCCTGCCGTGACCGGCCCGCACCCGGTGAACCCGAACGTCAGCGGCTCGAACCCGGTGATCAGCGGCCCGAACCCGGTGATCAGCGGGTCGTTCCCGAACCCGGCCGTGAGCGGCGCGTACTCGGCCAGCGGCAGCTACCCGGTCACCTCGCCGTACCCGGTGAACCCGAACACCAGCGGCAGCTACCCGATGAACTTCCCGCAGCAGCAGGCGCCGAAGAAGGACAACAAGAAGGTCCTCGTCGGTGCCGGCGCGGCGGTCCTCGTGGTGGCGGGCGTGATCGGCGCGATCTTCGCGTTCTCCGGCCCGAGCCTGCCCAGCGCCGACGACTGCAAGGACGACACCGCGCAGGACGGCCAGGGCTTCACGAAGTGCCTGCGCCAGCTCGCGGGCACCGTGCCGGACGGCGGCGGCTGCGAGAAGGCCGACTCCGCGCAGATCACCGGCATGGAGGAGATCAAGGGCACGGTCGTGAGCTGCACGATCCGCGACGGCTACGCGGTGCAGTACATCCTCACCGACAGCGTCACGGGCGCGGAGAACAACGTCACCTCGATCGCGAAGTCGTTCCAGACCGAGCGCGTCGAGGCCGACTGGACCGGCAACGGCCTCGAGGGCGACTACCGCGCGGCCACGTCGAGCGGCACCGGCGTGCTGGTGTTCACCGCCAAGGGCCGTCCCATGTTCGGCATCCTCACCAAGACCGCCGAGGAGAACGCGGACGAGCTCAAGGCCGACGAAATGGCCGATTTCTTCGAGAAGTCCGTGCAACCGGGGGAGTAACCGCCCCTGATGGCCCTGTCGGCACGCCGCTCCCGCGTGCCACGATCGTGATCATGGTGACCGTCGCGCCGCAGGTCGAACGCGTGCAGCGCAAGGTCGTCCGCGTGCTGACCGGTACCCAGGTCCTGGGGTCGGCGGCCGTGACGATCGGCCTCGCGTTCAGCACGCTGATCGCCGCTTCCCTGTCCGGGTCCGAGGCCGTCGGCGGGCTCGCGCAGACCGCGGCCGTGGCCGGTGCCGCGGTGCTCGCCCTGCCAGGGGCCCGGCTCGCGCAACGCAGCGGACGCCGTCCCGCGCTCGTCCTCGGCTACGGCATGGGCGGGCTCGGCGCGCTGATCGCCGCCGTCGCCGTGGGCCTCGGGTCGTGGCAGGTGCTGCTGCTGGGCCTGCTGCTGTTCGGAGGGGCTTCCAGCGCGAACTACGCGGCCCGTTACGCCGCGACGGATCTGGCGCACCCACACCGCCGTGCGCGCGAGCTCTCCCGCGTCGTGTGGGCGGCCATGATCGGCGCGATCATCGGCCCGAACCTCGCCGATCCCGCCGGGCGCGTGGCCGAGTTCCTCGGCATGCCGGCCGGGGTGGGGCCGTTCCTACTGGCCGCGGTCGTGCTCGGCGCCGCCGTGCTGGTGATCCAGTTCGGGCTGCGGCCGGACCCGCTGGTCGTCGTGAAGAGCACACGACCGGTTGAATCCGCGGACTGCTGCACCGGGGGCTCCAGCGGCGAGAGTCCCCGTGGTCTCAAGGTGTGGGGCACGCTCGGGCCGATGGCCCGGCTTGCACTCGTTGGTGTGATGTTGTGCCACACCGCGATGGTCGGCCTGATGTCGATGACGCCGGTGCACATGAACCACGCCGGGTCG
Source organism: Lentzea pudingi (assembly GCF_014646255.1). Taxonomy (GTDB): domain Bacteria; phylum Actinomycetota; class Actinomycetes; order Mycobacteriales; family Pseudonocardiaceae; genus Lentzea; species Lentzea pudingi. The sequence goes on from NZ_BMNC01000016.1 coordinate 36,217, forward strand.
TCGTTGCGCGTGGTCGGCGTCGTGATCAGCCTGCACGTCGCCGCGATGTACGCCGCGAGCCCGTTGTTCGGGTGGATGGCCGACAAGCTGGGTCGCGTGCCGGTGCTCGCGATCGGCGCGTCGCTGGTGGTGGCGGCCTCCGGGGTCGCGGGGATGGCGCCCTCGCACGACGCCCCGCAACTCGCGGTGGGCCTGGCGCTGCTCGGGTTCGGCTGGTCGGCCGGGCTCGTGGCGGGATCGGCGTTGCTGACGGAGTCCGTGCCGGTGGACGACCGGCCCGCCGCGCAGGGACTGTCCGATCTGGTGATGAACGTCGGCGGCGCCATCGGGGGAGCGGTGGCCGGGATCGTCGTGACCGCGTGGTCGTACGCGGCGCTCGGGCTGATCGTCGGGTTCACCGCGCTGCCGTTGCTCGTCGTGTGCCTCTTCGCGTCGCTGCGCAGGCCCGTTCGTTAGGGTCTCCCGGTGCGCATCACCATGTTCCGCAAGCTCATGGCAGGGGAGTTCGGCCAGGTCAGGGCCGTGATGATCGCCCGCGACCACGTGCTGTCGTCGTTGGGAGGCCGGACCGCGGACCAGGCCCTGGAGGCCGGGATCGGCGCCAAGGAGATCTGGGTCGCGGTCTGCGACGCCTTCGAAATCCCCGAAAGTCGTCGCTGAAGTGGCGGTTCGGAGTGTCACGTGTGCTCGAACACGTGTTCGGCTACAGTGGCGCCGACCCCCGGCTTCGCAGAATTGTCAGACCCCGCCAGTAGCGTCAGGTCCAACATGACGAAGCAACGGCAGACGACAAAAGGTGGACCCAAGATGGCACCCGCAGCACCCGACCGGGACAAGGCACTCGAGCTGGCCCTGGCGCAGATCGACAAGCAGTTCGGCAAGGGCTCCGTGATGCGCCTCGGCGAGGAGGGCCGTGCCCCGATCGCCGTGATCCCGACCGGCGCGATCGCCCTGGACGTGGCGCTCGGCATCGGTGGGCTGCCGCGTGGCCGGGTCGTCGAGATCTACGGTCCGGAGTCCTCCGGTAAGACGACCGTGGCGCTGCACGCCGTGGCGAACGCGCAGAAGGCCGGCGGCATCGCGGCGTTCATCGACGCGGAGCACGCGCTCGACCCCGAGTACGCGAAGAAGCTGGGCGTCGACACCGACGCGCTGCTGGTCTCCCAGCCCGACACCGGTGAGCAGGCGCTCGAGATCGCGGACATGCTGGTTCGCTCCGGCGCGCTCGACATCCTGGTCATCGACTCGGTCGCCGCCCTCGTGCCGCGCGCCGAGATCGAGGGCGAGATGGGCGACAACCACGTCGGTCTGCAGGCCCGCCTGATGAGCCAGGCGCTGCGCAAGATCACCGGTGCGCTCAGCGCGTCCAACACGACCGCGATCTTCATCAACCAGCTGCGCGAGAAGATCGGCGTGATGTTCGGCTCCCCGGAGACCACGACCGGTGGTAAGGCGCTGAAGTTCTACGCCTCCGTGCGTCTGGACGTCCGCCGCATCGAGACCCTGAAGGACGGCGGCGAGCCCGTCGGCAACCGCACCAGGGTCAAGGTCGTGAAGAACAAGGTCGCGCCGCCGTTCAAGCAGGCCGAGTTCGACATCCTCTACGGCAAGGGCATCAGCCGCGAGGGCTCGCTCATCGACATGGGCGTCGACCAGGGCATCCTGCGCAAGTCCGGTGCCTGGTACACCTACGAGGGCGACCAGCTGGGCCAGGGCAAGGAGAACGCCCGCAAGTTCCTGCTGGACAACCCGGACATCGCGAACGAGGTCGAGAAGCGCATCAAGGACAAGCTCGGCATCGGCGCCACCCTCGACGCCGACGAGACGGTTCCCGCCGCGCCGGTCGAGTTCTAAGAGGTAGTGGGGTTTGGACGAGGCTGAAGAGCAGCGCAAGGCACGGGACATCTGTTACGCGCTGCTCGGTGCTCGGGCCCGCTCCCGGCAGGAACTGCACGACGCGTTGCTGCGCAAGGGGATCAGTGCCGGCGCCGCCGAGATCGTCCTCGGCAGGTTCGACCGCGCCGGCCTGATCGACGACGCGCAGTTCGCCGAGATGTGGGTGCATTCCCGTCACACGTACAACGGCCTGGGCCGCCGCGCCCTGGCCATGGAACTGCGCCGCAAGGGCGTGGCGGACGAGGTGGTGGCCGAGGCCGTCGCCGCGGTCGACGGCGAGGCCGAGGAAGAACGCGCCCGCGAGCTCGTCCGCAAACGCCTGCGCACCCTGTCCGGCGTGGACGAGACGACGAAGATCCGCCGTCTCGTGGGTGCGTTGGCGCGCAAGGGTTATGCGGAAGGCCTCGCCTATCGCGTGGTGCGTGATGAGCTGCGCAACGCCGGTGACGAGGCGTCGGCGCTGGACGAGCCCTGGTCGTAGGCCAGGGCCGGTCCCGTTCGCGGTGCCGTACCCGATCACGCCGCTGCGGCGGTGGGCTCCGAGTAGCCTGAAAAGCGTGAGCACTACTCCCGACGCGCCGTCCGCCGTGACCCCCACGGTCTCGGACCTGCTCTGCTTCGACCTCTACACGACGTCGCGAGCGGTGACCGGCTTCTACCGCCCGATCCTCGACAAGGCGGGCATCACCTACCCGCAGTTCCTGGTGATGCTGCTGCTGTGGGAGAAGGACTCGAGGCCGATCCGGGAGCTCGTGCAGGAGCTCGACCTGGAGTACAGCACGCTCTCGCCGTTGATCAAGCGGCTGGAGAAGAGCGGTCTGCTGGTGCGCGTCACGCATCCCGACGACGAGCGTTCCGTGCTCGTCCAGCTCACGGACAAGGGCCGTGAGCTGCGGTGGATCGGTGCCGAGATGTTCAACCAGCTCGGCAAGGCGCTCGGCATGACGCTCGAGGAGATCGCCATCCTGCGCAAGGCGCTGAACCGCGTGAAGCACGGCGCCGAACGTCAGTGAGCTGAAACACATCGCGTACGAGGTAACTCGTCGGGTAACTTACATCGTGCACGACCTAATCGAGCGCGATGCACCACCGCTACGGTGCCCGACGAGAGAGTGAGAGATCAATGCGAGTTCGTAAGGTGATCGCCGTTCTGGGGACGCTGCTGGCGATGGCCGCTGTTGTTCCGTCGAGTGCCGGTGCTGCGGACGAGACCTCGAAGCAGGGCACCAAGAAGCCGACCGTCGTCCTGGTGCACGGCGCGTTCGCGGACGCGTCCAGCTGGAACGGTGTCGTGGAACGCCTGCAGCGCAAGGGGTTCCCGGTCGTCGCGGTGGCGAACCCGCTCAGGTCCGTCACCGGTGACGCGAACTACCTGCGCCAGGTGCTCGCCACGATCGAGGGGCCGATCGTCCTCGCCGGACACTCCTACGGCGGCATGGTCCAGTCGGCCGCGGCGCTCGGCAACCCGAACGTGAAGTCGCTCGTCTACGTCGCGGCGTTCGCGCCGGAGAAGGGCGAGACCGCCCTCGGCCTGTCGAACCAGTTCCCCGGCAGCACCCTCGGTGACGCGGTGCGGCCGATCCCGCTCGCCGACGGCACCACCGATCTCGTGATCGCGCAGGACAAGTACTGGCAGCAGTTCGCGGCGGACGTGTCCCGCAAGGACGCGACGCTGGCGGCGGCGACGCAGCGCCCGATCAACGACACCGCGTTGAACGAGCAGGCCGGCGAGCCTGCCTGGAAGACCGTCCCGTCGTACTTCGTGGTGGCGGGCAAGGACAAGAACATCCCGATCGCCGCGCAGAAGTGGATGGCCGAGCGCGCCCACTCCCGTGCGACCGTCGAGGTCAAGGGAGCTTCGCACTCGGTGGCCGTGTCGCACCCGGACACCGTGGCCGACCTGATCGTGCGCGCCGCGCGGTAGTGGAAGACGAAGAAGCCGGGACGCGGGCAGGGGCGTCCCGGTTTCTTCGCGTCTGTGCCCTGGTCTACCGGGCGGGTTTCGCGACCTGGCAGCGGGGCAGCGCCAGGTCCAGCGTCGTGCGGGGACCGAAGCAGGCGACGAGACCGAAGGTCTGCTGGCCGTAGTTGGTGCCGCGGCGGACGGTGATCTTGCCGGCGGCATCGACCTCGCACGGGTTGTTCATCGTGCAGCGGCCGCCGCTCTCATTGCCGGTGTTGTTGACGCCGACGACCTTGCCGCTCGCGTTGTCGATGATCGGTGAACCCGACGTGCCGCCGATCGTGTCGCACGACGGCGTGTAGCGCAGCGAGTCACGCCAGGTCCAGCTCGCTTCCCTGACCTGGTGGACGAATCCGTCGATCTGGCAGGAGTAGATCTTCTTCCAGTAGCCGGAGGCGATCCGGATCTCCGTCCCGGCGGACGGGCGCGCGGCGGAGAGTTCGAGCGCGCGGCCGCCGTGCTGCTGCTGGAGTTGCTGGTACGTCTTGTCGAGCCGGTAGAGCGCGGCGTCGGTACCGGTCATCGTCGCGTAGACGAGTCGGGTGCTCTGCACCGTCGCGATCTCCGAGCCGGAACCGTTGAGCAGCTTGAAGGTGCGGTCCGCAGGCCGGTCGACGTACACCTCGCCCGCCTTGATGAACTCGACGCAATGCCCGTTGGTGAGCACGAGCGCTTTGTCCGAGGGGCTCGAATCGGGCAGGCGCACGAGGGAGCCGGAGCAGTTGTCGAGCTTGACCGTGCCGGTGAAGTCGACGGCGGCCTGCGCGGGTGTCGTCGTCACGCCGAGCGCGGCGGTCGCGGCCAGCAGGATTGCGGCGAATCGTCGTGCCATGCACGGATCGTAGTCGATCAACTACCTTCGGCAGTCGGCTACTTGGCCCACCGTAACTCGATCGGGTGGTGCCGTGGGGTGGGGCTAACGGGTGGAGCGGACCAATCGACGTCGTGGTCACACGTCGCAACCTCGGGAGCCTTGATGACCTATCCGACGCCGCCCGTCTACGCCGAGCCTCCGGTCGCACCGCCGAAGCCCACGCGATTCGGTGCGCTCGCCTGGACCTCGGTGATCGTCGGGATCGTCGGCATCCTCAGCTCGTGGCTCATCTTCTTCAACAACCTCACGGCGATCGCCGCGTTCGTCGGGATCGTGCTCGGCGTGATCGCGTTGTTCGGCACGCGCAAGGTTCTCGCGGCGGTCGGTGTCGTGCTTTGCGTCCTGGCGATCGTGTTGACGGTCGTGGCGCAGCAGGCAGCGGTCGAGGAGCTCGACAAGATCCTCGACGGCGACGTGAACCAGGGCCAGGTCGGCGCACCGGGCGAGACCGCGAAGCAGGACGCGCTGAAGGAGAACCCGACCTGGGGCAAGCGGTACTCGTGGGCGAACGGCCTCTCGGTCGACGTCGCGAAGCCGGTCGCGTGCACGCCCGGTCAGTTCTCGGCGCCGCCGAACATCGCCCGCGCGGTGAAGTTCGAGATCACCATCACCAACGGCACGAGTGCCGCGTTCGAGACCGCGCTGATGTCGATCGGCACCGACGCGCAGTTCAACGGGCAGAAGGCCGACATGGTGTTCGACTCGGCGGCGGCTGCGACAGCACGTTCGACTCGGCGACCGTGCTGCCGGGCAAGACCTACACCTTCCACATCGCGTACTCGGTCGGCGCGCAGCCCGGTGAGATGCAGCTCGTGTTCGAGCCGACCTTCAACTCCGACAAGGCCGCGTTCGTCGGTCAGGCGTAAACCGTTCGCTTGCGGGCGCACGGACGGGTTACAAAATGGGGCATGTTGCGCAAGTACCCGCGAACGCCCCATCTGGAGGGCTCCCGCCTGCAACCGGGCGACGAGGACCTCGACCAGGTGCCGTTCCGCGCGATCGCGGGGCGGCACCTCGTCGTCGAGGAGAAGCTCGACGGTGCCAACGCGGGCATCAGCTTCGACTCGGACGGTGTGCTGAAACTCCAGTCACGCGGCCACTTCCTCGCGGGCGGGCCGAGGGAACGGCAGTTCGCGCCGTTGAAGGCGTGGGCCGCGACGCACCAGGGCGTGCTGTGGGAGAGGCTCGGCACGCGCTTCGTGCTCTACGGGGAATGGTTGTACGCCAAGCACACCGTGTTCTACGACGCGCTGCCGCACCACTTCTGCGAGTTCGACCTGCTCGACCGCTCGACCGGTGAGTTCCTGTCCACTCCGGAACGCCGCCGGCTGCTCGCGGGTACGCCGGTGGTGTCCGTGCCGGTGCTGCACGAGGGGCCGTTGCGCCGTTTGAAGGACTTGACCGCGTTGCTCGGCCCGTCCACCTGCCGCACCACGGTGTGGCGTGACGCGTTGGTCGAGGCGGCGCGTGCGGCGGGGCAGGACCCGGCGGTCGTCGTCGCGGAGACGGATTCGGACGACGACATGGAAGGCCTCTACATCAAGGTGGAGGAGAACGGTCGCACGGTCGAGCGCTACAAGTGGGTGCGGCCGACGTTCGCCACCGCCGTGCTGGACTCGGGCAGCCACTGGCAGGACCGCCCGATCCTGCCGAACCAGGTGGTGGCCCGTGTTTGAGCAACTCTGCCCCGCCGGACCACAGTGGACCCTCGACTGGGACGCCATCCGTTCGGTGTTCCCGTGGGTGCGCGCTCTCGAGGGCGTGCCGCAAGATCCCGTGCACCACGCCGAAGGCGACGTCGCCACGCACACCCGAATGGCGTGCGAGGCCCTGGTGTCGCTGCCTGAATGGCGGTCGCGTCCCGAGGCGGACCGAGTGCGGTTGTTCGCGACGGTGCTGCTGCACGACGCCGCGAAGCCGTTCCGCACGCAGATCGCCGACGGCCGCGTGACGGCACACGGCCACTCACGAGCCGGAGACCTGCTGGCGCGCAAGCTGTTGTGGGAGATGGGACGCCCGATCGCGTGGCGCGAGCACGTCGCCGCGCTGGTGCGGCACCACCAGGTGCCGTTCTGGGCGCTGGAACGCCCGGACCTCGACCGCATCGCGTTCCGGGTGAGCCTGCTCGCGCGCAACGACGACCTGGCGACGCTCGCCCGCGCCGACATCCTCGGCCGGATCTGCGGCGACGCGGACTCGGTGCTCGAGAACATCGCGCTGTTCGAGGAGTACTGCCGCGAACGCGACTGCCTCGACCGGCCACGCGCCTTCCCGTCCGACCACGCCCGGTTCCAGTACTTCCGCACGCCCGGCCGCGACCCCGGCTACGCCGCCTACGACGACACGCGCGTCGAGGTGACGGTGCTGTCCGGCCTGCCGGGCGTCGGCAAGGACCACTGGATCGCCGCCCACCGGCCGGGCTGGCCGGTGGTGAGTCTCGACGCGGTGCGTTCACGGCTCGGCATCGCGCCCGACGGTGACCAACGCGCCGTGGCCGCCGCGGCGTTCGAGGAAGCCCGAGCGCTGTTGCGTGCGGGGGACCGGTTCGTCTGGAACGCGACCAACATCTCCCAGCAGCTGCGCGAGCGCTGCATCGGACTCGCCGCGGACTATCGCGCCCGCGTCACCCTGGTCGGGCTCGAAGCGCCGCGGACCGTGATCCACGCTCGCAACCGCGCCCGCCCGGAGCCGGTGCCGGCCGCCGTCATCGACCGGCTCATCGGCAAGTGGGAGGCGGTCGACCCCACTGAGGCGCACGTGGTCGAACGGGTGGACACCGCAGTGGCGTCCGCCTGAGCGAGCAGCCTCTGGTGGCCGTGCCGAAGTCCGCGTAGGCCGACTTCTGCACCGCGTACTGGTGTGTGAGCGAACCCTGTCGTGCTCGTCTGCGAAAGCCCGCGCCGGTGTTGCTGTCTCGGCCCGCTTGCGCGTTCACCTTCGTTATGTCAACCCGGCAGCGCGTTGACCTGGCCCTTAGCAATGACTCTTTGGACTTCGTCGTCAAAAGAGTCATTGCTAAGGGCGTCGATGACGCTCCAGCGGGCCGCTGGGAACTGATATATCGGTTGGCGAGGGCGGCAGCCGATATATCAGTTGGCGGACTGTCAGCGGCGGTGTTCTCCGTGGTGGCCGATCGCCCGGACCAGCCAGAGGGTGCCTGCGGCGGCGACCACCAGGACGGCGATACCGGTGAGGAAGCCGACGCTCGTGGACGAGTCGTCGGGTTGTGGCGACGAGCCGCTGTTGGATTGCGTCTGCTGGGCGATGGGCGGGGTGTTGGTCATCTGCAGTGAGTTCGCCTTCACCAGGCCGGTGCCCTCCAGCAGGAGCATGTGCTTGAGCAGGAGGGTCAGGGCGGTCTGCGAGGCGATGCGGGCGGGAAGGCTCTTGGTCGTCGCGCGGGCGTGGGCGACCTGCGTGATGAGTGAGCCGTCGGCGGCGCGGGACAGGTTCGTGTACATGTCGTCGAGCTCCTCGCCGGAGCTGGACGAGATGGCGTTCGCCCACGACTTCTGTTCGGTGGTCGGTTCGACGGGGAGGTCCACGCCGATCTGGCGAGCGGCCTCCGTGACCGCCTGGGCCATCTGGGTGTGCTCGGCGGCGAGCTGACCCGCGACCTTGCGGACCTTCGCGTCACGGGCGCGGTCCGAGCTCTCGCGGCTGGCCGGTTTCTGCCAAAGCGAATGCTGGGTGAGCAGTACGAGCAATTCGCGGTCCGACGGTTCGATGTTCTGGCCGATGACGCGGACCGCGTTCACCTGTGCCTTGGCGGTCACCAATTCGAGTGCCGACGGGTCGACCCTGCCGGTGTTCTCCAGGACCGTCATTGTACGAATCAGCATTTGCACCGTCTGGTGGGCGAGTGTGCGAATTGTTGTGTTCTGTGTCGTCGCCCGCGTTTGCACGGACATCACGAGAAGGCCGCCCTGCGTCTGCCGGACGATCGTCGCGTAAGCGCGGTCGTGGTTGTCACCGGTGCGTTCGGCCATCTCATCGATGAGTGACTGGTGTTCACTGCTGACGTCGTTCGGCAGAACCACGCCCAGTTGTTCGGCAGATTTCAGGAGTTCGACGTCGAGTCGTGAGTGTCCTTCGAATATGTCCCGCCCGGCGTTGCTCACGCTCGCATTCGTCGAACGCGTGGGAGCTTCTTTGCTCACCGGCACGAGCCACGAGTTTGCTTGGCGCAGAGATACCATGAATGAGCGGTCTGACGGTTGCACTTCTGTCGATTGCGCATTGGCCGGGACGGCTCCGATGAAAGCCCCCAGAAATACGACAGACAGGATGGCGAACAGCGCTGCGTGCTGCCCCAGCGTGTCCAATCGGTGACGCATAGTGCCCGTTCCCTCCCGCGATCGAGCTGCCTTCGAAGGGAGATACGCGCAGGTGAAGTCAGGGTTCATCCGACATGCGCAGATGCTTATGTGACGTGGATCACAGGGCTGTAGGCGAACCATTGGGACTGAATTTACGTACCCGAGAGGTTTTCGTGTTCGCGATGTACTATCTGGACGATTCCGTGCTCGGCCGCTGAGTCGCTAGGACTGCCGCCCGAAGCGAACCCGTCGCCGATATCTGGGGAGGTCGTCAGCTTCATGGGTGATCAGGGCAAGGTCGCACACGCCCAGCAGGACGAAGAATTGCTCACGTTGCTCTACGGGCAGTTCCAGCGGATGTTGTTCTCGCAGGTCCTGTGCCTGACCAACTACGACCGCCAGTGGACGGAAGACGTCGTTCAGGAGACGTTGATCAGGGCTTGGCAGAACTCCGCACACCTTGTTCGTGAACCGGGTATGTTGCGCGGCTGGCTTTGTACTGTGGCTCGTCGCATTGTGATCGACGGATGGCGAAGCCGGCAGGCGCGCCCGCAGGAAGTCGAATTGTTACGTCCGGACATCGCCGAATCTCCGGACGACACAGAACAGACACTTTCGGTGATGGTCATTACCGACGTAGTACGCCAATTGAGTGAAGAACATCGTGCGGCTATCTACGAAACGTATGTCATGGGACGAACGGTGAGGGAGGCCGCGATCGTTCTCGGAGTACCGGAAGGAACCGTCAAGTCCCGGCTTTACAAAGCGATGCACACGATCCGCCGGGCGCTGCAGGACAGGAGCTAGTGATGGTGACCCGTCAACCACATCACGAGCACGCGGGAGCAGGACCAGACCAAGATCAGAGTCAGGACGACGACAACCGCGCGGACCAGGAAGGTCCGTGCGGTGATGTGGCGGCGTACGCGCTGGGGGTGCTGGACCCGGCGCAGCACGTGAGCTTCTCCCGGCACCTAGCCGGGTGCGAGGACTGCCGGCGTGACGCGGCCGACTTCGGCATGTTCGCGCCGGTGCTGCGGCCGGTGCTGACCGAGAACCCGCCGGGCGTGCCCGGTTCGTGCCCGATCGCTCGCAGCATCCTGGTCGTGGCGGCGGGCGTCGTGGTGGCCATCGCCGCGGTGCTCTCGGTCGTGGAGTCGCTGTCCTCGCACGTCGACACCCCTGTCGACGTAGGCAGTCTCACGCGCGCTATAACCACTTACGAAGAGCGGTTTCCGCTGGTCGGACGCATGTGAGTCCTGATGGGAGCCAGCGAGCAGACGGGCGAGGCGCACCCATGCGCGCATCAGCCCGGCGAAGATCATCGCTCGCTCCAGCACTCCCACTCCGAACCATCCCGCGAACGGCCCACGGTTCCGCCAGCCGTTACCTGTGGGTAAGTTTGCCCGACGACGAAGCGCAGGTCTCTACGGTCGCCACCGAAGGAACACCGAAACCTTCGACCTGCGGTCCTCTCGGTACCGAAGGCAGGGGCAGACAGAGGTGACATCTCCACTACTCGGCCGGGACGCGGAACTCGCGACTCTCGGTCGCTTGCTGGACGACGCGGTCCAGGGCACCGGCTCCTGCGTCGTCGTCACCGGCGGGTTCGGCATCGGCAAGACGGCGGTGCTCGACGCGCTCGCCGCCGAGGCCCGCGAACGCGGCTTCACCGTCCGGCTGGCCAAGAGCGCCCGGCTGGAGAGCCACCTCCCCGGCGCGGTGGTGCGCCAGCTCGCGCCGTGCCTCGCGAACGAACACGACCTGGAAGAGCTGTACGCGCGCGCCGCGAACTCCGCGCGCAAGGGCCCGATCCTGATGGTCATCGACGACGTGCACGTCGCCGACACCTTCTCCAAGCGCGCCCTCGCGTACCTGCGCCCGCGGCTGCAGGAGATGCCGGTCGTCATCGCGCTCGGCGCGTCCCAGGGTTACTTCTCCACCGACGAGGTCACGCTGCCCGAGATCGCGGGTGCCCACCCGCACCGCCTCGACCTCGACGGCCTCGACGTCGCCGCCGTCGCGAGCCTGACCGAGAACCTCCCGGCCCGGGACCCGAAGCGCTGCCACGAGCTCACCGGCGGCAACCCCTACCTGCTGCAGGCCCTGCTGCGCGAGGAAGGCGAGGGTTCCGCCGCCGTCGGCGAGATGATCGGCATGCGGCTGCGCGAGTACACCGGAGCCGCCGAGGTCGCGCGCTCCGCCGCGGTGCTGGACGGCGACGCCGGCCTCGAACTGCTCTCCGCGCTCACCGGTTTCGACGCGCTGCCCGCCGTCGACATGCTCGTCCGCCTCGGCGTGCTCGCCGACACCGACCCGCTCACGTTCCGGCATCCGTTCGTGCGCAACAGCATCCTCGCTGACATGCCGATCGCGGTCCGGTCCGCCGCGCACTCCCGCGCGGCGTGGCTGCTGTTCGAGTCGGACGCCCCGGACGAGCGCGTCGCCGAGCACGTGCTGAAAGCCAGGTCGGTGCGCCTGCCGTGGTCCGTCGACCTGCTGCGCGAGGTCGGCGGCGTCGAGCACCTGGAACGGGCGCTCGAGGAACACCTGTCCGACGAGGACCGCCTCGCGATCGAGGTCGAGCTCGGACACACGGAACACCTGCAGGACAACGCACTGGGCCGCGACCGGGTCCGTGACGCGCTGGTGCAGTGCGAGGACCCGCACCTCGCCGCGAACGTCGCGCTCGCGTTGATCCAGCGCATGTGCACGGGTTCGGACGCCCACTTCGCCGTCTCGCTCGCGATCATGGTCGTCGCCCGGTTGCTGCCAGAGGACCGCGACATGGTCTGGAACCTCGTCTGCACCACGTACCTGCTCGCGGCGAACCGCAACGCGCACATGGCCAACTGCGCCGGCAAGTACTTCGAGGACCTCGTCGGAGACGTCCCGCAGGACCCGAACCTCCAGCGCGCGCGGTCGGCGTTGCTCGCCGTCGGCAACGCCCGCAGCGGTGACTCGTACCCCGAAGCCGTCGAGTACGCGCTGGAAGCGCTCGAAGGCGAGTGGATCGACGTCTTCGGCGCGTCCTACGTCTTCACGTTCCTGGTGCCGGTCCTCGGCGACAATCCCGAGCACATCAACAAGTTCTGGCTCTCGCACAGCACCGCGCCGGTCTCGCACGACCCGCACCTGCGCCGCGGGATGCTCAGCATGATCGCCCGCGCCTCCGCCTTCCACAACGGCGGCGACCTGGCGCGCGCGTACACGTTCCTGACCCCGCCGGTGTCGACGGGCAACATCGACTGCCCGGCCGTCGTGCTCGCGACCGCGAAGCTGGCCGAGGTCTGCATCGAGATGGGACAGTTCGACGAGGCCGCCCCGCTCGTCGTCGAGGACGGCGATCTGTTGCAGCACATCAACATCGTCTACGCCCGCGGCCGGCTCAAGCTCGCGTCGTGCCACGCGGAGGGCGGGCTGGAGGACCTGCTGGAGGCAGGCCGCCGGCTTGCCAGCCGCGAGATGCCCAACCCCGCGCTGATCGCGTGGCGGCACCACGCCGTGCGCGCGCACTTGGCGCTGGGCAACCGTGACGACGCGGCCCGGCTCGCGCACGAGGAACTCGACCTGGCCAAGCGGTGGGGTTCCCCGAGGGTGATCGGGACGGCGTTGATGAGCGTCGGCATCAGCACGGACGACATCGACGTCCTGACCGAGGCCGAACAACTCCTCGCCTCGTCACCGCACCGGCTGCTGCACGCCCAGTCGTCGTACTGGCTCGGCCACCACCTGCGCCGCAAGGGCCGTGCCGACGCGGCCGCGGTGCACCTGCGGCAGTCGTTCGAACTGGCCCGGCGCCTGAGCGCGCACCCTCTGGCCAAGCTCGCGGGCGACGAGGTCCGCGACGAGGACGACCAGGTGCAGGGCCTGACCAAGCAGGAGAACCGGGTCGCCCGGATGGCGGCGCAGGGCCTGACGAACCGGCAGATCGCCGAAGCCCTGCACCTCACCCGGCGCACGGTGGAACTGCACCTGTCGAGCGCTTATCGCAAGCTCGGCATCACGGGACGAGCCGAGCTCGTCGCCGCCTTGTGGTCCTGACAGCGACCATCAGACCTACCGGCGAGACGCCGAGTGCGACCGTGCACATCGTACTGTCCATGATGGACTCGATTGACGGAAGCGTTGCGTGGTAAGGGGAATCTTGGGCTGATTGCCGGACGCGCGCTTCCCGACCTTGACAGTTCGAGACCGGCGTCGCCTCCCGTTGGGGTGAAGGATCCAACGTGGTGGGACGCCGGTCTCGTGGTGTGAGCTGGACTTCCGGTCCGCGATTAGCCGAGCTGCGAAGCCTCACGGGCAAGGGTCTCGATGCGGTCCCAGTCGCCCTGCACGAGGGCGTCCTTCGGGGCCAGCCACGAACCGCCGACGCAGCCGACGTTCGGCAGCGCGAGGTAGTTCGGCGCGGTCTGCGGGGTGATGCCGCCGGTCGGGCAGAACCGCACGTGCGGGACCGGGCCACCGATCGACTTGAGGTAGTCGACACCGCCCGCGGCCTCGGCGGGGAAGAACTTCAACGCGGTCAGCCCGCGCTCGGCGAGCCGCAGCACCTCGGACACCGTCGCCGCACCCGGCAGGTACGGCAGCCCGGTCGCGTCGGCGGCGTCGAGCACCCGGTCGGTCGTGCCGGGGGTGACGAGGAACGCCGCCCCGGCCTTCGCCGCCTGCTCCGCGTGCTCCGGCGCCGTGACGGTGCCCGCGCCGATCACGATCTCCGGGACCTCGCGCGCGACGTTCTCGATCGCGGCGAGCGCGGCGGGGGTGCGCAGCGTGAGCTCGATGACGCGGACGCCACCGCGCAGCAGTGCCTGGGCGAGCGGCACCGCGTGGTCGGCGTCGTCGACCACGACGACGGGGATGACGGGCGACAGACCGAGGAGGTCCGCGCCGGTGGTCACCCGAAGATTGTCACCGTTGGTCACTGCTGCTCTCCTTGCCGAAATTGGGTCGAATCTAGGGGATCGAAAACCGATATATCGCATATTGCCGGTCGGACGCTCGGGCTGCCGTGACTCGTGAGCACCCCGTCTCGCGCCCTCACTGTGCCTGCTGCCGCTCACCCGGATGCAAAAAACGTTTGCGGACGAAGTCAAAAGACTCATTGCAATGGCATCCGGGTTGGCGGCGTGAAGGTACGTGCGGCTGGGCGGGGCGCGGTCGGGCAAGTCAACAGGCCTGCGGTTGGGCAAGCCGACAGGCCTGCGGTCGGGCGGATGGGACGGACTAATCGGGCGTCGCCGCCCCTTTGCAATGGGTCTTTTGCGGACGAAGTCCAAAGAGTCATTGCTAAGGGGCAGGTCAGCGGTGGTGCATGAACCAATATATTGGTTGCAGCGGGTGCAACGGCTAGTGGTGGGTGACCGGGGCGAAGTGGTCGGCGGTGATCGGCCCGAACACCGTGGCGCCGCGGTCGGCCGGTCCGACGCTGCGGCGGAGGGCGGCGAACAGTTCGCGGCCCGTGCCCATCCACTCGCGGCTGGTCGGCGGGAAGTCGACCAGGGGACGTGTCGCCAGTTCCTCCGCGGGCACCTGGACCTCCAGGGTTCCGGCGGTGGCGTCCAAGCGGACGACGTCGCCGTCGCGCACGCGGCCGAGTGGGCCGCCGACCGCGGCTTCCGGGGTCAGCTGGATCGCCGCCGGGATCTTGCCCGAGGCGCCGGACATGCGGCCGTCGGTCACCAGCGCCACCTTGTGGCCGCGGTCCATCAGGACGCCGAGCGGCGGGGTGAGCTTGTGCAGTTCGGGCATGCCGTTGGCCTGCGGGCCCTGCTGGCGGACCACCACGACGACGTCGCGGTCCAGTTCGCCCGCCTTGAAGGCCTCCTGGAACGCCTCCTGCGTGGTGAACACGCGGGCCGGGGCCTCGACGACGTGGTTCTCCGACGCCACGGCCGAGACCTTGATGACGGAGCGGCCGAGGTTGCCGGAGAGCATGCGCAGGCCGCCGTCGGAGGCGAACGGGTCCGAGGCGGGGCGCAGGACCTCGAGGTCGAGTGAGCGGCCGGGGCCGTCGACCCAGATCAGTTCGCCGTCGGCCAGCATCGGTTCCTGGCGGTAGCGGTCCAGGCCGAAGCCCGCCACGGTGGTGACGTCGGCGTGCAGCAGGCCCTCGTCGAGCAGGGTGCCCACGACGAACTGGACGCCGCCGGCGGCCTGGAAGTGGTTGATGTCGGCGCTGCCGTTCGGGTAGACCCGCGCGATCAGCGGTACGACGGCCGACAGGTCGTTGAGGTCGTCCCAGCTCAGTTCGATGCCCGCGGCGGCGGCGATGGCGACCAGGTGCATCGTGTGGTTCGTGGAGCCGCCGGTGGCCAGCAGCGCGACCACGCCGTTGACCACGGCCTTCTCGTCGACGACGTGCGCGATCGGGGTGTAGCCGTCGCCCTTGGCCATCTCGACGGCGCGTCGGCCGGCGTGTTCGGTCAGCGCGCGGCGCAACGACGTGCCCGGCGGGACGAACGAGGCTCCCGGCAGGTGCAGGCCCATGACCTCGACGACCATCTGGTTCGAGTTCGCGGTGCCGTAGAACGTGCAGGTGCCGGGGGAGTGGTACGAGGCGGCCTCGGCCTCCAGCAGGTCGTCACGGGAGGCCTTGCCCTCCGCGTAGAGCTGCCGGACGCGGGCCTTCTCCTTGTTCGACAGGCCGGACGACATCGGGCCCGCGGGCACCAGGATCGACGGCAGGTGCCCGAACGACAGCGCGCCGATCAGCAGGCCCGGCACGATCTTGTCGCACACGCCCAGGAGCACCGCGGCGTCGAACATCTCGTGCGACAGAGCCACGCCGGTCGACATGGCGATGACGTCGCGGCTGAACAGCGACAGCTCCATGCCCTCGCGGCCCTGGGTGATGCCGTCGCACATCGCCGGCACACCGCCGGCGAACTGGGACACGCCGCCGACGGCGCGGACCGCGTCCTTGATCCAGGCCGGGTACTCCTGGAACGGCTGGTGCGCCGACAGCATGTCGTTGTAGGACGAGACGATCGCGACGTTGGACTTGCGCAGCGCGCGCAACGCGGCCTTGTCGCCGCCGGTGATTCCGGCGAAGCCGTGCGCGAGGTTGCTGCAGGCGAAGCCGGACCGGGACGTTCCGTCCTGCGCGGCGGCGGCCACGCGCTCGAGGTACGCGCGGCGGGAATCGGCGCTGCGGGCGGCGATCCGGCGTGTCACCTCTGTCAGAACAGGATGCAGTTCGGTCATGGGGGTCTCCGGGTCATCACGGGCCGTGGTGGGGCCCTTACGAGACGACAACGGTGGCGTCCCACGGACGGGCGTGACGCCACACACAATAAGTCATGGCTGGTCGTAGGCACAAAAACGATTCAGTAACTGGTCTGGAACCAGTTTTGAATCTTGGCGTGTGGTGCTTGTCACATGGCTTGAGATTGGGCAGAGTGCGGGGCACGACCTTGGAACGGAGGTGTCCCATGACGTCCACGGAGATCGTCGAGCTGCGGCGGGTCATCGGTCAGATGCGGCATGCCGTCAGCAACCTGCGCGCCAGGTACGGCGACGTGGCAGCCGTACAACGTCTTGCCAACGACGTAGAACGCATGGACATCGACGCCACCGAACTCGTCGACCTGAGCACCCCGAGGCAGCGCGAAGCGCCTCAAGTGGAACGCGAGGTCGTGGTCGTGCCCGACACGCCCTACGACGAGTCGCTCTGGAAGGACGCGGACGACGAAGGACTCGGTGGGTACCGGCACCGGACCTGACCCAGTCCGAATTCACGGCCCTCGCAGTCAGCGGGGGCCGTTACGCGTTTCCTCCACAACGACGTGGACCCCCAGAAAGGTGACCAATGGCGAGGGCAGAGATCGCCGCCAGGACTCTGCGCACGGACCGATGGTGGTTGCCGCCGCTGACGACATTCGTCGGCCTGCTGCTCATCTCGATCTACGCGGCGTTCCGCACGTTCCAGGGGGACTACTACTGGGTCGACCAGTACCACTACCTCACACCGATGTACTCGCCCTGTCTCACGGAGGAGTGCGTCCCCGCGGCATCCCACTTCGGTCAGTGGTTCCCGGCGCTGCCCGGCTTCCTGACACCGCCGCTGCTGATCATCCCGTTCCTGCTGGGATTCCGGATCACCTGCTACTACTACCGCAAGGCCTACTACCGCGCGGCCTGGGCGTCGCCGCCCGCGTGCGCCGTGGCCGAGCCGCACAGCAAGTACACCGGTGAGACCAGGTTCCCGCTCATCGCGCAGAACCTGCACCGCTACTTCTTCTACGCGGCGTCACTCCTGCTGCTGATCAACATCTACGACGCGGTCCTCGCGTTCGGGACCGGCGTCGGTCTGGGCAACATCATCCTGCTGGTCAACGTCGGCCTGCTCGGCGCCTACACGCTGTCGTGCCACTCGTGCCGCCACATCGCGGGCGGGCGGCTCAAGCACTTCTCCAAGCACCCGGTCCGGTACTGGACGTGGACGCAGATCTCGAAGCTGAACAACCGGCACATGCAGCTCGCGTGGGCCTCGCTGATCTTCGTCTGCCTCACGGACCTGTACGTCGCGCTGGTCGCCTCGGGAACGATCTCCGACCTCCGCTTCATCAACTAAGGAGTGGTTTTGCCCGAGCTGGAAAGGCATTCGTTCGACGTTCTCGTGATCGGCGCGGGTGGCGCCGGTCTGCGTGCCGCGATCGAGGCCCGTGAGCACGGCCTGCGCGTCGCCGTTCTCTGCAAGTCGTTGTTCGGCAAGGCCCACACCGTCATGGCCGAGGGTGGCATCGCCGCCGCCATGGGCAACGCGAACGAGAGCGACAACTGGCAGGTCCACTTCCGCGACACCATGCGCGGCGGCAAGTTCCTGAACAACTGGCGCATGGCCGAACTGCACGCACAGGAAGCGCCGCAACGGGTCTGGGAGCTCGAGACCTACGGCGCGCTGTTCGACCGCACCAAGGACGGCCGGATCTCGCAACGCAACTTCGGCGGCCACGAGTACCCGCGGCTCGCGCACGTCGGCGACCGCACCGGGCTCGAACTGATCCGCACGCTGCAGCAGAAGATCGTGTCGTTGCAGCAGGAGGACTTCAAGGAGTTCGGCGACTACGAGGCACGCCTGCGGGTGTTCCAGGAGTTCACCGTCACCGACCTCGTCAAGGACGGGGACAGGATCGCGGGCTCGTTCGGCTACTGGCGCGAGTCCGGCCGGTTCGTGCTGTTCGAGGCACCCGCGGTGATCCTCGCGACCGGCGGCATCGGCAAGTCGTTCAAGGTCACCTCGAACTCCTGGGAGTACACCGGCGACGGCCACGCGCTCGCGATGCGCGCCGGTGCCTCGCTGATCAACATGGAGTTCATCCAGTTCCACCCCACCGGGATGGTCTGGCCGCCGTCGGTCAAGGGCATCCTCGTCACCGAGTCCGTCCGCGGTGACGGTGGTGTGCTGCGGAACTCCGACGGCAAGCGGTTCATGTTCGACTACATCCCCGAGGTGTTCAAGGACAAGTACGCCGACAACGAGGAAGAGGCCGACCGCTGGTACACCGACCAGGCCGGCAACCGGCGCCCACCGGAACTGCTGCCGCGTGACGAGGTCGCCCGCGCGATCAACTCCGAGGTCAAGGCGAACCGGGGCTCACCGCACGGCGGAGTTTTCCTCGACGTGTCCACGCGTCTGCCCGCCGAGGAGATCCGCCGCCGGCTGCCGTCCATGCACCACCAGTTCAAGGAACTGGCCGATGTGGACATCACCGCGCAGCCGATGGAGGTCGGCCCGACCTGCCACTACGTGATGGGCGGCGTCGAGGTCGACCCGGACACGGGGTCGTCCTCGGTGCCCGGTCTCTACGCGGCCGGCGAGGTCTCCGGCGGCATGCACGGCTCGAACCGCCTGGGCGGCAACAGCTTGTCGGACCTGCTCGTCTTCGGACGCAGGGCGGGAGCCGGGGCCGCCGAGTACGTGCGGGCGATGACCGAACGCCCGACGGTGTCGGAGGACCTCGTCGGCGAGGCACGTGCCACCGCCCTCGCACCCTTCCAGCAGGAAGGCGGTGAGAACCCGTACACGCTGCACATGGAGCTGCAGCAGTCGATGAACGACCTCGTCGGCATCATCCGGAAAGCCGGTGAGATGCAAGAGGCGTTGCAGCGGCTGGAGAAGCTCAAGGAACGCGCCCGGTCGCTGACCGTCGAGGGCCACCAGCAGTTCAACCCCGGCTGGCACCTCGCCCTCGACCTGCGCAACATGCTGCTGGTGTCGGAGTGCGTGGCGAAGGCGGCACTGCTGCGCACCGAGTCCCGCGGTGGCCACACGCGCGACGACCATCCCTCGATGGACGCCGAGTGGCGCAGGAAACTGCTGGTGTGCAAGGCCGAGGGAGACGGCGCCACCGTCACCGAGAAGCCGCAGATCCCGATCCGGCACGACCTGCTGGACCTGTTCGACCGCACCGAGCTCGAGAAGTACCTCACCTCGGAGGAGTTGTCATGAGCTACCAGGGGAAGTTCCGGGTGTGGCGCGGTGACGACTCCGGCGGCGGGCTGGAGGACTTCACCGTCGAGGTCAACGAGGGTGAGGTCGTCCTCGACATCATCCACCGGCTGCAGGCCACGCAGGCCCCGGACCTCGCGGTGCGGTGGAACTGCAAGGCCGGCAAGTGCGGCTCGTGCTCGGCGGAGATCAACGGACGGCCGCGGCTGCTCTGCATGACCCGGATGTCGATCTTCCAGGAGTCGGAGACGATCACGGTCACGCCGATGCGGACGTTCCCGATCATCCGCGACCTCGTGACCAACGTGTCCTTCAACTACACCAAGGCACGCGAGGTCCCGTCGTTCGCGCCGCCGAAGGACCTGGCGCCGGGCGAGTACCGGATGCAGCAGGTCGACGTCGAGCGCTCGCAGGAGTTCCGCAAGTGCATCGAGTGCTTCCTGTGCCAGAACACCTGCCACGTGGTGCGTGACCACGAGGAGAACAAGGAGGCGTTCTCGGGGCCGCGGTTCCTCATGCGGGTCGCCGAACTGGAGATGCACCCGCTCGACACCGCGGACCGCGTCGACCAGGCGCAGGACGAGCACGGGCTCGGGCTGTGCAACATCACCAAGTGCTGCAGCGAGGTGTGCCCCGAGCACATCCACATCACCGACAACGCGCTCATCCCGATGAAGGAGCGCGTCGCCGACCGCAAGTACGACCCGATCGTCTGGCTCGGCAACAAGCTGTTCAGGCGGTCCTAGCGAGAGCCTGCGGTATGACCAGCCCGGACTCGTACGCCATCACCACGGCCTGAGCCCGGCTGGTCAGCCGCAGCTTCGTCATCACGCGGTTGAGGTGCGTCTTCACCGTGCCCTCCGTGACCGTCAGCTTGCCCGCGATCGCCGTGTTCGTCAGTCCCGTGCCGACGAGCCGGAGCACCTCGCGTTCGCGGTCCGTCAGCTCTTCCAGCCCGATCGCACTCCCCGGCGAAGCACCCGTGTCGCCCTTCAGGTAGGCCGCCACGAGCCTGCGCATCACGGTCGGGCCGAACTGCATCTCACCTGAGGCCACAGCGGTGATGGCGGCGATCAGGCGGGCCGGTTCGGACTCCTTCAGCACGAACCCCGCCGCACCCAGCCGCAACGCCTCGTGGACGTGCTCGTCGAGATCGAACGTGGTCAGCACCAGCACCCGCGCGGACGCCGCGACGCGTTTGAGCGCGGCCAGCCCCGGCAGGCGGATGTCGAGCAGGATCACGTCCGGTCTCACCGACTCGGCCAGCGCGGACGCGGTGGCACCGTCCCCGGCCTCGCCGACGACGGTCAGATCTGGTGAAGCGTTCAGCAAAGCGACCAGGCCCGCACGGAACAACGGCTGGTCGTCGACGACAAGGACGCGCGCCACAATGCCCCTCACTCATGTGACGTCACCGCGGTAGATCCCCCACCACGAGCGTACCGCGAAAGTTGACGGGAGATCCACTCTTCGTGCGACGACCGGGTTCCGCTCCCGTCGATACGTTCCGGCGCATGCGCACCGCATCGGCCGACCTGCTCGCCGTCCGCACGATCACCGTCGACGGCTCGGACGTCTACCTCCGGGTCACGGCCAGTCCCGTCGACCTCGCGATCCGGTGGTCCCGCGAAGGCGACCTCCGGGTGGCGGGCAGCCCCGTGCTGTTCCGCGCCGGGGACCGGTCGCGCCGGCTGCTCGGCACGAACTTCCGCGCCGGCACCACGTTCTGCCTCGACGTCGTGGGGGAGGCGGGGGACTGGTGCGGTGTCGTCGACTGGAACGTCTGATCTCCCGGCGAGACGACGAACGGGGCGTGTCCGATGTGGACACGCCCCGTTCCGCTCGTGCGGAGGTCAGACGGTGACACCGCCGACCGCGGCGGAGGCGTTGCCGAGCTGGACCTGCCCGGCGTCGTCGTTGTCGGTCTTGATGACCTTCTTGTTGCGGCGGTTGCGCTTCTCCAGGTACGTGGCGAGCCACGTCAGCAGCAGGCACATCCCGATGTAGATCAGGGCGACCACGATCATCACCGAGATCATCGGGCGGCCGAAGTTCACCGCGTCACCACCGATGAGCGTGCCCCACCGCAGCAGTTCCTCGAACGTGATGAGGAAGCCGAGCGCGGTGTCCTTCAGCAGCACGACGAGCTGGCTGATGATGGTCGGCAGCATCGCCCGCAACGCCTGCGGCAGCAGCACGAACGTCATCACCTGCGTCTTGCGCATGCCCAGCGCGTACGCGGCCTCGGACTGCCCCTTGGGCAGCGAGTTGATGCCGGCGCGGAAGATCTCCGCGAGCACCGAGCCGTTGTACAGCATCAGACTGACCACGACCGCCGTGAACGCCGACATCTTGATGCCGGTCGAGGGCAGGCCGTAGTAGAAGAAGAACATCATGATCACGAGCGGGATCGCGCGGAAGATCTCGACGATCACCGCCGCGGGAGTGCGCACCCAGGCGTGGTCGGACAGCCGTGCCGCCGCGAAGAGCGCACCGAACACGAGCGCCAGCACCGCGCCGATGGCGAACGCGGACAGCGTGTTGCCGATCGCCTCGAGCAGCGACAGCTGGATCTGCTTGTAGTTGATCCAGTCGAGCCGGCGGGCGGTGAACTGCTCGGTGGCGATGAAACGCATGACGACGTACGCGACCGCCGCGAGCGCCACCGCGATGCCGGCGACGGCCAGGATCTTGTGACGCACGCGGGCCTTCGGGCCGGGAACGTCGAACAGCACCATGCTCATCGGGCCACGCTCCACCGCTTCTCGAAGACCTGCTGGACGTACGTCAGCGGCATCACCAGGACGACGAACCCGATCGCCACCCAGATGAGTCCGAACAGGACGTTGTCACCCTGCTCCGACAGCGCGTCGCGGATCGAGCCCGCCTGGGGGACGGCGAAGCCCGAGGCGACCGTCGTGTTCTTCAGCAACGCGATCATGGTGCTCGTCATCGGCGGCACGACGGAGCGCAACGCCTGCGGCAGCACGACGTTGCCGAGCATCTGCGTGAACGTGAGACCGAGCGCGCGCGACGCCTCCGCCTGCCCGACCGGCACCGTGTTGATGCCCGACCGCACCACCTCGCAGACGAAAGCCGCGGTGTAGAGCGTCAACGCGACGACGGCCGCGGTGTAGGGCTCGATCCTCAGGATCTCGAGGAGCGGGTACGCGAAGAGGAAGAACACGAACACCAGCGTCAGCGGCGTGTTGCGCAGCACCGTCACGTAGGTCGCGCCGATGGCCCGGAAGACCGGGACGGGGCTGACCCTCAGCGCGGCCAGCAGCGTGCCCAGCACCAGCGACAGCACCGCCGAGATCGCGAAGAGCTGGAGGGTCTGGCCAAACAGGCGCAGGAAGAGTTCTAGGTTGTTGGTGAGGACGCTCATCGGTTTCCTTGCCGTCCGTCCGCCTTCAAAGGAACGGCCGGTGGATCCACGTGGGATCCACCGGCCACGTGACTAGCGCGTCAGTAGCGGTCGATCGTCGGCTTCTGCGCCGAGGAACCGGACTTGCCGAGCGTGCCGTCGTAGATCTTCTGCCAGTCGCCACCGTCCAGCGCGGCCTGCAGGATGTCGTTCACCTTGCCGCGCAGGGCGTCGTCGCCCTTGGGCAGGCCGATGCCGTAGGGCTCCTTGGAGAAGGTCTTGCCGACGACCTTCAGCTTGCCCTCCTCGGCGGAGGCGTAGCCCTTGAGGATCGCGTCGTCCGTGGTGACCGCGTCGACCTCACCGTTGAGCAGCTTGGTGACGCACTGCGAGTAACCCTGGAACTCCTGGATGTTCTCGGGCTCGGTGTAGCCCTTCTCGCGGATCGTCTTGATCGGCGTCGAGCCGGTGACCGAGCAGACCTTCTTGCCCTTGAGGGTCTCCGGGCCGGTGATCGAGGAGTCGTCCTTCTTCACCAGCAGGTCCTGGCCGGCGACGAAGTACGGGCCCGCGAACGCGACCTTCTCCTTGCGACCGGCGTTGATCGTGTAGGTGCCGACGTAGTAGTCGACGTCACCGTTGATCAGCGCCTGCTCGCGAGCGGCCGACTGGATCGTCTTGAACTGGATCTTCTCGGGGTCGAAGCCGAGCTTCGCCGAGACCAGTCGCGCGATGTCGATGTCGAAGCCGCTGTACTTGTTCGTCGTCGGGTCCTTGTAGCCCAGACCCGGCTGGTCCTCCTTGACCCCGACGATCAGCGAGCCGCGCGTCTTGATCTTCTCGAACGTCGGCGAACCCTCGACCTTGACGTCCTTCGCGACGTCGAACACGCCGGCGGGCGCCGGCGTCTCGCCGGGGCCACCTTCCTTGCCACACGCGGTCAGGGCCAGTGCGCCCGTGAGCAGCACCGCCGCAAGGGTGCGAACCCTCATCGTCCTTCTCCTGCCATTCGTTCGAAAGTGGGCTGACTACTAGTGAGTCAGGATCTTGCCAAGGAAGTCCTTCGCGCGGTTGGACTTCGGGGCCGAGAAGAACTCTTCCGGGGTGGAGTCCTCGACGACCTCACCGTCGGACATGAAGATCACCCGGTCCGCGGCCTTGCGGGCGAAGCCCATCTCGTGGGTGACGACCAGCATGGTCATCCCGTCCTTGGCCAGGCCCGTCATGACGTCCAGGACCTCCTGGACCATCTCGGGGTCGAGCGCGGACGTCGGCTCGTCGAACAGCATCACCTTGGGCTTCATCGCGAGCGCGCGGGCGATCGCCGCGCGCTGCTGCTGCCCACCGGAGAGCTGAGCGGGGAACTTGTCGGCCTGGTTGGCGATCCCGACCCGCTCCAGCAGTTCCATCGCGGTCTTGCGGGCGTCGGCGGCCGGCGTCTTGCGAACCTTCATCGGCGCGAGCATCACGTTCTCGCCGATGGTCTTGTGCGCGAAAAGGTTGAAGGACTGGAACACCATGCCGACATCGGCACGAAGGCGGGCCAGTTCTTTTCCTTCGGCGGGAAGTGGTTGCCCGTCGACCTCGATGACGCCCGAATCGATCGGCTCGAGGCGGTTGATGGTCCGGCACAGGGTCGACTTACCGGAACCCGACGGCCCCAGCACGACCACGACCTGCCCCTTCGGCACTTCCAGCTGCACGTTCTTGAGCACGTGCAACGGGCCGAAGAACTTGTCCACACCCGCCACACGAATCATCGGCGGGGCAGAGGCGGCAGTCATCCAGTCCTCCATTTGGGGTCGTCGGCGTTGGCGGAAACCTAGGTGTCCGCCACCACACCAGTCCAGGACATTGAGCAAGACTTAGGGTCTCAACTCTGTCACAGGCAGACATCGGTTGCCCGGGAGGTAGCGAAAGTGCGCGTGCTGCTCGTCGAGGACGACGACAGGGTCGCCGAGGCCTTGGTCCCAGCCCTGACCAGACGGGGTTTCCACGTGGACCGGCAGGCCACGGGCCGCGGCACGCTCGACCGCCTCACCGGCGTCGACGTGGTGCTGCTCGACCTCGGCCTGCCCGACATGGACGGTGTGACGCTGTGCCGTGCCATCAGGGCCGCGTCGGACGTCGCGATCATCGTGGTGTCCGCGAGAGGGGAGATCGACGACCGGATCCTCGGCCTGCACGCCGGGGCCGACGACTACCTCGTCAAGCCTTATGACGTGGGAGAACTCGTCGCGCGGGTGCACGCCGTGAGGCGGCGCCGCGGTGCCGACCCGGTCGGTGTGGGCGCGGTGTCCACAGAGGTGTTCGAGACCGGCGACGTGCGGGTCGACCTGGGGCGTCACGAGGTCACGGTCGCGGGGCAGTCGGTCGCGCTGTCCCGCAAGGAGTTCCAGGTGCTCGCGCTCGTGATGGCCGCGGGTGGCGCGGTGTGCACGCGGGAGCGGATCCTCGCCGAGGTGTGGGGCCGCACGTGGTCCGGTGCGAACCGGACGCTCGACGTGCACGTCGCCACGCTGCGGACGAAGCTCGGCAGGCCCGCGTTGCTGGAGACCGTGCGGGGCGTCGGCTATCGGCTGGGGCAGGTGTGATCTCGATTGGGTGATCTTGTTCCGTCGGCGTGTCGCGATCGGGTGGGGTGACGGGCTGTGAGGTCTCGGCTGCTGGGCGTGGTGCTCGCGCTGATCGTGCTCGTCCTGGTGGGCCTGGGCGTGCCGCTGGGCCGCGGTGTGGCGGCCGCGGAGCAGCAGGAGATGTTCCTCGACCGGCTCACCGACACCAGCCGGTTCGCGTCGCTCGCGCAACGGCCGTTGATCGACGACAGCCCGCACCTGCTGAGGCCGGAACTGGAGCGCTACGACGAGCTGTACGACATCGGCGTGGCCGTGGTGGCCCGCGACGCGCCGACCGTGCCGGTGGTGGCGTCGCGCAACGACCTCGCGCTCGGTGACAACGCCGTGCAGGACCTGGTCAGCAAGGCGCTGGCCGGGCGCCTGCCGGTCGCCCCGCCGCTGTTCATGCCGTGGAGCGACACCTCGGTCGTGCTCGCCGAGCCGGTGCTGGTCGACGGTGAGGTGCGCGGCGCGGTGATCACGTTCTCGCCGACGGCCAAGACCCGGTTCGAGGTGCTCGCCTGGTGGGCGTTGCTGCTCGCGGCGAGCCTGCTGGTGCTGGCGCTCGCGGTGCTGCTGGCGCTGCCGGTGGTGCGCTGGACGCTGCGGCCGGTGCAGGCGCTCGACGACGCGACGGGGAAGCTCCTCGCGGCGGTGGTGTCGGGCCGGCCGGTGCCCCCGGTGGGCGCGGAGTCCGGTCCGCCGGAACTGCGCCAGCTCTCGCGGTCGTTCGACCAGATGGCCGCGAACGTGAGCGATGTGCTTGCCGCGCAACGGGCCTTCGTCGCCGACGCCTCGCACCAGCTGCGCAACCCGTTGACGGCGCTGAAACTCCGGCTGTCCAACCTGGAGGGTCACGTCGACGCGGAGGCGGAGGTGCACCAGGTCGAGGCGCTGAGCGAGACCGACCGCCTCAACCGCATCCTCGACGAGCTCCTCGCCATGGCACGCGCCGAGTCGAGCTCCGTGGACCCGGTCCCGGTCGACGTCGACAAGTCCGTGGCGGCACGGCTCTCGGCGTGGTCGTCGGCCGCGGCGGCGAAGGAGGTCCACCTCGTGCTCGACGGGGAACGGGTCGGCATGGCCCTCGTCCCGCCGCGCGGGGTCGAGACGATCCTGGACGCGCTGCTCGACAACGCGCTGAAGTTCACCGCGGAGGGCACGCTGATCGTGGTCGACGCCCGCAAGACCGGCGGGATGGTCCGGCTCTCCGTCGCCGACCACGGGCCCGGCCTGCAGGCCGACGAGCTCGAACGGGCCACCGACCGGTTCTGGCGCAGCCCGGCCCACCAGAACGTGCCGGGCTCCGGGCTGGGGCTCTCGATCGTGCGGCTGCTCGTCGAACGCGTCGACGGCACCGTCGACCTCGAGTCCCCCGCGGACGGCGGCCTGAAGGTCGTGATCACACTTCCGGCGGTCTGATCAGACCTTGGCCTCGCGGTAGTAGCGCATGGCGCCGTTGTGCAGCGGCACCGGCGACGTCTCGATCGCGGACCTCTGCTCGATCGTGCGTGCCGCCGAGTGCGCCTTCACGAGGTCGGGCTGCCCGTCGAACAGCTGCCGCACCAGCGCCTCGGCCACGTCGTCGGGCATCGACTCGGTGACGAGCAGGAAGTTGCGCACCACCAGCGTGATGACCGGGCCGGAGCGCAGGTTGTAGATCGAGGCGGGCAGCGTCGCCGACCCGTACACGGGGTACTGCTGGCGGAACGCGGGCAGCTCGTCCTTCAGGTCGAGCATCCGCACGCCGAGACCCTTGGTGAGGTCGGTGATCCGGCTCGTCGGCAGGCCGCCCGACCAGAAGAACGCGTCGATCCTGCCCTCCTGCATGGCCTGCGCCGAGTCGTCGAGACCGAGGTTGACGGCCTGGGGCGTGACGTTGCGGGCCCGCAGCAGCCGGCTCGCGATGATCTCGACGCCCGAGCCCGTCGCGCCGATCGACACGCGCAGCCCCGACAGCTCGCCGAGCTTCGTCACCGGCAGGTCGGCGCGGACGATGACCTGCAGGTAGTCGTCGTGCATGCGGGCCAGGGCGCGCAGCTTCGAGGCGCCTTCCATGCCCTCGACGGCGTCGGCCTGCGAGAAGCCGACCTCGGCCTGGCCGGTGACGAGCCGGGTGACGTTGTCCTTCGACCCGTCGGTCCGGACGACCTGGGGCCGCGCGATGCCGAGACGGCCGCTCCAGATGTCCGCGAGACCGCTGCCGAGCGCGTAGTAGACGCCGGTCTCGCTGCCCGTCGCCATCGTGATCTTGATGTTCGACACCGAGCTGCTACAGCCCGTCAGGACCGTTGCGGCGGTCAGCAGGCTCACGGCGACATGCACTCGTCCGAACACCAGCGCATCGTGCCACGGGGGCGGGCGGGGCCTGCACCCGACGAAGGTCCTGCCTGGTCAACGCGCGGATGGGGCCGCCTTTGCCCGGTCCGCGAGACTCGGGCGTGTGACCAGGAGTTATCGTGTTCGTGTGAGTACCGCGCAAGTTCGCAAAAGCTTCCAGATCCGCACGTTCGGGTGTCAGATGAACGTGCACGACTCCGAGCGTCTCGCCGGTCTGCTGGAAGACGCGGGCTACGCGCGTGCCACCGAGGACGAGCAGGCGGACGTCGTCGTCTTCAACACCTGCGCGGTCCGCGAGAACGCGGACAACAAGCTGTACGGCACGCTCGGCCACCTCGCCCCGCAGAAGGCGGCGAAGCCCGGCATGCAGATCGCCGTCGGCGGCTGCCTCGCGCAGAAGGACCGCAGCGAGATCGTCCGGCGCGCGCCGTGGGTGGACGTCGTGTTCGGCACGCACAACATCGGGTCGCTGCCGGTGCTGCTCGAACGCGCCCGCCACAACTCCGAGGCGCAGGTCGAGATCCTCGACTCGCTCGAGACGTTCCCGTCGGCGCTGCCGGCCGCGCGCGACTCCGCCTACTCGGGCTGGGTGTCGATCTCGGTGGGCTGCAACAACACCTGCACGTTCTGCATCGTGCCCTCGTTGCGCGGCAAGGAGAAGGACCGCCGTCCCGGCGACGTGCTCGCCGAGGTGCAGACGCTCGTCGACGAGGGTGTGCTGGAGGTGACATTGCTGGGCCAGAACGTCAACTCCTACGGCGTCGAGTTCGGCGACAGGCTGGCGTTCGGCAAGCTGCTGCGCGCCTGCGGCGAGATCGACGGGCTGGAGCGCGTGCGCTTCACCTCCCCGCACCCCAAGGACTTCACCGACGACGTCATCGCCGCCATGGCCGAGACGCCCGCCGTGTGCCACAGCCTGCACATGCCGCTGCAGTCCGGTTCGGACCGCCTGCTCAAGGCGATGCGCCGCTCGTACCGCACCGAGAAGTACCTGGGGATCATCGAGAAGGTCCGTGCCGCCATGCCGGACGCCGCGATCACCACGGACATCATCGTCGGCTTCCCCGGTGAGACCGAGGAGGACTTCCAGGGCACGCTCGACGTGGTGCGCCAGGCCCGTTTCTCGTCGGCGTTCACGTTCCAGTACTCGAAGCGCCCGGGGACCCCGGCCGCCGACCTGCCGGACCAGCTGCCCAAGGCCGTCGTGCAGGAGCGCTTCGACCGGCTCGTGGCGCTGCAGAACGAGATGACGCACTCGTTGAACATCGAGCAGGTCGGCCGCACGGTCGAGGTCCTCGTCGCGACCGGCGAGGGCAAGCGCGACGCCGCGACGCAGCGCATGAGCGGCCGCGCGCGCGATGGCCGTCTCGTGCACTTCACGCCCGGTGCGACCGTCCCGCGTCCCGGCGACGTCGTCGAGACCGTCGTGACGTACGCGGCCCCGCACTACCTCGTCGCGGACGGCGAACCGTTGACGTGGCGCCGCACCAAGGCCGGTGACCGTTCCGAGGCCGGCATCAAGCCCAAGACCGCGGGCATCGGCCTGGGCCTGCCCTCGTTCGGAGCGCCCGCGCCGCTGCCCGCTGTCTCGGGGTGCGCGGCCCAGTGAGCGACCCAAGAGAATCGGACGACTTCTTGCGCAAGGAAATCGACTCGGTGGAGCACGAGGCCGCAAAGCGCATCGACCCCGGCACGGGCGCGCTGACGATCTCGATCGCGGTGCTCGCGATCCTGGTGTCGCTGGTCCTGCCGTGGATCGGCGAGTACACGGGCCTGCAGGTCGTGCTGGGCGAGTCGGCGCTGTTCCTCCCGAAGCTGTTCTCGTACCTCGCTCTCGGCATCGGCGTGGTCGGTTCCGGCGTCACGCTCGCGGTGCGGCGCTGGGGACTCACGTGGGTGTGCTCGCTGGGGTTGTTCGCGGGGTCGATCATCGGTGTGCTGTCGATCTGGACGCAGCAGACGACGACCAGCAACAAGACGATCGGTCCCGGGCCCGGCATCGGGCTGATCATCGCGGTGATCGCCGTGATCGTCCTGCTGGTCAAGTGGGTGAAGATCGCGGCCTCGCGCCCGCCCCAGCTGTGACGTGACGGCGGTGATGAATCACCGCGCGCCCTCGATTCGCTGGGCGTGACGGATGCGGTCGACGGCAACGCGAACACCACGCACGGTGACAACAGCGGCACCATCGTGCAGGCGCACTCGGTGTACCTGGGCGGCCGGAAGAAGCTGCCGCCGTTGGCTCGCGCCGCCATCGTCATCGGCGTCGTGGTCGTACTGGCCGTGTCGGTCGTTGTCGCCGTGTACCTGAAGCAGGACGCCGGCCAGCAGGCCGCCACTGACCCGCCTGCGTCCACTCCGCCGTTGCTCTCCACCGCCACCACGGCACGGAGTTCGTCGTCGGCGACGGCCACCTCCGCGGTGGTCGTGGTCCCGGTGCGGACCGATCGGCCGACCGTGAAGCCGGTGCCGGCACCTACGACCCTGGCGGTGCCGCCGCCCCCTCCTCCCGCGCCGGGGCCCGGGCCGGTGAAGCCCGCGACCGACGGGCCGGGCTACCTCGTGCCCGCCGGCAACGACCAGAGGGCCGCGGACTTCTACCAGAACAGCTGGAACGACGTTGTGATGTGGGAGCGGCACCCGGCGAGCGACGGCACGAGCTACCAGCCGTTCTGGGCGCGGGAGTTCTCGGACGCGGACCACGGTGTGTTCCGCATCCGCAACCAGCGGGGCAACCTCTGCATGGAGCGGGTGCACCAGGAGAACTTCGGCGAGCACATCAAGGCGAACGCGTGCTCGTGGGGCAACGACGCCCAGCTGTGGCAGGTCGTGAACACCCACCAGCTCGCGCACGTGACGTCCGGCCGTTGCCTCGGAACGGCGAACGACGGGTCGTACGCCGACGGCACCTGGTTGATCGTGTCGCTGTGCACGGGCCGCGACGACCAGAAGTGGCGCATCGCCCGTTAGAACCTGTAACGACTGAAGGCCCCTCTCCCGAACGGGAAAGGGGCCTTCAGTCACATCTTCGAGAAGACGTCAGAACCTCTAGCGGGTCGCCAGGGCCTGCTCAGCGGCGGCGAGCCACTCACGCCACTGCGCGGCCTGTGCCTCGGCCTGCTCGGTGCGGCGCTTGTCGCCCGCGGCACGGGCCTTCGCGGCCTGCGCCTCGAACTGCTCCACGCGCTCGCGGAACTGGGCCACGCGGGCCTCGGCCTCGGGGTCGGACCGGCGCCACTGGGCGTCGACCGCGCCGCGGACCCGCTCCTCGATGGCGCGGAGCTTGCCCTCGAGGTCGCGGATGCGCTCACGCGGCACCTTGCCGATGGCGTCCCAGCGTTCCTGGATCTTGTAGAGAGCGTTGCGCGCCGCTTCGAGATCGCCCGACGGGTCGATGCCCTCGGCCTCGGCGAGCAGCTCCTCCTTCAGCTTCGCGTTGGCCGAGAACTCGGCGTCCCGCTCGCTGAACGCCTCGGAACGCTTCTGGAAGAACGCGTCCTGTGCCGCCCGGAACCGCTGCCACAGCGCGTCGTCGGCCTCCTTGGGCGCACGCCCGGCGGCCTTCCACTCGACCATGAGCTCCTTGTAACGACCGGCCGTGGGGCCCCAGTCGTCGGAGTCGACGAGCTTCTCGGCCTCGTCGACGAGCGCCTGCTTGGAGCCCTTCGCGACCGAACGCTGGCGGTCGAGGTCCGCGAAGTGCGAGCCGCGACGGCGGTTGAACGCGTCACGGGCCTTCGAGAACCGGCGCCACAGCTGCTCGTCGGTCTTGCGGTCGACGCCGCGGATGGTCTTCCACTCGTCGAGGATCTGACGCAGCCGGTCGCCCGCGACCTTCCACTGCGTCGACTCGTTCGCGATCGACTCGGCCTCGTCGACGAGCGCCTGCTTGCGCGCCACGGACTGGGCTCGGGCGGCCTCCTTGGCCTCCTTCGCCTTCTCCATGCCGGCCTCGGCCTGCACCAGCACGTGCTCGACGCGGGCGGCCAGCGCCTTCAGGTCGCCGACGACGGCGGCCTCGGCGAGCTGCTCCTTGACGTGCTTCGCGCTGGTCAGGGCGTGCTTGGGGTCGCCGGCGCCGGTCTTGAGCCGCGACACGAGCAGCTCGACCTCGGTGCGCAGGTCGTCGAAGCGCCGCGCGAAGTGCGCGAGACCCTCGACCGGCTCACCGGCCTGCCACGACCCGACAGCGCGTTCGCCGTCCTCGGTCTTCACGTACACGGTGCCGTCGGCGTCCACGCGCCCCCAGCGGTCAGGGTGGTCCGACGCCACGGGGACGGCCGGAGGCGACGCCTGCGGCGGGGTCTCCTTCGGCGTTTCCTCGACCCCACCCTCGGCTGCGACCGCCACTGGAGCGGTCTCGGCCACGGCCTCCGGTGTGCTGTCCTGCTCCGACATCGCCGGTTCCTCCCATCTGACGCCCGTGCCTGCCACGGGCGCCCCGCCAGAAGCGGGGCCGATGCAATACGGGCGCTGGAGGGTCTCCCGTCCCCAGTTCCCCGCGCGCATTCAAACAGGTCAGAGCTCGACTCGGTACTGGGAGTCCACGATAGGTAGCCTGGTTCGTTGTGATCACCCGCGCTGTGGTGGTGCCGCACCCACCTCTCCTGGTGCCAGAACTGGTCGCGGGAGCCGCCGCCGAAACCGAGTCCGTGCGCGCCGCAACCCTTGCCGCGGCAGGAAAACTGCCCGGTCCGTGGGTCGCGGTGGCGGTGGACGACGGCGGTCGTGCGACGTACGTGCCACCGATGTCGGGAAGTTTCCTCGGTTATGGGGTCGATCTGCCCGTGTCACTCGGCGGTGACCTGGCTCCGGACGCCCGGATCCCGTTGCCCGTGCTCATCACCGCGTGGCTTCGTGAACGCTGCGCAGTCGAGGTGTCACGCGTCGAACTCGTCCCGCCTGACCTGCCCGTCTCCGACTGTGTCTCGTTTGGACAACAACTCGCGTCCGAGGACGCCGGCCTCCTGGTCCTGGGCGACGGCTCGACCCGGCACGGCCCCCGCTCGCCCGGCTCGGACGACGAGCGTTCGGGACCTTTCGACTCTTCGGTCCACACTCTGCTGGCCACCGCCGACGTGGACGGCCTGCTCGGCCTCGGCCTCGAACTCGCCCGCGAACTGGGCGCGCAGGGCCGTGCGGCGTGGCAGGTCCTCGCCGGCGTGCCCGGACCGTGGCGGTGCTCTTCCGCCGAGTTCTTCGCACCGTTCGGCGTGGGCTACCACGTCGCTGTCTGGGAGCGCCCGTGATCACCCCCATCGCAGTCGTCGGACCCACCGCGACCGGCAAGTCCGACCTGGCCGTCGCGCTCGCGGAACGGTTCGGGGGAGAGGTCGTCAACGCCGACGCCATGCAGCTCTACCGCGGCATGGACATCGGGACGGCCAAGATGCCCGTCTCCGAACGCCGGGGAGTGCCGCACCACCTGTTCGACGTCCTGTCCGTCACCGAGACCGCGTCCGTGGCCGCCTACCAGCGCGAGACGCGGGCCGTCGTCGAGGACCTGCTCGCCGCGGGCCGCACCCCGGTCCTCGTCGGTGGTTCGGGCCTCTACGTGCAAGCGGTGCTGGACGACCTGAAGTTCCCCGGCACCGACGACGCCGTGCGCCTGCGCTTCGAGGCCGAGCTGGCCTCTCTCGGTTCCGAGGCGTTGCACCAGCGCCTGAAGGAGCTCGATCCGGCCGCCGCGATCGCGATCCTGCCGTCCAACGGCCGCCGCGTCGTGCGCGCGCTGGAGGTCATCGAGCTGACGGGGCGGCCGTTCTCGGCGAACCTCCCCAAACCCGGCCCCGCCCGGTACGGCACCGTCCAGATCGGCGTCGACCGCGAGGTGTCCGAACTGGACTCCCGGGTCGACCTGAGGGTGGACCAGATGTTCGCGTCCGGCCTGGAGGCCGAGGTGCGCGCCCTCGTCCGGATCGGCCTGCGCGACGGCAAGACCGCGTCCCGGGCCCTCGGCTACCAGCAGGTGCTGTCCGCAATGGACGGAGCCTGCACGATCGACTTCGCCGCCGAGGAGACCAAACGCGCCACCCGCCGGTTCGTGCGGCGCCAGCGCTCGTGGTTCCGGCGTGACCAGCGCATCACCTGGCTCGACGGTGCTCGCCCTGATCTCGTGGACGCCGCCGGTAACCTGGTCCCGTGGAGTTCGTGAAGGGGCACGGCACGGAGAACGACTTCGTCATCCTGCCCGACCTCGATGACCAGCTGGACCTGACCGTCGCGCGCGTGCAGGCGCTGTGCGACCGGCAGCGCGGCCTGGGCGCGGACGGCGTGCTGCGCGTCGTGCGTTCCGGTGGCACTTCTGACGGCACTTCCAGCGGCAAGTGGTTCATGGACTACCGCAACGCCGACGGCTCCATCGCCGAGATGTGCGGCAACGGCCTGCGCGTCTTCGCCCGCTACCTCGTCGACGCGGGCCACCAGCCGCAGGGCGAGTTCGTGGTGGGGACGCGCGCCGGCGACCGGACGGTGACGACGCACCCGGACGGCTCCGTCACGAACGACATGGGCCCCGCGCGCGTCACCGGCACGTCCATCGCCGCGGTCGACGGCGCCGGCATCGGCGGGTTCGCGGTCGACGTCGGCAACCCGCACCTGGCGTGCGTCACCGACGTCCCGGTCGAGGGCTTCGACCTCACCGTGCCGCCCGGCTACGACCCGGTGATGTTCCCGCACGGCGTCAACGTCGAGCTCATCAACGTGATCGGCGCCGACGCGTTGCGCATGCGCGTCTACGAGCGCGGCGTGGGGGAGACCCGCTCGTGCGGCACCGGCACCGTCGCGTCCGTCGCCTCCTGGCTCGCGGGCCAGGGGCGCACCACCGGCTCGGCGACCGTCGACGTCCTCGGCGGCCAGGTCGTCGTGACCATCGAGCCGACGACGTCGACCCTCACCGGACCTGCCGTGCTCGTCGCGCGCGGCGAGCTCGACAAGTCCTGGTGGGACGCCCTCGCCTGAGTTAGAGGGTCTAACCAGCCCGTCGGCACCCGGTCAGAGCTTGTAGACCTCGATCTTCCCGAGCCGCTCGGGCTTGACCACGGACGGGTTCGAGTCCGGCGCCGTCAGGCACACGAGGTGGTCGTCGACGACGGCGACGGCGAACACCGTCTGCGTCGTCTCGACCCGGTGCGTGATCTTGCCGCCCTCGGTCACCCGGAACGCCGCGGGCTGCAACGCCGGCGCCACCCACACGCCGTCCCCGTCACCCGCGATCCCGTCCGGCGCGATGCCGAACTCCTTCACATCGGCCCACACCCTGCGGTTTTGCAACGATCCGTTTCGGTCGACCGAAAACGAAGTGAGGTGGAATGCAACGGTCTCGGCGACGACGAGGATGGTGCCGCTCTCCGACTCGCCGGTCGGATCGGGCAGCAGCGCCATGCCGTTCGGGAACTTCAGGTCCTCGGCGACGACGCTGACAGACCCGTCGGGCTGCACGAGGGCGAGCGCGGCGCCCTGCGGGTCGAAGTCCGGTTCGAGCAGCCGCGGAATGCCGACCTCGTCGATCAGGCCGTGCAGGTCGAAGCCGAAGTTGCCGACGTACGCGCGACCCTCGCCGTCGACGAGCATGTCGTTGGCGTGGAAGGTCGCGATATCCGATATATCAGCGTGCAGGACGAGGTCACCGCCCTCGAGACGGCGGACCGTGCGGTCGAGCATCGAGACGACGAGCAGGCGTCCGTCGGGCAGCCAGCCGAGACCGGAGGGCTGGCCGTCGAAGGCCACGACGACCTCGTCGTCCCCTGTCGTCAGGTCGAGTGCGTGGACTTCGCCCGCGTAGAAGTCGGAGTAGTAGAGGCGGCCGTCGGGGCCGCGTCGCGGTCCCTCGCCGAAGTGGAGACCTTCCCGCACAACCCTCGTGTCAGCCATGGGCCTCGACGCTAGACGCGGCCGGCAGGTCCCGCATAGACCGCAACGGCGAGAACAGCACCCACACCATGCCGGCCACCGAGCCGACCAGCGACACCCACAGCGTCGGCACGATCCCGATCCAGGACCCGAGCCCGCCGCCGAGCAACGCGCCCAGCGGCGTCGCGCCCCACACGACCCAGCGGATCGAGGCGTTCATGCGGCCCAGCAGGTGGTCGGGGCAGATCGCCTGCCGGTAGCTCACCTGGCCGACGTTGTAGACGACGACGCCGAAAGAGCTGATCGCGAGCCCCGCCATCGCGAACGTGATGCCCCAGCCCGGTTTCGTGAACGGCATCAGTAGAACGAACGGCCAGGTCAGCAGCGGTACGAGCCAGATCAGCCGAGCCTGCCCGATCAGCACGCCCAGCCGGTGCGCGACCATCGCGCCGAGCACGCCGCCGACGCCGCTCGCGCTGAAGACCAGGCCGGCCGTGCCCTCGCTCAGCCCGGCGACCCGCAGCAGGAACAGCACGCTGACGGCGTTCTGGATGCCGTGGAAGAAGTTCGAGGTGCCGGTGCAGGCCACGATCTTGCGCAGAGTGGCGTT
This sequence comes from Lentzea pudingi, assembly GCF_014646255.1. Taxonomy (GTDB): domain Bacteria; phylum Actinomycetota; class Actinomycetes; order Mycobacteriales; family Pseudonocardiaceae; genus Lentzea; species Lentzea pudingi. The sequence continues at coordinate 72,505 of NZ_BMNC01000016.1, forward strand.
GCCGAAGACGAACCGGAGCCCTTCCACGATCTCGCGCCGCAGGTGCGGGTCGGGGTGGCGTTCCGGAGTGGTCTCCGCCGTCTTGATCCGGGCCAGGAAGAACGCCGAGCTCAGGTAGCCGAGCCCCGTCGCGAGCACGCCGTTGGCCGCGCCGAGGAACTGCGCCACGTACCCGCCGATCGCCGGTCCTGACACATCCGCCACGGACATGCTGGCCTGCAGTTTCGAGTTGCCCTCGACGAGTTGGCCGCGCCCCACGAGCGACGGCAGGTACGACTGGTAGGCGACGTCGAAGAAGACCGTGCACACGCCGATCACGAGGCTCACGAGGATCAGTTGTGGCAGGTCGAGGACGCCCATCCACCCCGCGACGGGCACGCTCAGCATCAGCGTGGCGCGGGCGACGTCCATCGCGATCATGAGCGGTTTGCGGCGCATCCGGTCGACCCAGACGCCCGCGGGCAGGCCGATCAGCAGGAACGCCGCCGTGCTGGCCGCGGCGAGCAGCCCCATCTCGAACGGTGTCGCGTGCAGCGCGCCGGCCGCGAGCAGCGGGATGACGGTGATGCCGATGCTCACACCGAACTGGCTGATCGTGTCGCCGATCCACAGCCGGCGGAAGTCGTGATGCCCCCAAAGCGCCATGCCGGGAAGTCTGCGCTGAGTGATTGGAAACTGTCAATCACTCACTTACACTGGGCGCGTGCCACTCTCCCGGAAGCGACGTCCCGCGACGAGCGAGGAGGCCGCGGCGCTGAGCTCTGACCTGCGGCTGCGGATGATCCGCATGACGTTCGAGCGCCCGCTCACCAACAAGGAGCTGGCGCAGCGCCTCGGCAAGGACCCGGCCACGACGCTGCACCACGTGCGCAAGCTCGTCGCCGCCGGATTTCTGCAGGCGATGCCGTCCCGTGCGGGCAACCGGGGCGCGAAAGAGATCCCGTACCGGTCGACAGGGCTGTCGTGGCAGCTCGACAACAGCGAAAATGCGGTCGCCGTCGGCGAGGCGATGCTGCACGCTTTCCTCGGCGAGGTCGCCGACATCGGGCTCAGTGACGTGGATCAGAGCCGTCTGGTCGTCACCGTCGACCCCGAGGAACTAAAGCAGCGGCTCGCGTCGTTGATGGATGAGCTGGCCGCGCAACCGGTCGATCCGGATGTTCCCCGTGTGGCGATCTACCTCGCGGTGTATCCGGGGGACTAACTGTCCGTGGGACGATGAAGGGCAAATGACGGAAAACATCCAGAGCACAGAGTTCGACCCCGAGTTCGACACCACCTGGGAAGAGGAAGAACTCTCCACCGGTGACTTCGAACGCGTCGAGCGTGCCGCGCTGCGCCGTGTCGCGGGGCTCTCCACCGAGCTCGAGGACGTCACCGAGGTCGAGTACCGCCAGCTTCGCCTGGAGCGGGTCGTGCTCGTCGGGGTGTGGACCGAGGGCACGGCAGCCGACTCCGACGCGTCGATGGCCGAACTCGCCCGCCTCGCCGAGACTGCGGGCTCCGAGGTGCTCGAAGGCGTCGTACAGCGCCGTGACAAGCCGGACGCGGCGACGTACATCGGCTCCGGCAAGGTCTCGGAGCTGCGGGACGTCGTGCAGTCGACCGGCGCGGACACGGTGATCTGCGACGGTGAGCTCTCGCCCGGCCAGCTGCGTCAGCTGGAGGAGAAGCTCAAGGTCAAGGTCATCGACCGCACCGCGCTCATCCTGGACATCTTCGCGCAGCACGCGCAGTCCAAGGAGGGCAAGGCGCAGGTCGAGCTGGCCCAGCTGCAGTACCTGATGCCGCGGCTGCGCGGCTGGGGTGAGTCGCTGTCGCGCCAGGCCGGTGGTCGTGCCGGCGGTGGCAACGGTGGCGTGGGTCTGCGCGGTCCCGGTGAGACCAAGATCGAGACCGACCGCCGCAGGATCCGCGCGCGCATCGCCAAGCTGCGCCGCGAGATCGCCGCGATCGGCGTCGTCCGCGAGACCAAGCGGGGTCGCCGCACGGCGAACGAGATCCCGAGCATCGCGATCGCGGGGTACACGAACGCGGGCAAGTCGTCGCTGCTCAACGCCCTGACGGGCGCCGGTGTCCTGGTGGAGGACGCGCTGTTCGCCACCCTCGACCCGACGACGCGCCGCGCGCTGACGCCCGAAGGCCTGCCGTACACGCTGACGGACACGGTCGGCTTCGTCCGGCACCTGCCCCACCAGCTGGTCGAGGCGTTCCGCTCCACGCTGGAGGAGGTCGGCCAGTCCGACCTGCTCGTGCACGTGGTCGACGGCTCCGACGGCATGCCGGAGAAGCAGGTCAAGGCCGTGCGCGAGGTCCTCGCCGAGATCAACGACGAGTCCGGCACGCCGATGCCGCGCGAGCTGCTCGTCGTGAACAAGATCGACGCCGTGGGCGATCTGGGCATGGCCCGGCTGCGGCACCTGTTCCCGGACGCCGAGTTCGTGTCGGCGCACTCGGGCCTCGGCATCGAGGAGCTGCGGGTCCGCATCGCCGAGCTGATGCCCCGGCCCGAGGTCGTGGTCGAGGCCCTCGTGCCGTACGCGCGCGGCGAGGTCGTCGCCCGCGTGCACCGCGACGGCGAGGTGCTGTCCGAGAAGCACACGGAGTCGGGCACGCTGCTCAGCGCCCGCGTGCGTCCGGACCTCGCCGGCGTGCTCGAGGAGTTCGCGACGAACGGGACGCCTGCTTGATCCTCCCGCCCCCACCGGTGGACGTGTGCCCGGTAGCCATGCAGGAGCTCTCCGGGCTCACGTCCGACGGCAAGCAGTTCTTCGCCGTCAGCGACAGCGACAACGGGACGCTGCGCATCCAGGTCATGGGCCGCGACTGCGTCGTGAAGCGCACGATCACTGCGCCCGTCGACCCGTACGACGTCGAAGACCTGGCGATGACGCCGGACGGCACCCTCTGGGCGTCCGACACCGGCGACAACGGCAAGTCCCGCTCCACGGTCGCCCTGCACAAGGTGTCGCCTTCGGGTGCCGTGGAGCGGTTCCGCGTCACGTACCCGGACGGCAAGCACGACGCCGAGGCGCTGCTCATCGACAAGTCCGGTACGCCGTACATCATCACCAAGGAACCCCTCGGCTCCGCGCTGGTGTACCGCCCGACTGCCCCGCTCCGAACTGATGCGTCGGTGCCGTTGGAGCAGGTCACCCGCGTGTCGCTGTCGACGACGGACACCCCCGGCGGCCCGCTGGAGGGCACTCTCGACTCGCGCCTGGTGACCGGAGCGGCCTCCATGGCCGACGGCTCCGTCATCGCCCTGCGCACCTACACCGACGCGTACCTGTACCCGGTCCCCGACGGTGACGTCGTCAAGGCCCTGTCCGGCGACCCGGTCCGCGTCCCGCTGCCGAACGAGCCCCAGGGCGAGGCCATCGCCTTCGACCCGGACGGCACCCTGCTCTCCGCTTCCGAAGGCGCGGGCACCCCGATCCGCGCCGTCGCGGGCGCCGCGGCCCTGGCCCAGCCAGCCCCGCCGACGACGACCACGACGCCACCCCCGGCCGCTGACCAGCCGGAGGCCGCGCCGCCGGACTCGTCGGGCGGCGCGTGGCAGAACTGGCCCCTGGCGCTGAGCCTGGGCGGCCTCGTGCTCGTCGTAGCCCTCGTCATCGGCCTGCGCTTCCGCCGCCGCGCCTGATCAGTCCCAGGCGACCGGCATCCGCTCGAGCCCGCCGATCACCAGGCTCGCCCGGTGCGGCAGCTCGCCCTCGCCGACGGCGAGCCGCAACTTCGGGAACCGCGTGAACAGCCCGGGATAGGCGATCTTCAACTCGATCCGCGCCAGGTGCTGCCCGATGCACTGGTGGATGCCGTGACCGAACGCGAGATGCCCCGCCGTCCCCCGCGCCAGGTCCAGAACGTCGGGATCGGCGTAGCGAGCCGGATCACGGTTGGCCGAGCCCAGCTCGACGAACACGGTGTCACCCGCGCGCACGACGACACCGTCGATCTCGACGTCCTCCAACGCCGTCCGCGCCGTCGCGGGCGTCAAACTGATGTACCGCAGCAGCTCCTCGACGGCCGCCCCGGGATCAGCGAGCATCGCCCGCACCCGAGCCGGCTCGCGCAGCAGCTCCAGCGTCCCGAGCGACAACATGTTCGTGGTCGTGTCGAGCCCGCCGCCGAGCAACGCCATGCCCATCGCGGCCATCTCGTCGTCACTCAGATCGTGGTCCGCATGGACCAGGTCGCTGAGCAGGTCGTCCGTCGGCCGCGCTCGTTTGGCCGCGACCATCTCCAGCATGAACAGCTGCAGCCGCTCGAACGCGGCGAACATCGCGACGGCCTCGTCGGCCTCCGCGCCGCTGGCCCCGGTGAGCAGCATCGCGTCCTGCTGGAACTCCGTCCGCCGCCCGTACGGCACCCCGAGCAGCTCGCAGATCATCAGCCCCGGCACGGGCACCGCGAAGTGCTCGACCAGGTCGGCGGGCGACCCCTGCGCGGCCAGCGCGTCGAGGTGCTCACTGGTGATCACCTCGAGCCGCTCGGCGAGCAACCGCATCCGCCGCACCGTGAACTGACCGGTCAGCCTGCTCCGGTACCGCGTGTGGTCCGGCGGGTCGTGGTCGGTGAACGCACCGGGCGGCGACGGCGGCGCGTCCCCGGGGCTTCCCGGTCCGAACGGGTTGTGCATCAGGTCCGGCCGGATGCTGAACCGGCCGTCCGCGAGCACCGCGCGCACCGTCGCGTGGTCGTGCGCCCGCCAGCCGGCGTGCCCATCCGGGAACGTCATCGGACTCAGTGGCATTGCTCCCCCTTGCAACGAGGTCGTTTCCCCTCCTTGCAAGCTAAAAACGTTTGCGGACGAAGTCAAAAGACTCATTGCAATGGCCTGGAGCGCAAGGCACCATGATGTTGTGCCTGGTAAGCGACTAGACGAAGAAGAACGGCAGCTCATCGCCCAGTTCCTCTGGGACGGGCTGGGGTACTCCGAAATCGGGAGGCGGTTGCAAAGGCCGGCCTCGACGATCCAGCGCGAAGTGACCCGCAACGGTGGCCACAACAACTACCGGCCGGGCGCCGCGCACCGTGCGGCGAGCGAGCGGGCGATGCGCCGGATGCCGTCCGTCGACGACCTCGACATCGACGAGGAGGCGTACTCGTTCGACCGCAGCCCGGTGAAGGTGCAGGAGTTCCACCTGAGGCTGCTCGCGGTCTTCCGCCAGACCGGGCTGTCGCGCACGGCGGCGCGGATCCTCGCCGAGATCTTCATGACCGACAAGGGCAGCCTGACCGCGACCGAGCTCGTGCTGCGGCTGTCGGTCAGCCCGGCGACGGTCTCGCGGTCCACGGCCTACCTGCAGGAGATCGACCTGCTGCACAGCGAGCGCGACGGCAAACGCGTGCGCTACTTCCTGGGCGACGACCTCTGGTACCAGGCGTGGTTGTCCAGCGGCCAGCGCAACGCGACCTGGGCGGACACCGGACTGGACGGTGCCGAGATCTTCGGTCTCGACACACCGGTCGGTGCCCGCCTCAAGGACATGGGGCAGTTCTTCGCGTTCGTCGTCGTCGACATGGACGCCACGCGCGAGAAGTGGCTCGACTTCTTCGGCAAGAAGAAACGGGCCCGCGGAGAAGCTACGGAAGGCGCCTGAGCACCGTCACGACCTTGCCGAGGATGGTGGCCTCGTCGCCGTTGATCGGCTGGTAGGCCGTGTTGTGCGGCATCAGCCACACGTGGCCGTCCTTGCGCTTGAACGTCTTCACGGTCGCCTCGCCGTCGATCATGGCGGCGACGATCTCGCCCTGGTCGGCCGTGGGCTGCTTGCGGATCACGACCCAGTCGCCGTCGGTGATCGCGGCGTCGACCATCGAGTCGCCGACGACGCGCAGCAGGAACAGCTCACCCTCGCCGACGATCTCACGCGGCAGCGGGAACACGTCCTCGATCGACTCCTCGGCCAGGATCGGGCCACCGGCAGCGATCCGGCCGAGCATCGGCACGTACGCGGGCGTCGGCTTGGACATCGGGTCGAGACCGGCGTCGATCTCGTTCGGCAACATCCCGACCGCGCGCGGGCGGTTCGGGTCGCGGCGCAGGAAGCCCTTCCGCTCCAGCGCGCGCAACTGGTACGCGACGGACGAGGTCGACGTGAGGCCCACGGCCTCGCCGATCTCGCGCACGCTCGGCGGGTAACCGAAACGGTCGACCCAATCGCGGATCACGTCGAGCACCTTGCGCTGACGCAGGGTCAGGCCGGCGTTCCCCGCGATCTCATTCATCTGTGTCTCCACAAGAGCCGGGTCGATCGTCTTGCCTGCCACGGTCGCTGTCCTCCTCGCCGCCCCCAGTTCGAATGGGATTCCGGCCTCCGTCGATCTTCGTGCTCGACGGTAGTCGTGTTTGCTGCACAGATCAAACACCTGTTCGAGGTATTTGGGCGCGTGTTGTGGCGTTCGGAGAGCGGGTCTGGTAGAAATTCGCACGGACGTTCGATCGAACCCCTGTTCGATCAAGGTGTTTGACCTGCGATGGAGGTCGTGATGGCGGTGCTCGTCGAGAAGCGGTTGCGCATTGTCGAGGACGCGGATGTCGCAGCGGGACGTCCACTCCGTTCGGGTCCCAGGGTCATGCCGCGCCGCCCGGCGACGAAGCCGCATCCGGTCGTGGTGCCCGCCAGGCGCGAGTCGAGCTCGTGTGAGGTCCGGCCGAAGCGCGAGTCGCTGTTCGAACTCGTCGCCGTCGGTGTCCTGAGCGCTCTGACGGTCGTCGCGCTCGGTGTGCTTTACCTACAGCAGGCGGGGGTCACCCCGTAGTCCTGCCCCCACATCTTGTGTTCCGACGCCCGCCGTGACGTGAACTCTCCGTCACCGGCGGGCTTTTTTGCGTAATCACCGCTGATCGTCGGCGGTTCGCCCAACAGGGTGACACGCGATGCGTCGTGTCGAGTTGCGCGGGGGTTGGGTTGCGATCTAGGTTCTACCCCTACATCTAGTGGTTGCACCGACGTAAGTAGTCCACAGGTTGTGGGTAACCCGACCAGTGAGGCTGCTGCGGTGGGTGCTGCGCGGGGGAAGGGGTGAGGTGGCGTGCGGTGTCCGTTCTGCCGCCATTCGGACTCGCGGGTGGTCGACTCCCGCGAGGTCGACGAGGGTCAGGTGATCCGTCGTCGGCGCTCCTGCAACAGCTGCAGCCGCAGGTTCACCACGGTCGAAGAAGCGGTTCTCGCCGTGGTCAAGCGCTCCGGCGTGACGGAGCCTTTCAGCCGCGACAAGGTCGTCGTGGGCGTGCGCAGGGCGTGCCAGGGCCGCCCGGTCGACGAGGACGCGTTCCAGGTGCTGGCACAGCAGGTGGAAGAGTCGATCCGGTCGACGGGATGCGCGGAAATCGCCAGCCACGAGGTGGGGCTCGCCATTCTCGGCCCCCTGCGTGAGCTCGACGAGGTCGCATATCTGCGCTTCGCGAGCGTTTACAGGTCCTTCTCGTCCGTCGAGGACTTCGAGAAGGAAATTCTTGATCTTCGCACTGCCAGAGCCGAGGAAGCACCGGCCGAGCAGTGATCCGCGCGCACCAAAGCGCGTGAGACGACCATCTTTTCCGAGCACCTGCACTAGGGAGATCCACCGTGACCGAGACCGTCGGCGGCTCAGCCAAGAAGACAGCCGCACGGGCGGCTGCGAAGCCTGCCGCGCTGAAGATCCAGCGCGTCTACACCACCGAAGGCCGCCACCCCTATGACGAGGTCACGTGGGAGCGCCGCGACGTCGTCATGACGAACTGGCGCGACGGTTCGGTGAACTTCGAGCAGCGCGGTGTCGAGTTCCCCGAGTCGTGGTCGGTGAACGCCACCAACATCGTCACCAGCAAGTACTTCCGCGGGGCCGTCGGCAGCGAGGTGCGCGAGCAGTCGCTGCGCCAGCTGATCGACCGCGTCGTGAAGACCTACGTGGGCGCGGGCAAGGACCACGGCTACTTCACGGGCGAGCACGACGCCGAGATCTTCGAGCACGAGCTCACCTACATGCTTCTGCACCAGGTGTTCAGCTTCAACTCGCCGGTGTGGTTCAACGTCGGCACGAGCTCGCCGCAGCAGGTCAGCGCGTGCTTCATCCTCGCGGTCGACGACACGATGGAGTCGATCCTCAACTGGTACCGCGAGGAGGGCCTGATCTTCAAGGGCGGCTCCGGTGCCGGCCTGAACCTCTCGCGCATCCGTTCGTCGAAGGAGCTGCTGTCCTCCGGCGGCACCGCGTCGGGCCCGGTGTCGTTCATGCGTGGCGCCGACGCGTCCGCGGGCACCATCAAGTCCGGTGGCGCCACCCGCCGCGCGGCCAAGATGGTCGTCCTCGACGTCGACCACCCGGACGTCGTCGAGTTCATCGAGACCAAGGCGCGGGAAGAGGACAAGATCCGCGCGCTGCGCGACGCCGGGTTCGACATGGACCTCGGTGGCGCGGACATCGTGTCGGTGCAGTACCAGAACGCGAACAACTCGATCCGCGTGTCGGACGAGTTCATGCACGCCTACGAGGCGGGCAACGACTTCGGCCTGCGCGGCCGTCAGACCGGCGAGGTCATCGAGCGCGTCGACGCCAAGGAGCTGTTCGGCAAGCTCGCCAAGGCCGCGTGGGAGTGCGCCGACCCCGGCATCCAGTACGACGACACGATCAACGACTGGCACACCTGCCCCGAGTCGGGCCGCATCACCGCGTCCAACCCGTGCTCCGAGTACATGCACCTCGACAACTCGAGCTGCAACCTCGCGTCGCTGAACCTCATGAAGTTCCTCGGTGACGACGGCCGTTTCGACGCCGTCACGTTCGCCAAGGCCGTCGAGCTGATCATCACCGCGATGGACATCTCGATCTGCTTCGCGGACTTCCCGACCGAGCCGATCGCGGACACCACCCGCAAGTTCCGCCAGCTCGGCATCGGCTACGCCAACCTCGGCGCGCTGCTGATGGCGACCGGTCACGCGTACGACTCCGAAGGCGGCCGCGCGCTCGCCGCGACCATCACCTCGCTGATGACCGGTGTCTCGTACCGCCGTTCCGCCGAGCTCGCGGGCATGGTCGGCGCGTACGACGGCTACAAGCGCAACGCCACGGCGCACCAGCGCGTCATGCGCAAGCACGCCGCCGCGAACGACCTGATCCGCACCTACAGCGCCAACGACTCGGCCACCCACAAGGTCGCGACCGAGGCGTGGCAGCAGGCGCTGGAGATCGGCGCGAAGAACGGCTGGCGCAACGCCCAGGCGTCCGTGCTGGCCCCCACCGGCACCATCGGCCTGATGATGGACTGCGACACCACCGGTATCGAGCCGGACCTGGCCCTGGTCAAGTTCAAGAAGCTCGTCGGCGGCGGCTCGATGCAGATCGTCAACCAGACGGTGCCGCGCGCCCTCAAGGCCCTCGGTTACCTGGACGAGCAGGTCGAGGCGATCGTCGAGTTCATCGGCGAGCACGGCCACGTCGTCGACGCGCCGGGCCTGCGCCGCGAGCACTACGAGGTCTTCGACTGCGCCATGGGCGAGCGTTCCATCGCGCCCATGGGCCACGTGCGGATGATGGCGGCCACGCAGCCGTTCCTGTCCGGCGCGATCTCCAAGACCGTCAACATGCCGGAGACGGCCACGATCGCCGAGGTCGAGGAGATCTACTACCAGGGCTGGAAGCTCGGCCTGAAGGCGCTCGCGATCTACCGCGACAACTGCAAGGTCGGCCAGCCGCTGTCCGCCGGCAAGGGCGCGAACAAGGGCGCCGAGGCCAAGGCGGCCGAGACGGTCGTCGAGTACCGCCCGGTCCGCAAGCGCCTGCCGAAGAAGCGCCCGTCGCAGACCGTGTCGTTCACGGTCGGTGGCGCCGAGGGCTACCTGCACGCCGGTTCCTACCCGGACAACGGCCTCGGCGAGATCTTCGTCAAGCTGGGCAAGCAGGGCTCCACGCTCGCCGGCGTGATGGACGCGTTCTCGATGTCCATCTCGGTGGGCCTGCAGTACGGCATCCCGCTCGAGTTCTACGTCTCGAAGTTCCAGAACCTGCGCTTCGAGCCGGCGGGCATGACGGACGACCCGGACGTGCGCATCGCGACGTCGGTGCTGGACTACCTGTTCCGCCGCCTGGCGCTGGACTACCTGCCCTACGACAAGCGCGCGCAGCTCGGCATCTTCACCGCCGACGAGCGCTCGGCGCAGGTGGCCGGCGAGTACGGTGCGCCCGCGTCGTCCGATGTGGACCTCGAGGGTCTGCGCGGCTCGGTCGAGGCCGCTCCGAAGCAGGTCGAGGCCGCCGTCGAGGCGCCGAAGCAGGTCGGCAGCTCGACCGAGCTGCTGGAGCTGCACCTGGGCAAGGCCGCGGACGCGCCGCTGTGCATGACGTGTGGCACGAAGATGCGTCCGGCCGGCTCGTGCTACCTGTGCGAGGGCTGCGGCAGCACCTCCGGCTGCAGCTGATGGGAAGTAGGTGATCAGAGCCGGGGCGACCGCTGGTCGTCCCGGCTCTGCCATGACTGGGGGGTTCTGGTGGATCAGCTGCTGGCGGGATATCTGGTGGCCGCGCGCGGTGCCAGGGAGGACTGGCAGGACGCGGGACTGTCGGGCGGTGACCTGGTCTCGATGAGCGGGTGCGTCGCTGACGTGGTGCCGGCCGAGCGCGATGGCTGGGACGAGTGGTTCGACGACGCCGTCTCGGCCGCACGGTCATGCACCCGCGCGGACCTGCGCGTACTCGCCGTGGGCTTCGCCGCGGCGGATGCTCCGGCTCTGCTCGAGGACATCGCCGAGACAGGTGTGCGCCCGGAGCACGGCGGTGTGGCGGCCCGCCTGGCTCGCGGGGAGGCCTACCCCGGTGAGCACTCCGGTCCGGTGCGTGGCTACGAGCTGGTCGGCTTCGACACCGGGATCTGGCACACGTGGACCTGTCTCGGCGGACTCGTCGGGGACGTCCGGCAAGCGACGGGCATCCGGCCTGGACCGTGGGGGTTGATCGAGGACGAGCGTGAGGCACGCCGGGCCGCGGCGTGGCTCACGGAGTCCGGGTTGGGCGACCCGAAGGTGTTCTTCTGGGTGCCCGCCCTCCTGATCGACATCACCGACGAGAGGCTTGGCGTCACGGCAAGGTGATGCCGTGCCGGTCCGCCAGCTTCTTCTCCACCTCCGCGATCACGCACGCGATCGTCGACGGGTTGAGCCGTCCCTCCCCGAACCGCACCACGGTCCGCGCGAACTCGTCCGCCGCGAGCGCCCGGCACTCGGCGTTCAGCGAACGGTGGTTGACCGCGGCCTCCTTGAAGCACTCCAGCGGCTTGCGGCCGAAGATGACCTCGAACTCCTCCCAGCCCCGGAGCGTCCAGTACGTGTCGAACGACGACGCGGACGTCGCGCGCAGCCACCGCCACAGGTACCGCGGGTCCACGTGGCTCGGCGACTCGCTGACGCACCGCCCGCACAGCAGCACGACGTTGTCCGTGGTGCGACTGCCACCCATTGACGCGGGAACTACGAGGTGTTGCTCCAGTGAGGACCTGTAACCGCAGCGCCAGCACCGTTCGTGAGCAGTGCTCCAGTCGATGACGAGGTCGACCTCGTGCTCGACCCAGTACGCGACGATCTGCTGGTTGCTGGTGCTCATGTGATCCTTCCCCAGTCGTTGCCTCCCCTGTCGGTCGTGAAGGCGATTCCGTTTCGCCCACCCGCAACTGATAGAACATCTCGCATTAAGGGGGAGAGATGCCTTCGTTCGACGACTTACGCCGGTACCTGCTCGGTCAGCTCAACGCCGCTGTCCGGCGACCCGGCATGTACGGCGGTGAGGCGGTGATCCTCACCCTGCTCGACGCGCTGGCGTTCGCCGACGACCGCACGGACCGGTGGCAGATCGAGCTCGAGGCGTTGGTCAAGCGCGGTGCGGCGAACGCGGCGATGGTCAGCGGCGCGGTGCACGAGGCGCTCGGGCACCGCAGCGAGGACGTCATGGCGTCGGTGTACGCGGATCTCGCGCACCGGCAGGGCTGGCTGAGCCTCGACGCCGACAGCCGCATCCCCGGTGTGCTGGGGGAGCGGGACTGCCTGCTCGACGACGTGATCGCCGAGTACGGCGAGCCGCCGTTGTGGCTGGGCGGCACGAATCCCAAGTACTCGAAGACGCTCGGCTACCCGGACCGGTCCGGGTCGCTGGTGTTCTTCCACTTCATGCCGGAGATGCGGTTGATGGCGACGAGGCGCGGCGAAGGAGGCTTCCGCGACAGCTTCGTCTTCACACCTGCTGGGCTATCGCGATGAACTCGGTGAGCAGCGGCGTCTGCCGGTGCTCCGCCCACGCCAGTGCGACCTCGTTCGGCGCGATGTCCTCTATCGGCACGTGCACCAAGTCCTCGCGCGAGTAGAACACCGCCGTCGACAACGGCAGGATCGCCACCCCGCCGTGCATCGCGACGTGCTCCAGCTTCTCCTCGACGGTCCGGATGCCCGGAGTGCCGGTGTGCGTCACGCGCCGTTCGCCGGACAGGTCCGCCTCCAGCACGCTTTCCTTGCCCGCCAGCCGATGCGTCGCCGGGATCACGGCGACGCGCGGTTCGGTGAACAGCGGCACGACGCGGAGCCCGTCCATCGGCACCGGCAGCCGCACGTAACCGGCGTCGACGCGGCCGTCCTGGATCACCTCGACCTGGTCCTCCCACGTCGTGCGCACGACCTCGATCCGCAGGCCGGGATGCCGTGACGCCAGCAGCCGCAGCGCGGAAGTGACGATCAGGCCGGGCATGAACCCGACCGTGAACGTGTCCGCCACACCGACGCGCCGCAGCAACGCGGAAGCCTGCGCGAGCAACGGGCGTGCGTCGGCCAGCAGTTGCGAGCCCGCCTGAGTCAGCGCTGTCCCCTTCGGCGAACGGTCGAACAGCTGGACCTTCAGTTCCGTCTCCAGCGCGCGGATCTGCCGCGACAGCACCGGCTGCGCGATGTGCAACGACTCGGCGGCGCGGCCGAAGTTCAGCTGCTCTGCGACCGCCACGAAGTACCGGAGCTTCCGCAGGTCCAGATCCATGTGCCCAAGCCTAGGTCACACCGATGAAACCGCAGGTGATGCGCATAGTTCTGCACACCGCGGACATGGCGCGGGGCTTCACCATCCTGCGCGGGAGTGGTGATTTATTCATCACGTGTTGAGTTTTCGGCTGAACGCTCGTAACCTCCTCTTCAGGCGGAACCTGGAGGGGTACCCATGGCGCTCACCATCGACTTCAAGTCCATCGACGGCACGATGCTCGCCACTGTGGGCGGCAAGGCCGCGAACCTCGGTGAGCTCACCAGGGCCGGCCTGCCGGTGCCGCACGGCTTCTGCGTCACCACGGACGCCTACCGCGCCGTCGCACGAGCCGGCGAACTGGCGGACACCACTCCGGAGCATGCCCGCAGAACGTTGCTGGACACCGCTGTGCCGCAGGAGATCCGGGACGCGATCGTCACTGAATACCGCAAGCTCGGCGACGACGTGCCCGTGGCTGTCCGGTCCAGTGCCACCGCCGAGGACCTGCCGTTCGCGAGCTTCGCGGGTCAGCAGGACACGTTCCTCAACGTCGTCGGCGAGGACGCGGTGGTCGACGCGGTGCGCCGGTGCTGGGCATCGCTGTGGACGGACCGCGCGGTCAGCTACCGCGAGACGAACGGCATCGACCACACCACCACCTACCTGGCCGTTGTCGTGCAACGGATGGTGCAGTCCGCGGTGTCCGGCGTGATGTTCACGGCCAACCCCGTCACCGGCACGCGCGAACAGATCGTCATCGACGCGAGCCCCGGTCTCGGCGAGGCGGTCGTGTCCGGCGCGGTCAACCCCGACCACTTCGTCGTCGACGGCCGTGAGATCGTCGAGAAGCGGCTGGGGGACAAGAAGTTCGTCATCCGCTCGCTACCGGGCGGCGGCACCGAGCACGTCGAGGCCGGCGAAAGCGACGACCAGTGCCTCACCGACGGGCAGATCCACGCGCTCGCCGTTCTCGGCCGCAAGGTGCAGCAGCACTACGGGTCGCCGCAGGACACCGAGTGGGCGATCGACGACGACGGCGACCTGCACCTCACCCAGGCGCGGCCGATCACGACGCTGTTCCCGTTGCCGGACAACGCGGACGGCGGCGCGCACGTCTACTTCTGCTTCAGCCTCGCGCAGGGGCTCGAACGCCCGATCACGCCGATGGGGCGCGCGGTGTTCCGGGAGATCTCCAAGGCCGCCTTCGAGATCGTCATCGGCGACCCGAAGAGCAAGTCCTATGTGGAGACCGGCGAGCGCATCTTCTTCGACGTCACCAAGGTGTTGCAGAGCAAGGTCGGCCGCGAGTTCATCACGCGTCTGCTCGGCGTCATGGAGGCGCGTTCCTCCGAGGTGCTGCGAGGCCTGTTCGTCGACCCGAGGTTCGCGATCAGGAACTCCTCCCCGACGCCCGCGGTGAAGCGCGTGCTCAGGCTGGCCCGCCGGTTCCGGCTGCCGGTGACCGCCGTGAAGGCGCTGGTGAACCCCGAGAAGGCCGTGCGCACCGCGTTGCTGATGGAACGCGAGGTGCTGGAGAAGGCCGCGAGCCTCTCGATCGAGCAGGCGTTGCAGCGGTGCACCGTGCCGGTGCTGCCCAGGCTCGCACCCACCGCGCTGGTCGGGTTCGCGATGCTCGGCCTCGTCGGCAAGGTCGTGAGGACCAAGCCGGGGGAGCTGCAGACGGTCCTGCGCGGCCTGCCCAACAACATCACCACCGAGATGGACATGGCGATGTGGGACCTGGCGCAGGAGATCCGCCACGATCCCGAGGCGCTGCGGCAGTTCCGCGACGGCGAACGCCCCGCCGCGCTCGACCGCTTCCTCGCGCGGTGGGGGCACCGCGCCGTCGCCGAGATCGACCTCGGCCTGCCCCGGTGGTCCGACGACCCGGCGCACGTCATCGGCGTCGTCGAGAACTTCCTGCGCCTCGAAGACGACCAGGCCCACCCCGACGCGGTCTTCGCACGAGGCGCCGCCGAAGCCGAGGCGATGATCGAGACGCTGGCCGGGCGGGCCTGGGGACGTGGCTGGTTCGTGCGCTTCGCGTTGCGCCGCACCAGGGTG
The DNA here is from genome assembly GCF_014646255.1 of Lentzea pudingi. GTDB lineage: Bacteria > Actinomycetota > Actinomycetes > Mycobacteriales > Pseudonocardiaceae > Lentzea > Lentzea pudingi. Next base: position 87,547 of record NZ_BMNC01000016.1, read on the forward strand.
CTCGCCGGCCTGCGGGAGTACCCGAAGTACCTGATCATCACGTTGTTCGGCGTGCTGCGGAAGCGCGTCGCCGACCTGGGAGCCGAGCTCGTCGCGGCTGATCGCCTCGACGCCCGTGACGACGTCTTCTTCCTGAACTTCGAGGAAATGCGCTCCGTACAAGGAGATCTGCGCACGCTGGTGGCTGAGCGCCGTGAGGTCTACGACCGCGAGATGCGACGCAGGCACATCCCGCGCGTGTTGCTGTCGGACGGCACGGAACCCGAGGCGGTGCACCACGGCGGCCCGGTGGAGGGCGACCTCGTCGGCACCCCGGCGTCGGCGGGCACGATCACCGGCATCGCACGCGTCGTCATGGACCCGGTCGGCGCGCACCTCGAACCCGGCGAGATCCTCGTGGCGCCGTCGACGGATCCGGGGTGGACGCCGCTGTTCCTGACGGCGGGCGGCCTCGTGATGGAGATGGGCGGGGCGAACTCGCACGGCGCGGTCGTGGCGCGTGAGTACGGCATTCCGGCGGTCGTGGGCGTGCGTCAGGCCGTGACGCGGATCAGGACCGGTGAGCGCATCACCGTCGACGGCAGCACTGGCGCGGTGATCACGCTGGAACCGCCTGTTGAAGTCTCGTGATGCCGTCCGGACGCGTAATGTCGGGAATGTGGCTGAGTCCAAAGGTGAGCTGAACAAGGTCCAGCAGGGCATCGCCGACTACCTGCTGCGCGCCGGCGTGGACGGCTTCGGGCCGTTCAAGAGTGCCCGCGAGTCCGCGTCCGAGGCGCTCGCCAAGAAGGGCGACGAGACCGACGCGATCAAGTACCTCATCCGCAAGCACGTCGCGCTGGCGGGCGCGCAGGGCTTCGTCACGAACCTCGGTGGCCTGATCACGCTGCCGGTCTCGCTGCCGTCCAACATCGCGGCCACGTACGTCATCCAGACGCACCTCATCGCGTCCATCGCGTCGTTGCGCGGCCACGACGTGGACAGCGAGGAGGTGCAGATGGCGATCCTGCTGTGCCTGCTCGGGAATGCCGGAACCGAGCTGTTCAAAAAGGTCGGCATCAAGCAGTTCACGAAGAAGGCCGCGTCGGCACTCATCACAAAATACGGTACAAAGAAACTCGGGACCGTCGTGGCGAAGGGCGTTCCGCTGCTGGGCGGCGTCATCGGTGGTGGCGTCGACGCCGCCTCTACCAGAGCGGTCGGCGCATTCGCCAATCGCTACTTCGCTCGCACGGACGTGTTGCCGAAGGTCATCGACGGCGAGGTGCTGTCCGTGGAGATCGAGGAAGCGGGCGGAACGGCCGATTCGCGCTAACTGAGCCTGTCCAGTGCGGAGCTGAACGCGTCCGGCGGGATGAGGACGCCACCGCTGAACGGGTTCTGCAACTGGTAGATCGCGAACAGCAGCAGGACCAGCGTCGAGCTCAGCGTGATCGTGATCAGCAGCTGCGAGGTCAGGGTCGGCCCGCGGAACAGGTACGGGAACAGCAGCGAGAGCCCGGTGCCGATCAGCAGCGCGAGCCACACGACCGGGTTGACGCCGTTGTCCGCCGCGTCCAGACGTTCCTGCCTGGCCTGGTAGACCTCCCACAGCTGGTTCGCGGCCTCGGCCTTGCGGTCCTCCTGCCAGCCGCCGTCCGGCGCCGCGGTCGAGATCGTGTCCCTGAGCTGGTTCAACGTGGCCCAGCCCTGGTTGCCGACCTCCTCGCCGTCGCGCATGCGCGGCCACTCGTCGTCGACGACGGTCGACACGTAGTCGCGGATCAGCTGGTCGACCTTCGTCTTCGCGGGATCCGGCAGCGAGTCCGAGGCCCAGTCGACGGCGACGAGCGCGTTCGCCTCCTTCTGCACCTGTTCCTCGGCGCCGTTGGCCGAGTCGAACAGGGAGATGAGGATGAACGCGGCGAGCACCGCGTGCAGGCCGGCGACGATGCTGAACACCGAACCGCCCGCCCCGAGGTTCTTCTCGCCCACTTCCTCCGAGCCGAACCGGCGGGTGATGACGACGAGAACGGCGGAGATGGCGGCGGCACCGAGAACCCAGAGCGTGCCACTGAGGTAAATGCTCAATTCGGCTCCTTTCTTGGTGTGGGATTAGACCACGGTCTACTGTGACCGGTACAGCACGGTGGGGTTGACGAGTAATGGTCAGGTGGGAATGCGCGGCAGCGGCAGAAATACCCGGTTGTCGTATTGGGCTACTCCATACCGGTGGCGGCGTGATTCGCTCGCGTTGGGCGCGGTCTCGTCGCTATTGGTGCTTTCCGCGCCCTTCACCAGCGCCGTTGCTCAGGCGGCGGCGCCGAACTGTGACGCTTATCAAGTGCGTTCATCCCATCGTGGCGACTTCTCGATGTTCACGAAAGTGGACGTTTCATCCGGTGGGGTGACGGAAGTAGCCCGCCTGGACTACGCGCTGAATGCACTGGGGTATTCGCAGAGGCTGGGCCGTCTGGTCGGTCTCACCTCCAAGGGCCACCGTTGGTGGAAGAACCCGTCGCACGTAGTGCTGATCGACACCAAGGGTGTGGTCAACGACCTCGGACCCGTTGACGCGCACTGGTTCCGCACCGACGACGTCTCGGCGGGCGCGGTCGTCGGCACCACGTTTTACGTGCGCGACAACGCGAGGCTGCACGCCATCGACATCGACCCGGACAGCCCGTCGTACCTCGAGATCGTGCGCACCGTCGTGCTGGGCTGGCCCGCCCTCGCGCTCGACGACTTCACCGTCGACCCGGCGAGCGGGAAGCTGACCGGCGTCTCGGCCGCGGGCGTGGGACCGGGCGAGGTCGTGACGTTCGACCCGGTGTCCGGCCGCGTGCTGGACAGGACGGAGATCGCCGGTCTGCCCGGCAAGTCCACGTACGGCGCCGTGCTGATCGACTCGGCCGGCACCGTGTACGCCATCAACAACGGCCACCACGGCCGCAGCCGCTTCTACCGCATCACCGGCGGCACCGCGCAAGAACTCTCGACCGGCCCGCGGATGGGCATGATCGACGCGGCGGGCTGCCTGCCGAACCCGATGCCGCCGCGCGTCGAACCTCCCGCACCCCGCCCCGAGGTGCCGCCGCCCCCGCCGCCTCCGGCCCCGCCCGCCACGACCACGCCGGCGCCGCCCGCACCCGTCCCGGTCGTGCGGCAGCCCCCAGCCGCCACGCCCCCACCACCTCCCGCCGCGCAGCAACAGCCGGTGCCGGCGCGCGCCGCGCGCCAGAAGCCCGAACCCCGCAAGGATCTTCCACTCGACCCCGAGACGACGCCGATGACCAAGTCCCGCAAGTGGGCGATGGTCACCGTCATCCTCGTGATGCTCGGCGCCGGCGCGGCCGCCGCTCGAACCCGCGGTTAATTCGGTTGGCACCAGGCGGCGGCGTCGCTAGCGTTGCGGGCATGCTGTCCATCTGATGAAGCCCGCAGCGCTCTCGACGCTGCCCTCGCGACCTCGACGTCGCCCGCTTTCTTCGGTGACCCATGCGCGGGTCCATCTCTCACGGCCGTCTTTCGCCGTGCCCTTTGCACGCCCTCTTCGCGAGGAGGCTTTCGCATGCCTGCCACCAGCCAACCCCAGCCCGAATCCCAGCCCCAATCCCAGCCCGAACCCCAGGCAGGGCCGGGCAACCGCGCCGCCCGACGAGCGCAGAAGCGGGGAAAGCAGGACCAGAACACGCACTTCCAGCTGCCGCAGCAGCGGGTGCCGGTGGTCCAGCCGCGCCAGTTCGCGACCCGTCGCCGCGGAGGATCCGCGTAGCCGACGCCGAACCAGGCGCGACACCAGCAGGGGACGTGACCGATCGGCCACGTCCCCTGCTCCCTTCGTGGGCTCGATCTCCCGTTCTGTCCGAATCCGATCTAGCCTGAGTTGCTACCGGACCGACAGGATCGGAGGCGCCAGATGAGGATCGCTGACGTTTTGCGCACCAAGGGATCGGCGGTCGCGACAATCGCCCCGGACGTCCCAGTGTCCGAACTGCTGAGAGCACTCGCCGAACACAACATCGGCGCGATCGTCGTCGTCGGCTCGTCCGGCGTGGCGGGGATCGTGTCGGAACGCGACGTGGTCCGCCGACTGCACGAAGTGGGAGTCGACCTGCTGTCTTCCCCCGTGTCGGCGATCATGACCGCCGACGTCTTCACCTGTTCGCCGTCGGACACGGTGGACAGCCTCACGATCGTGATGACCGAGCGGCGCTTCCGCCACGTGCCCGTGCTGTCCGACGGGCAACTGGTCGGGATCGTCAGCATCGGCGACGTGGTGAAGAGCCGAATCGGCCAGCTCGAACAATCGCACGACCAACTGCAGGCCTACATCGCCCAAGGCTGACCGGCACCGGACTCCTCACTTCGCCGGATCGGGTGAAACCTTCACCTGCCTGGCTCGTCCCAGAGCTCATTGATGCCGCACCAGCGGCGTCGTCGTCACGGACGACACGCTGGCCCACGCGGACACCGACGCCACCGAGGCACGCAACCACGCGTCGCTCGCCTCGGTGGCGTCGGCGTGCCCGGCTCTTGGGACTTCGCGGTAGCACAGCGGTTCCTTACCAAGGGCAGCGTCGACGGCTACCTGCCAGCACTTCGAGTTCAAGCGCGTCGGACGCCGAATGGCGATCATGGCCCGCTACCGCAGAGCCGGCGTCGTCTTCCCACCTCTGGTAAGTCCCCGACGAAACCGTCCGCGTCGCGCAGGTGTCGCGCTTCCCGCCGTGCCGGAGGCCGAACTCTCGAACTTCTCACGTCTGGACAGACATGACGGAGCTTCGCGATTGCTCCGACCGCCCCGCGCTGACGCAACTAATATATTGCCCGTCACCCCGCTCTCACCTGCCGCTTAGCAATGACTCTTTGGACTTCGACGTCAAACGAGTCGTTGCAAAACCAGGTTTCACGTTTCAGACGGCGCGGTCGATACCGGGCGGTTCGGGCACGTTCTCGGTCTTGGTGCCTGCCGGCATCGCCCACATGAAGGCGCGCATCATCACGTACTGGAACCTCAGGCCGGCGCCGACATCGCCGGACTCCACGACCTGCTTGAGCGCGGCGAGGATGCCCTTCCAAGTCGTGTCGACCTTGTCGAGCCGCTTGACGCCCTCAGGCCAACCGGAGTTGCGCAGTGTTACCCGCGTGCCGCCGTCGACCTCTTCGAACTCCCACGAGACGACGGTCCACGGATCGTCGCGCATGGTGAGCCGTTGCGTGTGGGAGAGCAGCCGGGGCGGATCGACCTCGACGACGCGGCCGACGACGAAGACCCGCTTGCCATCGGTCGACCGGTAGTACAGCGGCGCGCCCGGTTCGAGCGCGGAGTCGAGCACCGCGTCCATCATGGCGCGCTGCTTGCCATCGAGTTTGGTGATCTCCGCCCACACCTTCTCGATGGGCGCGGCGATCACGATGCTGTGCAACAGCTCGATGCCGGGTTCAGCCAACGTCCTCATCCTCCCGTTCGGCGCTCTCGACCGTGAGCTTCAAGCCGACCAGCGCCTCTGCCCAGTTCTGCTCGTAGTGCGCGACCCACCGCTGATGGATCTGCTGGATGGGCACGGGATTCAGGTGGTTGACCCGCTTCCGGCCCCGCGGCTCCACGAGCACCAGATCGGCTTCGCGGAGCACACCGAGGTGCTGCATGACGACATGCCGGCTGGTCTCCAACTCCTCGACCAGCTCGCCCGTGGTGCGCGGGCCCTTGCGCAGAACGTCGAGAATCGCGCGCCTCAGGGGGTTCGCGAGGGCGCGCCAGATGGCATCGTCATCATGTGGCAACTTCATTACGTAAGATTTTTAACACCCTTCGACGCACGTGTCGAGCTTCGGAGCAACCGCAAGACTTCAGCGGAACGGCTGCCAGTCCGCTGACCTCACGGCCTATAAGTTCGAAGCATGCTGCACGACGTCGCTGACGCCACGCACCGATATATTAGTTTGCTCGCCGCTGACCAGCGCGAACATGCGATACGCGAGGTCACCGACGACCTGAGGCGTCGCTGGGCGTACACGCCCGGTATACGCCCCGGACTCGCCTTGGGCGAACTTCGGCGAGACCAACGCAAGGCAGTGCACGGCATGCTCGCGACCGTGCTCAGCCCACACGCCTATGCACAAGCCGCTGCGGTGATGGCGTTGGAAGACGTTCTCGACCACCGCGAAGGCGGGCACCGCGATCGGCACAGCGGCGACTTCTGGACAGTGCTCTTCGGCACCCCAGGCGGCGACGACCCCTGGGGATGGCGCATCGAAGGACACCACCTGTCGGTGAACGTCGTCGTCGCCGACGGCCGCGTCTCGGCCACACCGTTCTTCCTCGGTGCGAACCCGGCCCGCGTCACCTATCGCGGCCGCGTCGTCGGCCAGCCCCTTCACCTGGAAGAAGAACTCGCCCGCGAACTCCTGGACCGCATGGGCCCGACCGCCCGTCGTCTGGCCGTCGTCTCGGACAGCGCTCCCCAAGACATCCGCACGGGAAACTCGCCGAGGATCAGCCCGTCGGAACCGATCGGCGTGACGCCGGCCCAACTCGGCAAACCCGCGGCGGAGCTGCTCGTCGACATCGTCCGCTTCTACCTCGACCGGCTCTCCTACGAACTGGCCGACGAGGAATTCGCCCAGATCGACCCGGAACGCCTGCACTTCTCCTGGGAGGGCTCGCTGCGCCGGGGCGAAGGCCACTACTACCGCGTCCAGGGCCCGGAACTGCTCATCGAATACGACAACACGGCCAACGAGGCCAACCACGTCCACACGGTCTGGCGTCGCCATTCAGGTGACTTCGGCGACGACCTGCTCGCCGCTCACTACGACGAGTCACGGCACACTGTCGTCCGTGGAATGGCCCAGAACGGTTGACGACGCCGTCGCAATGCAAGAGCGCCTGCGCACCCAAGTGATCACTACAAGTGCTTCTGACCTGCGCATAGAAACCGTTGCGGGCCTGGACGTCGGCTACCGTAGCAACGACTCAGTTGCGGGCGTCTGCGTGGTGTTCGATGCAAAGACGCTGGTCGTCCTCGACGAGGTCGTCGTCGAGGACACGACGGAATTCCCGTACATCCCTGGGCTCTTCGCGTTCCGCGAGATGCCGGTCCTGCTGCGCGCCCTCGATCAGGTGACCGTCGCTCCAGACCTGTTGGTCGCGGACGGTCAGGGCCTCGCACACCCGCGCCGGTTCGGCCTGGCGTGTCATCTCGGTGTGCACACAGGCATCCCGAGCATCGGCGTCGCGAAGAACGCGATGGGCACGTTCGAGCAGCCTGGTCACGCCCGCGGGTCCATGAGCAACCTCGTCATGGACGGCGACGACGGCAACGAGGTCGTTGGCCGAGCCCTGCGAACCCAGGACGGCGTCAAACCCGTCTTCGTGTCGGTCGGTCACAAGATCGACCTGGACCGGGCGTGCACCGAAGTGCTGCGTCTGGCCCCGCGCTACCGGCTGCCCGAGACGACCCGCCGCGCCGACACCCTCACTCGGCAGGTTGCTTCGTCGGGGTGAAGCTCAGCAGCACGAGCAGGATCGCGCCGCAGACCAGCGCGATGTCCGCGACGTTGCCGACGAACCAGCCGTTGTAGTCGAGGAAGTCGACGACGTGCCCGCGCGCGAAGCCCGGCGGCCGGAACAGCCGGTCGAGCAGGTGCGTCGTGGCGCCGCCCAGCATCAACGCGAGCGCGGCCGCACGCAGCTTCGTCTGCGGCTGCATGCCGTACCGCGCGAGCATCACGACGGCGACGGCCGCGACGATGGTGAAGACCCACGTCGACCCTGCACCGATCGAGAACGCGGCACCGGGGTTGTAGAGGAGCCTGAGCTGCAGGAACTCCCCGATCACGGGAATGGGCGCGCGGCCGGTCAGCGCGCTCTCGGCCCAGAACTTCGTGGCCTGGTCCAGCAGCAGCACGAGCACGGCGATGCCCATGACGAGTGGCACGCGGCGAGAGGTGGTGGTGTCCATTTGCGGACGAGCGTAGTTAAGAACTCCACCACTCGGCATCAGACCCTGGTCACTCGCTGAACGCGTCGACGTCGTCAACGTTGATCGCCGCGTGCGACTCCTCCTCCAGCGTCGCTGATCGCTCGTCCGTGTCGTAGTCAACGCACATGCGCCATCGTCCGTCCCGTGCGCCGCGAGTATGTGTGGAAGCGACCATGGAACGTGCGCCCGTCGCCGTCCGCACGCGTCGACACGAGCCGGAAGATGTCGCGCTCGCTAGCGACGTCGTCCTTCGCGATGCGCTCGACGAACCGGCATGGCACGTTCACCGAGCTGCCGCAACAGGTCGGAGTCCACGACCTCAGAAGTCAGCGCGGAAGACACCGGACAGGAGCGGATGCGTGTCGACGATCTTCCGTGCGATGGTCACGGAGTCAACGAGCGGATGTAGTGCCAACGCCTTCACGGCATGCGCGCGCTCACCGCTGATGGCCGCCTTGATGGTGGCGCGTTCGACGACCTTGAGTGCGGTGACGAGTCCGACACCCTCGTCCGGCACCTGGCTGACCGAGACCGGCCGCGCGCCGCTCGCGTCGACGAGGCTCGGCACCTCGACGATGGCGTCCGCGTCGAGACACGCCAACGTCGTCCTGTTCGGCACGTTGAGGATCAAGGTGGCTTGCTTGTCGGACGCGATGGCGTGCATCAGATCGAGGGCCACCCGCTCATAGCCGCCGCCGTCGAGGTCGTCGCTGTCGCGTTCGTCGTCGCGGGTCTCGGCCATGTACGTCTGCTCGCGCTCGAGCCGAGTCCGCTCCCAGCTGTCCCACGAAGGCGCCGCGTAGAACTTCTTCTGCTGCTCCAGCAGGAACGCTCCGCGTGACGCGCCGGACTCCACCGCCTCACGCGTGAAGTAGTAGTAGTGCAGGTACTCGTTCGGAATCGCGCCCAACGTCCGCAGCCACTCCGAGCCGAAGAGCTTGCCCTCCTCGAACGACTCGAGCCGCCCGGTGTCCGCGAGCAGGTCCGGCAACACATCACGCCCACCCACATGGACGCCTCGCAGCCAACCGAGGTGGTTGAGACCGGCGTAGTCGAGCCAGACGTCTTCGAGATCGGCGCCGACCGCCCGCGCGACCCGCTTGCCGAGCCCGACAGGAGAGTCGCAGATACCGATGACGCGACTTCCGAGGTGCGCTGACATCGCCTCCGTGACCATGCCGGCGGGATTGGTGAAGTTGATGACCCACGCGTCCGGCGCGTGCACCGATATACGGCGTGCGATGTCGAGCGCCACGGGCACGGTACGCAGGCCGTATGCGAGTCCGCCGGCACCGACTGTCTCCTGCCCGAGCACGCCGCAACCTGCCGCGACGCTCTCGTCCGCCGCACGCCCGTCGAGTCCGCCGACGCGGATCGCGGAGAAAACGAAGTCCGCCCCGCGCAACGCCCCGTCGAGGTCCGTCGACGTCGTCACCGTCGGCGCGTCCAGCACATCGGTCGCGAGCTCGGCGAGAACGCCGCCGATCGCGGAGAGCCGCGCGGCGTCCAGGTCGTGCAGCACGACCTCGGTCACGCGGCCGGGCGAACGGTCGGTGAGCAACGCGCGATAGATGAGAGGTACGCGGAAACCACCGCCGCCCAGGATGACCAGCTTCATGCTCCGACCACGTCCATTCCGGCTCTTCGGCAACATCGACCGCTTCGTCGGATCCTACATTTCCAGGTGTGGTCGACGGCGAATCAGTGGATGCTGGGTAGCGGAACGCTGCCGGGTGCCGGAAAAACCTGAGCCCTGCCCTCTGAGGTGCTGACCAGCCAGATCACCTTCATCGCGGGCTCTCGCAAGGGTGCCGCGCACGACCAAAGTGTGATAGAAAGAATGGCTTTGGATTTTCGGAATGAATTTTCCGGGAAGATACGAAGATTGTATCACAGGGGGCAAGGTGTTGGCGAGCGAACAGGCACGGATCACCTCTCTGTATGAAAAGCTCGACAAAGAACGGAACAAAGCGGCCGCCGACCTTGTGGTCGCGCTGCGGGACACGCTCACCCAACGGCTGGACCGGGAGGCCCACGTCGAGGTGCTGACCAGAGAACTGGGCAAGTACCGCGCGGCGGAGGCGGGGCTGTGCTTCGGCCGCATCGACTCGGAGAACGGCGACTGCACCTACATCGGACGCGTCGGGCTGTTCGACGACGATTTCGAACCGTTGCTGCTGGACTGGCGCGCCCCGGCGTCGCGGCCGTTCTACACGGCGACCGCCGCGAACCCGGAGGGTGTCGTGCTGCGGCGGCACTTCCGTGTTCGTGGCCGGGAGCTGTGCGACTTCCACGACGACGAACTGCTGACCGACACGACCGCACTGCTCGACGCCCTCAACGCGCCGCGGACCGCGACGATGCGCGACATCGTCTCGACCATCCAGGCCGAGCAGGACGAGATCATCCGGTTCTCGGGCCCCAGCGTGCTGGTGATCGAAGGTGGCCCTGGCACCGGCAAGACCGCCGTGGCCCTGCACCGCGTGGCATACCTGCTGTATACGCGTCGTGAACGCCTGTCGCGCCACGGAGTGCTGATCGTCGGCCCGAACACCGGCTTCCTCCACTACGTCGGCGACGTCCTGCCGTCGCTGGGGGAGACCGACGTCGTGTTCGCGACACCCGGCGAGCTGTACCCCGGCGTCGTGACCGACGTCGAGGACACCCCGTCGTTGCAACGGCTGAAAGGCGATATATCAGTTCTGGACCTGCTGGCCGTCGCCGTCGCCGACAGGCAGGAGCTTCCCGACGAGCCCGTCGAGATCGAGCTGGAGGATGTCGTCGTCCCGCTCGACGCGCACGTCGCCGCCGTCGCGCGGGAGAAGACGCGCTACTACGGGCTCCCGCACAACGCCGCGCGCAAGTACTTCTTCCTCGCGCTCGCCGAGGAACTCGTCGCACCGGCGTTGCGGTTGATCGGTGTCGACTGGCCGGAGATCGAGGAGGACGTCCGCCACGAACTCCGGAACAGCTCCGCGTTGCACGACGCCGTCGACAGGCTGTGGCCTCTGCTCACACCAGAACAGTTGCTCGCCGACCTGTACGAGGGCCGCTGCTTCCGGATCGGCGCACCGGAGCTGTACCGGCCCGACGGCGAGGCGTGGACGGTGACCGACGTGCCGTTGCTCGACGAACTCGCCGACCTGCTCGGCTCCGACGGAGCCGCGGAGCGCGCGGCGAGACGGGAAGAGGAGGAACAGCTCGAATACGCGCGTGGTGTCATGGACGTCCTGTCGATCGACAAGCGCGCGGACTCCGACGAGTACATCGTCACGGACTTCGTCAACGCCGAAGTGCTGGCTCCCCGGCACGAGGTCCGTGACCAGCGCACTCTCGCCGAAGGAGCCGCCGCCGACCGCACCTGGACCTACGGCCACGTAGTCGTGGACGAAGCGCAGGAGCTGTCCGCGATGGACTGGCGCGTGCTCCTGCGCCGATGCCCGAACAAGTCCATGACCGTCGTCGGCGACCTGGCCCAGCGCCAGTCGGCGAGCGGCGTCCGGAGCTGGGGTGCTGTGTTCGACCGGTTCACCTACCGCCGGCTGGAGGTCAACTACCGCACACCCGGCGAGATCATGGCCGTCGCCATCCCGGTCCTCGAGCTTGTGGACCCCGACGCGTCGGTGCCGGTGTCAGTGCGCGCGGCAGGTGTACGTCCATGGGCTCGCCGCGTAACTGACATATCGGCGGCCGTGCGCGACGAACTCGACGCGCACGCGGATGCACACGACGAACGCACGATCGCCGTCATCGGCGGAGGCTGGATGCCGCCGCGTGCGTCGAAAGGGCTGGAGTTCGACGTCGTCCTCGTCGTCGAACCGCACCGCATGTCGCCCAGCGAGCTGTACGTGGCGTTGACGAGGGCGACGCAACGGCTCGGAGTTCTGCACACCGAGCCGTTGCCGCGTCACCTAAGAGGTCTCCTCTGACACCCACGCGAGGTAGTCGTCGCTGCCCCCGGTCACAGGGGTGACGACGACCTCCGGCACGTCGTAGGTGTGGTGCGCCTTGATGTGCGCGACGAGTTCGTCGACGCGGGTGGTGGACGTCTTCACGACGCACTGCCATTCCGCGTCGACGCGCACCTCGCCGTCCCACCGGTAGATGCTGCGGATCGGCACGATCTGCACACACGCGCCAAGCCGCGCCCCGACGATGCCCTTCGCCAGCGACTCCGCGGCGTCCTCGGAGCCAACGGTCGTCGTCACCACGCTCACACTCACAGGGCGTCGATCTCCTTCAGCAACTGGTCCTTCAGTTCGGCAGGCGCGTACGACGCCCGCACCGCGGCTCGGGCGAGGCCGGCGAGTTCGTCGCGGCCGAAACCGAACCGCTCGTGGCACAGCAGGTACTCGCGGTCGAGATCGGTGTGGAACATGCCGGGGTCGTCCGTGCTGATCGTCACGGGCACACCGGCCTCCACGAGCCGTGGCAACGGATGCTCGTCCAGCGACGTCACCGCACCCGTGCGGATGTTCGACGTCGGACACACCTCGACGACGACGCCCTCGTCAGCGAGATGCCGCATCAACTCGGGATCTTGCACCGCACTGACGCCGTGCCCGATCCGTTCGGCGCGCAGATCGCGCAGCGCGGCCCAGATCTCGCTGGGCGGCGTCGTCTCACCGGCGTGCGGCACCATGTGCAGTCCGGCGTCGCGCGCCATCGCGAACGCCTCGCGGAACATCGCCCTCGGCGAGTCCGACTCGAACCCGCCCAGCCCGAACCCGACCAGTCCCTCGGGCCGGTACTCGGCCGCGAACCGCGCACTCGTCATGCCCCAGTCGCGATCCCAGGTGCCGGGAACGTCGAAGATCCACTGCAACGCGACACCGTGCTCCGCGAGCGCCTCGTCCCGGCCCGCCTTCAACGCCTCGACGAGTTCGTCGGGTGCGATGCCCGCCCGCAGGTGACTGGTCGCGCTGATCGTCAGCTCCGCATAGCGGATGTTGGTCCGTGCGGCGTCACGTGCGTATCCGACGATGAGCGTGCGGACGTCCTCCCCGGTGGTGACGAGGTCGTTGACGATGCCGTAGACGTTGATGAAGTGCCGGAAGTCCCTGAACTCGTAGAACTTCCGCAGAGCGGCCTCGTCGGTCGGCACTCGCCCGCCGGGGTGGTTGCGCGCGAGCGCGAGGACGGTGTCGACGGAGGCCGCGCCCACGAGGTGGACGTGCAGCTCGGCCTTCGGCAACGCGTGGACGAAGTCGGAAATGTGCACGGTCCATGCTCTCAGGTCAAGGGCCGTTCGACGGGTGACATGTCTTGCAGTCAAAGGAGAGGGTGCAGGGCGATCCCTGTCTCTGGCTTCCGCATTGGGGGTGCCTCGTGAGGGGCGCACGAAGAGTTGCACTGCTGACAGCGGTGCTGGTTCTGCCATTCCTGCCCGTGACGGCCCAAGCCGCCGAAGGGCCGGTGTTCAAGGACGGCGAGGCGCAACCCGTCTTCGATCCGAAGGACGTGGTGAAGGAGAGCCTCTGGGTCCGGGCACCGGTCGACAGCGACCGCGACGGCAAGGACGACGAGGTCTACACCGAGGTCGTCCGGCCACGCGCCACCGAGCGCGGTCTCAAGGTCCCCGTCGTCTACATGGTCAGCCCGTACTTCTCGGGCGGTAACGACGTTGCCAACCACAACGTCGACGTCGAGCTGTACGTGCCGGACAAGCGCAACGGCCGTTTGCTGAAGTCCTCCTCCGACGGACGCATCACCGCCGCCCTCGGCCCGAACCCGATCACGTCGGGCCGCTACGAGGCCTACTTCATCGCGCGTGGATATGCCGTCGTCTACGCCGAGTCGCTCGGCACCGGCAAGTCCACGGGCTGCCCGACGACTGGTGACGTCAACGAGACGATCGGCGCGCGTGTCGTCGTCGACTGGCTCAACGGCCGTGCGACCGCACGCACCGCCACGGGCGAAGCCATCAAGGCGACTTGGTCCACCGGCAAGACCGGCATGATGGGCGTCTCCTACAACGGGACACTGCCCAACGCCGTCGCCTCGACCGGCGTGCGCGGCCTCGAAGCCATCGTGCCGATCGCCGCCATCTCCAGCTGGTACGACTACTACCGGGCGGACGGCGCCGTCGTCGCACCCGGCACGTTCCAGGGCGAGGACGCCGACGTGCTCGCGGAGTACGTCTACACGCGTGCGGACCGGGAGATCTGCAAGCCGATCATCGCCGAGATCGCGAAGGACCAGGACCGCATCACCGGTGACTACAGCCGGTTCTGGGACGAGCGCAACTACATGAACGACGTCCGCAAGGTCCGTGCGGCCGTGCTGGCGGTGCACGGGCTCAACGACTGGAACGTCAAGATGACGCACGTCGAGCAGTGGTACTCGGCGTTGAAGAAGGTCGGTGCGCCGCACAAGATCTGGCTGCACCAGTCCGGGCACACGGACGCCGACACGCTGCGTTCGGCCGAGTGGCGGCGCACGCTCAACCGCTGGTTCACCCAGTACCTGTGGGGTCACCGCAACGGCATCGACAAGGAGCCGAAGGCGACGCTGCAGCGTGAGGACAAGACGTGGGTCGACGAGAAGGACTGGCCGGCTCCCGGCACGTCCGACGTGCGGCTGCGGCTGTCCGCGGGTGGATCCACCAAGGGCGGCCTCGGCATCCTGCCCGGTCGCGGCGTCGAACAGCTGACCGACGACGCGACGAAGACGGCCGAGTCGCTGATCGACCTCGCGACCTCGCCGAACCGCCTCTCGTACACCTCGGGGCCGGCGAAGAAGCCGGTGCGGTTGTCGGGCAAGTCGACGGCGAACCTGCGTGTCGCGTTCGACCGGCCCGCGGCGAACGTGACGACGTTGCTCGTCGACCGTGCGGCGGACGGCAGGTCGCACGTCATCACGCGCGGCTCGACCGACCCGCAGAACCGGGAGCGCCCCGACAGGACATCGCCGATCAAGCCCGGCAAGTTCTACGACGTCGAGGTGCCGATCGTGCCGGACGACTACGTCCTGCAGGCCGGTCACCGGCTCGAGTTCGTCGTGATCTCCAGCGACTACGACTACACGCTGCGCCCGAAGCCGGGTGCCGGCCTGTCGCTGGACCTCACCCGGACGTCGGTGGAACTGCCGGTCGTCGGCGGCTGGCGCACCGTGTTCCAGTCCTTCTGACGTGATGCCGCGCTTCGGTCTCCCGGGACCGAAGCGCGGCAACCTAGCACCCACCCCCGACAAAACCCCGCTCCCCGGCACCTCAAGATCTCAACCTGTCCACAACCGCTGAGTTGTCCACAACCTCACGCCCTACCCGGCTCACCACCCGGCCCCACCGCCCACAGTGAGCCCATGCCCTCAACCCTCTCGAAACCGATCCGAGTTCGCGACGCCGGCGATCTCTACGCCGCCATCCCGCACCTGATGGGGTTCCACCCGGCCGACTCGCTGGTCGTGCTGGTGCTGAAGGACCATCTGGTCAGCATGACCATGCGCGTCGACCTTCCACGACCACGACATCGAGGCCAGCTAGCGGCCCAGCTGGAAGGTCCGCTGCAAGAACAAGACGCGTCCGAGGTGATCCTCGTCGTCGTGTGCCCGCCGTCGGAGCACATGCCTGAGGAACTGCCGCACGAGCCACTGGTCAAAGTCCTCAGACACCAGTTGGGCGGCGTGGGCATCGACGTCGTCGAGGCCGTGTGGCTGCCGTCGTGCCAGAAGGACGCGCAATGGCTGTGCTATCTCGACATCGACTGCTCCGGGACGTTGCCGGATCCCCAGTTGTCCGCTGTGGCAGCCGCGTCGGCACACGAGGGCAACGTGACATTCGAGTCGCGCGCGGCCATGGCCGCGATCCTCACGCTGGATCCGCCCGAGGCACTGGAACGCAGATCCACCTTGCTGGACCAGCTCATCACGGCTTCGGGCGATGCCGACCCCGAGGCCGAACTACGCCGGGTGAGCGATGCGATCGACGCCGTGGAGCACCGGGCGGGACCCTTGCCGGACAGCGAGATCGTCGCTCTGGCGAGGGCGCTGGCTGACGCCGAGGTGCGCGACGCGAGCATGGGGTTCGCGGTGCAGCCCAGGTCCAGGCTCGCCGAACGCCTGTGGCTCGAGCTCACCAGGGCCTGCCCGGCACCGGAACGAGCGGAACCCGCGTGTCTGCTCGCGTTCTACGCCTACCAGCGCGGCGACGGAGGGATCGCGTCCGTCGCGCTCGACGTCGCCGAGGAGGCCTGTCCCGGCCACGCGCTGAGCAAACTCGTCCGAGCCGCCGTCAGTGCCGCGTTCCCGCCGTCAGAGGTGCGGGCGCTGTCCGTGAAATACCTGGACAGCGCCCGTGAGCTGCTCGGCCGCGCTCAGAGCAGTTCTGGCCGCTCCCAGTCCTGATCCAGGACGTGCTCGGCCAGGAACGCCCACACCGTCTCGTACCAGACCCGAGAGTTGCCGGGGGTGAGAATCCAGTGGTTTTCCGTTGGGAAGTAAAGGTATTTCGCATTGACCCCGTGACGGACGAGGTCGAAGTACAGGCGATGCCCTTCACCGATGGGAACCCGGTAGTCCTTGTCCCCGTGGATGACGAGCATCGGGGTCTTGATGTCAGCCACCCGCAGGTGCGGGGAGTTGGCCAGGACCCGTTCCGGGTGCGTGAGAGGATCGCCCATCTCCCGCATCCAGAAGTAGGAGCTGTCCGTACCGCCGGAGAAGGCGTCGAGGTGCCACAGCGACGCGTGGGTGACGATCGCGCGGAACCGGTCGGTCTGGGTGGCGATCCAGTTGGCCATGTAGCCACCGAACGACCCGCCCATCGCGGCGGTCCGGGAGGCGTCGATGTCGGCCCGCTCGACCGCGACGTCCGTGATGGCCATGAGGTCGGTGTAGGGCTCAGCACCCCAGCGACCCCAGCCGGCCTTGATGAAGCCGGGCCCGTACCCGGTCGACAGGGCGGGGTCGGGCAGCAGGACGGCGTAGCCGCGAGCGGCCATGAGCCACGGGTTCCAACGCCAGGTCCAGCCGTTCCAGCTCATGACCGGGCCACCGTGCACCCACAGGAGCAGCGGAGCGGGGGAGTCGGCGGAGGCGCCCTCCGGCAGCACGAGCCACGAGCGGACGGTCCGGCCGTCGGCGACGACCGTGGAGATCTCGGTGAGCGTGCCGGGCACCGACGGGATCGCGCCGGGCGCACGCAGCCGTTCGGGATCCTGGTCGGCACCGGTGGCGGCGAGCCGCACCGGCTGAGGCGGGTGGTCGACCGAGTTGCGGAGCGCGTACAGCGTCTTGCTGTCCGGGCTCACGACCAGATCGCTGTAGTAGCCGGAGACCGTCAGCTTCGTGATCTCGCCGGTCGCGAGGTCGAGCCGCCACAGGGGCTGGTGGCCGAGGTGGCTCGCGGTGAAGAAGACCGCCGTCCCGTCCGGGCTCACCACCGGGTGGTCCGGCGCCTCTGGGAAGTCGGGTGTCAGTGGCGTGATCGAGTCGCCCGAAAGCTCCACGCGCACCAGGTCGCGCCGGAATGGCGAGTCCAGAGTGGCCTCACGCACGCGGATCGCGATCACGGCGGACGAGTCCGGGGTGAAAGTGGCGCCGTGGAAGGAGAACCCGTCTTCGGAGGCGATGACCCGGGGCTCGCCGCCGCTGGTGGCCACGACCCGCAGTTCGGTCCGGCGGCCGTAGGCGGCGCTGACGTCCACGGCGTGGCCGTGGACCGCCCACTTCCCGTCTGGGCTCAGCTCGACGTCCTCGTCGCTGAGCCTGCTCGCGGAGTCTTCGCTGAGTGCGGTGACCGCCTCGGCGCCGGTGCCGGCGAGCGGGGTCGCGAACAAGCGCGGGTAGGCCGGGCCGAGATCGGCGTCCCAGTACCGGATCGGGTACGACTCGTGCAGGATCGCTGTCACGCCGGCGTCCTCGCGGGCCTTGCGCTTGGCGTCGTCCTCGTCGCCGAACTCCGTGAAGCGGTACGCCGACGACGTGAACAGCACCGTCTCGCCGGCGGCACGCAGCTGACCGACTCCGCCGCCCGGCCGCAGCACCTCGGCGGCCTCGCCTCGGATCGGAAGCCGCCACAGCGCCTTCTTCTCCTTGGACTCGCCCGGCTTCGCGAGCGGGTCCGGGCGGGCCGAGAGGAAGAGCAGCGACCCGTCCGGCGCGAACACGGGGGAGGAGTCGCCCTTGGCGGAGCGGGTGAGCCTGACGGCCTCCCGCTCCCCGGTCGGATCGACCTCCCAGAGAGCGCCCTGCCACGTCTTACCGTCCGGCGCGAGCGTGGACACGACCGTGACGAGCCTTGTGCCGTCCGGGGACAGCGCGAGCGACGCGAGCCGCGCGGTGGCGTTGTAGCTCTCGAAGGAGGCGAAGTCGGTCATCCCGGCTCAGGCCCCGTGCCGGGCGCGGGTGAACTCCCACGCGTCGCGGACGATGCCGGTGATGTCGGCGCGCTCGGGCTTCCAGCCGAGGTCGGCGCGGGCCCGCTCGGCGGAGGCGACCAGGACGGCCGGGTCACCGGCGCGCCTCGGGGCGACGACGGCGGGGATCGGGTGGCCGGTGACCTCGCGGCAGGTGTCGATGACCTGCTTGACCGAGAAGCCGGTGCCGTTGCCCAGGTTGTAGATCCGGTGCTCGCCGGCGGTGGCGTTCTCGAGCGCGAGGAGGTGGGCGTCCGCGAGGTCCAGGACGTGGATGTAGTCGCGGACGCAGGTGCCGTCCTCGGTGGGCCAGTCCTCGCCGTAGATCGAGATGTGGTCGCGCTGCCCGAGCGCGACCTGCAGCACGAGCGGGATGAGGTGGGTCTCGGTCGCGTGCCGCTCGCCGATGCTGCCGTAGGCGCCGGCGACGTTGAAGTACCGCAAGCTCGTCGCCGCCAGGCCGTGCGCGGCGGCGTACGACGTGATCGCGTGGTCGATGGCCAGCTTGGTGGCGCCGTAGGTGTTGGTCGGCGCGGTGGGGGCCGTCTCGGGGATCGGCACCTCCCGCGGCTCGCCGTACGTCGCGGCAGTCGAGGAGAAGACGAGCTTCGGCGTGCCGTGTTCCTTCATCGCATCGAGCAGGCGAATCGCGGTAAGGACGTTGCCCGTCCAATACTTGCCTGGGTCCTGCATGGATTCGCCCACGAGGGACTTCGCCGCGAAGTGCAGAACGCCGTCGAACCCTTCCGCGAGGACATCGCCGATCACCTCGGCGATGTCGCCCCGGATGAAGCGCGCTCCCGCGGGGACGGCGTCCTCGTGCCCGGTCGAGAGGTCGTCGAGGACGACCACCTCGTGCCCGGCTTCGAGCAACCTGGCAGCGTTCACGCTGCCGACGTATCCGGCCCCGCCCGTGACGAGCAGCTTCACCACAGTCCTCGCATTCCTGATCAGGATCGTTCTTGGCTACCGGTCCCTGCCCGCGCCCGCGGACGGAACCGCCGTGAAGAGCCTCGGCCGCGTCAGCGAGCGCGAGGCGAAGCCGGCGAGCACGGACCGCTCGACCTCGTCGTGCCGTTCGACGGGCACGAGGGCGATGGCCGAGCCACCGAAACCGCCGCCGACCATCCGGGCGCCCAGGGCGCCGGCCGCCATCGCGGAGTCGACGGCGACGTCGAGCTCGAGGCACGAGACCCGGTAGTCGTCCCGAAGGCTCGTGTGGGAGCCGGACAGGAGAGGCCCGACCTCGGCGAGCCGGCCCGTGCGGAGCAGCTCGACGGTGCGCAGGACCCTGTCGTTCTCGGTCACGACGTGCCGCACCAGCGGACGCAGCTCTTCGGGCAGCCGGACGAGCGTCTGGTCGAGCTCGGCGATGTCGACGTCGCGCAGCGCGGGGACGCCGAGGATGCCGGCCGCACGCTCACAGCCTGCCCTCCGGGCGCCGTAGCCACCGTCGACGAGCGCGTGGCTGGCACG
The DNA here is from genome assembly GCF_014646255.1 of Lentzea pudingi. GTDB lineage: Bacteria > Actinomycetota > Actinomycetes > Mycobacteriales > Pseudonocardiaceae > Lentzea > Lentzea pudingi. Next base: position 107,345 of record NZ_BMNC01000016.1, read on the forward strand.
GGTGTCGATGACGAGGACCTCGAGCCCGCTGGCAGCCGCGTCGAACGCGACCTGCTCCGGCTTGCCGGAGCGCACGTCGTAAAACAGGGCGTGCGCTTCGATGCAGCACAGCGATGCCGTCTGGTCCAGGATGCCGGTCGGTGCGCCCACGAAGTCGTTCTCGGAGTGCTGCACCCAGCGCGCGATGTCCGGCCGCTCGGCGTCGACGCCGGCGAGGCCGAGCAACGCGAGCGCGACAGCGCATTCCAGCGCGTGCGAGGAGGACAGACCGGCCCCCGCGGGCACGTCGCCCGCGATGACGAGGTCCGCCCCGCCGGTGACGGGGATCCCCTGCTCGCGCAGGGCCCAGGCGACGCCACCGGGGTACGCGGCCCACCCCTTGATGGTGCCGGGGGCTAGGTCGGCGACCACGACCGGGTCCGCCACCTGTACCCCGCCGTCGTCGCCCATCGTGCTGACGGTCATCACGCCGTCGGTACGGGGCGACGCCGCGACCGCGATGCGGTGGGGCAACGCGAACGGCAGCACGTAGCCGTCGTTGTAGTCGGTGTGCTCGCCGATGAGGTTGACGCGGCCAGGCGCCGACCAGACCCCCTCGGGAGCGCGTCCGTGCTGGCGCTCGAACGCCTCCGCGGCCTTCTCCGCCGGTGTCGTCGCCTGGGTCACCGGGCGAGCACCAGGACGGCGTGGGCGACCGCGGGGTCGAGCTCTGCCGTGTTGCCGTTGCCGCCGCGCACCTGGATGACCTTGGCGCCACCGAGCGCCTCGACCTCCACGGTGCCGCCCGGCACGACGCCGGCGTCCTTGAGCTCGGCCATGAGGTCCGGGTCGAGCTGGACGTGCTCCGCGATGCGGCGCACCTCGACGCGGCCACCGCCTCGGCGGGCCACCTCGTCCACGCGCACCAGGTCCGCCTCGGCGGGCGGGGCCGGCTCGCCGTCGCCCAGCTTGTCGAGGCCGGGGATCGGGTTGCCGTAGGGCGAGGTGGTGGGGTTGCCGAGCAGCTTGATGAGCTTGCGCTCGACAGCCTCGCTCATGACGTGCTCCCAGCGGCATGCCTCGCTGTGCACGTGCTCCCACTCGAGCCCGATGATGTCCACGAGGAGGCGCTCGGCGAGCCGGTGCTTGCGCATGACGGCGATCGCGAGGTTGCGGCCCTGCTCGGTGAGCTCGAGGTGGCGGTCCTCCGCCACGACCACCAGGCCGTCGCGTTCCATGCGGCCGACGGTCTGGCTCACCGTCGGTCCACTTTGGCCCAGGCGCTCGGCGATGCGGGCGCGCAGAGGCACCACGCCCTCTTCCTCGAGCTCGTAGATCGTGCGGAGATACATCTCCGTGGTGTCGATGAGGTCGTTCACACCCGCTCCCCTTCGTATGGTGTCGATGGTAGTCGTGCCGGGGGACACAGGTGTCCGCGCGGGTGCAGGATGTGAGCCGTGCATCCCTTGATCACTCCTGAGGCCCTCGCCGACGCGCTGAGTGCGCGTCCGGCCACCGTCGTGCTGGACGTCCGGTGGCGTCTCGGTGGACCACCCGGACGCCAAGACTACGAGGTCAGCCACGTGCCCGGCGCGGTGTACGTGGATCTGGACACGGAGCTGTCCGCTGCGCCCGGCGCCGGGGGCCGTCATCCGCTGCCGGATCCGGAGCGGTTGCAGGAGGTGCTGCGCCGTGCCGGGGTGCGCGAGGGTGCCCAGGTCGTGGCGTACGACGCGGGGGACGGGTCGGTCGCCGCGCGGGTGTGGTGGCTGCTGCGGTGGGCCGGGTTCGCTGAGGTCGCGGTGCTGGACGGCGGGTTCGCCGCGTGGGAGGCCGCCGGGCTGCCGGTGTCCGCGGAGGTGCCGGAGGCGCTGACGGGTGATGCCGCCGGCGACGTGGTGGTGCGGCCTGGGCAGATGCCCGTGCTTGATGCGGACGAGGCGGCGGCGCTCGCCTCGGAGGGGGTGCTGCTCGACGCTCGGGCCGCCCCTCGGTACCGCGGGGAGACCGAGCCGGTGGACCCCAAGGCCGGGCACATCCCGGGTGCGCTCAACGCGCCGGCCACCGGGCACGTCGGAGCGGATGGCCGGTGGCTCGGTCCGCAGGAGTTGGCCGCGCGGTTCGCCGGGCTCGGGGTGTCGGGTGGTGTGGCTGTCGGCGCGTACTGCGGGTCGGGGGTGACCGCCTCGTCGGTGGTGCTCGCGCTGGAGGTCGCGGGGATCACGTCGGCCGAGAAGCCGGCGGCGTTGTACGCCGGGTCCTGGTCCAACTGGTGTGCGTTGGACCGGGAGGTCGCCACCGGCGGCTGATCCGGTCCGGCGGGTGTCAGGCGCCGGGGATGCGGTTGAAGCCCTCGGTGGCCAGCTTGAGGGCGATGCCGCAGGTGTCCAGTTCCTCGATGGCGAGGACGCTCACCGAGAAGGCCGTGGTGATGGCGGTCGGGTCGTCGGTCAGCATGACGGTGACCTGGCAGTCGTCCTTGGCGGGGCTGACCTGCCACGCGGTGTTGCCACCGATCTCGATCTGCTTCTTCTCGGCCTCCTGGTCCGCCACGTCCGGCACCGTGACCATCTGGGTGATGACGGCGGACGGGCCGGTGGTGGTGTGGATGCAGCCGCCATCCGCCGAGGACTTGCCGCCGGTGGCCGCCTCGATGTCCGAGGCCTTGAGGACGCCGCAGGTCTCGAGGCCGGCGGCCTTCTTCTTGGTGGCGATCTTCACGTCGCCCTGTTTCTGGGCGGTGGTGGGGCTGGCCGGCTTGGAGGCCTCGGTGCTGGTGGGCGGTTTCTTCGAGGTCGTGGTGGGGTCGGCGGGTTCTTGGACCGCGGCAGCGTCTGCTGTCGCGGTGCCCCTGACCTGGTCGGCGCAGCCCGAGACGGCGGCGAGGGTCAGGCCCAGTGCGAGGAGGATGGCCGCTGGTCTCAGGTGCATGTCGCCTCTGACCCCTGTTCGGTGAGATCGGTTCCGGGCCCGCGACTGTAGGTTGCTGGGCATGGGTAAGCCAGCCGCTGTTGTCTGGGACAGGTCCTTCCTCGGGTACGACCTCGGTGGCGACCATCCGCTGAATCCGGTCCGGCTCGACCTGACCGTGCGGCTCGCCACGGCGCTCGGGGTGCTGGACGGCGTGGAACTGCGGGCGCCCGAACCGGCCAGTGACGAAGAGATCGAGCTGGTGCACAAGCCCGGGTATCTGAGTGCTGTGCAGGCGGCGCCCACGGCCGGGTGGGACGTCGGGCACGGGCTCGGGACCGCGGACAACCCCGTGTTCGAGCGGATGCACGAGGCTTCGGCGCTGGTGGTCGGGGGGTCGCTGGCGGCGGCTCGGGCCATTACGTCGGGGGAGGCGGATCGGGCCGTCAACATCGCCGGTGGGTTGCACCACGCGATGCCGGACAGTGCGGCGGGGTTCTGCGTCTACAACGACTGTGCGGTGGCCATCGAGTGGTTGTTGCGCAGCGGGGTGGAGCGCATCGCGTATGTCGATGTCGACGTGCATCACGGGGACGGGGTGCAAACGGCGTTCTGGGACGACCCGCGGGTGCTGACGATCTCGTTGCACCAGCATCCGATGAGCCTGTGGCCCGGTACCGGGTGGGCCGGTGAGGTCGGTGGCGCCGGGGCAGAGGGGAGTGCGGTCAACGTGCCGTTGCCCGCCGGGACGCGGGACGGCGGGTGGATGCGGGCGTTCCAGGCGACGGTGCCGGCGTTGTTGCGGGCGTTCCGGCCGCAGGTGCTGGTCACGCAGTGCGGTGTCGACACGCACAAGGAGGACCCGCTCGCGGACCTGTCGTTGAGCGTGGACGGGCATCGGGCGATCTACCAGGCGTTCCGGGACCTGGTCGACGAGCACGGGTACAAGTGGCTCGCGCTCGGTGGCGGCGGGTACGAGCTGCTCAGGGTGGTGCCGCGGTCGTGGACGCACCTGCTGGCCACCGTGCTGGACCGCGACGTCGACCCGAACCGGCCGTTGCCGGCGGACTGGGTCGCCCATGCGACACGGATCGCACCGAACTGGCCTTTGCCCGCGTCCATGACTGATGAGTGCGACGCTGGGTACCAACCGTGGGGTGGGGACGCGCAGGAGCCGGTCGACAAGGCGATCCGTGAGACCCGGCGTGCGGTCTTCCCGTTGCACGGACTCGATCCCGACGACCCCAGGGACTGACAGAAGTGACGGACACCGTCGGAAACACCACGCAAAGGGATCCGTTCGACTTCCCGAGGAGCTGGGAGGCCGACGTCGTCCTGAGCGACGGCGGCACCGTCCACCTGCGCCCGATCACGCCGGACGACGCCGACGAGCTGCGGGAGTTCCACGGGCGGCTGTCGGAACGGACGCGGTACTTCCGGTACTTCGGGCCGTACCCGCGGATCCCCCAGCGCGACCTCGAGCGCTTCAGCACCGTCGACCACCAAGACCGGGTCGCGCTCATCGCAGTCCTCGGCGACGAGATCGTCGCGGTCGGCCGGTTCGACCGGCTCCTCGGCGAGGGGCATCGGGGGGACAGCGCGGAGGTGGCGTTCGTCGTCGAGGACGGGCACCAGGGGCGCGGGCTGGGCAGCATCCTGCTCGAACACCTCGCCGCCGCGGCCAGGGAGGTCGGGCTGGCGCGGTTCGAGGCCGAGGTGCTCGCCGAGAACGGGCAGATGGTCCGGGTGTTCCGCGACGCCGGCTACCAGGTCAGCAGGGCGTTCGAGGACGGCGTGCTGCACCTGGAGTTCGCGATCGACCCCACGGACGAGTCCGTCGCCGTCGCCAGGGCCCGCGAGCAGGCCGCCGAGGCCCGCAGCGTGCACAACCTGCTGCACCCTAGGTCGGTGGCGGTCATCGGCGCGTCCACCGACCCGACCAAGATCGGGCACGCGGTCCTCAAGAACCTCCTCGAAGCCGACTTCAACGGGCCCGTCTACCCCGTCAACGCCGAGCACCGGGCCGTCCGGGGAGTCCGGGCCTACCCGACCGTGCTCGACATCCCCGACGACGTCGACCTCGCCGTCGTCGCCGTGCCCGCGGCCAGCGTCGACGAGGTCATGGACGGGTGCCTCGCCAAGGGTGTGAAGGCGCTCGTCGTCGTCAGCTCGGGCTACGGCGAGACGGGACCTGACGGGCTGTCGGCCGAACGCAGACTCGCGGCGGAGGCGAGAGCGCACGGCATGCGCGTCGTCGGTCCCAACGCACTGGGCGTGCTCAACCTCGACCCGAAGGTCCGCCTCAACGCGAGCCTCGCCCCCAAGCTGCCGCAACGGGGCCGTGCGGGCTTCTTCTGCCAGTCCGGCGCCCTCGGCACGGCCATCCTCGCCAACGCGGCCGGCTGGGGCCTCGGCCTGTCCACGTTCGTCTCGGCCGGCAACCGCGCCGACGTCTCCGGCAACGACATGCTGCAGTACTGGGAGACCGACCCGGCCACGGACGTCGTCCTGCTCTACCTGGAGTCTTTCGGCAACCCGCGCAAGTTCGCGCGGCTCGCGAGAAGGCTCGGCCGCACCAAGCCCATCGTCGCCGTGAAGTCCGGCCGCCACGCCGTCGTCCCCGGCCTCGCCGCCACCGGCGCGAAGGTCGACGAGGCGAGCGTCCAGGCCCTGTTCGAGCAGGCCGGGGTGATCCGGGTCGACTCGCTGGCCCAGTTGTTCGACACCGCGCTCCTGCTCGCCCACCAGCCGCTGCCCCAGGGCAAGCGCGTCGCGGTCGTCGGCAACTCCACCGCGATCGGCCTGCTCGCCGCCGACACCCTGCTGGCCCAGGACCTGGACCTCGCGTGCGACCCCGTGGACGTCGGCGCCCAGGCCACCCCGGAGGAGTTCGCGAAGGCCGTCCAGCAGGCCTTGGACCGCGACGACACCGACGCCCTCGTCGTCGTGTTCGTGCCTCCGATCGCGGTCCCCGGCGCCGCGTACGCCCGCGCGCTCAAGGAGGGCGCGCACCGCACGAAACCGATCGTCTCCACGTTCCTCGCGGTCGAGGGCATCCCGGACGAGCTGAAGATGCCCGGGAAGGGCTCCATTCCCAGCTACGCCAGTCCCGAACGCGCTGTGCTCGCCCTGGCCCGCGCCGTCCGCTACGCCCGCTGGCGCGCCGCTGCGAAGGGCACCTTCGTGCGGCCGGAGGGCATCGACCTCGACCGGGCGAGGTCCATTGTGGACAACGTGGCGAGCGAGGTCCGCCTCGACGACCGCTCGGCCGTCGAACTGCTGGAGTGCTACGGCATCGACGTCGTCCCGTTCCGCATCGCCCACAGTGCGGAGGAGGCCGTCGAGGCGGCGGACGAACTCGGCTACCCCGTCGCGATGAAGGCCACCAGCGAACGCCTGCGCCACCGCACCGACCTCGTCGGCGTCCGCCTCGACATCGCCCAGCGCGAATCGGTCAAGGCCGCCTACCACGACCTCGCCGCGCTCTCCGGCAAACCGGGCGTGTACGTGCAACGCATGGCGCCCAAGGGAGTCAGCTGCGTGCTGGGCCTGCAGGACGACCCGAGCTTCGGCACGCTGGTCTGGTTCGGACTGTCGGGACTCGTCAGCGACCTCCTCGGCGACCGGGCCTACCGGGCGGTACCCCTCACCGACACCGACGCGGCGGAACTCGTTGCCGCGCCGAAAGCGGCGCCCCTGCTCACCGGATACCGGGGCGACGAACCTGCGGACCTGAAAGCACTTCAGGAACTGGTACTCCGTTTGGCGGCACTGGCCGAGGACCTTCCGGAGGTGCGCTCGCTCAAGCTCGAACCCGTTCTTGCTTCTGCCGCAGGGGCTTTCGTGAGCAGCGCCCGCATCGTCATCGGCCCGCCTCCGTCCCTGCACGACGCCGGTCCACGCCGTCTGCGGTGACCGCCGGACTGGTGAGTTACCGCAACGATTCCGATGTTTCATTCGCGTAGAAGTATGGACATGCGTCCTTTCGCCGCTTAGGTTTCCGGCATCACCGGGCATCGCCGACCATCATGGGCAGGCGCATGCCCGTGGAATAACGCTGTGGTGGATGACCGCTGTAAGAGGGACTGAATGACGCCGAGAGCACTTCTCCGCCTGGTCGCGGCAACATGTGCGGCCGTGCTCCTGCTCGCCTCGTGTGCGGGTGGCGGCGGGTCGGGCATGGCAGCCAAGGTCAGTTCGAGCGACCGCATGGTCATCGCCGTGTCGTACGACCAGCCGGGACTGTCCGTGCGCAGGCTCGACGGCAGCTACCGCGGGTTCGACGTCGACGTCGCCAAGTACATCGCGAACGAACTGGGCATCGCCGAGCAGGACATCACCTGGAAGGAAGCGCAGCCGGGCAACCGGGAGACGCTCCTGACCAGCGGTGAGGCCGACATGGTCGTCTCCACCTACTCGATCACGGACAAGCGCAAGCAGATCGTCGACTTCGTCGGCCCGTACTTCGTCGCCGGCCAGGACCTGCTGGTGCGCATGAACGAGAGCCGCATCGACGGCCCGAAGTCGCTCAACGCCAACCTTCGCCTGTGCTCCACCGCCGGCTCCACGTCCGCCGAGTACGTCCGCGACCAGTTCGCGAAGGACGTGAAGATGGTCGAGTACGCCAAGTTCAGCGACTGCGTCACGGCGCTGCTCGCGGAGAACGTCGACGCCGTCACCACCGACGACGTGCTGCTCGCGGGGTACGCCGCCCAGAACCCCGAACTGCTGCGGGTCGTCGGCGACCCGTTCAGCAAGGAGGAGTACGGCGTCGGCCTGCACCGCGACGACCCGGGCAGCAAGGCCAAGGTCCAGGCCGCGATGCAGAAGATGATCGACACGGGCGCCTGGCGCAAGTCGCTGGAGCAGAACATCGGATCTTCCGGCTACAAGATCCCCGACCCGCCGAAGCTGGCCCCGTGATCACACGCGGCGTGACGTAGGCTCACGCCACGTGAACCGCGTCCCGCCGCACCGCGCTGATCGACCCGTTCGCGCGGGCATCCCAGAACACGGCCGAGTCCCGCGCTACTACGCGGTCAAGGCCGAGCTGTTCGACCTGGTCGAGAACCTCGGCGAAGGCACCGTCCTGCCGTCCGAACGCGAACTCGCCGAACGGTTCTCCGTGTCGCGCGTCACGCTCCGCCAGGCCGTCAGCGAGCTCGTGCTCGAAGGCAAGCTCCTCCGTCGCCAGGGCAGCGGCACGTTCGTCGCCCCGCCGAAGCTCGTCCAGCCGTTGTCGCTGGTCAGCTACACCGAGGGCATGCGAAGGCAGGGCGTCGAGCCGAACCGCACGGTGATCACGGTCGAGGAGCTCGGCGCCGACGAGGGCCTGGCCCGCGACCTGGTGCTCGAACCCGGCGACCCGATCGTGCACCTCGAACGCGTCCTGCTCGCCGACGACGAACGCATCGGTCTCGAGTCGACGTACCTGAGCCTCGGCCGCTTCCCGGACCTGCTGGAGAAGCTCGACCCCGCCGGATCGCTCTACGCGTGCCTCACCGAACGTCTCGGCGTGCGTTTCGCCGAGGCCGAGGAGCGCGTCGAGACGGTGCTCGCCACGCCGCGCGAGGCGTTGCTGATCGGCACGAACCCGGCACTGCCCATGCTGTTGCTGCACCGCGTCTCCTACGACGTCGACGGGCACCCGATCGAACGCGCCCGGTCGCTCTACCGGGGTGATCGGTTCAGCTTCGTCGCGAGGCTGCACGCCGACCGCTGACCCGGTTCGCCCGACGCCGCACTCGTGTCCAAGATGGACGGACGCATCGCCTGTCGCCAGCCGGGCTCGCAGATCTGGAAGACACCAAACGATTCCCGGGTCGGAGCAACAGTTCTCCAGCACGCGCAGGGCATTCCTTCGGGCCCCAACGGACGCGTTCCGCGCGCCTGCGCACTTTGCGTGACTTCCCAGGCGCGTCCGGGAGGCTGACGTTCGGCCGCGCCCGCGCGGGAGGCGCATCCGGCCGGCAGGCTGGTCGTGGGGCAGATCGTCAAGCCGGACAACGGTTTCCTGGCATCCAGCCACCTCTTCCGCGAGGCAACATGTCCAGCGGGTGAAGTGACTGCGGGTCACCGAACCTCGTGCGGGGACAGGAAGATACCGCCCGTTCGCACTCGTTTCCCGCCGGAGTCGCGGAGGTACTGTTGTTGGCACGAACTTCAGGACGTCCGCAACGGTGCGGTGGAGCGGGGGTGTGCCGTGTCCTTCAAGGCGGAGTTCCTCGCAGAGCTCGAGGACTGTCTGCGCGGCTACGGCGCGGTCCCGGTGAGCAATCCCGATGCGCTGGCGTTGTTCGTCGAGTTCGTGCGAGCCCTTCCGGCGAGCGACCAGAGGCTGCGCTGCCTCGAAGGTGTCGACCAGGGTTCCGGCTCGTTCTGGAACAACCCCGCGGTGTGGTGGGAGCAGGTGCCGAGGTTCGGCGCGGGACTGCCGCGATGCGGATCGGCGGAGTGCCGCAAGTTGTTGGACGACATGCTGGACGAGGCCATCAGCGACGAGATCGACGTCCTCGAGATGGAGATCCGCGAACTGCCCAGCTGATCCGGACACGCCTGCCGGCGCCGCCACCTGTTACGGCCGCGGCGCCGGGGCTTCCAGCAGTTATTTGACGGCGACCAGCGACTTGAAGAGTTCCCGATAGCGGTGGAGAGCCAGTCGCAGGTCCTCGGTCTGTGGATCACTGTTTCCCTCGAGCTGCTTGGTGAGGGAGCGGTGCCTGGTGTTCAGTTCCTCGATCGCGCGCGTCACGAGGTCGTCCGCCTTGCGGACGGCGGCCTTCGGATCGTCGACGAACTCGTACTGCACGGCCTGCCACTCGTCCTCGAGCTTGCCGATCGGCTGGTGGCCGGTGCGCTCCGAGTCGGAGCCGCGGTGGTCGGAACGCTGGTGGTCGGAACGCTGGTGCTCAGCCCGCTGACCGTCAGTGCGCTGAGCATCCGTGCGCTGGGCTTCCGCACGCTGACCGTCAGTCCGCTGTGCGTCGGCATGCTGGCCGTCACCACGCTGGGCTTCAGTGCGCTGCGCTTCGGTCCGCTGGGCCTCGACCCGCTGTGCCTCAACACGCTGGGCGTCGGCCCGCTGAGAGTCGGAACGCTGCGCCTCGTCCGTTCGCTGCGACTGCTGCGGCATGCGTTCGGTGTGCTGCGGGGTCTGCTGCGGCCGGGCCGGAGTGGGAACCCCAGCGGCGTGAGTCGGTGTCTCAGACATCGGTCTTCTCCTTCCGCACGGTTTCCCTGGTGTCCTTGCCTGCCGAACCGTGTTCGAGCAGATCGGTGAACAACTCGCGGTAGTGCACCATCGCGGTGCGCAGGTCCTCGGTGCTCGCCTCGCCGATCTCCTGGCGCTCCGAGATGTCGTGCGCCTTGCGGTAGTGCTCGAGCGTCTTCGCGTGCTCGACGGACAGAACGCTCAGCTGCGCCTCGTAACCCTCGGTGGGGTATCCGCGCTCGGCCATCAGATCGGTCACGAGGCGGTCGGCGTCGGCGATGGCGCTCTCCGGCGAGTCGACGAACTTCGCCTGCACGTTCGCCCAGTGCCGGCGGTAACTGTCCTGCGCCGTCTGGGAAAGCGGCTTCAGGTCGAACTCGCTGTGGCGGTGCTCGCGCTCGGCGAGCTCCTTCTCTGCGGCCGTTCTGCTCTCGCTGTCCGTGACCGCGCGGTCGTATTCAGGGCCGAAGCGGTCGCGCAGCTTCTTGCGCTGCATGGCCGGCCTCAAGACGAGCACGAGGACCGCCAGCACCACGAGAACCGCGACCACAACGCCGATGATGGCGCCCGTTGACATGGAAAAACCTCCAAGACAGGCAAACTCTCTGGCTGTCCGGGAGGCTTTCCCGTTCACTCACAAGGGAAACATCAACCCTTGATACAAACCACCTGCTTGAGCTTGGCGACCACCTCGACCAGGTCGGACTGGTTCGCCATCACGGTGTCGATGTCCTTGTAGGCGCCCGGAATCTCGTCCACGACACCGGAGTCCTTGCGGCACTCGACACCACTTGTCTGGGCGGCGAGATCCTGCGTCGTGAACGTCTTGCGGGCCTTGTTGCGCGACATCCTCCGGCCGGCGCCGTGCGACGCCGACTCGAACGAGTCGGGGTTCCCGAGCCCGCGCACGATGTACGAACCGGTGCCCATGGAACCCGGGATGATGCCCAGCTCGCCACGACCCGCGCGGATCGCGCCCTTGCGCGTCACCAGCACGTCCTCGCCGAAGTGGTTCTCCTCGGAGACGTAGTTGTGGTGCGCCGAGATCGGCTCCTCGAACGCGATCTGCGGGAACTCCACGCGCAGCACGTCGCAGACCAGGCGCAGCATGACCGCGCGGTTGCGTCGCGCGTAGTCCTGGGCCCAGTACAAGTCGTGACGGTACGACGCCATCTCGGGCGTGCCCGAGAGGAACACGGCGAGGTCCGGGTCCGGCAGCTCGGCGTTGTGCGCGAGCGTGCGCGCCACCGCGATGTGGTGCTGCGCCAGCTCGTTGCCGATGCCACGCGACCCGGAGTGCAGCATGACCCACACCCGCTGGTCGCTGTCCAGGCAGACCTCGAGGAAGTGGTTGCCGCCCCCGAGTGTGCCCATCTGGTGCATCGCCTTGTCGGCGCGCGCCTTCACGACGGGCGTGAGGTCGTCGAACTTCCTCCAGAACGTGCCCCAGTCGGACGCGTCCCTCTCGGTGAACGCGGTCGCCTTGTGCTGACCGAAACCGACGGGGACCACGGCTTCCATGCGGGACCGCAGCCCGCGCAGCGTCGCCGGCAGGTCGCTGGCCGTGAGCGAGGTGCGCACGGCGGTCATGCCGCAGCCGATGTCCACGCCGACGGCCGCGGGGGAGACGGCGTCGCGCAACGCGATCACCGAACCCACCGTGGCGCCCTTGCCGTAGTGCACGTCGGGCATGACGGCGATGTGCTTGAACGCCCACGGCAGCGAAGAGATGTTCTGCAACTGCCGCATGGCGAACTCCTCGACCTCGTCCGGTCGAGTCCACAGTCGGATGTCCACGTTCTGGCCGCGGACCACGGTTGCTGCCATGCCACGAGGTTAGGCGGCGTTCACCGTGCTCCACAAAGGAGTTTATTGCGCGCCAACGAACTCCCACGTCCCCTTGCGCACCTTCGCCTTGCGCAGGTCGCCGCCGATGCCGGTGACGAACGCGCGCACGGTCGGCAGGTCGCCGACGGACGCGATGAGGATCGCCTTGCCCTGCAACGTGACGCTGCCGCCACCGAGCTTCTCGCGCGCCACCGCGTCGTTGAGCAGGCCGGTGCGGACCTGCTGGGCGGTGATGCCGTCGACCTCGACCTGCACGGCGTCGACCGCGGGCGAGTTCGCGGGGAGGAAGCGGAACGTGAGCACCGCCTCCTGCCGGAACTGCTTGGCGATCGTGGACGCGGTGTGGCGCAGGCTTTCGGCGTTCAAGGTGACGTCGAACTTGCGGGAGCGCTCGAACGTCGTCTGCCGCAGGTCGCTCGAGTAGAAGACACCGTCGAGCAACGTCGACCGGGTCGTGTGGCCGCCGTTGGCGCGCACGATCCCGCGCACCTCGCGGTCGAACCGCACCAGCCGGTCCCGCAGCCGGGGGTCGGCGGGGTCGGTGATGATCGCGGTGTTGTTCGTCGCGAAGATCTCCGGGGACGGCAGCGGCGCGCCCGCCGCCGTGCCGGTGGAGACCGCGAACGCCAGTACGGACGTGACTGCCACGAGAAGACTTCGCATGGGGCACAACGTATGGGGCCTGGCCGGTCAGCCGCACCCCGTTCCACCCAGCGGGCGTTCCAGGTCGAAGCCGATTGACAGCCGCCCTTAACGTGAAAATACTTCAGCGCATGGAGCGCGTGTGCGTCATCGGGGCGGGGTCGTCCGGCATCGCCGCATGTCAGGTGCTCGGCGCCCGCGGCATCGAGTTCGACTGCTTCGAGACCGGGTCGGAGATCGGCGGCAACTGGCGCTACCTCAACGACAACGGGATGTCCTCGGCCTACCGGTCGCTGCACATCAACACCTCGCGGCAGATGATGGAGTTCAAGTCCTTCCCGATGCCGTCCCACCTGCCCGCGTACCCGTCGCACTTCCAGATCGCCGAGTACTTCGACGACTTCGTGAAGCACCACGGGTTCCGCGACCGCATCCGGTTCCGGACCGAGGTCACCTCCGTGTCCGTCGCGCCGGGCGGGTACTCCGTGACGACGCGCGACCGCGACACGGGCGAGGAGACGTCGCACGTCTACCGGTCGGTGATCGTCGCGAACGGGCACCACTGGTCGCCGCGGCTGCCCGAGCCCGCGTTCCCCGGCTCGTTCGACGGCGAACAGCTGCACGCGCACTTCTACAAGACGCCCGAGCGGTTCGCCGACAAGAAGGTGCTGGTCCTCGGCATCGGCAACTCCGCCTGCGACATCGCCGTCGAGTCGTCCCGCGTCTCGGCGCGGACGTTCCTCGCGATGCGCCGAGGCGCGCACATCATGCCCAAGTACCTCTTCGGCATGCCGACCGACCACCTGACGACCTCACCGCTCGCCCGCTTCGCGCCCGCGTGGCTGCAGGCGTTGTCGCTGCGGGTGATGCTGCGGCTGGCCCGCGGCAAGCTCACCGGCTACGGCCTGCCGGAACCGGGGCACGCCATCCTCGCCGCGCATCCGACGGTGTCCGACGACCTGCTGACGCGGCTCGGGCACGGCGACATCACCGTGAAACCGAACGTCGAACGGCTCGACGGGTCCGGTGTCGTGTTCGCGGACGGGTCCCGCGAACACGTCGACGTCATCGTCTACTGCACCGGTTACAAGGTGGAATTCCCGTTTCTGGATCCGGCGGAGTTCCCGGCGGTGTCGTCCGAGGACAACGAGGTGTCGCTGTACCGGCGGGTCGTGGACCCGGCGCATCCCGGGCTGTACTTCCTCGGCCTGATCCAGCCCCTGGGGGCGATCATGCCGCTGGCCGAGGCCCAGGCCGAGTGGATCGCGGACCTGGTCTCCGGGCGCGGCGCGCTGCCCCCGGTCCCGGAGATGAAGGCGGAGATCACCTCGTACCGGGAGAAGCTGCGGCGCAGGTACGTGAGGTCGAAGCGGCACACGTTCGAGGTCGACTTCCTCGGCTACCAGCGCGAGTTGCTTCAGGAACGGCGCGCGTGGGTACGGTCGGAGCGTGTCGTCTAGCGCTCAGGTGATCGTCCTCAACGGCGGGTCCAGCTCCGGCAAGTCGGGCATCGCCCGGTGCCTGCAGGCGGTGCTGCCGCAGGCGTGGCTGGCGATAGGCGTCGACACGCTGATCGACGTGATGCCCGCCCGGCTGCGGCTCGGGTCCGAAGGGATCGGCTTCACCGACGGCGACGTCAGCGTCGGGCCTGAGTTCCAGCTGCTCGAGGACGCGTGGATGGCCGGCGTCGCCGCGATGGTGCGCGCCGGGGCACGGGTGATCGTGGACGACGTGTTCCTCGGCGGGGCCGAGTCGCGGCAGCGGTGGGAGAGGGCGCTGGACGGGCTCGCCGTGCTGTGGGTCGGGGTGCGGTGCGACGCCGAAGTCGCCGCGGGCCGGGAACTCGCCCGTGGCGACCGGATCGCCGGGATGGCCGAGGCGCAGGCCGACCTGGTGCACCGCGGGATGAGCTACGACGTCGAGGTCGACACCGCGAAGGCCGAGTCGGTCGAGTGCGCCAAGGTCATCGCCGCCCAAGTCGCCTGACGAAGAACGGGGCCGCCGACATCACGTCAGCGGCCCCGCTCGTCACGAGAACTCTCAGTGCACGCCCAGCACTCCGTCGATCCGGCGCGGGATGCCGAGCGGGTTCGCGTCCTGCAACTCCGCGGGCAGCAACGCGTCCGGCCACGACTGGTACGTCACCGGCGCGATCCAGCGGCGGATCGACGTGGCACCCACGGACGTGTGCAGCGGGTTCGTCGTCGACGGCCACGGGCCACCGTGGTGCTGTCCCCACGCCACGGCGACACCGGTCGGCCAGGCGTTGAAGATGATCCGGCCCGCCACGCGGCGCAGGACCTCGGCGACCTCACCGGCCTCCGCGTGGTCCGACTCGGCCGCGTGCACCGTGCCGGTCAGCGTGCCCGGCAGCTTCGCCAGCACCGAGTGCAGCTCCGCCGGCGACGAGTACGTCACGACCAGCGCGGCCGGGCCGAAGTGCTCCTCGGTCAGCTTCTCGAGGTTCTCCTCGAACACCTTCACCGACGTGCTGAACAGCAGCGGGGCCACGGCCCACGCCTCGTCCGGGCGGGTACCCGTCGACACGACGGAGACGAGGTCCGACGCCGCCAGCGCGTCCGTGCCCGCCTTGTAGGAGTCGCACATCCGCTCGTTCAGCATCGCGCCGCCCGACGACGCGGCGACCGCCTCGCCCAGCGCGGGCACGATCGACTCCGGCGCGAACACCAGACCGGGGTTCGTGCAGAACTGCCCGACGCCCATCACCAGCGACTGCGCGAACCCGGCCGCGATGTCCGGGGTGGCCGCGCCGGGCAGGATCACCGTCGGGTTCACGCTGCCGAGCTCGCCGTAGAACGGGATCGGGTCCGGCCGGCCCTGCGCCAGGTCGAACAGCGCCCGGCCGCCCCCGGTGGACCCGGTGAACCCGACCGCGCGCACCGCGGAGTGCTTCACCAGCGCGACACCGGACTCGGTGCCGTACACGATCCCGAAGACACCCTCGGGCGCGCCGGCCTCACGCAGCGCGTCGATCACGACCCGCGCGGTCTCGCGCGACGTCGACGGGTGCGCCGAATGTGCCTTCACCACAACGGAACACCCGGACGCCAGCGCGGACGCCGTGTCGCCACCGGCCACCGAGAACGCGAACGGGAAGTTCGACGCGGAGAACACCGCGACCGTCCCCAGTGGACGGAGCACGCGTCGCAGCACCGGCCGAGGTGGGATGATGTCCGGATTCGCCGTGTCCAAAGTGGCCTCGACGTAGCTGCCCTCGCGCAGCACCTCGCCGAACAGCCGCAGCTGGTTCGTCGTGCGCTTGAGCTCGGTCGTCAGCCTCGGCACGCCCAGTGCCGTCTCGCCGTCGGCGGTCTCGACGAGCAACGCCGACTCGGCGTCGAGCGCGTCCGCCACCTTCTCCAGCACCACGGCACGATCCGCCGCCGGAACGACCGACCACGCCGAGAACGCGATGGCCGCGGCGGTCGCGATGCGGTCCACCTCGCTGTCGGGGGTCTTCGCGATCGGTTCGCCGAACGGCTCACCGGTCCGCGGGTTGTAGCCCTGCACGCCGTGGCTCAACGCCCTGCCTCCTTGACTGCCGTGTCGAAATCGGGGCCGCACCAGACCCCGCCCACGTACCTCGCCGCGGGCGACGAGGGGTCGAGCTCGCCGTGCTGCTCCAGCACGGCGGCCGCGTACACCTCGGAGTCGTCCTGCGGCTCGTAACCGAGAGCGCGGGCCTCGTCGAGCGAGAACCAGCCGCGCTTGTTGTCCGAAACGCCCCACACCACGCGGAAACCCGGTGACGGGGCGGAAAGACACGCCTCGAACAGGCGCGCGCCGTCGTCCGGCGACATCCACGTCGACAGCATCCGCACGTCCTTCGGCTTCTCGAAGCACGAACCGATGCGAATCGCGATCACGTCCATGCCGTAGCGGTCGGCGTACAGCGATCCGAGCGCCTCCAACGCCACCTTCGACACACCGTAGTAGGTGTCCGGGCGGGGGAACGCGTAGTCACCGGCCTCGCCGTCCGCGCGCTCGAGGTACCCGACGGCGTGGTTCGAGCTGGCCAGGATCACGCGGCGGACGCCGGAGCGCCGTGCGGCCTCCAGCACCGTGTGCGTGCCGTCGATGTTGACGCGCAGGATCTTGTCCCACGACTCCTCGAGGCTGTGGCCACCGAGGTGGATCACCGCGTCGACGTCCTTCGACGCCGCTTCCATCGCGGCCATGTCGGTCACCGACGCCTCGACGAGCTCGACGTTCTCGCCGTCGGCGGCCGCGGGGAGCTCCGCGATGTCCAGCAGCCGCAGGAGGCGGCCTTCCGCGGCGAGACGGGAACGCATCAGCGTTCCCACCCCTCCACCGGCGCCGGTGATCAGGATGCGTGCGGTCACGGGTGGGAACCTTCCATCTTGAACAGGTGTCGGCACGAACTCAGCGACCGAACTGGCGGAGGAGTTCGGTGATGGTCCTGGCGGCGTCGAGCAGGGCGGAGATGACCTGCCGCTCGTGCTCCGGGGTGAGCCTGCCCAGCGGGACCGAGCAGCTCATGGCGTCGAGAACGGGGTTGCGGTAGGGCAGCGCCACCGCGAAACAACCCAGGCCGGGAGTGTTCTCCTCGCGCTCGTGGGCGTACCCGACGTTGCGGAACCCAGCGAGCTGCTCGTGCAGCGCGGGGCGTTCGACCACGGTGTTGGGAGTCAGCGGCGCCAGCACCTCGGGGAGGAGCAGATCGACCTCCTCCGGCGTGCGCGTCGAGAGCACGGCCTTGCCCAGCGACGTGGAGTGCGCGGGCAGCCGGCGGCCGACGCGCGACACCACGCGCAGATGGTGCTCGGACTCGCGGCTCGCCAGGTAGACGACGTCCCCGCCGTCCAAACGGGCAAGGTGGACGGTCTCGTTGATGTCCTGGCGGACCTGCTCCATCACGCGGATGGCCGCCCGCACCACGGGGTCGTGGTCCAAATAGGACGTACCGACGAGCAGCGCGCGCACGCCGATGCCGTAGGTGCCCCGGTCCGAGTCGACCTCCACCCAGCCGCGCGCGACCAGCGTCTGCAACAGCATGTAGAGGCTGGACTTCGGATAGCTGAGCTCGCGGTGCAGCTCGGTGAGCGTCAGTCTGCGGTCTGACGCGGACAGCACTTCGAGCAGCTCCACCGTGCGGTCGGCTGACTTCACCGCGCCCGGACGAGCTGTGCCCTTGTCGATCGGCGACGCCACCTGGCCTCCTCGAAACAGGTAAGCAACTTGCCCTTGACACGTTGCTGTCCTGATTCTTACAGTCCTGCACCAGGTTCACAAGTACGACCCAGGTTCATATATCTGAACGCGAAGGGCTTCGACGATGCGCCGTAGAACTGCCACAACACTCGCCACGCTGGGCGTGGCCGCGCTGCTCGCGGGCTGTGGCAGCAGTGGCAGCACGGCGACGTCGAGCAAGGACCCGAACAAGCCTCTGGAGGTGTGGACCCGCTCCACCGAGGCGACCGCGAAGGTCTACGAGAAGATCTTCAAGTCGTTCACCGAGAAGACCGGCGTGCAGGTCGACTACAAGCCGATCTTCAACGACTTCGACAAGCAGGTGCAGCAGCGCGCCGCGTCAAAGGACCTCCCCGACGTCGTCATCACCGACACCGGCTCGCTCGGCAACTTCGTCAAGCAGGGCTGGACGACCGAGGTCAACCGCGACGACATCGCGGGCGGCGCCGACGTCGTCGACCGCGCGTGGAACAACGGGAAGGGCGCGGACGGCAAGTTCTACGCCATCCCCTACTCCACCCAGGCGATGGTGACGCTCGTCCGCAAGGACTGGCGCGAGAAGCTCGGCAAGCCGATCCCCACCACGTGGGAGGAGCTCGACGACCTCGCGAAGGCCTTCACCTCCGGCGACCCCGACGGCAACGGGCAGAACGACACCTACGGCATGCTCGTGCCGGGCACGACCGACCGCGGCTACCTCGGGTGGTGGGCGGCCAGCTACATCTGGCAGGGCGGCGGCGACATCCTCGAGGACGAGGGCGACGGCAAGTTCCGCGTCGGCATCGACTCGCCGGAGTCGACCAGGGCCGTCGAACGGCTGCGCAAGCTCTTCTGCGAGGACAAGGTCATGCAGCCCGGCTCGCTGACCCTCGGCACGAACGACGCGCACCCGCTGTTCGAGTCCGGCAAGAGCGGCATCTACCTCACCGGCCCGTACATGATCGGCCGCTTCGACAAGTCGCTCGGCAAGGACAAGTACGAGGTCATCGCGTCGCCGAAGGGCCCGGCCGGTGCCACGGTCCTCGGTGAGGGCGAGAACATCTACCAGATGGCCGGCTCCGCGAAGACCGCCGACCAGAAGAAGCTCGCCGAGTACCTGATCACCTCCGAGGCGCAGCAGGCCGGCATGAAGGGCGACCCGCAGCCGGTCGTGCGCCTGCCCGTCAACAAGACCGTCGACGTCAACGCGACGTACAAGGACCCGCGCTGGGCGACGGTGGCGGGCGTGTACTCCAGCGAGGCGCGGCCGTTCCCCAGCGTCCCGAACTTCGCGCCGTTCCGGCAGAAGACCTCGGAGACCCTCAACTCCATCTTCGCGAAGTGCCCCGCTGACTCCTCGGCCGAGCTGAAGGCGCTGGCGGAGTCGCTCAAGAAGGAACTCGAGAACCAGAAGGCGTCGAAGTGACCGCTGTTCGATCACTCGGCGACACCCGAGACGTGGGCTCGACGGCTAGTGGCGGCGGTGCCGTCGAAACCCACCCCGTGAGGCGGCGCCGCCGGCGCCGCCTCACGGGAGCCACCTACGTGCCGTGGCTCTTCCTGCTCCCCGCCGCGCTGATCTTCCTGGTCTTCAAGTTCATCCCGATGGCCGAGGGCATCCGGCTTTCGTTGTTCGAGGTCCGGCCTTTTCTCGGGGACATCTTCGTCGGTTTCAAGAACTACGCGACGATCCTGCAGGACGAGAAGTTCCTGACCGCCAGCTGGCACACCCTCGTGCTGGCCGGCGGTCAGACGGTCGGCGCGATGGTGATCGGCTTCTTCCTCGCGTTGCTGCTCGAAGGCCACACCAAGTCGCTGTGGTTCGTCCGGTCCGCGGTGTTCCTGCCCGTCGTGGCGGCCACCGCGGTCATCGGTGAGATCTGGCGGCTGTTCTTCTACCCGGCGCCGGAAGGCTTCCTCAACGAGCTCATCTCGTGGGTCGGCCTCGGGCCCTGGGAGTACATCCACAGCACCGACACCTCGCTGGTGTCGGTCATGTTCGTGGGCATCTGGAAGCACGCGCCGTACGACATGGTGCTCATCCTCGCCGGGCTCGCCGGCATCGACCGCCAGCAGTACGAGGCCGCCGCGATCGACGGGGCCTCGACGCCGCAACGGATCTGGAACGTGACGCTCCCCGCGTTGCGCCCGGTCATCACGATCCTCCTGACGCTGGCGGCGATCCGCGGCCTGCGCGTCTTCACCGAGGTGTACGTGCTCACCGGAGGTGGTCCGGCCGGATCGACCGACGTCTGGATGACCCGCGTCTACACCACGGCGTTCGAACAGTCCGAAGCCGGACTCGCATCGGCTGGTTCTGTGCTGTTGTTCCTGGTTACCTTGATTCTGACGGTCAGCGTGCAGTGGTACCGCCGCAGAAGGGAAGCGCGATGAGCACCGTGAACTCAAGCCGCTTCGACAGCGCCATCGGCTGGTCCGCCCGTCCGGACGCGTGGGTCAGCAAGGGCATCCGGTTCCTTTTCAGCGCCCTCGCTGTAATCCTTTTCTGCGGCCCGCTGCTGGTCATCTTCTCCGGCGCGTTCGACCACAACCCGGACCCGACCAAGCTGTCGGTGATCCCGGCCAACCCGTCGCTGATCAACTTCCAGGTCGCGGCGGAGAACCAGATCTGGCACTACCTGATGAACTCGTTGATCATCGCCGGTGGTGCGCTGCTGTTGCAGCTGTCGGTGAGCGTTTTCGCCGCGTACGCGTTGGCGCGCAAGAAGTTCCGCGGTCAGGCCATCGCCCTGTTGGTCATCCTCGCCACGATGATGTTGCCGGAGGAGGTCATCGCGATCCCGCTCTCGCTGGTGATCGGAGACCTACCGCTGGTGCACGTGAGTCTGAAGGGCACCCTGCTCGGCGTCATCCTCCCGCTGGGGGCTTGGGGTTTCTCCATCTTCGTCATGACGGAGTTCATGAAGGAGATCCCCAACGAACTGGAGGAGGCGGCCAAAGTGGACGGTGCCGGGGAGCTGCGCCTCTTCGCGCAGATCATCCTCCCGCTGTGCAAGCCCGCCCTCGGCGTCATCGCCGTGTTCGGCTTCAACATGATTTGGGAGCAGTACCTGCTCCCCCTGATCGTCGCCGCTGACCCCTCCGATTACACGCTCACGGTCGCACTTCTCGCGCTCCGGTCCGACGACATGGTCGGAACGGGCATCGTGCTGGCCGGTGCGTTGCTGGCGCTGGTACCGAGCCTGGTCGTGTACCTGTCGCTGCAGAAGTCCTTCCTGCGTGGGATCACCACCGGAGCGATCAAGGGATGAGTCTGGTTATGCAACTCGATGGTGTGCTGTTCTTTCCGGTGACCCCGTTCGACAGCGAGGGGAACGTCGCGTACGACGTGCTCGCCGAGCACGTCAAGCACGGTGTCTCCGCCGGGCCGGGCGCGGTGTTCGCGGCCTGCGGCACCGGCGAGTTCCACGCGCTGGAGCTGGGCGAGTTCGAGAGAGTGGTCGCGGTCGCGGTCGAGGCGACCGCGGGCAAGGTGCCGGTGTTCGCCGGCGCGGGCGGCTCGGTCGCGCAGACCAAGCAGTTCGTGCAGGCGGCGGAACGCGCCGGTGCCAACGGCATCCTGCTGCTGCCGCCGTACCTGGTGACCAATCCGGCCGCCGGTCTGGTGCGGTACGTGGCCGAGGTCGCCGCCATCACCGAACTGCCGATCATCGTGTACCAGCGCAACAACGCGCGGTTCACGCCGGACACCGCGGTCGAGGTGGCGCGGATCCCGAACGTCGTCGGCCTGAAGGACGGCCTCGGCGACCTCGACCAGATGCAGCGCGTCGTGCTCTCGGTCCGTGCCAACGTTGACAAGCCGTTCCAGTTCTTCAACGGCCTGCCGACCGCGGAGATGACGCAGCTCGCGTACCGGGCCATCGGCGTCGAGCTCTACTCGTCGGCGGTGTTCTGCTTCGCGCCGGAGATCTCGCTCGGCTTCTACAACGCCGTGCAGTCCGGCGACACGAAGCTCGTGAACCGGTACCTGTACGAGTTCTACAAGCCCCTGGTCGAGCTGCGGGACCAGGTGCCCGGCTACGCGGTGGCCCTGGTGAAGGCCGCGGTGCGCGCGAACGGCCTCGATGTCGGCGGCGTGCGCCCGCCGCTGGTGGACCCGGCCGACGAGCACCTGGCCGCCCTGGACGAGATCATCGCCGCGGGCAAGGCCCTGCTGAGCTGAGAGGGCGTTCGGAATGAAGATCACCGAGATTGTCCTGACACCGATCGCGTTCCGGGACCCGCCGCTGCTCAACTCGGCCGGCGTGCACGAGCCGTGGGCGTTGCGCACGATCGTCGAGGTGCACACCGACGAGGGCATCTCGGGGCTGGGGGAGACCTACGGCGACCTCGGGCACCTGGAGCGCTCGCGGTCCGTCGTGGACTCCTTGATCGGCCTCGACGTGTTCGCGCTGAACGAGATGCACACGCGTGTCGCCGCTGTGCTCGGCGGCAAGGCGGGGCCGGACAAGCACGGCCTGACCGGCAAGATCACGGCGGAGAGCACCGTCGACCGCGTGTACTCGCCGTTCGAGGTGGCGTGCCTGGACATCCAGGGCAAGGCGCTCGGACGTCCGGTGCACGACCTGCTGGGCGGTGCCGTTCGCTCCTCCGTTCCCTACTCCGCCTACCTGTTCTACAAGTGGGACGGGCACCCCGGCGCCGAGCCGGACGAGTGGGGCGAGGCGGTCGACCCCGCGGGCATCGTCGCGCAGGCGACGAAGATGATCTCGCGGTACGGGTTCGGGTCGATCAAGCTCAAGGGCGGTGTCTTCCCGCCGGAGCAGGAGATCGACGCGATCCGGGCGCTGCGCGAGGCGTTCCCGGACCACCCGCTGCGGCTCGACCCGAACGCGGCCTGGTCGCCGGCGACGTCGCTGAAGGTCGCGGCCGAGCTCGACGGCGTGCTGGAGTACCTGGAAGATCCGACGCCGGAGATCCCCGGGATGGCGGAGGTGGCCGCGAAGGCGCCGATGCCGTTGGCCACCAACATGTGCGTGGTCGCGTTCGAGCACCTGCGGCCGTCGGTCGAGCAGGACGCCGTGCAGGTCTTGCTGTCGGACCACCACTACTGGGGCGGTCTGCAGCGGTCACGTCAGCTGGGGATGATCTGCCAGACGTTCGGCATCGGCCTGTCGATGCACTCGAACTCGCACCTCGGCATCTCGCTGGCCGCGATGACGCACCTGGCCGCGGCGACACCGAACCTGAACTACGCCTGCGACACGCACTACCCGTGGAACGCGGCCGACGAGGTCGTGGAGCCGGGCGTGCTGTCCTTTGTGGATGGTGCTCTGCAGGTGCCTTCGGGCCCTGGCCTCGGTGTGTCGCTGGACCGTGACGCGCTGGCACGCCTGGCGGAGAACTACGTCCGTTGCGGCATCACGTCTCGCGACGACACGGGCTACATGCAGAAGTTCGACCCGAGCTACGAGAGGAAGCGTCCCCGGTGGTGAAGTCGGTTGTCCACGCCTACCCGTGGGACCTGATCGGAGATCCCGAGGCCGTCGCGCGGTACCGCGACCTGGGGGTCGGCGCGATCGCCCTGGCCGCGTCGTACCACACCGTGCGGGCCGCGACGCCGCTCCACCCGTCGCATCGTCTCGTCGATGCGCGGCACGCGGCGTTCTACCTGCCGGTGCGCCCGGAGAAGTACGGCCGGCTGGTGCCCGCCGAACCGTCCTGGGTGGACGGTCCGGACTCGTTCGGTGATGCGGCGGCCCTGGTTCGTGCCGCCGGGCTGCCCGTGTACGCGTGGACCGTGCTGACGCACAACTCGCGGCTGGGCGACCTGCACCCGGACGTGACCGTGGTGAACGCGTTCGGGGATCGCTACCCGTACGCGTTGTGCACCGCGCAGCCCGACGTCGTCGAGTACACGTCGGTGCTGGTGTCCGAGGTGCTGGAGCTCGGCGCGCCGGACGGGATCGTCTTGGAGGCCGCCGGGCCGCTGGGGTTCTTCCACGGCGGGCACCACGAGAAGACCGACGGCACGGACTGGGACGCGGTGCAGCAGAAGCTGTTGTCGCTGTGCTTCTGCTCCGCCTGCACCGCCCTGTACGCCGACCCGGATGCCCTGCGTGAAGCGGTCCGGGCCGGGGTCGATCGCGGGGCGCCCAAGAAGAGTCACAGCGTCGAGGAAGCGTTGGGCGCGCTCGCGGACGACGTTCAGGCCGTGCGCACCGGCGTGGTGCGGTCGTTGCGGCAGCGGCTGGTCGGCGAGATCCGTGCCGCCGCGCCCTCGGTCCGGGTCGGCATGCACGTGACGGCCGATCCGTGGGGCACCGGCCCGTTCGCGACCGTGGCCGGGGGAGTCGGCGCCGACGTCGACGTGCTGACGACGATGTGCTGGCCCGGCCCGGACGTCGCCGTGCCCGGCATCGAGGCCCTTCGCGCCGCCGCTCCGGACACGCGGATCGCCGCGTACGTGCTGGGGTTGCCGCCGAAGCCGGCCGACGGTGCCGCGTTGTCGAAGGAGTGGCTCGCCTACGCCGACGCCGGTGTGGAGGAGTTCCACCTCTACCACGGGGGTCTCGCGTCCGCTGCACGGTTGGAAGCTTTGCGAGAGGCTGTAACAGCCGTTAGCCGGTAACTGTGAAGAGAACTCACTGCAACCCGTTGTGACCGTGGTTCCGTCCTCTCACCATGAGGCACATAGGAACCGTAGTTGGCACTGGCGTCCTGCTACTCGTCATCTC
Source organism: Lentzea pudingi (assembly GCF_014646255.1). Lineage (GTDB taxonomy): Bacteria > Actinomycetota > Actinomycetes > Mycobacteriales > Pseudonocardiaceae > Lentzea > Lentzea pudingi. The sequence goes on from NZ_BMNC01000016.1 coordinate 131,843, forward strand.
GGCCTGTGGCAGTGCGCAGAACGCGGGCACCGGAGCAGGTGGCGGTCAGGAACTGCCGACCGCCACCTCGTCCTCCGAAGTACCCCCGAACACGTCACCCGGTGAGATGCCGCCGGACGGCAAACCCGTGACCAAGCTCGACACGAACGCCCTGCCGCCGGACCAGCCGCGCACGGTGTGGACGGTCGGCGACGGGAAGACCGTCGGAGTGATCGCCCAGGAGGGCGGATGCGGCAAGGCGAGCGCGTCCGTGCTGGAGCAGAACGCTGCCACGGTGAAGATCGAGCTGCTCGAGACGCTGCCGCTGACCAAGCAGATGTGCACAATGGACATCCGCTTCCCCCCGCTGACGGTGCAGCTGTCCGAGCCCCTTGGTGAGCGCACGGTCGTGCTGACGTCGCGCCAGGAACAGAAGTAGACCTTCCTCCCCACGGTGCCCGGCCGGCATCTGCCCCGCCGGCCGGGCATCTCCGCTTCGGTACCCGCGGGTCCGGGAACATTCGACCGGACAAGCCGCAGGACATTTAACAGGGACTTCTTGTCCCGGTTTGCGAGGATGGAGCGCATGAGAAACGCCGTCGCAGCCGTTGCTCTCGCCGTCGTGCTCGTCGGCTGCTCGTCCGGCACGCAGTCGAGCGCCCCCGGCTCCAGTTCGTCGGGCAGCGCGCCCACGGGCACCACCGCGCCGGGCTCGAGCGGCACCCCGGGCTCGTCCGGCGCCACCCCCACCGCGCCCGTCCAGCCCCCGGTCTCGATCTCGGAGGAAAAGCCGGTCGTCCCGCCGAACGTCACGCCCGTGGCGAAGGAGAAGGTCGACACGACATCGTTGTCAGACACCTACCGCGACGAGGCCTACGTCTTCGGCGACGGCCGCGACATCGAGGTCTTCGGCGTCGGCGGCGGCTGCAAGGAGGCGCGCGCCGAGATCACCGGCCAGTCCGCCGACGTCGTCCAGATCACGCTGGTCACCATCACCAAGCAGCCTCCCGGCACCATGTGCACGCAGGAGGTCCGCCAGGTGCCGCTGACCGTCCGCCTGGACGCGCCGCTGGGCGCCCGCCGCCTGGTGCTGGAAGCCCGCGAGGAAACCGGCTGACCCATTGCCGCCGAACCTGTGAGCACTCGGCCGTGGGAGTTCCGGCGGCGCACCGCATGCCCTCGCGTGCGCCGCCGTGCTTCCAGACCGGATGACCGCCGTGCTGACCATCGTTTCGCCGGCGCCATTCGACGAAGCCGGCCTCGCTGACATTCGCCTGAGAATCGAGGACCATGCGCGCACGCGCCGGCCGGAGCCTGCGAGGGGTGATCGTCGCCCTCGGCGGCTTCGGCCTGCTCGCCGGATGCGGCGGGGAGAAGACGGGGGGCGGAGTCGCCCGGCGCCGCCGTCGACGCCTACGTGATCGCTCTCAACGCGAGCGACACCACCGCGCTGGAGAAACTGGCGACACCGGGCAACGACGCGGCCGCCGCCATCGAGCAGCGGATGGACGCTCACGGGGGCAAGGACATCAAGTTGGAGGAGAAGACCATCTCGTCCGACGTCGCCCCGGACGTCGCGAGCGCCCAGCTGCGTGGCCGGACGGCGAGCGGGACGTACGAGGAGAGGCTGACCCTGACCGTCGAGGACGACCGCTGGCACGTGGTGCTCGGCTCGGCGCGACCCGATCCGGCCAAGACGACGGCGGGGACGTCCCAGGGCCAGGGACGTCCCCGCTGACGTGACCTACTTGCGGAAGCTGATCTGCAGGGTCGGGGTCGACGTCTCCGCGAAGAAGTCGTTGCCCTTGTCGTCGACCACGACGAACGCAGGGAAGTCCTCGACCTCGATCTTCCAGACCGCCTCCATGCCCAGTTCGGGGTACTCGAGCACCTCGACCTTGCGGATGCAGTCCTGCGCCAGCCGCGCCGCCGGGCCACCGATCGAGCCCAGGTAGAAGCCGCCGTGCGACGAGCACGCGTTGGTGACCTGCTTGGAGCGGTTGCCCTTGGCGAGCATCACCAGCGAGCCGCCCGCGGCCTGGAACTGCTCCACGTAGGAGTCCATGCGGCCGGCGGTGGTCGGGCCGAACGAGCCGGAGGCGTACCCCTCGGGCGTCTTGGCCGGGCCGGCGTAGTAGACCGGGTGGTCCTTCATGTACTGCGGCATGTCCTCGCCGGCGTCGAGGCGTTCCTTGATCTTGGCGTGCGCGATGTCGCGCGCCACGACCAGCGGACCCGTGAGAGATACGCGGGTCTTCACCGGGAGCTTGGTGAGGATGTCGCGGATCTCCGGCATCGGGCGCGTCAGGTCGATGTTCACGACCTCGTCGGACAGGTCCTCGCCCTCGATCTCGGGCAGGAACTGCGCCGGGTCGCGCTCCATCTGCTCCAGGAACACGCCCTCGGCCGTGATGCGTGCCTTGGCCTGGCGGTCGGCCGAGCACGACACCGCGATGCCGACCGGCAGGGACGCGCCGTGGCGGGGGAGGCGGATGACGCGCACGTCGTGGCAGAAGTACTTGCCGCCGAACTGCGCGCCGATGCCGAAGTTCCGCGTCAGTTCCAGGACCTGCTGCTCGAGGTCCGTGTCGCGGAACGCGTGGCCTAGCGCCGACCCCTCCGACGGCAGGGTGTCGAGGTAGCGGGCGGAGGCGAGCTTCGCGACCTTCAGGTTCTGCTCGGCCGACAGACCACCGACGACGACCGCGAGGTGGTACGGCGGGCAGGCCGCGGTGCCGAGCGAACGCAGCTTCTCGTCCAGGAACGTCGCGAGGCGCTTCGGGTTCAGCACCGCCTTCGTCTCCTGGTAGAGGAACGTTTTGTTCGCGCTACCGCCGCCCTTGGCCATGAACAGGAACTCGTACACGGGCTCCTGGCCGGGCTTGTGGAACACCTCGATCTGCGCGGGCAGGTTCGTGCCGGTGTTCTTCTCGTCCCAGAACGTCACCGGGGCCATCTGCGAGTAGCGCAGGTTGAGCTCCTGGTAGGCCTCGTAGACCCCGCGGGCCAGCGCCTGCTCGTCGTCACCGCCGGTCAGGACGGTCTCCGAGCGCTTGCCCATGATGATCGCCGTGCCGGTGTCCTGGCACATCGGCAGCACACCACCGGACGCGATGGCGGCGTTGCGCAGCAGGTCCATGGCGACGAAGCGGTCGTTGCCGGACGCCTCGGGGTCGTCGATGATCTTGCGCAGCTGGGCGAGGTGCGACGGGCGCAGCAGGTGCTGGATGTCCCGAATCGCTTCCTTCGCGAGCAGCGTGAGCGTCTCGGGTGCGATCTCGAGGAACTTGCGGTCACCGGCCTCGATGAGCTTGACCCCGTCGGACGTCACGAGGCGGTACTCGGTCTCGGTGTCCTTCGCGAGGGGGAGGACGTCGGTGTACTCGAATGTGGTGGGCACGGGGTACACAACTCCAACGGTGTGCAGTTCGGATCAGAAAACCGTACCGCCATCGAACCGACGTACCCCGGCCACGGCGTTGTTCCGTGCCCCACATACGCGGAAGGCCGAGGCGGCCCCCGGCCGTCCCGACCTTCCTTCGCGTGCTAACCCGACTCACGACGGGCGTCGCGTGGCTCTGGTAACGCCCGACCGTGCCGTGAGTTGAGTCACAAGTCAATACTGCCGGTCGGGTGAGACCCGACCGTGACCGCTCCCCGGACTACGAGGCGTAGGCACGCAGCTTCGCGGCGCGCTCGCCCTGGCGGAGCTTCGACATGACCTCGCGCTCGATCTGGCGCACCCGCTCGCGCGACAGGCCGAACCGCTTGCCGATCTGGTCGAGCGTGCGCGGCTGGCCGTCCTCGAGGCCGTAGCGCAGCCGGATCACGGCCTGCTCGCGCGGCTCCAGCGTCGCGAGAACGCGGCGCAGGTCGTCCTGCAGCAGTCCGGAGATGACGGCGCTCTCGGCGTCGGTCGCGTCCGAGTCCTCGATGAAGTCACCGAGGGGAGCGTCCTCCTCCGTGCCGACCGGCATGTCGAGCGATACCGGGTCACGGGCGTGGTCGAGCAGGTCCGCGACCTTGTCCGGCTTGAGGCCGGCCTCCTTCGCGAGCTCCTCGTTCGTCGCCTCGCGGCCGAGCGTCTGGTGCAGGTCGCGCTTGATCCGCGCGAGCTTGTTCACCTGCTCGACGAGGTGGACGGGGAGGCGGATGGTGCGGCCCTGATCAGCCATGCCCCGCGTGATCGCCTGGCGGATCCACCACGTCGCGTACGTCGAGAACTTGAAGCCCTTGGTGTAGTCGAACTTCTCGACCGCGCGGATCAGGCCCAGGTTGCCCTCCTGGATCAGGTCCAGCAGCGGCATGCCGCGGCCCGTGTAGCGCTTGGCCAGCGACACGACGAGGCGCAGGTTGGCCTTGAGCAAGTGGTCCTTGGCGCGGCGGCCGTCGCGGACGAGTTCCCCCATCTCGTCGCGGCGGGTCGGCGTGAGGCGCTTGGCCGTCTCCAGGACGTGCTGCGCGAACACACCTGCCTCGATGCGCTTGGCGAGCTCCACCTCCTCTTCGGCGGTGAGGAGCGCGGTCTTGCCGATTCCGTTCAGGTAGACTCGAACGAGGTCGGCTGCTGGTCCTTGCGCGTCGAGTTCGTGCTCGACGACGGCGGGCGTGTTCTCTCCGACTTCACGGTCGGAGATCCTCGTGACGGTCATGGATCTCCCTCCCCCTGGTGCGGGCGACGCTGCTGTCGGTCAGGCCTGTATCTCCTGATCGAACAGTCGCGCGTGGCGGTCAAGGCGGCGCGGCGCTGCGCCCTGGTTGCCGGTTGCGGCGGGCCCGCTCGGGATCCCATCGCTAGCTGGCTGATACCTGGGTAACGAAGACGATTCCGAATTCGTTCCCGACTTCCATGACCTGAAGACGTCACCACTGTCACAGCGGTTGCGCGACTAATCTGAGGATTGGCTGAGAACCGTTTAGTCAGAGCTCGACGATCACCGTGAACGGACCGTCGTTCACGCTCCGTACCTTCATCTCGGCCCTGAATCGTCCCGTTTCGACGCGCGCGCCCTTTTGGCGTAGTTCCTGCACGACCGCGTTCACCAACGGCTCCGCGTGCTCGGGCCGGGCGGCCGCCGTCCAGGACGGACGGCGGCCCTTGCGCGTGTCCCCGTAGAGCGTGAACTGGCTGACGACCAGCAGCGGAGCACCCGTCGACTCACACGACTGCTCGTCGTCGAGGATGCGCAGACCGTGCAGCTTCTGCGCCATTTTGCGCGCGTGCTCGGCCGTGTCGTCGTGATGGACGCCGAGCAGCACCAGCAATCCGGGCTCGTCGATCGCGCCGACGACCGCCCCTTCGACTTCGACACTCGCTTCTGTGACGCGCGCCACAACTGCTTTCACGCGGGAATCAGCATTCCGTGCCGGATGAGATCACGAACGATCGGCAACGCTGCTTCTGCATCGATTTCCCCGTAAGCGAACTCGAGCAGAGCGAGCAGGTCTTCCAGCGGCAACGCGCCGTTGCAACCGGCGACGAGCTTGGCGGTCGCCTCGTCGACCTCGTGCTGCCAGCCGGGCCCGTCGATGCGGTGCAGCCGGGCGACGACCTTGCGCCAGCCCTCGTCGCCCGGTTCGGAGACCTCCTCGAGCAGCACGGTGTCGGCGACCCGGAACCGCTGCCCCAGCAGGTCGGGGTTCGCGCGGAGCCACGCGACGTTGTCGAGCCAGCGCGCCGCCTCCGGGCCCAGCGGGTCGTCGTAGGCGTGGCGCAGGTCCTCGCAGATGACCTGCGAGTGCATCTCGTCGGTGCGCCGCAGCGTCACGTACCCGAAGCCGACGCCCTGGACGTCGTTCTCCTCGAACCAGTCCAGCCACGCCGCGGCCTTCCGCCGGCCCTCGGGGCTGCGCGGATCGACGCCCGCGTCCTTGAGCCACGTGCCGACGTACAGGGCGGGCTCGGCGATGTCGCGCTGCACGAACCACGCGTCGATGCCGCCGCGCGGGAGCCAGCCGGAGACGCGCTCCTCCCAGTCCTCACCCCTGCGGTGCACCCACGACGCGAGGAGCTGGCCGACGCCGCCCTCGTTCAGGAACGCGGGCAGCTGCCGGACGACCAGCGCCGACGCGTCGTCGCCGCCGAGACCGGAGTCGCGGTAGACGAAGTCCACGCGCGGCGGGCCGACGACGAACGGCGGGTTGCACACGACGTGGTCGAACCGCCGGTTGCGGACCGGCCCGAACCACTCGCCCTGCAGCGTCTCGACATCGAGCTCGTTCATCCGGAACGTGCCCTGCGCGAGCCTCAGCGCCCGCTCGGACAGGTCGGTCGCGGTGATCTTCTGGGCGTGCGTGCTCGCGTGCAGCGCCTGGACGCCGCAGCCGGTGCCGAGGTCGAGCAGCGTGCCGACCGGCGTGCGCTTGGTCGCGCGGGCGAGGCTGATCGACGCGTGGCCGACGCCGAGCACGTGGTCCTCGGGGACGGCTCCGCCGCGCAGGTCGGAGTCGAGGTCGGCGATGACCCACCAGTTGTCCTCGTACGGCCGCACGTCGAGACCGGCCCTGAAGTCCCCTGCGGTCTTGTCGACGGCCAGGACCTCGTTCTGGACGGCGTCGTCGATGTCGACGCCGTCGAGCGCCTTGCGGACGTCCTTCTCCGGCTCCTGGTCGCCGAGCAGGAACAGGCGGATCAGCGTGCCGAGCGACCCGGCGTCCTTGCTCGCGCGGCGGGCGGGCTCCGGTTCGCCGCGGCCGAGTGCGGCGTGGGCCTGCGGGCCGAGCGCGTCGACGACGCCGTCCGCGGTGTAGCCGGAGTGGAGGAAGGCCTCACGCAGTCGAGCGCAGAGATCAACAGAAAGATCGGGGTGCACGGGTGGAGATGCTTTCACGCCCCGGGACTCACCGTGAGTTCTGGAGGGTGATCTGCAGGGCGATGGCCATCGCGAGCCGTTGGTCGGGATCGTCGAGGGGGAGCGGCGTCACCTCGGACATCTTCTGCATGCGGTACCGCAGCGTGTTCGGGTGCACGTTGAGCGCCTTGGCCGCCGCCCGCGCGTCGCCCTGAGCCGCGAGCCACGCCCTCAACGTCGCCGCGTACTGCGTCCCGAAGTCGGCGTCGTGCCGCAATATGTCGGATATCGGTCCGCGGGTGGGCAGTCGTCCGGCTTCGGCGACGGCGGCGAGCCGAAGCAGCAGTACCTGCGCCCACGCGTCGTCGTATACAACCGGTACACCGGTCGAGAGCGCGAGGCATTCGTCGGCTTCCTGCCGCGACAGGGGCAACTGAGTCGCCTCGGCCGGACCCCCGATGCCCGCCAGCACCGTCGCCTCGGCGGGAAGCTCTCGCACCAGCGAACGCACCCACGCGACGGCGTCGTCGGCGGCCGGGATGACGGTGTAGAGGACGTTGCCGAACAGTGCGCTGCGCCCAGGCCGCGACCAGCCGAAGCCGGCGGTGGCCCGCTGGAACGCGAGCACCGCCGCGCCGTGCTCACCCTCGCCCGCGTGCGCCTGCACCGCGATCACCCGCAGGTCGGCGGACGGCAGGCCGAGGCGCGCGACGTCAGCGGACTCGGGCTGGTCGAGAAGCCTGATCACCAGATCAGCCTCGGCCTGGCGTTCGAGGTCCGTCGACGCCCGCGACCGCAACAGGTGCAACGCCGCCGTGCGCGCGCCGTCGACCAACGCGGCACTCCGAGCCGCGTCCACGGGCCCCGTCACCTCGACCCAGACCGATCCGAGGAGCTCACGACCGGCCCGCACCGCGGCGACGAGCCGGTTGCCCAGCTGCGGGGTCAGCTTGGGCACGAAGATCGGCTCGTCCGACGACGCCAGGTGCGTGAACACCCCGAACTCGTCCAGCGCCCGCCGGGCCTCCTCCGGCACCCGCCGCCCGAGGATGGTCTGCACGCGCACGGGGTCGACGTCCTCCTGCCGGTAGGAGTACGCGAGCACGCGGGACTGCTGGTCCTCGATCGTCACCGGCCCGCCGACCACGCCCGCGATCACGTCGGCGAGCCCGAACAGGTCCCCGGTCCGCGTACCACCGTTGACCAGCGTCTGCGTGACGTTCGCCAGCTGACTCCACGGCACGGACGGATCCACGAGCAACACGGCCGCACCGGACTTCTTGGCCGCGGCGATCACCCGCTCGTCGAGCGGCGGCCTGCCGTGCAGCACCACCGCAGAAGCAACGGTCGAAGACACCAGACGCACCGCCGCGGCGACCGACGGCGTCCCGAGCCCGAGAAGTACGTCACCCGCGGCCGCCGGCGTGTTTTCCGCCGGATCGTTCAGGGCAACCCCGCGGAGTTCGGCGTCGCGTCCCCGCGGTGCGCAGGCCAGATGCGTGCCCAGACTGCCGAGCACGTCCACGAGGCGATCAAGGGCGACCACCCGCGGATGTTAACCGCCGACCGGCTGTCCCAGGCGTCACTCGGACGTGGGACCATGTGACACGTGGAGGTGGTGTCGTGAGCAGTCCCGACCGGAACGACACCCCGGTGTTGATCACCGAGGCGGCCCCGTCCTACGAAGAACAGCACGCCGCCCGGCGCAAGAAGTACGCGATCATGATGAGCCTGCGCTTCCCGTGCCTCATCCTCGCGGCTCTGTTCGCTCACACCTGGTGGCTCGCCCTGTTCTTCATCGTGCTGTCCGTGCCGTTGCCGTGGATGGCCGTGCTGATCGCGAACGACCGGCCGCCGCGCAAGACCGAGAAGGCCAGCCGGTACGAGGTCGAGCGCCGCGCCATCGCCCAGAAGAGCACCACCGTCATCGACGGCTGACCGCCGCACCTCACCCGAGTCAGGCCGGCGTCCACCGCCGTCCGCACCTTTGCAACGACTCTTTGGACTTCGTCCGCAAAAGACTCGTTGCAAGGGCTGGCCCGCGCCGTCTCGCCTTTGCAATGAGTCTTTTGACTTCGTCCGCAAACGTTTTTTGCATCCGTTGACCCCGCCAAACAGCCCTGAACTGCAGCGATGTATGAGGTGGGCGTGCGGCGAGCGAAACCGATATATCAGTTCGACCGATATATCGGTTCACGTCGTGCTAGCGAGGCGGCTGAGCGCCCACGACGCTGACCGCCCGAGAGCCCGCCCGGACACCGCCGAGGAGGGCGTCGTGCTTGGACGCGCCCGACAGCCAGGCCGCGAGGAAACCCGCGTCGAAAGCATCACCGGCACCCGTCGAGTCGACGCACTCGGTGACTTCAGCGGGGACCGAGACCAGCTCGTCCGCATCGATCCACGTCGCGCCGTCGGGTCCCGAGGTCATCACCACGGCGCCGACATGGGACAGCAGCGACTTCGCCGCAGACGGCTCCGAGGAACCGCTGAGGGCGAGGAGCTCGTCGGCGTTGGGCAGCAGGAAGTCGACGCCGCGCACGTCCTCCAGAAACGCCTCCGCCGAGTGGATAAGGGCGGCGGCCTGGGGGTCCACGGAGGTCGTCCAGCCCGCCGCGCGAGCCGCCTCCAGCACGGCCAGGCCGGCGGGGCGCGAGGTTGCGTCGAGCAGCACGTAGCCGGAGAGGTGCAGGTGGCCGGAGGGTGCGGCGAGCAGGCCTGGGTCGAGGTCGGCGGGGGAGAAGCGAGCGTTTGCGCCCCGGTCGGGGAGCATCGAGCGCTGGCCCTGCTCGTCGACCAGGACGACCACGCAGCAGGTCGCGAGGTCCGGGTCCACCGCGAAGGCGCACTGGACGCCCGCCGAGGTCAGTTCGGCGTGGACCTGGCGGCCCGCCGAGTCGGCGCCCACGCGGGCCACCAGGACCGGCGAGGCACCGCACGCGGCCAGCCACACGGCCGTGTTGGCGCCGGCGCCGCCCGGTTCGATGGTCACCTTGGCGCGGACGTCGCCGCCGTGGGCGATGGGGCCGGTGTGGCGGGCCACCACGTCGAGGCCCGCGTCACCAACGACGACCACAGGCCTCACTGGAACTGCTCGCCGGAGAGCGCGACGGCGACGGCGGCGGCCACTGAGACGTTGCTGACGACGAGTTCCTCGTTGGCGTCGAGGCTGACGCCCTCGCTCGCGGTGTGGAAGTGCTCCAGCAGGACGGGAGTGACGTCCTTGCCGCGCACGTCCTGGTCGACGAGCTTCCGCAGGCCCTCGGCGAGCAGGCGGTCGTGCAGGTCCGCGTCCATCTCGTACGCGGCGGGGATCGGGTTCGCGAGCAGCATGCCGCGACCGCCCGCCGCGAACACGGCGGCGGCCTCGGCCGGGGTCTCGACGCGCCACGAGAGGTCGAACTCCGACTCGCGGCGGTAGAACGCCGGGAAGCGGGAGGTCCGGTAGCCGACGACCGGCACCGAACGGGTCTCGAAGACCTCCAGGGTCGCGCCCATGTCCAGGATCGACTTCACGCCCGAGCAGACGATGAGCACCGGCGTCGTGGCCACCACGTCGAGGTCGGCGGACACGTCCCACGTCTCGCGCGCGCCGCGGTGCACGCCGCCGAGGCCGCCGGTGCCGAACACGCGGATGCCGGCCTGGTGGGCCAGCGCCGTGGTCGAGGCCACGGTCGTCGCGCCGCTGCGGCCGAGCGCGTAGGCCGGGCCGAGGTCGCGCAGCGAGAGCTTCACGAGGTCGCCCGCGGTGCAGACGCGGTCGAGCTCGGAGGAGGACAGACCGACGCGCGGCACGCCGTCGAGCACCGCGATCGTCGCGGGGACCGCACCGGCCTCCCGCACCACCTTCTCCAGGCGTGCGGCGACCGTCAGGTTGCGCGGCGCGGGCAGGCCGTGGGACAGGATGGTGCTCTCGAGAGCGACGACGGGCCGGTTCTCGGCCAGCGCGGTGGCAACTTCATCAGCGATCTGCAGCGTGGTCACGAGGGGACATCATCCCAGGTACCCTGGGCGGGTGAGCACCCAGACTCTCCCCGAGGTCGACGTACGGCCGGATGAGACGGACCAGTCCTCGGACGACACGCCGAAGATGTTCCACTACGTGCGCAAGGCGAAGATCGCCGAGAGCGCGGTGATGGGCACCCACGTGGTCGCGCTGTGCGGCGAGGTCTTCCCGGTCACGCGGTCGCCGAAGCCCGGTTCGCCGGTGTGCCCGGACTGCAAGAAGATCTACGAGGGCCTGCCGCCCGGCGGCGACGAGTAGTCAGACCGGCGAGCTTTCCGGCACCCGCCGTCTCGGGCCGGCCCGGGACGGCGGGTGCCGCTGTCTCGAGCCGGCGCTGTCCCGGGCAGGCCTAGCCGCGTTGCTTCTCGTCCTCGGTCTCCGGTGACTGCTTCTGGACCGGCAGCGGCGACGTCAGCTGCGTGTCCGCCGGGGAGGGTGCCGAGTAGCCGTTCTCCGTGTTCTCCTGCTTGGACTCGGCGGCCTCGGAACGGATGCGGGACGCCGCGCGCTCCATCTCGAGCCTGCGCCAGCGGCGGCGCTGACGGCGGGTCATGCGCGCGGGCCACATGTCCTGGACGGCGCTGTTGAAGTACGCGCCGATCGTGATGGCCAGGCCGATGAAGAACACGAACAGCAGGAACGCGATCGGTGTCGCCAGCGCGCCGTAGGTGTAGCCGGTAGTGGTGATCCACTGGATGTACAGGCGCAGGCCGATCGACGACAGGATGAAGAACAACATCGCCAGGACCGCGCCGGGCAGCACGCGGTGGTACGGCAGCCTTCGCGGCAGCGCGACCTTGTAGAGCAGCGACAGCGAGAGCACCAGCAGCAGCGCGACGCCGGGGTAGTAGAAGCGGCCGACCCATGTCTCGATGTAGGGCTGCCAGGACGTGGGGAAGAACTGCGGCAGGACGTCCGGGCCCAGCGCCAGCACCGGCAGGCCGATCACCAGTGCCACCAGCGATACCAGGTAGAGCAGCAGCGCGAAGAACCGTTGCCACACCTCGTTGCGCACGCCGTACTGGCCGTGGGCGACCGTGATCGCGTCGACGAACGACGACATGGCCGACGAGCCCGCCCACAGCGAGATCAGGAAGCCGATGGAGACGATCTCGCCCTTGCCGGTCGAGAGGATCTCCGCGACGGTCGGCGCGATCACGCCGTTGACGACGTCCGCGCTGAAGATCGTCCGGGTGAACCCGATGATCTTCTCCTGCACGGAGAGGACGATCTCGGGACCGAACCAGGTGCCGATCCAGCCCATCGAGCCCAGCACGCCGAGCAGCAGCGGGGGGAACGACAGGGTCTGCCAGAACGCGGCCTCGGCGGCTTCTGAGAAGATGTTGTGCTGCCACGCTTTCGACAACGTGCGCGCGAGTAGACGCAGCGGCCCCTTGCGGCCGGACCTGCGTGGTGCGTCGTTGTCGGAAGGCGAACCCATCGCAGTGACCAGCATGGTGCATACCGCCACGTTTCGCGGCATCGACGCTCGGAACAGGTAGAGTCGCAGTGCCCTCGGCCACGGTCCGCCTGAGGGTATTGCCATGTTTGACCTGCATAAATGAGGAGAAACACGTCTGTGACAGCGACAGCAGCAATGCGACCGCTGCGGGCATGGCAGCGGCGCGCGCTGACCAAGTACCTCGCCGTCAAGCCCAAGGACTTCCTCGCCGTCGCGACGCCGGGCGCGGGCAAGACGACCTTCGGGCTCCGCGTTGCCGCCGAACTGCTGGCCGACCGGACGATCGAGGCCGTCACGATCGTGACGCCCACCGAGCACCTCAAGCACCAATGGGCGAAGGCGGCTGCCGAGCAGGGCATCCACATCGACTCGAACTTCCGCAACACCAACGCGATGACCTCCCGCGACTACCACGGTGTGGCCGTCACGTACGCGCAGGTCGCCGCCCACCCGACGCTGCACCGGGTGCGCACCGAGAACCGCAAGACGCTCGTGTTGCTCGACGAGGTGCACCACGGCGGTGACGCGAAGTCGTGGGGTGATGCGATCCGTGAGGCGTTCACGCCCGCGGTGCGTCGTTTGTGCCTCACGGGCACGCCGTTCCGCTCGGACGACTCGCCGATCCCGTTCGTCACGTACGAAGAAAGTTCCGGCGGCTTCAAGACGTCCAAGGCCGATCACACGTACGGGTATTCCGACGCACTGCGCGACGGCGTGGTGCGGCCGGTGCTCTTCCTGGCGTACTCGGGCGAGGCGTCGTGGCGCACTAGTGCGGGCGAGGAGTTCACCGCGCGCCTGGGCGAGCCGTTGACCCAGGAACAGACCGCGCGGGCGTGGCGCACCGCCCTGGATCCGGCCGGCGACTGGGTGGCGTCCGTCCTGCGCGCCGCCGATCAAAGGCTTACGCAGAAGCGCGAGAACGGCCTGCCCGACGCGGGCGGCCTGGTGATCGCCACCGACCAGACCGTCGCGAAGGCGTACGCGCAGGTGCTCCAGCGCGTCACGGGCCACATCCCCACGCTCGTCCTGTCCGACGACCCGAAGGCGTCAGGCAAGATCGCCGAGTTCGCCGCGACGAACGAACGCTGGATGATCGCCGTCCGCATGGTGTCCGAGGGCGTCGACGTGCCGCGGCTCGCCGTCGGCGTGTACGCGACGTCGTCGTCGACCCCGCTGTTCTTCGCCCAGGCCATCGGCCGCTTCGTGCGCAACCGGAAACCCGGTGAGACCGCCTCGGTGTTCCTGCCGTCGGTGCCGGTGCTGCTGGCGCTCGCGTCCGAACTGGAGGCCGAGCGCGACCACGTCCTGGGCAAGCCGCACCGCGAGAAGGACGGCTGGGACGACGAGCTGATGGCCGCGGCCAACGCGGTCAAGGACGAACCAGGCGAGGACGAACGCGCCTTCACGGCCCTGGGCACCACCGCCGAGCTCGACCAGGTGATCTTCGACGGCTCGTCGTTCGGCGCCCCGACCATCGCGGGCTCCGAGGAGGAGCAGGAGTACCTCGGACTGCCGGGACTGCTGGAGCCGGACCAGGTGCGGACCCTGCTGCTGCAGCGGCAGGAGGAGCAGATGGCGATCGCCGCCAAACGCCCCAAGCCCGAGGTCGCCGTGCGCGAGGCGAGGCCCGTGGGTGTGCAGGAACGCCTCACCGCCCTGCGCAAGGAGCTCAACACCCTCGTCGCGATGCACCACCACCGCACGAAGAAGCCGCACGGCAAGATCCACAACTCGTTGCGCGAGTACTGCGGCGGGCCGCCGACCGCGATGGCCACCATCGAGCAGCTCGAAGAACGGATCGCGACCCTGCGCTCCTGGTGAGCGGCGGGTCAGTCGCGGGTGACGGCGACGGCCAACGTGTCGTAGTGCGTGGTGAACCGGCCGCCGAGGGCGTCGATCGCGCCGCCGACGCGGGCGAGGAGCTCGGTCGTCTGCTCGGCGCCGAGCAGTGAGATCGGCGCCGTGGTGAGGATCAGGTCGAGGTACGCGGCGGTCGTGTAGTCCTGCTGCCAGCTCGCCTGCCACGGCTGGGCGTCGGTGAACGCGCCCGTGCCGACGAACGCCTCGTCCGTGCTCACGCACCCGGCCCGGTAGAAATCGAACGCCTCGTCACGGGAGTGGCCGACGCGCACCGGGGCGTCCGGCTCCACCTCCTGGTACGCGTCGGCGAAGGCCTGGGCGATCGGGTCCGGCGGCGCGAACACGTGCCAGAGCGCCACGAACACCCCGCCTGGCCGCAGCACCCGCGCGACCTGCGCCGGACCCGCCTCGCGGTCGACCCAGTGCCACGCCTGCCCGGCGACGACGGCGTCGAACTCGCGGCCGGCCGGGTCCCAGGCCTCGAACTTCGACACCTCGACGCGCACTCCCGTGGAACGGGCGAACTCCGCCATGCGCTCGTCGTGCTCGACGCCGAGCACGTCCAGCCCCGCCGCCTGGAGCTGCCGCGACAGCACGCCGGTGCCGCACCCGACCTCGGCGATCCGCGGGCCGGGGCTCGCGGCGACGAGCTTCTGGATCAACGCCTCCGGGTACGCCGGACGAGTGCGGTCGTAGCGTGCGGCCTCCGCGCCGAACGAGTTCGCCAGCCTTTCGGCGGCTTCCTTGTCCACGGTCATGCACCCAACCTAGGGGTGTCCAGCAGGTAGCCGTCGAGTGTTCGCCGCGGGCGATGTCCGATCTGTCGCCGCTGTAATCCGTAGCGCGGTGGTAACGCTCTCACGACTCTCAGTGACTAAATTTCGCCACGGTTACCGCATCGTTGCGACTTAATCGATCCAGTGTGGTTCCGGTCACGCATATGTCAGGCATACGTTGTGCGCCACAACATTCTCTGTGACACAGCGCAGTGAAAGGGATGGCGGATGCGCAGCAAGACTCTCGCTTCCATCGCCGTGACCGCGGGCCTCGCCCTGGCAGTCTCGGCATGCGGCGCCAACACGTCCTCCAACACCGGAGGCAGCACCAACACGAGCACTGGCAGCGGCACGGGCGCGAAGGTCGGCGTGATCCTGCCCGAGACCAAGACCTCCGCCCGCTGGGAGAGCTTCGACAAGCCCCTCCTCGAGGCCGCTCTGAAGGCCGAGGGTCTCGACCCCGACATCCAGAACGCCCAGGGTGACGTCCAGAAGTTCAGCACCCTCGCCGACGGCATGATCAACAACGGCGTCAAGGTCCTGATCATCGCCACGCCCAACAGCGAGGTCGGTGCCTCCGTCGCCAAGAAGGCGCAGGCCCAGGGCATCCAGGTCATCGACTACGACCGCCTGAACACCGGTGGCACCTCGTCCTACTACGTGTCGTTCGACAACGTGAAGGTCGGCGAGCTGCAGGGCCAGGGTCTGGCCGACGCGCTCAAGGACGCCCCGCAGGGCGCGAACGTCATCGAGATCGAGGGCGCGCCGACGGACAACAACGCGACCCTCTTCGCGGACGGCCAGAAGAAGATCCTCAAGCCGCTGTACGACTCGGGCAAGCTCAAGCTCGTCCAGTCGCAGCCGATCGACGACTGGGACAACCAGAAGGGTGGTCAGGTCTTCGAGCAGATCCTGACCGGCAACGGCGGCAAGGTGGACGGCGTCGTCGCCGCGAACGACGGCCTCGCCGGCGCGATCATCACCGTGCTGAAGAAGGTCGGCCTCAACGGCAAGGTGCCGGTCACGGGTCAGGACGCGACCCCGGACGGCCTGCAGGCCGTGCTGCTCAAGGACCAGTACATGACCGTCTTCAAGCCGATCAAGGAAGAGGCCGAGGCGGCTGCCAAGCTGGCCGGTTTCCTCGCCAAGGGCGACACCGCGGGCGCTGACAAGCTGGCCTCCGGCGTCACCAAGGACACCAAGGCGAGCCGCGACGTGAAGTCCGTTCTCCTCACCTCGCAGCTGATCACCCGCGACAAGGTCAAGGTCGTCGTGGACGCCGGCTTCGTCAAGGCCTCCGAGATCTGCGTGGCCGCCACCCAGGCCGCCTGCACCGAGCTCGGCATCAAGTAGGACCGCTCGTGACGAAGGCGGGGTGCGCTTCTGTCGCACCCCGCCTCTCGCCACGTGTAACCACGGAGGAAACCCAGTGAGCGAGCCGATTCTCGAGCTGCGCGGCATCAACAAGAGCTTCGGCCCCGTGCACGTCCTGCACGACATCGACCTCGACGTCAACCCCGGCGAGGTCACGGCCCTCGTCGGCGACAACGGCGCGGGCAAGTCGACGCTGGTCAAGTGCATCGCGGGCATCCACCCGACCGACTCGGGTGAGGTCCTGTTCGAGGGCCAGCCGGTGCACATCAAGGGCCCGCGCGAAGCCGCGGAACTCGGGATCGAGGTCGTCTACCAGGACCTCGCGCTGGCCGACAACCTCGACATCGTCCAGAACATGTTCCTCGGCCGCGAGCGCACCAAGGGTGGCCTGCTCGACGAGACCGACATGGAGCAGGCGGCGCGCAAGACGCTCGCGTCGCTGTCGGTGCGCACGGTCAAGTCGGTGGCGCACGCCGGTGTCGTCGCTGTCCGGCGGTCAGCGCCAGACCGTGGCGATCGCCAAGGCCGTGCTGTGGAACAGCAAGGTCGTGCTGCTCGACGAACCCACCGCCGCACTCGGCGTCGCGCAGACGCGGCAGGTCCTCGACCTGGTGCGCCGCCTCGCGGAGCAGGGCCTGGGCGTCGTCCTGATCAGCCACAACATGAACGACGTGTTCGAGGTCGCCGACAAGATCGCGTGCCTCTACCTGGGCCGCATGGCCGCCGTCGTGTCGACCAAGGACGTCACGCACGGACAGGTGGTCGAGCTGATCACCGCCGGCCGTTCCGGCGACCTGGGCATCGCGCGCGCCGAGGCGGCGACGATCTGATGAGTACCGAAGAGGCGAGCAGCATGACCGACACCACCGAAACGCACGAGGCGGAGGCCCCGCAGGGCGCCATCTCCGACTTCGGCATCGACACGACCTCCCGCTCCACCAGCGAAGCGATCCGGGACTACTGGTCCAGTGTCCGCGGCGGCGAGCTCGGCTCACTGCCCGCTCTGCTCGGACTGATCGTGCTGCTCATCGTGTTCAGTTCGCTGTCCGACTCGTTCTTCACCCTCGGCAACCTCGCCAACCTGCTCCAGCAGGGCGCCAGCATCACCATCATCGCGATGGGCCTGGTGTTCGTGCTGCTGCTCGGCGAGATCGACCTGTCCGCCGGCACCGCGTCCGGCGTGACCGCCTCGGTCATGGCGCTGGACCTGATCCACGGCGGCAACCTGCTCGGCGGCATGGGCGACGGCGTCTTCTACGTCTTCTGCGGCTGGCTGGTCCTGGCGGTCGGACTCTCGCTCCTGATGCGCCTGTGGACCGGCGCCGTGCTGTCCGGCATCGCGCTGGTCATCGCTCTGCTCGGCGTACCGGCGAACGCGTGGATCGGCATGCTGCTGGCCGTCTGCGTCGGCGCGTCGATCGGCTGCATCACCGGCTACCTGGTCGCGAAGGTCGGCATCCCGTCGTTCGTCGTGACCCTGGCGCTGTTCCTCGTGTGGAGCGGCGTCGTGCTGCAGTTCATCGGCACCGGTGGCACGCTCGGCCTGCGCGACGACACGATCTTCCAGGTCGCCAACGGCAACATCGGCACCGCCGGGTCGTGGATCCTGTGCGTGCTGGCGGTCGGCGGCTACGCGGCCGTCGTGCTCAACCGGCACTTCACCCGGCTGCGCAAGGGCCTCGTGGCCCAGCCGACGGCGCTGATCCTCGCCAAGATCGGCGGTCTCGCACTGCTCGCCGCGGTCGCCACGTTCGCGCTGACGCAGAACCGGTCGCAGAGCACCCTCGTGGTGATCGCGGGCGTGCCGTACGTCGTGCCGCTGGTGCTCGTGCTGCTGGTGATCGGCACGTTCGTGCTCGACCGCACCAGCTACGGCCGCCACCTCTACGCGGTCGGCGGCAACAAGGAGGCCGCGCGCCGCGCCGGCATCAACGTGGAGAAGATCCGGATGAGCGTCTTCGTGATCGCCTCCTCGGCGGCCGCGATCGGCGCCATCGTCTACTCCTCCAAGGTCGGCTCCGTCGACCCGAACGCCGGTGGCGGCAACACCCTGCTGATGTCGGTCGGTGCGGCCGTCATCGGTGGCACGTCGCTGTTCGGCGGCAAGGGCCGGCTGCGTGACGCCGTCATCGGTGGTGCGGTGCTGGCGGTCATCGCGAACGGCATGGGCCTGCTCAAGCAGCCCTCCGCTGTCGTGTTCATGGTGACCGGTCTCGTCCTGCTGCTCGCCGCGAGCGTCGACGCGTTGTCCCGCCGCCGGGCGGCCACCGCGGCTCGATGACGCGGTGACAGGACCTACGTCCGGCACTCGTCCCGACGAGATCCGCAGGCACAACAGGACGGCGTTGCTGCGCCGCCTGCACATCGACGGACCGTCCACCAGGGCGTCGCTCGCGGCTGAGCTCGGCCTCAACCGCAGCACGATCAAGGCCCTGGTGGACGGCCTCGCCGAAGCCGGTGTGGTCGCTGAACGCGTGCCCGCTCTGCGCAGCGGAGCGGGTCGCCCGTCGCTGCTGGTACTGCCCCAGCCGAACGCCGCCGTCGTCATCGCGATCGACGTCCGCGTCGAGCACGTGGCGATGGGGTTCGTCGGCCTCGGAGGGGAGATCCTCGGGCGGGACAGCTGGAACCTGCACCGGACGCGTGATCCGGGGGAGGTCATCACGCACATCGTCGAGTCGGCGCGCCTCATGGCCGACGACCTCGACGCCACCGCCGTCGGAGTCGGGGTCTCGGTGCCCGGCGTCGTGCGCCGCGCCGACGGCCACGTCCACGAGGCACCCAACCTGCACTGGACCGGTGTCGCCCTCGGCAAACGCCTGGAGGCGGTGCTGAAGCTGCCGGTCCAGGTCGGCAACGACGCGGAGCTCGGCGCTCTCGCCGAGCACGTGCGCGGCGCCGCCCGTGCGTCCTCGGACATGGTCTACATCTCCGCGGACGTCGGCGTCGGCGGGGGAGTGATCCTGTCCGGGCAGCCATTGCGCGGGTCCGCGGGCTACGTCGGCGAACTCGGGCACATGGTGGTCAACCCGCGCGGCCTGCGGTGCTACTGCGGCTGCGACGGCTGCTGGGAGACCGAGGTCGGCGAACCGGCGCTGTGCCGGGCGCTGGGGCTGCCCGACGACGCCCCGCGCGGTGCCGTCGTCGCGGCGCTGCGGGCGCTCGACGACCCGTCGGTGCTCGACGAGTTCGCCGGCTGGCTCGCACTGGGGCTCGCGAACATCGTCAACGTCCTCGGCCCGGAGCTGGTCGTGCTCGGCGACCTCTACACGGCGCTGCCGCCGTCCGTCGTGGACTCGGTGAGCGCCGCCGTGCAGCGGCGGAGCATGGTCTCCCGCGCGGTCGGCGGGACCCAGGTCGTGACGTCACCCCTGGGGCGCGACGCGAAGCTCATCGGCGCCGCCGAACTGGCCTTCGAGCCGGTGCTGGACGCCATCTAGAACGCTCTGGAAAGCGAAGGGGGCGGAGATCCATCCGGATCTCCGCCCCGAGCGGCTAGGTGGGGTGGAAGTCAGCCCTGCTGAATCTCAGCAGCGAGTTCGCGCAACTTCTCACTGTGCGCGCGAGCGTGGTGCCCGCAGAACAGCAGCTCACCCCCGGACGGGAGCAAGGCGCGAACCTGGGCAGCAGCCCCGCAGCGGTCGCAGCGGTCGGCAGCGGTCAACTCGGGGCGGGTGAGTGCTGCAGTCATGATGAATCTCCCTCCGTCCCGGCAACGGAACTGAAGTGTTCCGGTGCCCTCTTACCAAGCTGCGACCACAGCGCCCCTGGACGGTGCGCGGTGCTCGCTGGCTCCACTCTGACAGACGTTTTGGCGTTAGTCAGTGTTCCCGTGTACGTGGCGACTCGCGTCACTATGCGATTTACCCGCCTGCAGCAGAACTACACCCGTGTTCGCCACCGGTTCACCGTCTTGACACGCACGCTGAGCAACCGCAAACCCGCTGGTGGAGCAGTGTGTTCCGGCCATCCGGTCGGTTGCGTGCGACCGGGAGTGTGATATCGGTTGCCCTTGTCCGCCCGCAGCGAACAGGTCACGAACGTCCCACGATTCGGACGCGGGACCGTGATCATTCAGCTCCCGAGGGCCTCGCTGAACGCTCGCGCAGCGTGCCCCAAGGCCTCTCTCAAAGCCGTGACATGAGTGCGGCGGTGCTCAATTCTCGAAAACACGACAGCCCCGCACCGAACCGGTGCGGGGCTGTGTGCGTATGACTGGGTAAGACCTAGTCGAGGTAGTCCCGCAGGACCTGCGACCGCGACGGGTGACGCAGCTTCGACATCGTCTTCGACTCGATCTGGCGGATGCGCTCACGCGTAACGCCGTAGACCTGGCCGATCTCGTCCAGGGTGCGCGGCTGGCCGTCGGTGAGGCCGAAGCGCAGCCGGACGACGCCCGCCTCACGCTCGGACAGCGTCGCGAGCACGGACTGCAGCTGGTCCTGCAGCAACGTGAACGAGACGGCGTCGACCGCGACGACGGCTTCGGAGTCCTCGATGAAGTCGCCGAGCTGGCTGTCGCCCTCGTCACCGATCGTCTGGTCCAGCGAGATGGGCTCACGCGCGTACTGCTGGATCTCCAGCACCTTCTCGGGCGTGATGTCCATTTCCTTCGCGAGCTCTTCCGGGGTGGGCTCGCGGCCCAGGTCCTGGAGCAGTTCGCGCTGGATGCGACCGAGCTTGTTGATGACCTCGACCATGTGCACCGGGATGCGGATGGTGCGGGCCTGGTCGGCCATCGCGCGGGTGATCGCCTGACGGATCCACCAGGTGGCGTACGTGGAGAACTTGTAGCCCTTGGTGTAGTCGAACTTCTCGACCGCGCGGATCAGACCCAGGTTGCCCTCCTGGATCAGGTCCAGGAACGCCATGCCGCGGCCGGTGTAGCGCTTGGCCAGCGACACGACGAGACGGAGGTTCGCCTCGAGCAGGTGGTTCTTGGCGCGCTCGCCGTCGCGGACGATCCAGCGCAGGTCGCGGCGCAGCTGCGGCGTGAGCTTCTCCGCTTCCTCCTCGGAACGGCGCACGCGCTCGGCGGCGTAGAGACCCGCCTCGATGCGCTTGGCGAGCTCGACCTCCTCCTCGGCGTTGAGGAGGGCGACCTTGCCGATCTGCTTGAGGTAGGCGCGGACCGAGTCGGCGGAGGCGGTGAGCTCCGCGTCCTTGCGCGCCTGGCGCAGGGCCTCGGACTCCTCCTCGTCCCAGACGAAGTCGCCCTCTTGCTTGGGGTCCTCCGCCTGCTCGGGCTCGTCGACGACCGGCTCGTCGACGATCTCGACGTCCTCCAGGTCCTCGGCGCCCGGAGCGCCTTCGATGTCCTCGGCGTCCTCGCCGGTCTTGGCGGTGCCCTTCGCGGCAGGATCGGCCTTGCCGGCCGTCTTGCGCGGGGCCTTGGCGGCGGCGGGCTTCTTCGCTGCCGCAGCGGTCGTCTTGCGCTTCGGCTTCTCCTCGGCCTCGCCGGCCGCCGTCGCCTTGGTCGTCTTGGCGGCGCTCGCGGCGGAGCTGGAGCGTCGGGTTGCGGTTTCTGCGGCTGCCACGTACGCCCTTTCGCGACGGTCGTTCAAAGGCGGACCAGAGGGCGCGAAACCTCGGTCGCCAGAGTTCAGGGGATCTCCCCGCCGATCTTGCTTGGCGGGTGTGCGTTCCATTGTAACGACGTCGGTGACGCGGTGTTGCGCCCCGAGGTGCTTCGGGGCGCTCTCACCTGCGTTCCCGCAGCTAGATCGAGTCGGACACGTTTCGATGTCGAACGCTCACTACGGCCTGACGCCGTGCGCGGCGGCCCATGCGGCGCCCACGATGCCGGCGTCGTTCTTCAACGCGGCCGCGACGACTTCAGTGCGAACCTCGAGCAACGGCAGCCACTTGTGCGCCTTCTTGCTCACGCCACCCCCGGCGATGACCAGGTCCGGCCAGATGAGGTCCTCGAGCACGTTGACGTACCGCGAGACCCTGGGCGTCCACTCCTCCCAGGACAGATCCTTCTCCTCCTTCACGGAGGCGGCCGCGCGCGACTCGGCGTCGTGCCCGTCGACCTGCAGGTGGCCGAACTCGGTGTTCGGGACGAGCTTGCCGTCGAGGAACACCGCGCTGCCGATGCCCGTGCCGAACGTCAGCAGGACCACGGTGCCGTTCTTGCCCACGCCCGCGCCGAACGACATCTCCGCGATGCCCGCCGCGTCCGCGTCGTTCATCACGACGATGTCCTCGGGCCTGCGCTTGAGACGCTCGGCGAACAGCTTCTGGGCGTCGCAGTTGATCCAGCCCTTGTCCACGTTCGCGGCGCTGAAGGCGACACCGTGCTTGACCACGCACGGCAGCGTGACGCCCACCGGGCCGTCCCACTGGAACTTCTCGACGATCTCCGCGACGACCTCCGCCACCGCCTCCGGTGTCGAAGGCTGGGGCGTGGGGATCCGCATGCGTTCGCCGTCCAGTGCTCCTGCTTCGAGGTCGACCAGGCCGCCCTTGACGCCGGAGCCGCCGATGTCCACACCGAACCCGCGGGTGATGCCCATCCCCGTGGTCCTTCCTACTAGATCCTGCTGGCTTCGATTCAGTAACCGTGGTGCGCAGACATTAGCCTGACGTTGTCCGATAGTCCCGTGCTAGTGACGCAGGAGGGAACCGGTCGTGTTCGATCCCCGGCCGCTCGTCGACATCGCCACAGCCGTCGGACGGGAAGCGGGCGCTCTTGTTCAGCGCATGCGTGCTTCCGCCGTCGTCTCGTTCGACACCAAGAGCACTTCGACGGACGTGGTGACCGCCGCGGACCGTGCCTCAGAACAACTCGTCCGGACGCGTCTGTCCGAGTTGCGCCCCGGTGAACCGGTGCTCGGCGAGGAGGAGGGCAGCCCTGACGGCCGTGCCGGTGCCGAAGGGCTGACCTGGGTCGTCGACCCCATCGACGGCACCGTGAACTACCTCTACGGAATTCCTTGGTACTCGGTGTCGATCGCGGCACAGCTCGACGGTGAGTCCGTCGCCGGCGCGGTGTTCGAGCCCGCGACCGGCCGCATGTGGACCGCAGCGCGCGGGCACGGCTCGTTCCTGGACGGCACCCCGTTGCGCGTGTCCGCGACTTCGGACCTGTCTCTCTCGTTGCTGGGCTACGGGTTCGCCTACCGGGCGGATCGGCGTCAGCGTCAGGCCGACGCCTGGGCGCGGATGTCGGCTCGGGTGCGCGACCTGCGCCGGGCCGGCGCGGCGTCGCTGGACCTCTGCTCGGTGGCGGCCGGGCGGCTCGACGCCTACACGGAACACGGCCTCGGCCGGTGGGACTGGGCGGCCGGCGGACTGATCGCCGCGGAGGCCGGCGCGGTCGTGCGGTTGCCGGGTTCGTCGCCCGAACTGGGGGAGGACGCGACGTTCGCCGCGACGCCGGGCATCGCCGACGCCCTGTACGACGCTCTCGTCGAGTCCGGCTACGGCAAGGTCTGAAACCGCAGGTCAGGATGCTAATATATTAGTTGTGCAAAAGACGTTTGCGGTCGTCCGCAAACGTCTTTTGCATAAAGGCTCTGGTTCGAGGTTGACCAGTCAACGTCGATGTTGACGAATCAACGTTGCTTCGCAGGCTGTCCGGTCAGCTCCGAGAGCAGGGCGACGACCTCGCGGACGGCCGGGACGTGGATCAACTCGCCCACCGACCCGTTGCCGAAACCGTCCGGCATCATCCGGCCGTCGAGCCGGATCTGACCGGAGCCGTCGGGCTCCTCGGTGAACAACAGGGTGACGATCTCGGTGAGTCGCACGGACCGCGCTCGCCGGCCGGGGACGGACACGACGCGTTGGTCGGTGACGTAGTAGGTCGTGCGGTGCAGCGTGAGCCGGCGCCAGATGAGTGGCTCGGCGATATTGAGCACCGCGAAGCCCGCGCACATGACGAACACGACGGGCCAGCTACCGAAGTAGCCCGACCACCCTTGCACGACGCCGGCCACCGCGACGATGAGCAGGAACAGGACCGCGTGGAACTTCAGGCTGAACCGGATCCAGCGCAGGTCCGGTCTCGTGAACACCGTGCGCCTGGCCGGCTCGCCCTGCCAGAGGACGTGCTCGTCCGGAAGAAGATCAACCCCCATGCGCCCACGCTAGCGGGCACGCGGCGGCAGGTCAGCAGGTCACTTCGCGGGCGCCGGCCAGGTTGTCGGCGTTGAGGGTCGGCGGGGTGGCAGCGGCGACCTGGCCGCCCTGCTGCTCCGGCTGCTGCTCGGCCCACTCCTTGAGCTGGTCGAGCACCTTGCGGGCGTCGCTGTTCGGCTTGACCTCGTCGAACTTCTTGCCGATCGCGATGTCGACGGTGGCGTCCTGGCGGTCGTCGCGCACGAGCTCCAGGCACGGCTCCAGCAGCGACAGCGTCCTCGCGGCGGCCGCACCGGGCGCGCCGAAGCGCAGCTGGCCGCGGCAGTTCATGTCGCCCGCCGGGTAGATCGGGTCGTTGCCGGGCTCGGCGGCCTGCTTGAGGCCGAGCTCGGTGAACATCGTCGCCACGGCCTTGGCGTGGTTGCGCTGCGTCGAGGCGTTCATCGCCTTGAAGTTCACGTCGCCGACCGGCACCGGGTTCGTGCGGTCCAGCGCGTCGTGCTCCAGCACGGTGCCCAGCGCGGGGGGCGGCGGCGTCGCGGGCGCCGCGGGATCGGCCGGGGCCGACGCCGACGCCGCCACGTTGCCGGGCGCGTTGCACCTGATCGCCGCGTCCACGTCACTCGCGTTGCCGAGCACCTTCACCCACACGAACACGGAACTGACCAACAGCACCGCGAACAGGACGAGCGCGGGCACGGGCCGACGCCTCTTGTAAGGCGTCAAGCTTCCCGATCCGGATCCCACGTTCGAAGCCCTCCCCGTGATCCGTCCCCTGAGATCAGCCTAGGCCCAACCCGGCTGATGTGCGCCCTGACGGGCGTGACCCGCTGCACCGTCCTGATTGCTCACAGTCAGGACGGTACCGGCCCGGCGTCAGGTTGCACGCCGGAGCACGCGTGCTCTCGCACAGGGTATCGGTCCAGCGTAGAAAGGTTGTGTCACCCGTCCGGTCGGTAAGGGGTAACCCGATGTGGAGGCACTCGGGCAATGAGCTACCCTCTGCGCGCTCCGCACACATTTCGATCAAGCCGACGGTCACGTCAAGGGGGTTGGCTTGCCCGCCGGGTGTGGGAGACCTACGTCACCTTGACGTGGGGCACAAATGACGTCGCTGGAGCGTTAACCAGCGACACGAACAGTCTCCGTAGACCGCAGGGGTGAAGAAGATGGCGACCGACTACGACGCGCCGCGTCGCAGCGAGGCGGACGAACTCGCTGAGGACTCCCTCGAGGAGTTGAAGGCCCGGCGGAACGAGACGCAGTCCGGCGTCGTCGACGTCGACGAGGACGCGAGCGCGGAGAACTTCGAGCTCCCGGGTGCCGACCTGTCCGGTGAGGAGCTCACGTTCAAGGTCCTGCCCAAGCAGGCCGACGAGTTCACGTGCTCGAAGTGCTTCCTGGTGCACCACCGCAGCAGGCTCGCCGAGGACAACGGCGGCACGTACATCTGCCGCGACTGCGCCTGATCAGCATCAGCACCAGTCCGCCGGAGAAAAACTGGGCGCTCACCCTCACGGGTGGCGCCCAGTTGTGTTTCTCACGACTTGATCGCGGCGGCGAGCTCCTCGGGGTGCCGCGTGCTGATCACCCAGTACGGCGTCGGGTCATCCGGGTCGGTCACGTGCACCCGCACGAGCGGCTTGACCCAGCCCCGGTGCACGACGAACGCGGCGGGGTCGAGGTCGCGGCCCATGGTCCGGCGGCGGTCCTCGGGGGCGATGATCTCGACGGCGCCCAGCAGCTCCAGCGGGATGTGCGCGTCACCCGCGCGCAGCTCGCCGCCGGCGACCTCCACCTTCGTGGAGCCCATCTTCGCGATCAGCGCGACCGTCAGCGGCAGCAGGATCACGTACGGCAGCCACGAGCGGACGCCGGGGAAGCCCATGTGCACCTCGGCGGCCAGCAGCGCGGCCGCTAGCAGCGGCAGCGGCCAGATCCACCACGTCACGTACAGGCGTTCGCGGAAGGTCGTAGTGGCGGTCACGGCAGTCTCACTCACGTCGTCAGGGTAATCTCGGCCGCCGTGTCCAGCGTCGAGGTGTTGCTGACCCGGCTCGATCCGGGGGTTCCCGTGCCCGCCTACGCCCGCTACGGCGACGCGGGGGCGGATCTGGTCACCACGTCGGACGTGGTCATTCCACCAGGAGAGCGCGCCGTCGTCGGCACCGGTGTCGCCATCGCGCTGCCGGAGGGGTTCGCGGGCTTCGTCCACCCGAGGTCGGGACTGGCCGCGCGGGTCGGGCTGAGCGTCGTGAACACACCCGGCACGATCGACTCCGGCTACCGCGGTGAGATCCGCGTTTGCCTCGTGAACCATGATCTCCGGGAGCCGATCGCGCTGTCGCGTGGCGACCGGATCGCCCAGCTCGTCGTGCAACGCGTCGAGCACGCGGTGTTCCGCGAGGTCACCGAGTTGCCGGAAACGGAACGCGGTGCGGCAGGCTATGGCTCGACCGGCGGGCACGTGGTGCTCGCCCGGATGAAGGCGGAGGGGTAGGGGCATGTTCGGAAGGCGCCGCAAGCGCGGTCGTCACTCCTCGGGGGCGGTCGAGACCGGTCCCGAGCACGACGAGGTCTTCGACGACGTCGACGGCCCGTGGGACTCGACGGTCGCGCCCCAGGACGGCGTGGAGCGGCTCGACCTGGGATCGGTGCTGCTGCCGATGCCGGACGAGGCCCAGCTGCAGGTCGAGATGGACCAGCAGGACGGCTCCGTGCGCGCCGTGCACGTCCTCACGTCCGTTGGTCAGCTCACGGTCAGCGCGTTCGCCGCGCCGAAGTCGGGCGGCCTGTGGCGCGAGGTGGGTGCCGAGCTGATCGACGGCCTCAAGGAGGACGGCGCCCGCATCAACCGCGAGAACGGCGAGTGGGGTGAGGAGATCACCGCGCGCAACCAGGGCGTGCAGATCCTCTTCATCGGCGTCGACGGCCCGCGCTGGATGTTGCGCGGTGTCGCGGCGGGCCCCGAGGAGCACTTCGAGCAGAACTCGCAGGCACTGCGGGAGATGCTGCGCGGCACCGTGGTCGTGCGCGGCGAGCAGCCGATGCCGCCCCGCACCCCGCTGCCGGTCGAACTGCCCGAAGCGATCGCCCGGCACATCCAGCAGCAGGGCTAACGAGCCCGCTGCCACGCCTGCACCGCACGCCCCAGAGCGTGCGGGTAGGCGTCGAGCGTGATGGTCTCGAGCACGGCCCGCGGCATCGCGTCCGCCCACTGCCTGGCGATCTCGATCGGGTGCACCGGATCGTCGGTGCACCCGACGATTCCCGTTGGCACGTCGAGGGTCTCGAGCTCGTCGAGGGTCGGCGCCGCGGACTCCGACGCCTCTTCGAGGTGGGGGGCCAGCAGGTCGCCGTAGCCGTGCCAGGCCCGCTTCAGCTCGTCGTGCAACCAGCCGGTCGTGCCGGCGATCGCGGCGTCGATGCCTTGGTCCGCAACGATCTCCGCGCTGGCCTTGGCAGCCAGTGCGGCGGGTGCGTCGTCCGGCGCACCGGTCCAGGCGGGCAGGGCGAGCACGAGGCCCGCGCACCTGCCCGGGTTCCGCACGGCCCACCGCGCGGCGACGTGCGCGCCGAGCGAGACGCCGCCGACCACGATCGGGTGGCCTGTCCAGGCGCTGTCGAGGGCCGCCAGCCGTTCACCCAGCGTGCGCACGCGTGGAGCGTCAACAATGGCGCCCACCTGCGACAACGGGTCGGTGAACACAGAACGGACGAAAACCTCATCCGAGGCGGTTCCGGGCAGCAGCAGCACGCTCTGAGCAGGCACGCCCGAGATTGTCGGTCCTCGTGCGTACCCTCACTGTCAGACGGTCCACACCACGGGGCCACCTGAGCAATGCAGGAGTCGGGGATGAGCGGCTATTGGCGCCGCTTGGTGCGTCGCTTGACCAGCGACGTCACCGAGCTCGACGCGGACGACCTGTCGCGAAAAGCGGAGGCCGTCGGCGCGGTGAAGGCCTGCGACTGCAAGTCCGGTGAGGAGGTCACGGTCCTCGGAAGGCTCCGCAGTGTGGAGCTCTGCCCGCGGGACGCGGCGGCCACCCTGGAAGCTGAGCTCTACGACGGCACCGAGGGCGTCACCCTCGTCTGGCTCGGCCGCCGTCGCATCGCGGGAATCGAGCCTGGTCGGACGATCAAGGCCCGAGGCCGCATCGCCGTGCGCGACGGGCGCAAGGTGCTCTACAACCCCTATTACGAGTTGCAGAACGCTTCATGACCTCAGTCAAGACCGAAGAAAAGCAGCCCACCGTCCTCGAGCAGATGGGCGGCGTGAGCGGAATGCTCTACTCGTCGCTGCCCGTCCTCGTCTTCGTGATCGTCAACTTCACGACCAAGAACCTGATGGCCGCGATCATCAGCTCCCTCGCCGCCGCCGTCGTCATCGGCGTCGTCCTGGCCATGCGCAAGGGAACGATCCAACCCGCGATCTCCGCCGTGCTCGGCGTGGGTGTGGCGGCGTTCATCGCCTACAAGACAGGCGAGGCCAAGGGTTTCTTCCTCTTCGGCATCTGGCAGAGCGTGGTGTACGGCAGCGCGTTCCTGCTGTCGATCATCGTGCGCTGGCCGCTCGCCGGCGTGCTCTGGACGTTCCTCAACGGCAGAGACCGCTCCTGGCGCGACGACAAGGCCTCGGTCCGCGACTACGACATCGCGACCTTCGTGTGGGCCCTGGTGTTCTTCGCCCGCTTCGCGGTCCAGCGCTGGCTCTACGACGAGGACCAGGTCGGCTGGCTCGCCGTCGCCCGCCTCGGCATGGGCTACCCGCTGATGGCCGTCGCGCTCCTCGCCACGGTCTGGGCGGTCCGCCGCGCGGACAAGCGCCTCAAGGCGGCGGAAGAGGCTGCCGAGGCCAAGGCCGCGGCAGCCGTCGAAGCGGAGACCGAGGCCGTGCTCACCCGCACCGCCGACGACCTGCTCACCCCGGACATGGACGAGCTCAAGCGCGTCGTCGACGCCGAGTCCCGCGACAAGTCCAGAGACTGACCGTTCCACCGCACGGCCGACGCGATTCCAGTGCACCTGGGGGCGTCGGCCGTTGTGCGTTGCCCGGAACTCTGGGAGATGCGTTGTCACCGCCGAGTCGCTCCAGCCGGGCCGTGACCTCGTCCGCGAGCCGGGCCTCTCCCACCCGGCCAGGGTGCCGAAGGTCGATTCACGCGCCGTGGCCGAACAACGCGCGCAAGCCGTCCCGTCCCGTCACACCCACCGCCGCGTACGTCGTGTGCAGGTGGTTGTCCACGGTGCGTTTGGCGATCGCCAGCCGTTCAGCGATCTCCACGTTGGTCAGTCCGGCCACAGCCAGGCGCGCGATTTCCAGCTGACGCGGAGTCAACGCGATGAGTGTGCTCGTCACCACCAGACCGGGTGTGGTCGCGCCGTCGAACGACTCCGCGAGTGCCGACGCCTGCCGCTCCAGCCGATCCGCGTCACGAGGCCGGTCGTGCAACCGCGACAGCCTGCTGGCCTCCGCGAGCGCCTCGGCCGCGTACAACGTCGCACCGCACGCCGTGAACGCCGTCGCCACCTCCTCCAGTCCCGCCGGGTCACGCAACGCGCGCGCCTGGGCGTGCGAGGCGTACGCGGTCGTGAGCGGATCCTTGCGCGACTTCGCGAGCTCCAGCAGACGAGGCGAGGTGTCCGCGCCGAACCGTGCGGCGTCGTGCAGCGACACGATCTCCTCAGAGTTCGCGCCGTGCGCACGAGCCAGGGCTGCGTTGTCGAGAGCGGTCCGCATCGCCTCGTTGACGCGTCCAGCTCCTGCGAGCACCCACGACCGTGCGGCTCCCACGGCGAACTGCGTGATGCGCCATGCGGGCCGCCACCCGGCTTCGGCCCGGGCCAGGGCGCGGAACGCACGATCTGACTGCCCCCGCAACGCCGCCCCGGCCGCGAACTCGGCCAGCAGCAGCACGTCCCACATCATCGGCGGCGTGGACGGGTCCGGCACGCCCTCGGCCGTGATCCGCACGGCATCCGCGGCCTTCCCGCGCAACCGCGCGCTCTGGCTCAACAG
The DNA here is from genome assembly GCF_014646255.1 of Lentzea pudingi. Taxonomy (GTDB): domain Bacteria; phylum Actinomycetota; class Actinomycetes; order Mycobacteriales; family Pseudonocardiaceae; genus Lentzea; species Lentzea pudingi. Next base: position 162,192 of record NZ_BMNC01000016.1, read on the forward strand.
CACCCGCAGCGGTACCTGCGTGACCGGCCAGCGGTCCTCCTCGATCACCTCGGCCAGCGCCCGCGCTGCCCGCGTCTCCGCACCCACCAGGTCGCCGCACCGCAGCATGCTCTCGTTGCGCACACGCTGAGCCCCGCTCGTCAACGACGGAAACTGCCCCGCCGCCATCAGCACGGCCTGATGGTTGTCCTCGATCCGTGCGATGGCCTCGGGGTAGCGGCCCGCGAACTGGTCCGCGAGCGCCAGCACCTGCCGTCCTGCGGTCTCCGCCCAGCCGACCTCCGCGAGCAGCAGTTCACCGCCGAGCCGCGCGAATCCCAACGGCGAGGCCTCCAGCGCGAACGTCAACGCGAAGTACAGCACCGCCTGTTCCAACTCCGCCGGCAACTCCCGAGCGGTCACGAGATCGAGCACGGCCACGGCGGCGTCCTCGTCACCGAGGCCGAAGAACAGGTTGAACGCGCGCGTACAACCGACCTGGACCATCGTCAGCACGTCGCCGCCCGCCGCCAAGGTCTCGGCGAGCACCTCCTCGGCCTCCACGTGCTGACGTTGGTACATCAGCACAAGTCCCAGTACGAGCCCCACGCGCGATGTCGCCCCACGGGCCACGGCAGCGCGCGAGAGACGTTCGGCGAACTCCCAGTCCTGTGCGGACAACGCCTGCTCGGCGGCTCGTGCCAGCACGTCCGGAGACCCGGCCGTCCCGCTGTCGAGCCGCCACGCCGCGACCCGCATCGCGGCACCGGGCCGATCCAACGCGCCCTCCGCTTCCAGCCGATCGGCCAACGCGCGGCGATGAGCCTGCGCGCGCAACGTCGGACATGTCGCCCGCAGGCGCGCGCTGTAAAGCGGATGAGCAACGCGCGCGCGTCCGTCGTCACCGACGCACGCGAACCCCATGTCCACGAGGTCCTGCGGCACGGGCATCAACGACGATTCGAGCGGTTCGCCGTACGCGAGCAGCTCCAGTGCCCGCCGCTGCGGCTCCGCGAGCCGCTCCAGCGTCATGTCCACGAGCTCGGCCAACCGCCCGGGCAGCTCCAGCGGCCCGCTCCAGTTCCACCCGCCCACGGTCTCGGTCAACGCGCCGCAGTGCCGGCCCACCGCCACGAGTTCCTTGATGTACAGCGGGTTTCCTCGGCCGTTCGCCCACGCCAGGTGCCGCGTCGAGGCATCGGCCGGTCCGCCCAGAGCCACCGCCAGCACCGTGTCCGCGCGCTCCCGATCCAGCGCGTCGACCCCGACGACGGTCAGCCCCTCCATGCCCCACCCAGGCCGTGCGGTGCACATGACCCGCATCAGCCTGTGTCGCACAAGGTGCTGCAACACCAACAACGACGCGTCATCGAGCAGATGCGCGTCATCGACGGACAACACTCGCCGTCCGCCACGAGAGAGATGCTCGGCGACAGCGCGCACGGACGACGACGGCAGGATCGATCTCTGCGAGGCAGGCAGACCGGTGGGAACGAGTGGCGCGATCGCGCCGAAAGGAATTCGGGAGGTGGCGACCGTGGCGCAACAACGCACCACCGGATGCGGCACGGCGGTGAGCGCCTCGATAGCCAGCCGTGTCTTCCCCACGCCCGGAGGACCGGAGAGCAACACCGCACCGTCCACGGCCAACGCCCTCAGCGCGGTCCGCAGCTCTCCCTCGCGCCCGACCAGGGGCAGCGGATCGCTCACAGCTGGTAAGTGCTCGCCTCCGCTGCGCAGATACGGGACCGGCCGAGCCTGCCGTGTATCAGAACGTCGGCGACAGGCGTCGGATGTCCATGAACCTTTTCAAGCGCAAGACAGCGGTATTGGCAGCACTGGTCCTCGTCGCCGGCGGCGTCCTCGTCACGTCCTCCGTGGCGCAGGCGCAGAACACCATCTACGTCCAGTCGAAGTTCAACGGCCGGTGCATGACCGCCTCGACCGGGCAGAACGGCGCCGGGGTGATCATGGTCGACTGCCAGAACGCCCTCACCCAGCGCTGGTACTGGGACGGGCTGAAGCTGCGCAACGCGGACGGCGGCCGATGCCTCACCGCGGCCTGGGGCAACGGTGACAACGGCGCGCACCTGCAGCTGTTCGACTGCCAGCCGGGCAGCCACGCCTTCCAGATGTTCTACCGGCCCGCCTCCCGGCCCGAGGAGGTCGGGAGGATCCGGTCGTTCCTCGGCGGCAACAGATGCGTCGAGATCGCGGGCGCCAACTGGTGGCAGGGCGCCTCCGTGCAACTGTGGGACTGCCACGGAGGCGGCAACCAGTACTGGTGGGCCTGAGTGCCCTAGTACCCGAGAGCGCTCTTGATGTCCTGCTCGACGGCGGCGGTCGTGACGAACAGGAGCTCGTCGCCGCCCTCGAGCGTGTCGTCCGGCTGCGGCACGATGACCCGCCCGCCGCGCAGGATCGTCACCAGGGCGGCGTCGCGCGGCATCGTCAGCTCCGAGACCGCCCGGCCGGCGAACGGCGTCGACTCGTCGAGCGTGATCTCCACGAGGTTCGCCTGCCCCTGCCGCAACGTCATCAGCCGCACGACGTCGCCGATCGTCACGGACTCCTCGACCATCGCGGCGAGGAGCCGTGGCGTCGACACGGCCACGTCGACACCCCACGACTCGGTGAAGAGCCATTCGTTCGTCGGGTCGTTCACGCGCGCGATGACGCGACGGACCGCGAACTCCGTCTTCGCGAGCAGCGACACCACGAGGTTGACCTTGTCGTCACCGGTCGCGGCGATCACCACGTCGCACAGCTGCATGCCCGCGTCCTCCAAAGAGGACAGCTCGCACGCGTCGGCCTGCACCCACTCGGCCTGCTCGACGGAGTTCGGGTCGAAGTGCGCCCGGTCCCGCTCGATCAGCATCACCTGGTGCCCGTCCGAGACGAGCTCCTGCGCGATGGACCGCCCCACCGCGCCCGCACCAGCGATCGCGACCCGCATCAGCTCTCCTCCGGTGCCTGCAGCGCCGCCGCGGCGACGTCGGTGATCGTGCCGGACAGCGCCGCCACGTAGATGGTGTCGTCAGCCTGCACGACGGTCGAACGCTCCGGCAGCACACCCGTGCCGAAGCGCATCACGAACGCCACCCGCGCGCCGATCGCCTCCTCGAGCTCGCGCACCGGCCGCCCGACCCAGGCCTCGTCGACCTCGATCGGCAGCACCGCCACGGTGCCGGACGGGTCGCGCCACGCGGTCGACGCCCCTTCGGGCAACAGCATCCGCAGGAACCGGTCCGTCGACCACGGCACCGTCGCCACGGTCGGGATGCCCAGGCGCTCGTACACCGCCGCGCGCTTGTGGTCGTAGATCCGCGCGACGACGTGCTCGACGCCGAACGTCTCGCGCGCGACCCGCGCCGAGATGATGTTCGAGTTGTCGCCGCTGGAGACCGCCGCGAACGCGCCCGCGCGCTCGACACCGGCCTCGATCAGGACGTTGCGGTCGAAACCGTTGCCGATGACCTGCTGTCCGTGGAAGTCGCTGCCCAGCCTGCGGAACGACTGCGGGTCCTTGTCGATCACGGCGACCTGGTGGTCGAGTCGCTCCAGAGCCCTGGCCAGGGACGCCCCCACCCGGCCACACCCCATGATCACCACGTGCACGACATGCCTCCTCAGGCGAACTCTCCGCAGAACCTACCGAGCATTAGCCCGTCCCGGTGAGCGGACCCCTTACGCTCTGGCCGTGTCCAAGCTCGCCACCGCTGCCAAACGCCTCCTGGTCGGACGGCCGTTCCGCAGTGATCGCCTCGCGCACACCCTGCTGCCCAAACGCATCGCCCTCCCCGTGTTCGCCTCCGACGCCATGTCGTCGGTCGCGTACGCGCCGGAGGAGATCTTCCTGATGCTGTCGGTGGCCGGCCTGAGCGCCTACGCCATGGCGCCGTGGGTGGGGGTCGCGGTCGTCGTGGTGATGCTCACCGTGGTCGCCAGCTACCGGCAGAACGTGCACGCCTACCCGTCCGGCGGCGGCGACTACGAGGTCGCGACGGTCAACCTGGGGCGCAGAGCGGGGCTCACCGTGGCGAGCGCCCTGCTCGTCGACTACATCCTCACGGTCGCGGTGTCGATCTCGGCGGCGGCGGCGAACATCGGCTCCGCGATCCCGTTCGTCGCGACCCACAAGGCGGAGTTCGCCGTCGCGGCCATCGTGCTGCTCACGGCGGTGAACCTGCGCGGCATCCGCGAGTCCGGCAGCGCGTTCGCCGTCCCCGTCTACGCGTTCATGATCGGCGTCTTCGGCCTGATCGGCTACGGCCTGTTCCGCGGCCTGGTGATGGGCGACGACATGCGCGCCGAGAGCTCGGGCCTGGAGATCCACGCCGAGTCCGACCACCTGATGGGGCTCGCGTTCGTGTTCCTGGTGCTGCGTGCGTTCTCATCGGGCTGTGCGGCGCTCACGGGCGTCGAAGCGATCAGCAACGGCGTGCCCGCGTTCCGCAAGCCCAAGTCCCGCAACGCCGCGACGACGCTGCTGCTGATGGGCGGCATCTCCGTGGTCATGCTGATGGGCCTGATCGTCCTCGCCCAGCTGACCGACGTGCGGGTGGCCGAGTTCCCCAAGCAGCAGATCACCAACGCGCCCGAGGGCTACGAGCAGAAGACGATGGTCGCGCAGATCGCGCACGCCGTGTTCGACAACTTCCCGCCCGGCTTCTACTTCATCGCCGGCGTCACCGCGCTGATCCTCGTGCTCGCCGCGAACACCGCGTTCAACGGCTTCCCGGTGCTCGGCTCGATCCTCGCCCAGGACCGTTACCTGCCGCGTCAGCTGCACACCCGCGGCGACCGCCTGGCGTTCTCGAACGGCATCGTGTTCCTCGCCGGGTTCGCGGTCGTGCTGGTGATCGCGTTCGACGCCGAGGTCACCCGGCTGATCCAGCTCTACATCGTCGGCGTGTTCGTGTCGTTCACGCTCAGCCAGCTCGGCATGATCAAGCACTGGCAGCGGCTGCTCAAGACCGAGGCCGACCCGCAGGCGCGCACCAGGATGCGCCGCTCGCAGGCGATCAACACGTTCGGCCTGGCGCTGACCGCGACCGTGCTGATCATCGTGCTGATCACCAAGTTCACCAAGGGCGCGTGGATCGCCATCGCCGCGATGGCCGCCATCTATGCGTTGATGACCGCGATCCGCAAGCACTACGACACCGTCGCCGAGGAGCTGCGCAAGCAGGAGCGCGTGCGCACGATGCCGGCGCGCAACCACTGCATGGTGCTGGTGTCCAAACTGCACATGCCGACGCTGCGCGCGTTGTCCTACGCGAAGGCCACACGCCCGGACGTGCTGGAGGCCGTCACGGTCAACGTCGACGACGGCGACACCCGCAGGCTCGTGCAGGAGTGGGAGAAGGAGAACTTCAAGATCCCGCTCAAGGTGATCGAGTCGCCCTACCGGGAGATCACCAAGCCCGTTCTCGACTACGTCAAGAGAGTCAGGACGGACAACCCGCGCGACGTTGTTACGGTGTTCATCCCCGAGTACGTCGTCGGCCACTGGTGGGAGCAGCTGCTGCACAACCAGAGCGCGTTGCGGCTCAAGGGAAGGCTGCTTTTCCAGCCGGGTGTGATGGTGACCAGCGTGCCGTGGCAGCTGGAGTCCTCGGTGAAGGTCAAGGACAAGGACGTCATCGCGCCCGGCGCTGTCCGAAGGGGACTTGACGACCGATGAGCACGACCAAGGAAGACTGGACCGGACGCAGGTTCGAGGTCGAGGTGGGACCCGTCGCACACGGCGGGCACTTCGTCGCACGGCACGAGGGCCGCGTTCTGTTCGTGCGTCATGCGCTGCCGGGCGAACGAGTTGTGGCGTCGGTGTACGAGGACAACGGTGGCTCGTTCTGCCGTGCGGACGCCGTGGAGATCCTGCAGGCGTCACCCGACCGGGTCGAGGCGCCGTGCCCGTTCAGCGGACCCGGGATGTGTGGCGGCTGCGACTTCCAGCACGTCTCGTGGGACGCGCAACGGGAGCTGAAGGCCCAGGTCGTGCACGAGCAGCTGGCGAGGCTCGGCAAGATCGAACGCGATGTCGTCGTCGAGGCGCTGCCGGGCGGCCCGCTGGAGTGGCGGACCCGCATCCGGATGGCCGTCGACCGGGACGGAACGCCCGGTTTCCGCGGTCTGCGTTCCCACGATGTGATCCCGATCGACCACTGCGTGATCAGCCGGCCGGGCATGGTCGAGGCGGTGGCCGACCGAAAGTGGCGGGCCCAGGAGCTCACGATCGTCCAGGACGGTGACGGCAACCGTCATGTGGGTGAGGTGCGCGGCCGACACACCGCGCGACGCGCCGGGACCGGTACGGCCGTCGAGACCGCCGCCCACCGAAAGTGGCGAATCTCCGCGGAGGGTTTCTGGCAGGTCCACCCGGCCGCCGCGGACACCTTCGCGTCCGTCGTGGGGGAGTGGGCCGCGGCCGAGCCGGGGCAACGCGCGTGGGACCTCTACGGCGGCGCGGGGCTCTTCGCGTCCGTGCTCGGCCGGCAGGTCGGCGAAGGCGGATCCGTGCTGGTCGTGGAGTCTTTCCCCGGTGCCGTGGAGGACGGCCGGCGCAACCTCCGCCGCATGTCCCAGGTCGAGTGGGTGGCCGACAAGGTCGAACGCGCCGTGACGCGCCGGCTGCCCGTGGAAGACCCTCACGTCGTGGTGCTCGACCCCCCTCGCAAGGGTGCGGGCAAGGTCGTTGTGGCTGAAGTCGCACGACGCCGTCCGCAGCGCGTCGTCTACGTCGCCTGCGACCCCGCCGCACTGGCCCGCGACCTGGCCGAATTCACAGTTCAGGGGTACCGGCTCGCCGAGCTGCGGGCGTTCGACGCGTTCCCGATGACACATCACGTGGAGTGCATCGCCCTGCTCGTGCCTGAGACGAGCTGAGGCAGCGTCTCAGTCGCGTCTCCGTAGACTGAGCCGAAGTCTTCAGGAGTGAGGTGGGCGTGGTGACCCTGCTGGAGTCCGTGCACGGACCAGCTGATCTGAAACGGATGGACGAGGCGCAGCTGTCGCAGCTGTGCGAGGAGATCCGGCGTTTCCTGGTCGACAAGGTGTCCAAGACGGGCGGGCACCTGGGCCCGAACCTGGGTGTCGTCGAACTGACCGTGGCACTGCACCGGGTCTTCGACTCGCCGCAGGACCCGATCGTGTTCGACACCGGTCACCAGTCGTACGTTCACAAGATCGTCACGGGCCGCCGCGACGGCTTCGACAAGCTCCGCCAGCGCGGCGGCATGTCGGGCTACCCGTCGCGGTCGGAGTCCGAGCACGACGTGCAGGAGAGCTCGCACGCCTCGACGGCGCTGTCCTACGCGGACGGCCTGGCGAAGGCGAAGCAGATCAACGGCGCCCACGGTCACGTGGTCGCGGTGGTCGGCGACGGCGCGCTCACCGGCGGCATGTGCTGGGAGGCGTTGAACAACATCGCGGCGGACAAGAACCGTCCGGTCGTGATCGTCGTCAACGACAACGGCCGCTCGTACTCGCCGACGATCGGTGGTCTCGCTGACCACCTGTCGTCGCTGCGGCTGCGTCCCGGCTACGAGCGCGTGCTGGAGAAGGGCAAGAGCGTCCTCGAGCAGACGCCGTTCTTCGGCAAGCCGCTCTACGCCGCCCTGCACGCCGCCAAGCGCGGCATCAAGGACGCGCTCGCGCCGCAGGCGATGTTCGAGGACCTAGGCCTCAAGTACATCGGCCCGGTCGACGGCCACGACCTGGCGACGCTGGAGTCCGCACTGCAGCGCGCGAAGTCGTTCGGCGGCCCGGTGATCGTGCACGCGGTGACCCGCAAGGGCATGGGGTTCGCGCCGGCCGAGAACCACGAGGCCGACCAGATGCACGCCACGGGCATCATCGACCCGATCACCGGCGAGGACGTCAAGCCGTCCAAGCGCACCTGGACGCACGTGTTCTCCGACGCGCTGGTGGACGTCGGCCGTGAGCGCTCCGACGTCTTGGCGATCACCGCCGCGATGCAGGGACCGACCGGCCTCAACGCGTTCGCCAAGGCGTTCCCGGAGCGGTTCTTCGACGTCGGCATCGCCGAACAGCACGCGCTGACCTCCGCCGCCGGTCTGGCGATCGGTGGCCTGCACCCCGTCGTGGCCGTCTACGCGACGTTCCTCAACAGGGCGTTCGACCAGCTGCTGATGGACGTGGCGCTGCACAAGCAGGGCGTCACGGTCGTGCTGGACCGCGCCGGCGTCACCGGCCCGGACGGCGCGTCGCACCACGGCATGTGGGACATGTCGATCCTCGGCGTCATCCCCGGCGTGCACGTGGCGGCGCCGCGTGACGCCGGAACGCTCGTCGAGGAGCTGCGCGAGGCCGTGGCGATCTCGGACGCGCCGTCGGTCATCCGCTACCCGAAGGCCTCGGTCGGCCCAGACCTGCCCGCGTTGGAGCGCGTGGGTTCCGTGGACGTGCTTCGGCGGTCGGGCAACGACGTGCTGCTGGTGACGGTCGGCGCGTTGGGTGAGCTTGGTCTCGAAGCCGCGCAACGGCTGGAGGACCAGGGCATCGGCGTGACGGTCGTCGACCCGCGGTGGATCTACCCGATGTCGTCCGACCTCGTGGAGATGGCCGCGTCGCACAAGCTCGTGGTCACGGTCGAGGACGGGGGCCGCCACGGTGGCTTCGGTTCGTCGTTCGCGGCCGCACTGCGCGACGCCGACGTCGACGTGCCGTTGCGGGACATCGCGATCCCGCAGCAGTTCCACGACCACGGAGAGCGTGGCGAGGTGCTGGCGTTGTGCGGCATCACCGCGCAGGACGTCGCACGGCGCGTGACGGAGTGGGCCGCTCGCCTGGAGTGCCTGCCCGTCGAAATTGACGAGCACGTCGAGAAGTAGGTCGGTTAACCTCCCCTCACGCCCGCTTTTTTGCGGCCCGGCAGGTCTCCCTCGTCCGGGTCCCGCGATCGAGGCGGGTGTTGGGTGCCTTAGAAGCATCAGGTTCGATCCCTGAAACCACGACCCCGGTCGCACACGGGGGCAACGAGCTCTGCGAGTCCCTTGTGGACTCCCGTTCCTTGCCTCGCCGACCGGGGTCGTGGCCTGTAAGGACGTGAGGGAAGTCGTGAAGAAGACGTTGTACCCGTGGGAGCGGGGTGTCCGGTTCGACCACGGCACGCTGATGGGTGAGCTCGGTCCCGGACGTCATCGGATGCGGCTGCGCTCTGTGCTGCACCGCGTCGACATCCGCCCACGCACCATGACCCCGGCAGCTCAGGACGTACCGACCGCTGATGGCGTCTTGGTCCGTGTGACCGTTGTGGTCCGGTGGGCCGTGACGTCGGCGACCAAGTTCGTGGTGGAGTCGGCAGCTCCTGAGGATGAGCTCTACACGGCTGTGCAACTGGCGTTGCGCGGTGCGGTGGTCACGCGCGCACACTCCGCCGTTGATCCCGAGCGTGAGGCCATCTCGGCCGAGGTGCTGGCTGCCGTGACGGAGCGTGCCGCTGATCTCGGCATTTCCGTTGCCGAGGTCGCTGTGCGCGACGTCGTGATGCCCGGTGAGTTGCGCCGGGCGGCGCTGGCCGAACTGGTGGCGGCGTCCGAGGGACGTGCGGCGCTGGAGCGGGCACGCGGTGAGACGGCGGCGCTGCGGTCGTTGCTGAACGCGGCACGGCTCGCCGAGGAGCACCCGGCGTTGCTGGAGCTCCGGGCACTGCAGACCGCCTCGACCGTCGTGGTGGAACGGGCTAAGCGAGCCTGACCGGCAACGCGTCCAGCCTGCTGCCCATGATCCCGCCCGGTGAGCTGTGGGTCAGCGGTGCGGTGACGCGGGCGTCGGGCCAGACCTCCTGGAACGCCTCGGCCAGGGCTTCGAGTTCGAGCTGGGCGAGCTGCGCGCCGATGCAGAAGTGCGGGCCGTGGCCGAACACGAGGTCCGGGACGCGGGTCAGGTCGACGAGCACGGGGGAGCCCTCGGGCAGCTCGGTGCCCGCGACCTGGACTGCGGTGGTCGTGAAGCGCCACAACGTGAACGGCGCCGGGGGATGCTCCCGCAGCGTCTCGCGGACCAGGTCGTCCGGTGTTCCGCCGCGGTCGATCAGGCGCGCGAGCAGGAAGCCCGCGGCCAGGTCGGTGGTGAGCTGGCCCGCGAACAGGATCGTGAAGATCTGGTAGTGCAGGTCCTGCTCCGTGCTGCCGTCCGGCATGCGCAGCTCGGCGGTCGCCTGCGAGGCCAGGCGGGCGAACCCGCCCATGGCCGCAGGGACGTGGGCCGGGTAGTCGACGTGCATCAGGCGGCACGCGTCCATCGCGAGATCGACCTCGTGCGCCGGGATGCCGAGCAGTTCGCAGAGGACGGTCAGCGGATAGCGGGTCGTGAAGTCCTCGACCAGATCGGCCTCCTCGGGCAATGCCCTGAGCAGCTCCTCGGCGATGGCACGCATGCGCGGGTAGTAGGCGCGCATGCGAGCCGCGCTGAAGAGTGGCGCGAAAGCCTTGCGCAGCCGTGCGTGCGGCTCGCCGTCGAGCGTGGTGACCGACATCTGCTCGGCCGCGGTGGGTTCGAGGCCGGCGGTGTGGGCGTTCCACCCGGCCGGCGCAAGGGCGGGGTCCTTGGCGAAACGGCCGTCCGTCAGCACGGCACTGGCCAGATCGGCGTCGGTGACCACCCAGACGGGATGGTCGTACATCGAGATTTGCTGCATCACGCAGTGAATCTAGCACTAGATTACTGCGTAACGCAGCGACTGTGTAATGCAGTAGGCTGACGTGCCATGACGGACGAGGTCCTGCGCGCCATCGCCCGGTGGCAGATCCCGGTCATCCAGTTCAACGGCATGCTCGCCGAGCGACTCGGGATGACGTGGACCGATCTGCAGGCGCTGTACGTGCTCGCGAACTCCGGGCCCGCGTCACCCGGCGAACTGGCGCGCCGGGTCAACCTGACCAGCGGCTCGGCGTCCCGGATGATCGAACGGCTCGTGCGGGCCGGGTTCGTGCGCCGCGTGCCGGACCCCCACGACCGCCGCAAGGTCGTCATCGAGCCCGACCAGGACGCGGTGCGCCGGGTGGGTGGCCTCTACGACTCCCTGAACGAACGCCACCGCGCCGACCTGGCCACGTTCGACGAGGCCGAACAAGCCGTGCTCCTGCGTTTTCTCACCGCCGCGGCCGAGCGGACCGAGGAAGAGATCCGACAGCGCGCGTGAAGGTGCCGTTAAGCGCCTTCTCAGGTCGGTATGGCACCTTTGAGGCGTGCGGATTCTGGTAGTCGAGGACGAGGCGCCCCTGGCCGACGCGATCGCTCGCGGCCTGAGGCGAGAAGGCATGGCCGTGGACGTCGCCTACGACGGCGAGACCGGGCACGAGAAATCGACCGTCACGCGGTACGACGTGATCGTGCTCGACCGCGACCTCCCGGGGATGTCCGGCGACGAGCTGTGCAAGGAGATCCTCAGCTCCGGCGCGCTCACCAGGGTCATGATGCTGACGGCCAGCGGGTCCATCGAGGACCGCGTGTCCGGCCTGTCGCTCGGCGCGGACGACTACCTCGCGAAGCCGTTCGCGTTCCCCGAACTGGTCGCGCGTGTCCGGGCGCTGGCCCGTCGCGCGACACCGGCGACACCGCCCGTGCTGGCGGCACAGGACGTGGAGCTGGATCCGGCACGACGCACTGTCGCGCGCGGTGGGCAGCCCATCGAGCTGACGCGCAAGGAGTTCGGCGTTCTCGAAGTGCTGCTCGCGGCCAAGGGATCGGTCGTCAGCAGCGAGGAACTGCTCGAGCGCGTGTGGGACGAGAACGCCGACCCGTTCACCACGACCGTGCGGGTGACCGTGATGACGTTGCGCAAGAAGCTGGGCGAACCGGGCATCATCGACACCGTCGTGGGCTCCGGTTACCGGGTGCCGAGTGCTTCGAACGGATCTGCTGAGGACTGACATGCGCCGGCGCGGGCCAGGACTGCGTCTCCGGATCACACTGCTCACCACCGCGCTCGTCGCCGTGGTGAGCGCGGTGCTCCTGTTTCTGGGGTGGACGCTGGTCGGGCGGGTGTTCGACTCGTCGCCGTCCTTCCCCTCCGACAGCCAGGTGACGGTGGACGGCGTCACCGTGACCGTGAAGGTGCTGACCGACGCGTTGACCACCGCCGCCCGTCAGGACCTGCTTCGGGCCGGGCTGATCGCGTTCGCGTGCATCGTCGTCGCCGCCGCTGTGCTGGCGTGGACGTTCACCGGCCGCGTCCTGCAGCCCCTGCACGACGTGACGGACGCTGCTCGGCGGTTGTCGGCGGAGTCGCTGGGCGCGCGGTTGCGGCTGGAAGGCCCGCGCGACGAGGTCGCCGAGCTCGCGGACACGTTCGACTCGATGCTCGACCGCCTGGAAGCGGCCTTCGACTCGCAACGCCGCTTCGTGGCGAACGCATCGCACGAACTGCGCACTCCTCTCTCGGTGGTGCGCACGGAGCTGGACGTGACTCTGTCCGATCCGGACGCCGACGTCGAAGAGCTGCGTCGCATGGCTGGTGTCGTGCGTTCCGCGGGGGAGCGCGCCGAACAGTTGGTGTCCGCGCTGCTGCTGCTCGCGCGCACGGACGGGATCGGGCTCGCTGTGCGGGAGCCGGTCGACCTGTCCGCGGTGGTCGAGTCCGCGTGGAGGGCCACGCGTGCGGAAGCCGTGGCGCGCGACCTGCGCACGGTGTTCCGGTGCGTGCCGGCGTTCGCGGTGGGGGATCCGGCGCTGCTGGAGCGCATCGCGGGCAACCTGCTGGAGAACGCCATCCGCCACAACCACGTCGGTGGGTGGATCGAGACCGTGGTGGAGCCGGGGCCGCAGTGGTCCGTTCTGCGGGTGTCGTCATCCGGTCAGCTCATCCCGCCGGACCGCGTCGAGGAGCTGTTCGAGCCGTTCCGCCGCGGCGGGAAGGACCGGACCAGCCAGTCCGGCACCGGCCTGGGGCTCTCCATCGTGCGGGCGGCGGTGGCCGCTCACGGCGGGTTTGCGCAGGCAGTGGCCGTGCCGACCGGTGGCTTGTCGGTCTCCGTGCACCTGCCGAGCGCACCGCACTGACACTGGATACGAGATTGTCGGCGTGGTCCCGGTCACACTCTGCGTCGATCTTGGCGGGTTTGGGCCGTCCGCACGTTGTCTGACCTGCGGCTTAGCTCTAGGTGACCCCCGATTTGGATCTCGTACAGGGCCCGTGTAAATTTCTCCATGTCAGCACGGAACGGGCCGGGAAACACAGCCGGAACGGAGTGCGGCACAAGACTTCTAAGCCTGACACAGCCCCGGAAGTGACTCTCCTCGGAGACGAGCTGCGGTGTGCGCGTGTTCTTTGAGAACTCAACAGCGTGCCGAAACACAGCCAGTAATATATGA
>NZ_BMNC01000017.1 GCF_014646255.1 Lentzea pudingi
TACTAATAGGCCGAGGACTTGTTACAAAGACGCTACGCATCCACTGTGCGGTTCTGGAAGAACAACCAGAACCGATCGAACCCACTGGCAGGCAAGTTGGCTGCTGGTTCGGGGTTCTAGGTTGTGAATTCCATAGTGTTTCGGTGGTCATAGCGTTGGGGAAACACCCGGTCCCATTCCGAACCCGGTAGTTAAGCCCTTCTGCGCCGATGGTACTGCACTGGTTACGGTGTGGGAGAGTAGGTCGCCGCCGAACTTTACTTCCCTGAAGGGGCTTGTGATCGCGGGGCACAATTACAGTGCATCGCTCACAGGCCCCTTTCAGCGTGTCCATAGTAGGAGGATTTGGTGTCCAGGTTCGGGGATCGTCCCGGCGACCGTCAGCGTGGCCAGGGAGACCGACCGCGCCATTCCGACGGTGGCCGTCCATCAGGCGATCGCAAGTTCAGCAGCAACAACAACTCGCAGCGCGGTGAAGGCTCCGGCGACCGCTCCACCAGCGGTGACCGTCGAGACAACCGCGCCGGCTCGGGCGGCGGTTACCGCGGCCAGGGTTCGAGCGACCGCGGTGGCTTCCGCAAGGACGACTCGGGCGATCGCGGTGGCTACCGCGGCGACCGTTCAAGTGACCGCGGCGGCTCCGGCGATCGTGGCGGCTACCGCAAGAGCGACTCGGGTGACCGAGGCGGCTATCGCGGGCAGGGTTCGGGTGAGCGCAGCGGTGGTTTCCGCAGCGGCGACCGTCCCGGCTACCGCAAGGACGATTCAGGCGATCGCGGTGGCTACCGGGGTCAGGGTTCCAGCGATCGCGGCGGTTTCCGCAAGAGCGAGTCCAGCGACCGCGGCGGGTACCGCGGGCAGGGCTCTGGCGATCGTCCCGGGTACCGCAAGGACGACTCGAACGACCGCGGTGGCTACCGCAAGAGCGAGTCCGGCGACCGTGGCGGCTTCCGCTCCGGCGAGCGCAGCGGCTCCAGCGATCGTGGTGGGTTCCGCAAGAGCGACTCTGGCGACCGTGGCGGTTACCGGGGTTCCAGCGACCGCGGTGGCTTCCGCAAGGACGACTCCGGCGATCGCGGTGGTTACCGCAAGAGTGAGTCCGGCGACCGCGGTGGCTACCGGGGTTCCAGCGACCGTCCCGGGTACCGCAAGGACGACTCGAACGACCGCGGCGGTTACCGCAAGAGCGAATCCAGCGACCGTGGCGGCTTCCGCTCCGGCGAGCGCAGCGGCTCCGGTGACCGTGGCGGCTTCCGCAAGAGTGACTCGGGCGATCGCGGTGGTTACCGCAAGAGCGAGTCCGGCGACCGCGGTGGTTTCCGCTCGGGCGAGCGCAGTGGCTCCGGCGACCGTGGTGGGTACCGCGGGCAGGGCTCTGGCGATCGTCCCGGGTACCGCAAGGACGACTCGGGTGACCGCGGTGGTTACCGAGGCTCCAGCGATCGTGGCGGGTTCCGCAAGAGTGAGTCCGGCGACCGTGGCGGTTTCCGCTCCGGCGAGCGCAGCGGCTCCAGCGATCGTGGCGGGTTCCGCAAGAGCGACTCTGGCGACCGTGGCGGTTACCGGGGTTCCAGCGATCGCGGTGGCGAGCGCAGCGGCTCCGGCGACCGTGGTGGTTACCGCGGCGAGCGCAGTGGCTCGGGTGACCGTGGCGCCTACCGCAAGAGCGACTCGAACGACCGTGGCGGTTACCGCCGGGACGACTCGGGCAACCGCAACGACGAGCGTTCCGCTCCTCAGCGCGACGACCGCCGGGACGAGCGCAGCCGTGAGCGTGCGGCGCGGTTCCAGGAGCGTCAGACCGAGCAGGAGACCGCCGGCCAGGCCGGGGTCGACGCCGCCGAGGTGACTCCGGCCGCCGAGCGCGCCGGCTACCGCCTGGGTGACGGTGCCGCGGCCACCCGCGCCGCCGCGAGCCGTGAGACGGCCGCGGACGAGACCGACGGTTCCACCGCAGGTGACGCGGACGAGGTCGCCGAGACCACGGCTGAGACCAACGCCGAGACCAAGGCCGAGACTGCGGCTGAGACCAAGGCCGAGACCGAGTCGAAGGCCGAGACCCCGGTCGAGGCGAACGACGAGTCCCCCGCCCAGGGCGACGAGGTCGAGACCGCCGGTGACGCGGACGACGAGCCGCGTGACGAGGCGCCCGCGCCCCGTGGCGGACGGCCGGAGCTTCCCGAGGAAGCCGACCTGTCGCTGCTCGACCCCGAGATCAAGCTCGAGCTGCGCAGCCTGCCCAAGGGGCTTGCGGAGATCATCGGCAGGCACCTGGCCGCGGCCGGGTTGCTGATCGACGAGGACCCGCAGCTGGCGCTGGAGCACGCGCGGTACGCGCGGAGCAAGGCGGCTCGGGTCGGTGTCGTGCGCGAGGCGGCTGGTCTGACGGCGTACTTCGCGGACGAGTGGGCCGAGGCGCTCAGCGAGCTGCGGGCCGCCCGCCGGATGATGACCGGTCCCGGGCACCTGGCGATCATGGCCGACTGCGAGCGGGCCCTGGGCCGGCCGGAGCGGGCCATCGACCTCGCGAAGGACCCGGCGGTCAAGGACCTGAGCCAGGAGGACGAGATCGAGCTGCGGATCGTCGCGGCCGGCGCTCGTCGTGACATGGGTCAGCTCGACGCCGCCGTCGTGGCGTTGCAGGGTCCGGACCTCGACCCGGGACAGCGCAGCCCCTACTCGGCGCGGCTCTTCTACGCTTACGCCGACAACCTGGCCGCGGCCGGTCGCATCGAGGAAGCCGTCAAGTGGTTCCTCAACGCCGCCGAGGCTGACGACGAAGGGGAGACGGACGCCGCCGAGCGCGCGTTCGAGCTGACCCAGGAGGAGACCCCGGAGCAGTGAGCGAGACGTTGGTCGACAGGTACGACGCGTTGCTGATCGATCTCGACGGCACCGTCTACCGCGGGAACGAAGCCGTGCCGGGTGCCGCCGAAGCGATTGCGGCGGCCAGGAGCAGGGGAGTCGGGATCCGCTACGTCACCAACAACGCCTCCCGCTCACCGCAGATGGTGGCCGATCACCTCGTCGAGCTCGGGTTCGAGACGACGGTCGACGAGGTGAGCACCTCTTCCCAGGCAGGTGCGGCCATGCTGGCCGAACGCCTGCCGAAGCGCTCCACCGTGCTCGTGCTCGGCACCAAGGCCCTCCAGGCCGAGGTGCTCAAGCGCGGGCTCGTCCCGACCGACACCGCCGAGGGCGCGGTGGCGGTCCTGCAGGGCCTGTCCATGGACCTCGGCTGGCGTGAGCTGGCCGAGGCCGCGGTCGCCATCCGCGGCGGCGCGCTGTGGGTGGCGTGCAACGTCGACGCCACCCTGCCGACCGAACGCGGTCTGCTGCCCGGCAACGGCAGCCTCGTCGCGGCGCTGAAGGCCGCGACGGACCAGGAGCCGCTCGTCGCCGGCAAGCCCGCCACCCCGCTGCTGCAGCAGGCGGCGAAAGATCTTGGCGCGCACCGCCCGCTGGTGGTCGGTGACCGGCTCGACACGGACATCCTGGGCGCGGTCAACGCCGGGATGGACTCCCTGCTCGTGCTCACGGGTGTGTCGACCGAGCAGGAGGCGCAAGCGCTTCCGGATGAGCAAAGGCCCACGTATGTCGGCGCGGACCTGTCGGTACTGCATCGGCTACCGTAAGAGGAGTGAGCTACCCCCTGCCCGGACCGCCACCCAACCCGGCCGACGCCATCGAAGGCGCGCTGGAGCGGCTCGACGGGCTCGAGAACGTTCCCCTGGACGAGCACGTGGCCCGGTTCGACGCGGTGCACGCGACGCTCACCGACGCGCTGTCGAGCATCGACAAGGTGTGATGCACAGTGCCTCGCAGGGTGCGGCTCGACGCCGAACTCGTGCGCAGGGGGCTCGCCAGGTCCCGTGAGCACGCCAGCCAACTCGTCGCGGACGGTCGTGTGAAGGTCCGCGGCACCGTCGCGACGAAACCCGCGACCGCCGTGGAGACCTCCGACGCGGTCGTGGTCAAGGACAGCGGCAACGACCCGAACTGGGCCTCCCGGGGCGCGCACAAGCTCATCGGCGCGCTCGAGGGTTTCCGGATCGACCCCACCGGCAGGCGTTGTCTCGACGCCGGCGCGTCCACTGGCGGTTTCACCGACGTGCTGCTGCGCAAAGGCGCCCGGCAGGTCGTCGCGGCCGACGTCGGCAGGGGTCTGCTGGACTGGAAGCTGCAGACCGACGACCGGGTCGTGGTGAAGGACAAGACCAACGTCCGCACCCTCACGCCCGAGGACATCGGCGGCAATGTTGAACTCGTGGTGGCCGATCTTTCGTTTATCTCGTTGAGGCTTGTGCTTCCCGCACTGGCCGCGTGCCTCGACGAGGAAGGCGATCTGCTGCCGATGGTCAAGCCGCAGTTCGAGGTCGGCAAGGAACGCCTGGGCTCCGGTGGCGTCGTGCGCGACCCCGGGCTGCGTGCCGAAGCCGTGCTCGACGTGACCAAGGCTGCGGCCGAACTGGGTCTGGCCGTGCACGGGGTCGTCGCGAGCCCGCTGCCCGGCCCGTCCGGCAACGTCGAGTACTTCCTCTGGCTGCGCAAGGGCGAACCCGCCGATGCGACAGAGATGGTGCGCACCGCCGTCGAAGAAGGGCCCCAATGAGGGAAGTCCTGCTGGTCGTCCACACCGGGCACCAGAGCAACATCGATCTCGCCCGACAGGTGGCCGGCCGCCTCGCGGTCGGGGGCGTCACGACGAGGGTGCTCGACGACGAGGCGCGTGACCTCGGCCCGTCGTGCTGCACCAAGGTCGTGCCCGCCGACGACCACGCCGCCGAGGGCACCGAGCTGGTGCTGGTGCTGGGCGGTGACGGCACGTTCCTGCGCGGCGCGGAGCTCGCGCGCCCGGCGAGGGTGCCGGTGCTGGGCGTCAACCTGGGCCGGGTCGGGTTCCTCGCGGAGGCCGACTCGGACGCGCTGCACGAGGCCGTGGGGCACGTGCTGGAACGCGACTACTTCGTGGAAGAGCGCATGACGCTCGACCTGATCGCCAAGGTCAACGACGAGGTCGTCGTGAAGACCTGGGCGCTCAACGAGGTCAGCGTCGAGAAGCTGATCCGCGAACGCATCCTCGAGGTCGTCGTCGAGGTCGACGGACGGCCGGTGTCGGCGTTCGGCTGCGACGGCGTGCTGTGCGCGACGCCGACGGGGTCGACGGCGTACGCGTTCTCCGCGGGCGGACCGGTCGTGTGGCCGGACGTGCAGGCCATCCTGGTGGTGCCGAGCAACGCGCACGCGCTGTTCGCGCGGCCGCTGGTCGTCTCGCCGAAGTCGCACGTGGCGTTCGAGATCGAGGCGACCGGGCATCCGGCGGCGTTGTCCGCGGACGGGCGGCGCACGTTCGAGCTGCCCGCGGGCGCGCGGATCGAGATCGTGGAGGGCGCGGTGCCGCTCAAGGTCGTGCGGCTGCGCCAGGCACCGTTCACGGACCGGCTGGTCGAGAAGTTCGACCTGCCGGTGAAGGGATGGCGGGGACCATCGGCAGGCTGACCGCGCCGCTCGGTGCGTCGGCACTGGCTCGTTATGGTGCCCGCGAGGAATTGTCGGACTCGACAAGTAAGGTTCGCCCTGTGCTGGCCGAGATGCGCATCAATGGCCTTGGCGTGATCGACGAGGCCACCCTTGAACTGGACCCCGGGTTCACCGTAGTCACTGGTGAGACGGGCGCGGGCAAGACCATGGTCGTGACCGGGTTGCACCTGCTGGGCGGTGGCCGAGCTGAGGCTTCGCGGGTGCGGACCGGGGCCGACAAAGCGGTGGTCGAAGGCCGCTTCCAGGCTCCGGCGGGCAGCCCTGCCGCGAAGGTGGCCGAAGAGGTCGGCGGCGAGGCGGACGAGGACGGGTCGCTGATCGCGATCCGCACGGTCGGGTCCGACGGGCGTTCGCGCGCCCACGTCGGTGGCCGCTCCGTGCCGGTCGGCGTGCTGTCCGAACTGGCGGAGCAGCTCATCGCCGTGCACGGTCAGAACGACCAGCTGCGGCTCATGCGGCCGACCGAGCAGCGTGGTGTGCTCGACCGCTTCGCCGGCGACGACGTGGGCGCGCCGCTGCGCAAGTACCAGGCCGTGCGCGAGGAGTGGTTGCGCGTCTCGGCGGAGTTGAAGGAACGCACGGAGCGTTCCCGCGAACTGGCCAGGGAAGCCGACCTGCTGCGCCACGGCCTGACCGAGATCGACGCCGTCGCCCCGAAGCTGGGCGAGGACGCCGAGCTGCACGACGAGGCCCGCCGGCTCGCGGACGCGGACCAGCTCCGTGAAGCGGCCCAGGGCGCGCAGTTCGCCGTGTCGGGCTCGCTCGAGGGCGACCCGGAGAACCCCGGCGCGCTCGGGCTGATCTCCGAGGCCGCCCGCAGGCTGTCCACGTCGGAGGACCCGAAGCTGCGGGAGATGGAGCCGCGCCTGGTCGAGGCGGCGACGCTGCTGGCCGACGTCGGCGCGGAGATCTCCGGCTACCTGGACCACCTGGAGGCCGACCCCGGCCGTCTCGAGTCCGTGCTGCAGCGCCAGGCCGAGCTGAAGGCGCTGACCCGCAAGTACGCCGCCGACGTCGACGGCGTGATCGCCTGGGCCGAGGACGCGCGGACGAGGCTGGGCGGGCTGGACACCTCCGAAGAGGCGCTGACCGGCCTGGCCACCCGTCGTGACGAGCTGGCCGCGGAGCTGGCGACGCTCGCCGGCCAGGTCACGGCTGCCCGTGCCGAGGCCGCTCTGGAGCTCGGCAAGGCCGTCACGGAGGAGCTCGACGGGCTCGCCATGCCGCACGCCTTGGTCGAACTGGCCGTCCGTCCCCGGCACGCCGAGGCGGGCGACGTCCAGGCGCTGCCCGTCGGCCGGTCGATCCTGCACGCCGGGTCGTCCGGCGTGGACGACGTCGAGCTGCGGTTGATCTCGCACCCCGGGGCGCCCGCCCTGCCGGTGCACAAGGGCGCTTCCGGCGGTGAGCTGTCCCGGGTGATGCTGGCGCTGGAAGTGGTGCTGTCGCACTCGGACCCGGTGCCCACGCTGGTGTTCGACGAGGTCGACGCCGGTGTCGGTGGCCGGGCCGCGGTCGAGGTCGGCCGTCGCCTCGCGCGGCTCGCCCGGTCGCACCAGGTGATCGTGGTGACGCACCTGCCGCAGGTGGCCGCGTTCGCCGACCGGCACCTGGTGGTGGACAAGTCCGCGGACGGGACGTTCACGCGGTCCGCCGTGCGCAAGCTCGACGAGACGCAGCGGGTGGTCGAACTGGCCCGGATGCTCGCGGGCATGGACTCGACCGACACCGGCCGGGCCCACGCCGAGGAGCTGCTGGCCGCGGCCAAGGCCGACAAGGACACCGCTCCCGTGGTCCGGCGCAAGAAGAAGAAGGCCTGACCGGCGCGGCCGTTCCGGTCGCTGCTCCTCCCGCTGTTCCCGGCCGGGTTCGGCATGATGGAGGCGTGACAGGAACTATGACCACGCGCCGGGTGCTCGGGGCGGTGCTGGTGGTCGTCGCGGCCGGACTGGCCGTGGCGGCCACGTTCCTGTCCGCGTACTCCGTGCGGATCGTGCTCGGAGGCCGGGAGCTGCGCTACGAGGCCACCTTCTGGGCGATCGAGCGGGACGACTTCCGCGAACTGCTGCCGCTCGAACCCTTCGAGCTCGGTGAGCCCGCGGTGGGGGCCGCGCTCGTCATGGCGCTGGCGGCCGTGCTGGCGTTCCGGATTCCGGCGTCGCGGGTCGGGTCGCTGCTCGGGGCCGGGTTGCTGGCCGGGGTGGCGTGGGCCGCCGTCTCCCGGATCCAGGGGTTGCTGAAGATGATGGGCGAGTTCAACTCGCGCGTGCCGATCGAGGTGGAGCAGGGCGAAGGGGTCACCCTGCTGATCGTGGCCGCGGGGGTGGCCGTGGTGGCGGCCGTGCTGCATCAGGAGTTGCCTCGGGCGGACCAAGCGGAGCCCGGCGGTGACGGGGTGGTCGTCCACCAGATCGACGACGACGCGGACGACACCGACACGCCGCCGTACGGATATCCGGTGATCGTGGAGCCGAAGAGTGATTGAGCGCCGCAAGATCGCGTGGGTGCTGCTGGCGCTGGGTGCCGTGCTGGCGGTGGTCGCGTCGCTGCAGGACGTCTTCAGCACCGTGTACAACGGGTTCGGGTCGGACCTGGTGGCCACCTCGACCCTGTGGGTCACCAGGACGGAGCCGGACACGGGTGGTGGCATCGGCCCGTCCGCGCTCTTCGCCGCCGGGTGGCCGGTGGTGGTGTCGGCGATCGTCGTGGCCGTCGCGGTGGTGTTCCTGCTTCGCGAGCAGACCGCGTTCGTCGGGCGGCCGCTCGCCATGGGCGGGGCCGGGATGCTGGCCGGGGTCGTGCTCCTCCTCGTCGTCGAGGTGTGGGAGCTGGAGAGGATCATCGCCTCCCAGCCGATCAACGGTTCGGAGAGGGACGAGGTGCGCTACCACGGTGGGTTCTACCTGCTGGTGCTCGCGACCGTCGTCGGGCTCGTGGGTGCGGCGCTGGCACAACGGCGGAACCCGGAGCCGCTGGTCGGAGAAGACGAAGAGGGGGACGGCGTGGTCGTGCACCAGCTCGGCGGCGATGACGACACGCCGCCGTTCGGCCTCGCGATTCCGCGGGACGACGAGCAGCGGGAGGCTCGGTGATCGGCAGACCGACGGCGATCGCGTTGATCGCGGCGGGAGTGGTGCTGACCGCCACGGCGATGGTGTTGCCGTGGTACTCGACGGCCTACGCGGGTGGTGTCGAGGTCGTGGTCCGGGCGTGGGGGACGGAGATCCTCAACAAGCCCGGCGACTGGCCCGCCGGCGAGCTCTCGCCCTGGTACGGGGTGCCGGTCGTGGTGACGGCGCTGCTGCTCGTCGCCGGGGTGTGGATCAACCGGGCGGCGCTCGCGGGCGCCGCCGGGCAGGTCGGTGCCGTGGGGGTGATCGCGGCGCTCGTGGTGTCGGAGCGCGGGCACGCGGTCGACCAGCAGGGCGACTTCGCGGTCGGGTTCGGGCTGGTGTTCCTCGCGGTCGGAACGCTGGTCGCACTGGCCGGAGCTGTTGCGGTGCAACGGGAGGCGGCGTGAGGAAGATCGTCGGCCTGGTCCTGCTCGCACTCGCCGCCGCGGCCGCCGTCGGGGCCACGTTCCTGCCGTTCTCGGAGCTGTTGATCAGGCTCGCTCCCGGCCAGCCGCAGACCGCGTACGTCACCACGGGGTGGAGCACGCAGTTCGGTGGCACGAAGGACGAACACGGGCCGTTGTTCGCCATCCCGATCGTGCTGGCGGCCGCCGCTCTGCTCGCCGGGGCGCGGTGGACGAAGGTCGCGTATGCCGGAGCGGCCGCCCTCGCGGGCGTCACCGGGATGTTGTTCGTGTATTTGCTGAACGCGATCAGCTTTCACCGCGAGGGCAACATCGCGATCGACCCGGCGCTGGAAGCCGGGTTCGGAAACGGTGTCTGGGTGCTCGTGAGTGCGGTGGTTCTCGCGTTCGGGGCCGTGGTGCTTCACCCCGACGACTGACCACCTGGAATCGCCCGGCGTGCCTCACCTGTCGCGTGCGCACCGTGGGTCACTATCGGCGCATGAAGCTTTCCGGGCTGCTGAGCCGCACCAACCACGAACTTCCCGGTGTCACGGGCGTCGCGCGGGTTGATCGGCGCGCGAGCGACCTGGTGCGGCGCGTCAGTGCCGGTGACGTCGCGGTGATGGACCTGATCGACCTCGATCGGCGCACCGCCGAAGCGCTCGTCGCGGCCGAGGTGGTCGGTGTCGTGAACGCGTCACCGTCCATTTCGGGGCGTTTTCCGAACCTCGGCCCGGAACTGCTGATCGAGGCGGGCATTCCGCTGATCGACGACGTCGGCGCCGTCGCGCTGCGGGAGATCAAGGAAGGCGTCAAGATCCGGCTGCACGAAGGTGTCGTGTACGCCGGGGAACGCGAGCTCGCCAAGGGTGTCGAGCAGGACGCCGAAAGCATTGCCGACGCGATGATCGAGGCGAAGGCCGGCATGTCGGCGCAGCTGGAAGCGTTCTCCGCCAACACCATCGAGTTCCTGCGCCGCGAACGCGCGCTCGTGCTCGACGGCGTTGGCGTGCCCGAGGTGTACGTGCCGATGCGCGACCGGCAGGTGCTCGTCGTCGCCGGTGGCCCCTCGCACGCCGAGGAGCTGCGCAAGCTCCGCAAGTACATCCGCGAGTACCGGCCGGTGCTGATCGGCGTCGACACGGGCGCCGACACGCTGATCGACGCCGGGCTCAAGCCGGACATCATCGTCGGCGATCCCGACGGCATCGGCACCGCGTCACTGCGTGCCGCCGCCGAGGTCGTCGTCCCCGCGCAGACCGACGGCCACGCGCCCGGCCTGCAGCGGATCCAGGACCTCGGCATCGGCGCGGTGACGTTCCCCGCGTCGGGCAACGCGGAGGACCTCGCGTTGCTGCTCGCCGAAGCACACGGGGCGTCCCTGGTCGTCACGGTGGGACTGCGCGCGACGCTGCGCGAGTTCCTCGACCGCGGGCACTCCGGTTCGAACCCCTCCACGTTCCTCACCCGGTTGAAGCTCGGCAGCAAGCTCGTCGACGGGGAGGCCGTCGCGACCTTGCACCGCAGCCGGGTCTCGCTGGGCGTGATCGTCCTGCTGGTGACCGCCGCGATCGTCGCCATGGCGGCGGCGCTGGCGGTGTCCGGCGTCGGTCACGTCTACGTCGACATCGTCGTCGACGGCTGGCACTCCGTCGTCAACTGGTTCAAGGGGTTGTTCTCGTGATCACGCTGCGCTACCACATAGTTTCGATCACCGCGGTGTTCCTCGCCCTGGCGGTCGGTGTCGTGCTGGGGTCGACCGCGATCAGCGGGCGGCTGCTCTCCGGGCTGAGCGACGAGAAGAACTCGTTGGCACAGCAGGTGAACGACCTCCAGAACGACCGCAACGCGTTGACCGCCAAGCTGACCGAGGCGGACGAGTTCGCCGCGTCCGTTGGCCCGCTCGCCGTCAAGGACCGGCTCACCGACCGCACGGTCGTCATCGTGACGACGGCGGACGCGCGTCCGTCCGACCGGGACGCCCTCACCGGACTGCTGAAGTCCGCCAGCGCCACCGTCACCGGCGAGGTCCAGCTGACCGACGCGTTCTCCGACCCGTCGCGAGGTGACCAGCTCCGCGATCTGGTGGCACGGCTGCAGCCCGCCGGCTCGCAGCTGCCCACGGCCGCGGACCCCGGCACGCGCGCCGGTGGCCTGTTCGGGGCGTTGCTGCTGCTCAACTCGACGAACAACGAGCCGCAGGCCACGGCCGACGAGACGGCGTCCGCCCTGTCCGGGCTGACCAACTCGGGTTTCGTGAAGGCGACCTCGGGCGTGAAGCCGGCGCAGCTCGCGATCGTGCTGACCGGCGGTGCCGCGATCGGTGACTCTGCCGCGGACCGGGCGTCGACCATCGCGCGCTTCGCCACCCAGCTCGACCGGGCCGGCGCGGGTGTCGTGCTCGCCGGTGCGAACGGTTCCGCGAACGGCACGGGCGCGATCGGCGTGGTCCGCGCGGACACCTCCGCGACGTCGATCCTGTCGACGGTCGACAACTCCGACACCCCGGCGGGTCAGGTCGTCGTGGTGATGGCGATGCGCGAACAGCTGGAGGGCCGCTCCGGCCGGTATGGCGTGGCGGGCAACGCGGAGGCGTCCTCGCCGGGAACAGCCGGCTAGTCCGTCGCCCACTCGCCGGGCAGGCGTTCGGCCAGCGTTTCGAGCGCCTCCGGCGTACGGGCGCGGGCCCAGAGCCACTGGGCCGCGTCCTCGCGCACGATCACGTCGTCGCTGACGAACCAGCGGGCGCCGGGACTGCGCAGCGGCAGCAGTGAGAAGTGGTCTTCGAGCAGGGAGATGTCCACAGCGGACATCTCCCTGTCGGCTGTGACGGCCTCGTCGCGGAACAACGCCTCGGACAGCACCAGCTCCACGCAGGCGGCGGAGAAGTGCGGGAGCCAGGGTTCCCAGCCGCGTTCCGCCTCGTGCACGACCGCCGGGTCCGGGCTGTCGAGTGCCGCGCCCCACGAGGTGCCGGTGTGGCTCTCCCGGCGGAAGACGACGAGCTCGCCGTCGCGCCGGAGCTCGCTCGGGGTGAGCAGCCAGTCCTGGTTGCTCGTGAGGTCGGGGCGTTTGCCGAACAACGCGTAGGCGTCGCGCATCGCGTCCGGCAGCCGCACGCCGAGGCGGTGCTCCGCGGCGTCCAGGTCGGCCTGGTTCCAGCCGTCCCTGGCCTCGATCGGCTCGGCCCACGCGGCCGCGAACCCCTCGATGAAACGCCACGCCGCCGAACGGTCGTGCATGGCTCGTGTCGCGCTCCCTGCCACGTCGAAGGTCACGTGACAACTTTTCCTGATGCCGGCCTGTGCCGGGGGAAGTTCAGAAAACCCCTCACTGCGCCGATCGGGTGATGTGATCTGCCGGGTCGTGGTGCGCTCGGTGACCGGCGGCGTGTTAGCGTTATGGCCCGTGGATAGGGGGATCTACCCCCACGATCTTCACGGGAGCCCCGTTGGTGCAGCAGGCACGTACGACCAAGCACGTCTTCGTCACGGGAGGCGTCGCGTCCTCCCTGGGCAAGGGGCTCACCGCCTCCAGCCTCGGTCAGTTGCTCACCTCGCGCGGCCTGCGGGTGACGATGCAGAAGCTCGACCCGTACCTGAACGTGGACCCCGGCACGATGAACCCGTTCCAGCACGGCGAGGTCTTCGTGACCGACGACGGCGCGGAGACGGACCTCGACATCGGCCACTACGAGCGGTTCCTCGCGCGGGACCTGAGCGGCGAAGCCAACGTCACCACCGGCCAGGTGTACTCCGAGGTGATCGCCAAGGAGCGCCGCGGCGAGTACCTGGGCGACACGGTCCAGGTGATCCCGCACATCACCGACGAGATCAAGCGCCGCATCCGGGCGATGGCCGAGCCGGACGCCGACGGCATCACGCCGGACGTCGTCATCACCGAGGTCGGCGGCACGGTCGGCGACATCGAGTCGCTGCCGTTCCTGGAGGCGGCCCGCCAGGTCCGCCACGACGTCGGCCGCGACAACGTCTTCTTCCTGCACGTCTCGCTGGTGCCGTACCTGGCGCCCTCGGGCGAGCTGAAGACCAAGCCCACGCAGCACTCCGTCGCGGCGCTGCGCAACATCGGCATCCAGCCCGACGCGATCGTGTGCCGCGCGGACCGGGAGATCCCGGACTCGCTCAAGCGCAAGATCGGCCTGATGTGCGACGTTGACACGGACGCCGTCGTCGCGGCCGTGGATGCGCCGTCGATCTACGACATCCCGAAGGTGCTGCACGCCGAGGGCCTCGACGCCTACGTCGTGCGCCGCCTCGACCTGCCGTTCCGCGACGTCGACTGGACGGTGTGGGGCGACCTGCTGGAGCGGGTGCACAACCCGTCCGAGACGGTGAAGATCGCGCTCGTCGGCAAGTACGTCGACCTGCCCGACGCATACCTCTCGGTCACCGAGGCGCTGCGTGCGGGCGGTTTCGCGCACCACGCCAAGGTCGAGATCAAGTGGGTGCCGTCGGACGAGTGCCAGACGCCCGAGGGCGCCGCACGCGCGTTGTCCGGCATGGACGCCGTGCTGATCCCCGGCGGGTTCGGCGTGCGCGGCATCGAGGGCAAGGTCGGCGCGCTGAAGTACACCCGCACGCGCGGTGTGCCGACGCTGGGCCTGTGCCTCGGCCTGCAGTGCATGGTCATCGAGGCCGCGCGGAACCTCGCGGGCATCGAGGACGCGAACTCGAGCGAGTTCGAGGAGGGCGGCACGCCGGTCATCTCCACGATGGCCGACCAGCAGGACGTCGTCTCGGGTCAGCGCGACATGGGCGGCACGATGCGCCTGGGCGCGTACGTCGCCAAGCTCACGCCGGGGTCGGTCGTCGCCCAGGCGTACGGCGCCACCGAGGTGTCCGAGCGGCACCGCCACCGCTACGAGGTCAACAACGCGTACCGGGGCAAGCTCTCCGAGGCCGGTCTGGTGTTCTCCGGTGTCTCGCCGGACGGCCGCCTGGTCGAGTTCGTCGAGCTGCCGTCGGACGTGCACCCGTTCTACGCGGCCACGCAGGCGCACCCGGAGCTCAAGTCGCGTCCCACGAAGCCGCACCCGCTGTTCGCGGCGTTCGTGAAGGCCGCGATCGACTACCGCGTCGCCGACCGGCTGCCCCTCAAGGCCGGAGCGGGCAAGTGAGCCGGCACGACTTCCGCACGGTCTCCAGCGAGGACGTGCACGTCGGACGGGTCGTCGCGCTGCGGATCGACGAGGTCGAGATGCCCGGCGGCGGCACGGCCAAGCGCGAGATCGTCGAGCACATGGGCGCCGTCGCGGTCGTGGCCGTGGACTCCTCGGACCAGGTCGTGCTGATCCACCAGTACCGGCACGCGCTGGGCAGGCACCTCTGGGAGCTGCCGGCCGGCCTGCTCGACCACGACGGCGAGGAGCCCGTCATCGGCGCCCGCCGGGAGCTGGCCGAGGAGGTCGGGCTCGACGCGGCGCGCTGGGACACGCTGGTCGACGTCGCCGCGTCCCCCGGCTTCACCGACGAGGTCGTGCGCGTGTACCTGGCGCGCGAACTGTCCGAAGTGGACCGTGAGGTGCAGGGCGAGGAGGAGGCGGACCTGGAGGTCCACCGCTTCCCGCTCGCCGAGGCCGTGCGGATGGTGCTGGCGGGGGAGATCGTGAACGCCTCGACCTCGGCCGGGCTGCTGGCGGCGCGCGAGGTGCTGGAGGGACGGGCCGAGGCCCGCCCGGCCGACGCGCCTTTCCGCGACAAGCCGACCCGGTTCGCCGCGCGCAAGAAGTAGGTTGGACCTCATGCGGACGTCGACTGGTGCCTTCTCCCGCTTGAAGGCACCCGTCGGCGTTCTCGCGGCCGCGGCAGCCGGGGCCGCGTTGCTGCTGTTCGTCGACCCGAACCAGCCGGGCAACCTGCTGCCGAAGTGCCCGTTCCACTGGCTGACGGGGCTGAACTGCCCTGCTTGCGGCGTCACGCGCATGACGCATGCGTTGCTGCACGGCGATGTCGTCAGCGCGTTCCACTTCAACGCCGCGTTGCTCGTTCTCGGGCTGCCGCTGGCCGTATGGCTGTTCGCGCGGTGGACGCGCGCCAAGTGGACCGGCGAACGGCGATCCGTGCCGAAGTCGGTCGGTTTCGCCGTTCTCGTCGTGGGCGCGGTGTGGGGCGTGGGCAGAAACCTGGCCGGGATCTAGTGGCGTGACCCAGAACGTACGTTCTGAGCCACGCCACTAGTCCCTGAGCTTGCGGCCTTCGGAGTCCGTGCCGCCCTGGACCAGGATGATGACCGCGTCGACCAGCGACCAGATGCCGCAACCACCGCAGGTCAGCAGCTGCGCGACGGCGATGCCGGTGTGGCCCGTGTAGAAGCGGCCGATGCCCAGGTTGCCCAGGAACAGCTGCAGCAGGCCCGCGACGATCTTCGACTTGTCCGACAGCGGCAGGCCCGTGTACGGGTCGATCCCGTACCCCGGCGCATAACCCGGGCCCATCATGCCGGGCGGCGGCTGCGGCACCCCGTACTGCGGCTGCGGGCCGGTGGGCGGCGGGTAGTACGGCTGGGTGGGCGGCGGCAGGTAGCCGGGCGCGGCCGGGGGCGTGGCGAACGGCACCGACGGCGGCGCGAGGAACGGCGGGTGGGGCTGCGGCAGGTCGCGGAACAGCTCCGCGAGCTCGAAGTAGCTCTGCGCGCCGGACGCGCGGTTCACGCGTTCCTGGTACTCGCCGATGTCGAGCCGCGCCATCGCGAAGTGGTCGTTGAGAGCGGTGATCGCTTCTTCGCGCTGCTGGTTGCCGATGCGCTGCTGTTCTGGCCCGAATGCGTCTGACACGGTTCGCACCGTATCCGATGCAGCAGATCGATATCGGGAATACGCTGCGACGATGCTGGTCGGTGTCCCAAAGGAGATCAAGAACCACGAGTACCGCGTCGCCATCACCCCCGCCGGAGTGGTCGAACTGGTGCGCCGCGGGCATTCCGTCGTCGTCGAGCGCGACGCCGGTGCGGGCTCGTCGTTCCCCGACCACGAGTACGAGGCGGCGGGTGCGCGGATCGCCGGTTCGGCCGACGAGGTGTGGGGCGCGGCGGAGCTGGTCCTGAAGGTCAAGGAACCGATCGAGGCCGAGTACCACCGGATGCGCCGCGAGCAGGTGCTGTTCACCTACCTGCACCTGGCGGCGTCGCCGTCGTGCACCGCGGCCGTCGCCGCGTCCGGGATCACCGCCATCGCGTACGAGACCGTGCAGCTCGCGGACGGCTCGTTGCCGTTGCTGGCGCCGATGAGCGAGATCGCCGGGCGGATGGCCGCCCAGGTCGGCGCGCACTGCCTCGAACGCGCGCAGGGCGGGCGCGGGGTGTTGCTGGGCGGTGCCCCCGGAGTCGCCGCGGGCAAGGTCGCGGTGATCGGCGCGGGCGTGGCGGGGATGAACGCGGCGACGATGGCCGTCGGCATGCAGGCCGAGGTGGTCGTGCTCGACACCAACGTCAACCGGTTGCGGCAGATCGACTTCACCTACCGCGGGCACCTGCAGACGATCGCGTCGAACGCCTACGAGGTCGAGAAGGCCTGCCGGTGGGCGGATCTCGTCGTTGGCGCGGTGCTGGTGCCCGGTGCGAAGGCACCGAAGCTCGTCAGCAACGACCTGGTGTCGCGGATGCGGCCGGGCAGCGTGCTCGTGGACATCGCGGTCGACCAGGGCGGCTGTTTCGAGGACACGAGGCCGACCACGCACGACGCGCCGACGTACCGCGTGCACGACTCCGTGTTCTACTGCGTCGCGAACATGCCCGGTGCCGTGCCGAACACGTCGACGTACGCGCTCACGAACGTGACGCTGCCGTACGTCATCGCGTTGGCGGACAAGGGCTTCGAGCGCGCCGTCGCCGACGACCCCGCTTTGGCGAAGGGCGTCAACGCACTGGCCGGGGAGATCGTCCTGGAAGGGCTGGCGTGATTTCTGAGTTGGTGGCGACCTATCTCGACCACCTCGCCGTGGAACGCGGCACCGCCCGCAACACGCTCGACTCGTACACCCGCGACCTGCGCCGCTACACCGAACACCTGGAATCGCTTGGTGTCACGGACTTGGGTG
The DNA here is from genome assembly GCF_014646255.1 of Lentzea pudingi. Lineage (GTDB taxonomy): Bacteria > Actinomycetota > Actinomycetes > Mycobacteriales > Pseudonocardiaceae > Lentzea > Lentzea pudingi. The sequence goes on from NZ_BMNC01000017.1 coordinate 17,116, forward strand.
CCGTGACAGAGCTCCAGGTGAGCGAGTTCCTGGCCGTGCTGCGCGAAAGCGGGCTCGCTGCGTCGTCCGCCGCACGCACTTTGGTCGCTGTGCGCGGTTTGCACCGCTTTGCGCATCGTGAAGGCGTTGTGCCGCATGACGCCGCACGGGCCGTGCACCCGCCGTCGCCGCCGAAGAGGCTGCCAAAAGCATTGCCCGTCAATGATGTTCTGACACTGCTCGACAACGTGGGAAACCTCAGGGACAAAGCCCTCCTGGAGTTGTTGTACTCGACGGGAGCCCGAATCTCCGAGGTGGTGGGGCTCGACGTGGACGACGTCGACGCGACCGAGCGCACCGTGCTGCTCGACGGCAAGGGCGGCAAGCAGCGGCTGGTCCCGGTCGGGCGGCCGGCGTTGGCCGCGGTGGACGCGTACCTGGTCCGGGCGCGCCCCGCGCTGGCGGCGAAAGGGCGTGGCACGCCCGCTTTGTTCTTGAACGCGCGCGGCGGAAGGCTGTCGCGGCAGAGCGCGTGGACGGTGCTGAAGACCGCCGCGGAGGAGGCCGGCATCACCGCTGTGGTGTCCCCGCACACGTTGCGGCATTCGTTCGCCACCCATCTGCTCGAAGGGGGTGCTGACGTTCGGGTGGTTCAGGAACTCCTCGGGCACGCATCCGTTACGACCACTCAGGTGTACACACTGGTAACCGTTACGACTTTGAGGGAGGTCTACGCAACTGCTCACCCTCGAGCCACTGGAACATGAGGCTTCCACGGGTACGGTGGGCAGGTGCCGAACTTGGACGAGCCGTCCCCACAGGCCATCGATCTAGCCGCCGTGCTGCACGCGCTGAGTGACCCGACAAGGCTCGCGGTCGTGCGCCAGATCCAGTCGAGCGGTGAACGCCTGTGCGGGGCCTTCGAGGTTGACGTAGCGAAGTCGACTCTTTCCCAGCACCTGCGCGTGCTGCGCGAAGCGGGTATCACCCGAACACGCTGCCGCGGCAACCAGCGCTGGGTCTCTCTGCGCCGCGATGACCTGGACTTCCTCTTCCCGGGCCTGCTCGACGTGGTGCTGTCCGCCGCGGACAGGCGAACACGAACGGATGTCACCGTCTAACTCAGTCTTGACAAACACCGGCGAGGCGCGTTGCCGCTCGCACGGGTGCGGCCTAGGCTGCGCCCCGAGAGACGACTACGACCAGTGAGGGAACGCCAGCCATGTCGACACCGGAGCACGCTTTCGCGCCCCGTGCCGACCTGAACCTGGCCCCGCACGCCGCGCCGGTGGACGACGTCGCCCACGAGCAGCGGGACGGCATCGGCCCGACCGGCAGACCTCGTCGTCACATCCCGGACCCGCCGCCGTTGCTGCACCACGGTCCGGCGAAGATCCTCGCTGTCTGCAACCAGAAGGGCGGCGTCGGCAAGACGACGACGACCATCAACCTGGGCGCGGCGCTGGCCGAGTACGGCCGCCGCGTGCTGCTCGTCGACTTCGACCCGCAGGGCGCGCTGTCGGTGGGCCTCGGCGTGCACCCGCACCAGCTGGAAACCACGATCTACAACGTCATCATGGAGAACGACACCGCCGTTCCCGACGTCATCCGCAAGACCATGGTCGACGACATGGACCTGTTGCCCAGCAACATCGACCTGTCGGCGGCCGAGATCCAGCTCGTGTCGGAGGTGGGCCGCGAGCACACGCTCGTGCGCACCCTTCGTCCCGTGATCGACCACTACGACTACGTGCTGGTCGACTGCCAGCCCTCGCTCGGCCTGCTCACGGTGAACGCCCTCGCGGCCGCGGACGGTGTGCTGATCCCGCTGGAGTGCGAGTTCTTCTCGCTGCGCGGGGTGGCGCTGCTCATCGACACCATCGAGAAGGTCAAGGAACGCTTGAACCCCAAGCTCAACATCACCGGCATCCTCGCCACGATGTACGACCCGCGCACGCTGCACTCGCGCGAGGTCATGGCACGCGTCGTGGAGGCGTTCGGTGAGATCGTGTTCGACGCGGTCATCAACCGCACGGTGCGCTTCCCGGAGACCACGGTGGCCGGCGAGCCGATCACCCGCTGGGCGCCGCGCTCGTCCGGTGCCAACGCCTACCGCGCGCTGGCCCGCGAGGTGATCGCCCGGTGAACCGTCGCCCAACACTTCCCGGGGCGGCGGAGCTCTTCCGGCTGACCGCTGCTCCGTCCCCTGAGGTCTCCTCGTCCGAGGAGGCTCCGCAGCAGCGCCGCGGCTCCGGCCGCACCAAGCACACCACGAAGATCACGGTCTACGTGTCCGACGAGGAACTGATGGCGCTGGAGCAGGCGCGGCTCGCGTTGCGCGGCTCCTACGGCCTGGGCGTCGACCGCGGCCGGGTGGTGCGCGAGGCGATCGCCATCGTGCTGGACGACCTCGAAGCGCTCGGCGACGCGTCGTTGCTGGTCCGCAGGTTGCGCGAGCAGTGACCGAGGAAGCACCCGCTGAGACCCCGGTCGACGACGGCAAGTTCAAGGTCCGGCTCACGAACTTCGAGGGTCCGTTCGACCTGCTGCTGCAGCTGATCTCCCAGCACACCCTCGACGTGACCGAGGTGGCGCTGCACCGGGTCACCGACGACTTCATCGCGCACCTGCGCGGCATGGGCGAGAAGTGGGACCTCGACGAGACCACCGAGTTCCTCGTCATCGCCGCCACGCTGCTCGACCTGAAGGCCGCCCGCCTGCTGCCCACCGGTGACGTCGAGGACGAGGACGACCTCGCGTTGCTGGAAGCGCGCGACCTCCTGTTCGCCCGCCTGCTGCAGTACCGCGCCTACAAGCAGGTCGCGGCCCTGTTCGCGGAGCTCGAACAGGGCGCGTACCGCCGCTACCCGCGCTCGGTGTCGCTGGAACCGCGCTTCGAGGGCCTGCTGCCCGAGGTGATGCTGGGCGTCACCCCTGACAAGTTCGCCCTGATCGCGGCCACGTCCTTCCGCCCGAAGGAGAAGCGGACCCTGTCGGTCGCGCACATCCACCAGCACCGCGTGTCGATCCGCGAGACCGCCGACCTGCTGCGCACCTTCCTGATCGAGAAGGGCACGGCGTCGTTCTCGGAGATCGTCGCCGAGTGCACCGAGACCATGGAGGTCGTGGCGCGGTTCCTCGCGCTGCTGGAGCTGTACCGCGAGAAGTCGCTGGCCTTCGAGCAGGAGGACCCGCTGGGTCCGCTGCAGGTGACGTGGGTCGGCGGGACGTTGGACGACGCGCAGGCGCAGGTGCACGCCGGCGACGAGGATGAGGACTACGCGGGATGAGCGAGCCACTGGTCGGGCCGGACGCGGCGGAGATCGAGAAGCCGGGGCCGGCGTTCGACGGTGACGCGCCGGCGGCGGAGCCCGAGGCCGGCGGGGGCACGGCGCCCGAGCCCGCCACCGGCGAGTCCGCGACCGGCGAGCCCGCCACCGACGAGCCCGCTGACGCCGCGCTGTCCGACGCCGCGCCCGCACCCGTCGTGCTCGACGGAGCCGCGATCGCCGCGGCGCTCACGCCCCGGGCCCCGAAGCCCAGGCGCAAGACCGCGAAGCCCGAACCCGAGTCGGACGCCGCCCTCGACGACGCCGCGCCCGCGCCCGTCGTGCTCGACGAGCCCGAGGTTCCCGGGACCTCCGAAGCCGACGCCGAGGACGCCGCCGCCCTCGAGGCCCAGCTCCTCGCCGCCGCCCCCGACGAGGCCATCGAGGACAGCGGCCTGCCCGACCTCACCGACGACGCGACGTTCGAGGCCGCGCTCGAGTCCGTCCTGCTCGTGGTCGACAGCCCGATCGCCGAGGACGCCCTCAGCAGCGCGCTGGAGCAGCCGGTGAAGCGCATCAAGCAGGCACTCCGTAGACTGTCGACCCGGTACACCGAGTCCGGCAGCGGCATCGACCTGCGCAGGGCGGGCGACGGCTGGCGGTTCTACACGCGAGACCGGTTCGCCCCGTTCGTGGAGAAGCTGCTGCTCGACGGCCAGCGCGCGAAACTCACCCGCGCGGCCCTGGAGACGCTCGCGGTGATCGCCTACCGGCAGCCCGTGACGCGGGCGCGGATCGCGGCGGTTCGCGGCGTCAACGTCGACGGTGTGATCCGGACCCTGGTCGCCAGGGGGCTCATCGAGGAGACGGGCACCGACAGCGACACGGGTGGGATCCTGTACCGCACGACCGAACTGTTCCTGGAGCGGTTGGGGCTGTCGTCTCTGAGCGACCTGCCGCCAATCGCCCCGCTGCTGCCCGAAGTGGATGCGATCGACGATGTCTGAGAACGAGGGCGTGCGCCTGCAGAAGGTGCTCGCGCAAGCGGGGATCGCCTCGCGCCGCGCTTCCGAAGAGCTGATCGAGCAGGGCCGGGTGCAGGTCGACGGCAAGGTCGTGAAGGAGCAGGGGCGGCGGATCGACCCCGAGACCGCTGTCGTGCACGTCGACGGGTTGCGGGTGCAGATCCGCGAGGACGTCGTCACGATCGCGCTCAACAAGCCGTACGGGATGCTCTCCACGATGGAGGACGACCTGGGCCGGCCGTGCGTGGGCGACCTGGTGCGCAACCGCAAGGAGCGGCTGTTCCACGTCGGGCGTCTCGACGCCGAGACCGAGGGGCTGCTGCTGCTCACGAACGACGGCGAGCTCGCGCACCGGTTGATGCACCCGAGCTACAACGTCAAGAAGACGTACCTCGCCGAGGTGCCCGGCCCGGTCGAGAAGGGCCTCAACAAGAAGCTCAAGGCGGGCATCGAGCTGGAGGACGGGCCGGTCAAGGTCGACTCCTTCAAGGTCATCAGCGTCGTGCCCGGCAAGGCGCTGGTCGAGATCAAGCTGCACGAGGGCCGCAAGCACATCGTGCGCCGCCTCATGGAGACCGCCGGCTACCCGGTGCAGTCGCTGGTCCGCGTCGCGGTCGGCGAGGTGCTGCTCGGCAACCAGCGTCCCGGTGCGATGCGGGTGCTGAACCGCCAGGAGGTCGGCGGGCTGTACAAGCTCGTCGGTCTCTGAGCAGAATCCGAACGCCCGCTCGTCCCCCCGGCCCCCGACGGCCGGAGGGACGACCTGCGGTGAACCCCCGTTCACCTTGCGACGAGAACGCTACGGCGACGACGTTGTAAGGGGTCGGAAGTGCGCAGTGAACGACAGGGTGTGGACAATCGATCTCAGGGGGAGATCGACATGCCACGCACCGAACGCCCGCTGGAGAGCGCGGACACCGAACTCGGCCGGTTCGCGGCCGAGCTGAGGAAACTGCGCGACCAGGCGGGCGGACCGTCCTACCGCGCGCTCGCTTCACGCGCGCATTACTCGGCGGCGACGCTGTCCGACGCCGCCGGGGGCAAGAAGCTCCCGAGCCTCGCGGTCACGCTGGCCTACGCCAGGGCCTGTGGTGGCGACGAGCAGGAGTGGGAACGGCGCTGGCGCGACATCGCCGCCCCGCCCGCGCCCACGGGCGAAGCGCCGTACGTGGGGCTCCAGGCGTTCCAGAAAGAGGACGCTGCCCGGTTCCACGGCCGCGAGAAGCTCACCGCGAGGCTCGTCGAACTCACGCGCATACGCCCGTTCGTCGGTGTGTTCGGCGCCAGTGGCTCGGGCAAGTCGTCACTGCTGCGCGCCGGTCTGCTGCCGAGGCTGGAGCAGGCGCTGGTCTTCACCCCTGGCGTCCAGCCGCTCGACGAGTGCGCCGTCCGCCTCGCCCAGCTCACCGGGCACTCCGCGGTGGTGCTGCGCAGCGAGCTCACCGATCCCGAGGCCCTCGGGCTGCTGATCCGGCAGCACGACGAGGACCTCGTCCTGGTCGTCGACCAGTTCGAGGAGGTCTTCACGCTCGCGAGCCCCGAGCAGCGCGACTGGTTCGTCCAGGCCCTGATGAGCGCGCCGCACGTGGTCATCGGGGTCCGCGCCGACTTCTACGGCCACGTCGGCCGTCATCCCGAACTGGTCGAGGCGCTCGAAGGCGCCCAGGTCCTCGTCGGCCCGCTGACGACCGAGGAACTGCGCCGGGCCATCGTCGAACCGGCCCAGCACGTCGGTGCCACCGTCGAGTCCGCGCTGGTGGCCCGCCTGGTCGCGGACGTCGCGGGCCAGGCGGCCGCGTTGCCGCTCGTGCAGCACGCCCTCGTCGAGACCTGGCACCGCCGGCGCGGCATGACGTTGTCGCTCGTCGGCTACGAGGAGGCGGGCGGCGTCGAGCACGCCATCGCCCGCACCGCCGAGGCCGTGTACTCCCAGCTCGACGAGGAACAACGGCAGACCGCCCGCCGCACGTTCCTGCGCCTGATCGCGCTCGGCGAGGGCACCGAGGACACCAAACGGCGCGCGAACCGCGAGGACCTCGACGCCGAGGTCCTCGACCGCCTCGCCGGCGCCCGGCTGGTGACGCTCACCGAGCAGCACGCCGAACTCACCCACGAGGCGTTGATCCGCTCCTGGCCGAGGCTGCGCGACTGGATCGCCGAGGACCGCGAGGCGCTGCGCGTCCACCACCAGCTCACCGAGGCCGCACGGGAGTGGGACGGCGATCCCGACCTCCTCTACCAGGGTGCCCGCCTGGCCCAGGCCGCCGAACTCGACGGCACCTCGCTCACCGGACCCGAACGGGCCTTCCTCACCGCGAGCCAGGCCGCCGGTCGCCGCCGCGTCCGCCGGGCCCGCGCGGTCATCACCGTCCTCTCGGTGCTGGTGCTGCTGCTCGCCGGCACCGCCGTGTTCGCCGCGACCAAGACGAGGGAGGCGACGCTGCAGCGCAACGACGCCCTGGCCGGGCGCGCCGCGACGGAGGTCATGCGGCTGATCCCGGCCGATCCGCTGCAGGCCGCACGACTCGCCCTCGCCGCGTACGCGGTGACGCCAGGCCAGGCGACGCGCGACGCGGTGCTCAACGCCGACGCCGCGAGGCTGGCGCAGAACATGTCGGCCCGGTCCGGGCTCACGAACAGGTCCCTCTCGATGCAGACGGACGGCGAGCTGTTCGTCGTGACCGGGACGTCCGGCCCGGCCAGGATCGTGAGCAGGTACGACCAGACCACGGACGGCCCGGTGATCGGCACCGACGTCGCCCAGGTCCTTCTCACCGCCGACGACCGGCGGGTCTTCGCGTTCGAGAGGTCCGGCGTGACGGGCGTCTGGGACGTCACGGACGCCGCGCGCCCGAAGCAGGTCGGCGTGCTGCCGTTCGGCTGGGGGCAGGTCTGGGTCGACGTCAACCGCGACGGCACCCGGCTGACCACCACGACGTTGCAGGGCAACGGTCCGGGCGCGCGGGCGTCCGTCTGGGACCTGCGGGATCCGGCGGCTCCGCGGGAGTTCGACCTGGGGTCTGACCGGGTGGCGCACGTCGAGGTGGCCCCGGACGGCCGGAGGGTCGCCCTGCTGGAGAGGGGCGACAGCGTCGAGACCAAGACCGTGCAGATCTGGGACATCGGTGCCGGAGACGCGTACCGGAGCACGACCATGCGGGTTCCCGGCGAGTTCGTCGAGGCTGCGTTCAGCAACGACGGGCGGAGTCTCGCGTTGCGGTCCACGAGCGAGATCGTCGTGTGGGACGTGGCGGGGTCGCCGCGGCAGCGGGTGACGGTGCCGCGGGTGCCGGGGGACTTCACCGCGCAGTTCGCGTTCAGCGCCGACGACCGGCAGATCGCCGTGCTGGGCAAGAACGCCGTCGAGGTCTGGGACGTCGGCGGGGACGGCGAGGCGGCCGGCGCGGGATCGTTCGGCGCTTTCCGGGACCCGCAGGGCCTGCGGTACCGGACGCGGGAGAAGGCCTTCGCCGTCGTCGACGCCGGCCAGTCCACCTGGACCCTGAGCACCGACCTCGAGAAGGTCGGGAACGGGCTCTGCCGGGAGCGGGAGATCGTGCTGACCGACGACGAGTGGCGGCGCTACTTCCCCGACGTGGACCGCGTTCCCGTCTGCTGAATGCGATGCCTCGGGTGCGTGAGCCGTGGGCGGCACGTGCGCGGGCCGCCCACGGCCACTCCGGCGCCGGTTCGGGGCGCGAGCACCGGGCCTTCCCCGTAGTTGCATCCAAGCTCGACATTAGGGCGAACGGGTTGTTCACGGTCATGTGTTGGCCGCTGAACAAAGTTCTCTGAACAATGACGGGATGCCGAGACGGGAACGCCCTCTCGACGAGGGCGAGAGCGGTCTCCTGCGGTTCGCGGCGGACCTGCGCCGGCTGCGGGAGCGTGCGGGCAGCCCCACCTACCGGGAACTGAGCCGGCGGGCGCACTACTCGGCGGCGGCGCTGTCGGAGGCGGCCGGCGGGCGGAAGCTGCCGAGCCTCGCGGTGACCAAGGCGTACGCGAAGGCCTGCGACGCCGACCCGGAGGAGTGGGCGCGGCGGTGGCGTGCCGTCGCCGAGTCGGAACCCCATGCGGCCAACGACAGTCCGTACGTCGGGCTCGCGATGTTCCAGCCCGGTGACGCGCCGAGGTTCTTCGGACGCGAGCGGCTGACGGCGGAGCTGCTCGGCACGAAGAACCGCTTCACCGGCGTGTTCGGACCGTCCGGTGTGGGCAAGTCCTCGTTGCTGCGCGCGGGTTTGATCGCCCGCACCCGCGAACCGGTGCTGCTGTTCACCCCCGGCGCGAACCCCGTGGAGGAGTGCGCGCTCGCGCTCGCCCGGCTCACCGGCGGCGAGGCGGTCGCGCTCGCTGACGCCCTGGCGGACCCGGGCGAACTCGTTCGCACGCATCGACATCTCGTGGTCGTGGACCAGTTCGAGGAGCTGTTCACGTTGTGCCGCAACGAAGAGCTCCGCCAGTGGCTGATCACGGCGCTCCTCGGCTGCCCGAAGGTCGTCATCGGCGTCCGCGCCGACTACTACGGCCACTGCGCGCGGTATCCCGAACTGGTCGAGGCCCTCGAAGGCAGCCAGCTCCTCGTCGGTCCCATGACGCCCGACGAGCTCCGGCTCGCCATCACCGAACCCGCCGCGGTCGTGGGGGCCAAGGTCGAGACCGCGCTGCTGGCCCGGCTCATGGCCGACGCGGTGGGGCAGGCGGCCGTGTTGCCGTTGCTGTCGCACGCGCTCGCGCAGACCTGGCAGCACCGGCGCGGCATGACGCTGACCCTCTCCGGCTACGAGGAGGTCGGCGGTCTCGACCACGCCGTCGCCCGCACCGCGCAGGACGTCCTCGACGGGCTGTCCCCGGCAGGACGGGAGCAGGCGAGGCGGATCCTGCTGCGGCTCGTCACCGCCGACGACACCAAACGCCGCGCGCACCAGTCCGAACTCGAGGCCGACGACGAGGTGCTGTTCGCGCTGGCCGCGGCGAGGCTCGTGGTGATCGACCGCGACGGCGTCGAGCTGGCGCACGAGGCGTTGATCCGCGGCTGGCCCACGTTCCAGCGCTGGGTCGAGGAGGACCGCGCGAACATCAAGGCGCAGCGCGAGCTCACGCACGCCACGCAGACGTGGGAGTCGCTCGACCGCGACGCCGGCGCGTTGTGGCGGGGCCGCCGTCTCGCGAACGTCCCGGCAGGACTGTCGCTGAACGCCGCCGAACGCGCCTTCCTCGCGGCGAGCCTGGCCGCGGAGGAAGAGGTCTCCGCGAGTGCCCGAAGACGCACGCGCCGTCAGCGCCAGCTGCTCGCCGCCCTGGTGGCACTCGTGGTCGTCGCCGTCAGCTCCACCGTCTTCGCGCTGCGGGCGAGCATCGCCGCCGACGAGCAACGCGCCAACGCCGCCGTGCTGAGGGCCGTGGGGGAGGCCGCCGCACTGCGTTCCACGAACCCCGCCCTGGCCCAGCAGGTCGCGCTCGCCGCCTACCAGCTCGTGCCGCTGCCCCAGGCGCGCAACAGCCTCCGGCAGGAGGACGTGCCGTCCCAGGTGCTGCGCGAGGCCCAGACCGAGGTCACCGCGCTCGTGGTCGGCCCGACCCAGCAGCAGGTCGCCGCCGGGCACCGCGACGGCACGGTCGTGCTGACGGCGCTGGACGACCTGCCGTCCCCGCGCACCTCCCACGAGGCGACCAGGCACGCTTCCGCCGTCACCGCGCTCGCGATGGACTCGACCGGCGGTCTGATCGCGTCCGCGGCCGAGGACGGCACCGTGCACGTCGTCGACGTCTCTCTCGGGAGACCACGCGAACTGTCGGTGCTTCCCGTGCGTGCGTCCGCGATCGCTTGGCAGGGCAACACTCTTGTCACCACCGACGGAGACGGCGCCCTGAGCTTCTGGACGGACCTGCGCGACGAACGCCCGAGGCTCTTCAGCACCATCCAGCTCGGCCTGGGCCCGCTGGCGGGCATGTCGTTCCGCCCGGACGGCCACGTCGTGGCCGCCGTCACCACCGGCCACGCCGTGCACCTCGCCGACGTCACCGACCCGCGTGACGTCAAGCTCCTGTCGCTGACCAGGCAGTTCGCCCGCAGTGCCCAGTTCGCCGGCGCGGATGGGCTGATGACCGCCGCGGGCACGGCCGTCCACCTCTGGGACACCACCGACCCGCGCGCCCCGGTCCTGCGCGCCGAGATCCGCACCGGCGGTGGTGAGGTCACGTCGGCCTGGCTCGGCGCCGGCCGGGTCGCGATCGCCACCGACGACGGCCTGGTGCGCCTCTGGCGGCTCGGTGACGGTGAACCGGTCGAGCAGGCCCTGCTGCGCGGGCACACCGGACCGGCCACCGCGGTCGGCCTGACACCCCGCGGTGACGACGTCGTCACGGGCGGTGCGGATCGGGCGGTGCGGCTGTGGAACGCCGACCCGCGCGACCCGGCGGTGAGGATCTGCGAGCAGGCCTTCCCCCGGATGAGCAGGGAGGAGTGGGAGCAGTACTTCGCCGGTGTCGAGTTCACCCCGCCGTGCCGGGACTGAAGCCGCAGCGTGTCGCAGGTGGAACGATCACGAAGAGCAGACCGGGGTGGTGGCTTGTTAGCGGGCCGTTAGACGCAGGGCGAACCTCTGGTGGACAATCCGGCCAGGAGGCGGCATGCCAAGAGGGGAACGTCCGCTGGGACCGGAGGACACCGCGCTGCTGCGGTTCGCCGGTGACCTGCGCAGACTGCGTGACCAGGCGGGCAAACCGAGCTACCGCGAGCTGGCCAGGCGCGCGAACTACTCGCCGACCGCGCTGTCCGACGCGGCCGGCGGGCGCAAGCTGCCCTCGCTCGCGCTGACGCTCGCTTTCGTGCGGGCTTGCGAGGCCGATCCGGCCTCCTGGACGAAGCGGTGGCGCGAGCTCGCCGTCGAACACACCCAGCCGCCGCACCCCGGCACGCCGTACCCCGGCGGCGAGCCCTTCACCGAGGACGACGCGAAGCGGTTCTTCGGGCGCGAGTGCCTCGTCGAGCAGGTCGTCGAGTCGGTCGGGGCCAAGCCCCTCACCGTCGTCCTGGGCGCCTCCGGGTCAGGCCGGACGTCGCTGCTGCGCGCCGGTCTGCTGCCCGCGCTGGACGACGCCGTGGTCATCACGCCGGGACAGGACCCGGTCCTGGACCTCGCACGGGCCCTCGCGGAGGTCTTCGAGAACACCACCGCCGACCGGCTGGCGCAGGAGTTCCGGGAGGACCCCGACCACCTCAGGCTGCGGATCCGCCAGCACCGCCCCGGCCTCGTGCTGCTCGTCGACGACTTCGAGCAGGCGCTGGACGCCCCCGAGTTCGTCGCCGCCGTCACCCGCTGCCCCCACGTCGTGCTCGCGGTGCGTGCCGACGGGCGGAAGCGGTGGCGCGATCTGGGCGTCGAGGGCACCGAGATCACCATCGAGCCGATGAGCGCGGACCAGTTGCGCCGCGCGATCACCGAACCCGCCGCCAAGATCGGCGCGACCGTCGAGACCGCCGTGATCGCGCGACTCGTCGCCGACGCCGCGAACCAGCACGCGCTGCCCCTGGTGCAGCAGGCGCTGGTCGAGACGTGGCGGCGCAAGCGCGGCATGACGCTCTCGCTCGCCGGCTTCGAGGAGTCCGGCGGCATCGAACACGTCGTCGTGCGGTCCGCGGAGACCTTGCTCGCCACCCTCGGCGAGACCGGCGAACGCGCGGCACGGCAGCTGTTGCTGCGGCTCGTCTCCGTGCGGCGCAACGGGATCGCGCAACGCCGCACCCGCCTGCTGGACGTCGACGCCCGCCTGCTCGGCCTGCTCGTGAAGGCCAGGCTGGTGACGCTCACCGAGGACGGCGCCGAGCTCACCCACGACGCCGTGCTGCGCTGGCCGAGGCTCGCCCGCTGGATCGACGAGGACCGCGAGAACCTGCGGACGCACCAGCAGCTCGTCACCGCGATCGAGCTGTGGGAGGCGAGCGACCGCGACCCGCTGGCGCTGTACCGGGGCGTCCGGCTGCGCAAGGCCAAGGAGCTCGGCGAGTTCCTGACGGTCGAGGAACGCCAGTTCGTCGCCAGGAGCGCCCGGCGCGAGACGCGCCGCTCGACGGCGTTGATCGCGGTCATGGCGGTGCTGCTCGCGCTGGTGCCCGGCACGGTCGTCTACGCCCTCTCGAACGAACGCAAGATCACCGAGATGAACGCGAGCGCGCTCGGCGGCAAGGCGCTGTCGCAGTCCGAGGCGCTGCTGGAGCAGCGGCGTCCGTACGCGGACAAGTACGCGCTGGTCGGCTACGACGTCAGCCCGTCGGCCGAGTCCGAGAAGGTGCTGCGGCTCGCGAGCGCCGTCGCGCGCGGCATCCCGTTCACCGGCACGCCCAAGGACGACGCGGACGTGGTGGTCGCCCCGCGCGGGGAGATGGCGGCGGTGACGGACGCGGACGGCACCGACCGGATGTGGACCATCGACGAGGACAAGGCGTCACCGGGCCAGAAGTTCGCCGACCGCCATCGGGTCGTGAAGCTCGCCGAACGCCGTGCCGTCACAAGGGACTTCAACGGCCAGGAACACCTGTGGTTCGTCAACGACGCGAACGACCTCACGTACCTGACGGCGTTGCCCAGCCGGTTCCGCACGCTCGACCTCAGCGCGGACGGCTCGCGGATCGTCGGCAAGGTCGGTGCCTCGGTCGAGGTCGGGCTCCCGACGCCGGACGAGTCCGAGTACGCGGAGCTCTACGACCTCAGTGACCCCCGCAGCCCCCGCAAGCTCCCGATGCCGGTGGGCAACCCCGGGACCGTCGCGCTGAGCCAGGACGGCCGCGAGCTCGCGACCGGCGTCTGGAACCAGGCCACCGGCACCACGACGATCGAGTTCTGGAGCATCGGCGGCACCGTCGAGTCCGCCGGGCCGCCGATGGCGCAGCACGCCTACGTCCGCGGCATCACCTACAGCGGTGACGGGCGCTGGCTCGCCGTCGAGCACTCCTCGCCGGAGTCGATCGTCGAGGTGTGGCAGCGCGTGCCGAGCGGAACGCCCGTGCTGCGCGCACGTCTGGACACGGCGTTGCGGGCCGGTGCCCGAGTCACGTTCTCCGACGACGGTCGCGTGGCCGTGGTCCGCGACAACGTCTTCGAGGTGCAGCAGCTCTACACGAACGACCGCCCCGCGGACCGGCTCGTGTACGTCGTCGGGCACGGCGGCTCGACGCGGGCGGTCTACCGGCCGCAGAACCGGGACTTCCTGGTGCGCGGCGGGGGCCAGGACCCCGAGCTGCTGCCCTACGACCTCGACACGGGACGCATCATCAAGAGGATGTGTGAAAAAGACGGAGCGAGGCTCACGGACTCCGAATGGGTGAAGAGCTTCGGCGAAGTGGAGCGCAGAGAGGTCTGCTGAACCGACGGCCATGTGACGGAACAAGCCGGAGTTGAGCGAGCACGCATTGTGAACTGGTGATGCACTCTCTAGGGTGACCGAGTGCGTGCGTTCACAAGGGGACTCATCGGCATAGCCGGGTTCCTCGCGCTCTGGGAGCTACTAGGGCGCTCACCCCTCATACCTGCACACGCGCTTCCGCCACCGTCCGCAGTGTTCGGTGAGCTCGTGACGCAGTTGACTTCTCCAGAGTTCCTCAGTCATGTCGTGGCAACGGTTTTGGCGGTGTTGATCGCGATCGCCATCGCCATCGCCATCGCGGTGCCGAGTGGACTGGTCCTCGGCAGCGTCCCTGCCGTACGCCACGCCACTCGGGCGGTCATCGAGTTCCTGCGCCCGATCCCTTCTGTGGCACTGATTCCGCTCGCGCTCGTGGTGCTGGGCTTCGGTCCGGAAACGAAGATCACGCTCGCGGTCTACGCGGCACTGTGGCCGATCTTGTTCAACACCATTTACGCGCTCGACGAACTGGACCCGCTGCTCGTTGAGACGTCACGGGTTTTCGGCACCGGACGCGTCGGTGTGCTGTTCCGGGTGGCGTTGCCGAGCGCGTTGCCGTTCGTCCTCACCGGAATCAGGCTCGCGGCGACCACCGCGCTGATCGTGATGGTGAGCGTGGAGCTCATGGCCGGGGCCCAGATCGGGCTCGGCTACTTCATCATGGAGGCCCGCAGCGGGCCCGGCCGGATGGACCAGGTGCTGGTCGGCACCGTGGTCGCGGGCGTGATCGGCGTCCTGCTGAACAACGGCCTCGAGCGCGTCCGCCGGCGTTGGGTGGCCTGGTGAACAAGTTCCTCCAACGGTGGACCGTGTTCGCCGGTCTCGTCGTCGTGTGGCAGGTCGCCGGGATGCTGGCCGAGGACCCGTTCTTCCCACCGCCGTCCGACATCCTGACGGCGGCCTGGGAGTGGTGGGTCCTCGAACCGGAGAACGTCACCGGGCACATCCTGCCGTCGATCGGCCGGCTGCTGTCGGGCTGGGCGATCGCGGCCGTCATCGGCATCTCGCTGGGCCTGCTGCTCGGCCGCTCCGACCGGGCGATGGAGTACGCGGGACCGCTGCTGGTGTTCATGCGCTCGATCCCGCCGCCCGCGCTGGTGCCGGTGTTCCTGCTGCTGTTCCGGGGCGGGACCTCGATGCAGCTCGCGACGATCGTCTTCGGCGTGATCTGGCCGGTACTGCTGAACACCGTGGACGGTGCCCGTTCCGTCGACGTGACCAAAGTGGACACCTCCGCAGTTTTCCGGATCCCGCGTCACCAGTGGATTCTGGGCGTCGTGCTGCCCGCCGCCTCCCCGAAGATCTTCGCGGGGCTGCGGGTGTCGCTCTCCCTCTCCCTGGTGCTGATGGTCATCTCCGAGCTCGTGGGCACGGACAACGGCATCGGCTCGCAGCTCATGGTGGCGCAACGCGAGTTCGACTACACGCGCATGTGGGCCGGCATCGTCCTGTTGGGCGTGCTCGGCTACGGACTCAACACCGTGCTTCTGGCGGTGGAACGCAGAGCTCTGGCTTGGCAACCAAGGAGCAGGGATGAGCAACATGCTTGAGGTGGCCGACCTAGGCCACACCTACGGCGACTACGAGGCCATCGGCGGTCTCACGTTCACCGTGCGCGCCGGAGAGTTGGTGTGCGTGGTCGGACCCTCCGGCTGCGGCAAGTCCACACTGCTGCGCACGATCTCGGGACTCATCGAGCCCTCCCGCGGCGACGTGTCCCTCAAGGGTTCCCACCTCGCGGTGGTGTTCCAGGACTACCAGCGTTCGCTGTTCCCGTGGCTCACGGTGCAGGGCAACGTGGAGTTCCCGCTGCGCTCCCTGCCGCGTGCGGAGCGCCGCGTGCGTGCCGCCGAGGCACTGGAGTGGGTGGGCCTCGGCGCTGCCGCGAAGAAGCGGCCGTGGCAGCTTTCCGGTGGCATGCAACAGCGTGTGGCGATCGCCCGCGCGCTGGCGTACCGGCCGGCGTTGCTGTTGATGGACGAGCCGTTCGCGTCCGTGGACGCGCAGACGCGGTTCGAGCTGGAGGACCTGTTGCTGCGCGTGCGCCGCGAGCACGACACGACGGTTCTCGTGGTCACGCACGACATCGACGAGTCGGTGTACCTGGGTGACCGCATCCTGGTGCTCTCCGGTTCGCCCGCCAAGCTGGTGGCGGACCTCGAGGTGCCGCTGCCCGCCGAGCGCGACCAGGTGACCACGCGCACCGACGAGGCGTTCGTGGCACTGCGGTCCAAGGTGGCGCGGTTGCTGAACGTCGGTGGCAAGCAGACGCTCGACGTCGAGAAGTGGGCCGCGGCGGAACGGGAATCGCTGAGCGAGACCGTGTCCACCTCGTCCTGACGGTCGTTCGAACGCAACTGAGCCCCGGACCGCAGCGGTCCGGGGCTCAGTTGCGTTCTCAGTGCCCGCAGGAGGGTGTGGGCACTGCGAGGGGGAGACGGGCGCCCGCGCTCGGGGGCAGAGCGCTCAGCCCCCGGTTCCCTTGTCCTGGCACGGCTCAGAGGTGGATGTCCACGTCGCCGTTGTTGTTGCCGATGCCGTCGTGCAGCAGGTCGATGTCGCCGATCTTCACGTCGTCGATGACCTGGCCGAGGTCGGTGTGCACGTCGCCGACCTCGGCGACGTCCTGCACGACGTTGTCGCTGACGTCCAGGACGTCCTTGACGTCCACGTCGCTGACGACGTTCTTGACCAGCACGTCGGTGTCCACGACGTCCTTCACGAGCACGTCCGTGTCGAGGTCCTTGACCAGCACGTCGGTGACGCCGTGCACGTCCGCCACGTCGGTCACGTTCGCGACGTCGGTGACCTTGGTGACGACCTCGTCGGCGTTGACCGCGTCGAGGGTGCCGGTCACGTCGCCGATGCCGTCGAAGTCCTTGACCAGCGCGGTGATGGCGGACGGGGAGGCGATGTCGGCGATGCCGCTGACGCCGTCCAGGTTGCCCGTGATGAGCTTGAGGCTGTCGACGGCGGTGATGTCGCCCGCCTCCGCCAGCACCTGGTCGAGCGCGTCGACCTTCACGACGGACGCGCTGTCGAGCACCAGGGGCAGGATCTCGTGGACGTCGACCGGGGAGATGTCACCCAGACCGGCGGCCTCGAGGGTGCCCTCCGGGTCGAGCTGGAACGCCTCGCGGGCGTCCAGGTCGCCGAGCAGGTCGAGGGTGAAGTCGTGCAGCGTCTGCTGGGTGCCCATGGGAACTCAAGCTCCTGATGCGGGAAACGGGGGGTGTCGGGATGAACCGTATGGATGAACGACACCCCCCAGCATCGGGAGTTGGCCCCAGATTGTGACGTGCGGAGGCCCCTAGGGGAACAGGGTCACCCGTTAGGGGTACCGGGTATTCACCCTCCAGGGCTGATTTTTTCCCTTCACGGACCGACGTAGTTCTCCGCGAACGTGGCCCGGTAGGCGGGGGACTCCGCCAGGTGCTCCAGCCTCGCCTGGGCCAACCGTCCGAAGAACGGGGAGCTCACGTCGGTGTGGATCATGTTCACCATCCACTGGGAAAATTCCTGTGCCCGCCAGATGCGACGCAGGCAGTCCTCCGAGTAGGTCTTGAGGCCGGTCTCGGATCCGGTGCCGTAGAAGTCGATAAGCGCACGTCCGAACGTTGCGGCGTCGTTCATGGCGAGGTTCATGCCCTTGGCGCCGACCGGGGTGATGATGTGTGCTGCGTCACCCAGGAGGTACAACCGGCCGTAGGACATCGGTTCGACCACATGGCTGCGCATGTCGAGCACGCGCTTCTCGATGATCTTTCCCTCGGTCAAGGTCCATGAAGATTCATGTAGTGCGAAGCGCTTGTGCAGCGCCTCCCAGACCTGTTCGTCGGACCAATCCGAGGGCTTTGTTCCGACCGGCACCTGCAAATAGAACCGGGACACTGTCGCGGAGCGCAACATGTGTCCGGCGAAACCGTCGTCCTGCAGCGCGTAAATGGTGGCTTTAGTCGACGGCGGGGCTTCGGCGAGAATCGTCAGCCACTCGATCCCGTGGTGGTGCGTGAATTCCTGCAACGCCCCTTCGGGAATGGAGGTCCGGCTCACGCCGTGGAATCCGTCACATCCCGCCACGAAGTCGCTGGTGATGGTCTCGCGGGTGCCGTCTGCGCTGGTGAAGGCCACCGAGGGGCTCGACGACGTCAGGTCGCGCAACTCCACGTCGCTGACCTCGAACCGGATGTCACCTCCGCTGTCCAGAAATCCCCCGATGAGGTCCTTGACGACTTCCTGCTGGGGGTACACGAAGTGTTCGCGGCCCCCGTAGAGGTCGCTGTACGACACCTGGAACGCCTTGCCGCTCACGCGGAATTCACACGTTCCGTGACGGTCTGCTTCCATCAGCAAACGATCTGCCAGACCGAGTGACTCCAACATGGTCACGGAGCGGTGCTCCAGGACTCCTGCCCGTGGCCGTGTTTCCACTTGGGATCGACTAGCTTTTTCGATCACGATGCAGTCGATGCCTGACTGCTGGATCAAGTTTGCCAAGGTCAGACCGGCCGGACCGGCGCCGACAACGGTCACGGAGCGCTTCAACTGGGATTCTCCTAGCCCTAGACCTGCTGTGCTTAGATGCTCACCGCAGGTAGTGGACTGGAACCTGCTCGTGTCGGTCAACTGGGGTCTTTTGGAGCAGCGTCATTACTCTGAGTGGTTGACCGTCGCGATCATTCCCCGCAACGACGACACCGCTCCGACAGGAGAGTGCTCCCGATGACTCGAAGAGTCCGCCGTATGGCCATCCGTGGCATCGCCCTTGCCACGCTGCTCGCCACCGTGGCGAGCTGTGGTGCGCTCGGCGGCAAAGAGCAAGCCCCTCCGGCCGATGCGAACAGCAGCGGTCCGGTCGAGAAGGCCAAGATCAGCCTGGGGGTCCTCCCGATCCTCGACGTGGCCTCCGTCCACGTGGCGATCAAGAAGGGTTACTTCAAGGCCGAAGGCCTCGAGGTCGACCTGAAGGTCATCCAGGGTGGAGCCGCGGCAATCCCCGGTTTGGTCAGCAAGGAGCTGGACTTCACGTTCGGCAACTGGGTCTCGTTCTTCGCCGCCCAATCGAAGGACGCCGCCAAGGCGGTCGACGGAATCAAGCTGATCTCCGACGGCTACCAGGCCAAACCCGACATGTTCCTGATCTTGGCCGCCGGTGACTCGGCCATCAAGAGTCCTGCCGACCTCGCCGGCAAGACCATCGCGATCAACACGTTCAAGAACATCGCGGAGCTCACCGCGAAGGCCACGCTCGAGGCCGCGAACGTGGACGTGAACTCGGTCAAGTTCAAGGAGATGCCGTTCCCGGACATGCAGGCCGCGGTCGCGAACAAGACCGTTGACGCCGCCTTCATGGTCGAGCCGTTCATCACCCGCGCCCAGCGTGCCGCCGGTCAGATCAAGGTGCTGGACGCCGCGTCCGGCCCGACCGACAACATCCCGATCGCGGGCTACGCCACCACCGGCGCCTTCGCCAAGGCGAACCCCAAGACCGTCGCCGCCTTCCAGCGCGCGATGGCCAAGGGCCAGGCGGACGCCACCGACCGTGCGACGGTCGAGCCGCTGCTCGTCGAGTACGCCAAGGTCGACAAGGAAACCGCAGGTCTTGTCCACTTCGGCGCCTTCCCGACGACGCTCGACGCGACGCGCCTGCAGCGCGTCGTCCAGCTGATGCAGCGGTACCAGATGCTGGACAAGGAGCTCGACGTCAAGCCGATGCTCATCCAGCCCTCCGGTAGTTGACGAACAGCGCGGGTGGCTGTGATCAGGCCGTGATCGCGGTCGCCCGCGCGATCGTTTCCTCCAGATGAATTATCGCGCGAGGGCCGTTTAGCCGCGCAGCTCTGAGTTGTTGATTCTCGAACCACTGTTTTGTCGTCCGAACGGCGGTATGAGAACAGCGCGTTTTACTCCAAGATCCACCAGGTTTGCAGCTATTAAACGGGCGGGGAGTGTTGACGGTGCGCGGTCGTGAGGACCAGCGAGGCATCGACCGGTTCCGCCTACGCAACTGGCGGTTGCGGAGCAAGCTCGCAGTGGTGTTGCTAGTTCCGGCCCTGAGCACCGCGACTCTCGCGGGCCTGCGGCTGAACACCCAGCTCGACGACGTCGAACTCTTCGACAGCGTCCAGCGCGAGCTCGCCGTGAGCCACCAGGCCGCGAAGGTGGAGAACGCTCTACAGGTCGAACGTGACTGGGCAGTCCAGTGTGTGGCCGCCGGCCGGCAGAACGCGTGCCCCGAGCACGCCGCCCGCAACGGCCTGACCGACACGGAACTGGGCAAGTATCGGGATTCGGGTGCGACGGCCACGGCCTTGAGCGCGCCCCTGCAGGAAGCTTTCACCAAGTCGCTGCAGTCCCTCGACGGACTGGCGAGCTTGCGCATCACCGTGCTGAGCACCAAGTACCCCGACGTCGCGGTGGTCAGCGCGTACAACCAGGTCATCGCGTCGCTCACGCAGGTGCACCGCGCTGCGATCTCGAGCCTCAGCGAGCCGGAGATCGTTCCGCTGGCGACCGCCGCGCAGGCGCTCTACAGCGCCCAGGAACAGCTCGGCCAGCAGAACGCGATCCTGACGTCCACCGCGCTGCGCCGGAACTTCGCTCCCGGTGCGGCGGACGAGCTGCGTGCCGCGCAGTCTCGTCTGGACGCGGCGTTCACGGAGTTCAACGACGTGGCGTCGGCGGCGAACCGGCAGAAGTTCCAGGACGTCGTGTCCGGTGCGTCCGTGGACGGTCGCAACCGGCTCGTGAAGCTCGCGCTCGCGCAGGACGCGGCCGGCAAGCCGGTGTCCATCACGGACGCCGAGGTCCTCAAGATCGGTGAGGACACCGCGGGCCTGGTTCGCCGGATCGCGGTCGACCTGGAGGGTCAGGCCGACGCGACGACCACCCGCCTCGCTTCCGAGGCGCGCGGTTCCGCGTGGCGTGACGCGGCGCTGGTCGCGATCTCGCTGCTGATCGCGTTCGGTCTCATGGCGATGGTCGCGCAGTCCATGCTGCGGCCGCTGCGACTGCTGCGTCGCAGCGCGATCGACGTGGCCCGCAACCAGCTGCCCGAGGCGATCAAGCGAATCCGTTCGCACCGCGAGCCGGAACGTGCCGCCGAGGAGGCGATCGTCCCGGTGCCGATCAACACGACCGAGGAGGTCGGTCAGGTCGCGCGGGCGTTCGACCTCGTGCAGCGCGAAGCGGTCCGCCTCGCCGTCGAGCAGGTGGCACTGCGCGCGAACGTCAACGACATGTTCATCAACCTGTCGCGGCGTTCACAGGCGTTGGTGGAGCGGCAGATCAGCGTGATCGACCGGCTCGAGCAGGACGAGCAGGACCCGGACCACCTGGCGTCGCTGTTCGAGCTCGACCACCTCGCCACGCAGATGCGCCGCAACAGCGAGAACCTGCTGGTGCTCTCCGGCACGACGGTCAACCGCCGGGTCACCCGCCCGGTCGCGATCGCCGAGGTGCTCGGTGCCGCCGTGTCCGAGGTGGAGAAGTACGCGCGCGTCCAGATCGCGCCGACGCCGGAGCTCATGGTGCAGGGCCGCGTGGTCAACGACCTCGCGCACCTCGTGGCCGAGCTGCTGGACAACGCCACGGCGTTCTCCAAGCCCACCACCAAGGTCACGGTGCGAACGATAGAGACCCGCAAGGGCGAGGTCGCGATCCGCATCCACGACCGCGGTGTCGGCATGCAGGAGAACGACGTCGTCGAGTTCAACGCGAAGCTCGCCGAGCCGCCGGAGGTCGACGTCTCCGTGGCCCGCGAGATGGGCCTGTACGTGGTCGGTCAGCTCGCGAAGCGCCACGAGATCCGCGTGACGCTCGGGAACAACGACGACATAGAGGGTGGTGTCACCGCACAGGTGATCCTGCCGGTCTCCTTGCTGCACAAGGGAGCCGCGCCCGCTCTGCCGTTGCCCGCCGCACCGGCGCCGTCCACGACCGAGACCACCAGCACGGGCGAGGCCCTGTCCGGTGTGCCGAAGTGGACGCCAGAGCACCCGCTCGTCGTGCCGGGGCCCGCCACCGCGGACGACAACTCCGGGCGGCACCGCATCGAGCAGACGTCGACCGACGGCCTGTTCACCGCGCGGATCGAGGCCTCGGAGGACGCCGCCGAGGACGGGTACTCCTACGAGCCGCCCGTCGAACGCCCGGCCGATCCCGCCACGGAGATCTTCCCCGCGATCGTCGACGAGCCGTTGATCTCGCACGACGACCTGTCGAGGTGGTTCCAGACCCCCTCGGCACCCGAACCGTCCATGAGGGGCGTTCCGTCAGCGGAGCCGGAACGCGCCGCCGCCTCGCACGAGGAGGAAGCGGACGACGCGGAGCCCGCCACCGTGAACGGCCTGCCCAAGCGGCAGCGTTCGGCGGAAACCGTGAAGATCGAGGCACCGGCGGCGGTGCCGCGCGCGGTCGCCGACTACGCCGAGTCCGACTGGGGAGCGGCGGACGAGGGCTGGAAGGCCGCAGGTGCGCTGGAGGACAAGGGCGCTCCCGCGACGACCACGGAGAACGGTCTGCCCAAGCGCGTCCCGAAGGCGCGCCTGGTTCCCGGTTCGCTGCCGAAGCCGTCGTCGCCGGCCCCCCAGCTGGCGACCGCAGCCGCCATCCCCGGCCGGTCGGCCGACCGGTTGCGCCAGCGGTTCGCCACGTACCAGAAGGGTGTCCAGATGGGCCGTGAGTCGCTCTTCGACTCCGCCGTCGGAGGCATCCCCGTGATCGCAGAAAGGGAACGCCAGTGACCACCGCGACTGAGGAACTGGACAACTTCAGCTGGCTGGTCGAGGACTTCGTCAGCAGGGTGGCCGGTGTCGCGCACGCGATCGTCGTCTCCGCGGACGGCCTGTTGCTCGCATCGTCGGACCGGCTCCCGCACGACCGCGCCGAGCAGCTCGCCGCCGTCTCGTCCGGTCTGGTCTCGCTGAACCTCGGGGCGGCGCGCTGCTTCGAGGCCGGTGAGGTCAAACAGACCGTCGTCGAGATGGAACGCGGCTATCTTTTCCTGATGTCCATCAGCGACGGGTCCTGCCTCGCCGTGCTCGCCGCGCCCAACTGCGACATCGGCCTCATCGGTTACGCGATGACCCGGCTGGTGGAACGGGTCGGTCTCCAGCTGACGCCGGAGATCAGAGCCCAGCTGCACGTCTCCATGCGAGCCTGAGTAGAGAGAAGTTCCCATGAGCAACGGTGCTCCGGGTCGTCCGGGGTCACCTGGGGCGGACCTGAGCGTGATGTCGTCGAAGATCGTCGTCGCGGGCGGATTCGGTGTCGGCAAGACGACGTTCGTGGGGTCGGTCTCGGAGATCACCCCGCTGACGACCGAGGCCGTGATGACCCAGGCATCGGTGGGCGTCGACGATCTGTCGCACGTGCCGGACAAGGTGACCACCACGGTGGCCATGGACTTCGGCCGCGTGTCGCTGGACAAGGACCTGATCCTGTACCTGTTCGGCACGCCCGGTCAGCACCGGTTCTGGTTCATGTGGGACGACCTGGTCCGCGGCGCCATCGGTGCCGTGGTCATGGTCGACACCCGCAGGATCGACGAGGCGTTCGCGCCCATCGACTTCTTCGAGGACCGGGACCTGCCGTACGTGATCGCGGTGAACTGCTTCGACGGCCTCATGCACCACCGGGCCGAGGAGATCAGGGACGCGCTGACGATCAGCTCGGCGGTGCCGATCATCCCGTGCGACGCGCGGAACCGGCAGTCGACGAAGCAGATCCTGATCGCGTTGGTGGAGCACGCGTTGCGCCAGCCTTCGTTCGCCTAGAGTTTCGCTCCCGCGGAAGACGGGGCCGGCGCCTTGTGCGCCGGCCCTTTTCGCGTTCGGCCTTCCGGTCCATCAGAACCAGTCGCGTGTGAACAGTTATTCGCCCATCTGGCGGCGGCCTGTCCGTGGCCGGTCGTCGCCGGAAATCCAGTAGTAGGGCACGTTTCCCCTCCCCGCGCCGCACGTCGGAGGGTGTGGGCGGGTCGATCACCTACGAAGGCTCTTGATCGTGCCAGCGCTGCTTCACACTTGACTCTTCTTGTGCGCCAACGGCTCGGCGATACAGTCGGGGTGCAATTACCCTGCATTGCGAGGAGATTCCTGTGTCCCTGCGCAAAACAATCGGTGTGGCAGCCAGTGTCGTCGCCATGTCGGTCGGTCTCATCGGCACCGCGGAGGCCGCGCCCCGCATCGTCACCTACAACTCGAGCAACACCGGCGAGTTCCAGGCGGCGATCGACAGGGGCGCGCAGATCTGGAACGCCAGCGTGGTGAACGTGCAGTTCCGCAAGGTGACCGGCGCTGCGAACGTGACGGTGAGCGTGGACAACCAGTGGCCCCGGGCCTACGTGACGAGCCTCGGCCGCGGCCGGTGGGTCATGGGTCGCCAGGCGGTCAACGAGGGCCACGACACCGTGCGCATCTCGTCCCACGAGTTCGGCCACCTGCTCGGCCTGCCCGACCGCAGGACCGGCCTGTGCACCGACCTGATGTCCGGCGCCAGCGCCGGCACGTCGTGCAAGAACCCCAACCCGAACGCCAGGGAGAAGGCCGAGGTCGAGGCGAACTTCCGCACGATGGTGACGGTCAAGGCCACGACGTTCGAGGACGCCGCCTGAACGGCTGCCTGAACGGCTGACGAGCGGTTGTGGTCTCCCTGACGGCCACAACCGCTCACCGCGTCACCACCAGGTCGACACCGAGCGCCTGGAGCTCGTCCGGGTCGCCCGGCCCGCCGATCACGTGCACGCCGGCCGACCGCAGCAACGGCACCATCAGCGCCAGGCCCTGGCGCGCCAGGCGTTCCGACGGCGGTCGTGCCAGCCGGACGCCCCACACCGGACTGCGGTCCACAGTGGACAGGCCGGCGAACCCGCCGCCGAACTCGTGCAGCAGCACGTGCACGCCCATGTCGTGCAGCACCTCGAGGTTCTCCTCGCCGTCCGGCATCGACCGGACGTCCAGTGCCAGGAACAGCGGCGAGGCCGGGAACGAACTGGCCCGCAACGTCGACCGCACGTGCGCCGTCAGGTCCGGGTCCCGCGACTGGTCCCGGGACAGCCGGATCAGCACCGGCTCGCCGCGTGCGCACGCGTCCTGCAACACCAGCTGTCCCAGCCGCGAGGCCAGGCCTAGGGCGTCCGCGTAGGCGACGACGTCGTCGTGCCGGGTGGTGCCCCAGCGCAGGGACGCCTCCACGAAGGCGAGGGTGCCCGAGATCCACGACACCGGCGCGTACTCCACGGTGATCTCGCCGTTCTCGAAGGCGCCGGGCATCGCGGCGATCCGCGCGAACCGGGTGCGGTCGGCGGCGTCGGCCTCGTGGTCGTAGATGCCCCACTGCCTCTTGCCGCCCGCCTCGGCTCTGCGCAACGTCGAATGCGCGCGCCGCAGCACGGTCGTGGGATCCACGCCGGGGCCGGAGGTGTGCACGAAACCGATCGACGTCGACACCGCGACGCCCGCGCCCTGCAGGTACACCGGCTCCGACAGTTCCTCGTCGATCATCGCCGCCAGCGCCGCCACGTCGGGTGAGCCGTGGATCAGCACGACGAACTCGTCACCGCCGACCCGCGCCACCACCGCGTCCGGCAGCGCGAGCCGCAGCCGGCGGGCCACCTCGACCAGCACCGCGTCGCCCGCCGCGTACCCGAGGCCGTCGTTGACGATCGTGAGGCTGTCGACGTCGAGGTATCCCAGCGTGTACGGCTCGCCGCTCGCGAGCGCGGATTCCAGCTTGTCGGTGAACGACGCCCGGTTCGGCAGTCCGGTCAGCAGGTCCGTCAGCGACTGGTGCCGCAGCCACTCCTGCAGCATGCGCTGCTCGGTGACGTCCTCGATCAGCGCGACGTGGAACTTCGGCAGCCCGTCCGCGCCGCGCAGCACGGACAGCACGACGTTCGCCCACACCGTGTCCCCGTTGCCGCGGGCCAGTTCCCACTCGCGCCGGTCGGTGTCCACAGAGGACGCTGCCATCCGGTGGCAGGCCGCGGCCAGCGCGATCGCGTCCGGCTCGGTGAAGAGCTCCTTCGGCATCTCCTCGTGGCCGAGGATGGCGGCCAGCGCCTCGTTCGCCTCGACGACCGTGCCGTGCAGGTCGAAGATCGCGATGCCGACCGCCGTCGTCGCGAACACCTGGGCGAACCGGGCCTCGCTGTCGTGCAGGTCGCGCCGCGCGTCCTCGACCGCCTTCAGCAGCGAGTTCTTGACCTTCTCCTGCTCGGCGAACAACTGGTCGCGGGTCGCCCGCACGTACCCGGACGCAAGCGCGCCGAGCACCTCGGGCGAGAACTCCGGCCCGAGCACCTCCAGCGTGCGCCGCAACGAGTCGGGACCGGTGAAACGCTTGCGCACCAGCCATTCGCCGATGGCCACCGCCGCCTGCCCGGCACGCAGCCGGGCGGCGTGCTCCTCGAGGTGCTGCGTCAGCTTCCGCCGGGACATCGGCGAGTACGCGCTCTCGATCAGAACAGCCGCCCAGCGCTGTGCGAGGGGCGAGGGGGACATCAGGGCTTGCGACCGACCGCGGCGTAGAGGTTCGCCTTCGACGGTTCGGCGCCGACGTCCTCGGGGGTCTCCGGCCGCCACTGCGGCGTGAACACGATGCCGGGCTCCACGACCTCCGTGCCCGCCAGCATGTCCGCGACCTGGGCCTTGGTGCGCGGCGTGATCGGCTCCGCGGTCTTCGCGAAGATCTCCCTACCGGCCGCCATGGCCGCCGGCATGCTGTCCGCCGTGAAGTGCGACAGCGCCAGGTACGACCCGGACGCGAGCGAGTCGACGTACCGGGACAACACGCCCCACGGGTCGTCCGAGTCCGGGATGAACTGCAGGACACCGACGACGAGAAGCCCGACCGGCTGGGAGAAGTCGAGGTGCTTCGCGGCCTGCGCCACGACCTTCTCCGGCTCGCGCAGGTCGGCCAGCAGCGCTGTCACGTTCGGCTCGTCCGCCAGCATCAGCTCGGCGTGCGTGATCGCGACGGGCTCGAAGTCGACGTACACGACCTTCGACTCGCGGTCGACCTCGTGCGCCACCTCGTGGACGTTGCCGACGGTCGGGATGCCCGAACCCAGGTCGAGGAACTGCCGGATCCCGAGGCCGGCCAGTTCCAGCACCGCGCGGCGCAGGTAGGCGCGGTTGAGCCGCGCCATGCCCCGCACCGGGAGAACCTTGATCAGCGCTTCCGCCGTCGCCCGGTCCGCCTCGAAGTTGTGCCCGCCGCCGAGCAGGTAGTCGTAGATCCGGGCGGAACTCGGGACGTCGACGTTGACACCTTCCGGAACCCAGCTGACTCGATCGACCACAGCACACACCTCTCGCGATGCGAATTCCGAGCGCCGACAACCCTACTGGCCGAGGTTGTAGGCCGAACGAGGGAATTGCTGTGTCACGCGAATGAGAGTCAGAGGATGAACCAATCGGTGCAACCACTTGCGAACCGGAACTTCACCGGTCCTCGTGGCGCGACCCCCATCACGAACATCCCCAGTTCGTCGACCGCCGCGGTCTCGTGGTCGCCGGTCGGCGTCACCAGCGTGACCGAACCGGACGCCGGCATCAGCTGGCCGGTGACCCCCGCCGCCGACACCTCGACCTGCAACATCACGCCCTCGGCGTCGAACACCAGCTGCCGCGCCGTCGCCGTCGACCGCGCACGGGCGAACAGCGTGTCGTCCAGCACCGAGTCGTACGACGTGATGAGCAGCAGCTCCTCGTCGATGGTCCGCCAGGTGAACGCGGCCTTCGCGGCCTCCACGAACTCCGGCGGAACGTCGTCCTGAGGTGTGCTCAACGCGTCGCGCAAGGCGTCGAGCAGTACTTCGTCACTGTCCCAGTCGTGCCGCACCCAGCACACCTCCTCTCTTCACCGGAGACCCCAGGAACGCCGAGATCGCGGGGGTCTTCCGCAGTTTCTCCAGGCAACGGATCCGCGTCGGGCCGATGCTGCCCACTGGCATCGCGAGCTCTTCGCTCACGACCTGGTAGCTCGGCGGCGGGTCCGCCATCAGCTTCCGCAGCAACCGCTTGCACTGGTCCGTGAGCTCCGCGAACCCGTCGCGCAACGCCTGCCGCCGCTCCACGGCCAGCAGGTCCGCCTCCACGTCCGCGTCCACCTGCTCCGACTCCAGCGCGTCGGACTCGGACAGCGGGTCGTAGAGGTGCGTCCGCTGCTGCACGCGCAGCACGCGCAGGCACTCGTTGCGGGTGGTCGTCATGATCCAGCCCGGCAGCGCCTCCGGCTCGCGCAGTCGTCCGATCTGCTCCACGAGCCGAAGCCACAGCGTCTGGTTCACGTCGGCCGCATCCGAAGGGCGCAGCCGGTGTTTGTAGATCACCGACACCACCAGCGGCGTGTAACGGTCGACGATCTCGTTCCACGCCGACTGATCGCCCTCGGCCGCCGCGCTCACGAGCGCGGCGATCGGGGATGCAGAGGTCACGTCGACTCCTTGCGGTCACAACTGGCGGAGGCCGAGGTTGCCTCGCAGATACAACTATTTGACGAAAATTCCGTAGCCGGGGTGGAACTCCGCGCCTGTCAGCAGCTTGTCACGCGCCTGACGTGCGTCGATGCCCTCCGAGACCATCGTCGCGGCGATCCGGCCGGTGACCAGAGGAGCCGCGAAGGACGTGCCGTACCAGTACGCCCACAGCGCGAACGGCGTGGCCGAGGCCTCGCCGGGCAGCTGCCACTCGCCCTTGAGGTAGGTCGAGGCGCGGTTGCCGATCGCGCAGGCGTCGACCCAGTGGCCGAAGTTCGAGTAGAAGGCGGGGCCGATCGAGCCGTCCCGCTCCTGCTGGGCGGCGGCGACGGCGGTGACCCCGCACAGCGCCGCGGGCCAGCTCGGCCGCTGCGTGCCCTGGTTGCCCGCCGAGGCCACCACGACGATGTCGTCGGGCAGCGCCTCGATCGTGCGCCGCAGCGGTTCGGAGGCCACGTCGTCCGCGGTGAAGCAGCCGAGCGACAGGTTGAGCAGGTTGATCTTCTTGCGGCCCAGCTCGGTGATCTTGCGGCAGATCCGTTCCTCGTCGCCGAAGCCGTTCGGGTCGAGGCCCGCCTCCGGGTCGAAGGTGACGCCGGGGGCCGCGTTCTGGATGACGCCCGCGACGAACGTGCCGTGCCCGCCCTGCAGCGCGAAGTTGTCGCCGCTCGCGTAGGCCGGGTCGACGTCGTCGGCCTCCTTGGCGTAGCGGCCGTCGAACCAGTCGGAGTGCTCGCTGTCGGCGCCCTGCGAGATGCCCGTGTCGATGATGCCGACGCGGACGTCCTTGAGGCGCTCGTCGAACTTCGGCGCGGAGATCGGGTCGGTGGGGTGGGGCCGGTCGCCCGGGTTGCCCATGACGAGGCCGCCGTGACCGACGACCACGTGGTGCGGCTGCACGAGCGGCACGCGCTCGTTCGGCCAGTTCCGCTGGTCGCGCAACAAGCGGACAATGCGGGGAATGTCCTCCGCGTTGTCTGGCAGCGTCAATCGCGCCAATCCGGCGAATCCCTCGCCGGGGCGGGCGATGATGTTGTTTTCCCGGAGCTTTTCGACGACCCGTTGTTGGTCCTCGGCTCCGACGAGCAACTGCCCGGGACGATAAAGGAATTCACGCCCGCGTTCGGCGTGGAAGCTGATGGTCTTGTCCTCGGCGATGAGCTGCAGGAAAGCTCTTTGGTAAAGCTCCGCGCTTTCTGGCGTTTTCGACACCACGGCCTCACTAAAGCAGCGTTGACGGGCACCCCGACCGAGCTTGATCAAGCTACCACAGCGGATAAAGTGTTGCCGTGACCGACTTTTGTGCGGAGGACGCGCTGGAGGCCAGGCAGCGCAACCCGCGCGCGGCCGTGGAGATGGCCCGCGCTGTGCTCCGCACGACGGAAGATCGTGCGGAATGGTCCATCGCCGAGCGCGCGATCGGCCTCGCGCTGCGGGAGATGCACGACTTCCCCGGAGCGGCCCGGCACCTGCGCCGCTCGATCAGGATCGCGTCCGAGGCCGCGCTGCCCCGGCTGACCGCGCTGGCCCAGATGAGCCTCGCGTGGGTGCTCGCCTACACGGGCAAGCAGAAGGCCGCGCTGACGCTGCTGGACGACGCCATGCCGTCGCTGACCGGCGCGGACTCGGTGGCGGCGCTGATGCAGCGCGGCGTCGTCTTCCACTACCTGACCCGCTACGACGACGCGCAGCGCGACTACACCGCGGCCATCGCCGGGGCCCGGCGCGTGGGAGACCAGCTGGTCGAGGCGCGCGCTCTCAACAACCGCGGCCTCGTGCGCGCGTACGTGGGGAACATGCGTGAGGCGTCGGCGGACTTCTCGCTGGCGGCGTCTCTTCTGGGTGAATTGGGTCAGGAACTCGGTGTCGCCGACGTGCACTGGAACGGCGGCATCATGGCGACTCGCGGCGGTGACGTGCCCGCCGCGCTGACGCTGTTCGACAAGGCGGAGGAGGTCTACCGCCGCCTCGACGTGATGCGCCCGGTGCTGCTGGTGAACCGCCTGGAACTGCTCGTCTCGGTGCCGCTGCTGGACGAGGCCCGTGCCGCCGCCGACCGCGCGATCATCGAGCTGAAGGCGTTGAAGAACCCGCTGGGCGTGTCGGAGGCCCTGTACTTCCGCGCTCGCATCGCCCTTCTGGACGACGACCCATCTGCGGCGCACGGCTTCGCCGCCGAGGCGCGCCGCCGGTTCCGCCGCGAGCAACGCCTGCTCTGGGCGGCCGGCGCGCGTTTCCTGGAGCTGCACGCGGCCGTGCTGCGCGGCGACCGCTCCCGCCCGTTGCGGCTCGCGTTGTCGCGCGTGGCCGCGGAGCTGGACGCGATGGACTGGCGGCTGCCCGCGCTGGAGGCCCGCATCGACGCGGGCCTGGTCGCCGCCGACCTGGGCCACCGCGCCCGTGCCGTCGCGGAGCTCTCGGTCGCCGCCTCGGCCCGGTTGCGCGGCCCGGCCGGTCTGCGCGTGCGCGGCTGGTACGCCGAAGCGTTGCGCCGCAAGCTCTCCGGCGACGTGCGGGGGACCTCGTCGGCGTTGCGGCGGGGGATCGGGCTGCTGGAGGAGTACCGCGTGTCGCTGGGCGCGGCGGAGCTGCGGGCGTCGGCGGGCGTGCAGGGCCAGGCCCTCGCGCTGGAGGGCCTGCGACTGGCCGTGGCGTCGGGCAACGCCGCGCGGGTGCTGTCGTGGACCGAGAGCTGGCGTGCCGGCGCCCTGAGGATGAAGTCCGTGTCGCCGCCGGACGACCCACGCCTCGAAGACGCGCTGGCGTCGTTGCGCGCGGTGTCCGCCGACGTCGAATCCGCCTTGCTGGCGGGAAAACCCGCTGGCTCGCTGCGCGTCAAGCTGGTCCGCGCCGAGCAGCGCGTCCGGGACCTGACGAGGCTGACGTCGGGTGAGGTCTCCGTCTTCAAACCGCCGCCGGTCGCGTCACTGGTGTCGGCCCTGGGCTCGTCGGCGCTGATCGAGTTCGTGGAGTACGACGGCGTGCTGATGGCCGTCGTCCTGGCCGGTGGCCGATCCTCGCTGCACTCACTGGGCCCGGTGGAGGGCGTGGTCCGCGAGATCCGCCTGCTCCGCTTCGCCCTGCACCGCCTGGTGACCCTGCCCCCGCAGCTGCCGAACCTGGCCGTGGCCCGCTCGTCGGCCTCGCACGCCGCCGCCCTGCTGGCCCGCCGCCTGCTCGACCCGCTGGCCTCTCGCATCGACGGCCGCCCGCTGGTGGTCGTGCCGACCGGCGCCCTGAACGGCCTGCCGTGGGCGGTGCTGAACCGCCAGGTGACCGTCGCCCCGTCCGCCTCGGTCTGGCTGCGCGCCACCTCGGTTCCCGATGCTCAGGGTGAAGCCGTGCTGGCGGCCGGCCCGCGGATGGCCGCCGCCCCCGCCGAGATCAAGGCCATCAGCGCGCACGTGCCGGGCCGCGTCCTGGTCGGCTCCGAGGCGACCGTGAGCGCCGTGGCGTCCGCAATGGACGGTGCCGCGCTCGCCCACATCGCCGCGCACGGCTCGTTCCGCATCGACAACCCGCTGTTCTCGGCCCTGGAACTGGCCGACGGCCCGTTGACCGTCTACGACATCGAACGCCTGCGCCGCCCGCCCACGCGGGTCGTGCTGTCTGCGTGTGACACCGGTCAGTCCGCCGTGCGCCCTGGGGACGAGTTGATGGGGTTCACGGCGGCGCTGCTGGGGCTGGGCACCCGGACGTTGATCGCGCCCGTGGTGCCGGTGCCGACCGACGGCACGGCTCCGGTGATGGTGGAGCTGCACCAGAAGCTCGCTGCCGGGATGGCTCCGGCGGAAGCTCTCGCCGCCGTGCAACGGGCTGCGGCCGACGACGCTGCTTACGCCGCCGCCGTCGGGTTCGTGTGCTTCGGCGCGGGTTAGGCCTTCAGCTCATTCCGGGCAGTCCATGCGGCTGGGACGGCCGACGAGGCCGTGGTCGCCGAAGTGGTAGCGGTAGCAGGCGGTGACAGCCGGGTCGTAGCTGAAGCCGGCAGTCAGCTCGTCGAGGTGGATGCGGACGATCAGCCGCCGGTTGGGCCGGTGCGGGTCGTACGGCTCGTTCGGGCTGGTCTTCAAGGTCACGTTTCTCACGATCTCGGCGCCGCAGACTTCGTTGTGCGTCCCGGTGTCCTGGCTTCCGGTGAGGCAGTGCACGGCGTCTTCGGCTGCTTGGTCCGTGCGCCAGTCGCCTTCCGGCAGCCAGATGAAGTACGCCACCGTTCCCGCCACCAGCGTGCCGGCGGTCCACACCACGATGCCCCCAGGCTTCATGGAAGCAACGCTATCGGCGCGAAAACCCTGAGCGCGCGAGTAGATGTACTCAAGCCATTCCAGAACTTGCGCGTTTCGCTTATGGTTGCTCGCCATGACAACGAGGTCGTGGTGGGGCTGGGGCACCGTCGAGGACGCCGTCACCCCGGAGGAACGCCGTGCGCTGGTCGAGCGGGTCCGGGCCGTGCTGCCCGACGCGGACCTGACGTTCCACGAGCCGCCCGATCCCGCCGCGCTCGATGTGCCCGCGTCGCGCATCGAGCCCACCGAGATCTTCTCGACCGATCCGATCGACCGGCTGAGTCACGCCCGCGGCCAGGCCTACCGCGACGTCACCCGCAACCTCGCGGGCGAGGTCGGGCAGGTGCCGGACGCCGTGGCCCGGCCTCGCACGGAGCAGGACGTCGTCGACGTGCTCGACTGGTGTGCGTCGCACGACGTGGCGGTGATTCCGTTCGGTGGCGGCACTTCCGTCGTCGGGGGAGTGGAGCCGCGTGACCTGGACCGGGTGGTGACGCTGGACCTCCAGCACCTGGACCAGGTGCTGGAGGTCGATCCGACGAGTCGTGCCGCGCGGGTTCAGGCGGGCGTGCTCGGGCCGTTGCTCGAAGCCCAGCTCAAGCCGCACGGGCTGACGCTGCGGCACTTCCCGCAGTCGTTCGAGTTCTCGACGCTCGGCGGCTGGCTCGCCACCCGCGCCGGCGGCCACTACGCCACGCTCTACACGCACGTCGACGACCTGACGGAGTCGCTCAGGGTCGTGACGCCGCAAGGGATCAGCGAGTCGCGGCGGTTGCCGGGGTCGGGTGCGGGACCGTCGCCGGACCGGCTCTTCCTGGGCTCCGAGGGCACCCTGGGCGTGATCACCGAGGCGTGGATGCGGCTGCAGTCGCCGCCGGTGCACCGGGCGGGCGCGTCGGTGCGGTTCGCGTCGTGGGAGCGGGCGGTCGAGGCGACGCGGTCGATCGCGCAGTCCGGGCTGCACCCGGCGAACTGCCGGCTGCTCGACCCGGCGGAGGCGTTCCTCAACGCGGGGTCGCCCAGTTCCGTGCTGGTGCTGGCGTTCGAGTCCGCCGACCACCCCGTCGACGCGCTGCTCGCCCGTGCGCTGGAACTGTGCGGTGACGGCGAGGTCGTCGAGGGGGCGGCGCGGCAGTGGCGGAAGTCGTTCCTGCGCATGCCCTACCAGCGCGACGCGATGGCCCAGCACGCGATGATCACCGAGACGTTCGAGACGGCCTGCACGTGGGACCGCTTCCCCGCACTGCACGCGGCGGTGACGGAAGCGGCGACCACCGCGTTGCGGGAGGTGTGCGGCATCGGCATCGTCACGTGCCGCTTCACCCACGTCTACCCGGACGGCCCCGCGCCCTACTACGGCATCTACGCGCCGGGCCGCTGGGGCAGCCTCACCGCGCAGTGGGACGAGATCAAGGCCGCGGTCTCCGAGGCGCTGATCTCGTCGGGCGGCACGATCACGCACCACCACTCCGTCGGCCGCGACCACATGCCCTGGTACACGCGGCAACGCCCGGACGTCTTCGGCGCGGCCCTGGCCGGTGCCAAGTCCGCGCTGGACCCTCAGGGCCTGCTCAACCCCGGCGTCCTCACCACACGATCGACCTGAGGATCAGCGCCGCGATGAACACCACGGTGAACGCCAGGTCCAGCCCGAACCCGCCGAACCGCACCGGCGGCAGCACCTTGCGCACCGGTGCCAGCACGGGCTCGGTGACACCGTGCGTCACCCGGCGCACCTTCCACACCCACTCGCCCCGTGCCTGCAGCGTGACCGCCCAGTCCACGATCATCCGGCCGATCATCACGAGGATGAACAGCGTCAACACCCAACCGACGATCCATCCGACCAAGCCGAACAAGATGGGCCTCCTCGTATGTCCTGTACGTCCATGAAGCCACATGAAACTGAGAGGCGCCTGGCAACTCGCTGAGACAACATTCAGCGCATGGCGTACGACGAGGGCCTGGCCCACCGCCTGGGAGAGTCGCTGGGCGACCTCCCGGACCTGAGCACGAAGAAGATGTTCGGCAGCCTGGTGTTCCTGTGGCGGGGAAACATGCTGGTAGGAGTGCTGGGCTCCGACCTGATAGCGCGCGTCGGCCCAGAGGCGCAGGCCGACGCGCTGGCCCAGCCGGGCGCCCGCGTCTTCGACTTCACCGGCCGGCCGATGAACGGCTGGGTGGTGGTCGGCGGGGAGGCGATCTCGGAGGACGAGGCGCTGGAGGACTGGATCGCGCGGTGCCGCGAGTTCGTGGAAGCGCTGCCGCCGAAGTGAGCTGCGGCCCGCAGCGCATGTCCCTTTTCTCCCGACCTTCGGACGTGCCGTCGCTCCACTCCCGTACGTAGCGTCCCCCCGGTATTTCCGAGGAGGGGAACGACAAGTGCGAAGAGTTCTGGCGGGAGCAGCGGCGCTCGCGCTCATCACGGCGGGCATGGTCACGCCGGCCACCGCGACGCCGCCCGCGCAGCCCGAGAAGCAGGAGACGCGGCAGTCCGACGAGCAGCCGCACGAGCTCGAGGTCAAGCGCCGCGCGTTGAAGCAGCAGGCGCTCGCCGACGTGCTGTCCGGTCACAAGTCGACCGAGAAGCGGGGGACCAGCACCGTCGCGAAGGTCGGCAAGAAGAAGGACAAGGACCAGTACGTCGAGTTGAAGCGGGAGAAGACCGACAAGATCTTCGTGATCCTCACGGAGTTCGGCGACGAGCGGCACCCCGACTTCCCCGACCAGGACACCAGTCCCACGACGCCGGGGCCGCAGCGGTTCGACGGGCCCGCGCACAACGAGATCCCGGAGCCGGACCGGGCCGTCGACAACACGACGATCTGGCGCCAGGACTTCAGCCAGAAGTACTTCCAGGACCTCTACTTCAGCCGCAAGAAGGACGCCAACTCCGTCGCGAACTTCTACGACAAGCAGTCGAGTGGCCGGTACACGGTCAACGGCCTCGTCACGGACTGGGTGAAGGTCAAGTACAACGAGGCGCGCTACGGCCGGAGCAACGGCTACCCGTGCAACGACAACATCTGCAACAACTCGCGTGAGCTCATCAAGGACGCCGTCACGCAGTGGGTGGCCGACCAGAAGGCCGCGGGCAGGACCACCGAGCAGATCAAGGCGACGCTGGCCGAGTACGACCAGTGGGACCGCTACGACTACGACTCCGACGGCGACTTCAACGAGGCCGACGGCTACATCGACCACTTCCAGATCGTGCACGCCGGTGGTGACCAGGCCGACGGCGACCCGTTGCAGGGTGAGGACGCGCTCTGGAGCCACCGCGGTTACGCGTACAAGAACTACACGACCGGTCCTGGCACCAACAAGCTCGGCGGTGCGCAGATCGGAGACACCGGCCTGTGGGTCGGCGACTACACCGTGCAGCCCGAGAACGGCGGCGTGAGCGTCTTCGCGCACGAGTACGGCCACGACCTCGGCCTGCCGGACCACTACGACACCAACGGCGGTTCGAACGGCGTCAACTGGTGGTCGATCATGGCGCAGAACCGGGTCAACGCGCCCGGCGAGGCTCCCGGTGAGCGCGCCAACGAGTTCTCCGCGTGGGACAAGCTGCAACTCGGCTGGCTCGACTACGAGGTCGCCGTCGCCGGGCAGGAACGCGTCTTCGACCTCGGCCCGCACGAGTACAACAGCGCCAAGGCGCAGGGACTCGTCGTCGTGCTGCCGGACATCTCGAAGAACTTCGACTACGGCGCCCCGTTCGCGGGCACGAAGATGTGGTGGAGCGAGAAGGGCAACGACCTCGACCACTCCATGACGGCCCCGCTGGACCTGCGCGGCAAGACCAGCGCGTCGCTCACGCTGAAGGCCCGATTCGACATCGAGGCCGACTACGACTACCTCTACGTCGAAGCGTCCAACGAGGACGGCAGCTGGACGCAGCTCGACGGCACCGCAGGCGGTCAGCCGTTCGCCCGCGACTCCGGCGACTCGCCCGCGATCAGCAGTTCGTCGGACAACCAGTGGATCGACGTGAACGTGTCGCTCGACGCGTACGCCGGCAAGAACACCAAGCTGCGCTTCGCCTACCGCACCGACGGAGCCCTTGCGCTGCAGGGCTTCTTCGCCGACCAGATCACCGTGACCGCCGACGGCGCGCCGGTGCTGACGGACGGCGGCGAGACCGCCGGGGTGTGGACCACGCGTGGCTTCCGCACGACCGAGGGCAAGGAAACGAAGACGTTCGACCAGTTCTACATCGCGTCGAACCGCACGTACGAGTCGTACGGCAAGTACAACAAGACCGGCCCGTACCGCTACAGCTTCCCGGACAGGCCCGACTTCGTGGAGCACTTCCCGTACCAGGACGGCCTGCTCGTCTCGTTGTGGAACACGAGCTTCCTCGACAACAACGTCAGCGAGCACCCCGGTGAGGGCCTGATCCTGCCGATCGACGCGAACCCGGCCCCGCTCTACAACCTGGAGGGACAGCGCTGGTCGCCGTCCGTCAGCGGGTACGACGCGCCGTTCGGGCTGCAGAAGTCGGACTCCTTCACGTTGCACGTCAACGGCAAGGCGTCCTACGTCCGCGGTGTCGCGGCCCAGCCGACGTTCGACGACACGAAGCAGTTCTGGTTCGCCGAACAGCCCAACGCGGGCGTGAAGCTGCCCGCCGCCGGTGTCGGTCTTCGCGTTCTCCGCCAGTCGGGCACGTCGATGACGGTGAAGTTGTTCAAGACGAAGTAGCGTGAAATGCATGACAGCTGAAGAAATGCTGGCCGTCGCCGTCGAGGAGGCGCGGATGGGACTCGCCGAGGGCGGAATCCCCATCGGCGCGGCACTCTTCGACGGCGACGGCCGTCTGCTGGGCCGTGGCCACAACCGCCGCGTGCAGGACGGCGACGCCTCGATGCACGCGGAGACCTCGGCCTTCCGCAACGCGGGCCGCCAGCGCGGCTATCGCGGCACCACGATGGTCACGACCCTGTCGCCGTGCTGGTACTGCAGCGGCTTGGTCCGCCAGTTCGGCATCTCGAACGTCCTGATCGGCGAGGCCACGACCTTCCACGGCGGCCACGACTGGCTCGCGGAACACGGCGTCGGCATCACCGTCGTCGAGGACCCGGAGCTGATCGAGCTGATGACGACGTTCATCTCCGAGCGCCCCGAACTCTGGTACGAGGACATCGGCCAGGATTAGCGTGGGTCGCATGGCTGTTGTGCTGATCGCCGGCGCGGACGACGCCGTCGCACGGGACACCGCCCGCCTGCTCGCCGACGCCGGGCACACCGTCAGTGCCGACCCCGAACCCGCGGAACTGGACGTGCTCGTCGTCGGCACCGGCTCCGAGACGTTCGAGAGCGAGGTCTCCGGCCTGGCTCGCGTGCTGCAGGCCTTCCTGCCGGCGCTGGAACGGTCCGCGGCACCGGTCGTGGTGGTCGTCGCCGGGGACGCCGAGGCCGGGGCCGCGGCCAACCTGGTCGCGGTGCAGTACGCGAGAACGTTCCCGAGGCTGCGGATCAACGCCGCCGCACCGGACGCGGAGGTCATCGCGAGGACGGCGCTGATCGGGCCGGACGGGCCGAGCGGCGGCTACTTCTACGAGTAGCGCTTCGGGCAGTTCGCGCGACGATCCAGGCGTGAAGGTCAAGAAGTCGATGTCGCCCTGGACCATGCCGCTCGTCTCTGCCGCGGTTTTGCTGCTCACGGGTGCGGTGCTGGTCGCGTTGTGGCTGTGGGTGAACCGGCAGTCGTGGACCGATCAGGAGAAGCGCACGCTGGCTCAGCTCGAAGTGGTGAAGGTGGCGTCCGGGATCGCGCTCGGCGGGGGAGGGCTGTTCACGCTCTACCTGGCGGCGCGGCGGCAGCGCACCCAGGAGGAGGCCCAGGCGGACATCAACGCGGACGCCGAAGCCCGACGGATCACTGAGCTCTACACGAAGGCCGTGCAGCAACTCGGTGATGACAAGGCACCGGTGCGGCTGGGCGGGCTGTACGCGCTGGAACGCCTGGGACAGCAGCAACCGGACCAGCGGCAGACCATCGTCAACGTGTTGTGCGCCTACCTGCGCATGCCCTACACGCCGCCGCCGGAGCGGGCCGCGAGATCAGCGAAGGGTGTCCACCGACCGCTCCTGCGGAACTCCGGCCGTCGTGCGGGGATCCGCCGTCCGGAGGGGCAGAGCCCGGCGGCCGGCCTCGTGGACGCCCAGCAGGAGCGGGACGTGCGGCTGACGGCGCAGCGCATCCTGGTCGCTCACCTGAAACGCGGCGGCGAATCCTGGGGCGAACTGGACATCAACCTCGACGGCGCGGTCCTCATCGACTTCAGGGTCAGCGACGGCCTGTTCCGTGCGGCTACGTTCAGAGGGGCGACCTTCATCGGCGACATGTACTTCCTCGGGATCTTCACCGGCTTCGTATCCTTTGCCGGTGCGTCGTTCGTCGATGAGGCGAACTTTGGCGGGACGTTCCGCGGGGTCACCCGATTCTCCGAGGTGTTCTTCGGGGGTGAAGTCGCTTTCTCAGGTGTTTCGTTCGCGGGGTATGTGACCTCGTTCGCTGGTGCGTCGTTCGCCGCCGATGCGATCTTCGGGGAGACCGAGTTCGTGGGCCGCACGCACTTCAGGGATTCGGCCTTCAGCGGTCGCGCTGGCTTCGCCAGCGCTTGGGTCGGTGAGTCCGCGATCGAGCCTGGTTCGTCGTGGCCCGCCGGATGGACTGTCAGTGGCGAAGCCACCTCGCGCCCAGGGCGCGACGGGCACGACGGGCAATGGTTCCGGTTGGTCAGGACGAGTAGCGCTGCGCCGCCTCGTCCACCGACCGCACGATCGTGAACACCGCGTCGAGCCCGGTCGCCTCGATCGGCCTCAGCGCGGCCCGCGTCGACGCCACGACGACGAACTCGATGCCGGCCTTCGACGCGCGCTGCTGGCCCAGCACCAGGGCCTCCAGCCCGGCCGAGCCGAGGAAGCGCACCCCGGCGAGGTCGACCACGACGGCCCGCTGTCCCTGCACCGCGTGGGTCTCCAGCGGACCGGTCAGCGATCCGCTGGACGTCGTGTCGAGTTCACCCGCCACGTGCAGCACGACGACGTCGGGTGTGAGCCGATCGACGACCACGGTGGCCAGAGCGGTGGGGTCGGGCACGCTGTCTCCCTTCACAAGCGTCAGCACCCCACGTTAACGCGGGTCTGCGAGGCCAGCCTACGGCCCCTCAGCGAAGTGCGACCTGCCTGCACCGATGTGCGGACGTGGTGGGTGAGGCGGGCGTGCAGTTCGTGGCACGCCGTGAAGCCCAGCCGGACGTCCTCCGGCGGGCACTGGACCGGCAGCAGCTGGGCGAACGGGTCGCCGCCGATGGTGTCGACGGCGGTCAGGAAGCCGACGAGGGCGCCGACGAGGCGGCGGTGCAGGCCGAACAGCGACAGCGCGTTCACCAGGGCGAGGGTGGGTGCGGGCATTTCGTCGGCGCCGACGAACGGGTCCAGGTCGCGAAGCGTCACGGTGAACAGCACCGAGTGGGTGCGTTCGGAACGCGTGCCGTAGGCGTCGCCGTGGATGTCGCGCAGCACCGAGCGCATCTCGCGGCGCGGCTGCCAGAACGCGTGGTGCTTGCGCAGCTCGAGAAGGCCCTCTTCCGACAGCGCGGCGGGAGTGGTGACCTCGGTCAGCGACCGCAGGGCTTCCTCCCAGCGGGCTTCCAGTGCCGCGTGGAACTGGGCGAGCGCCGGGTGGTCCTCCCAGCCGGTGGCGGCGTCGTCGAAGCCGCGCATCCGCAGCTCGTAGCAGATCCACAGCGACAGCTGCAGGTCGTCGTCCTGCCAGGCCTCCCTGGTGCCGCCGCTGACGAGCAGCGCGGGCCGCGGCGGGGGCGGCAGTCGCAGCGCTGCGACCAGGGCCGAGCTCATGTGGCCGCGGGGAGCGGGGAGGCGCATCAGGTTTCCTCACGCGTTCGGGCGATCAGCATGTCCACAAGGGACTCGGGGTCCGGGCAGCGTCGTTGCCGTGCGGCACCGCAGCCGTTGTGGCGCAACCAGTCCAACTGCTGCTCCACAGTAGACAGCGTGCCGCGATCGCGCAGTGCGACCTCGACGTGCTCCACGAGCGACACCGCCCGGTCGAACGCGGGGGAGAGCTTCCCGGTGTGCGGATCGGCGGCCAGTCCGTCGACCCCGTCGCGCGACGCCCGCCAACATGCCGCGCGCAGCACGGAATCGTCCACCCGCTGTTCGGAGGGTTCCGTCACGACGAGGGCCCGGATCAGCTCGGCGAGAACCGCGACTTCCGTTGCCAGCTGGGGAATGTCCGCGACGCGCACCTCGACCGTCGGATGAGCGGCCGACGGGCGGACGTCCCAGTACACCATCGCCGTGTCCAGCAGGGCCTGCGTCGAGATGATCGCCTCGACGGTCGCGTCGTAGTGCTCGGGGCCGTCCCACACGGGCGGCGGCCCGCTCACCGGCCAGCGCGACCACACCATCGACCGCCAGCTCGCGTAGCCGGTGTCCTCCCCCTCGTAGATCGGGGAGTTCGCGCTCAGCGCGAGCAGGGTCGGCAGCCACGCCCGCAGCTTGTTGGACGCCCGCAGGGCTTCGGCCTTGTCCGGCACGCCGACGTGGACGTGCAGCCCGCAGGCGCCCTGCCCGATCACGAGCCGCCGGTGGGAGTACTCGATCTGGTGATATCGGGGGTCGTCCGATCCGGGCGGCGGACCGGCCTCGCCGATCGGCGGCATGCCCGTCGCCACGAGCCGGCACCCGGCCTCGTCGGCGGCGTCCACGAGCACCCGCCGACCCTGCCGCACCTGCTGGTCCAGCTCCTGGAACGACGAGGTGACGCCGGTGGCGACCTCGATCTGGAACGGCGTCAGCTCGCCCTGGACGTCGAGGTCTCCCGGCGCGCGGGAGATCTCCCGGACGCGCGGCGCCAGCGCGACGGGCCGCCGGGAGGAGGGATCGACGAGGAGGAACTCCTGTTCCACACCGACCGTGTAGTGATTCATCGGCGAGCGGGTACCCGCGTCTCGTGCTGATCAACCTCGGAGTGGCCACATGAGACTGCGCCGCAGCGACCCGGCAGGCCCGGGCTGGACCCGCCGCCGTCACGGCAAGGGGTTCCGCTACGTCGACGCCCACGGGCAAGCCCTCACCGCCGACGACATCGCAAGGGCGAAAGCCCTGGTCATCCCACCCGCGTGGCAGGAGGTCTGGATCAGTCCGCACCCCACCGGCCACATCCAGGCCATCGGCTACGACGACGCCGGCCGCCGCCAGTACCTCTACCACGAGCAGTGGCGCACCGACCGCGACGCGGAGAAGTTCGACCGCGTCCTGAAGCTCGCGCCCCGCCTCGGGAAGTTCCGCGAGCAGATCGAGCGGGACATGAGGTCACGCGGCCGTACGCGGCTGCTCGCCATCGCGCTGCGCATGCTGGACCTCGGCGTCTTCCGCGTCGGCCACGAGCAGTACGTGGAGGAGAACGGCACGCACGGCGTCGCGACCCTGCTGTGCGAACACCTCGAGGTGCGCGGGACGCGGGTCCGGTTCCACTTCCCGGCCAAGTCCGGCGTCGAGGTCGACGAGGAGATCACCGACCCGAAGCTCGCCCGCGCCGTCCGGACCCTGCTGAAGGACAGGACGCCGGACTG
Source organism: Lentzea pudingi (assembly GCF_014646255.1). Classification (GTDB taxonomy): domain Bacteria; phylum Actinomycetota; class Actinomycetes; order Mycobacteriales; family Pseudonocardiaceae; genus Lentzea; species Lentzea pudingi. The sequence continues at coordinate 59,179 of NZ_BMNC01000017.1, forward strand.
CCGGGTGTTCGACCTGACCGCCGACGACGTCAACGAGCGCTTCCGCGAACTGGTCGGCGGCGAGTTCAGCGTGAAGGACCTCCGCACCTGGCACGCCACCGTGTACGCCGCGCAGGCGTTCGCCCAGGCCCTCGCCGAACGCGGCAGGCCGTCGCAACGGGCGGTCAGCGCGGTGATGAAGGAGGTCGCGGCGAACCTCGGCAACACCCCGTCCGTGGCGAGGAAGTCCTACGTGGATCCACGCCTGGTGGAGGCGTTCGAGAGTGGTGAGGTCATCGGCCGGGGTGATCCGGAACGGGCGGTGCGCAAGCTGCTCAAGCAGGCTTGACGGCCGCGCGGTCGCACTGGCGGCACCAGGCGGCGCCCTGGGCCGCCGCCAGTGAGGCGAACCCCGCGAACAGGTGCAGCGCGTTCGAACCGGGGTTCACGTTCAGGAAGTTGACGACCTCGCCGTCGTAGCGCGCGAGGCCCAGGCCGAACAGCACCAGGAACAGCACGGCCACGAGCAGGCCGGTCCCGCTCAGCGCCTTCAGCCGCGGGACCGCCAGCAGCAGCGCGGCGCCGAACACGAGGTGGATGACGTTCTGCAGCGGGTTCACGCGCAACCCGAGGACCCAGGTGGGGGACTCGGCCGCGAACCCCGCGAAGCCGGTCACGAAGAACCCGGCCACGCCCCAGATCACGAGCAGGGCGCCGGTGCCGAACGCCAGCTTCTGGGGCCACCGCAACCGGTTCATGAGCCCAGTATCGCCAGAATCGGACATTCCCGCTCGTTCACTTCACTCCTCTGCCAGCAAATCGTGCCGCAACTGCTCCAGTGACTTGGTGAGCAGGCGCGACACGTGCATCTGGGAGATCCCCACGCGGCGGGCGATCTCGGTCTGGGTCAGCCGGCCGAAGAAGCGCAGGACCACGATGGTCCGCTCCCGGCGGGGAAGGCCCCGCAGCATCGGCTGCAGGGCCTCGTGGATCTCGACGCCTTCCAGTGCCGGGTCGTCGACGGTCGAGCTCTCCAGCGCGTCCAGCGGAGCGAACGCGATGTTCTTCTCGATGCGCAGGCCCTCGTAGACGTCGGTGAGCGGGATCCCGAGGTGCCGGGCGATCTCCGAGGGGGTGGGAGATCGCCCGGTCCGATGCGACAGTTCGGCGGTCGCGCCGTCGATCGAGTCGCACAGTTCCTTCAACCTGCGGGGGACGCGCACCGCCCAGCACTGGTCGCGGAAGTGACGCCGCACCTCGCCGGTGATCGTCGGCACGGCGTAGGACAGGAAGTCCGTCTGCCGGTCGACGTCGAACCGGTCGATGGCGTTGATCAGCCCCACCGCGGCCACCTGCGTGAGGTCTTCCATGGGCTCGCCGCGTTCACTGAAGCGGCGGGCGATGTGCCGGGCGAGCGGGAGGTACTCGCGCACCAGCCGGTCCCGCATCACGAAGTATCGTGGCGAGTCACGGCTGATGCGGGCGAGTTCCTCGAACGCCGCGTGCTGGTCTGGCGTCAACGCGCACCGCGATCAGACCTGGGGCGGTGGCGTCACGTCGCCACGCCACGCGCCGGTCTCGGTGCCGCGGTTCTCGATGAACTCCTTGAACCGCTTGAGGTCACCTTCGATCCGGTGGCCGACCACACCGAGCGCGGTACCGGCCTTCTCCGTGAGGGTCTCCGGCTCGTAGTCCATCTGCAGGTGGACCCGCGTCGTGTCGTTGTCGATCCGGTGGAAGGTCACCACGCCGGCCTGCTGGGGCCCGTCGACCGTGGTCCACGCGACTCGTTCGTCGGCGTGCTGCTCGGTGATCTCCGCGTCGAACTCGCGGACGACCCCGCCGATCTTCGTGGTCCAGTGCGTCATCGTGGGCGTGAGCTGGTCGATCTTCTCGACGCCGTCCATGAACGCCGGGAAGGATTCGAACTGGGTCCACTGGTTGTACGCCGTGCTCACCGGCACCTGGACGTCCACCGACTTCTCAATGGTGGTCACGAAACCTCCTCCTTCGATTGGTGTCGGTAGGTGAGTACCCGCGACACGCGGCGTTACACATCCGACATGTGTCCACTGTGGACAGTCACGCTGAGTGTCGAACCGGGCGCTGTCCGCACATCACGAAATCGCCCACAGTGGTCAAACCGCTCTGTGATCCAAGTCTCACGGGCGGCATACTGCGCGGTATGTCAGGGGCCCATAGGAGGCGCTGGTGCTCGAAGCGAACAACCTCGAGGTCGTCTACGACGACGTGATGCTGGTGCTCCGGGGCGTGAGCCTGCAGGTGCCCCAGGGCAAGGTCGTCGCGCTGCTCGGTGCGAACGGAGCGGGGAAGACGACCCTGATGAGGGCCTTCAGCGGTCTGCTCGACGTGCACGACGGGAAGGTCACGAAGGGCTCGATCACGCTCGACGGTGAACCGATCCACCGCCTCTCACCGGCGCGGATCGCGGAGCGGGGCGTCAAACAGGCCCTGGAGGGCCGCCGGATCCTGGGTGAGCTGACCGTCGAGGAGAACCTCAAGGTCGGTGGCCACGCGAGGCCCAAACGGCTCAGGCAGAACCTGGACCGCTGCTACGAGCTGTTCCCCCGGCTGCTGGAGAGGCGAAGACAGAGCGCGGGCTACCTGTCCGGCGGCGAGCAGCAGATGCTCTCGATCGGCCGGGCGCTGATGTCGGAACCGTCCTACCTCCTGCTGGACGAACCCAGCCTCGGCCTCGCGCCGTTGCTCGTGCAGCAGATCCGCGACCTCGTCGTGAAGATCAACGAACAGGGCACCACGGTCCTGCTGGTCGAGCAGAACGCCAGCATGGCGCTCTCCATCGCCGACCACGGCTACGTGCTGGAGACCGGCAAGGTCGTGATGGACAAGCCGGCGCAGGCGCTGCTCGCAGATGACGACATCCGCGAGTTCTACCTCGGCCTCGGCACCTCCTCGTTCCGTGCGGTCAAGCACTACAAGCGCAGGAAGAGGTGGCTGTCATGAGCGCCGACGTGCGTACCTCAGCGGAGGCGCCATCCGCCTCCGTTCTCGAAGTCACCGACATCCGGCTCGCGTTCGACGGCGTGGTGGCCGTCGACGGGGTGTCGTTCAGCGTCGGGGAGGGTGAGCTCTTCGCCGTCATCGGCCCGAACGGCGCCGGCAAGACGTCCATCTTCAACGTCCTGAGCGGGGTCTACCGGCCGCAGCAGGGCTCCGTGCGGTTCCACGGCGACGACCTGCTCGGCCTGCGGCCGCACCGCGTCGCCGCGCGGGGCATGGCCCGCACGTTCCAGAACATCGAGCTGTTCTCGCACCTCACCGTGGTCGACAACCTGATGCTCGGGCGTCACAACCACATGCGGTACGGCGCGCTGTCGGCGTTCTTCTGGCTCGGCAAGGCACGCGGCGAGGAGCTGAAGAACAGGGCCGCGGTCGAGGAGGTCATCGACTTCCTGGAACTGGAGCAGTGGCGCCGGTACCCGGTCGGCCTGCTGCCCTACGGCGTGCAGAAGCGCGTCGAACTGGGCAGGGCGCTCGCGATGGAGCCCAAGCTGCTGCTGCTCGACGAGCCGGTCGCCGGCATGAACGTCGAGGAGACGGAGGACATGGCGCGGTTCATCCTCGACGTCCGTGAGGAGCTGAACATCCCGATGATCATGGTGGAGCACGACATGGGCCTCGTGATGGACCTGGCCGACCGCGTGATGGTCATGGACTTCGGCCGCCCGATCCGCACCGGCACGCCCGCGGAGGTGCAGCAGGACCCCGACGTGATCCGCGCGTACCTCGGCGAGCAGCACAAGAGCGTGACGCCATGACCAGAACAGTCGTCACGCGCGTGAAGGACCGCGCCGAGCACACGCCAAGCCAGATCGCGTTGCGCGCCAAGGACTTCGGCATCTGGCAGGAGGTCACCTGGGCCGGCTACTGGGCGAACGTCGAACTGGTCGGGCACGCGTTGCTCGCACTAGGCCTGAAGCCGGGCGAACGGGTGGCGATCCACTCCGAGAACCGGCGCGAATGGCTCTACGCCGACCTCGGCATCGTCGCCGCCCAGGGCATCACGGTCGGCCTCTACCCGACGAACCCCGCGTCCGAGGTCGCCTACCTCCTGTCCCACTCCGGCACGCGGATCCTCGTCGCCGAGGACCAGGAACAGGTCGACAAGGCGTTGCTGGTGCTGGAGGACACCCCCGACCTGGAGTGGATCGTCTACCTCGAGCCCCGCGGCATCAAGGGCCGCTACGACAACCCGAAACTGCTGGCCTGGGACGACTTCCTGGCGCTGGGCGCCCGGCACCGCGAGTCGTTCCCGGACGAGCTCGCGCGACGCATGGCGGCCACCCGGCCCGAGGACGTCATGACGTTGATCTACACGTCCGGCACGACCGGTCCGCCCAAGGGCGCGATGCTGACCGTGGCGAACGTCGAGTTCGCCGTCGACGTGCTGGTGGAGGGCGGCGGTTTCACCTCGCCACCGCCGTCCTCCTCCGACGTCACGTTGTCCTACCTGCCGTTGTGCCACGTCGCCGAACGGATCTTCACGACGTGGTTCAGCGCGGCCAGCGGGGTGCAGGTGCACTTCGCCGAGTCGATCGAGACGGTGCAGGCGAACCTGCGCGAGGTGCAGCCGACGATCCTGTTCGGCGTGCCCCGCATCTGGGAGAAGGTGCTGGCGGGCGTCAAGATCGGGGTGTCGTCCGCGTCCTGGACCAAGCGCACCACCACCGGGTTCTGGCTCGAGCGTGCCGAGACCATCGGTGAAACGCTCGTGCGGACCGGTGGCAAGCACACCGGGCAGAGCCGCGTGCTGTACGCGCTGGGCTGGCTGTTCTGCTTCCGCGCGCTGAAAGCCCGCATCGGCATGCGGCACGTGCGGTACGCGGCGTCCGGTGCCGCGCCGATCGCGCCGGACGTGCTGAAGTTCTTCATGGGCATCGGGGTGCCGATGCACGAGGTCTACGGCATGACCGAGAACACCGCCGTGGCAACGGGAAACCGGCCGGGACGGGTCAAGGTCGGCACGGTCGGCGAGCCGCAGCCGGGCACGGAGCTGCGGATCGACGAGGAGACCGGCGAGGTCCTCACCAAGCACGGCGGCACGTTCGCGGGCTACTGGCAGGACCCCGAGTCCACCCGGCGGGTGCTGGTCGACGGCTGGCTGCACACCGGTGACGTCGGCGAGTGGGTCGACGGCACGCACGTGAAGATCACCGACCGGATGAAGGACATCATCATCACCGCGGGCGGCAAGAACATCGCGCCGTCCGAGCTGGAGAACGCGCTGAAGACCTCTCCGTACATCAAGGAAGCGGTGGTGATCGGCGACCAGCGCAAGTACCTCGTGGCGTTGATCGGCATCGAGTACGAGACGGTCGGCCACTGGGCGCAGCAGCGCAAGATCACCTACACCACCTACCGGGATCTGTCGGAGAAGCCCGAGGTCCTGGAACTGGTGCAGGGGATCGTGACCGAGGCGAACCAGAAGTTCGCGACGGTCGAGCAGATCAAGAAGTTCCGGATGTTCCCCAAGGAGCTCGACCACGAGGACGGCGAGCTGACCGCCACCCAGAAGGTGAAGAGATCCGCACTGGGCAAGATGTTCGACGACCTCGTGGAGAGCATGTATGGATGAGTTTCTCCAGTCGTTGATCCGGGGTCTCGGCACCGGGTCGATCTATTCGCTGCTCGCGCTCGGCTTCGTGATCATCTACAAGTCGACGCAGGTGATCAGCTTCGCGCAGCCGGCGTTCATGCTGGCGGGCGCGGTGCTGGTCTCGTACCTCTCACCCGTCGTGTCGTTCGCCGGGGCGGTGCTCGTCGCCGCCGTGGTGATCGCGGTGCTGGCGCTGGGAGTCGAACGCACGGTGCTGCGGCCGATGGTCGGCAAACCGGTGTTCGTGGTCGCGATCATCACCATCGGCGTGGACGTCGTGGTCAGGGTGGTGACGAACGCGTTCATCGGCCTCGACGTCCGGCAGGTCGGCGACCCGTGGGGCCTCGACACGGTGAGCTTCCTGGGCGCCGAGGTGCAGGAGCGCTACCTCGTGATGATCGCGACGACCGCGGTCGTGACGGCCGGGCTGTTCGCTTTCTTCCGCTACTCGCGGATCGGGCTCGCGATGCGGGCGGTCGCCTACGACCAGGAGGTCGCGCTGGCACAAGGGGTCTCGGTCGGATCGGTGTTCGCGCTGTCGTGGGCACTGGCGGGCGGGCTCGCCGCACTGGCCGGCGTGTTCGTCGCGACGGGTGCCGGTGTCGACCAGCAGCTCTGGATCGTGGCGCTGAAAGCGTTGCCCGCGATCATCATCGGCGGCCTGGAGTCGCTCGGCGGTGCCGTGGTCGGCGGACTCACGGTCGGGGTCGTCGAGTCGCTCTTCGGCACCTACCAGAACGACTTCGCCCCGTGGCTCGGCCCGAACTTCGGGCTGGTCGCGCCGTACGCGTTGATGCTGCTGGTCTTGCTCGTCAGACCGTACGGACTGTTCGGCAAGCGGGAGGTGGAACGTCTGTGAAGGGTCGTCCTGAGCTGTACACCTCATATGGGCAGGACATGGCGTTCCTGAACACGCGGCCGAAACGCGCGTGGACGGGCGGGCTCGTCGTGATCGCCCTGGTCATGCCTTTCATGATCACCGACGACCTGCTGCAACTGCTCGCCACCGGGTTCGTGGCGGCGATCGGCGCGATCGGGCTGAACATCGTCACGGGGTACGCGGGCCAGGTCTCGCTGGGCCACGCGTTCTTCCTCGCGATCGGCGCGTACACCGCGGCGGCGCTGTCCGGTCCCGAGACCGGGCGGGTGATCGGCTTCGGCATCACGTCGCTGCCGATCTGGTTGCTGGCCGCGGGTCTGGTGGCCGCGTTGTTCGGCGTCCTGGTGGCGCCGGTGGCGGTGCGGTTGCGAGGCCTCTACCTCGCGATCGTGACGCTGGGACTGGTCTTCCTGGGAGAGCACGTCTTCCGGGAGTGGACGTCGCTGACCGGAGGGCCCGGTGTCGGCCGGCCCGCCGCCGTGCCCGAGCTGTTCGGGGTGCGGCTGGATCAGGACAACGCGGTGTTCACGGCGGCACAGCAGCTGTACCTGCTGATGTTCGTGCTGCTGGTGATCTTCGGAGTGCTGGCGCGGAACCTGGTGCGCTCGCGCGTCGGCCGGGCGTTCGCGGCGGTGCGGGACCGCGACCTGGCCGCGTCGGTGATCGGCGTGGACCTGACGAAGTACAAGGTCCTGGCGTTCGCGGTGTCCTCGTTCTACGCGGGTGTCGCGGGCGCGTTGCTGTTCGTGGTGAACGGGTTCTTCGATCCCGGCTCGTTCAGCCTGCTGTTGTCAGTGCAGTACATCGCGATGGTGCTCATCGGCGGCGCGGGCACCATCTCCGGAGCGATCATGGGCGCGCTCTTCATCACCTTGCTGCCACGCATCACCAGGGAACTGCCCGCGGTGCTGCCGTTCATCAGTGGTGACGCGACCGGCGTGATCACGGTCTTCCAGCTGGAAGCCGTGCTCTACGGCGTGCTCATCATCGTGTTCCTCATCGTCGAGCCACGCGGGTTGTTCGGCATCTGGGTCCGCGTCCGCAACTACTGGCGCACCTGGCCGTTCTCGTACTGAGGAGAGAATCCCCATGTCTGGTAAGAGAATCGCAGTGATCTTCGCAGGGGCGTTGCTCCTCGCCTCGTGTCGTGGCGGTGGCGACGCCGCGCCTCAGGAGGGCGCGGGCGGCATCAAGGTCGATGCCGGCGTGACGAAGGAGGCGTGTCCGAACGCCGTCGACAAGTCCAAGGGCTGCATCTACCTGGGCACCATCTCGGACCTCACCGAGGGCCCGTTCAAGACGCTGGCCGTGCCGATCACGGACGCGCAGAAGGCGTTCTGGAAGCGCGTCAACGACAAGGGCGGCATCGGCGGCTACGAGGTCGACGTCACCAAGTACGTCAAGGACAACAAGTACAACCCGCAGATCCACAACCAGGTCTACCAGGAGATCAAGGGCAGCGTCCTCGCGCTGACCCAGACCCTGGGCTCGCCCACCACCGTCGCGATCCTGCCGGACCTCGAGAAGACCCCGATGGTCTCGGTGCCGGCGTCGTGGACGTCGTTGTGGGGCCACGAGGAGGTCGTGCTGGAGTCCGGCGCGAACTACTGCGTCGAGTCGATGAACTCCGTCGACTACGCCGCCGAGAAGATGGGCGTGAAGTCCGTGATGGCCGTGCACAACGCCGGTGACTACGGCGACGACGCGGCGGCCGGTGCGAAGATCGCGGCCGAGAAGCGCGGGCTGACGTTCGAGAACGTGACCACCACGGCCGGCCAGGACAACCAGGGCGGCGCGATCGACGCGGTGGTGTCGAAGAAGCCCGACCTGGTGATCCTGACGACCGGTCCGACCGACGCGGCCGTGATCATCGGCCAGACCGCGGCCCGCGGCTTCAAGGGCAAGTTCATCGGCACCTCGCCGACGTGGAACCCCGGTCTGCTGAAGTCGCCGGCGGCGCCCGCGATCAAGGCGCTGTACATGCAGTCGGCGCCGTGGAAGTCGTGGAGCACCGAGTCCGTCGGCCACACCGCGCTGCGTGCCGCGCTGCCCGGCGTGACGCCGAACGACGGCTACACCGCGGGCTGGGTGTGGGCGTACCCGTTGAAGGCCGCGCTGGAGAAGGCCGCCGCGAACAAGGACCTGACGCGTGCCGGTGTGCTCGCCGCCGTGCGCCAGCTCTCGTCGGTGGACTACGAGGGCATGCTTCCTTCGGGTGCGGGCAACTTCTCCGCTTCGCCGCAGGACGGCGTGTTCCGTCAGAACACCCTGTACAAGCCGGACGACGCCGCTCCGACAGGAGTGACGCTGGTGGAGGACTTCTTCACCGGTTCCACGGCAAAGGACTTCAAGTTCGACAAGCCCTGCTACCAATGAACCGAACGGGTGACACTCGACGCTGAAACCGGACATACCCAACTAGTCTCGCTGGTGAGCCCGGTGTAGGAGGTCGTCACGGTGTTGTCGTGCGTAGAGGTTCGCCGATCCACCGGAGGCCTTCGGTTGTTCGTCCGTCCCCCGGCCGCGTCGCTCTGGAGCGCGCGGCTGGGGTACGAACGGGTGTCGGAGTTGCTGGCCGCGATTCGTCAGGCGCAGGCGTGCACCGTTCCCGACGTCGAGCTGCGGTACCTGCCCGACCAGCGCACCGGTGAGGCCGTGCTGGCGTGCGAGACGGGGTCCGTCCTGCTGGACGCCGACGAGGTGTCGGCGTTGCACGACACGCTTCGCGCGCACATGCCGGACCGGATGAGGCCGCTACCGGCCTGATCCTCCCGCTGCCCGATGGGGCAGCGGATCCTGTCCGATGGGACGCCGCTGCGCTGGTCGTGCTTCGCGCACGGTCTCGCCATCGTGGACGGCGTGATCCACGAGGTTGACGAGGCTTTGCGCCGCCTGGTGCGGGACGAGGCGTTGCGCGGTTCGGACCTGGACGTCGCGTTCGACGCGCCGACCAAGGACTGGGCGGCGCGGCGCAACGCGCCCACGGTCAACATCTACCTCTACGACATCCGCGAGGACCTGCGCCGCCGGCAGCGTGGCCTGCTCAACGAGTACGACGCGCAGGGCCAGGTCGCGGCACGTCATCTGCCGCCACGGCACATGAAGCTCTCGTACCTCGTCACGGCGTGGACGCAACGGCCGGAGGACGAGCACCGGCTGCTGTCGGACCTGCTCATGGGGTTCATCGGGTACGACGCCGTGCCGCCGCGGCTGCTCAGCGGGACGCTGGAGGAACTCGCGCTGCCCGTGCCGATGACGGTCGCCCTGCCACCGCCGGAGGATCGCGCGTTCGCCGACGTGTGGAGTGCGCTGGGAGGTGAGCTGAAGCCGTCGCTCGACGTCGTGGTGTCGGCGCCGGTCTCGTCCGGGCGCAAGTTCGCCGCTGGACCTCCCGCCCACGAGGGTGTTGAGCTGCACACGGGGTCGGACCGGGTGCGGCACAACGTCTCCGCCGACGGGGTGGCGATGCGCAAGGTGGCGCCATGATCTTCGAGCGGATGGCGGTGCTGGAGCGGCGGATCCGGGTGGCGGTGGCCACGCGCCGGGCCGCGGACCCGAACCCCGACGACCCGTTCCGCGGGCTCTACCTGTCCGACGAGGTCATCGACGCGTTGCTGGACAGCGGCCGGGAGCCGTTCGCGCCGTTCTCCGGGACGCGGGCGGACGGCAGGCTCGGCCGGCTCGCGGCGAAGGCCCGGCTGTCCGAAGTGGACGTCGAGCTGCTGCTGGTGGCGCTGGCGCCGGACGTCGACAGCAGGTTCGAGCAGTTCTACGGCTACCTCAACGACGACGTGACGCGGCGCCGGGCGACGGTGGGGCTGGCGCTGCGGTTGTGCGGGCTCGCGGAGGCCTCACCGCAGGGGCGGTCGCGGCTCGACCCCGGCAGCCCCCTGGTGCGCTGCGGGCTCGTCACCGTGGAGGATCCCGAACGGCCGTTGCTCAGCCGGTCGTTGAGGGTGCCGGACCGGGTCGGCGCGCACCTGCTCGGTGACGACCGCCCGGACCCGTTGCTCGCCGACTTCGTGACGCTGCCGGGGGATCCGGTGCGGATGCCCGGCGACGACCGGCTGGCCCGCGGTGTCGGACGTGGTGTGCGGCTCGTCTACCTGCGTGAACATCCTGGTGGCGGGGCTGCGGAACTGGCCGTCGCGGCGTTGGCGCAGGCGGGTTTCCCGGCGTTGCTGGTGGATGCGCCGCGGTTGACGGACGCGCTCGCGGTGACGCGCGAGGCGTTGCTGAGAGGCGCGGGGATCGTCGTCGGGCCGGTGGACTCCGGTTTCGCACTGGATCCCCTGCTGCACGACGAGATCCCCGTGGTCGTGTACGGGTCCGGCGCCTGGGAGCCGCGCTGGACCCGTACGCCGCCGTTGCAGCACGACGCGGTGCAGGTGCCGTTCGACGTGCGGGTCGCGTTGTGGCGCACCGAACTCGACGGCAAGCTCGCCGCCGGCATCGACCCTGCCGAGGTCACCGCGCACTTCGTGCTGGGACCGACGCAGATCAGCAGGGCGGCCGGCGCGGCGTCGGTCTCGGCGCTGGCGGACGACGGCCTGGTCGACGTGACGCACCTGCGAGCCGGTGCGCGCAGCCAGAACGCGGGCGGCCTGCAACGCCTGGCCCGCCGGATCGAACCGGCGGTGGCGTGGCAGGACCTGGTGCTGCCCGCGCCGGTCACCGCCCTGCTGCACGAGCTCGCGGCCAGGGCCCGGCACCGCGACCGCGTGATCGACGAGTGGAGGATGCGGCCCGGTGGCGGGCGGGGCCGGGGCGTGACGGCGTTGTTCGCGGGGGATTCCGGTACGGGCAAGACGATGTCGGCCGAGGTCATCGCGTCGTCGCTCGGCCTCGACCTCTACACGGTCAACCTGGCGACGGTCGTCGACAAGTACGTCGGCGAGACCGAGAAGAACCTGGAGCGGATCTTCGTGGAGGCGGCCGGCGTCAACGGCGTGCTGCTGTTCGACGAGGCCGACGCGATCTTCGGCAAGCGGTCGGAGGTCCGCGACGCGCACGACCGGTACGCGAACATCGAGAGCGCGTACCTGTTGCAGCGCATGGAGTCGTTCGACGGGATCGCGGTGCTGGCCACGAACCTGCGCGCGAACCTCGACGACGCGTTCACCCGCCGGATCGACGTGATCGTGGACTTCCCGTTGCCGGACGCGGACCTGCGGCGCGGCCTGTGGGACCGCTGCCTCGGCCGTTCGGTGCCGCGATCGTCCGATGTGGACCTGGAGTTCCTCGCGGAGGCGTTCGAGCTGGCGGGCGGGCACATCCGCTCGGCGGCGGTGACCGCGGCCTACCTCGCCGCCGCGGCGGGCCACGTCGTCGGCATGGTCGAGCTGATCGGCGCGGTGGCACGCGAGTACCGCAAGCTCGGCCGCCTGGTGGGCGAACGCGAGTTCGGGCGCTACCTCGAACTCGCCGTGGAAAGAGAGGGTTGTGATGCGCGGGCACGAACATGAGCACGAGACGTCCTTGCGCCCCAGGGGCGACCGGGCGCCGCAGGAGGAGACCGACCTGATGGGCCGCGCGGCCGTCGCCGGACGCCCCGACGTGCTCGGGCCGTCGGGCATGCTCGGCCTGCAACGGGCCGTGGGCAACGCGGGTGTGAGCGATGTCGTGTCCTCCGGCGGGTCGCCGCTCGACGCCGGGGTGCGCGAGGACATGGAGGGCCGGTTCGGCCAGGACTTCTCCGACGTCCGGGTGCACACCGGGTCGCAGGCGCACGACTCCGCGAAGTCGGTGAACGCGCACGCCTACACCGTCGGGTCGAACATCGTTTTCCAGCGCGACAAGTACGATCCGTCCTCGGACTCCGGCAAGCACATGCTGGCCCACGAGCTGACACACGTGGTGCAGCAACGCTCCGGGCCGGTCGACGGCACGGACAACGGCGCCGGCGTGAGGGTCAGCAGTCCGTCGGACCGGTTCGAGCGCGAGGCCGTGGCGAACGCCGACCGGCTGATGTCGACGCCTGCCCCGGTACAGCGTGCCGCCGAGCAGGGCGCGGCCGTCGTCCAGCGGGAGGAGGCCCCGGAGGAGGAGACCGCGCAGACCTTCGTCCAGCGGGCCGAGGAGGAGGAAGAAGCCGAGTCCGCTAGCTGATCGGCGCCGGCGAACTCGCTTCCGGCACCAGGATCGCCGGCGTGCCGGTGCCGTCTGCCGGGACCGCCCACACGTCGTTCAGGCCGTCGTCGCGCTGGATGCCGTACGCGACGGTCCTGTCGTCGACCCAGGCCGGCTGGTCGTCGACGCTGCGGGTCTCGGCGAGTTCGGTGATCTCGCGTGATTTCAGGTCGAGCACGGACACCCGCCAGCCCTTCTGGGGGTCGCCGCCGACAGCCTTCTTGTAGGCGATGCGGGTGCCGTCCGGGGACAGGGACGGGCACTCGACGTCGTCCAGGTCGGTGAGCGGCTTGACCGTGCGCCCGGCGAAGTCGCCTTCGAGCAGGTAGCGGTGGCCACCGGTGGACATGGTGGCGTAGAAGCGGTTGTCGTCGGCGGTGAAGGTGACGCCCCAGTAGTTCGTGTCGACCGGGCGTTGCGGCATGCCCTCGACCGCGAACTCCTCGAGTGACGTGACCAGCGTGCCGGTCTTCGTGTCGAGGATGCCGGTGCTGGTGGAGAACCCGTTGGCGGCGTAGGAATGCCCGTCGACGAACAGCGTCCACGCCACCATCCGGCCGCTGGCCGAGACCCTCGTGCGGTTCGGGAAACCGGTCAGCGGAATGGTCCTGAGTTCCTTCAGGTCCCTGTCGAGCACGGCCAGTTCGCTGGCCTTCAGCGCGCCGACCGGCCGCAGGCAGGAGATCGTGCCGGCTGCCTCGTAGGCGCGGTCACAGCTCTGCCCGGTGACCTCGCGCGAACCACCGGCGTGCGACACCGTGGAGAGCTTGCCGTTGCTCAGGACCATGAGGCGTGGGCCCGCACCGGTCGTGACGGACTGCGCGGCGTCCGGAGCGGCGCCGGACAGCGCGGTGTAGCCGACGGCGACGCCCCCGAGCAGGACGGCGGCGGTCAGGGTGATCAGCAGGCGTTTGTTCATTTCCGGCGTCCCAGCAGTGCGGCGGTGGTGATCAGGGCCAGGACGGCCGCGACGGCGGCGACCCTGGTGGCGGCCTCGGGGCTCCAGAACTGCCAGGCGAGGCCGAACAGCACGGAGGAGCCGAGGTAGGCGAGCGCCTGTCCACTTTGGATCAGCGCGATGCCGGTGGTGCGCAGGCGTTCCGGCAGGACGGGGCCCGCGAGCGCCATCAGCACGCCGTCCGTGCAGGCGTAGAAGACGCCGTACAGCAGCACGACCAGCACGAGGAGCGGCCAGCCGCTCAAAGGCCCGTGCAGCAGCAGGTAGACGACGGTCAAGGCGCCGTAGCCGGCCAGCATGACCTTGAGCCGGCCGATCTTGTCCGCGAGTGCGCCCAGGGGTGCGGCGAGCAGCAGGTAGACCAGACTCGTGCCCACCGCCAGCAGCGGGAACCAGCCGAACGCCAGCCCTTCGCGTTTCTGCAGCAGCAGGTACACGAACCCGTCGCCGATGGTGACGAGGCCGAGCAGCGACGCGGCCAGCACGATCCTGCGGACGGCGGGGTCCTTCAGCAGAGCGAGCTTGAGGGGTTCCCTGCGCTGCACGGGTTCTGGTCGATCTTTGACGTACAGGACGAGCACCAGCACGCCGAACGCGGCGATGCAGAAGCTGGTGACGAACACGGCGTCGAACGACTGGGCTGATGCCGCGAGCACGGCCATCGCGACGAGCGGCCCCGCGAACGCGCCGATGCCGTCCATCGCCCGATGCACGCCGAACGCCCGTCCCAGATCGCCGCTGGGGGTGGAGAGGGTGATCAGCGCGTCACGGGGTGCTGTCCTGAGACCCTTGCCCGCGCGGTCCGCCGTGATCACCACGCCGAGCGCGGTCAGCGAGTTGCCCGCCGCCAGGAGTCCCAGCTTGGCCACGGCGGAGAGGCCGTAACCGAAGCCCGCGACGGCCTTGCGCCTGTTGGTGCGGTCGGCGAGATAACCGCCCGCGAGTCTGAGGAGTGTGGTGGCGCCGGTGTAGACGCCGTCTATCAGCCCGTACGCGGCCGGACTGAGCTGGAGGCCGATGACCAGGTACAGCGGCAGGACCGCGGCCACCATCTCCGACGAGACGTCGGTGATGAGGCTGACCGTGCCGAGCGCGAAGACGTTACCGCTCAGCCCCTTCCAGTTCGCTGACTTGGGTTTGTCGATCGTGGACAGGTACATCATCGGCCTCCAGCGGTCCGTCAGTGGCAGTTGGTGGTGCCGCTGTCGGTGTAGGTCTTGCCCGCCTCGGGGACGAACTGCCAGTCGAAGCTGTTGCTGTGCAACGTCAGCTTCAGCACGCCGCGAGTGCCGGTGTTGCGTGCCTCGCTGTTCGGCTTGATCGTGCCGAAGCCGTACGCGCCGGCGCCGCCCATGCCCGCGACGAACGAACGGATGCCGCGCGCGTTGTCGAGGCCGCCGCTGGGGTTCTGCGGGGCGAAGCGCTCGTACTGGTGGTTGTGGCCGAAGACGACGACGTCCGCGTTGGCGTCGTACAGGGCCTGGAACAACGGCCTGGTGGCCGTCGACGGCGAGTGGTTGGCGCCGCTGGTGAACAGCGGGTGGTGCCAGTACGCCGCGGTGCACGGCTTCGTGCTCGCCGCCAGGTCCTGCCGCAGCCACTGCTCCTGCGCGCTGCCCGCCGACATGCTGATGTTGGAGTTCAGCGACACGATGTGCCAGTTGCCGATGTCGTAGGAGTAGTAGCCGCGGCCGGACGGCCCGGCCTGCGCGCCGAAGTAGTTGTAGTAGCCCGTGGCGCCGCTGGTGTGGTAGTCGTGGTTACCGGGGGAGGGCCTGGTGCGTGCCTTGTGCCGGCCCCACGTGGGCTCGTAGTAGGTGTTGAACTGGCTCGCGGTGCCGTCCGGGTAGACGTTGTCGCCCGTGGTCCAGACGGTGCCCTGGATGCCGTCCAGCAACGCGGCCGTGGCCGTGTCACCGGACCCGGAGTCGGCGATGTCGCCCGCGCCGACCCACACCGGGTCGCCGGGAGGCGGCGTCGTGCCGTCGGTGACGACGAGCTGGGGTGCGGTCGATCCCGACTCGCGCGAGTCGTAGTCGGCGCCGTCCGTGCTGCTCGACGTGATGCCGATGCTGTACGTGCCGTTGCCGGTGACGAGGCTCGTGACGTCGACCTCGTACCAGGCGTTGCGGACGACCGAGCCGAGGGAACCGAGCGTGGCGCCGTCGATCGCGGGCTGGCTGGCCCAGGTGACGGCGGTCTCGGTCCAGCTGGTGTTCGACATCGCCCTGAACGTGCCGCCGTTGGGGCTTTCCGCGCCGGAGACGTCGTCGGTGTGCAGGCGCAGCTTGGCGTTGCTGACGCCGCCGGTGACGCCGGAGACGGTGAACTTGAGGAACGTCCGCTTGACCGGCGAGTTGTCGACGCCGAGCTGGCCGGACGTGCCGTAGTTCGTGCCGGTGGACCCGTTGTCGACGTAGGTGTCGGCGGTGGGCGTGAAGGTGGTGGTGGCGGCGTGAGCCGCGGTCGAGGCGTTGAGAGTGGCCGCCGTGATGATGACGGTGGAGAGCACGGCTAGAGGAGCCCTGCGACGTGACATGCCTGTCCTTGTGGTGGTGGGCGGACATGGGCCGTCGCGAAGAGTAGGGCTGCGATGGTTCGGTCACCAATGATCGTTGGGCGTCGGCTCGGTGAACGGTCGGAAAACCCCTCCAGGGGGTGACTGCCCGTTCGGGCAGCCGCCTGCTCCCGGAAGCACCGTCGTGGGGTCGTGTCGGGATCTCCGGTGCCGTTCCAGCATGTGTCGTACAGGGTTCCGCACAACTCGGGAGGCCGTCGATGCCCACCTATCTCTCGCCGGGCGTGTACGTCGAGGAGGTGGAGGCAGGTGCCCGTCCGATCGAGGGCGTGGGCACCGCCGTCGCCGCGTTCGTCGGCTTCGCGGCCAAGGGGGACTACAACACCCCGACGCTCGTCTCGAACTGGTCGCAGTACACCGACAAGTTCGGCGACTTCGCGAAGGGCTGCTACCTGCCGCTCGCCGTCTACGGCTACTTCCTCAACGGTGGCACCAACTGCTACGTCGTGCGCGTCGGCGGCTCCCGTTCCGCGGCCGTGGAGGCCGGGCCCACCGCCGTGCTGGGCGGGTACAAGCTGAAGGCCCGCGAGCTCGGCGCCGGTTCCCTGTCCGTCGAGGTCGGCGAGGCCGCGGGGGAGAACGCGCCGGACGACCGCTTCTCGTTGCTGGTCAAGGACAACGGCAAGGTCGTCGAGACGCACCAGGTCTCGTCGAAGCGCGGCAAGGAGAACGTCGTCACGGTCGTGAACACGGCTTCGAAGCTGATCACGGTCGAGGAGGTCACCGGGGCCGCCGCCGCCCGTCCGGACAAGGCCTCCGTGGCGTTGCGCTCGGAGCCCGCCGCGTCGCCGGTGCCGCGCAAGGTCGTCGCGGACGACTATGTGGGTGACGTCTCCGACCGCACCGGCTTCGGCGGCTTGGAGGCCGTGGACGAGATCACGATGGTCTCGGTGCCCGACCTGATGAGTTCCTACGAGCACGGGCTGATCACGCTGGAGGCCGTGAAGACCGTGCAGGCGGCCGTGATCGCGCACTGCGAGCTCATGGGCGACCGCATGGCGATCCTCGACCCGCCGCCGTCGCTGTCCCCGGACGAGATCAAGAACTGGAAGCAGGTCGAGGCGGGCTTCGACTCGAAGTACGCGACCCTGTACTACCCGTGGATCAAGGTCTACGACCCGTCCACTTCGGACAACATCTTCGTGCCGCCGTCGGGCCACATGGCCGGCGTCTGGGCCCGCACCGACGCCACCCGCGGCGTGCACAAGGCCCCGGCGAACGAGACCGTGCGCGGCGCCGTCGCGTTGCAGACCCAGCTCACCAAGGCGGAGCAGGAACTGCTGAACCCGATCGGCGTGAACTGCATCCGCTCGTTCACCGGCCGCGGCATCCGCGTGTGGGGCGCCCGGACCCTGTCCTCGGACCCGGCGTGGCGCTACCTGAACGTGCGGCGGCTCTTCAACTACCTGGAGGAGTCCATTCTGGACGGAACCCAGTGGGTCGTCTTCGAGCCGAACGACGACGCCCTGTGGGCCCGCATCCGCCGCACCATCGCCGCGTTCCTGGTGATGGAGTGGCGCAAGGGGGCGCTGTTCGGCCTGACGCCGGACGAGGCGTTCTACGTCAAGTGCGACCGCGAGACCAACCCCGCCGAGGGCATCGACCTCGGCCAGGTCGTCTGCGAGGTCGGCATCGCACCCGTGAAGCCCGCGGAGTTCGTCATCTTCAGGCTCGCCCAGATGCAGGGCGGCACCAGTCTGGTCAACGAGTAAAGGCGGTTCTGCGACATGGCACTCCCCGATCTCGACACGTCGGTAGGCCACTCGTTCGGCCTGGAGGTCGACGGCATCACGATCAAGCAGATCTCCGAGGTGACGGGCCTGAAGATGGAACAGGACGTCATCGAGCTCAAGCAGAACATGGCCGACGGCAAGTACGTCGTGAAGAAGCTGCCGGGCCGCATGAAGGCGGGCGAGGTCGTCTTCACCAGGGGCCTCACGGCCGACAACTCGTTCGAGAAGTGGGTCAAGGACTCCCGCTTCGGCAAGATGGGCGCCGCCCGCAAGAACGGCGTGGTCGTCGTCTACGACTACGAGGGCCAGGCCATCAAGCGCTACAAGATCATGCGCGCGTGGCCGAAGGCGCTGGAGATCGGCACGTTGAAGGCCGGCGACACCTCCGTGCTGACCGAGAAGCTCACGGTCACCTACGAGGAGATGGACGTCGAGTGAAGCGTTCCGCCGTGGTCGAGATGCAGACGGAGTTCGCCTTCGAACTCCCACGCGGCTACGTGGACGACTCGGGCGTGGTGCACCGTGCCGGCGTGATGCGCCTCGCCACGGCCCGCGACGAGCTGATCCCGTTGCGGGACGACAGGGTCCGCGAGAACGCCGCGTACCTGACCGTCGTCCTGCTGGGCCGGGTGGTCGTCCGGCTGGGCTCGGTGACCGACGTGCACGCCGGCGTCATCGAGAACCTGTTCGCCGCCGATCTGGCGTTCTTGCAGGACATGTACCGCCGCATCAACAGCGAGGGCCACACCCGCTCCCCGGTCTCGTGCCCCTCCTGCGGCCACGGCTTCGAGGTCGACATCGCCGGTGGGCGCCTGGGGGAATCGTGACGTACGTGGCGGACCGCCTGTACTCGGAGGTCGCGTACGTCGCCTACCACTTCCACTGGTCGCTTGAGTCCATTCTGGACCTGGAACACGCCGACCGGCTGCGGTACGTGGAGGAGATCGGCCGCATCAACGCCCGCATCTCGGCGGGGTAGGGGTTCTTCGTTCTGCTTCGCGTGCTCAAGTTCAGGGAGGTGATCAGTCGTGTGGCCCTTTCGACGGCGAGCCGCCGCCCCGCTACCGGTCGTCAGGTCGGACTGGCGAACCCTGCCGCCCCTGCAACGCCTGGTGGCCCCGCACCCGCTGATCAACCCGGTACCGAAGTTCTCCGCGAGCCTGACCGCCTGGCAGAACCCGTCGTTCCTCGCGCCCCTGGCACACGCGGTGGGGGAGTCGGAACCGTCGGGCTCGATCGCCGACGTGGCCAAGCCGTCCCTGGACTCGTCACCTCCGGCGCCCCGGTCGGTGGACTTCTCGCCGGCCGTTGGGGGAGACGGTGTTGCTCCGGCGAGGGGTGGTGCTCTGCAGCGGGCTGCGGCGGGGGGAAGCGGCAGTGGGCGGCGGGTTGCGGCTGAGCCTGTGGTGTCGGAGGTCGGCAGCGTGCGGCGGGTCGCGGGTGAGTCGGGCGCGGCGGAAAGTGCGATCGTGCAACGGGCTTCGGCTGAGCCTGTCGTGTCGGAGGTCGGCAGCGTGCAGCGGGTTGCGGCCGAGTCCGCCGTGCCGGAGGTCGGCACCGTGCAGCGTGCTGTGGCCGCGCCCGCGGCGACGGAAGGCGTCACTGTGCAGCGGGTCGCGGTCGAGCCGGTCGCGGCGGAAAGTGCGATCGTGCAACGGGCTCCGGCCGTGCCTGTGCCGGAGGTCGGCATCGTGCAACGGGCTGCGTCCGAGCCTGTCGGTGTGGAGAGCGCCACCGTGCAGCGGACTGCGACCCCACCAGCGGCAGCGGAACGTCCCACTGTGCAACGGGCTGCGACCGAACCGGCCGTGCCGGACCGCACCGCGTTTCAACGGGCAGCCGCCGTGCACGACGCCCTGCCGAAAGCCGGCACCCTGCAGCGCGCCTCGACCGAACCCGCCGCCGCACCGGAACGCGCTGCCGTGCAAAGGGCTGCGGCTGAGCCCGACGCGCCACCTGAGGTCGGCACCCTGCAGCGCACCGCGACCGAACGCGCCGCCGCACCGGAACGCCCTACCTTGCAGCGGGATGTCCTGCCGGAGCACGGCACCTTGCAGCGTGCCGCCGCCGAACCGGTCGTGCCGGGACGCGCCACCGTGCAACGAGCTGCCCTTCCGCTGGAACCCGCCACCCCGCAGCGCACCGCAACCGAAGACCGCAACCCAGCGCCGCCCGACAACCTGCAGCGCACCGCGTCGAGGCCCGACGCTTCGCCGCCCGTCCCCCTGGAGCACAGGACCCCGCCACCCGGCTCGACCGAGTACAGAGCACTGCCGCTCACCCCGTCGGGACGAGGCAGCGTGCAACGCGTCGCGACGGAACACGACACCCCGACGCTCACCCCACCGCAGCCCGGCATCGTGCAGCGCACCGCGACAGAACAAAGCACCCCGCCGCCCGCGTCGCCCAGCAGCGCCGGCACACCATCCACGACGACGAGCGGTGCAAGCAGGCCACTCATCGCGCCAGAGCCGTCCGCAAGCAGGTCCGACGCGGTCGTACAACGCTCCGCGAGAGAATCCGCGCCCGTACCGACCCGCTCGCGCAGGCTGGGGCTTGGTGAGCCGATCTCCACTCCGGCACCCACAGCCGCTGGTGTGCCAGAGGCACCGTCACCCGGCGTCGAGGTGCAGAGGGCCGCGGACTTAACGGTGGCGTCGCGGGCCGAGGTGCCGTCGCTCGGCGTTGCCGTGCAGCGGGTACCGGAGCCCAGCCACCCCGCATCGGCGGCCACTTCCGGTGGGCTGGCCGAGGTGCCGTCGCTCGGCGTTGCCGCGCAACGCGCTGCCGAAGCCACGGCCCTTCCCCTGGTGCAGCTCGCGGCGAGCCCCGGCAAGACGGAGCCCCAGCGGCCGCTCACCGGCAGCTGGGCCGTGCAACGGTTCGCGGAACGCACCACGGAACCCCGGGAGCGGAAGGGGGCCGAACTGCCGGTGGTGGTGGCACGTGCCGCTGAGGAAGTGGTCGAAGCGAAGGCGCCCACGGTGGAGACGGTGGTGCAGCGGGTGGTCGAGGTCGGGCCGCAGGAGGTGCAGCGGGTCGAGGTGCCGGTGCAGGGGCCGGGGGCCGACGAGTTGTTGCGGAAGTTGTACGACCCGTTGCTGCGGCGGCTCAAGGCCGATCTGTGGCTCGACCGTGAGCGTCGTGGGGCGCTCACCGACATGTGAGGACGTGTGATGAGTGCACCGGAGGAAGCCGTCGCCGTCTGTTTCAGCGTGTCGGTGGACAAGGACGACCTGGGGGCCTTCAACAGTTGTGAGGGGCTCGGGTGTGAGTTCGTCATCGAGCAACGGGAAGAAGGCGGCAACAACGGGATGGTGTGGCAGCTGCCGACGCGCATCAAGTACCCCAACGTGAAGCTCAGCAGGCCGGTGACGAGGGACAGCCAGAAGATCACCAACTGGATCGCGGGCATGGCGGCGGGCATCAAGCGCAGGACCGCGGTCATCGAGGCGAAGACGTTGGAGGGCAGGGTGATCGCGAGCTGGTCGCTGGCCGAGGTGGTTCCCGTCCGGTGGACGGGGCCGCAGCTGAGCGCCGAGCAGACGAAGGTCGCCACCGAGACGTTGGAGTTGGCGCACCACGGGTTCCTGGACGCGCGATGACCGTCACGTTCACGAGCGCGGGGAACGCGACCACGTCCAAGAAGATGGAGCACGCGTCGTTGACGGTGCACGAGCCGCCCAAGCCCGGTGGGCTGCAGAAGCCGGGGGCGCAGATCGACGAGATCAAGTTCCAGTTCAACCCCAAGGAGCTGACGCTCGCCAAGAACGCCAAGTGGCAGCGGCAGACGCAACCCAACGCGGCCAAGGCGGGCGTGCCCGAGTTCAAGGGTGCGGAGCCTGCCAAGCTGAGCCTGGAGATCTTCCTCGACTCCACGGACACCATGGGCGACGCGACCATCAAGAAGGTCGAGCAGCTGTTCGCGCTCACAGTGCCCACGAAGGACAGCAGAACCGGCGGCAAGGGCAGTCCGCCGTGGGTCATCTTCAAGTGGGGGACGACGACGGGCTTCCCGAGCTACGTCGCGAGCGTCAGCGCCAAGTACACGCTTTTCACGCCCGGCGGCATGCCGGTCAGGGCGCTCTGCACGGTCAACCTGGAGGAGGTCAGCGGCGAACCCGGCGGGCAGAATCCGACCAGTGGCGCGCTCGCCGCCAGGAACGCGCACACCCTCACGGCCGGCGACAGCCTGCAAAGCCTGGCGTACCAGGCCTACGGCGACCCCGAGCTGTGGCGGTACATCGCCGAGGCCAACGACATCGACGACCCGATGCGCCTCGCCCCCGGCACGACGGTGCTCGTGCCCGCGTTGGAGGAGGTCCAGCATGGCTAACGAGAGCTTCGCCAACAACCTCGTCGTCGAGGTCGAGGGGAAGCCGCTGCCCGCCGACGTCAAGCTGCTGCTCACCTACGCCTACGTGGACGACAGCCGCAACCTGCCGGACATGTTCGTGCTGCGGTTCCGCGACCCCGGCCACGTCGTGCTCGCCAAGGCGGGGCTCGAGATCGGGGCGAAGGCCGCGTTGAAGGTCCAGACCGCGGACCCCGGCGGACCGAAACCCCTGATGAGCGGCGAGATCACGGCGGTTGGTGTCGAGCTCGACGCGCAGGGCACGTTCACCGAGGTCCGAGGGTACGACGAGGCGCACCGGCTGTTCCGCGGCCGCAGGGTCGCGGTCTACCCGGGCATGACGGTCGCGGACGTCGTGAGGAAGGTCGCCGGACGCGCGAACATCAAGGCGGGCACGATCGACGACGTGCCGGGCTTCGGCGGCCGGCCGGACACGCAGCTCAGCCAGGACAACGTGAGCGACTGGGAGTTCCTCAGCCGCCTCGCGCGCACGGTCGGCGCGCAGATCGCGGTCAAGGACGGCAAGCTCGACTTCAGGCTGCCCGAACCTCCCGCGAAGGCACCGAAAGCCAACGCCAAGGCCAGGTCGAACCCGCTCGTCCTCGAGATGCACAGCACGCTCGTGGCGCTCAGGGCCGGCATCACGACCGCGGGCCAGGTCCCCGAGGTCCAGGTCAGGGGCTGGGACTTCGAGAACAAGCAGGAGGTCGTCGCCACCGCCGTCCCGGCCACCGCCGGCGTCGAGGTCCCCAAGGCCAACCCGAAAGAGCTCGCGAACAAGTTCGCAGCGCAGCCGCACCTGGAAACCGGCCACTACCGCACGCACGCCGAGGCGAAGGCGGCGGCGGAGGCGCTCGCCGCCCAGCTGGGCGGTTCCTGCGCCGAACTCACCGGCGTGGCCAGGGGGAACCCGGAGCTCAAGGCCGGCACGGCGGTCGCGCTGACCAACGTCGGCGAACCCTTCCAGGGCAGGTACACGCTCACCAGCACCCGGCACCTGTTCGCCGAGCACACCGGCTACACCACGGAGTTCACCGTCTCCGGCCGGCAGGAGCGCTCGCTCTACGGACTCGTCCACAGCACGAAGGTCAAGCCGCTCAACGGACTCGTCCCCGCCATCGTCACGAACGCCAAGGACCCCAAGCAACTCGGTCGCGTCCAGGTCAAGTTCCCCTGGCTGGCAAACGACTTCACCAGCGTCTGGGCGAGGACCGTGCAGCAGGGCGCCGGCGCGAGCCGGGGTGCGGTGGTCCTGCCCGAGGTCGGCGACGAGGTGCTGGTCGGCTTCGAGCACGGCGAGTTCGACGCCCCGTACGTGCTCGGCGGCCTGCACAACGGCAAGGACCAGCCGCCGAAGTTCACCAAAGCCGCCGTGGACGGCGCGAGCGGCGAGATCGCGGTCCGGGGTTTCGTGAGCCGCAAGGGGCACAAGGTCGAGCTGATCGAGGACGACGGCATCGTGATCTCCAGCGGTGACGGGAAGTTCCAGGTCAGGATCGACCAGAAGGCGCAGAACATCGAGATCACCAGCGCCAAGACCGTCAACGTCAGGGCGCAGAACGGCATCACCGTCGACGCCGGCACCGGACCGCTGGAGCTCAAGGGGCAGAAGGTGTCCATCAAGGCGCAGACCGAGCTCAGGGCGGAGGGCGCCCAGGTCAAGATCGCCGGCCAGGCGCAGACGGAGGTCACGGCCAGCGGGCCGCTGACCGTCAAGGGCGCCATCGTGAAGATCAACTGAGGAACAGCAGATGCCTCCCGCAGCCAGAATTGCCGACATGACAGCCCATCCCGGCGTCATCACCGGCCCCGGCGTGCCGACCGTGCTGATCGGCGGCACACCGGCCGCGACCGTCGGGGACCTGCACACGTGCTCGTTCCCGCCGCCCGCGGTGCACCCGCCGACGCCGATCGTGCCGCCGGGCTGCCCGACCGTGCTGATCGGCGGCAAGCCCGCGGCCCGCGTCGGCGACATGAGCGGCTGCGGCGCGCCGATCCTGCCGCCCGGCTGCCCGACCGTCCTGATAGGAGGGTGATGGAGTTCATCGGCAGGGGCCTCAGCTTCCCCGTCCGCACCGACGCGACGGGCTCGGTGGCGCTCGTCGGCGGCGACCGCGAGATCGTCGAGAGCATCCGTCTGATCCTCGCGACCGCACCCGGCGAACGGCCGATGCGGCCCGAGTTCGGCTGCGCGATCCACGACCTGGTGTTCGCGCCCGCCGACTCCACGACCGCCGGCCAGATCGCCTACGAGGTGCGGCAGTCGCTGGAGCGGTGGGAACCGCGCATCGAGCTGACCGACGTCGTCGTGGACTTCGCCGAGGCGGCCAGCGGCACCCTGCTGATCGACATCCGCTACACCCTGAGCACCACCAACGATCCGCGCAACCTCGTCTTCCCGTTCTACGTCATACCGCCGCACGAGGACGGTGCGTGATGCCGCTCCCCCTGCCGAACCTGGACGACCGGCGCTTCCAGCAGCTCGTGGACGAGGCCAAGCGCCGCGTCCAGCAGCACTGTCCGGAGTGGACTGATCACAACGTCTCCGACCCCGGTGTCACGCTGATCGAGACCTTCGCGCACATGGTCGACGAGCTGATGTACCGGCTCAACCGCGTGCCGAGGCTCAACTACCTGAAGTTCCTCGACCTGATCGGCGTCGAGCTGTTCGCCCCGACCGCCGCACGCGTGGACGTCACCTACTGGCTCTCGGCCGCGCAACCGGCCCCCGTCGAGGTGCCGCGGGGCAACCAGGTCGCGACCCAGCGCCAGGGCGTCGAGGACCCGGTCGTCTTCACGGTCGACCGCCCGCTCACGATCGTGTCCTGCGAGCTCGCGCACCTCGCCACGGCCACGGCGAACGGCCAGCCGATCGACCGCACCGACGACCTCAGGGCGACCAAGGAACCCCAGGCGTTCAGTGAGCAGCCGCAGATGGACGACGCCGTGCTGTTCGGCCTGTCCGAAGCGGTTCCCGGCTGCGCGGTGCTGCTCCGGTTCGACTGCGAACCGATGGGCTCCGGCATCAACCCGGCGGACCCGCCGTGGGCGTGGGAGGCCTGGACCGACGAGGGCTGGGCCGCCTGCGAGGTCGACCACTTCACCAACGGTGGCTTCAACTCCGCCGGGGACGTCGTCGTGCACGTCCCGGCCGGCCACACCACGTCGGTCCTGGTCCGGCAGCGCGCGGGCTGGCTGCGGTGCCGCGCCGCCGAACTGTGGCCAGGCCAGCCGTTCTACCAGCGGTCGCCGAAGCTCCGCGACGTCACGGCGTCGACGATCGGTGGCACCGCCGAGGCCGTGCACGCGGACGTGGTCGAGAACGAGACCGTCGGCGTCTCGGAAGGCGTTGCGGGCCAGCGCTTCCCGCTCGCGAGAACCCCGGTGGTCGCGGGCGAGCCGATCACCGTCGAGGTCGCCACCACGGACGGCTGGGACACCTGGACCGAGGTCCGCGGGTTCGTCGAGTCGGGCCCGCAGGACCGGCACTTCCTGCTGGACAACACCGAGGGCCAGATCATCTTCGGCCCGGCGGTCCGGCAGCAGGACGGCACGCTGCGCCACTACGGCGCCGTCCCGGCGAAGTCGGCGGCCATCCGCGTCCCCGAGTACCGGACCGGCGGCGGCCCGCGCGGCAACGTCGCGCGCAACCTCGTGACCGTGCAACGGGATCCGGTGCCGTTCGTCAGCAGCGTCACGAACCGCAAACCCGGCCGCGGCGGCGTCGCGGGGGAGTCGGTCGACGACGCGGCCCTGAGAGGCCCGCTGTCACTGCGCACGCGTGACCGGGCGGTGACGGCCGAGGACTACGAGGTCCTCGCCAGGGAGGCCGCCCCGGAGGTCGCACGGGTGCGGTGCGCGCCGGGCGACGACGGTGTGCGCGTGCTGGTCGTCCCGGCGGTGCCCCAGCACGAGGAGCCGAACTTCGCGGCCCTGCAGGTCGACCAGGAGACGCTCGAACGGATCGCCCGCCACCTCGACGCGCGCCGGTGCGTCGGGGCGCGGGTGAGCGTCGAACCGCCGTTCTACCAGGGCGTCACGGTGGTCGCGGACCTCAAGGCCCGTCCCGGCACCCCCACCGAGGCCGTCCGGGCACGGGCGGTGGACGCGCTCGCCGCCCACCTCGACCCGATCCGCGGCGGGGCGGACGGGACGGGCTGGCCGTTCGGCAGGCCGGTGCACTCGGGCGAGGTCTACGCGGTGCTGCAACGCATCCAGGGCGTCGAACTGGTGGAGGACGTCAAGCTGTTCGCGGCGAACCTGGCCACCGGCGAGAGGAGCCAGTCGCAGCAACGGGTCGACCTGCCGCCGAACGGTCTCGCGTTCTCGTACGGCCACCAGGTCAGGGTGGTGAGGGCATGAGGAACGCCGTGGACGACCTCCTCTCCCCGCACCCCCTGGGCGAACGCATGCCCGCCGTCTACACCGACGACGACTTCACCCAGCGCTTCACCCAGGCCCTCGACGAGGTGCTGGCCCCGGTCTTCACCGTCCTCGACTGCTTCGCCGCCTACCTCGACCCGCGGCTCGCCCCCGAGGACTTCGTGGACTGGCTCGCCGGTTGGGTCGCGCTCGACCTGGACGAGAACTGGTCCTCGGCCCAGCGCCGCGAACTCGTCGCCCGCGCCGTCCGGCTGCACCGGTTCCGCGGCACCAGGAGAGGCCTCGCCGAACACGTCTGGCTGCTCACCGGCGGCCGCGTCGACATCGCGGACAGCGGCGGCACCGCGACCTCGGCGACCCCGAACGGCCCCGTCCCCGGCGGTTCCCCCGCGCACGTGCTGGTCCGCGTCCGGGTGGAGCGCCCGGACGCGGTGGACCGGGCGCGCATCACCGCGGCGGTGCGCCGGATGGTGCCCGCCCACGTCGCCACGACCATCGAGGTGACCACATGATCGTCTGCCAGACCTGCGGCGAGCACAACGCGCCGAACACCGAGTTCTGCGGCAACTGCGGTGACTTCCTGAAGTGGACCGGCGCCCAGGCCGGTCCGGTCCGCCCGGACGAGCCGCGGCAACAACAACCGCACCACCGTCCACAACAGACGCTCCGGCGCCGGCCGCAGCCCGGTGACCTGATCTGCGGCCAGTGCGGCTCCGGCAACGTGGCCACCAGGCGGTTCTGCGCCGTCTGCGGCCATACGCTCGTCGACGCGACGGTCGAGCGCCAGCCGTGGTGGAAGCGGTGGAGGAAGGGCCAGAAGGTCAGGGAGAGCGGCAGCCGCCCACGCCGGGTCAGGACGACCACCAAGGTCCGCCAGGGCGTCGGCACGGCGGTGCGCTGGACGCTGGCGATCGCGGTGCTGCTGTTCGCCTGCCTGTACGGGTTCTCGCAGCCGTTCCGCAGCAGCGTCAACACCCAGGCGATCCAGGCGAAGGACGCCGTGGCCGGCATCTTCGTCGAGAAGTGGGTCCCGGTCAGGCAAAGCGCGATCTCCGCCTCGCAGGAACGCCCGGACCACCCGGCGGGTCTCGCCATGGACACGGACAAGGGCACGTTCTGGGCCGCGCAGACCGACCCGAGGACCCCGGCGCTCACGATCCGGTTCGACCGGAAGACCGACCTGCGCCGGATGATCGTCTACAGCGGTGACCCCGAGAAGTACCTGGGTTCTCAACGGCCGCAGCGCCTCACGCTGGTGTTCGATACCGGCAAGACCGACGACATCACCCTCACCGACGCGCCCGGCCAGCAGGAGCACGCCATCGAGAACGGCGACGGCGTGCAGCAGGTCCAGGTGCTCGTCGCGGGCGTCTACCCGTCGACCGAGAGCACCGACACGGTGATCAGCGAGATCGAGCTGTTCGAGAAGCAGGTGAAATGACCGTGCGCGCACTTCCGTTGCTGCTCGTGGCTTTGCTCGTGCTGCCGGTGCCGGTGCTGCGGGCCCAACCGCCCGCCGAACCGTTCGACATCGGCTTCACGAGCACCGACGGCCACGTCTTCAAGGTGGACAGCACCGGGAACGCGCGCACCAACCTGACCGGCACCGTTCGGGAACAGTACGACCCGGCGTTCTCGCTGGACGGCACGAAACTCGCCTACGTCGACGGCGACCACGTCATGATCGCCAACGCCGACGGCACCGATCCCAGGCGCCTCAACGCCGAACGACTCCGGCAGTCGGAACCGGCCTGGTCCCCGGACGGCACGAGCATCGCGCTCGTCACCTGGTTCCCCATCGGCGACGGCGAAAGGCCCAGGATCCAGATCCACCGGGTGTCCGACGGCGCCAAGACCGGGGAGATCGCGATCCCGCAGCACCTCCGCGCGGAAGACACCCAGCCGGACTGGTCCCCGGACGGCCGGACCATCGCTATCACCCGCAGGTCCAGCACCATCCGGCAACCACCGCCGCGGATCACCCGCCCCGCCACCGACCTCCCGGCCCGCCGGGGCGGCACGTTCGAGCTCGACCAGGTCGTGCACACCCCGCGCATCCCGCCGAAGCCGGACGTCGTGCTGCTCATCGACATCAGCGGCTCGATGGACGGCGAGATCGGCAGCGTCAAGAAGACCCTCATCGACATCATGGGGGACATCAAGACCCTGCAGCCCGAGTCCCGGTTCGGCATCGCGAGCTTCGCCGGACCGGAGAACGAGGGCCGGACCTCCACCGTCCACTCCGGATTCGACGAGGACCCGGTCGCCGGGATCGGCGAGGTGAACGTGATCCGGGACCAGGGTTCCACCGAGGTCTGGGCGCACGCCCTGATCCGCACGGCCACGGACGCGTTCGACTTCCGGCCGGACTCCAGCCGCGTGGTCGTCGTGATCGGGGACGAGGGCACCGCCGAACGCCTGATGCCCCCGAACTACGACGACACCGTCGACAACGCGATCACCGCGTTGCAGGCCGCCAACATCCGGTTCGTCGGCATCGACAGCGGCGGGCTGGACCAGTTCGGGCAGGCCACCCGGTTCGTCGTCGCCACCGACGGCTCGCTGCAGACCTTCGACGAGAACAAACCGGGTGAGATCAGCACCGCGATCCTCGACGGCATCAAGGACCTCGACGTCAAGGTCACCGCGGTGCCCCGGTGCGGCGACGGGCTCACCGTCGCGCTCACCCCGCCGGGGCCCGTCACCGTGCCGAGCGGTGAGGACGCGCGGTTCGCCGAGAAGTTCACCGTCTCACCGGACGCCGTCCCGGGCAGCACCCTGCGCTGCACCGTCGAGTTCCGCCTCAACAACGAGCAGGAAGCCAGGCCCGGTCACGTCCAGACCGTCACCGTCCAGGTCGCCGACCTCGTGAAACCGCTGGTGCGCATCGATGACATCGCCACGCAAGCCCGGGACGGCAGCGGCGCCACGATCACCTACCAGGCCACCGCGACCGACTCGCGGAACCGCGTCCTGACCCCGGCCTGCACGCCACCGTCCGGCACCAGGTTCCCCGTCGGCATCACGACGGTGACCTGCACGGCGACCGACGCCCAGGGCAACACCGGCACCGACACCGCCATCGTCACGATCACCGCAGACGACCCGGAGGGTTCACGGATCTGGCTGGTGACCCCGGACGGCAGCAGCCAGTTCGACCTGTCCGCGCGCTTCGGTGAGGAGTGCGACGGCTACGACGACGAGCACCCGGCGTGGTCCCCGGACGGCCAGAGCCTCGCGTTCACCCAGGACGAGCGGATCTGCACGGTCAAGGCCGACGGCACCGACATCCGCGTCGTCGTGGAGGACAGCGGCAGCATCGGCCGCCCGCGCGACGCGGCGTGGCTCCCGGACGGCACGAGGCTCGTCTTCGAGTCCGCGGGCGTGGAACAGCCACCGGACCTGTGGACCGTGCCCGTGCAGGGCGGCACCCCTCGACTCCTGACCCGCAACGCGAGCCAGCCCGCCGTGCAACGGCTGCCGCGGCTCACCGTGACCACGACCGCCACTCCGGCCGAGATCCCGTTCAACGGCAGGACGACGATCGAGGTGACCGTCGCGAACACCGGCTTCGCCCCCGCGCCCGCCACGCTGACCGTGACGATGCCGTCGGGCCTGCGGGGCGGACCGGCCGGGTCGAATCTCGGCCCGATCGCACCGGGGGAGCGCAAGGTCGTGAGCGGCGACGCCACCGGCACGACAGCGGGGGAGCACGAGGTGACCGCCGCGGTCGGCACGATCACCTCGAAGGTCACCGTGAAGGTCCTGGAACGC
Source organism: Lentzea pudingi (assembly GCF_014646255.1). GTDB lineage: Bacteria > Actinomycetota > Actinomycetes > Mycobacteriales > Pseudonocardiaceae > Lentzea > Lentzea pudingi. Next base: position 89,585 of record NZ_BMNC01000017.1, read on the forward strand.
ACCGGATCGCTCTCGCTGGCGGTCGCGGCGGCCCCGCAGCCGGCGTTCGTCGGCGGCGACGACGTGACCGTCACCTTCACGCTGCTCAACAGCTCCGGCTCCACGCTCACGAACGTGCGCGTGGTCGCCTCGGCGTTCGGCTGCGAGCCGGAATGCCTGGCCGGCACGCTCGGCCCGGACGCCCAGACCGAGGTCAGGCTGACGATCCCGGCCACCCAGGCCGTGGACCGGGAACTGGTCGGCGTCGTCATCGCCACCGGCCCGGACGAGATCGCGTCCGACAACGTGGCGGCCACCCAGATCGTCGTCAAGCAGCCCGTCATCACCCTCGACCAGCAGGCCGGACCTCTCGGCGGCGTGGTCTCCCTACAGGGCAAGGACTTCCCGCCGGGCGCCAAGGTGAGGCTCGGCTGGTCGCCGGGCATCTCCGAGACACCGGGCGAGCTGACGACCGCGGACGGCACGTTCACCGCGCAGATGCTGGTCTTCCACAACGACACCGAGGGACCGAGGCAGGCGCTGGCGGCGACGGTGGAGGGCACCAGGTTCGGCGAGGTGAAATCGGAGGACTTCCTGGTGCTGCCCAACACGAGCCAACCCGCGGACTTCATCGAACGCGGCTAGAGCTTCCCCAACGGGCAGCGAAGAGCGCACCCGGCCACGCCTGGAACGCCGCTGTCAGCGCAGGGCACACGAAGGAGACTTCACGACATGGGAGCAACAGCGACACTGTCCACTTCGGACTTATCGGTCGCGCCGGGTGGCGACGTCACGTGCCAGGTGGTGGTGCGCAACGCGGGTGAGCTGGTGGACCAGTTCACGATCGACGTCGTCGGCGAGGCCTCGTCCTGGAGCCACGCCGAACCGGCCGTGGTGAACCTCAACCCCGGTGAGTCCGCTCCGGTGCTCATCCGGTTCGCCCCACCGCGCGAGCCGGGCGTCCACGCGGGCACGGTCCCGTTCGGCGTCCGGGTCATCTCCCGTGAGGACCCGAACGGCTCGGTGGTCGAGGAAGGTGTCGTCACGGTCGGCGCGTTCACCGACGTGGCCGCGGAACTCGTGCCCGCCAAGGCCGAGGGCGCGCGGAGGGCCAAGTTCGAGGTCGCCGTCGACAACGTCGGCAACTCGCCCACGCTGCTGCGCCTGCGGGCCGTCGACCCCGAGGACGAGCTGGACTTCCGGCTGGACCGCGCCGACATCGCGTTGCCGCCCGGCACCACGGCGTTCGTTCGGCTGCGGGCCAAGCCGCGCCGGCGGTTCCTGCGCGGGGAGCCGAAGCGGCTCCCGTTCCAGGTCGAGATCACGCCGGAGCACGGCGACACGCTGATCACTCAGGGCACGATGGTCCAGCGCCCGCTGCTGCCGAGGTGGGTGCTGCCGTTGCTGATCGCGCTCCTGCTGGTCGCGGGGGCGTTGGTGGCGCTGTGGTTCACGGTGCTGGCGCCCGCCGTGAAGACTGCGGCGCGCGAGGCGGTGCGGCAGGAGAGTCAGGAGATCAAGGACAGGGCCGACCAGGCGGCCAGCGCGGCCGGGGCGGCGAAGGACGAGTCGAAGCAGGCCGCGGCGAACGCCGGTCAGGCACTGGACGCGCTGGGCATCAAACCCGGCGACACCGCCGCGACGCCGACGTTGCCGAAACCCGCCGAGAGCGGCGAGCCGGTGACGTTCCGGATCGACGTCACCGCGCCGATCGTCGCGAACACCGGCTCGTTCACCGAGGTCACGTTCACCCCGCCGGACGACAAGAAGACGTTCCTCATCAAGGACGTCTTCTTCGAGAACGCCAAGGGCGACACGGGCACCGCCCAGCTCGTCCGGGACGCGGCCGGGACGCGCAGCACGATCCGGGTCATCGGGCTCGGGAACTTCCGGGACCGCGACGAGCACTTCCAGGAGCCGCTGCGGTTCCAGCCGGGCGAGAAGATCGTGTTCCGGGTGAGCTGCCAGAACCCGCAGCCCAAGGGCTCGTGCACCCCGTCGGTGGTGCTCAACGGACGCTCCGGATGAGACCGTCAGATCAGGCCTTCGCGCAGCGCGAAAGCCACGGCGTGGGCGCGGTTGCGCAGCTGGAAGCGGTTGGTGATGTCGTGCAGGATCGACTTCACCGTGCGCTGCGAGTAGCACAGCCGCTCCGCGATCTCCCTGGTCTCCAGGCCGTCCGCGATCATCCGCAGCACCTCGGTCTCCCGGCTCGACATGCCGGCGAGGTTCAACCCGTTGGGGCGCAGCACGTTGCGCTGCAGGGCGGAGACGCGCCCGAGCAACCGGCCGAGCAGGTCGGCGGGCAGCGAGCCCTCCCCGGCGTGCGCGGCGCGGATCAGCCGGACCAGCGTGTCCGGGGTGGCGTCGGCCCGGCGCAGCACGGCGGACACCCCGCTGCCGACGACGTCGAGCAGTTCGGCGTCGGCCACGTCCCCGGCGATCAGCACGATGCCGGGGTTCGGCTGGCACTGCAGCTTTCTCAGCAGTTGCAGCACGGTCTCGTCGAGACGTTCGGCGACGACGAGCGCGACGCAGCGCTCGGTGGTCTCCGGCTCGACGAGCCTGATCTCCGGGCGGGACCGCAGTGCGACGGTGACGCCTGCGCGAGTGATGGAATCAGTGGCGTGCAGGACGACGGTGACTGGCTCGGCGTTCATCAGCTCCCCTTCTGACGACTGCGTCCATCATCCTGCCGGGCGCGTCCCGGCCGACATGGGCACTTGTCACGAACGGTCCCGGAGTGCGTTCACCGCCTGGGCACGATCTGCGACCTGCAACTTGCGGAGGATGTGGGACACGTGGTTGCGCACGGTCTTGGTGCTCAGGACCAACTCCCGCGCGATCGTGGCGTTGCCCTTGCCCGCGGCCATGAGCCGGGCGACGTCGCGTTCGCGCCCGGTCAGCTCCGGCAGCGCGCTCGGACGTGGTGCGGTGGCGAAGAAGTCGAGCAGCCGCGTCGCCACGCCGGGGCTGAAGATCGCCTCGCCCTCACCGACCGCGCGCACCGCGTCGACGATCTGCTGCGGCCGAGAGGACTTGACGAGATAACCCCGCGCACCGGCCCGCATCGCCGCGAACACCGACTCGTCGTCCTCGAACATGGTCAGCACCAGCACCCGTGCGGACGGCCGGGCGGCGACGATCCGGCGCGTCGCCTCGATGCCGCCGAGATCGGGCATGTTGAGGTCCATCACGATCACGTCCGGCCGCAACCGCCGCGCCAGCTCGATCGCCGGCGTCCCGCCGCTGGCCTCACCCACGACGTCGATGCCGCTGTCCGCCAGCGCCGCCATCACGCCCTGGCGGAACAACGGGTGGTCGTCCACGACCAGCGCGCGCAGGCTCATGAGACCGGCAGCGCGGCCGCGAGCCTGGTGCCGCCGTCGCGACCGGGCTCGACCCGGCAGTCACCGCCGAGCTCGCTGGCCCGCTGCCGCATCGACGCCAGCCCCACACCGGTCGTCACCTCGGCCGAACCCACCCCGTCGTCGACCACCTCGACGTGCAGTTCGGCGTCGAACCACAGCCGCACAACGCACGTGCGCGCGTCGGCGTGCGTGACGACGTTCGTCAGGGCCTCGCGGATGATCCGGTACGCCGCCACGCTCACCGCGTCGGGCACGGGCGGGATCTCACCGAGCACCAGGACCTCGATCTCGACGTGCAGCCGGGACCTCAACGCGGCCACGAACGTCTCGACGGCCCCCACCAGACCGAACTTGGCCACCGACGCGGGGCTCTCGTTCGCGACCAGCGCCTTGATGTCGCCGATCGCGGAGTGGATCTCGTCCTCCAGCAGCACGAGGAGCCGGGCCGCGCCAGCCGGGTCGGAGGCGAGCAGCTGCCGCGCCGACCGCAGCCCGAGGGCGACCGCGGCGAGCGAGGGGCCGACACCGTCGTGGAGATCGCGCAGCACCGTGCGGCGCGCCTCGGCCGCACTCCTGGCGCAGGACTCCGCGGGCACGATGAACTGGCGGCGCATTTCCGCTCCCTCCCACCGATGACTTCGCTCGCAGCTGACCAGCCGTTTCCGGCTTGCCCGATGGTGTGAACGAAGTCCCTCGATCGGACCATTCGGGGCCGTACTCCACTCTGATGGAAGCGTGCGGGTGGTTGATACAGCCGGACGGGAAGACCAAACGATCCGGTGAGCGGTATCTCCACGCCTGTCCCCTGCTCCGCAAGGACATGGGAGTCGAGGTCCGCGATCCTCGCTGGCTCGGGGCCGTGCCCGGAGCCGAGCTGGTGGTCGCGCTGGACGAGGTGGGAGGGCACGCCGCCGACGGGCACCGGGTGACGGTGCTGATCGACCTGGTGCCGGGCAACGTGGCGATGCTGCGGGGCCTGGCCGCCGAGGCGGTCGGGGAGGGCGCTCGCAAGGTGCGCGTGCGGCCGCACGGCGTCGGCCGGGTCGATCTGGTCCACGCGGCGGTGGAGCTCGGCCGGGTCGCCGAGGACGACGCCGTCGAGGTGCAGTTCGACGTCACGTCCGCCGCGCTGCTGCGGGCCGACCCCACGGCGTTCGTGCGGGTCGATCCGTTCGTGGTGCAGGCGGACGGGACGGTCGTGCCGATCTGCGCCGGGCTGGAGGACTACGCGCTCGGCGCGCTGGGGTCGTCGTTCGACGCCCTGGTCGCCGCGTGGGACCCCGAACCGGTCCGGGACCTGTGCCGGGTCGCGCTCGGCCGCGCGCTGGCCGACACCGGGCCGCTCGTGTCCTGGTACGAGCACCTCACCCGGACAGCAGCCGAGCTGCGCTCCTCGTGTTGATCACCTGGTCCGGGTCGACGCCGCACTCCTCCGCCCGCGCGCAGCCGTAGTTCAGCCAGTCCAGCTGGCCGGGCGCGTGCGCGTCGCTGTCGATGGAGAACGTGCACCCGGCGTCCACGGCCAGGCTGAGCAGCCGGCGCGGGGGATCGAGCCGCTCGGGCCGCGCGTTGATCTCGACCGCCGTGCCGTGCTCGGCGCAGGCCTCGAAGACCTTCTCCGCGTCGAACTGGGACTCCGGGCGGCCCTTGCCGACGACCAGCCTTCCCGTGCAGTGGCCGAGGATGTCGACGTGCGGGTTGCTGACCGCGTTGACCATGCGGCGGGTCATCTCGGCGCGCGGCATCTTCAGTTTCGAGTGGACGCTCGCGACCACGACGTCGAGCCGTGCCAGCAGGTCCTCGTCCTGGTCGAGCGAGCCGTCGTCGAGGATGTCGACCTCGATGCCGGTGAGGACCACGAAGGGCGCCAGTTCGGCGTTCAGCTCGGCGACCACCTCGAGCTGCTTCTCCAGCCGGTCGCGGCTCAGTCCGTTCGCGACGGTCAGGCGCGGCGAGTGGTCGGTCAGCACCATGAACTCGTGGCCGAGGTCGCGCGCCGCCTCCGCCATGTCGCGGATCGGACTGCCTCCGTCGGACCAGTCGGAGTGGACGTGGCAGTCGCCCTTCAGCCTCGACCGCATCTCCTCGCCGCCGGTGATGTCGACGTGCCGGAGTTTCGCCAAATAAGACGGTTCGCGGTTCGCGAGCGCGTCCACGACGACTCCGGCCGTGGACTTGCCGACGCCCTTGAGGTCGGTGAGCGTGCCCAGGCGGGACCGTTTCTCCACGTCGGCGGGATCGAGGTCGGCGAGGACGGCGGCCGCGTTGCGGAACGCCTGGACGCGGTAGGTCGGCTCGCCGGCCCGTTCCAGGTGGAACGCCACCTGCTTCAACGCCTTGACCGGATCCATACCTCTTTCCTACCCCACTTCGGTCAATTTCACCCGACCTTCGGGGGTGTCGACCGCGTCCGCGACTGCGACAGCGTTCTGTCGCTGTCCGACGATCGTGAGGGGTACGCGGTGAGGAAGCGTTGGGGCGCGGCGGCTTTGGTCGCCCCGCTGTTCATGTCCCTGGTGGGAACGGCCCAGGCGGCGCCTGGCCCGTTGGACGAGTACTACACCCAGACCGTCGCGTGGGCCGAGTGCCCGGCGGGCTGGGTCACGCCCTCGGCGGGGGTCGAGTGCGCCACGGTGATCGTGCCGATGGACTACAAGAACCCGGGCAACGGCAACCTGGAAGTCGCCATCTCGCGCAAGAAGGCCACCGATCCCGCGCGCCGCAGGGGCGTGCTGATGACGAACCCCGGCGGCCCCGGCGGTTCGGGCCTCGGCGCCGTGCACTGGTTCAACGCGCAGACCGACGTTCTGAAGATCTACGACGTCATCGGCATGGACCCGCGCGGTGTCGGCCGTTCGACGAACATCCGCTGCGTCTCGACGCCGTCGGACGACGAGTTCCCTTCGCGCCCAACGGACTCGCAGCTCGCGAACTGGTCGGACTACGCCCGTGCCGTCGAGGCGAACTGCCAGCGCGGCGGCGGTGAGATGCGCCGGTTCATCTCGACCATGAACACCGCCCGCGACATGGACGTCATCCGCGGGGCCATGGGGGAGAAGAAGATCTCCTACGTCGGCTACTCCTACGGCACGCAGCTCGGCGCCGTCTACGGCTCGATGTTCCCGAAGTTCCTCGACCGCAGCGTCCTCGACTCCGCCCTGGACCCGCTCAAGACGTGGCACGAGCAGGACGTCGACGTGGTGGACGCCATCACCGACAACCTGAAGAAGTGGACCGAGTGGACCGCGGCCCGCAACGGCACCTACGGCCTCGGCACCACCCCGGCCGCCGTGCGCGGTGAGCTCGACGCGATCGCCGCGAAGCTCAAGGACGGCCCGTACGGCGGCTACGCGGACGTGACCTCGTTCGACTACGCGGCCGGCGCCACCCGCTACCGCCGCTCGTGGGCCGCGTTCTCGCGCCACATCGCCTCGATCAAGGCGGGCGTCGCCGACCCCGCGGAGGCCTCCGCGATCGTGGCGGCGCTGAAGAAGGGCGACATCGAACCCACCTCGCCGGGCACCTTCCAGGCCGTGGTGTGCGAGTGGGACTGGTTCTCCGACGTCAACACCTACTACAACGACATGAAGCGCTGGCGCGACACCAACCCGTACGGCGGCACCGTCGACTACATGGCGCCGACCAACTGCACGTTCCGCGCCTTCCAGCGCCCGGAGAAGATCCCGGCCATCACCCGCAAGTACCCGGCGGGCCTGGTGGTCAACTCCGACGGCGACACCCAGACCCCGCTCGCCAACGGCCGCGTGATGGCGGAGCACCTGAACCAGCCGCTGATCAGCGTGGCCAACGACGGCCAGCACGGGCACTACGCGTTGCGCCGCAACGCCTGCGTCGACACGCTGGTCAACAAGTACCTGGTGTCCGGGATCCTGCCGGCCTCCCGCGTCACGTGCGCGGGCACGGACATCGCGGAGACGGTGCCGCCGGGCCAGGCGGCGTCGCTGGGCGCGCAGTCCGCACGCCCGTTGAGCGACATCCTCGGTGAGATCGCTGTGGAGACCAAACCCTTCTAACCGGGCGGCACGACACGACCGAGCCGTTTGCGCGCACCGTCTTCCTGGTAGCGCGCAACGGTCTCGGCCAACTGCTCGCACGCCCGCTCGATGGCCTGCCTGGCCTCGTTGCGCTCACTGGTGATGGCGGAGAGGATCAGCCCGGTCAGCGCCACCGAGCCGTTGAACGCCTGCAGCACGATCATCGTGGTCAGCAGGTCGTCGGCGGCGAAGTGACCGCTGGCCGCGGACATCACGGCGGCCACCGAGATGATCACGGCGCACGGGGCGGCGATCGCGTGCTGGAAGCGCAGCGCGGCCCAGATCAGCATCGGGAACACCAGGAACAGCAACCGCGACCCCGACACGGTCACGAACGACGCGAGCACCGCCGTGGTGAGCAGCAACGCCGCCGCCTCGGCGAGCCGGCGCGTCGGGGCCCTCCACCGGCGGGGCAGGGTGAGCAGCAGCGGCGTGAACACCAGCACTCCCATCGCGTCGCCCGTCCACCACACCGACATCACGGCCGGCACGTCGCGCCACGGGATCACGCCGCCGATCCGCAACGCCGCCGCGCCGACGACCGCGCTGACCATCATCGCTCCCAGCGCACCCGCGAAGACGAGCAGCAGCGCGTCCTTCAGCCGGTCGAGCGCGGGACGGAAACCGAAACGGGTCAGCAGGTACCAGGCGAGCAGGGGCGCGGCGGTGTTGCCCGCAGTGATCAGCAATGCCGAGAGCAGGGGCGCGCCCAGCGAGATGTTGGCGGCGAACGCCCCGAGGGTGATCCCCGGCCAGATCCGGCGGCCCGACATCAGCAGTGCCGCCACGGAGATGCCCGTCGGCAGCCACAGCGGGGTGACCTGACCCTCCACGAGGGCCAGGACCAGGCCGACCTGCGCGGTCGCGAAGTACGCGACCGCGATCGCGGCGATCGTGGCGACGGTCCGGATTGCGGCGTTCACCGACACATGCTGCACCCGTGCACACGTGATGACCAGACCTGACGACCCGGCGTACCCACCTGGACCCACCCGTAGACCGGTACCGGACAGTTCCGGAACCCCGCCCGGTCTTGACCAGTGCAAATCGACATACCGGCTGGTATGCTCGGCGACTCTCGGGCGGTCGTTGGGCCGTTCGGGTCGACCTCGGCCGGGTGGTTGCATCCGATGGCAGACGCCTAGTACCCGTTGGTAACAAGCTGTGTGAGGGGACCCGATGAGGACCGTGTTCACGACCTGCCCGCTCTGCGAAGCGATGTGCGGGCTCGAGCTGACGGTCGAGGGCGACCGCGTCACGAAGGTGCGCGGTGACCGCGAGGACGAGTTCAGCAAGGGCTTCCTGTGCCCCAAGGGCGCCTCGCTCGGCACGCTCGACGCCGACCCCGACCGGCTGAGCACCCCGCTGATCAAGCGCGACGGCGAGTTCCGGGAGGCCACCTGGGAAGAGGCCTTCGCCCACGTCGACGAACGCCTGAAGGACTTCCCCGACCGCGACGCCGTCGCGATGTACCTCGGCAACCCGGTCGTCCACTCGCTCGCCGGCGGCCTCTACGCCGGACCGCTGCGCAAGGCCCTGGGCAGCCGCAACGTCTTCACCGCCAGCACCGTCGACCAGATGCCGAAGCACGTCCAGGTCGGCCACATGTTCGGCGGCATCTTCTCCATCCCGGTGCCCGACATCGACCGCACCGACTTCATGCTGGTGCTGGGCGCCGACCCGTTCTCGTCCAACGGGAGCCTCTGGACGGTCCCGGACGCGCCGGGCCGCTTCAAGGCCCTGCAGAAGCGCGGCGGCAGCTTCGTCGTCGTCGACCCGCGCCGCAGCCGGACCGCTCAGGCCGCCGACCAGCACGTCGTGATCAGGCCGGGCACGGACGTGTTCCTGCTGCTGGCCCTGATCCACGAGCTCTTCGCCCAGGACCTGGTGAACCTCAGGGACCTCGCCGCGCACGTCACCGACCACTCGGTGATCCGCGAGCACGTCGAGCCGTTCGGTCCCGACGCCGTCGCGGACCGCACCGGGATCGACGCCGGGACGATCCGGGCGCTGGCGAGGCGGCTGGCGCAGGCGGAACGCGCTGTGGTCTACGGCCGGATCGGCACGACGACCGTCGAGTTCGGCACGGTCGCGTCGTGGGCCGTGGACACGCTCAACGTCCTCACCGGCAACCTCGACCGGCCCGGCGGCGCGATGTGGCCGCTGCCCGCGCACAGCAGGCGCGGATCCGGCACCGGCAAGGGTTTCGCCATCGGCCGCTGGCACAGCCGCGTCCAGTGGCACCCCGAGGTGATGGGGGAGTTCCCGGCCGTCACGATGGTCGACGAGATCGAGACGCCCGGTGAAGGTCAGGTGCGGGCGCTGTTCACGGTCGGCGGCAACCCGGCTCTGTCGCTGCCGAACTCGGCGCGGGTGAACGACGCACTGTCCTCATTGGACTTCATGGTCAGCGTCGACCCGTACCTCAACGAGACCACGCGGCACGCGGACGTCATCCTGCCGACACCGCCACCGTCCCGCCGCGACCACTACGACATCGCGTTCCTCAACAACTCCGTCCGCAACGTCGCGAAGTACTCGCGCGCCGCGATCCCGTTGGAGGAAGGCAGGGTCGACGAGACGGAGATCTTCTTCCGGCTCGCCACGATCTTCAGCGGCCTGGGGCCCAAGGCCGATCTCGACGCCATCGCGGCGTTCCAGCTCGCCGACCTGAAGAAGAAGGCCGGCGCCGACTTCGAACCCGAGGGCGAGACGCGCGAGGAACGCCTGCTGGACCTGAAACTCCGCACCGGCGCGTACGGGGTGACGCTGCGGCAACTCCTCGACAACCCGCACGGCATCGACCTCGGCCCGCTCACCCCGCGCCTGCCGGAGATCCTCCGCACGCCGTCCGGGAAGATCGAGCTCACGCCGCAGCCGATCGTGGACGACCTGCCGCGCGTGCTCGAAGCCCTGCGCACGCCCGAGACCGGCATGGTCCTGGTCGGCCGCAGGCACCTGCGCACCAACAACTCCTGGATGCACAACGTCCCCGCGCTGGTGAAGGGCAAGCCGTTGTGCACGCTGCTGGTCAACCCCGGCGACGCCGGCCGCATCGGCCTGACCGACGGCGCGACCGCCCAGGTCACCTCGCGCATCGGCAAGGTCGAGGTGCTGGTCGAGGTCACCGCGGACATCGCGCCCGGCGTCGTCTCGATGCCGCACGGCTGGGGCCACGACCAGCCCGGCACGCGGCTCACCGTCGCGGGCGAGCACGCCGGCGTGAACGTCAACCTCCTCACCGACGACCTCCGCATCGACCCGCTCTCGGGCACCGCCGTCCTCAACGGCACCCGAGTGCAGGTCGTGCCAGCGTGACCTTCCCCCGAGGTGCATTGGAGTCGCCATGACCGCCGGAGTCACCAGCCCGAACGCGGTGCGAGCCGTCCGCCGGATAGCCGACCTGCCGTTCCTCGCGGAGCAGGCGTACGGCGACGCGGTGGCGTGGCGGTTCAAGCAGGACGGGCAGTGGCGCGAGCAGACCTACGCCGAGGTCTCCGAGGTGGTGCTGGACCTCGCGTCCGGGTTCGTCCACGCCGGACTGCAGGCGGGCGACCGGGTCTGCGTCCTCGCGAACACCCGTCCGGAGTGGACGGCGGTCGAGCTCGCGGTGCTCGCGGCGGGCGGCATCGTCGTACCGATCTACCCGTCGAGCGCACCCGAGGAGATCGCCTGGGTGGTCGGCGACTCCGGCGCGTCGATCGTGGTGGCGGAGAACGAGGAGCAGTGCCTCAAGGTCGAGTCCGTCGGCGCCGGGCTTCCCGAGCTGCGGACGGTGTTCTCGATCGACCCGGCCGGTGACCGCTCGCGCGTCGCGGAGCTGCAGGACAGCGGCCGCACCTCCCCGCTGGCGGGCGTCCTCGACTCCCGCCGCGCCGCGATCAGGCCGGAGGACCCGAGCCTGATCATCTACACCTCGGGCACCACCGGCCCGCCCAAGGGCTGCGTCCTGACGAACGCGAACTGGGTCGCGCTGTGCCGGGTCGCGGAAGAGGCCCGCATCGACGCGATGACCGGCGTCGTCTACCTGTTCCTGCCGCTCGCGCACGTCTTCGCGCAGATCATCATGTTCGGCACCATGTACCGGGGCGGCGCGCTCGCCTACTTCGGCGGCGACATGAAGGCGATCGTGCCGGAGCTCGCCGAGGTCCGGCCTACGTTCCTGCCGTCCGTGCCGCGGATCTTCGAGAAGATCTACACGTTCGTCACGTCGAGCGTGCCCGCGGAGCAGCTCGCCCAGGCCGTCGCGCTGGGTCTTGAAGTCCGGCGCCGGCGTGCGGAGGGCGAACCGGTGCCGGCGGAGATGGCGGCCGCGTTCGAGCAGGTCGACGCGTTGTTCGCCAACGTCCGCGCGGCGTTCGGCGGCCGGCTCGTGCAGGCGCTGTCCGGTGCCGCGCCGATCTCCCCCGAGGTGCTGCGGTTCTTCCACGCGGCCGGGGTGCCGGTGCTGGAGGGGTACGGCATGACCGAGTCCACGGCCGTCGGCACGATCAACACCCTGGGCCGCTTCAAGCTCGGCTCGGTCGGCGCGTCCGGTGTGGCGGGTCTCGAGATGACGCTGGGGGAGGACGGTGAGCTGCTGATGCGCGGCCCGCACGTCTTCGCGGGCTACTGGCGCAACGAGGAGGCCACCGCCGAGACGCTGCGGGACGGCTGGCTGCACACCGGCGACCTGGGCGAGATCGACGCGGACGGTTTCGTGACGATCACGGGCCGCAAGAAGGACATCATCATCACCGCGGGCGGCAAGAACATCGCGCCGGCCAACGTGGAGAACGTGCTGCGCCAGTCCCGCTGGATCTCGCACGCCGTGCTGTTCGGCGACCGCAAACCGTTCTGTGTGGCACTGCTCACACTGGACGCGGACGAGATCGGGCCGTGGGCGGCGGCGCGCGGCTTGCCGTCCGACGTCGAATCTTTGGTGGGTCACCCGGACGTGCGAACGCTCGTGCAGGAAGTTGTCGACGAAGCGAACTCGCACTTCGCCAGTGTTTCCCAAGTGAAGAAGTTCGTGCTGCTCACCAGGGATCTGTCCCAGGAGGAAGGTGAGCTCACGCCGACCTTGAAGGTCAAGCGCAGCGTGGTGCACCGACTTCACTCTGGGTTGTACGAAGAGCTCTACGCGTAACCCGTACGTACGAGAAATCCAAAAACAGGTACATCCACCCTGGCGGATTCCCTCCGCTCAGGGCAGAGTGGGACACCAAGCGGCGCCAGGCCCCCTCCCCCCTCGGGCCCCAGCCGCTTCGCGGCCCCGGCTCAAGGCGTACTCCCCCCAGACGCCCCTGCCGGGGCCGCCTTCATTTGCGGCCCTTCACTTCCGCGGCGGCGTGGTCGTGCCGCGCACGATCAGTTGCGTCTCCGCCACGATCTGTGGCACCTCGGTGGTGTCCGAGTCGAGCCAGTCCAGCAGCAGGTTCACCGCCGTGCGTCCCGCCTGCGCCACCGGCATCGCGACCGTCGTCAGCGCGGGGGAGCACAGCGAGGCGTAGGTGAGGTCGTCGAACCCGGTCACCGACACGTCGTCCGGCACCGAGATGCCGCGATCGCGCAGCCGGGCCAGCACGCCCAGCGCCATGATGTCGTTGTAGGCGACGATCGCCGTCGTGTCGGCCGCCACCGCCAGGTCCGCCGCCTGCAGGCCGCCCTCGTAGCGCGGCGCGAACGGCCCGAGGTCGACCAGGTCCACCCCGTGCCGTGCCACCGCCTTCATCAGCCCGCGCCGACGCTCCTGGTTGGACCAGGACGTGCGAGGCCCGTTGAGATAAGCGATCCGGTGGTGTCCCAATGCGACGAGGTGGTCGATGACGGCGTGCATGCCCCCCGCCGAGTCCATCAACGCGGCGGGCACTCCGGCCAGGCGCCGGTTCAGCAGCACCAGGGACGTCACCCCGGCGACCTCGTGGACCTGGGAGTCCTCCAGGCCCGGCGCGCACAGCACGACGCCGTCGACCTGCTTGGCCATCGCGTGCACGAGCCTCGCCTCGGCGACCGGGTCCTCGTCGCTGTCCGCCACGAACACCGCGTAGTCGGCCTGCATCGCCCGCGCCTGCACGGCCTTGAGCACGCCGGTGAAGAACGGGTTGTCGAGGTCGGGCACGACGATGCCGATGTTGCCCGTCTTGCCCGTGATCAGCCCGCGCGCCGCCCTGTTCGGCTGGTAGCCGAGCTCGGTCGCGGCGGCCAGCACGCGTGTCCTGGTCTCCGGGCGCACGAGCTCCGGGGACGTCAGGGCACGCGAAACGGTCGCGACGGACACGTGCGCCCTGCGTGCCACGTCGCGGATGGTGACTGCCACGGATACCTCACCCTCGTGCCGGATCGGGCAATCATGACGGGTCGGGTGTGAAGCCGGGCCTGCGAGTCCGCGCCCACCTGCGGCAGGTCCTGAGTGGACGGCGGTGGTTGACAAAGCGGAACAGCGCTCCGTATCGTTCCGGAACGTCGCTCCGCTTAACTCGAAAGGAACCGCCATGACCGTCTTCACGGTGAGCCCCGTCGTGCTCGAGATCCCCGGCAGGCCCGTAGACCTGCAGCTGAAGGTCTCCGCGCCGACCGAGGGCACCGGACTGCCAATCCTGCTGCTTTCGCACGGGCACGGTCCCTCGAATCACCTGTCCTCGCTGAACGGGTACGCGCCGCTCGCGAACCACTGGGCCGAGCGGGGTTTCGTCGTCCTGCAGCCCACGCACCTGAGCAGCCGCACCCTGTCCCTGCCGGCGGACACCCCCGGCGCGCCGCTGTTCTGGCGGTCCAGGGCCGAGGACATGTCGCACGTGCTGGACCGCCTCGACGAGATCGAGAAGGCCGTGCCGTAGCTGGAGAACCGCTGGGACCGCACGAAGATCGCCGTCGTCGGCCACTCGATGGGCGGCCACACCGCGAGCCTGCTGCTGGGCATGACAACCGAGGGCGTCAGCCTGAAGGACGACCGGATCAAGGCGGGTGTGCTGCTCGGCTCCACGGGCCGCGGTGACGCCGTCACCGACCTGGTGAGGGAGAACTACTCCTTCATGCAGCACACGGACTTCAGCGGGATGACGACGCCCGCGCTCGTCGTCGCGGGGGACGCGGACGCCTCCGCGCACCTGACCACCATGGGACCGGACTGGCACGCCGACCCGTACCACCTGGCGCCCGGCCCGAAGGACCTGCTCACGCTGTTCGGCGCGGAACACGGCTTCGGCGGTGTCTCCGGGTACGACGTCGCCGAGACCACGGACGAGAACCCCGAACGGGTCGCGACCGTGCTGCGGCTGACGACGGCGTACCTGCGGGCACAGCTGCACGGCACCGACGACTGGAAGGACGTCGAGGTCACCGACGGCCGCATCGACTCCAAGAGCTAGTGCGCGTTGGGTTCCGGGTTCTTCCCGGGCCGTGACAGGAACTCGAAGTCGCAGCCCTGATCGGCCTGTGTGATGTGCTCGTAGTACAAGGCGCCGTAACCGCGTTCGAACTTCGGCGGTGGCGCCGTCCACGCGTCACGACGGCGCGCCATCTCCTCGTCGGAGATCTCCACGCGCAACACCCGCGCCTCGACGTCCAGCGTCACGAGGTCGCCGTCCCGCACCAACGCCAGCGGGCCGCCGACGTGCGCTTCCGGTGCCACGTGCAGAACGCAGGCCCCGTAAGAGGTTCCGCTCATCCGCGCGTCCGACACCCGCACCATGTCCCGGACTCCCTCGCGCAGCAGCTTGTCCGGGATCGGCAGCATCCCGTACTCCGGCATGCCGGGCCCGCCCTTGGGCCCGCCACCGGCGAGCACGATCACCGAATCCCTCGTCACGTCCAGCGCGGGGTCGTTGATCCGTGCCCGCAGGTCCTGGTAGCCGTGGAACACCACGGCGGGCCCGGTGTGCCGCCACAGCGCGGGATCGGCCGCCACGTACTTGACCACCGCGCCGTCCGGGGCCAGATTCCCCCGCAGCACGGCCAACCCACCCTCGGGAGAGATCGGATCGTCCAGCGGCCGGATCACGGCGGCGTCGTACACCTCGGCGCCGTCGAGGTCCTCGCCGAACGTCCGCCCGGTCACCGTGATCCGCTCGAGGTGCAACGAGTCCCGCAGCCGCGACAGCAGCCCGCGTAGCCCACCGGCGTAGTAGAAGTCCTCCATCAGGTGTTCACCGGCGGGCTGGACCGAGGCGAGCACCGGCACCTCGCGCGACAGCCGGTCGAAGTCGTCCAGCGACAACGGGATCTGCGACCGCCCGGCCATCGCGATCAGGTGGATGTACGAGTTCGTGGACCCGCCCAGCGCCAGCACGGTCCGGATCGCGTCCTCGTAGGCCTCCGCCGACAACACGTCTCCGATGGTGAGCCCCTCGCGCACCATCTCGACCACACGCGCCCCGGACGCGGCCGCCATCCGGTGGTGCGCCGAGTCCACGGCCGGGATCGACGACGCCCCGGGCAACGTCAGCCCCAGCGCCTCCGCCGCGGCCGTCATGGTCGACGCCGTGCCCATCGTCATGCACGTGCCGGGGGAGCGGGCCAGACCGGACTGGATCTCCGCCCAGTCGCCGGACGAGATCGTGCCCGCCCGCTTCTCGTCCCAGAACCGCCACATGTCCGTGCCGGACGCGAGCCTCTCGCCCCGCCAGTGCCCGCGCAGCATGGGCCCGGCCGGCACGAAGACCGTGGGCAGGCCGGCGGAAGCGGCGCCCATCAGCAACGCCGGGGTCGTCTTGTCGCAGCCGCCCATCAGCACACAACCGTCGACGGGGTAGGACCGGAGGACCTCCTCGGTCTCCATCGACAGCATGTTCCGGTACAGCATCGGGGTCGGCTTCTGGTACGTCTCCGACAGCGTGGAAACGGGGAACTCCAACGGAAAGCCGCCCGCCTGCCAGACCCCGCGCTCGACCTGCTGCGCCCGTTCGCGCAGATGCATGTGGCACGGGTTGATGCCGCTCCACGTGTTCAGGATCGCGATGACCGGCTTGCCGAGGTGCTCGTCGGCGTTCAGGCCGAGCTGACGCGCGCGGGCGTTGTGCGAGAACGCCCTGAGCCCCTCGCCCTCGAACCACTCCGCGCTGCGCAGCCTCACAGCAGGCTCCACGAGTTCAGCAGAACGCCCACCGCCGAACGATCGGCCTCCGGCAGCACCGAGGCGGGCGGACGCACGTCCCGGCGGCACAAACCGAGCTGTGCCAACGCTTCCTTCACGACGGACACGTTGTTGGCGGACTCGTTCGACGTCCGCAGCTCCTCGAACCCCCGGACGAACTCCCAGAACTCCATCGCAGCACCGAACTCACGGGCTCGCAGGCACCGGAACATCTGCATCGACAGCTGCGGCGCGACGTTCGCCAGCCCGGACGTGAACCCGGTGGCCCCGACCGCGAAGTACCCCGGTGCCGACAGTTCGGCCAGCCCCGCGACCCACGTCAGCCGTTCGAGCCCGGCGTCGCGCGCGACCGAGGCGAACCGCACCGGGTCCGGCACCGCGTACTTCACGCCGACGACGTTCGGGCACGCGTCCGCCAGCGCCGCGATCTGCGCGCCGCCGATCCGCGGGTTCCGCACGTACAGGACCACGCTCAGCTCAGGCACCGACGAGGCGACCGCCCGGTGGTAGTCCACCCACCCGTCCAGCGAGACGTACGGGTGCACCGGCTGGTGGATCATGATCCCCCGAGCGCCGGCCCGGTCCGCGAACCGGGCGGCGGCCACGGCGGAACCGACGTCGTGCCCGACCCCGGCGACGATTGCCGCACGGTCCCCGACGGCGTCCACGGTGATCTGCAGCGCGCGCTCGGTCTCAGCGGAGGACAACGTGTAGAACTCGCTCGTGTTGCCGTTCGGCGTCACGACCGAGATCCCGCCCTCGACCATCCGGTCCACCACGGCGGCGTAGTTCTTCTCGTCGATCGTCCCGTCCGCGTCGAACGGGGTGACGGTGATCGCCACGACGGACGCCAGCTGTTCGGAGAGGTCATCGAACGACATCGGGAAGCTCCTCGGCCACTCGGTCGGCGAACGTCTGGATGTGCCGGCGCAGCAGGTCGGCGGCGGCGTCGCCGAAGCCCTCCTCGGCGGCGACGAGGATCGCCCGGTGCTCGGCGTCCTCGGCGTCCCACGTCGGGCTGATGCCCCAGCCGGCGACGGTGATCAGCGCGGTCTGGTCGCGCAGCCCGTCGAGGATCCCCACCAGCAACGGGTTGCCGCACCCGGCGTAGAGCGCCCGGTGGAAGCGGCGGTTGGCCAGGCTGCGCCGGGCCAGGCCGGACACCTCGTCGAGGGCCGAGCGGGCCTCGGAGAAGTCCGCCCCCAGCGCGACGGACCGGCGCAACGCCTCGGGCTCGACCAGCAGCCGCACGTCGTGGACGGACCTGGCCATCTCGGCGTCGACCACGCGGACCGCGGCGCCCTTGTACGGGCTCATCACGACGAGCCCCGACCCGGCGAGCGTCTTGAGCGCCTCGCGCACGGGCGTCTTCGAGACGGCGAGCGACGCGGCGAGATCGGTTTCGACGAGCGCCTGACCCGGCTTCAGTTTTCCTTCGAGAATCGCTTCTTTGATCGATTCCAGAACGAAGTCGGTCCGGGACGCCGGAAGTGCCCCCACCCGGTCATACATCATATATGAGAGCGTAGGAGCAGGTAGAGGCCCAGGTCAACTTTTTCGTGTGGGCTGGACAACGTCCTTGTATCCACGTTGAACCAACTTCCTCGCCGGCTCGTTTTGAGGGTGTTGGTCACCGCTGTGCGCGGGGCTGGAGAAGGAGAAATTCGAGTGCATCGTTCCGCATGACCGTGTCCATTGCCGCGTCCGCCGGCGCAAGGCACCGAACGTCCTGGGCACCACCGAGTTGAACGAGAACGACATGCTGATGGAAGAACTGCCACCGGAGGCCGCGCTCGACGGGCCTCCACCGGACATGGACCACCTGCTCCAGCGCACGCTGGGCACGGTCCGCGAAGAAAGAACCCAGGCCGTGCGCCGCCGAGGGCGCGTCACGGCCCTGTCGTCGACCCTCGCGGTCGCCGGAGTGCTCGCCGGGGGCGTCTGGATGGGCCAGGGCCTGGGGGTCGGTGGCACCGAGAACGTCGACGCGCTCCTGCGGGGAACTTCGTCGACGGGTGCGCACATGGCCGTGCAGGTCACCGAGACGGAGGGTGGTCTGAGGCTGGTCGCGACGGTCGACGGGATGCGGGACGGGGAAGCCTGCTGGCTGGTCGTGCACACGAAGGACGGACGAACGTTCACCGCGGGTTCGTGGAGGGCGCACGACGGTGAGGTGACCTTGGCCGGGTCCGCGATGGTGCGGGCAGGGGACGTGACCGGGGTCAGCGTGGTCGACCACGACCGCCGGCCGCTGGTGACCGCGAGTTAGGACTCGGGGCCGACGCGGCCCCGAGTCCCCGTCCGGCCGGCGCGTTTGCCATCCTGTTGAGACAACGCGCTTTTGTTCGCCCGGACGGATTGGCAGGCTGGGGACGTGGCCCGGAACAAACCGGCGACCTTCGCGGTCGCGGTGGTCGCGCTCCTCGTCGTGGCGGGCTCCGCGGTCCTGCTGCGCGGCACGTCCACCGGTGCGCCATCGCCTGACCAGTACGTCAGCGACCTCGACCAGGTGCTCGTCGAACCGAAGACGCCGCACGTCGTCATCCGCTGCGGCACGAACGAGGAACGCCACCTCAACGCGGACAACCCCGTCGTCTCACCCGGCATCCCGTTCGGCGCCCACCACACCCACGAGTACGTCGGCAACTCCTCGGCCGATGCCATGTCGACCGACGAGTCCCTCGCGGCCGCGACGACGACGTGCGAGAACGACGACCTCTCGACCTACTACTGGCCCGTGCTGCGGCTGACCGACGGCGTCGGGCACGACGAGCACGCCGACGGCGGCGGCCTGCACGGCAACACCGGTGAGGTGCTCCGGCCGAGGAGCGTCGAGATCCGGTACGACGGCAGCCCCGTGAGCGACGTGCTGCCGATGCCGCGGTTCCTGCGCCTGATCACCGGCGACCCGTCGGCGTTCACCAGCGACTACGGTCCGCTCACGCGTGCCAGGTGGGGCTGCTCGGACCAGCCGGGCCGCTTCACGACGAAGTACCCGTTGTGCGGCAGCGCGACCACCTTGCGCAGCTACGACTTCGGCAGCTGCTGGGACGGCAACAACACCGACAGCGCCTCGCACCGCACGCACGTGGTGTTCCCGCTGGCCGGGGGCATGTGCCCGGCCAAGACCTTTCCCATCCCACGCCTGCACGTCACCGTGGGCTACGACATCCCCGCAGGTCGCCCGTTCGCGATCGACAGCTTCGCCGAGGAACTGCGCGACCCGGCGACCGACCACGGGATGTACATCAACGCCATGCCGGAGGCGCGGATGGCGGAACTGGCCGGGTACCTCAACCGGTCCCGCTAACATCCGGCGATCCTTTTTAGTCGAAAGCCGTTGAACCGAAGCACTCCGCCGCTCGTGTGTCGGCTGAGGTCTTCAACAGGACGCCCGCAGGAGATCGGTCGCGGGCGGGGAGGAGTGGGTGGATGGCGGCTTTGTTCTCCCGCAAACGGGAGACCGCGGCCGACGAGGCACTGATCCGATCGCTCTACGAGGAGCACGGTCGGGCGCTGCTGGCGTATGCGACGCGGCTGACCGGCGATCGGGCGGCTGCCGAGGACGTGGTCCAGGAGACCCTGGTCCGAGCGTGGCGCCATCCCGACGCCCTCGTGAACGGCAAGGGATCGGTGCGAGGCTGGTTGCTCACGGTGGCGCGCAACATCGTCACCGACAGGGTGCGGGCGAAGGCCGCGCGTCCTCAGGAGGTGGCGGAGTCCCCGGCGACGCCCCCGATCGAGCGCGACCACGCCGACCAGGTCGTCGACTCGGTGGTGGTGCTCGAAGCGCTCGACAGGCTGTCCTCCGACCACCGCGACGTGCTGATGGAGATCTACTTCCGCGGCCGGAGCGTGACGGAGGCGGCTGAGGCGCTCGGGGTGCCACCTGGCACAGTGAAATCGAGATCGTATTACGCGTTGCGAGCCTTGAGGGAGACCTTCGGCGGTCAGAAGGTCGCACTGAAGGGGGTGGCCGGATGACCACGCAGCACGACCCGCAACTGCTCGGTGCCTACGTTCTCGGGGCACTGGACGAGCAGGAGGTGCGCGAGATGGACCAGCACCTGGCGTCCTGCCCCGACTGCAAGCGTGAACTCGAAGAGCTCCGCGACATGGAGGCCTTCCTCGGCGAGGTGCCGCCGGAGGCCATGCTGGACGGGCCGCCCGAGGGCGGCGATCTGTTGTTGCAGCGCACCCTGCGCCAGGTGCGTGCCGAACGGGGCGGCGTCGCACGACGTCGTCAGTTCGCGATCGGTGCCGCGGCGGCCGTCGTGGCCGCGGTGGTGCTCGGCGCCGGTGTCTTCGTCGGTAAGGCCACGTCACCCGATGTGACAGCCCTTCCCACCCCGACGGTGGCACCGGATCCGGCGGGCACCAGGCTTGCCACGTTCACCGACCCGGCGACCAAGGCGTCGATGACCGTGAAGGTCGTCCCCGCCGCCGGCTGGGTCAGGACGAACATGGCGATCAACGGCATTCCCGAGGGCGAGAAGTGCCGGATCTTCGTTGTCGCGAAGGACGGCAGCCGCCAGGAGGCGGGCTCCTGGGTGGTGTCCAAGAAGGGCGCCGCCGAGGGCACGAACCTGGACGGTTCCGCGTTGGTCGACCCCAAGGACGTGAAGTCCGTGGTGGTCGAGAACTTCGCGGGCAAGAAGTTCGTCGAGGTGCCGGTCCAGGCGTGACCGAGGGACGAGGGGCCGCTTCCGCAGTACGGGAAGCGGCCCCTCTTCTCACGGCTTGAGCACCACTTTCCCCGCCGTGGCACGGGATTCCAGCGCCTCGTGCGCCAGCGGGGCGTCCTTCAGCGCGAACGGCGGGTGGACCAGCGGCACGAACCGCCCGCTCGCGAGCCCCGCCATCGACTCCTCCTCCAGCACCCGCAGCCCGCGCCGCATCAGCCCGGGTCCCAATGCGACAGTCGCGGTGAGACTGTTCGCGAACAACGCCTCCGTGCTGATCGGCGTGGACGACCCGGACGCCCAGCCGTAGATGATCTGCCGCCCGCCGGGTCCGAGCGTCTTCAACGCCTGCGCGCCCGCCTCGCCGCCGACGCCGTCCAGCACGACGGTCATGTCCTTGAGACCGTCCGCCCAGCCGGGCCGCGTGTAGTCGATGGCGGCGTCCGCGCCGTTGTCCATGACGAGGTCGAGCTTCTCGCCGCTCGCGAGCCCGATGACCTGCGCGCCGACGTTGCGCGCCTCCTGCACGAACAACGCGCCCATGCCCCCGGCCGCCGACGTCACGAGCACCACGTCGTCCTTCGTGAGCCTCGCGGCGTCGAGCACCCCGACCACGGTCCGCCCAGTCCCGATCATCGCGACGGCCGCCTCGAACGACACGTCGTCCGGCAGCGCGTGCAGGGCGCCGGCCCCCGCCACCGCGAGCTCGGCGTACCCGCCGTTGGCCTGGCCGAGGTGCGCGACGACCCGGCGGCCGAGCCAGTCCGGCGCGACGTCCTCACCGAGCGCCGTCACGACCCCGGCGACCTCACGGCCGGGCGTCATCGGGAAGGCGACGGGCCCGAAGCCGCCCTTGCGGATCGTCGTGTCGACGAGGTGGACGCCGGCCGCCGCCACGGTGACGCGGACCTGGCCCGCGGCGGGCTCCGGGTCGGGGACCTCCTCGAAGCGCAGGTTCTCCGCCGGGCCGAACTCGTACTGCCGAATCGCGAACATGCCGCCGACGGTAGGAGCTCGACTTAGCTGGAGGTCAAGGCGTTCAACTGACGCGGGTTCGCGTTGAACACCGCCGGAGGTCCGTGACGTGCCCGGCATCGTCCGAGCCTCCGAACAATGATCTTGTGGACCGGGCCGCGGCACACTGCCCCTTGTAATCGTCTCATTCGCGATGCATGCTTCCGCGGAGCTTGAAAATGATCGCGTGGTGTCGGGGGACATGCGCGGACGCCTGGGGGCATCACTTTGATTCGCGCTTCGAGAGCGCGCGGCTTCGCGCTGCGCACAATCCTGATCGCGGCGGCCGTCGCGTTGCCGGGCGTTCACGTTCCGGCCGCCGTCGCGGCACCCGGATGCGTCGACGCCGAGCAGACTCCTCAGGCGGCCGCCGACACGGCCAAGCGCTGTGATCACCGCGTCGAGGTCCTCTCCCTGCGGTCCGAGACCGCTCAGACGTTCGCCAAGTCCTCGGGTGGTTTCACCAGCGAGCAGTCCGTCGAGCCCCGGTTCGCCCGCCGGGCCGACGGGTCGTGGACCCGGATCGACACGACGCTGCGCGCCACCGGCAAGACGATCACCCCTGCGGCGTCCGCGCTGCCCGTCGAGTTCTCCGCCGGAGGTACCGGACCTGCCGCGAAGCTGCGCGACGGCGACCGCGAGCTCTCGATCACCTGGCCCCACGGTTCGCTGCCGGAGCCGGTGCTGTCCGGCGCGGACGCCACCTACCGCGAGGTGCTGCCGGGCGTCGACCTCGTGCTCACCGCGTCGCCGCAGGGCTTCTCCGAGGTCCTCGTCGTGAAGAACCGCGAGGCGGCGAGGAACCCGAAGCTCGCGGAGGTCAAGTTCGGCTTCGACACCAAGGGCGTCACCACCACCCCCAGCGGTGCCGGCCTGGCAGCCAGGGACGAGGCCGGCAAGGTCGTGTTCACGTCACCGCCTCCGACCATGTGGGACTCCGGCGAGGACACCGTCGCGCACGTCGGCGTGCTCTCGAAGTCCGCGGCCGAGGGCCGGAAGAAGCGCAAGGCGACCATGCCGGTGACCGCCACCGACGGTGAGCTCACGGTCAAGCCGGACGCCGCGCTGCTCGAGAACGCCCAGTACCCGGTCATGATCGACCCGTCGTGGACGGGCAACGTGCAGGGCAACGCGTGGACGCTGGTGTCCAGCAAGGACGCGGGCGGCGCCTTCTGGCAGGGACGCAACAACCAGGGGCAGGACTACCTCTTCAACTCGGGCAGCTACGGCTCCGCCGGAACCGGCCTCACCTGTGACAACGTCTCGCAGAGCGGCACGTGCCTGAGCCCGACGTACAACGTCCGCTCGTACTTCCGCATGGACCTCTCGGCGGTCAAGGGCAAGGTCGTCACGGGCGCCTCGTTCCGCATCGAGCAGAAGTGGTCGTTCACCTGCAACCCCAACTCCCACGCGACGGTGCGGGTCACGAACGGTTTCGACGGCGGCACCACCTGGAACAACCAGCCCGGTTGGTGGGACGACAACTGGGCGTGGTCGAGCCCGGCCAACCGCAAGGTCGGGTCCGTGCACGGGTGTGCGGGGCCGGGTGACGTCGAGTTCAACTTCAGCGGTGTGGTGGCCCACGGCGCGCGCAACAACTGGGACAGCGTCTCGGTGGTGCTGCACGTCGGCGAGGGCGCGGTCAGTTCGTGGAAGCGCTTCAACCCCGGCACCGCGGTGCTGGCCATCGACTACAACTCGTACCCCAACGTGCCGGACCCGGTCACGGTGGACGGCAAGGCGTGTGCGACCGGCGACAGCCGTCCCGCCGTGCCGACCGCGACCCCCACGATCCGCGGCCGCGTGAGCGACCCCGACGGCGCGGACACCATGAAGGCCCGCTTCGAGTGGCGCCGCATCCGCCCGGACGGCACGCAGGCCACGATCGCGCACCTCGAGAACTCGCCGTGGGGCAACGGGACCACCGCCGAGCAGACGATCCCCAAGTCGGACGGCTCCGTGCCCACGGGTGTGGTCGAGTGGTCGGACGACCTGGTCGGCACCGGAGACTGGGACAACGACGGCAGGACGGACCTGATCTTCCGCGACCACGACGGCTACCTGTACATGATGCCGACGGTGGAGACCCCCGCCGGCTGGCGCTCCGGTGATCGTGTGCAGATCGGCCTCGGCTGGAACGGTTACACGATCGCGGGCCTCGCCGACTGGGACAGGGACGGCAAGACCGACATCATCGCGCGCGAGGACTCGACCGGCACGCTCCTGCTCTACCCCGGTGAGGGCAAGCGCGGCCCGTCGGCCGTCCCGCCCGTACCGATCGGCAGCGGCTGGGGCGGCTACACCTATGCGGGAGTCGCCGACTACGACCGCGACGGCAAGCAGGACGTGATCGCCAGGGATCCGGGGAACGTCCTGTGGCTGTACCCCGGCGACGGCAACCGCGCGCAGCCCACCGCGGAACGCGTGTGGCTGGGCGCCGGCTGGAACGGCTTCACCTACTACGGCGTCGTCGACCGCACCGGAGACGGCGCACCCGACATCGTCGCCGAGGCGGGCGACGTCCTGTGGCTGTACAAGGGCCTCGGCGCGCGGACGCCCCAGTCCGGCAACTACGTGCGCTGGGAGATCGGCTCCGGCTGGCAGGGTGCCTCGGCCAGAACGGTCGTGGACTTCAACTTCGACGGCGCGCCCGACGTCGTGGCGAAGGTGCGCTGGGCGGACAGCTACTACCTCTACCCCGGCGTCATCGGCACCACCAACGGCGGTGACCCGTGGGTCATCGCGGCCCGCGGCATCACCACCGGCAACTACGCCTACCGCGTGACGGCCGGCGACCAGGCACCGTTGTGGGGCCAGCCCTCGAACTGGTGCGAGTTCTCCGTCGACGTCACCGCGCCGGAGGCCCCGGCGTTCGAGTCCTCCGTCTACAAGACGCAGGGTTGCGCGCCTGAGGGGTGCGGCGCGCTGGGCATCGCGGACACCTTCAAGTTCGCCAGCGGATCGCCCGACATCGACAAGTTCCGCTGGGGCTTCACGGACATGCCGACGGAGACGGTGAAGGCGGGCGAGACCGTGCGCTGGACGCCTCCGTCGGAGGGACCGCACACCCTGTTCGTGGACGCGGTCGACAAGGCAGGACTCGCGACCCGCAGGACGTTCGCGTTCACCGTCGCGGGCGCCCAGCGCAACGAGGCCGAGTGGTTCGCCGCTGACGACCCGTCCTCCGACGGCACCGGGAACGGCCACGACCTGACGCTGAGCGGACTCACCCCCGGCAAGCCCGGCCGCATGGCCGGTGGGCCGACAGCCGTCGGTTTCCCGGGCACGACCCAGAACGGCGCGACGACGGCCAAGGTGCTCGACACGAGCAAGGGCTTCTCCGTCTCGGCGTGGGTCCGCCTGACCAACGACACGGCGAGCCGCACCGTGGTGAGCCAGCAGGGCTCGACCGGCTCGGCCTTCAAGCTCGGCTACGACTCGGGGCAGCACAAGTGGACCTTCTCCGTGGCGGAGAGCGACACCGCGAACGCCGCGCAGAAGACCGCGGTCTCGACCGCTCCGGCCGCGCAAGGTGTCTGGACGCACCTGACCGGCACGTTCGACGACCTCAGTCGCGAGGTGCGGCTGTACGTCGACGGCGCTCTGCAGCGGCAGACGGCGGTGCTGGGCGCGACCGCGGGCTTCAACGCCGGTGGTCAGGTGTGGATCGGCAAGGCGTTGCGCAACTCCGCGGAGGTCGAGCCGTGGCAGGGCGAACTGGCCGAGGTGCGTGCGTGGAGCCGCACGATCACCCCGAAGGAGTCGCTGGCGCTGGCCGACACCGAGCTGAACCGCAGCGACGTGGGCTGGTGGAAGTTCAACGACGGCAGCGGTGACACGGCGGTCGACTCCTCGCCGTTCGGCCGTGACCTGACGTTGAACCTCGCCGGCGGGGCGAAGTGGGGCGAGGCGGGTCCGCAGAACCTCGGCGGCACCGGGCTGGAACTCAACGGCTCCAGCAGTTTCGCGAGCACGAACGACGCCGTGCTGAACACCGACCAGTCGTTCTCGGTCGACGTGTGGGCCAAGGTCAACGGAACGGGAACGCCCCGCACGGTCGTCGTGCAGCACGGTCCGTCCACTGTGGATCCGTTCACGCTGAGGTACGACGGTGCGCAGTGGAGCGCCGAGATGCCGAACTCGCAGGCCGGCCCGACCACGTGGTGGCGAGCCAAAGCCGACGCGACGGCCGGTACGTGGACTCGCCTCGTGGCCACCTACGACGCCGGCGCGCGCACGCTCAAGCTCAGCGTCGGCACCAAGGACACGCCGGTCGCGTTGAAGAGCACCGTCACCGGAGTCGTCGGCTGGAACTCGACCGGTGTGCTTTCGGTCGGCCGCAGCAGCGCGGGCGAGTACTTCAACGGCAACATCGACGACCTGAGGGTGTGGCAGGGCGCGCTCGCCCCCGCGCCGCTCGTCACGACGACGCGCAAGGGCGCGTCGATCTCCGGCGACCGGAACGACGAGATCATCTCGGTGCAGAGCGACGGCATCGTCGGCGCGCATCTCAACGTCGGCGGCGAGTACCCGGGCAGCCTGCAGCACATCGGTTCGGGCTGGCCCAAGGAGCGCACCTGGTTCGCCGACATCGACGGCGACGGCAAGTCCGAGATCGTCGGCGTCGAGCCGGACGGCCGGATCAAGGCGTTCAAGAACGTCAACGGCATGAACGGTTTCCCGTACGTCGACCAGATCTTCATCGGCTCGGCGCCCGGCGAGACGAAGCGGATCAAGTTCGCCGACATCGACGGCGACGGCAGGGACGACCGCATCTCGCTCGACGACGACGGCCGGGTTCGCGTGTACCGCAACCTGTTCGGCATGAACGAGCTCGGCCAGACTACGGCGTTCTCGGCCACACCGGTGATCGTGAAGGTCACCGACAAGGCTCCGGAGGCCATCCGGTTCGCCGACGTCGACGGTGACGGCAAGGCCGAGTTCATCACGGTGAACGCCGACGAACGCACCACCGTGTGGGCGCACCGCAACCTCGGCGGCCTCGGCTACGGCACCTACGACACGCCGCAGGAGATCGGTTCCGGCTGGACGGCTGACCGGACCTTCTTCGCCGACATCACCGGAGACGGCAAGGCGGAGATCATCGCGGTCCGCCCGGACAGCTCGGTCTGGTCGTACACCAACCACCACGGCCTGACCTCCTTCCCCTACGCCGAACCCACCAGGGTCGGCCTGGGCTGGACCGACCCGTCCCGCGTCTTCTTCAGCTAGTCCGCGGTCCTCCACCTCACTTCTGGAGTTGTGTCATGCCCACAGCCCTGCCCAGACGTGGCCTGGCCGTCGCACTGGTGGCGTCGCTGGTGACCACGGTTCTCTCCGCCACACCCCCGACCGCGGTCGCCGCGCCCTACACACCGCCGGCACCGGCGAAAGAGCGGGTGATCAAGGGGAAGACCGCGGGCGCCGCGAAGAACGAGGACACCCGTACCGGGAAGGCCTTCACCGGCAGCGCGCCGGTGTGGCCCAAGGCGGCGGTCGCCGAGGTTCCTCTCGGCGCGTCGGCGTCGAAGGTCATCGGCACTCCGCTGACCGTGGCGTCCGCCGATGCCACGGCCACGGCGCGTGCCGCGAAGCCCAAGGTCCGGATCGAGACGTTCGACCGCGAGAAGACCCGCAAGGCCGGTGTGGAAGGCCTGCTGTTCAAGGTGTCCGGTGGTGCGGCGAAGGTCGAGGTCGACTACTCGTCGTTCCGCTGGGCCTACGGCGGTGACTGGGCTTCCCGGCTGCGGCTGGTCGAGTTGCCGGAGTGCGCGTTGAGCACGCCGGACAAGCCGGAGTGCGCGGCGAAGCCGGTCGCGTCGCGCAACGACACCGCGAAGAACAAGGTGACGGCGGCGCAGGCGAGTCCCGCGGCGGCGACGTTCATGGCGCTGACCGCGGGCACGTCCAGTGGCTCGGGCAGCTACGAGGCGACGAGTCTGTCGCCGTCGGCGACGTGGTCGGCGGGCGGCAACACCGGCGGATTCCACTGGAACTACCCGTTGCGGGTGCCGCCGTCGCTGGGAGGGCCGGCGCCGTCGCTGACGCTGGCCTACTCGTCGGCGAGCGTGGACGGCCGGATGGCCGCGTCGAACAACCAGCCG
Source organism: Lentzea pudingi (assembly GCF_014646255.1). Taxonomy (GTDB): domain Bacteria; phylum Actinomycetota; class Actinomycetes; order Mycobacteriales; family Pseudonocardiaceae; genus Lentzea; species Lentzea pudingi. The sequence continues at coordinate 117,863 of NZ_BMNC01000017.1, forward strand.
TCGTGGATCGGTGAGGGGTTCGACCTCGGGGGCAACTTCATCGAGCGCAAGTACGTCGGTTGTGCCGGTGACATGGCTGATGGTGCGCGCAACACCACCGAGACCGGCGACATGTGCTGGCGCAACGAGAACGCCACGTTGTCGATGACGGGGCACGGCGGCGAGCTGATCAAGGAGGCCGGGGACTCGAACCGGTGGCGTCTGCGCAACGACGACGGCACCCGCGTGGAGTTCCGGACCGGCGCGGACAACGGTGCGCGCAACGGTGAGCACTGGGTCGTGACGACCAAGGACGGGACGCAGCACTGGTTCGGCCGTGGCGCGCAGTCGGTGCTCAACGTGCCGGTGGCGGGCAACCACGCCGGTGAGCCGTGCGCGGCGACGTTGTTCAAGGACTCGTTCTGCGCGCAGCCGTGGCGGTGGAACCTCGAGTACGTCGTGGACACCCACAACAACACGATGACGTACAGCTACGACAAGGAAACGAACAAGTACGGGCGCAACAACTCCCGCACCGACGTCGTCGAGTACGACCGTGCGTCGGTGCTCAAGCAGATCGACTACGGCACCCGCGGCGATCGCACCGAGACCGCGCCGATGCAGGTGGTCCTCGAGCCCGCCGACCGCTGCCTGGCCGACTGCGGCACGAAGGACGCCGCGCACTGGCCGGACACTCCGTGGGACCAGGAGTGCACCGGCAGCCCGTGCAACTTCAGCTCGCCGACGTTCTGGGGGACCAAGCGCCTGGCGTCGGTGACCACGAAGACCGGCGGGAACGCGGTCGAGAAGTGGACGCTGACGCACTCGTTCCCCGATCCCGGTGATGGCACCCGGGCCGGGTTGTGGCTCGACAAGATCTCGCGCGTGGGCCTGGTGGGGCAGCAGACCACCACGCCGGACGTTCGTTTCCTGGGCATCCAGCTGAGCAACCGCGTCGACACGCACTCAGACCAGCTGGCGGCGATGAAGTGGTGGCGTCTCAAGACGATCTTCACCGAGAGCGGTGGGCAGATCGACGTCACCTACTCCGATCCGGACTGCGTTCCGGGCTCGCGGATGCCTGACCAGAACGCGTTGCAGGACAACAAGCTGCGGTGCTACCCGGTGCGCTGGACGCCTCCCGGTGACCCGGCACCGATCTGGGACTACTTCCACAAGTACGTCGTGAACAGCATGACCGAGTCGGACCTGACCGGCGGCTCGGTGCGCGTGCTCACGCAGTACGAGTACGTCGGTGACCCGGCCTGGCACTACTCCGACGACGACGGCTTCGTGAAGGCCGAGGACAAGACGTGGTCGGTGTGGCGCGGCTACGGCGCGGTCAAGACGCGTCTGGGCGACCCCGGTGAGCAGACGCTGACCGAGCGGCGTTACTTCCGCGGCATGCACGGCGACAAGATGCCGTCAGGCACTCGGGAGGTGACGCTTCCGGCGATCACCGTGGGCGCTGTTGCGGCAGTGAACGACGAGGACGCCTTCGCCGGCATGATGCGTGAGGAGATCATCCACAACGGGCCCGGCGGCGCCGAGGTGTCCGCGACGGTCACCGGGCCGTGGCAGTCGGAACCGACCGCGAGCCGCACGATCAACGACGTCACCGTTCACGCCCGGTACGTCCAGTCCGCGAGCAAGCACACGCGTGTCGCGCTCGACAGCGGCCGGGGTTTCCGCACCACCACCCAGGTCACCGACTTCGACCAGACCTACGGTCAGGCGACGCAGACCGAGGACCGCGGCGACGACGCGGCGACCGGCGACGAGAAGTGCGTGCTGATCGACTACGTGCGCAACACGTCGGCCTGGGTGACGGACAAGGTGTCGCGCAAGCGCGACTACCTCGTCGACTGCGCGAAGGCCAAGGCCGAGACCGGCCTGCAGGACGCCGACATCGCAGGCGACCTCAAGACCTACTACGACGGCCAAGGGCACGGTGTCGCGCCGACCCTGGGTGATCCCACCAGGTCCGAGACCCTCAAGTCCTACGTCGGCGCCACCGCGGCCTACCTGACCGAGTCCTCGACCGAACGCGACGTCTACGGCCGTGTCACGAAGCTGACCGACCCCAAGGGAACCCTGAGCACGGCGTACACGCCCGCGCTGGGCGGACCCGTCACCGAGGTGACCACCACCAACACACTCGGCTGGGTCACCAAGACCGCCGTGGAGCCCGCCTGGGGTTCGCCGGTGTCCACAACGGACCCCAACGACCAGAAGGCGTTCATCGAGTACGACGGACTCGGCCGCACGACAGCGGTGTGGAAGCCGGGCCAGGCGAAGGCGGGCAGGCTCGCCTACAAGAAGTTCTCCTACCTGCAGCGCACCGACCAGCCCTCGGTCGTCACGTCGAGTGTGATGGTCAACGGGCAGTACGTCGCGTCGCGCGAGCTGTACGACGGCCTGCTGAGGCCGCGTCAGGCGCAGAAACCGGACGCCTCGGGTACCGCGTCGAACACGGTGATCACCGACACCCACTACGACTCGGCGGGGCGCGCCAAGAGGGCGAACAACCCCTACAACGCGGCCTTCACCCCGAACGACTCGCTGTTCGTCCCGACCGACACCATCCCGTCGGCGACCACGACGCAGTACGACGGCGCCGGTCGTGAACTCGTCACCGTGCTGAAGAAGAACGTGCCCGTCGCCAGCCCCGGCGGTGACGAGCTGTTCCGCACGACCACCTACTACGCGGGCGACCGCACGGACACCACGCCGCCCGCCGGCGGGGTCGTGACGTCGACGCTGCTCGACGCCCAGGGCCGCAAGTCGGAGCTGCGCCAGTACCACTCGGGCGTGGTCGCGGGCGCCGCGACGGGCTTCGACGCGACCAAGTACACCTACGACCGCAAGGGCCAGCTCACCGAGGTCGTGCACCCGTCGGGCAAGAAGTGGCAGTACTCCTACGACACGCGCGGCCGTCAGATCGCCGCGGTCGACCCGGACAAGGGCGCGTCGGAGTCGTCCTACGACGACGCGGACCAGCTCGTGTCCTCAAAGGACGCACGCGGCCACGTGCTCGTGAACACCTACGACGCGTTGGGCCGCAAGACGAGCACCCGCGACGACTCGGCCACCGGCACCGCCCGTCTGGAGTGGTTCTACGACACGCTCTCCAGCGGCATCTCCGTCAAGGGTGCCCAGGTGAAGTCGGTGCGCCACGACGCACTCGGCGACTACGTCTCCGAACACAAGCGCATGCGGCCGCAGGACTTCCTGCCCACGTCCACGGACGTCACGATCCCGGCGGGGGAGACCGGTCTGGCCGGCACCTACAACTACGTCTACACCTACAACGACGACGACCAGCTCCAGAGCACGCGGGTGCCGGCGCTGGGCGAACTCAAGGTCGAGACGCTGGAGTACGAGTACGACGCGCTGGGCCAGCTCAAGAAGCAGAACTCCGGCTACAGCACCACGCCGATGGCCGGGTTCGTCCCCGTGACCGGCTACACGCCTCTCGGTGAGCTGGCGGCGTACGAGTTGCGCAGCGGCACCAGTGCCAACGCGGTCAACGTCGTGCGCAACTACGACCCGGCCACCCGCCGGCTCAACCAGATCAAGACCGCGAGGACGACCGGGCCGACCGATGTCGCGGACGTGTCGTACAGCCACGACTGGGCCGGGAACGTCACCAGGGTCTCGGACTCGGTCAGCTCGGACACGCAGTGCTTCCGCGCCGACCACCTGCGCCGCCTGACCGAGGCCTGGACCCCGACGTCCGGCAACTGCGCCACCGACCCCACCGACACCGGCCTCGGCGGACCGTCGAAGTACTGGCAGACCTACACCTACGACCTGGCTGGCGACCGCACGAAGCTGGTGGAGCACGCCACCAGCGACGGCACCCGCACCACCGACTACACGATGACGCCCGGCAAGCACAGCGTCGCCAAGACGGTGACGAAGGACAACGCGGGCACCCGGCAGGCGACCTACACCTACGACGCCGCGGGCAACACCCTCACCCGCCCCTCACCGGGCGGCGCCACCCAGACGACGACGTGGGACCGCGAAGGCCGCCCCGCCACCACGACCGACGAGACGGGCCAGTCGTCGTACGTCTACGACGCCAACGGCAACCGCCTGATCCGCCGGGACCCGGCAGGCCGCACCCTGTACCTGCCGGGCCAGGAACTGCGCTACACCACCCCGGCCAACACGAAGTCCGCCACGCGGTACTACGCCCACGCGGGCCAGACCATCGCGATGCGCACGTCGACCGGCCTCACCTGGATGACCTCCGACCAGCACGGCACCGCGCAGAACACCATCAACGCGTCGAACCAGGCCGTCAGCACCCGCCGCACCACACCGTTCGGCGAGGTCCGCGGTAACACCGGAGTCTGGCCGGCGAAGCTGGACAAGGGCTTCGTGGGCGGAACCCTGGACAACACCGGGCTCACGCACATCGGCGCCCGCGAGTACGACCCGAAGCTGGGCCGGTTCATCTCGGTCGACCCGATCATGGACCTCGCGGACCCACGCCAGTGGAACGCCTACGTCTACGCCAACAACAGCCCGATCAGCTTCAGCGACCCGACGGGCCTGTACTGCGACTCGTGCAACTTCTACGACGACAGGAAGAACCCGACCTCAGCTGCGGGCCACGAGGTCGGGTGTGGCTACTCGACCAACGGTCTGTGCGGGCCAACGGGAAGCGGCGTCTCCGAACAGGACCACCGGCAAGAGCAACAGCAGCAGTACGAGTGGGCGTCCGGCACCGGTGACGGCTCGAACCAACCGATCATCTACGGCCACCGCCTCCCCACCGCCGAGGAGATGAAACGAGGACCGATCTTCGGCGCACCGGTCATGATGGCCCCTGGTGAGACCTACGCACAGGCTGTCAAGCACTGGGCCACGTACCTCTGCCGCAGCAGCAACCCCGGCGCCGGATTCTGCGAATGGTCCTACACCGTCGGCAACAAGCCTGCGAACGGCTTGGACGCCGTGTTCGTCGTCATCGGCGCGGTCGGTTTGGCCGCGGGCGGCGCAGGCGGATCGGCAGCGAGAGGAGCCGCCGCCGCGTCGAAGGAGGCGAGTTGGCTCAGCAGAGCGGCCCAGACGGTGGGACGCGGCTGTAAAACCGGTAGCGGCAACAGCTTCACCGGTGACACACAGGTGTTGATGGCGGACGGCACGACCAAGCGCATCGACGAGGTCGAGCTGGGTGATCAGGTGCTCGCCACGGACCCGGTGACGGGCGAGTCCGGAGCCCGCGAGGTGGTCGCGACGATCATCGGCCAGGGTTACAAGGACCTCGTCGAGATCGAGATCGGTGACGACAGGATCGTCGCGACGGATCAGCACCCGTTCTGGCTGCTCGACGACGAGGAATGGGTCGACGCCAAGGACCTGCACGTGGGTTCGGCGCTCCGGACGTCGGCGGGCACGCGGGTCGAGATCACCGCCGTCAGGAAGTGGACCGCGGTCGAACGCGTGCACAACCTGACCGTGGACGGCATTCACACCTACCACGTGCTGGCCGGTGCCCGTTCCGTTCTCGTGCACAACTCGGGTCCCTGTGACCCGGTGGTGGCGAACGGTGCTTCGTTGGAAGGGATTTCGCCGTCCGAGATGAGGAGGATCCAGAACGCCGCCAACAGTCGCGGTGTGAGCATCTCGGTGGTCGGCAGCAGGGTCAAGGGACCCAGGTCGGACGCCAACCCGAAGGGCTACGGGCCCGGATCGGACTGGGACTACGTGATCACCGGTGCCAATGCCCGTCTCAGGAGCAGAATCGCCAGCTCTCTCCCTCGCTTGGATGTAACGGCGGGAGTGGGCAGGCGGTCGGATATCTTCAAGGGGAAGCTCATCGAAGGCGAACCGAGCATCACCTTCCACCCACAGGGATGACAGTGGACAAATCGATTGAACCCGCCGAGGTGCTGGCGGTGGACGGTAACTTCGCCGTGGTTCAGCTGCCCGGCAGGAACTTTCCCGCCGCAGCGATCCAGGGGGATTCCCTGAGCGTGCTCCGAGACACGATCAAGGAGCTTTCCGAGTGCATCGCCGAAGGTGATCTCGACGAGGCCAAGTATCCGCTCGCGGAGATCGAGTCCGTCATTTCGGCGATGATGTCCACGTACGAGGACGCTTCTCGGGTACGCGGGTTCAAGCTGCCCTACGCCACCTGATCGTGGTGAGAGGTCGGTTGTGATGTGGCGGGGGTGGTGCTCATGGCGAGCGCTGCCCCGTCCGCGTCGGATACACGGACAGAACGTGCCGACCGCGACCACGATCATGGCGCGCTGCCCCGGTCATTCTTTGGGGTGATGATCTTCGGTGGACGACCGTCCACACGGGATGATCATGGTGTGGCGCTGGGACCTGAGTCGGTGACGTGGCGGCTCGGCTGGTACACCCGGTTCGAGCTGGTGGTGCTGGGCCGCGCGGTGCTGATGCAGGTCGCGCACCCGGTCATCGCCGCTGCGGTGCGCGACGGCTATCGGGCTGATCCGTTCGCGCGGCTGACGGGGACCATCACCTCGTCGCAGCTGCGGTTGTTCGGTGGTGAGCTGGCCGAGCGGGAGGCGGAACGGTTGTTGCGCGCCCACGCCCGGATTCCCGGCGCGGACGAGGAGTTGTTCCGGTGGGTGCACGCGACGAGTTTCGACTCGTTGCTCATGGCGTACCGGTTGCTGCGGGCCCGGATGCCCGCGATTCACGAGGAACGGCTGTACCGCGAGTGGCGGGAGACGGGGGAGACTCTCGGCATCAGGTCGATGCCGGGTGATCTCACCGCGTTGCGCGAGTACGTGGACGAGGTGGTCGCCACGCAGCTCGAGCCGACCGACGGGGTGGACGGGCTGTTGGAGGCGTTCGAGTTGCGGACCGGCAAGGCGCCGGGTTCCGAGCACGTGCCCAGTGCGTTGTGGCCGTTGGTGCGGCCCGTGGCGGCGCGGGTGCTGCCGGACTTCGCCGTCGGCACGTTGCCGGAGGCGTTGCGGGACAAGCTCGGTCTGGAGTGGACGGACGCGGACGGGCGCAGGCTGCGCCGGTGGATCCGGATGATCCGGGTGGTGTCCGCGATCGTCCCGGCGAGCCTGCTGCACTACCCGATGCCGTACCAGGCGATGCTCAGTGCGCGATCATCACGTGCTTGACGCGCGTGTAGTCCTCCAGGCCGTGCATCGACAGGTCCTTGCCGTAGCCCGAGGCGCCGAAACCGCCGTGTGGCATCTCGGCTGCGACGAGGCCGTGCGTGTTCACCCAGACGATGCCGAAGTCGAGGCGTGCGGTCAGTGAGGCCACACGGCTGGTGTCACGGGTCCAGATCGACGACGCCAGGCCCTGGGGGACGCCGTTGGCCAGAGCGATCGCCTCGTCGTCGGAACCGAACCGCTGCACGGTGATCAGCGGGGCGAACGCCTCCTCCTGCACCAGTTCGTCGTTCTGGGAGAGGCCGGAGACGACCGTCGGCTCCAGGAAGAAGCCCGCGGAGCCGTGCCGCTTCCCTCCACAGTGGACGAGACCGGGCGAGCGGGACAGCAGGCCGAGCACGCGGTCGAGTTGGGCCTGGCTGTTCAGCGGCCCGAAGTCCACACCGGGAACAGCAGCCGAAGCCGCTTTCACAAGAGCCGCCACGAACTCGTCGTGCACGGCGGAGTGCACGAGAACACGAGAAGCGGCGGTGCAGTCCTGGCCCGCGTTGTAGAACGCGGCACCGACGATGCCCTCCGCCGCGGCGGTGACGTCCACGTCGTCGAACACCAGGACCGGCGCGTTGCCGCCGAGTTCGAGGTGCGTGCGCTTCACGGTCGCGGCGGCGCTGCGGGCCACCTCGACGCCGGCGCGGGTGGAGCCGGTCAGCGACACCATGGCGGGCACGGGGTGCTCGACCAGCAGCCGGCCGGTGTCGCGGTCGCCGAGCACGACGTTGAACACGCCCGGCGGCAGCACGGAGGAGGCCAGCGTCGCGAGCAGCACCGTGGACGACGGCGTGGTGTCGGCGGGCTTGAGCACCACGGTGTTGCCCGCGGCCAGTGCCGGCGCGATCTTCCACACGGCCATCATCAGCGGGTAGTTCCACGGCGTGATCTGCGCGATCACCCCGACGGCCTCACGCCGCTGGTACGAGGTGTGGCCCGGGACGTACTCACCCGCGGCGGCGGTGCCCAGCGCACGGGCGGCACCGGCGAAGAACCGGAGCTGGTCCGCGCACTGCGGGATCTCCTCGTCGAGCAGGACCGAGCGGATCTTGCCGGTCTCGCGCACCTCCGCGTCCGCGACCGCGCCCGCATTCGCTTCCAGCAGATCCGCGAGCTTCAGCAGTGCGTGCTGACGTTCGCCGGGCGTGGTGCGCGACCAGGCGGGGAACGCCTGGAAGGCCGCACGCACCGCCGCGTCGACCTCGGCGGACCGGGAGACGACCACGCGGCCGAACTCGGAACCGGTCGTGGGATCGACGAGCGGTGAGGTCTCTTCAGCCGGGACAGAAGTGCCGTTGACGAAGTTCGCGACGATCACGTGTGCTCCAGGTGCGTGGGGGCGAACATGCGCAGCACCGCGGGCAGCACGACCACGTGCGGGCCGTCCCCGGCGAACGCCTTGGCGAGGTCCTCGCGCAGCGACTCGGGCGTGCTGCGGGTGGCGGGCACCCCGAACGCGCCGGCGAGCGCCACGAAGTCCGGACGGGCGAGCTCGGTCCCGGTGGCCTGCCCGAACGCGTCGGTCATGTACTCGCGCAGGATGCCGTAGCCGCCGTCGTCGACGATCAGCCACACGACCCGCGACCCGTGCTGCGCGGCCGTCGCGAGCTCCGAGATCCCGTACATCGCGCCGCCGTCCCCGGACACCGCGAGCACCGGCCCGTCGACCGCCGCAGCCACCCCGAGCGCGGCCGGGAAGCCGTAACCGAGCCCGCCGGAGCCCTGGGCGGTGAGCTGCGCGCCACCCCGCGGGTCCCACGCCGACCAGGCCCAGTAGGCGAGGATCGTCATGTCCCAGCACGTGGGTGTGCCGTCCGGCACCGCGGCCCGCAGCGCGTCGAGCACCTGCCACTCCAGGTCGAGCCCCTGACCCTGAAGCCGTTCCCGAACGCTCGCCAGCAGCCCCAGCACCCGTTCCTCCGCGACACCGTCCACAGCACGGGCGGCCACGCCGGAAGCCAAGGCACGCATCGCATGCCGGGCGTCGGCGTGGATGCCGAGCGCGGGGTAGTTGGACTCCAGCTTGCCGAGGTCGGCCTCGATCTGGACCACCGCGCCGCGCGGCCGGAACGTCCGGTAGTTGCTCGACAGCTCACCGAGCCCCGACCCGACGACGAGCAGCACGTCCGCGCCCGCGAGGAACTCCGTGGTGTGCCGGTCCTCCACCCACGACTGCGCGGAAAGCGGGTGGTCCCAGGGGAAAGAGCCTTTGCCGCCGAACGTCGTCACGACCGGCGCCCGCAGCTTCTCCGCCAGCTCCAGCAGTTCACCCGGACACCCGAGCGCACCACCACCGGCGAGGATCACGGGACGCGAGGCGCCGTCGAGCAACCGCACGGCCTCCTCGACCAGTTCCGCTCGCGGGTGCAGCGCACGCGGCGACCACGACACCGACGTCACGGGCGGCACGGTGGCCGCGGCGAGCAGCACGTCCTGCGGGATCTCGAGCCACACCGGCCCGAACGGCGCGGTCAGCGCGATCTCCCACGCCTCGGCCAGCGCCGACGGGATCTGCGACACCTGCCGGACCACCCGCGCGTGCTTCACGACGTCGCGGAACGACGCCAGCTGGTCGGTCAGCTCGTGCAGGTACCCGCCCCGCACGCCACCCAGTCCGGCGGACGGGATCTGCGACGAGATGCCCAGCACCGGCACCGACGCGGCGGCCGACTCCTGCAGCCCGGCGAGGGTCTGCAGCGCGCCGGGCCCGGTCGAGACGAGCAACGGCGTCACCGAACCGGTGGTCCGCGCGTGCCCGTCGGCGGCGAACGCGGCGTTGACCTCGGTCCGCGAGCCGACGTACCGCAGGTCCGACCGCCGCAGCGCGTCGAAGAGCCCGAGCGCGTGCTGGCCGGGGATGCCGAAGACGGTGCTCGCGCCGAGCGCCTCCAGCGTCTCGACCACGACATCGCCACCGTTGCGCGTCACTGCCCCTCCTTCAACGCCAGCAAGCTCACCAGGTCGTAGGCCACGTGGGAAGCTGCCACCGAAGTGATGTCGGCGTGGTCGTAGGCCGGCGCCACCTCCACCACGTCCGCCCCGACCAGGTCGAGCCCGCGCAGCCCCCGCAGGATCTCCAGCAGCTCGCGCGAGGTCATCCCGCCCGCCTCGGGCGTGCCGGTGCCGGGGGCGTGCGCCGGGTCCAGCACGTCGATGTCGACCGACACGTACAGCGGGCGCGACCCGATCCGCTGCCGCAGCGCGTCCACCGTCTCGTCCACGCCCCGCCGCATCACGTCCGACGACGTCACGATGCCGAACCCGAGCCGGCGGTCGTCCTCCAGGTCCTTCTTGCCGTACAACGGTCCCCGCGTGCCGACGTGCGAGATCGCCTCGGTGTCGAGGATCCCGTCCTCCACCGCGCGCCGGAACGGCGTCCCGTGCGTGTACGGCTCGCCGAAGTAGGTGTCCCACGTGTCGAGGTGCGCGTCGAAGTGCAGCAACGCCACCGGCCCGTGGATGCGCGACACGGCCCGCAGCAACGGCAGCGCGATCGTGTGGTCACCGCCGATGGTCACCAGCCGGGTGCCGTCCGCCTGCAGGTCCGACGCCGCCTGGTCGATCGTCTCGATGGCCTCGCCGATGTGGAACGGGTTGACCGCGATGTCGCCGCCGTCGACGACCTGCAGTCGTTCGAACGGCGACACGTCCAGGCCGGGGTGGTACGGGCGCAGCAGCCGGGACGCCTCCCGCACGGCCGCGGGCGCGAACCGCGCACCCGGCCGGTAGGAGACACCGGTGTCGAACGGGACCCCCACCACCGCGACGTCCGCGTGCGCCACCTGGTCGAGGCGCGGCAGCCGGGCGAAGGTCGCCGGGCCCGCGTAGCGCGGGACCCGCGAGGAGTCGACGGGGCCGATCATGCGTTCACCAGTTCCTCTTCGTCGCTCGCCTCGCCCGCCACCCGGCGCTCCCAGTTCGCGAGCACCTCCGGTGACGTGGCGGGAGTGGCCAGACTGACCACCACGTACGTCACGAACGACGCACCGAGGCTGTAGTAGATGGGCGAGTCGGCGAGCACACCATCGACGATCATGAACGTGATCGACGTCAGCGCACCGACGGCCATCGACACCATCGCACCCACGCGAGTGCCGCGCTTCCACACCAGACCGCCGATGATCGCGACCAGCAACCCGCCGACGAGGATGTTGTAGGCGACCGTCAACGCGGCCACGACGTCGTTGAGCACCACCGCGATCCCGATCGCGAGCACACCCAGGACCAGCGTGAACATCCGGTTGGAGTGGACGTCGGTCTTCCGCCGCCAGATGTCGTTGGCGGCGACGGTCGAACAGGCGATCAACGCACCGGACGACGTGGACATCATCGCCGCCAACGCGGCCGCCAGCACCAGACCACGAACACCGGTGGGCAGCAGGTTCTCGACCATCACCGCGAACGCCTCGTCCTTGTTCGCGATGTCGGGGTAGAGCGCCTTGCCCGCCGTGCCGATCAACGCGCCCGCGACGGCGTAGACCAGGCAGTACAGCCCGGACGTGATGCCGCCCCACGTCGCGACCTTCGGCGACTTGGCGGTGAACACCCGCTGCCAGATGTCCTGGCCGATCAGCAGACCGAACACGTAGATCAACAGGAACGTGATGATCGTGCTGACACCGATGTTGCCGACGTCGAACATCGCCGGATCATCGAGCCGTTCGCGCATCCCGTCGAACCCGCCCGCGGAGATGATGCTGACCGGGAGCAGCAGGAACAGGATGCCGATCGTCTTGATGACGAACTGGACGATGTCGGTCAGCGTGATCGACCACATGCCGCCGAGAACGCTGTACAGCACCACGATGGAGCCACCGATGATCACACCGACGGTCTTCGGCAGTCCGAAGAGGACGTTGAAGATCGTCGAGTACGCGATCGTCGACGTGACCGTCAGCATCAACGTGTAGGCCCACATCACCGAACCGGACACGATCGACGAGTTGCCGCCGTACCGCAGGTCGAGCATCTGGGAGACGGTGTAGACCTTCAGGCGGACGATCCGGCGCGCGAACAACGCGCTGAGCAACAGGATGCCGAGGCCGATGGCGAACACCATCCAGGCGCCGGAGATGCCGAACTTGTACCCGAGCCCGACGCCGCCGATGGTCGACGCGCCCCCGAGCACGACGGCCGACATGGTGCCGGAGTACATGCCGAACCCGAGCCGGCGCCCGGCGACCAGGTACTCGCTCTTGCTGGTGGCACGGCGCATGCCCCACCAGCCCATGCCGATCATGCCGAGCACGTAGGCGGCGATCACCGCGTAGTCGAGAGCCACTGCCGACCTCCTTGGGTTGCAGGTCACAGTAGGAACGCGTGCTGGCGCTGGTAAGTGGTCGTTGTGCACAATCCTGGACTTGTGGTTGTGCAAACAGTCCCGCTGAGTGACCTCGTCGCGCGAGTCGACCTCGGGCTGACCGTCCTGTGTGGAGCGGGCGCGCTGGACCGGCCGGTCCGCTGGGCGCACGTGTCCGAGCTCGAGGACCCGACGCCGTACCTGGTCGGCGAGGAGCTGCTGCTCACGGCAGGCGTGAGGTTCCCGTCCGACGTGCCCGCGTACGTGGCCGGGCTGGTGTCCTCCGGCGTCTCGGCGATCGGCTTCGGCGTCGAGCCGGAGTACCCGACGGTGCCCGCCACACTGGTGGAGGCCTGCGAGGCGCAGGGCATGCCCCTGCTGGAGGTGCCGCCGTCGACACCGTTCCTCGCCGTCTCGCAGGCGCTCGGCGCGGTGCTCGCGGAGATCGCCGTGCGGGAGCAGCGGATGCTCGCGGACAGCCAGCGCGCGCTGACCCGTGCCGCGACGCGCGTCCGTCCGGTCGAGTCGGTGCTGACGACGCTGGCCGTGGTGCTGAACTGCCGTGCAGACCTCGTGGACGCCACGCACGCGCCCGAGGACGTGTCCTCTCTCGTGGCACGCGTCGCGTCCGGGACGGGACCCCGTTCGGCCTCGGCCCAGGTGGGTGAGGACCACGTGACGCTGGACCCGGTCGAGTCCGCGGTGCTCGTGGTGCGCCGGCCGGCCCCGCTCTCGCCCGCCGAACGCGCCGTCGTCGCGGTCGCGCTGGCGTTGCTCGGGCTGCTGCGCCGCGACCTGGAGAGCGAACGCGGCCAGATCGCGCGGCTCGCGGCCTCGGCGTTGCTGCGGGCCGAGGTGTCCGGTGTGGAGGCGGTGCTCGGGGCCGGGCCCTACCGGGTCGTGGCGGGACAGTCGCGGGCGGACTACGACGTGCTGGCGCAGCGGTACGGGCCGCTGGTGTCGAAAGGCGAGGGCGGGTTCCTGGCGCTGGTGGCCGCGGGGCTCGGCGTGTCCGGGCCGGTGGGGGTCTCGTCGCCGGTGGACGGGTCTGGGATCGAGGGCGCTGCGGCCGAGGCCTCGGCCCTGCTCCCACGCGCGCTCGCGACCGGCGAACCCGCCCTCCCCGCGTCTGACCTGTCCTCTCTGGTGGATCCCGTGGCGGCCCGCGCCTTCGCCCGGCGTGAGCTCGCGGGCCTCCTCGGCAGGCCCGAGCTGATCGACACCCTGAGGGCGTGGCTCGGGCAGCACGGCAGCTGGGACCGGGCCGCGACGGTGCTCGGCGTGCACCGCAACAGCGTCCGGCACCGGATCTCCCACGTCGAACGGCTGCTCGGTCGTGATCTTGGAACGGCCGATGCGCGGACCTCGCTGTGGCTCGCGCTCACCTGGCTCGATTAATTCCTTTGCGGCTGGTGCGCGCTGTCGGTCATCATTGTTCACATGATCCGAGCAGATGAATGGGCCGGAGCGCCCTCCAAGCTGTGACCTGCTAGTTCACTTTCTTCTATTTCCGCGAGCATTTTAGTTTCAATGCTCGTTCCAGGCGTGTTCGTCCAGTGGTCAGGACGTCGGACTCTCAATCCGGAAACACGGGTTCGATCCCCGTACGCGCTACGTGGCCCGGTCTTCGTGGGGTGGACCGGGCCCTCCCGCGAGACGGTCCATGTCAGACGGACCCAAAGAATCTTCGAAAACTTCGCCCGAATGGTCTAGGCGCCAGTTACGCTCTGCGAATGGCTGCGGTCCCCGCCTTCGCACGCTACGAGGTCGACGTACGTCGGCCGAACGCCGCGCGCATCCATGACTTCTACCTCGGCGGCGCGCACAACTACGCCGCCGACCGCGCGTTCGCCAAGCAGGCAGTCCGGATCGACCCCGAACTGCCGCTCGTCACCCGAGCCCAGCGGACGTTCCTGCGCCACGCCGTCCGCCACTGCTGGGCGGCGGGCGTCCGCCAGTTCCTTGACCTGGGCTCGGGCATCCCGACGTGCGGTGCCGTGCACCAGACGCTGCCCGACGCGCGCGTGGTCTACGTGGACTCCGACGCGGTCACGGTCGCGTTCTCCCGCGGGCTGTTGCGCGGCGAGCCGCGGGCGTGCGCGGTCGAGGCGGACCTGCGCCGCCCCGACCAGGTGCTCCGGCATCCGGGCGTGCTGTCCCATCTCGACCTGCGCGAGCCGTACGCGGTGCTGATGGTCGACGTCCTGAGGTACGTCGACGACACCACCGGGCCGGGCCGGGTCGTGCGCCGCTACCGGCACGCGCTGCCCGCGGGCGGATTCCTCGTCGTCTCGCACCCCGCCCCGGTCGAGCAGCTCATGGAGGGGCTGTCGATCGAGGCCCCGGCCGTGGTTCCGGGCGCGTACGCGGGCATCGGCCGCAAGGGCCCCCGCTGATCGCAAGCGTTTGGTCCCTGTGAGGCCGGGGTAGTCCGCCGAGCGACAAGACGGAGCCTGGAGGGCGTCATGACCCACCGCATCAAGATCGCCGGCCTTCAGCCGGTGCAGGTGCTGGCCGGACTGGCCGGCATCGCGTTCATCGTGTTCGGCGTCGTGGGCTTCACCCGCACCGGTCTCGGCGACTGGGCCGCCCAGTCGTACGTGCTCGGGTTCTCCGTGAACCCGCTGCACAACCTGGTGATGGTGGCCGTGGGCGTGCTCGGTCTGCTCACTGCTCTCGGTTCGGGCCTCGCGCGGATGTACGGCTGGCTGCTGTTCGCCGGCTTCGCCGCGCTCTTCGTGTGGGACCTCATGATCACGGGGGTCCTCGCCCGGAACCCGGCCGAGGAGTACGGCAACCCGCTCGCGGTCAACGCCAACGACAACTGGCTGCACCTCGGCATCGCGCTGTTCGGCCTGCTGCTCGCGGTCATGCCCGCGCGCCGCAAGCTGGTCGAGGACGAGGACCCGGTGCTGCCCGAGCCCCGCTCGGAGGCCTTCCGCGACGAGCGGGACGGCACGGCGATCACCGAGCCGCTGCCCACCGCGGCACGCCGCGAGGAACCGATCACCCGCGAGCAGGCGGTGGTCGACCCCAAGACCGAGCGCGTGAGCAAGGACAGGATCAAGCACTAGTCCTGACGCACAGCCCCTGTCCGGCGCAGACGCGCCGTGAGAGCCCACATGCGGCTCTCACGGCGCGTCTGTTTCGATGTCGCGATGCCTTCCGAGTTGCTGACCCACGAAGTGCTGATCACGTGGGGGACGGCCGCCGCCGCGTTCCTGGCCGTCGCGATCCACGGGCTCTGGCGGGTCACCCGCAACGTCATCACCATCGCCCACGAGGGCGGGCACGCGCTGCTGGCCGTGCTGACCGGCCGCCGGCTGAGCGGGATCAAGCTGCACTCCGACACCTCCGGCCTCACCGTGTCGCGCGGGAAGCCGCGCGGGCCCGGCATGGTGCTGACCGCCCTGGCGGGCTACGTCGCGCCGTCGCTGCTCGGCTTCGGCGCCGCCGTGCTCATCACCAACGAGAAGATCCAGCTGATGCTGTGGATCAGCATCGGGTTCCTCGCCGCCATGCTGATCATGATCCGCAACGTGTTCGGCGTGCTGTCGATCATCGTCACGGGCGGCGCGTTCTTCTTCGTGTCCTTCTACGCCACGGCCGAGGTCCGCGACGTGGCCGCGTACGTGTTCGCCTGGTTCCTGTTGCTGGGCGGCGTCCGGCCCGTGTGGGAGCTGCAGGTCAAGCGGTGGCGGCGGCAGGCGCCGAAGTCCGACGCCGACCAGCTGGCCTGGCTCACCGGCGTGCCCGCGCTCGGCTGGGTCACGCTGTTCGGGCTCGTCAGCGTCGCCGCCCTCGTCGGCGGAGGGGCGCTGCTGCTCGGGCGGTGGTGAGGAACCGTTTTGCCACGGGTGAAATACTGAGCTGACCAAGCCGGTGGTCGAGAGGTGGGTTCAGTGCTGCGTGGGGATGTCGGGCTCGAACTGGGCCAGCGGGTCGCGCGGGCGTTGCGCGCCGCCCTGGACGTGGACATCACCGCCGAACAAGCGCTGATCCGACCGTCCAACCGAGACGGTGCCGACTACCAGTGCAACGTCGCGATGAGCCTCGCCAAGAAGGTCGGCAGGAACCCCCGCGAGGTCGCCACGCTGATCGTGGAGCACCTCGACGCCCAGGACGCGGTCGAGGCCGCGGAGATCGCCGGCCCCGGCTTCATCAACCTGAAGCTGCGCCGCGAGTGGCTCGAGACGCAGACCGCGAACCTGCTCCGCGACGACCGGCTCGGCGTGCCCGAGACCGAGGAGCCCCGCCGGATCGCGATCGACTACAGCAGCCCCAACGTGGCCAAGGAGATGCACGTCGGCCACCTGCGGTCGACGATCATCGGTGACGCGTTCTGCCGGCTGCTGAGCTTCGCCGGGCACGAGGTCATCCCGCACAACCACCTCGGTGACTGGGGCACCCCGTTCGGCATGCTCATCGAGCACCTGACCGACGAGGGCCACGGCGCCGACCACGAGATCAGCGACCTCAACGCGTTCTACCAGCAGGCGCGGCAGAAGTTCGACAACGAGCCGGGCTTCGCGGACCGCGCACGGCGCCGCGTGGTGCTGCTGCAGGGCGGCGACGAGGCGACGCTCGCGCTGTGGCACGAGCTGGTGGGGGAGTCGCAGCGGCACTTCAACCAGGTCTACGAACTGCTCGGCATCGGGCTCTCCGCGCAGGACAACTACGGCGAGAGCTTCTACAACCCGTACCTCGCGGACACGATCACCGAGCTGCAGCAGAAGGGTCTCATCGAGACCAGCGACGGCGCGCTCTGCGTGTTCCCGCCGGGGTTCACCAACCGCGAGGGCGACCGGCTGCCGCTGATCGTGCGCAAGAGCGACGGCGGCTACGGCTACGCCACCACGGACTTCGCGACCGTGCGGTACTGGGTGCGGGAGCGCAAGGTCGACGACCTGATCTACGTCGTCGGCACGCCGCAGGCCCAGCACTTCCAGATGATCTTCGCGACCTCGAAGCAGGCGGGCTGGCTCGACGACGCGCACACCGCCGTGCACACCGGGTTCGGCACGATCCTCGGCTCCGACGGCAAGACCATCCGGACGCGCGCGGGCGGCACGATCAAGCTGATCGACCTGCTCACCGAGGCCGTCGAGAACTCGTACCAGGTCATGCCGGAATCCTCCGATGTGGAGGGTGCGGAGAAGGAGGAGCTCGCCCGCACGCTCGGCCTCGGCGCGGTGAAGTACGCGGACCTCTCCAACGACCGGGAGAAGGACTACGTCTTCACCTGGGAGAAGATGCTCGCCAAGACCGGCGACACGTCGGTGTACATCCAGTACGCCAACGCCCGCATCCTCTCGATCGGCCGCAAGGTCGGGCGTGAGGCCCCCCAGGACGCGCCGCTGGTGCTGCGGGAGCAGGCCGAGCGGGACCTGGCGCTGAAGCTGCTGCAGCTGCCCACGGCCATCCAGGCGGCCATCGACGAGCTCGCGCCGCACAAGCTCACGACCTACCTGTTCGAGACGGCGACGGCGTTCTCCACCTTCTACAACGACTGTCCGGTCGCGACGGCGGAGACGCGGGAACTGCAGGACTCGCGCCTGCACCTGCTCACGCTGACGTCCCGGGTGCTCACGCTGGGCCTGTCCCTGCTGGGGATTGGCGCACCCGAAAGGCTGTAACTGGTTTATCCCTGGTCAGCCCGAGGTACGCAGAGATCGCAACTCTTTCCCCTAGTCCTCCGGGAGTCGCGATGACCTGCACGACCCGTCTGCCCAAGCCGGTCACCGAGGTGTGGGACTGGCAGATGGATGGCCTGTGCCGCGGTGAGAACAGCGCGATCTTCTTCCACCCGGACAACGAACGCGGGTACGCGCGGGCGGCCAGGGAGGACAAGGCGAAGGCGATCTGCGGGCACTGCCCGGTGCTGCAGCAGTGCCGCGCCCACGCGCTCGAGGCTCAGGAGCCGTACGGCGTGTGGGGCGGCATGGGAGAGGACGAACGGCGCCAGATCGTCAACGCGGCCCGGCGCCGGATTCGTGCCTACGCCTCTTCCAACACGTCCCGGAGCTGACGCAGCGTCTTCGCGAGCAGACGCGAGACGTGCATCTGGGAGATGCCGACCTTCTGCGCGATCTGGGTCTGGGTCATGTTGCCGAAGAAGCGCATGACCACGATCTTGCGTTCGCGCTCGGGCAGCTTCTCCAGCAACGGGTGCAGGGCCTCGCGCTGCTCGATCATGGCGATCTCGGGGTCTTCCTCGCCGATCGTCGAACCCAGCGAGATCGAGGAGTCCTCCGACATCAGCATGTCGTCCAGGGACGCGCTCTGGTACGCGTTCCCGGCCGCGAGACCCTCGTGGATCTCCTCACGTGACAGACCCAGGTGCTCGGCCAGCTCCGACGGGGTCGGCGCGCGGCCGAGCGACTGCGACAGGCGCGACGTGCCCGCGTTGATCGCCAGGTGCAGCTCCTTGAGCCGCCTCGGCATCCGCACCGACCAGCTGGAGTCGCGGAAGTACTTCCGGACCTCACCCATGATCGTCGGCACCGCGAACGACAGGAAGTCGCTGCCGCGCTCGGGGTCGAAGCGGTCGACCGCGTTGATCAGGCCCACCGTCGCGACCTGCACCAGGTCCTCGTGCGGCTCGCCGCGGTGGCCGAACCTGCGGGCGATGTGCTGGGCGACCGGCAGGTGCTCGGTGACGAGCCTGTCCCGCAACGTCTCGCGCTTCGGGCCCGCGGGAGTGCCCGCGAGCTCGGCGAACAGCGGAGCCAGGTGGTCGTAGTCACCCGACCGGGACTTCTTCTCCTCGGCCTTCGGCTCTTCCGGCTCGATCTCCGCCGTCTTGGTGGCCTCTTCCGCCCCGGTCACGCATCCACCGCCCCTGCCGTCGACTTGACGAGGTCGATGTGGACCACGAATCCCTCGTTCTCCTCGACCCTGGTCTGCACCGAGTCGACGAGCGCGGTGAGCACGCGCCAGCCGAAGCTCGCCTCGTCCGGACCGGAGGCGGACTTCGCCGACACCTTCGCCGACACGTGGACGGCACCCCTGTCGTCCACCGCGAAGTGACAGCTGAGCACCGCGTCCTGAGCCGCGAGCGTGATCAGCGTGGAACACGTCTCGTCCACGGCGAGCTTCAGGTCCTCGATCGAGTCGAGGTCGAAGTCCTGCCGCATCGCGATGTCCGCCGCGACCGCGCGCACGATGGACAGCTGCGTGGGGTCCGCCGCCATCCGGAGCTCGACGCCTGACAATTGAGTCACAGCCACCTCGTAGTCCGTTCTGCTGAAGGCCGGCATGTCCTATGCCGTACCCGAATCGATCTCGCTTTACACGTGTATTCGAGCCGCTCCCCGGGAAATCCCCTGCTGGAAGGCACGAGGATCACCTGGGAGGAGCGCTGTGCTGGTGCATCAAGACTTCATGGCCCTCCGCTTCCCGGCAGACGCGCGAGAAGTGGCGCCTGTCCGGCACCGCCTTCGCCATTGGCTGCAGGACAGCGGATTCGGCGAGGACGAGGCGAGCGACTTCGTTCTCGCGATCAGTGAAGCGATCAACAACTCCGTCGAGCACGCCTATCCCGGCCCTGCCCGCGGCACCGTCGAGGTGCGGGCCCGGGCCGAGCAGGACGGGACCGTCCGCGTCGACGTCGCCGACCACGGCCAGTGGCGCGTGCCGCCGGCCGCGCTGACGATGCGGGGGCGAGGTCTCCTGCTCATGCGGGAAAGCGTGGACGAGGTCGAGATCGACCGCACGGCGAGTGGCACGACCGTGCACCTGCGTCGAGCCCGTTCGCCCGTCGTCCCCGTGATCTCTGCCGCGCCGGAGTGCGACGTGCGGGTCCACGAGACCTCCTCGGGCGTGGTAGCGGTGGTGCGCGGGGACGTGCCCGTGCAGGCAGGTCCGTCGTTGCGCCGCACGCTGACCACGGCGGCCCGGGGCGGCACCGTACCGCTGACCGTCGACCTCGGCGGCCTCGGCGTGGAGAAGGGCGGGGTGGAGCAGGCTCTCCGCGACGTCGCCGCGGCGCTCGGCCAGGCGGGGAACCGTCTCACCGTCCTGCGCGCTAGCCCAGGGCCGAGTCCACGGACGGGTGGAGGCTGAACACCTCACCGAGCCCGGTGGCCTCCAGGGGACGCGTCACGGCCCTGGCGGTCGCCACGATCTTCAGGGTGGCGCTCTGCTGCTGAGCCAGCTTGGCGGCCTCGACGAGCACCGCGAGCCCGGCGGAACCGAGGAACGTCACGCTCGACATGTCGACGACGAACACGCCGCCGTCGTCGAGGCCGCTGACCAGGGATTCGCGCAACGCGGGCGCGGACACCATGTCGACCTCACCGGACACGGCGAGGACGGTGACTCCGGGCGCCGGCTGCCGCACCTTCAGCTCGATCTGCTCCGCACGTGGGTCCTGCACAGTCACCGAAGTACTCCCTCTCGCAAACAGGGAGCCGCCACGCAGCGGCCCCGGACGCGGCTGCTGGTTCAACCGCTGCGGCCACCACCGTACGGGAGCGGCCAGCCAACAGGACAGGTCGAGGAGTCGGTACCCGGACAATGGTCGGTTCAAACCCCGGACTTGCCGGATTCCTCACTCCGGTCTCAGGTGCCGCAGGGCCTCCCACAGCCGCTCCGCGACCTCGAGCGCGGCGTCCGGCGGGGCGGCGACGTCGTCGGTGCTGTCCTCGAGCGTCCCGCCCACGGTCAGCACCAGTGCCGTGGCCACGTCCCGCAGCTTCACGTTGGCGTGCTGGCTCGTGCGGACCAGCAGTTCGAACGCCTCGCCGGGCGTGCACGGCCGGGCCCCCATGACCAGGCCCTTCGCCTGTTCGATGTAGCGGCGGTGCTGCACCATCCGCACCATCTGGTCGGCCCGCAGGACCTCGCCCGCGCAGAACTCGACCACCGCGGCCGCCGTCGCGACCAGCGGTTCGACCTCCTCGATCGCCGCCAGGTCCTCGACGGTCGGCGCGTGCGAGAGGTAGACCGTCAGCACCACGGGACCGCCGTCGCCCCAGCTGCCGGGCACCGCCAGCACGTGCGTGCCGGCCACCTGACCGGACACCTGCCGTTCATCGCGCGAGGCGTCGACGAGCGGCCCCGCACCGCTCGACAACTGCTCGGCGTCCAGCTCCGCGGCGACGCCCACGGCCCGCAGCAACGTGCCCTCCGGCCACACGCTGAGCCCGGCGCCCTCGCAGCCGTCGAGCCGCGAGCAGAGGTGGTCCATCAACCGGGAGATGAGCTCCGTACCGAATTTCACCTGGTCCACGCGTTGATGTTAGGCCCGGCCGATCCTCGGCGGACGTTGTGCGGTCATCGGCGTACGACGAACGGTTGCGCAGGCAAGGACCGTGAGTTCCGTTCCACTTCGGACCCGAACAGCTCGGCGCGCGGATCGATCCACCCGTCGCTTAGGACCCAAAACACAGGAGTGTTCTGAACCACAGTCCGACAGAATTCGTTTCCAGGGATAACGCCGGAGCCCCGGTACGCGACATCCCTGATGTCACGAGAGGACAGAAATGAGAACCGCCATGGAAACCCAGCCGCAGCAGGACGCAGAGTCCGGTTCAGCGCTGCCGACCACGCCGTGCAGCGTGGTGTGGAGCCGGGGTCACGCCTACGTGCTCGAGGGTTTCCGCGCTCGCTGGGTGGGCCGCGACGACCGGGGCCGCCCGCACGCCATCACCGGCGCCGAGATGCAGCGCCGGGGCTGGACCCTCACCCACACAGCCTGAGCAAGACCCGAACGACCGCACCCCCGCAACCAGTCGCACAGCGTGCCGTGACGCCATCCGGCAGCCCTTGCGCAGTCACTCGTTTAGAGTGCGGGTGTGCGTGATCCGGCTGATCGCCTGCTGACGATTCCGAACCTGCTCAGCGTGCTGCGGCTGGCCGGTGTCCCGCTGTTCCTGTACCTGTTGCTCGGACCCCGCGAAGACGGCTGGGCGCTGCTCATCCTCATGTTCGCGGGGTTCTCCGACTGGCTCGACGGCAAGCTCGCGCGCTGGCTCGACCAGATGAGCAACCTCGGCGCGCTGCTCGACCCCGCCGCCGACCGCCTCTACGTGTTCTGCACGCTGCTCGCGTTCGTGATCAGGGACATCGTCCCGCTCTGGGTCGCCGTCGTGCTCGTGAGCCGCGAGGTCGTCGTCGGCATCTGCCTGCTGGTCCTGCGGAGCCGGGGCTGGGGCACGTTCGAGGTGACCTACCTCGGCAAGGCCGCGACCTTCAACCTGCTCTACGCCTTCCCGCTGCTGCTGCTCGCGCAGGGGGACTCGGCGTGGGCCCAGGTCGCCCTGCCGTTCGCCTACGCGTTCACGGCCTGGGGCGGAGCCCTCTACCTGTGGTCGGCGCTGCTGTACGTCTACCAGTTCTTCCTGGCCCTGCGGGTCACACCTCGCACGGTCGCGTGAAAAGATCACCCCATACAGGTTCAGCACGAGGAGCGCAGTCAGTTGATTCCCGAGGAGCTTCGTTACACCGAGGAGCACGAGTGGGTCGCCAGCACAGGCGAGAACACCGTGCGCGTCGGCATCACCGACTACGCCCAGGAACAGCTCGGTGACGTCGTCTTCGTCCAGCTGCCCGAGGTCGGTCACACCGTGGCGGCGGGTGACACGTTCGGCGAGGTCGAGTCCACCAAGAGCGTCTCCGACCTCTACTCGCCGCTCGACGGCGAGGTCGTCGCCATCAACGACGCGTTGGTCCAGACGCCGGACTCGGTGAACACCGATCCGTACGGCGAGGGCTGGATGGTCGAGATCCGGCTGAACGACCCGGAGGCGCTGGAAGGCCTGTTGGACGCGGACGGGTACAAGGCGTTGGTGGAGAAGGAGTGACGTCGATCTTTCGCCGGATCTTCGGCCGGAAGGGGAGCCGCGCTGAAGGCGGTGACCCCAACGCGATAGGTTTTACCGGAAGTGACGGATCCAGCAGCAGGAGGAGAGCTCAGGTGAGCACGAACGACGGCCCAGGCGTTCCGCCGGAGCAGTCCCCGGAGCGGACCTCCGTCTTCCGGGCGGACTTCCTCCAGGAGATGGAAGGCGGCGCCGAGGCGCCCGCACAGGAGCCGGCCGTTGCCGGTGTTGACGCCCTTCCCGCCGGTTCCGCGCTGCTCGTGGTCAAGCGCGGTCCGAACGCCGGATCCCGGTTCCTGCTGGACCGAGACACGACGAGCGCCGGGCGCCACCCCGACAGCGACATCTTCCTGGACGACGTGACGGTCTCGCGCCGGCACGCCGAGTTCCGCCGGGAAAGCGGCGAGTTCGTCGTCATCGACGTCGGCAGCCTCAACGGCACCTACGTCAACCGTGAGCCGGTCGACCAGGCCGTCCTCGCGAACGGCGACGAGGTCCAGATCGGCAAGTTCCGCCTCGTCTTCCTGACGGGTCCTGGCTCCGCGGGAGCCTGACGCGTGACGGCCGGGCGGCCACAACGCGGGGACTCGAGCATCGGCGCTGTGCTCGCGCAGCTTCGTCCCGAGTTCCCCGACGTCACCATCTCCAAGATCCGCTTCCTGGAAGCGGAGGGGCTGGTCCGCCCGGCACGCACCGCCTCCGGCTACCGCCAGTTCAGCGTGGCGGACGTCGAGAGGTTGCGATTCGTGCTGTCCGCACAACGCGACAGGTACCTGCCGCTCAAGGTGATCCGCGAGCAGCTCGACGCCGCCACCGACGCCGCGTCCGGCTCGCTGTCGCGGATCGACCTGCTGACCCAGACCGGTCTGGGTGCGGAACAGCTCTCCCAGCTGGAACGCGACGGTCTGCTGCGCCCCGGCCCCGGCGGCCGGTTCACCGCCGACGACGTCACCGCGCTCCGCACGATCCGGACGATGACCGGACTCGGCGTCGAGCGCGAGCACCTGCGCGCGGTCCGCGCGGCAGCGGACCACGAGGTCGTTCTGCTGAAGTCTTTCTCAGATCCCGAGACGGTCCGGGAATTGGCGGGCCTCTTCACCTCGTTGCACACGTTGTTGGTGAGAGCGGGTCTGCGCCAGTCCTGATCAGCCGGAGATGTGTGCCTGCTTGATCACGATCCGCCCGAAACGATTGAGCACACGGCCCGCTTGGCGGGTAGCGTCGGAGATGTACGCCGGGGGATGCTCGGGTGGGAAAACCGGGTCGTCCCCGAATGACCAGAGGGAGGCGAGGCCCGATGAGCGAGATGCGTGTCGTCGGCGTGCGGGTGGAGCTGCCCCAGAACCAGCCGATCCTTCTTCTGCGCGAAACCGAGGGCGAGCGGTACCTGCCCATCTGGATCGGCAGCGTCGAGGCCACGGCGATCGCGTTGGAGCAGCAGGGCGTGCGCCCTGCTCGTCCGCTCACCCACGACCTCCTCAAGGACGTCATCGGGGCACTCGGGCGCAACCTCGAGCAGGTGCGGATCACCGACCTGCAGGAGGGCACGTTCTTCGCGGAGCTCGTGTTCGACGGCGACGTGCGGGTGTCCGCGCGGCCCTCGGACTCGGTGGCGCTGGCGTTGCGCGTGGGCGTGCCGATCCACGCCGAGGAGTCGGTGCTGGCCGAGGCGGGCCTCATCATCCCGGACGAGCAGGAGGACGAGGTGGAGAAGTTCCGCGAGTTCCTCGACTCAGTCTCTCCTGAGGACTTCCGCGGAGCGGACACATAAGCACTGTAGAGGCGCCGACACCTGAGTTTTTGGGTGTCGCACTCTGTCTCGCATGGTCGAGAGTTCAGTTCGTTTGGATGTCCCTCGGTTGGACTACGCACGGTCGTTTCGGCGGCTAAACGATCACTAAACGTCACCTGAACGTCCTGGTTCGGGTGACGCTGTGACTCTCTACCTGAGGTTGAGGGTCGGAACTCCCCGCGCGTCGCGTTGACCTGCCATCGGACCGGTCTTACCGTCGAACTCGAGTGGACGTCGCTGCTTCGCGAGAGTGGACGCGGCGGCTTGACGGTCATGAGTTTCGTGGCCGTTCCGAGGGGAGGCAGGCGTGGTCGAGGAAGCGCCCTTGCGGGCCGAATCCGGGCTGCAGGGTGAACTGTTCCCGGACTCCTCGCTGCCGGACGAGCTCGTCGGTTACCGAGGACCCGCGGCATGTCAGGTCGCGGGCATCACGTACCGGCAGCTCGACTACTGGGCAAGGACCGGGCTGGTCGCGCCGACGATAAGGATGGCGCACGGCTCCGGCAGCCAGAGGCTGTACTCCTTCAAGGAGATCCTGGTGCTCAAGGTCGTCAAACGGCTGCTGGACACCGGTGTCTCGTTGCAGAACATCAGGGTGGCGGTCGACCACCTGCGCCGCCGCGGCGTGCAGGACCTGGCGAAGATCACGCTCTTCTCCGACGGCACCACCGTCTACGAGTGCACCTCGCCCGAGGAGGTCGTCGACCTGCTGCAGGGCGGTCAGGGCGTGTTCGGGATCGCGGTGAGCGGTGCGATGCGTGAGATCTCCGGCACGATCCACGAGTTCCCGGCCGAACGTGCGGACGGCGTCGAGATCGCCCCGATGACCGAGGACGAGCTGGCCCGCCGCCGTCGCGAGCGCGCCACCGGCTGACCGGCCCGCCGATCGTGGCCGACTGGCCGCCGCGGGTGGCCGGTCGGCAGAAGCGCCGTGATCACGTGGGTCCCTAGCGTCTCCGGCATGACGCACACCCCTTCCTCGCAGGTCGTGAAGGTGCTGGCCGCAGCGGTGCGGCGCGCCGCCCGCCTGGAGTTCGGCTTCGTGGGCACCGAGAACCTGCTGATCTCACTGGCCGACACCATCGGTCCCGGCCGCAAGCTCGGCACGACGTCGCTGACGGCGCAGGCGATGGCGCGGGGGACCGACCACTGGCCCGACGACGACGGCGGCGTCGCCCTCGAGCCTCACCCGGACGTCACGGCGCTGATGAGCGCCGCCCACCACCACGCCCGCGTCGACACCCTCCTGCCCGTGAGCCACGCGCTGGAGACCTGTCTGAGGGCCGCCGTCGCGCGAGCCGGCGACGGCGTGCTGACCACGACCCACCTCGCGCTGGCGCTGCTGTCGCTCGACTCCGGGCGAGTCGCCGACCTGATGCTCGTCCACGGCGTGGACGTCGAGGCGACGGCCGCGGCGGTGCGAGCCGACGCCACCCGGAAGCACGCCGAGGTCGAGGAGGCGCCCGCCGTCTGGTTGCTGCGCAAGGCGGGAGCCCTGGAGGGGGAGTCCGGCGGCGGGTACGTGCGCTGGCTGACCCGGCTCGTCTCGCGCGGCCAGGGACTCGGCGGACCGGTGCTGACCGTCGTGCGCAACGAGGCCGAACGGCTCGCGGTCGCCGCGCGACGAGACGTCTCGTCGCGTGATCTCGTGGAGGCGGTGCTGACGGTCGACCGGCAGCTGGCCGCGTCCGGACGGCGGCTGAAGCCGGAGCTCGAGTCGGGTGGCGCGGCGGCGTTGCGCGAGGCAGGCGTGCAGCCGGCCGCGCTGCCCGCCGGCGGCACCGTGGAGCGCGCGCTGGAACGGGCGAAGCTCGTCGCGGCCCGGCGCGGGGACGCCGTCGTGGGCACCCGGCACCTGCTCGCGGCGGTGCGCGACGACCCGGCGGACCCCGTCGCGGGAGCGCTCGCCGGCCTCGCCACTGAGACATAGGTCGCCTCCCTGGCGACTACCCGGGCTGCCTGCGGGTATTCTTCTCGGGTAGTCGCTGAACTCAGGCGGGAGAGACCGGGTTCCGAGCCCGGCGCCGAAGGAGCAAGTCCCTCCCCGGGAACCTCTCAGGCATCCAGGACCGCCGAGCGAGACGCCTCTGGAAAGTGGATCCCCGCAAGGGAATCCCGCCGACGGTGAAAGCCCGTTCTCGCAACGGGTGAACCTCTCAGGCGCCCCTCGGGGTACGGACAGAGCGGGGAGGGCACAGGACACGTGTGCCCGAAAGCCACCCCGGAGGCGTTTGATGACCCAGGACCGCATCCCGCTCGCCGCTCTCGAGCACGGCACCCCGTTCGCCGACCGCCACGTCGGCCCGCGCCCGGCCGAACTCGCGCGCATCCTCGACGTCATCGGCGTCGGGTCGCTCGAGGAGCTGGCGCAGCACGCGGTGCCGTCGTCCATCCACGAGCGCGACCTCGTGCTGGACCTGCCCGCCCCGGCCACCGAGACCGAGGCGCTCGCGGAGCTGCGCGAGCTCGCGTCGCGCAACCGCCCGATGACGCAGATGATCGGCCTGGGCTACTACGACACCGTGACGCCGGGCGTGATCCTGCGCAACGTGCTCGAAAGCCCGGCCTGGTACACCGCGTACACGCCGTACCAGCCGGAGATCTCGCAGGGCCGCCTCGAGGCGCTGCTGAACTTCCAGACGATGGTCGGCGACCTGACGGGCCTGCCGACGGCGAACGCGTCCATGCTGGACGAGTCGACCGCGGCCGCGGAGGCGATGACGCTGGTGCGCCGCGCGGGCAAGTCCAAGTCGGCCAAGTTCGTCGTCGACGCGGACACGCTGCCGCAGACGCTCGCCGTCATCGAGACGCGCGCCGAGCCGCTGGGCATCGAGATCGTCGTCGCCGACCTGTCGCAGGGCATCGAGGGCCTGGGCCTCGGTGGCGACTTCTTCGGCGTGCTGCTGTCGTACCCCGGCGCGTCCGGTGTGGTGCGCGACCAGAAGGCGCTCATCGAGGAGATCCACGCCGCCGGCGCGCAGGCCGTCGTCGTCGCCGACCTGCTGGCGCTGACGCTGCTGCGCGCGCCCGGTGAGATCGGCGCGGACGTCGTCGTCGGCACCACCCAGCGCTTCGGCGTCCCCATCGGCTTCGGTGGCCCGCACGCCGGGTACATGGCCGTCCGGTCCGGTCTGGAGCGCCAGCTGCCCGGCCGTCTCGTGGGCGTCTCCGTCGACTCGGACGGCTCGCTCGCGTACCGCCTCGCCCTGCAGACGCGTGAGCAGCACATCCGCCGTGAGAAGGCCACGTCGAACATCTGCACCGCGCAGGTGCTGCTGGCCGTGATCGCGTCCATGTACGCCGTCTACCACGGCCCCGAGGGCCTGCGGTCGATCGCGACCCGCGTGCACCGCCTCGCGACCGTGCTCGCCACGGGCCTGTGCGAGGCCGGTCTGGACGTCGTGCACGGCGAGTTCTTCGACACCGTCCAGGTCCGCGTTCCCGGCGAGGCCGCCGCGGTCGTCGAGAAGGCGCGCGAGGCCGGCATCAACCTGCGTCTCGTCGACGCCGATGTCGTCGCAATCGCCTGCGACGAGAAGACCTCGCGGGCGCACATCGTCGCCGTGTGGGAGGCCTTCGGCGTCACGGGGTCCGATGTGGACGCCATCGACGCCGACACCGCCGACGGCATCCCGGGCGACCTGCGCCGCACCTCGGACTACCTGACGCACCCGGTCTTCCACGCGCACCGCTCCGAGACGGCGCTGCTGCGCTACCTGCGCGCGCTGTCCGACAAGGACGTCGCCCTGGACCGCAGCATGATCCCGCTCGGCTCCTGCACGATGAAGCTGAACGCCACCGCGGAGATGGAGTCCATCACGTGGCCGGAGTTCTCGACGCTGCACCCGTTCGCGCCCGCCGAGGACGCCGCCGGTCTGCTGAAGATCGTGTCCGACCTGGAGGCGTGGCTCGCCGAGGTCACCGGCTACGACGCGGTGTCGCTGCAGCCCAACGCCGGTTCGCAGGGTGAGTTCGCGGGCTTGCTGGCGATCCGCGCGTACCACCGCGCGAACGGCAACGCCGACCGCGACGTCTGCCTGATCCCGTCGTCCGCCCACGGCACCAACGCCGCGTCCGCCGTCATGGCCGGCATGCGCGTCGTCGTCGTGAAGTGCGACGACAAGGGCAACATCGACATGGGCCACCTGCGCACCACGGTCGCCGAGCACGCGGACGACCTGGCCGCGATCATGATCACCTACCCGTCGACCCACGGCGTGTACGAGGACACCGTCCGCGAGGTCTGCGGCCTGGTCCACGACGCGGGCGGCCAGGTGTACGTCGACGGCGCGAACCTCAACGCGCTGATCGGCCTCGCCCGCTACGGCAAGTTCGGCTCGGACGTCTCGCACCTGAACCTGCACAAGACGTTCTGCATCCCGCACGGCGGCGGCGGCCCCGGCGTCGGCCCGATCGGCGTGAAGTCCCACCTCGCCCCCTTCCTGCCGAACCACCCGCTGCAGCCGACCGCCGGTCCGGCCACCGGTGTCGGCCCGATCTCGGGCGCCCCGTGGGGTTCCGCGTCGATCCTGCCGATCTCGTGGGCGTACGTGCGCATGATGGGCGGCGACGGCCTGCGCCGCGCCACCCTGACCGCCGTGGCCGCCGCGAACTACGTGGCCCGCCGCCTGGACGAGCACTACCCGGTCCTCTACACGGGTGAGGGCGGCTTCGTGGCTCACGAGTGCATCCTCGACCTGCGCCCGATCACCAAGGCCACCGGCGTGACGGTGGACGACGTCGCGAAGCGCCTCGCCGACTACGGCCTGCACGCCCCGACGATGTCGTTCCCGGTCGCCGGCACCCTGATGGTCGAGCCGACCGAGTCCGAGGACCTGGCCGAGATCGACAGGTTCATCGACGCCATGATCGCCATCAAGCGCGAGATCGACCGCGTCGGCGCCGGCGAGTGGCCCGTCGAGGACAACCCGCTGCGCAACGCCCCGCACACCGCGGCCTGCGTGACGACCGGCGAGTGGAACCACCCGTACACCCGCGAGGAGGCCGTCTTCCCCGCGGGCCGGAGCAGCACCCCGAAGATCTGGCCGCCGGTCCGCCGCATCGACGGCGCCAAGGGCGACCGCAACCTGGTCTGCTCCTGCCCGCCGCTCGAGGCGTACAGCAGCTGACCCAGGACGATGAAGGGGCGCACTCGTGAACTGGTCCCCGGAAGTTGGACTGGCTAACTGAAGGTTAGGTCGCGAGGGTCTGGGCT
>NZ_BMNC01000018.1 GCF_014646255.1 Lentzea pudingi
TCATATATTACTGGCTGTGTTTCGGCACGCTGTTGAGTTCTCAAAGAACACGCGCACACCGCAGCTAATCTCACGGAGAGATGTCGCTTCCGGGGCTGTGTCGTACTTAAGCTTTGTGATTGAAACTTCCGACGCCCTGGCCTCTGAGCTCAGACGAGCTACCGGCTGGGTCTTCGTCGTTTCTAGATCACCCACTCTACCACACTCAGTGGAAGCTTGGTTCGTGATCTGTGTCGCGCTCCGTTCCGGTGTTCCCGGCCCGTTCCTCGCTGACATGGAGAAAGTTACACGCACGCCAACGCAGGGTCAAATCGGGGGCACCGCACTCACCCACGGTTGAGAAACCGCAGGTCAGCGACCTCGTACAGGACCCTCCGACCACGCTATCCCACCCCAAACCCGTGCACACTGTGACCGCGATCACACCAAGAAAGACCGAAGGCCGCCGGTCCCAGGTGGGACCGGCGGCCTCCGACAACCAGAACGTGCAGGTCAGAGCTCTACCTGGACGCTCGCGTTGTTCCGCTTTCCGCGACGGAGCACCAGCCACTTGCCGTGGAGCAGGTCCGACGCCGCCGGCTTCCACTCCTCGTCGGTCACCTTCGCGTTGTTCACGTAGGCACCGCCCTCGTTGACCGTCCGCCGCGCGGCGCCCCGGCTCTCGGCCAGGCCCGACGCGATCAGCAGGTCGACGATCGTGGGCTCGTCCGCCAGCCGCACCTGCCCCTTGGGTGCCTCGGCGAGCGCCGCTTCCAGCACCGGCGCGTCGAGGTCGCGCAGCTCGCCCCGGCCGAACAGGGCCGACGACGCGAGGATGACCTGCTGCGTCGCGCGCTCCCCGTGCACCAGGTCAGTGAACTCCTGCGCGAGACGCTTCTGCGCGGCCCTCTGGTGCGGGGCCTCCGCGGTCTGCTTCTCCAGCTCGTCGAGCTCCTCACGGGTGAGGAACGTGAACAGCCGCAGGTAGTTGAGCACCGTGACGTCGTCGACGTTCACGAAGTACTGGTACCAGGCGTACGGCGAGGTCATCTCCGGGTCGAGCCACACGCTGCCGCCACCGGTGGACTTGCCGAACTTGCGGCCCTCGGCGTCGGTGACCAGCGGCGCGGTCAGGGCGTGCACGTGCTTGCCCTCGACCCGGCGGATCAGGTCGACGCCGCCGACGATGTTGCCCCACTGGTCCGAGCCGCCGACCTGCAGCGCGGTGCCGTACTTGCGGTGGAGCTCGAGGTAGTCGTTCGACTGCAGCAGCAGGTAGCTGAACTCGGTGTACGACATGCCGTCGCCCTCGAGGCGGCGCTTCACCGTCTCCCGGG
Organism: Lentzea pudingi; assembly: GCF_014646255.1. Classification (GTDB taxonomy): domain Bacteria; phylum Actinomycetota; class Actinomycetes; order Mycobacteriales; family Pseudonocardiaceae; genus Lentzea; species Lentzea pudingi. The sequence goes on from NZ_BMNC01000018.1 coordinate 1,317, forward strand.
ACAGCATGACGTTGATCGAGAAGTGCTTGCCGACGTCGCGCAGGAACTCGAGCGCGCTGACCTGGCCGGTCCAGTCGAGGTTGTTCTCGACGACCGCACCCGTGGGCGAGTCGTCGAAGTCGACGAACCGCTCCAGCTGGCCGCGGATCCGGTCGGCCCACTCGGCGACGGTGTCCAGCGAGTTCATCGTGCGCTCACCGGTGTCGCGCGGGTCGCCGATCATGCCCGTCGCCCCGCCCGCCAGCACGATGGGCCGGTGACCGGCCTTCTGGAAGCGCCTGAGCATGAGCAACGGGACCATGTTGCCCGCGTGCAGCGACTTCGCCGTCGGGTCGAAACCGCAATAGAGGGTGAGCGGGCCGGCGTCCAGGTCCTTCCGGAGTGCGTCGAGGTCGGTGGACGTCGCGATCAGGCCGCGCCAGGCAAGTTCGTCAAGGATGTGCTCGCTCACGGCACTCATCATCCCCTACCTGGTCCAACGGGTTTCGACCCGGTATGCGGACGGGTACGTCCGAGGGCATGACGGATCCTCGCGATGCGGAGTTACGGCGGCCCACTGAACGCATGCCGCGCGTGACCGAGACACACATGCCGCGTGTGAACGAGCCGGTGGTCGAGGAGGTGGTCGAGCGCGACGCCGACTACCGCAGGTTGCGGACGGTGCGGACCGTCTGCGCGATCATCGACATCGTGTGCTGGACGTTCGCCATCGTCCTGCTGGTGCACATCTTCCTGGTGATCGCCGGCGCGAACGCCACCAACGGGTTCTTCCAGTTCGTCGCGGGCTGGGCGGACGGGATCACCCTCGGCCTCGACGGCCTCTTCACCCCGGACAACGCCTCCGTGGCGACGCTCCTCAACGAGGGCTTGGCAGCTCTCTTGTGGTTGGTCATCGGAGCGTTGCTCACCAACCTGATCACCCGTGTGGCTCTGCCTTCTGGCCACCGACGGGCCTGGTACCGCAGGACCGTCAGGCCGTAAGAATGGCGGGGTGGCCGAGTACGAGTTCGACGTCGCCCTGTCCTATGCCGGGGAGGACCAGGATCTGGTCCTCCCCGTCGTCGCGCTGCTGAAGGACCTCGGGGTCGAGCTCTTCCACAGCTTGGACCGCGAGGCCGAGATGTGGGGCCTGCCCCTGGTGGAGTACTTCTCCGACGCCTTCACCAAGCGCGCGCGGTACGTGCTGCTGTTCAGTTCGCGGCACTACGTCGACAAGTGGTCGAGGTTGCAGCACCGGGCCGCGCTCGGGCGTGCGCTGGAGCAGCACTCGGAGTACGTGCTGCCGATCCGGATCGACGACACCGAGGTGCCCGGTCTCTCCCCGCACGTCGGGTACCTCGACCTGCGCGTCCACGACGCGGCGACGATCGCGGACGCCGTCGTGCAGAAGCTCGCCCAGCACCGCGCCGAGTTCAGCCCGACGACCCCGATCACGCCGCGGTCGGTGGCCGCGCTGGCACGGGAGAAGCCACGCGGCTGGGAGTACCTGCTCTACGCGACCGTTGTCGCACAAGGACTTTCCGACCTGCAGCAGAAGTACCGCGAACACTTCCTGCGCTACTCGCCGCGCAACGGCACCGTCGAGCACGGCAACGGCATCGGCCTGATCCGCGACCGCAACGTGCTGCTGGGCGAGATCATCAAGGTCGCCGTCGACTCGGTCTTCACCTCGGCCACCCAGGAGGCCGCGTTCGGCAGGCCCGGCGAGGCGGGCGACGCGGACCGGATCGTGCACCTCGGCGAGCTGTTCGTGCGGACGTTCGACGAGATCCTCGACTGGGCGCGCACCATCCACGGGACCAGCTACGCCGACGAACACGCCCGCGCCGCCGCTCGGGTGCAGGCGCGCTTCGCCGATCGGCAGCTGGAGGCGATGCACGACGTCGCCCAGGACCTGAGCCACGTGGCGGGCACGCTGGTCGAGCGGCTGGCGGCCGGGGAGCACATCGACATGACGGTGCCGCTGGTGTTCGAGGTGGAGCCGGCGCTGGAGCTGGAGTTCACGACCGCGCTGGAGAAGCTCTCACGGTGACGCGGGCGGAAGGCAGAATGGCGCGGTGCCGGAGTACGAGTTCGACATCGCGCCGTCATTCGCTGGAGAAGACAGGGCCAAGGTGCTGCCTGTCGTGCGGCGGCTGGAGGAGCTCGGCGTCAGCGTGTTCTACGACGAGGACCGCGTCGCCGAGTTGTGGGGCGTCAACCTGGTCGACCACCTGCCTGAGGTGTACGGCAAGCGAGTCCGGTTCGTGCTGCTCTTCGCGTCGAAGCACTACGTCGAGAAGAAGTGGACCAGGATCGAGCGCCAAGCCGCGCAAGCACGCGCGCTCGACGAGGCGGAGGCCTACCTGCTCCCGATCCGGGTCGATGACACCGAAGTGCCCGGTCTGCCGCCGACCATCGCATACCTCGACCTGCGCAAGCACAGCGTGGACGACGTGGCCGCCGCGGTGCTGCGGAAACTGGGCCGGTCGCTCCCGGCGCGGGCGGCGTTCATCACCAAGGCTCCGCGCACTCCGAGCGACGTCGACGCGCTGCTGGTGGAACGACCTCCGGCATGGCCATACCTGCTGTTCGCGGGCGTTCTCTTCCAGGGTGTCGACGCGCTGGAAGCGAAGTTCCGGGATCACCTCGCTGGATACGCGCCCCGCAACGGCTCCGTCGTCGACGTGCTCGACCTGTCGGCGTTCCGGCACAGGCACGCCATGCTGGCAGCGATCACCGATTCGGTGGAGAGGATCCTCTCGCCTGAAAGGCGACTCGTGACGTTCGGTCTGCCCGGTGACACCCAGAACCTGAACCCGGACGAAGTCGTCCACACCGCCCGACGGCTGGTGCAGTTGTACGAGGAACTGCTCGACTGGGCACGAGAGGTCCGGGGCACCACGTACGTCTACGAGCAGGTGAGCAAGGTCGCCGGTCTGCAGGCACGCGTCGCGGACGGCCCGATCACCGCGACGCGCAAGCTCGCCGCCGATTTCCTGATGCTCGCCGACACACTGGTGGAGCGCCTCACCGCAGGCGAGGACGTGGACTACGAGTTCAGCCTGACGTTCACGATCGATCCGCAGCTCAGCAAGGCGTTGGACGACGCGATCGAGCAGGTCATGCGCTCTTGGTAGGGCGCCGTTTCCCGCCGCGTTTGTAGGTCGACACCGCCGGCGAGTCGATCCAGAACCGCCACGGCACGTCCATCGCCACCGCGACACCAACGCGTGGCCCCGCGTGCACCTTCGTGACCGGTTCACCCGCGTAGAGACGCACGGGCGAGGAAGCAGAGGTCAGGTCAAGACCGTTCGACGAGCGATCGAGCCCGAGGACCTTGCACAGCCGTGCGGGCCCCTTGCCCAGTTCGGCGGCAGAACGTGATGCAGGGCGGCGAGAGAAGGCGACGTCCTCACCGGAGACGACTTCGCCCGCGCGCAACAGCACCGCACCGGGCACGCCGTCGGTCAGCGTCACGACGTTGGCGCAGAAGTGCATGCCGTAGACGAAGTAGACGTACAGGAACCCGGCCGGGCCGAACATGACCTCGTTGCGCGGGGTCATGCCTCGGTAGCAGTGCGACGCCGGGTCGTCGCCGCCCCGGTACGCCTCAACCTCGACGATGCGCACGCGCACACCGCCTGCCTCCAGGTAGGACCCGAGGAGGAGCCGGGACGCGTCGACCGGGTCGACGGCCAGCTCCTCCTGGGTCAGCAGCCTAGAACTCACGCGCGGAAGCAGCCTTCGCGACGAGTGCGTCCAGCTGTTCGCGGACACGGACCGGGGCGGTGCCGCCGTGGGCGTCGCGCGAGGCGATCGAGCCCTCCACGGTCAGCACCGAACGGACCTCGGCGGTCAGGGAGGGCGAGATCGCGAGGAACTCCTCGTCGGTCAGGTCCTCCAGGCCGACGCCGCGGGACTCGGCCGCGCGGACGCACGCTCCGGCGGCCTCGTGCGCCACGCGGAACGGGACGCCTTGGCGCACAAGCCATTCCGCGATGTCCGTGGCGAGGGTGAAGCCGGCCGGAGCCAGTGACGCCATGCGGTCGACGTCGAAGCGAAGCGTCGCCACCATGCCCGCGAACGCCGGGAGCAGGAGCTCCAGCTGCTCGACGCCGTCGAACAGAGGTTCCTTGTCCTCCTGCAGGTCGCGGTTGTACGCCAGCGGCTGCGCCTTCAGCGTCGCGAGCAGACCCGCGAGGTTGCCGATGAGGCGGCCCGACTTGCCGCGCGCCAGTTCGGCGACGTCCGGGTTCTTCTTCTGCGGCATGATCGAGCTGCCGGTGGACCACGCGTCGTCGAGCACCGCGAAGCGGAACTCGGCCGTCGTCCAGATGATGATCTCCTCGGCCACGCGGGAGAGGTTCACGCTGATCATGGCCAGCACGAACGCGATCTCGGCGGCGAAGTCGCGCGAGGCGGTGCCGTCGATCGAGTTCTCGACCGGGGCGTAGAAGCCCAGGTCCGCGGCCACCTTCGCCGGGTCCAGGCCGAGCGACGAACCGGCGAGCGCGCCCGAGCCGTACGGGGAGAAGCCCGCGCGCTTGTCCCAGTCGTGCAGGCGGTCGACGTCGCGCAGCAACGCGTGGGCGTGCGCGAGCAGGTGGTGCGAGAGCAGCACGGGCTGTGCGGACTGCAGGTGCGTGCGGCCCGGCATGACGGCGCCGAAGTGCGTCTCGGACTGCGCGGCCAGGGCGTCGACGACGTCCAACACACCGGCGGCCACGCGACGGGCCGCGTCGCGCAGCCACATCCGGAACAGCGTCGCGACCTGGTCGTTGCGGGAACGGCCGGCGCGCAGCTTGCCGCCCAGCTCGGTGCCGGCGCGGTCGATCAGGCCCCGCTCCAGCGCCGTGTGGACGTCCTCGTCCTCCAGCACCGGGGTGAACGCGCCGGACTCGACGTCGGCGAGCAGCTCGTCGAGCGCCTTCTGCATGCCGGCGAGCTCCTCGTCCGACAACAGCCCCGCGGCGTGCAGCACACGGGCGTGCGCGCGCGAGCCCGCGATGTCGTACGGCGCGAGCCGCCAATCGAAGTGCGTCGACAACGACAGCCGCGCCATCGCCTCGGCCGGTCCCGACTCGAACCGGCCACCCCACAAAGAACTCATTGCACGCAACTCTCAGCTAGCGAAGTCGTAGAGCGATTCTTCCGAACGGGCGACCAGCCCGACGACGCGCCCCTCGTACAGCGCGACGTCGACCTCGCCGGAACCCGACGGCAATGCCATCCGCGCGACGCGCAGCGCGACCGTGCCCAGGCTGGACCTGACCACGCCGGCGCGGAAGTTGAGCTCGCGGACAGCCTCGGCGACGGAGACGGTCTCGCCGTCCACCGCCACGGCCACGCCCGCGTCGAACGTCAGAACGGCGTGCACGGGCTCATTCATCGACGTCGCCCGAGGCGAGCGCGGTGATCCGGTCGGCGAGCTCGGCACCGGTCATCGGTTCGCGGGCCACGACGAGGATCGTGTCGTCCCCCGCGATCGTGCCGACCACCTCGTGCAACGCGGCGCGGTCCAACGCCGAGGCCAGGAACTGCGCGGCGCCGGGCGGAGTCCGCAGCACCGCGAGGTTTCCGGAGAAGTCCGTCGACACCAGCAGTTCGCCCAGCACGCGGACCAGGCGCGTGGTGCCGCCCTGGACGCCGCGCACGGGGCTGCCGTCTTCCGGGATCACGTAGATCGGCGCACCGCCGTCGGGGCCGCGCAGCTTGACCGCGCCCAGCTCGTCGAGGTCGCGCGACAACGTGGCCTGCGTGACGTCGATGCCTTCAGCCGCAAGCAGTTTCGCGAGCTCGGACTGGCTGCGCACGGCCTGATGCGACACCATCTCGACTATGCGGCCCTGACGGGCGGTGCGGGTCATGACGACTGCTCCAGCAACCAGACGAGCAACGCCTTCTGCGCGTGCAACCGGTTCTCCGCTTCCTGCCACACGAGCGACTGCGGGCCGTCGAGCACCTCGTCGGTGATCTCCCAGCCGCGGTGCGCGGGCAGGCAGTGCAGCACCGTCGAGTCGGGCTTTCCGGTCGCGGCCAGCAAAGCGGCGTTCACCTGGTACGGGCGGAACGGGCCGACGCGGTCCTTGCCGTCGTTCTCCTGCCCCATCGACGTCCAGGTGTCGGTGACCAGCACGTCCGAGCCGTCGACCGACGCCTGCGGGTCGCTGGTCAACGTCACCGAACCACCGGTCTCGGCGGCGCGCTTCTTCGCGTCCTCCAGGAGCTGGGTGTTCGGCACGAAACCGGCGGGCGCGCCGATGCGGACGTGCATACCGGCCGTGGCACCACCGAGCATCAGCGAGTGCGACATGTTGTTGGCGCCGTCGCCCAGGTACGTCAGCGTCAGACCCGCCAGCTTGCCGTAACGGCGGCGGATCGTCTGCAGGTCCGCGAGCACCTGGCACGGGTGGAACTCGTCGGTCAGCGCGTTGACGACCGGAATGCGCGACACGGAGGCCATCGCCTCCATGCGGGCCTGCGCGAACGTCCGCCACACCACGGCGTCGACGTAGCCGGACAGGATCCGCGAGGTGTCCTCGATCGTCTCCTCGCGGCCCAGCTGCATCGACCGGCCGTCGATGATCACCGGGTTGCCGCCGAGCTGCGCGATGCCGACCTCGAACGAGAGCCGGGTGCGCGTGGAGTTCTTCTCGAAGATCACGGCGACGGACTTGGGGCCCGCCAGCGGCTTCGCGGTGAACCGGTCCGCCTTGTACGCGTCCGCGAGGTCGAGGACGGCCGCCTGCTCCTCGGTGGACAGGTCGTCGTCGCGCAGGAAGTGCCTCGGGCTCACGGCGTCTCCTCGAAGAAGGTGGGGAGCGCGGCGACGAAGGCCTGCGCGTCGGACTCCTCCAGCACCAGCGGCGGGGCGAGCCGCAGCACGTCGGGCTGGATCGGGTTGATCAGGTAACCGGCCTTCTGCGCGGCCGCCGCGGCCTTCGCGGAGACGTTCTCGCGCAGCGTGATGCCGAGCAGCAGGCCGGCTCCCCTGACACCGGAGATCATGGGGTGGTGCAACGCCTCCACACCCGTGGCGATCTCCTTGCCCACGGACGAGACGTGCTCCAGCAGGCCTTCCGAGGCGATCGTGTCGAGCACGGCGAGACCGGCGGCGCAGCACACCGGGTTGCCGCCGTACGTCGTGCCGTGGTGGCCGGGCTTGAACAGCTCAGCCGCCGCGCCGAAACCGATGGTGGCGCCCAGCGGCAGACCGCCGCCGATGCCCTTGGCGAGCGTCATCACATCCGGCACGATCCCGGCCTGCTGGAACGCGAACCACGTGCCGAGACGGCCGATGCCGGTCTGCACCTCGTCGAGGATGAACAGCGCGCCGTGCTCGGAGGTGATCCGGCGGACCTCCTGCAGGTAGCCCGCGGGCGGCACCATGATGCCCTGCTCGCCCTGGATCGGCTCGACGATGAACGCCGCCGTGTCGTCGTCGATCGCGGCCTCGAGCGCCGCCACGTCACCGAACGGGACGTGCGAGACGCCGGGGACCAAGGGCTCGAACGGCGCGCGCTTCGGTTCCTGGCCGGTGAGCGTCAGCGCGCCCATCGTGCGGCCGTGGAACCCGCCGAGCGTGGAGATGATCTTGGTGCGGCCGGTGAGGCGCGCCATCTTGAGCGCCGCCTCGTTGGCCTCGGCGCCGGAGTTGCAGAAGAAGACCTTGCCGGGCTCCCCCGCGATGTCCAGCAGGCGTTCGGCGAGCTTCAGCGCGGGCTCGTTGACGTACAGGTTGCCGGTGTGGCCGAGCTTCGCGATCTGCGTCGACACCGCCTCGACGATCGCCGGGTGGGCGTGGCCGAGCGCGTTGACGGCGAGGCCGGTCAGCAGGTCGACGTAACGGTTCCCGTCCGCGTCCCACACATGCGCGCCCTCACCTCGTTCCAGCTGCAACGAAGGTGAGCCGTAGTTGTCCATCATGGACTGTTGCCACCGCGTGGTCACTTGTCCCCCAAGACCATCGTTCCGACGCCTTCAGTGGTGAAGACTTCGAGCAGAACACTGTGGGCCAGCCGGCCGTCAATCACGTGCGCCTGCGGGACCCCGCCGCGCACCGCGCGCAGGCAGGCCTCCATCTTCGGCACCATGCCGCTTTCCAGGTCCGGCAGGATCTTCTCCAGCTCGGAGGCGCGGATCTGGTTCAGCAGCGACGAGCGGTCCGGCCAGTTCGCGTAGAGACCCTCGACGTCCGTGAGCACGACGAGCTTCTCCGCGCCGAGAGCGACCGCGAGAGCGCCGGCCGCCGTGTCCGCGTTCACGTTGTGCGGCACGCCGTGGATGTCCGGCGCGACCGACGACACGACCGGGATGCGGCCCGCGCGCACGATGTCGAGCACCGCGTCCGGGTTCACCTCGGTGATGTCGCCGACGAGACCGATGTCGACCTCCTCGCCGTCGACCAGGGCACCGCGGCGCGTCGCCGTGAACAGGTGCGCGTCCTCGCCGGAGATGCCGACGGCGTAGGGACCGTGCTGGTTGATCAGGCCGACGAGCTCACGCCCGACCTGCCCGACCAGGACCATCCGCACGACGTCCATGGCCTCGGGCGTCGTGACGCGCAGGCCGCCGCGGAACTCGCTGTGGATGCCGAGCTTGTCGAGCATCGACTTGATCTGCGGGCCGCCGCCGTGCACGACGACCGGGCGCAGGCCGCACAGCCGCAGGAACACCATGTCCTCGGCGAACGCCTTCTTCAGCTCGTCGTCGACCATGGCGTTGCCGCCGTACTTGACGACCACGAGCGCGCCGCGGAAACGCTCCAGCCACGGCAGCGCTTCGACGAGGACCGCTGCTTTCTCTTGTGCGTTCATGAGGAGTACGCGCTGTTCTCTTCGACGTAGCCGTGGGACAGGTCCGTGGTGAGCACGGTGGCTTCGGCCTCGCCGACGTTGAGGTCGATGACGATCTCGATGTCACGGCCGGAGAGGTCGGCCTCGCTCCGGTCGCGGTCACGAGTTCCGTTGCGGTACAACGAGACGCCGTTGATGATGATCTGCAGGACGTCCGGGTCGATCTCGGCGTCCGCGCGGCCCAGCGCCATCGCGACGCGGCCCCAGTTCGGGTCGCTGCCGAAGAGCGCCGTCTTCACCAGGTTGTCCTCGGCGACGGTCCGTCCGATGTGGACGGCCTCGGCCTCGGTGGCGGCCTGCCTGACGGTGATGCTGACTTCCTTCGTCACGCCCTCGGCGTCACCCTGGAGCTGCTTGACCAGGTCTCCCGCGACCTCGGTGAGCAACGCGGCGAAGTCGTCGAACGAGGGCTCGACGCCCGAGGCGCCGGACGCCAGCACGAGCACGGTGTCGTTGGTGGACGTGCCGCCGTCGACGTCGAGGCGGTCGAACGTGCGCGACACCGCCTGCCGCAGCGCGGAGTCGAGCCGGTCGCCGGAGATCTTGGCGTCGGTCGTGATGACCGACAGCATCGTGGCCATGTTCGGGGCGAGCATGCCCGCGCCCTTCACGAACCCGCCGACCGAGAAGCCCTGGTCGGAGGCCTTCCACGACTGCTTGGGACGGCTGTCCGTGGTCATCACGCCGGTGGCGGCGTTCAGGCCCGCCTCCACCGTGGAGTCCAGCTCCTTCGCGGCGTTCTCGACGCCCGCCAGCACCCTGTCCATCGGGAGGCGCTCGCCGATCAGGCCGGTGGAGCAGACCGCGACGTCGACCGCGCCGGTGCCGAGCACCTCGGCGACCTTCTCCGCCGTGGCGTGGGTGTCCTGGAAGCCCTCGGGGCCGGTGCACGCGTTGGCGCCGCCGGAGTTGAGCACGACCGCGGTGAGGCGCCGGGACTGGATCACCTGCTGCGACCACAACACCGGCGCGGCCTTCACCTTGTTCGTGGTGAAGACGCCCGCCGCGGCGTCGGACGGGCCGTCGTTCACGACGAGCGTGAAGTCCAGCGCGCCGGATTCCTTGATCCCGGCGGCGATCCCGGCGGCCCGGAAGCCCTGGGGTCCGGTGACGCCCTTGTTGCGGTTCACGGAGCGACTCCAACGGTCGAGAGGCCGGTCGTTTCCGGCAGTCCGAGAGCGAGGTTCATGCACTGGACAGCGGCACCGGCGGTGCCCTTGGCCAGGTTGTCGACGGCGGCCACGACCACGAGCCTGCCCAGGTCGGAGTCGACGGTCACTTGCAGCTGGACGGCGTTCGACCCCAGCACGGCGTTCGTCGTCGGCCAGAGGCCTTCGGGCAGCAGGTGCACGAACGGCTCGTCCGCGTACGCCTTCTCGTAGGCCTCGCGAACGTGTGCGGCAGTGTCCTTCAACGCCGCCGTGCAGGTCGCGAGGATGCCCCGGGACATCGGCGCGAGCACCGGCGTGAAGCTGACCTTGATCGGACGACCGGCCGCCGCGGTGAGGTTCTGGGTGATCTCGGGCGTGTGCCGGTGCGCGCCGCCGACGCCGTACGCGCTGGCGGAGCCCATGACCTCGGAGCCGAGCAGGTTCGTCTTGAGCGACTTGCCGGCGCCGGACGTGCCCGACACGGCGACGATGACGACCTCGTCCTCGATCAGGTCCACGGCCGGTGCGAGTGCCAGCGAGGACACCGTCGGGTAGCAGCCGGGCACGGCGACGCGGCGGGCGCCGACGAGCGCGTCCCGCCCGTTGGGAAGCTCGGGGAGTCCGTACGGCCAGGTGCCGGCGTGCTCGCCGCCGTACCACCGCTTCCAGTCGTCGGCGCTGGTCAGCCGGTGGTCGGCGCCGCAGTCGATCACGACGGTGTCGTCGCCGAGTTGCTCGGCGAGCGCGGCTGAGTGACCGTGGGGAAGTGCGAGGAACACCACGTCGTGGCCCTTGAGGGTCTCGACTGTGGTGTCTTGTAGGTCTCGGTCCGCGAGCGGCAGGAGGTGCGGCTGGTGCTTGAGCAACTTGTCGCCGGCGCTGCTGTTGGCCGTCAGCGCGCCGATCTCGATGTCCGGATGGCCCAGTAGCAGGCGGAGCAGCTCGCCACCCGCGTACCCGCTGGCGCCCGCGACCGCGATCCTCACTGTCATGCGCATGATTATGCACGGTCATGCAAACTCACTCAACCGAGTATGGCCACCTGGCCACCCGATCGGGCCACCTGGCGCTGGGGCGCCGGGGCGGGATCGACCATGATGATCAGCGTGAACGTGAAGGTGCGCGACGGGCTCTGGGCGGCGTGCGTCCTCCTGCTCGCGCTGGTGACGCTGGCGGCGCCGCTGGGCAGGCCCGCGCAACCGTGGCTGATCGTGCTCTCGGCCCTGTGGGCGGCGGCGCTCGTGCCGATCAGCGCGCGCTGGCCGAAGTGGGCGATCGTGCTCACCGCTCCCCTCAACGGGGTCAGCAACCTGCTCGCGCTCGCCCCGACGTCACTCGTGGTCTTCCGCTCGGCCCGGTCGATCCGGTCGCAGGGCCGGCTGTGGGCACTGGTGGGAATCACGACGGTGCTGCAGGCGGTGTTCGGCGGGCTGCACTCGTGGCGGGCCGGGGACAGCCCGCTCGAGTACGTCCTCGGTACCGCGTTCTCGGTCGTGTTCCTGCTGGTCTTCCCCGCCGTGTCCGGGGCGCTGATCGGGCGGCGCAAGCCGTTGACGCAGGTGCTGATGGAGCGCAACGACTACCTGGAGCACGCGCGTGCGTTGACCGCGAGCACTGCCCGGTCGGCTACGCGCGCACACATCGCCAGCGAGATGCACGACATGCTCAGCCATCGGCTCCGGCAGCTGACCGCGCATGCGGGCGCGCTGGAGCGGTCGGCGGCCGAACAAGCCCCTGAGCTGCGCGAACAGGTCGAGCTGATCCGCAAGACGTCCGCAGTCGCGATGGAGGAGTTGCGCGAGATCCTCGGCGTGCTCGGTGCTTCCTCCGAACACGAGGAGGACGCCGGTACGCGCGCAGATGTCGAACGGCTCGTGGCGGCGTCGTCTGCTGCGGGCCTTTCCGTGTACCTCGACTGGTCCGGCGCCGATCTGGCCGATGCCGACGCACGCCTTCGCAGGGCGGTGCACCGGGTCGTGCGCGAAGCACTCACGAACGTGCACAAGCATGCGCCGTCGGCTCGCACGCGCGTGTCCGTGGCCGTCGCCGATCGGGTTCGGGTCGAGGTGGTCAACGGTCCCAGCGCCGCTCCCCGGGGTGCCGGTACCCGTCGCGGGCTCATCGGCCTGGAGGAACGCGTCGAGCTGATCGGCGGGTCGTTCCTCGCCGAGGTGCCGACCGGCGAGGGGTTCCGGGTGACGGCCAGCCTGCCGTTGCACCCGGTCGTGCAGGAGGAGACCGGTGCGGCCGGTGCCGTGATGGAGGCACCACCGCCGATCACCGCCGAGGTCCTGACCGTGCCGCGCGTGGTCGGCGGCGGCTGCCTGGCCACGCTCTCGCTCGTCCCCGCGCTCGGCACGGCGTTCGTCCTGCTCGTCGTCGCGGTGTTCGGCCGCCAGGAGGTGAGCCGGGAGGAGTTCGACGGGTTCCAGCCGTCGGTCGCGCACGAGGAGGAGGTCACCGAGATGTTCGGGTTCGGCGTGCCGTCCGACAACGCCGGATGCTATCGCTACCACGTGCGCGACTCGAACGACCGCGACTTCGAGTTCTGCTTCGACCGGGACTCCGGCCTGATGACCACGAAGAAGGAGCTCGCCCGATGAGGTTCGTCTGGCCCGCTCTCGCGTTCCTCGTGGGCCTCGTGCCGCTGATCGCCCCGCTGGCACCCACGCCGCACCCGTTGCTGATCACCGCCAGCGCGCTGTGGATCGCCGCGCTGGTGTGGTTCGCCCCGCGCAAGCCGGAGTGGGTGCTGCTGCTGACGGCACCGCTCTTCGCGGTCAACAACCTCTGGGCGATGGCCACCACGATGTTCGTGGTGTTCGCGGCGTCCCGGAGCATTCCCCGGCTCGGGCGGCTGTGGGCGCTGCTGGGCGTGACCACGCTCCTGCAGACCGCGTTCGGCCTCTTCCAGGTCCACGACGCGATGCCGCTGTGGCAGAGCCTGCTCGGCGGGATCCTCGGATCGGTCTTCTTCGTGGTGTTCCCCGCCGTCTCCGGCATGCTGCTCGGCCGCCGCAGGCCGATGGTCCGGTTGCTGCAGGAGCGCAACGAGTACCTCGAACGCGCCCGTGCCCTGACCGCCGCGTCGGCGCGGTCCGACGAACGCGCGCACATCGCCGGCGAGATGCACGACATGCTCGGGCACCGGCTCAGCCTGATCTCCATCCACGCCGGGGCGCTGGAGCTGACCACCGCGAAGAAGGCCCCGCAACTGCACGAGCAGGCCGAGCTGATCCGCACCACATCGTCGCTCGCGATGGCGGAACTGCGCGAGATCCTCGGCGTGCTGCGGACGAGTCCCGAACCCGAGTCGCTCGACGAGGACACCGGCACCCGGTCCGACATCACCGCCCTGGTCGAGGGTTCCGGGCTCGCCGCGACGCTCGACTGGTCCGGTGACGACCTGCACGGTGCCGACCCGCGCACCCGCCGCGCCGTGCACCGGGTGGTCCGCGAGGCCCTGACCAACGTCGGCAAGCATGCTCCGTCCGCACGCACTCGGGTGCAGGTGGCGGTCCAGGGCGGCCGGGCGCGCATCCAGGTGCTGAACGGGCCGACGTCCGCGGTCGAGGGCAAGGGCGCCCGGCGCGGCCTGATCGGCCTGGAGGAACGCGTCGGGCTGCTCGGCGGGTCGTTCAGCGCCGGCCGGCCGGTCGAGGGCGGGTTCCGGGTGGCGGCGGACGTGCCGCTGCACCCTCCCACCCAGGCCGACCAGGCCGCGGCCGAGGTCGGCGAGGTGCCTCCCCCGCTCGCCGCGGAGATCCTGACCGTCCCGCGGGTGCTCGGCGGCGGCTGCCTCGGCCTGCTGGCGTTGCTGCCGATCACCGGTGGCCTGGTCGTGCTGCTGCTGTTCACGCTGTTGAACCCGACGCAGATGAACGCGCCGTACTTCGACTCGCTGCAGGTGGGCGTCACGGCCGAGGACGAGGTCTTCGAGCAGTTCGGCGTCGGGCAGCTCGGCATCGACGGCTGCTCGCGGTTCCAGACCTCGCACAGCCCCGACCTCGTCTACAAGCTCTGCTTCCGCGAGGGCAAGCTGGACTCGAAGGAGCAGGAGAGGCCGTAGGGTGCGGGGGGTGATCCGAGTGCTCATCGCCGATGACGAAACGCTCATGCGCGCCGGCATCCGGCTGATCCTCGAGAACGACCCGGACATCACTGTCGTGGCCGAGGCCAGCGATGGCAGACAGGCCGTGGAGCTGACGCTCAAGCACTCCGTCGACGTCGCGTTGCTCGACATCCGGATGCCGGGCGGCGACGGGCTCAAGGCCGCCGAGCAGATCGCGTCGAGGGCCCACGTCGTCATGCTCACGACGTTCGGCGAGGACTCCTACGTGGCGCAGGCGATGAAGGCCGGCGCGACCGGGTTCCTGCTGAAGGACACCCCGCCGCAGGAGCTGATCAACGCGGTCCGCAAGGCCGCGCGGGGCGAGCCGATCCTCGCGCCGCAGATCACCAAGCGCCTCATCGAGAAGCACCTCGCCGCACCGGACGACGGCTCGGCGGCGCGTCGCAAGATCGACGCGCTCACCGAGACCGAACGGAACGTGCTCGAGCTCGTGGGCGAGGGTCTGTCCAACACCGAGATCGGCGAGCAGCTCTTCATGGCGACCGGCACGGTGAAGGCGCACATCAGCCGCATCCTGCCCAAGCTGGAGGTCGCCAACCGCGTGCAGGCCGCCATCGTGGCCCACGACGCCGGCCTCACCCGGTCGTGATCACCGGGTCGTGAAGCGGTCCAGCGCCCGGATCTTGTTCGTGGCGTCGAGCGCCGCGATCTTGTAGGCCTCGGACAGCGTCGGGTAGTTGAAGACCGTGTCGACCAGGTAGTCGACCGTGCCGCCGCAGCCCATCACGGCCTGCCCGATGTGCACGAGGTCCGTGGCGCCGGTGCCGAAGACGTGCACACCGAGGATCTTGCGATCCACAGTGGACACCAGTAGCTTCAGCATGCCGTACGCGTCGCCGATGATCTGGCCGCGCGCGAGTTCGCGGTACCGGGAGATGCCCACCTCGTACGGCACCGCGGACGACGTCAGCTCGGTCTCCGTCGCGCCGCAGTACGAGATCTCCGGGATCGTGTAGATGCCGATGGGCTGCAACGCCGTCAGGTCGTGCACCGGCTCGCCGAACGCGTGGTACGCCGCCAGGCGGCCCTGGTCCATCGACGTCGCGGCCAGCGCCGGGAAGCCGATCACGTCACCCACGGCGTAGATGTGCTCGACGGGCGTGCGGTAGTGCTCGTCGACGCTCAGCCTGCCGCGGTTGTCCGACTCGAGACCGGCGGCGGCGAGGTCCAGCTTCTCCGTGGTGCCCTGCCGGCCGGCCGAGTACATGACGGCGGCGGCCGGGATGCGCTTGCCGGACGCCAGCGTCGTGATGGTGCCGCCCTGGGAGACCTCGACGTTCACGACCTTCTCGCCGAAGCGGAACGTGACGGCCTGGTCGCGCAGGTGGAACTTGAGCGACTCGACGATCTCCGGGTCGCAGAAGTCCAGCATCCGTTCGCGCTGCTCCACGACCGTGACGCGGGTGCCGAGGGCGGCGAACATCGACGCGTACTCGATGCCGATCACGCCGGCGCCGACCACGACCAGCGAGGACGGGATCTCGGTGAGCGCGAAGACCTCGTCGGAGTCGAGGATGCGCTCCTCGTCGAAGTCCACGACGGACGGACGCGCCGGAGTCGTACCCGTCGCGATCACGATGAACTCGCCGGTGATCGTGGTGTGGTCGCCTCGGTGGGCCCCGTCGACCGTCACGGTGTGCTCATCGACGAACCGGCCGAAGCCGTTGAGCAGATCGATGCCGTTGCGGTGCAATTGCGCGCGCACGACCTGCACCTCGCGGCCGATCACGTGCTGCGTGCGGGCCATCAGGTCGTTGATCGTGATGTCCTGCTTGACGCGGTAGCTGGCGCCGTACAGCTCGCGCTGGCTCATGCCCGTCAGGAACATGACGGCCTCGCGCAGCGTCTTCGACGGGATGGTCCCCGTGTTCGCGCAGACACCGCCGACCATCTCCTGCTTGTCGATGATCGCCACGCGCTTGCCCAGTTTCGCACCCGCGATCGCCGCTTTCTGGCCGCCAGGACCAGAGCCGATGACGATCAGGTCGTAGTCGTACGGCGTCATGGTCGACAGCCTACGGCGCGGAACGCGATTCCACGCTCGAACGAAAATGAACTCAGCGAACCCCGGCCCTGGCTTCGCCGCCGCGGAACGGCAGCAGGTCGAGCAGACGGCCCGTGGCCCGGTAGTCGGCGACCCGGTCGGCGAACGGCCGCTGCACGATCCGGTGCACGGTCTCCTTGCTCAGCCGCTCGTAGGCCGGAACCGTGTCGTTGCCCAGGAAGTCCCAGCGCGCCACCCGGTCCGCGTAGTTGAACGCGGGCAGCGGGCCGCCGAACAACGGCCGGTACTGCGCGGGCGTCTTCCCACCCGGCACGGGCATCGGCCCGGCGACGGTGATCGCGTACGTGACGATCTCACCGGGCGGCAGCAACCGGGACCGCATCCGGTCGAACTGGCCCGCGATCACCAGGTTCTGCTCGCGGGACGAGAACTCGAGGACGGCCTGCGCCGGATCCGCCCACGCCGCCGTGGTGTCCGGGTCGATGATCCCCGCGTCGCGCAGCTCCTGGACGGCCGCGATCCCGCCGTGCAGGTAGGCGGCGTGCATCGCGCCGAGGTCCATGAAGATGTGCTTCTGCATCGACATCAGCATCGACGAGAACCAGCGCAGTTCCGGGATCGTGCCGAGGTCGAGCATGCCGGCGGCGAACGCGGGCGCGCCGATGTTCGCGAAACCCATCCACCGCAACGTGTCCGGATGCGTGAGGTAGAGCTTCGCGTAGAAGTCGTAGACGGCGAAGATCACGGCCCGGTTCGACTCGGCGGAGCGCTGCGGGTCCCACTCGGACAGGTTGACGCCCGCGTCCTCGGCGGCGCGGACGATCCAGTACTGCCACAGCAACGCCTTGAACCTCGCCGGCGCGAGGCCCCTGGCCCGGTAGCCGGTGAGCGCGGCCTCGATCGTGGCACGGTCGGACGGCAGGTCGGGGTGCACTCCACCCCGCTGTTCGCCGTTTCCGTTCACCAGCGGCAGATCCAGGTAATCCACCGTGTCCGCTTTGGTAGCACCCATGCTGCCGAGCACGAGCGCCGCCACGACCATGAGCACGCGCATGAACGCGAACTGTATCCGGATCAAGCACCCTTTCCGTTCACAGGAGCACCCGGTCAAGTGATGTTTTGCGGGTTTGTTAGCACTTTCGGCACCAAAGGGGCCATCAATCTCAACAGGGCTACTCCTAATGCCTATACCGTTTGGGCGTGAGTCTTGAGGTTGACTTGATCGACGCGGTCCGAACGGGACTCGAGGAGCTCGCGGATCCGGTGAAGGCACTGGAGATGCAGGCGTACATGAAGTCCGACATGCCGTTCCTGGGTGTGCAGAAACCGGGACGCGTGACGTTGCTGAAGTCGCTCCCGCAGTTGCACGACCGGGACGAGTGGCTCGGCGCGATCCAGGTGTTGTGGCGCGAGGCGACCTATCGCGAGGAGCGCTACGTCGCGTTGTCACTGAGCGGTGATCGCCGATTCCAGTCCGTGGACCTGCTGCCGTGGTTCGACGAGATGATCGTGACCGGCGCCTGGTGGGACTACGTCGACGAGATCGCGTCGAAACGCGTCGGGCCACTGCTGCGTTCCTCACCGGACATGGTGCGGCCGTTGATGCTGAGGTGGTCCGTCGACGGCGACCGGTGGCGCCGGCGGACGTCGGTGATCTGCCAGCTCGGGTCCAAGGGCGCCACCGACGCGGACCTGCTCACCGCGTGCGTCGACGCCAACGTGGACGATCCCGACTTCTTCCTGCGCAAGGGGATCGGCTGGGCGCTGCGCGAGTTCGCGAAGACCGAACCGGGCTGGGTGCGCTCGTTCGTCGAGGCGCGGCCGGGGTTGTCGCCGTTGTCACGGCGCGAAGCGTTGAAACACCTTTAGCGCCAGTACACATCAGGGGGAAACACGTAAATCTCGACCATTGATGTCGACGACGTGCGCGCGTGGATCTCCGCGGCTTCACGTGCGCGTTCGAAAAGATGGCCGGCCGCGCGCGAACGCCTGGCTAGCCGTGTTTCGCGCGACCTGAATACGTGAGCGGGAAGACGAGCTCGGCACACGCCGCCGGAACGTCCTGGGCGACCTCGACCCTCATGGCGACCTCGACCGCGCCCCCGGCGGGGATGTCCACGATGTCGGTGAGCGGCACGACCGTCAGCACACCGGACGGACACCCCTCGACGCGCTGCTGGGTGGCGTCGAGCGGCTGCCCCGGCACCGCGGACAGGCTCTCGACGATGATGCCGACGGGGTTGGGGTTGGACAGCCGCACCTTGCGCTCGCCCACGGCACCCGGCGTGAGCTCCACGGGGGCGCCGGAGATGTCGTTGATCTCGAACGGCTTGAGCTGCTGCATGCCCGACTCACCGCTGCTCACGGAGTAGGCCATCGCCGGCGTCACCGGTTCCGGCCACGTCAGGTGCATGGCTGCGACGACCGCCGCGCCGACCATGAGGATCGTCAACGACACGGCGATCTCAAGGCGCGGACCCAGACTACGCATGGCGCAACTCTCCAGAGTCGTTGCTCCCAGGCGGTGGGTTCGCCTCTAGCTCCCCACCGGACCGGCGACCATACTCGCCCGGTGGTTCATCGCTTCGCCCCTCGGCCCTAGCGGGCCGCGCCGCCAATCTTGGAGAAGCTTCACGTACTGCGCAAGCGTCCGACGGGCGCCGATTTCCCCGTGTAATGAGGGACCTTTGGCACCTTGACAGCTACGCAGGGCTACCACCTGCTGATTTGATCCCAAATCCCGGATGAGGGGATTCAGCCGATCGAGCGAACTTTCATGGGCAATTCATCTATGACATGCCGGGTGGACTCTGCTCAGGTCCGCTTCCGCATTGCCACAATACTGTGTACATAAGGACGTCCGGCACCGGCACCCCTACGCGAAAGGCCCGGGATCCTCTCGGGATCCCGGGCCTCGCGGCGTGATCGATCAGGCGCGCAGAGCCGCACCCACACGTTCGCCGGCGGCGGCGACGGCGGCATCGCGGGCCGTGGTCGCCTCCTCCACCGTCAGCGTGCGGTCCGGCGCACGGAAGCGCAGGGAGTACGCGAGCGACTTCTTGCCCTCGCCCACCTGCTCGCCCGTGTAGACGTCGAACAGGCGGATGTCCTCGAGCAGGTCGCCCGCGGACGCGCGCAGCACCTCGGACACCGACTGCACCGCCACCGAGTCGTCGACGACCAGGGCCACGTCCAGCAGCACCGGCGGGTACGCCGACACGATCGGGGCCGGGCGG
The DNA here is from genome assembly GCF_014646255.1 of Lentzea pudingi. Lineage (GTDB taxonomy): Bacteria > Actinomycetota > Actinomycetes > Mycobacteriales > Pseudonocardiaceae > Lentzea > Lentzea pudingi. Next base: position 20,678 of record NZ_BMNC01000018.1, read on the forward strand.
TGGTCGTCGAGCGGCAGCGCGTCGAGGTCGAGCTCGAACGCCACGGTCCGCTTGGGCAGGCCCAGCTTCTCGACGACCTTCGGGTGCAGCTCGCCGGCGTGGCCCACGGGCCAGTCGCCGACGCGCAGCTCGGCGCACCGGCCGGGGTGCCACGGCAGCAGGTCCGAGGCGACGACGCGCAGCGTCACGCCGTACGCGGCACCGACGCGGCGGGCTGCCTCGACGGCGTCCGACCAGTCGGCGATGCGGCCCTTGCCCCACCAGCCGGCCAGTTCGCGGTGGCCCGTGAGCACACCGGCGACGTGCAGCGGCTGGTGCGGCAGCGAGGCCAGCAGCGAGGCCAGCTCGGCCTCGGTCGGGCGGCGGTCGACGCCCAGCGCCGGCACCGGGACCTGCTGCGCGCGCGGCAGCGTCACCTGGGCGACGTTGTAGAGCGACACGTCCTTCGCACCGCGGGCCAGGTTGCGCTGCAGTGTCTCCAGCAGCCCGGGCAGCAGGGTCGTCGCGAGGACGTTCTTGTCCGCCTCGAGCGGGTTCAGCACGCCGACGGTGTTGCGGCGGACGTCGCCCTCCGCGAGACCGAACGCGTCGAACACCGACGGGTCGATGAACGGGAACGGCTTGACCTCGACGAAACCGTCCTCGGCGAGCGTGCGCCACACCGTGCGGCGACGGCGCTGCTGCTCGGTCAGGCCGCGGCCTGCGGGAGCGGGCGGCAGCACCGACGGAATCGTGTCGTAGCCCTCCAGGCGCAGCACCTCCTCCACCAGGTCGGCGGGCTGCACGAGGTCGGCGCGCCACGTCGGCGGCACGGCCGTGACGATCGTCTGGCCCTCCTCCGACGTCGTGACCGAGACCTGGCAGCCGATCTGGCCGAGACGCCGCGCCGTGACGCCGCGCGCGTAGCGGACGCCGGCGACGCGGTCGGGCAGGTCGATCGGCATCGACACCGCCACGGGCAGCGCCGGCACGCCCACGTCGGTGCGGCCGGGCTTGATCTGGCCCTCGGCGTAGTGGTTGAGCAGCTTCGCGGCGCGTTCCAGCGCCACGGGTGCCAGCGCCGGGTCGACCGTGCGCTCGAAGCGCTTGGCGGCCTCGGACGGCAGCTTGTGGCGGCGGACCGTGCGCGCGATGGACGCCGGGTCCCAGTTCGCCGCTTCCAGCAGGATGTCCGAGGAGGCGTCGCCGACCTCGGTCGACGCGCCGCCCATGACACCGGCCAGCGAGATCACGCCGGAGTCGTCGGCGATCACGATGTCGTCGACGTCGAGGGCGCGGACCTGGTCGTCGAGCGTCGTGAGCTTCTCGCCCACGAGCGCGCGGCGGACCGTCAGCGCGCCGGACAACGCCGAGGCGTCGAACGCGTGCAGCGGCTGGCCCAGTTCGAGCATCACGTAGTTCGTGACGTCGACCGGCAGCGAGATCGAGCGCATGCCCGCGAGCATCAGGCGGCGGCGCATCCACCACGGCGTGGGCGCGGTCGGGTCGACACCGGTGACCCGGCGGGCGACGAACCGCGAGCAGCCGGGACGGTCCTCGATGTGGACCGGCCACGCCTCGCCCTCGGGCTCGGGGATCTCGACGCCGCCGGGGTCGCCGAACGGCACGTCGAGCGCGCAGGCGATCTCCCTGGCGAGGCCGCGCACCGAGAACGCGTAGCCGCGGTCCGGGGTCGGCGCGAGCTCGAGGACGCTGTCGTTCAGGCCGAGCAGCTCCATGGCGTCGTCGCCGGGCTGCGCGGTGCCGGTGGGCAGCACGAGGATGCCGGAGTGGTCGTCGCCGATGCCGAGCTCGTCGGCGGCGCAGATCATGCCCTGCGACACGCGGCCGTACGTCTTGCGCTCGGCGATCACGAAGTCGCCCGGCAGGACGGCGCCGGGCAGCGCGACGACGACCGAGTCGCCCTCGACGAAGTTCGTGGCGCCGCAGATGATCTGGTTGACCTGCTCGGGGCCGACCTCGACCTTGCAGTAGCGGATCGGCTTCTTGAACTCGGTGAGCTCCTCGATCTCGACGACGCGACCGGCGACGATCGGGCCGGTCACCGGTCCGAGCGGGGTCACCTCCTCGACCTCGATGCCGATGCGGGTGAACGCCTCGGCGAGCTCTTCGGGCGTGGGGACTTCGTCGAAACCGAGGTGTTCGACCAGCCAGCTGACCGGGACGCGCATCCGGATCAGGCCTCCGTTCCGAAAGGCTGGGTGAAGCGGACGTCGCCCTCGACCATGTCGCGCATGTCGGGAAGGCCGTTGCGGAACTGCAGGGTGCGTTCCAGGCCCATGCCGAACGCGAAGCCGGAGTAGACCTCGGGGTCGACGCCGGTGGCGCGCAGCACGTTGGGGTTGACCATGCCGCAGCCGCCCCACTCGACCCAGCCGGCGCCGCCCTTCTTCTCCGGGAACCACACGTCGACCTCGGCCGACGGTTCGGTGAAGGGGAAGAAGCTGGGGCGCAGGCGGGTCTTCGAGTCCTCGCCGAACATCGAGCGCGCGAACGCGTCGAGCGTGCCCTTGAGGTGGCCCATGGTCAGGCCCTTGTCGATCGCGAGGCCCTCGACCTGGTGGAACACCGGGGTGTGCGTCGCGTCGAGCTCGTCGGTGCGGAACGTGCGGCCGGGGCACACGACGTACACCGGCAGCTCGCGCTCCAGCAGCGTGCGGGCCTGCACGGGCGAGGTGTGCGTGCGCAGGACGAGCTGCGAGTCACCCGGCGCGATGTAGAACGTGTCCTGCATCGAGCGGGCCGGGTGGTCCTTGCCGAAGTTCAGCGCGTCGAAGTTGAACCACTCGGTCTCGAGCTCGGGGCCTTCGGCGATCTCGTAGCCCATGGCCACGAAGACGTCGCCGATGCGCTCGGCGAGCGTGGTGATCGGGTGGCGCGCGCCGCGCGGGAAGCGGTCCCAGGGCAGCGTGACGTCGACGGACTCCTCGCGCAGCACCCGCTCGTCGCGTTCGACCTGGAGCACGGCGAAGCGCTCGTCGAACGCGGTCCTGATCGCGGACTGCGCCACGTTCACCCGCTTGCCGGCCTCGGCCTTGGCCTTGGGGGGCAGGGCGCCGATCTCGCGGCGGGCCAGCAGGACGGGAGACCGGTCACCGAGGTGGCCGGGCTTGACCGCGGCGAGCGCCTCGAGGTCGGCGGCCCCGGCGAACGCCTCGCGCGCCTTCTGCACGGCCGCGTCGAGGTTCTCGGCCGACAGCGCCGCGACCTGCTTCGGGTCGTACGGGTCGTTGGCTCCGGACATGGTTTGTGGACTGCTCCCAGTTTGACCGACACAGCGGACATCAGTAATGAACAGGCCGATCCTAGTCGGTGCGCCGGTGGCCGCTCCGGAGCGTTCGGTTAAAGGGCGGCACCGGCTCCCGTGTCGTCTCTAGGATGGGCGGCATCATGGGGCACACCTTCCGCGTCGACCTGCGCGGCATCATCGACCTGCTCAGCCACCACCTCTACAGCAGCCCTCGCGTCTACGTACGTGAACTGCTGCAGAACGCCGTCGACGCGATCACGGCCCGGCGGGAGCTCGACCCGTCCTGTCCCGCCGGCATCACGATCACCTGCGGTCCGGAGCTGACGATCACCGACACGGGCGTGGGGCTCACCGAGGCCGAGGTCCACGAGCTGCTGTCCACGCTCGGCCGCACGTCGAAGCGGGACGACCTGGGGTTCGCCCGCGAGAGATTCCTCGGCCAGTTCGGCGTCGGCATGCTGTCGTGCTTCCTCGTCGCCTCGTCCGTGACGGTCATCACGCGATCCGCTCGTGGCGGCCCGGCGGTGCGCTGGGAGGCGGACTCCTCCGGCAACTACACGGTGTCCGTTGTGGACGGTGACGTACCGGTCGGTACGTCGGTGCGGCTGAGTGCCTCGCGCGGCAACGACCACTGGCTGGAGGCCGACGTCGTGCGGCCGCTGGTGAGCGACTACGGCGATCTGCTGCCGGCCGTCGTGACGCTGGACGGCGCCCAGGTCACCCGTGGCGTGCGCCCGTGGGACGGCGTCGAGGACGGGGAGGACGCGGACCTCTCCGCGTACTGCGAGCAGATCTTCGGGTTCACGCCGTTCGAGTCGATCCCGATCGAGGTCGAGGCGGCGGGACTGACCGGTGTCGCGTTCGTGCTGCCGTCCGGGGTGCATCCGGGCACGCGCCAGACGCACCGGGTGTACCTGAAGCGGATGCTGGTCGGCGACAACGTCGAGGGCCTGCTGCCGGACTGGGCCTACTTCGTGCGGTGCGTGGTCGACGCGTCCGCGATCAGGCCGACGGCGTCGCGCGAGTCGCTCTACCAGGACGAGATGCTGCTGGCGGTGCGCGAGGAGCTGGGCGAGCAGATCCGCGACTGGTTGATCCGGCTGGACGCGATCGAACCGCGCCGGGCCGGTGAGCTGCTGGCCGCGCACCACCTGGGCATCAAGTCGCTGGCCCGCTCGGACGACGAGATGCTGCGCCTGGTCGAGCGCTGGCTGCCGTTCGAGACGACCGAGGGCGCGATCCCGTTGCGGCAGTTCAAGCGCAAGCACGGCGCGATCCTCTACATCCCGGACGTCGACGAGTTCCACCAGCTCGCGCCGGTCGCGGCCGCGCAGGGCCTCGGGCTCGTGAACGCGGGCTACGCATACGACATGGAATTGCTGAACCGGCTCAGCGCGCTGGACGGCCCGGCCGTCGCGCGCCGCGTCGCGCCGTCCGAACTGCTGGCGGCGCTGGCCGATCCGGAGCCGGACGTCGAGACGGCGCTGCGGCTGCGGCTCTCCGAGGGCGCGGCGGCGCTGGACCGGCACGACTGCGACGCGGTGATCCGCGACTTCGACCCGATCTCGTTGCCCGCGTTGCTGATCAGCAACGCCGAGCAGCAGCGCAAGCTCGACACCGAGCAGACGGCCGGGGAGGTGACGGACCCGTTGTGGGCGGAGCTGCTCGGGCAGCTGACCGCCGGGTCCGACTCGTCGCGCGCCGAGCAGCTGGTCCTCAACTGCCGCAACCCGCTCGTGCAACGGCTGGCGCGGCTCAACGACCCGTCGCTGGTGGAGCTGACGCTCGAATCTCTGTACGTGCACGCCGTTCTGCAGGCTCGGCGGGCGATGCGACCGAAGGACACGGCGGCGCTGAACCGTTCGTTCCTGGAACTTCTCGACCGCGCCGTTGGGGGCAAGTGAACATGGCCGACTTCACCGCCGAAGACGCCGAACGGGCTTTCCTGGAGGCGTACAACATGCCCACGGGCATGCCGAAGCACGAGGCGCTGGAACGGGCCGCACGCATGTCCGACGCGCTCGGGCACCTGCCGCTCGGCGTCTCGTGCCGGACCGCGCTGATCGACTCGGCCTACTACCTGTCGCGCTACGACCTGATGCTCGCGCCGTTCGCGTGGGTGCGGGCCGCGGAGGAGAAGGACCCCGAGGCGTTCAACGAATACGAGGTCCACTCGCTGAACTGGGCGCACAAGTGGATCGCGACCGGGCTGCGCCGCGACCCGAAGTTCTCGCTGGAGCAGCTGCAGGCGGTGATCGGGCAGCTCGCCGATCGCTACGGCAAGCTCGGTTTCTCGGTGCAGCCGGTGCACGGCGCCCGTGCCGAGTACGCCTACCACGTCGGTGACATGACGGGCCTGGCCGAACAGCTCGGGCGTTACCTCGCCACCGAACGCGGGCCGATGGCGGACTGCGAGGCCTGCGTGATCGAGGAACAGGTCTGGATGCTGGCGCGGCTCGGCCGCCACCAGGAGGCTGTCGCGCACGGCTGGGAGTCCCTGTCGGGCAACACCGGATGTGCGACGCAGCCGCAGGGCATCCTGTCCGCGCTGCTGTGGCCGTTGCTGGAGACCGGCGAGCTCGAGAAGGCCGCGCACGCGCACACCACGGCGTACCGGTTGATCAAGGACGACGAGATCACCTCGTACGTGCACGAGCACATCCGGTTCTGCGCGCTGACGGGCAACCTGTCGCGCGGTGAGGACATCCTGCGCCGCACGCTGCACAAGGTGACGGGCGTGCAGCTGCCGGCCGACGAGATGTCGTTCGCGGAGTGCGCTTCCGTGCTGCTGCAACGACTTCCGGCGGACACGGTGTTCGAGGTCCCCGCGGTCGGCACCCGGACGGCCGCCGAGCTGCTCGACCGGCTCTCGAAGCGGGCCCTGCAGCTCGCGCGGCAGTTCGATGAGCGCAACGGCACGCCCGCGTGGGTCGAGCGGGTCACGAAGTCGCTGGAGCAGAAGGACTACCCGCTGGTCGAGCTCGCCGTGCCGGCCGCGCCGGTGGTCGCGGTGCCCGAGCAGTCGGTCCTGTTCGGCGACCCGGTGGAGATCGCCGAGTCGATGGTGGCGCTGTACGACCAGGGCGACTTCGTGAAGGCGCGGCGGATGCTCGACTCGCTGCCCGCGGACATGGACTCGTTGCTGCCGCCCGATCTCGCCGCGCACGCGGGCATCCGGCGGATGACGACCGGCCTGGTGCCGTTCGACCCGGAGGTGTTCGACGGGCTGCTCGCGGCACTGCCGACCGACCTCGCGCTGCGCTACCAGGCACGGCTCGCGATGGGACTCCCGGCCGGGCGGGAGCTCGCCGAACGGTGCCTGGCCGAGGCGACGACGGACTACACGCGGACGGTCGCGGCGCTGACGCTGGCCGAGCTGTACGACGACGCGCACGAGCACGAGCGCGGCAACGAGATGATCGCGCTGGCGTCCTCTTTGGACGTTCCGGAGCTGCGCGGCCGGGTCGCGGTCGAGACGGCGGAGCACAAGGCGCGCCAGCAGGACCTCGACGGCGCGTACGCGGACGTTCTGACGGTCCTCGCGGGCGACCTGCCGTTGAACGCCCGGTTCGAGGGCTACCGGTTGCGGCTGCGGCTGGAGACGTTGCTGCGCAAGGTTCCCGAGGCGGTGGCGACGGCGCGCGAGTTCGTGTCGGCGTTCCCGCTGCCGGAAGCCGCGGAGGCCCGCTGGTACCAGGTCGCGACGATCCAGGAACTGGACCAGGAGGGCGCCTGCCTGGGTGATCTGCGGGAGGCCGTGGCGATCTCGCGCGTGCACCTCTCCCCCGGCCACACCGCGCACTTCTGCTTCGCGCTGAGCGGCGGCTACGTGCAGACCGACCGGTTCGTCGAGGCCGCCGAGGTGCTCGAGGAGTCGTTGCGGCTGCTGCAGGACGGCCAGGAGGACCTGCGGCTGCAGGTCGTGTTCCGGCTCGGGCAGGTGTGCCGCAAGCTGGGCGAGCTCCCGGCGGCTGAGCGCTACCTGCGGGAGGCGGCGGACCTGCTGCCGCCCGAGGAGGCGGGGCGCCGGGCGTTCCTGCTCGACGCGCTGGCCTCGGTGCAGGGCCGCCTCGACAAGCACGACGAGGCGATCGCGTCCTGGCGCGCCGGTGCCGCGCTGTGGCAGCAGGAGGGCGACCTCTCGGAGGCGATCGGCTCGCTGGTCGAGCTGGCGTCGAGCCTGCCCGACGACGAGATCACCGAGACCCGCGCGGCGGTGAACGACGCCGAGGCGTTGCTGCCGCTGCTGGACGAGCCGGCGGAGGTCACCCGGCGGCAGGCGGAGATCGCCGCGATCCGCGCGTGGGTGCACGGCCAGACCGGCGAGTTCGCGCAGGCGATGAAGCAGTACCGCGACGCCGAGGCGTTGGTGGTGTCGCTGGGCGACGAGGGCTGGCGGGTGTTCGTCGTGCTGAAGGCGGCGCACGTGCTGCTGCTGGCGGACGACCCCGCGGGCGCGGAGGCCGAGGCGCGCCGGGCGGCATCACTGCTGCCCGACGACAACCAGGTCTCCAACGTGCTCTCGATGCTGTCGGAAGCGTTGCGGCGCCAGAACAAGCCGTCCGGAACCGATCCGCTGGTGCGCGAGCTGACCGCTCGTCTGGACTAGTTGCTCTTCGAGGTCGCCTTCTCGTAGGCGACCTCGAAGGCCTCGGCCTCGGGCACCTCGATGTGCGGGACCACTCCGACGCCCTCCCAGTTGGTGCCGGAGACCGGGTTGATCGCGCGGCCGTTGGGGACGGCGGACTTGAGGTGCGGCCCGACCCGGTAGCGGTCGCCGGGATGCGCCCCGCCCTTCGTGGTCTCGCCGATGAGGGTGGCGCGCTCGTTCTGCCGCAGGTTGTAGCTCAGTTCCTCGGCGCCGGAGAACGTGCGGCTGCTCGTGAGGACGTAGACGGGTTTCTTGCCGCCGAACTTCGGGCCGGGCACGTGCGCGAGCGTCCAGAACTGCTGGGTGGTGTCTTCCGGGCGGTTGTAGATGTCGTTGAGGTGCACGGGTTCGTCGAAGAGGTAGCTGCAGATCAACGCGACCGTGTGCGGGTCACCGCCGCGGTTGTCGCGCAGGTCGATGATCAGCGCGTCGGTGTGGGCGACGAGGTTCATCGCGGCGACGTAGGCCGGCGTGGCGATCTCGGCGTCGTGCAGCAGGCGGAGGTCGAGCAGGCCGACGTTGCCTTCCAGCCGCTCGACCTTGTGGATGCCGAACGCGTCCTGCTCGGCTTCCTTCTTGTAGGCCACCGGGTCCCAGGCCGACTCCTGGCCGGTCTCGGGCACCTCCTCCGCGCTGAAGAGCAGGCGGAGGTGCTTGTCGCCGTTGACGGACTGGAGGTCCTCCGTCACCCTGGCCGCGAACTCCTCGTCATCGTCCACATCGGAGTAAGCGCCCTCTTCCAGGCGGGCTCTCAGAACCTTGGCGATTTCGGCTGCGGTGTCCGGGAAGACGTAGTAGGAGGCGAGCTGGGAGCACAGGAGTTCGATCTCGGGTTCGCGCACGGGCGCACGATAACCGCGCGCCCGGCACCCGTCAGCTCAATTCCTCTGGTCCCTGGCGGAGGCGTAGAGGCACACCGCCGCGGCCGTCGCGAGGTTCAGGCTCTCGGCGGCGCCGTACAGCGGCACCTTCAATGAGGTGTCCAGCTTCGCGACGACGTCGTCGGGCAGGCCGTGGGCCTCGCTGCCGAAGACCCACGCGGTCGGCTGGGCCAGTTCGCCGTTCGCCGACGCCTCGACCAGGTCCTGCTCCGCGTACCCGTCGGCGGCGACGAGCCTCAGCCCGGCCTGGCGGCACGCGGCGAAGACCTCGTCGGCGTCGCGGGAACGGGCGATCGGCAGGTGGAAGAGCGAGCCGGTGGAGGCGCGCACGCACTTGCCGTTGTGCGGGTCGACCGTGTCGCCCGCGAAGATCACCGCGTCCGCCCCGGCCGCGTCGGCCACGCGCGTGACGGTGCCCGCGTTGCCCGGGTCGGAGACGCCGTAGAGCACGGCGACGAGGCGCGGGGTGCCCCGCAGCGCCGTCTCAAGGGGCTGCGGCACGACGTCGCAGACCGCGACGAGCCCTTGGGGCGTCACGGTTTCCGACAGCGAGGCGGCGGCCTTGTCGTCGACCTCGCTGATCCTGATGCCTTGTGCGGAGGCGGCCTGGAGCAGTTCGGCGTTGCGTTGCGCGGCCGGCGCCGTGACGAAGAGCTCGTGCACCTCGCCGGTCTTCCAGGCGAGTGCCTCGCGCACGGCCTGGGCGCCCTCGACGAGGAAGCGACCGGCCTTGTCACGGCCCTGGCGGCGGGTCAGGTGGCGAGCAGCAACGACCCGAGGTGTCCGTTCGGTGAACGGAGCTGCCTCGGGTCGGTGGTGTCCGTGCGGGTGCTGGCTCAGGCCTTGTCCCCGAGCGGAGCGTTCACGTCGGCCGGGAGCGCCTTGCGGGCGATCTCGACGAGCGCCGTGAAGGCGGTGGCGTCGTGGACGGCGAGGTCCGCGAGGATCTTGCGGTCGACCTCGACACCGCCCAGGCGCAGGCCCTGGATGAGGCGGTTGTAGGTCATGCCGTTCGCACGGGACGCGGCGTTGATGCGCTGGATCCACAGCTTGCGGAAGTCGCCCTTGCGCGCACGGCGGTCGCGGTACGCGTAGTTGAGCGAGTGGAGCACCTGCTCCTTGGCCTTGCGGTACAGCCGCGAGCGCTGACCGCGGTAACCGCTGGCCAGCTCGAGAACGGTACGACGCTTCTTCTGGGCGTTTACAGCCCGCTTGACGCGTGCCACGGGTACATCCTGTCGATCTCATGGGGAAACCGGCGTCGGGGGCCGGTTTCCCGAATTAGCTAGGGGGTGTCGAAGCGGGTCAGAGACCGAGCAGCTTCTTGATGCGCGGGGCGTCGTTGTCCGACACGACCGCGGTGCCGCTCATGCGACGCGTCACCTTGCTGGACTTCTTCTCCAGGATGTGGCGCTTGCCGGCCTTCTCCCGGAGGATCTTGCCGCTGCCGGTGACCTTGAAGCGCTTCGAGGTCCCGCTGTGCGTCTTGTTCTTCGGCATTTCCGTCCTCGTCTCGTGCTACCCACCGGAGTCGGGGGCGGGCGTGCGTCCTACGCCTCTTCCGAAGCGGTGTCGTCCGCCTCGGGCGCGTCGTCGTCGCTCTTGACCACGCGCGGCTTGATGTTCTTGTGCGGCGCCAACACCATGATCATGTTGCGGCCGTCCTGCTTCGGGTTCGACTCGACGAAGCCCAGCTCCGCGACGTCCTCCGCCAGCTTCTGCAGAAGCCTGTAGCCGAGTTCGGGGCGCGACTGCTCGCGACCGCGGAACATGATGGTCACCTTGACCTTGTTCCCGTGCGAGAGGAAGCGGGCCACGTGGCCCTTCTTCGTCAGGTAGTCGTGCGGGTCGATCTTCGGGCGGAGCTTCTGCTCCTTGATGACCGTCAGCTGCTGGTTCCGACGAGATTCGCGAGCCTTCTGCGCCGTCTCGTACTTGAACTTGCCGTAGTCCATGAGCTTGCAGACCGGCGGGCGAGCCTGAGCGGCGACCTCGACGAGGTCGAGATCCGCTTCCTGCGCGAGTCGGAGCGCGTCCTCGATGCGAACGATCCCGACCTGCTCACCATTCGGCCCGACCAGACGAACTTCCGGCACCCGAATGCGGTCGTTGATGCGCGGCTCGGTGCTGACGGGTGCACCGCGGTTCGAGGGACTTGTCATTCACGTCCTTTGAGACTCGGTTGCGCCAAAGACAAGAGCCCCGTCGTCGAATGTCGACAACAGGGCCCGCTTCCGACCGATCTCACACCCGACCCGCTGACACCCGTGTGCCTGCGATCTGATGGACCGGACCCGGCCACCTCAAGAAGCGGTGAACGCGGGTGGGAGCGGGGCTCCACTTGCCGCTCTCGCACTCACGAGAGCTGGTCGCGTCGGAAATACTAGCAGACGCTCTTGTCAACCCCCGAATCGAGGCTCGGTGACATGCGCTTGCTTGAATGTCGGGGTGACTGATCCGCTGGAAGACAGCATCCGTGACCTGGGCGATGTCCCGAGCATCGAGGTCATCAGCCGGGCGGCCGTGATGCTGCTGTCCGCCGCGGCCGAACGTCTCGGCCTCGCGGACCCGGACCCCGACAACTCCCCGCGCCGCGACCTCGACGAGGCCCGCCGCCTGATCACCGGTCTGGCCGGCCTGGTCACGGCCACCTCCGAGTACCTCGGCCCGCACGCCGCGCCCCTGAAGGACGGCCTGCAGTCGGTGCAGCGCGCGTTCCGCGAGGCCTCGGCCGTGCCGGACGAGCCGGGGCAGGGCCCTGGCGAGAAGTTCACCGGTCCCGTCTACTGATCCGCGCGGTGCGGGCCGATCACTCGGCCCGCACCACCACCGGTTCCCACGGCTCGGCCCTGACTTGGAAGACCGCGCTGGCCCGTTGCCCGGTGGCCGCGCGGAAGCTGACGGTGGAACCGTTGTGCAGCGGCCCGACCTCCAGGTGCTCGACCGGCGGCTCGTCGTCGTACTGCTGGAGCCCGAGCACCCTCGAGCCCGGCACCACGGACACGGTGAGCTGCTCGATGACCGCGGGCCCGCCGAAGTAGCTGAGCCGGAACTCGTCGGGCGCGCCGGGCGTGATCGCGAACGTCGGCATGCCCCTGCGGCTGCGCTCGACCGCGATGAGCTCGGTGATCTCGTTGATCTGGGCCGTCGCCTGCTGCGCCGTGAACTGGGCCTCGTCCGCGAGCATGCGCGAAGCCGAGGCCTCCTCGGCCGCCTTCCCGACGGCCTCCTCGGCCTTCATCGCCGCCTTCTTGGCCTCCTCGGCGGAGTTCTTCGCCTGGAACGCGCTGGCCGTGGCCTGCTCGACGGCCCGGCGCGCGGCCTGCGCCTCCTCCTGCGCCTTGCCGGCGGCCTGTTCGGCGGTCCTGGCGGCCGCCTGCGCGTGCTTGGCCTCCCGCGCCTGCCACAGGGCGACGGCCAGGGCGCACATCGCCACCACGGCGGCGATCACCGCGATCGCGATCATGCCCGCACCCCCAGCGCCGCGAGCTGCCTCCTGGCGAGCTCGTCGATGACGTCCGTGTCTCCCGTCCGCCAGGCCACGGCGGGATCGCCGTCGAACTTGCCGAGCTCCCGCGGGCTGAGACTGGTGAGCGCTCTCAGCGCCAGCAGGTCGGGCTTGTCCCTGAGCCGCGCCGTGTTCGCGGCCTTGCGCGCGTACCGCAGCCGGACCGGCAACCACGTGACGAGCAGGAAGAGGACGGGGATGACAACGATGGCGAAGGCGAGCCAGAACGCGGACTCCTCCACCACGCCGATCTGCGCGTTGCCCGCGCTGGTCAGGGTTTCACCGGCCTTGCTGCCGTTGCCCAGCGCACCGGCCAGGTCCTCGCCCACGAACGGCACGCCCTTGGCCTTGGCGGCGGCGTTGGTGAAGACGTCGCGGATGTTCCCACCCGCGTTGACCAGTCCGTCTCCTGGCGCCCGCAGTTCGAGCACCCAGTCGTGGACGGTGGTCGCCACCCAGGTCCAGAGCGCGATCCAGCCCACGGCGAGGAGGTCGGCGACCAGCTGACGCGTGAACCTGACAGGTCTGTCCGCGTACCACTTCATGCGCGGATCGTGTCACAACGTCAACAACGGCCCGGTGTGCCGCTGGGCACCCCGGACCGCCGTTGCGACGAACGGATCAGTCGACGACGGCGAGCGCGTCGATCTCCACCAGCAGACCGGCGGGCAGTCCGACGTAGACGGTCGTGCGGGCGGGCGCCGGGTCGGTGACGAACTCGCCGTAGACCTCGTTCAACTCCGCGAAGTGCGCGGTGTCGGTGAGGTAGACGCGGATCATCACGACGTCGTCGATGGACGCGCCACCGGCGGCGAGGACGGCGTGCAGGTTCGCGAACGTCTGGCGCGTCTGCTCGGCGACGGTGGTGCCGACGATGTCGCCGGACTTCGGGTCGAACGCGACCTGGCCCGCGACCTGCAGGATGTTGCCCTTGCGCACACCCTGCGAGAAACGGGCCACCGGCTGCGGCGCGTCAGCGGTCTTGATCTCAACCTTGGACAACGGAACTCCCTCTATCTCGGAACATAACCGCATTCGACTGATGCAGCTTCGGCGGTGGCCAGCAGGTCGGGCAGGTGCGACAGCAGGCCCTCGTAGTCGAGCAGCACCTTCGGCACGGACATCGACACGGCCGCGAGCACTTCGCCGCGCGCGCCCTTGATCGGGGCCGCGATGCAGTGGATGAAGTCCTCGTGCTCGGAGTTGTCGACGGCGTACCCGTTGGCGCGCACGCGGTCCAGCTCGGCCAGGTACGCGGCCGGGCCGAGGATGGTGTTCTCGGTCAGGCGCGGGAACTCCATGCCCGCCAGCACCTTCTGCAACGCGGGCGCGGACAGGTCGGCCAGCAGGATCTTCGCCACGGCCGTGCAGTGCAGCGGCGCGCGGCGGCCGATGCGCGAGTACATGCGCATCTGGTGCCTGGACTCGTACTTGTCGATGTAGATCACCTCACCGTCCTCGTAGGACGCGAGGTGGACGGTGTGGCCCAGGCGGGAGTTGAGGTCGCGCAACGCCGGTTCGGCGGCGCGGCGGACGTCGCGTTCCTCCAGGGCGAGGTTCGCGAGGTCGAACAACGCCGTGCCCAGGCGGTAGTGGTGCACGCCGTCGCGTTGCACGAAGCGGTGCGACTCCAGCGTGCGCAGCAACCGCAGCGTCGTCGACTTGTGGACGCCGATCACGCCGGACAGCTCGTCCAGCGTCTTCGGGCCCGTCGCGAGCTGGTTCACCAGCGTGAGCGCTCTGTCGAGGCTCTGGCTCATCTACTCCTCCAGGCGGGCGGACGCCCAGGTCTGCGGGTCGGCGTGCAGCAGCGGAACCGTCACGTCGTCCGGCAAAGGATCTCCGACGTCCTCGGCGGTGAGCAACGCGGACGCCGCCTGCAGGTGCCCGGCGCGCAGCCGCACCGACGGGGACTCCCCCGCCAGGGTGGCCGCGAGGAAGCCCGCCGCGAACGCGTCGCCCGCGCCCACCGGTTCCACGACCTCGACCTTCAGCGCCGGCTCGAAGTACGACGCACCGCCTTCGAGCAGCGTCGCGCCGTCCGCGCCCTGCTTGACCACCAGGGACGCCGGACCGGGCAGCAACCGCCTCAGCCGCTGCGGATCCCCCGTGCCCCAGACGAGTTCCGCCTCGTCGGAGCCCGCCAGCACGACGTCGGCCATGTCCGCGAGCTCCCGCAGCACGCGCGGGTCGCGGTCGGTCCACAGCGCCGGGCGCCAGTTCAGGTCGAACGAGATGCGGAACCCGTGCCGCGGCCGGCGCAGCAGCTCGCGCATCATCGCGAGGCACGAGTCGGACAGCGCGGGCGTGATGCCGCTGAGGTGCACGAGCTTCACCTCGCCGAGCCCGAGCCGGTCGATCATCTCGAGGCCCATGCCGGAGGCCGCCGAACCGCGCCGGTAGTAGCGCACCGGGCTGCCGTGCGGCGAGGCCTCCTTGACGTACAGGCCGGTCGGACGGACCGGGTCCACCCGGACGCCGGACACGTCGACGCCGAAGCCGCCCACGGTGTCGAGCACCGCCATCCCGAACGAGTCGTCGCCGACGGCGCTGACCCAGGACGACCGCACGCCGAGGCGGGTCAGGTGCACGGCGACGTTGGACTCGGCGCCCCCGACGGCCCTGTGCCAGGTTCGCACCAGGTGCACGGGACCGGGTTCAGCCGGAACCATCATCACCATGGTCTCGCCGAGACACACGACACCGCCGACGTGATCGAACCGCATGCGCGCTCCAGAGGTGTTCGTTGACGGCGGCGAGACCGAATGCTACACAACTCAGCATCACATCGCGCAATGGGAGTTGCAAAATATGCAACATCTGATGGAGATGGACCTCACGGCCGTCGCGGACATCAGGTCGGAACGGGTCAGCTGGCGCTTCAAGGGCCTGCCGTCGAGCACGTTCGGCTCGACGATCGGCGAGGTCGCCGGTCAGCGTCTCGACCTGTTCGCCGACGAGTTCGTCGGGCCGCTCGTCGTGCTGGACGCGGACGCGTTGACGCACAACCTGACGACGATGTCGAAGTGGTGCGACAACCACGGCGTCAAGCTGGCACCGCACGGCAAGACGACGATGGCACCGCAGCTCTTCCAGCGGCAGGTCGAGCACGGCGTCTGGGGTCTCACCGCCGCCAACGCGTCGCAGCTGCGGGTCTACCGGGCGTTCGGCGTCTCGCGGATCCTGCTGGCGAACCAGCTGCTCGATCCCGCCGCGCTGCGCTGGCTCGTCCGCGAGCTCGACGGCGACCCGGGTTTCGAGTTCAGCTGCTGGGCCGACTCCGAGGCCGGGGTCGCGCTGATGACCGAGACGCTGCGGGAGCTCCAGCCGTCACGGCCGGTCGACGTGATCGTCGAGCTCGGCGCTCCCGGCGGCCGGACCGGTGCCCGCGACCTGGAGACGGCGCTGGCCGTCGCCCAGGCCGTGGACCAGAGCCCGGTGCTGCGACTGGTGGGCGCGGGCGGCTACGAGGGCGCACTGGCGCACGACGCCTCCGAGTCGTCCAAGTCCGTTGTGGACGGTTACCTGACCGACCTGCGCACGCTCGTGCTGCGGCTGGGCGACACCGGGCTGCTCGACGAGCTGGACTCGGTGATCGTCACGGCGGGCGGCAGCGCCTACTTCGACCAGGTGGCGGCGACGCTGTCGCAGCCGTGGCCGATGCCGGTGACGCCGGTGCTGCGCAGCGGTGCGTACATCACGCACGACGACGGGTTCTACCGCGGGATCTCGCCGTTCTCCCGGATCGACGGGGTGGAGCCGTTCCGCAGCGCCCTGCGAGCGTGGGCCCAGGTCACGTCACGGCCGCAGCGCGACCTGGCGTTGCTGACGATCGGCAAGCGCGACGCGTCGTTCGACGAGGGCCTGCCGGAACCGCAGCTCGTGCGCCGCCCCGACGGCGCGATCGCCCCGCTGGCCGGAGCGACGATCACCGCGCTCAACGACCAGCACGCGTTCCTCCAGCTCGGCGCCGAGGCCACGGTCAGGGTCGGCGACTGGATCGGGCTCGGTCTCTCGCACCCCTGCACGGTGTTCGACAAGTGGCAGCTGATCCCGGTCGTGCAGGGCACGACCGTGGTCGACCTGATCCGCACCTACTTCTAGAAGGAGTGCACCGATGGACGACGTCGTCCTGCGCGGACCGCTGATCGCCGACGGCACGGGCGCGCCCGCCTACCAGGCGGACGTGGGGATCAAGGACGGCAAGGTCTCCTCGATCGGTGCCGGGATCTCGGCCACCCGCTCGATCGACGCGGACGGGCTGGTGCTCGCGCCGGGGTTCATCGACATGCACTCGCACTCGGACCTGCGCGTCCTCGCCGAACCGGACCACCTGGCGAAGGTCTCGCAGGGCGTCACGACCGAGGTGCTCGGCCAGGACGGCCTGTCCTACGCGCCGGTGGACGACGAGGTGCTCGCGACGTTGCGCGGCCAGCTCGCCGGGTGGAACGACGACCCGCCCGGCTTCGACTGGAACTGGCGCTCGGTCGGCGAGTACCTCGACCGGCTCGACCGGGGCATCGCGGTGAACGCCGCGTACCTGGTGCCGCAGGGGACGCTGCGGATGCTCGTCGTCGGCTGGGACGACCGCAAGCCCACCGAGTCCGAAATGGACACGATGAGGTCCGTTCTCGCGCAATCGCTTGCGGAGGGCGCGATGGGCATGTCGTCGGGCCTGACCTACACGCCGGGCATGTACGCGGACACGTCGGAGCTCGTGCAGCTCTGCGAGGTCGTCGGGCGGCACAACGGCTTCTACAGCCCGCACCACCGCAGCTACGGCGCCGGCGCGCTGGAGGCGTACGCCGAGATGGTGGACGTCTCGAAGCGCTCCGGCTGCGCGCTGCACCTCGCCCACGCGACCATGAACTTCCCGGTGAACAAGGGTCGCGCGCCCGAGCTGTTGACGTTGCTCGACGACGCGATGGCGAACGGTGCCGACATCTCGCTGGACACCTACCCGTACCTGCCGGGCGCGACCTACCTCTCCGCGCTGCTGCCCTCGTGGGCCACGGAGGGCGGGCCGGAGAGGGCGCTGGCAAGGTTGTCCGATGTGGACACCCGCGAACGCATCCGGGCCGAGATCGAGGAGACGGGTTCGGACGGCTGCCACGGCGTGCCGGTCGACTGGGACTCCATCGAGATCAACGGCGTCCGCAACGAGCACAACGCCCACCTCGTCGGCTCCAGCGTCCTGCGGTCCGCGTCCCGGCTGGGACGTGCACCGGGCGACCTGTACTTCGACGTGTTGGTCGACGAGCGGATGGGTACCTCGTGCCTCATGCACGTGGGCCACGAGGAGAACGTGCAGGCGATCATGAAACACCCGGCGCACACCGGTGGCTCCGACGGGCTGCTGGTCGGCGACCGGCCACATCCGCGCGCGTGGGGGACGTTCCCCCGGTACTTCGCGCGCTACGTCCGTGAACTGGGCGTGCTGAGCCTGGAGGAGTGCGTCGAGCACCTCACCGGCCGCGCCGCCAAGCGTTTGCGGCTCACCGACCGAGGTCTGGTCCGCGAGGGCTACGCGGCAGACCTGGTGCTGTTCGACCCCGCGACGATCGCCGACACGGCGACGTTCGACGAGCCGCGACAGCAGGCCGCCGGCATCCCGTACGTGTTCTGCAACGGGGTGACGGTGATCGACGACGGAACCGCCACCGGCTCATTGCCAGGCCATTCACTCAGGAGCCGCCCGTGATCGACTGGTTGCAACACTCAACAGGGGGCTTGCTCACCCTCGCGGTAGTCAGCATCGCGGTGCTGCTGCTACTGATCATCAAGTTCAAGGTCGAGCCGTTCATCGCGCTGATCGTCGTCGCACTGCTGGTCGCGCTCCTCGCGGGCGTGCCGGTGGAGACGCTGGTCGGGTCGGCACAGAAGGCCTCGGACTCGTTGCTGGAGAAGGGCTTCGGCTCCATCCTCGGGCACATCGCCGCGATCATCGGCCTCGGCACGCTGCTGGGCGCGATCCTCGAGGCGTCCGGCGGCGCGCAGGTCCTGATGGACAAGCTGATGAACGCGTTCGGCGAGAAGAAGGCGCCGGTCGCGATCGGCCTCGCGGGCCTGATCTTCGGTGTGCCGGTCTTCTTCGACATCGGCATCTTCGTGCTGGCGCCGCTGGTCTACGTGGCGGCGAAGCGGTCCGGCAAGTCGATCGTGCTGTTCGCGATGCCGTTGCTGGCAGGTCTTTCGGTCATGCACGCGTTCATGCCACCGCACCCCGGACCGGTGGCGGCGGCCGGTCTGCTGGGGGTGTCGCTCGGCTGGATCATCATCATGGGTCTCGCGGTGGCGCTCCCGTCGTGGTTCGTCGGCGGTGTCCTGTACTCGTACTGGATCGGCAAGCGCCTCAACGTGCCGGTCCCGGAGGAGATGCTGGCGGCGGCCGAGGTGGCGCGGGCGGAGAACGGCGGCGACGACCGCGACCCGCCGTCGCTCGGCCTGGTGCTCTCGATCATCGGCCTGCCGCTGGTGCTGATCCTCGCGGGCACGTTCGGCTCGATCCTGCTCACCAAGGGCACGCGCCTGTACTCGGTGGCGACGTTCTTCGGCACGCCCGCGGTCGCGCTGACGATCTCGGTGCTGCTCGCGTTCTGGCTGCTGGGTTTCCGGCGCGGCATGACGCGGGAGAAGGTCGCGGAGCTGTCCGCCGCGTCGCTCAAGCCGGTCGCGATGATCCTGCTCGTGGTCGGTGCCGGTGGCTTCTTCGGCGCCGTGCTGGCCGCGACGGGCATCGGCAAGACGCTCGCGAACGAGCTGTCGGGCATCGGCCTGCCGGTGATCGCGCTGGCGTACGTGATCAGCTGCGTCATCCGCATCGCGCAGGGTTCGGCGACGGTCGCGATCGTGACGACCGCGGGCATCGTGGCACCGGTGCTGGCGGACCTGGACTACTCGCAGCCTCAGCTCGCGCTCGTCGTCATGGCCATCGCGTCCGGGTCGATCATCGCCTCGCACGTGAACGACGGCGGGTTCTGGATCGTGTCGCGGTACTTCGGCCTCTCCGTGAAGGAGACGCTGCAGTCGTGGACGGTCCTCGAGACCATCCTCTCGGTGGTCGGTTTCGTGGTCGCGGCAGTGCTCAGCCTGATCGTCTAACCAGACAGAACTCAACAATCTCCAACGCTTGACAACGTGAGTCCCGCACCTGAGGATCGGCGCAATGTTCATTTGTGTTTGATGTGGACGGGGCCCGCATGAGCAACACGGAGGTCGTGCACCTGCACGACGACACCTCCAGCGTCGTCATCACCCTCGCGGGCGCGAGCCTGCCGGTCGTGACGCACTGGGGGCGCACGCTCGGAGACGTGGACCAGGCCGCGCTGCGCGGCCTGGTCGACGTCGTTTCGTGGACCAACCCGAACAACGCGCCGGACGCGCCCGTGCCGCTCGCCCTGCTGCCCGACGCCGGTGCCGGGTACGTCGGCCGGCCAGGACTGCGCGGCCACCGCGGCGGCGCGGACTTCGCGCCCACGCTGACGGTGACGTCGTTCGGCGTCGAGGACGACTCGATCTTCCGGTACGTGGCGTCGGACGAGGCCGCCGGACTGACCGTGACCGGCACCCTGGAGCTGCTGCCGTCCGGCATGCTGCGCCTGCGGCACGTCGTCCGCAACGACGGTGGGACGCCGTACTCGTTGGAGGGCTTGGAAACCGCGCTCCCCATCCCCGCGCACGCCACCGAACTGCTCGACTTCACCGGCCGTTGGGCTCGTGAGCGCGCACCGCAGCGTCAGGCGTTGCAGTACGGGTCCTGGGTGCGCGAGAGCCGCCGCGGCCGCACCGGGCACGACGCGACGATCGGGTTGCTGGCCGGGACGCCGGGGTTCTCGTTCCGCGACGGCGAGGTGTGGGCGCTGCACGTGGCGTGGAGCGGCAACCACGTGACGTACGCGGAGAACCTGGTCGACGGCTCCCCCGTCCTGGGCGGCGGCGAACTGCTGCTGCCGGGCGAGATCACCCTTGCGGCGGGCCAGGAGTACGAGTCGCCGTGGCTGTACGCGGCGTACTCGAACTCCGGCATCGACGGCATCAGCGCCGCGTTCCACCAGCAACTGCGGGAGCGTTCGTTGCGACCCCGCCCGGTCGTGCTCAACACGTGGGAGGCGGTCTACTTCGACCACGACCTCGCGCGCCTGACGTCCTTGGCCGACACCGCCGCCGCCATCGGCGTGGAGCGGTTCGTGCTGGACGACGGCTGGTTCCGGCACCGCCGCGACGACTCCGCGGGCCTCGGTGACTGGTTCGTCGACGAGACGGTGTGGCCGGACGGGCTGACGCCGTTGATCAAGCACGTCCGCGCGCTGGGCATGGAGTTCGGGCTGTGGTTCGAGCCCGAGATGGTCAACACGGACTCCGACCTCTACCGCGCCCACCCGGACTGGGTGCTCGGGCCGCGTCCCGGCGTGCTGCCGCCGCCGTCGCGCAACCAGCAGGTGCTGAACATCGCACACCCCGAGGCGTACGCGTACATCCTCGACCGCGTGTCGTCCGTGCTGGCGGACAACGACATCGCATTCGTGAAGTGGGACCACAACCGCGACCTGATCGGCTCGCGCGTGCACGAGCAGACGGCCGCGTTCTACCGGTTGCTCGACGAACTTCGGCTGCGGCACCCGCACGTGGAGATCGAGAGCTGCTCGTCCGGTGGCGCGCGGATCGACCTCGGCGTGCTCTCGCGCACCGACCGCGTGTGGACGTCGGACTGCAACGACGCCCTGGAGCGCCAGCTGATCCAGCGGTGGACCGGCGTGTTCCTGCCGCCGGAGCTGATGGGCGCGCACGTCGGCCCGACGAAGTCGCACACGACCGGACGCGTGCACGACCTGTCGTTCCGGGTGGCCACGGCGATGTTCGGGCACTTCGGGATCGAGTGGGACATCAACTCGGCCACCGACGAGGAACGTGCCGGGCTGCAGGCGTCGATCGAGTACTACAAGGACGTGCGGTCGTTGGTGCACACCGGTGTCACGGTGCACTCCGACCACCCGGACCCCGCGGCCTGGGTGCACGGGATCGTCGCGCCCGACCGGTCCGAGGCGCTGTTCGGGTACGTGCAGCTCACGACGTCGACGCAGAACAAGCCGCGCCGGGTGCGGCTGCCGGGGCTCGACCCCGCGCGGACGTACCGGGTGTCGTTCGACGCCCCGGCCGGCCGTCCGGCGTTGATCCAGCGGCAGCCCGAGGAGTGGAAGCCGGTGGAGCTGCCCGGCTCCGTGCTCTCGGAGGTCGGCATCCAGCTGCCGGTGCTCGAACCGGAGCAGGCGGTTCTGGTACGCCTCAAGTGAAAGAAGGGCCCCGGCGGACGATTCCGCCGGGGCCCTTCCTCTCCCCTCTTACCGGCCGGCGCGACTTCCGTCGGCCTTGGTGGCCCACCACTTTCCGCCAACACCCTGCCCGTTGGCATCACCGCAGACCTTGTCCCCTGCGAACAGGTACTGCGGCCACCCCGCGATGGTGAGCTGTTTCTTCCCGTCCCGCTCGATCGTCCCCACGAGCGAGGCGTCCACGCCCTGCACCTGGAAGCCCTCGCTGACGAAGGCGGGCGGCCACTGCACCGCGCAGTCGCCGGAGCAGGTGCTCGCCGGCGGTTCCGCGGTGTCGTCGTCGAACCGGTAGAGCGTCATGCCGTCCTTGTCGGTGGCGACGACGCCGAGATCCGCGACGGTCGCGCTGGTCAACGCGATCGCCTTGTTCTGCTGGGCCTTCTTGCCGTCGGTGGCCGTGGCGAACCACTTCGGCACCGTGACGCCCTTGGCCTCACCGGGCTTGCTGTCGTTCTTGAAGACGTACTGCGGCCAGCCCGCGACCGTGAGCTGCTTCTTGCCGTCCTTGCGGTCGACCGTGCCGAGCAGCTTCGGGTCGACGCCCTTCACCCGCGGCGTGTCGCCCTCGACGACCACCGGCGGCCACGTCTCGGCACAACCACCGTCGCAAGTGGACGTCGGAGGCTGGGCCGTGTCGCCGTCGAACCGGTAGAGCGTGAGACCCGCGTTGTTGGTCAGCACCGCACCGAGCCCCGCGACGACACCCGTTCGTGCCGCGAGCTGGGTGCGGGCGCCGTTCGTGCCGGTGGCGAACCACTTGCCCTGCAGGCCCTGGCCCTTGGTCTCCCCGGGCTTGGCGTCCTTGGCGAACCGGTACTGCGGCATGCCGTCGACGGTGAGCTGACGGCTGCCGTCCCCGCGGACGATCGAGCCGACCAGGCCCTGGTCGACGCCGTTCACCGAGAATTTCTCGCCGGGGACCGTGGCGGGCGGCCAGGTCGCGGCGCACTCACCGTCGCAAGTGGACTCTCCCGGCTTGTCCCCGTCGAAGCGGTAGAGGGTGAAGCCCTGGTCGTCCGTGACGACGGGACCGAGGTCCGCGATCTCCGCGACCTTCAGCGCCACAACGCCTTCCTGCTGCTGCGCCACCGGCTTGCTCTCCGGCGTCCCCGCGCAGGCGGTCAGCGAGATCAACCCCAACGCGACGACCGCAACGCTCTTGCGGATCATCTTGAACCTCCTGGCTCGTGCCCTCCAACGCCCATCACACGCAGGGGAAGCCAGAACGGTTCAAACTTTTTTCTAGAACATCGCGCGCTTCAACCCGGGCACCGCCGCGGCCGTCCTGAGCACCGTGCGGAACAGCGTGCGCGAGACCGGGCCACCGTCCGCGAACTGCCTAGCCGCCCGCAACGAGTCCCGCACCGCCGCGAACCCGTACTCGTACATCTCCGCCTCGTACCGGGCGATCGCGTCACCACCCTCGGCGATGCACCGCGCGAGCAGCTGCGCGTCCCTGAGCGCGACGTTGGCCCCGACGCCTCTCATCGGTGTCATCGCGTGGATCGCGTCGCCGAGCAACGTGACGTTCGTGCTCTCCCAACGCCCGATCGGCTTCGACGACCTGATGCGCCACTCGCTGACCGTGTCCGGGTGCGAGGAGCCCACGATCCGGCGCAGGTCGGGACTCCACCCCGCGATCCTGCGCAGCACGTCGGACTGCAGACCGTTGGTGATGTCAAGGTCCTTGGCGGCGTACGCCCACATCAGGTACGGACGCACGTTGTCGAACAGCACGCCGTCGTCGTCGGAGTAGCCCAGCCCGTCGTGCGCCACCAGGAACATGCCGCACGCGCTGGTCGGGATGATCGAGTTGGCCCTGACGAGCAGCCTCTCGGGAATCCAGTCGTGCTCGTCGAGGAAGAGCTTCCCCGCGACCGCGGTGATCCCGACCGGCTCGGTGCCCGCGTGCGGCAGGTACTGGCCGCGCACGCGGGACCGGATGCCGTCCGCGCCCACCAGCACGTCGCACTCGGCGGTCGTGCCGTCCTCGAAGTGCAGGGTGATGGCGCCGCCGTCGTGCTCGTAGCGCTCGAACCTCTTGCCGAACCGGACGTCCAGCCCGTCGAGCAGCACCTGCCGGAGCGTGATCCGGCTGGCGGAGTAGTGCTTCTCCTCGTCCGGGTCGAGCACGAGCAACGGCGTGAGCTGTTCGGTCAGGAAGCCGAACCCGTTCTCACTGGTCCCCGCGCTCCGCTCGAACCGTTCCCAGTTCTTCGCCGGTAAGCACTCTCTCAACGCAGCGGCACCGTGCGGGTTGATGTGCACCCGGTACCCCTGCAGGCGGTCCGTGCGCGAGAGATCGCGCTCGTAGACCGCCACGTCCACACCGGCCTTGCGCAACCCGTGCGCCAGGCACAGCCCGCCGATTCCCCCACCGATCACTGCGATCCTCATGTCGCCGAGTTTCAACCGTCTGGTTGATTAAGTCAACCTGCTGGTTGAAAGTGGGCCGTCGGCTACCGTGTCGCCGTGGATCAACGCCGCTCCCCCAGCGCCTCGGAACGCAAGCGCGACCCGGAACGCACGCGGGCCCTGCTGCTGGAGGCGGCCGCGGCGGAGTTCGGCGCGAAGGGCTACGCGGCCACGCGCACCACGGACATCGCGGCGCGGGCGGGCGTCAACAAGCAGCTGATCTCGTACTACTTCGGCGGCAAGGAAGGCATCTACAAGGAGCTCGCCACGAGCTGGCACTCCTCCGCCGCCGAGATGGCGAGCCGGAGTCAGGCGCTGGACGAGGTGGTGGCGGGGTTCGTGATGACCACGCTCACCGACCACGGCCGCATGTGGGCGTGGGCGAACCTGGCCGGCGACAGCCCGCCCACCGACGAGGAGTTCTTCCAGGCCCAGGTGGAGCAGATGCGTGCCCGCCAGGCCGCCGGCGAACTGCCCGACGGGATCGACCCCGCGTTCCTGCTGCTGGCCCTGATGGCGGCGGCCTCGGCACCGTTGACGCTGCGGCAGAGCGCGGGTCAGATCACCGGCGAGGATCCCGCGACGCCCGAGTTCGCGGCCAAGTACGCGGAACAGCTGGGTTTGCTGGTGCGGCACCTTTCCGGCCGAACCTGAGAACCCGCTGCAGTGTGAGCGCCAAGCCGACCGAGCGATCGCGTGCGTGGGCACCACCTGGTGACTAGGACTCCCGGCTGGCGGCCTTCTCCTCGAGCGCTGCCTTCAGGCCCTTGAAGCCGCCGCGCATCATCATGTCGTGGTTGCCGCGGAAGAACGGCTTGGCGATCAGCACCAGGCGCCGCAGCAGCGCCTTGTTGACCACGACCTCCTGGTCGAAGTGGAGGTCGGTGCCACCGTCGCGGCCGGTGATCTCCCAGCTCGCGTAGCCCTCGAGGTCGCCGGACAGCGTGGCCCGGAGCAGGCCGGCCTGCTGGTTGCGGATGCTGTGCTTGACCTGCACGACGAGGTCGAACGGCAAGAACGACCGGCATCTGAGCTCGCCGGTCTCGTCGTCGATCTTCGTCGCTTTGCGGACCTCGTGCCACCACAGCGGGTAGTTCGCGATGTCGGACAGCACCTCGTACACATCGGCCGGAGGCGCGTCGACGTGCCACACGCTGTGGAAGCGATAGCGGTTGAGTGACACGGCCGCCATCATCCCGGATACCTCGCCCGAGTGACAGGTCCTCGACCAATCTCACAGACGACCGGGAAATTCTCCACCGGGTGTACTACGGCTCTAGCGGGACTCCAGGGCCCCACTAGGCCGCAGGTGTTCACTTGTCGACTAGATGAGGAAGCCGTTCCAGGGTCCGCAACCAGCTGACAGCCGCGACGCGGCGGAGTGCCTGCTCCGACGAGTCGAGCGCCTCCACGAGGCTGAAGGGGTACGCCACGGGCTCCCCGCGCGACGCCTGAAGGGCGCGCTCGCGGTGGGCCAGCGCATCGAGTGGAATCATCACCCTGCTGCCGACACCTCCTCGTTTTCGAGCACCTGCAGCAAGAACTGCCCCGTGTAGCTCTTCTCGACCTGCGAGACCTGCTCGGGCGTGCCCTCTGCTACGACCATACCGCCGCCGGAGCCCCCTTCGGGACCCATGTCGACGATCCAGTCGGACGTCTTGATGACGTCGAGGTTGTGCTCGATGACGATGACGCTGTTCCCCTTGTCCACCAGGCCGTTGATCACGCCTAGCAGCTTGCGGATGTCCTCGAAGTGCAGGCCCGTCGTGGGCTCGTCGAGGATGTACACCGTCTTGCCCGTCGAGCGCTTCTGCAGCTCCGACGCGAGCTTCACGCGCTGCGCCTCACCACCGGACAGCGTCGGCGCCGGCTGGCCCAGCCGCACGTAGCCGAGACCGACCTCGACCAGCGTCTTCAAATGGCGGTGGATCGCGTTGATCGGCTCGAAGAACGTGGCCGCCTCCTCGATCGGCATGTCGAGGATCTCGGAGATCGTCTTGCCCTTGTAGTGCACTTCCAGCGTCTCGCGGTTGTACCGCGCGCCCTTGCAGACCTCGCAGGGGACGTAGACGTCCGGAAGGAAGTTCATCTCGATCTTGATCGTGCCGTCGCCCGCGCACGCCTCGCAGCGGCCGCCCTTGACGTTGAACGAGAAGCGGCCCGGCTGGTAGCCGCGGACCTTCGCCTCCGTGGTCGCCGCGAACAGCTTGCGGACGTGGTCGAACACGCCGGTGTAGGTGGCCGGGTTCGACCGCGGGGTGCGGCCGATCGGCGACTGGTCGACCCGCACCAGCTTGTCGACCTCGTTGAGGCCGTTGATGCGGGTGTGCCGGCCCGGCACCTGGCGGGCGCCGTTGAGCTTGTTCGCGAGCACCGTCGCGAGGATGTCGTTGACCAGCGTCGACTTGCCGGAGCCGGACACGCCCGTCACCGAGACGAGGGTGCCGAGGGGGAACGACACGTCGATGCCGCGCAGGTTGTGCTCGCGTGCGCCGACGACCGTGAGCTGGCGCTTCTTGTCGATCTTGCGGCGCTTCGCGGGCATCGGGATCGACTTGCGGCCCGACAGGTAGGCGCCGGTCATCGACTCCTTGTTCGTGAGCAGCTTCTTGTACGGGCCGCTGTGCACGACCTTGCCGCCGTGCTCACCGGCGCCGGGGCCGATGTCGACCACCCAGTCCGACGCGCGGATCGTGTCCTCGTCGTGCTCGACGACGATCAGCGTGTTGCCCAGGTCGCGCAGCCTCGTCAACGTTTCGATCAGGCGGTGGTTGTCGCGCTGGTGCAGGCCGATCGACGGCTCGTCCAGCACGTACAGCACACCGACCAGACCGGAACCGATCTGCGTGGCGAGCCGGATGCGCTGCGCCTCACCGCCGGACAGGGTGCCGGACGCGCGGTCGAGCGAGAGGTAGTCGAGGCCGACGTCGAGCAGGAAGTGCAGGCGGGCCTGGATCTCCTTGAGCACCGCGCCCGCGATCATCGACTCGCGCTTGCCGAGCTTGAGGCCGTCGAGGAACTCGGAGCACTCCGAGACGCTCATCGCGCAGACCTCGGCGATGGAGCGGTCGCCCTTCTTGCCGTGGTGCAGCGTGACGGCGAGGATCTCGGGCTTGAGGCGGGTACCGGCGCACGCGGGGCACGGGACCTCGCGCATGTAGCCCTCGTACTTCTCCCGCATGTAGTCGGACTCGGTCTGCTCCTGCCGCCGTTCGAGGAATGGGATGACGCCCTCGTAGTTGGCGTAGTAGGAGCGCTCACGGCCGTAGCGGTTCTTGTAGCGGACGTGCACCTGCTCGTCGATGCCGTGCAGGATCGCCTTCTGCGCCTTGGCCGGCAGGTGCCGCCACTGCGTGTCCATCCGGTAGCCGATGGTCTCGCCGAGCGACTGCAGCAGGCGCTGGAAGTACTCCGCGGTCTGCCCGCCCGCCCACGGCGCGATGGCACCGTCGGCCAGGCTCAGCTCGTCGTCGGTGACCACGAGCTCCGGGTCGACCTCCTTGCGCACGCCGATGCCCGTGCAGACCACGCACGCGCCGTACGGCGAGTTGAAGGAGAACGACCGCGGCTCCAGGTCCTCGATCGCGAGCGGGTGGCCGTTCGGGCACGCCAGGTTCTCCGAGAAGCCCCTGATCCGCTTCGGGTCGGTCTCCGGCAGGTCGACGAACTCGAGCTCGACCAGGCCGTCCGCGAGCCGCAGCGCCGTCTCCACCGAGTCGGTGAGGCGCTGCTTGGACGAGGCCTTGACGCTCAGGCGGTCGATGACGACCGCGATGTGGTGCTTCTCCTGCTTCTTGAGCTTGGGCACGTCGGCGAGCGCGTAGACGACACCGTCGACCTTCGCGCGCGAGTAGCCCTGGCCCTGCAGGTTCTGGAACAGGTCGACGTACTCGCCCTTGCGGCCGCGGATGACCGGCGCGAGCACCTGGAACTTGACGCCCTGCTCCATCGCGAGCACCTGGTCGACGATCTCCTGCGGCGTCTGCTTGCCGATCGCCTCGCCGCACTGCGGGCAGTGCGGCTTGCCGGCGCGGGCGTAGAGCAGGCGCAGGTAGTCGTAGACCTCGGTGATCGTGCCCACGGTCGAGCGCGGGTTGCGGCTCGTGGACTTCTGGTCGATCGAGACGGCGGGCGAGAGGCCCTCGATGAAGTCGACGTCGGGTTTGTCCATCTGCCCGAGGAACTGGCGCGCGTACGCCGAGAGCGACTCGACGTACCGGCGCTGGCCCTCGGCGAAGATCGTGTCGAAAGCCAGGCTCGACTTGCCGGAGCCGGACAGCCCCGTGAAGACGATCAGGCTGTCCCGCGGCAGGTCGATGTCAACGCCGCGCAGGTTGTGCTCGCGGGCGCCGCGAACAACAAGACGGTCTGCCACTGGGGTCCCTTCGGCTGCGATTGGCGGGTCACTCACGCCACACTCTTCCGAACAAGCGTTCGAAGAGTACTAGCATCGGATTGGAGGCTGCGACCGACCCGCCGACCATGCTAGGTCGCACCCCTGACAAAAACGGTTCCGGTGGCTATCGCATTCCCCTGAGCTGCGATTACCCATAGGCTGGACGCTTCGATCACGAGCCTCAACGTCGGGGAGAGGCAGCACATGACCTACACGCCGTCCACGGAGCACACGCCCGTACCTGCGCCGCGAGGGGTGCCGGACCGGCACATCACCGCGGTGCGCGAGGCGACGGACGTGCTGTACGAGGTCGTCGAGGAGCTGGACGAGGCCGCCGTGCGCGGCGCGTCGCTGCTCCCCGGCTGGACCCGCGGACACGTCATCACCCACCTCGCGCGCAATGCCGACGCGTTGGTGAACCTGCTCACCTGGGCCAGGACCGGGGTGGAGCACCAGGCCTACGCCTCGCGCGCGGACCGGGACGCCGACATCGAGGAGGGTTCCCACCGGCTGCTCCAGGTAATCAAGGCCGACCTGGACTCCGCCTGCCAGCGGTTCGACGTCGCGTGCCGCGAGTTCCCGGCGCACGCGTGGCGTTCGGAGGTCACCGCGCCCAAGGGGCAGACGATCCCGGCGTCCGCGGTGCCGTTGTTCCGCCTGCGCGAGATCTGGATCCACCTCATCGACCTGAACGCCGGCGTCGGCTTCGGCGACCTGCCCGCGGACTTCGTCGAGGAGTTCCTCGACGACGCGGTGGAGCAGTTCGAGGGCAGGGTCGACCCGTTCGGCATCGAGGTGACCCTGCCCGACGGCGGTCAGCGCACCTGGGCGCTCAACGGCCCGGCCGGTCGCAGCTCCGTCAGCGGGTCGGCGAGCGCCGTCCTGGGGTGGCTGACCGGCAGGACCGACGGGTCGGACCTGCGCGGGGAGCTGCCGGACCTGCCCGACTGGATCTGAGTGAGCAGCTTGTAGGCGGGGCGTTCGACGAACTTCGTCATCGCCCAGCCGAGCACCAGCGCCGAGGTGACGAAGCCGGCGAGGAGCCACCAGGACCGCAGCCCAACGGCGTGCATGCGGTCCATCACCACGGTGCCGATCTGCTGGTGCACGAGGTAGACCCCGTACGAGATGCCCGCGAGCCAGGTGATCGGCCTGGCGATCGGGCTGAAGAACACCCAATCGGGTCCAGCGGCGGCCGCGCACACCATGAGTAGCAGTACGGCGAAGCCGAGCGTCGATCCATACTCGGTCGTGTGAATCGCCTGCGCGATCAGGGTGGCCACGAGGAGCGCGGCCAGGTGCGGCGTCCTCACCCTGTCCTTGTGCCACAGCCAGATCGCGATGCCGGCGGCGAACAACTGCGCCCTGTGCAGCGCGAACCCGTTGTAGACGACGAACAACGCGTGTGAGTGGTCCAGCAACGGCCGCAGCAGCAGCGGCGTGACGATGAGCGCCCACAGGAAGACGCGCAGCCGTGTGCCTCTCAACACCTTCACGAGCACGGCCCCGGCGATGAACGCGGCGATCTGCACCGGCACGGTCCAGTAGGCGAAGTCGACGATGTCGACGTCCGGCATCCACTGGTTGATCAGCAACAGGTTGTAGACGACGTCCCTCGCGTCGAGCTGGCTCCACCCCTCGGGCGCGATCCACCTCTGCACCGCGTAGGTGAGCAGCACCGCCGCCATGTACGCGGGCAGCAGTCTGGCGAGTCTCTTCCACAGGAACTGTCCCGGCCTGCCGCTGTTCAGCGAGGCGCAGGCGAAGAACGCGGAGACGACCATCAACGTGCTGGCGCCCATCGACATCGGGAAGGTGAACGGCAACGGCCCGAGATCGGGGTGGCTGCTGACGCTCGTGAGCGTGGCGTGGTGGAGCAGCACGCACCCGATGGCGACGACGCGGAGGACGTCCCAGCTCACCCTGCGGGCCGTGCGGGACTGCTGTCGTTGCGCTGGAATCACGAGAGGCGGGGACCTGTTCGTTTGGTGCTTTCGGAGTACTCGGGCTCGGACGCTTGATCCTTACCTACCCTATGAGTGAGACCTGTATGCAACCTGAAGGTGTGCGTCCCGCCGCATCGAGCGACTACCGTCTGCCACCGTGGACGTACACGAGAACTACACCGGTCACGTCGATCCGGAGGGCCCGGCCGCCCGTCGCACCCTGGACGCGCTGACCATCACGAAGATCTCCGTCGGTCCGATGGACAACAACGCCTACCTGCTGGTTTGCCGGTCCACGAACGAGGCGTTGCTCATCGACGCGGCCAACGACCACGAGCGCCTGACGGACCTCCTGGGCTCCAGCCCGGACCGCCCGAGACTGCGCACGATCGTGACGACGCACCAGCACGCCGATCACTGGCAGGCACTCGAAGCGCTGGCAGGAGCCCACAGCACCAACACCGCGGCGCACGAACTGGACGCCGCCGTCCTCCCCGTCCCACCGGACGTCCTCGTGGACCACGGCGACACCATCAACGTGGGAGAAGTCCCGCTCTCGATCATCCACCTGCGGGGCCACACACCGGGCTCGATCGCCGTCGTCTACGACGACCCGACGGGCCACCCGCACCTCTTCACCGGAGATTCACTCTTTCCGGGGGGTGTGGGGAAGACCACGTCCGCCGACAACTTCGCGTCGCTGATCAACGACGTCGAGGACCGGCTGTTCGCGGTGCTGCCCGACGACACGTGGTTCTACCCCGGTCACGGCGACGACTCGACGCTCGGCAAGGAGCGTCCCTCGCTCGCGGAGTGGCGCGCCCGAGGCTGGTAGACGCCTCGCCCGAGGTGGTCGGTTCGTCAGCCGACCACGTCGAGCAGGTCCAGGTACCCGGTGGTCGTGCGCCACAACGCGTCCGAGTAGGGGGTCAGCTTGCCGGGGCTCCAGCGGTGATCGGTGTAGGCCTGGTTCTCCCGCCGCAACGCCCGCAGGCTCACCTCGAACTCGTCCTCGACGCGCCTGCGCAGCTCGTCAGGCGACGGCGCTGGGGTCCTGACCAGCTCCCCCGTGCCGTCGCTGACGGCGACGAGCGCTTCCTCGTCGAGGCCGTCCGCCGCGCTCCAGACCAGTGCGGGCCGGTCGATGCGGTGGTTCCACACCGGGGCGTCCTTCGAGCGCCAGCGGGCCTCGAACGGGTTGCGCGACAGCCGCGTCGAGTTCGCCCAGTGCTCGGCGCCGACCGGTTCGCTCATCCACGGCACCTCGTCGACCGGCAGGTCGGTGACCAGCGCCACCTCGATGGCGTCGACGTCGCGCGGCACGTCCAGCAGCGCGCCGAAGACCCACAGCTCGACCACCTGGAACCGGAAGAACGAGGCCGGCAGCTCGCCGCACTTCTCGGCGAGTTCGGTCAGGTGGTGCACAGCACGAGTCCATTTCACGAGGTGGATCATGCCTGACCTGGTCGCTGAGGCCTTGGCGCGGCTGGATGCGGTGGAGCCCGTGCTGTGCGCGTTCCACGAGGTGTTCCGCACGCCCTCTCTCGACGTGGACCCCTCGCTGCCGTTCGCGGGTATGCCCATCGCGGTGAAACGAGGCGAACGTTCCAGCCACCGGGAAGCGTTGGTGGCCATGGGTTGCGTACCGATCGGACTGACCACGACACCCGACGGCAGCACCCCGTGGCAGACGTGGGGCCGCAACTCTCGCGGCCTCACACGCAACCCATGGAACCTCGACCGCACGCCGGGCGGTTCGTCGGCGGGCTCGGCCGTCGCGGTGGCGTCCGGCGTCGTGCCGCTGGCCACGGGCGTCGACGGCGCGGGCTCGATCCGCGTCCCGGCCGCGTGGTGCGGCGTGTTCGGCCTGAAGACGACCTCTTCCGAACGGGCCGCGGTCGGCGTCTTCGTCCGCGACCCCTCGCTGCTCGCCACCTACCTGGGCATCACCGAGGTCAGCACGCCCTCCGCGGTCTGGTCCACCGACCTGGGCTTCGCCGGCGTCGACGACGAGCAGGCGTCGATCGCCTGGCAGGCCGCCGCTCCCCTGCGCCCGAGGCCCGTCCCGCTGTCGCTGGAGGACCCGGCGGACGACTGGTTCGCCGGCCGCTGCGGACCGAACCCCGGCCTGGACGCGGTGTTCGAGACCGCGGACCTGCTGCTCACCCCCACCACGCCCGGCCCACCCCACGGCCACGACGGGCCGGGCGCGCGGATCAACACGGCGCTGACGTGGGCATTCAACCTCAGTGGCCATCCGGCGATCAGCATCCCGGCCGGGTTCGACTCGGGTGGCCTGCCAGTCGGGTTGCAGGCCGTGGCGCGGCACGGTCGTGAGGCAGATCTGGTGGCCGCCGCGCTCTTGATCTCCGGCGCGGTGAAGGTTGCACCTTGGCCGCCACGAACTCCTTTTAAGCGCGCCTGAACTGACCCGCAACCCACGCACAGAATCACCCGATCGAGTGCTTTGGGTCCAATTCACCTCGCTGATCACGGTTCGTGCGGTGTCCTCGTCACCCGAAGGAGGCCACGGATGGCACGCAGAATCGGTGGGGCCGGAGGCGGATCGGATCCAGGTGCCGGCAAGGCGGGCGCGGTGGTCGCGGCAGGGGTGCTGGCGGTGTCGCTCACCGCCGGCGGCGGGCTGTCGCTCGGCGGAGGCGCGTCCACGACCGCCGCCGAGTCGGCCGGCGTGAACCTGAGCAGAGCCAAGTCCGAGGGCAGGAAGTCCGCCCGCGACGGTGACGCCGACGGCGCGTGGCGCCGGGTGAACATGCGGACGCTCAAGCGCTCGGCCAAATCCGTTTCGGAGTGCGTCTCGCATTCGTTCGGTCAGGTGCGGGACCACTTCGTCCGCAGCCCGTGCAGGTCGCTCGACCGCACGCTGTTCGCCGTCGGTGACGACCAGGGCAACGTCGCGGTGGTGTCCGTGGCGTGGGTCGGTTTCCGAAGCCGGCGTGACGCCGGGGAGTTCAGGAGGCTCATCGACGTGCACGGCACCGGCGACATCAGCCCGCTCGCCACCCCACTGCTAGGCCTCGCGGACGTCCGCTTCACCGGGCTGCACTACCAGTCGCGGACCGAGGGCACCACGATCGTCATCGCCGAGACCGAGTCCGCGTCCGGCCAGGTCAGCGGTGAGACGCTGGACGCCATCGCGGACATGGCGAGCTGGCTGCCGCACTGAGCCGCACGCACGATGTCGAGAAACGGCGAGAGGCTGCGACACAGGGCTATGGACACACGCGTGGACGACTACATCGCCGGACTGCCGGACTGGCAGCAGGACATCTGCCGCGAGGTGCGCAGGCTCGTGCACGAGGCCGACCCGGACGTCGAGGAGACGATCAAGTTCACGAACCGGCCCTACTTCGTGCTGGACGGCAACGTCTGCGCGTTGCTCGGCACCAAGGACCACGTGAACGTGATGCTCTACGACAAGGCGATCGTGCCCGACCCGCACAACATCATCACGAGCGGTCACGGCAACAAGACCGCGCGCATGATCTCCGTGTACCGGGACCAGCCGATCAACGCGTCGGCGCTCGTCGAGATGTTCCGCCACATCATCGCGAACAACCGCCGCCGCAAGGGTGTCGGACCTCGTCGGTAGCCTCATGCCGCATGGAGGTCGAGATCTACACCGACGGTGCGTGCAGCCCCAATCCCGGGCCGGGCGGCTGGGGCGCCGTGCTGCGTTACGGCGCGCACGAGAAGGACATGTACGGCGGTGACATCGGCCCTACGACGAACAACCGCATGGAACTGATGGCGCCCATCATGGCGTTGGAGAGCCTCACGCGCGCGTCCACCGTGAACCTCTACACGGACAGCACGTACGTCCGGAACGGCATCACCTCGTGGGTGCACGGGTGGAAGGCGAACGGCTGGCTCACCAAGGCCCGCGAGCCGGTCAAGAACTCCGACCTGTGGCGTCGCCTGGAGGAGGCCGCGAACCGCCACGAGGTCGAGTGGCACTGGGTCAAGGGCCACGCGGGCCACCCGGAGAACGAGCGCGCCGACCGTCTCGCCGTGCGCGGCGTCGAAGAAGTAACGGGCCGCAAGACCGAACAGCCCGGCGCGAAGCCGAAGAAGGCCGCGAAACCCAAAGCACAGCCCCGTGAACTGAGCGGCGAACCGTGCGGAGCGCCCACGAAGAAGGGCACGCCCTGCCCGATCACAGCGGGGTCGAACGGCCTGTGCCACATCCACGACCCGGCGTTGCAGTGCGGTGCCACCACGAAGAAGGGCACACCCTGCAGCATCGCGACCGGCGGCGGCCGCTGCGAACACCACGAGAACGCGCTGGAACTCTTCGCGTAGCAACCGGAGAACCGGCCTAGCGTCGCCGCCATGCTTCCCGAATCCGCCCGGCAGGTGCTGGAGTCCAGGGCGGAGTCGGCCCCTGGGCCTCATAGCAGGCTCACAGCAGCACCTTCGCCAGCCGCGCCATGCCCTCCCTGATCTCCTCCACCGCGTTGCTGGTGAACGACATCCGCAACGTGGCGTGGTCCGGCGCGGTCGCGAAGAAGGCCGCACCGGGCACGAACGCGACGTCGTGCGACAAGGCGTCCTTGAGCAGCACGACGCTGTCCACGTCCCCGGGAAGCCGCAGCCACACGAACATCCCGCCGTCCGGGTCGCTCCACGTCGTCCCGGCGGGCATGGTGGCGGACAGCGCGGCGATCATCGCGTCGCGGCGGGCGCCGTACTCGACGCACAGGCGGGCGATGTGGGCGTCGAGGTCGTTGTGCGCCAGGTAGGCCGCCGCGGCTGCCTGGTCCACTGTGGACGTGTGGAGGTCGGCGGCCTGCTTCACGATCGTCAGCGTGCGCAGCAGGTCGGCCGGGGCCCGAAGCCAGCCCAGGCGCATGCCGGGGGCGCCGACCTTCGAGAAGCTGCCCAGGTAGATGGTCCTGTCGCTGACAGAGGCGACCGGCGGGACGGCGGAGCCGCGGTAGCGCAGTTCGCCGTACGGGTCGTCTTCGACGATCCACAGGTCATGAGCCGCGGCGATCTCCGCGATCTCCACGCGGCGTGACGCCGAGAGGGTGCGGCCGGTCGGGTTCGCGAACGTCGGCACCAGGTAGAGCAGGCCGGGCTTCTCCCGTGCCACGACGGACCTCAGCGACTCGGGGACCAGGCCGTCGGCGTCGCTCGCGACGGACACGATCCGGGCGCCGGTCATCCGGAAGCACTGCAGTGCGGCCAGGTACGTCGGTTCCTCGACTGCCACGACGGCTCCCGGGCCGAGCATCGCGGTGGCCACGAGGGCGAGCGCCTGCTGGGAGCCGGTGGTGATCAGGACGTCCGAAGTGGGCAGTCCGCGGCCGGTCAGGCGGGCCGAGACGAGGGCGCGCAGGTCCGCGTTCCCTTCCGTGGGCGCGTACTGCAGGACGGCGCGGTCTCGCAGGGCGAGGTCGTAGGCGGCGCGCACACCGTCCAGGTCGAACAGTTCGGGGGCGGGAAGGCCACCGGCGAACGAGATGACCTCGGGGCGGGAGGTGAGCGCGAGCAGGTCGCGCACCGGGGAACTGGCCACGGAGAGGGTGCGGTGCATGAACTTCACGTTAATCGGCGGCCATGGCCACGGAGGACGATTTTCCGTCGGCGGGGGTGGCGGTCATATGCCGATCTAGCTATATTGCTGGTATGGCATCTACGTTCGCCGTGCTGGCGGATCCGAGTCGCCGGGAGATCCTCGACCTGCTGCGTGAACGCGAGCGGCCGGTCGGCGACCTCGTCGACCGGCTGACACTCACCCAGCCGACCGTCTCGAAGCACCTCAGGGTGTTGCGCGAGGCCGGCCTGGTCGAGGTGCGCACCGACGCGCAGAAGCGCTGGTACCGGGTGTCGCCCGAGCCGCTGGCGGAGATCGACGCCTGGCTCGCGCCGTACCGGCGGATGTGGGAGAAGAGCCTCGACGCACTGGAACGCCGGCTCGACGAGATCGAAGGGGACTGACCGTGGACGCCGAACTGCGGATGATCGAGGGCAAGCCCGTGCTGCGCTTCGAGCGCACACTGCGGCACTCGCCGGAGAAGGTCTGGCGGGTCGTCACCGATCCGGCCGAGATGAAGCACTGGTTCCCGGCCGAGGTCGACGTCGACGGCCGCAGGATGCGCTTCACGTTCCCGGACGAGGCACCGGTGGACGCCGACGGCGGCGAGGGCGAACTGCTCGAGTCCGACCCGCCGAGGGTCTTCGCCTTCCGCTGGCTGAACGACGTGCTGCGCTTCGAGATCCTGCCGCGCGACGAGGGCTGCGTGCTGGTCTTCACCGCGGTCGTCACGAACAGGCTGTCGATCGGCCGCGACGCACCCGGCTGGGCCACGTGCCTGGACGCGCTGGTGGCCCACGCCGACGGCACGGAGTTCGAGCCGCCCGCGGAGTGGCTGCCGCGCATCGAGCACTACATCAGGCACTTCGGCCTCGACGAGGGCACCGACGAACCGCAGGGCGTGCGCTTCGAACGCGACCTGGTGTGGACGCCGCTGGACGACGTCTGGAAGCTCCTCACCGAGGGCGACGAGAGCGGCGTCCCGCTCCGTGCCGCGCATCCCGGCATCACACCGGGCGAGGTCACCAGGTCCGAGGCACCACACATGCTGGAGTACGAGTGGCTCCAGGACGGCGAACCGAAGGGCAAGGTGCGCTGGGAGTTCGACCACGTGCCGCTGCAGGGCACCACGGTCACGCTCGTCCAGGAGAACGCCCACGGCCCCGAGGCACTCGCGGCGTGGCACGTGCACCTGGAGCTGTTCTTCGCGGCCACGCAGGGCGAGATCCGCTGCCCGTGGCCAGAGGACCGCGAGAAGGAGCTGGCCGGACGCTACGCCGGACGCTGACGGGCGTCGCGGACGCGGCCGAACCGAGGTCCGGCCGCGTCTGGGGCGTCAGTCGTGCTGCACACGATCGATGAGGCAGGCCCAGTCAGGCATGCTCCGCCGGACCAGCCGTCTCGGTGTCCTCAGCTCGTGTTCCAGCACCGCTCGCCGCCGATCTCCCGGGTTCGGCGCGAGTTCCTCGAGCCGGTCGAGGTCGGCGGCGGTGAGGCGGACATCGGTCACCTTCGAGGCGTCGGACCTCGCGATCGTCCACCAGCAGGTGTCCGCGGCGTGCTCACAGCCCAGGCGCCGGAACGACTCCTCCGCGGCGAGGAGGTCGCGCAGCGCCGCGGCCTTCTCCCTCGTGGCGAAGAGCAGGTCCGCTCGCACCTGGCACGACTTGGCCACCACCTCGGGGAACTCCGCGGCGGCGATGACGCCCGAGACCAATTCCTTGCCCTCGTTGTACTTCTTGTCGGCTAGGCACAACCGCGCCTGCAGCACCGCGAGCCAGTGGTAGGGCTCGGTTCCCGGTGTCAGCACGGTCTCGGCAACCTGCGCCTGCCGGACCGCCGCCGCGAGCTCGTCGGGGCAGCGCGTCGACTCGTACCGGAGCAGTCGCAGCTCCGCGTGCAGCGAGGCGCACACCCCGAGCTCCTCGCTGGTCGGGCCTCCGACCGGGCGGAACAGGTCCTTCGCGATCATCAGCAGGTGCTCGCACTTGCCGAGGAAGTAGATGCGGTCGTACCCGACCGCCTCGGCGGCCTGGTGCAGGAACACCCTGGCCTCGGCGCGCTTGCCCCTCGCGGCGGTCTTCAGGTCCCGGCACTTCTCCGCGATGTGGGTGCCATCCTGGGCCATCAGGATCGCCTCGCTGAAACGGTGCTCGCGCAGCAGGTGCCACGCCTGCCCCGCGACGAGCACCTTCGCCTTCAGCTCTTCGTCGCCTCTCACCCGGGGCCCGGACGCCAGTGTCCGCAGGCACACCTCCGACAGGCGCCGGACCAATCCGACGTCACCACGCGCCTTGGCCACGGCCGCCACCGACTCGAACCCCCTGACCAGTTCGAAGTCGCCGGTGCCGCCCTCCACCAGCTCACGGGCCAGCAGGTACGCCTTGTCCGAGAAGAGCGGCTCGGCCTGCAGGTCGCTCAGGACCGCCCGAGTGCGGTACACCTCGTCGCACTCCTGCACAGCGACCGGCGGGCGGCCGCCGCAGTCCTCCTCAAGCGCTTTGAGACTCCGCACCAGTGCCTCCTCCCCGTCGCACGTGCCTGGATCGAACCGATGGGCCACGAGCTGTTGCAGCACGGCCGGCAGCGAGTTCATCTCGATCCCCGGCGGCACGACCACGACCACCGGGCACCTGTCCGCTCCCACGTGGTGGTAGAGCTTCTGCCGGATCAGGCCCAACTCGTAGCGAACACCCAGGCGTTCCATGAAGTCGTTGGACCGCAACGCTTCCAGGTACGACTCCGACACGATGACCACCACGATCCGTTCCCGCACCGCGTTCTCCATCCAGGCCTGGATGGACATCGGGTGGGAGGAGCTGAGGTCGGCGTCCCAGAGCACGTCGAAACCGTGTCTGCGCAACACTTCGACCACCGGACCGGCGATCTGTCCTCCGTCGCTACAGCTGTAGCTAGCGAATATGCCCATCTCGGCGACCTCCCCCGTCTCGCGCGCAGGGGGTGAGGGGAAAGATGGGATTTCTGGTGCTGCCGTCCATGGTGTGCCTCCTGGGGACCGGGTCGACGAACAGATCCGTGCTGGATCAGTGCGGCGAGGACCAATCACCTGAAGGGGACCACGACGCGGTGGCCACGACCGCGCGTTCGGTCGGGTCGCCGTTGCCGCCCACCACCACGGGCCTGCCGCGCAACGACGGATCGCGCAGCACCTCGACCGCCGCGATGAACTGGTCGAGGTCCACGTGCAGGACCCAGTCCGCCATGCTGGACAGTATGAAACGGTCCGCCGGAATCCTCCTGTTCAGACGAACCACCGAGCTCGAGGTGCTGCTGGGGCACATGGGCGGCCCGTTCTGGGCCCGCAAGGACGCCGGGGCGTGGTCGGTGCCCAAGGGCGAGTACACCGACGACGAGACGCCCGAGGCGGCCGCGCGCAGGGAGTTCGAGGAGGAGCTCGGGCTGCCGGTGCCGGAGGGCGAGCTGATCGAGCTCGGCGAGGCCAAGGGCTCGGGCAAGGTCATCACGGTCTGGGCGCTCGAGGGCGACCTGGACCCGGAGACGGTCACGCCGGGCACGTTCGAGATGGAGTGGCCGCCGAAGTCGGGTCAGCGCAGGACGTTCCCCGAGGTCGACCGCGTGCGGTGGTTCAGCGTGGAGGAGGCGAGCGCGAAGATCGTCTCCGCGCAGCGCCCCTTCCTCGAACGGCTCACGGCCAGATAGCGGCGACCCACTCCGGGTGGTCGATGAACGGGTTGCGGTTGTGCTGGTAGTTGCTGAAGATCAGGTCGTTGCGGCGCTTCTCGAACGCGTCCGGCGGGTCTCCGGCGCTCCACTGCTTGAGGACCGAGAGCTTGCCGATGTAGGGCTGCGAGCCGTTGGACACCGAGTTGTTGATCTCCAGGTTGACGTAGCCGTCGTTGCCCTCGTAGCGCACGGCCATGTAGAAGATCATCCGCGCGACGTCGCCCTTCACCGCGGCGCGCGGCTCGAACGAGTCGCCGTCCGCGAGGCTGCCGCCTCCCTGGCTGACCGCCGAACCGCCGTTGTCGAAGTCCAGGTTGCCGCGGGCGGCGTTGACCGACACGTCCTCGGGCCGCAGGTGGTGGATGTCGGTGCCGGGACCGGTGGCCGTGCCGAAGTCACCGTGCGACTTGGCCCAGACGTGCTCGCGGTTCCACTGGTCGGCGCCGCCGCCGTTCGCCGACTTCGGCAGCGACAGGCCGCTGTAGAGGAGCTTGACGTTGCTCGCGTTGCCCGGGTCCTGGTCGGTGACCTTCAGCGCGTCCCAGACCTGGTCGTAGTTCAGCTTGGTCTGGGTGCGGACGATGCCGTTCAACGCCGACTTCAACGCCGCGCCGCTCTTGCCGCAGGCCGCCGTGTAGTAGCTCTCGCACGTCGACGACCCCGTAGTGGTCGTCGTGGGCGGGGCCGTCGTGGTCGAGGTCGGTGTCGTGCCGGCGAACGCGAACGCCGTGGACGAGGTCAGGCCGGGGTGCGAGAAGTACGCGCTCAGGGAGCCGGTCACGTCGATCTGCCTGCCCAGCAGCGACGGGTTCGACCTCAGGCCCCATGCCGCGCGGAACGACGACGGGATCTGCACGTAGACCATGCTCGACGTGCTGGTCGTCGATGCCGAGTCGGCGAGTGCCAACGCGTAGTCGTTCGGATAACCCGAACGGATGACAGTCGTCGTGGCAGTGGGTTGGCCGACGACATACCCGCGCACCGTCGCCGACGACCCGTTCTGGGTCGCGACCGCCTGCGCGACCGTGAGCGGAGCTGCTGCGACAGCGGCGGTCGACCCGTACAGGCCGACCGCCGCCAACAAAACGGCCACTAAAGCAAGTGGACTCCACCGCGCCATGAGCACTCCCCGATCGTGTGGATGTTTCGCACACGATCGGTGTACATGGTCAACGCTTGGTTAACGAGGGATCACGGCAGCAGGACGACCTCGCCCGTGGTGCGCCCAGACCCGACCAGCTCGTGGGCCTTCGCGGGCCCCCGCCAATGGCACCGCGTGGTCGATCCGCACCTCGAGCTGCGACAACGCGGCGAGATCAGCGCCGGGCGCGGTGACACCCAGGAACAACTCGAACCGGATGCCGAGGGCGGAAGCTCGGTCAACGTCAAAACCTGGGACGCCGGGGATGAAGCTGACACTTGAAAGTGCCTAGCCCTCCCTCAGGTACAGGTCGCGGAGCAGCGCGATCTCCGCGAGGTGGTGGATCACCTCACGGTTGATGTGCAGCACGAGAGTCGCCATCGGCTCTTCGGCGAACGGCCCCTCCGCCGGACCGACCGCAAGAGAGAGGTCCGCCTTGCGCGCGCCAGCCATCCACGCCTCGTACGCGTCGTCCAGCTGCTGCAGCGCCTCATCGGCGGTCATCGCGTACTGCCACGTGGCGTGATCGGCGGGCGGACCACCGAAGTGCGACGCCGTGCGCATGTTCAACACGCCCACGATGATGTGCGCCATCCGCCACGCGATCGTGGTGACCGGCGTGGGCTCCGGCGCCGGGTACTGCCAGTCGATCGAGTTGTCCTTGCGGATCGTCCACGCGTCCGGGACGGGCTCCCAGAAGTACTCGTCGTCCGTCAGGCCGTCGAGCCGCGGCCGTGCCTGCACGTTCCAGTGGAACTCGAGCTGGTCCGTCAACTGCTTGTTCCAGTCCATGCCGGTGACCGTAAATCCGTTTGCGGACAACCACCGCCCTGGAAACACTCCGGCTGTGGACATTCGCACCTCGCGCCCCGAGGACGTGGACCAGGTCGCGGGTCTGGTGGTCGCGCGCATGGACCCCAGCGACGGCGACGACGCCCGCCTGCTGATGACCGACCCGGACGCGGGCTGCGACTGGGTCGGGGTCGCCGCCGACGGAGACCGGATCGTCTCCACGGTCACGCTGATGGACGAGACCGTGACGCTCGCTGGCCTCGACATCCCGGCGGGCCAGCTCGAACAGGTCGCCACGGACACCGAGTACGAGGGCAGGGGCCTCGTGCGGCAGCTGATCGGCTGGGCGCACGACAGGTCCGCCGAACGCGGCCACCTGCTGCAGCTCGTGATGGGCGTCCCGTACTTCTACCGCCAGTTCGGCTACTCCTACTCGATCCCGGTGAAGCAGACCCGTGCGCTGACCGAGGTCCCGGCACCCGTCGCGGGGCACACGATCCGGCGGGCGACCGAGGCCGACGTCCCGGTGCTCCAGCGCCTGCAGGACGACGCCCAGCGCGGCGCGGACCTGCGGATGGGCCACACCACGCGGTGCTGGCGCTGGCTGATCCACCGCACCGGCTCGATCACGTGGATCGTCGACCGCGACGGCACACCGGTCGCCACGGGCCGCAGCACGCCCGAGGAGGCGGGCGACGTCGTGCTCGGCGAGATCGCGGGCGTCGATGACGACGCGGTGCGGGCGTTGGTGGCGCTGGTGAACCCGGCCCAGGTCGGCGAACGCCACCCGGTGCTGGAACCACTGCTGGCCGGCCGCGCCCCGGAACTGGACCAGTACATGCTGCGCATCCCGGACGTCCCGAGGCTGTTCGAGCACCTGCGTCCGGTCTTCACCCGGCGCCTGAGCGGCCACGAACCCGTCGACGTGGTGCTGGGCTTCTTCCGCACGCACGTCCGCTTCCACTGGGACGGCGAGCGGATCGGCCCGTACGAGTGGGGCGGCACCCTGCTCGGCCCCGGCTCGCTGGGCGGCGCGGGGATCGCCCCGGACCTGCTGGCACCGCTGCTGTTCGGCCCGC
The DNA here is from genome assembly GCF_014646255.1 of Lentzea pudingi. Lineage (GTDB taxonomy): Bacteria > Actinomycetota > Actinomycetes > Mycobacteriales > Pseudonocardiaceae > Lentzea > Lentzea pudingi. The sequence goes on from NZ_BMNC01000018.1 coordinate 63,331, forward strand.
ACGGCATGGACGGCCTGCGCCGCATCTACTCCGACATCTACCCCGGCCCGAGGACCGAGCTGATGACCAGGCTGTTTCCGCCGGTCAGCAGCGACCTAATCACCTTCTACCTGCCGTAACCCAGAATAAACCGAGCGCTCGGTCTAGTATTGGACCCCATGACGACTGTGCAGGAGGCCGCGGCGGTCCGGTACGGCATCTGGGTCGCGTGCCCGGCCGCTGGAGCCGCCATGGCGTGGGGGCTCAAGCTGGCGGCCGGGTGGATCACGACGCTGGGCTGGTTCCCGTTCCAGGGCGTGTTCGAGCTGGTCACGGAGATGCCGGAGCCGTGGGCGACGCTCGCCGCCATCACGGTCGGCGCCGTCGCGGGCTTCGTGTTCGCGCTGTTCTGGGCGAGCGAGATGATGTCGGTCGAGGTCTCCCACGCGCGGGTCACGCTGCGCAGGGACGACAAGACGTTCGGCTTCGGCCGCGACGAGGTCGAGTCGGTGTTCGCGGACGGCAAGCAGCTCGTGCTGCTCTCCCCGGCGGGCGCCGAGCTCGTCCGCGAGAAGTCCGACCTGAGCCGGGCGAGGCTCGAGCAGGCCTTCACCGGGCAGGGCTACCGGTGGCGCGCGGCGGACCCGTTCGCCGGTGAGTTCCGGATGTGGATCGAGCACGCGCCGGACCTGCCCGCGGACGTGAACGCGCTGTTCACGGCGCGCCGGAAGGCCATCTCGAGGTACGAGACGGAGGAGGCCGCAGAATTGGCGCGGGAGATCCGCAAACGCGGCGTCTCCGTGCGGGACGAGAAGAAGAGGCAGTACTACAGGTGCGCACGGTAGATCCGGTCAAGCACGCGGAGAAGAAGCGGCACATCACCGACACCGCGACGGGGTTGTTCGCCCGGAAGGGCTTCGAACGCACGACCGTCGCGGACATCTGCAAGGCCGCGGACATCAGCACCGGCAGCCTGTTCCACTACTTCCCCACCAAGCGCGCGATCTTCCGCGAGATCTTCGTGCAGGACGCCGACGACAACGCGGCCATGTTCGCCAGAGCGCGCGAGCTCAGCCCGTGGGACGGCGTCCTGCTCATGGTCGACCATCTGTGCGCGCCCGCACTGGACCGATCCGTGGCCGGGCTCGTGCTGGAGGTCGTGGCGCAGGCCAGCCGCGACGCGGAGCTGTGGGAACTGGTCGGCCGCAACGAGCAGGTCGTGCGCGACGAGCTGGCCGTCCTGCTCCAGCAGGCGCACGACCAGGGCCAGATCACCCTCCCGGTGAGTGCGGTGCACGCCGCGACCTGGGCGCAGGGACTGGTCGACGGCCTCTTCGGCAGGCTGATCGACCCGGACTTCGACGCGAACGAACAGGTGAGCACCCTCCGGTTGATCCTTTCCCGATTCGTGGGTGCTCCAGCACCATGAGGGCATGGCTTACGACGTCGCTGCGGTCCGCGCCCACTTCCCCGCGTTGCGCGAGGGTGCCGCGCACTTCGACGGACCGGGCGGCGCCCAGGTGCCCGACGTCGTCGCCGAGGCGGTCAGGAACACGCTGACCTCGGCGATCTCCAACCGCGGCAGCGTCACGGCCTCCGAACGCAGGGCCGAGGAGGTCGTGCGGACCGCCCGGCGCACGATGGCGGAGTTCCTCAACGCCGGCAGCATCGTGTTCGGCCGCAGCATGACCCAGCTGACCTACGACTTCGCCCGCACGCTGTCGAAGAACTGGCGGCCGGGCGACGAGATCATCGTGACCAGGATGGACCACGACGCGAACATCAGGCCGTGGGTGCAGGCCGCCGAGGCTGCCCGCGCCACGGTGCGATGGGCGCCGTTCGACCGCACGACCGGTGAGCTGCCCGTCGAGTCGGTGACGAAGCTGCTGTCCGACCGCACCCGCGTCGTCGCGATCACGGCCGCGTCGAACCTGCTCGGCACCCGTCCGAACGTCGCCGAGATCGCACGGGCGGCGCACGAGATGGCGGCGTTCGTGTACGTCGACGGCGTGCACTACACACCGCACGTACCGGTGGACGTCGAGGCGTTGGACGCCGATTTCTTCGTGTGCTCGCCGTACAAGTTCCTCGGCCCGCACCTCGGCGTCCTGGCGGCGGCTCCCGAGCTGCTGGAGACGTTGCGGCCGGACAAGCTGCTGCCGTCGAGCAACGCCGTGCCGGAGCGGTTCGAGCTGGGCACGTTGCCGTACGAGCTGCTGGCCGGGACGACCGCCGCGGTCGAGTTCATGCGCTCGCTGGAAGGCCTGGAGGAGTACGAACTGGGCCTGCGCGAGAAGATGGAGAGCGGCCTGCGGGAACTGGGTGCGCGCATCTACAGCAAGGCCTCGTCGCGCACGCCGACCGTGCTGTTCTCCGTCGACGGGCTGGACCCGGCCGAGGTCTACCGCCGGCTCGGGGCCGAGGGCGTGAACGCGCCCGCCGGCCACTTCTACGCGCTGGAGTGCTCGCGGTGGCTCGGTCTGGGCGACAGGGGCGCCGTGCGCGCGGGCATCGGGCCGTACACCGACGAGTCCGATGTGGACCGTCTGCTCAAGGCCGTGGCGAAGCTCAGATGAACAGGACCAGCGCGGCGTAGACCGCACCGGCGAGGACGCTGATGTTGAGCCTGCGCGTCACACGTTCGCCGGAGTGCTCGGCGATCAACGAACGGGCGCGGGCCCACATGAGCTTCTCGCCCGCCTCGTCGTCCGGCAGGTGCGGTGTCGTGAGGACGTCGCCGTGCGGGCCGAACGCGAGCATCAGCTGGGGTCCGGACCGGCGCACGCCGTGCAGCAGCGCCCACGGCACGCGGTAGGTGAAGATGCCGGTGTAGAGCACGACCGAGTTGTGGTCGAGACGCAGCATCGGCTGGAACCGCGTGACCGCCGACAGCACGCACTGCACGCCGATCAGGCCGAGCACGATCAGCTCCGGGTAGTACTTCAACGCGACCAGCGCTCCGGCGGCGCCGAGCAGCAGCGCCGCACCCTCGACCCGCCGCCGGTCGCCCGGCCAGATCGCGTGCGGCAGCTCGACCGGCGTGCCCGCGGTGACCGGCACTCCCGGCAGGTGTGCACTGTGGACGGTGTGGCGCGGGCGGACGCGGCTCAGCGTGCTCGTCGCCACGACCTCGCCCTCGACCAGCAACGCCACCTGCCCGCCGTGGTGCCACTCCCCCGCGACGAGGACCTCGACGGGGTCGTGCCGCAGCGGCGGGTCCTCCTCGCCGCGCCACACCCGGCCGAACTGCTCGGTGTCGTGGTAGAGCGGTTCCTCCAGCCCCAGATCGACGAGCGTGGTGACCGTCGCGACGTCCTTCTTGCCGTGCCGCAACAGGATCCGCCGCGGCCCGATCTGGTGGGCCTGCACCCGGATCGCCTTCACCGGGCCCGACCACAACGCGCGGCGGCGGCGTTCCCGTGCGGCCAGCATGATCGCGAAGAACACGGCGGAGCCACCGATGATCAGCAACCAGGTGACGTTCTCGGGCTCGTTCTCCATCCGCACCCACGTGCCGTCCGCGAGCACCGGCACGCCGTCGCCGACGTGGTAGGTCTCCGGCGCGAGCGGCTGGAACGCCGTGCGCTGCCGGTCCGGCAGCTCCACCCACACCTCGCCGGTGTTCTTGATCTCGACGACCTCGGCCTCGACGCGGCTGGCTTTCGCGACGTGCTGCTCGATCTCGTCGTTGATGAGGCTGTACTGCACGAACGTCAGGAACCCGAACACGACCAGCAGCACGGCGACCACGCGCAGGACCCCGCGCTGCGGCGGCAGGTCCGGCAGTGAGACGAGCGCCGAGCCCGCGGTCTCGTGCTGGTCCGCGCGCGACCTGACCGTCCACGCCGCCACCAGCGCACAGGCTGCGGCGTGCAGCCCGAACGCCGTGTTCGCCACCGCGCTGCTGTCGAGCGCTATGTCCATCGCACCGAACAGCACGCCCATCGCGCACCCCGTGAGCACGCGGTTGAACACCAGCAGCAACGGCGTCGCCAGCAACGGCACGACCGCGAGGGAGAACAACGGGTCCGGCAGGCACGGCTGCGCGGTCGTGCACGGCGCCTCGTTCGCGCTCAGGGCGAAGTAGAAGGCGGCGATCCACCCACCGACGAGGCCGACCTTCGTCACCCACCACGGAACGGCGGCTGCTTGCCAGCGCTGGACGTCCACGGGACCGATCATGGCACGTCCATTGCTCCGAACGGCGTGATTCCCCCGTGAACAAGTGGGTATCCGCCCGTCACCCAATACGGAGGTGGACACAAATGCTGGCCATCATCGCCGCAGTCTCGTTCGGCTTAGCGCTGATCCTGGACCTGGCCAAGGCAGCGCTCGGTGAGGTGATCACCGTGAACACGCTGGTCGTGCTCGGTCTGTTGCTGCTCGCGTTGCACCTCGCCGGTGTCGGTACCGGCACCCGGTCGTTCGGCTGGCGCCGTGCCCGCAGGTAAGGACGTCAAAGGCCCCACCAGGCTGTCGAAGGGCGCCTGGTGGGGCGTTCTCAAGCGGACAGTCAAAGAGTTCAACGACGACAACCTGACGGACTGGGCGGCCGCGCTCACCTACTACGCGGTGCTGTCGCTGTTCCCCGGGATCATCGTGCTGACGTCCGTGCTCGCGCTGCTCGGCGACACGACGACGCAGGAGCTCCTGAAGTACGTCGACCAGGTCGCCCCCGGCGAGGCCGGCAACCTGGTGAAGTCGTCCATCGAGGAGTTGCAGAAGAGCCAGGACGCCGCCAGTCTGCTGGGCATCGTCGGTCTGCTGACCGCGCTCTGGACGGCCTCGGGCTACCTCGGTGCGTTCATGCGGGCGTGCAACGCCGTGTACGACGTCGAGGAAGGCCGGCCGTTCTGGAAGACCGTGCCGTTGCGTCTCGTGCTGACGCTCGGCTCGGTGGTGCTGGTGTCGCTCACGCTCGGCGCGCTCGTGCTCACCGGCGGGATAGCGGACAAGGTCGGCGAGGCCATCGGGCTCGGCGACACCGTGGTCACCGTCTGGGACATCGCGAAGTGGCCGATCATCCTGCTGCTCGTGAGCCTGGCGTTCGCGATCCTGTACTGGGCGGCGCCGAACGTCCGGCAGCCCGGCTTCCGCTGGGTCTCCCCCGGCAGCCTGCTCGCGATCGTGCTGTGGGCGCTCGCCACCGTCGGTTTCGCGATCTACGTGGCGAACTTCGCGTCGTACAACAAGACCTACGGCTCGCTCGGTGGCGTGATCGTCTTCCTGGTGTGGCTGTGGATCTCGAACATCGCCGTGCTGCTCGGCGCCGAGTTCGACGCGGAACTGGAACGCGGCAGGCGGATGGCGGAGGGTGAGAAGGACCCGTCACCCGAGCCGCGTGATCTCCCCGGGTAGCTCGGCCTCGACCGCGGTCCACACGCCGTCCGGCCCGGCCTCGACGCGTTCGCTCGTGTCACCGGGGACGAGCACCCACAGCTGGTCCTTCTCGGACAACCAGACGACGCCGATGCCGTCCGCGCGGGAGCTCGTCGCGTACTCGTAGGACTTGCGGAACACGTCACCGCCGTTGCGGTCGGTCACCCGCACCTCGCTCGCGCTCTCGGCGTGCGCGACGAACTTCCCGCTGGGTGACTGCTTGGGCGCGCCGGGCCGGGCGAACCGGTCCTCGCGGTCGCCGCCGCAGCCGGTGACGACGAGGAGGAGGGCGACGAGTGCGGCCAGGACCCTCATGGCAGCTCGAAGGCGCTGGGACGGGAATTGCCGTGCGTCATACCGCCAAAGGTAGCTAGCGTGATCGTCCGTGTGGGACGTTCTCGAAAGCTTTTACGACTCTGTGCCCCGACCGGGATCTCGCGTTGAGGAACACGGCGAGCTGGTCCTGTTCGTGCAGGCGGGCGACGGCTATCCGCACTACGCCCGGCCGCGGTTCCCCGGCGGCCGGCCGACGGTCGCGGACGTGCTGGGGGTGCGCGAACGGCAGCGCGAACTCGGTGTGCCCGAAGCGTTCGAGTGGGTGCTCGAGACGACGCCCGGCCTGCTCGGCGCCGCCGTCGCGGCCGGCTTGGAGGTGCTCCAAGCTCCGTTGCTGATCCTCGATCCGGCGAAACTGCCCGAACCGCATCCGCACGTGCGCGTGCTGGGCACCCGGACCGCCGAGGTCACGGTCGTGGCGCAGCTGGCGTTCTCCTCGCCAGGCACGGCAAGGGGTGAAACCGGTGCCGCGGAACGCGACGCGGCACTCGCGGAAGCACTGCCGATGAGCGGCCGGCACCGGTACGCCGTCGCGGACGTGCCGGGCGAGGGCGTGCTGGCGTCCGGCACCGCGCAACGGGCCGGTGACGTGGTGGAGATCGCGGGCATCGGCACGTTGCCGGCCGCACGACGGCGCGGCCTCGGTGGCGCGGTCACCGCGGAACTGGCGCGGGACGCCCTGGCACGGGGCGCGGAGCTGGTGTTCCTGTCGGCCGGCAGTGACGAGATCGCGCGGGTCTACGAACGCGTCGGGTTCCGCCGAGCCGGCACGGCCTGCATCGCCGCACCTCCCGGTTAGGTCGCGAAATCGCTCCACCCGGCCTCGGCACCGGGCGAAACCGACTATCCTGCGGCCGTGATCAAGGACTTCGGTGCCGGTGTCGGTCTGCTGCTGCGTGGGTTCAGCCTGGTGTTCAGCTCGCCCAAGCGCGTGCTGATGGGAGCGCTGCCCGCGGTCATCACGGCGGTGCTGATGATCACCGGCTGGGTGGTGCTGTTCACCAACATCGACTCGGTCGCCGGGTGGCTCACCGGTTTCGCGGACTCGTGGAGCGACACCTGGAAGAGCGTCGTCGAGGTCGCCGTCGGCATCTCGGTGATCGCGGCCGGGCTCGGCCTGAGCGTGCTGCTGTTCACCGCGATCACGCTGATGATCGGCGGCCCGTTCTACGAGTACATCTCCGAGGAGGTCGAGGACGAGCTCGGCGGTGTGCCGGACGCGGAGCAGATCGGCTGGTGGCGCGGGTTCGTGGTCGGCCTGCGCAGCACGCTGCTGCTGGTCGGCACGTCGATCCTGTTCGCGATCCCCCTGTTCGTCTGCGGGTTCATCCCCGTCATCGGCCAGACCGTCGTGCCGGTGCTCGCGGTGTGCATCAACGGCTACCTGCTCGGCATCGAGCTGACCGGCATCCCGTTCACGCGCCGCGGCCGGTCCTTCAAGCAGCGCAGGCGGATCCTCGCGACCCGCCGCGGGCTCGTGCTCGGGCTCGCCGTGCCCACCTACCTGCTGTGCCTGGTCCCGCTGGCCGCGCTGATCGTGATCCCGGCGGCGATGGCAGGCGGCACGGTGTTGTCGCACCGCCTGCTCAACGGGGACCGCGCTACCGCGTGAACGGCAGCCAGGCCTGCTGGGCCAGGCCGTTGCGCGCGTTGACCTGCACGCCCGCGCTCGAGATCGACCACAGCTGGTCGCCGATCACGATCGTGCGCCGCTGCCCGCCGCCGTAGTCCTGACTGGACGGTTCGACGATCCTGCCGCCGTCGCGCAGTTGAGTGCCGTCGAGGCGCAGCACCAGAGACGAGACCTCGTAGTGCGACCGGTACGACGCCACGGGGATCACCAGGGTGCCGTCCTGCGGCCAGAAGAGGAACGCGTGCGGGTCGAACTGGGCCTCGGAGTTGGTCTCCGGCAGGTGGTACTGCGCGATCCGTTGGGGTGACGCGGGATCGGCCACGTCGAACAGCGACACCTGCGTGCCCGTCGTCCTGCCCTGGTCGGTCGCCTCCTGGCCGACGCCGATCAGCTTCCCGTCGCCCGCGGGGTGCAGGTAGGCGGAGAAACCGTTGATCTTCAGCTCCCCCATGACCTTGGGCTGCGAGGGGTTGCTCAGGTCGAGCGTGTAGAGCGGGTCGGTCTGGCGGAACGTGACGACGTAGCCCATCCTGCCGATGAACCGGACGCTGTAGATCCGCTCGCCCTTGCCGAGGCCGCCGACCTGGCCGGCCTTCGCGAGCTGGTTGCCGTCACGGCGCAGCGTGGTCACGAAGCTCTCCGACGGCGCGGGTCGCTGCGGTGGCGCCACGTCGGTGGGCATCCGCCAGCAGCACCGGGTCTCCGTGCCCGTGGTGGTGGCGACGCGCAGCACGCCCTCGTGCTCGGACAGCGAGTACTGGTTGAGCAGCGTGCCGTTCACGTCCCCGGACGCCACGTGCTTCGGCGGGCCCGGCTTGCTGATGTCGAACTGGTGGATCGCCGTGGAGACCGGGCGCCGCACCGGTGGCCTGGCGGGGAGTTCCGGTAGCAGGCGGTGGTCGTCGGCGATGTAGAGGTTGCGGTCGGTGCCGTAGACCGTGTCGCCGTCGGCCACGATCGAGACGGGCTGGCCGGTGCCGAGCTGACCGGAGAGCTCGAACGTCAGCACCGTCAGCATCGACGTGCCGGAGTGCACGGCGGGGTGGCTGACGTTCGCGCAGTCGACCAGGGTTCCACTCGACTCGGCGCCGCTCTCGTTCAGCTCGTAGCGCGGCAGCCACGACGTGATGGGCTCGTTCTGCAGGATCTCCTTGTTGCGGCGCAACGATCCCGCTTCGTTCGTCGTCTGGTCCGGGTACACCCACGAGATGCGCGGCTGCGAGCGGACGACGACGCGGGCGGTGCCGCCGATCTGGCGGGCGTCGAGGTAGAAGCCGTCGGTCTTGAGGCTGCTGATCTCCTTGAGCCCCTTGAGGTCCACGAGCACCAGCTCGGTGCCGGACTCGGGTGCGGACGACGGGCGGTCGGGCGGCATCGTCGGCTTCGTCATCGGCACGGGGCTGTCGGTGACCACCAGCGCGCGGTCGCCGGAGACCAGCAACTGGCTCGCACGGCGTTCGCCGAGGTCGACGGTGCCGGTGATGGCCCTGCTCGCCACGTCGATCACGCGCAGCTTGCCGTCGGCGATGGAGACGACGCGTTTTCCGTCCGTCTTCACGATGTCCGGCTCGTCGACGCCCTGCTCGTGGACGTTCGTCGTCGAGTGGCCCTGCTGCTGCGCGGGCGGAGTCGCGGCGGTGGGCGCGTCGGGCATGGACTTCTGCGCGACGCCCGCGCTGTTGTCCGTCGCCATGCCCTCGGCGAACATGATGTTCGCGCCCCCGAGTCCGTACGCGGTGACGTACGGGGTCATGGCGCGGCGCAGTTCGGCCACTGCGCCGTCGCACGAGTCGAACGCGACGAGACGCACCGGCCCGTAGTCCACGATCGGTGGTGGCGCGAGGGTTTCGTCCCGCACCGCGGAGCTCACGCACACTCCGGCGACGGCCAGCACGGCGGCACCGGCCAACAGCTTCTTGCCGTTCATGGTGTGAGGACGTAAGCGGGGCCGGGAAGGGTTGCCACCCTTCCCGGCTCACTTTCTTACAGCTGTGCCTGGATCTGCGCCGCATACGCGGAGACACGGGCGTAGACGCCGGGGTAACCGGCGGCCGCGCACCCCTCGCCCCACGACGTGATGCCGATCAGCTTGCCGCCGGCCACGAGCGGGCCGCCGGAGTCGCCCTGGCAGGTGTCGGTGCCGCCCTGGGTGTAGCCGGCGCACACCATGTGCGCGGACTTGAAGTCGCTGCCGTAGGAGCTGGTGCAGCTGGAGTTGCTGGTCAGCGGCACGGTGGCCCGCAACAGGTAGCGCGAGGCCGAGCCGCCGGAGGACGTGGTGCCCCAGCCGAGGATCGTCGAGCTGGTGCCCGCGGTGTAGAGCGCGCTGTCCGCCGAGGTGGCGAACGGGATCGGGGTCTGCGACAGGTTGCGGTCGAGCGTGAGCACCGAGACGTCGTAGCCGAGGGTCACGTCGCGGTAGCTCGGGTGGATCCAGATCTTCGTGACGCGCGCGACGGTGCCGGCGGTGGAGTTCTTGTCGTCGCGGCCCGCCACGACCCGAACCGCGGATGCCGCGTCGCCCACGGTGCAGTGCGCGGCCGTGACGACCTTGTTGGGCGCGACGAGAGTGCCGCCGCAGTACTGGAAACCGCTGCTCGTGGCCAGGTAGACGACCCAGGCGTAGGTGGACGTGCTCGCGCGCGTGCCACCGACGATCTGGGTGCCGAACTCGCCGTCGGCGGTCGGGGTCGGAGCTGCTTCGGCCACGCTGACGCAGGCCATGGACAGCGTTGCCGCCGCCAGTGCCGCGCCGAGCAGAGACCGGAGGCGGTGCAGGGTTGCCGCCATGATCGTCTCCTTCTTCTGTTGTGTCCCCGGCTGCAGGGCCGGTGGTCATCAAAGAAAGACATGACTCCGTGTGGACGGGGTAGGGCTGGTCTGCGTAGGCCATTCGGCCGCGCGCGCCCGCGCGTGATTGGATCGACCGCGAACAACCCCGTTCCGAGAGGAAGTTGTGATGGCCCCCACGAAGCCTGAGGTCGACCCGCACGACGGCCCGGCGCCCGCCGACCTGCTGATCGAGGACATCACCGTCGGCGACGGCCCGGAGGCCACGGCCGGACAGTTCGTGTCCGTGCACTACGTCGGTGTCGCGCACTCGTCCGGTGAGCAGTTCGACGCGTCCTGGGACCGCGGCGAGGCGTTCCAGTTCCCGCTCGGTGGCGGCCGCGTCATCCAGGGCTGGGACCAGGGTGTCCAGGGCATGAAGGTCGGTGGCCGCCGCAAGCTGGTCATCCCGCCGCACCTGGGCTACGGCGCTCGCGGTGCCGGTGGCGCCATCAAGCCCAACGAGACGCTGATCTTCGTCGTCGACCTGCTGGGCGTGAACTAGTCAGTCAGGCCGAGCGGCGTCCCACTGGTCTGTTCAGTGGGACGCCGTTGGTCTCTTCAGCCGATTTGACCTCCGCGTGGAACGAGATCGGATCCGGCTGCGTCATTCTTTGAGTCCGCCGCAGCTCCAGGAGGGAACCACCGGTGCCCGAGGACATCGCCGGGTCCGAGCAGATGCTCGCGAACTGGAACCAGAACATCCAGGAACGCGCCGCGCGCTACCAGGAGATGGCGGCGCGCGTGCAGGGGATGACGATCTCCGAGCGGTCCTCGGACGGTTCGATCGAGATCCTGGTCGGGTCCAACGGGATCCTGCAGAACCTCGTGATCACCGAGTCCGCCTCCGGCAAGCGCATGTCCGAGGTGAGCGGCGAGATCATGAAACTGCTGCAGCGCGCGCAGTCCCGGATTCCCGAGCTGCTGCAGGAAGCCATGGCCGAGACCATCGGCACGCAGGACGAGACGGCCACCGTGTTGTTCAACGAGGCCAAGAAGAACTTCCCCGCGCCGCCGGCCGAGGAGCCGACGCGCACGCCGTACGACAGCAACGAGATCAACTTCCGGCTCGACGACGACGCACCGCCGCCGCCGTCCCGGCCCACGCCACCGCCTCCGCCGCCGCGCCGTCGCCCGCCCAGGGATGACGACGACGACTTCGGCGGGGAGTCCGTGCTCACCTGATCTTCCTGTCCGCTGCCCGAACTTGAGGGGGTTCGATGACTTCCGGTGGTTTCAACGTCACCTCGGACGTGCTGGAAGCGCACGCCAAGGCCTTGGAGGGCCTGCACGGGCGTTTGCAGGGGGCAGTGGACGCGGCGAACACCGTGTCGATGCCGACCGACGCGTACGGGATCATCTGCCAGCCGTTCCGGATGCTGCTCGACCCCGTCGAGCAGTGGGGCACGGACGCGCTGAAGGGCGTTGCGGAAGCCATGGACGCCACCGCCAAGAAGGTCACCGCGACCGCCAAGCACTACCAGGAAGTCGAAGACCAGATCGTCCGTGCTCTCCAGGGCGGCGCCTGATGTCGACGCCGAACCCCTTGGTGGCACAGGCTCCCGCCGAACCGTCCGGATTCTTCAACGCCGGCACCGGTGACAACGGCTGGGCGACCGGCTTCTCCATCGCCGACTCGGCGATGGACGCGTACAAGGGCATCTCCGAGGGCAGCTGGATCGAGGGCGGCCTCGGCGTCGTCGGCCTGGTCGCCGACGCCGCCTCGATGGCGATCGACCCGTTCGGCACGCTGCTGTCGTCCGCGGCCTCGTTCCTGATGGAACACATGCAGCCCTTGAAGGAGGCGCTGGACTGGCTGGCGGGCGACCCGCCGGTGATCCAGTCGTACTCGACGACGTGGGGCAACGTCTCGCAGGAGCTCGGCAAGATCGCGGGCGACTACAAGTCCGCCGTCGACGGCACCGGCGAGTGGACCGGTGCCGCGGCCGACGCCTACCGCAAGGCCGCGGGCGAGCAACTGGACGCGTTGTCCGGCGCGGCCTCCACCGCGGGTTCGGTCGGCACCGTCGTCGGCGTGATGGGCATGGTCGTCGGGTTCGTGCGCGAGATGGTGCGCGACCTGATCGCCGACCTGGTCGCGAAGCTGATCACGTGGGTGCTGGAGGCCGTGTTCACCCTCGGCTTCGGCACGCCGGTGATCGTCGCGCAGGCCGTCACCGCGATCTCGAAGTGGGCCACGCGGATCGGCGAGCTGATCCAGAAGCTCATCAAGACCATCAAGAAGGTCTCGCCGCTGCTCGGTCGTCTCGTCGAGATCTTCACGAAGATCATGAAGGTCGTCGGCAAGCTGGTCGGCAAGGTGACCGGTCTCGACGTGATCTCCACGAAGTCCATCAAGCCCGGTGGCCTGTTCCACAGCACCAACGCCCCCGATCTCTCGCCTTCGGGCGGGCGGGGCACGCCTTCTTCCTCCTCGCCGGACAGCTCTCCGTCCACTCCGTCCACTCCGGACTCGTCGCCGTCCGCCCCTTCGTCGCCGTCCTCACCGTCCTCACCGGACAGTTCACCGTCGTCGCCTTCCTCTCCGTCGTCACCGTCGTCACCCTCCTCTCCGTCGTCGCCTTCCTCGACGCCGGACGCGCCCTCGCGGGCCCCGGACAGCTCGTCGCCGTCCTCCGCGTCCCCGCCCGCGGCCCCGTCGCGCACCCCCGACGCCCCGTCGACCCCGGACGCCCCGTCCCGCACCCCGGACGGCTCCACTCCCGACTCGCCGTCCCCGTCGCGCACGCCGGACAACGCCTCCGCCCCGTCGGCCCCGCGCACCCCGGACGGCTCCTCGTCCGCGCCGTCTGGCCCCAGCGCACCCCCGCACGCCTCCTCGGCCCCGTCGTCCACACCGGACGCCCCACCTCGCAACACGGGCCAGACCGTCCAGTCGTCCGTGGCACCGCCCGAGGCCCCGTCCCGCCCGGACGCCCCGCACACCCCGGCCCCGCGCACTCCCGACGGCTCCCCGTCGACTCCGTCCCAGGCGGGCCCGACGGGCGGCGGCGCAGCCCCGAACGCGGGCGGCAACGCCCCGTCGTCCCCCGCCGCAGGCCGCCCAGCAGCCGGCGGCCCCGGCTGGACCGGCACCCCGGGCAACCGAGGCGACCTGGGCTCCGGCGCCCCGGCCCCGCGCACCCCGGACACGTCGACCTCGGCAGCCAGGGCAGACGCCCCCGCCCGCCCGGCCTCGACCCCGTCGACGCCCTCCGCACCGTCATCGCCATCGATGCCGTCATCCCCATCGATGCCGTCCAGCGGCGCCCCGTCCGGAGGCATGCCACAGGCACCGTCGGCAGGCACCCCGCACAGCCCGTCGACCGGCGGCACCCCGAACACCTCGCGCCCCGACGCGACTCCCCCGAGCCGGGCCACCACCCCGTCGGCAGCGGCACCACACGCCCCGTCGGCCCCGTCCCACTCCCCGTCGGCCCCGTCGCACGCTCCTTCACCGCCGGCGCACGCGCCGTCGGCAGGAGGGCCGCACGCTCCTGCGGCAGGCGCCCCGAACGCTCCCCGAGCCGACGCCCCGACGCGCCCGCAGTCGTCCGCCCCGACGACGCCGAACGCACCGCACAGCCCGTCCGCCCCAACGACGCCGAACGCACCGCACAGCCCGTCCGCCCCACACGGCGGCCCCAACGCACCGCACAGCCCGTCCGCCCCACACGGCGGCCCCAACGCACCGCACAGTCCGTCCGCCCCACACGGCGGCCCCAACTCGCCGTCCCGCCCGGACGCTTCCCACCGCCCCGACGCCCCATCCCGCCCGGACGGCAGCGGCCCCGGCAACCGTCCGGACGGCTCACGCCCCGACACCCCGCGCCCGGACGGCTCGCGTCCCCACAGCCCGCAAAGCCCGGACGCCCCGCGCCCCCACAACCCGCAAAGCCCGGACGCCCCGCGTTCCCGGGGCACCGACACCGCGGCACCCCCACACCGCCCGGACGCCGACGCCCCGCACCAGGCAGACGCCCCCCACCACGGCCCAGACGCCGACAAACCGCACGACAACACCCCGAACAGCGACCCGGACAGGCCGCACGACGGCGACTCCCCCAACAGCGACCCGGACGCCCCACCCGCCGACCGGCCCACCCCGGAGCAGGCGCACGCCCGGCACGCCGAGCACACCCCGGCCGGCGTCTCCCACCACGGCGGCGACCGCGACATGGGCGACCTGCCCCACCGCGTCCCGAACGACCCCCGCTACTTCACCGCCGACGTCCACATCACCCCCGACGGCAGGGCCCGCATCGGCGGCCACGACTACACCCCCGCCGAGTACGCCGACATGCTCCGCCGCGCCGGGTACGACGGCAGCACGCCGGTCCGGCTGATCGGCTGCGACGCCGGCAGCAACGACTTCGCGCGGCAGTTGTCGAGGCACCTCGACGCACCCGTCCTCGCCCCGACCAAGCCGGCCTGGACCGACAGCCACGGCCGCGTCTTCACGAGCGACCCCGAGATCCACCCGGACGGCACCCGCCAGCCGAAGATCCCGCCGAACGGCGAGTGGGAGACCCACCACCCCGACGGCTCGCGGACCAGGACGGGCGACGACGGCTTCGCGCCCGGCACGCACGACAAGGACGTCGACCCGTCCGACGCGCGCGATCGCATGGCGCAGCGGAACATCCCGGACTCCCCGGTCGACATCGAGACGCGAAACCCTCCCGCGCTCGTCGAGGAGAAGCTCAAGGACAAGGACTACCGGGACAAGTACTTCGACGGCCCGGACAAGAACGGCGACTACAGCCGCAAGAACGCGAACCAGGTCGACGCCAACGGCGACGACGTGCCGAAGCTCGTGGAGAACCCGAAGGGCTCCGGCAACTTCGAGCCGTCCTCGGACGCCTACACGCCGGCGAAGTTCCGCGACGACATGCCCGAGGTCAAGCACGACGCCACCCCGGAGCAGAGGTCGGCCGCGCAGGACATCATCGACCGCCGGGAAGCCTCGCTCGACCGCACCAGGACCGCGGAGGACGCCTACCAGAAGGAGATCGCCGGCGGCCGCGACGCGAACCAGGACACGATCGACGAACGCCGCGCGGCACACCACGAGCGCACCGAGGTCGGCGAGGAACTCGGCGAGCACGCCGCGGCCGACGCCGTGCGCGACTCGTTCCCGCCGGAGAGGTTCGACGTCACGCCGTTGCACGACCCGGACGTCAAGGGTTCCGGCCGCTTCGACCAGGTCTACGAGGTCCACAACAAGGAGACCGGCGAGACCCGCCTGGTGATCGTCGAGGCCAAGGGCCCCAACGCCGACCTGGGCACCCGCCGCCACGAGGGCGTGAACTACCAGCAGGGCCACCCGGAGTACGTGACCAGCGTCATCGAGAACATGCGGGACAACGGCACCGCGGCGGAGAAGGCGCTCGCCAGGCGGCTGCAGGACGCCCAGTTGGACGAACTGCTGGACTTCCAGGTCGTCAAGGCGAAGGTCAACGGCAGCGGCCCGACCGCCGAGTACGGTGGCTACAGCCAGAAGCACTTCGACCTGTCACAGTAGGCGGAAGGGATCAGTCCGGTGGTGACCGTCGCACGACACGAGATCGACGTCGTCAAAGCCCAGCACGAGGCGGACGACCTCGCAGGCGACCGGGAGCGGTTGACCAGCCGGATCCACCGCAACGCCAAGGCTTTGCGCTACCTGCACTCGGGAGCGCTCACCGAGGCCGCGTGGCGCACCGCGCTCGACCCGGCGGCGTCGCAGGGCGCCACGTGGGAGGCCGTCGGCCTGGCCATGCAGTCGGCCGCGGCGATCTTCGCGGTCTCGAACCAGGAGTCGGGCGAGGTCACGTTCAGGGTTCTCGACGAGGACCACACGGTCACCGCCCAGGGCCCGACCCAGGACGCCATGATCAGCCTGTGGCTGAAGGCGATGTACCTGGCCATGATCTGCCGCGAGCGCCCTCGCATCGATCTGCTCACCCAGACCACCGAGGACGCGCTGCGCCGGCGGAGCGGCGAGACCGACGAGTTCCAGTACGACTGGATCAAGACGCTGCAGACCTACTGGCGGTCCGAGCCGGGTCTGATCGACACGCTGCTGCGTGCCATGCGGGGCGCGGACCCCGAGGCCGACACGGTCGCGGGCGGCGAGATGGTCGCCCAGGTCTTCTACCCGCCCATGGAGCTCTTCTACCTCCTCACCCAGCGCGAGGACGCGAAGTTCAACTCCTCACTCGCCAAGGCGCTCGAGCTCCACCGCCAGTACTGGACGGCGACGCCCGAACGCACGACCGACCCCGAGGGGTTCGTCGCCTGGCGCCTGCTCGCCCTGGCCTGCCTCGCCGAGGACGCCGGGGTCGAGATCACCGTGGAATCCGACTACCTCCCGAAACACCTCCTCGACGGCACCTGGGTCGGCGAGACGCAGCTCTGAAACACGTCGCCGAACGGGTACGTCGCCCTCGCGCCCCTGGGACTGACGAGCGTGGCACACGACGCGGGCATCCCGATCGACATCACCTCGGTGTACTTGCGCGACGGCTCCTGGACGCGGGGGAACCAGGGCCGCGGGAAAGGCCCGCTCATCGGGCGTGACCAGGGGACTGTGAGCGTGGCCACGCGCCCATCCAGTGGAACCGCAGGGCCGGACGCCCACTCAGAGTTGTGTGAACCGCGCGGGGAACGGTGACCGTCCCGCGCGCGTCGCGACGGCCCGATAAGATCAGCGGGCTTTCACGGGGAGAGGGGCGAGGACCACATGAGCCAGCCGGCGACACCGCTGAGCGAGCAGGACCAGCAGCAGTTGGTGCGGCAGATCGGCCGTGCCATGCTGCCGGCCGTACCTCAGGGCTGGCAGCGCATCCGGGCCGAGTACCGCGCGGCGGGCAGGCACATCGAGGTCGACCTGGCGTTCGCCGGACCCGATGGCCAGCTGCGCCCGGTGCGGCCGCCGATGGACGTCGTGCAGATGTTCGGGCACCTGCGCGGAGGGATGTACCACCCCGAGCGCGGCACCTGGCTGAGCGCGACGTACGAGATCGAGGCGCCCGCGGCGTTCACGGTGGACTTCAACGCCGAGGACGAACCGCGCTGGCGCAACGCGCCGCCGCCCATCGGGTTCCGCGACGAGCTGCAGACGTTCCCGCGGCCGGACCGGCATATCCCGGACTGGTGGCGCCAGCGCGTCGGCCTGCCGCCGCTGCCCGCGCCCGAGCCGGAACCCCAGCAGCCGCAACAGGAGTTCCAGGTGCCGGCGGCGCAGCCGGTCCCGCAGGCCGGCGGTGACGAGCTGCGCACCGCACGCGTGTACGACGGCAAGAACGACGACGGCCGCATCGTGGTGAACCGTCAGCCGGTCGACCCGCAGGTGCTCGACGGGCTGCTGAACTACCTCGAGTCGGCGCCGGTCGTGCTGGCCGCGCGCAGCTACGACCTCGACGAGTTCTCGCAGAGCGGCGAGCAGGACGTGCCGCTCAACTTCCGCACCGACGGCACGTGGATCTGGGCCGGTGCCGTGCCGCACTACCTGCGCAAGTACGGCCTGCCGCCGGAGCCCGAGCTGGTGGCGCACGCGGTGGCGCGCGGTTTCCAGGTCGCCGAGGTGAACGAGCAGACGCAGGACCGCGCCGTCTCGATCATCACGGGTCAGGGCTAGCCAGGGTTCGGAGGTACGCCTCTCCCCGCGGGGAGAGGCGGTACCCCACCTCGAGGGACTCGGTGAGTCCCACGGCCTTGAGCTTGCGGACGTCCGCCTTGAACGGCA
The DNA here is from genome assembly GCF_014646255.1 of Lentzea pudingi. Taxonomy (GTDB): domain Bacteria; phylum Actinomycetota; class Actinomycetes; order Mycobacteriales; family Pseudonocardiaceae; genus Lentzea; species Lentzea pudingi. The sequence goes on from NZ_BMNC01000018.1 coordinate 81,216, forward strand.
GTTTCTCGCGGCCGACGGACGCCGCCAGGTCCGCGGCCCGCACGCCCGGGTTCGCCGCGATCAGCCGCAGCAACGCGAGCGCGTCCTCCTTCAACGTCAGTCCGTCCACATCGGACGAAGAACGCAGCTCGATGCGCGGATCCTCGCCCACGAAACGCAGGCGGATGCGGTAGAGCGAGCCCTCACGTCCGTCCACTGTGGACCTCAGTGCCGTCACGGTCGGGAATCCCGCCGCCACCGCCTCGGCACGGCTCACCCGTGTCACGACGTCCATCGCTTCGATCGCCAGGACGCCATGCGACGTCCGCAACGTCCCTCCGGCGCGCACAGCCGGCCGTTTCCAGCGCCGGAACTGCAGCGTGATCTCGCCGGACCGGATGCGTTCCCAGTCAGCCACTCGGATCAGCACAGGACGAGGGTCTCAGGTTGCCGGTCCCCGCGACAGCCGAGACGATCCTGACCATGCAACGGTGGTGGCTCTTCACGGTGCGCGGAGTGTTCGCTGTCCTGTTCGGTGTGGCCGCCCTGGTCTGGCCCGGTCTCACACTGCTGGCGCTGATCATCCTTTGGGGCGCCTACACGTTCTTCGACGGCGCGATGACGCTGTACCTGACGCTGACCCACAAGGAGTGGCCGCGCTGGGCCCTCGGCCTCATCGGCGCGCTGGGCCTGGTCACGGGCTTGATCGCGTTGTTCTGGCCGGGCATCACGGCGACCGCGCTGCTGCTGCTCATCGCGGTGTGGGCGATCGTCACCGGCGTGCTGCAGATCGTCGACGGCATCCGCCTGCGCAAGGTGATGACGAACGAGTGGTTCTACGTCGTCACGGGCGCGTTGACGGTGCTGCTCGGCGTCATCCTGGTCGTGAACCCTGCCGCGGGCGCGATGGCGTTCGTGATCACGATCGGTGTGTTCGCGATCCTGTGGGGCGTGGTGCTGGTGCTGTTCAGCCTGCGGTTGAAGCGGCTCGACGGCGGTCTCGTACGACCCGCACGGCGAGTGTGACCAGCACGGCGATCCCGACGAACACGTAGAGGTTGCCGATCACCTGCTGCCACCACGTCCAGTCGCGTTCGACGTCGTTGTCGCGCGGGAAGAGCCAGTGCGGCCCGATCGCGAACACCGCCACGACCGCCCACGACGCCCAGTGACGACGCAGCTCGGGCCGTGCGAGCAGCACGAGCGCGGGCGCGATCCACACCCAGTGGTGCCCCCACGACACGGGCGAGATCAGCAGGCCACCGATCGCCACGACGAAGAACGCCTCGAACTCCCCGACCTGCGACGCCAGCCACCACACCGTCGCCACGACCAGAAGCGCCAGCACGAGCCACACGCCCACCTGGGCACCGTTCTCGAGGCCGAAGCGCGCCACCGTGCCGCGGATGGACTGGTTCGACGCGTAGGTGAGACGTCCGACACGGCCCGGATCGAGCAGCGCGTGCGTCCAGTACTCCTTCGCGTCGCCGAACGAGACGAGGAACCCCACGAGCACGAAGAAGAAGAACGAGCCGATGGACACGAACACGGGCTTCCACTGCCGCCGCGCGACGAAGAACAACGCGAAGAACGCCGGCGTCAGCTTGATCGCGGCCGCGAGCCCGATCAGCGCGCCACGCGGCCACCAGCGGGTGCGTTCGAGCAGGCAGTCGGCCATCACCAGCAGCCCGAGCAGCAGGTTGACCTGCCCGAACCACAACGTCTCGCGCAGCGGGTCGAAGATCGTCGACACCGCCGCCGCGCCCAGCCCCCACTTCACGGCGTCCGGACCCCAGCCGAGCACGCGCTGCGCCGCGATCAGGCACAACCCGGTGAGCATGGCGAGGTTCGCCGCCGCCACCACGAAGATCGCGACGCCGAGCGGCACGAGCGCGAGCAGGCTGAACAGCACCGCGGCGATCGGCGGGTAGGTGAAGGGCAGGTCGGGCCCGCCGAGCGGTTTCGCGAAGCCCTCGATGTAGAGCGGGATGTCCTGGAGGAACGCCGCGCCGCCGTTGCGGTAGACGCGCAGGTCGAGCGACCACCCCTCGGGGCGGTACATGACGTAGGCGAGCGTGGCCACCATGACGGCGGCCCAAGCCACCACGACCCGCTTGGCGGTGCGGTCGAGCTGCATCCGGGAATGGTATCGATGTGCCAGATGAGGCCCACGTCACCGGTCTGGACCGGCGCATCTCACGTAGCGTCGTCGCGTGAGCGCACAACGTCGAACGTTCGTGGTTGAGCCGTTCGTAGGGCGCACAAATGCGCACGCACGGGTTATTCTGTGCGCATGAGTCCAGCCTTGGAGACGGTGCTGGCCAAGGCCGGCCTGCAGGTGAGTCCCGACGAGTTCCTGGCCCTCGTGACCGACGCGGCACGAAGGCTCGCCCCACCGCACCCGGAGCCGGCCACCTACTTCACGCCGGAACAGCGGACGGCCCTGGCCGACGTGGGCCTGGACCTCTCCCCGGCGCGCCCGTCCGACGCCAAGCCCCGCACCCGCACGGTCGTGGCCCACGCGGTCCTGCGCGACTCGGCGCTGACCGTGAACGAGGCCGCGCGCCAGCTCCAGGTCGACACCAGCCGCATCCGCCACCGCCTCGGCGTCGGCAGGCTCGTGGGCTGGAAGGACAGGGGCAGCTGGCGCCTGCCCGCCTGGCAGTTCGCGGGCACCGGCGTACTGCCCGGCCTGGAAACCGTCCTCGCGGACATCCCGCAGGACCAACCGGCGCTGGTGGTGGCCGCGTTCATGACCACCCTCCAGGAGGACCTGCCCGTGGACGGCAAGCCCGCGACCCCGCGTGACTGGCTCCTCGCCGGAGGAGACCCGCGCCGGGTGGCCACCCTGGCGTCCACGCTCGGCACACCTGCCTGAGCGTTCCCGAACACCGACAGGACCCGAATGTCACGGCTTCCGCAGCCGCCTGCCCCTGCCGTGCTCCAGGCGCACCTGCGCCGCACCGAGGACGTGGTGGCGGTGCACCGGGCGACCCGCCTGGTGCGCGTCTTCACCGCGAAGGGCTCCCACCCCCAGCGCTGGAACTCGTTCCGCTACACGGGCCCCCTCCCCCACGCCCGCTTCGACGCACAACTACCGGCGGACGACGGCTCACCGGTGCAGGACCACGAGAACGGCGTCCTGTACTTCGGCCTGTCCGTCCGCACGTCGATCGCCGAGGTCTTCCAGGCGACGTCGATCGTGGACCGCCGCACCCGCTCGCCGTTCCTGGTCGTCCTGCGCCCTCGCCGCACGTTGAGGCTGCTGGACCTCGGCGGGTTGTGGCCCACGCGCGTCGGGGCGTCGCAGGAGATCTCCACGGGGCCGAAGATCGTGACCCAGGCGTGGTCGCGGGCGATCCGGGCGGCCTACCCGGAGCTGGACGGGCTCTGGTACCGGTCGTCGATGGACTCCGGTGACCCGGCCATCTGCCTGTGGGACCCGCCTGGGGCTTCCGGGTTGCCGGCGGCTCCCGACGTGTTGCTGCCGCTGGACCACCCGGGGCTGGACCTGCCGTTGGCACGGGTGTGCGAGGAGCTCAACTACACGCTGCTGGGCTGACCTGGGCATTGCAGAAAGCTGCAAGCGTTCCGCACGATCCCCCTCCCATGATCCCCCCAGCCGCTGCCGACCACGGCGCGGAGAGGGAGGGGACCGACGATGTTCAAGGGGAAGCAAGAGGCGATGCGCGCGGTGGCCAGGCTGGCCGTCGCCGCCGCGTTCGTGACGGGAGCCCTGGTCACGGGCACAGCCGGAGCCCAGGCCGCACCGGCCGCTCAGGCACCGGCTGCCGCGGCGGCGTGCACCCAGGTCGGGAACGTGTCCGGCACGGTCAGCGCGTTCACGCTGTACGACAGCAACAACTACACCGGGGCGTGCGTCACGTTCTGGAAGTACGGCGCGTGTTCGGCGTCCACCACCGACATCGAGGGGATGTGGAACCTCTCCGGCTGGGGCTGGGACAACCGCGCCAACTCCGTGCGCACGTACAACAAGTGCGACCTGAAGCTGTTCGACGTGCGCGACTGCCCCGGCAGCGGCACCCGTTCCACCTGGATCGACCAGAGCGCAGACCTCAGGCTGGGATCGATCAACTGGCAGAACCGCGCGTCCTGCGTCGAGATCAGCTGACAGCAGAGCAGGCTGCTCCGGGCGCGACGGCCGGAGCAGCCTGGCTCGTCAGGCCTTGAGGTAGCGGTCCCACCACTCCAGCACGGCCTCGAAGCGCTGCTCGCGGTGCCGCGGCTGGCCGGAGCGGGTCAGCTCGTGGCCCTCGCCCGGGAAGATCAGCATCTCGGTCTCGACGCCGCGCCGCTTCAGGGCCACGAACATGCGCTGCGCCTGTTCGAGCGGGCAACGCCAGTCGTGCTCGGAGTGGACGACGGCGAACGGCAGGTTGATCTTCTCGGCGTAGGTCAGCGGCGACATCGCGCGCTGGGCGTCGGGATCGGTGCCGCAGTAGGCGTCGGCGAAGAAGTAGCCGATGTCGGACGAGCCGGAGAACGAGTCCCAGGCGTTCACGGCGCGCTCGGACCAGGCCGCGCGGAACCGTTCGCCGTGGTGCGCGGACAGCCACGACGTCATGAAGCCGCCGTACGAGCCGCCCATCACGCCGACGCGCTCGGAGTCGGTGTCCTCGCGGGCCAGCGCGACGTCCAGGAGGGACAGGACGTCGTCCACGTCGACGGTGCCGAACTTGCCGATCACCGCCTGGCCGTGGGACTCGCCGTAGCCCGCCGAGCCGCGCGGGTTCGGCAGCACGACGGCGTAGCCGGCGGTGGCGTAGACCTGGGCCTCGTCGAAGAAGCCCCAGCTGTGGTACATGAACGGGCCGCCGTGCACCGCCATGACGACGGGGTGCGGGCCGTCGCCGTCGGGCAGCACGAGCCAGCCGTGCACCGGGTAGCCGTCCGAGGCGGAGCCGTTGAGCTCGACGACGCGGCGGGCAGGCACCGACGGGAATGCCGTGCGCACACCGGTTCCGACGAACTCGACCTGTCCGACGCTGTCCGGAGTGGACACGACGGCGACCACAGTGGACCCGTGGGAGGCGAACGACCGGACCGCGGCCGAAGAACCTGCCAGCACCTCGCCGGGCCCGCCGTCGAACGGGATCCGCCGCAGTTCCAGGGCGCCGCGGTTGCGCACGACGAGCAGCACGCCGGACGCGTCGGCCACGGGCTGGCCCGAAAGCCGTTCCACGTCAACGGTCTCGGCGTCGGTGAGGCGGACAGGGGCGGAACCGTCCACAGGCGACTTCCACAGGCCGAGGTTGCGCGCCACGGCGTCGATGCCGGTGAACTCGGTGCCCAGCCAGTAGAGCGAGCCGCCGGCCACGAACGGCATCGTGACCTCGCCGGCCCCGCGCACCAGCAGCGACGCCGTGCCGCCGCCGGCGGGAACCGTGTACAGGTCGGACTTCAGGGTCTCGGAGACGCCCAGTTCGTGCGGCGCGACGAACACCAGCGTCGAGTCGTCGAGCCAGGCCGGGTCGGAGACGTCGTGCGTGCCGTCGGTGACCTCCGTGACGGCGCCGTCCAGCGTCACGACGTGCAGGCGCGGGCGGCGATCGCCGACGAAGCCGACGTCGTCGGCGCGGTAGTCGAGGCGCGTGATGCGGCGCGGCGCCTCGGACTCGGGGCCGTCGTCCGTCGTCCCGTAGCGACCGGCCTCGGGCACGCGGGCCACGAACACGAGCCGCGACGAGTCCGGCGACCACACCGGCGCACCGGCGCCGAGCGGCAGGTCGGTCAGCCTGCGGGGTTCGCCGCCGTCGACGGGAACGACGTAGACCTGCGGTTTCGACTTTCCGCTGACGCGCAGGAACGCGACCAGTTTGCCGTCCGGAGAAATGCGCTGCGCATTGTCACGATCACCGTGCGTCCACGGTGTTGTCGTGCCGTCCGGGAACACCCGGTGCAGACCGCCCCGGTAGGTGTTCTTCTCGAGATCGGGCGTGGTGATGCTGACCAGCACCAGGTCTCCGGACACGGCGACGGTGCCGGGCGTGGTGAGCAGCTGCAGGTCTTCAGGGCGCACGGCGTGGACGCTAACAGAGGTTGTTAGCAACGCTCAGAGTTATTTGTTGACCGATCACAAAAATTGACTCGCCGCATAGATTCCCGCGTATGACGCGCATCGTGTTCTCTGGGGGCAAGGTCTTCACCGGCCGGGCGAGCGAGCCCGGCGACGTGGTGGTCGAGGGCGACCGCATCGTCGACGTCGGCATCGGACTCGACGGTGACACCGAGGTCGACGCGACCGGCCACACGATCCTGCCGGGCTTGTTCGACTGCCACGTGCACTTCATGTTCAGCGGCGCCGATCTGGTGCGGTCGCTGAACACGCCGTTCTCGCTGCCGTTCTACGAGGCGATCGGGAACATGCGGGCGACGCTGCGGTGCGGCATCACGACGGTCCGCGACGCTCTCGGCGCCGACCTCGGTGTCGCGGAGGCCGTGCGGCGCGGCCTGGTCCAGGGCCCGCGCATGCAGATCGCGGTCAACATGGTCTCGCAGACCGGCGGCCACAACGACGACTGGATGCAGTGCGGCGCCCACGTCTCACCGCCGCTGCACCCCGGCCTGCCGGACACCGTCGCCGACGGTCCCGAGGAGCTGCGCAAGGTCATCCGCACGCTCGTCCGCCACGGCGCCGACATCATCAAGATCGCGTCGAGCGGTGGCGTGATGTCCCCGCGCAGCAACCCCCGCCACGCGCACTTCCGCGACGAGGAGATCGCGATGATCGTGCAGGAGGCCAACGCCGCCGGCATCGCGGTCATGTCGCACGCCATGAGCGGCGACGGCATCCTCACGGCCGTGCGCAACGGAGTCCGGTCCATCGAGCACGGCGTGTTCCTCACCGACGAGGGCGTCGAGAAGATGCTCGAGAACGGCACGTGGCTGGTGCCGACGCTCATGGCACCGCGCATGGTGCTCGACCAGGCCGCCGCCGGCATGGCCATCTCGGACGTCATCCTCGACAAGGCCAAGGCCGTTGTGTCGCAACACTTCCAGTCGTTCCAGAAGGCCCACCAGGCCGGCGTGAAGATCGCGATGGGCACCGACTCCGGCGTCGGCCCGCACGGCGACAACCTCACCGAGCTGACGTTGATGACCGAGTACGGCATGTCGCCGGCCGAGGCGCTGCACGCGACCACGAAGTCCGCCGCCGCGCTCATGCGCCTCGAAAACGAACTCGGCGAGCTCGCACCAGGCAAGCTCGCCGATCTCGTACTCGTGGAGGGTGACGCCGAACAGCACGTGAAGGCCGGAACGCTGAAGCAGGCCGTCCGCGCCGTCTACCAGAACGGCGTCTCCCTGTTGTAACTAGTGGTGTGACCCGGAACGTCGGCGAGGTAATCCACGCTCAGCAGGGCACCTCGCGGCGCCGCCCCCACGCCCCCGTACAACCAGTACGAAGGCGTGGGGGCGACACCACGATGCACCCGTCTGACCGCAAATCCCCCGGCAACGTTCCGGGCCGCACCACTAGTGGTTGGCGTCCGCCCCGACGTGCTTCGCGGCCTCGGGGTGGCGCTTGACCTTCCACAGGCTGGCGATCGTCGTGATCGCCAGCACGCCGATGATCACCGAGAGCGAGACCTCGATGCCGATGGTCGGCACGTGGAAGGGCTCGCCGCCGTTGAGGAACGGCAGGTTGTTGGTGTGCAGGGCTTCCAGGATCAGCTTGACGCCGATGAAGCCGAGGATCACCGAGAGGCCGATCGACAGGTAGATGAGCTTCGCGAGCAGTCCGCCGAGCAGGAAGTACAGCTGGCGCAGGCCCATCAGCGCGAACGCGTTGGCCGTGAAGACCAGGAACGGTTCCTTGGTGAGGCCGAAGATCGCGGGGATCGAGTCGAGCGCGAAGAGCAGGTCGGTGGAGCCGATCGCGACCATCACGATGAACATCGGGGTCACGTAGCGCTTGCCGTCGATCTTGATGAACGAGTTCGAGCCGTGGTAGTCGTCGGTGACCGGGAAGACCTTGCGCACCATGCGGAGCATCAGGTTTTCCTTGTACTCCTCGTCCTCGTCGTGGTTCTCCCGCGCCAGCTGCCAGCCGGTGTAGATGAGGAACGCGCCGAAGATGAAGAAGACCCAGCTGAACTGGCTGATGAGCGCCGCGCCGGCCGCGATGAAGATGCCGCGCATGACGAGCGCGAGCAGGATGCCGATCAGCAGCACCTTGTGCTGGTGGATCGCGGGCACCTTGAACGTCGTCATGATGATCAAGAAGATGAAGAGGTTGTCTACGCTCAGCGAGTACTCGGTGATGTACCCGGCGAAGAACTCCGTGGCGTACTGCCCACCGGAGAAGTACCAGATGCCGAGGCCGAAGACGGCGGCCATCGCGACGTAGAAGATCACCCAGCGGGCTGCTTCACCGATCGTCACCTCATGGGGTTTCCGATCGACGATCACGAGGTCCACGGCCAGGAGAACGAGCAGACCACCGATCGTCGCGAGCCACATCCATGCGGGGACGTTCACAACCCAACCTCCGGGATTCTCAGCGCATGCCAGATAAACCCGGAGGTCTCCTCCGCCGCCGAGATGATCTCTCGAACGACCGACGGCACCGGGAGCTCCATGCCGAGCTCCGTACTGACGACACCGCCGCTTAGGGAGTACTCCCCTCCATGCTGCGTCAATATTGTGCTCTACGAAGAGCGGTTAGCGCCACACAGGGTGAGCAGACCCACGCAACCAGGTGCGATGGGAATACGCAGCGTGTCGTTCGGGTTGGAACCGACCACTACCTGAAGGCGCGCTGAAGATCCACTGATGCTGAGACCGCGACCGGATCCCGACAGGCCGTTCTCAGCAAAACTCGCATATCGTCAACGTCGTGTCCCGCCTCTCCCGCCTTCGCGGCAGGTGGACGATCCCCGCATTGATCGTGGTACTCGCCCTCGTCGCAGGTGGCGTGTACTTCACTCGATCCGGAGACGACCCTGTTGCCGTTTCCTTCAAAGAAGCGAACATCGACGCACCCGAGAGCCCTGACAGCGCTCAGACGGTGACGATCGAGACCCGCCTCTACCTCCCCCAGCAGACGCCCGCACCCGCGATCATGCTCGCGCACGGTTTCGGCGGCAGCCTCCGCAGCGTGCACACGCAGGCCGAGGAGTTCGCACGGCGCGGTTTCGTCGTGCTGACGTGGTCCGCGCGCGGTTTCGGCCGCAGCACGGGCCAGATCGCGCTGAACTCCGTCGACCGCGAGGTCCGCGACGCGCAGAAGCTCCTCGACTTCCTCGGCACACGTGACGAGGTGGAGAAGGACAGCGGCGGCGACCCCCGCGTGGGCGTGACAGGCGCGTCGTACGGCGGTGCGCTGTCACTGCTGCTCGCGGGCGTCGACAAGCGCGTCGACACGATCGTCCCCGTCATCACGTACAACGACCTCGCCCAGTCGCTGCTGCCGAACTCGGCGCTGGCGACCCCGCGAGCGGACACCACCCCGTCCGCCACCGCGTTCGGCGAGGACGGCGTGTTCAAGCGTTCGTGGGCGGGCATCTTCTTCTCGGCGGGCATGACGTCGATCGACCTCTCGTCGCCCACGGGTGAAGCGCCCGAGCAGGGCGAGCGGGAGTCGAACCAGAACTCCGGCCAGGCGCCGCAGGCGCCGGGAGGCAACTCCGGGGCCCAGGGCCTGCAGCCGCCCACGCCGTCCTTGGGCGCGTGCGGCCGCTTCACCCCCGAGGTCTGCACCGCCTACACCGAGGTCGCCACGACGGGCCGCGCCTCGCAGCAGACGCTCGACCTGCTGCGCAAGTCGTCCCCCGTCGCCGTGGCGGACCAGATCAAGCAGCCGACGATGCTGGTGCAGGGCGAGCAGGACACCCTGTTCGGCCTCGACCAGTCCGACGCCACCGCGCGGCAGATCGCCGCGGCGGGCGGCCAGGTCAAGATGGTCTGGTACGCGGGCGGCCACGACGGCGGCAACCCCGGCACCGCGCTGCGCGGCGAGATCGCCGACTGGATGGACTTCCACCTGCGCGGCAGGGGGACCGACCCCGGCACCGGCTTCGAGTACACGGTGCAGGGCGCGTTCCGCTCGTCCGGTCAGCCGTCGCTGCGCACGGTCGTGGCGCCGTCGTACCCCGGCCTCGCGCAGGGCTCGCCGACCGAGCGCAAGACGCTGAAGCTCACCGGACGCGAGCAGGTCGTCGTGAACCCGGCGGGTGGGAACCCCGCGTCGGTCAGCAACCTGCCGGGCCTCGGTTCGGCGCTGGCGCGGTCGTCGGCGATCTCGTCGCGGCTGTCGCTCGACATGCCCGGCCAGGCCGCCGTGTTCACCTCGGAGGAGCTGACCTCGCAGGTCCTGCTGACCGGGTCGTCGACGGTGAAGCTGAAGGTCGCGCGCGGTGACCAGACCTCCGGCGAGGCGATCCTGTTCGCGAAGCTCTACGACGTCTCCAAGGACGGCACCCGCACGCTGCCGGGCTCGATCGTCGCGCCGTTCCGCGTGGCGCTGCCGCCGGACGGTTCCGCCGCCGAGGTGACCGTGACGCTGCCGGGCGCGGTGCGTCCGGTGGAGAGCGAGCACAAGCTGGCTCTCGTGGTGTCGACGACGGACCAGGCGTTCGCGAACGCCGAGCAGCCCGCCGCGTACCGCATCTCGCTGGCGTCCGACGAGATCTCGGTGCCCGTGGTGCCCGGTCGCAACGTCACCGAGGGCTTCCCGACGGAAGCCCTGTGGGGCATCGTGATCGCGCTGCTCGTGCTGATCGGCTCCGGCGTCATCGCGATGTTCCGCCGCCGCATGGCGCAGGACTCGGACCCGGACCTCGCGGACGTCCCGCTGGTCATCTCGAACCTCACGAAGGCCTACCCCGGCGGCGTGAAGGCGGTGACGGACCTGTCGTTCCGCGTGGAGCACGGCATGGTCCTCGGTCTGCTCGGCCCCAACGGCGCCGGCAAGACCACGACGCTGCGCATGGTGATGGGCCTGATTCACCCGTCCGAGGGTCACATCCGGGTCTTCGGCCACAAGGTCGTGCCGGGCGCTCCGGTGCTGTCGCGCATCGGTTCGTTCGTCGAGGGTTCCGGCTTCCTGCCGCACCTCTCCGGCGCCGCGAACCTGCGCCTGTACTGGGCGGCGACGGGCAGGCCGCTCGACGAGGCGCACGTCGAGGAGGCGCTGGAGATCGCGGGCCTCGGCAAGGCGGTGCACCGCCGCGTGCGCACGTACAGCCAGGGCATGCGCCAGCGGCTGGCGATCGCGCAGGCGATGCTCGGCCTCCCGGACCTGCTGATCCTGGACGAGCCGGCCAACGGCCTCGACCCGCCCCAGATCCACCAGATGCGCGAGGTCCTGCGCCGCTACGCCGCGGCGGGCCGCACGGTCGTCGTGTCGTCGCACCTGCTGGCCGAGGTGGAGCAGACCTGTTCGCACGTGGTCGTGATGCACAAGGGCCAGCTCGTCGCCGCCGGCGAGGTGTCCGACATCGCGGCGGGAGGCGGCGAGGCGACGTTCCGCGTCGACTCCCCCTCGAAGGCAGCCGATGTCCTGCGGGGCCTCGAAGGCGTGCACGACGTGCACGAGGACGACGGTGCCGTGCACGCGTCGATGAACGGCGTCCCGCGCGCCGCCGCACTGACTGCTCTCGTGGCGGCCGGCGTGGCGGTGGACCAGGCGGGTCCGCGACGCAGGCTGGAAGACGCGTTCTTGGAGCTGGTCGGTGAATGACTTCCTGACGGCAGCGGCGTCCGCGACGGACGCCCAGGCCGAGGCAGAGGTCCCCTCGTCGAGCGAGCGCACGTTGCTCGCCGGCGAAGGGGGACCCCTTGACTTGATTATCCCAGTCGGCACCGACAGTTCCGGCGCCGAACAGCCGCCCGCGGCCACAGGTTCGCCATCGGTGAAAACCGTGCTCACGGCGAACCCCAACCGCACGAAGGCACCGATCCGTCAGGAGGTGGACCGATGAACGAGAACGGCGTCCACACCGACCCCGGCGCGCTCAACGACCTCACCGACGCAGCCGCCGCGCAGCACACCAAGGTGGCACCGGACGGCTCGTCGGCCGGGTACAAGGCGCGCCGCACGCTCCGCATCCACGTGGAGCTGCAACGGCAGATCCGCCGCCGCAGGACCCAGCTCGTGCTGGGCTTCCTGGTGCTGCTGCCGTTCATCCTCGCGGCGAGCTTCGAGATCGGCCAGTCCGACCCGAACCGCCGCTCCGGCGGCTTCGTGGACCTCGCGACCGCCAGCGGCATCAACTTCGTGGTGCTCACGCTGTTCGTGAGCAGCAGCTTCCTGCTGCCGATGATCGTGGCGCTGTTCTTCGGCGACACGATCGCGTCCGAAGCGTCGTGGTCGAGCCTCAAGTACCTGCTCGCCGCACCGATCCCGAGGCACCGCCTGCTGCGTCAGAAGGCCATCAGCAGCGGCATCCTCAGCGTCTTCGCCCTGACCCTGCTCCCCGCAGTGGCCCTGGGCGTCGGCGTGGCCTGGTACGGCGCCGGTGAGGTCGTGAGCCCGACCGGTGAGGCGGCCCCGTTCGCCGACGGCGTGCTCGGCATGGCGCTCGCCGTCGTCTACATCTCGATCAACCTGTTCTGGGTCGCGGGCCTCGCGATGTTCCTGTCCGTGTCCACCGACGCGCCTCTCGGCGCGGTCGGCGGCACGGTGCTCGTCTCGATCGTGTCGCAGATCCTCGACCAGATCGAGCCGCTCGGGGACCTGCGCAACTACCTGCCGACGCACTACGCGATGGCGTGGGCCGACCTGCTCTCGACCGACATCGACTGGTCGGAGATGACCCGCGGCACGTTCTCCGCACTCGTCTACGGCGGCGTCTTCACGCTGCTCGCGGCGCGTGTGTTCAAGACGAAGGACATCACCAGCTAGTCACTGCACGCAGAACTCGTTGCCCTCGGGGTCGAGCATCACGACCCAGTGGCCCTTGTTGTCGTTGAACTCCTGGACCTTCGTGGCACCAAGGGAAACGAGCCGATCAACCGCCTCCAGCCCGGCGTTCACGTCGAGGTGGAGGCGGTTTTTCGCTGTCTTGCCCTCGGGCACGCGCTGGAAGAAGAACCGCGGGCCGGCGCCCTCGGGATCGATGATCGCCGAGTAGTCGTTGACCGACTCGAACGGGATGCCGTTCTTGACCGCGAAGTCCTCCCACGAGTCGAACCCGGGAGGGGGTGGCTGCACGACGTAACCGAGTGCCTCAGCCCAGAAAGCAGCCAGCTTGCCGGGGTCCGCCGCGTCCATCGTGACCTGGATTCCGATTGCCATGCCGCCACGGTAGAGACCAATGCGGACAACCACTGTCCGGAGTAGCGTGCCGTCTCATGTCACGTCCTGTGCACTTCGAGATCCACGCCGCAGATCCCGAGCGGGCGCGGAACTTCTACACCTCGGTCTTCGGCTGGAAGATCGAACAGTGGGGCGACATCCCCTACTGGACCATCGTCACCGGCGACGAAGACCAGCCCGGCGTCAACGGCGGCCTGCTGCCCCGCCGCGGCCCGGATCCGGAGCCGGACGCGCCGGTCCACGGTTACGTCATGACGATCAGCGTGGCCGACATCGACGTCACCATAGCCGCGATCGAGGTCAACGGCGGCACGGTCGCGCTGCCCAAGGACAAGATGCCCGGAGTGGGCCTGCTCGCCTACTACAAGGACACCGAGAACAACATCTTCGGCATCATCCAGCCGGAAGACCGCTAGACAGCGGGCCGTTTGCCCTTGGGCAGCCGTGCGACGACGGCGTCGTAGGAGCCGTCGACCAGTTCCAGCAGGTCGTCGTCGGGCACGGCTCCCTTGAGGGCGATGGTGTTCCACCCGTACCGGCCGATGTAGCCGCTCACCGTGACGTCAGAGGGAAAGCGCTCTCGCCACACCGCGGCGGCCTCGGCGTCGGTGCCGCACTTCAGACCGACGGTGTGCACGTCGAGGCCGATGAAGGCGAACGCCTTCCCGCCGACCTTGCACACCAGTTCGGCCTCGCCCCACGGATACGTCTCCTCCGCGCCGGGCTTGCCGGCGCAGTAGACGATCAACTCGTCAAGTGTCACAACAGAAACTAGCGCGCGCCGAACACCGCGACAAAACGAGTGAGCAGCCGGGCGAACTCCACCCGCTCCTCCTCGTTCCAGTCCGCCATCGCGACGGCACAGGCACTCTGCCGAGCCCGGTGCAGCTCAGCGGACGTGGCCCGGCCCCGAGGCGTCCGCACGAGCAACACCCGCCGCCCGTCGGCCTTGTCGGCGACCCGAGCAACCAAGCCGGCGTCGACGGCACTGGTGACGAGCTTGCTGGCCCGAGGCTGGTCGACGTGCAAAGCCAAGGCAACACTGGAAACCGTGGCCTGGGCCCCAGTCCGCTCAGCCGTCTCCACGACGTCGAGCACGTCGAAGGCCGGTACGGCCAACTCGGCCAGGGCCCTACGAGACTGACTGCGCCGCACAGCGATCAGCGCCTGCTCCACCGCGGCGAGGTGGGAGTCCACATCCACCCCGAGATCATGGCCGCCCGGGGCCCTGACGAAAGCAGTCCGCGCACATCTCACCCCAGAGGGCGATTTACGGCGGGCGCGCAAATCGTTATGTGGTCTCAAGGACTACGCACCGCACACGTCGATCTAACTCAATGCGACACGACCCACTCCACTATGGACAGGCGGATCCCGGCGACGGTGACGGAACGCCGAGACGGTCCAGCTCGGCCACGCACACCCGCACCGCTTCGGCGGCGTCGTAGTCGACGTCGACGCGATCCGGGTAACGGACCCCGGTCACCGAGAACCGTCCATCACCGAGCGCACGAACCCACGGCCCGTCCCACCGGTGGGCGTCCGGGGCGACCTTGAACGACATCCACCAGTGCGACGTGAACGGGTACAAGCGCCGCAACCTCGGCTCCCGCATCGCCGCCTCGATGAACTCACCCAGGCCGTGCTGCCCCAGGGCACGGTCCATCTGCCAGATGAACTCAAGCCGATCGCCGTTCTCGAACGCGTCGGCGACGGCGACGAAATCGGCGAACGACGGCCAGGCAGCGGCCAGCTCCCGTGCTGTGGCCCCGCCGAGCCACAGCGCCACCGAGCCGGTGAACTCGGCCAGGTCGGTCGTGGTGAGATAAGCCAGGCTGGCCTTCCGCAGGACGTATCGAATGCGGAACTGGCGCTGCTGGCGCCACAGACTCACGCGCACGGAGCGGTCGCCTTGGGTCACCGTGGCCGTCAGAGCTCCCGGGAAGGTCTCCAGCTCGATGTCGCCACCGGGACACGCCTCCCGGAGCACGATCTCCAGACCACCCGCGTCGACCACGTGCTGGCACAGCGATCTCCCCATGCTGCCCAAGCTACGTGCGTAATTCAGCCGTCATTTGACCCCCGCGGCGTCCATGCCCCTGAGCTCTTTCTTCAGGTCCTGGATCTCGTCGCGCAGCCGAGCCGCCAGCTCGAACTGCAGATCGCGGGCGGCGTTCATCATCTGGTCCGACAGCGACTGCACCAGGTCCGCCAGCTCCGACCGGGCCATCCCTGCCCGCTCGTGCGACGCGACCACGCCCGAGGACCGGCCGCCTTCTCCGGTGGCTCGCTTGCCCCGGGACTGGTTTCGCCCGGACCCGCCGACCGGGACCTCGTCCTCGATCTCGGAGTACACCGCCTCCAGGATGTCGGTGATCTTCTTCCGCAGCGGCTGCGGATCGATCCCGCGCTCGGTGTTGTACGCGACCTGCTTCTCGCGCCGCCGGTTGGTCTCCTCGATCGCGTGCCGCATCGAGTCGGTGATCCGGTCCGCGTACATGTGGACCTCACCGGACACGTTGCGAGCGGCGCGGCCGATCGTCTGCACCAGCGACGTGCCCGAGCGCAGGAAGCCTTCCTTGTCCGCGTCCAGGATCGCCACCAGCGACACCTCGGGGAGGTCGAGGCCCTCCCGCAGCAGGTTGATGCCGATCAGCACGTCGAACTCGCCGAGCCGGAGCTGCCGAAGCAGCTCGACGCGGCGCAGGGTGTCGACCTCGGAGTGCAGGTACCGGACCCGGATCCCCAGCTCCAGCAGGTAGTCCGTCAGGTCCTCCGCCATCTTCTTGGTCAGCGTGGTGACCAGCACCCGCTCGTCGCGCTCGGCCCGCTCGCGGATCGAGTGCACCAGGTCGTCGATCTGGCCCTCGGTCGGCTTCACGACGACCTCGGGGTCGACGAGGCCGGTCGGCCGGATGACCTGCTCGACGAACTCGCCGCCGGCCTGGCCCATCTCGTACGGGCCCGGGGTGGCCGACAGATAGACGACCTGGCCGATCCGGTCGGCGAACTCCTCCCACGTCAGCGGGCGGTTGTCGAGCGCGGAGGGCAGGCGGAAGCCGTGCTCCACGAGGTTGCGCTTGCGGGACGCGTCGCCCTCGTACATGCCGCCGATCTGCGGCACCGTCACGTGCGACTCGTCGATGACCATCAGGAAGTCGTCCGGGAAGTAGTCGATCAGCGTCGCCGGTGCCGTGCCCGCCCCGCGGCCGTCGATGTGGCGCGAGTAGTTCTCGATGCCGTTGCAGAACCCGACCTGCTTCATCATCTCCAGGTCGTACTGGGTGCGCATGCGCAGGCGCTGGGCCTCGAGCAGCTTGCCCTGGCGCTCCATCTGGGCGAGCGACGTCTCCAGCTCGGCCTCGATGTCGCGGATCGCGCGCTCCATGCGCTCCGGGCCCGCCACGTAGTGCGTCGCGGGGAAGATCCGCAGCTCGGAGACCTCCTTCACCACGTCGCCGGTGAGGGGATGCAGGTAGTAGAGCTTGTCGATCTCGTCGCCGAAGAACTCGACGCGGACCGCGAGCTCCTCGTAGGACGGGATGATCTCGACCGTGTCGCCGCGCACGCGGAACGAGCCGCGGGTGAACGACATGTCGTTGCGCGTGTACTGGACGTCGACCAGCAGGCGCAGGAACGCGTCGCGGTCGACCTCCACGCCCGTCTCCAGCTGGATCGAGCGGTCGAGGTAAGACTGGGGCGTGCCCAGGCCGTAGATGCACGACACCGACGCGACCACGATGACGTCGCGCCTGGTCAGCAGCGACATCGTGGCCGAGTGGCGCAGGCGCTCCACGTCCTCGTTGATCGAGGAGTCCTTCTCGATGTACGTGTCCGTCTGCGGGATGTACGCCTCGGGCTGGTAGTAGTCGTAGTAGCTGACGAAGTACTCCACCGCGTTGTGCGGGAAGAGCTCCTTCAGCTCGTTCGCCAGCTGGGCGGCCAGCGTCTTGTTCGGCGCCATCACCAGCGTGGGGCGCTGCAGCTTCTCGACCAGCCACGCCGTCGTCGCCGACTTGCCGGTACCGGTGGCGCCCAGCAGCACCACGTCGCGCTCACCGGAGCGCACGCGGCGTTCGAGGTCGGCGATCGCAGCCGGCTGGTCGCCTGCCGGCTGGTACTCGCTGACCACGCGGAACTGCCCGTCGGTGCGGACGATGTCGCCGACGGGACGGTGCTCGGAGTGCGCCTTGACGGTGCTTTCCTCTGGCGGGAGCTCGGTTGCGAAAGCCACGGGAAGCACGTTACGCCGAGGGTCTGACAATTTCCGATTACGCCTGGTCAGAGCCCCTAATCGCAGGGGCAGCAGCAACAGTCGCAGCAGTTGCCGTCGCAGTTCGGACCGCAGTCCCCGCCGTCGCACCCGTCCCGCCGCTTGTCGCTCCACGGGCCGGGGAACGGGTCGCGGCAGCAGAACTGGCACGTGCCGCACATGTAGAGGAACGCCCCGCACCCCTCGAAGCACCCGCGCGGCTGCCGCTGCCAGTTCAGCCTCGGGTACGCCCACAGCCCGCTGCCCGGATCCGACCAGCGGGGCTTGCCCGGCGGGTACTCGTGCCGCTTGCGCTTGCCGAAGACCCGGACGACCGACTCCTCCAGCTCGTGCACCATCAGCTTGTGCACGAGGCGCGAGTCGGTGAACTCCACCTCGGCGAGAGCCAGCCTGACCCCCGCCACGGCGTCCAGGCACAGCCGGTGCGCCTCGGCGACGGACGTCCCGGTGGACAGCAGCGGGTTCCACGCCCCCGAGGCCCTGTCCTCCTCCAGGTCCTCCGCGGCGTCGATGAGGTGCGCGACCCGCCCGAACAGCCGCCCTACCTCGCGCAACGGCTCGGTGTTCTGCGGCCTCCCGGCGATCACAGCGGTCTGCGCGAAGGCGAACCCCGTCGCGGTCTCGGTCGGCTCGGTGACCACGAGCACGGAACTGCCCAGCCCGGCTCCGGCCTCCACCTCGGGCTGCCGCCGGACCGCGTCCACCATCACCGACGCGTCGAACCCGAGGCCGGAGGCCGTCTCCAGGCCCTTGGCGGCCCAGCGCCGCGCCACCACCCGTCCCGCCCACGGCACCCGGCCCGCGAGCCCGTCGCCGTCGTCCATGTGGTCCTGGATCTTCAACGACGCCAGCACCAGCGACACCGACGCCGCGAGCCGCGCCCCGTCACCGATGGCCACGTCCGCGGACTTCATGCCGCGCAGCGCACACGGCCCGGCGGTCCGCCGCGAAACGCCGGACTGCGCCTCCACCACGGCCGAGATCATCAGCCCGTCGTAGTTGGTGACGAGGCGCGCGAGATGACCGTGCTCGTCGCGCAACGACAGGCACATTCCACAAAGGTGTGAGAGCCACGAGGACCGCAGCTCAGCGCCCAACCTGTTGCGACAGGGGCGGATGATCCCGAACATGCGCGGCATCCTAAGTGGCCGCGGCGCCCGGCGATGGCAGTATCGCGGACGTGGCACACATCCATCCGCCGAAGATCGAGTACTTCGACCTGGACGCCAAGAGCAACACCGACCCCAAGGGGCAGCTGAGGAGCGTCGACGAGTTCCGGCTCACGCCGACGGGCCTCTACATGTTCCGGCCGCTCGCCGGGCATCCGAAGATCAGCCACTTCGAGAGCTGGTTCCTGCCCAAGCTCAACCTCCGCGTGACCCGCCAGTCGTGGCACCCCGGTCATCGGCTCGACTTCGACTTCTACGTCGACGTCGTGGAGATCAACGCGATCGGCAGCGTCTGGAAGACGACCGATATGTACCTCGACCTGATAGTCCGAACGGGCCACAGCGTGACCGTTCTGGACACGGATGAGTTGATCTCCGCGGTTCAGCACGAGTTTCTCTCCCCGCAACGTGCGCAACGGGCGCTGGAAACCACCTACTCGGCGGTGTCCGGCATTTCAGCGCACGGTCACGATGTGGTCAGGTGGCTCACCTATTCGGGTTGTCCCACGACCTGGCGTTGATATACAGAGAGTGTTCGTCACCTGACCGTGACGTAACAAATCGACCCGGCGTGTAACTGGGAGCACATATTTGACTACGCTCGGCGGCGTGGGAGCGGTCACTACACCTCAGTTGGTCGATGTCGTCGACACCATTTCGGGCGTGCGCTCGTATTCGTCGGGTGGCTCGCGAACTCTCAGTTCGTGCTATGTCGAACGGTGGGGTCTGCGAATCGAGCATCCCACCCCGGAAGACCCGTTCTCGGATTCCGAGGTCACCTGGCTGATGCCCGAACTGGGCCTGCGCCTGACCACCTACCGCCCGCGTTCCCGGCACGCGCGCAGCAGCCCGAGCGTGCTGTCGGCGGTGCGGGTCGAACGCGACCACCGCCACTGGCAGACCACCGACCTGCTGCTGGGACTGGCCGTCCCCGGCGGCACCACGGCCCGCATCGTGCGCAGCGAGGACTTCGCCGCCGCCGTCGCGGGCCGCGTGCTGCGACCGGGCGACGCCGACCAGGCGCTGCGCACGGTCCACCGCACCCTCGAAGAGCTGAGCAACGTCAACCACAACCTGACGTCGTGGCTGACGTGGCAGGGCATCTACGACTCCTGGCCGCCCCTGTAGGCCTCGACGCGCCGCACGGCCGCCTCCATCCAGGGTTCCTTCGCCTCACCGTAGGCGAAGCCGCCGGCGTCGCCAGCGAACCGTTGTGACAGCTCGATCTTGAGATCCGCGTACTCCTCCCGCGCCCCGGCGTCGTTCCGCAGCCAGTCCCGGAAGTCGACGGCCCACCGCCAGTTCGCGGCACCCTCGACCCGCAGGTGCAGGTTCACCCGCCGCCCGGGATCGGCCCCGGCGTGCACCCGCTTGCTCCAGTCACCCTCACCCCGAGGCGTGTCCTCGTACGGCCCCACGTACGGAAACCCGGCCTGCCCCAACGCTTCCCGCAGGTCGTCAGCGGTCTCCATGTCCTCAACGGCAAGCTGGAAGTCGAGCACGTCCTTCGCCGCGAGCCCAGGCACAGAGGTCGACCCGATGTGCTCAACGTGCCGCCCACCTGCAGCCAAGCTGATCCGCCGGGCAATCCGCCGAGCCTGCGCGGGCCACCGCCCGTCGTAGGGCACCACAATCGGCGCCCCGGACGCGTACGCCCCTGACCGCAGGTTCTTCTCGAACCCCACCAACCGATCCCACAGCCCAGTGACGTCCGGAACCTCACCACTGTTGTCGAGCCACACGTCCGCAACGGCCGCCCGCTGCTCATCAGTCGCCTGAGCGGCAATGCGCTTCTCAGCGTCCTGCCGATCCATCCCCCGGCTCGTCACGAGCCGCTCCAGCCGCGTGGCTGAGTCCGCAAAGACGACGATCACCAGGTGGTACACGGCCGCCATGTCCCGCTCCACCAGCAGGGGGATGTCGTGCACGACGATGGCGTCCTCAGGAGCCTCGGCCATCCGCTGCCCGGTCAGCGCACCGATACGAGGATGCGTGATCCCGTTGAGCGTCTGCCGAGCCTCCTCGGAAGCAAACGCCTTGGCAGCCAACGCAGCCCGGTCAAGCGAGCCGTCAGCCTGAAGCACATCCTCACCGAACGCCTTGACGACCTCGGCAAGCCCGTCACTGCCAGGCTCGAGAACCTCACGCGCCAACTTGTCCGCGTCGATCACAACGGCGCCGTTCTCCACGAGCAACCGCGCGATCGTCGACTTCCCGGACCCGATTCCCCCGGTCAACCCCACCCTGAGCATGCCGGTCAGATTAGACCGGAGGCGTCATGGACTGCGCGGCCAGCACAGGAAGGATCGCGATGAGCTTCTCCTTGGGGATGAAGTTGTTCCTGTTGCGCACCACGAACGTCGACTTCCCCAGGGACCCGATGAGCAACTGCTCGTCCTTGCCCTCGACCAACGTCCCCTTCTGCTTGCCGACGTCGACCTCGGAGACCTTCGCCCCCGCAGCCCGCTCAGCCTCAACACTCTCCGAGACACGAGTACGAGCCGTCAGATCGTCCGTGTACGTAGACAACCCAATGACGATCTTGGCATCCAGGAGCCCCTTCTTCTCGGGAATCCCGTAGTAGCAGTCGATCTTCCCGGTCCGCCCGATCCCGGGCTCCTTGATCCCGATGATGATCCGAGGCTCCCCAGGCAACTCCTGCCCGATGGCCGAGTTCATGACATCAACGGACACCACGAGCTCACAGTCGTCCGGCAACGCCCGATCCACCATCACCGGCACCCGAGAGGGAACCGTGGAAGGGGTGATCCGAGGAATCTGCGGCGGCGGCGCCTGAGTCTGCGGCACGGCAGAAGAGCAGGCAGTGCAGACCACCAGCACACCCGCACCCAGTGCGACGAAGAACCTGTTCCCACGCATAGGTTTGCCAACCTACACAACGAGGTTCGGCCTCCACCACAGAGTGAACGGGTAGACCGACCACACGCAAGCGACGCCGCAGGCGAGCAGTCCGTCTTTCGTCTTTAGCAAGCGCACTGGGCGGTGGGGTCCCATCACGAGTCGCGCCATAGCACTTGCTGCATGCCTGAAGGGTGTCAACTCGACACGCTTTTCGTCGAGTTGACACCCCTCCAGGCATGTGGCCCGCTCTTGGCTCGGCTCGTGATGGGACCCCACCGCCAACGCAACCCAGCTACGCAACCGGCAGCCGCTCAAAGCAACAGGCGTGCCATCTACCCGCAGGCAGCGCGGGCCCCCTGATCAGATTGCCGGGGGTCTGGGGGCAGAGCCCCCAGGGGAACCGCGCAACCGCCACCCGCCAACCCAACAGGGGAACGCATCCCAACAGACGCGCCAACAACAAAGACCCCCACACCCAAACTCGGGTGCAGGGGCCTTCGAAGGGTCTAACCAGCGACTCACATACCGCCGGACAGCTTCTCCCGCAGAGCAGCAAGCTGCTCGTCAGAAGCCAGCGTGCCACCGGACTGAGCCGGCGCGCCAACGGAAGCGGAAGGAGCGTCGCCACCGGAGGTGTAGTTGCCCGCACCCTCGGCCGAAGCCTCTTCCTCGGCCTCGGCGGCCTTGCGGATCTGCTTCATGTGGGCCTCGTAACGAGTGTGCGCCTCGGCGTACTGGCGCTCCCACTCCTCACGCTGCTTGTCGAAGCCCTCGCCCCACTCCTGCGACTCCGGGTCGAAGCCCTCGGGGTAGATGTAGTTGCCCTGGTCGTCGTACTCGGCGGCCATGCCGTACTGGGTCGGGTCGAACTCGGAGTCGACCGTGAAGCCCTCGTTGGCCTGCTTGAGCGACAGCGAGATGCGGCGACGGTCGAGGTCGATGTCGATGACCTTGACCATGACGTCGTCGCCGACCTGCACGACCTGTTCCGGGATCTCGACGTGGCGCTCGGCCAGCTCGGAGATGTGGACCAGGCCCTCGATGCCCTCGTCCACGCGGACGAACGCACCGAACGGAACCAGCTTCGTGACCTTGCCCGGCACGATCTGACCGATCGCGTGGGTGCGGGCGAACTGGCGCCACGGGTCTTCCTGCGTGGCCTTCAGCGACAGGGAGACGCGCTCGCGCTCCATGTCGACGTCGAGGACCTCGACGGTGACTTCCTGGCCGACCTCGACAACCTCGGACGGGTGGTCGATGTGCTTCCAGGACAGCTCCGAGACGTGGACGAGACCGTCGACGCCACCCAGGTCCACGAAGGCACCGAAGTTGACGATCGAGGACACGACGCCCTTGCGGACCTGGCCCTTCTGCAGCTGGTTGAGGAACTCGCTGCGGACCTCGGACTGGGTCTGCTCGAGCCACGCGCGGCGGGACAGGACCACGTTGTTGCGGTTCTTGTCCAGCTCGATGATCTTCGCCTCGAGCTCACGGCCGACGTACGGCTGGAGGTCGCGGACGCGACGCATCTCGACGAGCGAGGCGGGGAGGAAGCCGCGGAGGCCGATGTCGAGGATGAGACCACCCTTGACGACCTCGATGACCGTGCCCTTGACGGGCTCGTCCTTCTCCTTGAGGGCCTCGATGGTGCCCCACGCGCGCTCGTACTGGGCGCGCTTCTTGGAGAGGATCAGACGGCCTTCCTTGTCCTCCTTCTGGAGAACAAGTGCCTCGACCTCGTCACCGACCTTGACGACCTCGTTGGGGTCGACGTCGTGCTTGATCGACAGTTCGCGCGAGGGGATGACGCCCTCGGTCTTGTAGCCGATGTCGAGCAGGACCTCGTCCCGGTCGACCTTGACGATCGTGCCCTCAACGATGTCGCCATCGTTGAAGTACTTGATCGTCTTGTCGATAGCTGCGAGGAAGTCCTCCTCCGTCCCGATGTCGTTGATCGCGACCTGCTTGGGAGCAGCGGCAACGGGGGCGGTGGTGGTGTCGGTGGACATTAGGTAGGTGGCTCCGGTACGGATTGGCATCGATGGCTTGGTAGTGGTGCGCGCGCAGCGTCGCAGCGACCTGGAATCCGGCGGGTCTGGATCATGGGCAGCACTAACCCACTACGCACGCGATATCGTACGCGGCCGCGAGACGCGCAAGCAAACCAGCCCCCATGTGAAGGAGCAGTGTGTCCAACCAGCACGCGAGCGCGGAACAAGCGCTCGGCACCGCCGGCATCGTCAAGCGGGGGGCGGACGCCGCCGAGTCGAGGGTGGCGAACCGGATCTGGTGGGACGCGGACGCCGACGACTACCACCGGACGCACGGCGACTTCCTCGGTGCGGCCGACTTCGTGTGGTGCCCGGAGGGGCTGCGCGAACAGGATGCCCGGTTCCTGGGCGAAATCGCTGGTCAGCGCATCTTGGAGGTCGGCTGCGGCAGCGCCATGTGCGCCCGTTGGCTCAAGGACCACAAGGCCGACGTCGCCGCCTTCGACATCTCCGAGGGCATGCTCCGCCACGCCCGCCACGCCAACGCCGAGACCGGCATCGACGTGCCGCTCGTGCAGGCCAGCGCGGACCAGCTGCCGTTCCGGGACGACTCGTTCGACGCCGCGTGCTCCGCGTTCGGCGCCGTCCCCTTCGCGGCGGACGTCCAGGAGGTCTTCGGCGAACTCGCCCGCGTGCTCCGGCCCGGCGCGCCCTGGGTGTTCGCGGTCAACCACCCGATGAGGTGGATCTTCCCCGACGACCCGGGCCCGCTCGGCCTCACCGTCACGCAGTCGTACTTCGACCGCACGCCCTACGTGGAGGTCGACGAGGAGGGCAAGGCCACCTACGTCGAGCACCACCGCACCCTCGGCGACTACGTCCGCGCCCTCACGAACACCGGTTTCGTGCTCGAGGACCTGGTCGAGCCCGAGTGGCCGAAGGGCCACACCCGCAACTGGGGCCAGTGGAGCCCCCTGCGCGGCAAGCTCTTCCCCGGCACCGCGATCTTCCGGACCCGCCTGACGTCGTAACCTCAACGGCCATGACCTCGGCACGCGGACTAGTGGCGGCCCAGTCAGCCCGTTTCGCCTCTCTGGACCCGTTGCTCCCGCCCGCCACCGAACCGCCCGCGGACGGCCACGTCATCACGGCGGCGCTGGCGGACGGCACGCGCGTGGCCGGGGTCGTCAGCCACCAGAGCTTCGAGCCGCACACGACCACGCGGCTGTGGTCGGCGGCGGAGGTGTGGGAGATGCTGCCGCTGGTCGGCGGCACACAGGGCATGGAAGCGCTGCTCACGCGCTTCCGCCGGCACCTCGACACGCAGGAGCTCCACGAGGACACGGCGTGCGTCGTGCACTGGCCGAGCCGCGACACGAAGGCCGCACGGGCGTTCCTCGACCACGGCCTGGTGCCGCTGTCCGTGCTCGCCGTGCGCCTGCGCACCCCGACGCAGCACATCTCCCGCACGCTCACGATCCGCCGTGCGACCCCGCACGACCTGGAGACCGTGCTGGAGCTGTCGCTCGCCGAACTGGAGTACTCCTCCTACGTCGGCTCCACGATCGTGCGCCCGAACGCGGCGCACGTGAAGCGACGCGCTCTCACCGAACGTCTCAAGAACGCCGGCCCGATCTGGCTCGCCGAACGCGACGGCATCGCGGTGGCGCTCGCCGAGTGCGCGGTCGTCTCGTCGGAACCCGGCACGATGGCGGCCGCACGGCTCCCTCAGGGCCGCTGGGGCTATGTGAACTGCGTCTCGGTGCTCCCCGGCGCCCGCGGCACGGGCATCGGCCAGCAGCTCCTCGCCCACGCCCACCAGGAGCTGCACCGCATGGGCACGGTCGGCACGTACCTCTACTACAACCCGCCGAACCCGCTGAGCAGCGTCTTCTGGCCGCGCCAGGGCTACCGGCCGCTGTGGACCGTCTGGGAAGTACGCCCCGCGTCCGCCCTTAGGTGACCTATGTCCGAGTTGCCAGTGGCAGCGGACTGCGGGAGAATTTGTACTGACCGGTCAGTTTAAACGGAAGGTAAAGCCGTGGAGATCCACGCCAGTCGCGCAGGCGTCAACGGGGGCCATGGTCCCCTGCTCCGGCCAACTTCGCTGACCGTGAAGCCCGGCGAGCTGACCCTGGTCGCGGGTGAGCCCGGCGCCGGTCACACGGCCCTCGCCCTCCTCCTCTCCGGTCGCATGAAGCCTTCGACGGGCACCGTGTCCCCGGACGCGAAGACGCTGCGCAAGCGCGTCGTGCTCGTCGACGCCCCTGAGGTGAACGAACCGGAAGAGGCGCTGACGCTGTCCGCCGTCGTAGGCGAGGAGCTCGCGATGAACGGCATGCCCTCCGGCAAGAAGGCAGTGCACGACTGGTTGGTGGAGCACGCCGCCGATGAACACGCGGACAAGCGCTTCGAGCACGTGCCGGCGCAGACGCGGTGCGCCGTGATGCTCGACCTGGCCGCCGCCCGCCCCGGCGTCACGGCGCTGATCCTCGACTGCCCCGACCGCTACCACCCCAACCCGCGCGAGTGGCTCGCACTGGCCCACGACCACGTGACCCCCGAACGGTCCGTCGTCGTCCTGTGCTCGAACTCCTCGGCTCACATCCTCGACATCCCGCACGCGCGCCTTGGTGAGGACAACGACACCAAGATGGAGATCACCGCATGAGCGCCCTTCGCATGGCCTTCAACGAGATCCGCCGGGTCACCTCCGGCAAGCTCCCCAAGCTCGCCGTCCTGGCCCTGGCACTCGTGCCGCTGCTGTACGCGTCGCTCTACCTGTACGCCAACAAGGACCCGTACGCGAACCTGAACCACGTCCCCGCCGCGCTGGTCGTGAAGGACAAGGGCGCCAAGGACCTCAACGCGGGCAAGGACGTCGCGGACGAGCTGCTGAAGGGCCAGAAGTTCAACTGGAAGGTCGTCGACGAGGCTGACGAGGGCGTGCGCAAGGGCGAGTACATCTTCGCCCTGACCCTGCCGGAGGACTTCTCCGAGGCGCTCACGTCCGCGGAGCAGAACAAGCCGCGCCAGGGCGTGCTGACCCTGACCACCAACGACGCCAACAACTACCTGGGTTCCACGATCGCGAACCAGGTCGTCTCCGAGGTGCGCCGCGCCGTCACGGCGAAGGTCTCCACCGAGGCCGCCGACAAGCTGCTGCTCGGCTTCTCCACGATCCGCCAGGAGACCACCAAGGCCGTCGACGGCGCGAAGCAGCTCGCGGACGGCAGCGCGACGCTGCGCGACAAGATCGGCGAGCTCGACACCGGCGTCCAGCAGCTCTCCACGGGCGCGGTGACGGCGGCCAACGGCGCCGCGCAGCTCCGTGACGGCACGCACGAACTCCGCTCCCAGACGGCGGCACTGCCCGACGGCGCCAAGAAGATCGCCGACGGCGCCCGCCAGGTCGCGACCGGCAACGAGACCGCGGCGACCCAGGCCGAGGAGTACGCGAAGAAGGCCCAGGCACTCGTCGGCGTGCTCGACCAGGCCAACGGCGACATCGCGACCCGCTTGCGCGCCTTGGGTTTCACCGAGGAGCAGGTGCAGAACGTGTTGACCACGCTCGGTCAGGTCCGCAAGCCCGTCGACGACGCCAACGGCAAGGTCCAGGGCGCCGCGGGTGATCTCCGCAAGCTCGCGACCGGCGCGGACCAGGTGGCCGCCGGCGCCGAGCAGCTCTCGTCCAAGATGCCCGGCCTGGTCGCGGGCGTCGGCAGGCTCGACGACGGCGCGACGAAGCTCGCCGACGGCAACGCCCAGCTCCGCGACGGCCTGCAGAAGGCCGCGACGGGCACCCCGCAGCTCAAAGATGGTGCCGCGAAACTCGCCGACGGTTCAAAGCAGCTGTACGACGGCCTGTCCGGTGGCGTCGACAAGATCCCGAACCAGGACGACCCGACGCGTGCCGCGATCGCGCAGGCGATCGGTGACCCGGTGGCGGTGCGCGGCCTGTCCCAGACGAAGGCCGCCACGTACGGCGCGGGCCTCGCCCCGTTCTTCCTCGGCCTCGCGACCTGGATCGGCGCGTTCGTGCTCTTCCTGCTGCTGCGCCCGCTCTCACGCCGTGCGCTCGCTGCCGGCCAGTCAGCTCTGCGCGTCGCGTTGGGAGGCTGGCTTCCCGGTGCGCTGCTGGGCATCGTGCAGGTGTTCGTGATGTTCACGGTCGTACGGTTCGTGGTCGACATCGAGCCGTCGAACCCCTTCGGCACGTTCGGGTTCCTCGCACTGATGTCACTGACGTTCGTGGCGATCCTGCACGCGCTGAACGCCGCGTTCGGTGCCGTCGGCAAGTTCCTCGGCCTGATCCTGCTGATCCTCCAGCTGGTCAGCGCGGGTGGCACCTTCCCGTGGCAGACGATCCCCGTGCCGCTGTACCCGCTGCACTACGGCCTGCCGATGGGCTATGCGGTCGACGGTCTGCGCCACCTCATGTACGGCGGTGACCTCGGCAGCGTCGGAAAGGACGCTCTGATCCTTCTCGCCTGGCTGGTCGGAGCCCTAGCCTTGTCGTCCGTGGCGGCCTACAAGCAGCGCGTGTGGACAGCGTCCAAGCTCAAGCCGGAGCTGGTGCTGTGAGCGCCCGGACGACGGCGACCAAGCAGAAGCTCTTCGACGCGGCGTTGAAGCTGGTCGGCGAACGGGGCGCGGCCTCGGTGACGGTCGACGAGATCGCCGCGGAGGCGGGTGTCGCGAAGGGCACGATCTACTACAACTTCGCCTCGAAGGACGCCCTGGTCGAAGCTCTGCTGCACCACGGCGTGGAGATCCTCGCGGGCCGGCTGCGGTCCGCGGAGGGCTCCGAGGACTCGCTGGAGGCGCTGGTCGACGAGATGCTCGGCTTCTGGGCCGAGTACCCGGCGTTCGGCCAGCTGCTCGTCTCGGAGCTGTGGCGCACGCCAGGCCAATGGCACGGCACTCTCTCGTTGCTGCGCGACGACATCGTGTCGATCGTGCGCGGTCAGATGAAGCGCCTGTCCGACGCGGGCCGCCTGCCCGACGGGGTCGAGGTCGGCACCGCGTCGGCGGCGTTGTTCGGCACGTTGCTCGTGATCGCCCTGGACTGGCAGGTGTTCCAGCCGGAACGGTCACGGGCGGAGGTGCGCGAGTCGGTCATGCTGCTGGTGCGAGGGATGCGTTCGGCCCGCTGACCGATCGAGCGATGCGTTTGGCCGAGCGGAGCCGAAAACCCCGCCGCGCAGACCGGCCGGGCCGAGGTCGTGAGACCGAGGCCGGGTAGAGCCGAGGCGTCAGCGGGCGTCCTCGTGGTGCAGCGAGGGTGCCCGTCCTTCCAACCCTCGTTCGACGGCCTCCAGCACCGCACGGTTCGTGCGCGGCATGGCGTCGTGGGCGAAGTGAGCGAGCAACACCTGCTGTGTCGGGTGCGGGAGCACAGGGTCTGGCACCGGCGCGCACGTGTGCACCTCCACCACCGGCGCGCCTTCTGCGAGAAGGTGCCGCACGGCGTTGAGCACGCCCACGCGGTAGTTGACGTGCACCCACGCGACCAGCAGGTTCACCAGGTGCCCATCGAGCTCGTACTCGACCTCGGACGCCAACGCGGCGGGATCGGCCCAGTCCGCCCTCACCCACGTCGGCCGGTGCCCGCGAGAGATCGACGCCCGCGCCGCCCGTCCGGGACCGTCGTCGGCCATCAGCGGCTGGGTGCGCGACGGCAGCAGCACCCGCCATCCGCGTGCCACGAGTTGTCCCGCGCAGCCTGCCAGCATGCCCGTTCCGCCGAGCACCAGTGCGGTTCTCACCGAGCACGCTCCTCCCCGACCGAGGCGAGCGGACCCGAGAGCCACCGCTCCACCTGCGCCTGCCCGCGCAACCGCACGACCACCACGTCGTCGACCAGGGCGAGCACCCTGGCCCGGTTGCGCCGGTAGCTCTTCCAGCCCCATCGCAGGATGTGCCCGGAGTCGGTGAACGCCGACCACAGCGACGGTTCCTGGTTACCGTTCCACAACTCCACCCCTGCCGCGCGACGTCTGATCGTGCGACTCACGAGCCGGCCCATCACGACCGGGAACCGGTGGTCGAGCCACACGACCGTGTCCGCCCTCGCGAGCAACGCGGGCCGCGCCACCTTGTACTGGTACTCGGTGACCCAGTGGTCCTCGCGCGCGAACGCGGCGACCTCGGTGTGGAACTCCGGCCGCGGGGTCCACCGCGGACCCCAGTAGAGGCTGTCCAGCTCGACTCGCCGCAGGTCGTGCTGCTCGGCGATGCGCCGGCAGAGCGTCGACTTGCCGGATCCGGCGTTGCCTGCGACGAGGACGCGCCGGGGCACGTGCGGCAGCGGATCGGCTGGTCCGAGCAACGGCATCCGGCCAGGCTAGGGGTCCCCGCAAGCCCCCGAGAAGGCCGAAGGGCCCCCGGAGGAACTCCAGGGGCCCGACGGATGGAACAACGTCAGAGAGCGGTGACGTTCGTCGCCTGCGGGCCCTTCTGGCCCTGCGTGATGTCGAACGAGACCTTCTGGTTCTCCTCGAGGCTGCGGTAGCCGCCGCCGTTGAGGGCCGAGTAGTGGACGAAGACGTCAGCGCCGCCGTCCTCGGGGGCGATGAAGCCGAAGCCCTTTTCAGCGTTGAACCACTTGACGGTGCCGTTTGCCATGTACTGCTTCTCCTTGATTACTGAAGAGCGAGCCGCACTGTGCGGCCACTCCGTGGTTGGTCATGAGCCTTGCCCCAACCGTGAAGAAGGAGAAGCACTCGCAACTGAAGTTTGGCGAGCGTGAAAGACACGAACACGAAACTGCAACCAACGAAAGAGTCTACCCCAGATCAGCCGCGTTTGCGCTGAGGTACGGCGAATCGCTGCTGCATGAGCGAGATCCGGAACACGAGGTAGCACGCAAGAGCGGCCGCGCCGATCGCGAGGAGCGTGGACAGTGTCGAGAACACGACGTAAAGAGGTGTGTCGAGAAGCATCGACTCGAACACGTCACACAGCACCATGGCGAGGAACGCGTACTGCCACGGCTTGATCAACGGACTGGCGACCCGCTTCTCGAACGGCGCCTCCCGCTGCGCCGGATCGCTCGCCTTCCACACCTGCGACACCGTCCGCACGCCGTGCAGCGCGATCGCCTCCGCGTTGTGGGTCACCCCGCGGAACCACAGGACGGACGCCACGGCCGCGGGCAGGATCAGCACGATCGCCAGGAAGCTCCACGACGACGAGCCGCCCTGCCAGTCGTTGACCGTGCCCCAGATCGACTCCACGGCGACCAGCGCGATCAGGCCCATCGTGACGTAACCGATGACCCGGACGTCCTTCAGGTCGATGTAGGTGTCCAACGCAACTCTCCCCGAACGCGGCGAACTGCGCGGCAGACTACTCGGCTGGTGCTGTCCGAGGCCTCTGGCATGCGCCCATCTGACGCTGAGCCGTGCCAGGGCCGTGATCGACGCACCGCAGGCTGTACCCATGCGAACGGGGCGGCTTCTGCGCTGGGTTGCACACCCGCTGACAATCGGAGCCACGGCGGTGCTGCTGCTCAACGACCACGTGTTCAAACAGGCGTGGCCGGGGCTCGTCACCGGCAAGCTCAGCGACGTGGCCGGACTGGTGGTGGCACCGCCGGTGCTCGGGCTGCTGTTGAGCCTGTTCCTCGCCGACCGGATCGCCGCCGGGACGTCGGTGCTGCTGACCGGTGCCGGATTCGCGGTGGTCAAGCTGACCCCCGCGGGCGCCGACGTCGCGTCGGCGGCGTGGTCGGTCGTGAACGGGCCTTCGGGCGTCCTGGCCGATCCGGCCGATCTGGTCGCGCTGCCCGCGCTGGGCCTCGCCTGGTGGGCCTGGCGCCGGGTCGCGGCAGCCCCGCCGTTGCCGGACGGCTTGGTGTCCCGGGTGCGGGTGCTGGTCGCGGTGCCGTTCGCGGTCCTGGCGATCGCCGCGACGTCGGCGCCCGGCGACACGGTCGAGTCGGTCAACTCCGTGACCGTCGCGGACGAGGGCGGCACGCGGGTGCTCATCATGACGGACAGGCGGAGCTACACCTCTCCCTCGGGCGTGGGCGACTGGACGCCTGTGCCGGAGACCCCGGAGAGTCCGCCGGCGTCGCGTCAGCGGAAGACCGAAGCCTGCGTGCCCGATGACCCCGCACACTGCTACCGCGTGCACGGCGACGACCTCTCCGATCATGCGATGTCGGCAGGCGAGGGCCGCCTGCTCGGCGTCGACGAGACGACCGACGGCGGTCAGACCTGGCGCACCGCGTGGGAGGTGCCCGCCGGCCGGTGGCCGTTCGTCCTGCGCCAGCACCGGTTTCCCCGCGGGTTCGAGCGCCCTGACGAGCTCGCCAGTGTGGAGGTCCTCGTCCGCGCCGTCCCAGGTGGACACGAGGTGTTCGTGGCCAACGGGGCGGAGGGTCTGGCGGTCCGCGGCGTCGACGGCACCTGGCGCCGTGTGCCGGTCGTGGTCGCCGAGACCGGGCTGGAAATCCGGCCGGTGCCGCTCACCGCGTTCGGCCGCGGGCTCGGGGAGGAGATCACCGTTGCCGGACTGATCGCCCAGCTCGCCCTGCTGATCGGGATGTCGGTGGCGGCCGGCCGGGCTCGTGCCCGTACCGGACGTGGGCTCGCCGCCGCGCTTCCGGCCGGCCTTCTCATCGTGTGCGCTGTCCCGCTCGCCGGACTGGTGCCGTTACTCAGCAGCTCCAACGCGACGACCGGGCCGGGGTTGGTGGTGGCACTGTTCCTGGTCGGCGCCGGTATCGGTCTCACGATGACGGCGGGGGTGCTGCGCCGGTCACGCGTGCTGGTGGTCGGCGCCGCCGCCGTGCTGACCGGACTGGCGTTCCTCAGCCCCGTCTTCGGCTGGACAGCAGGCCGGCCGGCCGAGCGTGACATCGCCATCGGACTCGGTCTGGTCGCAGCGGCGGCGAGCCTGGTCCTGGTCGTCGCGGCCGGGTGGTGGGCAGGGCGCGACCCGGTTCAGCGACCCGTTCTGAAAGATCCCGGCTGGCCTCCGCCTCCGTCTCCCCGGTAGGCGGCTACCTGCCGAAGCCGCAGCCCAGCTCGGTGAAGGTCGCGATCTTCTCCGCGGCCCTCACCACGACCTCGTCGATGCCGTCGAGCACCACCCGGTCACCGACGCGGCGGGCGGGCAGCAGCGGCACGTCGGCCTTGCCGCACTGCTCGGCGACCGACGTGAACGCCCGCGCGGCGGCGAGCGGCGCGACCAGGGGCTCGCCGGTCTGCCGGTGCCGGATGAGGTTCTCCAGCAGGTCGACGGACGGTGCCACGGCCATGCGGTGGTCGTTGACCGTCAGCCTGTCGTCGTCGTACCACCACACGGCCTGACCGAGCGTCCCGTGCACCAAAACCACCGGTGGCAACGATGTCGTGGCGCAGAGCGTGGTGGCGACGACGACCGGTGGTGCGCCATCGGCCGTGACCCGTACACACGCCGTGTCGTCCGCCGTGATCGTGTCGCGGCACCGGTACAACTCCAGCTCAACAGCGATGTCTGTACGTTCCTCGACATCGGCCAGAAGCAGTGCGTTCTGCAGGGCGTGCGCGAACGGGTTCACGAGCGTCCCGTCCTCGCCCTGCCGTCCGGCCCACTCGGCGCGCTCGTAGTACGAGTCCGTGCGCACCCAACGGCCGGCGGCGCCGATACCGGTGATGTCGCCCAACGCACCGGAGCCGATCAACGAGCAGAGCCGCCGGTACGAGCCCGTGCCCTGCGTCTGGAACCCGGCCTGGCACACCCGCCCGCGTTTGACGGCCTCCGCGGAGACCTCGTCGAAGTCGGTCACCGACAGCACGGCCGGCTTCTCGACCAGCACGTCGCAGCCCAGTTCGAACGCCGTGAGCACGAGGTCGCGGTGCGTCGCGGGCGGCGAGGAGACCACGACGACCTCCGGGTGCAGTTCGGCGGCCAGCGACGGCAGGTCCGGGTAGGACGGCACCGGCACGTCGACGTCCGCCACGTCGACCACCCCGACGAAGGTGGCGAGGCCGTCGTGGCCCAGCCTGACCAGGTTCTCCACGTGCCGCGTCCCGTGCCCACGAGCGCCGACCAGCGCAACACGCATCGCTCTCACCCTTCTCGGGCGGACTCCACCGCGCCCACCAGCATCAGCCGACGTGCGTGGAATTTCAATGCGCCGCGCCAACCAAGACTCGTTTGCGACAGCATCCGGACCCCGGTGGTCACCGGAACGGGCAATGGCGCCGGGAGCGTGGCAACCGCTAAGGGGTCCTCACCGGAAGGTCGATGACGTCGGCGACGCGGACGGCCTCCCCGGTCTCGAAGCTGCGGTTGGCGGCGAACCCGGTCAGCAGCGAGAGCGCGCCGTCGTAGTGCGTCGCCCGGCGTCCCAGCGGGTCCTCCTGCCCCGGTGGTCCGTACAGCGCGTCGACCATGCGCTGGTCCGCGCCGCCGTGCCCGTCCCGGTCGTACTCCAGCGGGACGTCCTCGCGTTCGGCGAACAACCGCTGCACGGAGAGCTTCGCCCACCCCTGTTCGGGGTTCGCGGCGACACCGTGGACGGACGGGTCCTGGCCCGACACCCACGAGTTCTCGACGACCTCCAGTTCGAGACGGCCCTTGCTGCCATTGACCATCAGCCGGTAGCCCTCCCACGGCGAGTACGCCGTGAGGTGGTACGTCAGGTTCGCGCCGCTGGCGTAGCGCACGAGCACGGACATGTCGTCCTCAATGGACACACCGGGTTCGAACGGGTTCTGGTCGCGGCGATAGCCGTCCTCGTGCTGTGCGTCGACATAGAGCTTCTTGAGCCACGCGTTCTGCTCCAGCTTGATGTCGAACCGATCGTCGCGCGCGTAGCCGTGCCGTTCGCCGTTTTCGGCGCCGTAGAAGAACAACCGGCCGTGCGCGTACACGGTCTCGGGCACTGAGCCGACCCACCAGTTGAGCAGGTCGAAGTGGTGGGTCGCCTTGTGCACCATGAGACCGCCGGAGTTGGCCTTGTCGCGGTGCCAGCGGCGGAAGTAGTCGGCGCCGTGACGGGTGTCGAGCAACCACTCGAAGTGCACGGACCCGATCTCACCGACGGCACCGTCCGCCAGGAGCGCGCGCACCTTCTCGTGGATCGGGTTGTAGCGGTAGTTGAAGGTGACCGTGATGTTGCCTTCGTTGCGGTGCACCGCGTCCAGGATCTTGCCGGCCGACGGGACGTCCGTCGTCATCGGCTTCTCCGTCACGACGTCACGCCCGGAGTCCAACGCCTCGACGATGTACGTGTCGTGGAAGCGGTCCACCGTGGTCACCACCACCACGTCGACCCGTTGCTCCTCAAGCATCTTCAGGAAGTCTTCGGCGTGGTACGCCGGGACCGGCTCGACGCCCAGCTCGGCGAGCCGTTCGTTGTGGACGTTCATCCTGGTCCGGTTCACGTCGGCGAACGCCACGAGCTCGCAGGTCTCCGCGTGTTCGACCGCGATGGCGCGGACGTGCCGTTCCGCCCGCGATCCCGTGCCGACCACCGCGTATCGCCTGCGCGCCATCCCGGACCTCCCCTAGAAGTGCGACTCAGTTGAACGCCGGTGGCCGTCGGCGCCGTGACTCGACTCAGCGATGAAGGCCAGGAACGCGCACGAGACCGTCGAGTTCGAGCTGGCACGGGCGGAGAAGTGCCGCGGCCGAACTCTTCGTCAGCTGCTGCACCCGGACATCGACGAGGCCGCGACCCCAACGGCGTCGCGGCCTCGTCGATGGCGTCAGGTCAGCTGACGTTCTTGCCGGAGAGCACGGCCCACTGGCTCCAGCCGGCCTTCTCCTTGTAGAAGCGGCGGATCAGCTTGCCGTCGTCGGTGCGGGCGAAGACCTCGACGGTCTTGGTCTGCGCGTGGTACATCGCGGTCGGCGCCTCAGAGGCCTTGGTGGTGCCGAGCTTGGCCCACGAGGTCCAGCCGTTGTCGGTCGCGCGGGAGTGCTCGACGATGCCGCCCTCACCGAGCTGCACGACGTCGATGGACCCGGTCGTCGAGTTGAAGACCGCCGACGGGGCGCCGGTCCCCTGGCCGCCCATGGACTTCCAGACGCCCGCCGCGTACTGCTCGACGCTGCCGGACTCGGTGCGCACGAAGACCTGGTCGACGGCGACGCTCGGGTCGCTGACGATCTTCTTGTCGCCCTGGTCCGCCCAGGTGGCGCCGTCCCACTTGATCAGCTTGCCGTCTGCGGAACGCGCGTAGACATCCTTGTCGGCGACGGCCGGGTTGCCCTCGATCTTGCGGTCGCCGACCGGGGCCCACCTGTCGGTGAAGCGGAGCAGGAGGCCGTCCGCGCCGCGGGCGAGGACCTCGACGGCCTTGGTCTTGTCGTTCCAGAACAGCGTCGGGTCGCCCGCGACGGCCGTGTCGCCGACCGCGAGCCACTTGCCGTCGACGCGGCGGTAGACCTTGTCGTCCGTGCCGCGCGCGAACACCTCGACGATCTTCGTCTGCGGGTTCATCAGCGCGACCGGGTCGCCGGCGAAGAGCTCGGGGCCGAGCTGCTGCCAGCCGCTCCACCGGCTCGTCTTGTGGAAGTTCGTGACGATCGTGTCGTCCGCGGCGCGCGCGAAGACCTCGAGCTGGCCCATGCCGGTGTTCGATATCTGCGGGCCTGCGTTGACGACGAGCTTGTCCGTCACCGGCGTCTCGCTGCCGGTGTTGCCACTGCCGCCGGCCTCGAGGATGTTGTTGTAGCGCAGGGGCACGTACCTGCGGGCGTTGCTGGCGCTCCACACGCGCTGCACGGGCCTGCTGCCGTCCGGTCCGGCCTGCTCGCGCACGATGGGCCGCGTCTTGGCCGCGTCCGCCCAGCCGATGAACAGCGCGACGTGGTTCTCGCGGTCGTTGAGCGCGTCGCCGGGACGGAGGTCCTCCCAGTCGATGCGGTGCGCGACCTGCTCGAGGATGTGCGTGGTGTAGGAGATGCGCAGGCCCCAGGCCATCGAGACGAAGCCGGAGCAGTCGGTGCGGTAGGCACCGTACTTGTTGCCGAAGCAGTCGCTCTGGCTGTAGGGCACGCGGGCGCTGATCCACGTGCGCGAGCGCGCCAGGACCTCGCTCCGCGTGATCTTGGAGTTGGCCTCGTACGTCCCGCAGATCACCCCGCCCTCGGCAGCGGCGACCGCGACGTCAGGCATGGCCAGCGTCGAGCCGAACGTGATGGCCGCCGCGGCGACCGCCAACATCCCCCACGATCTCATGCCGGTCACCGTAGCAAGGTGATGTGAAGTTTTGGTCCGGTCGAACGTCCTATGTTCCGGCCGTTCATGGACTGTCCGCGCCGATCAGACCGTCAACCGTGAACGCGTGGCCGGACTCACGGGCAGTGAAGTCGGCCCGTGTGGACGATCGTCACCGCAGACTTCGCACGAGGTCGGCGTCGCTGATCTCCGCGGTGACCCAGGCCAGCGGGTAGCTCAGCTCGATGGTGTCGACCTCTCTGGTCAGCCGCACGCCGGGCAGCACCTTGCGCACCAGCGCGAGCATCGCGTGGTTGTCGGGCAGGACGTTGCCGTGCAGTTCTGCGACGCCCATCCGGGCCGCGACCGCCGTGAGCTCCTCCAGCAGGAGGCGGCCGACGCCACGGCGTTGCCACAGGTCGACCACGGCGACCGCGATCTCCGCGCCGCACTCCCCCGTCCTGATCACCCTCGCGATGCCGATCGGTTCACCGCCGACCCTGGCGCACACGGCCCCGTGCCGTTGCCCGTCCACGTCGGTCAGCACCCGGCGCGCGGACGCGGTCAGGCGGGGCGTCGGCGAGTGGAAGCGCAGGTAGCGGCTTCGCGCGGAGAGTCCTTCGAACACCACGTCGACAGCTTCCGGCGCGGTGTCGCGGTCGAGCTCGGTGACGCGCATGAGGATCTCCCCTGAGTTCGGAATCCGAACTGTAGCTGAGTTCGAAAATCGAACGCAAGGGATACCCTGGGTCCATGCCGTACTCGAACTTCGCGAGCATGCCCTGCACGCTGAGCCGTCCCGCCGCGCTGCTGGGCGAGCGCTGGACGCTGCTGCTGCTCCGCCAGATCTTCCTGGGCACCCGTCGCTTCGAGGACTTCCAGGCGACGATGGACATCTCGCGCAGCGTCCTGACGGACCGGTTGAACGTGCTGCTGCAGGAGAACGTGCTCAAGCGCGTGCCGTATCACGAGGACGGCCGCACACGGCACGAGTACCGCCTCACGGAGAAAGGCCGCGACCTCTATCCCGTGCTGATGGCATTGCGCACGTGGGGCGAGAAGTGGATGGCCCCGGACGAAGAAGAGACGTTCCAGTTGCACCACCGCGACTGCGGCGGCGGCGTACGGGCGAAGGTCGAATGCACCGAGTGCGCCGCCGAACTGACCGCGCGCGACGTCGAGGTGACAGCCAGGCCTTAAAGCGAGTCGAGGTGCCTGCGCAGCACCGACACCGCGAGTTCCGGCGTCATCCGGTCCGGGTGCAGCACGCCGTCGACCGTGAGGCCGTTGAGCAGCGACGCCAGCCGTTCGGACTCCAGGGTGACGTCGTGCGTGGCCGCGATGGTGCCCGCCTCGCTCATCGCGGTCAGCGCGCGGCGGCAGAGCGTGCGCAGGCCGTCGTAGAGCCGTTCGGCGCGGGGCACGAGGGACGGCTGGGTGCGCGCGGCGGTGACGAAAGCCAGCCACAGCACGGCTTCGTCGCGCCGGCGGTCGTCGAGCGGGAGCACCTCGGAGAGCACGCGTTCGGCCGGCCGGCGCGGATCGCTGCGATCTTGAAGCGACTGCACGTGGGCCATCACGCGCTGGTTGATGGAGTGGATGAGGGCCTCGACGGCGAAGATGATCATGTCGTCGTGGCTGTCGAAGTAGTGGCGGATCGAGCCGATGGCGAGGCCCGCCTCCACCGCCACGTTGCGCAGCGAGGCCTGCTCGACGCCGTCGCGCACGACCACGCGGAACACCGCCTCGGCGACGGCCTGGCGACGGGCGACGGGATCCACGACTCTCGGTGACACCTCCCTTTTGTAGCATGACCCTGCTAGTTTAAGTAGCAGAGTCATGCCACTTAGGGGGAACGTGGTGACATATCTGCTGATCACGGCTGGCGTGCTGTACGTGCTCGTGCGCCGTTTCATGGGGGAACCGCTCAATGCCCGGGACCTGCTGGGGCCGCCCGCGTTCCTGCTGTTCTTCGGCATTCGCGCGGTGGAGGAGTTCCACCTGGTCTACGTGTTACCGCTCGCCGCCGGGTTCGCGTTCGGCGCGGTCCGGGGCCTGACGATCAGGCTGTTCGAGCGCGACGGCCACCTGTGGCAGCGCTACACGCCGTGGACCTTGGTCGTGTGGGTGACGTCGATCGGCGCGAGTTTCGGGTTCGCGCTGCTGCTCGACCACCACGCGCCGACACAGCTGTCCATCGGGGTGGGCATGCTCGGCGAACTGTGCGCGGTGGGGGTGAGGGCGTTGAACACGGGGCTGCCGTTCGCGCCGGAGAAGCTGTCCAATGGAAGGCATGGAACGTCGTGACTTCCTCGTGGGGGCAGGGCTGCTCGCCGTCGCACCGACCGCGTCGTCAGCCGGGCAGGGAGTGGACTGGGGCACCGTGCGCCGCGAGTTCCGGCTGGACCCGGCGCTGACCAACCTGGGGCTCTTCTACCTCGCGTCGAACCCGCGCGAGGTGCGGGACGCGGTCGACGAGTTCCGGCGCAGGCTGGACGCCAACTCGCACGACCTGATGCCCGAGCAGGCGCAGGAGGTCGCCGTCGCGCTGGGCCAGTACGTCGGCGGCGCGGCGGACGACATCGCGTTCGTGCCCAACACGACCATGGGGCTCTCGATCGTCTACGGCGGCCTGAAACTGCGTGCCGGCCAGGAGTTGCTGCTCAACGACCAGGACCACGCGTGGCACCAGCAGGCGGCCAGGCTCGCGGCCGGACGGGCGGGTGCGAAGGTCCGGATCGGCACGCTCTACGAGAACCCGGCGAAAGCTACCGAGGACGAGATAGCGACCCGGCTGCGGAACTCGATCACTCCGCAGACCCGTGCCGTCGGCATCACGTGGGTGCAGTCGAGCACGGGCCTGCGCATGCCGGTCCGCGCGTGCGCTGCGGTTGTCACCGAAGCGAACCGAGACCGCAAACAGGAAGACCGCTGTCTCCTCGTCGTAGATGGCGTGCACGGACTTGCGGCCGTGCACGACGATCCAGCGCGCATGGGTGCGGACGTGTTCGTCGCCGGCACGCACAAGTGGCTGTTCGGGCCCCGCGGCACCGGCATGGTGTGGGTGAACCCCGAGGTGAGCGGCGAGATCGTGCCGATGCTGCCGAGCCTGAGCGACCGCAGCGAGACGGCGTTGCTCGGGCCCGGCGGCTTCCACGCGTTCGAGCAGTACTTCGGCGTGCGGGCGGCGGTGCGGTTCCACCAACGCCTCGGGCGCGACCGCGTGGCGGCCCGGATCACCGAGCTCGCCGCCCGATTCAAGGACGGGCTGGCCGACGTCCCCGGGGTCGTCGTGCACACGCCACGCGACCCGGCGACGTCCGCGGGCCTGGTGTGCTTCGACGTTCCCGGGCACTCCGGTCCCGAGGTCGTGGAACTGCTGCGGCAGAAGCAGATCCAGATCACCACGGCGTCCTACCGGATCCCGTACGCCCGCGTCGGCACGTCGATCCTCAACACCCCGGAGGAGATCGACCGGACCGTCCGGGAGATCAGCGCCCTGGCCCGATGATGGTCGGGAGTTCCGCCACTCCCGGCGGTTCGAGCTGCACGCTGGTGTTCTCCATCCTCACCTGTGGCTGGTTCATCGCGTCGTGCGCGAACCACCCTCCTCCGAGAACGAGCACGAGCAGCCCCGCCGCGATGAACGGCGTGGTCGGAATCCGCTTCTTCGGCTCTTCCCGACGCGGCACGGGCACCTCGACCGTGGCCGGTTCGGCGGGTTCGGGCTCCAGCCGCGCGGCTTCGAGGTAGGCACCCGTCGCGGTCGCACCGTCCGGCGCCCTCATCACCGGGATGCCCAGCCGTTCCGCGATCTCCCTGGCCACCAACGGAATCCGCGCCGACCCGCCCACGAGCAGGATGACGTCGGGCAGGCACAACCCCGCACTCGTCACGACCCGTTCCAGCGCGTCGATCGTCAGCCCGACCGACGGCCGGACGATCGCCTCGAACTCCAGCCTGCTCAACCGGACCTCGCACACCTCGCCGTTCGTTGCGACGTAGGGAATCCGCACCTCCGGATAGCTGCCGAGCAGTTCCTTCGCCTCGACGCAGCTCCGCACGAGCTCACGGCTGTGCGTGCCGATCTTCGCGATCACGTGCTCCGCCACCAGCCCGTCCAGGTCGAAGCCGCCGACCTCGACCCGTTCCGGCTGCCCGGCCAGCAACAGCACACCTTGCTTGCGCAGCACCGTGATGTCACACCCGGTGGCACCGAAGTCGAACACCGCCACCGTGCCGTGCTCGGGCATCTGCGCGTCGGCGTCGAACGCGATGGCGGCGGCGTGCGGTGCCGGCACGAACAACACGTCCGCGCGGCCCTCGTTGATGAGGTCGTGCCTCAGCTGCTCGAGGTGTTCGTACGGCCAGCACAGCGGATGCGTCATGGCGACACGGCTCGGCGGCTCCCCGTACCGCTGCGCGAGGTCGTCGAGAACGCCGGCGATCTCCCTGGCGGCCGCCTGCTGACGCCGGCCGTTCGTCGTGACGCCCCTGCCGGTGGCGACGGTGGTGCCTGCGGATCCGAGATCGAGCCCAACCTGGTACGACATTGCGGGTCACCCCTCACTGCGGACACCCACCACACGTACGTCTCAGTTGGCCCGGTTCAGATTTTCTCTCCGCCCGTGCGAAGTCGCGGCAGCAGCGCGTCCAGTTCGCCGCTCACCTCGGCCAGGAGATCGGCTCCCCACACGCACAGCGAGTTCTCGTCATGCTGCCCGAAGCTGCCGAACCTCAGGTCGAACGGCGCGTTGACGGCGTGGTCACCGTCGCCGACCACGGGCTCGTCCCACTCCGGCTGTCCCGGACCACCCACGCGGCGCAGGTCGGCAGCGATCCCAGGGTGGTAGGGGTCAGCCCAGAAGATCAGCTCACCCGGCTTCGTGCAGGCGGTGAGCCCGCGCCGGACCACCTCCGTGACGGCCGTTCTCGCGCTGAACGCGCTGCCCCAGGTGATCGAGTCGTCCGGTTCGGCCTCGAACTTCCGCTGGAAGCGGGCCAGCAGGTCCCGGTAGGCGGCGGCACCGATCGGCTGGATCGCCCGTGCCGCGCGCGGCTCCCCCGCCGGAGCCCAGTGGAACGTGCGGATCGAGGTCAGCTCGCCGAACCCCTGTCCTGCAACGAGGTCACGTACATCACCGGTTGCCGTGACGAGCAGGTAGCGCTGGTAGGACGGCCAGGCCGGCGCGACGCGCTGCGGCAACGGTCCGAACTCGCGGTGTGCGCCGGTCATGCCGAACTCGATGAACTTGTCGCTGGTGACGCCGTGCCACCACAGAACGCCGGTCAGCTGCTGGTCATGGCGAAGCGCGTACCAGGTGACGGCCCCGGCCTCGTCCTCCCAGACGCGGTGCGCGGCCGGCGTCACCGATCGAGCCTCGTCGAGCGCCTCCTCGCCGAGGACGGCACTCACGTTCTCCGGCAACTCCTCCGATGCCAGCGCGCGGTCTCGTTCGGCGATCATGACGTGGGTGGGTCCGTCCTCGGTGAACCCCGCCTCCACCAGGTGCTCGGCGAGCCCAGGTGCGGCGAGGTGCCGGTGGATCCGCCACTCGACGGGCTCGGACCGTTGCGCGGCAATGCTCTTCTGGCGTTCGACCAACGCCCTCAGGTCGCCCGTGATGGCGCCTGTGTGTTCGATCGTCACGTGCGTGCCGTGGTGCAGGCGGGTGAGTGCGCCGTCCTGCTCTCTCGTAGCGCCGCACGGTGTTCTGCTCAGCCTGCGTTCGTCGTAGTCCTGGATCATCGACCGACCAGCTGCCTCGCGAGCTGGTCAGCCTCTTCCCTGGTGAACTTGCCGGAGATCTGCGCGGAGCCACCGGTGATCGGCGACTGGATGCTGGGCGCGCTGAGCACCCGTCCCTTGATCAGGATCGCGACCTGGGCGCCCACGTTGGCGGTCGTGA
The DNA here is from genome assembly GCF_014646255.1 of Lentzea pudingi. Taxonomy (GTDB): domain Bacteria; phylum Actinomycetota; class Actinomycetes; order Mycobacteriales; family Pseudonocardiaceae; genus Lentzea; species Lentzea pudingi. The sequence goes on from NZ_BMNC01000018.1 coordinate 123,840, forward strand.
AGTCGCTCCAGGTCCGGGCGCCCTCCGTGTCGAACTCGATCGTCACGACGTGGCCGCCGTACTCGCTGGGGCTCGCCGTGGCCTTGACGACCCGGTCGCCGTCGAGGAAGACCGGGCCCAGGTCGTACTTGAACTCGCCGGCGTCGCAGGTCACCAGTGGTGCGGCCGGGTCGTCGTCGCCGGCCAGCGGGTCCGGAGCCGCGCAGTCGAGTGTGCCGAGCGCCTGCTCACGAACGGTGGCGTCGGCGCTCTGCCTGGTCGCCCGCGCGGTCTGGACGGCCGGGTCGCCGGGCTCGTCGCGCGGTGCGGGGTAGCCGGACGACGGCTTGGTGGTGGGAGCCTGGCCCTTCACCTCGCGGAAGGTCAGCTTGCCCTTGAGCCACTCCGCCGTGGCCGGGGTGCCCGGCTCGGTGGCCGTGCAGGCGGCGACGGCGAGGAGCAGCACCACGGCAAGGATCTTCATGCCGATGGCTTACCACGCGGCCACCGCCCGCATGGGACGAATCAGAGCGCCATCAACCGTTCTGCCGCGTTCTGCGCACCGTCCGTGCGCACCTGGTCGGAGAGTTCCTCGGCCTGGTCCGCGAGGTGGAGTGCCTCGGCGAGGGTCTCGGTCGTCACCGCCTTCGCGGCACGGCCGATGTCCAGCCGCTCGACCTGGCTGCCCCAGTAGTACTGGTCGTACATGTGCGGCAACACGATCTGCGGCCTGCCCGCCGCCGCGGCCGTCGTGGTCGTGCCGGCACCGCCGTGGTGCACGATCACGGCGACGCGGCGGAACAGCGCCTGCTGGTTCACCTCGCCGATCGCGATGCAGTCCGGGGCGTCGTCGGCGAGCCTCAGGTCCGCCCAGCCTCGTTGCAGGACAACGCGCTTGCCCAGTTCGCGTGCGGCCGCGACGGCCTCGTCGGCCGTGTCCGGGGCTCCTCGCATGCTGCCCAGTCCGAAGTAGACCGGTGGCTCGCCGTCGTCCAGGAACGCCCGCAGGTCCGTGCTGAGCGGGCGTTCGTCGTCGATCAGCCAGGCGCCGGTCTGGACGAGGTCACCGGGGCCCGGCCACGGGCCGAGCACCGGATCGGCGGCGAGCCACGGGGCGTCGCCGAAGATGTGGTCGCGAACGTCGTCGATCGGGCCGAGGCCGAGCTTGGCGCGCTCGGCGTTGAGGGTGTCGCGCGCACTCGTGAAGTAGTGCCGGTGCTGGTCCCACTGCGCGAGGTTCTCCTCGACAGTTCCGTTGACCGGCACGCGGCCCAGCAGCGCGGGTGGGGCGTGGTGCGGTGAGGGCAACGTGTTCGCGCAGAAGCTCGCGTACACGTAGTGAGCGCCGATGCTTTCCGCCACGGACCGTGTCGCGTGCTGCAACGCACCGCCCGCGACCAGCACATCGGCCCGGCCTGCCGCCTTCGTGACGACCCGGAACTGTTCCCTGACCGACTCCTCGACCAGCCTGCGCAGGTCGTCCGGCGTGGTCCCGACCGCCGTGGCCGCACGCAGGTTCGGGCCGACCGGCGTGAAGGTGACGCCGTTGCCGGTGACGAGCTCCTCGAAGTCCGGCGGCGCGACGACCTCGACGTCGTTGCCCAGTGCCCTCAGCCGCACGGCCAGTGCGGTGATCGGCTGCGCCTCTCCCCGAGAACCTATGGTGGACAGCAGAACTCGCATGCTCGAAACCCCTCAATCCCCTGGTCAGGCCACGAAGTGTGCGGCCGGTACCGGGTCTTGCGGCAAGTCCCCCCACGCGCTATAAGTTCCAATGGGGAGAACAGTTCTCCCCAGCACACAGCCCGCCCGAGCACCACGGCTCGGACGGGCTGATTCGCGTTCTGGGGCCAGGGCCTGTCCGATGGGTCGCGTGACGCTCCACGCTGACAACGCCACCGTCGCGTGATCAACCAGTTCTGTGTCGGCGGCGGACCGGCCGGCAGACGCCGATGCCGACGGCGGGTGCCGCCCGCTCGGGTTCGTCGACACACCTGTCCCGAGCGGCCGTCAACGCTGCCAGAGAAACGCGGCATTTCCGCAGGGCCGGCAGTGGAAGACGTAACCCCGGCCACCGCCGCCGAAGTTGGCCGCGGTCGAGAAGTCGTACCCCTCTTCGAGCTGGGCCGCGAACGTCATGCGAGTGGCGCAAGTCGGGCAAGCGGGCGTCTCGTCGTCTTGAAGCCAGTCAGGTTCGCCACCCAGCCGCCCGAGCACAGGCTCCTCCGTCCGCTCATCGGCGGAGTGAGGACGCAGCGCGGTCACTGCGCCGAGCATCGTCGCGCCCTCGGCGGGGACGACGGCTGTCGAGATGGGCGAGGAACTGCATGGCCCCACCGCACTCGCGACACAGAGGCCAGGCGAAGCCGTCCGGGACCAGCGGGACTCCGCCGGTACGCAGAACGGGCGCGTTGGCGGCGGCTTCCCCGCCGTGGACCAAAAGCATGGTCACAGCCTAGGTGCGGCCGTTCGGCGCCCGGTCGGCTTCGCTGCTGTTTGGCGATAACCCCACTAGACAGGGCCTAGTGGGCGGCGTCGTCCCAGGAACGGCCCACGCCGACCGAGACCTCCAGCGGCACCTGCAGCTGGTAAGCGTTGCCCATGTGCTCGCGCACGAGCGCCTCGACGGCCTCGCGCTCGCCCTCGGCCACCTCCAGCACCAGTTCGTCGTGCACCTGCAGCAGCATCCGCGACCGCAGGCCGGACGACTCCAGCGCGCGGTACACGCCCAGCATGGCCACCTTGATGATGTCCGCGGCGCTGCCCTGGATCGGCGCGTTGAGGGCCATGCGCTCGGCCATCTCGCGGCGCTGGCGGTTGTCCGACGTCAGGTCGGGCAGGTAGCGGCGGCGGCCGAGGACGGTCTCGGTGTAGCCGTCCTTGCCGGCCTTCTTCACGATCTCGTTGAGGTAGTCGCGCACGCCGCCGAAGCGGGAGAAGTACGCCTCCATCTGCTCGCGGGCCTCCTCGGTCGGGATGCGCAGCTGCTGCGACAGACCGAACACCGACAGGCCGTACGCGAGGCCGTACGACATCGCCTTGATGCGGCGGCGCATCTCCCCCGTCACCTCGGAGGTGGGGATCGAGAACGCCTGCGAGGCCACGTAGGTGTGCAGGTCCTCGCCGCTGTTGAAGGCCGCGATCAGGCTCTCGTCACCCGACAGCGTGGCCATGATCCGCATCTCGATCTGGCTGTAGTCCGCGGTCATCAGCTCCGCGTAGCCCTCGCCGACGACGAACGCCTGGCGGATGCGGCGGCCCTCGTCCGTGCGGATCGGGATGTTCTGCAGGTTCGGGTCCGTCGAGGACAGCCGGCCCGTCGCCGCGATCGTCTGGTGGAACGTCGTGTGGATGCGGCCGTCGTCCGCCACCGACTTCAGCAGGCCGTCCACAGTGGACTTCAGGCGCGTGACGTCGCGGTGCGACAGCAGGTGCTGCAGGAACGGGTGCTCGGTCTGCTCGAACAGGTTCTGCAGCGCGTCCGCGTCCGTGGTGTAGCCGGTCTTGGTCTTCTTCGTCTTCGGCATGTCGAGCTCGTCGAAGAGGACCGTCTGCAGCTGCTTCGGGCTGCCGAGGTTGATCTCCTTGCCGATGACGGCGTACGCCTCCTGCGCGGCGTTCTTCACGCCGGCCGCGAAGTGCGCCTCGAGCTCCGTGAGGTGGTCGACGTCGATCGCGATGCCGACGGCCTCGACCTCGTCGAGCACGTTCATCAGCGGCAGTTCGAGGTTCGCGAGCAGGTCGGCGCCGCCGATCGTGACCAGTTCCTCGTCGAGGCGGTCGGCGAGCTCGGCGACGGCACGCGCGCGCAGGATCGTGCTGGTGGCGACCTTCTGGGCTTCCTCGGCCTCGTCGGTGAGCAGCGACAGCTGACCGTCGCCCGACTCCTCGGCCCGCAGCTCGCGCTTGAGGTAGCGCAGCGCCAGGTCGTCCAGGGCGAACGAACGCTGGCCGGGACGCACCAGGTAGGCGGCCAGCGCCGTGTCCGAGGACAGGCCGCGCAGCTTCCAGCCGCGGGCGCGCACGCGGCGCAGCGGCAGCTTCAGGTCGTGGCCCGCCTTGGACACCTTCTCGTCCGCGAGCCACGCGGCCAGCGCCTGCTCGTCGGCCTCGTTCAGCTCGGTGACGTCGACGTACCCGCCCTCGCCCGTGGCCGTGCAGAGCGCGAGGCCCTCCAGGTCGGTCGTGATGCGCAGAGCGACGCCGACCCGCGTCTTGCGGGCGTTCGCGTCGAGCCACTTCGCGACGGTGCCCGCGGGAATCGCGCCACCGGAGACCTCGAAGCCCTCCTCGGCCTCGGGCTCCGCGGTCGTCAGCGTCTGGAAGAGACGGTCGCGCAGGACGCGGAACTCCAGCTCGTCGAACAGGCGGTGCACCGCGTCGCGGTCCCACACCTGGACCTCGAGGCCGTCGATCGTGTACGGCAGCTCGACGTCCTTGATCAGCTCGGTGAGCTGGCGGTTCATGATGATGTTCGCCAGGTTGCCGCGCAGGGCCTCGCCGACCTTGCCCGGCACCTCGTCGATGCGGTCGACGAGCTCGTTGAGGCCGCCGAACTGGTTGAGCAGCTTGATGATCGTCTTGGGGCCGACACCGGGGGTGTTCGGCAGGTTGTCCGACGAGTCGCCGCGCACCGCCGCGTAGTCCGCGTACTGGTCGGGGCGCACGCCGTGCTTCTCCTCGACGTACGCCGGGGTGAAGCGGCCCATCTCCGAGACGCCCTTGACCGGGTACAGCACCGTGACCTTGTCGTTGACCAGCTGGAACGCGTCGCGGTCGCCGGTGACGATCTCCACCTCGACGCCCTGGGCCACGGCCTGCGTGGTCAGCGTCGCGATGATGTCGTCCGCCTCGTAGTTCTCCTTCTCCATGGTCGGGATGGCCAGCGTGGCCAGCACGTCCTTGATCAGGGAGACCTGGCTGCGGAACTCGTCCGGCGTCTTGGTGCGACCGGCCTTGTACTCGGGGTACTGCTCGGAGCGGAACGTCTTGCGCGAGACGTCGAACGCCACCGCGACGTGCGTCGGCTTCTCGTCGCGCAGGATGTTGATCAACATGGACGTGAACCCGTACACGGCGTTCGTGACCTGGCCCGTCTTCGTCACGAAGTTCTCGGCGGGCAGGGCGTAGAACGCTCGGTAGGCCATCGAGTGACCGTCGATGAGCAGGAGCCGCTTCACGTCTGAGGTAGTCACGGGCCCGAGTCTAGGGTGGGGGTCTGACAGTTTTGCTTGAGCCCTTGGAGCCCGCGTGACCCCCGACCTGCCAATCGAGTTCGCCGACGAGCAGCTGCACGTCCGCATGGGCATCGAAATCACCCGATGGGATGTCCAGGAGATGACCGGCACGATGCCGGTCAAGGGCAACCGCCAGCCGTTCGGCCTGCTCCACGGCGGCGCGAACGCGGTGCTCGCCGAGCAGCTCGGTTCCATCGCGTCCGCGATGCACGCAGCGGAGCTCGGCCTCATCGCCGTCGGCCTCGAGCTGTCCTGCACCCATCATCGAGCGGCGCGCGAGGGCACCGTCACCGGCGTGGCCCGCCCGATCCACCTGGGCCGCAGCACGACGACGTACGAGATCGTCGTGACCGACGAGGACGGCAAGCGCACCTGCACCGCCCGCCTCACGTGCATCCTGCGCCCCAAGCCTCCGGGCGCCTGATACTGGGGTAAACCACACCCCATCTCTGCGGTTTGCCCCAGTGTGCGACCAAGATCATCCCGACATCGTGGACCGCATGACCTTCACGACTCGACTGACAGCAGCGGTCCTGTGCGGCGCGCTGGCCGCGGCCTCGGTCCCGGCCACCGCGTCCGTCCACCCGGCTCGCGGCAGCCTCCTCGACGTCGTCCCGGTGTCCACGATGGACACCAACCAGCTGGTCAAATATCTGGGGGACCACGCCTTGGACGCCTCGCGCGTCCGCTTCGCCGTAACCGCGAAGCGCATCACCTACCGCACCATCGACGCCTTCGGAAAACCGACAACCGCAAGCGCCCTGATCGCCCTACCCGCCAACGGCGACCGCACCCCACGCCAGGCCACCTGGCTGCACGGCACAACGGGCTACCGAGGCTCCGTGGCGTCCGTGGCCGACGGCAACGACCGAGCCGCCACGTACCTCTTCGCGTCAGCCGGCTACCTGACCACAGCCCCGGACTACCTGGGCCTGGGCACCGGCCCAGGCTTCCACCCGTACGTAGACGCACCGTCCACAGTCACAGCCTCGATAGACGCCTTACGAGCAACCCGCGAGTACGCCACCTCAAGAGGCTTACGCCCAGACCGCCGCGTAATGATCACCGGCCACTCCCAGGGCGGCCACGCAGCCATGGCCCTGGGCCAGGCCTTGCAACGCGGCGCAGACCCACGCCTGAAGGTAGGCGCCCTGGCCCCGATAGGCGGCCCGTTCAAGCCGAGCCTGCTGGTGTCCAAGGCCCTGAACGACGAGATCGCCAACGGCGTCGCGTACATGGCGTACTGGACCGTGGCCTGGAACCGCCTCTTCGACCTCTACGACACCCCGGCCGAGGTCTTCCGCGACCCGTCGATCGAAGCCCTCTTCGACGGCAACCACCGCAACGAGGAGATCTTCCAGCACCTCCCCACCACAATGCGAGAACTCCTGACCGACTCCTACTTCGCCCGCATGCAGAACCCCACAGGCATCCTGCGCGCAAAGCTCCGCGAGGCCGACAGCTACTGCGACTGGCGCCCCTCAGTCCCAGTGAAGATCTACTCCTCGGCCGGAGACAAGGACACCCTGCTGGAAACCTCGACGTACTGCGACCAACGCCTCAAGCAACACCACGCCAGCAGCACACTCATCGACCTGGGCGCAGACGTGAACCACGGCAAGGCCGCAAAGCTGGCCCTGCCGCAGATCCTGGCCGACTTCGACCGCACCTGACAGCGGCCGCCCGAAGCACAAGGGAAGGACGGAGATCGCACGCGATGCCGCAGGCGAGCCGTCCCTCGGTCCGCGATGCCGAAGGCGAGCTGTCCTTAGCAAGTGCACTGGGCGGTGGGGTCCCATCACGAGTCGCGCCATAGCACTTGCTGCACCTGAGGGGTGAGGTCAAGTCGACACGCT
>NZ_BMNC01000019.1 GCF_014646255.1 Lentzea pudingi
ATGCGAGACATCGTTGGCTCCTACACGGCGGGCTATGCGTGGACGCGCTCTCAGGCGCTAAATTTGCATCGTTGTTCCAACGATGTAAAGGTCAGTTCGACCTATATACGCGGTCTGGGTGCGTTTCTGCGTTTCACGATGCTCGCCGCAGCCGCGGCTCCCGGCCCCGCTGGCGCTTGTGTTCACGATCGAACCGGTGCAACTGGGGATGGTCGGTATGCCCGCGGCGGGTGGCGCGTTCGACCAGCTCGGACGGTTGTGCGACCGGCTGGGGCGACGCTGAAGACCCTGCCTCGTGGTCGACGGGTGTGGGTGGTGGCAACACCGACCAGCGGCAGGGCATTTTCGGGTTCGATGTCGAGAAGATCGGCCAATGGGAGATCACCCACTGCCCGGCGGCGGTGGACCCCGCTGACGTGAGCGCTGACAGGGAGTGGTTGGGGCGGCTGGCCCACAGCCGCGCCTTTCCTCGAGCGCAGGTCCCGGCGCAGCGTCCAAGGTGCTGGACGCTGCACCGGCAGCACACCTGCGCCGGCCGCGGAAGGCCCGATCAGCTGCGCTTTTGCCGCAGGCCGCAAAGACGATCGCCTCGGCGAGGTTCCGCGAGATCGGCCTGCTCCCCCACCAGACGGCTCACCTCGGCCGAAGGGTGGCCGCGGTGGTCCCTCTGACCCGAGACAGTCGGGCCACGCCGACAGTTCCGGTCAGCGGTCTCCCACGATGCGGAAGACCGCAGCACGCGCATCGGTGACCGGGATGGCGAAGCCATCACCTGAATCGTCGTCGGCGACGACGGTGGTCACCCCGACGACCTCGCCTCGCCTATTCAGCAGAGGCCCTCCAGTCAGGCGTGGATCAAGAGCGGTGTCCGTTCGCAGTGCGGCCTGCGGCGACTCGCTCCCCACCCGGATCTCATGGGCGAGCGCGGTCACCGTCGCCGTGGCGAGGGTGTTCGGACCAGACGAACCGACTGCGAACACCTGGTCGCCAACCCGAAGTCCAGCCAGTCCGGACCCGGAGTGAAGCGGCGGCAACCCACCGTCGTCGACCCGCACCACCCCGATGTCGAGCTCGACCGCCTTGCCGAGCACCTGTCCGGTGCGCCGCGTCCCATCGGGTATGACGACCGTGACCTCAGCGGCGTCTCGAACGATGTGCGCGTTGGTCACGACGATGCCTGGAATCGCGACGCGGAACCCGGTGCCGATCACGTCACCATTGCTGTGCTGTGCCTCGATCGACACGACGCTGAGCAGCACCTCGTCCACCGGCAGCTCCCGGTCCGCCTCCCTTGAGCCAGTGCTGTCTCGCGCCGCTTCGGACGTCAGCGTCCCGGTCGGCGGAGCCGGCGTGGCGCAGGCAGTGACGGCCATGACGCCGACAACGACTGCGAACATCCGGAGCGTGGACATGCGTCGCCGCACCGACCTGAGGAAACCGCGCACCACACTGTTAGCGCCGCCTGAGCCTGCCGTTCCGCGGATGATCGACATCAACAAGATCAGAACGACGGGAGCAGCATAGGCTCCGCCGCGTTCGATCACCTCGAACCACGCGCCTCGGGCTCCCATGGTCACGAACAAGAGCTCGGTGACCAACTTCCAGATGACGACGAACACGGACAGCCAGAAGGCCGGGTACACGAGTACCAGCAGCCCCACGCCGATCTCGAACAGGCCCACCGTCAGATTGAGGGTGCGCGAATCGGCTACCAGGTTCGTCAGACCGACCGAGTCGTATCCTCTGATCAGCGATGGCTTGTCGGAGAAGACACCCAGGCCTCCGTGCCCGATCAGATAGATCGAGATGACCAGCCGGAATCCCCAGCCGAACCGCCTGGCGCGCGCCGGGTCCAAACGCGGTATCTGGCGGATACGACCAAGCCACGAACTCCACGACGAGCCCAGACCGGCCAGCAGGAGCAGGCCGAGCGGAACGCCGAAGTTGTAGGCACGCTCCAGGAACTCCCAGACACCCTCACCCGCCAACGGCCTCAGTGCCGCGGTGAACAGCCCCCACATCCCCATGAAGGCCAGCGGGAGGCGCGTCGGCCGCAGCAAGACGAGGACGCCCAGCGCGATGTCGATGAGCCCCGTGATCGGCATGAGGTTCCTGGCGAGGGAGTCCTCAATGCCGAACACGGCGTAGTACGGGAGCCAGCCGTCTTTACCCATGACGCCGAAGGCGCCGTGGCCGATGAACTCGGCCGCCACCGCCACCCGCAGCACCCAGAATATCTTGCTCTCAGTCGATCGCCCGTCATTCAAGCTTGCTCCAATCGCCAGGCGTCAGGCGGCCGAGCAACTCCACCGCGTCGCCGCGCCCGCCGTACACGGCCGCCTCGCCCTCACCTAGGGTAACGGCGGGCGCCAGCACGCTCGGGTAGACGCCGTGGCTGACGATCACCAGGTTCGGTTCGCCACCGGCGGGCCACTGCTCACGGATGCGCTCGCTCAGTGCCCGGTCCGCCACCTCGTCCCGTTGCGGATACAGCCGCTCGAGACCAGGAACCACCTCAGCCCGCCCGAACGCCAGGTCCGCGGTCTCCTTCGACCGGCAGTACGGGCTAGCCCATACATCCGCCACTGGAATGCCGAGGTCACGGACTTCCATGCCGATGCTCCGGCCGTCCGACCGCCCCTGATCGCTGAGGTTGCGCTGGGTCGCGCAGTCACCGAAGTCGACTCGGCGGCCGTCGCCGCGCTCGTCCACGTCCTGCTGAGTCCGATCCGTAGCGGCGTGCCGTATGACCACCACCGTGCCGCCGCTGCGCAATCGGGCAAGCAGGTTGTTACCGGAGGCTTCCGTCCCCGGCGCTGACTCGCCAGGCGCGCTGCCAGTCGTAGCGCCGCTGTTGGCTGCAGCCCCCGTGTCGGGCGTACTGCACGCTGTCAGGTTGATGGCGCCCAGAACGGCGAGTGCGACGAAGATCGGTCGCACTGCGCCGCCCCGGACTCGGCTTTCAGGCATGGGTGGACTGCTTTGCCTGATGCCCGAAAACCAGGTGATCTACGCTGTAGCGGCCGGGCCCGAGCAGCAGCAGCGTCAGGGCTGCCACGCCCATGATGAACGCGAACCCGGCTCCGCTCCCGTCCTGCCCCATGACCAGAGATTCGCCTCGGTGCACGAAGATCAGCGCACCCGCCATCACCACGAGGAAACCAACGCTGATCGGCCGAGTCAGGAAACCGGGGATGATCAGGATGCCGCCGAGGAACTGGATGTAGGCGGTGAACGGCGCCGCCAGCGCCGCCAGCGGGATCCCCGCGCCCTGGTAGTTCTCGATGTTGTTGGACACTCCCGCTTCGAAGATGTCCCCGGCACCGTGGGCGATGAACACCGCGGCGACGCCGAGACGCAGGGCCAGCAACCCGTAATCGGCCGCCAAACTGGAACTGCCCGCGAGGAAGCTACGAATCTTGATCATGGTCGTTCTCCAGAGGGTTGTTGGCTCAGGACCAGGTGCCAGAGGGTTGTGACACCCTGGGCTGGTCAGAAGCGGCGCAGAGTGAACTCGTCAGTCAGCGTGCCGCCGATCAGCAGGTCGATCCGACCGCTGATCACGTAGCTGCCGTTCGAGGTGAGCGCGACAGTGGACGGAACCGGATCCGTCCACGGCGAGACGTTTCGCGTCGTGGTGGCCGACGCCCACCCATCGCGCGACCGCAGCTCGCGGACGGTTCCCTCAAGGCTCTGGCCCAGCGCGTTCGTCGCGACGACGAGCGTGCCGTCCGGGCGCAGCAGCATGCCGTCTCCACCGACCAGCGGCTGGTCCAGCCGGACCTCAACGATGCTCACGGGATCACGCAACGAGATCCGCAGGAGTGAACCGGTGTCGTAGCGCACGGCGAGCAGGTAGCCGCCGGGGTGCCAGACGATGCCGTTCAGCCCGTCACCGGCCGGACCGGTGAAGCGGGGGTCCTGGGCCAGCAAGGACGCGCGTCCGTTCACGTCGACCTTGAAGATCTTGTCCGACGCGGTGTCGGTGACGTAGGCGTTGCCCGCGGGGTCGAGCGCGAAGTCGTTCGCCACGTGGGGACCTGGGCCGATGGCGAGGTTGACCAGGTGCAGCGTCCGGCCCGTCGTCAGGTCGAAGATCCCGAGCCCGGCCTGGGTGAAAGCTGTGGCCTCAGTGGACCGCGTACCGACGCCGTAGTCCGCATACGCCGCCAGCACCCGGTTGCGCTTGACATCGACGTGCACCCCTACCGTGGACACGATCCTCGGTTCGTTGACGAGCGTCTGGGTTTGCCCGTCGAGACCGACGACCGACACCGTTCCGTGTCGCACTGAGCCGACCAGGAACGACTTTCGCGCCGGATCCCACGCGACTCCCTCAGGGTGGAGCGACGGCGCGCTGGCGTTGATCACATCGGGCAGTGCGCCCTTCGGAGATCGCGGCGCCTGGACGTTCTCGCCGCCAGACGCCAAGCCCGCTCCGGCGGTCATGACAACGGCGAGTGTCGCCATTGCGCTGACCAGATACCTCGCTCGCATACACACTCCTTGATCATCGAACTGGTAGGAAACCGGCAAATCGCCGTGTGACCCAAGTCGACCATCGGGGGTGCCAAGAACGGAAAGACCGAGCCGGTCAGGTGCTATACCTTGGAAGTATGGACGTGCTTGAGGTGCGTGAACTGCGCTACTTCGTGGCGGTGGCCGAGGAGCTCAACTTCTCGCGCGCAGCCGAACGGCTAGGCATCGCCCAGCCGCCACTGTCGAGGGCGATTCGCCAGATCGAGAACCGCTTGGGCGTGCAGCTGATGGTGCGCGGCGGCCGCAGCCTGACGCTGACTGACGCTGGTCGGACGCTGCTCACCGAAGCGCGCGCGGCGCTCGACGCGGTGAACGCGGCAACCCATCGCACCCGCCGCGCGGCCGGCGCCGCACAGAGGCTGAAAGTGACCGCCAAACCGGGAGTCGCATCCGGGCTGCTCGACCGCATCGTCGACGCGTACCGGGCACCCGGCGTGCCAGAAGTGGACATCGTCGTCAGCGGTTACCGCGGCCAAGCGGAATTGGTGCGCACCGGCGCCGTGGACATGGCGTTGACCAGTTCGCCCTACAACGACAGCGGACTCGAGAGCGAGCAGCTGGCGACAGAAAGGAGAGTCGCCGCTCTCCCGGTCGGGCACTCGCTGACCGACCGCACCAGCCTGTACTGCGCCGACCTCGCCGACCTGCCATTTCCACGCTGGCCGAACGAGACCTCCGCCGAACGAGCCTACTGGTCGGGTCAGGACGTCGCAGGCGTCGGCGTGCGGTCCGCCGGATCTGCAGGCCCGGCCATCGGCGACACCGCCCAATTGCTCGAAGTCGTCGGCCTCGGCCAGGCAGTGGCTCTCATTCCGAGGACCGTGGCACAGCGCAATCCCCGTACGGATATCGTCTATCTGCCTGTCGAAGACGCCAGTCCGTACCTCATGTCCATTGTCTGGCCCGCGGGCAGCCGTTCACCAGCCATCCGGGAGTTCGTCCGCGTAGCGATCGAGCTCACCGCACCGAAATCCGTTGACCGAGCCGCCACGAACACCTGACCGAGAACGTGTATCTCCGTCGCATCCCTGCTGCGGGAGAACGGTCTCAGCACAGTCGTCGATGCGCGGAACATCTCAAGTTCGGGGTAGATATCGGCGGCTGCACGGGCGAGATGCCCGACCTGAGGCTCCTCGATCTCGGCTCAATCGGTGCCGAAAGCCTCGCGGCCGATCTACTCGGTCGTGTCGAACAACTACCAGCCGGTCGCCTTTGTGATCGCGTGCCGGGCGCCGACACCGCTGGCCACGATCGGTAGACGCTTGACCGAGGGCAGGCTTCGATACTGGCGAGGTGGATGAACAGCCATGGCACTCCAGCGTCTCCGTCGAACAACACATCGCGGGGCTCGCGATGCGGGCGCAGCTGGTGGCGGCGCAACGCACGCGGGTAACTGCCGAGTAGCCACCCTCTTGGCCCAGCTCGGCTCACCGTCGCCGGTGGGACCCTAGGCTGACCGCCGGCGGCCCTCGCGTCGCCAGGCCACAAGACTCGGCAACGATGCCGGTGCGAAGGATCGATGGCTTCTGGGACTGACTCGTCTTGTTGGATATCTGAGTTCGGGGACTTTCCTGGAAGTGCGTCTTGTTGCGGGAGTTCGAGGCGGAGATCACTCAGCAGTGTCTGTGTGGTGGCCGAAAGAGCCTCGGTGAACATCTACCCTTCATCAACTCGGAGAACGCCAGCAGCGCCAACATCAAGCGTGCCTGCGAACTGCTCGTGGATGGGGGCGCGTTGTGACGGTCGTGGCCGGCTGCACTGAAGAGACCTGAGGTGACCTCTCCGATGCCAAGCACAAAGTCGGTCTGAAATCTCCTGTAGCTCAGCCATGATCAGACTTCCAGCGCGGGCCTGAGAGCGACCCCTCTGTGGTGTTCGCGGACTGTGAACAGCGAGCCGGGCGGCTTGCCGATCTGACGCCAGATCGACCTTCATCTCACTCGACCCGATCTCGCCACGCACACCTAACTCTCTCAACCACCACTGCGTACCGACACCAGTCCATTCATTGAGAGCGTTGGGTTGGGTCGCCTTGTCAGCGCGGTGAACACTGCCTGAAGACACCTGGACTTCGACACATCTTGTGAACTCGATACGACTGGTGCCGCTGAGCGATGCGGCGTCTCGCCAGACTCATGTTCGTCCCAGACGTGACAATGAAGTGAAGACGCATCGCTTGTCGCTAGCTAATCTGGCCTTGTCCGGACTGTACTTTCCAGGTTGTCGTCGGATCTCCCACAGGCGCCTGCACGGCCGGGAACATGGGTGCCGGACCAGGCCGTCCAGAACACACGATCGACCTGGTCCGGCACCTCCAGACGTTGCCAGAAAAGGCTAGCGGCCATCAGCAGGGGTGGCTTGAGCAGTCACGTTGTGGCGCACTGTCCAGGCACTGATATTCGATTGCAGCGCTGCCGTCTGCCACTTTCATGGAGTTCCTGTCGCGCTGCCTGCACCGCAGCAAGCAAAATTCGTCCTACTGGAAGATGTGCTCGGTCGAACACGCTGGACCAGTTCCACCGGTAGAACAAAGAACACCAAACGAGAGTGTCTGCTGGTTGCGATCGTCATATCCGCATCTGGATACAGCACGAGCCTGCTGAGCGACAGCTGAAGGCGCTAGGTCCGGCGGGTGCGAATGCGGTGCGGTGAAAGGTCGCTCTGACCGTGACTGAGTAGCCCGCCGGAGCGGACCATGTCGCCGAAGCCGATGTGCCGAGATGAGGCTCGGTGCAGACACTGGCTATCGGGGCCAGACACCCTACGACGTCCTTCGCATAGGAAGAACCAAAAGCGCAGTCAGGCGGAGATCTCAATTGACGCAGCCCGCCGAGGTCGCCTGCAAACATAGGTGATGGCAGGCGGAAAGTTTACCCATACCGTGCGGGTTGACAGGACCTCGTCGAATGCAGAGCGCAAGGACTGGCCAAAGTGTCGAGCTGCGGTCAGCCCGAGCCCGTGGACATATGCGAAAGTGGTGAATACCCCTGATGGCGCGAGCGAATGAGCGATTTGCCCGAGGATGCGCTTTTGCTTGTCAGCCGAGATGAGTGCCCACGGCAAGCCTGATACGACCGCGTCCACGTCGGCGAGCCGTTCTCGAGCCAATATGCTGCCCAGGTCAACCGCATCAGCGAGGTGGACTTTCGCGCGCGGATTTTTCCGGTGGAGAAAGTGGGCCATCGAAGGGTCGGATTCCAGAGCGATGTGCCGCCCCCTGCCTTGAAGCCTCTCCTCGATCGCGGCGCTGACCGCACCCGTCCCCGGGCCAAGTTCCACAATGGTGGGATCACCAACCGAAGGTACGACGGCTGCCAGACGAGCAGCCAGCCGGGGTGAGCTAGGCCAGACAGCTCCGACTGTCTTCGGCGACCGAAATGCGGCGCTGCAGAAAGTTGCCAGAGAACTCGTTTTCACACTGCTTTCATGCCTAGATCCCCTATGTCCGCACTGCGAGTAGTCGACAGGCATTGGAGCTTGTCAGGTGAGCACGATCAGGCGCGAGACTGCCCTGCAGCTGCTTCATGTACTCGCCGCTCGCCAACGAGGCCACTCTTGCAGGCCTTCGCCGCGCAACGTTTGTTGATTAGGACAGAGAATCGCCATCTGCGCGATATCTTGTCAAGACGCGCCGCAGGGCCAGTTCGTCGAACGCTCGTGTTGTCAACGTGTACTTGGCAATCGAACGTCTATATTGTCGGCGGCGCGGGTTCATAAACATTCGGCTCCATCCTTGCTTGCGTGATGAAGGATGGAGCCGTGCCGACGGCGGACTCAGCCGACGAGAGATTCTCTTGCGTGGCCGGCTGAAGCTGGCCACGCCGTAGGTTTGCCCGCCTCTCGAGCAGCTTGATCTTCGTGTGCATGCCCTCGGTAAGCCTGCTGCTGCAAGGCGCGGTCAAGCTGCCGGCTGCCGCGTCCTGCGGATACTGCTGATCGACGTGATCCCGCCAGTGCACGGCAAACTCGGCCGGCCCAGTTCCAGCCCGGCGCGCTGTACCGCGACCACGCCGCACGCTAGCACGCGAAAAGGGCAGCACATCGGTGATCCGCCCGCCGGCAGTGAACCCCGCTCCGGCCTGGCTGCCTGGCTGTCTCGGCGAGGTGCTCCTCGACCAGGTTTCGAAGCGGTGCGAGCGCGCGTACTGCGCGTCCTCACATTGAAGGGTGCCAAGCCTGACTGTGCTCACCGGCGCGAACGCCAACGGCAGGTCGATGTCGCTCAAGATCGCCGCCGAGGTCCTCAGACCGTCGACCACGATGGCCGCCTCACCGACACGACTCGGGTCGAGCTTACAGGCGGCCGTGCGAAGATCGAGTTGAACCAGGCTTCCAGACCGGGGCCCTGGAAGGCGTCCGGTCCGTGCTCGCTCGCGGATCGTCGATGCGAGTGATGGTGGCGCCGAACTGGAGTGATCGGGTGCTGGCGGAGGCGTTGCGACCTGGGTGCCCGGTGCGGCGATCTCCGTGATGCAGCATCTCGCCGCGGACGTCCTTCAGGGGTCACGCTGCGCTGCTTCACACTCAACGGCACCGACCTAGCAGTCGCCGAGATCGCCGCCTACATCCACTGGCGCAGCACTCAGCCCAAGACCGAGTTCGCCACTGACTCCCCCGTCCGAACCTGGCCCCATTACCGAGCCAATGTTGCGTAACGCACCACAAGGTAACGGCGATGTCGGTGCCCGGAGCACTTCGCCGCGTCGATGTTCGGTGGGCTTGCACGGCCTTCAAGAGTGCACCGAGTCCAAGCTGTTTCGCAGGGTCACCTCGGCAACCGCTGCTCATTGATGACGACAACCTGTCATCAATGCGAACGGTCCGCTCGCGCCTATAGGCGAAACGATCATTCGGAGCGAGGTTTTCGCATCCCACTTATGATCAACTACTCCCAAATGAACCTCACCGCTTAATTCCCTTTCACGACAGGAGGATACTTGGTCATGTGAATCAGTGGCTTTTCATGCAGATCGCTCTTGCGGGAAGCGTGATCGACCGTGAAGCCAGAAGCTCGATAGGGAGCAATCGCCGCTTTGAGGAATGGCGTAGTTGACGGTCTATCGCTTTCACAATTGTGCACTTCCGCATAGGAGATGGATTTATCCAACAACGCGGGACCGAGGCCCCGCCCACGTTGCGAAGGAGGTACGGCCATGCCATTTATGTATGCGCACTCCATGTTTCGCGCAACCGAAATAGTACCGCATACAGCACCCTCCTCCACGACAACCCAAGTTGCGCCGCTGGCCATGCGCCGCCTGACCCGCAACGGATCGATGACCGTAGCCGCGAATCCTTCTGGCGTGTATAGCGACTCAAACTCGATAAACGCGGCCCGCAGAAGCTCTGCTTAGCGCGAGGACCTTTCGATGCTTGCTTGAACAACATTCCATTCTGTCATTTTGAACTACCTATGATCGTTGGCTGACGCAGTCGTGATGAAGTTTGCGTTGTCAGGTGCGTTCCAATCGGTTCCAGCAGGATAATGCTGGCGTCCGCGCTCGGCAGTGCAAGGGTGAAGCCCGTGCTCTTGGTCAGCATGACGAGACCACCACGACGAAGCCGGTCGAACTCCCCGCAGATGTGCGTTACACCGCCGTCCAGGTCGCCCGGCAAAGTGTCGACATCAGCTACAACTCGACCATCACTGATCGTGGCCAACCATGTTCTGCTGGTCGCTGGGTTGGCGCGCATGGACGGGCCAGCAGGAGCGACCGGGCTGGCGTGGCGGATGCTCTGGTCGGCTGCGTGTTTGACTCGGTAGGAGTTGTGCTGCGGGGTTGATCCGTTTCGACGGGCAGGGCCGATGAGATGTGATCCAGTTCCCTGATCAGCCAAGTGGTTCCGGGTCTTGCGCGCCCGCAGCGGCAGGATCGCCGAGGAGAACCACATCACCAGCCAGTGCCGATGTTCGTCGAGCTCCTCGCGGAACCGGGCGATGTCGGCGTCCGCAAAGTACGCCCTTCTCCTCAGATCCACGGATTTCAAGCGTTGCTCCCCTGAGTGCGCTGTCGGTGGGGTGCCAATTCGGCCAGTCTCCTATCAGCGGGACGCCACTAACCGGACCGTGCAGCGTTGTACAGATCACCACTACGTGTCTTGAGTCGTTGGTTCCTCGGCGGTCCAGGTTGTACCCGGCGCCCAGGGCAAAGTGCGCACCGGTGCGTCAGCGAGAATTTCGGCGGCCAATCGAGCGGAGCCGATGCAGACGCGGACCAGGCGATCACCGCTGCGTGGTGATCGCCGCGGAGAGCAACCAGAGTCCTCGACGTCGAGTGTCCAGCAACGAAGGCGGCGGCCAGAGCTCAACGCCGGCGGCGCACAGCCGATCGGCGCGGCCGACATCCGCTCTAGATGTACTTGGTCATGAGGTTGGTGACTGGACGCGGCTGCTGGGTGAGTGTCCGTTGAGTGCGTGGTGACCGCGTTCGGTGTTGTAGTGGTCGAGCCAGGGCGCCTGTGCTGCGGATCGGGCGGGGTTGTCGAGGAATACCTCGCGGTAGGCCCACTCGGCCTGCAGGGTGCGGATTGAATCACTCGACTGTGCTGTTCTGCCAGGGGCAATGCGGTGTGATGGTCTTGTGGCGGGCGCCGATCGTGGTGATGGCGGCGGCGAAGTCGCGGGAGATCAGGTAGTTCCTGGCGTTGTCGGTCAGGACACGGTGAACGCGCCCGATGCCCTGGTCGGCGAACCAGGCGACGTGGAGCAGGAACCCGGCGCAGGTGGTGCCGCGTTCGTCGGCGAGGATCTCGGCGTAGGCGAGCCGGGAGTGGTGGCGCGCCAGCCGCCTCCGGGCGGTATCGTGCCGATCTTCTTGACGTCCAGGTGCGGCAGGTCACCAGGGTGCGGATGTTCGTAGCGGCGGGTGGTGTGGCGGGTGGCGCGGATGCGTTGCCCGGTCAGCGGATCGCATCCGTGCAGGCGCGGCACGCCGTGCCTGCACCCTCGACACGGTGCGGGCGGGAGGCCGGTGCGGGCGCTGATCCGTGCCGAGCCGCAGCGCATGTCGCCGCGTGCGGCCACGACCCTCAGCTCGGTCTCGGCCAAGGTCCGCGACGGCGTGCGGTGCGGCCCGCTGGACCGATCGGCCAGACCTGCCAGTCCCTCGTCACGGAACCGGCCGACCCAGCGATACGCGCACTGCCGCGAGACACCGGGCTCCTTGACCACGTGAGCGACCGGCCTGCCCCCGGCGACCCGTGAAACCCGGACCAAGCGTCGATGCACGGTCAGGCGGGCGTTAGCGTGTCCCATCGAGGCCTCTGGCCGTGGTGACTGACTTCGCAATCACCACCGCACCCGGAGGCCAAACCCATGACCAAGCCGACACACCCTCACCAACGCGCCGCCAAGTACACATACTCCAGGTCCCGGGCCGTCCATCACGCATCGGGGCAAGAGCGACTCCAAAGACACCTTCATCATCGCCGAACAGGCCCACATGCGCCGTGACATGCACCCGATGATCACGAGTGACGAGATCGCAGTCGATCTGCAGATTCCACCTCAAAGCCGCCAGATTCACGCGTCTCGTTGCGCAACGAGAGCAGGAGGGTGGGGTCGCCGCCTTGGGCAAGCGAGAAGACGACCCCACCTGCGCCCAGCTCGGCCTGGGGGTGCCGGAAACCGGGCAGCGTTGCCGATCGTGACCATCGACGTTCTCAGGTTAGCTGGGACCGCGCGTTCGGCAAACGTTCGATCAACGGGATGATCGCGATCGTGAGAAAGACCGGGATCGTGTAGTCCATCTCCTGCCACGGGATTCGACGGATCTGGGTCATCATCAGGCCGCCGATTACCACCGAGGCCAGACCGGTGCGGACGCCTTCACCAACGCCCGCCGCCGACTCCAGGAGCACGGTGTTCGGGGCGGACCCCGTGACGCCACCGTACCAAGCCTTGTCGTCGGGTCCGTCGCTGGAGGACAGACGTCTCCGACTTGTTCCGCGTTGCGCACCATTCACGGTCGTCATCAAGTTCGTCTGTACGATTGGGCGGTCGAACATCGAGCCTGCCTCTGTCACGTCCATCGCCAAGCGATTGCGCATCGAACTCTCAGGTAAGTGCCAGGTGTCTGCTGCACGAGCAAGAGACAGTGGTAGTCACGCGGCCTGGCTGGTTGGCGTGATCATGATTGCTTCGTATTCGATGGGGGTCAACCGGTCAAGGGGGACTTGGCGTCTGTGACGGCGGCAGGTGCGTTCGATCCAGGTGACGATCGCGGTCCGGAGTTCGTCTCCGGTGTACTAAGTGCGCCAGTCGAGAACATTATTCTGCAGCAACGCGAAAGCTTCCCATGGACGAGCAGATCCGCCACGCTGTCCGATCCCCCGTCGACAGGCCGGCGTCGCGGACTCCGTCGGCCAGGAACCGGTGGCCGAGCTCCGGATCGTCATGGTGCACGTCGAACAACGCGTTCACCCGATGAGCCCGCTCGATCCCGGTCTCGGTGACCGGCCGGGACGCTCCACTGGCTTGCCGCCAGCATCAGCGTGACGCCGTAGCACTACACCAAGGTCTTCCTGAGAAGACGGCCGAGTCCTCATAGCCGAGTGCGAGGTAGAAGGGGCCAGCCCGCCGACTCGCGAGGGCGAGGTAGGCAGCGCCGCTCTCGCTTGCCCAGTTCTCCGCGTAGCCCATCAATTCTCGGCCGGCGCCGGACCTGCGGTGACTCTCGACCATCAACTCCTCAACCCAGGCGACAGGACCGTTGGCCAGGAAGGTCAGGTGGTTGTTGGCCAGCAGATAGCCCACGATCTTGCACCCCCACCGCCTCGGCGACAGCGACCAGAGTGCCGGGTGCGTCGCTGAGCCGATGCCATGTCCTGTCGAACGCTCCTCGTTCTGGAACGAACGACGTCGCGAAGTCGTTCGCCAAAGGCCAGACTTGATCGGCGTCTCCCCGTCGCGCCGAGCGGACCACGAACTGCTGGCTGTCAGGCACCGACATGGTCTTCCAACCCCACACGCTCATAGCAAAGCTCTGGCAACACGCCCTAGCTTGAGTTTTAACCTCTGAGGGGTTGGTCATCACCCTGGTTGATCATGAGTGAAGCCCTTGGTCGATTCTTCTTCTTGCGACAGACGAAGATCGAGACCAAGGGCTTCAGTTGATCAGTGTGCACCATGCCCAGGACGCCGCCGCGGTCGGGGAGTTGTCGGCGTTGCGGCAGGAGTTCTACCGGTGTCTGACGCGGCGTGCGGACGCGTTGTTCGAGCTGGCCGACGCTGTGTTGTGTGCGGACGGGCCGGTCCGCTCGGTCGCGGAGCTGTCACTGGCCGGTGAGCATCGCCGCGGGCATGGCAGCGGCTACGCCGCGCTGGCCCGGGGCCGGGTGGACTTCGACCGGTTACGCACCGCTCTGGCGGCGGTGCCGCTGCCTCGCGCCGCGGACGGGCGGCTGGTGCTGGCGGTGGACGTCACCTGCTGGCTGCGCCCGGAAGCACACACGTGCCCGCAACGGATCCTGTGTCACACCTACGGCCGGGGCAAGGACCAGCACATCATGGTGCCGGGCTGGCCCTACTCCGTCGTCGTCGCCCTGGAGAGCGGGCGACACTCCTGGACCGCGCCGCTGGACGCGGTCCGGCTCGCGCCCGGAGACGACGCCGCGAGCGTGACCGCCCGGCAGATCCGCGACATCGCGGAAAGGCTGATCACCGCCGGGCACTGGTCGCCAGGGGATCCAGAGATCCTGCTCGTCGCCGACGCCGGCTACGACGGACCCCGGCTCGCTCACATGCTGGCCGATCTTCCGGTCGTCGTGCTGGTGCGGATGCGGTCGGACCGGGTGCTGCGCCGGCCCGCGCCGCCGCTGCGGCCTGGCCCCAGCCCGGGCCGGCCTCGCCGCCACAGCGACGAGTTCGCCTTCGGCGACCCCGCCACCTGGGGCGAGCCGGATATCACCCTCGAGACCACGACCCGGCTCTACGGACCGGCGCTGATCCGGGCCTGGGACCGGTTACACCCCAAGCTCACCTCCCGCACCGCCTGGGCGAGGCATACCGGAGACCTTCCCATCCTGGAAGGCACTGTGATCCTCCTGCAGGTCGAGCGGCTGCCCTCCGGCGCGATCCCGAAACCCGTGTAGCTCTGGCACTCCCGCACCAGCCTCATCCACGCCGAGGTCGATCTGGCCTGGCAGGCGTTCCTGCGCCGCTTCGATATCGAGCACACCTTCCGCATGCTCAAACAAACCCTCGGCTGGACTACACCGAAGCTCCGCTCACCCGACGCGGCCGACCGTTGGACCTGGCTGCTGCTGACTGCTTTCACCCAGCTCCGCCTCGCCCGCGATCACGCCATCGATCTGCGACACCCCTGGGAGAAACCCAGACCGGCCCAGCGACTGAGCCCGGCACGGATCCGCCGGGGGTTTCGGAACCTGCGTCCACAACTGGCCTGTCCGGCCCGTGTCCCGAAACCCTCACGACCCGGCCCAGGACGCCCCACGGGACTGCCCAACCACCAGCCCGCAACACGCCACGACGTCCACACCGTCACCAGCGCAAACAAACAGAAACCCAAACGCGGCAACAAGACCAGATCGAACAACCCACGACCCCGCCGGACAGGTTAAAACTCAAGTTAGTCAGTATCCCACGCCGCCCTCGACAGCGGATGTTGCATCTCGGCCGCGCCGCGCGCCTGGCGTGCTCGGCGATGGTCCAGTGACTCCATCTTCCACGAACGGCCTGGCCCGCCAGGCGATCGCCGTTTCAGCACGACCGAGGCGCGGGACGTCGAAGTTGACCTCTGCAGCCGGAACGGAACCCATGTCGGTTGCACGGCGGCGCTCATGATCGTCTTAAAAGGATCACAGCCACGGTGGCAGCTTCGGAAGTTCGAAGCCCGCGGCCAGGTGAAGCCGAGGGGAGGCGCCGCGGCCGGTGAGCCATCGGGCCAAGTCCGCCGGGGGACCGGACACCTCCACTTCGATGGTCTGCCTGGTGCGTCGATGCGTCAGGACGTCCTCCACGAGAGCACCGAGGAAATCCTCTGGCATGAACGCGAAGTCACCACCGAGCTGGAGGTCGTACGCGTGGATCCACAGTTCGCGAGCGCGCAGCCACGGAATGATGCTGGCCGGCACAATGCGTCCCTGTGCCGTGATCACCTCCGCTTCCCAGCGCTCACCAGTGATCAGGTCGAAGGCAGCAGCGAGCCGTTCTTGCTCCTCGGCAACGAATTCACGAAGCCTTGGCAGCGGCCAATCAGCGCCCGTGTCGATCTCCTCGGCACGGGCGGACGAACTCGGGTACATCGGTGTCGGGTCGCCAGTCGCTGCCCAATGTGCCAAACGGCCGAGTGCACGCGCGTTGTGTCCTATGTGGGACAACAGATGCCTACCGGACCATCCTGGCAGTCCGCTCGGCCTGGCGAGCTGCTCGTCGTCGATCGACCAGAGCCGAGACATGAAGAGTTCGTGGCCCTCGGCCATCCAGCGGAGTTGCCGAGTCGGTGTCATGACGCCCGCCGCACGGGTGTGACCATCTCACCGATGCCCTCGACTCGCGTGACCATGGTCTGGCCGTGCCGCAAGTAGCGCGGTGGTGTGCGGGCATGTCCCACACCACTCGTAGTGCCGGTGGCGATCACGTCGCCGGGGTTGAGAGTCAAGATCGTCGAGATGTAGCTGACGAGATCCACCGGGCTGAACAACAGGTCCGCGATGGTCGACTTCTGCACGATCTCACCGTCGATCGCGCAGCTGATCACGGCGTCGGACGAGAGCTCGTCCGGGGTCACGAGGTGGGGACCCAGGGGCGTAGTCGCCTCCCACGTCTTGCCCTGCAACCACTCCTGCGTGCGGAACTGCCAGTCCCGCAGCGTGACGTCATTCATGACGGTGTACCCGGCGATGGCGTTCTCCGCAGTCGCCCCGTCGGCCCGCCGCACCCGGTGCCCGATGACGACCGCCAGCTCCGCCTCCCAGTCCACCGACTCGGACTCCGGCGGCAGCACCAACGTCTCATGTGGACCGATGAGAGCCTCCGGGTACTTGGCGAACAGGGTCGGGCGGGTCGGAAGGGCGCGTCCCATCTCGATGATGTGAGTGCGGTAGTTCAGCCCTACGCAGATGATCTTGCCTGGGTTCGGGATCACCGGAGCGAATCGGGCGGGGTCGATCTCCAGGACTTCGCCGTCGGCGGCAGGTGGCAGGCCGCCGCTGGCCAGCAGGCTGCCCACGTCGCCGGGGCCGAGGTCGACATATCCGTTCGCCTTGGCGGCAACTACACGAAATCCGTGCTCGGTGCTCACGGTCGCCAGCTTCATGACACGCTCCTGCGGTCGAGGTGCAGCTGCTCGAAGATCGGGGCGTCGCTGAACCGGAACAGGTCCAGGCCGTGCTCGGTCGATGCGCTGAACGGCTGCCAGGAAGGCACGACGAACAGATCACCCCGTTCAACGGTCCACGACGCGTCGCCGACGGTGACCTCGCCGGTTCCTTCGAACACCTGGAACACCGACGAGCCGGCCTCCTGCCGAGAGGCGGTCCCCGTGTCCGGTGCGAGCCGGTGAAACTCCGTGCGGACCGTGGGCAGGACGTCTCCACCGGTGGTCGGGTTCGTGTAACGGACGGCAGCGTGTCCAGGTGCGACAGTCGCTGCGTAGCCCTCTGCCTCCAGCGCCAGCTGCTCCGACAGCGCACGGTTGGTGTGTTCCCACCGGTAAGCCAGCAGCGGGGTCGCGGACGTGGGTCGCAGGTGCGTCAGCGGGCGCAGGCCAGGATGCCCCCACAACCGCTCGGCGCGTGAAGTGGGCGGTGCTTCGTCGGTCTCAGCCGTCTCTGAACCGAACTCGAAGAACGTGGAGCCGATGTGGTGCTGGAACGGGATGTCCAGGCCGTCGATCCATGCCATGGGGCGGTCGCTGAAGTTGCGGTGACCGTGCCAGTTCCACCCGGCTTGAGGCAGGAAGTCGCCGCGGCGCATCGCGACCGGGTCTCCGTCGACGACGGTCCAGACGCCCTCACCTTCGACCACGAACCTGAACGCGTGCTGGGTGTGCCGGTGGACCGGCGCGTCCTCGCCGGGGTTGAGGAACTGGATCGCGGCCCACAGCGTCGGGGTGGCGAACGGACGCCCGCCCAGGCCTGGGTTGGCCAGCGCGATCGCCCGACGTTCGCCGCCACGCCCTACGGGAACCAGCTCGCCCGCCTTCTCGGCAACGGGCAGGAGGTTCCGCCACCGCCACAGGTGCGGCAGCGCGCTGGAGATCGGGTGGAGCGGCATCAGGTCGCCGATCTCCGTCCACAGTGGAACCAGCATCGCCGACTCGAAGTCACGGTAGAGCGCCTCGATTTCAGCGCTGGGCTTTGGTTGGTCAGCGGCGCCGGTGGACCTGACGCGCACCGGTGAAGGTGTCGATGTCACTGCTGTGCTCCTGGGGCTTGCGAAGAGATGCTCGCTCCTCGACAGGTTGGCACGATTCTGGAAAGTGGGACTACCTTTTCTGCTGTGAAGAACAAGCCGCCCTATCCGATCGCGTCGGTGGACCACGCGCTGCACCTCGCGACGCTGCTTCAGCAGGAAGGTCCGCTGAGGGTCAGCGAAGCTGCTGACCGACTGGGAGTCTCGGCGTCCACTGCACACCGCCTGCTCTCAATGCTGGTCTACCGCAGCTACGCCGAACAGCGGCCAGACCGGTCCTACGAGGCCGGCGCCGCGCTCCGCCCGGCTGCAGCAACGCGCGCGCCCGTCGCGTTGCTGCGACAAGTGGCCGTGCCTCACATGCACGCTCTGATGGCCGCCGTGCAGGAGTCCGTCAACCTCGTCGTGCTGGCGGGCACCGAGGCCAGGTTCGTCACCACCGCAGAGTGCACGCAGACTCTCCGCGTTGGCAGCCGTGCGGGCCACACGCTGCCCGCACGGCTGACCTCGTGCGGAAAAGCCATCCTCGCCGCGATGCGGCCCGCCGACGTCACCGCGCTCTACGAGGATTCCAGCGACGCGGATCTCGTATCTTTGCGTCGCGAGCTCACGCTGGTCCGCACCCGCGGCTTCGCGATCAACAACCAGAGCACCGAGGCTGGACTGGTCGCCTTGGGAGTCGCTGTCTGCGACTCCCAAGGGCGCCCGATCGCAGGAGTGGCGATCGCCATGCCCAGCATCCGCTTCCGCCGCGACCGGATTCCCGGTTGGATCAGAGCGCTCGCCGGGTGCGCCGCCGACATCGAGCACGACCTCGAACTCCGTTGAGGAGGTCAGCACATGGATCTGGAAGGACAGCAGCGTGGGAGAAGAAGTCGAGCCCTTCTCGACCGCAGCAGTTCCGTCTCCGCGAGCGGAGTCCCGGCCCATGCCCTTCACACTGGCAAGACGACCATCGCCAGTTGTACAAATGCTGCCGTCTCCGGAAACTCGACGGACTTCCCTTGTCGACCGCGCAGTGGTCGGCGACCGGTCGGGGAGGACACGACGTCCGCGACCAAGCCCGCACTGCCCAGCGCATGATCATGCGCGCCCTCGACCGTGACACCCCCACTCGGGTCTCTCAGCGGCGAGTTCTGCTGTGCGAATCGCCCAGGACAGTCAGCTGAAATTCCCGGCTCGTCGAACGCTTGATCACCGAACGTGCTCTCGTCATGCTGCGGCAATCGCCATGCCGACGCATCACGAAGGGGACACCTCGCAGTGACTAGGAACCGGCGGACGCGTGGCACCATTCACAGCGATGAACTGGTGAAGCTCCACCGCGACCGCAGCGGCGTAATGCACGTTCAAGCTGTCGACGAGATCGGCATCTATCGCGGGCTGGGGATTGCTCACGCGCATGACCGCGGGCTCCAGATGCTGTTCATGCGCATCATCGGCCGTGGTCGCGCGGCAGAGGTGCTCGACTCCTCGCTCGTCGAAACGGACAGGTTTGTCCGAAGGATGAACTGGCATGGAGGCCTCACGACGACTCGAGACCGCCTGAGTCCCCGAGCGCGCGCCCTGGCCGCCGCATATGCCGGCGGCGTGAATCACGCGTTCAGAAAGTCGGTGCCATGGGAGATGCGCCTGCTGCGCAACCGCCCTGAGCCGTGGCGGATCGAGGACAGCATCCTGCTGTCACGGATGAGCGGCTATCTCACTCTCGCTCAGTCGCAGGGAGAGTTGGAGCGCTGGATCGTGGAACTTGTTCAGGGAGGACTGCCCGCTGAGCTCTTGGAGGCACTGTTCCCAGGGAGGCTGGGTGGACTGGATCTCGAGCTGCTGCGAAAGGTTCATCTGACTGAGCGCGTCGTCCCAGAACAAGTGAGCACGCTCGCGGCCGGAGCTCGCATGATGGCGTCGAACAACTGGGCGGTGTCGGGGGCGAACACGGCTTCCGGCCGGGCCCTGCTCGCCAACGACCCGCACCTCGACATCAGTCAGCTGCCCGCGCTCTGGTACGAGGTGATGGTGCAGGCGCCCGACCGGTACGCCGTGGGCGCTACCATGCCGGGAGTCATCGGGCTGCTCATCGGGCGCACGCCGGACCTCGCTTGGGGCGCGACCTACAGCTTCGCCGACGCCACTGACTCTTGGATCGAGGAAGTCCGCGATCTGAAGGTGCGCCGCGGTGACGACTGGCTCCCACTACGTGCACGCATCGAGGCCATCGCCAAGAAAGGCGGTGACGTCGAGGAAGTCACGTTCTGGGAGACCGATGACCACGGGGTGCTGGAGGGTGACCCGACCCAGGACGGCTACTACCTGTCGACTCGGTGGTCTGGAGCAGACAGTGGCGCCCGGTCTACCGAGGCGATCGTCGAGATGTGGCAGGCGAGGACGGTCGCCGAGGGCATGGCACACCTAGGTGCCATCGAAACGTCATTCAACTGGGTGCTCGCGGACAGAGACGGGCACATCGGGTATCAGATGTCCGGCCTCCTGCCGATCCGACGCGAAGGATGGAGCGGACTGGTGCCCGTGCCGGGATGGGACCCGGCGAACGATTGGCGCGGCTTCCACAGTCCTGCCGTTTTGCCGAGATCACTCGACCCATCGCAGGGCTTTCTGGTGACAGCCAACAACGACCTGAACGACCTGGGCACTGCACAAGTAATCAACGCGGCGATGGGCACCTATCGCGCGAACCGCATCGCCGAGCTGCTCACGGGGCGCAACGACCTTGACTCCGAGACCATGAAGCGAATCCAACTCGATGTTCATTCCAAGCAGGCGGAACTGCTCCTCGAGGTGCTCAAGCCCCTCCTGCCTGACACTCCCGACGGAGAGGCCATCCGGGGATGGGATTGTCGGTACGACGCTGAGTCCTGCGGTGCGGAGGCATTCGAGCGCTTCTACGACGAACTCCTGCGCACGGTGTTCGGCCCCGCCCTCGGGCACGCCGCTGTGGACTTCCTCGCTGCTGAGACAGGTTTGTTCACGGACTTCTACTCCAGCTTCGACACGGTGGTGATGGCGGAGCGGTCGCCGTGGTTCGGCGGCCGAACCCGAGAAGAGCTGTTCGCCGAGGTAGCGGAACGAGCGCTGTCCGGCGCTCCTCGTCCGTGGGGCGAAGTGCGGAAGGTGATGCAGCGACATGTTCTCTTCGGCGGCAAGATCCCGCGTTGGCTCGGGTTCGACCGTGGTCCGCTGACTCTGGTCGGCAGTCGGGCTACACCTCACCAGGGGCAGATCTATCGTTCGGCTGAGAGACTGGTGACCTTCGCGCCCTCGTACCGCTTCGTCGTTGACTTCGCGGAGGTCGGACTGGAGAGCAGTCTGGCAGGCGGGGCGTCGGACCGGCGGTTCTCAAGGTGGTACTACTCCGAGGCCAAAGCGTGGCGCGCGGGTCGATACAAGAAACTCAGACCGACCGTTCTAGCTGACTGAGCTTTCGAAGAGAACTCTTTCCTGGCGCGGAAAGCGGCAATTTCGATCGCACACTCCCGCGCTCTGGCACTCGCTCAGCATGGCTCTCACGCTTGCCCGAGTCGTTGAAAGCTCAAGATCAACAGCCTGGTGATGCCGCAGACCACCACGGGAGCGGACAGGTGTTCGTGTGTGCAAAATCGCTGTACGAACATGAACTACTTGGCGATCCACAACCTTCGACGAGCCGACGAAACGGTATCTGAATGGCTCCTTCGACAACATCAGGCTGCCTTGAAGCCCGGTGAATCCCTGGCGTCACCCACTCAGTTGCCAGCCTGACTCTCCAGCCCAATTCTCGACCCGCGGAAGTCAGTATCATGATGCCAATATGTTATTGAATTGACTTTCGATCGGCGATGCACCAGCGACACCTGACATCTGCGTGACCCACTGTTCGAAATATCACCGCGATTGCAAAAGCTGGGTTCCAGGCTACGTTTCAGATAGTATCGAGACAAGACAAAAGAAGGGCTCAGGATGCCGAAGTTCGGTTTTCAAGTTTAGCCCTCGCCGCTTTCACCGCTCTATCCGTCACAACCGCAGGCGCGGCGTCTGCCGCAGAAGTTTCAGCTACCGGCGAGAACCTGGCACCCGGAGTGCTCCTGGGTGACTATGTCACTTTCAGCAGGACTCCTGCAACGAATGCGCCATTCTACGCCGCGCGAGTGGAAACGGTCACCCCGTCAAGTTTTCGCGCAGTCGTAACAAGGGGAGAAGATAGGTCGATTGGCTGCGTACTCCTCGAAGGCTCGGTTGACACGGACCTGGAACCGCGTCCTGAACACATCAGATACGCGATTCGCGTCTTCACCGAAAAGTGCGACAGGAGCGGCGCAACCAGCGAAGGGGTGATGACTTTCTACGCGGGCGAGCCGCACATCGAACGCGAGACGTGTGCCAGTGGAACAAACGAGCGATAGATGGCGGCTACGCGAAGCCTTTGATGTTGATGTTGATGTTGCACCCTGCCGTCAACTAAGAGCGTCTGCAGTAGGCGGCCGGTTCAAAGAGCTCGAAAACACGTAAAGTCCGAATGACCCACCTGAGTTCTACGAGCGGGTCATTCGGATTCCCCCAGCACAGCACCTGACCCAGCTCAGGCTTGCGCGTTCAGGCTGAGCTCCACTCCGCCGAGTCGGGTTCTCGTCGTTGTTGATGACCGGGTTACGCACTGGCGCAGACTGCTGGGGCAGCGAACTGCGACTGTTGTCGGCGGCGTCCCGAAGCACCTAGCTGCTGGACAGGGCGCGAACTCGGCCATACAGGAGGTGCGCGTGCTGACCGATCCGATCGCCGTGCGCACGCGAGAAGCGCCACCTGCTGGCTGAGTCTGCTCGACGAGTACCCACCCCTGACTCCGAACTTCAACCTCGGGCATTGGTAAACGCGAGTTCGATCTTCGTTCGTTTCGCCTCGAACGGACGAAGACACCAGCGCGAGGTGCGGATAGGTTGCAGTCATAGAACTTCCCGAGTCCTGAGCCCCCCTCTCAGGACTTCGGTGAAGATAGGATGTCGGATCGGCGGTTCAGAAGGCCGATCCGACATCCTTACCTTGCTGACATGAGTTCTGTGCTCTACGCCGCCCGGAACTTCGCGTGCTGCCATGTGCATTTCCAGCCGGAGGCGAGAATCGCTGCTCCGCGAGAGCGGCGCAACGATTCTCAATTTGTCTTCTCCATCCAAGCAGATATAAGATTGAGCCTTTTTCATCCTGTTGTGGCGTTGTAGTTATGGATGACGTGAATGGCTTTGGCCAGCTGCCACGTTCGGCGTGGGCAGCTGCGTAGTTTCCGTAGTATGCGCCAGGTCTTGTGCTGGGCGTGGGCTCGTCCGCCGGGGCCGCGCAGCCGGGCGTGAGCCTGGTTGGCCTGCTTCTGTGAGTCGGGTTTGTCGCGTCCTTTGTAGGGTGTGATCACATGCCTGCAGGTCGGGTCGTAGCCGTGATATCCCTTGTCCACCAACGCAACCAGTCCTGCGGTGCGCAGCGCGGGGAGGATGTTCCAGATCCGGGCCGCGGCGGTGTCGTGCACGTGTCCGGGTAGCTGACCCGACACCCAGAGGATCCTGCCGTCGGGTGCGGCGATGACCTGTACGTTCACTCCGTGGATCTTGTGCTTCCCCGAGTGGTAGGCCCTGTCGGCGGCAACGCGGTCGATCGGGATCAGGGTTCCGTCGAGCACCACGTGCGGCACCCGCTGCCGGCGGGCGGCCCGCAGTGCCTGTCGTAGTCGCAGCGCTCGAGAGGCGAGCAACCCGACGGTCTCGTTGACATAGCGCTAGCAGGTCGTGGCCGACACCCCGAAACCGGCGCCGACCTCGGCGAACGACTCGCCTTTGCGCAGGTAGACCAGCATCAGCAGCGCCTGGCGGCCCGGCTCGAGCTTGCGCCACACCGAGCCCGACTGGCGGCGATGTGTTCGGATCACACCGGTTACCCACGACACCGTCCGAACTGACAACGGCAGCGCAGCACGATAGAACAGCATGTGAAGCCCCTGGTGGTTGCCCGAGCGTTCTTGGTCGAAAGCTCGGCTACCAGCGGCTTCGCCATGTCCGCAGCCCGCCACGCCGACCGTCACCAACTCGCAGCCGACCAGAACCGTTGCCACCCAACACATCCAGATCAGGATGAAAAAAGCTCATTTCTGCGCATCGCGCAGTTTCCACATTCGCTGCCCGAACGCCTGGCCATTCGTTTGGGTAAGCACATTCTGTTCCCCCGGGGTCGTGTGGATAGCTGTCTTCTGTCTCTTGTTCATCGCGACAGCTCCCCCTGGCGGTTCCCCCTGAACCTGTCAACACTAAAACCTTCGCCGGTCGGCAGGTGAGCGGAGCCGCCCAGTGCGATGAACTGGGCGGGGGTCCAGCCCTCGAAGCACGCCCAGGCCAACTCAAAGCCGCGCCGCGGGCCGACCGCGGATTTGTCGGTCCGTGCCCGCGGAGTCGCGATCTCGGGCGATCGCCGACGGGGCGGCGCGGAGTCCGTCGTTGGCGAGCGCGGCGACCAAGGCGTCTCGATTGTCGAAGTAGTGGTGGAGCGCCTGGGCGGACAGTCCTATCTCTCTGGCCGCAGCCCGCGGCGCGAGCCCGGAGCTCCCGGTGTCGGCGTAGAGCCGTAGGGCCGTCGCCCTGATCTCGCACCACAAGCTTCCTTGACATCGTTCGGCACCGCGACTCACACCACCAAGGAGCATTTGCGGATTCGTGAGCCGTGTCCGCCCACCACGCCCAGACCTTCGCATGTCGAGGAACAGCCCTTCGTCCGCCGCCTTCCGCACGAACTCGTCCTCGCTGCCGGTTGATTCTGATGAGGTGTCAGTTCCTGTCGTCTTCAACCCAATCCAAGATCACGTCGTCGTCAGGTTGGCACGATCCCTTGGAACAACGGCCTTCTACGCCGCCGGTTTTGGCACGAGCCCCAGTTCGATGAGGCTGTTGGCGGTGTCCACAATCGACTCTCGCGACGGGCGTGTGGTCCACCCCAGTTCACTGCGAGCCTTGTCGGCACTGACGAGCTGTCTACGACCCACGAAGTCCAGCGCCTGCCGGACCGAAAGGTCGAACACCGCCGCAAGCCGCAGTACTGATGTCGGCATTGTTCCGGTGGGCACGCGGTAGCCGCGCCGGTTGAACTCCACTGCCAGCACAGTCGCGATGTCCCGCATCCACAGGAAGTCTCCCGCCAGGATGTACCAGCTGCCCGGTGCGATCGGCGACTCCATGGCCAGTCGGTGCGCCGTCGCCACGTCTCGCACGTCCACCAGCGAGAAGCCGATCTTCGGTGAACTCGGTACCTGCCGCAGCAGCAGCCGCCGCACGATGTCCACCGAGGTGCCGACGGAAGGGGCGATAGCGGCCCGATGACCGTTCCCGGGTTCACCGCCACTTGAGCGCTCTCGCTCAATGCGCGCTGAGGCTGAATAGGGTTGGTGACGGTCATCTCGACCGCCGCTAACCCGTCGATCAGGAGGAAGTTCGTGGTTGAGTTCGCGTGCGAGGACACTTCGGTAGCAAGGAGCGATCGAGCTCGTGTCCAGACCGGCGCCCGTGCGGATAGCTAGGTCCAGGCTCATCGCGGCAGGGCGCACTTCCTGCCCGTCCATGATCTCTTCTGATCGAATGTGAGGATGCGCGCGTGGAACTACGCCATCTTCGTTACTTCGTGGCCGTTGCTGACACGGGCAACCTTACGCAGGCCGCGGAGCGTTGTTTTGTCGCGCAGTCGGCGCTGAGCGCACAGATCGCGCGTCTCGAGGCCGAGTTCGGCAGCGAGCTGTTCGTTCGCAGCAGGCGAGGGATGAGGTTGACCACGGCCGGCGAGGCGTTGCTGCCACGGGCAAGGCGCTTGCTCACCGAGGCTGATCGGGTGGAGCAGGACATGGCCGCGTTGCGGGGGATGCTGGCAGGACGTCTGCGCATCGGCATGATTCAGGGGTCACCGCCGTCCTTGGAAGTCGTCGGACTGGTCGCCGCCTTCCACGAACAGCACCCAGGTGTCCGCTTGTTCATCCGTACAGGCGCATCGCATGATCTCGCACATGACGTGGTGGATGGCGATCTCGACGTCGCGGTTGTCGCGTTGCGCGACTCCGACTTGCCGGCAGCATTGACGGCGACGCCGCTGATTGACGATCCGCTGGTGGCCGTCATACCGCAGACCGCCGCGTTGCGATCCGGCGTGCCGGTTTCGGTCGGGCAGTTGGTTGAACTGGGTCCGTTCATCCACTACCGGCGTGGCAGCGGTCTGCGGCGCGCGGTCACCGAGGCTTTCGATCGCGCCGAGGTTGACGTCGAGGCATCCTTCGAGCTGGATCAGATTTCCGACATGGCGCGGTTGGTGGCGCTCGGGGCAGGAGTCGCTGTAGTGCCTTCCAGCGCGGTATCCGCAGCTCCTGAGAGAGCGCGTGTTGTGGCGTTGAGCGACCGCGCCGCGCTGCACACCATCACTGCTATCAGTTCCGCCGGCGCGTCGGCGGCGACCACAGCGTTCCTGGGCTTGCTGCGACAGGCCGCCGCATCACCTCGCTGAGCAGCGGCGTTCGGTCGGCGCGGACGTCGTCCACGCTTATCGGTCTTTTACAGCTCCGCGGTCGCCTCCGAGCATGGAACTCATGCACACGGCACAGCGCCGCGACCGCGGTCTCCTGCTGACTGCGGCGATCGTGCTGGCCGCTCTCGCACTGCGTCCCGCCATCGTCGCGATCGGCCCGCTCGCGACGGAGATCCAGCAAGACACCGGACTCGGCGTGACGATGCTGGGCTTGCTCACGACGGTTCCTCTGCTGTGTCTGGGGCTTGTGGCGTCGGGGGCGGCGTTCCTGTCGGAGCACCTCGGGATCGACCGGGCGGTTCTCATAGCGGTCGGGTTGATCGCCGTGGGCATCGTGATGCGCCTGCTCGCGCCGCTTCCGCTGCTGTTCGCGGGGACCGTGGTCGCAGCCAGCGGCATTGCTGTGGGCAACGTCTTGATACCCGCAGCCATCAAGCACTACCGGCCGCACCGGCTCGGCGCGACGATGACGGTCTACTCGGTCGCGTTGCAGTCCGGAGCGGCGGTGGCTGCCGCGGTGACCGTACCGCTTGGCAGGACTGTGGGCCTGGGCTGGCGCGGGAGCCTCGCGATGTGGGGGCTACCTGCGGCTGTCGCCTTCCTCGCCTGGCTGCCGCGTGCTGTGCGAGGCCCCTCAGCCGACAGTGACTCGGCTGCGAAGGCCGAGGCTGTCCCGGTGTGGCGTACACGCCTCGGCTGGTCAGCAGGTTTGTTCATCGGCCTGCAGTCCGGCATCTATTTCGCGCTGGCCGCCTGGCTTCCAACCTTGCTGACCGACAACGGTATGACCGCAGACGCCGCAGGCTATGCGTTGTCGCTCGTCGGGCTGGCCGGGATCGCCAGCGGTCTGCCGATACCGGTTCTCGCTGTCCGCATGCGACGCCAGCACAGCCTCGTATTCGCTGTCACCGCCGCTTTCGGCATCGGCCTGCTGGGGCTCGTGATCGCGCCGACCGGTGGCGCTCTGCTGTGGGCGACCGTGCTCGGACTGGGCCAGGGAGGGGGATTGAGCCTCGCCCTCACCCTGTTCACACTGCGCGCCCGCGACGCCGACAGCGCGGCGCGGTTGTCGGGCATGGCACAGACCGTCGGCTACCTCGTCGCCGCCCTCGGCCCGCTTGCCGCAGGCTGGACGAATGCCCTCACCGGCGGATGGACGGTGCCCATCGTGGTCCTGCTCGCCGTGCTCGCACCTTTCACCGCCGCGGGTGTGGCCGTCGCCCAGCCGCGCTACATCAACGATGAAACAACGGAAAGGAAGAAAACATCATGACCATTCCCGTAACGATCTTCGGCAGCGGCGCCATGGGCACGGCCATCGGTGACCTGCTCACCGCAGGCGGCGCGATCGCGCGGCACATCGGGCGTGACGACACCGCCGAATTGGCCGGAGAGATCGTCGTGCTCGCAGTTCCCTACGAAGCACTCGACGAGATCACCGGCCGGTACCGCGACCAGCTCGCCGGACGCGTCGTTGTTGACATCACCAACCCGCTGGACTTCGAGACCTTCGAGCAGCTGAAGGTGCCCGCCGGCAGCTCGGCCGCCGCCGAACTCCAGAAGTCTCTCCCTGACGCCCGCGTCCTCAAGGCGTTCAACACCACCTTCGCCGCGACGCTGACCAGCGGAAAAGTCGGGGAGAATCCGGTCACCGTACTGCTGGCCGGCGATGACCATTCCGCCAAGCAAGCACTCTCGGACCTCATCGTCGCCGGCGGGCTAGCCGTCGTCGACAGCGGACAGCTCGATCGCGCGCACGAACTCGAGGCGCTCGGGTTCCTCCAGCTACGCCTGGCCAACGACGGCATCGTCGATTGGTCCAATGGATTCGCGTTGGTTCGCTGAACACCCCAGCACCGACAGGAGCGAATCTCATGTCCACCGAGGAACCGGATACACGCACGACCCATCCCGACACGCGGGCGGATGGAACCTATGTGCGGAATCAGAACTATCTTTCCACCCGGATCACTGCCGACGGCCGCGAGGGACACACCATCACGGCCGGTCGCTACCGGCTCATCGCCGCGCGCGCGTGCCCCTGGGCCAGCCGCGCCATCATCGTGCGGCGGCTGCTCGGGCTCGAAGACGCACTGCCGATGGGCCTGTGCGCGCCCACCCATGACGAATCCAGCTGGACCTTCGACCTCGACCCCGGCGGGGTCGACCCGGTGCTCCGCATCCACCGGCTGCGCGAAGCGTATCTCGCCCGCGACCCCGCCTACGACCGTGGCAACTGACGAAGGGTGACCTCATGCGATTTCGCGCGATGGCAACGATCCTGGCGCTCGGTCTCACCTCGGCCAGCACACTCGGTCACCTTTAGTTCCATGCAGTCCTTCAGGACAGCGGAGCTCGCACCAGCTGTCTCGCCCGAGCGGCCGACGATGCCGACTACGCCTGGAGTTTGCTGACACAACATGAGCGCCCGGCCAGACCGAGCTGTCCGAGGAGCGCTATTTCGAACTCGGCCTGACCCGGCCACAAGCGATCCTTTCGCTGGCAGCCGTTCGACATGCTCAACATGGTGATTGCCCTTGGCGCGCCGGTCAGCCGGTCGGGTGCGGCTGTGGGAGTCGGACGAGGCCGTTGGCGAAGGTTTTGCCGGGGTACCACGGTGTGGTGGCGACACGGGCGAACTCGGGGATCTCCTGCAAATGGTCGAGCATCCGGCGGCGTTGGCGCTGGTCCGGGAGCGGGCGGTGCATGGTGAGGAGATTTTCTCGAACGTGGGCGGGATTGGTTGACGCAGGGAGGACGCACGTGACCGCGGGGTGTGCGGCGACGTAGCTCAGGAA
The DNA here is from genome assembly GCF_014646255.1 of Lentzea pudingi. GTDB lineage: Bacteria > Actinomycetota > Actinomycetes > Mycobacteriales > Pseudonocardiaceae > Lentzea > Lentzea pudingi. The sequence goes on from NZ_BMNC01000019.1 coordinate 29,242, forward strand.
GTACTGGGCCCATGACTCACACCCCTCGTCCTGGGCGAACCGCGGGACGGAGTGGCCGGTTACGGCGTGGTGGAGGCGTCCTTTCTCCAGAGCCATGTTGACCATCACTGCGACGCCGTTGTCCGCCGCGATCGAGAGCAGCCCGTCCTCGACCGAGCGCTGGAACATCGAATAGCGGACCTGGATGACGTCGATCGCGCCGGTCTCGATGAGCGGGCGCATCCCGGCGTACTGGTAGGGCTCGTGGGAGGTCAGGCCGACGTAGCGGATCGCGCCCTGTGCCTTCAACCGGTTGAGCACCGGCAGGATCATGCCGACGTTGGTCATGCTGTGCACACCGACCAAGTCGAGCCGCCGGCGATGCAGACGCTCCTGAGAACGGGTGAACTGGCGCACCGCATGGCTGTCGTCGAACGCGTATTCTCCGCAGTTCCAGCTCTTGTCGGCCAGGAACACCCGGTTGGTGAGACCCAGCTCGCGCAGGTACTGGCCGGTGTTCGTCTCGGCCGCTCCATAGAGCGCCGAGGTGTCGATCACCCGGCCACCGCCGTCGAAGAACTCGCGGAGCACGACGGGGATGAACGACCGGTCGGTTTCCGGTCGGCGGTCGAAGGTCATGAACGTGCCGAGTCCGATCACCGGGATAATGCCTCCGGAGTCGGGCAACGGACGGGTGACCGGTCTGGAGCCACCCCGAAGGTGGTCGGCGGCCGCGACGCCGGGAATCCCGATCGCCAGCGCGGCGGCACCAGTGGCGGCGAGCACTCCGCGCCGGGAGACCATACCCTGGGTGCGGCCGTCGTGGGTGGAAGGAGGGGTTGTGCTTTCCATGGATCACATGGTGAGCCGATGTCCGCGTCGAGTCTTTCACTTTGTTGCGCCGCTTGCAGATTCGCGGACTTCTCCTGGGTGAAGCCCCCGGCTCACACGGTGCTAACGAGCCTGTCCGAACACTGGTGTTGTGACAGCCGTGCGCGAACCGGGTGGCCGGTATCTTCAGCTGCGCGAGTACCGTTGGGCGGGAGTCGGCCTCGAGGTAGCGCGGTGGCAGAGCGGCCCCGCCACCGAGGGCGTGTGCCAGCTTTCCGAGCACCTTCTTCTGGTCACGCTCGGTGGGGTGACCAGCCGCACGGAGGCACGGATCGAGGACGGCCACAGGTACGCGGGTGCGGACTTTCCCGGCGCGGTGACGTTCATCCCGGCCAACCGACGTCGCGTGGCGCGCCACGGCCGCGGTCTTCTCGACTATGTGACCATCCGGCTCGATCCCGCCCAGGTGCCGGCCGGGGCCGGTGACGGCGTCGAGTTCATCGGGTTCACTAACCGAGTCGACCCGCTGGTCCGCCAGCTCACGCTCGCGCTGCGTGACGAGGCGACCTCCGGCGGTGTGGCCGGCCAGCTCTTCGTCGATGGCGTCACGACCACGCTCGCGCTGCATCTGCTGCGCCGCTATTCCAGCCGGGTGAACATCTCGGCTGCGCCGACACCGGCCCTCGCCGGAACACGGCTGCGCGAGGTGTTGGAACATATCGACGACGAGCTCGGTGGCGACCTGCGCCTCGACCGGCTGGCCGGTGTCGCCGAGTTGGATCGCCACCAGTTCGGCCGCGCTTTCAAGAAGGCCATCGGGGTGTCGCCGCACCGGTATGTGCTCCAGCGCCGCGTTGAAAGGGCGGCCGAGCTGCTCACTCGTTCCGACCGGCCGATCGCGGAGATCGCCCTGTTGGTCGGCATGTCCAGCCAGAGCCACCTGACCACAGTGTTCCGCCGGGTCTTCGGCGACACTCCCCATGCGTACCGTCGCGCCACACGCCACGGCTGACGACAGCACTGCGGCGCGCCGAGCGCTGACAACTTTGGCCTGGCCTTCGTCGCCCAGGACGATCCGGGTCGCGACCTCACGCAGGTTGTCGGGCAGGCCTTTGAGCGTGTCCAGGACGAACTGGCGCGAGACCACCGACTCGCCGGGGTCCTCGCCATCGCTTCCGAACGGCTGTCTGCCCAGGTCATCGGCGTTGAGTCCGTAGCCGTGCGCCTGGCGCCAGGCCTCGCGCGCTGTCCGCCACTTGCGGAAGATGTTAGGGAACTCGTTGAGCGTCGCGCCGACAAAGTAGGTGAGCAGGCTGGCCCCGCCCTCGTGCGTCCAGCCGCGCTGCACCAGGGCGCGCTCGCAGAACACCGGCAGCGCCTTGGCGATGGTCTCGCCGGCCAGGCTCAGCCGCTCGTGCAGATGTTCGTCGAGGCTTCCGGCGAGGTAGGCCTGGTCCATCGCGTCGGCGGTGACCGGACGGCCGCGCTTCATGCAGTACTCGAAGATCACGCCCCGGCGCAGCCACGACCGCAGGATCGGCAGCGCGTACGCGACGAGCTCGGCCTGGGACACCTCGTACTTCGGCCCCGCGAAGCCGTCCTCGGCGAGCTGCATGACCAGGACCGCATCCTCGGTGCGGCGCTGCAGGCTCGCGGCCGCGGCCTCGACGTCGGCGGCCTCCTTGCCGGTGATGTGCTCGGCGCGCAACAGCGCCTTGAGCGACTCCGGGTTGAACAGCGCGGCCGCGACGGCCGCGTCGAACGACGCGCCAGCGTCCTCGGAGGTCGTGAACTGCGCGTTCGCGGTCGAGTTTCCCAGTTGTAGGTGCGTAACAGCAGGCGGCGACCCCGCGCCGACCGACTGCTCACCACCCACCACCGCGCACTCCCACTTCTCGCTCTACAGACGACCCGGTGACCCACCGAGACGTCCCTTAAGGCCTTGGCCCCAAGCGACCTCTCGTAGGTCAGCGAAAACGACCTACCCCACGACTTTTTCAAGATCTTTTACGGCTGGGTTCCGATAAGAAGAACGTGGGGCTACCAGCGCGGACGCACCTAGACCCGGCACAGCCGGGCCTTGCTCCGGACGATCAGTTTCAGAGGAGAAGAAGGTACATGTCCCGCGACGACTCGGAGTTCTCCAAGCCGCTGCTGAGCCTGCGGGCCGCAGTGATCCTGCTGCTGGCGCTGCTCGCCGGCGCCGCGACCGCGGGGCTGATCCTGCTCGCCGACCAGCCGCCCGCCGCAGCTGTCCTCGGCGGATGCGCGGCTGTGGCGGGCGCGGTGAGGTTCTTCAGCGGCCTCATCGGCCCGAACAACTCCTGACCAGGGTCGTGGTGCTGACATGAGCCCCGCGTCAGCACCACGACCCCGCCACCACCTCAGCGGCCGTTGGCGCTGGGCATGACGCACGGCATGACCGAGCTGATGGTGCTTACCAAGTCACGAGCCTGATCTCACCACGAAACCCAGTAGCCCGGTTCTGCTCCGACAGTGTTGAAGCCCGCCACCCTGCCGGAGAACCGGACCTCATCCGCCCGCCCAGTTCGAAGGCCGGAACCGGGCCGCCGTCGTCGGGCACCAGGGTGAAGGACACCGTGTCGGCTGCCTCCTCGTCGCGTTTCGCCACACGCCAGGGACGCCACAGCGTCTCGGGGGGTGACGCCCGCGGTCTGGAACAGACGTGCCTCGGCGGCGATCAGCGAGACCGTGAACAGCAAGTCAGAGATCAGGGGAGCTTTCCGTGGACCATGACGGGTTCGGCATCCGTCCCTGCCTCTCCATGTAGCTCGGTCCAGGAACCGCGTTCGAGTGACAGCATCGGATGGGTGAAGGTGGGGAGGTTTCGAGTGAGGGATCGGAGATCGACGCTCGTGCGGTCCCGTGAGTAACGGACCCAACTGGAAGCGTCGGTCAGGTACTGGGTGTCGTCCGCTCCCAGTTCTGGCGTGTTGTCGATCGGCACGAGGGCCCATACCAATGGGGGGAAGACGATCTCTGCGAACGGGAAGTGAACAAGACGTCGTCCCAACACTTTCATCATGGACACGCCGCTGGTAAGCAGACCGCGATGGTCAAGATCGGGTGTGGTGAGCCCCAGCTTCAAGGCGACTTTGCCGGGCCAGCGGATGTGCTCGGCCTGGTGCACGAGGTCGTCGGCAAGTTCTGGGAAGAGGACGCGTAACCGGGGATGTATGCCGAACATCCCGTACAGGACGCACTTGGCGACCAGCTGGGGAGCGAAGAACACCGCTGGTGGTTCGCTACGGATGATCTGCATACGCTTGGCGAACGGCGACGTCATCAGCGCAACTTGCCTGGCGAAATCGGCGTATGCCTTGTCGTACAAGGATCCCGCCAGGTTGTTGCAGTCGCCGCAAAGGCCGCGCACCCACATGCCGCCATCGGACCACCTGCCTTGCCTGCGGACGCCGCCCTGATCGATGACGTCCGGGGCTCTCTTCACAGCGCTGGTATTTCCGGACGCTTGCGGGGGCACATGGGCCTTGGTCGGCATCCGGAACTGGCCGCACAGTCCGCAAGCCCGGCTTGCTCGCGAAGCCAGCATCGTCCCGACCTGGGTTAACGCCGATGACACTGGTGCCTCCATCTGGCCGAACTCGCCCAGCCTGTCCGGTTGAATTTCTGTCGCAAGCTAACGCAGTTAGTTCTTGCGCCAGCTGCCGTCCGGCGACCGGTCGGGCATGTGGCTTGGGTGCCGAAGCTGGCCGGTCGCACCATCGCCGAACCATCCGGCCCACCGGGTCACGAACTCGTCCATGTCGCCGACACCCAGTGGGGTGAACGGCCACGCCAGCTGCCACTCGGCCATACCGGAGCCGATCGCTTTGGCTGCGTGCTCGCTGGGATCTATCGCGAACGGATCGAGCCGACCACGCTTGGGGACGTACGCGGCGACCATGAACGCCGTCTCGAACCACTGGAAATGGTCGGTCTCGTGGGCATCGCAGTACCACAGCGAGTGCTGACGGCCCTCGTACTCAAACCGGTCCGGAGGGATCCGGATGGTGACCTCTGCGTGCGCGATCACGCTGAACGCCGGCGGCTGCCGTCTGCCCCACGGGTTCGCCGAGGTCGCTGTGGCATCAGAGATGCTCAGCACGGCGTCGCACAAATTCAGCGCCCAGCCGCCAACGATCGAACGCGCCTCTGCCGCGGTGAGGGTGGCGTCGAGTGCCCTGCCATCGCCTATGAGGCGCACCTGCCTCGCCGTGGGGGCGGCGTCGAGCACGGCCTCTTTGAACATCGCCGACACCCGGTCCAGGTTCGCCTTGGCCGCGGTGAAGAGCTCCTGCCTGCTCTCCGCTTCTGTGCGAGCTTGTGACGCGTCTCGGGCGGCTTCGCCGCGGCGAATGGCCTCGGCGCGGTTGGCTTCCTGCAGGCGAGCCAGGCCACCGGCGGGTACCTGCTGTTCGATCTTCGTCAGCCTGGTGACCACGTTGGCCGGCCTCGGACGAGCTGCTGCAGCTTTGGTCAGGCACTCCTCCACCAGTGCCGCTAGCAGCGCCGGAACGGCCTCCAGGTGGGCCGGCATGTCCTCAAGGTGCTGGTGCCGCACCTCATCGTCCGTGCCGACGAATGGCCGCTTGCCCGCCAGCAGCTCGTAGGCGATCACGCCGAACGAGTAGATGTCGGTCAGACTCGTCGCACGCTCGCCGCGCCACCGTTCCGGTGCGACATACGGTGGCGAGCCCGCGTACTTGCGCGTCACCGTCGCGGTCGCCGCGTCGGCGTACCGTGCGATGCCGAAGTCCGCCAGACACCAGCGGCCCTCCAACAGCAGCACGTTCGCCGGCTTGAGGTCTCGGTGCACCACACGGCCGTCCAGATCGGCCAGCGTCTCGGCGATGTCGGTCAGGATCGCCACAGCCTCGGCCGTGTCGAACGGCCCGCCGCGCTCGTCGAGGTGCTCCTTGAGGGACTTCTGCGCGCGAGACATCACAAGCACCCAGTGGTTCTCGGTCTCCCCCTGGTCGATCACGGGCACGACGTGCCGGACACCGGACAGGTCGTTGCCGAACAGCGCTTCGCGCTCCGCACCCGGCTCTTTGGGGACGAGCTTCGCGACGGCTTGCTCACCCTGCGCCGACGTCGCCTCGTAGACCTGGCCGTAGCCGCCTTCCCCGATCCGATCTCCGATCGACCACTCGTGGTCGCGAAGCTTGACCTGCATCGGCATGACTTCCTGTTCGACGAAATCGAAAGCAGCAACGCTACCGGGCACCCCCGACACATCCGGACGGGCGACGTGACACCCCCGAGGAGGGGGCCCTGCCCGCCGTTGGCAGCACCGTGACGGTGGCGCCGGGTCCGATGGGCGGCGCGCACGTGTAGTACGGCTGGGACGGCAACCTCAACGCTTACTTCTCAGTCGACCTGCTCCGTCGCGGCTTCCCCACTGCGGATGCCCTGCGACAGCTTGATGTCGCAGCGCCGACAACGGCAGCCCGAGAGGCGGCGCTTCCCAGGCTCAGGGCGCGAGCCCGAGCGCCAATTGCGTCCGACGAACGACAGTCCAGGTTCGATCCAAGCGGCAAAGTGATCGGAAATATTGTCACTTGAGCGGTTCGATCGACGTCAGCCATGTGGAAGTACTAGCCATTTCCACGAAATTCGACCTGACTCCCGAGCAGTGGGTGCCCCGCTCACCCGGCTGCACAACAAGCAACTTCCCGAACTCGAACTGCTGGACTGGGCGGGCGGGTCTTCCCGCCGCGCAGTTCATTGAGCCGGTACGGGATCAATAGGTGTCGGTCGCGCTACGCGGATCACGCTCTGGGCTCGGTCTTCGAGCTTGGCCGACACCTGCTGTCCCTCCCACGCGAGGACGTCGAACGCGCCGAGATCGGCCAGCGCGGTGAATGCACGGTCCGCTGAGGCGACAGCGAACGTGCGGCAACCCTGCTGATAGGCGTAGCGCGCGTGGCTGATCAGTGCGAATTCGGCGGCGTTGTCGTGCTGCTCTACCCGCCAGGCCGCAACACCCAGCTCGGCGAGCACGCTCACGACCGTGTCTTCGACCGGATCGGCTTGGGCGTGACTGGCCAGGGCGTGGTGTACCGGCCCGACCGCCTGCAGGAGGGCGTGGACCTTCGCACGCAGGATGCGCGAACGCACGTGGATCGTGCCAACGGCGTTCTCCAGGTCGATCAGCAACACGCGGTCAGAGGCTTCCACCCCACGGATTCTGCGACCCCCACCGCGTTCCGGCACGGCAAGTCCCCGACCGGGTGACCTGGCGGCGGTACCCGTGACCGCACCGCACCCACGCCGATGAACGCCCAGCTCTACACCGCACAGCAGCGCATCGTCCGCGCCGTCGCCAATCATGCACAGACCGCGTGGCGTACTTCACCGCTGACGAACTGCCTCTGCTGCGGCCACCCCTTCCGGTGCCGCGCAGGGTGTTCTCAATCTGGACGTAGCCGCCGTGTCGGCCCAGATGCTCACGCCGGCCGCCACGACCACCCAGCCCACGCCGACGCCCACGGGCCAGAGCACCGCCTCGGTCACCGCGATCAGCACGTTGATCACCCCGGCCGCCAGCAGCGCGCCCACCGCCAAGACGAGCACGGTCCGCGCCCAGGCACCGGACACGACCCCTTCCCTCATCCCGTGCCCCCTTCCACTACTCGCCGGTATAGGGGTGTATCGCCTGGTGAGCGGCACGGGTTACGTAAAGGACCTTGCCCATGGCAGGACCTGAACAGCTGCAGATCCATTCGGCGCTGATGACCGGGCTGAGGTGCGATGCGGAACTGCGCGGTACCCTCGCCGTGACCAGGGCTCCCGTTTCACCAAACGGGAAGCCGCGTAGGGCGGAACGCCAAACACGTCCCAGCTCGGCACCACGCCCTGAGAAGTGGCTCACCACCCGCTTCAGCTCCACCCGCTTCGCCGAGTAGAAGCGGCCACGCAGCCTTACCACCTGCACAAGACCAAGACCAAGACCCGAATATGACACGTCACCGCTGGCCACTCGGGGTCGGCGCAGGTGGAGTGTGCGTTCGGATGCCTTGGTGGACGACGGCCCTTGGTGGCCTGATTGGTGGACGCGGGTTCCTGACCCGGACGGTCGACTGGTGGGACAACGCCGGTCGACGGAGGTTTCTGCGCGAGGTTGTGAACACTCACGGCCCCGAAGGCGCACTCACTGTCGCGCGGGCAATCGCGATTGCGGAAGGACGCGCTGACGTCGGCGAACCTGGTCGTCCTTCCTCTGCAGATCCGCCGATCCAGGCGACCGCCGCTCGCGAACAGCCGAAAGCGATCGCGCCTGTGGACCCTGCACCTCCCGACGTCTCCGCCGAGCTGACACCTTCGTACAACTCCGCCGAGCCGCCGCTGCAACCCGTTCCGCCTTCAGATGCATCCGCACCGCTGAGTTAGTTGGCTCGCGCTGGCTAGGCAGAAGAAGCGCTCAAGAGCCGCCAAGGGCGATGCCGTCATCTGAAGGAGTAGCGGGTCTAGCTGCCACCATTACAGAAAACGCCGTCCGCTGAGATGGCGCTGCTGCAGCTTCATGATCGCGGCCTATGTGGACTCCACACTGAACGGCCGCCGCTGTGCCTCATCAGGCGTAGCCGCGATTTCGTCAACCATCGTCAGGAGCTTCCGCGGCTCGATCGCGCACGTCTTGTCATCGCGCCGCACGAGCATCGTCACCAGACTCAACTGCGCCGTGATGCCAGTTACGTCCGTACGGCCGTGGAGTTGATGGCTAAGCTCGACGATTTCCCGGTATACGTCAACAACAGGCAAACCGCGCCATTCCGGGGCAGCGCACACGCCGCGATGGCGTGTTTGGTGCGAGCCACACCAGCGCCCTGACAATCGGCGCTGACAGCGCCGTCGGGCCAGGTGTGCGCGTGTGGCCCGCTGAGCGGACGCACTGGGATGGTCGAGGGCCTCACGGTGGTGGATTTGGTTGGACGGCGGGGTTGTCACGCGGCGAGGCGCCAGTTGCTGTCGACATCGACGGGCGCGTTTATGACGGCCTTGTCCCAGCGTTCCTGCAGGTGTTGCAGCAGACGTGCTTCGACGGCGGCGGCGACGTGGGAGTAGGTCTCCTGGACCTTGTCGGGCATGACGTGGCCGAGGCGGAATGCTTGGGCGATTTCGGGGATGCCGTCGTCGATCATCCAGGTCTTGTGGCTGTGGCGGGTGCCGTGGAAGGTCAGGCCGGGTTTGGCTGGGTGGAGACGGATGCTGGGGCTGTCGACGTGGAGGTTGCCGTCGGCGGCGGGGCGCTGGGCGCGGCGGGCGAAGTTGCTGCGCCGCAGGAGGCCGCCGTCGGGGCCGATGAAGACGTGCGGGTGCTTGTGTGTGGCGAGGTGGATACGCAGCAGTCGGACGTTGGACGGGACGAGGCTGATGGTGCGGGCGGAGGCCTCGGTTTTCGGCGGGCCGAGCCACAGCTTGCCGGAGGCGGATTCGTGCAGGGTGCCGGTGTCGGGGTCGATGACGATGAAGCCGGTGTCGTCGTCGAACAGGTGCACGTTGTGCCGTTGCAGGCCGGTCAGTTCGCCCCAGCGGGCTCCGGTCCATCCGGCGGTGACCTCCAGGATGGCGCCGCTGGGCCCGTAGCAGGCGGCGATCTGGTCGGCGACTTCGAGTAGTTCGGCGGGTTCGGCCCAGACCTTCTTCTTAGGGCGCTGGCCGTGGCGTCGGCGGCCCCGGCGCGGCGGCCGGATCGGGTTAGCCGCGATAAGTTTCTCGTCGACCGCGTCGGACAGGATCAGTGACAACAGCTTGGTGATGCCCTGCACTGTGACGGCGGACAGATGTGTGCGGAGTTCCTTGGCCCACGCCTGGATCTTGAGGTTCTTGAAGTCGGCGAAGGCGGTGTCGCCCCAGCGGGGTTCGATGTGTTTGCGCACGATGCTGCGGTAGTTCTCCTCGGTGCGCAGATCGACGTCGATCGCCGCCCAGAAGTCAGGGAGGAACTCGCCGAGAGTGGTCTGACCGCCGACGGGGTCAAGCCAGGTTCCCTTGCGCTGCTCGGATTTCATGTCGTCGACGTAGTCTTGAGCTGCTTGCTGGCTGGTGAATCCTGAGATCGCGTCGACGGGCTTGTCGGGGTTGTCGGTGCGGTAGCGGACCCTCCATGAGTTTTCGCCGCTGCGCTCTACCCAAGGCATGTGCTGACCTCTCTCGCATTGGTGTGGGGGTCACGGACGTGACACGAACATGGACGCTCCATTCAGCGAAAAGGGGAAGTGGTGGCGCACAAGTACTTTGAATATCCACAGAGATCCTTAGCGCCTCGCTGTTGCTGACTTCAGCGTCGCCGTCCGGGTGGTGCGGTTCGGGTGCAAGTGGTGCGCTGGGCGGATTCCACGATCGCTTCGAGGTTTGCGTGGGAGAACCTCAGGTGTTTGCCGAGACGCGTAGAGGGAACTCGGCGTAGGCCGGCCTGCCGTCGTAGCCAGGACTCTTTGACCGCGAGGATTTCGGCGGCCTCTGCCGGGGTGTAGAGCAGCTGCTGCCCGCTTGAGCACAACGGGGCATAAGCGGGCACGGCTTCTGGTTCATGGTGACTCGAGCGGTTAGCCCCGATCGACTGTGGTTCGCTGCGGGTTGACCTCGGGTGAGTGCGCGAAGACATGACTGTGGGTCCATCCTGTATGAGGCTCGCTAGGCGTGAGGCGGGGAGGAACAGGCCAACCGATTCCAGGTACCCGTCGACGGCCAGGGCCAGTGCGGCCAGGCTCGCTTTGCGGTCATGCAGCGTTGTGCCGGGCAGTACGCGGTGGTCGGGTGGAACTCGGCTTGCGGCCCGGTGTCGTGTCGCAGGTGTTGACAGGTAGCGAGGTGACCAGTCGCGTGTGCCACTGCAGGGCGAAGCGCAGGCAGTTGGATTCGCTGCGATGGCTGGGTGTGCAGCCGGGGACGTGCCGGCCGCGCAGGCTCCACGCCAGTGAGTTGCTGGAGTGGATCGCATCGGCGTACCGGGCGAGTCCGAGGACCTTGGCGCCGAAGGCGTGCAGCCGGTATCCGCGGGCCGCCTGCGATCGCAGAATCTGCTCGACCTCGTCGGTGTGCTGGCGGCGGCAGACGCTGCCTACTCCGACCACAGGCAGCGAAGCGAGCTCGACGCCATGCCGTTCATAGGAGTCAGCGCAGCGGTGGTGTGTTGACCGGACTAACGCAGGTCCGTGGGCTTGCGTTGTAGCCCTGGCCCGCAGGTTGAATACGTCCTCGTGCAGGACGATCAAGCAACATCGCCGTTTGTGCGGCCGGCAGGGCTGGTTCTTCCGCGGGTGGGTGCCGTCGTAGGCGGCCGCGACGTTGGAGTGCCGTGGCTCGTGGTCGATCCGGAGGGCGTCGAGGTCGCGGAAGTTGTTGAGTACCTTCGCCATACAGTGGCCGCCGGTTTCAGCGCGTCGAGCGTGGAGTCGTATGCGCGGGCGCTGTTGCGGTGGTTGCGGTTTCTGTGGGCGGTCGAGGTGGTGTGGGACCGCGCCGATCGTGCCGAGGTGCGTGACTTCGTACTGTGGATGCGCACGGCCACGAAGCACCGGACACGTCGAGCGGATTCGCCCGAGCCGGGCAGCGTGAATGCTCGGACCGGCAAGCGGTACCTCACAGCACAGTTCGCGCCAGCGACGATCAACCACAATCTTGCGGTCGTCAGCGGGTTCTACGACTTCTTCCTGGTGCAAGGCCGGGGACCGTTGCGCAATCCCGTTCCTGCGCGCACGAGCCCGCGCGGTGGTCGTGCAGATGCTCACCACAACCCGATGGAGCCCTTCGTCACCGGGCGCCGCGCCGTGTACCGGCAGCGCGTTTCCCGCACGCAGCCGCGAGCGATCCCGGACCGGATGTTCGACGAGCTGTTCGAGCGGATGCCGTCCAACCGCGACAGAGCGATCCTCGCGTTCTACGTCTCGACCGCTGCCCGGCCAGACGAACTGTTGCGGCTCGACCAAGCCCGAGTCGACTACGGCGAGCAGCTCATCGGCGTGATCCGCAAGGGCACCAACGAGTTGCAGTGGTTGCCCGCATCGCCCGACGCGTTCGTCTGGCTGCGGCTCTACCACAACAAGCTGCCGCTTGAGCTGATCGGACCGGCCAAGCCGTTGTGGTGGACCCTGCGCCGCCCGTGGCGAGCGCTTACCTACGAGGCAATGCGCGCGGTCCTTCGGCGGGCGAACGCCGTGCTGGGAACGAACTGGACGTTGCACGACTTGCGGCACACCGCAGCGCTGCGCATGGCTGCTGACCCCGACATGCCGCTGGTGGACATCCAGATCCTGCTCGGCCACGCACATCTGAGCACGACCGAACGCTACTTGCGCCTGCGCCTGGACCAGCTCGTCGACCACGTCCGCCAACACCACCAGCGACAGGCCGAACCCCGACCGGCCAACGCAGCAGCGGCCATCGGCTACGACTCGACGGACTTGCAGGAGCTGTTCGGCTGGCAGCCGGGGTTCCGCGGATGACCACGGCACCTGTGCACGAGAAGCCGGAAACACGCTCATCATCAGCTCCTTCCACTACGTCGGACACCGCGCGTCGCACAGTGGTGTGGCCGCAGACTCGGCTGCGCCGCGACGCACTCGCGCAGCTCGCCTATGACCTGCCGGTCGGTGATCAGCACCCCGACAAGCGACAGTCCCGCCGGAACGGGGCGACGCGGCTGCTGACGTGGTTGGAGTCCTGCCCAGGCGGGACCTGGCAGGAGCGCTGGGAGGCCAGCGGCGCCGAATCGCTCGGCAAGGGCTGGCGTGAAGCAGGCGTCGACGCACTGGTCGCGGCGGGGGGAACGAGCCCGTTCAACGCACGCCGGCACTTCACGCTCGGCATGAGCTGTTTGATCAGCCTGCGCGTGTTGCGGCCCGGCTACGACTGGATGATCACCAACCACTTCTCCGACACCTATCGGCACGTGCAGGCGTTGACCGACCCGGAGTTCTTCGCCGAGATCGACGCGGCGGCAGAGCGAGTTGGCGTCCGCGAACGTGTCCGAGTCGATGCGCTCAATCACCTCACGCGCGTCGTGATGCACACCGGCCGCGGGCCCCGCGAGCTGACACCGGACGATCTGCACGAGTGCCACGCCGCGCTGAAGTCCTCTGGGCGCAACGGTGATTCTGTCGGCTTGGCCTGGGCGATGTTGCGCTCGCACAACGTGTTCCCGCCTGGAACACCGACGATGCGCGCCGCTCGCCAACGGGGGCAGCTCAGCGTCGAGGAACTCGTTGACCGCCACGGGCTGAGCAGTGAACCGGTGCGGGCATTGCTGATCCGCTACCTGCACGAGCGTGCCGCCGGCATGGACCACGTATCCCTGCGCGGCCTTGTCGGCCTGATCGCCGGCGCGTTCTGGAAGGACGTCGAGGAGCACCATCCCGACCTGGACACAATCAACCTTCCACCGGATGTCGCCGTCGCGTGGAAGGAACGGGTCGGATTCCAGCGCCGACCCTGGAGCAAGGGACAGCCCCGCGCGGACCGATACAGCGTGTTCTTCGCCGTCCGCGCGCTCTACCTCGATATTGCGCACTGGGCAGTCGAGGATCCGACCTGGGCACCCTGGGTCTTTCGCTGCCCGATCCGCGACGAGGACGTCCGGGGCAGCATGAAACACCAGCGGCAACGCCGCGCCCGCATGCACCAGCGCACCCGCACCCTGGCGCCGTTGCTGCCCGACCTCGTCACCAGTGTCGAGCAGCACCTGGAGCGGCTGGAGAAGCTGCTCGCCACGGCCTCGGCCTCGGCGGTCGGCGACGTGATCAGCGTCGGCGGCACCGAGTTCCGCCGCGTCCAGGTCGCCGCCGATGCCCGCACGGGCAACCAGCGCGGCGCCTGCCGGGTTCGCGTCGAACGCTGCGACACCGGTGAGCACCTCGACGTCGAGCGCGCCGAGGACGAGGCGTTCTGGACCTGGGCAGTCGTGGAAACCCTGCGACACACCGGGATCCGGCACGAGGAAATGCTCGAACTGACTCACCTCGCGCTGACCACGCACACTCTGCCCGACACCGGCGAGGTCGTACCGCTGTTCCAGATCGCACCGTCCAAACTCGACCAAGAGCGCGTGCTGCTGGTCGCCCCGGAACTGGCGCACGTGCTCGCCCGCGTCGTGCACCGCGTCCGAGCCGGCAACGAACACGTGCCGCTGGTCGCGCGCTACGACCCCTATGAGCGACTGACCAGTGCGCCACTGCCGCACCTGTTCCAGCGCCGCCACGGCGCCGAGAACCGAGTCATGAGCGCGGCCACCACCCACCGTCTGCTCAAGCTCGCCGTCCAGCGCGCCGAACTGGTGGGCCCGGACGGAAACCTGCTCCGCTACACGCCGCACGACTTCCGGCGGATCTTCGCCACCGAAGCGGTCTTCACCGGCCTGCCGGTGCACATCGCCGCGAAACTGCTCGGGCACAACGACCTGAACACGACCCAGACCTACGTCGCCGTCTACAACGACGATGTCCTGCGTCACCATCGCGCGTTCATCACCCGCCGCCGGGCACTGCGTCCCGGAAGCGAATACCGGGACCCGACCCGCGATGAATGGTCCGAGTTCGAACAACACTTCACGAAACGAAAGGTTGAGCTGGGTACCTGCGCACGCCCCTACGGAAGTCCGTGCCGACACGAACACGCCTGTATCCGATGTCCAGTTCTTCGCCCAGACCCGGCACAAGAGCCTCGCCTGCTCACCATCGTCGTCAACCTCAACGACCGGCTGCGCGAAGCGGCCGAACGCGGCTTGCTCGGCGAAGTTGAGGGTCTGCAGGTCAGTCTCGACGCGGCCAACCAGAAGCTTGCCCAGATGCGAAAACTGCGAACGCAAACGACTTTGCTGGCGTTCGGACCATCGCGTTACACGGCTGGCCACCGCACCGATAGCTAGGTCGTCAGTGATAGCAGGCTGGAGACGATGAGAGGCGGGACCGTGCTGGTCACACCAAGCGCTACATTCCGCAGAGTCCGAAGCAATGCCCCCACCATGACCTTGGTCGTGGCAAGCATCGTGTCCGCAATCGCTGCGGCCGCAAGCCTCAAGATCTGGGTCGCCGTGGCAGCTTCGATCGCGGCAGTGATCACCGGTAGCCGACTGCTGTTCACCGACTTGGTGGTCCCGCTCAGAGTCGGGGTTGTCGGTCGGGCGACAGTTCGACTCACAGTAAAGCGTGAGTCGCCTGGCTCGGATGAGTTCCTGTACGGAAGCGCAGTCCAGATCTCTGCGGGACGTTGGTTGACAGCAGCTCACATGGTCACTGGTGACGATCAGCCTCGCCTGAGACTCGGCGCGGAGTTCGTCGACAGTCGCGTTGTCCACAGGGACGAAGAAAACGATATCGCCGTGTTGGAGACGGATGGGGTGTGGCGCTGGAGAGCCAAACTGCTGTGGCTCGCACCCGACGCTGGCGAGAAGTTGATCATCACCGGTTTGGCACGCGTAGGGAATCGAGCACATCGGATCAGCCTTGAGTACACGGCACAGGGAATTATTGACGAATCCGAGCTGGTGCTGACAGGACCGGCGCCAGCAATCGGCTTCAGCGGCGCACCAGCCGTCGACAGCCGAACTGGTCGGGTCGTAGGCGTGACAATCAGACGCAGCGAAGGAGAGTTCACTCACCTGAGCCTTACTCACGTTCGGATGCTGTCCGTCCTCCCTGACAGCTTGCGCATCCGAAAGCGTCTCAGATTCAGCCGAGCGACCACGTAGACAACTCACGCTAGTCCGGAGAAGGTAGTCCGTAATGGACTGGCCCTGAATCACAGGGATGAACGGCAGGTCCGGCGCCATCTCCTTCAGCCGCAGGTAGTTCGTGACCGTCCGGTGTTGATGTGTGCGCAGACTCGCCCCGGTGCGCGCCAGCACGTGCACTTCGGTCATGTGGTCCATGGGGGCGGCGAAGTCGAGTTGCCCGATCTCGGTGGCGTAGCGGCGCACCGCTGCCACGTAAGCGCGCTCGTCGAACCGCCACCGCCCATGCAACGACAGCTCGGTGAAACCACCGGAGTCCAGCGCCCACGGCCCGCTCGCGCGCGGCAGTCTGCGCCTGCCGACCAGCCGCCGATGCGAGACCAGCAGCGGTACACCGAGATCACGGCTCAACCACGCGGGTTGGTGCGTGCCGAGATAGAACCTCATCGCGGCACCGCCCGGCCCTGGTGGCGCCACGCGATCCGGAGCAGCGCGACCGTGAGCACGGTTGCGGCCGTCTTGCCGGCCACCTGCCCTGGCACGGCGGCGAACGAGCCGAACGCGAGCGGTACGAACAGCACACTGTCCACGACCAGCCCGAGCAGGTTCGAGCCCAGAACCGCACGCAGCCGCGAACTGCGGCGCAGCACGGCGTACAGCACGGAATCGAGCGTCTCGGACACGGCGAACGCCGCCACGCTGGAGACCGCGATGTGTGGTGAGGCCAGTAGCCACGACAGCCCGGCGCCGACCACGACGGCCCCGGCTACACCCGCCGTGCCGAGTGCCTCGTGCAGCAGGTCGCGCACGGTGAAGGCGACGCCCGCCCACAGCGTGCCGGCCGGAATCACCAACGATCCGAGGACCAGCGCGGGCCAGTGGGTAGAGGCCCAGTTCGCCGTGACCACCGTGATGACGTAGGCCGCCGCGACGAAGCCCACCACGGTGACGACGCGAGCGGACCGGGTATCGGCGCGGTCAGCGCCCTGCAGCACGACGCGTGCGATTGGGGCCGTCATCCCGCACGCTCCGCGGTGACGGCCGTGCAGGACCGGCACGCCCACGGCGAGCATCCGTCGTCCCGTCCGGTGCCAGAACGCTCGTCTGCGAGAAGAGCAGTGAGATCGGCCAGAAGCAGCGACACGGCATAGGCGGCATGGGCCGGCACAACACCATTCCCGAGGGCACGGAGTTTGGCCGTGCGCGGAAGGGGAAGATCGTCGATCCACCCCTGCGGCAACCCCATGAGGTGCTCGACGAAGGCCGGAGCCAACACCGGGCGGCCGTGTTGTCCTGGTTGGGTTGGATAAGGCGCTGGCCTGCCGAGCAGGCGTTCCCATCGCCGCACGGCCGGGGCGTACTCACCCCAGTCCACAACTGCGTGCGCGGCCATTAGTGGTGCGGTGAGCCCGGTGGCGGAGTCCTCTTCGGACGCTAGACAGTGCCGTTCGGCGTGGCGCGGGACAGCAGTTGGATGATCGCCGACGGCAGCATCAGGTCGCCCTTGGAACCGCGTTGCGCTGGACAGCCTTTGGTTCCGTCGGTCGCTCGCGGTGTCGGCAAGAGGACCGTTGGCCGCCCCGTTGCGTGGTTGCTCGGCGTGGCCAGCGTCTGCAGGAGTCGGCACTGATCCGTCAGCGACGGGCCACCATCGTGGGTGCAGTGGGTGGACGCTTTCGCGTCCGACGCCGTGGGAGTCGACAGCAGCCTGACCGCGATAGACAACGGCATGCCCATCCCGTTGCCGTTGATCCCGCGTGCGCGGTGCTTCTCCCGGCGTTGCAGCCAGAGGCTGGGATCCTCGCCGTCGTTCGGGTTGATCGCCGTCGGTGTGGGCAACAGCCTCACGTCTGCGTTCACCGCGTCGTGGAGGCTGACCTGGTGCCCCAGCGCGCGGCGGCGTGTCGGGTCGGCCGCACCCCGGTGATCGCCATCGCGTGCTTGCGGAGTCGGCAGCATTCGCGGCGACGGGAGTGCGGGGCCAGGCGAGCAGGAACACGCGTTCGCGTCGGTGCGCGCAGCCGATGTCGGCGGCGCGAACGCTGTGCCAGAGCGCGTCATACCCTGCTTCGGCCAGGTCGCCGAGTACACGGTGGAGTCCTCCGTTGCGCCAGCGAAGCGCGGCGACGTTCTCCAGCACGCACAACGCTGGTCGTAGTATCCGAATGCCCTCCACGACGTTGGTCCACAGTCCACTGCGCGCGCCTTTCTCGATGCCCGCGCGCCGACCGGCGGCGGAGATGTCCTGACAGGGCCAGCCCGCGGTGAACACGTCGACCGGCTCCACCGCTGTCCAGTCGATGGCGCGGAGGTCGCCGAGGTTCGGCACGCCGGGCATGCGCGCGTCGAGGATCTGGCGGATGTGCGGGTCAGGGTCGGCGCACCAGGCGATGCGGCCTCCGCCGAGTGCGGCAAGCACGCCGAGGTCCAGCCCGCCATAGCCAGTGCAGACGGATCCCACGACGGGACCCAGGCTCTCGCGAACGCGCAGCGTTTGCGGCAGGGCTGTTATCGCCGTGCCCGGCGTGGGCTGTGGTCCGCGCCGGGCACGGTGGGGCGGTGCGTTCATGCCGCCACGCCCTCGGGTTCGGCGCGAACCCCACTGTCCACCTTCGACGGTGACCGCGTCGCGGCACCGGGTTCGTGTTGAGAACACTTGAGTTCGCGTGAACTCTGGGGAGTGAGCGGCGTCCTGAAGACGAGGACGTCTTCGTGCGCGATGAGGTGCAGCGGGAGTCCGGCTTCGCGTTGTTTGCGGACGAAGTCACGCTGGAAGAACGAGCCCCTCGGCACGAGATCGTGCTCGGCCGCGCGCGCCAGCAGCGCGACACAGCGCTCCACCGGGATCAGGCCGGCGTGCATACCGCAGGCGAGGATCTGGGAGGGCAGGTCGATCAGTTCGGCGTGTTCGCGCCAGGGGCGGATGGTGATGGCGATGTGTCCGCCTGGCCGTAGGTACGGCACGAGTCCGGCGAGGATGCGGGTGAAGCCGGACAGCAGCCGGTGGTGGCCGATGTTGGCGAGGTTTCCGCGGTCGAGGGTGTTGCCGTAGAGGTGGTGGTACTTCTGGATTCCTTTGCCGGGTGCGACCGCGACCTGTCCGTGGGTGGAGGGCCCGTACGGCGGTGAGGTGACCACGAGCGCGGCCTGCCCGAGATACTCGGGCGGGAGGAGTGCAGCGATTTGACGAGCGTCGCCGTGGAACACCCGGCCCTCGTGCGCCACACCGGCGTCGTGGGCGAGGAGAAGATTGGCGCGGGCGACATCGACCCAGTGCGGCTCGTACTCGATGCCGGCCGCGCGGCGCCCGGCGTGCACGGCTTCGACGAGGGTGGTGCCGATGCCGCACATCGGGTCGAGCACCAGGTCGCCCGGCTGGGTGTAGTGGGCGATGGCGTGCGCGGCGACAGCCGGCAGCATTTTGGCCGGGTGCGCGGTCGAGTCGGCGACGTAGCGGCCCTTGCGCTGGGCGGCCGGGGAGGTCTGCGCGGTCGTCCACACCGACACCGCCATGTACCTCGCCGCGTCGTCAGCGGCTCGCTCGGAGGCGATGCCGGTAGTGCCACGGGGAGCGCCGATGACGGTGCGCGGGACGCGCTGGGCCGAGTCGTCCGCCGGGTTGTCCGCGCTGGGCGGAGCCGGAGTGGCGGAGGTGTCGGGCAGGGCGTGCGGGGTGCGGTCGTCGGCCACGGGCGTGCCTTCCGGGCGGTGGTGTGCGGGCTGGGCGGGGTTCGGGATCGGCTCGCTGGTCATCGGATGCCTCCGTTCTCGCGTGCCGCGTCGGCCGCGCTCGGGCGAGGCGGTTCGTGGTCATGCGGCTGGGCAAAGACCTGAACGTCGGAGTGGATGCGCCGATGGGGTTCGGGCAGGCCGCGCACGGACGCGCGGTGACGGGCGCGGGCCTCGTTGTCGGCCGCCGGGCCGTCGGGATCGGCGAGGAGGTCGTCGGCGAACCGGCCGCCGCGCACCGGCGCGTGCAGGGCCACGATGTGCTGCAGGTAGAGCAGGTCGGCGTTCTGTGCCGAGGCCACGACCGCGCCGGTCGGGTCGATCAGCTCACCCGCGAGCCAGTCACAGTGAGTGAGTACGACGAGGATGCCGCCGACCCGCAGCAGCCGGGCCGCGACCAGCGCCACCAGATCGCTGAACCGGTCGCCGCCGTGCTCGGGACACAGACTTGTGATGATCAAGTCGGTGTCGGATGCCGCGTCCTGGACACCGTCTGGGAACTCGTCGCCGGTGCCTGAGTGCGAGGGCGCGCCGACGGTCACGGTCGCGTGGTCGGCGTCGCCGACGAGGTCTGCCCAGAACGGCGGCATCCCTGGACCGGTGGTGGTCGGGTCTGCCGCGATGCGCACCACCCGGCCGTTGCGGCCGAGCTCTTCGACGGCGGTGAGCGCGTCGGCCAGCGCGGCGTCGGGCTTGGCCGCAGGGGCGTGTTCGAGCAGGGCGTCGGAGGAGACCGGCGTGAGCCGTGGACGATCGTCGGGGGTCGGTTGCGTGGTCGGCCAGGGCAGGAGCGCGACTCGTCCGCCGGGTTGGCTGAACGCGTCGACGATCTTTTCGATGAACGGTGCCGGCCAGGCCGTGTCGAGGTCGATCGGTGCCGGGCCGGCCGTCCACACCGTCGCCGGGATCGGCGTCGGGGCCGAGCCGCGCGCCTGGGTGCGGCCACTGGGCGCACTGGGTGTGGCGGGGCTGATCCTGGTGGTGGACGGTGCGGTCGGATAGGGGCGGCGCTCGGCGCCGGAGCGGGTTGCCGTGCGGCTGTTTGGCGGGCGGGTGGTGTCGTCGCGTCGCGTTGGGCCGTGTGGCACCGAACGGCGCGCGGTGTGCTCGGACTGAGTCATGGTTCCTCGCAATCGGGTGCGGCGCGCCCTGTGGCGCTCTCTCGTACATCTCGCAACTCCGAAATCCGCGCTGTTTTTTGACAGCCCGTACTCAACTTTCTTAAAAATCTTGTTTTCAGCTGCCTGCCCGAGGGTCACAGAAGGATTAGGCGCTCATACCCGTGCGCGAAGAAGACCAGAGAGCCCATGCCGCAAAGGGAATGTCGACAGAGAATCTCGACGGATTTTCTCCGTCTCGCTCGCGGTGTGTTCCAGGTTCTGCGTCCAGGGCTTCCGAGCCGCCACCGGATCGCCACTAACGATCGCCATGGCAGTTCAGCGCCTACTGCAGGCGATCGTCAATGATCTTTAAGGAACCTTCCACATGAACGGATAGTGATCTTTTCGGCGGCGCGAAACGATCACTCAAGATCACCGGTGGCGGTTTGGTGGACTTCTGGTGGCGGTTGGGTTGCGTTGTGGTGGACTTGATTTGGCTTCCTTGTCTGGTCGTTGTTCTGCGATCACGCGGGGAGCCCAGTCATGAATTTGCGTCACGTATTGAGTTGTGTTCCTTTGGGGCGTGACTCGCTGCCCTTGGATGCCGCGCGGACGGCGTTCGAATGGTTGGTCACTGGACCGCGCCCGGCCTGGGTCGACGGCTGGCGTTTCCCGGGTCTGCCCCGGCGGCGGGTGCCCCTGGATGAGTTGCGGGGTCTGCTGCTGGACCCGGAACTGCCGATGTCGACCGTGGACCCGGTCTGGGTGCACCTGGTCACCCGCTCGCGAGACAAGGGCGGTGCCGCGACGGTGGGGTGTGTCGGCGTCGCGCTGCCCGCGCTGTTCGGCATTGCCGCCGAGTTGTGCAAGCCGTTCGTCGACGACCACCACGACATTCACGCCGCGCTGCTGACCGGGTTCCTCTCGGAGCTGGCGACGATCGACCTGACCCGGCCGTGGGTGATGTGGCGGCTGCGCTGCGCGGCGTTGCGCGCGGGGCACCTGTTCATCCGGGAGGCGCTGGAGCGTCCGATGCCGTCGGAGGACGCGTTCCGCTCCAGCGAGCCGCGCCCGCCGTGGGGACACGAGGACTTCGTGCTCGCCCGCGCGGTCGCAGAGGGAGTCATCACCGGCGAGCAAGCCGAGCTGATCGGCGCCACCCGGCTGGAGCCGGAGTACACCCTCGCCCACGCCGCCGCCGACTGGGGCGTCAGTTACGACACCCTCGCGCACGTCCGTGTTCGCGCCGAGCGGCGGCTGGTCGCCTGGCTGCGCGAGCAGGCCGCGCACGACGACCCCGGTGAACGCGGCGAAGGCGCGGTGGAGGTCCAGGCGATCCACGCGGCGACCGTCATCGCCGCCGCCCGCCACGCGGCGCGCCCCTCGACACCTGCACCCGGTCAGGCACGCACAGTGACCACTGTCGGTGGGAAGTCGTCAGAAAAAGTTCGGGGCGACGTGTCAAAAAAGACCCCGAAATCCGGAGTCGAGGGCTGCGGGACAGAAGCAGCAGCTCCCGCACACACCACCTCGCCCGACCGTCCGACCGGGACCACCCGGCGGCCGTCGGACCCGACTCCGGGAGTGCCGCGATGCGCCTGACCCGTTCCCTCATTCACCGCTCACCGCGCCACCGCAGTGGCGCGCTCCGCCCTCCCCGCAGTCCTGTGAGCCCGCCTGTTCGACTGGTTCGCCGAGCCCGGCGCACGCGCCTGCACGTCTCGAGCTCGTGCACCGCCGCAACCGTCACACCTCGGATGTCTACTGCGGCGGCGGAGTGGCGGGCCTGCCTGCGGCGCACGCTCGTAGTGCTGGCCGGCGTGGCGGTCGTGGTGCTGGTCATGCCCCTCTCGGCCGTGCAGGCGGAGAGCGTCACGGTGCTGGCGCAGGTGCAGTCGGTCGACCAGGTCCTGTCCAACATCCGTAACTGGCTGATGGGCATTCTCGCCCTGCTGGCGACGGTGTTCCTCACCATCGGCGGAGTCCGCCGGGTCATCGGCGGGGGCGATCCCGGCGAGCACGAGAAGGCCAAGGACTGCTTCAAGGCCGCCGCGATCGGCTACGGCCTGGCCGCGCTCGCCCCGCTGGTCGTCAGCGTGCTCAAAGGCATCGTGGGGGCGTAGGCGATGTCTGCGACCACCCCGGTGCGGCACGCCCGTCGCACCCCGGCGTGCCACAGCCCGCGCCTGCCGCGCCCCATCCTGGCCCGGCATGCTGACGATCGGCGCGGCGCACTGCGGCGGCGCGCCCTGTGGCTGCTCCTGGTCGTGTTGCTGGCGGTCGTGAGCGGTGGTGCCGCGGTGGCGGTGGCGCAACCGAGCCCGGTCACGCCCGCCCCCTGCCCGCAGCCCGGCGCCTCATCGCCGACACCATGCCCGCCTGCACCGCCATCGAGCGGACCCCCTCAGGCCCCGCCGAGCACCACGTCGTCGGCGCCCGTCACGACCGCGCCGAGCACGACAACGCCGAGCCCGCCACCACCGGTGACGCCGCTCAGCCCGCCCAGCGGGGAGTGCGGCATCACCGACATCGGCGCGTGCATGGCCGACGGCATCAACAGCTTCTTCTGGGCGCTGGTTGTCGCCGCGTTGAACTCGCTGTTGCGGCTGGTGGCTCAGACGCTGCTGGCCACGCCGACGCTGGATCAGCTGCCGCGGATCGGTGAGCTGTGGGAATCCTCGCGCGGCATCGTGATCGCCAGCTACGCGCTGCTGATCATGGTGTCGGGCATTGTGGTCATGGCCTACAAGACGCTGCAGACCCGCACCACGATCCGCCAAGCCGCGCCGCGCATCGTGGTCGGATTCCTCGCCGCGAACCTCTCCTGGATCCTCGCCGCGAAGGCGATCGAGTTCGCCAACGCCTTGTCCTACGCGCTTGTCGGCGGGGGCGTGGACCCCAGCGGCGCGGCCCAGACACTGTCGGCGTTGCTGACCAACACGGTGATGAACTCGATCACCTCGGCAGGGTTCTTCGGCATCCTGATCTCGCTCGGCCTGGTCGTTCTTCTGGTCTCGCTGATCGGCAGCTACGTCGTGCGCGTCGCGCTGACCGCCGTGCTGGTCGCGGGCGCCCCGCTGGCGTTGAGCTGTCACGGCACGGAGCAGACGGAAGGCGTCGCCTTCTGGTGGTGGCGGGCGTTCTTCGGAGTGCTCGGCATCCAGGTCGGACAGTCGCTCACGCTGATCACCGCCCTGCGGGTGTTCTTCTCCGAGGGCGGCTTCACCTTCCTCGGGCCGACACCGGACGGTGTCGTCAATCTGATCGCCACGGGTGGGCTGCTCTGGATCCTCGTGAAGATCCCGAGCTGGGTCATGCACCACATCCAGCTCGGCGGCGGCAAGCGGTCGATGCTCGGTTCGCTGGTGCGCGCGTTCGTGGCGTACAAGACCTTCGGCCTGCTGCGCGGCGGGGGCGGCAGTGGCGCACGGTCGCACTCGGCCGGCCCTGGACGCGGGAGGCGGGGAGCAAGCAGCGGTGCTGCCGGTGGATCCACGAACCCCTACGCCCATGTGCGCGCCACGTCCATCGGGCAGTACATGCTGCCGCTGGCCGGGCTGCGCCGCAGCCGCCCAGCCACCACACCCAAGCCAGCACCCGCGCCCAAGTCGAGCAGCGGCCACGGCCACCAGCTGACCCTGCCGCTGGGTGGTGAGTGGCCGGAGTACAAGCCGGTTCTCGGGCGGGACGGCCAGTACCGGTTGCCGCTGGATGTCGAGCGCGTCAAGCCGACGCCACCGCCTGCGGTCCCGCACGGACCGCCGCGCACAGGTGGGCGGCGTCGTGGCGGGCAGCTGCTGGAACTGCCGTTCGACCCGTACCGGGGTAACCGGCCGGATCGCTCCGGCCAGTACCGGTTGCCGCTCGACGGTGTGCGCCGCACACCGCGCCCGCCATCCCCGGCACCGTTCCCGGCGCCGCCTGCGGCACGGGCACGCAGCACACAGCCAGAGCTGCCGTTCGACCCGTACAAGGGCAACCGGCCGACCCGTTCCGGGCAGTACCCGCTGCCGCTGGACGGAGCACGTCGCATCCCGCCCGCGACACCCGCACCGGCGCCACCCGCACCTCCGCCGCCACCGCGACCGGCCTCGCCCGCGGGCCGGCAGCTGCGGCTCCCGCTGGACCTTCCGACACGCCCGCGGCGCTCCTCGCCGCCGCCACCCACGCCCGGAGGTACGCCATGAGTTCTGTGCGCATTCCCGCTGACGTCGACATGGCCGACAAGGTGATCGGCCCGTTGACCGCCCGCCAGCTCGCGATCCTCGCGGTGACCGGCCTGGTGCTCTACGCCGGGTGGACCGCCACTCGCGCAGTGCTGCCGCTGCCGGTGTTCCTCGCGGTGGCCATCCCGGTCGGGGTGAGCGCGGCGGTCATCGCGCTCAGCCAGCGCGACGGGCTCTCGATGGACCGGCTGCTGGTCGCCGCGATCGGGCAACGCATCCGACCACGCCACCAAGTGGCCGCCCCCGAAGGCGTGCGGCCCGCGCCGCACTGGCTGACCGCCCAGACCGCCGCCACGACGGCGAGCCGGACCGCGGGAACAGGCAAGAACAGGTCGGCCGAGGCCGGCAAAAACACGGCGCCGAGGTCGCAGGAGATCTCGCCGTCGGCGTTGCGGTTGCCCGCCGAAGCGGTCACCGACACCGGCGTCGTGGACCTGGGAGCAGATGGGCTAGCTGTCGTCGCGGTCGCTTCGACGGTGAACTTCGCGCTGCGCACACCGTCCGAGCAGGAGTCCCTGGTGGCCAGTTTCGGACGCTATCTGCACAGCCTGACCGCCCCGGTGCAGGTGCTGGTGCGCACCGAACGGCTCGACCTGTCCGGTCAGATCGATGAGTTGCGGGACCGCGCGGGCGGGCTGCCGCACCCGGCGCTGGAAGCTGCCGCGCTCGAGCACGCCGACTACCTGGTGCAGCTCGGTGAGCAGACCGATCTGCTGCGCCGCCAGGTGCTGCTGATCCTGCGCGAGCCCATGGGCGCCGCCGCGCCGGCCGACGGCCTCGGCGGCCCCGGCCCGCTCGCAGTGCTGGCATCGCTGACCCGCCGCCGACGCGCGCATAACGAGACCACCCAGGCCAGCGCCGCGGCGCGGCGGGCGGCGGAGTCCCGGCTGGTGCGCCGCCTGAGCGAGGCGATCGAGCTCCTCTCCCCCGCCGGGATCGTGGTGACCCCGCTGGATGCCGGGCAGTCCACCGCCGTGCTCGCCTCGGCGTGCAACCCGGACACGTTGTTGCCGCCCTCAGCGGCTCTGGCCGGTGCCGACGAGGTCATCACCACCGCCCGCGGCACCGACGTGGCCGACGGCGACCTCGGCGACGACCGCCCGTTCTGGCAGTCCCGCGCCCGCGGCGTGGCCGACACCGAGAAGCACGGACCAGACGACGAAGACGACGGCTGGGACTACGAGACCGACGACAACGACTTCGCAGGGCGGAGGCGGGTGTGATGACCACCCGAACACGTTCCCGGCGCGGCCAGCACCACCGCGCAGCCGCCAACCAGCGGGCCACCGCGTTCACCCCGGACGCCCTGTCCGTCGGCGCCCGGCACCTGGAGGTCGGCACCGAATGGGTTTCCAGCTTCGCGGTGACCGGGTTCCCGCGTGAGGTCCACCCAGGCTGGCTCACACCCCTGTTGACCTATCCCGGCCGGTTGGACGTCGCGCTGCATGTCGAACCGATCGACCCGGCCACGGCCGCCGCACGGTTGAAAAAGCAGCTCGCCAAGCTCGAGTCGGGTCGGCGGCACACCGCCGAGCACGGCCGCCTGCACGACCCGCACGTCGAAGCGGCCACTGAGGACGCCTACGACCTGTCCTCCCGCGTCGCCCGCGGTGAAGGCAAGTTGTTCCGCGTCGGGCTGTACCTCACAATCCACGCCCCGTCCGAACAAGCGCTGGCCGATGAGGTGGCGGCGCTGCGGTCGCTCGCGGCGAGCCTGCTGCTCGACGCCAAGCACACCACCTACCGGTCACTGCAGGGCTGGGTGTCGACCTTGCCGATGGGCCTGGACCTGATCGGGATACGCCGCACTTTCGACACCTCCGCGCTCTCGGCGGCGTTCCCGTTCACCAGCCCGGACTTGCCCGCGGCCGACCCGACCTCGGTGGCCGCGCCGTCCGGGGTGCTCTACGGCTACAACGTCGGATCGCAAGGCTTGGTGCACTGGGACCGGTTCGGCCCTGGGATGCACAACCACAACTCCGTCATCCTCGGCCGCTCCGGCGCGGGCAAGTCCTATCTGGTCAAGCTGGAGCTAGTGCGCAGCCTGTATCGAGGGATCGAGGTCGCGGTCGTCGACCCCGAGGACGAGTACGCCCGGCTAGCACACGCGGTCGGCGGCACGTATGTCCACCTCGGTGTCGCGGGTGTCCGGCTCAACCCGTTCGACCTGCCCATCCACACGCGTGCCGATGGACGCCGTACCGCGCCGCGCGACGCGCTCGTGCGGCGGTCGCTGTTCCTGCACACCGTCATCTCCGTGCTCGTCGGCAACGAGTTGCAGGCCGCCGAACGGGCCGCGCTGGACCGGGGTATCGCCGCTACCTACCAGTCGGCCGGGATCACCGCCGACGCCCGCACCTGGACCCGACCCGCACCCACTCTGCGGTCCTTGCGCGACCAGCTCGCGACCGCGGGCCACGCCGGCGAACGGGCCGCGGCGGAGCTCGCCGCGCGGCTGCATCCCTATGTGGAGGGCGCGTTCAAGCAGTTGTTCGACGGGCCGACCTCCACCGCCCCCGAAGGCCACCTAGTGGTGTTCAGCCTGCGGGACCTGCCCGACGAGCTGAAAGCCATCGGCACTCTGCTCACCCTGGACGCGGTGTGGCGGCGGGTGTCCAATCCCGCGATTCGCCGTCCGCGGCTGGTGGTCGTGGACGAGGCGTGGCTGCTGATGAAAGACCCGTCCGGAGCGGACTTCTTATTCCGCATGGCCAAAGCCGCCCGCAAACACTGGGCGGGACTGACCGTCGCGACCCAGGACACCGCCGACGTACTGGGCAACGATCTCGGCAAAGCCGTGGTCGCGAACGCGGCGACCCAGATCCTGCTCCGGCAAGCATCCCAGGCCATCGACGAGATCACCCAGACCTTCAACCTGTCAGCCGGGGAACGACAGTTCCTGCTCTCAGCCGAAAGGGGCCAGGGTTTGCTGTCGGCGGGAACCCAGAGGGTCGCGTTCCAGAGCATCGCCTCACCGACCGAGCACTACCTCGTCACCAGTGATCCGGCCGAACTCGCCGGATACGCCGCAGACGCCGATCCCATCGGTGAGTCCGATGACGAGCAGTCCTTCGTCGATCTCGGCTTCGCCGACCAGCAGGCGTACGCGGCCGACGGTGACGAGTTCGGATCGTTCGGTGCCGAGGACGACCTCGACCTCGACGCCTCCTGACCCCGATCGTCCCGTCTCCGATCGACATTCCTACTTTTTCGGGAGAACCTGTCATGTCTGCCTGGATTCCGGCTGCCCTCACCCACCCCGAGCTGTCTAATCCGCTGGTCGCTAACGGAATCGTACGGGCGGGCCTAGCCAATGGGTGGCTCGGGGATTACCTGCGCGACCCCGGCGGTGCACTGCTCAGGTTGCTGGGCCACATGCGGGAGTGGGCGGTCGTCTGGGGACCGGTCGTCGGCCCGGTGCTCGCGGCCGTCGTCGCGGGAGTCGTGATCGGCCGGCGCCGGTGGGCGCGGCGCTGCCACGCCAGGCTCGTCGCCGACGCCCGCCAGGTCACCGTGCTCGCCCCGCCAACGGTGGATCGCGCGGGCGGCGAGGCGTTGTGGTCCAACCTCGTCGGGCTGCTGCGCCCAGCCTGGCGCCGCTGGTTCACCGGTCAGCCCCACGTGGCGTGCGAGTACGTGTTCTCCGAGGCCGGAGTCGCGATCCGCCTGTGGGTGCCGGGGGTGATCCCTCCGGGCCTGGTCGAACGCGCGGTCGAGGCGGCCTGGCCCGGCTCACATACCCGCGTCGGCCCCGCCGAACCGCCCCTGCCACCAGCCGAGGCCGGGCAGCGGCGGCTGGTCGTCGGCGGCGAGCTGCGCCTGGCCCGGTCCGAGGCGCTGCCGATCCGCACCGACTTCTCAGCTGACCCGCTGCGCGCGTTGATCGGCGCTCCGGTCGGGCTCGGCCGCGACGAGTACGCCTGCGTGCAGATCCTGGCCCGCCCGGTCACCGGCCGCCGGGTCGCCCGAGCACGGCGTTCCGCGCGCCGGGTGCACACCGGCGGCTCCACCCGCGTGATCGGCCGCCTGCTCGACCTGCTCACTCCCAGCGCGAAGACCAGGTCCGCGCGGAGCACCACGCGCACAGGGGCCTTGCACACCGATCCGCAGACCTCGCTGGAATACGCGGCACACAACCGCGCCGTCGTCACCAAGCAACGCGGCTCCCAGTACGAGACCGTCATCCGCTACGCCGTCGCCACCCTGCTACCGGCCGACGCTGCCGACACGGAGGTCCGCACGGCACGCGATGTCGCTCGTGGCCGGGCACACGCGCTGGCCGCGAGTTTCGCCTCCTACACCGAGCACAACCACTACACCCGCCACCGCGTCCGCCACCCTGGCATCGTGCTGGCCGGGCGGCGTCTCGGCAACGGCGACCTGCTGTCGGTGAGAGAGCTGGCGGCGTTGGCGCACCTGCCGATCGACGAGGCGATCCCCGGCGTGCAGCGCGCCGGAGCCCGCGCGATCGCGCCGCCACCGGGCATCGCCACACCGGGGCCGGGGGCCAAGCCGATCGGCGTCACCGACACCGGACACGAACGCGCTGTCGCGCTGCGCGTCCCGGACGCGCGGCACCACTTGCATGTCATCGGCGCGACCGGCTCCGGTAAGTCCACGTTGCTGGGCAACATGATCCTGGCCGACGCCGTGGCCGGCCGCGGCATCGTGCTGATCGACCCCAAGGGCGACCTCGTCACCGACGTGATCTCCCGGCTGCCCAAATCGGCCGGCGATCGCGTCGTGATCTTCGATGCGGACTCGAAGTCCCGGCCGCCGTGCCTCAACCCCCTCGATGGAGGGGAAACCGACCTGACCGTCGACAACCTCGTCTCGGTGTTCCGCCGGGTGTACTCCGCGTTCTGGGGTCCGCGCACCGACGACGTGATGCGTGCCGCGTGCCTGACCCTGCGAACTCAGGAAGGTGTGGCGACCCTCGCGGATCTGCCGAAGCTGCTGGCCGATACCGCTTTCCGGTCACGGGTCACGGCCGGGGTCACCGACCCGGTGCTGCGCGGATTCTGGTCCTGGTACGAGGAACTCACCGATTCCAGCCGCAGCCAGGTGATCAGCCCGCTGATGAACAAGCTGCGCGCGTTCCTGCTGCGGCCGTTCGTACGCGACGCCATCGCGGGCGGACACTCCACAGTGGACATGACAGCTGTGCTCGACGGCGGCATCTGCCTGGTACGCATCCCGAAAGGCTCCCTCGGCGAGGAGACCACACGGCTGGTCGGGTCACTGGTGGTCGCACGCACCTGGCAAGCCACCACCGCCCGCGCCCGCACTCCACAACGCCAGCGCCGCGACGCGTCACTGGTGATCGATGAGTGTCACAACTTCTTGAACTTGCCGTACCCGATCGAGGACATGCTCGCCGAGGCACGGGGATTCCGGGTCGCGATGACCCTGGCGCATCAGCATCTCGGCCAGCTTCCCCGCGAGTTGCGGGAAGGCATGTCCACCAACGCCCGGAGCAAGATCTTCTTCAACGCGAGCCCGGAGGACGCCCGCGAGCTGTCCCGGCACACCGCGCCCCGGCTGTCCGATCACGACCTGGCCCACCTCGGTGTCTACCACGCCGCCGTCCGCCTTGTGCTGAACGGGGAAGAGTCGCAGCCGTTCACCATGCTCACCCAGCCGCTCCCCCGCGCGATCCCAGGCCGCGCACGGGAAATCCGCGGTATCGCTCGTCGTGCCTTGCGCAGCCGTGCTCCGGGTGGCGTCACGCCCGTATCTGGTCCGCAGGCCCCGCCCTGCTCTTCGCGGCGTCCGGCCACAGCCTCAGAGCAGACACGGCCGGCCAACGGCGATCGCCGAGGCCAGCCCAGCGTTCGGGCGCGCAACGCCGACCCACGCCGCCAGCAGCCCTGACTCGCCCGGCTGCGCCGCGCAGCGGACGAAAGTCCCTCTCGCGCAACAATATCCCGGAGGTCTGTGACATGATCACCAATCCCACAAGGCAGCGCACCCTTCGAGGTCACAAGGCAATTCGCCCGACTCCGCGTGCGGCGAACAACGCCGATCACCAGGCGGCGCTGGCGGGCCGGTTGACGCCGCGGGACCGGTGGATCATCCGGATGCTGCACGAACACCGCGTGCTCACGGCACACCAGATCACCGCGCTGGCGTTCCCGTCTTTCCGGTCTGGCCGGATGCGGCTACGGGAGCTGTTCCAGTGGGGCGTGGTCGACCGGTTCCAGCCGTTCATCACCTCCGGCACCGCGCCGATGCATTACATCCTCGCGCCCGCCGGGGCCGCGGTGCTGGCCGCCGAGGACGGCCTGGACGTCAAGGAACTCGGCTACCGGCACGACAGGGCCTTCGGTATCGCCCACTCGCTGCGGCTCGCGCACACCGTCGGCGTCGCCGAGTGGTTCACCGCCCTGGTCGACCGCGCCCGCCACGCCGATCCTGCCGGGCAGACCGCGCTGGGCGCGTGGTGGTCGGAGGCCCGGTGCGCACGGCACTTCGGGGACCTGGTCAAACCCGATGCCTACGGCCGCTGGAGCTCCGGCGGCAGGGACATCGAGTTCTTCCTCGAGTACGACTTCAGCACCGAGGTACTGGCCAAGCTCGCCGGGAAACTGGCCGGCTACGCCGTCCTCGCTGCGGCCACCGGGATCACGACCCCGCTGCTGGTGTGGCTGCCGACCTCACGCCGCGAGGCCACCGCCCGCCGGCTGTTGGTACGGGCCTGGCGCGAGCTCGACGATCCGCGCTCGGTCCCGGTCGCCACCGCCGCGGCCGAGCTGCTCGACCCCGAGGCCCCGCACCCGAGTCCCGCCGACGAGGTCTGGCTTCCCCTCGACACCGCTGGGGGCGGCGTGAGCGCACGGCGGGAGCTGTGCCGGCTGCTCGACGCCTGGCCGCACGTCTCACCGCCCAGCACCGGCGAGGGCAGCGATACGGCGCCGGGGGCGGACCTGTCGCTGCCGCTGACGGCTCCCGCGCCCGCGCCGATGCCACCGAAGCCCATTTCACGCGGACCGAGTACCGAAAGGCGGTGAACACCCCATGATCGTGAAGGTCGGTGCCGCTGTGATCGCGGCGATCCTGGTGATCTCGATGCTGATCGTCGGTGGGGTGTCAGGCGCGATCTCGGCGCTTCTCGGCGGCGGTGGCCGGCCCAGCGCGACCGCGCTGGCCGATATCCCCGCCGACTACCTCGCGCTGTACCGCGCGGCGGCCGGTGTGTGTCCGGGGTTGGACTGGTCGATCCTTGCCGCTATCGGGAAGGTCGAGACCGATCACGGCCGTTCCACCCTGCCGGGCGTGCACTCCGGTGAGAACGTTGCCGGTGCGGCAGGGGTGATGCAGTTTCTGGCCCCGACCTTCGCCTCGGTGACCTCCCGGCACACCATCCCGCCCGGTGGCCGGACCCCGCCGTCGCGCTACGACCCGCACGACGCTATCCACGCCGCCGCCTTCTACCTGTGCGACTCCGGTGCCCGCGACGGCACAGACCTCTACCGGGCGGTCTTCACCTACAACCGCGCCGACTGGTACGTCCGCAAAGTCTTCGACCAAGCCGCCATCTACTCCCAGGCCGCGTCCGACGCGGCCGGCGCGTGCGCCGCCTCGCACTCAGCCGGTGATCTCGCGGTCGCACCCGCCGCGGTCGTGGCGGTGACGTTCGCCTGCGGGGAGCTCGGCGAGCCGTACGTGTGGGGCGGTGACGGCCCTGCCGAGGGCGGTTGGGACTGCTCTGGCCTGACCAAAGCAGCCTATGCCGCTGCGGGAATCAAGCTCGAGCGAGTCGCGCAAGACCAATACGACATGGGCCCACTCGTGCCAGCCGGATCACCGCTGCAGGCAGGGGACCTTGTGTACTACGGCACCAGCACCGCGAACATCACGCACGTGGGTATCGCCATCTCACCCACCCACATGGTCAACGCACCCGAGCCCGGCACCACCGTGCGCATCGACAAGATCGGACGCCCTCTCGCCGCCACACGTCCTGCCTCTGGCCGATCACGAGGCTGATCAGGTTCACGTCGCCTTCCAACCGGCAGGGGCGTCATTCAGCGCGCCAGAGCTCGCGATCAGGTCGTGGACAGCGGACGCCGCCGAACACGACTACGAGAGAAAGTCGTCGGACGTTGTCGCACCCGCCACGCGGGGGCCGGAGTTCATGCCGCGATGTCGGCTTCTCAGCGGCGCAGGACGTTGACCCGTTCGCCACCGATGAGTGGCTTGTCGTCCGGCCCGGCCCGATGCCAGTCGATCCAGATAGGGCGATTCTCGTTTCTGTTGGGGTAGTACTGGTTACGCCAGTGTCCGCTCACGATCCAGCTGTGGTGATACTCCCGTCCGCTCTTCTCCCGGTCGTCCGTGCTGTGATCGGAAGGTTCGGTGCGGCTGCGCCGGAGATCGATGTAGCGCACCGCAGTCCCCATCGCCGGGTCCAGGCTCTCGATCCGGCGCCGGGCGGCGCGCGGGGCGTGCACGCGTTCGGAGTGGACCAGAGTCTGTCCCATCAGCAGCCAGGTGGCGACGATGGTGCGCTGCAAGGCGATCTTGGACTCGGCGGCGACCGAGGACTGGTTGTCGGACACCCCGTCCGGCCAGCCTTCCATCTCCATGAACTCCATCGGGGTGAGCGCGCACCACTCGAAGCCGTGCGGCGGGCAGAACGACGGCGGAATCTGTGCGCGTTCCAGGTTCGGCAGCCACGTGGTGAGCAGGTGCGCCCCCCACAGATCGGCGGCCTCCTCGCTTGTCGCTGACTTGTTGTCCGGTGACGGCGTTGGCAGATTGCGGGCGGCGGCTGCCCTTGCTCGCTGCAACGCGTCGTGGTGATCGGCTTTCGCGAGGTTGCGGCCAATCTGCACGACGCCGCGCTGGGCCGGTGACATCGACGTGGGCGCCCACGTGTGGACCCACACGCCGCCGCGCCCGGGACCCCACGACACGATGCACACGTCGTCGTGGGGTCCCGATGCGGTGCCCGGCACCGGCGGTTGCGCGTAGACCATGAACCCGACCGGCGAAGGCAGATCCTCGGGGTGCAGGCGGTAGTCGGGCAGGCTGCTCGCCGCATGGCGAGCGAGTTCGGTCATGGCGGAGGAGACGTAGAACAATTCCGACGCCGGGAGCTGAACTGCCAGCGTGCCCGCGATCGTCGCCGCGACATCATCGACACGGTCGAAGACATACGAATCGCTGGCCCCAGGCGGATGCGGGCCGAGGAAGAAACGAAACCAGTTGCCCGCACCATCAAGGCCAGGATCGCGCGCCCAGTCGGCCATCCGGGCACGGATCTCAGGCACCTCCTTCGCCGATATCTCGATCATGACGATCCCTCGCGGCGTGCGGCGTCGTCTATGCGTCCGAGCTGCCGATCCGGTTCGCATCCGCCGTGATCCCCCAGCGTCCACTGAGTAGCCAGTGCGGCGCCGATCCCGTTCCGCATACGTCAACCCCCTTTGCTTCCACTGATTTCCGGTCGACCGACCTGTATGGACGCTTCGTAGGTCACGAAGTGCCAACACCGTTGGGACACCTAGCGCATGACTCGACCGGAATGTGTCAGCGCAGCCAGGCGAATCAGGGATCCGACCGCTGGAGGACGAGATGTCACAAGGTGATCGTGTCCGTTGTCAACCACCCGGTGCGCGGGAAGCGTCCCAGTCCCGCGAGTACATGCGGTCCGACCGCGACGAGGGTGGCCCGCCACGCCACGACCCGCTGCGGCCACAGGAACTCCGCCTTGAGCACGTTGTACGGATGGGCCTTCCACTCGTCCGGCCCCATCCGGAGACTGTCGTCGAAGACGTGCTTTGCCATGAGGCCGTACGCACCCTCCGGTGTCGCCACCCCCGTGGGCGGCAGCACGTGCGTTGCCGTGGCCCGGTAGGTGGCGGCGCGTTCGCCGTTCGGCTGCGTTTCGCAGACGTAGTAGGCAAAGCCGGGTGTCAGCTCGTCATGCGGCCATGGCGCCGCCGAGTACCCCGGCTGCCACATCGCCCAGGCAAGTCCTGGTGTCCTGCCGGGAATCGGCGAGCGGGCGCTGCACAACCTGACCCATGTCTTGGTCATGTCGGTCCTGTTGTCTGGGCTGCCCGTGGCGACATCGTCTGGTCAGGCAGGGTGTCCGATCGAAGGCGGCTGGGGCTACGAGACGTCGGCGGCGTCCTGGCCACGGTCCGGGTCAGCCGCTGGAGTGCGCTTGGGCCAGCGGATGATCTGCCGGACAGCGATGGCGGCCGTGACGACCAGGGTCCCGACCACGACAGTCCACCCCCAGGGGAGCAAGAGAAACAGCACTACTGCAGGAAAGACCGCGCCTATCACGGTGAGTACAGCCCGTGCGATCGCTGTGCCGACCGGAAGCGGACGCCGAGAAACCAACCGCAGGCCAGTGAACAGCGTGAACCACACGAACTGCCAGCCGATCAACAGGGCGAGCACTATTTCCGGAGCGGAGGCCTCCGCAATGGTGTGCGGCATGAAGAGCTCGCGGACCACCACGATGGTGGCGGCCATGACTATCGCGGCGATCACGACATGGGCCAGCAGCGGACGCCACCGCTGTGCAGCCGATTCTGACGTGCTGGTCGGGTTGTTCGTCATCGGAATTCTTCCTCGTGTCAGGTGGCTGGGAGTTGTTTGATGTCAGAAACGGCCGCTTCACGGCATGGGTGAGCGCGGCGCGGCCGGGTGATCACGGTGGCGACCGTGGCTGCGTCGGCGAACAAGAGATCCGATGCGTGCTCGTCATTGCGCACAAGGAGAAGTTGCCGCGTCGTCGCGGTAGGTGGCCCCAGCCGCGTCAGCCGGGCGCTACGCACATACCGTGTCGCTCGGGACAGCTGCCTCGACGGAATCGGTGTGCAGTCCCATCACGGTGTGCGCCGTCGAGGCGATCACCTGGGGCCACTCGACACTCAGGCCGCTCCAGATGCCCGCACGTGTCCAGCGCCCGTGACAGGCCAGCAGCATCTCGACGTCAACCGCTGCCTCGTCGCGGTGGTGTTGGGTGAGCTGTAGGACGAGGTCGCCATCGGCCTTGTCGGCGGGACGCATCTCGGGCAGCCAGTCTCCGGCGAACAACTGCGGCTCCGCGTCGATGGTGACGTCGACCGCGACGACGAGCAGCGCGCACGTGTCGTCGGGCATCCGCATCGGCGGGTCGACGTGAAACGGCGCGATGAGGATTACCGCGTCCTCGCCGAGTCCTTCCTGCTTCCGCAAGGCGGCCACATCGGACAGATCTTGTCGCGTCGGGATGGATGTGATGGCATCATGAGATGTGGACATTGTGACTGTGCCCCTTCGTTTCCGTTCCGGTTGAGGACTGTGTTGCGGACGTACGGGTGGTGTCGAGCTGTCAACCCGAGGGTGGTGTCGGTGCGCGAATCGCGCGCACGACGTGAAGTGGTTTCATTTGCTGCCAAGGGATAGAACCGGTCCGTCGCGGGGCCGGGTCGATCGGTGACCGGTCAGGGGGCTCTGGCAACCATCACAAGGCCGGGGAAAAACGTTGGGCGGCCCGCGGCGTTCTCGCCGCAATTCACATGGAGGTGCGGCAGGAACCGGGCATCGTCGGGCTGATCGAGGTCGACCTCGGTGTAATAAGCCCGGGAAGGGATCCAGAAAGTTGGCTTTCTCGCGTTGTCTTCGTTCGCCACAACGCCGAGGCCGGTGTTATCACAAGGCATTGCACTCTTCCATCACGGCCGCATAGCGCGCGTGGTCCACAGGTGATGGTTGGAGTCGGCGCGAACGCTGGCGGATCAGGTGTTTCCCTTCACGGCCGGTGGATCTACGCCCAGCACGGCGGCGGCTGTATCCGACAGTTCGCGGCCTACCACGTCCGGGTCGCAGCCCACCCTCGGAAGGCGAGCCCTGATGGCGGTCTTGGACCGTTCCATGTGCTTGGCGAGACTGTCGATGCGGTCCAACGTGCTTCCGCCGCCTGGCTGCAGCCAGGCCTCCCGCAGTTCGTCGTCGAGGGATTGGGTCCAGGGACGGTTGGCGTTCGCGTGACGGTTCGGTCGGCTTCGCAGGCGCGTGTGCGCGCTGAGGACGCGGGTGAGGAGCTTGCCGACCGTGCCGCCGCCTTCGACTGGCAGGCGAAGACGGCCATCGGCCACGACCTCGCCTGACTCTGTCGTTCCGAGCAGGTCGAGCACCAGAAACTCTTCGGAGTCCACGGTTGTGGCGAGTCTGTAGTTGATATCGCCGAGCGTGATCTCGTTGTGGAAGGTGGATGTCATGTCACGCCTCCTGGTGTGGTCCGGATGTGATGTCGTCGGATGAGTCGGCAGGGTCGCGTACACCGCAGTGCTGGTTCGATCCGCTTGGGAAGCGGCCCGGTCCGACGGTGGCCGGACCGGGCCGGGTCAATGACACGTCACGCGGTCTGCACCATCGCGCCGACCAGGGTGGCCTCCGCGCTGTCCCCGCACTTCACGTTAATGTGCTGCAGGAACCGGGGATCGCCGGGCTGGTCGAGGTCGACCTCGTTGTAGTGGCTGGCGAGCTGGAACACCTGCGCGACGAGGTGCACGGCGATTCCCGAGATGGCGTCGCTGATGTCGGTGTCGCAGGTGAGGGTGACCCGCAGCACCGGCTCGTCCCCGGTGTCGTCGGCGGTGACCCGGAACTCGGCGTCGGCGGGCAGCATGCCGTCGCCCTGCACGCTGCGCAGATTCTCGGTCAGCCGGGCGGCGATTTCCTCGAGGGTCAGGTCGGCGGTGTCGGCGTGGTGGTCGCCGGTCAGCCGTCCACGGTCCGCGGTAGCGGTGTCGGTGCTCATAGCGGCTTCCTTCATGTCAGGCGCATCCATAATCCCCTTGCCTTGTAAGGGAATTGTGGATGCACGGCCCGATGCGCTGTCGTGTACATGCCCATCCACGCTCGATACATCGGTGCCTGTCAAGCGGCGTGACGTAAAGGGCCGGATTGGGTTACCCAACAGCGCCAACCGGGACGTCACCGCGAATGTGACCACAAGCGACACTTGTCACCACTAAATTGTTGCTGTTGTTGTGAGTTCAGGTCTTGCGTGACGGTGCCAGCGGTGGCGGACGCCGCGTACGGGTCCTGCTTGGCGCTGGGCACCGCGCTATCCACATTTGATCCGCGCCCTCGTGGATCGACTGACTTGACGTCACCGGGTGACGGAAGCATCAATGGTGGCAAGCACGAGCCCAGCCACCTGAACTTCGCGAGCCTCTGCCGGCGAGGCGTTGCACCAGAAAGCTGGTCTGGGTGTGGTCGATCTCAAGTCGGAGAACCATGGCCAGATCCGACCTGCAGACGCTTTCGCGAATTGGGACGCCCGTTGGCCGGGTGGCTCGCCAGAGAAGGGGAAGTGCAATGCCGGGTATGAGCGCCTGTCGTCGTAACCGTGGCGTGTACAAAGTGGATGGTGATCATTTTGATGATGGCTACTGCCGGGCTTACGGGTTCAAGCGTGGATACGGCCGTGCCCACAACGGCAAGGGCGGTGGGCGAGTCCGTCGCCGGCTTATCCGTCGCCGGGAGAACGTCATCTGGCGTCGTGGCAACAACTGTTGATAGCTGCATCCGGCTCCCCAGGGGCGGCCCCGCACGCTTATGTGCAGCCCGGTGGCATCATTCTCGGCCGCACGTCGTCGACAGGAGCGCCGCGACCATCGACAACAGCCAAACCCGGTCGGTGACAGTTGTCACACCAAGTGACAGGCATGTCGGGTGGGCGCGCATGACTGTCTACACGAGACGGTCGTCTTGTTTTGTAGGACCGCTTGACTTCGTGGCGCGAAGGAAGCGTTCATAGTTCGTGTAGCCCGAACACACCGGTAGCGCACCGGGGGCCACACCCGCTCCGGCCGGGGCATGACCACCACCACCGATCAGCCACGCAAATCGAGGGAATGTCATGTCCAGCAAGACCCGCACCCGCACAGCCAACCCTGCCACCCAGCCAATCGGATCCGCCCGGACGCTGCGGTCGGTTCCCGAAGGGGCCACCGCCGCGACGGATCGCACGGACGCCGAAGACAAGCTGTGGGAAGCGTTGCACACCGGCCCGAACAGCACCGCCACCGACTTGGCCGTGGCGGCGACGATCGGGAAATCGACCGCGCAGAAGATCCTCGCCAAATGGGCCGATGACGGCAGCGTCACCCGCATCACCGGGATCGCGCAGGGTGGTCGGCGCGCCGCCGACCTGTGGGCAATCGCCAACGTCGACACCACCCAGAACGACCCCGCTCCGGCCGAGGCCCCTGCGGCGGCCGACCAGGACCTGACGGGCATCGCGGACGCCGAACCCGACGCACCCGCCGTGCCGGTCACCGGTGACGGTGACGACACCACGGATGCCGAGAACAACTCGACCGACCCGGTCGACACGCAGCCTGTCGACACCGACCCGGTCGACACGGAGTCGACGGTCGCCCCGGTTGAGGGCACACCGGACACGGTCGACGATGAGACTGGCGCCGTGCAGGCCGGACCCGTCGTGGCCGACACGGAACCCGCATCCGGTGGCTGCGCCGCGACCCACGACGACCAGGCAACGACCAGGGGCGGTGCGGACGCGGCGGGCGAGAAGGCGCCACGGCTGCCGTCCGGCGCGTTGCGGGGGATGGTCGAGGACTTCCTGGGGGACCATCCTGGCGAGGAGTTCGGGCCGACCGCGATCGCGAAGGCGCTGGGCGGGAAGTCGTCGGGTGCGGTGAGCAACGCGCTGGACAAGTTGGTCGATGCCGGTACTGCCGTGAAGACCAACGACAAGCCGAGGCGTTTCGCCCTCGCCTCGACGCAACAGGCGCCTGCCCCCGCGCCAACGAGCTAGCCCGAGTGTTCGTGCCCGACCGGCTCGTGTCCCGACCATGGTCCCTTGGGATCCGTCGGGACACGGCCACATCCGCGCTTTCACGCGAACGGCGTGGTTGGGCGAACGGAACAGAAGCCAATGCAGGCCCAACCCGTATCACCGGATCCGCGTCTGGCCGTGGAGCACAAGGGAAGAAGGGTGGTCTCGTCTGAGCTGCCCCGTTGTAGTCATCGATGTCGATGGGGTGCTTGCTGTCGACCCGGCCGCGCTACCGGGAGGTCATGTGGCCGTGCGGGAGCTGGGTTACCGGGCGCACGAGTTCGACGGACTCGGGCCGGATGGTTCATCTGCGCGCGGCACGGTGTGGCTCAAGCCGGAACACGGAGCCTGGTTGCGGGAGCTGTGTGATCGGGTGCCGAGCTGGTCTGGTGCTCGAGTTGGGGGCGGGTCGCCGTGACGAGAATCGCGCTTCGGCTGGAATTGCCCGAGTTCCCGGTCATCGAGGTCCCCTGTCGCGGGCCTGCTTTCGGCTGGTCGTCCAAGATCGGCCCGATCCAGCGGTGGGTCAGCGACTGGCCGCGCGCCTGGATCGACGATCAGCTGGGCGGCAAAGAGCCGGGGTGGGCAGAGGAGCGGCGCGACGACGGCATCCCGACACTGATCGTCCAGCCGCATCCAGGGCGTGGGCTTGAGCGAGCGCGCGTCGAGGAGATCCTGTGGTGGCTCACTGCCGCGAGAAGCTGCGGCGCAGGGGAACGCCGGCCCCGTGAAAAATTGGACGTCCCAAACGCCGCATTGGGGGACAGACAGGGGCAAGGCCACGCCTGGTCACCGTGGGTCGCTCTGGCGGGCCACCTGGTCACGCCGTGCCACCTTCGCCGTCTCGGTGGTCCCGGTTCAGGCGATGCCGACCACGATCGGGACGTTGGAACAGTGCGCGGCCTTCTCCACGAGGACGGCCTTTTCGTTGTTGTCCACGGTCAAGCCCCAGCGGGTCTTCACACTAACCCAGTCGGTGATGTAGCCGCATTGTGCTGCGGCGTAAGGCGGAAGCCAGGTACTCGGGTCCTGGTCCGCTTTGGACCTGTTCGAGCGCGCGGTTACCGCGATCAACGCTGGAGGCGAGTCGAGGTCATTGGCGTAAGCCTCGCGTCGTGTCGCCGTCCATGCGGAAGCGCCACTGTCCCAGGCCTCGGCCAGCGGCACCATGTGGTCGATGTCGACGCCGCGAGCGTCGGAGACGTACTCGTCGTCGTAGGACGAGTACCAGAGTCCGCCGGCGAGGGCGCATTTCGGGCCCACCTCGGGTGCGACCGCGGCCTCGTCGATCAGTACCTCTGCTCGGGTGCTGCATCCATCGCGGTCCGCGTCCGTCCAATGTCGGAACTTGTCGCGCTGGTAGCCGTCACGGCTCTCGTCGGCGACCGCAAGCGCGGCGACCGCCTCGCGCAGCGGCACGGCCGATGCGGCGGCCATCGAGGGCACGGAGCCGAGTGCGATCCCCAAGACCGCGGCGACGAGGACAGCGGCAAGTCCAGGCATCTCAGATGCTCCTCTGACAAAGGACACGCCCCGCGCGTCTGTGTGCTGGCCACCTGCACTCTCGTGCAGTGCTGTGCCAACGTGGTGCAGGCACGACGGAGCCGGCGTGCACTTCCGCTGGTTGAGCTGAACTTTTCAGTCAAGCGGGTGCCGTTGGTCTACAGCGCGTGAGCGGGCGGCTTTCACGGCGTTCCGATCACAAACCATTCACTCCCCCCTCGAGAAAATTGACACCGCGGCAACGAAGCTGACTTGCGACGGACGACATGGCGAGGGGCACAGGGACACGTGAAGTCCCGTGCTGCTGGAGAAGACCGACCGGCGACTCGTGGCCGTCGATCGGGTTGAATGTGTGCAAGTGGGCTACGTAGGCACGACCCACTGACGAGAGGCGGGATCCCAGGCCGCTTCGAGATAGAGCCGGCGCACGTCAGGCAGGCCGAGGCCGATCATCAAGTCGAGCCTCTCGCAGTCAGCATCGCCGGGCCATCGGCCGGTCCACACGTCGATCCCGCAGTCGTGATCATGCGGGCAACTGAGCTGCTGAAGTCCGGTGACGAGGCAGCGGGCGACGTCGCATCCGTCGACGTGCTCCTCGTCGATCGACACCGCACAGTCGGGACAGCGGTCCTGCTGCGGAACCACGCTGACGGGTGTCGTCATGGGGTGCTCCCTCCAGGAACGGCGGTGGGCGGTACCGGCACGCAGAGACCGTCACATACTTGCGCGCCTGCGGTTGCCAGCAGCGGGCAGTCGTAGCGGTGTGCCTTGGTGAGCAGCACGCTGCCGTCTTGTCGTTGCAGGAGGCGGAACGGCCCGCCGTGCTCCTTGGCCCACCGCATGTCGTCGGCGGTGATCACACGTTCTCCGGTGCTGCCGTAGGTGTGGGACAGCAGCGCCCCGATCACGTCAAGGGTCTGCTGTGGCACGGTGGTGTTGCTGGGAATGATCGCGATGACACGCCGGATCAGGTCGTCCGCGATCTCGTTCAGCTCGTCCTTGGCGTTGACGCCGTAGGGCTCTGTGGTGTGCTCGAACCAGCGGTCGCTGTGAGTATGGGCGAGAGCGGTCCAGGTCAGGTCGGCGCTGAGGATCTCCGCTACCGCCCAGGAATCATGGGGCCTGATGCTTCGCTGCACACGCATCTGCACCGTGTACGGGCCGAGGTGCACGGTCCGTGTGTAGGAGTAGGAAGAGCCGCTGTTCACGTCGAAGTCCTCGTCGACGGTGACCGGTTGAAATGAGGTAGTCATTGCGCTTCCTTCTTTCTGTCCTATGTGGTTTTACTGTGGAGACGGTGTGAGGGTGAGCAGGTGGATGGCGTCGCCTGCGTGGTCGAGTTCGGCGGTGTGCCCGTGGGATGCGACGTGCTCGCCGTTCGTGATTACGACGCGCCACCCTGACTGGCGTGCTCGGTCGGTGCAGTAGTAGCTGCCGATGAGGACGCCGTCGCGGGTGACGGTGCCGTAGAGGACTTGCTGCGCGTCGGCGGGATCGGCGACGACGGAGGTCACCTCGCAGCCGTTGGCGTGGAAGGCCCGGACGACGATCTCGACAGCCTCATGTGGTGACACGGTGTTCTTCCTCTCCGGTGTGCGGTGATCGCGTCGATCGAGGTGCCCCAGGTGCTTCCTCGATCGACGACGAGGCGAACGTGCAGCCAGGCGCGTGCAGGGAGTCGTCGCGGGCCTCGGCGATGGGCGCGAGGTCGCTGCCGGGGTCGAGGTGGTCGCCGAGGTCGGCGAGGCCGGCGACGTGAGCGAGGGGGATCTCGGCTCCGCAGCCGGGGCAGGGGGCGAGTAGCAGCCAGGCGGTGCCGGGGGTGGTGTTGTCGGGGATGAACCGCCACAGGCGTCCGGTGAGGTGCTCGGTGATCGTGATCAGGTCGCCGGGGACCGTGCCGTCGCGTGTGCGGTACTCGCGCTGGGGGTCGTCGGTCACGATGACGCTGTCCACATGTACCTGCAGTGCGCCCGCGATGGTCCGGGTCACTCGGGCGCGGCGTGCCCACCTGTTCCATTGTTCGGCGGAGTTGTTGCGGCACAGGAACCCGTCACGGTCAGCGGCGCGATGCGCGCGTGCGACTCGTACGGCCCGTCCGGCAAGCCCGATGAGTCCGGCCGGCCTGTTGGTGCTCATGAGGTGCTCCGGTGAGTGGTGTCGGCGGGATGCGGGAAGTCGCACTCGTCATCGCAGTCCCGTGCGCCCGCGCTGGTGAGGAATGGGCAGTCGTCGCGGTGGGCTTTGGTGAAGGTGACGCTGCCGTCGGGGTGTTCGATGATGTGCAGCGCGCCGCCGTGGGCGTAGGCCCAGGCGATGTCGTCGGGGTCGATGCGGGCTTCGTCGGTGAAGCCGCCGCTGATGGCCAGCAGCCCGTTGATCGCGCGATACAGGTGCACGGACAACGTCGGCATGGCCGGCGGTGACGCGAGGATCTCGGCGGCACCGCACAAGAGCTGTTCGGCCAAAGGACCGAGCACAGCGGCGGGATCGATGTCCGGGCTGGGTTTCGGTGTGTCGTACCACCAGCTGTCGATCCCGGCGGCGGTGAGCGTGCTCCAGCTCATCCCGTTGGCGCGGATCTCGGCGACGGCACCGCTGTTGACGTTATTGTAGATGCCGCGCTGGATGCGAGCGCGGACGGTGTGCCCGTGGATCTCGGTGACGCGGGTGTAGTGGTAGCGCTGCGAGGTGGCTCCGGCGTCCTGGTCGTGGTCGATAATTCGGTTGGTCATCGGGAACTCTCCTTCGTGTACGGGGTGTTCGGGTCGGGCATGGTCACAGCACGGCGGACATGTCGCAGCCGCTGATACCGGCACCGCACGCGGTGCAGCGTTCCCACCACTCGGTGGTGCCGCCGAAGCTGGGGAACGAGTCCGACTCGCACGTGTTGGTTGCGCCGCACCGCGTGCACCGGTAGTCGGTGTCGCTGATCTGCTCGAACAACGACTCCGGCGATCCGTCGTCGGGCGGGGCTGCGAGCGGGGCCACAAATGACCAGCCCAGCGCGCCGGCGGCGCGCGCGAACAGATTCCGGCCCTGCTCGCCCACACCGAGCCTCACCACCGTCGGGGCAGGCCGGTGGGGTATCGACCCGTGATGGCCTGGCCGGGTTGTCGGCGGGCAGAGCGGCGATCGCGTCGCCCACGGTCGCGAATCGGTTCTCGGTCATGGCGGTTCACCTCGTGGTTGTGGTGGCGGTGCCGGAGGCCGGGAGGGTGTCTCGCCCTGAACCCCGCAGGCACTGGGTTAGCGGGCGGTGCGCAGGGCGGCGGTGGCGGCGCGGCCAATGGCGGTGGCGGTGGCGGTGATGGGGTCGGCGGTGGTGGTCTCGTGGTCGCGTCCGGCGGCCGTGGCGGTGCGGCTGTTGCGGCAGTGTTGCCGCCATCCACATACGCAATGGGCGGACGCGGTGCCGTCGGAGTAGCGGTTGATGTCGGTGTCGTGCACGACCAGCCGCTGCACGCTCACCCCGTTCAGTGGGGTGTCGTGCTCGCCCAAGGTCAGCCACAGCACGGCGCACCCGCTGGCGCGCAGGCGGTCGATGCGTTTCTGGCCGTCCGCGCGTGGCTCTTCGCGGAACTTGCCGTCGGAGATGACCACCAGCAGCCGCGCGGCACCGGGCCGGGCCAGGCCGAGGGCACCATCGAGGGCGTC
This sequence comes from Lentzea pudingi, assembly GCF_014646255.1. Classification (GTDB taxonomy): domain Bacteria; phylum Actinomycetota; class Actinomycetes; order Mycobacteriales; family Pseudonocardiaceae; genus Lentzea; species Lentzea pudingi. The sequence goes on from NZ_BMNC01000019.1 coordinate 73,774, forward strand.
GAGAGCGGTGGGGATGTCCTCCCAGTTGTCGCGGGCCTCGAACAGGGTGACCTGGGCGGGGGCGGTACCGGGGTGGATGATCGGGCGTACGTGGTGGCCGAAGATCACGGTCGCGGTCTGCGTGGGCACGACGGTGTGGCGGGCGGCGCCTGCCAGGATCCACGCTGTCGACGCGATCGCCTTGGTATAGAGGCGGGTGGAGCCGGACACGTCGCAGGCCAACCCGAGCCGGAGCGGCGGTGCGGGAACCGGGGTACGGGTGACGCGGGTGAACGGTTCGGCCGTGGGCAGTGCCCCGGCGGCGCGCTGGGCGTCGGCGGCGAGCGCGCCGCGCATCCGCAGCCGCCCCGGCGGTATCGGGGAGCTGGTCTTGACCGCGACCCGGTCCGGCACTCCGGCGGTGTTCAGCGCTCGTGCCAGCACCCGCGCGGCGGTGCGTTCCTCGGCGGTGGGTGGCCGGGTGCCCGCTGTCTCGGTGCGTCCGGAGGCGGGACCGCTGGGGGCGAGATCGAACACCGACCGGGCAGCTTCTGCCGCGGCCTGCGCTGCGGCGCACTCGCGTGCCTGTGCGGCGGCGGCAACGGCGGCCGGGTCCTGGGGTGCCTTTTCCCGCGCGACCCTCGCCGCGACCGTGGTGAGCACGCCTTCGATCGCGCTCGTCAGCGGCGACGGTGACGGGGTGCCGGACGGGTCGGGGGTCGCGGCCGGGTCGGGTGCCGCGCCGGGGTCCGGGTGGCCGGTGTCCGGGTCGGTGCCGAGGATCTCGCACCATTGCCGCCCGAGTGTGAGCATGGTCTGGCCGTCGTCGTCGGCGGTGCGCAACGCTTTGTGCCACACCGCCCGCAGCTGGCGCAGCATTGGCGCGCCGAGCACCGTTTCGATGACCTGGGCGACCGGGGCGACCTCCCTGGGGGTGAGTACCCCGCCGTCGACCCGGGCGAGCAGCAAGGCGGCGGTGCGGGCGGCGTCGGCTTTGGTCATCTGCGGTGCGGTGGCGGGGTCGGCGAACAGGTGCAGGTCGGCGGCGACGATGTCACGCACGCACGCGCGCAGCCAATGCCGGTCGTCGGGGCGTCGGCGGACCTGCGCCGCTTCCATCCGTGGCTCTTCCAGCAACATGGCGGCGGCGACCACACCGGGCGGAGTGCCCGGCGGCGGGTCCCAGGCGGTGTGCTTGGCGTGCCCGCACTCGTGGGTCAGCGCACCCCAGGTGGCGGCGTAGCGCGTGCGGTCGCCGATGTCGGCGGGCTTCACGGTGGCGGGATCCACGCCGAGGTGGTCGCCGTCGACTTCGATCAGCGCGCGGGCGGGGTAGAAACACGCCGGGGCACCGCCACCCGCACCGGGCGCGATGGTGACCAGCAGGTCTTCCCTGTCGGCGATCACACCGACCTCGCAGGCCAGTGTGGCGGACAGGGTCAGCCATTCCGGGCGGGCGGGCAGCACGGCGGCACCGATGGCGGCGGGGTCGGCGGCGAGGTGGGTGCTCATGGCGGGAAGTCCTTTCGCGACGGTCGGCTGTGCGGGCGGGGTTATTTGACGCGGGCGCCCAGGGCGAGTGGGGTGAGTTCTTTGCCGAACACCTGGCGCACGATCGCGGCGACGCTGGCGCGGTCCTCTTCCGGGGCGGTGCCGACGAGGTTTCCGGCGGCGGCGTCGGCTCCCAGCACGTCGGCGATCTTCTGGAACGCCAGCAGTTCGCGTAGCTGCGGTGCCCACCCGCTGTGCCCGGTGGCCTGCCGGGTGGCGAGGTTGCGGGCGATCTTCACCGCGCGCGGGTCGATCGCGAGCTGGGCGGCGAGGTCGTAGTCGGTGGTCACGAAGATCTGCGCGGAGAACCGGGACGACAGGGCATCGGTGAGCACCGCCCCGTGCACGCCGGGGTTGTGCCCGGCCACAACGTAGAAACCGGGGGCGGCGTCGATGACCTCGCCGCCGTTGGCCTTGACGATGATCTGGCGGCGGCCGTCCATCGCCGGGTAGGCCACGGCGAGCACGGTCGGCGCGATCAGCGTCGCGTCGTCGATGAACAGTGGCCGACCCTCGCGCATCGCGCGGACCAGCGGCCCGTGGATGAACACGTACCGCCCGTCCCCGGTCTGGGTGTACTCGCCGACGAGATCGGCGACCGTGGTGTCCCCGTCGCCCTGCACGGTCAGCAGGTCCGGGAACGCCGCCTCCACCACGCTGGTCTTACCGGTACCGGGTGGCCCGTACATCAACGCGGCCACACCCGCCTCGCGCAGCTTGCGCAACGCGACCACATCCGGCATCCCGGACAACAAGCGCGGGTGGTACGCCGTCCCGTTCGGACGCATCACCGGACCAGCCACCGCAGCACCAGTCCCAGCGGAACCGCTCACCCCGGAGCTGGCGGAGGCGGTCGCGGGCGTGGCACGGGCGGCGCGGGTTTTCGTGGCGCGGCGCGGTCGAGTGGTGCCGGACGGGGTGATACCGGGTGTGACGGTGCGGGCGGCGACGGCGGCCGTGGTCGCGGTCGCCCGGTAGGTCAGCGGCGCGGTGGACACGATCTCGGCTTCACCCCTGTCGGCCAACGCTTTGCACGCGTTGCCCACCGCCCCCGACGATCGGTTCAGGGTGTGGGCGATGGCACGCGGCGTGAGGTTCGCGCCCACATCGGCGAGTACTTTCGCGACCATCGCGCGGAGTTCACCGTTGCCCAACCGCGACACTGGTCCGGTCGCTGGTGTGGCGGGTGCAGCCGTGCCGGATGTCGCCGGAGCGGGCGTGGTCATCGCGGTGGTCCTTTCGATCTCGTGCGGGTGTGCGTGGTGTCAGTCGCGGTGTGAGCAGGCGAGTCGTGGGCAGTCGTGGTGCGAGCAGTCGGTGCGGTGTGCGGGGTCGCCGTGGTGTTCGGCGGGTAGGTGGTCGAAGCGGGTGTCGTTGTCGGGGTCGAGGTAGTCGCCGACGTCGGCCAAACCGGCGACGCGGGCCACCGGCACGATGCCGCCGCAGTCGGGGCATTCGTCGATCAGCAGCCACCGTTGGTCCGGTGCGGTGAAGTCCGGCACGAACCGCAGTACCCGGGAGGTCACCGGGTCGGTGATCGTGATCAGGTCGCCGGGTTGTGGCCGGGAGATGCCGTAGCGGCGGTCGGGGTCGTCGATCACCGCCACGGTGTCGGGCGAGACCATGAGCCGTTCGGCGATCTTGCGTGCGGTGACGTCACGGCGTGTCCATTGCGGCAAGTCCTCGGGGCGGTAGTTGGCGCCGACGGCGTCGATGCCCCGGCGGTATCGGGCCTCGGTGATCGCGCGGGCGACCAGGCTGCGGGCTGTGGTCGTCACTGCGACCACCCCAGGGCGTTGGCGGCGAGGTCGGGCAGGTAGCCGACCTGGTCGCGTTCGCCGAGCCACACGACCGGCGGGTCGTGGTGTTCGGTGCCGTCGCCGTCGGCGTCGTCGGGGGTGCGCACGACCGGCCCGATGGTGTACTCGAACGGGTTGCCGGGTTGTGCGGCCCATCGGATCGGGGTGGCGCGGTCGTACTGCTCGAGCGCGTCTTGCAGGTCGCCGACGGTGTCGATCTGGTTCGGCCAGATAGCCATGACAGTGCCCTTCCGGTTGCGGTGTAGGGGTTTGCGGTGTTGATCAGTCGAGGGGTGCGCCGTGGTCGTGGTTCCATTCCGTCTCGCTGATCTCGACCACGCGCAGCAGGCAGTGCTGGCGGCGGTCCTCGCCCGCGTCGTTGCGGTACCGGGCGATCACGTTGATGTAGGCCGCGCCGTCGGGGCCGTCGTAGATCTCGACGTCGAGCCGGTTGGGGTCGGGCAGGTCGGCGTGGCTGGCGTCGCTGATCAGGTCGCGAATGCCGTACACGAACTCCGGCAGGGTCAAGCCGTGGTCGGTGGCGGGTGCGGTCATGACGGGCCTCCGGTTATTCGGTGTCGTCGAGGTAGGTGGTGACGCCGTCGGCGTAGGCGGCGGTGTAGTAGGTCGCGAACGGCGCGAACCGTTGCGGCACATCGAGTTCCGTGTGCGGATCGCCGCCGTAGGCGTCGACGTAGGCGGCGTGCGTCCAGCCGTCGTGGTATCCGGCCTCGGTCGCCCGTTCACACAACGTCGCCGGGGTGACCGTTGGCGTGGCAGGTGTGGTCATCGCTGGTGTCCTTTCACGCATGGCGGGTAGCCCGAACCGTTACGGGAGTTCGGCGGGTGGGGATTTATGCGGCGGCGGTGGTGTAGTGCGCGATCTTTTCGTCGTCGCCGTCACCGGAAATAGCACCGACAAGATCGGTGTAGCCCATCGCGCGCAACACGGCGGCGGTGGCGCAACCGCCGCAATGGCGGCGCGTCCGCGTGCGCGGGCCGTCCGGCGTGTGAACCGTGACTTTCCGGCCGTAGAACGTGACCGGGTAGCACATCACGGCGGCACCGTTCTCGATCATCTCAAACGGTGCGGTACCGGTGGTGATCATGACGTTCCCCGTTCATGCGTTGGACATGGCTCGCGCCGAGTGTGGTATTCGTTTTGTTTCCGGTTCCCCGGCGGTAATTCAATTATTACTCCGCCGCGCGTCGCGCACAATAGGAATGGCCGTCTTTTCGGCACCCTTTCGGGTGATTATTGTCGCCGCATTGTGGCGCAATAGAAAACCGTCCGTACGGTCACATTTCCGAACGTCTTGCACCGATTTCCGCAGGTCAGCGATGCCAAGTGCACGCCGGCCGCCGCGGACGGAAATAGTCGGGCGACACACAAGGAGCGAATCAAGGGAAATAACTGAAATAAAAGAATAAGGAAGATGGATAGCAGTGAAGGTGAGACAAGGTAGAGGGCTGATCACGAAGTAGTGACCAAGACAGCGACTACGCAGCCAGCGCCGATGTGTCTACCGGCTTGCGGGCAAGCGAGTCTGGGATACCAGCGGATCCCCCTGCGACACCGATGACCAGCATCTCCGCAGGCCGTAGAGGGTGGTCCTCTAACCTGATCCCCCGTATGAACCCCGTCATGACCCTCCGTATGAACCACCAACGGAAGGCACTGTGCGTGTAGATGATCTTCCTTGCCGCTACTTGGCGTGACATGCTGTGACGGTGTGACGTGAGCCGGAATACGGAGGGCTGATTCCGGCGCCCTGCCGGACGACGAGAAGCCTCGTGGCTCCGGGGCGAGTGGGAGGCCAGGGTCGACTCCTGCGGTAGCACTGAGCAGAGGCGGGCGCTCGAATAGGAGCCGTAGGGATTGTGTCGCTGAACGAGAGGGCGACGGGTGCGGCGCGAGGACTCGGCCGGCACTGGTGCGCATGTGAGTGTGAGGGATGAGGGGTGAGGGGTGAGGGGTTTCTTCGGTGTCCATGACCCGAGGCGCCGCGTCGGGGCAAGCGGGAACAGGCCACACTGGTCACGACAACCTCGGGTGACCTCGCATGACGAGAAGGAATTCTTTCCACGGCCAGCTAGTATTCCGTCGACGAAGAATCTCCGGGCAACCATCCCGGCCTGCAGAATAGCATTCCTGGCCGCAAGCCGAAAAAGATGACCATCGAAGCAACTTTGTTGCACGACCTGCGCGCAAAGTCTTTTCCGGGCACGGTCACGCACTCGCTGAAGGTCGAAGCACTGGCGTTCTTGACGCTGGCCGAGGCTCTGGTCGTCCCGCTTGGCGCGCACCCGGAACTCATCGTGCACGCTGCGCCGTACCGCTGCCGGATTGGCGGCGAGGTAGTCGCACTTACCGGAATTGCCGAGTTGGACGAACTCGGTCTCAGCGACGGCGAGGCCAGCGAACAGGACAAGCCTGCGGGCACGAGCTCGGTCCTGGCTGTGGTCGTTAGGCCCGTACCGTCCTGGCGCCATGTCAACTGGCCGTGCTGCGATCACGTGTGCCCTGAGCGTGTGAACTCGCTGGGCCGGCCGGATTGTCCTCGTGGCGTTGTCCCAGCTGGGCTGCCAGGCCGCGAGCCTGTGGGGTCGGTGCGGCGTCGAGTTCGGCCAGCCGGGCGGTCAGCAGGGTCAGTGTCCGCGGGATGGCGTCGATCTGCCCGAGCCGTTCCTGCAGGCGCATGATGTCGCGGTAGAGCGGCTCGTTGTGCGGGTCGAATGCCCGCGCGACCTCCAGCAGGTCCAGGGTCTGCTGCGGGTCGGTGTCGACCAGTGCGCGGGCCAGCGCGGCGACGGCGTCGACAGCGTCGCGGCGGATCGCCTCGCGTACGGACTCGATCCACTCGTTCGACATGTCTTCTGCCAGTGTTCCGCCGTAGGCGTTGACCACGTCCCAGAGGGCGTCGATTCGGGCTTGGTCGGTGGTGGCGGCGCGGCGTGCGGCGACAGCGTGAGCGAAGCGCCGGTAGTCGACGCTCACCAGCGCGGGGTCGAGTTGGTAGCGGCCGTTGCTCGTCGAGACGATGTCGGTCACCGCTCCGTCGGTGGCGGCGGCCAGTGCGGTGCGCATCCGTGCCAGCGCGGTGTGCAGGGCGTTGGTCGGTCGGGCCGGCGGGTCGTGGCTCCACAGCGCCGAGATGAGCGGGTCGCGGGTGACGCCGTCGGGGTGCAGCGCGAGAAATACCAGCAGTTCCTGGGTTCTGGGCTGCAAGGTCCCGGTGATCTCCCGGGAGCTCGTGGCCGGGTGAGGCTCGGGGTGCCAGTGCACACGCAGGCCACCGAGCACGGTGACCGTGATCTGCGCGGCGTCCGTGTCGTCCTCGTGGTGGGTGGTGAAGGCCGGCGGTGTTGCGGCCACGGGTTCGGTGTGTCCGTCCGCGGGCGCCGGATCATCGGTGAGTGCGCCCGGCTGTGGATGTTTTTTCTCCGCACCAGCGACGTCCGCGCGGTCCGGTTTGTGCTGTCGCTCCCGCAGGCCCTGCGCTGGGCTGGGATCGAGGATCTCCGGCTGGGTGTCGGAGGGTGCGGGTTGCGTAGCCGCGGCCGTGACCTTCAGCTCGATCTCACTCGTACTGGAGGGGCGGGTCTCGAGCTGGCCTTCCCCCCTCGGCACCGTGTGATCGTTGCCGGCCGGTGGCGTGGCCGCGACGGGCGTGTGTGGTGCCGGTGACAGGTCGGGAAGGTAGCTGGTGTCCGGCAGGTAGGGCTGGGGTTCGGCTTGGTGCAGCAGATTAAGGAGCTGGGTGGTGTCGTCGCCGCCGAGGCGGAACACCTGGGTGCCGCGCAGTGCTTCGCCCAGGCCGGGGCCGGTGGCCGAGATCGTGCCGTCGGCGCGGACGTAGCAGGTGACGCCGGGTTGCCACTGGCCCAGCAGCAGCCCGGTGACACCAAACGGCCTGCCGGTGTCCAGGACCGCCTGGAGCCGCAGGTGCGGTGCTGGTGGCTGGGCGACCAGCACCAGCGGCGGGCACCTCCTGTGCCCGGCGCCGGGTTCCCGGCTGGTGGTGGCGCGCACCAGGATCTCGGCCTCCACCGCGTCCAGCGCGCTGTCCAGGTCTCGGACGACTCGCACTGTTGAGGGCAGGTGCAGGTGGCGCGCGCCACGTCCGAGCATCGAGACCAGGTCGCCGGCGGGGACGATGACGACCGTCCCCGCCGATGTCGCCGGATGGCGTGGTGAGGTGGTCAGTGCCGTGATCAGCAGGGCACGGGCCGCGGCGGGGGCGCCGGCGCCGACCAGTCCGAGGCCGCGAGCGGCGGCGAGGTCGAGGGCGATCTCACGACCATCGCGGACACCGATTCCTGGCGTGAGAGCCGCGGTGCCGCCTGCACCGGCCTCGTGTGCGCCCACCATCAAGGGCGGCACGGCCGGGCCAGGCCGCGAGCGTTCGTCGTCCGCCTCATCTTCGTCGAGGTCGATGTCGTTGTGTGCCTCGGTGCGCAGGTGTGCCAGGCGCAGCTGGTAGACGACCGGGGCGACCGGCAGGTCGTCGCGATCGCCGCTGCCAGGCCGGTATCGGCTGCGATGGCGGCGGCGGGCGAGCATCAGCGTCGCGCTGACCGCGGCGGCCAGTCCGAGACTGACGAACAGCTCGGCGCCCCATCGGAAGCCGGGTTCGTCCGCCGACTGCGCCGCTGGGGTGCGGCTGGTCGCGGACGGTGGGGCCTGAGGAGTAGATGGCGCGGGTGGGGCGGGTGTGGACGGCTGGAGGCTGGTCGAGGGCGCGGAGGAGGTCGATGGCGGGGCGGGAGAGTTCGGGGCCTGATCGGCCGGCGGCGGCGTGGGTGCGTGCGCCTCGCGTGGCAGTGCGAGCTCCTCGCCGGGGAAGATCAGGCTGGGCTGGGTGAAGGCGTGCCCGTTCGGTTGCGGTCTTCCTTTGTTGAGCTCGAAGATCTCCGGGCAGCGGGCGCCGTCGCCGAGAGTGCGTTGCGCGATGCGCCACAACGAGTCGTGGACTCCGTCATGCGGTGCCAGCACGACCACCGACTCTGGCCGCGTGGAAACATCACCCGCGCCGCCAGCGGGCGCTACCGAGCGGCGGCCTTCCAGCGCCTCGGTGCCGGGTGTGGGGTGGTGCCAGGCTGGGGCGGTCGCCACGACCGGGGCTCCGGTCCCGAGCGTGGCCGACAGCGGGGCGGACGCCGCCAGTGTAAGCCGATTGCCCAGTACCGCCATCAGGATCGAGCCGACCAGGGCACCCGCCAGCGCCTGCGTCGGGCCTGCGGCGGAGAACTCGACGGACCGGGCCGCGTCGATCCCGCGCCGGGCCAGATCCACAGTGCAGGCCACGACGTCGAGGGCGAACGCGGCCCACCAGATCCAGCACGCGCAGGCGATGACGTCCAGCACGAACTCCGCCGTGATCGGGCTGAGCAACACGACTTGCAGCTCGGTCCAGGTCAGAACGTGGTCAGGCAGCGGCCAGCCGACGTAGTGCCACAACGCCCACGGCACACCCGCCGTCAAGGCCAGTAGCGCCGTCGCGGCGACCAGACCGCGCAGCACACGGCCAGCGACACGGATCGTGCCGGCCAGTCCCCGCCGGACACGCCGGCCCGTCGCCGGCGACAGAGCTGACCCACTGCGGGCGTGGTGCGGCTTGGAGCTCACGGCTGGCTCGTTTCCTCAGCTGTACAGGTCCTGTTCGGCCCGATGCGTCCTGTCCGGCGGGTGAGCACCGGCCTGGCTAGGGTCACCCCAGCTCAACCGGTTCGGAGGCCGTCATGTCACGTCCGCCGTGACCAGTTGCGGTGGCTGGCCTGCCTGGCCGTTGGTCGTTGTGCTCCCGGCGGACAGCTCGCGGCTCGGGTCGTCGTGCCTGCTAGCGGTGAGCGGCTTCTTCTTCGCACGAGCCGGTTTTGAGGCGTTGAGCCATCCCGTCAGGACAGCCGGCCGGATGCTGGTGAACCGCGACAGCTCGTCGATGTCCATCACGTCACGCGAGCCGGCGATGACCTCTGCGAGTTGCCGGTCGAACTCCTCCACCTTGCCGGCGTGGATCGCCCGTTGCCGGGCGAGCTCACCGACCTGTTGCGCCGCGGCGGCTCGCCGCTCCCGCCGAGCAGTGTCGGCTTCCTCGACTCGGCGCCTGATCTCCTGCGCTGTCGCGATATCGGTCGTGGCCATCGGGTCTCCCCTTCTGTGCTGATGCCGCGGTGCGAGCGATGAGGACCCTGGGCTACCGGGGGTGGGTCAGGGTTCGGCGGTCGTGATGCCGCGCTGCGGATGCGCGCTGCCCTCGCCGTGAACCTGCAGGCGGGACACGCCGATGAGTCCGAGTAGCTGGGTCGGCTGGGATGCCGTGACCGTGACGGTCACGGTGTTGCCGGACACGGTGACGGTGCCGGACGCGTCGACGCTGCCGAGGTAGGAGCGGGCCTCGGCCGCCGCTTGCGCCGGGATCAGGTGAAGCTGGCCGCTGGCGCGGTACTGGGCGAGGTCGAGTGCTTGCGCTCCGGCGCGGGCGGCGGCCTCGGCGTGCCCGTTGGCCTTGACCTTGGCCGCGAGCGCCAGGCCACCGTCGAGGCCGAGCCCGGCGAGCGCCAGGAGCGCGAGGGTGATCGTCACGACGAACGCGCTCACCTGCCCGTCGTCCGCACACGACCGCACCCGCCGTGCCAGCTGATTCATCCGGGTCATCTGCCGCTCCTTCCCTCAGCCACGATGGCCCTGGACCGGTAGGTGTCCACCGGCTCAATCGCCGTGGCGGACAGCCGTTTCTGGCCTGCGCCGAGCATCAGGGCGTCACCGAGGTCGACGTCGCAGCTGACGGTCACGGTCACGGTGCCGCCCGGCCGAAGTCCTGCGGTAGCGATGTCCACGGCCACGGATCGGCAGGTCACCCCCGCCGAGGCCAGCGCGGCGGTCGCGGTCGAGCGTGCCTGGCCGGCGGCGCGGGCACTCGTGCGCTCGAGACTGGCCGCTCTAGCCGCCTGGTGCGCCACGTCATTGATCCGCAGCCGTGCGTCGACACCGCGGTGCACGACCACAGCGACGAAGACCAGCAGCATCACCAGAAGCGGCGTGACCAGAACGATCTCGCTGCTCGCAGAGCCCCGGTCCTCACGCCACCACGAACTGCGGCACGGCGTTGTCCGTGCGGCGGTCATGGCGTCACCGCCGCGGGTAGAACGTCGTGCAGTGCGGTCAGGTGCGCGAGCAGGTCGTCGGTCCGGGTCGTGGCCGCGGCGTGGTGCAGCCGCCGGTTGGCTTCGCGGATGTGTGCGGTGGCGAGGGTGAGCCGGGCTATGACCGGCTGCAGGTCCTCGTGTGCCGTGGGCGCCTGGTACAGCGCGAGCAGCATGTCCCACGCCAGCCGGTGAACAGCGTCCAAGTGGCCTTGGCCGATCCACGGCGCGGCGGGCCCCGAATGACTCAGGTGCACCGCGTTGATGACCTGCGCGGCAAGGGCTGCCGCAGCCAACGGTCCCCGATCCAAGAAATCAGTGGAACGGAAGTACCATTCACCTCGCCCGCGGTCGGTGCGCCAGGCAGCCGTTCGAGCCGTCAGGTCATGACCGAACCGCAGGTAGTCGTAGCGTGCGATCAGCACCGCGACCACGACGAGCACCGCGCCCGCCGCGACAACAAGAACAAGCATGGGCCGGTTGGCCACGCCGATGAGCAGCGTCAGCACCCCGCCGAGTGCATACAGCCCGGCATCAGGCACCAGGCAACGCCACACGGCACGGCGACGCAGCCGCTCAAGGGCCAGACCGGGACGCCACAGCACCGGTTCGGTACCGGAACTGAAGCTCCCGTACCGCACAGGAGACTCGTTCATCAGACACTCCAGTCCTCTCACAGCGCCACGCTGTTTGATCCTTTGTGGACATCTGATAGATCGATCGGTCGGTCGGTTGCGTGCGGGTGTCCGTTCTGGTGCAGCGATACCGCTGGCTCCGGGCTGGGCCTCTCAGGGACTCGCGAACCCGTTGACTTCAGGGACGAACCGTTCGACGGGACCTACTGCTTCGGCATGAACCGGTAGCTGCAGGAACGGGACAACGGCTCTCGCGGTGCCGGTGATCCGCACGGATGCCGACTCGGTGCTGCGTTCGGCATTGACGCTTGCGCCGGTCAGCGGGCCTCGTGCGAGCTGGTCGAGCAGTTGCTGCGCGCTCGCGATACCTGCCGCGGCGGTTCCGTTCTGTGCTCGGGTGACAGCGAGTCCTTGTGAGGCGGCGGCTTGCGCGATGTGGGTGGCGTGCGACCACAGCACGAACTGCACGAGCGTCAGTAGCACCAGGAGCAGTAGCGGTGTGAAGAGCACGAGATCCGCGCTGGCCGCGCCGCGATCATCCCGCAGAATCCGCTGCAGGCAGCCCCGCTGCCGGGTACCGAGCCGACAGCCACGCCGTTTCCCGGAGCCGTACGGGTAGTGGCGGCGGGTGGGAGCAGTCACGTGTGCCATCGCACGGCTCACAGCTCGATGCTCGTGGCCTTGGCGATCACCTTGGCCACGATGATTCCGAGCACGAGGACTCCCGCAGAGATGAGCAGGGCGGTGATCAGCGTCGTCTCGCTCACGTAGCCCGCGCTGGGGTTGCGGCGCAGCAGGTCGATGCGTGCCCGCACCATCGTCCACACCATGCTCAACTGGTTGATCGTCATTGTCTTCTCCCTGTCCTATAACGAAAAACGGAACTTGCGCCTCGACTCAGAGGCCGTTGATCACTTGCGTCAGTGCCGGGTAAGCGACATAGCCGAGGAAGCCGAGGAACAGGCACATGACCGGTAGCGCCATGCGTTCGGTCGCGGAGTGGGCCTCGGCTTCGGCATCGGTGAGCTGTCGCGTCCGCAAGGCCGTGGCTTTCGAGGCCAGGCTCGCGCGGACCTTGGCGCCTTCGGTGCCGGCCAGACTGACCGAGGCGGCCAGCTCGACCAGCTCCGGGATGCCGAGCTCGTCGCCGAGCTGCCGCAGCGTGGCCCACGGGGTCGTGCGGGTCAGTCGCGCGGCGGACAAGGCGCGCTGGATGTGGGTGAACGCCCAGCCGTGACCGACCGCCGCCGAGTCGTTGAGCGCGCTGTCGACGCCCGCGCCACCGGCCAGCGTGATCCACACCAGGTCCAGGAACGCCGAGAGCGCATGCCGGAACCCGGTGCGCAGCCTCGCCGCCTCGGCGCGTGCCCGTAGATCGGGCAGCTCGAATCCGATGGCCGCCAGGACGAGCCCGGCGATGATCGGGAACTGCCAGCCGATCGGCAGCCCGAGGACGGACAGCCCCAGCAGCAGGAGCGCGGGCACCACCAGTCCGGCGAGAGCGAAACTGGCCTTCTCCGCCAGGTGCGTGCTGATCGGCCGTCCGGCGACCACCAGGTCGCGGCGCAGCCGCTCGCCAGGCAGCCCCAGCGCGCGCAGCGGCGCGACGGCGGGACCGCCCAGCTTCGCGGTCCACCCCGTCTCGCCGACGGCCACGATCGGAGGCGGTGCGGGTGCGGCGGTGACCCGCGCCAGCACCATGCCCAGCGCCGGCCGAGGTGGAAACACCGCGAACGCTAAGGCCCATAGGCCGAGACCGAATCCAGCGCCCAGAACGAGCGCGGTCATCACGGCGCCCATGTCACACCTGCCCCTCGACGACCGGACGGGGATACTCGCCCGCCGGTGCCGGGGCGGCGGCCAATAGTCGCGGCGGCTCCGTGACGCGGGTAATCCTTTCCAGCCAGGCGAATCCCACCGTGAACAGCACCCCGATACCGAGCAGTACCGCTTGCCCTGTCGGGGAGTCGTAGGCCGACATGTAGGGGCGGTTGAGCAGCACCACCGCCACCGCGAACGCGAGCGTGGTGCCCACGATCACCCGCACCGAGGTGCGCGTGCGCGCTCGACCGGCCTCCACCCGCATCCGCATCGACACCTGTTCCCGTGCGGTATGCGCGAGCGCGCCGAGCAGCTCGCCGAGCTGGCGGGCCTGCTGCTCGGCGGCTTTCACCAGCGCGGCGATCACCAGATCGCTGGTCGGGTCCGCCAGCTCGTCGGCCAGGCCCCGCAGCGACGGCGCGAGCCGTTGCCCGTTCTCGAGGCGACGCGCCAGGCCGGCGACCTGGCCGCGGATCGGGGCCGGTGCCAGTGGCGCGGTGGCGAGGATCGCTTGTTCCAGACCGGATGCGGCCGACAGGGTGTCGCGCAGCATCTCGGTCCAGGTGGCGATCGCCTCGACCTTCGCGACCCGGTGCGCGTGCTCCGGGTCGCGGCCCAGCACACGCGGCAGCGCCCAGCAGGCCGTCCCGGCCAGGACCGCGCCGACAACCCAGCCCGTCGCCACGCCGGCCGCTACACCGACCGCGAGCGCGACACCGAACCGGATTCCGATGCGCTGACGTTGTTCGCCACTGCGCGGTCGCGCGCGCCACGGGCGAGGGCGTGGTTCGGCGCCGTGCCAGCCGATGACGAACAGCAGCACGCCCAGCCCTGTCCCGAGGCCCAGTAGGACGGCAAGTCCTTGGGCGGTGCCGAGGGAGACGTTCATCGTGGCCACCACCCGTCGGGCTGGTCGAGCACGACAGGGTCGAGTCCGGCGGCGGCTAGCTCGTCGAGGGTGTCGGTGCGCAGCGCGCCGGCCACCGGGCGAGCCCGGCCGTCGCGACCGGGCCGGTAGACCTCGTTGGAGACCACCAGGGGCCCGTCGGCGTCGACGATCTCGCGGACCGACGACACGACGCGGGTGGTCCGGTCGCTGCCGCGGCCCAGGTGCACCACGAAATGCACCGCGCTCGCGACCAGCAGCGTGGTGGCCTCCAGCGACAGCCGCTCGGCGCCTTGCGCGGCATAGGAGGCCAGGCGGGTGAAGGCGATGCGGGAGCTGGAGGCGTGCAGGGTGGCCATGGATCCGTCGTTGCCTTGGCTCATCGCGTTGCACATCGGGATGACCTCGGGCCCGCGGATCTCGCCGACGATGACCCGGTCCGGCGACATCCGCAGGCCCCACCGCACCAGCTCGGCCTGGGAGACCGCTCCCTCACCCTCCACGTTCGGCTCGCGTGACTGCAGCGCCGTCACATCGGCGTGGATGTTCGGATCACGCTCCAGGCCCAGCTCGAACGCGTCCTCGATGGTGATGATCCGCTCCAGCGGATCCATCTCCGAGGCCAGCGCCCGCAACATGGTCGTCTTCCCGGCCGCGGCACCGCCGGTGATCAGGATGTTCTTGCGGGCACGCACGAGCGCGCGCAGGAACTCCCGCAGACCGGTGTCGATCGTGCCGCGCTCACGCAGCTGAGGCAGCGTGGCGGTGAGGTAGCCGTGCCGGCGGATCGACAGCGAGGTCACCCCGTCCGCGGTCAACCCCATCACCGCGAACAACCGCTCACCACCGGGCAGCTGAAGGTTGACCGCGGGGGAACCGTGATCGAACCGCCGTTCCTGGCTGGACGCCCGCGCGGCGAGCAGCCGGACCAGATCGGTGAGTTCGTCGTTGGACGCGGCGACCGGGGCGACATGCTCGCGGCGGCCGTCGGTGTGCTGCACGATCACGCGATCGAACCGGTTGGCGTTGATCGTCTCGATCGTCGGGTCGTCCAGCAGCGGCTGCAGGCCCGCCATGCCGAACATCTCGTTGAGCACCTCGACGACCACTTGGCGCTCGACGTCCGGCGCGACGAGGGGCCGGTTGGCCATGAGTTCCCGCTCGCTGTGGCGGCGCGCCGCGCCCGCCAGGATCGCCTCGCCCAGCGAACGGCGGGCCGACGGCATCATCGCGGCGCCGCGATGTTTCTCGTGGGCGTCTACCTGGCTGGGCAGTTCGTCGGCCAGCACGACGCGCAAGTGTTGCCGGAGCCCGTCGCGCGCGGCACGATCGATGTCCTCGCCGGCATCGTCGCGTGGCACGATGGGCGGACTGCCGCCCGCAGTGGCGTTCCACATACCGCCGTCGGCAGGGCTGGTGCCGGGCTGGTGGGGCGGTGACCACGGCTCCTGGCGGGGCAGCGGCGGCACCGACCTGAGATGCCCGTTCACGGGGTGAGTCATGACAAGACTCCTCTCCAAGAGTGCTCCTGCCCGCCGGACTGGTCGTCTGCGGGAAGCCGTGGTGTGACAGGGAGTTCGTGGGCTGGGCCGGCGCCGTTGACGAGACTGAGGGTGGGCGCCATCACGACCCTCGGGGCCAGCTCGGCGGCGACCTTGTGCGCGAACCGTCCCAGTGCGGACTGCGACGGCCGGCTACGGCGCCACCGTGATCGCGGTGGCCGTCCACACAGGACAGCGGCACCGCATGGGTCGTGCGGGATGCGGCCCAGCGGCATCACGCCGAGCTCGCGGCCAACGTCCGCGGTGGCGTAGCCGTCCCCGACCAGCAGCAGCATCGGCCGGGGTGTCCAGCGCGCGGCGGTGGGCAGTCTGCGGGTCAGGTGCGCGAGATCGTCGGCGTGGGCGCGGGTGAGCAGCACCAAGGCGTCGGCCTCGCGGACGATGCTCATCGCCGCGGAGGCGTGATCGACCCGGCCGCAGTCGGCGATCACGACGACACCGGGCTTGTGCGCACTGGCCCGGATGAGGCCCGCGCCGGAGGGTGAGTCTGCGGTGAGGGTGAGCAAGGCGCCGCGGGTGAGATCCGCGTCCGGCGGCGCGGTGACCGCGAGCAGACCTCCTGGTAGCGCTTGGGTGTGCTGCCACAGCAACCCTGGGTCGGCGCTGCCCCGTGCGGCCGCGGCAAGGCTGAGCAGGCCGGGCGAGGAAGGCAGGCGGAACCGCGTCGCGACGTCGCCTCCGGACGGATCCGCTTCGACGAGCACCGTCTGCGTGGGAGCCGGCCAGCGGGCGGCCAACGCGACAGAAAAGGTCGTCACGCCTGGTGAGCCTTTGAGGCTGACAACGGCGACCAGCATCACCGGCCACCTCCCGCTACGAGCACGAGTGACAGCTGGCCGACCGGCACCGCGGCGACCTGACCGGCGGCGGCTTCGGCGAGTTGCACCGACACCACCGTGACCTGCTCGTTGGGCGGCGTCGCCACGCTCGTCACCACACCCGACCACGTGCCGCTGCCCTCCTCGCCGGGAGTACGCGGCACGGATCCGCTCGTGGCACCGGACACGAACACCACGGTCACCCGCGCTCCCGGCCCGACCTCGGCAGGAAACTGCCCGGACTTCAACGCCAAGGACACGATCGCCTGTCCCGCCACGGGAACCGCGGAGGAATCCACCGCGTCCGGGGTGAGCAAGGCACCCGCGGGCAGGCTCACCGACATGGTCTTGCCCACCACGCCGGCCGCCTGCCCGGCGTCCACGACCAGCACGCCCGCATCGACCGCGACCTTGACGCGCCGCAAATCCTGCGCCACCACCACATGCCCGACCGTCACCTCGCGGGCGAGCGCCAGCACCGGCCGCTGATCGTCGGTGGCGAGCGAGATCCACAGGAACGCTCCCGCGCACAGACCTGGGAGCAACAAGCCGAGCACCAGATAGGGACGGTTTCGTCGCCTGCCGCGCAAGCGCGAGACGGTGCGCTGCTTGCCGCTCATCCACATTCCACTGTCTGATGTGGATTGATTCGTGACGGCGTGGCTGTCGGTGACGAAGGTACTCATCTCGCCCTCCAAAAGGCATGGGAGTAGTGCGCCGCGTCGCGAATGAGCATCAGCGAGCGGTTGAGGGAAGGTGGTTCAGTTGAAGGTCAGCGGGACCCGTTGTTCAGGGCGTGCGACTCAGCGACCCGCAACGTCGTGGAGTTCGTGGTGGTCAGGTCCGGGAACGTGCCGCTTTGGCCGGCGCCGGACCAGGAGACGGTCCAGTGCACGGTGGCGGACACGGCGAACGCCTGCCCTGGCTCACGAGCGGACGACCGGCGATAGGTGTGCCCGCAGTCCGGTGAACTCGCTTTCGGGTCGGCATCGGCCTGATACCGGGTACCTGGCCCGGTGCACGTCACGATGGTCCCGTCGCCCATCGACCAGCTGACCGTCACTGGCGTCGCGGTCGCGGTCACCGACACACCCGGCACAGATGCGGTTGCGGCCGAATCCGTCCACCCGGCGGACAGCCACAGCCACGTGGGCAAGTGCACCAGTTGCGTACCGGACGGACTGGCCGTGATGGCCGGTGCAGGCAGCCGCAACTGCTTGCGCGCCATCTGCGCGACTTGCTCCGGACTCAACGTCGGCGGCGTGCTCGCACCCGCGGGAACCCACACCGGGCCGTGCGAGTCAGGGTCCTTGCCGTCGGGACTGCACAACACCATGAACCAGCCGCCAGGCTCCGGCGAAGGCCCGCTCGGCGCCGGATAGTCCACTGGCACGTACCGACAGCCGAACTCGCTCTCGGTGGCAGTGCTGTCGTCGTATGTGCCTATCGGCTGCTGGCCGTTGAGGGTTGGCCGGTTCGGGCGCGTTCCCGCCGCGATGTCGCACGCCGCTGAAGGGGTCTGGATACAGTCGACGCTTCCGTAGCCACCGTCCCCGGATGCGAACGCGAGTGGGGCAGCAGATGTAACCCCCGTGAGTGCGAGGGCAGCGACGACTAGGGCGTGCCGGGTTGTCAGTCGCATGATCCCACCTCGTGCACCCCGAAATCGGAAACCTTCCACACGCCATCCGGCTGCTTCTCCACGATCGCGTCGATCCGCTGACGGCCACCAGGCGTGTTGCCGACGCGCTCACCGTTGTCGGCTCGGTACTTCAGCGCGTTCGACGAGTCGCTGCAATCACGGACAACGACCTTTTTCGGGTCTACCGGGGGCTCCATTGAGGACACACTGGTGTCGTGGGTCGGCTCCCCTTTGGTAACGACACCACGGTCGCGGTCACGACGAAGTCCGTCGGTGAGTTTGTTGAGGGCAGTGCCGACAGCGTGCTGGCCCAACGTGGGGGATTGCCAATCCGAGGTGCTGCCCGCGGAGAAGAAGACGCTCCACATCTTCAGATAGACGGCTACAGCCTCGTTGCGTGCGGCGTCTGCCGGGTTGATCGCCGAGGACGGCGGCAGGGCCGTCGTCGGCGCCTTCGTCGTCGTGGCCGGCGGGGCGCCGCAGGCTCCGAGCAGGATCAGCGTGCTCGCCGTGATCACCAATCGTGTCGTGGGGTTCACTGCGGCCTCCAAACCGGGAACTTGAACAGTGGTGCCGAGGCGGACCCCGAGGGGGGACGGGGTCCGCCTCGACCGGCGCGCCCGGCGTACATGGGGGTGTGCGGGCGCAGGTCTTTTCCGAGAGCGGCAGCAAAGATGAGGGCGAACAGCGCGATCGCGTGCAGCAGGGTCGGTAGTGCCCCGTGCAGGATCGCGGGATCGTCTTCTCTGAACGGCAGGCACATCAGGCAGCCTCCGCTACATCAGCAGGATTGTGCAGACCGGTGCGAAGACCAGCGCTGGTCCGAGGGGGATCTGCAGTCCTTGCCAGCAGGCTCTTCTCGCGCGCAGCACACCGAAGGTGACCGCGCCGAGCGCGAGCGCCAGGCCGAGCCCGATGGCCACGTGCGACCAGCTGAACCAGCCGAGGAAGAACGCGGCCGTGGCGGACAGGGTGACGTCGCCGGCACCCCAGCCCTGCGGGGACACCAACGCCATCGTCACCGTGACCGCGAAGACCGCCGCAAGAGCACCGCCCGCCTGCAGCAAGCGTCCGGCACCGTCGTGCTGGACAAGAGCGGCGAGACCGAGCTGGATGACGCCACCGCCGAGCAGCGTGCCGACCAAGGTCTGGGGAAGCCGGTGACACGCCCAGTCGATCGACGCGAGCAGCAAGCCCATGATCGCAAGCCATGAGACCGCGCCCGCTGCTGCGGGCCGCCGCTCGGCCACCTCGACCAGTACGAGGCTCAGCAGCGCGCTCGCCGCGAGTATCGCCGCCCAGTCGCTTCGGACAGCCGAACTCCACGACAGCGGTTCGCGCAGCGCCACACAACGGCCGACAACGGTGACGACGGGGCCCGCTACCGCGCCGAGAAGGCCATAGGTCAGCCAGAGCGACATTGCGCCTCCCGTGACGAGCGCAGAATGCGAATTCGTTTCGGATGACCGACGAAAGTTGTCGTTCGACCGGGTGACTTCGTACGCGTGGTTGCGTGGAATACGTGACGAAGCAACGAGTCGTCTGCATACCCTCACCTCCTCGGACCTGCTGTTTCCACTGCTTGTGGTCAGTTGACAACGTTCAGTGTTGGCAGGTTCAAGGGGGAACCGCTAGGGGGGAGCTGTATCGCGATGAACAAGAGACAGAAGACAGCTATCCACACGACCGGGGGGTCGAAGAATGAACATATCCAAACGAATTGCCAGACGTTCGGTCGACGAATGCGTGAGTTGCGTGATGCGCAGAAAAAGTCGCTGACCCTGCTCAGTGCTGAGTCCAGCGTGAGCCGGGGCTATCTCAGCAACCTCGAACACGACCGCAGTGTGCCCAGCCCCGAGGTCGCCGCGGCGATCGACGATGCGCTCGGCGCCAGCGGTCGGCTCGCCGAGCTTGTGGTGCCCAAGCCCCGTTCCAGGGCGACACGCGACCGCGTGCGCCCCGCCCAGCTTCCGGCGGCGGTCCGCGGCTTCGTAGCGCGCCGGGAGGTGCTCGAGGAGGCCGAGGGCGCCTTGGCCGTGCACGAGGGCGTGATCGCCATCGACGGCCCGGCCGGCGTGGGCAAGACCGCGTTCACGGTCACCTGGGCGCACGAGATCGCCGCGGACTTCCCGGACGGTGTGCTGTTCACCGACCTGCGCGGCTACGCCGCCGGCCCGCCCGAAGACGCTGCGGTCGTGCTCGGCGCCTTCTTGCTCTCACTCGGCGCCTCCCCGTCGGAAATCCCTAGCGATCTCGGCGGGCGGGCGGCTCTGTACCGCACCCTGCTGGAGGGCACCCGCACTTTGGTGGTGCTGGACAACGCGTTCGATGCCGAGCAGATCCGCCCGCTGTTGCCAGGCTCGGCAACCTCGCTCGCGTTGATCACCAGCCGCAGCCGCATGTCGGGTGCGGTCGTGCACCAGGGCGCGGTCCGCCTCACCGTCCAGCCGATGAGCGCGAGCGAAGCGCACGAGCTTCTCAGGTCGGTGATCGGGCCGCGGCTTGACGTCGACCCCGCCGCGGCGCGGGCTATCGCCGACCGGGCTGGACGACTCCCGCTCGCCCTGCGCATCGCGGCGGAGCGCGCCAACTTGAAGCGCAACACCCCGCTGAGCGCGCTGGCCGACGAACTCACGCGACGCCAGCCGCTCGACGTGTTCGCTGTCGACGACACCCTGGCCGTGCGGACCGTGCTGTCCTACTCCCACGACGCGCTGCCCGCAAAGATGGCAACGACGTTCCGGCTACTGGGGCTGCATCCTGGTGGGCCGATCCGCATCGAGGCCGCGGCGGCGCTCACCGAACTCCCACCGGAGTTCGCGCTGGGCCACCTATCAGCGCTGGCCAGCGTGCACCTGATCGAGCTGACCGCCAAGGATCAGTTCGTGATGCACGACCTCGTCCACTCCTACGCCCAGGAACTCGCCCTGGAGCACAATCCGCACGAAGCCAACGTCGCCGCCCTCGAGCGGCTCATCGACTCCTACCTGCGTACCGGAGCGGCAGCGACACGACTGCTCTGGCCTTCCCGACCGAGGCGTCCACCAGACCTGCCCAGCCACAACCTGACAACGTTGACATTTCGTCGGCCTGCGGACGCCATCCGCTGGTTCGAGGAGGAGCTGCGGTTGCTCGTCCGGCTGGTCCGATGCGGAGCGCAGTGGAACATCACCTTTGTGGCCTACCTGCCGGTGGTGATCAACGAGATGCTGTTCCACCGGCGCGCCTGGTCCTGGTGGGTGCCCGCATTGCGCGACGCGCTCGCGATGGCGCGCCGGGGTGGGCACCGTGACGCGGAGGCGTGGATGCTGGAAACGCTGGCCGATGCCGGCATCGACGCGGGCGACGCCGCCTCGTCGATCGGGCTCTACCGGGAGGCGATGAGCATCCGCGCCGAGCTGGACGACCGCAGCGGCATCGCCGCCGGCCACGTCGGCCTCGGACGGGCCTACTGCCAGCTCGGCGACTACGACATCGCGATCAAGCAATGCGAGACCGCCCGCCAGATCAGCGACGACGCGGGCGACAGCTGGGAGTACGCGGTCGCGACCGCGCACCTCGCGATGGCACGGGCCGCCCTCGGCGCTACGACCAAAGCACGTGACCTGCTTGACTCCGTCAGAAAGAGCCTCGACGAGACCGAGGACTTCATGTCGTCGGGATGCGCGTCGACCCTGCTTGCCGGCCTGGCCGAGTCGACGGCCGAGTACGACCGTGCTCTGCGGCACCTCGACGACGCTCTGGAGACGTTCAGCCACGTCGGTGACGTGTGGAGTCAGGCCCACGTCCACAGTCGCATCGGCGACCTGCAGGCCGAGCGCGGCAATCAGCGCGCCGCCCACGAAGCGTGGTCTGCCGCCGCGGAGCTGCTCAACGGCAACATCGAGCCCACCGCGACGCGACTACGCCAGCAGATGATCAACAGTTTGAAGGAGGACCAGTAGTGACCCCAGCGTTTGCGTCCCTTTCCCAACTGGCCGGCACGCTCGACACCGACCAGGACGCGTTTCGCTGGGCTGCGCACGACTACGGCGGCACAGTCCAGCACCTACCCGCAGCGGTGCTGCGGCCCGCCTCCGCGGCTGACATCAGCATCGTGGTCCGGTACGCCCGCGAGCACGGCCTGCAGGTCGTGCCCCGCGGGCAGGGCCACTCCACCGGCGGCCAGGCTCAGGCACCGGGTGGCGTGGTGATCGACATGAACCAGCTCAACGGCGTTCACGACGTCCGTCCCGACCGCGTGGTCGTCGACGCGGGTGCGCGGTGGAGCGATGTGCTCCGAGCGACCCTGCCTCACGGACTGACCCCTCCGGTGCTCACCGACTACCTGGAACTGACTGTCGGCGGCACCCTGTCGGTCGGCGGCCTCGGCGGCGCGAGCCACCACCACGGCGCGCAGACCGACAACCTCCTCAGTCTCGACGTCGTCACGTCCAGCGGCGCCATCGTCTCCTGTGGCCCGGACGACAACCGGGAGGTGTTCGACGCGGTGCGCGCAGGCCGGGGCCGCAGCGGCGTCATCACCCGCGCCACCATGCGCCTTGTGCTCGCTCCGGACACCGTGACATGGCACAAACTCCACTACGACACCATCGACCAGCTCGTTGCCGGTCAGCGGCACCTCGTCACCACCGGCGCCTTCGACTACGTCGAAGGACAGCTCAAGATCCGTAACGGGCAGCGTGTCGCCGAGCTGGAAGCGGTCACGTTCACTGGCGTCTCCGCCGGCCACGGCCGACTCGACGGTCTCGGCTTCCGCGACGCCGACACCCGGACCGCGAGCTACTGGGACTTCGTCAACCGGCTCGCCGACGGCGAACCCCTCCTGCGCAGCGCCGGGCTGTGGGAGTCGCCGCACCCGTGGTGCAACCTGCTCGTGCCGGACACGGCCGCGGAAGAGCTGCTGCGCCACAGCGAAAATGACCTCGGCGCCGACCTGTACAGCGACTTCGGCCTTGTTCTCGCCTATCCGCTGCGCACCGACCGCATCATCACACCACGGCTCATGCTGCCCCACGACGACATCGTCTTCCTTGTCGCGGCGCTGCGCTACGCACCAGCGGGCGCCCCTCAGGTCGTGGCCGCGATGCACACGGCAAACGACGTCCTCGTCACCAAGACTCTCCAGGCGGGCGGACGGCTCTATCTCGATCCGCTGCCGTAGACCGTCTTCTGTCTCGCGTTCACCGCGATACAGAAGACACCTTGTCTGTTCACTGTGGACTCCCAAAACTGGGTTGAATCAACCACTTCAACGCAAGGGAGTCCCCGTGAACGCGAACATCGCCCGCGCTTTCACCGCAGCAGGCATGCTTCTCGCCGCGACAGCCGCCGGCATGATCGACACCCCCAGTAACACCGCATCCGCGATCTCTCCTCGACCCTGTGGCTTCTATTCGCTCGACCTGCCGCAGGGCGAACAGACCGGTGGCTACGTGCACTGCGGCGACGGCTTCATCCTCATCAAGTTCCACTGGAGCACAGGAACCGCCGGGACGTCCTGCATCCCGCCCTGGGGCAGCCGTCCGTTTTTCAAGGATGGACCGCACAAGATCGTCAACGCCTACTACGTCCCCACACGACCGAACCTCAGCGGCCCGCCCGGCAACCAGATGTGTTCGACCGGTCAACCACGAGCGTGAGAACAGGCGCGCCGCGCACCTAGTCCGCGGCGCGCCCCTCACTCCACAACAAGTCGTGATAGGACTCAATCTTCCAGCTACGCCAACACTTGTTGATGAACCGTGGTTCGGCGGCTACCGCCGTCGCATCGCACCCATCCGCCATCGCCGCTCGCGGCCCATCTGAGCGAAAGTCCCCTACCGCTCCTCTTCCAAGCTGCTGATCACCTGCTCGCGTAGTCGCGTGGCGGCGGGCTCGATGTCGCCGGTGAGCAACTCGGCGCCCGTAACCCGCGCGCGCGGCGTGCCGCCCGATGATCTCCGCAGTCCGCATGCAGAGCACCGAGGCGGCTGTGGATGTGCGCCTGGCTCCACACGTCGCCGACGCGGCCGAAGATCCTCAGCGCATCGTCCAGGTGCTGAACGACCAGGCCATGTTCACCGGCCGTCTCAGCAAGTTTTGCCTGCAACATCGCCACACGTCCTGACGACATGAGATCCCCGGCGTCGTCTAGCTGTGATGTCCAGGGAGGTTGGTCAGCCGGGTGATGGGTGGCTGGCCTCCGAGGGCGGAGTGGGCTCGGTGGTGATTGTAGAAGTGCAGCCAGCCGGGCAGGTCTGCTCGGCGCTGGGTTTCTGAGGGGTAGTGGCGGGCGTAGGCCCAGCCGTCGGCCAGGGTGCGGTGGAAGCGTTCGATCTTGCCGTTGGTCTGCGGGCGGTAGGGCCGCGTTCGTTTGTGTCGGACGCCGAGTTCGGCGCAGGCGTCGCGCCAGGCGTGCGAGCGATAGCAGGAACCGTTGTCGGACAACACTCTTTCGACGGTGACACCACGCTCTGCGAACCACGTGATCGCCCGCTGCAGGACGCTGATGGCGGTGGCCGCGGTCTCGTCGGCGTGGATTTCGATGTAGGCGACGCGGGAGTGGTCGTCGATGACGGTGTGCAGGACCGCGGTGCCGACGTTGGGTTCGTAGTTGGCGTGCCGGGCGCCGGTGCGTTTGGCGGTGGCCTCGCGGTTGCGGTCGCCTTGCTTCTTGCCGACGAAGCGCCAGCCGCCGCCGTCGGGGATGTTGCCGAACTTGGTGACGTCAACATGCAGCAGCGAACCAGGGTGCGGGTGTTCGTAGCGGCGCAACGGTTCGCCGGTGACCCGGTCGATCCGGGACAGCCTGTTGATCCGGCAGCGCACCAGCACCGCGTGCACTGTCGAGGCCGCGAGACCCAGCCGGCCGCCGATCTGCACGGGCCCGAGCCGGTGGCGCCAGCGCAGCATCACGATCTGCCGCACCAGCGGTTCGGGCGTCCTGGCCGGGCTGTGGTGTGGACGCGAGCTGCGGTCGGCCATCCCGGCTTCGCCCTCGAGTCGATAACGCTCAGCCCATTTACGTGCTGTTTTGACCGCGACCATGAACGTTTTCGCGGCTTCGGCGGGACGCCAGTTCTGCTCGACGATCAGACGCGCCAGGCGTAGCCGGGCACGTGGAGTCAGCGCCGCGTTAGGGTGGGACACGAAGGCCTCCGGACGGTGAAGCGGTTCCTAGACAGCTCCACTTCACCTCCCGAGGCCTTCACCTGTCTTCACGACAGGCCGTCACCCGCCCAAACCGGAACAACGTCCCTGGACATCACATCTAGCGCTGCTCGCGTCGCGCTGAGCAGATCGCGTGCCTCTCCAACCAATCCGAGAGCCGCGCACGCCATGGCGAGATGCGCGGTCGCCACCGAGTACTGCCACATGTCGTCGACTTCGACGCTGATCTTCCGCGCGTTCTCGCAGTGAGCGATCGCGGCGTCGTAGGCGCCAACCTTGGAGAATGCCTTGGCGAGCCCCACGTGCCCGATAGCGAGCCCTCCGCAGTCATCCAGCTCGGCGCGGATGGCCATGGCCTCCCGGTAGAGATTCATCGAAGCCGCTTTGTCGTCGGCGTCGATGCTCGCGTCGCCCAGCGTTTCCAAGATCCAGGCTTCGGCGTCTCGGTGGCCACCTTGGCGAGCCATCGCGAGCGCCTCCCAAAGCGCGGGCATCCACCAGGACCATGCACGCCGATGACACAGCATCTCGCTGATCACAACAGGCAGGTAGGCAACAGAGGTGACATTCCATCGGGCTCCGCAGCGCACCAGCTGGACCAGAAGACGCAGCTCCTCTTCGAACCAGTTGAGCGCTTGCGCCGGGTCGCGGAACATCAGTGTTGTCAGGTCGTTCTTGGGCAGACTGAGCCCGCTTCTCGGACGCGACGGCCAGAGAATCCGGGTGGCAGCGGCACCGGTGGTCAGATAAAAGCGGACCAGTCGCTCCAGGGCTGCGGCGTTGTCCTGGTGCGAGTTGTGTTCCCGCGCGAGCTCGAGAGCGTACGAGTGGACAAGGTCGTGCATCACGAACCTGTCCTCCGTGGTCTGGTCGAGCAGGTGGATGCTGGCCAGCGCGGACAGGTGGCCCAGTGCTTGGGAAGGCGGCTGGTCCATGAGAGCCGCTGCGGCTTCGATTCGAACCGGTCCGCCTGGATGCAGGCCCAGCAACCGGAAGGTATCGGACATCTTCGCGGGCAACGCGTCATGCGAGTACGACAGGACGGTCCGCACTGCGAGGGTGTCGTTGACCGCGAACACGTCCAGCGGCTGGCGCCGAGCAAGCTCGTTGGCGAGTGCCCGCAGGGGCGTGTTGAGCCAGCGGCTTGCCCGTTCCGCTGCGATCCGGAGTGCGAGGGGAAGCCGTCCGGCTCGATCCGCGATCACCTGTGCCGCGTCGAGGTCGGTGTCGATGCGGGGCCCGACAACCGACCGGAGAAGTTCATGCGCTTCGTCGGCGGTCATGGGTTGCACGGTGATGCGCACGGCGCCATCTCTCACCACCACACCGGACAAGCGGTTGCGGCTGGTGATCACCGCCAAGGACGACATCGAACCCGGCAGGAGCTGCCTGACTTGTTCGTCGTCAACGGCGTTGTCCAGCACCACCAGCGTGCGAGTGCCGGCGAGAAGGGTTCGGTACAGCGCGGCGCGTTCTGCCAGGTCGCTCGGTATGTCCGACGGCGCGATACCCAGCGAGCGCAGGAAACCGCCGAGGACGAAAGCCGGGTCGTCAGGCGGGTCGGCTGCATAGCCTCGCAGGTCGGCGAACAGGACACCGTCGGGGAAAGCGTCGGCGATCGAGTGCGCCCAGGTCACCGCGAAAGCGGTCTTACCGACACCCGCCGGACCGTCGAATGCGATCACCCCCGCGTGCGTCGCGAGCGCCTCCTCGGCTTCTTTGATCAGCTCGGTTCGAGGGGTGAGTCCGCGGATCGCCACGGGCAGCTGGTCTGGACGCACGCGATCTCGTGCTGGTCGAGTGCGTGGCTTGGGTGCGGCCAGTTTGATGAGTCGACCGCCTGCGCTCAAGGCGGCATCGATCGCGGCGGCGATCTCCGGTCCCGGCACGCTTCGGTCATGCTCCAGGTTGCCGAGATAGCTCCTGCTCACGTTCGAGTCCGCGCTGAGCGCTGCCAAGGACTTCTGCTGCTCCGCTCGAAGCGTGCGCAGTCCCTGCCCGAACGTCTGTGGATTCACGTGCCGGCTTCCGCTCATCGAGACGCTCCTCCCCGGCGGAACCCCGAGGTGCGTCACAGGGAGGTGCGGCAGCCAGCAGCATCAGGCGACGCCGCACTGGCAGCGGGAAAGCCTTCACAGAGGATGTTCGCCGAGCCATGTCGATCCCCGATCGCGTTCGAGGGCAGCCCACGACTGCCTCACTGCTGCGTTTCAGGGATCAGCTCGATAGCGACAAAGCCAACCCAATCGGAATAGTCCGATTGGAGTAGCGTAGGTAGGGGTGCCGATCACGTCAACCGGAACCATGATTCCCAGGTCATCGCCGCCGGGGTCGCATCCGCCCCCGCAGTCGTTCCAGTGCAGGCAGCAAGTCCTGGTAGTGGCCGCCGAGTAGGCGTGCAAGGACAGCTACCAGACGTGCGTCCGTCCCGACGAAGACGCGCGCCCGACGGCGTTCGGCTCCGCTAAGGATGGTCACCGCCGCCTTCTCGGGGTCGGTACGCGCGACCTGCTTCTCGAAGCCTCGGATCACAGCCTTGCGGTTCTCCCCTGCTGCGAAAAGGCCGTTGCGAACGATCGAGGTTCGGACGCCTCCCGGGAAGACGCACGTCACCGACACGTCGCTGCCAGCCGCGGCGAGTTCTTGGCGCAGCGCCTCACTGAAGCCGCGAACAGCGAATTTGGATGAGTTGTAGGCGGTGTACTTCGAGGTCGCCACCAGCCCGAACGCGCTGGAGAACGTGACTATCCGGCCACCCTCCGAACCGGCGACGAACGGGAGATGGGCCTTGACGGTGTACATCGATCCCCGCCAGTTCACCGCCATCACCTGCTCGATGTCCGCCACGTCGGAGTCGAGCAGGCTGCCACGGTGAATGATGCCGGCGGCAGCGAACACGGAGTCGACGCCGCCGAGCTCGGAGTTGACCGCGCTCGCGGCGGCTCGCATCTCGTCCCAGTCCGTCACATCGACGACATGTGCCAGCACTCGTGCGCCGTGCGCTTCGCAGCGTGCGACCGCGCCTTCCAAAGCGGCAGCATCGCGATCGAGCAGTGAGAGCCGCGCGCCCCGTCGCGCGAGCTCAATCGCCAGCGCTCGCCCGATGCCCGCACCGGCCCCGGTGATCACCGCGACCTTGCCCTCGAAGCTGCTCACTAACCAGCACCTTTCCCACGGCCGGCAACTCAGCCGACCATCCCACGTTCAGGCTCGGTCAGGGTGACCAGCGCTGCGGTGGTGTGTTGATCAAGCGCCATGAGCGCAGCGGAGACGGCGACCTTCATCCACCCTCCGTCCTCAGAGCGAACCCGCAAGACGCCTTCGGCGCGTCCGCTCACCGCGAGGTCGTTGGAGAGGCCGACCGCTCTACGCAGATCAGCTCGATGAACAGCTGGGCGATGTGGTGCACCGAGCGTCCACGCCACGCCCGGCATGGGGTTGTCGAGCCATTTCAGCAACCGCATCGTGCGCAGGTCGACGATCGCACGCCAACGCCCAGGCGTCGCTTCCGCTGCGAGTACCTGCTGCGCGAGAAGGACCGGAATGGGCGGAGGCGCGGCCGGCACGCTCTCCGCCGGTCCGATGTCGTGGGTGATCCCCCGGACGATGAGCTCAACCCGGCCGTTGGGCGCCTTCACCTCGACGCACCGGCAGGCGAAGTGCAACGCACGCCGAACACCGTCGTCTCGGTTCACCGTCCAGGTGGCCAGGTGCTCCGCACCCGCTTTCGCGTTGACGATGAGCGCCAACGCCTTGGCCTCGTCCGAGTTCGTCTGCAGACGCTGATAGGCGAAGAGCTCAGCCAAGTCGTGCTCGTTGCGCCACTTGTCGGCCCTCGTCCCATACAGCCGAAGCAGATCGTCCGACCTGCTGCTGACGTGCCGGCTGAGGTTGATATGCCATGCACCTGCCGCATCACGTACAGGAGGATCCTCGTCGAGCGGCCCCACCCACACGTGCACGCCGTGAACCACGCCACCGTAGGTCTGCAGCGGGTGGGCGATCACCCTCCGCTTACCGACTGTCGTTCGAGCCTCAATCGCCCCGCGGCTCCGCACTACGCGCGCGATCACACCCTGGACATCGGGCAGGAACGGGCCGCGACCGAGAACCGACCGAATCGACACCATGTTCTTCGGGCTGCGACCGGCCGCCAGCACCGTCGGCTCGCGCCGGAGACCACCGAACGTCTCGACCAACAGCCAGTCAGCCGCCATCGCCTCGTCCCCCGGTCGAAGATAGGCCTGCTCAGGCACAGTATCTTCGCCGCGGAAGCAGCGCTTGGAGTCCCTCCAAGATGGCAACGAAGCGGCGGCATTTTCATGCCGCCGAGTGATCATCTGGGCGGCATGATCATCGTCAGCGTGACCGCTGTCGCTCGCCCAAGTCGTGAAGGCGGCCCAGGCATCCAGGTGCAACGCCATGCCGCGTTACTGCGGGGTTGAGGAGTCGCGACCACCGACCCGGTCAGCTCCGAGCCGGATCTCCACATTGTCTGCGCCTGCTCCGAGGGGGTGAACCACTGGCGTTCGGCTGATGCGACTCCGCTACGAACAGGTACGTACAACCTGTTCCAACTCAGCTGTCGCCTGGGCGATGAGTTCGAGCGACTCGCCCGCCCCCAACGCGACGTCCTGCAGGCTCGCGAACCGCTGCGCGCACCGTTCGGTCAGCCCCGGCTCCTCGACGTACTCGCCCTTGATGAACGTCTCCAGATACGCCACGTCGTTGTGCTGCCGATGCGGAAACCCCAGCAACGTGAACGGCGATCCCATCGCCGGATACGGTCCCGTGTCGCGCGGCACGACCTGCACGCTCACCGCCTCGTGGCCGCTGACCTCCATCAAGTGGAGCAGCTGCGCCTTCATCACCCGCGGCCCGCCGATCGCGTGCCGCAATACCGCCTCCGGGAAGACTGCGTGAACGGCCAGCGGGTCCCTGTCACTCAGGCGTGCCGCCCAGGCCTCGCGCACCATCGCCAGCCGCGCTGTCCGCACCGGATCGTCGTTCTGCATAACCCTGCTCGTGTAGCCGGGAAGTTGAAGTACCGTCGGAACAAGGTCCGTCGTGAACACTCGTAGCGACGTGGCCTCATACACCAGATTCGCAAAGTCCGCCGCAGGGTCAAAGTTCGGGCCGTTGGTCTGCACGCGTACGCGCGCTTGTTCCGCGTACTGCACGCGAAGCAACACTGCTTGCCATTCTGGGGTCGGCACCTGGTAAACGTAGCCGAGCGCCATGACGTCCACGGGCACCGATGGCTGCACCGCGTTCTCCATCATGGACAGCTTGGCGCTGCTGAAGCCCACACGCTGACCGGCCTCGGCGAGGCTCAGGTCGCGCTCGGCACGCCATCCGGCCAGCTGCCGCCCGATGGCGCGTTCAAGCGTCGTGGCCCGGAAGTCCTTCGGCATAGGGAGATCACCAGCGCTGAAGTCTGTTGATCATGTCGAGTGATGCCTGCTCACACAGGCTCACTTCGGCGAGTTTGCCCGCAACCGCTTCGTAGCCTGCGATCGAATCCTTCATCTCCACGAAGGTGTGCGAGTTCAGGGCTTCCAGCCAGACCACAGGCTCGTACTTCGGGAACTTCAATTGCGTGAACGCCCCAGTCATCCCGGCGTGCGCGCCGGCCGAGGCCGGCACAACCCGGATCTTCACGTGCGCCCAGTTCGCCATCATCGTCAGGTGAAGCATCTGCTCGGCCTGTACCGCAGGCTCACCTACTTGAAGCCGCAGAGCGAATTCGTGGATGAAGAAGGTGCAGTCCAGGCGGTCGCGGAGCAAGTCCCTCATCTCGGCTTGTACACGCAGCCGTTCGTCGATCTCCTCCTGCGGCACGGTGGCGGAAGCGATCATCAACTCACGCGCGTAGTCGTCGGTCCGCAGGAACACCGGCAACGCGTGCGGTTGCCAGTCAATCAGCTCCTTCGCCATGGCGACGTGAGCAAGCACGGTGCTCGGCCGGATCGGCGCGGACTTCCCGTACTGCTGCCACCACCCCAGCACGTGCCGGGTCGGGTACAACGCGAGCAGCCGATTACGCTCAGCGGCCTCTGGGCGGCATACGCTCAGCAACACCGCGACTTCAAGTCTGCTGAGGTACACCTTGCCGTTCAACACTTCCGAGACCTTGCTTTCGTCGCAGTCGACCAGCTCGGCGACCTGACGCGAACTCAGTCCTGAGCCCGCAACCACCGCGCGCACACCCTCACCGAACTCGCGCCCTCGTGTGGTGGAGACCCTTCTTGGCATGTCATTCCCATACGCTAGTAGGAATATTGGTTCTAAGAGGACGAGCGGAGTCTGTGGCTCTGCGGGCCAGAACACTTGCGCGCCGTCGCCGCCACCGTGACCGCGAGGTGCACGTCGAGCAGCATCCGACACGGCGCCGCTACCCGACGCCAGAACGGTCCGCTCCGACACTTCTCGCAATAGCCGTTCTCGTCCGCCCGATGCCCCTCTGCAAGTGCGCGCAACGCGGCGACGATGCCCGGAACGTCCTGCCGCATAACGGCTAGCGCCATCCCAGCGTCACCGTCGACCGCGACTCGCAACACCCGCTCGAGGTGATCATCGAGGTTCCGACGAAGTCCTCCGAACAAGACGTGGTTGCTCATCCGTGACCTCCCTCTAGGGCTAACTGGCCCGAAGTCCTGGACCGTGCTCAGGCTTTTGGCTGCGACTGCCCGCTTCGCAGACAACGTCTTGCGACAAAGCCAGGGCCACTGCGCAACGAAACGCGCTCAGCCCTTGATCCGCAGCGTTGATCTCCTTGCACTCCAAGGCCGACGTCACGACTACCGCCGCGCGTGCAAGCACCGAGGCCTGCGCGAAGGTCAGTTTTACGACCACGCAAACCGCTCCCGTTGGTCCCGCCATGCGCGCGCCTCCACTCGTCGTTGAGGCAGCGCCACGGCCGGGACGGGGAAACCCGTGCCGTGGCGCGCCCCGCTCGCTGGGATCGGATAGCGGCAGCGCCATGCGGAGGAAACAGGGCCGGCAACGAGGCCCGGTTCCCGGCGTGCCGCTCAACCAGCGAGCGCCTTGGAAGGATTCAGCCACCGTGAGGCAGCAGGATCCGAGCTCAGATTTTCGATATCGGAGATCATCCGCCACCTCCCGCCACGTATGCCCAGCTGAACGTCCGACGTCGACAGTTTATAGTCCGATATCGGAATCCGATAATGCCCCAATACGGTGATGGTTGCCCTGCTACTGTCCGTAGCGCCCGTGTCGGGCCCGATGCTCTGTTCAGGAGGTACACGCATGGCGTCCGCGGAGATGCCAGCCTTCATCCACAACATCCAGTGCGGTCGACTGCTCGAAGCGCTACGTGGCGAACGCACGCAACGTGAAGTCGCAACGGCATGCGGATGGAGTCAGCCGACGCAAGCCGAACTGGAACGCGGTCAGAAGAACTTCACGACCGAACTCCTGGAGAAGCTTCGATCCGTTCTGGGTGGCGAAGCGGCGACCTGGACGCAGATCGCGCATCACGCCGAACTCGGCGCCGCCCAGGCGAAGAAGTCCGACCTGCGCTGGAAGTTCAAGTCCGAGGCGATGCGCAAGCTGGTCGACATGGACCGCACCGCAACCTTGATCCGCAGCAAGGCGAGCATGCTGATTCCGGGTGTGCTCCAGACGCCCGAGCTGATGCGCTACCTCATGGAAGCGGCTGGGCTCGCCGCTGAAGAGATCGATCGTCTGGTCGACCTTCGTGTTCGACGCCAAGACGTACTCGCCAACACCGGCCAGCGCTTCGAGTTCATCATTGACCAGGCAGCGCTGGCTCGGGTCAGCCCGATCTCGGACACCACCGGGATCTGGGCAGGTCAGCTCACCCGCCTCGCCGAGGTTGCGGTGTTGCCGAACGTGAGTCTCCGATTCATACCGTTCAGCCACGGCTTCTACGAAGGCCAGGAAGCCGACTATCAGCTCGCCACATATCAAGCTGAACCGGAGCTGCACCTCGTCTACGCTGAACGATACGACGAGCAGGCGGTCCTTCATGACCCGAAGATCGTCAAGAGGTACCTGGACCTCTGGCGCGTGCAGGAGAAGATCGCACTTGAGTCGGATCAAGCGCTGAGCTTCCTCAACTTCGTGGGCGGGCCGCTGCCGTTGTGACGGATGGTGACGGCAACAGCGGAAGGAACGGCTCACGAGATGAACGGGCCATCAGCACAACCCGATATCGCGTTCACGCCATGGTTCAAGTCCTCCTATAGCCAGCCCAAGGAGAGCAACTGCGTCGAGGTCAGGTTCGGAGCTGACCAGGCAGGTGTACGTGACTCCAAGGCTCCCAGCGGAGGCCAGCTCGCTTTCGGGACAATCGCGTGGGGCCAGTTCAGGTCCTGGGTGAACGGACCCCGATCGGAAGCAGCCGAGCTCTGACCTATCCGGCTCGACCCGGCTACTGATCGGGTCGAGCCGGACGTACCTGCCTCGGACGATCTACTGATTGCCCAGCGCTGGAGCCCAGGGCGACCAGGTGGCGTGATGAACCGAGAGCCCGGCCTCCTGCAGTTGGCTGACCACGCGGGGATCGTCGTCCACGACCAGAGCGATCGTGCGGTGCCGTCGAAGCTCCAATAGGCGTTCCAGCTTCACCAACCGAGCCGGTCTCTTGTCGCCGTGTGGCTGCATCAACAGCTCGCCCACTGGCAGGCCCTGTTCGACGAGCCATCGGCGGGTCAACTCGGCCAGTCGCACCGGCCGGCCGGTGAGCCACACAATGTCGTGCTCTACAGCCAGCTTGCGAGCCAACTCAGCACCGTCCGGGAGCACTGGATCGTCTCCGGCCGCGTCGAAGAAGTCCGCCCACTTGGTCGGAGAGTCGGAGTCGAGGAGGTGGAGGCGATGCCGGACGTCGGCCACGGTGCCGTCGATGTCCATCACCGCTACCGGCCGCGTCATGCGGTCGCCACCAGCTTCTCCGAGAAGAGGTCCTCGGCGTCGATGAGCTGGCGGCGCCCAATGAACCGGCTGGTCACGAGGAGGCCCGCCTCGTGCGCTTCCTGTCCCGCGTGGCTGTATACCGCGTCCTTGACCACCCAGGGCGTCAGGCCACGCTCGAACGCGTCACATGCCGTCTTGAGCACGCACGACTCGGTCGCGATCCCGACGATCACGATGTCGGTCCAGCCGTGTTGCGCCACGGTCGCGGCGCCTTCCTCGGTGAACAGCGAATAGATCGGCTTATCCAGCACCGTGACCGTACGCCGGGAGGCCGGGACCAGGTCGTCGACGATGTCTATCTCGGGGGAGGTCTGCATCCGCGACCAGTTGATCAGCCGCTCGTAGGGCGATCCGGGGTGGTTGACGAATCGGGTGAACACGGTCGCGCCGCCGACTTCTTCCCAGCGACGCACGACATCTGCCACGTGCGGAACGATGGGCGCTGACTTGCTGGACACGAAGCCGTTCTGCATATCGACGACGACCAGCACGCTCTTGGCAAGGTCCACCTGATCATTCTCCGATCGTGTCTCGCAGCAACTCCAGCGCGGTCGTCAGGTGCTTGCCCAGCTCGCTGGTCTCGAGCACCGCCCGCCGCATCGCGGCGTGTTGCGCTGTCTCCTGCGGCCTGGCCATGGTCAACCGCGACCTGACCGCGCGAATCCAACGCCACCCGTACTCAGGTGGAACAACTGGATCACATCCTTGTTCCACCTGCTCGTGCACGCGGTGGCAGTAACACCACAACGCCTGGACCAACAGCTCGCAGTCGATCAGATCAGACATCTGAAGTGCTCGTCCTGCCGCCTGCGGGTAGTAGCTGAGCCCCGCCCAGCTCGCGCAGCCGATGGACAAGCCGCGGATGCCGAACTCATCGATGCGGCTGTCGTGGAATCCTTCGCGCAGCAGCGTCTGCTCCACCAGCTCCGCGTGGTGCAGGGAAGGCCCGGTTTCGTCCGTTCCGCGGTCGAGCAGGACGCGCGGCATGCTCAACAACCGCATCGCGGTGTCGAGGTCCTGGCCGCTCCACGGCGACTCGTGCAGCCAGTAGGCCGACAGCACGTAGTGCGCGATGGGTGTGTCCGAGCCGGTCCGCTCGCAGAGCCATTCGGTCGCCCACTGCCTGGTTTCCCGATAGGTCTGCCGACGCCATAGCGCCAGGCTGGCGATGTTCGGCACGCTCAGCTCCTCCGCCAGGTGGAAGACCGCGACACCCCACGGGAACGCGTACAACTCGCAGTGACCGGCCGGATGTTCGACCTGTCCGACGTGGCAGTCCGCCCATTGCACCGAGCCTGGTACGAGGTTCGCTCGTTCGATGAGCGTGGAGAGCAGTTCGGGTCCGAGGTGCACCGGCACGAACTTGTGGCTCGTGAGTCCGCACGACTGACGGTTCGCTGCGCCCGTACTGAGGGTGCCGAACAGCTCATGCGGTGTGGCCTCGAACGCGGCGCAGTACAGCTGGACGTAGACCTCGTCCCGCACCGCGGCCCTACCGGTCTCATGCCTGTAGATCGCCTTGGCCATGGCGCTCAGCTCAGGCGTTGTGAGCTCCAGTTGGCGACCGAGCCGCTCGAACTCCCTGGCGAGCCTGTCGCGCCCCCAGCCCTTGGCCTGCCGCCGGCCGATCAGCACGAGGTTCGGCGTTGGACGCTTCCCCTCGCCGGTCGCAGCGGCGTCGCTGGACATGATCGATGTCCTTCCGTGTCCCTGCCTGTCATCTTCCGCATGGTCGTCGTCCAAACCATATTTGAATCGTCCCGAACGAACCCAGTGTCTTCGACGTTCGGCGTCATGTCCGCGATAACGCACCGGAGGTGCGATAGCCCGGTGGTTGGCCGAACAGCCCAAGACCATCGTCGTCCAGCCAACAACGCTGTGCCCGATGGACTGCACCTACTGCTACCTGCTCGAACGGCACCTCAAGCAAGAAATGGCGCCTCAGGTCGCCTCCGCAATCCTCCCGGTTCATGCCGCCGGGCGTACCCAAGGTCCTGGGTCAAGGCCGTGGGACGCCTCGCTTACGCACGGACAGATCGTCCGACACCCCGTCCACACCAGGAGTGGCCATGATCGCGGACATCCAGCCGACGCGGCAGGGCACGCCGCCGCGCATGGTCGGCCTGGATCACGTACCGCTTAACGACCACGACCCGGATGAGTGAGTGGCTGCCCCACCGAGATCAGCACGCACCCTGCCTATGTCCACAGTGGATAAGCAAGCCGAGACGGGAAGCATGACTAGACAACGAAATCCCGGCGTAGCCGGAGAATTCACGGTGTCCAGGACCTTCACATTCAGCGCGAGTCACGAGCTCAGGGAGTTGCCTCCCGGGCATAAATGCCGTCGCAATCACGGACACAACTACACGGTGACAGCTGTGGCACACGTGTGCGATGGCGGCACGGGAGACCTGGCCGCTCTCGGCAGCTACCTGGACGCCACGTTCGAGCATCAGTTGATCAACGAGCGAATCCCGTTCCATCCCACGTGCGAGCTGCTGGCACGCCACCTCGCCGAGTGGTTCACAGCCAACATCGACTCGGCCGTGCTCGCCTCCATCGTGGTATCAGAGACGCCGGCCACTGCTGCGCACTGTGATGGCGCCACCCTCGAAGTCACGATCTCGAAGACGTTCGTGAGCGCCTACGGCGAGGTCACCGTGCTCCTTGAGGCTGATGACCTCGACGAGGCCGGGTTTATCACCGACTTTGGCGATCTGTCGCCGTTCGCAGCGTGTCTTCGTGATCCTGCCGCCACGGAACGGTTGTGTGGTGCCGGGCCTGCGATCGTCGTACATCTCGCAAGATGGTTCGGCGGCAGCATCGAGCCGAAGATCCGCGCGCGGCTGCGATCCCTGCGCATGGTCTCGGGATCCACGACAAGTTCGTGGGAACGGGGTGACGTGGCATGAGTGCCCCTGCGAGTCTGGGGGCCGTCACGGAGACCGTGATCCTCGCGGAGAAGTTCGTGTCCTTTCAGGGAGAAGGGCCGTGCATGGGGCAACGCTGCGCGTTTATCCGACTTTCTCGTTGCAACCTCAGGTGCGGGTGGTGCGATACCCCGGAGACCTGGGACTGGACAAGGTTCAAGGCGGCCGAGGTCAGCAGCAAGGTTCCGATCGCCGAGCTGGTGTCGTGGGTGCTCGAACGCGACGTGGACATGGTGGTGCTCACCGGCGGGGAGCCGATGCTGCAGCAGGACGCCATGGCTGCCATCGCCCGTGGTCTGCCGGGCGTGCGGGTGCAGGTCGAGACGAACGGGACCATGACGCCGATCCCCGAGTTGATGTCCTTGATTGATCTGTGGGTGGTGAGCCCGAAGCTCGCGAACTCTGGCATGAGCTATGCCACGAGAATCAAGCCCGTGGCGCTGAAAGCCCTTGTAGAAACAAGCCGTGCCGCCTTCAAGTTCGTCGTGTCCGATCTGGACAGTGAACTCGACGAGGTGGCCAAGCTTGTGGACGACAACGGGCTGGCCCCGGTGTGGGTGATGCCGGAAGGCTCGACGCGCGAGGAGGTCCTCACAGGAATGGCTGAACTCGTCGGCCCGGTGGGCGAACGTGGCTGGAACATCTCCTTCCGCCTGCACATCCTGGCCGGAGCGCGGTAACGGCCCACCCTGTGACACGGCGCGATGGGCCGACTTTCTTACGCGCCAAACGTTTCCTGAAGAGCAGACAGGAAGCACAGAGAGCGTATCGGCCATGAGCGACTCGCAGCCGGGTCAACCGGAGTCTGCTGCTCCGGGACCGAATCCACTCACGTCCGCCGGCTCAGCTTGTCCCGCAAGCGTCTCCAGCTCCTGGAAGCGAGGCAATGTTCATGACCGACACCATGTCCCCTCCGACGACGGGAGGGAACCTGAACGTGCGGCCGCCGCACCCTCCTACATCGAACGTGGTCGACGGCGATCGCGTCGCCGACCTCGTCAGCCAGCTCCTGGTCGAACTCGGTGAGAACCCTGACCGCGAGGGGTTGGCCGGCACACCGGGCAGGGTCGCCAATTGGTGGCGTTCGTTCCTGTCCCCCGACCCGGCGACGGCGCCGATATGCTTCGGCGAAAACAGCGTCGCGGGGCAGCTGGTCGTGGTCGGTGGCATGAGCGTGTGGTCGTTGTGCGAGCACCACATGCTGCCGATGAACCTCGACGTCGTCGCGGGCTACACGCCTCTCGGCGAGGTTGTGGGCCTGTCGAAGTTCGGCCGAATCGCTCAGCGGCACGCGGGGCGGCTGCAGGTGCAGGAGCGGTTCACGCGGCACGTCGCAGACGAGATCGTCGCGGTGGTCGGCAGTCCGGATGTGGCCGTCGTGGTCCGTGGCACGCACCTGTGCATGAGCATGCGCGGCGTGCGGATGGAAGCCGCCCGCACCACCACGTTGGAGGCCAGTGGCCGATTCGAGACCGATCAGTTGCTCTCCCAGCAGTTCCTGACCCTCGCCACCACCGCGTGGAGGAACAGCTGATGGCCAAGCAGATCGACGTTTCCGTGATCGCCCCACCCGCCTATCTGGATTCATTCGTTGCTCAGGAGCCCGCTCGGGTGCACCACGTCGCAGCGCAGCGCGTCCTGACCGATATCACCTACAGGGAGTTCTTCCACCGCGAGTCCCAACGCGGCGCGGAGATCATCGTCGACAACGGAGTGTTCGACCTCGGCCATGCGCTCCCGGCCGCCGACCTCGTCACAGCTGCTCGCGCCGTCCATGCGAGCGAGATCATCCTTCCGGATGTCATGCGCGACGGGCCCGCCACCATCAAGTCCAGCGACGAGGCGGCCCGCGAGATCGGAGGCCTGACCGACGAGTTCCGGCTGTGCGTTGTGCTGCACGCAGCTGACGACGACGAATGGCTGCGCTGCTACGAGCACTTCGTCTCCCGCGACTACGTCGGGGCGATTGCGCTGCCCGCCTCCCGCAAGCCCGCTCCCGAGGAGCAGCTGTGCCGGACCCGCTGGACTGCGACCCGGTACCTGGAGGACCACGGCATGGTCGAGGACCGGCTGGTATATCGGCTGCTGGGGTTAGGCCGCACCGGGCATCTCGAGTTGGTCGAGCAGCGTGAGCACGAGTGGATCGCCTCGGTCGACGGGGCCGCGCCGGTCATCCTCGGTGCAATGGGTATCGCGATGCTTCCCGACGGCCCTTACGAGAAGCCACCGACCCCTCGGATTGACGAGCTGAGCCCGATCTCCGAGGAACGTTTCGAACTGGTCCGCCGCAACATCGCCGCCATCCGCGACGCAGCAGGCAGCAGTGTTCGCATCCCGGAGGCGGCCTGATGAGCCTCGTCGACGCCTCGGTCCTGACGCCCTGCCCTGCCGCTGCTCTGCTCGCGTCACCGATCCCGGCGGACGGGCACACCATGGCCGCGGACAGCCTGCTGCGCTACTTGCAGATCAAGGTCCACCACCTCATCCAACGCGAGTCCTGGAACCGGATCCACGTCGTCGGCGGCTATGACCGGCAGGCTGTCATCTCCGGGCACGAGAAGACCGGCAAGCTGTTCAACGTCGAGCGCCCCACCGCCGAGATCCACGGCCGCGAACTCGTCATCAAGGCTTTCCCCGGCAACGACTACGTGCACCACTACGCGTTGATCATCGCCACCTACCTGGCCATGACCAACAAGCCTGCCGACATCGTCCGTTACGAGCTCCCTGACCCCGTCGTGTGCCGCGCCGCAGTCGAGCTGCTCGACCTCGACATGGACGGCGACCTCGTGATCGTCGGCTGGGGCTTGGCGCACCTCGCCCCGGCGGCCGATGCCTGGATCTACGGGCCGGGCTATGCCTGGCAGCAGGCTCGCCTGCACGGCCGCCGCGTGATCTACCTGGGGTTCCTGCACAGCATCTGGGGCGACGTCGCCGGACGGGTCGTCACACGTCTGGCCGAACTCGGCGCCCGCGATGTCGTCTACGTCGGCAAAGTCGGCGCGCTACAACCCGGCGTCGAGCCGAACACGCGGCTCGCCACCGGAAACACCAGCCTCCTTGGCGGCACGACCGTCACCTGGCACGATTTTTTCGGCGACTTCGCGACCGCCCAACCAGGCGTGCACACCGGTCTCCACGTCACCTCGCCCTCGATCCTGCTGGAGAACCAGGGCTGGCTGACTGAGCACGCCGAACACGCCTTCGTCGATCCCGAGATCGGCCCGATGGGGGCGGCCGCGCACCACGCCGGAATCGGCTTCGGCTACCTGCACGTCATCTCCAACAATCTCGCTCGCCACTATCCCGCGGACCTGTCCAACGAGCGCGGCCGCGACGTCGTTCATCGACGCTCCATCCTGGTCGAACAGATCCGCAACATCATCGGCAACCGCATGGCCGCCCTGTCGGTCTGACACCCAGCAGAGGAAGAACGACCCCATGACGAACGCAGGATCCGACCTGTCCACGCGCGGGCGGGAGATCACCGTCGTCGGCATCGACGGCGCGGGCAAGTCCACCCTCGCCGCCCGCCTGTGCGAGGCCCTCAACGACGCCGGCCACAAGACGATCCTGGTCGGCAAGACCACCACCGACGTCCCGATGGATCCGGAACTGTCCGCCTACGTCGACAGCCTCAACGCAGTGGTCTATCGCCGCGACGCCCGCGTCGCGCAGGCCTGCGGCGACCGCTACTGGCTGCTGGCGCTGGCCGCCTGGTACACGCTGCAGGACAAGCTCGTGATCCAACCCGCGCTCGAGGCCGGCACCCACGTCATCCTCGACAACGCACACCACAAGATCCTCGCCCGGTACGCGGTCAACCCCGACGTGCCCACCGAACTCGCCGAGCAGGTCTTCACCCACCTCACCACACCGGACCTGGTGTTCTTTCTGCGCATCAGCGCCAAAGAAGCGTTAGCCCGCAAGCAGGGCGAGTTCAGCTCCCTGGAGACCGGCCACAGCGGTGGCGCCAGCGACGACTTCATCCGCTACCAGGACACCGTTCTCACGAAGCTGAGTGAACACGAGCAGCGCGACGGCTGGTTGTCGATGGACGTGACCGACATGGACCGCGATGCGGTGTTCAAGACCGCCGCGGACGCACTCACCGAACACCTCCAGCTGTCCGTCTGACCACAAGCACCGATACCGAGGACCGAACCCATGCCAGTGATCCCGCCGACCAACGGCGAGTACGTGTGCCACGGCGTCACCTGGGCGACCGGAGACCCCCGGCTGCTGCTCGCCCCAGCGCCCGGCGGGGCACTGGTCTATTCCGAGATCATGAAGCAACAACTCGGTTTCGCGACGGGTACCGGCCGCTGGTGCACGGGCCGGTACCCGTTCTCCGACACCGTGCGCGTCGAGGCAGTGGCATGCCCGAACCGCGCCGAGGCCGAGCAGAGCGATCAGTGCGGGCGGTGCTTCCGCCAGGACGAGTTCCGCTCGGCGCACCGCATCCATCAAGGCGGTGCCGTTTCCGAGGCACTGCGCCAGTACATGGACCAGCCGCACCGGCTGTATCTGGCCACCTTCGCCGAAGGCACCACCAAGGTCGGCACCGCAGCCGAGCCACGCAAGCAATCCCGCCTCGACGAACAAGGCGCAATCGTCGCGACTTACCTGACCATCAGCCCCAACGGCGAAGCCGTGCGTCACCTAGAGGAAGCCATCACCGCACGGCTGAAGATACCCCAATCTGTCCGGGCCGCAACCAAACTCAAGGCCCTCGCCACCCAAATCGATCTGTCCGCCGTAACCACCACGCACGAGCAGCACGTCACCCGCGCCGCGGGCGAACTCACCGCGATGGACGTCCCAGTATCGCTGGAGAAGTGGACCCCTCCCACTGAAGGCGCTCTCCTGCGCGCCCCAGGCGCTACACGGATGCTGTACCCGCACGATCTCCGCGAGGGCGAGCACGGATTCACCGTCCTGTCCTGCGTCGGCACTCAAGTACTGGCTCGCCTGCCCGCGAGCGACATCGACTACGTGCTCGACCTCGGCGCTCTCAAGGGACGACGCATCACATTCGGCAACTTCACCTCAGCGGCCGAGGCATTCCAGGACTCATTGTTCTGACCGCACCCGGCGGGCGCTGACCGGTGCCCACCGACAGACGGGCCGTTCTGCCACCCGTGAATCGAGGAACTCCACGATGGCACCCCAAGACGCCGTACTCGGCTGGGATGAGATCACCACCGCTGAGGCATACGCCGCATTCAGCCGCGACTTCCCCATGTACAAGTCAACCAGCCGCGAACTCGCCAGCCGCGCCGAGCTCGGCGACAGCCGCCTCGTCATCGACCTGTGCGGCGGGGCCGGCGCGACCGCCGAGGCGATCCTCGAACTCGCACCGGCCGATGCTCAGGTCATCTCCGTCGACAACGCCGCCGCCATGCAACGAGTAGGTCGCCGCAGCGTGAACGACCCGCGCCTGACCTGGGTCTCAGCCGCCGCCGAGGACCTGGCCGACCACGTGCCCAGCGGCGCGGACGCTGTGGTGTGCAACTCCGCAATCTGGAAGACCCGGGCGTCACAGGTACTCGCCGCAGTTCACCATGTGCTGCGTCCGGGCGGCAGATTCGTGTTCAACATCGGCGGCGGTTTCGCAGGCGTCCGCCACCCCGACGAGGCCAGCGCCCGTACCGGACCGTCCTTGAACAGTCTGATCCAGCAGGTCGCCGCCAGTGACTACAACTACGTTCCGCCTGTGGCGACCGAGTCGGTCCCCAAGCTGTCGCTGGACGCGATCACCGACCAACTCGCCGCTGCCGAACTACTCGTCCTCGCTACGGAGGTCACCGCCCAGCACAGCACCATGGCCGAGAAGAAGGCATGGCTATCGATTCCGATCTTCGCTCGACCCGCCGGAGAGTTCACGCACGCTCAGCGAATGGACATCTTGGACAAGGCGTACTCCAGGACGGTGCCCAATGCACCAACCGTCACGACCTGGCTCACGGTCGTCGCACAACGCCCAAGCCAGCGGCGATGACCGGGTCGCCACTAGGCGGAAATTGCGGCAGCCGTGCATGAAATGCCGCAGCTGACGCTGGAAAACTCAATGCACCCCGAACGCTGCCCCAGTCGCCAGACGCCGCGCATGTGCGCGAATGCGACCGCGGTCCTCAGGAAACATGCTGTCCCAAGTGTCGTCCAGGTTCACCCACTTCGGCGGCTGACCACTTTCCCCGCCTAGCGGCACAGCGCGATCCACGACGACGCTGTAGACCAAGCTCAGCGTCGGCGCCCAGTCAGCGCGGTACGAACGAACCCCGACGGCGGCTGGCGTTGGCAGCAGGTCCCCTGCCACGCCAGTTTCTTCCCGAAGTTCACGAACCGCAGCGGCCCGCGGCGTCTCGCGATGCTCAACAGTGCCACCAGGCGCCACCAAACCACGCACACGATGCTCCACGAGCAACACATGGCTGTAAGTCGGGTCGATAACCCAAATCTCGGCTGCGAGCGGCTCCGTCAGCTCCGGTCGAGCGCGCAGCCACGCGAGGGCGTCATCAAACTCCGATGTAGCCAGGCACGCGTCCGCGACTGCTGCATCCCTTGTCAGCTTGTCGATCACCTGGTCCACCCTATGCCGGTATCCCAACTCAGCGGGACGCTGCACTCGACAGCCGCCGATGCGTACTGCTCAATCGATGATGTGCTGCTCAACCTCCGCTCACTCGAACTACGCATCGAGTGGACGTGGGGCATTGATGATCTCCAGGACCGTCGGACCCAGCTCGCTCGGCCGTTGCTTCCTCTCCTCGTCAGAGGACTGGTACGCGCACCGGCCGCCTGCCGAGAGGCAAACACTCCATCAGGACAGCGGATCGACGCAGACCGGGCGTTCGTCCCACTGGCTCGACCGGCATTCACCCGTTTGCCGCTCAACACCACCACTGCCGACGGCGTTAGCTCGCAGAGCGCTGCGCCACGGTCACCGACAGTTCATCGCGAGGGCTCCCAGATCGGTGATCAGGATGCGGCGTCTGCGTGCGGACACGATCTAGGCAAGGGCGGACCTGATGGAGTTCAGAACCATTAACGGCCGGCGCGTCCCGATCAAGGGCGGTGGCAAGAGCGGTGCGGTGGTGGCTGCCGGGGTGCTCGCGCTCGGCTTGGCCGGCGGCACCGGCGGCCTGACCCTCGGGGGCGGATCCAGCCTGGTCTCCGAAGTCGGAGCGGGCGCGCAGAACGCCGCGCAGGGTGTGGGCTCTGGATCAGGCTCGGGCGGCTCCGCGCAGATCAAAGCCAGCAAGTCCGAGGGACAGAAGTCCGCGCGCAAAGGCGACAGCGAGGCCGCGTGGCAGCGACTGGGCGTCAAGCAACTCAAGCGCACCGTGCGTCAGCAGGCCGAGTGTGTGGCGGTCTCGTTCGGGCAGATCCGCGACTTCTTCACCCGCACCCGTTGCACCTC
The DNA here is from genome assembly GCF_014646255.1 of Lentzea pudingi. GTDB lineage: Bacteria > Actinomycetota > Actinomycetes > Mycobacteriales > Pseudonocardiaceae > Lentzea > Lentzea pudingi. The sequence continues at coordinate 118,082 of NZ_BMNC01000019.1, forward strand.
CCTGGACCGCGCCCTATTCCTGGTCGGCGATGGCACGGGCAACACCGCAGTGCTGTCGGTGGCCTGGGTCGGCCTGGCCTCCGCCCGCGACGCTGACAAGTTCGAGTCGGTGATGAAGATCCACGGCAGCGGCGACATCCAGCCCCTTGGCTCGGCGATGCTGGGCCTCGCGGACATCCGCTTCACCGGCGAGAACTACGGCAGCGATCGCAACGGCAAGACCGTCACCATCGCCGAAACCGAACTCGTCTCCGGCCACCTCGACCGCGACACCCTCGACGCTATCGCCGAAGTCTCCGCCTACCTGCCCCGCATCTGAGCGTCACGGCCCTGGTTGTGCTGCATCAGATCGAGGCGGCGAAAATCGTCGAGTTCATGGGGCTAGGCGTTCAAGAACGCGCTCAACTGGCACGGCTTACGTGCCGGACGTTGTCCTCTAGCGATAGTGAGACCCCCGTTGACGGTGCATGACATTCACGCGTTGATCGGCGAGATCTACACGGCGATCGTACTGACTGAACGCGCGGCGGAGGAAGCGACGCCGATCTTTTGGAAGGCCGTTGATCATCATGTGGTGGTCGACGGCGTGCAAATCGGCGAGTTTCGAAGCGCGGGGCACGCCAGGTTCGCAGCGTGGAACGCACCGATCTACGCGGTACGGCGGACAACCACAGACCGGATGACCTTGCACAAGATCAAGGAAGTCATCGGCGATCGAGACCTGAGCAGGTATGGCGAACCTGGCCTGCTCGACGACGATCCGAACGCGCTTGCTGTGACTCTGGCCGCTGAGACCGTGATCAACTTGGCCGCCGCGTACGACCACGGGTCAGAGTCGCGGCTCTGATGAGCACTACTTGTCGCCTACGGAGGATCTCCGGGCACGAAGATAGCGGTGCCGTCGAGAGCCTTCGTGAGCGGCGAGAGCCTCTGGTCTCCGCAGTGTCCGACTGTCTGCAAGCGCAACTGACACGCTTCCAGCCACCAACAGGCCCGGCTCAGCCGATAGCTGGGCGATGCGCTGCTTCAACTGCGCACGACTGGCCGACCGGCAGATCCGGATCACGCCCGGATGCTCGCGCCAATTCGCGAGTAGCACCTACTGGCTGTCGCTCCACGGACTAACACCAGCTCACGATGCCCGAGGCTGATAGTTCAGCCGGGTGAGACGTGCCCAAATGAGTGCTTCGACGAGCATGAATACCGTACGGTCGTACCGCGGAGCGCTGTGCGGGGCGGTGAAGGCGCGATGGCGGATGTCGAGTCGGGTGACCAGTCCAGGCGATCACCAAAGATCAAGGTAGCCAACGAGCTGGCGGGATCAGCTGTCAGCGGGGGCGTCATCCAAGCCGGCGTCATTCATGGAGACATCAATCTCGACGCTGGCCCTGGCTTCGAACCTCGTGTGCCGCAGCAGCTTCCGCCGCCACCCACACACTTCACCAACAGGGAAGCAGAATTGACGGCGCTGGATTCGTTACTGGATCCGGTTACATCGCGGTGGGCACCTGAGGTTGTTGTAGTGACGGGCTCAGCCGGTGTCGGCAAAACGGCGTTGGCCTTGCGGTGGGCCGCGGCGCATCGCGATCGGTTCACGGGTGGGCAGCTGTTCGCCGATCTGGCGAGTGTCGTGGTGGTGGAGCCAGTATCGGCGTCACGCACGCTCGGCGCGTTCCTGCGGTCTGCGGGCTTCCCGCCGCATCAGATTCCGGCCGATGAGTCGGAGCGCGCGGCGTTGTGGCGTTCGTGGACAGCTCAGCGGGCGGTGTTGGTGGTTCTCGACAATGCTCACTCTGCGGCGCAAGTACGTAGGTTGATCCCTGGTTCGGCAGCGAGCGTGGTGCTGGTGACCAGCAGGAAACGATTGGCGGGCCTGGCACAAGGTGGTGCGCGGACTATCGAGGTGGTGCCGCTCGATTTGCGGTCGAGACTTGAGTTGCTACGCCGGTCGATCGGGGGACCTCGCGTTGAACGTGGGCCTGATCAGGCGCGGCGGTTGGTGAGCTTGTGCGGCGGCCTGCCGATCGCGGTGTGTGTCGCGGCGGCGCAACTGTCGTCGCGACCGGTGCGGTCGATCCAAGGGGCAGTACGCGACCTGTCACGGCGAGGCTCGCGGCTGACCGCGCTATCGCAAAGTGAGGAGCTCTCGGTGCGCGCGGTTTTCGACTCGTCTACCACGACCTTTCCCCCGAACCGGCCCGGTTGTACCGGCTGGCCAGTCTGCACCCAGGGGACGCTTTCAGTTCTCATGCGGCGGCAGTGCTGGCCGACGCTCCGGTCTCCGTGGTGACGCGGCTAATAGATGTCCTGGTGGACGCGAACCTGCTGCAGGAAACCAGCGAAGACCGCTACCAGTTTCACGATCTTGTTCGGCAGCATGCTCACGAACAGGCAGAGGCAGCCGGCGAGGCCGATTCCGGCTCGACGGCACCAACGCGGATCTGCGAGTGGTATCTGCGTGCGGCTCGGGCCGCGGTATTGGCCGCAACAGGGTTGCGGCGTCGGAAGGCGTACACGTTCAGTACGACTGCGCCCACGTTCGCGCTTCCGGAGGAGTTGGAATCGGTGGACGGGAGTTGGGCGTGGCTCGATGTGGAGCAGGGCAACATCGTGGCCGCGTTGAAGTCGGCGGGCAGTGCAGGGCGCCCCGAGCTGGCCTGGCATCTCGCGGACGTGACGCGACCGTTGCTGCGTGTCCGCAAGGATTTCCAGCTCGCTCAAGAGGTGGAGCGCGAGGGCTTGGTCGCGGCGCGGGCGTGGGGTGAGGGACGTGCTGAGCGGAGCATGCTGAAACGGCTCGCCCGCTCCTGTAGTGAACTGGGTGACTACGTGCAGGCAGAGGGGTACGCGCGGAAGGCGTTGCGGCTTGCCGAGGCCGACCAGGACTCCCGCGGAGCCACGAGCGCACGCAAGGCGTTGACGCTGCTTCTGGTCGATCAGGGCCAGTATGCCGAGGCGGAGAGTCGGCTGCGGGAGATCGTGGACTCCTATCGTGTGCTGGGGAGGATTCGCAGCCGCGCCACGACTGAGATCACCTTGGGCGCGGTGCTGCTGGCGTTGCGCCAGCCTGCCGAGGCGGTGCCGTTTCTGGAGTCGTCGGTCGAGTTGCTGAGCGATCTGGATCCGCCCGACGAGTACAACTTGGCGCGGGCACGCGCACAGCTGGGCCAGGCACGTGCCGCCCTCGGCGACTTTGAGGTCGCGGCCGGGCTCCTGGCAGCGGCGCTCGCCGCGCTGGTGAGGCTCGGCTCGCGGTTTGAACAGGCGCTGGTCCACGAGGCGCTAGCTGATCTCGATCTGGCTCGCGGCGACGTCCTTGGGGCGCGTCAGCATCTGACGACGGCAGCCACTCTCTTGCGCACTTTGGGGTCCGTACAGGCGGACCGCATCGCGGACAAGATCGAGAGTATGGACGGCTGATCTTCATACAGAACAATGCTTCTAGACCCGGTGCACGGCCGGCAACCCTTGGCTGTGAACAAGGTGGGGAAGCATGGTTCCGGCGTCGCGGACATCGTCGTCAGGCCCGGCTCCGACCTTCCAGCCTGCAGCGAGGCATCCGTGGGGCAGGGCGTCTATCGGGTCGCCGGTGAGCGCGTAGTGGTGGGCGAACGTGGCGAGCAGCGTGTCCCCGGCACCGCTGGTGTAGCGGACAAGCCGGGATGCTGCGGCAGGCACGTGCCAAACGGCACGGTGGTGGTGGAGCCCGATAAGTGCTCCTGCGGCGCCCATGCCGACGATGACAACCGGTGTGCGGTAGCGCGACCACAGTCGCCGGATCCAGTCGCCAGGCGGACATGGCATTTTCTCGTGCGAGCACGAGAGCACGTGCGCGACTCGCATCCACTCCTCGTTGTGCCGGGACTGGACGGTGTCGATGACGTGCAGATCAGTGATGATCGGTATCGCTCGATCGGCCGCGGCGCTGATCAGCGACCTGGTGAAGTTGATGTTGGACAGCATCGCGAAGTCGGCGCCCCCGGCCGCATCCAGCGCATGCGTGAAGACCTCGGTTGGGTAGCGCCGGTTTACGGCGTCGCGCAGGTCGGTGGCTCCGCTGCGCGTACCGGCGCGGTCGTAGTGCACGACGGCGCGCGGTTGAGCGTCGCACACCTGGGTGGCAGGCCCGAGAAGCCCTGCGCTGCGTAGTCCTGCTTCGGCTAGCTGCCCCGCGGGGTCGCGGCCGATGTAGGTGGCGAACAGAACGTCGCTTCCCAAGGCCTGCAATGTGTTGGCGATGGTCCAGCCGACACCGGACAAGCGCAACGCGATCTGTCCGGGAAGGCGGCGGCTCGATGTGAGCGGAATCGGAAACACGTCCACGGGGACGGCGAGACGGACGTTCACGATGCCTGCGACGGCGATGCGGGGCATGGCATCAACTCCTGTGGTGTCGACGGTGCGTGTCGCGCTGGCCGTGGTGACCATGCGCACGAGATGGATGCAGGCAAATGTGGTGGCGTGACGGCGTTGTCACGCCGGCAAGACGGCCGGCAGGATGAGGACGGAGGTGCGTCGTCGAGCGACTAGCGGAACCGAGATCCTCAGACTTGCCTCTGCGGCACCGCGACAGGTTCGAGCTGGCGATGCCGTCCTGGCTCGGGGAGGCAGAGCTGGCGGTAGATCGCGTCGCGGAGTAGGCGGACCGCTTGATCTGGTTTCGATGTCACCGCTGCCGTGATCGCGGCGTAGTCGTCTTCGTCGAAGTGATCGGCCGCCGAGTGGAGTTGCGGCTCAATGGGGTCTGTGAGGTGCAGGCGTGGAGCGCGGTCCGCGAGCAGAGCGTTGGCGGACAAGGGTGCTACGTCGGTGTCCAGGCCGTCGACGGTGAGCACGGGCACGCGAGCGCATGCCGCGTAGACCGGGATGGAGCCGTGGTCCCCGATCACGATGTCGGCGCCGATCACCGCGGCACGCCAGTCGACCTCGGGTGTGAGCACTGTCAGCCCGGCTCGCCGGTACTCCGACAGCCAGGCCAGGACTTGACGTTTGCCGTGCCCGAACCACACGCCCGGATGAAGCAAAGCTGCGATGCGGAACTTGCGATTGTCCAGTTGCTGCAACAGCCGCGGCATGAGTTCGGCGCTACGCGCGAACAACGACTGCGCTCCCCACGTGGAGGCGATGAGCACGAGTTGCTGGTCGTCCTCGACGCACAGCGCCTCGCGGTACAGCTTGCGCAGATGCATGCTCGCGAGAAGCTTGTCGTAGCAAGGATCCCCGGCGACAAGGGCCGAGCTCAAAGCTTCCGGGCACTGGGCTCGCAGGATCGACTTGTGCGCATTTGTAGACAGAACAAGGACATCGGCGAGTACGCGTCCGTCTCGTGTGAGGCGCTGAGCGTCCAATCCGTACACCTGGCGACGAGCACGCGATCCCTTGCCAGTCGCTTGCGGTGCGAGCTTGCCGTAGCCGGCGCCGTGCGGAAGCACGATCCGCGGCGCGTGGATCTCGCTGAGCCCGCCGTAGGACGCGGTGATAGCGAGGTCGAAGCGTTGCTGGATAGCTTGCTGCCACGGAACGACCAGGGCTCCCAGGGACCTCAACCAGTCGATGACGCCGGAGTCGAACACGTCCGGCGCCGGTGTGAAGACCACCTGAATGCGTTGATCGGTCTCGATGTGTTCGACCACGTCGAGCAGCCGCTGGCCGCTCGGCAGGGTGTGCACCACAACGAGCACCGTACGCAGCCCGGCCAGTGTGACCCAGCGTTCCGCACCTACACCTATCGGCACCCTGACCCAACCCGCTTCTCCCATTGCGCCCCTTTGCTCCCCTGGTTGTCCCCTCTGGATCGAAGAGTCCTGGCCTGATTGGACTGAGCGGTTGCAGAGCGCTGGACAGCTCGTTGGACACCCTCCAAACCGCCCACTAGGAGTAATTTCGACTTTTCCTAGCGTGATCATCACTGGTCGCGGCTACTGTGGATTGGGCGTTCATGCGGCGAGCACGGTGAACAACTGGGCATGGAGAGGGGGTCTCGCATGCAGATCACGCTGCTGGGTGAGGTCGGCCTCGTGCTGGACGGCGAACCTGTCGTGTTCACCTCCAGCAAGGAGCGCTACGTGCTCGCGTTCATGGCGAACAAGCCCGTCAGCGTGACAACGCTGATCGACGCCGTCTGGGACGTACCCGCCGCCCCGGACAAGGCGCACAAGAGCTTGCAAAGCTACATCAGCAGGATCCGCGGGAAGTTCAGGACCGACGACATTCCCGCCAAGATCGTCTTCAGGACCGAGTCGTACCTGCTGGAGATCGACCCGATCCTGGTGGACTACCACCGCTTTCTCGACCTGCACGCGCAGGCACGCGCCGAGGTCGACCGCGGCCGATTCGAAATGGCGGCCGCACTGTTCGACGACGCGTTGCGCCAATGGCAGCACACGCCGTTCACAGGCCTCAGCACACTGTGGGCCGACCGGCGCCGGCAGGCCATGAACGCCGACCACCTCACCGTGCGCTGTGAACGCATCAGCAACGAGATGCGCCTGCACCGCTATGAACTCGCCCTCAAGCACATCGAGGAGCTACTGGAGGACGACGAGCTTAGCGAACGGCTCGTGCGCCTCAAGCTCGATGTCCTCGCCGCATTCGGCACGTATCGAGAGATCACCGACTACTACCGCACCGTCTATCGACGCACGGTCGAGGAGTTCGGCGTTCCGCCGGGCATCGATCTCAACGAGCACTACGAGCACATCATCAACCTCACGAAAACACCGAAGCCCCGCCCCACAGAGCCGGTCGACGCAGACGGCGTCGTCACGAGCGCGCCCCTCATCGCAGGGCAGGTGACGGCCGCGCGGCCACCTCGCCAACTTCCGCCAGATCTGCGTGATTTCATCGGCCGCGCGGAGCAGCTGTGTGCCCTCGACGTACTCGCTCCCGCAGACACAAGCCTCGACGACTGCATACCGATCGCCGTACTGCACGGACCGCCTGGGATCGGCAAGACCGCGCTCGCTACTCGCTGGGCGCACCGCGCGGCCCACCGCTTCCCCGACGGCCAGGTCTTCTTCAACCTCCACGGCCACGGTCCCACCCGCCCCGCGGACCCCGCCGAGGTGCTGGGCAATCTACTCGTCGCCTTAGGCGGCCCCGCCGACCACCTCCCGGCCACCTCCGCGGAACGAACCGCGCAACTACGCACAATGACCGCCGACAGGCGCCTGCTCATCGTGCTCGACAACGCCGCTAGCTCCGAACAAGTCCTCCCCCTTCTTCCGTCCAGTGCCAGCTGCATGGTGATCATCACCTGCCGCAGTCGGCTGAACAGACTCGTCCAGCAGACCGGCGCCCACGACGTCGACGTCCGACCGCTACCGCCTGGCGACGCGCAATCCCTGCTGGCCCGGCTGACCCCCAAACGCAGTGACAGCACCACCCAACTCGACGACGCGCTCACACTGCTCGGTGGCTTCCCGCTCGCGGTGCGCATCGCGGCCAGCAGACTCAACGAGTACCACGCGACACCGCTGCACGAGCTGGTCGGCTCGCTACGTGACCGGCTGGCTGATTGGAACGGCGGAGACGGCGACTCCCCCAGTCTCAACGCGCTGTTCTCGTGGTCCTACAACCAGCTCCCCCCGGACGTACAACTCGCGTTCCGGCACATCGGTGTCCACAGTGGACCAGACTTCGACACCGGCGCCGCAGCGGCCGCCTCCGCGTTCACCTACCTGGACGCCCAGAAAACATTGGAACACCTCGCGGCAACTCACCTGGTCGAGCCCACCGAGCTTCACCGATACCGCGCACACGACCTGCTCCGCGCCTATGCCGCTGGCCTCCTGCGTCAACACGACGAGTACGACGACGCGCTCGATCGGCTCCTGAATTGGTACCTGCACACCGCCAACAACGCCGACATGACAATCGCACCACACAAAGATCCGCTACCGCTGTCCGCTCCAGCCGCGGCTGTTCATCCGCTCACCTTCCGATCCGCCACCGCCGCGATCGCGTGGTTCACCGACGAGTGCGGGAACCTCGTCGAAGCAGTCCACCAAGCTCATGACGCCGGCCGGCACGGACTCACTTGGCGGCTGGCGGCAGCCACTCGTGATCAGCTGGGACGACACGCCCGCTACGGCGACAGCAAAACCGTCGCCTCGCTCGCTCTCGCCTCAGCCCGCATCGCACAAGAGCAACGAGGCGAAGCCGCAAGCCTCAACGACCTGGCGCTGGCACACCTGCATATCGGCGACATCACCGAGGCAGGCGCACTGTTCTCCCAAGCACTCACACTGGCCAGGGACATCAAAGACCATCCCACCGAGGCGACCTGCTTGCACAACCTCGCCGTCTACCACCGCAACGCCGGCGAACACGACCACGCCCTCGACCTCTTCCACCAAGCACTGCGAGCCCGGCAGTCCGCGGCGGACCTCTATGGGCTCGGATTCACCCACCACTCGATGGCGCTCACCTACAGCGCCACACAAAGGTACGACCAGGCCGAGCACCACCACCAACTCGCGCTCACAACCTGGGCACCCATCGACTGCGAGTACGGCAAAGCCATCACACTCACAGCATTGGCAGATCTCCGGCTCGCCATCGGCGACCCGCTCCGCGCCATCGACTCCGCCAACGCAGCCCTGATGATCCACCAACCCGCGAACGACGTTCTCTACATCATCAAGACCCAGCTAACCCTCGCGAACGCTTACGCCGCGATCACACGCTTCACTGAAGCGAGTCACTACGCGGACAACGCGCTCGAGCTCGCCCGCAAGACAAACAACATCGCGCTGATTGCCGACGCGCTACGTGGACTCGGTCACATCTATCAGGCCTCGGGGGAACACGATTCGGCCAGAAAAGCATGGAGCCAGGCCCTCCAGCACTACAAGAACATCAACTCTCCACATGAGTCGGCTGTTGCACGGCTGCTGGATCCGGCTCCGTAGTCGCCCCCCGCAGCAGTCCAAACCCACGGTGGCAACCGCTTCGGACGCTTAACCTTCCACGTCTTCGGGCTTGGTTGCGCTTGCCCTCCGCCGAGCGGGCCAGCGCTCCCGACGACGGGACCGCGCGGGACCCGGTTCCCTGTTGAGCGCGCGGATAATCTCGGCTCGCTGTTCGGGCCTCGTTCCGCGCAACGCTACGATCATGATCACCACGCGTGCGGTGACCACGCCGAACAGCGCGAGCGCTCCCGTCGCGCCGATGTTGGACCACATGGTCACCTCCCTGCTGCGCCTTCACCTTGGTAGTTCGCGGTTCTCTCATGAGGGCTGCACACAGCCGTCTGTGGATAACTCACATTCTGTGGACAACTTGGGATCAAGCGTCCGGCTCACGCTGCGGATTCTGCCCAGTCCTGCAGTGCCGCTGATCGAGATCACCCGATGAAGTGAACCGTCACTCGATCGGACCAGCTTCGGGGCCAAGACTGCTGATCGATCCGCGTATCTGTCCAGGCAGAGGACCCGAATGGACGGCGTCTCTTAGGGATCAGTTCAGAATGAGCTTGCGCAGGCAGATGATCGAGCAGGCGAGGCTGAGC
>NZ_BMNC01000020.1 GCF_014646255.1 Lentzea pudingi
CCGCCGAACATATTTTGCCCTGCGGGTTGAGCGCCACAAGCGCTCCCCGCAGGGCTTTTTCATGTTCACGAGAAGATCAGTCGCAGCTCCGCCGCCACCAGCTGGCGGCATGTCGAACGCGACTCGGAACCGGGGTGAATGAGCCCCGCCTTCGCGTGGCCCAACAGGACGGCTGGGAGCAGATCGGGATCTTCGCCCGAGCGGTGGAACAGGCGGGCCGGCAGACCGCGTGGTGGCTGCTGACCGGACTCGGGACCTTGTGACCGGAAAGCACCGAGTTTCGTTTCCGGCAGGTTTCTGTCCGGGCGGACTAGTGCGAAAGCCGCTTGAACAGGGTCCGGAGCGCCCGCACGCCGGTGCCTACGACGAGATGTTCTCGACGGACAACGGGGTGCGGAGTGCCTACCGCGCGCTGTACGAGTCGGTGGCTCCGCGCAGGTCAATGAGCTGAACGCGCGGTCGGACGCCCTTGGCAGGGCCTTTGTGGACCAAGGGATCACGTTCTCGCTGAGCGGTCAGGAGCGGCCGTTCCCGCTCGACCTGATCCCTCGGATCATCGCGGCCGGGGGAGTGGTCGAAGCTCGAGAAGGGCATCGTTCAACGGGTTCGGGCGTTGGAGATGTTCCTCGCGGACATCTACGGGGACGCGCAGATCGTTCGGGATGGGGTGTTGCCGCGGCGTCTCATCACGAGCTGCGAGCACTTCCACCGGGAGGCGGCCGGCATCATCCCGCCCAACGGGGTGCGCATCCACGTGTCGGGTGTGGACCTCGTGCGGGACGAGCAGGGGACGTTCCGGGTTCTCGAAGACAATCTTCGTTGTCCGTCCGGTGTCTCGTACGTCATGGAGAACCGGCGGACGATGGCTCGGGTGTTTCCCGACTTGTTCGCACGGCATCGCGTGCGCGCGGTGGGGGACTATGCGGTGCATTTGCTGCGGGCGCTGAGGACCGCTGCTGCGCCCAACGCCGCGGATCCGAACGTTGTCGTGCTCACGCCGGGGCTGGGGAACTCCGCCTACTTCGAGCACTCGTTGCTCGCGCGGCAGATGGGTGTGGAGCTGGTCGAGGGGCGGGATCTGTTCTGCCGCGACAACTTCGTCTACCTGAGGACGACGGAGGGTGAGCGGCAGGTCGACGTCGTCTACCGGCGCATCGACGACGACTACCTGGATCCCGTGCACTTCCGGCCCGACTCGGTGCTGGGGATCGCGGGCCTGCTGAACGCGGCTCGGGCCGGCAACGTGGCCGTGGCCAACGCGGTCGGCAACGGGGTGGCGGACGACAAGCTCGTCTACACGTACCTGCCGGAGATCGTGCAGTACTACCTCGGCGAGAAGCCGTTGCTGCCCAACGTGGACACGTTCCGGTGCTGGCTGTCCGACGAACGGGCGCACGTGCTCGACAAGCTCGACGAGCTGGTCGTCAAGCCCGTCGAGGGGTCCGGTGGGTACGGGATCGTGTTCGGGCCGGACGCGACGGTCCGCGAGCTGAACTCGTTGCGGAAACGGATCCGGACCAACCCGCGCGGGTGGATCGCGCAGCCCGTGGTGCAGCTGAGCACGGTGCCGACCAAGGTGGGCGACAAGCTGGCGCCGCGGCACGTGGACCTGCGGCCGTTCGCGGTCAACGACGGGAACTTCGTCTTCGTGCTGCCTGGCGGGCTGACGCGAGTCGCGTTGCCGGAGGGCAGCCTCATCGTGAACTCGTCGCAGGGTGGCGGGTCCAAGGACACGTGGGTGCTGGCGGCGAAGTCGTCCACGCAGGAACGGGAGCTCGCGCAGCCCGGGCTCGCCGGTTCGTCCCAGATGGAGGCCGCGGCGGCCGAGCAGGGGCCGGAGTTGACCACTTCCCAGCAACAGCAACAACAGCAGCAGTAGGGAGGCGCGCGAAGTGCTGGCACGCAACGCTGAGTCGCTGTACTGGATCGGCCGCTACGTCGAACGGGCGGACGACACGGCGCGCATCCTGGACGTCTCGGTCCACCAACTGCTGGAGGACGCGACGGTCGACCCGGACGCGACGTCGCGTCAGTTGCTGACGGTCCTCGGGATCACGCCGCCCGCCGGCGCCGACCAGTTCGACGTGTGGTCGCTGACGGAACTAGTGGCGTACAACAAGGACAATCCCAGTTCGATCGTGTCGTCGGTCAACAGCGCGCGCGAGAACACGCGTGGTGCTCGTGAGGTCGTGTCGACCGAAATGTGGGAGTGCCTCAACGCGATGTGGAACGCCGTCGCGGAACGGCAGACCTACGCGCGCACGATGGGGCCGCACGCGTTCTTCAGCTTTGTGGAGGAGCGGGCGGCCATGTTCGCGGGGCTCGCGGACTCCACGATGTCACGGGACGACGGGTGGCGGTTCCTCGTGCTGGGGCGGTCGGTCGAGCGCGTCGACATGATCGTGCGGCTGCTCCTCGCCCGTGTTGGTGACAAGGCTTCTTCTCCTGGATGGGTCACGGTGCTGCGGTCGGCCGGTGCGCACGACACGTACCTGAGGACGTACCGCGGGGCGTTGGACGCGTCGAGAGTGGTGCAGTTCCTCCTCCTCGACAGGCTGTTCCCGCGGTCAGTGTTCCACGCGCTGAGGCAGGCCGAGTCGTGTCTGGAGCAGTTGGAGAACCAACCGTCCGTGCGCGTCGGTGCGCGGGCGAAGGCATTGAGGTTGCTCGGCAAGACACGCAGTGAGCTCGAGTTCCTGCGGCCGCACGACCTGCTCGACGACCTGCCGAAACGGCTAGCAGCACTGCAGAAGACCGTTCGTGACGTCGGCGAAGCCGTTTCACAGCAGTACTTCCACGTGGCGCCGTGGGTCGCCTGGACCAACACCGAGGTGGGCTGACCATGAGCTGGCGAGTGCGTGTCGTGCACACAACGGGTTATCGGTACGAGGCACCGGTCGTGCAGTCTTACAACGAGGCACGGCTGACACCGCGCGGTGACCGCCGTCAGAACGTGGTCGTCTCACGCGTCGAGACCACGCCGGCGACCCGTGCGTATCGGTACACCGACTACTGGTGCACGGAGGTCACGTCGTTCGACCTCCATGCGCCGCACAAGGAACTGCAGGTCGTCGCGTCGTCGGTCGTCGAGACGAGTGCGGAGATCGAACCGGTGACCACGGGCACGTGGGGCGATGTGCGCGCGGAGAACATCGTCGACCGCTACACGGAGTTCCTCGAGCCCACGCTCTACACGCCGCGCAACCGCGAGTTGCTCGCCGTAGCGCGTGACCTCAAGAAGGGGCAGGCACCGTCGGGTGCGGTGCTGGCGGCTTCGCAGTGGGTGTGGGAGCAGCTGAAGTACCAGCCCGGCTCGACGGGTGTGCACAGTTCGGCCGTCGACGCGTGGCACGAACGCAAGGGCGTGTGCCAGGACTTCGCGCACCTCAGCCTGGTGTTGTTGCGCGGCATGGGGATTCGGCGCGGTACGTGTCCGGATACCTGCACACCAAGGAGGACGGCGCGCTGCGGGAGACGGTGCGCGGAGAGTCGCACGCGTGGATCGAGGCGTGGACCGGCGGCTGGTGGGGCTACGACCCGACCAACGCCATGCCGGTCGGGCCTCGGCACGTGTGGGTGGCGCTCGGCCGCGACTACGCGGACGTGGCGCCGTTGAAGGGGATCTACTCGAGCGGGGCCGCGACGGCGCTGGAGGTCACGGTCGACATCACGCGCCTCGCCTAGGAGTCACCAGGGGAGCGGGCCGTGCGCGGAGAAGAAGCCGCCGGTCGGCCCGCCGGTGGCCTGCGCCGTGCGGACGATGATCTCGGCGCCCTCCTCGACGGTCTGCGTGCCCGTGTTCGCGTTGAGGTCGGTCTTCGTGTAGCCCGGTTCCACCGAGTTGATCCGGATGTCCGGGAACGCCTTCGCGTACAGCACCGTGACCATGTTGACCGCGGCCTTGGACGCCGGGTACGCGACGCCGGGGTAGACGTAGGCCGACGCGCCGGTGATCGAGGCCAGGCCGCTGCTGACGTTCACGACGACAGGCGCGTCGGAGCGGGCCAGCAGAGGCAGGAACGCGTGCAGGACCCGCACGACGCCAAAGACGTTGGTGTCGAAAAGGGTGTGCATGAACTCGCCGGTGGTGTGCGCGGCGTCCACCACGCCGCCGTCGGGCGTGCGTCCCTCGATGCCGGCGTTGTTGATCAGCACGTCGAGTCCGCCCCCGGCCTCGACGGTCCCGGCGGCCGCCGCGACCGACTCGTCGTCGGTGACGTCGAGGACGACCAGGCGCGCGCCCAGTTCGGAGGCTGCCCGACGGCCGCGTTCGGCGTTCCTGCTGCCCAGGTAGACGGTGTGGCCGGCGGCGATGAGACGGCGGGCGGTCTCGAAGCCCAGGCCCTTGTTGGCGCCGGTGATCAGTGTTGTCGTCATGCGATCCAGGTTCGTCGCGGAGCCCGGGGCCAACCAGTCGTCCCGTCTTCCTGGGACTGCCGGTACCAGGCACGCCGCCGGGCGCGCGAGCACAATCGACGGCGTGGCGGCGACGGAGTTCGGACGAGCGGTGCGCCGGTGGCGCGACCGGCTCCCACCCGAGGCGGCAGGGCTTCCGGCAGGCGTGCACCGGCGGGCGGCCGGGCTGCGGCGAGAAGAGTTGTCCAGCCTCGCCGGGATCTCCGTCGACTACGTCACCCGCCTCGAACAGGGCCGCGCGTCCAACCCGTCGTCCCAGGTCGTCGAGGCGCTGGCGCGGGCGTTGAGGATGGCGCCGGCCGAGCGCGAGCACCTCTTCCGCCTAGCCGAGCTCGTGCCGCCGGGTGCGGCCATGGTGCCCGCGTACGTCACGCCGAGCGTGCAACGGATGCTGGACCGGCTGGCGGGCACACCCGTCGCGGTGTTCGACGCGTGCTGGACGTTGCTGGTGGCCAACCAGGAGTACGCGGCGTTGATGGGCGACCCGTCCGACCTGCGCGGCAACGACCGCAACGGCGTGTGGCGCACGTTCCTCGGCAGCGGGAGCCGGGCCAGGCGGACACCGGACGAACTGGACGAGTTGCGGACCGCCCAGGTCGCCGACCTGCGGTCCGCCGTCACCCGGTATCCGGCGGACGCGCAGTTGAAGCGGCTGGTCGAGGAGTTGCGCGCGGGCAGCGAGCGGTTCGCCGAGTTGTGGGACTCGGGTGCGGTCGGACGGCACGCGGCGGCGCGCAAGACCATCGACCACCCGCGCGTGGGACCCGTGACGCTCGACTGCGACGTGCTCACCGTGGGCGGCAGCGACTTGCGGATCATGATCTACACGGCGGAACCCGGGACGGAGGATGCTGAGCGACTCGCGTTGCTCACGGTGCTGGGAACCCAGGACCTGGTTCCGTTTTCACCCGAATGAGCCTCTTCTTTGGACTCGCTACAAACCCTAGCTTCGGGCTATGACTGTGATCACTTCCACTGCGTACAGCCGGGATCTCGGCGATGAGCTGCGCCGACTCAGGGAATCCTGCACCGATCTTGGAGGCCGGGCGATGGCCATCCGGCTCGGCTGGGATCCGAGCAAGATGTCGACCATCGAGCACGGCAAGGCTCGGGCGAGCGAGATCGACCTCATCCAGTTCCTGACGGCGTGTGGCAAGGACGTCGACTTCTTCGAGGAGTTCCGGCTCCGGTACAAGAACGCGTTCGACGAGTACATCGTGCAGGTGCCGGACAACACGCGGACGATGGCGCTGGCGGAGGCCACCGCCAAGTTGATCACCAGCTACGACCCGCGGTCCGTGCCGGGCCTGGCGCAGTCAGCCGACTACGCCGACGCGCTGTACCGGCTGGGCGGTTTCATCGCGGAGGAGCGGATTCCGACGATCGTGCGGTTCCGCATCGAACGCCAGGCGATCCTGAACCGGCACGATCGGCCGACCTGTCTGTTCTACATCCACGAGCACGCGCTGCAGCAGACGGTCGGGGACGACCGGATCATGGAAGACCAGTGCGCGAAGCTCTTGTTCCACCCGGCGGAGATCCGGATCGTGCCCGCACACGTCGTGGTGCCGTCGTCCGGTTGTGTGTTGTGGGAGTACGAGAAGGCGTACCCGGTCGCTTTCGGCGAGACCGACCTTGCGAAGGTGTTCGTGCAGGATCCGGGGGCCATCGCGCGGACCAGGCTGCTCTTCGAGCACCTGGATGAGGTCGCGCTGGATGCGGAACAATCGCGGAGCAAGCTGGCGGAGTACGTCAGCCCACCGCGAGAGGATTTCCATGGCCGAGGACCGCGACTGGCGTAAGAGCAGCTACAGCGATGCGACCGAGGACGGGAACTGCGTCGAGGTCGCGATCGCCCACGACGTGCTGGTGCGCGACTCCAAGAACGCCGGCGCGGGCACGCTGAGCTTCAGCGCACCCGCGTGGCGTGCGTTCGTTCAGCGCCAGCCGTGACGGTCGCGTAGGACGTCCACGACCAGACCGAACGCGGCGGGCGCCAGGACGGCGCCCTCGCGGCGGAGGTCGTCGTCCGAGTCGAGGGCGAAGACGCGGTCCAGGCGCAGGTAGGACGGCCTGCCCTCGCGGTCCCAGGCGCCCGCGCCCAGTTCGAGGAAGTTGCCGCGCGGCTCCTTCGAGGAGAGCATCAACGCGACCAGTTCGCGCTTCGCGCGGCCCACGACCAGCAGTGGCCGGTCCTTGCCGCGGTTCGCGTCCTCCTCGAAGGGCACCCAGGCCCAGATGACCTCGCCGGGGTCCGCGTCGCCGTCCATCGAGGGCTCGTACTCGAGCCTGGCGGTCGTGGCGGCGTCGTGGATCTCGCGCACCGCGCCCTTCGCCGGGCGGGGGTCTTCACCGTTCATCTGCACGGACGCACCCTAGTGGTGCAGGGCACACCGGCCTCTATGGGACCATAAGGGGACATCCGTCCGATTTCCTGTTGAGGACTGCCTTGACCACGTTCGCCGACACGACGTTCACGCCGCCGGAGCTCATCCGGAACTTCTGCATCATCGCGCACATCGACCATGGCAAGTCCACGCTGGCCGACCGCATGCTGCAGCTCACCGGCGTGGTCGACGCGCGGTCGATGCGGGCGCAGTACCTCGACCGCATGGACATCGAGCGTGAGCGCGGCATCACCATCAAGGCGCAGAACGTGCGCCTGCCGTGGCAGCTCGAAGGGCAGGACCACGTCCTGCACATGATCGACACGCCTGGCCACGTCGACTTCACCTACGAGGTGTCCCGCGCGCTCGAGGCCTGTGAGGGCGCCGTGCTGCTGGTCGACGCCGCGCAGGGCATCGAGGCGCAGACGCTCGCGAACCTGTACCTGGCGATGGAGAACGACCTCACCATCATCCCGGTGCTGAACAAGATCGACCTGCCCGCCGCGGACCCGGACAAGTACTCCAAGGAGATCGCGCACATCATCGGCTGCGAGCCGGAGGAGGTGCTGCGCGTCTCGGCGAAGACCGGTCTCGGTGTCGAGGCGCTGCTCGACGAGGTCGTGCGGAAGGTCCCGGCCCCGGTCGGCGCCGCGGACTCCCCGGCCCGCGCGATGATCTTCGACTCGGTCTACGACACCTACCGCGGCGTCGTCACCTACATCCGCGTCGTCGACGGCAAGATCACGCCGCGCGAGCGCATCAAGATGATGTCGACGGGCGCGACCCACGAGATCCTCGAGGTCGGCATCGTCTCCCCGGAGCCGAAGCCGTCGCAGGGGCTCGGCGTCGGCGAGGTGGGCTACCTGATCACCGGCGTGAAGGACGTGCGCCAGTCCAAGGTCGGCGACACCGTCACGTCGGAGCGCAAGGGCGCCACGGAGCCGCTGGCCGGCTACCGCGAGCCGCGCCCGATGGTCTACTCGGGCCTCTACCCGGTCGACGGCTCGGACTACCCGGAGCTGCGCGAGGCGCTCGACAAGCTGCAGCTCAACGACGCCGCGCTGACGTACGAGCCGGAGACGTCCGCGGCGCTCGGCTTCGGGTTCCGCTGCGGCTTCCTCGGCCTGCTGCACCTGGAGATCACCCGCGACCGCCTGGAGCGCGAGTACGGTCTCGACCTCATCTCCACGGCCCCGAACGTCGTGTACCGCGTCGTGATGGAGGACGGCACCGAGCACGTCGTGACGAACCCGTCCGACTGGCCGGAGGGCAAGCGCGCCGAGGTCTACGAGCCCGTCACCAAGTGCACGATCATCGCGCCGTCCGACTACATCGGCGCGATCATGGAACTCTGCCAGGGCAAGCGCGGCCAGCTCGGCGGCATGGACTACCTGTCCGAGGACCGCGTCGAACTGCGCTACACGATGCCGCTCGGCGAGATCATCTTCGACTTCTTCGACTCGCTGAAGTCGCGCACCCGCGGTTACGCCTCGCTGGACTACGAGGAGTCCGGCGAGCAGGACGCGGAGCTCGTCAAGGTCGACATCCTGCTGCAGGGTGAGACGGTCGACGCGTTCAGCGCGATCGTGCACAAGGACTACGCCTACGCGTACGGCACGCGCATGGCGACCCGTCTGCGTGAGCTCATCCCCAGGCAGCAGTTCGAGGTACCGATCCAGGCCGCGATCGGTGCCCGCGTGATCGCCCGCGAGACGATCCGCGCCATCCGCAAGGACGTGCTGGCCAAGTGCTACGGCGGTGACATCACCCGTAAGCGCAAGCTGCTCGAGAAGCAGAAGGAAGGCAAGAAGCGCATGAAGATGGTGGGGCGTGTGGAGGTGCCGCAGGAGGCCTTCGTCGCCGCGCTGTCGACGGATGAGCCGAAGGGCAAGAAGTAGGCTTCAAGCGTTGAACGGGCCGGATCCGCAGTGCGGGTCCGGCCTTTTCAATTGGCTGGCGATCACGGCCGACTTGGGCGATGCTGGGTGCGACAACGAGCTGAGGAGGCGTCATGGATCTGGATACGCTGCTGGCGCGCTCCCTGCTGTGACCTGCTGAATCAGGTCTTTGGGAGCCGTCCTTGGTGGGCGGCTTTTTTGTTTTGCGCACTTCTTGCTCATGTGGCCTAGTTGGCTAAGGCACCGCATTGTCAATGCGGAGATCGCGGGTTCGAGTCCCGTCGTGAGCGCTGGTGACGTCGACCTGCCGCCAAGCCCCGGCGTTGCTGAACCAGCAACGTAGTTTGCCGTTCTGGCACGACCGGGGGCATCGTCAGTGCCATGACGACCGCACAGGAGTTCTGGGAGACCTTCTACTCGGAGCGGGACCAGGTCTGGTCCGGCAACCCGAACCCGTTGCTGGTGCGCGAGGCCGAACGGCTCGCGCCCGGCAGCGCGCTCGACATCGGGTGCGCGGAGGGCGGGGACGCCGTCTGGCTGGCGAAGCGGGGCTGGCGGGTGCTGGGCGTCGACGTGTCGCAGGTCGCGCTCGACCGCGCGATCAAGCACGCGTACGACGCCGGTGTCGAGATCTCGGTGGAACAGCACGATCTCAAGGCCACGTTCCCCGACGGCCTGTACGACCTGGTGAGCGCTCAGTTCCTGCACTCGCCGGTCGAGGAGGACGGTGAGCGCAACAGCATCCTGAAGAAGGCCTCACAGGCCGTGGCGCCCGGTGGGTACCTGATCATCGGTGGGCACGCGGGCGCGCCGTCGTGGTCCGAGCACCAGGACTACTACTTCCCGACGACCAAGGACGTGCTCGACCACCTCGGGCTCAAGGACAACTGGATCATCGTCACCGACGAGGTGGTGGAACGGCCGCTGACGGGGCCGGACGGCCAGCAGGAGACGCGCAAGGACAACGTCCTCACCCTCAAGCGGCTCTTCTAGGAACGCGAAGGCCACCCTCGGCGACGTTGCCGGGGTGGCCCAAGGGATGTTCGTCAGGCGGAACGCAGGAGGCGTGCCATCGCCTGGCGGTTGATGATCGAACGGAGTTCGCCGGTCTCCTCCGCGCTGTGGCGCGACAGGATGGCGTCCAGTTCGAGTCGGTCACTGTCGGTGGTGTAGCTGGCCAACTGCCGTTCCAGGCTCTGGCGCTTCACACGAGCCGCGCGGCGCGAGGCCAGGCTCGAACGCAGGGACTTCACGGTCAGGTCTTGGCGGGTCATCTCGTCCTTCCAATCTTGGTTACGTTTCGATAATACATCCTGTTCAAGAGACCTGTACCGTTTAAGAAGCGAGTTAGCTCACGTACTGCTCGAGCAACCCGAGCGCCCGCGCGTACTTGGCCTTCAGCCGATCTTGCGTCGCCTCGTCGAGACGGGCCATGCGGGTGGGGGAGAGGTTGTCGCCGATGTCCGCGCGCTTCACGGAGAGTGCCAGCGGGTTTGCGGCCACGCGCCTCAGGTAGTCCTCCTGTGGCTCGTCCGGCAGGTGCGACAACGCCACGACGGCGTCGACTACGACGGCGGGGCATCCGCGCGCCGTCAGGTCGGCCGCCGTCACCGCGGTGTCCTCGATGACGTCGTGCAGCACGGCGGCCATCTGCTCGTGCTCGCCCGTCACCGATGACATGACCCGCAACGGGTGTCCGATGTACGGCCGGCCCGACTTGTCGACCTGCCCGTCGTGCGCGGAGGTGGCCAGCGCGATGGCGTCTTCGAGGGTGAACACGGCATCAAGCTAAACCAGGGCTTGACCAACCGCAGTGGTCTAGTCCATTTTTAGTCCACTCACAAACATGGCCGCCGCATGAGTGTGTGGAGGTGGACCATGTCCAAGGCCAGACGAGCAGCCATCGCGCTGCTCGCCGCGCTGTTCTCGTGCGCCGGTCTGGTGCTGGTGATCAACGGCAGCGCTGCCGCCGCGAACCTCGCGGCCAACAGCGGCTTCGAGGCCGGCAACCTCAGTGGTTGGACCTGCACCGAGGGCACGAGCGTCACCAACAGCACGAAGCGCACCGGCACGTACGCACTGCAGGGCGCTCCCGCCGGGCAGAGCAACGCGCGGTGCCAGCAAACCGTGACGGTGCAACCGAACACGGCCTACAAGCTGAGCGCGTGGGTGCAGGGCAGCTACGTCTACCTCGGCGTCACCGGTGGCGTGGAGAAGAACACCTGGACCCCCGGGACGAGCGGTTTCTCCCAGCTGACCGTGGACTTCACGACCGGCAGCGCCACCAGCGTCACGATCTACCTGCACGGCTGGTACGGCCAGCCCGCGTACTACGCAGACGACGTCAGCCTCGACGGTCCCGGCACGCCGCCGACGACCACGAGCACCACGACGTCGACCACCACCACTACGACGACCACGACGACTACCACCACCACGACCAGCAACCCGCCGAACACCGGTCTGCCCAAGCACGTCCTGACGGGCTACTGGCAGAACTTCTACAACGGTGCGCGCGCGCTCAAGCTGGCCGACGTCCCCACCACCTACGACATCATCGCGGTCTCGTTCGCCGACGCCACGGCGGTGCAGGGCCAGGTCGCGTTCAACCTCGACCCCGGTCTGAGCAGCCAGCTCGGCGGCTACACCGACGCGCAGTTCCGCGCGGACGTCAGGACGGTCCAGAACCGCGGCCAGAAGGTGATCATCTCCGTCGGCGGTGAGAAGGGCACGATCAGCGTCGGCAACTCGACGGCGGCCACGAACTTCTCCAACAGCGTCAACAGCCTGATCTCGACCTACGGCTTCGACGGCGTCGACATCGACCTGGAGAACGGCGTCAACGCCCAGTACATGGGTCAGGCGCTGCGTGCCATCCACGCCGGTGGCGGCAAGGTCATCACGATGGCGCCGCAGACGATCGACATGCAGAACGTCAACGCCGAGTACTTCAAGCTGGCGCTGGCGACCAAGGACATCCTGACGATCGTCAACATGCAGTACTACAACTCCGGCTCGATGCTCGGCTGCGACCAGCAGGTCCACAGCCAGGGCACGGTCAACTTCCTGACCGCGCTCGCGTGCATCCAGCTGCAGTCCGGCCTGCGCGCCGACCAGGTCGGCCTCGGCCTGCCCGCGTCGCCGTCCGGTGCCGGTGGCGGTTACCAGTCGCCGTCCAACGTCAACAACGCGCTCAGCTGCCTCGCCCGCGGTACGAACTGCGGGACGTTCAAGCCGAGCACGACGTGGCCGTCCATCCGCGGCGCCATGACCTGGTCGATCAACTGGGACGCCTCCAACAACTGGCAGTTCGCCAACACGGTCGCTCCTCATCTGGACTCCCTGCCCTAGATGATGGAACCGGTCGGCGCCACGTCCACAAAGGACGTGGCGCCGGACGTCCGTTCGGAGCAGTTCTCGCGTCATCAACGACACACGGCTTCACCAGGCATTTGCCGCCCGATCCAACTAGGTTGTCCCCTATGTTCGACACGCTGGCCGTGCCTGTGATCGCCGCGCCGATGGCAGGTGGCCCCTCCACTCCCGAACTGGTCGCCGCGGTGAACGAGGCCGGCGGGTTCGGGTTCCTCGCAGCGGGGTACATCACCGTCGAGCAGCTCGCGGAGAAGATCACGCGCACGAGCGGGCTCACGAGCAAGCCGTTCGGGGTCAACCTGTTCGTGCCCGGCACGCGGTCGACCGCGGACATCTCGTCCTACGTCCGGCGCATCACGCCCTTCGCGGAGAAGGTCGGCGCGGTGCCCGGCGACCCGCGCTGGGACGACGACAACTACGCCGCGAAGCTCGAGCTCGTGCTGGCGCTGCGGGTGCCCGTGGTGTCGTTCACGTTCGGCCTGCCCGACGCCGACGACGTCCAGCGGCTCAAGGCGGCCGGGTCCACGATCGTCGTCACGGTCACCACCCCCAGCGAGGCACGTCAGGCGCAGCAGATCGGCGCGGACGTCGTGTGCGTGCAGGGTTCGGACGCGGGTGGCCACCGCGGCACGTTCGCCGACGACGGCATCTCGCCCGGCGGCGGTGAGCTGTACGGCACCCTCGCCGCGATCAGGCTCGTGCGCGCCGCCGTCGGCCTCCCGGTGATCGCGACGGGCGGCCTGGTCACCGGCGCCGACGTCGCCGCCGTGCTGGCGGCAGGGGCGGTCGCGGCGCAGCTCGGCACCGCGTTCCTCGGTTGCCCGGAGGCGGGAACCAATGCGGCACAACGGGAAGCGCTCGCCGAGGGAGCCCGTCGCACGGCGCTCACGAGGGCGTTCAGCGGACGGCCCGCGCGAGGGCTGGTCAACAGGTTCCTGATCGAGCACGGCCCGCACGCGCCCGCCGCGTACCCGAACGTCCACCACCTGACGCGTCCGGTGCGCGCGACCGGTGAGGTCGAGGTCATGTCGCTGTGGGCCGGCACCACGTACCCGCTCGCCACGGCCGAACCCGCCGGTGCGATCGTGCGGCGAATCGATACCGAGCTCTCCGAAACGATCAATTCGTTGTCAGAGAGGTTCGGTCGCGGCTAAGAAGGACGGCGTGACCTCGCTCTCAGATGAGACGTTCCAGGCGATGATGGACTGGAACCCGCTGTTCGCCACGCTCGTAGGTGTTCCCGGCTGGGACGACGAGCTCGAGGACCACAGTCCGGAGGGCCACCGCGAGCTGCGGGCGCGGCTCACGGGGATCCTCGGCCGCGTCGACTCGAGCGACGAGGACCCGGTGTCGCGGGACGTGATCAGGCACCAGGCCGAGTCGATCATCACCATGATCGACGCCCGGCTCGTGGAGCACAGCGTGTCCAGAGGGCTGAACTCGCCGGTGACGCTGCTGCTCAGGAACACCTCCCAGGTCGACTTCTCGCAGCGGCGGCACGCCGTCCCGCGCTTCCTGGAGCAGGTGGCGGGGCGGCTGCTCGACACCGACCGCAGGCCGTTGCGCCGGCATGTCGAGAGCGGAGCGGCGCACGTCGAACGGTTCCTCGCCTCGCCCCGCCAGGAGTGGGAGGGCGACGCCGACCTGCGTCCCGCGTTCGCCCGCTACCGCGAGGTCCTGCTGGGCCTGCCAGGGCGTGCCGACGAGCAGGCCGGGCTCTGCTGGTTGCCCGAGGGCGAGGAGAACTACCGCAAGCTCGTCCGCGACTACACCACGACGTCCTACACGCCGGCCGAGCTGCACCGGCTCGGGCTCGACCTGATCGCCGGGCTGCGCGAGGAGTACGCGGAGATCGGGTCGCGGGTGTGGGGGACCTCGGACGTGCGGGAGATCTTCCGCCGGTTGCGCACGGAACTGTTGTGGGCCAACGAGGACGACATGCTCACCAGTGCGGAGGAGGCCGTCGTCAGGGCGAACGCCGAGGCGCCGAACTGGTTCGGGCGGCTCCCGAAGGCGCGGTGCGAGGTCCAGTTCGTGCCGGAGCAGGACCGGGCGAACGCGCCGTTCGCGTACTACGTGGACGCGGCGCTCGACGGCTCCCGTCCCGGCGTCTACTTCCTGAACCCGTTCGACGCCACCTCGCGCAGCCGCACGCTGTCCGAGGTGACGGCGTTCCACGAAGCCGTTCCCGGCCACCACTTCCAGATCTCGATCGCCGCCGAGACCGAGCTGACGAACGTACGCAAGTTCGCGTTCATCGACGCCTACCTCGAGGGCTGGGGCCTCTACACCGAGCGGCTGGCCGACGAGATGGGCCTGTACTCGTCGGACGAGGCACGGCTGGGCATGTTGGGCCTCGACGCGATGCGCGCCGGCCGGCTCGTGGTCGACACGGGCATCCACGCGCTGGGCTGGTCGAGGCAGCAGGCCGTCGACTACCTGCGCGAGAACACCGTGATGGACAACTCGGAGATCGACGGCGAGATCGACCGGTACATCGAGACTCCGGGACAGGCCCTCGCGTACATGGTGGGACGGCTGGAGATCCTGCGCATCCGGTCCGAGGCCCGTGCCGCGATGGGGGTGGATTTCGACATCAGGGCGTTCCACGACCTTGTGCTGGAGAACGGCATCGTACCGTTGTCCACTCTGGGCGGTCTTGTTTCCGAATGGTCTGGGAGGACCTGATGTCACTGGCGGATGAAATGTTCCAGGCGATGATGGACTCGTCGCCGCTGTCCGCCGCGATGTTCGGCCTGCCGGGCTGGGACGACCAGCTCGAGGACCTGAGCGTCGAGAGCGAACAGGCGATGCGGGCGCGGATCGCCGGCATCCTGAGCCGGGTCGAGACGAGCGACGAGGACCCGGTGACGCTCGCGGTCATCCGGCAGCAGGGCCAGGCGATCATCGACCGCACGGACGCCAGGCTGGTCGAGCACACCGTCGCGCAGGGGCTGGCCGCGCCGGTGAACGGCCTGCTCATGATCGCGACGAAGGTCGACGTGTCCCAGCGGCTCGACAAGTTCCCCCGGTACATCAGGCAGGCGGGGCAGCGGCTGCGCGAGTCCGACCGCAGGCCGTTGCAGCGCCACGTCGAGGCCGGCGTCGAGCGCGTTCAGGCCTTCCTGGACTCGCCGGCGCAGCCGTGGGAGGGCGACCACTCCGGCGAGATCCGCGCGGCCGTCGCCGAGTTCCGCGACGTGCTGGCGTCGATCGAGGACGGCCGCGGCGACGAGCACGCCGGTCTGTGCTGGCTGCCCGAGGGCGAGGAGAACTACCGCAAGCTGGCCCGCAACTACACGACCACCGACCGCACGCCGGACGAGCTGCACCGCCTGGGTCTCGACCTGATCGCCGGGCTGCGCGAGGAGTACGCGGAGATCGGGTCTCGGCTGTGGGGCACCTCGGACGTGCCGGAGATCTTCCGCCGGTTGCGCACCGAACTGTTGTGGGACAACGAGGACCAGATGGTGGAGAGCGCGGTCGAGGCGATCGCGCGGGCGCAGGCCGAGGCACCGAACTGGTTCGGCCGCATGCCGAAGTCCGAGTGCCAGGTGCGGCTGGTCGACGAGGCCGGCCGCTCGACGGCGCCGATCGCGTTCTACATGCCGGCGGCGCAGGACGGCAGCCGTCCCGGCATCTACTGGCTCAACCCGTTGGGCGCCACCGAACGCAGCCGCACGCTGTCCGAGGCGACGGCGTTCCACGAGGCGGTGCCGGGGCATCACTACCAGGTGAGCATCGCGGCCGACATGGACATGCACGAGATGCGCCGGTTCGCGTTCATCGAGGCGTACCTGGAGGGCTGGGGCCTCTACACCGAGCGCCTCGCGGACGAGATGGGCCTGTACTCGTCGGACGAGCAGCGCCTCGGCATGCTCGGTCTCGACGCGATGCGCGCGAGCCGGCTGGTGGTCGACACGGGCATCCACGCGTTCGGGTGGTCGCGGCAGCAGGCCATCGACTACCTGCGCGAGAACACGGTCATGGCGGAGCCGGAGATCATCTCGGAGATCGACCGGTACATCGAGATGCCGGGTCAGGCGCTCGCGTACATGGTGGGGCGCCTGGAGATCCTGCGCATCCGGGCCGAGGCGGAGACGAAGCTGGGCGACCGGTTCGACATCCGCGCGTTCCACGACCTGGTGGTGGGGAGCGGCGCGGTGCCGCTCTCCACCCTCGACCAGATCGTCACCGCTTGGGCCGACGCTCCATGACGGAGTGCTTCTTCGAGTACGCGAAGTAGATGATCAGGCCGATCGCGAACCAGACACCGAACCGCAGCCAGGTCTCCGGCGTCAGGAACGTGATCAGCCAGATCGAGAAGATCACGCCGATGATCGGCACGACAGGCATGCCCGGCGTCCTGAACGTCCGCGGGAGGTCGGGCTGCTTGTAGCGCAACACGATCACGGCGATGCACACCACGACGAACGCCAGCAGGATGCCGATGTTGGTGAGTTCGGCGGCCTCCGCGATCGGCAGGAAACCGGCGATGATCGCGGAGGCGACGCCCAGCACCCAGGTGATGCGCGTCGGGACGTGCTTCACCGGGTGCGACTTCGCGAACCACTGCGGCAGCAGGCCGTCACGGCTCATGGAGTAGCCGACGCGGGCCGCGCCCATGAGGAACGTGAACAGCACCGTCGTGATGCCGAGGATCGCGCCGACGCTGATGATGATGCCCAGCGCGGGCAGGCCGACGTCCGCGAACGCCGTGGCGAACGCGGATTCAGCGTCGACGTCCTTGTAGTTCACCATCCCGGTCAGCACCAGGCAGGCCAGCACGTACAGGGCCATCGACACCGCGAGCGAGTAGATGATCGCCCTGGGCATGTGCCGCTGGGAGTCCTTCGACTCCTCGGCCGCCGTCGACATGGCGTCGTAACCGAACACCGCGAAGAAGACCGTCGCCGCACCCGTGAGCGCACCCGAGATGCCGAACGGGAAGAACGGGTTGTAGTTGTCCGTGTCGATGTGGAACGCGCCGACGACGATGACCAGCGCCACGACCGCGATCTTCAGGTACACCAACGTAGTCTCGAACCGTGCCGCGTTCTTCATGCCCGTGTTCAGCACGTACGCGATGAGCAGGCACAGCACGACCGCGAACAGGTTCACCTTGTACGTGCCCGAGGCGACGTCGCCCGTCTCGGTGCCCGGTGCGCCCAGCATCCATTGCGGTAGGTGGATGTTCAGCAACGACAGCAGTTCGGTGAAGTAGCCGGAGATGCCGATCGCGACCACCGCCACGATCGCGGTGTACTCGAGCAGCAGGTCCCAGCCGATGAACCAGCCGACGATCTCGCCGAGCACCGCGTAGCCGTAGGTGTAGGCACTGCCTGCCTTGGGGATGAGGCCCGCGAACTCCGCGTAGGAGAACGCCGCCGCCGCGCTCGCGATGCCGGCCACGAGGAACGAGATCAGCACGGCGGGGCCGGCCGTCTTGTTCGCGACGGCACCCGCGAGCGAGAAGATGCCCGCGCCGATGATGCCGCCGATGCCGATCGCCGTGAGCTGCCACAGGCCCAATGTCTTGGTGAGCCCGTCGCCCTTGTCCTCGGCGATCTGTTCGATGGGCTTGCGCCGGAAAACGCCCTGCGTAGTCATGGGACAACTGTCACGCGCTTCGCGTGCACCCGCTGACCAGCAGGGCGTTTTGCGCCTTTTTACGGGCGGCTGAAGACGATCTTGCCCGCGGTGTCGCCCTCCAGCATCGAGCGGAGGCCCTGCTCGGCGTCCTCGAACTTCAGCTCGGCGCCGATCTGCGGCTTGAGGTCGTTGAGCGCGCAGAACCTCATCAGGTCGCCCAGCTCCTCGCGCGTGCCCATGGTCGAGCCGACCACGCGAAGCTGCAGGAAGAAGAGCCGCTGGAGCTCGGCCGCGGAGGCGTCACCGGACGTGGCGCCGGAGATCACCACGATGCCGCCGGGCTTGAGGGCCTTCATCGAGTGCGACCAGGTGGCCTTGCCGACGGTCTCGAACACGGCGTCGACCCGTTCGGGCAGCCTGGCGCCGGACTCGAACGTGTCGTGCGCGCCGAGGCTCTTCGCCAGCGCGCGCTTCTCCTCGCTGCGGCCCGTGACCCACACGCGGAACCCGGCGGCGCGGCCGAGCTGGATCAGCGCCGTCGACACACCGCCCGAAGCACCCTGCACGAGCATCGTCTGGCCGGGGCGCAGACCGGACTTCACGAACAGCATCCGGTACGCGGTCAGCCACGCCGTGCCCATGCACGCGGCCTCAGCGAACGACAGGTCAGCGGGCTTGGGCAGCGCGTTCTGGGCCGGCACGACCACGTAGTCGGCGAACGTGCCCTGGTGCTTCTCGGTGAGCAGCGTGCGCCTCGGGTCGAGCGTCTCCTCGCCGGCCCAGTTCGGGTCGCCGATGACGGAGTGCAGCACCACCTCCGTGCCGTCGTCGAGCACACCGGCGCCGTCGCAGCCCAGGATCATCGGGAACTGCTCCGGCTTGATGCCGACCCCGCGCAACGTCCACAGGTCGTGCATGTTGAGGCTGGCCGCCTTCACCGCGACGCGCACCCACCCGGCGGGGACCTCGGGCTCGGGGCGCTCGCCCACGCGAAGCGAGGCCAGCGGGTTCTCAGGACTGGGTTCTGCTGCGTAAACGGCGAACATGGTTCGCAACATACCCACCTGGATCGTGGCCAAATGCCGTGACTCGGGTCACGCGACTACTCTCGGGGTCGTGGACTGGCTTGTGCAGTGGTGGGACGGGGTCGAGCTGTGGTTGGTGCAGCTGCCCGTCGCCGTGCAGTTCCCCGTCGTGATGATCGTGGTGTTGCCGCTCTGCCTGGGCGTGGCGCGGCTCATCGACCGGGTCGCGGACTGGGGTGCGAACAACCCGGCGTCGGTCCCGGAGCCCGAGCCCGAACCGGAGAAGGTCGCCGCGTGAGTCCTGGTCGTCGCCTGACCGTCGCACTGGTCGGGCTCGTTGCCCTCGTCGTGGTCGGGTGGTTCTTCAAGGACACCGCCGCGAACCCGGAGACGCCGCCGGCGAACATCCCGCCGTCGGCCTCGCGGCTCGCCGTCCCCGGCGTGCAGTCGGGCCTCGACGTGCAGGCGCTGTCGAAGCTGCCCGCCGAGGCCGCGAAGACGTGGAAGCTGATCGAGGCGAAGGGGCCGTTCCCGTACCCGCGCAACGACGGCGTGACGTTCCAGAACCGCGAGAAGCGACTGCCCGCCAAGGACTCCGGGTACTACAAGGAGTACACGGTGCCGACGCCCGGAAGTCCCGACCGGGGCGCGCGGCGGATCGTCACCGGGTCGGAAAAGGAAGTCTTCTACACCGGCGACCACTATTCGTCGTTCGTCGTGGTGGACGTGAGCAAATGAAACGGCACATTCTCGTTTCGGAAAAGTCCGCCGCGATCTCGGCCATTGCCGCGGCGCTCGAATTCCCCGAGTGGTTCGGGCAGAACCTGGACGCGTTGTACGACAGCCTGACCGATCTCTCGTGGCTGCCCGCGGGGGAGTACGTGCTGGTCGTGCCCGTGGACCTGGACTCCTCCGTGCTGGAGGTGCTGCGCGACGCCGCGAAGCAGACCGCTGAGACAGGTGACCGGAAAGTGCGCGTGATTCGCACGGAAAGGTGACTTGGGCTGCGGATCTGGCGTCCGGAGTGGACAGTGCCATTCCATGGGAACGCATTTCCGCCGCTCGAGCTGTGCGCTCGGCGTCGTCGCGGTTGTTTCGCTGCTTTGTCCGGCGGTGTCGTTCGCCGGTGACCCCGACTGCTCGCAGGAGGGGCCGTTCACGCCGTTCGAGACGATCGACGGCGACAACCCCGTGACGATGCGCAACGGCCGCGTGATCGAGCTGCGTGCGTCGAACAAGTCCAAGTGCGCCTGGGGACGCATCTCCCACGGCACGCCCGGCGAGGAGATCTGGACCGACCGCAAGGAGCCCTCGGCCAACGGGCACGAGGGCTTCCTCGGCTACACCAGGATCGACTCGGGTACCGCGAAGTACACCGAGGCGTTCAAGAACGACGGCAGGCTCATGCGGGCCTGCGGGTCGTCGCAGGGCATGATCGAGTGCACCGGGTGGTTCTAGGCCGGGTCAGCTTTCGGCCGGCACCCAGGACGGCTTGCGCTTCTCCTTGAACGCGGTGATGCCCTCCTGGCCTTCGGGGCCACCGAAGTGCCGCGCTGAGAGCTCGAGCATGTCCGCGAAGACCTCGCCGAGGTTCGTGGACCGCTCCTGCTGCAGCATCTCCTTGGTGGCGGCCAGCGCGTTGGGGGCGCCGAGCGCGAGCATGTCCGTGTAGCGGCGGACCTCCGCGTCGACGTCGTCCGTGGCGGCGTTGAGGAGACCGATCTCCTTGGCCCGCTGCGCGTCGAACGTCTCGCCGGTGAGGAACAGCTCGTGGGCCTGGCGCGGGAGCAGCCGCGGCAGGACCGTGACGGAGATGACGGCCGGCACGACGCCGATCCGGACCTCGCTGAACGCGAACGTCGCCTTGGCGTCCGCGATGGAGATGTCGCACGCCGCGACGATGCCGACGCCACCCGCGCGGGCCGGGCCCTTGAGTGCCGCGACGACCGGCTTCGGGCTGGTCCAGAGCTGCTCGAGGATCGCGGGGAACTCGTTGACGCCCTGGTCGCCCGCGCTCGCCCCGGCGGCCTCCTTGAGGTCCATGCCGGAACAGAACACGGAGCCCGTGTGGGTCAGCACGACCACGCGCACGCCGTCGTCGCTCGCCGCGGTGCTCAGGTGCTCCTTGAGCTCCCGGCGCAGCTGCGAGGACAGCGCGTTGCGGTTGTGGGGAGAGTCCAGCGTGATCGTCGCGATGCCACGCCGCACCTCGTAGTGGACCAGCTCGTCTGCCATGCCGGTGACCTTAGCCGTGAGGTGGGTTGACAGCATGCTGTCACTTATGACAGTCTACTGTCATGACGCAGACGGTGTACCTCGCACTGACCGACCAGCTCGCCGACTGGGAGTACGGCCACGTGGCCGCGCAGGTGAGCCTCCAGCAGTTCCAGCAGCAGCCGGGGCGGTACGAGATCCGGACGGTCGGTCTGACCACCGACCCGATCCGCACGGTCGGCGGTGTGCGGATGCTGCCGGACGTGGCTCTGTCCGAGGTCTCGCTGGACGACGCGGCGATGCTCGTGCTGCCGGGTGGCGACAGCTGGGAGATCCCGGAGGTGGCGGAGGCGTTCGGGAAGCTCGCGCGGCGGTTCCGCGAGGCGGGCAAGCCGGTCGCGGCGATCTGCGGGGCGACGGTCGCGCTGGCGGCCGAGGGGCTGCTCGACGACGTGGCGCACACGTCGAACTTCCCGCAGATGCTCGGTGCTTACGGTGGTGCGGCTTTTTATCGCGATGAGCGCGTGGTGCGCGATCAGGGCGTGATCACGGCGGGTGGGGCTTCGTCGCTGGAGTTCGCGCGTGAGGTGCTGGCGGAGCTGGAGACGTTCTCTCCTGCGACTTTGCACGCCTGGTACGAGTTCAACCGCGACGACACGGCCGAGGCGTTCGGGAAGCTGGTGGCGAGTGTCCAGGAGTGAGTCGGGGGACGTCCTGACCGACGTCGTGATGAGGACTTTCCGTTTGTACGGGGCGTTTCTCGACGCGGCCGAGGTGATGACGAAACCGGTGGGCCTGACCGCGGCGTGGTGGCAGGTGCTCGGCGCGGTGCTGCGCGAACCGCTGTCCGTCTCGGGCGTGGCGCGGGAGATGGGGCTGACCCGCCAGTCCGTGCAGCGGATCGCGGACCTGTTGGTGGACAAGGGTTTGGCGGAGTACCTGCCGAACCCGGCCCACGCCCGCGCGAAGCTGGTGCGGCCGACCGAGGAGGGGTACGCGGCCATCGCGCGGCTGCGCGACGCGCAGTACGAGTGGGCGAACCGCGTCAGTGCGCAGGTCTCGTTGGAAGACCTGCGCACGACGCTCGCCACGATGACCGCACTGGTCGAGGCTAGTTCCTGATGCCCGGCAGGGGGTGGGGCACCAGTCAGCCGATCGTGGTCGTTGTCAGCGCGGGGCTGGGGTCCGGGTAGCCCTTCGCGGCGGCGTTGATCGGGAACCCGATCACCACGACGACGGCGGTGAACGTCAGGCCCGGGGCGTCGTAGCTGGTGCCACCCAGCTTCGTGGTGATCGTCCCGGTGCCGCCCGCCTGCAGGTTGATGGTGACGGTCGGCAGTTCGAAGTCGGCGCCGCCCTTGATCGGCCCGGGCACGTTCAGCACGACGTCGTTGCCCTGCAAGGCAACCGAGGGCGTGCCACCCAGTCCCGCACCGCCGGACAGCGACGCGGAGGTGAACTTCGAGTTGGCGGGCACCGGCAGCCGCAGCGCGAGGCCCTTGATCTCCCGCACCTGCCGTCCGCCGGCCTCGGTCGGAATCTTGTTGGGCGCGGGGTCGATCGTGACCTTGACGGCCCCGTTTGGCGCGACGGTCGCCGGCGCCGACGCGTCGACACCTTGGTCGAGCGTGAAGTCCGACGTCTGCCCGACGGCACTCGCGCGGAGCTTGTAGGTGATGGTCTGCGGAGCTGCTGACGCGTTGGTGGCGAACATCAGCATCGGTACCAGTGCGGCTGCTGCGATTCCGGCTAGCTTCATGGCCTCTCCCCGATGGTGGACGAGAGCACTTCCAGCACGCGGCGTAATCACTTGACTACTCATGAGTAGGTTTCACGTCAACAGTTCACACTTCACATCGCCCGATCGGCGCTGTGGGTTCGATCTTGTGGCGGCGGCCGGAAGTGGCGGCTCAGCGGCGGGTGGAGGTGCTGTGGCCCAGCGCGGCGATCGCCGACAGCAGGAAGCCCGCGAAGAAGAGTCCGAAGCCCAGCCCCAGGTTGGGGCCGCCGACGCTCGGAGCCGGGTGCTGGCCCTGGGTCGGGAAGGCCCGCACGGTGGGGGTCTGGAACTCGGGTGGGAGCGCCTCGACGGGGAAGTCTGGCGGTAGGTCGGCGGTCGGGAACGCCGGTGTCAGGCGGGTGGTGGAGGGGTCGGGTCCGTCGAACGACGTCACGAAGCCGAGGAAGAGGACCCCCATCCCCGCTATGGCGAGGAGAGCGCCCGTCCACAGGAGCACCTTGACCCACACTGGCGCTCCGGACACGTCGTGGTACCCGGAGCGGCCGCTCGAGTGCGGGAAGGGCTGGAAACCGCGGTAGCCGTGGTCGAGGTCGTGGACGTCGTCGGCGCTGCCGTCGAAGATGCCGTCCCTGACGCTGTGGTCGAACTGGTGTGGATCGCTGGTCACGTCGCCCCCGGTGTCGTTCGGCAGTTGGTACCACGCCAAGGCTTTGCGCCGTGGGGAATCGGCGGAGTTCGGGACTTGAACAGCGGTTGGGGTCAAATGTGCTAGGATAACCGCATAGCCTCTGCCACTAGGCGGAGGAAGTGAGCCCAGGTGCGCTTCCGGACGGTTGCTGCCTGGGCTTCGCGCTTTTCAGGGTTCGATGCGGGTCACCACGGGACTGATTCGCCGCACCCAGTCACCTCCGGCTCCCAGGCACCACGCGACGGCATCGCTCACCCACAACGCCGGTTCGGCAGACGACTGGATGTGCTCGTAGACGATGCCTGCGTCGCGTGCTTTGGTGCGCGCCAAGACCACGCGATCACGTGCGTTGCCCGCATGGTCGCGCGAGTCGAGAACGAGCCTGCTGACCCCCCGATCGACCGCTTCGGTCACCAGCCGTTCGAGTAGAACGGCTCGCGCGGAGTCGCCCTTCTGGCAGCTGGACACCACGACCACCTCGAATGTCCGTTCCACGATGCGCGAGACGATGAACTTCCGGCGGCTGTCCTTCTCGGACTTGAAGTGCACTCGCCGCTCACCGGGTAGCAGGAGGCTCCGCATCAGCGACCGGGTCGAGTGCAGCGCGGCGGGAGCGACGAGCGTCGCGGCGAGCAGGTGGCCACCGCGTTCGGTCTCGTCGACGAACATATGCATCCAAACAGGATCGCAGGTCACCCCGACAATCCCCGCCCGGGTCATTGGACGCGATCCAAGGACTTGCTTACCGCATAAGCTAAGCAGCGACCGTCTGCCGCACCAGCGCCTCGTCGTACCGGTCCAGCACGAGCTGCGCGACCTCCACGTCGTCCCCCAACGGCCGAGCCACCACGGCATCACCCGCCAACGACGCGACCTTGTCCGGCAACAACCCCGGCGCCAGGAACCACGACGCCACAGCGATCCGCTTGGCACCCTTCAACTTCAGCTTCTCAACAGCCTCAGGCACGGACGGCGAGGCGATCGACGCGAACGCCGCCTCCACCCCGGCCCAGCGCGACTCACGTGCCCACCGCCGGGCCACGCGGGCCACGGCCTCGTTGGCCGGAGCGTGCGAGGACCCGGCGCCCGCGAGCACGACCCCCAGTGACCTGTCGTCGAAGTCCACACCCGCCTCGGAGAGCCGGCGCAACGCCGCCGACTCCAGCCGCGGATCCGGCCCCAGCACATCGGTGACCACGGCGGGCACTCGTGACTCGGCGACAGCGGCGGGAACGTCCACGCGGGCGTGATAAGCCTTGCCCAGCAACAAAGGTACGACCACAGCTGGTCCGCGCAGCACGTCGCTCAGGCGAGGTGCGCACAGGTCGAGGAAGCACCCGCGGACGTCCAGTTCCGGTCGCAGCGACCGCACGACGTCCAGCAACGCGTGGATCGATGCGGCCGAACGGGGGTCGCGGCTGCCGTGTGCGACAGCGACTAGAGGAATCACAGCGCCCCCGTCAGTCCACGGGCGCGCAGCACGGCGCGCTCCAACGGCCGGAACAGCAGCAGCTCGATCCCGATGCCCACCAACAGGATCAGGAAGATCGCCGCGATCACCATGTTGATGTCGTTCAGCGACGATCCGTTGTGCAGGTACTGCCCGAGGCCGACGCCGAGCTGCGGCGAGGTCGCGATGATCTCCGCGGCCATCAGCGACCGCCACGAGAACGCCCATCCCTGCTTGAGGCCGGCGAGATAACCGGGCAGGGCGGCGGGCAGCAGGATGTGCCGGGCTGACGCGAACCGGCCGGCGCCCAGTGCGCGGCCCACGCGGGGGAGCAGCGGCGGGATCTGGTCGATGCCCGCCACCAGGCCGTTCGCGATCGACGGGACCGAGCCCATCAGCACCACGAAGTAGATCGTGGACGGCGTCACGCCGAACCACAGGATCGCGGCCGGAACCCAGGCGACGGACGGAAGTGACTGCAGGCCGGTCAGCAACGACCCGATCGCGGCGCGCACAACTCGGACCTTGGCGATCAGCAGGCCCAGCGGTGTCGCGATCACGACCGCCGCGAGGAACCCGAGCACCGCGCGGTGCAGCGAGGTCCACAGGATGCCGAACGCCTCGCCGCTGGAGATCGAGCGGACGAGCTCGTTCCACACGTTGACCGGGGCGGGCAGCTGGAACTCGGGCAGCAGAGCCGAGGCCCACAACGCCTGCCACACGCCCAAGAGCAGCGCGAAGGCGATGATGGGTGGCACGCCCGTCTTCAGGAAACGGCGCCAGATCGGTGGCCGGTGTGCCTCGACGGGCACATCGAGCGCGTCGAGGCCGGCGCCGACCTTGTCGAGCGTGTCAGGAGGCGTGGCCACTGATGACCTCTCGCAGGTGGGTGTTGATCTCGTCGAGGACCTCGTCCGAGGAATCGCGAACGTCCCATTCGCGCACGACGCGACCGGGACGGGACGACAGCAGGACGACGCGCTGGCCCAGGCGGACGGCCTCGCGCACGTCGTGCGTCACGAAGATGATCGCGGTGTTCGTGGTCTCCCAGACGCGCAGCAGCTCGCTCTGCAGCACGTCGCGCGTGATGGCGTCGAGGGCGGCGAACGGTTCGTCCATCAGCAGCAGGGCGGGAGCGCCGTCCGCGGACACGGTGGTGGACGCCAGCGCGCGAGCCAGAGCCACGCGCTGACGCATACCGCCGGAGAGCTCGTGCGGACGCTTGTCCGCGACGTCGCCCAGCCGCACCAGTTCCAGCAGTTCCAGCGCGCGACGCTTGCGCGCCAGGCGGCCGACACCGGCGAAGCGCAGCGCCAGTTCGACGTTGCGGGCGGCGGTGAGCCACGGCATCAGCGCGGGCTCCTGGAACATCACGGCCGGGCGTGATGTGTTGAGCTGCAACTGGCCGGACGTCGCGGCGTCGAGGCCAGCGACGATGTTGAGCAGCGTGCTCTTTCCGCAGCCGGACGCGCCGAGAAGGCACACGAACTCACCGGGCTTGACCTTCAGGTCGACCCCGTCGAGCGCTACCACGGCCGAGCCGCCGTGGCCGAACACCTTCCGGACTCCGGCCAGTTCAACGGCAGTATCCACAGTGGACAGAACAGTGGTCTCGAGCGTGGCGGTCATGGTGGTGTGCCTTCCCCTCGGCGTCGAAGACTTACTTCTGGTCCAGTCCTGCTGCTTGCACCTGCGGCTTGCCCTGTGCCTGGAGAACCTTGTTCAGCAACGTGAAGTCGGCGTACCCGGCGACGTTCGCGGCCTCCTTGGCCACGCCCGCCGTCACGGCGTCCTTCGCGAGCTGCGGGAAGTGCTTGGCCTGCGCGTCGGTCGTGAGCTCGATGTTGTCCCACGCGGCGTCGAGGATCTTGTCGCCGAGCTTCTTGGACGTGAGCTTCTCGAGGTGCGCGTTCGCGGTCTTCTTCGCCTCCTCCTTGTTCGCCTTCGCCCAGTCGATGGCGGCGACGTGGCCCTTCAGCACGGCCTCGACGGTCTCGGGGTGCTCCTGCAGGAACTTCGTCCGCACGATGACCACGGTGGTCGGGAACGCCCCGCCCTCCCACAGCGTCTTCTCGTCGAGCAGCACCTTGCCGCCACCCTCGTTGACGATGCGCGCCGACCACGGCTGCGGCGCCCACGCGGCCTGGATGTCGCCCTTCTTGAACAGGTCGAGCGACGCGGCGTTCTCCACGTTCTGCACGGTGACCTGGCCGGTGAGGTTCTTCTCCGCGAGGTACTTCTTCAGCGAGACGTCCTGCGTGTTCGCGAGCTGCGGCGTGGCGACGACCTTGCCCTTGAGGTCCTCGACCGAGTTGATCTCGGGCTTCACCACGAGCTGCGCGCCACCCGAGGTCGCGCCGGCGATGAGCTTCACGGCCTCGCCCTTGGACTTCGAGTAGGCGTTGATCGCCGGGCCGGAGCCGATGTAGGCGATGTCGAGGGACTCGCCCAGCAGGGCGTTCACCTCGTCGGGGCCCGCGTTGAACGTCTGCGTCGTCAGCTTGGTGTTGCCGAGTTCCTTCGCGTACAGGCCCTTTTCGACGCCGATCAGCGCGGCGGCGTGGGTGATGTTCGGGAAGTACCCGAGGCGGACCTCGGCGGCGGCGCCCTTGGACTCGGCGACGGGAGTCTCGGAGGTGCCGGCGCGGCTGCAACCGGACAGGGCTGTCAGTGCGATCAGGGTGACGGCGATGGCGGGCTTGAGGTTCACGGGGAAATGGCCTTTCAGGGACCGGGGGACACGAGGGCGTGGTTGTCAGGGGTAGCCGCGCTACCCCCGCTACAGCTCTCCACGCCGTTCTCGAGCAACGGCAGCGGAGCCCCGACCAGCCCAGCGGCGAGAGTGGAACCGTCACTCGCGTCGATCACCAGGAAGGACCCGGTGCGCCGGCTGAAGCTGTAGTCGTCCAGCGGAACGGGCTCTGCGAGACGCAGGGCCACTCGGCCGATCTCATTCAGCTCCAACGAGGCAGGACCGTCCACACTGGACAGATTTTGCTCGTCGAAGCGGTCGCGCAGCTCGGTGACCATCGCCTGCACGGTGCGCGTGCCGTGTTTGACGAGGACTCGGGCGCCGGGCCGCAGAGGCTTCTCCGCGAGCCAGCAGAGGGTGGCGTCCAGCTCGTCGGTGACGGTGGGCTCGTTGCCCGCCACCGAGATCAGGTCGCCGCGGGAGATGTCGATGTCGTCGGCCAGCAGCAGCGTGACGGACTGGCCGGCCGCCGCTTCGGCCAGTTCGCCATCCGCCGTGTCGATCTTGGTGACCGTCGAGCGACGGCCGGAGGGCAGCACCACGACCTCGTCGCCCGGCTTGACCGTGCCCGCCGCGACCAGACCGGCGTAGCCCCGGTAGTCGAGGTGCTCGGCCGTGCGCGGGCGGATCACGTACTGCACCGGGAAGCGGAACGGGGCGTCGTGCGGGTCGGGCTCGACCGGCACGGTCTCCAGGTGCTCCAGCAGGGTCGGGCCGGAGTACCAGGGCGTGTTCGCGGACTTCTCCACGACGTTGTCGCCCGCCAGCGCGGAGACCGGGATCTGGACGACCGCGTCCTCGGTGTAGCCCAGGGCCGTGGCGTGCGCCGTGAACTCCTTGGAGATGCGGGAGAACGTCACCTCGTCGAAGTCCACGAGGTCGATTTTGTTGACCGCCAGCACGAGCCGCGGCACGCCCAGCAATGCGAGAACCGCCGCGTGGCGCCGGGTCTGCTCGATGACGCCCTTGCGCGCGTCGACGAGCAGGACCGCGAGCTGCGCGGTGGACGCGCCCGTCACGGTGTTGCGGGTGTACTGCACGTGCCCAGGGGTGTCCGCGAGCACGAACGACCGCTTCGGCGTCGCGAAGTACCGGTACGCCACGTCGATCGTGATGCCCTGCTCGCGTTCCGAACGCAGGCCGTCGACCAGCAACGACAGGTCCGGCGTCGTCAGGCCTCGGTCGGCGCTCGCGCGGTGCACGGCGTCCAGGGTGTCCGCGAGCACGGACTTGGTGTCGTAGAGCAACCTGCCGACGAGCGTGGACTTACCGTCGTCCACGCTGCCTGCGGTAGCCAGCCTCAACAGGTCGCTCATTTAGAAGTAGCCCTCCCGCTTGCGGTCTTCCATGGCGGCCTCGGACAGCCGGTCGTCGGCCCGCGTGGCGCCGCGCTCGGTCAGTCGTGACGCGGCGACCTCGGCGATCACCGCGTGGATGTCGGACGCGTCGGACTCGACGGCGCCCGTGCAGGAGCCGTCGCCGACCGTGCGGTAGCGAACCGTCTTGCGCAGCAACGTCTCGCCGTCGCGCGCGGTGCCCCACGGGCCCTCGGCGAGCCACATGCCGTCGCGCAGGAACACGTCGCGCTGGTGCGAGTAGTAGATGTCCGGCAGCTCGATGCCCTCGCGCTCGATGTAGTTCCACACGTCGAGCTCGGTCCAGTTGGACAGCGGGAACACGCGGACGTGCTCACCGGCGCGGTGCCGGCCGTTGTAGAGGTTCCACAGCTCGGGGCGCTGGCGCTTCGGGTCCCACTGGCCGAACGCCGTGCGCAGGCTGAAGATCCGCTCCTTGGCGCGCGCCCGTTCCTCGTCCCGGCGCCCGCCACCGAACACGGCGTCGAACTTGTGCTGCGTGATGGAGTCCAGCAGCGGCACCGTCTGCAACGGGTTGCGGGTACCGTCCGGGCGCTCTTCGAGGCGGCCGTCGTCGATCCAGTCCTGGACCTTCGCGACCTCGAGACGCAGACCGTGCTGTGCCACAACGCGGTCGCGGAACTCGATGACCTCGTCGAAGTTGTGCCCGGTGTCGACGTGCAGCAGCGGGAACGGCACCGGCGCCGGGTAGAAGGCCTTGATCGCGAGGTGCAGCAGCAGCGTCGAGTCCTTGCCGCCGGAGAAGAGGATCACCGGCCGGTCGAACTCGCCCGCGACCTCGCGGAAGATGTGGATCGCCTCGGATTCGAGGCGTCCCAGGGTGTCCAGAGCCAGAGTCATCCGTGCAACCCACATTCCGTCTTCGACTGGCCGGCCCACCGGCCGCTGCGGGCGTCCTGGCCCGGCAACGGCTTGGCGGTGCACGGCAGGCAGCCGATGGAGGGATAACCCTCCTGCACCAACAGGTTCTCGAGGACGCCCTTCTCGCGGATGTAGGCGTTGAACTCGTCGTCGCTCCACGGAGCGATCGGGTTGATCTTCACCAGGCCGTTGCGGTCGTCCCACTGCACGATCGGCGTGTTCGCCCGCGTCGGGGCGTCCACGCGCCGCACGCCGGTGACCCACGCGTCGTACTTCGCGAGCTCGCGCCGGAGAGGGATCACTTTCCGCAGGTTGCAGCACGTGGCCGGATCCGACTGGTACAGCAGGCCGAACTCGCGCTCCTGGTCCTCCACCGACTGCTCGGCGGCGGCGTTCACGATCCGCACGTCCGGGTAGACGACGCCGACCGCGTCACGCACGCCGATCGTCTCCGGGAAGTGGTACCCCGTCTCCAGGAACAGCACGTCGAAGTCCGGCTTCACCTTGGCGGCGAGGTCGATCAGCACGGCGTCCTGCATGTTGGAGGCGACGATGTAGTTGTCGCCGAACGTCCGCGCGACCCACTCCAGCGCCTCGGTCGCATCGGCGTCCTTCAGCTCCAGCTCTGCGGCTTCGGCGACGATCTTGAGGTCCTCCTTGAGATCGCTCACTTCTTCACCTCCTGCGGCAGGTTGAGCCCGACGAACGAGACCTTGAAGACGCGGCGGCACCCGGTGCACAGCCACGCGTAGCTGGGTTCCTCCTGCGGCCGGAGGTCCTCGTCACCGCAGTAGGGGCAGTAGAACGGCGTCGCGCGTTCGCTCATCGCAGCGAACCCTCTTCCGCGCGGGCGACCCACTGGGCGAAGCGCTCGTCGGTCTCCCGCTGTGCCACGAAGTTCCGCACGACCCGCTCGACGTACTCGGGCAGCTCGGCCGCGGTCACCTTGTGGCCGCGCAGCTTCCGGCCGAACCCGGCGTCGAGGCCGAGGCCACCGCCGAGGTGCACCTGGAAGCCCTCGACCTGGTTGCCCTGCTCGTCCGTGACGATCTGGCCCTTCAGCCCGATGTCCGCG
This sequence comes from Lentzea pudingi, assembly GCF_014646255.1. Taxonomy (GTDB): domain Bacteria; phylum Actinomycetota; class Actinomycetes; order Mycobacteriales; family Pseudonocardiaceae; genus Lentzea; species Lentzea pudingi. The sequence goes on from NZ_BMNC01000020.1 coordinate 30,851, forward strand.
GTTTGGATGCGGGCGCAGGAGTTGGGGCAGCCGTTGATGTGCACGGTGATCGGCGCCGTGACGCCGTCGACGATGTCCTTGAGGTTCGCCTCGAGCTGCGTGACGAGGTCGAGGGCACGCGCCTTGGTCTCGACGATCGCGAGCTTGCAGAACTCGATGCCGGTGCAGGCCATGATGCCGCGCCGCCACGGCGACGGGTCGACCTGCAGGCCGAGCTTCGCGAGGTCGCTCTTGAGCGTCGGGATCTCGGCCTCGGGCACGTCCAGCACGATGATCTTCTGCTGCGGCGTGAAGCGGACGCGGCCGGAGCCCGCCCGTTCGGCGTACTTCGCGACCTCGACCAGGATCGAGCCCGACACGCGGCCCGCGACGGGCGCGGCACCGACGTAGAACAGGCCGTCCTTCTGCTTGTGCACGCCGATGTGGTCGAGCTGCTGGTCCAGCTGCTCGGGCGCCGGGCCGTCGATCATCTTGCGCTTGAGGTACTCGTCCTCGACGACCTGGCGGAACTTCTCCGGACCCCAGTCGGCGAGGAGGAACTTGATGCGCGCGCGGTGGCGCAGGCGGCGGTAACCGTAGTCGCGGAAGACGGAGATGACCGCCTCCCACACGTCCGGCACCTCGTCGAGCGGCACCCACGCGCCCAAGCGCTTGCCCAGCATGGGGTTCGTGGACAGGCCACCGCCGACCCAGAGGTCGAAGCCCGGCCCGTGCTCGGGGTGGTTGACGCCGACGAACGCGATGTCGTGGATCTCGTGCGCGACGTCCTGCAGGCCGGAGATGGCGGTCTTGAACTTGCGCGGCAGGTTCGAGAAGCGCGGGTCACCGATGTAGCGCTCGAGGATCGTGTCGATCGCCGGCTGCCCGTCGATCACCTCGTCCACCGAGATGCCCGCGACCGGCGAGCCGAGGATGACGCGCGGGCTGTCGCCACACGCCTCCATCGTCGTCAGGTTCACCGCTTCGAGCTTCTGCCAGATGGTGGGAACGTCCTCGACGCGGATCCAGTGGTACTGGATGTTCTGGCGGTCGGTGATGTCCGCGGTGTCGCGCGCATAGGTCTGCGAGATCTCGCCGAGGACCCTCAGCTGCTGAGTGGTGAGCGCACCACCGTCGCTGCGGACGCGCATCATGAAGAACTCGTCGTCCAGCTCCTCCGGCTCGAGCGTGGCCGTGCGGCCGCCGTCGATGCCGGGCTTGCGCTGGGTGTACAGGCCGTACCAGCGGAACCGTCCGCGCAGGTCGGCAGGGTCGATCGAGTCGAAACCGCCGTGGGCGTAGATGTTCTCGATGCGGGCGCGGACGTTGAGCGGGTTGTCGTCCTTCTTGCTCCGCTCGTTGGGGTTCAGCGGCTCTCGGTAACCGAGCGCCCACTGCCCCTCGCCGCGACGCTGCTTGGCGCGCGGTGACGTCTGCGGCGTGGCCATCGCCATCCTCCGGGGTTTCGAGCGCTCGGTGCGCGTGCGAGCCCGGAGGTGCTTGTGGTGGGGGCGTCGTCAGCGCGCCGGGCGCTGACGGGAACAAATCAGCGCGCGGTCATGCCGAACGACGGCACATCGCGCTGGAGACACGACGGAAGTCGACGTGGCGGCGGGCCACGAGGCGGACTCCAGTCGAATGCATGTCCTCAGTGTGCATGCCGTCCAGTGCGTGGTCCACCGCCAACCGAATGCTGGGATTGACGAGGAGAAGTTGACTTCGTACGCTGGTTTCGCTCCGTAATATTTCTGTCACCGACAGATACTTCCCCTGGTCGAACACCGCCATTCGGGCCGCGTAGGGAACACTGGGAGTCATGCCCTCCGCTTTGCCCGAAGGCGAGCCCGCGCCCGCTGACGGTTCGCTTCCCGCCTCTTCCCTCGCCGGCGTCGGTTCGCGCCCCTTCGGCATCTACGTGCACGTGCCGTTCTGCGCGACCCGCTGCGGCTACTGCGACTTCAACACCTACACGCCCGGTGAGCTCGGCACCTCCGCGTCACCGGAGTCGTGGCTGGAGGGCCTGCGCCGCGAACTGGACCTGGCCGCGTCCGTCCTCGGGACCGCGCCCTTGGCCGAAACCGTGTTCGTCGGGGGCGGAACGCCTTCTTTGCTGGGCGCCTCGGGTCTTTCGGACGTGCTGGACGCCGTGCGGCAGTCGTTCGGCCTGGCTCCCGGCGCCGAGGTGACGACGGAGTCGAACCCCGAGTCGACGTCTGTCGAGTTCTTCGAGGGGATCCGGTCCGCGGGCTACACGCGCGTGTCGTTGGGCATGCAGTCGGCCGCGCGGCACGTACTCGCCGTGCTGGACCGCAAACACACGCCCGGCCGTCCGGGTGAAGCTGCTCGTGAGGCACGCACGGCCGGGTTCGACCACGTGAACCTGGACCTGATTTATGGCACACCGGGGGAGCGACCCTCGGATCTGGCCGCGTCGCTCGACGCCGTGCTGGACGCGGGCGTCGACCACGTGTCCGCCTACGCGTTGATCGTGGAGGACGGCACCGGCCTGGCCCGCCGCATCCGCCGCGGCGACCTGCCCATGCCGGACGACGACGTGCTGGCGTCGTCCTACGAGATGGTCGACTCGGTGCTCTCCGGCGCCGGCTTCTCCTGGTACGAGGTGTCGAACTGGGCCACCTCGGTGGAAGCCCAGTGCCGGCACAACGTCCTGTACTGGAAGGGCGCGGACTGGTGGGGCTTCGGCCCCGGCGCGCACAGCCACGTCGGCGGCGTGCGCTTCTGGAACGTGAAGCACCCGGCCCGCTACTCGTCCCTGCTGGCTTCCGGTGCGTCACCGGCAGCCGGCCGCGAGACGTTGTCAGTTGAAGACCAGCGCGTCGAACGAGTGCTGCTCGAACTGCGCCTGGCTTCAGGCCTGCCCATGGACGTGCTCGACGACGCCGGGCGCGAAGAAGCCAAGCAGGCGATCGCCGACGGACTGCTGGAGCCGCACGACGACCGCTGCGTGCTCACCGACCGGGGCCGCCTGCTGGCCGACGCCGTCGTCCGGCGCCTGCTGCCGTGAGTCAGCGGGCGCGCAGGTCGTGCTGGCTGTGCACCTCGACGAACTCCTCGCCGTTCTTGACGTAGGTCGCGGTGCCCCACCACAACCCGTCGCGCCGCCGGCTCTCCTCCCAGACGACGGTGCCTTCCCACCACGCGTCGTCGCTGTGCACCAGGCACGCTCTCCCCGGTTCGGGACCTTCCTCCTCCGGTGGCCGCAGCCACACCACGTCGCCCACGTTTGGACCCTAGCGAGCGGCACCGACAAAAACGGTCGAGCGAGCCTGGTCGTAGAACCACTTCAGGGTCTCCCGCACGACCGCTCGCGCCTCGGGGGCGAGCAGCGCGCCGACCGGGAAGCTCGGCCGCTTCTCGATCTTCGCCGCGGGGAGGTCCACACCGGGAGCCGCGTTCAGCCGCCGCAGGAGTTCCTCGCGCAGCGCGGCCTGGTGGAACGGAGCCCGCGTGAGGAGGTGCTGGAACACCACCTCGACCCTGCCGCTCGGGTAGATGGCGAACGGCCAGATGTTGCCGCCCTCCTCGTCCTTCTCCCGCGCGAAGAGGAAGCACGACGTCTCACTCCGGCCGGTGCCGAAGCCGAGACTGCCACCGAGTTCGTCCCAGAACTCCACCATCTCCAGAACTGCTTCCGCGACTTCCCGGCCGTGTTCGTGCAACTGCGAGGCGAACCGATCTGCCGGCTCCTCGGCCCACTCCAGGTCCAGGCCGCTCGCCTCGGCGAGATCCTCGAACGAGAGGCGCTGCTCGAGTGAGGCGCGGCCGTGCTCGTCGAACTCCAGGCCCTCAGCTCGCAGCACCTCCCGGGAACCGTCGCTCAGCAGACCGCCCGCCTGCAGGACGCGGTGCGCGTGAGGAGTCGGCACGCTGCCGAGCCGGGCGAGGACGGCCTGCGTGGTGGTGCCGACGACCGCCGCGATGTCACCGGCGGTCGTCCACGATCCCGCCGGCATCGCGGCCAGCGCCGTGTTCATCAGGTTCCACTGCACGTTCGTGCCCGGCTTCGCGCCCGCCAGCGGACCTGGCCACGCGGCGATGATGCGTTCGGCCAGTGCGTCAGCGCGGGCGTGGATCTGCGGGCGTCCCCACTCGGACTGCTGGGCGATGTCCTGGTTCATCACGAGACCGCTCTTGTCGAGCTGAGCTCTCTTCACGTCGAACGGGCTGTTGCTCAGCTCCGAGTTGTAGCCGGTCAGGGTCAGGTTTCCGAGTGTGTGGACCAGAGCGCTGTGCACCTGCTCGTAGGTCTCGCCGGGTTCCAGATCCGGGCTGACGGCCTGTTCCCACTCGTCGGTCGAGGTCTGCGGGAGGACGTGCTCGATGGTCAGCGAGGAGAGGTCGACGGGTTCCTTGCTGCCGTGTTCCGCTTCCAGCCAGCGCAGGATCGAGGTGCGCTGCTTCGCCCTGCCGTTGAGGTAGTACGGGACGGTGCGGATGAGTGTGCGGACCTCGTCGTCGTCCGCGTAGTGCTTGCGGCCGGTGGACAAGTAGTCGTGCACCGCCAGGTCGACCGGTCGCGTGCGGTCCATCTCGGTCACCAGCTGGAGCAGGATCCGGTTGATACCCGCTGTCGCACGGCCGATGATCTGCCTGCGGACGAAGAAGCTCTCCACGTACAGCATCGCCGACGCGATCTCGTCCGACGTCGCGGTGCCCTGCCGCCGCCGGTCGAGCAGGTGCAGCAGCAACGGGTAAACCGTTGTGGTGCCCCATTCGTCCAGGCGCTGGAGCCTGGTGCGCACGCCCGCGTGGGACTCGGTCGCCGGCGTGAGGATCGTGTGGAGCAGAGCGCCGAGACCGCACAGCCGGGCCACGTCCGCCTCGATCGACTCCTCTCCGTCCAGGCGGTCGAGCCGGGCCTGCTGACCCGAGTAGGTGTCGGTCTGCTTGATCCGCGCGTCGTCCTGCACGAGGTCGAGCCAGAAGAGCAGTTCGAGGTTCTTGGCGGTCTTCAGCTGGTCCTGCAGCGGGAGCCAGAGCGACCGGTAGACCTGCTCGCCACGGGTCGGCAGGCGCATGAACAGGTAGTTGCGCAGCAGGTCGGCCTGGCTGAGCGCGGCGCCCGTGTTGTTCAGCGACTCGAAGATGCGGTGGGCGTTGTCGCCGGGGTGGGTGGTGATCGACACCAGCGTCAGGCCGCTGATCACGGCGTTCTCGAGCCGCTCGATGTCGAACGGGTCGTCGGGGTCGTCCAGCTCGACGAGCTTGGCCGCGAAGAACCGGTAGGCGGTGCCGATGCTGTCCCGTCCGCCGGCGTGGGGTGTCGAGTCGACGCACGCCTGGTAGGCCTCGCGGTCGGTCTGTGTCGGCAGGACCTTCAACCGCTGCGCTTCAGGCTTGTAGGGGTTCGTCAGGTAGAGGTCGTTCATCCGGCCGCGGTGGATCGCATCCTCGTGGGTTGCCCGGTGGTCGCGGATGGCGCACAGCAGCAGCGTGAGCGTGGTGAGCCGTTGCTGTCCGTCGACGACCAGGTACTGCGGCACTCCGGTCGGGCCGTTGCCGGGACTCGGCGCGAGGACGACCGAGCCGATGAAGTGGGTGGAGTCCCGGGTGACGCGGTCCTCGGCCAGCCCGACGACGTCCTCCCAGAGCTGGCGGAGCTGCTTCGTCTCCCAGGAGTAGGTCCGCTGGTAGAGCGGAACCCGGTACTGCTTCGAGCCTTCCAGCAGATGCTGAAGCGTCGTTTCGTTCGCGGTGACCACCCGCGCACGCTATTCACGAAGGGCCGCCCGTGGGTTCTTTCGGTTCCTTATCACTCGAACGGCCCCAGCGGTCCGCGTCCAGCTCCAGAGCCCGCACCGGCCCCGAATCCGGCTGGGTAAACTCGGGAGTAGTGGACACGGAGGTGAACAGCGATGAACGCCGATGAACGTCGGTTCGAGGTGCTGCGCGCCATCGTCGCCGACTACGTGTCCAACCAGGAGCCCGTCGGGTCCAAGGCCCTGGTCGAGCGGCACAACCTGGGTGTGTCGAGCGCGACGGTGCGCAACGACATGGCCGCGCTGGAGGACGACGGGTACATCGCCCAGCCGCACACCAGCGCGGGACGCGTGCCGACGGACAAGGGCTACCGGCTCTTCGTCGACAAGCTGAGTGAGATCAAGCCGCTCTCGCAGGCCGAGAGGCGGGCGATCCGCAGTTTTCTCGACGGGGCCGTCGACCTCGACGACGTCATGCGCCGCAGTGTTCGGTTGCTCGCCCAGCTCACGCGGCAGGTGGCGGTGATCCAGGTGCCGACGCTGTCCCGCGCGGCCGTGCGTCACCTGGAGGTGCTGCCGATCACGCCGTCGCGGCTGATGCTGGTGCTCATCACCGACACCGGGCGCGTCGACCAGCGGATCGTCGAGCTCGGGGACGTGATCAGCGAGGAGCACACGGCCCAGCTGCGGGGTGTGCTCAACCAGGCGATGGCGGGGCAGCGGCTCGCCGAGGCGTCGGCCAAGGTCGCCGAACTGCCCGACGAGGTTCCGCCGAACCTCCGCGATCCGATGCTGAGAGTCGCTACTGTGCTCATCGAGACGCTGGTGGAGCACCCCGAGGAACGGCTGGTGCTCGGCGGTACGGCGAACCTCACGCGGAGCATCACCGACTTCCCCGGCTCGCTGCGGCAGGTGCTGGAGGCGTTGGAGGAGCAGGTCGTCGTGCTCAAGCTGCTCGCCGCCTCCCGCGACCCCGGTCGTGTGCTGGTGCGCATCGGCGAGGAGAACGAGGCCGCTGAGATGCGCAGCACTTCCGTGGTGTCGATCGGCTATGGCAGCCGTGACAATCCACTCGGGGGTCTGGGCGTCGTCGGACCGACGCGCATGGACTACCCCGGGACTATGGCGGCCGTGCGCGCGGTTGCCAACTACGTCGGTGAGATCCTGACGGGTCGTTGAGCCGGCTTACCGCCCACACGTACTTGCAGTAGTGGATGAACATGAAAGCGAACAAGGTGGCCAGGGATTACTACGGCATCCTCGGTGTCTCGCAGAACGCGACACAGGATGAGATCAAGCGCGCCTATCGCAAGCTCGCCAGGCAGCTGCACCCGGACGTCAATCCCAACGAGGAGGCCCGCTTCAAGGAGGTGACGGCCGCCTACGAGGTGTTGTCGAACCCCGAGAAGCGCCGCGTCGTCGACCTGGGAGGCGACCCGCTCGACTCGGGCGGCGGTGGCCGTCCCGGTGGTGACCCGTTCTCCGGCTTCGGCCTCGGCGACATCATGGACGCCTTCTTCGGCGCGCAGTCCGGTGGTGGCCGCGGGCCGCGCAGCCGCGTGCAGCCCGGTTCCGACGCGTTGATCCGGCTCGACATGACGCTCGAGGAGTGCGCCGCCGGTGCCACCCGCGAGCTGACGGTCGACACGGCGATCCTGTGCGACCGCTGCCACGGCGCGGGCACCCAGAACAACTCCAAGCCCGTTCAGTGCGACACCTGCCACGGACGCGGCGAGGTCCAGTCCGTGCAGCGCTCGTTCCTCGGCCAGGTCGTGACGTCCCGCCCGTGCCCCGTCTGCCGCGGCTACGGCGAGGTCATCCCCGACCCGTGCCAGCAGTGCGCCGGTGACGGCCGCACGCGTTCGCGCCGCACGATCTCCGTCAACATTCCCGCCGGTGTCGCCGAGGGCATGCGCGTGCGCCTCGCGGGCCAGGGCGAGGTCGGCCCCGGCGGTGGCCCGGCCGGCGACCTCTACGTCGAGGTCGAGGAGCACCCGCACGAGATCTTCGAACGCGACGGCGCCGACCTGCACTGCATCGTGCAGATCCCGATGACGACGGCCGCGCTGGGCGCCACGTTGCCGTTGAAGACCCTGGACGGCGAGGAAGAACTGCAGATCGACCCCGGCACGCAGCCGAACACGCAGCTCGTCATGACGGGCCGCGGCATGCCGAAGCTGCGCTCCACCGGCCGTGTCGACGGCCGCGGCGACCTGCACGTGCACCTCGAGGTCGTCGTGCCGACGAAGCTCGACGCGGCCCAGTCGTCGTTGCTGCGCGACCTGGCCGAGATGCGCGGCGAGAGCGAGCCCTCGTTGTCGCACAACGGCAAGGGCGGCGGCGGGCTGTTCTCCCGCCTGCGTTCCTCGCGCGGCCAGAGGTGACCCTGCCCGTCTTCCTCGTCCCCGCGCTGCCGCGGGGCGAGGAGTTCGTGCTGGACGGGCCGGAAGGCCGCCACGCCGCCACCGTGAAGCGGTTGCGCGTGGGCGAGGAGCTCGTGCTGTCGGACGGGTCCGGTGCCCAGGTGCGCTGTTCCGTGGTGGCGGTGGAGAAGGACGCCCTGGCGCTGCGCGTCGTCGAGCGCTGGGTGGAGCCCGAACCGGCACCGCGCGTGGTGCTCGCCCAGGCCCTGGTCAAGGGCGACCGGGGTGAGCTCGCGGTCGAGCTCGCCACCGAGGCCGGGGTGGACGGTGTGGTGCCCTGGCGCGCCACCCGGTGCATCACCAAGTGGGAGGACGGGCCGCGCGGCGCGAAAGCGCTGGGGCGGTGGCGGTCCACGGTTCGTGAGGCGGCGAAGCAGGCCCGCCGGGCACGCGTCCCGGTCGTCGACGAACCCGTGAGCACCGCGCAGCTTTCTCATCGCGTGTCGTCGTCGGCGCTCACTCTCGTGTTGCACGAGAGCGCGACCGAACGGCTTGCGGACGTCTCGTTGCCCGATTCCGGAGACGTGCTGCTGGTTGTGGGTCCCGAGGGCGGAATCACGCCGGAGGAACTCGAGACATTGCGATCTTCCGGTGCCCGCGTGGTCCGATTGGGTCCAACTGTTTTGCGTGCTTCCACAGCTGCGGCGGTTGCTCTTGGTGCCATTGGGGTGCGCACGTCCCGCTGGTGACCCCGATCACTCCGAAGATGAACATCGGATGGATTGGCTTGACGGAAGCTGTAGCGAATCGCAGGCGGATGGGGTTACCCTTGTTCGCAGAGGGGCTGATTGGTCTATCCGGAAACGGAGTAGACGATTACACCCTTCTGACCAGAAGACTCGCCGGACACCTCCCCCCTCGGTCCGGCGTCGGCGCCTCGCGGCGAAGCGACCCCCAGGCTTCGGACCGCGAGGCGCCCCTTTTGTTTTTCGAGGTTCTTTCCTCACTTCTTGTAAGTTCTGCGTGTGCAGCGAATTGCTTACGGTGACCATCCCAGTCAGTTCGGCGAGCTTTACGTTCCCGAGAACGCGACTCAGGGTGCCGTTGTCGTCATTCACGGTGGTTTTTGGCATCAGCGTTACGGCCTCGAACTCGGCCGGCCCCTCGCGGACGCGCTCGTCGCCGAGGGATTCGCCGTCTGGAACATCGAGTACCGGCGGGTGAGCGGCGGCGGTGGCTGGCCGCGAACTGGGCAGGACGTGCTCGCCGCGATCGACGCCGTCGACATCGGGCCCGTCGTGACGCTCGGGCACAGCGCGGGCGGCCATCTCGCCGTGTGGGCGGCCAAGCACAGCGCGCGGGTGGCCGGAGCCGTCGCCCAGGCCGCGGTGCTGGACTTCACGAAGCACATCACGCCCAGGGCGCTGGAACTGTGCACCGAGGAGCAGTTCGCGGAGGCCTCGCCGACCGCGTTGATCCCCATCGGCAAGCCGGTGGTGTGCGTGCACGGCGACCAGGACGAGGACGTGCCCGTCGAGCAGTCGATCGGGTTCTGCGCGGCCGAGCCGCAGGCGGAGCTCGTCGTGGTGCGGGGAGCCGGGCACATGGACATGATCACGCCCGGCACCGAGTCGTGGGAGCAGTGCCGCGCGGCCGTCGTCCGGCTTGCCCGCGACTGCTAGAAAGGGCCGGTGCCGAAGGTTGTCGACCACGAGGAACGCCGCCGCGAGCTCGCCGAGGCGGTGTGGCGCATCGTCCAGCGGGACGGGATAGACCACGCGTCCGTGCGTGCCGTGGCAGCGGAGTCCGGGTGGTCGAGCGGGTCGCTGCGCCACTACTTCCCGACCCAGGACGCCTTGCTGGGCTTCGCGATGGAGCTCGCCTACCTGCGGTTCCTCGCCCGGTTGGAGAAGATCGACACCAACGCCGGGAACCGGGAGGTGCTGCGGTCCATCGCCCTCGAGATGCTCGCGATGGACGAGGACCGGCGCGTCGAGGCCGCCGTGCTGTTGTCGTTCCTGCCGCGGGCGATGGTCGAACCGTCGTTGCACGAACTGGAGCGCTTCGGCACGCGCCAGCTGTACGACGAGATCGCGCGCGTCCTCACCGCCGCGCAGAACGCCGGCGAACTGCGGCCCGGTGTCGTGCCGTTGAAGGCGGCCCGGCTGCTCGTCGCGTTGATCGACGGGCTCAACATCCACCACGGCCTGGGCCCCGGCGAGGTGACGGCCGAGGAGATGGTCGAGGCCCTCGACGAGCGGCTGGACTCCCTGTTCGGTTGACTCGGGGCATGTCCTGCCTGTTCTGCCGGATCGTCGCCGGTGAGGTCCCCGCGACGATCGTGCACGAGACCAAGACGACGCTGGCGTTCCGCGACATCCAGCCCAAAGCACCCGTGCACGTGCTGCTCATCCCGCGCGAGCACGTGCCGAACGCCGTCGACCTCGACGGAGACCAGCTCGGCGACCTGTTCGCCGCGGCCGGGGAGGTCGCCGAAGCCGAAGGCGTGGCCGAAACCGGCTACCGGCTGTTGTTCAACACCGGGCCGGACAGCGGGCAGGAGGTGTTCCACGCCCACCTGCACCTGCTGGGCGGACAACGGCTCTAACCCAGTGCGTGCGACGCGGGCGCGAAGTAACGCGAGCGGTCACCCGGTACGTCCGCGGCGCCCGTCACCATCAGCCTGCAGCCGCCGTTGCGCTTCTCGAAGCCCTGCCCCAGCAGGAAGGCGGCGACCTCGGCGTCGTCCGTGTCCACGCGAACCCTGCCTCCGCCGGCCGCCAGGTCCGCGATCATCCCGCACGCGGCCGAGGCGGTCGGGGCGATCAGCGGACCGATCGTGACGCCCTCGGGATTCGGGCGGGTGGCGATGACACCGTCGTCCGACATCAGCACGCGGTACGGCGACGCCGGGGCGAGCAACCGTTTCCAGAGCACGGGCCTGGTGTAGCCGCTGACCTCGTGGTCGAGCGCCGCGAGCGACGCGGCGTCGGCGGGAGTCGCCTCTCGCGTGACTCCGGGAGCCCCGCCGGTGAACACGCCGTGGTAGTCGGCGGTCTCCCCGACCGGGTGAAAGCCGAGCCTCGCGTAGAGCGCTTCACCCATGGCCGTCGCGTACAGGACGGACGGACTGACGTCGAGCACCGTGGACATCAGCCGAGTGCCGATGCCCCTGCGTCCCGCCCAGGACGCGACCAGCACACCGCTGATCGCCTGCATCTCGGGATACGGCGTGGTCAACGCCGTGCCGAGCAGCCCGGACTCGTCGAAGGCGCCGTACCCCGGACCGAGGGCCAGCATCATCTCCCACTGAGCGGGCGTCCACGTCCAACCCCGGTCCGTGATGAGCTTCATGCACTCGGGTACGTCCTCGACGCCAAGCCTGCGGATCTCCACAACTCCCGAGCACACACGGTGAGCAATCCGGTAGCCACTCATTTTCGGCCGGACTAGCATCGACGGCACCAGATCCGAGCGACAGGAAGCAGGCCGGGGCCACGTGGCCGAAGAAAACCAGCAGAGCAACAAGGAAGGTCAGTCCCGGTTCGCCGTGCCGGAAGGCGCGGTGCTCACGCTGCTCGGGTCGCGTGACGAGAACCTCCGCCTCGCGGAGGAACTGCTCGACGCCGACGTGCACGTGCGCGGGAACGAGATCACCTTGTCCGGCGACCCCGCTGACGTGGCCTTCGCCGAACGCGTCTTCTCCGAGCTCATCACCCTCGCGGGCCGCGGCCAGCCGATCGACCCGAACAGCGTCCGCCGCATCATCGCGATGCTCAGCGCGAACGACGTCGAGTCGCCCGCCGAGGTCCTGAGCCTCGACATCGTGAGCCGCCGCGGCCGCACCATCAGGCCGAAGACGCTGAACCAGAAGCACTACGTCGACGCGATCGACAAGAACACCATCGTGTTCGGCATCGGCCCCGCCGGCACCGGCAAGACGTACCTCGCCATGGCCAAGGCCGTGCAGGCGCTGCAGAACAAGCAGGTCAACCGCATCATCCTGACCCGCCCGGCCGTCGAGGCCGGCGAGCGGCTCGGGTACCTGCCCGGCACGTTGTACGAGAAGATCGACCCGTACCTGCGCCCGCTCTACGACGCGCTGCACGACATGATGGACCCGGAGGCGATCCCGCGGCTCACGCAGGCGGGGACGATCGAGGTCGCGCCGCTGGCCTTCATGCGCGGACGGTCGTTGAACGACGCGTTCATCATCCTCGACGAGGCGCAGAACACGACGCCCGAGCAGATGAAGATGTTCCTCACCCGGCTGGGCTTCGGCTCCAAGATGGTGGTGACGGGCGACACGACGCAGGTCGACCTCCCCGGCGGTCAGCGCAGCGGTCTGCGGGTCGTGCGGGACATCCTCGACGGTGTCGAGGACGTGCACTTCTCAGAGCTGACCAGCCAGGACGTGGTGCGCCACAGCCTGGTCGGCGACATCGTCGACGCCTATGACAAGTGGCAGGTTCACCAGGACAACCTGGACCAGAACGGGCAGCACCACGGACCCGGTGCGCGGCGGGGTAACCAGCGGCGGGGACGATAGGCGCCGTGAGCATCGAGATCGCCAACGAGTCGGGTGTCGGAGTCGACGAGGGTTCCATCGTCTCCGCTGCCCGCTTCGCGCTGGACCGCATGGGCGTGAGCCCGCTGGCCGAGTTGTCCGTCCTGCTCGTGGAGCTGGACGTGATGGCCGACCTGCACGAGCGCTGGATGGACCTGCCGGGTCCGACGGACGTCATGGCCTTCCCCATGGACGAGCTGGACTCCGCGCGCCGTCCCGACGCCGCGGGCCTCGGGCCCGCGCTGCTCGGGGACATCGTGCTGTGCCCCGCGTTCGCCAAGGACCAGGCCAAGAAGGCGGGTCACGGTCTGCTGGACGAGCTGCACCTGCTGACCGTGCACGGTGTGCTGCACCTGCTCGGCTACGACCACGCCGAGCCCGCCGAGGAACGTGAGATGTTCACGTTGCAGAACCGCATCCTCGGCGACTTCCGCACGGCGCGGGACGACGCCGAACGGGCCGCGCACCAGCGCAGCACCGACGACAAGGTGCTCGGCGCGGTCGGCCTGGACGAGAAGAACGAAGAAGCCTGACGCGATGACCGGGAACCCTGCCGGTGTGATCGTGCTGGCCGTTCTGCTCGTGCTCGCCGCCGGCCTGTTCGCGTGCGTGGATGCCGCTCTCGGCACCGTGTCACGCGCACGGGTGGAGGCCCTGCAACGGCAGGGCCGCTGGGGCACGGGGCAGTTGCTGCAGGTCCTCAACGACCGGCCGCGGCACGTGAACCTGTTGTTGCTGCTGCGCCTCGCGTGCGAGATGTCGGCGGCGGTGCTGGCCACGACGGTGTTCCTCGACTACGTGGCACAGGACTGGCTCGCTGTCCTGTACGCCTGCCTGAGCATGCTCATCGTGTCGTACGTGCTTGTGGGCGTCGGCCCGCGCACCCTCGGCCGTCAGCACCCGTACGGCGTGAGCCTGCTCGCCGCGGGCACCGTCCGGCAGCTCGGCCGGGTCCTGGGCCCGCTGTCGAAGCTGCTGATCCTCATCGGTAACGCCATCACGCCCGGTAAGGGGTTCCGCGAGGGTCCGTTCAGCTCCGAGGTGGAGCTGCGCGAGCTCGTCGACATGGCGCAGGAACGCGGCGTCGTGGACGAGGGCGAGCGCGAGATGATCCACTCGGTGTTCGAGCTGGGTGACACGATCACGCGCGAGGTCATGGTGCCGCGCACCGAGATCGTGTGGATCGAGCAGTCCAAGTCGTTGCGGCAGGCGCTCGCGTTGTCGTTGCGCACGGGCTACACCCGTGTGCCGGTGATCGGCGAGAGCGTCGACGACGTGCTCGGCGTGGTGAACCTCAAGGACCTGATGCGGGCCACGCTCGCCGAGGGCGAGGACCCGAAGTGCGTCTCCGAGCTGATGCGCCCGATGAGCTTCATCCCCGACTCGAAGCCCATCGCGGACCTGCTGCGCGAGATGCAGGTGTCGCGCCGGCACATGGCGATCGTCGTGGACGAGTACGGCGGCACCGCGGGCCTGTTGACCATCGAGGACATCCTCGAGGAGATCGTCGGTGAGATCACCGACGAGTCCGACACCGACGACCGCCCGCCGGTCGAGCACCTGGAGGACGGCGCGGTGCGGGTCAGCGCGCGCCTGCCGGTGGACGACCTCGACGCGTTGTTCGGCACCGAGCTCGACGACCACGAGGTGGAGACCGTCGGCGGCCTGCTCGCGCAACGGCTCGGGCGCGTGCCGCTGCCCGGTACCGAGGCGGAGATCGCGGGCCTGCGCATGCGGGCCGAGGGCGGCAAGGACGAACGCGGCCGCATCCGGGTCACGACGGTGCTCGTGCGCCCTGTGCAGAAGGAGAGCGAAGATGAATGACGTAGATCCCGAGAACGCCAAGCTCGTCACGCTGGCAAGGTCCGTCCGTGCGCGCAACAACGCCGACGAGGGCGCCGCCGTGCGCGACCTCGACGGCCGCACGTACAACGCGTCGACCGTCGACCTGCCGTCGCTGAAGCTCACCGCGCTGCAGGCGGCCATCGCGGCCGCCGTGTCGAGCGGCGCCGAGGGGCTGGAGGCGGCGGCGGTCGTCACCGAGGCGAACCGGGTGGACGGCGAGTCGATGGCGGCGGTGCGCGACCTGACGCCGTCCGGCCCGGTGCTCCTCGCGAACCCGGCCGGCGAGGTCCGCAAGCAGCTCTGAGGGCCCGCGAACGGCCAAAACCGGCTAGAGGGACAATGGACGAATGGATGGTTACCGCTCCGGGTTCGCGTGCTTCGTCGGCCGCCCGAACGCAGGGAAGTCGACGCTGACGAACGCTCTGGTGGGCACGAAGGTCGCCATCACGTCCAGCAAGCCGCAGACCACCCGCCACACGATCCGCGGCATCGTGCACCGCGAGGACGGCCAGCTCGTGCTGGTCGACACGCCCGGTCTGCACCGGCCGCGCACGCTGCTCGGCCAGCGGCTGAACGACCTGGTGCGCGAGACGTGGTCGGAGGTCGACGTCGTCGGCTTCTGCGTGCCCGCGGACCAGAAGGTCGGCCCCGGTGACAAGTTCATCGCCGCCGAGCTCGAGAAGGTCGCGAAGCGCACGCCCGTGCTCGGCATCGTCACCAAGACGGACCTGGTGTCGCCGCAGCAGGTGATGGAGCAGCTGCTCGCGTTGCAGAAGGTCATGGAGTTCGCCGAGATCATCCCGGTCTCCGCGGTCGACGGTTTCCAGGTCGACAAGCTGAGCGACCTGCTGCTGGGCAAGCTGCCGGAGGGCCCGCAGCTGTTCCCGGACGGCGACCTGACCGACGAGCCCGAGCAGACCCTGGTCGCCGAGCTGATCCGCGAGGCCGCGCTGGAGGGCGTGCGCGACGAGCTGCCGCACTCCATCGCCGTGGTGGTCGAGGAGATGGAGCCGCGCGAAGGCCGCGACGACCTGATCGACATCCACGCGTTCGTGTTCGTGGAGAGGCCGTCGCAGAAGGCGATCATCCTGGGGCACCGGGGCGAGCGGCTCAAGCAGGTCGGCATGGAGGCCCGCAAGCAGATCGAGCGCCTGCTGGGCAGCCGGGTGTACCTGGACCTGCACATCAAGATCGCCAAGGACTGGCAGCGGGACCCGAAGCAGCTGCGCCGCCTGGGTTTCTGACGATGGGGATCTGATGGCGAACCTGTACCGCGACACCGGAGTCGTGCTTCGTGTGCAGAAGCTCGGTGAAGCGGACCGGATCATCACCTTCCTGACCCAGCGCCACGGCAAGCTCCGTGCCGTGGCCAAGGGCGTGCGCAAGACGACGTCGAAGTTCGGCGCCCGGCTCGAGCCGTTCTGCCACGTCGACGTGCAGTTCTACCCCGGCAGAACGCTCGACATCATCACGCAGGTGCAGACGCTGGACGCGTTCGGCGTGGGGATCGTGAAGGACTACCAGCGGTACACGGCGGCGTGCGCGATCGCCGAGACCGCGGACCGCCTCACGTCCGAAGAGGGCGAACCGGTCCTGCGGCTGTACATGCTCGTGGCCGGGGCGTTGAAGGCGTTGTCGACGGGGGAGCGCGACCCGTCGCTGCTGCTCGACGCGTTCCTCATGCGGGCGATGGCCATCGCCGGGTGGGCGCCCGCGGTGAACGAGTGCGCGAAGTGCGGTGATCCGGGTCCGCACCGGGCGTTCAGCGTCCAGGCGGGTGGCTCGTGCTGCCCCAACTGCCGTCCTGCCGGGTCGTCGTCGCCGTCCCAGGACACGCTGGCGTTGCTCTCGGCGTTGCTGCACGGGCAGTGGACCGTGGTCGACGAGATCCCGCACATCGCCCGCCGGGACGCGAGTGGCCTGGTCGCGGCACATCTGCAGTGGCACCTCGAACGGCAGCTGCGTTCGTTGCCGTTGGTCGAGCGGAAGGCACAGCCGGCGGACGGCTAATGTGGCGCCTACCGACAACGGTTTTCGGTCGAAAGGATGCCTAGCCCCATGCTGCGCCGCCGCCGCTCCGAGCGTGAGAAGCGCGTACCGCGCCCGCCGGAGCCGCACGAGTCCGGTGCGACGCCCCCGGACATCCCCGCCGACCTGGTGCCCAAGCACATCGCGATCGTGATGGACGGCAACGGCCGTTGGGCGAACCAGCGCGGGCTGTCCCGGGTCGAGGGTCACAAGCAGGGCGAACGGGTCGTGCTCGACGTCGCTAAGGGCTCGATCGAGCTGGGCGTGAAGTGGCTCTCGCTCTACGCCTTCTCCACCGAGAACTGGAAGCGCAGCCCCGAAGAGGTCCGCTTCCTCATGAACTTCAACCGCGACGTGATCGCGCGCCGCACCGACGAGCTCGACGAGATGGGCGTCCGCATCCACTGGGCCGGCCGCTCGCCGAGGCTGTGGGGCAGCGTCATCAAGCAGCTGCAGGAGGCCGAGGTCCGCACGGCCGACAACGACGTGCTGAACCTCGTCATGTGCGTGAACTACGGCGGCCGCGCGGAGATCGGTGACGCCGCCCGCGAGGTCGCGCGCCTGGTCGCCGCAGGGAAGATCAACCCGGACAAGGTCGACGAGCGCACCCTCGCGAAGTACCTGTACAAGCCGGAGATGCCCGACGTCGACCTGTTCATCAGGCCGTCCGGCGAGCAGCGGATCTCGAACTTCCTGCTGTGGCAGTCCGCGTACGCCGAGATGGTCTACCAGGACATCCTGTGGCCCGACTTCGACCGCCGCGACCTGTGGCGTGCCGCGGAGAAGTTCGCGGGCCGCGACCGTCGTTTCGGCGGTGCCGTGGACAAGCCAGGTGAGGAGGCGGTGTCGTCGTGAACGCGAGTGGTGAGGCCCTGGAGGCCGCCCGCAAGGCGTTGGAGCTGTTCCACGACGTCTCCGTGGACGACGATGGCGCGTTGAGCTTCCGACACGGCGACGTGCCGTGCGCGGTGCAGGGCATGGAACTGGCCGAAGGGCTGACGGTCCTCTCGCTGACGGTCGTAGTCGCGTGGGACCTGCCGGCCGAGGCGGCGGGATGGGTCGCTGAACGCGCTGGTCAGGGCCTGTTCGGCACGCTCGGCGTGATCCACTCCGAGCGCGGCACCGACGTGATGCTGCGCTACGCCTTCCCGGCGGACGGCCTCAAGCCCGAGCCGCTGAGCACGCTGCTCATGCTCGTCGTGTCGACCGCGTCGCAGGTGCGCGGCGAGCTCCTCTCCCGCTTTTCTTGAGAAAGGACCCTTCGATGGGTGGCGTGATCATTTACGAGCCGGAAGAGGACTCGGACGTCAACGAGTTCCCCTGGACCGTCACGTTCGAGCCCTCGGGCGGCGACGACTGGGACTCGTTCATCTGCGGCCCGTACGAGCGCGACCACGCCGTCGCGCTGGCCGAGGCCGTGGCGCTCGACGACGAAGAGGGCGGCGTGCTCGCCATCGTGAAGCCGATGCTGCCCGCGCTGTCGGCGCAGGACGTCTCCGCGACGATCGAGGAGCTCCGCGAGGCCGCGGCCGAGGAAGAGGACGAGGAGGAGACCGTCAACGGCACTCCCGTCGACTTCGACGACGACGACCTCGAAGAGGAGGAGGCGGAGTTCGACGAGCCGCCGTCGCCCGAGGAGATCCGCGAGGGCATGGCGCGCCAGTACCGCCGCCTGCTGGACCTGGACGCGGACTCGGAATGACGATCACCGGCGAGATCCGCTCGTCGAAGCGGCGCTCCGGCGGGCCTCGGCTGAAGATCACGTCGTTGGAGGTGCTGTGCGGGATCCTCGTTCTCGCACTGCTCTTCCAGTCACGGCTCGTCGACCTGCTGGACGTGCCGAAGCTGCGCACGGCGTCGACCGTGTTCGTGGCGATCTGCGTGCAGGCGATGCCGTTCCTCGTGCTGGGCGTGCTGATCTCGGGCGCCATCGCGGCGTTCGTGCCCGCCTCGGCGCTGCGCAGGCTGCTGCCCTCGAAGACGGCGCTGGCCGTGCCCGTGGCCGGTGTCGCGGGCATCGCCCTGCCGGGCTGTGAGTGCGCCTCGGTGCCGGTGGCGAAGAGGCTGATGCAACAGGGTGTCGCACCGGCCGTGGCCCTGACGTTCCTGCTGGCCGCTCCTGCCGTGAACCCGATCGTGCTGGTGTCGACCGCGGTGGCGTTCAACGACGCCCCGATGATGGTCGTCGCACGGTTCGCGGGTTCGCTGCTGACCGCGATGGTCATGGGCTGGCTGTGGGTGCGCTTCGGCAAGATGGAGTGGATCGCCGAACGGGCCCTGGCCCGCATGGCCGACCACACCGGCCGGTCGAAGTGGGCCGTCTTCGCCGAGAGCTCGCGGCACGACCTCGTGGACGCCGGCGGGTTCCTGGTGCTGGGCGGGCTGTTCGCGGCGGTGTTCAAGACGTTCGTGCCGACCGCGTGGATGCAGACGCTGGGCGGTCAGATCGTGCTCGGCGTGATCGTGATGGCCCTCCTGGCCGTCGTCCTCGCGCTGTGCTCCGAGGCCGACGCGTTCGTGGCGGTGGCGTTCTCCGCGCTGCCCCTGCTGCCGCGCCTGGTGTTCCTCGTCGTCGGCCCGGCCGTCGACGTGAAGCTGATCGCGCTGCAGGCCGGTGCGTTCGGCAAGTCCTTCGCCTTCCGCTTCGCACCCGCTACCTTCGTGGTGGCGATCTTGTGCGCTGTCGTGAGTGGAGTGGTGCTGCTGTGAGGCGGGAAACCCAGAACATCCTCCTGGTGCTGCTCGGCGGCGCGCTGCTGAAGATCAGCTTCTCCGGGCTGTACCTGCGGTACGTCCAGAAGTCGCTGCTGCCGCTGCTGATCGCGGCCGGCGTGATCATGATCGGCCTCGCGCTGTTCGCGATCGTCCAGGACATCCGCCGCGGCAAGGCGGCATCCGAGGACGACCACGAGCACTCGCACTCGTCGCGTTCGACGTGGCTGATGCTGCTGCCGGTGCTGGCGGTGTTCCTGATCTCGCCCCCCGCGCTGGGCGGCGACGTCGTGAACTCGGCCGCCGACACGAACCAGACGCAGCGCTCCCGCAACCTGCTCGGCGAACTGCCGTCCGGCGACGTGATCCCGTTGTCGATGACGGAGTTCGTCACGCGCACGGCGTGGGACGAGTCGGGCACGCTGGACGGCCGCAAGGTGAAGCTCACGGGCTTCCTGCTGCGCGCCGAGGGCGAGACCTACGTCGCACGGCTCGCGATCTCGTGCTGCGCCGCCGACGCCCGGCCGTTGAAGGTCAAGGCCATCGGCGACGTGCCCGCGCTGCCCGACGAGCAGTGGGTCGAGGTGACCGGGCAGGTCGTGCCGAAGTCGGCGAACGAGAAGAACTCCTGGGTGCCGAGCTTCACCGTGGAGTCCTTCACGCCCGTGGCCGAGCCGGTCGAGCCCTACGAGTCGTAGGTCTCCCCGAGCGCCTTCAAGGCCGAGGCCAGTCCTCGGGTGGCGCTGTGCGTAACGTGGTGGTGCGGGCCCAGCACGCGCTCGGCCCGCCTCCTCGTGTCGGACAGGAGCGCGCGCGCCGCCTCGTAGTCCTCGTCCGCGAGGTGCACGTGGCCCAGGACGGCGGCCGCGGTCAACGTGTCGCGGTGGTCCTCGCCGAGCGCCCGGCGGCTGCGTCGCAGGATGTCCGCGCGAAGCCGGCGAACGCGATCGCTGATCCCGTGCAGGCTCAGGGACATGGCGAGGTTCGCCGCCGACGTCAACGTGTCCGGGTCGTCCTCGCCCAACGCCCGCACCCGGCGCCTGTAGGTGCTCTCGAACAGGAAGTACGCCTGTTGCCGGTCACCGAGTTTGAACAGATATCCGGCGAGCCGGTTGGCGACGGCGAGGGTGTCGCGGTGGTTCCCTCCCAACTCGATGCCCCAGGCGCGTTGGAGAGCACGGGCCGTGGTGGCGCCGAGTTCTGACTGCCCTGATGCGTTGAGGTAATCCAGAACGCGCAACGCGAGCGCACGGAACGGCTTCGGCTCGTGGCTCTCCTCGGGTGTGTGGGAGACGAGCACGCAGACGCGCGGGGCGACTTCCTCGTAGGCGGGCCAGTTCGCCTCGTCCACGGGATCTTCGGCCGGTGCGGCGGCCAGCAGGTCCGGCACGGTGTCGAGCCGATCCGGCCGGACCTCGGGGGAGCCCGGCCGGGAGAGTGCCGCCAGCCGTTCCGCGGGGCAACCGGGGAGGTGGAACATCCCGCACCCCCAGCTCAGGTCGGACTCGTGGCCCTCGTCGGACAGCACTCCCGGCGGGTACAGCCCGAACGGCTCGCCGTCGTCGTCGATCACGGTGGTGCCGCGCACACCCGCGACCAGCCAGTCGAGCTCCAGCCGCCAGCCGACCTCGGAGGTGCTGACGTGCGGCGTGAAGTGGAACAGCTCCACGTCCGTGGCGCTGACGCTGAACGGGAAGTCGCGTCGCAGCGCGGTCAGCCGGGGCCGGTCGCTGTCGAAGTCGGCGGTGAACGGGCGTGGCGTGATGAACCCGCCGATCCGCACCTCCACGCAGGCCCGGCGGGGAGGCCGCCGGGACACCACGACGGGCCGCAGGCCGAGCAGCACGACGGCCCTGGTCGTCCGCGCCTCCACGGTGATGACGTGGCGGTCTCCGCCGCGCGCCATCTCCCTGGGCGGGTCGTCGTCCACGAACAGCGAGGTCAGCGATGGTTCGACGTGCACCGTCGCGATGATCGGGTTCGCGAGCGCGTACGGGGAGTCGCCCGGGGAGCCGACATGCACGCTGTTGATCGAACCGGCCTGGACGACGATGCCGTGATCACCGTCGCCGACGTTGTTGAGAACCGTGAAGTCGTCTTCTTCTTCGTCTTCCTCGTCGGCGGCGCTGATGACGAACCTCCTAGGCGAGCCCCTTGGCCGTGCACTCCGCGCACGTCCCGAAGATCTCGACGGTGTGGCTGACCTGGGAGAAGCCGTTCTCGGCCGCCACCCGGTCAGCCCACTTCTCGACCGCGGGACCCTCCACCTCGACCGTGCGGCCGCAGTGGCGGCACACGAGGTGATGGTGGTGGTGCGCCGAACAGCGGCGGTAGATCGCCTCGCCCGAGTCGGTGCGCAGGACGTCGACCTGGCCCGCGTCCGCGAGGGACTGCAGGGTGCGGTAGACCGTGGTCAGGCCGATGCCCTCGCCTCGGCGGCGCAGCTCCTCGTGCAGCTCCTGGGCGCTGCGGAAGTCGTCGAGCTGGTCGAGCAGGTTCGACACCGCGGTGCGCTGCTTGGTGGACCTCAGTCCGGTCACAACTTCTCCTCGACGTGCGTCACAGCGTCCACCACGATGTGCGCCAGGTGTTCGTCCACCAGTCTGTACACGACCTCGCGGCCGTGCCTTTCGCCGTGCACCACTCCCGCCGACTTCAGCACGCGCAGGTGCTGGCTGATCAGCGGCTGCGCCACCCCCAGCGCCTCGACCAGCTCGTGCACGCAGCGGTCGTGTTCGCGCAGCTGCAGCACGATGGCGATGCGGACCGGGGCGGCCAGCGCTCGCAGCAGGTCGCCGGCCTCGGCGAGGGTGTGCGCGGAGCGGGGTGCCGCGGGCGCGGGGGCCTCGCGTTCGGGGGAGTGCTCGCCGTGCAGTTGAACGGTCATGGCGGCGCACCTCACCTGGTAGGGATTTTCACAACCAATTCTACGGTGATGATGAGCAGTACCAGCAGGACCACCACGCGCAATGTGCGCTGAGCTGGGGAAAGAACCTTCCAGGTGGCGGCCAGGAGCACCGCGGCGCCCAGTAGGAGCACGCCGAGCAGCACCGCGCCGAGGGTGCCGCCCACCAGCACGCCGGTGATGAACAGGCCGAGCACGAGCAGGAACGCCACGACGGGGCGGACGCGCGCCAGTGGGCCGTCGCCGGGCAGGAGAGGGCGCTTGGAGGTCACCGTGCCATCCTTGCACCGTGCTGCTGGTGTGCCGATTCCGCGTGTCCGACCCCGAGACGTTCAGCGCGCGCGTCGAGCAGGCGCTGAGGCTGCTGACGGCCCAGCCGGGGTGTCACAGGGGGACGCTGGCGCGGTCGACCGACGAGGACGACCGCTGGGTGCTGACGGTCGAGTTCGAGTCCGTGGTGGCTTATCGGCGCGCGATGTCGCCGTTCCCTGTGCGCGAACACGTCATCCCTCTGCTGTCCGAGGCGCTGACCGACGAACCCGCGATGTACGAGCCGACGCTGACCAGCACCGGCGGTGAGGTCGAGACGCACACGAGCGTGCTCGCCGAGGACGCGTTCACGGTGCGGCTCGGCGAGGCCGCCGGGCCTACGAACCCGCGGCGATAGCCTCCATCTCCTCGACCCACTCGTCCTGCGAGTCGTGGGGAAGAAGCTCCAACGCCCTGCGCGCGGCCTCGGCGGCCTCCTCGGTGCGGCCCAGCGCGCGCAGCGTCTTGGCCCTGCCGCTCTGCGCGTACGCCTCCGGCGTCTTCTCGAACGCCTCCAGCGCCTCGCCGAAGCGGCCGTTCTCGAAGTAGAACCAGCCGAGGTTGTTGTGCAGCGGGCCGAGCCAGCGCACCAGCGCCGGGTTCGCCACGACGATCTCGAGGCCCTGCCTGGTCCACTTCTCCGGGTCGTCGACCAGCGACGCCATGTGCGCGGCGTCGACGGCGAGCGACAGGTCACCGCGGGTCTTCGCCAGGATGAAGGCCGCCACGAACAGCGGTTGCGCGGCCTGCGGATCGCCGGCGGAGCGGTGCAGCCTGCCCCGTTCGAGCAACGCCCGCACCCGGCCCGTCGAGTCGGGCGCGACGAGCACCTCCGCCTCGTCGACCAGGACGTGGCCCGCGGCGAAGTTCTCCCGCAGGCCCTCGACGCGGGCGAGCTGGGTCAGCACCTCCGCGCGCTCGTCGTCCGTCTCCACGTCACCCAGGAACGCGCGGAACCTCGCCTCGGTGCCGTCCAGGTCGGCGAAGTCCCACAGCTCTCGCAGCCGGTCTTCCATTGGTGCAGGGTAGGGCTCCGGTCGCCCGTTCGGGGCGTGAAGTGACGGGCTAGGCTTGAGCCCCCCGATTCGCATTCCCCCGATGGAGTTCCCCTTGCCCGCCGATCGCATCGAGACCGTTGTCAGCCTCTGCAAGCGCAGGGGGTTCGTCTACCCGTGCGGGGAGATCTACGGCGGTACCCGCTCGGCATGGGACTACGGACCTCTCGGCGTCGAGCTCAAGGACAACATCAAGCGCCAGTGGTGGAACTTCATGGTCCGCGGCCGCGAGGACGTCGTGGGCCTCGACTCGTCGGTCATCCTGCCGCGTGACGTGTGGGTCGCCTCCGGTCACGTCGAGGCGTTCGTCGACCCGCTCGTCGAGTGCGAGTCGTGCCACAAGCGGTTCCGCGCCGACACGCTGTCCGAGGAGTACGCGGAGCGCACCGGCAAGGAGGTCGCCGAGGGCGACGTCTCCGACGTGCCGTGCCCCAACTGCGGCGTGCGCGGCACCTACACCGAGCCGAAGATGTTCAACGGGCTCTTGAAGACGCACCTCGGTCCGATCGAGACCGAGGAGGGCCTGCACTACCTGCGCCCCGAGACGGCGCAGGGCATCTTCACGAACTTCCTGAACGTGCAGACGACCTCCCGCAAGAAGCCGCCGTTCGGCATCGGCCAGATCGGCAAGTCGTTCCGCAACGAGATCACGCCGGGCAACTTCATCTTCCGCACCCGCGAGTTCGAGCAGATGGAGATGGAGTTCTTCGTCGAGCCGGGCACGGACGAGGAATGGCACCAGTACTGGATCGACGAGCGCACCCGCTGGTACACGGACCTGGGCATCTCCAAGGAGAACCTGCGCCACTACGAGCACCCGAAGGAAAAGCTGTCGCACTACTCGAAGCGGACGGTCGACGTCGAGTACCGCTTCCAGTTCGGCGGCCAGGAGTGGGGTGAGCTCGAGGGCATCGCGAACCGCACCGACTTCGACCTCACGACGCACTCGAACCACTCGGGCGTCGACCTGTCGTACTTCGACCAGGCCACGAACTCGCGCTTCAAGCCGTTCGTCATCGAACCGGCGGCCGGTGTCGGCCGCCCGATGATGGCGTTCCTGCTGGAGGCCTACACCGAGGACGAGGCCCCGAACGCCAAGGGCGGCGTGGACAAGCGCGTCGTGCTCAAGCTCGACAGGCGGCTGGCCCCGGTCAAGGTCGCGGTGCTGCCGCTGTCGCGCAACGCCGACCTGTCGCCCAAGGCCCGCGACCTCGCGACGGCCCTGCGCCGCAACTGGAACGTCGACTTCGACGACGCCGGCGCCATCGGCCGCCGCTACCGCCGCCAGGACGAGATCGGCACGCCGTTCTGCGTGACGGTCGACTTCGACACGCTCACCGACCTCGCCGTGACGGTGCGGGAGCGCGACACGATGTCGCAGGAGCGCGTGGCGATGGACCAGCTGGAGTCGTACCTGGCGGCCCGCCTCGTCGGCTGCTAGTCCTTCGAAGGTTCGCGCCCGGCGGTGTTCCGCCGGGCCCGTTTTCGTTCCCGAGGCAACAGAACGCCGTGTTCTCGCGTGAAGAGGACATGAGTGCACAGCGACTGACGCGGATCGGGGTTCCGCTCGCCGTCGCGGGGGCCGTGCTGCTGGCCGGGATGATCGCCGTGGCGCTGACCCTGCCGGTGAAGGGGATCGCGACCTGGTACGTGTGGGTGGCCGTCGCGGCGGTGGCGTTGGGGCCGCTCTGGATCGGGCTGGTCTTCAGCAGGTCGAACGAGCACCAGGTGGGGGCACGCTTCGCGCGTCCCGCGACCATCTCGGTGGTGCTGGCCGTTCTGGCCGGCGCGAACGTGTGGGACCGCTACCTGACGCATCCGGAGACGCCGTTCACCGTGAGCACGGTGGCGTACTGCGTGATCGCGGTTGTGTCGGTGGTGCTGACCGTGGCGGCGTTGCCGGCGCTCGGCCCCCGGCTCACGCCGGAGGAGTTGCGGACGAGGCCCGTCGACGTCCGCGAGCTGCACCGGTGGGGCAGGGGCGCCGCGGTGGCCGGAGCCCTGTCCGGCGTGGGGCTCGTGGTGGCGTCACCGCCTGGCGGCCCGTTGCCCGTCGTCCTCGGCCTGGTCGTGGCCGGCTGCGCGGTGGTCGCGGGGGTGCTGCTGACGCGGGTCGCGGACCTGCGCACCGGCTACCGCGGTCACCTCGTGCTGGCCGCTCTGCTGGTGGTCGTGCTGGTCAGCGCGGTCTTGGCGGGGCCGGTCGGGTACCTCGTGCTGACCTCGTCCGTGGTCGGGGGGATCTCGTACGGGGTGCTGTTCCTCGTCGCGCTGTTCGTCTTCCTGTCGTGCGGCGGCAGGCTCGCCAAGCTGCTGGGGCAGCACGGCGTCCTGCGGCCAGGTGCGGAGGTGGTGGCCCGGTGAGCGCGCAGGAGGTCAGGCAGCTCGGTGTCGTGCTCGTGGCGGCCGGGCCGGGGCTGGCGCTCGCCGCGTTCGTCGCGGGGATGACCCTGCCGCTGTACGACTTCCTCCGCGTCCTGCTTGCCGGGGAGGGAGTCCTGGCAGCACTCGGGTGTGCGGCCGTGGGAGTGGCCGTGATCAAGGTGCCGGACCTGTCCCGACTGGTCAAGGTGCTCCGCTTCGGGAGCATCGTCCCGTTCGTCACGGGCTTCATCGCCCTGGAGACCCTCTACACGGACTTTCCCGAGGCGGACGGCCTGCTGACGAGCCTGAGCTCGGTCGTCTTCACGGTGGCCGTGGTCGCGTCGACGGGGGCCGTGATGTTCGTCGTGGCGCAGGTGGACCGGAACACGCGGGGAAGCGGCCTGCCGGAGACCTTCATCCCTGGTTCGTAGTCACGAGCAACATCGTGCGGCGTTCTCGCGTGTCCAAGACATGACGGGGGAACGTGGACAGGCGGCGGCAGGGGTGGTGCTGCTCGTCTGGGTGGTGGTGTTCGCGGCGGTGGCCGACGTGGCGAACCCGCGGGTGCTGCTGGCGTCCGCGGTGAGCGGCGGGCTGGTGTGCGCGTGCGCGGCGGTGGGCGGGGTCGTGGCGACACGGGTGACCGGTGAGGAGTCGGCTGCCCGGCTGCGACACGTGTTCGTGGTGCTGGAAGGGGCCGCGTTGGTGCTCTTCTTCCCGTTCTGCTGGTTCGGCTTCGGCGTCGAACCCGTCGGGAGGCCGGGCACCTTCGCGGCGGGGGCCGTGCTGGTGCTCGCGGTGCCGGTGGTCGCGGCGCTGGTGATCGTCGTGAGGCGGAGCTTCGTCGTGCACGAACTCGTGCCGGACACCGGTGGGGGCGCGCCGGTCCAGCGGATCCGGGTGCTCGCCACGGTGCTGGTCACGGTCGGGCTCGCGCTGTCGGCCGGCGTGGTGGCGGTGGCGGCGGTCGCGACCGAGCACCAGGTGGTCCTGCTGGTCGTCGGCCTGCTGGTGACGTTGATGCCGGTGCTGCTCGGGGTGCGGTTGATGGATGTGGCAGACGTGCACTCGGCTCGCCGGCGCAACGCCGGCAACTATGTCGTCGTCCCCGCCGC
Source organism: Lentzea pudingi (assembly GCF_014646255.1). Classification (GTDB taxonomy): domain Bacteria; phylum Actinomycetota; class Actinomycetes; order Mycobacteriales; family Pseudonocardiaceae; genus Lentzea; species Lentzea pudingi. The sequence goes on from NZ_BMNC01000020.1 coordinate 57,813, forward strand.
GGCCGGGATCGCCGTGTTCGACTTCTCGGCCACGACGGGGCCCGCGGGGACGTTGTTCGGGGTGATGGCGTTCGGGGCCGTGGTGCTGCTCGTGATCGCGATCCTCGTGCTGCGCGACTTCACCGGCGAGTGGGACCGGCCGTGGCGCGACGCGGGGAAGGTCAGCCGTTGACGCCCAGCTTCCCGAGGACGGCCGTGGCGACGGCGTTGATCGACTGCCGGGCCGTGGTCCACGAACCCGTCGGGCTCGTGGTGAGGACGGCGACGGCGTAGCGGTTGTCGAGCACGCCCGCGCTGTGCAGGTAGACGTCGCTCGGCAGGTAGTACATCCAGCCCTGCTTGGCGTAGACGCCGGTGATGCCGAGCAGGCCGAACGCCTGGTCGAAGCCGTCGGCGGCGGTGGCGGGGGCGGACGACAGCGCCGCGACGACCGCGTCGCGCTCCGGCGAGCCGAGGATGTAGTGGTAGAGCCGCACCATGTCGTTCGCGGTGATGACGACTTCTCCCCACTGTGAGGGGTCGTCAGGGGCGGTGAGTACCTGTAAGTCCTGCTTCGGCGGCCACGCGGCCGATGGCGTCCATGCCGTCGAACCTCGTCCACAGCACGTCCATGGCGTTGTCGTCGCTCACGCTCAACGCGCGGTGGATCAGGTCCTGGTCCTCGTCGGACAATTGCTGCTGCAACGCGTCCACGGCGAGGATCAGCTTCGACAGCGACGCCGAGTAGAACGGCTTGTCACCCTGCTCCGACACGACCTGGTCCGTCCGCAGGTCCAGCACCGCGATGCCGACGTCGGACGCGCCGCCCGCAGCGGCGACAGCCGATACATCAGCGGCTGACATATCGGCTATCGCCGAACTGGTGTCCGACGTATCAGCGTCTCCGGGATCCAGCGAGCCCTCTCCGGTGTCCAGCACGTCGGGGCCACGCGAGATATCAGCCGCGGGCTTGCCGTGCGCGAGACACGGCGACGCCTCCGGCACGACGAAGACGGCCGCCACGAAGAAGAGGATCAGAGCCCAGCGCACACGTCAAAGGTCCGTCTCACAGGAGCCTGGTGTCGAGCTTTTCCTCCTGTGCGGTTGCTGAAGAATCGTCCCTGACCACCACGTATGCGCCGGAACCGGGACGTTCCGTCACCGCCTCGACGAGTTCGGTGCCCCGATAGAGCAACCCGACGCCGTCGTCGGTGCAGTACGTCGCCGGCAGCACGCCGGAGGCCACCGCCTCGTGGATCTTCGGGCGGCGCTGCTCCTCCGAGTCGTAGTGCACGCCGTTGCCGTAGGGCAGGAACCCCAGGCCGTTCGTGACGATCCGGAGGTCCGGGCCGAACGAGTCCGTCGCGCCACCCGCGTGCCAGCAGATCGAGCCCGCCGACACGCCGCTGAGCACCACGCCCGCCTCCCACGCCGTGCGGAAGACGGCGCCGAGGCCGTGCACTTCCCACACCGCGAGCAGGTTCGCCACCGAGCCGCCGCCCACCCAGATGACGTCGTGGGACAGCACGTAGTCCTCGAGGTCGTCGGTCGGCGGCATCGTGAAGAGGTTCAGCACCGACACGTCGACGCCCGCGACCCTGCCCGCCTCCGCCATGTTCGCGTTCATCGCCCGCTGGTCGCCCCCGGCCGTGCCGACGTGGCACAGGCGCGGCGCCCGGCCCTCGACCCCGGACAGGTCCAGGGCGAAGTGGATCAGCTTGTCGAACTCGGCGAAGGTCCGGCGCCCAGAGCGCAGACCTCCCGACGTGGCGAGGATGGTGGGCTGCTCAGCAGGCATGACGATGATCCTCGCAGGGGCGTCAACGCGACAGCCGTCCGTCTGGGACCATGCATGGTGTGCGCACCACGCCCCTGAAGCCACTCGCCAGGATTCGCCGAGTCGTGCTGCGCCTCGTCTTCGGGGCGTTGGTCATCGGCGTGCTCGTGGGCGCCGGTACGGCGTTCCGCGTGTGGCAGGTCGCGCGCGTGGACGACTGGACGAAGGCCGACATGGCGGTCGTGCTCGGCGCCGCGCAGTACAACGGCGTGCCGTCCGACGTGCTCGCGGCCCGGCTGGAGCACGCGCTCGGCCTCTACCAGGAGGGTGTCGTCAGCTACATCGCGACGACCGGCGGCCGCCAGCCCGGTGACAACTTCACCGAGGGCCAGGTCGGCAAGTTGTGGCTGGTCGAGCGCGGTGTGCCGGAGGACAGGGTGCTGCAGGTCGGCGAGGGCGCGGACACGCTCGGGTCGCTGCGCGCCGTCGCCTCGGTGGCCAAGGAGCGCGACCTGAAGACCGCCGTGATCGTCAGCGACCCGTGGCACTCGCTGCGCGCCCGCACGATGGCCGAGGACGCCGGTCTGCACGCGTGGACGTCCCCGACCCGCAGCGGCCCGAACGTGCAGACGCGACAGACGCAGTGGTTCTACATCAAGCGCGAGACCGGAGCCTTGCTCTACTACCGCCTGATGAAGGCGCACGCCGGCGTGTTCGAGGAGCTCAACCTCCCTAAAATCGGCTGATGGGATACACCGGCCACGACGCGGAGCGCCTGCTCCCCGAAGACCCGAAGAGCGCCGCGCTGCCGGGTGCCCGCACCGACACGCGCACGCCGTTCTCCCGTGACCGGGCCCGCGTGCTGCACTCCGCGGCGTTGCGCAGGCTCGCCGGCAAGACCCAGGTCGTCGGTCCCGGCGAGGGCTCGGAGGTCACCGGCGTGCCGCGCACGCGCCTCACGCACTCGCTGGAGGTCGCGCAGATCGGCCGCGGCATCGGTGAGGAACTGGGTTGCGACCCGGACATCGTCGACACAGCCGGACTCGCGCACGACATCGGGCATCCGCCGTTCGGGCACAACGGCGAGAGGGCGTTGAACGAGCTCGCCGGTCCGTGCGGCGGCTTCGAGGGCAACGCGCAGACGTTCCGCATCCTCGCGCGCCTCGAACCGAAGACAGCGCACGGGCTGAACCTCACGCGCGCGGTGCTCGACGCGTCGACGAAGTACCCGTGGACGCGCACGCCGGGCACGGTGAAGTTCGGTGTGTACGACGACGACCTCGAGGTGTTCGAGTGGATGCGTGCGGGTGCGCCGGAGCGTGAGCGGTGCATCGAGGCGCAGGTGATGGACTGGTCCGACGACGTGGCGTACTCCGTGCACGACGTCGAGGACGGCGTGCTGGCCCACCGCATCAGCCTCGGCGCGCTGGCCCGTCCCGACGAACGCGGCGCCATCGCATCGCTCGCCGCGAAGACGTTCTCCGACGAGTCCGTCGCGACGCTCGAGGCCACCGCCGAGGAACTGCTGAAGCTGCCGGTGATCGCGTACTGGACGGACCGCGAGTACGACGGCTCGCTCGGCGCGCAGGTGGCGTTGAAGAACCTCACCAGCGAACTGGTCGGCCGCTTCGCCTCCGCCGCCGTCACCGCGACCAGGGCCGTGCACGGCGACGGCGCGCTGACGAGGTACAACGCCGCGCTGGAGGTCCCGAAGCAGGTCGCGGCGGAAGTGGCGCTGCTCAAGGCGATGGCCGTCCGGTACGTGATGAGCGACCCGGCGCGCCTGGCCATGCAGGCGACGCAACGCGACCTGATCACCGACCTGGTGGGCCGTCTGCTGGAACGCCCCACGCTGCTCGACCCCGCGTTCCGCCCGGTGTTCGCGGCCGCTTCGTCCTACGCCGCACGGCTTCGCGTCGTCGTCGACCAGGTCGCGCTGCTCACCGACGCACAGGCCGTGGCCTGGCACCGCGCATCGGCGTAGCTTCGATGCCATGGCGGACGAGTCGAGACCGCCGGGCCGACCGTGGCCGTGGCGGAGACCGAGCAGGGAAGCCGTGCCCGTGGGCTTCGACGACCAGGGGGACGACGACGGTTCGGCCGGTGTGCGCGAACCGAGACACCCCAAGCCTTTCGGGCCGATGGGAGGAGCGGGAGAACGGCCCGTCCCGGACGATCCGATCGTGATGGCACTGCCAGATCCGAGGCAATGAGGAGTTTCTGTGACCGATCAGGCCGACTTCGCCCTCAACCTGCACCGCGTCGCCGTACCTGATCCGTCCTCGAACGCGTGCTGGTCACCGTTCTCGGTGGCCAGCGCGCTCGCGCTGGCCCGGGAAGCGGCCCGCGGCGAGACCCGTGCCGAACTCGACGGGCTGCTGGCCGGGTTCGACGCCTCGGACTCGCTCGACGTCCCCGAACTCGCTGTCGCCAACACGCTGTGGGCCGACGACGACCTCACGATCGACCCCGGCTTCTCGCTCGCCGGTTCGGTGCGGCGCACCGCCTTCTCCGATCCCGCGACCGTCCGCAAGCTCGTCAACACCGACGTCGCCGAGACCACCCGCGGCCTCATCACCGAACTGCTGACGGACCCACCGCCCGCCGACGCCGCCGCGATCATCGTGAACGCGCTGTACCTCAAGGTCGGCTGGCTGAACCCGTTCACCGACACCGCGCGGAAGCCGTTCCACGCGCCCGGCGGCGACGTGGACGTGCCGACGATGACGGTCACCGAGAAGTTCCGCTACGCCCGCCACGACGGCTGGCAGACGATCGTGCTGCCCGCCGACTCCGGCGTCGAGACCGTGATCCTGCTGCCGGACGAGTCGCTGGAGCAGCCGCTGCCGGCGTCCGTGCTCACCGCCTCGGCCTCCACCCGGCTCGAGCTCTCGCTGCCCCGGGTGGACGTGCGGGCGCGGTTCGCCCTCAAGAACACGTTGCGGCGGTTGGGAGTCGAGCGCATGTTCGCCCGCGACGCCGACTTCTCCGGCCTCTCGCCGGACGAGCGGATGTTCGTCGACGACGTGGTGCACGAGGCCGTGCTGCGGCTGGACGAGCAGGGCCTCGAGGGCGCGGCGGCCACCGCCGTCACGTTCCGCACGGTGTCGTTCGAGATCCCGGCGGACCCGGTGGTGGTGAAGGTGGATCGGCCGTTCCTGCTGGCCGTCCGGCACGCGCGGTCCGGGGCGATCTACTTCCTCGCGCAGGTGGCCCGTCCGTGATCGACTTCGCGCTGGACCTGCACCGCGTGGCCGTACCCGATCCTGAGGTGAACGCGTGCTGGTCGCCCGGCGGCGACGTCGAGGTGCCGACCATGAAGCCGGCGGCCAGGCTCGACCACGCCAGGACGAGAGGTGCGGGACGGAGGTACTCGAAGGACCCGATCGTCGTGGAGGTCGACCGGCCGTTCCTGCTCGCCGTCCGCCACGCCCGCTCGAAGGCGGTCTTCTTCTTCGCGCAGATCGTCCGTGACCGCGGCGGCAGCGAGCCACTGCCCACAGTGGACGTTGCGGTCGCGGGGAAGGTTGCTCATCCGTAACCACTTCCGGGCACCATTCGCCCTGTAGGGCGGGCGTTTCGCACGGCGTGATCATGATCATGGCTTTACCGTTCCAGTCATGACCCAGCACGGTGCCGGCGAGCAGCTCGTCGTGCTCGCCGCGGCGGGCGCCACGCAGATCACGTGCTTCAGCGGCGTCACCGTCCCCGTCCTGCTCAGAACCGAGTGCTACGCGAAGGCGCTGGCCAGGGCGCTGGGCTTCGCGCCGACGCCGGACCTGCAGCGGGTCGGCGTGCTGCCGCAGTGCGTGTTCTTCATCCACGAGTACGCGCTGCGCACCGTGGTCGGCGGTGACCGGTTGATGGAGGACCAGGTCCTGCACCTGCTGTTCCACGCGGCGTCGATCAGGATCGTGCCGGCCAGCGCGGGCGGGGCGGCGGCGGTCGGGCTCGACTACGCGCTCATCCAGTACGAGCACGAGCCGCCGCTGGTCTACCTCGCCAACTGGACGCTGGCCAGCGACGAGGCGACCGTGGAACGGGCCGTGGCCGTCTTCCAGCGCATGCACGCCGTCGCGCTCGACAACGAGAAGTCCCGTGACGTGCTCATGGAATATGTGGCCGTGTACGACCGCTAAGGCGTGTTGCGGCGCAGGAACAGCCGCATCCCGTCCTCGCCGGGCAGCGCGCACAGCAGCAGTTTGACGTTCTGGTGCCGCACCGGAACCGCACACGAGTCGCCTGCCAGCAGCGTTCCCGCCAGGAGGCCGGCCGACTCGTGGTCGATGTCCAGCACGAAGTCGTTGCTCATGGATGGACCCTATGAGCAGAGCGCCTCGCGCCCCAGTCACCCAAAGGTGTTGTCACGTTCCGGCGGGCTGCCTCGTCCACAGGGCATGACGAGGATCAAGGGAGTCACGAAGAAGGACGCGGGCCTGCTGCTGAAGGCCGTCTACTGGTTCGCGCGGCGGCAGTTCGGCGCGGTGCCGGAGCCGGTCACGGTGATGGCGCACCACCCGAAGCTGCTGATGGCGAGCGGCCGGCACGAGCTGGCGGTCAAGAAGGCGATCCACGGTCCGTTGTTCGAACTGTGCGTCTACCGGACGGCGGTGAAGCTCGGCTGCTCGTGGTGCGTGGACTTCGGCGCCATGCTGATGAAGCACGATGGCCTCGATATCGAACGCCTCAAGCACATCGACTCCTACGCCACCTCGCCGCTGTTCACCGACCTCGAACGCAAGGCACTCGCCTACGCCGACGCCATGACCGAGACGCCCGTCACCGTCACCGATGAGCAGGTCGCCGAGCTGGAGGAGCTGCTGGGGCGCAAGGAACTCGTCGCGCTGACCTACCAGGTCGCGCTGGAGAACCAGCGGGCGCGGTTCAACAGCGCGTTCGACATCAAGGACCAGGGTTTCACCAGTGGCGACGCCTGCCGCGTACCGATGGCCCAGACGCTCCGTTCGCGTACGCAGGCCGAGCAGGAAGGCTAGAGTTCCCCGGCGAAACACCAAGCCATGCACACCTGGGGAGCAACGCCATGCCGGTCGACCGGTTCAAGTCCACCTGGGAGGACCTCGGGCGGGAGGACCCGCTGTGGGCGGTCCTCACCGATCCGGACCGCCGGCACGGCGGGTGGGAGCTCGACGAGTTCCTCGCGACCGGGGTCAAGCCCATCGCGGCGGTGCGCGAGCTCGTCGAGAAGAACGGGCTGTCTTTCGGGGAACGGGTGATCGACCTCGGGTGCGGCGCCGGACGCCTGTCCAACGCGCTCGCCGCGCACGCGCACGAGGTCGTGGGGGTCGACGTCGCGCAGTCGATGGTCGACGAGGCGAACCGGATCAACCGGATCCCCGACCGGGTCAGCTTCGTCGCGTACGACGGATATCGGCTGCCCTTCGCCGACGAGTCGTTCGACTCCGCGCTCAGCCTCATCTCGCTGCAGCACTCGCCGCCCGCCCTGCAGCTCGCGGCGCTGGTCGAGCTGCAGCGGGTCGTCCGGCCGGGCGGGGTGCTCGTGTTCCAGCTGCCCTGCCGGCCCACCAGGCGCGACGAGCTGACGGCGGAGGGCATGCGGGCCGGCATCGAGCTGGTCGACGTGCCCACTCCCGTCGGTGCCGGTCAGGCCGTGACGGTGCGGGTGCGGCTCACCAACGTCAGCGCGCACACCTGGCCGTCCGGTCAGCAGATCAGGCTCGGCAACCACTGGCTCCGCGGCGACGAGCCGGTCACCTGGGACGACGGGCGCACCGACCTGCCGCACGACCTCGCGCCCGGTGCCGCCGTCGAGCTGGCGCTGGAGGTCGTCGCACCGCAGGAGACCGGGGAGCACCACCTCGAACTGGACGTCGTGCAGGAAGGCGTCACCTGGTGGGCCGCGGTCGGCAGCACGCCGGTCCGGACCGGCGTGGTCGTGGTGCCGGAGGCCGTCGCCGTCGAGGCCGCGCCCGAGCGGGAGATCGTCATCGAGGCCCGGCAGGCGCCCCACGAGCGCAAGGACGGCGGCATCGAGATGTTCGGCGTCGACTCGAACCTCGTGCGGCTGCTCTTCACGCACTGCGGCTCGCAGGTCGTCGACATCGTGCCCGACGACATGGCCGGCGACGACTGGGAGAGCTTCACCTACGTGATCCGCCGCGGCGAGTCGATCTGACGTGGAGAAGATCGCACTGACAGGTGCGCAGGAGACCATGCTCGCCACGCTCTACGGCCGGGCGCTCGACAGCGAGCGCCCGGCGTCCGTGCTGCGCGACACCGAGGCCAGGCGTGCCGTGGACCGCATCGACTACGACTTCGCCAAGACCGGGATGAACACGACCAGCGCGGTCGGCGTCGCCATCCGCGGCAGGGTGCTGGACGACTGGACGCGCGAGTTCCTGCGGCGCACCCCGTCCTGCACGGTGCTGCACCTGGCCTGCGGGCTCGACACCCGCGTGCATCGGATCGAACGGCCGGACAGCGTGCGGTGGGTCGACGTCGACATGCCGGACGTCGTCGCGTTGCGGCACAAGCTCTTGCCCGAGCCGCGAGGTGACTACCGGCTGGTGGCGTCGTCGGTCACCGAGGACGCGTGGCTCGCCGAGGTGCCCGCCGATCGCCCGGTGGTGGCGGTGTTCGAGGGCCTGTCGATGTACCTGACGCAGGCCGAGGGGCACGCGTTGATCAGCAGGATCACCAGCAGGTTCGCGAGCGGTGAGCTGTTGTTCGACGTCTACGGCTCGTGGGGGATCAAGCTGCAGAAGCTCGTGCCGGCCGTGCGCAACGCCGGCGCGACGTTGCACTGGGGCGTCGACGATCCGCGTGAGATCGAGGCGCTGCGCGCCGGACTGACCACTGTGGACCAATGGCGCAGCGTGGACCTGCCGCACCTGGACGCGTTGCCCAGGTCCGGCAGGATCCAGATGAAGGTCGTCAGCGCGATCCCGAAGCTCCGCGACGTCGGGAAGCTGCTGCGACTGCGTTGGTGAGCTCTGGGGTGGTAGGTCAGATGTCCAGGACGAAGTCGAACTTGGCGGTGTAGCGGTTGCCGACGAGCGGGCCGAGCTCCACCTCGCACTCGCGGTCGAGGTAGGCGTCCCGCCGGTTCAGGTAGGGCACGTTCATCCCGTACGCCCTGAGGTTGTCCGGGAAGAACAGCTGCGTGGTGAGGATCCGGCCGCCGCGCGGCTGGGCCTTGACGTGGATGTGCGGTGTGCGGCCCGGGTAGTCCTTGGGCACGATCGTCTCCAGCACGTACGCGCCGGAGGCGTTGGTGAACTGGTGGCCGCGCATCTTGAACGTGGTGTTGTCGTACACACCCCGGTCGTCGGACTGCCAGAAGTCCAGCAGCGCGTTGGGGATCGGCTTGCACTTCATCGTGTAGACGAACCCGGTGATGCTGAGCACGATCCCGGTGACGCCGGGCGTGCGCAGGTTGGTGCGCTGCGGGGAGTTCCGCTTGAAGTAGGGACCCTCGATGTTCGACGGGGTGTCGTCGTCATCGACGCAGGTCGGGGTCAGGGGGAGAGGCGCGCTGCGCGCCGTGGTGGTGCCGGCGGCGGTCAGTGCGACCACTGCGGCCGCACCGGTCGCCAGGAACGCCCGGCGTGAGGGGATGTCGTGTTCGGGCATGGTTCGAACTCCGGTGGTCGCGACCCGCGGCAGGGGGCTTGGGCAGCGCGTCGGACGTTAGCCCCGAAACGATCCCGGCTCCAGTTACGGTCCAGACCAATAACGCGTCAGAACACGACGTGCGTGAGCTTGTCCGGGTTCGCGATGTCGTAGATGGCCGCGACCTTGCCGTCGTGCACCGTGAACGCCGTCACACGTGACGTCACTTCGCCGTACGCCGGCATGAGCACACCGATGTCGCCGTTGACGAACATCGGCCGGTGCTCCTCCGGGTAGCCGTACTTGCGCATCAGGCCGAGGAAGAAGCGAGCGACCTTGTCCGCGCCGGAGACCGTGTTGACCGCGGTGCGCACCTTGCCGCCGCCGTCGCCGATCAACACCGCGTCCGGGTGCAGCAACGCGAGCACGCTGTCCAGGTCCCCGCTCGCCATGGCCCGCAGGAACTCCTCCAGCACCTCCCGCTGCTCGGCCAGCGCGGCGCGGGGTGGCGGCTCGGCGTCGGCGACGGCCTTGCGGGCGCGGGAGGCGTGCTTGCGCGCGGCGGCCTCCGAGACCTGCAGCACGTCGGCGATCTCGTTGAACGGCAAGGAGAACGCGTCGTGCAGCACGAACGCGACGCGCTGGTCGGGCGTGAGCCGGTCGAGCACGACGAGGGCGGCCATCCGCACCCCGTCGGCCTGCACGACGCTCGCCAGCGGGTCGTCCTCGCCGGTCGTGAGCAGCGGTTCCGGCAGCCACGAGCCGACGTAGGTCTCCCGGCGCACGGCGGCGGAGCGCAGCCGGTCGAGGCAGATGCGGCTGACGACGGTCGTGAGCCAGCCGCGCGCGTCCTGCACCCCCTCGGCCTTCGCGAACCGGGGCCACGCCTCCTGCACGGCGTCCTCGGCGTCGGCGAAGCTGCCGGTCAGCCGGTAGGCGACACCGATGAGGTGCGTCCGGTGGAGTCCGAAGACGTCGGCGGTGGTCACGGTCGGCAGTTTGCCAGGGGATTAGACTCGGGCGTGTGGCAGGACGCATCAGGGAGAGCGACATCGCATTGGTGCGTGAGCGCAGCCGCATCGACGAGATCGTCGGCGACCACGTTTCGCTGAAACGGGCCGGCGGAGGCGCGCTCAAGGGGTTGTGCCCGTTCCACGACGAGAAGTCGCCGTCGTTCAACGTGCGCCCGTCGCACGGCACCTACCACTGCTTCGGCTGTGGCGAGGGCGGCGACGTGATCTCCTTCGTGACCAAGATCGAGCACCTGTCGTTCGTGGAGGCCGTCGAGCGGCTCGCGGACCGGGCGGGCATCCAGCTCGTCTACGAGGGCGGCGGCGCCACGATCCAGCGCGACCGCGGCACTCGCAGCAGGCTCATCGAGGCGCACAAGGCCGCCGCCGAGTACTACGCCGAGCAGCTCGCGACGCCGGAGGCGCAGCAGGCGCGCGAGTTCCTGGCCGAGCGCGGGTTCGACGAGGCCGCGGCGCGCCAGTTCGGCTGCGGGTTCGCCCCCGGCGGCTGGGACAAGCTGACGAAGCACCTGCTCGGGCGCGGGTTCGAGCTGCAGGAGCTGATCAAGTCGCAGCTCACCAAGGAAGGCCGCCAGGGGCCGATCGACCGGTTCCACCGGCGGTTGCTGTGGCCGATCAAGGAGATCAGCGGCGACGTCGTCGGGTTCGGCGCGCGGCGGATCTTCGACGACGACCCGATCCAGGCGAAGTACCTCAACACCAGCGAGTCGATCATCTACAAGAAGTCGCAGGTGCTGTTCGGCCTCGACCAGGCCAAGCGCGAGATCGCCAAGCGCAAGCAGGCGGTCATCGTCGAGGGCTACACCGACGTGATGGCGATGCACCTCGCGGGCGTGCCGACGGCCGTCGCGTCCTGTGGCACGGCGTTCGGCACGGACCACATGAACGTGCTGCGCAGGCTGCTGATCGACGACGACGTGAACGGCGAGGTCATCTTCACCTTCGACGGCGACGAGGCGGGCCAGAAGGCCGCGCTGAAGGCGTTCGAGGGGGAACAGCACTTCTCCGCGCAGACCTACATCGCGGTCGCGCCCGACGGCATGGACCCGTGCGAGCTGCGGCAGGCCAAGGGCGACGTGGCGGTGCGCGACCTGGTGGCGCGGCGCACCCCGTTGATCGAGTTCGCGATCAAGGCCCAGCTCAAGGCATACGACCTCGACTCCGTCGACGGCCGCGTCGAGGCGCTGAAGAAGATGGTGCCGTTCGTCGGGCAGATCAAGGACAGGGCCAAGCGCGACGGCTACGCGACGCGCCTCGCCTGGTGGGTGGGCTGGGACGACGAGGCGATGGTCGTGCGCCGGGTGCGTCAGGTCTCGAGCGGCAAGGGGCCGGTCGCCACCCCCCAGCGGGCCGACCCGAACCAGATGGCGCTGGGCGTGGAGGTCGACGGCCCGGCCCGGCCGAACCCGCGCGACCCGAAACTGATCTTCGAGCGCGAGGTGCTCAAGATCGCGCTGCGGCTGCCCGAGTACGCGGGGCCGTTGTACGACTCGCTGCCGGACGAGTCCTTCACGGACCCGGCGTACGTGGCGCTGCACAGGGCCATCCGCGAGGCCGGTGGCGCGTCCTGCGGGCTCGAGGGCTCCGCGTACCTCGACGCGATCTCGCAGGGGTGTTCGCACGCGTCGGTGCGGTCCGTGATGACCGAGCTCGCCGTGGAACCGTTGGCCGTCAAGCAGAACGACGAGTTCCGCTACGTGTCGATGGTGATCGCGCGGCTGCAGGAGGTCCAGGTCGGCAAGCAGGTCGAGGACGTCAAGTCACGTCTGCGGCGGCTGTCCCCGATCAAGGACGCCGACGAGTACCGGGCGCTGTGGGGCGACCTGGTGGCGCTGGAGGAGTACCGCAAGGCGCTCCTGCAGCAGAGCGCGGGAGTGCTGTAGTGGGGTTGTTCCGGCGGTTGTTCGGCAACGGTGCGCCGGACGGGTTCACGGGCGTGCTCGAACCGGAGGAGACGGTGATCGCGCACGCGGCCGTGCAGTCCGGCGGGCACCTGGTGGTGACGTCGTTCGGGCTGTGGGTGCCGGGTGCCGAGCCGCGTCGGATCGGCTGGCACCTGGTCAGCAAGGCGAAGTGGGAAGGCGCGCTGCGGTTGGTGGAGGCCGCGGAGGTGTCCACCGAAGGGCCCGTCGTCCTGCTCGAAGACCTTCCCGCACACCGGTTCGCGCTCGAGAACCCGGAACGCGTCCTGCGGGCGATCAGCCAGCGCGTCGAGGGGTCGATCCGTGCGCGGGAACGCGTCGAGTCGCCCGGTGTGTGGATCCTGCAGCGCAAGATCCCCGGCCAGGACGGCGTGGTGTGGCAGGCGCGCGGCGACGCCGGCGTCGACCTGGCGTCCGTGCGCGAGGCCGTGCGGCCGTTCGCCGCGAGGCTTGCGGGCTAGCAGTACGCGTGTACTGTTAGGCGTATGTGGGATCCGGCGCAGTACCTGGCCTTCGCCGATCACCGGGCGAGGCCGTTCTACGAACTCGTGGGGCGCGTGCGGGCTGCTGAGCCACGTCGCGTCGTGGACGTGGGCTGCGGGCCAGGCAACCTGACCTCGTCGCTGGCGCAGCGGTGGCCCTCGGCCGTGGTCGAGGCGTTCGACTCGTCGCCGGAGATGGTCGAGGCGGCGCGCACGGCCGGTGTCGACGCCCGCGTGGACGACGTGACGACGTGGAAACCGTTGCCGGACACCGATGTCGTGGTGTCCAACGCCGTCCTGCAGTGGGTCGCGGAACATCCTGCGATCGTGTCTGGATGGCTTTCGGCGCTGCCCGCCGGCGCGTGGCTCGCGTTCCAGGTCCCCGGCAACTACGCGGACCCGTCGCACCGCCTGATCCGTGAGGTGGCGGGCGAGGGGTTGGCGCACGTCTTCCGTGCGGACAAGCCGGTTCTGGACCCCGTGGAGTACGCGGACCTGCTCGGCGACTGCTCCACTGTGGACGTCTGGGAGACGACGTACGTGCAACGGCTGTCCGGCGAGGACCCGGTGCTCGAATGGGTGATGGGCACGGCTTTGCGGCCCGTGCGGGCGGCACTGTCCTCAACGGACTGGGACGCCTACGTGGCGGAACTGGCGCCGCGGCTGCGCGAGGCGTACCCGCAGCGAGCCGACGGCACCACTTGGTTCCCTTTCAGGCGGATCTTCGCGGTCGCCCGGGTGTGAAGCCCGTCACGTCCGCGGCATCGTCGCGGGCGGCGTGAAGGTCTTGCCGTTCTTCTCCTCCTGATGCTTCCAGGGAGCCTTCTCGGCCGCCTTGCCCGCGGCATCCGCGGCCTTACCTGCGGCATCAGTGGCCAGATCCTTGGCCTGGACAGCGGCTTCGAACGCCTTGTCCTTCGCCTGGGCCGCCGTCTTGCGCACCGTCGGGTTCGCGGTGAAGCGGTGCCAGAGGCGCACGATCTGCTCGTAGCGCTCCCGTCCGGCCTTCGCGCCGAGCACGTAGCCGATCGCCGCACCCGCCAAGATGCCCTTCATGTGGCGTCTCCTCTCGCATCGTGCCTGGTCAGAGCCTATCAAGCCGCCAAGTGGGGGGTGCTTGCAAAACCCCTTTCGCGACTCATGTAGAGTTACCCACTGTCAGGAGGAACCAAGCCTGACAGGGCAGAACAACAGAACATTCCCCCATAGCTCAATTGGCAGAGCATGCGACTGTTAATCGCAGGGTTACTGGTTCGAGTCCAGTTGGGGGAGCTACCACTCAGACCCTAGTCCACCGGACTGGGGTCTTTTGCTTTGTGCGGGTGTGCGTTCAGCTTGAGGGCATGGCCCGCTTCGCGAACCTCCGCCGCATCTCGTCGCTCGACCCCGTGGCCGACCACGAGGAGATCATGCGCATCTCGGCCGGCCTGGAGTTTCCGTGGGACTACCAGAAGTCGCTGGAGATGGCGTTGTTCCGCACGTACTGCGTCCCGACGATCTCGGGCCTGCTGGAACGCACCGGGGAGTTCGAACGGCGCCCGCAGAAGCGCTACGACGACACCGCGATCCTGATGGCCGAGCTCGTCGAGCACGGCTACGACTCACCGCGCGGCCGCGAGGCGCTGCGCGTGGTCAACCGCCAGCACGGCCGTTACGACATCTCGAACGACGACATGCTCTACGTCCTCTCGACGTTCATCTTCGACCCGATCGAGTGGCTTTTGCGGTACGGCTGGCGTCCGCTGACCCGCACCGAACAACTGGCGGGCTTCCACTTCTACCGCGCGGTCGGCGCCCGCATGGGCATCCGCGAGATCCCGTCGGACTACGACGAGTTCCTGGCCTTCAAGACGGCCTACGAACAGGAGCACTTCGTGTTCGCGCCGTCGAACCGACGCATCGGCCAGTACACCCTCGACCTCTTCTGCTCCTGGTACCCGTCCGCGGTCCGCCCCGCGGTCGCACGGGCCGTGGTCGCGATGCTGGACCCGGCGATGGTGCGGGCGTTCGGGTTCGCGAAGCCGCGTGCGTGGGTGAGCGCCGCGGGCAGGCGTGCGTTGCGCCTGAGGGCTTTCGTCGTGCGCCGGCTACCGGTGCGCAAGACCCTGAAGCTCACGAGCGCCCCGAACCGCACCTACCCGGGCTATCCGCGCGGCTACCGGCCGTCGGACCTGGGCGCGACCTCCAGCACGGCCCGCTGACCGTTGAGCACGAAGCCCATGGCCTTCAGGAACTCCCTGCCGGGCTCGAAGCCGTCGAGCCGCACGTGCACCCGCGTGACGTCCGGGAAGCGCTCGGCCAGAGCCCTCGCCATCTCCCGCCCGATACCCCACCGCCGCAGGTCCTTCGGCACCAGGAAGAAGCCGATGCTCGCCTCACCCGGCGCGGGGTGGTGCAGCACGAGGTCGACGAACCCGATCATGCCCTCCGCCTGCGCGACCAGCAGGTGTTTCTGCTCGAACGCGGCCCCCTCCGGCAACGCGTAGAAGAGGCTCTGCACGTCACCGGGCCCGGACGGATGCCCGGTGGCGGCCTGGAACCAGTCGTCGCAGTCGGCGAACAACGCCAGCACCCCGGGCTCGTCCGCCGGGCTGAAGTCGCGGAGGGTCAAACGCACGCGTCCACCCTATGTGTCGCTCGCCACGGGGGTGCGCAAGGCCCGTTCGGCGTGATCGGTATCCTCCACCACGCAGCGTTAGCGGGTCGGGGTCCGCTGCTGCGAGGGGGCAGTAGCTCAACCGGTCAGAGCAGCAGACTCATAATCTGTCAGGTTGTCGGTTCGAATCCGACCTGCCCCACCAGATCACTCGGTGTGCGGACCGCTCCGCCCGGCTCGGCGAGCCGGAAGCGCGAGCCCTCTTCGCCCAAATCGAGTGCAGCCGCCCCTTCTCGCTGCGTACTGTGCGCGAGACGAAAAAAGGGGGGTGCGGCATGACGAAGCTGAACCAGATCATCGCGGTGGAGAAGAGTGTCAAGGGAGGCACGCTTCGGGACCTCACCGACGCGCACCACGGGCTGCAGAAGCCCGCGTTGCTGGCCGGCATCTCCCGGACGTACCAGCCGAAGGACGAGGACGGCGAGGTGTTGCCGCCGGAGTCCACCCGTGTGCAGGTGAAGGCCGAGGACGTGCTGCGGCGGACCGCCACCGTGATGGCCCGGCTCTTCGACGTGACGGCGACCAAGGACTGGGCCAACTGCGTCGCGAAGGCCGATGTCGTGGTCGACGGGCAGACGGTGTTGCGCGACGTGCCCGTGTCGTACCTGCTGTTCCTCGAGAAGCAGCTGACGGATCTGCACACCTTCGTGAAGAAGCTGCCTCTGCTGGACGCCGCCGAGGACTGGAACTTCGACGAGTCCGCCGACTACTGGCGCACCGAGCAGGTCCGGACGATCCGCACCAAGAAGGTGCCGCGCAACCACGTCAAGGCCGAGGCCACGGAGAAGCACCCGGCGCAGGTCGAGGTGTACTACGAGGACATCCCGGTGGGGTACTGGACCACGGTGAAGTTCTCCGGTGCGCTGCCGGCCCGGCGGGTCAACGAGCTCGTCGACCGGGTGGAGAAGCTGCAGCACGCGGTGAAGTTCGCCCGCGAGGAGGCCAACAACATGGAGATCACCGACCAGCGCGTCGGTGACGTGGTCTTCGACTACCTGTTCCGCTAGGTCCAAAGACTCCCCCGCTGGAGCGCGGGGGAAGCGTTCCCGACACGGGAGCGCGAAAGCTGAAACTGAACGTCAGCCTGAACCACTCGGTCACAAGTGGGGGTTCGATTCCCTCTCCCGGCACCACCTCGCCGGGATAGCCCAAACGGCAGAGGCAGCCGAGATCAAGCTCAGACTCTCGCTCCAGCTTCAGCATCACCGCCGAACACCAGATCGCCCGGGAACGGACAAGACTCGCCGAGGTGCAGGTTCGAATCCTGCTGGCCGCTCTGCTCGTGCGGCCGTAGCTCAACGGAAGAGCGCGGCGACCTAAGGACTGATCCGTCCCTTAAAAGTCGCTGGTGTGCGCAAATGGGCGGACCAACGGGGCCCTGGACTGGACATGTCCGGGGCCCCACCTCCTTCTAGGCCCGCAGGCCTTCGGCGTAGATCGACAGGAAGCGCCGCCACTGGTCGGGGGAGTCGCGGATGACCTGGGCCATCGCCCTCGTCAGCGTGGCCAGGTCGGCGATCGAGTAGTCGGCGCGCAGCACGCCCGCCGCCAGGGCGCGGCCGATCAGGACTTCCGCGTGGCCGGCGCCCCGGTGGCAGGCCGCGACCACCTGCGGGGCGTCCGGCAGGGCTCGGGTCAGCACGTCGTTGAGGCCGCGGTCCTCCGCCTGCAACGCGTAGAGGTCTTCGAGGTAGCCGGCGAACGCCTGCCACGGGTCCTGCTCGGCGAGGGCCTTCTCGCCGATGACGTCCAGTGCGGCGAGGCGTTGCGGGAAGATCGACGCCACGAAGTCGTCGCGGGTCGGGAAGTGCTTGTACAGCGTGCCGATGCTGACTTCCGCGCGCCGCGCGATGTGTTCCAGGGGGACGTCGAGGCCGCGTTCCGCGAACAGCTCCGTGGCTGCTGCCAGCAGCTTGTCCCGGTTGCGTGCCGCGTCCGCACGCAGGGGCCTCGACGCGGTGACCATGCGCGGGATCCTACTCGGGCGTTAAGTCGAGGGTGACCTCAACTTTTGTGGTAGCGTCGGCGGGCGTAAGTCGAGGGGTGCCTCGAATTAGTGTTCGGAAGGTGGAAGTCATGTCTCCCAAGGTGGTTGTGCTCGGGGTCGGGCCCGGGCTCGGCATGTCCATCGCGCACCGGTTCGGGCGTGAGGGCTACGACGTCGCGCTGATCTCCCGCAGCGCCCGGCGGCACGAGGAGTACCTGGAGCAACTGGTGGGGGTCGAGGCACGGGCGTTCGCCGTCGACGTGCGCGACCGGGTGCGGCTGATGTCCACTTTGGACTCGATCGGCCCGGTCGACGTCGTGTACTACGGGCCTGGCGCCACCGACCTGAGCGAAGCGCCGGAGGACATCACGGTCACTACGGCAGCCGACGCGCGCGTCGCCCTGGAGTGGCTCTACCCGGCGATCGACGTCGTGCAACACGTGCTGCCGTCGGTGACGGAACGCGGTGGTGGCCTGTTGTTCGCCGGTGGGCTGAGCGCGGTGCGGCCCATGCCGATGCTCGGCGCGCTGGCGCTGTCCGCCGCCGCGCTGCGGAACTACGCGCTGACGCTCAACGCGGCGTTGGCCGACAAGGGTGTCTACGCGGGCACGCTCACCATCGGCGGTCTGGTCGAACGCGGTGACATCCACCAGGCGGTGCGGGCGCACCCTGAACGGTTCGGGGAGGTGCGGACGCTGAACCCGGACGACATCGCCGAGACCGCGTGGCAGATGGTCGTGAAGCGGGACCGTGCCGAGGAGGTGTTCTCGGTGCTCTAGAGGTACGAACCCGGGGTGTGACCGAGCGAGCGGCGGGACACGTCGATGAACGCGCTCGCGGTGGCGAACCCGCATTGCGGCGCGACGGCGGTGACGGGCTGGCCCTCGGCGAGCCTGGGCGCTTCGCTCTTCGATGCGGGCTCGAGCCCCGATGACTACCGTGGGGCGGGTGCGAGTGGCTACCTGGAACGTGAACTCCGTCAAGCAACGCGTACCCCGCCTGCTGCCGTGGCTGGATCAGCGGCAGCCGGACGTCGTGTGCCTGCAGGAGACCAAACTGGCCGACGACGCCTTCACCACGTTGCTGGGCGACGCCCTGAAGGAACGCGGCTACGAGTTCGCCCTGTTCGGTGAGACGCAGTGGAACGGCGTTGCCCTTCTCTCCCGTGTGGGCCTTGAAGACGTCGCCGTAGGTGTGGCCGGCGCACCGGGCTTCCCACACGTCGAGGCACGCGCCGTAGCCGCGACGTGTGGCGGCGTGCGCGTCCACTCGCTGTACGTGCCCAACGGCCGTGAGCCGGAGTCGGACCACTACAAGTACAAGCTGGAGTGGCTGGCCGCCCTGCGCGATGTGCTGGACGCCGGTCCCGAGGACGCGCTGGTGTGCGGTGACATCAACATCGCGCCGGCCGACGCCGACCTGTTCGACCCCGAGGCCTACGTCGGCCACACCCACGTCACCGAGCCGGAACGCGCCGCGTTGCAGGCCATCGAGGCGTTGGGGTTCCACGACGTCGTGCGCGATCGGTGGCCGAACGAACGCATCTTCAGCTACTGGGACTACCGCGCCGGCATGTTCCATCGTGATCTCGGTATGCGCATCGACCTGATCCTCGCGTCGAGTTCCGTCGCGCCGCGGACCAAGGCGGCGTGGATCGACCGGCATGCGCGCAAGGGGACCGGGCCGAGCGATCACGCGCCGGTGATCGTGGACCTGGACGAGGCGCCGGACGGGGACATCGGGCCCGTGGTGCCGCCGCCGTCGTCGCCGGGCGCGAAGAAGAAGGTCAAGCTTCCGCAGGCGAAGTAGCGGGTGGCCGCAGCGTCACGGTGAACGCCGCGCCGCCCTCGGGCGCGGGCCCGGCCACGATCGTCCCACCCATCCGCGTCACCAGCCCGTGCACGAGCGCGAGCCCCACGCCGGTCCCCACCGGCCGGGACTCCTGGTACCGCGCGTGCAGCACGCCGCGGTCGAACGCCACGGCGTAGTCCTCCGCGGCCAGCCCCGGCCCGCCGTCGCGGACCTCCAGGACGGCGGACAGGGCGAGCACGACCGGATGGCCGGCCGGGGTGACGCGCAAGGCGTTCTCCATCAGGCCGTCGATGACCTGACGCAGGCGCCGGGCGTCCGCGCGGACCACCGGTGAGGCCGAGACCTCCAGCGTGAAGTGCACTCCTCGGGCGTGGCAGCGGGCGTGCCACACCTCGGCGGCCGAGCGGACGACGGGCTCCAGGGCGACGGTGGCCATGTCCAGGCGGAAGTCGTCAGCGCCCAGGCGGGCGAGGTCGAGCAGGTCGCTGACCAGGCGGTCCAGCCGACGGGCCTCGTCCAGGATCACGGTGCCGACCGGGGCCACCTGTGCGCCGGAGACGACGCCGTCCGCCAGGGACTCGGCGAAGCCCGTCACGGCGGTGAGCGGCGTGCGGAGTTCGTGGGAGACGGAGAGCAGGAAGTCGCGTTGCCGGGATTCGCTGCGTTGCAAGGCATCTGCCAGCGAGTTCACCGCCTGGCCCACCTCGGCCAGTTCGTGCGTGCCGGAGATGGGGACGCGCAGGTCCCGGCGCCCGGCGCTCATCGAGTGGGCGACCGACGCCACCCGGCGCAGCGGGCGGGCCAGGAACGAGCCCAGGGCCAGGCCGGCGAGGACGGCCACGCCGAGGCCGACGCCCAGGGCGGCCATGACGTTGCGGATCAGCTTGCGGTAGGTGCCGGTGGTCTCGGTCTCCTGGACCAGGGCGAAGCCGCCCGCCCCCGACGGACGGGCCTCCACGTTCAGACGGCCGCTCGCCCCGGACACCGCGGAACCCGACAACACCTTGCGGTAGTCGACGGCGCGCACCGCTCGCACGGCCGCGCGGTCGGAGCCCGTGACGTCGCCGGACGCGGTGATCCGGACGATCGCGATGTCCTGGCCCTCCAGGATCTGCTCGACGCGGTTGTTCGAGATCTGGCCCGCCACCACGTCCGCCTGCGAACGCAGGAACTCGCGGCTCACCTGCTGCGACGTCGAGAGCACCAGGCGGATCGACACGAAACCCGCCACGGCCACCGCCACGAACGCGACTCCCAGGCACAGCAACGCGATCCGTCCCGCGAGGTTCACGACGCGTCCGCCGAGTAGCCGACGCCGCGCACTGTCCGAATTGGACTCAATGCGCCGAACTTGGCGCGTAGCTGGGCTATGTGAACATCAACGGTTCGTGTGCCTGCCACGGACGAGTAGCCCCACACCGCGGACAGCAGCTGCTCGCGCGAGAACACCTGCCGTGGGTTCTTCATCAGATGGGAAAGCAACCCGAACTCCGTCGACGTCAACGAGACCTCTGAATCACCGGCGAACGCACGCCGTTCGCCAACATCGAGCCGTACGGAACCCACCTGCAGAACATCCGACACGGCGCCAGAAGAGCGACGCAGGACCGTCCGCACGCGCAGAGCCAGTTCGCGCGGGCTGAAGGGCTTGGTGATGTAGTCGTCGGCGCCCAGTTCCAACCCGAGCAGGCGGTCCACCTCGTCGTCACGGGCCGTCACGAACAGCACCGGCGTCCAGTCGCCGGCCGCGCGCATCGCCCGGCACACCTCGATGCCGTTCAGCACGGGCAGGCCGACGTCCAGCACCACCGCCACCGGCGACAGCGAGCGGACCGCGGCCAGTGCCGCGTCCCCCGAGGACTCCAGGTGCACGCCGAAGCCGTCGCGCCGCAGGTACAGCGCCACCAGTTCGGCGATCGCCGGTTCGTCCTCCACGACGAGCACCAGGCCACGTTCCACGCGTTCACCCCGGCTGGTTGAGGTCCGACTCGATGCTGCTCAGCGTTGATTCCACATCATCGAGGTCCGACGCCGGAGCCTCACCCCGGCACGCCGTCAGAGCGAACAGCAGGACGACGGCGGCGGCCCACCTCACTTCGATCCGCAGTGCTCGGACTTGAACTTCGCGACCCGCTCGCCGGACTTCGCCAGCTTCACGAGCTGGGCGTCGCGCAGCTTCAGCCGCGCGTCCAGCACGTCCGCGCGCGCCGTGTTGCCGTTCTTGCGGGCGTCCGCGGCCTTCTGCTCGATCCACTTCTTCGAGCCCAGCGTCTCCGCGGTGCCGTTGATCTTGTCCGTCAGCGCCTTGACCTTGGCCTCGACCCGCGGCACCCGCTGTGAGCAGATCTTCTGCACCTTCTCCGGGCTGATCGTGATCGGTTCCTGTGCCGACGCGGTCCCCGCACCCAGCAGCAGCATCCCGAGCACGAGCCCACCGATTCGCGAAATGTCCATGGCACAGAACGATGACCGGCCACGGTCAGAACGAGGTCCGCCGAATGTTCGGGTTCTGCAAAGATCAGTGCCGGGACGTCAGCGCCTCGACGTCAGCGCAGGGCGATCCCGTGCAGTGCCGCCACCTGCACCATCGGGCGCATCCGGTCCCACACCCGCTCCGACCGCAGCTCCTCCGCCGCGTTCACCGCCCGCATCCCGACGGCCCGGCCCTGGTCGAGGTCGCCGTCGAGGAAGTGGCACGAGGCCAGCGAGATCAGGCAGAACGTCCAGCTGCGCGCCATCGCCGGCCCGAAGCCCTCGATCGCCGACAGCAACGCGGGAACGGCCACCCGCGTGTCGCCGAGCTCCGTGTGGACCATGCCGGTCATCGCCGTCAGGTCGGTCTCGTCGTGGAACCGCGCCCAGTCCGGCACATGTGCCAGGTCCGCGCACGCGAACGAGTCCTTCGCCTTCCCCAACGCGCGCAACGCCTCGGCGGATCGAGCCTGACGGGCGTACGCCCACGCCTCGTTCGAATACATGATGCTCGCCGCCAACGGTGCGAAAGCGCCCCTTCTGAAATAAGCCAGCGCATCACCCGGTGCGCCGTGATGCAGGTGCACGCGCCCACGCCGATAGACGATGTTGGTCGTCAGGTCTTCGTCGTGACGCGCGAATTCCAGCGCGCGGTCGAAATGGTGGTACGCCGCTCCCACCTGGCCGCTGTCGAACGACGTCCACCCGGCGAGGTTGTGCAGGTCCGCGACCGCGGACAACAGGCGTGCCCGCACGGCGTCCGACGCTTCGGCGGCCAGCAGCTGCTGCGCCCAGTAGATCCGCACGACGACGGCGTCGCGGCACGCCCCTCCGCCGTACCGGTAGTCCACCGAACGCAACGACCGGGTCTGCGCCTCCAGCTGTTCGACATCGCTCGCACCGATGCGGCTGGAGTGCGGGGGAGGGAAGTACGCAGGATCCGCCATGGAATACACCTCTGCGCCGCCGTTGGAATCCGAGCGTAGGGCTCCGGAGAGCGGCTGAGAAGGGGTTCTTCCTCGGCTGGAATTCGGCGGAAACGGCGATTGAGCAGGTATTAATGCGGGTATGCACGGCCGGGTCCAGGCAGCAGGCTCTACTCATGAGGCGACGCACGCACCTGCGGCTGGTGACCTCCTCCGAAGTCGAGGACACGACTCTGACAGCGGTTCTCAAGGCCGAGGACCTGGCCCAGCCACTAGGCCTCGACCCTTGTTCACGGGTGACATGCGCCCTGCACCGGTGCTGGCTGCACCAGTGCGTGGACGCGGTGGACGCGGCCTCGGACCGCCAGGTCCACAGGGCTTATCGCACGAGTCTGGCGGCGACGCACGGCCAGTAGAGCGGTCCGGTAGAACGACCCGAAAGCGTTAAGTCTGGTGGGTGAAGACAGCAGCCTCTGAGACGTAGCTCGGAGGCCGCTGGCTGTCCTCCGGCACGTCGAGCAACGCCCAGATGATGTGCCGCCCACCTCCGGCCGGCGTCTCACCCATCGTGAAGTTGCAGACGGCGATCGACGCGACGTTGCGGCGCATGATGTGCCACTGCTTGAGGTCGAAGCGTGCGGTCGTGCGCACCGCAACGGACAACTTGTCCCCACGCATGCGCAGCAGCAGCGCCATGGGGCTGTCGTCCTCGATGTGCGACACGAGTTCCACGGCCACCTGCGGCGCGACGTCGAGCATCGACTGGACGCCCCACCGCTCGCAGGCGCGTTCGGTGATCCGCTCGGCAACGTGCGGCAGGCAGCGGCACGTCGGCAGCGGCGCGTCCACCCGGTCCTCGTGCTTGTGCCGCACCACCGCGGCCACGGCGGCCGAGGTCGTCGAGTGCAGCGGGATGTGCCGGGGCAGGCCGCGCGACTCCAGCGTCGAACGCAGCTCGTGATCACTGACGACGAGGCTCAGCGAGATGCCCGGCCACCGCGCCGCGGACAGCCACACGACGTCGAACAGCACCAGCAACGCGGGGGACTCCGCGACCAGCTCGTCGAGCTCCACCACCACGCCGACGAGCTCCTTGGTGGCGTAGTCGAGCAACACGTCCTGCGCGCGCATGTACGTCGTCCAGTCGAGGCGTCCGCTGAACCGGACGACGACCACGCCGTTCTGCTCCCGGACGTCCACGCCGAGGCTGTCGCAGGCCATGAGTCCCCCTCTCGCAGGCGTGTGCCAAGCCTTCAAGGTTGGAGTGGTGACCGCGTGCTCCCTAGGGGGTAACTACCCGTGTTTCGCCATTGGTGCCTCCGGGGGACCGCGTTGCAGCGGGAGATCGCGCGCACCTAGGGTGCCGCTGTGGGCGGTTCGCTTTCCCCAGGTCGCAAAGGTAATTTGCCTGCTGACACAACTACTTTCGTCGGCCGCAGGCACGACGTCACCGAGGTGCGGAGACTGCTGGCCGAGTCCCGCCTGGTCACCCTGACGGGTGTCGGTGGCGTCGGGAAGACGCGGCTGGCGTTGCGTGCTGCCGCCGAGACGAGCAGGGCGTTCCGCGACGGGGTGTGGTTCGTCGAACTGGGCGGCGTCACCGACCCGGAACTGGTCGTGCACACGGTCCTCGAACAGCTGGGCGTCCACGACGACACCGTCCGCATGCACCGCACCGTCCTGGTGGAACACCTGCGCGACCGGCAGATGCTGATGGTCCTCGACAACTGCGAGCACGTCGTCGAGGAGACCGCCGACCTGGTGGGAGCGTTGCTGCGCGGGGTCCGGGGTCTGCGCGTGCTCGTCACCAGCCGCGAACGCCTGGGCGTCGACGGCGAACACCTCTGGCAGGTCACGCCGCTGCCGCAGGACCCGGCGCTCGCGCTGTTCGCCGAACGCGCCGCCGCCGTCGAACCCGGTTTCGTCCTCGACGCGCACAACCACGCCAAGGTCAGTCAGATCGTCACGCTGCTCGGCGGGATTCCGCTGGCCATCGAACTGGCCGCCGTGCGCATGCGCGTGCTCAGCCTCGACCACCTGTCGTCCAGATTGGACAACACCTTCCGGGTGCTCGTGGAGGGCAAGCGCGGTGGCGACCCGCGCCACCAGACGCTGCACGCCGCCGTGGACTGGAGCTTCCACCTCTGCACGCGGTCCGAGCAGGTCCTGTGGGCACGGGCGTCGGTGTTCTCGGGCACGTTCGACCTGGAGGCGGCGGAACGGGTCTGCTCCGGCGACAGCGTCGCGGCCGAGGAGGTCATGCACTCGCTGATGGGGCTGGTCGACAAGTCCGTGGTGGTGTCCGAGCAGCAGCCGTCCGGCACCCGGTTCCGGCTGCTGGAGCCGTTGCGGCAGTACGGCCTGGAGAAGCTGCGCGAGGCCGGCCGTGAACAGGTGACGCGCGAACGGCACCGCGACCACTTCATCGACTGGGCCGAGCGCCGCGAGAAGGAGTGGTTCGGCCCCGCCCAGCCGCAGATCTTCAGCCTCACTCGCCTGGAGCACGCGAACCTGCGCTCCGCCCTGGACTTCTGCTTCGACCACGACGGCGACCACTGCGTGCACCTGGCCAGCACGCTGTGGTTCTACTGGGCGGGCTGCGGCATGCTCGGCGAGGGCAGGCACTGGCTCGACCGGGCCGTGGCGAGCGCGAAACCGGGCCCGTCACGCGCCAAGGCGCTGTGGGTCAACGGCTACGTCTCGACACTGCAGGGAGACCTGCCCGCGTCGACGCGGATGCTGGACGAGTGCCTCGAGTACGCGGTCGAGTCCGGTGACGGGGCCGCGCTCGCCTACGCCACCCACCGCATCGCCTGCACGCACCTGATCGGTGACGACCTCGACCTCGCGGACAGCGGGTTCGAGGAGGCCATGCGCCTGTACCGGGGCCAGGGCACGGTCAACAGCCACACCATGCTCGCCGGCATCGAACTCGCGATCTCGGCGACGTTCCGGCACGACTTCGCCGCCGCCGAACGACTCTGCGTCGAGGCCAAGGCCGTCGGCGAGGAGCACGGCGAACTGTGGGCGCAGGCGTACGCGATCTGGGTGCTGGCGCTGTGCGCGTGGGTCAGCGGCGACTTCGCGCTCGCCGACCGGCTCGGCCGCGAGTGCCTGCAGATCAAGCGCTCGTTCCACGACCTGCTCGGCATCGTGCTCGCGCTCGAGGTGCTCGCCTGGATCTCCGCCTCCCAGGGCGACGCGGAGCGCGCGGCCACGCTGCTGGGCGCCACCAACGAGATCTGGCAGTCGGTCGGCTACCCCATGTTCGGGTCGCGCTACTTCGGGGCTCCGCACGGCGAGTGCGAGTCGGCGACGGTGTCCGCGTTGGGTGAGCAGGAGTTCCGTGCCGTGTTCCGCAAGGGCATGGACCTCGAACTGGAGGACGCCATCGCGTTCGCCATCGGGGAGGAGGCGGTTCGGGAGGAGGCGCCGGTGGTGACCTCGACGCCGTTGACGCGGCGGGAGCAGCAGGTCGCCGACCTCATCGCCGGGGGGATGTCGAACAAGGAGATCGCGGCTCGGCTGGTGATCGCCCGGCGGACCGCGGAGGGGCATGTGGAGCGGATCCTGCAGAAGCTCGGGTTCACCTCGCGGGCGCAGATCGCCACCTGGGTGACCGAGCGTCGCAACTGAGAAGTGCGGCGCTCGCCGGAACACTGTGCGTCCACATCGGACTGGTGGGCGCCTCCGGCGGAGATCGGCAGCGGCGACCACGGCCCGCCCGTGCTGCCGTTCGCGCCGCCTCGCGGACGGCCCCGGTACGGTGCACGTCACCTGAGCCGAGGGAGACAGGGTGGGTCGCACGCCTTTGGACGCGCCCGAGCGTCAGCAGGAGGTCTTCGCCGCGGTGCTCGGGGTGCTGGCGGAGGTCGGGTACGCGCGGTTCAACATGGACCTCGTCGCCGGCCGGGCGCGCGCCAGCAAGGCGAGCCTCTACCAGCGCTGGCCGTCCAAGGCGCGGCTGATCACGGACGCGCTGAAGGCGAACCTGCCGCGGCTGTCGCAGCCGGACGAGGGCACGTTCGCCGAGGACGTCCGCCAGATCCTGCTGGCGTGGGGCGAGCCGATGCCGTTCGACACCGCCGGCATCTTCCTCGGGCTGCTCGAGGGCAGCCGTCAGGACGCCGATCTCGCGTACCTGCGCGAGGAGCACGTCGACCGCGCGTACACCGAGCACCTGCGGGTCGCCGTGCAGCGGGGGAAGGCGCGCGGTGAACTGCCGGAGCGCCTCGACGCCGAAGTCCTCATCACCGCGCTGATCTCGACCTTCGTCCTCCGGTCGGAGGAAGAGGGTGTCATCGAGAGCATCGTCGACGGCCTGCTGAGACCGTTGATCAGTACATTTCGGGCCAAATAACTCGTCAGCTCGTAGTCGTTGCGCTACGTTCGGTCATGAAGTCAACAGAACAGTTCTGTTCTATTGAGGGGGAATCCCGTGACTGAAGCTGCCGTCTGCCCGGTCCCGCACGAGAACCGCACGCACCCGCTGGGTCCGCCCGCGGGCTTCGAGGAGGCCATCAGCGCGGGCCCGGTGAGGATGCTCTGGCCCAACAGGGTGGAGGCCTGGGTCGTCAGCAGCTACGCCGGGGTGCGGCAGGTGCTCTCCGACCCGCGGTTCAGCGCGAACAAGGACGGCCAGCCCGAGATGCGCACCGAGGGCGAGCAGGTCCTCGGCCTGCCGGAACCGGGCAACATGAACGTGATGGACGGCGCCGAGCACCTGCGTCTGCGCCGGCCGCTCGCGCGGGCGTTCATGGTCAAGCGCCTGAACGAGATGCGCCCGCGCATCCAGGAGATCGTCGACGAGCACCTCGACGCGATGGAACGCGCGGGAGCGCCCGCCGACCTGGTGTCCTCGGTCTGCCTGCCGGTGCCGTCACTGGTGATCGCCGAACTGCTCGGCGTCCCGCCGGAGCACCAGGAGCTGTTCCAGGCCACGACCAGGGAGATGTTCGGCAAGAACGGCTCGCGTGCCGAGTACGAGGCGAAGGCCGCCGAACTGGGCGGGGTGCTCATGAAGGTCGTGGAGGAGAAGAAGGCGTCGGGCACCACCGACGACCTGATCGGCCTCATGGTCAACGACACCGACTTCGACATGGACGAGCTGCTGTTCCTCGCCATCGGGCTGCTCGCGGCGGGCCACGAGACGACGTCGAACTTCTTCGGCCTGTTCACCCTCACGCTCTTCGAGAACCCGGACCAGCTGGCGATCCTGAAGCGCGACCCGAGTCGTGCGGACGTCATCGTCGAGGAGCTGATGCGGTACACGGTCGGCAGGCTCGGCGGCGCGGGGCTCGCGCGCAGGGCCACCGAGGACGTCGAGGTCGACGGCGTCACGATCCACGCGGGCGACTGGGTCGCGGTGACGTTCCACGCCAACCTCGACGAAGAGCTGTGCCCGCACGCCGGTGAGCTCGACCTGGAGCGCAGGGCGGTGTCGCACCTCGGGTTCGGGTTCGGCCCGCACCAGTGCCTCGGCGCGAACCTGGCCCGCGCGGAGCTGCAGATCCTGCTCCGCACGCTGTTCACGCGGTTCCCGGACGTGCGCCCGGCGGTTCCCCTGGTGGAGATGGACTTCCGCGAGGACATGATCACCTACGGCGCGGCGACGATCCCGGTGGTGTGGTGACGTGACGGTCCGGATAGACCAGACGAGGTGCATCGGTTCGGGTCAGTGCGTGCTCGCCGCCCCGGACGTGTTCGACCAGTCGGACGACGACGGGCTCGGCCTGGTGGTCGTGGCGGAACCCTCCGCCGAGCTGCTACCGGGCGTTCGTGACGCAGTGGACAGGTGTCCCGCGCAGGTGGTCACCCTGGAGGAGTGAACCGATCGGCCGAACCGGTGAGGAGTCGTCACGGGAAATGGATTCAGTTCCCGTGCGCTGACACCTCGTTGGCCCCTTTCCGATCACCACGACCGTCCGAAATCGTAGGCGCGACCACCACGGCGTTGTGGCGGTCGCGCCGACGTGTCCCGGGAGAGTCGAAAGACCCTTCCCGACCAGGCCCTGCAGCGGGATGGTGTCGGCGCGCGGTGAGTACCGGCGGTGTGTAACGGGTATTCGTACAACGAGTGCGCGGCGCACGTCAGGAGGGCCAACCATGTTCAACGGCGATGCGTTTCGAGATCGCGTGGACAAGACCGACGTGCGGCATGTGGAAACTCTGACGAGTGCGTTGCGGGCGCTCGACCACGAATACGGCGGTGGTGCGTGCCGGGACGCTTGCGTCGCCTTGTTGAACTGGGCGAACCCGTTGCTCGACACCAGTTCGTCCGGTCCGGTGCTGCACCGGCTCCAGGTCGCCATCGCGGACCTGCACAACCTGGCTGGCTGGGCGTCGTTCGACATGGGCCTGCTCGAATCGGCGCACCTGCACTTCGGCCGTGCGATGAGCCTCGCGCGCGCATCGGGCAACAGCGCGCTGGAAGCGAACATCCACTACCGCATGGGCCGCGTGCACCTGCACTACGACCTGGCCGAGGACGCTTTGTCGTCGTTCCAACGGGGTCTGCCCGTCGCGCAGGCCAGCGGGTCCACCTTGGCCGTGTCCATCCTGCACGCCAACGAGGCGTGGGCGTTCGCGAAGATGGGCGCGGAAAGGCAGGCGCTGCGCCAGTTCGCGCGTGCCGAGGACGAGTTCGAACGGTCCGTGGCCGAGGACGCGCCGCCGTGGGCGCGCTTCTTCGACCTGGCCGACCTGGTGTCCATCGGCGGCATGGTGCACACCGAACTCGCGCGCACGTGCGACGTGAAGTACGCGCGGTCGGCGATCCCGCTGCTCACCAGGGCGATCTCCTCCGACGGTGAGAACGCGTCGCGCAGCCAGTCGTTCCGGCTGGCCGCGCTCGCCGTGAACCACCTGGTGCGGAACGACCCCGAACAGGCGCGGGACGTCGGCGAACAGGCGATCGCGCTGTCCGGTCCGATCAGCTCGGCCCGCACCCGCGACCGCATGCGGCCGTTGAAGCAGGAGGCGGAACGGTTGCGGGGCAATGAGGCCGCGGACGACCTGGTGTCCCGGCTGGGGAAGTTCATGACGTCGTCGCGGGGCGCGGCCTGACCGGAGGCGCCACCGGGACCCGAGGAGAGGTTTGGGCTTCGGGCCCCGGCGGCACCGTCTGAAGAGGAGCGGCGCCCGCCTGGGGGGCCACGACGCCGCTCCAGCCTGTGCGTCAGCAGTCGAGTCCGGAGAACGACGCCGCGGGGGCCGCGAAGGTTGTCGTCCTCATGGGCGAGAAGCATCACGCGGCCCGCTGACATTTCGCTGACACCTGGGGTTACCGGCTGGTTAGGATCGGGCCCATGCAACGGCGGTGGGGGTTCAGAGTTCTCGGATCGTTGCAGGTCATCGACTCTGGCCGCGTCGTGGAGCTGCGCTCGGCCAAGCAGCGTGTCCTGCTCGCCGCGTTGCTGATGAAGGCGAACGCACCGGTGTCCTCGTACGAGCTGATGGAACATCTCTGGGGCGAAGAGCCGTCAGGTGCGGCGCGCGCGACCCTGCAGACGTACGTCATGCGGTTGCGGCAGGCGCTGGACGACCTGGCCGACCGCAAGCTGGTCCGCACGTGGCCCACCGGCTACTCGATCCACCTGGAAGACGACCAGCTCGACCTGCTGACGTTCCAGCGGCTGCGCGCCGAGGCCCGCCGCGCGCCCGACCTGGAGACCGAGGCCCGCCTGCTCGGTGAGGCCGCCGCGTTGTGGCGCGGCCCGGCGCTCGACCAGGTGTCGTCGCTGCGGATGGAACAGACCGACGTGCAGCGCCTGAACGAACAGCGCTGGGAGGTGCTGGAACGCCGCAACGACGCCGAACTGCAGCTGGGCCGGCACGACCAGATCGTCGACGAGCTGCGCTCGCTCGTCGCGGAACACCCGCTGCGCGAACGCTTCTGGTTCCAGCTGATGCTCGCCCTGCACCGCACCGGCCAGCAGGCGCAGGCCCTCGACGTGTACCGGCGGGCGAGCGACGTGCTCGCCGACGAGCTCGGCATCGACCCGAACGCCGAGCTCCGCGCGCTGCACATGGAGGTGCTGGCGGGCTCGTCCGCGCCGGTCGCCGTCCAGTCCGGACCCTCGTGGCTGCCGCCCGCGGTCGGCGACTTCTCCGGGCGCGCGGCCGAGGTGGCGCGGTTGACGGCCGGGTTGCGCGCCGGTGGGACGTGGACGATCACCGGACCCGGCGGTGTCGGCAAGACCTCGCTGGCCGTGCACTGCGCCCACGCCGTGCGCGACGGGTTCCCGGACGGCCAGCTGTACCTGAACCTGCGCGGTGGTGAGCAGAAACCCGTCGAGCCCGCCGCGGCACTGGACCGCCTGTTGCGCGGCCTGGGTGTCTCGGGCGGCGCGATCCCGTCCACTGTGGAGGATCGGGTCGCCCTGTACCGGGACCTGTTGTCGGACCGGCGGATCCTCGTCGTGCTGGACAACGCCGTCAGCGAGGCCCAGGTCCGGCCGTTGCTGCCGGGGACCACGTCCGGTGCCGCGCTGGTCACCTCCCGGGCCGCGCTGGCCGGTCTCGAGGCCGCGCACGTCGTGCTGCTGGACGTGCTGCCCTCCGCCGACGCGCTGGCGTTGCTGCGGGCCGCGGTCGGAGAGGCCCGGTGTGCCGCCGAACCCGGTGCGGCGCAGGAGATCGTGACGTACTGCGGCAACCTCCCGCTGGCGTTGCGGGTGGCGGCGGCCCGGCTGGTCGCGCGCCCGCACTGGCAGCTCGCGAAGCTCGCCGGCCGGCTCTCCGACGAACGCCGCCGGTTCGACGAGCTGTCGCTGGGCGATCTCGACGTGCGGGCTTCGCTGGCACTGTCCTACGACGGGCTGGAGGAGTCGCACCGGACCGCGTTCCGGTTGCTGTCACTGGTCGACACGCCGGACTTCCCGGCCTGGGTGGCATCCCCGTTGACGGGGCTGGACCTCGACGACGCGGAGGACCACGTCGAGGCGCTGGTCGACGCCCGGCTGGTCGAGTACGCGGGACGCGACGGCCTGGGACAGGTGCGCTACCGGCTGCACGACCTGCTGCGCGCCTTCGGCCGGGAGGCCGCCACCGAGGAGCCGGCCGTCGCGCTGCGGGCGTTGTTCGAGCAGTGGCTGGACCTCGCGACGCGGGCCGACGTGGAGCTGCCGCACCAGGGCATCCGGCCGGAACCCCTTGCGCTGGAACGGTTCGACCTCGGCGACGCGGCCGACTGGTTCGACGCGGAGTGGCTGAACGTCCACGCCGTGATCACGCAGGCCGCCGCGCTGGGCCTGGGCCCGCTGGCCGCCGAGCTCGCGATCAGGTCGGCGGCGTTCTGCGACCTGCGGGCGCGGTTCGACGACTGGGAGCAGATCAACGCCCTGGGACTCTCCTGCGCACCCGCCGCGCGCCGGCCGATGTTGCTGCAGCAGCGCGCGATCCTGCGGGTCCGGCTGCACGACTACAGCGCCGCGTTCGCCGACTTCCAGGCCGCGCAGGAGAGTTTCGCCGCGGCCGGTGACACGTGGGGCGAGGCCTACGCCCGTTACGGCATGGGGTGGATGCACGAGTGGAGCGGGCGATCCGCGGAGGCCCGCGAGGCTCATCGTGAGGCCATGACCCGGTTCGTGGCCTCCGGCAATCCGCACGGCGAGATCGAGGTGCTGTGTTCCCTCGGTGCGATCGAACGCCGAGCCGGCGGGCTGACCGCCGCACAGGACTACCTGGAACGGGCCAGGCGGCTGGCCGCGCGGATGGGGGACGAGCAGAGCGAGCTGTCGGCGGCACTGGAGCTGGGGCGGTTGCACCAGTTCACGGGACAGTTGGACGACTCCGCCGCGTTCCTGCGGTCCTCGCTGGCCGCGGCGCAGAAGCTCGGGGACCCGGACCTGGCCGCCAACATCCGGTTGTTCCTCGCGGACACGCTGGTCCGGTCCGGCCAGGACTCGCTGGCCGAGGAGCAGTTGCGGCAGGCCTGGGAGTTCTTCGACGAGCACGACGACCGGCAGGGCCGGATCTGGGTGTGGCGCCTGAGGTCCGGGATGGCCACGTCCGCCGAGGCCGCTCTGGAACTGGCCTCGATGGCCATGGAGCAGGCGCGGAAGATGGGGTCGCCGCCGGAGTTCGGGCGGTCGTTGCGGGTGCTGGGCAACGCGCTGGAGCGGTCCGGACGGCCCGAGGAGGCGCGGGAGCACTGGCGGCTGGCCGAGGAGACGCTGACGGCGGCGGGGTTCCAGGCCGAGGTCGACGAGCTGCGGCTGACGACGTCCTGATCCCGGGTGCTGCCGGACCGCCAGGCGACGGTACCGATGTCGCCTGGCGGTCCGACGTGCGGAGGATCAGCTGACCGTGATCGCGCCCGCCGGGCAGAGGCCCGCCGCTTCCTTCGCGGTGGCCTCGTGCTCGGCGTCCGGGTGCTCGACGAGGAGCAGCACCGTGCCGTCCTCCTCGCTCTGGTCGAACAGGTCCGGGTCGGTCAGGACGCACATTCCCGAACCACAGCACTTCGTCTGGTCGACGGAGATCTTCATGACGACCACGCTACTGGCAGCGAGTGCACCCCGTAGATGCCCATGTCGGTGCGCAGCGGCACTTCCGAGGGGTCGACGTCGAGACGCAGGTCCGGGAACTCCTGGAACAGCTTGCCGAAGCCGATCCGCATCTCGATGCGGGCCAGCTGCTGCCCCAGGCACTGGTGGATGCCGTGCCCGAACGCCAGGTGCCCGCTCGCCGGGCGGCGCAGGTCGAGCTCCTCGGGGTTGCCGGGGAACTTCTCCGGGTCGCGGTTCGCCGCCGGCACATGCATCACCACCGTGTCACCGGCCTTGATGAGGTGACCGTCGATCTCCACGTCCTCGCTCGCGGTGCGCGTCGGTCCGAAGTGGATGATCGACAGGTACCGCATCAGCTCCTCGACGGCGTTGTCCACGACGTCTGGTTCGTCCTTGAGGATCTTCAGCTGGTCCGGGTGCTGCAACAGCGTGAACGTGCCGAGGCCCAGCATGTTCGCCGTCGTCTCGTGCCCGGCGATCAGCAGGAGCAGCGCCATGTTCGACGCTTCCTCGTCGGTCGGCTCACCGGTCGCGAGGAGGTCGCTGATCATGTCGTCGCCCGGGTTCTCCTTCTTGCGGGCGATCAGCTCGCGCATGAACTCCTGGATGCGCGCGAAGGCCGCCATGGCCTCCTTGAACGTCGAGTCCAGGCTCAGCAGCTTCGTCGTGTCGTCCTGGAACCGGGCCTTCTCCTCGTACCCGACGCCGAGCAGCGCGCAGATCACCAGTGACGGCACCGGAAGCGCGAACTCCTTCACGAGGTCCGCGCGGCCGTCGAACGTGCGCAGGTGCGCCAGCTGGTCGTCGACGATCTGGCCGATCCACTCGGACAGCTGGTTCATCCGCCGGACGGTGAACTGGCCCTGCAGCATCTTGCGCAGCCGCGTGTGGTCCGGCGGGTCCTGGTTCAGGAACATGCCGGGCTCGGCCTTGCGCTTGTCCGACTCCTCGGGCTGCTCGCCCTGGAAGCGCAGGTCGATCAGGTGGTGCTTCTCGGGGTCGTTGGTGAACTTCGGGCTCCCCAGGACCTCGCGCACCTGGTGGTGCCCGGTGACGAGCCAGCCGACGTGACCGTCGGGGAACTTCAGCCTGCTGACGCGGGCCTGCTCGCGGATCCGCGTGACCTCGGCGGGCGGGTCGAACGGGGTCTGGCGGATCGTGGGCAGTTTGTCGGAGATCAGTTCGGTCATCTCGCACACCTCCCGAGTGCTCGGCAGAAGACCTATTTCGAAGCTACAGAAGTTTCATTAGTTCATGAAGGTGAATCCAGGACCACGGACCGCCACGAGCCGAAATCTGTCCGCATCTGCCGGTCGTGGGTCGCGACGGCCACGGCGGCACTGGTCTGCCGCAGGGCCTCGGTCAGCTCGTCGACCAGGGTGATCGACAGGTGGTTGGTCGGCTCGTCGAGCAGCAGCACGTGCGGTGCACTGCTCAGCAGGATCGCCAGCTCCAGGCGCCTGCGCTGTCCAGTGGACAGGCGGCCGACCGGACGCACCAGGTCTTTCCCTCTGAGCAGACCGATGTCCTCCACCCGCGAACAGAGCTCGACCGCGGTGGCGTCCTCGTTCTCGAACGCCGACTCCTGGGCCAGCAGGGCGACCCTGCCGACGTGGTGGACCGTGCCGTGGGCAGGCTTGACGCGGCCGGCGAGCACGTTCAGCAACGTCGACTTGCCCGCCCCGTTCGGTCCGGTGACCAGCAGCCTCTCTCCCGCGCTGAGCGAGATCGGCTCGGTGAGGTTCAGCCTGCCGGGTACGTCGAGCGGGGTGGCGTGCAGCAGGTCTCCGCTCGCCTCCAGCTCCGGCGGCGTGAAGCGCAACGGGGGCGGGGGAGCACCGACACGCTGGTCGCCGAGCTCTTCGAGCCTGCGAGCCACGTTGCGCATCTTGTTCGCCGCACGCGTCGTGCGCTGGTGCTTGCCCGTGCCCTTCGGAGGGCGCCAACCGTCCTTCAGGCGGGCCTGGGCGCGGTCGACCTTCTCGGCCAGCTCGTCGTGCTCGGCCTCCTCCTGGGCGAACCGCTGCTCCCACCGTTGCCGCTCGGCGCGCTTGGCCTCCTTGAACGCCCGGTAGCCGCCGCCGTGCAGGTGCACCTCGCCGTCCGGGGACGGGTCGAGGTCGAGCAACTGGGTGCAGACCTCGTCCAGCAACGTGCGGTCGTGGCTCACGAGCACCACGACGCCGTGGTGCTCGTGCAGGCGTTCGGTCAGGAACGCCAGCGCGCCCGCGTCGAGGTGGTTGGTCGGCTCGTCCAGCAGCAGGACGTCGGCGCGTTCGGCGAGCAGGCACGCGAGCCGCACGCGGTAGCGCTGGCCCACGCTGAGCCGCTGGAGTGCCGCGGACCTGTCGTGGTCGGCGTCGAGGGCCTTGAGCGCGATCTCGGCGCGGCGCTCGGCGTCCCAGGCCTCGATGTTCTCGGCGTGGGACAAGGCCTTCTCGTAGCGCTGCTCGTCGAACGGCGCTGCGGCAGCGTCCAGTTCGGACAGTGCCTCTCGGCTCTCGCGCAACGCCTTCGCCAGCAGGTCGCCCACCGTTTCGCCTTCGTGGAACGGCATTTCCTGTCGCACCAGGCTCAACGAGCCGTGCCGGGTGACAGTTCCCTGGTCCGGCACCAGGTCTTCGGCGAGCAGGCGGAGGAGGGTGGTCTTGCCGCGGCCGTTCTCGCCGATGATGCCGAGACGCTGGCCCGCGGAGACCGTCAGCGAGATGCCGTCGACGACGGGCCCGGCCTCATAGCCCTTGGTGAGGTCTTGGGTCGTCAAATGAACATGCGAACGCACGGGGATCCTCTTTTTGGGTACGCGAAATCAGGACGTGTTGCGTGGTGGCACACGTCCGTGATCAGAGGTAGAAGACCCCGTACCCGAATCCCATGAAACCCACGGTACTTACGGCCGCAACGCCTTTTCCACAGCGTTCTTGAGGTCCAGCACGCTTTCCTCGGTGCCGGGAGTCGGTCCGACCGTGCTGCCGCCGCCGACGAGCCGGTAGAACAGCAGCCCCTCCAGGAACGCCGTGAGGTGCGCGCCCGCCCGTTCGGGATCCTCGTGGCCCAGCATCGTCGCGAGCGCCGTGGCCTGCTCGCGCGGGGAGTGGACGAGGATCGACTTCAGCTCGGGGTGGTGGGTGGCCTCGAGCATCGCCGCGTACCTCGCGAGCGTCCTGTTCCGCTCGACCAGCCAGCTGTCGAGCGTCCTCGCGATGCTGCCCGCGACGTCGTCGGGATCAGGCACCACGTCGAGCCGTTCCTGGTCCGCGAGCCGCTCGACGAACCCCTCGACCAACGCCTTGCGGGTGCGGAAGTACGCGCTGGTGGAGCCCTCCGGCAAGCCCGCCCGCCGATCGACCGCGCGGTGGGTGAGCCCTCGCATGCCCTCCTCGGCCACGAGCTGGATCGCGGTGTCGGTGATGAGGTCTCTGCGCACTGTGGTCCCAATCTCTCTCTACAGCTGTAGTCTACAGGTGTAGTTTCCTCTACATCTGTAGAGGAGGAACGATGAAGGCGATCGTGGTGGGTGGCGGCATCGGCGGGCTGGCGACGGCGGTGTCGTTGCGCCGCGTCGGGTGGGAAGTCGTCGTCTACGAGCGTGCGGCCGCGTTCGGCGAGATCGGCGCTGGTG
This sequence comes from Lentzea pudingi, assembly GCF_014646255.1. Lineage (GTDB taxonomy): Bacteria > Actinomycetota > Actinomycetes > Mycobacteriales > Pseudonocardiaceae > Lentzea > Lentzea pudingi. The sequence continues at coordinate 94,580 of NZ_BMNC01000020.1, forward strand.
TCGGCGTGATGCCGAACGCGCTGCGAGCGCTGGAGTGGATGGGCCTCGACGACGAGATCCGGCAGCTGGGCACGCCCCGTGTGTCGGGAGGCGTCCGGGCCGAGGACGGGCGCTGGCTCGTGCACATGCCCGACGTCGGCCAGGAGAAGGTCATCGCGATGCACCGCGCCGACCTGCACGGCGTCCTGCTGCGCGCGTTGCCGCCGGAGATCCTGTTCACCGACGTCGAGGTGACCAGTGCCGACGACCTGGACGCCGACCTCGTGGTGGCGGCGGACGGCATCAACAGCCGTCTGCGCGCGGAACTGCTGCCCGGCGCGCCGGGGCCCGAGTACGCGGGGGCGACGGCGTGGCGAGGCGTGGCGCCGGGGCCCTGCGACCTGCCCATCTCGCAGACGCTCGGTCCGGGTGCTGAGGCGGGCGTCCTGCCGTTGGGAGACGGCCGGGTCTGCTGGTACGTCGCGGCGGTCGCGCCCGCCGGGGCGGACCTGGACCCGGTGTCGTTGTTCGGCCGGTGGCACGACCCGTTGCCCGAGTTGCTGGCGTCGACCCCGGACGTGCTCCGGCACGACATCCACCAGCTGCCCTTGCTGCCGACGTTCGTGGGGGGACGGGTCGCGTTGCTCGGCGACGCGGCGCACGCGATGACGCCGTACCTGGGGCAGGGCGCGTGCATGGCGCTGGAGGACGCGGTGACTTTGGCTCTGTGCAACGGTGATCTCGCGCGCTACGACGCCCTGCGACGGCCGCGCACGCGGTCCGTCTGGAAGGGATCGCGGATGGCGGGCAGGTTCGGGATCGAGCTGCGGTCGCCGATTGCCTTGGCGTTGCGGAACTTCGCGTTCCGCGTGATGCCACCCTCGTTGGCAGTCCGGGGGATGACGCAGTTCTCCTCGTGGGAGGTGCCGGCCGAAGTTCACTCGAACGGGTCGAATCCAGTGGTGAACTGAATCACCGGTCAATGTTTGGTCTCGGCCAGATAACAGTCGAAAACCACCCTTTGTCCCACGCTTTGTCACCCGGTTGCGGTATCAAGTAATCGCTGTGCGTATCGGCCGTGCGTCAGTGATCCAGATGGCGTAACGCGACAGGCGGTTTCCGCCCCACGAAAGCGCAACTACGGTCGCTCGCCATGACCCCCGTCCCGACTGATGTGTTGCCCCGTTCCCTCACGGCGCTTCCCCCGGCGCAGGTCGAGAACACCGGCGAGATCGACATCGCCGAGGCTGAGGACTTCGTCCGACAGCACCACGCCGAACATCCGGACCTCGGTCCAGTCGAGGCCAGGCTGGCCGAGGTGCACGCGGAGATCGCCGCGACCGGCACCTACCGCCACACGACCGCCGAACTGACCTTCGGCGCGCGGGTGGCCTGGCGCAACAGCTCCCGCTGCATCGGCCGTCTCTACTGGCGGAGCTTGAAAGTGCGCGACCAGCGCGAGGTGTCGACCCCGGCCGACGTGGCCGCGGAGTGCGTCGAACACCTCCGCGTGGCCACGAACAAGGGCAAGATCCGGCCCGTCATCACGATCTTCGCCCCCGCCGAGCCCGGCACGCACGCGCCGCAGATCGTCAACGAGCAGATCATCCGCTACGCCGCCTACCGCGGTTCCGACGGCGGAGTGCTCGGCGACGCGCGCAACCTGGCACTGACCGAGCTCGCGCTCAAGCGCGGCTGGACACCGCCCGCCACGCGCGGCCCGTTCGACGTGCTGCCGCTCATGGTGTCCTGCAAGGGCCAGGAACCCGCCCTCGTCGAGATCCCCGCCGACGACGTGCTGGAAGTCCCGCTGTCGCACCCCGACTTCCCCTGGCTGGGAGCGCTCGGCGTCAAGTGGCACGCCGTGCCCGCCATCAGCAACATGCGCCTGCGCATCGGCGGCATCGACTACCCGTCGGCGCCGTTCAACGGCTGGTACATGGGCACCGAGATCGGCGCCCGCAACCTGGCCGACCACGACCGCTACGACCTGCTGCCGTACCTCGCCAAGCGAATGGGCCTGGACACGTCGTCGGAGGCGACGTTGTGGCGCGACCGAGCCCTGGTGGAGCTCAACCGCGCCGTCCTGCACTCGTTCGCGGAGGCCGGGGTCACGATCACGGACCACCACACGGAGTCGCAGAGGTTCCTGACACACCTGGAGAAGGAGGAGGCCGCCGGACGCACCTGCCCCGCGGACTGGTCGTGGATCGTGCCACCCGTGTCGGGCGGGCTCACGCCGGTGTACCACCGCTACTACGACTCGGATGAACTGCTGCCGAACTTCTTCCCCGCCGGCAAGCCCTCCGGGTGCCCTGTCGCACACTGACCGGGTGCAGCTCACCCGCAGTCTGACGCTGACCGACGCCGTGTTCGTCGGGCTCGGCTCGATGATCGGCGCCGGCGTTTTCGCCGTGTTCGCCCCGGCCGCGGCGGCGGCCGGGTCCGCGTTGCTCGTGTCGCTGGTGATCGCCGGCGTGATCGCCTGCTGCAACGCGTTGTCGAGCGCCTGGCTGGCCGCGCGCTACCCGCAGTCCGGCGGCACGTACGTCTACGGCCGCGAACGGCTCGGACGCGTGTGGGGCGACCTGGCCGGCTGGGCGTTCGTGCTGGGCAAGACGGCGTCGTGCGCCGCCATGGCGCTGACGGTCGGCGCCTACGCGGGCTGGCCGAAACCCGTCGCGGTCGCGGCCGTCGTGGCGCTGACCGTGCTGAACCTGACCGGCGTCCAGAAGTCCGCGCTGGCCACCAGGGTCATCGTGATCGCTGTCGTGCTCGTGCTGGTGCTCACGTCCGTCACGGCTCGCGAGGCCGTGCAGCCAGCGGAGTTCCTGCCCGCAGGAATCCTTCCCGCCGCCGCACTGCTGTTCTTCGCGTTCGCCGGCTACGCGCGCATCGCGACGTTGGGAGAGGAGGTACGCGAACCCGCACGGACGATTCCACGCGCCGTGGTCATCTCTCTGTCGATCACGCTGGTCGTCTACGCGGTCGTTGCCGTGGTGGCGTTGAACGCGTTGGGCGCCGGCTTGGCCTCGTCGACCCTGGCCGACGTGTCGCCGTCGCTGGCGCCCGTCATCCGGGTGGCCGCGTGCCTGGCGGCTTTGGGCTCGTTGCTCTCGCTGCAGCTCGGGGTGAGCCGCACCGCGCTGGCGATGGCGCGTGACCGCAGGCTGCCCGGGTTCATGGCCGACCTGCGCTGGGCCGAGATCGCCACCGGGCTCGTGGCCGTCGGGCTGGTGCTCACCGTGGACGTCACGCGCGCGATCGTGTTCAGCTCGTTCTGCGTGCTGCTCTACTACGCGATCGCGAACGCCAGCGCGTGGACGCTCGGTAAGCGCATCGTGCCCGCGGTTGGGCTGGCAGGGTGTTTGACCCTCGCCGGTGCGGTGCTCTGGCAACTGTAGATGTGGCCCAGGTCACCTTTGATCGCGTAACGTGCGTACGGTGAAAGTGGGAACCCCCGCAGAGTCGCGGCCCGCCGAGCGCCGAGTCGCCTGCATACCGGAAACGGTGTCGTCGCTGGTCGACGCTGGACTGACCGTGCACGTACAGGAAGGCGCCGGGCGCCACGCCTACGCCCTCGACGCCGCGTACCGCGCGGCCGGGGCGGCGGTGACGCCCGAGGACCCGACGTCGGAATCCGATGTCGTCGTGTCCGTGCAGCCGCTGACCATCGACCAGGCTTCGACGCTGAAACCTGGCGCCGTCACCATCAGCTTCCTGCAGCCGGCCAATGAACGAGAACTCCTGGAGGTCTACCGCGACCGCCGGGTGACGTCGTTCAGCTTCGACCTGCTGCCCCGCGTGACCAGGGCCCAGAGCGCGGACGCCCTGTCCTCGCAGGCTTTGGTGGCGGGCTACCGGGCCGTCCTGGTCGCCGCCGAACGACTACCGCGCTTCCTGCCGATGTTCACCACCGCCGCGGGCACCGTGCCGCCGGCGAAGGTGCTGGTGCTGGGAGCCGGAGTCGCCGGGCTGCAGGCGATCGCGACCGCGCGCAGGCTCGGCGCCGTCGTCGAGGCGTACGACGTGCGCAAGGCGGCGGGGGAGGAGGTCCGCAGCCTCGGTGCGAAGTTCCTCGAACTCGAGCTGGAGACCCAGTCCGGCGTGTACGCGTCCGTGCAGTCCGAGGAGTTCCTGGAACGCCAGCGAGAGCTCATCGGCGACCACGTGGCGGCGTCCGACGTCGTGATCACCACGGCCGCCATCCCCGGTCGCAAGGCCCCCGTCCTCGTCACGACGGACATGCTCAAGGCGATGGCGCCCGGTTCCGTCGTGGTCGACCTGGCGGCGGAGTCCGGCGGCAACTACGCCGGATCCGTTGCGGGACAGGAGACCTGGGTCGGTGACGTGCTGGTGCACGGTGCGTTGAACCTGCCGTCGTCCATGCCGGTGCACGCGAGCAAGCTGTACTCGCGCAACGTGCTGAACCTGCTCAAGCTGATGATCGCGGACGGGGCCGTGGCGCCGGACCTCTCGGACGAGGTGCTCGACGGCTGCTGCCTCACCCACGACGGTCAGATCCGCAAGGAGTCGCCGTGATCGACCTGTTGACGATCTTCGTGCTGGCCGTGTTCGTGGGCTTCGAGGTGGTCTCGAAGGTGTCCACGATCCTGCACACGCCCCTGATGTCCGGTGCGAATGCCATCCACGGCGTGATCCTGGTCGGCGCGATCCTGATCACGGGGTCCGCCGAGAGCACGCTGGAGCTCGTGCTGGGTTTGGTGGCGGTCTTCCTGGCCACGGTCAACGTCGTGGGCGGGTTCGTGGTGACCGACCGAATGCTGGAGATGTTCAAGCGATGACGGTCCAGCTGATGTACCTCGTCGCGTCGGTGTGCTTCGTCCTGGCGCTGAAAGGCCTGAGCTCGCCCAAATACGCGCGCTACGGCAACTTCATCGGCGCGTTCGGCATGCTGGTCGCCGTCGTCACCGCGTACCTCCACGGGGTCGTCCACAACGGACTGTGGATCCTGATCGCCATCGCACTCGGTGTCGTCGTGGGCATTCCGGCCGCGCGCTCGGTGAAGATGACGGCCATCCCGCAGATGGTGGCGCTGTTCAACGGTGTCGGTGGCGCGGCGGCGGCGTTGGTGGCGCTGGCGGAGTTCTTCGCGGTGCCGGGCACGACCGTGATGTTCCGGCTGGCGACCGTGCTGACGGTGCTGATCGGCTCGGTCAGCTTCTCCGGTTCGGTGGTCACGTTCCTGAAGTTGCAGGAGCTGATGACGACCCGCCCGGTGTTGTTGCCGGCGGGGCAGCAGCTCGCGATCGCGGCCGGCGTCTCGTCGGTTGCCCTGTGCGCGTTGACGATGGTGGTGCCGAACGGGTTCCTGCTGTGGTTGCTGGCGGTGGTCGGGCTGGCGCTCGGTGTGCTGTTCGTGCTGCCGGTCGGCGGTGCGGACGTGCCGATCGCGATCTCGTTGCTCAACGCGTTCACCGGTCTCGCGGTCGCGGCGTCGGGGTACGTGCTGGCGAACACCCTGCTGATCGTCGCGGGCACGCTCGTCGGCGCGTCCGGCACGATCCTGACCCGGTTGATGGCGCAGGCGATGGGACGCTCGCTCGCGAACATCCTGTTCGGCGCGTTCAAGGCGACGACCGCTGTCGCGCAGGGGGAGGAGCAGCGGACGGTCAAGTCGGGCACGGTCGAGGACGTCGCGATCCTGCTGGGGTATGCGAACAACGTGGTCGTCGTGCCGGGGTACGGGCTCGCTGTCGCGCAGGCGCAGCACGCCGTGCGGGAGCTCGTGTCGCAGCTCGAACGGCGTGGGGTGTCGGTGGCGTACGGGATCCATCCCGTCGCGGGGCGCATGCCGGGGCACATGAACGTGTTGCTGGCCGAGGCGGACGTGCCGTACGAGCAGCTCAAGGAGCTCGACGACGTCAACCCCGGCATCACGTCGGTCGACGTGGCCGTGGTGGTCGGTGCGAACGACGTGGTGAACCCCGGTGCGCGGGACGAGCCGGCCAGTCCGATCTACGGCATGCCGATCTTCGACGTCGACCGCGCGAAGTCCGTGGTGTTCATGAAGCGTTCGATGCGGCCGGGTTTCGCGGGCGTGGACAACGAGTTGCTCTACAACCCGAAGACGACGCTGCTGTTCGGAGACGCGAAGGACTCGCTCACGAAGCTCCTGGCGGCGGTGAAGCAACTGTAGTCAGCAGTTCGGTGACCTCGGCCGCGGACAGGGCGGGCAGCAGCCCGATCACGCCGTCCGCGCCGGCCTGGCGCCAGTGCTCGGCGTCGGTGAGGGTGTGCACCTCGTCGACGCCGAACCGCACGCCGAAGCCGTGCACGGTCGCGATCAACGCGCGCATCGCCTGGTGCAGCGGGGAGTCCGGGCTGGGAGCGGGCGCGCGGGTGATCACCGAGCGGACCGGTACCTCGGTCAGCACGGCCAGTTCGTCGTGGCCACCGCGGAACCCGTCCAGCGCCGTGACGATGCCGCTGTCGTGCAGCACCAACGCGTTGTCGTCGCCGGCCAGCACCGACGAGATGTCGAGTGCGATCCGCAGCCGTTCGGGAGGGAGACCGGTCTCGTCCAGCGCCCGTTTGACGTCGGCGACCAGGTCCTCGTCGCGGGACTGCAAAGCGCCCAACGCGACGTGCAGCGTGGGCGCCCCGTCACCGAACTCCTCCACCCATCTCGCGGCCTGCGCGCACGCCTCGCGCAGCAACCACCTGCCGATCGGCAGCGACAGGCCCGTCGAGTCGGCCAGCGCCATCGTGTCGTTGTGGCTCAGGTCGTCCCAGTGCAGCCGGGCGACGGCGCCGAGCACCTCGCGCGTCTCCAGGTCGTGCACCGGTGCGTAGACGATCTCGATCTCGCCGTGCTCCCACGCGCCCGGCATGGACGCGGCCAGCGCGTACTTGCCGCGGCGGCGCGCGTCGTCGTGCGGGTCGTGCAACGCCCACTGCCGCTTGCCGCGCGCTTTCGCTTGACGCAGCGCGGCGTTGGCGCAGCGCATCAGTTCGGCGGCGGTCGCGAAGGCCGGTGGGCGGTCGACCACGCCGATGCTCGCCGACAGCGCGATGCCGTGATCGTCCACAAAGGTCGGTTCGTTGAGCGCGTCCTGGATCTCCTCGACGGTCGAGGTGACGTTGTCCGCGACCGTCATCAACGCGAACTCGTCGCCGCCGATGCGCGCCAGCACCGCCTTCTTCTCGGCGGCGAGCCTGCCCAGCCGGTTCGCGACGATCTTGAGCAGCTTGTCGCCGGTCTCGTGGCCCAGGCCGTTGTTGACGACCGAGAACGCGTCCAGGCCCAGGTGGTACAGGGTGATCGGCTTGCCGTCGAGCTGCCGTTCGACCTGGGAGATGAAGTGCTGGCGGTTCGACAGGCCGGTGAGCGAGTCGTGCAGCAACTGGTGGTCGAGGTTGCGCTGCAACAGGTGCAGCTCGCTGATGTCCTCGACCATCGTCACGTGGTGCGTCGGCCGCCCGTCCGCGTCGCGCAGCACCGAGACCACGAGGTGCACCCACACCGGCTCGCCGTCCGCGCGGATGAGCTTGCGCTGGTCGCGGAACCGTTCGAGGTGGCCCTCGCTCAGCTTCCGGTACGAGGAGCCCAGCGCGGCCAGGTCCTCGGGGTGGTAGAAGTCGCGCAGGTCGCGGTTCGTGAGGTCGAAGCCGGACCCGAGGCCCACGATCTCGGCGAGCGTGTCGTTCGCCTCGACGCACCTGCCGGTGAGGTCGGTGATCACGATGCCCAGTGCGGCGGAGGCGAACACCTCCTGGAACCGCGCCTGGCTGACCTTCAGCGTGCGTTCGACCCGCTGCTTGGCCCGCACTATCGCGACCTTGATCTGCTCCTGCTGGTCGAACGCGTCCATCCGCATCGCCTGCGCGTACGCGGAGCTCAGCCGGGCCAGCACGGGTAGTTCGAACGTGGGTGAGAGGACCTCGATGGTGGCGTGCAGCGAGTCGGGCCCGGTCGCGTGCAGTGACACCAATCGATGGGCAACCGATTCGGGTGACTCTCGCAGCTCACGCAGCGAATCGAGCAGGGCCTGCTCGATTTCGGCGTGGGACAGCGGGATGTACGCGGTCGACGTCAGCGCGTGCATCCAGCGGGCGGCGAGTTCCGGAAGTTCCATCCTGTGCACAGAGCGTACGGATCCAGTGCCTAACGGCCAACAACGACAGGCGTGCTCACAGCTTTTTGCCGACGGCCGCGTAGATGCCCGCCTTGTCCGGATCGTCAGTGTTCGTGAGCTCGGGCCGCCACAGCGGCGTCGGCACGATGCCGGGCTCCACCAGTTCGAACCCGGCGAAGAGGGCCTCGATCTCGCTCCTCGTGCGCGGGTACATCGGGTTCTGGCTCTTCTTCATGACCTCGACGATCCCGGCCATCTCCTCGGGCTGCAGGTCGTGGGTGAACTGCGAGACCGCGAGGTAGCTGCCGGAGGGCACGGCGTCGCGGTACGCCGCCACGATCGCGTTCGGGTCGGCCTGCGGCGGCACGAAGTGGAAGACGCCGGCCGTGAGCACCCCGACGGGCTGCGAGAAGTCGATCAGACCGCTGTGCCGTGCCGCCTGCAGCACCGCCTCGGGCCTGGTCATGTCTTCCTGGATGATCGTCGCGCGCGGGTCGTGCTCCAGGATGAGCTGGCTGTGCGCGACGGCGACCTCCTCGAAGTCCACGTAGACGACGTGCGCCTCCGGATCGGCCTTCTGCGCGATCTCGTGCACGTTGCCGACCGTCGGGATGCCGGAGCCGAGGTCGAGGAACTGGCGGATACCGCTGTCGATCATGAACAGCACGGCCCGCCGCAGGAACGCCCTGTTGAGCCGGGCGATCGCGCGGGCGTTCGGCTGGGCCTGCAGGAACTTCTCCGCGAGCGCCCGGTCGGCCGCGAAGTTGTGCCCGCCCCCGAGCAGGTAGTCGTAGAGGCGCGCGGCGCTCGGCCTGCCCGTGTCGATGCCTTCCGGAACCCAGTTCACCCGTTCAGCCATGCGTCCAGGCTACTGAGACGACACCCGTGCGCGGCAGTGCAGGGGCCCTATCGGAGCAGCAGAACCACTGCTGTCACTGGAAAGCGTGAACCAGCAGCGTCGCCACGGCGACGCCCAGTGCCGTCCCGAGCCCTCGCGCGACGTTGACGAGCCCGCTCCCGACCCCCGCCGAACCCTCCGGCAGCACGCCCATCACGCGTTTCGTGCAGGCCGGCGCGATGATCCCGAGCCCGACCCCGGCGACCACGAGCTGAACCACCAGTGGCACGGGCAGGAGCAACGCCGTCCCCGCGATCACCGCCCCGACCGCGATGCCGGGCCTGCTCAGCAACGTGGCCGCGATCGCGAACCCGAGCGGCAACGCGGCCACCGTGAGTCCTATATGTGCCAACGGTTGTTGCAGGGTGAACGGCAGCAACGTCATGGGCGCGAACAACGCGGCGTAGGTGAGCAGCACACCCGCGAGCCCCGGCAACACCTTCCACGTCGGCTTGCCCTTGTCGCTCCTCGTCTTCGTGCGGGGCAACAGGTAGTGCCCCGCGATCATGGCCACGACGCCGATGGGCACGTTGATCGCGAACACGGCCTGCCACCCGAAGTTCTCGGTGAGGTACCCACCGAGCAACGGCCCCGCCGCCAGCCCGGCAGCCTGCGCCGCGGCCTGCACCCCCAACGCTCTTCGTCTTTGCGCGGGCGCCACCGCTGTGGTGACCAGTGCGACGCTGTTGGCCTGCAGCATCGCCGCCCCCACGGCCTGCGCCACCCGAGCCGCGATGAGCGCGTCGAACCCCGGCGCGTACGCACAAGCGATCGACGCGCCGGTGAACAACGCGAAGCCGTAGATGTAGACGATCTTGCGCCCGACCCGGTCGGCGATCCTGCCCATTGGGACGAGCAGACCCACGAGCGTGATCAGGTAGCTGAGCGAGATCCACTCCGGATCAGCGTGGAAGTGCGCACTCATCGCGGGGAACGCCAACGTGACGATCGAGGCGTCGAGCTGCCCCATGAACGCACCGAAGCAGACCGTCGCGATGACCAGCCAAGGCGCGTACGACCGACGCGCGATCCACGCCGGTCTGGGCGACTCCGTGACGAACCAGTTCATCGTGAGCAGATTATATCTGACACCGAGCTATTGCCGGGAGTTCAGTATCATTTCCGCATGTCAGACGAAGCCCGCACGCTCACCGACGTCGTCACTCGCCTGCGCCGGGCGTTGCGGACGAGCATCCGGGCCGACTGGCCGTGGGAATCCCTGCCGATGGCGCAGGTAGAACTGCTGCAGACCCTCGCGGAACGCCCGCCGATGAAGGTCGGCGACCTGGCCGCCGCACTGCGCCTGGCCCCCAACACCGTGTCCGGCCTGGTGTCCCAACTGATCGACTCGGGCCTCGTCGTCCGCGGCGGAGACCCCAAGGACCGGCGGGTAGCACGACTATCCGTCTCACCCCGTGGACACGAACAACTGCTCGTCTGGCAGCGCGAACACGAGAAGCGCATCGGCGCCGCACTGGGCAAGCTGGAGTCCTCGGAACGGGAGGACGTCGTGCGCGCGTTGAAGGCTCTGGACCACCTGGTGGAGCACCTTGCCGAACCCTCGGCCTGAGTCCCGGCCGCTGGCCTTCGTCTCACTGGTGTCGCTGGGCGGCGGGCTCGGCGGGGTGGCGCGGTATGGGCTGTCGGTGCTCGTGCCGGGGGCGTGGGGGCTGTTCCTGATCAACGTGCTGGGGTCGTTCCTCATCGGTGTGTTGATGGGGACCGTGCCTCGGCCGTTGGTGCGGGCGTTCTTCGGGGTCGGGGTGCTGGGCGGGTTCACGACGTTCTCGTCGTACGCCGCTTCCTGGTCTTGGGCGCTTCTGGCCACGCCGGTTTGTGCTGTGCTGGCGGCGTTTCTCGGGTTGCGGGTTGTGCGATGACAGTTCTGGTGGTGTTCCTCGGTGCTGCGCTCGGGGCTCCAGTTCGGTACTTGCTGGACCGGTTCGTGCAGTCGCGGCACTCGGTGGACTTCCCGTTCGGGACGTTGGCGGTCAATGTCGTCGGGTGCCTGTTGATCGGGTTTGTCGTGGGGACGTCCTGGATGCCGTTGCTCGGGGTCGGGTTCTGCGGTGGGCTCACGACCTACTCGACGTTCAGCTACGAGACGGTGAAGTTGTTGGAGGCGGAGAAGTACCGCGCTGCCTTGCTGAACGTTCTGGTCAGCGTCGCTCTGGGAGTGGGAGCGGCGACTCTGGGATTGGCGCTATCACGCTGATGTCGCCCCCCGACCATGCGCTGACGGATGCGCGCACAGGTTCAGGGAGGGCGATCTGAGCCGCTATCCGAAGACGTTGAACTCTCTTCTGGTCCAGCGGCTGAGCAGCATGGAGACCTTCTCGGCCATGCCGTGCGGTCGATGAGAGGGACGTCGACCGGGATCGTCCAGGACGAAGAGCCCGGCGAGTTCACCGGACAGCAGGAACGAGGGAGCGTCGAACTCGAGATAAGGCAGGTACAGCAGGCACATGAGTTCGACGTCGAGACCTTGTCGAGGCTTGAGTCGTGGAGCCCAGGCGGGGTCGTACGTGCGTCCCCAGCTCTCGCGGGTGATCCACGGCCAGACAGAAGCCTGCACGATCTGGCGAACCAGTTTCGACACGTCTCTCGAAGCGAACGACGAGGCTTCCGGAGACAACAGGATCACCGCCGGCGCCGGGACGATGTGGCCCAGGTACGTGAAGTTCTCGAACAACACGCGTGGGCCGTGCTCCTGCACGAGCTGAGCGAGTCCGCTCAGACCGTCCGAACCCAGCCACGGTCTGGTGCCCGGCCTCGGCGCCCCGGCTTCGGTGACTTCGAGGTCCGGAGTGCCGACCATGCCGCGGAAGAAGCTCGCGAACGCGCTGTGGTCCTCCTGGTGGAGCCTCGCGGACTCCTCCAGCAGGGCTCGCCGGGCGAACCTGGTGTTGGCCGGAAGGCTGTGGCGCAGGCAGACCTGCAGCGGCACGTCCTCCAGCACCGGCTGGAAGACGGCCGAGTAGGTCACCCGGCTGTCCACCGGCACGGACATGGCCTCGTGCAGGCAGGCGCGGGCGATCCGGTCGACGACGTCCGGTCGCGGTGTCACGTGCTGCAACGCGTTGGCGGCGAAGCTCGTGTGACCGTCCGCCAGGGCCAGCGAGAGAACCTGCTCGGCTCCATCGTCCACGTTGCGGTCGTGCAGCTGCAACGCGATGCGGGAGACGACGTCCCACGCGCCCTCGGAGATGTGCGGCCGCAGCGCGCTCCACAGCGAGGACGCGTCGGTGTGCTTGCGCACCATGTGTTCCGCGGCGAAGTACTCCATGAAGGTGCGGTGGGTGAAGCCGAACAACGGCTCGTTCCGCGTCGCGCCCACGTCCGTGAGAATCCAGGCGCGGCCGGTGCAGAACTCGGCGAACTGCTCCGCGGCGGCGGAGGCGTCGTCGGTGTCGAAGGACTTCGACACGAGGTAGTCGGCCAGGAGCCGGACGATGCGGCTGCGCGGGAGCGCTCGGCCGGAACCGGTGCTGTTGAACAGGAACCACGCCAGGTGCTGCACGGCGCCACGCAGACGGCCCTGGAACTGCACCGGCAGGGCGATGCCGCGCATCGAGTCCCAGCGGTCGAAGAGCATCACGGCACAGCGTTCGTAGACCTGGGCGAGGTTGCGCGGCAGGTAGTGCTCGCTGGAGTACATGGCGCACAAAAGGGCCAGTAGCAACGGGTTGCGGCGCAGTTCGGCGATCTCGGCGCTTTCCGCCACGAACGACTCGGCCAGGCGTGACCGGCGAGCCGCAGGGGTGGCGGCGTCCAAGGCGAACCAGCGGCTCACGTAGGCCGTGACCTGGTCCGTGTCGAACTCGTCGACGGTGCCCTGGGTGAACAGCGACTCACTCAGCGGGGCCTCGGAGTAGCCGACCTTCCGGGCGGTGACGACGATCGGCGTCAGCGGGTACTGGTGGGCGAACCCCTCGATCAGCCGCACGACCCGGCGCCGCAGCTCGGGTTCCACGAGTTCGTCCAGGCCGTCGAGGATCACGACCGCGCGGCCGTTGCGCAGCAGGTATTCCACGGCGTCGCGCGGCGGGGAGAGGTTGTACGGGTCGCAGCAGACCTGCTCGAGGTACTTCAGCAGTTCGCGGCCGCCCTGGCGGAACCACGGCGTGAAGTCGCGCAGCACCAGCAGGAACGGGACGCGGTCAGCTGAGAGAGCCAGGTCGTGCGCGAGTTTCGCGGCCAGCGTGGACTTCCCGGCGCCGGGATCGCCGAGCAGCACGGTGCGCTTGCCGGGCAGGCTCAGGTCGTCGACGGAGAGGTCCGGGTTCAGCGTCGGCCGCACGTAGAGCTCGCGGTACGGGACGGTGCGGCTGACGCCTATGTGCGGCAGGCGCATCTCCGCGTGTGCGGCGACGACCTGCGCGCGCAACTGGTCGGCGTAAGCGTGGAAGTCCGTCAGCGAAGGCGCGCGCCGTAGCAGCAGGCGGTTGTGCGTGGCGGCGCTCGCCAGGTGTGCCACGGAGACCGCGGCCGGGGTGTCGAGGTCGTCGGAGCGCAGTGGTTCCGCGTCCGAGAGGGCGGACAGGACCGCCAGCGGATCACCGGCGGCGCCCGCGTGCCTCAGGCCCTGCACGATCTGCTCGCGCAGGTCCGCGGCCAGCGACGAGTCGAGTGACCCGCGCATCGCCCGCCACAGCACGACCTGGCGTGCCACCTCCGCGAAGTCCGGGGACTCGAGGTAGGTCAGCAGCACCGGGTCGACGTCGGGTGGCGGGGGAGGGACGAGCTGGGAGAGCTGGGTGGCGAGCTGGTTCTTGACGGACACCACGATGCGGCCGACCGCCGCGTCCACACTCGCCACCCAGGCCTCCAAACGTTCGTTACGAAACGTCCTTCAGCCGGGATAGCACATCGGGCAGCGCCGCGGTGTGCACGACGCCGAGTCGTTGCGTGGCGCGGGTCAGTGCGACGTACAGGTCCGACGCGCCGCGGGGTGACTCGGTGAGGATTCCGTCCGGGTCGACCACGACGACCGAGTCGAACTCCAGGCCCTTCGCGTCGGTCACGCCGAGCACCACGACCTGGGCCTCCTCCAGCTCGTTGCCCACCGACGAGCTCGGCACCGCGGCGGCGATCGACGACCCGACCGACGGCAGCAGCGCGGCCGGCACGATCACCGCGACCTTGCCGTCGCCCACCGCCGCGACCTCGCGTGCGATCAGCGCGGGCACCTCGGACGACAACGACGACACCGCGGCCACCCAGGGCGCCACGCCGGTCTCCCGCACCGACGTCGGCGGCACCAGGGCGGCGTCGACGGAGGCGAGCACGTCCGCGGCGATCTCCATGATCTCGGCGGGTGTGCGGTAGTTGACCGTCAGCTCCGTGAGGCGCCAACGGTTCTGCACGTATGGCGACAGGACGGAACCCCACGAGGTCGCACCGCCGATGTCACCTGTCTGCGCGATGTCACCGACGACCGTCATGGACTTGCTCGGGCAGCGGCGCATCAACGTGCGCCACGCCATCGCCGACAGTTCCTGCGCCTCGTCCACGATGATGTGGCCGAACGTCCAGGTGCGGTCCGCCGCGGCACGTTCCGCGGCGGTCTCGTAGCGGTCGACGCCGTGGCGCTCGGCCAGGCGGTACGCGTCCACCAGGTCCGTGGCCGTCAGCATGTCCGGGTCCGCGTCGTCGTCCAGGTCGAGGATGTCGAGGACCCCCTGCGCGTACTCGACGGCCTGGCGGCGCTGGCGTTCGGCGCGGGCCTTGGCCTCCGTGTCGTCCTCGCCGAGCAGTTCGGCGGCCTCGTCCAGCAACGGCACGTCGGCCGGCGTCCAGTCGTCGTGCGAGCGCTGCAGCAGATCGCGTTCCTCGCGGGTGAACTTCGTCATCGCGCGGTTGCGGCGCTTCGGGTTCCGGTAGAGCTCCGAGAGCAGCGAGAACGGCGTCAGCACCGGCCACAGCGACGAGATCGCGGCCTGCACCTCCTCGGACTCGCGCAGCTCACGGCGGATGTCGTCCACGTCCGCCTTGTCGAGCAGGTGCCCGCCGAGCCTCGACACCACCATCCCCGACAGCGACGAGATGATCTCGCGAGCGAACGTGCGGCGGGCCTCGTTGTGCGGACGGCGGGTCCGGCGGGCCCTGCCCCGCGCCTCGGAGATCACGCGCCGGTCCAGGCGCAGCACGTCGTTGTCGAAGCGGACCTCGACGGACGGCGGTGCCTCCTGGCGGTCGCGCACGGCCGCGGCGATCACGTCGGCCATCTCTAGACGGCCCTTGACGGCCGCGGCCGCCGCGGACTCGCGGCCCGTGGCGGTCAGGTTCGGGTACAGCTCGCCGACCGTGGACAGGAGCACGCCCGTCTCGCCGAGGGACGGCAGGACCTGGCTGATGTACCGCAGGAACGTCGTGTTCGGGCCGACCACCAGGACACCGCGCTTCGCCAGCTGCCGGCGGTGTGTGTACAGCAGGTACGCGGCTCGGTGCAGTGCCACGGCGGTCTTGCCGGTGCCCGGCCCGCCCTGCACGACGACGACGCCGTTGAGCTCCGAGCGGATGATCTTGTCCTGCTCGGCCTGGATCGTCGCGACGATGTCGCTCATCTGGCCGGTGCGCGACTCGTTCAGCGCCGCCAGCAGCGTCGCCTCGCCGGTCAGGCTGTCCTTGGCCGAGCGGTCGACCGAGTTGATGTCGAGGACCTCGTCGTCGAGGCCGATCACCTTGCGCGAGCGGGTCCGCAGGTGCCTGCGCCGCCGCACGCCGTCGGGGGAGGCCGCGGTCGCGAGGTAGAACGGCCTGGCGGCGGGCGCCCGCCAGTCCATCAGCAGCGGCTCGTAATCCTTGTCCTCGTCGAACAGACCGATTCGGCCGATGTAGAAGCGGTCTTCGTTGTGGAAATCGAGCCGGCCGAACGCGAGTCCGTTCTCGACCGCGCTGTACTGGGCCAGTTGATCTGTGTACATCGCGACGGACGTGTCGCGCTCGGATCGCATCTGGTGCGTGCCGCCGGTTTGTCGCAACGATTGTGCGAGTCGTTTCGACGTCTGTTCACGGAGGTCGTCGAGCCGGCCGTACAACATGGCCACGTATTCCTGCTCCGGCTCCATTTCGGCGAGCCGGAGGTCATCGGAGGGGCTTGACAACTTGCCTCATTTCTCGATATCGTGCGGCGTCGGCTATTGTTTTCGATTCTCAGCCGGATCGCACTGTCCTGCCCGCGCCTGGTTCGCGTGAGCGCAGACTGTCTAATCTACACGCTTATCCGCGTGATGCAGGTAGGCCTTGCGCAGCAGTGTGGCCAACGTATCGCGCTCGTGCGGCGTCAACGGTGCCAGCAGCTCTTCCTCATGAGCTCGAGCCGTCTCCAGGCGTTCGCGGAGCGCCAGCCTGCCCCCGTCGGTGATCGAGACGGTGAACCGGCGCCGGTCCCTCTCGTCGCGCCTGCGCTGGGCGAACCCGAACCCCTCCAGGTCGTCGAGCACCGACACGAGGTCGCTCGGGTCCATCCGCACCCGGTCGCTGATCCGCTTCTGCGCCACGGCCTCCTGCTCGGACAGGTACGCGAGCACCGTCAGGTGGGGCCCGCGCAGACCCGCGCGCCCGATCCGGCGAGCTTCACGCACCAGCCCGAGCATCAGGTAGCTGGGCAGGCGCAGAAGCTGATCGATGCTCATGTCCTCAGTCTAGAAAAGATCTGTCCCCCGATAGTGGATTGCGCTGCGTGACGAACCGCCTCGGACGAGGGCCGTCAGGGTGAGCGATGGGGTGACGTTTCTCCGCACACCACCAGCGAGCGGCAAGGTGGGGGTATGACGCGTGCGGAGATCGTCCGGCTCGCCCGCTGCGTGGTGCGCCGGCCCCGGTGGCAACTCGTCGTCGCGGTGCTGCTGTCCGCGTGGACACTCGCCTGGGTGCTCGGCCAGCTCGCCGCGGAGCCCCCGAGCCCGCTCGGTCTGCTGGCCTGGACCGGCATTCCCCTCGATTCGGCATCCCTATGGGCCCGGGAGCGCGTCGACGTCCTCGCCTGGCTCGCCACGCTCGGCGGACTGAGCTGGGCGGCCACCACCGAGCAGGGGCAACTGCCGGCTCTGGCCGGGTGGTTCGCGGTGCTGGTCGCCGGTGAGGCCGCCGGGTACGAGCACGCCGTTCAACGGGCGCTGCTCAGCATGGTCGTGTTCCTGCTGGTCCTCGCCGCCGTCTCGATCACCGGACGGCGCGCGTTCGTCGTCGACCGGGTGGCCGTCATGCCGCAGGACGTCGTGCGGGCGGGCATCACCGCCGCCGTGCTGACGGCCGTGGTCCCGCTCATCGCGCCCGGCCTGGCCCTCACGCGCCTCGTCAGGCCCTACGTGACGAAACCGCCGCGCCAGTTGAGGCGGGTTGAGGCCCCGTTGCTGCGGGAAACCGGATGAGGTGAGCGACTACCTGCCACCACCCGCGCCTCCGCGCAGTGCGCTGACCCTGCGGTTGTGGCTGGCCGGATTCGGGCTCGTCTTCAACTCGGTGGCGGGGTGGCTGGCACTGCGAGCCGACCTCGTCTGGCTGGGAATCGTGCTTTTGCTACTCGCCGTCGTCTGCCTTGTCGACTTCGGCTGGGTCGTTCACCGCAAACGTCGCGGAGATCCAGGCTGAAACCTGTCGGGAACCTGTGCTTGGGCTGAAGCGCACTCATGGATAAAGATGTCGGCGTGCATGAAGATCCGGCCAAAGGCAGGTTAGCCAGGGTGATGCGCCGGCAGCCTGTGCAACAGCGCGGCGCGGCAACTGTTTCCGCGATCCTCGACGCTTGCGCGAGCCTGCTGAACGAATACGACTACGACGACATCACCACGGCTCGCATCGTCGATGTGGCCGGAGTGCCCATTGGTTCCTTCTATCAGTACTTCCCCGACAAAAGATCCGTTGTGCACGCTCTGGCACTTCGAGGTATGGAGACCTATCTCCGCGAGGTCGAGGAGCTGTTCGCCGCCGACCTGATCGCGGACACGTGGCGCGAGGCCATGACGCAGGTCGTCGCGGTGTACATGCGGATGCTCGTCGAGGTGCCCGGCTTCGGGCGGGTGCGGTTCAGCGACATGCTGGACAGCCACCGCCTCGACTCGAGCGTCGACCAGTACGAGCTGATGGCCGAACGGCTGGCGGAGATGTTCGTCAACCGGTTCGGCGCCCACGGCGACGTCCCGGTGGTGCTGACGTTCCGGATCGCCGTGCAGACCGCGGACGCGCTGTTCAAGCTCGCCGAACGGGTCGACGAGAACGACCGCGCGCACGTGGTCGGCACGGCGAACGAGCTGCTCACCGGCATGCTCGGGGCTGTGCTGGACCGGCCTCAGAGCCCGTAGGACTCCAGCAACCGCAGCCAGACCTCGCTGATCGTCGGGTACGAGGGCACCGCGTGCCACAACCGGTCCACGGTGACCTCGCCGACGATCGCGACCGTCGCCGAGTGCAGCAGCTCGGCCACGTCCTGACCGACGAACGTGACGCCGACCAGCGTCCGCGTCCGCTCGTCCACGACCATCCGCGCCTTGCCCTTGTACCCGTCGGCGTGCAGCGACGACCCGGCGACCGCGATGTCCAGATCGACGACCTTGACGTCCCGGCCAGCGGCCCGCGCCTCGGCGGCGGTGTGCCCGACGAACGCCACCTCGGGGTCGGTGAACACGACCTGCGGCACCGCCACGTGGTCAGCCCACGCCTGCCCGGCCGACCACTGCTTCGGCTCGAACCCGCGGGAACGCTCCAGGATCGCCGTGCCGACCGCCCGGCCCTGGTACTTGCCCTGATGCGTCAGCAACGCACGACCCGTGACGTCACCGGCCGCGTACAGCCAGCGTCCGTCCACACCGGACACGAGACCGGAGTCGTCGATGGTCAGCGGCTTGCCGTCCTTGGTCGCCGGCACCCGTCCGGTCGCGACGAGGACGTGCGAACCCCGCACGACCCGGCCGTCCTGCAACGTCAGTTCGCCCGGCTTGATCGACGAGGCGCGCCCGTTGAGCAGCACCTCGACGCCGTCCTCCCGCAGACCCTCCAGCACCAGCGGGCCGACGAACTCCTCCATCTTCGGCAGCGGCCGGTCGCCGGACACCACCAGCTTCACCTCCGACCCGAGCCGCGCCCACGCCTGCGCCATCTCGACACCGACGACGCCGCCACCGAGCACGACCAGCGAGTCCGGCACCTCCCGCGCCGACGTGGCCTCGCGTGACGTCCACACGGGAGTGTCGTCGATGCCCTCCAGCGGCGGCATCTTCGGCACGCTGCCGGTGCACACGACGACGGCCTGACGGGCCCGGTGGACCTCCCCGCCCACGGTGACCTCGCGCTCGCCGGTGACCTCACCGTCGCCGCGGATGACGTGGATGTTCTCCGACTCGGCCCACTTCACCTGGCCGGAGTCGTCCCAGTTCGAGGTGAATCCGGTGCGCCGCTCCAGCACCGCGGCCGCGTCGAGCGACCCGCCGACCACACCCTTGACCCGCTTCGCCGCGGCGAGCGCGTGCCCCGAGCGCAACAGCGCCTTCGAGGGCATGCACGCCCAGTACGAGCACTCGCCGCCGACGAGCTCCTTCTCGATCATGGCGGTGGACAGGCCTCCCGCGGCCGTCCGCCAAGCCACGTTCTCACCTACGGGGCCACCACCGATGACGATGACGTCGAAATCCATGCGGCCCACAGTAGGCCCGTTCTAGGTGAGCCACACGAGGCAGAAGGGGTGCCCCACCGGATCCGCGTACACCCGGAACGTGTCGTCGTTGTCCCTCCGCAGCAGCTTCGCGCCGAGTGCCAGCACCTTCGGCTCGGCCTCCTCGACGTCCTCGACCAGCACGTCGAGGTGGAACTGCTGCGAGCCGCGCGGATCGGGGAACGACGGCGGCTCGTACTCGGGAGCGAGCTGGAACGCGATCCGCGTGCCGCCGGCGACGATCACCACCCAGGTGTCGTCCTCACCGGCCAGCCGCTCGGCGCCGAGGAGTTCCTCGTAGAACGACGCGAGCTCGCGGGGGTTCGGGCAGTCGAGCACGACAGAACGAAGTTGTCCGACCATGCCCTCCACCCTCTACCTGGTGGCGGGCAGCCGCAACGCCTGCTTGGCGATCGGGTCGAGCGCGGGGCCGCCCTCACCGCCGGAGTACACCGCGAACGCCAGCGTCACGTGGCTGCCCTTGGTGTTGTTCGCGAACGCCGCGCTCTCCAGCGGTTTGCCGTCGAGGCCGTGCACCCCGCCGGACCCCGGCAGCACGACGATCGCGTGCAACGCCTTGGCACTGGGTGCGTCGTACAGGTCCATGTCGGCCACCAGCACCGTCACCGGCTTGTTCTGCAGCGACGTCTCGTAGGTGGCGCGCAGCAGCACGCCGCAGTCGTTCGCGATCAGCCACGCCTTCACGTCGCCGAACGCCTGCGCCTGGCAGTCCTGGTCCTTCTTCATCTCCTTCGGCACGAACGTCGTGCCGTCCACGACCACCGTCGTCGGCTGCGCGGAGGTCGGGGCGGGCGTCGCGTCGGCCGGCTCGTCGTCGCCGGGCAGCGCCACCACCAGCCACACGACGAGGATCAGCGCGAGCAGTGCCGCACCGGCGAGGTAGGGCCAGGTCAGCTTGCCCGGCAAGCGTTTGCGGCCGATGGCCTGGCGCAGCTGGGCCTTGGGGATCAGCATCGTGCTGGCGGCCGCGAGGTCGGGGGAGACCGCGTCGCTGAAACCCTCCGCGAGCAACGCCTTCGCGTCCGGCGGTGTGCCGGTGGTCTGCAGGATCGCGAGAAGCTTCGCCGCGTGGTCGACCGTGCAGGGCACCGTCGACGTCGCCAGTTCGCGGGCCGCACTGAGCACAGTGGACGGTTTGGGGTGCAGCACCCGCACGCCGCGGTTGAGGTCGACCGTCGGCTGCACGACCTGGCCGACGAACGGGCCGACCGCCACGACCGTGCTGACCGGGAGCGGTTCCGCGCGCATCGCCTGGATCCGCTGCGCCACCGCGGTCGCGGCCGCCACGGCCTCGGTCGCTGGGTTCGCCGTGCCGTCCTTGGCGACGAGCGGCCAGCCGTCGATCTTCCACTGACCGCCGAGCGGTGCCTCGAGCTTCACGCCGGGGTCCGGCAGGTCGACACCGACGATCACGAGAACGCCCTTGGGCAGCACGACGATCGCGTCCAGCGGCACGGGGCAGTCGGGCGGCTGGACCCCGATCAGCGCGATCCCACCCAGGACGCCGGTACCCGCGCCCCACGCCGTGAGGGCGGCACGGACGTCCGCCCCAATGGCCGAGGGTTCAGCGCCCAGACGGATCAGCCGCACGAGTCCCTACCTTTCCGCACGGGGGGACACCGTAGCGGTCCGGGGTGGGCCGAACGCACTCGGTCGAGACATTCGGTGATGCCCGTCACCGATAAGTGGATCACTCGTTAGGTGGAATGCCTGCCAATGTTCACGGAGGGTCCATGTACACACGCGCAGCATCGCTCGCCGTACTGCTGGTGGCCGTCGCTTCCCCTGTCGCGACGGCCGCTCCGGCCTCCACGGTCTACGTCCACGGAGCCGACATCGCCGCCGCGGAACGGGCGGTCGAGTCAGCCGGTCTTCAGAAGCTCACGAGCTTCCGCAAGATCGGCGTCGTAGCCGCGCGGGGCGACTCCGCGCAGATCTCCTCCGCCAGGGCCGAGGCGGGCGTCACGCGCGTCGAGGTCCAGAAACCGATCAGGTTCCTCGGCTCGACCTCGCACACCGCCACGCGCGGTCTGGACGCCCGCAACAGCCTCGGGCTCACGGGCGCGGGCGTGTCGGTCGCGGTGATCGACTCGGGTGTCGACCCGACGCACCCGTCGTTCGGCGGCAGGATCGTCCGCAACCTCAAGAGCCTGTGCCTGGACGGCTCGACGCAGACGAACTGCATCGTGCCGGTGCCGAACTTCCTCGACACCGACACGACGTCGCTGGGCGGCCACGGCACTCACGTCACCGGCATCGCGATCGGCGGCGACGTGCAGACGACCGGCGGACCGGTGATCCGCGGCGCGGCACCGGGCGCGAAGGGCGTCGTGATCTCGACCGGCGCGGCGATCCTCATCCTCGGCGCGGACGCGGCGCTGAACTGGGTGCTCGAGAACCACCGCGCTCCCTGCGGCGCCGGTGTGCCCGCCTCTGCCTGCCCGCCGATCAAGGTGATCAACAACTCCTATGGGCCGTCTGGCGGCGGTGCGTTCGACCCTGGGTCGGTCACTGTCAAACTGCAACGTCAGCTCGTGGCCGAAGGCGTCGTCGTCGTGTGGGCGAACGGCAACGACGGCGGCGATGGTTCAGCGAACCTGTCCAACCCGCCGGGCGTCGACCCGACACCGGGCGTGATCTCGGTGGCCTCCTACGACGACCAGGAGACCGGTACCCGCGACGGCGCCGTGTCGGACTTCTCGTCCCGGGGTCTCGCCGCGGACTCCGCGACGTGGCCGGACATCTCGGCGCCGGGGGAGAACATCGCCTCGTCCTGCCGGCTCCACCTGCCGATCTGCGCGACCGGCCTGAAGCCGCAGAACGGGCCCGGACTGCTCGACCTGGGCACGTTCAACACGATCAGCGGCACGTCGATGGCGGCACCGCACATCGCCGGGATCGTCGCACAGCTGTTCCAGGCCAAGCCCTCCGCGACCCCCGCCGACATCGAGCGGGCGCTGAAGTCGACGGCCCACAAGTACGGCTCCGGCTACCAGCCGGCAGGACCCTTCACCTCGTCGTTCGACAAGGGCACGGGTCTAGTCGACGTCGTCGCCGCGGTAAACGCTCTGTAGATCACGATCAGGCATCGCTCGGCCGGGAGATCGGGACTTAAGACCTGTATCTGCCCCGGTCGGGTGATGATCGAGCTGGTTCTTATGGCGGACAGGCCTCAAGTCGAGGCAGAATGCACCGAACGGGTTTTCGCGGTGATCACCTCACTCTCGGCAAAGGCGTAGGGGAAGACGTCCCTCGTCGAGTAGCGGAGGTCAGCAGTGAGCACCCGTGGCAGCACCAGTGGCGTGGTTTACGTCCACTCGTCGCCGTCTGCGGTCTGTCCGCACGTCGAGTGGGCGATCTCGGGCACCCTCGGTGTCCGGGTAGACCTCAGGTGGGCAGCGCAACCCGCGGCACCAGGCCAGTTGCGCGCGGAATGCGCGTGGACCGGAGACGCCGGCACCGGCGCCAAACTAGTGGCTGCGCTGCGCGCGTGGCCCATGCTCAGATTCGAAGTGACCGAGGAGCCCTCCTCCGGTCAGGACGGCGAGCGCTTCAGCTTCGCGCCCGTCTTGGGACTGTGGCACGCCCGCACCTCAGCGAACGGCGACATCGTCGTCAACGAGGACCAGCTGCGCGCGCTCGCGGTCAAAGCCCGTGGTGGCGAGTCCTTCGCGCACGGCGTCGACGAGCTGCTCGGCGCCGCCTGGGACGACGCCCTCGAACCGTTCCGCCGCGCAGGAGACGGCGCGCCCGTCACCTGGCTGCACCGTGTCGGCTGACCGGCCCGGTCAGTCCGGAGTGGACCCCCGCTCACCGTTTGGGCAGCGGGGTTTCTTCCCGGTGCGTGGGATCCCACGCCAGCATGAGCTGTCCGTAGAGCGCGGAGGTCTTGAGCAGGTGCTCGTGGGTGCCGAGCAACGGCTTGCCGCCGTCCATGACCAGCACCCGGTTCGCGCGCAGCGCCGAGCTCAGCCGGTGCGCGATCACCACGAGAATCCCTTCCCGCTGCGCGAAAGCCCGTTCGACGCGGGCCTCGGCGGCGGGGTCCAGGTGTGAGGTCGCCTCGTCGAGGATCACGACGCTCGCGGACGTGACGAAGACCCTCGCGAGAGCCAGGAGCTGCGCCTCACCAGCGGAAAGTCCCTCCCCGCCGTGGCCGAGCTTGGCGCCGAGCCCGCCGAGCCGGTCCAGAAGTGGTGTGGCGCCAACCTTTTTCGCGGCTTCGACCAGGTCCTCGTCCGTCGCCCGCGGCGCCAGCAGCGTGAGGTTCTCCCGCACAGTGCCCGTGAACAGGTAGGTCTCCTGCGGGATCAGTGCGATCGCATGGTGCCTGACCGCAGGGGTCACCTGGTCGACCGGGGCGCCGCCGAACAGCACGGAGCCGTTGCCCGGTGGCATCAGACCGGTCAGCAGACTGGCCATTGTGGACTTGCCGATGCCGGACGGGCCGACCACCGCGAGGTGGTCACCGGGACGCAGGTCGAGCGAGAGGCCGCGCAGCACCGGTTCCGCGTCCGGGCTCCAGCCGAACGTCACGTCCCTCAGCACGAACTCGCCGTTGGCAGGGGTCTCGGCACCGATCGCTCCATCGGTGCGCGGCGCCGCTTCCTGAAGTCGTTTGAGAGCGACCATCAGCCGCATCACGACCGTGCTGGTCGTGCGCGCCAGACCGTGCAGCGCGGGATTCACGCTGTTGGTCAGGTAGACGACCGCCGCGAGGACCGCGCCCGTGGTGAGCTGACCCGATGCGACGAGCGGGGGAGCGAACGCGACCAGCAGCGCGATCGGGGCGAACCCGCCGATCGCGATCACCGTGGCGCGCAACGCGTTGGCCCACGCGACGGTGACGGTGGCCCTGGCCTGCTGGTCCACCTGCCTCGCGACGTCCCGGTACGCCTCGGCGGACGCGTCGCACGCGGCGACGTCGCGGAGCCCGGTGAGCACCGCGCCGGACGCTTCCGCCGTGCGCTCGTCGGCCATCACGGCGTCGCGCTGCCGTTTGGCCAGGGAGGGGAGCAGCAGCCCGAAGAGCACCAGCGCGGCCACGATCGGCAGGACCACGAGCCAGATCAGCGCGGCTGCCGTGGTCGCGATGCCGATGAGCGCGGCGACCGTGGTGACCAGAAGGGCACGGGCCTGCACCAGCACACCCGCGGTCGCGTCGCGAACCACCTCGACGTGCCGGGTGATCATGGCGACCGCGCTGGCGTCCGGGGTCCGGCGGTGCGTCGGATCGCTCAGCACGCCGCGCACGATCCGGGTGACCAGGGCGTCGCGCATCGGTTCGACGACGGCGCCGAGCCGCGCGAACACCTGCCGCTGGCCGAGCGCGCCGACCACCGCGAGTGCCGCGAACGACAGCAGCCACAGGACGCCGGCCAGCGGGTTGCCCGCGGCGAAGCCCTTGTCGACGGCGGTGCCGACGAGCCTTCCGCCGAAGAACGCCGGGATGCCTTCGAGCATCGACCAGCCGAGCAGGACGAGGACGCCCCTGCGGTGACCTGCCAGCGTGGAGAGGTAGAAACGCATCACTCGCCCCCGGTGAACACAGCGCGGTAGTCCTCGTGTTCCCACAGTTCTCGATGGGTGCCGGTACCCCTGACCCTGCCGTCGTCCAGCCACACCACGACGTCCGCCCTGGCCGCCGTCGCCGGGCGGTGCGTCACGACCACTCTCGTCCGGCCGGGCAGCGCGGTGGTGAGCGCCTTGTCCACTTTGGCCTCGGTCACCGTGTCCAGGCTCGCGGTGGCGTCGTCCAGGACGAGCACCTCGGGATCTCGGATGATCGCGCGGGCCAGCCCGATCCGTTGCACCTCACCGCCGGACAGCGGTGCATCGGCGAGGGGGGTCTCGTAGCCCTGCGGCAGGCGGATCAGCACGTCGTGCACTTGGGCGGCGACGGCGGCGTCACGCACCTGGATCTCGTCGGAGTCCGTTCCATAGCCGATGGAACGGCCGATCGTCGTGCCCAGCAAAGCCGGGCGTTCGAAGGCGTAACCGATCGCGCCGTCGCGCCGCACCGTCCCCGAGTCCACAGCGGACAGTCCGCCCAGCACCGCGGCGAGCGTCGACTTGCCGGAGCCGGACCTGCCGACGACCGCGGCGAACGAGCCGGCGGGGATGGAGAGGGTCACGTCGCGCAGGGCGGTCCCGACGGTGACCTCGCGCAGTTCCAGGACGCCCGCGCCGGGAAGCACCGCCGGACGGGCGGGCACCTCGGTGCCCAGCACCTCGGCGATCCTGGTCGCGGACGCGCGGGTGCGTTCCAGCGCGGTGAGCTGCGGTATCTGGCCGACCACGCCCATGCCCAGCGCGGCGTAGCCGAGCGCGGCCAGCACGTCGCCGGGGGTCAGCCTGCCCTCCATCACACCGAAACCGGCCGTGACCAGCACGGCGACCTCCACGGCCGGCAGCAGGAGACCGGCGCGCCACATCATCTTCGCCTGGGTGCGCCACATGCCCGCACCGGCGGCGGCGAGCCGGGGGAGTGGCCGCAGCACCCGTTCGGTCTCGTGGCCGGCTATGCCCGCCGCGGCGATGGTGCGCCTGCCGGACACCGCGTCGAGCAGCCGGGCCGACACGTCGCCGGACACCTCCTGGTACGCCAGGACGTCATCGGCGGTGAGCTGCATGTGCGTGCGGACCAGGAGCATCGCCAGCGGGACGCTCACCGCGAACACGACCGCGAGCCGCCAGTCCAGCAACGCCAGCGCCACCACGGCGCCGACCGAGGACACGGCGGTGACGAGCAGCGTGATCAGCGTGACGGCGATGCCGCCCGCGTTGCCGCAGTCACCCGTCACGCGGCTCACCGCGTCGCCGGCGGCGAACGGGGAGGGGTGGCCGAGAGAGAGGAGCTTCCGGGAGAGCTCGCGGCGCAACCAGGCTGTGGCGCGGCTGGTGATGGTCGCGGCGAGTACGATGCCGATCGCGTCACCGACGATCTCCGTCGCCGCCAGCAGGAGCAGCCAGACCACCGTGAACAACACGAACTCGCCGCTCAGCGCCATGTCGACGGCGCCGGCCAGCGCCGCGGGGAGCAGCAGGCCGCCGGTCGTGGCCACGGCGGCGTTGAGCAGGAGGAACCACGGGCGGTGGTCGCGGCGGACGACGGAGAACAGCAGGACGTCACCGGGTTTGGCCATCGGCTGTTCCTCCGGAGGGTCATGAGGGCGCATCATGAGCGAGGGCCCGACAGCTGGCCGGCTGCCGGGCCCTGCAGTCGGAGGTGAGCGGCATACTTCGCCTATGCCGCTCACTCACCGCGGTGTTTCAGTTGACGCGCAGGTCAGCAGGCCAGCAGGCTGACGGTGCTGTGCGAGCACGGGAGCAGCAGCGACGCGTTGGACGCGGTCGTGGAGCCACCGCCACCGCCGCCGCCGCCGTGGCCCGACGCCATCGCGTTGCTCGGGGCCTCGGGGGTCTCGAGGTCCTGCATGTCCAGGATGAAGCCCATGACAGTCTCCTAGTTTCGAGGGATCGATCTCTTCTTGCTACCGGTCCGCGAGGACCGGGGCCTGGGTCCTTCCGAGGAAGGGAAGTGGTGGACGTCCGTCCACCGCGGAGGCGATCGCGAGCAGGACGCCCGCGCCGCCGGTGTTGAGGTCCATGGAGAGCCGGCGCAGTTGCACGCCGGGGAAGGCGAGCCCGCCGCCGTAGCGCACGGCGTGCCAGCCGAGAGCCTTCAGGTGCCGCCCGACAGCGCGTTCCAGGTGCTCGTCCGGCTGGTGCCTGGTCGCGTGCGCCAGCGTCGCCATCAGTCCGGCCCTGCCCAGCGTGAAAGCTGGCTGGATGACGAACTCGCCGGTGCAGCCGCTGAGCAGCTCGGGAAGCTTCGCCGCACACGGGCGGTCCGGCGCGACCTTCGCGAACTCCGTCAGCACCAACGCGATTCCCGCCCCGCCGATGCCGACGTACGGCAGGCTCCGGAAGGTGCCGTCGCGCACCTGCAGGGAGCCGTCCAGCGCGACCATCGTCTCGGCCAGGTCGCGTTCCAGCGCCTGTTCGGAGAGGTCGAGCCAGCGCCGTTGCCCGGTGTGCTCGAACATGCGCAGGAAGAACAGCGCGGGACCCGACCAGCCGTGCAGCAGTCCGGCCTTCGCCTTGCCGCCGGGCGGTGGTGCCTGCTCCAGCTGCTTCGCGAGGCGTTCGCCCAGCTCCTCGGCCTGTACCGCGAAGCCGTGGTCGGCTCGCGAGCTCGCGAAGTGCAGCAGGTTGAGGCCGATGCCGGACAGGCCGGCGCTGAGCCCGTGGTCCTGCGTGGTGCGGACGAGCGGGGCGTAACCCTCGACGAGCTCGGTGGCGATGTCGTAGTGGCCGAAGTTCTCCAGCACGTGCGCGATGCCGTGCGCGCCGACGAAGAAGCCGGGCTGTTTGGGCGGGTCGTTGCGAACCGTCCTGACCAGCCAGTCCTCGTGCTCGGGGTAACGGCCCTCGCCGCTCTCCGCGAGCGCGTGCAGCACACCTGCCGCGCCGTGGCCGAAGCCCGTGCCGCCGGTCTCGAACTGCTCGATGTCACCGGGGAACAGCCGGTCGCTCCGCTGCGGTGTCGCGCTGTGCAGGATCGCCGTGGCGATCTCCTTGCGCACGACCGTCCAATCCGGACTGTCGTCGTCGAACGCGGTGAACGCGGGATCGGCCGGCGGGTCGACGCGCGGCGCGAGCACGTCGAGGATCTGTCGCTGGTAGTCCTCGCTCAGCCCGAACCTTTCCGCGACGACGTGCACGTGCTGGCGCAGCTTGGCGGGTGCGAGCTCCAGCACCGCGTTGAGCGGCAGGAAGATCCACAGCTTGAGCGCGGCCAGCGGGTAGGCGTCGATGTCGAAGCCCTCGCGGTCCTGCGGCGCCTGGAACCCCGGCGCGCCGAGCGTCGGCCGGTGCACGTCCTCAATCGCCGACGACAGCTCGAAGTCGATCAGCGAGACCTCGTCGTCCTCGTCCACCAGGATGTTCATCGTGTGCAGGTCGCCGAACACGACACCGCGCTCGTGCACCCTCCGCACCAGGTCCTCGACCTTGGCGATGAGCGCTTCGGCCCTGACGCGGTAGTTCTCGAGGAGCTCGTCGTCGGTGTCCTTGTGCGTCAACGGGTAGTTGTGGCCGAGCCACTGCCCGAGCGAACGCCCCGGCATGAACTCCATGGCCACGAACAGGTGCTCCCACTCCGTGAAGCGGTCGTACACCTCGGGTACGCCCTCGACGCCGTGCAGCCTCGTGAGGATCTGGTGTTCGAGCTCCAGCCGTGCCACGGCGTCACGCCCTTCGCGGTCGAGCCCGGCGTGCGGCCGCGCCTCCTTGAGCACGACCTCCTTGCCGTCGCTCTTGCGCGTCGCGAGGTAGACACCGCCACCGTTGGAGAAGTGCAGCGAGCTCTTGATCTGGTACGGGAACTTCTCGGGGTCACCCGCGTTGCGCTCGGCCAGGTGCGGCTTCAGGAACGCCGGCAGCTCGATCCACTCGGGGAGGCTGAACACCGGCTTGCGCTTGTCCGCGACGAGCGCGCCGTCCGGCCCCTCGATCGCGAGCACCTGCTGCCCGTCGACCTCGAGCCACTGCTCGGCGAACCCGCCGTAGCGCACGTACAGCGGCCCGTTGCCGAAGCGCAGGTCGCTCAGGACGTAGGCCCCGTGCTCCCCGTCGAGGACCTGCGCGAGCTCGGTGCAGATCGTCTCGAGGTGCTCGGCGCTGGTCGGGTAGATCGTGACCAGCTTCCCGCTGCCGTCCCGCGGCGCGTACTTCGAGTTGCGTGCGAGGACGATCGACACCGTCCGCAGGTACTTGAAGCTGATGCGCCGCTCGACGCAGTAGTCGTAAGTGGCTTTCAGCACGCGGCCGGCGTTGTCGAGTCCGGCGGAAACGTGGATCTTCCACCCCTGGTTCGGCAGCTGCACACCTTCGGGGTGCTGGTGCCGCCACACGTTGCGCTCGACCATCGCCCAGCCGGGCGGGAGCGTGGGCAGTTCGATCGAAAAGTCGTCCCCGGGAGTGCTTTCGGTGGCGCTCTGCAGATCGTAGAACTGCCGATCGGCGAAGCAGTACGCCTCGTATCTGAGGTCCACCGAATTCCCTCCCTCGACTCGTTTCGTTTTCTTTGTTGCGGCATATTCCCGCACAATTCCGCGGCTATGGCCAATCCGCCGTTCGAGTCATATGGGTCCCGCGTTCGTGTCCGAACGAGGGCGGGTTACCGGCGCGTATGTGACCCGACGTGATGAAGTTTGGGTCCATCTCACCCGGTTGAGATGTTTGCCGAGCGACCATCTGGAGGGCATCATCGTCCACGACTCATAGCGGAACTCTGCCGTTTCTTAATCTCGGCACCGCTGAGCTGCGGTATTCCAAGTGGATCTCGACGTATAGTTAGGTGGGTACAAGCGTCATGTACTCGCTGTGTTGGCTGGTCTTTCCGGGTGAAGCCATGATTGGCTCCCATTGCGCGTTTGGTGCGGCTGAATGGCGGTATGGTGTACCCCGTGTGGACCCATTCGTATGTTGAGATTGTCCATTGAGTTTTTATGTAGCACTCGTTGTCTTGCCACATGCACCCGGTGAATTCCGGTGTGATGTAATCTTTCGAGTGAAATTCGTGTTTGGATGTAACGCGACGCGTTTTGTGAGCGGCCCCCCGCTGCCCGGCGTGTCGTGCGGCTAGGCTGCGCGTGTGGGGAGCGTGGCAAGCCGCTGGCTGGTGCCGGCCGTGGTCGTGATCACCGGAGCCGCTGTGGCGGCCGGAATGGTGGGCCGGACCGTGTACTCGCGCCCGGCCGAGGCCCGAGGGGCGCCCGTGGTGCCGTCCTCGTCCGTTGCCGGGGCCGTGCCAGGGTCCGGGGAGGTGCGGCTCAGTCCCGATGCCTTCACCCATCCGGACCGGACCGCGGTGCAGCGAGTGCTGCAGGCCTACTTCGACTCGATCAACTCCCGTGACTTCGACGCTTGGCGCGCGGTGGTGTCGGCTCGGCGGGTTTCCTCCACGCCCGAGGCCGGGTGGGTCGCTGCTTACGAGAGCACCCGGGACGGCGGGATGGTGGTGCAGCGCGTCGAGTCCGATGTGGTGGGGCGGCGGCTGCGGGTGCTGATCTCGTTCGTGTCCACTCAGGACGTTTCGAAGGCTCCGCCTGCTTTGCCTGAGGGGTGTATTCGGTGGCGGGTCGTGTATGTGCTGGTTTGGGAGGGTGGGGTGTTGAAGGTGGATGAGGCGCCGGAGAACCGGAACCCTCAGATGGAGAAGTGCTGACTCGCCTTCGGGGGTGGGTGCGCGCTGGTTGGGTTGGTTGTTTCCCTGTTGCGTTGGCGGGTTCCTGTTGTGAGTCCGTAGGTCTGTTGCGTTGCGGGCGTGTTGTTGCGCTGCTTCCTGGGGGACTCCGCCCCCCAGACCCCCCACAATCTGATCAAAGACCGGCCCACGCCACGCGTAGGTAGATGGCACGCCTGTTGCGTTGGGCGGAGGCGCGTTGCTTGGCGGGTGGGGTGCGGTGGGGTGGTCCCGTCACGAGCCGCACCTGGAGCTGGCCACATCTGAGGAGGAGGGTCAAGTCGACACGCTTTTCGTCGACTTGACCCTCCTCCTCAGATGCAGCAAGAGCTGAGGTGCGGCTCGTGACGGGACCACCCCACCCAGACCTTCTTGGAAGGACGGCTCGCCTTCGGCATCGCGTGGGATCAGGTGCCTGTCACCCGCCGGGCCTGCTGCCGCAGCCGCTACTCCCGGGGCGGCGCCGCCGCACCGCTGCCGCCGCCGCACCGCACCGCGCGCCGTGCCGCACCACCCGCCGCCGTGCCGCACCACCCGCCGCCGTGCCGCACCACCCGCCGCCGTGCCGCACCACCCGCCGC
>NZ_BMNC01000021.1 GCF_014646255.1 Lentzea pudingi
TCATTCCAAGATCATCCGACTACGTGTCGAACCGTTCGCAACCTCAGTGGTCAGTACACCTAGTGCTCGGCCGGCTCTTCGATCTTGTAGGGCGGAGTGGAGATGCCGCCGACCCGGTAGCGGCCCCACGGGTCCTGGTCGGTGAGCGTCCCCTCCGCCTGTCCGGTGGGGGTGCGCAGCAACGCGGTCCGCGCGCCTCCCTCGACCCGGGTCGTGACGTCGTCGTTCTTCTTCACTCGGCCGTACCAGTGGTAGCGGCCGTCGATCGGCTGGAAGTAGCCGCGCAGGTCGACCTCGACGGCCACCTCGTCCTCCCCGAACACCAGGGTGGCGGCGCCGCGGTAGCCCTCTTCGTCGTGCTCGTGCTCGCTCATCAATCCACCAATCGGAGAGGGGTCAGGGGCGTTGCGGGATCGATCTCGACCCCTGCCGACCGCAGCAGTCCGTCGAGGGCGTGCCAGATGATCGTGGCGAGGTAGTCGCTCAGGTTCGCGCGGGACATGGTCTGGCGGTCGAGCCACCAGTCGCCCGCGTTCTGCACCATGCCGACGAGCGCGTGCGCCCACGGCTCGGCGCCGCCGGAGTCCATGTCGAACGCGCGCAGGTAGTCGCCGATGATGCGGGCCAGGGTCGCGGCGATGAGGTTCTTGTCCTCCGCCACGACGTCCTTCTCCACCGGGCGGTCCGCGAAGGACCCCTTCACGACGAACCGGTAGAGGTTCGGGTTCTCCTCGATGACGGACAGGTAGGCGTCCACGATCCGTTCGATCCGGTCGCGGATCGAGCCGTCCGCGGCGAGCGCGGGGCCCATCCGGTCCATCAGCACCTCGGTGGCCTTCTGGCCGACTGCCAGGTACAGGTCCGCCTTGTCGGTGAAGTGCCGGTACAGCACGGGTTTGCTGACGCCGGCCTCCGCCGCCACGTCGTCCATGCCGACGTCCGGGCCCTTCTTGGCCACGGCGGCGATCGTGGCGTCCACGAACTCCGCCCTGCGCTGCTCGCGGTGACCCTTCCACCGCTCACGTCGCGCGTCCGGCCCCTTGACAGTGCGTGCCATGTGACGCACGCTACCAGAAGTAACCGTTACCTCAAGTAACACTTACCGGGGAGGGCAACCGATGAGGGTCGCCGATCGGGAGAAGACCGCGGAACGGCTGCTCAAGTCGTCCGCCGAGAAGTTCTACGACCCCGAGGTGGACATCGACTGGTCCGCACCTCTGGTGGACGGGCTCTTCTACATCCCTGAGCAGCGCATCTCGCTCTACGGCACGCCGCTGTACGACTCGCTGACGCAGGAGCAGCGCATCGAGCTGTCGAAGCACGAGCTGGCGTCGATCGCGTCCGTCGGCCTGTGGTTCGAGCTGCTGCTCATGCAGATGCTGGTGAAGGTCGTCTACAACACCGACCCGACGTCGCGGCACGCCCAGTACGCGCTGACCGAGGTCGCCGACGAGTGCCGGCACTCGACGATGTTCGCGCGGCTGGTCGAACGGGTCGGCTGCCCGGCGTACGGGCCGAGGAAGCACACGCACCGCCTGGGCAAGCTGCTGCCGACCATCGGGTACGGCCCCGCGATGTACGGCTCGATCCTGGTCGCCGAGGAGATCCTCGACCGCCTGCAGCGCGAGGCGATGAACGACGAGACCGTGCAGCCGCTCGTGCGGATGGTGAACCGCATCCACGTGCTGGAGGAGGCCCGTCACGTCCGCTTCGCCCGCGAGGAGCTGACGCGCGGCATGGAAGGCCTGCGCGGGTTCGAGAAGCCGTACCAGAAGTGGCTCATCGCGACCGTGTCGATGATGATCACCCGCACGATCATCCACCCCGAGGTGTACGCGGCCGTCGGTCTCGACGTTCGCGAGGCCCACCGCCAGGCGCTGGGGAACCCCCGGTTCCAGGAGACCATCCGCTGGTCGGGCGAACGGATCATGTCGTTCCTGGAAGAGGCCGGACTCGTCGGGAAGCCGGGGATGCACGCATGGCGTCGCTCGTTCTTGATCGGCTGAACGTCGTCACGTCGGGGCCTTCGTCCGCCGGCGTGACCGCCGTTCTGCTGCACGGCTGGACCATGGACCTCACGACGTGGGACCGCGTCGCCGCCGCACTGCCCGGCCGGGTGGTGCGGTACGACGTGCGTGGCCACGGCCTGTCGTCGGGCACGGGCACCGGCACGATCTCGGACCTCGCCGACGACCTGGCGGCCGTGCTGGACAAGCACGTGCCCACCGGGCGGATCGTGCTGGCCGGCCACTCGCTGGGCGGCATGACGATCATGGCGCTGGCCGAGCAGCGGCCGGAGTTGTTCGCCCGCGTGTCCGGGGTGGCGCTGATCGCCACGTCGTGCGGGAACCTGCCCGGGCAGAGCGGTGTGGAGCGGCTCGCGGGGAAGTGGCTGGTGAACCGGCCGAAGGTCGGGTTCGGCCGGTTGATCGCGCCGGGGCTCAGGGTGACGTTCGGGCGTCGTCCGCGCTGGGCCGACGTGCGGGCCGCGGCGGCGATGGCCGGCAACACGTCCGGTGAGGCGTTCGTCGGGATCCGGGAGGAGCTCACGCTGCACCAGCGGCGGGAGGCCCTCGCGGTGCTCTCGGACATCCCCACCGTCGTCATGGCAGGGTCGTGGGACCTGCTCACGCCCATGCGGCACTCACGGGTGCTGGCGGAGGCGTTGCCGAGCGCGCAGTTCGTGATCTACCCGAAGACCGGGCACATGTTGCCGCTCGAACGCTCCGAGGACGTCGCCAGGCGGATAGCGGCGCTGATGCAGCAGTGTTGATCTCACGAAAAAGGGCCCGCACTCGCGGGCCCTTTTTCGTCGAGGTCAGTGCTGGAGCGGGAAACCGCCACCGATGCCGCGCCACGCCAGGTTCGAGATCAACGCGACCGCCTCCTCCTTCGGCACGCGGCGGTTGTCCGCGAGCCAGGAGCGCGCGGTCACCTGCGACAGCCCCACGAGGCCGACGGCCAGCAGGCGGGCGCGTTCCTCGTCGAGGCCGGCGTCCGCCGTGATGGTCTCGGTGATGGCGTCGACGGAGTCCGTGGTCGCGCGCTCGACGGCGGACTGCACGGACGGCTCGGAGCGCAGGTCCGACTCGAACACCATGCGGAACGCCTGGCCCTCGCCGTCCACGAAGTCGTAGAAGGCGGCCACGGCGGCGCGCACGCGGAGCTTGTTGTCGTTCGTGGAGCCGATGGCGGTGCGGACCCTGCCGACCAGCTCGTCCACATGGGACTCCAGCAGCGCCATGTACAGCTCGAGCTTGCCGGGGAAGTGTTGGTACAGCACCGGCTTGGACACGCCCGCGCGTTCGGCGATCTCGTCCATCGCCGCGGCGTGGTAGCCGTTGGAAACGAACACGTCCTGCGCCGCCGCCAGCAGTTGCGCACGTCGGGCGGTGCGCGGCAGTCGAACGCCCCTGCCTGCGGGTGCGCTCTGCGCCGTCTCCGTCATGGTGCCTCCAGCACGAGTGATCCGGCCGTCGGAGAGGGGTTGCCAGACCGAGGCTTGTGCGCAACCTTACTCGCTGGTAGCCCACATCCGGGAACCATCTTGACGTTCTTTCCCGCATCCTGGTCCGGTGAGCACGTTGAAAACCGCCCCGTTGTCCACCGTCGAACTGCCGCCCCTGGACAAGACCCAGACGCCGTGGCCCGGCGAGTTCTGCCAGGTGGACGGCCATGAGGTGCACGTCAGGGTCACGCCGGGAGACGGTCCGACGGCCGTCTACGTGCACGGTCTTGGCGGGTCCGCGACGAACTGGACAGATCTCGCGGCCCAGCTCCAGGGGCACGTGCGCGGCTACTCGATCGACCTGCCGGGGTTCGGGCGCTCGGAGCCTATTCCCGGCTACGACTTCAGTCTGGCCACGCACGCCCGCACAGTGATCAAGTACTTGGAAACGCTCTCACAGCCGGTGCACCTGTTCGGCAACTCCATGGGCGGCGCGATCTCGGTCATCGTCGCCGCGAGCAGGCCGGACCTCGTGAAGACGCTCACACTCGTCTCGCCCGCCGTGCCGGACCTGAGGCCGCGCCTCGACCGCATGTCCGACCCGCGGATGGCGCTCGCCGTCCTGCCGGTCATCGGGTCCAGGGTCCGCCGCGAGCTCGCGAAGCTGACCGCGCACGAACGCACCAAGCAGATGCTCACCCTCTGCTTCGCCGACCCGAGCGTGGTGCCCGACCACCGCATCGAGGAGTCGATCAAGGAGAACGAGGAACGAGCCCGGCAGAAGTGGGCGGGCTCGGCGCTCAACCGCAGCACGTTCGGCCTGATGCAGAGCTGGTTCACGCCCGGCCCGAAGTCGCTGTGGCGGCTGCTGCCGCTGGTCAAGGCGCCGACGCTGGTGCTCTGGGGCGAGAACGACCGGCTCGTCAGCGTGCGCAAGGGCCCCCGGACGGCGCGGCTGCTGCCGCAGGGGCGGCTGCTGGTGCTCCCCAGGACCGGCCACGTCGCCCAGATGGAGCGGCCCGCCACCGTGGCGAGGGCCGTCCTGGGCATGTGGGAGGCAGTCGACCGGCACTCATGGTGACGAACGACGGCCGTCCGAGGGATGTGGGACCCTGGAGCACGTGAATCGCGCCCCCGAGCGAGGACGTTCCGCACCGCCCTCCGACCGCTACCGCCGTGGCGAGCGGCGGACCAGCGCGGAACCGCTCGCGGCCGCCTGGGAACCGGACGCCACCCGGGCGATGCGCCGGCCCCGCAAGGCCCGCGGCGTGAAGAGGCTGGTCGGGAACTACGGGTGGCGGATCTACGCGATCCCGGTGCTGCTCGTGCTGACCGCGCTGGTGGTGCTCGACACGGTCCAGCCCAAGACGCCCGCGATCGGCGGCACCGGCGCGAACACGAACGCCGCCGAGACGCCGGTGAGCACGCCGGAGCCACCCGCGTCCGAGGTGCCCGGCAAGAAGCCGGTCCTGAACATCCCGACCGCCGAACTGCCGGGCGGCCCCGCCTTCTCCGAGGACGGCGTCGGCACGTTCAAGGCCATCCCCGGCGCCGGCGGGCGGATCGGTGACGCGGGTGCGCAGAAGTTCCGCAAGTACTCGATCGCGATCGAGGACGGTGTGAAGCCCGCCGACTACAACGACGACGCGACGGCGTTCGCGCGCACGATCGACGGAATCCTGGCCGACCCGCGCAGCTGGATCGGCACGAAGCAGGTCGCGTTGCAGCGCGTCGAGGCGAACCAGAACCCGGACTTCACCGTGACGCTGACCACGACGAAGACCACGCACACGCTCTGCGGCAAGGACATACCGTTCGAGACCTCCTGCTACAACCCCGGCCAGAAGCGCGTGATCATCAACGTCGCCCGCTGGATCCGCGGCGCCATGGTCTACGGCTCCGACCTGGCCGGATACCGGACCTACGTGATCAACCACGAGGTCGGCCACGCGCTGGGCAGCGGCCACGCGGCCTGCGCGGAGAACGGCGCGCCGGCCCCCGTGATGATGCAGCAGACGTTCGGCGTCTCGAACAACTTCGTCTCGCAGCTCAACGCGGGCCAGGACGTCGTCCCCGCGGACGGCAAGGTGTGCGTCCCGAACGCGTTTCCCGCAGGCTGAGACAGCTTTCCAACCGGGAAGAGTCGAGGCAGGGTAGACGTTGTCTCGGACACGGAGACATTCGTCGAGGAGGACCAGCATGGCGCTTCCGCCGCTCGTTGAGCCAGCCGCGGAGCTGACCAAGGAAGAAGTCGCGCGCTACAGCCGGCACCTGATCATCCCGGACGTGGGGGTGGACGGGCAGAAGCGGCTGAAGAACGCGAAGGTGCTCGTCGTCGGCGCGGGCGGCCTGGGCAGCCCGGCACTGCTGTACCTGGCCGCGGCCGGGGTCGGCACGCTCGGCGTCGTCGACTTCGACGTCGTGGACGAGTCGAACCTGCAGCGCCAGGTGATCCACGGCCAGTCCGACGTCGGCCGCCCGAAGGCGGAGTCCGCACGCGACTCGGTCGCCGAGATCAACCCGTTCGTCAAGGTGGTCCTGCACCAGACGCACCTCAACTCCGAGAACGCGCTGGAGATCTTCCGCGACTACGACCTGATCCTCGACGGCACCGACAACTTCGCCACCAGGTACCTGGTGAACGACGCCGCGGTGCTGCTGGGCAAGCCGTACGTGTGGGGTTCGATCTTCCGGTTCGAGGGGCAGGTCAGCGTCTTCTGGGAGGACGCCCCGAACGGCCAGGGCCTCAACTACCGCGACCTCTACCCGGAGCCGCCGCCTCCCGGCATGGTCCCGTCGTGCGCCGAGGGCGGCGTGCTGGGCGTGCTGTGCGCGTCGATCGGCTCGATCATGGTGACCGAGGCGATCAAGCTGCTCACGGGCATCGGCGACCCGCTGCTGGGCCGCCTGATGGTCTACGACGCGCTCGAGATGTCGTACCGGACCATCAAGATCCGCAAGGACCCGGAGTCGCCGAAGATCACCGAGCTGATCGACTACGAGGCGTTCTGCGGTGTCGTGTCCACGGACGCGCAGCAGGCGGCCGCGGGCAACACGATCACGCCGCTCGAGCTCAAGCACAAGCAGGAGTCCGGTGAGGACTTCCTGCTGGTGGACGTCCGCGAGCCGCACGAGTACGAGATCGTGAAGATCCCGGGTTCGGTGCTGATCCCGAAGGACAAGATCCTCTCGGGTGAGGCGTTCTCGGAGCTGCCGCAGGACAAGCCGCTCGTGCTGCACTGCAAGTCCGGCGCTCGCTCGGCGGAGGCCCTCGCGGCGCTGCACAAGGCGGGCTTCAAGGACGCCGTGCACGTGGGTGGCGGTGTGCTGGCGTGGGCCCGCGAAGTGGACCCGAGCCTGCCGACGTACTAGTGGTGGTGGGTGCGTTCGGTTGCTTCGGCACTCGAACGCACCCGTCACCCGCTCGGCTTTTCGGGTGGCGGCACGAATCACGCTGTGCCGCCTTCCACCACCCGGACGGCCCAAGCAGGTAGCGTGCCCGACCGTGACCCGGTCCCCCGAACCGCCCCCAGCGCACGTGCGTGCGGCGTTCGGGGCACGTGACGCCGAACCCGAGCTCATCGACGGTGGCCCGGCGTGGCGCTGTGGTGACGCCACGATCAGGCCCGCGCCCAAGCCCGCCGAGGCCACCTGGATCGCCAAGACCCTGGACGGCCTCGACGTCCACCACCTGCGCATCGGCAGACCGCTCAGATCGACCGACGGCCGGTACGTCGTCGGCGGCTGGTCCGCCACCAAGTTCCTCGCCGGACGGGCCGAGGCGCGCCACGACGAGGTCATCGCCGTCGCCCAGCGCCTGCACCAGGGCACCGCCGAGCTGGCCAAGCCCCGTTTCCTGGACACGCGCACGGACGTGTTCGCCGTCGCCGACCGCAAGGCGTGGGGCGAGGAGGACGTGCCGCTGGAGGCCGACCTCGGCGGGCGGCTGTTCGACCTCCTGAAGGAGCTGCGGAAGCCCCTCAACCTGAAGCCGCAGGTCGTGCACGGTGATCTGTTCGGCAACGTGCTGTTCGCGGGCAACGCGCCGCCGGCCGTGATCGACTTCACCGCCTACTGGCGTCCCGCCGAGTGGGCCGCCGCCGTCGTCGCGGTGGACGCCGTCGCGTGGGGCGGCGCGGACCCCGGGCTGTTCCACCGGTGGAGCCACCAGGCCGAGTGGGAGCAGGCGCTGTTGCGCGCGACGTTGTTCCGCGTGGCAGTGCACGCTCTTCACCCGTTGTCAACGCCACAGTCCTTTGCGGGCTTGGAAAGAGCTGCTCACTTCGTCACAGCGTTGCTCTGAGCGGGTCATTTTCCACCGACGAAACATTGCGTCGCTTTGGGTTAACGCTCGCTTCGCTAGCGTCGGACGCGTGACCCATTGCCCTTACTGCGCGCTGCAGTGCTCCATGAGCGTCATCGACGGCCAGGTGACCCCTGGTCCCGGTGGGCTGTGCCAGAAGGGCTGGACGGCGGGGGAGTTGCTGCGCCATCCCGGCCGGCTCACCACGCCACTTCTGCACGGTTCACCGGTGTCCTGGGACGAGGCGCTGGACTTCGTGGCGTCGCGGATCACCTCCTACGAGCCCGACGAGGTCGCCGTGTTCGGCGGCGGCGGGCTGACGAACGAGAAGGCTTACGCGCTCGGCAAGTTCGCACGCGTGGCGTTGAAGACCTCGCAGATCGACTACAACGGCCGGTTCTGCATGTCGTCGGCCGCCGCCGCGGGCAACAAGGCGTTCGGCCTGGACCGCGGGCTGCCGTTCCCGCTCACGGACCTCCGCGGCGCGGACACCGTGCTGCTGGCCGGCTCGAACCCGGCCGAGACCATGCCGCCGTTCCTGCGGCACCTGGAGGGCGCGCGGCTGATCGTCATCGACCCGCGGCGCACGCCGACCGCCGAGCGCGCGACGTTGCACCTGCAGCCCGCGCCCGGCACGGACCTGGCGCTGGCACTGGGACTGCTGCACACCGCAGTCATCGAGGGCGTGATCGACAAGGAGTACATCTCCTCGCGCACCTCGGGTTTCGACGACGCGTGGCGGGTGGCCGCGGCGTGGTGGCCCGAGCAGGTCGAACGCGTCACCGGTGTCTCCGCCGCTGACCAGCGCGCTGCCGTGCACATGCTGGCCGGGCGGTCGTACGTGCTGACCGGGCGCGGCACCGAGCAGCACGCGTCGGGCACCGACAACGTCTCGGCGTGGATCAACCTGGCGCTGGCGCTGGGACTGCCCGGCCGCGCGGGATCCGGTTACGGCTGCCTGACCGGGCAGGGCAACGGGCAGGGCGGGCGCGAGCACGGCCAGAAGGCCGACCAGCTGCCGGGCTACCGCAAGATCGACGATCCCGTTGCGCGGCAGCACATCATGGACGTCTGGGGTGTGTCGTCGTTACCCGGGCCGGGGCGCAGCGCGTACGAGCTGCTCGTCGCGGACGACATCAAGGCGATGCTCGTGTTCGGCAGCAACCCGGTGGTGTCGGCGCCGCGGGCGTCCGGTGTCGTCGACCGGTTCAAGGCGCTGGACCTGTTGGTGGTGGCGGACTTCGTGATGTCGGAGACCGCCGCGATGGCCGACGTCGTGTTCCCGGTCACGCAGTGGGCCGAGGAGGACGGCACGATGACCAACCTCGAAGGCCGGATCATCAGGCGCCGCAAGGCACTCGACCCACCAGACGGGGTGCGCAGCGACCTGGAGCTGTTGCAGGGCCTCGCTTCCCGGCTCGGCGTCGGCGAGAAGTTCCCGGTGCGGCCGGTCGAGGTCTTCGAGGAACTGCGCCGCGCGTCTGCGGGCGGTCTCTCCGACTACTCCGGCATCACCTACGAGCGGCTGGAGTCCGAGCAGCTGCACTGGCCGGTGCCGTCGGTCGACCACCCCGGTACGCCGAGGCTGTTCCTCGACGAGTTCGCGCACCCCGACGGCCTGGCGCGGTTCATCGCCGTCGACCACCGCGGCCCCGCCGAGCCGCCGGAC
Source organism: Lentzea pudingi (assembly GCF_014646255.1). Lineage (GTDB taxonomy): Bacteria > Actinomycetota > Actinomycetes > Mycobacteriales > Pseudonocardiaceae > Lentzea > Lentzea pudingi. The sequence continues at coordinate 9,421 of NZ_BMNC01000021.1, forward strand.
GAGGAGTTCCCGTTGCAGGCCACCACCGGCCGCGTCCTGCAGCACTACCAGTCGGGGGCGCAGACGCGGCGGATCGACGAGCTGCTGAAGGCCGTCCCCGAGATGTACGTGGAGGTCCACCCGGACACGGCCGCGCGTTCCGGGCTTGCCCCCGGCGAGCCCGCGCACGTCGTGTCCCGGCGGGGAACGGTGACGGCGGTCGTGCGGTGCGTGCCGACCATGCGCGCCGACGCGGTGTTCCTGCCGTTCCACTTCCCCGGTGACGGGCGGGCCAACCTGCTCACCAACCCCGCGCTCGATCCCACGAGCCGGATGCCCGAGTTCAAGGTCTGCGCGGTTCGATTGGAGCGGGCATGAGACGAGTCGTGATCGTCGGGTACGGCATGGCGGGTGCGAGGCTGGCGGACGAGCTGCGCCGCCGTGACACCGGTATCTCCATCACCGTCGTGGGTGCGGAACCGCACGCCGCGTACAACAGGGTGCTGCTGTCGACCGTGGTGGCGGGCACGATGACGCCGGAGTCGACCCGGCTGCACGACGAGAAGTGGGCCGCGGAGCACGACATCGACCTGCACCTGGGCTGCGAGGTGCGGGAGGTCGACCGGGCCTCGCGGACCGTCGTGCTCGGCTCCGGCGAGTCCGTTCCCTACGACGCACTCGTCCTCGCCACCGGCAGCGTCCCCTGGGTCCCGCCGGCCGAGGGCCTCCTGGAGGACGGCGAGCTCGCGCCCGGCGTCGTCGCCTTCCGCACCCTCGACGACTGCGCCCGGATCGAGGCCAAGGCGCAGAAGGGCATGCCCGTGGCCGTCCTCGGCGGCGGCCTGCTCGGCATCGAGGCCGCTCGCGGCCTCGCCGGACGCGGCTGCCTGGTCACGGTCGTGCACCCCGTCGGCCACCTCATGGAACGCCAGCTCGACCCCGGCGCCGGCAGTGTCCTCGCCCGCACGCTCGGCAAGCTCGGCATCGAGTTCCGCCTGAACGCGCTGGCCGCCAAGTACCTCCCCGGCGACGGTCTCGTCCTCGACGACGGCAGCCACGTGCCCGCCGAGCTCGTCGTGGTCTCCGCCGGCGTGCGCGCCGAGACGTCGCTCGCGGTCGCGGCGGGCCTGACCGTCGACCGCGGCATCGTCGTGGACGACGCGTTGCGCACGAACGATCCGCGCATCCACGCGATCGGCGACTGCGCGCAGCACCCCGGCACGGTGTCCGGCCTGGTGCAGCCCGCGTGGGACCAGGCCGCCGTGCTCGCGGACCGCCTGACCGGCGTGAACCCGGCCGCGCGGTACAGCGGGACCTCCGTCGTGACGCGGTTGAAAGCGCGGGACGTCGACCTCGCGGCACTGGGTGACGTGCACACCGATGTGGACTGCCCGGACTCGGAAGTCCTGTGCTTCCAGGAACCTTCGCGCGGCCGGTACGCCAAGCTCGTGCTGCGCGACGACCGGGTGACGGGCGCGATCGTGCTCGGTGCGCCGGACGCGGCGGCCACGATCACCCAGCTCTACGACCGCGGGATTCCCGCACCGACCGACCGCCTGGCGTTGTTGCTGGGACGGGCGTTGCCCGCCGAGGCCGCGTCACCGGCGGATCTGCCGTCCAGCGCGGTGATCTGCCGGTGCAACACCGTCTCGAAGGGACAGATCGTGTCGGCCTGGCGGGCGGGCGCGGAGTCGTTGCCGCAGCTCGCGGAGGCGACGCGCGCGACCACCGGCTGCGGTGGTTGCAAGGACGCGGTGTGCGGGTTGCTCGACTGGCTCGGGGCCTCACAGCCCGCGTCGGCCTGATGTGCGGTGGAGTTGCCGTCACCGTCATAGGCCAGAACCCCCTGGTAACGCACGGTTTCTAGGTTTTTGACAACAGCCGAAGCCGCGGAGGACGTACATGAGCTGGATCGACCACTGGGAGCCGGAGAAGCCCGAGTTCTGGGAGTCCACCGGCAAGCGGATCGCCCGCAAGAACCTGGCACTCTCGATCTTCGCGGAGAACCTCGGGTTCAGCGTGTGGGTGCTGATGAGCATCGTGGTGGTGAGCCTCGGCTCGGTGGGCTTCGACTTCAGCGTCGGTCAGCAGTTCTGGCTGCTGATCGTGCCCAACCTCGTCGGCGCCGTGCTGCGGGTGCCGTACACGTTCGCGGTGCCCCGGTTCGGTGGCCGGCTGTGGACGACGATCAGCGCCGGGTTGCTGCTGATCCCGTGCACGATGCTGGCCTACGCCGTGTCGACGCCGGGCACGCCGTACTGGTTCTTCCTGCTCACCTCGGCCGCGATGGGCCTGGGCGGCGGCAACTTCTCGTCGTCGATGGCGAACATCTCGTTCTTCTACCCGGAGGGCAAGAAGGGCCTGGCGCTCGGCATGAACGCGGCCGGCGGCAACCTCGGCGTCGCGATCACGCAGCTCGTCGTGCCGTTCGTGATCACCTTCGGCACCGGGATCAACCTGGCCTACGCGGCGTTGATCTGGATGCCGTTCGTCGTCGTCGCCACGGCCCTCGCGTGGCTGTTCATGGACAGCCTGACGCAGGCCAAGCCGGACGGGCAGTCCTACAAGCTGGCGCTGTCGAACCAGCACACGTGGGTGATGTCGTTCCTGTACATCGGCACGTTCGGGTCGTTCATCGGGTACTCGTTCGCGTTCCCGTCGCTGATCAAGCTGAGCTTCGTGGACTACAAGGGCTGGGTGGCGCTCGCGTTCCTGGGCGCGCTGATCGGCTCGGTGGCCCGGCCGTTCGGTGGCTGGCTCGCGGACCGCGTCGGTGGCGCGAAGGTGACGCTCGGGACGTTCGTCGGGCTCGCCGTCGGCACGATCGGTGTGATGGTCAGCGTCGACTCGCGGAACTTCGCGTTGTTCTTCGGTTCGTTCATCGCGCTGTTCGTGCTGGCGGGCGTGGGCAACGGGTCGACGTACCGGATGATCCCGGCGATCTTCCGGACGCAGTCCGCCGACGACAAGTCCGCCAAGCGGCAGGCCGCCGCGGTGGTCGGCATCGCCGGTGCCATCGGCGCCGCCGGTGGTGTGCTGGTCAACCTGGTGTTCAAGTTCTCGCTCGAGGGGTCGAAGACGCTGACGCCCGCGCTGACCGCGATCCTCGTGTTCTACGGGCTCTGCCTGGGCACGACGTGGTGGTTCTACCTGCGGCGCAACGTGTTCGCGGCGCGTCCGTCGCTCGCGTACGCGGGCGTGTGACGCACACCGCTCTGATCTGCGGCGAGAGTTTCCTTTAACACCCGCGCAATGTCGCGGACCTTGGGATGACACGCCGCCCGGTGAGCATACGGGCGGAAGGAGGTATGCCCGATGACTTCGTTGAGCAGCAGGACCCTGGTCGTGATCGGCAACGGCATGGTCGGCCACCGGCTCGTCGAGATCCTCCGTGACTCGTCCTGGCGGATCGTCGTGTTCGGCGAGGAGTCCCGTCCCGCCTACGACCGCGTCGCCCTGTCGTCCTACGTGGACAGCTGGGACTCCGCGGACCTGGAGCTGCCCGCGCTGAGCGGATGTGAGCTCAGGCTCGGCGAGAAGGCCGTGTCCGTGGACCGCGACCGCAAGGTCGTCGTGGGCGCCTCCGGTGTCGAGATCTCCTACGACGCCCTGGTGCTGGCCACCGGCTCGGTACCGTTCGTACCGCCCGTACCCGGCCGTGACCTGCCCGGTTGCCACGTCTACCGGACAATCGACGACCTGGACGAGATCCGGGCGACGGTGGAGGCGGCCTCCCGCCCCGGCCGGCGTTCCGGGATGGTGCTCGGCGGCGGTCTGCTCGGGCTCGAGGCGGCCAACGCGTTGCGCGGCATGGGAGTCTCGCCGCACGTCGTCGAACTGGCGCCGCGGCTCATGCCGATCCAGGTCGACGACGGCGGTGCGGCGCTGCTCAAGCGGCTCGTCGAGAAGCTCGACCTGACCGTGCACACCGGTACGTCCGCCTCCTCGATCGAACGCGACGGGACGCGGTTGATCGCCAAGCTGGCCTCCGGTCTCGAGCTCGACCTGGACGTGGTGGTGTTCAGCGCCGGCATCCGGCCGCGCACCGACCTCGACCTGGGGCTGGAGCTGGGGCCGCGCGGCGGGTACCTGGTCGACGCGGCCTGCCGGACCTCCGATCCGCACGTGTTCGCGATCGGTGAGTGCGCCGCCGTCGAGGGTGTGACGTACGGGCTCGTCGCTCCCGGCTACTCGATGGCCGAGGTGGTCGCCGACCAGATCTCCGGTGGTGCGCGGGCGTTCCCCGGTGCCGACGTGTCCACGAAGCTGAAGCTGCTCGGGGTGGACGTCGCGTCGTTCGGCGATGCGCACGCCGCCACCGAGGGCGCGCTGGAAGTCGTCGTCAACAACGCCGTTGCCGGCACTTACAGCAAGCTCGTGGTGTCGGACGACGCGCGGATCCTGCTGGGTGGCGTGCTCGTCGGGGACGCCTCGTCCTACCTGTCGCTCCGGCCGTTGGTGGGCAAGGAAGTTCCGGCCGCACTGCTGCAGCCCGGTGGTGCTGTGGACGTGGAGATGCCTGCGGACGCACAGGTCTGCTCCTGCCTCGCGGTGACCAAGCAGACCATCACCGACGCGATCCAGTCCGGTGTGGCGTGCGACGTCGCCGAGCTGAAGGCGTGCACCAAGGCCGGCACGGGGTGCGGTTCGTGCGTGCCGATGTTGAAGAAGCTGCTGACCGAGTGCGGTGTCGAGCAGTCCAAGGCGTTGTGCGAGCACTTCACCTACTCCCGCGCGGAGCTGTTCGAGATCATCCGGGCGACGCGCGTGACGACGTTCTCCGCGTTGGTCGAGAAGCACGGCACCGGACGCGGGTGCGACATCTGCAAGCCCGCGGTGGCGTCGATCCTGGCGTCGCTGGGCAACGGGCACATCCTGGGCGAGGCGCAGGTCTCGTTGCAGGACACCAACGACAAGTTCCTGGCGAACCTCCAGCGCAACGGCACGTACTCGGTCGTGCCGCGCATCCCCGGCGGGGAGATCACGCCGGAGAAGCTGATCGTCATCGGCGAGGTGGCCCGCGACTACGGGCTCTACACGAAGATCACCGGCGGCCAGCGCATCGACCTGTTCGGCGCGACCGTCGACCAGTTGCCGGAGATCTGGCGGCGGCTCGTCGACGCGGGCTTCGAGTCCGGGCACGCGTACGGCAAGTCGTTGCGCACGGTGAAGTCCTGCGTCGGTACGACCTGGTGTCGTTACGGCGTGCAGGACTCCGTCGGTCTCGCGATCGAGCTGGAGCTGCGCTACCGGGGACTGCGGTCGCCGCACAAGCTCAAGTCGGCGGTCTCCGGGTGCGCGCGCGAGTGCGCCGAGGCGCGTGGCAAGGACTTCGGCGTGATCGCCACGGAGAACGGCTGGAACCTCTACGTGGGTGGCAACGGTGGCTTCACGCCTCGCCACGCCGATCTCCTGGTGTCCGATGTGGACACCGAGGAGCTGATCCGGATCATCGACCGGTTCCTGATGTTCTACATCCGCACGGCGGACCGGCTGCAGCGCACCTCGGTGTGGCTGGAAGGGCTCGACGGCGGGCTCGACCACCTGCGCGAGGTCGTCGTCGACGACAAGCTCGGCATCTGCGCGGAACTGGAGACCGCGATGGAGTCGCACGTCTCCGACTACGCCGACGAGTGGCGCGGAGTGCTGGAGGACCCGGAGAAGCTGGCCCGGTTCACGTCGTTCGTGAACGCTCCTGGCGTGCCGGACCCCTCGATCTCGTTCCGCGCTGAACGCGGTCAGCGCGTCCCCGTCTCCCTCGGCATCCCGGAGGTCGTCAGGTGATCGTCTGTGACTTCGACGTGTTGCGTCCGGAACAGGGCGTCGCGGCTTTGCTGCCCGACGGCTCGCAGGTGGCGGTGTTCCTGACCGCGGAGGGTTCTCTGCACGCCCTGGACAACATCGACCCGTTCAGCGGCGCCGCGGTGCTATCGCGCGGCATCGTGGGCGACCGCGGCGGCGTGCCGGTCGTGGTGTCACCGGTCTACAAGCAGGCGTTCGAGCTGGCGACGGGCAAGTGCCTGGAGGAGCCGTCCGTGTCCGTTGCGGTGCATCAGGTGCGCGTGCGTGACGGTGTTGTGGAGCTGACATGACGGGCCCGTTGGCGGGCTTCACGATCGGCGTCACCGCGGCTCGCCGCGCCGACGAGCTCATCGCGATGCTGGAGCGCAAGGGCGCGTCCGTCGTGCACGGGCCGGCTTTGCGGATCGTGCCGTTGCCCGACGACGCGACTCTGCACGCGGCGACGCTGGAGCTCGTGTCCTCTCCGGTGGACGTCGTCGTCGCCACCACCGCCATCGGGTTCCGCGGGTGGTTCGAGGCTGCCGAGGGGTGGGGGCTGGCCGCGCGGTTGCACCGTGCGTTGGAGGGCGCTGTCGTGTTGCCGCGCGGGCCCAAGGCGAAGGGTGCGGTTCGGGCCGCCGGACTGGTCGAGGCGTGGTCGCCCTCGTCCGAGTCGAACGCCGAGTTGTTGCAGTACCTGTTGCGGATGGGGGTGTCCGGGAAGCGGGTGGCCGTGCAGCTGCACGGGGAGCCGTTGCCGGACTTCGTGAACACCCTTGCCGCCGCTGGGGCCGATGTCGTCGAGATCCCTGTCTACCGGTGGGAGCCGCCGGCTGATGTCGGGCCGTTGTTGCGGTTGATCGACGCTGTGGTGGCCGGTCAGGTGGACGCCTTGACGTTCACCTCGGCGCCCGCCGCTTCCTCGGTGTTGCGGACGGCTCCGGATTCCGGCGCCCTGATTTCCTGTTTGCGGCGGGATGTCCTGGTTGTCGGCGTAGGCGCCATCACCGCTGGGCCGTTGGTCGCCGCTGGAATTCCTGTGGTGCAGCCCGCTCGGTCCCGGATCGGGTCGATGGTGCGGGAGTTGGCCGTGGAGCTGCCCGCTCGGGCGTTGCGGCTGCGGATTGCCTCGCGGGACATGGAGATGCGTGCTCAGGCCGTGGTGATCGACGGTGAGCTGCGGCCCGTCGCGCCTGCGCCGATGGCGGTGTTGCGGACGTTGGTCGCGGCTCGGGGGCGTGTGGTGTCACGGCAGGAACTGTTGGCTGCCTTGCCCTCTGGAGGGGAGGAGCACGCCGTCGAGACGGCCATCGGGCGGTTGCGGACCGCTTTGGGGTCGCCGCAGATGGTGTGCACGGTTGTGAAGCGTGGGTACCGGCTAGCTATGGAGCCTGCATGAAGCTCGTGTTGGCGTTTCACGGGACGCGGGATCCTCGTGGGCCTGTGGTGTGCGCGGAGATCGCTGCCGCGGTTCAGGCTTTGGTGGACGTGCCGGTGGTCGTGGCCTACGCGGATGTCCGGGAACCGTCCGTCCGGTCCGTTGTGGACGGACCTTGTGTCGTGGTGCCGGTGTTCCTGGCCGCCGGCTACCACGTCCGGGTGGACATTCCGGAGCAGATCGGTGGCCGTCCCGACGTCGTGCTGACCTCGCCGGTGGCGCTGGACGCGGTGCCGGCGGTGCGCGACAGGTTGCGGGAGGCAGGTTTCCGCCGCGGCGACGCAGTCGTGCTCGCCGCGGCGGGTTCGTCCGACGCCCGGGCTCTGGCCACGGTGCGGCGTGCGGCCGCGTTGCTCGGCGCGTCCGCGGTGGGGTACGTGGCCACCGCCACGCCTCGGGTGCCCGACGTGGTGGCCGGGATGCGCGGGCGCAGAGTGGCCGTCGCGTCGTGGTTGCTGGCACCCGGTGTGTTCCACGGCTCGCTCGCCGCCTGTGGCGCGGACGTCGTCGCCGAACCCGTCGGGGCGCATCCGCTCCTGGTCGACGTGCTGGTGCGCAGGTACTACGAGGCCCGGTTGTCGCGCACCGCGTGACGGCTACCAGAGACCGGGTGGCTCGGCCGCCTCGTCCTTGCGGACGTCCTCCCAGCGGTGGTCCCGCAGGTTCACCTTGCCGTCGAGGTTGGGAACGCCCTCCTCGTGCAGGAGCTGCAGCTGGGTCTCGCGCAGGTGCGGGGCGCAGGTGCCGTCGGCCTTCAGCACCCGTTGCCACGGCAGGTCTCGGCCGTCCTCGTTGAGGATTCGGCCCACCAGCCGTGGCGACGGGGCCTTCGCCAGATCCGCGATGTCGCCGTAGGTGGCGACTCGTCCGCGAGGGATGGCCTTGATCATGTCGCGGATTCGCTCGTGGATCTCTTCGTCCATGCGGTGATTCTAGTGGCGTGACTCAGAACGCTGGCGGCGTATCCGCGCTCAGCAGGGCGCCTCGCGGCACCGCCCCCACACCCCCGTACAACCAGTACGAGGACGTGGGGGCGGCACCACGATGCACCCGTCTGACCACGAATACACCGGCAACGTTCTGAGCCACACCACTAGCTAGATCGTCCTCGCCCACTGGGCGACGGCGGCGTGGTAGTCGGGGGCGTTCGGCGCGTAGTTGATCGAGTGGCCGTAACCGTTGAGGACGTAGGTGTCGAGGCGCGGGACCGCGGGGAAGAACGGGGCCTCGTCCGCCTTCAACGCGGCGGGGCTGGAGCAGTCGCTGCCCATCAGGGGGAGGCCCGAGCTGCAGAAGTGGGTGTCGTTGCCCACCACCAGGAAGACCGGCACCCTGATCTGGCGCGAGATCGGGATGATCACCGTGTTGAGCAGGATCGTGTCGACCGCCTCGGTCACGGCGAAGACGTCCTTGGTGGCCTCGTCGAACGAGATCGAGCCCGGGATCAGGGGACCCGGTTTGTGGAACGAGTTGTAGCGGGTGTTCGGCATCGTGGTGAGGTAGCCGAGGTCCAGGCCCGCCGGGATCATGTTGGCCAGCACCGGGACGACGGTCACGTAGTTCATCTTGTGCGTGAAGCCGGTGACCAGGACGCCGTCGACGTCGCGGTAGGTGCCCGCCTCGATCATCGCCATCGCCGAGCCGATGGAGTGGCCCGCGACGATCACCTTGGTGAAGCGGGGTTTCAGGGTATTGATGACCTGGTGGACCGCGCTCGCCTGGGTGGAGGCGGTGACCAGGGCGCTCAGGGGTTTGCTGCTCTTGCCCGTGCCCAGGCGGTCCAGTGCGAGGGTGGCGAAGCCCGCCTGGTTCTGGGCCTTGGTGAACGAGTGGGTCGACGGTTCGAAGCCCACGTCCCAGTACGTGCGGTCGTAGGTGCCGCCGGGGATCAGGACCTGCACGGTCTTCGCGCCGTCGGGGACGCAGAGCCTGCCCGCCATCGTCTCCTGCGTGGTGACCAGTGGGGTCAGGCCGATGCGCACCGGGTAGGTGACGTCCCGGCAGGAGGTGGCGGCGGAGGCCGGGTGCGGGGCTAAGAGGATTCCGGTGGCGAGCAGCGCTACGGCGCAGAGCCGGCGGAAGCGCATGGGGGTACTACCTCCAACTAGTTGCGGGGGACGGCCTTCATGAGCAGGCCGTGGGGGTACGGCGCCGACGTGAACTTCACGCGTGCCGGACGGGTGGGGACCAGTCGCCAGCGGGCGGCGATCGTGGCGAGGGTGATGACGATCTCGGTCTGGGCGAAGGTGTTGCCCAGGCACTGGCGGTTGCCGCCGCCGAACGGGATGAACGCGCCGCGCGGCAGGCCCGCGCTGAACTCAGGGGTCCAGCGGTCGGGCCAGAAGCGGTGCGGCGACGGGAAGTAGCGCTCGTCGTGGTGCAGGGCGTGGGGGCTGACGATCACCTCGGCGCCCGCCGGCAACGAGACGTCGCCGAGCTGGACCTCGGTCAGCGTCCGGCGCATCACGAACCAGATGGGGTACTTCCGCAGGGTCTCCTGCACGATCCGCGCCGTGCAGGTGAGGGACGGGACGTCAGCGAACGTCACCGGGCGGTCGCCCACCACCGAGTCGACCTCGGCGTGCAGCCGTTGTTCGACCTCCGGGTCGCTGCCCACCTCGTAGAGGGCCCAGGCCAGCGCGATCGCCGTGGTCTCGATGCCCGCGGTGAGCAGGGTCAGGACCTCGTCGTAGGTCTGCTGGTCGGTCATGCCGACGCCGTCCTCCTGCGCCAGCAGCAGCATGGACAGGACGTCGCCGGTGTCGCGGCCGTCCGCTCGCCAGCTCTCGATCACCTGCAGCACCACGGCTTTCATGCGCGCGATGGCCGCGTCGAACCGCCGGTTGCCCGGCAGCGGGAGCTTCTCGATGAACGACGGGGAGAGCGCGCGGATCATCCCCTGCTGGATGACCGTGAAGATGGACCGGCGGACCTCCTCGACCGCGCGCCTGCCGATCTCCGTCGAGAAGAGCGTCTCGCCGACGATGGTGACCGCGAGCTCCTGCATGTCGTTCTCGATGGTGCGGATCTCGCCTGCCTGCCAGCGCGAAGCCAGCGAAGCAGCAGCACGAGCCATCGTCGAGGCATAGGCTTCAATCCGTTCCCGATGGAACGCCGGTTGCATCATCCGGCGCTGGCGCAGGTGGTACTCGCCGTTCGACAGCAGCAGTCCCGTCCCCAGGTAGGGCTGGAACTTGTCGAACATGGCGCCCTTGCGGAACTTCGACCCCTGCGACACGAGAACTTCGTGTGCCAGCGCAGGGCTGGTGACGAAGTGCGCGTGCAGCGGGCCGAGGTCGAGGCGCACGACGTCGCCGTGTTCGTGCAGCGCGTCGGTGAACCTGGCGCGCCGCGCGAGCATCGACGGGGTGTGCCCGAGCAACGGCCATCGGTGGGGAGCCACCGGGACGGGCATCCGGACTCCTGAGGAGTTGGGCCGAATGGGGATGGACCACCCTAGGAGCCGTTTGGGGTAAGACGACAGTGCCTGAACGGGTGGTTCGGCGTCACTCTGATGGTGCAGTGCGCGCGGCGCGCGGGTGACTAAGCTCGTGCGTCTTCCCCGACGAGCCACGCACGACCTAAGAGGTGTTTCCCGTGGCAGAGACCCAGAACTGGGTTCCGCTCGGCATCGACACGAACGTCCCGAGCATGGCCCGCGTCTACGACTACATCCTCGGCGGCGCCCACAACTTCGCCGCGGACCGGCAGGTCGGCGGCCAGATCGAGAAGCTGGTGCCGGGCCTGCCCAGCGTCGCCAGACTCAACCGCCGGTTCCTCGGCAGGGCGGTGAACTTCCTCATGGACCAGGGGATTCGCCAGTTCCTCGACATCGGGTCCGGCATCCCGACCGTCGCGAACGTGCACGAGGTCGCCCAGGAACGCGACCCCGCCGCGCGCGTCGTCTACGTCGACAAGGACCCGGTCGCCGTCGCCCACAGCCAGTTGTTGTTGGCTGACAACGAAAACGCCGCCATCGTGCAGGCCGACATGCGCGAACCGGAGGTCGTGCTGTCGAGCCCCGAGGTCGCGAGGTTGCTGCGCCTCGACGAACCGGTGGGGCTGTTGATGCTGCTCATGATGCATTGGGTGCCCGATGAGGACGGTCCGGAGAAGCTCGTCGCGCACTACCGCGACGCGCTGCCCGCCGGCAGCTTCCTCGTGATGACGCACGTGGCCAAGGACCAGATCGACGACAGCGTCGACGAGGCCGCCGCGGTCGTGAACCGGAGCAGGAGCGCCGACCAGATGCACATGCGCGACCACGCGCGGGTCAGTGCGCTGTTCGACGGATTTTCGCTGGTGGAGCCCGGTTTGGTCGGCTGCGGGGAGTGGCGGCCGGACGGACCTGGGGATTTCGCTGACGAGGCGTCGATGAACATGTTCTTGTACGCTGGGGTCGGTCGTAAGGACTGAAACCACGCTGTAGTGTCGGAGGATCACACGGTTGGCGCAATGGGCGTCGACTGCCGGTGGGTAAACTGCCGGACACTCTCCAACCCATACAGGGCAACGGGAATGACGAAACCGAGCCGAAGACCCGATGCCGCTCCACCCGAGGACACCACCGCCGTCCGTGCGCGAGAAGCCTTGTCGCGCAAGTGGAGCTACCTGCTCAGCAGCGTCGTCGTAGTCGCGCTGAGCAGAGAGGAGCTGGACGCCGAACTGGGCGCCCAGCTCGACGCATTGTGCGCGGCGCTGCACAGCGAACCGTTCGACCCTGCTCCGTTCGAGGAGGTCGGCGAACGGCTCGTCGCTCTCGGCTACGTCAACGAGCCCGGGCTGAAGCGCACGGTCGACGTGCTCGGCAAAGGCTTGCTGGCGCTGGAGGAGTTCCGCTCGAGCGACCAGCACACGGTCCGCGTGGTGGGCGGGATCGGCGCGCTGACGTGCGGCTTCACCGCCGCGAGAGCACGCGCGATCCTGGACCAGCAGGAGAGCATGCAGCGCTCGCTGCTCAAGGCCGCCCACGACGCGCAACGGGACCAGCGCCAGAGCGAGGCGAAGTTCGAGGGCATCGCGTCCTCGTCCACCAACGGCGTCCTGATCGTCGGCCTCGACGGAAGACTGGCCTGGGGCAACGAGTCGATCGGCGTGATCATCGGACGTCCGCCCGAGCCGGGCACCCGTCTCGTCGAGCTCATCGCACCGACCTCGATCGTCGTGTTCCGCGAGATGATGGAGACGGTCCTCTCCGAGCGCGGCGAGTTCGAGCGCGAACCGATGCAACTCGTGCGCGGTGACGGCGAGTTCGCCAAGGTGACGCTCACGGCGTCGCTGCTCAGGGACGACGAGGGCCAGGCCAGCCACGTCCTCGTGATGGCGGACGACGACACGGAACTTGCTCTGTTGCAAGGAGAACTGCGTCGTCAGTCGCTGCACGACGTGCTGACCGGGCTGCCGAACAGGCAGTTCTTCACCACCCACCTCGAGACGGTGCTGCGCAGGGCCGATCCCGAGTTCGGGGTGACGGTCCTCCACCTCGACCTCGACGCGTTCGGCCTGGTGTGCAACAGCCTCGGCGCACGGGTCGGCGAGCACCTGCTCCAGCACGTCGCCCGCAGGCTGCGGGCCGTGATGTCGCACGAGAAGTCCATGGTCGCGCGGTTCGACGGCGACGAGTTCGGCATCGTCGTGGAGAACACGGCGCGCACGCCGGACGTCGCGACCACGATGGCGAACATCAACGCCGACCTGGGCGAACCGACCTATGTGGACGGTCACGGCCTGGCGGTGTCGGTGAGCGCGGGCGTGGTGCACCGTCCGCCGGCCGACGTCGACCCGGTCGAACTGCTGCGCACGGCCGACCTGGCGCTGCGGCAGGCCAAGCGCGACCGCCGCGGCCAGTGGGAGTTGTTCCACGCCAGCGAGGACGCCACCGGACGTCGTGACGCGGCTCTGGCCGTCGTGATGCCGGGAGCGTGGGAACAGGGCGACATCGGCGTCGTCTACCAGCCCGTGCGCGACCTGGCGACCGGCGGCCTCGCCGGCGTGGAGGCGTTGCTGCACTGGGATCTCTCGGACAGGTGTGCCGTGCTCGCGGACGAGAGCGGGCTCATCCTGCCGATGGGCGAGTGGCTGATCAGGATCGCCACCGGCCAGGCCCAGTGGTGGCGCCAGCGCGGCGAGCTCGACCAGCAGTTCGGCGTGCGGCTCACGCACCACCAGTCGACCGACGCGGACCTGGTGTCACGGGTGTCGAAGGTGCTGGAGGAAACGGCGATGCCGGCCGCCAGGCTGACGCTGAGCATGCCGGTCGGCGTGCTGGGCGTGGCCGTCGCGGCGGACAACCTGGGCACGCTCGCGGACATGGGCGTCCGGATCGCCCTCGACGACTTCGGGCTCGGCCCGCGCGACCTGGCCTGGCTCTCGGCGCTGCCGGTGGTGTCCGTGCTGGTGCCGGAGGACCTGGTGCGCAGGCAGGATCCCCGCTCCGCCGCGCTGGTCCCGGCCGTCCACGAGCTGGGCGTGAACCTCTGCGTGGACGGCATCGAGTCCGCCGAGCAGGAGAAGTGGTGGACGGAAGTGGGCGCCGACCTCGCGACCGGCGCCCACTACGGCTCCCCGCTCGACGCGGGGGCGTTCCTGCGGAAGATCAGTTAGTGGTGGCCCGGAAGGGTGCCGGGCCACACCACTAGATCCCGCGCTGCCACTCGATCATGGCCGAGTGGTAGCGGCCGGCCGTCCTGGTGTCGAAGTTGAAGACGTGCCCGTACCCGTTGACGACGAAGCCGTCGACGCGCGGTGCCTTGGGGTAGAACGGCTTCTCGGACCTGACCAGCGCCGCGGCGGACGAGCAGTCGGCACCGAGCGGCGGGGTGCCGCAGAAGTAGTCGGCCGAGGTCTGGACGGTCATCACCGGCACGTTGATGAGGGCGCTCACCGGCAGCACGAGGTTCGACATCAGCGCGGTGGTGACGAACTCGCTCGCCGAGACGACGTCCTTCGTGGCCTCGTCGAGGGCGTTCACGGCGGGGATGCTCGGGCCCGGCGCGTGGAACATGGTGTAGCGCGAGCCCGGCGCCGTCGTCAGGTAGCCGACGTCGAGACCTCGCAGGCTGAGCTTCGGGTCGATCACCGCGGGGATCAGGTTCGTCAGCGCGGGCACGGCCCTGACGTAGTCCCACTGGTGGGTCATGCCGGTGACCAGCACGCCGTCGACGTCGCGGTACCGGCCCGCCTCCGCCATCGCGATGGCCGAGCCGATGGAGTGCCCGCCGACGAGGACCTTCGAGAACCGCGGGCGCAGCTTCTGGATGATCTGGTGCACCGCCTCGGCCTGGTTCGGCACGTCGACGAGGATGCTCAACGGCTTGGAGCTCTTGCCGGAGCCGATCCGGTCGACCGCCATCGTGGCGATGCCCGCGCTGTTCATCGCGCGCGTGACCGACCGGGTCTCGCCCTCGACCGGGATGTCCCAGTAGCCACTGGTGTACGTGCCACCGGGAACGAGCACCTGAACGGTCTTGGCTCCCTGCGGGACGCACAGCCTGCCGTACATCGTCTGCCGGATGAGCCCGAACTGAACGGGCGTGTACACGTCCTCGCAGGTGGTCGGGGCAGCGCTGGCCGGCGCGGGAACCGGCAGGAGGGCAGCGAGCAGCACGGCGGCACAGAGCCGGCGGAAACGCATGGGGGAACAACCTCCAGCTAGCGGGGGACGACCTTCATCATCAGGTCGTTGGGGTAGGCCGCGTTCGTGAACTTGGTGCGCACGGGCCGGTCGGGGACCAGCCGGTAGCGGGCGCAGACCGTCGCCACGACGACGGCGATCTCGGTCAGCGCGAAGTGGTTTCCGATGCACTGGTGGATGCCGCCGCCGAACGGCACGAACGCGCCCTTGGGCAGCCGCTTCGCGCGTTCGGGGGTCCAGCGGTCCGGGTCGAAGCGTTCGGGGTCCGGGAAGTTCTCCGGGTCGTGGTGCATGGTGTGCGGGCTGAGGATCACCTCGGTGCCGGCCGGCAGCACGGCGCCACCGAGCACGACCTCCTCGGCGGTGCGGCGCATGACGAGCCAGAGCGGGTACTTGCGCAGGACCTCCTGTGCGACCTGGCCCAGGTACGTCAGCCTCGGCACGTCGTCGATCGTCACCGCGCGCCCGGCCAGCACCTCGTCGACCTCCGCCACCACCCGTCGTTCGACCTCGGGGTTCGCGGCGATCTCGTGGAAGATCCAGGCCAGCGCGAGCGCGGTGGTCTCGATGCCCGCGGTGAGCAGCGTGATGACCTCGTCGAAGACCTGCTCGCCGGTCATCGGTTCGCCGGTGTCGGAGTCCTTGGCCCGCAACAGGGTCGACAGCAGGTCGCCGTGGTCGGTGTCGTCGTCGCGGCGGCTCTCGATGACCTCGGTCACGATGGCCCGCATCCGGGCGATGGCCTCGTCGAATTCGCGGTTGGCCGGGATGGGCAGCTTCTCGACGAACCCCGGCGAGAGCGCGCGCAGGATGCCGTTCCTGATGATCACGAAGACCGAGCGGCGGGACTCGTCGATCGCCTTCCTGCCGATCTCGGCGGAGAACAGCGCCTCGCCGACGATCGTGACCGCCAGGCCCTGCATGTCGGCCTCGAGCTGCCTGATGTCGCCGGGACGCCACCCGTCCAGCAGGTCGAGCGTCGCGCGGAGCATGGTGTTCGCGTAACCGGCGATCCGGTCGCGGTGGAACGCCGGCTGCACCATCCGGCGCTGGCGCAGGTGGAAGGCCCCGCTCGACACCGCCAGGCCGTTGCCGACGAACGGGCGGAACTTGTCGTACATCCGGCCTTTGTGGAACTTCGGCGCGTCGGTGACCAGCACCTGGTGCGTCAAAGCCGGACTGGCGACGAAATAGGCGCGCATCGGCCCGAGGTGTACTTCGACCAGATCACCCTGGTCGCGTAAATTCCCGGTGAATGCGAATCTTTTCCTGAGCATTGGCAACGAATGCCCGAGAAATGGCAGCCGACCGGGTGCCACCGGGACGGACATCATCGCTCCTCGCGAGGTGGTGAAGAGATCGGGCCACCCTATGAGTCGTTCGGTCGAGAGTGACAGTGCCCGATCGGGTGGAGTGTGTTCACACTTGCGGCCTAGTCGCTAGCGCTTTGTGCATGACTAAGCTAGTGCGTCCGCAACGCGGTTGCGTCCGGAAACCTGGAGAGGGTGGGTCGTCGTGTCCGACGTGCAGAACTGGGTTCCGCAGAGCGTGGACGTCTCCGTGCCCAGTGCGGCACGGGTGTACGACTACCTGCTCGGGGGCGCGCACAACTTCGCGGTCGACCGCCTGATGGGCGACAAGGCCGAGGAGATGATGCCGAACTCCCGCAGCGCGGCCAGGCTCAACCGGGCCTTCCTGCGCCGGGCGGTGCGGTACATGACCGACCAGGGCGTCCGCCAGTTCCTGGACATCGGCTCCGGCATCCCGACCGTGGCCAACGTGCACGAGGTCGCGCAGGACGAGGCCCCGTCCAGCCGCGTCGTGTACGTGGACCGCGACCCCGTGGCCGTGGCGCACGGCGAGCTGATCGTCGCCGGCAACGACCGCGTCGGCGTGCTGCAGGCCGACATGCGCGACCCCGACAGCATCCTCGGCAGCGCCGAGGTCAAGCGGTTGCTGGACTTCGACCAGCCGATCGGTCTGCTGATGCTGTTCATGGTCCACTGGGTGCCGGACGACGCGGACCCGCAGAGCCTGCTCAAGCGGTACCGCGAGGCCCTGCCCAGCGGGAGCTTCCTCGCGATTTCGCACATGGCGGGCGACCACGTCAACGAGGACGCCAGGTCCGTGACCGACCGGATGGCCAAGTCGGGCGGCGGTGCCGTCGCCTATCGCGACCGCGCGGAAATCGAGTCCTTCTTCGGCGATTTCGAGCTGGTCGAGCCCGGACTCGTCAAGTTCGCCGAATGGCGGCCCACCGGTCCCGGTGACATCTCCGATGATCCAGCGGTGAACAGGATCGCGTTCGCCGGCGTCGGCCGAAAGCCATAACCATTCTCGATGGTGTGAACTCGATTCACGCGGCCGGTTGAGGCGGCGCCGACTCTGCGTGGGTAAACTGCCGGACCTCAGAGCCCACTGCGAGGCGGCCCTCCGAATGTCCAACCCGAGTCGAATACCTGATGTAACGCCCTCGCCTCAGGACAATGAGCGGGCGCGGGTCACGCTCGCCCACAAATGGTCGTATCGCCTGCTCGGAGCAGTCGCGATTCCCCTGGGCCGAGACGATCTCGACGACGAACTGCGCGTCCGGCTGGACGCGTTGTGCTCGATGCTGCACGCCGAACCGTTCGCCACCGCGCCGATCGAGGCGGCGGGCGCGGACCTCGCGACGCTGGGCCATCTGGGTAAATTCGGTCTGCGCTGCACGACCGAGGTGCTCGGCAAGGGCCTGCTCGCGCTGCCGGAGTTCCAGCCGGTCTCGCGGTACGCCGAACGGATTGCGCTCGCGATGGGTGCGCTCGGCACCGGCTTCACCGGGGCGAACGCGGAGTCCGTGCTGGTGCAGCAGGAGAGCATGCAGCGGTCGCTGCTCAAGGCCGTCCGCGACGCGAACTGGAACCTCAAGGAGAGCCAGGCCCGGTTCAACGAGGTCGTCACGTCGTCCACCAACGGTGTGCTGATCGTCGGGCTCGACGGCCGGCTGCTCCAGGTGAACGCGGCCATCGGCCAGATCCTCGGCCGCACCTCCGAAGAGCTCACCGGCACCCCGTTGCTCGACCTGATCGAGCCCTCCTTCGTCGAGACGCTGCGGGAGTCGATGACCGACCTCGCCGCCGGCAGGACCGAACGCTTCCGGCAGTCGCAGCGGTTGCTGCGCGAGGACGGCGACTCCGCGCCGGTGACGCTGGCCGCGTCGCTGCTGCGCGGCGCCGACGACAAGCCGATGCACTTCGTCGTGGTGGTCGAGGACGGCACGGAACTGGCGCTGCTGCAGAGCGAACTCCAGCGGCAGGCGTTGCACGACCCGCTGACGGGCCTGCCGAACCGCCAGTTCTTCACGACCCAGCTGGAGATCGCGCTGCGCAAGGCCGATCCCGAGCACGGCATCACCGTGTTCCACCTCGACCTCGACGCGTTCGGCATGCTGCGCGACAGCTTCGGCGGCCGGGTCGTCGAGCGGTACCTGCAGCACGTGACCGGGCGCCTGAAAGCGTTGCTGGCGGCCGAGAAGGTCATGATCGCCCGCTTCGGCGGCGACGAGTTCGGCGTCCTCGTGGAGAACACGGCGAACACGCCGGGCATCGACACGATCATGAAGAGCATCAACGAGGACCTGACGGCCGAGCCGACCTTCGTGGACGGCCACGGGGTCTCGGCGTCGATGAGCGCGGGTGTCGTGCACCGTCCCGGCAGCGACGAGGAACCGCTCGACGTGCTGCGCTCGGCGGAGAGGTCGTTGCGCCGGGCCAAGAAGGGCAGGCGCGGGCAGTGGGAGCTGTTCCACGCCGGTCAGGACGCCGAGGAACGCCGTGACGACGCGCTGGCCGTGGAGATGCCGGCCGCGTGGGAGAACGGCGAGATCACCGTGCGGTACCGCCCGGTCGTCAGGCTGTCGGACGGCGCGGTCACCGGTGTCGAGGCGGAGTTCCACTGGGACAGGCCGGAATCCGGTGCGCTGGACCACGACCGGTGCGCGGACCTCGCCGAGCAGACCGGGTTGATCCTGCCGCTCGGCGGGTGGCTGCTGCGGGTCGCGGGCGGCCAGTCGACGTGGTGGCGGCAGCGCGGCCAATTCGACCAGCCGCTGGCCGTGCGCCTCACCGCGCACCAGGCGTCCGACGCGGACCTGGTCTCGCGGGTGGTGGAGGTGCTCGACCAGATCGGGGTGCCGCCCGAGCAGTTGATGATCAGCGTGCCCGGCGGCGTGCTGTCCGTGCCCGACGCGGCGGACAACGTGGCCGTGCTGGCCCGCATGGGCGTGCTGACGGCGATAGACGACTTCGGCATGGGACCGCTGGACTTCGGCCTGCTCGCGGCGGACCTGCCGGTGCGCGCGGTGCGGGTGGCGCGCGGCCTGGTGAAGTCGCGGTCCCCGTACGTGGTGGCGCTGCTGCCGTTGCTGCAGGAGCGGGGCGTGTCGGTCGCCGTGGAGGGGATCGACAGCGCGGAGCAGGCGCAGTGGTGGTTCGACGCCGGTGCGGACTTCGCGACCGGTGACCACTTCGGCGTGGCGCGCACGCCGGGAGACTTCTTGCAGGAGCTGGAACTCCGGTGACCGGACGGGGTCGGGGTCACGTCCGGCCACCGGAGAAGCACTAGCCGGCGAACTTCGCCAGCGCCTTGGTGAACTCGTAGGTCTGCTGGTTGATGCCGCTGCACGACGAGCTGATCGCGCCGCGGCACCGCGTCACCGCCGGCCGCGCGGATGTCGGTGATGAGCGTTTTGTCCGACCCCATGAGCGAGCGGCTGCCGTTCATGCTTCTGAACTGCGGTGTTCCGGCGCTCCGAGTGGGTCTGAACGATCTTGTCGGTGTCGCGTGGTGCAATCGATGCGTGGCACTTCCACCCCAGCTGGTCCGCCGGAAGCCGGAGACGCGCCCGCGTCCCCGGTGGGACGCCGCTGCCCAGCGGGTCTTCGAGCACGAGGGTTTCGTCCGCGTGCTCGGTGGCCCCGGCACCGGCAAGACGACGCTGCTCGCCGAAATGGCCGCGCACGTCGTGCTGGAGCACGGCGCCGATCCCGAGAACGTGCTCGTGCTGACGGCGAACAGGCGCGCGTCGGTGGCGTTGCGCGCGCAGATCACGCAGTTGCTCACGGGGCGGCTGTCGGCGATTCGCGAGCCGTTGGTGCGGACGGTGCACTCCTACGCGTTCGCGGTGCTGCGCAACCAGGCGGTGCTGCTGGGCGAGCCGCCGCCGCGGTTGCTGTCCGGGCCAGACCAGGACGCGATGGTGCGTGAGCTGCTCGCCGGCGACGTGGAGCTGGGCGCGTTGAAGTGGCCGGAGCGGTTGCGGCCGGCGTTGGAGCTGCCGGGCTTCGCGCACGAGCTGCGGGACCTGCTGCTGCGGGCGGCGGAACGCGGGCTCGGGCCGGAGGACCTGATCGAGCTCGGCGAGCAGCACGGGCGTGACGAGTGGGTGGCGGCCGGGCGGTTCGGGGCGCAGTACGAGGCGGTGAACCTGCTGTCCGGGATGGACTCCGCGACGGCGTACGCCCCCGCCTACGACGCGGCCGAGCTGGTGTCGTCGGCCTACGCGGCGTTCGTCAACGACGAGGACCTGCTGTTCGCCGAACGGCGGCGGGTGCGGTACCTGCTGGTCGACGACGCGCAGCACCTCGACCCGATGCAGTACTCGCTGATCCGCTCACTCGGGTCGGGCGCTGCGCGGTTCGTCCTGGCCGGTGATCCGGACCAGGCGATCTTCACGTTCCGCGGCGCCGATCCGGAGATCCTGCGGGACGCGGACGGCGAGACGGTCGTGCTGCGGCAGTCGCACCGGATGATGCCGGAGGTCCGGGACGCGGTGGCGCGGCTCGCGGCCCGGCTGCCCGGCGCCTCTCCCGCGCGGGTGGTGGACCCCGTGGACGGCGAGGGGTCCGTGCAGGTGCGGTTGCTCGCGTCGTCCGCGCAGGAGGCGACGTGGGTGGCGGACCAGCTGAGGCGCTCGCACCTGGCCGACGAGGTGCCGTGGTCGCAGATGGCCGTGGTGGTGCGGTCGGCGACGTTGTCCCTGCCGGTGTTGCAACGGGCGTTGCTCGCGGCCGGGGTGCCGGTGTCCGTCGCGTCGGACGAGTTGCCGCTGGCGCAGCAGCCCGCTGTGCGTCCGTTGCTGGCGTTGGTTCGTGCGGCCGCCGCGCCGGGGTCGTTGGACGAGGACACGGCGGCGATGCTGCTCTCGTCCTCGTACGGTGGCGCGGATCCGTTGGCGCTGCGGCGGTTGCGGCGTGGTCTGCGGCGGCTGGAGATGGCCGCCGGCGGTGACCGGCCGAGCGGCGACCTGCTGGTCGAGGTCGTGGAGACGGCCGACCGGCTGGCGGCGCTGGAGTACGCGGAGTCGTTGCCCGCGCGGCGGATCGGACACCTGCTGTCGTTGGCGCGCAAGGCGATCGAGGCGGGGAAGTCGGTCGAGGTCGTGCTGTGGGACCTGTGGACGGCCACGGGCCTGCAGGACCGCTGGGTGGCGCAGTCGGCCCGGCGCGGCATGCCGGGCATGCAGGCGGACCGGGATCTCGACGCGATCGTGGCGTTGTTCGAGGCGGCCGCGAAGTACGTCGACCGGCTGCCCGGTTCGGGGGTCGCCGGGTTCGCGGACTACCTGGAGTCGCAACGGATCGTCGGCGACACGCTGGCCGCCTCGGCCCCGACCGGGGAGGCGGTGTCCGTGCTGACGGCGCACTCCGCGGCCGGGCGCGAGTGGGAGGTCGTCGCGGTCCCCGGCGTCCAGGAGGGCAGCTGGCCCGACCTGAGGCTGCGCGGCACCGTCCTGGGCGTCGAACGCATGGTGGACGTGCTGGCCGGCTTGGAGCCGTCGGTGTCGGCGGTGGCGCCGATCCTCGCGGAGGAACGCCGGCTGCTGCTGGTCGCCGCGTCGCGGGCGCGGTCGAAGCTGCTGATCAGCGCCGTGCGCGGGGAGGACGAGCAGCCGTCGCGGTTCCTGGACGAGATCGAGTCGTCCGCCGAGGACGAACGCAAGCTGCACCGCCCGCAGCGCGGCCTGGTGCTGGGCGAGCTGGTGGGCGAGCTGCGCCGGGTGGTGTGCTCGGACTCGGAAGGTGTCGATCGTCGGGCGCGGGCCGCGGAGCAGCTGGCCCGGCTGGCCGAGGCAGGCGTGCCCGGAGCGCACCCGGAGTCCTGGTACGGGCTGGCGGAGGTCTCCGTCGACGCTCCACTGTGGACGGAGGAGCAGAAGGTCAGCGTCACGCCGTCGACCATCGAGGTGATCACGAAGTGCCCGCTGCGGTGGGTCGTCGAACGGCACGGCGGGCAGGACCCGGCCGAGCTCGCCTCGGTGACGGGCACGCTGGTCCACGCGCTGGCGCAGGCCGCGTCGTCCGGCGCCGACTCGGCCCAGCTGCGGGTGAAGCTGGACGAGGCGTGGGCCGCGGTGGACGCCGGAGCACCGTGGTTCTCCCGCCGCGAACGCCTGCGCGTGGAGAAGATGCTCGACACGTTCCTCGCCTGGCTCGCCATGAGCCGCAGCCAGCTCACCCAGGTCGCGGTCGAGGAGGAGATGGTCGTCGACGTGCCGAAGCGCGACGGCGGCCCGTGGCTGCAGGTCCGCGGCAGGGTCGACCGCCTCGAACACGACGAGGACGGCCGCCCGGTCGTGATCGACCTCAAGACGGGCAAGAGCCCCGTGTCGCGCGAGGCCTCGCAAGAACACCCGCAGCTGGCCGTCTACCAGCTGGCGTCGTCACTAGGCGGCTTCACCCACATCGGCCTCGGAACGGAGCCGGGCGGCGCCCGCCTGCTCTACGTGGCGAAGGAGGACAAGAAGACAGGAGCCGTCGAACGCACCCAGGCGCCACTCGACGAACAGGGCGTGCGGGCGTGGCTGGAGGTCGTGCAGGGCGCCGCGGAGTCGGTGCTCGGCCCGCAGTACACGGCCCGGGAGAACGCGGACTGCGACCGCTGCCCGGCGCGCACGACGTGCCCGGTGCACCCCTCCGGGCGGCAGGTCAGCGAGTAAGCACTGTTGATCTGTCAGCTTCCAGCGGGTGAGCACGGTGCCGGGCGAGCGTGCGGCGGGCGAGTGTGCGGCGGGCGAGCGTGCGGTGGGCGAGTGTGCGGCGGGCGAGCGTGCCGGGCAGGGATCTGTCGGGCGGGGATCTGTCGGGCGGGGATCTGTCGGGCGGGGATCGCCGGGCGAGCTTGTGTCGGACGGGGATCTGCAGGGCGGACCCGCGTCTGGCGGCCTCCCGCGGGGCGGACCCGCGTCTGGCGAACACCCAGCCGGCGGGCACGCGCCGGCAGCGCCCAGTCACGGCTGCTCGGTGTGGCGTCGGCGCGCTCGATCTCCTCAGTCGGCGGCCCGCCAGGCCCGCGTGGTTTGGGGTTGAGACGGCCGCCAGGCGCGCCACCGGACGCGCGTCTCCAGCCCAGCTTCCTGACCTGCACGTTTCCCGCGCCGGAACTGTCGGCGAACACACCGTCCCGGGTGGTGCGGACCCGTTCGGCCCAGGTAGGAAGATGTACTGGTGACCGTCAGCCCGTTTGAGATCGCTGAGGCGCTCGGGCTGAACAGGCCGACCCCCGAGCAGGCCGAGGTGATCGCCGCACCCGCGCGCCCCGCGCTGGTCGTCGCGGGCGCCGGTGCCGGCAAGACCGAGACCATGGCCGCACGTGTCGTGTGGCTGGTGGCGAACGGCCTCGTGCTGCCCGACCACGTGCTCGGCCTGACGTTCACGCGCAAGGCCGCGCGTCAGCTCGCGGACCGCGTGCGGGCGAGGCTGCGCAGGCTCGCGGGGTCGTCCCTGCTGGACGAGCTCGACCCCAGCGGTGAGCGCAAGATGGCCGTGCTGACCGGGGAGCCCGTGGTGCTGACGTACCACGCCTACGCGGGGCGCCTGGTGACCGAGCACGGGCTGCGGTTGCCGGTGGAGCCCGGCGTGCGGTTGCTGACGCAGACGGCGTCGTGGCAGCTCGCGCACCGGGTGGTGTCGACGTGGGCGAAGGACCTGGACACCGACAAGGTGCCGGCGACGGTCACCGGGTACCTGCTGTCGCTGGCCGGTGAGCTGGGCGAGCACCTGGTGACGCCCGAACAGCTGGAGGCGCACGCGCTCGAGTTCTGCGCGTTGGTCGAGAACGCTCCGCGCGCGCCCCGGCAGCGGGACGCGTTGCCGGAGAAGTTGAAGGAAATCGTTGCGGCGCAACGGCTGCGGATCGCGATGCTGCCGTTGCTCGATGCGTACCAGCAGCGCAAGCGCAAGGAGGCGGCGCTGGACTTCGCGGACCAGATGTCGCTGGCCGCGCAGCTCGCCGCGTTCGACGAGGTGTCCGCCGGGGAACGTGAGCGGTACGGCGCCGTCCTGCTCGACGAGTACCAGGACACGGGGCACGCGCAACGCGTGCTGCTGCGGTCGTTGTTCGGTGAGGGCACGCCGATGCCGGTGACGTCGGTGGGCGACCCGGCGCAGGCCATCTACGGCTGGCGCGGGGCGTCGGCCGCGAACCTGCCTCGCTTCGTCGACGACTTCCCGCCGGCGACGAAGTTCGGGCTGCTGACCAGCTTCCGCAACCCGCCCGAGGTCCTCGAGCTCGCGAACGCCGTGTCGTTGCCGTTGCGCGAGGCAGGTCTCGACGTCGAGGAGCTGCGTGCCAGGCCAGGGGCGGGACCGGGTGACGTCCGGCTCGCGCTGCACACCGACATCCGCGCCGAGCTCGACTGGATGGCGGACAACTTCGCGGCGCAGTGGGAAGCGCACCTCGACACCGAGGGGGTGCCGCCGACGGCGGCCGTGCTGGTGCGCCGCCGTTCGGACATGGCCGCCATCGCCGCGGCCCTGCGTGAGCGCGGCCTGCCGGTCGAGGTCGTCGGTCTCGGCGGCCTGCTCAACGAACCCGAGGTGCGCGACCTGGTGTCGGCGCTGCGGGTTCTGGTGGACCCGCTGGCGGGCACGGCCGCGGCCCGTCTGCTGACCGGCTCGCGCTGGCGCCTCGCCGCAGTGGACCTGGCCGCGCTGTGGTCGCGGGCGCGCGAACTGGCGGGCGTCGCGCCACGACAGTCCGTCGTGGACGATCCGCTGATGGTCCTCGCGGACGCGCTGCCCGGCGAACACGCCGAACAGGCGGGCCTCGCCGACGCACTGGACGACCCCGGCGACCCCGACTCGTACTCCCAGGACGGCTACCGGCGGATCCGGCGGCTCGGCGGCGAGCTCGCGGCGTTGCGGCGCAGGCTCGACCAGCCGCTGTCCGAACTGGTCGCCGACGTCGAACGCACGCTGCTGCTCGACATCGAGTCGATGTCCCGGCCCGGCATGGTCGGCAGGGCACACCTCGACGCCTTCTCCGACGTCGTGACGGACTTCGCCGCGGCCTCCCCGTCCGCGACGCTCCCGTCGTTGCTCGACTACCTCTACACGGCCGAGCACGCCGAGGACGGTCTCGAACCCGGCGAGGTCGAGGTCTCCGAGGACCGGGTGCAGATCCTCACCGTCCACTCGGCGAAGGGCCTGGAGTGGCGGATCGTCGCGCTGCCGCACCTGGTCCGCGACGTGTTCCCGGGGCGCAAGAAGTCCTCGTGCTGGCTCAAGAACGTCACCGACCTCCCCGCCTCCCTGCGCGGCGACTCGGCCGACCTGCCGACGCTGAAGCTGTCCGCCGGCTACAACCGCAAGGAGGTCGACGAGGCCCTGACCATCCACGCCGAGGAGTTCGAGGAGCGTCGGCTGGTCGAGGAACGCCGCCTCTTCTACGTGGGCGTGACCCGGGCCGAGCACAGCCTGCTGATGTCGGGCCACTGGTGGGCCGAGGCCGGCGACAAGCCGAAGGGCCCGTCCGTCTTCCTGCAGGAGATGCACGAGGTCCTGCAACGGGAGGACGCGCCGGGGGACATCTCCGCCTGGGCCCCGGAACCCGACGCGGACGCCCCGAACCCGCTGGCCGAGGACGTGAAGTCCTCGGTCTGGCCGTCGGACCCCCTCGGCAAGCGCCGTGACGCCGTGGTCGAGGGCGCCGAGATGGTCCTCGCCGCCCTGGACACCCTGCGCAACACGCCGCCGGAGCCGCTGGCCCTGATCTTCGACGAACCCGAGCCCGAACTGCTCGACGAGGACTACCCGCCCCCGGACGACGAGCCCCCGGACGACGACTTCCCGCCGGAGCCGGAGCCGCTGCCGGACGACGTGGTCCCGGACGACCCCGAGATGCCGGAGGACGGCGACCCGGAAGGCTGGGCGCGCGACGTCGACGTGCTGCTGGCCGAACGGGCGGCGTCCCAGAACCGCCGTGAGCAGGTGGTCCTCCCGGACCACCTCTCGGTCTCACAGCTGGTGGAACTGGCCAAGGACCCGGACCAGCTGGCACGGCGCCTGCGCCGCCCGCTCCCGTTCCCGCCGAACCCGCTCGCCAGGAGGGGCACGGCCTTCCACACGTGGCTCGAGAACCGCTTCGGCGCCACCCGCCTGCTCGACCTCGACGACCTCCCGGGCGCGGGCGACGCCGACGCCTCCCCGGACTCCGATCTGGAGAGGCTGAAGGAGTCGTTCCTCGCCAGCACCTGGGCCGACCGCACCCCGCACGACGTGGAGGTGCCGTTCGAGGCGGAGTTCGACGGGATCTCGGTCCGCGGCCGCATGGACGCCGTGTACCGCGACGCCGACGGCTGGACCGTGGTCGACTGGAAGACCGGCGCGGTGCCCGACGCCGAGGCTCTACCCGCACTCTCGGTGCAGCTCGCGGCCTACCGGCTGGCTTGGGCGGCCCTGGTGGGCGCGCCGCTGGAGACGGTGCGGGCGGCGTTCCACTACGTGCGGCACGACCACACGGTGCGGCCGGCGGACCTGCTGGAGGAGCAGGGCCTGAAGGACCTGATCCGGTCCGTGGAGTCCTAGGACACGCCTTAGCCCTGAGAGCTGCTGCTCGCCGGCGCGTGCGAGGCCTTCAACACCCGCTCGTAGAGCACCTCGAGCAGCCAACGCCCGAACAGCGACGGCCCGAACTCCGGCGAGCGGTCCTCCGGCGGCACCATGAGGTCGACGGTGGTGTCGTCGCCGACCACCACACCGATGCCGTAGTAGTCGAGCTCGATGAACGACCAGGCCTGGGACTCATCGGTGCGGGGGAGCATCACCGCGCACGGGGCCAGGGTCAGGAGGGTGCCGCACGACTGGAGGGCCCGGTCCGTCGTGGACTCGCTCACCAGGACGCCCACGAGTTCCACGGCGGCGACGGGGAGGCGGTCGTGGGCCTCGGGCTCGAACCAGGAGCGGAACCACGAGGGGTCGGCCCGAGGGGGCCAGCCGTTCTGGGTTCTCCACTCGTGCACGTCGGGCAGCAAACGCACGACCGCGGACACCTGCTGGCCCAGGACGGCGACGTCGGGAACGACGGCACCTTCCCAGCCGAGTGCGGTTGCGGCGCGCTCGAGAAGCGTTTGCACAGGGCGCATCCTAAGGTTCCTCGCGCAGAAAATGACAGCGTTTGCGGGATACTTGGTTAAGGATTACCCAGGGTGGTCATGGGGCTGCTTTCGCCACTTTCCACGCCCATGCGACGAGCGGGATCTGCAGTGGCAGGCGGCCGTACGCGATGGCACGGGCTTTGGGGGATTTGTCCCGGAAATCCAGAGCCATTTTCACGTTCGCCGGGAACACGGCCACGAACAGCGCGACCGCGGCGAAAGCGCCGAGGCGGCGGGTTCGAGGTGCGGCGACGGCTGCGGCGACGGCCAGTTCGGCCGCCCCGGACACGTACGTCCACTGCCTCGGGGTGCCGGGCAGCGCGCGCGGGACGATCGCGTCGTAGTACTTCGGCCTGGTGAAGTGGGTCGCTCCGGCCAGGCCCAGCAGTGCGGCGAGCGCCAGCGCCGACCGCGCTCGGGAACGGGTTGGTTCCATGGCGTCACCCTGTCATGCCTACGCCGCGTAGGCGAGACGGGACTGCCCTAGTCTCCACGAGCGTGGCAGGTGATTCTCGTCATTCCGACCGTGCTGAACGCGCCGCTGTCGCCGCGCTGGCCGACTCCTTCGTGGCCGGGCTCTGCGACTGGATCAGGATCCCGGGCATCGGGGTCGACCCCGCCCACCGCGGTGACGTGCGCAGATCCGCTGAATGGCTGGCGGACGAGCTCCGGCGCGACGGCTGGCCGCAGGTCGAGATCTGGGACGACGGACCAGCGCTCCCGGCGGTGTTCGCGTGCTGGCCGGCGAACGATCCGGACGCCCCCACGGTGGTCGTCTACGGGCACCACGACGTGCAGCCGGTCGATCCGCTCGACCGCTGGGAGCACCCGCCGTTCGAGCCCGTGATCAGCGAGGACGAGATCCGGGGCCGGGGTGCGAGCGACGACAAGGGGCAGGTCGCGATGCACCTGCTCGCGGTCAAGGCACACCTGGCCGCCACGAATCAGAACGCTCCGAGCGTCACGCTGAAGCTCTTCGTCGAGGGCGAGGAGGAATCGGGATCACCGCACCTGCGAAAGCTCCTCGATGATCACGAGAATCAGCTCGCCTGTGATCTTGTGGTGTTCACCGACACGGCATTGCACGAACGCGACGCACCGACGGTCAACACCGGGCAGCGCGGTGTTCTCGGTGCCGAGATCACGTTCGACGGCGGAACCGACGACGTCCATTCCGGACGTGCGGGCGGCGCCATTCCGAACCCCGCGACGGCTCTCGCGAAACTGGTCGCCGCGCTGCACGACGATGATCACCGAATCCGGCTCGAAGGCTTCTACGACGACGTCCGGGAGCCGTCCGCGCAGGAACGCGAGGACTACGCCGCCCTGCCGTTCGACGAGCAGGACTGGCTGAAGCGCAACGGGGGTGGCGCCCAGGTCACCCTGGGCGAGCCCGGTTACTCCACGTTCGAACGGCTCTGGGTGCGCCCCACCGCCGAGGTCAACGGGATCAGCGCCGGCTACACCGGCCCCGGCTTCAAGACGATCATCCCGGCGCGGGCCGTCGCGAAGATCAGCTTCCGGCTCGTCCCCGACCAGCACCCCGACAAGGTCAAGCTCCAGTTGGAGCGGTTCGTCGCCGAGCACACCCCGGACGGCATCACGGCGAGCGTCGCCATCAGGGGCGAGGGCGTGCCGCCGTACGCGATCAGTCCGGACGACCCGGCCAACGCCGCCGTCCACGAGGCCATGAAGCTCGCCTTCGACCAGCACGTCCGGTTCGCCAGGGCCGGCGGATCGGGGCCCGCCGCGGTGCTCCAGCAACGGCTGGGGGTGCCCCTCGTCTACCTCGGTGCGACCTTGCCGGATGATCGCGTGCACGCGCCGAACGAGCGCGTAGTGGTGCCGTTGCTCCTCAAAGGCGCGGAGGCGGCCGCTCACCTGTGGCGGATGCTTGCCCAAGCGGAGATCGCGAAGAGGTTGTCCCGATGAGCCTGTCTGATGAAGCGTCGCACTCGCTCGTCGGCGTGGTCAGGATGCCGGACAAGGTGGAGAGCCCTGTCCGCGCGATCCTGAAGCGCGTCGTCGGCGCGATGGCGGCGCTGCTGCTCGCGGTGATGATCGTGTACCTGGACCGTGACGGCTACCGCGACGTGAACGAGGACGGCGTCTCTCTGCTCGACGCCTTCTACTACGCCACGGTGTCTCTCTCGACGACCGGCTACGGCGACATCACGCCCGCGTCGTCGACGGCGCGTCTCGTCAACGTCCTGGTCATCACGCCGTTGCGAGTCCTGTTCCTGATCGTGCTGGTCGGCACGACACTCGAAGTTCTCACCGAGCGCTCCCGTCAGGCGTTGCGCATTCAGAAGTGGAGGCGGGTCGTGCGGGACCACGTTGTGGTCGTCGGGTACGGCACCAAGGGGCGGTCCGCGGTCGCGGCGCTGCTCGGCGACGGTGTCGACCCCGGCTCGATCGTCGTCGTCGACACCGTGCAGGAGTCGCTCGACGCGGCCACCGCCAAGGGGCTCGTCGTCGTGCACGGATCCGGTACGCGCAACGACGTGCTGAGGGTCGCCGGTGCGGCCCGTGCGCGCGCGATCGTCGTGGCGCCGAACCGGGACGACACGGCCGTGCTGGTGACGTTGACGGCCCGTGAACTCGCCCCCAAGGCGCAGATCGTGGCGTCGGTGCGGGAACGGGAGAACGAGCACCTGCTCAAGCAGTCCGGCGCCGACTCGGTGGTCGTGTCGTCCGAGACGGCCGGTCGCCTGCTCGGCATGGCCACCGCGACGCCGTCCGTCGTGGCGATGGTCGAGGACCTGCTCACGCCCGACGCGGGGCTCGCGATCGCCGAACGCGACGTCGAGAAGGGCGAGATCGGCGGCTCACCGCGGCACCTGCCCGACATAGTGCTCGGCGTGGTGCGGAACGGGAAGCTCTACCGGGTCGACGCCCCGGAGGCCGACGCGATCGAGCCCGGCGACCGCCTGCTCTACGTCAAGAAGGTGACTCCGCCCGGAGAAGAGTGAAACGGCGCTGCCCGCGTAGTCCAATGAGGGGCTCCCCAACCACCGGGGAGCCGTGCCCCTCGGAGGACGTGTGGATCCGCTGCTGGTCGTGTTCCTGATCAGCCTCGTCGTGCTGGGCGTGGTCGTGGTGCTCTCGATCGTGTCCACCGGGGAGGAGGACGGGAGGATCCGCTCCGCCACCACGGCGATCCGTTCGCTCGAGCGCCGGGCGGCCACACCGGGGTGGACGAAGGCGTCCGACCAGGACGACATGCCGGCCGGGCGGATGAGCGGCCTGCCCGGGCCGGGGCGGGGCGGCACCGTGGCGGGAGTCCACGAGGGGCGTGCCTTCCGGGTCGCCGTCTTCTCCTCGACGACGTCCGTCGGGCTGACGTCCACCGGTTACTCCCACGTCGAGCGAACCGTCCCGGCGCTCGTGGTGGTGGTGGTGGACGCACCGGAGCTCACCGGAGACCTGCGGATGGACCCGCCGCGACCCGGAACGGCCTACGAGATCTCGGGCGACCTGGCACCGGATGCGGAACGCAGGGTCGTCGCCCAGCTCAAGTCGTACCAGCCACCCGCCGTGGACATCGCCGGCGGTGTCGCCTGCTTCACCTTCACCGACCTGGACCTCGTCGAGCAGATCGACGACGTGGCCGCCATGGCGTGCGACGTGGTCGAGATCCTCGCGAACGCTAAGAAGCCGGCTCCGCCCGCCGTGGAGTAGGCAGCACGGCCGGCGCGCGCAGCGGCGCGTAGCGGAAGAGGAACGCGTAGAAGCCGCCCGCCAGCGCTGCCATGCACAGCAGCAACGCGGTGAGGCGGCGCCCGACCGGGAGTCCGACCGGGACGGCCGCGGCGGACGACACCATCTCGCCGCCGGTGTTCACGATCTCCACGGTCTCGCCCTTGGTGTGACCGCAGCCGTCGAGCTTCGCCTGCTTCTTCTGGCCGTCGGCGTCCCACTCGACCGTGTCCATGCCGGAGCCGCAGGAGCCGCTCTCGACGACCGTCGCCATCACGGGTCTAGGGGGTTCCTCGGCGCCCAACACCTTGGCGGGCAAGAAGAGCGCGAGCGCGACCCCGATCCCGACCAGTCCGACGACCAGCAGGATGAACACCCATCTGTCCGGGCTTCGCGGAACCGCCACACTGCGATGTTCGCAGACGCGGCGGCCCGCGTGGAGCCCAGGTTTACTTCGGCAGCTGGCGCAGCTGCTCGACCTTGATGGTCTTGCCGTCGGTCACCGAACCGGTCACCGCGACGAGGTCGCCGTTCTTCGGCTTCTCGGTCACCGAGGCCAGGTCCAGCGGCGTCTGCAGGCCGTCGACCTGGACCAGCGTGGCGTTGTTGCCGTTGACGTCCTTGACGGTGCCGCGCGCCTGGGCCTTCGCCAGCGCCACGTTCAGCGCCTTGCCGTCCTTCACGCGCACGGTCACGCGCTGGTCGGCCTTGAGACCGGCGAGGTCACCGCCACGCAGCTTCGTGGCACCGTCAGTGGTCAACGACACCTCGCTGCCGTCGTCCTTGGTGATCGTGAGCTTGCCGGACTCGACCGACTTGACCCGCCCGACGACGAGCGTGCTGTCCTTGAGCTTGGCCTTGTCCGGACGTCCCGGCTTGTTCTGGCCGGGACCACCGAGGTGGCGTTCCGCGAACGCCACGTTCGGCGGGCGGTCGGGACCCTCGGCCGCCGTCGCGACCGCGATGCCGCCGACGGTGAGGCCGACGGCCGCGACGATGGCACCGGCCCACGCAGATTTCTTCGACATGCGCCTCAGCGTGCGCGTGCATGCTGAGGACGAGCTGAAGGCGAGTCGCCCGAAGTCCCGATGATCAGCAGAATGGTGAGGTGTCCGCCAGGGTGTTGGTGATCGAGGACGCCGAGGCGATCGGCGCCGCGGTGTCGTCCGCGTTGCGCGAGTCCGGGTACGAGGTGCAGCACCGCCTGGACGGGCGCCAGCTGGAGGCCGACCTCGGCCGCTTCCGCCCCGACCTGGTCGTCCTCGACGTGATGTTGCCCGGCCGCGACGGCTTCCAGCTGCTCGAGGTCATCCGCCGCGCGTCCGGAGCCGGTGTGGTCATGCTGACCGCGCGCGACAGCGTGCCGGACCGGCTGCGCGGCCTCTCCGGCGGTGCCGACGACTACGTGGGCAAGCCGTTCGTGCTGGCAGAGCTCGTGGCACGGGTGTCGGCGGTGCTGCGGCGCCTCGGTCGCACCCCGTCGACCGTGCAGGTCGGCGACCTGGTCGTGGACGCCGACGCCGGTGTCGTCATGCGCGCCGACCAGCCCATCGATCTGACCGCGACCGAACTGCGGCTGCTCGTCTACCTGGCCGCTCAGCGCGGGCGCGTGGTGTCCAAGACGCAGATCCTCACGGCCGTGTGGGGCTACGAGGACTACGACCCGAACCTGGTCGAGGTCCACGTCAGCGCCGTGCGTCGCAAGATCGAGGAACACGGCACACGGCTTGTGCACACCGTTCGTGGCCTTGGGTACGTGCTGCGAGCCGAAGAATGAACCTCCGCACGGTCTCGTTGCGCCGGCGGGTCGCGGTGTCCGTGCTGCTGGTGCTGTTCCTGGTGCTCGTGACGCTGGTCATCTCCGTCGACCGGACGTTCGCCGGGCAGTCCTCCAAGGACGTCGACGGCGTGCTGAACAGCGCCGAGGCGCGTGCCGTGGAGCTGCTGAAGAACGGCAGGCGGCCGGCCGAGGTCGTCGGCGTGCTGACGAAGCGGAACATCCACGTCACCATCGAGCTCCCCAACGGCACCACCGTCGGCAACGCGCCCGAGGAGGGGCAGTTCCAGCGCCAGGTCCGCAACGTCGGCCGCAACAAGATCACCCTCTACGCCGACACCGAGGCGATCTCCCAGGCGCAGCACCGGTTGCGCAAGCTCCTGCTGATCCTCGGACTGGTGGCCATCGGCGTCACCGGACTGCTGATCGTCGTGGTGGTGCGCAGGGCGCTGGCGCCTCTGGACGCCATGACGTCGCTGGCCCAGGCCATCGCGGCCGGGCACCGCGGCGGGCGGCTCAACCCGTCCAGGACGGACACCGAGCTGGGACGGACCGCGGCCGCGTTCGACGGCATGCTCGACTCGCTGGAGGGCTCCGAGCAACGCACCCGGCGGTTCGTCGCGGACGCCGCGCACGAGCTGCGGACGCCGATCACGGGCGTGCAGGCCGTGGCCGAGGCGCTCGTGCAGGCCCCCGTCGACTCACCTGACCGCGACCAGATGTCGTTCCTACTGGTCAGGGAGGCTCGCCGGGCCGGGCGGCTGGTCGACGACCTGCTCGCGCTCGCCCAGCTCGACGCGGGGTACGAGATGCAGCGCGAGTCGGTTGACCTGCTGGGCCTCGCCGAGGCGGAGGTCGCGCGGACCAGGTTCGTGGCGCCGGACTTCGACATCACCGCCGAGGGCGTCCCGGCCGCCGTGGTCGGGGACGGGCAACGGCTCGCGCAGGTGCTGGCGAACCTCGTCGACAACGCCCGCCAGGCGACCGGGCCGTCGGGGACCGTGCGGATCCGGGTCGACCTGACGGGGTTCACCGTGTCCGACAACGGGCCGGGCGTGCCCGAGGCCGAACGGGAGCGGATCTTCGACCGGCTGGTGCGGCTCGACGACGCCCGCGACCGGCGTTCCGGCGGGTCCGGACTGGGGCTGGCCATCGCGCGCGGCGTGGTCCGCGCGCACGGGGGAGACCTGACGTGCGAGCCGTCCGAGCAGCAGGGAGCCGTGTTCCGGGTGAGGCTGCCCGCGGTGAATCCGGTCGCCCAGCCGAGCCACGTCTGATTCCATCGGTGCGTGGACGCGTACGTGGTGGTGCAGTGGGTGAAGACCGAGTGGACCAAGCAGTCCCGCGGTGAGCCCGGAGCGACCCGCCGCAACGCCGTGCCGGCCGGGTTCGCGTTGCCGCACCTGAGGCCCGCCGTGCACGAGGTCCGGCTGCTCGAGTGGGAGGACTTCGCACCCGTGTGGTCGAAGGAGAGCAGCGAGATCGACCGGATCGCGCTCACCCTCCGCGAGGACGACGACGTGTTGTCCGTGCAGCTGCAGGACACCATGTACGCCTCGCCGCGGCGGTCGAACAGGCCCTCTCCGGTGCGGCTCCAGCGCGGCGAGTGGGTGCGCTGGCAGCTGAACCACCGGTGGGCCAGGCCTCGGGACGGCGGGTGGAACTACCTGCTGACCACGCTGAACCTGGCGTACGGCTCACCGCGTGACGCGAAGGTGTTCCTGGGGACGCCCACGCGTCACGTCGACGAGCGGACGCACCTCCGTTAGGAGACCTGGGCCGCGGGGGCCGAGAAGGTGTTGCAGGCGTCCGTCGAGTTCGCCTTGAAGCCCGCGCCCGCCCACTGCGCCTGGTTCTTCGCGGAACCGTGCGCGTTGTCCTCGGGCTTCTCCTCGATCGCGAACCGGAAGTCCTCCTGCGCCTGCCGCGCGAGGCCCGCGGTCAGCGAACCCCGGCCGGCCGCCGCGCTCAGGAACATGCCCGCGAAGCAGTTGGCCTGCAGTTCGATCCGGCGGGACATCTCCAGGCCCGCCGGGGTCTTCTCGCCCGCGTCGGTGATCTTCAGGTCGGCCGCGCGCAGCAGGCCCGTCAGCACCTGCACGTGGTGGCCGTACTCGTGCGACAGCGTGGCCAGGTGGGTCGCCGGGGTGTCACCGCCGCCGTTGTCGCGCAGGCGGGCCGTCGGCATGTAGATCGTGCGGTTGCGGCCGCAGTAGTACGCCACCGCGTGGTCGGACTCCGGGGCCGCGCCGCACGGACCGTCCCGCAGCACCGGCGAGGCGTCGAGGGCCGGCCGGTCGAACGGCAGGTTCGCGCCCGCCAGCACCGGGCCCCAGGCGGCGTCCAGGCACTCGACGCCCGCCGCGTAGTAGGCGGCCAGCTGGGCGTCCGCCGTGCCGAACGGCGGCAACGAGCACGTCACCGGGGTCAGCGAGACCGGCTTCACCAGGATCGGGTGGTCGGCCAGCCGGAACACGGCGCGCGGCCGGATCGGCGCCGACGGCTCGGTCTGCGGGGTCGACGCCGGGCGCGAA
This sequence comes from Lentzea pudingi, assembly GCF_014646255.1. Lineage (GTDB taxonomy): Bacteria > Actinomycetota > Actinomycetes > Mycobacteriales > Pseudonocardiaceae > Lentzea > Lentzea pudingi. The sequence goes on from NZ_BMNC01000021.1 coordinate 44,674, forward strand.
CCGGCCAGGGCGTGGCCGGTGACCACTCTGGGACGGCTCAGTTGACCGATCCCGAGGACGAACGCGACCACCAGCACGAACACTCCCGCGAGCAGGACCGGGTTGTTCTTGGCTGGTTGGGTCACGTTCTCCCCTTCCTAGGAGACGGAGCCTGGGTCCGCTGCCCAGGTGTTGCACTCGGACGCCTTGTTCGACTTGTAACCGCGGTCCACCCAGCTCGCGTTGTTCTGCGGTGTGCCGTGGTCCTTCGTCGGGTAGATGTCGTAGTCACCCCGGTTGCCCGCGTCGGTCAGGGCCACCCGGATCACCTCGATCGGAATCGCGCCGTGCGACAACGGGGCCAGCGACATGCCTCCGAAGCACGTCGCCTGCAGCTCCATCCGGCGGTTCAGGTCGAGGCCCTTCGGAGTATCCCACCCTCCCGCGTCGTACTGCGCGCGGTCCGAGGCTTTGAGCATCCCGGTGAGCCATTGGAGGTGGTGGCCGTACTCGTGGGCGAGCTGGCCCAGGTACTTGCCGGGGTGGTTCGGGTTGTTCGGGTTGCGCTCGGCGGCGTAGGCGTTCGCCGTCCAGTAGATGCCGCCCTGGCAGTACCGCGCCGTCTGGTCCGGGCGGACCGTGCCGCACGGGTACTGCGCCGTCTCCGTGATGACGTGCAGCTCGACGGGCTGGTACGGCAGGTTCGCGGCCTGCAGCGCCGGCTTCCACATGTTCTCGATGCACGGCAGCGCGGCGCGCAGGAAGCGGTCCTGGCCCGCCGGCGAGTAGTCCATCGGCGGGAGCGCACAGCCCGGGAGCGAGTTCGCGCCGAAGCCCGGCTTGAGGAACGGGTGGTCGGCGAGCGCGTAGACGGCCTTCGGGCCCGCCGGGGTCGCCGGCGCGGACGGGGTGCGCGACGCGGAGGGACGCGGCGCGCTCGTCGTCGCCGCGGGCTCCCCCGTCGTGGTCGGGACGGTGAACGTCGGGCTGTACGTCGTGTAGTTCGAGTAGCCCGAGTCCTTCACCTTGTTGTTCAGGGTCGCCGCGAAGACGCCGACCGCTCCGAGGCCGAGGATCACGACACCGCCCAGGATCAGGGCGATCATCGGGCCGTTGCCCCTGCGGGGCGGCGGCATCGGCGGGTAGTGGCCGTAGCCGGGCGGAGGCGGGCCCCACGACGGCTGCGGTGGCGGCATGACCGGCCTGGGAGGCGGCGGGCCGTAATACCCCGGCGGTGGGCCCTGCGGGGGCGCGCCGTAGGGAGGAGGCGGGCCCTGGGGCGGACGCTGCCCGAGCGGTGCGGGCATCGGTGGCGGGCCGACCGGACGCGGCGGCGGCCAGTTGCCCGGTGGCGGTGGTTGCGTCATCGCCGGAGGTCCCCCCAATGGTCATCCTGGGTCGGGTACGAGCATAGGCGGACCGGGATCACGCGTCCCCCGACCGGGCTAACACGTCCGGTCCACAGTGATGAGACGCGCGGGTCGGACGATCGGTTCACGAGACCTCCCCGGCCGGCGCCGCCCAGGTGTTGCACGCGCTGGCCCTGTTCTGCCGATGGCCGTCCATCACCCAGCGCACGTTGTTCGGCCCGCTGCCGTGGTCGGGCTTGCCCGCGTGGTCGCCGCGCTCGCCCGCGTCCCGCAGCCCGGTGTCCACGACGTCCAGCGGCACGACGCCGTTGTGCGCGAACGGCGCGAGGGTCATCCCGCCGAAACAGGTGGCCTGGATGTGCGGAGGGTGAGGCGCACCCGCGGAGAACGGCTGACCGTGGGGAGAAGTCGAACGGTACGTCGGTGACACGGTCACGAGATAGGCCGCGCCACGCTGGGGAGGCGCGGGCTCGGCGGGTGGGTCCGCCGGGCGTGGCGGTGACCCGCCGCCCTGCGACGGTGGCTGCGTCATCGCCGAAGATCCCCCAGATGGCGTCCGTTCGAAAGTCCGCCGGAGCATATGAGGACTCCGCTATTGTCCGCAGCCGTGTTGAAGAACTGGGGTGCGGCGATCTCCGTCGCCGTCGCGCTGACGTCCGTCACGTCTCCCGGGACGGCCGCCGGCGCACTCGCGCAGCCGCTTCCCGGCACCGTCAGCACCGAGGTCCGGATGAAGCTGGAGCGCGACGCCCGGCTCTCCGTCACCGAGACCGTCCAGGTGCCCGAGGGCAAGACCGTCAGGCGGACCGTCCCCTTGCGACTCGCGGTCGGCAACGACCTGGAGCGCCAGTACGAGGTCACCGACGCGAAGGTCGAGGGCAAGGGCAGCGCCTCGGCGAGTGACGACAGCTTCACCGTCACCCTCGAAGGCAACTCCACGCTGACGTACACGGTCGTCGGCGCCGTCGCCCCCGTCGGTGACGCGCTGGAGGTCCGCTGGCAGGTCGCGGGCGGTTGGGACGCCGAACTGGACAAGGTCGCCGTCTCCTTCTCCGCGCCCGACTCCCCGACGTCGGTCAACTGCCTCGCCGGGCCGGTCGGGTCCTCGCAGCCGTGCACCAGCGCCGACCTCGCGGACGGCAAGGGCGTGCGCGCGCAGGAGATCAAGCTCGGCGCCGGTGAACGCGTCGACGTCGCGATCGGACTGTCCGCCGGGGTCGTGCCGCCCAACGCCGTCGTGGTCGAGCAGTCGGGGCTGGCGGCGGCGTTCGCGCTGACGCTGGTCAGCGGTGCCGCGCTCGGCGGGCTGCTCCTGCTGCTGCTCGGCGGCGTCGCGCTGCTGTGGTACCTGCGCGGCCGGGACGCGAGGGCGCTCGCGAGCGAGGTCGGCGCGGTGTCCGTGCTGGTCCGCGACGGCGACAGGGTCGCGTTCGCCTCGCCCGACGGCGTGCTGCCGGGCCAGGTCGGCACGGTCGTCGACGAGCACGTGGACGTGGTCGACGTGACCGCCACGGTCATCGACCTCGCCGTCCGCAACTACCTGTGGATCACCGAGACGGACGGCCACGACTGGCGGATCGTGCGCCGCAACCCGGTGGACGCCTCGCTGTCCGGTTACGAGAAGGCCGTCTGCGAAGCCCTTCTGCCCCAGGGCGTGGACGCGGTGAGCGTGTCCGAGCTGCGCGGCCGGCAGATCGACCTCGCGCACGTCCGCGACCGGCTCTACGCCGACGTAGTCGAGAAGCGCTGGTTCGTGCGCCGCCCGGACGCCGAGCGGAACCTGTTCTGGTGGGTGGGAATCGTGGTCGCGGTGCTCGGCGTGGCCGCCACGGTCGTGCTGGCGCTGACGATCGGCAACGCCCTGTTCGGGCTCGTCGTCGCGGTCGGCGGCGTCGCGCTGGCGTTCGGCGCGCGGTCGATGCCCGCCCGCACCAAGCGCGGCAGCGAGTTGCTCGAGCACGTCCGGGGCCTGCGCGGTTATCTCGCCGGGGTGACGCGGGACGACGTCCCGGAGGCCGACCGCGAGCTCGTGTTCTCCCGCTCGCTGCCCTACGCCGTGGTGCTCGGCGAGACCGAGCGCTGGCTCTCCACGTTCAGTCAGCAGGACCTCTACTGGTATGGCGGCGCGAGTGATTTCCGGCGCAGCTTCCCGGCGTTCCTCGGGGCGCTCGACGGCGTGCTCGCCCAGGCGGGCCACCTGCGATCGCTCCGGACGCCGAACCCGTAGGCTTGCCGCATGGCCTCACCCGAACTGCACAGGTTCACGTTGCCCAACGGCCTGCGGGTGGTGCTCGCCCCCGACGCCGGCGCTCCGGTCGTCGGCGTCAGCGTGCACTACGACGTCGGCTTCCGTTCCGAGCCGGAGGGGCGCACCGGGTTCGCGCACCTCTTCGAGCACCTGATGTTCCAGGGCAGCGAGAGCCTGGAGAAGCTGGCCCACTTCCGGCACGTGCAGTCGTCGGGCGGCACGTTCAACGGGTCCACGCACCCCGACTACACCGACTACTACCAGGTGCTGCCGAGCGCGGCCCTGGAGCGGGCGCTGTTCCTCGAAGCCGACCGCATGCGCGCGCCGAAGCTCACCGAGGAGAACCTCCGCAACCAGATCGACGTGGTGAAGGAGGAGATCCGGCTCAACGTGCTGAACCGCCCGTACGGCGGGTTCCCCTGGATCCTCCTGCCCGCGGTGCTGTTCAAGACGTTCGCCAACGCGCACAACGGCTACGGCGACTTCGTCGACCTGGAGAGCGCGACGGTCGACGACTGCGCGGAGTTCTTCGACACCTACTACAGCCCGGCGAACGCGGTGCTGACGGTGGCGGGCGACCTCGACGTCGAGACCACGAAGACGTTGGTGGAGAAGCACTTCGGCGACGTGCCCGCGCGGCCGAAGCCCGAGCGCCCCTCGTTCGCCGAGCCCGGCCCGCAGGGTGAGGTGCGGCACGAGCACGGCGACGCGCTGGCCCCGCTGCCCGCGATCGCGATCGGCTACCGCGTGCCGGACCCGACCACGGACATCGACGGCTACCTGTCCTACCTCGTGCTCGCCGGCGTGCTGGCGGACGGCGACGGCTCGCGCCTGCAGCAGCGCCTGGTGCACCAGGAGGGCATCGTGATCGACCTGAACGCCGGCTGCGGCCTGTTCGGCCCGCTCGAGGCCCGCGACCCCGACACGTTCAGCATCACCGCGATCCACGCGGCCGAGGTCTCGGCCGAGCAGGTCGTCGCGGCCATCGACGAGGAACTGCAGAAGCTCGCGCAGGAGCCGCCGTCGGCCGAGGAACTCGCGAAGGTCACCGCCCGCTGGGCGTCGACCATGCACAAGGAGCACGACCGGCTCACGAACCGCACGCTGGGCCTCGGCTCGGCCGAGTTGCTGTTCGGCCGCGCCGAGCTGATCTACGAACTCCCCCGCCGGATCGCCTCGGTGACCGTCGACGAGGTGTCCGCCGCGGCCAAGGCGCTGCGTCCCGACTCCCGCGCCCTTCTCTTCGTCAAGCCCACCGGAGGATCTCAGTGACCGCGGCCAAGACCCATCGTTCGGCTGACGAGATCGGCCGCACCGAGACGGGCCCGCGTCCGCTTCCGGAGCTGGGCTCGCAGAAGGCGGCCGCCGAGCTGTCCACTGTGGACACCACGCTGCCGAACGGCCTGCGCGTGATCGCGGTCCGCCGCGCCACCGTGCCGATGGTCGAGGTGCGGCTGCGCGTCCCGTTCGCGGACCCGGCCGGCACCAGCACCGGCTCCCGGCACTCCGCGGTGGCCGAGATCCTCGCGAACACCGTGCTCACGGGCACCGAGAAGCGCTCGCGCGTGCAGATCGACACCGAACTGGCCCTGGTCGGCGGCGAGCTCGACGCCGTGGTCGACCCGGAGCGCCTGAGCTTCACCGGCAACGCCCTGGCCACCGGCCTCGGCACCGTGCTGGAGGTGCTCGCCGACGTCCTGACGAACGCGTCGTACCCGGCCGACGAGGTGGAGCGCGAGCGCGTCCGTCTCGTCGAGCGCATCACGATCGCCCGGTCGCAGCCGAGCGTCATCGCGCGCGAGGCGCTGCAGAAGGTGCTGTACGGCGACCACCCGTACGCGAAGGAGATGCCGCAGGCCGACGAGGTCGCCGGCGTCACTCGCGAAGACGTGGTGGCGTTGCACGGCAAGGCACTGCTGCCGCGCGGCTCGGTGCTGGTCGTCGTCGGCGACGTCGACCCGTCCGACGCCGTGGCCCAGATCGGCGAGGCGCTCGCGGCGTGGCAGGGCGACGGCGAGGCCGTCCAGCTGCCGCCGCTGCCGCGGGTGTCCGGTGGCGACGTGGTGCTCGTGCACCGCGCCGGTGCCGTGCAGTCGCAGATCCGCCTGGCGGCGCAGGCCATCCCGCGCACCGACGAGCGCTACCCGGCGCTGCAGCTCGCGAACCTGGTCTACGGCGGGTTCTTCTCGTCGCGCCTGGTCGAGAACATCCGCGAGGACAAGGGCTACACCTACAGCGCGCGCTCGCACCCCGAGTTCACCGTGCACGGCGCGACGCTGATGGTCGACGCGGACACGGCGTCCGACGTGACGGCGGCGGCGTTGCTGGAGACGCGCTACGAGCTGGCGCGCCTCGGCCTCGTGCCGCCGTCGGAGTCCGAAGTGGACACCGCGCGCAGCTACGCGATCGGCACGCTGCTCACCAGCACGTCCTCGCAGGGCGGTCTGGCGTCTTTCCTGGTGAACCTCGTCGCGCTGGGCCTCGGCCTCGACTGGCTCGTCGCGCACCCGCAGCGCCTGCAGGCCGTCACGCCCGAGCAGGTGGCCGCGGCCGCGCTGGAGTTCTTCGCGCCGGGCAACTTCACCGGTGTGCTCGTCGGTGACGCCGAGCAGCTCAAGCCGAAGCTGTCGGCGCTGGGCGGGGTCTCGTTCCAGTGAGTTTCGACCTAGCCGGTCTGCCCGCGCTGTCGCGGTCCACGGTCGACCGGTCCGAGCCGTTGCGCGGCGACGAGGAGAAGCTCGCCGCGCTCTGGCCCAAGGCCCGGATGATCGTCGTGGACACGCGCGGCCGCACCCTGGTCGCCGATCGCGGCACGCGGCTGGCCGACCGGCCGGCGCTCGAGTTCGGCGACCAGCCGCCCGTGAACGCCGTCCTGCTCGGTGAGCAGGACGGCGTGGCGTACTTCGCCGTGCTGATGCCCGCGCAGGACGGCGAGGCGGTGCCCGCCAGCAGGGCGTGGGGCCCGCCGGAGCTCACGGACGAGCCGCAGTGGCTCGACCTGCGGCAGGCCGGCGCGACCCTGGACGACACGTCGGCCGGGCTGTTCACGACGGCCGCCGCGCTGTTCCAGTGGCACCGGATCGGCAAGTACTGCGCCAAGTGCGGCGCCAGGACGGTGCTGGAGAAGTCCGGCTGGACGTCGGTCTGCTCCGGCTGTGAGCGCGAGGAGTACCCGCGTACCGACTCGGCTGTGATCTGCCTCGTGCACGACGGCGCGGAGCAGGTGCTCGTCGCACGCGGACCGGAGTGGCCGGAGGGCAGGTTCTCCGTGCTGGCCGGGTTCGTCGAGGCCGGCGAGTCGCTCGAGGCCTGCGTGGCGCGCGAGATCTTCGAGGAGGTCGGCATCGCCGTCCGGGACATCCGGTACCTCGGGTCCCAGCCGTGGCCGTTCCCGCGGTCGCTGATGATCGGGTTCGAGGCCGTGGCCGACCCCGCGGAGCCGTTGCGGCTCGCCGAGGGGGAGATCGCGGAGGCCAAGTGGGTGTCGCGGGCCGACGTCCGCAAGGCCATCGACGAGCCGGGAAGCGTGCCGGGGCTCGGGCTCGCCGGTGGCGCGTCGATCGCGTTCCGGATGCTGGAGAGCTGGTCCCACCAGGCGTAGGGCCTGTGTCGAAGTCTGGTCCGCGATAGCCGGGCCAGACTTCGACACAGGCCCTAGCCGGGTTGCGCCGAACGGCCGCATCCGGGTGTGGTCTGAGGATGAACAACCCGGAGCTCGAAGCGCGCAACGCTGCTTTGCGCGGCCAGGTCGACACGATGCTGGCGAACCTCGAACAGCAGACCGCCCAGCTCAGGCAGGCGCAGGCCGAGGCGATGGCCGAGGTCGGCCGCGCGCGTTCGCAGGACGGTCTGGTCGAGGTGACGGTCAACGCCGGTGGCCTCATCCCCGCGCCGCCGCCGATCGTGCAGCCGGCGCCGAGACCGTCGGGCGACGACGAGCCGCCGGAGTCCTTCATGGACCGTCGCGGGGGTCGGTGGTGACGGGCTTCGAGGTGGACCCGACGGCGTTGCGCTCGCAGTCGCCGAAGTTCTCTGCGGCGGGCGACAAGCTGCAGACCGCCTGGGAGGCGTTGCGGGCCGTGCTCGACGCCAACAACGGTTGCTGGGGCGGCGACGAGGCGGGCCAGGAGTTCGCGAAATCCTACCTGCCCATCGCGGACCAGGCGCGGCAGGCGTTCCCGGCGCTGACCGAGGGCATCCACTCGATCCGCGAGGGCCTCGACGCCTCCGCGGACACCTGGGAGGCCGTCGACCAGGCCAATCGCAGGTCGCTCGGGGGCAGGTGAGTCATGGGCATCGAGATTCCCGGCGCCGTCCAGTGGCTGACGCCGATCGTGGTCGGCGCGAAGTGGCCCGAGGGCGACGAGGACAGGCTGCGCCTGATGCGCGACGCGTGGCAGGCCGCCGAGAAAGCGGTCGGCGAGGTCCTCGGCGACGGCAACAGCGCCTCGACGGCCGCACTGGGCTGCATGAGCGGGCAGACGGCGGAGAAGTTCGAGGAGTACTGGAAGTCCTACACCGAGGGCGACGCCTACCTCGTCAACCTGCAGCAGATCTGCGCCGACCTCGCGAAGGGCTGCGACAACGCGGCGCTGGGCGTCGAGTACACGAAGCTCAGCATCATCGCCGCCCTGATCATCCTGGCCGCGCAGATCGCCGCGATGATCGCCTCGGCGGTGGCCACGTTCGGCACCTCGACCGCGGGCATCCCGATCGCGCAGGCGGCGACCCGCATCACCATCCAGACGATCTTCCAGCAGTTGCTGCGGCAGATCATCATCAACGTCGCGATCAACGTCGGCGTCGACGCGGCCGTCCAGGGTCTCCAGTTCGCCACGGGCGAGCGGAAGTCGTGGGACGTCGGCAAGACCGTCGACGCGGGCATCGCGGGCGTCGCCGCCGGTGTCGCGTCGGGAGCGGTCGGCGTCGGCAGCGGTGCGCTCGGCAACGCGAGCGGCAACTTCGTGCAGGCGGCCGGCCGTGGCGCGGTGGAGGGTGCCGTCGCGGGTGCGGGTGGCAACGTGCTGAACAACCTCGCGCACGGCAAGGTCAGCGCGGAGGACTTCGGTTCCGCGATCCTCTCCGGCGGTGTGTCGGGAGGCGTCGGTGGTGCGGTCGGTGGCATGAGCGGCAGGCACGAGGGGCTCAGCCAGACCTGGGAGACCGGGACGTCACCGGACGGCCAGTACACGGCGGGCGCGAACACCCAGGGCCACACCTTCCAGACCCCGGACGGGTCGACCACGCGCGCCAACATCGACGGCAACCCGTACGAGGGCGGCTGGCGGTCGGACAACGCGAGCACGTACATCCCGGCCGAGGGTGGCCCGAACAACGTCAACGACCCCGAGGACAGCGACTACCAGGTCAGGTCCTCGGCGAACCCGCCGCGGATGGTGGGCCGGCTCGACCTGCCCGACCCGCCGGCGCAGTAGTCACCGCCAGGGCTGCCAGCCCGGGATCGGGGCGTGGTCCGCACGGATCTCGCCCCAGTCCGAGCTGTCCGGCGGCAGCACGGCGTGCTCGGCCAGCCGCATCCGGCCACGCACCCGCCACCAGTCGAGCAGCAGCCCGGCGGTCAGCGGCACCGTCACCAGGATCCCGACGGTGAGCCCGATGGTCAGGAACATCCAGGCGAAACTGCCGCTGACGGCCGCGGCGACCAGCCGCCAGCCGATGCCGGCGGTCGCGTAGTTGCCTCGCCGGTTGGCGGTCGTCCGCCGGACCGCCCACCGGTGCAGGTCGCGCCACTCCTCGACGGACATCCGTTCGACCCGGCCCGGCGTTCCCCGGCGCGACCGGATGAGCTCGGCGAGCTCACCGGCCTGCTCCACCGGCAGGATCCACTGCTGCGGCCGCGCCACCAGGCGCAGCATCGGACCGTTGCCGACCGGTGTCCGGACGCCACCGGGCACCGGCCACGCGTGCAGGTCCGGCGAGGTGCCCGGTTGCACCAGCGTGAGGTCGCCGAGCCACAGCGCCTGAGGGTGGACGCCGCCGTCGTGCGACCTGTTCAGCTTGTGCACCAACCGATCCCGCTGCACGTACAGCGACGCGCCGTCGCGCAGCGGGACGCGCACCTCGACGGTGCGTCCGAGACCCGCGCCCAGCCGGAACATCCGCCCGCCGAGGTACCCCAGCAGCGGGCACAGCACCAGAACCACGGGGATCCAGGCGTAGCCACCCTTGCCCACCAACCAGAACACGGTCGCCGGCACCGCGAGGAACGCCACCCGGCCCCAGGTCCGCGGCACGGTGCGGTTCAGCACCCACACCACACCGGCGATCGCGGGCGCGACCCATGCCACACCGGGTGTCGTGATCAACGCGACCGCCGGCAGCACCACGGTTCCGGCCAGGGCGAGCGTCGCACCGGCCAGCCACCGGACGGCGAGCGACGGCCCGGTAAGCGACACGACCGGCCCCTCGACCGGCGTGGTCCGCGCCCCACCGGGAGGCGGCGCCTGACCGACCTCCTGGTTTGCGGCAGGCGTGGCACCGGAATGCACCTCGGCCAGCCCGGACACCTTGGACCGCACCAGAGAGACGAACTCCTGCGGCTCCTCGACCGGCAGCACCTGCTCGCCCGAGGTGGTCCGCAGCACCACGACGTCGCCCGCCGGCACCGGCACCCCGCGCCCGTCCGTCAGCGTGATCCACGGCGCCTCGCCGGGCACCGCCGGCCGAGTGCTGATGCCGAGCAGGTCGCCGAAGCCGTAGAACACCTTGGTGGGCCCGCTGGACGCGATCCGCCCACCACCGGACACCGCCGTGATCTCCAGGCCACCGTCCTTGACCTCGACCGCGTCGGTGTACCAACTCGGCCGCGGGTCCACCCGGAACTCGAACAGCACCTTGCCCGCCGCGCGCCGCGACACCAGATGCGCGAGGTACATCACCACGAGCGGCACCCCGACCAGGACCGCCATGTTGACCGCAGGCATCTCGCTACCCGCGACGACCACGAACGTGATCGCGGCGGCGGCCGCCACGCCCAGCGCGACGAAGGGCCAGTGGTGCGGTTTCATTCGCCCATCTTGGCGCAAGTCGCTGCGCCGTGCGGACGAGCCGGCCGTCAGAGCAGTGACGGCAGCAGGTGCTCCTCGGTGACCATCAACCCCGTGGTGGCCATGGTGTCCGCCAGGTCGGGATCCCAGCTCGCGGTCTCCGGGCGGCTGTTCAGCGTCGGCAGCTCCACACCGCGCGCGATCAACGTGGCCACGGCCTCGCGGTAGTCGGCCGCGGACATCCGCCACGCCGTCCCGCCCGTCCAGGCGAGGACCTCGTTGGCCGTGCGGATGCCGTCGGGCGTGAAGTCGTTGTGGCACCGGACCGTCTTGCCGTCGAGGTGGTGCCGGGCCTGCGTCGTCAGCCCGTCCGGCAGCACCATCAACGGTCCGGGCACACCGGATTCGAGCAGGCGAGGTGACCGGACAACCGTGATCTCCTGTGCTGCCAGCGAGTCGTTGAGCGTCAGGTAACCCTGCGAGGTGAGGACGGGATTGCTGTACGCGTCCGGCAGCACCCCGGCACGTTCCCAGTTCAAGCCGGCCAGCTGGAGCGCCTTCGCGACAACGCGGGCCAGCGGACGGCCGTCGTCCAGGTCGTTGCCCGCCAAGGCGAACCGCGTGGTCCACTGCCGCGGCTCGGTGCCGAGCCGGGCCAGAATCGCCGCAGCCTGGTTCGCGATCATCGGCAACGCGGGCTGCGGGATCTTGCCGTACCGGCGGACGTGCTCGACCCACTCGGCGGCCCACGGGCGGGACAGCAACCCGTGCTCGCGCAACGCGAACTTCAGCACGGCGTCCGCGGTCGACGACTCCTGCGACGTCGACATGCCGAGTGGCTTGCCGTGCACCGATTCCAGCACCTCGGGCAACGAGCTGCCGTGCGCGCGGATGTGTTCGTCCAGGCGTGCCAACGAGATCTGGCGACGGGCCGGGTGGTCGATCGGCTTGCGCAGCAACTCACCCAGGACGGTGGCGGTGCTCGCGTCCTCGACGCGGAAGCTGAACGCGGAACGGCCGCCGCCTTCCGCCGTCTCCCGTGCGAGACGCCAGAACTCCGCGAGCTCGGGCTGGTCCATGTTCACGCCACCACCCTAGTTTCCTGGTTCGCCGTGCGCCGATGCCGGTACGACCGCTGGACTCCGCCGCGTTCAGCTAGCTCAAGGCCTTGACAGGAGGAGTCCCGAAGCGGACTCTTCCTAACCATGAGCGTTCTGCCTAATCGTGATAGGCAAGCCGAACGGCGTGAGGCAACTCGGCAGGAGATCGTCGACGCCGCGTGGGAGATCGCGCGGCGCGACGGGCTGGGTGCCGTGACGTTGCGCGAGGTCGCGGCCATGATCGGCATGCGGTCGCCGTCGCTGTACTCGCACTTCGACTCGAAGAACGCGATCTACGACGCGATGTTCGGGCAGGCCTGGACGCTCTACCTCGCCGAGATGCGCGAGCGCCGGCTGCCGGAGGAGCCGCGCCGGGCGGTGCTGGTCATCGCCGAGCACTTCTTCGCGTTCTCGCTCGCCGACGCCGCCCGCTACCAGCTGCTCAACCAGCACGCCATCCCCGGCTTCACGCCCTCGGATGCGGCCTACGCGCCGTCCGTCGAAGTGATGGGCCTGCTGCAGGAGACGTTGCGCGGCCTCGGTGTCACCGACACCGCGGATGCCGACCTCCTCCTGGCCCTGTGCGGTGGCCTGCTCGACCGGCAACTCGCCAACGAGCCCGGCGGGGACCGCTGGGTGCGTCAGCTGCCGCGCGTGATCGACATGTTCGCCGACGAAGTCGGCCTGCCCGGACCGTCACTGAGGAGCCCGAGATGACCTCCGCCCTTGCCGCCAGACCCCGCACACCCGCACTCGACCGCGACGTCGCGTTGCGGCTGGCCGAGACCGAGTACGACCGCGTCGCCGCACTGCTCGCCAGTCTGTCCACACAGGACTGGAGCAGGCCCACGGACTGTCCCGCGTGGGACGTCCGCGCGATGGCCGCGCACATGCTCGGGATGGCCGAGATGTCCGCGTCGATGCGCGAGAGCATGCGGCAGGTCAAGGCCGCGCAGGCGCGTGGCGGGGTGTTCATCGACGAGCTGACCGGCCTGCAGGTGGACGAGCGCGCGGACATGGCTCCCGCCGCCATCGCCGCCCGCTACGCCGAGGTGGCGCCGAAAGCGGTCAAGGCGCGGCGGCGCATGCCGTGGATCTTGCGCAGGCAGAAGATGCCAGCCGCCCAGCTCGTCAACGGGCGTGAGGAGGCGTGGACGCTCGGGTTCCTGTCCGACGTGATCATGACCCGCGACCCGTGGATGCACCGCACCGACATCGCGCGGGCCACCGGTGCGCCCATGGTGCTGACCGCCGAGCACGACGGTGTGCTGGTCGACGACGTCGTGCGCGAGTGGTTCGAACGGCTGGGCAGCCCGGTCCGGTTGCGGCTGACCGGGCCCGCGGGCGGCAGTTGGGGCGAGAGCGGTCCGGAACTGGAGTTCGACGCGGTCGAGTTCTGCCGCGCGCTCTCCGGGCGTGGGACCGCCCCGCTCGACACCGAAGTGCCTTTCTAGGGGTCGATCCGGTCCAGCGCCGCGCCGTCCCACGTGGTCTGCGTGCACGCGACGCCCCGGCCGTTCTTGGGGCGCAGCACGTCGAAGATGTGCATGCGCGGGATCTTGTCCGACACGCCCCAGCCGGACGGCCAGGTGATCACCCAGTCCATGTCGAGGTCGACCAGCAGCCCCAGCATGCGCGCGATGGTCGGGTCGTCGAGCCGTTCGAAGGCCTCGTCCAGCAGCACCAGGCGCAGCGGGTCGAACTCGTCGCTCACGGCGTCGTAGAAGCTCGCCGCCGCCGCGAACAGCGTCACGTACGAGATCAGCCGGGTCTCGCCGGACGACAGCTGCTTGAGCCGCCGTTCGCGCGGGTTGCCGTCCGGGCCCGTGTCCGCGACGGTCACCGTGAACTGGTGCCACGTCCGGTAGTCGAGCGCGCGCGACAGGATCTCGGCGTAGCCACCGGAGTGAGTGTCCCGCTCGTTCTCGATCCGTTCGGTGAAGACGCGCCGCAACGTCGCGTCCTGCTCCGGCGTGCGTTCGCCGAACGGCAGCCGCACCAGCGCAAGCGCTTGCCGCGTCGCGTCGTCCAGCGCGCTCGACGACTTCCACGACAGCTTGACGTGCACGCCCTGGCTCGACCGGGCCTGGCCGAGCACCTCGTTCATGCGCTTGGTCAGGTCCTCGGCGACGGTGATCTGACCGCGCAGCCACTCGGCCAGGTCGCGGATCAGGTAGTCGGCGAAGATGCCCTGGTACTGCTCGTCGAGGAACCCGCGCTGCTCGGCCAGCCTCGTCGTCACCTGGCGGGCGGCGACGGCGACGGGCTTCGCGCCCTCCTCGCCGGTCACGGTCACGGTGAGCAGGCCCGCGTGCTGTTCGGCGGCGATGTCGTGGCTGCCGGCCAGTGACGTCTGGAGGGCCTGGAGTCTCGCGATCACGGTCGCCTCGGTGCCGCCACGGCGGTCGGGGGTGTCGGCGACGGCCTGGCGGACCGTGGCTTCCAGGGTGGTACCGGTGGGCTGCGCACCCTCCTGGCTCGCGGTGCCGTCGGCCATCTCCGGGAACGCGGCCACCACCAGCCCCGGCGCCCGCACCGTCGCCCCGAAGTTCGCGGACGCCCGCGCGAGCCCTTCCTCGGACTCGGTGACCTGCGTGGAGTTGGTTTCCAGCAACGCTTCCAGCTTCGCCGCCTGCTCACGTGCGGTCGTGATGCTCTCGCGCACGCCCTTGAGGTCCACACGCATCTTCTTACGCGACTTCTCCAGCGACGTGAGCTGCTCGCTGATCTCCTTGGCCTCACCGCCGACGGCGTCCGTCAGCTCGGCCAGCGTCCCGGCCTGCGCCGCGTGGTCGACGCAGCGGGTGTCGGCGTCGGCCTCCGCGGTCTGCCGGTCGGCGACGGCCTCGTGGTAGCGGTGCGAGGCGTCGGTGAGGTCGGAGATCGTGCCCTGGCAACGCCTCCTCACCGCGTCACCGAGCAGGTCGGCGGTCCTGCGGGCCTCCGCCGCCGCGGACTGGGCCTGGCGCAGCGCCTCGGTGTCGGACGACAGGTCGGCGTCGCCCGCCTGCCTGGTCAGCTCGCTGCGAGCCGCCTCCAGCCGGGACTGGGCGTCCTCCAGGGCGTCCCGCAGCTCGAACGTGCGCTGCTGCGCCCGCGCGGCCGACTCCTCGGCGGCCTGGACGCGGCTGTGCTTCGCGATCAGCTCGCCGTCGCCGGGGAACGCCGCGAGGTGCGCCTCCCAGGTGGCAACGTGTTCGTGGGCGCGGGCCAGTTCGTCCTCGGCGGTGCCGAGCTGGGCGCGCAGATCGGCGAGTTCCTCTTCCAGGGCACCGATTCGACGGCTGCGGGCGGCCTCCCGCGCGCCCGCGCCGATGAACTCGGCCTCGGGCTTGGTCCAGCGGCCGGTCAGCACGCCCGTGCGCCAGTCGCCGGTGGTGGTCATGTCGTCCAGCGACACGGCCCGCAGCAGGTCGGCGACGAACGCCTCCGGCACCGGTGAGCCCTCGACGGCCGGCACCAGGTAGTCGGCCAGCGTCCTGCCCTCGGCCGCGGGCCTCGGCACGGCCAGGACGTCGCTCAGGTCGGCGTCGGCCGGGGTCACCCAGGCGTCCAGCAGACCGCTGGCCTGCAGCGCGGCTTCGAGCCCCGCGCGTTCGTCGTCGGTCAGCGCCGGCACGAAGTCGACCAGGCGGTAAAAGGGCGCGCCGACCGCGGTGTCGCGGTCCGCCGACGTGTACTGGCCCGGCACCGGCACGCGCTCGTTGCCCGAACGCAGGCCGACGAGCTCCTCGTCCAGCGTGTCGAGCCTCGTGCGCAGGTCGGTGCGCTGCTGGGTGAACGCGTGGGCGGCGTCGCGAGCCGTCTGCACGAGCGGGCCGGCCCATTCGCGGGCGCGGGCGCTCAACGCCTTCGCGGCGGCCGGATCCGCGGTCCGCGGCAGCGTCAACGCCGCGGCGGGACGTTCGTCGAGCAGCGGGCCGCTCGACGTCCACACCTCGACCTGCTCCAGCCAGGTCTGCACGACCTCGGCCAGCTCCTGCACCTCCTGGTTGCGCATCGACGTCGACTCGGTCGCGCCGAGCTGGGCGTCGCGGGCCTTCTGCCGCAACGACTCGACCTCGCGCTGCTGCGCGTCCAGGGCGAGCGCCTGCTCGTGCAGGGCCAGCGCGAGCGCACCCCGTTGGCGGGCAAGGGAAGCGATGCCGGACGCCTGGTCGACGACCGACGTCAGCGCGGTTAGCACGTCCTCGGTGGCGGCAGCGGGCGGCACGCGGCGTTCGATCGGCAGCGGCCCGGCCTCGGGATCCGGCTTGGCGCGCACGGCCGCCGTGGTCACCGTGGCCTCGGCGGCCGGGACCTGCGGGACGTCCGGTGCGAGGTCGGGGTCCATGCCCGCGAGGCGCAGGTTCTCGCGCAACGGTTCGCTCAGCGCGTCGGCGGCCTGGAGGTCCTCCGCGAGGCGCTGGAGCAGCCGCAGCACGGTGTCGACGGCCGCGTCCTCCTGCGCGCGCTGGCGGTGGGCGGTCTCGAGAGCGGCGACGGCGGAGGAACGCTTCTCCGCCACCAGGTTCTCGCGCGTCTTCAGGTCCTGCAGGTCGCGGAACGCCGGCAGTTCCTTCAGCGCCGCGATGGTCTCCTCGGCCTGCTGCTCGCCGGTCTCCATGTCGGTCAGCGCCTGCTCGGACGCCGCGCGCTCCATCCGCGTGAGGTCGAGCTCCTGCGTGAGCTTCGACTGCTCGCGCTGCAGCCTCGCCACGGACTTCTCGGCGGCCTCCAGCCGTTCGGAGGCGCTGCGGAGGCCGCCGAACGCGTAGTCGCGGTAGGTCTTGAGGAACGTGCTCAACGCACTGTCCGCAGAGGACAGTCGCACGATGTTCTCGCGGATCGACTCCAGGTCGTCGAACGACGTCGCGAGCTGCTCGACCATCGCCTGGTCCAGCGGCGGCAGCGCGTCGCTGAGGATCTGTTCGAGCTGCCCCTCCAGCACCTTCAGGCCGACGTCCGGGTTGCGCAGCGTCCGCTGGAGGTGCAGCAGGTCGCCGTACCGCGCCGCGGGCACGCCGTAGACGGTCTCGGCGATCTTCGCGCGGAACGCCGGCTCCTCGAACATGCAGTCCGCGCCGATGAGGTCCCGCAGCTGCGCCGGGCCGTGTGGAACGCGCTCGGCGCCCGCGAGCTGCAGTTCCGTGCCGACGCGCAGGGGCGTGACGAACCGCCACGAGTCCGTGATGGCCTGCGAGGTCTTCGACGCCTTCACGCCCAGCCCGCACGTCAGGTACTCGTTGCCGCTGTGGTCGGCGGCCTCCCGAACCAGCTCGACCCACGTGTAGCCGATGCGGTTCGGGCCGCCGTCGTAGTCGTCCAGCATGAGGCGCCGCAGGCTGACCGTGTCGAAACCCTTGGAGCCGACCTGGCGCAGGTCGCCGTCGAGGCACAGCGGGAGCAGCAGCTCCAGCGTGCGGGACTTGCCGGAACCGTTGGTGCCCTGGAAGATCGCGCGGCCACCGGAGAAGTCGAACGTCTGCTCGGTGTACTGCCAGATGTTGACCACGCCGCCGCGGTGCAGCCGCCACCTGCTCATGAAACGTTCTCCTCGTCGAACAGGGACCAGCTCGGTACCTCTTGCACCACAACGGGTTCCGGTTGTTGCTCTCGTTCCGGGTCGCCGTCGGGGGACGGCAGCCAGCGGTGCGCGGCCGCGCTGACCGACCACGAGCCGTCGTCCGTCCGCGCGGCCAGTCCCATGCGGCGCAACAGCTCTGTCACCTCGGCGACCAGCCGGTCGAGGTCGTCGGTGAACTGCTTCGACCACGCCGCGGGGTAGTCCTCGACCAGCCCGGCGCAGACCTCGCGCAGGCGTTCCGCGGTGACGACGTACCGTGCCGGCGCGTCCTCGTCCTCGCTGTCGAGCAGGTCCGGCAAGGCTAGCAGCGTGATGCGCGCGACCGTCGAGACGCCGGGGAACGACAGGTCGGTCAGGAAGTCCTCGGGGTCGGCGGCGAGCACGCCCTCGACCCGGCACTCGGTGTGCAGGCCGAAAGCCTGCTCCAGCAACGCCGTTTCCTTGCGCTGGTTGCGGCGCAGCCACTCCGCCTGCTCGTCCGGCAGGTCCGCGTAGAGCACCAGCGGCGTCTCGACGAGCCTGCGCCGCACCGCGTGCTCGATGCCGCGCGGACCGGGGCGCGCGGCCAGTTCGACGAGGTGCGCCGGGTCCTGGGCCTCGCCGACCGGGCCCGTGACGAGCTGGCCCAGCAGGTCGGTGTCGATCGTGATCAGCGCTTCCTGGGGCAGCACGTCCTGCGCGACCGAACCCTCGGTCTCGTGCAGCACGCCCAAGGAGACGAGGTGGCGCAGGGCCGCGGTGAGCGCACGCCGTTCGGAGATGTCGTCCGGTGCGTCGATGCCCGCTTCCACCGCGGCGGAACGGATGTCGGCCACGAGCCGGGAGAGCAGCGTCTGGCGGCCGATGCCCGTCAGCACCGCAAGGGTGAGAGCCAGGTACGCGTAGCCGCGCGGGGACATGCTGAGCAGGCCACGCGTGTCGTCGTTGCCGGGACCCGACTTGTAGAGGCGCGCGAACCGGCGTTCGACGACGAGCCGGTAACCGAGCAGGCCAGCGAACAGGTCCTGCAGCGTCGCGCGGTGCCGGTAGACGAGGCTGAGCAGCTCGCCGTCCGGGCCGTCGGAACGCAGCAACGGCCTGCGCAGCAACGTTCGCGCGCACCGCACCACGTTGGCGGCGTCGATGTCGGAGAGGTTGTCCAAGTGGTTCATCGCTTCAGGGCCACCGTCGCGTCGTGCAGGGTGAGCGTCCCGGCGGCCGACCTGATCTGGGTCGTCGTGCCGTGGGCGATCTCGAGTTTGAGGCCGCGCACGGGGTCGCTGGCCGATCCGCTGTCGTTCGGCGAGTCGCGCTGGGCCATCGCGAGCGTCAGCAGCTCGCAGAAGACCTCCAACGCGCCGTGCGTGAGCGTGGTGTTCTCCAGGTTCCCGGCGGCCTTCGTCAGTTCCGCGACGTGCCGCGCGCGGATCTCGTCCGCCTCCCGCGCCTCCGCGAGCAGCGACTGCTCGGTCATCGGGTCGTCGAGGATCCGGGACGGCCTGCCGCGGCCACCCCGGTCGCCTCGGGTTCGCACGCTCACGGTGACGTCGCAGACCGGGCCGTCGCGCCACGCCGTGCGCTCGTTGTCCGAGTCGTGTTCGGGCGCGGGGGAGAGGTGGCGGGCGCTGTAGAGGCCGAACGCGGAGGCGTAGATCTCGTGCGCCTCCTCCCTGGTCGAGTCGTCGAACCAGCGCGCGAGCTTCAGCAGTTCCGCACGTCGTCCGGGCAGCAGCCCACCACCGGACGTGGCCCTTTTGACGCTCGCCAGGAGACTGCCGATGGCGCGGGCCGTGGCTTCGCGCAGCGCCGTGACCTGCGACGGACGGCCGGGACGGTCGACGAACCAGTCCGTCAGCTCCTGCCAGTCCTCCGGCGTGCGGCCGCGGGCGCGTTCGACGTTCTGGCCGAGGTCGGTGCCGAGCAGGCGCAGGAGCTCGGTGCGGGCCTTCGTGAGCCCTGCCAGCGCCGTGGCGATCGGGGGCGTGAACTTCAGGACGTCCTCGACCACCCGCTGGATGTACTCGACCAGCAGGTTCCGGAAGCCCGCGATCTCCTCGGGTGCCAGGTGGTTCCGCGTGACGACCTGGCCGAGGTAGGCGTAGAAGTCGCGGACCGTCGCCGCGAGCTCGGCGTGCTGCAGGAACAGCGTGGTGACGCGTTCGGCCAGCAGCTCCTTGGTCTTGTCGCCCTCGTTGAGCAGCGCGACGCTGAGCGACCCGCCCAGCTCGTTGAGGCCGCGTTCGATGGCGGGGAGCAGCTCGCGGGAGACCTCGCGGGCGCCTTCCGGGACGCGCAGCAGCTCGTCGACGTCGCGCTGGACGCGGACGGCGAGCTTGGAGACCTGGTAGCGGACGCTGCCGTGCTGGAACTCGGCGATGCTGGCCGCGACGACCTCACGCCGGCCCTGGACGAGGTTGCCCCACTCGACCAGCTGCTTGAGGCGGTTGATGACGTTCTCGATGCGGCTCTCGCCCTGCTCGACGCGGCCCTCGCGCTCCTGCCCGGCCAGCGCTCCGGCGACCTCGCCCGCGCTCAGGTCCGCGAGCAGCGTGGAGGTGAACAGCCGCATGATCGCCAGGTACGTGCGCTGATGATCGCGCGCGTCCAGATAGGCGTACAACTTCAGCCGCTTGTGCTCCACGAGCGGCCACCCTAATGCGCGCGCGGGTGTGGTGCGGCGCTACCGTGCCTTCGACGAGCTGGGGAGATGACATGGGCGCGGGGCGCGCGTTGGGGTTGTTGCTGGGCGTGGCCGCGGACGCGGTGTTCGGTGATCCACGCCGATTTCACCCGGTAGCGGCATTCGGGTCGACCGCCGCGGCCCTCGAGAAGCGTCTGCACGCCAACTCCGAGGCCGCCGGTGTGGCGTACACGGCCGTGCTCGTCGGCGGGACCGTGGCGGCCGGCGTAGCCGTGGAGCGCCTGGCCCGCAAGCACTGGCTGACGCAGGCACTGGCGACGGGCGTGGCGACGTGGGTGGTGCTCGGCGGCAACTCGCTGGCGACCGAGGGCACGTCGATGGGCCGCGAACTGGCCGACGGCGACCTCGAAGCGGCCCGGTCGCGGCTGCCTCACCTGTGCGGGCGTGACGCGTCCCGGCTGGACACCACGGGCCTCGCGCGGGCGACCGTCGAATCCGTGGCCGAGAACACCTCGGACGCCGTCGTGGCCCCGCTGTTCTGGGGCGCCGTCGCCGGTGTGCCCGGTCTGCTGGGATACCGCGCCGCGAACACCCTGGACGCCATGGTCGGCCACAAGTCGCCGCGCTACCTGAAGTTCGGCTGGGCCTCGGCCCGCCTCGACGACCTGCTGAACCTGGCACCGTCCCGCCTGGCCGCGCTGCTCACCGTTGGCGGCGCCCCGGTGGTCGGAGGCTCCGCGTCGCAAGCGTTGGAGACCTGGCGCCGGGACGCGGCAGCACACCCGTCCCCCAACGCGGGCCAGGTGGAAGCGGCCTTCGCGGGCGCCCTGGAGATCCGCCTGGGCGGCCGCACCGTCTACTTGCACGGCGTGGAAGAGCGCCCGGTCCTCGGCCACGGCCGCAACCCGGACTCAGGTCACGTGACGCGTGCCGTGGAGCTGTCCCGAGTCGTCGGTTTCGGCGCGGGCTTCCTCAGCGCCGTCATCGCCCTCTTCCGCAAGTAGCTCGGCGATCGACTTCTTCTTGGTGCGGCCCTCGTAGAGCACACCACCCGGCCGCGCCTCACGGATCGTGAAGTACAGCCAGCCGCCGACCGCCATGACCCCGAACGCGATCCACTGCAGCGCGTAGGAGAAGAACGGCCCGGACTCGAGCCGCGGCAACGGCAACGTCTGGAGCGCACCGGGCTGCTCCTCGATCAGCTGGTAGTAGCCGGGCTCGATGCCCGGCCCGACCGCGTTGTTGTTGATCGAGTAGATCTGCCTGCGGCCGTCCTGGTCGAACGCGGGCTGGTCGTTCGACTCGTTGGGCCGCGCGAGCCCGATGAGCGTGACCTCGTCCGTCGGCGGTGCCTCGAAGTCCGGCGGCTTGATGCCGTTGATCGGCCGCACGTACCCGCGGTCGATCAGGACCTTGTGGCCGGTGGTCGTCTCGAACGGCGTGATGACCTCGAACGCCGCCTCACCCTGCACCGTGCGGAGCCGTGCCAGCGCTTCCAGTTCCGGCAGGTAACGGCCCTTGATCTCGACCTTCTGCCACTCGTCGTGCTTAGCCCCGAACTGCGCGGGGTCGCTCTTCAGCGACTTGGTGATGGCGGAGTTCTGCTGCTGCCGCTCGTCGTTGCGGCCGAACTGCCACGGCGAGAGGAAGTAGACGCAGGAGCCCGCGAACACCCAGACGGCCAGGGTCAGCGCCAGCCAGCCCGGCTTGAGGAGGAACTTGAACCGCACGACCTCACGGTAGATGACCGGTCAGAGCGCCCTGAGTGCGGCCACTGACTGCACAAGCCCGCAACGTTCGAGCGAGGCGAGGACGTCCCCGATCGTGCCCGGAGGATTGCGCCACGAGTTCGCGATCTGCTGTACGCAGCTCCACACGACCTTGGCGTCGAGCCCGATCTGGTCGCTGACGAAGTCGTCCGCGTCTTTGGGATCGACGTCGCACGGGCACAAAGCTCGCGCGGGGAAGTCCTTGAGGTTGTTGGTGACGATCACCTGCGCACGAGCCCTGATGGCGGCGGCGAGCACGTGGCGGTCATCCGGATCGGGCAGGTCCAGCGATGGGATCAGCGGCTCGTAGCCGGTGACCAGACAGTCCCGGACCGCCGTGAGCATCAGCGATCGGGTCCGCGTGAGCTGCTCCTCGGAGAGGTCCGGCCGGTTCTTGCGGATGTTGCGGAACACCTCGTCGAGGATCTGGTCAGTCCACTTCGCCTGCACGAGACCCGCTGCCGCGATCCGGATCAGCAGGTCTCGCAAAGTGCTCGGGTAGAGGACGTTGGCGTCGTAGAGGACTACGAAACTCACTCAGGCCATGCCCATCTCTTGCGTGAGCGCCGACAACTCGTCGGCCGCTCGGCGCCGCCGCTGGTCGTCGTTGCGCATGTACTCCACCAGCGACAGCGCCTTGATGCGGCGATGCTTGCCGACCTTGCGGTATTCGATCTCGCCGGCTTCGAGCAGGCCGATCAGGTACGGACGTGACACGTTCAACATGTCGGCGGCCTGCTGCGTGGTCAGTTCGGCGTCCGCGGGCACGACGGACACGCCGTGGCCCGCTGCCATGTAGGCGAGGATCTGGGCGAAGAGCTCGACCGCGGCGCGCGGCAGGACCAGCACGTCGCCGTTCTCCTCGACCCTCACGCGAACGTCGTGCTCGTCCTCGTGCCGATCGTGCAGGTACGCCTTGACCCTGGTCAGCGCGGCATGGGCGGTGACGACGTCCTCGTCGTCAGGCTGGACGGCTCGCAATGCGGAACTCATCGATTCCTCCTCCCTCTATCCGAATTATCCGCAATATTCGAAGCGAACGCAACGCGCTATCGGGTGAGTCCGACCTCGTGGAACTGGGTCACGAACCCCTCACCCTCAGGACTCGCGGCCATGATCCCTGCCGTCACCTCCGCGTCGGGCGGGAAGTACGCCTTGCGCAGCAGGTTCGTCGGCTCGGCGCCGTCGAGCCCGTACCGCACCCACACCGCGTCACCCTTGCGCTCGGCACTGACGGTGAACCGCTCGAACGACCCGACGAGAGCCAGGTTCCAGTCCGAGAACCCACGGGTCACCACCGTGCTGGCCTGCAGCTTCCCGTCGAACACCTCGACCCCGGCCTTGACCCAGTTCTCGCCGTCGACCAGCAGCCCGACGCCGGCGTGGTCGTACTGCGCCGCGTACTCGCCGGAGAAGGTGGCGGTGACGGTGAAGTCGCCGGTGACGCGCATGCCGTAGAGGTGGCCGTTGTCGCGGACGACGCCGTTGCCGGTGAGGCGCCAGAAGTCGCTGCCCGGGTCGGCGTGCACGGTCAGCGGGGTGGGCGACCACTCGCGCGGTTCGTTGAGCCAGGTCCAGCCGGTGACGTCCATGATCCTCATCCTCGCAAAGCGGCCCGTGCCGCGCTCAACGCTTGTGCGCGGTAGCCGCCGCCGAACAGCGCGGCGTGCACGAGCAGTGGGAACAGTTGGTGCAACGGCACCCGCGCCTGCCAGCCGTCGGCCAGCGGCGCGACCTCCTGGTAGGCGCCGAGGACGTGGTCGAGGAACGGGCAGCCGAAGAGCTGGAGCATCGCGAGATCGCTCTCCCGATGGCCGCCGTGAGCTGCGGGGTCGATCAGCCACACCTGGCCGTCGGCGCCCCACACCACGTTGCCGCTCCACAGGTCGCCGTGCAGCCGTGCGGGAGGTTCCGGCGGACCGGCCAATGACGCTATGTGCGCGCACACGTCGCTGACGTCGATGCCTGCTTGCCGTGCGTACGGCTCGATTCGTTGTGATGCGAACCACGCGGGCCACTCCGGAGCGGGCTCGTTGAGCATCTCGGTCATGCCGATCGTGGCTTCGCGCGGACCGCCCTCGGGTGGCGCGCCGAACGCCTCGGCGCCCGCGAGGTGCATCCGCGCGAGCCGGCGTCCGAAGGTCACGGCCGCCTGAAGATTCGGCTCCCCAAGCGGGATCTCGTCGATGACCAGCGTGCCTCCCGACGCGCTGCGCACGAACGGGATCGGCGGGCCGCCGTCGACGCGCAGCCACCGCAGGCCCGCCGCCTCGGCAGCAGTGGCCCGCAGTGACTGGTGCTTCGTCCTCAGAGCCGCTCGCGCACCCACGCGACCAGCCCCGGCATCGCCGCCTCCGTCATCACCAGCACCTCGGTGAACCCGGCGTCGTCGCCGTAGTAGGGATCCGGCACGTCCACCCCGTCGGCGTCCGGATCGAACGAACGGAGCAGTCGCACGCGATCGGGATCCACCATCCGGCGCAACGCGCGGGCGTGGCCGGAGTCGAGAGCGACCAGCAGGTCGGCGCCGAGGTGGTCGGAACCGACCTGTGCGGCCACGTGGTCGACGGGATATCCGTTGTCCGCCAACGTCTTCAACGCGCGCGGGTCCGCGGGGTCGCCGACGTGCCACCCGCCGGTTCCGGCACTGGACACCTGGACGTGGTGCGACAATCCTTCCCGGGACAGCCATTCTCGGAACACGAGCGCTGCCACGGGGGACCGGCAGATGTTGCCGGTGCAGACGAACGAGACGTGCATGTCGCGCAGCCTATGTGGTGCCGCCGCACGGTAACGCTCAACCGCTGTCGCAAGATGTACGGACAAACGACATGGAGGCCGCCCATGCAGACAGGTACCGACGTGCCCCCGCAACGGGAGATCATCGGGTGCACCGATGCCCTCGGGCGCCGTCGTGCGTTCGAGGTGTACCTCAACGAGAAGGGTCGCGTCTGCTTCCGCACCCCGCCCGGTGAGTCGGCTCAGCTCGACGCCTTCCAGCTGGACGAGCTGATCAGCCACCTCACCGAGCTCCGCCGCTACATGCAGTGACGCGCACGTCTGAGCCCGTCGCCTAGAATTCCGGCGATGACCAGCCCAGACCTGCGCCACCACGGCGACGTCGACGCCGCACCCGGCCTCGCCGACTTCGCCGTCAACGTGCGGGTGCCGCACCCGCCCGATTGGCTGCGCGAACGGTTGGCCGCGGCGCTCGGCGAGCTCGGGCGTTACCCCTCGAAACTGGCTGAAGAGCGCGCCCGTGAGGCAGTCGCACGCCGTCACGGGCGCTCGCCGGACGAGGTCCTGCTGCTCAACGGTGCCGCCGAGGGCTTCGCGCTGCTGCCGAAGCTCTCGCCGCGCCGTGCCGCGATCGTCCACCCTGGGTTCACCGAGCCCGAGGTGGCTTTTCGCGATGCCGGGATCCCGGTCGACCACGTGCTGCTCGACGGCGACTTCGGCCTCCGCGACGTGCGCACGGACGCCGACCTGATCGTCATCGGCAACCCCACGAACCCGACGTCGGTGCTGCACGAGGCCGCCGCGGTGAAGGCGTTGCCCGGCAAGCTGGTCGTCGACGAGGCGTTCATGGACGCCGTCCCCGGTGAGCCCGAGTCGCTCGCGCACGACCCCGACGTGCTGGTGCTGCGCAGCCTGACCAAGACCTGGGGGCTCGCGGGCCTGCGCGCCGGCTACCTGCTCGGCGACCCGGAGACGCTCGGAAGGCTGGCGCACGGCCGTCCGCACTGGCCAGTGGGCAGTCTCACGCTGGAAGCGATCACGGCGTGCTGCGAGCCGGAGGCGCTGGAGCAGTCCGCGCGGTTCGCCCGCGAGGCCTCCGAGTACGCGGCGCACGCGTTGGAGCAGCTCCAAGACCTCGTCGTCGTTGCGCCGAAAGGGCCGTTCCTGCTGATCAGGGCGCCCCGGGGAACGCGGCAGGCGTTGCGGGACAAGGGGATCGCGGTCCGCCGCTGCGACACGTTCCCCGGACTGGATGACACCTACCTGCGCGTGGCGATCCGGCCGCCGGAGGAGTTCGCGGTGTTCGTGGACGCGTTGCGCGTCGTGATGGAGGAACTGGCTTGAAGCTCGCCGACGTGATCGCGGTCCTGGAGTCCGCGTATCCGCCGAGGACCGCCGAGAAGTGGGACGCGGTCGGCTTGGTCTGCGGTGATCCGGCCGAGGAGGTCAGCAGGGTCCTGGTCTGCGTCGACCCGACGTCGTCCACTGTGGACGAGGCGGTCGAGGTGGGCGCGCAGCTCGTGGTCGCGCACCACCCGCTGTTCCTCAAGGGCGTCAACGGGGTCGCGGCCGACGGCCCCAAGGGTGCGTTGGCGCACAGACTGATCCGCAACGGCGCCGCCCTGTACTGCGCGCACACCAACGCCGACAACGCGTCGCCCGGCGTCTCGGACGCCCTCGCGAAGGCCATCGGGCTCACCGTCACCGGCCCGCTCGACGCCACCCCGCGCACCCCGGCGGACGTGCTCATCACCTACGCGCAGGACGCGGGCCAGGTGGTGAGGACGCTGACCGGCGCGGGCGCCGAACTCGTGAAGCACGAGGACACGCGGCTGGAGTTCACCCTGCCGCGTTCGCGCCGCAACGCCGTCGTCCGAGCTCTGGAGTCCGCTCACCCGCGCGAACGCTTCACCGTGCACGAACTCGCCGACCTGCCCGGCGACACCGGTTCGGGCCGCATCGGCGAACTCGCCGAGCCCGAGCCGTTGAAGGTCTTCGCCCAGCGCGTGGCCGACGCGCTGCCCGCGACCGTCCAGGGCGTCCGGGCGGCGGGAGACCCGGAACGCCTGATCACACGGGTCGCGGTCTGCGGCGGTGCGGGCGACGGCTTCCTGGGCCTGGTGCAGCGCGCCGGCGTCGACGCCTACGTCACGGCCGACCTGCGGCACCACCCGGCGAGCGAGCACGTCGAGTCCGGCGGGCCCGCGTTGGTCGACGTCGCGCACTGGGCCAGCGAGTGGCCGTGGTGCGAGCAGGCGGCGGAGATCCTGCGGTCCGCCTTCGGCGGTAGGGTCGACGTACTCGTCTCCACCCGCCGGACCGACCCGTGGACCGTCGGTGCGACGAGCACAGCAGTAGGAGGACATGCGTGAAAGCCGACCCCGCAGTGCAGCGCAGGCTGCTCGACCTGGCCGAGGTCGACGCCGAACTGGCGCGTGTCACCCACCGTCGCCGCACGCTGCCGGAGATCGCGGAGATCACCGCGGTCGAGCAGCAGGTGCGCGCGAAGCAGGACGCGCTGGTCGCCGTCCAGACGACGCTCACCGACCTCGACCGCGACGTGAAGCGCCAGGAGACCGAGATCGACCAGGTCCGGGCCCGCGGCGAACGCGACCGCAAGCTGCTGCAGTCGGGCTCGGTCGGCGCCAAGCAGCTCACCGACCTCGAACACGAGCTCGCCACCATCCAGCGCCGCCAGGGCATCCTCGAGGACGACCTGCTGGAGCTGATGGAACGCCGCGAGGCCGTCGACGCCGACGTCTCCTTCGCGAGCGTGGAACTGGACAAGGCCCGTCAGGCGCTGGAAGACGCCTCGCGCCGCCGTGACGAGGCCCTCGCCAACCTGGAGACGACCGAGACCCGCCGTTCCGCCGACCGTTCGGTGATGGCCAAGGGCTTCCCGGACGACCTGCTGAAGCTCTACGACCGCCAGCGCGAGCAGCGCGGCATCGGCGCCGCGCCGTTCCAGTCGCGCCGCTGCGGTGCGTGCCGGATCGAGCTCGACCGCGGCGCCGTGTCGAAGCTGAAGGAGGCAGCGGCCGACGAGGTCGTGCGCTGCGAGGAGTGCGGCGCGATCCTGGTCCGCATCGCGGAGCCCAAGGCCTGAGCGGCTACCGGAACAGGCACAAGGGGACTGCCCTGCCGGGCAGTCCCCTTTCTGCTGTCGTCACTCACCACTGCGCTTGAGGCGCAGCGCGGACACGAGGAAGAACACCCCGCCGATCGCCGCGTATCCCGCCAGGTTGCGCAGGTTCGCGTCCGGCGCCCCCGCCTGCAAGAAGAACGACGTGCCCGCGAGCGTCGAGATCCCACCGCTGAGGATCATCGGCCACTGCCCGCCGAGGCTCCGCCGCACGAGCGCGACCGCGAGCTGCGCCACACCGGACACCACGGCCCACACACCCCACACCTGCAGCACCGCCGGGATTCCGGACGTCACCGCGAACGCCAGCCCTGCCGCGGCGAGCGCGCTGACCGCGATGTTGGCGTAGAGCGCCACCGACGCCCGGCCCTTCTGGGACGCGCGGCTGTCGACGACGACCGCCGCCACGTCGAAGAGCGGGTAGAGCACCAGCAGCGTGGCGCTGACCGGGCCGATCTCCGTCGCGGTGAGGAACAGCAGCACCGCCCACACGACCGCGAACCCGAAGCGGCCGAGGTAGAGCGTGCGGAGGGCGGGGGTGAGGGTCGCGGGTGACGCTGCGTCGATGCTCACGGGTCAGTCCTTCGAGAGAGGGAGAACGTTCTTTCTACTTCGAGGCTGGCAGCACACGGCAGAACTGTCAAGACCGAACGTTCTCTCTGCTACCGTCGAAAGCGTGACCCGCACCGTCTCCGACGCCAGGAACCGCCTGCTGGGAACGGCCAGCCGGCTGTTCTACGCGGAGGGGCTGCACTCCGTCGGCGTGGACCGCATCCTCGCCGAGGCGAAGGTGACCCGCGCCACGATGTACCGCCACTTCGCCGGCAAGGAGGACCTGGTCCTCGCCTACCTCGCCGAGGCCGACCGGGCGACCCGCGACAACGTCGAGGCAGGCGTGGCCGCGGCGGCGACCGATGAGGACGCGGTGCGTGCCGTCGCGAAGGGCATCGCCGGGCACATCCGGAGCGAGGGTTTCCGCGGGTGCGCGTTCCTCAACGCCGTGGCGGAGTACGCCGACCCCACGCACCCCGTGCACGTGGCAGTGCTCGCACACCGCCAGTGGTTCCTCGACACCGTGACGGAGCTTCTTGCGCGCGTCGGTGACGCTCCTGCCGAACTCGACGGCCGGCACTTCGTGATGCTGCGCGACGGGGCGATGGCGGCGGGATGTCTGTCGGATCCGGGTCCGATCGGCGACACCCTGCTCGAAGCGGTCGAACGCATCATCAAGGCGCGAACGAGCGTGTGAACCAGGCCCTCGCCCGGATTGCTTGACAGCCTCGAGACCGGTTCATACTGTCGATCGACGCTGGGTGAACCACCCGAACGTGTGAGCTCATCCGGTTTCTGACGGGGGAATCTGGGGGGTCCGCCGGGAGTCCGCGCTCGCGGGCGTCCG
This sequence comes from Lentzea pudingi, assembly GCF_014646255.1. Lineage (GTDB taxonomy): Bacteria > Actinomycetota > Actinomycetes > Mycobacteriales > Pseudonocardiaceae > Lentzea > Lentzea pudingi. The sequence goes on from NZ_BMNC01000021.1 coordinate 73,613, forward strand.
GTGGCATGCCCCTGTCTTGGGGGGTCGATGGAGTTCCGCGTGCTGGGCCCGGTCGAAGCAGCGGTGGCCGGGGAACCGGTACCTCTCGGCGGACCGAAACCGCGCACGTTGCTGGCACTGCTCGCCGTACACGCCAGCAGGGTCGTGCCGCTGGAACGTCTGGTCGACGCGGTCTGGGGCGAGGATCCACCGGAGCAGGCCAGAGCCGCCATCTACACCTACATCTCGACGTTGCGCCGCAAGCTCGCCGCGGCCGACGGTGCCGACGTCATCGTGCGCACCGGTGGCGGCTACCGGCTCGAAGCCGCGCTGGACCAGATCGACCTGCACGTCTTCCTCCGCGAGATCACGGCGGCGCGGCGGGCACGGGCCGAGGGCAGGCTGGCCCAGGCGGTCACCCACTTCGAGAACGCGCTCGGGCTGTGGCGCGGAGCCGCACTCGGTGGCGCGCAGGGGACGTGGGCGGACAACGAACGCGCGCGCCTGGAGGGGCTGAAGCTGGCCGCGCTCGAAGACCGCTTCGACGCCGAACTCGCACTCGGCGGGAGCGAGGCGCTCGTGGCCGACCTCACCACGGCGGTCGCCGAGGAACCGTTGCGGGAACGCTTGCGCGCCCAGCTGATGCTGGCGTTGCACCGGACGGGACGGCAGGCCGACGCGCTGGAGTGCTACCGGGAGGGCAGACGGGCGCTGCTCGACGAGCTGGGTCTCGAACCCAGTGCCGTGCTGCGGGACGCGCACGAGCAGGTGCTGCGAGCCGAGGCGGAACCGGTGGCCGCGGCGGCGGACGAAGAGGACGTCGAACCGGTGCGGTCCAGCCGCACGCCGAGCCAGCTGCCGTTCGACATCGCCGACTTCACCGGACGCACCGTCGAGGTCGCGACGCTGAACCGGCGCCTGGCGGAGGAGGCGACCGGCTCGCGGCTGTGCGCGATCTTCGGCAAGCCCGGCGCGGGCAAGAGCACACTCGCGATGCACGTGGCCCACCGCGTTCGCGAGCACTTCCCCGACGGCCAGCTGTACGTGTCGTTGCGCGGCACCAGGACCGTTCGGCAGGAACCGGCCGAGGTGCTGGCCGGGTTCCTGCGGGCGCTCGGCGTCGCGGACCCGGCGATCCCGGACGAGGCGGACGAGCGGGCGCGCCACTACCGCACGATGCTCGCCGACCGTCGGATCCTCGTCGTGCTCGACGACGTGGCCGACGAGAAGCAGGTCAGACCGCTGCTGCCGGGCGGGCACACCTCGGCCGTGCTGGTGACGAGCCGGGAACGGCTCAGCGCGCTCGACGGTGCGACGCACCTCGACCTGCGCGTGCTCGCCGAGGACGAGGCGGTGCACCTGCTCGACCGGGTGGTCGGCGGTGGCCGGGTGGCGGCGGAACCCTCGGCGGCACAGGAGATCGTGCGGTTGTGCGGCCGGTTGCCGCTCGCCGTGCGCATCGCGGGGGCGCGGCTCGCGGCACGGCATCGGTGGCAGCTCGGCCGCCTGGCCGACCGGCTGCGCGTGCAGCAGCGCGTGCTGCAGGAGCTCTCCATCGGGGACCTGGAGGTGCGCGGCAGCCTGGCGCTGAGCTACGACGGACTGCCCGAACGCGAGCGGATGGCGTTGCGGCGCCTGGGTTTGCTCGACCTGTCGTCGTTCGGCGGCTGGGTCGTCGCGCCGCTGCTCGGTTGTTCCGCGACGGACGCGGAGGACGTCGTCGAACGGCTCGTCGACGCCCAGCTGCTCGACGTGTCCACATCGGACGCCAGTGACGCGTTGCGCTACCAGATCCACGACCTCACCCGTGCGTTCGCGCGGGAACGCGGCGAGGCCGAGGAGACGGCCGAGACGATCCGCACGGCCACGGCCCGCGCCGCGGAGTGCTGGCTCGGACTGGTCGAGGTCGCGGGCCGCCGCATGCCGCACGCCACCCTCGACTTCGAGAGGCCGGGACTGCTCGACCGGTACCTCGACGAGGCCCAGGTCGACGAGATCGTCGCCGACCCCGAGGCGTGGTTCGACGCCGAGCAGAGCGGCTTGGTCGGCGTCGTCGAACGGGTCAGCGAGCTCGACCTGACCGACGTGGCGACGCGGCTCGCGGCCGCGCTGTGCTCGTCCCGCTTCTCCGTGCGCAACCTCTTCGGCCAGTGGTACCGGACGCACACCGCCGCGCTGGGAGCCGCCCGCCGCGCGGGTGACCGCCTCGGCGAGGCCCGGTTGCTGGCGGGACTGGGCTGGCTGCGCTACGAGCAGGACCGGTTCGACGAGTCCGCCGGCTACTACGAGCAGGCGCTGACGGTCTACGAGCAGGCCGGTGATCGGCGCGGTCTGGCGACCACGAGGCTCGCGCTCAGCACCGTGCAGCGCGAGCACGGCCAGCTCACCGCCGCGCGCACGTCGCTGGAGCAGGTCCTGGCCGAGCTCGAGCTGCCGCAGGACCGGCTCGCGCTCGTCCAGGCGCGGCACGGCCTGGGCCGCGTGCTGACCGAACAGGGCGAGCTCGACGCCGGGCTCGCAGCATGCGAGCAGGCCTGCGCGGAGTACGAGGAGATCGGTGACCAGCGCGGCTGGGCCATCGCGCTGCGGTCGGTCGGCATCGTGCACCGGGCCGCGGACCGCCTGGAGCAGGCCGAGCACTGGTCGGCGCGAGCGGTCGAGGTGCTGTCGGGCCTCGGCAACGTGCTCGCGTCGGCGTACGCGGTGCAGGCGCTCGCGAAGGTCCGGGTCCGCCAGGGCATGGGCGACGAGCTGCGCGACGAGCTGCTGGCCTGCCTCGACACCTGCAACGAGATGCAGGACGGCTTCGGCCAGGCGCTGATGCTGCGCACGCTCGGCGAGCTCGACCTGGCCGCGAGCCGGTTCGCCGACGCGCGAAGGCACCTCGAGCGCGCGCTGCAGTGGTGGGACGCGCTCGGCCTGCCGGTGTGGCGGGCCCGCACCCTGCGCGACCTGGCGGCGGCACTGGACGGTCTCGGCGAGTCCGTCGCGGCGGACCGGGCGTGGGCCGAGGCACTGGGCGTCTTCCAGCTGCACGGCTGCCGCGAGGCGCAGGAGCCCAGGCGCGTTCCGGCGTCCGGACCTCGGATTTTGGAAATCTTTTAGACCGGTCCCGGGATCGGCACGCCGATCCGGATCCCGCTTCAGGTTTCTTTGAGACCTCGCCGCGAAGCTTCTCTCATCCCGGCAACGGGAAACGACGAGGGGCAAGGGTGAGGGTCATGGAGAAGACAGCCGGTCGAATCGCCACCGCCACGCTGGTCGCCGGGACCGCACCCGCGGGAACCCGGCTCGCCGCCTCGGCGTGCTCCGGGACGGGCAACTGTCCGTCGAGCAGGGCAGCGTGTTCGCCTCCTGGACCGGCCAGGCCTCCGGAGCTTCCGCCTCCTCGCTGACCGACTGCTGATCCGTTTCCACTGAGGGGCCACTCCTGGGGGTGTGGCCCCTCAGGCCGTTTCCGGGGTAGGAGCCATGAACGACATCCTCCGCCGCGCAGCCAGCTGGACCGGCGTCCCGTACTCGCAGCACGACTTCCACACCAACGAGCACGGGACCTACCGCACCGACTGCTCCGGCTTCGCCTCGATGGCGTGGGGCCTGCCTGGCAGGCCGCAAGACCCCCGCGGTGGCCTCAACACCGTCGGCCTGGCAGGTATCAGCGCCCTGATCGACAAGGACGACCTCCGCCCCGGCGACCTGCTGATCACCTTGACCGGTGACCGCACCACGCGGCACGTGACCGTGTTCTGCCGCTGGGCCGACGTCGCCCGCTCGCACTACTGGGCCTACGAGCAGTGCAGCGGCCACGGCACGGTCCACCGCATCGTCAGCTATCCCTACCTGCACAGCACTTCCGGCTACCACCCCTACCGCCGCCGCGACTGATCCTCCAGCCAGGGCACGATCGCGGACACGAAGCCGTCCGGACTGGTCATGGGCCGCCCGTTCATCGTCGCCACGACGTGCCCGACGCCGAACAGGTCGTCCCAGGTGCGGGCGCGACGGTAGGTCCCGGCTGACACGGCCCGGCGGACGTTCTCCCAGCCGTGCCAGGCCATCTGCGCCGCGTCGATGGCGGGGTCGCCGGGCATGGCCATGTCCCAGTCGAGGACGCCGAGCAGCTTCCCGTCCGAGGACCAGTGCACGTTCGACCCGCTGAGATCACCGTGCACCAACGCGTCCGGCACGGGTTCCAGCGCGAGCGCGGCGTCCAGGCGCCGCCGCCCCTCGGCCTGCCAGCGGGCGGGCAGGCGGGGCAGGATCTCGTCGGCGATGATCTTCGACCACGACGGCCCTTGCGCCCGGTCGTCCAGGACCTCCAGCATCGCGTCGGTCAACGGCACCGACCGCACGGCCTCCAGCACCTCGGCGATCTGCCCGGGATCGCCGACGCCCTCGGGCAGTGCGGCGCCGTCGACCCACGACACGGCGACCGCCGTCTGGCCGCCGAACGCGGTCACGGGGGTGAGCGGCTCCGGTACCTGGAAGGGAAGGCCGGCGGCGGCCAGTCGTCGCAGCACCTCCACCCGGCGGGGCATCGACGCGGCGGCCAGCGGCCTCGTGCTGACCCGGACCGCGGCGACGCCCGGGATCAGGAGCACTCGGTGGACGTTGCCGTCGGGCGCGACGAAGGCGTCGTCCAGCCGTGTGCCGGGCAGCAGGGCGGACGCGATCTCCACCAGGTCCGGGGCAGCCTCGATCATGTCCGGAACCTACAACGCCCCTGCTCGAACCGGTCCTCATCGGCGCAGCCGGGAGGTACGCTCCGCGCCAGAATCGGCATGACCCTGGGGGAACCGGAATGACCGGAATGAAGAGACGTCTCGTGCTGCCGGTGGCAGTGCTCCTGCTCACCTCGCTGGCCGTGCCCTTGCCCGCCACCGCCGCGGCCGAGCCGGTCGCGTCCGCCTACACGCCGGTGACGCCGGTGCGGCTGCTGGACACGCGGTCGGGGCTCGGTGCGGCAGGGCCGGTGGGAGCCGGGCAGAGCGTCGTGCTGGACCTGTCCGCCCGCACGCCGGTCGGCACGACGGCTGTGGTGCTCAACGTGACCGCGACCGAGCCGACGTCGGGCACGCACGTGGTCGTGTGGCCCTCGGGCAGCCCGCGCCCGACCGCGTCCAACGTCAACGTCGTCGCCGGGGAGACCCGGCCGAACCTGGTCACCGTGCGGCTGGACCAGAGCCGGAAGGTGAGCCTGTTCAACTCGGCGGGTTCGGTGCACCTGCTCGCGGACCTGGCCGGCCACTACACGTCCGGTGCCGGCGCGCTGTACCAGCCGCTGCCGCCCACGCGGGCCCTGGACACCCGCACCGGGGCCGGTGTGCAGCCGCGGAACCCGGACGGTTCGTTGCCGTTGAGCATGGCCGGTCTCGTCCCCGCCGACGCGACCGCCGTGACGTTCAACCTGACCGCGACCAACGTCACCGCCGACACGTACGTCACCGCGTGGCCACACGGCAAGGCCAGGCCGGACGCGTCCAACCTGAACCTGGCGCCGGGGGAGACCCGCGCCAACCTGGTGACCGTCACGCTGGGCACCGACCGCACCGTCGACCTGTACAACAACGCCGGCGGCATCGACCTGATCGCCGACCTCGCCGGCTTCTACGTGCCGGGCGAGGGGCTCGCCTACTACCCGCTGGACCCCAAGCGGGTCGCGGACACGCGCTCGTCGGCGACGATCCGGCCGGACAACCCGCTGAACCTGTCGCTCGACACGAGGTACTCCGTCCCGGCCAACGCGTCCGCGGTCGTGATGAACGTGACGGCGACCGAGTCGACCGCGAACACCCACGTCAGCGTGTCGCCCGCCTGGGACTTCAGGTCGTCGACGCTCAACGTCACCCAGGGCGGCACGGCGCCGAACCTCGCGGCGGTGGTGCTCGGGATGTACGGCACGCTCAACATCAAGCCCGACGCCGGCGCCATGCACCTGATCGTCGACCTGGCCGGGTACTTCGCCCCCGCGCCGTCCACCTGCACGACCGGGTGCGTACTGGCGTGGGGCGAGAGCAACAACGGGTCGCTGGGCTCGGGCGGTGGCCTGGGCGAGAACCAGTACTTCGGCGAGCCGACGGCACGGCCGGTGTCCGGTCTGAGCGGCGTGACAGCCCTCGCCGGGCGCTACGCCCTGCTGGCGGACGGCACGGTGCGGGCGTGGGGCCCGAACAGCTGGGGCGAGCTCGGCGCAGGATGGCACACGTACAACGGGTTCGCGTCGGTCCCGGTCCGGGTCAAGGGGCTGTCCGGCGTCACGGCGCTCGCGGCTTCGCAGTGGAACGGCTACGCGCTGCGCTCCGACGGCACCGTGTGGGGCTGGGGCTACAACTACGACAACCAGCTCGGACCCCGGTCGACGACCCCGGACGGCATCATCGACCTGCCCGTCCGCATCGCCGGTCTCGACAACGTGGTCGCCATCGCCGCCACCACGGGCACCGGCTACGCGTTGCGCACGGACGGCACGGTGTGGTCCTGGGGGAGCAATTTCGCCGGTGAGCTCGGCAACGGCACGACAGGCGGTTCCTCGCCGACCGCGGTCCAGGTGGCCGGTCTGACGGACGTCACGACGATCGTCGCGAACAGCAACGCCCGGTACGCGTTGCGCTCGGACGGCACCGTGTGGTCGTGGGGCAGCAACTCGGAAGGGCAGCTTGGCAACGGCGCCGGCACCGGCCAGTCGGGCACCGCGGCCCCGGTGAAGGACCTGACCGGTGTCGTGTCGGTGGCGGCGGCCTACGCGACCGGGTTCGCCGTCCGGGCGGACAAGACCGTCGTCGCATGGGGTTCGCACTACCACGGTGCGGCCGGCATCGGCTTCGCCGACCGGTTGGTGACCGTGCCGACGCGGATCAGGAACCTGTCCGACGGCAGGGCGGCCGACGTCACGAAGCTCATCGGCACGTACGCGCTGCGGGCCGACGGCAGCCTGTGGGGCTGGGGGATCAACGTCTGGTCCCAGTTGGGGTACCGGGGCGCCTCCGACGTCACCGAGCCGAAGCTGATCCCCAACCTGCCGCCGGTCAAGGCGTTCGGCACGACGGGATCCGCGATCTTCGCGATCACCGGCTGATCACTCCGCCACACGGTCCGTCCACCAGTTCCCAGGAACATCCGGGCGGGCCGTGTGGGGGACGACCGAGGACCCTCGGACAAAGCAAAAGAGGCCGTCTATGAGAAGACGACCTCGTTTGCGTGTGGTTAACGCTCGTGTCCGAGGGGGGACTTGAACCCCCACGCCCTTACGGGCACTAGCACCTCAAGCTAGCGCGTCTGCCATTCCGCCACCCAGACTGATGTGAACAGAATACAGGGCGTCCGGAGGCGCCTGAACGCGGGGTTACGATCGGCCCGTGAAGGTGATCGTCGAGGCTGACGGCGGCTCGCGGGGCAACCCCGGCCCGGCCGGGTACGGCGCGGTCGTGCGCGACAAGCTCAGCGGCGAGACGCTGGCCGAGCGCAAGGGTTTCATCGGCGTCGCGACCAACAACGTGGCCGAGTACCAGGGGCTCATCGCCGGGCTCAGAGCGGCCAGGGAACTGGGTGCCGAGACCGTCGACGTGCGGATGGACTCCAAGCTCGTCGTCGAGCAGATGTCCGGGCGCTGGAAGATCAAGCACCCCTCGATGCAGCCGCTCGCCAGGGAGGCGCAGGAGGTCGCGCGCGACCTCGGGAGGGTCACGTACGAGTGGATCCCGCGCGAGCGCAACAAGCAGGCCGACCGGCTCGCGAACGAGGCCATGGACGACGAGGCCGCACCCAAGACCGAGAAGGCAGAGGGGGCCAGGCAGCCGCACTGGAGTGGCGCGATGGGGGAGCCCACGCGGGTGATCCTGCTGCGGCACGGGCAGACGAGGCTGTCGGTCGACCGGCGCTACTCCGGGCGGGGTGATCACCCGCTGACGGAGCTCGGGCTGGAGCAGGCCGAGAAGGCCGCGGCGCGACTGTCCAAGGTGGACGGCATCGCGGGCGTCATCTCGTCGCCGCTGCAACGGGCCCAGCAGACGGCGCGGAAGCTCGCGGACAAGCTGGGCCTCGAGGTCGTCACGCACCAGGGGCTGATCGAGACCGACTTCGGCACGTGGGAAGGGCTGACGTTCGCCGAGGCGAGCGAGCAGGACCCCGAGGTGCACCGCCGGTGGCTGGGCGACACGAGCGTGAAGCCGCCGAACGGCGAGAGCTTCGACGAGGTGCACGCGCGGGTCCGCAAAGCGCGCACCGACATCATCGCCAAGTACGGCGGCAAGACGTTGGTGCTGGTCAGCCACGTCACGCCGATCAAGACGATGCTCCGGCAGGCGCTCGACGTCGGGCCGCAGTTCCTGTTCCGGATGCACCTCGACCTCACGGGCGTCTCGATCGCCGAGTTCTACCCGGACGGGCACGCGTCGGTGAAGCTCGTGAACGACACCTCCCACCTCGGCTGAGGTCAGCGCGAGGGAGTGGCGACAGGATCGCCGCCGGTGTCAGCTCGCCTTGCGCAGCCGCGGGGTCAGCGCCGTGGTGAACCGGTCTGCGGCCGCCTCGAGTGCCAACGCCGCTGCGGGCGTTCCGACGTTCTGGTCCAGCACGAACTCGCCGCGCACCACCTGGTCGGCGCCCTTGGCCGCGAGCAACGGGTGCAGCGCGTAGTCCATCGCCACGAGGAAACCCTGGCTGCCACCCGTCGCGAGGGGCAGCACCGCCCGTCCGCGCAGCGCCTTCTTCGGCAGCAGGTCGAGCAACGCCTTCACCAGCCCGCTGTAGGCGGCGCGGTAGACGGGCGAAGCGACCACCACGCCGTCCGCCCCCAGCACGCCGCTCACGGCCTCGGAGATCTCCGGATCCCGGAGGTCCTCGGTGAGCAGCGACAACGTCGGCAGCGCCCGCACGTCGAGCAACGTCACGCGGTGTCCCGCGGCTCGCAGCCGCTCCTGCACGAACGACACGACGACACCGATCGGCGCGGAGTGGGACGGCGCGCCGGAGATGATCAGCAGATCGGACATGACGGGGCACTCCCTGAGGTCGCGGAAAGGACGAACGCACTCAGAGGAGGCAACACAGGCTTGCTGCCACGCGGCCGTAGTCGACGTGGCGACGTCGTGTCATGGCTGAAGTCAACCAACGTCCGGACCGGTGGACAACCGGTTCCAGACGCTGGGATATCCTCGGATCGCGGATGAGTCGGCAGGGCGGCCGCGGCACGCGAGTGTCGAGGAAAGTCCGGACTCCACAGGGCAGGGTGGTTGTTAACGGCAACCAGGGGCGACCCTCGGGACAGTGCCACAGAGAACAGACCGCCGTGGCGCAAGCCGCGGTAAGGGTGAAACGGTGGTGTAAGAGACCACCAGCGCCCCAGGTGACTGGGGCGGCTAGGTAAACCCCACCCGGAGCAAGGCCAAGAGGGTGCCTAATCGCAAGAGAAGGTGCCTGCGCGAGCGTTCGAGGGCTGCCCGCCCGATGCTCGCGGGTAGGCCGCTAGAGCCTGCCGGCGACGGCAGGCCCAGATGGATGGCCGCCGACTGGGACCTCGGTCCCACGAACAGGATCCGGCTTACATGCCGGCTCATCCGCCTGTATGCATGAGTTCATGCTCTCGCACCTCGAATGCGCCCGTTGTGGCCGCGAACACGACGCCGACGCCGTGCAGAACCTCTGCCACGGGTGCGCGTCGCCGTTGCTGGCCCGCTACGACCTGACGAAGGTCCGGAGGCCGACGAGCGAGAACTCGTTGTGGCGCTACCGCGACGTCCTCCCGGTCCGCGACCCCGACCCGGCGTTCAGCCTCGGCGAGGGCATGACGCCGCTGGTGCCGTTGCCCGCGTTGAGCCGGGCGTTGGACGCGACCGTGCTGATGAAGGACGAGTCGCTCGTCCCGACGGGCTCGTTCAAGGCCCGTGGCGCCGCCGTCGGCGTGGCGAGGGCCAAGGAGCTCGGCATCGAGGGCATCAAAATGCCGACCAACGGCAACGCGGGCGCGGCCTGGGCCCTGTACGCGGCGCGCGCCGGCATCCGCAGCGTCATCGCGATGCCCGAGGACGCCCCGCTGATCACCCGCGAGGAGGTCGAGGCGAGCGGCGCCGAACTGCGGATCGTGCCGGGCACCATCGCCGACGCCGGCAGGGCCATCGCGGACGTCGGTCTGTTCGACGCCTCCACGCTCAGGGAGCCCTACCGCATCGAGGGCAAGAAGACGATGGGCTACGAGATCGTCGAGCAGCTCGGCTGGCGGGTCCCGGACGTGATCGTCTACCCGACCGGCGGCGGGGTCGGGCTGATCGGGATCCACAAGGCGCTCCAGGAGATGCGCGAGCTCGGCTGGATCGACGGCAAGCTGCCGCGCTTGGTCGCCGTCCAGTCCACCGGGTGCGCGCCGATCGTCCAGGCGTTCGAGGAGGGCGAGGACGAGTCGCGGTTCTGGGACGGCGCGTACACCAGCGCGTTCGGCATCAACGTGCCCAAACCGTTGGGGGATTTCATCATCCTGCGAGCCATCAGGGAGACCGGGGGCACGGCGGTGGCGGTGACCGACGAGCAGATCGCGGCCGACCGAGCCGAGACCGCTCGTCTCGAAGGTGTGTACCTGTGCCCGGAGGGTGCCGCGACGATCAGCGCGGTCCGGGCGTTGCGCGAGAACGGTTGGCTCGCGGCCGGCGACGAAGTGGTCGTGCTGAACACTGGAGCGGGCATCAAGTACCCAGCTGTGCGCCTCTAGATCCCTCACTGCCCCAAGGGTGTTACAGAATTTCGGCCGTTCGAGTGGTGCGCCACGCACAAGTGGCCACTGTCGGTATCACGGCGAATTCGACCAGATCCTCCTGGCAGACGGTCGGCCCCTGCAGCCGGCCGTCCCCAAGGGAGGGAAGAGACATGCAACGCAAGCTGACGGTGGTGCTGGCCCTGTCCAGCCTCGTCACCGCTGGAGTCGTCGGGGTCGCGACGGCCGACGTCGCGGAGTTACCCGTCTACGGGGTGAAGAGCTCCGGTCTCGACCAGGAGCAGGCGCGGAAGCTGCAACGGGCCTTCGGCCTCGAGGACGTCCAGAGATCCGAGTCCGGCGCGGTGTCCTTCGCCGACGAGAAGCGGTACCAGTACCTGCCGACCGTCGACAAAGGACAGGGCAAGCCGGACGAGGACGGCAACGCCACCACGCAGACCGCGCTCGACACCGAGGCGATCAAGCGCATCAAGACCGTCCCCACCGAGGAGGCCGCGAAGCGCGCGCAGGAAGGACTCCGTGCCGCCGGGGTGCTGCCGGGCAACGCCTCGCCCACCGCGCAGCACACGACGTTCGAACTCGCGGACCCCAACGGCCGCAACGCACTCACGGCCAACCTCGACACGAGCGTGTCGTACACGTTCCAGCTCGACGGCATCCCGCTGGAGGGCGAGGGCGCGAACATCCGCGTCTCGTTCGACGCGCAGGGCGTGACGGCGGTCAGCCACGCCGCCCGCACCTACGACAAGGCCGGCACGGTCAAGGTCAACGACCTCGCGTACGGCACCAAGCTGTGCCAGAAGTACCTGGGCACCGGCGTCAAGGCGGAGGCGAGCTACGTCTACGCGGCCCCGTCGCTGGACGAGAAGGTCGAGAAGATCGAGCCGTCGTTCCGCTGCGCCGGCCGCGACGACGACGGTGGCGCACCCCAGGCCATCACCCTGCCCGCCGCGGTCGGCGCCGAGCTGCCGCAGCCGGGACCGGGCCAGGAACCACGCCCCGACGCGCAGTTCAAGACGCAGGCGGCAGGCACGCAGGTCGGCAGCGAGGGCACCGGCGTCTGCTCCGGCCTGCCCAACACCGTCGCGAACATCGGCACGTTCAACACCGAGGCGGGCAACCACGGCATCTCGCGCTCGTTCAGCTGGCTCGACCAGAACGCGTGGGAGAGCGACTTCAAGGACCCGGCCTCCGCGGGCGGCGAGGACACCCAGTGGGCCGACGACGTCGACCTCACCTACTGGCAGGGCCACGGCAGCGGCACCGGCTTCTACTTCAGCGGCTGCTCCAACCACAACGACACCAAGCTCGCCAACACCGAGGCGCGCTGGGGCAACAACGACGTCGAGTGGATGAGCCTCTTCACCTGCCTGGTCCTCGAGGACTCGACCGGCGGCCAGACCTGGGCGCAGCGCTGGGGCCAGGCGTTCCGCGGCCTGCACCAGATCAACAGCTTCACGACCGTCAGCTACAACTCGTCCAACCACGGCGGCAAGTTCGGGCACTACATGTGGCGCTCGCCGTTCCTGTGGTGGAACAACCCGATGAAGGTCCGCGACGCGTGGGCGCAGGCCAGCATCGACACCCAGCCGGCGTCCGTGCGCTGGGCCACGATGGGCGTCTACCTGCCCGCCACCGGTGGGCTGGGCAACTACAACGACTACTTCTGGGGCAAGGGCTCCGTCGGCCCTGACTACGCCTCTACCGGGTGGTTCTGGCGGATCACCGGCGCCAGCTAGCCGCACCACCGAAGAAGCCCGGCGGCCCCAGGTCGCCGGGCTTCACCTGTTCGCGGGTCTCCCCGACGGCATCCGCAGCACCGGCCGGAACGGCTCCCCGCCGTTGTACAGCTCCTCCAGTTCGGTCACGTACGCCAGCACCGCCGGGTTCACGATGTCCGCCAGCGACCGCACTCCGGCCTGGGGTTCGTAGGACGCGAGGTAGGTGGCCGCCGCACGCGCCCTCTCCAGCACGGACCGGTCGAAGTTGATCGTCCGTTGGACCCGGCGCCGGGAATGCGTCCCTTGCCCGGTAGGCTCGTCCACGCCTGGAGCACTAGGGGAGGCTGTGATTCCGTCCACACTTCCATCCGGCACGAGGTCAGGTTCGAGCATCGGCGAATCTCCTCGCAGTCGTGGCTCCGGAGCGCGCCCGCGGTGTCCGTCACAGGGGTCGCGAACCGGCCGATCAGAGCGTTCACTTGGGTGTGCACGTGTGCGTGTTTGAGACGCACGCACTGTGGGTGACCAGGGCGTTCGCAGTCGGGTGAACCTTGCCAGCGACGGAGAGAATCTCGATCCGGGTGTTCCCCGCTGACCTCTCCTCAGTGATGATGTGTCGGCCAGATTAGACGTAATTCCTCCCAGGGGGAACGGCCAGATGATCTACACCCAGCAGCAACAGCCCCACACGACGTGACGAACTCGTGTTCTACTCGTAGCGCAAGCCCCAGCGCACTCTGGAGTAAGAAATGACCGCCATGGACCTGGTGACACTCGCTCAGCAGCAGCCGACGGTGCCGGGCACAAGCAACGTCCGTGACTGGATCCTGGGCAACATCGTTCCACTGCTGCTGCTGACCGTCGCGCTTCTGCTGCTCTGGCTGGGCGGCGGCAAGGGTGACAACGCCGGTGTCATGCGTCGCCTCGGTGGCGTGATCGTCGCATTGGCCATCATCGGCCTCGCGGTCACGACCGACGCGGGGTCGAACATCGGCAAGTGGCTCGCCGGCTTGTTCGTCGGAGGCTGATCCGTGCGGGTCCGCACCGACGACGAGGTCTACCGGGTCGACGCCGTCTGGCTCGGTCCGCCCAAAGCGACATTTCCCTGGCGCGCGCGATACGTCGCGTGGGGCGTCGGGATCGTCGTTTTCCTAGTCGTACTCACCATCGAGCGGCAGATGGGCATCGGGTTCGGGTTCTTCTCGACCGCGTGGGCCCTCGTCGCGACGATCATCCTCACGCGCTTCATCACCCAGCGGATCAGCCATGAGCGGCCACTGACGGCCGTCGGCACGATGTGGGTCCGCGAGCTCACCGCACCTCGAGAGCGCACGGCAAGCACCGGCGGAGCGGCCAGCGCCGCCCGGATCCGGGTCAGCTCGCAGCGGCCTCGTCCCAAGTTGAGCAAGAAACAACGGGCGAGACAGCAGGCCCAGCCCCGCCGGACGCCAGACAGCCGTAAGAAGGAGGTTCGCGGTGTTCGGAAGCCGGCGAGACCGTGACCGTCGCTCCGCCCAGCACATCGCCCAGCACGCCGCTGCAGACCCGCGCGACCGCGACAGGGCCGCGTACTCGAAACGGGGCCGCCGCCTGCCCGGTGAGCAGGCCGTGCCGAGCTACACGCCGTCCATCGCGGCCCGCAGCATCGACGGTCACCTGCTGCGCACCGGCCAGGAGGTCTACGCCTGGTACCGGCTCGCGCCGCAGCGCTGGTCGTTCCGCAGCGACTCGCAGCGCCAGGACCTGATCGCCGCAATCGCCGGTCAGTACGCCGAGCTGCAGGGCCGCTGGATGCACCTGAGGGTGACCACGCGCCCGTACCCGATCCGCATGTGGGCCGAGGCGCACGTGCACAACGCCGTCAAGCGCCTGCCGGACACCCCCGGCACGCTGTCGTTCGACGACTACATGGTCGGCGAGCAGCAGCAGCTCATGGGCCGCTCGATGGCGGAGAAAGAGGTCTACCTGGGCGTCCAGGTGCAGACCCGCAACATGATGGACCGCGCCGTCGAACGCGCGGCTCCCGTGCTGCGCAAGGTCTTCCCGGACGCCGTCGACGCCGAGCTCGTCGCGCTGGACTCCGAGGTGGAGCACCTCGACCAGGTCATCGGGTCCGCCGGTCTCGAAGGCCGTCCCGCGACGGCCGAGGAGATGTCCTGGCTGATGCACCGGTCGTGCTCGCTGGGTCTGCCCGCGCCGCGCAACCTGCCCGCCGTGCCCGGTGCCGCGTGGGAACCGGAGGACCTGGCGAGCTTCACCGACGCCGCGGACTTCCACCAGGAGCCCTACTCGCCGACGGTGACGGTGCGCGGCCGCACCGGCTCGAACGCGGGCATCAAGCGGCACGTCGCGGTGCTCACGGTCGGGCTCATGCACGGCCTGCAGATCCCCGAGGTCGACGACCCGTGGGTGCAGCGCGCGGACAGGCTCCCGGCGAGCGTCGAGTGGTCCGCCCGCATCTACGTGCGCAAGCCCGAAGAGGTGTCGGGTGAGCTGTCGCGGCAGATGAGCAAGGTCCGCTCACAGGTCCGCCACTACACCGACGAGCACGAGCTCGAGCCCCCGCAGTCGCTGGCCCGCCAGGCCGGTCGAGTGCTGGAGATCGACGACGAGATGACGTCGGGCTTCACCGCGCTGGGCACCCGGGTGCGCAGCTGGTGGCGGCTCGCGGTCTCCGGCCCGACCGAGCGCGAGGCCCTCAGGCTCGCCCAGTCGTTGCTGGAGCTGTACAAGCCGAAGGTCGCGATCGAGCACCCCGAGGCCCAGTACGCGATCGCCCGCGAGTTCATCCCCGGTGAGCCGCTGTCCAACGGCGCGTACCTGCGTCGCGGCAGCGTGTTGTGGGCAGCGAGCGCCGTTCCCACGGCCACGGCCGAGGTCGGCGACCGCCGGGGGATCCTCCTCGGCGAGACCGTCACGGCCACCCGCCGCCCGGTCGCGTGGGACCCGTGGATGGCGCAGGAACTCCGCGACGCCTCCGGTCTGACGGCCATGGTCGCGGGCCTCGGCGCCGGCAAGTCGTTCCTCGGCGGCGGCATGGTCTACAAGACCCTGCGCGCGGGCGCCCACTGGACGCTGCTCGACCCGTCCGGCCCGCTCTCCGCGCTGTGCGAACTGCCGGAGCTGCGGCCCTACGCCCGTCCGATCAACCTGCTCAACGCCCAGCCCGGGATCCTGAACCCGTACCGGGTGGTCGCCGAGCCGCTGCTGGACCACTTCCTCGACGAGGACGACCCGGAACGGGCCTGGCGCCGGGAGAAGGCCCTCGCGGCCGCCACCCGCCGCCGTCTCGTGCTGGACGTGCTCACCGGCCTGCTGCCGTACGAGGTCGCGCGCCTGCCCCAGACGCGCATCGTGCTGCTGCGCGCCGTCCGCACGGTCGGTGGCCGCTTCGACGCCCACCCCGGTCTCGTCTTCGAGGCGCTGCGCCGGGACGCGTCCGAGCACCACGAGCACGCCGTCGTCGTCGCGGACTTCCTCGACGAGATGCGCGAGCGCATGTCGTTGCTGATCCCCGAGGAGAACCTCGACCCGTACAACGAGGTGCGCGACGACCGCCTCACCGTCCTGACGATGGCGGGCCTGAACCTGCCGAAGGACGGCGTCGGCCGCGAGCACTGGACGGACGCGGAGTCGCTCGGCGTCGAGATGCTGAACCTCGCCGCCTGGCTCACCCAGCGCTCGATCTACGAGAAGCCGAAGGACCAGCGCAAGGGCGTCTGGATCGACGAGGCGTTCTTCCTCTCGGAGGTCCCGACCGGCCGCGTGCTGATGAACCGCTTCGCGCGTGACTCGCGCAAGTGGAACGTCCGCGTGCTGCTCTCGAGCCAGATCCCCGCCGACTTCCTGAAGATCCAGGGCTTCGTCACGCTGCTCGACTCGGTCTTCGTCGGCCGCCTCGACGACGACTCGGCCCAGGCGGACGCGCTGCGGCTGCTCAAGGTGCCGATCGGCGCCGGGTACGAGCAGGTCATCGCGTCGCTCGGCCGCCGTCCCGGTGGTGAGCGCAACGCGACCGAACGCGACCGCGCGCCGCGCCAGTTCATCTTCGGCGACGGTGCCGGCGGTGTGGAGCGGATCCGCATCGACTTCAGCGGCCCGCACCTGGAGCACCTGCGCAACGCCCTCGACACGACCCCCGACGCCAAGCGCGACACCGGCAAGGGCGAGCTCGTGCCGGCGGACGACAACGGGGCTCCCCAGCCGCCCGCCTACGTGCCCGACGAGATCGACGACGAACTGGCGGCGGACATGGAGCTCGGCCTGACAGAGGAAGAGGCCCATCTGGTGGGCCACGGTGACGGGTCCAGCCGCCGCCGGGACGGCGGCGCATGACGGCGTTGACGATCGTGCTCGCGATCGCCGCCTTGCTCTGGGCAAGGCGGCGGTTCGCGCTGCGCGCGTCAAAACGCACGAAGTCGGTCATCATGGTGGCCGCCATCCTGGCGTTGCAGGTCGTCATCGGAGCGACTCCGGCGAACGCCCAGGCCTGCAGCGACCCGCCGAACCCCGAGCGGCCCGGCGCGGGCATGGTCGGCGCGCTCGACCCGCCGGTCGGCAACGGCCTGCCGGGCTCGCCGTACCTCGAGTACGGCTACGCGGGCATGGAATGGCACTACTACCAGGCCAGTTGCGCCATCCCGAACGCCAGCGCCACGCTCGACACGTGGGCGGGCAACCAGCTCTTCAACATCGGCAAGAACATCGTCGGCGCCACGAACGCGTTGCACTACACGGTGATGGGCCGCGGTCTGCTGGTCCCGCTGGACGACGCCGTGAAGAACGGCGTGCAGAAGGTCTACGACAACGTCTACCTGCGCTGGTTCGGCCTGGTGGCGTTGCTCCTCGCGATCCTGATGTTCCGGCAGATCTGGACCGGCGACTTCGCCACGATCTCCAAACGCGGGCTGTGGGCGCTGGCGGCCATGTGGCTGGCAACGTCCACATTGGCCTTGCCGCAGTTCTACAACCTCCTCGACAACACGCTGGTCTCCAAGACCTCGGAGATCCAGGCCGGGTTCATCGAGGCGCCAGAGGAACAAGGCACACTTCACGTACTACCGACGAAACTGCACGACGCCGTCGTCTACCAGAGCTGGCTGAGAGGCGCGTTCGGCACGCCGGAGGCACCGCAGGCCGCCGAGTACGGCCCGCGCATCCTCAAGGCACAGGCGTGGACCACGGCCGAGATCGCCGAGGGCAAGGACGGCAACCAGGCCGCCCTCGACGCCAAGAAGAACGAGTGGAAGGCCCTGGAGGCCCAGCTCGGCACGGCCAAGGGCTACTTCGACGGCGTCGACGGCAGCCGCACCGGCGCCGGTTTCCTCGCGCTGCTGCAGTCGATCGCGTTCTCGCTGTTCCAGTTGTTCGCGAAGGCCGCGGTGCTGCTGGCCCAGCTGCTGCTGCGCATCCTGACGCTCGCCGGACCGCTCATCGGTCTCGTCGCGCTGTTGCACCACGACCTGCTGCGCAAGGTCGCCCGCGCGGTCGCCGTGACGATCTTCAACGTGCTGGTGCTCGCGGTCCTCGCGGGTGTGCACGCGTTGCTGCTGCAGGCGATCTTCAACGCGACCGGGCTCTCGTTGCTGACGCGCACGTTGCTCGGCCTGATGCTGACACTCGTGTGCTTCGTGATCGGCAAACCGTTGCGCCGCATGTGGCAGATGGTCGAGATGTCCGTCGGGTCGGCGAGCAACGTCCTGCCGATGAGCGGTGGCGTCTGGTCGAAGATGGTGAACCGCAAGAAGCAGGCCGGTCCGACGCCGCAGGACGAGTTCTGGGAGTCCGTGCGGGAGAACGAGACCGACGGCGACGAGGTGCCGCAGCGCGGTCGCGGCCGGGTGCGCCCGGAGGCGTCCAACCCGGTCATGGCGACGGCGCAGCGGCTCGACCGCGACTCGCAGCCGAGCCAGATCGTCGGCGGTGGCGACTCCTCGTCCGTGCGGGCGGGCGCGCTGCCCTCGGGCTCGGGTCCGGCGGCACTGCCCGTCGCCCGGTCGCGCGTGGTGGACAGCCCGACGGTCACCGACCGGCAGTGGGACCGGGTCGACGACGCGGTGCTCGTGCCGTCGCGGTCGGCCGCCTACTCCGCTCCGGTGCAGGAACCCCGCAGGGCCGAGACGGAAGTGGTGGCAGGACGTCCGGTGCACGTGATCTACCGGCCTTCGCGCGGGTTCGAAGTCAGGGACAACTGAAGGGAGGCGTAGGTGCCGATCCGTACCAACCGCGGCCGTGCCGCGGTCTACCGCAGGCTCTGGGGCTGGCCGCTGCGTTCCCCGCGTCACCTGGCCGCCTCGATCATCATCTTCGTGGTGCTCGTGGTCGCGCTCGGCGTGATCATCCCCAGGATGCTCGACCGCAAGGCCGCCGACCCGTCCGCGGCCGGCCCGCCCTCGTCGTCGTCGCAGGGCACCCAGGTCGGCCAGCTGCCGTCGAGCGGTTCGTCACTGCCGACCAAGGCGCCGTCGCCGTCCAACTCGGCGAAGGCGGCACCGCCCCAGGCCGACGCGCAGCTCGTCGCCGAGCTGTGGGCGGAGAACTGGGTCAAGCCACCGCCCGGCAACGACGTCAGCAAGTGGCTCAAGCAGCTCGAGGAGTACACGACTCCCGAGTTCCTCGCGCAGATGGCCACGATCGACCCGAGGAACGTCCCGACCTCGTTCGACAAGGTCAAGGCCGTGAAGTCGACGACGTCCTCGATCGACTTCGAGACCACCACCAGCATCGGCAAGGTGCGCATCACGGCGGTCAAGGCGCCGAACGGCGAGTGGCTCGTCAACAGCTACACGAAGGTGGAGTGAGCCCATGCGCGTGATGTTGCTGATCGGGGCGCTGGCGATGATCGTCGTGATCGCGGTGACGACGTCGGGCGTGTCGCAGGTGGTCAGCAATTCCACGAACCCCGCCGCGGGCGCGGGCGTCAGGCGGATGAGCTGCAACGCGGCCATCGGCCCGTGGGACGCGGGCGGCGGCGACAAGGGCCGCCACGACGCGTCGCGCCTCAACGAGGAGCAGCGCAACATCGTCGCGCGCATCATCTCGATCGGCCAGGAGCGCAAGCTGCCGCCGCTCGCGTGGCAGGTCGCGATCCAGGCGGGCATGACCGAGTCGGGCCTGCGCCCGTTGAACTACGGCGACCGCGACTCGCTGGGCATCTTCCAGATGCGTCCGTCGATGGGCTGGGGAACACCGGCCGAGGTGACCGACCCGACGTACGCGATCAACAAGTTCTACGACGTGCTGCTCAAGGTGCCGGACTGGGAGAACAGGCGGCCGGGCGACTCGGCGCAGGCCGTGGAGCGGTCGGCGTTCCCCGACCGGTACCACAACTGGGAGTCCATGGCGGCGTTCCTGCTGGGTGAGCTGGGCGCGATCACGGACCCGGCGGGCTGCGGCTCGGGCGCGGGCCAGTTCCTGCTGGCGTCGAACGCGGCCGGCATCGCCATCGGGTTCACCAAGGAACAGCTGGGCGAGCCGTACCTGTGGGGCGGCAACGGCCCGGACGCGTGGGACTGCTCCGGCATCCTGGTCAAGGCGTTCGGCGCGGCCGGCGTGAGCATCCCGCGCGTCGCGAACGACCAGTACGAGAAGGGCGGCGCCCACCTCCCGGTGCGCGACGCCCAAGCAGGCGATCTGATCTTCTGGGCAACCGACACGGCCAACCCCCGAACGGTGCACCACGTGGCCATGTACCTGGGCGGCGACGAGTACATCCATGCCCCCCAGACGGGTGATGTCGTGAAGATCAGCAAGATCAACTGGGACTATTACGAGTTGATGCCGCTGGCCGTCCGGCCGGGCGTGTAGATCGCGGGGAGGCGCTCCATGTTCAACCACGACCCCATCCCGAGGCCTTCCGGACCGCCCGCGTCGAGCACACCAGTGCGTGACTACATGGCGGCCGGAGCACCGGGGGTCTCGGGCGACTACGTGGTGATCCCACGTGCGCTGGCCGAGGCGATGCCGTTGCCGTTCCAGCAGCACCTGGTGCACCTGCTGGCGGACTTCCACCGCACGTACGGCCACCTGAAGTGGCCGGTGTACCGCGTGGTGCCGTCCCGCTACGAGAAGCTGGGCGACCTCGACGAGGAACAGCTCGCCGAGGTCGGCGCCATCATGGAGATCGACTCCGACGGATCCCTGGTCTACCGGGACCGCGCCGGACGTAAGATCGAGAACGCCGAAGACCGCACGGTGCTGGTGTCATGTTTGGACCCGATCCCGTCGGAGTACGCCAACGCCAACCAGTCCACGCCGCCGCGGGGATTCCCGGCGCCTTTGGGAGGCGAACGCGTATGAGTGACAGCAGTGGTTGGTACTTCTGCCTGACCCACCAGACGGTGGAGCAGGGCAAGGGCTGCAAGGGCGGGGACCGCATGGGCCCGTACCCGGACGAGGCCACGGCGGCCCGCGCCCTGGAGATCGCCAGGGAGAAGACGAAGGCGGCCGACCAGTCCGACAAGAAGTGGCGCGGCGACGACGAGGACTGATCGGCTTAAGGTGTGCGGGTGGCTTCCCTGGTGATCCGCACGGGCCGTGCGGACCTGTCCTTCGACGGCATTCGCACCGAGTTCGGTCTGTCGGCGAGTTATCCGCCGGCCGCGCTCGCCGAGGCTGAGGAGGCGGTCTCCCGATCTCCGGGTGACCGCCCCGACCTCACCTCGATCCCGCTGGTCACGATCGACCCGCCCGGTGCGAAGGACCTGGACCAGGCGCTGTGCGTGACGAAGTCCGGTGACGGCTTCACCGTGCACTACGCGATCGCCGACCTGGGGTTGTTCGTGACGCCCGGCGGCGCGCTGGACGTCGAGGTCCGGCGCCGTGGGCAGACCAACTACCTGCCTGACGGCAACGTGCCGTTGCATCCGACCGTGCTGTCCGAGGGCGCGGCCTCTCTCTTGCCGGGTGTCACGCGTCCCGCCGTGCTGTGGACCTTCGAGTGCGGTGCCGACGGCATCCCGGTGGAGGTCGAGGTGCGCCGGGCGCTGGTGAGGTCCACCGCCCAGTTCGACTACGCCTCCGTCCAGGCCACGTTCGACGCCGGGAACCCGCACCCGTCGGTCGCGGCGCTGGCCGAGTTCGGTCCGCTGCGCCGTGCGTACGCCCGTGAACGTGGTGCCATCGAACTGCAACTGCCCGAGCAGGAGATCGAACCGGACGGCGACGGCTGGAAGCTCGTCACCCGGCCGCGCGCCGCCGTGGACTCCTGGAACGCCGAGATCTCGCTGATGACCGGCATGGCCGCGGCCGCGATCATGCTGGAGGCGAAGGTCGGCATCCTCCGCACGCTGCCCGACCCGGACCCGGCGGCCGTCACCTCGCTGCGCAGGTCCGCGGCTGCGCTGAAGGTGAAGTGGCCGGCCGACCTGTCGCCGGGCGCGTTCCTGGCCGGGCTCGACCCCGCGACGCCCGAGGCGCTGGCACTGTTCACCGACGCCACCCGGCTGCTGCGGGGTGCGGGCTACTCGGCGTTCTCCGGTTCGGTGCCCGAGGTCACGACGCACGCGGGCGTGGCCGCGCCGTACGCACACGTCACCGCGCCGCTGCGCCGCCTGGTCGACCGCTTCGCCACCGAGGTCTGCCTGGCCGTGACGGCCGGGGAGGAGCTGCCCGCGTGGCTGGCCGAGGCGTTGCCGGAGCTGCCGTCGGAGATGGGCTCGTCGGACTCCCTCGCCTCCAAGGTGGACCGCGCGGCGACGGACCAGGTCGAGGCCTGGGTGCTGGCCGGACGCGTCGGCCAGGAGTTCGACGCGGTGGTCCTGCGCGCCGGGGACGACGAGGCCGAGGTCTTCGTCGCCGACCCGCCGGTGCTGGCGAAGTGCTCGGGCCGGAACCTCCCGGAGGGCGAACGGCTCCGGGTCCGCCTGACCGAGGCCGACCCGGTGGAGCGCAAGGCCCGCTTCGAACGCGCCTGAGTCGCACGCCACCACCAGCCCGGTGCCGCCCCGTGTGAAGATGCAGGGGTGACTGAAATCCGTGACCTCACAGTCGGAGTCCTCGGCGGCACCGGAGCCCAGGGCAAGGGCCTGGCCGTCCGCTGGGCCCACGCAGGCGTCAAGGTGATCATCGGTTCCCGCAGCGCCGAGCGGGCCGAGCTCGCCGCCAAGGAGATCGTCGAGGTCGCCGGCGGCACCGTGAGCGGCGCGGACAACGCCGACACCGCGGCGAACTCCGACATCGTCCTGGTGGCGGTCCCGTGGGAGGGCCACGGCGACCTGCTGGCCTCGCTGCGCGACCAGCTGGCCGGGAAGATCGTCATCGACTGCGTCAACCCGCTCGGCTTCGACAAGCAGGGCCCGTTCGCGCTGCCGGTCACCGAGGGCAGCGCGGCCCAGCAGGCCGAGCTCCTCCTGCCGGAGTCCAAGGTCACCGCCGCGTTCCACCACGTGTCCGCCGTGCTGCTGGCCGACCTGGCGAACGTGTCCGAAGTGGACATGGACGTGCTGGTGCTGGGCGACGACCGCGAGGCCACCGACACCGTCCGGGAACTGGCCGAGCTCGTGCCCGGCTTCCGCGGCGTCTACGGCGGCCGGCTGCGCAACGCGCACCAGGTCGAGGCGTTCACCGCCAACCTGATCGCGGTCAACCGCCGGTACAAGACCCACGCCGGCCTGAAGATCACGGGCGTCTGATGCTCCCCGCCGACGACCTCGGTGAGCCGGTCGCGCTGGACCAGCCACGACGAGTGGTGAGCCTGGTGCCGTCGATCACCGAGGCCGTCGCGCAGAGCGTGCCCGGCTCCCTGGCGGGCGCGACGGACTACTGCACCCACCCGGCCGATCTCGACGTGCCGCGCGTCGGCGGGTCGAAGTACCCGGACGTCGACCGGATCCTCGCGCTGACCCCGGACCTCGTGATCGCGAACTCCGAGGAGAACCGCGCCGAGGACGTGGACCGGTTGCGCGCCAACGGCATCAACGTCTGGGTGACCGAGGCGCCGAAGACGGTCCCGATGGCGCTGGAGTCGTTGCGCAGGCTCTTCGCCCTGGGCTGGGACCTCGAACCGGACTGGCTCACGCAGGCCGAGGCTCTCTGGCGCGACACGGCACCGGCGAAGCTGACGGCGTTGGTCCCGGTCTGGCGCCGCCCGTGGGTGGTCGTCGGCAGGGACACCTTCGCCACCGATGTGTTGCGGCGCCTGGGAATCGAGAACGTCTACGCCGGGCACGAGGAGCGCTACCCGCGCCCGACGCTGGAAGAGCTGAACGACCAGCGCCCGGACCTCGTGATCCTGCCCGACGAGCCGTACGTGTTCACGCACGAGGACGGCCCCGAGAGCTTCCCGGGCCTGCCCTACGCGCTGGTCAACGGCAGGCACCTCACCTGGTACGGGCCTTCGCTCGTGGAAGCAAAGCCTGGTCTGCTGAGGGCACTGGACTACGGCCAGGGTTGACAACCCCAGGTGGATTCGCGGAACCCGAAGCGCTGCCAGGATTCTCGGCCATGGGGAAACTAGCCGCGATCATCGCGACCGCCGCCGCCACCGTCACGCTCACGGCCGTCCCGGCCAGCGCCGAACCCGTCGTCGTCTACCAGCTCGCCGGCACCACCCGCTGCCTCGCCGACGTGAGCGGCAACGTCGTTCTGCGGCCGTGCAACGAACTCGCGGACGAGCAGCGCTGGATCGTCCCGATCAGCGGTGGTGTCGACTGGCCGCACAACATGGCCACCGACAAGTGTCTCGGCGCGACCACCTCCGGTGACGTGCTCGGGCAGGCCTGCACGTCGAGCTCCGGCCAGCGCTGGCGCCGGGTGCCGACGGGGACCTCGTTCCAGTTCCGCAACGTCGGCACCGGCAAGTGCCTCACCGCGCAGGTGACGCTCGCGGCCTGCACCACGTCCAGCGCGAAGTGGAACGGCCTGCGCTAGACACCGGCCGCTAGTCGCGGAACCGGTCGGTCGCCGCCAGCAGGGCCGCGAGGATGCCGGGCTCGTCGTAGGCGTGCCCGGCGTCCGGCACCAGCACCAGTTCGGATTCCGGCCATGCCTTGTGCAGGTCCCACGCGGACACCGCCGGGGTCGCGATGTCGTACCGGCCCTGCACGATCACGCCGGGAATGTCCTTCAACCGCACCGCGTCCCGGATCAGCTGCCCCTCCTCCAGCCAGCCGTGGTGCACGAAGTAGTGGTTCTCGATCCGCGCGAACGCCAGCGCGTACTCCGGCACGGCGAACTCCTGCACCAGCTCGGGCCGCGGCAGCAACGTCACCGTCGCGCCCTCCCACGTGCTCCACGCGACCGCGGCAGGCCCGTGCACCTCGGGATCCTCCGAGGCCAGCAGGTCCGCGTACAGCTCGACGGGGTCACCCGACAGGCCGGCCAGCGGCGCCGTGAACTTCTCCCACAGGTCGGGGAAGAGGTTGGCCGCCCCGCCGCGGTAGTACCAGTCCACTTCGGACGAACGGAGCGTGAAGATGCCGCGCAGCACCAGTTCCGACACGCGCGAGGGGTGCGTCTCGGCGTACGCCAGCGCCAGCGTCGATCCCCAGGAGCCGCCGAACACCTGCCAGCGGTCGATCCCCAGCGAGGTCCGCAGCAGCTCCATGTCGGCGACGAGGTGCCAGGTCGTGTTCAGCGACAGGTCGCCGGACGTCGACGCGTGCGGCCGCGACCGCCCGCACCCGCGCTGGTCGAAGAGGATGATCCGGTAGGCGGACGGGTCGAAGAGGCGCCGGTGCGAGGGCGAGCAGCCGCCGCCGGGGCCGCCGTGCAGGAAGACGACGGGCTTGCCGGACGGGTTGCCGCACTCCTCCCAGTACACGAGGTTGCCGTCGCCGGTGTCCAGGCTGCCTGACGCGTGGGGCTCGATCTCCGGGTACATGGGCCTATCGTCGGACACATGGCGCAGTTCTCGCAGGAGACCTCCACCACGGGGGCGTTCGTCCGGCAGCCGAACCGCTTCACCGCACGGCCGGAGCCCGAACCGGGCCGCTACCGGCTCGCGGTCAGCCTCGCCTGTCCGTGGGCACATCGCGCGGTCATCGTGCGCAAGCTGCTCAACCTCGAAAACGACATCTCACTGGCGGTCGTCGATCCGATCCGCGACGAGAAGGGCTGGCGTTTCGAGGGCACCGACCCCGTCCTCGGCATCGACTACCTCAAACAGGCCTACGACAAGGCCGACCCGAGCTACGAAGGCCGGGTCACCGTCCCAGCGCTGATCGACACCACGACCGGTGAGGTCGTCACCAACGACTACCCGCAGATCACCCTGGACCTCAGCCTGAAGTGGCGCCCGGAGAGCACCCTCTACCCGGAACACCTGCGCGAGCAGATCGACGCCTGGATCGAGCCGATCTTCCACAACGTCAACAACGGCGTCTACAAGGCCGGTTTCGCCACGTCGCAGGAGGCCTACGAGCAGGCCTACACGAACCTGTTCGCCGAACTGGACCGCATCGAGGCGCACCTCGGCACCCACACCCACCTGGTCGGGGAGCAGCTCACCGAGGCCGACATCCGGCTCTGGACCACGCTGGTCAGGTTCGACGCGGTCTACCACGGCCACTTCAAGTGCAACCGGAACAAGCTGACCGAGATGCCGAACCTGTGGGAGTACGCGAAGCGTCTCTACGCGCAGTTCGGGGACACGGTGAACTGGGACCACATCAAGCGCCACTACTACGTGACGCACCACGACATCAATCCGAGCGGGATCGTGCCGGCGGGCCCAGACCCGGAGGTCTGGACCCGCTAGCGGTGAGACTCAGTGGAAGGTGTGCTCGGGGCCGGGGAACTGGTGCCCGCGCACCTCGTTGGCGAACTCGGCCGCCGCGCCCAGCATGACGTTGCCGATGTCCGCGTAGCGCTTGACGAACCGGGGTGCCTTGCCGCGGTTCAGGCCCATCATGTCCTGCCACACCAGCACCTGGGCGTCGGTGTCCGGACCGGCGCCGATGCCCACGGTCGGGATGACGAGGTCGTGCGTGATCTGCTTCGCGACCTCGGCGGTCACCATCTCCAGCACGACCGCGAACGCACCCGCCTCCTGCACGGCCGCCGCGTCCTGCAGCACCACGTCGTGGTTCTCGTGACGGCCCTGCACGCGGTAGCCGCCCAGCTGGTGCTCGGACTGCGGGGTGAAGCCGATGTGCGCCATGACCGGGATGCCGGCGGCCGTGATCGCGCGGATGTGCGGTGCGAAGTAGGCGCCGCCCTCCAGCTTGACCGCGTGGGCCTGGCCTTCCTTCATGAACCGGACCGCCGTCGCCACGGCCTGCTCGACCGACACCTGGTAGGAGCCGAACGGCAGGTCAGCGACCACGAGAGAGCGCTTGACCGAACGCGTCACCGCGCGTACGAGCGGGATGAGCTCGTCCACGGTGACCGGCAGGGAGGTGTCGTTGCCGTAGACGGTGTTCGACGCCGAGTCGCCGACCAGCAGGACGGGGATGCCGGCCTCGTCGAAGATCGAGGCGGTGAAGGTGTCGTACGAGGTGAGCATGGGCCACGGCTCGCCGCGTTCCTTCATCTCACGCAGGTGGTGCACGCGGACGCGCTTGGCCGGGGGCTTCTGGCCCGCTCCGGAGCCGTACGGCGCGGAAACTTCGGCAGTGGTCATCGTCGACCGGTCCTTTCCTCGAGGCCCGCGTACGCAGGTCCCCGGGTGCTTGGTGCACGGTTGCCGAACACCAGAGTGGCACCGTTGGCGAAGAACGGAACAGCGATGCGGCCACCGTCACACGCCTGGCCCCTCGAATCGCTCGTCGGGCACGCCCTTGAGCGATTCACGAACCGCCATGACCACGGCGTCCGGCCGATCCATCTGAATCATGTGGCGGCTGCCGGGCACGGGCACGTTGCGCCCCCACGGCACGAGAGCGGCCAACGAGCGGTGCTCCGGCCACACCTTCCGTCCGGCCGTGAGCACCAACCAGGGCACCCGAGGCAACGGCCGGCGCTTCCGCAGCCGTTCGAGCGTCGCCACCTGGCCGGGGTACGACGCGAGCTCCCACAGCACCGCCCGCCCGACGCCGGGCCGCCGGTAGACGAGTTCGACCAGGTCAGAGGGCGCGGGATCGGTCATGCCGAGCGTCGAGACGGCCGTCAGCAGGTTGCGGAACGCGTGCCCGTACCGCTGCGTGATCCGGGCGCCGAGCCAGCGGCTGCCGATCGCCCGCACGCCCTGCGCGATCACCGCCGACACGTCGAACGGGGCTCCCGCGCCCGGCGCCTCGGCGTCGGGGTCCAGCAGGATCACCCCGTCGACCCGGTGCGGCCGCAGCCGCGCGTAGGCCTCGACGTGCATCGACGCCATCGAGTGCCCGACCAGGATCGCCCGCGGCACCCCGCGCAGCACCGCGTCCAGCACGGCCACCTCGCGCGCCAGTGACGGCCCGCGCCGGGCGGGTCCGCTCATACCGAGGCCGGGCCGGTCGAACACGATCACCCGAGCGTGTGGTTCGAGCAGCCGCACCGTGCGGTCCCAGTCGAACCACGCCCCGCCCAGGCCCGAGCTGAGCACGACGACGGGCCGGTCGACACGCCCGGACGTGGCGACATGCACCCGCCCGGCCGAAGACGGAATCATGGCGGTCATCAGCTGACCTCGGGAGTGGTAGTGGCACCGGCGTGGAAGTGGAAGACCGCGGGCGCGATCGCGACGATCGTGCAGCTCGCCGGGGTGTTGTCGCTGCTCAGGGTGATTCTGCCGGAGGACAGCTGGTTCACCGACGTCGCGGACGGCATCGGGTACTTCTTCGGCCTGCCGATCGACGGCAACCTGTTCATCGCCATGGTGTTCTTCGTCCTCGGCGCCGCCCTGCGCAGGCACAAGCGAGCGGCGCTGTGGACGCTGCTGCTGTTCCAGGTCATGGGCCTGGTGCTGGTCGGCTTCATCATGGTCATCTTGGCCCTGGCGCCTGAAGAAGTCCTGGATCCCGGCGAGGAACCGCACTGGGTGTTCCTCGGCATCGGGGTGACGACGTCGGTGCTGTTCGTGGTGCTGCTGTTCGTGGTGCGCGAGGCGTTCCCGGCCCGCGTGGCGCGTGGGGCGTGGCGGCGGGCGCTCGTGTCGTTCGTGCTGGGCATGATCGTGCTGATCGGCGTCGGCTGGGGTCTCACCGAGATCTTCCCCGGCAGGCTGGTCGCGCAGCTCGACAAGCTCGCGTGGGCGGCGAACCAGGCGACGGGTGAGGTCGTCCGGCTGGGCCGCCTCGACATCCCCGAGGGCCCGCAGTGGCTGAGCGTGGTGCTGGGCCTGTTCGGCGTGCTGGTCGCGATCCGGGCGATGTACCTGTTCTTCCGCGGTGTCCGCAGCCAAGCGATGATCACCGGTGACCAGGAGCTCGACGTGCGCCGCCTGCTCGCGGCCGACGGCGAGCCCGACTCGCTGGGGTACTTCGCCACCAGGCGCGACAAGAGCGTGGTGTTCGCGGCGTCCGGCCGGGCGGCGCTGACCTACCGGGTGATCGGCGGCGTGACGCTGGCCTCCGCCGACCCGATCGGCGACGAGGAGCACTGGCCGGAGGCCGTGCTGGCATGGCTCGCCGAGGCACGCACCTACGGCTGGACGCCGGGCGTGCTCGGCGCGTCCGAACGAGGCGCGCAGGTCTACTCCGAAGCCGGGCTGAAGGCCCTGGAGATCGGTGACGAGGCGATCCTGGACGTCCGCCGGTTCGTCCTGGCCGGTCCGGAACGGAAGGGGCTGCGCCAGGCGGTGTCGCGCGTCGAACGGGCCGGGTACACCACGCGCGTCCGCCGGCACAGCGAGATCGCGCCGGACGAGATGGCGTCCATCCTGGACCTGGCCGAGGCGTGGCGCGGTGCCGAGACCGAACGCGGGTTCTCGATGGCGTTGGGGCGCCTGGGAGATCCGAGCGACGGCCGGTGCGTGATGGTCGAGGCCTACGACGCCTCAGGTGCGTTGCGCGGCCTGCTGTCGTTCGTGCCGTGGGGCCGCCGAGGGGTTTCTCTTGATCTGATGCGCCGTGACAGGGCGGCGGAGAACGGCCTCAACGAGTACATGGTCGCCCAGCTCGCGGCCGCCGCCGGACACCTCGGCGTGCAACGGATCTCGCTGAACTTCGCGATGTTCCGCGCGGTGTTCGAGGAGGGCGAGAAGATCGGCGCCGGTCCGGTGCTGCGGGCGTGGCGGCGGGTCTTGTCCCTGGCCTCGCGGTTCTTCCAGCTGGAGTCGCTGTACCGGTCGAACGCCAAGTACCTGCCGGAGTGGGAGCCGCGTTTCCTCTGCTACCAACGCTCCCGCTCGTTGCCGAGGGTCAGCATCGCCGCCGGTGTCGCCGAGGGTTTCGTGCCGTCGCTGAGGTCGTTGCGCAAGCGGGCGTTGCAGAAGACGGACGTCAGCGACGAGTTCGCTTTGAAGGTCGCGGAGATCGACGCGATCCGGGTCGAACCGAAGTCCGTGCGCAGGCCGGAGCAGGTCCGCGTGCGGATCGCGAAGGTCGAACGGCTGGTGGCGGCCGGAGTCGACCCGTACCCGGTCGGGTTCGCGCGCACGGATCTCCTTGCGGGAGCCAGGGAACGCTTCGGCGAGGAGGTCTCGGTCACCGGCCGCGTGGTGGCGTTGCGGGAGATGGGCAGGCTCTGCTTCGCGCGGCTGCGGGACTTCAGCGGCGAGATCCAGTTGATGTTGGCGGTCGATTCACTGGGTTCTGCTCTGTCGTCCTGGAAGTCGGACGTCGACCTCGGTGATCACGTCGGCGTGACCGGCCGGGTGGTCAAGTCCGACCACGGCGAGATCTCCGTGCTGGCCACGTCCTGGACGATGACCGCGAAGTGCCTGCACCCGTTGCCGGACAAACGGAAGGGCTTCACCGACCCGGAGGCCCGCGTCCGCCAGCGCTACCTCGACCTGGTGGTGAACCAGGACTCCGCGCACCTGTTGAAGCTGCGCAGCGACGTCATCCGCAGCGTGCGCGAGTTCCTGCACTCGCACGAGTACCTCGAAGTCGAGACGCCGATGCTGCAAGCGGTGCACGGCGGCGCGAACGCACGGCCGTTCGTCACCCACATCAACGCCTACGACATGCGCATGTACCTGCGCATCGCGCCGGAGCTGTACCTGAAACGGCTCTGCGTCGCGGGCGTGGACCGGGTGTTCGAGCTGAACCGCAACTTCCGCAACGAGGGCGCGGACGCCACCCACAACCCCGAGTTCACGATGCTGGAGGCCTACCAGTCCTATGCGGACTACCGCGTCATGCTCGACCTGGTGCGCACGTTGATCCAGCACGCGGCCCGCGAGGCGTTCGGCACCGAGGTCGCCATGCGACCCGAGGGCCAGTTCGACATCTCGGGGGAGTGGCCGGTGGTTCCGGTCTACACGGCGGTGTCCTCGGCGTTGGGCGTGGAGGTCACCGCGGACACCTCGGTCGCGGACCTGCGTTCGTTGCTGTCCGCCCGAGGCGTGGAGATCAACGAGGACTGGGACCACGGCCAGCTCGTGCAGGAGGCGTACGACTCGTTCGTCGAGGCTTCCACGGTCGGCCCGACCTTCTACGTCGACTTCCCGACCTCCGTGTCACCGCTGACCCGCCAACACCGCGTCGACCCGCGCCTGGCCGAGCGGTGGGACCTGGTGGCGTTCGGCGCGGAGATCGGCACGGCCTACTCGGAGCTGACCGACCCGCTGGAGCAGCGGCGAAGGCTGGAGGCCCAGTCGCTCAAGGCCGCGTCCGGTGACGTCGAGGCGATGGAGCTGGACGAGGACTTCCTGCGGGCGCTGGAGCACGGCATGCCGCCGACCGGTGGGCTCGGCATGGGCGTCGACCGGTTGCTGATGATGCTGACCGGTACGTCGATCCGGCAGACCGTGCTCTTCCCGTTCGTCCGGCCGCAGTGATCGGGCTCAGTGGTTCAGGTAGGCCAGGACTGCTTGCACCCGGCGGTCCCCGGCGCCGTCCTCGGAGTTCAGCCCGAGCTTGAGGAACACGTTGCCGACGTGCTTGTGCACGGCGCCGGCGCTGACCACGAGCCGTTCCCCGATGGCGGCGTTCGACAACCCCTGCGCCATCAGGCCGAGGACCTCGCGCTCACGAGGTGACAGCACGCTGAGCGCGTCGTCCGACCGACGCCGCACGAGGAGTTGTGACACCACCTCGGGGTCGAGCGCCGTGCCGCCGTTCGCGACGCGGTGCAGCGAGTCGAGGAAGTCCGCGACCTTGCCGACGCGTTCCTTGAGCAGGTAGCCGACGCCGCCGCTGGTGCCGGCGAGCAGTTCGTGCGCGTAGCTCTGCTCGACCCAGGCGCTGAGGACGAGCACGGCCAGTTTCGGGTGCCTGCGCCGTGCCTCCACGGCGGCCTTGAGGCCTTCGTCCGTGAACGTCGGTGGCATCCGCACGTCGACCACGGCGATGTCCGGCTCGTGCTCGGCCACGGCGTCGAGGAAGTCCACGGGGTTGTCCGCAGCTGCCGCCACTTCGAGGCCTTCGTTGCGCAACAACAACGTCAGCCCCTCGCGGAGCAGCGCGTCGTCTTCCGCGATCACGATGCGCATGGTCACCTCCCCACCGGCAGCACGACGGTGAGCACGGTAGGCCCGCCCTCGGGACTGCTCATCTCCGCGTTGCCGTCCAACGCCGCCACCCTGCCGCGAATGCCGTCCAACCCCGTCCCCCGCTTCTCGTCCGCGCCACCCTTGCCGTCGTCGTGCACGATGACGGTGAGCTGGTCGCCGTTGATGCCCAGACTGACCCACGCATGCCGCGCGCCGCTGTGCTTGGCCACGTTGGTGAGCGCCTCGGCCACCGCGAAGTACGCCGCCGCCTCCACCGCCGCGGGCAACCGGCCGAGATGATCGGCCTGCAGCACGCACGGCACCGGACACCGCGCCGCCAGCGCCTGGATCGCCCCGTCCAGTCCCAGATCCTCCAGCACCGGCGGGTGGATGCTGCGCACGACGTTCCGAAGTTCTTCGAGAGCGTCACCCGCCGCGTCCTGGGCCCTCAGCAATGCTGCCAGCGCGTTGTCGGGGTTCTGCTTGAGGGTGCGTTCCGCGATGCCGAGCATCATGACCACGCCGACCAGCTTGTTCTGGGTGCCGTCGTGCAGGTTCCGCTCGATGCGGCGCAGTTCGGCTCCGTGCGCCTGGAGTGCGGCTGCTCTGGTCGCGACGACCTCGGCCAGGCGCTTCTCCAGTGACGCTTTTGGTGGAGCCAGCATTTTCTTCGCCCACTTCGCGTCCAGGTCCGCCAGTTTCGGGAGCTGGAGGAGGATCAGGGTGAGCACGATCGCGATCGGCACGCTCAGCAACGCCTTCGGCCACGAGTCGACGCGCAGGCCGAACGAGTTCTCGATCCCGGCCGGACTCGCCCACCAGGTCAGCAGGACGATCGGCTGCTGGACCAGCGCACCGGGGATGCCGATCGCTATCGACCCGAAGAGGGTGCCGAACAGGGCGTGGGTGATCAGCCAGAGGCCGTCTCTGCGGCTGTCCGGGTCGGCCAGGACTCGTTGTGCTCGGTGCAGCCATGGGCCGTCGAGCGGTGGCGGTGAGGGGGTTCGGTCGCCGGTGTAGCGGGTTAGGCGTTGTCGGTCGAAGTCGACGATTCGGCGGATGTGGGGGGCGGTGATCGGGAGTAGCGGGAGGATCACCACGGACAGCAGGAGGATGCCGATGGCCAGCCAGGAGGCGATGGCCGTCAGCAGGCCGGTCGCCAGGTAGATCAGCGCTGCCCAGATCCGTTTCATGTGGAGAAACGTAGCTGGGCGGTCTGGGCTCGCGCGGTGGAGCAGGCTCTACTCCTGACGCGGGTCGGCTTTTGGTCGCTGGTGCCGGTTCCAGCGGGGTTGGTTGCGTCCCTGGGGCCACGGTTGCCTTGCGAGGGTGCTTGCGCGGGTCATGACGGATCAAGGGCTAGCGATTGGGGCTTGACCTTGAGCCTCTGGCGGGATGCGTAGACGGCCGGAAAAGGCCGGGCTGAGAAGCGCCCGGCCGTGCCCGTGAGGGTGGCATCCCGCCCCCTCAAGGTAAAGCCCCAATCGCCCTTCACTGGGCCCACCGCAACCAGGGTGCACGAGGTTCACACGGCTCGCTGCGCATCGCCACGCCAGGACTCGTAGATGGGCGGCTTGCATTGCTGGCTTACCGGTTGGCACCGCGCGCCGGGCCTGGTCCGAGATTGGTCTGCGTTGGCGAGTGCGGTTGACACCATGCAAGTGCCCGCCGCACCCGGCACCGCGCCGCACCCGGCACCGCGCCGCACCCGGCACCGCGCCGCACCCGGCACCCGCACCACACGCCGCACTCGTCGCCGCGCCCGGCACAGCCAGCACCAGCCCCTCTCGCCCGGCTGGTGCCGAGCCGATCAGCCCTCGCGCCACCCGCTCGTGATCGGCAGCCTCCGGTCCCGCCCGAACGCCTTGTTCGAGATCTTCGTGCCCGGCGGGTACTGGCGGCGCTTGTACTCGGCCTTGTCGACCATCCGCAGCACCCGGTCGACCAGTTCGGGCGAGTGTCCGGCTGCCAGCAGGGCGTCGTAGCCGCGGTCGCAGTGGACGTAGTCGTCCAGCAGTGCGTCGAGGATCTCGTAGTCCGGGAGCGAGTCGGTGTCGACCTGGCCTGGGCGCAGTTCGGCCGAGGGGGGCTTGGAGATCGAGTTCTCCGGGATGGGCGGGTTCTCGCCGCGCTTCTCGGCCTCGGCGTTGCGCCACTTCGCCAGGTCCCAGACCAGGGTCTTCAGCACGTCCTTGATCGGGGCGTAGCCGCCTACCGCGTCGCCGTAGATGGTCGAGTAGCCGACCGCGAGCTCGGACTTGTTGCCCGTCGCCAAAACCAAATGCCCATGCTGGTTCGACAGCGCCATCAGCAGCATGCCGCGGCACCTGGCCTGGATGTTCTCCTCGGCGAGGCCTGTCAGCTTCAGCTGCGAGACGTACACGTCGACCATCTCGCCGATCGGTTCGGTGGTGAAGTGCAGGCCGGTGCGTTCTGCCATGTCGGACGCGTCCGAGCGCGAGTGTTCCGACGAGTACGAGGACGGCATCGAGACGCCGTAGACCGCGTCGGCGCCTAGGGCGTCCACGGCCAGAGAGGCGACCACGGCCGAGTCGATGCCGCCGGACAGGCCGAGCACCACGGACCGGAAGCCGTTCTTGTGCACGTAGTCGCGCAGGCCCGTCACGAGTGCGTGCCACACCTCTGCCTCGTCGGACAGCGGTTCGAACACGCGAGGTGCGGGCAACGGTTCGTATGCAGGGACCGCATCCGAGAGGAACACGCGGCGCACGTAGAAGTCGCCGATCTGGCCCTGTTCGTACTCGCGGCCGCCCGGCAGGTCGAAGTCCACGAACATCAGGTGCTCGACGAACTGCGGCGCGCGCCCGACCAGGCGGCCCTCTGCGGACACGACCAGCGAGTCGCCGTCGAACACGAGCTCGTCCTGGCCGCCGACCAGGTTGCAGTAGGCGAGCGGGGCGTGGGCCTCGGCGGCGCGGCGTGCGACCAGCGGTAGGCGCTGGTCGTCCTTGTTGCGCTCGTAGGGCGAGGCGTTGGGCGAGACCACGACGTCGACGCCGGCGTCACCGAGAGCGGTGATCGGGCCGCCGTCCTGCCACAGGTCCTCGCAGATCACCATGCCGACCTCGACACCGTTGATCCGCACGATGTCCAGCGACGAACCCGGCTTGAAGTACCGGCGCTCGTCGAACACGCCGTAGTTCGGCAGGTGGTGCTTGCTCTGCCGCGCGACGACGCGTCCGCCGTGCAGCACGGCGACGGCGTTGCGCGGGCCGACGGAGTCGTGCTCCAGGTAGCCGACGACGGCGGCGACGTCACCCAGGCCCGCGGCCTCGAGGGAACCCGCCAGCGTCTCCAGGGCCTCCGCCGAGGCGCGCGCGAACGAGGTCCGGATCGCCAGGTCCTCGACCGGGTACCCGGTCAGCACCATCTCGGGGAACACGGCGACGTGAGCACCGCCCTCGCGGGCCTTGCGCGTCCAGTCCACGACCAGCGACGCGTTGCCCTGAAGATCACCAACAGTGGCGTTGACCTGGGCCAGCGCGATCCGAAGCTGCGGCATGCCCTCATCATCTCCCATACCATCGGGCTGTGGCCCGTCTCTTGAGCGTGTTGCTCGTCATTCCGCTGCTCGCGTCCTGCACGTCGATCGTCGAAGGGGCCGCCAAACCGGGCGTGACCTTCGAAAAGGTCGGTCCGGCGGGTGTCGTTCCCGCCGGTTTGGAGGAGTTCTACGGCCAGCAGCTCGCCTGGGAGAACTGCGAGCCGTACGCCACGACGGGGTCGAGCCGGGACGCGTACGGCAAGAGGCGTGACGTCGAGTGCACCCGCCTGAGGGTTCCCCTCGACTACAGCAAGCCAACCGGCGACACGATCACCATCGGCGTCCTCCGGTACAAGGCCACGGGGCAGAAGATCGGCTCGTTGCTCACGAACCCCGGCGGCCCCGGCGCGTCCGGCATGGCGTCGGCCGCCGGCATGGTCGCGGCCTACCGCAAGACCGAGCTCGCGGCGAAGTTCGACCTCATCGGATTCGACCCGCGGGGCATCGGCGCGAGCGAGCCGGCGGTCAGCTGCCTCACCGGACCGGAGCGCGACGCGGAGCGTTTGGACCTCGACACGGACACTTCTCCGGCCGGAATCGCCCAAACGGAGCAAGAGAACAAGGCGTATGCCGAGAAGTGTGCCGCCGGTACAAAATTCGGTGCGTCAATGCTCGCCAATTTGGGCACGCGGGACGTAGTTAAGGACATGGATGTCCTCCGCTCTGCGCTCGGCGACGCGAAGCTGAGCTACGTCGGGTACTCGTACGGCACCCGCATAGGCACTGAATACGCCGAGACCTTCCCCCAGAACGTGCGCGCGCTCATCCTCGACGGTGCCGTCGACCCGACCCAGGACCAGCTCGCGTCGCTGGTCGCACAGGCGGCCGGCTTCCAGAAGGCGTTCGACGAGTTCGTGAAGTGGTGCCGAGGCAAGAAGGACTGCCCCCTCGGCGCCGACGCCAACGCGAGCTTCCGGCAGCTCACCACACCGTTGATCCAGAAACCGGTGGACGTGGGCGACCGCAGGCTGTCCTACAACGACGCCATCACCGCCGCGATCCAGGCGATGTACTCGGAACAGCTCTGGCCGATCCTGCTCACGGGCCTCCAGGAGCTGACGAACGGCAAGGGCTCCACGATGCTGCGGCTCGCCGACGCCTACTTCGACCGCGACGAGCAGGGCCAGTACTCGACCATCACCGACGCATTCAACGCAGTGCACTGCGTGGACGACGCACGGCTGACGGACAAGAACGCGCTGCTCGAGACCCAGAAGCAGTACAAGGCGGCAGCGCCGTTCCTCGACGACGGCAACCCTCCGGGTGCGGCCCTCGACTCGTGCGCGTTCTGGCCGGCTCCGGTGACCGCGCGCACGGGCCCACCCAAGGCTGACGGCATCCCGCCGCTGCTGGTCATCTCCACGACCGGTGACCCGGCCACGCCCTACGAGGCGGGCGTGAACCTGGCCAAAGCGCTCAACTCGCGGCTGCTCACGTTCGAAGGCGTCCAGCACACGGTCTTCCTGCAGGGTGACCAGTGCGTGGACTCCGCCGGTGTGAAGTACCTGATCGACCAGACGTTGCCCGCCGACGGAACCCGGTGCGCCTAAATGACGAAGAGGCGATCCCGAGTCACCGCGGCCTTGTTCGCCTTGATCGTTCTGCTCGGTACGTCCACGTCCTACGCGCGCATCGACGGCAAGCCCGTCGCCGGACGCAAGGGCATCGAACGCTTCTACGCGCAGGTGTTGTCATGGGGTGCGTGTCAGCCCTACGCGACCGATGCGAAGAGCAAGGGGCTGTACGAGCGCGAGGGCATCCAGTGCGCGCGCTTGGCGGTTCCGCTCGACTACGAGAAGCCGGACGCGGGAACGATCACGGTGGGACTGCTGCGCCGGCCCGCCACCGAGAAGGACCGGAGGGTCGGCTCGCTCGTGCTGAACCCCGGCGGTCCCGGCGGGTCGGGCATGTCGCACGTCGCGAACATGCAGGCCGGCAACCCGGTCGGCAAGCGGTTCGACGTGGTGGGTTTCGACCCGCGCGGCGTGGGGGCGAGCCAGCCCCGCGTCCAGTGCCTGACCGACGCGGAACGGGACGCGCAACGGCTGCGGCCCAAGGGCGAGAGCGCGAACCAGACCGAGCAGGAGAACAAGTTCTTCGTCGAACGGTGTGCCGAACGCAGCGGCATCGACCTGCTGCGCAACGTCGGCACCCGTGACGTCGTGCGGGACGTCGACGTCCTACGCGCCGCGCTGGGGGAGAAGAAGCTGAGCTACCTCGGCTACTCCTACGGCACGCGCATCGGCACGTTGTACGCCGAGATGTTCCCTCGCAACGTGCGCGCGATGGTGCTCGACGGAGCTGTGGAGACCAGTGCCGACAAGGTGGCCGCGTCCGCCCGTCAGGCGCAGGGATTCGAGGAGTCGTTCCAGCGCTTCGCGGGCTGGTGCGCCCAGCGCGACTGCCCCATCGGGAAGGACACGACCACGGCGGAGTCCAAGTTCCGCCAGATGATCGAGCCGCTCAAGAAGACCCCGATGCAGGTCGGCGACCGCAGGCTGTCCCACTCGGACGCGAACACCGCGATCATCCAGGCGATGTACACGGACCGGTTGTGGGAGACCGCGCTCAAGGGTCTGCAGGAGCTGAGGCAGAACAAGGGCACCACCCTGCTGCAGCTCGCCGACCAGTACCTCGGCCGCGCCCAGGACGGCACCTACAGCCGCATCCAGGACGCGTTCGTGGCCATCCGCTGCGTCGACGAACCGCCGATCAAGGACCGCGCGACCCTGGAGTCCAACCGTCGGAGGCTGTTGGAACTGCTGGGCAACGACACCGTGCCCACCGACGAGACCGCGCTCGGCCCGTGCGCGTTCTGGCCGGCCCCGCACACGTCCGAACCGCACCCGCCGAACGTGACGGGGCTGCCGCAGGTGCTGGTCGTCTCGACGACCGGCGACCCGGCGACGCCCTACCAGTCCGGTGTGGACCTCGCTCAGGCCCTCGGTGCGCGATTGCTGACGTACAACGGGAACCAGCACACGGCGTTCCTCGCGGGCATCGGCTGCGTGGACGGCGTGGGCACGAACTACCTGGTGGACCTGAGGCTGCCGGAAACGGACTCCGTCTGCTGACGCTTCCCCGGCAGGAAGACCGAACCCAGCGCTCCGAGCGCGCAAATCACCGCCGTGATCAGGAAGATCTCGTGGTACTCGGTGAGCAGCGCCTCGGTGAGCCCGCGCTGGTACTCGGCCATCCGCCGCTGGAACTCAGCAGGTTCCACGCCGAACGGCAGCGGTGTGTCCAGGTCTGCCGTGAGCTCGCGGAAGCGGTGGAGTCCCCACGCGGACAACGCCGCCACACCGACGAGCATGCCCGTCATGCGCGCGACGACGACGAACGCCGACGCCACGCCGTGACGCACGGCGGGCACCACACGCAGCACAGCACCGGACAACGGCGCGATGACCAGGCCCAGCCCGAAACCGGCGATGGCCAGGTCACGCGTGAGCACGAACCCGCTGACGTCAGCGGGCCACTGCGCGATGAACACGTACGACACCGACGCCATCGCGAGCCCGCCGAACGACACCCAGCGGTCGCCGAGCCGTGACGCGAGGAACCCACCCAGCACGGCACCGACCGGCAACGCGATCAGGAACCGCGTGAGCAGCGTCGCCGCGGACGCCGAGTCGCGCCGCAACACGGTCTGCGCGAACAACTCCACGTCGACCAGCGTCACCATCAACGCGGCACCGGCGGCCAGCGACACCCCGAGCACGGCCCAGAACGGCCGCCACTGCACGCCCTCGGGATCGATGAGCCGCACGGCACTACGGCGTTCCCACAAGAAGAAGCCGCCCAGCACGACAAAAGCGGCGATCAGCGTCGGCCAGCCCCACGACGGCAGCACGGACTCGGCAGGCGTCGGGTTGTAGAGCGCCACCACCAGCAACGACAGAGCAAGAGCCAGCAACACCCCGCCCACGACGTCGATGCGCACCTCACGCCGTGTGTTCGGCACGGTCCGTTGCACGACCACCATCGCGATGACCGCCAACGGGATGTTGACCCAGAAGATCCACCGCCAGCTCTGCGGCTCCCAGCCCTCGAACAACGGCCACGCGTTGAACAGCGACGCCACCGCGATGCCGTACAACGTGCCGAGGACCGATCCCAGCTCCTGTGCGGCACCCACGGTTCCGAGCGCGGCCGACCGCCGTTGCTCCTCCCACAGGTCCGCGACCAGCGCCATCGTCACCGGCAGCAACGCGCCACCGGCGAGGCCCTGCACGACCCGGCCGACGACCAGAAGCGGCACGTCAGCGGCAAGAGCCGTGATCACCGAGCCCACCAGGAACCCGAGCAGCGACACCTGCAGCACGAACCGCCGCCCGAACCGGTCCGACAGCTGCCCGAGCAACGGCATGCCCGCCACGTACCCGAGCAGGTACCCGGTGACGATCGGCGTCGCCTGCTCCAGCTCGTTCACCGCGATGCCGAGATCGCGCACCATGTCCGTGAGGACCCCGACGACGACGTACGCGTCGAGGGCCCCCAGCAGTACCGCCGCGCCGGACGCGGCGAGAGCGACTCTTCGCATTAGGCAGGCGCTGTCACGGTGACGGGCTTGTCGAAGTCCGTCAGGCCGATGTCGACCTTCTGACCACCGGGAAGCTCGAACAGCGCGTTCTTGAGCTTGTTGTCCTTGTCGACCGAGAACGTCGCCTTCACGTCCGCGGAGATGCCCGGCACCAGCCCGGCCGCCACGTCCTTCGGCACCGTCGCCTCGACCACCGACACGTCACCGGACGACTTCGTCCTCGCGTCCTTCGAGCTGGACAGGACCTTCGCGACGCCCTTGTCCGGGTTCAGGATGGCCGAGGGGTCGTAGACCTGGCCCGCGAACGCCGCCGGCAGCTTGGTGAACCCGCCGGTCGGGCCCTTGAAGTGCAGGTTTCCGCCGATCAGCACGTACTCGATGGACAGCAGCTGCCCGCCGAACGTCACCTTGGCGTTGCCCTTGGACTCACCGGCGGACGTGAGGTCGCCGTCGGCGTCCTTCACCGGCACGTCCGGCAGCTCACCGTCGACCTTGATGGTGAAGTGCACCGTCTTGACCGACTTCATCGACTCGGCCGATTTCGAGAGCAAGGTCGCACCATCGGGGAGATCTCCCCCGGACGTGCAGCTCGTGAGCAGGGCGAGTGCGCAAACCAACAACCAACGTGCCGACATGCGTTGATCGTAGAGAGTCCCGAGCCCTTAAGCTGCCGCATATGGACCGCCAGCAGGAGTTCGTGCTCCGCACGCTAGAGGAACGCGACATCCGGTTCGTCCGGCTCTGGTTCACGGACGTCCTGGGCTTCTTGAAGTCAGTGGCGGTCGCACCGGCCGAGCTCGAGGGCGCCTTCAGCGAGGGCATCGGGTTCGACGGCTCCGCGATCGAGGGCTTCGCCCGCGTCTACGAGTCGGACATGGTCGCGAAACCGGACCCCGGCACGTTCCAGGTGCTGCCGTGGCAGACGCCGGAGGGCACCAACTACTCCGCGCGCATGTTCTGCGACATCACCATGCCGGACGGCTCCCCGTCGTGGGCCGACCCGCGCCACGTGCTGCGCCGCACGCTGTCGAAGGCCAGCGAGGCGGGCTTCACCTGCTACGTCCACCCCGAGATCGAGTTCTTCCTGCTCAAGGGCCTGCCGGGAGACGGCAGCGAGCCCGAGCCCGCGGACAACGGCGGGTTCTTCGACCAGACCTCGCACGAGACGGCCACGCACTTCCGCCGCCACGCCATCGAGGCGCTGGAGGCCATGGGCATCTCCGTCGAGTTCAGCCACCACGAGGGCGCGCCCGGCCAGCAGGAGATCGACCTGCGCTACGCCGACGCGCTGACCATGGCGGACAACGTCATGACGTTCCGCTACCTGGTGAAAGAGGTCGCGATCACGCAGGGCGTGCGCGCCTCGTTCATGCCCAAGCCCTTCTCGGACCAGCCGGGCTCGGGCATGCACACGCACTTCTCGCTCTTCGAGGGCGACCGCAACGCGTTCTACGACGAAGAGGACCCGTACCAGCTCTCCGACATCGGCAAGCAGTTCGTCGCGGGCATCCTCAAGCACGCGCGCGAGATCTCCGGCGTCACGAACCAGTGGGTGAACTCGTACAAGCGCCTGATCGTCGGCGGTGAAGCCCCCACGGCCGTGTGCTGGGGTCACGCGAACCGCTCGGCATTGGTCCGTGTGCCGATGTACTCACCGGGCAAGTCGTCGTCGCGCCGCGTCGAGATCCGTTCCCTGGACTCCGCGTGCAACCCGTACCTCGCCTACTCGGTGATCCTGGCCGCCGGCCTCAAGGGCATCGAGAAGGGCTACGAGCTGCCGCCGCCCGCCGAGGACGACGTGTGGTCGCTGACGGACCGCGAGCGCCGTGCGGCGGGGTACTCGAACCTGCCGCAGAACCTCGGCGAGGCACTCGCCGAGATGGAGAACTCGGAACTGCTGCCCGAGGCGCTGGGCGAGCACGTCTACGACTTCTTCCTGCGCAACAAGAGGACCGAGTGGGACGCGTACCGTCGTAGCGTCACCCCGTACGAGTTGCGCACACTTCTCCCCATGCTGTGAGGCCAGGTTCGTGCTCTCCGTGACTGAGGTACCCGAGTTCCAGCCGACGATCTGCGCGTGCACCGTCGCCACGGCGGCGGAGCTGCCCGCGGTCAAGGTCCTGTCCAGCTCGTTCCTCGCGGAGCACCCCGAGGGCCGGTTCGTCGCGCTGGTCGTCGACGCGCAGCCGGAGCACTCGGGGCCGGGGCTGATGACGCCTCTCGACATCGGTGTCGCCGAGGGCGAACTGCACGAGCTCGCGACCGCCCTCGACGCCGGCGCGTTGAAGGCCGCCATGGTGCCGCGGCTGCTGGAGGCGTTGCTGTCGCAGGGCATGCCCGTGCTGTACCTCGACCCGTGGGTGCAGGTGTTCGGGTCGCTCACGAAGCTCGTGCTGGAGGCGTTGCGCACCGCACCGGTCGTGCTGCTGCCACGCACGTTGCGGCCGTTGCCGTCCGACGGGCTGCAGCCCGGGCCCGCGGAGCTGCACGACCTGGGCGCGTTCGACCCGGGGTTCATCGCCGTCGGTCCTGGTTCTGAGCCCTACCTGACTTCTTTGGACATGCCGGCGATCGTGCCGCACCACGTCGTGCGTGACGCACGGGTCGGACTGTCCGTGTGGAACGTTGCCGACAGGCCGTTGCACCGCACCGAGTCCGGCGCACTGGCCGTTGTCGGTCAGGACCTGCTGACGGTGCACTTCCGCGGGTTCGACCCCCGTCGTCCCTGGTTGCTGTCCGCCGACTTCGCGGACCGTCCCCGTGTGCTGCTCTCGGAGCACGCGGAAGTTGCTGAGCTCTGCCAGTCCTATCGCGCCGAACTGGTGCGGAACGGCTGGTCCGCGCTGCCGGTGCCGTACCGGTTCGACGCGCTGATCGACGGCACGCAGATCCCGTCCGAGCTGCGGGCCGACTACCGGGCGTCCGTGCTGACGCCGCCGCCCGCGTTCGGCGAGGACGGTGGCGGCGGGTTCCTCATCTGGGCGTGCGAACCGACCGAGAGCGGTGGCACGCGCTGGGCCGACGCGGTCTGGCGTGCGGATTCGTCCTTGCGACAGCAGTTCCCGGCGCCCTTTGGCGCGGACGCGGACGCCTGGCGCGAGTGGTGCGCCGGTGTCGGCGTCGCTTCCGGGCGGTTGCCCGCGCCCGCCGTGCCGCAGCCCCGGTCGGAGGGACCGGCGCTGCTCGACCAGCTCGGCGTGTCCGTCGTCGGCTCGGGGCCGCTCGCGGAACTGGTGCTCGCCGCCGCGCGGGCGTCCGGCCTGCCGGTGTCGGACTCCGCCGGATATCCCGTGGTCGTGCGCGCTTCTTCTGCTGATGAGGTGCCGCCCGGCCGGTTCGTCGTCGAGGTCGCGTTGGACGCCACGGCTGCGGACGACCGCACCGGCGTGAACGAACTATGGGTTTCATCCGAGGTGTCGCGAGCAGCCGCCGAACGCATCGGCGGGCCCATCGTGCGTGTGGTGCCCGTACCCGTGCGCGACGTTGGCGCGCGTGAGTTCGAGTCCGGCGAAGTGGTGGTGTTCGCGGCGATAGCGGATCACGACCTGGACAGGCCCGGCAACGTGCTCGGTGCCGTGTCGGCGTTCCTGACGGCGTTCCCCGATCGCACCGACGTCGAGCTGCGGATCGCGGTGTCCGGTGCCGCCGAACACCCGGAGGCGGCCGAGCGCCTGCGCCTCGCCACGGCTTCCGACCAGCGGATCTCGCTAGTCGAGGACCTGGACGTGAGTGCCGTCGCCGACGCCGTGGTGTCGTTGCACCGGGGAGGCGCGGACGACCGGATCGCGTTGCGCCTGGCCGAGCTCGCGGTGCGGGGAGTCCCCGTCGTCGCGTCCGACCACGGAGCCGTTGCGGAGCTGTTCGGCAAGACGGCTGTTCTCGTGCCGTGTCACCAGGGCGCCGAACCGGACGTGCAGGCCGCCGCGAAGTTGCTGCGTTCCCTGGCCGATGACCTGCCCACGGCTGCCGCGCTCGGTACGGCCGGCCGTCAGCACGTGTTGTCCGTGCGGTCGGTCGCACGCGTGGCGGAAGTCCTGCGCGAACGCGTCGAGCACGCGTACCGCGGGTGGCGAGCCCGCCGGCCGAAGCCGAAGGACGAGGTCGACCCGATGCTCGCCCTGCAGTCGGCCAAGCACGCCTTACTGCGGCAACCGACCGTCGACGGTCCCAGCCGGACGCCGATGGCACCCGCGCTGCGCAAGGTCGTGCTGCGCGCGCTGGACCACTACGACAACCACATGCGCCAGGTGCTG
Organism: Lentzea pudingi; assembly: GCF_014646255.1. Lineage (GTDB taxonomy): Bacteria > Actinomycetota > Actinomycetes > Mycobacteriales > Pseudonocardiaceae > Lentzea > Lentzea pudingi. The sequence goes on from NZ_BMNC01000021.1 coordinate 117,832, forward strand.
CACACCCTGATCGACGGGGTCGAGCGCACGGTGTCCGAGCTGGTCAACCGGCAGGACGCGCTGAAAGCCGGGGTCGGCGCCGGCGAACTCGAACTGCTCCGCGCCGAGGTCGAGCAGGTCGCGGCACGGCAGTCGCACTTCGTCGACCAGCTGGTCGGGGTCGACGACGGAGTCGTGCGCGTGCGCGCGGACATGGCCGGTCAGGGCCGCCGCCAGCGCGACGTCGAGGACGCGGTCGTCGCCGAGGCCGCCAAGCGCGCGAAGTCGGACGAGGTGCTGGCCGAACGGATCGACAAGCTGACCATGGCCCTGGACCGGACCCTCGACCGGATCGACGGGCTGGAGTCCAAGGTCGTCGAGGTGTTCCGCGAGCGCGATTCCCGGCTGGACGCCGCACTGCGCACCGCTCACCAGGCACAACAGACCGCGGATGCGTTGCGTCGCGTGGTAGTGCGTCAGCACGAGACCGCTGGTGACGCGCCCGCGGTGCGTTCGTCGTTGGTGTTGTGCGACGCAGGCATGATGCGGCTGCCCTCCGACGACGCGTTCATGCTCCCGCTGTTGTCGTCCAACGGCGTGTGGGAGCCCGACCTCGCCGAACTGCTCGATTCGGTGCTGGAGCCGGACGGGATCTTCCTCGACGTCGGCGCGTACGTCGGCTACCACTCGATTCGCGTGTTGTCGCGACTCGGCCTGATGGGCGCTGTTGTCGCCGTGGAGCCGGACGCTTCCGCCGCCGCGCTTTTGAGGCACAACGTCTCGGCGAACCTTCCTGCTGCTGTCGCCGATCGTCTCACCGTGGTCGAGGGCGCGGCGTGGGAGAGCGCGGGCGAGCTGGCGGTGTCGCCGACGTTGACCGGTGGTGTGTCCGTGTCGCCGTTGTCCGATGACGCCGGCGAGGACGTCGCACGCGTGAAGTCGCTGCGCCTCGACAAGACGCTCGAAGACATCGCCCTGGTGCAGGGGATGAAGCTTTCCGTCGTGCGGGTCGACACGCCTGGACGTGGGCATCGCGCTCTCGCGGGACTCGTCCGGCTGTTGCGCCGCGACAGGCCGCACGTGTTCCTCGAGTTCTCCGCGACCGCGACGGCCGATCTCGGTGACGATCCGGTGACGGTGCTCAAGGAGTTCGGCGTCTGGGGCTACGACCTGGTGCCGGTCGCGACCCGTCAGCCCGCTCCCGCGGACCAGATCGTGCGGGCGATGGAAGGACTTCGCTCCATCACCCTGTGGCTGCGGCCGCGGCCGATCGGGGCCAAGCCGGCTGCCCCGACGCCGTCCGTGCCGATCAAGCAGCCCGCTGACCAGGCGATTTGACTTTGATCGTCCCCGTGAGTACCTTTCTCCAGGTCGCAAGCGGGACCACGGAACGAGCGGTTGACACCGCGGATCGGGCCGAGTAGAGTTCCACGGCGTCAAACCCCCAGAAGTAAATAAGCGGTCTAACGTGCTGTCCGGGATCTGAAAATGACCCCGATTTGACACCGGGAAAGCCACTCAGATAACTTCTGAACCAAGCCAAAAACTGAATGCGAAGCGAGTTTGCGCCGAGCCTGAATCGCCAAAATGGCCGATTTGACAAAGCGAAAACGAACTGGCTAAGCTTTCAACACAAGCCCCGAGAGAAAGCCTCCGGAAATGGAGACTGGAACCGGTGAGCGCGTGTTCTTTGAGAACTCAACAGCGTGCCGAAACACAGCCAGTAATATATGAAT
>NZ_BMNC01000022.1 GCF_014646255.1 Lentzea pudingi
GTTGGTCCAACCTTTGGAGTTGGCGGTGGGCAATCTGGCTGTCTGTGTGGCGCTGGGTGTACTGAACTCCCAGCGAGCGCCAGCCAAGCCTCTCAACGTGTTCGAACGGTTGAGCCGCTGGCCGAGGGCTGATCCACGGGTTATGGAACATGTGTGGAACGCCCAAGGCTGGTCAGTGGCGTTCAACACCTCCATCGCAGGTCATGGTCGTGCCTCTGTGAGCGTGGAAGCTCCGCACGATGGAACTGCGCGGCTAGACCTCGCCCACGCAGCTTCTCCGCCGAAGGCCCCCGTCGACGATGCCGGGGGCCTTCGGCGTCCGCGAGTTCGTTCAATCGACCCTCGCCCCCGCAACTGGTCGGATATGAAGTCGCGATGAGCCGGATCGCGCAAGTGGTGGTGAGCGTGTCCGCGGTGCTGGTCGCAGTGTGCGCCGTGCTGCTGACTGGACGAGTCATGATTTCCGGCGTGCCGATCGTGGTGCACCAACAGATGACCTTCGACAGCGACAAGCTGGCCAAGCGGGTTCACGAGGTTCTGCTCGACAGGCACGACCTGCCCGACACCAGCAGTGACATGACCTGCGCGGAGAACGTCGAGATCAGGCAAGGGGCCGCGTTCGGGTGCTCGGTCCTGCACAACGGCAAGCTCAAGACCGTGCGGGTGGTCGTCGTGGACGCCGAGTCCGCCGCGCTCGAGGTCGGACCGCTGTCGCAGTGATGCGAAGGCCACGCGCATGATCTGCGCTCGGTGAAAGCCGGTCAGGCCTCCGCCAGCGCAGATCAGTCGTGGCATCCGGCTACACGCTGTGCAACGGCGGGCGCGGCTCATCGGTCGCCGGCGGCGGCGTGAGCCTGGCGTTGAGCGCCCGGGCTTCCTGGAGCTGGTCTTCCAGAGTGACGATGCGGCAGGCGGCGTCCAGTGCCGTGCCCTGGTCGACCAAGGCGCGGACGCGGGCGGCCAGACGCAGTTGGTAGCGGCTGTACCGGCGGTGTCCGCCGGCTGAGCGCTGCGGCTCGATGAGCTTCGCCTCGTCCAGGCTGCGCAGGAAGTTCGCCGAGGTGTCGAGCAGTTCCGCGGCCCGGCCCATCGAGTAGGCGGGGTAGTGCTCGTCGTCGAACTTCTCCGCTGTGGTCTGCGGTTCGATCGCAGATTTGTCGGATTCTGGGGTCATCGCGCCTCCGCATCACGAGGGGCCCCGATGCCGTAGCACCGGGGCCCCAGGGTTGTTGGGTTTCACTTCCACCTAGCCGGCCGTGAGACCGGCTTCCTCTGTCCGCATGCCCCGTACTGCGAGCGGGCGTTGCGGGGATCGCGTGTGCGTAACCGAAGACCACCTTCCAATCTGATGGAACCGCGGTACCCGTCCGGCCGAGTTCAGCCGAAGGCGGGCGATCCGATGGTGTGCAACCCTTCCCTTCTCCTCTGATCACTGACTTTCGTGTTCTCACGTGGCTGTCGGCACCGGACCTCATGCACGTGCCGGACTCTCGTTCACCGACTGCCCTCGGTCACCTGCCAGAACCCCTTCCACTGATCGGCTCCGGCACATCTGACCGTCTTGCACTTCGCACTGCACTTCAACTGCGTCTTGCACCTGCTGGTGAAGCGGCGGTCGGCTCTGGTTCTTGCGTTCTGACACGCCTGACCGTCCTGCGTTCACCTCACGGGCAGTTCATCATCTCCCGTGCCATGTTATCTCTCGTTCAACGAGGAGAAGACTAACTCCATCGGGAAGGCAATGTCTACCCCAGCCACCATAGATTTCCTCATTCGGGTGACCCAGCTGCTTCCACCTGGGCAGATCGCCCGGCGCTCGATACCGAGCTTGGGGTCACGAACGACAGAGGGTGGCGAGTAGCGAGGACTGGCTGACCCCCGCCCAACTGGTGCAGGCGATCGAAGCTCAGACCTCCAGCGCCCACCGCACATAACGCATCGTCGGCACGAACCCGGCCCGCTCGAAGATCCCGAACGCTCCGGTGGAGTTCTCCGAGTCCACGCTCAGCAGCGCGCGGTCGTACCCCTGGTCGGCGGCAGCCCGCAGCGCGTGGCCGAGCAGCGCGCTCGCGATGCCGCGGTTCCGATGACCGGGCAACGTCCCGATGACCATGAAGTGCGCGTCACGCACGCCGGTGGCCTCCGTGTCCGCCTCCCAGTTCATCGTCACCAACATGCCCACCGCGGCACCGGCGTCGCGCAGCAGGAAGCTGGCGGAAGGCCGGAACGTCTGGTTGGTGATCTTGTTCTTCCAGAGCTCCACCGGCATCGGCGTCGAGCCCCAGTTCAACCGGTACGCCTCGTTCCGCACGTGCCGGAACTCCTCGTCGATCGCCGCGGACCACGGCTCGATCCGAGCGTCACCGGCCGCCGGAACGTCGACCAGCGAGTGCTCCATGCGCTGGAAGTAGCGAACGGGCGTGAAGTCCGCAGCGCTGAGCAACGGGGCCAGGCCCGAGATGTGCTCGGCCTTGTGGACGTTGATCGCCAGCCGCAACGCCGGGTGGTGCAGCGCGTGCAGGACGCGAGCCGACGAGATGCCGGCCTGCACTAGCCGCGTGCCGATGCCCTGGCGGCGGTACGACGGATGAACGCCGCCGTCCAGCGAGACGTTGTGGACCTCGACGGCGGTCGGCCGGTACTGGATCTTCATGTAGCCGACCATCACGTCGCCGTCGAACGCCGCGAGGCTGGCGCGTTCCAGGTCCGCGTACGGATCGTCGAGCTCGGTGAGGCAGTCCTCCGCCGTGTAGTTCTCGCCGATCTTGTCGACGACCTCGATCGCGTTGAGGAGGTCGGCCGACGTTTGGGCGTCCTCGCGCGTGAGCGGGCGCCACGTGAGACCTGAAGGCATGCGGCGAACGTAATCAGGCCGCTGCGGGCTGTCGCTCCAGTTCCCGGCGCACGTGAGGCTCTCAAGGCCTTGGAACAGAACCGCAAGAGTTAACCCACAACATTGGGTGAACCGGACACGCGGCCACTCCGTACCCCTCGTCAGACCGAGAAAAACGCTGTCCAGCGATCAAGTCCTCGCAGTTCAGCACCTCCGCACCTCACAACTACTACCAAGCGTGACGGCACCACTCGATCGCGTGATCGTGGACGTAACCCATAACGAGAGCCGGGCTAGCAGCGAACCAACAGACAGCTCCGTCAGTTCGTCAGGAGGCAACGATGAACTTACGCAGGACTCACAAGGCTCGTTGACTGTCTGTCAGCAACGGATAGCCCATCTCATCGGAAACGTGACGAGAGTCACCCAACGGGCGCTGGGGCTTGCCTGCGCTCGTGACGCGAGGTTACGTTCTCGCCCGCCGATAACGGTTTGGTCACTGGCAGGACACGGGCCCTGTACCACTGGGGTCCGAAGTCCGGCCCGGAATCCCCCGCCGGGACAGTCCAGTGGCCAAGCTCCCCGACGCAGGAGGCTCCCCCTTGGCCCGGCACAGCAAGGCCGATGGCCGAACCGTGTACACGGTCGTGCCCCGACAAGAAGTCAAGCCCGGCGCTCACCGCGTCGAGGACGACAAGGTTCCGCTTGCCCACCGTGTGAGCGCGATCGTCGTCGCAGCAGGTGTCGCCGCCGGCACCGCCGCCATCGCCAACGCCGCGACCAGCGGTTCCTCGACCGAACTCGCCGCGGGTGCGGCCGAGCTGGGCGCTCTCCCCGACCAGCAGGCCAAGACCATCACGACGGTCCACGACGTGAACCCCGGCAGCCAGGTCGGCCGTCTCCTGCAGTTCCAGCAGATGTACGCGCAGCAGACGTTCCAGCAGGCCACGAAGGTCGCCGCGGACGCCCACGCCCAGCGCGAGGCCGCTGCCAAGGCCGAGGCCGAGCGTCAGATCGAGATGCGCAAGCCCGCCAAGCAGCGCGAGGTCGAGGCCTGGATCAAGGACGCCATCAAGATCCTGCAGGCCAACGGCACCAACATCGACAACGGCTCGATCGACGAGATCTACACGATCATCATGAAGGAGTCGAACGGCAACCCCAACGCCGTCAACAACTGGGACTCCAACGCGATGCGGGGCACGCCGTCCAAGGGCCTGATGCAGTGCATCGACCCGACGTTCCGGGCCTACAAGCTGGCGGGGTACGACAATATCCTCGCGCCGGTCGACAACATCATCGCGGGCGTTCGCTACACCTACGCGCGCTACGGCGGCTTCCACAACCACCCGGGTCTGGTCAACATGAACCTGGGTGGCGGCTACCTGGGGTACTAAAAGGGCCGAAATCGCCGTGTCGGGGTGCGGGAAACCCATCGGCGGACGATGCTGTCAATCAGGTTCACCCACAAGCATGGCGGCCCTAGCGGGCACACGCCCGGTAGTGCTCCCATCGAACGCGATCCCCGAACGCAGGGAGTGGCCGATGAACGAGCAACAGGCACGCGACGACGAGCTGGAGAAGATCCGCTCGGAGGCGACGAGTTGGCTGGCCAAGATGGCCAAAGCCCAACATTGTCCCAAAGTCGAGCAACGCAGGCCTGAGCACGACGCCATGACACCCGCGAAGAAATAGGCAGGAACGACAGAAGCGCCCCGACTGCGGCCGGGGCGCTTCTGCGTGCGCACGGGGAGACGGCTCACAGGGGCGGAGCCTCCCGCTCGAACGCGGCCCACAGGAGCTTCAGCGGATGGTCCGCCGGGTGCTTCTCGAGCGCGTCCGTCCTCGCGAAGACGCCCACGAGCCGTTCCAGCGAATCGTCGGCGAGCTGAACCACGCGCAGACCGCTTCCCTCGCGCAGCTCGTTGTTCGCCGCCACCACCCCCAGGCCGGACGTGACGATCATGGCGCCCTTCACGAGGTTGGAGCGCAGCAGGGAGATGCCGTACTGGATCTCGTCGATCTCCGCGGCGATGTCGAGGCCCTGGCGGTAGTCCGGGCCGAACCAGCCGCGCAGGAACTCCGCGATCAGCCCCGCCCCCGGCACGACCAGCGGCACCGACCGCAACGCCGGCACGCGGACCCGGTCCCCGACGACGGTCTCCGGCAGGTTCGTCAGCAGGGCGAGCCCGCCCCTGCGCCACTGGATCACCTCGAACTCAGGACGCTCCCAGCCCTGGCCGGCCCGCGTGACGACGCTGCCGCACACGACGTCGACCTCCTGCGTCTCCAGCTTCGTCCAGATGTCCTTGGTGCGGATGTGCACGACCTTGAGGTCGACGTCGCGCTCCTGGAACTCGTCGGCCACGTGGTGCCATGCCTTCGCGAGCGTGTCGAGCATGTATCGCGTCGTGCCGACGGTGACGGTCGTGCCGAGCTTGCGGCGGCACTCGTGAATTCCGTCGAGCCACTCCGCGAGCGTCTCCCGCGCCAATTCGACGATCGACTCACCAGTGGGCGTGAACAACACGTCCTTTCCGCGTCCCTGCTTCACCACGAGCGCTTCGCCGCACAGTTCCACAAAGTTCCTGTTCAACGTGTCGAGCTGCTTCTGCACGCTCGACTGCTCACGCCCCAACGCCCGCGCCGCTCGTAGGGCCGAACGGGTCTCATGCACGGTGAGAAGGGTCCTGAGCTGGTCCATCGTGGTATCCAGTAGTGCACCGGGCATGTTCAGCAAACGGTGCAACGAGGTGCTGGTGGGAAGCACCAACTGGGACGAGCCGGACATCGGGACCCTCTCTGATGTTCTGTCGATCAGTTGAACTGAACTTGACCGCATTTCGCCGACAAATGATCTGCAGATCCTGTCGGCAAATCCCTGGACACTTATCCCGCGGTGTACAAAACTATCTGCGGCGACCACGCGTGGGAGCCGATTCCGGGGGGAATCATTGGGGGGTGGGGGTCCGCCAGGCGCAAGCCGGCGGGCCCCCAAGTATTACCCTCAGCCGTTGTGACGGCTTCCGCTCGCCTGGAATGGGGCACCACCTACCAGGTCACCGTGCTCGAACTCGGACTCGCCTGCTGCGGGGTCGAGGTGATGGCAGCTCTGGACCGCCTTCCCGACCTCAGCGTCACGCCGGTCGACGGCGCGGGCGAGGCGCACGTTCTCGTTGTCTCCGGCACCGTCACGGACGTCATGTTGCCCGCTGTGCTCCGCAGTTACGAGGCCATGCCCGAACCCCGCTACGTGATCTCCGTGGGCGCCTGCAGCAACACCGGCGGCCCGTACTGGGATTCCTACAGCGTCACCAAGGGGATCGACCAGGCCCTGCCGGTCCACGTCGCCGTTCCCGGTTGCCCGCCGCGGCCCGAAGCGCTGCTCGAGGGCCTGAAGGCGCTGCACGGGCTGGTGAACGCATGACGGCGACGGCGAAGACCGCGTTCGGCCAGACGATCCACCACGTGGAGCTCGCCGACTGGCTCACCACGGCCACGGCCCACCACGCGGAGGGCTTCGTGATGTTCGACTGGCTCGGCGTCGAGGACGCGGGCCGGCCGGGTGCTGTGGGTCAGCGCCACGCGGTGTTCCTGCACGTGATCAACCCGCAGACGCGCGAGGGCGTCATGCTGCGCACCGAGCTGAGCCCTGAGGACGCGCTGCCGAGCGTCGCGCACCTCTGGAAGGGCGCCGGGTGGCACGAGCGCGAGGCTGCCGAAATGTTCGGAGTGGTGCTCGGCGTCACCGTCGACAGCAAGTCCGAGCACCTGCTGCTGCCCGACAGCTTCCAGGGCCATCCGCTGCGCAAGGACTTCGTGCTCGCCTCACGCGTCGTGCGTCCGTGGCCGGGCGCCCTCGAACCGGGCGAGGACAACACGAGCGCGCCGAGCCGCCGCCGCACCGCACCACCCGGAGTGCCGGACCCGTCGTGGGGCCCGCGCCGTGAAGAGGAGCCGCAGTCGTGACGAACCTGCCACCGCGCACGAGAGGCGTCATCGCGCTGTTGGAGGCCAACTGCACGGTCTGCATGATCTGCGCGCGCGAATGTCCTGACTGGTGCATCCACATCACGTCGCACACCGAGGTCGAGGAGCAGCCCGGCAGCGCCCGCGCGCGCAGCCGCAACGTGCTCGACCGGTTCGCGATCGACTACGGCCAGTGTCTCTACTGCGGCATCTGCGTCGAGGTCTGCCCGTTCGACGCCCTGCACTGGGCGCCGGAGTTCGGTTATCCGGGCACGGGCTCGATCGACGGCGAGGGTGCCGTGGCGGAGCTCGTCCACGAACGGGACGTGCTGTCCACCTGGGTCGAGAAGGTGCCGCCGCCACCCGCGCTCGACCCGGCCGCGGAGCCGGCGCCCGAAACAGCCGCAGGAACCGGACGCAGGCCTGGTTCGTTGAGGGGTAGGACGTAAAACCCGGAGGCGAAACCGTGCACAAGCACTTCAACGGGTTGAAGACGGCCGTGCTGCTCGGCGGGATGAGCGCGCTGATCGTGCTGGTCAGCAGCCTGTTCGGCCGGACTGCACTGGTCATCGGCCTGGTGTTGGCCTTGGGCGTGAACGCCTACGCGTACTTCAACTCGGACAAGCTCGCGCTGCGCGCGATGCGGGCGGTGCCCGTGTCGCAGGTGGAGCAACCAGTGCTCTACGCGATCGTGCGGGAGCTGTCGCAGAAGGCGCGCCAGCCCATGCCCAGGCTCTTCCTGAGCCCGACGGTCGCACCGAACGCGTTCGCGACGGGCCGCAACCCGCGCAACGCGGCCGTGTGCTGCACCACCGGCATCCTGGACCTGCTCGACGAACGCGAACTGCGGGCCGTGGTCGGCCACGAGCTCGCGCACGTCTACAACCGCGACATCCTGATCAGCTGCGTGGCCGGCGCGCTGGCCGGCGTGATCACGATGCTCGCGAACCTGGCCCTGTTCGCCGGCATCTTCGGCGGAGGCGACTCCGACGACGACGGCCCAGGCCCCCTGGGCCTGCTGATGATCGCGCTGCTGGGCCCGATCGCGGCCACCGTCGTGCGCCTGGCCGTGAGCCGCTCGCGCGAGTTCCAGGCGGACCAGTCCGGTTCCGAACTGACGGGCGACCCGCTGGCGCTGGCCTCGGCCCTGCGCAAGATCGAGCTGGGGACGCGGGCGGCGCCGCTCGCGCCGGAGCCGGGGGTGGTGTCGCAGAGCCACCTGATGATCGCGAACCCGTTCCGTTCGGGGGAGCAGTTCGCGAAGTGGTTCTCGACCCACCCGCCGATCGCCGACCGCATCCGCAGGCTCGAGGAGATGGCGAGGCGTTAACGCCCTGCCTTCGCCACGGCCATGAGGTACTCGCCGTACCCGGACTTGCCGAGCTTCTCGCCGAGCGCGTAGCACTCCTGCGCTGAGATGAAGCCCATGCGCAGCGCGATCTCCTCGGGACACGCGATGCGCACGCCCGTCCGGTGCTCCAGCACCTGCACGAACTGCCCGGCCTCGAGCAGCGAGTCGTGCGTGCCGGTGTCGAGCCACGCGAACCCGCGACTCAGGTCCACCAGCCGCGCACGCCCCTCGCGCAGGTAGGCGAGGTTGACGTCGGTGATCTCCAGCTCGCCCCGCGGCGACGGCTTGAGGTTCCGCGAGATGTCCACCACACCGTTGTCGTAGAAGTAGAGCCCGGTGATCGCCCGGTTCGACTTCGGCTTCGCGGGCTTCTCCTCGATGGACAACAGCTTGCCCGTCGCGTCGACCTCACCCACGCCGTACCGCTCGGGATCCTTCACCTGGTAGCCGAAGAGCACACAGCCGTCCAAAGAGGACGCGTTCTGCTGCAGCGTGGTGGAGAAACCCTGGCCGTAGAAGATGTTGTCGCCCAGCACCAGCGCCACGTCGTCACCACCGACGAAGTCAGCACCGATGACGAACGCCTCAGCGAGCCCGTTCGGCGCGGCCTGCTCCGCGTACTCGAACGACATGCCCCACTGCGACCCGTCGCCGAGCAACCGCCGGAACAGCGGCAAGTCGGTGGGCGTGCTGATGATCAGCACCTCCCGGATGCCCGCCAGCATGAGCACCGACAGCGGGTAGTAGATCATCGGCTTGTCGTACACCGGCAGGAGCTGCTTGGAGACGGCCTGCGTGATCGGGTGCAGCCGCGACCCGCTGCCACCGGCGAGGACGATGCCCTTCATCGGTAGTTGGTGAACTGGAGGGCGATGCCGAAGTCAGAACCCTTCAGCAACGAGATGACGTCCTGCAGGTGGTCCTTCTTCTTGCCGGACACCCGCAACTGGTCACCCTGGATCTGCGCCTGGACACCCTTGGGCGCCTCGTCGCGGATCTTCTTGGCGATCTCCTTGGCCTTCTCGGACGTGATGCCCTGCACGAGATTTCCCGTGACCTTGAACACCTTGCCGGAGATGGCGGGCTCGCCCACCTCGAACGCCTTCATAGAGATGTTGCGCTTGACCAGCTTCTCCTGGAAGACGTCGATCGCCGCCTTGCAACGCTCCTCGGTCTCGGAGGTGAAGGTGATCGCCTCCTCGCCGGCCCAGGCCACTGTGGTGTTGGTCCCGCGGAAGTCGAAGCGCGTGCTCAGCTCCTTCGAGGCCTGGTTGAGCGCGTTGTCGACCTCCTGCCGGTCCACCTTGCTCACCACGTCGAACGACGGGTCCGCCACGACTTCACTCTCCAACGATCTCGGGGTCACAGCCAGCGTCGATGCTACTGGGGGACCCCGATTTGGGTCCTCCCGAAGGGGTTATGTATTGTTCCGCCTGCACCGTTACGGCGGTGTGGGGCGGGTTGCCCGAGCGGCCAATGGGAGCGGACTGTAAATCCGTCGCGAAAGCTACAGAGGTTCGAATCCTCTACCCGCCACAGCAGTACTGAAGGCCCTGTGACCAGGAAGCTCTGGTCACAGGGCCTTCGTCGTGCTGTCCGGCTGCGTACGGCTCGATCCGGCCGGTTGCTGGTGTCTGTGCCGAATACGTGCCGAAGTTGGGCACGGCTCGGCCTAGCGGCATCCCTCTGCCTGGATTGCGGGTGTTCGGTCGAGACATTGGAGATGCTCAATGATCGAGCGACCAGAGATGCCCACCGTCATCGGTCAAGCGTCTAGCGGTACGTATCGAGCGTCTAGCTGTAGCGCTGGAGCTCTCCGTGGTGATGAACTGGTGTGAGCGCATCTGCCCAGACACCCGGCTCGTCGGAGCCTGAGACGCCCAGGCCAGCAATCGCGACCGTGCAGCCGATGACGCCTCTATCTAGACGGGCGGTCATCGTGGTTGTCGGTGGCATCGTCCTGGTGACCATCGCTGTAGTGGTGGCCTTGTGGTGGGCAGGGACTGCGGGACTTAACGGGGACAAACTGGTTACTGCCCGACTAGATGCCCTTCGTACTGGACTCGGTATCGGTATCGGCGGAGGAGGAGCCCTTGCCCTCTACCTTTCCTGGCGACGGCAACGAGCCGCAGAGATTACGCTTGCCCAAGCGGCGACCGCGCTGACTCAGAAGGACCGCGACCATGAGCATGTCGAGGCTGACGCTCGCGAACGTCGAATCACCGACCTCTACACCAAGGCCGTTGAACAGCTTGGCTCGGACAAGGCTCCCGTCCGCCTAGGTGGTCTGTACGCTCTTGAGCGTCTCGCTCAAGATAATCCGCCTCAGCGGCAGACCATCGTTAATGTGCTGTGTGCTTACTTGCGCATGCCCTACTCTTTGCCAGGTCATCGACCTGCTGATGATGCGGAGGAAACGATCCTCCGTTTATATCGTGAGCGAGTCGAAGAACGCGAAGTTCGCCAAGCTGCCCAGCGAATTCTGGCTGACCATCTACGTCTCGGCAAAGGTGATATTAAGTCGATGACGACGTTCTGGCCTGGAATAACTATCGATTTGACTAACGCTGTGCTCGTGGATCTGGTCTTCAGCAGCGTCGATGTTCGGGCTGCGAAGTTTAGTAACGCGCAGTTTGTCGGAGACTCCTACTTCAGTGACGCAAACTTTAGTTATCTTGCCGACTTTAACGGCGCGCACTTCGGTGGGTCTGCGTTGTTTGCGAGAGTGTGTTTTGAGGATTTTGCTGGCTTTCTCGATGTGCGGTTTGACGGGTATGCAAGCTTTGCAAAAGCCGAGTTCAAGAACCTGGCGGCGTTTTCTAACGCCAACTTTGGTAGTTCTGCTTACTTTGAGCAAGCGCGCTTTGATGGAGTCACTCGGTTTGATGCGGCACGCTTCGATGGTGGCGTAAATTTCACTGATTCGTGGTTCGGTGGAACGACTCGATTCGATCAGGTGCACTTCGGTAGAAACATCCCCGATGAAGTAAAGATGTATCTCGATGCGCCTGAGTAGTCAATTTCAATTGAAAACTTATGGAGGAGTTGTGAGAGTGGCTATTTGAGAGTGATCTCACTACCTGGATTTTGAGGTCGATCCGCTGAGTCCGTCCTGAATTCTTCTGAGGGCTTCTTGCTCGCCACCGTCGATGCACTTCGCATACTCGCGCAGCAGTACCGCTAGGCTGTGCCCTGCCCACTCTGCGACCCGCTTGGGCTCCTTGACCAGGTTGAGCCAGAATGTCACGCAGGCATGACGTAGGTCGTACGGCCTTTTCGCCAGTGGACCGGCCGCCACCTCCGCCGTGAACGCGATCTTGCGGGCGAGATCCCAGGCCCGCCCGTAGGTCGAGCTGCCAATGCGCCCGCCGCGCTCGGCGACGAACAGCAGCCCGCGCGGTCCAATGCCGAACATCTCGATGTGCTCGTAGAGATAGAGAGCCAACTCAGGGCACATCGGGACCGGTCGGCCGAAGCCCTTGTGACGGTGCTTGAGTTCCCGCTCCTCATGCCGCTTGCCGCTATCCGTCCACTCGCTACCTACCTCAGGGGCCGCCCCCTCTAGGTCGATCACGCCCCACTCGTGAACCTCCCAACGCTGCGCCTCCTCGTTCCACACTTTCGGCGGGAGCCGCAGGTTGTAGAGCCTGACGTTGGAAGCCTCCTCGGGCCGGAGCGCCGCGAAGAACATCAGCGCGAAGAACGCCACCAACTTGCGGCCCGTACGGCCGATGCCGGCCACCTCACGCAGCACCGTGCGGAACTGGATCGGGTTCGCCACGCAGCGACGATCAACCTCCTTGGCGACTACCTTGTGCTTCTTAACCTTCACCTCTTTCCAAGGATTCTCGGACAACACGCCGATCTCGTTGGCGTAGGCCAAGATGCTGCCGAACGTCGTGCGCCGTAGCCGGATGGTGTCGTACGCCGCCCGCTGCCCATCGAGCTTCCGCTCGAACGCACCGACCACCTTCCGCAGAAAATCTGCATCCAAGAGTTCCGACACTTGGCGTGTGTTGTGCGCTAGCCACCCGAGTGCCGCCGCCACGTCGCTCGGGTGCTCCTGGTCACGGCGCTCCTTGTTGCAGTGAATGCGAATCGCGCGGCGCAGAACCTTGTGAGGAGGACGCGCGCGATCAGTAGAGATCATTGCCTCGGTGATCGGCGCGAGCGCGTCCGCAATGGACTTCCGATGAGTCGGTGCGGCTTCGTCCCACTTCATGTCGACGAACTTGGCGACGAGGTCGAACCAAGACATCGTGGATAGGTCCGCGGTCTCCTCGCGGAGCTTCGACAGTGGGCTACCTGTCTCGACGCAGAACGCCTCACCCTTGCGCGAGGCGATGACGAGTTCCGAACGGTAGCTGTCCGCCAGTGCAGCAGTCTTGAATTTCTCCTTGAACTGCTTCTTCTCGACGGCCCACCGAACCCAATACGTCGTGGTTCGCGTGCCCTTGTAGACATCAGTGGCGTAGATCCGAACGTTAAAGCTCGTCTTCATGCCGCCACCCCACAGCCGTTGAACCAGTCGTCCACGTCGCTCCGGTCGAAACGCAGTTGTCCGTTCGGCAACCGCGAGAACTTCGGTGCCGTTTGCTTGGCAATCCACTCGTAGAGCGTCGAGCGGGAAATCTTGAACTCCTTGCAGAACTCAGCAACCGTGAGCAGTTCACGTCGGCGCATGACCACGCCACCTCCGCGTGTTGGTTGGAACGTTGAGCAACGGCAGACAACGAGCCCGCCGAATGTCCGAGCGCGCGGCAGCGCCTCGGATCTGGTGATGTCCGGAGCGGCGTAACTGCCGCAAGAGCCGTAAGTAGCCTGGTCGCAGGCGTCCAGGGGTGTAAGCGGCTTACATTCCGATGCGTAAGCCGCTGCTGTATTGGTCGCCTCGGCTTACGTTGCGAGACGTAAGCCGCTTACACCCTGACGTTGCTGTGACCAGGCGACTTACGGCACTTACTGGCCTTACGCCTGAGCGGAAGGCAGAGGCGGCAGGTAGCGCCGCCACGCGTCGGCGAGCCCGGTTTGGGCCTGGGCTCCGTTGGTGGTGAAGGTGACGTAGCCGCGACCCGCCTTCTCGCCGGGGTTGAGCGGCTCGAACACGACCGGCTTGACGTCGTAGCGCTTGAGTTCGCGCGCAAGCCCCTGCGGGTTCAGGGCTTTCCCGTCACCCATGTCGGACCACTGGGCCTCTTCGAGAGCGTGCAGCGCGCTCAGGATGTCGGCCGTGCGCATCCGGTCGGTGCCCTGCGCCGTGAAGAGGTCGCGCAGAGCGGCCAGGAGCTGCACCCCGGTGGACTCCTCCTGACTCGTGGCGGTGTCGATGACGAAGTGCGTGCAGGCCGCGCGAGTCCTGGCCGGCCAGTCACCGCCCGCAGCCTCGGCGAGCGCGAGCAACGGACGCCAGATCTCAGCCGCGCGGTTGCGGACTCCCTCAGGACGTTCAGGCCGGGCCGTCGCCACCTGATCGGCAACCACACCAGCCCATGCCGCGAGTTCGGCCCGCAACGGCGCGGCTTCGAGTTCGACGTCCTCTTCCAAGAACTCCTCGGGGTCGTCGCCGTAGGCGGCCTTCCTCATGTGGATGGTGACGGCACGGCTCGTGATCGTGGCGGGCATGTGTCCGGCGATCCCCGCAAGTGCCACAGGTGCGTACACGGGGAAGCGCTGAACGTTCATGGACTTCGCGTCGCCGACGCAGCGAGCGATCGTCGCGGACCGCTTGTATCCAGCGTTGAGCAGGCCGCGTAGGTCTTCGTTGTTGCCTCCTCGGGTACTGAAGACCGCGTCGATCTCGTCGAACATCAGCGTGACCGGGCCGTCCAGCAGCAGACGGAAGATGGCCGCCGTAGTCATGGAGATGGTCATCTCCGGCTTGTGAACGAGGTACTGCCCGATCTCCAGCACGCGGGTCTTGCCGCTGCCGGGTTCGGCGGACGACAGGATCAGCCGCGGCGTGACGTACAGCCGGTCCGCCAGGTGGGTGTGGGCGTACCAGAGCGCCACGACCGGGGCACAGTGCTCATTGGGGAACCGCAGGAAGCGGTTCAGGAACGTCGTCACCGCGTCCAGCAGCTCGTGGCCTGCCCGCGACACCACGCCGGGTGGAGCACCGAGCCACGACGCGACCGGGGTCACCGGCGCGGCCTCGGGCTGGTCCTCGTCGGGCGACTGGCCACCGTCGTACGGGCTCGACTCCGCGAGGGATGCCAACCACCTGGTCTGGCAGGGCTCGTCGCAGAAGTCGTCGGACACGGACCCGGTGAGCGGCTTGCCGCACGTGTGGCAGGTCATCACGGCGGCCGGGGCACTGGTCGCGGCGTCGCCGATCACGTTGTCGATGTCCGCCAGGGTGTCGATGAAGGCGCTCACGCGATGTCCCTCCTCTTGATCTCGTGGTTGTGCGGTGCGTTCATGCGGCCCGCTTGCGTGTGGCGGGGTGGTCGGCGAGTCCCCACGACCGGAAGGCGCGGCGGCGGATCTCGTCGGCGGTGAGTGGTGGCGTCGCATAGGTCATGCGTCGAGCCGTGAGGGTGCAGAACGGCAGGTGCTGGTTCAGCGCGCCTGCGCTGGACATCGCGGCCGACACCGCAGCGGCTGTCTCCTTCAGCAGCGCCTGTTCCTCTTGGTGCTGCGCCGCGAGCTCACGAGCGAAGCGGGCCGCGATTGCGTGCGGTGTGGATTCATCGAGGTGCGCGAGTGCTGCGTGAAGGACAGCCGCGAGCTTGCGCGGATCGTCGTCGTTGAGCGCTTGCCACCTCGGGCTGCCTGCCAGCGGCATGGAGTCACCGGGACGCATGGCGGCCCATGCCGGCCGGAGCATCGGCTCACACCACGCGCGGACGATGGACGGGTCTCGCAGCGGTCGGCGATCGAACGCCTGGACGTCGCTGGGATCGGTGAGGAACGTGCGGCGGCTGGTCATGTCGTCGCATCTCCAAGTTGCTCTGAGTAACAGTGAGTGGGCGTGCGAAGACAGCGCGGGCACCACGAACAAGCCCGCGCTGGAGGCTGAGGAGCGATCGACAGGCCGGGTTAGGTCACCGAGCCTGGGTTAGGTTTCTAACTGACTGGGTTAGATGGGATGGAACCGTCGCTGAGCTGGGGTGAGTTAGCTGGTTAGCCGGGTTAGGTCGGGCGCTGCGAAGCCTGGCCAGCAGCGTTCGGAGCGGGTCTGCGCCGCAGCCCGCGACCTAACCCGGCGTACCTCGGGCTAGCTCTCGTCGTCCAGGTCGGCCGTCGCCTGACGCGCAAGCGCATCACGGACGGTGACAGGATCGACGGGGTAGGTGTTCTTCGTGGACGGCACCTTCACGCCGAGTTCGGCGAGCTGGTCGCGCAGCGCCTTGCCGGTGAGCGACCGGTAGGGCGTCCACCGTGGCGCGTGTTGAGCCAGGAGCGCAGGCAGGTCGGCGACCCTGATGGGCTCCTCTCCCATCACCGCGTCGAGGTCTTCGAGCAGGTTGCGGCTGACTTCGACCACCGGGGCCGCCATGGCGGTACCGGGGAGACCTCGTCCAGCAGCCTCGATCGCAGCCAGCGATCGCGTGATGATCGGCGTGACCTGGTCGTTGTTGCGGGAGACGTCCAGGAAGTACACCTGAACGATTTCCGAGCGTTCGCCGCTGAAGCCCTTGACCACAGCGGTTCCCTTGTCAGTGCCAGGAATCAGCTCCGTTGCCCGGTGGCCGGCCGCGTACGCACCCTGACCAAGTAGGGCGTCGTTGGCGACGTGATCACCGACGGCGAAAGCGATGCCGTTGGAGCAGTTGCGGGTGACGTCGCGAGGCATGCTGTCCTTTGTCGGTGCCTGCGTCGACAGGAACAGATGGATGGCTCGCTTGCGGCCGAGCCTGACGATGTCCACCAGCAGTTGCGAGATTTCCGCTCCGTAGGTGGCGTGCTGGATCGCTACGTGCGCCTCCTCCAGCAGCGCAACGATCGGGTGCAGGCCAACTCCGGCACTGGCCAGTTTGCGAGTCACCGCAGGCTCTTCGTGCTTGATGAGCAGTTCACCGCGGCTCTGCACCTCTTCGTGCAGTTCTCGCAGGTGCTCCAGGATCTCCGCGATCTTCTCGTCCTCGGCGCCCATGACGTAGCGCGAGCACCGCGGCTTGAACGCCTCGAAGTCAAAGTTCGCGTCCGGAACCCAGATCCGGAGTTCGGCGGTCGGGTCTAGGGCAGCGCCCGCCATGACGCACCGGGCCGCCGATGACTTGCCCTGGCCGGGCATGCCGCCGCCGATGGTGTTGCGTTCCAGCACCGGGCACGTGATCGGCTCACCGCGCAGCGTCCGTCCGAACGGGACACCCTTGAAGATGTCCACGCTTCCCTCGTGCAGCAACGGATACGCGCCCGCTCCTTCCGCAAGCGCGCCCTTGTCCGCCACCCACAGGTCGAGGATTCCGGCTTCGCTGCCGGTGGTCGGCCACACCTCTTTGGACAGCCGGTGCAGACCGGTGGCCAGGTCGCCGCGTCGGCGAGCGATCTTCTCGGCGGTGACGCCGGCCGGGAGCCGGAGCACCGCGTGGGTACCGCGTCCGTCCTTTCGCGCGGTGGTGATGTACTGCAACGGCAAGCCCTGCTTGATGTACGCGGTGATCTGCGGAATCCGCAGCGCCTCCAACGCACGTGCGATCGTCGTCTCGTCGATCGTGACGTCCGCGTCAGCATCCGCTGCAGTGGCCAGCCACCCCGGAGCCCTGCCCAGACGACGGCCCTCGCGCCACGCTCCGAGCAGGATCAGAGCAGGCAGGGACAGCACGAACGGCGTCCACACGACCGTGACGGCGGTGATGATCCAGCCGATCGCGTCGAGGACTCCTTCCCACACCGCGAGGAACCTGCCGGTGTCGGTGACCTGGACGAGCGTCGAGATCACCAGCAGCACCATCAGGAGAACCGCGATAGATCCCGCGGTGACCCTGGCGAGTCCAGCGGCCATGCCAGGCAGGTCCATCAGCCGACGATGCCGACGTTCCTGTGCCAGCTCCTTGCGCTCGGTCCAGTCCTGCAACGCTTCCTGGTCACCCATCGCTTCGGCGGCCTTGATCTGACGGCGGTACACGCCTAACGTGCCCGCGTCCCAGAGCCGCCGTGCCCAGGACTCGAAGCCCTGGACGACGTACAGGGAGTTGCTGAGCACGGTCCGGGTGGCCTTGACGGTGGGCTCGTGCTGACGAACCACCTGCACAGTGCGCGCGACCGTCGCGCGAGCGTGCCGGACCCGTGCGATGCCGCCGTTCCGCTCGATGCGGCGGTCGAGGGCTGCGTTCTCCTCGTCGGTGAGAAGAACGCCTTCCACCACGTGCTGTGGTTCGAGTTCCGTACTGGTGGCGGCTGCCGCACGACGGGCGCTCAGGTCGTAGACGGTCGCGCCCGCGTCGTTGTCGGTGCGGTCGGGCTGCGTGCTGCTCATCGCACCTCCTCCGGTTCCGGGGTGTCGGTCATCAGGTGGACCAGTGCCGCGCCGAACCCGAGGACGATCACGGGTAGGCAGGACACGACGGTGGTGATCTGCCACGGAGCAACGGTCATGCCAGCGGCCTTCATCAGGTGGTAGGCGACCTGGCCGCCAGCGCCGAGCACAAGCGCGCCGAGCGCGGACCACTTGGCGAACGAGCGCGCCTTGTCGGACCGGGTGCGACCGGACAGCCACACCTGCAACGCGAGCGCGGCGTAGGCCTCCATGCCGAGCGGGAGCGTGATCGCGGAATTGATCGTCCAGCCGTCCGCGATGCCGGGAAGCGGGGTGATCTCGCCGAAACCGGTGAGCTTGCCCAACTCGACCCAGCCGCCCCAGATCGCGACGAACGCACCGAGCGCGATCAGGACGATCGGCCACCGTCGCACCTGCGAGCGGGTCCGCGACGAGCCTGGCTCCGGGGCCGTCGCTGGTGCGTCCACGGCATCGGTAACCTGCGGTTCCACGGGCTCCGCTTCGTCGGAAGCCTGGCCCTGCACGGGGAGGTGAGGTGCGATCGCGTCCTCGGGCGGTGCCACCGGTTCGGGTTCGTCGGCCAGCGCGGGAACGGGTTGCAACCGGTGTTGGCTCATCTCGGTGCGCTCGTTCTCGCTGATGTAGCCGAGCGCGACGAGCGCAGCACGAGCCTTCTTCGCACCGACGTTGAACGTGCCGGCCACGCCGCGGATGGACGGCTTCTCTCCAGACTCCTCCGCCAACGTCCGAACGCGCGGGATCAGGTCCTCCAAGCGGGTGGGGTAGGCGCTGGTCATCGGCTGACTCCCTTCAAGCGAACGCGAGCGGTCGAGAACGCAGCGCCTCGGACGGCGATGCGAGGGACGTAGATGAGTGCGAACGCAGCCAGCAGCGCTGGAATCCCGAACGCCAGGACTTGTGCCACGGGCTCGTCCGGCAGGCCGGTGATCACGGCCCACTGCGCGGACGCGATGCCGAGCGTGGTGATCAGCAGTTTCCACAGCAGCACCGCGCACACGAACGCGACGCTGGAACCCAGCAACAGCAACAACATCGGCTCGTCCATCAGAGCACCGCACCCTTCGAGCGGGCGGACTCGCGCAGGGCCAGCCGGTAGGGGGCCGTTCTCGGAGCCCGAGATCCGGGCGTTGATCATGGTGGACACTGGATGTGCCTCTTCCGGTTGCAAGATCGGACAGTGGGTGTGAGAACCCGGACCGGCGGTGACTTCTTGGCGGGAGTCCGCCGGTCCGGGGCGATCAGGCGGCTTCGGTTCCGCGGCTGCGGTGGACGGCCTGGCTCCGCAGCTCCTTGCGCCGAGCGCGACGGCTCTTCGGCTTCTTGGCGTGATCGGGCATCGGCGTTGTGGCCACGGGAACGGCGCGAATCGGCGTCGTCACCTCCTGCGCGGCCTGCGACAGGGAAACGCCGTACTTCGGCGAGATCCCCGCTGCGGCACGCGCCAACATCCGGGCGTTCCGTCGCGCGACCGCAGAGCCGTCCGTTAGCGCCTCGGTCGGCGCGAACGGCGAAGCGATTTCAGCGGACAAGCTCGCAACGATGCTGGTGAGAGCCTCAGCGGTGATGCCGTCGGGGTAGTTACTGAAGACGTTCATGGGGTTCCTCTCGGAGGTGATGCGCCGACGCTAGCGCTAGAACAAGCGCTAGAACAAGCGATCACAAAGACGAGATGAGTCAGGGACATGCGGCTTTGAGGTGTCCTGCGCTAGAATTTGCGCTGGTACTGGCGCTAGATGGGGGTTCGTGTGTCGAAGGACTGGCAGGCCGTAGCCGACGCGATTAACACCCGAATGGAGCAACTCGGGCTGTCTCAGAAGGAGCTGTCAGAGCGCTCGAAGGTGAGTCCGGCGACGCTCCGTCTCATGCAGCAGGGCGCGAACGCGTCGCGATCAGCGACAACGCTTGCCGCTGTGTCCACGGCGCTCGGTTGGAAAGCTGATCACCTTGGCGACGTTGCAGCCGGCCGACCGGCCTCGGGCGACGACGCGGAGCAGGACCTACGCGAAGAGGTTCAGGCGCTCCGGGGTGAGGTCGCGGAGTTGCGCGCCGGCCTCGAAGGCTTGACCGCGAAGGTCGCTCGCTTGTCGAAGAGCTGAGTCGCCGGCCCGAGGCATCAGGACAGTTCGCGGAAGAAGGCGACCACGCCGTCCAGGATCGCTCCGCCCCACGTTGCCAACTGGCGAGCGATGACCGCTGCGCCGGCCGGGTCCCGAATCACCAGGGCCAGCACGACCAGAGCCGCCAAGGTGAGTGCTACGCGCCGGCCGGTCCCGCCGTTGGTGGGAAGCGGCATCATCGTCTGTTTCCTGGCCATCTCGGTGCTCCGTTCTCAGTGGCGTTTCTGTTGTGCTCCAAGCTTGATGCGATCTGCGCCACACGAGAACTGCCCGAGTAGTACCCCAACACCGAACTTCCACTGAACTTCCTGCACTGAACTTTCACCGAACTTCGGCGCGCTCACCTTTTGATCCCGCCAACGGGGTGGCAGCCTGGGGACATGGACCTGAATGGCGTCCCCGCCACCCTCGATCAGATGAAGGCGCTTGCCCTCACGAACTACGGGCACTTCACCTCAATGCTGGTGGAAAACGGCGCGGTGCGGGGACTGTCGTTGCACATGGACCGTCTGGCCCGCGACTGTCGACAGCTCTTCGACCAGGACCTCGACGCCGAACAGGTCCGCGGCTACGTGCGTAAGGCGCTCGGCGAACACGCAAGTGATCGCGCGGTCGTGCGAGTCACGGTCTTCGATCCGGCCTTGGACCTGGGCACCATCGGCCGCGACGCGCAGCCTCAGGTCCTCATCACACACCGCCAGGCAGCGAGTGGATCTCCAGCACCGTGGCGGCTTCAGGCCACCGCCTACCAGCGGGACATGCCGTCGGTGAAGCACATAGGCCTTTGGGGCACGATGCAGCGCCGCCGAGCTGCCCAAAAAGAGGGCTATGACGACGCCCTCTTCCTCAACCCGGACGGCACAATTTCCGAAATCGCTACGTCGAACATCGGTTTCGTTCGTGATGGCCGCATCATTTGGCCGCGATCACCGTGGCTTGCGGGCGTCACGATGACTTTGATCAACCAGGAGTTGGACGAGCAGATTGTGACGGAACCGCTGACGCTGTCCGACCTCCCGAGCATGGACGCGGCCTTCGCGACCAACGCCGCGACCGGCGTTCGAGCCGTGTCATCGGTGGACTCAACGGAGTGGGCGTCAGACGCGCATGCCGTTCTGAAGGAGTTGAGGGAGCTGTATGCCGACATTCCGGCGGAACCGGTATAGGCAGCGCTTTCGGCCCGCTAGGCTCCCTTGGAGGGTCTCCAAGGGGGAGTGTGCAATGCCGACCGTGCAGCGCTGGACCGGCGTGGAAGTGCGCGCCCTACGCGATGCAATGCGCATGAGCCTTCGAGAGTTCGCAGCTCACCTCGGTGTGAGCGAGCGGATGGTCTCGAAGTGGGAGGCCGGCCGCGAGAACATCCAGCCGCGGCCTGTGAACCAGGCAGCGTTGGACACCTGTCTGAGCCGCAGCGACCCGGACACGCACGCGCGCTTCACCTTCCTGGTGGGCGACTCCGTCGTTGGCGCAGGGGAGAAGGACGTCCAGGTCGAGCCGATCGGTAGCGGCCAGGTCCACCACCCGACCGACGGCAGCGCGATGATCCTGGTCGAGGGGAGCGTCTTCCTCGGCGGCCCGAGCAACACCCCCGCGTGGATTGCCAGCTACTACATCGACGTGTTCCCGGTGTCCAATGAGGACTACGCGCGGTTCGTTGCAGCGACTGGACATGAGCCGCCGTATCACTGGCCGGATGGTCAGTGCCCTCCCGAGATCCGTGACCACCCGGTGGTCTTCGTGACGTGGAACGACGCGAGCGCCTACGCGGCCTGGGCGGGGAAGGCCCTGCCGACCGGTCAGCAGTGGGAGAAGGCAGCCCGAGGAACGCGCGGCACGGTCTACCCGTGGGGCGATCAGCCGACGCCGGCCAAGTGCAACGTGCGTGAAAACGGCGTCGGTCTGACCACGCCGCGCGACTGCTACCAGAGCGGCGTAAGCCCGTACGGTGTCTACGACATGTGCGGGAACGTCTGGGAGTGGTGCTCCACCGAGACGAAGCCCGGCCGCCACGAGCTCAAGGGCGGTGCCTGGACGAGCCCGTTCCTTCGAGCAACTCCGTCATCGTTCAACGACGCGAACGCAACGATGAAGGATGACGACACGGGCTTCAGGTGCGTCGTCGCCGCGGACGCGATGGAAGAGCTTCTTCGCGGCCGCTGATCATAGGTCCGCAGCAGCCTCGGCGATGAGTTCCAGCGACTCGCCGGGGCTGAGTGCGATCTTCTGGAGTTCCGCGAATCGTTGTGCGAGTTGCTCCACGAGCGCCTGGTCCTCGACGTACTCGCCCTTGATGACGGTCTCCAGGTAAGCCACGTCGTTGTGTTGGCGATGGGGGAAACCGAGCAAGGTGAACGGGCACCCCATCGCCGGATAAGCCCCGGCAACCACCGGTATGACCTGCACGGTCACCGTTGAGTGTTCGCTGATCTCCATGAGGTGCAGCAATTGCGCCTTCATAACCCGAGGCCCACCAACCACTGGCCGCAGCACGCCTTCCGGAAAGACCGCCTCGACCATCGGCGGGTCCTTGTCGCCCAATCGCGTCGCCCACGCTTCTCGAACCATCGCGAGCTGCACGATCCGTTCCGGGCTGCCTGCGGCATGTGCGTAGCTGGGGAGCTGTAGTCCGGTGGGAACGAGGTCAGTGGTGAACGCGCGCAACTCCGTCGCCTCGAACACGAGATTCGCGAAGTCAGCTGTCGGATCGAAGTGCGGTTCGGCGCTGCCTCCGCCCATCCGTGCGGTCTTCGCGTACTCCGCCCGCAGCACCACGGCCTGCCATTCCGGCGTGGGCACGTTGTAGACGTAGCCGAGCGCCATGATGTCCAACGGCGTCGAGGGCTGTACCGCGTTCTCCATCGTCGACAGCTTGGCGCTGCTGAAGCCGACACGTTGGCCGGCTTCGGCAAGACTCAGTCCACGCTCGTCTCGCCACAACGCCAACCGCCGGCCGATGGAGCGCTCGAGCGTTGTGGCTCGGAAGTCCTTCGGCATCTCCGCTTACTTCACGTCCATCGCGTCGCGCAGCTCGTCGAACGGGACGAAGCTGCACCCGCGTAGTTCTCGGATCAACGCCACGGCGACCAGCCAGCGAATCTTGGGATTTCCGTAGTCGAGTTCGGAGGCCGCGATCGGAGTTGGAGCGAACATGCCTGGTCCGTAGAGCGTCCCCCGCACACCCACAAGCGCGAAGCTCCTAACCCGGACGGCGACGGCACCGCGCTGAAGGGCTGGGCACCGCTTCAGGGAAATCGCGACGCACCGCGCACAGATGGGCGGCTCCACCGAGGCCATGCCTTCAGGCCAGCGCGGCCAGTCTCCGCGGTGGTCGCGCAACAGCCACAAGACACCCTCCGGCGTCTGGTCAGCCGGTCCCGCGCACACCTGGCACAGCAGTTCGTTCATCGCACGCCGCTGCCGCGCCGGATGCACCCTGGCGAACTCCGGCTTGCCTTCCTTTGGGCGCTCGGCGACCTTCTGCCACAGGACGCCAAGGTGGTCACGATCTCCAGGAAGTTCCTGCGCGTACCCGATTCCCAGGCCTCCAGGGCGAACGACCAGGCCGCATTTGAGGTCCTGCTCCGCGGTGGTCGCGGTGACGTAGGGCGCGACGATGCGGCTGGACTGAGCGAGATTTGTCCCGGTCATGGCGTCCGGAGCTTCGGTGCTTTGCCGACGACCAGCGTTGGTGCGTGCCGGGTGTCGGGCTCTGGGAGCTCCAGGAGGCGGAAGACGACATCGGCGAGAGTGCCGCTTCGCTCCCACACGATCTCGGAGGGCTGTCCGGTGCTGAGGCGGATACGCAGCCCGAGTGCATCGGTCTCGTCGCGAACCCGGAGGCAGTCCCGCCACCCGGCCAGCCAGACCCTGGCCCCGTCGAGGACCGCATCGGGATCACCGGGGTCGTCGACAGGCAGGAAGATCCAGCCCGCCTCACGAATGAGGACCAGGTACTGGAGGCTGGGAAAGAGCGTCACCGCCTCGGCGTCGGTGAGCGGACTCATGCCCCGCCCACCGATGCACCGCGAGCACTGATGATCAACCACATGCCTGGAACGTAGAACCGTTCCAACAGGCCAAGGGGTACGAGCTGTACCCCCACCTGATCAGGTCAAGCCGCGATACCGACCCGCTCGCACAGGTCGAGGACGTCTTGGCGCAGTCCTGCCGGCGGCTTGCTGCGCAGGTTGATCAGCATCTCCCGTGCGAAGCCGTTGTACTTGATCGTCTCGGACGCCGTTCGCTCCGAGTGGTTGAGCAGCGCCCACACCGCGTGCTGCTCCCCGCGCTGGTCATGAGCACGGGCAACTTCGATCAGGTGCCGAGCCCGACGTGGCACCGAGACGATGGTCTCCGGCTCGATCTGGTCGGCCGCGCGCAGTGCCTCGGCGGGGCGCCGCAGTTCCACGCCAAGAGTTGTGGCGTGCGCGGCCATCACGGGACGGCTGAACGAGGACTGCGTGTGCCGGTAGCCGGTCGGGAGCTCCTGCGCAATGCGGTCCGCGAGCTCCCACGCTTCCCAGGCTTCGCCATGCCGGCCGCGACGAGCGTGAACGTAGGCGACCTCGACCTTCAGCGCGCCCCACATGCCGCGCCAGTCGTCGCCGCTGTCGAGGTAGGGCTCAAGTTCGCGGGTGCCGAACGCTGCCACGTCCAGCGCTTCATCCCAACGGCCGACGTCGCGCAGCGCCTGGACCTTCGCCCACACGCCTCCGGCGATCGCGAGCGGGTCGTCAGCTTCGAGCGCCTCGTTCATCGCCCGGTCTGCGACGAGCCACACCAACTCCGCGGCTGGCTGGTACGCGCAGAAGAAGTCGGCGAGTCGGTAGACGCCTGCGAGCACGCGGCGTGCGTCGCGGCGTTCCTCACCGCGGATGACCCGTACGGCGCGCTGAGCGTCGCGGATCAGGTCGGGGAGGAGCAGGCCGAGTTGGGTGCGGTGGTCGGGGCTTGCGTGCCGCACCTGCCATGCCTGGTCCAGGCGGACCGCGAGATGCGCGACGTTCGGTGGGCGGGCGTCGCTGGTCAGGTGGTAGTCGGTCAGCGCGGCCTGTACTGCGGCTAGGGCTACGTGCTTCTCGCCGGCGAACACGGAGACCGGTACGGCGTGGCCGTTGCCGGTGAGGTCAGCGAGGTCCTGGACGCCGAGTGCGTGGGCGATGCGGAGCAGCATCGGCAGGCGAGGTGCTTGCAGGCGGCCGTTCTCGACTGCCTTCACCCACTCGGCGCTCCTGTCGACCAGCCCGGCAAGAACGGGGCGAGACATGCCAGCGCGATCCCGCGCCCACTTAATGCGTTGCCCGATCGTGGTGTGCGCAGGATCGGGAAAACCCGAGGTCGCCATAGATCCACCTCATCGCCGGATATGTCCCCGCCGATGCCCCCGGTGGCTGACCGAGGGCACGCATCTAACACGGACGTCATGTTCATCGTAGCGGCGATGGACGATGTGGAGCATGCTCCACCGGCGCACGATGCCCGACGAGGAACTGAACACCCAATGCGGTTAACACCTTTGCTGCAGATACGGCTTCATTTGAGGCTCGCAAGAATGGAGTCGTTCGCGATTCTAGAGCTCGTTCATTTTGAGTCGATAGTTCGTGGTTCGTGCTCCCATCAGGTTGTGCCCTCCTGGGCCGCGAACATTGCGCGGTTCCATCGCAAGGTCCTGATTTAGAGCGAAAAGCTGGGATAGTAGGTCTTCTTTTTCCGAGAACCCATACGTTTTCAGGACCGCTTGGTCGAGTTCAGAGTGAATTTCCCGCAATTTACTCTTCCCGGGCTGCCGGAGTGCGTCATATTGCTTCGCCAGGGTAATTCCCTGACTTAGATACCCGGCTCGTATTTCGAGTAGTGAACTGACCACCGATGTAACGTCTGCTACATCATCTGTAGATGGAGCTTGCGGCCATGGGAAGCTGTCCCAGACGGTCGAGGTCGTGTATCGAGGATCGCCCTTGAAGGTTGAGCAGCGTGCCTCAAGCCAGACGCGATGCACTGCACTCGATAGAATCCCCAGTGAGTAGTCGTCGTCCAGTGTGAAAACGGTGAGGGCATCGCCTGGATGAATTGACGAATCTACAAACTGAAAAACTGAAGCGCGATTAAAGGTTGCGACTCGTGAAGTAGCGATATAGCGATCTATCTTCGACAGCGAGTTGATCAGTTCGGGGCGGCGACGCCACTGCTGCCACCATCGGTTCATAAATAGGCGGTGCTGCGCCTCGGGTTTAAACTTTGAGCTGATCGACCCCTTAGCGTTCCTTTCTTCCTCGCGTGCCAGCAAGCGCTCGCGTTCTGGAAGAACAATATCAGCAAGGTGCTTCATAACGGCGGGGTACTTCGTCTGTGCCTCAAGCAGGTCAGAGTCAGCGATGTCGATAATCCACCTATCTACTTCAACCTGCTGAAGCATCGGCTTTCCGCCGAGGTATGGGTGGATGACCTCGCTGCCACCTTTTGAAGCGATCAAACGAGCCTTTGCCTCCGAGTCAATCACATAGCCCTTGGTCACGCCCGGCGTCTGGCCTTGGAAGCAAACTGCAGGATTTTGGTTCGACTCAAGGGCTGCTGCTTTGCGGACATCAATCGAAGCGGTAAGTGCAGGAGGGATGTGGTCGAGCTCTAGGAGCAGTTCTCCTTCGTTGAGCCAAAGTGTCTTCGGTGTTGGCGCCGGATTACTGTCGTCAGGCTTGATCCAGTTAACAATCGAGACGTGTACAACTGCGTCGCCAGACCAAGGTTTCGACGAAACTGCGTCGTAGATAATCCCGCCATGATCGACGACATAGTCTAGCGAGACGGCTCGCGACTCGTTTTGCCTAATGCTATTGGTCGCAACCAGTCCGGCCCGGCCTCCTGGAGGCAAGTTGTCATGTGTTAGGGGAAACCAGTAGCAAACGAAGTCTGAGACTCCGCCTACTGTCGGGAATTCGGCCGCCAAGCGCTGGGTGTAGTCAGTTCCAAGCTCCTCCGCCATCTTCCTTCGGCCGAGATAGGGGGGATTTCCTACGATCGCATCAGCTTTGGGCCATGGTGTAAATAGTGCGTCTGCTGCAATGAAGTTCGCATCGAGGTTCTCTAGCGGTAAAATTTCTTCATAGTCTCCTAGTTCGTCAGCTGCAAGCTTCTTTCCGAGCATCATCGTCACTTTGGCCACTTCAACCGCAAATGGATTCCGATCGATGCCAAAGAACTGTCCTGCGTGAACGTATGAAATTCCACCCTGGCCAGGAACTACGGACTTTGGTGCTAGCTCCGCGATGGTCTGAAGGATCTCGTGTTCAATTCGGCGAAGTTCCCGATATGCGACGTAAAGAAAATTTCCTGAGCCGCATGCGGGGTCGAGTACCCGATATTGAGAAAGTTCGACCAGGAGCTTATTCATGGCAGGCACACCGCCGCGGCCGCGCGTACGTGACTCGGCGATGCGTTCCCGCCAGGGTGCAACAATCGTCGGAATTACAATCCGAGCTATATCAGCTTGGCTGGTAAAGTGAGCGCCGTAAGCGTGGCGCTCACCAGAGGCCATGGATTGCTCAAATAGGGTTCCGAAGATCTCAGGGCGCACCGCCGACCAGTCTGTATTTGCGGCTTCTCGCAGTGCGACCAGTTCGAGCTTTGACACCTCGAATGGAGCTACGTCTGCGAAGAGGCCGCCATTGAAATAAGGCGTGTGCTTGTATCGACCACCAGGTGTCGAGCCGGGGGTGTTCATCTCCCGAAACAAGCCGAAGATGTTTTCGTAGGCTGCCTCGGCTGGTCTAGGTGAAGCTAGAGAGTCGTCTAGGGCGCTGGTGAAGACGTGTCCCGGAAGAAGTCCAATGTCTTCAGCGAACATCGCCATGACTGTCTGGAGAGTAAAACGCTGTGCATCATTGCGTGTAATTCCGCGTGCCCTTAGTTCAGAGAACACGCGTGCAACTTTCGCTGCTGCTTCGCGTGTGACCTCCACTAGGTCATTGGCGAAGATCGGCTTTCCCTCGTGAGGAAGGAGGAAAGAAAGCGTGTCCCAACGGACGGGCAGGTCTTTGAGTGAGACGCGATCAACGGGCTCTTCTAGTTGGGCGTCGAAATCGTACACCCAAAATTCGTCAAAGTTGCAGAGAATGACGTATCGTGGTCGATCTGGTACCGCTCGCATCCAGTACTCGAATGCTTGGCGATAGTGGCGACCCAGATCGCTGCCAGCCTTCTTCATCTCAATGAGGCATCGTGGCTTCCACATGAGATCAGCAAAGGCTGTGCCCCTGGCAGCACCCTGGCCTACATCCCGCTTTTTGATACGGTACTCCAGAGTTGCGCCAGCCTCTTGGATACCGCCGTGACCATACGCCCGGAACAGCCGGTCCAGAAACGTCTGGGCTTCGCTCTTCTCGTCTCCCCTTAGGTGCGATGCTCGCCATGAGGCAAGCCCTCCGAGGTCACGGCGAAGTTCATCGGGCGTCGGGTTGTGCGCGCTGTCAGCCACCACGGTGGCGAGCTTAGGTGCCAGAACGCTGTTAGCGGTGCAACCGTTCCGGTAGTGCAGCCGTGCCGCTATCGCAGCAGCTACGAGGCTGTGCCTACACGTGACGATGAGGCGATCATGTCCTTGAACCTCGAACACCGGTGGCACCGGAACGTCAACGTCATGGTCGTGATGGACTGCGTCGAGCGCTGCCAGTTGCGGGCTCGCTCTGACCCGGTATCCCGATTGACCTTGCCGAACTGGTGCCGAATCTCGGCCTGTAGCATGCATCTAACCAGGTCAAACGTGGTGGTCGCGGCACACTGTAAATCCGTCGCGAAAGCTACAGAGGTTCGAATCCTCTACCCGCCACAGCAGGAGCTAAGGCCCTGTGACCAGGAAGTTCTGGTCACAGGGCCTTTCTCGTGCTGTACGGCTCTGTCCGGCGTGGACCCTCTGATGGGTGAAGACATCACGCTGTTGATGTGAAGGCGCACAGTACGGAAGCGCCTCTTTGCCGGACTATGAGAAGCCCTCGGCAAGAGCGACCCATGCCCTCCACGGCGTTCTCGACAGGGCGCAAGCGTCCTGCGAGCAACCGCGCGGTCCGGTCAGGGGACCGAGAGCCCGGTCTACACCTTGCTCGCGACCACCATGTAGTTCTCGGCCTCAAGATCGAACGTGCTCACTTCCGGCCGGAGTCCGACCCGGTGCAGCTCGACTTCGAGTTCCTCGTACCGATAGGGCCAGCAGGACAGCAGTTCCGAGTGGACAAGAACCAACCCAGTCGCATCAACCTGGGCGATCGCAATCTCGATGTGGTGCTCCTCCTCCCAATGCGGCGCGATCTCCCAGCGGTAGACCACAACGGCATCGCGACCGTTCCGGCGGACGAGTCGGTCACCGATGTCCAGCCGGGAGCCTCTGGCCCTCACGAGTTCCCACGTGCGGGATGTGAGCACCAAGCGCCCGCCGGGGCGCAAAAGCCGTGACATCGACTCCAGAGCAGCACCCCTGCCTGTCGCGCCCGCGGCATGGTGAAGCGAGTTGCCAACGCAGAACAGCATGTCGAACGTGCCGTCCTCGAAATGGTCGGGCAACTCTTCCCAGCTCGCCCGCACGGCCCGGACGGATACCCCGAACTCCTCGGACAACTCCGCGGTCCGTCGAACCATCGCTTCGCTGGCGTCGGTTGCGACAACCTGTATGCCACGACCGGCGAGGCCAATCGCCAACTGTCCGGTTCCGCACGAACAGTCGAGGACGTGAGCGTTTGCCGGCAGGAGGCTGAGGACGTCATCGAACGACGCAGCGAACTCGGCTGGAGCCACCTTTGCATCCGAGATGAGCCATTCGTACACCTCGGCGAGCACGTCATAATCCGTCACGACCACTACCTCCGTCACGCAGCAGACTTTCGGCGGGACGTCAGTCCATCAGCGGAGCAAGCCGAGCACCAATGGTTTTCGCGTGGACAACCCGTCTGCGCATGCACTCGGCGATAGTCCGGGCGGTATTGGTGAAAGAGCGTCAATTGTGGATGTGGCGCGGCATCAATCGGCAGCGTGATCAATTGATGAATGATGATGCAAAGTTTGTGGTCAAGCGCGGGAGCTTCGCGCCACCTTCCTCCTATTTTGTGGGGTGTCCAAATTATTGCCGAAGCGATGCTGACGCCTGTAGGCTCCGTAGCACCAGGTCAAGCGTGGTGGTCGCGGCACCCCAAAATTTGTCGCGAAAGCTGCAGAGGTTCGAATCCTCTACCCGCCACGCAGGACTGATGGGCCTCTGACCGGACAGGTCAGAGGCCCATCGTCGTATCGTCGTTCGGACCGAGGGGGATCTCAGTGCGTACGCAGATGGCAACAGAGGCCGGCAGGACGACGGCGCCGAGTGAGGACCGGGCGCTCGTCGGACCGAACCTGCTCGCCGTGCTCGACGGTGTGACGGCCAAGCCCGAGACCGGGTGCGAGCACGGGGTCGGGTGGTTCGCCGACCAGTTGTCCGCGGAGATTTTGCGGGCTGCGCACCTCGAGCCTGGTGAGGCGCTCAAGGAGGCCGTCGAGAAGGCTGCTGGGCTGCACTCCGGCAGTTGCGATCTCGATCATCCCGACTCGCCCAGCGTGGCCATCGCGGTGGTGCAGGTCAAGGGCGACGTGTTGCGGTACCTGGTGCTCGGGGACGCGACGGTGGTTGTCGACACCAAGCAGGAGTTGCTGGTTGTCAGCGACACGCAGACGAAGCGCACGGCTGGTGCGAAGGCGTCTGATGTCGAGCATGCGCTCCAGGGCGAGGTTGCGCTTCAGGACGTGCGGCGCGTTGCGGTCCTGTCCGATGGTGCGGCGCGGGCTGTTGACCTGTTCAATCTCTTCGATTGGCGGCAGGCGCTCGAGCTGATGGCGGCGAACGGGCCGGACGACCTCATCCGCAGAATGCGCGCGGTCGAAAAGGAAGACGCGAAGGCCGTTGAATGGCCGCGCGAGAAGATTTCTGACGACGCGACTGTCGTTTACCTCGACCGCTGACGGCTGGCCCGGAAGTGGGACAGCAACCCGAGTGGCTGGCTTGGGTCGCCGCGATGCCGCCTTCGCCGGCGGAGATGTCGGGGAACTGGCCACATCAGGGAAGCCCGCGAAAGCGGTCACGGGGGTGCCGCGGAACGCCTGCTGCTCAATGCCTGGGCGCGGGTTCGACGCCTCGGCGGCGTGCGATCGCCTTCATGTTGTCCTCGCCCCAGTCGCCCAACGGTGACAGGGCGTCGTTCAGCCGGACTCCCAGTGGTGTCAACGAGTACTCGACGCGTGGTGGTACCTCGTGGAACACCTCGCGGTGCACGATCTCGTCGGCTTCCATCTCGCGCAGCACCTGGATCAGCATCTTCTCGCTGATGCCGGACACGGACCTGCGCAGTTCGCCCGTGCGCACCGGGCCGTGGTGGAGCGCCCAGAGGATCAGTGCTTTCCAGCGGCCGCCGATCACGTCGATCGCCGCGTCGAGGCCGCACGCGTACTGCCGTGGCTTCATCCAGGATCCTTACCGAAAAGTGGGTACCTGACAAAATAGTAGGTACTTGTCGGCGAGGCAGTGGCAGAACGAGCATTCACGGCATGGGGATCAAGAAGACCGTGAGTGTGCTCGGCCTCGGCCGGATGGGCACTGCGCTCGCGAACGCCCTCGTCGAAGAGGGCTACGAAGTGACCGTGTGGAACCGCACGCCCAAAACGCTGCCCGGCACCACACGGGCGAACACGCCGGAAGAAGCGTTCAAGAGCGACGTCGTCGTCACCTGCCTGTCGACGTACGAAGCACAACAACCGTTGCTCACCAACGACATCAAGGTGCTCGTCAACCTCACGTCCGGCACGCCGGAGCAGGCCCGCGCGACGGCGGAGTGGGCGAAGGCCAACGGCGTCGAGTACGTCGACGGGGTGATCATGGCTGTGCCGCAGCAGATCGGCACGCCGCAGGCGAAGATCCTGTTCAGCGGCAACGAGAACCACCACGTCCTGGACGCGTTCGGCGAGCCCGTGCACGTGGGGGAGGACGCGGGACTGGCCGCGCTCTACGACCTGGCCCTGCTCGGCATCATGTGGTCGGCCTTCGGCGGCTACCTGCAGGCGGTCGCGTTGATGGGCAGCGAGGGCATCACGCCGCAGCAGTTCACGCCGATGGCCGTGGGCTTCCTGAACGAGATGGGCGCTCTCCTGCCCGAGATGGGCGAAGAGACGCAGACCAAGGACTACGAGACCGACGTGTCCGCGCTGGACATCAACGTGTCGGGGCTCCACCTGCTCGCCGAGGCCAGCGAACAACAAGGCCTCGACGCCACCATCCCGCAGGCCCTGCACAGCCTGTTCGAACGCGCCCAGCGCAACGGTCACGGCGCGCACAGCATCGCCAGCGTCATCGAGGAGATCCGGAAGTGAAGTACCTGGGGAAGAAGGCCGTCGTCACGGGCGGCACGCACGGCATGGGGCGCGCGACGGTCGACAAGCTGATCGCACAGGGCGCCGAGGTGCTGCTCACGGGGCGCAGCACGGAGAAGGCCGCGGGCATCAAGGCGCACGCCATCGCGTCGGACGCGTCGAACCTCCAAGACATCGAACGGCTCGCAACCGAGGTGCGGGAACGGCTTCACGAGATCGACCTGCTGTTCATCAACGTCGGGTACGCCACGCTGGTCGAGATCCCGGACGTCACGCAGGACGACTACGACCGCACGTTCGCCGTGAACACCAAGGGTGCGTTCTTCACCGCCCAGGTGCTGGCTCCGCTCGTCAAGGAGGGCGGCTCGATCGTCTTCACGACGTCCATCGCGCAGACGGGTGGCGCTGTCGGCATGAGCGTCTACTCGGGGGCGAAGGCGGCGGTGCGGTCGTTCGGCAGGTCGTTCGCGGCGGAGCTGGCACCGCGGAACATCAGGGTCAACGTCGTGAGCCCCGGTTTCATCGACACACCGTCGATGGGCGTCACGGGCGTGCCGGCGGAGTCCCTCCAGCAGTTCAAGGAGGAGGGCGACCGCATCACGCCGTTGAAACGCCACGGCACCGCGGACGAGGTCGCGGACGCCGTGCTGTTCCTGGCGTTCGACGCGACCTTCACGACCGGTGCGGACCTGTCCGTCGACGGCGGACTCGGCCAGGGGATCAGCGCCTGAGAAAAAATCTTCGGACAACCTGTCACACCTTCGCCGTCCGCCGGGTCGACCGGACAGAAGACGACGAAGGAGAACGAAGATGAGGATCGCCAACCCGATCGTGTCCGTGCCCGGCGCCATGAAGGCTCTGCTGGACCTGTCCGAGGCAGCGGGGAGGACGGGGATCGACGGGGACTACGTGGAGCTGATCTGCCTGCGCGTCAGCATCATGAACGGCTGCGGCACGTGCATCGACTACCACACCAAGCTGCTGCGCAAGGCGAACGTGGCGGACGAGAAGATCTTCGCCGTCGCCGGCTGGCGGGACGTCCCGTACTACAGCGACGCCGAGAAGGCCGGGTTCGCTCTCGCCGAGCAGATCACGCGCGTGCACGTCACTGACGACGTGTGGGCAGAGGCGGCGAAGCACTACACCGAGGAGCAGCTCGCCGGGCTCGTCATCGCCATCGGCGCGATCAACCTGTGGAACCGCATGAACGTTGCCACGGGCCAGAAGGTGGCCTGAAGAAGATGAAGCCGGCGCGCAAGAGCTTCCTCTCTCTTGCGTGCCGGCTTCAGCGCGAAGCCTACCCCATGTCGAACAAATGTTCGATCATTGGTCGATCAACACGCCGGTCAACTCGCGGCGAGCGCGGCGCGGCCGTCCTCGGTCAGTTCCGCGCAGACGCGGAGGCCGAAGCTCGTCGGCCGGGCGGGACGCAGCAGTCCGGCGTGGACGAGGTCGTGCGTCGCCATCCGGTCGCAGCAGGGCAGTCCGTCGACGTACAGGTCGGGCTCCGTGCCGCCGGTCACCTCGGCACGCCCTGCGGCGACAGCCCGCAGCATCGCCCTCGCTCTTCCGCTGAGTTCCATCTCGACCCCCCAGGTGTGGTGCTGAATCCGATACCCCTTTGTCGAAATAGAGGCTGGATTCGTTCCACAAGTACGGGTTCGTTTGGGTTCTTCGCTTGTGTGAACGGGTAGATCATGTCTCACTAGGCCGTTCGGGTCGTGCCGACACGCCGGAGTACGAGCGCAACGCGGGGCGGCGGACCCACAGCGTCCAGCGCGGCCGATAGCCCTGCGAGTACCAGAACGG
Source organism: Lentzea pudingi (assembly GCF_014646255.1). Classification (GTDB taxonomy): domain Bacteria; phylum Actinomycetota; class Actinomycetes; order Mycobacteriales; family Pseudonocardiaceae; genus Lentzea; species Lentzea pudingi. The sequence continues at coordinate 33,918 of NZ_BMNC01000022.1, forward strand.
CGTCGAGCGCGGGTTCGGCAAGGCGTGGTGGAGCAGCGTCGATGCCACCCCTGCGCCGTCGAGGACCGAGTGCGCGTGCGCGGCGAGAGCGGTGCCCGCACCCGTGCCGCGCACATCCGGCCGCACGCCGAGATGGCCGAGGTACGCGAACGGTCGCGCCGACGCGTACTTCTCCATCCACCCCGCGTCCTGCGGCATGTCGACGTAGATCATGCCGACGGGCGTGTCGCCGCTCAGGGCCAGCCACATCGCCTCGTGGTCGCGGTCGAGCACCTCGGCCAACGCCGTGCGCAGGTGCTCGACGGTGTTCGCGCGCTCGGTCACCAGGCCGAACTGGGCGTCGTACCGGACCGTGTGCAGGTTCAGCTCGACGGCGACGTCCAGGTCGGCACGAGTGGCGGCACGGACGTCCACATCGGACGGCCGGTGCGCGGGTGCCCGGCCGGCCAGGCGTTCCGCGACCACGGTGAGGGGCGCGAAGCCCCGCTCGATCAACGTCCGCGCGTCGCCGGTCTCCTGGCTGGGCAGTTGCACGATCGCCGCGGTGTCCGGGTCGTCCAGGCCGGTGAGGTGGCCGTGCCACTCCTCGAGCAACGCCGGCAGGTCCCAGCCGGGCTGCCAGGTCAGGCCGTGCGTGCGCAGGGGTCCCCAGGTCGGCAGCAGGGAGTCCGGATCGTTCTCGCGGTAGGAGAAAGGTTCGGTCACGCCCCATCTGAGCACGCGGGGTCGGTGGTGTGGAGATCTTGGTCGTGGATTCGTCCATCAGCAGGCTGGGTGGAGAGCAGGCGTTCACCACGCGTAGTGGTGTGCTCACATGCGCAAATGACGATGGGTGGGTCCGGATGGACTTCCCCGCGGGCACGCCAGAGTTGACTGACCCGCCAATCGGTCTAGCGGAGGCGCTGCCACATGCGACGATCAAGTCGGTGCCACGCGGGCGCCTCGACTTCCTGATCGAGTTGGAGAGTGCCGCGGAAGTCCGTTGACTGCGACCCGACGTCCAAGGACTGGCACAAATCTCGTCACGCAGAGTAGTCGAAACGGCGATCGACGACGGCGATGCGGACGTCGTCAGCCGCTGCTCCCACCCGGCCGCCGGCATCTCGGAGACCCCGTCACCGGTTCGGCCCACCGCACCCTTGCGTCCTGTTGGGTGCTTCGGCTCCAGCGCGCTGACCTGCTGGCGGAGCGGGCGTCACCGCGCGGGGGATTCGTCAGGGCGACCCTCGACCAAGATCGTGTGCTGCTCTCGGGGCAGGCCGTGAGGGTGCTTCGGGGACACCTCAACGTCTAATCACGTCTGGGTGAATCGACGTCACCAAACGTGCTCGACCTGCCATTTCGTCCCCCGAGCGGGGTACATTGGTGCCCCTGGAGGGGTCCTGATCGCCAAGTGCGGGACCCCTCAGTCACGCCTAGAGGTCCCCCCACCCCAGGCCGGCGAGGAGGCTGGATGTCCGACCGAGCGTCGGCCCCCGTGTCGGACTCGGCCGCCTGGTCGGCCAAGTCGACCAACCGCGCGTTCAGCGCGTTCGCCGTCACCCTCCTGGTGGCAGGCGTCGTCTGCGCGGGCATGGTCGCGGCCTGGCTCCCGGAGAAGGAGACCACCTCCCTCTTCTGGATCGGCCCCCTCCTCGTCGTCGGTTTCCTGCTGGCGGAACAGCTCGCGATCAACGTCGACGTCCGCAGCGGCGTCGCGTGGACGATCTCCTTCACCGAGATCCCGCTGGTCCTGGGCCTGCTCGTCGCCCCGTTCGAGATCGTGCTGGCCGCGCACGTGGTCGCCGGCGTGGGCACGTTGCTCGGCAGGCGGATCCTCGACAGGGCCGTCTACAACGCGGGCCTCATGTTCATGGAGATCTCCGTGGCGTTCGCCGCCGCCGAGGCCGTGAACCGGATGATCGGCGCGGGCGGTCCGTTCTGGGCGGGCGCGTTCGTCGGCACCATCACCGTGCCGCTCCTCGCGAGCGTGCTGGGCCTCTGCGCGTTGCGCCTCATGGGCAAGTCGATGCGCGTGGGCAACAGCGTCCGTCTTGTGCTGCAGACGCTGGTCGTAGCCCTGCTGAACACCTCGGCCGGCCTCGTCGGCTACCAGATCGTCGCCACCACCCCGTGGGGCGCCGCCCTGATCCTCCTGGTCCTCGCGGGCATCGTGGCCACCTACTTCGCCTACTCCGGGCTGCTGCGCGAACAACGCGACCTGGAGGCGTTGAGCGAGGTCAGCCTCCGCGTCGCGAGGTCGGGCCAGCACGGCACCGGCCCTCGCCAACCCGACGACGACCTCACGGCGGGCGTCGAAGAGGACGAGTGGCAGCTCATCGCGGAACGCATCCGCGAGCAGCTCAACGCGAACAGGGTCGTGCTGCGCCTGCGCACCGACCCGCAGGAAGCCATGATCACCCTCGTCGCCGGCGAACCGCTGCCCGACGAGATGACCGCGACGGACCCCCGTGCCGTGCGCGAGGACCCCGTGCTCCAGCTGCCCGGCACGCACGTCCGCTACTACCGCGTGGCCGACGCGACCGAGGACGTCACCGAGGCCCTGCTGCGCCGCGACGCGCAGGAAGCGCTCGTCGTCCCGTTGCGCGGCGCGACCCAGCTCCTCGGTGCAGTCGAGGCGCACGACCGGCTGTCTCGCTGGCGCGGGTTCGGCAAGGCCGACATCCAGCTGCTCAGGACCTTGGCCTCGCACCTCGCGACCGCGGTCGACAACCGCCGCCTGCTGGCTCGCCTGAGGCACGACGCCTACCACGACCCGCTGACCGGGCTGCTGAACCGCGCGGGCCTGCGCGAGGCGTGCGCGGAGTCGTTGCGGGAATCCCAGAGGGGAGTGGTGCTGCGCATCGACCTCGACATCCTGTCGACGGTCTCCGACGCGCTGGGCCAGGCCTGGGGAAACCGGATGGTCGTCGCCGCCGGACGCCGGCTGCGTGACGCACTCGGTGCCGACGTGCCGCTCGCACGCCTGGAGGGTGGCGCGTTCGCCGCGTATCTCGACGACGAGCGTGCCGAGGCCGCCCGCGAGACCGCGGAACGGTTGCGAGCCGGGCTTTCCGTGCCGTACCCCGTCGACCGGCTGACCGTCGAGGCCTCCGCGGTCGTCGGTTACGCCTCCAAGGCGGACTCCGAGACCGAGGACCCGGACCCCGACGTGTTGCTGCAGCGGGCGGACGTCGCCGTGCGCGCCACGTCCGAGGGCACGCCGGTGAAGGCCTACGCGCCGTCGATGGGCCACCTGTTCCTGCGCCGCTTCCAGCTCGTGACGCAGTTCCGCCAGGCCGTCGAGACCGGGCAGATCTCGGTGCACTACCAGCCGAAGGTCGCCCTGCCGTCACGTCAGGTCGTGGGCGCGGAAGCGTTGGTGCGCTGGACCCACCCGGAGTTCGGCCGCGTCGACCCGGACGAGTTCGTGCCGGCCGTCGAGGCCACCGGTCTCGTGGACGTGCTGACGGACTTCGTGATGGACCGGGCCCTGGAACGCGTCCGCCGCTGGCTCGACCGCGGGCTGCGGATGTCCATCGCGGTCAACCTGTCGGTGCGGACACTCGGCGACGAGGACTTCCCGAACCGCGTCGAGGCCGCGCTGCACCGCCACGACGTGCCGTCGGGTCTGCTCACCTTCGAGCTCACCGAGTCGGGCGTCATGGCCGATCCCGAACGCGCTCTGCCGGTGCTCAGGCGCCTGCACGCGATCGGCGTCGTGCTGGCGGTCGACGACTTCGGCACCGGCTACTCGTCGCTCGCGTACCTGCGCCAGCTGCCGGTGGACGAGGTGAAGATCGACAAGTCGTTCGTGCTCGGGATGGGCACGGACCTCGGCGACATGGCCGTGGTCCGGTCGATCGTGGAGCTCGGGCACTCGCTCGGTCTCGTCGTTGTCGCGGAAGGCGTGGAGGACGACGCCGCTCGCGACCAGCTCGTCGGGATGGGCTGCGACGTGGCCCAGGGCTACCTGATCTCCCGGCCGCTCTCCGAAGATCGCTTCGAGGCGTGGCTGCGGGCACGAACCGTGCAGGTCAGGGGTGCTCGCGATGAGACGGTGCTCACGCTGGTGCACTAGAGGCACCCCCGGATTTCGTTCTTGGTTGAGGCGTGTTGTAGAGTTGTCCTCGCTCGGCAAGAACGAAAGAGCAAGCCCCTTTAGCTCAGTCGGCAGAGCGTCTCCATGGTAAGGAGAAGGTCTACGGTTCGATTCCGTAAAGGGGCTCCACTACTCGGCCGCAGTGCAGTGCGCTGCGGCTTGAGTTGTGTAAAGCGGTGTAGCTCAGTTGGTAGAGCAAGCGGCTCATAATCGCTGTGTCGCCGGTTCAAGTCCGGCCACCGCTACGTGAGTGGGTGGGGTGTGCTGGCGGAAAGCGCCAGCCGTCCTCACTCCGCCATGATTTTGGGGGCCAAGCCCCCACACCCCCGGGCAGCTGTTGCCCATCCCCGCCGGGCGGTAAGCCCGCACCGGCCGCCTCTTTCGAGGTCGGGGTACGTGTGCTCTCAGGAAGGCAAGGACCGTGGCTGCAACCGACGTACGCCCGAAGATCACCCTCGCGTGCGAGGAGTGCAAGCACCGGAACTACATCACCAGGAAGAACCGTCGCAACGACCCGGACCGCCTGGAGATCAAGAAGTTCTGCCCGAACTGCAAGACGCACCGCGCGCACAAGGAAACCCGCTGAGCGCGTAGCAGCTTTCGACCGAGGCCCGTCCCACACGTGGGGCGGGCCTCGTCGCATATAGGCTCCTCAAGTGCCTCTCGACCCCGCTTTCATCGGACGTAGTTATCCGCCGTCGCAGCCCTACGACGTGAGCCGCGAGAAGATCCGCGAGTTCGCCGAGGCCATCGGCGCGACCAGCCCGGCCTACCGCGACGCCGAAGCCGCGAAGGCGTTGGGGCACAGGGACGTCATCGCGCCGCCGACGTTCGCGATCGTCGTGTCGATGAAGACCAACGAGACGGTCATGTTCGACCCGGAGATCGAGCTCGACTACAGCCGCGTCGTGCACGGCGACCAGAACTTCACCCACCACCGCCCCATCACCGCGGGCGACCAGCTCGTGTGCGTGGCGCACATCGACTCCATCACGTCCCGCATGGGCAACGACATGGTGGTCGTGCGGACCGAGATCAGCACGGTCGGCGGCGAGCCCGTCACCACCGCCAAGTCCATGCTCGTCGTGAGGGGAGAAGACGCGTGACCGCAGCAGTCAGCACCGAGGTCGGGACCGAGCTGCCGGCGCTGTCCGTGCGCCTCAAGCGCGACGACCTGGTCCGCTACGCGGGGGCCTCGCTGGACTTCAACCCCATCCACTGGAACGAGAAGACGGCCAAGGAGGTCGGCCTCCCGGACGTGATCGCGCACGGCATGCTGACCATGGCCGTGGCCTCGCGGATCGTCGCGGAGTGGATCGGCGACCCCGGCGCCATCGTCGAGTACGGCTGCCGGTTCGGGCGGCCCGTCGTGGTGCCCAACGACGACGAGGGCGCGCTGGTCGAGGTCACCGCGAAGGTCACCAAGGACTTCGAAGATGGAACTGTGAAGGTCAACATCAACGCGGCTTTTGACGGCAAGTCGGTGTTGACGGGTGCCTTCGCCCGCGTCCGCGTGAGCTGATCTTGTGATCAAGAACACCACCGGGCACCGCGGTCCGGTGGTGTTTGCGGTGCTCACGCGAGATTCGGGCCAGGTCCGTGCCTCGGTTGCACGACCCTGATTCGTGTTCTCGGCCTGCGTGTGGGTAGGCTGTGCGACAGGCCGCTCGGCAAGTGCTTGAGCGGTCTGGTTGGAATGGACGGGGCAGGCTCCCGTACACTTCCTGCTTGGCCAGGGGATCTCTCATGGGATCTCAAAGGGGTGTAGCTCAACTGGCAGAGCAGCGGTCTCCAAAACCGCAGGTTGCAGGTTCAAGTCCTGTCGCCCCTGCTGTCGAAGCGCGTCATGGGTGGAGTGGAGGCACGGCATGAGCGAGGGCCGCGAGCAGGACCAGCCGGAGGAGCGCGAAGGCGCTGTCCGGCCGTCCACTGCTGCGGCGCGACGTGAACGTCGTGCCTCCTCTCGCCCGGCCGCCCGCAAGGACGGCAGCAGCGCTGAGTCGAAGAAGAGCGTCGCCAAGTCCGACGAGTCGGACGAGGACGCGAAGAAGAGTCGCCCGACCAAGTCCCGTGACGGGCAGGAGAAGCGGCCTTCGCTGATCGGGCGGGGTTTCCGCTACATCCGCGAGGTCGTCAGCGAACTCCGCAAGGTGATCTGGCCGACGCGCAAGCAGTTGGTCACCTACACCGGCGTCGTGCTGGTGTTCGTGGTCTTCATGGTGGCGCTGGTGTGGGCTCTCGACCTCGGCTTCGGCGCGGCTGTTTTCGAGTTGTTCGGCTGAGCCGGACAGCTGCCGCTGCAACCAGGAAGCGAGATCCACAGTGAGCTCCGACAACGGCGTTGACGCCCAGGAGAAGACCGACCTCATCGACGACGAGGTGTCCGAGGACACCGCGACGGACGAGACGGTCGAGTCGGAGGCTGTGGACTCCGAGGCCGACGCCGACGTCGCGGACGAGACCGATGAGGAGTCCGAAGAGGACTCCGACGTTCTCGCGATCGACGAGACGCCGATCGACGAAGAGCCCGAGGACCCCGCCGAGGAGCTGCGCCAGGCCCTGCGCCGCGCGCCCGGCGACTGGTACGTCGTGCACTCGTACGCCGGTTACGAGAACAAGGTCAAGGCGAACCTCGAGACTCGTATTCACACGCTCGACATGGAGGACTACATCTTCCAGGTCGAGGTGCCGACCGAAGAGGTCACCGAGATCAAGAACGGCCAGCGCAAGCTGGTGCAGCGCAAGGTGCTGCCCGGCTACATCCTGGTCCGCATGGAGCTCACCGACGCGTCCTGGAGCGCCGTCCGCAACACGCCGGGCGTCACCGGATTCGTCGGAGCCACCTCGAAGCCCTCGCCCCTCACGATCGACGAGGTGCTGAAGTTCCTGCTCCCGCAGCAAGAGCAGAAGCCGGCCGAGGGCAAGAAGACCGCTTCCACCACCGTGTCGAAGCCGACGATCGAGGTCGACTTCGAGGTCGGCGAGTCGGTCACCGTCATGGACGGCCCGTTCGCGACGTTGCCCGCCACGATCAGCGAGGTCAACGCGGACGGCCAGAAGCTGAAGGTCCTGGTGTCGATCTTCGGCCGGGAGACGCCGGTCGAGCTGTCGTTCAGCCAGGTCTCCAAGATCTGAGCGGTTTCCCGCGAGGGAGACCGATCGGCCACGCGGCGGCTGGCAGAGCCACGCGCGGACACCGCAATAACAGGAAGTACGGACAATGCCTCCCAAGAAGAAGAAGCTGTCAGCGATCATCAAGCTGCAGATCAAGGCTGGTGCCGCCAACCCGGCGCCGCCCGTTGGTCCCGCGCTGGGTCAGCACGGCGTCAACATCATGGAGTTCTGCAAGGCCTACAACGCCGCGACCGAGTCGCAGCGCGGTCAGGTCGTGCCGGTTGAGATCTCCGTGTACGAAGACCGCTCGTTCGACTTCAAGCTGAAGACCCCGCCGGCCGCGCGACTCATCCTCGCCGCCGCTGGTGTCGACAAGGGCAGCGGCGAGCCGCACCGCGTCAAGGTCGCCAAGGTGACCATGGAGCAGGTCCGCAGCATCGCTCAGGTCAAGATGGTCGACCTGAACGCGAACGACATCGACCAGGCCGCGAAGATCATCGCCGGCACCGCCCGTTCCATGGGCATCACGGTCGAAGGCTGACCACACCCTCTTTTTAGCAAGCGTGGGAGAGCCGAGCGCGGCTCATTCACCACGACCTGATCCACGAAGGACAGTGTTATGAAGCGCAGCAAGGCCTACAAGGCCGCCGCAGAGCTGGTTGACCGGGAGCGGCTGTACTCGCCGCTCGAGGCTGCCAAGCTCGCCAAGGAAACGTCGAAGGTCAAGCTGGACGCCACCGTCGAGGTCGCGATCTGCCTGGGTGTCGACCCCCGCAAGGCCGACCAGATGGTCCGCGGCACCGTGAATCTGCCGCACGGTACGGGCAAGACCGCCCGCGTGATCGTCTTCGCAGTCGGCGACAAGGCCGCTGAGGCCGAGGCCGCCGGTGCGGACGCCGTTGGCTCCGAGGACCTGATCGAGCGCATCCAGGGTGGCTGGCTCGACTTCGACGCCGCGATCGCGACCCCCGACCAGATGGCGAAGGTCGGTCGCATCGCTCGCATCCTGGGCCCGCGTGGCCTGATGCCGAACCCGAAGACCGGCACCGTGACCCCCGAGGTCGCCAAGGCCGTCAACGAGATCAAGGGCGGAAAGATCAACTTCCGCGTTGACAAGCAGGCCAACCTGCACTTCGTCATCGGCAAGGTCTCGTTCGACTCCGAGAAGCTGGTCGAGAACTACGGCGCCGCGCTGGACGAGATCCTCCGCGCGAAGCCGTCCGCGGCCAAGGGCCGGTACGTCAAGAAGGTCACCGTCTCCACGACGATGGGCCCTGGCATCCCGGTCGACCCGAACCGCACCCGCAACCTGCTGGTGGACGAGGCCTGAGCCTCCCCCGGCTAGTCGCAAGCTGAGAAAGGCCCCCGGTTCGCCGGGGGCCTTTCTGCTGTTCAGGACCGGTCTCTGCGGTAGTCGGTGGGGGACTTGCCGACCTGCTTCAGGAAGTGGTGGCGGAGGTTGTTGGCCGTGCCGATGCCGCTCAGCGCCGCGATCTTCTCCATCGGCAGGTCGGTGGACTCCAGCAGCACCTGCGCCCTGGTGATGCGTTCGGTGAGCAGCCACTGCAACGGTGTCGTGCCGGTGGTGGCGTGGAGCCGGCGGTAGAACGTTCGCGGGCTCATCGCGGCCTTGCGGGCCAGGTCCTCGATCGTCAGCGGCTCGTCCAGGCGGGCACGGGCCCAGTCGAGCACCGAGGCCAGGCCCTGCTCGTCGCTCGCGGGGACCGACAGGTCGACGTACTGCCCGAGGTGCCCCGGCCGGTGTCCCGGCACCACCATCCGGCGGGCGAGCTGGTTCGCGACGTGAGCGCCCAGGTCGCGGCGCACCAGGTGCAGGCAGACGTCGAGACCCGCGGACATGCCCGCGCTGGTCAGCACGTCACCCTCGTCGACGTAGAGCTGTGAGTCGTCGACCTGGACCTTCGGGTAGCGCTCGGCCAGCAGGGCGGTGTGCATCCAGTGCGCGGTGGCTCGCTTGCCGTCCAGCAGGCCGGCTTCGGCGAGTGCGTACGCGCCGACGCACGCCGACACGATTCGTGCGCCGTTGTCGTGGGCGTCGCGTAGGGCCGTGACGAGCTCTGGTGGAACGGGCGCGTTGTCCTCGATGACCTCGTCTGGCACCCACGACACGATGACGGTGTCCGCGCGCACGATGTCATCGAGCTTGTGGGTGCTGTGCAGGGTGAAGCCCGGGGTGGTGTCGTGCGTGCGGTTTCCGGTGCTGCACAACCACAACTCGTACCAGGGGTCTGCGAGGTCCGGCTGCGGGGTGCCGAAGACTGCCGCCGGGATGCCCAGTTCGTAGAGGTCCGCGACCCCGAAGTCACCGGGGACGACCAGGGCGACGGATCCAGCGCTCATGCGAGCCAGCCTATGGCAGGAATTTGGCGAAAGGGGTCATTCCGGTCACTGGCTGGGATGATCATCCGTGGCGAAGCTGGAGGCATGACATCTGAAGCGATCACCGTGCTGGGGCTGGGAAATCTCGGACGCGCGCTGGCGGAGGCGTTCGTGCGGGACGGCCGGTCCGTCGTGGTCTGGAACCGATCCGAGGCGAAGGCCGCAGGGCTGGCGGCGACCGTCGCGAGCAGCCCGGCGGAGGCGGTGGCGGCTGGTGGGCTCGTGGTCGTCGCTCTGCTCGATCATCAGGCGGCGCAACGGGTTTTGAGTGGTGTGGACGTGCGCGGGAAGGCGCTGGTGAACCTGACCTCCGGCACTCCTGACGAGGCTCGGGAACTGGCCGGGTGGGCTGCGGAGAGCGGGGCCGAGTACCTGCACGGTGCGGTGTACGCGGTGCCTCAGACGATCGGCACCGACGCGTCGTCGATCATCTACAGCGGGTCGTCGGTCGTGCACGAGCGTTGGCGGGAGACGTTGGCGCTGCTGGGGAAGGTCACGTTCCTCGGTGCCGATGCCGGGAGGGCGTCCGGGTACGACGTGGCGATCCTGTCCGGGATGTACGGGCTGCTCGGCGGGTTCCTGCACGCGGCGGCGCTGGCTCGGGTCAACGGGATCAAGGCCGGTGAGCTCACGCCGATGTTGTTGTCGTGGCTGACGGATCTCCAGCCGGCGTTGGAGACGTTCGCCGGGGAGATCGACGCGGCCGACTACGCCGGTGGTGAGTCGAGCCTCGCCATGAACCAGTCCGGGTTGGCCACCCTGATCCGGGCGGCGCAGGCGCAGGGCGTGCCGTTCGCGGCTTTGGACTCGCTGAAGGCGTTGGTGGACCGGCAGGTCGAGGGTGGGCGCGGGGAGGAGAGCTTCGCCCGCGCCGTCGAGTCGTTCTAGCCGCAGGTGCTCTCGGACCAGTCGGTGATGACCCAGCCGGCGCCGACCTTCTCCACGACGAACGTGCCCAGCCGCGGGCCGCCCTCGACGGTCAGGGCGCACGAGTCGATGGTGACCTTGGTGGTGGTCGGGGTCTTGAGCATGTCCGGCGGGAACAAGACCTGCTGGTACCTGTCGACGCTGGTGACCTTGGTCTTCAGGTCCTTGACCGCAGCGGCGCAATCGCTTGCGCCATAGGCGTTCGCGAACTTCTGACGCGTGTCGTCGCGCAGGAAGAGCGTGCAGGCGCGGGTCGTGTCGGCGAACGACACGTGCTTGTAGAACATGCCGACGGTGCCCTGCAGGCCGGCCGGTGCGGTGAGACCCTGCGCCGCGCCGGTCACGCCGCCGCTGTCCTGCGCGATGTCGCCGGGGTCGTCGACGCCGAAGAAGTGGTTGTAGGCCCACACGGTGCTGAAGACGACCAGCAGGAAGAAGAGCGCGCGCCAGAAGATGCGGCTGCCGAGCACGACGAGCCACCGGCGCTTGCCGCCAGGCTGCTGCGGAGCCTGCGGCGCCTGGCCCGTCGCCTGCTGGTAGCGCTGGAACTCCTGGAAGCGCTGGAACTCCTGGAACTGCCGCAGCTGCTCCGGGTCCGGCTGTGGGGCAGGCGGCTGGACAGGCGGCTGCGGCTGGCGGGGCGCGAGGTCCTTGCCTGGCTCGTCGGTCACACGTCACATTGTGCCGATTTGGATGGCCGGTACCCAGTCGGCTAGTCTTTTCGTGGTTCTACCGAAGACCGCAGGTTGTCTCCGCGAGGAGATCGAAGGCCCCGTTGCAACACGGGCGGCCCGCGCAGGGAGGACGAGGCTCAAGTTCTTGTGACGCCCCGTGCTGCTTGTGCGCGAGGGCGTTTTTGTTGTTTCGGGACCTTCTCCAGGCCGGCGGTCTAACCCAGCCCAGAGAGGAGGCGATCATGGCGAAGCCCACGAAGGTTACGGCGGTCGCTGAGCTTGCGGATTCCTTCCGCACCAGCTCGGCAGCGGTTGTCACTGAGTACCGTGGCCTCTCCATGGCGCAGCTCACGACGCTGCGTCGCGCTCTCGGCGCGGGCACCAAGTACACCGTCGCGAAGAACACGCTCGTCAAGCTCGCTGCTGCGGACGCCGGTGTGGAGGGCCTCGAGGCTCTTCTGTCCGGTCCGACCGCCATCGCGTTCGTCGAGGGCGAGCCCGTGGACGCCGCCAAGGCGATCCGCGACTTCGCGAAGGACAACAAGGCCCTGATCATCAAGGGCGGCTACATGGATGGCCGCCCGCTCTCGGTCGACGAGGTCACCGCCATTGCGGACCTCGAAACCCGTGAGGTGCTGCTCGCGAAGCTCGCGGGCGCGATGAAGGGCAACCTGGCCAAGGCCGCGGGTCTGTTCAACGCCCCGGCTTCCCAGGTCGCTCGCCTGGCTGCTGCCCTGCAGGAGAAGAAGGCCGCCGCGGCTCCCGCCGCCGAAGCCGACGCTCCCGCCGAAAGCTGATCACCCAAAGACACGCCCGACGCTTTCGCGCGGGAAATTAGAAAGGACCGCCGATCATGGCGAAGCTCAGCACCGAAGAGCTGCTCGACGCGTTCAAGGAGATGACCCTCCTCGAGCTGTCCGAGTTCGTGAAGCAGTTCGAGACGACCTTCGAGGTCACCGCCGCGGCGCCCGTCGCCGTTGCCGCCGCTGCCGGCCCCGCCGCGGGTGGCGCTGACGAGGCCGAGGAGCAGAGCGAGTTCAACGTCGTTCTCGAGTCCGCCGGCGACAAGAAGATCCAGGTCATCAAGGTCGTCCGTGAGGTCGTCTCTGGTCTGGGTCTGAAGGAGGCCAAGGAGCTCGTCGAGTCGGCTCCGAAGGCGATCCTCGAGGGCGTGGCGAAGGATGTTGCCGACGCCGCCAAGGAGAAGCTCGAGGCTGCGGGCGCCAAGATCACCGTCAAGTGATCTTTGCCCCCTGGTGGGGCTTGGTGTTTTGCGCTTTGGACGGGCGTGCATCCCTTTGTGGGGGTGTGCGCCCGTTTTTTGTGCGCGCTCGGTTTGGTTGGGTTCCCCGGCTGCGTTGGCGGGGTTGCTGTTGCGTGCTTCCCCTGGGGGCTCTGCCCCCAGACCCCCGGCAATCTGATCAGGGGGCCCGCGCTGCCTGCGGGTAGATGGCACGCCTGTTGCGTTGAGCGGCTGCCGGTTGCGTAGTTGTGTGCGTTGGCGGTGGGGTCCCATCACGAGCCGAGCCAAGAGCGGGCCACACCTGAGGGGTGAGGTCAAGTCGACGAAAAGCGTGTCGACTTGACCTCACCCCTCAGGTGCAGCAAGAGCTATGGCGCGACTCGTGATGGGACCCCACCGCCCCTCGGGCTTGGTAAAGACGGCTCGCCTGCGGCATCGCATGGCCAGACGGCTCGCCTGCGGCATCGCAGAGCTGCTGTTGCCGGTGTGTTTCGAGTCACATTGGTCTCGTTAGTTCCGGTTGTCAGGCAGTGGTCTAGGGCTTGGTGACCGTTTTGCGAGGTCACGCTCTGTGGCGTTATCTGAACGAAACCGCCGTTAGGCCAACTGGTGAGTAACCTGCCGCGAACGAACTCGTTGCCCAGGTGTGACGCCGATCGCTGCGGCGTCCTCGGGCGTGTGCGGAGGTGCGGATGGGCGTCGAGGTGGTCGTCGAGGGTCTGACCAAGTCCTTCGGCAAACAGACCATCTGGCAGGACGTCACGCTCACGTTGCCGCCGGGTGAGGTCAGCGTGATGCTCGGGCCTTCTGGTACTGGCAAGAGCGTGTTCCTGAAGTCGTTGGTCGGGTTGCTCAAGCCTGAGCAGGGCAAGATCGTGATCAACGGGACTGATCTCGTCCGGTGTTCTGAGCACCGGTTGTACGAGATTCGGAAGATGTTCGGCGTGCTGTTCCAGGACGGTGCGTTGTTCGGGTCGATGGACCTGTACGACAACATCGCGTTTCCGTTGCGGGAGCACACTCGCAAGACCGAGGCCGAGGTTCGGCGGATCGTTCTCGAGAAGATGGAGATGGTCGGTCTTGTCGGGGCTGAGAAGAAGCTGCCCGGTGAGATCTCCGGTGGTATGCGCAAGCGGGCTGGTCTTGCTCGTGCGCTGGTGCTGGATCCCGAGATCATTTTGTGCGATGAGCCGGACTCCGGGTTGGACCCTGTTCGCACTGCCTATCTGAGTCAGTTGTTGATCGATCTCAACGCTCAGATCGACGCGACGATTCTGATCGTCACGCACAACATCAACATTGCTCGTACCGTGCCGGACAACCTGGGGATGTTGTTCCGGCGGGAGCTTGTCATGTTCGGGCCTCGTGAGGTGTTGCTGACCAGCGACGAGCCCGTTGTGGAGCAGTTCCTGAACGGGCGGCGGCTTGGGCCCATCGGGATGTCCGAGGAGAAGGACACGGCCACTATGGCCGCTGAGCAGGCTCATGCTGACGCCGGGCACTCGGACGGGTCCACCTCTGAGGATGTGCGGGGGATCATTCCGCAGATCGAGCCGACGCCCGGGTTGCCGTTCCGGGACGCTGTGCGGCGGCGCAAGGATCGGGTCATGTCGATCATTCACCAGCTGCCTCACCAGGCTCAGCAGGGGATCATCGAGAGTCTTTCGGCTGAGGAGCAGGTTCGGTACGGCGTGCACGCCGGGGTGCCTGCTGTGGCGCCTTCGCCCAGTCCCTGGCCTCGGCAGGGTGGTGTTCTGTGACCACTCAGGCCTCGTTCCCCGGTGCTGGGGCGCTGCGGGAGACCGGGAAGCTCTGTCAGCTCGGGATCGACGTCGTGCGCACCACTTTTCGGCGGCCGTTCCAGCTGCGGGAGTTCATCCAGCAGAGTTGGTTCATCGTCAGCGTGACGGTGTTGCCGACGGCGCTGGTGTCGATTCCGTTCGGTGCTGTCATCGCGTTGCAGCTCGGGAGCCTCACCAGGCAGATCGGTGCTCAGTCGTTCACGGGTGCGGCCAGTGTGCTCGCGATCATCCAGCAGGCCAGTCCGATCGTGACGGCGTTGTTGATCGCTGGAGCAGGCGGGTCTGCCATTTGTGCGGATCTCGGTTCTCGGAAGATCCGCGAAGAGATCGACGCGATGGAAGTGCTCGGGGTGTCGCCGATCCATCGGCTCGTGGTGCCTCGGGTGCTTGCGGCGATGCTCGTGTCCGTGCTGCTCAACGGCATGGTGAGTGTCGTTGGTGTGATGGGCGGTTACTTCTTCAACGTGGTCATGCAGGACGGCACGCCTGGTGCGTACCTGGCGAGTTTTTCTGCGTTGGCGCAGTTGCCTGATCTGTGGATCAGTGAGTTGAAGGCGCTGATCTTCGGGTTCATCGCCGGGATCGTGGCGGCCTATCGGGGGTTGAACCCCGCTGGTGGGCCCAAGGGTGTGGGGGACGCGGTGAACCAGGCCGTGGTCATCACGTTCCTGCTGCTGTTCTTCGTCAACTTCGTCCTCACCACGATCTACCTGCAGGTCGTGCCAGCGAAGGGGAGCTGATGGCGAACAAGGTGCTCTCCACCCTCGACGGGTTCGGCGACCAGCTGTCGTTCTACATCAAGGCGCTGGCGTGGACGCCCCGTGCGCTCAAGCGGTACTCCAAGGAGACGCTGCGGTTGCTGGCCGAGGTCAGTTTCGGCAGCGGGGCGCTTGCGGTCATCGGCGGCACGATCGGTGTGATGGTCGGACTGTCCGTGTTCACGGGCACGGTGGTCGGGTTGCAGGGCTTCACGGCTTTGAACCAGATCGGCACGTCTGCGTTTGCCGGGTTCGTTTCCGCCTACTTCAACACTCGTGAGATCGCGCCGCTGGTCGCTGGGCTGGCGTTGTCGGCGACCGTCGGGTCTGGGTTCACGGCTCAGCTCGGGGCCATGCGGATCTCCGAGGAGATCGATGCTCTCGAGGTCATGGGGATTCCCAGCCTGCCGTTCCTGGTGACGACGCGGATCATCGCCGGGTTCGTCGCGATCATCCCGCTGTACGTGATCGGGTTGTTGACGAGCTATCTGGCCGCTCGCACGATCACCGTGGAGTTCTACGGGCAGTCGGCCGGTACGTACGACCACTACTTCAACCTGTTCCTACCGCCGATCGACGTGCTCTGGTCGTTCGGCAAGGTGCTGGTCTTCGCGGTCGTGATCATCATGACCCACTGCTACTACGGCTACCGCGCGTCCGGCGGTCCGGCCGGCGTTGGTGTGGCGGTCGGGCGTGCGGTGCGGACCGCGATCGTCACGACGGCGCTGCTCGACTTCTTCCTGAGCCTCGCGATCTGGGGCGCGACGACGACGGTGAGGATCGCCGGATGAAGAAACGCGTGCTGGGCATCGCCTTTCTTCTTGCGATCGCCATGTTCCTGTCGCTCACCGTGGCGCTCTACAAGGACGCGTTCGGCGACTACGTGGAGGTCACGCTCAAGACCGACCACATCGGCAACCAGCTGCAGACCGCGAGTGACGTCAAGGTGCGCGGGCTGATCGTCGGTTCGGTGAAGGCCATCCGCACCAGCGGGGACGGGGCCGAGCTGGAGCTGGCGCTGTTGCCGGACAAGGTCGAGCAGATCCCGTCCAACGTCAGCGCGCGGCTGCTGCCCAAGACGTTGTTCGGTGAGCGGTACGTCAACCTCGTGCTGCCGCAGCAGAAGAGCGCGGCCATCACCCAAGGTGCGGTCATCTCGCAGGACCGGACCAGCAGTGCGATCGAGCTCGAACGCGTGCTCGACAACCTGATGCCGGTGCTGCAGGCGATCCAGCCGGAGAAGCTCGCCACCACGTTGACGGCGTTGTCGCAGGCGCTCGACGGCCGGGGCAAGCCGCTCGGCGAGACGCTGGTGTCGCTCGACTCCTACCTCGGTGAGCTCAACCCGCAGCTGCCCGCGCTGAAGGAGAACATCTCCAAGCTCGCGGACGTCGCGAACGTCTACTCGGACGCCGCGCCGGACCTGTTGCAGGCGCTCAACGACATGACCACGACGACCAAGACCGTCGTCGACCAGCGCGAGAACCTGTTGTCCCTGTACGGCTCGCTGACCACGACGTCGCAGGACGTCACGAGCTTCGTCACGGTCAACAAGAACAACATCATCGCGCTCGCCGACACCAGCCGTCCGACGCTGGAACTGCTCGCGAAGTACGCGCCCGAGTACCCCTGCCTGCTCAAGGGGCTCGCGGAGTTCGAGCCGGTGATCAGCAAGGCGTTCGGTGAGGGCACCAACGAGCCCGGTCTGCACATCACGCTGGAGATCACGCAGAACCGCGGCAAGTACAAGCCGAACCTCGACGAGCCCGAGTACCGGGACAAGCGCGGACCCCGCTGCTACGACCTGATCCCGCGGCCGGACCCGTTCCCGCAGTACCCGCCGGAGGGGCCGGTGCAGGACGGTTCCAGCTCGCCGCCGCCCGCCCGCGTCGCGAACGACGGCGTCATCCCTCCCGGCGCGACCATGCCGCAGTCCGCTGACGTGCTGCGGCTCGCCAACTCCCCGGAGGAGGCCCGGTTGATCGCCGCGCTCTTCGGGCCGCGCATCGGCGTCGACCCGCAGGACATGCCCGGCTGGTCGAGCCTGCTGCTCGGCCCGCTCGTCCGCGGGACGGAGGTGACCGTCAAGTGAAGGGACTGCTCGCCCCGCTGCTCAAGCTGATCGCCTTCGCGGTGGTCACGATCCTCGCCACATCGCTGCTCGCGGTCACGATCGCCAACGTGAACCTGGCCAGCGCCACCGGGTACAAGGCGCAGTTCACCGACGTCACCGCGCTCAACGAGGGTGACGACATCCGCATCGCCGGCGTCCGCGTCGGGCAGGTGGACGGGATCAAGGTCGTCGACCGCAAGACCGCCGAGGTCGAGTTCTCGATCGACGGTGACCGGAAGCTGCCCGAGGCCGTCACCGCGACGATCAAGTACCGCAACCTGGTGGGGCAGCGGTACATCGCGCTGGAGTCCGGTACCGGTGACACCAAGGCCGTGCTGGCCGAGGGCGGCACTATCCCGTTGGAGCGGACCAAAGCCGCGCTGGACCTGACCGTGCTGTTCAACGGCTTCAAGCCGCTCTTCCAGGCGCTGTCGCCCGACGACGTGAACAAGCTGTCGTTCGAGATCATCCAGGTGCTGCAGGGAGAAGGCAGCACGATCGACAGCCTGCTGCAGCACACGGCCTCGCTGACCAGCACGCTGGCGAGCAAGGACAAGGTGATCGGCGAGGTCGTCGACAACCTCAACACCGCGCTGGAGACCGTGAACTCGCGCGACGAGGACTTCAACAACCTCGTGATCACGTTGCAGACGCTGGTCTCCGGGCTCGCGCAGGACCGTCAGCCGATCGGTGACGCCATCACCGCGCTCGGCGACCTGACGCAGGCCACCTCCGGGCTGCTGGAGCAGGGCCGCGAGCCGTTGAAGAACGACATCGCGCAGCTCGGCATCGTCTCGAAGACGTTGGGCGACAACGAGGTGCTCGTCGACCGCATGCTGCAGCGCCTGCCCAACAAGCTGGAGACGATCACCCGGACCGCGACCTACGGCTCGTGGTTCAACTTCTACCTGTGCGAGGCCAGCGGCCAGATCGCCGTGCCGCCGGTCATCAACAACCCGATTCCGATCACGGCGTTGCCGGTGACACAGCAGAGGTGCCGCCGATGAAGACCTCGAACCCGATCAGGACGGGTGCGATCAGCCTGACGTTGATCGCCCTGCTGCTGCTGGCCGCCTTCTACTCCGACGACCTGCCGATCGTCGGCGGCGGCACCTCGTACGCCGCCGACTTCAGCGAGGCCGCGGGACTGGTGGCGGGCAACGAGGTCCGCGTCGCCGGCGTGAAGGTCGGCAAGGTCACCAAGGTCGAGCTCAACGGCGACCGGGTGCGGGTGACGTTCAAGGTCAAGGACGCCTGGGTGGGCGATCGGACGACCGCGATGATCCGCATCAAGACGTTGCTGGGGCAGAAGTTCGTGGCGCTGGACCCGCAGGGCACCCAGCCGCTCTCGCCCGGCGACCCGATCCCGAAGGAGCGCACGCTCGCGCCGTACGACGTGAACGAGGCGTTCAACGGGCTCGCGACGACCGTCGGGCAGATCGACACCAAGCAGCTCGCGGACAGCTTCACGGTCCTGTCCGACACCTTCAAGAACTCGCCGGAGCACGTCCGGGGCGCGCTCGACGGCCTGTCCGCGTTGTCGAAGACGATCTCCTCGCGCGACCAGCAGCTGGCGAAGCTCCTGGACAACACCAGGCAGCTGACCAAGACGCTGGCCGACCGCAACGCCGAGTTCGAGAAGCTGCTGTCGGACGGCAACCTGCTGCTGGGCGAGCTGCGCAAGCGCCGTGAGGCGATCAGCGCCTTGCTGGACGGCACGCGCTCGCTGTCCCGCGAGCTCAGCGGACTGGTGACGGACAACCAGAACCAGCTCAGGCCCGCGCTGGAGCAGCTCGGCCGGGTCACCACGATCCTGCAGCGCAACCAGGACAACCTCGACCGCAGCCTGGCGTTGATGGCGCCGTTCTACCGAGTGTTCGCGAACACCCTGGGCAACGGCCGGTGGTTCGACACCTACATCTGCGGTCTGCTGCCGCCCGCGGTGAACCTCGGCGTCGTCGGGTTCAACGAGGAAGGCTGCCTGCCGCCGGGGGTGCAGCGATGACTGACGTGGCACAGAGCAAGGTCGGCCGGTTCATCGCGATCGCGTGCGTGCTGGCGCTGGTCGTGACGGCGGCGTTGTGGTGGGTCTTCGCCGGGATGAACGGGCGCAGGGTCACCGCGCACTTCGCGGCGGCCGTCGGCGTCTACCCCGGCGGTGACGTGCGGGTTCTCGGCGTGAAGGTCGGCACGATCGACGAGGTGACGCCCGAGGGCAAGACCGTGAAGGTCGTGTTCACCGTCGACCGCGACGTGCGGGTGCCGGAGAACGCGCAGGCCGTCGTGGTCTCGCCGAGCGTCGTCTCCGACCGGTACGTGCAGCTCGCGCCCGCCTACACCGGCGGACCCGTGCTGGGTGACGATGCCGTGATCCCGCGGGAACGCACCGCGACGCCGGTGGAACTGGACGAGCTATACTCGTCGCTCGACAAGCTCACGACCGCGTTGGGGCCCAACGGTGCGAACGCGGACGGGGCGTTGGCGGACCTGCTGAACTCGGCGGCTCGGAATCTGGAAGGCAACGGCCAGGCGCTCAACGACACGTTGAAGAACCTCGGCCAGGCCACCCGGACGTTGTCGGGGTCCAAGGAGGACCTGTTCGCGACCGTCGACAACCTGCAGAAGTTCACCGCGATGCTGGCGGCGAAC
This sequence comes from Lentzea pudingi, assembly GCF_014646255.1. GTDB lineage: Bacteria > Actinomycetota > Actinomycetes > Mycobacteriales > Pseudonocardiaceae > Lentzea > Lentzea pudingi. The sequence continues at coordinate 53,679 of NZ_BMNC01000022.1, forward strand.
GACAGCCAGGTGCGCGACTTCAACAAGCAGCTCGCGGACGTGTCGAAGATGCTCGCCGACGAACGCGGTGACCTGGGGGCGGCGTTGAACGAGCTGGCGACCGCGCTGGGCATGGTGCAGGGGTTCATCAAGGACAACCGCGAGGTGCTCAAGTCCAATGTGGACAAGCTCGCCTCAATCACGCAGGTGCTGGTGAACCAGCGGGCAGCGCTGGCGGAGACGCTGGACGTGGCGCCGCTGGCGCTGGGCAACCTGCAGAACTCCTACAACGCGGCGTCCGGCACGCTCGACACCCGCGCGAACATCAACGAGCTGAACCAGCCGCCGATCGTGCTGATCTGCAAGCTGATCCAGCAGGCGACGCCGAACAACGTGCCGCCGGTGCTGGCGCAGACGTGCAAGCAGCTGGAGCCGATCCTGACCGGTGTGGTGCCGCTGAAGCCGCCGGCCGAGATCCTCAGCGACCTCAACGCGGGCAAGCTGCCGTTGCCCCTGCCGCTCGCGGGGGTGCCCCAGTGAGGAAGCTGGCTGTCGTCCTTTCCGCGTTGCTGCTGGCCGGTTGCGGTTCCGGTGGCTTCGACGGCGTCTACAACCTGCCGTTGCCGGGTGGTGCCGACGTCGGTGATCACCCGTACCGGGTCAAGGCGCAGTTCAAGGACGTGCTCGACCTCGTGCCGCAGGCCGGCGTGAAGGTCAACGACGTGCCGGTCGGGCGGGTCGAGAAGATCGACCTGGGTGCCGACGGCTGGACCGCCGAGGTGACGTTGCTGGTCAACGGGGACGTCCGGCTGCCGGCCAACGCGTTCGCGAAGCTGCGCCAGTCCGCGTTGCTGGGCGAGAAGTTCGTGGAGCTCGGGAAGCCCAAGGACGCGGTCGGCTCGTTGGCCGACAACGCCGTGATCCCGGTGGACCGCACCAACCGCAACCCCGAGGTCGAAGAGGTCTTCGGCGCGTTGTCGATGCTGCTCAACGGCGGTGGCGTGGCGCAGCTGCAGAACATCACCAAGGAGCTCAACGCGGCGATGGAGGGCAACGAGGCGGAGATCCGCTCGTTGCTGGGCAACCTCAACACGTTCGTCGGGGAGCTCGACAAGCACAAGGCGGAGATCGTCCGCGCGCTCGACTCCCTCAACCGGTTGTCCGGGACCTTGGCGCAGCAGCGGGACAAGATCGCGGTCGCGCTGACGGACCTGCAGCCCGGCCTGCAGGTGCTGGCCGAGCAGCGCACGCAGCTCGTGACGTTGCTGAACTCGTTGACCAAGCTCTCCGGCGTCGCGACGGACACGATCAACCGGAGCCGTGACGACATCGTGGCGGACCTGAAGGCGTTGCAGCCGACGCTGACCAAGCTGGTCGAGTCGGGGCAGAACCTGCCGAAGTCGCTGGAGCTGCTGCTGACCTACCCGTTCCCGGACGAGGCGGTCGACGGCATCAAGGGCGACTACACCAACGCGTTCATCGACCTCGACCTGAACCTCGGCACGGTGCTCGACAACCTCGGGCGGTCGCGGCAGTCGCCGATCGACTCGCTGATCCCGTCGCAGGGCACGCCGTTGCCGATGCCGAACATCCCGCTGCCGAGCCTCGGGCAGGGGACCGGGTCCGGGCTGGGCGACCTGCTCGGCGGTCTGCTGGGAGGTGGTCGCAGGTGATCCTGCGGTCGACGAAGCTCAAGATCGGCGCGTTCGTGCTGGTCGCGTTGCTGGGCATCTCTTACGTCAGCGCCACGTACGTCGGGCTGTTCAAGTCGTCGTCGACGGTCGTGACGATGCAGCTCGCGGATTCGGGCGGCATCTTCACCAACGCCGAGGTGACCTATCGCGGCGTGACGATCGGGCGGGTCGGGCAGCTGCGGCTCGCGTCCGACGGCATCGAGGTCGACCTGGAGCTGGACGCGGACGCGCCACGCGTGCCGTCCGCCCTGGAGGCCGTGGTGGCGAACCGGTCGGCGGTGGGTGAGCAGTACGTCGACCTGCGGCCCAAGTCCGACGGCGGACCCTACCTGGAGGCCGGGTCGGTCATCCCGCGTTCGTCCACGAAGACGCCTCCGCCGGTCGACGGGCTGCTGTCCAACCTGGACTCGTTCGCCTCGTCCGTGCCGACGGACTCCCTGCGGACCGTGGTCGACGAGCTGCACACGGCGTTCAGCGGGACCGGTGGCGACCTGCAGGTGTTGATCGACAACACCGCGGCGTTCACGGCGGCCGCTCGCGAGCACCTGCCGCAGACGACGCAGCTGCTGAAGGACGGGCGGATCGTGCTGGCCACGCAGGCCGCGTCCGGTGGCGCCATCCGGTCGTTCAGCGGTGACCTGCGGTTGCTCGCCGAGCAGCTCAAGGCGTCCGACGGCGACCTGCGGCGGTTGATCGTGGCGGTGCCGCCGGCGTCCGAGCAGGTGTCGGCGTTGCTTCGTGAAAGTGGGCCGAACCTGGGAGTGGTCTTCGCGAACCTGCTGACGACGTCGAACATCCTCGTGACCAGGCGTGATGGTTTGGAACAGATCGCGGTGACGTACCCCATCGCCGTCGGTGGCGGGTTCTCCGTGGCGCCGGGCGACGGGTCTGCGCACTTCGGACTGGCCCTGAACGTGTTCGACCCGATGCCGTGCACGGTCGGATACGAGGGCACGACGATCCGTCCCGGTGGCGACACCTCGGCCGCGCCGCTGAACACGCAGGCGTACTGCGCTCTCGCGCGCGGGTCGGCGACGTCGGTGCGAGGCTCGCAGAATGCGCCATACGGTGGAACGCCGACCACGCCGGTCGGCAACGCGACCTCGCAGCCCGGCCAGGAGCCGACGGGGCAGGCAGCTGCTCCCGAGGTGCCGTTGCTGACGTCGCTGGGCCAGCTGCTCGGCCTGCCTTCGGAGGGGAAGAAGTAGTGCGGATCTTCACGGTGGTCGCCGCCGTCCTGGCGGTGCTGACGTTCGGGTACGCCGCTTATTTCGGCGTGGCCTGGTACTCGGCGTCCAACTCGTCGTCGGCGTCGTTCGCCTCCGTCCGCGACGAGGCCCTGCGCTCCGGCCAGGTGGGCGTCACGAACTTCCTGACGCTCGACTACAAGAAGGTCGACGAGGACCTGCGGCGCTGGCTCAACTCGTCGACCGGCGAGCTGCGCGCCGAGATCGACAAGGACAAGGACTCGCGCAAGAAGCAGCTGGTCGACGCCAAGTCCGTGACGACGTCGAAGGTCCTCGACGCCGCGATCACCGAGCTGGACGATCGCGCCGGCAGCGCGTCGATGATCGCCGTGGTCGAGAGCACCGTGACGCCCGACGGCGGCCAGCAGGTCACCAAGATCAACCGGTACCTGACCAAGCTCACCCGCACCGAGGACGGCTGGAAGCTCTCGCAGCTCGGCCCCCTGCGGGCAGGCGTCTGATCCGGCCAGAGCTGATTGGAACGAGTGCACGTGCCCCCTTCCCGCCGCCGCCCCATTCCCACGCCGCCCGCCGGAGGCCGTCCGAAGGTCGCCGGCCTGAACCGCCGCGCGTCCGCCGAGCCTGCGGTCTCGCCTTCGGACGCGCCTTCGCCTGTGGTCGAGCCTGTGGAGCCCGTCGGCGAGGCTGTGGAGTCCGCTGGCGAGGCTGTGGTCGAGGACGTGACGCCGGAGGTCGAGCCGGTGGCCGAAGACCTCAAGGCGCCGGAAGCGCTCGACTGGACCCCGTCGGCCACGCCGAAGAAGAAGGCCGCGGCGGCTGTGAAGGCCGAGCCGGCCGACCAGGTCGACGCGGCGGAGGCTCCGTTTCGGGGCTGGATGATCCCCGCGGCACTGCTGGTGGTCGCGGTCCTGCTGGGCGCCCTGGGAACGTTCTTCCTGATGAAGTCGCGCTCGGTGTCCTACGACGCCGCCCTGGTCGACTCCGCCACCACCTCGGAGGTCAACGGCCAGATCCGCGAGGCCGTGGAGAAGTCGTTCTCGTACAACTTCGCCGATGTCGAGTCCACCGAGAAGGCCGCCAAGGAACTGCTCACCGGCAAGGCCTTGTGCCAGTACAACGCCGTGTTCGGCCCGGTGAAGGAAGTCGCACCACAACAGAAGCTCGTCGTGACCGTCCGCGTCGTCTCGTCGGCCGTGTCCTCTCTCAAGGACGACCACGCCACCGTGCTCGTGTTCGCCGACCAGGTCACCACCCGCACCACCGACAACCAGTCGGGCGGCGGCACCGCCATGCTGCGCGTGAGCGCGGTCGACGACGGCGGCCGGTGGAAGATCGACAACATGGAGATGTTCGGGGCGACGGCGGAGCAGAACCGCCAACTGCAGGGCTGCTGACCGCAGCGGGTTCCGCGCTCGGGCCTGGCTCCGCTTTCGCGCCTGGTTCCGCTCGCGCCTGGTTCCGCTCGCGCCTGGTTCCGCTCGCGCACGGCTCTGCTTTCGCGCACGGCGCGGCTCTCGCGTACGGCTCCGCACGCGCGAACGGCGCGGCTCTCGCGCACGGCTCTGCCCTCGCGCACGGCGCGGCTTTCGCGCACGGCTTCGCACGCGCGTACGGCTCTGCTCTCGCGCAGCTCTCACGCATGGCTCTGCGCGCGCACGGCTCCGCGCTCGCGCACGGGATTGCATTCACGCGAGGGTTCGGCGTTCGTGCGTGACTGGCTACTCGCGAGTGGCACCGCACTTACGCACGCCCCGCCGAGTGCAAGCCTGCCGGCTTTTCTCGCCGGGTTCCGCGACAAGACGCGCCTTCGCCCGCCGACACTCTCCCCAGCCCACCGGGCACCTCACCTCACCCCCGGTGACCCTGCTCGGCAGCCCCAACCGCGCAGTCCACCGCCAGCCGCACCGCCAGCCGCACCGCCAGCCCCATCCGCCGCAGTCCCACCGCCGGCCCACCGCACACCTCAACCCACCGCGTCCCAGCCCCACCCACCCAACTCGTTTGGAGCAGGCCGGCGCCGGGTATCTGATCACCGTCCCCTAAGATCAACTCCGCCGCGAGGACGCCCCAACAGCCCCAGAAGCACCGATGCGACGTCTTCCGCCAGCCCCGACACGCGTGATCTCGGTCACACAAATCTCGTGGCCCTCTGTAAGTCCACTTGAGGCCGTCAACTTCCCACCAAAACGGCCGTACACGTGTTTCCCCAGGTCAATTGGGTGACTTGCAGTAAACAGCGCTCCATCCAGAGGGTGGATCGGCCCGCAACATCTTGACTGCGCGCTCATGCAGGGTCACTCTGTCGGTGAGCAAGAGGAGGGTCCTTCCAGGTGCCTCTCGACAGTCGCCGTGCGCGTGGCTAGACTGCCCCTTTGCGCTGCCCATTTTCCGCTTGCCCTTCGCCGAGAGCGTGGATTATGCGGGCATCGCCGCACCCTTGACAGCCGTGCTAGTTCGCTCTAGCCAGCTACCTGTCCCTGGAAGGACGCATCTTGGCGATCTCTCGCGCGACCAAGGCCACTGCTGCGACCAACTCCACGTCGGGGATCCCTGGAGCGCCGAAGCGGGTCTCGTTCGCGAAGATTCACGAGCCGCTTTCGACGCCCAACCTGCTTGACCTGCAGATCCAGTCCTTTGAATGGCTCACCGGTGACGAGGCGTGGTTCCAGCGCCGTATCGACGCCGGTGACGAGAACCCGACGGGCGGCCTCGAAGAGGTCCTCAACGAGATCTCGCCGATCGAGGACTTCTCCGGCTCCATGTCACTGTCCTTCTCCGACCCGCGCTTCGATGAGGTCAAGGCCTCGACCGAAGAGTGCAAGGACAAGGACATGACGTACGCGGCACCGTTGTTCGTCACGGCGGAGTTCACCAACCACACCACTGGCGAGATCAAGAGCCAGACGGTGTTCATGGGTGACTTCCCGATGATGACGAACAAGGGCACGTTCATCATCAACGGCACTGAGCGCGTGGTGGTCTCTCAGCTCGTGCGTTCGCCCGGTGTGTACTACGACACCGCGGTCGACAAGACGACCGACAAGGACGTCTTCAGCGTCAAGATCATCCCGTCCCGGGGTGCTTGGCTGGAGTTCGACGTCGACAAGCGCGACACCGTCGGTGTCCGCATCGACCGGAAGCGTCGCCAGCCGGTGACGGTGCTGTTGAAGGCTCTGGGCTGGAGCACGGAGCAGATTCGCGAGCGGTTCGCGTTCAGCGAGACGTTGCTGACCACGCTCGAGAAGGACCACACCGCAGGCACCGACGAGGCGTTGCTCGACATCTACCGCAAGCTGCGTCCGGGCGAGCCGCCGACGAAGGAGTCGGCGCAGGCCCTGCTGGAGAACCTGTTCTTCAAGGACAAGCGCTACGACCTGGCGAAGGTTGGCCGTTACAAGGTCAACAAGAAGCTGGGGCTGGACACCGAGATCAACACCGGTGTCCTGACCGAGGACGACATCGTCACGACGATCGAGTACCTCGTCCGCCTGCACGCGGGTGAGACGCTGATGGACGCCGCCGCCGGTGGCGACGTGCCCGTCGAGGTCGACGACATCGACCACTTCGGCAACCGTCGTCTGCGCACCGTGGGCGAGCTGATCCAGAACCAGATCCGCGTCGGCCTGTCCCGCATGGAGCGCGTCGTCCGCGAGCGCATGACCACGCAGGACGTCGAGGCCATCACGCCGCAGACCCTGATCAACATCCGTCCCGTCGTGGCGGCGATCAAGGAGTTCTTCGGCACCTCGCAGCTCTCGCAGTTCATGGACCAGACCAACCCGCTCGCGGGTCTGACCCACAAGCGCCGCCTGTCGGCACTGGGTCCTGGCGGTCTGTCCCGTGAGCGCGCCGGCATGGAGGTCCGCGACGTCCACCCGTCGCACTACGGCCGCATGTGCCCGATCGAGACGCCGGAAGGCCCGAACATCGGTCTGATCGGTTCGCTCTCGAGCTACGCGCGGGTCAACCCGTTCGGCTTCATCGAGACGCCGTACCGCAAGGTGACCGACGGCCGGGTCACCGACCAGATCGACTACCTGACCGCGGACGAGGAAGACCGCTTCGTCAAGGCGCAGGCGAACTCGCCGACCGACGACGAGGGCAACTTCACCGACGACCGCGTCCTGGTCCGCAAGAAGGGCGGCGAGGTCGAGTTCATCGACCCGACCGACGTCGACTACATGGACGTCTCGCCGCGCCAGATGGTGTCGGCCGCGACGGCCATGATCCCGTTCCTCGAGCACGACGACGCGAACCGCGCCCTGATGGGTGCGAACATGCAGCGTCAGGCCGTTCCGCTGCTCCGCTCCGAGTCGCCGCTCGTCGGCACCGGCATGGAGCTGCGTGCCGCGGTCGACGCCGGTGACGTCGTCGTCGCGAAGAAGACGGGTGTGGTCGAGGAGGTCTCCGCCGACTACATCACCGTCATGGCCGACGACGGTGCGCGCAACACCTACGCGCTGCACAAGTTCCGTCGCTCGAACCAGGGCACCTGCATCAACCAGAAGCCCATCGTCAACGAGGGCGACCGCGTCGAGGCGGGCCAGGTGCTGGCCGACGGTCCTTGCACCGAGAACGCCGAGATGGCGCTCGGCAAGAACCTGCTCGTGGCGATCATGCCGTGGGAAGGCCACAACTACGAGGACGCGATCATCCTGTCGCAGCGCCTCGTGCAGGACGACGTTCTCACCTCGATCCACATCGAGGAGCACGAGATCGACGCCCGCGACACGAAGCTCGGCGCCGAGGAGATCACCCGGGATATCCCGAACGTCTCCGAAGAGGTCCTGGCCGACCTGGACGAGCGCGGCATCATCCGCATCGGTGCCGAGGTCCAGCCGGGCGACATCCTCGTCGGCAAGGTCACGCCCAAGGGCGAGACCGAGCTGACGCCCGAGGAGCGCCTGCTCCGCGCGATCTTCGGTGAGAAGGCGCGCGAGGTCCGCGACACGTCGCTGAAGGTGCCGCACGGCGAGTACGGCAAGGTCATCGGCATCCGCGTCTTCTCGCGTGAGGACGACGACGAGCTGCCTCCGGGCGTGAACGAGCTCGTCCGCGTCTACGTGGCCCAGAAGCGCAAGATCCAGGACGGTGACAAGCTCGCCGGCCGCCACGGCAACAAGGGCGTCATCGGCAAGATCCTCCCCGCGGAGGACATGCCGTTCCTCGAGGACGGCACGCCGGTCGACATCATCCTGAACACGCACGGTGTGCCGCGTCGTATGAACATCGGCCAGGTGCTGGAGACCCACCTCGGGTGGATCGCCAAGCAGGGCTGGAGCATCAACGGGGACCCGGACTGGGCGAAGAACCTGTCCGAGGACCTGATGGACGTCGAGCCCGGCACCAAGACCGCGACCCCCGTGTTCGACGGCGCGAAGGAAGAGGAGATCACGGGCCTGCTCGGCTCGACGATCCCGAACCGCGACGGCGAGCGCATGGTCAAGGAGAACGGGAAGGCGCAGCTCTTCGACGGCCGCTCCGGCGAGCCGTACCCGTTCCCCGTGTCGGTCGGCTACATGTACATCCTGAAGCTGCTGCACCTGGTGGACGACAAGATCCACGCGCGTTCGACCGGCCCGTACTCGATGATCACGCAGCAGCCGCTGGGTGGTAAGGCGCAGTTCGGTGGTCAGCGCTTCGGTGAGATGGAGTGCTGGGCGATGCAGGCGTACGGCGCCGCATACACCCTGCAGGAACTCCTCACCATCAAGTCCGACGACGTGCTCGGCCGCGTGAAGGTCTACGAGGCCATCGTCAAGGGCGAGAACATCCCGGAACCCGGTATCCCGGAGTCCTTCAAGGTGCTGCTCAAGGAGCTGCAGTCGCTCTGCCTCAACGTCGAGGTCCTGTCTTCGGACGGTGCCGCGATCGAGATGCGCGACGGCGACGACGAAGACCTGGAGCGCGCGGCCGCGAACCTCGGCATCAACCTGTCGAGGTCCGAGTCGCCCTCCGTGGACGACGTCGTCAACTAGTCACCTCGCCGGCTGGTGAGAGGGATGCCTCCCGCGTCCCTCTCACCGGCCCTCCGACCAGCTCCTTTGCCACCGATCCAAAAAGGGGAAGAGAGTAGACGTGCTCGACGTCAACTTCTTCGATGAGCTCCGCATCGGACTCGCGACGGCGGACGACATCCGCCAGTGGTCCTTCGGCGAGGTCAAGAAGCCCGAGACCATCAACTACCGCACGCTCAAGCCTGAGAAGGACGGCTTGTTCTGCGAGAAGATCTTCGGTCCCACCCGGGACTGGGAGTGCTACTGCGGCAAGTACAAGCGCGTTCGCTTCAAGGGCATCATCTGTGAGCGCTGCGGCGTCGAGGTGACCCGCGCGAAGGTGCGTCGTGAGCGCATGGGCCACATCGAACTCGCCGCTCCGGTCACGCACATCTGGTACTTCAAGGGCGTCCCCAGCCGGTTGGGCTACTTGCTCGACCTGGCCCCCAAGGACCTCGAGAAGATCATCTATTTCGCCGCCTACGTCATCGTGGGCGTGAACGCGGAGCTGCGCCACAACGACCTGCCGACGCTCGAGAGCGAGATGCAGGTCGAGCGCAAGCGCGTCGAGAACCGTCGCGACGCCGACGTGGAGGCCCGCGCCCAGAAGCTCGAGGCCGACCTGGCCGAGCTCGAGGCCGAGGGCGCCAAGTCCGACGTGCGCCGCAAGGTCAAGGAGGGTGGCGAACGTGAGATGCGCCAGCTCCGCGACCGCGCCCAGCGCGAGCTGGACCGCCTCGACGAGATCTGGTCCACGTTCACCAAGCTGGACAAGGCCCAGCTGATCGCGGACGAGCTGCTCTACCGCGAGCTGTACGACCGCTACGGCGACTACTTCACCGGTGCCATGGGCGCGGAGGCCATCCAGAAGCTCCTGGGTGACTACGACGTCGACGCCGAGTCCGAGATCCTGCGCGAGACGATCCGCAGCGGCAAAGGCCAGAAGAAGCTGCGTGCGCTCAAGCGCCTCAAGGTCGTGGCGGCTTTCGCGGCGACCCGCAACAACCCGCAGGGCATGGTGCTGGACTGCGTCCCGGTCATCCCGCCGGACCTGCGCCCGATGGTGCAGCTCGACGGTGGCCGTTTCGCGACGTCCGACCTGAACGACCTGTACCGCCGCGTGATCAACCGCAACAACCGCCTCAAGCGACTGATCGACCTCGGCGCGCCCGAGATCATCGTCAACAACGAGAAGCGGATGCTGCAGGAGGCCGTCGACGCGCTGTTCGACAACGGTCGCCGCGGTCGCCCGGTGACGGGTCCGGGCAACCGGCCGCTCAAGTCGCTGTCCGACCTGCTCAAGGGCAAGCAGGGCCGGTTCCGCCAGAACCTGCTCGGCAAGCGCGTCGACTACTCCGGCCGTTCGGTCATCGTGGTCGGCCCGCAGCTCAAGCTGCACCAGTGCGGTCTGCCCAAGCAGATGGCCCTGGAGCTCTTCAAGCCGTTCGTGATGAAGCGGCTCGTCGACCTCAACCACGCCCAGAACATCAAGTCCGCCAAGCGGATGGTCGAGCGTGCGCGCCCGGCCGTGTGGGACGTGCTGGAAGAGGTCATCACCGAGCACCCGGTGCTGCTCAACCGCGCACCCACGCTGCACCGCCTCGGCATCCAGGCCTTCGAGCCCCAGCTGGTCGAGGGCAAGGCCATCCAGCTGCACCCGCTGGTCTGTGAAGCGTTCAACGCCGACTTCGACGGTGACCAGATGGCAGTCCACCTGCCGCTGTCCGCCGAGGCGCAGGCCGAGGCCCGCGTCCTGATGCTGTCGTCGAACAACATCCTGTCCCCGGCGTCCGGCAAGCCGCTGGCCATGCCGCGTCTGGACATGGTGACGGGCCTGTACCACCTGACCCGTCACAAGCCCGGCGACATCGGCGAGGGCCACTCGTACTCGTCGCCCGCCGAGGCACTGATGGCGTTCGACCGCAAGGTCCTGGGCCTGCAGTCGATGGTGAAGATCCGCGTCTCCGACAAGAACCCGCCCAAGGGCCAGGAGCCCGAGGGCTGGGAGCCCGGTCAGCCGTGGCTCGCGGAGACCACGCTGGGTCGCGTGCTGTTCAACGAGATCCTGCCGCAGGACTACGCCTTCATCAACGAGGTCATGCCCAAGAAGCGGCAGGCCGTGATCATCAACGACCTGGCCGAGCGGTACCCGATGGTCACCGTCGCCCGGACGCTGGACAAGCTGAAGGACGCCGGTTTCCACTGGGCCACCCGCTCCGGTGTCACGGTCGCGATCTCGGACGTCCTCGTCCCCGCCGCGAAGCAGGACATCCTCGAGGAGCACGAGCGCCTCGCGGACGCGGTGGAGAAGCGCTACCAGCGCGGTCAGCTCTCGCACGACGAGCGCAACTCCGAGCTGGTCAAGGTGTGGACCAAGGCCACCGAGCAGGTCCACGAGATCATGGAAGACAACTTCCCCGAGGACAACTCGATCCGCGTCATCGTGCAGTCCGGTGCTGCCGGCAACATGACGCAGGTCCGTTCACTCGCGGGTATGCGTGGTCTCGTCACCAACCCGAAGGGTGAGTACATCCCGCGCCCGATCAAGAACTCGTTCCGCGAGGGCTTGTCGGTGCTCGAGTACTTCATCGCGACGCACGGTGCCCGCAAGGGTCTGGCCGACACGGCGCTTCGTACCGCCGACTCGGGTTACCTGACCCGTCGTCTGGTGGACGTCTCGCAGGACGTCATCATCCGCGAGGTCGACTGCGGTACCACCCGTGGTGTGCAGATGGTCGTCGGCGAGCAGCTGGGCGACAAGGTCGGCATGCACGAGTTCGCGCAGACCTCGGTCTACGCCCGCACGGTGGCGGACGACATCACCGACGCGCAGGGCAACCTGGTCCTGAACCGCGGCGACGACCTCGGCGACCCGGCACTCGTGTCGCTGGTCGAGGCCGGCATCGTCCGCGTGAAGGTGCGCTCGGTGCTGACCTGCGAGTCCCCGGTCGGTGTGTGCGCGTCCTGCTACGGCCGCTCGATGGCCACCGGCCAGCTGGTCGACGTCGGCGAGGCCGTCGGCATCGTCGCCGCCCAGTCGATCGGTGAGCCCGGCACGCAGCTGACGATGCGCACGTTCCACCAGGGTGGTGTGGCCGGTGACGACATCACGACCGGTCTGCCCCGTGTCCAGGAGCTCTTCGAGGCCCGCGTCCCGAAGGGCAAGGCGCCGATCGCCGACGTGGACGGTCGCGTCCGCATCGAGGACGGCGACCGCTTCTGGAAGATCACGCTGATCCCGGACGACGGTTCCGAGGAGATCGTGTTCGAGAAGCTGTCCAAGCGTCAGCGTCTCGCCAACACGGCCACCGGCCCGCTGCAGGACGGCGACCACGTGTCCGTCGGCCAGCAGCTGCTGGAAGGTACTCCCGACCCGCACGAGGTCCTGCGTGTCATGGGCCCGCGCGAGGCGCAGCTGCACCTCGTCCAGGAAGTGCAGAAGGTCTACCGCGCCCAGGGTGTGGCGATCCACGACAAGCACATCGAGGTCATCGTCCGGCAGATGCTCCGCCGGGTCACGATCATCGACTCGGGTGCCACGGAGTTCCTGCCGGGCTCGCTGGTCGAGCGCGCGGACTTCGAGTCGGGCAACCGCGCCGTCGTCGCCGAGGGTGGCGAGCCGGCTGCCGGTCGTCCGGTGCTGATGGGTATCACGAAGGCCTCGCTGGCGACCGACTCGTGGCTGTCCGCGGCGTCGTTCCAGGAGACCACGCGTGTGCTGACCGACGCCGCCATCAACGGGCGCTCGGACAAGCTCATCGGCCTCAAGGAGAACGTGATCATCGGTAAGTTGATCCCGGCTGGTACGGGCATCAACCGCTACCGCAACATCCAGGTCCAGCCGACCGAGGAGGCGCGTGCCGCTGCGTACGCGATCCCCTCGTACGACGACGGGTACTACACCCCCGACGTCTTCGGCACGGGCACTGGTGCCGCGGTGCCGCTGGACGACTACGACTTCGGTCGCGACTACCGCTAGTCGGTTGTCTTCGAACGGCCCTCGGAGCCTCGCGCTCCGGGGGCCGTTCGGCGTTTTCAGCGGTAGGCGAGCTTGCGCAACAGGGTCTCCGCCGGTCCACGCTTGTTGTTGCGGCGCAGGACCTCCGCGGACACGACAGTCGCAAGCCAGGTGAGCAAGGCGACCCCGGACGCCGCAGCGGTGCCGAGCCGGTCGCCGAGTCCTCCCGCGTAGGGCACGAACACGGCCACGAACACCACGGACTGCAGCAGGTAGCAGGTCATCGACCGCTGCCCGCAGGCGGCGAGGGCCGTGATCACCGGGCCCGGCGTGAGGTGAACGGCGAGAAGCCCCATGAGGGCCGCGTAGCCGAGGCCGCCGGCGACTCCGCTGAGGCCGTGCAGCACGTGGAGAGCGACCTCCGGCGAGCCGTTCCAGAGCCCGGTGTCGACCAGTGCCAACGGGATCCCGCCCACAACGGCTGTGCCGACGCCGATGAACGCGATGGCGCGCAGGGCTTTCTGGTGCTCGTGCGGCTCGATCAGCATCTTCCGCTTGGCAGCCCACACGCCGAGCAGGAACGGCACGGCCAGGTCGATGATCAAGAACGGCGTGAGCACGCCCCACAACGTGATCCGGTCGATCATCGCGGTCACCGGATCCGTCGCCGAGGCCATTCCCGACGCGCCCCCGAACTCCGCGATCCGCAGGCCCGCCAGCGTGGCCGCCGCGCCGTGCACCGCCAGCCACAGCGCGGCGAACACCAGCAACGACCGGTCCTTCCAGCGCACAGCGCCGGCGAGGACCAGTCCGAGCAGTCCGTACGCGGCAAGGATGTCGCCGAAGAACAGCAGCAGTGCGTGAGCGCATCCGAACGCCAGCAACCACGCTGATCGCCGCCGCAGCACCCGCCGTGCGTCATTGCCCTGTCGCGCAGCGATCTGCACGAATCCGTAGCCGAACAACGCGGCGAACATCGGCATGGCCCGCCCGTCGACCAGCGTGATCTGAACCCCCGTGACCACCAGGTCGAGCGGGCTGCCGTCGAGCGCGTACGACCTGAAGCCCGTCGCCTGCGGTGACAGGTACATGTGGGCATGCGCCAGGGCGATGAGCAGCAGCATCACGCCGCGTGCGAGATCCGGCGCAAGTGCGCGCTGGGTGATAAGATACGGCACCGTAGCTCTAATGGGAAGGTGGGGTCGTGGCGACCGAGCGTCGGCGAGGCGAGGTGTTGATCCGCGCCATCCACGAGGCCGTGGTGGCCGAGGTGGTGGAAGCAGGCCTCGGGCAGCTGACGATGGAAGGCATCGCGCGCCGTGCGGCGACCGCGAAGACCGTCCTGTACCGGCGCTGGTCGACGCCGTTCGAGCTGCTCATCGACGCCCTGGGTGAGGCCTACCCGGTGGAGGTGCCGACGCCGGCGGCGGACGACCTGAGGGCGGACCTCATCACGGCGCTGACGTTGCTCACGAAGTGGATGGCCACTCCGGCGGCCACTGCGGTGCTGGCGATCACGTCCGAACGCGAGCGTTACCCGGAGTTGGCGGAAACGTTGTGGGACAAGGTGTTCGACCCTCGTGGCGGCACCTTCACCACGACCGTGCTGCGCTGGTACGCCTCCCGCGGCCGACTCGACCCGGCACGCCTGACGCCGATCACCACCCAGATCGGCGAGGCCCTCGTCTTCAAGCTGGCCATCGACAACGCCCGCATCCCGTCGGCCGACGAGCTCGCCGCGATCGTGGACGAGGCGTTGCTGCCCGCGCTGGGGTTCTAGCGGTTGGCGATGCCGTCCAGCCGAAGCGTCGTCGACTCGTCCCGGTGGGTGCCCTGGGTGCCGACGTGCTTCGCGCTGATCTGCGGGCCGTTCTTGAGGACGTGGTAGAGCGCCATGCCGTGGCCGCGGCCCAGGTCGTAGTCGCTCTTGAGCCACTCCAGGAACACGCCCGCCTTGGTCGTGCCGTCGTAGCCCCGGCTCGTCGCCTCCGCCAGCAGGTCGGCCGGCGTCTTGCCGGTCTTCTTCTCCGCACCGTCGAGGTAGGCCTGGAAGGACATCGGGAGCTCCGTTCGTCGTGGTGACCGAAGCCTAGGACAACTATCCTGTTCTTGACAAGAAAATTTGTCGGTGACGTCCGCTGAAGGTGTCCGGGAGGTTCTAGCGGCGGCGGGCGCGGGCCAGGGCTCGGGCGCGGATCACGAGGTCGTCCACCAGGTGCTCGTCCACGAGCGGTGGGATGCCCGGCTCGTCGGTGCAGCAACGCGGCTTGGTGCGCTTCTCCGACATGCGGGGGCGGACGCCGGCCATCTCGTACAGGGCCTCGTAGAGGTCGAGGCCCGGGTCGTCGTCGTGCGGGCCCACGAGGAGCACCCACACGACGTCGGGCGAGGGGAACGCGACGACCACCCGGTCGGCGCCTCGCAGGTGCTTCACGCACAGGCGGGGCAACGGCTCGGGTCCGGTGACCCGGTAGCCGAGGGCGGCGCAGCCCGAGTGGGCGAGTTCGTCCAGGAAGCGTTCGTAGGCCACGCGGGCTCTGCCGCGCAGGCCGTTGGCCTGGGCGTGGGCGGTGGGGGTCTCGACTACCTCGATCAAACCGAGCGGACCACGCGTCCCCTGCCGCTGCGCATCTCGTCCAGGGAGTTGGCGAGGTCTTGGCGGTCCAGCAGTGACTGGTCGCTCAGGCGGCGGTGGACTTCGTCGATCAGGCCGCGGGTCTTGCCGGCGCGGCGGAGGTCGGAGACGAGGTGGAGCACCTCGTGCAGGCGCACGGTGTCGAGCAGCATGCGCGGTTCCTGGCTGTGGATGGCGAGCACGCCTTCACGGGCCCAGGCCTTCACCGTCTTCTCGGTGAGGTCGAGCAGTTCGCCTGCCACCACGGGACGGACCGGCGGGGCCTGGCGGAGGGTCTTGGCCACCACGCCGTCGAGGCGGGCACGGCGTTCGTCGTCTTCCGACAGGGATGACGCGACGGCTTCCAGCTCTTCGATCGTGTCGAAGAGGTCGCGGATGTGGGCGGCCTCGGTCGCGACAGACATGGCTACTCCTCCCGTTGACTACCGATTATCCACTACTTTTTCGGTAGTCGTCAACGGCCCCGGAGCAGGGATCCGGGGCCGTCGCGCACTCAGGAGGAGAAGAAGAGACCACCGAGGCCGCGGTGCTTGCGGTGGCCGTAGCCGTAACCGGCGTGGCCGCCACCGTGGTGGTGGTGGATCTGCTGCGGCTGCGCGCCCCAGGCGGGCTGGGCCGGCTGCGGGTAGGCGGCGGGCGGCGCGACGGGCGGCGGCGGGGCCTGCATCTGGGACTCGAGACGCGTGATCGACTCGAGCTCGCCGTAGTCGAGGAAGACCCCGCGGCAGCCGTCGCACTGCTCGATGTGAACGCCCATGCGGTCGAACGTGCGCATGTTCGCATGACACTTGGGACACTGCATCGTGGTGAGCCTCCTGCGGTGGGACCGGACAAAACGATATTAGCCGCGGTCACTGCTCTCGTGCGTCGCGACGATCCGACGACAGGCTTCAACCAGCGGTTCCACTGCCTGCAACCCGGACATGAGTGCCCGAGCCGCCATCTGCACAACGTACGCCTGAGCCGGGATGTTGAGCGCTTCCCACTCGGATGTCGGCAGCGCCACACCACCCGTTTCACGGTAGGCGTTGAGGAACCGCGCCCACAGGTCGTCGGGCAGCACCCCGGCAGCGAACAAAGCCGCAGGTCGCGCCAGGTCCCACACCGGATCTCCGACCCCGAGGTCGTCCACGTCGATGAGCCGCCAGGAACCCGTGTGCACCAACTGCCCGAGGTGCCAATCGCCGTGGATCAACGCACGGCCGTTCAGGTCCAACGGCGGCAACACCTCGTACGCACGCAGCACCACGTCGGCGTGCGGCAAATCCGGTGGCAACGCCCGAATAGCGCGCACGATCCGTTCCGGCGTACCGGCCACTGGCCCCTGCACGGGCAACACGTGCAGCTTCGCCAGCAGCGCCGCGCTCTCCTCCCACGGCGCCCTGTCAGGGTCCTCCTGACTCACCGGCGTCCCGTACGGCCACACCGTCACCGGCCGGTCGTCCACGAACCGCAACGGCCCCAACGGCGGCACGAACAGCTCGGGGTGCGCGGCCGCGATCTCCAGCCGCTGCCCGAGCGCCTCGACGTCGGTGTCCGCCGGCAACGCCTTGGCCACCACGTCGCCGACGCGCACGACCACGACGTCACCACGGTCGCCGCCCAGCACCTCCGGGTCGGCGGAAGAGCCGGTCAGCGAGGCCATCGCCGCGATCAGGTCGTCCACGCGCACAGTGAATCACTGGGGCGTGGGCGGCTGGCGCAGCGCGTCCGTGTAGCTGTACATGAAGCCGATCAGGTAGGTCGCCGCGTCGCCAGGGGAGTCGAACTCCGCGTAGAAGCGCCGTTCGCCGTCGTACAGCCAGAACACGACGTACGTGTCCTCCTCGCGCACGAGGCACAGGGCGTTCTCGACGGTCGTGCCCACCGAGTAGGCGCGCTGGTCCAGGCCCAAGAACTCGGCGATGCCGTGCACGGCTTGAGCGGCGGTGTCGAACTCGCTCGCGAGCGCCGGTTCGAGCTCCGGCGCGTCCGTCGCCACCGCCAGCGCTCGTGCCCGCACGGGCGACGACAACCGTCGCGGCAGCTGGTACCCACGCTCACGGACGTGCGCGAGGAACGCCTGGTCCGGGGCGACGTCGTACTTGTCCAGGTAGTACGCCACCGAACTCGCCCAGACCCAGCGGCCGTCGGTGTGGAAGGCCATCGGCGCTTCCCGCGCACCCTCCGGGTCCATCCAGTCGCGGACGAGGCCCCGCGATGCCAGCACCACGGTGGCGTTGGTCAGGTAGTCGAGCAGGGCCTTCTTCTCGCCGGGAATGACCGGCGAACGGAACAGCACGGGCTTCTCGTCCTCACCCATCCCGTCGAACACGCGCACGAGGTGGGTCTCCCGGTTGCCCTTGGCCGGCGACTCGGCGAACACCGACTTCGGCGGCCCGGTGAGGGTGAGCGTGCTCAACGCCGCGGCCATCCACTGCGGGGTGGCCTGGGGCAAACGGGGGAAGTGCAGGAACTCGGTGCGCAGCAACTGGTCCGCGAGGTCCATCGGGCCGCGGTCGAAGTACACGGCCCAGCGCGGCTCGTCCCGCGTGCTGAACTTCAGCAACGGCAGCTCGCCCCGGCTGACCTCGTAGTACGCGGTCGTCCAGGCACCGTGGGGGTAGGCGTAGTTCGCCGCCCGCAGCCGGTGGAACCACTGCCCGGCCATGACCGGCGCGAACCAATGGTGCTCCTGACCGCTCGCGTCGCGGAAGGACGCGGTCAGCTCCTGCCACGGTCCCAGCGCGTGGCACTGCACGACGATGGTCTGCCAGCCCTCGGGGCAGTGCCGCGTGAGCAACCCGGTGATCTCGTCCACCAGGGAGTCCACCGGTGCGGGCTTCTGGTCGGAGTCGCTGATCACCAGGTAGGGCGGTGACGCGTCCGCCACGTCGAGGGTCGGGGTGATGTTGAAGCGCATCTGCGCCAGCCGTTCGAACTCACCACGAGGCCTGGTGGTGAACTCCTTCGGCTTGCCGCCGGTGTTGAGGAGCGCCACCTCGATCCCGTCGTCACCGGCCCTGCGCACCTCGTACCTGGTGCCGTCGGCGTCGTACGCCAGCGCGAAGTAGGTGAAGCTCGATTCCACGAGGCTGCGTGCCAGCGGTTCCGGGGTGCCGGAACCGTCGTCGAACACGACCTCCAGCGCGATCCGGTGGTCGACCCACTTGTTGGTCGAGGGGAACAGCTTGTTGTTCCACACCACGAAGTCACGGACGCCCAGCTCGGTTTCGGGCTCGGTCTTCGCGCGGAGGTCGGTGGCCGGGATCGTCACCGACGCCACCGCCTCGACGCCGGGGTTGAGTCGGAGCAGCACGCCTTCGAGGACGCCCAGGTCGCTGCCGCGCGCACGCTGCCAGCGCGACCAGTTGCCGGGCAGCCGCGCCTCGGAGGTGAAGAGGTGCAGGACCTGGTCGTCGCCGTCCCTGGCGACGGCGAACTGCCCGGGACGGTCCTCGTGGTCGACGGCGAAGACCTCGGCCTCCCGCAACGCGAGCGCCACGTCGGCGTCGGGACCGTAGCCGGTCGCGGCCAGTTCGATCGCCCGCTCCAGCGCGTTCTCCGGCGGGGAGAGCTTCAGCGCGCGGGGGCTCGGCCGGTACTGGGCGTTCGGGGTGAACTCGCCGATCTCGCCGCGGTCGTCCACCGCGAAGGCGCCCCTGATCGCGAACGGCGGCACCGCGCCGTCCGGGTCGAACATCGGGTCGACCGAGTACAGCCACGCGCCGGGGCTCTGCTTGGCCGTCGCCCGCATGGCGTCCGTGATCTCGGGCGTGCCGAGCGCGTTGTCAGGCTGCGTCATGACGTGGTCCCCAGTACATCAGTGGTGTGCGGCTCGTAGTGCGGGTTGGTGAAGGTCTGCCTCGTCGGAACCCACTCCTGGCCGTCCCACTTCACCTCGACGGCTTCCTTGACGAAACGCCGGTCGATGCCGCCCAGGAAACCGATCTCGGCCTCCTGGTCGACGGACTTCAACAGGCCCGTGTTGCCTTCGCGCTCCAGCGTGGCGAGCACGTCGAGCCCGCCCGGCGCGTCGATCACGTAGTTGTACGCGACGTCCCCGATCTGGGGCGCGTTCTTGCCGCCGAACTGCTTGCCCGTGTACCAGGCGGAGTCGCGGGTCGTCGACACCATGCGGCCGGAGTTGGACGTGACCTGCTCGTGCGTGTTGCCGCCCTGCTTGTGCTCCGCGACATGGAAGCCCTCGCCGAAGACGGTCGTGGGATGCCTGTTGTCGAACCGGTAGACGTGCTCGTTGCTGATCCGCCAGGCAGCCTTGTCGCTGATGTCCTCGAAGTGCAGCGCCGCGCCTTCCGGAGCGGCCTGCACACCGTGGGCACGTGCGTCCGCGGTGTGCGCGTCGTCGTAGTCGACGGCGCCGTTGGCGACCGCTTCCACGCGCATGTCGTGGCCCTTCTGGGCCCATTCGCCGCGGATGTCCGGCGGAGGCAGGAAGCCTGCCAAGCGCGATTGGATGCCGAGCGGGTCTTCGTCCGCTGTGAGCTCCGACGGCGGGAGTTCTGGCTTCGGCGCCGGCTCGCTGACCGGCTGGACATCGTGGACGGGCTCGGCGGCGGGCACCGAGTCCTCGGTGTGGGCGGACTGCTGTTCCGGGACCGGGGTGTGCTCCGGCTCGGGCGTCGCGTCCGGGCGCCGTTCGGGTGCCTGCTCGACAGGAGGCACGACATCGGCGCGTGTGCTCGGGACCGGGCTGTCGTCTCCCGGACGGTGCCACTGCACCTCGGACACGTCCGCCGGCCGCGCGGGACGCCAGCCGTCGCCCGGTGCGGGAGGTTGCCAGTTCGGCCGCTGCTGACCGGGGTTGGGCGGCAGCGGGCGGGCCTCCTGCTGAGGCGGCGGGAGCGGCGGTCGCTGCTGGTTCGGAGGCGGCTGGGGGAAGCGCTGCGGACCCGGACCCTGCTGCTGCGGAGGACGCTGCGGAGCCATGCCCTGCTGCACGGGGCGTTGCGGAGCCATGCCCTGCTGCGGCGGCCGCGGGGGAACCTGTTGCTGTGGCCGCTGCGGGAACTGGCTCTGCTGGGGAGCGCGCTGAGGTATCTGGCCCTGCTGGGGGAACCGCTGCTGCGGCGGACCGGCCGGGTGGCGTCCGTGACCCTGCGGTGGCGGGGGAGGCATGGGCGGTCGCTGGCCGCGGTGGGGCTGCGGACCCCAGTTCGGCGGTGGCGGTGGTGGCTGCCTGACCTGGTGCGGCGGCGCGACATGGCTCGCGGGCACGAGCCTCGCGTTGCCGAACCCGTCCTGGACCCACACCATCGGCTCACCGCGGCGGTGCGCGCGCACGCCCTGCTCAGGGACGTCGTCGCCCCAGGTCGGCGTGGTGCCCGGCGCGGTGGACCTCTCGTGCTTCGAGCTGGTGCCGTCCGGTTTGAACGTGGCCCAGTCGCCGTTGGGCGGCCAGCCGGGCGAGTCGCCGCCGCGCTTGTGGTCGTAGTGGGTGGAGCTGGCGAACACGTTGCCCATGTCGTCGACCCACGCGTCCTTGGTGGGGGCCATGACCTCCACGCCGAGCTCCTGGCTCAGCTTCGCGGCGAACCCGTCGGCCTTGGTGCCCGTCTGGCACGACAGCAACCGGATCGGCTGCTTGCCGTCCCAGTCGCCGCTCGACCTGATGATGTCGGCGACGTCCTTGGGCGTCAG
Source organism: Lentzea pudingi (assembly GCF_014646255.1). Classification (GTDB taxonomy): domain Bacteria; phylum Actinomycetota; class Actinomycetes; order Mycobacteriales; family Pseudonocardiaceae; genus Lentzea; species Lentzea pudingi. The sequence goes on from NZ_BMNC01000022.1 coordinate 74,789, forward strand.
CTTGGTGTCGCCGACGCGCACGTCGTCCGCGGACCCGTGGACGTCGACGGTGTAGCGGTGCGGGTCGGGCGCGACCGTTGTCGCGGAGTAGACCGAGCTGTCGCTGCGGTTCCAGCCCGCGCCGGCGTTGTCGTGCAGCGACAGACCGGCCCTGGTGTGCGCGGTGTGGTTCTGCAGGTGCTTCAGGTTCTCCGGCAGGGTGACCGGCCGCTTCTGCCGCGCCAGTTCCTCCAGCGGGGTCCGCGCCTGCCGTTCGTGCGGTGGGGAGGCATCGGCGGGTCGTTGCTGGGGCGGACGCTGGTCCGGCGCCGGGACGTGCGCTGGTGCCGGGTGCTGCGAACCGTGCACCGGCGCGTGGTGCGGTTGAGGCGGTGGCGCCTGCACGTGCCGAGGGACTGGCTGGTGCGGCACCGGCTGAGGTGCCGGTGCGCGCTGGGGTCGCTGCGGCGGCGCGGTCTGCGGATGCGGTCCGGCTTGCTGCGGGCGGAAGCCCTGGTTGTGCGGACCCTGGTGCCGCTGTGGCGCGAAGTTCTGCTGCCCCGGCTGCGGGGGTGGAGGTGGGGGCGGTGCCTCGTTGTGACGGTTCGGAGGCGCGGTGAACGGGGTCGGTGCGAGCGGCGCCGACGCCGCCTGGTGGACGGCGTCACCTGCGGCAGGCCTGTGCTGACCAGGTCCCGGCAGACCGGGACCACCGGGGAGGTGGCTCGGGCCGACCGGTGCCGGGCCGTTGTTCGTGCCGCTGAAGGGCGGGCTGGCGGGCGTGTGGCTGCTCGGGGCGTGGTTGCCGGACAGGGGGCCGCCCGGGTGGGGCGACTGACCTGGTGACGACGGGGATGGGCCACCCGGCTGGGGTGCAGGGGAGTGGTTGCCTGCTGACGGGGCTGTGTGGCTCGAAGGCGGCGACGATCCGGCCGGCGCGTGGTGGCCGGTGGCCGGCGAGGGCGCACCGGCAGAGTTGGGGCCACCGCTGTTCGTCGGGGACGGGCCGTGGTTGGGCTGCGGTGCGTTGCCGCCGGGACTGCTGCTCGTCGGGGACGGGCCGTGGCTGGGGGCCGGACTGCCTGCGTGTGGTGGGTTGCCGCTGCTCGTCGGGGACGGGCCGTGGTTGGGCTGCGGTGCGTTGCCGCCGGCAGGACTGCTGCTCGTCGGGGACGGAGCGTGGCTGGGCGCTGGACCACCCGAGTGAGATGCGCTGCTGCTCGGCGAGAAGCCTCCGCCGCTCGACGGGCTGCTGCTCGGCGAGAAGCCGCCACCCGACAGCGACCCGCCGCCCATCGGTGGCGCCGACGGCATGGAAGCGCGCGGAGCACTCGCCGCGGCCGGGGCGGTGGCGGGCGCCGACTGGCCGGGGGACTGGCTGACGCCCTGCTGCTGTGGTGCGGGCGGCGGTGCGGACGAGGCCGGGGGCGGGTCCGCGCGGTGGTGCGGCTGTTCCGTCGGCGGGGCCGCGTAGGAGGCCGCCGTGGCGTCGGTCGAGCGGCGGGGTGGGGCTTCGGCGTCCGGAGCGGACTGGGCGGTGGGAGGTGCTGCCGGGGGACCGTCCATGCGCGGGGCGGTGTCCGGGCGGGGCATGTCGCCCGACGTCGGGCGCGGCATATCGCCTGCCGTGGGGACGCCGATGTCGGCGTTCATGCCCTCGATGCCCGACTTCGTGCCCGAGACGGTGCCGCTCACGGCGCCCGAGGTGGCGCCGAACAGGACGTTCTCGGCCTTGATGCCCTCCTCGCTCAGGGCGCCTTCCGCCAGGGCCGAGCCCGCGCCGACGATGGCTTCCTCGGCGGCGTTGCGGCCGATCGAACGGCCGATGGAGTCGCCCACGCCGTCGCCGAGGGCCTTGCCCATGCCGGCGCCGACGCCCGCGCCGACCACGCCGGAGATGAGGCCCGACTTGGCCGCGTCGAGGGTCATCTTCGTGTCGAGGGTGTCGCGGGTGCCCTTGGCCAGCTGGATGCCCTGGACGGCGAGGTCGGTGGCCACCGAGGTGGCGACCTCGATGCCGACCTGGAGGGCCAGTTTGCCGATGAGGTTGCGGCCCACCTGTTGCATCAGCTGCTGGACGAGTTGGCGGAAGACGATCTGCACGCCCGCGCGGGTTGCCAGCTGGGCCGGGACGATGCCCGCGGTCGAGGCGCCGAAGGACGCCACCGCGGACGCGATCATCACCGCGATCTGGATGGCCAGGATGACCAGCGCGATGATGATCGAGAGCTTGGCGTACTCGATCTGCATCGCGCAGTTGCGGCACGCCGTCGACAGCTTGTCGGAGACGTCCTTCATCTTGGGGAGGGTGGCTTCCTCGCCCTTGACGAACTTCTCCCAGTACTTCTTGAACGCCTCGGCCGCTTCACCGTCCATGTTGGACGACGCCTGCTTGACCGCGTTCTCGGCCTCGCGCATGGCGTCGTCGACGTCGGTGGCGGCCTGCTTCCAGACCTCGGCGAGTCGTTGCAGCGCCGTTTCGTCGCCTTCCGGCCAGCTGTCACCCACCACGATCGGGATGAGCCAGCGGACCTCGGCGGGCATCTCGATGCCCATGTGCGCAATCCCCCCAGACTGCTATCCGCTGATGCCGCGGGCGTTGAACTGGTCCTGCTGTTCCATCAGGTTCGCGGACTCTTCGAGGTTCTTCCCGATGTCCTGCAACGTCTTCGCGACCTCCGCCATCACCTTGCGGACGCCGTCGGACGCGGGCACGTAGTCGGTGCCGAACTTCTGGCCCGCCTCGTCGTCGCCCCAGCACCGGCCCTCGGCGTCGAGGCCGCGGGCGAGCGCGGCGGCGCCGGTCGCCATGTCCTCGCCGGTGCTCACCATCTTCGCCGCCGCCGAGCGGACCCCGGCGGCCTCCATGTACGTGCGGCCACCGGCGCTCACCAGCGGTCTCCCTTGCCCATGATCGAGTTTCCGCCGAAGTCCTCGTCCTCGTCGGTGCTGACCGCGCGCTGCACCGGGCGGGTCTCCTTGCGCAGCACCGAGGAACCGAAGTCCTCATCGGACGGAGGGGGCGGCGGCACGGGCTCCTCGCGCTGCTCGACGCGGAAGATGTCCTTGATCGACGGTGCGCCGGGCACGATGTCCGGCAGGTCGACGATGCCCTCTTCCGAGGTCAGCGGGGCCATGTGGGCGTTGACCCGCTCGCGCACGTTCTGCGCGGCGCGCCGGGCCACCTGCGTGATCGTCTGCGCCAGCTGCTCGGGCGTGACCCGCTCGAGCGCGCGTGGCCCGAGTTCGAGCTTGTCCAGCACGCCCGTCGAGTCCACGGTCACCACGACGTTGCCGTCGGGGGAGGACGCCACACCCGACATCGCCGCGATCGCGGCCTGGGCGTCGCGCAACCCGTCGGTGCGGTCCTTGAGCTCCCGCATCAGGTTGTCGAGGGTGCCGCGCAACCCTGCGTTACGAGCTGCTAGCTGATCGTCGTCGAGCACGCCGGAAACCTACCGAACACGATCAACTCGTGTCGGCCGAACGGCTCAGTTGGTGATGCAGATCGTCTTCACCGGCTGTGAGTACGTCTTGGCGTCGTCACCGTTGCACAGCGCTTTGTCCGACTTGCCGTCCACGACCTTCGTGACCTTGCGCGTCCCGGTGCCGCACGCCACCCGTTCGAAGTACTGGTTGACCGCTTTGAGGCAGTCGCCCTCCTGCACGTTGAGGACGTAGCAGAGCCGCGTCTTGCCGTTCGTCCGCGAACGCCCCGAGGACTCGGTCAGGTAGTCACCGGTCGGGCACATCGTGCGTCGCTCACGGGAGGACACGCGGTACACGGCCTCCTGCGACGAACAGTCCACTTCGGCCATCTCGACGCTGGTGTTGTTCACGTCGACCTGCTTCGCGCACTCGCCGACGCCGGCCTGCTCGTTCCAGCCGGAGCACCCGGACAGCACCAGGGCGAGAGCGGCGAGCAGGGCGGCGGACCTCACAGCTTGTCCATGCAGATGGTCCTGGCGGGCTCGGAGTAGGCGAGCGAGAGCTCCTTGTTCGCGCACCGCGACTTGTCGAACGTGTCGTGCAGGACGTCGACGCTCTTGCGGGCTCCCGGCGCCTTGCAGTCACCGCGGACGAGCACCGGCTGGCCCGTGTTCGGGTAGTCCTTGCTCACGAAGCAGGCCCCGACGGACGCCCGGAACAGGTAACAGGTCTTCTCGTCGTCACGGGGGACGGCCAGGTAGTCACCGGCGGGGCAGGTCGTGTCGATCTCGCCGACCTCGAACTCGGCCGAGGACATGCTGACCTTGCTGGACCGGCACCCGGTCTCCTCGATCTTCAGCTCGGTGACGTTCTTCACCTGCGTGGCGCAGTCACCGACCAGTGGCCCGTCCGCCAGCAGATCCCTTGCGATGTAGAACACACTTCCGAGGACCAGGGCGCCGATCAGGCCGTACACGAGCAGGTTGAGCTTCAAGACGCGTTCTCCGTCACACGAGTAGCCTGGTTGCCGAGGGCAATGTCTACTGCAGGCGCGGGTGCGGTACCCCCGTTTTGACCCAGGTAGACGTGGGCGGGTATCTTTGCTACCTGTGCCCGACCCATGTCGGGCCGCTCCGCGTGCCCGTGAGGCAGCGGTGTCCTCCACTCGCAGTGGCAGTTGAACTGTTGCTTGCGGACCTTGGGAGCGGGCGACACGCCCGACCTCGGGTGCAGAGAGGGATCAAGAAACACGAGGGTGAACCGCAAGGCGAACCCTCAAAAGACGGAAGAAGCAGCCGGCGAATGCCAACGATCCAGCAGCTGGTCCGCAAGGGCCGCCAGGACAAGGTGGCCAAGCAGAAGACGGCGGCCCTCAAGGGCTCGCCGCAGCGGCGCGGTGTGTGCACCCGCGTTTACACCACCACCCCCAAGAAGCCGAACTCCGCACTGCGCAAGGTCGCTCGCGTGAAGCTGACCAGCGGTATCGAGGTCACGGCCTACATCCCCGGTGAGGGTCACAACCTCCAGGAGCACTCGATGGTGCTCGTGCGCGGTGGTCGTGTGAAGGACCTGCCGGGTGTTCGCTACAAGATCATCCGTGGCTCTCTCGACACGCAGGGTGTCAAGAACCGCAAGCAGGCTCGCAGCCGCTACGGCGCGAAGAAGGAGAAGAGCTAATGCCCCGCAAGGGACCGGCCCCGAAGCGGCCGCTTATCTCTGACCCGGTCTACAGCTCGCCTCTCGTGACCCAGCTCATCAACAAGGTGCTGGTCGACGGTAAGCGCTCGGTGGCCGAGAAGATCGTCTACGAAGCGCTCGAAGGTGCTCGCGAGAAGACCGGCACCGACCCGGTCGTCACGCTGAAGCGCGCGCTCGACAACGTGAAGCCGTCGCTGGAGGTCAAGAGCCGCCGCGTCGGTGGTGCGACCTACCAGGTGCCGATCGAGGTCAAGCCCGGTCGCTCCACCACGCTGGCGCTCCGTTGGCTGATCACCTTCTCCCGGCAGCGCCGTGAGAAGACCATGGTCGAGCGTCTGATGAACGAGCTGCTCGATGCGAGCAACGGCCTCGGTGCGAGCGTCAAGCGCCGTGAGGACACGCACAAGATGGCCGAGTCCAACAAGGCCTTCGCCCACTACCGCTGGTGATCTGACGCCCGGCCTGCAGAGGCCGGGCTCTCCCAGCACTAGTGAGCTCACAAGCTCAAGACAGGGGAAAGACCCGTGGCACAGGACGTGCTCACTGATCTTGCCAAGGTCCGCAACATCGGGATCATGGCCCACATCGACGCGGGCAAGACCACGACGACTGAGCGGATCCTCTTCTACACGGGGATCAGCTACAAGATCGGCGAGGTTCACGACGGCGCTGCCGTGATGGACTGGATGGAGCAGGAGCAGGAGCGCGGCATCACGATCACGTCGGCCGCGACGACCTGCTACTGGAAGAACCACCAGATCAACCTGATCGACACGCCCGGCCACGTCGACTTCACCGTCGAGGTCGAGCGCAACCTGCGCGTCCTCGACGGCGCCGTTGCCGTCTTCGACGGCAAGGAGGGCGTCGAGCCGCAGTCCGAGCAGGTCTGGCGGCAGGCGACCAAGTACGACGTCCCGCGCATCTGCTTCGTCAACAAGATGGACAAGCTCGGCGCGGACTTCTACTTCACGATCAAGACGATCCAGGACCGGCTGGCCGCCAAGCCGCTGCCGCTCCAGATCCCGATCGGTGCCGAGAGCGACTTCATCGGCGTCGTCGACCTGATCGAGATGCGTGCCCTCACGTGGCGTGGCGAAGTCCAGAAGGGCGAGGACTACGCGATCGAGGAGATCCCCGCGGATCTGCTCGAGAAGGCGCAGGAGTACCGCGAGCAGCTGCTCGAGGCCGTCGCCGAGACCGACGACGAGCTGACCGAGAAGTTCTTCGACCAGGGCGACCTGTCCGTCGAGGAGATCAAGGCCGGCCTGCGCAAGATCGTCGCCGCGGGTACCGCGTACCCGATCCTGTGCGGCTCCGCGTTCAAGAACAAGGGCGTCCAGCCCATGCTCGACGCGGTCATCGACTACCTGCCGTCGCCGCTCGACCTTCCCCCGGTCGAGGGCACGCTGCAGGACGGCGAGACGATCGTGAAGCGCAGCCCCTCGAGCGACGAGCCGTTCTCGGCTCTGGCGTTCAAGATCGCCGTGCACCCGTTCTTCGGCAAGCTGACCTACATCCGGGTCTACTCGGGTCAGGTCTCCGCGGGCACCCAGGTCATCAACGCGACCAAGGACCGCAAGGAGCGCATCGGGAAGATCTTCCAGATGCACGCCAACAAGGAGAACCCGGTCACCGAGGCCATCGCGGGCCACATCTACGCCGTGATCGGTCTGAAGGACACCACGACCGGTGAGACCCTGTGCGACCCGCAGCACCCGATCGTGCTCGAGTCGATGACCTTCCCCGAGCCCGTCATCCAGGTGGCCATCGAGCCCAAGACGAAGGCGGACCAGGAGAAGCTCGGCACCGCGATCCAGAAGCTGGCCGAGGAGGACCCGACGTTCCGGGTCAACCTCGACCAGGAGACCGGCCAGACCATCATCGCCGGCATGGGCGAGCTCCACCTGGACATCCTGGTGGACCGCATGCGCCGCGAGTTCAAGGTCGAGGCCAACATCGGCAAGCCTCAGGTGGCGTACCGGGAGACCATCCGCCGTGCGGTGGAGAAGTACTCCTACACCCACAAGAAGCAGACCGGTGGTTCCGGCCAGTTCGCCAAGGTGCTCGTCACCGTCGAACCGCTGGAGAAGAAGGAAGACGGCGCGCTCTACGAGTTCGTCAACGCCGTCACCGGTGGTCGCATCCCCCGCGAGTACATCCCGTCGGTCGACGCGGGTGCGCAGGACGCGCTGCAGTACGGCGTGCTGGCGGGTTACCCGCTGGTCGGCGTGAAGGTGACGCTGCTCGACGGCGCCTACCACGAGGTCGACTCCTCGGAAATGGCGTTCAAGATCGCTGGTTCGATGGCCCTCAAGGAAGCCGCCCGTCAGGCGTCTCCCGCGATCCTCGAGCCCCTGATGGCCGTTGAGGTCACGACGCCCGAGGAGTACATGGGCGACGTGATCGGCGACCTGAACTCCCGCCGTGGCCAGATCCAGGCCATGGAGGAGCGCAGCGGCGTCCGTGTCGTCAAGGCACTGGTTCCGCTGTCGGAAATGTTCGGGTACGTGGGTGACCTGCGGTCCAAGACCCAGGGTCGTGCCAACTACTCGATGGTGTTCGACTCCTACGCAGAGGTTCCCGCGAACGTCTCGAAGGAGATCATCGCGAAGGCGACCGGGGAGTAACTCCCCACCGGAGCACCGCAGTTCCACCGCGGGCTCTCCGGGGGTGAATCCCTGGGGTCCGCTACTTTCAGACCCTGACGTGTAAGTCCGGCGGGTGGCCACAGATGCCCGCCGGACCAGCAAAAAAGAAGTCCAGGAGGACAATCCAGTGGCCAAGGCGAAGTTCGAGCGGACGAAGCCGCACGTCAACATCGGCACCATCGGTCACATCGACCATGGCAAGACCACGCTGACCGCGGCGATCTCCAAGGTTCTGCACGACGCGTACCCCGATGTGAACGCCTCGTTCGCGTTCGACCAGATCGACAAGGCGCCGGAAGAGAAGCAGCGCGGCATCACGATCTCGATCGCGCACATCGAGTACCAGACGGAGAACCGTCACTACGCGCACGTCGACTGCCCCGGGCACGCCGACTACATCAAGAACATGATCACCGGTGCGGCGCAGATGGACGGCGCCATCCTCGTCGTGGCGGCGACCGACGGTCCCATGCCGCAGACGAAGGAGCACGTCCTCCTGGCCCGCCAGGTCGGCGTCCCCTACATCGTCGTCGCCCTGAACAAGGCCGACATGGTGGACGACGAGGAGATCCTGGAGCTCGTCGAGCTCGAGGTCCGCGAGCTGCTCTCCGAGTACGAGTTCCCGGGCGACGACCTGCCGGTCGTGCGCGTCTCGGCGCTGAAGGCGCTCGAGGGCGACGAGCAGTGGGGCAAGTCCGTCCTCGAGCTCATGGCCGCCGTTGACACGGCGATCCCGGAGCCGGAGCGCGACACCGAGAAGCCGTTCCTCATGCCCGTCGAGGACGTCTTCACGATCACCGGCCGCGGCACCGTGGTGACCGGTCGCATCGAGCGCGGCATCATCAACGTGAACTCGGAAATCGAGATCGTCGGTATCAAGGAGACGTCGAAGAAGACGACCGTCACCTCGATCGAGATGTTCAAGAAGTTCCTGGACGAGGGCCGCGCCGGCGACAACGCCGCGCTGCTGCTCCGTGGCATCAAGCGCGAGGAGGTGGAGCGCGGCATGGTCATCGTCAAGCCGGGCACCACGACCCCGCACACCGAGTTCACGGCGCAGGTCTACATCCTGTCCAAGGACGAGGGTGGCCGCCACACGCCGTTCTTCAACAACTACCGTCCCCAGTTCTACTTCCGGACGACGGACGTGACCGGCGTTGTGACGCTCCCCGAGGGCACCGAGATGGTCATGCCGGGTGACACCACCGGTATGGACGTCAAGCTGATCCAGCCGATCGCCATGGACGAGGGCCTCCGCTTCGCGATCCGCGAGGGTGGCCGCACCGTCGGCGCCGGCTCGGTCACCAAGATCCTCAAGTGATCTAGCTGCACCAGTTCGGCGTGAAGCCGGGCCAACGATCTTCGTTGGCCCGGCTTTCGTCGTCAAGATGCGAATTGTGCGTCAGCTCACGTTGGGCTGCCGCAGGCGCGCGGGTGACAGAGCGCCGCCGCGATTCCGTTGCCGGGCAATGGAACCGGCACGGCCGTCGCTCCACATGCGACGGACACAGCGGCTCACCGGCCAAGATCCGCACGTGATCTGGGTCCAAGTCACCCACCCCGATTTGGAGTGCCCCACGCCCGTGTGGCATCCTTTACGGGTTGCTCGATGAAGGCACGGGTCGCACTCGTGCGTGCCTGAGTCCTTCGATCGAGCGTCCGCGCCCTGTTAGTGAACGCCTCCTTGCGGAGATGGGCATCAGGGTGCATGGGCTGTGTGGTAGGCCCAATCCCACCGGGGAGACCTTGAGTGGGACCGGTATGCGTAGCGGGCGCGACACGCCCGACCGCGTGGACCGGGCACCATGACACTTCAACAGGGGCGGAGCGCGCCAAGAGGCTGTAAAAGGCCTCATCCGAGGCACCGCACCGCAGCGGTTACGAGAAGCAGAGGAACGGCAAGCCATTATGGCGGGACAAAAGATCCGCATCCGGCTCAAGGCCTACGACCACGAAGCGATCGACGCGTCTGCACGCAAGATCGTGGAGACCGTGACGCGCACCGGCGCTCGGGTTGTCGGGCCTGTGCCGCTGCCCACTGAGAAGAACGTGTACTGCGTCATCCGCTCGCCGCACAAGTACAAGGACTCGCGCGAGCACTTCGAGATGCGCACGCACAAGCGGCTGATCGACATCCTCGACCCGACGCCGAAGACGGTTGACGCGCTCATGCGCATCGACCTGCCGGCCAGCGTCGACGTCAACATCCAGTAAGCGTTGGGCGCGGAGAGTAACGGACCAATGTCTGACAGGCAGATGAAGGGCATCCTGGGCACCAAGCTCGGCATGACTCAGGTCTTCGACGAGAACAACCGGGTCGTCCCGGTGACCGTCGTCAAGGCTGAGCCCAATGTCGTGACCCAGGTTCGCACCGAAGAGAAGGACGGCTACACCGCCGTCCAGCTGGCGGCCGGCGCGATTGACCCGCGCAAGGTCAACAAGCCCGTTGCTGGGCACTTCGCCAAGGCCGGGGTCACGCCCCGTCGCCACCTGGCGGAGCTGCGCACGGCGGACGCCGGCGAGTACACGGTCGGCCAGGAGATCACCGCTGAGGTGTTCGAGGCCGGCGCTGTTGTCGACATCACCGGCACCAGCAAGGGCAAGGGCACCGCGGGTGTCATGAAGCGCCACAACTTCAAGGGCCTCGGCTCCAGCCACGGCACCCAGCGCAAGCACCGCTCGCCGGGTTCCATCGGTGGCTGTGCCACGCCTGGTCGCGTCTTCAAGGGTCTGCGCATGGCTGGCCGCATGGGCCACGAGCGTGTGACGACCCAGAACCTGAAGGTGCACAAGATCGACGCCGAGAACGGCCTGCTGCTCATCAAGGGCGCTGTTCCCGGCCCCAAGGGTGGTCTGGTGTTCGTCCGGACTGCAGCGAAGGGCGGTGCCTGATGTCGACTGTTGAGATCCGCACCCCGGACGGCAAGTCCGCCGGCTCGGTCGAGCTGCCGGCTTCCGTCTTCGACGCGCAGGCCAACGTGGCGCTGCTGCACCAGGTCGTCGTGGCCCAGCAGGCTGCCGCGCGCCAGGGCACGCACTCCACGAAGACCCGCGGCGAGGTGTCCGGCGGTGGCAAGAAGCCTTACCGCCAGAAGGGCACCGGCCGTGCCCGCCAGGGTTCGACGCGTGCGCCGCAGTTCGCCGGCGGTGGCGTCGTCCACGGCCCGCAGCCGCGCGACTACTCGCAGCGGACGCCCAAGAAGATGAAGGCCGCCGCTCTGCGTGGCGCCCTGTCCGACCGGGCCCGCGCGAACCAGGTGCACGTCGTGTCCGGCCTGGTGGACGGGGACACCCCGTCGACCAAGACCGCGCGCAAGGTCCTGGAGTCGGTCACCCAGGCCCGCCGCGTTCTCGTGGTGCTCAACCGCACCGACGAGGTCGCGTGGGTCAGCGTGCGCAACCTGCAGCACGTGCACGTGATCGCGCCTGACCAGCTCAACACCTACGACGTGCTCGTCAACGACGACGTGGTGTTCACCAAGGACTCGCTCGACGTGTTCCTCGCCAGCAAGGCCCAGCAGGGTCGCGGCTCGGCTGAGGCCTCGGCGGCGGTCGTGGACGAGGAGGGTTCCAAGTGATCCCCGACCACAGGGACATCTTGCTCGCGCCGGTGATCTCCGAGAAGTCCTACGGGCTCCTCGAGGAGAACAAGTACACCTTCTTGGTGGCGCCGGGTTCGAACAAGACCCAGATCAAGATTGCCGTGGAGAAGGTCTTCGGCGTCAAGGTCGTCAGCGTCAACACCATCAACCGCCAGGGCAAGCGCAAGCGGACCAAGAGCGGTTTCGGCAAGCGCAAGGACACGAAGCGCGCGATCGTCACGCTGTCTGCCGACAGCAAGTCGATCGAGATCTTCGGCGGCCCTGCCGCCTGATGACGAGGACTGCGTAGAGATGGGCATTCGCAAGTACAAGCCGACGACGCCTGGTCGTCGCGGTGCGAGCGTCTCCGACTTCGCCGAGATCACTCGGTCGACTCCGGAGAAGTCGCTGATCCGCCCGCTGCACAAGCTGGGTGGACGCAACGCGTCGGGCAAGATCACCACGCGGCACAAGGGTGGCGGTCACAAGAGGGCTTACCGCCTGATTGACTTCCGCCGCAACGACAAGGACGGCGTGCCGGCCAAGGTCGCTCACATCGAGTACGACCCCAACCGCACCGCGCGCATCGCGCTTCTGCACTACGCAGACGGCGAGAAGCGCTACATCATCGCCCCGGAGAAGCTCAAGCAGGGTGACACGGTTGAGAACGGCCCCAAGGCCGACATCAAGCCGGGTAACAACCTGCCGCTGCGCAACATCCCGGTCGGTTCCGTGATCCACGCCATCGAGCTCCGCCCCGGCGGCGGCGCGAAGATGGCGCGCTCGGCTGGTGCCTCGGTCCAGCTCGTTGCGAAGGACGGTCCGTACGCCCAGCTGCGGTTGCCCTCGGGCGAGATCCGCAACGTGGACGTGCGCTGCCGCGCCACGCTCGGCGAGGTCGGCAACAAGGACCACCAGAACATCAACTGGGGCAAGGCCGGCCGCATGCGGTGGAAGGGCAAGAAGCCCACCGTCCGCGGTGTCGCCATGAACCCCGTTGACCACCCGCATGGTGGTGGTGAAGGTAAGACCTCCGGTGGTCGCCACCCGGTCAACCCGGCTGGTAAGCCCGAAGGCCGTACCCGCCGCCGTAAGCCAAGCGACAAGCTCATCGTCCGGCGTCGTCGCACCGGTAAGAAGCGCTGAGCAGGGAGGGAGTGAAGGATGCCTCGCAGCCTTAAGAAGGGTCCCTTCGTCGACGACCACCTGCTCAAGAAGGTGGACGTTCAGAACGAAGCGGGCAAGAAGACCGTCATCAAGACGTGGTCCCGCCGGTCCACGATCATCCCGGACATGCTCGGCCACACCATCGCGGTGCACGACGGTCGCAAGCACGTCCCGGTGTTCGTGACCGAGGCGATGGTCGGGCACAAGTTGGGCGAGTTCGCCCCGACCCGCACCTTCAAGGGCCACATCAAGGACGACCGGAAGTCTCGTCGCCGCTAGGCGTCGAACTGAGAAGAGCAAGGGAACAGCAGCGATGAACGCCCGTAAGGACGCTGAGGCAGCGGAGTTTCCGCGCGCCGTGGCTCGGGCTCGTTACGTTCGCGACACCCCCATGAAGGTGCGTCGCGTCATCGAGCTCATCAAGGGTCGTAACGCAAGCGAGGCCCTGGCCGTGCTCCAGTTCGCGCCCCAGGCCGCCTCTGAGCCGGTCGCGAAGGTGCTCGCCAGCGCCATGGCCAACGCCGAGAACAACCTGTCCCTGGACCCGACCACCCTCTGGGTGTCCGTGGCCTACGTGGACGAGGGTCCGACCCTCAAGCGTTTCCGCCCGCGTGCCCAGGGCCGCGCGTACCGGATCCGCAAGCGGACGAGCCACATCACCATCGAGGTGGAGTCTCGTCCCAAGAAGACCAGCGTGAAGGGAACGCGGTAGTGGGCCAGAAGATCAACCCGCACGGCTTCCGGCTGGGGATCACCACCGACTGGAAGTCCCGCTGGTACGCAGACAAGCAGTACGCCGAGTACGTGGCGGAGGACGTCAAGATCCGCCGCCTGCTCAGCAAGGGCATGGAGCGTGCCGGCATCTCCAAGGTAGAGATCGAGCGGACCCGTGACCGGGTGCGCGTCGACATCCACACCGCCCGGCCGGGCATCGTCATCGGCCGTCGTGGTGCCGAGGCGGACCGCATCCGCGGTGAGCTGGAGAAGCTCACCAAGAAGCAGGTCCAGCTGAACATCCTCGAGGTCAAGAGCCCCGAGTCGGACGCGCAGCTCGTGGCACAGGGTGTCGCCGAGCAGCTGTCCAACCGCGTCGCCTTCCGGCGCGCGATGCGCAAGGCCATTCAGTCGGCCATGCGTTCGCCGCAGGTCAAGGGCATCCGCGTGCAGTGCGGCGGTCGCCTCGGCGGCGCCGAGATGTCCCGCTCGGAGCACTACCGCGACGGCCGCGTGCCGCTGCACACGCTCCGCGCCAACATCGACTACGGCTTCTTCGAGGCCCGCACCACGTTCGGCCGTATCGGCGTGAAGGTGTGGATCTACAAGGGCGACATCGTCGGTGGCATCTCGGCCAAGCGCGCACTCGACGCGGCCCCGGCTCAGGGTGCTGACCGCGCCCCGCGCCGCGACCGTGGCGAGCGTCCGAACCGGGCCCGCCGCTCGGGTGCCAGTGGCACCACCGCGACGAGCACCGAGGCCGGCCGTGCCGCAGCTGACGCCACCGCGTCGGCCGAGGCCCCGGCTTCTGCAGAGAAGACGGAGAGCTGAGCCATGCTCATCCCTCGTAGGGTCAAGCACCGCAAGCAGCACCACCCCAAGCGGTCGGGTGCTGCCAAGGGCGGCACGAAGGTCACCTTCGGTGAGTACGGCATCCAGGCTCTCGAGCCCGCCTACGTCACCAACAGGCAGATCGAGTCCGCTCGTATCGCCATCACGCGCCACATCCGTCGTGGCGGCAAGGTCTGGATCAACATCTTCCCGGACCGTCCGCTGACGAAGAAGCCGGCCGAGACCCGCATGGGTTCCGGTAAGGGTTCGCCGGAGTGGTGGGTGGCCAACGTCAAGCCGGGTCGCGTCCTCTTCGAGATGGCGTTCCCGAACGAGCAGGTCGCTCGCGAGGCGCTCCGCCGCGCGATCCACAAGCTCCCGATGAAGTGCCGCATCGTTACGCGTGAGGGTGGTGAGTTCTGATGGCAGCGGGTACCACCGCTTCCGAGCTGCGTGAGCTCACCGAGGAAGAGCTCGTGCTGCGTCTGAAGGAATCGAAGGAAGAGCTGTTCAACCTTCGTTTCCAGATGGCCACGGGCCAGCTCGACAACAACCGGCGTCTGCGCACGGTCCGGCACGACATTGCCCGGATCTACACCGTGATGCGGGAGCGGGAGCTCGGGCTCTCCGTTACGCCGGATTCCACTGGTGAGGGTGCGGCATGACCGAAAGCAACGAAGTCCAGACCGAGAAGCGCAACGACCGCAAGGTCCGCGAGGGCCTCGTCGTGTCCGACAAGATGGACAAGACGATCGTCGTGGCGCTCGAGGACCGCAAGAAGCACCCGCGTTACTCCAAGATCATGCGCTCCACCACCAAGGTGAAGGTGCACGACGAGGAGAACGCGGCGGGCATCGGCGACCGCGTCCTGCTCATGGAGACCCGGCCCCTGTCGGCGACCAAGCGCTGGCGGCTCGTCGAGATCCTCGAGAAGGCCAAGTAAGTCCCCTCAGGGGATTGGGCACTGTAGACAGACCGAGCCCGTCGGGTCGGAAATCCGGCGGGCCAGGAATGGTCAGGAGCAAGTAAGTGATTCAGCAGGAGTCGCGACTTCGTGTCGCCGACAACACTGGTGCGAAGGAAATCCTTTGCATCCGTGTTCTCGGTGGTTCGGGTCGCCGCTACGCGGGCATCGGCGACATCATCGTCGCGACCGTCAAGGACGCGATCCCCGGTGCCGGTGTGAAGAAGGGTGACGTCGTCAAGGCCGTCATCGTCCGCACCGTCAAGGAGCGTCGCCGTCCGGATGGCTCGTACATCCGCTTCGACGAGAACGCCGCCGTGCTCATCAAGAACGACAACGAGCCCCGCGGTACCCGCATCTTCGGCCCGGTCGGCCGTGAGCTGCGCGACAAGAAGTTCATGAAGATCATCTCGCTGGCTCCGGAGGTGCTCTGACCATGAAGGTGAAGAAGGGCGACACGGTCGTCGTCATCGCCGGCAAGGACAAGGGCGCGAAGGGCAAGGTCATCCAGGCCTACCCGGAGACCGGAAAGGTCCTGGTCGAGGGCGTCAACCGGATCAAGAAGCACACCAAGATCACGCAGACCCAGCGGGGCGCGCAGTCTGGTGGCATCGTGACCCAGGAAGCTCCGATCAACGTCTCCAACGTGATGGTGGTCGACTCGGACGGCAAGCCGTCCCGTGTTGGTTACCGGACGAACGACGAGGGCAAGCGGGTCCGCATTTCCCGTCGTAACGGGAAGGACATCTGATCATGACCACCGCAGAGAAGATCATCCCGCGGCTCAAGACGCGCTACCGCGACGAGGTGAAGGCCGAGCTGCAGAAGCAGTTCTCCTTCGCCAACGTGATGCAGATCCCGGGCGTCGTGAAGGTCGTCGTCAACATGGGTGTCGGCGACGCCGCCCGTGACGGCAAGCTGATCGAGGGTGCCGTCAAGGACCTCTCGATCATCACCGGCCAGCGCCCCGAGGTCCGTCGGGCCCGCAAGTCCATCGCGCAGTTCAAGCTGCGTGAAGGCATGCCGATCGGTGCGCGCGTCACGCTGCGCGGCGACCGCATGTGGGAGTTCCTCGACCGTCTGCTGACGATCGCGCTGCCCCGAATCCGCGACTTCCGCGGCCTCTCGGGCAAGCAGTTCGACGGCAACGGCAACTACACGTTCGGTCTGAACGAGCAGTCGATGTTCCACGAGATCGACCCGGACGCTATCGACCGGCCTCGCGGCATGGACATCACCGTCGTCACCACCGCCACGAACGACGAGGAGGGTCGGGCGCTGCTGAAGCACCTGGGCTTCCCGTTCAAGGAGAACTGACTCGATGGCCAAGAAGGCGTTGATCAACAAGGCCGCGAAGAAGCCGAAGTTCAAGGTCCGGGGTTACACCCGGTGCCAGCGTTGCGGCCGCCCCCACGCGGTGTTCCGCAAGTTCGGCCTCTGCCGGATCTGCCTGCGCGAGATGGCTCACCGCGGTGAGCTGCCTGGCGTGAGCAAGTCCAGCTGGTAATTCCAAGCTTCATTACTTCGCTGTAGGCCCGCACACGACCGTCCTGCTCTCTCCTCGTCGGGGGAGAGAGCGGGTCTGGACCCTGAGCCGGTGAACCGCAGCGAGAAAGGTTGACCAGGTCACCATGACGATGACCGATCCCATCGCAGACATGCTCACTCGTCTGCGGAACGCGAACTCGGCTTACCACGACAAGGTCGTGATGCCGCACTCCAAGATCAAGGCGAACATCGCCGAGATCCTCAAGCGCGAGGGCTACATCGCCTCGTACCGCGACGAGGACGGCGAGGTGGCCAAGAACTTGGTCGTCGAGCTGAAGTACGGCCCGAACCGTGAGCGCAGCATTGCCGGCCTCCGCCGCGTGTCCAAGCCCGGTTTGCGCGTGTACGCGAAGTCCACTGGCCTGCCCCGAGTTCTCGGTGGCCTCGGCGTGGCGATCATTTCGACCTCTGGCGGTCTCATGACCGACCGTCAGGCCAACAAGGCAGGCGTGGGCGGAGAAGTCCTCGCCTACGTTTGGTAAGGGGGAGTAGACATGTCGCGCATCGGTAAGCAGCCGATCATTGTCCCCTCCGGGGTCGACGTGAACATCGCCGGCCAGGACGTCAGCATCAAGGGCCCCAAGGGCCTCCTGACGCTGACGCTCGCTGAGCCGATCATCGTCGAGAAGGCCGAAGACGGCACTCTCGAGGTCAAGCGCCCGAACGACGAGCGCCGGAACCGCGCGCTCCACGGCCTGTCGCGCACGCTCGTGCACAACATGGTCGTCGGCGTGACCCAGGGCTACGAAAAGAAGATGGAAATCCACGGCGTCGGTTACCGCGTCGCGCTCAAGGGCTCTGAGCTCGAGTTCGCGCTCGGTTACTCGCACCCGGTCAAGGTGGAGGCCCCCGCGGGCATCACCTTCGCGGTCGAGACCCCGACCCGTTTCTCCGTCTCGGGTATCGACAAGCAGCTGGTCGGTGAGGTCGCCGCCAACATCCGGAAGCTGCGCAAGCCCGACCCGTACAAGGGTAAGGGCGTCCGTTACTCGGGCGAGAAGATCCGTCGCAAGGTCGGAAAGACGGGTAAGTGACATGAGCGAGTCGACTGTTACGAAGCGCAAGCCGGTGGGCAAGGACATCTCCACCAGGCGTCGTGTTGCGAAGGCCCGTCGCCACTTCCGCCTCCGCAAGAAGGTCAACGGCACCGCCGAGCGTCCGCGCCTGGCCGTGCACCGTTCGTCGAAGCACATCACCGTGCAGATCATCGACGACCTGAAGGGCCACACGATCGCGGCGGCTTCCTCCATGGAGGCCGACGTCCGTGCCCTGGACGGCGACAAGAAGGCCCGTGCGGCCAAGGTCGGCCAGCTGGCCGCGGCCCGCGCCAAGGACGCCGGCGTCACGGCGGTCGTGTTCGACCGCGGTGGCAACGCGTACCACGGCCGGATCGCTGCTCTGGCGGATGCCGCTCGCGAGGCGGGGCTGGAGTTCTGACAATGATCATTTCTGGAATTGAGAGGGACGCCTGATGCCAGGACGTACGCGTCGCGAAGGCGGCGGGGGCGAGCGCGGAGAGCGCCGCGACCGTCGTGACGGCGGCCGCGGCGGCGCGGCCCAGGAGAAGACCCCCCACCTCGAGCGCGTGGTTGCGATCAACCGCGTCTCCAAGGTGGTCAAGGGTGGTCGTCGCTTCAGCTTCACCGCGCTCGTCGTGGTGGGTGACGGCGACGGCATGGTCGGCGTCGGTTACGGCAAGGCCAAGGAAGTTCCCGCGGCCATCGCCAAGGGTGTCGAGGAAGCGAAGAAGAACTTCTTCCGCGTTCCCCGCATCGCCGGCACCATCCCCCACCCGGTCCAGGGTGAGAAGGCCGCTGGTGTGGTCCTGCTGCGTCCGGCCTCGGCCGGTACCGGTGTCATCGCGGGTGGCGCTGTCCGCGCCGTCCTCGAGTGCGCCGGCGTGCACGACGTGCTGTCGAAGTCGCTCGGCTCCGACAACGCGATCAACATCGTGCACGCGACCGTGGCGGCCCTCAAGGGTCTGCAGCGTCCGGAAGAGGTCGCGGCCCGTCGTGGCCTGCCCCTCGAGGACGTCGCCCCCGCCGGCATGATCCGCGCTCGCGCGGGCCAGGGGGTCTGACCATGGCTCAGCTGAAGATCACCCAGGTCCGCAGCACCATCGGTACCAAGCACAACCACCGCGAGTCGATGCGCACCCTCGGGCTGCGCAAGATCCGTCAGTCGGTCGTGCGTGAGGACACCCCCCAGGTGCTCGGCCTGATCAACGCCGTGCGTCACCTGGTTGTTGTCGAGGAGGTCCAGTCGTGACCATCAAGATTCACGACCTGCGTCCGGCCCCCGGCGCCAAGACCGCCAAGACCCGCGTCGGTCGTGGTGAAGGCTCCAAGGGCAAGACCGCCGGCCGCGGTACGAAGGGCACGGGCGCTCGCAAGAACGTCTCGCCGCGCTTCGAAGGTGGCCAGATGCCGCTGCACATGCGGCTCCCGAAGCTCAAGGGCTTCAAGAACCCGTTCCGCACCGAGTACCAGGTGGTGAACGTTTCCTCGATCGCCGCCTCGTTCCCCGAGGGTGGTTCGGTCGACGTTCCCGCGCTGGTTCTGGCCGGGCTGGTCCGCAAGGGCTCGCTCGTCAAGGTGCTGGGTGACGGGGATGTCTCGGTCAAGCTGGATGTCACGGCTGACAAGTTCTCCAAGACCGCTGTGGAGAAGTTGGCTGCTGCTGGTGGGTCTTCCACTGTGGCTTCCTGATTTGAGTTAGCTGTCTGAAGGGCCCTGAGGCTTTCGCCTTGGGGCCCTTTGGTGTTTGTGGGGGCGGCCCTTGTGGGTGGTTGGCTTGCGGTACGCGGCTTGGTGGGTGGTGGCCTGGCGGTGGGTGGTTGCCTGGCGGTACGGGACCTTGCGGTACGCGGCCTGGCGGGTGGTTGCCTTGCGGGCGGCGGGCTTGCGTTGCGTGCTTCCCCTGGGGGCTCTGCCCCCAGACCCCCGGCAATCTGATCAGGGGGCCCGCGCTGCCCGTAGGTAGATGGCACGCCTGTTGCTTTGAGCGGCTGCCGGTTGCGTAGCTGGGTTGCGTTGGCGGTGGGGTCCCATCACGAGCCGAGCCAAGAGCGGGCCACATGCAGGTAGGGGTGT
>NZ_BMNC01000023.1 GCF_014646255.1 Lentzea pudingi
TTACTGGCTGTGTTTCGGCACGCTGTTGAGTTCTCAAAGAACACGCGCTCACCGCAGTCACATCAGCTTTTCGCTGACTTACTTCCGGGGCTGTGTTTGAAGCTTATTTGGTCTTGCTCTCCGGTGTCAAATCGGCCTCTTGGAGGCTCTTTCTCTTCCGGTTTTTTGGCCAGGCCCGTTCCGGTCTGTATTTCCCGGCCCGCTTCGCTCTGACATGGAGAACATTACACGGGCCTGTTTCGATCTCCAAATCGGGGGGTCCCGGTAACCGCCACACGGCGGCTACCAGGACAAATGCGTTCGTCAGGGTGCCGAGACCCCGACGTCGGCCTTCGTCAGCGGCTTCCGCACCGCCGCCGAGTTGTACTCATCCGCTCCGACATCACGCGTGCCCGAGCGCGCCTGAAGGTCGAAGTCACGAGTCACATAGGAGTAGGAGCTGGCGGAAGCGTTGATCGCCGGGCTGCCGGACGCCAGTCGCAGCAGACCGTTCGAGTCGCGCACGAGCTTCGGGTCCACCTTCTTGTAGCCGGACGGGATGCCGGCCGTACCGCCCCACACGATGTTGCCCTCGTACTTGACCGTCGACCCGGACATCATGTCGACCAGCTTTGAGGACGAGCCCTGGATGATGTTGTTCGCGAGCACGCAGTCCTTGGGCGCGTAAGTGCCGGTGTCGCTGTCGACCACGGCGCCCGTGCCGATCAGGGTATTGAACGCGACCGTCACGCGGTCCGGGCGGTCGTGCGACGTGGAGGCCGGGCCGCTGTCGGTCTCCGAGCCCTTGCCGAACACGATCGCGCGGTCCGCGGTGTTCTGCACGTAGTTGTTGAACACCTTGTGGTCGTTCCCGTGGAACCGGATGCCGCTGCCGAACAGGACGTTGCCCTCGACCGTGGTGCGGTTGCCGTGCCGCAGGACGATGTAGCCCTTGCTGTCGCGGATCGTGTTGAAGCGGATCGTGTTGTCCGACGCCTTCACGGAGATGGCCTCGGGATCGCCGTTGGCCTTCTCGAAGAGGTTGTACTCGATGATGGCGTTCGCCGACTTCGACTGCTTGTGGCTGAAGCCGAGCCTGATCGACTCGCCGCCGTTCGAGCCGGAGAACGAGTGGTTGTAGAAGTAGTTGTGGTGGACGTGGGTCCGCTGGGCGATCCCGTCGCCCGATCCCGTGATCTGCAGGTACACGCCCTCGTTGCTGCGGTTCGAGAACGTGTTGTGGTCCACCTCGACGTCGTCCGCGCCGACCGTGAGCGAGGAGCTCGGTTTGTCGCCGTTGTAGGTGTTGCGGGTGATGCGGGTCCCCGCGGCCTCGGCGGGGACCGAGAGCGTGCTGGTTCCGTCGAAGACGAAGCCTTCGATCGTCACGTCTCGAACGGCCCCGAGTTGGAAGCCGCCCTGGGTGAACACCGTGCGGCCGACGTTCTCGGCGGCGATGGTCACGCCCGACCTGGTGATCTTGATGGGCTCGGCGGGAGCGTGCACGCCCTCGGCCAGGACGATGCGCTGGCCAGGTCGTGCGGTGTCGAGCGCGGCCTGCAGGGAGGACGCGGTCGACACGCTGACGACAGCAGCGAAGGCAGGCACGTGGACGAAGGACGACAGCAGGGCGGCCGCGCCGACTGCGGCCAGTGATCGGATCATTCGCCAACTCCGGTGTTGGGTTGTCGGCGGCGGTGAAGCCAAGCTAACGCAAGATTCCGGCAGGTGGGGTAGTCCGGTACAAACCAAGGGCCGTGTCGAGCGACGGCACCCGCTCCAGTTGTCCGATGTCTGCCAGCGGGTGCCACTGGGCGAGGTCCGTCGTGCCGCCTACCTCGTTGCGCAGTTCGCCGCCCACGACCCGCACCTCGTACATGATGCGAAGTGCGTGGTAGTCGCGGTCGGGGTCCTCGCGGAGCTCGGAGTCGATGCCGAGCAGGCGGACCACCTCGGCGACGTACCCGGTCTCCTCCTCGAACTCCCGGACGACCCCGTCGTACGGGTGCTCGCCGTGGTCGATGCCGCCTCCCGGCAGGATCCAACGTTTGCCCTTTGGGCCAAGCCAGCGCGCGAGCAGGATCTCGTCGTCCTCGTTGATGCACACCCCGTACGCCGCCACACGCTGCTTCTTCGCCCTCATGCGACGCAGCGTAACTTGCGATCACCCTGAGAAAAGTGATATCACTTAGCTACTACTTCGCTAGGGGGTCCTGGATGAGTGCATCCATCGAAACGACGGTCCAGATGCCGGCGCCTGTCGTCCGCGAGAAGCAAGCGCGGGAACTGCCCGGTCTGCTCATGTTCTTCGCTGGGTTGGCGGTGCTCGCTGTGGGCGTGTGGACGATCATCGAGGGGATCAAGGCGACCGACGCTGCCGACGGCGACCCGGCGGCCGGGCTGCTGCTCACCGGAGTGCTGGTGTTCCTGGCCGCCGCGGTGATCTGGAAGGGGCTCTTCACGGTCGCGCCCGGCGAGGTGCGCGTGCTGCAGTTCCTCGGCCGTTACGTGGGCACGGCGCGCACGGACGGTCTGCGGTGGGCGAACCCGCTGACCACGCGGGAGAAGATCTCCGTGCGGATCCGCAACCACGAGACGGCGACGCTCAAGGTCAACGACGCCGACGGCAACCCGATCGAGATCGCGGCCGTAGTCGTCTGGCAGGTCGAGGACACGGCGCGCGCACGGTTCGAGGTCGACGACTTCGTTCGATTCGTCGGCATCCAGACCGAGACGGCCGTGCGGCACATCGCGAACAGCTACCCGTACGACAACCACGAGGAGACCGGTCTGTCGCTGCGGGAGAACGCGGACGAGATCACCGAGACGCTCGCGATCGAGATCTCGGCACGCGTGCAGTCCGCCGGCGTGAAGGTGATCGAGTCCCGGCTCACGCACCTCGCGTACGCGCCGGAGATCGCCCACGCCATGTTGCAGCGGCAGCAGGCCGGCGCGGTCGTCGCGGCACGGACGCGGATCGTCGAGGGTGCCGTCGGCATGGTCGAGCTCGCGCTGGAACGGCTCGCGGCTCACGACGTCGTCGAGCTCGACGAGGAGCGCAAGGCGGCGATGGTCTCGAACCTCCTCGTGGTCCTGTGCGGTGACCGTTCCACTCAGCCCGTGGTGAACACCGGGTCCCTCTACACCTGATGGCAGATCGCAAAAGCGTTCTGCTCAGGCTCGATCCGGCCGTGCACGACGCGCTCAGCAGGTGGGCGAACGACGAGCTGCGCAGCACCAACGCGCAGATCGAGTTCCTGCTGCGGCGTGCGCTGGCGGACGAGGGCCGGTTGCCCGGCGAGGCGAAGAAGATGCCCCGCCGCGGCAGGCCACCGAAGAACCCGGAGCCTGAGGAACCACCGGAACAATCCTAGGAACCTGTTCCGGAACTCCCCGGACGCGAGGTCCTGAACAGGCGTTTCACCTGCATGAAAACGCTGTCATTCAGTTCATCCGTTCGGGGGTGTTTTGACCGACTCCTCCACGCGAGGGTGTGCCACGGGCGCACCGGGAACGTGGAGGAGTCTTGTCTTTGATGTCCCGCAAGCGCGCTGGTCTCGGCGTGCTGGGCGTTGCTGTGGTGATCGCGTCGCTGACACCGGCTGGTGGTCTGGCGGCGGGTAAAGAGATCTACTTGGACAGTCGGGCGTCGACGGAACGGCGGGTCGAGGACCTGCTGCGCAGGATGACGGTCGAGGAGAAGATCGGGCAGATGGCCCAGATCCGCGTCGGGAAGCTGCGCGGTGACTGCAACAACGTCAACGGGCCGTTGGTCGACTCCTGCCTGAAGGCGGTCCTCGCCGACGCGCACGTGGGCTCGATCCTGTCCGGCGGTGGTGACGCGCCGCTCGACAACACGCCCAAGGCGTGGGCCGAGATGAACAACGCGATCCAGCGCTACGCGTTGGAGAACAACCGGTTGAAGATCCCGATCATCTACGGCTCCGACGGCGTGCACGGGCACAACAACGTCATCTCCGCGACGATGTTCCCCCACCAGATCGGGCTCGGCGCGACCTGGGATCCGGGACTGCAGGAGAAGATCGGTGTGTCGGCGTCGAAGGCCTTGCGCGCCACCGGTGTCTTCTGGAACTTCGCGCCCGTCTCGGACATCGCGCGGGACACGCGCTGGGGCCGTTACTACGAGACCTACAGCGAGGACCCGTTCCTGTCCGGCCAGCTGGCGGCGGCGAACGTGCGCGGGCAGCAGGCAAAGGTGGACGACACCGCGCAGCTGACCGCGACGGCGAAGCACTTCGCCGGCTACTCGGCGCCGGAGAACGGGCACGACCGCGCGGCCGCGCAGATCCCGATCCGGCAGCTGCAGGACCTGGTGCTGCCGTCGTTCCAGGCGCAGTTCGACGCGGGCGTGAAGACCGTGATGATCAACTCCGGCTCGATCAACGGCGTGCCGGTGCACGCGTCGAAGTACATGCTGCAGACGCAGCTGCGGGACCGCATGGGTTTCAAGGGCGTCGCGGTCTCCGACTGGCAGGACATGAAGTACCTGGTGGACCGGCACAAGGTCGCGCCCGACTACAAGACGGCGATCGCGATGAGCGTCAACGCCGGCGTGGACATGGCGATGGAACCGTCGAACGCGGCCGAGTTCACGTCGTTGCTGCTGGCGAACGTGCGCGACGGGTCCGTGTCGCGCGGGCGGATCGACCAGGCCGTGCGGCGGGTGCTGAAGCTGAAGTTCGACCTGGGGCTGTTCGAGAAGCCGTACGTGGACCCGGCGAAGGCCGACGGGGCCGTGGTGAACGCGGACCGGGACCTGGCGCGCAAGGCCGCGGCCGAGGGCACCGTGCTGCTGAAGAACGACGGCGTGCTGCCTCTTTCGGCGTCTGCCAAGAAGATCGTCGTGACCGGTGAGACCGCGGACGACGTGCGGCGCCAGCTCGGTGGCTGGACCGTCGAGTGGCAGGGCGTGCCGGACGACTCGCCGTTGCCGCCGACCGCGACCGTGCTGACCGGTGTGCGTGAGGCCGTTCCTGGTGCGTCCGTCGTGCACGCTCCGACTCAGGCCGCGGCGGTGTCCGAGTCCTCGGATGCGGACGCGGTCGTCGTCGTGCTGGGTGAGAAGCCCGGTGCGGAGGGTCCTGCCGACACGGAGAACCCGGTGCTGACGCCCGAGCAGCAGGCCTGGGTGGACGCGGTGCAGGCGACCGGCAAGCCGGTGGTCGTGGTGCTGCTGACCGCGCGTCCGCAGGTGCTCGGTGCGGCGGCGGACGCGAACGCGCTGGTCGCGGGCTGGTTGCCGGGCAGTGAGGGTGGCCGGGCGATCGCCGACGTGCTGTTCGGCGCGGTGAACCCGAGCGCCAAGCTGCCGATCTCGTGGCCGAAGGCGCTGGGCGACCCGACGCTGACCTACGACCAGCTGCCGGGGGCGAACACCTCGGCGGGCGCGAAGTACGACCCGCTCTACGCGTTCGGGCACGGGCTGTCGTACACGTCGTTCACGACCTCGGGGACGACGGTGTCCGTTGATCGCCGGGACGGCGTGGTGAAGTTCACGGTGGCGAACACCGGTGGGCGCGCGGGCACCGCGGTGGTGCCGGTCTACGTGCGTCAGCCTGCCTCGCCGGTGCTGACCCCGGACGCCCGTCTGGTGGGCTTCACCCGCGTGGAACTCGCTGCGGGACAGTCGAAGCAGGTCGAGGTGTCGTTCAAGCTCTCGCAGCTGGCCCTGACCGTCGGCGACGTGGACGGTGACGGACGGCGTGAGGTCGCCCGCGGTGGCTATGAGGCCGTGGTGGGTGCCGAGAAGGCCGCCTTCACGGTGCGCTGAGCTGGCCTGATATCCTTCGTCGTCGTGAACGCGCGGCTCTCCGCCGTGGAGGAGACCTGGCCCTTGTGGCCGGTGCCGACATAGCGCGTCACGAACTCCGGTTTCGACAAGAAGGGTGATGTCGCATGGCGAACATCAAGTCCCAGCTCAAGCGGATCAAGACCAACGAGAAGGCCCGCCTTCGCAACAAGTCGGTCAAGTCGTCCCTGAAGACGGCCATCCGCAAGTTCCGCGAGGCTGCCGAGGCCGGTGACAAGGCGAAGGCCCTGGAGCTGCTGCAGGACGCGTCCCGCAAGCTCGACAAGGCCGCCACCAAGGGCGTCATCCACGCCAACCAGGCCGCCAACAAGAAGTCGGCGATGGCCCTGCGCGCGAACGCCCTCGAGGGCTGATCTCGCTCGTAGACCTTCGAGCTTCTGCTTGGGGCTCCACCTCCTCCGGGAGGTGGGGCCCTTTTGCTTTCGGTGCTGGACGCGGTAGGCGTAGCTCCATGGAATCGCTGCCGCGCATCGACTTCTTCGAGCTGCACGACCTCGACGGCACCCCGCCCGTGCTGAGGACCCTGCACACCGAGTCGATCATGACCATCTACCGGCTGACGGACGCCGCGCGCGAGTACTCACGCCCGTTGGCGCTGGCGTTGCGGTCGGGCGCGGACCACCGGATCGTCGACCTCTGCGCGGGGTCGGGCGGGCCGGTGCCGCTGATCCAGCGCCGGTTGCACGCGCAGGGCGTCCACACCCAGGTCACGCTGACGGACCTGGTGCCGAACGTGCCCGCTTTCGAGCGCGTGGCCCGGCAGAACCGGCGCCGCCTGCCCGACCCGTGCTGCTCTGTCTCTCATGTCGCGTCGCCGGTCGACGCGACGGACTGCCGGTTGGAAGGGACGCGGACTATCTACGGCGCCTTCCACCACTTCCCGCCCGCCCTGGCCGCGCGGATGCTGCAGAACGCCGTCGACACCCGGCAGCCGATGGTCGTCGTGGACACCAAGCGCTCGTGGCTCTACGTGCTGGTGTTCCCGTTCTTCCTCACGCTGGCCGTGCTGCTGGCGGCGCCGTTCCAGCGCAATCCCCTGCCGCGCTACCTGCTGCGGCTGGCGCTGACCTACGTCGTACCGGTGCTGCCGTTCATGATGTTCTTCGACAGCGTGGTGTCGTTCCTGCGCATGTACGGGCGCGCGGAACTGCGGCGGATCGTCGACGGGCTGGACGGCACCGACTCGTTCGACTGGACGATCGGCGTCGCACCCGGCTTCACCGGAACCCAGTACCTGATCGGGATCCCGCGCCGGCCGTGATCCGACAGCGCCGGGCGTGATCGTCAGCGGCGGCCGTGATCGTCAGCGGCGGCTGTGCGCGGCCACGATCCGGAGCACAGCGCGCTCCAGCGCGTAGTCGGCGTCGGCCGCCACGCCCTTCACGTCGGCGTTGAGCCCCGCGACCACCTGCATCGCCTCGGCGAGCCCCGACTGGTCCCAGCCGCGGGACTGGGCCTGCGCCTTCTTGATCTTCCACGGCGGCATGCCGAGCGGCCCGGCCAGGCTGAACGGGTCGGCGCGACCCACAGCGGACACGCGCGCGACCGTGCGCACCGCGTCCGCCAGCGCGTCCGCGACCAGCACGTGCGGCACGCCGAGCTGCATGGCCCACCGCAGCGCCTCCATGGCACCGGCCCGGTCACCGACGACGGCCTTCTCCGCGACGGCGAACCCCGTCACCTCGGCCTTGCCCTGGTGGTAGCGGCGGATCTCCTCGACCGTCACCTTGCCGTCGGTGTCGGAGACGAGCTGCGACGCGGACGCGGCGAGCTCGCGCAGGTTCGTGCCCACGGCGTCGATGAGCGTGGCGACGGCCTCCGAGTCGATCTTGCCGCCCGCGCGCCGCACCTCGTTGCGCACGAACGCCTCGCGATCACCCTGCTTGGTGACCTTGGCGCACTCCGTGACCGCGGCACCGGCCTTCTTCAGCTGCCCCGGCAGGTCCTTGGCCGCCTTGCTGCGACCACCGCCCGTGTGCACGACGACTAGCGTGACGCCGTCCGCGGGCGCCTTGACGTAGGAGAGCACCATGTCGGCGATCTCCTTGCTGATGTCCTGCCCGTTCTGCAGGACGATCACGCGGCCCTCCGCGAACAGCGACGGACTCACCAGTTCGGCGAGCTCCGGAGCCGTGAGATCAGTCACCTGGACGCGGGTCAGATCGGCGGTCGAGTCGACCTCCCGTGCGGCCTCGAGAGCCGCCCGAACAGCACGTTCGACCAGCAACTCCTCCTCGCCGATGACGAGGTGCAGTGACTCCGGTGCGCTCACGCTCCGCATCCTTCCACGTCCCGGATCGTGGACGATGGTGGCCGCGCGGCGGACTGTTGCCGTAGCTTGGTGACCACAACTGAACACCGCTCATCCAGAGGGGCAGAGGGAACGGCCCGAAGAAGCCCCGGCAACCGGCGTCAGCGCCATGCGCAGAACCTTGTGCAGAGCTATGCGCAGACGATCACGGTGCCAATTCCGACCCGTTCGATATTCGCGGGAAAGATGAGGAGATACCTCGCGATGACTGCTGTCACTGTGCCCACGAGCACGAAGTTCGACCTCGGCCCTGCCCGGGCACTGCTGTGCCGGGAGTGTGGGAATGAGACCCCTCTCGCTCCTGAGTACGCCTGTCTCGAGTGTTTCGGGCCGCTGGAAGTGGCCTACGACTTCGGGAAGATCCGGCGCGAGGACATCGAGGCCGGCCCCAGGTCCATCTGGCGCTACCGCGGCCTCCTCCCCGTTCCGTCCACTGTGGAACAGCACCCGAACACCGATCCCGGCGGCACCCGCCTGGTCGAGGCGCACAACCTCGCCAAGGCCCTGGGCGTCCGCAAGATCTGGGTGAAGGACGACACCGGCAACCCCACGCACTCGTTCAAGGACCGCGTCGTCGGCGTCGCGCTCGCCGCCGCCCGCGAACTCGGCTTCAAGGTGCTGGCCTGCCCGTCCACCGGCAACCTGGCGAACGCCGTCGCCGCGGCCGCCGCCCGCGCGGGCTGGAAGTCCGTCGTTCTCGTGCCCTCCAACCTCGAGCGCGCCAAGATCCTCATGAGCGCGGTGTACGAAGGCGCCCTGATCGCCGTCGACGGCAACTACGACGACGTGAACCGCCTCGCCCAGGAGCTCGCCGCGGAGAACGAGGACTGGGCGTTCGTGAACGTCAACGTCCGCCCGTACTACGCGGAAGGCTCGAAGACGCTCGGCTACGAGGTCGCCGAGCAGCTCGGCTGGCGCCTGCCCGACCAGATCGTCGTGCCGATCGCGTCCGGCTCGCAGCTCACCAAGGTCGACAAGGCGTTCCGCGAACTCGGCCAGCTCGACCTCGTCGAAGCCTCGCCGTACAAGGTGTTCGGCGCGCAGGCCACCGGCTGCTCCCCGATCTCCGCCGCCTTCAAGGCGGGCCACGACGTCATCCGCCCGGTCCGCCCGGACACCATCGCCCGCTCGCTGGCGATCGGCGCCCCGGCCGACGGCCCGTACGTGCTCGACGCCGTCCGCCGCACCAACGGCGCCATCGAGGACGTGACCGACGAAGAGGTCGTCGAGGGCATCAAGCTGCTCGCCCGCACCGAGGGCATCTTCGCCGAGACCGCCGGCGGCGTGACCGTCGCGACGGCGAAGAAGCTGATCGAGTCGGGCCAGCTCGACCCCGACGCCGAGACCGTGCTGCTGATCACCGGCGACGGCCTCAAGACCCTCGACGCGCTCGGCGACACGATCGGCCCGCGCGCCACGGTCCCGCCGTCGGCCGAGGCCGTCATCAAGGCACTGGGTTAATCACCTCCTCTCGGCGGCTCGGGGACGCGCGTGCGTTCCCGAGCCGCTTCAGTCCGGTCATCAGGGGATCTGGCATGCTCCAGGCGTGGATCTGTGCCCCTTGTGCTCCGCGCCGCTGACCGGCCGGACCGTGCGCGAGGCCTCGCCGGATGACCCTCTTCGCGCACGCCGCAAGGAGGTGCGCGAGCTGAGGCAATGCGTTCCATGCCGCCACCTCGTCTGGCGACCTGAACGCGACACCGGTCCGTGGTCCGACGGCGGTCCGCTTCTCCCCGAGCACGACTACCTGTTCGCGACCCTGCAACCACTGCCCGAACCGTGGGCTGTGGTCAAAGACCCGCAGACGAGAGCCGACCTGGAAGCACAGCTGCGCACCGAGGTCGCGGGCGGACATCCGTTGTACGGCAAGAAGGTCATCGCAGTCGCCCGCTGCGAGCGCTGCGACGAGGTCGTGTACAGCGTTGAGGAAGACCCCGGCTGGTTTGCTCAGGTCCACCTCACGTGGCGATCAACTCCGGACCGACCACCATGGCCGTGGACGGAGCGCCTGTTGCTGCCGTTGACCACGAGCCTTCTCGACCACGGCCACTGATCCTGCCGGCTCACAAAGCGATCGCGTCCGTCTTGAGCCAGCCCGTGCGCGGGAAGCGCTGCAGGCCGGCCACCACGTGCGGCCCGACCGGCTCCACGGCCGCGCGCCACGCCACGACCCGTTGCGGCCACGGGGCTTCCGCCTTGAGCGCGTTGTAGTGGTAGTCGTGCCAGACGTCCGGCGCCACCCGCAGCTCGTCGTCGAACACCCGCTCGGCGACGAGGTCGTACGCCTCCTCCGGTGTCTCCGCCTTCGTCGGCGGCAGCACATGCGTGGTCACCGCCCTGTGGGTGACGGCGCGAGTGCCGTCTTCGAGCGTTTCGCAGATGTAGTAACCGAAATCGGGTTTCAGTTCGTCGTGCGGCCACGGCGTCGCCGAGTAGTTCGTCTGCCACAGCGCCCACGCGAGCCCTGGCGTGCCACCGGGAATCGGGTAGCGCGCGTTGAACAACCTGACCCAGACCATCTCTTCTCCTTCGTACGATTCGGTTTCCCGGCAACACCGCCAGGTCTCCGTCCTTGTCCGTGCGCAACACCAACGCACCTCCAGTCCGCAGCAAGTCAACGACGTGCGGACTCGGGTGCCCGTACCTGTTGCCCGCGCCGACGCTCACCAGCGCGACCCGAGGCCGTACGGCCTTCAGGAACGCGGGCAGCGAGGACCGCGACCCGTGGTGCGGCACCTTGAGCACCTCGGCGTTCAGGTCCCGCTCCCCCAGCAACGCCGCCTGACCGGCCAGTTCGACGTCGCCGGTGAGCAGCACCCGGCCCGCCCTCGTGTGCGCCCTGAGCACGAGCGAGTAGTCGTTCACCGTCGTGTTCCCGTCCTCGGCGACCGGCGGCCGCCTCGGTCCCAGCACCTCCAACTCCAGTCCTGGCAAGGCGAACCGCTCGCCCGCCTTCGGCTCCACGACCCGCACGTTCCGAGCGCGAACCCGTTCGCTGACCTCCCTCCACGCCCACGCGGGCTCCTTGAGCGGCCCGACGGCCACCGCTCCCACCGCACGCCCGGTGAGCACGGCGTCGAGACCGCCGACGTGGTCCGCGTGCAGGTGCGTCAGCACCACCAGCGGAATCTTCTTGATCCCCAACGTCTTCAAGCACCGGTCGACCGCACCGGGATCGGGCCCGGTGTCGACCAGCACCGCCGTGTCGGCGGCATCGGTGGCGAGGACCAGCGCGTCGCCCTGACCCACGTCGCAGTTGACGACCTTCCACCCGGCTGGCGGCCAGACCGGCGCCACGACTCTCAGCGGCACCAGCACCACGAACACGCCGACGAGCACCGCGACAACCAACGTCCGCGTCTTCTTGAACCGCACCAGCAACACGACCGCCGCTGTCACGCCGGTCAGCGCGAGCGCTCCGACCCAGCCGTCCGGCCAGCCGACCGCCGCACCGGGCACGGCCGACGCCTGCCGCCCGACCGCGATCAGCCAACTCACAGCAGGCCCAGCGACGTGCGTGACAACCTCGGCCACCTGGGGCGAGAGCGGCGCGACAGCCGCCGCCAGCACACCCAGCACCGTCGCCGGCGCGACCACCGGCCCAGCCACGAGGTTCGCCACCACCGACACGAGGCTCACCTGCCCGGACAGCCCCGCCACCACCGGAGCAGTGGCCAGGCTCGCGGCCATCGGCACGACGATCGCCTCAGCCAGCCCGTTCGGCACGCCACGCCGTTTCAGCGCCCGCGCCCACTTCGGCGCGACGAGCACCAAAGCCGCCGTCGCCACCACGGACAACGCGAACCCCGGATCACCACCCAGCGCCGGATCGTGCAGCACCAGGACGAGCACCGCCGTCGCAAGGCTCGGCACAGCGGACCGCTGCCGGCCCAGAACCAACGCCAGCAACGCCACAGCACCCATGACGGCAGCCCTGAGCACACTCGGCTCCGGCCCTGCCAGGACGACGAACCCGACCAGCGCCACCAGCGCCGCGCCGGCCGCCGGACGCGGCCCGAGCCGTCTGGTGAGCAGGTAGACCGCCCCGCAGATGATCGCCAGGTTCGCCCCGCTCACCGCGAGCAGATGGGCAAGACCCGCCGTCCGGAACTCCTCCACGATGCGCGGCACCATCTGCTCGGTGTCGCCCACGACGAGCGCCGGCAGGAGCCCGGCCTCCTCGTCGTCGAGAACCTCGCTGGCCTGCCTCAGGCCGTCCCTGAGGTCGCCGGCCCACGTCTGCCAGACCGGCGGCGGCTGCACGTCCTGCGGCGGACCGCGCACCCGCAGCAACGCCGACGCCAGATCGCCGCCCTGGGGTGGCGCGAGCGTGCCTCTCACCGTGACCTTCTGCCCTGGCAACAGATCCCGCCACTTGTCCGCCGGAGCGAACAGCACGAGCTGCGCACCGTTCGCCGTCGCCTTGATCACGACGTTCTCCACTCCCGCCCGGGTGCCGCCGAAGCCCGCGGCCCGGATGCCTTTCGGTCTGGTGGTGAGCTCGACCGTGAGGGTGGTGCTGCGGCCTTCGTCAGCCGCCAGGCGGAGTGGGTGGGACTCGGCTCGCAGGACGTTGCCGCCCACCCAGGCCGCGGCCACCGGTCCGGAGATCAGGAGGGCTATCGCGCAGGTCTTGGTCCACCAGGCCCTGCGCCACGCTGTGAGGCCGATGGCTCCTGCTGCCAGGCCGGTGAGCACTGCGACCTGCCAGCTCAGGAAGAGCCCGGCCACGGCGGTCGTCCAGACCGCGGCTGCTGCGGGGACCAGGCGGTAGTCATGGGTTATCGGGTGGTTGCGAGCCATACGGGCCTCCCCTGGCCGGTGGGAGGTCTCGGGTCAGGGGTGGGGCTGCCTTGGCGCGGCTGTGGGAGTTTCGGGAGATGGGGACGGGATCGGTGCTGGGTCGGGTGGGGCTGGATCTGGGGGCGTTTGGCGGTGGGGTGGTGCCAGGTGGTGTCGATGCGGGAGGGGCGGGTGATGCGGGCTGAGGGCATGGCTGACTCCGATCTGGGAGGTGGGGCGGGCGCTGGGTGGGGCGGGCGCTGGGGTGGGGCGGGCGCCGGGTGCGGAGGGCGCCGGGTGCAGAGGGGATGGGCGGGGATTGCGCGGCGGGAAGGAGATGGGTGGGGAGGGGATGGGTGGGATTGGTGATTGGGACTGGGGTCGGGGCACGGCGGGGTGGCGGGTGCGGCATGGGTGGGGCATGGCGGAGTTGGGGCACGGCGGAGTTAAGGCGCCGGGACGAGTGGAGTCGGGCTGGGTGCCCAACGGGTTGTGTCGCTGGGGGCGGGAAAGACCGGCGAGTGAGATTGGAGCGGGTGCGCAGGGCTGGGTGCGCGGCGCGGAGTTGTGCGGCAGAGACGGTGGAACCGGTCAGTGAAGCCGGGAGCGTTGGCGCTGGGGCGTGCTGGCGTTGCGAGGCGGGGTTTGTTGGTGTGGCAGGGGTTTACGGTCGGTGGACGGTTGCGGTGCAGATGCGGCAGGGGCGTTGCATCAGGACTGGCGGGACTGTGAGCGGGGCGGGCGGGGACGGGCTTGGTGGGGGTGGCGGTGAGGCGGCGGCCAGTAGGTGGCGGAGGGCTGTGGCCAGGGGGCGGGGGCGGCGGTGGGGCGGGGTTGGGGAGCGGTGGAGGGGGAACGTGAGAGTCAGTGGGCGGATTAGGTGGGTGTGGTCTGCCGGTGGTGGGGGTGCGGCGGTCAGGTGGCGGTATTGGGCCCTTGTGCGGTGGTAGAGGGCCAGGGCCCTGGTGGCGAGGGTCATGTGTGGACCAGGTCGGCGAGCTTGGCCAGTTTCGACTCGCCTATGCCTTCCACGTCGCGTAGCTGGTCCACTGAGGCGAACGGGCCTTTGCGGGTGCGGTGGTCGACGATGCGTTGAGCCGTCACCGGGCCTACGCCGGGGAGGGCGTCCAGTTCGGTCGTTGTGGCGGAGTTCAGGTTCAGCTTCGGCTGGGTGCCGCCTGCCTGGGGCGCGCCTGGTTGGAGTGGGGGTGGGATGCCCACCGCTATCTGTTCGCCGTCGGTGAGTTTGCGGGCCAGGTTCAGGTTGTGGAGGTTCGTGCCCGGTTTCACGCCTCCGGCCAGGCGGATGGCGTCGGCGACCCTGGCGCCCGACGGCGCGGTGACGAGGCCTGGGCTGGCGACCTCGCCGACCACGTTCACGACCAGTTCGGGAGCCGGCGCGGAGGTGCTCACGAGTGCGAGGGCCGGGGCCGGTTCGGCGGCGGGGCTCTGCCACCAGCTGCCCAGGCCTATCACGGTGCACGCCACGGCCACACCGGCGGCGAGCAGGCCACGGCGTGGGAGCCGCGGCAGGCGGAAACGGCGAGTGGGCGGGCCGTGTTCGTCCGAGTCCTCTGATCGTGCGTAGACCAGGGTCGGGTCGGCTCTCACCTTGTCGGCCAGGGCGGCCAGGCGTTCGGTCGGGAGGGAGTCCTGGTGGGAGCGGGGGAACATGCGAGCGACGTTACGGAGCGGGGCGGGCGGGGAGGTGGGGTGAACTCCGGGGCTGTGGATTACTCGCGGGTTGTGGACAGGTCGCGATCACTCGCGGTTCTGGGACGGGGAATTGTCGGGGGTCTGTGGGAGACTGTCGGGTCCTCCCGGCAGCACCACGACGCCCAGTACGCCCGGGCCGGTGTGCGCGCCGATCACCGCGCCCACCTCCGAGATCACGCATCCCGTCGAGCCGGGCAGCCGTTCGTCCAGGCGGGTCGCCAGTTCGGCGGCGCGTTCGGGAGCGGCCAAGTGGTGCACGGCCAGTCCGACGGGACCATCGCCCGCCGCGGCCGCCGCCAGGTCGACCAGGCGGCTCACCGCGCGACTGATCGTGCGCACCTTCTCCAGCGGCACGATCCGGCCGTCGTCCATGTGCAGCAACGGCTTCACGGCCAGCGCGGTGCCCACCAGCGCCGCCGCCGTGCCGATCCGCCCGCCCCGGCGCAGGTGGTCCAGCGTCTCGAGGCAGAAGAACATCCGCGTCTGCTGAGCGGCCGAGGACGCAGCGTCCTCGACCTCGGCGGGCGAACACCCGGCCGCCACGGCCGCGCACGCGCGCAACACCGAGAACCCGAGTCCCATGCCCGTGGACCGAGAGTCGGCGACGCGGATCCGGGAAGAATCGATCTCGTCGGCGGCCAGGCGTGCGGCCTCCCACGTCCCGGACAGCTCACGAGAGAGATGCACGGACACGACCGCGTCCGACGACGACAGCACCTCGCGGTAGACAGAGGCCATCTCGCCGGGTGTGGGGCGTGACGTGGTCACCCGGCGGTGCTCGGCGAGAGCGCCGGCCAGCTCGGAAGGACCGAAGTCGACGCCGTCGAGGCGTCCGGCACCGTCCACCGCGACGTGCAGCGGCACGACGGTGATCGCATGGCGCTTCGCGAACCCCTCGGGCAGGTATGCCGTGGAGTCGGTGACGATGGAGATGCGCACGAGCGACGAGCCTACGGGGCGCACTCCTCCGAGGGACTCAACGGCACGGACGAGATCAAGGCCGCCATCGCCTTGCCCACCAACTCGTGGCCCTCCCAGCCCCAATGCATCCCGTCCGGATTCCCTGCGCCGGACCGGACGTGCTCCCCGATCACCGTCGGCAGATTCAGCAACGGCACCCCCGCACCCGCGGCCCATCCACGCACGGCCGCAACCGCAGCCGCGTGCCCCTGGTGCGCGTAGGCGTACGTAGCCGCGCGGTGCACCGACGGCACGATCCCGACCGCCGGCATCGTGTACTGCAGATTGCGAACGGACTGCAGCATGTCCCGCAGATAGCGCGCGGTCAGCGCAGGAGGCAGCGACGCGCGCGTGTAAGGCGCCAACCGAGGCTGCACGAACTGATAGCGCGCACGAACCCAACGACGCAGCCAGTCCGGCCGCACATAACGCAGCCCCTCGCGCAGATAAGTCGGCAACGGCGAGGGCAGCGTGTCCATGCTGCCCACCGCGAACACCAGCACATCCGTACGGGGCAGCAACGACCAGATCCGCGGGTCCCCGGTCAACGCCCACCAGGCGTCCCGCGCCGTCCACCCGAACCCGGCCGCCAGCTCCGCGGAACCACCCAGCGCCTCGGCACAGATGTTGTGCCACAGGCGTGGGTGGTCAGCGGGCAGCGGGCCCGAGGGCCCGAAGAACGACAGCGAGTCCCCGAGGACGAGCAGTCTCAACGCGTGGTGCCCGCGTTGTACGACGTCAGCCGCCAGAGGTCGTTGCGCCGGGTGAACACGGTCCAGTGGCAGTTCGAGATGCCGCCGAGCTGCGACCAGTTCTCCACCGGCAGGCCGAGCAGCCGTCCGGTCAGGGCGCTGATCAGGCCGCCGTGCGCGCACAGCAGGACTGTTCCGGAGAATTCCGCGTCCACCTCGTGCACGACCTTGATGGCCCGCTCGGCGACCTCGACGCGCGACTCGCCGTCGGGCGGCGCGAAGGTCGGGTCGGTGCGCCACACCCTGACCGCGCCCGGCCACTCCTGCTCCACCTCGGCGACGTTCAGGCCCTGCCACTTGCCCAGGTGGGTCTCGCGCAGCCGCTCGTCGATCCGCAGCGGCACGTCCGTCGACGTCGTGAAGACACCGGCGGTGTTGCGCGCGCGTTGCAGGTCGGAGGCCACGACGATCTCCGGTTCGAACCCGGCGAGCACCGGGACGGCGAACCTGGCCTGGTTCAAGCCGGTCTCGGTGAGCGCCGAGTCCAGATGACCCTGCAGACGACCGGTCGCGTTGTAGTCGGTCTCACCGTGCCGCCACAGCACGAGCCGGCTCAGGGCCATCAGCTACCTCTATTCAGCCGTGGACTCGGCGGGGACGTCCGCTTCGAACTCGATCTGCGGGCAGTCCTTCCACAACCGCTCCAGGCCGTAGAAGCTGCGCTCCTCGACGTGCTGCACGTGCACCACGACGTCGATGAAGTCCAGCAGCACCCACCGGCCCTCGCGGGCTCCTTCGCGGCGCACCGGCTTCTTGCCGGCCTCCCGCAGCTTCTCCTCGATGTTGTCGACGATCGCGCCGACCTGCCGCTCGTTCGGAGCGGACGCGATCACGAACACGTCCGTGATCACGAGCTGGTCGGAGACGTCGAGCACCGTCACGTCGTGCGCCTTCTTGTCGGCCGCTGCGTTCGCCGCGACCAGCGCCAGCCGTCGTGCCTCGTCGGTGGCTGCCACGTCACTCCTCTGACTTCCGGCGAGCGTCGATACGCCCACACGAGTTACTGAGGGTACCGGCGCGCGCCAACAGGTACTTCACACGCGGGCATGACGAAGGCCACCTCAGCGCCCTGAGGTGGCCTTCACCTGCGCCGATGCTTAGAGCGGGCGGACCTGCTGGGCCTGCGGGCCCTTCTGGCCCTGACCGACCTCGAACTCGACCTTCTGGTTCTCTTCGAGCGAACGGAAACCCTTCGACTGGATCTCCGAGTAGTGCACGAAGACGTCCGCCGAGCCGTCGTCGGGCGCGATGAAGCCGAAGCCCTTTTCAGCGTTGAACCACTTCACGGTGCCAGTAGCCAAAGTCTTGCCTTCCACGAACCAGCAACAACCCGCTGATTGTTGCTCCCCGCGCCCTCGGATGCACGCAAAATCCACTCGAACGTGGTTACGACTCGGCGTACAGGCCTGTTTTTGCGATGTACTGGACTACTCCGTCTGGTACCAGGTACCAGACCGGTTGACCGGACGCAGTCCTTGCGCGACAGCCAGTTGACGAAATGGCCATGGCAGGGATCTCGACGAGCGACACCGAACCGGGCGGTAGGTGACGGTCGTTCAGCACGTACCCCGGACGGGTGACTCCGATGAAATGGGCGAGGTCGAACGCGTCCGCCGCTCGCTTCCACGACAGGATCTGTTCCAAGGCGTCCGCACCCGTGATGAAGAACAGCTCGGCGTCCGGGTACTGCTTCTTGAGGTCCGTGAGCGTGTCCACGGTGTAGGTGGGGCCGTCGCGGTCGATATCGACCCTGCTGACCGAGAACCGGGGGTTCGAGGCCGTGGCGATGACCGTCATCAGGTAGCGGTCCTCGGCGGCGGAGACCTCCCGCGACGACTTCTGCCAGGGCTGACCCGTCGGCACGAAGATCACGCGATCCAGGTCGAACCGGTCCTGCACCTCGCTGGCGGCCACCAGGTGGCCGTGGTGGATGGGATCGAACGTGCCACCCATGACGCCGATGCGCATCGAGCCAGCGTAGACCGGCGTCAGGCCGCTCCCGAGACCTGACGCCGGTCGTGCTGATCACACCGCACGGCTCAGGGGGAGGACGAGCCGTTCGGGTCGCGGCTCACCCCGAAGCAAAGCCGCGCGCACTGGAGGAACGCGCGGACGCCTCCCCCATTACGCGGGTCGGCCCAAGATTTTCTTCACCAGGCCACCACGAGCTTCACCGGGCCCCTGACCAGCGAACCCTTGCGGAACTCGACGGGTTCGGCGAGCCGCAGACCGGGCATGCGGCGCAGCAACGTGCCCAGCGCGACCTGCAGTTCCATCCGGGCGAGCTGCGAGCCGAGGCAGAAGTGGATGCCGTGCCCGAACTGCATGTGCTGGCCGACCTCGCGCTCCACGTCCAGTTCGGTGCTGTTGGCGTACATCGCCTCGTCGCGGTTCGCCGACGACACGACCACCAGCACGGCGTCGCCTTCCTTCACCAGCGCGTTGCCGACCTGGACGTCCTCGGTCGCGATGCGGGTGAAACCGGCGCCGCTTCCCAGCGGGATGAACCGCAGCAGCTCTTCGATGGCGTTCGGGAGCTTCTGAGGGTCGTCCTGGAGACTCTTCATGGCTTCCGGGTGCTCGAACAGGGTCACGACGCTGTTCGAGAGCATGTTCGCCGTCGTCTCGTGGCCCGCTACCAGCAACGTGATGCCGAACCGGACGAGCTCGTCCTCGCTCAGCCTGTCCTCGTTGTCCCGCGCGGCGACGAGCGCAGTGATCAGATCGTCCGTGGGGTGTGCACGGCGCTTGGCGACGAGTTCGACGAAGTAGGCGTGCAACTTCATCATGCCGTGCATGGCCTCTTCGGGCGTGTGCCCGCCGACCGTCGCCAGCACCTGGTTCGACCACCTGCGGAAGTCGTCGCGGTCCTCGAACGGCACCCCGAGCAGCTCGCAGATGATCGTGATCGGGAACGGCATGCTGAAGCCCTCGACCAGGTCACCGGGGTTGTCGAGGCGGTCGAGCAGGGCGTCGGCGATCTGCTGGGCACGGGCCGCAGCTCCTCGATCCGGCGCACCGTGAACGCCTTGGACACCAACCGGCGCATGCGCGCGTGGTCCGCGCCGTCGTGCGTGAGGATCGATCCGCCCGGCGCGATGAGGGGCTGCATCCGCGGCACGTCCTGGCCGACCGTCCGCGCGCGGCTGAACCGCGGGTCGCCCAGGACGAACTTCGTCTCTTCGTAGGACGTGACGAGCCAACCCTCGCCGCCATACGGGTACGTCACGCGCGTGACGGGCTCATCACGCCGTAGACGTTCGTAGGTCGGATCGAGGGTCAGGCCGTCAGTTTCGGAGAACGGGTAGGTGGGAGCCATGTCTCCGAACGTAGAGCTACGCCTTCGGGCGGGTGTGGCCTTCGCCCCACACGACCCATTTAGAGGACGTCAGCTCGGTTAGGCCCATCGGGCCCCGAGCGTGCAGCTTCTGCGTGGAGATGCCGATCTCCGCGCCCATGCCGAACTCCGCGCCGTCCGTGAAGGCCGTGGAAGCGTTGACGAAAACCGCCGCCGCGTCCACACGGGCCGTGAACCTGCGTGCTGCCGTGACGTCGTTCGTGACGATGGCCTCGCTGTGGCCGGAACCGTACGCCGCGATGTGCTTCACGGCTTCGTCCAGCGAGTCGACGACCTTCGCGGAGATGTCGAGGCTCAGGTACTCGGTGCCCCAGTCGTCGTCGTTGGCTTCCAGGACGTCGGCCTGCTGGGCGAACTCCTCGTCGCCGTGGATGGTCACGCTCTCCTGCTGCAGCGCCTTGGTGATGCGCGGGACGAACTCGTGCGCAATGTCCTTGTGCACCAGCAGGGACTCGGCCGCGTTGCACACGCTCGTGCGCCGCGTCTTGGCGTTGAGGACGATCGCCTCGGCCATGTCGAGGTCGGCGTTCGCGTCGACGTACACGTGGCAGTTGCCGACGCCGGTCTCGATCGTGGGCACCGTCGCCTGCTCGACCACGGCGTTGATCAGACCGGAGCCGCCGCGCGGGATCACCAGGTCCACCAGGCCGCGGGCGGTGATGAGGTGGGTGACGGACGCGCGGTCGTGGCACGGCAGGAGCTGCACGCAGTCGGCCGGCAGGTTCACGCTTTCGAGTGCATCGCGCAGGACGGCGACGAGCGTGGTGTTGGAGTTCTCGGCGGTCGAGGAACCCCGCAGCAGCGCGGCGTTGCCCGACTTCAGCGCGAGACCGGCGGCGTCGACCGTGACGTTCGGGCGGCCCTCGTAGACCATGCCGACGACGCCCATCGGGACGCGGACCTGCTTGAGCTCCAGCCCGTTCGGGAGGATGCCGCCGGTGATCACCTGGCCCACCGGGTCGCCCAGGCCCGCAACGGTTTCCAGGCCCACCGCGACGGCGTCGACGCGCGCCTCGGTCAGCGTGAGGCGGTCGAGGATGTTGGCCGGGAGACCCGCTGCGCTGCCCGCTTCGAGGTCCTTCTGGTTGGCCTCGATGATCTCTGGCGCGCGCTCGCGGAGCGCGGCGGCCATCGCGTGCAGAGCGGTGTCCTTGCGCTCACGGGTGGCGAGGACGAGTTCGTCGGCGGCGACGCGGGCGCGGCGAGCAGCGCCGTGCACCTGGTCGCGCAGGTCATCAGTCACGCCACATAGCTTACGACCTGCGACAATCACAATTGTCAGAGTGGCCTGGCAAGCTTGCTCCCCATGGACGACATCGCGTTGCGAGAACTGGCGGAGGAACGGCTCCGGGCACTGGCGGGCCCTGGGGCTGTGCTGCGCGAGGACCAGTGGACGGCGATCCACACCCTCGTGGCCCAGCGCCGCAGGGCGCTCGTCGTCCAGCGCACGGGCTGGGGCAAGTCGGCCGTGTACTTCATCGCGACGGCGTTGCTGCGTCAGCTCGGTGAAGGCCCCACGGTCATCGTGTCGCCGTTGCTCGCGTTGATGCGCAACCAGATCGACGCGGCGGCGCGAGCCGGCGTGCACGCGGTGACGATCAACTCGGCGAACCCCGGCGAGTGGGACGCCGTGCAGGAGCAGGTGGCGGCCGGCGAGGTCGACGTGCTCCTGGTGAGTCCGGAGCGGCTGAACAACCCCGACTTCCGGGACGCGGTGCTGCCCTCGCTGACGGCGTCGGCGGGCATGCTCGTCGTCGACGAGGCGCACTGCATCTCGGACTGGGGTCACGACTTCCGCCCGGACTACCGCAGGCTGCGGACGCTGCTGACGGAGCTGCCACCGGGCGTGCCGGTGCTGGCGACGACGGCGACGGCCAACAACAGGGTGGTCCACGACGTGACCGAGCAGCTGGGGCTCGGCGCCGAGGAGGGCACGCTGGTGCTGCGCGGGCCGCTGGACCGCGACAGCCTGCGGTTGTCGGTCGCCTTGCTGCCGACCGCGGAGTCACGGCTCGGGTGGCTGGCCGAGCAGCTCGACCGCATGCCTGGTTCCGGGATCATCTACACGCTCACGGTCGCGGCGGCGGACGACATCGCGGCGTTCCTCGCCTCGCGCGGTTTCGCGGTGGCCGCGTACTCGGGCAAGACCGAGCCCTCGGAACGGGAACGCGCCGAGGAGGACCTGCTGGGCAACAAGGTCAAGGCGCTCGTCGCCACCTCCGCGCTCGGCATGGGTTTCGACAAGCCGGACCTGGGGTTCGTCGTGCACGTCGGCGCCCCCTCCTCCCCGATCGCGTACTACCAGCAGATCGGCCGGGCGGGCCGCGGCGTCGAACGGGCCGAGGTGGTCCTGCTGCCTGGCCACGAGGACAGGGACATCTGGGCGTACTTCGCGTCGCTGGCGTTCCCGCCCGAGGTGGTGGTGCGGCAGGTGCTGTCCGCACTCGACGGCGCGGGCAGGCCGCTCTCGACGGCGGCGCTGGAGCCGATGGTCGAGCTGTCGCGCGGCAGGCTCGAGGTGGTGCTGAAGGTCCTGGACGTCGACGGCGCGGTCCGGCGTGTGAAGGGCGGCTGGGAGTCGACGGGCCGGCCGTGGGAGTACGACGGTGAGCGGTACGCGCGCATCGCGGAGGCGCGCAAGGCCGAACAGCAGGTGATGGTCGACTACCTGCGCACCGACGCGTGCCGGATGAAGTTCCTGCAGGACCAACTCGACGACCCGACCTCGCACGAGTGCGGCCGGTGCGACAACTGCACCGGTGAGCGGCTCTCGGTCGAGGTGTCCGAGGTGGCGGCGGAAGCGGCCCGCGAACGGTTGCTGCGCCCCGGCCTGGACGTGGCGCCGCGCAAGATGTGGCCGACGGGCATGAACGCGATCGGCGTCCCGCTGTCCGGCAAGATCCCCGCGACCGAGGTGGCGGCCACGGGCCGGGCGCTGGGCCGCCTCACCGACATCGGCTGGGGCAACCGGCTGCGCGACCTGCT
This sequence comes from Lentzea pudingi, assembly GCF_014646255.1. Lineage (GTDB taxonomy): Bacteria > Actinomycetota > Actinomycetes > Mycobacteriales > Pseudonocardiaceae > Lentzea > Lentzea pudingi. The sequence continues at coordinate 22,674 of NZ_BMNC01000023.1, forward strand.
CGCGGACGGTGCCGACCGCGAAATCCCGGACGACGTGTTCGCGGCGTGCGTGAAGGTGCTGACGGCGTGGAACTGGGACGAGCGGCCGGTCGGCGTGGTGACGGTCGGCTCGCGCCGGCGTCCGCAGCTGGTCGGCAGCTTCGGCCAGAAGATCGCGTCGATCGGGCGGCTGCCGTTCCTGGGCACCGTGTGGCTCGGCGAGTCGACGCACCGCGCCAACTCCGCGCAGCGCCTCGCCGGGCTGGTGCGGGCCGGCGAGACACCGGACGTGTCCGGCGTGGACGGTCCGGTGCTGCTGGTGGACGACCACATCGACACCGGCTGGACGATGACGGTGGCGGCTCGGATGCTCAGGAAGGAGGGGGTGTCCGCGGTGCTGCCGTTCGCGCTGGCGGTGACGAACTGATCAGCGACACCGACCAGCCGAGCAGACCGATCGCGATCGAGCACACGCCGAACGCAATGAGGCCCAGCAGCACCGGGAGTTCTTTCGGCAACATCGGCGGATGCAGGTGCACGTCTCCATTGACGGCACCTGCCTGCACCACGGTGGCAGCGGTCGCCGTCACGACTGAGTTGTCGACGGTCATCTCCGGCTCACCGTTCGTCAGCACGAGCAGACCAGGCGAAAGAGGTGGCCAGTTCAGCAGCGGCGATCTCCTTGCGCAGCCGCCCCAGCGCACGATGACGCGCCACCCGCACCGCCCCCGGCGTCGAGCCGACCGCCTCAGCGGTTTCTTCGGCAGAAAGCCCGACCATCACCGTCAGCACCAGGATCTCCCGCTGCTTCTCCGGAAGGAGGTGGAGCAACCGGCTCATCTGGCTGGAAAACTCGCTCTGCATCGCTCGCTGCTCCACGGCTTCCATTTCCGCCACGTCGGGGCTGCGCTCGTGGCGGTCCCTGGCGGCAGCCCGATGCGCGTCGGCGACCTTGTGCACCGCTATCCCGTAGACGAACGCGAGGAACGGTCGCCCCTGATCGCGATACTTGGGCAAAGCGGTCAGCACTGCGAGACACACGTCCTGCGCAACGGAGTCCGCCGTGACGGCGCTTCTTCCGACCCTCGCACGGCAGTACTTCACCACCAGAGGACGGATGAAGTGCAACACGCGTTCAATCGCTTGGCGATCGCCGGCTACCGCAGCTGACACGTCTGCCTCGCTGCCTGCCACAGGCATGGCCCCGCGACGTTTCACGTCCACAAGAGCGGCCTCGACGTCCAACCGGGCGGCGACGGATGCCACCAGGTCCTGGTTGGCACGGTCAAGCCATTCATCAAACCTCACGCGGCTCCCCCTTCCGCGGACTCCGGTCCCGCAGCTCCCTCGAATTCCTTCTTGAGCCGATCCCTCGCGTGGCGCAGGGTCGACCGCACGGTCGCGGAGGTCATCTCGAGTGCCTCCGCGATCTCGACGTTCGTGAATCCGTCCAGATGCCACGCGAAGACCAAGCGTTGTCGTTCAGGAAGTTTGGCCAGCAGGTATTCCACCTGAGGCTGCTCCACGACCGCGGCGAGCGTGTCGTCCACCGAATGGTCGTTGGACGTGTTCAGCCAACCTCCGGAGAGCGCGCGCCGGATGCCTTCCCTGCTGCGCTCGATCGACTCCACCGCGTTGCCGTACGCGGCTTTGCGCACCCACGCCCTGGGGTATCTCAACGTTGCCCATTTGCCCCGTGCCGCGAGCATGGCTTCAGAGGCCGAGTCCTCGGACGTCGCCCGGTCGAAGTTCATCTTGACCAGAAAGGCGACCAGACGAGCGAACTCACAGCGGAAGAAGTCATCGAAGTCGAGCGAACTCGCCACGCTCGCGCCACCTCCTTACCGTGGTCAGGATCAGCCGTCACCTGTGTAGTGCGCCGGGAACCTCGCCGCGTGCAAAGCATGCGGGAATCAAGTCCAGCAGTTGTGGATGGCTGACGTCGCGGACGTACCGGGAGGCCGGCGAAACCTCAGCTCACCGATGTGCCGTTGCCCGTCGTTGCCGCAGGGGACGATGCTGAGCGACCTCACCCGTAGGGATCGTGCAAGTCGGTCCGCCGTCGATGGGGGGAGGTCTTCGAGGCATGGCGGTCGGCGAGGACGCCTTGCCGGCCGACGTGAGCCGTTCGGAGGCAGGCGAGGAAAACGGCGCCGTGTGGCACTGTCAGCGCCATGATTCCGGACGTCGTGCGGTACCGGCAGGCCGATCTCCTCGCGGCTCTGCACCGGCGGTTCGGGCCGGTCGTGCGGATGGGCCCGTACACCTACCTCCTCGGGCCCGAGGCGAACCGGTTCGTGTTCGCGCACTCCGAGCTGTTCGAGGTGGAGCGGGCGTTCCAGTCGCTGGTGCCGGTGGACGGGCCCACGTCGTTGATCGTCAGCGACGGCGAGGACCACAAGCGGCGGCGTCGGTTCGTGCAGCCTGCGTTGGCGCATCGGCAGATCGCGAGCTACGTGCCGGTCATGCGGGCCAACGCCGAGGCGACGGTCGGCGCGTGGCGGCCCGGCGAGACCGTCGACGCGTACCAGGAGTTCCGCCGGGCGATTCGGCGGAGCACGATCCACGCGTTGTTCGGCGAGGAGTTGGCGCAGGAGGCGGACTTCTTCGGTGCGCACCTGCAGGTGTTGATCAACCTGATCGACCGGAATCCGGCGGTCGTCACGCTGCTGCGGACGATGAGGGCTCCGGCCTGGCGCAACGCGATGCGGGCTCGCAGGGCCGTGGACGCGCGGGTTTATCGGGCGATCGAGGAGACGCGCCAAGGCAAGACGGCCGGTGATGTGCTCACTTCTCTCGTGGAAGGTGACGGGCTGAGCGACCTGGAGGTGCGCGACCAGATCGTCACGCTGATCGCGGCCGGGTACGAGACGACCAGTGGCGCGATGGCGTGGGCGGTGTTCAACCTGTTGCGGCACAACGGGGTCTGGGAGCGAGCCCGAGAAGACGACGACTACCTGGCGAACGTCGTCAACGAGACGCTGCGGCTCTATCCCCCGGCGGTCGTCTCGGCACGGGTCGCGACGCAGGAGTTCGAATTCGCCGGGAAGAAGATCAAGCAGGGCACGTTCCTGCTGTACAGCCCGTACGTCACGCATCGGCTGGCCGAGGTCTTCCCGGACCCGCTGCGGTTCGACCCGGACCGCTGGGAGGCCAAGCCGGCGCCGCACGAGTTCCTGCCGTTCGGCGGAGGGCCGCACCGCTGCATCGGCGCCGGGCTCGCCACGACCGTGTTGACCGTGATGCTGAAAGTGTTGTTGCAGAAGCCGAAACCCGAACTGCTCCCCCAGCGCCTCACGCCGACCGGCCTCGCGGCGATGCGTCCGAAGAACGGCCTCAGAATCCGAGCAGCAGGGTGACCGTCGCTCCGGCGCAGGCGACGGCGCGCACGTGGTTCCAGAGCGTCCACGTGCGCAGGTAGGCAGGCCAGTAGGCGTCGTCGGTCCGTTCGAGACGGTTGTTCATCGGCACGTTGACGACCATCGTGAGCAGCAGGCAGCCAACGATGTAGAGCAGGCCGCCGACGATCCTGCCCTGGAAGACCTCGATGCCGCACAGGACCGCGGTGCCGAGGAACAGCAGCAGGAACACCGGGTTCTGGATGCGCGCGTTGATCCGGCGCATGGCGGCGCGGGCGTCCGCGGCGGGCAGGTCCGCGAGGCCCGGCATGACGGCGACGGAGAAGGCGAAGAACACACCGGCCATCAGACCGGTGGCAGTGACTGCGATCAGCGTGAGTGTCCCCATGGCAGCAACTCTGACCTGTCGAAGCCGGACTCTCAATGACAATTCATCGCGCGGGCTTGCTCGTTCGTCCAGAATCAACGGCATGACGGACGCGCTGGGCGAGGCACTGCACCTGTTGAGGATGTCCGGCACCTTCTACTGCCGCAACGAGCTCACCGAGCCGTGGGGCGCGACGATGCCCGACATGGCGGACTGCCTGTGGTTCCACGTGCTGACCAGCGGCCAGTGCGACGTCGAGGTCGACGGCCAGGTCATCTCGCTCGAACCCGGCGACGTGCTGCTCGTCCCGGGCGGGCAGCGCCATCGGCTGTTCCACGGCGACGCGGAGACGCCACTCGTCACGACGCTGCCGCACGAGTTCGAGACCGAGAACTACGCGATCCTGCGGCACGGTGGTGGCGGTGCGGTGACGCACCTCGTGTGTGGTGCGGTCCGCTTCGACCATCCGGCCGCGAAGCACCTCGTCAACGTGTTGCCGAACGTGCTGTACGTGCGCCGCGCCGACGACATGCGCGCCACGATCGACCTGATGGCCATCGAGTCGCAGGCCGTGCGTCCCGGCGGTGAGGCGGTCATCACCAGGCTCGCGGACGTGCTGGTGATCCAGACGATCCGCTCGTGGCTCGCCAACGACCCGGCCGCGCGCACGGGCTGGCTCGGCGCGTTGCAGGACCAGCAGATCGGGGAAGCCCTCGCGCTGATCCACCGCGACCCCGCGCAGCCGTGGACCGTCGAACGCCTCGCGCACCAGACCGCCATGTCACGGTCGGCGTTCGCGGCACGGTTCACCGAACTCGTCGGCGAACCGGCCATGCGCTACGTCACGCGGTGGCGCATGCACGTCGCGATGAACCGCCTCAAAGACCGTGACAGCACGGTCAGCGAGATCGCCCGCGGCCTCGGTTACGAGTCGGAGGCCGCGTTCAGCCGGGCGTTCAAACGGATCGTGGGGATGTCGCCCGGTCAGGCGCGAGCGGGCTGAATCAGGTCCCAGCGGTTGCCGTAGAGGTCCTCGAACACGGCCACGCGGCCGTAGACCTCGTCACGCGGCTGCTCCCGGAAGTACACGCCGAACTCGGTCATGCGGGCGTGGTCGCGGTCGAAGTCGTCGGTGTTGAGGAAGAACCCGACCCGGCCACCGGTCTGGTCGCCCACTCGTGCCTGCTGCTGACCTGTGTCAGCCTGTGCCAGCAGCAGCGACGTCCCCTCTCCCGCCGACACCACGACCCAGCGCTTGTCGCCCTGCGGAACGTCCTCGACCAGTGTGAACCCGAGTCCGTCCACGTAGAAGCGGATCGCCTCGTCGTAGTCGCGGACAACCAACGTCACCAACCCAATAGATCGCACGGCGACGAGTATCGATGACGAGAGAGGTCTACTCCCACATGGCTGACTCACTCGTACTCCTGCACCCCGGCGGTGCGGACCCCTCGGCGTTCGGACCGCAGTTCGACGCTCTGGCCGATTTCGCCCTGCACGCACCACATCGGACCGACCAGGCCACTCAGGACCACACCGAGATGGCGCACGAGACCATCGAGTTCCTCGAACGGATCGGGCCCGCCCACCTGCTCGGCTGCAGCGACGGCGCCACGGTCGCGCTGCTCACCGCAACCCTCAGACCTGACCTCGTGCAACGGCTTGTGGTCGTGTGCGGCGTCTACCACCACGACGGCTGGGACCCGGCCACGGAACTAACGCCGATGCACCGCCGGTCACCCGCGCTCACCGCAGAAGACTTGGCAAAGCTGCCCAACCGAACGCTGATCATGATCGGCGACGACGACGAGGTCACGCTGGAGCACGCCGCGAAGATGTACCGGGCACTGCCGAACGCCGAACTGGCCGTCGTTCCCGGCACGTCACACGGCCTGCTGCACGAGAAGCCCGCGCTGTGCAACGCGATGATCGTCGACTTCCTGACCAACGATCCGGTCGAGACATACGCGCCGATTCGTCGCCGTATGTGATTGGGTGCCTCTATGGCGGTTACATCGGAGAAGCATCGACTGCCCGTACGCACGCTCGTCGCTTCAAGCGCCGGCAACGCGGTGGAGTGGTACGACTGGGGCATCTACACGGCCTTCAGCATCTACTTCGCCACGCAGATCTTCCCCGCGGGCAACGAGGCCGCGGCGCTGCTGAGCACCTTCGCGACGTTCGCTCTCGCCTTCTTCTTCCGCCCGCTCGGCGGTTATCTGCTCGGCCGGTTCGCGGACCTCAGAGGCCGCCGGACCGCGATGCTGTTCACGATCGTGCTGATGTCCGGTGGCTCGGTGATGATCGGCCTGCTGCCGACGTTCGAGCAGGTCGGCTGGCTGTCCCCGGCGTTGCTGGTGCTCGCCCGGATCGCGCAGGGCATGGCACTCGGCGGCGAGGTGTCGAACGCGTCGGCGTACCTGGCGGAGATCGCGCCGGCCTCCCACCGCGGCCGGTACTCGTCGTTCTTCTACATCTCGACCGGTGCGGCGGTGTTGATCGCGTCGCTGCTCGGGTTCTTCCTGTCGCGCAACCTCGACAAGGCCGCGATGGCCTCCTACGGCTGGCGCGTGCCGTTCCTGATCGGCGGCGTGCTCGGGCTGGTCGGGCTGTGGCTGCGGCGGGAGCTCAAGGAGACCGAACAGTTCGAGGAGAACAAGGCCAAGGCCGAGAGCCTGCGCAACCCGCTGATGATGACGCTGAAGGAGCACCCGAAGGCCGTCGGGCAGCTCATCGGCATCACGCTGCTGTCAACGCTGAGCTTCTACACCTTCTTCAGCGCGCTGACGCCGTTCGCGGTGAAGAGCAAGGGCGCCAACGACATCGACGTGTTCCTGGCGCTGTCGATCGGCACGGTCGTGTTCATCGCGCTGCAGTACCCGATGGGGTGGATGGCGGACCGCTACGGCCGCAAACCACAGATGCTCGTGTGGTCGGCGGCGATGGCGTTGCTGGTCGTGCCGCTGTCGACACTGGTCAAACCCGGCTTGGCGAACCTCGTGGTCGTGTTCGCCGTGGGACTCGGCCTCTACACGGCGATCACGTCGATCGCGCCCGCGATCATGAGCGAGCTGTTCCCGACCGAACTGCGCGGCCTCGGCATCGGTGCCTGGTACAACCTGACCGTCGCCGTGTTCGGCGGCACCGCCCCGCTGGTCATCCAGGCCGTGGGCGGCACCGTCTTCTTCTGGTACGTCGCGGTCGCCGCGGTGATCACGTTCCTCGTCGTCCTGACGCTGCCGGAGACGAAGGGCGTGGAACTCACCTAGCCAGCGGCACCAGGTCGTCCGCGTGCACGACCTCGCGGCGGTGCTCCTCAGGCAGGTCGTGGGACTTGCGGCCGATCAACGACGGCAGCTCGGCCGAGTCGTAGCCGACGACTCCGCGGGCCACGACCTCGCCGGACAGGCTCACCAGCTCCACGACGTCACCGGCTTCGAAGTCGCCGTCCACGCCGGTGATCCCGGCGGCCAGCAGCGAACGACGCCTGCCCACGACCGCGGCGACCGCGCCGTCGTCGAGGTGCAGGCGGCCGTTGGCGTCGGTGGCGTACCCGAGCCAGAAGCGGCGGGCGGTGAGGCGGGAACCCGTTGCGGCGAAAGCGGTGCCGACGTCGGCCTTGGTCAGGGCGCGGCCTGCTTCGGTGGCGCTGGTGAGCAGGACCGGGATGCCCGCGGACGAGGCCAGACGAGCGGCGGCGAGCTTCGAGGCCATGCCTCCGGTGCCAAGACCGGACGCGCCAACGCTACCGGCCTTCACACCGTCCACATCGGACGCTGATCCCACCTCGGCGATGCGGACGGCTCCCGGCTGGCGCGGGTCACCCGAGTAGAGGGCGTCCACGTCGGACAGCAGGAAGAGCGCGTCGGCACCCACCAGGTGCGCCACGAGGGCGGCGAGGCGGTCGTTGTCGCCGAAGCGGATCTCTTCGGTGGCAACGGTGTCGTTCTCGTTCACGACCGGCACGGCACCGAGGGCCAGCAGCCTGTCGAACGTCCGCTGGGCGTTGCGGTAGTGCGCGCGGCGCACCACGTCGTCCGCCGTCAGCAGGACCTGGCCGACGGTCAGCGAATAACGCCCGAACGAGTTCGCGTAGGCGTGCGCCAGCGTGAGCTGCCCGACGCTCGCCGCGGCCTGCTGGGTGGCGAGGTCACGCGGGCGGCGGGAGATCTTCAACGGCGCCAGGCCCGCCGCGATCGCGCCCGAGGACACGAGCACGACCTGGCTTCCCGCTGCGGCACGGGCGGCGAGGGCGTCGACCAGCGCGTCGAGACGCGCCGGGTCGAGACCACCTTCCGCTGTGGTCAAAGAAGAAGAACCGACCTTGACCACGATGCGGTTCGCCGAGGCGACCGCGGTTCGAGCTTGTGAGACCACGGGGGCCGTCACTGTGTTACTCCTCGCTGGAATCACCGTAGTCGTCGCCGTACTCACCGGGCGCGCGGCGGGCCTTCTTCAGGGCCTTGCGCTCGTGGGCGCCGATGCGGTCGTTGCGCTCGAGACGGATGTCCGTGCCTCGCCCGGTCATCGTCATCGCGATGCCGGCCGGGGTGGTCGGTTCCCAGTCGAAGATCAGGTCGCCGATGGTGACCTGGCAACCCGGGACGGCGCCCATCTTCACGAGCTTCTCCTCGACGCCCAGCCTGTTGAGGCGGTCCGCGAGGTAACCGACGGCTTCGTCGTTGGAGAAGTCGGTTTGGCGGATCCAGCGCTCGGGGCGTTCGCCCTTCACGATGAAGCCACCCTCGACCGAGGGGTCCTCGATCACGGTGAAGCCCTGGTCGTCCACGGCGGTCGGCCGCAGCACGATTCGGGTCGACTCCTTCTTCGGCTTGGCCGCGCGGTACTCGCGCACGACCTCGGCCAGCTTGAACGTCAGCTCGCGCAGGCCCTGGCGGGACACGGTCGACACCTCGAAGACCGGCAGGCCGCGAGCCTCGATCTCCGGGCGGACGATGTCGGCGAGGTCCTGGGCGTCCGGGATGTCGACCTTGTTGAGGATCACCACGCGCGGGCGGTCCTCGAAGTTGCCGCCGAGAGCGGGCGTGTACTCCGAGAGTTCCTTCTCCAGCGCGTCGATGTCCGCGATCGGGTCGCGGCCCGGCTCGTACGTCGCGCAGTCGACGACGTGCGCGAGAACGGCGGTGCGCTCGATGTGGCGCAGGAAGTCGAGGCCGAGGCCCTTGCCCTGCGACGCGCCGGGGATCAGGCCGGGGACGTCGGCCATCGTGAAGATGGTGTCGCCCGCGGTGATCACGCCGAGGTTGGGGACCAGCGTCGTGAACGGGTAGTCGGCGATCTTCGGCTTCGCGGCGGAGAGCACGGAGATCAGCGACGACTTGCCGGCCGACGGGAAGCCGAGCAGGCCCACGTCCGCGACGGACTTGAGCTCGAGCACCAGGTCACGCGTCTCGCCGGGCTCGCCGAGCAGCGCGAAGCCGGGCGCCTTGCGGGCCCTCGACGCGAGCGAGGCGTTGCCCAGACCGCCACGGCCACCGGCCGCCGCGATGAGCTGCGTGCCCTCGCCGACGAGGTCCGCGACGATCTCGCCGGCCTCGGTCAGCACGACGGTGCCGTCCGGGACGCGCAGGATCAGGTCTTCGCCGTTCGCGCCGTCGCGGTTCGCACCGGCACCGGCCTTGCCGCTCGTGGCGGAGGCGTGCGGGCGGAAGTGGAAGTCCAGCAGGGTGTGCACCTGCGAGTCGACGACGAGGATGACGTTGCCGCCACTGCCCCCGTTGCCGCCGTCCGGGCCGCCGAGCGGCTTGAACTTCTCGCGGTGCACTGAAGCACAACCGTTGCCCCCGTTGCCGGCGGCAGCGTGGATCACCACCCGGTCAACAAATCGAGCCACGGTCATCACTTCCAACTGCTAGAGGCGGCGAATTCCGACTGGGAACGCCGCATGGGGTCCGGGGGTCGCCCCGGCTGGGGTCTGGGGGCTTGGCCCCCAGAAAACACAAACGAGCGACGTGGCCCGCGCTCTCAGCGGGCACACGTCGCTCGGTCGATCGTGCTAACTACGTCGCGGAAACGGTCCTCAGACCGCGACCGGAACGATGTTGACGGTCTTGCGACCGCGCTTCGAACCGAACTCCACCGCACCCGGCAGCAGGGCGAACAGCGTGTCGTCCTTGCCGATGCCGACGCCGACGCCGGGGTGGAACTTGGTGCCGCGCTGGCGGATCAGGATCTCGCCGGCCTTGACGACCTGACCGCCGTACCGCTTCACGCCCAGGTACTGAGCGTTGGAGTCACGGCCGTTGCGGGAACTGGATGCACCCTTTTTGTGTGCCATGAGAAGTCAGGTCCTCACTTACCGGTGATGCCGGTGACCTCGACGCGGGTCAACTTCTGACGGTGACCCTGTCGCTTGTGGTAGCCGGTCTTGTTCTTGAACTTGTGGATGCGAATCTTCGGGCCCTTGGTGTGCTCGACCAGCTTGCCGGTAACCGAGAACTTCGCCAGGGCCGCCGCGTCTGCGGTGACGTCAGTGCCGTCGACCACGAGCAGCGCCTGGAGGGAGATTTCGGTGCCCGGCTCGCCCTCGAGCTTCTCGACCTCGACGATGTCGCCGACAGCGACCTTGTACTGCTTGCCGCCGGTCTTGACGATCGCGTACATCAGGACGGAAGTCTCCTGCTACTCGATGGTGACGGGCCGTGTGCCGGCCATTCTGGGACGGTGTTTCCACCTAAAGGCACCAGAGGAGGCACACGACAGGACCCGTCGGATGGCGGGCCGTCAACAAGGTTACGGGAGTGGGTGCGCCGGGAGCAAACCGGGGTGCCCGGAACACGTTCCCACAGCCTGTGCGGTCCCTCACATCGTTGCCCCGCAACGCAAAACCGGGGCCGCCCGCAGGCGACCCCGGTCTCACGTTCCTCGCGTCAGTCCTCCTGGACCGGCGGTCCCGCGGGACGCGACACGGCGCGGCGCCTGCGAGTGGTGGTGACCACCGGTGCGGGCATCTGGACCTCGGGCTGCTTGGGCACCTCGACGACGATCGGGGCCGGGGCCTCGACCGCGGGGGGAGCACCAGCGGCGCGCTTGGCCGCACGACGACGCGGGCGAGCCGCGGGGGCCTCCACAGCGGCCACCGGGGCCTCCGCGACGGGCGCGGGCGCGGAGACCGGTTCGGGGGCCTCGGCGGCCTCCTGCTCGGGCTCGACGGCCGGAAGGGGGCGCTGGGACCCGATGCGACCCGTCACGACGGGCTGCTGCGCACCGACGCGCCCGGTCACGACCGGCTCCTGCTCGGGCTCAACGGGGCGTTGGGCACCGATGCGACCCGTGACGACGGGCTTCTCGACGACGGGCTCGACGAGCTCCTCGACGGACTCCTCGATCACCTCGGGCTCGGTGACCACGGGCTCGAGCTCGACGGGCGCCGGGTCCTCGGCGACCTCGTGCGGCACGTGACCGTTGAGCGCCTGCTCCTCGGCCACGACCGCGTCGACGACGGCCTGCGGCTCCTTGTCGCGGCCACGACGACGGCGGCGACGACGGCCGTGGCCCTCGTGCTCCTGGTCGGCGGCGACGAAGTCCTCTGAGGTGTCCTCGGGCTCACCGGGCTCGAAGACCTGGACGGCCTCGGGCTCGACCGGCGTCTCGACGACCGCCTCGACGACCTCGGTGGTCTCGGCCGCCTGCTCGCCGCCACCCTTGTTGCGGCGCGACTTGCGGCCACCGCCCTGGGCCTGCTGTTGCTGCTGCTGGCCGCCACCGCCGCCGCCACCGTGCGAGTGCACGGGCTCGGTGGACACGACGACGCCGCGGCCGCGGCAGTGCTCACACGTCTGGCTGAACGCCTCGAGCAGGCCGGTGCCGACCCGCTTGCGGGTCATCTGGACGAGACCCAGCGAGGTGACCTCGGCGACCTGGTGACGCGTGCGGTCGCGGCCGAGGCACTCGGTGAGGCGGCGCAGCACCAGGTCGCGGTTCGACTCGAGCACCATGTCGATGAAGTCGATGACGATGATGCCGCCGATGTCGCGCAGCCGGAGCTGGCGGACGATCTCCTCGGCCGACTCCAGGTTGTTCCTGGTGACGGTCTCCTCGAGGTTGCCGCCCGAGCCGGTGAACTTGCCGGTGTTGACGTCGATGACCGTCATGGCCTCGGTGCGGTCGATGATCAGGTAGCCACCCGACGGCAGCCAGACCTTGCGGTCGAGCGCCTTCATCAGCTGCTCGTCGATGCGGTACTCGACGAACGCGTCGTTGTTGCCGACGTGCTTCTTCAGGCGGTCCTGCAGGTCCGGCGCCACGTGGCGGACGTACGAGTCGATGACCTCCCACGCCTCGTCGCCCTGGACGACGAGCTGGGCGAAGTCCTCGGTGAACAGGTCGCGGACGACCTTCACCAGCAGGTCCGGCTCTTCGTAGAGCAGCGTCGGAGCCTTGGTGGAGGTGGTCTCGGACTTCTCCTTGATGACCTTCCACTGGGCCTGCAGACGCGTGACGTCGCGGCCGAGCTCGTCCTCCGCGATGCCCTCCGAGGCGGTGCGGATGATCACACCGGCGTCCTCGGGGACGACGCGCTTGAGGATGTCCTTGAGGCGCTTGCGCTCGTTGTCCGGCAGCTTGCGGCTGATGCCCGTGGCACCGCCGCCCGGCACGTAGACGAGGAAGCGGCCGGGAAGGCTGATCTGGGTGGTGAGGCGGGCGCCCTTGTGGCCGACCGGGTCCTTGGTGACCTGGACGAGCACCGAGTCGCCGCTGGAGAGCGCCTGCTCGATCTTGCGGGACTTGCCCTCGAGACCGGCGGCGTCCCAGTCGACCTCACCGGCGTAGAGCACGGCGTTGCGGCCGCGGCCGATGTCGATGAACGCGGCTTCCATGCTCGGCAGCACGTTCTGGACGCGGCCGAGGTAGACGTTGCCCACGATCGAGCCGCTGCCCGACGAGGTGACGAAGTGCTCGACGAGCACGCCGTCCTCGAGCACGCCGATCTGGGTGCGGTCGCCGCGCTCGCGGACGACCATCGTGCGGGCCACGGCCTCGCGGCGGGCCAGGAACTCGGCCTCGGTCAGCACCGGGGCACGGCGGCGGCCGGCCTCGCGACCGTCGCGGCGGCGCTGGCGCTTGGCCTCCAGGCGCGTGGAGCCCCGGATGCTGCGCACCTCGTTCTGCGCGGCCTCGGAGTCGGCCTTGTCGTCGCGTGCGTCCCGCGCCTCACGGACTTCGCGCACGTGCACGACGGTGTTCGGCGGGTCGTCCTCGGCGGCGACGTCGTCGTCCGTGCCGGTCTTGCGGCGACGGCGACGGCGGCGACGGCGGGTCGAGCCCTCGTCACCCTCGTCCTCGGCCTCGTCGGCGGCTTCGGTCTCCTCGGGGGCCTCGGCGTCCTCCGCCGCTGCCTCGTCGGACTCCTCGCCGGACTCGGCGTCGGTGCCCTTGCCACGGCCGCGGCCACGACGGCCCCGGCGGCGGCGACGGCGGCTGTCGGCCTCGTCGTCACCGTCGGCGTCGGTGTCCGCATCGGTCTCGGCCTCGGCCTCGGCGGCGTCGAGCTCGTCCGCGGCGATCTCGCCGATGGACTTCTCCTCGACGACCGGCTCTTCCTCGACCACGAACGGCGATGCGGACGCCTTGGGGCGCTCAACCGGCGTCGGCGGCAGGAAGACCGCGCTCGGCGCGGCGAAGATCGGCGCGAGCGCCGGTGCCTCGAACGCCGGGATCGCGGGGGCCTCGTAGTCCTCGGTGACCTCACCGGTGACCACGTCGTCCCAGTCCACCAGGGTCTCGGCGACCTTCAGCGCGACGTCGCGGCTGACGCTCGACTGCGCACTGCGGGCGACCTCACCGAGGTCGGCCAGCGCTGTCATCACGTCCTTGCTGCTGACGTCCAGCAGCTTCGCCAGTGCGTGGACCCGCAGCTTCTCCGGCAGGTCCGCCAGTGCCGGGCGTGCGGCAACCACGCCCTGCCCGCCGGTGACACCGGCAGGCTTGTCCTCGTTCGACATGCAGCTCCTCCACCCCCGGGCGCGTCCCGTGAGGACGCGGCCGCGCAGGGGCCTCTCTCGTCTCTTCCACCGCTTCTCGCGGCGGGAATCCTTGCCTCGCGCGCAGCGGCGTGGCGCCTCACTGGGCGCACGCTTGCGCAGGTCCCACGACGACGCCGCTGTCAGCGCCGCTCCTCCTGTATGCGCGTCCCGGCTGGGCCGGACCGAACAGACAACCGTCTGCGCTCGTCAGGACTCTCTGTCCTGCTGGAGCGGGTCCACCAGCCTGCCCTCGCCGTCGAGCCTTCCCTGCGCCATCCGGGTTGCTCTCGCAGGTACCGGCGGCACGAGATCGGCTACGACGCGAAGCGCATTCAGCACGTCGTCGGGTCGCACGGTAGGCGTTACCTGCCGTACAACCGTCATGAGTATCCCACACGGTCGTGACAAAGCGGTGGCATCGTGTCCGGCGTCGCTCGAACGTGGTTCGACCAGCGCCGACACGACGGCCGGCCGCACGTCGAGCATCTTCGTGCCGTTCTTGGTGAGTCGCTCGACCTCGACGGACTCGGCCGCGAGCAGGACGCTCACCGCCTTCGCCAGCTCTTCGGGTTCCACCCCGTCGAGCTCGATCCGCCACTCGCTCGCGTCGATGCGCTCGGTGAGATTGCCCCCTTGCGCCTGGACGATGTCGACGACGTCGATGCCGGGTGGCAACGCCTCGTCGAGCGCGACCTTGAGCGCCACCGGGTCGACCTTCTCGACCACCGAGACCTCGACGTACTCGGCCTCGCTGGCCACGCCGGTCGGCGCGGCGCCGACCCACGACACCTTCGGGTGAGGGCTGAACCCCTGGGAGTAGGCCATGGGTACACCTGCCCTGCGCAGCGCGCGTTCGAACGTGCGAGCGATGTCGCGGTGCGATGTGAAACGCAACCTCCCCCGCTTGGTGTAGCGGAGGCGCAGTTTCTGCACCGCCGCGGCGGAGGGGTTGTTGGGCAGGTTGCGGCTCAGCGGTGCTCCCGAGTGGTATTCCGACGGGTGAGCGGTCCCATCGGCGCAGGCTGTTCGTCCATGAGGACGGTACCGTGAACCTGATACAGAACGTTCAGCTTGTCTAGATCGTTGCGCGTGGCTACGGTCCGGCTGACTGGACGCCCTGCCGACCTGGAGGTCCCTGGTGCCTCTGCCCCACCGCGCCCGAGCGGCGGCGATGACCGCTTTGCTCGTGGCCGGGTGCATGGCGGCGTCTCTGCCCGCCGGCGCGGAACCGGACCCGGCACCCGAGGTGAACACCTGCATCCAGCCCGGTCCCCTGCTGCGCTACCTGGTGGTGTTTCCGCAGGCCACGCCCGCTGAGGCGGCGAACTCCGAAATCACTGCGGCGTGCGGCCTGACGACGGTCTACTACCCGCAGATCTCGGTCGCGGTGGCCACCTCGCCGGACCCCCGCTTCCTGAAGCAGATCGGCCCGGAACGCGCGTACAGCGCCCAGGCCGAGAGCATCGCCAAGCGGTCGGTGAAGCGGAAGAAGGACGACACGGAGCTGTTCCGGCCCTCGGGTGTGCGCTCGGCCGAACAATGGGACATGGATCTCATCAACGCGCCGGCCGCGCACAAGATCACGACGGGCTCCAAGTCCGTCGTCGTGGGCGTCCTGGACTCCGGTGTCGACGCCCGCCACCCCGACCTGGCCGACGCGCTGGCGCCCGAACTGTCCGCCGGGTGCCTGACCGGCAAGCCAGACACCTCGCCCTCCGCCTGGGCCCCGACGACCTCCGCCCACGGCACGCACGTGGCCGGCACCATCGCCGCGGCCAACGACGGCCGCGGCACCACGGGCGTCGCACCGGGCGTGCGCATCGCGTCCGTGAAGGTCGTGGACGATGAGGGCTTCATCTACCCCGAGTACGCGGTGTGCGGCTTCATGTGGGCCACCTCGCAGAACATGACGATCACCAACAACAGCTACTTCATCGACCCGTACCTGTTCACGTGCCAGAGCGAGCCCGGCCAGCGCGTCATCTACGAGGCCGTGCGCCGTGCCGTGGACCACGCGACGTCGCGCAACGTGCTGACGGTCGCCGCCGCCGGCAACGCCGCGGCCGACCTGTCCCGGCCGGGGCGCGACTCGATGTCGCCGACGAACGGCGAGGCGCAGACCCGTCCGGTCGACTCGACGTGCGTGGTGCTGCCGGCGCAGCTCAAGAACGTCGTCGGCGTGTCGGCGGTCGACCCGGCCGAGACCAAGGCCGGGTACAGCTCGTACGGGCTGGGTGCGATCGACGTGACGGCACCGGGTGGCGACCCGCGCACGCCGAACGGGTGCGTGCTGTCGACCGTGCCGTCCGGCTACGACTACTCGTGCGGCACGTCGATGGCGACCCCGCACGCGGCCGGGGTGGCGGCGCTGATCGCGTCGACGCATCCGGCCACCGACGCGGTGTCGCTCGGGCGCATGCTGAACGCGCAGGCGTCGACGCTGGCCTGCCCGGCCGACTACGACCTGAACGGGACGGGCGTGCAGGACGCGTTCTGCACCGGGTACTCGGAGTACAACTCGTTCTACGGCCACGGGCTCGTGGACGCGCTCGCCGCCGTCACGAGGTAACCGACCACAAACGCAAGAGGGGCCCTTCCGCAGCGCGAAGGGGCCCCTCTTGTTGTGGAAGCTACGGCGTGAGAGCCGGGTTCTTCACGGGCGAACCGACACCGACCGGGGAGATCGGCAGCAGCTTGCGGCCCGTCGGGCCGACCTCGATGTCCGTGCCCATCGCCGGGCAGACACCGCAGTCGAAGCACGGGGTCCAGCGGCAGTCGTCCTGCTCGCGCTCGTCGAGCGCGTCCTGCCAGTCGGCCCAGAGCCATTCCTTGTCGAGGCCCGAGTCGAGGTGGTCCCAGGGCAGGACCTCCAGCTCCTCGCGCTCGCGCATGGTGAACCAGGCGAGGTCGACGCCGAGCGGCTCCAACTGCTCGGCCGCCTTCGCGGTCCAGCGGTCGTAGGAGAAGTGCTCGCTCCAGCCGTCGAACCGGCCGCCGTCGCGCCACACGGCCTCGATGACCTTGCCGATGCGCCGGTCGCCCCGGCTGAGCAGACCTTCGATGAGGCTCGGCTTGCCGTCGTGGTAGCGCATGCCGATGTTGCGGCCGAGGCTGCGGTCGCTGTTCACGGCCTCGCGGAGCTTGCGCAGCCGGTCGTCGACCGTGTCCGGGTCGCACTGCGGGGCCCACTGGAACGGCGTGTGCGGCTTGGGCACGAACCCGCCGATCGAGATGGTGCAGCGGACGTCGTTGCGGCCGCTCGCCTGCCGGCCCGCGCGGATGACGTTCTTCGCCATCTCCGCGATCTGCAGGACGTCCTCGTCCTCCTCGGTCGGGAGGCCGCACATGAAGTAGAGCTTCACCTGCCGCCAGCCGTTGGAGAACGCGGCCGACACCGTCCGGATGAGGTCCTCTTCGGACACCATCTTGTTGATGACGCGGCGCATCCGCTCGCTGCCGCCCTCGGGCGCGAAGGTCAGGCCCGAGCGCCTCCCGTTGCGGGACAGCTCGTTCGCGAGGTCGATGTTGAACGCGTCGACGCGCGTGCTCGGCAGGCTCAGGCCGGTGTTCGTGCCCTCGTAGCGGTCCGCGAGGCCCTTGGTGAGCTCGGCGATCTCGCTGTGGTCCGCGCTGGACAGGCTGAGCAGGCCGACCTCTTCGAAGCCGGTCGCCTCCAGTCCCTTCTGGACCATGGCGCCGATGCCCTCGATGGACCGCTCGCGCACCGGGCGGGTGATCATGCCCGCCTGGCAGAAGCGGCAGCCGCGCGTGCAGCCGCGGAAGATCTCGACGCTCATCCGCTCGTGGACGCTCTCGGCGAGCGGCACCAGCGGCTGCTTCGGGTACGGCCACGCGTCGAGGTCCATCGTCGTCCGCTTGAAGACGCGGTACGGGACCCGGTCGCGGTTCGGCACGACGCGCTGGATGCGGCCGTCCGGCAGGTACTCCACGTCGTAGAAGCGCGGGACGTACACGCCGCCGGTCTCGGCGAGCCTCGTCAGCACCTCGTCGCGGCCGCCGGGCGAGCCCTCGGCCTTCCAGTTCTTGACGATCTCGGTGATCTCGAGGACGGCCTCCTCACCGTCGCCGAGCACCGCCGCGTCCACGAAGTCAGCGATCGGCTCGGGGTTGAACGCCGCGTGCCCACCGGCGACCACGATCGGGTCGTCCACGGTGCGGTCCTCGGCGTGCAACGGGATGCCGGCCAGGTCCAGCGCGGTCAGCATGTTCGTGTAGCCCAGCTCCGTCGCGAAGCTGATGCCCATCAGGTCGAACGCCTTGAGCGGACGGTGCCCGTCGACCGTGAACTGCGGGACGTCGTGCTCGCGCATCAACGCCTCGAGGTCCGGCCACACGGCGTACGTGCGCTCGGCGAGCACGTCCGGCAGCTCGTTGAGGATCTCGTAGAGGATCATGACGCCCTGGTTGGGCAGGCCGACCTCGTACGCGTCGGGGTACATCAAAGCCCAGCGCACGGACGCCGCGTCCCAGTCCTTGACGGTCGCGTTGAGCTCCCCGCCGACGTACTGCACCGGCTTGGAGATCCGCGGCAGCAGAGGCTCCAACCTGGGGAAAACAGACTCAGCACTCACACGACCAGAGTACGGCCCCCGCAGGCGGGGGCCGAATCGCGCCTCAGTCCAGCAACAACTTGCCCAACCGCCGCGCCGCGACCACCGTTCCGACGGCCGCGAGCACCGCGAAGTACGCGACGTGACCGAGCATGCCCCAGCCGACAACGCCCAGCGTGAGGCCCCGCATGAGCTCGATGGCGTGGTAGAGCGGCGTCCACGTCACCACGGCCTGCAGCCAGCCCGGGTAAACCGACAGCGGGTAGAACGTCGTCGAGAACAGGAACAGCGGCAGCACCGCGAGCTGCACGAGGTCGAAGTCCTGCCACGACCTCATGAACGTCGTCGCCGCCATGCCCACCGCCGCGAACGCGAACGCCACCAGCAGCGCCGCCGGCAACGCGAGCAACGCCCAGGGCGAGAAGATCAGCCCCATCCCGAGCATCACGCCGAGGAACCCCGCCGAGTACAGCCCGCCCCGCAGCAGCGCCCACGAGATCTCGCCGATCGCGATGTCCATCGGCCCCATCGGCGTCGAGAGCATCGCGTCGTACAGCTTCACGTACTTGAACTTGAAGAACACGTTGAACGTCGCGTCGTACACAGCCCCGTTCATCGCGCTCGCGGCCAGCAACGCGGGCGCCACGAACGCCGCGTACGAGATCGGCCGCCCGTCCGGCCCGGCCACCGCGTTCACCATCTGCCCGAACCCGAGCCCGAGCGACCACAGGAACAGCATCGGCTCGAACGCCCCGCCGACCAGCACGAACCACGCGCGCCGGTTCACGACGGCAGACCGTTCGACGAGCATGCTCGCCCGCCTGCCGTAAAGCCCCGGCGGAATCACCCGCCACAGCAGCCCCACGCTCGCGGGCCTGGCCTTCTCTCGTTCCAGGGTCTGCGTCATACGGCCAGCCTCCGGTGGAAGAACTTCACGCCGAGCGCGATCCCGACACCGACCAACGCGCCGAGGTACACGACGTGGCCCAACGCGGGTAAGAGGTCCAACGTGCCGAACGTCGCGCCTCGCGCGAGCTCGATGCCGTGCCACGCCGGAGTGAGCCACACCAGCGGCACCAGCCAGTCAGGCAGCTGGCTGACGGGGAAGAACGCGCCGGTGAACAGCGTCATCGGCATCAGCACGAACCGGAAGATGTTGTTGAACGCGTCCGGCTTGTCCAAGGTCGCGCTGTACGCCACCAACGGCGCGCTGAACGCGAGCCCCGCCAGCGTCGCGACAGGAATGGCCAGCAGGATCCCAGGCCCCGCAGCAGCCCCCAACGCGGCCGCGACCCCCACGAACACCACCGACCGCAACAACAACTGCGAGCCGATCCACATCGTCTGCGAGTAGAGCACCTGCGCCGGCGTGATCGGCGTGGCCACCATCGCGACGAACGACTTCTGCCACATGAACTGCGACATGACCGGGAACGTCGACTCGAACGTGGCCCCCTGCACCGCCGTGACCACGACGAGCGCGGGCGCGAGGTACTGCAGGTACGGCACACCACCGATCAACGCCGTCGACTGCACCTGCGACCCGAACCCGAGACCGAGCGCCAGCAGGAACAACACCGGCGTGAGAAAGCTCGACACCGCGGTGGCACGCCAGTTGCGCCGGTACCACGTCCAGGTCTTCTCGAACCCGAACCACGAAGCCCTCAACGTCTCCATCAGTCCACCAACGTCCGGCCGGTGAGCCGCAGGAACACGTCCTCCAGCGAACTGCGCCGCACCAGGCTCTGCACCGGCTGCACCCCGTGCTCGTGGACTCTTTGGAGAGTCGCCTCCCCGTCCTTGGTGTAGAGCAACAGCCGATCCGGCAACACCTCGACCCGCTCCGCGAAGCGCTCCAGGTCCGGTTTCTCCGCACCAGGCTGGAACCGCAACTCCAGCACTTCCCTGGTCGAGTACCGGTTGATCAGCTCACTGGGCGACCCCTCGGCAGCGATCCGCCCACCGTCCATCACCACGAGCCGATCGCACAACTGCTCGGCCTCGTCCATGTAATGCGTGGTGATGATGAGCGTGACACCGTCCTGCTTCAGCCGGAACAGCCTGTCCCACAACAGATGCCGAGCTTGCGGGTCCAACCCGGTGGTCGGTTCGTCGAGCAACAGCAACTCGGGATCGTTCACAAGCGACCGCGCGATGGTCAGCCGCCGCTTCATCCCACCGCTCAACGGCTCGACCTCGTGGTCCCCCCGATCCGACAGCTGCGCGAACTCGAGCAACTCCACGGCCTTCTCCCGGCACTT
The DNA here is from genome assembly GCF_014646255.1 of Lentzea pudingi. Lineage (GTDB taxonomy): Bacteria > Actinomycetota > Actinomycetes > Mycobacteriales > Pseudonocardiaceae > Lentzea > Lentzea pudingi. The sequence continues at coordinate 43,197 of NZ_BMNC01000023.1, forward strand.
CTGCCGCGACATCCCGAAGTACCGCCCGTAGATCTGCAGGTTCTGCCGAACCGTCAACTCGGTGTCGAGGTTGTCCAACTGCGGCACCACCCCGAGCCGAGCCCGGATCTTGGGCCCTTCGGTCCCGGGATCCATCCCGAGCACCTTCAACTCCCCACCGGTCCGCCCGGACACACACGAGATCATCCGCATGGTCGACGACTTCCCGGCCCCGTTGGGCCCGAGAAACCCGAACGCCTCCCCCCGCCGCACCTCGACGTCGATGCCCCGCACGGCCTCGAACGACCCGAAGTGCTTGGTCAAAGCCTTGGCCTCAACAAGGTTGTCCACAAGACCCGACGTTAACGAACAGGTCTGACAATTCTCGACGCAATTACGATCCCCCCATGCCCGAACTCCGCTGGCCAACGGAAGCCGACGACACCCTCCGAGCCGAGATCCACACAGTCGTCCACGACGTGGTGGCAGCAGGCGGCGCAGTCGGCTACCACGAGCCTCCGACCTACGCCCGCATCTCAACCTGGCTGGACACGGTCCTCAAACAGGTCCGAGACGGCGACGCGGCCTTCTGCACCGCAGTGGTCGACGGCGCGGTGCGCGCGGTGGGCCTGTGGCGACGCGGTCCGACCGCCGTCTTCCAGCACCGGGCCGAGGTCCAGCAGATCATGGCCCACCCGTCGGCACGCGGCCTGGGGTTGGGCAAACGGGTGATGGAGGGCTTGGTGGCCAACGCCCAGGAGCAGGGCATCGAAATCCTGATGCTGGGCGTACGAGGCAACAACCACGGCGCCATCGAACTGTACGAGGGCCTGGGCTTCAGGGAATGCGGCCGCATGCCGAACGCGATCGCCGTGGGGACCGAGCGGTGGGACGACGTGTGGATGTACCTGCCGCTGGGCTACCCGGAGGGGACGACGCTGAACGGCGCGGCGGCGGGGGGATTGGGCAGCAGCCCACGCAGGAACGCCTGACAACCGCGAAGCCGGAGGCGAGCCGTCCTTCAGCCAGCGATGCCGCAGGCGAGCCGTCTTTACCAAACACACTGGGTGGGGTGGCTTCGTCACGAGTCGTGCCATAGCTCCTGCTGCATGCAAGGAGGGGTGTCAACTCGACACGCTTTTCGTCGAGTTGACACCCCTCCTTGCATGTGGCCCGCTCTTGGCTCGACTCGTGACGAAGCCACCCCACCGACGCAACCAAACCAAGCAACAGGCAGCCGCCGAAAGCAACAGGCGTGCCATCTACCTGCGTGGGGCGTGGACCCCGGCTTTGGATCAGATTGGCGGGGCCTGGGGCGGAGCCCCAGGAATCAGCCAAGCAGCTCAATCAGAGGTTCGGAAACCAAATCTTGATCTCCCGCTCAGCCGACTCGACCGAGTCCGACCCGTGCACCAGGTTGTACTGGACCTCAGTACCAAAATCCCCACGAATCGTGCCAGGGGTGGCCTTCTCGACGGGGTCGGTCCCACCGGCGAGCTGACGGAAGGCCGGGATCGCGCGAACGCCCTCGACCACGATCGCGACCAACGGACCACCGGTGATGAAGTCGACCAGGTCACCGTAGAACGACTTGCCGTCGTGCTCCGCGTAGTGCTGCTCGGCGGTGGCGCGGTCGGCGGTGCGCAGCTCGAGGGCAGCGAGCTTGAGGCCCTTGCGCTCGATCCGGGCGATCACCTCGCCAACGAGACCACGGGCAACGCCATCGGGCTTAACGAGAACCAGGGTGCGCTCGGACACGACGGTGTGACTCCTCGAAAACAGGTACGGGATGTGCCGACAAGGGTAACCGCGCGCATGCGGCGCACTTCGGGAGGGCTGTGACCGGGGCTACTCCCCCTCACGCCAGCCCTCTAGTGCACCAGCACGGGCTGAGCGTCCCGGTCGACGGAAACCTGCCGCAACACGAACACCGCCAGCCCCAGAGCCACCGCCACCAACCCGGCCGAAATCCAGAACGCCAGGTGGAACCCGGACGTCAAAGCCTCCAACCGCCCAACCCCGGAGGCCAGCAACGACGACGTGTAACTCGTAGAGGTAGTGGCCAGCACAGCCAGCCCCAACGCCCCACCCACCTGAGCAGTCGTGTTCACCAGCCCAGAAGCCAGCCCGGCTTCGTCGTGCGAAGCACCGGACATCGCCAAGGTCATCAACGCGGGAAACGACAACCCGAGCCCAACACCCAACGGCGCCACCGCAGGCAGGATGTGCGCGACATAGGACCCGTCCACCGGCACCTGCGTGAACACCACCATGCCAACAAGCATGAACACCAACCCGACGATCAACATGTTCCGCTCACCGAACCGGGCGTTCAACCGAGCCGACAACGACACCGAGAACACCGCGATAGCACCGGCAACGGGCATGAACGCCAGCCCGATCTGCAGCGGCGTGTACTGCAGAACCAACTGCATGTACAGCGTCCCGAGGAAGAACAGCCCGAACATGCCGGCGACCATGGAGATCTGCACCAGGTTCGCGCCAGTCACGTTGCGAGAGCGAAACACCCGCAACGGCAGCAACGGCTTGGCAGCAGTCCTCTGCCGCACCACAAATCCCACCAACAACGCCACCGCCACGGCACCAAGCCCCAGCGTGTGCGCAGAGCCAAACCCGTAGTGCTCAGCCTTGACGATCGTGTACACCCCGAGCATCACCGCGGCCACGATCAGCAGCGCCCCAAGAACATCCGCCCCCTCACGCAGCCCAAGACCAATGGAGTCAGGCACCAAACGCACAGCGGCAACGGCGGCCACGATCCCGATCGGGATGTTCACGAAGAAGATCCAGTGCCACGACATCGCATCCGTCAGCACACCACCGAGCAACAACCCCAAAGACGCACCAGCAGCAGCGACGAAGCTGAAGATGCCGATGGCGCGCCTCTGCTCGTCCTTCTCCGGGAACATGGTCACGACCATGCCCAGCGTCACGGACGTGGCCAGCGCACCGCCCGCGCCCTGCACGAAACGCGACACGATCAGCATCTCGGCGCTCAGCGACAGCCCGCACAGCAGCGACGCCACCGTGAAGACGCCGAGGCCGATCAGGAACACCTTCTTGTGCCCGATCAAGTCGCCGAGACGGCCCGCGAGCAGGAGCAGACCGCCGTAGGCGATCAGGTACGCGTTCACGACCCAGGCGAGTCCCGCCTGGCCGAACTCGAGGTCCTCCGCGATCGCGGGCAGCGCGACGTTCACGATCGTCTGGTCCAGCACGATCATCAACATCCCTGCGCACAGCACGATCAGCGCCAGCCAGCGCGCGTCGGTCTTCGATCCCCCTGAAGTCATAAGAGGAACCGTAACAGATAGTTTTGTACGGGACTATCTTCTATCCAACGGCATGACGCAGAGCACGTTTCCGCGGCGGCTTCTCGCACGCCACGGGAGCGCTCAAACGACCTTCCACCAGGCGCGTCAGACCGTTGACCATGCCTTCGCGCTCGTTGTCCGGCAACGAGCCCAGCACGCTGCCGACGACGTCCGAGTACACGTCGTCCGCCTTCGCCACGATCGCGCGACCGGCCTCGGTCACCACCACGACACGGGCGCGACGGTCCGTCGGCGACGGCTGGCGCTCGGCATAACCAGCGGATTCGAGGGCGTCCATCGTCACGACCATGGTCGTCTTGTCGATGCTGATCCGGTCCGCGATCTCGGTCTGCGTGAGCCCCGCGTCCAGCGCGCTCGACAGCACGCAGCGGGCTCGCGGAGTCAGTCCGATCTCCGCGAGCCTCGCCGTCAGCTCCGTCTCGAGCGCGTGCCCCGTCCGATGCAGCAGCATCATCAGGTCAGTACACCCCGTCGTGCCCATGACCCCACGGTAGCAAACTGTTCTGCAACAAAACTATTTCTCAGCGGGACTATCGCTCGAGCACCACGACCGAACGCGCGGCACCTGCTTTCTTCTCCCTGGTCAGCGGCTTCCAGTCACCGGCGGGCAGCGTGGCGGCCTGGTCCGTCGGGTACGGGTTGATCACCACGACGAGACCCTTCCGAAGACCATCCACATCCGGTCCGACCGTGTCATCGATGTGCATGACGACCAGACCGGACCGGGCGGCGGGGAACGAGACCTTCTGCTGCACCAACTCGGCGGACCCCAGCGAGAACAGGGGCGACGACTGACGAATCCGCAGCAGTTCCAAGGTCGCGTCCAGCGAGGCCTTCATGTCGGACGAAGAAGGCTTCGCCAGGCCCAGCAACGGCTTCGCGTACGGCCACTTCGCCTCGTTGTCTGCCTTGGGCGGCAACCCGCGGCCGAAACCGTTGTCGCGCAACGACGGGTCGTAGGCGTTGAACCAGTCACCCGAGTCGTAGCTGTTGCGGTCCAACGACTTCGAGCGCAGGAACTCGGTGCCCGCGTGCACGAACGGCCGCCCCTGCCCGAGCAACGCCGGTGCCAGCGAGACCGTCTGCATCCTCACCCGGTCGGCCATGGAGGTCTCCGGCTTCAGCTTGTACATCAACGCGTCGAACAACGCCTCGTTGTCGTGCGCGTCGACGTACGTGATGGCCTCCAACGGCTGCCCGGTGTACCCAGCGGGCGAACCGTTGTACTGCACATCGCGCCCAGAAACCACGGGCCCAGCGGCGGACTGGAACTGGTACGACGCCATGTTGCCCGCCATGCCCAGCTTGACCAGGTCGCTGTAGTTCTCCAGCCGCGCAGCGACATCACCGTTGGCGGGCGAGGAGTTCACGTCCCCGGCCAGACCGGAACCGAGCCCCTGCACGCGCGGATCGTCGTCGAACGGACCGCCGCCACGAACCGCATCACGCAACCGGTCGCTGAACGTCCCGACACCGGTACCGGCCATGTTCGCCTGCGTGGCCTGCTCGAACCGGGCGTTGCCGGCGACCTCGCCGAACTCCCAGCCCTCGCCGTAGACACCGATCTTGCGCCCGTCCACACCGTCCCGCTCCACGGTCAGCGCGTCCAGCGCCGCCCGCACCGCGAGGATGTTCGCCTTCGGGTGGTGGCCCATCAGGTCGAACCGGAACCCGTCGACCTTGTAGTTGCGGGCCCAGCGCACCACCGAGTCCACGACGAGCTTGCCCATCATGGCGTTCTCGGTCGCGGTGTTCGCGCAGCACGTGGAGTTCGCGACCGAGCCGTCGAGGTTGAGCCGCTGGTAGTAGCCGGGCACGACCTTGTCGAGCACGGATGTCGGTGCGTCGCCGAACGCCGCCGTGTGGTTGTAGACCACGTCCACCACCACGCGGTTGCCGTTGTCGTGCAACGACTTCACCATCTCGCGGTACTGCTTCGAACGCGCCCAGCCGTTCTGCGCGTCCGCCGTGGCGTACGAGCCCTCGGGCACGTCGTAGTGGAACGGGTCGTAACCCCAGTTGAAGCCGTCACGCCCGGCCACCGCGCCGACGCAGGCCTGCTGCTGGTCGGAGTCCGCGGGCAACGCTTTGAGATCACACGCGGGCGTCGCCTGCTCGGACCGCTTCTCGGGGATCGTCGCGATGTCGAACGTCGGCAGCAGGTGCACGGTGTCCATGCCCGCCGCGGCCAGCGTCTTCAGGTGCTTCATCCCCGTCGAGTCGCGGTGCGTGAACGCCTTATAGGTGCCGCGATCCGCCGCCGGGACGGACTGGTCGTTGATCGAGAAGTCCCGCACGTGCAGCTCGGTGATCGCACCGCCCATGCCCTTCGCGACGTCACGAGCCCACCCGGCGGGCATCGACCGGGAGTCCTTGAGATCAGCGAACTGCGAGTGCGTCGAGTTCACCGACAGCGCCACGGAGTACGGGTCGGTGACCACGACCGTGCGCTGCCAGTTGGTGACCTCGAACTGGTAGTACTTGTTCTTCCAGTCGCCGGAACCGGTCCACGACCCCGAGGCGGCGTCGCGCTCTAGCTGCACGACCTTCCGCGGCTCGCCGGCAGGCTGGTCGAACAGGCGCAGCTTGACGTTGGACGCCGTCGGCGCCCACAACCTGACCGAGGCGCGGCCGTGGTCGAACGTCGGCCCGAACGTCAGTTTCGTTGCCGCGGCGGCATAACGGTCGTCGAGCACACCAGCGATCTGCACGCTCGTGCGGTGCCGGATCGCTCCGCCCGCGTCGACGTGCACGGCGGAAAGCTTGTCCCGCAGCGCCTCGTCCACGAACCCGCGCACAGCGAACACCGGCTTGCCGCGCAGGTGCGGGAACTGCGCTGGCACCTCCTCGGTCGTCGGTGAGAGCCGCAACACCCGTGGGCCGTACTCGAGCCGGTAGCCGTCGGACTGCACCGACGGGACGTCCCAGACGACCTTGTCCTTGGCGATCCAGATCGCCTTGGCCTTGGTCAGGTCGTCGTCGGCGGCCGGACCGGCGTTCGGCGGGAGCAGGTAGGTCTCGTTCCCCTGCAGCTGCCACACCTCGTTGCCCTTCTGCCCCAGGTCGAGGAACTGGTCGGGGCCGGGGTCCTTGGTGTCGCCGCGGTGCACGATGTAGCTCAGACCGGCCGCACCTGCTGCCAGCGGCACCGACCAGTAGACGCCGAACTGGTCACGCCCGTCCGGCACGCGCGACTGGTTCCAGCCCGGTGACGGCTCCGCGGACCCCGTCCAGTGGTACATCGTCCAGTCGGTGTAGTCGCCGTCCGGGCGGTTGTAATGGATCACCGCGCGGTTCTCGGCGGCAGCGAGCGAAGCGTGCACCTTGCCGCCCGCGACCCACGCGTGACCGCTCGTGAACTTGCCCGAGGCCTCCACGGTCGTGCCGCGCACGACGGAGAAGTCGGTGGTGGGCGGCAGCTCCGCGACCCCGTTCACGAATGGCACGTCCCCACGTCCGGCAACGCGCACGAAGGCACCAGCGGCGTCACCGACGTAGTGCACGACCGCCTTGCCCGTGGCTGCCTGCTCCGACGGGTGCACGGCCGGGTCGCCCTGCTTCAGCCAGATCTCGGACGTCACGCTCGGGTCCACGAACCGGTCGACGGACGTGTCCTTCTCGTCGCCCTTGTGCGCGATGAGCCCGACCGACTTGGCGCCCGGCTTCAGCTTGACCCACGCGAAGCGCCCGTAGGCATCCTCCCCCGCGAACGGCAGCGGCGCGTTCCACTCGGTCGGCGTCTCGACATCGCCCCAGGCGTGCAGGCCCCAGCCGTCGTAGTTGTCGCGCGCGTAGTGCACGACGAGCCAGTCCGGGTTCTTCGTGCCGGGGTCCGGGAGCGGCGGGGCGGCCACGAGCGACACGAACGCGCCGTCCGCGCCGATCTCGCCCGACTTCGCGACCACGCGCAGTTCGACGCGCTTGCCGACGGCCGCACCCGGAAGTGCGGACAGGTCGGAGAAGACGCGGTACGGGGCGGCGTCGTCGGTGCCGAGCACGGTCCAGTCGCGGGTGCCCTCGACGCGAGCGGCGAACGTGGCGGCGGCGTTGGGCGCGCTGATGCCGTCCGCGCGCAGCTCGACGCGCTCGTCCAGCACCGTTCCGGCGGCGGGAGCGACCAGCACCGGTGCCGGCTTGGACTTCAGGACGTCGCTGGTCCCCTTGAGCACCAACGTCGACAGCGCGGGCACGGTCACCGTGACGCGGCCGTTCTGCACGACGGCGTTCTCGAAGCCGGCCGAGGACACCGGGACGGTGACGGTCGCGGGCGAGGTGCCGGCGTTGGCGACGACGAGGTGCTCGCGGCCGAGGATGCGGCTGAACGCGAACACGTCACCGTCGGCGTACCGGAGCACCTGGTTGCCGTCGCGCCACACGGGATCGCGGTCGACCTGCGCCGCGAGGGCCTTGAGCTGCTGGTACAGCGGGTGCGCGGTGTTGAAGTTGTCGACAGCACCCGTGCGATCGGACCCGATGAGCTTCTCCGCCATGTACTCCGGCGTCTTCGAGGCGAACATGTCCTGACGTGCCAGCTTGTCCCCGCCCGTGCCCGCGAAGCCCTGCTCGTCGCCGTAGTAGACGACCGGGTTGCCGCGCCACAGGTACATCAGCTGGTTGCCGAGCTTCAACCGTTCCAGCAGCTCGGCGTCCGTGATGCCTGGACGGTCGTTGCGGATCATCCACGCGATGCGGCCCATGTCGTGGTTGCCGAGGAACGTCGGCAGCGACGAGGCGTTGGAGTCGGCGTCGGTGTAGCGGTCGTCGTCGAGCAGCACCTCGCCGAGCCGCTGGGAACCCTTGCCGGACAGGAAGTTCAGCGCGCTGCTCTGGAACGGGAAGTCCAGCGTGGCCTGCATGCGGCCGTCGGTCGTGTACTTCGAGGTGTTCTCGGGCGAGGAGTCGAAGACCTCGCCGAAGACGAAGAAGTCCTTCTTGCCCTTGCGGTTCGCGTACTGCTTCACGTGCGGCGCGAGGGCCTGCCAGAACTCCAGGTTGACGTGCTTGACGGTGTCGACGCGGTAGCCGTCGATGTCGAGCGTGTCGATCCAGCTGGTGAAGATGTCCTTCATGCCGTTGACCACGCGCGGGTGCTCGGTCATGAGGTCGTCGAGGCCGGAGAAGTCGCCCTGCTCGCTCGACTCGCCGGAGAACGTCGAGTCGCCGCGGTTGTGGTAGAGCGTGGAGTCGTTGAGCCACAACGGGAACTTCGTCGGGCCGTCCTTCACCGGCGTGTACGGGAACGACTTGGCCGCGTCGAGCTTCGGGAAGTCCCTGCGGCCCGCGTAGTCGTCGAGGTCGAACGGCTTGCCGGACGCGTCCAGGTACGGCTGCGCGCCCGTCGAGACGTACTGGGTCCCGCCCTCGGCGTACTTGATCACGTCCGCGGTGTGGTTCGCGACGATGTCGAAGAAGACCTTGATGCCACGCCGGTGCGCGTCGCGGATCAGGTCGCGCATCTCCTGCGTGGTGCCGAAGTGCGGGTCGAGCTTGGTGAAGTCGAGCGTCCAGTAGCCGTGGTAGCCGGCGGAGTCGCCCTGCACCCAGCGGTTGAGGAACATCGGCGTCATCCAGATCGCCGTGATGCCCATGCCGTCGAGGTAGTCGAGCTTCCGGTGCAGGCCCTTGAGGTCACCACCGTGGTAGAAGCCCTTGTCAGCGGGGTCGAACCCGTGCTCGGCGGCCTTCGAACGGCCACGGTCGTTGCCCGGGTCCCCGTTCGCGAACCGGTCGGGCATCACGAAGTAGAAGCGCTCGCCTCGCAGGTCATCGCGTTTGGGCGGCAACGCGAGTCTCGCGTCCCCGTCGCGCACACCGGGCGCTATGTCCACCACCTCCCCCACGGCCAGGCGTTGCGGTGGAGCGGCAACGGCCTGAACGGGTGTCAGGGGAAGCAAAACCAGTGCAGCGAGCGCGGCGACGACCCGACGCATCGCGACCTCCTTGTCGCAAACTCTTGCAGGGTTGCTGCACGAAACCACGACAAACAGCGGGAAACAATACGTCGGGCACTGCAAATGTTTGCGATCAGCCTGCCGGACGCCGGTAGGTGATCGCCATCTTCAGCGGATGGGAGCGCCACTCGTTGACCGCCAGGCCGGCGATCACGCCGATGCCCTCGACGGACTCGGGCGTGGCCGGGGCGCTGCGGCTCGGCGCGCCCGCCAGCGGTCCTTCCGACGGCGGCGGGGAGAACTGGGCGATGACCACCTGCTGCCCCTCGTGCGGCTGCACGGCCAGCAGGATGTGCGGATCGGCCTGTTCGTCCGCGTTCTCGATCGGTTCCAGGGACAGGAACTCACCGCGGTCCGCCGCCGCGCCCGCCATCCGGCCGGCCCACTTGAAGGCGTCCATGACGTCGTCGTCGGTCAACGCACCGTCGGCCTCGGGCAGCGAGACCTGCTGCAGGCGGGTGCTGTGCGCGGTCATCTGGCCGTTGGTGGTGAAGCGGTCGGGGATCATCGCCTCGCCGGTCTCGACGTCGATGAGGAGCATGTCGCGGAACCGGGTCTCGGCGAGCGGCGAACGCCCCATGAGGCCGAGGCCGAGCATCTCCTTCAGCTTCGGGTCGGTCGTCCGCCAGTACGTGGTCTCCTCGCCGATCTGCAGGCCGACGAAGCCCTTCACCGGCAGGCTCGGCAGTGCGGTGACAAGCCTCTGACCAGGCTCGACCGGCGGTGTCGGCGCCTGGCCACGGAACGGCGGCAGGGAGGCGAACCCCGGATCCACCCGTGCCGTGCGGACCACGTGGTGCGCCCACGCACGCACGCGGGACAACGGGTGGTCGGGGAACCGTGCGTCGTGGCGGGGGTCGTCGCCCGCGTGGAACGGCAGCACGCCCTCCAGTTCGGGCGCGTACGGGTGCTTCCTGGTCCAGTTCTGGAACCCCATCTCGGCCGCGAGGATGGCCTCCCGCGTGCCCGTCATGCCGCGTTCCACCGCGCCGAGCCGCAGCACGGCGCTGCAGTTCTCCTTCGGGATGGTGAAGGACGCGACGAACACCTGCCCGTGCGGCTGGTTCGGCAGCGGCATCTTGACGATCCGCAGCAGCGTCGGCGCCCCTCCGAGCTGGACGACGTGCGCCTCGATCAGGCAGCCGGTCTCGCCGTGGAGGAGGGCGAGGTCGTGCCGGAGCCTCGGCAGGTCGTCCAGCCCGGCCGGCAGATCCGGGACCAGGCCGTGGTAGGCCAGTTCGGCCTGGTCACCGCTGGGGTGCTGCCAGGTGTTCTGGTCGAGCTGACGGAAGCCGGTGGTGTCGAACGAGATGGGCACCCACCGACCCTACGACTCCCGTCAGGCGGCCCTGAGCGTTTTGGACCAGAGCGAGGCGCCGGTCGCGTCGCGCAGCCACACCGTGAGCTCGTGCTGCGACGCCCTGACCTCGCCGAAGTGCTGGAACCCGTCCAGCGGTGAGGTGTTGGCGGCGGGCGGGGCGTGCACGAACACGGCCTGCGGGCCGAACGTCGGGTCGAGCGTGTTGGGACCGAACGCGCCGGAGTGCAGCGGGCCCGACACGAACTCCCAGAACGGGTCGAAGTCGCCGACGGCCGCGCGGTCGGGCGAGTAGTGGTGCGCGGCGGTGTAGTGGACGTCCGCGGTGAGCCACACGGTGTTGCGGACCCGGCGGCGCTTGAGCTCCCTGAGCACCCACGCGATCTCGTGCTCACGGCCGTTGGGCGCGCCCGGCAGGCCGTTCGCGACGCCCTCGATGTCGGCGCCGTCCGGGACGGTCAGGCCGATCGGCAGGTCGGCCGCGATGATCTTCCACGTGGCGGTGCTGCGGCTGAGTCCGTCGACGAGCCACTTCGCCTGCTGGGCACCCAGGATGACGCCCGGCTTGTCCTTGGGCGAGGTGTTGCGGTCCTTGTAGGTGCGCATGTCGAGCACGAAGATCTCGACGTTGCGACCGTAGGAGAACTTCCGGTAGACGCGACCGTCCACAGCGCGCTTCTGATCGATCGGCATCCACTCGTGGAACGCCTGGAAAGCCCGCTGCGCCAACACGTCCACGCGCTTCTCGGTGTAGAGCGGGTTTTCGAGGATCTCGCCCGGATACCAGTTGTTCGTGACCTCGTGGTCGTCCCATTGCGCGTAGACCGGCACCTGGGACGCGAAGCGCTTCACGTTGTCGTCGAGGAAGTTGTAGGCGAACTGACCGCGGTACTCGTCGAGCGTCTCGGCCACTTTGGACTTCTCCGGCGTGACGAGGTTGCGCCAGATCCGGCCATCCGGGAGCGTGACGCTCGCCTGCATCGGGTTGTCGGAGTAGACGCTGTCGCCGCTGTGGATGAAGAAGTCCGGCCTGCGGTCGGCCATGGCCTTGAAGATCGGCATGCCGCCGATGTCGGGGTTGATGCCCCAGCCCTGGCCCGCGACGTCACCGGACCACACGAACCGCACGTCGTCGCGGCCGAGCGGGGCGGTGGTGAAGCTGCCCGTCACGGGTTCGCTGCGGGAGCGGCCGTGCAGGTCCTCGGCCGTGACGCGGTAGTACGCGGGGCGGCCGGGCAGCAGGCTCGACACCCTGACCTGCCCGGTTCCACCGGTCTCCGGGGTGAGCAACGGGCCGCGGACGCGGCGCGAGAAGCGGAACTTCGGGTCGTTGGACACCTCGACGACCATCCGCGAGGGACGGTCGGCGCGCGTCCACACGATGCCGCCGTCCCACGTGACGTCGCCGGACTGCACGCCGTGGGTGAGGATCGGGCGGTCGGTCTTCGCGAGGCTGACGCCACTCGGCACCAGCGCGGCGGCCGTACCGAGTGCGCCTGCCTTGAACAACGTACGACGGTCGAAGGTCATGCGCGGTTTCTAGTCGCCGGTTCTGACCACCGGCCGAACCCGAGGTGAACTTCAGCAGCGCTACGTCAGGCGCTTGAGCCAGTCGGTGATGATCTGGCGCGACGCGGGCGTGGCGTGCACCCACGTCTGGTGGTTCTCGTCGGTGTACTTGACCACGAGCCAGCGGCCGTCCTCGAAGTCGATCGTGGTGAGGAAGGTCTTGGCGCGCTGCCTGCCCTCGCCGCTGCGCTTCGCCGCGTACAGCTTCGCCGTGCCCTTGCGGGGCTGGGCGAGCAGCTGGCGCAGCGAGATCGACGGCGACGCCTTGCCGGGCTGGTGCAGCTTGATCTCGGTCTCGTGCACGTTGATCGACGCGCCGCGGCCCGCCGGCACGTCCGGCAGCTGCATCGCGAGGACCTCCGGCGCGTTCTCCGGCCGGATGGGGTGCAGCTGCACGAACCCGTTGTCGTGCAGGGCGAGCACCCCGTGCTGCGCGTTCACCGCCACGACCACGGGCTTGGTCTCCTGCGGCGTGACCGCGATCCAGGCCGAGTAGTCGTGCTCGGCCTTGGCGATCAGGTGCAGCGTGCCCCGGACGTCCGGGTGGTCGAGCCCGAGCCGGCGCAGCTCACCGATGACGTCGCGCTCGATGAGCACGCGTTCGTCCTCGGTCTCACCGGGCGAGTCGACGGAGAGCGCGGGGTGGTACTCGCCCAGTCCCTCCTGCTTCCACAGCACGTCGAAGGCGAGGTCGGACAGTTGGATGGACGACCGCAGCACGTCACCCCCCGATCGTCGGCGGAGCGACCATCGGCATGTCGCCGATGATCTCGTTCGTGTTCTCCTCGGTGACGAGGTAGTCGGCGGACTTGTGTTCCAGGTCGTCCTCGCCCTGGCCCTTCTGCCCGTGACCACCCATCCCGCCCACGCCGGCCGCACCGGCCCTTCCGGCCGTGCCTGCCGCACCGCCGCGAGCACCCGCCGCGGTCTCGCCCATGCCGCCGAACACCCCGGCCTTGCCGCCGGGCTGCTGGGCCGCCGTTCCGGCCGTGCCGGAGGTTCCGCCGCCACCGAGGCCGCCGCTTCCGAACTTGCCGGCACCGCCCGCGCCGCCGCCGAACTTGCCCGCGCCACCCGCTCCGGGACCGCCGACGCCACCGCGACCGCCACCTGGGCCACCGCCGCCTGGGCCACCACGACCGGGGCCGCCAGGACCGCCGGGGCCTCCGGTGTTCGGGCGGACGGGCACGCCGACGGGCGGGAGACCCGTGTTGGTCGGCCTGTCGATCACGCTGCCGACCGGGGGCTTGCCGGTGAGGTTGTCGCCGCCCGGCTTGCCGGTGCTGCTGGTGTTCGTGTTGTCCGACGAGCTGGTGGTGGTCTGGTCGCCGTTGGTGGTCGGCATGGTCCAGTCGGTGCCGGTCGTGCTCTGCGGCGTGCTGGTCGAGGACGTGCTGGACGTGCTCGACGTGCTCGACGAGCGCGTGGTCGTGGTGTTGTTGTTCGTCGTCTTGTCGTCACCGTTGTCACCACCTGTGTCGGTGATCTCGACCACGAGGCTGTCGGTCATGACGCCGGGGAACTCCTTCGGCAGCTCACCGCGGTTGGTGTTGCTGGCGCTCTGGAATTCCTTGTAGACGTTGCGGTTGTGGGTTTCCTCGGCGTTGTAGCTGTTGACCTTGTCCTCGGTGTCGGTGTCCCAAGGGGTCGCGTCGTCCCACAGGTTCGTGTCCGGCTTGGTCGCCGGCATGTCCTTGAGCTGACCCTTGTTCAGGGTGAACTGGTGGACCTGGTTGGAGATCGAGCGGTCGGCCTGCCGCAGGGCGTCCTGCATCTGGATCATGGCCTGGTTGATGGGGTTCGCGGCGGCCTGAGCGGCATTCGCGCTCGCACCCGTCCACGCCTCGCCCAGCGTCTCGCCCACCCGCTTGAGCCTCGCCTCGATGCCGCCGTACTCGCGACCCAGCCCCATGGCCGCCTTCGCGGCGACATCCGCCGACGTGGTGCCGGGGCCTCCGTGCATCTGGGAGTAGATCTGGGCTCCCGAGAAGCCCTCGGCACGTGTGTTGTCCTCGGTGAAACAGCTGGGCGCTGGCCGCGTCACTTCACACCTGCCTTCATCGTGGTGATGGCGAGATTCGCGAACTCGGTGATGCCCGCACACGGGTCGGCGAACTTCGGGCTGCCTTGATCGCTCTGGAACGTGAAGGTGACGGCCTTCGTGTCGGACACGCCGACCAGCAAGGCGCAGTCACCCTTGTCCCGGGCCTCCGACACGAGCGCGATGTACGTGGGGTAGCCCTGGATGGCGGGCTGCGGCTCGAAAGCCTTGTAGATCGTGTCCTTGCTGGGCACGATGGTGGAGAGGTTCGTACCGTCCGGGAAGAACGCGACCCCGGGAGCCATCTTCGCCGGCGTGCTCGCGCCCAGCCAAATGCAGGCCTTGCTGACTTCGGTGTTGTTGACCCTGCCGCTGACGCCGGGCAAGCCGAACGCTTCCACCTGAGCCGGTGTGACCGTGGTGCACGGATCGGCTTCGAAGGCCTTGACGTCGAGCGGGTTGTCGATCTCGGGGACCACGCCGCCGTTGCCACTGCTGGTCGGCTGGCTCGCGGCGGTGGGCGTGCCGGTCGTGCCACCGCTGTCGCCGCAGCCCGCCAGCAACGCGAGCGCCGCGGTACCGGCGACGATGGTTCGGATGCGCAACAGCCCAGTCCTTCTACTTGAGGTTGTCCCGGTTGCCCTGTTCGGTCTGCTCGTACTGGCGCAGCGTGGCCTTCAAGTTCTCGATCCGGGTGGTCAGCGTGTCCTGGAGCTGCTCGTTGGACTTCTGGTGCGCCTCACCGGCGGCACGCGCCCAGTTCGCGTAGACCTGGCTCGGCATGTCCTTGCCGGCACCCTGGACAACGGTCAGCACGACGCCGGTCTGATGAGCCGCCAGGAGTTCGTCGCGGATGGACTCGTACTCCTTGATGGCCGCGCGCAGCGTCTCCAGATCGACCTTGGTCCCGCTCATCCCCAGCGCCCTCCCCGCAGATCAGTGCGTCAAGCAGCGTACCGCCGGGTCGCGAGGCCAGCCCGGGTTTCGCGGCACGATCGGGTGAACACGAAGTACTGGCCGCGTCAGGGCTGCTGCTGTTGCTGGGCCGGCAGGCGGCCTTCGGCCATGCGCTTGAGCAGGTCCTTGCGCAGCCACAGCAGGTAGGCCCAGACGAGCCCGAAGATCACGCCGATCACGCCCATCGCGGGCAGCAGCAGCCACGAGGCGATCAGCAGCACGTGCAGCCCGACGACGGCACTGATCGCCCACGGCTTGCGGACGAAGGCGCACATCGCGATGAACGCCGCGATGAAGCCGAACGCGGTCCAGCCCACCAGCGACGTGACGCCGCCGTGCAGCTTGGCGATCACCGGCAGGGCCAGTGCGACGACGATGACCTCGAGGATCAGCGTTCCGGCCATGATGCCCCGGAACGCCTTCATCGGGTCCTTCTTCAGAGGGGCCGGGGTGGTCATGCCGGCTCCTTTCCGAACAGCGCGCGGGCCTCGCCCGCGGTGACGACGGAGCCGGTGACGATGATGCCGCCGCCGGACTGCTCGTCCTCGGTGAGGTGGATGGCTTCCTCGATGGCGTCCACGAGGCGGGGACGGACCTCGAAGCGGTCCTCGCCGAAGATCGGGACGGCGAGGCCCGCGAGGACGTCCGGGTCCATGGCGCGCGGGGAGGAGTTGGTGGTGATCACCAGTTCCTGCACCACCGGCTCCAGCGCGGACAGGATGCCCTCGGCGTCCTTGTCCGCCATGACGGACACGACCGCGACCAGCTTGCGGAAGCCGAACTCCGACTCCAGGGCCTTGGCCAGGGCGGCGGCGCCGTGCGGGTTGTGCGCGGCGTCGACGAAGACGTTGGGCGCGGAGCGGACGCGTTCGAGGCGGCCCGGCGTGACGACCGACGCGAAGCCCTCGCGGATGACGTCGATGTTGATCTGGCGGTCGGGGCCCGCGCCGAAGAACGCCTCGACGGCGGCGAGCGCCAGTGCGGCGTTCGCTGCCTGGTGTTCGCCGTGCAGCGGCAGGAAGATGTCCTCGTAGACGCCGCTGAGGCCCTGCAACGTGATGAGCTGGCCGCCGACCGCGACGGCGCGGGAGACGACGCCGAACTCGCTGCCGAAGCGCGCGACGGTGGCGTCGACCTCGGCCACGCGCGTCAGCAGCACCTTCATGACCTCGGGGGTCTGCTCGCCGATGATCGCGACCGAGCCCGGCTTGATGATGCCGGACTTCTCCACTGCGATGTCCTCGGGACGGTTGCCCAGGTACTCGGTGTGGTCGACGCCGATCGGGGTCAGCACGGCGATGCGGGTGTCCACGATGGACGTCGCGTCCCACGTGCCGCCCATGCCGACCTCGACCACGGCGACGTCCGCGGGCGCTTCCGCGAAGGCCGCGTAGGCCATGCCGGTGAGCACCTCGAACTTGCTCATCCGGATCTCGGACTGGGCGTCGACCATCGCGACGTACGGCTCGATGTCGCGGTAGACCTCGACGTAGCGCTCGGGCGAGATCGGCATGTTGTCGAGGCTGATCCGCTCGGTCGCGAGCTGCAGGTGCGGGCTCGTGAACCGGCCGGTGCGCAGGCCGATGCGCGTGAAGAGCGCATCGACCATCCGCGACGTCGACGTCTTGCCGTTCGTGCCCGTCAGCTGCACGACCGGGTACGACGTCTGCGGGTCGCCCAGCACGTGAGCGAGCGCCTTGATCCGCTCCAGCGACGGCTCGAGCTTGGTCTCGGGCCAGCGCTGGTTGAGCTCATTCTCGACGTCGAGGAACTCGTCGAGGTTGGTTTCCACTGTTCTTACGCCTCCGGCAGCGCGGCCAGGCGCTCGTTGATGCGGGCGATCTCGGACTCGGCGGTGGCCTTGCGCTCCTCGATCTTGGCCTTGACGTCGGCGGGCGCCTTGGCGAGGAACGCCTCGTTGCCCAGCTTCTTCGTCGTGCCCTCAAGCTCCTTCTGCGCGACGGCCAGGTCCTTGGCGAGGCGCTTGCGCTCCGCCACGACGTCGATCGTGCCGGACAGGTCGAGCTCGACCTTCACCGCGCCCTTGGGCAGACCGACCTCCAGCGTCGCGGAGACGGTGAACTCGTCGCCGGGCTCGGTCAGGCGGGTCAGCGACCGGACGGACGGGACCTGGTCGACCAGGCCGACGCAGCACGCGCCGCGGACCTTGCCCGCGACCTTCTGGCCGGGATTGAGGCCCTGCTCGGAACGGAAGCGCCGGATCTCGGTCGCGAGCTTCTTCAGACCCTCGATCTCGGCCTTCGCGTCCAGGTCGCGCTCGGCACCGGAGGGCTTGGGCCACTCGGCGATCACGAGCGACTCGCCGCCGGTCAGCGACGTCCAGAGCGTCTCGGTGATGAACGGGATCGACGGGTGCAGCAGGCGCAGCAGCGTGTCGAGGACGTGGCCCAGGACGGACTGCGT
Organism: Lentzea pudingi; assembly: GCF_014646255.1. Taxonomy (GTDB): domain Bacteria; phylum Actinomycetota; class Actinomycetes; order Mycobacteriales; family Pseudonocardiaceae; genus Lentzea; species Lentzea pudingi. The sequence goes on from NZ_BMNC01000023.1 coordinate 60,792, forward strand.
GGCCTCGGCGCGGCCGTCCGCGATCTGGACCTTCGCGATCTCCAGGTACCAGTCGCAGAACTCGTCCCGCGTGAAGGCGGCCAGCGCCTCGCAGGCACGGGAGAACTGGAACGCCTCGAAGTTGGTGTCCACAGTGGACACCAGGGCGTCGAGCTCGTCGACGATCCAGCGGTCGGCCGCCGTCAGCTCGTCACGGGCCGGCAGCGGACGTTCGACCGTCGCGCCGTTGGCGAGCGCGAACCGGGTGGCGTTCCACAGCTTCGTGGTGAAGTTGCGGGAACCCGCGGCCCACTCCTCGGCGACGGCCATGTCCGAGCCGGGGTTCGTGCCGCGCAGCAGCGTGAACCGGGTGGCGTCCGCGCCGTAGCGCTCCATCCAGTCGAGCGGGTCGATGCCGTTGCCCTTGGACTTCGACATCTTCTTGCCGTGCTGGTCGCGGATCAGGCCGTGCAGGAAGACGTCGTTGAACGGCTGGACCTCGTCCATGGCGTACAGGCCGAACATCATCATCCGGACGACCCAGAAGAACAGGATGTCGTAGCCGGTCGAGAGGACGGACGTCGGGTAGAACTTCTTCAGGTCCTCAGTGGACTCCGGCCAGCCCAGCGTCGAGAACGGCCACAGGCCCGACGAGAACCACGTGTCGAGGACGTCCTCGTCCTGACGCCAGCCCTCACCGGTCGGGATCTCGTCGTCCGGTCCGACGCAGACGACCTCGCCGGCCGGGCCGTAGAAGACCGGGATCCGGTGGCCCCACCACAGCTGGCGCGAGATGCACCAGTCGTGCAGGTTGTCGGTCCAGTCGAAGTACCGCTTGTTCAGCTCGGCCGGGTGGATCTTGGTCCGGCCGTCGCGGACGGCGGCGGACGCGGCCGCGGCGATGTTCTCGACCTTCACCCACCACTGCAGCGACAGGCGCGGCTCGACGACGGTGTTGCACCGCGAGCAGTGCCCGACGGAGTGGACGTACGGCCGCTTCTCCGCGACGATCCGGCCCTCGGCGCGCAACGCGGCGACGATCGCCGGACGCGCTTCGAGGCGGTCGAGGCCGAAGAACGGGCCGTGCGCGGTGATGGTCGCGCGGCCGTCCATGATCGTGAGGTTCGGCAGGCCGTGGCGCTGGCCGATCTCGAAGTCGTTCGGGTCGTGGGCCGGGGTGACCTTGACCGCGCCGGTGCCGAACTTCGGGTCGACGTGCGCGTCCGCGACGATCGGGATGCGACGGCCGGTCAGCGGCAGCTCGACCTCGGTGCCGATGAGGTGCTGGTAGCGCTCGTCGTCCGGGTGGACGGCGACCGCGGTGTCACCCAGCATCGTCTCGGCGCGCGTGGTCGCGACGACGATCGAGTTCTCCCCGTCGCCGTACCGGATCGAGACGAGCTCGCCCTCGTCCTCGCTGTGGTCGACCTCGATGTCGGACAGCGCGGTCTGGCAGCGCGGGCACCAGTTGATGATCCGCTCGGCCTGGTAGATCAGGCCGTCGTCGTACATCTTCTTGAAGATCGTCTGGACGGCGCGCGACAGCCCCTCGTCCATGGTGAAGCGCTCGCGCGACCAGTCGATGCCGTCGCCGAGCCTCTTCATCTGGTCGAGGATCTTGCCGCCGTACTCCTCTTTCCACTCCCAGACGCGCTCGATGAACTTCTCGCGCCCCAGGTCCTGCCGCGACAGGCCCTGCTTCGCGAGGTCGCGCTCGACGGCGTTCTGCGTCGCGATGCCGGCGTGGTCCATGCCCGGCAGCCACAGCACCTCGTAGCCCTGCATGCGGCGGCGCCTCGACAGCGCGTCCATCACGCTGTGGTTCATGGCGTGGCCCATGTGCAGCGAGCCGGTGACGTTCGGCGGGGGCAGGACGATCGTGAACGGCGGCTTGTCGCTCTTGACGTCCGCCTCGAAGTAACGCCGGTCGACCCACCGCTGGTACAGCTCCGCCTCTACCTCCGCCGGAGTCCACGCGGCGGGGAGGTCGGGACGCTGGGTTGCGGTGTCGAGTTCAGTCACAGCGGTGAAGTCTACGGAGGCCGGGGTCTCGACTTGAAACGAGATACCTGCTAACGCGGCGGGCAACCCCGGCGGGCCCGCGAACGTGGTCATCTGGTGAACAACAAGACGGTGTCCGCCATCTCCCTGGTCGTCATCGTCGTGGTGCTGGTCGCGCTGCACCTGTCGCGGGAGTCGCCGCCGGCGATCAACCTGGAGGTCCCGTTCGCCGGCACGCCCGCCGAGCAGTGGGCCGACGGCGGGGAGGGGATCGTCGCCCCTGCGGGGGACCTGGTGTTCGAGCAGGTCCGCCAAGCCCTCGTCGCGTCCCGCGTGGACCTCCCGATGCTCGTCGACCACCGCCCGGAGCACTTCCTCACGATGATCGCGCCGCAGGTGCGCGACGACATCGCGCGGAACCTCCCCGGCTGGGCCACCCGGATCAGGGCCGGCACGACCCTGCTCGGCATCAAGGTCGCGGGGAGGATGACTCTGGGCGAGAAGAACGGCTACCCGGACGTGACTACGGACTACGTCTTCGCCTATGCCTTCCGGCCGCCGGATCCCGCGAAGCTGCGCGACCAGCGGGAGATGATCGCGGTGAGCAGGCACCAGGTGTCGTTCACGGTCACGCCGGACGGGCTGTGGCCCTCCGGCGCCAGGGGGTTCCACTACTCGATCGCGTGCGGGGCGGCACGGGACGGGTTCCTCGCGCCGCTGTTCACCGAGCCCTTCGAACCGGGTGCGGGGATGGTGGCCGACGACCGCCGGTACTTCTCCGCGGACGAGCCGATGCCGACCGAGAACACCTGCGATTGATCACTCTTTCAGAGGTGCCGGGCACGAGTGACGGCGATCACAATTGACCGTCACGGACCGATCAACCCCTTGGGGCCCGTGACGGGCGACGCCGCCGCGTTCTTCGGGGGCGCTGGCGGCGCCGACGTCGATCAGCGAACAATGGGACGCATGAGCAGCAAGCCCCCGCAGCACGACGTCGACGAGTCCGCGCTCGAAGTCAGCACCCCCAAGACCTGGGCGGCGGGTATTCCCGGCGTGCTCGTGTCGCTCGACCGCGCGGTCGAGCAGATGGGTGTCGGGCGCACGGTCAAGACGTTGCGACTGCTCAACCAGCGTGAAGGTTTCGACTGTCCCGGTTGCGCGTGGCCCGAACCGCAGGGTCACCGCAAGATGGCGGAGTTCTGCGAGAACGGCGCGAAGGCCGTCGCGGAGGAAGCCACCAAGCGACGAATCGGGCGCCCGTTCTTCGCCGAGCACTCCGTCGAGAGCCTGCAGGGCAAGACCGACTACTGGCTCGGCCAGCAGGGCCGGCTCACCGAACCCATGGTGCTCAGGCCGGGTGCGACGCATTACACACCGATCGCGTGGGACGACGCGTTCACGCTGATCGCCGACGAGCTGACAGCGTTGTCGTCCCCGGACGAGGCGATCTTCTACACCTCCGGCCGCACCAGCAACGAGGCCGCGTTCCTCTACCAGCTGCTGGTCCGCTCGTTCGGCACCAACAACCTCCCCGACTGCTCGAACATGTGCCACGAGTCGTCCGGCTCGGCGCTCAACGAGACGATCGGCATCGGCAAGGGCTCGGTGTCCATCAAGGACTTCGACCTCGCCGACCTCATCGTGGTCATCGGCCAGAACCCCGGCACGAACCACCCGCGCATGCTCAGCGCGCTCGAGGACGCGAAGAAGAACGGCGCGAAGATCATCGCGATCAACCCGCTGCCGGAGGCGGGCCTGATGCGGTTCAAGAACCCGCAGAACGTCGCGGGCGTCGTCGGCAAGGGCACCGCGCTGTCCGACGAGTTCGTGCAGATCAGGGTCGGCGGTGACCAGGCGCTGTTCCAGGCGATCGGTCACCTGCTGCTGAAGTGGGACAAACTCGACAGGACGTTCATCGAGAACAAGACGCACGGGTTCGCGGAGTACGCGGAGAGCCTGCGCGAGCTCGACTGGGACGGCGTGCTCACCGCGACCGGCCTGACCCGCGAGCAGATCACCCGCGTCGCCGGCATGTTCGTCGACTCGAAAGCCACGATCGCCTGCTGGGCGATGGGTCTGACGCAGCACAAGCACAGCGTGCCGACGATCCGCGAGATCACGAACGTCATGTTCCTGCGCGGCATGATCGGCAAGCCGGGCGCGGGCCTGTGCCCGGTGCGCGGCCACTCGAACGTGCAGGGCGACCGCACGATGGGCATCTACGAGAAGATGCCGGAACCGTTCATGAAGGCGCTGGAGAACGAGTTCGGCATCTCCGTGCCGCGCAAGCACGGCTTCGACACCGTGGACGCCATCAACGCGATGCGCCACGGCCGCGGCAAGGTGTTCATCGCCATGGGCGGCAACTTCGTCAGCGCCACCCCGGACACCCCGGTGACCGAGAAGGCGCTGGAGCAGTGCTCGCTCACGGTGCACGTCTCCACGAAGCTCAACCGCTCGCACGTGGTCCACGGCCGCACCGCGCTGATCCTGCCCGCGCTGGGACGCACCGAGAGCGACGTGCAGCACTCGGGCGAGCAGTTCGTGACGGTCGAGGACTCGATGTCGGTCGTGCACCGCTCGCGAGGCCGGCTCGCGCCCGCGTCGGAGCAACTGCTGTCCGAGGTGTCGATCGTCTGCCGGCTCGCGCGCAAGACGCTCGGCGCCTCGCACCCCGTGGCGTGGGAGGAGTTCGAGAAGGACTACGACGTCATCCGCGAGCACATCTCCCGCGTCGTACCGGGCTGCACCGACTACAACACGCGCGTGCGTCAGCCCGACGGTTTCGTGCTGCCGCACCCGCCGCGTGACTCGCAGGAGTTCGCGACGGTCACCGGCAAGGCGAACTTCACGGCGAACGAGATGACGGTCATCGAGATCCCCGAGGGCCGGCTGCTGATGCAGACGCTGCGCAGCCACGACCAGTACAACACCACGATCTACGGCCTGGACGACCGCTACCGCGGCGTGAAGGACGGCCGTCGTGTGGTGTTCGTGAACCCCGACGACATCGCGGCGCTGGGGTTCTCCGACGGCCAGATGGTCAACATCGTCTCGGAGTGGAAGGACGACCCGACAGGCGTCGTCGAACGCCGCGCCGACGCGTTCCGGATCGTCTCCTACTCGACCGCGCGCGGTTGTGTGGCGACGTACTTCCCGGAGGCGAACCCGTTGGTGCCGCTGGACTCCAAGGCGGACATCTCGGGGACGCCGACGTCGAAGTCGGTCATCGTGCGACTCGAGGCCGCGGCCTGATCTACGCGTGCCGGACCCGGACGAAGAGCTTTAACCGGCGTCGTTCGGGTTTCGGCGCGACCTCCTCGGTCTTCTTGACGAGCCGGCGCGCGGCGGCGTCGGCCTCGAAGTCCTGCTGACGGTACTTCGCGATAGCAAACGCTTCGTGGTGCGAGAACACAGCGGATCTCCTTCGGGTTCGTTATTCGGTGGCGACGGTGAGGCTCAGGAACACCCTGACGGGCTTGGCACTCTCGGGGCGCAGCGACTCGTCGGTCCGGCGTTCGTCGTACTTGTTCATCACCGCTTGCAGTTCCGCAAGGTACGACGCGGTCTCCTCGGCGGTGAGGAACTTGATGTGCCCCTCCGTGCCAACGGACTTCCGCCAGTCCTCCGGCAGGTGCTCGCGCTGACGCAGGCGCTCACGAGTGCGCTCGAACTCCTGGTCCAGGTAGGCCATCGCGGCAGCCTCGGCCGCCATCGCCGCCTCACCTTCGAGGCCCTCCGGCGAGATGGACTGGCGACCGCGGACGAGCTGCCACGGCTTCTGCCGGCCAGGGCCCTCGACCTCGGTGACGAAGCCGTACTTGGCCAGCATGTTCAGGTGGTACGAGCAGCTCGCGACGCTCTCGCCCAGCTTCTCGGAGCACTGCGTGGCGGTGCGTGGCCCCTGCTCGGTGAGCAGCTGGATCAGCTTCCACCGGAACGGGTGCGACAGCGCCCGAAGCGCTTTGGGATCACTGAGCGGAGCGTCGGTCATGAGACCACGGTACGCGTATCAAGAACTCTTTAGCAAGGTTCCTTGATATAGAAATCCTCAGGTGGCGCTCACCAGTCCGGCGAGTTGCGTGCCACAGCCGTGACCAGCGGCAACGACTCGATGACCGGCACTCGCAGCAGTTCGGCGGGCACGTCCGGGTCGCGCACGGGCTCGATGAGCTCCCGCAGCAACGCGCCGACGACGTCGTCCGCGGCCTGGTCGACCTCGTGGATCAGGTCACGCAACTGGTCCGCGGCCTCGTTGAGCACGCGCGGCCGTTGCGGATCCTCCAGCATCAACGCCGCCAGTCGCAGCACCCGGCGGCAGGTGCGCAGCCGAAGGCTCCTGCTCGCGGACTCCCGCGTGCCCGCGAGACCCAACCGGCCGCGCGTGCGTTCGATCCACGGCTCGACCGTCTCGCGCCGCCAGATCGGGCCGGACGCGAGCTCCGCGTCCGGCTCGGGAATGCCGTGCGAGCGTCTCTTGCGCCAGACGGCCACCAGCTGCCGGCTGAGCCCCATGGCGTCGGCGATCTCGGCGATCCCGTAGAAGTCCCCCACGGCGCCAACTGTAACCAGAGATGACACGGGGTGTCATCAAGAATGTCTTACAGGGCTTCGAGAACCGCCTGCGCCGCGTTGTGGCCACCGATGCCGCTGACCCCGCCGCCGCGCCGGGAGCCCGCACCGCAGACGAGGACGTTGTCCACATCGGTCTCCACGCCCCACTTGCCGACCTGCTCGTCGGTCTCGGCGAACGGCCAGTCGAGCTCGCCGTGGAAGATGTTGCCGCCCGGCAGCCCCAGTTCGGACTCCAGGTCGAGCGGGGTGCGCGCCTCGACGCACGGGTTCCCGGCGGCGTCCACGGCGAGGCAGTCCTGGATCGGCTCCACGAGGTGGGCGTTGAGCTGGTCGAGGTAGCGCCCCACCAGCTCGTCGCGCAGCTCGGCGTTGCGGCCCTCGAACAACGACGCCGGCAGGTGCAGGCCGAACAGCGTCAGCGTCTCATGGCCGCGCAGCGACGGCCCGAGGATCGACGGGTCGGTCAGCGAGTGGCAGTACATCTCGCCGGGCAGCACCGACGGCACCTGCCCGGCGGCGCTCTCCAGGTACGCGGTCTCCAACTGGTCGTAGGACTCGTCGAGGTGGAACGTGCCGGCGAACGCCAGCCGCGCGTCGACGCCGGACCTCAGCTCGGGCAGCCTGCGCAGCAACATGTTGATCTTCAGCTGACAGCCCGGCGCGTCGCGGACCTCCTTGCCCCGCAACCGTCCCAGCACCGACGGCGCCACGTTCGAGAGCACGAACCGGGCCTCCGCCGTCTCACCCCCGTACGTCACGGCGGCGGTCTTGCCGTCCGACTCGACGGACGTGACCTCGGCACCGGTGATGATCCGCGCACCGGCCTCGCGCGCGACCCGTTCCAGCTCGGCGGTGACCCCGCCCATGCCGCCGACCGGGACCTTCCACTCCCCCGTCCCGTTGCCGATCACGTGGTAGAGGAAGCACTTGTTGGCGCTCAACGAGTGCAGCGACGAGTGCGTGCCGATCAACGCGTCCGTGGCGACGACCCCGCGCACCAGGTTGTTGTCGAACAGCTCCTGCAGCGTCGCGCCGAGCGGCCGTTCGAAGACCTGCTCCCACAACCGGCCGCGCACCACCGCGTCGACGTGCACGCGCAGGTGTTCCGCGGACACCAGCGGTTCCAGCAGGGTCGGGGCCAGTGCCTGGGCCATCAGCTCCAGGTCGGCGTACCAGCGCTGCCACTTCTCCCAGTCGTCGAGCGACCCGCAGACGGCCTCGAACGACCTCACCGTGGCCTCGCCGGGCGAGCGTTCGACCAGCAGCCCGCCCCTGCCGTTCGGTGTGTACGAGGACGCGGCACGAGACTTCAGCGCCAGCCTCAGTCCCAGATCCGACACGATCCGGTCGGGCAGCAGCGAGACGAGGTACGAGAAGCGCGAGAGCCGGGCGTCGACGCCCTCCCAGGGTGAGGCGCTCACCGCGGCCCCGCCGACGTGCGGCAGCTTCTCCAGCACCCTGACCGACTTCCCCGCCCGTGCGAGGTACGCGGCCGCCACCAGCCCGTTGTGGCCGCCTCCCACGATCACGACGTCGTCCATGCCCCGGAATCCCTCCCACGTAGCCTGGTCGGTGGGGAACATAGCGGTCCGAAGGAGATGTGCACATGGGCCGAGTGACGGTGCGCCGAGCGGTCGAACGGGTGTCGCCGAGCGGTCGTCGCCGCAGGATCGACGCGCTCGCCGCCGAGGAACCCATGGAGCTGCGGGTCAACGGCAAGGCTTTGGCCGTGACGATGCGCACGCCCGGTCACGACGTGGAGCTCGCGCACGGCTTCCTGCTCAGCGAAGGAGTCATCGGGTCGTCCGAGGACATCTCGATCGCGCGGTTCTGCGAGGGCACCGGGCCGGACGGGATGAACACCTACAACGTGCTGGACGTCGCGCTGGCCGAGGGCGTGCCGCCGCCGGACACCGGGGTGGAGCGGAACTTCTACACCACGTCGTCGTGCGGGGTGTGCGGCAAGGGCGCGCTGGACGCGGTCAAGCTCAAGACCCGCCACTCCCCCGCGCTCGACGAGGTGAGGGTCACACCCGAGGCGCTGACGGGCTTCCCGGACGCGTTGCGGGAGCGGCAGAAGGTCTTCGAGAGCACCGGCGGGCTGCACGCGGCAGGGCTGTTCGTCGACGGCGAACTGCTCGTCGTGCGCGAGGACGTGGGCCGACACAACGCCGTCGACAAGGTGCTGGGCTGGGCGGTGCTGCAGAACCTGGTGCCGTTGCGCGGCGCGGTGCTGATGGTGTCCGGGCGGGCGTCGTTCGAGTTGGTGCAGAAGGCCGCGATGGCCGGGATCCCGGTGCTCGCGGCGGTGTCGGCGCCGTCGTCGCTCGCGGTCGAGCTGGCCGAGGAGCAGGGCATGACCCTGATCGGCTTCCTGCGCGGCGACTCGATGAACGTCTACACCGGTGGGGAGCGCGTGGTTGAGACCGCTTGACGGCGTCGTGGTGGTGAGCCTGGAGCAGGCCGTCGCCGTGCCGTACGCGACGCGGCTGCTGGCCGATCTCGGTGCTCGGGTCGTCAAGGTCGAACGGCCTGGGACCGGCGATTTCGCGCGCCACTACGACTCGGCGTGCGGCGAGGTGTCGTCGTACTTCGCGTGGACGAACGCCGGCAAGGAGTCGGTGACCCTCGACATCACCCACCCGGACGGCCGTGAGGTGCTCGACCGGCTTGTCGCGCGGGCGGACGTGCTGCTGTGCAACCTCTCGCCACGGGTGTGGGAGCGGCTCGCGCTGGAGCTGCCGCCGGCGCTGATCGTCGGTGAGCTGTCCGGCTACGGCTGGGAGGGCCCGTACGCGGACCGCAAGGCGTTCGACGCGCTGGTGCAGTCCGAGGCCGGGCTGGTGTCGCTGACCGGCGAGGGCGACGTGGTGGCCCGCGCCGGCATCTCGGTCGCGGACATCGCGGCGGGCGTCCAGCTGCAGGCCGCGGTGCTGGCGGCGTTGCTGCGGCGCGGACGGACCGGCGAAGGCGTGCGGCTGCGGTTGTCGCTCTTCGAGGCGATGGCCGAGTGGATGCACCAGCCGATGCTCTACGCCGCCGGGACGGGGGCCGCGGCGCCCCGGTCGGGCGCGCACCACCCGAGCATCGCGCCGTACGGGCCGGTGGCCTGCGCGGACGGCGCCGTGCACCTGGCCGTGCAGAACGACGGGCAGTGGCAGCGGCTGTGCGGCCTGATCGGGCTGGCGCCGCAGGAGAGGTTCGCCACAGTGGCGTCCCGCGTCGAGCACCGCGCGGAGCTGCAGGAGCTGCTCGAACAGGCGTTTTCCGGCCTCACCGCGGCGGAGTTGCTGATCACCCTGGACGGTGCGGACGTGCCCGCCGCGCTGACCCGCTCGATCACCGAACTGCCCACCCACCCGCAGCTCGACAGGTGGGTTGACGTGCGGGTTCCCGGCGGAACGGCCCGGATGCTGCCGCCGCCGGTGGCCGGGTTCGAGTGGTCGCCGGGTGCGGTTCCGGCGCTCGGCGCGCACACTGACGACGTGCTGACGTGGCTGGGCTATTCGAGTGAGGAACTGTCCTCCTTACGCGTGCGTTCCGTCCTCTGAGAAGGAAACGAGGAACGGTGCCCGCGCGATGAGGTGAGCATGGGGGAACCGAGGTACAGCCGCCGCACCCTCCTCGCGGCGATCGGCGTGGTCATCGCGACAGCCATGGGCGTCGCGACGTACGTGTCGTCGTCCGGCGCCGTCGAGCAGCAGATCGCGACGACCGACCGCGTGCGGGCCGCCTCGGCCGCCAAGCCGGTGATCCGCTTCGAACGCGTCTACTCGGCCGCCCGCCACCGCGAGGTCACCCTCGCCTTCTACCTCCCGGCCGGCGCGAACGTCCGCGGCCTGCCGATGTCGATCCTCCTGCACGGCCTGAACGGCGACGCCAGGCACGCCCCCGTGGGCAACCTGCCCGAGGTCCTGACCGCCGCCGTCGCCAAGGGCTCGGTGCCCGCGTTCGGCTTCGTCGCGGTCGACGGCGGCAACAGCTACTGGCACGAGAACGTCCCCGGCGACGACCCGATGGCCATGCTGCTCGACGAGGTCCCGCGCTGGCTCAAGGAACGCGGCTACGGCGACCCGTTCGCGGTGACCGGTGTGTCGATGGGCGGCTTCGGCTCGCTGCTCTACGCGCGACGCCGAGCCGAGCGCGGCGACCCGGTCGCGGCCGCCGCGGCCATCTCCCCCGGCCTGATCACGACGTGGCCGGAGATGGCCAAGCGGCGTGCGTTCAAGGACGAGGGCGAGTGGGCGTCGCTCGACCCGTTGCGGCACATCAGGTCCACCGGCCCGACCGCGCTCGGCGTGTGGATCGGCGACCGCGACCGGTTCATCGAGGGCACCCGCCGGTTCATCCGCGAGGCGCGGCCCGAGGTGGGCACGGTCAAGGGCGGCGGCCACGACGACGGGCTGTACCGGAAGGTGACGCCCGACGTCGTGCAGTTCCTCGCCAAGTACGCGAAGCGCGCTGTCTAGACGCGCTGGGCCGCCCGGCCCCAGTGCAGGTACTTCACCCGGTCCTGCTCGTCGCGTCCACAGAGGACGACCACCTGGTGGTAGCCGTTCTGGCTGTCGACGGCGATCAGCGCGTCGTCCCGCAGTCCGGTGAACTCGTGCTCGTCACCGTCGACGAACGACTCCCAGCCGGGGTCGAGCCGCACGTACCGGAGCTTGACCCTGCCACCGTCGCCTTCGGTGACGTGCAGTTCCAGCCCGGTGGACCGGTAGACGCCGACGACCCGTTCCACGTCCACCGGTACCGGCAACGGCGGTGGTGTGGGCAGGCCGGGCGGGGTGATGCCCTCCCTGCCCAGCACCTCCTCGAAGACCGCACGGGCCAGCGGCAGGCTCTCACCGCCGTTGGTGAGCACGGCGATCGCGAGTCCGGCCGCGGGGATCACGCGCAGGTAAGCCCGGTACCCCAGGGTCGATCCGGTGTGGCCGACGCCGGTGACGCCGTCCGCGTACTCGTGCACCGCCCAGCCGAGCCCCTGGCTGCCGCCCTGCGCGAAGTTCGGTGGCACGACCTGGCTCTCGCGCATCGCGTCGAACTCGCTGGTGCCGAGGTGCATCCGCACGAACTCCAGCAGGTCCCGCGCGCTCATCGCGAGCGTTGTGCCCGCCGGTGCGTCACCCTCGGCCATGAACTTGCCCGCGGGCTCCGGATCCTTGCCCACGTGCCCGGTGGCGACGGTCTGCGTGGCGTACTCGGCGTGGCTCGCGACCGCGGTGCGCAGGCCGAGCACGTCGATGAGCCGCTCCCGGACGACGACCCGGAAAGGCTTGCCGCGCAACACCTCCACGATCCGGCCGAGCAACGTGTAGCCGCTGTTGCAGTACGTGTAGAGCTCGCCGGGTGGCGCCTCCTGCCGTGCGTCCGCCAGGAGCGCGACGTACTTCTCCAGCATGTCGTCGCCGTTGCCGGTGTCGTGGAAGAGGTCGCCCTGGAAGCCCGCGGTGTGGGTGAGGAGGTGCCGTGGCGTGATGATCCGCGCGGCCTGTTCGTCGGCGAGCCTGAAGTCGGGCAGCACGTCGCGCACCGGGCGGTCGAGGTCGAGCAGGCCCTCGTTCACCAGTTGCTGCACGAGCGTGGCCGTCCAGACCTTGGTGATCGACCCGATCTGGAAGATGGAGTCGGTCGTCACCTTCTCGCCGGTGACGTTGTTCAGCACACCTGCTGCCATGTCGGTGATCTCGCCGTTGTGCAGCACGGCGACTTGGGCGCCGACAACGCCGTGCCGCTCGACCAGTTCAGTCAGATCGATCATGGTTCTCCCCCAGGAGTTCTCAGGTCCGGACGGCCGCCCGCCCGAAGTGCACCAGGTCGTTCACGAACACCAGCACGGTGTGCGGTTCGTCCACGGCGATCAATGCGTCGCCACGCAGGGCAACGAACTCTCGCGCGTCGTCGTCGAGATCGACCAGTACGCGGCCGTGATCTGCTTGTGTGACAACGACTTCGTGACCCGCACAGCGATAGGTGCCGAGGAAGCGTTCGTCCACCGGCTCGGGCGCGGCGGGTGGCACCGGCGATTCCGGCCTGCGGACACCGGCGAGTGCGCTGAAGACGTCGTCGATGACGTGGTCGAACACCGCGCGTGCGTCGCCGCCGGTCGTGAGCAGGGCGACCGCGACCCCCTTCTCCGGCGCGATCCGCAGGAACGACGCCAGTCCCCTGTTGCTCCCGTGGTGGCCGATCACCGCGCCGCCTGAGTAGCCCGGCAGCTCCCAGCCGAGGCCCCACGAGGCGCGGTTCCCGAAGTCCGGCAACAACACCTGCGGCTCGCGCATCACCGCGAATGCGGGCGTCGCCAGGTGCATCCGCGCGAACGCGAGCAGATCGCGTGCACTCATCGCGAGCGCCGACCCGGCAGGCCAGTCGGACTCCGGTCCCGGATCGGTCACCGGCTGTCCGTCCTCGTGCCCGACGGCGTGTGCTGCCGTGGCCTGCGCGTAGGTCGTCGTGACCGCGAGCCCGAGCGGTGCGGCCAACCGTTCCTCGAGGACGGTGTTGAAAGGCTTGTCCCGCAACACTTCCACGATCCGGCCGAGGACGGTGAAGCCGCTGTTGCAGTACGACCACACCGCGCCCGGCGCGAAGAGCTGCCGCGCGTCCGCCAGCCGTGCCACGAACTCCTCGATCGCGTCGTCGCCCGAACCGGTGTCGTGGAAGAGGTCGCCGTCGATGCCGGACGTGTGGGTCAGCAGGTGCCGCGGCGTGATCACCGGCCGGAAACCCGCCAGCACGTCGCGCACCGGGCGGTCGAGGTCGAGCCTGCCCTCGTTCACCAACTCCTGGACGAGCGTCGCCGTCCAGACCTTGGTGATCGACGCGATCTGGAACAACGAGCCGGTGGTCACCACCTCGCCAGTGGCGGTGCTGAGCACGCCGGCGGCCGCGTCGTGGATCTCGCCGTCCGCGAGCACCGCGACCTGGGCACCGACGCCGTGCTCCGCCACGAGCTCAGGAAGCCTGCGTCGCAACCACTCTGCTGTGTCGTTCACGTTCCCCCCAGGAAGTGATGGCTAGCGCGGTGAGAGCGGCACCGTCCTCGACCGCACCCACTTGAGGACCGCGGGCCACTCCCCGTAACCCGCGTCGATGTTGATGTGCGCGCCCCCCGGCACGACGTCGATCTCGATCCGCAACGCCTCAGCGAGCTCCTTCGCGGCCTGCATCGAACAGTGCGGGTCGCCCTCGCCCGCGACCAGACGCGTGTCGGTGGCAGCACGGCGCAACCCGGCCGGATCGAGCGGGGCCGGGAAGAACGACTTGATGGCCGGCTCCGGGTGGTCCAGCGCGGGCGGAGCGACGAGCAGCACCCGGTCGACGTGGGCGATGTTCTCGCGGGCCGCGTGGTGCAACCAGAGGTAGCAACCGAGCGAGTGCGCGACAACAACCCGCTCACGGTCGGCGGGCAACGCTTCGAGGTGCGTGTCGAGCTCGCGGAGCCACGTGTCGCGGTCGGGCGCCTCGGGACTGCTGAAGTGCGGCATGTCCGCAAGGCCGCCGTGCTCGGACACGGTCTGGGCCAGCCAGCGCTGCCAGTGGCCGGGGCCGGAACCGGTGTAGCCGTGAAGCAGGAGCACGTGGGGCAGCGACATGCCTCCACCCTAGTGGCGTGGCGGGAGGCGGCACCGGTGAATCCTCGCCCGGCAGCACGCCCCGCGCCGCTCGTCTCCTCGCTCCCGCACGTCCGGGTGGGGGCGGCGCGAGGCGACCTGCGCGAGACGGCCTGCGCGACATGTGCGGGCGGCACCGGACGCGCAGGTGGCACCTCGTACGTCGGTGGCGTCAGACGCGCAGGTGGAGCCAGGCGTGCGTGGGTGGCCCCAAACGCGCAGGTGGCGCCACGTGCGCAGGTGGCACCAAAGCTGCAGGCGGCGCCACCTACGTATGAGGCGCCAGACGTGTGGGCGGTATAGCGCAAGGAAGCACCCCACACGCAGGCGATACCGCACGTGCGGACGACACGACACACGCGGGCCGCACCGCACGTGCGGACGACACCACACACGCGGGCCGCACCGCACGTGCGAACGACACCACACACGCGGGCCGCACCACACGTGCGGACGACACCACACACGCGGGCCGCACCACACTCGCGACACCACCCCCGCGCTCCCCGCGTCCGGCTGGGAACAAGCGGCGAGCGACGCGACGCGGGCGCCACCAGGCCTGCGGGCCGCACCACACACGCGGCGGCACCAGACGTATCGGCGACACCAGGCGTGCGGACAGCACACACACGCAGGCCGCACCAAACGTGCCGGCGACATCAGACGCGCGGACAGCACCACACGCGAGCCCCACCACGCACACCACACCGGTGGGCACCAGACGTGCGGACAGCGCCACCACACGCATGCCGCGCGCGGCACCGCCTCGCCGCGAGGCCGCGCGGGGGCGTGTCGCGGCGCCCGTGCTGGAACGAGCGAAGGGCGCCCGGTTTCCCGGGCGCCCTTCGCTGGAACGATCGAACCTAGGCCGACTTCTCGCGGCGCTCGCGGCGCGAGGGCTGCCGGGCCACGATGGTCGGGTTCACGTTCTCCTTCACCGTCTGCTCGGTGATGACGACCTTGGCGACGTCCGTGCGGCTCGGGATGTCGTACATCACCGGGAGCAGGACCTCTTCCATGATCGCGCGCAGACCACGAGCACCGGTGCCGCGCAGGATCGCCTGGTCGGCGACCGCTTCCAGCGCGGTCTTGGTGAACTCGAGTTCGACGCCGTCCATCTCGAAGAGCTTCTGGTACTGCTTCACCAGGGCGTTCTTCGGCTCGGTGAGGATCATCACCAGCGACGGCTTGTCGAGGTTCGTGACGGAGGCGACCATCGGCAGACGCCCGATGAACTCGGGGATCAGGCCGAACTTGATCAGGTCCTCCGGCATGGAGTCGGCGAAGTAGTCCGCCGAGTCCGTCTCCGCCTTCGAGCGGACCTCGGCACCGAAGCCCAGGCCGCGCTTGCCGACCCGGTCCTGGATGATCTTCTCGAGCCCCGCGAACGCACCGGCCACGATGAACAGCACGTTCGTCGTGTCGATCTGGATGAACTCCTGGTGCGGGTGCTTGCGGCCGCCCTGCGGGGGCACCGAGGCGGTCGTGCCCTCGAGGATCTTGAGCAGCGCCTGCTGCACACCCTCACCCGACACGTCGCGCGTGATCGACGGGTTTTCACTCTTCCGAGCGATCTTGTCGACCTCGTCGATGTAGATGATGCCCGTCTCGGCGCGCTTGACGTCGTAGTCCGCGGCCTGGATGAGCTTCAGGAGGATGTTCTCGACGTCCTCACCGACGTACCCGGCTTCCGTCAGCGCCGTCGCGTCGGCGATGGCGAACGGAACGTTCAGCATCTTCGCGAGGGTCTGCGCCAGGTAGGTCTTGCCGCACCCCGTCGGGCCGAGCATCAGGATGTTCGACTTCGCCAGCTCGACGCCGTCGTCACGACCCTCGCGCCCGCGGTCGCCCGCCTGGATGCGCTTGTAGTGGTTGTAGACGGCGACGGAGAGGGTGCGCTTGGCATCACTCTGGCCGATGACGTACTGGTCGAGGAACTCGTGGATCTCGGCGGGCTTCGGCAGCTCGTCGAGCTTCACGTCGCCGGCTTCGGCCAGCTCCTCCTCGATGATCTCGTTGCAGAGATCGATGCACTCATCGCAGATGTAAACGCCGGGGCCGGCGATGAGCTTCTTCACCTGCTTTTGACTCTTTCCGCAGAAAGAGCACTTCAGCAAGTCGCCGCCGTCACCGATACGCGCCATGACCGCTGACCTATGTCCCCTCCGGCGCACACCTGCTGTAGTGCGCCTGCTGACTTGCTGTGGCAGTCCCACTGGCTGTGGGTGCTGAGCCCGTTCTCCTGACGGTACCTGGCCGACCCCGTTTCAGGGGAGGACCCGCGTCCCCCGACGCGCCGATCAGGCCGGTTGCCCGGTCACATCGGCGTGTCGGGTGGGCACGCGGTGTCCGGGGGCCGGGAGATTTCCCAGCCCCTAGGACGCCGCGCTCAGGACTTGGCGGAAAGCTTGCGGTAGGGCAGCACCGTGTCGACGATGCCGTACTCCTTGGCCTCCTCGGCCGTCAGAATCCGGTCGCGCTCGATGCTCTCGCGAACCTCCTCCGCCGTCCGGTTCGTGTGCCGCGCGAGGGTCGACTCCATCAGGCGGCGCACGCGCTGGATCTCGTTCGACTGGATCTCCAGGTCGGACACCTGACCGTACGCGCCCTCCATGGAGGGCTGGTGGATCAGGATTCGCGCGTTCGGCAGCGCGTGGCGCTTGCCGGGCGTGCCGGCGGCCAGCAGCACCGCGGCGGCCGAGGCGGCCTGGCCGAGGCAGTACGTCTGGATGTCCGGGCGAACGAACTGCATCGTGTCGTAGATGGCCATCAGCGAGGTGAACGAGCCACCCGGCGAGTTGATGTACATCAGGATGTCGCGGTCCGGGTCCTCGGACTCGAGGACCAGCAGCTGCGCCATCACGTCGTTGGCGGAGGCGTCGTCAACCTGCACGCCGAGGAAGATGATGCGCTCCTCGAAGAGCTTGTTGTACGGGTTCGACTCCTTCATGCCATAGCTGGTGCGCTCGACGAACGACGGCAGCACGTACCGCGACTGCGGCAGGTGGAACTGGCTCACTTGAGGTCTCCTAGCTGACGTCAGTTGTTCGAGTCGCCCACGGGCTGGGCCCTGGTGACGACCTTGTCGACGAAGCCGTACTCGAGCGCTTCCTGCGCCGTGAACCAGCGGTCGCGGTCGGAGTCGCGGGTGATGGTCTCGAGCGTCTGGCCGGTGTGCTCGGCGATGAGTTCCGCCATCTCGCGCTTGGTGCGCGTCAGCATGTCCGCCTGGATCGCGATGTCCGCGGCCGTACCGCCGACACCGGCGGACGGCTGGTGCATGAGGATCCGAGCGTGCGGGAGCGCGTGGCGCTTGCCGGGCGCGCCCGCGGAGAGCAGGAACTGCCCCATCGAGGCCGCGAGGCCCATCGCGTACGTGGCCACGTCCGGCTGGATCAGCTGCATCGTGTCGAAGATGGCCATGCCCGCCGTGACGGAACCACCCGGCGAGTTGATGTAAAGCGTGATGTCCTTCTCGGGGTCCTCAGCGGCGAGGAGCAGCAGCTGAGCGGTGATCTGGTTGGCGATGCCCTCTTCGACCTGCGAACCCAGGACGATGATCCGCTCGCGGAGCAGCCGCTCGTACACCGAGTCGTTGAGGTTCATCCCGGCGGTGGCCGACCGCAATTCGGGGGTCGGGAAGGAGTGCTGCGTCACGTCTGCCTGCCTAACTCCAGGTGGAACGAATCTGGAAGCAAAAATCTCTCTGCGATCGACCTTAACGAAGGCGGGCGGCGTCAGATGCCCGACACCGCCCGCGTTCGCTATCAGCTGTATTTCCGAAGCTCGTCCGTTCGCGGGGAAGGGACGAGCGACTCGGTCGCTACTCCTGGCCGTCCTCATCGGACTTGGTCTCGCCGAAGAGCTCGTCGAGGTCCAGCTTGGCGCCGCTCGAGTCGGACACCTCGGCCTGGCGCACGACGCTCGCGAGCGCCTTGCCCCGGCGGACGTCGGCGAAGATCGCGCCGAGCTGGCCGGACTGCTGCGCGCGCTTGACGTACTCGTCGGGGGAGATGCCGAAGCGCTGGGCCTGGTAGATGATCCGCTCGGTCAGCTCGCCGTCGGACACCGTGACCTGCTCGGCGTCGGCGATCGAGTCGAGCACGAGCTGCGTCTTGACGGCCTGCTCGGCCGCCTTGCGGAGCTCGGCGTCGAACTCCTCCTCCGACTGGCCCTGCTCGGTCAGCCAGGCGGCGAACTTCGCGTCGTCGTGGTCGAAGGCGTGCACGGCGTCGTGCTTGCGCGCGTCGATCTCGCCCTGGACGATGCCCTCGGGCAGCGGGACCTCGGTGGTCTCCAGCAGCGCCTCGAGGACCTTGTCGCGCGCCTGCACGCCCTGCTGCATCTTCTTGACGCGGGCGAGGCGGGTCTGCAGGTCGGCCTTGAGCTCGTCGAGCGTGTCGAACTCGCTGGCGAGCTGCGCGAACTCGTCGTCGAGCTCGGGGAGCTGACGCTCCTTGACGCTGCTCAGAACGACGGTGACCTCGGCCTCGCGGCCCTCGTGCTCACCGGCGACGAGCGTCGTGGCGAAGGTCTTGGTCTCGCCCTCGGACGCGCCGACGAGCGCCTCGTCGATGCCCTCGACGAGCTGGCCGGAGCCGACCTCGTAGGACAGGCCGCTGGTGCGGGCCTCCTCGACCTCTTCGCCGTCGACCGTCGCGGACAGGTCGACGATGACGAAGTCACCGGTCTCGACCGGGCGGGTGACGCCGGTCAGCGTGCCGAAGCGAGCGCGGAGCTCGTCGAGCTGGGTGGTCACGTCCTCGTCGGTGACCTCCTGCTCGTCGACCGTCACGGCGAGCTCGCCGAACGCGGGCACGGTGATCTCGGGACGGACGTCGACCTCGGCGGTGAACTCGAGGGTCTGACCGTCCTCGATCTTGGTGACCTCGAAGTCGGGACGGCCGAGCGTGCGCACCTCACCCGCGTTGACCGCCTCCAGGTACTTGGCCGGGATGGCCTCCTGGATGACCTCGTCCAGCACCGGAGCGCGGCCGATGCGGTTCTCCAGGACCTTGGCGGGGGCCTTGCCCGGACGGAACCCGGGGATGCGGACCTGCTTCGCGAGCTTCCGGTACGCCTGGTCGAAGTTCGACTTGAGCTCGTCGAACGGCACCTCGACGTTGATCCGGACCCTCGTCGGGCTCAGGTGCTCGACGGTGCTCTTCAACGTGGACTCCTCGATACGAACAAGAACGTGCAAGACAGCCGGATACCGCCACCAGGGCGCCCGGATTCCCAGCGAGTCTAGGCGAGACCCGTGCTGTGACCGCCGCCACCCCGCTTCAGTCCCTCGAACCGCGCCCGTCGCGGCGGGGGCACCGGCAACCGCGGCTCGGGTGACCGCGGCTGTCAGACCTGTTCGCTACGGTCGCTCCACAACGGCCCATTCGCGCCGTTGTGAAGCTCATCTTGGTTCCTGGGGGAAACATGCTGCGCAAGAGCGCGCTCCTGTTCACAGCCGTGGTGCTCACCACGGCCACCGCCGCACCGGCCTCGGCGGCCACTCCGGTCCTCGACCCGGTGGCCACTGCCTCGGCTTACGCGCTGACGGTCAACGGCCAGACCGAGGGCCTCTCGATCACGTGGCGCCCGTCCGACGAGACGAACCCGTCGATCTCCCTCTACAAGAACGTGGTGGGCCCCAACGCCCTGCACGCCGGCTGGGGCGTGCACGTGTCCGACCCGGACGTGGCGCCGCAGTACCCGTTCATCGACTACGAGCTCCGCACCGGCATCGTCGGTCAGAACATCGCCCCGGAACGCACGTTGTCCTTCGCGCTGACGGATTCCCGCGGGCCGTTCATGACGTTCGGCAACCTGGACGACTCGTCGTTCTGCAACTTCGACCCGAACCACCCCAACGGCCACGGCAGCAAAACCGACTTCAGCCTCCACCTCCGCGACGCCAGGGGCCAGATGGTGCGAGCACCGGGCTCGGGCTTCCGCGTGGAGTTCACCGTCCCCGGCGTCGAGGCGGGCGACCAGGCCACCCCGGACGGCCAGGAGCGCACCACCACGGTGCACTTCAAGCGCAGGGTGATGACGGTGGCCGAGCTCGCCCCGTGGAGCAGCCAGTTCCCAGCCACCTACGAGCTGGCGACCGGCCTCAACCTCGTGGTGACGCAGCGCCTCGGCGACAACCCGCCGGTCGTCTACGACTTCCTCGTGGGCGGAGGCGCCTGCGCGGCCTGAGCGAGCCGTGTGACCGAAAGCGAGCGACACGCCTGCTTCGTCCCCGCATCCAGCGTCGCCACCCACCACGGGTGGCGACACTTTTTTGTTCGCCTCGCGAAAAGCTTCACTAAACAGAGTCGTCCAACTACCGCCCGTCGAAGGCGGCGCTTCCAATTTCACTCTTTCGGCGCAAACAGGCTTTCCAGACCGATCAAGTTGACTCCATAAGCACCAATCACCGCAGCTCAGAGGGCAGGTAGCGTTACTGCTCCCGCACCATCCGTAACAGGACCACGGGAACGAACGAGAAAAAGTCGTCGCACCGTTTTACCCCGAGGATCCGCCTGATGGAGACACGCCAGCTTCTCGCGTTCACGACCGTGGTTCAGACAGGGAGCTTCACCAAGGCAGCTGCCACGCTCAACTGCTCGCAGCCAACCATCACCACCCGCATCAAGGCGCTCGAGGAGGGCCTCGGGGTCGTCCTTTTCCGGCGCCTCCCCCGAGGTATCCAGATGACCTCGGCAGGCGTGGAGTTGCTCCCGTTCGCACGAAACATCATCAACCTCACCGAAAAGGCCCGAAAAGCCATCACGATGAACGGCGAGCCCCACGGCAAACTGATCATCGGCTCCGCACAGAGCCTGACCGACTACCGTCTGCTACCGCTCATCGAATACATGTGCTGGCGCTACCCGTCGGTCCAACTCTCCCTGCACTCCCGCAACGCGCTGAACAACCTGAACTCGGTGCGAGACGGCCAACTGGACTGCGCCTTCTTCATCGGCGCGATCGAACCCCGCGAGGGCCTCGAAACCACAGTCCTCTGCCCAGAACCCCTGGTGATGGTCGCTGGCCCGAACCACATGCTCACCCAACGCCAGACCCTGGCCGAGGACGACATCACGAGCAGCACCCTCATCCGCGCCGAGAACGGCGCCAGCTACCACGAACTCTTCGAACACTCACTCGGCTACGACGACACCAGAGCCCCAGTCCTGGAACTGGACTCGGTGGACGCAGCCAAACGAGCAGTGGCCTCAGGCCTGGGCATCGCCCTGATGCCCGAGGTGACCGTGTCCTCAGAACTGGCCGACGGCAGGTTGGTCCGCTTGCCCTGGTCCCCGACGTTCCGCGTCTACACGCAGTTCGGCTGGCGCCAGGACAACTCGACGAACCCGGCGGTAACGGCCTTGGTCTCAGCAGCAGCCCAAGTCGTCAGCGACCAAGTCGCCTCCCTGACCTAACCAAACCAACACACCTGATGGCACGCGATGCCGAAGGCGAGCCGTCCTGTCTTTCGTCTTTCGTCTTTAGCAAGCGCACTGGGCGGTGGGGTCCCATCACGAGTCGCGCCATAGCACTTGCTGCATGCCTGAGGAGGTGTCAAGCGGACACGCTTTTTCGTCCGCTTGACACCTCCTCAGGCATGTGGCCCGCTCTTGGCTCGGCTCGTGATGGGACCCCACCGCCGACGCAACTCACAACGCAACCGGCAGCCGCTCAAAGCAACAGGCGTGCCATCTACCTACGGGCAGCGCTGGCCCCCTGATCAGAGGTGGATTCCAGGGGTCGTCGCAACACAGATGATCAATTGG
>NZ_BMNC01000024.1 GCF_014646255.1 Lentzea pudingi
GGTGTGGCCCGCTCTTGGCTCGGCTCGTGATGGGACCCCACCGCCAACGCAACCCTCGTACGCAACCGGCAGCCGCTCAAAGCAACAGGCGTGCCATCTACCCGCAGGCAGCGCGGGCCCCCTGATCAGATTGCCGGGGGTCTGGGGGCAGAGCCCCCAGGGGAAGCACGCAAGGAGACCGGGCCGCCCGCAAGGCGACCACCCGCCAGGCCGCGTACCGCAAGGCAACCACCCACCAGGCCAGCCCACCCACCCCCCGATTACCACCCCCACCCCACACTCACCTACACTGGTCGGGTTGCCTCGGCGAGGGCGAGCTATCCAGCTCAACGTGATCGACGCGGTGGCTCGATGCCGCGCGTGTTGAAGTCATCCGCATGCTGCTCGCCACCGCAGGCCACCCCCAAAGCTGAACCGCTGAGAACTTGTGCACCGCCCCGACGTACAAGGCCAGACTTGTAAGGAGTACCCCACCGTGTCCGAGGTCCGTCTCGCCGCTGAGCAGCGCTCTGAATTCGGCAAGGGCGCAGCCCGCCGTACCCGTCGCGCCGGCAAGATCCCCGCGGTGCTCTACGGCCACGGTTCCGACCCGAAGCACCTGGCCCTGCCGGCGCTCGAGTTCGCCCGTGTCATCCGTGAGCACGGCCAGAACGCCGTCCTCACCCTCGCCCTCGGTGGCGAGAGCGAGCTGGCGCTCACCAAGACCGTCACCACGCACCCGATCAAGAACTACATCGAGCACGTCGACCTGCTGCTCGTGAAGCGCGGCGAGAAGGTCACCGTCGAGGTGCCGCTCGTCATCTCGGGCGAGCCCGCGTCGGGCACGCTGCTGACGCAGGACCTCAGCACGATCCAGATCGAGTCGGACGCGATGAACATCCCGGACCAGATCGAGCTGTCGATCGCCGGTGTCGCCGCGGGCACGCAGATCCACGCCAGCGACCTGACGCTGCCGGAAGGCGCCGTCCTGATCACCGACGCCGACGCTCTCGTCGTCGCCGTGAACGAAGCGCCGTCCGCGGCGCAGCTCGAGGGTGACGAGGCTGCTCCGGCGGCTGAGGCCACCGAGGAAAGCTGAGCCCCATCACGTCGGGCCGAAACGACGGCGCGTCGCCTCCTCACAAGGGGGGCGGCGCGCCGTTGCGGTACCTGCGGCCCGCCGACGTCCGGTCGAAGACCTTCCGCCGCAAGAAGCAGGGGTACGACCCGGCGCAGGTGCACGAGTTCCTGCAGATCGTCGCCGACGCGCTCGCGGGCCGGCTCCGGCTGAACCCGGACCACGTGCGCACCGTCAGGTTCGCCTCGGTCCCGAACGGCTACGACCCGCTCAGCGTCGACGGCGTCCTGCACCTGCTGGAGTTCCAGGTCCGCAACGGCATCGTGCCGCCGACGGGCCTGAGCACCGGCGAGGACCTGCACGCGCGCAAGCTCCCGAAGGCCGGCACCGGCTACGATCGCGCCGAAGTCGACGCCTTCATCATCCGTGCCGCGGCCAACCTGGACGGCCGGGGCGCCATGACCTCCACCGAGGTCCGCAACACCCGGTTCAGCACCACGTCCGGCCTGCTGGGCAAGGGCTACCAGGTGCAGGCCGTCGACACGTTGCTGGACGATCTCGAGCAGGAGTTGCGGTTCCGTGGACGCTGACCTCGCCCTCATCGTCGGGCTGGGCAACCCAGGCCCCAGGTACGAGGGCAACCGTCACAACATCGGCTTCCTGGTCCTCGACGAACTGGCCGCCCGCGTCGGCGGCAAGTTCAAGGCCCACAAGTCCGGCGCCGAGATCGTCGAGGGCCGCCTGTCCGGCCACCGCGTCGTCCTCGCGAAGCCGCGCAGCTTCATGAACCTCTCCGGCGGCCCCGTCGCGAGCGCCGTGAAGTTCTTCAAGCCCACCACCATCGTCGTGGTCCACGACGAGCTGGACCTCCCGTTCGCCCAGCTGCGCATGAAGCTCGGCGGCGGCGACAACGGCCACAACGGACTCCGCTCCATCACGAAGTCCCTGGCCACCAAGGACTACCACCGCCTGCGCTTCGGCGTGGACCGCCCGTCAGGCCGCCAGGACCCGGCGGACTACGTCCTGAAGGACTTCTCGACGGTCGAACGCAAGCAGCTCGCCCTGGAGATCGACCGGGCGGCCGACGCGGCCGAGGCCCTCGTCACCAAGGGCCTCGAAGCCGCGCAAAACAGCTTCCACTAGCGGGCACAATGGACGGCATGAGCAACCGAAAGGGCCGTGCCGCCTGAGCGCCGCGGCGGACTGGACGGCTTCAGCGACCGTTTCATCCGCGACATCGTGCGGCTCGAACTGAGCCGCGGCTACCTCTGGCCGACTGCTGTTCAGAGCTCGCTGGAGCACTGGGCCACGTTCGTCCGCCATCCCTACCGCCGTCTGCTGATCGACGACGGTAACGACGGCTGCGGTGGCTGGGAGTGCTGCGGGAACCCGTTGGTGGCCCGCGAACTCCTCGGGTTCGTCGCCCGCGCACTCCCCCGCGGGAGCGCGAGGGAGCTGCGCAAGCGACTCGACGAGCTCGACGCCCTCTACTAGACCAGAGCAGCCGCCGCAGACCTCCGCAGCTTGCCCGAGGGCGTCTTCGGCAACGTCCCAGGCGGCTGCACCACCACGGCGAACGGCCGCAGTCCCACGGCGTCCACGACCCGAGCCGTCACCTGCTTGACCAGATCCTTCTCCGCCTCGGCGTCCCCGGCGAGCTTCGACTCCAGCACCACGGCGAACCGCTCGCGCTGCGTCCCGGCGTCCAGCCGCACCGCGACGGCGTTCCCGGCACGCACGCCCTCCACGGAGCAGGCGGCACGCTCCACATCGGTCGGGTAGATGTTGCGCCCACCCATGATGATGACGTCCTTGCGGCGCCCGCAGACGACCACCTGGCCGTCCTCCACGACGTACCCGACGTCCCCGGTGGACAGCCACCCCTCAGCGTCCTGTGTGGCCAGTGGGCCGTCCACCGTCAGGTATCCGGGAGTGACGGCCTCGCCCCGGATCTGCAACTCGCCGACGTCCCGGACACCCAGGACCTCACCGGAGTCCGACACCACCCGCAGCTCCAGCCCCGGCAGCGGCGGTCCGAGCAACGGGAACGCACGCCCACCCTCGGTGGGCACCGCACGATGCTTGGCCTCCAACGCGTCCGCATCGACCACGTCCACCGACAGTCCGGTGAACAGGGGCGCGAAAGCCACACCCAGAGTGGTCTCCGCCATCCCGTAGGCAGCGAGGATCGACTCCGGCCGCAGCCCGAACCGGGCCCCGGCGTCCACGAACGACCGCACCGCGGCAGGGTCGATCGGCTCGGCGCCGTTCAACGCGAGCCGCAGGGACGACAGGTCGAAGGAATCGGACGAGGAAGCGAGCCGGCGGGCCACGATCGCGTAGGCGAAGTTCGGTGCGGCGGTGATCGTGCCGCGGTGCCGGGTGATCAGGTCGGCCCACAACGTCGGGCGGGACAGGAAGTCGACGGGTGTGACCTTCACCAATTCCAGGCCGAACAGCATCGGCACGGTGAGGAAGCCGACCATCCCCATGTCGTGGAACAGCGGCAGCCACGAAACCATGACGTCCGAGGTGGGATCCAGTGCCGCCGCGATGCGCATGCCCTCGGCGTTCGCCATCAGGTTGCGGTGCGTGATGCGCACGGCTTTCGGATCGGCGGTTGATCCACTCGTCAACTGCAGCAGTGCCGTGGCATCCTCGTCGGTGGGAACAGGAGCAGCGATCGGTTCCGCATCGAGTTCGGAGAGCAGCTTGTAGGGCACTCCGTGCTGGTCCAGGACGGCAGCCAGGGCGTCGAAGGGGCTGCCGAGCAGGACCAGGTGCGAATCGATCATGGCGAGCACCCGCAGCGTGTCCTCGGCCCACTCGGCCAGGTCGGTGCGTGGTGTGGGTTGATGCAACATCGTGACGCTGCCACCACACAGCCATGCGGCCTGCACGGCTGGGGCGATCACGGCTGGTTCGGCGGCGAGCACGGCGATCGCGGTGCCCGGCGCCACGTCGAGCGCACCGGCCATCCGCCGGGCGCGTTCGTGCACCTCGGCCCATGTCCGGCGGACAGGCGCGGCGGGTTCCCCCGTCGTCATGCCCCTGTCTCCACCATTGGAGGCCGTCGCCAGCATCACATCCACGAACTGACTCATGTTCGCGATCGTAGTGGCGCCGTTTGGTCCATCAGGGCGAAACGTTATGCCACGCGAAACGCGATACTCCCCAGTACAGGTACATAGGAGGAGGTCATTGGTGGATCGGGGCGGCCCCGGAGCGCAGCATTCCCTGCCCGCGCATCCGGCACCTCTGCTCTCCGCGCAGGACGTGGCCCTGGTCGCGTTCCACCGTCCCCCGCTGGGTCAGCGCGGGTACGACGCGGCTGAGGTGGACGCGTTTCTCGACCGTGTCGAGGGCACCATGAAGAGCAAGGACATCCTCACGCGCGAGGACGTGCTGGGCGTCAAGTTCAGCACGGCGACCCGAGACCCGGGCTACGACGTGAACGAGGTCAACGTCTTCATGGAACTCGTGGCGGACACGCTGCGGTCCACTCCGCAACGCCAGCAGGCCTCAGCACCCGCCAAGGGCGCGCACGCCACGTCGCAGGCGATGAGACCCGCGGTCCGGCTGTCCCCCGACGACGTGGCCGCTGTGCGCTTCCACAAGCCCAGACCGGGGACCCGCGGGTACCACGAGGGGCAGATCGACGCGTTCCTCGACCGCATCGAGCAGACCCTGCGCGGCAGGGACAACCTGACCGCGCAACAGGTGCAGGACGCCGTGTTCGGCGAGACCGCGCCCGGCACGTTCGGCTACGACGAGGAGGACGTCGACACGTTCCTCGACCTCGTGGTGCTGATGTTCGAGGTCGCGCCACCCCCGCGTGACGCGGGCCCGCCGACCACCGTGCTCCCGCCGCTCCCCCAGCAACAGCAGCGGCCGCAGCAGCGCAGCGCGCAGCCGGACCCACGGCCCCAGCAGCGCCCTCGGCAGTCCCCGCCGCAGAAACGACCGCCGGCGCAGCAGCCCGCGGCGCAGCCGTCCGTCGAGGCGGCGAAGTTCACCGCCGCGGACATCCGCAACATCGCGTTCCACCGCCCTCCCCGTGGCCGCCGCGGCTACCAGGAGTCCCAGGTGGACGCGTTCCTCGACCGCATCGAGGCGACGCTGCTCGGCCAGGACAACCTGACCGGCAAGGACGTCCGCGACGTCAGGTTCTCCCGCCCGCTGATCGGCAGGCGCGGTTACGACGAGACCGAGGTGGACGGCTTCCTCGGCCAGATCGAGCAGCAGCTCTCCGGCCCCGTCCGCAGCAGCATGCCGTCGGTGAAGTCGTGGAAGGACCTGCGCCAGCTGCGGATCCCGCAGGCGGCGTCCGGCCAGCGCGGCTACCGCACCGCGCAGGTCGACCGGATGCTGGAGGAGATCGGCGTCGCGCTCGACGGCATGCTGGGCGCCAGCTCGGACGAGGTCATGAAGGCCCGCTTCAGCTACGCGCTGCTCTCCGGCCAGGGCTACGACACGTCGTTCATCGACGAGCTGTTGCCCCAGCTCGCCGACGAACTGCGCCGCAAGGGCAAGTAGCGCGTCAGCCCTCGACGACCTCGGCCGCGACCATCCACTGGGCCTCCACGTCGGACTCCTCCGCCAGCACGGCGCGGAGCTCGGCGTCGAGCTTCAGCAACCGGCCGGAGTCCGTCGCGGCCTCCGCGAGCGCCGCGTGCAGCTCGGCTTCCTTCTTGTGCAGCACCTCGAGCCTGCGCTCCAGCCGGGCCAGCTCCTTGCGGGCGGCACGCTGGTCGGCGGCGTTGGACGGGGCCTTGTCCGCGGCCGGGGAGGCAGCGCCGGACTCCCTGTCCCGCAGCGAGTCGCGGCGCTTGAGGTACTCCTCGATGCCACCGGGCAGCTCGGTCAGGCCGCCGTCGCCGAACAGCGCGACGACCTTGTCGCACACGCGCTCGACCAGGTACCGGTCGTGCGAGATCACGACGAGCGTGCCGGCCCACGAGTCCAGCAGGTCTTCCAGCTGCTGCAACGTGTCGATGTCCAGGTCGTTCGTCGGCTCGTCGAGCAGCAGGACGTTCGGCTCGGCCATCAGCAGCCGGCACAGCTGCAGCCGGCGCCGTTCGCCACCTGAGAGGTCGGAGACCGGCGTCCACTGCTTCTGCGACGAGAAGCCGAACCGCTCGCCCAGCTGCGACGCCGACATCTCGTACTTGCCGAGCACGACGCGCCGCGCGACCTCCTCGATCGCCTCCAGCACGCGCATCGACCCGTTGAGGTCGAGCAGCTCCTGCGAGAGGTGCGCGATCTTGACCGTCGAGCCCTGGATCCGCTTGCCCGTCTCGGGTTCGCGCTCCCCCGCCAGCAGCTTCAGCAGCGTCGTCTTGCCGGAGCCGTTGACGCCGACGAGACCGATCCGCTCACCGGGACCGATGCGCCACGTCAGGTCGCGCACCAGCACCCGGTCCGGAATGGACAGTGTGGCGTCCTCGACCTCGATGACCGTGCGGCCCAGGCGCTTCTTCGCGAACGCCAGCAGCTCGACGTTGTCGCGCAACGGGGGCACGTCCGCGATCAACGCCTCGGCGGCCTCGATCCGGTAGCGGGGCTTCGAAGTCCGCGCGGGCGCACCGCGGCGCAACCAGGCGAGCTCCTTGCGCGCCAAGTTCTGCCGCTTCTCCTCCAGCACGTCCGCCAGCCGCTGCCGCTCGGCGCGGGCGAAGATCCAGTCGGCGTAGCCGCCCTCGTACTGCTCGACCTTGCCGTTCACCACTTCCCACGTGCGGTTGCAGACGATGTCGAGGAACCACCGGTCGTGGGTGACGACGACGAGCGCGCACTTGCGGGCCAGCAGGTGTTCCGCGAGCCACCGCACACCCTCGACGTCGAGGTGGTTGGTGGGCTCGTCCAGCACGAGCAGTTCGAGGTCCTGGATCAGCGCGGCGGCCAGCACGACGCGGCGCCGTTCACCACCGGACATCCGCGAGACCACGGAGTCGAGGCCCAGCGCGGTGATCCCGAGACCGTCCAAAATGGACCGGACGCGGGCGTCGGACGCCCACTCGTGCTCGGCGTCGAACCCGAGCGGGTCGATGACCGCGTTGCGCACGGTCGAACCCTCCGGCAGTTCGGTCCGCTGCGTCACGACGGCCATCCGCAGGTCGCGCGACCGCGACACCCGGCCGTCGTCGGCGGGCTCCACCCCGGCCAGCACCTCGAGCAGCGTCGTCTTGCCGCCGCCGTTCAGGCCGACGACACCGATGCGGTCGCCCTCGTTGACGCCGAGCGACACGCCGTCGAGCAGCGGCCGGACGCCGAACGACTTCGACACGGACTCCAGGTTGACCAGGTTGGCCATCAAAACCTCACGACTAGTAAGAAACTGCCCCGTGCAGGCTACCCAGGAGCACCAAAGCCCCTGACAGCTACGCGTGCACCTCGGGAGGGGTGGGCTTCGGCTCCTCGGTCGTGATCACGCGCGCTCCGGGCACGGGCCCGTGCGCCACGCGAACCGTCCGGCACACCCCGGCACCGGCGAGCTCGGCGGCCACCTTCACCGCCGCGTCGCCGTCCTCGCACAGGAAGGCCGTCGTGGGGCCGGACCCGGACACGATGCCGGCCAGCGCGCCCGCGTCGACACCCGCGCGGAGCGTGCGGCGCAGGTTCGGGCGCAGCGAGACGGCTGCGGCCTGGAGGTCGTTGCCGAGCAGCAGCGCGAGCTGACGGGGGTCTCCGGAGGACAGGCCCTCGAGCACCGCCTCGACCGCCCCCACGCGGGGCGGATCCCCCTCCGCGCGCAGGCGGTCCAGCTCGTCGAAGACGTCCGGAGTGGACAGTCCGCGGCGGTCGAACGCGAGCACCCAGTGGAACTGGTGGCGGCCCAGCACGGGCACGATCCGCTCGCCGCGGCCGGTGCCGAGCGCGGTGCTGCCGTAGAGGGCGAAGGGGACGTCGGCGCCGAGCTTCCCGGCCAGTTCGGCCAGCTCGTCGCGACTGATCTCCAGGCGCCACAACGACGACAGGCCGACCAGCGTCGCCGCCGCGTCGGCACTGCCGCCCGCCATGCCGCCCGCGACCGGGATGGCCTTGCGGATGACGACGCGGACCTTGGGGTCGTCCGGGTCCTTGCCGACGTGCGCGGCGAGCAGCTGGACCGCGCGCCACGCGAGGTTCGAGGCTCCGGTGGGCACCTGGTCGGCGCCCTCGCCGTAGACCTCGACGCCTGGCTCGTCGGCGACCGCGACCGTGACCTCGTCGACCAGCGACAGCGCCTGGAAGATCGTCACCAGGTCGTGGTAACCGTCCGGGCGCACGTCTCCTACGGCCAGGTGCAGGTTGACCTTGGCCGGGACGCGAACTGTGACCGGGGGAGGAACGACTGCGAGCACCACGTCAGCCTACGGGCGTTCTGGGGTTTCGGACTCCTCCCCCGGTCGGTGTCACGATCAGACCGGGATGACCGAACCGTCGAAGGTCTGCTTGATGTAGTCCTTGACCTGCTGCGACGCGAGAAGCTCCGCCAGGTCCCTGATGCGCTTGTCGTCCTTGAGCTCGGTGCGGGTCACCAGGCCATTGGCGTTGGGGTTGCCCTCGGCCTTCTCCAGCGCGAGCGAGTCGGTGGAGGGCTTGAGGCGCGCGTCGATCGCGTAGTTGCCGTTGATGACGGACGCGTCGGTGTCCTCCAGCGACCGCGGCAGCTGAGCGGCCTCCAGGGGCACGAACTGCAGGTTCTTGGGGTTCTCCGCGAGGTCGCGCACGGTCGGCTGGTCGACGGCCTTGAGCTTGATCAGGCCGTTCGCCTCCAGCAGCTTCAGGCCGCGGGCCTCGTTGGTGGCGTCGTTGGCGACGGCGATCTTGGCGCCGGACGGCAGCTCGTCGAGCTTCTTGACCTTCTTGGAGTAGAGGCCGAGCGGCTCGACGTGGACCGGCTCGACCCACTCGACCTTGGCGCCGCTCTCCTTGGTGAACGTCGCCAGGTACGGGACGGTCTGGAAGTAGTTGGCGTCGAGCGACCCGTCGACCAGCGCCGTGTTCGGCTGCACGTAGTCGGTGAACTCGACGACCTCGATCTTCAGACCCTTTGACGCGGCGAGGTTGTCGGCCACGTACTTGAGGATCTGGGCGTGCGGAACCGGGGAGACGCCGACCTTGAGCGTGTCGGAGGCACTGGCACCGCCCGACGAGCAAGCGGACAGAGCAGTCAAACCGGTCAAAGCAACTGCGATCAGGGCAGCACGAATACGCATGACGTTCCTTTTGAGAATTTTGCTACGGGTCAGACGGAGGCGTGCCGGCGCCGGTCGGACGCACGGGCGGCACGGGTGAAACCGAACTGGATCACGGTGGTGAGCACGGCGAGCCACGCCACGGTGCTCCACAGGATCCGGTCGTTGAAGCGCTGGTAGCCCTCGCGGATCGCCAGGTCGCCGAGGCCACCGCCGCCGATCACGCCCGCCATCGCCGAGTACCCGATGAGGGCGATCACGGTGACGCCGATGGCGTTGATCAGCGCGGGCAGCGACTCGCGGATCAGCACGCCGCGCACGATCCTCAACGTCGAGGCGCCCGTGGTGATCGCGGCCTCGACCACGGTCACGTGCACCTCGGACAGGATGTTCTGCACGAGCCTGCCCACGAACGGGATCGCTCCCACGGCCAGCGGCACGATGACCGCCGTGCTGCCGATGGAGCCACCGACGATGAGGCGCGTGACCGACGTGAGCGCGACGAGCAGCACGATGAACGGCATCGAGCGGCCCAGGTCGGTGACGAAGCCGAGGATCCTGTGCACCGCGGCGTTCGGCCGCAACCCACCCTGGGCGGTGAGCTGCAGCCAGACACCTACGGGAACTCCGAGAACTGTGGCGATGACGGTCGAGACGCCGACCATGTAGAGCGTCTCGCCAGTCGCTTCGAGCAGAAAGCTGAAGACGTCGGACCAGGGTGTTGCAGACCTCACGCAGCTACTCCTTGAGGGCCCTTCAAGGACCTCTGCACAGCGCCGCCGGCTTCGCCGATCCACTCGAGAGCGGAGTCGGAGCGTTCGCCGTTCAGCCCCAGGCGGAAGCGAGCGACCGGGGTCTCCCCCAGGCGCGTCAGGCCACCGCCGACGATGTTGAGTTCGACCCCGAACCGGTGTGCGGCCTCGGGCAGCAGCGCGCCGACCGCGGCGAACCCGACGAGCACGACGTCCGCGACGCGGTCGTAGCTGCTCTCGTTGATCGGGTTCAGGTCGACGGCGGGCAGCAGGGCGCTGCTCGTGCGGCTGATCGGGTTGTTGACGAGGTCGAGGACCTTGCCGTGTTCGACGACGCGGCCCTGCTCCAGCACGGCGACGTCGTCGCAGATCTTCCGGACCACGCCCATGTCGTGCGTGACGATGAGCACGGTCACACCCAGTTCGGCGCGCGCACGGTCGAGCACGGTCAGCACGGAACCGGTGGTCTCCGGGTCCAGGGCGCTGGTGGGCTCGTCGGCGAGGAGCACGGACGGGTTGGCGGCGAGGGCGCGCGCCACGGCGATGCGCTGGCGCTGCCCGCCGGACAGCTGGTCGGGGTACGAGGCGGCCTTGTCGGTGAGCCCGACGAGGTCCAGCAGCTCGCCCACACGGGTGCGGCGCTGCGGTCCGGGCACGCCCGCGGACTCGAGCGGCAGTGCGATGTTGCCGGCCGCCGTGCGCTGACGGAGAAGCGAATCCCCTTGCGGCACAACGCCGATCTGCCTGCGCGCGGCCCGCAGCGCGGAACCGTCGAGGCTGGTGATGTCGGTGCCGTCGACGCGGATCGCCCCGGAGTCGGGACGTTCCAGCAGCGCGACGCAGCGGGCGAGCGTCGACTTGCCGGCACCACTCGGGCCGACCACGCCGAGCACGGTGCCGGCCTCGACGTCGAGGGTCACGCCGTTGAGGGCGCTGACACCCTGAAAGGACTTGGTGAGGTTTTCGACAGTGATCACTTCTGCTCCACGGCTGCGCGCGACGGCACCTCGCCCGCTCGTGGCGGACGTGCGCGGTCGAAGTTCTTGCTCAGGGATGTGCGCCACTCTTCGGACGAGTGCGCGTCAAAGGACTTGGGAAAGGCGCCTTAGACGAGGTGGCGACGACATGCAGCAGACGAGCGACGGCACTGGTCGATGACTCGACGGCGCGTCAGCATTCGCGTGGTACCCATGGTGATCCTCCATCGGTCCTGGCGTTAGCACCTGCCCGCATCGAGCGGGTGGTTGCTGCGACGTCGTAGAGCCAGGTCTCTCAGTCGCTCCGGATGGCAAGTAAGAGTCAACCGGACGGACGTTCGGTTGCGCAAGCCAAAACCCGATTCGTTCGACAGATCACACTGATGGCCGATGGATCCCCGGTCTACTGCTCGGCGATCCGGATGAAGTCGATCACGCTCAACTGCTCGCCCCTGAGCTGGGGATCAACGCCCGCCTTGAGGAGCAGTTCGTCGACCTGTTCCGCGCCGCCCGCCCAGCCCTTGAGGGCCGCCCGCAGCGTCTTGCGGCGCTGCGCGAACGCGGCGTCGACGATCTGGAAGAGCCGCTTGCGGTCCACTGTGGACAGAAGATTCTCGTGGCGCAGGAACCACACCAGGCCCGAGTCGACGTTGGGCGCTGGCCAGAAGACGTTCTTGCCGATCGAGCCGGCCTTCTTCGCCTCGGCGTACCAGGCGAGCTTCACGCTGGGGACGCCGTAGATCTTGTTGCCGGGCTTGGCGGCCATCCGGTCGGCGACCTCCGCCTGGACCATCACCAGACCCTTGCGCAGGCTGGGCAGCTCGGCCAGGAGGTGCAGGACCACGGGGACGGCGACGTTGTACGGCAGGTTCGCGACGATCGCGGTGGGTTGTGCCGGCAGGTCCTCTTGGGTGACTTTCATGGCGTCTTTGAGGACGACGTGGAGCTTGCCCGCGTTCTCCGGGTCCATCTCCGCGACCGTCTGCGGGAGGCGAGCGGCCAGCGGGGGGTCGATCTCGACCGCGACGACCTGCTTGGCGGCGGGGAGCAGCGCGAGGGTCAGGGAACCCAGGCCGGGCCCGACCTCCAGGACGACGTCGTCCTCGGTGAGCTCGGCCGCCGTGACGATCTTGCGGACCGTGTTCGGGTCGTGCACGAAGTTCTGGCCCAGCTTCTTGGTCGGGCGGATGTCCAGCTCGGCGGCTAGACGACGAACTTCGGCAGGTCCCAGCAGGCTCACCGGTGCATTCTCGCACCAGGCGTTCCACAGGGGTCGCAGGGTAGGAAACGGCGAAGGCCGCCCATGGCGAACCACGGGCGGCCTTCGGCGGGGGACGCGGAGAGGTTTACGGCAGGCCGAGCTTCGCGCGGCAGCCCGGCCAGGCGCCGTACGTGCCGCCCGCGCGGTCGCGCAGCTTGGTCGCGGTGGCGATCTGCTGTTCGCGGGTCGCCTGGTGCGGCAGCTGCGCATAGGCGGTGCCACCGTTCGCGGCCCAGGTGCTGGCCGAGAACTGGAGGCCGCCGTAGTAGCCGTTGCCGGTGTTGATGGCCCAGTTGCCGCCCGCTTCACACTTGGCGAGGCGGTCCCAGACTTCACCGTCGGGCAGCGGCTTCGTGCCCACGGTGATCTTCTTGGGCTTCGGCTCCTTGGTGACCTTGGAGCTCAGCTTCTCGCGGCTGATCTCCTTGCCGTTCTTGACCGTCACGCGGTACTGCGAGGTCTGCTCGCCCGGCGCGCCGGGGTCGGTGACGGTCTGCTGGCCCGCGGTCATGTTGGGGTCGTTGGTCTTCTCGACCGGGGGCGCGACCGGCTCGTTCACGTTGATGACCGTGACGCCGGTGCGGGAGATGTAGACCTCGGCGCCGGTCGCGAGCTTCACGTCCGCGCCGGACGCGACGGCGTCCTCGGGGCCCAGGCTGAGGTTCTCCGCCTTGAGCAGCTCGTCGACGGTCAGCGCGGTCGTCCTGACCTCGCGGACCGGGTTCGCGCCGTCGAACAGCTTGATGGTCTTGCTGGTCTTGACCTCGAGGTTCATGCCCTCGAGCGGCACGGCGTGCGAGCCGGGCATCGACATCCACGCGCCCTCGAGCGGCACGCCGAGCTGCTTGGCGGCCTCCTCGACGGTGACGGAGCGGACCCAGTCCTCGCGGGCCTGGCCGTCGACGCTCATCTTGAGCAGGCGGCCGCGGTCGAGGCTGATCTTGCCGCCGTCGGAGATCGGGGCGTTCAGCGACGGCGAGAGGGCGTCGTGCTCACCGACGACGATGCCTTCCTCCGCCAGGACGTCGCCGACCGTGCCCTCGTAGGAGTGCACGGTCTGCATCGCGCCGTCGACCTCGACGGTCAGCGACTTGTCCATCGCCATGGCGGTCACGCCGCCACCGGAGATCGACACGAGGACCGCGGCGACGGTGCCCTTGAGGAAGCGGCGCTTCCACGTCGAGGCGGCCTTGACGAGGACCTGCGGGTCGTTGAGCTCCTCTTCCTCCGACGGGAGGACGAGCGGCGGCATGATCGTCGTCTCGGCGTTGATGAGACGGATCAGCTCGTCGACGTCGACGTTCGCCGTGGCGAGGAGGTCGTCGGCGTCCGGGCCGAGCACCTCGAGCACGTCCGCGGGCGTGATGGTCAGCGCACCGGCGGGGAAGCTCGGGTGGGGATCAGCGACGTCAACCGCCGTGCCGCCGACCGGAGTGAACCAGTCGGTGTCGTCGTTGAAGTCGTAAGGAGCGGCAGTTCTGTCGCTACCAGACAAGGGTCGATACCTCCATTGCGGAAGCTGTGAGGCCACCGCACAGTTGGCGTTGACAAGATCATTCGAGTTGGAGCTCGAAGGTTCCCGGCAACTCCTCCTACGTGGTCTCGCTTCTTCGCGCTTCTGGCTTCGGTCCCGCCCCGACTGCGGGCGTGCTCCGAACCGACAAGGTCGGCTCAGGTGGCACGGTCACGGGACAGTAACGGGGTAGCCGACGTTGCGCAAACACCCCCGCCAATGTTGTGACGTCAGTCACCCCATGGGGGTAGCAACCCTTTGCTCCGTTCGCTCTACGTCGCATTTCAGTGGTCCAGCCCGAACACTCGTTGAGCAGTACGGGTGACAGCGGCACAGAGTTCAGAAAGATCTTCGCCACGCAACGTAGCTAGATCGCGAACTGTGTAATTCACACAATAGGGTTCATTTGGACGTCCACGGAACGGATGGGGCGTCAGGAACGGCGCGTCCGTCTCGACCAGCAGCTGATCTTGCGGCACCAGCTGAGCCGCTTCCCGCAGCGCACGGGCGTTCTTGAACGTCACCGGGCCCGCGAACGACAGCACGTACCCCGCGTCGACGCATCGCCGGGCGAAGTCCGCGTCGCCGGAGAAGCAGTGGAACACCACAGTGGACGGTGCGCCCTCGGAGTCGAGGACCTTCAGGATGTCCTCGTGCGCGTCCCGGTCGTGGATCATCAACGGCTTCCCGACGCGCTTGGAAAGGTCGATGTGCCAACGGAAAGCGTCATGCTGGGCGGCCGGCGGCGAGTAGTCCCAGTAGTAGTCCAGACCGGTCTCGCCGATCGCGACCACGCGGGGCAGCACGGCCAGCCGTTCCAGTTCGGCCTTCTCCTCGTCCCCGAAGGACGACGTGCGCGTCGGGTGCACTGCCACCGCCGCGTAGACCCTCGGGTCCCAAGTGGACGCTTCGGCGGCCCACCGCGCGGCGGCCAGGTCGTCCGCCACGGTGATCACGTGCGAGACGCCGGCGGCCTCCGCCCGGTCGAGCAGGACCGCCACGTCCGCGGCGTTCTCGGCCCCACACGCGTCGAGATGGGTGTGGGCGTCGATCACCGGTGCCGGAAGAGCTTCCGGCACCGGCGGTCGTTCACGCTTGTCCGCCACTACGAGGTGACGATCGGGGCCCACTCGGGCCCGGTCTCGCCCAGCGTCACGTCGAGCTTCGCGAACAGCGGCGACGGCTTCTGCAACGGCCGGCCGACCTCGATCGGCGTGGACTCCCACTTGGCCTGCTCACCGGCGTAGTCACCGGTCAGCACCGGGTACGAGCGCTCGGGGATGTCCAGGTCGTCGACCTCGGTCAGCTGAGGCTGCGCGGCCCACACGCCCGTGCCGCCCAACGCCTCGTGCACCTTCTGCGCCGAGTGCGGCAGGAACGGCGTCATCAGGGTGTTCGCGTCCTGCACGACCTGCAGTGCCGCGTGCAGCACCGAGTCACGGCGGTCCGGGTCGTCCTTGAGCTTCCACGGCTCCTGGTCGGACAGGTACTTGTTCGCCAGGGAGATCACGCGCATGGCCTCGCCAGAGGCCTGCTTGAACCGCGAGCGGCGCAGGTGCGCGCCGACCGTCTCGAACGCCGCCTTGGACTGCGCGAGCAGCTCGTGGTCGGCCGGGGTGAGCGCCGTGGCCTTCGGGATCGCGCCGACGTTCTTGTGCGCCATCGAGATCGAGCGGTTGACCAGGTTGCCCCACTCGTTCGCCAGCTCGAAGTTCGTCCGGCGGACGAACTCCTCCCAGGTGAAGTCGGTGTCCTGGTTCTCGGGACCCGCGACGGAGATGAAGTACCGCAGCGCGTCCGGCCCGAACTCCTCCAGGAAGTCGCCGACGTAGATCACGGTGCCGCGCGAGGTGGAGAACTTCGAGCCGCTCATCGTCAGGTACTCCGACGACACGACCTCGGTCGGCAGGTTCAGCGTGCCGAACCGGCCGGGCTCGCCGCCCTTGTCGCCCGCGCCGTTCTGCCCGAGCAGCAGCGACGGCCAGATCAGCGAGTGGAAGACGATGTTGTCCTTGCCCATGAAGTAGTAGCCCTGGGCGTCGCCCGTCCAGAACTCCTTCCAGGCGTCGGGGTTCCCGGTGCGCCGCGCCCACTCGACGGACGCGCTCAGGTACCCGATCACGGCGTCGAACCACACGTAGAACCGCTTCATCGGCTGGTCGCTCCACCCGTCGAGCGGGATCGGCACACCCCAGTCGAGGTCGCGGGTGATGGCGCGCGGCCGCAGGTCCTTGATCAGGTTCTGCGAGAACTTGAGCACGTTGGGACGCCAGTCCGAGCGCGTGCCCATCCAGCTGCCCAGCGAGTCGATGAACGCGGACAGGTCGAGGAACAGGTGCTCGGTCTCGACGAACTTCGGCGTCTCGCCGTTGATCTTCGAGCGCGGGTTGACGAGCTCGGACGGGTCGAGCTGGTTGCCGCAGTTGTCGCACTGGTCGCCGCGCGCGCCCTCGTAGCCGCAGATCGGGCAGGTGCCCTCTATGTAGCGGTCGGGCAGCGTGCGGCCGGTCGACGGGCTGATGGCGCCCATCTCGGTCTTGGGGACGACGTAGCCGTTCTTCCACAGCGCGGAGAACAGGTCCTGCACCACCTGGTAGTGGTTGCCGGTCGTCGTGCGGGTGAAGAGGTCGTAGGACAGGCCGAGGCCCTGCAGGTCACCGGCGATGACGCGGTTGTACTTGTCGGCGAGCTCGCGGGCGGTGAGCCCTTCCTTCTCGGCCTGCACCTGGATCGGTGTGCCGTGCTCGTCCGTGCCGCTGACCATGAGCACCCGGTGTCCGGACATCCGCATGTAGCGGGAGAAGACGTCGGACGGGACACCGAAACCGGAGACGTGACCGATGTGCCTGGGACCGTTTGCATAAGGCCAGGCCACCGCGGTCAGTACGGAGGCACTCATGGCAATAGCCTACGGAGGCGGTGCCAGGGGGTTTTCACCGAGTGGGAGGTCTGTTTGTCCGCGACCAGAATGCTGGTGCTCGGCGTGGTGAAGCTCGTCGGCGAGGCCCACGGTTACGTGGTGCGCCGCGAGCTGAAGTCGTGGTCGGCGGACAGCTGGGCGAACGTGCAGCCGGGTTCGATCTACCACGCGCTGAAGGCGCTGGCCAAGGACGGACTGCTGGAGCCGGTCGGCACCGAGTCCGGCGAGGGCCCCGCCCGCACCACCTACCGGATCACCGCGGCCGGTGAGCACGAGCTCGACGACCTGCTCGGCCACGCCCTGGCGAACCCGGCCGCCGGCAACGACGAGGTCTCCGCGGGCGTGGCCATGCTCAACCTGCTCCCCCGCAAGCAGGCGGTCGTGCTGCTGAAGAACCGGCTCGCGGGTCTCGAAGGGCAGCTCACCCCGACCCGGCACGGCATCGCGTCCATGCCGGAGATGGGCAAGCCCGCGCACGTCAGCGAACTGTTTCGACTCTGGCTCGTCCACCTCGAAGGCCAGGTGCGCTGGACTCAGGAGCTGATCGAACGCCTAGAGGCCGGTGCGTACGAGCTGAGGGACTAGTCAAACTTGATTAGTTCTCGCTAGCCTCTAGTCAAAGTTGACTAGAGGGGGTCTCACCATGATCAAGGCACGCGGCCTCGCGCGCCGGTTCGACACGAAGGCCGGTCCCGTCGACGCGGTGCGCGGGGTCGACATCGACGTCGCGGAGGGCGAGCTCGTCGGGTTCCTCGGCCCGAACGGCGCCGGCAAGTCCACGACGTTGCGCATCCTCACCACGCTGCTGCAGCCGACCGCCGGCGAGGCGGTCATCGCCGGGCACGACCTGCTGAAGGACCCGGCCGGGGTGCGCCGCAACATCGGTTACGTGGGCCAGAAGAACGGCTCCGGCCAGGACCAGCGGGTCGCCGACGAGCTGGAGTTCCAGGCCCGTTTCTACGGCCTGTCCAAGCACGACGCCCGCAGGAAGGTCGCCGGCCTGCTCGACCGGTTCGACCTGACCGGCCTCGAGAAGCGCGGCGTCGTCACGTTGTCGGGCGGCCAGCAGCGCCGGCTCGACATCGCGATGGGCATGCTGCACGACCCGCGGCTGCTGTTCCTGG
Source organism: Lentzea pudingi (assembly GCF_014646255.1). Lineage (GTDB taxonomy): Bacteria > Actinomycetota > Actinomycetes > Mycobacteriales > Pseudonocardiaceae > Lentzea > Lentzea pudingi. The sequence continues at coordinate 17,785 of NZ_BMNC01000024.1, forward strand.
ACGAACCGTCCACGGCGCTGGACCCGCAGAGCCGCCGCAACCTGTGGGACCACATCAAGCAGCTCAAGACCGACGGCGTCACGGTCTTCCTGACCACGCACTACCTCGACGAGGCCGACTACCTGAGCGACCGGCTGCTGGTCATCGACCACGGCTCGATCGTCGGCGAGGGCTCACCGGACGAGTTGAAGCACCGCGTCTCCGGCGACCTCGTCGTGCTCGGCACACCGCAGGCGTCGATCGTCGCCTCGAAGTTCGAGAACGCCGTGGTCGACGGTGAGAAGGTCAGCTTCCGGATCCCGAACGGCGACCGCGCGTTGCCCGGGCTGCTGCGCGACCTCGACAACATCGGCGTCGAGCTGCACAGCGTCCAGGTGCACCGGCCGACGCTCGACGACGTGTTCCTGACCATGACCGGCCGTTCCCTGCGGGAGGAAGCCAATGCTGCGTGACACATGGCTCGTGTTCTGCCGCGTGATGCTTCCCGTGCTGCGCAACCCCGTCGCGATCGTGTTCGGGATCGCCCAGCCGTTGCTCTACCTCGGCCTGTTCGGACCACTGCTGGGCGAGGGCGGCTGGCAGTGGTTCGTGCCGGGCCTGCTGGTGCAGATGGCGTTGTTCGGCACCGCCTACGCGGGCTTCTCGCTGCTGCCCGAGGTGCGCACGGGCGTGATGGAACGGCTGCGGGTCACCCCGGTCAGCCGAGTCGCGCTGCTCGTCGGGCGGGTCGGCAAGGACGTCGTGCTGCTGGTCGTGCAGAGCCTGCTGATCATGCTGGCCGCGATGCTGTTCGGCTTCCGCGCGTCGCCGGGTCAGATGCTGCTCGGTCTCGGGCTGGTGGCGTTGCTGGGCATCGCGATCGGCTCCGTGTCGTACGCCATCGCGCTGAAGGTGAAGCTGGAGTACGTCTTCGCGTCCGTGCTGTCGGCGTCGATCGTGCCGTTGATGCTCCTGAGCGGCGTGCTGCTGCCGATGTCGAACGGCCCGCAGTGGCTCTACTGGCTGTCGCGGATCAACCCGCTGGCGCACGTCGTCGACGCCGAGCGGTCGATCTTCAACCCCGGCTCAGTGCTCTACGGGCTGATCTCGGTCGCGGCGCTGGTGCTCGTCGGCGTGTTCTACGGCGTGCGCACGTTCAACAAGGAGTCAGCTTGACTTGATCGCCGCGTCGTAGAGCGTCTTCTTGCTGATCCCGGCCGCCTCCGCGACCTCGGCGGCGGCCGACTTCATCCGCTCCCCGTCCGCGACGCGCTGCCGGACCTCGGCCACGAGCGTGTCGAGGTCGGGAGCCTCCTGGACGGGCGCGGGACCGAGCACCACGGTGATCTCGCCGCGTGCGCCCTCCACGGCCCACTCGGCGAGCTCTCCGAGGCTGCCGCGCACGACCTCCTCGTACTTCTTCGTCAGCTCGCGGCACACGGCGGCGCGGCGGTCCGGTCCGAGCACCTCGACGGCGTCCTGCAGGGTGTCCGCGAGCCGGTGAGGGGCCTCGAAGAAGACGACGGTGCGTTGCTCGGTGGTCAAAGGGGCGAACCAGCGCTTGCGCTCACCGGACTTGCGCGGCGGGAAGCCGTCGAACGCGAACCGGTCGCTCGGCAGACCCGACAGGGCGAGCGCCGTCGTCACCGCGGACGGCCCCGGCAGGCACGTGACCGTGATGTCCTGTTCGACACACGCGGCGACGAGCCGGTAGCCGGGATCGGAAACCGACGGCATTCCGGCGTCCGTCACGAGCAGCACGGTCTCGCCGTTGTGCAGCGACTCGAGCAGCCCCGGGAGGCGCCCGACCTCGTTCTGGTCGTAGAAGCTGATCACCCGCCCGGACGGCTTGACCTGCAACGCCATGGCCAGGCTGTGCAGCCGGCGGGTGTCCTCGGCGGCGATCACGTCGGCTGTCCCGAGGGCCTCGATCAGGCGCGCGGAAGCGTCACGGATGTCCCCGAGCGGGGTGGCTGCCAGGACAAGACGGCCTGAACCGGATACAGGACTCACAAGCTTCACCCTACGATCGGCGGCGTGACAGTCCTCGTGCAGCCAGGAGAGGCGCCCGTCGTCGTCGAGGAGCCGCCTACGGATCGTGCGGCGGTACTCGACCCGCCTCCGTCCGGAGACCGCTTGCGCGGGTGGCTCATGACGGCCGTCGTGACGCTGGTCGGTGCCGTCGTGCGCTTCTGGAACGTCGGTTATCCGACGGACAAGGGCACGCCGATCTTCGACGAGAAGCATTACGTGCCGCAGACGGCGCAGGTGCTGCGCAACGGCGGTTACGAGGACAACCCGGGCTACGAGCTGATCGTGCACCCGCCGTTCGCCAAACAGCTGATGGCGATCGGCCAGGAGCTCTTCGGCTACGACGGCATCGGCTGGCGGTTCGCGTCGGCGCTCGCGGGCGCGATCACGATCCTGCTGATCATCCGCATCGCCCGCCGCCTGACCCGCTCAGACCTGCTCGGCGCGCTCGCCGGCATCCTGCTCATCGCCGACGGCGTCTCGCATGTCCAGTCGCGGATGGGCATGCTCGACATCTTCCTCGCGCTGTTCGTGGTGGCCGCGTTCGGCTGTCTGGTCGCGGACCGCGAACAGATGCGGGCGCGACTGGCCGTCGCGGTGCGCGAGGGCTTCATCAACAACTCGGCGTTCGGCCCGTCGATCGGCTTCCGCTGGTGGCGCGTCGGCGCGGGCGTGATGCTCGGTGCGGCGTGCGGCATCAAGTGGTCGGGCATCTGGTACATCGCGGCGTTCGGTCTGCTGACGGTCATCTGGAGCGCGCTGGCCCGCCGGGCCGCGGGCGTCGAGGAGCCGTGGCTGGGCGCGCTGGTGAAGGACGTCCTGCCGTCGCTGGGCGGCCTGGTCGCGATCCCCGTGCTCGTCTACGTCGCGACGTGGTTCCCGTGGATGGCCAGCGAGACCGGCATCGACCGCCACGTGGTCGGCACCAAGATCCAGGACGTCACGTGGATCCCCGACACGCTGCAGTCGCTCTGGTACAACGCGAAGAACGTCTACAAGTTCCACGTCGAGCTGGTCACCTCGGAAACCAACCGGCACCCGTGGGAGTCGAAGCCGTGGACGTGGCCGATGGGCCTGCGCCCGATGCTCTACTACTACGACAACTCCGTCACGGGCTGCGGCGCGGCGTCGTGCCTCGGCGCGATCATGCTCATCGGCACGCCCGCGATGTGGTGGCTCGCGTTCCCGGTGATCGGCTGGGCGATCTTCCGCACGATCGGCCGGATGGACTGGCGCTACGCCGGCGTCCTGGTCGGCTACGCCGCGGGCCTGCTGCCGTGGTTCCTCAACCTCGACCGGCAGATGTACTTCTTCTACGTCACGCCGATGGCGCCGTTCCTGGTGCTGCTGATCGTGCTGGCGATGGGCGAGGTCCTCGGCCGCAGCACCGCCGGTTCCGAACGCCGTGGCACCGGGATGCTGGTCGTGGCGCTGTACGTGGGCATCGTGGTGGCGAACTTCGTGTGGCTGTGGCCCATCCTGAACGGCAACCCGATCACACCGGAGATGTGGCAGCAGCAGCTGTGGCTGCCTAGCTGGCGCTGATCTCCAGCGCTTTCTCCTTGGTCAGGTCACCTTCGAGCCGGAAGGTGACCTGATCTCTTTGCCAGAGCAGGGTCTGCGCGGCTCTCTGCGGCTCCTCGGTGTGCCACTGGCCGTCGCGGTCGATGTAGAAGAACACGTGCGGGTAAGGGATCCAGACCTTGCCGTCGACCTGCTCGACGCCGTCCTGGTGGACGAGCTTGCCGATGGTCGAGCTGATGGTGCCGTCGAACTGGTCGAGTCTCAGGTCCCCGTAGTGCAGGGTCACGAACCGTCCTTCATGGACAGTGATCTTGTCCGGCGTGCCGAGCCCTCCTGGTAGGTGGATCTCGAACGGCATCTGCTTTTTCGCTTCTTCGAGCGAGACGTCGTTGCTGGGCAACGGAGGTGCGACTGTTTGTGGTGCCTCGGTGCGGAACTCGACGCCCGCGAACTCCAGCAGTTGCTGGACGCCCGCCCGGACGGCCGGGGACACCGCGAACGCGATGGCGAACGCGGTGATGGCTGCCACCAGCGCCTTGAGCCACCGCTTCCGGGGTGCGTTGATGCGGGTCAGCACCGCGGCCGTGACGTCCGGCGGCTCCGGCACGTGGAGGTGCCGGCCGAGGTCTCTCAGCGCTTCCGCCTGGTCATCGATCATGGGCCACCTCCTCCAGCATCGGACGCAGTTTGGCGAGGGCTCTGGACAGCCGTGACTTCACGGTTCCCTTGGCGAGGTTCAGGGTCTGCGCGGTCTCGGCCTCGCTCAGGTCCAGCAGGTACCGGCACGTGACAACCTGCCGGTCGTGCTCGGGCAGGCTCTGCACGGCCTTCAGGAGCTTGGCGCGGGAGTCGTCCACGAGCGTGCCGGGATCGTCGTGGTCGACGGTCTCCGTGACGGCCGCGAGCTTCAGCTCCATCAGGTTGCGCCGCCGCCGGCCGCGGTGCAGGTTCTTCGTCTCGTTGGCCACGATCTTGAGCAGCCACGGCTTGAAGTCCAGGCCTTCTTTGAACGTGCCGAGCTTCCGGTAGGCCTTCACGAACGCCTCCTGCACCACGTCACCGGCGTCCGCACCGGCTCCGAGCAGGTATGCCGTCCGGTGCGCGAGCGCGGTGTACCGGACGACCAGCTCGCCATAGGCCGCCTGGTCGCCTGCGATCGCCCGTGCCACCGCTTCGTCCGTGATGCCCTCTCTACACCGGGAACCACACTTCGGTTCCCGGTGTATTCGCGTCATGAGGATTCTGGCCTTGTTGTGCGCTTTCCTGCTGATCAGCGCACCTACTGCTGTCGCGGGCGGCTGGGCGGTCACGTACGTGGACCCCGTGCCGTCGATCCAGCCCGACACGACCCACACCGCCGGCTACTGGGTGCTGCAGCACGGCACCCACCCGTTCTCGGGCGATCTCGGCAAGACCGGCCTGCGGTTCCAGTCCGGCACGGACTCGCACGAGTTCCCCGGCGTCGCGCTGGGCGAACCCGCGCACTACGCCGTGACGTTCTCCCTGCCCGCCGGGACCTACGAGGTGTTCGGGGTGCAGGGGATGTTCCGGGAGCACCCGCTGGGCACGCTGACCGTGCCGGGCACGTTGCTGGTGAAGCCAGTGGACCCGCAAATGGTCCAGGGAACCGGGAACGTGTGGCCGTGGAAGACGATCGCACCGCCGTTGAAGAACCCCGCCGTGTCGGCCTCTCCCGCACCGGCTGCCGTGACGGTGCCGGACCCGCCCCCGGGAAAGCCCTTGCCCGTGTGGCTCGTCGGGCTGGTCGTGGCCGGCGCGGCCGGGGTGTTCCTGCTGCTGCGCAAGCGGTTGAGGCCTGCTGCCCGTAGGTGAGTGGTGAGGCGATCGGCGGAAACCGCCTCACCACTCTTCGCGTGGCATCCCGTGAGATGCCGAGGCTTCCGGGTGGACCACGGCTTAGGTCGTTGAACGGTGAATCACCGTTACGGACCGGTCCGACGTTCACCCGGTTCGCCTAGGCGTCGACCGGTACCTCGTGCGCGACCGGTGCGGCCTCATCGGCGTGAACCTCCTGCTCAGGCACTGCCGGCGGAGCCTGGAGGTCGGGTCCGTCCTGCGACGACGGTGCCGTGGACACGAGCGCCACCGGAACGTCCGCAGGCGGTACGAACGCGGCCTCTGCCCTGATCTTCGGCGGCGTGGCGGCCCACGGCTTGAGGTTCTGCACGATCTCCTCGTAGAACGACGAAACCGCGTTCAGCACGGAGTCGATGAACGAGTTGCGGCCGGTGCCGCGTTTCGATCCCATCTGGACCGAGATCTCGACGCGGAACCCGCGAATCTCCTTGTGCGGATCGGCGATCAGCAACGCGGGATTCACTCGGACGGCGCCCAGCAACTCCGTCGCGCCCGCTCCCCTGCCGTGCGCGACGAACGCTTCCAGCCGAACCGGGTCAGGCGCGTTCTTCAGCTGCCGGAGGAGCCAGTTGATCCGCGTCAACGGACGGCCCTCCCTGGGGCCCTCCACGTCCACACCGCAGATCACCCTGCCTGCCCGCAGATCGGCGGTGACGTGCAGCGTCCCGACCGTGTCGGGAATGCGGATCCCTCCGGAGAGCCTGCCGTCGGCCACCAGTTGCGCGAGTTGACGGGAAAGGCGGACCTGGGGCTCGGCGAGATCCTTGCGGGACAACGCGGGGGTGACGTCCGTGCCGAGGCGCCGGCCGAGCTGCAGTCCGGCGAACCGGAGCAGAGCCTCGAACCGGAGGATCACATCGGGTGCGATCTTGTCGGTCGTCCGCAGCGTGCGAGCCTCCACGGCATCACGCAGCGGCACCCACGACTGGCCCATGTCCTCGAACGCCATCGCTCCTGACCGCGGATGCTCGAGGTACCTGATCAGCTCGCCGAGGATCCACGCCTGCTCAGGGTCGGCCACCCCGCGGTGCTCCTTCTGCATCACGGCCTCGCAGAGCACCTCGCTCCACGACCAGTGGTGGATCGCCACCTTCTTGAGCTTCTTGCGGTCCACCGGGGTCGGGTGCTGACCGGGCAGAGGCGAGATCTCGTTCGAGATCGTGACGACCGCGTCGAACCCGAACTCGCGCGCGATGTCCAGGTAGTTCTCCAACTGCTCCACCTGGAGTTCGTTGGACCCGGTCTTCACCTCGACGAGCGCGGTCCACGACTTCTGCCCGCGGGTCACCCGGATCAGTCCGTCCGGAATCAGCTTGCGGCCGTCCAGCTCGAACGGGACCTCGATGAAGGTCTGCACAGCGGCAGTGGGCGCTCCCAGCGGCTGGGTCAACGCCCGGCCGAACTCGCGCACCGCTGACATGACGGCCAGCAATGCCGACGTCGCCCGCCGCTCTTGTTCTTCAGCGCCGTTGATGCCCGAAGTCGGAATCAGGCGTGCGGCATGCCAGCTCTCTTCAGCGGTCATAGTTCCTCGCATGGCGGCTTTGCGCGGTCAGGAAACAACGCTGTCGTCGCTTTGCCTTTTATGACCGTTAGCCGCCGTGCGAGGGTTCACCCGGTTCGCCTACATCGGCATGTGCCTCGTGGGCGGCGGGGTCGGCTTGCTGATCATCTTCGTGACAGGGCCTTCCTTGCTCATGCCCTGCTGGTCGAGGAACTGCGACAGCTGCCCGCGCACCTGCGCGAGCGACGGCCGGCGCCCCGGCTCCGGGTCCATCGCCGCGAGCAGCAACCGGGCGTGCGCGCTTTTCTGCGGCAGCTTGGTGATCGGTTCTCCCTGTGCGGCGGCCATCAGCGAGGAGATCGGGTTCTCGCGGGAGCCGCGCGGCGGGTGGCCCGTCAACGCGTACGAGACGGTCGCGGCCAGCTGCCACGAGTCCGATGCCGGGGACGCCGTCTCGCCGCGGGCCGTTTCCGGGGCGAGGAAGTCCGGCGTGCCGACCATCATGCCGGTGGCGGTGAGGGTGCTGTCGCCCTTGGAGCGGGCGATGCCGAAGTCGATCAGGTGCGCGGTGCCCTGGTTGTCGACGATCACGTTGGACGGCTTCACGTCGCGGTGCAGAACGCCGCGGTCGTGGGCCGCTGCCAGCGCGTCGGCCATGTTCAGCCACAGGCGGGCGGCGAGCTTGTCGTCGATCAGGCCGTTCTTCAGCACCGTCTCGGACAGCGAGGCGCCCTCGATGTACTCCATGACCAGGGCGAGGCCGTCCGGGTCCTGGACGATGTCGAACACGCGCACGCAGTTCGGGTGGCGGACCGCGGCCAGCGCGCGGGCCTCGCGGAGCATGCGCGCCTCGGTCTCGTTGTCCGGGGCGTGCGCGAGCTTCACCGCGACCGTGCGGTCGAGCTGCTCGTCGACGGCCAGCCAGACCGTGCCGAAGCCGCCGGAACCGAGCTGGCGGACGCGGCGGAACCGGCCGTTGCCGGGGTTCCAGACCTTGCCCGACTTCTGCACGGGCGCGGGCGACTCGGCGTTGGCCGCGCCCGGACCGAACGGCAGCGGGCCCGGCGTGTCCGCGAGCACCGCCGGGTTCGACGGCTGCGGGGCCTGGGGCTGCGGCAGGACCTCGGCGACTCGCGTCGGCGGGTACTGCCGCGGCGGCTGGTTCTGCGGGTGGTTCGACGGCTGCGGCTGCGTCACCGGTCGCATCGGCCGGTTCATCGGCGCCGGCTGGTACTTCGGCACCTGAGCGGGCTGGTACGGCGGTGGGTTCTGCCCCGGGTTCTGGGGCGGCGGCCGATGGGCAGAGGCGTCGATCGGCTTGGTCGGCGCCTTCTTCTGCGGCTGACCAGGCGGAAGCTGGTTGTTCTGGTTCTGCGGCTTGCGCGCCACCGGCTGCGGTGGCGGCGAGTTCTGCGAGTTCCGGTCCTGGGACCGGTCGCGGCCGGGGCGGTTCAGCATGGCGGTAGTCAACCCGAAAATCCGCACCACGAGGGAGCCGATTATCGCAATCGGCAGAAACCCGAGAAGGACGTGACCGACGAGCGTCACGGGGAATGCCGACGTCGTCACCAGAAGTACCAGGAACATCGGCCAGAACACCCGGCGCGGCCAGTTCGGCCCGAGCCGGAACGCCGAACCCGACTGCAGCATCACGAACAGCAGGCACAGCAGCGCGAGCGCCGCGGTGATGCCGGCGGCGGCCAGGAACAGGGGCTGCTCGGTCGGCCGCTGGATCACGCGCAGGATCGACGGCGCCCCGTCGACCAGGTAGCTGCCCTGCGAGAACGAGCCGAAGCAGGTTTCCTGGTCCAGCGAGTCGGCACCGGCGATGCGACGCTGGCCCAGCCCCTGGACGGTGCCGCGCATGATGAGCCACGGCAGCACCAGGCAGCTGGTGACGCCGAGCACGGTGAAGATGGCACCGGTCACGGGTCCGTAGGAGTTGCCGACCACCCGGCGCACCGCGATGGACAGCAGCGCCCCGATCGTCGGGAACAACCCGAGCACCGCACCGAGCGCCGTGGTGGTCCACACCCAGTCACCGGGGCAGACACTGGCACCCACGAAGCCGTGCAGCCACGTGAGCAAGGACTCAGCGAGCCCCACGACTCACACCACCCCTTCCGAGATCACCCCCAGCCTAGGCGACCTGTCACCCTGCGGTGCGTGATCGGTTTGCGGTGGATGCCACAGCAACCATTTCCTTGATCAACGCGTCGTGCTCCGCCCACCGCAGGTTGGGCCTCGTGGTTCTTACACGTCGCGATGGACGGCTTCGTTGACAGAAGTCGTCCGTTCTGCGCGATTCGTTATCGAGGGCAGCACGAACGGACACCTGCCGAACGGGTGGCGAATTCGACGTCAGCCGCCGTTCACCTGGTGATCGACGAAGGTGCGGGAACTGCCGTGACCCGCCGACGCGCTGGACGTCCGCGCGGCCGGATCGGGCGCCACCGGCAGGTCACCGAGGCCGGCGACGAACTCGATGGTCCACAGGTGCCGCGCGGCCGGATCGCGCTCCGTCAAGGAGTCGGACAGGCCGTAGGTGACGACGCGGGTGTGCTGGTCGTGCATCTCGACGGTGGTGTTCGAGCCGAGCAGGCCCTTCTCACCGGGTGCGCAGGCCAGTTCCAGGCGGACGCGGATCCACTGCGGCTCGGTGGCCGGGTCCGCTTCGAGCTCTTCGGAGACCGCGGTGCAGGACGTGCCGTGGGCACGGAAGGTCAGGGCGGCCCGGAAGACGACGAGCTCACCGGCCGTGCAGCCGGTGAGAACGCGTGCTTCTACAGCTGTCTCCGTGCTGGAGACGACAGGACGGGCGGCCGTGCACCGGGCGGCGGGGGCTTCGGTCGACGCCGCTGCACCGCTGGAGGTGACGGCCCCGAGTAATAACGCGGCGACCACAGATCTCATGAGAGAAAACTATTTGTGGACGCCGCGTTGTTCACTGAACTTCACCCCATAGATGGGTGAGCGAGAATCATGCGAAAAACCGTCAGTGGTCGTGATCGTGGTCGTGTTCCGGTGCGAACGGCTGGTAGAGGTAGAACATCGTCACCGGTTCGTCGCCCGCGATCGTCTCGTGGTCGACGCCAGGCGGCACGAACGCGTACGAGCCCGCCGTCGCCTCGACCCCGCCGATGCTCACGGTGCCGTCGATGACCCACGTGTGCTGCGTCGCCGACGGGTGGTTGTGGCCGACGTCGCGCGCGCCCGGCGCCATCTGGATCAGGCCGACGATGGTGTCGCCGTTGGGCGACTTCCACAGCAGCTTGTTCTGCAGCCGTTCGTCGCCGTGCAGCGGGAACGACTTCAGCTGGGCGAGGGCTTCTGCGGACAGGACCGTGACCTTGTCCTGCGGCGCGTCGCTCATGGGTACAGCCTTTCGGGAGCCGAACGAGCTTACGGCCGTTATATAGACGAAAGTGCCGTCCGCATTACGACCGGCGACCCGGAATCGCTCAGTTCAGACGCACTCGACCGCGAGGTCGAGCAGCATGAACGACGAGAGCTTCCCGTCGGTGAAGCGGAAACTCAGCACCCAGTCCTTCTGGTCCGGCACCGGAACCTGGAACGTCCTGTCGTCGATGCCGTTGGCGTTCGGGTAGGCGGCCTTGAACTGGTCGACCGTGGCACCCTTGCCGACGTTTTGCGCTGCCGTCGCACCCGGCGGCGGCAGGATGAACTGGATCGCCTCCCCGAGGAACCGCACGCCCCCGTTGGTCGTGAACAGCTCGGTCCGGTCCGCGGAACGCTTCGTCGACTCCACGGTCAGCTGGACCACCTTGTTGCTCGCCTCGGCGGAGGCCGCGAGCCGCTCGGCCGACGCGGCGTACTCGGCGGCGCCGGCGTTCGCGCCCGGAGCAGGCCCGATCGCCGCTTTGGCTGCGTCGGCGGCCTTCTGCGCCTCGACGATCTGCTGTTCGAGGGCCTCGTCCTCCGCCAATTTCTTTGGGTCCGGCGTGGGCGCGCCCTGGTAGAGGTAGTCCTCGCAGGTACCGAGCTTGCCCGCGCCCGTGGCGGCGAGCTCACCCGTGGCAAGGGCGTCCTTCTTGGACATCCCGGGCTTCAGCCCACCCCAGCCCGTGACGTCGAAGTGCTTCTCCTGCGGTGTCGCCTGCTGCTCTCCCGCACCCGGCGAACACCCCGCCACGACGAGTGCCACCCCCACGACGAACAGCGCTTTCAATCCCCCAAGTTTGTTCACGAGCAGAAGGTATCCGGCGGCGAGGCAAAGACCGACCGCTTTTCGGACACAAAGAAGAGAGCCGGTGGTCATTGACCACCGGCTCTCTTCTTACGTGGAGCTGAGGGGAATCGAACCCCTGACCTTCTCGATGCGAACGAGACGCGCTACCAACTGTGCTACAGCCCCTTGCTGTCTTACGTGGAGAACTATAGCAGTCCCGAGAGGGGGTGTTTCACCGCCCCCACCCATGACCCGCTACGCCCCGACAGCACCTCGGTACCGCAGCGACTCCAGTCCCTCTAACTCGACGAAGACCGGGTCCTCGTCGTCGGAGTCGACCGGGATCGTGCCCGGACGCACGTGGTGCTCGAAGCGCGGCAACGGCGGCAGCGCGGGCCTGTCTTCGACGACCTCGACCCTGGTGGTCTCCGGCTCCTCGGACACCACGGCCACCTGCCGGGGCAGGTCCGCGACGACCGCCGGGGTCTCCTGCTGCTGCGGGCCCGTCGCACGGCGGCGACGCACCTGCTGCAGGCGGGCGAGCCGGCGTGCGCGGATCTCCTCCTCGATCCGCACCTGCCGGCGCAGGTACGTCAGGTACCCGACGAGCAGCAGGTCGATCGCGGCGTGGCCGTACCAGAGCTTCGTGTAGAACACGCCGGCGACGATTCCCGACGCCACCGCGGCGACGAAGAGGAACGCCACCACCCTGCGGCGGAACGCGTACTTGGCCTGGGCGACCAGCGCGGCGGTCTCCGGGTCGTAGCCACCACGGCCACGCCGGAACGGGCGCTCGACGTACTCCTCCTCGTCGAAGAAGTCGTCGTCGATGTCGTGGATGTCGTCGTACTCGGCGTCTGGCATGGCGTCGTACTCCTCCCCCACGCTGCGCGCGCTCTCCTGGCGCTTGCGAGCCAACATGGGGACGAGGACCACCAACCAGGCGATGACCAGCGCAACGATGATCAGCGAACTCGGCATTCCCCGTACACCTCCCCCGGCCCACGCGTGGTGCTGTCAACCACGCTAGTCACAACAGTCACACCTGTCTCGGAGGCTCGCCGACTGCCGTACGTACGAAAGTGTGGTCTATCACCCACTTTTGGGGGAAGGCATTAGATCGAACGGCAGCATCTGTCAGGGAAGACGGGCCTCTCCGCGTGCGACCAAACGGCTCACTAGGCCATCCGGGATCTCTTCGGTGGTGAGCGCGAAGCAGAGGTGGTCGCGCCACTGCCCTGCAACATCCAGATAACGCTTGAAGAGACCTTCCTCGCGGTAGCCGGACTTCGTCAGCACACGGATCGAGGGGCCGTTCTCGGGCCGCACGGTGGCTTCGAGCCGGTGCAGACCGGCCTCGCGGAAGGCGTGGTCCGTGAGCAACGCGACGGCCGCCGTGGCGACGCCGCCGCCCGCCCGGTCAGCGGCTACCCAGTAGCCGATCCACGCGGACAGCAGCGAGCCGCGCACGATGTTGCCGACGGTGATCTGACCTGCGACTTCGCCGTCGACGAGGATCATGAACGGCAGCGAGGTGCCGCGCCGGGCCATGCCGCGCAACGACGACCACTGCGCGGGCCAGGACATCGCCGCGTTGCGCTCTTCCCAGCCCTCCTGGGCCGTGGGTTCCCACTGCTCGAGGTACGCGCGGTCACGGATGCGCAGCCTCGACCACTTACCGCCGTCGAAGAGCCTCGGTCCGCGCAGCTCGACGGTTCCCGCGCGCACCTGGAGAGGCCCCAGCCGGACCGGCCAGCCGGGGTGTCTGCCCAGATCGGCGAAAACGCTCATCCACGCTGCGCTAGGAAGCTGACCAGCACCTCTTCGCCGACGGAGACCTCGGTGACGTCCTCGTCGACCATGATCAGGCAGTTGGCCTCGGCCAGTGACGCGAGCAGGTGCGACCCGGACGTGCCGAGCGGCTGCACCAGGTACTCGCCGTTGTCCGCGTCGCGCAGCAGCTGGCCGCGCAGGAAGCCGCGACGGCCCTTGGTCGACTGCAGCGGCGACAGCAGGCGTGCGCTGACGGCGCGGCGGTACGGGTTCTTCTTGCCCAGCGCGGCCCTGATCAGGGGCCTCACCAGCACCTCGAACACGACGAGCGCGCTCATCGGGTTCGCGGGCAGCAGGAACGTCGGCACGGCGTCCGGGCCGAGCCTGCCGAAGCCCTGGGCGGAGCCGGGGTGCATGCCGACGCGGGTGACGTCCATGTCGCCCAGTTCCGTGATCGCGGCCCTGACCTCGTCACCGATCGCGCCGCCCACGCCGCCGGCGATGACGACGATCTCGGAGAGCAGCAGCCTGCCCTCGATCACCTCGCGCAGCCGGCGCGGGTCGGCGGACATGATGCCGACCCGGCTGACCTCGGCGCCCGCGTCCCGGGCGGCGGCGGCCAGCGCGTACGAGTTCACGTCGTAGACCTGGCCCTGGCCGGGCGTGCGGTCGACGTCGACGAGCTCCTCGCCAAGCGAGATGACGGACACGCGCGGACGTGGGTGCACGAGCACCTTGTTGCGTCCAACGGCGGCCAGCAGACCCACCTGAGCAGCACCGATGGACGCGCCGCGACGCACGGCGACGTCACCGGTCTGCACGTCCTCGCCGGTGCGGCGGACGAACCCGGCGGACGGCACGCTGCGGTTGACCGTCACCTTGGCCTGGTGGCCGTCGGTGTAGCCGAGCGGCACGACCGCGTCGGCCAGGGTCGGCAGCGGGGCGCCGGTCGCGATCCGCACCGCCTGGCCGGGCTGCAGTCTGCGCGGCTGCCGGGAGCCGGCCGGGATCTCCCCCACGACCGGCAGCTGCACCGGGCTCGCGTTCGCACCGGACACGTCGACGCTGCGCACCGCGTAGCCGTCGACGGCGGCCTGGTCGAAGCCGGGCAACGCGCGTTCCGCGACGACCTCCTCCGCGCAGAGCAGGCCCTGCGACTCGGAGATCGCGACTCGCACGGGTGCGGGCCGCACCGCGGCCGCGATCACCCGAGCGAGCTGCTCGTCCACTGACCTCATGTGATTGGTCCTCGCGCTCAGGAGTTGTCGAGGCGTTCCCGCAACCACTCACGCAGATCGGGTCCGTACTCAGGGGTCTCGAGTGCGAAGTCAACCGCAGCCCGCAGGAATCCGGCGGGATTGCCGAGGTCGTGTCGCCCGCCGCGGTGGACGACGACGTGCACGGGGTGACCCTCGTTGATCAGCAGCGCGATGGCGTCGGTGAGCTGCAGCTCGCCGCCGGCACCCGGCGTGATGCGCTTGAGCGCGTCGAAGATCGCCCGGTCGAGGAGGTACCGGCCGGCCGCCGCGAACGTCGACGGCGCGTCCTCCGGCTTCGGCTTCTCGACCATGCCGACGACCTGCTTGACGTCGTCGCTGCCGGTGTCGCGGACGTCGAACACGCCGTACGCGGAGATCTGCTCGCGCGGGATGTCGAACGCCAGCAGGACGCTGCCGCCCTTCTCCTGGCGGACCTCGGCCATCTTCTTGAGGGCACCGGTGGGCAGGATGATGTCGTCGGGCAGGAGCACCGCGACGGCCTCGTCCTCACCGGTCAGGTTGCCCTCGGCGCAGCCGACGGCGTGACCCAGCCCGAGCGCCTGGTCCTGGATCGCGGTCTCGGCCTTGATGAGCCGCGGTGCGCGCTGGATCTTCTCGACCAGGTCGGTCTTGCCCTTGGCGGTCAGGGACTGCTCGAGGTCGGGGTTCTCGTCGAAGTAGTTCGCGACCGACGCCTTGGTCGGCGACGTCACGATGACCAGCTTCTTCGCGCCGGCCTCGGCCGCCTCGCGCGCCACGTACTCGATGGCGGGGGTGTCGACGAGGGGCAGCAGTTCCTTCGGCACGGCTTTGGTCGTGGGGAGGAAACGGGTGCCCAGACCGGCCGCGGGCACGATAGCGGTGTGGAAGGCGCTGCTCATGGGCTGCGATGCTAACGACATACCGGGGGATACCCATCATGACGTCCGATCTTCGTGACCGGAAGGCCACGTTGCGTTCACGGTTGCTGGCCGCCCGGCGGTCTCTGACCACCGAAATCCGCCGCGCCGAAGCTGCCGCGCTGGCCGCGCACGTCGCCGCCCTGGAGGTTTCGGCTGATCAGACGGTCTGCGCTTTCATCCCGGTCGGATCGGAGCCCGGCGACGTCTCCTGGCTCGACGGGCTGCGGTGCCGGGTGCTGCTGCCGATCGTGACGGGCGACTCGCCGCTGGACTGGGCGGTGTACTCCGGGCCCTCGTCGCTGGCTCCTGCCGGGTTCAAGCTGCTGGAGCCGACCGGTCCCCGGCTCGGGGCCTCGGCGATCGCTGGAGCCTCGCTGGTGCTGGTGCCCGCACTGGCGGTGTCGGTGTCCGGCGTGCGGATTGGAAAGGGGCAGGGGCACTACGACCGCTCGTTGCCGCTGGTCAAGGCTTCTTTGGTCGGCGTCGTGCGAGATGCCGAGGTGCTGGCCGACGTGCCTGGAGAGCCTCACGACGTGCGGATGGACGGCGTGTTGACCCCCTCCGTCGGGCTGCGCTGGCTGTGACATTGACCTGGGGTGTTTGCGCTCCGGGAACGTCCTGGGCGAAAATCGTGTTGGCACTCACAACGGTCGAGTGCCAGAGCTAGGAGCAAACCCAGTGCCTACGTACCAGTACGCCTGCACCGCGTGTGAGCACCGGTTCGAGGCGGTGCAGTCGTTCAGCGACTCCTCCCTCACCGAGTGCCCGGAGTGCTCGGGCAAGCTGCGCAAGCTCTTCGGCGCCGTCGGCGTCGTGTTCAAGGGCAGCGGTTTCTACCGCACGGACAGCCGCTCGGGCTCGGCCAAGAGCACGTCGTCGGCCACGACGACCTCCTCTTCGGACACCAAGCCGACCTCTTCGGACTCCAAGTCCTCGTCCTCGTCCTCGGACAAGAAGTCGTCTTCGGACTCCAAGGCCTCGACGAGCGCTCCGGCGGCCGCGGCCTCCTGAAGATCGCGAGTTGTCCACAACTTGGGGCTGAGCCCCCTCTGACATGCCTCCGACCGTCCTACGGTCGGAGGCATGACCCTTTCCACGACCGTCCGGGACCGAGCTCGTTCGCTGTCGCGCCGCCGCCCTTCCGTTGCGTGGCGCCGCTTTCTCGCACTGGGCCTGACACTGCTGGCCCTGTCGACGTTCTTCTGGCCCGACGTTGGTCATCCGGCGGTGGTCGCCTCCCGCGATCTGCCCGCGGGCACGGCGCTGTCCGCTGCCGACCTCCGGCTGGTCTCGTTGGCCTCACCCGTACCGGGGACCTTTCCCGATTCCGGCGCGGTGCTCGGCCGCGCGCTGTCGGCGCCCGCGCGGGCAGGCGTCCCGCTGACGGACTTCGACCTCTCGGCCGTGGGCGAGGACCAGGCGGCGGTGGCCGTCCGGGTGGCTGACCAGGGCCTGGCCGGAGCCGTGCGGCTGGGCGACCGGGTCGACGTGGTGTCGGCGTCCGGTGAGGTGCTCGCGGAGAACGCGGCGGTGCGGGAGACGCACGGCCAAGTAGTCGTCGTCACGTTGCCGAGACTTAATGCAACTCGGGTGGCCGCGATATCACTGGATCATGCGTTAGCCGTTACTCTCCGCTGATGCTGAAGGGATTCAAAGACTTTCTGATGCGCGGAAACGTCGTCGACCTGGCTGTCGCCGTGGTCATCGGCACGGCGTTCACCGCGATCGTCACCGCGTTCACCACGAGCCTCATCAAGCCGCTCATCGCTTCGCTCGGCAGCACCGAGACGAAGGGCTTGGGCTTCTACATCCGCTCCGGCAAGGAGGACACGTACCTCGACTTCAGCAACGTCATCAACGCGGCGATCAACTTCGCGATCGTCGCCGCTGTCGTCTACTTCGTCCTGGTGCTGCCGATCAAGAAGATCCAGGAGCGCCGCAAGAGGGGCGAGGAAGCCGGCCCGGCAGAGCCGACGAACGTCGAGCTGCTCATCGAGATCCGCGACCTGCTCGCGGCTCAGCAGAACAACCAGCCGCAGACCACCGTGGTGGCACCAGACCGCCGCGGCCCCGCAATCTGATCTCCGCCCGTCCCCGCCGAGACGAAGCGCGCAGCGGTCGCTCGACCGCGGTCCAGCGCGCTTTGTCCTGGCACAGCGCGCATCGGGCGGCGGGCAGCGCACGTGGGACCGCGTGTCCGAGGTGGGTGTGGTGGAGCGTCGCGGCTCGACGGCCGTGACACCGGGCACCGACTCGCGTCCTTCGCGGCTCGACAGAGGTAACGCCGGGCGCCAACTCGCGCCTTTCGCGGCTCGGCGGCGGTGACACCGGGCACCGACTCGCCCTTCGCGGCTCGACAGTGGTGACGCTGGGCGCCGCTCGCGCCTTTCGCGGCTCACCGCTGACCCTGGACACACCGGAGCCCGCCCGCAACGCGTCCGGAGCCACACCGCCGGGACCACGCGGACCCGCAGGGCGTCCGAGCCCTGAACTCACCCGGCGGCGAACCACACAGGCCCGGCAGCACCCACCGGCTACGTCAGCAATCTGTGTCAGCCGCCGTGGTGCGGCAGCCTGTCCTCGCGGCATTAGGCCTCGCGGTCGTCCGCAGACCTCCACCGCCGCGCCCAGCAAGCCCGCGTCAGCAATCCCCCATCAGCCGCCGTGGTGCGGCGGCCTGTTGTCGCGGTACCAGGCCTCGCGGTCATCCGCCGACCCTCCACCGCCACCGCGCTCGTCCGATGTCGTCTCCGGGAGCACGTCGCCGAACACCTCCGCCAACCGGCGACGACGCGCAACGGCGTCGTCGTCGGCCGGCTTCGGTGGATCACTCTTCGTCAAGACCGCTCAGCTGCTCGATCACGTAGGGCACCAACGCCGACAACGTCGCCATGCCGTCGCGGACCGCGGAGCGCGACCCGGCGAGGTTGACGACCAGGGTGCTGCCCGAGACGCCGGCGAGGCCGCGCGAGATGCCCGCGTCGACCGCGCCCGCGGCGAGGCCGGAGGCGCGGAGTGCCTCGGCGATGCCGTGGATCGGGCGGTCGAGCACGCCCTGCGTGGCGTCGGGGGTGACGTCGCGCGGGGACACGCCTGTGCCGCCCACGGTGACCACGAGGTCGACGCCACCGATGACGGCCGTGTTGAGAGCGGCCCGGATGTCGACCACCTCACCCTCGACCGCGACGGTGCCGTCGACGATGAAGCCCACTTCTTCCAGGAGTTCGGTGACGAGAGGCCCGGAGTTGTCGTCCTGCTCGCCGTGCGCCACCCGGTCGTCCACGATCACGACCAAAGCGCGGCCAAGGCGCTGCGCGCTGCGTTCCATACCGATCACCGTAGCGGGAGTCTGACTTCGAAGCGGCAGCCAGGACCGTGGTTCTGGACGCCGATGCTCCCGTGGTGGGCGTCGGCGAGGCCTCGCGCGATGGAAAGACCCAGTCCGGCGCCGGACGGATTGCGGGCGGACGAACCGCGGAAGCCCACGTCGAAGACCTGTGGCAGCACGTCATCGGGTATGCCGCCGCACGCGTCGTCCACCCGCACCACGGCTTCGGGTCCGTCCACATCGACCTGGACGGCCACCGTGCCCCCCTCCGGTGTGTGGCGGATGGCGTTCGACACAAGGTTGCGCACGACACGCATCAGCTCCGGATCGGAGCCTCGGACGACCGGCCACGAGCGGGCGTCCGCACGGAGTTCGACGCCCTCGCGCGAGGCGACCGGTCGCGAGGCGGCGACCACGTCGCTGACCACGTCGGCCAGTGCCACGTCGTGCATCGGCAGGTTCAGCGCGCCCGCGGTGATCCGCGAGAGCTGGAACAGGTCGTCCACCAGCTTCGCCAGGTGGTCGGCCTCGTGGGCGATCTGCTTGGCGTAGACGGCGACCTCGCCCGGCTCCGACACGACGCCGTCCTCCAGCGCCTCGGTCATCGCCCGGATCCCGGCCAGCGGCGTCCGCAGGTCGTGGGAGATCCACGCGACCAGTTGCCGCCGGGACGCCTCGGCCTCGCGCTCCCACATCGTCCGCCGTGCGATGGCCCGGCCCAGCATGATCGAGAACGGCACCGTGACCAGCCCGACGACCAGGCACGCCATGAGCGTGGCGTTGAGCATCGGCGTGAACATGAACCCGCTGACCACGAGCACCCCGGCGATGGTCGCCACCACCGGCACGATGACCATGACGGTCATCGCGGTGGTCAGCGACACGCGGCTCAGCCGGTCGAACACGGGTCGTACCGGTAGCCGACGCCCCAGACGGTGCTGAGGCGGCGGGGCTTCGCGGGGTCTTCCTCGATCTTCTCCCGCAACCGTCGCACGTGGACGGTCACGGTCGACTGGTCGCCGAACTGCCAGCCCCACACCCGTTCCAGCAGCTCCGCGCGCCCGAACGCCTTGCCGGCGTTGCCGATGAAGAACGCCAGCAGGTCGAACTCGCGGGTGGTCAGCTGCAACGGCCGCCCGTCCAGGGTCGCGGTGTGCGCGGCCACGTCGAGCACCAGGTTCCCGTCCCGCACCACCCGCGGCTCGTAGGCCCGATGAGCCCGCCGCAGCACCGACGAGACGCGCAACGCCAGCTCACGCGGGCTGAAGGGCTTCGTGACGTAGTCGTCCGCGCCGATCTGCAGCCCGGCGATGCGGTCTTCCTCCTCGCCCAGCGCCGTCAGCATGACGACGGGCGTGCTGCCGCGTTCCCGAATCCGCCGGCACACCTCGAGACCGTCGATGCCGGGCAGCATCAGGTCCAGCACCACGATGTCCGGTTCCTGCGCGGCCATCAGGCGCAACGCCTGCTCACCGTCACCGGCCAGCTCGACCTCGTACCCGGCGTGTTCGAGGTAGCGGCGCACCACGTCGCGCACCGTCGTGTCGTCGTCGACGACCAGCACCCGTTCCACCACGTCACCACGCTAAGCCAAGAACACCTGCGAGGCCCGCATCGTCACACGGACGTAAGAAGAGGCCCGTTCCTGTGTGCGGGGCAGGTGCTCACAGGAACGGGCCTCTCCGGGGTCGTCACGACCGGTTTCCGGCGGGCGGCGGATGCCGGAACCCGGTCGTCCCCCGACCTATCCCACCTCGACGCCGTCGAGGGTGGCTTCCACCGTCCTGTTGTCGGACAGCGTGATCGTGACCTTGTCGCCGGGTGCCTTGGACCGGACGGCGGCCACCAGCGTGTCCGACTCGTCGATGCGGCGGTCACCGAACTTCGTGATCACGTCACCGGCCTTGAGCCCGGCCTTCTCCGCCGCTCCGCCGCCGGTGATCTCGGAGATGCGCGCACCCTGCTCGGTCGACTCGACCTTCACGCCGAGGACGGTCTGCCTGGGCTTGCCGTTCTTCACGATCTCGTCGATCGTGCGGCGCGCCTGGTCCATCGGGATCGCGAAGCCGATGCCGACGGAACCGGCCTGGCCCTGTCCCTGGCTCGGGCTGTAGATCGCGGAGTTGATGCCGACGACCTGGCCCTGCATGTTCACGAGCGGCCCGCCCGAGTTGCCGGGGTTGATCGCGGCGTCGGTCTGGATGGCGTTCAGCACGGTCGCCTGCGAGTTGCGGTCGCCGCCTGCGGAGACCGGGCGGTTCACCGAGCTGACGATGCCCGAGGTGACGGTGCCGGACAGCTCGAACGGCGAGCCGATCGCCACGACGGCCTGGCCGGTCCTCATGTCGCCGGAGTTGCCGAGCTGCACGACCGGCAGGCCGGAGACGCCGTCGGCCTGGATGACGGCGATGTCGGAGCTCGGGTCGCGGCCGAGGATCTTGGCGGACGCCGTCCTGCCGTCGTGGAAGACGACCTTGATGTCGCCACCGCCGGCCGCGGCACCCTCGATGACGTGGTTGTTCGTCACGATCTGGCCGTTGCCGGAGATGATGAAGCCGGAGCCCTCGCCGGCGCCGGAGCGCGTCGTGACCTGGATCTGGACGACGGACGGCAGCAGCTTGTTCGCCACGTCCTCGACCGAGCCCGCCGGGGCGTTGGAGGCCTGCGAGGCCGGTCGGGGCGCGTCGAGCGCGCTCACGGACGACGAGTCGTTCGCGAAGTTGTAGCCCAGGTAGCCGCCGAGGCCACCGGAGAACCCGCCCACGATCAGCACGAGGGCGGTCACGCCCGCCACGACCTTGCCACGGCCCTTGGGGCGCGGCGGGGCGGACGGCTGGTAGCCGGGCGGGAGGTAGTACTGACCCGTCTGAGGGCCCTGCGGCGGCGCGGCGAACGGGTTGGCCCCGGGCTGCTGCTGCGCGAACGGGCCCGAGTGCGGTCCGGAGGCCGGTTCCGCGCCGAACTGCGCGGTCGTGGCACCGAGGCCGAGCGGGTGGGGTTGGCCGGACCCTGGAGGGGGAAGCTGCTGGCCGGGTCCGGACCCGCCGAGCTGCGTCTGGCCCGCGTCAGGTGAGGACACCTGCGGCTGGGCCGAAGTGAAGGAGGCGGGCACGTCGCCCAGGCCTGCGGGAGTGTCGAGTGCCCCAGCCTGGCCGGATCCCCCCTGCAAAGGATCCGGCTGGCCGGGATCCGGCAGCGACGGGCCCTGCACCCGTGCGCCGGAGTCTGTCTGACCGGCGCTGGAAGGCACGGAGTCGGTCTCTTCCGGCTGCTGCGCTGGCTGGTTGCTCTCGGTCATGGACCTAGTGTGTCGGCCCGTCCTGAGAGAACCCTTAAGCGAGCCTGGGAGCTACTTGTGTGTTCCCCGGAGGCGCTCGGCGATCTGTTCCGGGGTCACGTCGTTGATCCACACGGCCTCGCCGGACTCGGAGCCCGCGAGGTACTTGAGCTTGTCCTTCGTCCGGAGCACCGAGAAGACCTGCAGGTGCAGCCACATCTCCTCGCGGCCGACGTTGACCGGTGCCTGGTGCCAGGCCGCGATGTAGGGCAACGGGCGGTCGTACAGCGCGTCCAGCCGGTGCAGCACCAGCAGGTAGAGCGACGCGAAGTCGTCACGCTCCACTGAGGACAGTGCGGCGATGTCGGGCACCTGCCGCCGCGGCGCCAGCACGACCTCGACAGGCCAGCGGGCGGCGGCGGGCACGAACGCGACCCAGTGCGCGGACTCCTCGATCACGCGCGCGCCCGCGCGAAGCTCGGCCTCCAGCACGTCGCCGAACAACGGCCGCCCGTGCTCCGCGTAGTACGCCAGAGCCGCGTCGAGCATGCGTTCAGTACGAGGTGTCACGAACGGGTACGCGTAGATCTGGCCGTGCGGGTGCGAGAGCGTCACGCCGATCTCTTCGCCGCGGTTCTCGAACGGGAAGACCTGTTCGACCCCTGGCAACGTTGACAAGAAGGCGACACGGTCCGCCCACGCGTCCACGACGGTGCGCACACGTGACTGGGAAAGCTCGCCGAACGACTTGTTGTGGTCCGAGGTGAAGCACACGACCTCGCACCGCCCACGTCCCGGCGCGCGCACGAACAGCTCCTCGCCATCCACAGTGGACGGCACGTCCGGCACGTTCTGCGCCAGCGACGGGAACCTGTTCTCGAACACCACGACGTCGTACTCGGCCTCGGGGACCTCCGTGGGCCGGCCCGGTGTCGACGGGCACAGCGGGCAGAGGTCCGCCGGCGGCTTGTACGTGCGCGTCTGGCGATGGGCCGCCATGGCGACCCACTCGCGGGTCAACGGGTCCAGCCGGACTTCGGACATCGGCTGGGTCTCGGGAAGGTCCCGGGTGTCCACCGCAACTCTCGGTGGCGCCTCAGCGCTGTCGTCGAAGTAGATGATCTCCCGGCCGTCCGCCAGCTTCCCCGCGGTACGCCTCACGCCAACTCCTCGCCACTTCCCGGTACATGAGCCAACACCAACTCGCCGACCTGCTCGCTGAGGATCGCCCGCGCGTCGTCCGGCAAACCCTCGTCCGTCACCAGCACGTGCGCCTCGTCGAGGTCGGCGATCGTGGAAATGCCCACGGTGCCCCACTTCTCGTGGTCCGCGACCACGACGACACGGCCCGCGGCGTCGACGAGCGCGCGGTCCGTCTCGCTCTCGTTGAGGTTCGGGGTGGTGAAGCCGGAGCGCTCGGCCATGCCGTGCACGCCCAGGAACACCACGTCGAGGTGCAGTGATCGCAACGCCTGCACGGCCACGGGGCCCACCAGCGCGTCGGACGGCGTGCGCACGCCACCGGTCAGCACGACCGTGCGGTCCGTGCGCCCGCTCTGCTGCAGCACGTCCGCGACGCGGATGGAGTTCGTGACGACGGTCAGGTCCGGGATGTCGTCGAGGAAACGAGCTAACGTCCACGTGGTCGTGCCGGCGGACAGACCGATGGCGGTGCCGGGCCGGACGAGGCCCGCGGCGGCCGCCGCGATCGCCTCCTTCTCGGGCAGCTGCCGCACCGACTTGGCCTCGAACCCGGGCTCGTCGGTCGAGCGCCCGACGACGGACGTCGCACCGCCGTAGACCTTCTCCACCAGGCCACGCGCGGCGAGCACGTCGAGATCGCGGCGCACGGTCATGTCCGAGACGCCGAGCCGCACGACGAGGTCGCTGACGCGCACCGCTCCCGTACGACGGACCTCTTCGATGATTACCGCTTGCCGTTGACGTGCCAGCACCTCACACCTCTTCCCTGAGGACGACGACGTCCCCGGCGCGCACGGTGAGGCGTCCGGAGACCTGCTCGCCGGACAACACGTCGACACCGGACGCTTCGATCTCCGCGTCGGCGCCGGTGTGGTTGACGGCGAAGAGGAACGATACGTCGCCCCTGCGCCGCACGAGCTCAATCGGCGAAGGCGACACCACGACGCCCGCACTGGAAAGCGCGTTTTCCACCGTTCGGCCGAGACCACCCTCGTCGAGATCACACGCCACGTACCACGCGACACCGTTGCCGAACGCGTTGCGCGTCACCGCCGCCACGCCTGGCAACGGCCCGTCGACGTAGGAGACAACGGTGTCAGCGGTGCGCGTGTGCAGGTGCTCCGTCCACAACGAGGCGGTCGAACCGTCGCTCAACGAGACCGTCTCGTTCTCCCGCAGCGGGTGGAACTCCTCGGACCACACGCCCAGCAGGTCGCGGAACGCTCCGGGGTACCCGCCGAGCCTGACGCGCGTGTGCTGGTCGGCCACACCGGACAGGTACGAGACGACGACATGACCGCCGCCCGCCACGTAGTCCGCGAGGACGGCGGCGTGCGCGTCGGACACCGCGTAGAACGCCGGCACGACCACCAGCGAGTACGCCGAGAGGTTCGTGCCCGGCGCCACGAAGTCGACCGTGACACCGGCGTTCCACAGCGCCTTGTAGTACCCGAGGACGTGCTGCCAGTAGTCGAAGTCGTTCGTCGGGTGGGCGTCCTGGCGCAGTGCCCAGCCGGACTGGAAGTCGAACAGGACCGCGACGGAGGCGTCCACAGTGGAACCGATGACCTCACCGAGCTTCGCGTACTCGGCACCGACCTCGCAGACCTCGCGGTACACCTTGGTGTCCGTGCCGGCGTGCGGGACCATCGCCGAGTGGTAGCGCTCGCTGCCGCCGCGCGACTGCCGCCACTGGAAGAACAACGTGCCGTCCGCGCCGCGGGCGATGTTCTGGAACGAGTTCCGCCGCTGCTCGCCCGGCAGCTTGGCGATGTTGCGCCGCTGCCAGTTCACCGCGGACGTCGAGGCCTCCATGAGCAGCCACGGCTTGCCGCCGGCGAGACCGCGCACGAGGTCGGCGGACATGGCGAGCTCGATGTGCTTGTCCGGTGACTGACCCTCGGTGTAGTGGTCGTTCGAGACGAAGTCGACCTCTCGGGCCCACTTCCAGTAGTCCAGGTCGCCGAACGTCCAGTTGACCATGAAGTTCGTGGTGATCGGCACGTCCGGCGTGATCATGCGCAGCACGTCCCGCTCGGCCTTGTACAGCTCCAGGATCGCGTCGTCGGAGAACCTGTCGTAGTCCAGCACGTGCGCCGGGTTCTGGAACGTCGGCGTCACGCGCGGGGGCAGGACCTGCGCGAGGTCGGTGTAGCCCTGGCTCCAGAACGCCGTCGACCACGCGTCGTTGAGCTGGTCGAGCGTGTAGCGGGCGGCCAGCCACTCGCGGAACGAGGCCGCGCACGTGTCGCAGTAACAGCGCTTTACGTGGCACGCGTACTCGTTGCCGACGTGCCACGCGGCCAAGGCCGGGTGGTCGCGGTAGTGCGAGGCCATCTCGGCGGCGAGCGCCGTCGCCCGGTCGCGGTAGATGGGCGACGACGGGCAGTACGCCTGCCGCGAGCCGTGGGAGAGCCTCACGCCGTCCGCGCGGACGGGCAGCATCTCGGGGTACTCGGTCGTCAGCCACGGCGGGGGCGCGGCGGTCGCGGTCGCGAGGTCGACGCGGATGCCGCCGGCGTGCAGCAGGTCCATCACGCGGTCGAGCCAGTCGAACCGGTACTCGCCCTTGCTGACCTCGATCTTCGCCCAGCTGAAGATGCCCAGGCTGACCATGGTGACGCCGGCGCGCCGCATGAGCTCGACGTCCTCGGCCCAGACGTGCTCGGGCCACTGCTCGGGGTTGTAGTCGGCTCCCCAGCCGAGCCCTGGCAGGTCCGTTGGCCATGTCGTCACGAGCGCAAGCGTGGCCGACAACAACCCCCAACGTCAACACAAGCAAACACAACTCTGCGTTCAGGTCTGTTCGGCGGTTGACCGGGAAAGTACCGGGAACTGGCCGGACACCGGCTGTGCTGCGGTTTAACAGCTCCGTAACGGGACTTGACAGGATGTGTGCCTGGGACCACATTATGCGCAACTTTGTTGGAGTCCTGTTCGGTTCACCTGAGCGAGCGTCACCTGTAGGAGCGATGATGGTTCTGCACACGCCTGGTTCCACTCCGTTACCGCACCTCGGTCGGCGCGCGATGCTGCGGATCATGCTGGCCGGTGCGGGCGTCGCCGCGACCGGTGGTCTCGCGGCGTGCGGCGGCGGTTCGAGCACGGGCGGCGACTCGAAGGTCGTCACCTTCGGCAACAACCTGTCCGACCAGGTGCCGAAGGACGCGATCACGGCCGCGATCAAGGCGTTCGAGGGTCAGTCCGGCGGCCTGTCGGTCACCATCAACACCAAGCAGCACGAGCAGTACCAGGAACAGATCAACAACTACCTGCAGGGCAAGCCGGACGACGTGCTCGCGTGGTTCTCCGGCTACCGCATGCGGTTCTTCGCGGACCAGGGTCTCACCGGCGACCTGACGGACCTCTGGGGCAAGGTCGGCGGCAACTACTCCGACGCGCTCAAGCAGGCGTCGACGGCCTCGGACGGCAAGCAGTACTTCGTGCCGTTCACCCAGTACGCGTGGGGCATGTTCTACCGCAAGAGCCTGTGGCAGGAGCGCGGCTACGCGGTCCCGAAGACGCTCGACGAGCTCGTCGCCCTCTCGACGAAGATGCAGTCCGACGGTCTGATCCCGATCGCCTTCGCACAGAAGCAGGGCTGGCCGGCCATGGGCACGTTCGACCAGTTGAACTTCCGCATCAACGGCTACCAGTTCCACGTGGACCTGCTGGCGGGCAAGGAAGACTGGCAGGACAAGCGCGTCAAGGACGTGTTCGACACCTGGAAGCGGCTGCTGCCGTTCCACCAGGAGAACGCGCTCGGCCGCGAGTGGCAGGAAGCCGCGCAGTCGTTGCAGCAGAAGAAGTCCGGCATGTACCTGCTCGGCGCGTTCGTCGGCCAGCAGTTCCCGGACGCGGACAAGGCGGACCTGGACTTCTTCCCGTTCCCCGAGATCAACCCCGCGCACGGCACCGACACGGTCGAGGCGCCGATCGACGGGTACATGATGGCGAAGAAGCCGTCCAACTCGGACGGTGGACTCAAGCTCCTCGAGTACCTGGCCTCCGCCGAGCCGCAGCTCGCCTACCTGAAGGCCGACCCGACCGCGGTCGCGACCAACCAGAAGGCGGACCAGTCGAGCTACAGCCCGCTGCAGAAGAAGGTGGCGGACACCATCAAGACCGCCAAGCACATCACGCAGTTCCTCGACCGCGACACGGACCCAGGTTTCGCGAGCGAGGCCGCCACCAACGGCTTCATCGCGTTCATCAAGGACCCGAACAGCGTCGACTCCGTGCTCAAGGGCATGGCTGACCAGGCGAAGAACATCTTCAAGTGACCGCGGTGCAGGAGAAGCCGAAGGCGGCGGCCCCCAGCGGGCCGCCGCCTCGTCGGCGTGGAAAGCGTGCCACGGCCCTCGCCGGCACGGACAAGCTCGTGCTGGCGCTCATGCTCGGCATCCCCACGTTCGTGCACCTGCTGTTCGTGTGGATCCCGACGCTGGGCTCGGTCGCGTTGTCGTTCAGCAGGTGGAACGGCATCGGCGGCTTCGAGGACATCGAGTGGATCGGTGTCGGGAACTACGTCGAGATCTTCACCGAGTACCCGCGGTTCTGGCCGGCGGTGCAGCACAACCTGATCTGGCTGGCCTTCCTGCTCGTCGTGCCGACGGCGGCGGGCCTGCTGCTCGCCGTGCTGCTGGACCGCGAGCTCAAGTTCAGCCGGGTCTACCAGAGCGCGCTGTACATGCCGATGGTGCTGTCGCTCGCCCTGGTCGGGTTCATCTGGCAGCTGATCTACACGCCGGACGGCGGGCTGCTGAACTCGGTGCTGGGCCTCGACGAACCGGTCGACTGGATCGGCGACTCGGACATCAACCTCTACGCGGTGCTCGTCGCGGCGGCGTGGCGGCACACCGGGTACATCATGCTGCTGTACTTGGCGGGCCTGAAGTCCGTCGACCCCGCGTTGAAGGAAGCCGCGTCACTGGACGGCGCCTCCGCCTCGCAGACGTTCTTCCGCGTGACCTTCCCGGTGATGAAGCCGGTGAACATCGTCGTCGCCGTGGTGACGGTGATCGAGGCGCTGCGCGCGTTCGACATCGTGTACGTCATCAACAAGGGGCGCAACGGTCTGGAGCTGCTGTCGGTGCTGGTGACCGACAACATCATCGGTGAGGCCTCGCGGATCGGCCGGGGTTCCGCGGTCGCGGTGATCCTGCTGACGATCTCGCTCGGCGTCATCATCCCGTACCTGTACCAGGTGTTCAGCAAGGAGAACCGGACGTGACGGCCACGCTGGAACGGCCTACGGCGCCGGTGAAGAAGAGCAGGCCGGTCACCCCGGCACGGATCGCGCTGCACGTCTTCCTGGTCCTCACGTGCCTGATGACGCTGACGCCTCTGCTGTGGGCGGTCTACGCGTCGCTGCGGACCTACGACGACACGTCGGTCAACGGCTACTTCTCCATCGCGAAGGCGCTGACGTTCGAGAACTTCGCGAAGGCGTGGGAGATCGGCGACCTGCCGCACTTCTACTGGAACACCTTCCTGATCACCGTGCCCGCCCTGATCATCACGCTGGTCCTCAGCTCGATGGTGGCGTTCGCGGTGTCGCGGTTCAGCTTCAAGTTCAACATCGCGCTGCTGATGCTGTTCACCGCGGGCAACCTGTTGCCGCAGCAGGTGATCGTTACGCCGCTGTGGAGGCTGTACCGGCTGATCGAGCTGCCGGCGTGGATGTCGGAGAGCGAGTCGCTGATCGACTCGCCGCTCGGCGTGATCCTGATCCACATCGCGTTCCAGATGGGCTTCTGCACGTTCGTGCTGTCGAACTACATGAAGACCATCCCGTACGAGCTGACCGAGGCCGCCCGGGTCGACGGCGCCTCGGTGTTCCGGCAGTACTGGCAGCTGACCCTGCCGCTGTGCCGGCCGGTGCTGGCCGCGCTCGCCACGCTGGAGTTCACCTGGATCTACAACGACTTCCTGTGGGCGTTGGTGCTCATCCAGGACGGCGACAAGATGCCGGTGACCTCGGCCCTGCAGAACCTGAGGGGCACGTTCTTCACCGACAACAACCTGATCGCAGCGGGCTCTCTCCTGGTCGCGCTGCCCACCCTGGTCGTGTTCTTCGTGTTGCAGCGGCAGTTCGTGGGCGGACTGACGCTGGGGTCGACGAAGGGCTGAGGACCACAGCGAGAAGGGGCGGCGACCACGTGGTCGCCGCCCCTTCTCGTCTGAAGTGCTAGTTCCCGCCGGTCTGCGGGTTGAAGTCCGAGATCGAACCCCAGCGCCCCACGGGGATCACGATCACGCGGGCCTTGCCCACCACGTTGTCGACCGGGATCGCGCCGTCGGCCGGCGTCGGGTCGCCGTGCTTGCGCGAGTCCGACGAGTTGTTGCGGTTGTCGCCCATCACCCACAGCTTGCCCGCGGGGACGGTGACCTTCTCGAACGAGTCCTGCTGGCGCGGGCCGCCGCCGAAGTTCAGGTACGGCTCGTCGAGGGGCTTGCCGTCGACCATCACGCGGCCCTGGTCGTCGCAGCACTCGACGGTCTGGCCACCGACGGCGATGACGCGCTTGATGAAGTCCGTGCCGCTGGGCTCGGAGAGGTTCACCATCGAACCCAGGTCCTGCAGGGTGCCGACCACGAAGTTCGGGGGCTCCTTGCCGCCGGTCCAGTTCGGCGGGCCGCGGAAGACGATGACGTCGCCAGGGCGCGGGTCGTTGAACAGGTACGTGATCTTCTCGACCAGCACCTTGTCGTTCACGCAGCCCGTGCAGCCGTGCAGCGTCGTCTCCATCGAGGCCGACGGGATGACGAACACGCGCGCGACGAACGTCTGGATGACGACGGTCAGCAGCAGCGCGACGCTGAAGATGACCAGCAGTTCCTTCCAGAACGGCTGCTTCTTCTTCGCCTTCTTCTTGGAGAACTTCGGCGTACCGTCCTCGTCGTAGGAGGAGCGGCCCTCGTACGACGACGAAGAGGACGAAGACCGCGAACCGGACGTCGAGAAGCGCGTCGTGGGTTCTGCGGGGCCGTCGCCCGAGGAAGGGGTCGTCTCCCAGGTCGACGAGGAATCGTCGTTCACGCGATGACTCACACGGCCTACCTTACGGACGTCCGGGTAGGCGCAACGTGAACAGGGCTCCACCCTCGGGGGCTCTGCCCGCCGTGGCCGTGCCGCCGTGCCGCTGCGCCACCTGCTTGACGATGGCGAGTCCCAGACCGGAACCCGGCAGGGTCCGCGCCTCGGACGAACGGTAGAACCGCTCGAAAACGTGAGGTAGATCGGCGTCCGCGATGCCGGGACCCGCGTCGGCCACCTCGACCACGGCGCTGCCGTCGCCCATCTGACGGAGGTTCAGCCGCACCGACGAGCCCGAGGGACTGAACTTCACCGCGTTGTCGAGGAGGTTCAGCACCGCGCGCTCCAGGGCGCTCGAATCACCCAGAAGTGTCCACGGTTGCAGCTGCACGTCGAACGTCACGGCGTTCGAGGCGCGGCGGCGGGCGCGGTCCAGCGACCGTTCCACCACCTCGTTGAGGTCGACCGGCTCGTGGATGACCTGCGGCGCGTCCTCGCGGGCCAGTTCGACCAGGTCACCGATGAGCGTGGTCAGCTCGTCGATCTGAGCGCGCACGTCGGCCTGGATCTCCGTCTTGTCCTCTTGCGACAACGTCGGGGCGTCCGGGCGTTCCGAGGCGAGGAGCAGCTCCAGGTTCGTGCGCATGGACGTCAACGGCGTGCGCAGCTCGTGACCCGCGTCGGCGACCAGGCGGCGTTGTCGTTCCTGCGACTCGGCGACGGCGCCGAGCATCGCGTTGAAGCTGTGCGTCAGCCGTGCCAGCTCGTCGTCGCCCGCGACCGGGATCGGGGTCAGGTCGCCGGTGTTCGCGACCCGTTCGGTGGCCTCGGTGAGTCTCTGCACGGGCCGCAGACTCGTGCGGGCCACAGCCGTGCCCGCGATGGCCGCGAGCAGCACGCCGGCGCCGCCGATCAGCAGCAACACCACGCTGAGCTTCGCGAGCGTCGTCCGCTGCGGCACCATCGACTGGGCGATGATGATCGCCTGGTTCGGCTGGTACGGGACCGCGATGACCCTGGTCTCGGTCTTGTGGTCGGTCCAGATGAACTCGGGGCGGTCGCCGTCCGCGACGTCCCAGGCCTCCTGGACGCTCGGCGGCGGGGTGGAGTCCTTCGGGTAGATGATCTTCCCGGAGTCGGCCAGCAGCACGCCCATCTTCACGTCACCCGCCGCGAGGAACGCCGCCGGGTAGTTGGCGACCTCGTCCGGCGTGGTGACCTTCGTGCCGTTCGCGACGGTGGCGGCCCGCTGGCGCAGGCCGTCGTCGAGGGCGTCGTAGGTGCTCTTGCGCACCACCATGTACGCGCCGAGGGACACCAGCGCGACGGCTCCGGCGACGCAGAAAGCAGCGAGCCAGGTGACCCGAGCCCGCAGCGACGCCCTTTGCAGGCGTCCCTGGGGTTCGACGATCACGGAGGGGTCTCCCGCAGGACGTAGCCCACCCCGCGCACCGTGTGGATCAGCCTCGGCTCGCCCTCCAGCTCCGTCTTGCGGCGCAGGTACCCCACGTAGACCTCGAGAGCGTTGCCCGAGGTCGGGAAGTCGTATCCCCACACGTCCTCCAGGATGCGGCTGCGGGTGAGCACCTGGCGCGGGTGCGCCAGCAGGAGCTCGAGCAGCGCGAACTCGGTGCGGGTGAGGCTGATCGGACGCTCGCCGCGGCGGACGTCGCGGG
This sequence comes from Lentzea pudingi, assembly GCF_014646255.1. Classification (GTDB taxonomy): domain Bacteria; phylum Actinomycetota; class Actinomycetes; order Mycobacteriales; family Pseudonocardiaceae; genus Lentzea; species Lentzea pudingi. Next base: position 49,347 of record NZ_BMNC01000024.1, read on the forward strand.
TCGACGGGTCCAGTTCCAGGTCGGAGAACTTCAACGCGGCGGCGGACTTCTGGGCCGCGTCGTCGTCGTGGGCGGCCCGGCGCAGCAGCGCGCGCAGGCGGGCCAGCAACTCCTCCAGCGCGAACGGCTTGGGCAGGTAGTCGTCGGCACCGGCGTCGAGACCGGACACCCGGTCGCTCACGGCGTCACGCGCGGTGAGCACGAGGATCGGCAGGTCGTCACCGGTGCTGCGCAGCCTGCGGCACACCTCGAGGCCGTCGAGGCGGGGCATCATCACGTCGAGCACCATCGCGTCCGGCCTGGCGGCGGTCACCGACTCCAGGGCCTGCACGCCGTCTCCGGCGGTCTCGACCTGGTAGCCGTTGAACTGGAGCGAGCGGCGGAGTGACTCCCTGACCGCCCGGTCGTCGTCGACAACGAGGATGCGCATGAGGGCAGTCTTGCCGAGGGATCTGAGAGCCGCCTGAGAAGGGCCCTAACTGCGGGTGTGAGTTCGGCGTTAGCCTTCCAGGCCCCGCGCGACGGGTGCGTTCCACTTCCGCCAGAGCGCGATCAGCCTGATCGTGATGATTATTGACGCACCGGTCAGCGCGACCAGGCCTTTCGGAAATCCGGCCCACTCGCCCACCGCCACGACCACCGCTCCGCAGAGCGCTGCCACGGCGTAGATCTCTCTCCTCAGGACCAGAGGAATCTCACGGAGCAGAAGATCGCGGATCGCGCCACCGCCGATGCCCGTCGTCATACCGATCAGGCACGCAGCGTAAGGAGTCGCTCCGAGTGACAGCGCCGTGGACGTGCCGGACGTGACGAACAGGCCGAGCCCCACCGCGTCCAGCAGCAGGACGCTGCGGCGGAGCTTGGCGACCTGAGGGTGGAACCAGAACACGATCAGGCCCGCGCCACCGGCGACCAGCAGGTACGGCCAGTTCCGCAGGCTCGTCGGCGGGTGCACGCCGAGCAGCACGTCGCGGACGATGCCACCGCCCAGCGCCGTGGTGAGGGCCAGGATGATCACACCGAACACGTCGAGGCGGGCGCGGACCGCGGCCACCGCCCCGGAGGCGGCGAAGACCGCGATACCGATCAGCTCCAGGACGATGAGCAGCACGAGCGGGAAGAGTAGTGCCGTGACCGCCGACGTCCGCCCCGTATTCCGACGTTCAGACGGGTGTGTCGCGGTGCCGGCCCCGCGCCCTCATGTCGGCACATGGGGGTGCGGGGCCGGTGCCGCGAGACGCCCTGCTGAGCGCCGGAAGACGCGGTGGAGGTCGGCGGTCACGGCACTACCGGTTCAGCGCTGGGGCGCCGCGCGACGGTATCCGGCCTCCATCCGCCCGCCCGCGGACACCAGCACGGCCTCCACGACGGCGATGAACCGCTCGGCGCCCTCGCCCCGCACCAGCGCCCGGTAGGAGTCGACGAGCTCGTCCTCCTTGGCGTCGCGCAACCGGCGCAGCAACCACTTGCCGTGCCCGAGCCACCGGTTCTGCACCACCAACGCCAGTTCTCCCGCGCAGGTCAGCAGACGGGCCGCGACGAACAGACGCTCGTCCTCGTCCCGTGCGCCGATCAGGTCTTCGAGCAGGTCCGTGGTGCCGTAGCGACGGTCTTCCAGCTCGGTGACGGTCGCGGGCGGCGGACCTGCGTCCAGCCGAGCGCGCGCCTCGGACCGGATGCGCTGACCGGTGCCGTCGGCGTCGAGCATGAGGAACCCCTCGGCGCACATGTTGAGCAACGGGGGCCGCCGGCCCTCGATGTCCCTGGCCACAAAGTCCCAGAACGACTCGATCGTGTGGCAGAACAGCTCGACCGGCCAGCCGCGGTGCCGCAGCGTCTCGCGGAACGCGCCCGGCAGGTCGTCGACGATCACGATCATGTCCAGGTCGGAGTTCGCCGTGTAGGTCCCCGACGCCACGCTGCCGCCGAGGAACGCCGCCCTGGCCAGCGGGTACTTGGCGTCGAGCACGTCCCGTGCGACCTGCACCGGGTCCTTGTCCCAGTCCAGCGGGTGGCCGGTGACGTAGTAGTCCTCGTCGGGATCCAGCGGACCCAGCACGTGCTCGATGCACGGACGGATGGCGGGGACCACCTCGTTCAGGTCCACGAGCCACGGGTTGTCCTCGGCGTCGAAGAACGGTCTGATCATCAGGAACTGCTGCCGCGAGATCTCCCGCTCGCTGACCGGCGCCCCGCTGCGCCGCTTCGAATAGCCCTTCAGGCGCCAACCCATGTTGTCGCCGTAGGCATGCCTGACCTCGTCCTGGTCCCCCGACATCCGACCATTGTGACCGACGTGCGGGTGGGGATCACGTAATGAAAGCCGTTCGTCAGAAGAAGTCCGCGATCCGGGGCGTGCCGGACGAGGCCGTGAGCTGGTCGAGCAGCGCCGCATCGGCCGGGTCGCCCTCCAGCACACCGGCGCGCCGCAACGCATGCGTGTTCTGCGCGCCGGAGAACCACGGCCCGAGCGCCCGCGCGTGCAGCCTCACCGCGCCGGTGCCGCCAGGTTCGACGCGCACCGAACCGTCCTGCACCACGAGACGTTGCGGGCCCGCGTGCCACGGTGCGTGGTCGTCGACGACCTCGAGGTCGACCGTCGCGTCGGCGAGGCGCGGCCAGCCCCGTGCGGCCACGGCGGCGGGCAGGTCGACGACGCGCTGCATCCAGGTCGACGTCCAGACGGAGTAGCGCAACGGCGTGGCGGCCAGGAGGTTCACCGTCGCCGGGTCGGTGATCCGCAGGTCGACCGCCTCGAGCGCGCCCGCCCACGACGCCAGCGACGCGAGCAGGTTCAGCTGGGCCTCGACGTCGACGCCGATGAGGTCGTGGACCTTGAGCCGGCCCATGTCGCCGCCGGGCTCGCGCTGGGCCGTCAGGTAGCCGCGCAGGCCGTCCGGGCCGGGCAGCACGCTGACCAGGTCGATCTCGAGGACCTTCTCGACGTCGATCCGCGGTGGACGGCGGTCGAGCATGCCGTCGATCGTCCGCGCCACCTCCAGGTAGCACTCGTGCAGCGCGGGGAGGTCGCTCTTCTCGGCGGGACGCGAGGGGATCAGCTCCGCGGGCTTCGGCACCGACAGCAGCCTGTCCATCGGCAGCTCGACCCACTCGAACACCCCGGCGCGTTCCCAGCCGCGGCGCCGGTACAGCGTCGGCACGGTGGCGAACAGGACCGAGAGCGACTGGCCGTGCTCCCGCATGGTGCGCAGCGACGCGTCGAGCAGCGCGTTCGCGATCCCCCGGCCGCGGTACGCCCCGTCGACGGCGACACCGCCGATCCCGCCCATGGGGACCGCGGCGCCGCCGTAGAACTGCGCGTACGAGCCGATGCCGAGCACACCCGCGACCCGGCCGTCGATCTCGGCCGCCAGTCCGAGCGAACCCGGCCTCAGCAGCGGTCCCGACGGCTTCGTCCCGTTGAACGCGACCTTGCGCAACCGGAACACGGCGTCGCGGTCGTCCTCGGTGAACTCGCGGATGTGCACGGACATCTCTCTACCAGGTGAAGAAGCCCTGGCCCGACTTCTTTCCCAGCTCGCCGCGGGCGACCTTGTCCCGCAGCAGCGCCGGGGGCTCGAACCGGGGTCCGAGCCGCGCCGCGAGGTGCTCGGCGATGGCCAGCCGGACGTCGAGCCCGACCAGGTCCGTGAGCTCCAGCGGCCCCATCGGCCAGCGGTAACCGAGCTTCATGCCGGTGTCGATGTCGGCGGCGGAGGCGACGCCCTCCTCGACCATGCGGATGGCTTCCATACCGACGGCGACGCCCAGCCGTGAGGTCGCGAAGCCCGGCGAGTCGCGCACCTCGATGACGGTCTTGCCCATCTGCTCGGCCCACGTCCGCACCTTGGCCACGTTCGCGGGGTCAACGCCCTCGTGGTGGACGAGCTCGACGAGTTGCTGCACCGGGACGGGGTTGAAGAAGTGCATGCCCAGCACGCGTTCGCCGGGCAGTCCGGCGGCGATGTCGGCGATCGAGAGCGACGACGTGTTGGACGCGAGGACCGCGCCGGGGCACTTCTCGGCCGCGAACCCGAGCACCTCCTGCTTGAGCGGCACGTTCTCCGGTACCGCCTCGACGACGAGCTCGGCGTCGGCGGGCAGCTCACCCGTGCTCAGCTTCGCGAACGCCGCCTCGGCGTCGGCCAGCTTGCCCTTCTCCCGAGCCTTGTCGAGCGAGCGCCGGACGGCGGCTCTGCCCTGCTCGGCACGCTCCGCGTCGGCCTCCGACAGCGTGACGTCGTGGCCGTTCGCGAGCAGGAGGTGCGCGATGCCCGCGCCCATCGTGCCGCCGCCGATGACGACGGCCTTCACTTGTCGACCACCTCGGCGCTGAACATCGCGACGAGCTCCATCCCACCGATCTCGGCGAGGTTGGCGCCCGACGTGGCCCACTCCGGCGACTGCAGGGCGGCCTTGAACGACTCCTCGGACTCGAAGTACATCTCCGCCATCAGGTGCAGCACGGTGTCGCCGAGGAACCCGCCCAGGAACACCTGTTCCACCCTGGCGACCTCGGCGCGGACCAGGCCGGGAACCGAGCTCACGATCGGCAGGTGCGACTCGAAGTACTTCTGGTCGAAGCCCTCGGGGTCGTCGGGCTTCTTGTACAGCGCGATGTACTTGATCATGTGACACCATCCTCCTCGACTCGCCGAGCACTGTAACGCCCGGCGCACTCCCGGGGCTGAGGCACGATGGTGGGGTGCGGATCATCCTGCTGCGCCACGGACAGAGCCTCGGCAACGTCGACGAGCTCGCCTACTGCCGCATCCCCGACCACGCCCTGCCGCTCACCCCCGCTGGTGAGGACCAGGCACGCGCCGCCGGTCCGGTGATCGAGGAACTGGTCGGCGGCGGACCGGTCGCGGCCTACGTCTCGCCGTACACGAGGACGAGGCGGACGTTCGACCTGCTCGGGATCGACGCCGAGCGGATCGTCACCGAGCCGAGGGTGCGCGAGCAGGACTGGGGCAACCTCCAGGACCCGGTGCAGCAGGAGGTGCTCAAGCACCAGCGGCACGCGTTCGGCCACTTCTTCTTCCGGCTGCCCAACGGCGAGTCGGGCGCGGACGTGGACGACCGGGTCGCGGCGTTCCTCGACGGCCTCACCGTGCGGATGCACGAGGACGAGACGCACCCGAAGACGGTGCTGGTCGTGTCGCACGGTCTGACGATCAGGTTGTTGTGCCGCAGGTTCTTCGACTGGAGTATCGAGCTGTTCGAGTCACTGTCCAATCCGGACACGTGCGAGAACCGGGTGCTCGACCACGACGGCACGGGCTGGAGGCTGGACCGCCCGTTCGACCAGTGGCGCGACTCACCGGACGGAACGGTCCAGCAGCCCCTTTAAAGGAGCCCGCGCTTGTACGCCGCGACCAACCGGCGCGGCACGAGCAGCTCCTTGCCGTCCAACGTCCGCACGCGCACCAGGTCCGGCGCGGTGGCCTTCCACTGCGACCGGCGGTGCCGAGTGTTGGACCGGGACGTCTTGCGCTTGGGAACGGCCATCAGCGCTCTCGCTTTCCGTAGCGGCGGTTGAACTTCTCGACCCGGCCGGCGGTGTCCATGACCCGTTGCGTGCCCGTCCAGAACGGGTGCGAGTCGGCGGTGACGTCGACGATCAGCAGCGGGTAGGAGTTGCCGTCCTCCCACTCGATCGTCTTGCTCGAGGTCGCGGTCGAGCGGGTCAGGAACGTCTTGCCGGTGGACGCGTCCTGGAAGACGACCGGGTGGTAGTCGGGGTGGATTCCGGATTTCATATGGCCAGCTTTCGGATCGAGTCCACGAAGGACAGTTCGTCGTCGGTGAGCAGCGCGCCCGCGAACGCGTCGGTGATGACGTCCGGTTCGCCGAGGGTGATCGCCACGATCTGAGTGGTCTTGCCACCGCGAGGCCCGCCCTCGCCGACATGCATGCCGCACCCTGCGGATTCCAGGTGCAGCGCGACGTCCGGCTCGTCCGCGACCCAGAGCCGGCCGCGTGAACGCACGACCGTTCCGCTCAGCAACGAGTCGAGCGCGTCGTTGAGGCGGGCCGGGTGGAACGGCCGGTCCGCCGTGAAAACCGCTGTCGAGACACCACATTCGGGCGCGAGGGGCATCATCCGCGGCCTTTTGCCCCTGCGCGCCACCACCGTCTCGGGCGTGCAGCGGTGCGCGCCGGGAGCGAGGCGGTCGAGCACGGCGAGCGTGCGTTCGTCCGCGTCTCCCTGCAGCACCAGCACATCCGCCGCCTCGGCCTGCGCGACGACGACCTGCGCGACGGTCCGCCGGTCGCTGGTCATCGAAGCGTCGCTCAACGCGTCGTCCAGCCAGGTCGCCGCGTCGAGCACGGTGATCACGCACTCGACGTCGACGCCGAGCTTGCGGCGCACCGCGTCCGGCTCCAGCAGCGGGTCCAGGTGCAGCACGACCGTGTGCCCGGCGAACGTGCTGAGCAGCTCCCGCAGGTCCTCGCGCACGGTGCAGGACACGCACCCGTGCAGCAGCCCGACCTCGGTCGCGACGCCGTCGACCCAGCGCGTGACGCTCGTTTCCGCGGCCACGTGCCGTACGAGCACCGAACCGGGCCGGTCGCGCCACACCCGCACAGCGACGTCGTGGTCGACCAGCCCCGCCACCATAACGACAACGGTTTCCATGTGAGGTACCGTAGATGAAAACGAAAGTCGTTTCAATCTGCATGAAGGTACCAGTTGCGCTGCCAGCTGACCGGCCGTGAGCCGGGCTTCGGCAACCGCGTCTCGCACTCGCAACGCAAGACGCGGCGCCGGTGGAACCCGAACGTCCAGCGCAAGCGGTACTTCGTGCCGTCGCTGAACAGGTTCGTGACGCTGACGCTGTCCGCGAAGGGCATCAAGACCGTCGACAAGATCGGCGTCGAGGCCGCGGTGGCCCGGCTCCGCGCGCAGGGGGAGAACATCTGATGGCCAAGAGCACGGACGTCCGGCCGATCATCAAGATGAGGTCGACCGCCGGCACCGGGTACACGTACGTGACCCGCAAGAACCGGCGCAACGACCCGGACCGCCTGGTGCTGCGCAAGTACGACCCGGTGGCGCGCAAGCACGTCGAGTTCAAGGAAGAGCGCTGATGGCGAAGAAGTCGAAGATCGCCGCGGACCAGCGCCGCCGCGTGGTCGTGGCGCGGTACGCGGAACGGCGGGCCGAGCTCAAGGAGATGCTGCGGCACCCGGAGACGCGCGCGGAAGCGTTGCAGGGGCTGCAGAAGCTGCCGCGGGACGCGTCCCCGACCCGGTTGCGCAACCGGGACACCGTGGACGGACGCCCGCGCGCGTTCAACCGGAAGTTCGGCCTGTCCCGCGTCCGGCTGCGGGAGATGGCCCACCGCGGTGAGCTGCCCGGCGTCTCGAAGGCGAGCTGGTGATGCGCGAGAAGAGGCCTCTCAAGCGCAGGGTGAACCTCCTCGCGAAGGATGGCGTGACCGTCGTCGACTGGAAGGACGTCACGCTGCTGCGCAAGTTCCTCTCGGACCGGGGCAAGATCCGGTCCCGGCGCGTGACCGGCCTGACGCCGCAGCAGCAGCGCCAGGTCGCCACGGCGATCAAGAACGCACGGGAGATGGCCTTGCTGCCGTACCCGTCACAAACGCGATGACCCGCACCGCCGCGCTGGCCAGCAGGGCCAGCGCGGCGAGTTGCACCAGCAACGCGAGCACCCAGGTCGTGTGTTCGTCGACCGTCAGATCGCCACGAACACCCACCAAGAAGGTCGCGTAGAGGCCCCAGCACTGCAGTGCGGCCAGGCCGGCGCCGACGACCGTCGTCTTCAACGAGACGACCACCACGACGGCGGCGAGCAACACCAACGCGAGCAGCGGCCAGGCACCGGTGAACGTGGTCACGGCGACTCCTCCGCCGAATCCGAGCGCCGAGCCGTACCCACCTCTCATTCTTCGCATCCGATCGGTCTATCGCGCAGGTGAGATCAGCGCCACCTCTCCAGCGTGAAGTTGGTGCTTTCGAGTGAGGCACGATCGCACGAATGAACCTGTACGACGTGGTCCACCGCCGCAGGGACACCCGCGCCGAGTTCTCCGGTGAAGCGATCCCGGACGACGTGCTGCGCCGGGTGCTGACCGCCGCACACGCCGCCCCCAGCGTCGGCCTCTCCCAGCCGTGGGACTTCGTGCTCGTGCGGGACGAGTCGACCCGGCGCGCGTTCCGCGACCACGTCCAGGCCGAACGCAGCGTCTTCGCAGCTCAGCTCGACCAGGAGCGAGCGGAGATGTTCGCACGCATCAAGGTCGAGGGCGTCATGGAGTCCACCCTCGGCATCGTGGTCACCTACGACCCCGACCGGGGCTCGCCGGCGGTGCTCGGCAGGCACGCGATCGCGGACGCGGGTCTGTACTCCGTGTGCCTGGCCATCCAGAACCTGTGGCTCGCCGCGACCGAAGAGGGACTCGGTGTTGGCTGGGTGAGCTTCTACCGAGAAGATGTGCTGCGCCGTCTGCTGGACATCCCCACCAGGGTCCGTCCGGTTGCGTGGTTGTGCGTCGGTCCGGTTCGATCACTGCCCGAAACGCCCGACCTGGAACGTCACGGTTGGCGCAACCGACTACCCCTCGATGACGTCCTGCACCACGATCGGTACAGGGCGCGACCAACCCGGTAGCCTGTGCGGGCCGCTCGGCGAGTCGGAACGGAGTCGATGAACGAGTGGAGCAGCGCGATCCGCTGGTAGCGGGCCAGATTCCGCGGTTGGACCGAGAGGTCCGCGCGTTGCTCAACGCTGGCCGCTTGCCGGAGGCGAACAGCCTCTTCGACGAGGTGGTCACCAAGGTGTCCCCCGGCGCCGACCGCTGGGTTCGATCAGCGGTGCTGGTCAACCGGGCGGTGATGGCCTGGCGCCTCGGCCGCATCCCCCTCGCCCTGGAACTGGCCGCCGAGGGGTGGACCGACCTCGACGCCGACCGTTCCGACAGCCCGGCCGTGGCCCACACGATGGGTTCGCTCGGTTATCTGATGGAGGGCATCGGCAACCGGCGCGCGGCGCTCGAGATGCTGCGGCTGTCCGTTCAGGTCGCGCGGCGGGCGGGCAACACCGACGTGCTGGCCCACTGCCTGCAGCGCCTCGGTGGTTCGCTCAACTTCCGCGCCTGCTCGGGCCCTGTCGCGGCGGCGCCGGCGATCTTCGAGGAAGCCCTGGCGTACCTCGACGAGGGCCTGGGCATCGTGAAGGACGAGGTGCACCGGCGCGCGCTCCTCGGCGCGTGCGGGCGGTCCCTGGCCGGTGTCGGCCAGCTGGACAAGGCCGAGGAGATGGGCGAGGAGACGCTGCGGCTGTCCCTCGACGCCGACGACCTCTGGGGCATCTCGGTCGGCAACTGGGTTCTCGCCGTGGTGCGGCGGGAGCAGGACGACTTCGACGAGGCGCGCACACTCGCGTCCCGTGCGGTGACGAGTGCCGAACGCATCAACGACACGTCACTGCTGCTGCGGTTCTCCACGGAGCTGGCGGACATCTGCCACGCCCTGGGTGACGCGGAGGGTGAAGCCGAGGCGTTGCGCCGGTCGATGGCCGCCTCCCGCACGGCCAGGGAGACGTTGCAGGAAGGCCTGGGTCAGGCGCTGGAACAGCGCCGGGTGGCCGTTCAGGCGCAGCGGCTCGCGGTGGCGGCGCAGGAGGCCGCAGCGCGCGACCCGTTGACGGGCCTGGCGAACCGGCTCGGGCTGGAACGTGCGGCCGCCGCGTTGCTGGAGTCGACGGCGGCGCGCGGGCGGGTGCCGTGGCTCGTGCTGGTCGACGTCGACTGGTTCAAGAACGTCAACGACGACGCGGGGCACGCGACGGGTGATGCGGCGTTGCGCGAGATCGCGGCGTTGCTGCGGCGCGAGTGCCGGGCGGACGACCTGGTGGCGCGCTGGGCCGGTGACGAGTTCGTGGTGGTGCTCGGCGACACCGGGCCGAACATGGACGTCGGCCCGAACGTGGCCGAGCGGATCCGCGCGGCCGTCGACGGGCACGACTGGACGATGGTGCTCGGCTCGGTCCGCCGCCCGACGGTCAGCATCGGTGTCGCGGCGGGACCGGCCAAACTGGACCAGCTGTTCGCGGCCGCCGACATGGCGCTGTACCGCGCCAAGCGGCAGGGCCGCAACAGGGTCGAGGTCGAGCCCTCGGTGGACGAGGTGCCCGAGATCGTTTCGGGGAACTGAGAGTTCTTCGCTAGGCGATCAGGCCGCCGCGGTAGGCCACCAGTGCGGCCTGCACGCGGTTGACCGCGCCGATCTTGCCGAGCACGGAGCTCACGTAGCCCTTCACCGTCGCCTCCGACAGGTGCAGGGTGCCGCCGATCTCCGCGTTGGACATGCCCTGGCCGATCAGCACGAGCACCTCGCGCTCGCGTTCGGACAGGCTCTGGAGAAGCCTGCGTGCCGGCTCCGCCATTCGTTCACCGTCCGCCACCGCCGCGAGAACCCTCGCCGCGACGCCGGGGTCGAGAACAGCACCCCCGCGCGCGAGATCGCGCACGGCTTTGACGAGCTGTTCCGGTTCGGTGTCCTTGAGGAGGAAGCCGGCCGCGCCGAGACGCAGTGCTTCCGAAACGTATTCGTCGACGTCGAACGTGGTCAGGATGCAGACCCTCGGTGGGTCCGGCAGGGTCCGCAGCCTCCGCAAGGCCACGAGTCCGTCCGAGGTGCGCATCCGGATGTCGAGCAGGACCACGTGCGGACGGTGCTGGCGTGCCAGGTCGGCTACCAGGTGACCGTCATCGGCCTCAGCAACAACTTCGATGTCTCCGACGCTGCTCAGGATCATGCGAAGGCCGGAACGGACGAGATCCTCGTCGTCGGCCAGCAGAACCTTGATCACGACGCCTCCCGCATTGGCGTTCCGTGCTCCCTCATGTTCGTGATCTTGGCGTACGCACGCCGAAGGTCACGTTAATTCTCAGTTATCTCATCATGTGGTTACAGATTTTCGAGAACGCGGACCACGTTCACAGTTACCGGAATTGAGCGCTGACTTCGCTGCGTAGGCAGGCCACCAGGCGTTAGGAGGGGCCGTCGGAACCCTGAGTGACGAAACACGAATATCCCACTCAGTGGAATGACGTACCAGAAACACGGATACGGCCTAGGTAATCCGATTCAGAAGTCTTCGACTTCCTCATTTCTGCCCATACGTCCTGCTGATCGGTTTCGGTATCGATACAGGCGTTCCGGTGGGCCTCCAGAAAACGCGAAGGTCTTTCGCAATAGGCCTACCGGAAAGTAACGTGCGTCACAACAGTCCTGCCCTGCACGGAGAGGAGCTTCGCGCGATGCGGAGAGCCAATCCGGTGACGTCCCTGCTGGCGACCGCCGCCGTCACCGCCTCCCTTTTGATCGTTCCACTCGCACAGGCCGAGGAACCCCCGCGCGCCGCCGCGTACGCCGCCGACGACTACTGCCTCGGGCAGTGCGGCGACATCCTGCCGCCCGGTAACAACGGCAACGCGACGCTGGCCGAGATCCTCACCCACAAGGCGTTCGGCACCAGGCCCGCGCACTCGGCCGACCAGCTCGGCAAGTACGACGCGCTGGTCGGCGGCTACAGCGGCCTGACGAACGGCCAGCTGACGGACTTCTTCAACGACGCGTCGTTCGGCGTGCCGGCCGACCAGGTCGAGAGCACGCTGAAGCCTCGCGCGGACGTCACGATCGTGCGCGACAAGAAGATCGGCATGCCGCACATCACCGGGACCACGCGGTCCGGCACGATGTTCGGCGCCGGCTTCGCGGCCGCGCAGGACCGCCTGTGGCTGATGGACGTCTTCCGCCACCTCGGCCGCGGGCAGCTGACCGGGTTCGCCGGCGGCGCGCCCGGCAACCGCGTGCTGGAGCAGAGCTTCTTCAACCAGATCCCGTACACCGAGGCGGATCTGCAGAAGCAGATCGAGTCCGCGGCCGCGAACGGCGGTGAGCGCGGGCGGCAGGCGATGGCCGACGTCAACGACTACACCGCGGGGATCAACGCGTACATCACGCAGTCCATCAGCGCCCGCAACTTCCCCGGCGAGTACGTGCTGACCGGGCACGCCGACGCGATCACGAACTGGAACGACATCCAGCCGTTCAAGCCGACCGACATGGTGGCGATCGCCTCCGTCGTCGGCGGCCTGTTCGGTGCCGGTGGTGGCGGCGAGGTGCAGTCGGCGCTGGTGAAGCTGGCAGCGCAGAACAAGTACGGCGCCGCCGTCGGTGAGCAGGTGTGGAACGCGTTCCGGGCGCAGAACGACCCCGAGGCCGTGCTGACCCTCCACGACGGACAGTCCTTCCCGTACTCGGCCTCGCCCGCTTCGCCTCACGGCGTGGCGCTGCCGGACGGTGGTTCCATCACGCCCGAGCGCATGGTCTACGACGAGGTGGGCGGCACCGGCGCTGCTGTGGCTGTTCCCGCCGCCGCGGACGTGGCCAAGGCTCGCGGGATCTTCTCCGACGGCGTGCTGCCCGCCGACCTGCTGAACAAGAAGCACGGCATGTCGAACGCGCTGGCCGTCTCGGGCGCGCACACCGACACCGGCAACCCGATCGCCGTGTGGGGCCCGCAGACCGGTTACTTCGCACCGCAGCTGCTCCTGCTGCAGGAGCTCAACGGCCCCGGCATCCGTTCGCGCGGCGTCGCGTTCGCCGGCGTCTCGATGTACGTGCAGCTCGGGCGCGGCGTCGACTACTCGTGGAGCGCCACCTCGTCGGGCCAGGACATCGTCGACACCTACGCCGTCGAACTGTGCAATCCGGACGGTTCTCCTGCTTCGAAGGCTTCGACGTCGTACCTGTTCCACGGCGCCTGCCTGCCGATGGAACGCCTGGAGCGCAAGAACGCCTGGAAGCCGACCGTCGCGGACGGCACGCCCGCCGGTTCGTACACGCTGGTGATGTACCGGACCAAGTACGGCCTGGTGACGAGCCGTGCGACCGTGGGCGGCACGGTCGTCGCGTACACCACGCTGCGTTCGACGTACATGCACGAGGTCGACTCGATCATCGGCTTCCAGGAGCTCAACGACCCGTCCGCGATCCGTTCTGCTCCGGACTTCCAGCGCGCGGCCAACAAGATCGGGTACGCGTTCAACTGGTTCTACGTGGACTCGCGCGACACCGCGTACTTCAACTCGGGCCTGAACCCGGTCCGCCGCTCCACTGTGGACCCGAACCTGCCGACGTGGGGCCGGGCCGAGTACGAGTGGGTCGGCTGGAACGGCGACGACAACACGTCCACCGTGATGCCGTTCGCCGGACACCCGAACTCGATCAACCAGGACTACTACGTGTCCTGGAACAACAAGCAGGCCAAGGACTTCACGTTCGGCGGGTTCGGCCACAGCGCCGTGCACCGCGGCGACCTGCTCGACCGTCGCGTGCGCGCTCTCATCGCGTCGGGCCAGAAGGTCACGCGTGCTGCGCTGACCCGCGTGATGGCCGAAGCGGCCGTAGCCGACCTGCGTGCCGAGCAGGTGCTGCCCGAACTGCTGAGGGTGGTGGAGTCCGCTCCGGTGGATGCTTCGCTGGCCCCGGTCGTGCAGAAGCTGAAGGACTGGCAGCGCTCCGGCTCGTTGCGCAAGGAGACCGCGAAGGGCAGCAAGACCTACAACCACGCCGAAGCCATCCGGATTCTGGATGCCTGGTGGCCCCTCCTGGTCGAGGCGCAGTTCAAGCCGTCCCTGGGCGACGGCCTGTACAACGCCGTCGTGGCAGCACAGCAGGTGGACGAGGCCCCGTCCGACGCGCACGGCGCCGCACCGCACAAGGGTTCGTCGTTCCAGTACGGCTGGTGGGGCTACGTGGACAAGGACCTGCGCAAGGTCCTGGGCGACCCGGTCCAGGGCGCGTTCCCGCAGACGTACTGCGGCGGCGGCACTTTGTCCGGTTGCCGCACCGCTCTCGTCTCCGCTCTGCAGACGGCCGCCGCCAAGCCCGCGAACGCCGTCTACCCGGGCGACGCCGACTGCGCCGCAGGCGACCAGTGGTGCGCGGACACGATCATCCACCGCGCCATGGGCGGCATCACCCAGGACAAGATCCACTGGCAGAACCGCCCGACCTACCAGCAGGTCGTGCAGTTCCCGGCCCGCCGGGGCCAGAACATCGCCAACCTGGCAGCCGGCCGCACCACCACCGCGTCGTCGCACGAAACGGGCTGGAACACCCTCCCGCCGTCGAACGCGGTGGACGGCAACCCGACGTCCCGCTGGGCCAGCGACTGGAACGACAACCAATGGATCCAGGTGGACCTTGGCTCAGTGCAACGGATCGGTCGCACGGTGTTGCGGTGGGAGTCGGCGTACGGGAAGGGCTACCGCATCGAGATTTCCAATGACGGCACGAACTGGCGGAACGTTTTCTCCACAAGTGCTGGCGATGGCGGCGAGGATGTCGTAGCGTTCACACCACAGGACGCGAGATTCCTCCGGATGACCGGTACCCAACGGGCTGGGCAGTACGGATACTCCCTGTACGAGCTTGAGGTCTACGTCTCGTAGGCCTTCGAGATGAGGACGCCGATCCACCCCCAGGGGTCGGCGTCCTCAACTTATTTCAGGCCAGATGCCGTGCGAGCTCATCAGCCGCGTCGTCGTGGCCGTAGCCCTTCATCAGGCGCTGGACCTGCTCGAACACGTCCCATCGGTTCTGCGGCTCGAGGCCGGGCATGGCCTCGGCCAGCGCGTCCGTCAGCCGTTGTGCCCACGGCTCTGCCGCCTGCCTGGCGTTGACGATTCTGATCAGTTGTTTGAAGACTTCTTCCTTCTGAAGCGCGTCTTCCACGTCGTACCCGCTGCGCCGCACCCACCAGAGCACGGCGTGGGGCAGGTCGGAGAGGACGTTTTCACGCAGGTGGGCGATTTCCGCCAGTTCGCCGACGCGTTCCCGCCTCTGGCGTAGGAATGCGGCGCTGTGCTCGGTTAGCTCGACCTGCACGTTCTCCGTGCCGACCCACATCGAGCTGTTGGCGGCGACCGGTCGCGGGTGCCCGAGTTCGGCAGCCAGCACGTGCTGCATCATGTCGCTGCTCACGCCCTCGGCACGGGCAAGAGGTGCCGCACGGTCCCGGATGGCGACGGCGGCTATCGAGGCCGGCGCGGGATGCGTGCTCTGGCCACCTTCCGTCCACCAGACGACCGTCCACTCCGCACGCCATTCGACGCCGGGCTCAGCGCCCTGGAGCACTCCCGACCACTGCTCGCGGTGGTAGATGCGCGGTGCGGGCAACGGTTGAGCGCCGCGTTGCAGGTTCTGCCACCAGTTCATCGCCGCACCACCGGGTGCTGGGCATCGATGCGACGTCGCAATTCGTCGTGCACTTCTGTACGTCCTTCCGGTTGATCACGCTTCCACCGGTCCACCGACATGCTCAGCAGGTTGAGCGCGTTCACGTCGTCGCCCGCGGCGTCCAGAACCAGGCCGAATGCCGCCGTCCTCGCTCCGGCACCGGCAGCAGCGGCGGCGGAGAACCAGTCGCTGAGTCCCCGAACGACACCCGAGTGGTTCGAACTGCGCAGAATCGCCCGCCAAGCGACGACTCCGGAGTCGTCGGACGACCGGAACCCGTTGCCGGGCATGGTCAACTCCCGCACCACGAACGCGGCGGCCGCCCACTGTTCCCCCGTGCTGGTGCGAAGCCACTCCGTCATCCGAACCAGGACGACGTCGGCGTTCCCGCGTTCCTTCGCCAGTACGAGCATCGCGGCCTCGACCCGTCGCACGACGTCTGCCCGGAAGTGGCCGGTCAGGTGCCCGAGCCTCGTCAGGGCGAACTGCGGGTACAGCACGCCGAACTTCGCCGCGCAGGCGTCGATCACCGCACGGGCCAGAGGCACCGGAAGGTCCGAACTCCTGGCCCACCAGTACATCCGACGGCGCACCTCGACAGTCGTGTTCTCGTTCACGGCAGCCTCGTCGAGCAGGCCGGCGGCCAGGGCGATGTTGTGCTGGGCCCACTTCTGCACGGCTGCGAGCAGCGGCTTCGCGTCCCGCGTGTCGGTGCAGAGGGTCAGCAGTCTGACCGCGATCTCCCCTCGGGTCTGCGGCTCCAGGCGCGCCTGTTCGTCGAAGACCACCTCAATGATCCAGTCGCTTAGATGCTCGCGCAGCTGAGGAAAGCCGCGCCAGACGTGGTTGAGCACCGACGTGTCGTAGTCGCGGCGGGTGAGCCGCGTGCGATCCAGGGAGGTGGTCGCGTCGGCGATCTTCGTGAGCCTGCTGACGAATCCCTCGCTCGCCAGTACCTGGCGGGGGTCCTCGTCCTGGTGGTCGGTGAGGTCGAGCAGGATCCGTTCGGCGCGGTAGATCGACTCGTGCCGTCCGTTGTTCACCAGGGCCAAGGCGAGCAGGACACTGCGTTCCCTGGCAGAGCGTGAATCGAACTGGTTCGCCAGGGTCTTCGCGTACTTGTGGAAGGCCTCGAGTGCGTCCCTGGTCGGATTGCCCTGGGGCGCGTCACGCCACGCTCGCATGAACAGGTCGGCGAAGTGCACGACATCGGCAGGACGCGCTCCCTCGGCCAGTTCCAGCCAGTCGGCGTCTTTCAGCAGGAGGTCGAGGCGATCACCCGGCAGGTCGTGGCGCAGATGCGCGTGCAGCACCTCGTGCGACAGCGGCTTGGGCAGGCTCCTGTGCAGATGGCCGTACCTGCCCTGGAACTCCTCGCTCTCGTTGCCGGACAACAGAACGACGACGTGGCCTTCCGGCACCTGTTCTCTGATGAACCCGCCGATCTGCGCCTCGACGGGGCTCGTGTCCTCCGCGGTGCGGAAGTCGATGAGCACCAGCGCGTCCTCGGACACCCGGCGCAATCTGAGCTCGGTGTCCTGCTCGACCTCGACGTGTTCGACCATGCGCGCCTCGCGGTGAACGTCGTGCAAGAGGCACAACGCCGCCGTCCGCGCGCCGCTGGCCGCGGTGAGAAGCAGGAACTTGTTGACACGCAGGAACTCCACAGCTGCCAGGAAACCGACGGGCTCGGCGAACCGATCACGTTGCCAGGTGAGGGTCGTCGGCAGGATCTGGTCGCCGAACACCTGCCGCACCAGACCGCCACCGGCGCTGATGGTGATGAGGTCGCGGCCGGCAATGGTGTTGTGGCGACCCTCGACCTCGATCGAAGCGGTCATGGCCTGCCACCCCTGATGTCCCGGCCGGCGACCGTGTTGCTGTTGCCGCGCACGCTGATCCGGTTGGACTGGTCGCGGTTGTCCTGTTTCAGCTGCCCGATGCTGCCCGCCTGCACGACGCGGCCGGAAGCCTTGCCGGAGAACTCGTTGCGGACGTCACCGACCTCGGCCGGCCCTCGGACGTCTCCCTTCGCCTCCGCGTCCTCGCTGAATCCCCGGGAGAGCAGGTCTCCGGACGGCTTGGGGACGTAGAGGTGCGCATCACCGCGGAACTGCTTCACCGACACCGAAGTCCGCACGTAGTCACTCGGCGACTTGGTGGTGTGCCCGCCCAGCACGACGTCTTCGTGCACGCGATCCGAGATGACCGCGGCGAGAAAAGTGACATCCGGATCGGAGAGCTCGAGCAGTCGGCGCACCTCGACGGCATCGACGAGCCGATGCGCTGCCACGCGACTGTCGCCGCACCCGTCACCGAGGCGTGGAGAGTCCGACTCGTACAGAGGCCCCACGGTGATCGCGGCACGCAACCGCAACCTGGACTTCCGGTCACCGGACCGCAGAATCCGATCGTAGTAGGCGAGTTCGCTCTGCAGCGCGTCGAGGAACGGCCCGATCAGCAACGGCAGCGACTCGGGCCGGAACCCGACCGCGTACCCGTCACCCGTGCTGTCGGGGAAGCGCCGTTCTTCCCACACCTCGGCGCGACCGGCACGTTCGAACGCGCGTTGGAGCAGGTCGGGAATGATCTCGGTGAACTCGCGCTGCTGTGCCGCGGTGTGACCGCTGTAGTTCTCCATGTCCACCACGAGCACCGCGCGGTAGGGCGGCAACCTTTCGGCCGTCTCAGTCATGCCGCTGACGGTGTCAGCACACCGCTAACGGCGATGCTCACCAAATACCACCTGAGAAGTGACCCAGGTCACTCGGCAAGGCTTATCGGATTCGCCGAAGCGAGAAAGTTCTGTTCGCAGAGATGCACGAGCGCCTTGGCGACCGCATTGCGCGACAGCCCCAACGACTCGGCGAGCTTCGCCTGCGACAGCGGGATGGTACGAGGCTCCGGATGATCGGCCTCCGCAAGCCGCGCGATCCGTTCGATCACATCCCTCACCCGCGCTTCCGTGCCACGGGAGGAAACCTCGGCCACAGTCTCACGCAGCTTGGCGACGACGTACTGCCCGAGCTGATCGCCGACCTTGTGCCGGTCGAGCACCCGCTTGAACGCAGCCCTGGAGAGGCTGAACGCCACACACGGCTCCATCGCGATCACTGTGGCAGACCGCGTTCCCCCGTCCTGCGCGGACATCTCCCCCAGCACGTCGCCACTGCCACGGACCGCAACGAGCAGCGTGGACCTCAGCACGCGAACGCGTCCCCGCTGCAACACCAGCAGCGACGTGTCCGGCGCCCCTTCTACGAGCAATGTCTCGTTCGCCTTGAAATCCCGCCTGATTCCGGTGCTGCGCAGCTCATTCCACACAACCACGGGCACCAGTGCCCGAAACCCTCGCACAGCTCTTATCTACCCAAACGAGAGCCGGGTGGCAATCGGTCATACGCGGAACAGGTAGTTCCTGACCTCGTCCCCGATCTTGGCCGTCGGCACCCACTCACTGCCGTGCCACGTGCTCATCCGGTACCCGCGCTCGGTCAGGAAGTCCGCGACGTCCTTGGCCTGGTATCCAAACCGCTCGACGTGCCGTTCCTCGATCTCCAGCAGGAAAGCGGGCTTGAGCCGCTCGATCGTCTCAACGGCCCCCTCGAGCACCTTCAGTTCGGCCCCCTCGACGTCCGCCTTGACGAAGTCGAGCTTCCTGATTCCCTGCTCCTCGACGAAGTGGTCCAGCGTGTCCGTCTTGACCAGTACGTCCAGGTGCTGGTCGAACTCGTCGTTGGACCCGAGCCCGTTCGCCCCGACCGTGAGGAACGACCGCCCGGTCACCGGACTCCCGTGCCGCACCGGCACGGACATGACCTCACGCCCCTGCTTCTCAGCACCAAGAGCCACCGAGTGCCTCTTGATGTTCGCCCCTTCCCGCGGCCGCAGCACGTACGAGAGGGCAGGATGCGCGAACACCAACGGCTCGACGCTGTGCACAGTCCCTTGTGGACCGACCAGTCTCGACAGGGTCACCGTGTAAAGCCCCAGCGCGGCCCCGACGTCCACACAAACGTCTCCAGGCTTGACGACCTTGCGGAGCCCGATCAGCTCCGCCTCGGCATAGGGCGTGAGCCGCGCAAGGGCCTGCAATCCGGCAACAACCGCGGCACTGCGAAGTTGGGTCAACACCTCGCCAGCCTAGACGTGCCCGTTCCTGTGCTGTTCCCCCGCAGGCAGCCCGATCTGGTCCGCGAACTCGGCAGCCACCCTCTCCCCGCCGTACACGCTGAGAGCCTTGACGAGGTGCAACCGCAGGTCCTTCCGATGTGCGTCCTCGAGCTCGGGCATGGCCCGCTCCACACTGCTGACCAACGACTCGGCCCAATGCCCAGCAGGCTCCCGCTGCGCGAGCTTCACCAACTCGGCCAGGTGATCAGCCAGCTTGACCGCCTCAGCGACCTGGTACCCGTTGCGCTGCAACCACCAGATCGTCGCCGTGCCGACGTCCGTCAGCACCTCGTCCCGCAGGTACCGGATCTCAGCCCGCTCGACGTCCCGCTCAGCCAACTTGAACGTGGAGTTGCGAAGCAGTTCGATGTGCTTCCTGGCCATCTCCAGGTCCTCGTCGCCGACCGAGACCTTCACCTGCTCGGCCCGTGCCCACACATGCGTCCCAGGCACCTGCCGCTCAGTGGCGAGCTCATCCCCCAGCTGCACCTGCAGAGCGGCATGGTGCACCAGCATCGCTTTGGAACTGATCTCCTTGGCCCGCTGCAGAACGTGGTGGATGGCAGCACTCCGCGGCGAGTTGTGCCGCAACCCGGTAGCCAGATCAAGCCGCCACACCACCGTGAACTTGAGCCGGAAGTCCAGCCCGTACACCGCACTGGCCAACGGCGTCTCGAACTCCTGCTGATGACTGCTCGCCGGCGGCACGAAGGTGATGTCGTCAGCGCGCTTGGGCACCCTCCTGCGCCACCAGGCCTTGAGGGAACCAAGAGGGCCAGGACGGAAGTCGGGCCAGGGTCTGCTCACACGCCCTCCCTACCTGACGTTTGTGCCCGGCAGAAGGTGGCCTGCCTCACTTCCCTCCAACGGCCGCAGGCGCCGTTACCTGGTCCTCACGGTGCGTGAGCGGCGTGCCGGTGCGCGGTAGGCGGGGGCGCTGGTCAACTCGGTGGCGGTGTCCCGCTAGACTGCTGGTGCCCGCCCTAGTAGCTCAGGGGATAGAGCATCGGTTTCCTAAACCGTGTGTCGCAGGTTCGAATCCTGCCTGGGGCACCACCTTTCGCCGGGTGAAATCAAGCTCTGACCAGCGGCAACGCGGTCGGAGCTTGATCTATTTGATCACCCACCCGACCGCACGTGCGCGATGTACGGCTCGTAAGCCGACAGATCCCGCGAAGGCTCATACCTGCTCAGGTAGTAGTAGTCAGCCACGATGTTGGCCTGCTGCTCGGTGTTGAAGTCAGCGAACGTCTTCCCGACCAGCCCCTCCGCGCCGCCGTAGTCGTAGAGGCTCTTCACGAAGAACCCGGCCATCGCAGTCGGCAGCAGGCTGAAAACGCTGCGCCCGTGCTGGTACTGGTAGGCGTGGGTCAGCTCGTGCACCAACCAGCGCTCGTACCGAGCCTGCTGCTGCGGCTGGGTCAGCACTCCCCGAGGGAACGTGACCAGCCGAGGCAGGGTGCGGGCCACGCCGAAGCTGCCCAGCAGGCCGCCTTCGGCGAGGCTGAGGGCGCTGATGTCCAGGGCGTCGCCGAACACCTCGTGGGCTATCGAGGCCTCGTGTGACTCCAGGCTTCGGCGGAACACAGGTCGGAACACCATGGCGGCTCCCCTGTCGGCTGCGGGCTACCGATGTTAGGTGGGGCAACCGCCGTGAGGAGATACGACAGACCGCGAGCACCTACCAGCAGAAGTACCCGCGAGTTGGAGGAGTGATGCTCCCCCAACGGTTACGGCGGCATCAAGCAACGTGTCACCATGCCGGACAACACATGGAGCGGCACCCCGACCATGCGCTGCTACAAGAAGAACAGCTCCGACTCGACCGACACCAAGATCACCTGGTCCCGCGTCGGGTACCGGGGCCGCTGAACCGGTAGCGCATCTCCTTCAGCTCCACCCCGCCGATGGTCTCGGTCTTCACGAGGCCATCGGCGCGGAACCCGAGCCGCTCGTAGAACCGCCGTGCTCGCGGGTTCTCGTCGAACACCCACAGCACCACGTCCTGCTCGTCACCCAAAGCGGCGCGTGCCAGTTCGTAGCTCAGCGGAGTCCCCCATGCCGAGGGCAGCACGTAGATCGCGAAGATCTCGAACGCGGCATCGGGCTCACGGGCCGGGCCGACCGCGCAGAACCCGGCCACCTCACCGTCGACCAGCCCCACCCACACGCCGCCGCGCGGGATGCCTCGTTCCCACATCGCCGTGCGCTCCTGCACGGAGAGCGCGTCGAGCACGGAGTCCGGCACGAGGCCGCGGTAGGCCGTCCGCCAGGTCTCGACGTGCACGTGGGCCACGGCTGGAGCATCGGACACAACCGCTGGTCTGACTGTCATGACTCCCCCAAGAGTGATGGACCGCACCCCCAATCATCCCAGTTGCGGCGCGCTGTGACAGAACCATGACGAACCACCGACGGGACCTGGACAAACGCCGGGCACCGTGGAACCCATGAACGTCCACTTGAAACGATGGCTCGCGGTCTCGGGGGCCGCCGTGGTCATCGCGACGGGCGTCGTGGCCGGGGGCTCCTACTGGCGGCTCGAGAGCAATCTCAAGACCGTCGACCTCTCCAGGGAGATCACCCACCCCAGGCCTCCGTCGACGCCTGGGCGCCCCCTCAACATCCTCCTCATCGGCAAGGACGACGGGCGGTCCGACACCGCCATGGTCGTGCGGCTGAACGCCAAGGGCGACCAGGCACGCGTGGTCAGCATCCCGCGCGACACGATGGTGCCGAGGCCTCGCTGCGGGGCCAACCCGCCAGCTGCGATCGCCATGTTCAACAGCGCCTTCTCCACGGGCGGCGCCGCGTGCACCGTGGCGACGGTCGAGCAGATGAGCGGCATCCGGATCGACCACTTCGTGCAGATCGACTTCAACGGGTTCCGCGACGTGATCGACCGGCTCGGCGGCATCGACGTCACGATGCCCGAGGCGATCCACAACGAGAAGAGCGGGCTACACGTGCCGGCCGGGCCCTCGAAGCTCGACGGGACGCAGGCGCTCGCGTTCGTCCGGACCCGCTACAGCATCGGTGACGGCAGCGATTTGAACCGCATCAAGAACCAGCAGCTGTTCATGCGGGCACTGAGCGAGAAACTGGCGAACGAGAACTGGCTCGCCAGTCCGGCGAAAACACTCGAACTCGCCGACGTGCTCACGAAGTCCATCGTCACGGACACCGGAATCGGCTCGATTCCGGAACTGGCCGATCTCGCGGGCAGGCTCACCGCGTTGAAACCGGACGCCATCACCTACGTGACGCTGCCGACCGAGAGCTACCTGCCCGACCCGAACCGGGTCCAGCCGAAACAACCGGAGGCGGACGCGCTCTGGCAGACCGCCTGAGCTAGCTGGCGGCCCCCTGCCACTCGCTCGGAAGCGGACCCGTGGGCCACGGCTGAGGAGACCCCCATGACTCCTCAGCCGTGGACGCGTTGCCCCAGTCAGCCACTCTCACCTCGACGGTCTCCCGGTCTCGTGAAGGACGTGGGGTCGAGGCTGTCAGACCTCCTCGTTATGGTGGGTCTCTGACTGCCTGTGCGGTGCGTGCGCCGCAGCTCAGACGGGTGGTCCTCGTTTTCCGGTCCGGACGGGGAGGAGGCCGCTTGGGACCCCGTGGCGTCTTCGCGGAGCGCTTCGCGCTGCTCTACGCGGAGGCAGGCGACCCTCCGTTGAAGAGGGTCACGGAGTCGGTCGCGCGTGCCCGCCGGACGGATGAACAGGGCAGGCCGCTCCGGGTGCCCGCCCAGCGGGTCAGCGACTGGCGGCGCGGGCGCAACGTCCCCGCCAGGTTCAGCGGGCTGAGCGCGGTCCTCGACGTCCTCGTCGGCGAGGCCCGCAAGCGCAGGCCCCACCCGGCGATCGACGGCCTGTACGAACTCGACGCGTGGCGCGTCCTCTGGGAAGAGGCGCTCGCGAGCCCCGTCACCGAAGCGGACACACCGCCTCAGGAAGACGGTTCCGTCTGCCCGTACATGGGTCTGAGCGCATTCGGGCCGCAGGACGCGAATTGGTTCTTCGGCCGGGAAAGGGCGACGAACGCACTTCTCGACCGGCTCGACGACAACGGCCTCACAATGCTCGTGGGCGCGTCCGGCGCCGGCAAGTCCAGCCTGATGAAAGCGGGCGTGCTGCCCCGGCTCAGCAAAGAAGCCGTGGTCTTCTCGCCCGGTACCGATCCGCTGAAGGAGTTCGCGCTCCAGGTGCCGGAGCTGGTCCACACGCTGGAGGCGGCGGACGCGGACGCCCTCACCGACTTCGCGCACGAGGTGCGGATCGCGGTCGGCGACCGGGTGGTGATCGTCGACCAGTTCGAGGAGGCGTTCACGCTCGGCGGCGACGAGAACCGGCTGCGGATCTTCGTCCAGGCCCTGCACGCGGCGGCCCGCAAGACGGCGGTCGTGCTCGGCGTGCGGGCCGACTTCTACGCCCGCTGCCTCGAGTTCCCCGAGCTCGCCGAGGCCCTGCAGACCAGGCAGATGGTGCTCGGCGCGATGTCCGCCGCCGAGGTGCGCGACGCCGTGACGAGCCCGGCCAAGGCCGCCGGCCTGCAGCTGGAGCCCGGTCTGGTCGACCTCATGCTGCGCGACCTGGGCACGCACAACCGCCGCGGCAAGGACGCGTACGACGCGGGCGCGCTCCCCCTGCTCAGCCACGCGCTGCTGGTCACGTGGCAGCGCAGGCAGGCGGGGCGCCTCACGATCGCCGGTTACCGGGCGGCCGGCGGCATCCAGGGCGCCGTCGCCACCACCGCCGAACGCGCCTGGTCGGACCTCGACGAACCGGCCAGGGCCGCCGCGAGGCATCTGCTCCTGCGCCTGGTCAGGGTCGGCGACGACACGCAGGACACGCGCCGCCGCTCCAGCCGCCACAGCCTGCTGGAGGTCAGCACGAACCTCCCGGCCACGGAACGCGCGCTCGAGGTCCTCACGCACGCCCGCCTGATCACCACGGACGCCGACTCGGTCGAGATCACGCACGAGGCGTTGCTGCAGGCCTGGCCGCGGCTGCGCAGCTGGATCGACGAGGACCGAGCGGGCAACCTCACCCGGCAGCGGCTGGAGGAGGACGCGGCGGCGTGGTCCGCGCACGAGCACGACTCGTCACTGCTTTACCGCGGCGCACGGCTGGAGGGCGTGCGGCAGCAGCAGGCCATCACCACGATCGCCAAGGAGTTCGTCCGCACGTCCGAACGCCAGCACCGCAAGAGCGTATGGCTGCGCAGGTCCGCGGTCGCGCTCGTGGCGGTGTTCGCGCTGATCGCGGCGGGCGCGGCCGTGATAGCGGTGAACCAGCGCAACGACGCCCAGTTCCGCCAGGTCGTCGCGGAGGCCGACCGGCTGACCGGGAGCGATCCGTCGCTCTCGGCCCAGTTCCTGATGGTCGCGCACCGCATGCGCCCCGCCGACCAGGGCGTGGTCGCGAAGCTGCTCGCCACCCAGCAGGTCCCGCTGGCGGTGCCGCTCGTCGGGCACACCGGCGCCGTCTACCTGACGACGTTCAGCCCGGACGGCACGCTGCTCGCCACCGCCAGCTACGACCGCACCGCACGCCTGTGGGACGTCCGCGACCGCAGCCGCCCCAAGCAGATCGCGGTCATCTCCGAGCACCGGAACTGGCTGAGCTCGGCGGTGTTCTCGCCGAACGGCAAGGTCCTCGCGACCACCGGCCAGGACGCGACGATCCGGCTCTGGGACGTGACGGATCCCAGCTCTCCCAAGGCTCTCAGGACGATCGAGACCGGCAACGGCCCGTCCTACCTGCTGGAGTTCAGCCCCGACGGCACGCTGCTCGCGGCGGCGAACGAGGACCGGTCGGCGCGGCTGTGGGACGTCCGCGACCCGGCGAACGCCAAGCCGTCCGGCGAGCCGTTGCGCGAGCACTCCGCCGCGGTCCGCTCGCTCGCGTTCAGCCCGGACGGCAGGACCCTGGCCACGACGGGCGACGACCAGACGATCCTGCTCTGGGACATCGCGACGAGGGCCAGGACCGGCAAGCCGATGACCGGCCACACCCTCGGCATCCACAGCGTCGCGTTCAGCGGCGACGGCAAGCTGCTCGCGAGCGGCGCCGACGACAAGATGGTGCGGCTGTGGGACCCGGCCACGCAGGACCCGGTGGGCCAGCCGCTCGTCGGCCACACCGGGCCGGTGTGGTCGGTGAAGTTCAGCCCGGACAGCCGCACGCTCGCCTCCGGCGCGTCCGATGCGACCGCGCGACTGTGGAGCCTCACCGACCCGGCCGCACCGACCGTGCTCGGCCGGCCGCTCGCCGCACGGGGCGCGGGCGTCTTCGCGGTCGGTTTCAGCCCGGACGGCGACTCGCTCGCGACAGGTTCCCTGGAGAACGCGGTGAACCTGTGGTCGTTGCCGCAGGCGATGCTCCTCGGCCATTCCTCCCAGGTGACGACGCCGTCGTTCAGTCCAGACGGCAAGATCGTCGCGACCGGCTCCGGCGACAAGACCGTGCGGCTGTGGGACGTCTCGAACCCGCAGCACCCGAAGCAAATGGGGCAACCGCTGCGCGGGCACGAACGGTCGGTCAGCAGACCGAGGTTCCGCCAGGACGGCAAGGTGCTCGCGACCGCGGCCGGCGACAAGACGGTGCGACTGTGGGACGTGACCGACCCGGAGCACCCGAAGTCGCTCGGCGAACCGCTGGTGCTGGCGAACAGGTTCGCGGCATGGGCGGTGTTCCGCCCGGACGGCCAGGTGCTGCTGACGAGCAACACCGACGAGTCCGTGCGGCTGTGGGACGTGCGCGACCCGGCCAAGCCCGTGCCGCTCGGCGCCCCGATGACGGGCCACGACGCGTACGTCAACGACGCCGAGTTCAGCCCGGACGGCCGCACGGTCGCCACGGCGAGCAGCGACAAAACCGTCCGGCTCTGGGACGTGAGCGATCCGGAACGGCCGCGGCAACTGGGAGAGCCGATCAAGGACGCCCAGGTCGTGGGGCAGGCGATCTTCACCGCGGACGGGAACACGCTGATCACCTCGGGCCAGGCGAAGGTGATCCGGTTCTACGACGTGCGCGACCGCGAGCACCCGGTGCTGATCAGCGAACTGAGCGGGCACACGGGCACGATCAGCGCGATCTCGGTCAGCGCGGACGGCAGGACGCTGGTGAGCAGCAGCGCGGACAGGACGTTCCGGCTGTGGAACGTCGAGGACCCGGCCCACCCGTTCTACCTCGGGCAGCAGATCGCCGGCGACTGGGCGGCGGAACCGCTGGCCCAGTTCTCCCCGCGGGGCAGCGTCCTCGCGACGGGCAACGCGGACGGCATCGTCCGGCTGTGGGACCTCGACGTGCAGCACGAGATCAGCCGGATCTGCACGGCCACCCGAGGCGTGCTGACCCCGGCGCTGTGGCAGGAACGTCTGTCCCAGATGGACTTCCGGGATCCGTGCTGACCCTCACCGCACAACTGCCCTCACCGGCAGCACCGCATCGGTTACTGTCCGCTTCATGGGTCTTCTTGCTCGGGTCGGCAGCTTGCGCGCGGTCGTCGCGGTGACCGTCGGGTTCATCGCCCTCAACATGATTCTCGTGGTGCTCGGCAACATCACGGACTACGGCACGAACGAGGCGTTCGTGCGGCACGTCCTCGCGATGGACACCACGTTCGGCACGGAACTGAAGTGGCGGGCGATCACGAGCCCGGCCGTCGTCACGATCGTCTACGTCGCGATCATCGCGTGGGAGGCGATCTCCGCGGTCCTGCTGACCGCCGGCACCATCGCCTACCTGCGCGACAAGGAGGACAGCGCGCGCAAGTTCGCGTCGGCGGGCCTGCTGATGATCGTGGCGCTGTTCCTCGGTGGTTTCATCACCATCGGCGGCGAGTGGTTCGCGATGTGGCAGTCGAAGGACTGGAACGGCATCGGCGCCGCCCTGCGCATGGTGACCATCGCGGGCTTCGCGCTGATCCTCGTGCACCTCACCCCGCGTCGGGCCACTCCGTAGTCGGCTCCACGCAGAACACCGGCCCGACACCCGCGTCGGCGCCCAGCTCACCCCACCAGTCGCGCTGCTCGGCGTCCTCGATCGCGTCGACCACCACGATCCCACCGGCCTCGTGCACGAACCCGACGAGGTCGCTGAGCACGTGCGACACCAGTTCGTCCGGCTTCTGGCAGCGCCCCTTCACCCGCACGGCCGCCACCCCGAGCGAGCGCACGAGCTCGATCTCCGCGGTGGACCCCTTGAAGTCACGCGCGCCGATGTGAATCCCCATGTCGGACAACAGGTCGAGGTTGTCGGCGGCCTCGCTGTCCTCGGACGCGAGCACGTGCACAGGGAACCCGAGCAACAACCGCCCGGCCTGCAACCCGGTGTCCGCGAGCACCCGCCGCACGTCCCGGACGAGGTCCGGGCTGTTCGCCAGGCTCTCCGTCAGGCAGACCGCGAGCATCTCCTCGTGCTGACAAGCCGCCTCCGCGGCCGTCCGCAACATCCACTCACCGAGCGGCAGCATCAGCCCGGTGTGCTCGGCCATCGACACGCACTTCTCGTGCTGGATCAGCCCGGCGTCCCGATGCCGCCAGTTCAGCTCGGCCTCGACGCACACCCGCGCCGACCCGTCGAGCTTCATGACGGGGTTGAACACGACCTCGATCTCGCCACTTTCCCATGCCCCGGGCATCACAGCGGCAAGCGCGAACTCCTCCTGCTCCCGCTTGTCCTGCGTGGCGTCGTGCAACCCCCACTGGCGCCGCCCGATGCGCTTTGCTCGCCGCAAGGTCATGTCCGAAGCACGTAACACCTCGGCGGGATGATCGCCGGGATGCAACCGCGGCAACACCCCGATCGACGCCGACACCGCAACCCCGTGCTCACCGAAGTAGACGGGCTCGGCGAGTTCGTGCTCGATGGTCCGAATCGTCGTGTCGACGTCCGGCGTCTCGACCCCGTTCTCCACCAGCACGGCGAACTCGTCACCCTCGAGCCGGGCAACCATCGCCTTCTCGCTGGAGAACACAGAACTGAGACGCTCGGCGACGAGCTTCAGCACCTTGTCACCGATCTCGCGCCCCAGCCCGTCCGTGATCACCGCGAAGGCGTCGAGATCGAGGTGGTAGAGCGTCACACCATGCTCGATGTCGCTGTGCAGCAACGATTCCAGCCGAGTGGTGAGGTACTGCCGGTTCGGCAGCCCGGTCAGCGCGTCGTGCAACGACTGGTACTGCAACCGCCCACCGAGCAACGTGAGCTGGCTGTCGTCGTCGATCATCACCACGAAGTGCCGCGGGTTGTCCTCAGGATCCTTCTGCACGGTAGCGGCCAACAACACCCGGAAGTGCTCACCATCCCGATCGATGAGCCGCGGCCGCTCCTCGACCCGCCGCAGCCGCCCGTACTTCAAACTGGCCAACGCGTCGTTGATGAGCGGCAAATCAGCCGGAGCGATCAAATCGGTCAACGTCATCCCGGCAACGTCTTCACGCCGAAGGATGTTGCACAACGCCTCGTTGGCCCGCTCCAACTCCCCGTCGAGACTGACCATCGCAATACCGGTGGAAGAATGGGTGAAAATGTCCTCGAAGCGCTCTTCGCTAGCTTGCAAATCAAGCTGCACGGCCCGATTCGCCCGCAACAGAGCCTGACTGACACTCTCCTGCTGCTCCAACACAAAGGCCTGGATGGCAGCGGTGTACGCAGCAGACACGGCCCCGATCACCAACGCGGCCCGCCGGGCATCGGCCCCCTCCTGCACGATGAACCGCGCAAGAACCTCGACGGACTCCCGCAAACTCTCGGCACCAACGCAGTGGATCTCCACCAGCCGAGCCCCCACCAGCGAGGCCACCTCGGGCTCCTCGACCAGCGCCTCGGCAACGACGTTGAGCAGCTCGTGCAACTCTTCAGTCAGCTTGGCAGCAGAAAGCGGTATGTACGCGGTCCGACTGACCTTGATCGCCCAGTCGCGCGCCAACGCGTCACGTCCCACCGGACGTGACGATCTCGCGTCGTCCTGGCTCGGCAACCCGTTCCACCTGACCTGCTCGGCGAGCAACGGTGCGGAAGCCTACCGCCAGCAATCCACACCGTCCCATTGCGCGGGGCTGTTCCCCCCAACGGGGTAATAGCGATCCCTGAGCGTTACAGCCTTTACTCGCTCATTCGGACCAATTTTCTCACGATCCAGCCCAACCCTCACCGCCCGATAGGACCACACGCGGCCAACGGCCCCTTGGCAAGGACGAACGGCCACACCACCCAGCGAAGCCGAAGGCGAGCCGTCCTGTCCTTCGTCCTCAGCAAGCGCACTGGGCGGTGGGGTCCCATCACGAGTCGCGCCATAGCACTTGCTGCACCTGAGGGGTGAGGTCAAGTCGACACGC
>NZ_BMNC01000025.1:0-43058 GCF_014646255.1 Lentzea pudingi
CTCGTGACGAAGCCACCCCACCCAGTGTGTTTGGTAAAGACGGCTCGCCTGCGGCATCGCAAGGCCGAGGGACGGCTCGCCTGCGGCATCGCTTGCTGAAGGACGGCTCGCCTTCGGCGTCGCGTGCGATCCGGCGTGCCGGGGCCGTGTGGGTGGTGGTGGTGGTGGTGGTGGTGGTGGTGCTGTGTGGCTAGAGCTTTGTCATTGGGACGCTGCCGATCAGCATCAGGCGGACTGTGCCTGAGCCGCCGAAGTCGATCGTGGCTGTTGCTCGTAGGCCTGCGCCGTCTACCGCTACTACTCGGCCCAGGCCGTACTTGTCGTGGGTTACTCGGTCGCCCACGTCCAGCTTCATTGCCGGGGCGTCCTTCCAGCCCGCTTTGCCTGGGGCTGGGCGGGTCAGGCCTCGGGAGGCTATGCCGCCTGAGGCTGAGCGGCCCCACGTTGTGGCTGCCGCTGGGCCTGAGCGGGAGGGTTCTACTCGGCGCCAGTCCAGTAGGTCCTGGGGGATTTCGCCCAGGAAGCGGGAGGCCGGGTTTGCTGAGGGCTGGCCCCAGGCTGATCTCACCAGTGCTCTGGAGAGGTAGAGGCGGCGTTGGGCCCTGGTGATGCCCACGTAGGCGAGGCGGCGTTCTTCTGCCAGTTCTGCTGGGTCGCCCAGGGCTCGCATGTGCGGGAAGACGCCGTCTTCCCAGCCCGTGCTGAAGACGACCGGGTACTCGAGGCCCTTGGCCGTGTGGATGGTCATGAGGGTGACCACGCCGTCTGACTCGGCGTCTGGGATCGAGTCCGCGTCTGCCACTAGGGAGACTCGTTCCAGGAATGCCGGGAGGGACGGGACCGGGTCCGCGCCTTCTGGGAGTTCCAGTTCGGTGAACTCCCGGGCGACGGTGACCAGTTCGTTGAGGTTTTCCACCCTCGTGTGGTCCTGCGGGTCCTCGCTGGCTTCCAGTTCGGTGCGGTAGCCGGTCTTGTCGAGGACTGCTTCGAGGATGTCGGCCACGTCGTCTTCGCGGGCGACCATCTCGCCGAGTTGGTCCATCATTTCCACGAAGCCCGCGATTGCGTTGCGGGAGCGTGGGTTCAGCAGTGGGACTCGGTCTTCCACCGCTTCGCGGAGGGCTGCTGCGAAGCTGATTCGCTCGCGTTCCGCGTAGGCCGAGACGCAGGCCTCTGCTCTGTCGCCGATGCCTCGCTTGGGGACGTTGAGGATTCGGCGTAGCGAGACCGTGTCGTCCGGGTTTGCGAGGGTTCGCAGGTAGGCGAGGGCGTCTCGGACTTCTCGGCGCTCGTAGAAGCGGACGCCGCCGACCACGCGGTACGGGAGGCCCAGGCGGATGAAGATCTCTTCGAAGACGCGCGACTGGTTGTTGGTGCGGTAGAAGACGGCGATCTCTGAGTTGTTGACCTCGCCGCTGTCGACGAGGTGGTCGATCTCGTTGGCGACGAAGGCGGCTTCGTCGTGTTCGTTGTCGGCCACGTAGCCGACGATCTTCTCGCCCTCGCCGAGGTCGGACCACAGCGACTTGTCGCGGCGGTTCGGGTTGCGGGAGATCACCGCGTTCGCTGCCGTGAGGATGTTCTGGGTGGAGCGGTAGTTCTGCTCCAGCAGGATCGTGGTGGCGTCCGGGTAGTCGCGCTCGAACTCCACGATGTTGCGGATCGTGGCGCCCCGGAAGGCGTAGATGGACTGGTCCGCGTCGCCCACCACGCAGAGTTCGGCCGGGGGGATCTCGCCGCCCGCCTTGCCGACCAGCTCGCGCACGAGGGTGTACTGCGCGTGGTTCGTGTCCTGGTACTCGTCGACCATCACGTGGCGGAAGCGGCGGCGGTAGTGCTCGGCCACGTCCGGGAAGCGCTGCAGGAGTTCGACCGTCCTCATGATGAGGTCGTCGAAGTCGAGCGAGTTCGACTCGCCGAGGCGGCGCTGGTAGACGGCGTAGACCTCGGCCACCCGGCGTTCCAGGTCGTTCGTGGCCTGGGCCGCCGCGGTCTCCGGGTCGATCAGCTCGTTCTTGAGGTTCGAGATGTGCACGGCGAGGGTGCGGGCCGCGTACTTCTTCGGGTCCAGGTCGAGGTCTCTGGCCACGAGGGTGATGAGGCGGCGCGAGTCGTCGCTGTCGTAGATCGAGAAGTTCGACGACATGCCGAGGGTCTTCGCGTCCCTGCGCATCACGCGGACGCACATCGAGTGGAACGTCGACACCCACATCGAGCGGGCGCGGGCGCCCACCATGTCGGCGACGCGTTCCTTCATCTCGGCGGCGGCCTTGTTCGTGAACGTGATGGCCATGATCTCGCCGGGGTGCACGTCACGTTCCGCGAGCAGGTAGGCGATCCGCCTGGTGAGGACGCGCGTCTTGCCGGAGCCGGCGCCCGCGACCACGAGCAGCGGTGAACCGGCGTGCTCGACGGCACGGCGCTGCGCGGGGTTCAGGTCGTCGAGCAGATGGCCCGCGCGGGAAACGGGGGGACTTGAGGGCAAGTCGAACAAGGCGCTCATCGTTCATCCACGGTACCGGGCGGCACCGACAAATCCGGTACCGCCCGACCATGTGTTCGAGGAACGGCTTCGATCAGGTGCTGGTGTCGATCAAGAACGACTGACCCGCGTGCACCGCGTCGTGGCCGCCTGCCTCGGCGTACACGTCGATGCTGTCCTGCGTGTGGATGGAACCGGCCCTGGTCTCGACGGTGAGCGTCGGCCACGCCTCCTCGTGCACGATCAGGTGATCCTGCGTGCACTCGACGCCTTCCGCGCCAGGACCTCCGGCGACGTCCCAGCAGTCCCAGCCGTCGCCCTCGTAGCCGGTGACCTCCAGGCGGTCGATCGGGAACGAGATGAAGACGGACAGGCCCTGCTCGTCGTGGCCCACGACGTTGGTGACGACGAGGTCGAACTTCTGCCTGCCGCTGGTGCCGCCTCTGGTCGTCCAGGTGCCGCCGGCGGGACCGGACCAGCCGGAGACCTTCGTGAGCGTGACGGTGGCGAAATCGGGCTCCGCGGATGCGGGCGGAGCGACCGCGAGAGACAGCGTCAGGGCAGCCGTCATCCCGAGCACGTACTTCATGGGACCCCCAGGTCTTGGAACGAGTACCCGCAGACCATAAGTCGTGTGCGCCTCCATCAGAAGGGGGAATCTCAGAGCGACGTCCCACCTGGTGGGCCCGCTCACCGCGCGGGCTTGGCGGGTGCGGGCGGTTCTGTGCGACACTCGATCCATGCGCGCGACGTTCTTCGAGTTTTTCTACGGGACCCGGACTCCGGCTCCCGTGGTCGTCTAGCGCTGAAAAGCCACCACGAAGCCCCGGAGTCCTCGGACCCCGGGGCTTCGTCGCTTCCGGGCCAGGACTCGAAGTTCTCGAGAGGTCACTGATGATGGACACCACCACCGAACCCGACATCAACGTGCTGCGCGAGGAGATCGACCACCTCGACGCGGAGATCCTTCGCCTCGTGCAACGGCGCGTCGAGGTATCCAAGATCATCGGCGCGGCCCGGATGGCGGCCGGCGGCACCAAGATCGTGCACAACCGCGAGATCGACGTGCTCAACCGCTACAAGCCGCTCGGCCCGGAGGGCAAGGACCTCGCGATGATCCTGCTCAAGATGGGTCGCGGCCCGCTCGGCAGGTAGTTCGCGGAAGACGGGCCCGGCGTCAGAGCACGCCGGGCCAAAAAGGCTTCAGGGCCTTGCGGACGTGCTCGAAGTCGGCGTCCGCGAGCTGGGAGTCGTCCGGCACGTAGGCCAGCGGGTCCTCGATCAACGGCTCGGGCAGCCGCAGCAGGCCCTCGGCCAGCGCGTGCAGGCACAGCGCCGAATACCCGCGCAGGTAGCCGCCCTCCTGGGTGAGCACGACCCGTGGGCCGAACGACGCCACCCGCCGTCCGATCTCGCGGTACCCGCCTGCCGTGAGGTTGTGGCGCCCGTTGGGGTCGAACGCCGACCCGTCGAACCCGGACGCGCACACCAGCAGGTCCGGCTCGAAGTCGCGCAGCAGTGGGAAGGCGATCTCGTCGAGCGCGCGCATGTACGTCGTGTCGCCCGCACCGAGCGAGAGTTCGATGTTCACGTTCCTGCCGTTGGCGCCCACTTCTGAAGGCGCGCCCGTCTGCGGGTGGTTCGTTCCCCACGAGCCGTGCCGCATGTGCACCGAGATCGTCAGCACGTCCGGCCGGTCGTAGAACACCTCTTGCGTGCCGTTGCCGTGGTGCACGTCCCAGTCCAGGACGGCGACCCGCATCCCTTGGCGCCGTGCGGTCTCGGCCACCAGCGCCGCGTTGTTCACGAAGCAGTAGCCGTCCGCCATGTCCGGCTGGGCGTGGTGCCCTGGCGGCCGCACGAGCGCGTAGGCGATGGGCGCACCGGACTCCAGCGCCGCCAACGCCGTCCCCGCCGCCGCAGACGCTGCACGCCACGTCTCGGGGCCTACGACGGTGTTCACCTCCAGCGCCACACGCTCCGAGACGCGCAACGAGTCGAGGTATCCCGCCGTGTGCACGCGCAGGAGCTCGTCGACGGACGCATGCCGTCCCTCGTGCCACTTCAGGTGCGGCGCCACCGGACCGTGCGTCAGCGCGTGCCGGAACGTGCGCAGCCGTGCCGCCGTCTCGGGGTGCGGTTCGGCAACGTCCAGCCACGGCCAGGAGCCCGGCAGCTCCCACAGGCCCTCACCGGCGTCGTGCTCGAGGCAGTCGTCGTGCCAGAACATGTCCACCCGAATCGGATATCAGGGCGATCACGGATGGTCCACCGAAAAAATCTGGGGGCACACTGGAGGCATGGGCCTCATTGCCGCACTGATCGCCATCGCCGGCCTGCTGGCCGCCTTGGCGCACGACGCTTACCTGGGCTTGCTCGGATCGGCCGCGAACAAGAAGGGGCTCTCCGGGGCACCCGTCTCGCAGTTCGTCCGCAGCCGCTGGAAGACCGCGATCATCACGACCGCCGGCGCGGTGATCGGCCTGCTGATCACCAACGGCGACACCCTGGGCGCCGACGTGATCGGCGCGCTGATCGCGGGTGGCAGCGGCCTGGCCGCGCTCAACGGCGTGCAGAACACGCGCAAGCAGTTGAACAGCGGTCAAGCGCAACTTCCGCCCCGCTAGCAACTTCACACAAAAGAGTGTCACTCGTCCTGAACACCCCCTTTTGGTTGCTTCGGCACCTCCGGACGGCCCTACCCTGATTGCGTCGCAGAGGGGTGTCGGGATGGACGAACTGCCGGGCAAACATCGTCTGGACGACGGGCCACAGCCGCTGGGAGCGCGGCCCGTCGTCGGGGGCGACCGCATCCCGCTGCCCCGCCGCCGCCAGATCGACCCGCTGCAGGACACCGACGGCCTGCGCAAGTTCAACATCGGGCTGGTGCCCGCCTCGGTCACGCCGCCGCGCACCTGGAAGCGCGCGGCCTGGTTCGCCGTCGTCTCGTCGGTGCTCGTGCTGGTCGGACTGAGCGTCGCCGCGGCCAAGCTGGTCGGCGGTGGCGGCGAGGTCGAGACGGTCGAACTGCCCGGCTACCCCTCGGGCGTGCCGACGATCGCCGCGCTGCCCACGGGCGGCACGAGCTCTTCGCCCACCGGCGGTTCCAGGCCGTCCGCCGCGAAGACCGGCCAGGGCGCCCCCGTGCCGGGCACGCGGTCCGGCAGTGTGCCGGGCACGAGCGGGCAGGCGTCCCCGACGAGCGCCAAGCCGTCCGGAACGGTGCCGCCGGTCATCACGACCGTGCCCATCACCCAGGCCCCCGTCGTCGACGGCGGCAAGATCGCCGAGCAGACCGAGCACTTCTACCGCGAGATGGCGACGAACGCCGACACGGCGCTCGCCCTGACCACGGACACCGTGCGCTCGAACGCCGACGCTTTGCTGGAGGGCAGGCTCGCCGACATCTCGCTGATCGAGGTGAAGGAGATCGTGGTCGACCCCGGCAGGGGCCTCACCGTGAGCCTGCTGCAGGTGACGAAGAAGGACGGCACGGTCAGCACCGAGAAGCGCGAGCTCGGCTTCACGCTCGGCGACGTACCGCTGATCAACAGTGAACGGTTGAAGCTCGGCGGCTGAAGTGGCTCAAGGTCGGGCCTGGAGTTACCGAACGTAGTAGGTGACACCATCGAGCGAACCCTGAGCACCGCTGACCGCCACGGACGAGTGAAGTCCACCAAGAAACTGGCATCTTCAGGCGTGGCCACGGTACGTCTTCAGCTGAACACGGACAGTACGGAGGGCCAGAGCAGTGCAGCGTCCCGCGGCGACGACCGGACGGCGGCACACCCGCGCCGGCTCGATCAGCGTGGCCGAGCTGATGAAGCAGCAGCCGGCTCCGATGCGCATCCTGTCGACCGAGGAAGCCGCCACCGACGCTCTCGTCACCTCCCTGCTCGGCCCGACCGAGAACATGACCGCGACGACGACCGTGATCCCGGTCGTGCCCGGCCGCCGCCGGCGCACGGGGTCGGGCCGCGTCGCGCGGATCGCGGGCCTGGTGACCGGCGCGGTCGTGCTCGTCTCGTCCATCGCGGGAGCGGCGATCCTCGCGGGCAAGCGCCCGGCGAACGTCGGCGTCCCGGATTCCGAACGGCCCGTCGCGCTGTCCGGCTCGAGCGCCCTGCGGCCCGACGTCCTGTCGGCCCAGCTGCCGCACGAGCACCCGCCGGCGCAGACGAGTCCCATCGCTGCGATGCCGATGCCGCAGCCGTCCGCGCTGCTGCTGGAGACCGCCGCCGCGCAGTCCCCCGAGACGGCCACGCCCGAGGTCTCCGTCGGCCCGTTGCCGCAGGTCGACGTGGTGAAGAAGTTCTATGAGCTGCTCACGACCAAGCCGAACTCGGCGGCCAAGCTGCTGACACCCGACCTGGTCGGCGCGAACCCCGCGGAGTTCGCCCGGTCCTGGGGCCGGATCAAGACGGTCAACGTCGACCAGACGTCGGTGCGGCCGGACGGATCGGTGCTCGCGGTCGTCTCGATGCAGGAGGCGGACGGCAGCTGGCTGCGCATCGAGCAGCTCTTCTGGCTGACCAGCACGACGCAGCCGCGCATCGTCGGAACTGAAGTCCTTTCGGCGCAGCGCAGTTAGGCCGGGAAGTTAGGCCGCACCCAACCGGTTCGCCGTTCGCAGTCGAACGGTGACCGCTCGTCGCGAAAACCGGGTTTCGGTCGTGAAAATTCCCCCATAGGGGTTACATCTCGGGTCACGATTCGGTATCCATGTTCCCGCCAGTACGCATACGCGAACTTGGAAGGGTGAACGAGCGGTGTCGATTGAGGACCATCGTCGGCGGTTGACCGGATCGGCTGAGTCGACCGGCCAGCTGTCCGTCGCCGAGCTGATCGCCCGCCGCGAGGCGGAAACCGTGGAGATCCCGGTGATCACCGACGACATCACCCCCGAGGCGTTCGAGCCGACCGTGAAGTTCAAGCCGGTCAGGGCTCCGGGCGGCAAGAAGAAGCAGCCCATGAAGGAGCTGCACATCACCGAGCTGCTGCGCCGTGAAGGCCGTGCCGACGACACCCAGCGCGGCGGGTTCACCGTCGGCAAGCTGGCCGCCGCGGCCAGCGGTGGCGTCATCATCTGCGGTTCCGTGGCGTTCGCCGCCTCCTCTTGGCTGTCTTCGCCCGACGAGCGCCCCCTCGCCGAGGTGCGGTTCGACGAGCGCGCCCAGGCCCGTGGCGCCAGTGCCGGCACCGAAGGCGTCGTGAAGCTGCCGTCGAACAAGACGCAGCAGTCCGACGCGAGCGAGACGCAGCAGGCGGACCCCACGACGACGAACCCGACCACGCGCGTCGCGCCGTACGTCCAGACCCAGCAGCAGCGTCCGGCGCAGCAGCCCCAGACCCAGCAGCCGACGCAGCCGGCGCAGCAGCCCAGCTCCGAGACCTCGACCACGCCGTCGACGCCCACGGAGACCAGCACGCCGAGCACGCCGCCGCCGTCGAGCGAGACGCCCGCGCCGCCGACCTCCTCCACGACTCCCCCGCCGAGCGACAGCACGCCGCCGCCCACCTCGACCACCCCGCTGCCGCCCACGTCCAACCCGGTCGACGTGAGCGTGGACCTCGGCATCCTCGACCCGGTGCTGAACACCGTGGGCGACACCGTCGGCGGATTCGACTTCTTCGCCCCGGCGAACTGACGCACGACAGGTAGCTCAGCGGCCGCTCACGGCAGGTACCCTGTGCGGGCATTCCGGACGACCCGCTGACTACCGCACGAGGAGCACGAGCGTGGGATCTGCTGCCACAGCCGCAGTCACGCCTTCGCGCACCCCCGAGGTGGGCTTGTGACGACGTCCGGCACCTCGGACGGCCGTCTGATCGCCGACCGCTACCGCTTCCTCGACCGCATCGGCTCCGGCGCGATGGGCATCGTCTGGCGCGCCCACGACGAACGCCTCGGCCGTGAGGTCGCGATCAAGCAGCTGCTGCTCGCGCCCGGTCTCGACGAGGCCGAGCAGGACGAGGCCATCCAGCGCGCCATGCGCGAGGGCCGCATCGCCGCCAAGCTGCACCACCCGAACGCCATCGCCGTGTACGACGTCGTCGAGGAAGACGGCGTCCCGTGCCTGGTCATGGAGTACCTGCCGTCCTACAGCCTCGCGGACGCGCTGGCCGAGGGCGGGCCGATGGACCCGCTCGAGGTCGCCAGCATCGGCTCCCAGTGCGCGGCGGCGCTGGCCGCGGCCCACGCGGCGGGGATCGTGCACCGCGACGTGAAGCCCGGCAACGTGCTGATCGCCGAGAACGGCGTCGTCAAGATCACCGACTTCGGCATCTCGCGCGCGTCCGACGACATCACGGTCACCAAGACCGGCCTGATCGCCGGCACGCCCGCGTACCTCGCGCCGGAGATCGCGCGGGGCCAGGACCCGACGCCGGCCTCGGACGTCTACTCGCTCGGCTCGACGCTGTTCGCCGCGATGGAGGGCGAACCGCCCTATGGAGTGAGCGAGAACACTCTCGGTGTTCTGCACGCCGTCGCGGCCGGGCGGATCAACCCGCCCACCGTCGACCATCCGCTGGCCGACACGCTGATGTACCTGCTGAACTTCGAGCCGGCCGACCGGCCGACCATGACGCAGGCGCGCGAGGTGCTCAACGCCGTCGCGCACGGCCGTTCGCCGTCGTTCAGCGGGCTGGCCGTGGTCGACGGACCCGACCCGACGGCGATCGTGGAGCCGGACCGGACCCGCGTGGTTCGGGCGGTGCCGCGGACCATGCCGCCGCGGACGGCACCGCCGATGGCTCCCGCGCGAGGGCCGGAGAACAACCGGCCGCTGGTCATCGCCGCAGTCGTGCTGGCGTTGTTGCTGGTCATTGGTGGTTTGCTGGTTGCGCTCGGGGTGTTCACCAAGGAGCAGAAGACCCCGTCGGCCCCGCCTGCGAGCAGCTCGCAAACGGTGGAGCCCACGAGCTCGTTGCCCGCGGTGACGACAACCACGCCCGAGGCAACGACAAAGCCCGAAACGACGTCTAGCACTACGACGACGACCACGACGACCACAACCACTCCACCGCCGCCGCCGTCCACCACTACGACGACGACGACCACGACTACGACCACAACGACTACGACGACCACGACGACCGTCCCGCCGCCTCCAGCGGGCTAAGCGTCGTTACGCCGTAGAAATCTCGTAAGGTGGGTACTCACACCTGATGGGGTGATCTGAACCCGAAGGTGTGATCAGCCGTTGAACAGAGAGCAAGTGACCGCACAGCGGGGAGCAACTGTGACCGACGATGGCCGATTGGTCGCTGGTCGCTACCGATTGAGCCAGCGGATCGGCAGCGGCGCCATGGGCGTCGTCTGGACGGCACACGACGAACGCCTGCACCGCACCGTCGCGGTCAAGCAACTGCTCCTGCAGCCCGGACTGGCCGAAGCTGACACGGACGAGGCCAAGAGACGAGCCATGCGGGAGGGCCGCATCGCGGCGCGCCTGCAGCACCCGCACGCCGTCGCCGTCTACGACGTGGCCGAGGACGACAGCCAGCCGTGGCTGATCATGGAGTACCTGCCGTCGAAGAGCCTCTCCGGAGTGCTCTCCGAACGGGGCACGCTGCCGCCACGCGACGTGGCGTCGATCGGCATGCAGGTCGCCTCCGCGCTGGCCGCCGCGCACAACGCCGGCATCGTGCACCGCGACATCAAGCCCGGCAACATCCTGCTCGGCGACGACGGCACGGTGAAGATCACCGACTTCGGCATCTCCCGCGCGACCGGTGACGTCACGGTCACCGCGACGGGCATGCTCGCGGGCACCCCCGCCTACCTCGCACCCGAGGTGGCGAAGGGGTACGACCCGGGCTCGCCCTCCGACGTGTTCTCGCTGGGCTCGACGCTGTACGCCGCGATCGAGGGCGAACCGCCGTTCGGCCTGAGCGAGAACACCATCGCGCTGCTGCACAAGGTCGCGTCCGGCAAGGTCAACCCGCCGCGCAACGCCGGTCCGCTGACCGCGTTGCTGATGCGCCTGCTGCGTGCCGAGCCGGAAGACCGCCCGACCATGGCCGAGGCCCGCGACGCGCTCGCCGCCGTCGCCAACGGCCAGGCCGCCCCCGCCTTCACCCCCGCGGTCGTCGCTCCGACCCACCCGCCGTCGTGGCGCGGTGCCCCGATCCAGCAGCCGCAGCAGCAGGCCGCCACGCGCGCCCTCACACCGCCCCAGCAGCAGGCACCTCCTCCTCCGCCGCAGCCCAACGCGACGCGGGTGGACATGCACACGCCGCCGCGCGCCGTGTCGACGCAGCAGGGGCCCTCGAACCACCGTCCGGCCGCCGCACCGCAGTACTCGCAGCGGCCCAGGTCCCCGAAGCCCTCGGCGCTCGCGTCGGTCTCGAAGAACAAGAAGTCGACGGTCTTCACCGCGCTCGCCATCGTGGCGGCGGCGGTCATCGGCATCGTGTTCGCGAGCATGATCTCGAGCGGCGCCGGCGGCAAGGACAACACGAACGCCAACGCGGGCCCGAGCACCTCGGCGCAGCAGACCCAGGACGGTGGCCCGCCCGCCTCGAACAAGCCCAAGCTCGCCGACAAGGCGGGCAAGTGGACGGAGACGCCGTCCGAGAGCGATCGCCGCGCCATGCTGGAGGACTACTTCAACGCGGC
This sequence comes from Lentzea pudingi, assembly GCF_014646255.1. Lineage (GTDB taxonomy): Bacteria > Actinomycetota > Actinomycetes > Mycobacteriales > Pseudonocardiaceae > Lentzea > Lentzea pudingi. The sequence goes on from NZ_BMNC01000025.1 coordinate 11,106, forward strand.
GGTGACCTCGCCCGACAACGCGTGGCAGATGGGCAACGCCAACTTCCAGGGCACCTACGCCGGCGGAGCCACCGGTTTCAAGACCTTCTGGGGCTCCTACAAGCAGGTGAAGATCGTCAGCGCCGAAGAGCGGGACGACTTCTACTTCGTGATCACTCTCGAGCTCACGAAGAAGGACGGGTCGAAGTCGACGCTGCAGCGTCAGATCTCGCTGGAATGGCGGAGCCCCAACTTCCTGCTGAGCTACGACAAGCCTTTCGGCAGCGCTTAGAGGTCCAGGTCAGGAGGCCCGTGCGGCCTTCTCCAGGGCTTCCACCAAGGTCAGCACGGCCGGATTCCACGCGGCATCCTCGCGGTACACGACGTGGATGTGCCGGACGGGTTCGGGATTGCGCACCTTGCGCACGACGACGCCGGGGTGCGCGTACCCCAGCCCGAGCCGCGGGATGATCGTGACGCCCAGCCCTGCCGCCACGAATCCCTGCGCGGTCGCGTAGTCGTCGCTCTCCACGGCCACCTTCGGCGAGAACCCGGCACCCGCGCAGGCGTTCCGCACGAAGTTCGCGCACAGGGCGGAGGCGCCGCACTCCGCGTCGATCCACGGCTCGTCGGCCAGTTCAGCGAGGTCGATCACGCGTTTGCGCGCCAAGGCATGGCCCCGCGGGAGCACGGCGTACAGCGGGTCGGCGAGCAGGTGCCGCGCGACCATGCCCTCGATGGCGGGGGCGTCCGGTTCCAGGACGGTGATCGCCACGTCCGCGCGGCCCGCAGCCAGTTCGACGAACGGGTCGGTCGGCTCGGTCAGCTTCAGGTCCAGCTCGACGCCCGAGCGCTCGGCGCGGAACGTGGCCACCGCGGGCGGCACGAGAGCGGCACCGGCCGTGGCGAAGTAGCGGACGCGCAGGGTGCCCGCGCAGCCGTTGCGCAGTGCGGTGAGGGCGCTCTCGGCCTCGGCCAGCTGCTCGGCGAGCCGGGCGGCGTGCTCGGTGAGCAGGCGGCCCGCGGCGGTGGGCCTGATGCCCCGGCCGACGCGTTCGAGCAGCGGCAGGCCCGCCTGCTTCTCCAGTCCCGCCACCTGCTGCGAGATGGCGGACGGCGTGTAGCCGAGGTTCGTCGCCGCGGCGGTGATGGAGCCCGTGCTCACGACGGCCCTGAGCACCTGCATTCGTCGCACGTCCAACATGCCTCGACCTTACAGCGATGCTTAAAGGTTCGGCACAACAATTAAATTGTTTTCACGTGTTCGCAGGCGCATGGTTGACCCGTGAACCAACGCGGAACGTTGATCAGGATGGGCGTGCTCGCCCTGCTGTGGGGATCCAGCTTCCTGTGGATGAAGCTCGCGCTCGGGAGTCTCGCGCCCCTGCAGATCTCGCTCGTGCGGACGTTCTTCGGGGCGCTCGTGCTGTTCGTCGTGCTCGCCCTGGCGAGGATGAGCCTGCCGCGCGATCGCAGGATCTGGGGTCACATGCTCTTCGTGGCGCTGTTCGGCAGCGCCATCCCGTTCACCCTGTTCGCGTTCGGCGGCCAGACCGTCGACTCGGGCGTCTCCGGGGTGCTCAACTCGACGACTCCGCTGTTCGCGCTGGCCATCGGCCTCGTGCTGGGCAGCGAGAAGATCAGCAACATGGTGCGGATGTTGGGCTTGGGGCTCGGCTTCGCGGGCGTCCTGCTGATCTTCGCGCCGTGGCAGTCGGCCAACAGCATCGCGAGCTGGGGTGCGGTGCTGTGCCTCATCGGCGCCGCGAGCTACGCCATCGGCTACTCCTACGCCGGCCGCTACCTGGTCGGCACGGGTGCCACGTCGACGCAGCTCGCCGCCATGCAGCTGACGACCGCGATGGGGATGCTGCTCCTTGCCACGCCGTTCGGCGGCCTGCAGCCGTTGCACCTGCACTGGGTCGGCGTCGTCGCCGTGATCGTCCTCGGCGTGTTCGGCACCGGCGTCGCGTTCATCCTCAACTACCGCGTCATCGCCGACGAGGGCGCCACGACGGCGACTACCGTCGGTTACCTTCTGCCCGTCGTCTCGGTACTCCTTGGAGCGATCTTCCTCGGAGAGCAACTCAACGCAAGGGTCGTCGTGGGCATGCTGGTGGTGCTCCTGGGCGTCGCGCTGACCCGCAGGAGGCCCGTCGCGGCAGGTCAGACCGTCTCACCAAACGAGACGCGCGACCTGGTCAAACGCTGAGGGGTGAGACGCACGTCTCCCCCAATAGGATGGTTCCGAGACGAATCGCGTCCTTATCGGACTGGTTGGCCGTCTCCTCTTTGTGAGCGGACATGGAGACCAGCCCGGAAAGGACATCGACATGAACAACGAGAACCTGAAGGTCACCACCCGGACGACTTTTCAACTCCTGGCACCCGGCGCGGCCCCCGCGCCCGTCGAGGCCGAACTCGTCTACGACCCGGAAGACCCCTACGCGGTCGCCGTCGTCTTCTTCACCGGCTCCGGCCGCGTCGAGTGGATGTTCGCCCGCGATCTGCTGGCCGACGGTCTGCTGACGCCGTCCGGTGAGGGCGACATCCTGGTCCGACCGGCCTCCGACGACCCGGAGCGCGTCCTGGTCGAGCTGAACGCCCCGACCGGCTTCGCCATCCTCAGCGCCGTCGCCGAGGACGTGGCGGAGTTCCTGGACAACTCCTACGACGTCGTCCAGCCGGGCGAGGAGGACCTGTGGATCGACTTCGACCGGGAGCTGCAGAAGCTGGTCTCGACGATCGACTAGTCGCCTGAGCGGCGACCGGGGTGGTCGTACGGGCGCGGGGCGAGGTGCCGGCACGCGGGGCAGCGTGACCGACCAGCTCGTCACCGGAGACCACCCGGAACGCGGTGCTTCGATGTCGTGGGCAGCGGCGCGGGCACATGTCTCAACAGGACGAGCGGGTTCCTGACGTGAGTCCCCACCGGGGAACTCGGCTCGATGCGCTGATCGCTAGTCGGTCGCCTTGGGGTGCGCACCGGCGTAGTCGATCCACACCGTGTGTTTCTCGACGTCGATCAAGTACCAGACGCGGTCTCCACCGGTGACCTCGATCTGCCAGCGGGGCATGAGCCGCCCACCGTGGGTTCCAGTCGACAGGACACCTTTCAGCCGTTCATGCCGACTTGTCTGCACGGCCGGTCCCGGATCTGCACGCATGGCGTCCCACGCTCGACGCAGGTTGCCGGCGGCCCTGTTCTCCAGTTCTTGCCAACCCTTGGCGGACTCGCTGGTGCGAAACCGGATCTGCCACTCCCCGTTGACCGGCGGCGGAGCCACCGGATCGTTCTTCTTGGGACTCACTGCGCGGCAGCCCCAGGCATGGGAACTTCGCCGAAGTCCTCGCCGTGATCCCCGGTGAGGATGGCAACCAGCTTCGGATCGGCATGCGCCTCGGCGGTGCGCCGCCACTGACCGATCAGCTGCGACACGGGAGCCGGAGTGCCGAGGGAGTTAGCGGCTTCGAGCGTGTCGACGAGCTCGACGACGAACGCCTGCATGTCCTCCCGCGGCAAGAACCGAACCCACGGGAACGCCTTGGGCATCACCTCGGTGACCAGATCACGAACTTCGGCGTGGTGCTGCATCAAGGCGACGAAAAGGGTGGTCGTGGCCGAGACGACCTCTCGCACCTCCTCGGCCCTGCTGGCCGTGGTCAGCACAAGATCCTCGGCATCGCGGCGGTGCAGTAGCAGGGTCTGGGCGGGCGACTCGTGGAGCTTCCGCACCGAGTCCTTGGGCTTGTTGAGCAGTTCGCTGAAGTTGGTCCCTGAGACAGTGGACATACTTTCAAAGTACTTGAAAACTAGCCGCTTCGCCACCGGCTGTGACACCCGGCGCGATCTGCGCCACCCCGTGTGAGGGGAACCCGGGATGCCCGTCTCCGCGATTGATTAGTCTCAGGGTGTGACAACCATCGGGGGCCGCTACACGCTGCTGGAGCGCATCGGCAGCGGAGCGATGGGGGTGGTCTGGCGGGCACGCGACGAGGTGCTGGCCCGCGAGGTGGCGGTCAAGGAGCTCATCACCGGCGATCACCAGCGGGCGATGCGGGAGGCGCGCAACGCCGCGCGGCTGCACCACCAGCACGCGATCGCGGTGTTCGACGTCGTGGGCAGCGACGACGAAGAGCCGTGGATCGTCATGGAGTACCTGGCGTCGCACAGTCTTTCGGCGCTGATCGCCGAGCGCGGGCCGCTCAAGCCGGCCCATGCCGCGAGCATCGGGGCCAAGGTCGCCTCCGCGCTGGCCGCCGCGCATACCGCCGGACTGGTCCACCGCGACGTCAAGCCCGGCAACGTCCTGATCGGCCACGACGACACGGTCAAGCTCACCGACTTCGGCATCTCCAAGGCCAGCGGCGACGGCACGATGACCGACACCGGCATGATCTCGGGCACCCCCGCCTACCTCGCCCCCGAGGTCGCTCGTGGTGAGCAGCCCGACGAGGCGTCCGACGTGTTCTCGCTCGGCGCCATGATCTACACGGCCATCGAGGGCGAGTCGGTCTTCGGACCGAGCGACAACAGCTTCGGCCTCATCTACCGCGCGGCCAGCGGGCAGGTCCGCGATCCCAAGAACACCGGTGAGCTCACGCCGTTGCTCATGCGGCTGCTCTCGCAGGACCCGAAGGACCGGCCGACCGCGCAGGAGGCCGCGGACCTGCTGGCCTCCGAGCCGCAGCCGTCGCAGCCGCTGCAGATCCCGGAGCCGCGACGCGGGCTCAAGCCGCCGAACAAGCGGATCCTGGTGATCCTGGCGGTCATCGCGCTGCTGGCGGTCGGTGGTGGCGCGGCCGCCGCGTACTGGGGCGGCACGGGCGGCGGTGGCAGCCCGGTCACCCAGGCCGACTTCCAGCCGCAGCAGCAGCCCCGCTACTACTCCGCCGAGGAGGCGGCCGCGTTCGTGCTGCAGCACTACGGCCAGCTCCCCGGCAACCCCGACGTGGCGTGGGGGAACCTCTGGGAACGGGCCAGCGAACCGCAGGAGAAGTACGTCGCGCGGTGGAGGGGCTACACCTCGGTCCAGTGCACGCTGTCCAGCGTGCCGGTGCGGTCGCACGGCCCGAACTGGGTGGTCACCGTGGACCTCGCGCTCGTGACGGACGTGGGCGAGTCGAAGAACGGTGTCTACGAGGTCGAGGTCGCCGCGGTCAACAGCGAAATGAAGATCACGAGCATCACGCAGATGCGCTGAGCAGCCAGAAGCTCCCGCCACCCACGACCACGCCCATGACCGACCCGGCCAGCACCTGCGCCGTCGTGTGGTCACCGAGCTCGACGCGCGACCACGCCACGAACACAGCGGGCAGCGCGAGCAGCCACCACCACGGCCCGTAGACGATCGCCAGCGTCACGACGGCCGCCCACGCGACGGCGGCGTGCAGCGAGATCTTCCACTTCAGCCCGAACGTGATCGCCATGCTGACGATCAGCGAGGCGAACATGCTGCCCGCCAGTGCGAGCATGTTCCTCGGCGCGTCACCCAGGAACATGATCACTGTGCCCGCTGCCAGCGACGCGCCCGCCGTGACCAGCGGAACGACCCTGCCCTCACGGTTCGTCACGTGGTGGCCGTCCCACTTGCCCTTGCGCGCCCCACGCACGATGACGGCCATCGGGATGACGGACGCCGTCAAGGCGACCACGAACCCCCACAGCAGCGTCATCCAGACGCTTTCCGTCGCATACGCCACTGCGAACGGCAGCAGAATCACCCAGACCCACGGCGCCAGCACCTCGGTGGCACCGCGGGCGACCTTTTCGACCAAAGCCCCTCAGACCAGTCTGCGATCCGTGGCCCAGCGGGAGAGCTCGTACCGGTTGGAGAGCTGGGTCTTCCGCAGGACGCTCGACACGTGCGTCTCCACCGTCTTCACGCTGATGAACAGCTCGGACGCGATCTCCTTGTAAGCGTAACCGCGGGCCAGCAGCCGCAGCACGTCCCGTTCGCGCGGCGTCAGCAGGTCGAGCTCGGGGTCGCTGATCGGCGCGGCACCCGGCCGGTCGGCGAACGCGTCCAGCACGAACCCCGCGAGGCGCGGCGAGAACACCGCGTCGCCCTCCGACACCCGCACGACGGCCCTGACCAGCTCCTGGCTGGAGATCGTCTTGGTCACGTACCCGCGCGCGCCGGCGCGGATGACGTTGATGACGTCCTCGGCCGCGTCGGAGACCGACAGGGCGAGGAACGTGACCTCGGGGATCTTGGTGCGGATCTGCCTCAGCACCTCGGCACCGCCGCCGTCGGGCATGTGCACGTCGAGCAGCACAACGTCCGGCTTGTGGTGCGCGATGCCCGCCACCGCCTCACCCACGCCGCCGGCCTCGCCGACCACCTCGATCTCCTCGGTGATCGTGTCGAGCTCGGCCCGCACCCCCGCGCGGAACAACGCGTGGTCGTCCACCAGGAACACCCTCACACTCACGTCCTGGCCTCCTGCTTCCTCGGCATCTCGAGCTGCACCTCGGTCCCCTCTCCCGGAGCCGTGCGCAGTCGCACCTCCCCGCCGTGCCTCGTCATTCTCCCCCGGATGCTGCCCGCGAGGCCATGCCGGTCCTCCGGCACCGCCTCGGGGTCGAAACCCTTGCCCCGGTCGCGCACGAACACCGTCACCTTGTCCGGCTCGACCTCGGCGTAGACGCTCACCTCGCCCACCCCCGCGTGCTTGGCGGCGTTGACCATCGCCTCCTTCGACGCCTGGACCAGCGCGAACATGCCGTCCTCCAGCTCGCAGTCCCCGACCACGACCTGGGAGACGGCGATGGCGAAGTCGTCCTCCACGTCCGCGCACACCTGGGCGATCGCCACGCTGATCGAGTGCGGCTGCTCCCCCACCTCACGGCCGTAGAGCCAGCTGCGCAGCTCGCGTTCCTGGCTGCGGGCCAGGCGTTTGACCTCGCGCGACGACTCCGACTGCTTCTGGATCAGGGCCAGCGTCTGCAACACCGAGTCGTGCAGGTGGGCGGCGATCTCAGCGCGTTCCTCGGTGCGGATGCGCGCGCGCCGTTCCGTGTCGAGGTCGCGGACCAACCGCATCCACAACGGCACGGTCAGCACCGCGACACCGACCAGCGTCGCGACGACGGAGAGCACGACGGTCGACAGGTTCTGGACGGAGTCGTTCACCACGAGGAACGCGGCGACCCCCGCCACGACCAGCGCGCCTCCCGCCACCGTCCGCACGATCCCCGTCTTCCCCTGCGAGAAGGCCCCGTCCCGCCAGCGGCGTCGCTGGGCCTCGTCCGCCTCGCGCCACACGACCGCGGCACCGATGAGCGCCACGGCGATCGGCCCGGTGATCCACCCGCTCCACGCTCCCCCGAGCAGGCCGGTGAACACCGCGACGCCGATGCCGAGGGCGGCCAGGCCGACGGCCTGCTGCCACTCCTTGCGGTCCTTGTCGGTCTCCGGTTCCGCGACCGCCGACTGCGGGACGAACATCCAGAGCAACGCGTAGGCGATGATCCCGACCCCGCTGAACGCCCCGAACAGGGCGAAGATCGCGCGCACCCAGAAGACGGGCGCACCCAGGTGCTCCGCCAGTCCGCTCGCGACACCCGCGACCACCCGGCCGGTGCGACGCCGGCGCATCGGCTCAATCCCTGCACTCACCGACCGATCGTCACACGTCCTCGCGAGTTGTTCATCAGGGATGACCCCGGTTCCGTGAATCAGGGCTGGTCCCTGATGTGGCGGAGGGGGCGTTCGCGCAACCTTGTCGTTGTGAGCGGGACTGAGAAGGCAATGCAGGGCGTGGCGGACACGCTCAGAGAGTTCTGGGCGCACCGTCCGGTGCGGCCCCGTGCAGGGCGCAAGCTCGGAGGCGTCGCCACCGGGATCGCCCTGCGCTACCGGATCGACCCGGTGATCGTCAGGATCGCGTTCGTGGCGCTCGCGCTGTCGGGCGGCGTCGGCCTGCCGCTGTACCTCGCGGGCTGGCTGCTGCTGCCGGAGGAGGGCGACGAGGTGTCTCCGCTGGAGGCCCTGACGAACAAGGGTTCCAGCTCGATGTCGCAGGGCCAGACGGTGCTGCTGGGCATCCTGATGTTCCCGACGCTCGCCTTCACCTTCGGGGGGAACAGCGGGTTCCAGGTCTTCGTGACGCTGGCGGCGACGATCGCGTGCATCTACCTGCTGCAGAAGAACCGCGGGCACCTGCAGCCGGCGACGCTCGCCGACCCCGCCGCGCCCGCCGTGCCACTGGCACCGGGAGCGCCGGCCTGGGACCCGCTGGGCGCCGCCCCGTTCGCGTGGGACCTGCCCGAACCCGCCCCCGCACCGCAGGCGCAGCCGCCGGCACCCCGCCAGCGCAAGCCGCGGATCGGCCTGATGACGATGGGCGTGGCGACCCTGGTGGTGGCCGCCTCCGCGATCGCCGGCGCCTGGGTGCCGTGGTTCACGGTGCCGCACACGATCGGCCTGGTGATCGCGGTGCTGTCGGCGGGCCTGCTGGTCGGCTCGTTCACCGGCGGCGGCCGCGGCCTGATCTGGCTGCTGGTCCCGGCGTCGGTGGTCGGGTTCGGCATGACCGCCGTCGACTTCGACGGCAGCCCGACCCGGCTGAGCAACTACGACGAGACGCCGAAGTCCGTGTCCGAACTGCGGGACCGCTACGAGACGAGCGTCGGCAGCGTGCGGCTGGACCTGCGCCAGCTGCCGGACTCCGGTTCGGTGAAGACCGCGATCGACGTCGACCTCGGCGAGGCGGTCGTGCGGGTGCCGAAGAACGCGGACGTGACGTTCACGTGCGAGGCGTCGTCCATCGGCGACCTCGACTGCCTGGGCAAGCGGGCCGAGGGCAGCAGCGTCGAGGTGAGCGGCCGCGACCTCGGCGAGAACGGCGAGGGTGGCCTGGAGATCGAGCTCGACGTGCGGTCGAGCGTCGGAGAGGTGAGGGTGCTCCGTGACTGAGCAGGGAATGCGCAGGCGGATCGACCCCGTGACGCTGGTCTTCGGGATCGGCGGCGGGCTGACGGCGGCCTACGTGCTGAGCGGCGGGTCGTTCTGGTTCGACTTCCGGTGGGCGCTCGGGGGGACGGCCATCGTGGTCGGCCTGGTGCTGCTGACGAACTCGCTCAGACGCAAGACCCACGAATGAGAGAAGGGCCCCGGTCTCCCGGGGCCCTTCTTCTTGGTCTTACTCCCACTCGATGGTGCCCGGCGGCTTGGACGTCACGTCCAGCACCACCCGGTTGACCTCCGCCACCTCGTTGGTGATCCGGGTCGAGATCCGCTCCAGCACCTCGTACGGCAGGCGCGTCCAGTCCGCGGTCATCGCGTCCTCGGACGACACCGGGCGCAGCACGATCGGGTGCCCGTAGGTGCGGCCGTCGCCCTGCACGCCGACGCTGCGGACGTCCGCGAGCAGCACGACCGGGCACTGCCAGATCTGGCGGTCGAGGCCCGCGAGGGTCAGTTCCTCACGAGCGATGGCGTCGGCCTGGCGCAGGGTGTCGAGGCGGTCCTGGGTGACCTCGCCGATGATGCGGATGCCGAGGCCCGGGCCGGGGAACGGCTGGCGCTGCACGATCGTCTCGGGCAGGCCGAGCTCGGTGCCGACGCGGCGGACCTCGTCCTTGAACAGGGCGCGGAGCGGCTCGACCAGTTCGAACTGCAGGTCGTCCGGCAGGCCGCCGACGTTGTGGTGCGACTTGATGTTCGCGGTGCCCGCGCCGCCGCCGGACTCGACGACGTCCGGGTAGAGCGTGCCCTGCACGAGGAACTTGTAGTCGCCCTCGGCCTTGAGGTCGCGCTCCGCCTGCTCGAACACGCGGATGAACTCGCGGCCGATGATCTTGCGCTTCTCCTCCGGGTCCGTGACGCCGGCCAGCGCGTTCAGGAAGCGCTCGCGGGCGTCGACGGTCACCAGGCGGATGCCGGTGGCGGCCACGTAGTCGCGCTCGACCTGGGCGCGCTCGCCGGAGCGGAGCAGGCCGTGGTCGACGAAGACGCACGTGAGGCGGTCGCCGATGGCGCGCTGGACCAGGGCCGCCGCGACCGCGGAGTCGACGCCACCGGACAGGCCGCAGATCGCCTTGCCGTCACCGATCTGCTCGCGGATCCGGGTGACCTGCTCGTCCACGATGGACGACGTCGTCCACTGCGGACGGATGCCCGCGACGTCGTGCAGGAACCGGCGCAGCACCTCCTGACCGTGCGGCGAGTGGTGCACCTCGGGGTGGTACTGCACGCCGGCGAAGCGGCGCTCGGTGTCCTCGAACGCGGCGACCGGCGCGCCCTCGCTGGTCGCGGTGACGGTGAAGCCCTCGGGCGCCTCGGTGACGGCGTCGCCGTGGCTCATCCACACCGGGTGGCTCGCGGGGAGCTCCTGGTGCAGCGAGCCGCCCTCGGACGGCACGCTCAGGTCGGTGCGGCCGTACTCGCGGGTGCCGGTCTGTTCAACCGCGCCACCAAGTGCGCGCGCCATCGCCTGGAAGCCGTAGCAGATGCCGAAGACCGGGACGCCGGTCTCGAACAGCTTCGGGTCGACCTGCGGCGCGTTCTCCGCGTAGACGCTCGACGGGCCACCGGACAGAACGATGGCCAGCGGGTTCTTGTCGAGGATCTCGCTGACCGTCGCGGTGTGCGGGACGACCTCGGAGTAGACCTGGGCCTCGCGGACGCGGCGGGCGATCAGCTGCGCGTACTGGGCGCCGAAGTCGACGACGAGAACAGGGCGGTTGCTGGTGTCGGACACGCCGCCAAGGATCTCATGCGTGGACGAGGAACTGCTGACCGGTGGCGGGCTGAACCAGGTGTTCAGGGTGGGTGACGCGGTGCGCCGGCCGGCCGGGCCGTGGGCTCCCCGCGTGCACGAGTTGTTGCGACGCTTGGCACCGCTGGGGATCGCGCCGGTTCCGCTCGGGCTCGACGACGAGCACGAACTGCTCAGCTACCTGCCGGGTGAGGTTGGCCACGTGCACCCTTCGGGCGACCAGGCGTTGATCGAGTCGGCGCTGCTGCTGCGGCGCCTGCACGACGCGTCGGTTCCGTTCCTGGACAGCCTGCGAGACGAGGCGTCTCGTCTCGGATTAGACCTGGACGGGCGGCAGTCCCGAGACGAGACGTCTCGTCTCGGATTAGACCTGGACGGGTGGCAGTTCGCGGCGAGAGAGCCCGTGGAGGTGGTGCTGCACGGTGACTTCGCGCCGTACAACATCGTGTTCACGGACGGCCGCCCGACGGGCGTCTTCGACTGGGACGGCGCGCATCCGGGTCCGCGCTGGTGGGACGTGAGCTGGGCGGTGATCCAGTTCGTGCTGGCGCTGCCGGACGACCGCGAACGGCGCACCCGGCTGTTCTGCGAGACCTACGGGATCGACTACGACGCCGAGCACGTGTTGATCCGCCTGGACGACATGATCCACACGATTCGGACACATCCGGCGTTCGTGCTCCAGCGGGCCGAAGGGCATGTCGACCACTACTTGCGTCTCGTCAGGTACGTGCAGGCCACTAGGGCTTAACGTGGGCCTCATGGACGCGTTCACGCCGCAACCCAGGCCGTGCTGGGTCGCCGGCCGCCCCGAGCAGGGCGAGCGGGCGTTGGAGGTTCTCCACCCCTTCGACGGCACCGAGGTCGCCTCGGTGGCCGTGCCGGGCAGAGATCAGGTGGAACGCGCGGTGGCGGCGGCCGCGGCCGTCGCCAAGGAGTTCCGGCGGACACCCGCGCACGTGCGGGCGGAGGCGTTGCTGCAGGTCTCGCGTTCGCTGGCCGAACGCGCCGAGGAGATCGCCGAGACGATCACCGCGGAGAACGGCAAACCGCTGAAGTGGGCCGAGATCGAGGTGTCCCGCGCGGTCAACACGTTCCGCTTCGCCGCCGAGGAGGCGCGGCGGTTCACCGGCGGGCTGCAGCGGCTCGACACCGAGGCCGGTGGTGTGGGGCGGATGGCGATCGTCCGGCACGTGCCGCGCGGGCCCGTGCTGGCCGTGGCGCCGTTCAACTTCCCGCTGAACCTGGTGGCGCACAAGGTCGCGCCGGCGCTCGCGGTGGGCGCGCCGGTGATCGTGAAACCTGCGTCCGCGACACCGCTTTCCGCGCTGTTGCTGGGCGAGGTCCTGGCCGAGACCGATCTGCCCGAGGGCGCGTTCTCGATCCTTCCCGTGCGCGGCAAGGACATGGACGCCCTCGTGCAGGACGAACGACTGCCGGTCATCTCGTTCACCGGGTCGACGAAGGTCGGCTGGTCGTTGATGGATGCCGCGCCGCGCAAGCACGTCGTGATGGAGCTGGGTTCCAACGCGGCCGCCATCATCTGTCCTGATTGGACGGATCTGGACCACGCGGCGCAGCGGATCGCGACGTTCGGCAACTACCAGGCCGGGCAGTCGTGCATCGCCGTGCAACGGGTGATCGTGGACCGGTCGAAGGCCGAGGAGTTCGTGCCGAAGCTCGTGGCGGCGGTGTCAGCGTTGAAGACCGGCGACCCGCACGACCCCGAGGTCGAGGTCGGTCCGTTGATCGACGAGGACAACGCACGGCGCGTCGAGGAGTGGGTCAACATGGCCACCGACGTCGGCGCTCGCGTGCTCCTGGGCGGCAAGCGGACCGGGGCGACGGTCGAGCCGACCGTGCTCACCGGCGTGCCGAAGACCGCGAAGGTGTGGACCGAGGAGATCTTCGGGCCGGTGCTCGTGGTGTCCGTCGCGGACGGCGTCGAGGACGCGTTCGCGCAGGCCAACGACTCCAAGTACGGGTTGCAGGCTGGGGTGTTCACCCGCGACGTGCAGGTGGCGTTCGAGGCCGCGGCCGAGCTGGAGGTCGGTGGCGTGATCATCGGTGACGTGCCGTCCTACCGCGCCGACCAGATGCCGTACGGCGGCGTGAAGGGGTCGGGCACCGGACGTGAGGGCGTCCGGTCGGCGATGGAGGACTTCACCGAGGAACGCATCACCGTGCTCACCGGGATTCAGCTGTAGCCCAACGCCCTGCGCAGCACCCCGTCGTCGTCCGCGGCACCGGCGACGTGGCCGTCGGGCCGGATCAGGCGCCCGCCCGCGACCGTGAAACCCGGTCCGGCGGTGCGTGATCCGGCCACGAGCTCACCGCCCTCGGTCGTCAGCGGGGAGTCGGTGTAGACGAACGGGGTGAAGAGCTTGCCGGAGTCGATGCCCTCGCCCTTTACGAGCGCTTCGGCCCGGCGGGCCCGTTCCGCGGGAGTACCCGGCACCAGGAACCGCATGGTGTCGCCGGTGATGCGGAGGTTCTCGTCGGCGGCGGCACCGCGTTCGGCGTCGTAGGAGGCGAGCAGGTGCGGACCTGCCTCGCCGGCGCGGTCGGCGGCGATCTTCCACGCGGCGTTGTCGGCGTCGCAGATCCCGGAGTTCAGCCCGCGAGCACCGAACGGGCTCATCACGTGGGCGGCATCACCCGCGAGCAGGACCCTGTTGTCGCGCAGGATTTTCGCCCGGCGCTGGTGGAAGCGGTAGGTGGACTGCCAGACGACCTCGTACGGCCTGTCGCCGACGATCGCGCGGACGTGGGCGTCGGTGAGCTGGACGTCCTCGGCGACCTGCCAGTCGATCCGCCACACGCCGTCCGGCTGGGGATGCAGGAGGACCTGGCGGCCGGGATTCCACGGCGGGTCGAAGTAGAAGCGGCGCTCGGGCGTCTCGAAGTCCAGGTCGACGCGGACGTCGGCGATGATGAACCGGTCCTCGAACGAGAAGCCCTCGAACGGGATGCCCAGGAGCTGCCTGACCTTCGAGTGAACGCCGTCCGCCGCGATGCAATGACTCGCCCTGATTCCGTCCTGTGTGGACACTCCGTCGGCGTCCTGGACGAGGGCTTCGAGGGCGTGCCCGTAGCGGAGTTCGATCAGCGGTTCGGCGCGGACCCGTTCCTCCAGCAGCCGCTCGACGACGGTCTGCGGGGTGTTCACGAACGGCGGGAAACCCGTGCCCTCCGGGAAGGTGAGGGTCAGCACCTCGCGGTCGCGGTGGTAGGTGCGGCCGGTGTACCAGGTGACACCCGCGTCGGCGACGGCCTGCCCGACGCCGATCCGTTCGAGGACCTCCAGGACGTCGCGCTGCACGCAGATCGAACGGCTGCCCGTCCGCGTGCGCATCGGCTCCTTCTCCAGCACGATGCTCGGCACGCCGGCCCTCGCGAGGAACAGCGCGGAAGCCAGCCCCACCGGTCCGGCCCCGACCACCAGGACCGTCACTGCAGGGCATCCCAGACGGCGCGGTCGCGTTCGGCGGTCCAGATCTCCGGCCAGTCCTTGCCGTCGCACTCGTCCCAGTAGCGCTGCACATCGAACGGCAGGCAGTGCTCGAAGATCGGCCAGCGCCCGTAGCGGCCTTCGAGCGTCCTGTGCGCCAGTTCGAACGCCTGCTTGAGCGTGCCGCCCTCGGAGTGGACCCCGCCGACCGTGCGGCGCAGTTCGTCGAGGAAGTGCCTGCTCTGGTTGATCGCGGCCTCGACCTCGATGCGGTCGCGGGCGACCTTGCCGCGCCCGCCGACCAGGACCTCGGCGCCCAGATCCTCGATCTCGTCCAAAGTGGACGTCGCCCACTCGTCGTGGAACGCGTCGCCGGTGTAGAGCGCGGCCTGCGACTCGACCAGGTCACCCGCGAACAGGATGCGTTGCTGCGGCAGCCACGCCACGATGTCTCCGGCCGTGTGCCCGCGCCCGAGGAACTGCAGCACCAGGTCACCGCGTTCGTCGCCGAGCGGGATCGTCATGCGGTCGGAGAACGTCAGCGTCGGCCAGGTCAGGCCGGGGATCTCCTCCGGCTGTTCGAAGAGCCGCGGCATCCGGCCGAACTCGCTGTCCCAGTCCTGCTGGCCGCGTTCGGCGATCAGCACGCGCGTCATCTCGTGCGCGACGATCTCCTGGGCCTCGAACGCGCTGGCCCCGAGCGTGCGCACGGCGTGGTAGTGGCTGAGCACGAGGTACCGGACGGGCTTGCGAGTGTGCTTGCGCAGTTGCGTGAGCCACCTGCGCGCCGCCGCGGGGGTGGCCCGCGCCTCGAAGCAGATCAGGAAGTCCTCGGCCTCGATGGCCGCGACGTTGGGATCGCCTTCGGCGGTCAGGGTGTAGACACCATCGGCGAGTTCGACGAAGACCTCGTCCTTGGGGGCGAGGTCAGCGCTGGAGGCGAACGGCTTTTTGGCCATGCCTCCACCGTGTCAGGACGCCTTCACGATCGGCAACCGCAATGCGGCTGGAGCTTGATCGGGAACCGCCGGGTTCTTCGGCTTCGTCGGGTTGATCCGCCGGTAGGGCTGCTCCTGGGCGGGCCGCTGGTCCAGCTCGCCCTTGTTCGGCCACAGCGAGAAGGCCCGCTCGGCCTGCGCGGTGATCGTGAGGCTCGGGTTCACGCCGAGGTTGGCGCTGATCGCCGAACCGTCCACAACGGACAGTCCGGGGTAGTTGAACACCCGGTGGTACGGGTCGATCACGCCGCCCGCCTGGCTGTCCGCGATCGCGCAGCCGCCGATGAAGTGCGCGGTCAGCGGGATGTTGAACAGCTCGCCCCACGTGCCGCCGGCCATGCCGTCGATGTGCTTGGCCGCCAGCAGGTTCGCCGCGTGACCGGCCGGGATGAACGCCGGGTTCGGCTCGCCGTGCCCCTGCTTGCTGGTGAGCTTGCCGCGCTTGAGGAACGTGGTGATGGAGTTGTCGAGGCTCTGCATGACCAGCAGGATCACGGTCCGCTCGCTCCAGCGGTGCACGCTGAGCAGTCGCAGCAACCGGAGCGGGTGCCTCACGGCCTGCTTGATGAACTGCAGCCATCGCGGCGTGCTCAGCGCTCCGTCCGTGGCGAGGGTCTGCAGCATGCCCATGGCGTTGCTGCCCTTGCCGTACCGGACGGGCTCGATGTGCGTGATCGCGTCGGGGTGGATGGAGCTCGTGATCGCGACGCCCTGCGTGAAGTCGGTGTCCGGGTCGACCGTGTACCGCGCGGCACCGATGATCGACTCGGAGTTGGTGCGGGTGAGCTCGCCGAGCTTGTTCGAGATCTTCGGAAGCGTGGTCGCCTTCGCCTTGTGCAGCAACTGCTGCGTGCCCCACGTGCCGGCCGCGATCACGACCTGGTCGGCCGTGAAGGTCCTGGTCGCCTTGCCACCGGTCATCCTGGTGTCGATGGTCCAGGTGCCGCCGGACTCGTTGAGCCGCGTCACCGTGGTCAGCGGGAAGACCTGGGCGCCGAGCTTCTCCGCGAGGTAGAGGTAGTTCTTGACCAGCGTGTTCTTGGCGCCGACCCGGCACCCCGACATGCAGCTGCCGCACTCGGTGCACCCGGTGCGTTCCGGCCCGGCGCCCCCGAAGTACGGGTCCGCGGCTCGCTTGCCGGGCTCGCCGAAAAACACGCCGACGGGCGTCGCGTGGTAGCTGTCCTCGACCCCCATGTCCTTCGCGACCTTCTGCATGACGACGTCGCTCGGGGTCGTCGTGGGGTTCGTGACGACGCCCAGCATCCGGCTCGCCTGGTCGTAGAACGGCTCCAGCTCGTCCTGCCAGTCGGTGATGTGCGCCCACTGCCGGTCCTCGTAGAACGGCTCGAGGGGCCGGTACAGCGTGTTCGCGTAGACGAGGCTCCCACCGCCGACACCCGCCCCGGCGAGCACCATGACGTTGCGGAGGGTGTGGATGCGCTGGATGCCGAAGCACTTGAGCTGCGGCGCCCACAGATACCTGCGGAGGTCCCAGCTGGTCTTGGCGAACTCGTCGTCGGCGAACCGGCGCCCCGCCTCCAGGACGGCGACGCGGTAGCCCTTCTCGGTCAGGCGGAGCGCGGCCACGCTTCCGCCGAACCCGGAGCCGACGATGACGACATCGAAGTTACCGGCGAGTTCACCCATGGATCGGAGAGTAGGCGTTACTTCCGGTAACGCCTAGTCCCCTATCGGTTCAGAGGGGCGAGGAGCGGTCATGAAGGCGGTCCAGAGGTCCACTGCCTGTTCGAGGCTGAGCGCCGCGACCTGCGCCCGCGGACGCATCCCTTCAGCTCACAGAACCAGACCTTCGATGACCCAGACCATGAACGCCACGGCCAGCGCCGTGATCACCAGACCTCCGAGGACGAACAAGGTCAGCATCTTCCAGCCGATGCCGCCGACGCCCTCGCTCTCGTCGACCGCGTCGACGTCTTCCGGCACGTCCTCGAACTCTTGGACTTCGGCGTCCGGGTCGATCGTGTCCACATCACTGTTCTTGCCGTCGCCGAACAAGGCATCCAATTCCACGCTCTCATGGACGCACGGGGTAGCCGTCTGGTTGCAAGATCAGGTTTGGGCCCATGCGGCAATCGGCAGACTGAGGTAAACGCCCACGTCAGCAAGGCCCGTGGCGTCGGCGATGGCGGCGCACAGGTCGTCGACGCGCTCCTGGCGACCCTGGGCACGGCTCTCGAACCACTTGGAGCGGACCTCGACCACGAGATCCATGCCGGTCGAGTCGAGCGGGCCGCGCTGGCGGAAGCGCAGGTCCACGTCGCCGGGCTGGAGGTCACCGTCGTAGGGCTCCTCCGGGCACTCCACCGCCAGCGAGACGGCGTGCGGGAGCATCGCCGCGAGGTCCTCGAGCACTGGGGTGGGCACGTGGGACGCGTAAGTGATCTCGACGAGCGGCACGGCGTCCAGCAAAGCAGAAGGGCGCGTCCCGGCTGGAACGCGCCCTTCCACGACAAGACCTCTAGCCGCGGATCGTCAGGCCGACCTTCTGGAACTCCTTGAGGTCGGAGTAGCCGGTCTTGGCCATGGCCCGCTTGAGAGCGCCGAACAGGTTCGTCACGCCGCGCGGGTCGGCGGACGGGCCGAACAGGAGCTTGCGCAGGTCGAGTTCCTGGTCCACCGCGTCGGCGACGAGGCTGCGCGGCACGGACGGGTGCGCGGACGACGCCGTCCAGTACAGGCCCTGGCCCGGTGCCTCGGTCGCGGCGGCCAGCGGCTCGCCGAGCATCACGGCGTCGGCACCGCAGGCGATGGACTTCGCCACGTCGCCCGAGGTCGTGACGCCGCCGTCGGCGATGACGTGCACATAGCGGCCGCCGGTCTCGTCGAGGTAGTCGCGGCGCGCGGCCGCGGCGTCGGCGATCGCGGTGGCCATCGGCACGCCGATGCCCAGCACCGAGTCGGTGGTCGTGACGCCGGGCGTGTAGCCGTAGCCGACGATCACGCCCGCCGCGCCGGTGCGCATGAGGTGCATGGCGGTGCGGTAGTCACCGACGCCGCCGGCGATCACCGGGATGTCGAGGTCCGCGATGAACGACTTCAGGTTCAGCGGCTCACCACCGCGGGACACGTGCTCGGCCGAGATGATCGTGCCCTGCACGACCAGGATCTCGACGCCCGCGGCCAGCAGGTCCGGCGTGAGCTCCGCGGCGCGCTGCGGGCTGACGCGGACCGCCACGGTGACGCCCGACTCGCGGACCTGCTTGATCGCCTCGGCGACCAGGTCCATCTGCAACGGGGCCGCGTGCAGCTCCTGCAGCACCTTGACCGCCGCCGCCGGGTCGTCGCTGTCCTCGGTCGCCCGGACCAGGCGGAACAGCGCCTCGTCCACGTCGCCGTGACGGGCCCAGAGGCCCTCGGCGTTCAGCACACCGAGGCCACCGAGCTCGCCGACCGCGACCGCCGTGCCCGGCGACACGATGGCATCGGTCGGGTGGGTGATCAGCGGGATGTCGAAGCGGTAGGCATCGATCTGCCACGTCGTGGAGACGTCCTTAGACGACCTCGTCCGACGCGACGGGATGATCTCGATGTCGTCCAGCTCGTAGGCCCGCCTCGCGGTCCGGCCCATGCCGATCTCGACCAGATCGCGCACCTGTGGTTCCTCTCCAGAGCACTAAGAACGGGCGTCTAGCAGCCCGAACACCCTAACGGGTGGTGTAGTTCGGGGCCTCGACGGTCATCGTGATGTCGTGCGGATGGCTTTCCTTCAGGCCCGCCGCCGTGATGCGCACGAGCTGCTGCTGCTGGAGCTCGGCGATCGTGTGGGAGCCCGTGTAGCCCATCGCCGCGCGCAGACCACCGTTGAGCTGGTGCACGACCTGGGACAACGGACCGCGGAACGGCGTGCGGCCCTCGATGCCCTCGGGGACGAGCTTGTCCTCGTTGAGGACGTCGTCCTGGAAGTAGCGGTCCTTCGAGAACGACTTGTTCTCGCCACGGGACTGCATGGCGGCCAGCGAGCCCATGCCGCGGTAGGTCTTGAACTGCTTGCCGTTGACCAGGATCAGGTCGCCGGGCGCCTCCTGGGTGCCCGCGAGCAGCGATCCGAGCATCACGGCGGACGCGCCGGCCGCGATGGCCTTGGCGATGTCGCCGGAGTACTGGATGCCACCGTCACCGATCACCGGGACACCGGCGGGGGTGCAGGCCAGCGAGGCCTCGTAGATCGCGGAGATCTGCGGCACACCGACACCGGCGACGACGCGCGTGGTGCAGATCGAGCCGGGACCGACGCCGACCTTCACGCCGTCCGCGCCCGCGTCGACCAGGGCCTGGGCACCGGCTCGCGTCGCGACGTTGCCGCCGACGACGTCCGCCGAGTCGCCGAGCTCCTTCTTGATGCGGGCGACCATCTCGAGCACGCCGCGCGAGTGGCCGTGCGCCGTGTCGACCATCAGCACGTCGACACCGGCCTCGGCGAGCGTCATCGCGCGGACGAACGAGTCCTCGCCCACACCGACGGCGGCGGCGCACAGCAGGCGGCCGTCCGGGTCCTTGGTGGCCATCGGGTACTGCTCGGTCTTGACGAAGTCCTTGACCGTGATCAGGCCCTTGAGCTTGCCGTCACCGTCGACGATCGGCAGCTTCTCGACCTTGTGGCGGCGCAGCAGGCCGAGCGCGGCCTCCGCCGACACGCCCACCTGGGCCGTGACCAGCGGACCCTTGGTCATGACCTCGACCACCCGCTTGGAGTGGTCGAGCTCGAAGCGCATGTCGCGGTTCGTGATGATGCCGACGAGCTTGTTATTCCCGTCGGTCACCGGCACGCCGGAGATGCGGTAGCGGGCGCACAGCGCGTCCACCTCGGCCAGCGTGGCGTCGGGCGAACAGGTGACCGGGTCGGTGACCATGCCGGCCTCGGACCGCTTGACGGTCTCGGCCTGCCGGGCCTGGTCCTCGACGCTCAGGTTGCGGTGCAGCACGCCGATGCCGCCCTGACGCGCCATCGAGATCGCCATCCGGCCCTCGGTGACGGTGTCCATCGCGGCGCTGGCCAGCGGAATCTTCAGGGAGATGTTGCGCGAGATCCTGGTGCTCGTGTCGACGCCGCTCGGGACGACGTCCGACTCGGCAGGCAGCAGGAGCACGTCGTCGAAGGTCAGTCCCAGCATGGCGAACTTGCCCGGGACTCCGTCAGCGTTGAGCTCGCTGGTCATAGCGGGTGACATGCCTTCCGTGGTGCGGTCTGCGCTCTGCCTGCCCTTTTGGGGTCCTGCGTGTCCAGTTTCCGCAGGCGGAGGCGGTGCGCCCCATGGTATCTGGACGACCGAGGGGGTACGGCGGGTACCGTGCGGGGTCGTGCCGCACGACGCGTTGCCACCAGACCCCTTCGCAGGCGACCCAGAAGACCCCGCACTCTCTCTGGGCGAGCCCGACCACGACCATCCCCCGATGGACGACGACGAACGGACGGAGCTGGTCAGCGACCTGAGCGACCTCGCCGTCTACCAGGCGTTGCTCGAACATCGCGGCGTCAGAGGCATCGTCGTGGACTGCGGCGAGTGCCAGGAACCGCACTACCACGACTGGGCACTGTTGCGAGCCTCACTCGAGCAGCTGCTCGCCGACGGCCGCATGCGCCCGCACGAGCCGGCGTTCGATCCGAACCCCGGGGCCTACGTGAGCTGGGAGTACTGCCGCGGGTACGCGGACGGCGTGACCGCGACGGAGTCGGCGCACTGACCTGACCTGGGTTCTCGGCGGACGAGTGAGATGCAGCACTCGTCCGTCGTCACCGGTCACATTCCATCCGACGTGTGAACGCCCGAGCATGTGAACGGCCCCTGACCTCGAAAGATCAGGGGCCGTTCACACTGCGTCTCAGTTGGTGCCGGTCGACTGCCCGACGGTCTCACCGTTCGTCCCGGTCGACCCGGGGTTCTCCCCTGGGCCGGGGTCCGGCGGCGGAGGCGGCGGCGGGTTCTCCTCGCCGCCCGAGGTCGGCGGCGGTGGGGTCTCCGACGACGGCGGCACGGACGGCGCCGTGGTCGTCGGCTCCGGCGACGGCGTGGTCGTCGAGGTCGGGGGCTGCGAAGTCTGGCTCGGCTGCGTCACCGGGGGCGTCGTCGGGGTCGGCGGCGCCGTCGAGGTGTTCGTGTCGAGCTCCTTCTCGAGCTCCTTGTGCTTCTGCTCGAGCTGCTGCTTGCCGTCGGCCGTCGAGACGGAACCGAGGCTCGCCTCGATCTTGTTCAGCTTCTCCCGGGCCTCGTTGACCTTGCCCTCGCGCAGGGCGAGGCGGGCCGACTCGAGGTCGGTGTTGATGATGGCCGCGGCCTCGATCGACTTCGCGTGCTCGGAGTAGAGCACTCGCGTGAGGCCCCAGAGCGCGTCGCCGGGCTGTGCGTCGCGGGCGACGAGGCTCACGCCGGTGAAGGCGATGGCCAGGACCGCCGCGGCACTCGCCAGCGGGATCAGGAAGCGGTGCCTGCTCACCGGCTGCGGGCGGGCAGCCTGGATCGTGGCGATGGCGGTCTCGGTGTCGACGAGCTCGCCGAACGGCTCCGTCTCCACCTCGTTGCGCCACGCGAGCAGCAACGCGTTCAGATCGTCGTCGCCCAACGCGCCGGCCGCACCCGGAGTCGCCGACCCCAGCGCGTCCAGCAGCCTGTCATCAGCCTGTACAGCCGAAAGATCATCTGCGACGGGTTCGTGCGGGGCTCTATCGTCCTGTCCGCGCACTTCTCCGTCGTCCTTCCCGTGTTCGTCGGCCACTCAGACCACCTCCTCCGCTGCCAGCGACTTGCGCAGCCGGGCCAGCGCACGATGTTGCGCCACCCGTACCGCACCCGGCGTCGAACCGACCGCCTCGGCAGTTTCCTCGGCGGAGAGTCCGACCACCACCCTCAACAGCAGGATCTCCCGCTGCTTCTCCGGCAGGACGCGCAGCAACACAGCCATCCGGTCGGAGAGTTCGCCCTGCATCGCCCGCTGCTCCGGACCAGCTTCGGTCTCCGGCGCGTCCGGGACTTCGGGAACGGGCTCGGAGCGGTTCCTGGCGGCAGACCGATGTGCATCGGCGACCTTGTGCGCCGCGATCCCGTAAACGAACGCGAGGAAGGGCCGACCCTGATCGCGGTAGCTGGGCAATGCCGTGAGCACCGCGAGACACACCTCCTGGGCCACATCGTCCGCCGAAGCGAAGCTTCGCTCCTGCCTTCCAACTCTGGCGCGGCAGTACCGCACCACAAGAGGACGAATGGAGGCCAGCAGGCGTTCGATCGCCTGGCGGTCGCCGTCGACGGCCGCGCCCACTTCGGCGTCCAGTCCGTCCCCCAAGTTGGTCATCGCAGACAACAGCCCTGGTGTTACTCGTTGGCGTACCGACACGGAACAACACGAGTCACTCACAGCGACCCGTCGCAGCAGCTTCACCGTACCGGTCTCCAGGCCTTCTGTTCATAGGTGGGGTATGGACACCCCGAGTGAACAGCGGACACACCGAACGGCTTACAGCCCGGCGACATTGTCACCGGGCTGGGCTAAATGCGCGACCTGGAGGATCACCGGCCGGACAGGTGAGCCGTCTCACGCCACCGGCCCCGCTTCCCCACATGCGGCATATGAGGACACGGGGCCGGTGCGGCAAGAACCACCTACTGGACGAGGCCTCGCCGGAAGCCGTGCGCGACCGCCTGAGCGCGGTCACGGACACCGAGCTTGCGGAAGAGACGACGTGCGTGCGTCTTCACCGTGTCCTCCGACAGGTAGAGCTCGCGGCCGATCTGGCCGTTGCTCTTGCCCTGGCTCATGCCCCGCAGCACCTGGAGCTCACGCTCCGTGAGCTGCACGCCGGGGTCGGAGGGCTGACGAGGCGCCGGCACCGAGGTGCTGGCGAGCGTGTGCGCGAGGGCTGCCACAAGCTCGGGACGCGACGCGTCCCACCTCAGGTAGCCACGAGCACCACCGGCGATCGCCGCGGCGATGCTCCCGGCGTCGTCGGGCGCGCCGAAGACGATGACGTTTGCCTGGGGGTTCGCGGAGACGAGCCGACGGGTTGCTTCAACCCCGGTCGGGACGGCGCGCTGGGTTCCCACCAGTACGACGTCGACCGGCTGCCTTGAAAAGCGAGCCAACAACTCGTCACCGTGCGCTACGCAGTCGATGCGGCTGACCCCTGGGACAGCCGACATCACGCGGGTGAGACCCTCACGCACACTGCGCCGGTCGTCGCAAATAAGGACCGTGGTCACGGGGACTCCTTTCCTGCAGCCGAGTGACGTTCCATCTCCCCTATCGGACGCTGGCGGCCAAACCTTGACACGATCCGGTGCTTAATCCGTCAAGAAGTTCGCCTGAGGGTCTGCGTTCGGGGGTTCCCCGGAACGGAGCAGCCCGGTCGGCACCCAGGGGGAGTCAAGTGCGACCTGTCGGCTGACGGGATCAGCTCTGCGTAACACGCAGCTCAGAGCCTCCGTCGCCCGGTCGATGGCGGTTGCGCCCACCGTGGTGGCATGGCCCGCCAGGACGAGAGCGCTCGGCCAGATCAACGGCTGGAGCCCGTTCTCAGCACTGTGATTTAGCTCACACTCGACTAGTTCAAGCCCGCGATTCAGGCCTTCGGCGGTCCCCCACACGACCAACGAGGTGCCCAGGACGAGTGCCGACTTGAGCTCGTGCCGCAGCGCCTTTCTGCTCGTCGCCAGGCCGTACGCGTGCTCGGCCGGTGCCACGGCGGCGTCCGCGTGCCCGGAGGCCAGCTCGATCTCGGCGGTCACCCAGCCCTTGCGGACCTCACCACGCCAGGACCGCGTCTCAACTCGTGCGAGCAACCTGCGGGCCTCGTCCAGGCGTTGAGCACCGAGCGAATCGGCGGCGAGGCCGAGCAGCGCGTCGGTCCGGGCGCCTGCGGCGTCGATCCCGTCGGGGTCGCACGGGGCCGACAACGGAACGCGCGCCAAGGCGGCGCCGTCGAGAGCCCGGGCGAGATGGTGGGCACCCAGCTGACGGTGGTGCGACGCGCGAGTCGAGAGAGACAGAGAAGCGATCACCGGGTCGGGGTCGTGACGGAGCGCGTCCAACACGGTGGCCGCGGCGGCGTAATGGCCCTGGCCGCCCAGCACCACGGCCGCCAGCCATCGGACGCGGGGACAGGGCGACGAGAGCGCGGGCCAGACGTCGAGACCGGGTGAATCGCCGAACGCGGCCCGGCGCAGCTCCTCTTCGAACACGAGGAGGGAGTCTTTCAGGTGACCGCGGCCTCGACCGCGTCCACGGCGGCCGCCAGGTCCTCCACCCGTTCGGCCGGCGCGGTCACCACCCCGCGCCGCCACCCCGGCCCTCCCACGAACACCCGCACCTGCTGCCGGGTCCTCGGCAGCGCCGCGATCACCCCCGGATCGGCGTACCGGGGCAACTGCGCCCACAGCACCACCGCAGAGGGTGCGGTCCGGCGCACGGCGGCAGCCAGGGCGTCCACCGGCAACGCCGCCCCCAGCTGCCGCACGACCACGCCTCGGTGCGCCAGTTCGGCGGCGAGCGGGTAGAGAGGGAGGTTGTGCCTCTCCTCCGGCATGCACGCCAGCAGCACGGGGCGGTGGTTGCGCCCGAGGGTGACGAGCGGTGTGGCGCGCACGAACGCCGCGAGCACGCACTCGTTCAAGAGGTGCTCGACCTCGACGCCGGCGCCGGAGAGCTGCCAGCGGGCGGCGACGGCCGTCAGGACGGGGCGGACGACCTCGTTCCAGGTCGCCACCACACCGTCGGACGCCAGCGAGTCGGCGAGCATCCCCTGCACCGCGATCGAGTCCATCGCGACCGCGGCCCGGCCCAGACCGCGCGCCAAACGAGACGCTCCGGGCATTTTCAGTCCACGTCCACCCGATGGTGCGACGGGAACCACTCCGTGTGTCACCGACGATTTCGAGTCTAGTGCGAAACGGGCCGCCTCGGCGGAGGACGCGCCACGCAGAAGTGCGCGTTGCATCAATTCCAAACGAGCCACGTCGGGTGGCCCGTATTTCCGGTGCCGCCCCACGGTGTGGCCGGTCGGGCCCAGTCCGTAGCGGCGGTCCCAGGTGCGGAGCGTGGCGGGAGCCACGCCGAGTCGCCTGGCCACCGCGGCCACTGAGAGAAGGGGCTCACTCGTGTGACTACCGGTCGATTCGATCTCCGGCGGTGTCATCACGAGAGCCATGTTCCGTTCACCTCATCCGGGCGGCAACTCCGGGCGGTGAGTGATCGAACACGCGTGCCGTCACCCATCAGTTGATAAGGGTCTTCAGCCTCTTGAACAAGTTTTGACGCGGTTCTACGGTGGATCATCGTTAAGCCGAATGGAGCAGTCGTCACGGAGGCGGTCTCGATGGCGGACACCCGAAGGCTCCCCGGTCCCAACGCAGACTTGTGGGACTGGCAGATGCGCGGTTCGTGCCGGGGCATGGACAGCGCGTTCTTCTTCCACCCCGACGGTGAACGGGGTCCGGCGAGATCACGCCGGGAAGCTCGCGCGAAGGCTGTCTGCCTCGCCTGCCCGGTTCTGGAGATGTGCCGCAGACACGCTCTGGCCGTGCAGGAACCGTACGGAATCTGGGGCGGGCTCTCGGAATCGGAGCGCGACCACATCATCAAGGCGCGAAAGCGGCAGTTGGCAATTGTCTAGACGATAAAACAAGGGAGAGGGCGGCATGTGTTCATTGCCGCGCCTCCGGCGCAAGCTTGCCTCGCGCATGCTATTTGAGCACAAAAGGACGGCACCGCGAGGTGCCGTCCTTTTGTCTCTGACAGTCGGTTCTCAGTGGCCGTGCCCGTGCCCGTGGCCGTGGCCACCGGCGGCAGCGGGCTCGTCCGCCTTCTTCTCGACGACGGCGCTCTCGGTCGTGAGCACCATGCGCGCGATGGAGGCGGCGTTCGCCACGGCGGAACGCGTGACCTTGACCGGGTCGATGATGCCCTGCTCCAGCAGGTCACCGAACTCCAGCGAGGCCGCGTTGATGCCGAAGCCCCACTCGCCCTCGCGGACCTTGTTCACCACGACGGCGCCTTCGAGGCCGGCGTTCGTGGCGATCCAGAACAGCGGCGCGGACAGGGCCTTCGCGACGAGCGCGACACCCGTGGCCTCGTCACCGGTCAGGCCGAGGCCGCCGTCGAGCACCTTGGAGCCGTGCACGAGAGCGGAGCCACCGCCGGGGACGATGCCCTCCTCGACCGCGGCCTTGGTGGCGGCGACCGCGTCCTCGATGCGGTGCTTGCGCTCCTTGAGCTCGGTCTCGGTGGCGGCGCCGACCTTGATCACGGCGATGCCGCCGGAGAGCTTCGCGAGGCGCTCCTGGAGCTTCTCGCGGTCCCAGTCGGAGTCCGTGTTCTCGATCTCGCGGCGCAGCTGCTCCGCGCGACCGGCGATGTCGGCCTTGGTGCCGCCGCCGTCGACGATCGTGGTGTCGTCCTTGGTCACGACGACGCGGCGGGCGGAGCCCAGCTGGTCGAGCGTGGTCTCGGTGAGCTTGAGGCCGATCTCCGAGGAGATCACCTCGCCACCGGTGACGACCGCGAGGTCGTCGAGGAACGCCTTGCGGCGGTCACCGAAGAACGGCGCCTTCACGGCGACGACCTTCAGGGTCTTGCGGACGGCGTTGACCACCAGCGTGGACAGGGCCTCGCCCTCGACGTCCTCGGCGACGATCAGCAGCGGCTTGCCGGACTCCGCGACCTTCTCGAGGATCGGGAGGACGTCGGCCAGGGCCGAGATCTTCTCGCGGTGCAGCAGGATGCGGACGTCTTCGTAGACGGCCTCCTGCGCCTCGAGGTCGGTCGAGAAGTGCGTCGACACGTAGCCCTTGTCGAACTGCACGCCCTCGGTGATCGCGAGCTCGGTCGCGAGCGTGGACGACTCCTCGACGGTGATGACACCGTCCTCGCCGACGCGCTCGATGGCCTCGCCGAGCAGGGCGCCGATGGACTCGTCACGCGACGAGACCGTGCCGACCTGCGCGATGTTCTCGCGGCCCTTGACCGGGGTGGCCTTGCCGCGGAGCTCGTCCACAACGGCGTCGGCGGCGGCCTGGATGCCACGGCCGAGCGCGGTCGGGTTCGCACCCGCGGCGATGTTGCGCAGGCCTTCCTTGACCAGCGCCTGCGCCAGCACGGTGGCGGTGGTGGTGCCGTCACCCGCGACGTCGTTGGTCTTGGTGGCGACCGACTTGGCGAGCTGCGCGCCGAGGTTCTCGAACGGGTCGTCGAGCTCGATCTCACGGGCGATCGTCACACCGTCGTTGGTGACCGTCGGGCCACCGAACTTCTTGTCGAGCACGACGTGGCGCCCGCGCGGCCCAAGGGTGACCTTGACCGTGTCGGCGAGCTTGTTGACGCCGCGCTCGAGCGCCCGACGAGCGTCCTCGTCGAAGCTGATCTGCTTGGGCATTGAACTCAAAGCCTCTCTGGGTAGCGAAACGCCCCGGCGACCCCGGTTGGGGCGCCGGGGCGTCAGTCATGACAGCCGAGCGTCTTAGTTGACGACGGCCAGCACGTCGCGAGCGGAGAGGATCAAGTACTCCTCGCCGTTGTACTTGACCTCGGTGCCGCCGTACTTCGAGTAGATGACGACGTCGCCGACAGCCACGTCCAGCGGGACGCGGTTGCCCTTGTCGTCGATGCGGCCGGGGCCGACCGCGAGGACCTTGCCCTCCTGGGGCTTCTCCTTCGCGGTGTCCGGGATCACGAGGCCGGAGGCGGTCGTCGTCTCGGCCTCGGAGGCCTGAACGACGATCTTGTCCTCAAGCGGCTTGATGTTCACGCTCACCGGGATGACCTCCACGGGTCGTTGGCAGGTTCGTTTGTTTAACGGCTCCTGCCACCCCGCCGTCGCGGGGGTCGGGGCGGTGCTGGTGCCGTGCAGTTGGCACTCTACCCACGAGAGTGCCAAGCCTTCAACGAGCCCCCCGAACCGATCACCATCCGGGATCCGTATTCAGGTGCATGTCCCCCTTGACGCGCCGAACGCTGCTGCTCGCAGGCGTGGCAGGAGTCACAGCGCTCTCGGCCGCCGCGTCCGCCCGGCCGAGCGACCCTTTCACACTCGGTGTGGCCTCGGGCGACCCGGCACCCGACGGGGTGGTCCTGTGGACCCGGCTGGCCCCCGAGCCGCTCGCCGAAGACGGTCTCGGAGGCATGCCGAACCGTCCGGTCGAGGTGTTCTGGCAGGTCGCCGAGGACGAACGGTTCACCCGAATCGTGCAGCGCGGCTCCACCACGGCTCGACCAGAGGAGGCGCACAGCGTCCACGTCGAACTCTTCGGGCTGGCGGCCGGTCGCGAGTACTTCTACCGCTTCAAGGCCCTCAACCACCTCTCACGGACAGGCCGCACGCGCACGGCACCGCCTCCGACCGTGCTGCAGGTACCGCTGACGATGGCCTTCGCGTCGTGCGCGCAGTACGAGCACGGGTACTTCACGGCTTATCGCAGGCTCGCGGAGGACGAGCCCGACCTGGTGCTGCACCTCGGCGACTACACGTACGAGTACGAGAGCGGCATCCACGTCGCCCCGAGCGGCAACGTCCGGCAGGTCGAGGGCCCCACCACCGTGACGCTCGCGGGGTACCGGCGGCGGCAGGCGCAGTACAAGACCGATCCCGACCTGCAGGCGGCGCACGCCGTGGCGCCGTGGTCGGTGATCTGGGACGACCACGAGATCGACAACAACTGGGCGGGACTGCTGCCGGACAAGCCGCAGTCGAACTTCCCCGCGCGCCGGGCCGCAGCCGTCCAGGCCTACTACGAGAACATGCCCCTGCGCAGGTCACCGAGGCTGTACCGGCGGATCGGGTGGGGTGCGCTCGCGACGTTCCACATGCTCGACACCCGCC
Organism: Lentzea pudingi; assembly: GCF_014646255.1. GTDB lineage: Bacteria > Actinomycetota > Actinomycetes > Mycobacteriales > Pseudonocardiaceae > Lentzea > Lentzea pudingi. The sequence continues at coordinate 40,081 of NZ_BMNC01000025.1, forward strand.
AGTACCGGACCGACCAGGCCTGCGGGGACGGGCTGCAGCTCTGTCCCGAACGGCTGGAGCCCGAGCGCACCATGCTCGGCGCCGCGCAGGAGGACTGGCTGTTCGACGGCTTCCGCGGCTCCGAAGCCCGCTGGGACGTGCTCGCGCAGCAGGTGTTCTTCTCGCAGTACGACTACATCCCCGGCGAGGTCGACAAGTTCCTGCTGGACGCGTGGGACGGCTACGTGGCGGACCGCGACCGGGTCGTGGCGGGGCTCGCGGACGTGCGGAACCCGATCGTGCTGACCGGGGACGTGCACGCGGCGTGGGGCGCGGAGGTCAAGCAGCGCTGGGACGACCCGTCGTCGAAGACCCTCGCGACCGAGCTCGTCACCACCTCGATCACGGCCGGTGGCGACGGCTCGGAGGAGTACGCCGAGACACCGCTGTGGCTGCGCGAGAACCCGCACGTGAAGTACTTCAACAACCGCCGCGGTTACACGCTCACCAGGTTCACGCCCGATGAGCTGCGCACGGACTTCCGCGGCCTCGACTACGTGACGACGCCGGGGTCGCCCGTGCGCACGAAGGCGACTTTCGCGGTGGAGGACGGGAGGCCGGGCCTCAACGAGGTCTAGCGGAGCTGACCCTGGTGAGGCCCGGTCTCCCCCAGGTCCGGGTCAGAGGATCTGGACCGCGTTGACCGGCAGGCCGGGGTTGGTCGACAGGTCCATCGACGACGGCTTCGCGCCCGCCGCCACCAGGTGCGCTCCGAGAGCGGCGATCATGGCGCCGTTGTCGGTGCACAGCCGTGGGCGCGGCACGCGCAGCTCGATGCCGGCCTCGGCACACCGTTCGGCGGCCAGGCCGCTCAGCCGCGAGTTCGCCGCGACACCGCCGGAGATGACCAGCGTGCCGACGTCGAGGTCCTTCGCGGCGCGGATCGCCTTGGCGGTCAGCACGTCCGCGACGGCCTCCTGGAACGACGCGGCGACGTCGGCCAGCGGGATCTCCTCGCCGGCCCGCTCGGCGCGTTCGACCCAGCGGGCGACCGAGGTCTTCAGGCCGGAGAACGAGAAGTCGTACTTCGCGTCGCGCGGGCCGGTGAGGCCGCGCGGGAACGCGATCGCGCACCCGTTGCCCTGCTTGGCGAGCTTGTCGATGGGCGGGCCGCCGGGGTACGGCAGGTCGAGCAGCCGCGCGACCTTGTCGTACGCCTCACCGGCGGCGTCGTCCACGGTGGACCCGATCTCGGTGATCGAGTTCGCCAGGCCGCCCTCGATCAGCAGCAGCTGCGAGTGGCCGCCGGAGACCAGCAGCGCGAGGCAGCGCTGCGGCAACGGGCCGTGCTGCAGCGTGTCCGCGGCGACGTGGCCCGCGAGGTGGTTCACTCCGTAGAGCGGCTTGCCGAGCGCGGCCGCGTACGCCTTGGCCGCGGACACGCCGACCAGCAGCGCACCGGCGAGACCGGGGCCCGCGGTGACGGCGATGGAGTGGATCTGGGAGAGCTCGACCTTCGCGGTGTCGAGCGCGCGGCGCATGGTCGGGACCAGCGCCTCGAGGTGGGCGCGCGAGGCGACCTCCGGCACGACGCCGCCGAAGCGGGCGTGCTCCTCGACGCTGGAGGCGACCTCGTCGGCGAGCAGTTCGAGCGAGCCGTCCGGACCGAGGCGGACGATGCCGAAGCCCGTCTCGTCGCACGAGCTCTCGATGCCCAGGATCAAGCGGTCAGACACTTTGCGCAGGCCTTCCCATCGTGTACGCGTCGGCACCCGACGGCTGGTAGTAGCGGCGGCGCAGGCCGAGTTGCTCGAAGCCGTGCGCCTTGTACAGGGCGATCGCGGGCTCGTTGTCCGTGCGGACCTCGAGGAAGACCGGTACGCCGATCTCGTCGACGCGGGCCAGCAGGTCTCGCAGGAGGGTCTTGCCGACGCCCCTGCCCTGCCAGTGCCCGATGACGGCGATCGTGTGGACGCTGGCCTCGTGCGGACCGGCACCGAGACCGGCGTACCCGATGAGCTCGCCGTCCGCGTACGCGCCGAGGTAGTAGTTGCCGTTGTCGAGCTCGCTGTGGAACGCGTTCTCGCTCCACGGGTCGTCGCCGGGGAACAACGCCAGCTCGATCTCGTGGCACCTGGGCACGTCGGCGTGCCGCAGGGGCGCGAGCGTGACGGTGCCGGTGGTCATGCCCTGGTCACCTTCTTGCGCCCGGTGGGCTCGACGGCGTCGGGACGGCGCAGGTAGAGCGGGGTGAGCGCGGCCGGGCGGGCCTTCGCGAGCACCTCGGCGGCGGCCGCGGCCACCAAGCCCTCGGGGCTCGGGTGCTTCGCGCCGAGGATCTCTAGGCCGAGGACCTCCCGGTATATCTCGGCACCCTCGCCCGTGGCCTGGTGCACGCCCATCGCCGGCAGCTTCTCGGCGAGGTCCTGCGGGCGCTCGACGTGCGGTCCGTCCGTGCGGCGACCGGCTGCGTCGTAGGCGGCCCAGTAGACCTCCTTGCGCCGCGCGTCGGTCGCGACGAGCAGCGGGTGACCGCTGGCGGCGTCCTTGGCGATGGCGTCGGTGGTGGCGACCGGGTAGACCGGGCGGTTGAGCGCCTGGCCGAGCGCGGCGGCGGTGGCCAGACCGACCCGCAGGCCGGTGAACGGCCCGGGACCGGCGCCGACGACGATCGCGTCGAGGTCGGCGAAGGTCTTGCCGGCTTCCTGCAGGGCGTCGCTGATGTGCGGGGTGAGCAGCTCGCCGTGCGCCTTGGCGTTGAGCGTCACCCGCTTCGCGAGCAGGCGCGGCGGGGAATCGGGCGCGAGTTCGACCACACCGGCGGTGACTGCGGGGGTGGCCGTGTCGACGGCGAGCACTAGCACGATTGGCCAGCGTAGTACTAGGTCGTGACCGCCATCCGGTGGCCTCTGGCCGCAAGATGGCGGTCATGGGGGGCGCCGGACGGGAGCTGTCCTGGGAGGTCCGCCGTGGGGGATGGCCGAAGGGCTCGTTCGGCC
>NZ_BMNC01000025.1:43076-78250 GCF_014646255.1 Lentzea pudingi
ACGCTGCGGGGCTGTCAGCCAGCCGGGGCGCCGTCGCAGGCGGCGTAGGACGCTGGGCGGTCGACCGTGAAGATCTCCAGCGGGCCGTTCCACCGCCAGGGCGTGACGCAGGCGGCGTCGAGCACGCTGACGGGTGAACCGCCCCTGGCGCGGGTGCACGCGACGTAGCCGGGGGCGTGACCCTCGTCCAGCAGCGAGAGCGGCCCGTTCCACTGCCACGGCGCGGCGCACAGGCGGTCGCCGGGTCCGTCGTGCTGACCAGCGGACGCCGGAATCGCCGCGGCCAGCACGGCACCGCCGATGACGGCGGTCGCGAAGAGCGTCTTCTTGATCATGCAGCGTGCATCGGCCGGCGGCGGCACGTCCTCAACGGACGTCACCCCAAGAGCCGAACAACGTCACACGGGCAGGGTACGAGCGGTCCAACCGCCCTGCGGGATGAGCTGAGCTGTGCGAACGTCGTCGATTCCGCGCTCGAGGCGGATGAGCAGATGATCATCGTTCAGGCGTTCCGCGACGCCCTCGCCCCACTCGACGGCGACCACCGCGTCGACCAGATCCGTGTCCAGGTCGAGGTCGTCCAACTCGTCCAGGTGACCCCCGAGCCGGTACGCGTCGACGTGCACCAGCCGCACGCTCCGCCCCTCGGCCGGCTCGTGCACGCGGGCGACGACGAACGTCGGCGAGGACACCCGGCCCTGCACGCCCATGCCGCGCGCCAGACCGCGCACGAACGCCGTCTTGCCGGCGCCCAGGGGCCCGGCGAGCAGCAACAGGTCACCCGCTCGCACGAGTTCACCCAGCTTGCGGCCGAACTCCTCGGTGTCCTCCACCAGGGGCAGTTCGACGGTCTTCACGCTCGGCGCCACCACTTCTTCCGACTCTCCCCGCGATCGGCCGCGCAGCGTTCGACGAGCGCGACCAGGTGGTCGTTGACGAGATCAGCCTGCTCCATCATCACCATGTGCCCGGCACCGGGGGCCCGGACGAGGGTGGCGTGCGGCATCTCCTCGGCCATCCGCTCGGCGTGCGAGAACGGCGTGAGCTTGTCCGCGTCACCGCTCAGGATCAGCACCTCGCAGTGCCGCAGACCGGCCAGCGCCTTGTAGCGGTCGTGCGTGCCGAGGGTCTCCAGGAACTCGGTGAGCACCTTCACCGACGTCCCGTTGATCATCTGCTCCATCAGGTCCACCAGGGACGGGGCCACCTTGCGGTCACCGAACGCCCCCAGGCGGATGCCGCTCCAGGTGAGGCTCTTCGCGCTCCTGCGCACCCACTCGACCAGTCCCGGCTGCACACCGGCGAGCCGGCCGACGCCGAGCGTCACCGGGTTGTACCGCGAGAGCACGGACTTCGGCAGCCCCGCACCGCCCACCGCGCCGGCGGCCGTGCCGATCAACGCGACGCCGCGCACCCGTTCCTCGAAGAGCTCCGGGTGCTTCTCGGCCAGCGCCATGATCGTCATGCCGCCCATGGAGTGGCCGACGAGCACCAGCGGGCCCTCCGGCACGACCGAGCGGATCACCGAGTCGAGGTCGAGCGCGAGCTGGTCGATCGTGCTGTGTTCGGGCGCCGACCGGCCGGACCGCCCGTGGCTGCGCTGGTCGTAGAGCACCTGGTGCACGCGCGGGTCGATCAGCTCGGCCAGGTCGCGGCGCTGGAAGTGGAAGCAGCGGCGGTCCAGCGCGAACCCGTGCACCAGCACGACGGTGATGTCCGGCTCGCCGCCGTCCGCGGGGTCGACCTCCTCGACGGAGATCGGCACGCCGTCCTCCGCGGCCACCGTCGACTCGCGATCGGGCCTCAGCAGCCCCAGCGGCTCGTCGGCGAGGCTGTCGGACGCGGTCTTGCGCTCGTGCGAGACCTTCGCGGTCTGCGCCACGGCGGCACCGGCCACGACGGCGCCGACCGCACCACCGACCCACCCGACGACCTTCCACACCGGCTTCACGTGTAGATCCTCCGCACCCGCGGCCGGTACATCCCGCAGACGATCTCGTAGTCGATCGTCCCGGTCAGCTCCGCCCACTCCGTCGCCGTCGGCTCCCCCCGGCGTCCGTCGCCGAACAGGACGACCTCGGCACCCTCCGCGATCTCGTCGTCCCCGCAGTCCACGACGATCTGGTCCATGCAGACACGGCCCGCCACCGGGCGGCGCTTCCCGTCCAGGAGCACCTCCATCCGGCCGGAGAGCGCCCTCGGAACGCCGTCCGCATACCCGGCAGGCACCAGTGCCAGCGTCGTGTCCTTCTGCGCGGTCCACGTCATCCCGTAGGAGACGGACTCACCTGCGGGGATACGTTTCGTGAGCGCCACGTGCGACCGGTAGCTCATGACCGGCCTCAGGTCGTGGTCGGTCGGGACCGGGTTCAGCCCGTAGATCGCGATCCCAGGCCTGACGATGTCGAAGTGCAGGTCGGGCCTGGTCAGCAGGGCCGCGGAGTTCGCGATGTGCCTCTTCGGGTCGACGCCGAACGACCGCGCCACCTCGTAGGCGTCGTCGAACCGCTTGGCCTGCAGGTCGATGGACGGGTCGCCGATCTCGTCGGCGGACGCGAGGTGCGACCAGACGGCCACGACCTCGTGCTTCCTCGCGGCCTCCACGAGCGCGGGCCAGTCGTGCGGCTGGCAGCCGTTGCGGCTCAGGCCCGTGTCGATCTTCAGGTGGAGCCGTGGCCGCGCGTCGGCCTCGTCGGCCGCCTGTTCGATCCTGCGCAGGTCGGAGAGGGAGGCGATGGACATCTCGACGTCGGCCGCGAGACCGGCCGCCAGGTCCTCGTCCGGGGCGTCGAGCCAGGCGAGGATCGGGGCCTGGATGCCCGCGGCGCGCAGGGCGAGAGCTTCCTGCGTGCTGCACGAACCGAGCCAGGTCGCGCCCGCTTCGAGGGCGGCACGGGCGACCTGGACCGCACCGTGGCCGTAGCCGTCCGCCTTGACGACGGCCATCGTCTCGGAGGACGGCGCGAGGCCGGCGAGCAGGGCGACGTTGTGCCGCAGCGCGCCTAGGTCGACGACAACTTCTGAACGGGCCATAACCCGTTCATCGTGCCATGTCAGCCGCTCAGGAGGACTATGGCGCAACTCGCAGCGACCGGATCGCATCCGGGACCGCCTCCATCAACCCCGACGCCGGCACCGGGGCCCCGTCCGCGCCCAGTTCCGCCGCCAGGACGTGCGCGTACGCCGCGTACCCGGCCGCCAGGAACGGGTCCAGGCCACTCGCCAGCAGCGCGCCGATGATCCCCGACAGCACGTCGCCCGACCCGGCCGTCGCGGGCCAGGACGACGTCGCCGAGTTCACCAGCGCCCGTCCGTCCGGCGCGGCCACGACGGTCCGGTGGCCCTTGAGCAGGACCACGGCGTTGAACCGCTGGGCGGCTTTCCTGGCCGCCGCGACGCGATCCGCGCCGACCGGACCGGCCAGGCGTTCGAACTCGCGGTCGTGCGGGGTCAGGACCAGGGCCGCGTCGGGGTCGCGGGCGTCCCAGAGCGACGGGGTCGAGGCAAGCAGCGTGATGGCGTCCGCGTCGGCGATAACCGGGACCCCGGCGTCCAGCACGAAGCGCAGCACCTCGGCCGAGGACGAGCCGGTTCCCATGCCGGGACCGACGACCCAGGCCTGGACGCGGCCGGCGTCGGTGATGGAGCCGGTGCAGATCGTCTCCGGCCAGCGGGCGCGGATGGCGTCGGCGGCGGGACCGGCGTAGCGGACCATGCCGGAGGTCGCGAGCACGGCGGCACCGGTGGAAAGCACCGCGGCGCCGGGATAGGTCGAACTGCCGGCCGCCACACCCGTGACGCCCTGGGTGTACTTGTCGTCGGACGGGCCCGGCACCGGCCAGGTGATGTCGGAGCGGTCGAGCAGCACGAAGTCGGGGTCGGACGGCCGCAGCCCGATGTCGACCAGGTGCACCTCGCCGCAGTCGGCCAGCGCGTGCACCGGCTTCAGGCAGCCGAACGTGACGGTGGTGTGCGCTCGTACGTGAGGCCCGGAGATCTCACCGGTGTCCGGGTCGATGCCGGACGGCAGGTCGACGGCCAGGATCGGGGCGTTCACCGAGGAGACGAGAGCAGCCGCGTCCGGGCGCAACGGGCCGCGTGCGGACAGGCCGACGATGCCGTCGACCACCAGGTCGGGAGTGCCCACCTGGTCGGTGATCCGCCCGCCCGCGCGCCGGAAGGCCGCGAGCCCCTCGGCGTGCGCCTTCTCCGGCGCCAGCAGGACCGCGGACACCGCGACCCCGCGACGGCGCAGGAAGTACCCGGCCCAGAGGGCGTCGCCGCCGTTGTTGCCCGCACCCACGAGCAACGTGACGCGGCGCCGCCCGGACAGCAGTCTGAGGGCGTGGGTGGCCACACCGAACGCGGCCTTGCGCATCAACGAGCCCGGCGGGACGACCGCCATGAGCTCCTCTTCAGCGGACTTGACGCGTTCGGTGTGCCAGACGCCTCTCACTCACTCGACGGTAACGGACTTCGCCAGGTTGCGAGGCTTGTCGACGTCGTAGCCGCGGGCGGTCGCGATCTCGGCGGCGAGCACCTGCAGCGGGATCGTCGAGATGAGCGGCTGCAGCAGCGTCGGGACGGCCGGGATCTCGATCAGGTGGTCGGCGAACGGACGGACCGTCTCGTCGCCCTCCTCCGCGATCACGATCGTGCGGGCGCCACGGGCCTGGATCTCGCTGATGTTCGACACCAGCTTCGAGTGCAGGACGGCACGGCCCTTCGGCGACGGCATGACCACGACGACCGGGAGGCCCTCCTCGATCAGCGCGATCGGGCCGTGCTTGAGCTCACCGGCCGCGAAGCCCTCGGCGTGCATGTACGCGAGTTCCTTGAGCTTCAGAGCGCCTTCGAGGGCCACCGGGTAACCGACGTGGCGGCCGAGGAACAGCACCGCCTTCGAGTCCGCGAGCTCCCGACCGAGAGCCTTGACCTGGTCGATGGTGCCGAGCACGCGGCGCACGGCCTCGGGCATGGCCTCCAGCTCGTGGAACTCGCGGGCGACCTCGTCCGGGTACTTGGTGCCGCGGGCCTGCGCGAGGGCCAGGCCCACCAGGTAGTTCGCGGCGATCTGGGCGAGGAACGCCTTCGTCGACGCGACACCGATCTCCGGACCGGCGTGCGTGTAGAGCACGGCGTCGGACTCACGCGGGATCTGCGCGCCGTTGGTGTTGCAGACGGCCAGGACGCGGGCCTTCTGCGCACGGGCGTGGCGCACGGCCTCCAGCGTGTCCGCGGTCTCGCCGGACTGCGAGACGGCGACGACGAGCGTGTCGCGGTCGAGCACCGGGTCGCGGTAGCGGAACTCGGAGGCGAGCTCGACCTCGACGGGCAGGCGGGTCCAGTGCTCGATCGCGTACTTTGCGACGAGACCGGAGTGGTAGGCCGAACCACAGGCGATGACGAAGACCTTGTCGACGTCGCGCAGGTCCTGGTCGGAGAGGCGCTGCTCGTCGAGGACGATCCGGCCGTTCGCGAAGTGGCCGCGCAGCGTGTTCGCCAGCGCCTCCGGCTGTTCCTCGATCTCCTTGAGCATGAAGTACTCGTGGCCGCCCTTCTCGGCGGCGCTGAGGTCCCAGTTGACCGTGAACGGCTTGGCCTGCGCGGGCTCGCCGTCGAAGTCGGTGACCTCGTAGCCGGAGCGGGTCAGCACGACCATCTGGTCCTGGCCCAGCTCGACGGCCTGCTTGGTGTGCGCGATGAACGCGGCCACGTCGCTCGCGACGAAGTACTCGTCCTCGCCGACACCGACGACCAGCGGCGAGTTGCGGCGGGCGGCGACGACCTGGTCCGGCTCGTCGGCGTGCGTGAAGACGAGCGTGAACGCGCCCTCCAGCCGGTTCACGACCTTGCGCACGCTGGCAGGCAGGTCGCCCTTCGTGTCGCCCTCCGCGTAGGCGAAGGACACGAGGTGCGCGACCGTCTCGGTGTCGGTGTCGGACGCCATCTCGACGCCGAGGCCCTCGAGCTCGGCGCGCAGCGCGAGGAAGTTCTCGATGATGCCGTTGTGCACCACGGCGACGCGGTTCGTCGTGTCGCGGTGCGGGTGCGAGTTCTTGTCGATCGGCGCGCCGTGCGTCGCCCACCGGGTGTGACCCATGCCGACGGTGCCCACGAAGTTCTCGCGGCCCACGTCGTCGAGCAGCGTCTCCAGGTTCTGCAGCCGTCCGGCCTTGCGTTCGACGGCGAGGTCGTCGCCTGTCACGACCGCGACGCCCGCCGAGTCGTAACCCCGGTATTCGAGGCGCCTCAGCCCGTCCAGCACGACGTCGAGCGCCGACTGGTGACCCACGTATCCCACGATTCCGCACACGGAAAACAGACTAGCTAGACCACGCCACTAACCCTAATGAGTGAGCGAACTACGTCACCGCAGGTCAGGGACACGAGTGGTGTAGACCAATCTCGGGTGTGGTGCGCGCGACAGGATCGACTACGGTTCTCCCCATGGCTCGCCGCGTGATCACGCTGACCGCGAAACAGGCCCTCGAGCAGCTCAGCAGGCCCGGACCGCACCCCGTGCTGCGCGGCGACCTCGCGCTCGTCGGCCTGCCGGGCGTGATCTTCACGCCGCGGTCCGGCCTGGGTCTGCCCGCCGTCGCCTTCGGCCACGGCTGGATGCAGCCCGTACGGCGCTACCACGGCCTTTTGCGGCACCTGGCCTCCTGGGGCGTGGTCGCCGCGGCACCGGCCGTGGAGCGCGGCCCGCTGCTGTCGGCACGGGTGCTGGCGGCGAACCTGCTGACCACTTTGGACATCAGCACCGGCGTGCGGCTCGGCACCGGTGAGATCAGCGTCGACCCCGCCCGGCTCGCGCTGGCCGGGCACTCGATGGGCGGCGGCGCGGCGGTGCTGGCGGCGGCGGGCGCGGACCGCGTCCGGGCCGTTGTGACTTTGGCCGCAACGGAGACGCGCCCGTCCGCACTGGACGCGGCACGGGAGGTGCGCGCGCCCGGCCTGCACCTCGCGGCGGGCGAGGACCGCATCGCACCGCCGGTCGGCCACTCCGAGGCGATCGCCCAGGCGTGGGCCGGTCCGGTGCAGCTGCGGCTGCTGCCCAAGGCCTCGCACCTCGGGTTCACCGAGGGCAGGCACTGGAGCGAGCTCATGCTCGACGGCAGCTCCGAACGGGGTTCGCACAAGCTCGGGCGCGCGTTCGTGACGGCGTTCCTGCTGCGGGTGATGACCGGCGACCGGACGTACGACGAACTGCTCGACAGCGACCTGAAGGCTGCGAACCTCGTGTTCCAGCGGGAAGCCCTGCCCCGGCGCTGACGCTTCCGGCCCCGGTGCGAGTCGCACGCGGGGCCGGAGAGCAGGTCAGCTGAGCCAGGTCTGGCCGCTCAGGTCGTCATCGTCGTCCACAGGTGCCGGACGGCGCCGGTGGACCGGCGGAGGCGGCGCGACCGGCGGCGGAGGCGGGGGCGGCACCGGAGCGGCCACCGGCGCCTGCTGCCGTGGCGCGTAGCCGCCGTCGTCGTCCTCCGGGCCGAACGCCATCTCGCCCGTGCCGCGGTCGGGACGGTCCCACTGCGGCTTGCGCTGCTGCTGCTTCTCACCCTGCTTGGTGATGTTCTCGGCGCTCTCGCGGGCCTCGGCCTGGTCGCGCTTCTGCTTGGCCTCGCGCGCCTCGATGTCGGCGGCGACCTTGTCCTGGTTCGCCCTGAGCTCCACCGAGACCTCGGCGGTGGAGCGGCGCGTCTTGGCGAGGTTGTCGTCGAACAGCGCCTGGACGCGCGGGTCCACTTCCCCGATCATCGCCATGGGTTGGCGGCCTCTCCTCGGTCTTCACCCAGCGTGGTCTGCATGGCGCTCAACGGGTTGCTGTTGTCGTCGTCGAACAACGTGCCCGTGGTGCGCCATTGGCTGGCCCCGCGCTCGGAGTCGCCGCCCTGCTGGCCGCCTGCTCCGGCACCGCCCATGCCGCCACCCATCATGCCGCCGCCCATCATGCCGCCGGAGGCCGCACCGCTCGGCGACTGGCCGTGGGCGTCCTGCATGGTCGGCAGGTTCGCGGAGCCCGGCTGACCCGCCTCGGACGTGTTCGTGTTGAACGAGCCGCCGTTGCTGTCACCGGAGTTCGGGCTGGTCCACGCGGTGTCGGCGCTCGACCCGAGCACGGACTCGCTGCCGCCGCCCGCACCGCCGGTGAACGAGACGCCGGACGTCGTCGTGCTGTCCGTCGCCTGGGCGAACTGGGGGCTCTCCGCGGGGATCCTGGGCTCGCCGACGCTCGGCATGATGCCGTTGTCCTCGATGTAGCTGCGGGCCATCGAGTCCTGGAAGCGCTCGGCCACGTTCGGCGCGGCCTCACCCGGCGCGCTCCAGACCTGCTCCCCCGCGGGGGCGGGCATCGGCTGGAAGTCGGCCTCGGCCGGCAGCGTCCTGACCTCGTCCGGGAAGTCGCCCTCCGGCGTGCGCAGGCCGTCCTCCAGCCTGACGCCGTCTTCCAGCCTGGCACCGTCGGCACCGCCCGCGCCGGAACCGGACTCCGAACCCGGGGTCTGCGCGGCCGGGTTCTCGTCCTCGCCGAAGCTCACGCCGACCTTGTCCGGCGTGCCGTCGCCGTCGTCGGCGGTCAGGTTGATCTCGCCGGTGTCGGCGTTGACCTCGGCGGTGAAGTTGACGCCGTCCTGCTCGATGTGGATCTTGCCGTCCTCGCCCACCTCGACGGGGATCGGGTTCGACTCCGAACCCAGCGGGCCACCGGCTGCCGGGGCCGCGCCGCCACCGGGTGCCGGCGCGCCACCGGCGGCGGGGGTCTGCGCGCCCGCCGTCGGGTTCGAGGCGGTGAGCTGGTTGGCCATGGCGGTGATGGCCTGCGCGCCGTTCTGCCCCATCAGGGCCTTCGCGGCCTCGGGGTTCTTGCTGAAGTCCAGGTCGTAGGTCTTCGGCTCGCCCTTGGGCGTGTCGATCGTCATCTTCACGTGCCCGTTCGAGTCGGGCTCCGTGACCTTGATCGTGTTGTCGCCGGCCGTGACCGTGACGGTCTCGAGCTTCTCCTCGGGCTTCGGCTCGTCGGGCTTGCCGTCACCGTCGAGGTCGTCGGGCTTGCCGTCGCCGTCGGTGTCACCGGGGACGTCGGGCTTGCCGTCGCCGTCCTTGTCGAGCGGGTTCTCCGGCTTCGGGATCTCCGGCGTGCCGCCGCCGCCACCGCTCGGAGCGCCGCCGCCACTGGGACCGCCGCCACCGCTCGGGCTGCCGCCGCCACCGCCGCCGTTGTCGACCTTCTGCTGGCCGCCGCCACCCTGCTCGGTGAACGACGGAGCATCGCCGACCGGACCGAACGGGTCCGTGCCGAACGCGCCCTTCATGCCGGTGAACATGGCCTTGTAGTCGGCTTCGACACCGGTCTGCACGGCCTGGCAGTACCCGTCGAACGCCTTCTTCTTGCCGTCGAACTCGGCGCAGAGCGCCTTCAGCTTCTCCTTGGCGTCACTGATGATCTTGTCGCGGACGTCGGCGATCCACCCGCCCCAGCCCAGGCCGGAGAGGATGCCGAGCGGTCCGCCGCAGATCGCGCCGATGACCGAGTTCTTGATCTCGCTGTGCACGCCGTAGACCCAGTCGAGGACGCCGCCGTCGTTCGGGAAGACGTCACCGTTCGCCTGGCGGATCGCTTCCTCGGCCTTCTCGACCGTCAGCCCGCCGCACGTGTCCGAGTACTGGTCGTGGATCTGCTGCGCGAAGTCCTTGACGTGCTTCTGCATGTTGGTCACGCCGCCGGTGATCGCACCCGGCCCCGTGCCCGCCTGCTGCACGAACTGCTTCGAGGCGCCGGCGAACTTGCCCTGGTAGGCGCGCGCGGCCTGGGCCGCGGGGCCTTCCCAGGAGCCGAGCCCGTTCCAGGCGGAGCCCAGCGCGTTGTCGTGCGCCTCGGCCTTCTTGACGTTCTCGGTGATCTTGTGCGCGTCCTCGCGGAACTTCGCGAAGTCGATGTCGCGGACCTCGTCGTACTTGCGGTAGATGTCGCCCTCGAGGTTCGGCGCGGCACCCTGGTGGCCGCACGCCGGCGCGGCCTTCGCGTAGACGGGGATGAACTTCTCGAAGAACCGCAGCCCAGGGGCGCCGGCGTCGAGCAGCGTGTTGCTGTTCGGCACGTCGCCCTGCTCGTTCAGGACCTTCTGGGTGGCGCCGAGCTCGCGCTCCTCGCCCGCCTTCTTGACGAGCTTGTCGGCCTCCCCGCCCTCCATCGTGAAGGCGGCGTGCTGCGCCTCCTTGCGGATGTTGTTGCCCTCGAGGAGACCCATCGTCGGCGCCGCGAGGAGCACACCCACGACGTGGTCGCCCACACTCGGGTCGTCCGGGACGTCGACACCGTTCGCCTTGCCGTAGCGCTCGACCTCTTCCTGGGGAGCGCCGGCGCCGGCGAGGGCGCGCACGAGCTGCTTCTTGGTCTCCGGCGTGACGTTCGGGTCGTCGAGGAGCTTCTTGATCTCGGTCTGATCCGCCACGACTCGTTACCCCTTGTACTGGCTCGAGGTCTGCGCCTCGTTCGACTCGTACGTCTTCGCGACGTCCTTCAGGCGCGTGGCGATGCCGGTCGCCTCCTTGCCGAACTTCTCCAGACTCGTGCCGAGCAGGTCGAAGTAGGACTTGTACTCGGCGGCGACGCCCTGGAACTTGCGGCCGACCTGCCCGGCTGTCACGCCCGGCACGATCGAGGGCTTCATCTGGACCAGTGCTGATCCCTCTGCCTCGTACGTCCCCGCGGTCTTGGTCAAATCGCCGGACTGCACACCGAAACCGGACATCGCTCGCCTCCCCTTGTCCCCGATCTGACGCAATTCGGTCTCATCGGGTTCCGCCATACAGTGCCAGCTCGGATCACGCGGTGACCGGCGCTCGACGATGTCGGTTGCCTTAGTAAACAGCCATTCGGCGCAAGGCGCTGTTGATCACCACTGATCGGGTGGCAGCGGGTCACCAGCCGCCGGGGGCGGGCGGCTGCGTGCCGGGTGGGGGCTGCTGCGGGTGCCCCTGCGGCGGGTACGGCTGCTGGGGCGGGAACGCCTGCTGGGGCGGGGCTTGCTGCGGGAATCCCTGCTGAGGGTGCGACTGCTGCCCGTGCGACTGCTGGGGGTACGGCTGCTGCCCGTACGACGGCTGTCCGTGCGACGGCTGCCCATGCGACGGCTGCCCGTACGGCTGCTGTCCGTACGCCTGCTGCGGGTGGCCGGAACCGGGCGGGAGCGGGGGCTGGGCGACGGGCTTGCGCTTCGACGTCACGACAACGGCGACGACGACCGCGACCCCACCTCCCAGCAACACCAGGAGTACGAGCAACATCAGCACGGTCATCCCCAGCCCCCCACTGTCCTCAGTGCACCGAGGAAACCACACCCGCCAGGCGCTGCGCGGCGGACTCGGCCTGTTCGTGGCTCGTGGCCTCGACCATCACCCGCACGAGCTGCTCGGTGCCGGACGGGCGCAGCAGGACGCGGCCGGTGTCGCCGAGCTCCGCCTCGACGGCGGCGACGGCCTCGCTGACCGACGTGGCCTTGGCCACGGCCGCCTTGTCGGTGACCTTCACGTTGATCAGGACCTGCGGCAGGCGGCGCATCACCGAGGCGAGGTCCGCGAGCGACTTGCCGGTCTCGGCCATGCGGGCCATCAGGCGCAGCGCGGTGAGCAGGCCGTCGCCGGTGGTCGCGTGCGCGGGCAGCACGACGTGGCCCGACTGCTCGCCGCCGAGGGAGTAGCCGCCGGCCTTGAGGTCCTGCAGCACGTAGCGGTCGCCGACGGCGGTGGTGCGCAGCTCGATCTTGGACTCGCGCATGGCGATGTGCAGGCCCAGGTTGCTCATCACCGTGGCGACGAGCGTGTCCTCGAACAGCTCACCCGCGTCGCGCATGGCGATCGCGAGGACCGCGAGGATCTGGTCGCCGTCGACCGGGTCACCGTTCGCGTCCACGGCGAGGCAGCGGTCGGCGTCGCCGTCGTGCGCGATGCCGAGGTCGGCACCGTGCTCGCGGACGGCGGCGGCCACGACGTCGATGTGGGTGGAACCACAGCCGTCGTTGATGTTGAGGCCGTCCGGTGTCGCGTTGATCGCGATCACCTCGGCCCCCGCGCGGCGGTACGCGTCCGGTGCGGCCACCGACGCGGCACCGTTCGCGCAGTCCACCACGACCTTGATGCCGTCGAGGCGGTGCGGTGTGACCTTGAGCAGGTGCTCGACGTACTGGGTCTCGGCGTCGGCGATGTCACGCACGCGGCCGATGGCGGCACCGGTCGGCCGGTCGAAACCGGCGCCCATGTGCTGTTCGATCTCGTCCTCCACCGAGTCCGGCAGCTTGTGACCACCGGCGGCGAAGAGCTTGATCCCGTTGTCCGGCATCGCGTTGTGCGACGCGGAGATCATCACGCCGATGTCGGCACCAAGCGCGGCGACCAGGTGGGCGACGGCGGGCGTGGGCAGGGCACCGACGCGCAGCACGTCCGCACCGGCCGAGGTGAGGCCGGCGGTGACGGCGGCGTCGAGCATCTCACTGCTCGCACGGGGATCGCGGCCTACGACGGCGATGGGACGGTGGGAGCGGTCGTGCTCGGCGAGCACCCGTGCCGCCGCGGCGGCGACGGACATCGCGAGCTCGGGGGTGAGGTCGGCGTTGGCTAGACCGCGGACTCCGTCGGTGCCGAACAGGCGGGCCATGGAACCTCCGATGTGGACACTGCAAGGCGGCGGGGACAGACCCGGAAGAACCCCGGAAAACACTGCGGGAGCAGCAGTTCGCAATGAACTGCTGCTCCCACAGGTACAGCTGGATGACGCTCGGGCCGCGGGGAGTCCCGCAGTCACCGCGGAGGAGCAGTGGCCTGACGAACGCAGACACGGCTCGCCCCGCGGCGGAGCATCAACGCTTGGAGTACTGAGGCGCCTTGCGGGCCTTCTTCAGACCGTACTTCTTGCGCTCCTTGACCCTCGGGTCACGGGTGAGGAAGCCGGCCTTCTTGAGGACCGGGCGGTCCTCGGAGTCGACGGCGATCAGCGCACGCGCGATGGCGAGACGCAGCGCACCGGCCTGGCCGGTGATGCCGCCGCCACGCAGGTTCGCGATGACGTCGAAGGTCTCGGGCTTCTCCGTGGTGACGAGCGGCTCCTTGATGAGCTGCTGGTGCACCTTGTTCGGGAAGTAGGCCTCGAGGGTCTTGCCGTTCAGCGTGAACTTGCCGGTGCCGGGCACGAGGCGGACGCGGACGACGGCCTCCTTGCGGCGGCCGACGGTCTGCGCGAGGTGCGCGGCGCCGTTCAGCGAGGGAGCGACGGCCACCGGCGCGGAGGTCTCCTCGACCTCAGCCTCGGGGGTCTCCTCGACCTCGGACTCTGCGACCTCGGCCTCGGTGGCCTCGGACTCAGGAGCCTCGACGACCTCGGCCTCGACAACCTCGGCCTCGACCTCGGGGGTCTCGACCTCAGGGGTCTCGTTCTCAGGGGTGGTCACAGGAACTTCCTCGGTGTACTCGTCGCTCACTGGGCGATCTTCTTGATCTCGAAGGCCTGCGGCTGCTGCGCCTCGTGCGGGTGGCTCGGGCCTGCGTAGACCTTGAGCTTGTTCGCGATCTGACGGCCCAGGCGGTTCTTGGGCAGCATGCCCTTGATCGCCTTCTCCACCAGGCGGTCCGGACGGGTGTCCAGGACCTCGCCGAAGGACTGCTTGCGCAGACCACCGGGGAAGCCGGAGTGGCGGTACTGGAACGCCTGGTCGCGCTTGGCGCCGGTCAGTGCGACCTTGTCCGCGTTGATGATGACAACGAAGTCACCAGTGTCAACGTGAGGCGCATAAGTCGGCTTGTGCTTGCCGCGCAGCAGCGTCGCGGCCTGGGTGGCGAGCCGGCCGAGCACCACGTCCTGGGCGTCGATCACGTGCCAGGTGCGGGTCACCTCACCGGGCTTCGGGCTGTACGTGCGCACGGATCTACCTCGTCGTCACTTGCGTCTGGGGTCACTGCGGCGGTTGCCCCAGACCGATCTTGGACTTGCCAAGCGGTGGTTCCGAGACAGGCGCGGCACACATGGGCGCCAGCTACCGCACAACAACGTCAGAAGATACCGGATGGGTGGCGCGGGGACCAAAACGGCCCCTCCGAAGCGCCTTCCCGTGGACGTACGCGAGCCCCGGACCACGTGGTTCCGGGGCTCGCGAGAGATCTTGCAGACAGCGGTGACTTACCAGCGCTGGGAGTTCATGCGCTCGGACTGCTCGTAGGCCTCGCCGGACTGCTGCACGGCGGTACCGATGGCGGCGAGCACGGCCTGCAGGTCCGCGGCGGCCCTGTCCCACTTGGCCTGCGCTGCCTGGTACTGCGTGGCGGCGTCACCCTCGTAACCGGAGAGCGTTGCCGTCACCTTCGAGCGCAGGTCGTCCAGCTGCTGGTCAACGGTCTTGGCGGCGCTGCTGATCTGCTGAGCCGCGTTCGCGACCTCAGCGAAGGTGACCTGGATCTGACCACTCATTGCTATCTCCCCTGGGATCTGTTCTGAAGCCTGAAAACGCTAGAAGCGACTGACGGACGGAACGAGATCAGCTGCCGCTGAGCCGGCCGGTGATGCCGGTCATGCTCTGCTGCTGCTCCTCCTCGTTGCGGGCGTAGACGTCAGCGGAGCTGGAGATCTGCTCGGCGATGGCCATCAGCGCCTCCTGCACCTTCGACGAGTCCTCGTGAAAGCGCCTCATCAGGTTGCCGAACGCGGTGGCGGCGTTGCCCTTCCAGGTGCCGGACAGCGTGTCGACGGTGCTGCCCACCTGGCGGAGCGTGCCCTGCGTCTGCTCGTTGACGTCGGCGATGTGCTTCGCCAGGGCGTCGAGCTCTTCAGCCGTAACGGTCAATGCCATTGGGAGATGCCCCCTTCAGAGAACTTCAAAGTCGTACTTCTTGGTTCGTACGCCTCTTCCGACGAGGACACTGCCACGCCGGTTCCGTTCTGTCGCGACTTCGTTCGAAGTAGTTGCGCTAGTAAACGTCGCCGGGTGAAACCAGGGGTCAGTAGAGGATTCGCGACTGCGAAAAGTCCTCGTCATCGTCACCCGCACGGGGAAGCTGACCACTCGGACCGGCGACGGCGGAAGAACCGAGAGTCACCCGTTCCGTCTCAACTGGAACGGGAACGGGCGGTCCGGCGGCGTCCGGCACCTGCTCGACGGCCAGGCCGCGGTCGGCGCGGAACCCCGTGGCGGCCTCCCGGACGTCGGCGGGGGTGGCTCTGGCGCTGGGCTCGGCGCCGCGCTCACGGGCTCGCGCCGCCAGGTCACGTGTGCGTTCCCGCAGCTTGGCGTTGCGTTCACCGATCTCACCCGACGCGCGGCGGGCGCGGGTGACCGCCGCTCCGACCTCGGCGCGGAACCGGGCGAGAACCTCGGTGGCGGACATCGGCGACTCCCTGACGTGGTGGCTAGGACTTGACGACGAGCGAGCGGACGACCTGTTCGCAGGCGGTGGCGACCTGGGCCTTCACGGCCTCCGCCGCCTGACAGCCCACGCTCACCTGCTTGTCGCCGGCGAACTGGATGTACCACTCGACCGCGGTCTCCCCGACGACTTCGCGATAGTGAACAACAGACTTCCCCGCGAATGTGGTCTTGTCGGAGAAGTCGGCCACCTTGTCGCCTTTCTCCTTGCGTTGCTCATACGTGTTCTTCAACTCACTGAGTGCGCGCGGACGATCCGAGTCGCTGTTGTACTCGAGAGTTTGCTCTTGCACAGCAATACGCGCTTCGGGTTGTTCGCCATCGGAATTCTTTCGCTCGGCCGGTTGCAAAAGCACCTGCCGCTGGGGAGCGGCGCCGCCCGTCTGTTCCCATCCGCCCGGCCGCGTGAAGCTGTAGTCGTAGACGGCGATCCGGTCGTCCTGCGGCGCCGGCTGCTGCTGCGTCCCGTTGGGCTTGAGCCAGTAGTAGGCGCCGACGCCGGCCGCGACGAGCACGATCACCGCACCGATCGCGACGAACAGCGGCGCCCTGCTCTTCTGCCGCGGCGAGGGCGGCGCGGCCGGGGGGAACGCGGGGAACTGCCCCGAGGGCGGCGGTGTGATCCGGCGGGTGATCTTGCGGGTGGTCTCGTCGCCGACGCGGAGGTTGTGGGTCACCTCACCGGAGGGCCCCTTCGGCTGGGGCTGCCGGGTCACGCCGCCGGTCCGTTCCGGATCGAGGCTGACCGCCCGCAGCGCGCCGCGGGCCACCACCGTCTCCGGCTGGTCGATGCTCGTGGGCACCACGCGGATCTGCTCGTGCACCATGCGCGCGACGAGCGGGATCCGGCTCGAGCCGCCGACCAGGAACACCCCGGCGAGCTGCTGGGGCGCCAGACCGGCGTCGCGGACGGCGGCACCGGCCAGCGCGGCCGCCCTGCCGATCGGCGCGGTGATCAGCTGCTCCAGATCCGACCGCGTCACGTGCGCGTCGGGGAACGGCGGCGGCATCGGCACGTCGGTGTAGGCGTGCCGGGACAACGTCTCCTTGGCGCCGCGCACGTCCTGCCGCAGCACCCGCCGCTTGCGCCGGTCGTTCATCTCGCGGCCCTCGACGAGCTGCCGCCACGCCTCGGGGTCCTTTGCCGCGACCAGCCCGCCGACGTGCTCGAGCAGCGCCTGGTCGATGTCCGCGCCGCCGAAGGTCGGGTCGCCCTTCGCGGACAGCACCCGGAAGCTCCTGCCCGCCCGCGCCACCACGCTGGCGTCGACCGTGCCGCCACCGAGGTCGAGCACGGCGAGTGCGGCACCGTCCGGAACGGAGTGGCTCGCGGAGTGGAAGACGGCGGCGGCGACGGGTTCGGGCACCAGCACGAGCTCGCGACCGAGACCGCGGCCCGCCTGCAGCAGAACCCGCGTGCGGACCGTGCCCCAGTCTGCGGGGTGGGTGAGGACGAGAAGGTCGACTGGCGCTCCACCACCAACGCGGCGTGCTTCTCCCACGGCTCGTGCCAGCACCGCGCGCACAACGTCCACAACGGGCAGCACGGTGCTGCCGAGCAGCAACTCCCCCTCGTCGACGCGGCGCTTCGGGTGCGGCTCGTAGCGAGCGGGGTCGACCGCCGCCTGGCGTTCGGCCTCCTGACCGACGAACAACGTGCCGTCGGCGGCGGCGAACACGGCGGACGGCACCAGCGGCTGGCCGTCGAACACGACGACCTGCGGCTCCCGCCCGTGCGCGGAGATCGCCACGCAGGTGCTCGACGTGCCGAAGTCGACCGCGACGTGCAGGCTCATGCACCTTCCCCTCTTCCGCGCACATGCTTACCCGATGCGACTGTCCCGGACGACACGGATGGCGAAGTCGGTCATTCCGGACCAGATCGAGCACCAGCGCGAACTCGGCGGCGTTCCGCCTACTCCAGCGCGGCCAGCCTGGCGGCGAGCGCCTCGGCCTGGTCCTCGTCCAGATCCCGCAGAAGATCCACCGCACGTCGCCAGACCACGACGGCTTTCGCACGCTCATCGAGCTCGATCAGGGCGCCACCCAGGTCCTGCAGTGCCAAAGCTTCGTACTCGGAGTCGGCGAGCTGGGCCAAGGCCTTGGCGGCGGGTTCGAGCACGGCCACGGCTTCGACGTGCCGTCCGAGCCCGGCGAGTGCTCTGCCCCGCACAGCGTGCATCCGCGCGAGCACGTGCTCGTCCCCGTCGTCGAACTCGGTCGCGATGACGATGGCGTGATCGAGCGCGACGAGAGCCTCGTCGTGGCGGCCGAGCTGGCTCAGCATGAAGCCGATGTTGGAACGGGCAGCGCTCTCCATGTACCCGTTCGCGATCTCGGCACTCACCTCGGCTGCCAGGCGTGAGGTGGCGAGGGCCTCCTCCGCCTGGCCGAACTTCACCTGGTGCGCGGCCAGGTTGATCAGACCCGCCGCCTCCGCGGTCCGTTCCCCCGACTCTCGGACGAACCGCAGAGCCTCCTCGAAGCATGTCAGCGCGTCGTCCTGCCGTCCGAGATCCGAGTAGATACCAGCCAGCTTCAGCAGCAGGAACCCCTGCTCGCGAGCAGTCCCGAGAGTCTGGACCGCCTCGAACATCTCGGCCGCTTCCGACCAGCGCGGCTGGTTGTAGACCAGGAACCTGTGCAGGTGCGTCGGGATCAGCAGCGCGAGCCGGCCCCACCCGCGTGTCACGGCCGCGCGCAGGACCGCGTGGAAGTTGTCCCAGTCCTCCCGCACCCACGCCAGCGCGTCGAACCGCGAGGCGAACCCCCGCGGCACCACGCCCGACGTGATCTCACCGGCCCGCACCAGCGAAATCGGTTTCTCGACCAGAGCGGCGTTCTCGAGGGTGTGGACGTACCACTCGGTGATCCTCAGCGCGGCTGCCTCGTCGTCACCGCACAGCTCGGCCGCATAGGCGCGCAGCAGGTCGTGCAGGCTGTACCGCCCAGGGGAAGGCGTCTGCACGAGGGCATCGGCCACCAGCCGCTCCAGCAGCCGCCTGGCCTGCGACACCGACACCCCGGCCAGCGCGGCGGCAGCACTCACGTCGAAGTCCTGACCGGGGTGCACCGACAACAGGCGGAACATCCGTGCCGACTCGTCGTCCAACGCCCGGTACGACCACGAGAACACCGCCCGGACGTCCACGTCGTAGAAGTCGCTGAACGCATCGAGCCGCTCGTTGCGCAGCTCGGTCACGAACTCGTGCAGCGGCACGTCCGGGAAGCGCGCCACCCGTTCGGCGAACACCCGCAGCGCCAGCGGCAGTCCGGCACAGCGTTCGACGATCTCTCGCGCGGCATCCGGTTCGGCGTCGAGCCGTTTTTCGCCGAGCACGACGGCGAGCAACGACCGTGCCGCGTCGAAGTCCAGCTCCCGCAGGCCGATCGCGGTCGCGTCGTGCTGGGAGACGAGCGCGCGGAGCTGGTTGCGGCTGGTGATCAGCACCCGCACCCCGGCCGCGGCGGGCAGGAGGGGCAGGACCTGGCGCGCCGACGCGGCGTTGTCGAGCAGGAGCAGCAACCGCCGGTCGACCAGCGTGGTGCGCAGCAACGCGAACCGGGCGTCCGCGCGGGCCGGGACCTCGTCCACGCCGAGCCCGGCCAGCAACATCTCCGCCGCGACAGCGGGATCGACCGGTTGCACCTCGGGGTCGAACCCGCGCAGGTTCAGGTAGAGGTCTCCGTCCGGGTAGCTCTCCCGGACGTCGCGAGCCCAGCGCAGCGCCAGCGCGGTCTTGCCCACGCCACCGACGCCGTGCACGACGGTGACGCCCGTCGCCTTGCCGAGCTCCCCGAGCTCGTCCTCGCGGCCCACGAAGTTCCGCACGCCGTGCGGGAGCTGACGTGGCACCTGCGCACGCCTGCCGGGCACCACCTCGGCTCGCAGGATCTGCTGGTGCAGCTCCTGCAGCGCGGGACCGGGATCGACGCCCAGGTCCTCGGCGAGCCTGTTCCGCAGGTCCTGGTACGCGCTCAACGCCTCGGCCTGGTTGCCCGACCGGTACAGCGCGAGCATCAGGTGCAACCAGAACGGCTCCCGCAACGGGTGGTCGGCGACCAGCGACCTCAGTTCCGCCACCAGCTCACGGGACAACCCGCTGTCCAGGTCGGCGTCGATGCGCCGCTCCAGCACCGTGAGCCGCTCGTCGACCAGCCGCGGCACGTCCTCGCGGTGCAGGACGTCCGACACGACGTTGCCGAGCACCGCCCCGCGCCACAACGCCGCGGCCGCGCCGAAGTCGCCCGAACCCGCGAGGGCGCGAAACCGCAGCAGGTCCAGCTGGTCGGGTTCGACCAAGGCGGCGTAACCACCGGTCCGGGTCTGCACGCAGTCCGCCTCACCCAGCGCGACCCGCAGCCGCCGCACGACCATGTGCAGCGTCTTGTGCGCGCGGCCGGCGTTCGGCGGGGACCCGTCCCACAGCCGGTCGACCAGCTCGTCCACCGTGATCAACTGGTTGGGGCGCAACAACAACGCGGCCAGCAACAGGTGGCACCGCCCGGAGGGGACGGCCACCGGTTCACCGTCGAGCAGAACCTCCAACGGCCCCAGCACTCGGTACTCGGCTCGCACACACCCCTCCAGGTCAACCGCAGTCTAGACGCGCTGTGACCGCTGTGTGAGCGAAGTGTGAGCGGCCTGGTGCAGAGTTCTCCTCAGCGGTGCTGGTGGCGAATTTCCTGGGGGGCCACCAGCACCGCATCACCATTTTCCGGGTGTCTCGCGCCTGTGACCGAAGTGTGAGCGCGACCGGGCACAGTGGTCCTCAGCCGGAACGACGAGAGCGACGCTGAAGTCCTGGGGGGCGTCACGATCGCCGAACTCCCTCCTGGCCGCCCCTCCCCAGTGGTGCGGTCCGGGTGGAACTCCGGTCATGGGGGGAACCGGACGGTCCCCTGCTGTCCGGCGAAGGCCCGCGGCTTCGGTCGCGGGCCTTGTTCCGTTACGGGACACCGGATGTCATCGAGGCGTGAGCGACATGTGAGCGGTCTGCGGCAGAGTTCTCCCCAGCCGGTTCGAAGAGTCAGCCTGGGGGGTGACTCTCCGAACTGGACTCGGAACCGGTGCGGTCTCCTCCCTCTTGATCGCACCGGTTCCGGGTCGGGCTGCTGGGGGCGGGTAGCACCCCTGCTACCCGAAAGGGCCCGCGGCTTCGGCCGCGGGCCCTTCGCCGTTGCCCCGAAACGACTCGTGGGTGGCCCCGCCGCAACGGCGGGACCACCCACGAGGACGTTCCGGGTGCTTGTCTAGTCCGGCGGGATCCACGCGAACTGGATGCGCTGCTGACCGTGCTTGCGGGTCACCAGCGTGCCCCGGCCGGGAGGCTGCGGCGACGGCTTGAGGTTGCCGACGATGTTGCCCTCCTCCTTCGAGCCGGACCCGACGAAGATCGGCGCCGAGATCTCCTTCAGCTTGCCCATGACCGGGTCGTACATCGCGCGGGACGCACCACCCATGCGGCGGACGACGACGATGTGCAGACCGACGTCCTTGGCCTGCGGGATGAACTCGGCCAGCGGCTGCATGGGGTTCGCACCACCCTGCGGAGCGACCAGGTCGTAGTCGTCGACGACGACGAAGACCTCGGGGCCCTTCCACCAGGAGCGGTTCTTGAGCTGCTCCTGCGTGACGTCCGGACCGGGCATGCGGCCCGCGAGCGAGCCCCTGATCTCCTGCACGTTCTGCGTGAACTGCGGGCCCGACACCGCGTAGGTGAGCAGGTGGTCGGTGTCGATGAAGCCGAGCATCGTGCGTCGGTAGTCCGCCAGCAGGATCAACGCCTCGGAGGAGGTGTAGCTCTGCATGATGCCGCGGACGATCGTGCGCAGGATGTTCGTCTTGCCGGACTCGCCGTCCGCCAGCGCCATGAAGTGCGGGTCCGCGTCGAAGTCCAGGTAGACCGGCGCGAGCTCGTCCTCGTTGACACCGACCGGCACGAGGCGGCCGCGCTGGGGGAAGGTCTGCTGGACGTGCGCCATGAACTGCGCGTGGTCGAGCAGGTCGGGCAGCATGCGGACCTGCGGGGCACGCGGCCCCTGCCACGCCTGCGTGAGCTTCGCGGCGAGGTCCGCGACACCCGCGGTGACAGTGTTCGCGTCCTGCGAGGTGTCGATGCGCGGCAGACCGACGAGGTAGTGCAGCCTGCGCCCGGTGGAACCGTCCAGGGTGATGCCGCGGCCAGGACGGCCCGGCGGCACGTTGACGGCGACCTTGCGGTCGACCTCGGACTCGCTCGGGTCACCGAGCCGCAGCTCGAAGCGCGTGCCGAGGAGGTCCTTCATCGCGGGCCGGATCTCCGCCCACCGGCTCGCGCCGACGATGACGTGCACGCCGTAGGACAGACCCTGCGCGGCGAGCGCCTGGATCTGCGGCTCGACCATCTCGAACTCCTGGCGGAAGTTCATCCAGCCGTCGATGACCAGGAACGCGTCGCCGAAGGCGTCGTCCTTGATCTCACCGCGACGCTTGCGGTTGCGGAACTCGGCCAGCTCGATGCGCTGGTCGCGCCAGCGGAGCTCGCGCTCCGAGATCAGCGACTGCAGCTCGGCCACCATGCGGCGGACCTTGTCGACGTCGAGACGACCGGCGAACCCACCGACGTGCGGGAGGTCCTCCATCGCGGCGAGCGAGCCACCACCGAGGTCGATGCAGTAGAACTGCACCTCCTCCGGCGTGTGGGTGAGCGCCATCGACGCGATGATCGTCCTGAGCATCATCGACTTGCCGGACTGCGGGCCGCCGACGATCGCACCGTGGCCCGCCGCACCGGAGAAGTCCGCCCACAGCAGGTCGCGGCGCTGCTCGAACGGCTTGTCGACGATGCCGACCGGGACCTGCAGCGTGCTGTTGGCCGGGTAGCCCGGCGAGGTGAGACCGCGGTCCTGCGTCACGTCGAGCGGCGGCAGCATCGTGTCCATCGTCGCCGGCTCGTTGAGCGGCGGCAGCCACACCTCGTGCGCGGGCGGGCCCTGACCGACGAGGCGGTCGACGATGAGCTCGAGCTGGGTCGGCTCGTTCGCGTCCTCCTTGACCGGCTCCGCGACCTTCACCGGCTCGAGCGGGCGCTCCGGCTCCTTCGGGATCTCGATGAAGTCCGGCACGAAGAAGCGCGGGCGCTTGTCGCTGCGCACGGCCACCGACTCACCGGCGGACTGCATGCCCGCCGGGCGGTAGGTGCCCGAGACGTAGAGCGCCTTGAACCTGGTCAGCGGCATGCCCTGCACGCTGAGGTAACCCGAGCCCGGGATCGGCGGCAGCTCGTAGGCGTCCGGGACGCCGATGGCCGCGCGGGACTCCGCCGCGTTGAACGTCTTCAGACCGATCCGGTACGACAGGAACGTGTCCAGGCCGCGCAGCTTGCCCTCCTCCAGCCGCTGCGACGCGAGGAGCATGTGCATCTGCAGCGACCGGCCGACACGACCGATCTGGAGGAAGATGTCGATGAAGTCCGGCTTCGCCGTCAGCAT
The DNA here is from genome assembly GCF_014646255.1 of Lentzea pudingi. Classification (GTDB taxonomy): domain Bacteria; phylum Actinomycetota; class Actinomycetes; order Mycobacteriales; family Pseudonocardiaceae; genus Lentzea; species Lentzea pudingi. The sequence continues at coordinate 65,963 of NZ_BMNC01000025.1, forward strand.
CTCGGAGAACTCGTCGATGCAGATGAAGAGCGCGGGCAGCGGGTCGAGCTGGGCGCCGTTCTCACGGGCCTTCTCGTAGTCCCAGACGTTCTTGTAGTTGCCCTTCGCCAGCACCTCCTGGCGACGCGACACCTCGCCCTCGATGGCGTCCTTCATGCGGTCGACGAGGCTGAGGTCGCCGGCGAGGTTGGTGATCGTCGCGGCGACGTGCGGTGCCTTGTCCAGGCCGAGGAACGTCGCACCACCCTTGAAGTCGACGAGGATCATGTTGAGCGCCGTCGACGAGTGCGAGGCCAGCAGACCGAGCACCAGCGTGCGGAGGAACTCCGACTTGCCGGAACCGGTCGCGCCGATGCACAGGCCGTGCGGGCCCATGCCGTCCTCGGCCGCTTCCTTGATGTCGAGCTCGACCGCCTGGCCGTGCTCGCCGATGCCGAACGGGATGCGGTAGCGGTCGCGCTTGGGCCGCGGCCGCCACGCCTGCTGCACGTCGAACGTGATCGGGTCGCCGGGGATGCCCATGAACTCGAGCAGCGGCGGGTTGTTGCTCATCGCCAACGGGTCTTCGCCCGAGTCGCCACCGGCCTCACCGGCGGCACCCATGCGGTAGGGCGACAGACGGCGGGCGAGGGCCTCGGCCTCCACGATGGACAACCGGTCCGGCGCGCCGAACCACTCGACACCGCTCGCGGAACGGGCACCCAGCTGGTTGTTCTCGACGACGAGACGCAGGCCGCGCCGTGCCGTCAGGTTGCCGAGGCACTCGCTCAGGTCGAGCAGCGTGACGCCGACCAGGCCCTCTTCGAGGATGATCATCTCTTCGCGGCTGATGTCGCCGTCGTCGATGACGATCACGATGTGCGGCTGGTCGGGCGGCGGCGGGGCGTTGCGGGTGAACCGCTGCCGGTCGCGCAGGTTCTCGTCCAGCATCGCCTCGACCTCGGCGAGCGAGTTCGCCATCATGCGGCGCTGGCCGATGCCGTCGATGTCGGTGGGGTGCTGCGCGTGCGGCAGCCACTTCGCCCATTCCCACAGCTGCTTGGTGCGGCCCGCGCTGACGACCGCGATCAGCAGGTCGTCCGGGGCGTGGAACGTGACGAGCTGGGCGAGCAGGGCGCGCGCGAGGTCGCGGCGGTCCTCGATCTCACCGAGCAGCCCGACCGCGGCGAACCCGCGCAGTGCGATGGAGATGGGGAGGTCCGGCACGAGCGAGTGGGCGCGCACGAAACGGCGCAGCGCCAGCGTCGCGATCGGCTCGAGCTCCTCGACGGGACCGGTCTGCGGCGGCACCAGGCGGGTCGCGAGGCGCTGCGAGCCCCGTCCCGCGCGCAGGTGGCAGAAGTCCGGGTCGTTCTGACGGCGTTCCCACATGCGCCGGGTGGTGGCGAGCGACCACAGCATCTGCGGGTCCGGGTGCACCCACTCGCGCTCGGCGCGCTGCTCGTCGGCAGCCTCGCGGGCGCGGTCGCGCATCTGGCCGAGGTACCGCAGGTAGTCCTTGCGGTCCTCGTTCATCTCGGCTTTCTTCTGGCCCTTGCCCGAGCCCATGCCGCTCGCCATCATGCCGATGGTCGAGATCATCATCATGCCCGGCATGATCATCGCCGCGGGCTGCCGCGGCATGAAGACGAGCATCATGCCCATCATGCCCATCGACGCCACGATCATGACGACGGGCATCGCCTTCATCATGATGTTGCCGGGGATGATCCGGGGGACCTCGGGTGGCGGTTCGAGGTGGACCTCACCGCCAGGAGGCCGGGGAGCAGCAAGGCGTGCCGTTCGCTTGAACTGCAGCGTGCTCAACTGACAGGCACCTCTTCGACTCGTTACGCCACCAGTAGCAACCGACACTATTGCGCATCCGCGCGCGTCACGAAGGTGGGTCGGGGAAACCCAGTCGAACGTGTTCTGCGAACCACACGTGCAAGAGGCGTCGGTAAGGCCATACTAGGGCCGCCCGGCAACCGTCCAGGTGGACCAATAAGGTCGGGCCGTTGATTTGTTAGCACTGATCTGACTTAGGGGGCCCTGGTGGCGACCGGTACGACGGTGTTCAGCCGTGTCACGGTGGTGGCACCTCGAACGCGTATCGACGTCGCGCTGCCTGCCGACGTGGCGGTGGCCGATCTCCTGCCCATGCTGCTGGACATGGCGAGAGAGGCCACTCCGGACGGTGGCGTGCGACACGGTGGCTGGTGCCTCGCGAAGCTCGGCGACAACCCGCTCGACCCGGCGCGCACGCTGGCCTCGCTCGGCGTCGTCGACGGCGAGCTGCTGCAGTTGCGGCGCCGCAACGAGAATCCGCCTCCGCCGTTGTACGACGACGTCGTCGACGCGATCGCGGAGTCCGATCCGGACTCGTTCCGGCCGTGGACCAAGGAGACCGCGCAGCGGTTCGGTCACCTGGCCGGCTCGCTCGCGCTGATCGCGTCCGCGGTGGCGTTGTTCCTGTCCGGCCCGATCACGCAGGGCGGTTCCGGCAGCGGTCTCGCGGCCGCCATCGCCGGTGGTGTCGGCGCGATCGCCATGCTGGCGGCCGGCGCGACCATCGCGCGGGCGTACAGCGCGGCGTCGACCGGTGTGCTGATCGCCGCGTGCGGTTCGCTGCCGCTGGCGTTCGTCGCGGGCTTCCACGCCGTGCCCGGCGTCGGGTTCAACCCGAAGATGCTGCTCGCCTCCGCGTTGATGATGATCTTCGCGTGGGGCGGCATCCTGCTGATCGGCCAAGGCATCACGGTGTTCATCGCCGCGGCGACCGGCGGCACGCTCGTGGCGCTGGCGTTCCTCGTCGCGACGTTCGTCGAGCACCCGCTGTACGGCGTCGCCGCCGCGACCGGTGCCGTGGCGCTCGCCGCGCTGTCGATGCTGCCGGGCCTCACGCTGCGGCTCGCCAAGATCCCGCCGCCCGTCGTGCCGACGAACGCCGAGGACCTCAAGGAGGACAGCGGCTTCCCGGAGTACGCGGTCATCGAGCGCCGCACGGCCGTCGCGCACGAGTACCTGACGGGCATGATCATCGGCACTGGCGTGGTCGCGGCACTGGCCGCCATCGTCGCCGCGTCCGCCGACACCGTCTGGGGCCCGATCTACGGCGTGATCGTCGCGATCGTGCTGATGATGCGCGGCCGGGCGTACGCGAACGGCGCACAGGCCGTCGCGCTGCTGTCGACCGGCATGTTCGCCAGCGCGGGCATCCTGCTGGGCTGGCTGATCGCGTCGACCTCGTTCGACCGCATCGCGTTCGTCTTCGGCACGCTGCTGGTGCTGGGCGCGCTCGCGCTGGTGCTCGGTGTGATCTTCCCCGGCCAGAAGTTCTCGCCGCCGTTGCGCCGCACCGTCGACATCATCGAGGCGATCCTGATCGCCTCCGTGCTGCCGCTGGCGCTCGCGGTCATGGACATGTACCAGGTCTTCCGAGGCCTGATCACGCTATGAGGACCGGCATCAGGCGCACCACGGCGGCCGCGACCGCCGGACTGCTTCTGCTGACGGGGACGCTGCCACAGGCCTCCGCTCAGCCGTCCTCGACGCCGGCGGCGGCGAAGTCGAACTCGGTGCCGCCGCCGCTCGCGGCCGGCGCCCAGCCGCCGGCGGACGAGGGCAAGCCGGACGTGCCGTACGAGCGCACCAACAAGGGGTGCGTGGAGTCCGACACCAAGAGCGAACTGATCAAGCAGATGCCCTATGCCCAGGTCTACCTGAACCTGGAGCAGGCGCACCAGTTCGCCACGGGCAAGGGCATCAAGATCGCGATCATCGACACCGGCGTCGACCCGCGCAACCCGCGCTTCGGCGGCAGGGTCGAGGGTGGCGGTGACTACGTCGCCAACCAGAACGGCATCGACGACTGCGACGGCCACGGCACCGAGGTCGCCGGGGTCGCCGCGGCGGCCAGGACCGAGGGCGACTTCATCGGCGCCGCACCGGAAGCGTCGATCCTGGCCATCCGCCAGACCAGCGACCGCTACGAGTTCAAGGGCAACGCGGCCAACCCGGAGAAGCGCGCCTCGGCCGGCAAGGTCGGGACGCTGGCGCAGGCCATCGTCCGCGCGGCCAACAGGGACGCGAAGGTCATCAACATCTCGTTGACGAACTGCAGCAGCCCCAAGGGTTTCAGCGCGGACGACCAGAAGCTGCAGGCCGCCATCCGGTACGCGGTGGACGTCAAGGACGTCGTGATCGTCACGGCGGCCGGCAACCTCAGCGACCAGGGCACCGGCTGCGCCGCGCAGAACAACAACCTCGACCCCAACAACGTGAACTCGGTCTCGTCGCCGGCGTGGTTCGCCGACGACGTGCTGTCCGTGGGCTCGATCGCGCGCTCGGGCGAGGTCTCGTCGTTCAGCGTCTGGGGTCCGTGGGTCAGCATCGCCGCGCCGGGCGAGGAGATCATCTCCGTCGACCCCAAGGGCACCGGCCTGACGAACGCGAACGTCACCGCGCAGGGCGTGCTGGACATCAAGGGCACGAGCTTCGCCTCCCCGTACGTCGCGGGCATCACGGCCCTGGTGCGCGAGCGGTTCCCGAAGCTCAAGGCACGTCAGGTGATGGACCGCCTCAAGGCCACGGCCCTGCACCCCGGCAACGTGTCCGGCAAGGACAACAAGACCGGCTACGGCATGGTCAACCCGGTCGCCGCGCTGACCGCCGTGCTGCCGGGCGAGTCGGCCGGGTTCAAGGCCGCGGAACCGCGGGAGATGAACACCGACGTCACCCCGCCGCCGGGACTCGACTGGCCGCCGATCATCGTGGCGCTGAGCGGCATCGGTGTCGGTGGCGCGCTGCTGATGCTGACGCTGTTCGTCCGCAACTCGCTCAACCGCAAGCGCAAACAACCCGCCTAGCGGCCGTACGACGAGAAGGGCCCCGTCGGAACTCACCGGCGGGGCCCTTCTCGTCGTACGGCAAGAGTTCTAGTCGTCGTCACCGATCGTCTTCGGCGCGGCCTTCTTGGGTTTGCCGAGCAGGTCGTCGATCGAGCCGGTGAGCCGTTGCCTCGGCTTGTGCTCCTTGTCGCCGCCCTGCTGCCCGCCGCCCATGCCGCCCATCATCGGCGCCATGCCACCCATCATGCCCCCGGCAGGGGCCCCAGAACGGCCACCAGCGGGTGCGGCGGCCTGAGTGGTCCCCGCACCCCCGTTCGCCACCGGAACCTGCTCAGCGACGCCTGTGGCGCCTCCGAACTGCATCGGCTGCGGGGCCGCCGCGGCAGGTGCGCCGACCGAGCCGACACCACCGCCGACCCCGCCCCCGCCACCACCGACCGGGCCGCCCGCCGAAGCACCCGCTCCCGTGCCCGCCGCGGCCGTGACCGAGGCCTTGGCCGGTTCGGGCATCTTGGTCTCCGGCTTGGCCGGCGCCGTGTAGGTCCAGTTCTGCTCGGGGTACTTGTGCTCCATCCGCACGGCACCGAAACCGCCGGCCTCGCCGGACACCCCGTCGCACAGCTTCAGGAACGCCTCGAGCACCTGCCGCGCGGACTCGTGCAGTTCGCGGACGGGGTCTTTGAGCTCCTCGATGTGCCGGATCGCGCGCTGGTCGCCGTCGAGCGGCAGCGCGGCCGTGCCGGACACCGAGTCGGCGGCGTCGGCGAGCACGTGCGCCATGTCCTGCACGATGACGCGAACGCCGTCCGCGGTCTCCTCCAGCGCGTCCGCCATCGCGTTCATCGCGTCGGCCATGTCGCCGCCCGCGAGCCCCACCTTGCGCATGTGGTCGAGGAACGCGTCGGCGTCCTTGCCCTCCCACCGCGCGTCGACCGCGCCCAGCGGCGCCGTGACGTGGTTGTTGACCGCCTCGGTCACCTTCGCGGCCTTGCGCCAGCGCTCGGCTTCCTCGCGCAGGTCGTTCCAGTCGCCCACCAGCGGGTCGAAGAAGTCGTGCACGAGGTCCACGACACCGAGCTTGCGGCTGACCCGCGAGAGGTAGTCGAGCTCGGGACCGACCTCGGCCGCGATCTGCTTGCCGTCCTTGGTCACCACAGCCCCTACCGCCCGTCGGCCTTCTTGATCGCCCGCAAGCTCTCCTCGTCGCCCTGCCCGTGCTGCCGGGCGACGGCGTGCAGACCCTTCGAAGCCGCGTCGAGAGCGTCACAGGCGCGGGCGAGCTGCGAGTTGAGCAACTCGGCCGCACGCGCGTAGCCCTCAGCCGTACCGACGGTTCTGCCGATCTCGCCGAACGACTGGGGGCGCAGCGGGGACGCCTTCATGGCGTCCCGCACCCGCCTCAGGTCATCCGTCGTCCCGTCGATGCGGTCGGCGTACTTCTCCAACCACTCGGCATCGACGCTGATACGACCGGCCAAGACTCTGTCCCCCTACGACACTCCGGGTGCACTTTGTCGCATTCGACGGTGATGCACCCGGAGTGGTTCCGCTACTTCTGCTGAACCGCCTGCGGATCCTTGATGGCGCCCTTGCCGGGGATCGGGATCGAGTCGTAGCTGCGGTTCGCCTCGTTCTTGTTGAGCTGCGGACCCATCGGCAACAGGCTCAGGATCTGGTTCGGCGCCGGCGGGAACGTCCCGTCGAGACCCAGCGCTCCCGCCGTGGCCGCGTCCGGGACGCCGTAGCGGACACCGCGTCCCGTGACGATCTGCACCGGCCCGGTCCCGAAGTCGTTCTTGCCCTGGCTCGCCCGCACGACGGCGGCCTTGCCCGGCAGCATCAGGAACTGGTCGATGATCTCGCCGCCCGCGCCCGGCGCGCCGAGCTCGGCCGGGGTCATGTCCTTCGGGCCCGGCAGTGCGGAGCCGATCGTCACCGTCGTGTGCTCGGCCCTGTTGTCGGCGGTGACGTTCTCCGCCTTCCAGCCCAGGCACAGCACGACGTTGTTGGGGTTGGGCTCCAGCGTCGCCGGGATCTTCTCCGGGTACGAGGTGAGCTCGAGCGGCTTCTTCGGGTCGCGGTGGTTGGAGATCGCGCTCGGCGAGAGCCTGATCGCCGCCCGGTTGTTCGAGTAGGCGTAGCGCAGCAGGTCGCCGACCGTCTCGTCGACGGTCTGGAAGCCGTCCTCCAGCGCGACCATGGACTCGAAGCCGTTCTGCCGCTCGACCTGGACGACCTCACCGATGCTGACCTTGGTCTCGGTGACGTACGTGGCCTGCTTGCCCTGGTTCGGCATGACCGGCGCGATCAGCGGTGCGACCTCGGGGATCGCGTTGAGCAGCGCCGTGCTGATCGCACGTGGCTTCTTGCCCGTCAGCTTGAGGGCGTTGACCACCTTGTCGTTCTTCAGGTCCACCTCGGCGCGGACCGTCGACGACGAGACGTCGCGCAGGTTCTGCGGCGTCTTGTAGATCAGGTACGACTTCTTCGCGCCGGTGCGCTGCTGGACCAGCACCGCCTCGCCGCCCAGTTCGGCGTTGCCGCCGCTGACGCCCGCGATCACGGAGGTCTTGATCTGGTTCTCCGCCGCCTGGTCCTCGCGGAACTTGTCGAGCTGGAGGGTGTCGCAGACCGACCACTGCGCGTCGATGCGGAGGTCCTGCTTCGGCAGCACGTCCGGTGCGTCCGGCAGACCGGTGAGCCTGCCGCGCGGCAGGTTCGCCAGCGCCTTCTCGCTCACCAGCTTCGGGGTGCCGCCGGCCGCCTCGGCCGGTGCGCCCGCCGTGCCGGCCGGTGCGTCGCCGCCGCCCTGACCCTGCTGGGCGTCGGGGCTGTTGCGCGAGAGCCAGAGCAGCCGGGCCGACGCCAGGTTCGTCATCGGGATCAACCGCCGCGGCGAGTTGTCGACGACGTAGACCTGGCCGGTCTCCTTGCTGATGGCGATCTGCGTCTCGTTGTCGAGCTTCGGGGCCGGGCTGAAAAGTCCGACCACGAGGAAGCCGATGAGACCGACGACACCCAGGACGACACCCACCGCTGTGGCACGCGAGTGGTTGCGCATGGGGTCGTGCAGCATCACCGAGTCTCTGCGGACCAGAGCGGACTGCATCCGCCGCAGGACGAATTGGTAGGCCTGGACCTGTGACTTGGTGGTGGGTGTTGATGCCATTCTCGGCTCGCTGCTCTCCCAGTCGCGGTACGGTTCGGCAGGATAGCCGGACGCAGGTTGCTCCGTGGGCCGGTTCGCCAAGCCCACCGACCATCGAGGGGAAAGAGACCACAACGGATGTCCGTGACCACTCCACATCCGCCCCGGCCCAACCCAGGGATGGCACGGCCGCAGGGACCTGGCCCCAACCAGCAGGCACCCGCGCCTCCGCGTCCGGTCGGGCGTGTCCGTCGCAGAGCCGCGGGCGTGAGCCTCGGCTCGTTGCCCGTGTCGAACGTAGTCACGATCGAGGTCGGTCTCGCCATCGCCCTCCTCGTGCTGGCGATCATGGGCGTCAAGCAGGGCGACGCGCTGAACGTCGTCTCCGTCTCGATCGCGGGCGGTGTGCTCCTCATCGCACTGGTCCTGGCCTTCACCCGATCGCGCGGTCGCTGGCTCACCCAGTGGATCGGCGTCCGCCTGCGCTACAGCTTCCGGCCGCACAGCCGGACCGCGAAGCGCCAGGAGCCGACGGAGTCCAAGCCCGGTGACGACGAACTGCAGGTGCTCGGCCCGGAGGACCCGCGCGTCGCGCTGCTGCGCCTCGCGATCCCGGACCTGGTGATCGCGAAGGGCGTCGACCACGAACGCCGTCCGCTCGCGCTGTCGTGGCACGACGGCGTGTGGACCGCGGTCCTGCTGGTCGACCCGACGCCGCCGCTGATCTCCGCGGTCGGCTCGGCCCCGTCGCTGCCCCTGGGAGCGCTCACACCGTGCCTCGAGGACCGCGGTGTCGTGCTCGACGCGATCACCGTGATCTGGCACTGCTACCCCGGCAGCGCGGCGCTTCCGCCGAACTCGCCGGCCATCAGCTCGTACATGGAGGTGCTCGGCCCGCTGCCCGCGGCGGCCCGGCGCACCACGTGGATCACGGTCCGGCTGGACCCGCGCCGCTGTGGCGAGGCGATCCGGGAGCGCGGCGGCGGCGTCGTCGGCGCGCACCGGGCGTTGATCGGCGCGTTGTCCCGCGTCCGCAACGCCCTGGAGTCCGCGGGCGTCACGATCCGCCCGCTCGACTCGGACGAACTGCTGCGCGCGGCGATCTCGTCGGCCGAGCTCACCGCGGCCGTCGGCAACACGAACCCCGTGTCGCTGCGGGAGAAGTGGGCCGGCGTCACCGCCGGCGGCGTCGGCCACGCGAGCTACGCGATCACCGGCTGGCCGTCCAAGGGCCTCAAGGGCAACCTGAACTCGCTGACCGGTGTGCGCGCTCTCTCGTCGACGCTCGCGATGTCGATCTCGCCGTCCCGTGAGGACGGTCAGGTCTCGCTGCGCGGCCTGGTCCGCGTGAGCGCCCGCACGCCGAGCGAGCTCGACAGGGCCGAGGACCAGCTCTCGAAGCTGGGTGACAAGCTCGACATCACGCTGACCCCGTTGCGGGGCATGCAGCTCGCGGGTCTCGCCGCGACGCTGCCGCTGGGAGGTGTGGCATGAGCTCGTCGTCCCGTCTGGTCGACTCGCGCGGCCGAGGCGCGGTGGCACCGGAGTTCTTGGTGTCGCCGAACATGCTCGACCTGGTCAGCCCCAGCGGTGACCGCGGCGGCATGATGCTCGGCCAGGGCACGAAGGGCGAGCCGCTCAGCGTGTCCGTGCTGCGCCCGACGCCGACCCGCATGGTGGTCGTCGGCGGCCTGTACCTGGCCCGCCAGATCGCGTTGCGCGCCATGGCGACCGGAGCGTGGATCATCATCGCGACGGGCCGCCCGCAGGCGTGGCAGCCGGTCGTGCGCGCCGCAGGCCAGGGCCCGGACGGCCGTCCGTCTCAACTGGTGCAGCTGCGCCGCCTGTCCCCGGCGGACCTCCCGAGGCCCACCGAGGACATGCCGCTGCTGGTGATCCACGACGGCGGCCACGTCCCGCAGGAGCTGTTCCCGCCGCGCGCGCCGTGGCAGACCACGATGTACGTGCTGCCGTACCTGCACCCGCAGGCCTCGTCCACGGCGAACAACGCGGACCTCGTCCTGCTGCAGCGCCTGCCGATGGGCCAGGCGCAGCTCGCCGGTCAGATGTGGCGCCTGCGCCCGCAGATGTTCCAGCAGCTCACGCAGCTCAAGGACGACCAGGTCATCGCCATGGGCCAGGACATGTGGGCACACCTCCGCCTCTACACGACCCCGGCCGAACAGCAGATCCTCGGAGCGGTCCGCCGAGGCGATTGAGACGCTCGGCAATACAGGCGAAACTTGCGCCCCGAACGGACAACCGTTCGGGGCGCAATTGTTCTGTAAAGAGATCAGCGGAACCAACTAATTCACAAACCACAGCAAATCTGTTGATTCGGCATTCGATGGCAATGTCGTGGACCGTCTTGTGCGCATTCAGTCCGCACCACTAAGAAAATTCTCACTGCACAACCCTGCGACGAGGGAGCTTGCTGCTATGGGAGAATCGTGGGCCAGACGAGCGGCTGGAATCGGACTGGTGGCGGGCACTGCGCTCGCCCTGTCGTCCGTCTCCGCCACCGCTGCGCCCGAGGGGGAGATTCGCAACCTCGGTGCGTCCAACGCGGTCAAGGACAACTACATCGTCGTGCTCAATGACATGAGCACGACAAGCGTCGACGACCTCAGCGCCAAGTACGGCGCGAAGGTGAAGCACTCTTACAAGTCCGCTTTGCGCGGATTCTCCGCGCAGATGTCCGAATCCCAGGCCAAGCGCCTGGCGGCAGACCCGGCAGTCGCCTACGTCGAACAGGACGCCGAGGTCCGCATCTCCGACACCCAGACCCCGACCCCGTCCTGGGGCCTCGACCGGATCGACCAGCGAGCACTCCCGCTGGACAACAGCTACACCTACCCGAACAAGGGCGCCGGCGTCACCGCGTACATCATCGACACCGGCATCCGAACCACCCACACCGACTTCGGCGGCCGAGCCATCTCCGGCACCGACACCGTCGACAACGATGCCGACGCCAACGACTGCAACGGCCACGGAACCCACGTCGCGGGCACCGTGGGCGGCACGAAGTACGGCGTCGCGAAGGACGTCAAACTGGTAGCAGTCCGAGTCCTCAACTGCTCGGGCTCAGGCACCTTCGCCGGCGTCATCGCGGGCATCGACTGGGTCACCGCGGACGTACAGGCCAACCCGGCCCGCAAGCCCGCGGTAGCCAACATGTCCCTGGGCGGCGGCGCCAACCAAACCGTCGACGACGCAGTGGCACGCTCCATCGCAGCAGGCGTCACCTACGGCCTGGCAGCAGGCAACGACAACGGCGGCAACGCCTGCAACACCTCCCCGGCCCGAACCCCGGCAGCCATCACCGTGGGCTCCACGGACCGCACAGACGCCCGCAGCAGCTTCTCGAACCTCGGCAGCTGCCTCGACATCTTCGCCCCGGGCCGGGACATCACCAGCGCCTGGCTGACGAACGACGAGGCCGTCAACACCATCAGCGGCACCTCAATGGCCACCCCGCACGTAGTAGGCGCAGCAGCCGTCTACCTCGGCTCGTCCCCCACCGCCACCCCGCAGCAGGTCCGAGACGCCCTCGTCGACAACGCCACCTCAGACGTTGTCACCACCCCCGGAACCGGCTCCCCGAACAAGCTCCTCCACATCACCGGCACGGCCGCAGGAAACCCCCCGGGCCAGTGCCCCGCAGCAACGAACGACACCGACACCGCAATCCCGGACGCCAGCGAGGTCAAGTCCGAGATCGCCATCGCAGACTGCAACGGCAAGGCCAGCGCCACCGCCCAGGTGAAGGTCGCCATCAAGCACACCTACCGAGGCGACCTGGAACTGGCCCTGATCGCCCCCTCGGGCATCGTGAAGGTCCTGAAGGTCAGCAACGGCTCAGACAGCGCAGACGACCTCAACGCCACCTACGCGATCAACGTGGCGGCAGAAGACGCCAACGGCACCTGGCAACTGCGAGTCCGCGACCTCTACCGCCAGGACACGGGCCACATCGACTCGTGGACCCTCGACATCTAGCAGCCACCGAAGCCAAGCCGCACCACCAGGAGCCCCCGGTCCCCCCGCCGGGGGCTCCTCCCTGCGGAGGAGATGGCGGGCTAGTCCCTGCGGAGGATGGCGGGCTCGTGCCCGCAAGGGGACGGCAGGCTTGCGCAGGGGTCCCCTTGAGCACAAGCTCCCCCGCGACCCAACGTACAGAGCAGGTCTGACAGTCCGGCGTCGCCAAAGGCCAGCCACCCAGCGGCGCTGCAGGCGAGCCGACCTCAAGCGATGCCGCAGGCGAGCCGTCTTTCCATAGGCACTGGGCGGTGGGGTCCCATCACGAGT
>NZ_BMNC01000026.1 GCF_014646255.1 Lentzea pudingi
CCTTCTGCGCCGATGGTACTGCACTGGTTACGGTGTGGGAGAGTAGGTCGCCGCCGAACATATTTTGCCCTGCGGGTCGAGCGCCACAAGCGCTCCCCGCAGGGCTTTTTCATGTCTTCGTGCATGCGGCCCTGTGTTCATTGAGCGGCTGACCGGGTGATGAGACCCCGGCGAGCGGGTGACGTGGGTCAAGCCGGGGTTGTTCCTCCCTACCGTGATCGTCATGAACGAGCAGTGGGTAGGGGAGGCACCTTTGCGGTGGCGAGCGCGCAGGAGGCGGGGCAGGCACGCCCGCGAGCCCGCGCCGTCCTCGCAGTCGATCCTGCCCGCAGTGCTCGGCGTCGTGCTGCTGGTGTGCCTGATCCTCCTCCTGCTGACTTACCTCTGAGTCCTAGCGGGACTGCAGCGCGTCGAGCGCCACGGCCTGAGCGATCACGAGCCGGCGGTCGACGCCAGGATCCTGGATCTGGACCAGGTAGTGGTCCCGGAGCCAGGTCTTCTTGTCGACGCTGAACACGGGCGCGCCGTTCTCCGTGACGAAGTCAAAGTGATACCGCATGGGGAACGGCGCATCTCCGACGATCGGGATCCACTGCCACAGCCGGCGGAAGCCAGCGAGGAACCTGTTCCGCTCCGCCCCCGTCGCCTGACCGAGACCCGGTTGCTCCAGGTGCCACGTCGAGCGCAGCAGCGACCTGGTGAAGTCCTTGCGGAACAACCCGATCGACCTGCCCTGGCCGTCGGTCACGTCGTAACCGCTGCCCAGGTCGATCACCTTGCGCGCGTTGAACTCGAACAGCACCTGGCTCTTCGACGGGTCGGTGTAGATCGTGACCCGTTCCTTGATCTTGAGCCGTTTCTGCTCGGCGAAGCCGACCAACGCGCCCGGCCGGCCGTTGTCGTCGACGAACACCTCGTAGCGGTTGACCATGAACGTGACCTTCTGGTGCACGTGCAGCGTCCGCACGTTCTGAAGACTCACAGCTCGCCCTTCTCCACTGGAACCGGTGTCAGGCTCCCGGACGGGAACCGCCGTTCGTTGCGATCGATCTTGGCGAACGCGGCCTCGACGAGGTCGACACCGAGCTTGTCCGCCAGCCTGGTGAGGTAGTGCATCACGTCTGCGAGCTCGTCACGCACGTTCCACGCGAGGTCGGGGTCCTTCATCGCGTCCTGCGCCTCTTCTGGCGTCAGCCACTGGAAGAGGTCGGTGAGCTCGCCGACCTCCGCGGACAAGGCCATGACCAGGTTCTTGGGCGTGTGGTAGCTGTCCCAGTCGCGGGCAGCGGCGAACGCGCGCAAGGCGTCCCTCAGGTCCACGAGATCACGCTGACTCATGACCCACTGATTACCACGTGGACGAACGAGCAAGAACGGCGGCTGTTGAGGCATGGTTCGTCCGCGTCAACGTTGATTAGCTCTAGTCATGTCAACATCGAGTGCAATCAACCCTGGGTCCGTCCTCGTGCTCGGAGCCACCGGCAAGACCGGCCGTCGCGTGACCAGCCTCCTCGGTCCCGCCGCCCGTCCGGCGTCGCGATCCGCGTCCACGAAGTTCGACTGGTCCGACCAGGACACCTGGGAGCCCGCCGTGGCCGGCACGACCGCCGTCTACGTGGTGCCGCCGGAGAACCCCTTGCAGCTGAACGACTTCGTGCGCGTCGCGGTGAAGGCCGGTGTCACCCGGCTCGTGCTCCTGTCGATGCGTGGTGCCCCGGACGACGATCCGTTCGAGGCGGCGGTGAAGGAGTCGGGTGCCGAGTGGACCGTCCTGCGGCCCACCTGGTTCATGCAGAACTTCGACGAGGACATGTTCGCGGCGTCCGTGGAGCACGGTGAGCTCGCTGTCCCCGCCGGGCAGGGCGTCCACCCGTTCATCGACGTGGTGGACATCGCCGAGGTCGCGGTCGCCGCGCTGACCCAGGACGGTCACCACGGGCAGACGTACGACCTCAGCGGACCCGAGGCGTTGTCGTTCCCCGAGATGCTGGCGCGGATCAGCGAGGTGACCGGCAAGCCCGTGCGGTACGCGGACATCCCGGCGGAGGAGTTCACGGCGGTGTTGCGGGGGCACGGCTACTCGGACGAGATCGCGGACCTCGTCACCATGCTGATCGTGCTCATCCGTGAGGGGAAGGAGGCGCACATCGCCGACGGCGTGCAGCGGGTTCTCGGCCGTGAGCCGCGGACGTTCGCGGACTACCTGGGCAGCAGCAAGTTCGCCTGAAGACCGCGCGTGCCCTCGTTCGTGATGACGGCTTCGCAGAGCGCGCGCCCCGTGCGGGCGCGCCACTCCTGCGCCACGTCGCGGTAGCGAAGACCCATCGCGAAGGTGAGCTGGCCGATGCACTCGCCTTCGAGGAGCACCTCGAGCGTGTGTTCACCGATGTGAGATCCCGTGACCATGCGGCAGTCGCGGAGTTCGGCGATGACGTGGACGGGTGTGCGGCCGTTGACCACGCGGTGCAGCACGTGCTGATGGGCCTCCTCGCCGACGACGGCGACTTGGTGCTCCGCGGGCAGCGTCGGTGCCGTGCCCAGTGCCTCGTGGTCGAGCAGCAGCAGCCGCGGGATGCCGAGATGCAGGTGCACGCCGTAGTACGAGCTGTTGCCGACGATGCGGGCGGGGCACGAGCCGACCTCGCCGCGTTCGGCGAGGTCGAGCAGCAGCGGCTGGTACTCGGTGGCCTGCTCGCTGCGCAGGTAGCCGGCGGTGACCGCGGTGCCGTCGCCGCGCAGCAGGTCGACCCGCACCGCTGCCCGGTCGTGGCGGCTGGCGGACTCCGGCACGAGCACCGCCGTCGCCGGGGTGTCGTCCCCGGCGACGGACGCCGAGAGCCTGGCCACCTCGGCGATGGCGTCCTGGTGGTGCGCTTCGCCGACGATCGAGATCCGGCCGGCCGTCGACAGCCGGCGAAGACGCGAACGGGTGCGCGTCGGGACGATCTGCTCAGCCGTCCTGTTCTTGGTGCCGATGAACATCAACCCGAACAGCGCGAGCCCGATGACGAAGCCCAGAGGACCGAAAGCAACGGTCAGAACCAGCGCGAGCACGGCGACAGCGATCAAAACGGCGGCAGGCGAGGGTTCTGTGCGTTGCTGCATCGTCATGGGGCATCCTCACGACTCGGCGTCCCGTCACTCTCAGTGTCGGATACGCCGGACGATCCGTTTCACAGATCGCTCGTTTGGCGTAGTACGACGTCTTGAGTACTCCAGCCCGTGACCGGCATCCGATGAAGGTCGGGATCGTCGGCCAATGGCGAGACCGGGTTCTCCTCGGTGAGCTTGTAGACGGTGCCTTGGCGGAACCACACGTGCGTCGCGATCCACGCGGTGGAGCCGAACACGAGCACGCCGACGAGGTAGCCCCATCCGTGGGTGAAGACGCGAGAGATCGAGAAGAGCGCCATCGGCGTGGTGAGCGCGGAGATGATCAGCGCCGCCCAGCGGTTCCCGTGGTTGACCGTGCGGGTGTTGAGGATCGGCGGTTCCTGGCCCGCCAGTTCCCACAGCATCTTGGCGTGGAACCACCTGCCGCTGTCCAGCGGCGGCCGGGGATCCGGCGTCGCCCGCACCTTCGCCCGTTCCGAGACGAGCCTGCCCACCTCATCCGCGTCGTCGATCGGCAGCAGCCACTCCTGCCCGCCGCCGATGATCCTCAGCGCCGGACCCGGCGTGACCGTGAGCTCGCTGGTGTTGGCCAGCCGCCAGGGCGCCGGCGAGTGCACGACCCCGACCTCGACGCTGCGAATCCGGTCGAACCGGAGAGCGACCCGGCCGATGGGGCTCATCGGGTGCACCGGCGGTGGCAACTCGTCGAGCAACAACCGCCGCGACTGCACCCGCAACCGCCCGCCACCGCGCAGCCCGGCAGCGACCTCGACCGCGGCCCGCCGCACGTCGCCGGTGAGCGGCCGCGCCACGACCCGCGCCGCGAGCCACGCGAGCCCGAACGCGACCAGCGGCGCCGCGACTCCCGACACCGCGTGCTTCCATCCGTCGAGCAGCCCGAAGATGAGGCCATCCAGCGCGGCGGGCACCGACGGCACCAACGCGATCTTCGGCCACGCCGTCGTCATCCACCAGAACACCACGAGCAACCCGACGGCCAGCGCCGTCGGCCAGAGGACGACCGTCTCGGCGAAGGAGTCCCGAAACTCCCCTGCGAAGTCGAACGTCCCGTCGCGCAGCTCGCGGCGGAAGAGGTAGGACGAGAGCACCTGGTAACCGGTCGGCACCCCGATCACGGCGGCCAGCAGCAACGGTGCGGCCAGCAGGTACCGCAAGAACATCAACACGACTTCCCCCAGGTCTTGATCAGTTGACCAGGATAAGGCGTGCACGTCCTCCCGGTCCTGGTTCTCCGCCACCCGGTAGCGCGGTCAGCACGAGCCCGAACACCAGTCCGTTCAGCTCTTCGAGGCCGAGGTTGAGTTCTTTGGCCACGTGCGACGGTGTCGTGCCGTTCTCGCGCAGGACCTTGAACACCTTCGTGAGCAGCTTCGACGTCTCGCGGCGCGTCATGCCGCCCGGCACGAGGCTGTGGACGTTCGCCCACTTCGTGAACTGGTCCCTGCCGACGTGCCAGTGCCGGTGGTCGGTACCGGGCAGCAGTCGTTGGGGCATGAGGAACTCGGCGGCGAACTCGTGCGGCCCGTCGTGCCCGAGCAGCACGGCGAGCTGAACGGCGGCGTCGAACCGCGCCTGCTCCGGCGTCGCCGTGGGCGTGAGGAACACGAACGGCGTTCCGTTGTGCCAGCAGGAGAAGGCCTCCTGCTCGGCGCAGTCGACGGGCAACGAGAACACCCGCACGCCGTGGGATTCGAGCAGCTGCACCATGTTCGGCGCGGGCCCGGTGGCAAGGCGCCACGCGTCCCGCACCCCCTGCGGCGAGGTGCGCGGCGGAGGAAGACTCGGTTGCGGCAGCACGAACAGCCGGTCGATCCACCCGTTGAACTCGATCGCGAGCTGCGCCGCCGCCATCGCCTGCGCGTCACGAGGCGCGTTCTGCGGCCGAGGCGGCTCCGGCGCGGACAGGAACTCCGCCGGGAAACCGAGCGCTCCCGCGAGCGACTCGACCGCGGCGGACTGGGGACTGCGCTGCCCACGCTCGTACTCGCCGATGACCCGCGCCTGCACACCCGACTTCCGCGCCAGCTCGGCGGCGGTGAGACCGCGCCGGGTGCGGGCGAGCGTGAGTCGCGAGGGCGTGAGCATGATCCGGTCATTGTCGCTGGCGGCGCAACGGACTGCCAGGCGGGTCCTGGTGCACCGAGCGGACCGCGCGTCGTGCCTGTTCGGCCCGCGTGTCCCGACCTGGCCGCAAGCCTGCGCCGGGGTTCGCCCGCCGCGCTAACGGCGGAGCGCGATCGGGAAGTCCACCTCCTCCGGACCGTCGACGTTGGGAGCCTTGAGCTGCGGGAACTCCATCGGCGGCAACGGAATCCGATGCGCCCACCGCTCGATGATCTGGTTCTGCGGCGTCGGCTCCGGCTGCGACACCTCGCGCAACACCACGAGCCGATCCTCGAGCTGCAGCGGGTACGTCACCAGGAACCACAACTTGAGCCCCTCGGTGCGCACGTTCTCGAACAGCGCGAACTGGTCGTGGTCGTTGTCCCGCATCATCGCCGCGATGGCGGGCCCCTTCGCGTAATCACTGCGCAACGGCGCCTCCGGCGACCCCGTCCCCCGGTTGCCCTGCAACGTGCCGAGCAGCACCGGCCGCGACGGGTGCTTGATCAGCCCCGCGTTCCAGTGGTCGAGGCGCTGCCACCCCTCCGCCGCCAGCAGCTGCCGCAACGTGCCCACCCGGTGGATCCAGTCGAGCAGGCCCGGCGCGTTGGTCGGCCCGAACGGCGGCGAGGCGGCCCGCGCGTCGATGCCGGCGGCGATCGCGCGGTCCAGGATCGTAAGACGCAGGCCGAGATCGGCGAGCTTCTCGTCGGTGGTGGGGGTGAGCTTGCGGAAGGCGGCGTTGGTCATGGGCCGACGGTAGCGACGGGGTCTGACATTTTCCAGGAAACCGCTGGTCAGATGCCGCTACGGGAACATTTGTCTGCCCTTCCTGTCATGTCCCAGTCGGCTGTTCTTTAGGCCGCCACCGGCGTGAGCTGGTGCAGCAGGTCCCGCTCACCCAGCCGCTCCTGCGCCCACTCGGCCACCGCGGCGTCCTGCGCGAACAGGACGATCTGCCGGTCCGCGGACAGTTGCAGCAGCAGGTCCAGCACGGCACGGGTGCGGGCGTCGTCGGCCTGCACGGTGACGTCGTCCAGCAGCAACGGGCAGGGCTCGGTCGCGAGGTGCTGGGCCAGGGCCACGCGCAGGAGCAGGTAGATCTGTTCCGCGGTGCCGAGGGACAGGTGGGAGGCCTGGTGCCACGACTCGGAGGCCGCGCACACCCGCACGGTCAGGGTGGACGGGTCCACGGCGGCGTCCACGTAGCGGCCGTCGGTCACCGACGGGAGCCAGGTGCGGAGGGTGTTCTCCAGGGCCGGGGCGATGGTGCTGTGCACCTTCTCGCGGGCCGCGGTGAGGTAGCGGGAGGCGAGGTCGATGGCTTCCACCTCGGCGGTCACCTCGGCCAGGACGGCGGTGGCCGTGGCTACGGCCTCCTCGGCGTCCGGGACGCTCGGTGAGGTCCTGGCCAGTTCGGCGACTGTCGCTGCCAGGGAGTCCGCGCTGGAGGCGAGGGACGGGTCCACGGCGTCGCAGGCGGCGTAGCGGGCCGCTGCCTCCAGCAGGGTGGCGTGGTGGGTCTGGGCTGCGGAGTGGGTGGCTTCCAGGTCGTCCAGGGTGCCGGACGCGATCAGGGACTGGAGTTCTGCCCAGGCGTTGCGTTCGTCCTCGGCTTCGCGGAGCTGGCGGTCCCAGCCTCGTTGCCACTCGGCGATCGCGCGCAGCAGGTCTTCCGGGCGGTCGCCGGTGCCGCCGATCGCGGAGACGGCTTCGCGCAGCAGGTCCAGGGCTCGGGTGTGGGCCGCGGTCGCCTCGGCGACGGTGGCTTCGGCCAGGTGGCGGTCGGCCAGGGTCTGGGCCAGCAAGGGGCGCTGGGCCGCCATCGACGCTTGGCGGGCGCGGACCTTGCAGTCCGTTTCGTAGTCCACCAGCAGGTCCGGGACGGTCATCGCGGCGTCCACCTTGCCGCGCGTCGCCAGTTCCACCCGGATGGCCTTCTCGGTGCGGGCCACTTCGGTGACGAGGTCGGCGTGTTCGGCCTCCCACGCGGGGCGGTTCGCCAGGCGCCACAACGTCTCCCGGTCCGCCGGCACGCCCAGGGACGCGCATTCGGCCAGTGCCTCGTCGTGGATTCGCGCGGCCTCCGCAGCCACCGCGCGCTGGCCCTCGGCCTCGGCCAGGGTGCGGTCCGCGGTGAACAGCACGGCCCGCGCGTCGGTGGCGATGGCGGTGCGTTCGGCGGCGAAGGTCACGGCGCTCTCGCGCTGGGCGGCGTTGCCCCGGGACATCGCGCCGCCGACGCCGGCCACCAGCGCGGCGACGAGGACTCCCATCGCGGCGAGTTGCTGGCCTGTCAGGAAGAGCAGCACGCCCACGAGTGAGGTGAGGCAGCTCAACGCCAGCAAAGCGTTGCGCAGGAACGGGTTCGGCAACGCGATCTCCTGCACGCGCGCCGCCGCCACGTCCGCCTCGACCTGGGTGCGGGCCGCGTTGGCGGCGGCCTCGTCCTGGTACTGGCGGGCGGTGTCCACGTCGATCGACGCCGTGGTCAGGCGGCCACCGGCGGCCGGGTCCAGGCGGGTGGCGATACCGCGCAGCACGGACGGGTCGGCGTTCGTCCGAGGTGACGGCCGGCGTTCGTGGTGCGCGGCGGCGACTGCGGACGCGGTCGCGTAGGCCGAGGCCACAACACGGAGTTCGTCGTCCAGCGCGGTCTCGCCGACGGGAAAGTCCGGCAGGGCGGCGAGTTCGTTCGCCAGCGCCTCCGCGGACGGGCCCGGCAGCACGCGCGGGGTCGGTGCGGCACGCCACGCGGCCAGCGCGCGGTTCACCAGGTGCGTCAGCTCCTCCTGCGCGGCGAGCCCGGACGGCGGCGAGTCGCCAAAGCGTTCCTGCAGTTCGTTCAACCGGGCCACCCGCGTCGAGATCGACTCGAGCGACGCCGCGTGCTCCTGCACCGCCAGGCGTGCACGAGCGGCGGCGGCCGAACGTGCCTTCGCGCTCAGCCCCAGATATCGGGTGTGTTCACGTTGAGCCACAGCGAGGTCGGTCTCGGCCTCGCGCAAGCGGTTCCGCGCGTCCCGCAACGCGTCCACGGGCGCGGTCAGCCGCTGCAGCGCCTGCTCCACCGTGCCGTCCGTGCCCGCGGTGGCCGCCGCACGGCGCAGGTGGTCCTGCAGACCGTTCGCCGCGTCCAGCACCGTCAGCAGCTGAGCCTGGTCCACGCACGCGGTGGCGGCGAACGACAGGCGGTCCAGCCCGACCCAGCGCGAGCCGTCCGGTGCCAGGTCGGCGTTCAGATCACGGTCCACCGCGACCACTTCGCCCGACTCCAGCGACACGGTCGCCGCCACCCGCCAGGCCTCGCCCTCCCACGGGCGGTGCCGCATCGACGGGTCCCCGCACAACGCCGCGCGGATGGCGGCGTGCCACGACGACTTCGCCGACTCGTTCGCACCCGACACCACGGTCAGACCGGGCGCCAACGGCAACGTGCGCTCGTGCAACGGCCCGAACGCGTGTGCCGTGACGGACTCGATCCTCATCGTTCCTCCAACGCCCGCAGGCCGGCCGACAACACGCGGCCGCGCAGCGCCATGTCCAAAGACGGGTCAGCGAGCACATCACGAACGAACTGACCGCGCACGGTCCGTTCCGCGGCAACGGTGTCGAAGTCCAGCAACGGGAACGTCTTCTCGGAGTCCATCCAGCCGAGCGACCGCGACGCCGACACGTCGAACACCTCGCGCGACACCGAACCGTCCTCGTTCACCGTGCACAGCACGGCCCCGCGCTCACCGGTCTCGCCCGGCGTCAGCGGATCCGGGTTGCCCGGGAACGTGTAGTCCGTCGCGTGCTCCGGCGTGTGTACGTGCCCGAGGAACGCGTGGTCCAGCCCGGTGATCGCGACGTCATCGGGCGCGGAACCGTGGCACAGCGCCAGGTTCACGCCACCCCGGTTCACCGCGAACCCGTCCAGGACGTCCCGCGCCGGACCGGGTCCGACGTTCGCGGCACCCCACAGCGTGACGCCGTCGGCGAGTTCCACGGGCGTCATCGACCCCGACGAGAACACGTGCACGTTCGGCGTCCAGTCCACCTGCTGGTAGACCGACGCAGGCCCGTACCAGTCGTCGTTGCCCGGAGCCAGGAACACCGGCACCGGGCAGTCGAACGACGACCGCAGGAACTCGGCGGTCGAAGGGGAGCAGCGATCGTGCTCGTACAGGTCACCGGCGCACAACATCGCGTCGACGTCGGATTCCTGGGCGAGGTCCACGATGTGGCCCAGCGTGTCACGCAACGCTTGACGCCGCTCCGGGCCCGCGCTGGGAAAGCGCGTGTCCAGGTGCAGGTCCGCGAACAGCAGCAGTTTCACCAATGCCCTCAGGTGAGGTCGATGTTGCCGGACAGGGTCAGGGTCGGCCCGAGAGTCGCCGCGACCGAGGCGGTGTCGGCGTGCCAGCCGGTCAGCTCCGCGACGGTCGGGGTGAGCTCGTAGCCGTGGTGCCGGATCGCGCGGCTCAGCGCGTGCCACAGCTGGGAGGTGTCGTGCGCCACGTCGGCGTCCACGTGGGACGGGAGGCTGAGCAGCAACGCGTGCACGGGCTGGTCGGTGTTCTCGGCTCCGCAGGCGCGGGCCACCGACCGTTCCACCGCGGTGCGCAACAGCTCGGCGCAGCAACGGATCCGCACGCCGTCGAGCTGGTCGGGGCGCGCCAGCAGGTTCGCCACGCAGGTGAGCCGGTCCTGGACGTCGGAGGGGAGGCTCATCGCTGCAGCCATCCCGCGAGCAGCTCGGTGTCGCGGATCAGCACGTCCAAATCTCCGCTCTCGCCGCCGACCCGGCATGCCAGCAACAAGTCCACCGCCCACGATCCGACGACCTCCTCCAGGTGTGGCAACAACTTCGAGGGTTCCGCCAGGTCGTCGAGGACGGCCAGCGCGAGCTTCTGCCTGGTCGTCAGCGCGCATTCGAGCACGCGCTCCACCTCGGCGTGCGGTACGCCGCGGCCGAGCCGTTCCCGGCGGAACCGCGCGTGCGCCGCCGCTTCCAGGGCCGCCCGGCAGCACGACGCGACGAGCTCCGCCCGCAACGCGTCCGGCAGGTCCTCGTCGATCCTCATCGCGCGGGCGTCGCCCAGGCACCGGCCGACCGGGTCGTCGGCCAGCCGCACCTGCACGACGGACTCCTCGCCGCGGCAGACCTCCCAGACCGTCGCCGGGAGCCGCAACCGCCGCAGCGCCTCCACCAGTCGCTCGTCGTGCGTGAACACCACGACCTGGCGGGTCAGCCCGACGTCGGCGAGCACCTGCGCGAGTCCGTCCACCTTGGACGGGTCCATCGCCTGCACCGGGTCGTCGATCACCACGAACCGGAACGGGCTCTCGTCCACCATCGCGCGCGGCAGGAACAGCGCGAGCCCCAGCGAGTGCAGCTCGCCCTGGCTCATCACCGCGAGCGCCGAGTTCGAGACGCCGTCGACCGACACGTCCAGCTCGACGTTGCGGGCGCCGCCGAGCCGCACCGCGCCCAGGTCGACGTTGCTCTGCTGGCGCAGCCGCTGCCAGATCCGCTGCGACTCCTTGGCGAAGGGCGCGATCCGCTCGGACCGCAGGGTGGCCGCGGTCTTGCGGATCCAGTTCTCCGCCTCCGTCACGTCGGCCAGCACCTCGGCGTCCGCAATCGCTTGCTGCGCCTGGGAGTGCCACTCGAACAACGCGATGGCCATCGGCCGCCACACCAGGTCGCGCCGCTCGATCTGCTCGCGGGCGACCGATTTCAGCTGGTCGACAGCTTGTACAAGACTTGTATACCGCTCGAACACATCCTGTCGAAGGCGTACGGGGTCGTCGATCGAGACGCAGTCCTCCCACGCCTGCCAGGCCTGCAGTGCGGTTGTCGTGTCGAGCACGCCCTGCGCCTCGGTCAGCACCTCGGGCACCGGCACGCACAACGCCCGCGTGGCCCCGACGGCCAGGTCCAGGCGGTCGGCGGCCTCGTGCAGCTCGGCGGCGGCCCTGGCGAGGTGCTCGGCACGCTCCTTGGCCTTGCCGAGCCAGATCCCGTCGAGCCGGCCGAGGTCGCACACCGGGCACGTCTGGTCGCGGTGCGAGTCCTTGGCCGACTCCTGCAGCTGGATCGCGAGCCGCAGGATCTCGCTGCACCGCAACGAGTCCTGCGCGTTGGCCGTCGCCACCGCGGTGACCGCGCCGAGCGCGAGGTCGAGCGTCTCGCGGACCCGGTCGACCTCCTCGTCGGGCGGCAGCGCCACGTCCATGATCTGGTGCAGCAGGTTCGTGCCGCTGCCGACCTCCGCGCCGAGCGCGAGGTCCGCGATCGCGTCGAGGTCGGGGGAGTCGCCGCCGAGCAGTGCGGCGGCCCGGCGGGCGCGTTCGTCCTGCGACGCCAGCAACTCCGCCCGCACGCGCTCCCGCCGGTCGTGAGGGCGGGCGACGATCTCGGCGAGGCGTTTGCGGTGCTCGGCGAGCGCCTGCTGCGCCTCGGTGATCGCTTCCAGGCCCAGGAGGCGGTGCATCGCCTCGTAGAGGTCCTCGGGCTGGGCGTCGAGGACGGTCCCCAGTTCGCTGTAGGGCAGGAACGGCCGGAAGGTCTCCAGCGCCTCGTGCCACCTGCCGGCGTCGAACGGCTGGTCGTCCTGGGTCCACTCGCCCCGCGCCAGGTCGTCCTGCGGCGCCCACTGTCTTCGGATCGTCGTCCTGTTCACCTGGCAGGCCTGCACGAGGTCCAGTTCGACGGCGGTGTCGTTCTGGTGCAGGTTGCGCCAGCCCTGCTTCCACACGTCGTGCCGTGCTCGGGTCCAGCGCGCGTTGTAGCCGGTCAGCGCCAGTTCGGCGGCCTCGGCGAAACTCGACTTGCCCGAGCCGTTGCGGCCGGTGACGACGGTCAGTCCCGGACCCGGTGCCAGCGGCAGGCGTGCCTGCGGGCCGATGCCGCGGAAACCGCGTACCCGGATCTCCGACACGAAGATCCCCTGGCCGGGGCCGTCCGTGCGTTCTCGCGGGGCCTCGTCCGGGGAGGGCGCGCCGGCGAGCGTGCGCTCCAGCGCCGCGTCGCCTCGGCACGCCGCCAGCACCAGTTCCGCCGCACGTGGGGTGAGATCGTCTTTGGCCAGTCGCCCGGCCATCAGTTCGAGTAACCCGGCTTCACCCGCCACGGTCACATTTCCTCCAGCTGCCACCACTCGATAGGGCGGCAACTTAGGCACGAAAGGGGACCTACTGGTGAGTACTCACACGATCGAGTGGTGTTACATAGGGTGACTAAAGTTGGCCGTCGTCGTTAGGGACCCCACACCTGCAGGCCCCTGATCACGAAGTACGCGTCGGGCACGTACGTGCCGTGCTTCGGGTAGGTGGTGAACTCGGCCTCGGTCGAGCAGTTCTCGCGCTGGTAGACGGTCGCGTCCCTGCTCAGGCGGTTCACGAAGGACTTCCCCGTCACCGTGAGCGTGATGCACTCGCCGGGGTTCGCCGATTCCACGTCGAGGCGCTGGACGGTCCCCGTGTAGTCGGGTCCGGACCACACGCAGAACTCGCCCTTGTCGCAGGTCTTGTCACTCTGCGCGACAGCGGTCCCACTGGAGGCGATCGTGCTCGCAGTGATCACCAGGGCGGTGATGAGGCTCTTCGTCGACATGGGCGCACCTCCGTCGGAGACGAGTGTGCGGCCGTTCGGCTCAATCGGCCAGACGATCTTGGAGCGCCTTCGCGTCGCGCGGGGCGTAGGCCTTCGCGTCGTTGTCGAAGTAGACGAACACGTCGCCCCGCTTCCGCCACGCCCTGACCTTCTCGGCCCACTCGTCGAGCCCCTCGTCGGTGTAGCCGCTGACGTAGAGCTCGTCGTGGCCGTGCAGCCGGACGTAGACGAAGTCGCTCGTCACCTCCTCGATCAGCGGGTACTTGCCGGCCGCGTCCGCGACCACCAGCGCGATGTCGTGGCGTGCGAGCAGGTCGACGAACTCCGGTGTGTTGAAGCTGTCGTGGCGCACTTCGAGGGCGTGGCGCATCGGCCGTTCGGCGTCCGTGGTGGTGTGGGCCGGGTCGACGCGGTGGTCGTGGCGTTTCGCGATCTCGGCGGCCTCGGTGGTGGTGCGGGGCAGGCCCTCGAAGAAGCCGGTGAGCAGGTTCGCGTCGAACCGCAGCGTGGGCGGGAGCTGCCAGAGGATCGGGCCGAGCTTCGGGCCCAGGGCGAGGACGCCGGACGCGAGGTAGTTCGCGAGGAGCTCGTTGCCGTCCTTGAGGCGCTTCATGTGCGTGATGAAACGGCTGCCCTTGACGGAGAACACGAAGTCGTCCGGCGTCTCCGCGGCCCACCTCTGGTAGCTCGACGGGCGTTGCAGCGAGTAGAAGGAACCGTTGATCTCCACCGAACCGAGCTGCTCGCTCAGGTACGCCAGCTCGCGCTTCTGCGTGACGCCCTTGGGGTAGAACACGCCGCGCCAGGGCGGGTAGACCCATCCCGAAGTGCCGATCCTGACCTCGCCCATGTGGCTATCGTGGCACGGTGGACGACTACCTACAGCGCATCGGCGCCTCGAGCACGTCTTCGTTGGCGGAGCTGCACGAACGGCATCTGCTGAGCGTCCCGTTCGAGAACCTCGACACCCACATGGACATCCGGATCGTGCTGGAGGTCCCGTGGCTGCACGACAAGATCGTGGTGCGGCGGCGCGGCGGGTTCTGCTACGAGCTCAACGGGATGTTCGCGGAGTTGTTGCGGCACCTGGGACATCACGTCGACCTGCTCGCCGCGCGCACGATCGGCGAGGAACGGCGGCTCGGCCCGCCGCTCGACCACCTGGCGCTGCTCGTGGACGGCACCTGGCTCGCCGACGTCGGGTTCGGCTCGTTGACGCTGCACCCGCTCGACTGGCGCTCACGCGAGGACCAGCACGACCCGTTCGGTGTCTTCCGGCTCGTGGACGCCGGCGACGACGTGGAGGTGCTGATGGACGGCAAGCCCTGCTACCGGCTGGAACGCCGCCCGCGTGAGCTCGCCGAGTTCGTGCCGACCTGCTGGTGGCACCAGACCGCGCCGGAGTCGCACTTCCGCACCGGGCCGATGGCGTCGCTCGCGCTGCCCGCCGGGCGGATCACCGTGACGGACAAGAAGATCGTGCGGACGGAGAACGGCCACAAGACCTCGAGCGACATCGAGGATCCCGCGGCCGCCTTCCTGGAGCACTTTGGACTTCACTTCCGGCAGAGCAACGCGTCCGGGGTCCTGCGCCAGTTGTAGGCGACGCCGGCGATGTGCTCGTCCTGCGCGCACTGGCCCTTGTAGTGCCCGTTGGCCCAGTCGCCGCCCTGGTCCGGCCGGTTGTCACTCCGGTCGAACCACAGCACTCGGGTCTGCGTTCCCTGTGCCACAGGAGCGCAGACCAGCGTGAAGTTCGCATAGCCGACGGCGGCGTTGTTGGTGGGGCACTGCAGTTTCGTGTAGCCCGTCGCCCAGTCGTTGGTCACGTGCTGCTCGTTGGTGACCCGGGTCGTGCCGCTCCACTGTGGACCGCTGACGCACAGCCCGCGGTTGCCCGTGTGGCTGATGCCGACGAGCTTCTCTTTCTGCGGGCAGGATTCCTTGAGCAGCTGGTTCCACCGGGTCTCGTGCGGGACCTGGCCGGTGCGGCTCGGCGCGTTGACGAGACGGTTCCACGCTCCGGCCCGCCAGTCGTCGCCGTCGTTGACACCCATGCGGTTCCCGGCGGCGTCCCAGTGCAGCAGCGCCCAGCCGTTGCCGCCCCGGTTGGTGTGGAAGCCGACCAGCGGCCAGTAGGCGAAGTCGGTGTCGTTCGCGATCAGCTGGTTCACGAACCGCTCGAACCAGTCGCGCGCTTTGGGGTTGTTCTCGTTGCGCCCGCCGACGCCGAACTCGCTGATCCACAAAGGCGCGGTGAAGTGCTTCTGCGCCTCGGTGATGAAGAACGCTTGGCGCTGCAGGACGTTGACGTGGTCCTGCGGCGAGAGGTCCTGGTAGCGCGGGTCGGTGGTCTCGCCGATTCCCGTCGCGCCGCTGTGGTTCGGGCCCGTGTAACCGTAGAAGTGCGCGGAGTAGACGAGTTTGGCGGGGTTGGCGAGCGTGTGGCTGAGGAACCGCGCCGGCTCCAGCGTCGGCCGCCCGTGCGCGAACCCGTCGACGGGGATGCCCGTCCAGTTGATGCCCTCGACGATGACGAGCAGGTCGGGGGAGGTCTGCTGGAGGCGGTCGGCGGCCTGCTGGGAGGCCTTGTGCCAGTCGTGGTCGTTGCCCCAGCCCCAGTTCGGGTCGTCCCAGACGTTGCGGCGCACCTCGTTGTAGAGGTCCGCGCCGACCACGCGCTTGTTCGCCTTGTACCGGTCGGCCATGAACGCCCAGTCGTTGATCCACTGGTCGGTGCTCTGACTGGTGTTCCAGCGCTCGTTGCCGTCGACGCCGCAGCACCACCGCGAGGTCGTCGTGTGGTTGTTGAGGATGACGGCGAGGTTGTTGCGGGTCAGTTCGGCCACGACCGCGTCGTAGACCTCCAGCGGCCGCTTTCCGTTGAGCTGCGGGTCCTTCAGGCCGTTGACAGGGGTGGTGTCCCTGATCATCTGGTTGGAGAACGGCAGCCTGATGCTGTTGACGCCGATCTCCTTGAAGCCACTGATGATCGTGGCCATGGTCGCCCGGTCGAGCCCGAGGGGGACCTGGTCGGCCTTCTCGCCGGAATGGTGGTTGGCGGGGTCGTTGATGTCGCCGGAACCGGTGTAGGTGCCGCTCGCACCGTGCCAGTTGCCGGACTTGAGCTTGAAGCGGTCGCCGTGGGCGTCGACGATCCACCGGCCTCGGGTGCTGAGGGGACCCGTCCAGGTCGCCTCTTCCGCTTGTGCCTGTGCGGGCGCCACGAGACTCGCGGCCAGGAGCAGGGGAGCCAAGACGCGAATTGATTTCACATATGTGACCGTATAGGCGTGTCGAGGCGTTGCGCCAGGGCCAGCGCGTTGTGCGGAGCCGCGCCGTGCATCGTGTTGTCGAAGTAGACGTACGTGTCGCGGTCCCACCCGCGGATCTTCCCGGCCCACTCGTCGAGTTGTTCGTCGTCGTAGGAGCTGATGTACAGCTCGTCGTGGCCGTGCAGACGTAAGTAGGCAAAGTCGGCGGTGACGGCCTCGATGCACGGGAACGTCGGTGCGTCCGACACGACGTGGGCGACGTTGTGCGCGCGGAGCAGGTCGAAGTAGGCGTCGGTGCGGAACGACTCGTGGCGCGGTTCGAGTGCGTGGCGGCCTTGGGGGAGTGCGGCGAGGAAGTCCTGGATCGTGGCGCGGTCGAAGCGCAGCGACGGTGGCAGCTGCCACAGGATCGGACCCTGCTTCGTGCCCAGCGCGAGTGAGTCGGCGAAGGTCTTCAGCGGGTCTTCGACGTGGCGCAGGCGCTGGACGTGCGTGATCTGCTTCGGGCCCTTGACGGCGAAGACGAAGTCCGGCGGGGTCTCGGCGACCCACTTGCGGTAGTTCGACGCCGGTTGCGGGTGGTAGAAGGAGCTGTTGATCTCGATCGTCCGGACGTGCTGGGCGAGGTGGCTGAGCCACAGCCGCTGGGGGACACCGCGGTAGAAGTCGTCGCGCCACTCCGGATAGCGCCAGCCCGACGTGCCGATCCTGATCATGTCGTCCGGGTAACCCGTCAGCGGCGTAGCTACTCCGTAGCACCTTTTTGGGAATTGAGCTACATTGGTGGCATGCAGCAGCTCAAAGCCATCGGCCAGCGTGAGCTCCGCAACGACAACGCGGAGATCATGCGGCGCGTCGAGGCGGGTGAGAGCTTCGTCGTCACCCGCAACAACAAGCCCGTCGCCCAGCTCTCGCCCTACCGCGAGGACGCCGTGACCCGTCCGCCGCTCGGGGACGTGCAGGTGCTGTTCGGCACGCTGCCGCCCGTGGACGCCGAGCGGTGGGAGGCCGACCGCCGGGCCGCCGACGACGTGTTCGGCGCGGACGACCCGCTGGACGACCCGTGGCGGAGCTGAGCTGTCTGCTCGACACCTGTGTGCTGATCAGGATCGAGCGGGCGAACCTGGGTGAGTACGTGAACGCCCAGCCGTACCTGAGCGCCGTCACGATCGCGGAGCTGGCGTTCGGGCTCGACACCGAGGACCCGGTCGAGCGGTTCGCGCGCACGGAACGGTATTACGCGGCGCTGCAGACGTTCGAGGTGCTGCCGTTCGGCGTCGAGGAGGCCAAGGTCTACGGGCAGATGGCCTCGCTGGTGCGCCGGGCGGGTCGCAGTCCGCGGCCGCGCCGGATGGACCTGCAGATCGCGGCCACGGCGGCGGTCGCGGGGGTGCCGGTGCTGACGATGAACGTCAAGGACTTCAAGGACGTCGGCCGACTCGTGGAGGTCGTGCCGATCCGTCAGGTCTGAGCGGTCTCTAGGCTGCCGGGCATGACTTCCCCGGGGTTCACCTGTTCGTGCTGCGGTGAGGTGCACGACGGCCTTCCGTTCGCCTACTCGATGCCCGCGCCGGTGTACTGGTCGCCCGAGGTCGCGGACAAGCCCGGCAGCTTCCTCGGCGGCGAGCAGTGCGTGATCGAGAACGAGCACTTCTTCGTGCGCGGCCGCATCGTGCTGCCGGTCCGCGACGCCGAGGAGGACCTCGAGTGGGGCGTGTGGGTCTCGCTCTCGCCCGCCAACTACGCCCGCATGATCGACGTCTTCGAGGACCCCGCCCGCGTGGACGAGCCGCCGTACTTCGGCTGGCTGTCGACGGTGCTGCCCGGTTACGAGCACACGACGCTCAACCTCAAGACGAACCTGCACACGCAGGAGCTCGGTGTGCGGCCGTTGATCGAGGTCGAGCCGACGAACCACCCGCTTGCCGTGGAGCAGCGGGAGGGCAAAACGCTCGCGCGGGTGCGGGAGTTCGCGGAGATCGCGTTCCACCAGTCAGGAACGTCCTGACCTGTTCCAGATGGTCCACGCCGATCCCCTTGCGCGGGTCGACCGGCACCAGCAGCGTGTCCGGCCTGTTCGCCGCCCAGTCCTGGTCGCGCGGCTGGAACTCGTCGTCCAGCCACGCGAGCGGACGCGTGCCCGCCCACTCGGTGATCGCCGCGACCTTGCCGTGATGGCCGTCGGCGTGGTCCGAGCCGCGACCGCCGAAATCGATCCACTCCAGGTCCGGCAGTCCGATGCGCGGGCCGATGAACTCGTTCGCCTCGCGCTCCCACGTCGTCGCCCACACCAGATCCGCACCGGTCGCGACGGCGAGCGAGAGCAGCCACGGGCCGTGCGATGAGTCCAGCCACACGCGCAGAGGACGGAAGAAACCGTACGGACGGATTCGATGCGTGGTGTAGCCGGCCGGACGCCGGGTCGGCTTCGCCATGAACGGGTTCAGCGGGCCGTCGACGTCCAAGAGGATCGCAGGACGCGAGAACATGACCTGATCGAAACATCCGAACGGCTAATGATCCCGCGATTCATCCCGATACGTGACACATGACTGTCACGGACATCGCGACGTGGGGAACGGCGGACCACGTGCGAGCCGCGCTCGAACGTCACCTCGAAGGCGCGCTGGTAGAAGTTCCCGGAGACGACGAATCTCCCCGCTGGGCGTTCGGCGAGGCGCTGCGCAAGTCGTTGATGCTGCGCCAGACGCACCCGTTCGACACCGTCGCCATCGGTCTTCCCGACCTGCCGCGCTACCGCGAGCTGGTGGCGGGTTCCGAGGTGACGCTGCGCGCGACGAACATCGACGCCTACTTCGTCTGCAAGGCCGGCAACGCCGAGCTGCACCAGCCGGTGATGATGCCGGAGGCGTAGGGCCGGCTGCCGGTTCTGGTATGCCGGACCCGGTTCAGCTACGCCAGCTCAGCGACGTCTTCCGGCGCGTTCGGAAGGTGATGGACGATCTCAGGAAGCCCGCTCGAAGGGGTGACGAGGCAGCGGTTCCCGGCCGGACCGGCGGAGCGCGCCCTCCCGACGACGGCTCCGTTCGGAATTACATGAGGACCGAACGGTGGGCCGACGACGCCTACCAGTCGATCCGGGGCTCGGACGACGTCGCCGACGTCGCGCGCAACGTCGGCGACGTGCCGCGGGTGAACGGCGGCAGAGGTTTCACCCAGGCGGAGATCGAGCAGATCAAGAAGCACGTCTTCGACGAGTTGCACCCGCTCGAAGGAGATGCCGGCGGTACGGTGATGCAGCGTTTCGACCCCAACCCGGACATGGCGGAGGCGTGGCTGCGCCTGCGAGCAGGACGGCAACGGCCGGAGGATGTCGCGCTGCTGGAGCACGAGCTCGCCGAGAGCCGGTACTGGCAGCAGAATCCCAACGCGTCGTACAAGGACGCGCACGCGGCGGCGAACGAGGTCTCCCGCTGGGAGAGCCGGATCCCGCCGTCGAGCAACGAAGACTTCGGCAAGCCGTGGAGGTAGTACCGGATGGCAATGCTCGTGTACCTGCATAAGGAAGAGGAGACGGCGACGTCGGCCCGCTACCGGTTCCACACCGACGGCGGCACGGTGCGCTACCTCGTCCTGGACAAGCAGGCCGAGACGATCCTGCCCGACGACGGCGATCTCGACGGCGTCTTCCGCGCGGCCGCGGGCAAGCTCGCCAGGGCGTGGGTCACCGGCCAGGCGCCCGAAAAACTGGTCTATCAGGCCTGAGAACGTGAAGAAGCCCCCGGCTCCGTCGTGGAGGAGCCGGGGGCTTCTTCGTACGAGCACACTAGGCAGGCACGGAGGCCACGCCCGGTGCCAGGAAACGCTTGCCCGTGACCTTCTCCGAGATGCCGGTGCGGTCCAGGTACGGCGTGATGCCGCCCAGCCAGAACGGCCACCCGGCGCCCAGGAGCATGCACAGGTCGATGTCCTGCGCCTCCGCGACCACGCCCTCGTCGAGCATGATCCGGATCTCCTCGGCCAGCGCCTCCAGCGCGCGGGTCTTCACCTCGTCACCGGTGAGCGGGGACGAGCCGAACTCCCACAGCGCCTGGACCTCGGGGTCGACGGTCTGCTTGCCGGTGGAGTCCCACTGCCAGACCGCGCCCTTGCCGGCGGCGACGAACTTCTTCATGTTCTCCGACACCGAGAAGCGGTCCGGGAACGCGCCGTGCATCGTCTCCGACACGTGCAGCGCGACGGCGGAACCGACCAGCTGCAGCAGGATCATCGGCGACATCGGCAGGCCCAGCGGCTCGGTGGCCTTGTCCGCGACCTCGAACGACGTGCCCTCGTCGACCGACTTGATGACCTCGCCCATGAAGCGGGTCAGCAGGCGGTTCACGACGAACGCGGGCGCGTCCTTCACGAGCACCGAGGACTTCTTGAGCTGCTTGCCGATCGAGAACGCCGTCGCCAAGGTGGCGTCGTCGGTCTGCTCGGCGCGCACGATCTCCAGCAGCGGCATGACCGCGACCGGGTTGAAGAAGTGGAAGCCCACGACCCGCTCGGGGTGCTTGAGCTTCGACGCCATGTCCGTGATCGACAGCGACGACGTGTTGGTGGCGAGGATCGCCTCGGCGGAGACGTGCTCCTCGACCTCGGCGAACACCTGCTGCTTCACGGCGAGGTCCTCGAACACGGCCTCGATCACGAAGTCGGCGTCGGAGAACGCGGACTTGTCGAGCGAACCCGACACCAGCGCCTTGAGGCGGTTCGCCTCGTCCGGCGAGATCCGCTTCTTCGAAGCCAGCTTGTCGATCTCGCTGTGGACGTAGCCGACGCCCTTGTCCACGCGCGCCTGGTCGATGTCGGTCAGCACGACCGGCACGTGCAGGCGGCGGATGAACAGCAGCGCCATCTGCGAGGCCATCAGGCCCGCGCCGACGACACCGACCTTGGTGACCTTGCGCGCCAGCGACTTGTCCGGCGCGCCGGCCGGGCGCTTCGCCCGCTTCTGCACCAGGTTGAACGAGTACAGGCCCGCGCGCAGCTCGTCGCTCATGACGAGGTCCGCGAGGCCCTCGGTCTCGGCGGCGTAGCCCTTCTCCAGGTCGTTCTCGCGCGCCAGCTCCAGCAGCTCCAGGGCCTTCTGCGCACCCGGCGCCGCGCCCTTGGTCTTGCCGTGCACGATGCCCTTGGCGCGCGCGACGGCGGCGTCCCACGCGTCACCGCGGTCGATCTCCTTGCGGGGCACGAAGATCTCACCGCGCACGACGCCGGACAGCCACAGCAGCGACTGCTCCAGGTAGTCGGCGGAGTCGAACAGCACGTCCGCGATGCCGAGGCCGAGAGCGTCCTTCGGCTTGAGCATCTTGTTCTGGTTCAACGCGTTCTCGAAGATCACCGTCACGGCGTCGTTGGCGCCGATCAGGTTCGGCAGCAGCTGCGTGCCGCCCCAGCCCGGGAACAGGCCCAGGAACACCTCGGGCAGCGCGATCGCGGCCGCGTTCGACGCCAGCGTGCGGTAGTGGCACGACAGCGCGAGCTCGAGCCCGCCGCCCATGACCGCGCCGTTGACGAAGGCGAAGGTCGGGATGTCCGAGTCGGTGAACTTCTTGAAGACCTCGTGGCCCAGCGCGCCGATCGTGACGCCCTGCGAGCGGTCCGTGGCCTGCTCGACGGCGGTCAGGTCGGCGCCCACCGCGAAGATGAACGGCTTGCCGGTCACCGCGATGGCGGCGGGAGAAGCCGCGTAGGCCTCGTCGAACGCTGCACCGAGCGAGACGAGCGACTGCGGGCCGAACGTCGACGGACGGGTGTGGTCCAGGCCGTTGTCGATCGTGATGAACGCGACCGGCTTGTCGAGGCCGGGCACGCTGATCAGACGCGTCTTGGCGTGGGTGACGACCTCATCGGGGAAGATCGCCTTTGCTTCCTCAGCAGAGATGGTCACTTGCCGCTCCAGTTCGGGTTTTCCCAGATGACGGTCCCGCCCATGCCGATGCCGATGCACATGGTGGTGAGGCCGTAGCGCACGTCCGGACGCTCGGCGAACTGACGCGAGAGCTGCGTCATCAGACGGACACCGGACGACGCCAGCGGGTGGCCGGTCGCGATCGCGCCGCCCCACTGGTTCACGCGGGCGTCGTCGTCGGCGATGCCGAAGTGGTCGAGGAACGCGAGCACCTGGATCGCGAACGCCTCGTTGACCTCGAACAGGCCGATGTCCTCGATGGACAGACCGGCGCGCTCGAGAGCCTTCTCCGTGGCGGGAACCGGGCCGATGCCCATGACCTCGGGCTCGACACCCAGGAACGAGTAGCCGACCATCCGCATGCCGATGGGCAGGCCGAGCTCGCGCGCGGTCTCCTCCTCGGCGAGGATGCATCCGGTCGCGCCGTCGTTCAGACCGGCCGCGTTGCCCGCGGTGATCCGGCCGTGCGGGCGGAACGGCGTCTTGAGCTTGCCCAGGTCCTCGACCGTGGTGCCCGGACGCGGCGGCTCGTCGGCCGTCGCGAGGCCCCAGCCGTTCTCCGCGGAGCGGGTGGCGACCGGCACGAGCTCCGGGCCGATCTTGCCGTTCTTGATCGCGTCGGCGTACTTGGCCTGCGAGGCGGCCGCGTAGGCGTCCGTGCGGTCCTTGGTGATGTGCGGGAACCGGTCGTGCAGGTTCTCCGCGGTCTGCCCCATCACGAGCGCGCTGGTGTCGACGATCTTGTCCGACAGGAAGCGCGGGTTCGGGTCGACGCCCTCGCCCATCGGGTGGCGGCCCATGTGCTCGACGCCGCCTGCGATGGCGACGTCGTAGGCGCCGAACGCGATGCCGCTCGCGGCCGTGGTCACGGCGGTCATCGCGCCCGCGCACATGCGGTCGATCGAGTAACCGGGGACCGACTTCGGCAGGCCCGCGAGCAGAGCGGCGGTGCGGCCGAGCGTGAGGCCCTGGTCGCCGATCTGCGTGGTCGCGGCGATGGCGACCTCGTCGACCCGCTCCGGCGGCAGCTCGGGGTGCCTGCGCAGCAGCTCACGGATGACCTTGACGATCAGGTCGTCGGCACGGGTCTCGGCGAAGATCCCCTTGGGACCGGCCTTGCCGAAAGGCGTGCGGACGCCGTCGACGAAGACCACGTTCCGAACGCGTGCGGGCGCTGCTGGTGCGGCCACGGCGTCTCCTCCACTTGTGGTGACAACTCTGTCCACTACCGGGCGGGTCGCGCGACATCCCTACCGGTCGGTAACGCCAACTCTAACCCTAGTTACTGGTGAGTAACCACAGCGGTACCCCTGTTCGTTCTGTCACACACCTTGCGGACGATTAGGAACAGCGGCAACCCGACCGGCGCCAGCAGGATCGTGATCACCAGAACGGGTGCCATGACCAGCGGGTGGACGTCGAGTCGACGCCCTTCCAGGTACATCCAGCGCCCGACGAACAGGTCCCACGCGAGCATGTGCGCCCACACCAGCGCCGTGCCGGCGGGCGTGGCCAGGTACTCCGCCAGCGGGCCGAGCTCGGGCCGGGTGACCAGCGGCAGAACAGTGGACAGTTCCGGGACGAGGAGCACGATGTAGATCAGGGCCGGCGGCAGCACGATCAGGTAGGACTCGGCGATCCTCCTCGTCCACGACCACTTCGGCGCGAGGATCATGAGCGCCCAGAACGGCGCGGCCACCAGGAACGTCAGGTCGAACAACAGGGCGGTCATGCGGACACGAGCTCCTTCTTCGGTTCACGCGCCCACACCACACCCAGTGCGGTCGCGACGATGATCCCGGCGAGCGCGAGCAGGGTCGTGCCGTCGGGCTGGACGAGGGACTGACCGCGCAACGCCTGCCAGGTCACGAGCAGGAAGATCCCCAGGAACGACCCGCTGACCACCCAGGCGAGCTTCGTGTTGGCGCGGGCGCCGAGCAGCGCGATGACCACCGGCAGCACCTGCAGCGCGTGCATGCCCACGAAGTGCCCGACCCGCAGGTCGCCGTGCTCGGTGCTCCAGCCGGTGAGCGCCATGTACGCCCCGCCGTCGGGCGCGCCGACCGTGTGGGCGCCGAGGGTGCCGCCGTCGAGGGCCTGACCGGGCTTCGGCTGCGTCATGAGGAAGCCGACGCCCAGGCCCAGGAACGAGATGACGAGGCCGAGCCTGATCGACCACGACAGGGCCTCGTTCTCGATCTTCGTGCGCCACAGCAGGACCGCCACGACCGCGTGGGTCACCCACAGCACGACGATGGTCGAGCCCATGATCGAGAACAACGCCGTGTCGAGCGGCGTCTCGAAGTTGAAGTGGCTGCGCCTGCCGCGGAGGACCTGGCCGACGATCACGACCATCTCCAGCGCACCGGCCACCGCCAGCACGGTGCCCGCCCACCAGCCGACGCGCTGGAACTTCTTCAGGTACGTGAGCAGCCACGCCAGCGTGAACGCGTAGATCGTCAGCGACACGGCGAACTTGAGCGGCTTGAGCCAGATCGGCGAGTTGACCACCGTGCGGTCGTCGACCAGCAGCCCGATCAGCGCGACCGGGATCAGGATCGCCATCGTCCAGCCGAAGAGCACTAACGGCCGGTGCCACGTGCGAAGCATCTCTATACCCCCTGAATGGATAGCGGCACTCTCTACTATCCGGAAGCTACACTATCCATATGCGTGTTGGCGAGCTTGCGAAGAGAAGCGGCGTCCCGGTGCCGACGATCAAGTACTACCTGCGTGAGGGACTGCTGCCCGCCGGCGTGCTGACCAGCCCGAACCAGGCCCACTACGACGACGAGCACCTGCGCAGGCTGCGGCTCGTCCGTGCCCTCGTGGACGTCGGCGGCCTGTCGATCGCGTCGGTGCGCGAGGTCCTCGCCGCCATCGACACCCGCGACGAGTCGCTGCACAACAAGCTCGGCGCCGTGCAGGAGGCGATCAGCCAGCCGAGCCCGGTCGAGCTCGACCCGCTGGCGATCAAGGACGTCCAGGACTTCTTCGCGCGCCACGGTCAGACCGAGTGCGTCGACGTCACCGAGTCCAACGTGACCCACATGCTCGCGGCCGCGCTGTCCTCGGCCCGCTCGGTCGGCCACGACAGCATCAAGGAACTCCTCGACCCCTACCTGGAGGGGCTGAAGATCATCGCTCGGGCCGACCTCGACTACGTCGCGCAGCACCGCTCGCCCGACGACGTCATCGAGGCGATGGTCGTCGGCACCCTCATCGGCGACACCGTTCTCAAGGCCGTCCGGCGGCTCGCGCACGCGCAGGTGTCGGCTGAGGTGCTCGGCGACGTCCCCGCTCCCGGCCGTGCAGACTGACTGCCGTTACACCCTCTAACTGATATATCGGCCGTCCTGGCGGTTCAGTGGCGCCTGTGACCTGCTGCTTAGCAATGACTCTTTGGACTTCGTCCGCAAAAGACTCGTTGCAAAGGGGTGCGCGGCCGACGAAAGTTCTTCGGGTCGGATGAAAGAGCGGGCGTCCTGCCGGACATGTCCCGGGGTGGAGCAGGTGGACGTGGAACCGCGCCAGACGGGCTTCGAGGCCGTCGCGCAGGAGCTGATCGAGCCGCTGCGCCGGTACCTGGCGCGGCGGACCGATGCCGCGACCGCGGACGACCTGCTGTCCGAGACGTTGCTGGTGGCCTGGCGGCGGCGCGACGACATGCCGGCCGAACCGCTGGCGTGGGCGTACGCCGTGGCGCGCAACTGTCTTGCCAACGCGGAACGGGCGCGGCGCAGGCAGGACCGGTTGCTCGTGCGGATCTGGCAGCTCGCGAGACCGCCCGAGCACGCGCCGGCACGTGACGACCCGGATCCGGGGCTGGCCAGAGCGCTCGCGCGGCTGTCCTCCGTGGACGCCGAGCTGATGCGGCTCTGGGCGTGGGAGGAGCTCGGCCCGGCGGAGATCGCCCAGGTGGTCGGGATGAGTGCCAACGCGGTCAGCATCCGCCTGCACCGGGCACGCCGGAAGTTGAAGTCCCTGCTGGACGAGCAGGCGGAAGGAGAGCGGCCGTGACGGACGACGACCTGCGCGACCGGATGCGCCGTGCCGATCCGGCGGCCTCGGTGCGTCCGCTGCCCGAGGACGAGGTGCGGCGGCTGGTGGCCGGGGCCGCGCTCGACGGCCCGGTGGCGCCGCGGTTCTCCACGAGGAAGCTGCCCGTGCTCGTCGGGGCCGCGGCCGCGATCGCGGTGGTCGCCGGGGTGTTCGTGCTGAACAGCGGCGGGCAGCAGCAGGCGCCGCGGCCGGACGTCGCGTTGCCGACCTCGACGCAGCCCGGTCTGGAGAACGGTTCGGGGCTGCCCGACAACAGCGGCGGACGGCCCACCACCAGCGTCGCGCCGCCGACCGGCACGACCACCGTCCCGGCGCCGCCGGTCACCACCACGTCCGAGGGGCGCAAGACCACGGTCGTCGTGCTCACGGACGGGCCGGTCGATCCGGACGTGCGGTGCCGCAAGCCCGAGGCGGCGGTGCTGCGGGAACGAGCGCAGATGGCGTTCGAGGCGACGGTGCTGAAGCTCGAGGGCAACGTCGTGACGTTGCGGGTTGATCGCGCCTGGGCCGGTGAGGCCGACCTCGTCGAGGTCAGGAACACCACGAACTCGCCGATGCTGCTGGGGTTCGAGCCCGAGGTCGGCCGCAAGTACCTGGTCGCGGCGAGCGATCTGCAGGTCATGGGCTGCGGCTACAGCGGGATCGACGAGCCCGAGCTGCGGGCCGTCTACGACGAGGCGTTCCCGAAGCGCTGAGACGACGACGGCGATGCGCCCTGGCACGGGCGCATCGCCATCTCCGCTTACTTCGTCAGGTAGGCGTTGATCACGGTCTGGGTGACCGAGTCACCGCCCCTGCCCACCGCCGTGGCCCGCAGCGAGACGCTGCCGCCCCTGCCCGGGTTGACGACGAACAGCGAGTCGCCGAACACGAGCGCCTTCTGCCACGTCGCGCCCTTGTCGTAGGACGCCTGCGCGGTCAGCGACCTCGTCTTGCCCTGCACCGTCAGCGGGATCCGCTGGAACCTGTGCGCGGGCAGCGTGCCGCCGAGGCCGAGCTCCGGCGTGAACCTGACCATCGACAACGGCACCTGCGTGAGGCCCGAGGTCGTGGCCGAGTCGAAGCCCCACGTCGTGGTGACCGAGGTGCTGATCGCCGCGACGCCAGAGCGGGTTGCGGTGGTGGTCAGCTCATAGCGGCCCGGGGCCGGCGGCAGCGAGAAGAACGTCTCCAGGTCGAGCGGGCGGTCCGTCGAGTCGACCACCTTGCCGCCGAGCTTCAGCACGGTCGACCCCGAGTCCACGACCGAACCGCCGGAGCGGCCCTGTCCGTCGGCGAAGAACGGCAGGCTGCCGAAGAGGATGTCGCCGTCGCGGTAGAGGCCGACACGGCGTTCGTCGGTCAGCTTCGGGCCGAAGACGCCGGTGTTGAACGTCTTCTTGTAGGTGCGGCCCGGCGTGAACTGTTCGTTCTCGGCGCTCCAGTACGCCTCGGTGGTGTCGCCGTGGTCCTGTTCGAAGCGAAGGCTCCAGGTGTTGTTGGGGGAGTGCAGGTTCAGCTTGCGGGTGTGCGGCAGCGCGTACCCGAACGCGACCCCGAACAACGGGCTGTCGCCGACCTCGGCCTGTGCGTGCAGGTAGCCGGTGCGTCCCTCGGCCGTCGCGCCCGCAGTGGCCGTGATGGTGACGAGGTCCTTGGACTTCAGCTGCTTGCGGTAACCCGTCCAGAACTTCGTGAGCGTCGTGTTCTGGTCGACGACGTGGAACTCCTCGCGATCGGCGCCGGTGTAGGAGGCGATGACCAGCTCGTTCATCTCGCCGGACTTGCCCTCGGGGCCGACGTGCGCGGTGCTCAGGGAGCTGAGCGGCACGCCCAGCAGGCCGAAGCCGTACTCCATCTCCGGCACCTTGTGGCCGACGCGGATGTACGAGTGGCGTTCGGTCGGCTTGCCGGGCAGCCCGATGTCGACGGGCTTGGCCTGGCGGGCGTCGAGCGTGATCGTGGTGTCCGCGCCGACCTCGATGTTCGTGCCGTTGAACCAGCTGTAGTACGGGTTCGGCTGGTCGGGACGGACCCACTCGTGGCCGTTGAGCAGGTAGCGGCCCTTGGCGACGCGCAGGGTCTCCAGCCCGGTGCCGAGTCCGGCGAAGGCGCCCTTGGCTTCCCCGGTGACTCCCTGCAGGCTCGCGCCCCAGTTCGCGGCGGGCTTGCCGTCACGGCCGATCGCCTTGATCGTGAGGCTGTAGCGCTCCGGCTCGCGCGTCACGGCCGCAGGGGTGACGACGGACTGGCCGCCGCCGCTCGCGTTGATGTACGCGCTGAACGTGCCGGACGCGTCACCGCCGAGCTTGGTGTCCGCGGTCAGCGTGGTGGTGGCCGTGCCGTGTGCGGGCACGGTCAGAGTGGCGTCCTTGAGCGTGAAGAAGCCCTGCGGTGCGGCCGTGTCGACCTCGAGCGCGAGGGTGACGGGCTGGTCGCCTTCGTTGCGGTAGACGACGTTCTGCGTCATCGGGACGTCGTCGTGGTGCGGCCACAGCGCCGTGCCGAAGGAGACCGAGCCGGACGAGACGGTCTGCTTGACCGCCTTCGCCACGTCCGTGCGCCCGGCACCCTGCTCGAACGGGGTGTGCGCGCCGGGCTTCGCCGACGCCATCAGCGCGGCCTTGATCTGGTCGCCGCGCCAGTCCGGGTGCACCTGTGCCAGGATCGCCGCCGCACCGGCGACGTGCGGGGTGGCCATCGACGTGCCGTCGAGCGAGATGTAGCCCTCGGCGGGGCTGGGCCTGGTCTCGCCGAGCCGGCCCGCCGCCGCGGCGCCGATGCCGACGCCGGGTGCGGTGACGTCCGGCTTGACGGCGCCGTCACCGTTGCGCGGGCCGGTGCTGGAGAAGCCCGCGAGCTTGTCGTCGCGGTCCACGGCACCGACGGTGAGGGCGGCGTCCGCACTGCCGGGCGAACCCACGGAGTTCGGGCCGGCGTTGCCCGACGCGATCACGAACAGCGTGCCGGTCTCCTGCGAGAGCCGGTTGATCAGGACCTCCATCGGGTCCAGCAACGGGCCGTCGTCGCCGCCGAGGCTCATGTTGACGACGTCCGCCTGCTGCTCGACCGCCCACTCGATGCCCGCGAGGATCCCCGACTCGTAGCCGGACCCGTCGTCGCCGAGCACCTTGCCGTCGAGGATGCGCGCGCCCGGAGCCACGCCCCGGAACTTCCCGCCCGACTTCGCCCCCGTCCCGGCCGCGATGGACGCGACGTGCGTGCCGTGCCCGACGCGGTCCTGGTTGTCGGGGGAGTCGGTGAAGTTCTTCTCCGCGACCTCCTGCGTGACGAGGTCGGGATGGGTGTTGTCGACGCCGGTGTCCAGCACGGCGATCTTCACGCCCTTGCCGTCGAACCCGGCCTGCCACGCCTGCGGCGCGCCGATCTGGGCGGTGCTGCGGTCGAGCGCGGCCTTGTGCACCGCGTCCAGCCAGACCGTGGTCTTCGCGACGCGGTTGAGGCTGCCGGCCAGCGACTTCCACACGTCCGGCGCGGTCTTGGGTGTCACCGTGACGGCGTCCACGCCGATGCGGCTGAACGACCGCGCGCTCGGCAGACCGGAGCCAGCCGACACGAGCACCCCGAGACCCTGGCGCTTCGCGTACTCGGGCCGGCTCAGGAGGGCGAGGTCGAACAGCCGCCGGTCCACCCGGCCCTCGGTGATCAACGGCTCCACGTCGGCCGGCACGGCGTAGTGGTGCGCGCCGTCCTCTCTCGTGGACACCATGATGTGCTCGCGCCCCGGAGCGGGCTTGAACTGGACCGGCTTGCCCTTGGCGTCGGTCAGCACCTGGTCGCCCGTGATGAGGGTGATCCACTGCTGCTGGACGGACGTGCCTGCCTTGGCCGTGCCGGCGGTGGTCGCCGAGGCGGGGGTGGCGCCGCTCAGGGCTGTGGCCAGCACGAGGCCGGCCACGGCGAGGGGGAGATGAGGTTTCAACGGAGGCCTCTCCTAGGGACGGACAACTCCTCGGCGGGATATGTCCGTCACCGCGCCCCGATATTTCGCAACGGCAACTGTCAACAGTCCGGTACAGCTGGACCATGACCACACGCGTGCGGCTGAACTCCGACGACTACCTCGCGCTCGCCCGCCGGGCCTGCTTCGTCTGCGAGCTCCTCTCCGGCAACCCGGACTACCCGCACCACGTCGCCTACCGGGATGAGGTCGCGATCGTCTTCGCGAGCAGGTTCCCCTCGGTCGTCGGCCACTTCCTGGTGGCGCCGGTCGACCACCGCGAGCACGCCGTCGACGACTTCACCCCCGACGAGTACGCGGCGATCCAACGGATCGTGCACCGGGCCGGCACGGCGTTGAGCTCGCTGCTGCCCACCGAGCGGCTCTACGTGTTGTCGCTCGGTAGCCAGCAGGCCAACCGGCACGTCCACTGGCACCTCGCGCCGTTGCCGCCGGGGGTGCCCTACGAAGATCAGCAGATCGCCGTTTTCGAGGCTTCTCGCGGTGTCCTCGATCTGCCTGACGACGAAGTCGCAGACCTGGCGCGGCGGCTCGGCGAACGCATGGCCAACTGATATATCGGCCAATATATTAGTTTGCGCCGCGTTGACCTGCTGCTTAGCAATGAGTCTTTTGACTTCGTCCGCAAAAGAGCCGTTGCAAAGGGTCAGGGGAGGCGGAGGAGCCAGCGGACCTCGCCGCCGTGGACCTCGTCGGTGGGGGTGAGGCCGGCGGAGGTGGCGGCGGAGGCGGAGGCGTGGTGGTCCGGGTGGACGTGCGCGATCACGGCGCGGACTGGTTGGGTGACCAGCCAGGTGACGAGGCCCTGGGCTGCTTCCCGCGCGATGCCGCGGCCCTGCCACGGCGTGCCGACGACCCACGCGATCTCGGCCGTGTGGTCGGCGAGGGTGATCGTGGCCTGGACGGTGCCCACGAGCGAGTCGGCGTCGCGGAGGCGGATCACCCAGTTCAGCCACCGGACGGCCGGGTCGGGGGAGCCTGCGGCCAGACGTTCGTAGCGGGATTTGAGTGCGTCCTCGGTGAGCGGGGTGCCGCCGGTGAACGTGTGGAGGGCCGGGTCCGAGAGCACGGTGGCCATCTCGGACGCGTGCTCGGGCTGCAGCGGCAGCAGGTCCAGGCGGCTGGTGGTGATCATCGCGAGTCGGGCCGGTGGCGGTGCAGGAAGGCCGCGACGAGGTCGTCGGTGAAGGACCGGGGAACCGGGGTGCCGGTCACCAGGACCCGGTAGTGGATCGGGCCGAGCAGGTGGTCCAGCGCCGCGTCGACGTCGATGTCCGCGGGGAGGTCACCGCGTTCGATCGCGCGGTGCAGGGGGAGGCGGTCGCGGGCGCGTTGGGCGCTGAGGTGGTCGTCGCGCAGGCGGGTGGCCAGCTGGGGGTCGTGCTGGGCCTGGCCCGTCAGGGCGCGGAAGACGGCGCCGGGGTCCGAGGTGGTGAGGAACTCGGCCAGGTTCGCCAGGTGCGTTCGGAGGTCGGTGGCCAGGTCGCCGGTGTCGGGCGGGGTGAGGTGTTCGGCCATGTCCTCGGTGAACGCTTCCAGGAGCACGTCGACCTTGGACGGCCACCAGCGGTAGATCGTCTGCTTCGCGACGCCGGCTCTGGCCGCGATGCCCTCGATCGTCACGCCGGCGAAGCCCCGTTCGGCCAGCAGGTCGTCTGCCGCCTCCAGGACTGCCCGACGGGCTTCCTCGCTGCGACCGTGCCGGTTCCCGCGATGCGTGGTGCTGCTCTCCATCGCCCACCTCCCGGAGGCGTACTTTAGCCAGGGCTAGGCTAGACGCGACGTTGCGTCTAGTCTGGCGCCATGACCATCACTTTGCACGCACCGCGGGTTCGCGGGGTTCTTGATCGGTTGTTCGGTGCGGCTGGGGGTGATGACGACTTCGAGGCGCCTTGGGACGTTGTGCGCACGGGGAGTGCGCAGGAGCGCGCGGACGCGTTGGCCGGGGTGTACATGCCCATCTCGGCCAGCGGCGGGGAGTTGCTCTACGGGTTGGTGAGGTCGGCGCGGCCGGAGGTCGTCGTCGAGTTCGGCACGTCGTTCGGGATCTCGACGCTGCACCTGGCGGCGGCCGTCGCGGACAACGGGCGTGGGCACGTCTACGGGACGGAGATGTCGGCGGAGAAGGTCGCCGCCGCGCGGGCCAACCTCGACGAGGCCGGGCTCGGTGGTGTCGTGACGATCCTGCCGGG
This sequence comes from Lentzea pudingi, assembly GCF_014646255.1. Classification (GTDB taxonomy): domain Bacteria; phylum Actinomycetota; class Actinomycetes; order Mycobacteriales; family Pseudonocardiaceae; genus Lentzea; species Lentzea pudingi. The sequence continues at coordinate 32,249 of NZ_BMNC01000026.1, forward strand.
GGACGCGCGGCGCACGCTGGCTGATCTGGCCGGGCCGATCGGGCTGGTGTTGCTCGACGGCTGGAAGGAGCTGTGCCTGCCGGTGTTGCGCGACCTCGAGCCGCGGCTCGCACCCGGTGCGCTCGTCGTCGCCGACGACATCGACCAGGAGTCGATGGCCGGCTACCTCGAATACGTGCGGGATCCGGCGAACGGGTACGTCAGCGTCGCGTTTCCCGTGGAGGACGGCATGGAGATCAGCTGCCGGGCCTGATCGGCTCGGTGCAGCGCAGCGCCAGCGAGGCGGCGGTGCGCATCGCGGCCTGCGTCGCCTCGAAGGCGTCGCCGCGTTCGAGGCTGGTGGCCGTCGCGGCGCTGATCGCACCCATCAGCGCGCCGACCAGGGCGGCCGCGGTGACCTCGTCGAGGGCGTAGGCGTCGCGCAGGGCCTTGGCGATGCGGGTCTGCGCGGTGAACGTCGTGTGGAGCACTCGTGCCTGCACGGACGGGGCCGTCACCACCAGGCGTGCGCGGAGTGCGGCGAGGCCGGCCGGCAGGTCGTGCTCGGCGGCGCTGGTGATCATCCGGTCCGCGGCCGTGGCGAGCGCGTCGCGCAGGGGAGTGCCGGGGGAGCGTTCCTCGATGGCGCGCACGGCCAGGGTGATGCGTCTGGTGCTGTCGGCCAGCAGCACGTCCTCCTTGGTGGGGAAGTGCAGGAAGAACGTGCGTTTGCTGACGTCGGCGGCGTCGGTGATGTCCGCGATGCTCGTCTCGTCGTAGCCGCGTTCGGTGAAGAGCCGCACTGCCGCGGCCATGAGGGCTTGGCGGGTGACCTGCTTCTTGCGTTCGCGGCGTCCTGGATCGACTGGCACGTGCCGATCTTAGTGCATCTAGCTAATCAATGCACTCGGTATAATGATGAACCAAATGTAATGGAGAACCGCTCAGCGAGGCGGAGCTCGACGTCGTCGCCGTGAGGCTGAAGGACACGTTCGCGGTGAGTCACTGGGCCGCCGTGCACCGCGCGTCGACGGCGGCGGCCCGTGAACCGTCGCCGCACTCGGCACCCTGGAGATGGACGATCCGTTCGACATGGTGACGACGGCGCTCGGCGGCGCACTCGGTTTGACGAGCCGGGTGGACGTCGAGGCCGTCGTCAACGCTCAGTTGGACTGATGTGTCGCTTCCGGACCGATGTATCGGATATCAGTCGGGCTCCGCTAGTCGGACGGCGTGGGTGCCGTCGCGGTGAGCGCCTTGGCCAGGGCTTCCAGCGTGAGGTCGATCTGCCACGACCTGGCCCCGCCGTCGCGCAGCACCGTCGCCACGGACTCGGGGGAGAGGTCGGCCGGTGGCTGCCAGCAGGTGCGCCGCACCAGGTCGGGCAGCAACAGGTTCTCCACCGGGAGGGTGTTGGCCTCGGCGATGGCCGCCAGTGCCGCACGGGTCGCGGCCAGGCGGGCCGCCGCGTCCGGGTCCTTGTCGCCCCACCGGTTGGGCGGGGGCGGGCCGTCGTGCTGGCCCGCGGGTTCCGGGAGCTCCGACTTGGTCAACGCGCCTGCCTTGCGCAGGGCGTTCATCCACACGCCAGACATGCGGCGCTGGGAGCGGCCGCGGAAGACCGGCAGAGCGAGCAGCTCGGCCTCGTTGGCCGGGTTGCGGGCGGCTGCCTCCATGAGGGCGGAGTCCGGGAGGACTCGGCCAGGAGCGATGTCGCGTTCGCGGGCCACGGTGTCGCGGGCTTCCCAGAGCGCGCGCACGAGGGCCAGCTGCCTCTGGTTGCGCACGCGGTGGATACCGGACGTGCGCCGCCAGGGGTCGGTGCGGGGGCGCGGCGATGGCGCCGTCCGCACCGCCTCGAACTCTTCGAGCGCCCAGGCGAGCTTGCCCTGGCGCTCCAGCTCGGTTTCGAGAACGTCGCGCAGCTGCACGAGCAGCTCCACGTCGAGAGCGGCATACGTCAGCCAGTCGGCAGGAAGGGGCCGGCGCGACCAGTCGGCCGCGCCGTGCCCCTTCTCGAGCCTGTAACCGAGTAGCCGTTCCACCAGCGTGCCCAGTGCGACGCGGTCGAACCCAGCCAGCCTGCCCGCCAGCTCGGTGTCGAACAGCACGCCGGGTTTCAGCCCGAGTTCGGCGAGGCACGGCAGGTCCTGAGACGCCGCGTGCAACACCCACTCAGTGCCATCAAGGGCCTGCACCAGCGGGTCTAGCCGTCCGCCCAGGGCGATCGGGTCGACCAACCAGGTGCCGGCGCCTTCCCGGCGCAGTTGCACCAGATAGGCACGCTGTGAGTAGCGGTAGCCCGAGGCTCGCTCGGTGTCCACCGCGACCGGGCCCTTCGCCCCGGCGAGCGCGTCAGCGGCTCGCCGGAGCGCAGCTGGATCGGCGACCACGGGCGGGACCCCATCAGCAGGTTCCGTCAGCGGTACCGGTTCTGGTCCGGTTGGTGCGGTTGGCTCGTCGGCGGGTACATCCACAGCGGATGACCCTACGACGATCGCACCACTCACAGGTGTTCTCGGCCGGTTCAGTGCTTCAAACCGGTATCTAACGGATCACGCCGGCACGCATGGCCAGCGCGACCATCTGAGCGCGATCCCCGGTGCCCAGCTTCCGGCCGATCCGCGACAGGTGAGACTTCACCGTCAACGCGGACAAGCTCAGAGCCTCGCCGATTTCCTTGTTGCTCTGGCCATCGGCGACCAGCTGGAGCACCTCGACCTCACGCGCGGAGAGTTCCCGCGGCGTGTTGTCGGTGCCCGGCACCCGAGTACCCGCTGCGAGTACTGGTGCCACGCTCGGATCTGCGTAAACGCCACCATCGAGAACCCTGCGCACCCCGTCGGTGACCACCATCGGAGAGGCGGACTTCAGGAGGTACGCCTGGGCGCCCGCCTGGAAGGCCGACCTGACCGCGTAGGGGTCGTCGGAGGATGCGAGGACCACGATGCGGGGCCAGCCCTGGGCACGGAGTTCCGTGACCAGGTCGATGCCGGTGCCATCCGGCAGACCCAGATCGAGGATCGCGAGGTCGCATGGTCCGGTAGCGAGTGCCCGCGCCCGAGCCTCCGCCACCGAAGCGGCCTCATGAACTGTGCCGGCTCCCATTTGGGTGAGCCGAGCTGATATCGCCTCCCTCAGCAGTGGGTGGTCGTCGACCACCAGCACTGAAAAAAGCTCTTCCCGCGGGTGCGGGACCATGTTCGCCGGCAACGAGCCGGCTGGCGTGGTACGAACGGCCTGACCTAAGCCGACGGCAGCCACGTCACTACCTCCCTGGAGTCGGTCGTGCCCCCCGACCGGCACCGGAGACTTTCGTCCAATCAGCCGCGCCACTGATCGACCGAAAGTGGTGTCGTCTGGGGCAGCGTAGCCGCCCATGCGGGTCTACGGGACGATCAATCGGGTATCTATCCCTATTGAGTTGTGACAGATGGCCCCATGTGTCACACGATTGGATGACAACTAGATAGGGGATGTAACGCGAGCCCCTCTCAGAACGACATCTTGGAGTTGGTTGTGTCTAGTAGTTCCGGTGTCGAGCGAGCGCGGGCGTTGCTGCAGCGTGTCCCCCTCGTCGACGGCCACAACGACCTCCCGTGGGCCCTGCGCGAGTTCGGCGGCGGAACGGGCGAGGACGTCTACACGACCGCCGCGAAGATCGATCTCACCGAACGTCATCCCAGCCTGCACACGGACCTCGTGAAAATGCGCGAGGGCGGCCTGGGGATGCAGTTCTGGTCCGTCTGGATTCCCGGCAGGCTCGCGGGCGACGGCGCCGTGACCGCGGTGCTCGAGCAGGTCGAACTGGTCTACGAACTGGCGGAGCGCTACTCCGACCGGCTGGGCGTCGCGACGACCGCCGCCGAAGCCGAAGAAGTTTTCGCCTCCGGGCGTGTCGCCTCCCTCCTCGGGGCCGAGGGCGGACATTCCATCAACTCTTCACTCGGGGTCCTGCGCGCGCTGCGCCGCCTGGGCGTCCGCTACATGACGCTGACCCACAACGACAACACGCCGTGGGCCGACAGCGCCACTGACCAGCCCGAACACGGCGGTCTCACCGAGTTCGGCCGCGACGTCGTGCGCGAGATGAACCGGATCGGCATGCTCGTCGACCTGAGCCACGTCGCGCCGAGCACCATGCACGACGCGCTGGCGACGAGCGTCAAGCCCGTGATCTTCAGCCACTCGTCGTGCCGCCACGTCGCGGACCATCCGCGCAACGTCCCGGACGACGTGCTGGTCAAGCTGAAGGCGAACGGCGGTGTGGCCATGATCACATTCGTCCCGAGCTTCGTGTCGCCCCGGTTCGCTGAATGGGACGCAGCCCTTCGTGACGCCATGACGGCCGCGGGGCGGAACCACGCCGACATGGACGAGCGCAAGACGTTCGGCGAGGAGTGGGTCGTCGACCACCCGGCGCCGGGTGCGACGCTCGACGACGTGGTCGCGCACGTCGAGCACGCGCGCGAGGTCGTCGGCATCGACCACATCGGCGTCGGCGGCGACTACGACGGCGTGCAGGCGCTCCCGCAGGGGCTCGAGGACGTCTCGACGTACCCGAACCTCTTCGGCGCGCTGCTCGACAAGGGCTGGTCCGAGGACGACTGCGCCAAGCTCGCCGGCGCGAACGTCCTCCGGGTGTTGCGGGACGCCGACTGACGCTTAATAGAACTAGCGCTGCCCGAACAGGGTGACGCCGACCGGCGGCAGCCCCACGGCCGTCGCCATCAGCTCGTAGAACGCGGTGCCGTGCTCGGCGAGCTCCCCGTCGAGCGCGGTCCACGACGCGCGCAGCTCCAGGTCGTCGGTGCGCGCGGGCCCCGCGATGTCGCCGAACCGGGCCGACGACGTCTGCGTGACGGTCCCGCCCAGCGCGGTGAACCCGGCCCCGGACTGCTCCAGCGCCTCGGTCAGCCACGACCACCCGACCTCGGGCAGCAGGGGATCTGACGCGAGCTCGTGGTCGAGCTCCACCCGTACGTACGCCACGACGCGGAGAACACCGCCCCACGCCTCGTCGCCGTCCGGATCGTGCAGCAGCACGAGCCTTCCGGTCGACAGCTCGTCCGACGGGCCGGTGACCTCAGCCGTCAGCGCGTACGCCCACGGAGCGAGCCGCTGCGGCGGGCGAACTTCGGTGAGTTCGATCTCGGGCCTGTGGCGAACCGACTTGAGCGTCCCCACCGCCCGGCGGAAGATTTCCGGCTCGGTCACACAACTGACTGTATGCCTCGCAATCCGGCCGAGTGACGGCGGCACGCCGGGACGTGGGACCATGAAAGAGATATGAGCACTCAAGTCCCCCTCCTCGTGGCCGCAAGTGGCGGCACCCCGTCGCACACCCCTGTCTGGTTCATGAGGCAGGCGGGACGGTCGCTGCCCGAGTACCGCGCCCTCCGCCAGGGCACCGCCATGCTCGACGCGTGCATGGACCCGGAGATGGTCTGCGAGATCACCATGCAGCCGGTCCGGCGGCACGGCGTCGACGGCGCGATCCTCTTCTCCGACATCGTCGTGCCGCTCAAGGCCGCCGGTGTCGACCTCGACATCGTCGCGGGTACCGGTCCCGTGGTCGCGAACCCGGTCCGGACGCTCGCGGACGTGCAGGCCCTGCCCGAGCTGCACGCCGAGCAGGTCCAGCCGGTGCAGGACGCGATCGGGTTGCTGCTCAAGGAACTCCCGTCCGAGGTCGCCCTGATCGGGTTCGCCGGAGCGCCGTTCACGCTGGCCTCCTACCTGGTCGAGGGCGGGCCGAGCAAGAACCACGAGCGCACCAAGGCGCTCATGCACGGCAACCCCGAGCTCTGGCACGCGCTGCTCGCCAGGATCGCCGACGTCACGACGGCGTTCCTGCACGCCCAGATCGACGCGGGCGTGCAGGCGGTCCAGCTGTTCGACTCGTGGGCGGGCGCGCTGTCCGAGCGCGACTACCGCGAGTTCGTGCTGCCGCACTCGAAGCGCGTCCTGGAGACGATCAGCACCGTCCCGAGGATCCACTTCGGCGTGGGCACCGGCGAGCTGCTGCCCGCGATGCGCGAGGCCGGCGCGGACGTCGTCGGCGTCGACTGGCGCCTCCCGCTGGACGTGGCGGTCGAGCGTCTCGAGAAGGCGGCTCCCGAACTGCCCAAGCCGGTCGTGCAGGGCAACCTCGACCCGGCGTTGTTCTTCGCGGGCTTCGAGGCCGTCGAACGCGAGGTGCGCCGCATCCACGCCGAGGGCAAGGCCGCCGCGGGCCACATCTTCAACCTCGGCCACGGCGTGCTGCCCGACACCGATCCGGAGATCATCACCCGGACCGTCGAGCTGATCCACAGCTTGTAATGCAGGCAAGAGCGCCGCACGTCGCCGTCGTCGGGGGAGGCATCTCCGGCCTGGCCGCCGCGCACCGGTTGCGCATGCTCCTCGGGCCCGGCGCGAGGATCACCGTGATCGAGCAGTCCGACCGGCTCGGCGGCAAGCTGCGCACGACCGAGCTCGCGGGTGTGCGGTTCGACGTGGGCGCGGAGGCGTTCCTGCACCGCAAGCCCGAGGCGCAGGAGCTGATCGACGAGGTCGGGCTCACCGATCACGTCGTGCACCCCACGGCCGCGAAGGCGTCGGTGCACGCGGCCGGGCGCACGCACCAGCTGCCCACGCACACGTTCATGGGCGTCCCCGCGAGCGTCGAGACGGTGCGGCACATGCTGTCGTCCGAGGGCGCGCTGCGGGTCGAGATGGAACCGACGCTGCCGCCGATCGAGCTCCGGGGCGGCGACGTGGCCGTCGGCGCCCTGATGAAGGACAGGTTCGGTCCCGAGGTCGCGGACCGCCTGGTCAGCCCGTTGCTGGGCGGTGTCTACGCGGGCCGCGCGGACGAGCTCGGCCTGCGCGCCACGATGCCGCAGATCGCGACGCTGCTGGACAAGGGCGTCGGCTCGCTGCTCGCGGCCGCCGCGACCATGATGCCCGCACCGCTGCAGCCGCGCGCCGCCCGCCCGCCGGTGTTCGCGTCGCTGGCGGGCGGCGTGTCGTCGCTGGTCGACAAGCTCGCCGAGGTCGCGAGGCCCGAGGTCAGGCTCGGCCTGCCGGTCCGCGTGCTGTCGTGGCTCGGCGACGGCTGGCGCCTCGAGATCGGCTCGGCCGCGACCCCGCAGTACCTGGAGTGCGACGGCGTCGTGCTCGCGGTCCCGGCGCCGTCCGCGCGCAAGCTGCTGCACGAGATCGCCCCGCAGGTCTCCGCCGCGTACGGCAAGGTCGAGGTCGCCTCGATGGCCGTCGTCGCGCTGGCACTGCCGCCTGGTACCGAACTACCGCAACGCTCCGGCGTCCTGATCGCGGAGAGCGAGCGGTACTCGGACCGCATCACCCCGTTCACCGCCAAGGCGTTCACGTTCTCCAGCCGCAAGTGGGCGCACTACGGCGAACCGGTCATCCTGCGCGGCTCGGTCGGGCGGCACGGCGAGACGGCGCTCCTGCAGCGCAGCGACGCCGACCTGGTGAAGGCCGTGCGCAACGACCTGCACGAGCTGACGGGCATCAAGGCCGCGCCGATCGACTACGTGGTGCAGCGCTGGGGCGGCGGGCTGCCGCAGTACGGCGTCGGGCACGTCGACCTGGTGGACACGATCGAACGCGGTGTCGCCGACGTGCCGGGTCTCGCCGTCGCGGGCGCCACGCTGCACGGCGTGGGCGTGCCGGCCTGCATCGCGACCGCCGACTCGGCCGCCGCCCGTGTCGCAGCACACCTGCTGGGCCGCGTTCGCCGTTGACGGGCCCGTGCCAAGATGGACGTATGGCGCGCCTGAACTACAACGAGCTCAACGACACCATCCGCTACACGATGTGGTCGGTGTTCCGGGTCGAACCCGGCAAGCTTCCGGACGACCGCTCGGCGGCCGCCAGCGAGACCCAGAACTACCTGGACGCGTTGGAGGGAAAGGGAGTCGTCGTCCGCGGCGTCTACGACGTGGCCGGGCTGCGCGCCGACGCGGACTTCATGATCTGGTGGCACGCCGAGGAGATCGAGCAGGTGCAGGCCGCCTACACGGGCTTCCGCCGCACGCCGCTCGGCAAGGTCTCCACGCCGGTCTGGTCGCAGGTCGCCCTGCACCGCCCCGCGGAGTTCAACCGCAGCCACATCCCCGCGTTCCTCGCGGGTGAGGAGGCGCGCAAGTACATCTGCGTCTACCCGTTCGTGCGGTCCTACGAGTGGTACCTGCTGGACGAGGGCGACCGCCGCAAGATGCTGGCGGACCACGGCAAGGAAGCCCGCGACTACCCGGACGTGCGCGCGAACACCGTCGCGTCGTTCGCTCTCGGCGACTACGAGTGGCTGCTCGCGTTCGAGGCCGACGAGCTGCACCGCATCGTCGACCTGATGCGGCACCTGCGCGGCACCGAGGCGCGGCTGCACGTGCGTGAGGAGATCCCCTTCTACACGGGCACCCGCGTCCCGGCCGCCGAGCTCGTTCTCAATCTGCCGTGAGGGACGGGGGTCCAGCGACCCCCGTCACCCACCTACTTCGCCGCGACCCTGTAGGCGCGGATCACCGTCAGCTCAACGGTGTTGCCCTTGCTGTCCTTCGCCGTGGCCTTCAGGGAAGTCCACTGCGCGGTGAGCGGGTGGTAGATCAACGCGTTGTCGCCCACCACACCCGCACGGCGCCACGTCGTGCCGTCGTCGTGCGAGTACTCGACGCCGGTGATGCGCACCTTGCCCACATCGCCCTGCGACTGCGTGAGCAAACCGATGCGCTGCAACGAACCCGCGGGCACCGCGCCGTTGGCGTCGAGCTTCGGTTCGAAGCGCACCACCGACGCCGGCGCGGCGTCGACCTCGCCCTCGGCGCCCTGGGACTTGAACGTCCAGACCGCGGACACCTTGGTGCTGAACTCGAACTGCGAGCTCCGGTCGAGGCTGACCTCGGCGCGGAAGTCGCCCTCGGGCAGCGGCACGTTCTGGAACCCGGCGCCGACCGTGGTGGTCTCGCCGATCAGCACACCGTTGCGGTACAGGGCGGTGCGCGCCTTGTCCACAGTGGAGTAACCCTCGCCGTGGTTCGCGTCGCTCAGCAGCGGAGGCGTGACGTAGAACGTCGAGCCGTACCGTTCGATGGAGTCGTACGGCCCTTCGGGCAGACCCGGTGAGAACACCGGCCGGATCTCGCGTTCCTGATATGTCCTGCCCGCCTTGTAGGTGCGGTAGGCCGAGGAGACCCGTTCCTGCGCGCCGCCGGCGTGCTGGGTCATGATCACGGACTGCCAGCGCACGTTTTCCGCCGACACGTACTCGACGGAGGTCGCGCCCGGCGGCACCGGGTAGAGCGCCGTACCGCCGCCCAGACCCTGCGGGGACAACGGCATCTCGCCCTTCGACGCCCGGCTGTCCGGTTTCTGGCCGCCGATCGTGGACCGGACCTCGGCCAGGTCCTTCTTCGCCGGCGCCTTGGTCAGCCCGACGGGGAGGCTGCCGGGAACCGGGTAGGCGAGCCGGTAGAACGTGAGCGGGTCGGCCGTCGTGTTGGCGTGCAGCATCGCGATCGACGACAGGTCGGCGGGCGGCAGCGGTCCGCCCGCCTGGCCGACGCCGACACCTTCGAAGCCACCGAACATGAGCATCGTGCCCTGCAGGCGGCTCTGGCCGTTCACCGAACGGCGGAAGGCGATCACGCCCACCGTGAAGTCACCGGTCTCCTCCGGCACCTTCAGCGACAGGGGCCGGGCCTCGCGGGCGTCCTGCTTGATCGTCAGGTCGCCGGTCAGCTTGACCGTGGGCTGGTAGAGCAGGTCCATGTCCCGCTCGCCGCTGTACACGCTCGTGTCGAGGAAGTACGTGCCCTTGGGCAGCCGGACCTTCACGTCGCCCGTGCCCGAGATCGGCTTGAACGTGTTGTTGTCCAGGCCGACGAGGAACGTGAACGAGCCCGCCGGGTCCGCGCCGTCACGGCCGATCATGTCGATCGTGAGGGTGTAGCTCTCGACCTCGCGGTCGATGCCGACGAGCGTGCGGACGGTGTGCGTGCCGGACGTGGCGACGACCTCGCCCGAGTACGCGGCGTCCTGGGTGCCCGCGCGCGAGTCACCGGTGACGTTGACCGACGCGGTGCCCTTGGCCGGCACGGTGAGCTTCGTGGCGGCCAGCGCGAACAGGCCCGCCGGTGCGGTGCTCTTGAGAGCGAGGTCCAGCGTGATCGCCGCGTCCGTCGGGTTGGTGTAGTTGATCGGCTTGGTCACCGGCTTGTCGTCGCCGTGCGGCCACTCGTGCAGGCCGAGGTTGACCGTCACGTCACCGGTCAGCACCTGATCGATCGCCTTCGCCACGTCGATGCGTCCCGCGCCCTGGTCGAACGCGCTGACGCCCTCGGTGGGCTTGGCCGTGGTCGCGAGCACCGACTTGAGCTGTGCCGGCGTCCACTCCGGGTGCTGCTGCTTGAGCAACGCCGCCGCGCCCGCCACGTGCGGGGTCGCCATCGACGTGCCGCTGAACGCGACGTGGTCCGCGGAACCGGCCTTGGCGGCGACGATGTCGACACCGGGTGCGGTCACCTCGGGCTTGAGCCCGCTGTCTCCAACGCGAGGGCCTTTGCTGGAGAACGGGGCGATCTTGTCGTCGCGGTCGACTGCGCCGACCGACAACGCGGCCTCCGCGGTGCTGGGCGAGCCCACCGAACCCGGCGAGCCCGAGTTGCCCGCCGCGATGACGAACAACGTGCCGTACTGGGCCGTCAGGTCGTTGACGGCCTGTTCCAGCGGGTCGACCTCGGGGGTGTCGCCGCCGCCGAGGCTCATGTTGATCACCTGGGCGCCCTGCTCGGCGGCCCAGCGCATGCCGTCGAGGATCCAGGACTCCTGGCAGCCGAACTCGACGCAGACCTTCGCGTCGATGAGCTGCGCGCCCGGCGCGACACCGCCGTACTTCGCGTCGTGGCTCGCGACGGTCGCCCCGACGTGCGTGCCGTGGCCGACGTTGTCGGTGTTGTCGGGGTCGGTCGTGAAGTTCTTCTCGGCGATCTGCTGACCGGCGAGGTCGGGGTGTTTCTCGTCCACCCCGGTGTCGACGATCGCGACCTTGGTCCCCTTGCCGGTGATGCCCTTCTGGTGGGCGGCCGGCGCTCCGATCTGAGCGACGCTGCGGTCCAGGGTCGGCTTGCGGATGCCGTCGAGCCAGACCTTGTCCCCGGTCGTGGCCTCGGCCTTGAGCGCCGACCAGTCGTTCGAGGACCGGGCACCGAGTCTCGCACGGCCGTCCACGATCAACGGCATGCGGTCGCGGTAGCCGAACTCCAGCAACGTGGTCACGTCGAAGAGCCGGGTGTCGAGCCTGCCCGCCGCCAGCGGCTCGAACGCGTCCTTCGGCACGACCATCAGGTGACCGTCCGCGGTGCGGGCGGTCTTGAAGGCCATCTTCTCGCGACCCTCGCCGGGCTGGATCGCGACGACCTGCCTGTCCTGTCCCAGCAGGACCTTGTCGCCGGTGACGAGCGTGACCTCGTCGGCCGCCTTCCGCGGGGCCTCGCCCGCCGGTGGAGCGGCTGTCGCGGCCGGTGCCGCGATCAGGGCGAGCGCCGTGACGGCGCCCAGCACCTTCGTTTTTCCGCGCATTCGAATCCCCTCGTGGTTCGAATTCTGCGCGCTGTGGTTCGCGCAGGCCGGAAGGCCTTCCGCGACAAAGCGAAGGCAATGCGAAAAAGGTCCCCCAACCCTTCGAACGTATCGATATCACGACTAGGTAACACAGGGCCGAACGGGGGATTCTGGCCCCCTTTTCGTTCGCCCGTCAGTTCGACTGCCAGAACTTCCAGCGCGCCTTGCGTTCCGCTGACAGTTCCCCGGAGGCACGGCACCATTCCGCGAACGATGCGGCATCCTCGCGCGCGCGGGAGCCCGCCCGACGTGGGTGTTCGACGGCGTAGGCGTCGAAGAGCGGCCGGAAGCGGTCGCCGAGCTCGTCGGCGACGGCGGGGCCCAGCATGCGCACGATGCCGCGCCGTTTCGACAACAACGCACGCCGTTCGACGTTCAGGCGTTGTTCGTCGAATCCCGCCGGTACCGGGCCGTTCGACAGCAGTGCATTTAGCAGCTCGGTCTGCCGGGCGGCAAGCCTTTCGCGTGCGACCAAAAGTTCGTTCTCGTTCATGAATTCAGCCACGATGCTTGTCGACGACCGCGCGGATCGCGGCCAGTTCGGTCGCGATTTCGGTGTCGGAGGGGTAGTTGTCGTCGCGTTCCAGCAGAACTCCGGGCGGTGCGACGCGCGAGCACAGTTCGTCGAGCACCTCCAGGACTTCCGGCAGCACCGCGTGCGCGTGCGTGTCGTGGTAGATGTCGCCGTGCTGCTCGCCGCCGGCCACGTGCACGTAGGCGAGGCGCTCCAGCGGGATCTCGTCGAGGAACCGCTCCGGGTCCGTGCCGATGTTGCGGGCGTTCGCGTAGAGGTTCGCGACGTCGACGAGCAGCCAGCAGTCCGTGCGCTCCACCAGCTCGGCGAGGAACTGGCCCTCGGACAGCTCGCCGTCCGGCCACTCCAGCAGCGCGGCGACGTTCTCCAGCGCGAGCGGCACGGGCAGGTTCGCCTGGGCGAGCTTGACGTTCGCGACCAGCACGTCGAGCGCGTCCTTGGTGCGCGGCACCGGCATCAGGTGGCCGGAGTCGAGGCCTCCCGCGCGGACGAAGCACACGTGGTCGCTGACCATCGGCGCGCCGACCGCCTCGGCGACCGCGCCCAGGTGCTCGACCCGGTGCAGGTCGACCGGGTCCGCCCCGCCCAGCGACAGCGACACGGCGTGGGGGAGCACAGGGACGCCGCGCTCCAGCAGCAGCGTCACCGACTCCGGCAGGTGTCCGATGTGGAGGTTCTCGGCGACGACCTCGACGAAGTCCACGCCCGGCAGGCGTTCCACCGTCAGGTCGATCTCCGAGCGCCAGCCGATGCCGACACCCAGGTCCTTGATGCCCACCATCAGTTACTTCCTCCTCCGCCGCCACCGCAACTGCTGCCGCCGCCGCCACAACTGCTGCTGCTACTGCTACCACAACCGCTGCTGCCGCATCCGCCGCCGGCACCGCATCCCGCACCTGCGGACGACGCCGCGCCACGACCCTTGCCCCGCCTCGGCTTCTTCTTGCGCGGCAACGTCTTCACCACGCTCTGCGGCAGTCCGAAGAGATCGCCGACGGCCTGGTTGCGGATCCTGCCGCGGAAGCCCTCCACCGCGACCGTGAGCACCCTGTCGTCCGCGTCCACGGCTTCCAACACCGCCCTGCCCGCCTTGGTCAGGGGTTTCGCGCCGTACGACCAATAGGCGAACGCCAGGAACCCGATCGCTCCGAGAAGCGTCCACGGCTGCAGGAGGGCGGCCAGGGCCAGGACGACCCCGATGGCGAGGAAGACCCACCATGCTCCGAGTCGGGGGCGAGGAGTGCGCATCAGCCTTTGGGCTCGCAGCTGCTGGTACAACGCCCGCATTTCCGCGCTGCCCCCGGCCTTCCGCACGACCGGCTCGAACCGGACGGGCTGGCGCAGATTCACGAGGATGCCCGTCTCGACCGCGGTCGTGACGCCGAGGTCGGTCTCGTGCACGGCGGAGACCACTCCGTTGCGGGACACCCGCACCAGGCCGGCGTCGAGCAGCCGGGCCAGTGCGGTCTCGGCGGCCCGTTGCGGCCCGCCCGCCAGGTACCCGACCTGCTCCGGTGACACCCGCGTGTCCCGTGCTTCCGTCGGTGTCGCCATCAGCTTCCTCCTCCGCCGCCACAGCCTCCGCCACCACCACAACCACTGCCGCCCGACGAGTCACCACCGTGGCCGCCGAGATGGCCGCTTCCGCACCCGGCGCCGCCGCAAGTGCCTGCCGCGGCCGCCTTCCCGTTGAGGGGCAGCGATCCGACCACGTTCCGGGGCAGCCTGAAGAGGTCGCCGACCGGCAGGCCGCCGACCGTGCCGCCGAAGCCGTGCAACGCGACCGCGAGGACGCTGCCGTTCGCCGTCATGCGCCTCACCGCGGCCCGGCCGGCCCTGGTGACCGGGTTCGGCCGCAACCAGCGCCGGGGAGTCCGGGTGAGTCCCTGTTCGCGCAGCCGGTCGTGCACCGCCCGCACCTCCTGGCTGTCCGCGGCCGTCTTCACGACCAGGTCGAACCGGACGGGTGTGCGAAGGTGCGCGAGGATGCGCGCCTCGACGGGCGTGGTGGTCGCGGGCTGGTGCACCGCCGACACGTCGCCGAACCGGGAGACCCGGACCAGGCCGGCCTCGAGCAGTCTCGCCAGCGCGGTCTCGGCGGACCGGGCCGGTCCTCCCGCCAGGTAACCGATCTCCTCCGGGGAGAACCGCGTCGTCTCGCGAATCGTCGCCACCATCAGTCTCCCCCTCCGCCGCCACCGCAGCTGCTACCGCCACCGCAACTGGAACTGCCACAGCCGCCGCCGGATCCGCTGCCGCAGCCCGACGCCGAACCACGGCCGCGACGGTCCGGAGTGGACCGACTTCGCGCCTTGGCCGGGATCGTCCGCACGACGTTGCGCGGGAGGTCGAAGAGCTCGGTGACGTCCTGGCCGAGGACCCTGCCGGAAAACCCGTGCAGCGCCACCGCGTGCACCCGGTCGCTCGCCGTCACCTTCTTGAGCGCGTTCCGGCCTGCCTGGGTGACCGGGCCCGTGCCGTACTGCCACACGAAGAACCCCAGCCCGATCAGCGTGCCGAGGAAGAACACGGGCGAGACGAAGCCGAGCACGAGCGCCACGACCGCCACGGCGAGGGAGAACTTCCAGCTCTCGTCGCGCCGGCGGGGCACCTGCATGAGCTTGCGGTCGAGCAGCTGCCGGTACAGCTGCGCCATCTCGGTGCTGATCGCGGTCGACTGCACGATCGCGTCGAACGGAACCGCGGTCCGCGTGTGGCGCAGCACCCGCTCCTCGATCGACGTCGTGGCGCCGCGGCCGTCCTGCTGCACGGCGGAGACCATCCCCGCGCGCGACACCCGCACCAGGCCGGTGTCGACCAGCCGGGCCAGCACGGTCTCTGCGGCCCGCTCGGGACCGGCCGCCAGATAGCCTGCCTCCTCCGCGGACAGCCACGTCTCCTGCGCCGCTTCCGGTGTCACCATCAGCTTCCCCCTCTAACTGCTGGAACTGCTGCAGCTGCTGCTACTGCTGCTGGAACAACTCGAACTGCTGCTGGAGCAGCTGCTGCTGGAGCTGCCGCAACTGGAACTGGAACTGCTGCAGCTGGAGCCACCGCAACTCGACGTGCCGCCGCAGCTGTGGTGGTTCCAGTCGTACGCACCGCAACTGCTCGCGGCGATGTACGGAGTGGACGCCGTCGACCGCTGCTGTCCCCTGCGCAGACCGAACAACGCCACGGTGTCCGCATTGGCGCGCGGATTCCTCAACGCGTACATCCACACGGACTTCCCGCTCGCCGTGAGCCTGCCGGGATTGCGCAGCAGGATTGCGAGGACCAGCAGCACCCCCGTCAGCACGAACACCCAGTCGTCGAGCGCGAAAGCCACGAACACCGAGACGAACGCCAGCAGGAACAGCACCACCCGCAGCGCGGTCTTGCCGCCGCGGGGCTTCAGGAACTGGCGCTGCACCAGCCCTCTCGCGACCAGGCTCTCGTGCAGCGCGCCCATCTCGTTGCTCGCCCTGGCGACCTGCACCACCTGCTGGATCGGGCGCGCGGCCCCGTGCAGTCCGGCGAGGACGTACGCCTCCAGCGGGGTCCTGGCGCCGTGACCGTTCTGGTGGACGGCGGTCACGAGTCCCTCGCGGGAGACGCGCACGAGACCGCCGTCCAGCAGCCGGGCGAGAACGGCCTCGGCCGCCCTGCCCGGTCCCCCTGCCAGGAACCCGATCTCCTCCGCGGACCACGTGGTGTGGTGCGGTGCCGAAGACTTGGACATCAGCACTCCCCTCACTGGTGTCAGTGCATCTTCGACGTGAGATCTACCCCTGGGTTCCTGTTGTTACCTGAATAGAACCGAACGACCTGGATCAGCCGCCTCCGCCGCCGCCGCAGCCACCCCCGCCGCCTCCGCAGCTGCTTCCGCTTGAACACGAGGAAGAACTGGACGAACACGAGCTGTAGCTGCCGCTGCCGGCGGCGCCGCTGGAGCCGGACGCGAGCAATGAACTGCGCACCGCCAGGTCCGGGTACACGAGGAGTCCGCCGAAGAGGACCGCGCCGGCCGCACCCGCGTACACGACCTCGTCGACGCTGCCCGACGCCCTGGTGCTCGTCGTACGAGCGGTGCTGAGGACGCTGTTGCCCTTGCTGGTGCGGACGTGCTTGCCGCCTCGCGTGAGGAGCAGGATCAAGAGCCCGGTGAGAACGAGCTGCAGCGTGAGCCGCCGACGGCGAAGTCCAGCGCGATGCCGTTCACCCAGCGTGCCACTCCGATCGCGAGCAGCACCCACAGCACGACGGATCCCTTGCGCAGCGCGCTTTTGGCGACGGCCCGGTTGACGAGGAGCCCCATGTCCTCGAGGCGCTGCCCGATGCCCGTGACCACGCTGTCGCCCGCGACGGCGGGGATCATCAGGTTCACCGTGCGGTTGGTGTAGCGCTGGCAGTCCGTGATGACCGCGCGGTCCACCGGGTTGAGCGACCGCGTGGTGGACGTGGCCTGAACGGTGCCACGCCGGGAAGTCCTGAGCTCACCCGCGGTGAGCAGACGTGCGATCGACGTTTCGACGACCCGCCTCGGACCGCCCGCCAGGTAGGCGAGCTCGTCCATGTCCAGGGAGCGCACGGGCTGGGTGCTGCGACCCGCCCGCACGCGTACCCGGACGACGATCGCGACCAGCACCGCCAGTGCCAGCGCGATCCAGTACAGCTGAAGGAACTCCGGTCCGGACAACCCCCAAGGCTTCATGCGACCCACCCCCTGACTGCCCCGAAATGCTTCGGTGCGTCAATGGTGTGGTCCGCGCCACAGCCTCACAAGGCTTGTTGACGAAGCCTTAGGGTTGCCGGACTTGGAGCGCCTCCCAGCGGCTGTGGCTAGCTCGACGAGCCGCCGTCGACCCCGCCGGAGCCTTCACCGT
Organism: Lentzea pudingi; assembly: GCF_014646255.1. Taxonomy (GTDB): domain Bacteria; phylum Actinomycetota; class Actinomycetes; order Mycobacteriales; family Pseudonocardiaceae; genus Lentzea; species Lentzea pudingi. Next base: position 49,253 of record NZ_BMNC01000026.1, read on the forward strand.
CGGTGCCCCGCAGGGCGGTGGAGAAGATCATTGCGCCTCCCAGGTCTGTCCGGCCCTGAGGTGGCCGGACCCAGGCTCAGTCTCCTATTCGGACGGAACGAGTTTCAAGGAGACGGAGTTGATGCAGTACCGCTGATCCGTCGGGGTGGGATACCCCTCGCCCTCGAAGACATGCCCGAGGTGGCTGTGGCACGCGGCACAGAGGACCTCCACGCGCTTCATGCCGAGGGCACGATCCTCGCGCAGGATGACCGAGTCGCCGGCCAGCGGCGAGAAGAACGATGGCCAGCCGCAGTGCGAGTCGAACTTGGTGTCGCTGCGGAAGAGTTCGGCTCCGCAGGCACGGCACTCGTAGAGGCCCTCGGTCTTGGTATCGGTGTACTCGCCGGTGTAGGGACGCTCGGTGCCTGCCTGCCGCAGCACCGCGAACTCGGCGGGGTCGAGCAGGGCGCGCCATTCCTCTTCGGAACGCACGACTTTGGGGGTGGCGCCGACAACAGGTTCCATGTCTCTTTATAACTCCGGTGCGCCCCCGAGGCTTCCCAGCGGGAGGTGTGGGGTGCGGCGCCGTAAGACCCCGTTAAGGTCTCGTTCTCGTTTGTGGCCGGAAGAGTGACGGCTCAGAAGATGATGGCGATGATGTCGCCCAGCGCGAACCATACCGTGAGCAGCACGCCCAGCAGGATGAGCCCGACGACGAGGACGGCGACGAGCCGCTGGTGGCCCGTCGTGCGGTTCGCGGAGTCCGCGAAGTCCCGCACGCCCTCCAGGTAGCCCTCGACGGTGTAGCCGGGGCGTTGCCGCTGCATCTTGTCGAGATGGTCGGCGAACGCCTTCGTCTCGGGGTCGTGGGGGTCGAGGCCGATCAGCTCCTCCTGGAACTTCTCGTTCTCGTCCTTCGAATCGCCCATGACTCCCAGCTTAGTGGCAGGGGAGCGGGTTTCCGGTGTGCCGGGCGTTCACCGCAGCGGTGACGGTCAACTCGCCAGCGCGAGCGACGGCTTCACGGCGCCGACCGCGCGGCCGTGCCCGAGAACGGGCACCGTGGCCAGGTCCTCGAGCTTGCTCACGTCCACGCCCAGGCGCTTGAGCACCGCGACGACGACGACCGCGCGGGCACGTGACGAGCCGTCCGCGATCTTCAGCGCCACGCCCTCGCCGGTGGGCAGGCCGACCGCGTAGACGCCTTCCGCGCCGTCCTTCGCGATGACGCCGGGCAGGGCGTCCATCAGCGCGGTGACGTCGCGGCCGGTGCCGCCCACCCACTGCGGGTAGGTGTTCATGGCGGTGGCGACGCGGTGTTCGAGGGTGCCCTCCGGCGCGCTGGCGAGGCGGCCGAACGCGCGGGCGAGGCCGGTGAGGCTGATGGCGAAGATCGGGGCGCCGCAGCCGTCCACGCCGACCTGGGCGACGGGCTCGCCGGCCACGTCCTCGATCGTCTCGCGGGTCGCGACCTGCAACGGGTGCGTCGGGTCCAGGTAGTCGTGCGTGGACCAGCCGTTGGCGACGCAGGTGGCGAGCATGGCGGCGTGCTTGCCGGAGCAGTTCATGTACTTCGGTGCGGCGGCGAGGCCCTGGGCGAGGTGCCGCGCGCGGGCCTCCTCGCCGAGCGGCAGGTCCGCGGTGCACTGCAGCGCGTCCTCGCCCAGACCGGCCGAGGCGAGGATCCGCAGGGCGCCGGCGACGTGGAAGTCCTCGCCCGAGTGGGAGGCGCTGGCCAGGGCGAGCAGTTCGCCGTCGAGGTCGAGGCCGGCGCGCAGCATCGCGAGGGCCTGCAGCGGCTTGTTCGACGAGCGCGGGAACGCGACGTCGCCGGGGCGGCCGACGGAGAGGACGGGGCTGCCGGACGGGTCAGTGGCGACGACGGTGCCGTGGTGCACCGACTCGAGGAAGTCGCCCCGCCAGACCTCAGCCACCACTTCGTGTGCCATGTCGCCCCTCCAGTCCGTGAGTGAAACTGCCAACTGTCGACAGTTGACACGTTCGCTAGTTTAGCGGGAGGACGGCCGGTGCCGTCCAGATCGGGAGACGAAGGTGACACCCCCACTGCACCTGAGCCTGGCCGGGCAGGCCGTGGACGTGCTGCGCGAGCAGGTGCTCACCGGGGAGATCCCCCCGGGCTCGCGGGTCAACGAGGTCGAGGTGGCGCAGAAGCTCGGCATCAGCCGCGGGCCGTTGCGCGAGGCGATCCGGCACCTGGCCTCCGAGGGGCTGCTGACGCTGGTCCCGCACCGCGGCGCGTTCGTGCCCGACGCCGGCCCCGAGGACGTCAAGGCGTTGTTCGAGCTGCGGACCGCGCTGGAGTGCGCCGCGGCGGAGCTGGCGGCGTCGCGGCGGACCGACGTCGACCTGGTGCGGCTGCAGGACGTGTGCGCGGAGAGCCGGCGCAACTACCGGGCCGGGCAGCCGTTCCCGTACCGGCTGGACCTCGCGTTCCACCAGACGTTGCTCGACGCCGCCCGGAGCCCGTACATCGCCGAGCAGGTGCGGCTCGTGCAACAACGCGTGGTGTTGCTCCGCAGCGCGCTGGGCGACGACCCGCCGCACCAGCACGCGTCGATGGACGACCACGACGAACTCGTCCGCACGATCGCCGATGGTGACGCGGCGAAGGCGTCGACGGTGATGCGCAGGCACCTCTCCCGGGTGTGTGCGCAGATGCTCACGAGTTCGACCCACTAACTTCGGTGACATGACGTTCGGCGCCCGGCTCGTGCAGCACCGCAAGAACGCCGGGCTCAGTCAGGAAGAGCTCAGCGAGCGGTCCGGCGTCAGCGTCCGCGCGATCAGCGACATGGAACGCGGCCGTGCCCGTTCTCCCCAGCGCCGCACGACCGAGGCCCTGGTCGATGCCCTGGACCTGGACGAACCCGATCGCGCGGAACTGCGCCTGCTCGCGAGGACCGGCCGGATCGCGCCGGCCGGGCCCGTCTGGTCGCTGCCGATGTACGTGGCGGACCTCGTCGGCCGCGACGAAGAGCTCGACGCCATCGCTGGAACCTCCAACGGACTGGTCGTCGTCCACGGCGCTGCGGGCACCGGTAAGACGAGCCTCGCGGTGAGGGCCGCTCATCTGCTGGAAGGCCGCTTTCCCGACGGACAGGTGCTCATCGACCTGGAGAGCTCCGCGCAGCCTCTCCAACGGCTGCTCAAAGACCTTGGCGTGCCCGCCGAACACGTGCCGGAGGACGTGCACGGCCAGACGCGGCTCTACCGCTCGTTGCTCGCGGGCAAACGACTGCTGCTCGTGCTCGACGGTGCGAGCACGGAGGAGGAGGTCCGCACACTCCGTGCGGATCCGGGCTGCCTCACGATCGTCACGTCCCAGCGCAGGCTCGCCGGGCTGACGGGCGCGACGTGGGTCCGGCTCGGCGGGCTCACCGAACCGTGCGCGCTCGAACTGCTCGCGTCGATCGTCGGGGCGCACCGCGTGGAGGCCGATCCCGGGGCCGCGCGGGAGCTCGTCCGGCTGTGCGGGACGTCGCCGCTCGCGCTCCGGATCGCCGGCAACCGCCTCGCCAGCCGTCCGCGCTGGCCGCTCGGCCACCTCGTCGAGCAGATCGAGGAACGCCGCCTGGCCGCGCTCACCGCGGGCGACCTCGACGTGCGCGGCGCGTTCGAGGTGTCGCTCGCGCACCTGCCGGAGACCGCGCGGCTGGTGTTCCGGCGCCTCGGGCTGCTGATCGGCACGCACGTGACCCCGGAACTCGCCGCCGAACTGGCCGGCACCGGCGTCGCCGAGGCCGAGCGGGCGCTGGAAGAGCTCACCGACGTCAGCCTGCTCGACCCCGACGACCGCGGGTACGCGATCCACGGCCTCGTGCGGACGTTCGCCACCGGCCTGATCGACGCCACCGACGACGACGCGGACGGCAGGATGCTCGCCTGGCTCCTGGAGACCACGGTCGCGGCTGGAGTCCTCTTCGGACAGACGGGCGACGCGCGGCGCGTCCAGGCACGCCGACGTGCTTTCCCCGATGTGGCAACAGGAAGGCGCTGGCTGGACGAGCACCGCGACCTGCTGCCCCAGACCGTCGAAAGGGCCCAGGCCAGAGGGCTGCACGAGGACGTGGCCCGCGCGGTGATCGCCCTCTCGCACTACGCGGCCATCGAACCGGGCCTCGTCTGGGAACGCGTCTACCGCCTCGCCCTCGCCTCCGCGCGCGAGCCGTGGCAGGAGATCGCGGTGCGCGGCCAGCTCGGCTGGGCGTTGTTCGACGTCGCGCACCGGCCGGGACCGGCGCTGGAGGTGCTGACCGGTGCGGCCCGGATCGCGGAGGAGTCGGGGGAGACCGGGCACCTCGGCTGGATCAGGCTGATCATGTCGGCCGCGCACAGCGGGCTCGGCCAGTTCGACGAGGCCGAACGCGTGTGCCTGCAGGCGATCGAGTCGATGCACGAGCCAATGGACGAGCACTACGCACGGTCCGTGCTTGGCGTGCTGTGGCGGTCGATGAACCGCCCGATCGCCGCCGTGACCGCCCACGAAGAAGTAGCGAAGGAACAACGCGCCTACGCCAACACCATCTACGAACTCTCCGCACTGGGTCGCACGCTCGGATGGCTCGGCCTCGCGCTGATGGACGTCGACCGGCCGGACGAGGCCGTCGAGGCGCTGACGGAGGCCGAGCAGGTCTACCGGCGCGCACACATGGCGTCGTGGCTCGCGACGACGTTGTGGCACCGCGGTCTCGCCCATCGCGCGGCGGGCCGTCTCGCCGAATCGGACGAGGACCTGGACAGGGCCCTCGCCGGGTTCCGCGCGATCGGCGACGGCATCGGGGAGATCGAGATCCTGCGGGCGCTCGCGGACAACGCCGAGTCACAGGGCGAGCACAGCGCGTGGCGGCGCCATCTGCGAGACTCGCTCGCGGCGTGCGAACGGTGGGACACGGACGCGACGCGCGAGATCGCCGCCGAGGTGCGGGAGCGCTTGGCCGGGGGATGAGGAATGCGGGCGACGACCTTCAGCGAGTTCCTGCGGTTCTACCGGCGGCGGGCGGCTCTCACCCAGGAGGAACTCGCCGCGCGGACCGGGCTGGGCGTCCGCACGCTGAGCGATCTCGAACGCGGCCGCGTGCACACCCCGCAGGCCCAGACCGTCGACCTGCTGGTGGCCGGGCTGGCACTGACCGACGTCGAAGCCGATGAGTTCGTAGGGCTTGCACGGGCGTCAGAGGTCGAGCAGCACGGTCCGTTCACGCAGCATCGACCGGTAGAGCCGCAGACCGTCGGCGGCGTCGGCCGGCATCTTGGCGTCCGGCACGCCCAACGCCCGGAGCAGCCGGGTGATCGCGCGCGGCGAGCTGCTGTTGCTCCGCTTCACGGCCGATGAGCTTCTCGGCAGGAGGTGGCCCACAGTCCGTGCGTTCAGGGCGTGGTTGTGCGATGCATTGGCGGTGCGGCGGCGTCGTCCGTGCTGTGCTCGACAACGCCGCGAACGAGGCCCAGGTCCGGCCGCTGCTGGCCGCCGGTCCCGGTTCGCTCGTGGTCGTGACCAGCCGCTACGTCCTGGCGGGCCTGGCCTGCCGGCACCGGCTCGACCTCGGCCCGCTGCGGCACGACGGCGCCGTCGCGTTGCTCGCCGCGACCGCGGGGGCCGGCCGGATCGCGGCCGACCGGGAGGCGGCGGACCGGGTGGCGACCCTGTGCGGCGGGGTGCCGCTGGCCCTCGCCATCGCGGGCCGCACCACGTCGCCGCTGCGGCACCTCGCCGAGCACCCCTCTCCGACGAACGCGCGCGCCTCGGTGTGCTCGCGACCGGTGACGTCCAGTCCGCACCGCGTTCGAACTGTCCTACCGCCTGCTCACGCCCGAGGCCGCGACGCTCTTCCGCCGGCTCGCGCTGGTGCACGGCCCGGACACGTCCGTCGCGCTCGCCGCGGTGGCCGCCGGGATCGACGACGCCGAGACGGTGCTGGAGGACCTCGTCGACGCGAGCCTCCTCCGCCCGGACGCGCCCGGCCGGTACTCGTTCCACGACCTGATCCGTGACTACGCGCGCGAGCGGCTGCACAGCGACGAACCCGACGTGGAGACACATCGCCTGCGCACACGCGACTGGCTGCTGGACACCGCGACCCGGTCCGCGTCCGCGTTCGTGCCCGGTGACCAGGGCGCGTCGGACCTCGCCGGTGCGGACAGATGGCTGTCCGACGAGCGGGTGAACTGGCGTGGCGCGTTCCGGGAGGCCGTCGCCGACGGCGCGCACGAACGCGTGCTGGCGCTGGCGAAGGCGATGCACTGGTACTCCGACCACCGCGGCACCGGTGAGCTGTGGCTGGAGGTGTACACGGCGGGCGTCGCCGCGGCGGGCGCGCTGGGCGAGTGGGAGAAGCAGGCCCAGCAGCTCAACTTCGTCGTCTGGGTCTACGTGGCGCGGCACACGAACCTGCCTCAGGCCAAGCGGTGGCACCGTCAGGCGTTGCGGGTGGCTCAGCGGTGCGGCTCGCTGGCGGAGACGGCGTGGTCGCACTACTACCGGGCCGCCATCGAGAGCCGCGACGGGGATCCTGCGGCGGGCGTGGTCCACGCCAGGCGTGCCGCCGAACTGTTCCGCGAGGCGCACGAGCCGATGAACGTGGTGCTGACGATGTCGTACCTGGGTGTGTTGCAGCAACGGCAGGGCAGGTTCGACGAGGCTGTCGAGACGCACCGGGCGTGCGTCGAGCAGGAACGCGCGTTGCGGGGGAGCGACCGCGGCGTGGCGCTGGAGAACGCCGCCCAGCTCGTGTTGCGCCTGGCCGACGCCTTGGCCGGAGCGGGGGAGCACGACGAGGCGTTGAACGTGGTGGCGGAGGCCGAGGAACTGCTGGGGCGGGGCTCGGCGAACCTGCTGTCGATGGCCGGGCACACCCGTGGTCGCGCGCTGGTCGCCGCGGGGCGGTTGGCCGAGGCGCGGAACCAGCTGGCCGGCGCCGTGGAGTCGCTGTCCGACCCGGAGACCAAGGTGGCCGTGCTGATCGAGATCGCCGGCCTCTGCGACCGCGTGGGCGACCACGACGCCGCCGTGCGGCACCGGGTGCGGGCGCTGGCCGAGAGCGAGGGCTACGAGTCGCCGGGCATGGCCAGGCTGCAGCACGACCTCGCGGAGGTGCTCGGCCTGTCAGCGTAGGACGGTGCTCAGGAAGGCGTCGGCGTCGAACCGCTCCGTGCCGGGAGGCACGAGCCGGTTGGTGGCGTCGAGGAACTTGCGCAGCGTGCCCGCCGGTACCCGCAGCACCGTCCGGTGCCGGTCGGAGACGAGCTCCAGCACCAGCACCCGGCTCGAGTGCGGCCGCAACCGGACGTCACCGTCACCCGCTCTCCTGCTCAGGCCCTCGGTGAGCAGGTCCCTGCCCATCACCCAGGTGGCGGCGGAGTCCCCGACGCGAAACCTCATCGTCACCGCGAAGGGGTCTTCCGACCGGTAGAGCATCTCGGTCTCGACCGGCGCGGTGGAGCCGTCGGACCGGACGAAGTCGAGGACTGTGCGTGACGCGACCCGCATCGGAACTCCCTGAAGTGTTCGCCTTGGTTACAAGAGGAATGACGTAATGGGCACCGAATTGGTTCACGAAGCCATCTGATGATTGCCAATTGATTGGTCGAACAGTTTTCGCGTTCTCGGTGGGTGCTTCGGCCGGTGGTGCTGTGCGAAGGGGCAGACCTGCGGAACTTCTGCCGGTGCTTCTGCATGGTCCCGCCGGGCCGCGCGCGATTTGCTGGACGGCATGGTCGCCCCACTTCGCCCCGGCCTCGTCGGCAGCGCACAGCGCCACGCAGGCAGTTTGCTCGTGGGCAGGGAGCGGGAGATCGCCGTCCTGACGGAGGCGCTCAGCGGTGGCGCTCGCTCGTGCGTTGTGCATGGTGCAACTGGTATGGGTAAAAGTGCATTGCTGTCCGTTGCGTCTTCAATCGCGGTGCGCAGCGGGTTGAGGCCGGTTCGGGGAATGCGCGCGCTCAGCGGTGTCGACCGCCACACGGTCCTCGTCGTGGACGACGTCGAACGGCTCAGCGAGCAAGAGGCCGATCGGCTGGCGCGATTCCGGGGCGCGGTGCTGCTCGCCGGGGATTGTGATCCGGACGTCCTGGCGGTCGTGGACGCCGTGCGCGTGCCGTTGCGGCCGATCGGTGCCGTTGAGGTCGCGGAGATGGTCCGGCGGCGGTTCGACGTCGAGGTCCCGCCGGAGCTGGCCGCGCTGTGCCTGGAGTACAGCGGCGGTGCTCCCGGGGTGGTGAGCGACGTGCTGGACGTCGTCACGGACCTGGGGTCGCTGCCGGCGCTGCTGCCCAGACTGCGGTTGCCGCGCCTGCTGCGGGCCGTGCGGCGTGGCTGGGAGGTGCTGGATGCCGACGCGGTGGCGGTCGCCCGCGCGCTGGCGGTGCTGGGGAGTGCGTCACTGGACGTGCTGTGCGAGGTCGCCGGGATGGGCTCGTTCCGCACCCTGGCCGCGTTCGAACGCCTCGTCGACGCGCGTCTCGCCGTCGGTGAGCCGATGCGCGTGCGGTCGCCGGCGCTGGGCCACGCGATCCGGCACGAGATGACGCCCGAGTCGCGGGAGGTCCTGCACGGCGCCGCCGCCCAGGTTCTGCACCGGCGTTGCGATCCGCCGGCCGTCGTCGCCGAGCACGTGGTGGCCCGCGCGGAACCCGTCGGGGCGTCGTGGGTGGCGCCGGTGCTGCACGACGCGGCGCGGGTGCATCGCGCGGCCGGGCGGCCGGAACAGGCGGCGAGGTGCCTGCGGGCCGCTCTGCGCGAGCCGCTGGACGGGGAGATCGCGGAGCGCGTGGCCGTGGCGATGGCGGAGCTGCACCTGCGGTGCGGGATCGCGCCCCGGGCCGACGAGCTCGTCCGGCAGCGGGCCGTCGCGGGGGAGTGGTTCGACGCGGTGGTGCTCGACTGGCAGTGCGACGAGGACCTGCTCGGCTGCGCGGTTCCCCCGGTCGTCCCGGAGGATCCCGAACGGGTGCTGCGTGAGCTTCCGGGGAGCGGGCCCCAGCTCGCTCTCACCGGCCTCGGCCTGTTGCGACGAGGTTCCGAACGCCTGGTGCTGGATCTCGCGCCACAACTGCGGACTCGGCTCGTCGGCGCGGAACGGGACTGGCTGACCGCGCTGGAGATGTGGGCGCACCGGGCGGGCGGTGACCACGCCGAGGTCGCCCGGCTGATGCGGGACCTCGCCCAGGCGTCACCGTCGCGGGGGTGTGTGGCGCTCGGGGCGGCGGCGTTCGTGGCGTCCTGTGTGGACGCTGGACGGCCCGGCGAGGCGCGGGAGATGTTGGTGCGACTCGGTTACACGGGATCGTTGCCCCCGGTGTGGGCCTGCACGCTGTTGGTGCACCAGCGCGCCCGCATGCACCTCGCTCTCGGGGCCGCCCGGGCCGCGCTGGCCGACGCCGAACGCGCCGGGGCGGCCGAGCTGGCGGACCAGGCGAGGGCGGCGCTGGACCGGCCGCACCGGCCGTTGCGCGGGGCGGCGTGGGACAGGCTGACGCCGCACGAGTCGCGAATCGTCTTGCTGGTACTGGAAGGAGAGACCAATCGGGCGATCGCGGCACGGTTCGGCGTGACGCAACGGGCGGTCGAGCTGCATCTGACCCGTGTGTACCGCAAGGTCGGCATCAGCAGGCGAGTGCAGCTCTCCTCCGTTTTCGGGGTCGCTTAGAGCAGGCCGGAGCGCAGCGCCCATGCCACCGCGTGCACCCGGTTGCGCAGCCCGAACCGTTCCAGCAGTTGGTGCAGCGTGTACTTCACGGTCCGTTCCGAGCAGAACAACCGTGCGGCGACCTCCGCGATCGTGGCGCCGTCGGCCAGCAGCTTCAGCAGTTGCAGGTCGCGGTCGTTGAGCACCGGTGTGCGTTCCTGCACGGCTTGGCCGCCGACGAGCAGCTTGATCAGGCGTTCGGCGTTGACGTCGGCTCGCCGCAACGGGATCGCGAGCCCCGCCTGGGCCGCGATCGACGGGGTGAGGTCGTGCACGCGTGCGGCGATGACCACGATCCTGGCGGATCCACAGGCGCGCAGCCGTGCGGCCTGTTGCGCGCACAGCTCGTTCACCAGGGCCAGCAGCACATGCGCGTCCGTGCGGTCCTGGACCACTCGCACGCGCGGTGAGTTCTTCAACAGGTGCGTCACGCCGGCCGCGCTGATCAGGTCACGGGACTCCACCGCCACGCGCACCGGTTCGATTCCGGAGTCCACGGTTGCCAGGGCACTACTCATGACACGATCGTGCGAAATTTCAGCCGTCGTCCACTTCGGAAAACCGAACCGATCCGACGAGAACCTGCCGGTCGTTCGCGAACGTGCGGAACTCGCCGGTCGGCCAGCGCTCGATCCGCAGCTCGTCACCGGGCGTCACGGGCGCGGTGAAACGGGCGTGCAGTTCGGTGAAGTCCAGGCCGCTCACGGTGATCCCGAGGGTGCACAGGCCGTGCAGGATGGGGCCGGCGAACCCGGCCCTTCGCGCGAACTCGGGGTCGTGGTGCATCGGGTTCACGTCGCCGGTCTCGCGGTAGCGCAACGCCTGGTCCGGGCTCGTCCTGAAGTAGCTGATCTCGTGGCGCTTGGCGGGGACGGTGAACTCGCGCGTCCCACCGCGTTCGCCGCCGAAGCCGCCCTCGCCCTTGATGAAGCACGACGAGCGCGTGGTCGCGAACTCGGACTCCCACGTGCTGACGACTAGAGCGCCGGAGCCTTTGTCGTAGATGTCGGTGACCGTCTTCGTGACGACTGTCGAGCCGTGCGGCGGGAGCTTGCCGTGCAGCCACAACGACTGTTCGGCGTGCAGGACCTGGGTCATGTCGGCGCCGGTCAGGCCGAGCTGCGGGCCGCCGTGCTGCAGCAACGGGATCGCGAACGCGGGGGAGTAGCCGCCGGCCGCCGCCGCGTACACCTCGGCGTCGCCGGCCGACCAGGTGCGGACCTGTCGTTCGACGACGCCGAGGATGTCGTGGTCGAGCATCATCCCAAGATAGAGCTAGCCGAGCGTGCCGCGGACGTTCGCGTGGCCCTTGAGCAGGTTGCGGGCGATCGTGCGGCGCTGGATCTCGTCGGTGCCCTCGTAGATGCGCAGCAGCCGCAGTTCGCGGTACCAGCGCTCGATCGGCAGCTCACGCGTGTAGCCCATGCCGCCGTGGATCTGCAGGACGCGGTCGACGATCTCGTTGGCCTTGATGCCGCCGTAGAGCTTCGCGATCGACTGCGCCTGCCGCGAGTCCTGCTTCTGGTCGACGAGCCACGCGGCGTGCAGCACGAGCCAGCGCAGCGCCTCGATCTCGACCGCGGAGTCGGCGATCATCCACTGGATGGCCTGGTACTCGGCGATGGGCTGGCCGAACGTGACGCGGTTCTTGGCCTGCTCGATCGCCATCTCGACCAGTCGCTCTACGCTGCCGAGCGCGCGGGCGGGCAGCAGGTAGCGGCCCTGGCCGATCCACTGCATCGCGAGGTGGAAGCCCCTGCCCTCCTCGCCGAGGATGTTCTCGTGCGGCACGCGGACGTTGTCGAACACCAGCGCCGCCGGGCCCCACTGGCCCATGGTCGGGATGGGCTCGGACTTCCAGCCCATGTCGCGGTCGACGAGGAAGCACGTGACGCCGCCGTCGGCGCCCTTCTCCTTGTCCGTCACGGCGAACACCATGACGAAGTCGGCCTCGTTGCCCTGCGTGATGAAGGTCTTCTCGCCGTTGATGACCCACTCGTCGCCGTCCCGGACGGCGGTCGTGCGGATGGCCTTGGCGTCACTGCCGGCGCCGGGCTCGGTGATCGCGAAGCACGAGACCCGTTCGCCGGAGATCGTCGGCAGCAGGTAGCGCTGCTTCTGCTCCTCGTTGCCGTGGAACAGGATGTTGTCCGCGTAGCCGCCGAAGCGGAACGGGACGAAGCTGCGGCCCAGTTCGGCCTCGATGAGCGCGGTCATCATCCCGCCGAGGCCCATGCCGCCGAACTCCTGCGGAGTGAGGACACCGAAGAACCCGGCCTGCTTGGCCTTGTCCTGCAACGCCTTCAGCTCGTCCTTGGGCAGGCCCGGCTGGCCCGCGCGTTCGCGGCGCAGCACCTCGGGCTCCAGCGGGACGATCTCCTTGCGCACGAAGGTCCGCACCCAGTCGCGGATCTCCTTCTGCTCCTCGTCGAGCGTGAAGTCCATTGCTTTCCTCTCAGATGAACGCGTTGACGCCCGTGAGCGCGCGACCGATGAGCAGTTTCTGGATCTGGCTGGTGCCCTCGTAGAGGGTGGTGACGCGGGTGTCCCGCAGGTACTTGCCGACCGGGTACTCGTCGATGTAGCCGTAGCCGCCGAAGACCTGGATGGCGTTGTTGGCGACCCTGACCGCGGCCTCGCTGGCGTAGAGTTTGGCCATGCTGGCCTCGGTGCCGAACGGTTCGCCGCGGTCGGCCAGGTCGGCGACGCGCCACGTCAGGAGCCGGGCGGCGTCGGTCTCGACGGCCATGTCCGCGAGGAGTTCCTGCACGAGCTGGAAGCCCGCGATGGGCTTGCCGAACTGCTCGCGTTCCTTGGCGTACTTCAACGCGGCTTCCAGCGCACCTCGTGCGGCGCCGACGCAGCCTGCGGCGACGGACATGCGGCCCTTGTCGAGCGACCCCATCGCGAGCTTGAAGCCCTCGGTGCTGAGCAGGGCGTCCTCGGGCACGTCGACGTCGTCGAGCGTGATCTCGGCCGTCGCCTGGCCGCGCATGCCGAGCTTGCCCTTGATCTCGGTGGCCTGGAAGCCCTTGGTGTCCGTGGGCACGAGGAACGCCGAGATGCCTCTCGGGCCTGGTCCGCCGGTGCGGGCGAACACCAGCGCGACGTCGGCCCACGTGCCGTTGGTGATGAAGACCTTGCGGCCGTTGATCCGGTAGCCGTCTTCCGTCTTCTCGGCCTTGGTGACGAGGCTGCCGGCGTCGCTGCCGGTGCCGGGCTCGGTGAGGGCGAAACAGCCGAGCTGGGTGCCCTGGGTGAGACCGGGCAGCCAGCGTTGCTTCTGCTCCTCGGTGCCGTGCTTCGCGATCGACTTCGCGACCAGGCCGAGCGAGACGGAGATGATCCCCCGGACCGCGCTGTCACCTCTCGCGATCTCCTCGAGGACGAGGCAGTAGGCGAGGTTGTCGCCGCCACTCCCGCCGTAGCGCTCGTCGATGCCGAGCCCGAGGAACCCGACCTCGCCCAGCGCCGGGACCAGGTCCCGGTCGATCGCCTCGTCACGGTCCCAGCGCTGGGCGTGCGGCACGATGCGGTCGTCGGTGAACCGCCGGGCCAGCTCCCTGAGCTGCCGGTGTTCGTCCGAAAGCGTTAGATCCACAGGCCCTCCCGACTAACCGAACAGTGTTAGGTTAACCCACATGCCCCGGCCGAGCACCCCCCTGCTGAGTCCCGACCGCATCAGGTCGGTGGCCCTGGCCATCATCGACCGAGACGGCCTCGACGGCCTGTCGATGCGCAAGCTCGCCGCGTCGCTCGGAGTGCAGGCCGCGTCGCTGTACGGGCACGTCCGCACCAAGGACCAGCTGCTGAACGACATCGCGTCGTCCGTTCTGTCGGCGGTCGACGTCTCGGGCTTCTCCGTGGACTGGCGCGAGGGCCTGATCAGATGCGCGCGCTCGTACCGTGCGGCGTTGTCGACGCACCCGAACATCGTGCCGTTTCTCGCCTACGGCCCAGCAGGCCGCGACGAGTCACTGCAACGCCTCGACCTGCTGCACGGCGCGTTGGTCGACGCGGGCTGGTCACGCCGCGAGGCCACGATGATCGCCGCGGGCCTGATGTACATCGTGTTCGGCTCGGCCCTGAGCTCGTTCTCCAGCGGCTTCTCCTCGGACCCGGCCGACTACACCGACCGCTACCCGCACCTCGACCGCGCCCACCTGCTGCCGGGCGTGGCACGCGAACTGGACCGCGACAGCTTCGAGCTGGCGCTCGCGGCGTTCGTGCGCGGCCTTTAGGGTTTCGACGTGGCTTCCAAGGCGATCGAGCTCGAGGTCGGTGACCAGCTGGTGCGGGTGTCCAACCCGGACAAGCCGTACTTCCCCGCGCGGGGCATCACCAAGCGGCAGGTGGTCGAGTACTACCGCACCGTGGCGCCGTACCTGCTGACGGTGCTGCGCGACCGCCCCGTGGTGCTGAAGCGCTACGTCGACGGCGTCGAGGGCGAGGCGTTCTACCAGAAGCGCGTCCCCAAGGGGGCCCCTTCGTACGTGGAGACGGTGCAGGTCCGGTTCCCGTCCGGCCGCCCCGCCGACGAGATCTGCCCGACCTCGGAGGCCGTGATCGTGTGGGCCGCGAACCTCGGCACGTTCGACTTCCACCCGTGGCCGGTCCGCCGTTCCGACGTCGACCACCCGGACGAGCTGCGCATCGACCTGGACCCCCAGCCGGGCACGGACTTCTCCGACGCCGCGCGGGTGGCGCTGGTGCTGCGCGAGGTCCTGGCCGACGCGGGCTTGACCGGTTATCCCAAGACCTCCGGCGGCCGCGGCATCCACGTGGCCGTGCGGATCCGTCCCGAGTGGGACTTCGTCGACGTCCGGCACGCCGTGATCGCGCTGGCCCGCGAGGTGGAGAAGCGGGCGCCGTCACTGGCCACTTCGGCCTGGTGGAAGGAAGAACGCGGCGAGCGCGTCTTCATCGACTTCAACCAGGCCGCCCGCGACCGCACGATCGCCTCGGCCTGGTCGGTGCGCGGCACGCCTCGTGCGACCGTCTCCACGCCGGTGCTGTGGGACGAACTGTCCACCGTGGACCCGGATGACTTCGACGTGCTGACCGTGCCGGAGTGCTTGGAGGAGCGCGGCGACCTGCACGCCGGGCTGGACTCCGAGGCGTTCGGGATCGAGACGTTGCTGGAGTGGTACGCGGCGGATCCTCGCGGGGAGATGCCGTACCCGCCGGACTACCCGAAGATGCCAGGTGAGCCGTTGCGGGTGCAGCCCTCGCGCGCTCGCAAGCAGGAGTGATGGAGCCGGACGCCGAGTCTTACCGCGACCGGCTGGGGCTGCGCGGGGACGTGGTGCGGTTCGAGGGCGGGTCGCTGCCCGTCTTCGCGATCGGCGACGACCTGGTGCTGAAGCTGTTCCCGCCGGAGTACCACTCCGAGGTGTCGACCGAGGTCGCGGTGATGGAAGCGGTGCACGGCAGGCTGCCGGTGCCGACGCCGCGGTTGCGGGGCGTCGGGTTGCTCGACGACTGGGCCTACGTGCTGATGTCGCGGCTGCACGGTGAGGAGCCCGTGGTGCCGGACGTCGAGGTCAGTGTGCGGGTCGGGGAGATGGTGAAGGCGTTGCACGCGATCGAGCCACCTGCTGTGCTGGGGCCGGTCGACTGGGCGGCGTTCGTGGGGGAGCGGCGCGCGGTGTGCGTTGAGCAGCAACGGAAACGTGGGCTGGGCGCGCGGTGGCTGGAGCGGATCCCGGCGTTCCTCGACGGGGTGGACCTCGGTGCTGAGTCTTCGGTGTTGTTGCACACCGAGGTGATGAGCGCGCATCTGTTGCGGCGGAACGGGGTGTTGTCCGGGCTGTTCGACTTCGAGCCGGCCATGCGCGGGGCGTTCGAGTACGAGTTCGCCAGCGTTGGGGTGTTCGTGACGAAAGGCGACCGTGAGTGCTGGCGGGCGTTGGTGGAGGCGTACGGGCGGGTGCCTGATCCTCGGCGCGTGATGGCTTACGCGCTGTTGCACGTGTACTCCAACATGCCGTGGTATCTGCGTGAGATGCCTGATGGGGACTCGTTCGACGAACTCGCTGTGCGGTGGTTCGGGGCGTGAGTGAGCCAACCGGCTGTATCGGGAACGGATCTAGTCGGCGACCTCGTAGAATGGACGAAACGCGAGAGGAGGTCGCCATGCCTCAGCCCTATGTAGTGCGGTACGTCGGCGGTCCCCTCGACGGCAGGGTCGACTCGTTGCCGTCCACGCCCGACGACCCGAAGCAGACCGTGACGTACGTGCATCTGCACGGTGGCCCCAAGATCGTGCACGTGTACGACCTGTCGTACGCGGTCGAGTACGGGTGCGAGTACCAGCTGCGCGCTGAAGAAGCCGAGCGCGCCGAGGAGTCCTGAGAGCGCTCTCACGGCCTGTCCTCCCTGTTGTTGATCTTGTTGCCCACCCGGTGCTCAGAATTGTCGGGGGTGTAGGGCATGCTGGGGCACAGGTGTTCGATTGGGGAGGCAGCGCGATGGCGAAGAAGAGCGGGCTGTCGGTGGAGGACGTCGCCGATCTGCGCGCGCAGTTGGACGAGGGCACTCAGCCGATGGTGTGGTTCACGGCGGCCGCGGTCGGCATGGAGGAGGGCAGGTCGGCGAAGCTGCTGGCCGTCACGGATCCGCCGGAGGGTGACTTCATCCAAGTCCGGCCCACCGGCTCGAAGGACGAGATGTCGTTCTCCCTGGCCGAGTTGACGCTCGAGAAGCCGCCGCCGCGCAAGAAACCGGCGACCCCGCCTCCTGCGCCACCGGAGCCGCCGCGAGAGACTGAGATCATCCATCCCTACGTCCCGGAGGCGCCGGTGAAGCCCGCGGCCCCCAAGCCGAAGCCCGCACCCGTCGAGCAGGCGCCACCACCGCCGAAGCCCGCCGCGCGCAAGCCAGCCGCGAAGACCGCCGTCCCCGAGGTCACCATCACGCTGGTGACGACGGGCGAGGGCGAGTGGAGCGTGGAGGTGCTGCAGGGCACCCGCAGGGCGGTCCGCCCGACCCCGGTGCCGCCGGCCGCCGTGGCCCAGGCCTCGAAGCTGCTCACGCCCGAGGTCGCCGAGATCGTCGAGGGCGTGCTGAACGCGGCGCGTGCTCAGCAACTCGCTCGGGTGGAGCAGTTGCGCGCCGAACTGGAGGCAGCCCAGAAGGCCCTGGACGACCTGGGCGCATAGCGCGATCACGTGCTGCGACGCCCCGGTGGTTGTCCACACGCGTTCGGGTGAGAGGGGTTCCCAGGGCTGGTGCCGGGGCGGACCGTGGGGTGCGCGGATGTCCCGCGCTGGTCCGGCTTAGGACGGGGAGGCCCTGATGGGTACGTGTGGGTGCTGTTCCGGGTGCACGGGTCCCGGCTGCGGCTGTTGTTCGAGCTGCTGACACGAAGATTCGGGCGGGGAGCCTCGTCGCGTCGTGGTCACGCGAGAGGCTCCCCGCGACATGTCCGGACGGTTTCTGTCAGACCCTCTGAGTACGTTGAGATGCAGGGGTTCCCGGTTCGGGGGGACCTCTGCGAAAGCGCGCGGTCACTGCCTCGGCCGTGCTCGAACGCCTCGCGGATCAGGGCGGGCAGACGGTGCCGTTCGACGGCACCTTCGCGTCGATCAGGTAGTCGCGCACCGCCGTGGTCGCGCACCCCGACAGCGTCAAAGCCCCGTGCCCGCTGCCCTGCCACCCGATCAACGCCGACCCCGGCAGCCGCTGCGCCGTGTGCTCGGTGCCGGGTGCGGGGGTGGAGGGGTCGTTGGCCGTGCTCAGGACCACGATCGGCGGCGCGCTCTTCAGGGCGTCGACCTTCTCGGCCTTGGGCGGCGGGAACGGGTTGCAGTGCAGCAGCATGCGGGCGAACACGGCGCCGAACATGGCGTGCTTCGACTGCCAGTCGGCGGTGAGGGCCTTCACCCGGTCCGGTGGGATGCGGGTGGCGGTGTCGTTGCAGCCGACGATCAGGCCCGCGTCGAAGCGCGGTGGGTTCTCGTCCAGGTCGTTGACCAGCGGGTCGAGCAGGGTGAACAGGCCGCTGCCGTCGCCTGCGCGCGCCTTGACCACGGCGTCGGCCAACGCGGGCCACTTACCGCGGTCCGCGAGGCCCGCCAGGATCGCGTTCAGGGCGGAGCCCGGAGTCAGGTCCACGTACTCGCCGCGCACGCGTTCGGTGCGCAGCTGGGTGAGGAGGGCCTTCACGTCCTCGCGCGGGTTCGCCAGGGCACAGCCGCGGGTCTTGCAGTCGCGGGCGAACGCGTCGAACGTCGCCTCCGCTGCCACGGCGCGCGACTCCAGGACGCCGACCTGGTCGAGCGTCGGGTCCGGGGCACCGTCGAGGACGGTGCGGCCGATGCGGTTAGGGTAGCGCTGGGCGTAGGTCGTGACGACGCGCGAGCCCTCGCCCATGCCGATGGCGTTGAGGCGGTCGGTGCCCAGGTAGTCGCGGAGGCGTTCTAGGTCTGCGGCCGCGCGCCACGAGTCGAACGCGGTCAGCCTGCCTTCGAGGTCTAGGACGCACTCCTGCGACGCCTCGCCCGCGGCGACCACGAGATTCGACTGCTCGGGCTCGGCCGGGTCGTACTCGACCAGCTGTGCGCGCGTGGCCGGGGGCACGCACGACATGCCGTCCGAACGGCCCGTGCCGCGCCTGTCCATGCCGATGATCGTGAACGTGCTGAGGAGCTCCTTCGGCAACGCCGCCGCGAGCCGCGCGGCCTTCAGCGTGCCGGGCTCGCCGCCGGGGTCGTTGACCACGACCAGTGCGCTCTTGCCGGTGCCCACGCGCGTCAGTGCGATGCCGAGCGTGCCGCGCCCGGGACGTCCCGGCGGGTCGAGCACGACGGTCATGCGCGCGCATTCGTACTGCTGTTCGCCCTGGGGAGCATCGGCGCCGAAACGGTCCTTCATCTGCTCGTTGCACGGCGACCACGGCAGCGAGTCCGTCTTGAACTCGCCGAGCGGCGGCACTGGCTGCGGCCCGGCGAGCGCGCTCTGGTCGACGGGCTGGTTCTCCTCGCCCCTGACCGCGATCACCGGCCTGTTCGAGGGACCCGCGCTGCACGCCGTCAGCACGCTCACTGCCAGTAGGGCCAAGGCAGCGCGACGCACAGATTTCCTCACTCTCGTTCACATACCGGGAGCCTGAGCCTCGCACGGACCAGGTAAATGCGTGGTGAGTCAGGGCACCGGTTTTGTGCCCTGACTCACCACGGGGCTTGCCCGTCATATGGATGGACACTGTGAGTCAGGATGGGTGCATGGATCACGCTGATCGGCTGCCCGTCGCCCGCCTGATGGGCGGCGTCCCGCCGACGGCGCTGGTGCTGCTCGGCATCGTCAGCGTGCAGGTCGGCGCGGCGTTCGCGAAGCAACTGTTCACGGTCGCGGGTGCGGCGGGCACGGTGACGTTGCGCCTGGTCATGGCCGCGCTCGTCCTCGTCGCGATCTGGCGGCCGTCGCTCAGGCTCGACCGCCGCACGCTCCTCACGGTCGTCGTCTACGGCGCCGTGCTCGCCGTGATGAACCTCTGCTTCTACGCGGCGCTCGCCCGCATCCCGCTCGGCGCGGCCGTCACGATCGAGTTCCTCGGGCCGCTCGCGGTGGCCGTCGCGGGGTCGCGGCGCTGGATCGACGCCGTGTGGGTGCTGCTCGCGGGCACCGGGGTGGTGCTGCTCACGGGTGTCCAGGGCGGTCTGTTGTGGACGGGCGTGCTGTTCGCGCTCGCGGCGGGCGCGTGCTGGGCGGCCTACATCCTGGTGACGGCCAAGCTCGGCAGCCAGACGACCGACGGCAAGGGCCTCGCGCTCGCGATGGTGGTCGGGGCGGTGATCGCGCTGCCGTTCGGCGTCGGCTCGGCCGGCACGGCGATGCTCGACCCGCTGGTGCTCGCGGCGGGGTTCGCGGTCGCCCTGATGTCGTCGGTCGTCCCGTACTCGCTGGAGCTGGAGGCGTTGCGCCGCATGCCGCCGCGCGTGTTCGGGATCCTGATGTCGATGGAACCGGCGGTCGCCGCGGTCGCGGGCCTGCTGCTGCTCGGCGAGCACCTCGCACCGGCGCAGTGGGTCGCCGTCTGCTGCGTCGTGATCGCGTCGGTCGGTGCGACGCGCTCGGCCAAGCCCGACGTCTAACGGGCCCGGAGCTCGCCCTTCAGCACCGACGCCACGTCGTACCTGGCCGGGATCTCCAGCTGGTCGTAGCGGCACGACAACGGCTCGCGGTCCGGCCGCCACCGCGCGAACTGGCCGTTGTGCCGCAGCCGCACCGGCTGCTCACCCTCGGTCTGGGTGTAGTGGATCTCCAGCACCCGTTCGGGACGCAACGCCACGTACTCGGCCTGCTTGCCGCGCCACCGGTTGATCTCGCCGGGAATCCGTTGCCCTGGCTGGGGATCCGCCCACGGGTGGTCGCCCGTGGTGATCAACGGTGCCAGCTCGGCCGCCAGCTCACGGCGTTCGGCCGCCTTGAACGACCCGCAGACCCCGATGTGGTGCAACAGGTCCTGGGAGTCGTAGACCCCGAGCAGCAACGAGCCGACGGCCGTGCCGGGCTCGGTGTCCTTGTGCCAGCGCAACCCGGCGAGCACCACGTCGGCCGTGCGCGCGTGCTTCACCTTGATCATCGAACGCTTGCCGGGCGTGTACGGCCCGTCCGACGGCTTGCCCATCACGCCGTCGAGCCCCGCGCCCTCGAACAGCGTGAACCACTGCCGCGCCGTCTCGACGGACGTCGTCGCGGGCGTCACGTTCAGCCCCGGCAGCTCCAGCAACGCCTCGCGCCGCGCGATCGTCGGCGACTCCAGCAGCACCTCGGACCCGAGTGCCAGCAGGTCGAACGCCACGAACGTGGCCGGTGTGGACTCGGACAGCATCGTCACCCGCGAGGCCGCCGGGTGGATGCGCTCGGACAACGCGTCGAAGTCCAGCTCGTCGTTCTTCGCGACCACCAGCTCGCCGTCGACCACCACCCGGTCGGGCAGCACGTCGAGCATCGACGCGACGACCTCCGGGAAGTACCGGTTGAGCGGCTTCCCGCTGCGCGACTGCAGCAGCACCTCGTCGCCGGAGCGGAACACGACGCACCGGAACCCGTCCCACTTCGGTTCGAAGAACAGGTTCGCGTCGTCCGGGATCCCGTCCACCGCGGTGGCGAGCATCGGCTGCAGAGGTGGCGTCACGGGTAGGTCCGCAATTGTCACCTGCACATCCTGCCTCCTCAGCTGGAATTCCGCCGCTGATAGCGCAACAACAGGACGTCGTCCGCGCGCAGCACCGACGCCAGCGCGAGGTCCACGGGCGGGACCACCGGGCCGTGCGCGATCCGCGCCGCATCACCCACCGCGAGTACCGGCGCGACCGTCAGGTTCAACGCGTCCACCAGCCCCTCGGCCACCATCGACCCGAACAACCGCGGCCCGCCTTCGAGGTCGACGTGCCGCAACCCGCGCGCCGCGAGCTCGGCGACCGCGACCTTCAGATCGACCTCGGTCTCCCCGGCGATGACCACCTCGGCCGGCAGCGCGGGCATCCGGGCGGCCTCGGTCGTGATCACGATCGGCGGCACGGCGGTGTCGGTGAACAGCGGCAGGTCCGGCGTGAGCGACCCGCGCCCCGTCACCACGGCGATCGGCAACGGCCGGGCGCGCCGCGCACCCCGGTAGCCCTCGGTCAGCACGGTCGTGGCGCCGACCAGCACGACGTCGGCGAGCTCGCGCCCGAGCAGGTAGATCTGCCGGTCGGCCGGTGACCCCAGCCCGGCGGACCGGCCGTCGACCGACACCGCACCGTCCACGCTGGACACGAAGTTCGCCGTCACCCACGCGCGGTCCCGCGGATAGCCGTACAGCGACGCGAGGGCTGTGTCGGTCATCTCAACGCCCGGTGAGGGCCACAACATCTCCACCGAGCCATCCCATCACGCCGATAAGGTGCGGGCATGCGCTTGTCCGACCGGGATCCCCAGATCGGTGCCGACGAACTGATCGAGAGCCTGGTGCCGCCACCGAGGTTCGACACCGTCAGCTTCGACACCTACATTCCGAACCCGGACGAGCCGAGCCAGGCCGCCGCCGTCGAGGCCGGCCGCCTGTTCGCCGCGCGGGTCAGCGTCAAGCGGAAGAAGTGGTCGCTCTTCGGCTCCAAGGACGAGGACGCGGGCAAGCTCGGCCTCTACCTCGACGGCGGCTTCGGCGTCGGCAAGACCCACCTGCTCGCGTCGCTCTGGCACGCCGTGCCGGGTCCGAAGGCGTACGGCACGTTCGTCGAGCTGACGAACATGGTCGGCGTCCTGACGTTTCCCGAGGCCGTGAAGCGGCTCTCGGGCCACAAGCTGCTCGCGATCGACGAGTTCGAGCTCGACGACCCCGGCGACACGATGCTCGTCACCCGGTTGATCAAGGAACTGATGGCGGCGGGCGTCCACGTCGCCGCCACGTCGAACACGCTGCCGGACAAGCTCGGCGAAGGGCGCTTCGCCGCCGCCGACTTCCTGCGCGAGATCCAGTCGATGTCGTCGAAGTTCGACGTCGTGCGCGTCGACGGCCCCGACTACCGCCACCGCGGCCTGCCGGACGCCCCGGCACCGATGTCGGACACCGAACTGGTCGTCAGAGCCTCCAACACCGAGGGCTCGACGCTCGACGACTTCGACGACCTGTGCAGGGCGCTCGCCCGCATCCACCCCTCGAAGTACGGGCGGATGCTCGACGGCGTCACCGCGGTGCACCTCAAGGACGTCAAGCCCGCGCCGGACCAGAGCGTCGGGCTGCGGCTCGTGGCGTTCGGCGACCGGCTCTACGACCGCGACATCCGGGTCGCCGTGTCGGGGCAGCCGCTCTCGGACCTGTTCACCGAGGAGATGCTGCGCGGCGGGTACCGCAAGAAGTACCTCCGCGCGGTCTCCCGGCTCGTCGCGCTGAGCCGCTGAGCGGGCCGGCGTTCCGGCAACGGCGTGAGATCCGGCTGAAGCGAGTTTGACTACAGCGGCGTTCGAGTATCCACTGGGTGACGGGCGGGAATGATGACGTCCCGACGTCCTCCGGAGGCACCGATGCTCAGTGAAGCCGAACGCCGCTCGCTCCAGGAGATCGAACAGCGGCTGCTCGCGGACGAGCCGAGACTCGCCCGCACGATGAACCGCCAGGTGCGCCCCTGGCTGTTCTACGCCCTCCTGATCGTCTTCGGCGGCCTCGCGGTGTTGCTGACGGTGATCGGCGCGTTCGGCCCCGCGTTCCAGTGCCTGCTCGTCACCGCCAGCGTGCTGGTGCTCCGCAGGTACCCGCTCCGCCTGCGCTGACCGAAACTGACTGGCGCCGGGACCCGGCGAACCCGGACGATCTCCGGCGTGGGTTATCTGGAAGCGAACGGGCTCGCGTACACCCTGCCTGACGGCAGGGAGCTGTTCCGCGACGTCTCGTTCAAGGTGAGCGGCGGGACCGTGGTCGCGCTCGTCGGCGCGAACGGTGCCGGCAAGACGACGCTGCAACGGATCCTGTCGGGTGAGCTCAGCCCGAAGCAGGGCAGCGTGCACGTGCAGGGCGGGCTCGCGGTGATGCCGCAGTTCATCGGCTCGGTCCGCGACGACAGCCTGGTGCGCGACCTGTTGCTGTCGGTCGCCCCCGAAGCGCTGCGGCGCGCGGCGAAGGAGCTCGACGACGCCGAGCTCGCGCTGATGGAAGTCGACGACGAAGCCGCCCAGATGCGGTACGCGAACGCCCTCACCACCTACGGCGAGGCCGGCGGGTACGACGTCGAGGTCCTCTGGGACACCGTCTCCGTCGCCGCACTCGGCCTGCCCTACGACCGGGCCCGCTTCCGCGAGGTGCGCACGCTCTCCGGCGGTGAGCAGAAACGCCTGGTCCTCGAAACGCTGCTGCGCGGCCACGAGCAGGTCCTGCTGCTCGACGAGCCCGACAACTACCTCGACGTCCCCGGCAAGCGCTGGCTGGAAGAACGGCTGAAAGCCACTGACAAGGCCGTGCTCGTCGTCAGCCACGACCGCGAGTTGCTGGCCAACGCCGCCACGCACGTCGTCACGGTCGAGGCGCACACCGCGTGGACGCACGCCGGCTCGTTCGGGACGTGGCACGGCGCTCGAGCGAAACGCATCGACAGGCTGCTGGAAGATCACCGGCGCTGGAACGAGGAGCACGAGCGGCTCAAGGAGCTCGTCCGCTCGCTGCAGCAGCTGGCCAAGTCCTCTGAGGTGATGGCCCAGAAGTACCGGGTCATGGCCGCGCGCCTCCAACGGTACGAGCAGGCGGGCCCGCCGCCGGAGATCCCTCAGGACGAGAAGGTCATGCCGAGGCTCAAGGGCGGTCGCACGGGCGTTCGCGCGATCACGTGCGAGCAGCTGGAGCTGAGCGGGCTGATGGAGCCGTTCTCCCTGGAGATCTTCTTCGGCGACCGGGTCGCGGTGCTGGGCGCGAACGGCTCCGGCAAGAGCCACTTCCTGCGGCTGCTCGGCGGCGACGACGTGCGGACCACCGGCAAGTGGAAGCTCGGCGCACGGGTCGTGGCGGGCCTGTTCGCGCAGACGCACGAGCACCCGGAGTGGATCGGCCGCACGCTCGTCGACATCCTGTGGCACGGCGAGGGGCAGCGGCCAGGCAAGGAGCGCGGTGCCGCGATGTCCGTGCTGGGTCGTTACGGGCTCGACAAGGCGGGCGACCAGCGGTTCGAGAACCTCTCCGGCGGCCAGCAGGCACGGTTCCAGATCCTGCTGCTGGAGCTGTCCGGGGCGACGCTGCTGCTGCTCGACGAGCCGACGGACAACCTCGACCTAGCGTCGGCGGAGGCGTTGCAGAACGCGCTGAACGACTTCGAGGGCACGGTCGTCGCGGTCACGCACGACCGGTGGTTCGCGAAGTCGTTCGACCGGTTCCTGCACTTCCGGGCGGACGGCAGGGTGTCCGAAGTGGACGAACCGGTCTGGACCTAGGTGTACTTGGTCATGAGGTTGGTGACTGAACGCGGCTGATGGGCGGGTGCCCGTCG
>NZ_BMNC01000027.1 GCF_014646255.1 Lentzea pudingi
TACTAATAGGCCGAGGACTTGTTACAAAGACGCTACGCATCCACTGTGCGGTTCTGGAAGAACCGAGCGGCATTCCGATCGCCGCAGGTACAACTCCACAGAGTTTCGGTGATAATAGCGTTGGGGAAACACCCGGTCCCATTCCGAACCCGGTAGTTAAGCCCTTCTGCGCCGATGGTACTGCACTGGTTACGGTGTGGGAAAGTAGGTCGTCGCCGAACATTCTTTCCAGAAGACCCTCGAGGGTCGAGCACTTCGGTGCTCCCCTCGGGGGTTTTTTGCGTGCTCGGAATCCCACTTGCGCGCTCTGGTCTGATGGACCCATGGACGCGGTCGTGCACGTCACGCTGGAATCGTTCGACGCTGCCACCCACGATCGGCTGGCAGCCGATCCGGTGCGGAACACGATGGCCCTCACCTCGCTGGACCGCATCCGCCGCTCGCCGGCCACCGAAGAACCGCCGGTCCTGATCACGTTCCACGACCACGGCGAAGTGGTCGGCTCTCTGGTCCGCACGCCACCCTGGTCGTACCAGGCAGCAGATCTTCCGCTCACCGCGGTGGAACTCGCGGTCGAGGTCGCCGCCAAGATCGATCCGGACGCCCCCGGCGTCATCGGGCCGCGGGACCGCTCTGAGGCCTTCGCCAAGGCGACGGGCAGGAGCTACCGGGGATCCCTGGCCACCAGGCAGTACCGGTTGGGCACCCTCACACCGCCGACGATCGCCGGCACGAGCCGCATGGCCACCGAAGACGACGTGGAGCTCCTCGGCGCCTGGCGCGAGGCGTTCCTCAACGAGGCCGTCCCCGAAGCACCGGCGGCTCCGGCGACCAAAGCGATGCGCACGTCGGTGCGCCTCGGCCACGGCCACGCGCTCTGGGTGATCGACGGCACACCGGTCGCCTGGGCCGTGGCGAGCCTCCCCCAGGCCGGCATGACGAGGATCGGCCCGGTCTACACCCCGCCAGAACATCGCCGACACGGCTACGGCGCCGCGGTCAGCGCGATCGCCACGCAGTGGGCGCTGGACCAGGGCGCCACCGAGGTCCTGCTCTTCGCGGACCTGACCAACCCGACCTCGAACTCGATCTACCAACGCATCGGCTACGAACCACTCGACGACTGGGCGGAGTTCTGGTGGAAGCACTGAGCCACAACGACATCGGGGACTTCCTCGCCGTGGCAGGGGACTTCCTCAACGCCGACCCGGTGAACCACAGCGTGCACCTCACCGGACTCGACGCCGCGTTGGAGGGAAGACGGCCGGCTGTCACGCTGATCTCGTTGCACGAC
This sequence comes from Lentzea pudingi, assembly GCF_014646255.1. GTDB lineage: Bacteria > Actinomycetota > Actinomycetes > Mycobacteriales > Pseudonocardiaceae > Lentzea > Lentzea pudingi. The sequence goes on from NZ_BMNC01000027.1 coordinate 1,295, forward strand.
AACGGAACCGTCGTCGGCGCGGCAACCAGGATGCAGGGCCGGCCGCTGCACGTCGCGGCGATGCCGGCCGCCGCCGCCCCGCTGGTGGCAGAGGTACTGCACGGCCAGGAGATCGACGAGGTCTCCGGAACCCGGGACCGGGTCGAAGCCTTCCGGAAGGCCTGGCGCACCGGCGGCAGGGAGGTCTACTCCCTGCGCCTGTACCGGCTGGAGGACCTCGTCGTGCCGGACGTTCCCGGAGAGCCGAGACCCGCGACCCAGGCCGACGACGAGCTGGTCACCGAGTGGTGGGTCCAGTTCGTGGCCGAGCTCGACGGCCTCCCACGCGGCAAGGCGGAGACACGGATGCGGGACAGCCGGTGGATGTCCGCGGGCCACGTGTTGTGGCTGGTCGACGGAGTCCCGGTGTCGTGGGCGGCGAGCACCACCCCGGTCGGCGGGGTGTCGCGGGTCGGTCCGGTCTACACCCCGCCCGAACACCGCAGGAACGGCTACGCGGCCGTTGTCACCGCGGCGATCAGCCAGTGGGCGTACGGCGAAGGCGCCGACCACGTCGTGCTGACCGCGGATCTCGCCAACCCGACGGCGAACTCCGTCTACCAGGGCATCGGCTTCCGCGCGGTCTCCGACTGGTCCGAGTACCGCTGGGACTAACCCAACAGCTCGGCGGACAACGGCCGGTTCCGGACGTGCGACGAGAACACGAGCGAAGTCGTGGTGTCGCCGTACCGCTGCATCACCTCGACGAGCTCCTCCAACTCCACCATCGACCGGCAGACGACCCGCAACAGCCAGCAGTCGTCGCCGGTGACGTGGTCGGCGTCGAGGACCTGCGGCAGCACCAGCACCTGCGTGCGGAACCGCGGTGTGTCGAGCGACCGCACCCGCACCCGCACGATCGACTCGATCGGCAGGCCCAGCCGCGAGGGCGACACCACGGCGGTGAAGCCGGTGATCACGCCCAGTGACTCCAGGCGCCGGACCCGTTCGGTGACGGCCGGCGCGGACAGCGACACCTCGCGGCCCAGCGCGGTGAACGACATCCGCCCGTCCTGCTGCAGCAGCGACAGGATCTTCCAGTCCACAGCGTCGAGTTCCACCTGGAAATCATAGGGAGATCGGGCCGGACGCCTGGACTTCCGCATGTCGTACCGGCGACCGTCCCAGCAGGATCAAGAGCATGACGAACGCACTGCGCTTCCCCGCCGCCGACCCGTCCACCGCGGCTGCCCACTTCGCCGCCGAGCTGGCGTTCGAGGCAGACCCCGACGACGTGCACCGCGACCTGCTCGACGGGAACACCCGCGGTTACGTGCTCGTGGAGACGCGTGCCCCGGAAGCGTTTGCGCAGGCCCCGGTGCGATCAACCTGCCCTACCGCGACCTGCCGGCCGTCCTCGACCTCGACCCCGACCTGGTCTACATCTGCTACTGCGAGAGCTTCCAGTGCAACGCGGCGACCAAAGGGGCACTCGCGCTCGCCGAACGCGGCTACCGCGTGAAGCGGCTGTCCGGTGGCATCACGGCCTGGCGGGACGCGGGGTACCCGGTCGAGACAGATCACCTGATCGGGTCAGGCGTATCGAAGGTCGCGTGTCACTGCTGACGGGAACCCACCTAGGCTCAAGTGCGTGAACGCACCACGCCTGCTCGTTCTGCAGCCCTCCGAGTCGGATCCGCTCGCGAAGCTCGGCGGTTGGCTCGAAGCCGAAGGCATCGAGCTCGACCTCGTGCGGCTCAAGAGCGAGCCCGCGCCGGAGAATCTCGACGGCTACCAGGGCGTCATCTGCCTCGGCGGCGAGATGGGCGCGCTCGACGACCTCGACCACCCGTGGCTCGCGGACGCCCGCCGGTTGCTGTCGAGTGCCGTGTCGAAGCGGCTGCCCACCCTGGCGATCTGCCTCGGCGCGCAGCTGCTCGCGGCCGCCACCGGTGGCCAGGTCCGCAAGGGGCCGCAGGGGCCGGAGGTCGGGGTGCTGCTGGTGGCGAAGCGCGACGCCGCCGCGAACGACCCGTTGTTCGCCGACCTGCCGTTCACGCCCGACGTGCTGCAGTTCCACAACGACGAGGTGCACCTGCTGCCGCCCGGCGCGGAGCAGCTCGCGGCTTCCCCGAAATATCCGAATCAGGCGTTTCGGGTGGGAGAGAGCGCTTACGGCCTGCAGTTCCACATCGAGACGACCCCGGAAATCGTCTTGAACTGGGCGGCTAAGGATCCTGAATCGGCGTCCTGTGCGCGAGGTCACCACTTCGACCAGGAGTTCCTCGAGGAAGCGCATCGAGACTTCGAGGAGGTGTGGCAGCCGTTCGTCGCCCGATTCGCGAAACTCGTTCGGGGAGAACTGTTGCCCGCCTTCGGTTCGGGCGCACAACTTCCGTTGGTGTGACGTTACTTTCGTAGGTTTTAAGACATCCTCCGTTGGCGGTACCGTAATCTCCTGGACAGCTTGTTCGATCCAGCCGGAGGATCACTGTGGATCCCGCTCTTGTAGTGATCATCGTCGTCATCACTGCTCTCATCTTCGACTTCACCAACGGGTTCCACGACACGGCCAACGCCATGGCCACCTCCATCGCCACGGGTGCCCTGAAGCCCCGCACGGCGGTCGCGCTGTCGGCGGTTCTCAACCTCGTCGGCGCGTTCCTGTCCGTCGAGGTCGCCAAGACCATTTCGGGCGGCATCGTCGACGACGCCCAGATCACGCCCGCCATCATCTTCGGCGGGCTGGTCGGCGCGATCATGTGGAACCTCGTCACCTGGTACGCCGGGCTGCCGTCGAGCTCCTCGCACGCGTTGTTCGGCGGTCTGATCGGCGCGGCCTGGGTCTCGTCCGGTGTGGACGCCATCCACTTCGCCAAGGTCGTCGACAAGGTCCTGGTGCCCGCGATCGTCGCGCCGCTGGTCGCCGGCCTGGTCGCGGCCATCGCCACGATCATCGTGTACCGGCTCAAGAAGGCCGCTGACCCGCGCGTCGCGCACACCGGCTTCAAGGTCGGCCAGGTCGCGTCCGCGTCGCTGGTCTCCCTCGCGCACGGCACGAACGACGCGCAGAAGACGATGGGCATCATCACGCTGGCGCTGATCACGTCCGGCTCACTCGCCCCCGGCTCCGGCCCGCCCACCTGGGTGATCGTCAGCGCCGGCCTCGCGATCGCGGCGGGCACGTACCTCGGCGGCTGGCGCATCACGCACACGCTGGGCCGCGGCCTGACGACCATCGAGCCCGCACAGGGCTTCGCGGCGCAGACCTCGACGGCCACGGCGATCCTCGCGTCGTCGCACCTCGGCTTCGCACTCTCCACGACGCACGTCGCGTCCGGCGGCATCATGGGCTCCGGCCTCGGCCGTGACCGTCGCGGCGTCAGGTGGGGAACCATGGGCAAGATGGCCGCCGGCTGGCTGCTCACCCTGCCCGCCGCCGGCATCGTCGGCGCCCTCGCGGGCAAGTGGGCCTCGACCGGCGCCGTCGGCATCATCGGCGTCGCCGCCATCGGCATCGTGGTGTCGGCCGTCATCTGGGTCCTGGCGCGGCGCGAGCCGGTCAAGCCCGAGCACATCGTCGACGAGGTCGCGGCCCAGGCCGAACTGCACAAGGTGGCGGCATGAAGGTCGACTGGGAGGCGCTGCTCCAGGTCTTCGGCGCCACGCTGCTGGTCACGGTTCTGGTCGTGACGCTGTTCGTCGTCGGCATCCGCGCACTGTCGGGTGACAAGAAGGTGCCCGCGTACGCGAGCTTCGCCGGGTGCGTCGCCGTCGTGCTCTACGGGCTCTCACTGATCGTCTTCTAGACGTGTGAGGGCATTAGGGTTGGCTCACGATGAGCGAACCAGTCCGCCACGCGTCACCAGCAAGATTCGGTCTCACCGAGCCGCGCAGCGAGGAAGTGCTGCGCGCGCTCGGCCTGTGGGCTGACCGCAGGCCCACCGAGGGCTCCGAGCCGGTGCACTCGGCGTTCTCCCGCTGCCCTGATCCCGACCTCGCGCTGCGTGGCTTGGAGCGCCTCCAAGCCGTTGCCGACTGGGACGCCCTGTCGGCCGCGCTGCACGAGGACGTCGTGGTGCGCGGGCGCCTGCTCGCCGTGCTCGGCTCGTCCACCGCCCTGTCGGACTTCCTCGTCGCGAACCCCGAACGGTGGTGCTCGCTGACCGAGGACGTCGACGTGTCGCTGGAGCTCGCGGACGGCGACGTGCTGCGCACGGAGTACCGGGCGAAGTTGCTGCTCGTCGCGGCGAACGACCTCGCGCACGTCGTCGAGGCCGAGTTGCCGTTCGTCCCGTACGACACGGTGGCGGCACAGCTGTCCGATTTGGCCGTGTCGGCGCTGCGGGCGTCGTTGAAGCTCGCCGCGGAGAAGGTGAACGGGGCGGACCGCTGCCGGCTCGCGGTGATCGCGATGGGCAAGTGCGGTGCGAACGAGCTGAACTACGTGAGCGACGTCGACGTCGTGTTCGTCGCCGAGGGCGACCTGGGCGTGGCGACCCGCCTCGCCAGCACGTTGATGCAGATCGCCGGCCAGTCGTGCTTCGAGGTCGACGCGGCGCTGCGGCCGGAGGGCAAGGCCGGTGCGCTGGTCCGGACGTTGGACGGGCACGCGTCGTACTACAAGAAGTGGGCGCGGACCTGGGAGTTCCAGGCGCTGCTGAAGGCACGGCCGGTCGCCGGGGACGCCGAGCTGGGGCAGGCGTACCTCGACGTCGTGCGGCCGTACGTGTGGACGGCCGCCGAGCGCGAGAACTTCGTCGAGGACGTGCAGGCGATGCGGCGCCGGGTCGAGGACCACGTGCCTTCCGGGCTGGCCGACCGCGAGCTGAAGCTGGGCCGCGGTGGTCTGCGCGACGTCGAGTTCGCGGTGCAGTTGCTGCAACTCGTGCACGGGCGTTCCGATGAGGACCTGCGCATCCAGGCGACGACGGCGGCGCTGGCCGCGTTGGGCCAGGGCGGGTACGTCGGACGTGACGACGCGGCGGACTTCGGGCGTTCGTACCGGTTCCTGCGCACGTTGGAGCACCGGCTCCAGCTGCAGCGCATGCTGCGGACGCACCTCTTCCCGGCCGACGACGACGCGTCGGCGTTGCGGTGGCTGGCGCGGTCGGTGGGGCTGGCGGCGGACGGACGCAAGTCCGAGGGGCAGGTGTTGCTCGCGGAGTTCCGCAAGCACGCCAACCAGGTCCGGCGGCTGCACGAGAAGCTGTTCTACCGGCCGCTGCTGCAGTCCGTGGCGGGCGTGCCGACCGAGGCGTTGCGGCTCACCACCAAGGAGGCCGTGGCCCGGCTGGCCGCGTTGGGCTACACGTCGCCCGACGGCGCGTTGCGGCACATCCAGGCGCTGACGCACGGGATGTCGCGGCGGGCTCGCATCCAGGGCGCGCTGCTGCCGGTGCTGCTCGACCTCTTCGCCGGCACGCCCGATCCGGACGGCGGGCTGCTCGCGTACCGGAAGGTGTCCGAGGCGCTCGCGGAAACCCCCTGGTACCTCAGGCTGTTGCGCGACGAGGGCGCGGTCGTCGAACGGCTCGCGGCGCTGCTGGGCACCTCGCGGTTCGTGCCGGACCTGCTCGTGCGCGCGCCGGAAGTGTTGCGGCTCCTGGCGGACACCGACGCCCTTGTTGGCGGAGATCCGCACTCGATCGGGAAACCCTTGCGCAGCGCCGTTTCCCGGTACGGCGACGCGGCCAGGGCGATCGCGGCCGCACGATCGTTGCGGCGTCACGAGATGCTCCGGATCGCCGCCGCGGACCTGCTGGGGTTCATGCCGTTGGCAACGGTGTGCGTCTCGCTGTCCGAGGTGTGGGGTTCGGTGCTGCAGAGCGCCCTGGACGCGGCGGTGCGCGCGTCCGGTGAGCCCGTGGCCGCGTTGTCCGTGATCGGCATGGGCCGGCTCGGCGGGCACGAGCTCGGGTACGGCTCGGACGCGGACGTGCTGTTCGTGTGCCGGCCGTTCGAGGGCGTGTCCGACTCCGAGGCGGCGAAGTGGGCGAGCGGCGTCGTCGAGAAGATCCGGCGGCTGCTCGGCGCGCCGTCGCAGGACCCGCCGCTGCAGGTCGACGCCGATCTGCGGCCGGAGGGCAAGCAGGGGCCGCTGGTGCGGACGCTCGAGTCGTACCGTGCGTACTACCGGCAGTGGGCCGAGATCTGGGAGAAACAGGCGCTGCTGCGGGCCCGTTTCATCGCGGGTGACGCCGCCCTGGGAGCCGAGTTCGAGGCGTTGATCGAGCCGCTGCGCTACCCGGCCGACGGCCTGGACGCGGCGTCCGTGCGGGAGATCCGGCGGATCAAGGCACGGGTCGACGCGGAACGGCTGCCGCGCGGCGCTGACCCGGGCACGCACACCAAGCTCGGCCGCGGCGGGCTCGCGGACGTCGAGTGGACCGTGCAGTTGTTGCAGCTGCAGCACTCCGGCGCCGTGCCCGGCCTGCGCACACCGTCCACAATGGCCGCGATGGAGGCCGCCGTCTCCGCCGGTCTGCTGGCCGCGGAGGACGCCGCCGCGCTGACCGCCGCGTGGAACCTCGCGACGCAGGCGCGCAACGCCGTGATGTTGGTGCGGGGCAAGGCTTCTGATCAACTGCCGACGTCCGGGCGCGATCTCGTCGCGGTCGCGTCGGTGATGGGCCACGGGCCCGGCGGCGATCCTGGGGAGTTCGTGGAGGAATACCGCAGGACCACTCGTCGTGCACGTGCGGTGGCGGAGCGTGTCTTCTACGGTGAGAAACCGTGAAAGCCATCGCGTACGACCGGTTCGGTGACGCCGAGGTCATGTCGTTGCAGGAGCTGCCCGACCCGCTGGTCGGGCCTGACCAGGTCCTGGTGGAGGTGCGCGCGGCCGGGGTGAACCCGGTGGACTACAAGGTCAGAGCCGGATATCTGCAGGGGCTGATCCCGCACCACCTGCCGCTGATCCCGGGCTGGGACGTGTCCGGGGTCGTGCGGGCCGTCGGCATCGGTGTGCACGAGTGGAAGCCGGGCGACGAGGTGCTCGCGTACGCGCGCAAGGACCACGTCCAGTTCGGTTCCTACGCCGAGCTGATCTCGGTGCCGGTCCGGATGCTCGCGCGCAAACCGTCCACCGTGGACTTCGTGACCGCGGCCGCGTTGCCCCTGGCGGGGCTCACGGCGCTGCAGGCGTTGAAGGTCGTCGGCACCGGTTCCGGCGACGTCGTCCTGGTGCACGCGGCCGCCGGCGGGGTAGGGCACGTCCAGGTGCAGATCGCACGGGAGCTGGGTGCCTCGCGGGTCATCGGCACCGCGTCGCCGCGCAACCACGAGTTCGTGCGGTCGCTCGGGGCCGAACCGGTCGCCTACGGTGACGCGCTGGTCGACGCGGTCGCGGAGCTGGTCGGCGGCGACGGCCAGGTCGACGTGGTGGTGGACAACGCGGGCGGGCTCGCGTTCGACCAGTCGTTGCGGCTGGTGCGCGACCGGGCGCGGATGACGTCCATTGTGGACGGGGCGCGGGCGCTGGAGAGCGGCGTGGTCAACACGTGGGCGCGACCCGACGCCGGGCAGACGCAGTGGCTGGCGGACCTGGTCGCGGACGGGCGGCTGCGCGTCGAGGTGCAGCAGACGTTTCCGTTGGCAGAGGCCGTGAAGGCGCACAAGCTGCTCGAAGGTGGCCACGTACGAGGAAAAGTCGTACTGACCGTCTGAAATCTTCATGTATTTCTTCAGGTTTGGGGGCACGCCTCGCGGCGTGCCCCCAAACCTGAACCGCTCAGTCCTCGTCGGAGTCGGGGTCCACCGCGGGTGCGCTGGTGTAGATCTCGACGACCCACTCCTCCTCCAACGCTTCCGCGTCGTCGACGTCGGGCACGAGCCGGTTGTAGACGCGGACACCGAGGTCGAGCACGTCAGCGGCCTGAACCGCTTCGAGCGCGTCCGGCGCCGAGTCGAAGATGTGGGTGGTGAGCAGCTGCGGAGCCGTGAATTCGGCGACATCTTGAGACACGCGCGGACCCTAGCGCATTGACGTTTCACCCAATCGAGATGAGACTGGGCGCGCTCAGCGGGGGAGCTGTAGTTGTCGGGGGTCTAGCAGAGGAAGTCATGCAGCATCGCAGGGTCACGCGCCGAGGAAAGACCGTGATCGCCATCGCGGGCGTGGCTGCCGGGGTGCTCGCACTACTCGGTGTGATCGAATATGCACTGAGTGGCAACAACTCCGCCGCCCAGCCCAACGTCACCGCCACGACGACCACGTCGAACGGCGTCGAAACCCCTGATGGCGCACTGGAAACGACAGAGCCGTCAGCGGAGACCAAGGTCACGACGGGCTCGTTCAAGCAGCAGCGCGGCATGCTGACCATAGAGGTCACTCGCGTAGAAGCCGCGAACAACCGCGTGAAGCTCTTCGTGACGGCCACGAACGCCTCCCAGGCCAGGATGACCCTCCCCGTCGTCGGCATCGCCGTCGTGGACGATCTGAACCGCACCTACGCGGCATCGAGCAGCAAGTGGGACGGCCTCGTCACGCAGGGCACCACGACCTCGGGCACCGTCGTGCTCGATGAGAAGCTCGGCACCGGTGTGAACTCGCTCACGCTGACGTTCGGCTCGATCTCCGGCCAGTTCGCCCCGACCGGCGCCGCGATCACGGTCACCGGAATCCCGCTGCCGAAGTGATTTTCTGACCACATCGGGTACGCCTGGTGCATGGCTCAGCGAGGAAGTGACCAGCACGGGTTCATGATGGACGACCACCTGAAGAAGGAGGTCGAGAACGAGCTGCGGGCCAACGGCCCCACGCGCGCCGAGGCGTGGCGCGAGCCGGAAATGCCGGAGCCGGGCGAAAACATCGAGGAATCGCGCAGCTAGTCGCCTACCCTCTCGTCCGTGAAGTACCTGTTCTTCTGGGGCCATCAGCCCGAACGCGACGGCGGCACCGGCAAGGGCTGCCTGTCGCAGTGGTGGCCGTGCACGTTCGTCGTGGACGGCCAGACGTTCACCTCCGCCGAGCACTACATGATGTGGCGCAAGGCTTTGCTCTTCGGCGACGACGCCATCGCCGCCCGCGTGCTGGCAGCCCGCACCCCGGGCGAGGCCAAGGCCCTGGGCCGCGAGGTGGCGGGTTTCTCCGACCCCGACTGGGTTTCCGCACGGCTGCAGATCGTCGTCGACGGCAACCTGGCGAAGTTCGGCCAGGACCCGGCGCTGCGCTCCTACTTGCTGGGCACGGGTTCGCGCGTGCTGGTCGAGGCCAGCCCGCAGGACCGCGTGTGGGGCATCGGGCTCGTCGCGTCCGACCCGCGTGCGTCGGACCCGGCCCAGTGGCTGGGGCTCAACCTGCTCGGCGAGGCCCTGATGCAGGTGCGTGCCCAGCTCGCGTCGTGACCCGTGCGGGCAGGTCCTTTTCGGATTGCGTGAACCCCGCCGCCGCCCCGCACGTGTGTCAGGGCATCAGGGAGAACCGGCAGGGGAGAACTGGTGTTCAGCTACTCGGGACCGGCCCGGCTCATCTACGCGGACGGCAACGCGTTCGAGATGGACCGGGTGGATCTGATCGAGACCGTGGACGACGCGGGCATCTGGCAGCTCTCGGGTGCGGGCACGGCCACCGAGCCGCTCACCGGAGGCGAGGCCCGGATCAAGCTGCCGACGGGCGGTGAGGCCGACGTCCTCGTCTCCAACGTGCGGCTCAGCGGGTCGTCGTCGACCGTGACGCTGCTCGCGACATAAGCCGAAGGCCCGGCGGGGGTTCCCGCCGGGCCTTCGACACAGCTCAACCGATCACACGTCGTAGTAGAGCGCGAACTCGTAGGGGTTCGGGCGCAGACGCAGCGGGTCGATCTCCTCGGAGCGCTTGTACGAGATCCAGGTGTCGATCACGTCCGGCGTGAACACGCCGCCCTCGAGCAGGAACTCGTGGTCGGCCTCCAGGTTGTCCAGCACCGCGTCGAGGGTGGCCGGGACCTGCTTGACGTCGCGGGCCTCCTCGGGCGGGAGCTCGTAGAGGTCCTTGTCGATCGGGGCCGGCGGCTCGATCTTGTTCTTCACGCCGTCGAGGCCCGCCATGACCATCGCCGAGAAGGCGAGGTACGGGTTGCCCGAGGAGTCGGGGCAGCGGAACTCGATGCGCTTGGCCTTCGGGTTGTTGCCCGTGATCGGGATGCGGACGCACGCCGAGCGGTTGCGCTGGGAGTAGACCAGCGAGACCGGGGCCTCGTAGCCCGGGACCAGGCGGTGGTAGCTGTTCACCGTCGGGTTGGTGAAGGCCAGCAGCGACGGGGCGTGGTGCAGGATGCCGCCGATGTAGTGGCGGGCGGTGTCGGAGAGACCCGCGTAGCCGCTCTCGTCGTGGAACAGCGGCGAGCCGTCCTTCCACAGCGACTGGTGCGTGTGCATGCCCGAGCCGTTGTCGCCGAACAGCGGCTTCGGCATGAAGGTGACGGACTTGCCGGCCTGCCACGCGGTGTTCTTGATGATGTACTTGAACAGCATCAGGTCGTCCGCGGCGTGCAGCAGCGTGTTGAACTTGTAGTTGATCTCGGCCTGGCCGCCGGTGCCCACCTCGTGGTGCGCGCGCTCGACGGTGAAGCCCTGGGCCTCCATGTTGAGGACCATCTGGTCGCGCAGGTCGGCGTAGTGGTCGTTCGGGGTGACGGGGAAGTAGCCACCCTTGTACTTGACCTTGTAGCCGAGGTTGCCGCCCTCTTCCTCACGGCCGGTGTTCCACCAGCCGGAGACCGCGTCGATCTTGTGGAACGCGGAGTTGGCGGTCGTGTCGAACTGGACCGAGTCGAAGATGTAGAACTCCGCCTCGGCACCGAAGTACGCGGTGTCCGCGATGCCCGAGTCGGTGATGTACTGCTCGGCCTTGCGCGCGATGTTGCGCGGGTCGCGGCTGTACGCCTCACGCGTGAACGGGTCGTGCACGAAGAAGTTCACGATCAGCGTCTTCTCGATCCGGAACGGGTCGAGGCGCGCCGTGTACAGGTCGGGCAGCAGCAGCATGTCCGACTCGTGGATGGACTGGAAGCCGCGCACGGAGGAGCCGTCGAAGGCGAGGCCCTCTTCGATCGCGTCTGCGTCGAACGCCTTGGCGGGCAGCGTGAAGTGCTGCATCACGCCCGGCAGGTCGCTGAACCGCACGTCGACGAACTTGACGCCCTCGTCGGTGATGAACTTCAGCACCTCGTCGGAATTCTTGAACACCCTCGTCGACTCCTTGACTATGGACAACGGCTTGTCATCACGAGCGACCGTATGTCGGCGGTGTTGCCCGTCCGTCACTCTGATGTTTCGCCAGTGTTAACGGGGACGGTCGAGGGGGCAAGGCGACCTGCCCGTGCTCACCCGTTGAGCACGCCTTTACTCTGGTGGGGTGAGCAGGTGGACCGGTTCGTGGCTGTCTGGACCCAATTCGGTGCTGTCGCCGGGTGACGACTCGAACGACGGCACGCAACAGCGCTGGCGTGGTGAGCGGCACGGCTTCCCCAAGGACGGGCCCGGCTCCATCGCCTCGATCGGGCGGCGCACGTTCGCCATCCTGGTCGACTTCTTCCTCGCGGCGGGCGTGGCGGGGGTGTTCACCCTGCCCGACCTGCCCAAGAACTGGAGCCTGCTGGCCTGGTTCGTGATCACCACGGTCGCTGTCGCGTTCTTCGGGTTCACCCCCGGACACGCGCTGCTCGGGCTGCGGGTGGCGCGGATCGACGGCAAGACGTTCGTGCACCTGCCGCGCGCCCTGCTGCGCACCGTGCTCATCTTCCCGCTGATCCCGGCGCTGGTCTGGGACGCGGACGGCCGCTGCCTGCACGACAAGGCGGCCGGCACCGTGGTGATCAAGGTCCGCTAGCTCACCCGGAACGCGAAAGAAGAGGCCCGCCGCACAACTCGTGCGGCGGGCCTCTTCTTCGTGCTGGTGGGGGCAGGTGGTGGTGTCAGCCTCGGCGGCGCATGGCGCGCTGGACGTTGCGCATCTTCGCGCCCGCGGGCATCGGGCCCTTGGGCAGCGCGGCGCCACGGCTCGCCAGTGCGGCGAGACGGGTCTCCAGCGTGTCGACCTGGGCGGCCGTGATGTTGCGCGGCAGCTTCATCAGCTTCGACTGGAGCTTCTTCAGCGGGACCTGGCCCTCTCCGGTGCCGATGATGAAGTCGTAGATCGGGGTCTCGCCGATCACGCGGGCGATGCGCTTCTTCTCCTGCGCGAGGAGCGGCTTGACGCGCTGCGGGGCGCCCTCGGCGACCAGGACGACGCCCGGCCGGCCCAGCACGCGGTGCACGGCGTCGAGTTGCGTGGTGCCCGCGACGGCGGGGGTGACGCGCCAGCGGCCGCGCAGGTTCTCGAGCGCCCAGGCGCCCGCACCCGGCTGGCCGTCCGCCTTGCGGAAGACGTTGCTCTGCACGCGGCGGCCGAAGATGATCACGGCCAGGAGCGCGCCGAGCGCGACGCCCAGCGGCACGAACATCCAGACCGCGTCGAAGACGATGCCCAGGACCACGGCGATCGCGGTGACGCCGAGGATCGCGCCCAGCATCAGCGGAATCAGCGCCTTGTCCTCGCGGCGCTGCATCTTGAACGCCTCGAAGATCTGCTTGCGCCGCTCACGTGAAGCCGCGCGGCGAACCTTCGCCGCTTCCTTCGCCGCCGCCTTGTCCTGCTTACCTGCCATGTCCCCAGGATACGGCGCGCTGGTCTCGGTGTTGCATCGGCCATCTGCGAGACTGCCGGGCATGGACGCGTTGCTGGAGGGTCTTGATCCGGAACAGCGCGCCGCGGTCGAGGCCCCGCGCGGCCCCGTGTGCGTGCTCGCGGGTGCGGGTACCGGCAAAACGCGCACCATCACGCACCGCATCGCCTACCTGTGCCAACGCGGCCACGTCGCTCCGTCGCAGGTCCTCGCCGTCACGTTCACCAAGCGCGCCGCGGGGGAGATGCGCACGCGTTTGCGCTCTCTGGACGTGCACGGCGCACAGGCCGTGACGTTCCACGCCGCCGCCTCACGCCAGCTGCGTTACTTCTGGCCGCGCGTCATCGGCGGTCCGCGCTGGGACCTCGTCGACCAGAAGATCCGCGTCGTCGCCCGCGCCGCGTCCCGGCTGGGAATGCCCACCGAGCCGGATGCGCTGCGCGACCTGACCAGCGAGATCGAGTGGGCGAAGGCGTCGCTGCTGACGCCGGAGGACTACCCGGCCGCCGCCGCTCGTGCCGCGCGCGACATCCCGGCGCCCGCCGAGCAGATCCTGAAGCTCTACACGACCTACGAGCAGCTCAAGACCGAGGCGCAGCTGCTCGACTTCGACGACCTGCTGCTCTACACGGCGGGCGCGCTGGAGGACAACGCGGAGGTCGCGCAGGAGTTCCGCGACCGCTACCGCTGCTTCGTCGTGGACGAGTACCAGGACGTGACGCCGCTGCAGCAGCGCGTGCTCGACTCGTGGCTGGGCGCGCGCGACGACCTCACCGTGGTCGGCGACGCGAACCAGACCATCTACTCGTTCGCGGGCGCCTCGCCGCAGCCGCTGCTCAACTTCGGGCGCCGGTTCCCCGAGGCGGTCGTGGTGCGGCTGGAGCGCGACTACCGCTCGACCCCGCAGGTCGTGGAGCTGGCCAACGACGTGATCAAGTGGGCGCGTGGCCGTCCGTCCGGCTCGCGGCTGCAGCTGATCGGGCAGCGGGCGGACGGCCCGAAGCCGCGGTTCCACGAGTTCGACGACGAGCCGAGCGAGGCCGACGCCGTCGCGGGCCGCGTCAAGACGCTGCTCGACGAGGGCGTCGCGGCGTCCGAGATCGCGATCCTCTACCGCGTCAACGCCCAGTCCGAGGTGTACGAGCAGGCGCTCGCGTCGCTCGGCATCCCGTACCTGGTGCGCGGCGGCGAGCGCTTCTTCGAGCGCGCCGAGGTGCGCCAGGCGATGATCACGCTGCGCTCGTCGGGCGCCGTGGCCGGGAGCCTGCCCGAGGTCGTGCGCTCGGTGCTGCACCGCGTCGGGCTCACCGACGAGCCGCCGACCGGTGGCAGCGCGCGGGAACGCTGGGAGTCGTTGCTCGCGCTGGTCGAGCTCGCCGAGGAGTTCGCCGCCGCCACTCCCGAGGCCGACCTGCCGCGGTTCTGCGTCGAGCTGGACCTGCGTGCCGAGGCGCAGCACCCGCCGACGGTCGAGGGCGTGACGCTGGCGTCGCTGCACGCGTCCAAGGGCCTCGAGTGGGACGCCGTGTTCCTCGTCGGTCTGGTCGAGGGGACGATGCCGATCCAGTACGCCGACGGTGACGAGGCGAAGGTCGAAGAAGAACGCCGCCTTCTGTACGTAGGTGTCACGCGCGCGCGTGAGCACATCTGGTTGTCGTGGGCACTGGCGCGCGCCGCCGGTGGACGCAAGTACCGCCGCCGCTCGCGGTTCCTCTACAACCTCGTTCCCGAGAATCACCCGGCCGCGCGGGTATCAGCCGGCGCGCAGCGGCCTCCTCTCATGAAGAAGGAAAAGCCGACCTGCCGGGTGTGCGCGTCGACGCTGGTCGATGCGCAGGCCGTCAAGCTCGGTCGTTGCAGGTCCTGCCCGTCCGATGTGGACGAAGAGCTGCTCGAGTCGCTGCGCCGGTGGCGTGCGGGACGGGCGCGGGAGCTGAAGGTGCCCGCGTACGTCGTCTTCACCGACGCGACGCTGATGGCGATCGCGGAGCAGCGACCCACGGATTCGGCCGGACTCGTCGCGATCTCGGGCATCGGCGCCTCGAAGCTTGATAAGTTCGGCGATGACGTGTTGGGCCTGGTCCGAGCCGGTGTCGGGTACTCCGCCACCTGATCGGGACAAGTTTCGTTAAATAGGTTGCGAGCCCCAGGTACGGGGTCATAACCTGCTCATGCCGGGTCCGGAGGACCCGTCTGGGGAAGAAGAACTACTACTGAACGCTCTAGCTCTCTGCAGCAGAGCTCTCTCTATGGAGGAGGTGGCCGTCGTGAAGCTCTTCATGACTTCGCGCGCGCTCGGCCTCCCCATGTCCGAGGGCCTCTGCGCGTCCGCAACCGCCCGAGCCTCGTGGCAGCAGTCTGCCCTGAAGCCCGTGGCCTTGCTGACCCGTGAGCGGGCCACCGGACTGCGCGGCACCGCCATCGGCGGCAGCGAACTGCGCAGCGAGCAGCCGATCGTCGTCGCGCTGCCGGTGATCGATGCCGTCCACAACTACACGAATGCGCTGTCCGCGCATCAAGTGAGAAGGCTCCTGCCGACCCCATAGGGGTCGAAGGACCACCAGGCTCACGAAAGCCGCGGACTCGTACAGAGTCCGCGGCTTTCGTGTTTTCGCAGTACCCCACACAAGGAGAAACACCTGATGTTGACCGCGACTGTCCCGCTCACCGGCGAGACACTTCCGGACCTCGCGGAGGGGCTCGACATCCCCTGCCGCACCCACAACCCCGACCTCTGGTTCGCCGACGCGCCCGCCGACCTCGAGAAGGCGAAGTCCTTCTGCGGGACCTGCCCGGTCCTCGCCGAGTGCCTCGCCGGTGCGGTCGCTCGTCACGAGCCGTGGGGTGTCTGGGGTGGAGAGATCTTCGAGCGCGGTGTGGTCATCGCGCGGAAGCGGCCGCGTGGCCGTCCGCGCAAGGACGCGGCAGTCGTTCCGGCCAGCAGGACGGAGTCGGCAGCGTGAACACCATGAAGCTCACCGACCACAGCACGATCCCCACCTACCTGAACGAGGGCCTGACACCCATGTCTCTGAGCGAAGAACTCGTCCGAATACGAATACAAGAAGCCCAGAGGTTCGCTGAAGAGCAACGCCTGGCGAACCGCCTCGCGTCAGCGCAACGTTGGCGCAGGTTGTCGCGATGGGCGGGACGCAGAGCGGCTCGCTTCGACCTCTGACAGTCACGAGCTGAGGCCGTCATCCACGAGAAGGTGGATGGCGGCCTCGGCCGTTCCTCCGTACCGTCCCCTTTGTGCCGCACCACACTCACGACGGAATCGACTGGTCAGCTCGCCTCCACGCGATGAGGCGCTACGGCTCGCTGCAGGCGGAGGCACTGGCCTCGGTCGCACGCAGACTGGTGGCCCCGTTGCCAGACTCGCCGGTGGTGATGGACGTGGGTTGCGGCGCCGGCTCCATGAGCGTGCCGCTCGTCTCCGCCCTGCGAGAACACGGCGGAGGCGTCCTGGTCCTGGTCGACGCCACCCCCGAACTGCTGGACGCGGCCTGCGCCGCAGCCCGCACGGAAGGCGACGGCCTCGTCTCGGTGAAGCCGGTCCTGGCCGACCTGACCTCGGAAGACCCGCTCTCGTTCGCCGGCCCGGTCGAGCTCATCTGGGGCTCCCGGGTCGTCCACCACCTCCCTGATCAGTTGCGCGCCATGAAACGCCTGGTAGATGCCCTGGCCCCAGGCGGCTGGCTCGCCCTCGCCGAAGGCGGCCTCGAAACCCGCTTCCTCCCGTGGGACCTGGGCGTGGGCTCGCCCGGCCTGCAGGACCGCATGGCAGCGGCCCGCGCCTCGTGGTTCGTGTCGATGCGCGAGAAGATGACCGGCTCGGTCCGCCTCCCTGTCGGCTGGAACGTGGCCCTGGCCGACGCGGGCCTCGGCGACATCAGCGCCTTCAGCTTCGTCGTCGACCACCCGGCCCCGGCCAAGCAGCTGGTGCGCGACTGGGCCGTCGACCGCCTGACCTGGCTGGCCGAGATCACCGACGCCCACCTGCACCCGGCCGATCGTGACGCACTCCGCCGCCTGCTCAACCCCTCCGACTCGGAGTACGTCGGTGCGCGGGAGGACGTGTTCCTGCTGGAAACCGACACCGTGCACGTGGGGCGGCGCCGGTGACTCCTGGCTCTCAGCCCGTGCCTGGTTCTGGGCCCGCGCCTGGTTTTGGGCCCGCGCCTGGCTCTGCGCCGGTGGGGGCTGGTTCTGCGCTGCCAGGGTCGGGTTCCGAGGCGGCGGGGTCCGGTTCTGGGACGGCGGAGTTTGGGTTCGCGTCGTTGGAGTCTGGCTCTGCCTCGGTCGGGCCAGGTCCCGCGTCGCCAGGATCTGGTTCTGCGTCACCAGGGTCTTGTGGCACGTCGGTCGGGTCAGGTTCCGCGTCGCCGCAGTCTGGTGGCGCATCGCCTGGGTCTGGCGCCGCGTCGGTCGGGTCAGGTCTCGCGTCGTCAGGGTCTGGTTGTGCCTCGGCGGGATCCGGCGCTGCCCCGGTGGCGGCGTGCCACAGGTGCGGGCGGCTGCGTTCCTCCGTTTCCGACCTGGAGTTCCTGGCCTGGTCTTCGGAGCGGACCGGTGGAGCGCTCCGGTGGTTGTGTCAGGTGTGCTCGAAGACCCATGTGCGGGACATCGAGGGGAAGCTGCCGGACGAGTACTGGCGCTGACTCACCTGGGACCGCGGATCACGCGATCGGGTGAGGTGACGTCGGACTGTGCGGTGAGGCGGGGATTGGGATGGCGCCGGGCCATCGGGTGATGTGGGGAATTGGGCACCGCCTGGGTTGAGGGCGCGGGCCTGCGGATGTCAGTTGCCAGGATGAGTTGACTGTGCCCCCGGATGCCGACTGAGCAGGGATTGCGGCACGCCGGTGTGTGGTTGTGGCCTGCTGGGTTGTAGCGACGTGGCCGTAAGTGTCGGCCGTTAGTAGCCCGCACGAGTCCGGTAGGTGTCGGCCCGCGAGCAGCCGGCGCGAGGCCGGTAGGTGCCCCCGCCTGAGCGATGCAGCGCGAGGCCGATAGATGCTCCCGCCTGAACGAGGCAGCGCGAGGCGGCAGGTCTCCGCTTCCCAAAGGAGCCGGCGCGAGGTCGTGGGCGCGCACGGCGTGAGCGAGCAGAGGTCGGCGGTCAGGTTGGGTACAGGTGCGCCAAGGCCTGTCTGACCAGCGCTGTTCCCCGGCGGCTGCTCACCCGTAACTCCTCGTGGAGCTCGCCGGGCGAGCACAGTCGGGCGTCCACCACGGCGTCGAGGATCTCCACCACGGCGCGTGGGTTCAGTTCCCGCCTGGCCATGTCCAGGGCTGCCCTCGGGGGAGGGGCCAGGCGCAGGCCGTGGCGTTCGACCACGTCTGGTGGGCGGGTGGTGCGTTCCAGCAGGATCCACGGATTTGCTCTTCGCACATTGCTTCCCGCGAGCACGTGAATGTGCCGGGGAAGGGGAAGTGCGGCTCCTTGGCGGACCAATGCGTCCGCTCCTGTGATGACTGCGGAAGGGCCCGCGAAAGAAAGGACCGCGCGAAGTCTGTCCAGGCGGGTCGCCGGGGACGGCTTGGTCAGGACCACGCCGGGCAGCAGGCGTTGCCACGACCCGGCGGGGGTGCAGTGGTGCTGGATCTCCCGTGGGGAGAGCCCGGCTTTGCGCAGTTCAGCGGTGGTTGCGATGTGTGTCATGTGTACATCGTGGGGTACGAGGACACCGGGAAAGGAGCTCGGGACGAACCTGTGGATAACTTGCCAAGGGTTCACTCGGACGAGTTAGTCGGCGAATCCCGGCTGCCAGCGTGCGACGATTTCGTGTGCTGTCACGTGGGCGTCGAGCTGGCAGAGAATGCCCGTCGCTCCCATTGTCACGCGGTGGATCAGCAGATATTGCGGCGGCAGGTTCAGGGAACGGCCCGTCTGTGAATCCGGGCTGCGCAGGTCGCCCACCCGTTCCGCCTGCGACTGCAGCCAGCGGCGGGTGAAGTGGAACGACTCGGCGCGCAGCGGTTCCACGAACGGGGCGAGGTAGCCGAGGACGTCCTCGCCGTGCAGTTCCATGCCCTCGCGGATGAAGTTCTCGGTCCGCAGCAGTTCGACCAGGTCGGCGGAGCGGCCGTCCAGGGCCAGGCGAGTCATCAGGCCCAGGGTCTTCGGCAGGCCGTCGGGCAGGCGGGCGACGGCGCCGAAGTCGATCACGCGCAGGCGGCCGTCGTCGCCCAGCATGAAGTTGCCGGGGTGCGGGTCGGCGTGCAGCAGGCCGGAGCGGGACGGGGCCGAGAAGTGGAACTCGGCCAGCAGCTGTCCGGCCAGGTCGCGGTCCTCGGGGGAGCCCTCGCGGATGATCGACGACAGGCCCACGCCCGAGGTCCACTCGGTCACCATGACCTTGGGCGACGAGGCGATGACACGGGGGACGAGCACGTGCGGGTCGTTCTCGAAGGCCTTCGCGAACGTGCGCTGGTTCGCGGCCTCGTCGCGGTAGTCGAGCTCCTCCAGGTACCGGTCGCGCAGTTCCTCCAGCAGCGGGCGCACGTCGGTGCCGGGCATGATCGCCTGCAGCAGCCGGGAGAACCGCAGCAGCTGCTTCAGGTCGGCGCGCAGGGCCTCGTCGGCGCCGGGGTACTGGACCTTGACCGCCACCTCGCGGCCGTCGTGCCACACCGCGCGGTGCACCTGGCCGATCGACGCGGACGCGGCCGGGTCGTCGTCGAACTCCTGGAAGCGCTTCGTCCAGGACGCTCCGAGCTGTTCGGCGAGCACGCGGTGCGTGGTGCGGGCGGGCATCGGCGGGGCCGCGGTCTGCAGCTTCGTCAGCGCCTCGCGGTACGGCGCCGCCAGCTCGTCCGGGACCGCCGCCTCGAACACGCTCAGGGCCTGGCCGAACTTCATCGCGCCGCCCTTGAGCTGGCCGAGCACCGCGAAGACCTGTTCCGCCGTCTTGGCCGTCACCTCGGCGTTGACCTCGTCGGCCGCGCGTCCGGTCAGTCGCTTCCCCCAGCCGCCGACAACCCGGCCGGCCACCCCGAGCGGGAGGCTCGCCAGCTTGGCGGTGCGCTGCACGGCCTTGCGCGGAATCTCGGTCACTCGGCCATGTTATGTGCGGAGCACTGACAGTCAGGGTGCGGATACCAGCTTCGCCTCTCAGAAACACCGGAGGCGAGGTCCAGCTCGAGAGTGGCGTTCACCACGGGCGGAGGGGTCAGGTCGCGACCGCGGACGTAGATCAACGACTCCAGGATCTGCGCCACCGCCAACGCCGCCGTGCCCGAGGCGAGCAGCACGTCCGACGAGGCGGGCTTGCTGACGAGCTGGGCCGCGATGACGGGCCACGCCGGATCCTGGTCGGTGCGGTGCAGGTCCGCGCAGTTCAAGCACGAGGAACGGCCTGGCAGGACCAGCGGCCCCACGATGCCCACGCCCTCGCGGACGCGCACGGCCAGATGCGGCGTGCGGAACGCCATCAGCGTGCTCACGAGGTTCGGATCGGGCACCAGCGTCGCCGCCAGCACGGTCAGATCCGCGTTGTGCGCGAGCTGGACACTGGATTCCGCTAGAAGCGAAGTAATTGAAAGCGCAAGGTGTCCGGACCCGTGGACGGCGGCTGTCCCACCCCTCTCGGGAGGTCCGTCGTCGAGGAGACCGGCGTCTTCGAGTGAGGAGAGGACTTCACCCAGCTGGGTGGGGTTCCCGCCCCGGCTCTTCAGCCTTTCACCCAGCTCAGCGACAGTGTGCCGGCCGTCGAGGGTGATCAGTTCGTCGACCAGCGCCTCGGGCAGCGAGTCGATCACGACGGCGTGCTTCGGGTCGGTGCCCACCTGGACGACGCCGGGGGCTCTGCGCACCACTGCCAGTCCGGCACGCACGCGAGGTCTTGTCTCCACGACGGTAGAGACTGGCAGGGGGCGGCGCCCCCTGCCAGCGCAAACGTCAGACCTTGGCCTTGCCGAGGATCCGCGTCATCTTCGTGCCACAGACAGGGCAGGTGCCCTTCGCCATGCGCCGACCATTGGTCTCCTCGACGTTGCCGTCGAAGTCCCGCTTCTCGCGGCACTTGACGCAATAGCCGTTGTAGGACTCGGCCACAGCCCCTCCCTTGCAGTTGTGAGTGCGGACACACTCGGGGACCTTGGCGCGACGGTACCTCTGCGAGCGCGCGAAACCGCGCATGTCGATTCCGCGCGTGTCCAGCCGCCGTTCGGTGGAACTTCACCCGCCGGGTGCGCGCCTGCCGCCGGTTGGGGGCCGAAAATTGTCGGTGGCGACGTTTACGGTGAATCCATGGCCGAACCGCGGGTGGAAGTGCGGCGGAGCCCCCGGCGCCGCCGCATGGTCAGCGCGTACCGGGAGGGTGACACCGTCGTCGTCCTCCTACCGGCACGGATGACCAAGGGGGAAGAGAAGCACTGGGTCGCGGAGATGTTGAGCCGCCTCCAGCGCAGTGAGACGCGCAGGAAGTCCCCTGCGCGCACATCGGACGAGGCGTTGATGGCGCGGTGCGCCGAGCTGTCGGCGCGCTACCTGGACTCGCTGGCGGAGCCGGTGAGCGTGCGCTGGGTGCCGCCCATGCGCACGCGCTGGGCGTCCTGCACGCCGACGGAGGGCACGATCCGCGTGTCCGAGCGGCTGCGCGACGTGCCGCCGTGGGTGCTCGACTACGTGCTGGTGCACGAGCTCGCACACCTGTTGGTGCCAGGGCACGGCAAGGACTTCTGGGAGTGGGTGCACCGCTACCAGAAGACCGAGCGGGCCATGGGTTACCTGGAGGGTCTCTCGGCCGCCGCAGGCTGGGGGATCACGGAGGACTGAACGTCTGACCACGCGAAGCGCGCCCGGCGACGGTGTGTTCGCCGGGCGTTCGCGTGTTCAGGGCAGGCTGTCGGCGGGGTGCGCCCGCCGGGTTCGGACGTGGCCGCGTGCACTCGGAGCCGGGCGGTTTACGCACGTCGAGAACGCGGCGCGCCCGGCGAGGAGGTCCTCACCGGGCGCGCCGTTTCGAGAGTCTGATCAGGCCTCTTCGGGCTTGTCGCCCTTCTCGCCGTCCTCGCGCATGGTGCGCTCCAGCTCGGCGATCGGGTCCTCGAGGGCGTTGCGGGTGTTCGTGAGGCGCTCGGCGAACTCCAGCGGGTCGTCCAGGTCCGCGGCCGTCGGGACGAGCTCGGCGTGCTCCCACACGCCGTCGCGCACCTCGACGCCGTGCTGGTCGCCGATCAGCTTCCACAGGGCTGAGGCGGCCCGCAGCTTGCGCGGGCGCAGTTCGAGGCCGACGAGCGTCGCGAACGTCTGCTCGGCCGGGCCACCGGAGGCACGGCGGCGGCGCAGCGTCTCGCGCAGGGCGGGAGCGCCCGGCAGGCGTTCGGAGACGGCGGCGTCGACCACGACGTCCACCCAGCCCTCGACGAGCGCGAGGAGCGTCTCCAGGCGCTCGAGCGCCGCCTTCTGCTCCGGGGTGGTCTGCGGTTCGAGCAGGCCCGAGCCCATGGCCTCCTCGATGGAGGCGGGGTTCGACGGGTCGATCTGGCCCGCGAGCTGCTCCAGGGCGGAGGTGTCGACCTTGATGCCCTTGGCGAACTCCTCGACGGTGTCGAGCAGGCGCTGCCGCAGCCACGGCACGTGCGTGAAGAGGCGCTGGTGGGCGGCTTCGCGGGCGGCGAGGAACACCATGACCTCGGACGCGGGGCGCTCCAGGCCCTCGGTGAACTTCTCGATGTTCGCCGGCAGCAGGGCGGAGGTGCCCTCGGGGCCGAGCGGCAGGCCGACGTCGGTCGAGGTGAGCACCTCGGCGCCGAGCTGCGCCAGCGCGTTGCCGAGCTGCGAGCCGAACGCCATGCCGCCCATCTGGCCGAGCATCGCCAGCAACGGGCCGGCCGCCTGCTTGGCCTCGGCGGGCATCGCCTCGACCCAGGCGCCGGACATGCGCTGCGCGACCGGGTCGCACAGGCGCTGCCAGGTCGGGATGGTGCGCTCGATCCAGTCGCGCGCGGTCCACGCCTGCGTGGTGCGGGTGCCGGCGGGCAGCGATGTGACCGGGTCCAGCCACATCTCCGCCAGGTGCACGGCGTCGGTGACCGCGCTCGACTGGTCGCCGGCGAACCCGATCGTGGTCGTCGTCGAGGACAGCTGCTGGAACGCGATCTGCTTCGCGAGGTCGTAGTTGACCGGCCCGCTCGACGACCCCGCGTTGCTCAGCATGGAGCCCAGCTGGCTGAGCATGTTGCCCAGCTGGCTGAAGTCGAACGGGTTGTCTCCCGGCTTCCCGCTCTTGTCGTCGGGGTCGTGCGGGCTGAACCCGAACGGCACGTCACTCATGCCTCTACCGTACGCGGACGGACATGGTCGTACGCTGTTCAGCCGTGAGTGAAACCGTCACGACCGCACCCCCGCCCGCGCCCCCGCCGAGGGAACGCGGACTGACGCGCCGCACCTGGACGCTGATCGTGAGCTTCCTGGTGGTGGCGGCACTCGGACTGCTCGGCGGTTTCGCCAGAGTCCCGTACGTCGCGCTGGGCCCCGGCCCGACCTACGACGTGCTCGGCCAGGTCAAGGACACCGACGTGGTCTCGGTCGACGGCCAGGACACGTTCCCCACCAAGGGGACCCTGCGCATGACGACGGTCTCGCTCACCGACGACGTCTCGCTGTTCGGCGCGCTGGGCCTGTGGCTGTCGGGCCGCTACGCCCTGGCGCCGCGCGAGGAGTTCTTCAAGCCCGGCGAGTCGGAGGAGGAGGTGCAGAAGAACAACGAGCTCGCGTTCAGCGAGTCGCAGACCTCCGCCGAGGTCGCCGCGCTGCACTACCTCAAGTATCCGGGCATGGTGATCGCGAACCAGGTCACCAAGGGCAGCCCCGCGGAGAACGTCATCCCGCTCGGCGCCCGCATCATCTCCGTCAACGGCAAGCAGGTGCAGAGCGCCGCCGACGTGAGCTCCTCGCTGGAGAACACCAAGCCGGGTGACCGCATCGAGGTGGCGTTCGAGAAGGACGGCACCTCCCAGTCGACGCAGCTCACCCTGGGCACCCGCGACGACGGCCGGCCCGCGGGCTTCATCGGCATCTCGCCGGTGGACCGCGCCGACGTGCCGTTCAAGATCAAGATCAGCCTGTCCGACGTCGGCGGTCCGTCGGCCGGCCTGATCTTCGCGCTGGCGATCGTCGACAAGCTGACGCCCGGCGAGCTCAACGGCGGCAAGGCCATCGCGGGCACCGGCGAGATCACGGGGGACGGCACCGTGAAGCCCATCGGCGGCATCGCCTTCAAGATGGTCGCCGCGAAGGAAGCGGGGGCGCAGGCGTTCCTCGTGCCCGCCGCCAACTGCGCCGACGCGAAGCAGCAGGCGCCGGACGATCTCAAGCTGATCAAGGTCGAGAACCTGACGGACGCCGTGTCGTCGCTGGAGGCGTTCAACGCCGGCAAGGACACGCCGAGCTGCTGACCCGCGAGCTGTCCGCTTGCCGCGAACACCGGGCAACGAGATCACAACCCCGGCGCGATCAGGCGCCGGGGTTGTGCCAGCCTGGGAGACGTGACGACTAGGGCCGCAGCGTGGCGAGCAGGGCGTCGGTGAGGTTGGGCGCCAGCTCGGGGTGCTCGACGACCTCCTCTGGCACCTCGGCCGTCCCGCGCAGGCGCAGCACGCAGAAGACCGAGCCGTCACGCAGGACCGCGGCCACCATGCGCGCCTCGCGGCGTGACGGGTGCTCGGCGGCGAACTTCCGCGCCGCCTCGTCGTCCAGTTCGCCGTGGCTCAGCTCCGTCTCCGCCTCCGGGGGCAGGACGACGATCTCCTGGGCCAGGGCGCAGCCGGTCACGGCCGGGGGCCACTCGATGCCCGCGAGCGCGTCGCCCAGATCGCCGTCCAGGGCGTCCTGGGCGATCGGGGTCAGCGGGCTCGACTCCGGGTCGAGCTGGTCCCGCAGCTCCGGCTGCTGGTCGAGCAGGTCTGAGGTGGCCACTAGGGCGAAGAGTTGCGGTGGCTGCTCCCAGCCGCCTGCCGCTACGAACTCCTCGACCTCGCGGGCGACCGTCGGGAGGATGACCGCTGGCGTTTCACTCGCTGACACGCATGTCATCGTAAGACGGCCGACTTCACGGGAACCCAGGGCGTCGTCCGTAGAGTTGGACTAAACGTACGTATCGATTTACCGCGATCCAGGAGCGTGCCTCGTGGCCACACGGCCTCCGGTCGGACTGCCGAAACTGTCCCGACGCAGCCGAATACTGCTCATCGTCGGTGTTGTGCTCCTGTTCGGTCTCATCACGGGATCGCGGCTGCTCGACACCTACGTGAACTGGCTGTGGTTCGGCGAGGTGAAATTCCGCGACGTCTACAGCACGGTTCTGCTCACCCGGCTGGGGCTGTTCGTGGCCGTCGGGCTCGTGGTCGGCGGCATCGTCGGCCTGAACCTCCTGCTCGCCTACCGGGCGCGGCCGGTGTTCGTGCCGGTGTCCGGGCCGGACGACCCGGTGGCGCGCTACCGCACCGTCGTGATGCGGCGGATGCGGTTGTTCTCGATCGGCATCCCCGTCTTCGTCGGCCTGATCGCGGGCGCGTCGGCGCAGAACGACTGGGAGCACGTCCAGCTGTTCCTGAACTCGCAGCCGTTCGGCGTGACCGACCCGCAGTTCGGGCACGACATCGGCTTCTACGCGTTCCAGCTGCCGTTCTACGAGTGGCTGCTGTCGTGGCTGTTCATCACGGTCGCGGTGTCGTTCATCGGCGCGGTGATCGCGCACTACCTGTTCGGCGGCATCCGGCTGGCCGGTCGCGGCGGTCAGCTCTCCGGTCCCGCGCGGCTGCACCTGGCGCTCGTCGCCGGCACGTTCGTGCTGCTGAAGGCCGTCGCGTACTTCTTCGACCGGTACACGCTGCTGCTGCACGAGAACGAGAAGTTCGTCGGCGCGAGCTACACCGACCTCAACGCGGTGCTGCCGGCCAAGCTGATCCTGCTGTGCATCGCGGTGTTCTGCGCCGTCGCGTTCTTCGCGGGCGCGTTCATGCGCAACGTGCAGCTGCCCGCCATCGCTACCGTGCTGCTGGTGCTGTCGAGCGTGCTCGTCGGCGCGGCGTGGCCCGCGGTGCTGGAGCAGTTCTCGGTCAAGCCGAACGCCATCCAGAAGGAAGCCGAGTCGATCACGCGCAACATCGCGGCGACGAGGCAGTCGTTCGGGCTGACCGACGACAAGGTCGAGACGAAGCCGTACGACGGCAAGCAGAACGTCACCAACGACCAGCTCAAGGTCAACGACGCGGGCACCCTGGGCAACATCCGCCTGCTCGACCCGGCCGTGCTGGCGCGCACCTTCACGCAGTTCCAGCAGCTGCGGCCGTTCTACGGCTTCCCGAACAAGCTCGACGTCGACCGGTACACAGTGGACGGAAAGCTGCGCGACTACATCGTCGCGGTGCGCGAGCTGAAGCTCGACAGCCTGCCGCAGGGCCAGCGCGACTGGATCAACCAGCACCTCATCTACACGCACGGCAACGGCTTCGTCTACGCCGAGGCGAACAAGGTGAACGCGGTCGCCGACGAGTCCAACGGCGGCTACCCGGACTTCAAGACCGGTGAGGTCAAGTCCAACGGCGACGTCGGCAACGACCCCAAGGGCATCAAGGTCGACCAGCCGCGCACGTACTACGGCGAGCTGTTCGGCCAGAACGACTACTCGATCGTGGGCGGCCGCCCGGCCGGCTCGGCGGCGGAGTACGACACGGACGCCAAGTCCTACACCTACACCGGTGGCGGCGGCGTCCCGATCGGCAGCCTGTTCAACAAGCTCGCCTTCGCGGCGTACTACGGCGAGCGCAACATCCTCTTCAACCAGTCGATCGCGGACGACTCGAAGATCCTGTTCAAGCGCACCCCGCGCGACCGCGTGCAGTCCGTCGCGCCGTGGCTCACGGTGGACAGCGACCCGTACCCGGCCGTCGTCAACGGCCGCATCACGTGGATCGTCGACGGGTACACCACGCTCGAGAACTACCCGTACGCGCAGCGCACCCAGCTCGGTGACGCGACGAACGACTCGCTCACCGCGGACGGCGTCGTCATCTCGCAGGTCAACAAGCCCGTCAACTACATCCGCAACTCGGTCAAGGCCACTGTGGACGCGTACGACGGCTCGGTGAACCTGTACCAGATCGACGACAAGGACCCGGTCCTCAAGGCGTGGATGGGCGTCTTCCCGAACACGGTGAAGCCGGGCAGCGAGATCTCCACCGAGCTGCGCCAGCACTTCCGCTACCCCGAGGACCTGTTCAAGGTGCAGCGGCAGATCCTGTCGAAGTACCACGTCTCGTCGCCGTCGGACTTCTACTCCGGTGTCGCCTACTGGGCGCCGCCGCAGGACCCGACGATCGACAACGTGACCACGGCCGACGCCCAGCGCGACGCGGCGAGCAAGCGCCGTGACGCCCAGCCGCCGTTCTACGTCCTCGCCGGTGACCCGAGCGACCCGAGCAAGGTCCGCTTCCAGCTGACCAGCCCGCTCGTGCGTGAGAACCGGGAGTTCATGGCGGCCCACGTCTCGGTCGGATCCGATCCGGACAACTACGGGAAGATCAGCGTCCTGCAGCTCAACCAGGACGCGAAGGGCCCGCAGCAGATCCAGACGCAGTTCCTCACGTCGGACAACGTCAGTCGCGAGCTCAACCTGCTGACCCAGCAGAAGACGACGGTCGTCTACGGCAACCTGCTCACGTTGCCCGTGGGCGGAGCGCTGCTCTACGTCGAACCCGTCTACATCGAGCGCGCGTCGAACAACACGTCGTACCCGCAGCTGTCGAAGGTGCTCGTCTGGTACGGCGACCGGGTCGGCTACGCGTCCACGCTGAACGAGGCGCTGGACCAGGTGCTCAGCGGTGCCGGCTCGGTCGTGCCGCCGCCGAGCGACAACAGCAACGGCAACGGCCAGACCTCCACGCCACCGTCCACGACGCCGCCTGCGAACAGTGCGCTCAGCGCTGAGCTGCAGAAGGCCGTCAACGACATCGACGCGGCGCTGGCCGACATCAAGAGGGCGCAGACGAGCGGGAACTTCACCGAGCTCGGCCAGGCCTACGCCAAGCTGGACGACGCCTCGAAGAGGTTCAAGCAGTACAACACCGGTGCGCCGGCCGCGCCGCCGACGGGCCAGTCGTCGGTTGTGCCGAGCCCCACACCGTCTGGCTGACCTACCGATTTGCTTTATCCGCTCCGTCCCGCGTAAGGTTCTAATTACCGACGCGGGGTGGAGCAGCTCGGTAGCTCGCTGGGCTCATAACCCAGAGGTCGCAGGTTCAAATCCTGTCCCCGCTACAAGGCAGAAGCCCGGAACCATCAGGTTCCGGGCTTCTTGCTTTTCTGCAACTGCATCCGCCGCCGCACGGTCATGACTTTTGTTCGAACCGAGGCCTGTCCGGCAATCCTCGGCCCAACGGTCGCCTGTAGCGCACACGCTGCCTCTGACCTGCGGGGATGCGGTTAGAGGGGGGTGGTGGAAAAGCGGTTTTCGGAGGGTGTAGAGTTCTCCTTACAACAGCAAGACAGCAACACAAGTTAGAAGCGGCGCGGGGTGGAGCAGCTCGGTAGCTCGCTGGGCTCATAACCCAGAGGTCGCAGGTTCAAATCCTGTCCCCGCTACTAACGTCAAGAAGGCCTGTTCGCGGAGATCGCGAACAGGCCTTCTTCGTTTTGTGTTGAGGGATGTGCCCCTGCGGGCCGGTGCCGGGGGCGAACCCCCGGACTCGTGGGCGGGCCGTCGGGTCGTTCAGGTCATGTTCTCCGCCCAGTACTGCGCGCACAGCATGCTGGAGCAGATGCGGCCCTGTCCGCTGACGGTGCGGTGCTTGCGGATCTGCTTGCCGCAGACCATGCACTCGTCCTTGCCGGCCTGCTCCGGGATGCCTCCCGTCACCCACGCCCTGGTGTGCGCCGCCACCTTCTTGTGGTCCAGCCACTTCAAGTTCAGGTTCTTCACGGTCCCCGACCTCCGTCGTCCAACTGCGCCGTTCCTGGCAGTAATCATTTTCCTGGAACTTCAGGCGTGGGAAAGGGGTCCGCGCGTACATCACCAGGTCGTGCGACGCCGGACCCCGACCGTCCATTCGGGTGGCTTCGGCCGGTGAGACCCGTACCGCCGATCGAGTGAGAGCGGGGGACTTTCGTTTCTGCGAAAGGACTTTTCCATCCGGGATGGACACAGACGGTCAAGAGGCCAAACGCGTGAGGCTCGGAAACTGCCGCTTACTCAGCGGAACTTTTCGTTGCTCCGCATGGCCCATCAGACTAGCCCGGTGATCAGCCACTGTGGACAGAACGGCTGACCATTGTGGACAGCTTCCCCCGGACGTGGGAACGTTGCTGGTGTGTCAGACCTGAATGCGACCGCAGCCGCCCTGCTCGGGCTGCTGCACGACGGACCCAAGACCGGTGGCCAGTTGGTGGCGGAGGCAGGAGACCGCTTCGGCGCGTTCTTCAGCGTGACCCGCTCCCAGGTGTACCGCGAGCTGCCCGCGCTGGCGGACCTCGGCCTGCTGCGCCTCGGCAAGCAGGGACCGCGGTCCAGCCAGCAGTACGTGCTGACTGCCGCGGGCAAGAAGGCCTTCAAGAACTGGCTGCTGTCCGAGCCGGGCCCGGACCACCTGCGCAGCCCGCTCATCCTGCGCCTGGTGCACGCCGGTTCGCTGACCGCGAAGCAGCGTGAGTCCCTGATCACGACCGCGCGTTCGACGTACGGTCAGGAACAGGAGAGCGCGAAGAGCGCGGCCAAGACGGCGGAGGACCCCTACGCCAAGGCGGTGGCCGAGTTCGGTCTCGCTCACGCGAAGGCCGTTCTCAAGCTGCTGGACGCCATCCCCACGGCCTGATCGTGACGGCCGTGGACTGACGCCGGTCGCTTCCGGCGCCTGGCGGGGCGTGCGCGGTACCGGCCCGGTACCGCGATGCTGCTGCCTGGACGCCGGAAGCGCGCGACGCCGGTCCACGGCCACCGCGCCGAGAGCGCCAGCACGCACCGGTCGCGACCGGTGGCCGGTGCTGGCGTAATCTTTTTGCGTGAACCCGGACGTCGAAGCAGACATCAAGGAACTCTCCGCGACGCTCTCGAGCATCGAGGCGGTGCTGGACCTCGATGCGTTGCGCGCCGCTGTCGCGGACCTGGAGGCGCAGGCGACCCGCCCCGACCTCTGGGACGACCAGGAGAAGGCGCAGAAGGTCACCAGCCAGCTCTCCCACAAGCAGGGCGAGCTGCGTCGCGTAACCGGCCTGCGCCAGCGCCTCGACGACCTGCCGTTGCTGTACGAACTGGCGGAAGAGGCCGAGGACGCCGAAGCGGCGGCCGACGCGGACACCGACCGCGCCAAGCTGCGCGAGGAGATCGCGAGCCTCGAGGTGCGCACGCTGCTGTCCGGCGAGTACGACGAGCGCAACGCGCTCATCACCATCCGCGCCGAAGCCGGTGGCGTCGACGCCGCGGACTTCGCCGAGATGCTGCTGCGCATGTACTCGCGCTGGGCCGAGCGCCACAACTACGGCGTCGACGTGTTCGACACGTCCTACGCCGAAGAGGCGGGCATCAAGTCCGCCACGTTCCGCGTCAGCGCGCCCTACGCCTACGGCACGTTGAGCGTCGAGCAGGGCACGCACCGCCTCGTGCGCATTTCGCCGTTCGACAACCAGGGCCGCCGCCAGACGTCGTTCGCCGGCGTCGAGGTGGTGCCCGTCGTCGAGCAGACCGACCACGTCGAGATCGACGAGAAGGACCTGCGCGTCGACGTCTACCGCTCGTCCGGCCCCGGCGGCCAGGGCGTCAACACGACCGACTCGGCGGTGCGCCTCACGCACATCCCGACCGGCATCGTCGTGTCCTGCCAGAACGAGCGCTCGCAGCTGCAGAACAAGGCCACGGCCATGAACGTCCTGCAGGCGAAGCTGCTCGAGCGCCGCCGGCAGGAGGAGCAGGCGAAGATGGACGCGCTGAAGGACTCCGGCTCCAGCTGGGGCAACCAGATGCGCTCCTACGTGCTGCACCCGTACCAGATGGTCAAGGACCTGCGGAACAACCACGAGGTCGGCAACCCGTCCGCGGTGCTCGACGGCGAGATCGACGACTTCCTCGAGGCCGGCATCCGGTGGCGCAAGCAGTCCCAGCAGGGATAGCCCACAGCTGAGGTCGAAGAGCACGTTCAGCCCCGAACGAGGGCCGGACGTGCTCTTTTCGTGAACGGGTCGTGCCTGGTCGGACACGCCGCGTCGAGGTTCCAGCCGCCCTTCCGGGGCTCGAAGTTAACCGGAACGGGGGCTTTACCCCGGCCATGAGTAGACTCGCGCCTCGTGATTCGTCTCGAACACGTTTCCAAGGTCTACAAGACCTCCACGCGTCCTGCGCTCGACGACGTGTCCGTCGAGATGGAGAAGGGCGAGTTCGTCTTCCTGATCGGGCCCTCGGGCTCCGGCAAGTCGACGTTCCTGCGCCTGCTGCTGCGCGAAGAGGTGCCGACCAGGGGACGCGTCTACGTCTCCAACTTCGACGTCGCCAAGATGTCGCGGCGCAGGGTCCCCCGCCTGCGGCAGTCGATCGGCTGCGTGTTCCAGGACTTCCGTCTTCTGCCCACGAAGACGGTGGCGGAGAACGTCGCCTTCGCGCTCGAGGTCATCGGCAAGCCCCGCAACACCATCGTCAAGGTGGTGCCGGAGGTGCTGCAGCTGGTGGGCCTCGACGGCAAGGAGGACAGGTTCCCGACCGAGCTGTCAGGTGGTGAGCAGCAGCGCGTCGCGATCGCCCGTGCGTTCGTGAACCGCCCGCTGGTGCTGATCGCCGACGAGCCGACCGGAAACCTGGACCCCGACACGAGCCAGGACATCATGTTGCTGCTGGAGCGGATCAACCGCACTGGCACGACCGTCATCATGGCCACCCACGACCACGGCATCGTCGACTCGATGCGCCGCCGAGTGGTTGAGCTGTCGTACGGCAAGGTCGTCCGCGATGACGCGCGTGGCGTTTACGGCGTTGGCCGTTAAGCGCTCCTAGTCCCCGAAACCCCAAGGAACCCCGCCCCCGATGCGTACCAGCTTCGTGTTCAGCGAGGTCATCACCGGACTTCGCCGGAACGTCACGATGACGATCGCGATGATCCTCACGACCGCCATCTCGCTCGGGCTGCTCGGCGGTGGTCTGCTCGTCGTCCGCATGGTCGACAAGATGCAGGCCAACTACGCGGGCAAGCTCGAGGTCTCCCTGCTGCTGACGAACGATGTCAGCGCCAACGACAAGGACTGCACACAGCAGCCGTGCGCGGGCCTGCGTTCCGCCCTGGAGCAGACGTCCGGCGTCGAGACCGTGGTGTTCCAGAACCGCGACGAGGGCTTCGAGCGCTTCAAGCGCATCTTCGAGGCCCAGCCGGAACTGCTCAAGCTCGCGCGTCCCGAAGCCATCCCGGCGACGATCCGCGTGAAGCTGGAGGACCCGGAGCGCACCGACGTCATCAAGCAGGCCTTCGAGGGCAAGCCGGGGGTGAAGGCCGTCGACGACCAGGGCAAGTTCCTCGACCGGTTCTTCGAGATTCTCAACGGCATCCGTGACGGCGCGCTCATCCTCGCGCTCATCCAGGCGTTCGCCGCGTTGCTGCTGATCTCGAACACCATCCAGGTGTCGGCGTTCACCCGCCGGGTCGAAGTCGGCATCATGCGCCTGGTCGGCGCGACCCGCTGGTACACGCAGCTGCCCTTCCTCATCGAGGCGGTCGTGGCCGGCATCGTGGGCGCTGTCTGCGCGGTCGTCCTCCTGGTGCTGGCGAAGGCGTTCTTCCTCGACCGGGTCACCGGAAACCTCACGGAGTCGGGCATCATCCCGCCCACCGGGTACCTGGACATCCTGATCGTGTCGCCCTGGCTGTTCCTCGTCGCGATAGTCATCTCGGCGACGACCGGCTACGTGACACTGCGTCTCTACGTGCGCCTTTAAGTATTTTGCCGAGCATTTAGACTGGTCGTCATGGTCAAGGAACGCGGGCAGAAGGTCATCGCGTCGAACCGCAAGGCTCGGCACGACTGGTCCATTCTGGACACCTACGAGGCGGGCATTCAGCTCGTCGGCACCGAGGTGAAGAGCCTGCGCATGGGACGGGCGTCCCTCGTGGACGCCTTCGCCCAGGTCGACGACGGCGAAATCTGGCTGCACGCGCTGCACATCCCGGAGTACGTCGCGGGCACCTGGACGAACCACGAGGTCCGGCGCAAGCGCAAGCTCCTGCTGCACAAGGCGGAGATCGAGCGGCTGATCGGCAAGACCAAGGAGTCCGGTCTGTCGCTCGTGCCGCTGCAGATGTACTTCAAGGACGGGTACGTCAAGGTCGAGATCGCGCTCGCGAAGGGCAAGAAGTCCTACGACAAGCGCCAGGACCTGGCCAAGCGCGACGCGAACCGCGAGATCGCGAAGGCGCACGGCCGGGCCCTGAAGGGTCGCTACTGATGGCACTGGTGGACGTCCACGTCCACTTCATGCCGCAGAACGTCCTGGACAAGGTCTGGGCCTACTTCGACCGCGTGCGCGAAGCCGGGGTCGAGTGGACCATCCAGTACCGCACCGACGAGAACGCCCGGCTCACCGCACTGCGGGAGCTGGGCGTCGTCGCGTTCGCGCCCCTGCTCTACCCGCACAAGGCCGGCATGGCGCAGTGGCTGAACGAGTGGGCGGCCGACTTCGCGGCGCGGGTTCCCGAGGCGGTGCCGACAGGCACGTTCTACGCCGAACCGGGCGCCGAGGCGTACGTGCGCAAGGCCCTGGAGGCCGGTGCGCGCTGCTTCAAGTCGCACGTCCAGGTCGGTGGCTACGACCCGCGTGACGCGCTGCTGGACGGCGTCTGGGGCCAGCTCGCGGAAGCCGGTGTGCCCGTGGTCGTGCACTGCGGCGACGGGCCGATGCCGGGGGAGTTCACCGGTCTCGGGGTCTTCGAAGAGGTGCTGAAGAAGCATCCACGGCTGACGGCCGTCCTCGCGCACGCCGGGATGCCGGACTACTCAGGCGCGTTGGACCTCGTGGACCGCTATCGGAACGTGCACGTCGACACGACGATGGTCGGCGTTCCGTTCACCGAGCAGATGACGCCGCTGCCGGCGGACTGGCGTTCGCGGATCGCGGGGATGGCCGGCCGGGTGGTGCTGGGCACCGACTTCCCGAACATCCCGTACCCCTACGAGGTGCAGCTCGACGCCATCCGGTCGTGGGGCCTGGACGCCGCCGCCGAACAGGCGGTCCTGCACGACAACGGCGCCCGTCTGCTTCAGCTGTCGAGGTAGGCGAGCACGGCGCGCACCCGGCGGTGCTCCGAGTTCGACGGCTCCAGGCCGAGCTTCGCGAAGATGTTGCCGACGTGCTTCTCGACCGCGCCGTCGGACACCACGAGCGTGCCGGCGATGGCCGTGTTCGACAGGCCCTGCGCCATCAGGCCGAGCACCTCGCGTTCGCGCGGCGTCAGCTTGTCGACAGGGCTCTTCTTGCTGCGCACCATGAGCTGCGTGATCACCTCGTGGTCGATGCTCGTGCCACCGTCGGCGACCCGGCGCACCGCGTCGACGAACTCCTTGACGTCGGCTACCCGTTCCTTGAGGAGGTAGCCGACGCCGCTCGCGCCGCCCGCGAGGAGCTCCACGGCGTAGCGCTCCTCGACGTACTGCGACAGCACCAGCACCGGCAGCCCCGGATGGCGGCGGCGGCACTCGATGGCGGCGCGCAGGCCCTCGTCGGTGAACGTCGGCGGCATCCGCACGTCCACCACGCACAGGTCCGGCTTGTGCTCGGTGACGGCGTCCAGCAGATCGTCACCGTTCTCCACCGCGGCGACCGTCTCGATGCCCTCGTCGGCGAGCAGGCGCTGCACGCCCACTCTCAGCAGCACCGAGTCCTCAGCTATCACCACGCGCACGGCAACTCCGCTCGAATGACGGTCGGCCCACCAGGAGGGCTGACGACGACAACCACACCGTCGATCGTGGCAGCCCGGTCCGCGAGCCCGGCGAGCCCGCCGCCGTGCCTCAGCTCCGCGCCACCCTGACCGTTGTCGGTGACCTCCACCAGCACCCCGGTGTCCACCCTGTTGACCCGCACGGTCGCCTTGGTGCCGTTGGAGTGCTTGGTGATGTTCGTGAGCGCTTCGCCGACCGTGAAGTAGGCGGCGCTCTCCACCGATGTCGGAGGCCGCGGATCCACGTTGACCTGCAGGTCGACCTCGATCGGCACACGGGCGGCGAGCGCGGACAACGCGGCGTCGAGCCCCCGGTCACCCAGGACCGACGGGTAGATGCCCCGCGCCAGGTCCCGCAGTTCCTTGATGGCGAGCTTCGCGTCCGCGTGCGCCTCCGCGATCAGCTCGGCGGCACCCTCCGGGTCGGTGTCCATCTTGGACTTCGCCCGGCCCAGCCCCATCGCCACCGCCACCAGCCGTTGCTGGGCACCGTCGTGCAGGTCGCGTTCGATGCGCCGGCGCTCCGCCTCGGCCGCCTCCACACCACGCGCCCGGCTCGACTGGAGACGTTCCGCCTCGATCGCCAGCGCGTCCGCCCGCGTCGGACCGAGCATGGCGCGCGCGAACCTGCCGTGCACCGCGCCGAGAGCCCTCGTGCCGAGAACGGCGAACGGGATCAGCGCCAGCCCGATCAGCGACACCGGCAACGCCGACACGAACGAGTCGATCGTCCAGAAATCGCCCACGATCACCGCGAACGGCGCCGTGCCGATCCAGAACGGCACCGCGATGAACGCCGCCACGACCGTCCACATGGCGAGGACGGAGGCGAACTCGAGGATGCCGACCGGCAGGAGCAGCAGGAGGTAACCGAAGTCGCGCCACGTCGCCGGATCCGTGAACTGCGCCTTCCAGCGCTGCCACAGCGTGCCCGACGGCCTCTCCCGGTAAGGCTGGGGGATGTCCGTGCGCAGCGCCGCCCTCACCCACGACCGCTCGATCGTCGCGCCACCCCGCACGACGTTCATCGCGAGCCACAGCAGCGGCAGACCCACCCAGATGATCGCTGTCGCGAACCCGACCACGGTCAGCACCACGGAGAGGGTGAACCAGAAGATGCCGGTCACCAGGTTGGTCAGCAGGTAGAACCCGGCTGCGAGCGCGTTCGGTTTCCTCATGACGTCCATGGTGTCGTTACCGCTGGTCAGAGACCATCTGGCCAGCCATCCGGTCGAAGGTGGGGACAGCCCTACCTGCCTCGGGAAGAACTCGCTGGCCCCAGTCGTTATGCTAGGTGCAACCACTACCAGGGGGTGAACGGTTTCGACTGTGAACGTTGATTCAGGGGAAGCGTGCCGGTGCAGGCGAGAGACCACCGTTAAGCGTCATCGCAAACCAATAAGCGCCACGTCTAACGACAAGCGCACCGCGTACGCTCTCGCTGCCTGACAGCGGAGCTAGCGGTTGTCGGCCTAGGAGTGCCTTCGGCCTAGTTCCCGGCATCAGCTAGAGGGCTTACCTGCAGTCTCGGTCGCGGAGACTGTTCGGGAAACTCACAGCGACTGGGCCCGTCACACCTGCTCGTTCGCGTGACTGGTGGGGTCAAGCAGAGACATAGCGGACTGCGCACGGAGAAGCCCTGATGAACCGGCACAGGACCCGGGTTCGATTCCCGGCACCTCCACTCTTTGGGTGAGTGCTGTTCGTGGACAGCACTCACCTATCACTCGTTCCGGGTGTCTTCTGGGGGCCGAGCCCCCAGACCCCCACGCCGGGGGCGAGCCCCCGGACCCCCGCCCGCCTCGTCGCTTCGCGACCTTGGCGGGCCATCATGTGGTTGTGGCTCGGGTGGTTGTTTTTCTTGTCTTTGATGGTGTGACCATGCTCGACGTGGTTGGGCCCGCTGAGGTGTTTGTTGAGGCCAATGCGGCTGGGGCCGACTACTCGCTTCGCTACGTGTCGTCGTCTGGCGCGCCGGTGGTGACGTCTGTGGGGATTCGGCTTCCCGTGGATGGCACGCCTGGTGATGTTGTTGAGCTGGACACCGTTGTTGTGTCTGGTGGTGAGGTGCTGGTCGGGCTTCCCGTGCCGGAGGCGCTTGTTGGTGCTGTTCGGGAGTTGGCGGCTCGGGCTCGGCGGGTGGTGTCGATCTGTACTGGGGCCTTTGTGTTGGCGGCTGCTGGGGTGTTGGACGGGCGGCGGGCCACCACTCATTGGAGGCAGGCTGGGCGGTTGGCTCGGGGGTATTCCGGGGTCGAGGTGGTGCCTGACGCGATCTTCGTTGAGGACCGTGGGGTGTTCACGTCTGCTGGGGTGTCTGCGGGGATGGACCTCGCGTTG
Organism: Lentzea pudingi; assembly: GCF_014646255.1. Classification (GTDB taxonomy): domain Bacteria; phylum Actinomycetota; class Actinomycetes; order Mycobacteriales; family Pseudonocardiaceae; genus Lentzea; species Lentzea pudingi. The sequence goes on from NZ_BMNC01000027.1 coordinate 38,176, forward strand.
GCGTTGGTGGAGCGTGACTGCGGGGCTGATCTGGCTCGGACTGTGGCTCGGAGTCTGGTGATGTTCATGCAGCGGCCCGGTGGGCAGTCGCAGTTCTCGGCGCCTTTGCGAGGGCGTACGCCTCGGGCGCCGGTGTTGCGGGAGGTTGTCGACCTCGTGGCCGCGCAGCCTGGGCTTGATCACAGTGCTTCGGCGATGGCTGGTCGGGTCGGGGTGAGTGCTCGGCATTTGGCTCGGTTGTTCGCTGCTGAGTTGGAGACGACGCCTGCTCGGTTCGTGGAGCAGGTGCGGCTGGATCACGCCAAGGTGTTGCTGGACGCGGGGCACTCGGTGGCTCAGGCGGCGCGGCTGGCCGGGTTCGGGAGTTCCGAGACCATGCGGCGGGTGTTCGTGGGTTGGCTTGGGGTGTCGCCCAGTGAGTATCGGGCGCGGATGTCCACATCTGTGGGGTTGCGGTCCTGATTGACGGTGGGACGGCTGTGCTTTTGGGATGACCATTGCGGCATGGCTGAGGTTGTTGCTGGTGTGGTTGTTCCTGATTCCGAGCTTGTGCGGGCCGCTACCGAGCTGGTGCGTGAGGTTGCGGACGACACGTTGTTCCACCATTCGCGGCGGGTGTTCCTGTGGGGTGCGTTGAAGGTCGCTGCGCGTGGGGTGGATGTTGATCTGGAGCTGGCCTACGTGGGTGGGCTGTTTCACGACCTCGGGCTGACGTCGGCTTATGCGTCTGCGGGGCGGCGGTTCGAGATCGACGGGGCTGAGGCTGCTCGGGAGTTCTTGTTGTCGCATGGGCGGTCTGAGGCGGATGCGCGCAACGTGTGGCTGGCCATCGCGTTGCACACGACGCCTGAGGTGCCGGAGCACCTGTCGCCCGAGGTTCTCGCGGTGGCGTTGGGGGTCAAGACCGATGTGCTCGGGGTTGGGCTTGACGAGTTGAGTGCCGAGCAGCGGGCGGAGGTTGTGCGTGTGCATCCTCGGCCTGACTTCAAGAATCGGATTCTGAAGGCGTTCTACGACGGTATGGCCCATCGGCCTGACACCACTTACGGGACGATGAACGACGACGTGCTGGCGCACTTCGATCCCGTCGTTTCGGCGTACGGACTTCGTTGACGTCATCAAGAGCAGTGCTTGGTCTGAATGACGGGTGCGAGGGCGGTCAGGAAGTCTGCGGCGTCGAACATCGCGCCGGCTGACGCTACGCCGGTGGTGGCGAAGCGGCCTGAGAGCAGGCGTTCTGCTGCTTCTACGGCCAGAGGGGCGCTCACGGCGTAGATGTCCTTGCCTGAGGCGGTCATGCGGCGTTCTTCGCCTGCTCGGCGGACGCGGACGTCGATCTCGAAGGTCTCCGGCTCCTGGCGTGATGCAGCGGCGGCCAGTCCGTCAGCGGCCTCTCGTGACATGTAGTTGGTCACCGATGGGATTTGCAGGTGGCTGGGCACCGTGACGATGTCGGCCATTGAGAAGTCGGCGATCACCTCGCGGGTGTGGGTGGGGAAGTCCCAGGTGAGGGTTGGTGGGGTGTCGTTGTGGTAGTTCAGGCTCCCGTTGCGGAAGCGGACTCGTCGGCCTTCGCGGCGGTCTCGGGAGACCTGGCCCGCGGTGAGGGTGCCCGGGCTGGGCTGCCAGCCGCTGAGGCCGTAGGCGATGTGGGCCTCGTTGGCGGTGGGCCAGTCGGCCATTGCTGCGGTTACCAGGAGGTCGCTCAGGCCGCCGAAGAAGGCCATTGCGGGGACTGCGGGGATTGAGGCGCCTCTGGTGAACGTGTCGGCGTTCGCCTCGATTTCGGCTGCCACGTCGATGTACGGGATGCCGGCTCGTTCGGCTGCGGCCAGCAGCGGTAGGGCCGTTATGGCGAACGGGCCGGCGGTGTTGATTACCGCTTCGGCGCCGGTCAGAGCGTGGTCCAGGGCTGTTGGGTTGTTTGCTGTTGCCTGTGCGCGGCCGAACGGGAGTGGGGTGTGGCCGCGCTTTGCCAGTTCTGCCGCTACGAAGGTGCCGGTGAGGCCGGAGGCGCCGTAGACCGCGATCTTGTGTCCCATGTGATCAGTCAAGTCGCGCGGGTGGCTCTGGAACAGTGTCTGGAACGACGTGATGCGTACACTTTCGGACATGCTTGCGTTTGCTGTCGGTAGGGGGATGTTGCACTTCGAGCTGACTGCCACCTACGAGATCTTCACGGCGCCGCAGCTCGGCTACGAGGTGCGGATTTGTGGAGACGAGACGTCTCGTCTCGGTAGGTTCACGGTGGAACCCGATTTGCCGCTTGATCGGCTCGTGGAGGCGGACACCGTGGTCGTGCCCGCGATCGAGGACGTGGAGCAGCCGCTCGATCCGCGGTTGGTCGAGGCTGTGAAGGCGGCGCACGATGGTGGGGCGCGGATCGTGTCGTTGTGCACGGGGGCGTTCGTGCTGGCCGAGGCCGGGCTGCTCGACGGGTTGCGGGCCACTACGCACTGGGCGCACACCGATCAGTTGGCCGCGAGGTATCCGCGCGTCGAGGTTGATCCGGACGTGCTTTATGTCGACAACGGGCAGGTGCTGACGAGTGCGGGCAAGGCGGCGGCGATCGACCTGAGCCTGCACGTGATCCGGTGTGACTTCGGTGCTGGTACGGCCAACACGGCAGCGCGTCGGCTCGTCGTGCCGCCGCATCGGGACGGTGGGCAGGCGCAGTTCGTGCTGGCGCCGGTGCCGTCCGGGGAGGGGCATCCGCTCACTGAGTTGTTCGACTGGGTGTCGCTGCGGTTCGACCGGACGATCACCGTCGAGGACATGGCTCGGCAGGCCGGCATGAGCTCGCGGCACCTCGCCCGGCTCTTCCGGGCCGTGACGGGCACGACGCCGTTGCAGTGGCTGCACGTCCAACGGATCCGGCGCGCGCAGGAGCTGCTGGAGATGACGGACGACAGCGTGGACCAGATCGCGGAGGCGTCCGGGATGGGCACGGCCACGACGTTGCGGCGGCACTTCCACCGGACGGTCGGTGTGCCGCCGGACACGTACCGCCGTACCTTCCGGCCCGTCGGTGGCCGATAGGTCAGGGCGTTAGGTTGTCCTGATGAGCAACGGACAGCGCATCGGGGCGCGGGTGTTGCGGCGCAAGCCGATCGACCAGCTGACTCATCCCGGCAGCGAACTCAAGCGCACCATGGGCGTCGGCCACCTCACGATGATCAGCATCGGTGCCACGCTCGGCACCGGCATCTTCGTCGTGCTGGGGGAGGCGGTGCCGCAGGCCGGGCCCGCGATCGTGCTGTCGTTCGTGCTGGCGGGCATCACGGCGTTGTTCTCCGCGCTGTCGTACGCCGAGCTCGCGGGCCTGATCCCCGCGTCCGGTTCCTCGTACTCCTACACCTACGCGACGCTCGGCGAGATCGTCGCCTGGGTCTGCGGCTGGTGTCTCGTGCTGGAGTACGGCGTGTCGGTCGCGGCGGTCGCCGTCGGGTGGGGGCAGTACGTCAACGAGTTGCTGCACCTGGTGACGGGGCTGCGGATTCCGGACGTGCTGAGCCAGCCGCCGGGGGACGGCGGGATCGTCAACGTGCCCGCCGTGCTGGTCGTGGTGATCTCGATGCTGGTGCTGCTCGGTGGGGCGAAGGGCAGTGCGCGCACCAACACCGTGCTGGTGTGGGTGAAGGTCGGCGCGCTGCTGATGTTCTGCGCGGTCGCGTTCACCGCGTTCAAGGCGGGCAACTTCGCGCCGCTGTTCCCGTTGGGGCTGGCCGGGATGAGTGCCGGGGCGGCCACGTTGTTCTTCTCCTACATCGGGTTCGACGCCGCGTCGACGGCCGGTGAGGAGGCCAGGAACCCGCAGCGCGACCTGCCGCGCGCGATCATCATCTCGCTGGTCGTGGTCACCGCGCTGTACTGCGCGGTCGCACTGGCCGCGGTCGGGGCGATGCCGTGGCAGACCTTCGAGGGTACGGAGGCGGCGCTGGCGAGGGTGCTGACGGACAACACCGGCAGCACGATCTGGCCGATCCTGCTGTCTATCGGTGCTGTCGTCGCGATCACGTCGGTGGTGTTGACCGTCCTCTACGGACAGACGCGCATTCTGTACGCCATGTCGCGTGACGGGCTGGTGCCGTCGATCTTCTCGAAGCTGAGCCCTCGCACCGGTGTGCCGTTCGCGAACACGGTCGTGGTCGGGTTGTTCATCGCCGTGCTGGCCGCGCTGGTGCCCCTGGGGGCGCTGGCCGACGCGACGAGCATCGGCACGCTGTTCGCGTTCGGGCTGGTCAACATCGCGGTGATCATCCTGCGGCGCACAGAACCGGACCGCGAGCGCAGTTTCCGGGTGCCGTTCTCGCCCGTGACACCGTTGCTGGGCCTGGCTTTCTGCGTCTACATGATGTTCAGCCTCGGGCTGGAGACGTGGATCGCGTTCCTCGCCTGGATGGCCCTCGGGTTCGTCGTCTACTTCGGGTACAGCGTGCGGAAGGCACGTCTCGAGGTTCAGGCCAGGGACTGAAGCTCGCGGGCGAGGTTGCTCCGCGCGGCGGCGTCCCACCGCTGCCGCGCGGGTTCGCTCACGTACAGCGTCTCGCGGTCGAGCAGGCTCTCGAGCACCTTCGCGCGGCCCGCTCGCCACGTCGCGTCGTCGTACTGCGCGTACTCCTGGCGCACTGCCTGGCTGTAGCGGTCGTAGTGCTCCGGCTCCGAGCCGAGGATGGCCAGGTCGGCGTCGAGCAGCACGTGCGCCAGCGGGTCGTCGGACGAGTGCGTGATCGTGGCCAGCACCAGCGACTCCACGCGTGCGATGTGCGCTTCGTCCACGCCCGCCAGGCGTTCCCTGGCCCACGCGGCCGACGCGCGTTCGTCCTCACCGGGCCTGCTGTCGTAGATCACGTCGTGCGCGCAGGCCGCCAGGGCGAGGATCGCGCGCTCTTCCACGGTGAACGCGAACGCGTCCGCCAGCGCCGACGAGTCGCGGACGACGGACACGACGTGGAACGTGTTGTGGTAGGTCCGATGCGGTTCGGCGTAGCGCTCCATCAGATCGCCCGCGTCCGGCGCACCGCCGAGCGTGCGGACCGCGTCGTCCCAGATCCGTCTCACCGCGCCAGTTCCTCCTCGACGACGTCCGCGGCGAGCGTGCTGCCGCCCGCCCGCGCAATCATCCGCTGCATGTCCTTCACCCGCGCGGAAATAGCGGAATCCGAAGCCAGCTGACCCACCAACGAGCGCACACCCTCCACGGTCACCGTGTCGAGCAGCACACCGAGCCCCAGCTCCTCGACCCGCTGGCCGTTGAGCCGCTGGTCGGTCATGTGCGGCACGACGATCATCGGGACGCCGTGGTGCAGCGCCTCCATCACCCCGCCCATGCCCCCGCGCGTCACGAACACGCTGGCGTGCTCCAGCACCGCGAGCTGCGGCACCTCGTCGTGCGTCTCGACGTTCATCGCCGGACTCAGAACCTTGCCCTTCGTGACAAGGTGCCACGGCATGCCCCGCGCGGCGTCCGCGCAGACCTGCGTGCCCGTGGTCGCGAGCACCACCGGTCGGTCGGGCGGCGGTTTCCAGGTGCCCTGGAACTCGCGGCCGGTCAGGCACGGGCCGGTGAAGACGACGCGGTCGTCGAACGTGTGGCCCTGCGGCTGGAACTCCCTGGGGAACAGGGCGATCCGGCGGCGCGCGCCCGACACGAACTCCGGCAGCGAACTGCCGATGAAGCCGTGCACCCTGGTGAAGAACCTGATCGCGGCCGGGTCGAACGTGCGCGCCGGCAGCACCTCGGTGCCGAGCGACCAGTGCTCGTTGCTGCTCAGCAGCACTTCCACCAGCACGTTCGGCACGCCCAGCCGGTGCGCGATGACGCCACCGGACCAGGCCGCGATGTCCCACACGACCAGGTCCGGCGGGTCGTCGCGGAACGTGTCCACGAGCTGCGGCAACGCCGACTCGGCCTCGGCGAGCGCGAGCCGCGTGGCGTCGTAGAGCGAGCTGGGCAGCTCGTCCGGAAGCGTTGTGACGCACGGGATCGCGGTCGCACCGCACTCGGCGACGGCGGCGGTGAACGGCGCGGTGGCCGGGCAGCTCACCCGGTGGCCGCGGCGCACGAGCTCGGCGATCATCCCGAGCGCGGGCAGGAAGTGTCCGCGCTCCGGCATGAGGAAGACCGCGATGTGCGCCATAAGAGAGGTAAACGTTGTTCGATTCCTAATGGTTCATCTGCTCTTGTCCCAGGGGCGCTCCGGCCAGTGGTGCTTGGGGTAGCGGCCCTTGAGCTCGCTGCGGACCCGCAGGTAGCCGTTGCGCCAGAACGACCTGAGGTCGCTCGTCACGGCGGTCGGGCGGCCGGCGGGCGAGAGCAGGTGCACGACCACCGGGACGCCCGCGATGAGCGGTGTGTCGGCCCACTTCATGGCGTCCTGGATGCGGACCGAGAGAACGGGCTGGTCCTGGGTGTAGTCGATCTTGCCCTGGCCGATGCGCTCCGGGGCGAGCTTGTCGAACTCGGCCGCCTCCGGGTACGGCAGCAGGCTCCTCAGCAACGCCGTCGTGTCGATCTTGGCCAGGTCGGAGCGCTTCTTCGCCTTGCCGAGGTCGATCGCGCGGACCAGGGCCTCGTCGTCGACGCTCGGCCAGTCGCGGGTGCGGTGCAGGAACGCCATCCGTTCGCGCAGCCGCAACGCGCTGTCGGGCCATTTCAGCAGGCCGAGGCCCTCGGTCTCGAGGCCGAGGCGGAGTGCCTGCTGCGACTTGGCCAGGTCGTTGAGCGGGCGTTCGTCGAGGGTGATCGCGCCGAGCTTGCGGACCTCGTTCGCGACGACGTCACCGGTCCAGCGGATGTCGTCCTCGGTGTGCACGAGGGCCTTCGCGGCGGTAACGGCGAGTTCCTCGTCGGCCGGGGCGGCGAGGCGGACGCGGCCGTGCTTGCTGCCCGGTTCGCGGTCGGCGATCGCGATCGCCAGCCACTTGTGGAGCGAGTCGGTGTGCTCGACGGCCGTGCCGTTGGCCATCAGGTAGACGGAGCTGTTCTTGGAGCGGCGCTTCGCCAGCCGTTCCGGGTAGGCCAGCGCGACGACGAGGGCGGGATCGCCGTTGCCCGCCGGGTTGGTGCCGAGCTTCTCCAGCTTCTTGGCTTCCTGGCGCCACTTGCCGGGGGCCTTCAGCGCGGTCGCGAGGTCGCTTGTGGAGGTGTGCGTGCTGTCGTCGAGCAGCGCCACGACCTCGGCCGCGGTCCGGTTGCCCGCGAGCGCGCTGCCGTCGATGAGGGCGCGGCCGAGCCGGGGGTGCAGACCGACGCTCGCGATGCGGTCGCGACGGCCGGGTTCGAGCGCGCCGATGGCGTCGAGGGTCTCCTGCGCGGCCTTGAGCGCGCCCTCGGGCGGGGCGTCCCACCAGTTCAGGTTGCTGCCGTCCGGGGTGCCCCAGACCGCCAGTTCGAGCGCGAGCCTGGTCAGGTCGGCGGTCTTGATCTCCGGTTCCGGGTAGCGGGGGAGCGTCGAGTGCTCGTGCTCCGGCCAGCAGCGGTAGACCCGGCCCGGCGCCTCCCGGCCCGCACGCCCGGCGCGCTGGTCGGCGACCGCCTGGGAGACGCGGATCGTGGTGAGGCCGGCGAGGCCCCTGCGGTGGTCCACCCGCGGGACTCGGGCGAGACCCGCGTCCACGACCGCTCGCACTCCGGGGACGGTGAGGCTGGACTCGGCGATGCTCGTGGCGAGGACGACCCGCTGGTGGTCGCCGCGCCTGAGGGCGGCGTCCTGGGTCTGGGCGTTGAGCTGGCCGTGCAGAATCACGGTTTCCGCGTTGAGCAGGCGCGCGGTCCGGTTGATCTCCTTGACACCGGGCAGGAACGCGAGCACGTCGCCGTCCACTTCGGACAACGCCTTGTTGATGGCCCTCGCGACGGTGATCTCGATGTACTCGTTGCGCGCGGGCGGGACGTAGGTGAGCTCCGTCGGGAACATGCGGGACTCGGTGTGCAGGACCGGGGCGTCGAGCAGGTCCGAAAGGCGTTGGGCGGCAACGGTCGCGCTCGTGGCGAGGAGCTTGAGGTCCGGGCGCAGGCCCGCCTTGGCGTCCAGGAGGAGCGCGAGCAGGAGGTCGGCGTCGAGGTGGCGTTCGTGGCACTCGTCGAGCAGGACCGTGCCGACGCCCTTGAGCTCCTGGTCGTGCTGGAGCCTGCGGACGAGGAGACCGCTGGTGACGACCTCGATGCGGGTGTTCTTGCCGACCTTGCGGTCGCCCCTGACCGAGTAGCCGACGGTCTGGCCGACCGGTTCGCCCAGCAGGCTCGCCATGCGCGCGGCGGCGGCTCTCGCGGCGATCCGGCGCGGTTCGGCCACGACCACCTTGCCGTCGAACCTGCCTTCGAGGGCCAGCGGAACCAGCGTCGTCTTGCCGGTTCCCGGTGGCGCGACCAGCACGGCCGCCCCGCGTTCCTGGAGCTGCTCCAGGAGCTGGGGGAGAACGGATTTCACCGGGAGATCAGGCAGGTGCACGCCGTTGAGTGTGTCAGGGTTGGAGGATGGGGATGATCGGTGTGGCGTCTGGGGTCCTGTCCTTGTTGCGGTCGGGGCGGACCGTGCAGCAGTGGCGGCATGTGCCGGAGGTGTCGGCGTCGTCGGTGTCCGCGCCCGTTTTGGCCGTGGTGCCCGCACGCAACGAGGAAGCGACGTTGCCGCGCTTGTTGCCCGGTCTCGTTGGTCAGCCGGGTGTGCGCGTCGTGGTGGTGGACGACGCATCCGCGGACGCGACGGCCGCGGTCGCCCGGTCGCTGGGGGCCGAGGTGGTCGAGTCGTCCGGACCTCCTGACGGCTGGGCCGGGAAGACGCACGCGATGCATCTCGGTGTTCAGGCCGCTCAGGACGAGGAGTGGTTGTTGTTCGTGGACGCGGACGTGACCTGCACGCCCGACCTCGTCGGACGGCTGGTGGCGACGGCCGTGGAGTTGGGCGCGGACCTCGTGTCGTCGGCGGGGCGCGGAACCGGGCCGGCCTGGTGGTTCCTGCTGCCCGCTTTCAACACGCTGGTCTTCGAGGGCTCGCCACCGGACGGGCGCGGCCCGACGGCGCTCGCCGTCGGGCACTGCGTGCTGGTGCGGAGGGTCTCGTTCGACGCGGCCGGTGGCTGGGAGGAGCTCGCCGGGACCCATGCGGACGACGTGGGGCTGGGCACGTTGATCAGGGACTCGGGCGGGGTGGTGCGGTTCGTCGACGCCTCGATGCTGCTGACCACGTCGGGGATCGACACGTTGGCGGACTGCTGGCGGTCGTTGCGCAAGAGCATCCAACCGGCGTCGCGGGAGATGTTCGGGCCGTGGGGACGTCCGTTGTTGCTGGTCGCGGGGCTGCTGCACCTCGCCTACGGGCTGGTCCCGGTGCTGCGGTGGCGCTCGCCGTGGTCGTGGCTGGCGTGGTTCGCACAGGCCGTGTCGCACCGCGAGTACGTGCGGCGGGTCGGGCAGCCGGAGATCTCCGCTGTGCTGGCGCCGCTGTCGTGGGCGACGATCGGGGTGTTCCTCGTGGACTGCGCGTTGCGTCCAGGAGCCCAGTGGAAGGACCGCCGCGTTGGTTGACCCGTTGCGAGACCCGGACGACCCGGAGCTGCTCGACCCCTACCAGTCCCGATCGCTCGCGATCCTGGTGGAGGGAGCGCGGCTCGCGTCCGGGGCCGTCCGGTACGGCAAGGTGGGCAAGGTCGGCAGCGCCGCCGTGGTGGTCAACCGCGAGAACCCGCTGCCGTCGGGCAACTTCGGGTGCGCGCTGGACGGGACGTCGGTCGAGGTCGCGTCGACGCTGCTGCAGCTGGAACACACCTTCGCCGCGGTGGGACGTGCGGAGGCCGTCGTGTACGCGTCGCCGACCACCGTGGACGAGATCGAGGGCATCGCCGACGACTCCGGCTGGTACGCGGTCGAGGAACTGCAGACCGTGGTCCACCGCGGGCCTGCTTCGGTCGCCGAGGGGGTCCGGCGGGCGGCCGACGCGGACCTGCCGGGGATCGTCGAGCTGCTGTCCGACGAGCTGGTCGGGAACCGGGAGCGGCTCGGCCGGTGGCTCGGGCACCGGCTGGACGACCCGAGGTGCCTGGTGATGGTGGTGGACGACGGCGACCGGATCGGCGGGTTCGTGTCGGGGTTCGCCGAACGCGGTGTCGGCCTGGTCGAGCAGTGCGTGGTGCGTCCGGCGCGGCGGCGTCGTGGTGTCGGGCGGTCGCTGGTGGTGTCCGCTGCCGCTGAGCTGCGTTCGTCCGGCGCGGTGCTGGTCGCGTCGCAGGTGGACGAGGGGCCAGGGGAGCGGTTCGCCGAGGCGTGCGGGTTCGTTGCGGCGTATCCCGTGACTGCTTATGTACGCAGGGTGGATGAGCTACTCGACTGAGTTACTTAGTTGCCGCGTGACATATCCTTAGCAGGGCTAAGGGAGGCTTTGTGCGCGAGCGGTTGCCGGTCGAGGTGTGGGTTCTGGTCGCGGCGAGTTTCATCATCGCCGTGGGATTCGGGATCGTGGCACCCGTTCTGCCGGTGTACGCGGCCTCGTTCGGCGTCGGTCACACCGCCGTCGCGGCTCTGATCAGCGCTTTCGCGTTCGTCCGGCTGGCGTTCGCGCCGGTCAGCGGCAAGCTGGTCAACCGGTTCGGCGAGCCGCGGATCTACATCATCGGCATCCTGATCGTGGCGCTGGGCACGGCGATGTCCGGGTTCTCGACCAGCTACGCCGAGATGCTGTCCTGGCGTGCGCTGGCCGGAGTCGGGTCGACGATGTTCACGGTCGCGGCTCTCGGGCTGCTGATCCGGATCACGCCGGCGCCGATGCGCGGGCGGGCGTCCGGCATGTGGGCGGCGGGCTTCCTGGTCGGCAACGTCGCCGGTCCGATCATCGGCGCCGGGCTGGTGCCGTTCGGGCTGTGGGTGCCGTTCGTGTCGTACGGCGTGTTGCTGTGCCTCGCGGCGTTCGTCGTCTGGTTCTTCCTGCGGCGTTCGACGTTGGTCGAGATCGACCGCACCAACACGGAAACGCCCATGTCAGTGCGTCAGGCGGTGCGGCACCCCGCGTACCGCGCGGCCCTGGCGTCCGGGTTCGCCAACGGCTGGGCCGTGTTCGGCGTGCGGATCTCGCTGGTACCGGTGTTCGTCATCGAGGCCCTGGAACACAGCGCGGCCGTGGCGGGCATCTCGATGTCGGTGTTCGCGGCCGGCAACGCCGCGATGCTGTTCCTGTCCGGCAAGCTCGCCGACACCCGCGGCCGCAAGCCCGTCGCCGTCGTCGGCCTCGTGGTGGGCGGTCTCGCGACGATCTGGATGGGCTTCACCGGCGACCTGTGGACGTTCATGGCGGCCTCGCTGATCGCGGGCGCCGGCGCCGGGCTCCTGAACCCGCCGCAGAACGCGGTGGTGGCCGACGTCATCGGCGCGCGCGGCAAGGGCGGACCCGTGCTCGCGGGCTTCCAGATGGTGACGGACCTGGGCGCGATCATCGGCCCGATGGCCGCGGGCCTGCTGGCCGACTCGTTCGGCTTCGGAGCGTCGTTCGCCATCACCGGCGCATCGCTGCTGCTCGCGGTGGGCTTCTGGTTCGTCGCCCCCGAGACCCTGCCCACGCACGAGGACGAACACACGGCCGCCGCCGTCGCCCCCGAGTGCGGCGCCCTGGACGAGAGCGCCGAGATCCCGACCGGCGAACGGGTCGGCGGCAAGCCACGTCACCCGGAAGCGTGATTGCGCGCTCAGCTTTCTTTTAGTTTGTGTCGCTACGCTCGTCGCCGTGGGTGGAGCAGAGCGCAGTGCGCGGAAGAAGAAGCAGGCCGCGCGTGCGGTGGGCCAGGCTCGTTCGTCGGGCAGTTCCGATCGCACCAAGGTCATCGCGGGCATCGTCGTGGTGGCGGTGCTGGCCGTCGCCGTCATCGGTTACGTCATCTACGAACAGATGACGCCCTCCACATCGGGCACCGACGCGATCCCGCTGGCCCCGGCCGACCACACGATCTCCGCGCCGGCCGTCCGCGAGGGCGGCACCGTCCTCGTCGGCAAGGACACGGCCACCTTGACGGTCGACGTGTACGAGGACTTCCTGTGCCCGATCTGCGGCACGTTCGAGAAGACCTACGGCACCGACATCAAGAAGGCCGTCGAGGACGGCAAGGTCAAGATCCGCTACAACATCCTGCCGATGCTCAACCGCCTCTCGTCGCCGGAGGGCTACTCGACCGACTCCGCCAACGCCGCCCTGTGCGTGGCCGACGACGGCAAGTTCAACGCGTTCCACGCGGCGCTGTTCACCAAGCAGCCGGAGGAGGGCGAGGCCGGCTACACCAAGGACCAGCTCATCAAGCTGGGCAAGGAGGTCGGCGTGACCTCCGCGACCTTCGAGTCGTGCGTGCGGAACCAGACCTACAAGTCGCAGCTGGACGAGCTGATGTCCAAGACCAGCAACGACCCGGCGCTGCGCGATCCCGAATCCGGACGCTTCCGGGGCACGCCCAGCGTCGCGGCCGGCGGCAAGCTCGTGGACCTGGACAACAAGAACTGGCTCGCCGACCTGACCAAGTAGGCCGGTGTCCTCTGTGGACTTGGCGCGCGGTGTGCGTGCGGCTTTCGGGTCGTACGTGTGCCGCGCGTCACTTCGTTCGGGGGTGCCGGGTTCAGCAGGTGATTTGTGGTTCGTGTGTGGGGGCGGCACCCGGTTCTACCAGGTCGGATGTGGTTCTCAGGGGGCCGATTTTTATCTTGTGGCAGGGGTGTTGTACGGTATAGCCACACGAGAACGACGGGGAAACCCGGCGGGAACGTGGATCTTCAAGGGGCTGTGGCGCAGCTGGTAGCGCATCACACTGGCAGTGTGAGGGTCAGGGGTTCGAGTCCCCTCAGCTCCACAATTGAAGACAGCATATAAATCGCCCGCTGACCTGCAAGTATGAGGTTGGCGGGCGATCTTGTGTTTCTGTCCCGAGTGGATGGTTGTATCCCCAACTGGAGCAAAACTGGAGCACGGTCCTGTGCCCTGCGAAATAGGGTCACGTGGCTGCTCCAGGATCGGTCGCCCGGTCGGGTGGTTGTCCACAAGACTTTTGATCGCCTGCTGACGTGTCGGCGATGGCGTCTGGCATGGTCGATCGCGCCGCGCACGATGCGGGCGGACACCGTGCATTTGCGGGGCCAGCAGGTACGTGACCGTGGCGGTGTTGCCGGCCGGTGTCGTCTATCGCGCGTATGGACGCCGAAGCGGCCGAGGCTCTGCTGCTCGGCGGTCACGTTGTGGCGAACGCGTGCTGCGCATGAAGTTGGCGACTCGATTGTTCCCATCCTTGTGGCGTCTTCGGCGGGAGTACCAAAGGATGGGAACAGGGCTGAACAGCGGTTTTGTTCCGGCAGTCTGGTGGTGGAGGCATCGTTCGGCCTATCTGCGCCCGAGTAGCGGCCTGGGGACGGGACGCTCGGACCCGTCCCCACCGCAGGCGATCCTCTCCAGGAGAGCGACCGTGGGAGTGCCTTAATCAACCAGGAAGGCGGGGGAGCTCCTCCGGAGAGGTCTTATGGGAGTCACTCAGGCTCTGCGGCGACGCCGCTTTCCACTGCTTCAACGGTGTAGACCGTCCGTTGTGGAAGATCATCTCGCGACGCGCTTCGCTTTCCTTCGTCGTCGCCCGCGTGCAGACTGCCGAATCGGATGCATGGCCTCCGGCGGTTGAAGACTGCCCAGCCACGGTTTGAGTTCATCGGGAAGTGGGCCGATGTCGCTGTCGTACTGGACGTGTTGAAGTTGTCGGGTGGCCTCGTCGTACAGGAAGGCGACTGCCCGCGGGAGGGACAGCTGGTGCTTCTTAGCTTTCAGATAACCGGCTAGGCGCTTGTGAGCTTTCGCGAGACTTTCGTGCGGAGGATGGGTAGCCCACACGAGCAACCATCCCTCTGCGGGTTCCACTGTGCCAGTGACGGGCCAGGTGAGGCTGCGGCCTTGGCCATCGCTCCGCGGTTCCGACAGCAGGCGCTGCGCCGAGCCGGCCAGCTTGCGCTGGGCTTCGAAGGCGCCTGAGAGAAGGGTGGCGCCGATGCTGAGCCACCCGTAGACGCCTTGCGTATGGAGGAGGTCGGCGAGTGGTGCGAGCGGCGCCTCGACCATGGTGGGTTTCAGCGCGGAGGCGTCCGCGCCGTTCAGCTTGGCGTCGTGCCACCGGTCGAGCGGGTCGGTGCGAGACGTGATCAACGACCTGGCTTGCCCGCGATAGCGGCGGCGTTGAGCGGGTTTGGGTTCGGGGAGAAACGGAAATGCTGCGCGCTCTTGGTCGGGGTCCGGTTCGACCCACAGCCCTGACTCGAAGAAGTAGAGGAACAGGTCTAGTTCGTCCGGCGCGGAGTACAGCACCGTCACCTGTGGGTTGCGGCGCCGTCGTAGGTACAGCAGGAACTCCGCAGGCCGGTCGATGAGCTCCGTGATGAGTTCCAGATCGTGAATCGAGACGGTCCAGCAGATGTTCTCCGGCGCGAGCAGTCCGGCTCGAACGAATTCGGCGGTCGCCGTGGCGACACTCGACAGGTCGTCGAGGCTCACCGTGATCGTGTGGATCTCCCGGATGTGCGTCAGGTCGACCCAGCCTTCGCCCTCGACTCGGACACCGCCGTCGCCTTCGATCAGATCGCGCAGTCTGCCGGCCTGCTCGGCTGCCTTGGAGATGATGCTGGTGAGGTCGGTCCTGATGCGGTTGACCTTGCCGCCACGTGACAGCGCGCTCAGCGCGTTGGCCTTGTCCTCGACGACGATCGCCACGTCGTCGAGTAGAAAGAGGTGGTCGCCCTCGACGCGCTTGGTGTACTTGGCGGGATCTCCTGCTGTTTGCTCCTTCGGGGTTGCTGGGATGAAGTACTCGAAGCGCTCTGTGCCGCCGCGATGGCTCGCGCCAGGAAGGACCTTCTCGAGTGCGGCCCGCGTCCGGCTTTCGAGGAGATCGCCGCGGTGTTTGCGGTAGGTTTCCCAGACCGGCGACGACTTGAGGTGCTCCTCGAAGTTCTCCTTGATCGCCCCCGCGATGAGAGCGCTGTGCGGCAGCATGATGCGACCGCTGTCGTGGACCAGCACAGGGTGCGTGCGCAGAGGGTTCCTGCCGGCCATGAAGTCGTCCGTGACTTCGGCGGGAGTGCTTGTGCCGAGATCGAGGCGGAATTGGTCCACGATCGCGCTGACACGGTCAGCCGGCTGTCCTGTTGCTGCTGCAATCTCCTCGATCCCTGCCGTGACCGTCTCGATCGCTGGCTCCCACATCGCGGAGAACTGCTCTTGTGCGGCGTCGCGCAGCACTGGGTCCGGCCCGGTTTCGGTCGTCGAGTTCATCGCGATGTCAACGGACTCGAACATCGCCTGCATGCGGGTGTTCAACTTGGCGATCTGGATGTCGTGACAACTCTGCAGCACCGCCAGGACATCCGCGGCGGAGAAGCCGAGATCGGCAAGGAGCGCTTGCCGAACCTCTGGGCAATCCTCGAAGAGGCTGTGGACGGTTGCCTCGGCCACGTCAGCGTAGGAGGTGCTGCGCATCCAGACCTCGTTGCCCCGGACGTAGGTCGAGATCATGGCGAGCTTGTCGGTGGGCTTCGTGGTCGCCATGACGCGCAGTTGCGACAGGTGCATCAGGTGGTCGAGCTGGCTCTTCGCTGCGGGCACGAATTCAGTCGTCGACAGGTTGCTGCCGGAGCCACTAAAACCATTGGGTCCTTCAGCGGCCAGCGCGATCAAGGCCAGGAGTTCGACGTGGGCGGCGACTGCGTCGAGAGCTGACACAGGTGGACCGCCGAAACTCGACGGCAGGAACATAAGTCGGGCGACCTCGACGAGCCGCAGCGTGTCGAACTGGCGGACGTCGGCGACGAGTTGGTTGACGGCTTCGTCGATCGTCGCGCCGATACTCGCTGCGGGGTCGTCAGAGGGCGTGAACGACTGGATCAGCTTCTCCATCGCCGTCAGTGAGTCGAGAACTGTGAGCGTGTGCACGTCAAAGGGCGCGGCCTCAGCCAGTCGTGCCTGCTTCTGTCGCTGCTTCCGCGCGGCGCGGCGGCGGGACTTACCTTTCATGTTAAGAGTGAATCACGTTGGGCCAAGCGGGTTTGCGGAGTACGCAAGCTGTCCACTTTGTGGCCAAATAGCACGACAACGCTCGACGCGAGCTGCGCTTGCGATCATCGTCATGTAGTCGTCGAACGTCCAGTCGACGCCGAGCCCGCAGAACTGCGTCTGCCAGATGTGCCGGTGGGTGTCGACGAAGTCCGGCAGGACGATTCGGCCGGTCGCGTCGATGACCTCGGCGTCCGGCGCGTCGATCTGTTCGGCAGCCTCGGTGATCACGCCGTCAGTGATCAGCACGTCGCCGTAGGCGAGATCGAGCGGGACGCCGGGGCCGGCGATCTGTTGATCGCTGAGCAGGATGGCCGGATCAGCAACGCCGACCTCGCCGACCGGGTCGGCCTGTCGCCGTCACCCTGCCTGCGCCGAATCCGCAGACTGGAGGAGACCGGCGTCATCCGCGGCTACCAGGCCGTGGTGGATCCCGCCCCGGTCGGCCGCAGCCTGCGCGTGATCGCCGGTGTGCGGCTTGTTCGGCACGCACGCGCGTCCAGGCGTTCGAACGCGCGATCGTGCAGATTCCCGAGGTCGTCCTGACCCACGTCGCCGGCAAATTGGACTACGTCCTCCAGGTCGAGGTCGCCGACCTGGCCGCCTACGAGGACTTCCACGCCAACAAGCTTGCCGGACTACCCAGCGTCGCGGCCGTGAACAGCTACGTCACGATGAAGACCCTCGCCGCGGACGGCCAGGTGCAGTGCCGGCCACAGCTCACGGGTGGACGTGCGGCCCGACGCCCTCTTCGAGTCGGAGGGACTCGAGGAAGACGAACGTGGTGCTGCCCACGAACACGTCGGCCACCCTGAGCACTCCCGCGTACTTGCGCACGATCGGCGCGGCCCGCCTGCTCGGTAGCGGTGTCGAGGTATGCCTTGGCGGCGGCATGCTCTCGGCGATGTCGTTGACGTACTTGCGGTACACCACGACGTCGTCGCGGGTGCCCAACCGGCCGAGGCAGCCGCCGATGAAGTGCTTCCAGGGGTAGGAGAGAGAGCGGTGCTCGGTGCCGCGAGGGGGCCAAAGACGCCCTCGTTGACGTTGAACGCGGCGAATGATCTCCAGCCGGGCGCGACGACGTTGATGAGGATCAGCGTGTCTTGGCAGGGCAGGCGGAGGTAGGAGAACCGGTCTTCACGCCGATGAGCCTCCTCTATCGACCTACCTCAGGGCAGGGACCTGGGACGGCCGACTCCCTTCAGCTATCGGGCTGCTTTTGGTCGGCCCCATGTCTCGGTCCCCATGAGGTTGACGCCGACGAATCCATCGACGCCGATCTTCCCCCACATCTCGGCTTCCTTGAACGTGCTGACGTGATCGGCGATGACCAGGCGCCCCGCGCGTCGTACGTACGACAGCGCACTCGTCAGCACCTCGGCTGTCCGGCCGTATGGCGTGGTCGAGCGTGTCCCAACCCTCACCATGCGTACGGGAAGTTCGTCTGTGAGCTCGATTTCGGCGGGCGAGGCGGTGAATTCGTGGAGACCGAGCAGAATCCCGCGGTCGGAGAGGATCTGTGCGTTGTCGAAGGCAGTGTCGTCGGCTGCCAGCAGAGACTGAACAGGGAAGTCGAGAAGTAGTCGTCCTGCGGGCATCGTGCTGCGATGTAGTAGTTGGGAGACGAAGGCCACGAGATCAGGGTCGCAGGCCATGTCGTCCGTCAACGTGACGAGCAGTGTCCGGTCGTCCTGCGTTGCTTCCTCGACGGAGACAGACAAAGCCCACCGCCCGATCCGGCGCATCAAGTCGGAGCGCTTGGCGATGGCGACGCATCGGTCGTGGTGGATCTCGCCTTGGAGCGGATGGTTCCAGCGAAGTCGCGACTCGACAAGAGTTTTCGTGTCACTGGCGAACATGTGTACTGGCCGGTGAAAGACCGTGATCTGTCCTTCCTCCCAAGCGCCTGCCATGAACGCGGCGAGGACTGCCTCCCCGCGATCGACGTCATCGACCGCCGGGTCGTACATGGCCCACTCACCGCTGCCGGAGGACCTGGCGCGGTGCAGAGTCGCGCCTGAAGCACGAAGCACACCCTCAGGCGATGTGTCTTCCGGCAGACGTGGCAGCACCCCCGTCGACATCGACACCGCGATGCCGCCGCCGTCGAGCCAAAAGGGGTCCAACAACTCCTCAGCAACATTGCTGATTGTTGAGACGATGACCGAACCGGTTGTCTCGTCCTCGACGAGCACCACGAACTCTTCACCGTCCAGACGGCAAACCAGGCTGTGCTCCTGGAAGAAGACGTGTCTCAGTCGGGTCGCGACGTGTTGCAGGATCCTGTCACGTGCCGATTGACCGAGACCTTGAGCGATCGTGGGAAGAGAGTCGACGCTGAAGTGGTAGAGCGTCGTACTGCGTTCAGGTGCGTTGCGAAGTAACCACTCCAGGCGGCGAACGAGTGCGGAGCGGTTCTTCAATCCGGTCAGCTGGTCGTGGTCCCGCAAGAACGCCGAGGCCAGATCCGCGAACTCCAAGGCAGTCAGGTCGCGGTCCTGCCCGTCAAGTAGTTGCTGGACCCGGTCCAGGCCGGCCGTCGTGTCGCGGAGGACCTCGTCCGGGCTGGGGGTGTCGACGCCACGTAGATCGACAGCGAGGTCGTGATCAGGAAGCGGAACGCTCCGCAGCCGACTCTCGAGGTGCACGATCCTGGTCTGTGCTTCGTCGCTGAGCCGGGCGGCGCGGTCGCGCTCTTGTTCTGCCTGCGCGAGTTGTGCGTCAGCGCGGGTGCGCTCCTGCTCGGCGATGGTCAGTCGTTGCTGCACTGACTGCAGTTCCGCGCGATGAACGGCGGCTTCCCTTCGGCTTTGGTCGCGGTCGGCAGTGAGGTTGGTAATCAAAGTGGACAGTCTCATTAGGACAATGCGCAGCACCGTGATCACCTGTGCTGCCTGATTTTCGACCTGAATGGACACGAGCAGCTGTTTCCGGGCATCGTTCAGGTCATCATTGACAGCCGCGAGTTGCCGGTGGGCCTGGATCGTCTCGTCTTTAGCCTGAAGCAACCGTGTGTACGCATCGGGTAGCTCTGAACCGGAACGAGGCCGGGCGTTGCTTTTTCTGGCAGCGTCCCACAACCCCCTGGCGGTGTGCTTCCGGTCGGTCCACTGCTGCTGACTTGTGCAGGCTTCGACGAACCGCACAACGAACTGCCAGTCAGGCAGTTCCGCCCCGTTAATCTGCTTCGAGACGGTTGTGTCGCTACAGCCGCAGCGAACCCCGATCTCCTTGACCGTCAGTGTCTGCTGAACGGCGATTCCGCGCAGATAGCGCGCCAGCTCGTGCCGAGCGGAGTCTGTGCCCTTCAACGGCCCCCAGGGCCTGCCCCGTCCCACTCGTCTCCTCCACGACTTGTCCGCGGACAACCTGGAGTTGTCCGCCACGACCTGAGTTGTCCCTGCGGACAAACGCGGGATGAACCGCTGATCTGCAACCTCCTCAGGGGACCTGGCCTTCAGAGTCCCGACCTTTTGAGGAGAAGACCATCATGCCCGCTGCCATCAGGGAGATCTGCCGCACGATCCGTGCCGTGTTGTCGACATGGCACCACACTTTGCGGTTTTGTGTGGTGGTCTGTGTGGTCGCGGCCTTGGCTGTCGCAGTCCGCGTGCACGGTTGGCCACCGCAAATGTGACGCGGTCCTGCGAGCCGCTCCAGTGCGACAGTGGTCAGCAGGCTCTCCAGCGTTTCAAAGCAGGATGCGGGTGCCCGTATGCCGTTTGGTCCTCGTTGGAGGCGTCGTCACTCCAACGGGTGAAGCACGGTAGGACCCGTGCTCTCCGGGCGAGTTCGTCCTATTTCGCGCTCCCAATGCTCATCGGCGGGACCAACGTGGTGAACTGATCCATTAGCTCTTTGAGCCGCGGGTTCGTGGCATGCTTCACGTCGTGGAAGATCGCGGCCCAGCGCTTCTCTTGGGTGCGCTGGGCCGGGGTGTCTGTGACGAGGCATTGTTTGGAGGCCAGTGGCGGCGGCATTCCCACCTGCCGGTTGGTGATCTCGGTACGTGCCGCCGCCCTGGCCGGACCTCGGGGAGGGCGCCACCCTGCGCGCGATCGTTCTTGCGGAGGGCCGGACCTCGGGGAGGGCGCCACCCTGCGCGCGATCGTTCTTGCGGAGGGCCGGACCTCGGGGAGGGCGCCACCCTGCGCGCGATCGTTCTTGCGGAGGGCCGGACCTCGGGCGGGAGTACCGAAGGATGGGAACAGCGCTGAACAGCGGATTCGTATCGGCAGCCTGGTTGTGGAGTCGAGTTTCAGATTGTCCATCCCCGCCGGGTGTGCATGGGACGTGAGTCCAGCTCTACAACCTTAAATACGCCGGGGAAGCGATGTTGTCGACTGGAAGTCGAGGTGTCGCGACGACCGTGGTGATGGTCAACACGATGGCATGAACGACTCGGTCGTTGGCAACTAGCTCTATGTCACAACATCTTGCCCTAAATGCCGAATCTGTCCACTACCAGGAACGCATTGCCCAGCTCGTTGAACGTCAGCTCGAGTAGGCGGTGTTCGCTACCAAAGGCGACTGGCCGTGACATATGAGTCCTGGCGATCGCACCCTTCCGTAGCAGGATGACGGCGCGTCGGCTGTCGCCGAAGCGATGATGTCAGAGGTCGCCGCATCTGCAGCTAGCACAAGATGTAGTGGGGCGTGACAACTCTTACAGCATCATCTGGTGTGTCGAGTTCGTGTGTGATGACCATGAGGCTTAGGCTGTCGCGGACGATCTTGCCTCGGCGGTGTCGTCGTAGCCGGCGTGCACCCTGACGTCGGAAGTAGAGATTCGCCGGGCCTGTTCGGCGGCGCACATGTGGGAAGGACCAATCCGGCGATGATCGAGACCGGTGGGCTGCCGATCCGGCAGCCCAAGGAGGCGTACGTCTTCGACTATCCGTTCGCTGACGAACTTGCCAAGACGCAGCGCAGTATCTTCTGGACGGCGGAGGAGATCGCGGTCCAGAACGACAAGCAGGACTTCCTGGCGAACATGAGCCCGGCCGAGCAGGAAGCGGTCAAGACGACCCTGAAGCTGTTCACCATCTACGAACTGATCCTTGGCGGGGAGGTGTGGGGCGACCGGCTGTTCCACGCGTTCCCTCGCCCCGAGGTGCAGATGATGTGCAACGCGTTCAGCTTCGCCGAGCTGAACATGCACGCGCCGTTCTACGCGAAGCTCAACCAGGTCCTCATGATCGACACCGAGGAGTTCTACACCTCGTACAAGAACGACCCTGTCCTGGAGGAACGGATCGCGTTCGTGCACGTGGCGATCGCCGACGACGACCTGCTGTACGCCCTCG
Source organism: Lentzea pudingi (assembly GCF_014646255.1). GTDB lineage: Bacteria > Actinomycetota > Actinomycetes > Mycobacteriales > Pseudonocardiaceae > Lentzea > Lentzea pudingi. The sequence continues at coordinate 59,537 of NZ_BMNC01000027.1, forward strand.
CGGTCTTCACGCTGATGGAGAACTGCGTTCTGTACAGCAACTTCGCGTTCCTGAAGCACTTCCAGTCACAGGGCAAGAACTTGATCCAGAACGTGGTTTCCGGCATCAACTTCTCGGCCTGTGACGAGAACCTGCACGCCACCGGCGGTGCCTGGTTGTTCAACACCCTCCTCGACGAGTACCGAGCCACGCCCGGCGCGGTGAAGGAAGAGGTCGACGACCTGGTGACTCGCGTCCGCGCCGTCGCGGAGCACCTGTACCACCACGAGGCACGCATCGTCGAGATGCTCTTCTCGCACGGCCCCATCGACGGGATCCGCGAGGACGACCTGGACACCTTCGTGAAGTCCCGGGTCAACATGACGCTGGAGAACATGAACCTCGAGCCGCTGTTCGAGATCGGTGACAATCCCGTCGCCGAATGGTTCTACTCCGGCATCAACGGCACCCAGTTCCACGACTTCTTCCAGGTCACCGGTAACGAGTACAACCGCAACGTCGGCGAGATGGACTTCACCTTCGACGACGACGCTTTCTGAGCAGAGAGAAGCCGCAGTGAGTATCTGGGAGTCGCTGAGCGCCGAGCGCAAGGCGCTGCAAGCAGCCGGGGAGATCCCGCCCTTCATGACGACAGCCGGGTATTCGATGTTCGTCAAGAAGTACATCGAGATGGACGGGACGGTGAAGTCGCGGTACGAGAAGATCGCCCGTACCGCCGCCGACATCGCCGACGAGTTGTATCCGCGCACCGGCGGCGCGGGCTGGTACGACGCGTTCTTCGAGGTGATCTGGAAGGGCTGGCTGTCGCCGTCCACGCCGGTCCTGGCGAACCTCGGTACCGACCGCGGGTTGCCGGTCAGCTGTGAGGGCTCCTACATCGAGGATTCGGTGTGGGGTTTCTACGACACCCTCAAAGAGGCGGCGCTGCTGTCCCAGCAGGGTTTCGGCACATCCGCTTACCTGGGTGACATCCGTCCGCGTGGCGCGAAGTTCTCCGACAACGGCAAGGCCAACGGGGTCGTGCCGGTGTTCCAGAACTTCGTGGAGATGACCAACCAGATCAGTCAGGGTTCGACCCGGCGCGGGTCGTGGGCCGGGTACCTGCCGGTCGACCACGACGACTTCTTCGAGCTGGCCGACCTGATCTTCCGAGAGCCGGCGAACAAGAACGTCGGTTGGATCTTCACCCAGGACTTCATCGACCGGCTCGTCTCCGGCGACGCCGACGCGCTCGCCCGGTACAAGCGGGTTCTGAAGATCCGGGCGGTCCTCGGCAAGGGCTACATCTGGAAGGTCGACACCGTCAACGACCTCCAGACCGAGAGCTACAAGGCGAACGGCCTGGCCAACAAGGCGTCCAACCTGTGTTCGGAGATCACGCTGTTCTCCGACGAGGACCACTCGTACACCTGCGTGCTGTCGTCGCTGAACCTGGCCACGTACCGCGAGTGGGAGGGCACCGACGTCGCGTTCACCGCGACGGTCTTCCTCGACGCGGTCGCCGAGGCGTTCCTGCGCCGGGCCCGTGAGATCCGCGGCCTGGAGCGGGCGATCCGCTACACCGAGAAGGCCCGCAGCCTGGGCCTCGGTGTCATGGGCTACCACGACATGATCCAGCAGCGGATGATCGCGTTCGAGTCGCCGGAGGCCCGCGAGATCAACAAGACGGTGTTCGCTTCGATCGCCGAGCAGGCGAATCGGGCGTCGGTGTGGATGGGTGAGGTCGCCGGCGTTCCCGAGTGGTGCGTCGGGCGGCGCAACAGTCACCTGATGGCGGTCGCCCCGACGATGAGCACCGCGTTGATCGTCGGCGGCACCAGTCAGGGCATCGAACCGTTTGTGGCGAATGTCTGGAACCAGACCACCTCTGCCGGTGAGATGGCCCGGGCCAACCCGAACCTGGTCTCGCTGATGAAGGAACGGGACGTCTACACCAGCGAGACGATCGACGACATCGTCGACAACGACGGCTCGGTGCAGCACGTGTACTGGCTGAAGGACGAGGAGAAGGCGGTCTTCAAGACCGCCTACGAGATCGACCAGGAAGTCATTCTCACGCAGGCCGCAGACCGGCAGCGGTTCATCGACCAGTCGCAGTCGCTGAACCTTTTCTTCAATGCGGACGCGACCCCTCAGGAGATCAGCCGCATTCACAAGAAGGCGCTGCTGGACCCGTACATCAAGAGTCTTTACTACATGCGTTCCCGGGCGGGCGTGCAGGCAAGCAAACAGAGGAGATGAGAATGGCTGAGCAGAGTGCCGTGATCGAGGCGGCGGGTTCGGTGGCGACGGAGAGTTCCGCCGACGGGGACTTCGCGATCGACTGGGACGACGACGACATGGAGGTGGGCCTGACCTGCCGCATGGAAGAGGGCTGCGTGACCTGCGAGGGCTGACCCTGGCGGCCACAGCTGCACTGCCGGTGCCTGGTGTGGAGGTCAAAGCCTCCAGGTGGTGCCGCTCCGGTCCGTGCGCCTTCGATCACGTCGCGGGCAGGTCTTTCCTCTGACGAGCGGCAAGTTAGGTGACCTAACTTGCCGCTTAAGGGGTTGTGTCGCCTTTGCCAGCTGAGATCTGTCGGACTCTGCTGGCCGGCCATCTGTCCGCCCGGCCATCTGTCCGCCCGGCTGGCGATCGCTCCTGGGTTCGTCAGCCTGCCGGCCGCCCATGCCACAACGGTCGAGGGCGAGATTCTGATCGTCGCCCACCACGACTCGCCCATGGGATCGGCTCTGGGCGGTGTCCGGGAGGGAACGCACGCGGTGCTGCGCACCGAGGACGTACCACCGTTTCCTGAGTCTCCCTGGCTGGGCCGAGTCCGGCTTGCGGGCGGATCTACCCGGTGCCGGCCGGGCGGCTGCGTGCCACCGCGGTCGCCTTCGCCGAGGTGAACCCGCTGGCCGAACTGTTGCTCGATCGCACCGAACTGCGCCACACCCCGGCGCTGCTCCGGGGCGTGCGCGGCGTGCTGTTCGAGACCCTCAGCGGCCGGCCTGATAGCCACGCGCCCGCCCACTTCGCGGGCCGCAGCCCAGCGAAGCGCCGACGCCCGGCAACGCGCCGAAGAAGCACTGCTGGCGCTGCGCAGCTCAACGACGAAAGCGACCGTCGCGGCGCTCGCCACGAAGGCGAACGTCTCGCGCTCCTGGATCTACACGCAACCCGACCTGCTCGCCGCACTCCGCACGCTCGCCGGCGGACCACCGGCCCCGAGGTCAGCCGCCGCGACAGACCGATCGATTCGGGTTCGGCTGGCGGCTGCGCTGGTCGCAACCAGCGGCTTGAACAGCGAGTCAAGATCCTCACCGGGCAGAACGAACAACAACGCCAGCAGCTGGAACGCGTCTATGACGAGCTGCGACGACTGCAGACAGCGGAGCCCGCAGCGGCGAAGCCAGCACAGCCCGCGGCGCACGGGTGACAAAAAGACTGTGGCCGGGCACCATTTGGTGCCCGGCCACAGCTGCACGGAGCGTTCATCGCGCGCCTCCTCTGGAGTATGCGCGGCGACCGCCTAGTGCCGTTGGAGGATCCGCCGCCCCGATCTCTTTGGCCGGAGGATGGGCGGCGGGAACTCCTGTCGCACAAGGACATCACGCCATGACGCACGTACAGGAGCCCGAGCAGGGCGCCAGCAACCCCGCCAGCAAGAGCACGACGTCGCCCAAGAAGACCGCTGCCAGCGGCACCGCTGCCAAGAAGATCGCGCTGCCGCAGCAGTTCCAGGCGGTGCGCGACTCGGTCGCGCTCACCGAGGTCGCCCGCAGCACCCCGCTGCTGATCATCATCATCCTGGCGATGTGGCTCGGATGGTCGCCCGAGCAGATTTAGGGGCTCGTCCTGGTGCTCGTGCCGATCTTCATGTTCAACCGTCGCCCGGGACAGGCCTGACATGGATGCCTACCCCTACGAGGTGCTTCTGCGGCCCTCGTCTTCCGAGCAGCTCCTTGAGCCGTTCTGGAAAGAGCTCGACGTGTACCTGACCCCCGTGCTGCGGAGGCGGGCCTGGTCAAGCCGCATGAATGGTGGCGGGTATGACCCGGACGACGTCGTTCAGGAGACGCTGCTCAGGCTGTTCGCCCTCCCCGCCGAGAAGCTGATCGCGATCGACAACCTCGTGGGCTACAGCCTGCGGGTGTTGCAGAACGTGATCACCGACTTCCGGCGCTCGGAACGCCGGCGCGCCGGTCTGATCTTGATCGGCGGGCCGCTCGACATCGACCGCGAACTCAACCTCGCGTTCACCGAGTCGGAGTTCAACCCGGACCGCGTGGCGCTCGACAGGGAAACGCTCCAGGAGACGCTGCTTGCCATCGGCAAACTGGGGCGGCACCGCGACGAGGTCGCGCGCCTGGTCATGAACAGCTACTCCATCGGCGAGATTGCGCACTTGCTCGGGCTGGGACGGTCCGTGGTGTTGCGGATGATCCACGAGATCAGGGCGACGGTGCGCTCGTTGAAGTCCGATGATGCGGAGCGGGACCGCGAGCAAGATCCGGTGCGTCAGGATGATGCACCGGCGCAGGCCGACCAACAACAGCTCATTCGGGCCATCCGTCGACTGGGCAACCGCCAGGCGGAGGTCCTGATCATGTCGGCTGAGGGCCTCAAGCCGAGGCAAATGGCAGCGCTGTTGGGCATCCAGGCAGGCGCCGCTCGCGCGAGCCTCTCCTACGCCCGCTCGGCTGTCTCACGGCCACGGGCTGGACCAAGGAGAAGCTCAGCGTCGAGCTCGCGGTCCTCATCAGGTCCGGCTACTCGCTCGCAAGCTAGTTATTCAGAAACGCACGTCCCTCGGGGGGTTTGTGTCGTGGACATGTCCACGACACAAACCCCCTTCTCTTCGCTTCAGGATGTCAACGAGCTGCAGATAATGGCGGTGATCTCCCGGCGGACAGCCTGCTCGAACTGGGCCACGTCTAGCGGCGGTTCCACTTCCCCTTCAGCGCATCGTAGACCGGCCGGATGCGATTGGAGGCTGCGCGAGCCGATTATCGGAGGCCAGTGGCGGCGGCATTGCCTCCTGTCGGTCGGTATCGCGGTACATGCCGCCGCCCTGGCCGGACCTCGGGGAGGGCACCACTCTGCGCGAGGACCCCGTTGTGCGGAGGGCCGGAC
>NZ_BMNC01000028.1 GCF_014646255.1 Lentzea pudingi
CCCGCGTGTGTCCCACAGGCCCGGATGGGATCGCGGTTCGGCCAGTACCTGGACCAGGAACATCGTCGTGCCATACATGACCATGACGTCGCCAGGCGCGCTCACGCCGACGCTCGTCGCCTCGGCCCAGGCATCGACGGTGCCCGTGGTCACCGGCAGCCCCTCGGGCAGCCCGGTCAGTGCCGCCGCGGCGGCCGTCGCATGTCCAGCGATCTCGGTGGGCCACCGGAGCTCGGGCAGCGCCAGGCCGGGCGCGACCAGCTCCGCCAGTCGTGGGCCCAGCCGGCCGCCGCGAGATCGTAGAGCGGCACGCACTGGCTGGCCGGGTGGTGGTCGAGCACGTACCGCCCGGTGAGCCGGTGCACCAGGAACGAACTGGCCATCAGCATCATCCGGGTGGCACGGCTCACCGCTGGCTCGTGGCGCGCGAGCCAGCGAAGCTTCGGGCCGACGGCCTGACTGGTCAGCGGCGAGCCGCAACGCGCGAGCACCTGATCGCCGCCCAACTCCGCCTCCAGCTCATCGATCTCGACCAACGCGCGAGTGTCGACGCCGTAAAGGATCGCGTCACGCAACGGTTTTCCATCAGCGTCGGCAGATAACAGGCAGGGACCGATGCCGCTCACCCCCAGCGCAGCGAGCTCCCGACCAACCGCCGCCTTGACCAGCTCGCTGGTGATACCCGTGAAATCCCGCCACCACACGGTTTCCGGGTCGTGCTCCACCCAGCCAGGTTGCGGCGTCGAAACCCGTGCGCCCGACTAGCCCTGGCCAGCACACAGCTGTCCGGATCGACCAGGGCACCCTTCGACGCCGACGTGCCGATGTCGACGCCAAGCAGCAAGCCCACGCGATCAGCCCTGGGTGAACTCGTCAAGCCTCACACCCAGCAACCGACACACCGCACGCAGCTCAGCGCGGCGGTCACCCGGCACGGCGTGGATGTGGTTCGCGCCAAATCGCGACAGAAAGTCGTCAGCCTCGGCGTCCAGGCGAGCGAACGCGTGCGGCCACTCTCGCGTCGACTGCCTCATCAGGGCTTCGTTGGTCTCGTCGTCGTAAGTTTCGAACTCGCCGAGCATGAGCTGAAGCCGGTAGTCACCGTCCTCGCGGGTGAGCCGCGCGAGGGTCATCTCACCGGGCGCGCCGAGGTGGTGCACCAAACCGCCCCCTGCTGGGAAGAAGAACACCTCCGGGTAAAGGTGCACCTTCGCGAGGTTCTCCGCGGGATCGTCGCTGCGGGCCGCGTACCAGGTGGCGTGCTGCCCCGAGTTGCACAGGTCCCACACGTCCCGAGCGGCGTGGTGGTGCCGGACGTCCGCGAACAGCACAGGAGTCCGGGCCACGTGCTTGAGCAACTGCATCGTCAGGGCGCCGTCCATGTCCGCTTCGGTGGCGCACACATGCGGTTCCTTGGGTCCACGCCAGTCGTACGGGTCGTTGAGCAACGCCTCGGTGACATCCATGGTGACGAAGTGCGTGGTCAACTCCGGCTGACCCTTGATCCCCGTGAAGTCCAGCCGCCACTCGTCGATCAGCTCCCTCACAGCCAGGTAGGAGCGCAGCTGCCGCTCCAACAGCTCCGGCGTGAGTTTCACCCCGTCGTAGTGCACCGTGGCCAGCCGCCAGCCACTCCCTTCCGGCGGTCACCTCGGCCGCATCCACTGTCGCCGAGCGACGCACGATCTCCCACTGGTCGATCTCCTCGACATCGACCCCGAACATGCGCTGCCACTGGTCAGTATTGGCCACCGCGGTGTTCATCCCCATCGGCCGGCCACCAACCCTGCCGAAGGTCGAGCCGCGCAACGCCGCCACGGCTGACGCCGCGGTCGCGCGCACTCCGATCGCGCTGATCAGGCCGGGGTCGTCGGTGTCGCCCCACAGCCGGTCGTGCACCCCGTCCGATCTGGTCGAGCGCACCACCCGCCGCGAGCATGCCGACCAACCCCGGCTGAACCGGGTCGATCGTGGACACCAGCACCAGCGGGCTGGGAGTCGCGGCCGCGGCGAGCATCGTGAAGTGTGGGAACGCCCAGACCGCGTAGTGCAGGATGGTCAGGTCGACCCCGGCTGCGGCGACCTCCCTGGAGACCGAGACGGCCAAGCCGTTGTCGCTGACCTGCCTGCTGCCAGCCACCACGTCGTGGCCCGCCACGCTGAGACTGCGGACAAGCCGGTCCTCGTTCACCTTGATGTGCTCAGCGATACCCTGATGCACGTAGTCGCGCCCATCCGAGATGCTGATCACGCCTATCCGTGCCACGGGCCCTCCTGGCTGAGGCAAACGCCGGAACACCTTGGTCGCCTCAGTTGAGAAATCGTTTTCCCGCAAGTTATTCTTGTCGTTGACGGGGTGTCAAGAGACCTCGTCGAGCACAGCATGAGAGCGAGGCTATGTAGTGGCGACCATGCGCGAAGTGGCGGGACGCGCCGGGGTGTCCACCGCCACGGTGTCCCGCGCCTTGAGCGGAAACCCGACGGTGGATCCCGACCTCGCGGCGAGGGTGCGATCGGCGGCGCATGCGTTGGGCTACCGGCCAAACGGAGTGGCGCGGAGCCTGCGCCGGCAGACGACAGCCGTGCTCGCGCTGATCATCTCGGATGTGGAGAACCCGTTCTTCACCGCGATCGCTCGCGGTGTCGAGGACACCGCACAGAGCGCGGGCTACTCCGTCGTGCTGTGCAACTCCGACGAGAGCACCGCCAAGGAGCGCCGCTACGTCGACGTCCTGCTCCAAGAGCAGGTGGCAGGTGTCATCGTGTCGCCGACCTCGGCCGCAGGTGCGCTCGAACCGCTGTGGGACAACGGAACACCTGTCGTAGCGGTGGACCGGCCGCTGCCCGGCCTGGAGTGCGACACGGTGTTGGTGGACAGCCGAGTGGCAGCGAACGTGGCCACCACTCACCTCGCCGCTCAGGGCTATCAACGCATTGGCTGCCTCACCGGCCCGGTCGGCGTTCACACTGCCGACGACCGCTTGGCCGGCTACCGGGACGCGCTGCGCGCGGCTAAACGCCGTTCCGCCGCGGACCTCGTTCGACGTGCCGAGTTCAGGACCGTCGGCGCAAAACGGTCTGCGGCGGACCTGTTCGGCATCGCGGAGCCACCGGACGGGTTGCTGGTGGCGAACAGCACCATGGCGACAGGTACCCTCGAGGCGATGAGCGAGTTGGGCCTGCGCGCAGGCCGCGATGTGGGTTTGGTGGCGTTCGACGACTCGCCGTGGGCAACTCTTGTCGACCCGCCGCTGACAGTGATCTCCCAGCCCGCGTACCAGATCGGCACAATGGCCGCCCAGTTGCTGCTGGCGAGAATCGGCGGAGACGCTCGGGCACCTCGAACCATCACACTCAACGCCCAGCTCGTCGTGCGCGGCAGCTCTCACCGCTGAAGTCTTCGGACGCAACGGCGAAGCCGTATCCGATCAGGCGCCGGCACGGCCCGATCCTCTGTCAGTAGGTGCACGAGCGCACTCTTAAACGGTTCCAGGCGAGGTCGATCAGCGGGTCAGCCGGATCAGCGTCACGGTGGGAGATCTATGGGCCGCGGACGCCGTACGCGGCGGGATTCACCGAATAGTTGGGGCACAACAGTTAAGCGCCGACTGTCGTGCGGACACATCAACGTCGCATGATTCACCTGAGCCGGTGGATGCAGACAGCAGCAATCGACTCCGCCGAGTTCGGCCTGGCAACCGCAGCCGCGTTCAGCGCGGCCCAGGGTTCAGCGGGGCGGTTCTCGGACTGGAACGCCGGATCATGGGCGGCGCTGCTGGAGTATCTGAGGTCGATCAGAGTGCCGTTGGCCAATCCGCCCGCACCGGTGGTGACCGCCGCCGATGTGCTGCTGACTCGGTATTCCGAGTACTAGGTGACGGAGCGGGGCCTCGCTGCAGTCGATCAAGCTAAGTGTGCACGGTCCGGCCATTCGTGGAGTGCGGATGCGCGACGGGCAGCATGGACTGGAACAGTTGACCGCCAGGGAGGTCACCGCGTTTGTGGTCGAGCAGGCGCGCTGAGCTCCCCCGGTCGCTGGCGCGCCGCGGTCGCTATTGATACTGCACGTCACCAGAGCCAGCCGGTCGGGCTTGCGAGCGCGATGCCGAGCGTGGCTCGGTGAAACTGGCCGGGTTTGTCGACGGCGTTACGCGAAGATCAGGTATGGATGCTGTTGGCCTCGTTCGACCCGGAAACCGAGATAGTGCAACGCGACCTCGCGATCGTGACCATAATGTGGCGGCTGGGACTGTGCATCGGCGAAAGTCGCCGCATTGCGGCTGGAGGACATCGACTGGCGCCGCGGTGAACTGATCATCACGTGCAGGAGCTCGCGCTGTGACCGGTTCCGCTGCCCTGCGATGCCGGGCAGGCGATCGTGTCCTATCTGACCAGCTGGCGGCCCGAGATCGATGCTCAACACGTGTTCGTCTGCGCGAAAGTTCCTCACGGCCTCACGTTCCGCAACACGCGCTAACGCGGAGGCCAGAGCCGCCCGCCGGACCCGCCTGGGCATGGCGCTTGAGCATCGGCACAGCGCGGCCACCTCCATGCTCAGCGTCGACGCCTCCCCCGAGGAGATCGGCCAAGTCTTGCGCCATTGAGACTCCCTCATCACAACGATCTACGCGAAGGTCGACCTCGCCTCACTGCGCGTGATCGCCCGCCCCCGACCACGACGGTTACTACATGGGGCCGAATGTCAGCAACTTCCCGTCTCGGAGCCGTACCTGCCACGCTACGTCCGTCCTCAGTGGATGATGTACGCCGTGTCGTGAAGCTAGCCGCAGATACTTCGAACTCGTTGCACCCCATCAGCACAGGTCACAATTAAGGTCTGGGCTCATGCGAACCCGCTGTTGACGGGGTCTGTTTCCTCGATCTTGGGACCTTCACGAGGTGCGCGGTGTTGACTTCAGCCACGGCTGGGCTTCGATCGTCGACACCAGCAAAGACGTCGTTCCGGCTGCCCACAACCCAACGCCGCCGCACCAGCACCCAGACCAACTGAACGTCACTCAGAACGGGGCATCGCGCCAGTCCAACGCCCCGCCCGCCCGGCGGGACATTGCTGTGTCGATCTAGATTCGCTCACCTGTGGCAATCTCGGCAGCATCGTTGACGCAGTCCCCGAACCGCAACAGCCTTGGCGCCACAGTGATTGCAGCCAGAATCGTGGGTTGGCCGAACAGTTCGCGGTGGTGCCGGCGCTGGGAGATCACCACCAAGGGCAGACGTGCCGGTCGCAAAGTACTCGTCCGCGCCGACTCCGCCAGCGGCACTTACGAGTTCGCGGAATGGCTGCACGGAAGGAAACTGGGCTATTCAGTTGGGTTCAACCTGCCCGACAACGCGATCAAATGCCTCGGCCGCATCCGCGCACACACGTGGACCTCGGCCTACGACGACGAGGAACGCCTCCCGCGTGACGGGGCGTGGATCACCGAGGCTGCCGACGTTCTGGAGATGTCCTGGTGGCCGAAGACATGCGGGCCGCTGTAGGGAACGCCGAGCAACTGGCAGATCACGAAGATCGGAAAGGGGCGGAGACGCGATTCAGCACATACTAGGAGTGTGGCCGCAGTGCTGGATTCTTTGGTGTCGATCTTGTTGCTAGCCGCAGCAGCGGTGGCCGCGGGTACACGGTCGTTCACCGCGATCAGGGAATGAGCGGCGGACGCTTCGCTGCAGTGCTTACGCTGCTCGGGGTTCGCCAGCCCCGCGCCGGACGAGGCGAAGATGCGCCGGGAGCTGCAACGAGTAAACGGCGACGCGGTAGAAGCCGCAATCACGGCCGGGATCCAGGTCCAACGCGGCTGACTGCCACCACCGGAAAGGCCTGTTGTGATCGGCGATGGACGGCAAGACCATGTGCGGCACTCGCGGTCTCGACGAATCCGGGGCCGGGCAGTTGCTCCTGGCGTTCTCCCACGCCCGACCCGCTGATGCTGGCCCAGGTTCTGGTGAAACCAAGTTCAGCGAGATCAAACGTCCCATGGCGTCGGCTACGTGCTGCCGCTGAAAGGAACCAGCACCTGCTCTACGCCCTACCCTGGTACGAGCCCCGCACACACAACAGTGGACGGGGAAGGCCGCCACGAACGACGCGCCATTCAGGTTTTAGCCATCCCTGAGGACGTCGCGTTTCGCGTTGCGGCACAAGCGTCTCTCATCGAGCGCTACGTCACCCGCAGCGCAGGGAAAGCACCGCTAGGACCGTCCTCGGCGTCATCAGCCTCACCCACACCAAGCCGACCCAGCCGAGCTCGCCACCTGCACCCGCGACGTCATCTAGATGAGTAAGTCCTAACTGATCAGTGGTCGTAGGCGATCAGCGATCGGGTGAGCGGCTGGCCGGTGGCGCGGTTGTGCCAGATGGCGGCGGTCAGTGCGAGGACGCGTGGAGCGATGCGCGCGGTGACACCGTCGATGGTGCGGCCGCCGTGCAACTCGAGGTCGAGCTGGCCTTTGAGCGTGTCGTTCATCGACTTGATCAGCTGGCGCACGGGTTTGAGCAGGTGTTCGGCCGGGTGCGGTTGCGGTAGTTCGGGCGCAGTAATCGGACCCCGCGTGCGGCATACACGACTCGGTGGGCACCCGCCCTCGGCCTCGAAGCGGACCGAGAGCGGTTGTCCCGCGACGGAAGCCTCCAGAGCCGCTCGCAACGACGGGGAGTCGCGCCATGGACGGCCCTATGGCAAAGGACCACGCGATACCGAGGATCGCGGCGAGAGCCGAAAGGATCATCCTGCAGTGAGGACGTGAACGCCAGCAAACCAGATGCTCCACGCTCCAGCTGCGCAGAGGAAGTCACATGTGGCTGACCCCGGCCGAGGTGCACCCCGGACAGCCCGCCGTCCGTCTCCTCGCCGAAGTTGAGTGCCGTCAGCCACTCGAGGTTGTGCGGCCGCAGCCCTACCAGATAGCACCGTGCCGCAGCACTTGCTGGGCGTTGGCATAAGCAGCCAAAGTAGCCCCACACACGGGCCACGGTCTCAGGGACAGCGAAACGCACCACCCATCCTGATCAGGCCGCAGTCTCCCCCTCGGCCGCGAAGTGATCACAGCTCGGGCTGGCCCAGGTGCCGGTCGAGACGCGCACTCCCTGCGTCAGCGAGACTCTTCTCGGCGACCAGCCGGATGACTCGTGTTCTCGACCGAAACAGTCGCGTTCAGTCAGCGGCGTCGCCCCTGGCCGGCCCGATCTCAGCCAGGGCTCGTGCCCAAGGCCCCGCACCATGCTGCGGTCGTGTACTCCAGCATCGCCACGTCAAGATTTATCCGTATAACGACAAAATGGTCCGGCAACTCGATCAGCAACTCTCCCGGAGATTCCGCCCGCCCGGCAGACACAAAGTCCATTAATCGTCCCATTACCCTAGTCAACTAGGACAACAATCCACTGCGTCAGTCAGCGCATCGCCGCGCCGAAGCGGCCCGAACACCTATCGCCGAAACGTGACGTTCAACCAGGAAAAAAGTCAGTCGAACACCGACCCGCGAGCCTGTTGATCTTACGGGTGGCCGAGTGTTAAATGACGCCGGACAAGAAGCCTCAGCGCCCCCACGAAGGAGTTCTCCCTGCCCGACCACGAGCACACAAACCGCAGACGAAATTTTCACCCTCATCCAACTAGTCCAGAAACAGACATGACGAGATGTCCAGGATCTCGCGTTCGACCGTCTAGGTGAAATTTTCGGGCACAAGTGCCGACCGGACGAGATCAGCGATTCGCAGGGGTTGGCTGCACTGGAACACGTGGCGGACGTGACGCAGCTTTGCCATGAACTTTTCTCAGCTCCAGGGACGAGGCAGCAGAAACGCGTGTCTTCGACCTTTCACGGTCGTCATCCGAGAAGAAACGTCTTCAAGAAGCAAGAGAGCGCACTTGTTTCGATTCCCTCCACTTCCACCCAGCAATGAAGAAGAAGGCCCCAGCAACTCTCCCGAGCTGAGCGCCGCGCGGCAGCAACTCGTCGGATACCTACAGCCCCGCACCGTTCACGGCCATTTCACGCAGGGCATGTTTGCGAAAACCCCAAAGCACCAGCGCTCCAACGCCTCGACTACCAGGCTGTCCGCCGAACCTCGAGGCCGCAAGTGAGAGCGCCGAGAGCTACCGCAAGTGGCAGTTGAGCAGGAGACTGAGCTGCGAACCGCCGACTGCACATCCATGCTGGCAACTGAAACCACCCGTCCAGCGATCTCAGCCGTTCGAGGATCGAGCACGCGGCATCAGCGCGGCAGCGACGCGGCACTGACATGGCAGTGAGTGCTGCCAAGCTGACGCTCAGTGTGGGGTTAATCAGCGTGCCTCGGCAGGCTTGCTCTCGGGGGACATAGGGTTTACAGGATGTGCGATGGAACGTGAATCGGACTTCGGAAAAGGCGGCGGACAAGGCTGGCTGGTCGGCCAGCTCAAGGGCTGCACGGTAGAACAGGTGGAGATCGCCACTCTTGCTGTATCGGCGTCTCCGCGGCTCAACGGAGAAGTTGAGGAGCACGTCCGACTGTTGGCAAAATCGGAGGCGATCCTGCCGCCGATCGTAGTGCATCAGTCGACAATGCGCGTGATCGATGGGATACACAGGCTACGTGCAGCAGCGCTGAGGGGCCAGAGTGTCATCACAGCACTCATGTATGACGGCGACGACCGCGACGCTTTCGTGTTGTCCGTGCAAGCGAACGTCACGCACGGGTTGCCGTTGTCGCTCTCGGACCGCACTCATGCCGCGAGCCTGATCATCGATTCGCATCCGGATTGGGCTGATCGAATGATCGCGTCGGTCACTGGATTGGCCCCAGGCACAATCCGTTCGATTCGGCAGCGCACTGGTGCGATGACTACAACGACGGTCGCCCGCATCGGCAAGGACGGTCGAATAAGACCGATGGACGTGTCGGCAGGCCGTCGGCTGGCTGGCGAGCTGATCACCACAGATCCGAGTGCGCCGTTGCGCCAGATCGCGAAGACCGCCGGGATATCACTGTCGACAGCCCACGATGTGCGTAAACGCGTGATGTCAGGACTCGATCCTGTTCTGCCACGACGGTCTGAAACCGTGGCCGGGGCCACCAAAGAAGAAGTTCCGCCAGCCACGCGCCGTTCGGTCACGAGTCGCCCAGCGGGTCGGCTTCGCACGGTACCTGTTGCGGATCGTTCCGTGGTGATGTCGAGCCTGCGGCGCGATCCGTCACTTCGGTTCACTGAAGTGGGTAAGACACTGCTGCGCCTGCTTGAGCCCGATCTCACCATTGCAGAGCAGCGAGAGCGAGTCGTGGCGGCGGTGCCACCTTATTTGATTGACACCGTTTCCCTTCTTGCGCGCACGAACTCGGAGGCGTGGGCGGCCATCGCGGACCTCCTGGAAGGGCAGGCGATGTCGGAGGCGGCTCAAGGAAAAATGCGGCGCGCACGCTGACCGGTGGGTACTAGGCGTAGCGACGGCGTACTCGCCCGCGTGAACAGGCTGCGGCTAGAAGTTGCACCAATTCGCTCGCTGCTGGTATACCAACTACGCTCAAGGCACATCGTGGCGACAGGCTGCACTCCAGTCCGCTTAAGCCCATCTCTGAACCGCAAGTCGCGTTCAGGTGAGAGCCTTCTGGGTCAGTCAGTCCGAGTCGGACGTTCTGCGCTGCTGATCGTCGAGCAAGTCGCAGTTCTGCTGACGAACGGCAGCGCGGCAAACCGCCCTTTGTGGATCTTTCGAGACTCTTCTAATCGAGTCGTCGAACGACTAGCGCCCCAGCCTCCCGATCTATACCGTCTCAAACGGCACGAGGCGTCCGCGTTACCCGCAAAAGCGGGCCAGTCTCATTGCCATCATGTGCGCGCCCGTCGACTCTGCCCCCAGGTCGGCGGGCGCACGCCGTGAGGGCGAAGCACCAAAGACATTCCAAATGGGATGACATAAAGCAGCAAGGAAAATAAGACCACCGCGGCTGTTCGCTAGCACGTGAAGCGCTTACTACCTTGCCAAGATGGCCACTACAGTAACCGAGATTGCTATAACCGCCTGCAGGGGCAGGTGTGTCTCGGCATGGTCCTGTATTCCAGCAGGAGCGAGCCGTGGACCAGATCACTGGGAGTACGTCGAGCAACGAATGCGGCACAGACTGGACCGCTGAATGGCGAAGCAGGCCGCCAGCCGAGATACAAGCTTGAGCTGATCCCTTCCCGGGCACTCCGACCAGATGTGTGACGCGCCAGAGATCAGGTCCGACTTGCTACGTGGAGCACCAACGTTCGACCGGAGATCTTCACCGGTCGAACGTCGTCGATCGGATAATTGTTCACACGCCCCCGAGTTGCCTCAGCGTCTCTTCCAGGCCGATAGCTGGTGACCGCTAGGAGCTGGCGCATCTTGTCGGCATGCTGTACGCGCCTCAGCTCAAAGCATCACTACTTCCAGCGTGGCGTGCACAAGCAATAAGACTCTTCGTGCTCGCACTAGGAGCTGAGCAGCCGGGGGGCGCAGTCCACATAATTCGCCAAGCGCGAAATCTGGGGACATTGTACGTGACCGTCGGAGTCGAACTGCGGACCTTGCTTGCACGAACGAAAGATCGATGTTTCTCTTTCAAGGGATGGCGTCAATCTCGATGGTTCAGGTCGCCGAGCACGAGAGACGCCAACACTAGAGGGATTTCGGATTGACGGGGTGTCGAACGGCGGCATTCCAGGCGTGTGGAACAGCGTCAGATGATGTGAGAGAGCAGCAGTGACCGAAGAGGGGCGGCTCATCGTCGGCCGTTACAGGCTTGCGCAGTGGATTAGTCAGGGCTCGATGGGTGTCGTTTGGCGCGCACACGACGTGCGGCTGCTGCGAGATGTGGCCATAAAGCAAATCAAACTCGGTTCGACCGGCGTCACGTACAAGCGAGATGAAGCCGTACAACGCACGTTGCGCGAAGGGCGAATTGCCGCTCGTCTCCGACACCCGAACGCCGTCACAGTCTACGACGTTGTCGAGGAAGAAGGGCTCCCCTGGCTAGTCTTGGAGTACTTGCCGAGCCGGAGCCTTGCGACCGTTCTTGTCGAGCGGGGCTCGCTGCCGTACCAGGAGGTCGCGCTCATTGGTTCGCGGCTGGCCTCAGCACTGGCAGCTGCACACCGCGCGGGAATCGTACACAGAGACGTCAAGCCTTCAAACGTCTTGATAGGGCACAACGGCGAGATCAAGCTGACTGACTTCGGCATCTCTCGCGCAGCGGGCGATGTCACCGTCACCGCAGCCGGTCTGATCGCGGGCACTCCTGCATACCTGTCTCCGGAAGCAGTTCACGGTGCGCGTCCAGACAGCCCGGCGGATGTATTCGCGTTAGGGGCAACGCTCTACGCTGCAGTAAGTGGCGATCCACCTTTCGGCAGCGATGACGACACCATGGCTGTCATGCAGAGGATCGCCTCCGGCTGGGTACCACCGCCGCACAATGCGGGACCACTGAGTGCGATCTTGATGTCGCTGCTCAAGTCCACTCCAGAGGAGCGCCCATCGATGACTAGCGTTCGGCGCATGCTTGATTCTGTGTCATCTGGCAGACAGGATTCTGTTTTGCACTTAGCTGCAACACAGTTCCGCGATGGTACTGGAATCGCATCGCGCGGATCGCTCATGGTCACACGAAGCAGCCGGTTTTCGCTGCTCGATTGGTTCCATCGTCAGTTGCGCTGATTGGTGCCCGGAAAGCGAACCTCCGGAGCAGCTCAACTGCCCTTGCGAGGAGCAAGCCTCGCGCTCCCCAACCGCCGATCTTCTTATAAGCAAGATTCGTGTTACACACTTCCGACCGCGAAGCGCCGACGTCGTGAGTAGAGGCTGCGCGAGTCCGCCGCAGGATTCCAACAGGCCGAATTGCCCTGTTCCCGCCAGGCTTTTCTGCGGAAAGAGTGCTTTTCTGAGAACAGACCACCCCGTGAGCACCTACGAGTTTTCACGGGGCCGTCGTCACCCAAGCGGCCGCGTTGATGACCACGGAGAAGAAGGCCTAGGAATATAAGGAGACTTGGCACCTCAGCCTCAGGTTTCCACTCGGCTTTGCTGACCCTGCTACGTTCGCTAACGCAGCAGGCCTACGTGCGGGGAGCAGCAAACGTCGTCGTGTGCACGACGAGTTCCTCCCCGTCGCCGAGGGCCATGTTGTCCAGCAACAGCTTCACCCGCGGCTGTCCGCCGCACTGTCTCTTCGACGCCGGGGATCTGGGTCATGAGGGCAACAACAGTGGGCACGACCAGTGATCGAGGGGCGACGCCCCGCCGAGCACGGCGGTCATAGTCGCAGCACCTCGACGACGTCAGCGCCCACCACCCCGATCGCCGTGGACCTCGACCAGCACCGCACAACGCGGTGAAGTGGCATGTCACCGCAGCCTCAGATAGCGCCACAGTCGGCCGATCTCGCAGCAATCTCGATCGCGTGGCATAACCCAAGCCATGTCGGATGTGAGCACCGCGATTCGTCGCAATGTCGTGAGCCCGAACGTGTCTGAAATCAGCGCCGGAGATGGGTAGTGCACCCCGACTGGCCGGTTCGGCTCGATGACGACCTGGTCCTCCCTCTCCGAACCGCGTCGGAGTGAGCAACAGCGCTCGGTCGTTGGTCGGCACTCGATTGCTGACGACCTTTGTCGATCACGAGCCGGCCGAACGCCGCCGTGACCGCAGGAGTCAGCTGCCGAGCGCAGACAGCCAACCGGTGTGCGCCGCGCGTTGCGACCTGACATCGATAGCCTGCCGCTGCACCACCCAGTCCGGCCCGCTCAGGTTGGTGGCCACGCTCATAAGCAAGTACCAACCCACCTGCGGAGGCAGGTCTGCCGAGATCGGATAGCCGGACCACACGCGCGACCACGTGTCGCAAATGTTCAGCGCTGCAGCTCAGACGCGGTAGGTGAGCTGCAGCGCGAAGCATTTGTCCCGTGTCGTCGAGTTCGAATGGACGTCGGTGACCCAGTTCTTCTCTCTCTCCCCCGGCGATCCGTACCCACGCAGCTGATGAGGTCCACAAGTCAGAGGGTTGATTTGGGAGGGTCGCGACTCTGGCCCCACGCTTCCCAGGTTGGCGGGACACCGTTGCGGCATCGTGACGAAATCGCCGCGTGTAACAATTTAGCAACTTGTTATACCTGTCGGCCGCTTCGGCTGGCCCAGGCGTGGACAAGATCAGAAAAGAGATCTCAATGCCGGTTCACAGTTTCAGCCGCCGTTGGTCGTCTTCGGCTGGGTCCGCTGCTGCAGTAGGGGCTTCAAGGGAGTTACCGGACCGCACGAGCGTGCAAGTTTGATTCTTGT
The DNA here is from genome assembly GCF_014646255.1 of Lentzea pudingi. Classification (GTDB taxonomy): domain Bacteria; phylum Actinomycetota; class Actinomycetes; order Mycobacteriales; family Pseudonocardiaceae; genus Lentzea; species Lentzea pudingi. The sequence continues at coordinate 13,297 of NZ_BMNC01000028.1, forward strand.
TTGTTTCTTCTCGAACAGTGAAACGCTCACTGACGTTGGTATAGCGTTGAGAACGCGGAATCTTCCGTGCTCCAGTGCTTACGACACTGTCGAGCGTGGGAAGGCGGATGTCGGATCGACTTTGCAGGGAACCAAGTCGATCCGACATCTCGACCTCGACCACCAGGACCTCCGCCAGCTGAAACGAAGTTCAGCAGAAGCGAATCGGCCCAGGCTCCAGCCCAGCACGGTCGGGCTTGTGGCAGCCGGGCGCCTTAGTCAAAGGTTGAACTGGCACCTCGTCCCCGCCAGGCTGGACAGGCCTCGCCGAGCTCGACAGCAGCAGAGCAGCCGCCCGGGCGACGAACGGCCAGCCAGGCAGAAACAGACCCTTGACTGGCGGAGAGTCCGGCGACGACGTGCTTGGCCGTGGTCACAACCTTCCCCCGCCTGCTGCAATCGGGTGGAAGACCAGGCCCGAGTCCGGCGATGCCGCGCTGCCTTCTGAATCATCCTCATCGAACGTTCAGCCAGCTGACAGCTCTCTCGCGCCCCCAGCATCAGGTTCTACCTGATCGACAGTCAGGCCTTGATAGCTGGAAGCAACGATGATCGCTGAAGAGTTGCGGGCCTTTCGTGCCCAGCCTGCCGGCTACCGGCCACTGCCGACGATGAAGTCACCCGAACGATCGAAGATCCCGATTCCCGACGCCCCGTGGGGAGTCTGCTGCGATCACTGTTCCGATCGAGGCTGATACGCGTGACAGAGCTGCAGTGGCGAGACTGACTTGACCGACCGAACACAGCCGTCATCGCTCCTCGATCGGGTGAGCAATTCGAACAGCGCAGCGAGTTTCGCAGAGGCAGCGTTGGCCTTCAGCTGGAGCGACATACAGCGTAACCTGACGTGGGAAAGTTGCGAGATTCATCCACCGCGTCGATGAACCCACCCTCACACGAGCAGGCTCCCTGAAACCTTGGCTCGCGATGCTCGAAGGGCTGCCAGGCGCACTGCCAGGACTCAGTCGAGCGGCCTCGCGTCGTCGTTCACCTGGACGGAGCGAAAGTCAGCGGAGGAATGACTCGATCTTGCACAGCGCAATATTCATCTGCTGTCTACTTGCTGTCGGCGTGCACGCCTCCTTGTGGCATGTGAATCTAGAGTCTGTTCTGGCCGGGTTGCGCCCAATCGTTCTATGAGGGCGCACAGGACACTTTGCGCCGACGACGCACCATCGAAGATTCGGTCGCCCTGCGACCGTACGACCTCAAACCACTCCTTCCCTGCTTGGAATTGGCGCGCGAACGCCTACCGTCTGCCGTCACCAGTGTGAAAAACGATGGCAATCGACTGATGTCGCACACTCAATACAGGGCAGCGTGTTCGACGCACTTACTGGCTACTTAATGCATTGCCGACTACGGTGTTCGCACTACTAACCGTCTGAAAAGTCCACTGCATCCCAGGCGATCGACTGCGCATGACTAGGCGTAGCAATGAAATCGAGGAGTGATGGTTGCCAGTAGCAATAGCAATTCGAGGACCAGGGAGCAAAGTGGTGATCAAGCTCGCAAAGATAGTGTTCTTGAGCGTCGAATGGTTCGCCCGTACGTCGCCGTAGGCGGCCGCACCAGTGTCGACGGCAGCCAGGAGTTGGAAATCACCACGCCCCTGGTACCAGTGGAGCAAGCTGGCTGGCGAATGCCGATCGATCCGCAATCGTATGCCATCTGGAAACTCTGCCGGGATTCTGTGCTCTCCCCAGTCGACGTGGCAGCGAAGATGAGATTGCCGATCGGAACCGTTCGCGTGGTCCTGGCCGATATGATCGCCTCCGGTTTTCTGATCGCGGGCTCGAGCGCTTTTGATATGGACAAGGGTTCATTGGAATTCATGTCCAGGGTCCTAGCAGGCCTTCGCCGGTTGTAGAACGGCAGAGATCGAAAACGGTCGGATGCCCATGGAGGCTGCTCTCATCGGGTGCCACGAAGGCCTCGCGACCGCTACGACAAGCCGTGCTGATCATGTTCGGGATGGCCCGTGTCACTCGCAGCTGAAGTTCCTGAGACCAGATATCGGAAACCCGCACGCAGTCAGGACGTTCAGCTGAATCGGAAAGCGGAGAGCCTTGTCGGCAACTAGCTGCGGCAGACTCTCAACCGTGCTCAGGTCCTGCGCGTTGTGTTCTTCGCTCTCGGGCGCGTCAGCAGGCAAGTGCCCTTGCGACGCGCGAGAGCTGTTTGCCTAGCTCAGGGAACCCGGTCCCTGGACTCCTGGTGGGTGTCTGATCATTGGCACGAGCGAATCCGAGATCGGCGCTCCGTGACCACCTTGGCGCGAATGGGGCCAGCGACACCGTAGCCAAGCAGTGTGAGGGGACGCACGTCGCGGACTGCGGACAAAAACACTTCGTTCCCCAGCGTAGGACAGGTACTTGCAAGAGATCAGACATGGAAGGCTCTCCGCGTCTTCCTAAGGCCAGGTCGAAAGCGACGTCTACCGCGTCAAGATGATCAACGACAGACTTCCAGGAGAGTCAGCTCTCTTGGTGATGACAGCTGGACGTTCGGGTGGATTGGCGATCACTCAATCAGAACGGAGCAACCACAACTTCAGTGGTGTTCGACCGAGCATTGCCAACACTCGAACGATTTGTTCGGACCGATGGCTCGAAGCTCGGATGGACACAATCTTACCAGCTCGAATCCCCTTGCAAGAGTGGAAATCTCCCGAAATCAGAGCTAACCTTATTCGCAGTCGATCTGAGATGAGTGATCGACAACCTTGGCGCTTACGGATCTTGAACCCGGATGCGGTCCTGTCGACCTCTGCCTCTCACAGGCCCGTAACTCAATGCGGCTGAATCCGTGCTCCGCAGGGGTGCAACGACCTGCGGAGCACGGATTCAGCTGTGAAGCTGCGCCGGCTTCGACGCGCCGGCCTCACGCGAGGAACAAGAAGTTGTCAGGCCCTCGCCGAACTTGACGCGGGACGGAATCTGCCCGACCAGCATTCCTCGGTGCGCACGTTTGGATCAAAAAGGTCAGCGCGACCGGACTAACAGCCCGCCTCAGCCTATTTGTAGCCTGTGCACTCACAGCGGGACCCAGTGACATGAATTCCGGCAAGATCACATATATCTTACCAGGAAATCAGGCCCAGTCCCGGACAGCAGCAGGGGTTCGCCGCCACCTCGGCTGCGAAGAAACAAGATCTCGGCAGAGTAGCCAGAGATGCAAATTGCAGTTCTTCAGGAAGCCGATTCGGACGGCCGGTCTGAGCCTGCTGGGACACCCCGGGTCTCTAGCGCTACGTCGAATCGGCCAGGAGCACACTCCACAGCTAATCCGCGTCCGCAGGTCCGCCCGCATCAGCCGGCCGGGTACATCGGGAGAGCGGCTATCAAGGTTCGGTCGTTCACCTCCGGAACCCGGACCGGCCGCTCGTCCGCCGCCCACATCTCGCGCAGACCGAGGACTCCGAAACGCAGGACGTGTGGTTTTCGGTGCTGGTCTGACGCCGCTGGCGAGGAGTCAGTCGGCGGCTCGGCGCGGGACGGCGATCGTGGTGGCGGTATGTTCGTCGTGGGGTACAGGTGTAGGCGGTCTGGCGGTGATCGTCGATCATGACGTGCGCGAGCCCGTGGCCTGGTGTCGGGCTGCGGTGGGCGGTGCGTGGCTTGCCGGTGTGGCGAATCTGGTGCGGTCGCCCCTGGGGTCCGGCCGGCGAAGCGTCAGCCGCCCCTGCCGGTGATGTTGCCCGGCATCGTGACATCAGCGTGCAGCAGGGCGCCGGGCGCAACGTGCTCATCGGGGCGGACCCTCTCGCCGGAGCACCGGTCCAGGACCGGGAACCGGTTGAGCCGGCAACCCACCAAGAATTGATGCACAGCCGGCCAGGCGACACCAGCCACGCGGGCGAGAGCGGCTGGCTTGAGCGTCCGGCCACGCCAACTTCGCCGGACGGCGGAAACCGCTACACCCAACGGTTCGCCGTCAGCCACAACACCGCGAAACGCGTCGTCACATGACCAACCTCGCCCGGCCAATGCACCTAGCGCAGCACCCCGACGATGGACACGAAGTCGATCTGAAGCGGCCTGAAGCCCCGGTCCACACGATGGTGGCCATGTCAGAGCGCTACAGCCAGGACCAGGGCATCCGGCCCAACCTGATGCTCCCCGTCCAAGCGTTGATCGACGAGCGAGTGGCCGCCGGGCCCAGTCGTGGCTTCATCCAGGATCCTTAACAGAAAGTGGGTACCGGACAAAGTAGTAGGTACTTGTTGCCGCGTCAGTACCAGAACGAGCATTCACGGCATGGGGATTAAGGAAACCGTGAGCGCCGCGTGCCTGGCCGGTGTCATCAACGTGGTCGAGAGCCCGGTGCGGACCTGATGAACGAGCTTGCGCGCGAACCGAATGTCAGCCGCACGGTGTCCGTCCGGCTGAGCGTGAATGGGGAGGAACAGGACGCGACCGTCGACCCGCGCATGACGCTGCTCGACCTGCTCCGGGACGAGCTGGGCCGCACCGGCACGAAGGTCGGGTGCAACCACAACACGTGCGGAGCGTGCACCGTGCAGGTCGACGGTCGCCGGGTGCTGCCGTGCCTGACGCTGGCGGCGAGCGCCGACGGCCGCTCGGTCCGCACGATCGAGGGCATGGCCGCCCCGGACGGCGGTCTGCATTCGTTGCAGCAGGCTTTTGTGGACGAGGACGCGCTCCAGTGCGGCTTCTGCACGCCGGGCCAGCTCATGTCGGCCGAAGCGTGCATCCGCGAGGGCACGCCGGGTCGGACGACGACGTCCGGGAGTACATGAGCGGCAACCTCTGCCGCTGTGCCGCCTATCCGAACATCGTCCGCGCCATCCGCTCCGTCGCCGAAAGGACCTAACCAATGCGGCCGTTCACCTACACCAGGGTCACGACGCTCGCCGAGGCGGTGTGTGCAGTCGCCCGCGACGGCACGATGCCGCTCGCCGGGGCACCACGCTGATCGACCTAATGCGGGACGACATCCTGGCCCCGAGCCACGTCGTCGACATCGGCCGGGTGGCCGATGTCGACCACTTCGACACGTCCGGGCCGACACTGAGATTCGGCGCGCTGGCCAAGATGGCTGACGTCGCGGAGGACCCGGCGCTGCGCGCCGACTACCCGGCGCTGGCCGAGAGCCTGCGGCTGGCCGCCTCCCAGCAGCTGCGGAACACGGCCACCATCGGTGGCAACGTGCTCCAGCGGACCCGCTGCCCCTACTACCGGGACGGCACGTCCGCGTGCAACAAGCGCGCCCCGGGATCCGGCTGCAGCGCCATCGACGGGGTCAACCGCGACCACGCGGTGCTCGGCGGTTCTGAGTCGTGCGCCGCAGTCTACCCAGGCGACCTGGGCGTAGCACTCATCGCATTCGACGCTCAGGGAGAGCTGGCATCCGCTACCGGCCCCAGAACCCTGCGCTTCGCCGACCTGCACCGGGATGTGGCCGACCGCCCGGACCGAGAGACGAACCTGCAGCCGGGCGAGATCACGGCCGTGACGGTGCCGGCCTCGCCGACGGGTCGAAGATCGGCCTACGTCAAGGTGCGCGACCGCGCCAGCTACGCGTTCGCCGTCGCGTCCACTGCGGTGGTGCTGGAGATCGAGGGCGGCGTGGTGACCGCCGCGCGGGTCGGCCTCGGCGGCGTGGCGACCCGCCCGTGGCGCAGTCCGGTGGCGGAGGCCGAGCTGGTCGGCCGACCGTTGACTCCGGAGTCCACCCGCGCCGCGGGACAGGCCGCCTTCGCGACGGCCGTGCCACGCCGGGACAACGCCGTGAAGACCGCCCTAGAACCACGGGTCGTCGAGCGGGCCTGCCTGCTCGCTCACAGCAGAGGGGAATCTCGATGAGCGGAGCACTCGGGACGTCGGTCGTCCGCGCCGACGCGGTCGCCAAGGTGACCGGCGCCGCGGCGTACGCGGCGGATCACGTCGAGTCCGGCGTGCTGCACGCCACGCTGACGACGAGCACGATCTCCGTCGGCAGCATCACCAGCATCGATGTACGCGCGGCCGAGCAGGTGCCCGGCGTGCGGCTCGTCCTCACACACACCAGAACCTGGGTACCGGTGTCGGCTACGGGCAGTTCATGGTTCCGTTCGTCGGCGGGCAGTTCCAGTCGAGCTTCAACCCACTGGGCTCTGACGAGATCCGGTACGCCGGACAGATCGTCGCCCTCACGGTCGCGGACACCATACCGGCCGCCGAAGAGGCCGCCCACCTGGTCCAGGTGGGCTACAAACCCCGGTCGGCGGCGGTGATCTCGTTGGAACGTCGAGCGAGGTGGCCCGGAGACCACGGTGCTGTTCGGCGTCGAGGCAGGCGGCCCACCCCAGCGAGCTGCGCGGGTCCGAGGTCGTGATCGAGCAGGAGTACGGCACTTCGGTCAATCACCACAACCCGATCGGGCTGTACAACGTCACGGCGAGCTGGCGCGGCGGCGCGCTGGAGGTCCGGGTGCCCACCCAGTGGGTCTCGGGCGAACGCTACGCCCTGGCCACGGTGCTCGGCCTCGCCGAAGAAAACGTCCGGGTCATCTGCCCGTACGTCGGTGGCGGGTTCGGCGGCAAGGCGTCGACCCTGTAGCACACCGTGTTCGCCGCCGAGGCGGCCCGACGCCTGCAGGCGTCGGTCAAGCTGTTCGTCACGCGCCGGCAGATGTTCACCGTCGGCTCGTTCCGCCCGCAGTCCCGGCAGGTGGTCAGACTCGGCGCGCACCGGGATGGCCGGCTGACGCCTACCAGCACGAGATCGTGACGCAGTCGTCCAGGAGTGATCTCCTCGTGCTGCCGGGCACCGACAACACGAGCCGGATGTACGCCTACCCCAGCATCCTGACCCAGGAGAGCTCGGTGCCGGTGGACGTGAACAGTCCAGGCTTCATGCGTGGTCCGTTGGAGTACCCCCGAGCAGTTCGCTCTCAAGAGTGCGCTCGACGAACTCGCCATCGCGCTGGACATGGACCCAGTAGGCGCTGCGCCTGCGCAACGAGCCGGACCGGGAACCCGTCCAGGGACTCCCCTGCAGCAGCAGGTCGCTCGTCGAGTGCTACCGGCGAGGCGCCGAGCTCTTCGGCTGGGACCGCCGCGACCACCGGCCGGGGTCCATGCGGGAACCCGACGGCGAGCTGCTCGGCTGGGGATGTGCGACGGCGAGCTATCCGGTGTTCGAGGGCAGCGTCTGCGACTGCCGGATGACCGTCGCGGCGGATGGCCGGGCGCATCTGGAGGTGGCAGCCCACAAGATCGGCACCGGCACGTACACCACGCTCGCGCAGATCGGCGCCGACGCGATCGGCCTGCGCGTGACGGACGTGCGGGTGTCGCTCGGGGACAGCGATCTGCCGCGCGGGCTGGCGGTGGCCGGCTCGTCGACGACGGCCAGCATCGGGTCGGCGGTGCACATGACCGGGCTCGTTGCGCGAGAGCGGCTGGTCGCCGCGGCGGCCGACCACTTCGGCATGCCGACGGATGCCGTGGCGGGCATCGCGGTCGAGGACGGGATCGTGCGGGCGCCGGACGGCCGGCAGGCGCCGGTGGGCAGATCGTCGAACGGCTGCCAGGCGGCGTGCTCGTCGTCGAGGAGCGCTACCTGCCACCGAACCTGCCCACGGAGCTGGCGAAGGCGACCATCGACAAACACGCCATGAACTTCACGGGCCCGATCGGCCCGGAACACGTGTCGTTCAGTTATGGCGCCAACTTCGCGGAGGTCCGGGTAGACCCGCTCACCCGCCGCATCCGGCTCGGGCGCATGGTCGGGGTCTTCGCAGTAGGCAAGGTGATCAACCCGCGGCTGACTCGCAGTCTGCTGATGGGCGGGATGATCTGGGGGGCGGGCCATGCCCTGCTGGAGAAGACTGTCATGGACCGCGGTCGAGCCAGATTCGTCAACACCGACCTGGCCGGCTACCACATCGCCACGAACGCGGACATCGCCGAGGTGGTCGTCGAAACCGTCGATGAGCGCGACGACAAGGTGAACCCGTTGGGCGCCAAGGGTGGCGTGGGCGAGATGGGCATCGTCGGCATGCCAGCGGCCATCGCGAACGCCGTCCACCACGCCACCGGCGTCCGCGTACGCCGAGCCCCCATCCTGATCGACGACCTGCTCACTGCACCCGAACTTCCGGTGGAACGGTGGCCCGGTATCGCCTGATTGGGTCTCACGGCCGCGGCGGTGTCCGTTTGCCACAAGGCCACCGAGCCCAGTTCGACCAACTACGGACTTGAGGCGTGGCCGCACACCCTGCGTCCGGTATGAATCGCCGAACCGAGGAGAGGCATCGCCGCTGGCGCATCGTGCGACTCTTCTGGTGCGCCTTGCCGACGCCCGCCCAGGGTGCTGGGGTCGAGTTGCTTCTGCCCTGGACACGGTCTCAAGCACGAGATGGACAAGTACCGGTGATGCCGAGCGGGCCATCACCACCAGGTCAGGACGCCCTGGAAAGACTTGCCGGGACCAGCAGGCGGTGCGCGGTCGTCTGGCTCGGCAGCCCGATCTCGGGTGGGGAGCGAGGACACACGGCGAATCACTGGCCGGGTTGGTCGACCGGACAGCGGACCGAAGCAGCCCGGGGCGTCGACGGTGAGCTGGGCGAACACGTTCTGCACCGGGCGCTGATTCTCCTCGGCGCGCTCGATGCTCTCCGTTCGACAGTGGACAGGTTCGGTCGGCTGGTTCAGCACTTTCTCCAATAGGCTCCGTCGTACCGTGGTCCAACGCACGACGTCACACGACATTATGGCATCGACTGCCGCGTGGAAACGGTGCTTGAATGTCGCCAGAGGAAAGTCTTGGCCGAAGGAGCAGCAACGGAGTTCCACAGGCTTCCTGCAACCCGGCCTTGCTGACGAGTCACCCTGTCTCAGGACGCTTGCGTCCAGTGCGGTGCTGGCTCTCCGCAGAACGAACCGGAAATCCGCACCTCGCTATTCCGGTGCCTCGACAGGTAGACCCGCAGGTCTCGACCCGTTTGATGGACATCTCGACAAGAGCAGTCAGGGTGAGATGCCCCCGTCCGACGGCGGAGTGTTGATCGGGTGAGCGGCCACCAGCATGCCCTCCGTGACCTCGGACACCCTGCGAGACCCGATTTGAGCGTACAAGAACCTGGCTTCCCAGAGTTCACGCTCGGCGGTCTCTGTTTCCCCGGCTGCGTAGTCCACTCGGGCGAGTTCCTCCAAGGCCTGTCCTTGGCCGAGAACGTACTTGCAGTCACGGGCGATGCCGAGCGCCCGCAGAACCACAACCTTGGCCTGCCCCAGCTCTCCCCCAGCCCGCAGACAGCGGGCAAGTGTCACAAGCGCCCGGATCAGCGACAGCCGCCGCACCGGCTCCTCTGCTCGGGCAACGGCCTCCGCTGCGTGCACGGTCGCGGTTCGGACGTCACCGGCGTCCAGGGCCACAGCCGCAAGGCCGACAAGCGCGTCGCATTCCAGGTGGCGAGTAGCCGAGTCGCAAGCGACCCGGAATGCCTCCTCGTAGTGCGTACGGGCTCCGTCCAGATGACCGGAGCGGCGGAGGACCTCGGCGAGGGTCACTTTCGCGTTGGCCACATTCCGGCTGTCATGCTGCTCGGCCTTGGCCAGGTTGGCCACTGCGAGCCGTGCACCCTCCTCGTCGTTGCCCCGCTCCAACTGGCAGGACGCGAGCTCGTCACGCAGGCCGATCTCGGTGCGGTAATCCCCCTGCGCCTCAGCCTCGGCGACGGCTTCGGTCAACATCCTGGCGGCGTCGCTCAGGTTTCCGACGTGCTTGGCTATCACCGCGGTCACCCCGAGGGAGAGCAGGTCAGCAGGCTCCTCCGAGGTCGCGCGGAGCATGGCGCATTCATTCGCGGCCTGTTCCAGCTCGCCGAGCCCGAGCTGGGCGAGGACGAGGTTCTGCCGAGCCCGCCGTTCCAGACCGAGTTCACCCTGTGCCGCGTATCCCTCCACCGCGTCACGCAGATACTGAACGGACGCCTCGAGGTCCCCGCTGACTTGAGCGGTGACGCCCAGGTTGATCCGGGCCGCGTTCGCCGATGGCGAGCCGATCCGCTCATACACCTTGAGTGCGGCTGTCATGTCCTCGATGGCCGCGTCCGTGTCACCCGCGTAGTAGGAAAGCACGCCTCGGCTGTTCAGCATCGCAGCAATGGCCTCGTGGTCACCTGCCGCCTGCGCCGCCGGCAGGCCGGCGTTGACGCAGGCGAGCCAGTCGGCCGTGTGCCCGCGCAGCGTGAAGTACCCGCGCAGCGCATCCGCCAGGTGGTAGGCCGATTCGTGCATTCCTCGCTCCGAGGCGTTGATCACGGCGGCGACCATCGATGCCCGGTCGCTGTCCATGTCGAACACAGTCGCCCGATCGACCACGACCGCGGTGACAGAAAGCGGTCGGGAGAGCCTGCTCAGCGAGACCAGGGGACCTGTCGCCGCATCCGCGACCGCGATGTAGTGATCGAGCAATCGCAGCCGAGCGTCGTTCCGGTCAGCTTCCGGCTCCTCCTCACTGCACCGGATGAGCGCGTAATTGCGGATGAGATCGTGGAGATGGTATCTGTGCGCGGATGTGCGCATGACCAGGCTGGACGCAGCCATCTGCTCCAGTCGAACGGCTGCGGCGTGCACGTCGATCGCGCAGAGCGCCGCGGTGGCCTGAGCGCTGAAGCTGGGGCCGGCGACCAGACTGAGGAGTCTGAGCATCTGCCTCTGCTCGACGGTCAACCACTGGTAGGACCAGTCGAATGCGGCGCTCAGGCTGGTCTGATCGTCGCCTGCCACTCTCAGCGCGAGTACGGTTTTCTGATCACGCAATTGATCGAGGTAGTCTTCGATCTTGAGATCTGGACGCAGCACCAGATGCGCGCCCGCGACCCGCAACGCGAGCGCAAGACCGCCGCACAGGCCGACGAGTGAGACGACCGCTTGCTCCTCCCGGGCGACCCTGGCTTCCCCGATGACCTTCGCCAGCAACTCGCGTCCCTCGCCAGTGTCGAGCGCGTCGAGCGTGAACCGCTGGGCGCCCGGTGAAACAACCAGCCCAGCTAGCTCGTTTCGGCTCGTGACGATCACGGCGCTGCCGGCTGAACCCGGCAGCAGTGCGCGGACCTGAGTTTCGTCGCTCACGTTGTCCAGCAAGATCAGCACCTTCCGGCCGGAAAGCCGGGACCGGTATACCGCGACGAGATCGGTCAGGTTCAGCGGAATCGCGTCGGACTCGACTCCCAACGCGCGCAGGAAGTGCCCGAGCACCTGTTCGGTCGTCAGCGGTGCAGCCTGGGCATACCCGCGGAGGTCGGCGTAGAGGTGACCTTCGTCGAAGGAACCGGCGACCGCGTGGGCAGCGTGCACCGCCAAGGTCGTCTTGCCGACACCCGCAACCCCGGAGACCACGACCAGGGGTACTGAGGCCTCGACATCGACCATCGCACGCATTATCCCCACCAGCTCGCGGCGCCGTCCGACGAACCCGGTGCCTGCCGTCGGTAGTTGCCGCGGCTTGGTGTCGGCGCCGGCGAGACCCTCCGGTCCGATTGCCGATTCAGCCTCCCCGTCCGCCCCCGACTGCAGGATCTGCTGATAGGCAGCACTGAGTTCTGCTCCGGGGCCAACCCCGAGTTCGTCCGCGAGAAGGCGCACGACCTTGCGATAGGCGACTAGCGCCTCACCTTGGCGTCCTGCACCGTGCAGTGCTCGCATCGACAGCGTCCAGAATCGCTCCCGCAGCGGGTGGTCGTGGACGAGGCCCATCAACTCACCGACCACCTCGCCGTGCCTGCCCAGACTCAGGTCGACCTCGATACGGCGCTCGAGAGTTTGGAGGTACTGCTCCACCAGCTGAGGAATCTCATTGCGGTGCAACGGCTCCGAAGGCACATCGGCCAGCGGTAGCCGACTACGCCACAAACCGAGAGCGGCCCGCAGCAGTGTGGCCTCGGCCTCGGCATCGTCCGCCTCCGCGGATCGCTTCGAGCGCTCCACCAGTTCGATGAAACCGTCGAGGTCGAACCAATTTTTCGACACATCGATCCGATATCCACCTGGCTCCGTGCGGATGACCCCATCGGGCAGGAGATGCCGAAGGCGGTGGACGTACTTCTGCACAACCCCCTTGGCGTCCGCGGGCGGCGTCCACCCCCACAACTTGTCGACCAACTCGTCGATGGACACCGTGCGGTTCCGGCGGAGCAGAAGCAGTGCCAGAACCACACGCTGCTTCCCCGAGGCAATCCGGATCGGCCGGCCGCCGTGGCTGACCTCCAGCGGCCCAAGGATCTGGAACTGGATATCAGTCGCCACGAGCACACCGCCCCAAGGTCACTGTCCGCGCCTACCAGTGTGACCCCTAGGGGACACGACCTGCCGCCAACTTGATCTTGGAGGCGAGTGGTGGCTATCATGTTGGCGCTTGGTGAATCCGATTAGGACGACCACAAGGGACTATCGGAACACGAAGCCAGCACTTGAATTCACACCAACAGTCCAGCTCGCCTCCGAGCAGGGATGCACTTTCGACTCCAACAGATCCATAGTGCATCGAAGCTTCTCTTGCGTCAAGCTGCCTGTCCTTGACAGATATGACTGTAGTCGCTTCTGGAACATCGCGCCCCGTAGTTAGTGATTTTGAGGGCCATCATTCCGCGTTGGACTCGTCGAGGTTCTCACGTGCCGCTCGGCGTCGAGTGCCAGACCGAAGACCCGAGCACCCACGCCGGACGGATTGCACAGCGACCGGGTCAGGAGCACGTCCTCGGTCATCGCGGCGAGGCCTACTTCGGTGTCGTTCAGCAACGAGACGTCGGGAGGTGGCTCGACGCTCATCCGGATCATCATCATGGACGGTCGGCCTCATGGTCACCGATGCCCAACGCCGCGTGGTGCGGAGCCAACCCTTACTGCCTGTCGCGCCGAAGGCACCCAGACCGATGAACTCGACAGAGTCACCGCGCACGCTGTACACCGCCGCTTTGCCCGCGCTGACCCTGTCGCAGGTACGGCCGCGCGAGACCGGACCCCACTTCGACCTGCACGAACACCAGCTCTGCGGTCTCCTCGAAGCGGCAGCACCGTCTCGCCCAGAGCGAGAGTTCTGGTCGGGAGGCCGAGGTCGTGGACAGCATCGCCGCCCGTCCGCTCCTGATCCGAGAAGTTGCGGTGGATCGTACGATTGCCGAAGGACACCTGACCGCGGTCGCCGCGCTCGTTGGCGTCCTGTTGAGACCCGTCGGCGCCAGCGCGCCGGACGACGACAACCATGTCCAGCTGCGGCGCCTTCGTCAGAGACGCTGCACGCGGTCACGTTGATGGTGCCCAAGACGACAAACGCGACAAGGATCTCTCGCAGCACGCCTCCCTGGGCCCACGCCTCAGACATCGCTCGCCTACTCGACCCGCTGCCCGATCAGGAAGTGATCAGCGCTGCCGCAGCTAAGTCCGGCCCGAACCAGCAGCACGAGTGAGTCAACGCCCATGGTCGCCACCACGAATCCGGCATCGATGGGCCGGATCGCTGATCGGCGGGTACCCGTTGGGGAACTGCGGATCATGGTTTTCCAGAAAGTTGGTGTGTCCATGGCGGTGGCACTACCCCTGGCTGGTCAGAAGCGGCGCAGGGCGAGCTCGCCGGTGATCGCGCCACTGATCACCGCGTCGATGCGACCGCTCATCATCGAGTTGTCGTTCGGGTTGTCAGCGAAGGTGGACGAACCCGAGTCCTCCGACGGCGAGACGTTCGGAGTCATACAGGCCGAGGCCTACCCATCGTGCGCTTCAAACTCGCGGAGCGTTCCCTTGATGCTCTGGCTCAGCGCGTTCGGTACGACGACGAGCGAGCCGATGTCATAGCGGACGGCGAACAGGTGACCATCGGGGTACCAGACGATGTCTTTCAGTCCGTCACTGGTCAGAGCAGCGAAGCGGGCGTCCTGGGCCAGCACCGATTTTCGGCCGTGCACGCCGACCTCAAAGATCTTCTCCGCTGTTGTGTCCGTGACGTGGGCGTTGCCCGCGGAGCGGAGCGCGAAGTCGTCCGCCACGTGCAGATCCGGCACTACAGCGAGGCCGGCCGAGCACAGGGTTCGGCCGGCCTTCAGGTCGAAGATCCTGAGCCCGGACTGGATGAACGGCGTCACCAGTGGACCGTGTGCCGACGCCGTGGTGTGCACGCGCCGCGAGCATCCGGTTCCGCTCAACGTCGACGTGCACGCCTGTCGCTGGCACGATTCTCGGCTCGCTCGCCAGCGTCTGGGTCCGTCCGTCGGTGCCGACGACCGACACCGTGCCGAGCCGCAGAAAATCGGCCAGGCGTGACTTCCGCGTCGGCCCCCAGGCAATCCCCTCCCGAGGTAGCGATGCCGCGCTGCCATTGACCACATCGGACAGGGCACCCGCCCGGAAACGCTGCGCCATTGCTGACTCGCCGATCCGCCGGCGGAAGCCAAGACAGCGCCAGCGGTCATGATCACGGCGAGCGTCGCCATCTTGCCAATCGAGTACCTCGAACGCATGTATGCGCTCCTAGATCATCGAAGCTGGTGAACGCACACGATCACCGTGTGGTCCACAGTCGACCATCAGGGGCATCGAGGACGGAAAGACCGAAACGGTCACGTGTTATACAGCGCGGGTATGAATGATCTCGATGTTCGTGAACTGCGCCGCTTCGTGGCGGTTGGCGAGGAGCTCAACTACGAGCTGACCCACTGCGCCGACCTGGTCACACTGCCATTTCGCACCCTGGCCGAACGAAACCCCTCGAACAGGCCTGCTCGTCCGCTCAAGACATCACCAGCGCCGGCACGCCGTCCTCTGGCTCGACCGGCCCAGCAGTCAGTGAGACCGCCCGACTGCTGGAAGTCGTCTGCCTACCCGCTTGTGGATGCCAGCGCATGCGTTCTGTCGATTGTGCGGCGCGAGGGTAGCCCGCTCACCAGCTATGGGTTCGCCAACCCACTCACCCCGGCTCACTGTCGCGTTGCCTGGCCAAGATTGATGATCTTGGCGGCGACCTGGTGATCAGTATCGAGCAGGGAGAGCAAAAATGCTCGTATCTCGCCGGATCGTGGCCTCTTGGAGCGGTAAGCACATCGGGATCGGTCGGCGTTGAGCCTGTCGCTGGAGGTCACGTGTCACTGGGGACGGTGTGCTCGATCTCGCTAACGGGTTCGACCTCACGCCAGATGCTGAAGACCGTTGCGCGGCCGGCCCCGAGCTCATCCAGGCGGTAGCAGAGGACTGAGTCGCCATGCCTGGCGTCGGTGTTGACGAGACGCGCGAGTGGCACCAGGTCGGGATCGCGAACGTAGATCCGCTGCTCGATCTCGTGCAGCGAGTCGGGTGAAACCGCCGGTCCACCTCGATCGAGGGGTACAGCCAGCTCCCAAGGTTGATTGCTGAAGTCCACCCGCAGGTCCAGCGTGAATGGCCCGGCCTCAGCGATCACGAAGAACTCCTCTGGGAACTCAACCCTGTAGCACTGGCGCAGGACCTCACGTGGGTTCAGACCCTCGTCGTGCAACGCCCGTGCCAAGCGGGCCATCGACGCATAATCGGCGCGCGACACCTCTGCCCGCAACCGCTCGATCGCGTTCGTCACCTCGACGAGGCTATCTGTCCTGAGCCACTCGATGTCCCCGGCGACCGCCAATCCGGCGCGTCGATCTTCGCGCCAATGACTCACGCGGTTCGCGTGACACGCCCGGATCACTCGGCCATTGGCCCGATCCCCAAGGACGCACGCCGAGTTCGCCACCCCGTAGAACTCCAGCTCGCCAAAAGCCGCATCAACCACACCAAGGCGATCAAACGACAAATGCTCAGCAGCGCCAGCCTCGCACCAGACACGGCAACCTCACGACACGCCCGATCGCCAAAGTGGGCCAGATCCCAAGTCTCGTCAACAAGGTCGTGCGCACCTCCTGCTGCAAATACGACGGCATCCGACACCCGCCCGAGGCGTCTCCCACACGCTCAACCTGTCTACAACGGCATGGGCGATCAGCGACCGCGCAACCGCGCTGTTCCCCATCTCTGCCAACTGTTTCTGCAAAGCCACTTGTGGCACTTCCCCGAGCAGCTCGGGCTCCGACGCTTGGAGATCACCGTGGCGTTCTCGCCGTGCGCGGCGGCGATCGACATGCTCAGCCCTGCCCTGTGGCCCGCACGCTGGAGTTGTCGTAGAACCCGTTCGAGCGCGTGCTCCTGTTGTTCCTCGATCATGTCGGGCCCACCGTCGGGTCACTTCGATCACAACGTTCGGACTAGAGCTGCCAATGCACACGTGGGCGGTGACTCAGGACGAAGTGCGTTTCAAGGTATTGGACCATAGCGGCCCAATACCTGGTGCACGCGTGCAGGCTCGCTGAGGACTGTCGCCGCGTACCGCGGCTCGATACCAGGTCCTGATCAGAGACTCGACGACAACATGCAGCTGGTACTTCCCGCCCTCCCCAGTCGTCGCCGGCTCACAACCCGAGAATGACGCGACGCCCGTCACACATGACCGCGAGCGTGACGTAGATCAGCAGGTTGACCACCTGCTAATCGCGGATCTTGACGTGGGGCGACGTCGCTGAAGATCACCGGCGACACCGGGGGCCAGACCAGTTCTGCCGTTCGACCACGCTCTCGATCACATTGTCAGTGATGGTGGAGATGGCTTGGAACGATACTTCGGCCTCCGTGATGCGCGCAAAGATCTCATCAGTCGTCAAACCCCTGACGGCTGACGGGATCAGGATCTCGTCCACACCGACCAAGCGATTCTGGCGCTTGGCGAGGACCTCGAGTTCGACGCTGGCGTCCTGTTCCCGAGGCAGGTCGATCTCGACCAGGTCTACAACGGCGAGCACGGTCTTGGACTGAGGGCCGTCGCGCGAGTTGCCAGTCCCGCGGCCGGACGGGTTGTGCCGGTCGTAGCCGAGGTGGTTGGTCATCTCACCCACCAGGGCCAGCTCGGTCAGCTGCGGCCCGATTGCCCCAGCGCTGCTCACCAGCCGCGCGACGAGCTGTCCGTTCAGGCCGACTAGCAGGATTCGAGTCCCGGTGTTCTCGGCGCAGGACACCATGTCGGTCAACCGGTGCGTTTCCCACGATCGGGAACTACGCGACTCATCGTATAGTCCTGGCAACCGCAAGCAAGGCACCAAATAGTCGCATGTGGACGTACGAGCCAGCGCCGCCAGCAGGCGAGCCGCGGTCGCAGTGTCGCGCTGCGTACCTCGCACGACGAGCCGGCACCTATACCGCCGCGATATAGGACATGACCGGATTGGTCTTTCCGTCCGTTGTGGACCTTGTGGTTTCTTTGGCCATCAAGGGTTCTCTTCGTTCCTTTGGGTCGACCTAGGAGAGGTTCGTGCCACATAACTATCTAGGCGGGATCGTTGTCACTCTCGCCCTCACTGCTGCATCAGTAGTGGGCTTCGCGGCCGCTGGTCCGGCCTCGGCGAGTTCTACGTCACAGCATCGCGCATTGTCTGATGTGGTCAACGGAACCGGTGCCGCACTGCACCCGGAAGGGGTCGGCTGGGACCCGTCCCGCAAGGCGTTCCTGGTCGGTTCTCTCCGGCACGGGACGGTATCCGTCGTTGGCGCCGATGGGCGGGCCAGCACTCTGGTGAACGAGCCGCGGATCGTGTCCACGGTCGGCGTGCACGTCGACGTCGCGCGCAACCGGGTGCTGGCGGCCTACGCGGACTACGGGGTCGGCACTCGATCGAGTCCGTCGACCATCCAGACGCAGGCCGGTCTGGGGATTTTTGACCTGAAGACCGGACGGACGCTGCATCTGGTCGACCTTGCGATCGGTCCGGGTCCCCACATCGCGAACGACTTCGCACTGGATCTGGCCGGCAACGCGTATGTGACGGACACGGCGTCGGACAAGATCTACAAGGTCGACGTGAACGGCCGCGCCTCGGTGCTGGTCCAGGATCCTCGGTTGGCGGGCCCGACCGAGGACGGGATGAACGGGATCGTCTGGCACCCAGGCGGATACCTGCTCGCGGTCGGTTACGAGACTGGTTCTCTGCTGCGGATCCCGTTGAAGGATCCCCAGGCAATTCATGAGGTTCGGCTGGATCAGGCTCTGGTCGGAGGTGACGGCCTCGCCCTGCGCCCGGACGGGACGCTTCTGGTCGTGTCGAACGAGTTCGGCCGGAGCACTGCTGGAAGCGTGAAGGTTCTGCGGTCCCGTGACGGATGGACCTCAGCGAAGACGGCGAAGACGGTCGCTCAGTGGCCGGATCCTCTGCCTACCACGGTGGCGGTTTCGCCTGCAGGAGCCTACGTGCTGAGTGGCCGGCTCGACGTGCTGATCACCGGCAGCACATCCGACCAGTTCACGTTGCGCCGGATCTGACGCTGCAACCTGATCAGCACGAAAAAGAGAAAGACTCACATGAATCAGATTCGACAAATTCTGACAGGTACGTCTCCTGCGATGAACGACATTGGTCTGCTTGCCTTACGGCTCGTGGTCGCGACAGTGTTCATCGTTGCCGGGGCCGCAAGCCTCTTTGAAGAAGGCATTGACGCGAACATCGAGGGCTACCAGGCGATGGGCATCCCGTTGCCAGCGCTGAGCGCTGCCTTCACCGCTTACGTCGAGTTCTTCGGCGGCTTGCTGTTCGTCCTGGGTGTTCTGACCCGGCTCGTCAGCGCGGGCTTCATCGTCGTGATGGCAGGCGCCATGATCTTCGTGCACGCCGATCACTCACTTCTCCCCGGACCGGACGGCCCCGGCTCTGCGCTCGCGCTCGTCATGGGCGTGGCCTCGATCGCGTTCATCTTGACGGGTCCCGGCCGCTTCAGCCTTGATCACTACTTGATCGCCCAGCGAAAGACGGGCTCGAGGCAGCACAGCCGTGTCTGACGTCCTCCCCTGGACGAATGCGGCGCGGCGGCGGCCTGGGGGCGTCGCCGCGCTCACCCTCCGTGCCGCACACAACGAGACGGCATGCACCAGCTCGGCAAACAGGTCCGGCCGTAACGCAAGAATAACGAGAGTCAGCAGACCAACGCCGTCTGGCAGCAACGGACTTCTGGCTCAACCGGCTCAGCGCGATCTCTTCGGGCAAGGGCGCACTGGTGCTGAGGCCATTGGCTGGCCGAAGGTTCCAGTGGGGCGACTGCGGGCGAGCCCTCACAGCCGTTCCAAAGCAACAACCGATCTGGCCTTGGCCACATTTGATGTGGTGCCCGAGTTGAACAGGCTTGTCCGAACGCAACCACCTGCGTGGCTACGACGTGGCTCTGCCAGATGGGGTGCGACCCGATGACTGGAGTGCTCTTGACCAGGCACCGAGGCTCAGATGCGAAGCCGCCGCGGATCCTTCGGATCGCCTTCACGGCTCTACGGCGGATGCGGGTGGGTGCGGTTGTCGCCGCGGTTCTCGCCGTATCGGCCTGCAGCTCTGGATCCGCACCGAGAGTTGGGCAAGCCATTGGTTCCGGTCCCGAGTCATCAGCTGCCGTCCCCGCAGACGTGGCGCGTTACGTGCTGCCCAACCTCGTCACGATCGAGGCCAGGCACAGCAGTGGGGTGACCACGACGGGGTCCGGGATCCGCGTCCCCATCGACGGGATCGTGGTGACCACCGCACATGTCGTGGGGGACGCGGCAGAGGTCTGGCTGACCCTGCGGGACGGTTCTCGCCGCTTGGGAAGCGTCCTCGGCACGGCGCCTGAGCTTGATGTCGCCGCTGTACAGCTCCCCGGAAGCACCGATGTTGCCGTGCCGGTGAACGTCGGGGACGCGCTGGCCAAGCTCAAGACCGGAGACGGCCTGTTCGTCGTCTGTTCAACGGTGTCCGGCCCAACCGTCACAGCCACGAAAGTTGCTGCACTTTCCCGGCTGGTTCAGATAAACCAGGGGCCTGCTGTCGCTATTCTGGAGATGAATGCGGCGATAGACCCGCCTTGCTCCGGCGGATCGCTTGTCAACACGACCGGCGACGTCCTCGGATTGACCACCACCGTCGCTGTGCGACCGGTTGACGACAACGTCACGACGAACAGCTTCGCCATACCGGTGCCTGTCTCCCGCAACGCCGTTTTCCGCATTATCCTGAACCGTTAATCGAAAGTGCAGCTCCAGCAAGTGGAGCAGATTTAGAATAGCTGTTTCTACGCGCCCACAAGCGCCCTGAAACTCGAAACCCGTAGGCAAGATGGGCATTACAGCCTGTTTCCAGGAGAAAGTTAGCAATATGTCTCTCAATGCGAAGTCGATCGTCGGCACGTTCGCCGCAGATCCAGCACACTCGTCGTTCACGTTCGCCGTGAAGCACATGACGATTTCATTGTTTCGGGCGTCGTTCGACGATGTTGAGGCACAGGTGGTAGCGAGCGAGGACGGAATCCGATTCGAGGGCGCGGTTCGTGTCGAGTCGGTCTCGATCAGGACCCCGGCGGAGTTTCGCGACAAAGTTGTCAACGGTGCCGATTTCTTTGACGGGAAGAACCATCCTGAGATGAAGTTCCGGTCTACCGACGTCGAGCTTCGCGACGACGGCACGGCGATCGTCGATGGCGAGCTGACGATCAAGGGCATCACCAAGCCTTTCAAAGCCACCGGCACGTACGAGTTGCCGGTCGAGGACCCGTTCGGAGGTACTCGTGCCGCGATCGCGCTCGAAGCGACGGTTGACCGGCGTGAGTGGGGGCTCACCTGGCAGATGCCTCTGCCCAAGGGGGGCGACGCGCTCGCTTACGAGGTTCGCCTGATCGCCAACGTCGCTCTGACCAAGACGGGGTGACCATGGTGCGCGTTCTCGGTCTCTGCGGAAGTTTGCGCGAAGCTTCACACAACAAGCAGTTGCTGCTGGCGGCCGCGAGGGAACTGCCTGCTGACGTGACTCTAGAGGTCTACAGTGGCCTGCGGGACATTCCTCCTTACGACGAGGATGTTGTCGCACCGGAGTCAGTCAACCTGTTTCGACGAGCGATCGCGGAGGCCAACTGCGTCCTGGTGGCAACGCCTGAGTACAACGCTTCTGTGCCGGGGCAGCTGAAGAACGCGCTGGACTGGGCGTCACGCCCCTTTCCTGACAATGCTCTTCGCGGAAAGCCGGTCGCTGTCATCGGCGCGTCCACCGGAATGTTCGGTGCAGTCTGGGCACAAGCCGAGGTCCGCAAGGTGCTCAAGACGATTGGCGCCGATGTGCTGGATGACGAACTGCCCGTCGCGAATGCCGACACGGCATTCGCCGACGATCTCGCCCTAGCTGATCAGGAGTTGCAGGCGGCACTGGCCGACATAGTGGGCCGGCTGCTGCTGCGGACTGGCTCCCAGGTTCTGTGACCGAGCAAGTCTCAGTGTGGCGAATCCCGGGTCTTCAAACGCTCAGCCTGAACTGCACACTGAGACTCGACCTGGACGCCTTTACATCAACAGGCGTCCAGGTCGGTTTGCACGTCGTGACACTCCGGGGTCCGGCTAGATCGAAGGCCCCTGAGCGAACCAGGATTTCTGCGGCTTGGGATACGAGCGTCGGACATCCATACCGCCCTGGCCGTTTCGGCGATTCCGAGAGATGAATTACGCCCACAGAACAGAAGATTCAGCGCTCAACCCGCTTGGTCATGGGAATCAACGTCCTGCAGGGCTGTGGTGACTTCGACTGCGGTGCGCACGAAAGCTGCAAGGTGCGGATCCGAGCTACCGGCGGGCCACGCCATTGCCATCGTGAACGGACTGGCATCGACTACTGGCCGATACGCAACATCCGCACGGGGATTGTTCTTTGCCACGGAAATCGGAATCAGTGCCACGGCTTGTTCAAGCCCAACCACGTCCAAGAGCGCGGAGATGTCACTGACGAGAGGACCGGATACATCCACGTCGTTGCGTGGGGCCAGGCTACGAGTCCCTGAGAAGTCGCGATCCTGACCACACCAGTACGCGCGCGCGGCCGCATCGATGCCGGGCCAGTCTGGAAACGGCAGGCCGGCCAAGTCCCGGCAGCGCAAGGTCGGCCGACGGGCAAGTTCATGCTTCGCAGGTAGGGCCGCGACTCTCGGTTCGGTCGTCAGTTGCTCGCTGTCGAGCCCCGTGAGGTCGAACGGGGAGCTCGCCAAAGCCACGTCGACCTCGCCGTTGCGCACCAGTTGCACCTGCTGCCGGTAGCCACTGACGAGGATGTCGACTTGAATCGCGCCCGGCAGGGCTCCGTAGGCCTCGACAATGCCGCGGAGCAACCCGGACGCGAAGCCTGGTTTGGCAGTCGCGGTCAACTTGGGCGTGATCTGCCCTGCACGCCGGGTGCGGTTGACGGTTGCGGACACCGCCTCGACGATGCTCAGCGCTTCGGCCAGCAAGACCCTGCCGGCCTCGGTGAGTTCAACCCGGCGGGTGTCACGCCACAGCAGCTGGACCCCCAGCCGACTCTCGATCTGGCGAACGGTACGAGAGAGTGGCGGCTGCGCGATACCGAGCCGTTCAGCGGCCCGCGAGAAATTGAGCTCCTCAGCCACCGCGATGAAGTATCGCAGTTCGCGTACTTCCAGGTCAGTCATACCTTCACCGTAGTGCGTTGTTCCGTTTGGGTCTACACGGATGGTCTTTTCGTAGCCGACGACTGCGGTGCTGGAGGTGCGACGGCATCGGTCCCGGTTTCGAGGCAGTGCCCAGCAGCGCTGCCGAACCAGCGGGAACGGGCAACTTGAAGGGGGCTCCTCGAACTCGAGCCGGGGGAACAAAGATCAAGAAGATCCTCGTCCCCCCGGCTCAGAGCATTCACGAACCAGAAGCTGGCCCGCTCATCCCCTCAACTTCTCGAGATGCCAGCCGAACACTGACCAGCTCACGTTTCCGGCCAGCCCACCGGCAACGCCGAGGGGTCGAACCCAGCAGCTGCGTGCTCGGCGAGGCGCCTGTCCGTGTTGGCCATCAGCGAGACGAGGAACTGATCCTTGCGAACGCCCTCGATCAACGCGTCAGCCACGTCTTCCGCAGACATGGGCGGCTGGGTTCGCATACGCGGCCCCGCGAGCCGTTTCATCTCCTCGGCGTCAGCGCCGACGAGCCGCGCGGACGTGCGGAATCCCGTCTCGGTGAGATCGGGCAGCAGCAGAGTCACACCCACACCAGAGCCGTCGAGGTACCGCGAAAGCCCTTGAGCGAGTCCGATCTGGGCAGCTTTGGACGCGATGTAGGGCAACGCGAGCGGTTTGTGGCCGAACAGTCCCAGGGTCGACGACGTGATCACCACCCGACCGGCGCCTCGTTCGCGCATCGACGGCAGGAACGCCTGCAGAGCGCGGGAGATGCCGAGAACATTGGTGTTGAACACCCACTTCCACTCATCGGTCGGGATCCGTTCCACCGGCCCCTCGGCATTGGCACCTGCGTGACACCACAGCACGTCTGGCACAAGGGCGTCGCCCGCAAGCTCATCTCGGAGTGACAACACCGCAGCGTCATCGCTGACATCACAGGCATGAGCGGACGCTGCTCCTCCGGCTGCCGTGATCTGACCGGCAACCACCTCCGCCGCTGCCTTGTCGACATCCGCGACCGCGACCGCGGCGCCGGTAGCGGCGAAGGCGAGAGCGCCGGCCCTGCCGATTCCCCCTGCACCGCCCAGCACGAGAACCAATCGATTTTCGAGTTCCATGTCTTGTCCTTTCGTCAAGTCCGATCGGCGAGCCCGCTGCTAACGGCCGTGCCGCTGCGCCAGCTCGAAGAGTGTGAGAGGGGACTGCGGCATCGCGTCAATCGGGAAGCCCAGGGCGTCCTCGATGGCGCTGGCGATCGCGGTGGGAACGGGAACACTCCCGGCTTCGCCCGCACCCTTGACGCCGTGAATGCTCACCGGTGAAGATGACTCCATGTGCCGCACCTCGACCTGGGGGATCTCCGAGGCGAACGGGACCAGGTAGCCCATCAGATTCTGGTTGAGCAGTTGTCCGGCGTTGTCGTAATGACGCCGCTCGTAGAACGCATCGGCGATGCCGTGCGCGAATCCGCCAAGGACCTGCCCTCTCACGAGCATGGGATTGATGACCTTGCCGCAGTCATGGGCGATCACGTAACGCAGGATGTTCAGGTCGTAGGTCTCCGGATCGATCTCAACGACGACACCGTGTGCTCCGGAGGAGAAGATCATCGCGGACGGAGACCAGTAGGACGCGGCCGTCAGACCAGGCGACGACTCGCCCCCTGACGTGCGTCCGAAGCGGGCTGGGATGACCAGCTCGGTCAGCGGGACGGCGACGTGCGCGGCGCCCTTGACCCGGACCGCTCCGTCGGCGAGCTCAAGGTCCCCGGCGTCCACCTCGAGCAACCGTGCGGCTATCGCTTTCGCCTTCGTAGCGACCGTCGCGGCCGCTTGTACAGCCGAACTTCCGCCCACAGCCGCGGTCCGGCTGCCCCACGTCCCAAAGCCGTACTGCGTCCTGCGCGAGTCACCCGTGGTCACCCGGACGCGCTCCATCGGCACTCCGAGCTGGTCGGCGACCAGCTGTGAGTACATCGTTTCGTGTCCCTGACCGGTGTCAGACGTGGCCGCGACCACGGATACCGAACCGTCTGGTAGCACAGTGACCTTCGTGCTCTCGTACGGACCGGTACCACCGACGTCGACGTAGCAGGTGAGCCCCAAACCGATCCGACGCCCTTCGGCCGCGGCCGCCGCCTTCTCCGCGGCGAATCCGTCGTAGCCGATCGCCTCCAGGAGGGTCTCGAACTGCGCAGGGTACTGCCCGGAGTCGTAGACGCTTCGGTTGCCGTGCGGGAATGACAGTCCGGTGTCGTAGGGCATCCCCTGGGGAGGGATGAAGTTCCGCCTGCGGATCTCAGCACGGTCGATGCCGAGATCCCGCGCCACCCAGTCCATCATCCGTTCGACGACGAACGTGGCGTAGGGCTGACCCGAGCCGCGGTACGGAGAACACTGCGTTGTGTTGGTGTAGACGGCGTCGAACGAGAACCGGAGGTTCGGGATGCGGTACTGCCCGGACAATTCAGACGCGGTGACGCTGGGCACCAAGATCCCGAACTGACAGAAGGCGCCGTTGTCGTGCAGATAACGCACGTCGAGCGCCAGCAAGTGCCCCTCGCCGTCCACGGCGACCTTGACATGGGTGACCTGGGAGCGCAGCTGGTTGGACCCGACGAAGGCCTCCTTGCGGTCTTCGATCCACTTGAGCGGAGCGCCGAGCCAGCGCGCGGCCCACGGCACGAGCGCTTCCTCGGGGTAGAGCTGGAACGCCTTCGTACCGAACCCGCCGCCGACGTCCGGTGAGATGACCTCGATCTGCTCCGGCTCGAGCCCGAGGAGTGGTGCCAGTCCGTGGCACACCATCATTGGGGCTTGCGTGGAGTCCCACAGCCGCATCCGGCCGCCGAGTTCGTCGAACGTCGCGAGCAGCCCCCTGCCCTCCAACGGAGTACCGGCCGCACGCTCATACCGAAGGTCGTACTCGAAGACGTGTTCCGCCTTGGCGAGCACGGCATCGACGTCACCGACGTGTTCCGACAACGAGGCGTAGACGTTGCCGTCCATGTCGCTGTGTGCGGGCCCGTCCTCACCACGAGCCGCGCCGACGAGATCCACAGCTACCGGCAGGTGCTGGTAGTCGACGTGCACCACCGCAGCGGCGTCTTCGGCGATGTAACGATCGCGCGCTACCACCATGGCGATCGGCTGGCCGACGTGGTGCACCTCGTCGCGGGCGAGCGGGTACGGCGTACGTGCGTGGCGAATCGCCGGATGGGGCTGGGAGACCCGCAACGGGGCCGCGAGCGGTGTCCCAGCGAGGTCGTCATAGGTCAGCACCGCCACTACACCATCGATCTCCAGCGCACGCGTGACGTCGATACCTGTTATCAGGGCATGCGCGGCCTCTGAGCGCACGAACGCGGCATGCAAGGTGTTGTCCATGGCGATGTCGTCGACGAACGTGCCTTCGCCTCTCAGCAGGCGGTCGTCCTCACGTCGCTGGATCGAGGAGCCGACGAATGATGTGGTCATTTCGCGTCCTCGCGTTCGTCCTCGATCCGCGCGGCGTCCCGGACCGCGTCGACGATGCCCTGGTATCCGGTGCAGCGGCAGATCATCCCGCTGAGGGCCGAGCGCAGCTCGCAGTCGGGCATCTCAGGTGCCTGCCGGTACAGCGGCTTGGCGTTCATGAGCTGTCCCGGGGTGCAGAAGCCGCACTGCAAGCCGTGGTGGCGCCGGAAGCTCTCCTGCAACGGATGCAGCTCGCCGTCCGGTGCGGCGAGCGACTCGACGGTCTCGATCTCAGCGCCCTCGAGCTGGATGGCGAAGAGCAGACAGGCTCTGGCTGGTTGGCCGGAGACGATCACAGTGCAACAGCCGCAGGCGCCGTTCTCGCAACCCACGTGGGTGCCCGTCAGCCCGAGTTGATGGCGCAACACGTCGGACAAAAGCCAGCGGCTCTCGACTGCGACGTCATGGACGATGCCGTTGACGGACAACTTGACGGTGACCTGCTCGCCAGGCGAAACCCTCATTCGGTACTCCTCTCGCTGGTGGCCGCACGGCGAACTGCGCGGACAGCGAGCCGCTCAGCGAGGTGGCGGCGGAACGCGGCGGTGGCATGGATGTCGTCGTGCGGTTCCAGCCGTGCCGCCACCAACTCGCGCACTGCGAGGTCCAGCTGCCCGCCCGTGATGTCATCCGAGCTCATCGCCGACAGCTCGAAACGTCGTGGAGTGGCTCCGACTCCGAAGAAGGCGAGCGCTGTCACAAGCACGTCCCCCACTTCCCGCACAGTCGCCGCGACGCCGCAGACAGCGAAGTCAGCGTCGCGGCGGGTGAACTCCTCGATGGCGAACCGGTCGCTGCGCCGACCTGGGGGGAGACGGACTTCGTCGATCCACTCGTCCGCGGCGATCGTGAGCTCGAACGGGCCGGCGTACAGCTCTTGCCCGGCGAGCGTGCGGATGCCGTTATGACTGCGAACCCGCACCTGACCGCCCAGCAAAACCAGCACAGCCGGGAGTTCCGAGGCCGGGTCGGCATGCGCGATGGCGCCGACGAACGTCCCACGGCTGCGTACCGGCGGGTGGGCGACCATGTCCATCGCCTTGCTCAGCAGAGGAGCGCCCTCAAGCACCGCCCTGGACTTTTCCACCGCGACATGCCGGACGAGAGGGCCGAACCACAGGGTGCTTTCGGCACCACGCCACACGGGCACACTCGGCTCGCCCACAAGCCCGCCAAGGTCAATCACGTGCGCCGGGCTCATCTGTCGCATGTTGAGCATCGGCACCAGGCTCTGCCCTCCGGCCAGCAGTTTCGCGTCGGCGCCGTACTCACCGAGCAGTTCATCGACCTCGAAGCGGGTGGCCGGTCGGTGATAGGTGAACGGCGGCGGCTTCACGATCGCGTCCTTCGGAGCGGGCACCGCCGCGACACCGCTGCGGAAGTGCCATCATCTGTGATTCGCATTCGCGGCTCAGTCTTTCGCGAAAACACCAGTGACCTTCTGTTGTTCATCGAGTTCAGCCTTGCGGAACAGGTGCAGCGCCTCGAGCACCGCCCGGTTGCCGACGACGAAGAGATCCGACTGCTCGGAAACGTTGTGCTCAACAGGTACCCAGGAGGGGACGACGAAGACGTCTCCCGCGGACCAGGCGAACTCGGTGCCGCCGATGACCGAGGTGCCCGAGCCGCGGAAGACGACGTACATGCGCCCGCCGGCCTGGCGCTGTGGCGTGGTCGGGACACCAGGGTAAACACGTGTCATCTCGCACGTCATCGTGGCAATCGCCGGACCGCCGGTGATCGGGTTCTTGTACTCGACTGTCACACTTGCCCCGCCGGCCGCGGCGTGTAGCGATTCGAGCGTCCGGTCGACCTCGCTGTAGGGGTACCGCAGCAGCGGCGAGTGCGATGAAACGCTCGCCGACATCGAAGTCTCTTGCAGCCCCACAGCACCGAAGCCGCGCTCTGAGACGTTGTGGCCGATCACCTCCTGCATGCCGTCCGGATGCTCCTGGAAGAAGATCGACTCCAGTTGCGCCACGAGCGGGTGGTCGATCGCGTCGAACCAGATGATCGGGTCGCTGCCGTAGTTCGTGTGATCGTGCCAGGCCCAGTTCGGGGTGAGGATCAGATCGCCAGGGGTCATTTCGCACGCGTCGCCGTTGACCGTGGTGAACACGTTCTTGCCCTGGACGACGAACCGGATGGCTGCCGGGGAATGCCTGTGCGCGGGCGCCGTCTCACCCGGCGCGAGATACTGGTACGCGCCGAAGAACGACTCCGTTGTGCCCATCTGGAGTCCTGGATTGCAGAACTGCAGTGCGCGGCGGGCATCGCCGCGCTCGTTGACTCGCACCACGGTGCCCGCCTGCTTGGCGAGCGGCGCGATGGTCTTCCACTGCCACAGGTGCGGCCTGGTCCTCGGTGTGGGCTGAGCACCGAGGCCGTCCCTGCGCCACAAACCGGTGAGGTCCTGCGCGGCGAGCGCGCCGCAAAGTTCGTCGTACGCGATCTCCATGGTGTCCGGTCGAGCCGGACCACTGCTGTCGTTGGCGTTCTCCACTGCTCTCCTCCGACCTGACGAGCAACCTGTCGCGGGCCCGAATCCTGGTGCTACCTGGCTACCGTTCAAGAGTATACACTTTGGCCATGACTCCACTGACAAGTGTTCGATTCAGGGTTGCGATTCACACAGCGATCGGATGCCTCGACCGATGAGACTCAGCCTCTTCGACGCTCACCGTCTTGGCGTGTGGGGTCTCCGGGACAGCATCGTCGACATAAGCGACCTGATCGACTCGTCGATCCGCCCGGACGACCGGATGAACGCGCTGATCGAGCACTGGCCGCAGCTGAGGCCCGCTGTCGAAATTGCGAGCAGGTCGGTGGGAACGGCACTTTCGGACGTCGTGCTGCGAGCACCGCAGCCGCGACCGACGAAGATCGTCGCCGCAGCCGCGAACCATGCCGCTCACCTGCAGGAGATGACCACCCGCGGCTCCACGCAGCCCTCAGGAACAATCGAGAAGTACCGCGGGTTTCTCAAGGCTCCGTCTTCGATCGTCGGACCGGACGCCGCGATCGAACTCCCTTACCACGACCGCCGGATCGACCACGAAGGCGAACTGGGAGTGGTCATGGGCGCGCGGGCCCGGCGAGTCACCCGCGAGGACGCGCTGCGGTACGTCTTCGGCTACGTTCCGCTGCTGGACATCACGATGCGCGGCGAGGAGGACCGGCCATACCGCAAGAGCTTCGACACGTTCACGCCCATCGGGCCGGCCATCGTGACCGCGGACGAGGTGCCGGACCCTGACGTGCTGGACCTGCAGCTGCGGGTCAACGGCGAAGTCCGGCAGCGAGGCAACACGGCGGAGTTCATCTACGACGTCCCGCGGCTGATCGAGGTCTATTCGGAGGCGATGACGCTCGAGCCGGGCGACATCATCGCCACGGGCACGGTCGACGGAGTTTCCCGCCTCGTGGGGGGCGACGTCATCGCCCTCACGATCGAAGGGCTCCCGACGCTGCACATGCCGGTGCTCGCAGCAGATCTCAGGCCGAGCACGACATGAGATGTGGCCAGAGGGTGGCCGGAGCCCAGCGCACGACACTGGGCTCCGGCCACCCTCTGGCGGGCAATTCTATCGGCCGTGGTCAAGAACTCGATCAAGACTCAAGCGGACCGCCACCGGGTCGTACCGCGGGGCAAGCTGACCGATCATCGACAGGGCCGAGCGGGCGAGATGGACCACCAACTCGCTCGCGGCACCCGCGGCATCGCCTTCCACACAAAGCGCGGCTATGCGCTCGTGGCCGCCAGCGTGTTGGAACGACGGCAGCGGCCCGCGGTAGTGATACATGGCGCGGAACTGCTCAGCCCGCTGCATGTTGGTCTCAATGGTGCGTCGCAGGTGCTCGCTCACTCCGGACACAAGCGCCATGTGGAACCGGTTGTGCGTCGAGTTCCACTCGTCGGTGCGGTCCGCGCCCGGCGACGTGCGGTTCAGTTCCTGAGCCATTCTCGAGAGGTCGTCGCACTGCGCGCCGGTCATCCTCGGCACGGTCATCGCGGTGCCCAGACCTTCGAGCATGATCCGCTGGACGTACACCGCTTCCAGCTGCGCCGCGTCGAACCCGACCACTCGTGCTCGTTTGAACGGCTCAGCCTCGACGAGGCCCTCTTCCTGGAGCATTCGGATGGCCTCACGGACAGGCGTGCGAGACATCCCCAGCCGGTCGGCGATGTCGACCTGGTTCATCACCGCGCCGGGCGGGATGGCGCCGTCGAGGACCAATGCCCGCAAGTGCGCGTGCGCAACGTGGGCAGCGGGCGCGCCGGAGGGCCGTGGGAGGGGACGCAGCCCGTCCAGCCAGTTATCCATCACCAACGCACGCTACCGGTCGCTCACGGCGGCGGACGCACCTTGCACGTCCGCCGCATCCAGGCAGCAATGGCAGTGGACCCGCGAATGTCTCGCATCGCGATCAGGTCGTTCTGAGCGGACCGTGCAGGCCTGCTGTGGTTTCCTCTTAGCCACCTACCTCACCGCCTCCTTTCCTGGTGGGCGTCGTCAGCCGACCTGTGGTAGCTCAACCGGGACACCGACCAGTGCTTCCGCCCTGCCGGGCCGGACCACCATGAAGTCGGCGACCATGCAGCCCACGTCAGGTTTCCACGCGCTGTCGTGCAGGTTGACGTTGTTGCCGAACGTCATGCCTTCCTGGAGCACGAAGTCCCCGATTCCGTGCCCGTTGAGCATCGGGGGCCCAAAGCCCTCCTCGTAGATCACGGTCGGGAACTCGGGGGAGGCCGCGCCCATGGCGTGAAAGCCGAGCTCCACCCAATCCAGGCCGGCGCGCGCCGCCGGGGCGCGGATCTCCCGCAGCGCCTCGCGCAAGGTGTTCCCAGCGCGGAGCGCGCTCTTGCTGGCCTCGAGACACTCCTGCGACACGTCCCAGATGCGCAGCAGCTGATCTGGTGCTTTCGGGCCGAGGTAAACACTGCATTCGGTGTGGCAGCGGTAGCCCCCGTACTTCGTGTGCCACTCGGCGATGACGAGATCACCCTGGTTCAACGGTCGTTGAGTGGGGGTCTTCGGCCCCTCGGCCGCGTGCAGGAGGTTCCACAGCTCATCGGACGGGTGCTCGACCGGCCCCGCCCCGAACAACATGAAGAGCGAGGGTTCACCGCCCTCAGCGATGTGCGTGCGAGCCATCTCCGCGTAGACGTCCGCCTCGGTCACCCCTGGTCGCGCGGTCTCGATGAGCGCGCGCAGCGTCTGCCTCGCGATCGCCGCCGCCTGACGAAGCCTGTCGATCTCTTCCTCCGACTTGACCAGCCGGACGTCCTGCAGCAGTTGGCTCGAGTCGACGAACTCGGCGTCGGGCAGCAGCCTCCGCAGGGCCTCGATGTCGCCCTGGAGGAACACAGTGGTGGTTTGAATGGCAGACGCGAAGCCGACCAGGCCGAGCCTGCTGCGCTCCAGACCACGAGCACGAACCTCCGCGGCGATTCCAGCCATGCCTTCCCGCGTGCGCACGTCTGAGCACCAGCTCTGCACGGAGAGGTTGCGGTTGGCCGGCCAGGTGGTGTGCGGGGTTCCCGCCCAGACCACCGGTTCACCCTCGAGGGGTAGCAGGCCGTCGCACGCGGGTTGACCTTCGACGTGGAAGAGGTACTGGAGGTTGGCCACTCCCATTCCCCAGAAGATGTCCGTGCCGAGCACCAGCAACGCGTCGACCTCAGCCTCGGCCATGCCGTTGCGGACGAGCCCCCATCGGCGGTCGCGCTCGGCATGGGAGAACTGGGGAAGCCAACGCATGAGCTCACGCGTCGGCTGGGCTCCAGATGGCAACTCCGGTCGTGTGATACGCACAGCCGCATTTCTCCCGTCAGTTCCACACGCAAGTTTTTGTATACACTACAGCTTCAAGTGTATACACATAAGTCTAGGCGGGCCTCCGGAACGGTCCGGTTCGACAAGTCGGAACCGGACCGTCGACGGCCTTTTGACCACCTGATCGGCGCACCCGCACGATTAGCGACTCAGCAGGACGCGAGATCACCGGTGTTCATCGCCTCGAGGAGGCTGTGCTCGTTGAGCTGCTGGTCTCGGAGCTCCCCGCACGCGCGGCCTTGGAAGAAGATGACCACGCGGTCACAGATGTCACTCAGCTCCTTGAGGTCGCTCGACGTCACCAGGACCACCCGCCCGCTCGCCGCCATGTCGGCGACCGCTGCGTGCATCTCCGCCTTGGCCCCGATGTCTACCCCCCTGGTCGGATCGTCCAGCAGCACCAGGGGCGGCTCGGTCTCGAGCCACTTGGCGAACACCACCTTCTGCTGATTTCCGCCGGACAGGTGACCGACCGGTGTGCGGGGTGAGCTCATCCTGATGCCGAGCCGGTTGCGCCAATGTTCCGCGCGGGCCAACATGGCTTTCCCGTTCAGCAGGAAGCCCATCCCGCGCAGCGGGCCGCCACGCACGATCGCGATGTTCTCGAAGATCGGCTTCTCCAGCATCAGCCCGAGCCGTCGGCGGTCACCTGGGATGAACGCCACCCCTGAGCGCACCGCTTGTGTCTCCGACGACGGACCAGGCCGACCGGTCGGCAGGGTGATTGTGCCTGCGTCGGCCCGGCGTCGACCAAAGATCACCTCGAACACCGTGTGCGCCCCAGATCCCTCAAGGCCCGCTAGCCCCACGACTTCGCCTGGGTGGGCGGTGAGGTCGATCGGCCCCACTTCGTCGGCCACTGCGACCCCTTCCAGGCGAAGGGGTGCGCTGTGTGGTGGCTGCTCGCCTTCAGGTCGCTCCGGCCGCTTTGCCGATTCACCGTCGAGTGGCTTTGCCGCACCGAGCATGTGCCCGACAACTCCGCGAATGGTCATCGACGTGCACGGCTCTCCGGCCACAGCGACGCAGCCGTCGCGCAGGATCGTGACGTTGTCGGCAACAGCGAAGACGTCCTCCAGCATGTGTGACACGTAGACGATGCCAACGCCCTGGTCCCGCAGAGTTCGAACTACTCCGAGCAGACGCGCGGTCTCCGCCGCGCGAAGCGCTGAGGTCGGCTCGTCGAGCAGCAGGAGCTTTGGCTCACCCAGCAACGCCCGCGCGATCTCGACCAGTTGCCGTTCGCTGAGCCGAAGCTGGCCGACCAGGCGGTCGACCGGTACGTCCAGACCCACCGCCTCCAGCACAGGCCGCGCTCTGCGGCGCATCTCGGCCTGGTCCACCAGCACCCCGCTGCGCAGCGGTTCGCGTGTCAGGAACAGGTTGTGCAACACACTGAGATCGGGGAAGAGATTCAGCTCCTGCGAGACGATCGCGACGCCTTTCTCCGCAGCATCGCCCACGTCAGCGAAGCGCACTGGCCTGCCGTCAAGCGTGAGCGACCCCGAGGTCGGCTGCTCGGCGCCGACGAGGATCTTGACCAGCGTCGACTTGCCTGCGCCATTCGCACCGAGCAGGGCGTGCACCTCGCCGGCACGAACTGTGAGATCAACACCGTTGAGAGCGTGGACGCCCTGGTAGTGCTTGGTGATACCCGACGCCACGTACATACCGAATCACCATGCCTCGGCGAGGGGGCGAACATGCTTCGCAAGGTCGCCGAACAGCTCCTCGACCCGGGGCGCGTACCCACTCGCAAGCGTCTCGGGCGTGGAGTTGCGTTGTTCGATCTGGTCGACGTTGTCGCGGTTGACAACGGTGAAACCGGTGTCGATGAACCCTTCGGGCAGCTCAGGGCCACCGCGGGCACGCTCGACGAGCAGCCGTGTCGTGATGTAGCCCATCAACCAGTAGTTGTCAGAAACCGCTGCGGCGATAGTCCCCTCGCGCAGTCCACGCAGCACCTCAGGCGGAGTTTCGAGCGCGCCGGCCGCGAGCCGGGCGCCGGACCGCGTCTTGATGTTGTGGAGACTGGCACCGTCCTGATCACAAGCGCCGATGCCGACAACCGCGTCTGGAGTCGACTGAATGGCGGCCTCCCAAGCGTTGATGTTCTCGCGAGGTTCAGGCTTGGAGTCGAACTCCTTGATCTGAGCTCGCGGCAGCCGCTCGGCCACCGCCTGGCGGAATCCCTGCACCCGTTCGTACAACGAGCCGACCGTCTGCGGCACGCAGGTGCCGAGCAACACCGTGCCGGTGGTCTCCGGACCCAGCCTCGCGTTGTCGATGGTCGCGCGCAGGGCCTCCCTGCCCAGAGTGGTGTCGTTCGCCCCCACGTAGGTTCGGATGACGGCGTTGCCGACCTGGTCGGCCGTTCCCACTGGCTTGGCCTGATACGTGACAGCTTCGACCTGGTCAGCGACCTGGGTGAGCGTTCGCTGCCACACGTCCGGCGGCTGAGGCGCGATCGCCATCGCGTCCGGCCTGGTGGACAACAGGTCGGTGGTCTGCCTCTGCGCGGCGATCGGGTCGTAGTTGGCCGGCGGCTCGAACGTGAACCGCACCGGGCCCAGATCCTGAGCCGCCCGCTCCACACCCATCAAGATCACCCGTGAGTCCTCACCGGCCGGGACGCTCGTCGAGAAGGCGATGTTCACCTCCCGGCCGCCCTCTCCCTCAGTCGTCTGCTGAGTTTCAGCCCCGGTGCACGCGGCCAGGCCGAGCATCGTGGCCGCGATGGCCAGACGCGAGATGACTGAACGCCGTGGGCCGAGCTTGCGCGGTGCACGCATGACATTGCTCCTCATCTGTTTGTGCGGATGTGAATTCCCGGCTTCACGCCGTCAGTCGCAACGCCGCGTCGCGTCGTCGGCGGATCAAGGCATCCATGCCCACCGCGATCAGGATCACCGCTCCGGTGACGACGTTGGTCCATGTCGTGGGAACCCTGAAGAAGACCAGGCCGCCGTTGATGACCGATACGACCAGGGCGCCGATGAGCGCACCAGGCACGGTGCCCGAGCCACCGGTCACCGCCGTACCACCGATGATCGCGGCGGCGATCACCTGCAACTCGAAACCTGCTCCGACTGTCGGATCCGCTCCCTGGAAATACGCGAGGTTCAACACCCCGGCCAGTCCGGCGAGCGCTCCCACGACCATCAGCGCGTAGAGCCGGATGCGGCCGATGGGAATGCCGGAGAAGGCGGCAGCGTCCCGGTTCGAGCCGATCGCCCGAACCATTGCCCCGAAGCGGGTCTTGGTGAACACGATCGTCAGAACGATGCCCAGGACCACCACGAACCAGGCTGCCACCGGCATGCCGAGCCACTGATCACCGAGCCCGGTGAAGAACGCGTGGTCTACTGGAAGGCCACGCACGGAAGCGTTGTCACTGATCACGGTGACCACCCCGCGGTAAGCCGACAGCGTCCCCAGGGTGACGATGATGACGGGGATGCGCAGCAGACTCGCCAGTACGCCGTTGAGTGCGCCGAGACCGGCACCGAGGACAATCGAGATCAGCGCTGCCAGCCACGGGTTGACACCATCGTTGGCCATCATCACGGCGCACACGATGAAACAGACCGCGTACGTGCCACCCACCGATAGATCGAACTCGGTCATGGCGAGCAAGAAGACCATTCCATAGGCCACGATGGCGACGAACGCGGCCTGCCGCAGCGTGGTGAGCAGAAC
Source organism: Lentzea pudingi (assembly GCF_014646255.1). Taxonomy (GTDB): domain Bacteria; phylum Actinomycetota; class Actinomycetes; order Mycobacteriales; family Pseudonocardiaceae; genus Lentzea; species Lentzea pudingi. Next base: position 48,849 of record NZ_BMNC01000028.1, read on the forward strand.
GTTCGGTTCGAGAAAGACCGGATCGTACAAACCGATGGCCAGCACCAGCACGACGAGCACTGCGCTGATTCCGAACTCGTTGACTGACAGCAGTCGGCGCGCCGCTGATCGGATGGCGCGACCGCGAACTGTGGAGGACGCCGACGCCGAATCGCTGCCGACACGCGAGGTGGCTGTCTGCGCCGGTGGCTTGAGGTCATGGTCCGACATCAGTAACTCCAGTATGTGCCGCGTCGTCGATGAACATGTCGTCGCCTGCTGGCGGCAGGCGGCGTACGAGGTACTCGAATGCCTGGAGAAGCGCAGGCCGTGAGTAGCAGTTGGATCGCTTGGACAGCGACTCATGTGGATCAGACCAGGTCGGCGAGCCGCCGAACTGTTGCACCAGCAGTTGCTGTCGCGCAGCCTGCTCCAGCAACACGGCCGCCATGGTGGCGGCAGGCAGGTCCTGCCCGACAGTCACGATGCCGTGGTGTAAAAGGAAAAGCGCGGTCGCGTCGCCGAGCTGAGCCGCTACCTGCTCGCCGAGGTGCCGAGTCAAGATCAGGTCGCCGGTTGCGGTGAAGCGGGGGATGTCGGGCGGCACGAAGAGGTTGGCGGCATGGCTCATCGGGCGAAGTGGCAGCCCGGCGGCAGCGAGTGCGACGGCGTGCGGCGCATGCGTGTGCACTACCGCGCCGACGTCCGGCCGTGCCGCCATGATCTCGGTGTGAATCGGGTACTCGCTGTGTCGCGCACCGGTGCCCTCGACGACTACGCCATGTCCGTCGACGAGGTGAACCCGGTCTGGCGTGACCTCTTCCAACCCCCATCCCGCACCCTTGATCCAGACTCCTCGCCCCGCGGGGTCGCGCGCGGAGGCATGCCCCCAGATGAAGTCGCGATGCCCGGACGCCCCCAGTACACGCGACGCCAACGACACGAGTCGGCGAATCTGTTCGGACATGTACCTCCTCCTAGTTGGACTGACGCTGGTAATGGATGGCGTGCCAGGCAGCACACGCGCCGAGGCAGCGCGACGTTAACAGCAGTCCACTGAACAGTATACACTTGGTCAAGGGATGTCGCTGCGACGCAGCGTCGACGAGTGACCACGGAGCGCTCAACAGTACTGCCATCAAAGGACTTTGTGTCCCCCGAGGAGGGCAACGAACCCTGAAGGCGAGGGCTGCAGCTCCGGCGTCAGTTCGTAAGTTGTATACAGTTTGAACTCGGATGGGGCGACAAGTTGTGCCCTGCACCGATCACGCCGCATCGGCGGATTCTCATGTCGTTGAGCCCCGGCAGGCAACCAGAGGCAGATCGCCTGCGCGGCAAACGACACCCTTGAGTCCATGCGTGATGACCCAGCTGCGGCGCGACTGGAGCAACAAGGGCATGTCGGATCCGCGACCGATTCACTCTCGTAGCTCGACAGCATCACCCCCAGCGCTGACGGAGCCGCTCACCGCTGGCCGGTTCGGAACGCAGCCGTGCAACGTTCTTGCCTGCAAGGGAGAACGGCCGATGACACCCTCAGCGCGAACTTCTGTGTCATCGGCTACGAGCATAGATCCCGCCATAGGATGCGGGATCAACTTGTTAAGCAATGATCCTGGCCTCTGCGATCACGCTGACGGAGATCGGTTTCCCGGACGGGCAGGCAATAACCTACGATCTTGAACGAACGGTGTTCAACGGAAAATTTGCGCAGTCGAACGCCATTGAGGCAGTCTCCTGACCGGAGACTCCCGCATGACGAGGTGACGGCCCCCCAGCTGCGGAAGGTAGGAACCTGAGTCGAGGAAAACACCAGGCAACACTGGATTCTTGAAAATCGAATCCGAAGCCGCATGCTTCTCATGATCTCAACGGGTTTCGGTCAAGTCGTTCGCGCTCGGAGCCCGTCAAGACGAGTACCACTTCGTCCGTGTCGTCGATCTTGCGAAGCTGGTAGCGGAGCACGACAGGGCGCCTCTTCGCCTGGCAAAGCCGCGTCCACCCAGAGGACCCTGCCAGCACGTTGATCACGAGTGAGGTCTCGTCGATGCCCCGGACCGCGTGTAGCCCCTGGTGATCATCGAGCAGGCGACCGATCTGGCCTCTAACAGTTGAACCGACCACATTGCATGCCCCAGTACATCCCCGCCGACTTCATTGCCGCGCGGCGCGAAAATACAGCTCTGTACCGCAGGCTTGATAAGTCGCGTGCCGCGAGTCAATTCTGTCATCTGTCAAGAATCCCTGCCGGCCACAAGCTTCCACGGCATACCGCGCCTATCCGCGACAGATCTTCACGTCTCTCCCGAGTTTGAATCTAACGGACCTGTTGACAGGTTGGAAAACTACCGACACCCTGACGCCCCAAGGCAACGAGTACGGCCTATCCGGAGGAAAATGATGAGGCTGCTCACTGGAGTTGTTGCAAGCGCACTCGGATTCGCGGTCCTGGCCGCTCCCGCAGTTTCTGCGGCTTCTGCCAGCGCATCTGTTTCTGTAGCAGAGAATGTCTCAGCTGCTGCAGCGACGGTATCGCGGCAGGAACTTGTCAACCGCGCCAAGTCATGGAACCCGCACACCGCGCAGCGAGTGCCCTACAGTCAGACCAAGACGCGTGGCGGCTACCGCACGGACTGTTCGGGGTACGTGTCGATGGCGGCGAAGCTACCCGCGCCCGGACCTAATACAGTGGGCCTCGCGTCCTCGACCTACACCGTCGCCATCAACAAGAACGACATGCGGATGGGCGATCTGTTCATTGACGCCATCGGCAACTCCAACACCCGCCACGTCGTGATCTTCGAGAAGTGGGCCAACGCCCAGCGCACCTCCTACTGGGCCTACGAGCAGCGCGGCGGATACGGCACGGATCACCGCATCGTCAGCTACGGCCTGAAGGCGGGCAGCGAGTACAAGCCCCGCCGTCTCAAGAACATCACTGGCTAAGCTCGTATACATGAGTTAGGCGGTTCGCTTTATGCGGGCCGCCTACTTGTTGTGTCGCACGATCGAACGGATGCCAATTCTCTTCACGGTACCCAGGCCACTATCAGCCAATCCAACGCATTTATGCGAATTTTCTACCAAGTAGCACACGAATGCGCCCTTGCCGCTGTAAGTGCGGAAGCCGTCAACGACGACTCCAGCACGGCGACGACTCGGCGTTGGCCTGCTCTTGCGTGGTGTCGGTGCGGTCGGCGAAGAAGTGCGCGACGATGCCGCAGCTTGAAGGTCTATCCGATCCTCGAAGCGCTGCCCAGAAACAATCAAGTCGGCTGGCGAGACCTGCCTGCTGTCGTCTGGGCTCACATACCAGCTGGCAGTTTTAGTGAAATGTCGTCTGCGAGCCCCGGATGAGACAGGTCCCTTGCAAAGCCGAACCGGCTACCGCGACAAGTTCGCCGGTCGGCGGGTTCGCGAGCGAGCAGGACGAGCTGGAGATTCGCCGGCGAAGAAGGACCCGCTTCGTGAAGGAGAGGGATCGTCGACATGCAGCGGTTCCTCTCCGAGCACCGTGCCACTTCGGCGTCGTCGAGTCCTCCCTTCTAACACCAAAGATCAAGGGCGCGAGCCGTTCCGAGCCAACTGTCGACGCGCGCCTACCTATCGAGCACGACGTTCCGGTTGGCCTGGCCACGAAGCTCAGGCTTGGTATGAGGCTGGAGATCCTCAGCGACTGTCTCTATTCTGCTGCCACCTTTGATACGACCAGTTGAAACTGGCGACGAGGCCAGCCTGCTCAACTTTTGGCACCCGAAAAGCAAGCTCGGGCCGGGGGCCGTTATCGACACGAATACAGACTCAGAACGGAATGCCATCGAAGCTGCGAAAAATAGATCTGACTATTGACCACCACTCCTGGCGGAGCGTCAGAGCATCCAGCTGATCACCCGTCCTGCGTTACCTCCATTTGCACTGTCGAGTCAGGAAATGCAATACGGATCAGAGCAGCCGGGGACATGACCCGAAGCGCGCGCGCACGATATCCGCGCCTTATTCGGCAAACACTCTTAACAGTCGCGGGAATCCTTGCGGCTGGGCCACCACTCGCGGTGGAGCGTTCGACTGGTGGCCTAGCCTCGGGCGCTCAGCCCGCGCTCGCCCACCATAGAACGCAGCGGACAGTCGCAGCGCTCGATGCGCTTACTCGTTTTCCTCTCGGCTCGTTGACGACAACGAGAGGTTGTGGCGATACTAAGATCAATCACTGAATGATTATCTACTCCTGTCACACTCAAGAGCTGCACGAAAGATTTGGTCGCACCCTGCGCAACAGCAGCGCATGATCAGCGAGCGAGCGCCATTGGTTCACGTCTTCCGACGTGCAGTAAATACCAATCAATGGAAACGCACTGGCTGACAACTCAGCCTTGCACTGCGACCCACAAGGCAACAGGAGGATTCGCCGCAGACGTATTGCGCGATGATTTGAAGAGTCGCCAGCACCATTTTGTCGACACACCTGTTGAACTCGCCCATAGCGCGCCACTGACAACCTTCAAAGTGGAGATCTTACACATGCGAGATTCCTCGAAGTTCCGGACCAAGGGGTTGGCTGGGGCTCTGTTGGCCGCCGGCCTGACGGTCGCTATGACTACGACGCTAGTGGAAATGGCCGCTGCGGCTGAAGGCGACATTCAGGGCACAGGCATTGAGAACCCCTTGAATGACAGCTACATCGTGGTGCTCAAGGAGCCGAGCGAGTTCAGCTTCGCCACGTTGAGCAGTAAGTACCAGGCCACCGTCAAGCACACCTACAGCAGTGCCCTGCACGGCTTCTCCGCCACCATGAGCCGGTCGCAGGCCCGTCGGATGGCCGCGGACCCGTCGGTCTCCTACGTCCAGCAGGATGCGGAGGTGAAGATCTCCGAGTCGCAGACGCCTACGCCGTCCTGGGGCCTGGATCGCATCGACCAGGCCGCTCTGCCGCTGAACGACTCCTACAGCTATCCAAACGAGGGTGAGGGCGTCACGGCTTACGTTCTCGACACCGGCATCCGCAACTCTCACAGCGACTTCGGCGGCCGTGCCCGGTCCGGATGGGACACCGTCGACAACGACAACGACGCCTCTGACTGCAACGGCCATGGCTCGCATGTCGCGGGCACCCTCGGCGGAACCAAGTACGGTGTAGCCAAGAAGGTCAACCTGGTCGGTGTGCGGGTGCTGGGCTGTCAAGGCGTTGGCAGCTGGGCAAGTATTATCGCGGGCGTTGACTGGGTAACTCGGAACGCGGTCAAGCCAGCCGTAGCGAACATGTCGCTTGGACAGCTTGCTAGCAGCGGCAATGACGCCCTAGACCAGGCGGTTCGCAATTCTATCAATTCGGGCGTGACCTACGGGCTCGCGGCAGGAAATGAAGAGAGCGGCCTTGGAAGGGCTTGCTCCTGGTCTCCTGCCCGTACGGCTGAGGGAATCACTGTAGGGTCAACGACCGCAACGGATCGAAAGGCGCCAAGCAGCAATTTAGGGCCATGCTTGGACCTGTTCGCACCCGGTGAGAACATCACATCGGTCTGGCACTCGGACGACAACGCCACCAGAACGATCAGCGGAACCTCAATGGCGACTCCCCATGTCGTCGGTGCTGCCGCACTCTATCTGGCGGACAACCCTACAGCCACTCCGCAGCAGATCCGGGACGCGATTGTCAACAGCGCCACAAACGATGCCGTACAGAGCAGCCATCTCGCCGGCTCACCGAACAAACTCTTGCGCATTGTCAGCCCCAGGTAAGTGTTCCACCACCTGATAGGCCAAGACGTAGAGCGATAACATTTGATGGCGGTGCCCACACTGGGCACCGCCATCAAATTTTACAACTGCCCACCGAGTGCAGAAATGGCGATGCCTCCCCAGCTGAAAGCAGTCGTTCCGAGCCGAGACCATTTCCTCCGGCAGCACCCACCTCAAGCAGGTCAACCATGTCCAGCCATCTCAATGCCGCGCTTCCGCGCCACCGGACACTGCTGTGCGACTAGATCATCACATGGCTAATCGCATGGCTCATCGTGCAACGTTCCACCACAGATCCCCGTGGTTGGCTTGCACTTTGACCAGCGGCCACAGCTTCGCATCGTAGTACGCGTTGGAAGGAACCGGAGGGGAAACATTCGCCGCCTCCATGAACATCTGTTCGCTGCGATGCATCACAACTCCCTGCGTGGCCGCAAGCCTCCTGATCCGGCTGTCATTCACGTCTAGGACGCGCACGTCGACACAGTGCACGGTCACCGAACTCGAAAGGATCTCGCGGAACGTGGTCGCCAAGGTCCCGCTCCCCACGGGCAACCAGAGCGCGCGTGGCTCTCCGCCCAGCTCTTCGACGACGTGGGTCCACTCGAGTGTCAGCGCTCGTTGAAGGTGTGAGATGTAGTCCGGAGATCCGAAGCCCAGCGGCAACTTGATCTTGAGCGGGTCTTCTGAGGTAAATTCCGCTGCTTCACGCTCGGCGTCATCCAGTGAAGCGCAGGCACGAATTTTTGCCCCGTAGGTCTCGGCGAGCAGCGCATACTCGTGAAAGTTGCCAGCATGGGTCTCACAAAACAGGAAACATTCTACACCGAGAAGACCAGTCGAGTGTGCCAGAGCCACCTGAGCGAATCCCGGTGCAGGACTCGCGTAGACGAAGGCTGTCGCTCCTTCGCTCATGAACTGTTGCAGATACGGGATGATTGCGCGTTGTTTCGTCCCGCCGGTAAGAAGATCCTCCCGCGCGACGGCGGCAACCCCGCCGTCGACCAGCAGTCGGTCGATGACGACATCGGGAGACATCGTTGCGACAAGGGACTGGTTCATCATCATGACTAAGTAATGCAGTTCGAGGGCTGATCGGTCCAGTTGGCTGCCGAAGTTATCAAACGCTCAAGGAGTACGAATGCGCACAGCTCCCTGTTGGCGAATGGGGTTCGCCACGGTGCAGGCAACCAAGCCTGACGGCTTGAAACTTCTGAGCTCCCGCTCTCACCAGCCGGTTGCCCGCACCAGGGTCGACACTTGGAAATGAACAGGCCACAGGCCTGGTCTCCCGTGGCTGCTGCCAAGATTCTCTTGTCTGCATCGCAGATGCAGAAGTCCGCGTCTTGCCGATGCGGACCGAAACGGGTGAAGCAGTCTCGCCTTCACCATGTAGAGAGTATGAGCCTGCATGTGTCGCCTACCTGCACTATGGTTGCCGGTTCGACGCTGACGGCTGAAGGCGGCACGTGAACTCCGTGCGTTACCTTGTACTCTCCCGCCTTTATCGAGAAGATGCCTGCGAGCGGATGCGGCAACTCGTCCAGTTCGCCATCCCATCGCTCCGTGGAAGCTGTACTCGATCACTGTGCGCTGCGTCCGAGCATCGGCATGTCAGAACCTCGATCCTGCAGGCAGTCGGCCAGAGAGGCTCACGCAGCCGCGTTGGCAAGCGCCAGATGGACAACCGTGTCCACCAAGTGAGGCGGAACCGTGGCCGCGATGCGCTCCCGCTGGGATTCGATGGACAGGTCAGGTTCCAGCAGACGCAGCAACACCCGTCCAGCCGCGCTGAATCGCAATGACGGATCCTGCCGCAACTCTGCCCATGACCGGCGCTCGGTCGATCGTCGGCAAGGCACGCAGCCGGGCGCCTGGGTGACGCCCGTTCGACGCCAGCGGGCTTCGAGCAGACACCACCGCTTCCGACGTCGGAGTGCTCGGCCTGTGCCTCCCCGGCGTGGAAGCACCGGGTCGAGTCCTGACATGACCCGCTTGCGAACGTCGTGCGCGGTCGACGGTGAGATGCCTGCGGCTTTAGCGATGTAGCGCAATGAAGCACTTGGGTTCGCGCTGATCAGCTCCCCGCCAGCCGACGTCCGCCCTCCCCGTCGATCGGGCGGATCCTGCCGTCCCGTCCGATCCTGGATGTCGAATGCCCGACCTGCGCGTCGGATCGCTGGTGGCGGCGCTTGGTGTCGATGATCAAGTATTCAATCGTGCTGACTACGCGAGAAGGTGATCAGCAGCCTTGACGAGCGCTGCCAGTGGTAACGCAGATGGAAGCTCAGCCCTGGTCGAGGCTTTGACGGGGAACAAGCGCGCCGCACACTCAGTGTGCGGCGCGCCTCTTTCACGCTGGTGGCTGGCTGCTCGAACAGATCTAGTTACCAGGCGCGTCGGAGATTCGGCCCCTTCCCGCGCTTAACGCGTCAGACCGAATCCATCCGGCGAAAGTGTCGGTTGAACTGCGACGATTACCCTCCTCTGCCTTGATCAAGCGAGCCTTGACCCCGACCTACGGACATCGAAGGACTTTGAACACTGACAACTTGACGCCGAAATGCCGATATTCTTGATTCAATCGAAGCCGCGGGAGAAACACCACTGCAATTATGCTTTCACCACCCGGCTCGCCAGCACCTCTTTACCGTAGCGGCGGTCCGCCGATCGGGCTCCACCCGCTCCACCGGTCATTCGGGCCGACCTGGTAGTTCTGATGG
>NZ_BMNC01000029.1 GCF_014646255.1 Lentzea pudingi
GCTCAGCCTCGCCTGCTCGATCATCTGCCTGCGCAAGCTCATTCTGAACTGATCCCTAAGTCTGCACCCGACTACGGGGTGCGCACAGACGTGCCACCCGTTCGATGTATGGACCTACGTAAAGTTTTACGTAGGATTGGACTACGCGGTTCGGGTCCGGACCGTAGCCGACTTGGCGGTTGACATGCGATCCGGCTCCACGGCGCCGTACGCGACCTCCTTAGATCGCCGAGCTGGCGCGAGCAGAGCCGGTGCCTGCCGAACTCTGGCTCGCCGACCAGACGATGAATCGGGAGTGGTGGGCATGAGTGTGTTACCGCAAGAGAGTCGAAGTCACACCCCGCACGGAGATCTTCAGCGATTGGCTCCGCCAGCCCAAATGAGGGCAGGCACGGCTGAGGGAGCAGCGTGAACAATGGTGGAGAAGTACAGATCGTGGCAGCGTTCGCCGTCATGTTTCTGGGCTACGCCCTCTACGCGGCTCACACACGATGGACGGCCCGCCGGGTTGGCCGATCAGAGCGGAGGCCGTGATGTTGACCGGACTGACGCCTACCGAACCGTTTCGCTGGTTCCCCGCTGATGGTGCGCGGCACGCGGTGCTGCGGGGCCTGGTGGAGCCGGGTGTCACGGGTGTCACGTTGTGCGGCGCTCAGGTCGTCGTGCCGAAGGATCCGCCGCCGAAATACCCAGACGGGCTGTGGCCCACATGCCAAAGCTGCGATCAGGCGTGGCGTGACGATCAAGCGAAGCGCGCAGCGGCACACCCGGAGATGCCCGCGCCGGGTCCCCGCTCGGGCAAATCACGCTGCGGCACTGGCGGACGCAGCCGTTCGCGAACGCAGCCTCAGAAGGCCGGAGTCAGCTCATGACGAACGGCGTGTTGGAGAAGATGTTGCGTGATGAGCTGCACGGCGATTTGGCCCAGCTCATCAGGATCATGGCGGAGGGCGACGATGAGTCGGTGCTGTCTGTTGCGCGACAGGATGTACCGCGCCTGGTCCGCGTGCTGAGGGCTCTCACCGAGCAGCACAAGCCTGACGCGAACGGCCGTTGCACGGAGTGCAGGCGCGGCTGGTTGCGGTGGTTGCCGGGAGCGTGCCGGATGCTCCTTGTCGTCCGCCTCGCCTGGACAGTGGACGGTCTCGAGGAACCCGTGGTCGTGCCGAAGGTCCGTGGGTGCTCTGCGGTGAGGCGCGGTAGGTCGAGGTGGTGATCACCGTGACGGTGTTGGAGATCCTGCTCGATACCGGGGATTGGAGAAGTCACGTGTTCTCGGTGGACTTCACCGGGCACACGCGCAGCGCTGAGTGCGGTGATGAGTTCAGCGTCGGGCAGTTGACGGCGACGTACGACATTGTGCCGACGTGCGGCAGCTGTCGTGACAGGTGGGGGACCTATCAGGCTGACAAGCTGGAGATGTTCGCAAAGGGTGCGCTAGCACGGATGAGAGCCCTTCTGGATTCCTTGCCGGAAGGAACGTGGATCTCTTGAGTGACGTCGACCCGTTCCCGGATGTGCGCGCCACGCTGGCGGCGAAACGTCTGTCTGATCTAGCCGACCATGTCAGCCGTGTAGACGGACCCGCGCAAACGCAGGCGGTACGCCTGATGTCTGTCCGCAGCAGTGTTGTGCGGGCATGGGCGAGGGCCGAGCGTCGCGGAGCTGTTCTCCTGGCTCTTGGTCTGCCGTTGAACGTCGCCGCGATTTTGTATGTCATCACCGGGGCGTACTCCCCGTGGGCGGTGGTCGCGTTGGCCGGCGGTACCGGTGCGCTGAGCGCTGCGGTGCTGTTCCTGTGGCGGGGAAACCAGGACTCGTTGACGTTAGCTGTCGGCGTCTACCTCGACGTCACGCCGCGGCCAGGGCATCACGACGAGGCCCCGTAATCGTCCCGTCTGGACTTCCCTTCTCGTTTGGAACTGCTGCGCGATCACCTTTTCAAGGTCAACAAGCCGGAACGCACTGGTGTTGCGGCAACGCTTTCGGCTGCCGATGTACCCCTAGCTGCACGTCATACCGAGCCCATCTTCCCAGAGAGGACTTCACGATGACCGCCTCCGCACCTGTCAACCACAAGCCGCGAACTCTGACACTGCCTGAGCGGGAAAAGCTCGTTCGGGATTTCACCGAGCGCTACCGCAAGGGTGAGAGCATCCGCGCCATCGCCCAGAGCGCCGACCGCTCGTACGGCACGGTTCACCGGTGGCTGACCGACGCCGGGATCCAGATGCGCCCTCGTGGCGGCAGTCGGCAGAAGCCGATGCCGACCTCAGCGTTGGTGAGCGCGGGCGGATGCTGATCTCGTGGTGGCTGACCTACCGCGTCTATCGAGACGAGCGGGCGCTCTATGTGGCTGATCAAAGCGCGGCCGGCGCAGGACTGTCCGAGATCGCCGTCTCACTCGGCCTGCCAGAAACACACATCGGCACCGTGTACCCGTGGCTGATCAGGGGGCGGTACCTCAGACGATGGTTGCGTCCGGAAGGGAACGACGATGCCGACTGCCACTGCGGACTACACGCACCGCGACGACGCCGAGTTGGCCGAGTCTGTTCGCGCTGGGACCGTGGCCGCCTTCGGTCCTCTCTACGAGCGGCACGTCGGTGCAGCGACCCGTCGCGCCCGCAGGCTCGCCCGCTGCCGCGCCGAAGCTGAGGCGTTGGTCTCAGACGGTTTCGCGCGGCTGTTGGAAGTGCTGCTCGCGGGTGGCGGTCCGACGGAGTCGTTCCGCGCGTACCTGCTGACGACCATCACACGTCTGGCGTACACGCGGTCACGGCAGGAGGCGCGGGAGCCGCCGATGGAAGCGCCACCGGTCGACGCCGCCGTCCTGGCACGGCAGCGGCAGACGTCCTTTCAAGACTCCGCAGTGGAGGACAGGGTGGATCGAGCGCTGGCTGTGCGCGCGTATGAGCGTCTGCCTGGCACAGCTCAACAGGTCCTGTGGTACACGGAGGTTCTGGCAATGTCTCCGGCAGACACCGCACCATTGCTGAAGATCCGTGCCGATGCGGTCTCGGGCCGCGCGCACCGGGCGCGCGACGACCTCAGGATCGCGTTCCTCGCAGCCCACGTCGACACGGCGCAGTCTGCGCCGAGGTGCGCGAACGTGGTGGACAAGCTGAGCCGGTGGACACGCGAGGTGTTGTGCCACAGACGAAAGAGAGTAATCGAACGGCACCTCGACGGTTGCCGGGGTTGCAGCACGCTGGCTGCCGAGCTGGCGGCGGTGAACGCAACACTGCCGCCAATCCATTCACGCCGCCGTAGCTCCTCGCTGGAAGCGGAAGCCACCGCAGTACGAAGGGTTCCTCGCGATGAAGACTGACACGCGCTTGATGACCAGTGACTACGTTGTGCTGGGGGTGGTGCTGTCACAGCCGCTCGACCGGCGATGGCGCGTTCGCCAGATGGCCGAGGCCGCGCAATGTTTGAAATCGGTCGCACGCAACGGCCTGAACCGGTTGCATCGTGTGGGGGCGGTACACAAGGAGATCGGCTCGTTGAAGTCCCGCGATCCCGAGACATACGAGCGGAACAGCTACTGGGTGGATCTCGACGCCGTTCCTGCGGCACGTTCTGCCTTGAAGCAGGCCGAATCGCAGGACTTGCGCGCCAAGCTCTCAGAGCTGGGCTTGGACCTCGACATCCTGGTTACCGACATCGCGACGAAGGTCGGGTAGGCCTCCGATTGGGCGGGATCCATTGGGAAATCTGCGATGTGGAGCGCGGGGAGTGATCGCGAACTGCTCCTGTCGCTCCGCATTCGCCGGACAATGCGCACACGTCAGGAGCGGACCACTCCGACGAAGCAGATTAGCAACTGGCCGGATTCCGCTCAACGCACACCTTGCTCTAGAAGACCGGCCGCGATGTCGCGGAATGTGTAGGCCGGTGGCCAAAGGTGCCACCCGACGTAGGACGCGCGTCGCATGTGGAGCCACCACCTTGTGACGACTGGTAAGCACGAAGAGACTCGATGACGCCTGATCTCGCTGCTCACGATGAGTACATTCCTTGCGGTGCGGGGCAGATTGTTCAAGATGAACTTCGGCTGAGCCACGATGCCGGTACCGATCTCGGGCGCTGGGCCTTTGCGCCGTTGCCGTGACGTCCCCACAACCCCTCCAGAAGCCCTGGCGCGGGCGCAATGGGGTGCCTACTTGCTGTTCACCGGCGAGCCTCTCGACGCGATGCCGCTGTCGGCCCTGTGCTGCGGCCCCACATTGGGTGCAACTGCTGCTCTGGTTGCGTGTGTGAGTGCGGCGGTTGCTCGTGCGTCTCCAGGTGACCGGCAGACCCTGGTGCGAGGACACGACTAGGACCCGCGCCGCTCGCACGACAAGTTTCATATTCCATCCGTTGTAAGGGAAGGCGCTATGCCGAAGAGATTCTCCACCGCTCGAGGCCGTGAGTTCGGCGAGGGTCTGCGCGCAGCCCTTGCTCATGCCGGCCTGTCCGGGCGAGCGGCTGCCGAACTGCTGGGCTGCCAGGAAGCGAAGGTCTCTGACTTGGTCAACGGCAAAGGCGGCTCGAACGAGACCGAACTGGCCCGCCTTCTGGGTGTCTGCCGGGCCAAGCCTGCAGAATGCGAGCACCTGCTGGATCTCTTTCCTGACACGGATGTCAAGGGCTGGTGGCAGCAGCACGGCAGTCGCTCACCCGTCCGCAATCGGACGTTCGTTGAACACATGGCGGTGGCCAAGAAGCTCGTCAGCTGGCAACCACATATGATTCCGGACGCCCTGCAGACGGCCGCCTACGCGCGCGGGGTGCTCCGTGCCTCCTCGACCGTGCCAGCGGAGGAGGTGGAGGCGCGGGTGGCGGCACGACTTGAGATGCATGAGCAGCTCCGCCGCGGCCTGAGCTGTAGCTTCTTCCTCCACGAGTTCGCGCTTCGCTTGTGCGTGGACAGCGTCGAGACGCAAGCCGAACAGACACGGCACCTCCTGCGGATGGCGACGCGATCGAACACCAAGATCCGGATCTTGCCCGCGGACTCTGGTGCTCACGCAGGGTTGCATGGACCGTTCACTCAGTTCAGCTTTCACCAGTACGAGCCGCTGGTGTGGGTGGAGGGCGAAAACTTCAGTCTCATCCTGGAAGAAAAGGCCGCGGTCAAGAGCTACGAGACGATCGTCGATTCACTCGGCCAGACAAGCTTGGATGCCGACACGTCGAAGGAAGTGATCACCGACTTGTTGCGCACGATCGAGAAGTCAGGCTGAAGCTCGACTGATCACGGTGGACGCGTGCTGATGCCAACCCCTTCTGGCTGACCTACCGCGCTGCGGAGACGGAACACGCACTACGTAGCCGATCAGTAGCACGCGGCTGGCGCGCCAAGAACACGGAACCGCGTCAGTTGGCTGAAACGAACGCTGCATGTCGTGGAACACCCTGAGACCAGGTCCACCCCGCCAGCAACGAACTGCACATCACAGGGCTACGGCGTCCACCCGCAGGAGTCCGACCAATTGTTCGACAAGGACGGTGCTGATGCCCGCGACCGAGACCTGCTCATGCTCCAACTGCGATTGCCAAGAGGACGTCAACATCGGAGCCGGACTGTGCGGCGCCTGTTGCCAACAGCATGTGCGGTTGGTAGACCGCGCACCGTGGCCACGAGATGTGGCTCAGCTCCGCAAAGTGGGGCGACGTCCTCACACCACGGCATGCCTAGACCAAGGCCGCCAACGCCGACACCGGAGTCCTTCAAGCCGGCGTCTCAACCCTGGGACGACGCACGCACGACACCCGTTTCGAGAAAGATCATGCCACAGCGTCTGCCGTATGACATCGACGATGACGAAGCTGCCGAGCAGTACGTGCGCGAAGCGCTACGCCGATCGCAGCGAGGAAACTGGACTGTCTTACTCGCTGAGGACCGCGCCCTGCAGACCCATCGAGTACTCCGCCGCATCAAAGCTCGCGCTGCTCAAACACGTCCGTCACCACGAAGCGATCGAACAAGCCAGACTCGACCTGGACGCCCTAGAGATCACCGATGAACAGTTCGCCAAGAAGAACCAAGCCTTCACGGACTGGCGACAACGTGCCGCCACGTTCGACGCGATCATCCAGCAATACCTCGACATGGCCGCGAACCGAGTGCGGATCCTGCACAAGGACCCGATCATGGACTGTCTGCGGCGCACGCTGCTGACTCTGGCGCTCGCCGTGGACTCCCACCGGGATGCCCACGCCGGAGAAGAGTCCCTGGCCGACACCGCGCTGTGGGCGAGACTGAGCACACTGCCGTGGCCGGACGCCGAGTCACGCACCCTCGCCGACGCCGTAGAGGCCGAAAGAGCCAGGCGGCGGCGACCCGCACGCGCCAATCACGAGGGATTCATCGAAATCAAGGAACGACGCGTATTCGGTGAGACCGTGGACGTCGCCGACCTGATCTTGGAGGTCACTGACCACGTCGATACCTCGATCTCGCGACCGCTGCTCGTCGACCTCTGGAAGCAACGAACTCCAGATCTGACCGCCACCGAAGCAGCCAAGGTCACAGCTGCTCGTCAGAAAGGCAGCTACTCCACACACCGCCTGCGCAACGCCCTGCTATTCCTGGAGAACCTCGGCGCAATCGCTCGCGAGGCGGACGAGGCCCGATCGCGACATCGACACCGGCACCGCAAATGCCATCACCGTCCTCACGCGACACGGGACGCGACCCCTGCCCGAGCTACTGGAGCTCCTCGCTGACGAGGTCGGAGGCGCACAACCCGACGACGACATCGCCATGCTCGTCGTACGCGTTCCTTAACCGGTCATAGCGCGCACTCGTTCACCCGAAAGGGAAATTTCTGCATCAGCAGGCGATGGGTTACGTTGAGTATCTACATGATCGCCGACCGCTTCTGGTGTACGTGCACCGCCGTGTGATTACGCCTCGGCTTCGAACCGTGGTCGGATCGGTATCACGAGAAGGAGCGCGATGCAGGACCGCGACCTGACACAACGGATCATGTCCCGCGATGCCACTACATCCACAGAGCCGGGCGAAACAGCGGAGGACCTGCTGGCGCTGGTGGCACGTGGCGATGAACCGGCGTTCGGGCGGTTGTACGACCTCGCGGCGGGCATGGTGTTCGGGCTCGTGCGCCGGGTGCTGCGTAACGAGGCGCAGTCCGAGGAAGTGTTCCAAGAGGTCATGCTGGAGGTGTGGCGCACGGCCAGCAGGTTCGACCCGTCCCGCGGCAAGGCCACGACCTGGATCATGACCATGGCGCACCGGCGTGCGGTGGACCGGGTACGGTCCGCGCAAGCCGCGACCAACCGCGACGAACGCGTCGCGGCGATGACCGTGGACACCCCGTTCGACGAGGTCGTCGAGCAGGTCACCGACCGCATCGAGCAGCGCAAGGTGCGTCGTTGCCTGTCGTCGCTGACCGACCTGCAGCGCGAGTCGGTGCTGCTGGCCTACTACCAGGGCTACAGCTATCCGGAGGTGTCCACTCTGCTCAGCGTCCCGCTGGGCACGGTGAAGACCAGGATGCGCGATGGCCTGATCAGACTGCGGGATTGCTTGGGGGTGACCGCGTGAGCGTGTCGTCAGATCTACACCTGCTGACCGGCGTGTACGCGATGAACGCCCTGCCGGAGGACGAACGGGCCGAGTTCGAGGAGCACCTGGCGGACTGCGACTCGTGCGCCCAGGAGGTCGCCGAACTGCAGGCCACCTCGGTTGGGCTCAACCTCGCGACGGAACTCGCGCCCCCTTCGCACCTCCGCTCACAGGTGCTGGCGAAGCTGGCGACCACCCCTCAGTCGCCGCTGGAGACAACCGCCACGGTGACCGTGCTTGCTTCGCGCTCGCCGAAGAAGTGGCTGATGCGGGCGAGCATTCTCACGACCGCCGCCGCTGTGCTCGGTGCGGTCGTGCTCGGTGTTCAGGGTGTGCAGGACTGGAACGAACTCGACGCGCTGCGTCAGTCGGCCGCCGGCTACAGCCAGGTCTCGGACCTGCTGAACGCTCCCGACGCGAAACTCGTCAGCGACTCGGCATCCGCGGGCGGCAAGGGAACCGTCGTGGTCTCGCCGAGTCGGGGCAAGGCGGTGTTCCTCTCCAGCGGACTGCCGCAGTTGCCGTCGGACCGCACGTACCAGCTGTGGATGGTCGGACCGGACGGACCGCGCTCGGCAGGTCTTCTACGGGACGAACCTGTTGTCGCGGAAGGCCTTGCGGACGCGCAGAAGCTCGCGCTGACCATCGAACCGAGCGGTGGCTCATCCAGCCCCACGCTGCCTCTGGTCCTCACTGTGTCGTTGGTGTGACACGAAGAGACCCCGACAGCCCTGAGGCAGTCGGGGTCTCTTCGTCTCTGCTGGTGTTCAGAGCCAGGTGGACAGCGCCTTGACGATGTCGGCGCGCTTGCGCGGTGCGGTGAGGGTCGCGACGGGCTCGCCGCCGGAGAACAGCACCAGGGTGGGGATGCTGAGCACGCTGTAGCGGACGGCGATGTCCGGGTTGGCGTCGATGTCGATCTTCACCACCGAGATCTTGTCCTGGTGCTCTACGGCGATGTCGGTGACGACCGGGCTCAGGGCCTTGCAGGGGCCGCACCAGGGTGCCCAGAAGTCGACCAGCACGGGCTTGTCCGCGCCCAGAACGTCACTGTCGAAGGAATCCGTGGTCACGTCAGCGAGTGTCATGGTGATTTCCTGTTTATCCGAAGGTGAAGGAGAAGGCCTGGACGCCGGGACCGACGGTCGCGGTGAGCGAGCCGCCCTGGATCTGTTGCGTGGCCAGGAGTTGGTAGGAGTTCGGGGTGCCGTCGACCTGGATGGTCTTGGTCTGGCCGTTGTTCTGGACGGTGACGGTTCCCTTACCGGACAGGACCATCCGGACTTCCTTGGCGCGGTAGTTGAGCTTGATCTGCCCGGCCTCGGCGGTGGGAGTGATGGACTGCGTGTCAAGCTTCCAGGCGCCTGAGAGCGCGAAGCTGTCAGTGGCCTGGTTTTCGGGGAACTGGAGGGACTTCTCGCCGCTGGTGTACTCCTCGGTGCCGGCGAAATTCACGCGCTTGGTGGAGCCGAGGTAGGTCTCGCGGGTGATGTCGGCGTTGACCGGGGTGTCGTCGGCCAGCTCGGTGGCGGCTGGGAGCTTCGTTTCGGGGTTGGCGTCAGCCAGCAGCTGGCGGATCAGCTTCTCGGTGACCTTGTAGTCGCCCTCGCCGAACTTGATGTGCCGCACAACGCCCTCGGCGTCGATGAGGTAGTGGGCGGGCCAGTAGCGGTTGCGGTAGTTGGTCCACGTGCCGAGGTTGTTGTCCAACGCCACCGGGTAGGTGATGCCGAAGTTCTTCGCGGCGGCCTCGACGTTGTCCGGTTCCTTCTCGAACGCGTACTCGGGGGAGTGGACGCCGACGACCTGTAGACCGGCGTCGCGGTAGGCCTTATCCCAGGCGACGATGTGAGGGATGGAGCGCTGGCAGTTGATGCAGGAGTAGGCCCAGAAGTCGATCATCACGACTTTGCCCTGCAAGGCCTTCAGTTCCAGGGGCTGCGAGTTGACCCACTGCTGGATGCCGGTGATGTCCGGTGCGGTGCCGCAGCTTTCGAGTTCGGGGGCGCCGTCGGAGCACTTGTCGAGGTCCTTGTTCTGGTCGTTGACCAGACCGCCCAGGTTGAGTGCCCGCTTAACCTGTTCGGAGTTGTTCACCTTGTCCTGCAACGAACTGGTGTAGTCCGGGATCACGCGCTGCAGCAGCTGCGGCAGGTTGAACACCAGGCCGAACGCGAGCGCGATCATCACGACGCCCGCAGTGATGCGGATTCCGCGCTGACGCTTGCGAAACGACTGCACGCGTTCGGCGACCCGGCGACCGGCGAGCGCGAAGATCAGCAGCGGGATCGCCGCACCAACGGCGAAGGTGAGCGTCAGGACGACTGTTTCGGTGCCGATCCTGCCGGTGGACCCGGCGACGGTGATGGCGGCCAGAACCGGTCCGGCGCAAGGAACGTACACGGCGCCCAGCGCGAGACCCAGCGTGAAACCACCGCGGGTTGCATCGGGATTGCGCTGCGGGATCCAAGAGAACGGCTTCTCCAGCAGCTGCTCGAAGCGCGGCACGATCAGGCCGATGCCGATCAGGATCAGCACAACGATGCCGCCCCAGCGCAGAACGTCCTGCGGCAGGTTCAGCACCGTCAGCAGCAGAGAGCCGAACAGGGTGACGAGGCTGAAGCTGACGACAAGTCCGGCAATCACGAGATAGGGCCGAGTACGTGACGCCGGCTTGGTCGCCACGGCCACCCCGCCCGCACCGGGCGTCGTGCGGGCGCTCTGCGTTCCGCCGGAGAAGAAGATGACGGGCAGGACGGGCAGGATGCACGGCGAGATACCGGTAACCAGGCCGCCGATCAGACCGATCAGTGCGAGGGTCAACATGTGGGGCCTACTCGGATTGACGGAAGTGCGTGATGTCAGTGCTTCGGGGCTGAACTCATCACGGATTGCTCTTGCGGCAGAAGTACTTGTGACATAGAGGAGTGAGGCCCAGTCACTTCGACTGTGGACGTTGTTTACTCCGGCGTGGTGTCTGCCCTGTTTGCGTGTGATCCGCGGTCTCGTTGGTAACGGATCGATAACCAGACCCATCCGTTCTCCGAGGGGCGGCGAATCACGAGCAACAACCTCCCCCGTTCAGTTCTTGGAGATGTCCGTCATGAATAAGACCGCCCGCAACACCGTTCTCGCCATCGGCACCGCCTCACTCGCGCTGTTCGGCGCGGCGTGCGGGTCGGGAGACATGGCCAGCAGCGGCAGCTCTTCCACTGCCGCCGCGCCCACCACCACCGCGTCGTCGCAGGCGATGGCAGACCCGGCCAAGGACCTCGTCGGTCCCGGCTGTGCCGACTACGCGAAGCAGGTCCCGTCCGGTGCCGGTTCCGTCACGGGCATGGCCGCGGACCCGGTCGCGGTCGCCGCATCGAATAACCCGCTGCTCACGACCCTCGTCGCCGCCGTCTCGGGCAAGCTCAACCCGAAGGTGAACCTGGTCTCGACGCTGAACGGCGCCGAGTTCACCGTGTTCGCACCGGTCGACTCGGCGTTCGCGAAGATCGACGCCGCGACGATCGAGACCCTCAAGACCGACGACGCGCTGCTGACCAAGATCCTCACGTACCACGTCGTCCCCGGCCAGATCTCGCCCGACAAGATCGCCGGTGACCAGAAGTCCGTGCAGACCGGCACTGTGAAGGTCACCGGCTCCGGCAACTCGATCAAGGTCAACGACGCCAACGTGATCTGTGGTGGCGTGCACACCGCGAACGCCACCGTGTACCTCATCGACTCGGTGCTGATGCCCTCCTGACATCTCCAGGGGTAGCAGTACCGCGACTCCGGGAACCGTGCTTCTCCAGGCGGTTTCCGGAGTTTTCACGTCTGCCGGTCGTCTGGGTCTCGTTGCATGTGGACGGTCACGATCCCATCAGACGCGAAGATCGCGTGATTCTCCGGTTCACGGATGACGACCACGATCAGGGCAATGTGGTTGAGCGGCCGGACCGCCCTTGTGATCAGAAGCGCGTTGAGGTCGTCCGGCACCGCGACGATGACACGATCGGCGATGTCGGCGGCTGCTTCGTCGAGCGCACATCTGTCTTGCCCATCACCGACGACGGCGGTAGCGCCGTTGGCCGTTGCCTCGGCGACCGCGAGGAAGTTGGTGTCCAGCACTGTGAGCCGTGTGTCCGGCTGTGAGGCCAGCATGGAGTTCACGGCGCTGCGTCCGGTGTCGCCGTAGCCGATGACGAGAACGTGATCGGTCACAACCAGGGTTCGGCGTGCCGCTCGAACCGGATTGCGTCCGATTCAGCGAAGGGTGATGGTGAGAATCTTGGAGCCGGTCGGGCTCGGTGAACCGCCCGCCGGCTCGACGGTGAGGACCGCTTCGCGGGCCCCCTCGATCCCGCTCACGAGCAACGAGGTCACATCGCCCGCCGGACGCGCGATGCCCGCTGATTGTGCACCGTGGTCGTCTATCAGCCACAGCTGGTAGGCGCGGTCGCGCGGCAGCGTGTGCAGGTTGCGTGCCAGGAAGAGCATTTCGTTGCGGCTGAGCGACATCGCCGCGGTGGCCGCAGACTCTCCTGCCGTGACGAGCCGCAGGTCGGGCGCCGCCAGCAGATCACCGATCTGAGTCTGGGGAGAGGCAGCCACAGGGGTGATCGCCGACGTGGTCAGTGTGCCGTGCACACCGGCCACCGCCGCAGCGACCACGCAGGCGGCCGAGATGAGCACCGCAGCGCGTCGCAAGCCTTGGCCCCGCGGACGAGCTTTCCCGAACTGAGGGGGCGGCGGCACCTGCCTCGTGCACCGGAGCGCGTGCAGCACTTGTGGCCGAAGGGCTGTAGGGACGACGTGGTCCACGGCGTTGCCGAGCCGGGCCGCGGTCTCGGTCAGTCCGGCCATCTCGTCCGCGCAGCCCTGGCACGTGTTCAGGTGTGCCTCGAACTGGGCCCTCTCGGGGTCCGGCAATGCGCCGAGTGCGTGAGCACCGGTCACCAGGTGCGGATTGGTCGCACGTGTCATTACCGGTTTCACACATGTGCTTCGAAGCCGTCGGATGTTCGGATTGCTACCACGGCGGAGCAACACTCCGCGGCACATCATCGTGTGCAAGCTGCCGGCCTCTGCCACACCGTCCTAATAAGATCGTCTTGCAGGAACTGTGCGCCCACGGCATGCGCGGCTGTCGCCCGACTTGCCGCTCATGTGTTCATGTACAACGACCACAAGACGCTGACCGAATTGGTCGGCATTCCGCTGCACGATTCGAGGGCAGTACCTGTGACCGGGTAGTCAGTCCATCGAGTGGACGGCGTCATCGAGTCGATTCATTGCAACCACCTCGTGCGGATGTTCTGCCTGCGGATCCGCCAGATGCGGTTCAGCCGGTTCGGGACGGCGCCGCGCACGTCCCTGTGCGTCCGCCGAAGTTGGAGCCGGACGCACAGGGACAGAACCCCTTCACAGTCCATGCGAGACCATTCATGCGCGGGGCAGGTGCGGCGAGGTGTCCGCCGCGTTGATCGAACTCAACGTTCTGGTTGGGCGTCCAGCGTCGTTGAGATCTCGACCGGTTCGGAGTGTGTGACCTCCAGTGGACCGAAAGATCACCTGGACCGGTGTGGATGCTGCGGTGGACGGGAATCCTGGGGTCATTCGCACGTGGTGCGCAGGCCTGTCGATCTGATTGTCCCGTGCCTCTACGCGCTTATGCTCCGATCCGCTGCAGGGGAGTCGAGGAGGCTGCTCGTGGGCCAACCGGTGAACGGTGACGTCCAGCTCAGTCTTGAGCTCGACGAGGGAACTCCGGCGCTGCGGGCGATCCGGGCGTGGATCGCCGACGTCCTCGTGGGCGAGGACGAGGACTTGGTGCAGGACGCCGCACTTGTGGCCACCGAGCTTGTCAGCAACGCATATGACCACGCGGCCGGACCACGGACCGTGCGGCTCGAGTGCAAACCACATGTCCGCATCACCGTGGAAGACGGAAGCCCGGAACGCATGCCGGTGATGGGACGATCCCGCCTCGGCGAGGACCGCGGGCGAGGGATGATCCTCGTGCAGAGCATCGGACGCAGCTGGGGAGTGGAACGACGAGCCGGTGCGAAAGCGGTGTGGGTCGAGTTGGCTTGTCCTGCCTGATCCGCTCTCCGTAGAACTCGGCACGCTGGCCGCGGAGAGCAAGCGGCTCGGACGCTGGCGCTACGGGACGGTCTCGACTGTCCGGCGATCACTCGCACTAGACGAAACCACTGGCAAGATGTGCCGCGTGGACGCTACCACCAGGAACAACGTGACCGTCCTCGGTCACCACCACAGTCCGACGCTGCTGCTCGCGCACGGCTTCGGCTGTGATCAGCACCTGTGGCGACTTGTCGCGCCGGTGCTGTCCGAGCGGTTCCGGGTGGTGCTGTTCGACCACGTCGGTTCGGGCAGATCGGATTCGTCCGCCTGGTCGGCCGAGCGGTACTCGACGCTGGACGCCTACGCCGAGGACGTGCTGGAGATCTGCTCCGAGCTGGACCTGCGGGACGTGGTGCTGGTCGGGCACTCGGTGTCGGCGATGATCGCGGTGCTGGCTGCGAACCGCGACGCGGACCGGTTCGCGAAGCTGGTCCTGCTGACGCCCTCGCCGTGCTACGTCGATGACGGCGACTACCGGGGTGGGTTCAGCCGCGCCGACGTCGAAGAGCTGCTGGAGTCACTCGATTCCAACTACCTCGGCTGGTCGGCGACGATGGCACCGGTGATCATGGGCAACGCGGACCATCCTGAGCTGGGCGGCGAACTGACGGACAGCTTCTGCCGCACCGATCCGATGATCGCCGGTGCGTTCGCCAGGGCGACCTTCCTCTCCGACAACCGAGCGGACCTGCCGGAGGTCGCGGTGCCGACGCTGGTGATCCAGACCGCGCAGGACGCCATCGCGTCGCAGGAGGTCGGCCGGTTCGTCCACGAGCAGATCGCCGGCAGCGAGCTGGTGACGCTGGACGCGACCGGGCACTGCCCACAGCTGAGCGCCCCCGAAGCAACCACAGCGGCGATCTTCGCGTTCGCTGGTGCCCAGTGATGTCCGCGGCCGACGACAAGAACGGTGTCAGCGCACTGTTCACCGCTCTGCTGGAAGACAGCGCCGAGGACCTGTACGAGAACGCCCCGTGCGGCTATCTCTCCACGTTGATGGACGGCACGATCGCCAAGGTCAACGGGACGTTGCTCGACTGGCTGGGGCTGGAGCGTGTCGAGCTCGTGGGCCGGCTGCGGTTCAGCGACCTGCTGAGCGTGGGCGGCCGGATGTACTACGAGACCCACATCGCGCCGACGCTGGCGATGCACGGCGAGGCCGGCGTCTCGCACTGGAGCTCAAGACCGCCGACGGGGCACGGCTGCCGGTACTGGTGACGTCGACTGTGAAGACGGGCGATGACGGCGCCGCGCAGCTGATCCGCACCACTGTTTTCGATGCCCGCGACCGCCGAGCGTACGAACAGGAGCTGTTGCGCGCCCGTCAGCAGGCCGACGGAGAACGTGACCGGGCACGGCACCTCGCATCGACACTACAACGGACCCTGCTGCCGCCCGTGCTGATGACGGTGCCGGGCATGGAGGTGGCCGCCTACTACCACCCGGCCTCGATCGACGAGGTCGGCGGCGACTTCTACGACCTCTTCCCGCTCACCGGCGAGAGCTGGGGGTTCTTCCTCGGTGACGTGTCCGGAAAAGGCGCCGAAGCGGCAGTGGTGACCTCCCTGGCGCGATACACCCTGCGTGCCGCCGCGGTCTACAACCCCGAACCCGTCAGGGTGCTGGACAATCTCAACGCTGTGCTGCACCAGCAGTACCTCGGCGGGAACACCCGATTCTGCACGGTCGTCTACGGATCCCTCGTCCCCGACGACACCGGCTGCGCGATCACTCTGGCCAGCGGCGGCCACCCATCGGCGATCGTCGTGCGCGCTGACGGTACGGCGGAGTTCCTGCACACTCCGGGTGGAATGCTCGTCGGCGCCATTCCTGATGCGAGGTTCACCGAAGTCGTGGCGCATCTCGCTGCGGGCGACACCCTGGTGCTCTACAGCGACGGCCTCACCGAAGCCCGCCTCAGCGCGGGCAGGGAACGCTACAGCGAAGAGGAGCTGCTCGACTTCCTCGCTGCGTCTCCGGCGGCCAGCGCGCCCGAGATCATCGGTGCGCTGACCAAGTTGCTCATCGGTTTCGGTGACGGTGTGGAGGACGACACCGCCCTGCTCGCCCTGAGCTTTCCCCGATCCGGAAACGAGCAATCGTGAGCACCGCGTTCAGCACCACGACAAGGTCCACGCCGAGCGGGCCGGTTCTTTCCTTCATCGGTGAACTCGATTCGTCCGCCGCTCCTGCCGCGCACGACGCCATCAAGCAGCTGCCCCTCGGCACTGGTGATCAGTTGGTCATCGACCTCACCGATCTGACGTTCTGCGACTCCAGTGGAATCGCGGCCCTCATCGCGGCGCGCGACTTCGCCGGCAAGGCGGGCGGGATGATCGCGTTGGCGGCCGTTCCGCGTCACCTGAGCAGGGTGTTCGGGCTGCTCGGACTCACCGGCCTGTTCGCCATCCACGCGACCGCGGCGCACGCCCAACGAGCTCGGATCGAGTCGACGACTGAACGCTGATCCCGGATCTTGATCGCATCGCCGCTGACACCGATCTACTTCCATTGCACCGAATGGTTCAGGCCTGTCTCGGCCAAGCAGCATGGCGAGTGGGCGTTGGTCTTGCTCGTCGAGGTCGAGTGCGAGCGCACCCACGACACGACCCTAGGGTTGCCCGGCTCAACGCGTGTTGACCTTGGCGCCTTCGCGTCCTAGTCGGGGAGGTGCCGTGAACGCGGATCTGGATCCTGGTGCAGGGCTTGGCGGTCCGTCGCTGAGACGGTGGTCGGTGTGGATCTCGCTGGCGCTGGTGGTGGTGCTGCTGGGATCGGCCACAGCGGTGCTGCTGGCCATCGGCGATCTCTCACGAGCACGAGCGCGACTGCTGGACGTCGTCGGTCCCGCAGTGGTCAGCGCGCAACAGCTCGGCACCGACATCGTCGACCAGGAGAACGGGATCCGGGGCTACGTCCTCAGCAGCCGCACCGACTTCCTCACGCCCTACAACAACGGGTTGGACAGGCAGAGCGCTGCGCGCGCGACCGTTGCCGCCTTGAACACCCCGACGATCGCGAAGAACGTTGCCGCTCTCGACGACGCGCTTGCTGCCTGGCGCAGTCAGTACGCCGATCCCGCGATCGCCGCGGTCCGCGCGGGCAGCCCGGTTCCAGACGACACGATCGGCAAACAGCGCTTCGACGCCGTCCGCATAGCGCTCTCAAGTCTGCAAGCCGAGCTGGCGATCGAGCGCACGGCTGGCAGGACGGCACTCAACGACGCTGCCACCCGGATGGCGACCACCTGCATCATCGCCCTGGTTGTGTTACTGATCGCTGTACTGGGCTGCGTCGCCGCCGTGCTCATGCATGTCGTCGCCCCGTTGAGCAGGCTTCGTGAGCACGTCGGCTTGGTGGCGAGCGGCGACTTCACGCACACGGTGACCGCGACAGGGCCGGAGGAACTGCGGGCGCTGGGCCGCGACGTCGACACGATGCGCACCCGCATCGTCGACGAGCTAGGTCAGGCACGGGAACGCAACATTGCATTGGACGCCGCGACGGAGGAGTTGCGTCGTTCCAACTCGGAGCTGGAGCAGTTCGCCTACGTCGCTTCCCACGACCTCCAGGAACCCTTGCGCAAGATCGCGAGCTTCTGCCAGCTGCTGGAGAAGCGCTACCGCAATCAGCTCGACGACCGAGCCGCCCAGTACATCGACTTCGCGATCGACGGCGCGAAGCGCATGCAGATGCTCATCAACGACCTGCTCGCCTTCAGCCGGGTCGGCCGACACACCGACCAGCACGTTGTCGTGCCGGCCGCCCAATTGGTCGACGAGGCCAGCCGCGACCTCGCTGAACAGCTGGAGGAATCCGGTGCCCAGCTCGACGTGGGCGTCCTGCCGGAGATCCGGGGAGAGGCCCGGCTGCTCGTCGCGGTGTTCCGGAACCTGATCGGCAACGCGGTGAAGTTCTGCGGTGAGAACGCACCGCACGTGAGCGTTGACGCCGAGCCTGGCGAGGACGACATGTGGGTGTTCTCAGTGCGTGATAACGGAATCGGCATCGAAGAGCAGTACGCCGACCGGATCTTCGTCATCTTCCAGCGACTGCACGCCAAGGACCAGTATCCCGGCACCGGCATCGGACTTGCCATGTGCCGCAAGATCATCGAGTACCACGGCGGGCGCATCTGGCTCGACACCTCGGCAACCGCCGGTACCACCATCCGCTTCACCCTGCCCCGAGCCGAGGCGAACACCCCTGTCACCGTCGACTAGGCCCAGTGCTTCACAACTCGATCTCACGCTGGTGCTCGACGAGCCAAGTTTCCTAGCTGCTGCGGCTGGTGATCGCGGCAAGGGCGACCATGCCGATGCCGAGGCCCAGATGCAGCCAGTTGTCGGCGGTGTTGACCGGGACGAAGTTCGCCGCGCTGTCGTGGTCGACCGCGATCCCGTAGAGCCAGAGCAGGAGATAGATCGCGCCGCCGCCGACCAGATAGATCGCCGCACGGCGGGCCGTGCTGGCCATGAGCAGTCCTGCAACGCCGAAGGCGATGTGGACCAGGTTGTGCAACACCGACACCGCGAACACGCCGAGCAGCAGTGCGCCCTCGTGATGACCGGCGAAGGAGAGCTGTTCGGAGTTCGCTGTGACGCCGGGTACGAAGCCGAGGACACCGACGAGCAGGAACACCACGCCGACTATCGCCGCGACCAGCTGAATGGGCCGAGGGGACGCCTTGCGATGTCTCGCGCGGAAGGAACCTGTTGGAGTCAAAGGACTCACCTCCGAGAACCTTAACGCGAACTTGACATCGATGGTTCGGAACGCGTCCGTTCACGGATTGGTGATCACTCTGCGTTGACGTGATCGACGTGATGGTGTGCCTCAAAGTAGTCAAAAATGGATGTTTCGAATTGTTTGGCTGCGCTGAGCTGCGAAAATAGAAAACTTCCACTTTCGTGTGAACCGCTCCCGGAACAGCTCCGAATAGGCAGATGTACGGGTGCTGATTCGTCGAAAGGGGGTGATTGCATGAAGACGACGTGCTCTACAACGCTACGGCGGACGCTGGGCTTGGCCGGATTTCTCATCGGATTCGGTCTGCTCTCGGCGGGAGTCGCGAGCGCTGATGAGGGTGACTCACCCGGCTTGCTGGGTGGGGTCGGCGAGCTCATCTCCCCGGTAGCCAAAGCGGTGGCGCCGGTGACGCAGCAGCTCACGCCAGTGACGAGAGGTGTCGCGGAGGTGACCGATCCAGTGCTCAAGCCTGTTTTGAAGGCTGCCTCGCCGGTGACCGAACCTCTGCTGGCACCCCTGACGCCGGTCGTTGACGCCGTGGTGCGGCCCTTGAATCCAGTGCTGGAGCCACTTCAGCCGGTGACAGCACCGCTTCTCGCCCCCGTGGCGGAAACGGCGCGGGACGTGCCGGTGGTACCTAGGATCACGGAACCTTTGGTGACGCAGCGATCCGCTCCGGCGGACGTTCCGCCGCCAACCGCTCTTCCCGAGGTTCCCGTTGCCGAGCCTGCACTTCCGG
Source organism: Lentzea pudingi (assembly GCF_014646255.1). Lineage (GTDB taxonomy): Bacteria > Actinomycetota > Actinomycetes > Mycobacteriales > Pseudonocardiaceae > Lentzea > Lentzea pudingi. The sequence goes on from NZ_BMNC01000029.1 coordinate 19,203, forward strand.
AGGCACCGTGGACAACGGGCGTTGCATCGGAAACTCACGCGGTGGCACTGCCTGGCCGAGCTGCGGCGACGATGTTCTCGCAGCAGCAACAGATCTCCGCATCTGATGTGGCGCCACCAGCCGAGGCGCCGCTTCCGCCGTCACCTGACGTGCCGTTCGCTTTGCCCGGCACGATGGGATCGGTGTCGTCGAGTGGATCGACGAGTCCCGCTGTCTCGGATCTCCCCGCAGGATCGGGAGTTCGTCCGGACAACGGATCGCTTGTGGTGAGTACAGATCACCAGGTCCACGGGTCGTGGTGTTACTACTACGGCCGAAGTCATCCCAGTTGATCAGTCCTGACAACCAAGCCGACAGATCACCAAGCTTGTTTGACAGGAAGGTTCGACATGCACAGCTCTGTGCGACGCGGTCTGATGGCCGCAGTGTTCTCGGGAGGCTTCCTCCTGGCCGGCTCGGCAATCGCAAGTGCTGACACCGGAGGCAACGGCCTCCTGGGCGGCGTCGGCGATGTCGTGCACTCGGTTGTGAACGGTGGCAACGGCGGTAACTCGGGCAACGGCGGCAACGCCTCCAGCTCGAACAACGCCACGTCCGGCAACTCGGGCAACTCCGGGAACTCGGGTTCCACCGGTGGCAACAGCGCCTACGGCGTCTGCGTGCTCGCCAAGTGCAACACCCAGGTGAGCTCGGGCAATTCCGGGAACACGGGCGCGACGGGTTCAACGGGCGACGCCTCCAACCACAGCAACACGGTGGGCGGCAAGTCCGGTGCGGCAGGCAACGGTGGCGACGCCACCGCGGCCGGTCGTTCGCAGAACTCGAACGCGAACGCGGGCAACGGCGGCAAGTCGGGCAACGGCGGCAACGCCTCCAGCTCGAACAACGCCACGTCCGGCAACTCCGGTAACTCGGGCAACTCGGGTTCCACCGGTGGTAACAGCGCCTACGGCCTGTGCTTGCTGGCCGAGTGCGACACCCACGTAACCTCGGGTGACTCGGGCAACACCGGTGCGACGGGTTCGACCGGCGATGCCACCAACCACAGCAACACCGTGGGCGGAAACTCGGGTCCCGCCGGTGACGGCGGCGACGCGGCGGTCGTGAGCAAGAACCAGAAGTGGAACAACCACGGCAAGTCTGGTTCGGCTGAGGCGACCGCGGGCAACGGCGGTAATTCGGGCAACGGTGGCAACGCCTCCAGCTCGAACAACGCCACGTCCGGTAACTCGGGCAACTCCGGGGACTCCGGCGACACCGGCGGCAACAAGGCCGTGTGGACGTTCGGTTCGGATAAGGGTCACGGCAAGTCCTGGAACAGCACCAAGTCCTGGACCACCGTCACCTCGGGTGACTCGGGTGACACCGGCGCGACCGGTTCGACCGGCGACGCCACCAACCACAGCAACACGGTAGGCGGCAACTCCGGCCCGGCCGGCGACGGCGGCAACGCCTGGGCGACGACCGAGCAGGGCAAGAAGTCTTGGAACCACGGCAAGTGGAGCCACCGCAACAACAACTCCGGCTCCACGGACGCCACCGCGGGCAACGGCGGTAACTCGGGCAACGGCGGCAACGCCACCAGCTCGAACAACGCCACGACCGGCAACTCGGGCAACTCCGGGAACTCCGGTGCGACCGGCGGCAACACGGCCGTGGTGAGCACCGAGAACAAGAACTCCGGCTGGAACAACCACGGCTGGAAGCACGACGGTTGGAAGCACAACGGCTGGAACAACAGCTGGAAGAACCACGGCACCAAGTCCTGGACCGAGGTCACCTCGGGCAACTCCGGTGACACCGGCGCCACTGGTTCGACCGGCGACGCGTCCAACCACAGCAACACGGTCGGTGGCCACTCCGGCCCGGCGGGCGACGGCGGCAACGCCTGGACCCACGGCAAGCACTCCGTGAAGGCGTGACCGCAAGGTGATCAGGGCGGGGCTGACTTCGGTCGGCCCCGCCTTTCGCGTACGAGCAGGAAACGTCAGCGCCGCAGAAACGTCGAAGCTAGCGTGATCGTGCCGGTGCTCAGCTATAGAGTTCTCCGGGAAAGCGCAGTCTTGGCCGAGCCGTCGGGACGGCGCGATTGTTGTGGTCGCGGAGTCGTGGAACAGCTACTCCGGAGACGCGTTATTCGGCCTTATGACCTGCTACGCCTGGCTCACCGCACGCTGGGAACGCCCGGAACTGCTCGCCGTCGAAGAGGACTACTTCTACCCGACCGCCTGAGCCCTGACGGCGACACCCTCACCCCGCCAAGGACGTCGAGGACCCTAGGTCATCGACGACGCCGTCGACGAACTCATCGAGATGGTGCTGGCCCGCGGCGGCTGGATCGCCCTGCTGCAGCCTGGAGAACTGCCCGAGGGCACCCATCTCGCGCTGACCCTGCGCCGCCGCTGACCTCACCCGCGCATCCCGCGCCGTGCTGGCTGGCGCACCCGCTTCGAAAGGACGCGACCCGATGACCACCGTTCTGCGCCCGCCGACGCCCTCGCCGACCTGAGGGCAACCGCCGCTTCGTCACCGACCAACCCGCCAACCACAACCAGGACGCCGCCCGCCGCCGCATCAGCGCCCAACACCGGCTTGTTCTTGTTGGCCTGTTTCCTCGCCTCGTCGAGGTTGATGGACCTGGCGTCGTCCGCCAACTCGAGGCCGCAGACCTTAATGTGGGAGGCGCCCGGTGATCCTCGGTCGCCGCACAGCCGCCGGGGTAGCTCACCGATCTTGCCCCGGACCACAGCGCGCGTTGACGTGAACCCTCCGCGGACCTCGGTCACCATCTCAAGCCAGGCCATGCACGATGGTGCAGTCGAACCCTTGCTGTGGAGTGGAACAGGGTCGACCAGCAGGTTTACGTCGGCAGCCTGGTGGTGGAGTCATCGTTCGGCCTTTCCGCGTCTGAGTAGCGGCGTGGAGACGGGTCGCTCGGACCCGTCCCCGCCTTGGATGTCCCCTCTCAAGCCGAGCGACTGCGAGACTGCCTTCGATCAACGCAGGAAGGCGGGGAGTTGCGGGAGTGTTTTTGCCGGAGAGGATTGCATGCCGTACCGGTCAGGAGTGGAGCGCGGCACCGCGTGATGATGACCGGTGTCCCGCACCATGCCTTCAGCTCTATAGATGAGACGCTCGCAAGCCACTGTGATGCACGTGCTCGGGCTGCGGCACCGAGCAGGGCCAGGTGAGGTCGGCGGCAGTCTTCACTGTTCGGGGGTGTTGCCTGCGTCGTGTGAGCCGGTAGGTTGACCTGTGTGGACGGGGCTTGACGGTCGCCCCGTGGTCCAGCCGCGGCTGTCTGGTCCTCGGGTGTCGAGTCGGAGACCGGTAGGTGTCACCGCCCGTATGGCCAGATAGCTGCTGGTGCCTGGACCCCGCTCTGAGCAGCGCCCACGCGACGACAGGAAGCGCGGCGCTATGAGCGACCCACGCATGGCCTTGATCGACATCATCCCGCCGAAACTGGTGGACATCCCTGTGGAGCCGTCCCCGCCTGCTGACGATCAGCCGCCGATCTCGGTGTTCACCACCATGGTCGGGGACGTGCCGGTCACGGTGATCAGCGGCGATATAGACATGACCACTCGTGCGGTGGCGCAGGCGGAGATCACCGCACAGCTCCAGACGCATCCTGTCACCTTGGTGCTCGACCTGATCGAGGTGTCGTTCTTCGGGTCAGCGGGTGTGCGGCTGCTGGTCGAAAGCCAGCACGATGCGACCGACAGCGGGTGCCGACTCGTGGTCGTGGCGCACTCGGCTCGCGTCGGGCGGGTGCTCACGCTGACCGAAGTGGACTCGCTGCTGGAGTTGCAGCCCGACATCGTCACCGCGATGCGATCGCTGTGACCCTGGTGAACACCAGAGCGGCTACGTCTGCGCCGAGTTTTGGGCGGCCTGCTGCGCGCGGTCGGTCGAGCCTGTACGCGTCAGCGGCTCGGAGAACAGGAAGCCCTTACCGGGCGTCTCGAGGAGCACCAGCGCGCACTGGTCGGGGCTGACTACTTGCACGGTGTCAGCAGGCATGTACCGGTTCAGCCTGACGTTCAAGCGGCCGAAATCGGTGTCGATGGTGGTGACAGCGACGCCGCCGACGTTGCGCGTGGACTCCTGGTAGTTCTTCTTCGTGATGAACTCGGGGTCAGCATGCGCTTCTGCCATGCACCGCACATCAGGGTGGCGGTCCCAGAGACCTGAATGCCGTCGTTCTCCCACATCTTCCGGCACAGGTCCAGCACCATCGCTTCCGCCAGAGGTGTGGCGGTGGCGTGGGTGACGACGTTCGTGCTCGTGGCATCCAGGATGCCGCGCGTGCGGCGCACCGTGGAGTTGTCGGTGGGCTCCTGGAACCGTCCGACGATGAACCCCAGCTCGACGTCCCGCGCGATCTGCGGCAGGGGTTGGCGGGTCCGCCAGTCCATCTCCACGGCGACCACGTTCGTGCCGCCGACGCTGACGGCGTTGGGATTCGCCGAACCCGTGCCAGCGAACATCTGCTGAGAAGCCTGCCGGGTGTAGGTGACGCCCACCGTCTGCTGGTGGATCTCCAGCACGTTGCGGTCATGGCCGCGCGAACGCGGCTCTCGGCCTGGGTGCGTCGGCGCCTTCGAGGCGCTGGTAACCCGAGTCCGGCGGGAGCAGGTCGTACACCGTCCAGGTGTGCGCGACGCCATTGGCGCGCTTGCCCCCGGTCAGGCCACCGATGGACGAGCCCGCCATCTGAGTCCAGGTTGGGCATTCGTCCATTCGGGTGGTGCAATTCGGACAAACGCGCGTCCTGATGAATGCTGGTGCGAGTGCAGCACGAACACTCCTGCGATCTGTGCGACGACACGGGCACGATGACCTGGCAGCAACCGGTGCCCGGCCAGGATGGCGTGCTCGCGTTGACGCAGATGAGCCACCCCTGTGTCAACGGCTGCTCCGGCTGGTACCGGCATCCTGCCGCGGAGAGCGGGAACGTGGTGGACCCCGCCGACGAGCTGGTCGCGGGCAACGTTGCTCACGTCAACCAAGACCACCGCACCGACTGGACCCGGCCCGCCGCACGGCCCCTCGACAACCCCACGACACCACACTGATCGTCGCCGTCAGGACGCTCTGCGAACTACACCCAGCTGCACCCGGCCGCGATGTCAGCGACCAGGCCGCCGAATTCCGCCCTTCGCCGGATGCCGGATTCGTTGTCGCGCAACGAGAACCCGCATGCCGTCACAGCACTCCGCGAAGCCTGAACTGCGGTGTTGCTGCACGGTCCCTACGCTGGACGTTCATCCTGATGCGATCATGCAAGGCGTGGGCCCAGACCTCGCTACGTCCAGGAATGACTGCACGCAGTCGACGTGGTGGAGGAGCCTGGTGTCAACCGCAGACGCTCAGCCTGTGCTCGGCGGTGCGAGCCCCCTGTGACCGATTCTCGTGGGCTCGACCAGCCGGTGAGCCGCGCGCGGGCAACGGTGATGGCCGCACTGCGCGACGACGAGAGCGAACTCGACGCGTTGGCGCGCGTGATCCGCGCGTGTGTGGACGTCCTGCCTGTCGACGGCGCCTCCGTCTCGGTAATGAGCGGTCCACGAGAACGGGAAACGCTGTACGCCAGCGACGAGATCGCCGCGAAGATCGAGAACGTGCAGTTCAGCCTCGGTGAGGGACCTTGCTTCGAAGCGTTCGCCACGCGCAGGCCCGTACTGGTTCCCGACCTGCCCCAGGCATCGGCGCTGCACTGGCCGGTGTTCGCCACGGCGCTCTCCTCGCTGCCCGTCGGCGCGATCTTCGCGTTCCCTCTGCAGGCGGGCGTGATCGGCATCGGCGCGATCGACCTCTACCGCGGCACGCCCGGCTGGCTGTCGGGAGACGAGCTCGCGGTGGCCCTGGAGGTCGTCGACCTGGTGGCCGCGGTGCTGCTCGGGCTGTTGCTGGGCGACCTCGACGCCACCGGCGGCACCGGCGGATGGCTGGGGGCGCTCTCGCCAGCGCGGGAGCAGGTGCATCAGGCGACCGGGATGCTCATCGCGGCGTTCACCATCTCCGCCGAGGAGTCCCTGGCCCGGTTGCGTGGGTATGCCTTCGTCATGGACAGATCGCTGGACGAGGTCGCCGACGACATCGTGAACCGCCGGCTATCGCCCTTCGAACTTGACAGATGACCACGTGCGAGCGCCGAGGACGAACCCGGTTGCAGCACTACCGTCGCACCACGAAGACAGGAGCTGCGACATGAGCGGCACGGCACTATCCGGATCGCAACGCGAATCCCGGTTGCTCCAGGCGTTCGTCCAGCTCGCGGACACCCTCGTGGACGACTACGACATGGTGGACGTGCTGCAGCAGCTGGTCGAGCACTGCGTGGAGCTGCTGGACGCGAGCGCGGCCGGGTTGATGCTGTCCGACCAGCACGGCGGCCTGCGCGTCGTGGCCTACTCCTCGGCCCAGACCCGGATGCTCGAGCTGTTCCAGCTGCAGGCCAGCGAGGGTCCCTGCCTGGAGTGCGTGCACACCGGCGCGCCGGTGCTGGTCGCCGACCTGACAACCGCGACTCAGCGCTGGCCCCGGTTCGCACCGCTCGCCGCCGAGACAGGGTTCGCGTCCGTGCACGCGGTACCGATGCGGTTGCGCCGCGAGACCATCGGCGCGCTGAACCTGTTCCGCCGCGAGACCGGATCGCTGACCGAGGAGGACATACTGGTCGCGCGGGCGCTGGCGGACTCCGCCACGATCGGAATCCTGCAGGAACGCGCCATCCGGCGCAGCGAGGTCGTCACCGAGCAACTGCAGACGGCGCTCAATAGCCGGGTCGTCATCGAGCAAGCCAAGGGCGTGCTCGCGTTCGCCGGCAACCTGGAGATGGAACAGGCGTTCCAGGTGCTGCGCGGCTACGCCCGCAACGGCGGTCGCCGGCTGGCCGACGTCGCACGGGAGGTCGTCGGCGGGGAGCTTCGTCCCGACGAGCTCCTGGCCAGGCAGCTACACCGCCCAGACACTCCGCAACGACTGTAGAAACGCACCTGATGATGCACAGACGGCGGGTTGTGGCGGCCAGGCGTGCTGCCGCGCGCTGGCTGTTCACGGCTGCTGACGAACCGCTGCGAGCGCGTCCTCGACGGTCGAGGCCACCGACAGGACATGGTTCAACCCGGTGGCCTGCAACGGGCGTTGCGCTGCGGCCTCAGTCACCACGATGACGAACCCAACGCCGTTGTGCTGGGCCTTGCCGTAGACCTCCAGCAGCATCGACAAACCGGCCGAGCCCAGGAAGCTCACGGCCAGCACGGCGACCACTCCCGCCGGCCGCGCGGCGATGTGCTCGTACAGCCTGGTGCCGACCGCGTCCACTACACCGGATCCAGCTCCCCGGTGACGGTCGCGACCAGCACACCATCGCGATCGATGGCCTGCACCCGACCGCCGATAACTTCCCTTGGTCATCACCTGCGCACCTCGCCTCCGCCAGTGACCTGCTCCTATACGCGCACACTGATCACCACACCGCTTCGACGTTACGACGAACGCACAGGTCTCTCAACCGCGTCCAGAGATCACCAGCGTGATCATCGAGGAGCGCAGCGCTGGGATCTCAGTGCCGGTGCCGCTCGATGATCGACGAGAGCTTGGCGTGGAACATCGCGTCATCGAGAAGTTGCGCGGGTTGTCCTCGATGAAGCCGTCCGCGACGACGTCGCTGTTCGCGTCCAGGCTCATCCCGGTCTCGCCCAAGCGCGCGTTCACCGCCTCCCGGTACTCCTGGACGATCGCGTCGACGTCGTAGTTGTCGACGGTCGGCCCGAGGCGCTCGCGGACCAGGTCCTCAAGTGTGCTGATCTCGCCGTCCATGTCGTAGAGCTCCGCCAGGCCACCATGGACTCGATCAGTCATGCCCGCCATGATCCGGATCAGGCACGTCACCCGATCGAGACGCCCGGAGCTGGACCGCCAGCTGTCGGGGTAACAGTGCGTCCAGCCGTGCGATATTCTGGGCAAGGTCCGGCGCGCACCCCCCAGGCACGCCGGACCTTCCTCATGAGCAGGCCAACTCAGATGAAGGCGTGAATGGTGAGCGCGGTTGACCTGTTTGACGCCTGGGCGCGCCGGTCGGCGAGAGACACCGCGCTGTGCGCGTCATGCGGATCATCAGCCTGGCCGCGTTCCTCGCCGGTCTCCATTTCGATCTGCTCGCCTCCTGACTCGCTTCGAAGCCGCTCAGGCTTGCGGAACAACCCTGTTCTGCGTCGAACTGATCAATTCGGCTTGGATCAGCGCCCGGCGGGTATCGAAAGGGCGCCGTACACGTGCGCGTGAACATGGTAGGCCGCTTTCGGGCGGACCGGCCGGCTCCGGCGCGGGCAAGTAGAAACTCTGCAGCTCCCGCGCCGGTCCCGGTGTGCTTGAGCGGCTGGATGATCGCAGTCAGGTCTTGATCACTGAGTACCATGCCCTGACGACGTCAAGCAGCGGCGCCGTGGACAGTTCCTCTGAACCACAAGGTGCCGCGGCATGGCCGATGAAACAACCGCGTCCGAGACGTCTCCGGGCGGGCCCGGCGACGGCGATCGTCCCGACGCTCTGAGCAGACTCGACGAGACCGCCGAGGCGCTGACGGTGCTGCGGGACTCCTTCACCGACGAGGAGCCCCTGGATACCGCGTTGCAGAGGCTGGCGGACACCGCTTCCAGGGCGATCCCGGACGCCGACGCGGTCACGGTGTCACTGATGGATCTGGCGCAGCCGCGCACCGCGGCCTCCACGAACCCCCGGCTGATCGAGGTCGACGAGAAGCAGTACAGCGCCGGCCGGGGCCCGTGCCTCGAATCCGCGCGCACCTTGCGGGCGGTGCGGGCGGTCGTCGGGGAGAACCTCGACGACTGGCCGGAGTTCGAAGCAGCGGCCGCGGAACACGCCATCCGCGCCTACCTGTCCGTGCCGGTGCTGCTGCCCTCCCCGAAGTCTGCTGAGGAGGAGCACCTCGGCTCGCTCAACATCTACAGCTACACGGCCGCGGCGTTCGACCCGTTCGACGAAGGACTCATGCGGCTGTTCACGACAACAGCGTCGGCCACGATCGCCAGCGGCCAGCGCTGGCAGCGCTCACGAGACCACATCAGCAGCCTGGAACGGGCTCTCATCTCCCGGGCCGTCATCGACCAGGCCAAGGGCATCCTGATGGCCGTGCACTCCTGCACCGCCGACGACGCCTTCACGATGCTCGTGCAGCGCTCACAGCACGAGAACATCAAACTCCGCGACATCGCCAACAACCTCCTCGACTCGGTGATCAGTTCCTGAGCACACGTCCCTCAGCGGCACGTCTCGAGCTGCATGACCGCTGTCTGATCCACGAGAACGCAACCGTGCAGCTCCTGAGTGCCTCCCTGACCGGCGTGGGCAGGAACCTCACCGCGGTGATCAGCCCGCAGGCGACAATCCAGAGGACACACAAGGAGCTGTACGAACGGCTGTGGGCCACGGCTGTGCCGCTCACCGCTGTTAGCCCCGGCCAGATACGTCGTCGGAACTGGTGCCGCCCGTGCGCGAGGCTTGAGGTCGAGGCATTGTTCGCAGGCCAGTGGCGGCGGCATTTCTCGCTGTCCGTCAGTGATCTCGGTATGTGCCGTCGCCCTGGCCGAACCTTGGGAGGGGCACCAACCTGCGCGAGATCGTCTGCACAGGGCCGAACCTTGGGCGGGAGTACCAAAGGATGGGAACAGTTCTGACCTGCGGTTTCGTGCAGGCAGCCTGGTGATTGAATCGCGTTTCAAGTTGACTTCGCACCTGTGACGGTCACCTGGGGCGGGGCGATTGCCTCGCCCCAGGCTGGCAGGCCCGATCGGCAGAAGCCCGGGGTGATTCTCCTCGGCGAACTTGGAGAAGGGCAGCACCACCAGTACGGACAGTCGCGCGCGGATGCAGTGCTCCGCGACTGCGGCGCTGTACGTCATTATAAAGCCCCGATATCGCGAGCGGCGATGGTCGAGTACGCGATCTTGGCCGGTGCGGGAGCCGGTTCGACGGCGGCTATCGGTGAATCTTGAGCACGGGCATCACGGCGATGTCGTGCATGCGCCAGTCCGCGTCGCGCAATTGGTGGCTGAGTCGCTCGAGCCGTTTGACGAGGTCATCGGTGTCGGGCTTGGGTACGACGAGCATCTCTCCGACGAAGACGTGCCCTTCCTCGCGCAGGCGGATCCAGGCATCGGTAACCCACGGTTGGTCGAGGGCGAGCTCGGTGAGCTGGGCGGGCAGGGGGTGCGGCTGGTTGTCAGTGACGGTGCGAGGCCGGCGGTCCATAAGGTCGGCAACGGCGGTGCGGGTGGTGCGGAGGCCGTCGCGGACGATGTCGGCGGAGATGATGATCGCGGCGACGGCGTCGGCCCACCACAGTCCGGCGCCGATGCCGATGATGCCGAGGACGGCGGCGCCAGCGGTGAGCCAGTCGGCGCGGTTCATCTCGGCGTCGGCGTACAGGACCTTGTCGTGCAGTTGCGCGGCCAGTTTCGTCTTGGCGCGGCCGAGCAGGATCGCGGGAACCATGGTCACCAGCAGGACGGCGATCATCGGCCAGCCCAGCCACATCGTGTGGCCGAGGATGTCGATCAATCCGATCGGCGGGCGCTCGCCCTGCACGAGCCGCAGCACGGATTCGATGAGGATGTAGCCGCCGAGTACCAGCAGTGCCAGGGCGGAGGCCAGGAATGCGATGGCCACCGAGCGGTGATGCCCGTAGGGGTGCTCGGCGTCAACGGGCCGGTTGCGGTAGCGATCGGCGACCAGGAACGCGATGGGTGGTGCGAGGGCGAGGATGTCCTCCACCCAGGCCGCCTTCATGGCCTGTGATTGGCCGAGTACGGCGGCCAGCACGGTGATGGCCACGACGAAGAACGCGACTGTCCACCACTCCAGGCGCACCGCGCGGCGGTGCAGCGCCGCCTTTTCCGGCGGCAACTCGAAGCTGTCGTGGATCGCGGCCATGTCATGCCCCCGCGCGGTGGTTGTCGAGCAGCAAGCGGTGTACCTCGTCGGGATCCAGTTCCAGCAAGAACCGTTCGACTGTGCTTTGCCAGGCGTTCTCGCCTGGCGGCACAGCCATGACGTGGTCGGTACTGGAGAGATGGGTGCCGGAGTCGGTCAGTCCGGCTGCGTTCACCAGCCAGTTGGGGAGCACCGCAGCACCGTCGGGACGTTCGGGAACCTCAGAGACGGGGACAGCGGTCGCATCCTCGTCGGACAGCAGCGCTGCTTCGGCGCTGCCTTCCCGCACCAGCACCCGTTTGCCGGCTATGTCGGTCGGTGCCCCCGCAGGTATGGCGACGACCATGTCAGTGGTGAGGTAGTCGGTGGTCAGGGCGACCTTCTGCTCCCAGGGCGACTCGGCGTCCAGACCGGCGACGACGAGGTCGAGGCTGCGTTCGGACAGGGCTGCCATGAGTTCGGCCTCGCCGCCGGGCACCCACTGCACGCGCGCACCCAGGCTGTCGGCGAGGCGTTGCACCAGGACCGTCTCGACACCGCCTGGCGCCTGGTCCGGATTCCGGCTGTCGTTCGCGATCGTCCACGGCGAATGGTGGGCCACCCCAACCTTGATCGTGCCTTCACGTACGCGGTCCAAGGTCCCGTTGGCATCACGCGGCCATTGGCAGCCGCCGACGGACACCACGACCAGCGCCACCACCACGATCTGTGTCCATACATGCCGAGCTAGAACAGCCGATGCCATGTCGGTGATGTTGCCCGGTGCGGCTGCGTTCAACCGTCGGCGATCGGACGATCAAAGTCCTCTACCGGAACAATCGGACGAAATACTCGATAGCGTGGCCACCGCTCATGATCTGGTCCATGCCGGTGTCTTCCTCGACGCGGGGTTCGCACCAAGTTGCCTGATCAACCCGAGAAACGGTGCGTACCGATCCGCTACTGACCGTTTTCCTTCGCGGTTCTCACTACAACTTGATCGCTGGCGGCGACCGTCCACTCGCGAACAACTCGCTTCGAAGCCGCTCCAGCCGGAATTCGCCTGGTGCACGTCGAAGTTGGTCCACTCAGGATTTGGATCTATCCCGGACGGGTATCGAAGGAGCGCCGTGCACGTGCTCGTGAACACGGTAGGCCGCTTTCGGGCGGACCAGCCGGTTCCGGCGCGGGGAAGTTGAAATACTGCAGCCCTCCGCGCCGGTTCCGGTTCGCCGCTGCCGCAGGACGGCCGCTGCCAGGTTTGATCACTGCGTACCATGCGCTGACGACGTCAAACAGCGGCGCCGTGGACAGTTCCTCTGAACTACGAGGTGCCGCGGCATGGCCGATGACACGAGCGCGTCCGAGACGTCCCAGAACGGGCATCAGGACGGTGATCGTCCTGATGCCCTGACCAGACTCGACGAGACCACTGACGCACTGATGGTACTCAGGGACTCTTTCACCGATGAGGAACCGCTCGACACCGCGTTGCAGAGGTTGGCCGACACCGCGAGCAGGGCGCTTCCGGATGCCGACGCGGTATCAGTGTCGTTGGTGGATCTGGCGCAACCGCGCACGGCGGCGTTCACGAACGCCCGTCTGGTCGAGGTCGATGAGAAGCAGTACAGCGCCGACCGTGGTCCTTGTCTTGAGGCGGGGCGCACTTTGCAGGTGGTGCGGGCCGTTGTCGGGGAGCATGTTGACGAGTGGCCGGAGTTCGAGGCGGCGGCTGCGGATCACTCGATTCGAGCCTATCTGTCCGTTCCGGTGCTGTTGCCCTCCCTGCAGTCCGCTGAACAGGTGCACCTCGGCTCGCTCAACATCTACAGCTACACGGCTGCTGCTTTCGATCCTTTCGATGAAGGGCTCATGCGGCTGTTCACGATGACAGCGTCCGCCACGATCGCTGGCGCCCACCGTTGGCAGCGCGCGAAAGACCACATCAGCGGCCTGGAGCAGGCTCTCGTCTCACGGGCGGTCATCGACCAGGCGAAGGGCGTCCTGATGGTGGTGCACTCCTGCACCGCCGACGAAGCCTTCTCGATGCTCGTGCAGCGTTCGCAGCACGACAACGTCAAGCTCCGTGACGTCGCCAAAGCCCTTCTGGACTCGGTAACCCGCTCCTGAGCACACGCGCCGCATGTGCCGAAATCGTGTGCTCGGCAGACACCGAGGACCGGGTGACACCGTGCGGGTCGTCAGCGCGCGAGGTCGGGCCGTTCCGATGCGGTCGCCTTCTGCAAGCCTTCGACAGCGTGCGGGACGGTGTCGTGCAACAACAAAATTCGATCCATGCCTGACGCTTGCAACGAACGTTGTGCGGAGCGCGTTGTCGCCACAACGGCGAATCCGATTCCGGCCTGCTGCGTTCGACGATGGACCTCGCCCAGCATCGACAGCCCGGTCGAGGCGAGGAAGCTCACCGCTAGGCAGATCACGATGCCGATCGGGTGGTTGTTCAGCTGTTCCTCGATGGCAGCGCGTGCTTGGCCGGCGTTGGTGATGTCGATGTCGCCGGTGAGCGCCATGAGCACTACGCCATCATGATCGATGGCTTCGATGCTCAGGTCCGAGATACCGTCAAGTGGCGCGTGCGTCATCGTGTATCGCTAACCATGCTGAACCATCCTTCTCGCAGGCTGAAAACCTCATTACTGCGTTTCGCGCGGGCCAGCCGAGAGACGCGACCGGGGCGCAGCAGCGGGAGTAGGGATGCGAACGCCCCGACCAGCCTCCTCTGCTCTCGCCGCCGTCGACGAGTCTCAGACTTGCACCGATCACAGCGTCGACGATCTTGACCCACACATGCCAGACCGCGGCGTCATTGCCGGGGAGCTCCACACCGGTCAGGGCCCTCACCAACCCGATCGCCAAGGCGACGGAGCCGTCGTGGTGAAGTTCCACCAAAGCCCAGTCGACCAGTTCGTGAGGATCCTCCGAGTAGTGGTTCGACCGGATGACCCAACGCCGCAGGCCGTTCCTCGGGTTGTTCACCGCATCGGATGTGATCATGTTGAGCATCGGCGCGCGGCCTTGCTGCTGTCCGAACATCTCGGACGCCAACTGCAACGCGTTCTTCATCGTCGCGGTCGCCTGCTCTCGTTCCGGACGCCCGCTCAGCAGCGGCAACGGGGCCGTTCAGCGGTTCGTATGAGGTCATTCGCCTCTCGTGAGGACTCGGCGAGCGGGACAAACATGGCGCATGGGACGGGTAGGGCGTGCGCGCTCATCCCCAGCACGACGCACGTTGTCCCCAGCGGTGCACCACATTGACGCCTCAATGCCAGCCGCCACAGCGTCGCGCGCCGGTGGCCCTGGAGCTGGTTCTCCGGGGCCACTGAACCTCCACGTTCATGGGTGTGGCGCGGAAACTCGGCTCAACCCGCATTCGATGACGACTCAGGTCGAGCTGACGCTCAGGTTGATTCCCCGACCCACCTACCGTGCGTCTTGCGGTCAAGTGGTTCTACGAAGCTCCGCAATCGTCGTTGAGCTCATCTTCGTGCGCTGGTTGCTCAGGCGACGTGAGCAGGTCGACGGTCGCGGCCAAGGAACGGAGCTGGAGTTGTGCGAGGTCTGCGGAGAACGGGCCGCGCAAGGTGCCGTCCGCGTGTGGGTGAAGCCCGACCACGGTGACTTGGACGGGAGAGGCCAGCCGGGGCATCTTGGTGATCCGTCCGTGCAGGAGATCGTCGGCTGCGGCAAGCAGTTCGGTGTCCCAGCGCTCGCCGGCAGCGTCGATGTCGAGCTTGCCGTCGGTGAGGACGCCGTCGTCCGCCAGCATTTCCAGCGACCACTCGAGCTCGTTCTTGCCGTCGATCAGCATGATCTGCCGCATGACCGGATCGTGAGAGGCGGCGAGGCAGTGCTCACCCCTGCGGAGCAGCAACTCCTCGATGCCTCCCTCCCACGCGGACTCCATCAACTCGACCCAGCCAACGGCCGACAGCACTATGGCCAGGTGTTCCAGGACGTTGTCTGGGTAGTCGGGCCCGTCCCCGTCGCCGTAGAGCAGGCGGTGGGACTCGGCCCAGTCGCCTTCAGTGGCCGCTGCGGCATGTCCGGCGGCGACGATCGGCGCGAGCAGAGCGGCTGCCTCGAAGAAGTCGACTTCGGGGCAGCCGCCCCTGTGGCACCACAGCTCGCCAGGGCACGACCACGCGATTCGATGTACGGCGTCGATGGTGTCGGTGCCTTCTGGGGACCGCGTCACGGCGAGCAGGTAGCTGTGCAGAGGAACCGGCGTGCCGAGCAGTCCCTCGCGACGGTGCAACGCTCCGCCGTAGACGTAGACGAGCAGCCCGCTGCAATCCTCGTCCGCCCACCCGGCGATGGCGGCGCGAGCGACGGACATTGTGGCGATGTCATCACCGGCAGCCCAGGTTTCGAGCAGCCACCGCGGGCCGTACCTCCAGTCGCCAGCGGACATCAACGCGTCGGCAATGACGTCGCGCGCTTCAGGGCCGTCGTCGACGACCGGCAGTCCGCCCAGGACCGGGCTGGTGGCGAGCAGTTCGCTCGCCACGCCGGGGTCCTCCGCTGCTGATGCGGATTGCGTCGACTCGGTCGGCCACCCCCGCACCTCGTTCGGCACCAAGGATTCATTGCCTTTGGCATTGATCGCGATGGTGGACGCCGGCGAGTCCTCGCCAGCCACACCGAGCAGGGCGAACAGCGCGGACTCCCATTCGCCGATGCCTCCCGGTGCCATCGGCAGTTCCGGCCGGTCGTCCCAGGATTTCGGGAGCTGGACGGTCACCTCGCCCAGTTCCGGTAGAGCCGCAATCACCAACTGCCTGTCGGGTTCACTCTCGATGTCGTCGTGCGAGTTCTGCTCGGTCGGGATCGGGTTGCCGTCCCTGTCGATGCGGGGAATCCAGGCTGGTCGCCGGTCCTGCCGACGCCGGATGCGCGCCACCTGGTCCAGCAACTCGTCCTTGTTGGGGTTGGAGCGCAGAAAACCGTGCGCCGCAGGCCGCACCAGCCGTTCCAGGTCGGCCTTGCGCAGTTGATCCGGGTCGTCCGGCAGCTCGATGAACGCCTCTGGGCTTGCCAGTTTGGCCATTCGTGCTTCCACTGCAGCCGTGAATTTCGCCCGGAAGTCGCCCTCCGTGTTGCGAACGCCTTCTCTGCATCTTCCAGTTCGACGTCCTCCCCGGCGACGGTCGTTAGCATCGAGATCAGCAGGTCGTTGTGCGTGAAGGCGTCGAACACGTGAACGACGATAGTGGGTCGCCGACGGTGTGTTCTGGTAGTTGCTGTCGCTGAAGGCGTCCCCAACGGGCATGTCTTGCTAAGCCGTCGCGCTCAGGTAGGTGCAGGCGATGGGACTGCCGCTGGAGCGCGTTGTACCCGTGTGCAGTTCGACGTGTTGCGGGAAGGCGTGGAGTGAGTGGCCGGAGATCAACCAGCTGAGCACGACTGAGGCGCACGTGCGACCGTGCGGGCCTGGCGCCGTGAAGCTGAGCAGGCCGACGTCGCGTGTACCGACCAGCCACGTGGTGTCGTCGACAGGCATTGAGGCGAGCATTGCTCCGGGCAGTGCGGACAGGGTGTCCGTGATCCACGCCTTGGCGTCGCCGGGTCCCTCGTGCACGACGATGTCGGCGAGCTGGAGCATGTCTTGGTCGGGTTCGTCGCTGCTGACGACCAGATGGGCGCCCTGTGGTGGTGGGCATCCTTGTGCTGCCAGTTCGGCCGCGAAGCGCCTGGCGGTGGCGTGCAGCACTCCGGGCTCGTACGTCAGGGTCACCTCGACCGCCTGGGCTGCCGGAGACCTTGGCGTGGCGTGGAGGACTGGCACGGCCGGGGTGAGAGCAGGGCTGTCGGGTTCCGGTAGTGCCAGCAGGCGGTAGAACTCCTCGCGCAGCAACGCGAACGACTTCAGTGGGGCGGAGGTGGCCAGTGCGGCGGCTTCACGTTGCTCGGGGCTCTGGCCGCGCGCGATCGCGTGCTTCACCTGCGGGAGTAGCGCGCTTGCCTCGACGTGATCCGCGGCAGCGACGAACCGCCCCACAGCTGAGGCCGGGTCGACGGTGTGGCCCGCCGAGTTGGCCAGCAGGACTGGCTTACCGAGGGCGCCGGCGTAGAACGTCACGGAGCCGTGGTCTCCGACGACGAGATCCGCGGCGATCAGGGCCGCGCGCCAGCCTTCCTCCGGTGGTGCGACGATCACGCCTGCTCGTGCGCACGCGTCGAGCCAGCGGTGGATTTGCCAAGGGGAGTGTGCCGACCAAGTGTTGGGGTGCAGGGCCACGGAGAGTGTGTAGTCGTCGAGGGGCAGCTCTGAGCGAAGGCGCTGGATCAGCGTCGGTGTCGTGCCGTAGAGCGAGTCCGGTCCCCAGGTGGACGACACGAAGATGAGGTGCTGACCGTCCTGCACTCCGAACGCGTCGCGATAGGTGCGTCGCAACGGGATGCTCGCCAGCATCCGGTCGAGCGCCGGATCCCCGGCGACCAGGGCGGCATCGAGTGCTGCCGGGCAGGATGCTCTCAGACGGTCGAGCTGTTCGGTGTGCGAGAACACGAGCGATGACGCGACAAGCTCGCCCTCGTGTAGCAACCATTCCGGAGACATTCCGAAAACCGGTTTCCGGTTTCCGGTTTCCGGTTTCCGGTTTCCGGTTTCCGGTTTCCGGTTTCCGGTTTCCGGTTTCCGGTTTCCGGTCCAAGTATTTATTGTAGCCCATTCCGTGCGGTAGAATTATCAGGGGTGCGTTCAAATCGTACAGCGGGCCTCCGTGGCTCGCGGCCAACGCGAGGTCGAACTCGGTCGTTGCGGCGAGCTCCCACGGGATGGGCGTCACTTCGCGTGCGGTGAAGTACTCGGCGATCTGGCCGTGGAACGGGGAGGATTCCGGGCAGGTGAAGTGCACCTGGATGCGCGGATCCGTCGCAAGCAGTGGAAGAACATCGAACAGCCGGGTTGCGGCGGTCACGTTGTGCACGACCGCCAGAACGGTCCGGTCTGGCTGCCGAGTGAGCCACGGAGAGTTCTTCGGGAGCACTTCCGGCCGCTGCGTGTTGAACACGAAGCGCCATCCTAGTATCGATCACGTTCGGTGCGGCAGTGGTGACTGAGCCGATATGGTTGTCGCTGTTCTTGACCGGTGGGCGGGCGGGGAGGCTCGGCGTGGGGTTCAGGCGAGGCGTGGACAACCAGATGAGCGGGTCGGCGACGAACGTGGTGCAGGCGGGCTCGGTGGGGGAGCTTCACATTCACGAAGTCCGGGGTTTTCGGCCGCGCACACCTGCCGGGTTGCCCGCGACGGTTGCCAAGCTGGTCAACCAGGTGGAGGTGCTGAAGGCGCTCGACGAAGTGCTCGCCGGTATCTCCGAAGAGCCTGCCATCGCCGTGCTGCTGGGCGCGCGCGGCAGCGGGAAGTCCACAGTCGGCCTGTACTGGCTGCACGGGCTGAGCGAGCGGTTTCCGGATGGTCAGCTCTACGCCAACCTCGGCGCCGGTACCGACCACACCACCGCGCCGTTCCGGATCCTCTTCGGTTTCCTGGTCTCGCTCGGAGTGGACGCGGCGCAGATCCCCGGTGACATCGAGGGCCGCGCCCACCTGTTCCGGACAGTGACCAGGGGTCTGTCATTGCAGGTCCTGCTGGACGACGCGGTCGCGGCGGCCCAGGTCAAGCACCTGCTGCCCGGGCCGGGGAAATCGGTCGTGATCGTCACCGGGCACGGAGGCCTTATCGCGCTCGCCGAGCAGAACGCCCGGTTCATCGACGTCGAGCCGCTCAACGCGAAGATGTCCGCCGAGCTGCTCCGCGGGTTCGCTCGCGATCGTGTCGACGCCGAGCCCGCGGCCCGCGACGCCCTGGTCGCGCTGTGCTCCGGCCGGGCGATCGCGTTGAGCGTGGTCGGACGCCTGCTGGCCGAGTCGCCAAAGTTGTCCCTGAGCGAGCTGCTGGAGGAGCTGACCGATCCGGAGCTGGGCATCACGGGTGTCACCGTCGACGGCGAACCCGCCATCAGCACGGTCCTCGACGCCGGGTACCGGCGGCTGTCCGAGCGGGCTCGGCGCGCTTACCGCGTGCTGGGCCAGCATCCCAGCGCGGAGAACGGCATCTCCGTGCAGGCACTGGCGGCCGCGTGCGGTGTCCCGGAAGTCCGCCTGAAGCCGGTCGTGCGGGAGCTGATCAAGGGAACGCGGATGGTCGACGAGATCAGCGGACGCCTGGTGCTGGACGCGCTCGTCACCGATCACTCGCGCAAGGTCGCTGACGCCGGCGACCCGCCGCTCGACCGCGAGGCTGCACAGAGGGCGTTCGTTCGCTGGTACGCGACCGGAGCCGTCGCCACCTACGGAAAACTGCAACGGCACCGTCCTTGGCGCAGGGTGCTCTTCCCCGAGACCGTGATCGACACCACGCATCCCGCGCACAGTGCTTCCGAGCGCTTCATGCACGCCGAGCGCGCCAACCTGATCACCGCGGCCGGCCTCGCGTTCGAACTCGGCGACTTCGACGCTGTCGTGCACATCTGCGTGGCTCAATGGTGGCTCTACGAAGCCCACAGGCTCAGCGACGACCTGCTCGCGACGCACGATCTCGGTGTCCAGGCGGCCGGTCAGCTCGGCAAGCCGCTCGTCAAGGCGCTGTTGCTGGTGCAGAACGGGTTCGCGGTGCAGGCGGGGGCTCGCTACGACGACGCCGCCTCGTTGTTCACCGAGGCTCAGGAGCTCGCGAGCTCCCACAACGCCGTCGACCTGGCGGCGACCGCGATCGAGGGAGCTGCCCTCGCGTTGCTCGCTGCGGGAGAGCACACGCGTGCCAGGCCGTTGTTGCGGCACAATCTCGCTCTCGCCGACCAGATCGGCGACGACCGGCGCACCGCGATCGCCTGCCTGCACGCCGCCAAGGCCGAGGACGCCGTCAGGGCGCTGGAGTTGCTCGCCCACGCGTGGACCCTGCTGCGGTCACTGGAGGTGCCCGACCGGGCCAACCTCGCGAAGGTGCTGCTGTGGCAGGGCCGCGTGCTGGCCGGCACCGGCGATCTCGTCGCCGGTCGTGACCACCTGAACCGCGCGCTGGCGAGCGCGGCGGAGGTGGGCCGCGACTTCGACCGTGCACAGGTTCTCGACGCGCTCGGTGATCTGGAGGCGAACCACGACAGGCCACGTGCCGCGCAGCACTACGAGCGAGCTTTGGAGATATACCTGGCGGGCGGACACCTGAGGGCGGCGTCCGCAACGCAGGCGCGCATGGCGGCCATCAGGGAGGAGAGCTGAACAGTGCGCAGATGGTTGATCGCGATGGTGGCCGCTGTCGTCACCTCAGGCGTGGGAATCAGCATCAACGTGGCGACGGACCTCGGTGGCAACATGCTGGCCTGGGCGGCCGTGGGCGTACTGACGATCGCCGCTGGAGCTGTTGCCGTGTGGGCCGCTCCCGCCGCCGACGGCGAGGACGGCACACGGAACGAGATCAGCGGCACCGTGACCGGCCCGGTCGTGCAGGCACGGGACATCTCCGGCCCGATCACCTTCAAGGACGACGGCTCCTGAGTGTGCGGCTTTCGCGGATCGACATGCTGCGGCGGCCTCTTGCCGTACATTGCTGATCACCGTACGCAGTAGTGGTGAGGTCGGTGTGGTGGTCTCGTGGTGACAAATAGCGTGTCCGGCTCTGCGGACGGGCCCGTGGTCCAGGCCGGCACGATCAACACGATCAACCAGCTCAGCTTCGGGACGGCACCACGGCTCGGCAAGCCGTGGGAGTGCCCGCCGGCACCGGTCCTGTTCGTGGACCGTGACGAGGAGCTGACGCGGCTGGTGTCGCTGTGCGGGTCTCGTGAGCGGCGGCTTCTGCTCGTGCTCGACGGGCCGCCGGGCGCGGGGAAGAGCGCGTTGGCGCGAAGGCTTGCCACCGAGGCGAAGGACTCCTTCCCGGACGGCCAGCTCTACGTCGACTTGCGGGAGCACCGGCGTGGTGCCGGTGTGGAGCTCAGCGGTGTGGTGGAGGGATTCCTCCGGTCGCTCGGCGTCGGTGACGAGTGGCTCTCGCCAGAGCTCGATCGCCGGGTGGCGGCGCTGCGTACGCGTCTGCGGGAAAAGCGGATGCTGATCCTGGTCGACCACGTGACGATGTCGGAACAGGTGACGAGGTGGTTGCCCGACGCGCCTGGTTGCGTGGTCGCGGTGACGTCCAACCTGGATCTGGACGAGCTGCACCAGCACGGCGCGGTGCGGGTACGAGTGAACCGGCTCCCCGTCGGCGACGCAGTCGCGCTGCTGGCAGGCCACTGCGGGCGGGCACGGGTGGACGCCGAACCGGACGAGGCTCGTCAGCTGGTGGAGCTGTGCGACCGATTGCCGCTCGCGCTGGGCGTGGTGGGGGCACGCCTGCGGAGGCGGACGTCGTTGTCGCTGGCCAAGGTCGTGCGGGAGTTGACAGAGGCGGCGGATCGACTCGTGGCGATCGAAGGAGCTGCTGCTGTGGTGACCGCGGCATTCGACAGCGCAATTACCGACCTGCCCGACGGAGCACGCAGGCTCTATCTGGTCCTCGGTATCCATCCGGGAACCGATATCGCCATCGAGGTTGTCGCTACGGCGCTCGACGAACCGGAGGAGGCTGTCGAGCAGCATCTGGAGCTGTTGCACCAGGCGAACCTCGTGGAATGGGTGGACACCGGCAGTACCAGTCGAATCAGGCTCGGTGAACTGGTGTCGCGGCATGCTGCAGCCAGAGCCACAGCCGAGCTGACAGCCGCAGAACACGAGGCAGTGCTGAGCCGGATCGTCCGGCACTATCTGCTGCTCGCGGCAGGTGCGGACCTTGCAGCTGCGGAAGACCGGCTCCGGTTTTCACACCATGCCGACGATCCGGTCGTGAGGTCGGTGGCCGCCGGATTCCCCGACGGTGCCGCCGCGCTGAGCACCCTGGACATCGAACGCCACAACCTCGTCGGCGCGGTGGTGGCCGCCGCTGACCAGGGCTGGGCAGCCGAGGTGTGGCAGCTGTGCGAGGCGCTGTGGCCGTTGTTCCTCAACCGCAAGCACTACCGCGACTGGGTGGCCACCACGCTGCGAGGAGTCGAGGCCGGCCAAGCCGTCGAGGATCCGGCTGTGGAAGCACGGATGCGCAGTCAGCTTGCACGGTCCTATGTCGAGCTGCGCAGGTTCGAGCAGGCCGACGAGCAGCTGGTCGAGGCCGCCGCTCTGGCCGAGCGCAGCGGGCATCGGCGGCTGCAGGCTTCGGTGGAGGAGTTCACCGGCCGGCTCCACCTGGACCGCGGTGCCTACGCACGGGCCGCCGACCACTACCGGCGTGCCTTGGCGATCAACATCGAGGTAGGGCGGACTCGCGGTGCCGCTCTGCAGCGCCATTTCCTGGGCCAGGCGTTGCATCTCAGCGGTGACCACAAAGCCGCGCTGGCAGAGCTGCGCCAGGCGGTCACCCTGATGGAGTCGCTGCCCCACCAGAACCTGCGCAGCCGCGGCAACATCCTTATGACCACCGCCAAAGTGTTGCGAGCACTGGGACGGGACACTGGAGCGACAGCCGAGCTGCAGCGGGCATTGCCGCTGCTGACCCAGGCCGGCGCGAACCACCTGGCCGCGCAGGCACTCGAGCAGCTCGCAGACCTCGCCGAATCCGATCGCGACATCGGCCAAGCACGCCGCCATCTGACGGCCGCTGCGGAGATCTACACCGCTGCCGGAAGCGCCGACGCCGACCGGATCATCGCGAAACTGGCGAACCTCGGTCAGTGAACTCGGTAAGCCGAACCTGAAGTGTCCGGCCGCCAAGCTTGATCGTCATCATGCCGCCAGCGAACTCGGGCCGACGCGCTGTCAAAGCGCACACCGCGGAAGCGGCTACAGCAAGATCGTCTGCGGGCTCGGCGGCGGGTTCCGCCGTCATCTGGAGAACGCGCCCATCACGACGCAGCACGATGAGGTTCTTCGCGGCGACCACGCGCGCGGCTGGACGGTCGGCCAAGACCTGCCGAGCCCACGACAGCACATCGGCCGGTGCGTCACGGGCCAGCACCACTGCCGCGCTGTCGGCCAAGGCGGTGTCGAACACGTCGTCCTCGACCGCGATGTGCTGGTCCCGGCCCGGTGCCGACGCAGAGGGCAACGTCGCCGGAAAACGCTCCAGCTCTACGGTGTGGTCGTCGATCAGGGTTGTGGACACCAGGTGTGCCTGCATGCGGCGCTCCTCAGCGGACGGTTCGTCGACGGGCCGGGCTGTGGCCGGGCCGGCGGGTTCGGGCAGGGCCATGACGTCGTAGAGCAGGGAGCGCAGGAAGCCTGCACCCGCACCGGCGCGCCCGAAGACTCGACTAGCGACCAGCTCCAGGGCCTGCTGGTCATGTGCGGCCATCGCCGTGTCGATCTGGCTCCGCAGGTCGCTGTGTGCGTCCAGCGCAACAGCTTTGTCCGCCAGCGCCGCCATCGGGGTGCCGGGCACAACCTCGTCGTGGTCGAATGCCGCCAGCAGGACAGCGACTCCCACCGCCGCGCCGTACAAGCTGATCGATCCGTGGTCGGAGATCAACAGATCTGCTGCGACCAGCGTCGCCCGCCAGCCTTCATGGGGTGGGACGAGGAGCAACCCTGCGTCCAGTGCGGACCGAAGCCAGCCGCGCACCGCGTACGGGCTGTGCCCGAACCAGATGCTGGGATGCAGCACCAGCGCCACGCGGTATTCGTCGCGGGGCAGCGCCGTGAGCAACCGCTGCACAAGTTCGTGGTCGCGACCGAACGCGGATCTGGTTCCCCACGTGGAGCTGACCACAACCAGGCGCTGACTGTCGCCCAGGCCTAATGCCTTCCGATACCGAGCGCGGTGCGGGGTGCTCGAGCGCAGTCGCTCGAAGCAGATGTCGCCGGCCACGACGGCATGTGGCACTGCCTCGGAGCACGACGCGGCGAGCTGGTCGAGCTGTTCTCCGTGTGACAGCACGATGACCTGAGGCACCACGGTGCCGTGGTGGATGAGCTGCTGCGGGTTGTACCCGGAGATGTTGTTGCTGCTCTTGGAGAACTTGTTGTGTCCTGCACCGTGAGGGAGCAGGATCAGCGGCGCCTGCAGTTGGTGGAGTGCGCCGTTCTCGCTCGCGCAGATCGCGATGTCGAAACGATGCCGCACCGCCTGGTCCCATGGCAGAAGCAGGCCGCCAATCGCGTCGATGAAACCGGTCACGCCCGTCGTGAACGCCGAGGACTGCTCGAATGTGAACACGATTTGCACTCGCGCGTCCTCGCACAGCAGGTCGAGCACGTCGAGCAGGCGGGTTGCCGTCGTGACCGTGCGGACGACGACCAGCACCGTGCGGTCGAAACCGACCGTGATCCAGCGAGAGGCGTCGCTACCTATGGGAACTCGAACGGTTCCGGGTTCCGGGTTCCGGGTTCCGGGCTCCGGGCTCCGGGCTCCGGGCTCCGGGCTCCGGGCTCCGGGCTCCGGGCTCCGGGCTCCGGGCTCCGGGCTCCGGGCTCCGGGCTCCGGGCTCCGGGCTCCGGGCTCCGGGCTGATCTTCATATCCTACTGGAGTAAGGGGCTCACCAGCGGTTTTATGGCCACGCTGTGGACTTGTTTCACCCGAACGTGCGTTCACGCGGTGGCACATGTGATCGATCGCCGCGTTGAAGCTGGGAACCTCGTGGTCGGGCACGGTCCGATCATAGGAGTGGTCGAGCGTCGGGGGAGACGACGTGGGTAGGCGCGCACACAGAAGATGGTGACCGCCCACATCGTCGGGCCCGAGTTTCTGGCGAGTAGTACCACCGGCGTCAATCGCCGGGGCATGTGTTGATGGTGAGCCGGGAGGCGATGCCGTGAAGTGTCTCGATCCGCGCCGGCTCGCCGAGTTGGGGGTGCGGCGCCGCGATGCGTACGGCGAGGGTCTCAGTAAAGCCGGAGAAGAGCGGATCCCAGACGGCGTCGATGATCGCGTGCCGACAGCGCACCGGCGCGGGGCGTCGGCGGATAGTGCGAAGCAGGTCGAACTCGTTGGCTCCAACGTCACCGATATTTCGGCGACGTGGACCTGGTGAGTGCTCGAGTGTCGGCTGCCAGTGAAACGAATGGCTATTGGCACTCGAGCAGATGCATACGGCGCCGTATGCATCTGCCTGAAGGCCAGAGCCACGTGGTGCGCTGTCGGCCGGGACACAGCGGGACGACTACTTCGACTTGGCGTTGCCCTCCAGTTTCCGTTAGGTCGGCGGTGTCCGACCTAACGCATCACGGCCATGTTGTCCAGCATGGTGAGGATCTGCCGGTCCAGGTACCTCAGCGTCGGATCGGCATCGAGGTCCTTGCCCAGGGGCGGCAGATGGAGTCGTGCAGGCGGCGTAGCTGTTTGTCGATCGAGCTGAGACGGATGGTCAACGCCAGTGCGCAGCACCGAGAACCTGAAGGTCGCCCCGCAATGGTACGGCGCATTCGAGACCGTGTTCGGGCTCGGCCTGGTCGCCGGTGCGTTGGGTGCGAGTGCGATCGGCGCCCGCACCGGTTATCGCGCGCTGTACGCGGTGGGAGTGTCCCTGACCGGTATGGGCATGATCGTCGGGTCTCGCCTCACCGAACTCTGGCCAGAACTGATCGTCCTGCTGTTCGTGGGCATTCCAGCGGCGATGTCGCACGTGGCGTTCACGCCGCTGCTGCTGGAAGTGGTTCCATCCACTCATCAGAGCCGGGTGCTCGCGGTGATCAGCCCGGCCGAACATCTCGCCGCACTGGCCGGAGGAGTGGGCGCAGGTTGGCTCACAAGCACTATGCTGGTCGGGTTTCGTGCTGAGATCGCCGGGGTGCGCTTCGGCAGGATCGACACGGTGCTCGCGGCCGCCGGTGCGCTCGTGCTCATGAGCGGGCTCTACGCTTGGAGGGCGTTGCGGAACCCAGCTGGTCTGACCGATCACCCGGTCACGCCGTCTGTTTGAGTTCCTCGTGATCAGATCGGCGGCGCTAGCCGATCGCCGCCGGACGGCAGGATCGGCCCGGACCACTCTGTGCGGTGTGCCAGATTGGCGGCGTTGCCCCTTCACATTACGTCGGCCGGGCCAGCATCGGGCACCGCGGCGGGGTTCGTTCTCCTGGTTCCGCGTAGGGCGTGGATGCTCCCGCCAGGGTGCACCCACTCGGTGCCGACTTCACCTGCACCGCGGGACTCCCACCGGTCAAGCGCTGAACAGCACCTCAGGAAACAACATCGTCACCATCACCGGCGGGCATCGTGAACGGCCTTGCCGACAGCAACGTCGCTGGCACCGCGGCACCGCTGTGAAGCCAGTGCTGATCCATCGGCCTCCAGGGGATCAGCGAACGTCACGATGTGAGGGAGCTGCACCCTCACCTCCTTCGGTAACAGAGCAGATCGAGGGGCGATACACCGGGATCAGCGGCAAGGGCGACGAGCGACGTGACCGGGCAGGACCTGATGAGCAGAAGGGCACGTGCGGTGCTCTGCGGGGCGGTGCTCGTGTTGCTGTCCTGCGCGGTGGTCAACATGCTGCTCGCGGTCACCGAGTCGCTGTGGTGGCCGCTGGCCGCAGCCGTGGTGATGTGGGGTGCCGCAGCCGGCGTGACGGCTTGGGCCTCGGCGGCTACGTCCAGATCGAGAATGCCCCGCGTGGCGCGGGCACGGGCGGACGCAGGAGTTCCAGCTCCGCAGAGGTGAAGTACAGGCCGCCGCCGTAGTGGGCCAGGGGTGCGGGAGTGCTCGCCGATCGCTTCCTCTTTGAGCCCTTCCGGTGGCGCGGCCAGGGCGCGCAGGACGGCCGCGCTCACCACGCCCACCGCTCGTGGCAGGCCTGGACCGTCATCGTCGGGACGAGCGTGCGGGCCATCGCGGAGGCGTCCGCGCACAGGATCGTGATGCGGGCGCGTTCGCTGTGAGTGAACTGCTGCTCGGTGCGCGCCTGGACGTCGTCGGCGGTGGCGAGAGGACGTGATAGGGCTGCTCACAGCGTGTCACCGCCCGGCCGGGTGTTGAGCAAGAACTCGACGCGTCGTAACGTCAGGGTCGCGTGTCGTGACCGTGTCGTGCGGTGGGCACGCTCGTAATGTCGATGAAAGGACGAGGGAACATGTCGAGGCGAGGTGCCCGATGACGGTGAACGAAATGGTATCCAGTGCGACGGCGCCCATGGCCAGCGTGCAAACCAGTGACTACGGCGGTGTGCCGGTCGCTGTCGTCAGCGGTGAGCTCGACATGACCACCGTGGACTCGATCGGGACGGCGCTGTTCGAACTCGTGGACGCGCACCCGAAGGGCCTGGTGGTGTACCTGGCGGTGACGTTCATGGCCTCGTCGGGCATATCGATGGTGCTGGAGCTGTACGGGCAGTCCCAGCGCGACCGGTATGCCATCGTGTTCGTGACCAGCGGTCTTGCCGCGTCGCGCCCGCTCAAACTCAGCGGCCTGGATCAGGTGCTACCGCTGGCGGACACCGTGGACGACGCCGTGAACACACTCCGGCAGCAACGGGCGTCCAGCCGGTAACCCATTCAAGGCGCGGGTGGTGGCGTCGGCCGTGTCCACTCGGTGCGATGCTCCAGGTTGGCCATCGCGACGTTGCCCGCCTCGATCACCTCGGCTGCGCCGGGGTCGTCGATGACGTTGCCGCGTTCGGCGGCGGGAAGCCGGAACCAGCCCGAGCATCCGCGCACGCACGGGTGGGTCATCTCGGTCAGGGCCAGCCCGCCGTCCGGACCTGGCACAGGTTGCTGCCAGGTCATCGTTCCTGTGTCTTCGCACAGGTCGCAGGACGAAACAGGCTGCATACGGGCCAGCATCCATCATTATTCGGCTTTGTCCGAATCGTGTCCCCTGAACGGGCGAGAGGTCCTATGATGCGGTCGCGTGCCCTACAGTCAGTCAGCCGGTCGCCTCTAGCACTACGCGGGTTCACCGAGTTGTCCCCGATGGTCCAGCAGGCGCAGTTCTCGCGGCGCCGCGAGAACGCGACTCCGTAAATCGGGTTGTGGTGCAGGAGTACATGCCGTGCGGTAGGGGTATGAAGACGGTGCCGGGCTGTCCCGGCTCGACCGAGCGCGGCAGTGGCCACAACACTGATCGGGCGAGCCGGTGCGGGACCGCTAAGCAGTCAGCGCCCGCATAGACCCGGTGGCGGGGGGGGGGGGGGGGGGGGGGGGGGGNNNCCCGCACCGCGCCTCAGATCATCCACCCTGTTGTGGACGACGACTCGTTTCGCTCGAAAGAGTCGAGCTCTGACCGTACACAGTGGACGATCGGTTGATAGTCTGGCCGTGGTGTGCAGGGCACAACTGGATCGTGCAGGCGCTGCCGCAGGGGCTTGCCTGTGCCGTTCGGGCAACATCGGCACCACGCGACGCGTTTCGTCGGGCATGGTTCTGATGTGGGGTGGTGCGGGGCGGTGAACCACTCACCGCACCCGCACCACACTAGTCCTGCTCTCAACAAACCTCTCGTGCGCGGACGCCGCAGGGCGGCTACTGCTGCTCGGTGCTCTTTCGCGGCCTTGCGCTCGCCGTGCGCACACCGAGTTCGGCCGGCAGTGCCCGCAGCGCTTCCACGGTGGCCTTGTCGCTCACCTCGGCCTCGCCGTCACGGAAGGTGACGCCGAGGTCGTGCACGACGAGTTCCTTGTAGACGCTGGATGTGAACCTCACGCGCCACCACCTCCGGCAGGGGCGCTGGTGGTCAGGACGGTGATCTTGCCATGCATAATCTCCGGCCCGTACTCCAGCGAGATTTCTCCGTAGATCTGTGCCTTGTCCGTGGACCCGTTGCGGGCCAGCGGTTTGGAGAACAGCAAGCCCTTACCGGGCGTCTCGAGTAACACGAGAACGCACTGGTCGAGGCTGACCACCTGCACGGTTTCGGCGGGCACGTAGCGGTTGAGCATGCTGTTGAGCCGCCCGAAGTACGTCTCGATGGTGGAGACGGCGACGCCGCCGACGTTGCGGCTCTGCTCCTGGTAGTTCTTCTTGGTGACGAACTAGCCTGTGAGTTGACGCTTCTGCCACGCCGCGCACATCAGGGTGGCGGTCTCGCTGACCTGGATGCCGCCGTTCTCCCACGCCTTCTGTAGAAGATCCAAAACCATCGCCTCGGTCAGTGGCGGTGGCGTTGGTGATGACGTTGGTGATGATGTTGGTCTTGGTAGCCTCCAGGATGCCGCGCGTCTTGCGCACCGTGCTGTTGTCGGCGGGCTCTTGGAACTTGCCGACGATGAACTCGAGTTCGACGTCACGGCCGATCTGCGCGAGGGCCTGGCGGGTCTGCCAGTCCATCTGGTGGGTCACGGCGTTCATGCCGCCAATGCTCGCGTCGTTCGGGTTCGCCGAGCCCGTGCCGGCGAACATGTTCTGAGATGCCTGCCGGGTGTAGGAGCACCCACTGTTTCCTGTTGGATCTCCAGGATGTTGCGGTCCTGGCCTCGGACGCGGGTCTCCGCTGCCGGGGCGTCGCCGCCTCCGACGCGCTGCCGGTTGACGTCCGGCGGGCGCAGGTCGTAGACGCTCCAGGTGTGCACGACGCCGTTCGCGCGCTTGCCGCGGTCAGGCCGCCGATCGAAGAGAGGAACGGTATGTCGGACGGGGTGAGGGCGAAGAGATCGCCGGCGTAGTAGGGCTGTGGTAGGGTTCTCAGTAGCAGCAATGCCAGGCATGGAATCCTTGGTGTGTAAGGAATTCCTGGGTATTTCGCCGTTAGGGTTCTGCCGCAGCGCGTGGGTGGTCGCCGCGGTTCGCCGGCTGGTCGGACTCCAAGACCGACACGGCATCGGAATGACTCTGGCCGCGGTCTCCGCGAGCCGTTGCAGCGTCGTCGACTGGCTCCTCACCGCGAACGAGTCGCGCAGCAGCGCCAGCGCTTCGGCGGCCTCGTCCAGACGCGTGAGGGCGACGGGACGCTCGTCGCCGGGCGATCGAACGGGTCCTGGCAGCCGGAATACCCGAGCGATCAGCGAGCAAACACCTCGTAACGCGTCATGCACGCAGCTGCCGACGACCGCACGCGGCTAAGCCGGTGCGCCCGCAACGGGGCGGACTGATCGGGCGGCGTCCGTGCTGCGGTGGTAGAGACCACGACGCCGAAGAGCACCGGTCGGCGAGATATACGAGCTATTCGACTGGCCGCGCGCTTGAGCCCGCGACTGTCCCAACGCTGTGTGGACGGTGACTTCGTAGCGGCAGCGAGATGTCGTAGCGGCAGGTGACTACGGGCACGGTGACCGTCACGCCGGCTGGTTGATACCGCATGACATGCCCGGAGAACAGGACCGAAGGTGCGGCACCTCGGCCCGCGCAGCACCGCGATGATCATTTGAGCGTGCAGTCTCACGCGAATTCGTTGACGGCCGAGCAGTGCAAGGCCACATCGAGGAGATGCCGCCGTGCATGGCTTGAGGTGCTTCATGTGCTGTGGGCAGCGAACCCGAGCAACACGCGCCCGAGCACACAAACGGCTCGACCTAGAGCCGGACCCGTGTGGAGGGAAGCGACGAGCGCTGCCCCGGCATGTAACTACGCACTGAGGTTATGCAGCCAAGAACTCGCGATCGGGAACGTCGCGCTGAGATGTCGGTGAGGTGAACGCGGATAAACGTTATGTGTGCAGGCCCACGACGGGCAATCTGCCCCGAGGTGTCACCCGAACAAGTGATGCAAGCACATGTGATCACAGACGGCGATGTCTGGGGTTTCCCGAATCGGCCGCGTGGTGACAGCACTCCGCGTGGAGATCAACAGCGGAGGTAGCGATGTCCCCCGGACCAAGCACAGTTCGACGAAAGTGGCCACGGGCAGTGGCTGTGGTGCTCGGGTGCGTGTTCGTGTCCTTCATGGCGGTCGGCCCGAGCGCCGCCGCCCAGCCCGCGCCGGTCCACCTCGTCCAGGCGGACACCGCGCCCACCGACCAGTTGTTCCCACCCGCTCCCGCTGACCCGTTCGGGGTCACCGCACCCGAACGGGCCGTGAACGTGCCGGGGCAGGCCGACGCCACGTCGAGCTGGCCCGACAGCGCGCTGGGGATCGCCGGTGCCGTGTTGCTGGTTCTGGTGTCGCTCGCGTTGACGGTGGTGGCGGGCACAACGCTGTGGTGGATGCTGCACGCCTGGCGGACCCCGGCGTCGCTGCTGGCCACGGGGTTCAGCCGGCGTTCCAGCACCTGGCCGCGGTCGTTCTCGCTGATCGTTCCCGCCCGGCACGAGCAGCAGGTGCTGGCCGACACCCTGGACACCCTCGCGCTGCTCGACCACCCGGACTACGAGGTCCTCGCGGTGATCGGTCACGACGACCCGGAGACCGAAGCCGTCGCCCGCGCGGCGGCGCAACGGCATCCGGCGATCATCCGCGTGCTCATCGACCACAACACGCCCAAGAACAAGCCCAAAGCGCTCAACACCGCGCTGGCCGACTGCCGCGGTGACATCACCGGCGTGTTCGACGCCGAGGACGACGTCCACCGCGACCTGCTGAAGCTGGTCGAGGCGCGCTTCGACGAGACCGGCGCGGACGTCGTGCAGGCGGGCGTGCAGCTGATGAACATACACACGACCTGGTGGTCGCTGCGCAACTGCCTGGAGTACTACTTCTGGTTCCGCAGCAGGCTGCACTTCCACGCCGAGCAGCGGTTCATCCCGCTGGGCGGCAACACCGTGTTCACCCGGACCGACCTGCTGCGCGAACACGGCGGCTGGGACCCGGAGTGCCTCGCGGAGGACTGCGAGATCGGTGTGCGGCTGTCGTCGGCCGGAGCCGTGGTCGCCGTCGCCTACGACCCGGAGGTCGTGACCCGCGAGGAGACCCCGGACACGATCACGTCGCTGGTCAAGCAGCGCACGCGCTGGGACCAGGGATTTCTGCAGGTGCTGGGCAAGGGGGAGTGGCGCAGACTGCCCGGCCCGCGCCAGCGGATGCTGGCCCGCTACACGCTCGCAATGCCGTTCCTGCAGGCCTTCACCGGCGTGATGATCCTCATCGCGATCGTCGTCATGCTCACCGCGAAGGTCCCCACGGCCATCACCCTGCTCACGTTCCTGCCGCTGGTGCCGACCCTGGTGACGATCGCCGTCGAGATGGTCGGACTGGGGGAGTTCGCCAAGTCCTTCGGGATGCGCGCCCGGCCGCTGGACTACCTGCGGCTGGTGCTCGGCACGTTCCCGTACCAGATGCTGCTCGCCTTCGCCGCCGTCCGTTCGGTGTGGCGGCAGGCGCGAGGTGACGGCAGCTGGGAGAAGACCTCGCACGCCAACGTGCACCGCACGATCACGGTGGTCGACGACGACCTCGTGACCGCCGGAGCCGCACGATGACCGCGCTGCTGGACAAGACCGTCGCACACCAGGAACCCGCCCCTCCGCGCGAGAACAGGCTCGCCGGGTGGGCTCGGGTCCGGCGCACGTCCCTGCTCGTCCTGGGGCCGCTGCTGCTGATCACCGGACTGGTCCGCTGGATCGGCCTGTCCCGTGCGCCGCAACGCATCGACGACGAAGGCACCTACGTCGCCCAGGCGTTCGCGGTCGAGCGGTTCGGCGAGCTCTCGCACTACACCTACTGGTACGACCACCCTCCGCTGGGCTGGTTGCAGATCGCCGGGTACACCACACTCACCAACGCCTTCGAGCGCACCGCCAACGCGGTCGTCGCAGGCAGGGAGTTCATGGTGATCATGGCGCTGGTGAGCGCGCTGCTGCTGTGGCTGCTCGCCCGCAGGCTCGGCGTATCCCGCCTCGGCGCAGGGATCGCCGTCGCGGTGATGGCGTTGTCGCCACTGGCCGTTCAGTTCCAGCGCACGGTGTACCTGGACAACGTCGCCACCCCGTGGATGCTCGGCGCGTTCGTCCTCGCCCTATCACCGCAACGCAGGCTCGCCGCAACGGCCGGCGCCGCCGTGTGCTTCGGGGTAGCGGTGCTGAGCAAGGAGACCTACCTGCTCATGCTGCCGTTGCTGCTGTGGCTGATGATCCGCAACGCCGACCGCAGCACCCGCCGCTACGCGCTCGCAGTGGCCGGGACGCTCTTCGTCCTCATCGGACTGTCCTATGTGCTGCTCGCCGTGGTGAAGGGCGAACTGGTTCCAGGGATGAACCGGGTGAGCCTGGCAGACGGCCTGTACTTTCAGCTGTTCGGCCGTGAGTCCAGCGGCAGCGTGCTCGACGCCGCGAGCCTGAGCAGGCGTACGTTCGGCATCTGGTTCCAGCTCGACGTGTTCCTGCCGATCGCGTCGGTCCTCGCCGCGGTGGCGGCGCTGTGGTCGCGGCGGCTGCGGCCCGTCGCCGTCGGATACCTGGTGCTGCTGGCGTTCATGCTGCGTCCGGGCTACCTGCCCGTGCCGTACGTGATCGCGCTGATCCCGTTGGCGGCACTGCTGATCGGCGGCGTGGCCGACCTGGCGGTGCGCAAGGTGCGCAGTGGACGACGTTCCCGCTTCGTGACCGTGCCGGTCGTGCTTGCGGCCGTCGCGGGGCTGGCCGTGGCCACCCCGGCGTGGGGTGGGCAGTTGCGCGGCCTCACGGTCGCGGACCTGGACGCCCCCGTGGCCCAGGCCCAGGCCTGGGTGATCGACAACGTGCCGGTCGAGGATCGTGTGGTCGTGGACGACGCGTTGTGGGTCGACCTCGTTCGCGCGGGCCGTAACCGCGATGACGTCGTCTGGTACTACAAGGTCGACACCGACCCGGCGGTCGCGGCCAAGGCACCCGGCGGGTGGCGCGACTACGACTGGATCGTCTCCACCAACTCGCTGCGCACCTTCCCCGACGGGTTCCCGATCGTCGACGAGGCGATGAAGAACTCCACCGTCGTGGCGACCTTCGGCACCGGAACCGACCGCGTCGACATCGCCCGCGTCGATCCGAGCGGTGCGGACGCCCAGAAAGCGCGGCTGGCCGAGGACACCGCCGCCCGCACGGTCGCCGGACAGGCCTTGGCGGGCAACCCACGGCTGAGCCTGTCCACCCAGGCCCGACAACTGCTGGTCGACGGCCGAGTCGACGGACGCCTGCTCGGGACC
The DNA here is from genome assembly GCF_014646255.1 of Lentzea pudingi. Lineage (GTDB taxonomy): Bacteria > Actinomycetota > Actinomycetes > Mycobacteriales > Pseudonocardiaceae > Lentzea > Lentzea pudingi. The sequence continues at coordinate 53,112 of NZ_BMNC01000029.1, forward strand.
CTGGCCACCGCCGCCGCGACCGGTCCGGTGACCGTCGTGGACTTCCCCGGCGTCGCCGCCGAGGAGGCGACCGGCCAACCCCGCCGCCAGGCGCTGCTCGCCGGCGCTGACGGGCTGGCGCCGTTCTACGAGGGCCAGATCCCGCTGTACCGCCCGTCCCGCGTCGAGACCCGTTCCGACGGCCTGCTCGTGGCCTACCCGCCGGTGACCCCCGCCGGTGTGCTGCGCGGCCTTCGATGACCCGCTTCCCAGGAGGAACCACCATGACCACCCGCCGCTTGAGCACCATCGTGCTCACCACCGCCGTCGCCGCAATCGCCCTCGGGCCCGTCGCCTCGGCTGCCCCCGCCGCTCCACCCACCGGATGGGTGCGCCTCGGTCACCTCTCGCCCAGCACTCCGGCGGTGGACGTCTACCTCGCTCCGCTGGGCGGTCCGAGCCAGGAGGTCATCCGCAAGGCCTCCTACGGCACCCTCACCGGCTACAACAACCTCGTGCCCGGCCCGTACACGGTCGCCATGCGTCCCGCGGGTGCGTCGGCCGACTCCCCGGCGATACTCAACTGGACGGTGCAGATCAAGGCGGGTTCCGCCTCCACCGTCCTGGCCGTGGGCGATCGGGAGAACCTGCGCAGCAGCGTGATCACCGACGAGCTCTCCCCGCCCGCATCGGGAAAGGCCAAGGTGCGGCTCATCCAGGGCGCGCCCAGTGAGGCCAAGGTCGAGGTGAGTGCGATGGGCGGACCTACCCTGGCGCGCGACGTCGCCTACGGCACCGCCACCGGCTATGCCGAGGTCTCCGAGGGCCGGTGGACGCTCGACGTGAAGGCTAGCGGTGACTCCACAGCGACGGTCGACGTGCGCGCGGGATCAGTGCAGTCGCTGCTGGTGCTCGACAAGCCGGGTGGCGGCCTGGAGGTCAAGCCCGTCACCGACGGCTCCGGCATGGCGGCCATGCCGCTCGGGGGAGTGGAGACCGGAGCAGGCGGGACCGCGCCGACCTCCGTTGTTCCCGTGCTTGGCGCCGGCGCCATGCTGCTCGTCGCTGGCGCGGCGCTTCTGCGCCGCCGTCGTGTCGTGGCGGCCACGAGGTGAACCGTGCCGTCCTGGCGGGCGCTCTGATTGGTGCGCTGCTGGCGGCCGGGGTCGTGGTCTACCTCAACGACGACGTCCCGGCGCCGACGGCAGACGCCACCGCGACCGGCCAGGCACGCAAGTTCCTCGATCGCTACGTGAACCCCGACGGCCGCGTGGTGCGCCACGACCAGGGAGGTGACACCGTAAGCGAGGGGCAGGCCTACGCGCTGCTGCTCGCCACCGCCGTGGGTGATCACTCGCGAGTCGCCTCGGTGTGGAAGTGGAGCGCGGACAACCTGCGGCGCCAGGACGGCCTGCTGTCGTGGCGCTGGGCCGACGACGGTGTGCGGGATCCCAACTCCGCCACCGACGCCGACCTCGACGCCGCCCGCGCGCTCGTGCTCGCGGGCGACCGCTTCAGTGACGGCGACCTGACCTCGGCGGGCAAAACGCTCGCGACCGCGGTGCTCGACCACGCCACCGTCGCGGTGGGGCAGGAGCGAGTGCTCGTCGCCGGCAACTGGGCCCGCACCGCGCCCTATCCGGTCAACCCCAGCTACCTCAGTCCCGTCGCCACCGCACAACTTCGCGCCGCCACCGGCGACCCGCGCTGGGACCAGCTCTCCCGCAGCGCGAGCGCCCCAGGTCGCCGAACTCATGGACGCACAGGCACTTCCGCCGGACTGGGCCCGCGTCGACGACAGCGGCGCCATCACCGCGGCCGCCGGCCCGGTCGGGACACCGCCCCGGTTCGGGCTCGACGCCGCGCGAACGGTGCTGCGGTTCCAGGAGTCCTGCCAGGACACCGACCGGGCACTCGCCGGCCGCACCGCGACCGAGCTCGTGCTGCCACCACAGGACACCAGAGCCGTGTACGACCTCGCGGGCAACCCGCAGGTCGACTGGCAACACCCGCTGGGCCTGTCCGCCGCGGCGGCAGCGGCGGACGCCTCCGGCCAGCGCGACCGCGCCGACGAACTGCTCGACGCCGCGTCGCACCTCGACGAACGCGACCCCACCTACTACGGGGCGGCCTGGGCCGCCCTCGGCAGGGTTCTGCTGCGCACCACCCTGCTCAACGACTGCGCGAGGACTTCGCCGTGACCCAACTGCTTCCCCTGCTTCTGCTCGGCCTCGTCGTGACCGGGTGTGGCGGCACACCAGCGGCGGCCCCCGCACCAGCTCCGGCCCAGTCTTCTGCGGTCTCCGGCCCGCAGCCGTTGCCCGGGATGGCGGTGGCCGAGCCGGTGTCGGTGCGCGTGCCCCGCATCGGGGTCGACTCGACCCTCGTCCCGCTGCACCTGGACACCGCGGGAGTGCTGCAGGACCCGGACGTCTACGACCAGGCCGGCTGGTTCGCCGACGGTCCGGCGCCAGGAGATCCCGGTCCCGCGGTGATCGCGGGCCACGTCGACTCCACCGACGGCCCGGCGGTGTTCTACCGGCTGCGAGAACTCGTGGCCGGCGACGAGATAACCGTCGTCCGCTCGGACGGCCGGACGGTCGTGTTCCGAGTGGACGGTGTGCAGGACTACCCCAAGGACGTTTTCCCCACGGCGGCCGTGTACGGCCCTGCTCCTGGCAGCACGCTGCGGCTCATCACCTGCGGCGGCGAGTTCGACCACGGCAAGCGGTCCTATCGGGACAATATCGTTGCCTACGCCACCGCCATCACAACCTGATAGCTACCTCCGCCTGCTGGCTGGCACGCCGCGCGAGGACCGAACACTGCAGACACATCGGTGAGCTCACTGACGTTGACGTCGTGTTCCTCAACCTGGCCGACGACGTTGTGGAGGATGCGATCGTCGACGCGTGACGGCATGTACCGGTGTACCTACCTGGTCGGTAAGAAGATCATGTCCTGTGGTCAGATCGTCGATCCGCACGGGCTCCGACCGCCGCGTAGGTGAACAGCCGCCACCGTGTGATCACGGGCTGGCGGCCGGTTCCCGTGGGTTCGGTCGAGGTGTGCGGTTGCACTTAGGGATCAGTTCAGAATGAGCTTGCGCAGGCAGATGATCGAGCAGGCGAGGCTGAGC
>NZ_BMNC01000030.1 GCF_014646255.1 Lentzea pudingi
TGGAATGTCCTGTCCCGCAGGCAAAGCCGACACGCCAGCTCATTTTGAACTGATCACTTATCGGCAACACGACTCATTCGAGAGGACGGCGACGTTGGCGGATCGCGATGACCCTTCGGCTGTGCGATGGCTGGTCGGTGTGGAGCTGGCTCGGTACCGGAACAAGGTGAAGGCAACCGTGGCCGCAGCAGCCAAGGTGATCGGCTGCTCGGTAGGCAAGATCAACCACATGGAGAGCGGTCGTAACCAACAGCAGCCGGCTGAGGTGACCGAGCTGATGCGGTTCTACGGCGCCGATCAGGCAGACATCGACCGACTGGCATCGCTCGCGGCGAGTGCGGGAGAGCAGACATGGTGGGCACCATGGACAGAGGTAGTCCCGGATTGGCTTCGCACGTTCGTAGGCCTGGAAGGTCTGGCCGTACGGGCATCGTGGTACTCGCCGCTGGTGCTACCTGCGCTCCTTCAGGTCGAGGGCTACGCCCACGGAGCGACGGCGGAGAACATCCGCGTTCGTCCTGATCACTACGAGCGTCTGGTTGCGCTGCGGATGGAGCGTCAGCGTCGGCTGTTCGACGAGGAGAACCCGCTGCGGCTGATGGCGATCATCGAAGAAGCGGTGCTTGACCGCCCTATCGGCGGCTGGGAGGTCATGAAGGAGCAGTACCGCCATCTTCTCCGGTTGATCAAACTGGGTGCAGTGATCAGAGTGGTGAAGACCTCGGTTGGTCCGCACGATGCACTGGTTGGGCCGTTCACCGTCCTCGACTTCCATGCGGCGCAGTCGATTGCATACGTCGAGCTTGTGAACGGAGCGGTCTACGTCCAGGATCAAGATCAGGTCGGCGGGTATACTCGGACCGTTACGCAACTGCTTGCGAAGAAGGCGCTCACGCAAGACCAGACGGTCGAGGAGATCGAGAGGCGTCTCGCGACGGTTGCCTGATCGTCCGGAGGAAACCATGCCTACCGCCAAGCGCCGCGCTGGGTGGCGCAAGTCGACGTACAGCGACCAAGGCAACGGTTGCGTTGATGTCGACTTCACCAGTGATGGCGTGGAAATTCGTCACAGCCAGATCCCGAACAGCATCGTGATCACGTTCACGATCACGCAGTGGTCACGGTGGATCTGCGAGGTCATCACTGGGGAGCCGACGAACGCAAACGGTGCAGTCGACGTCAGCGTGGCGCCGAACGCGTGGACTGTGCGCGAACGGACTACCGGGCACACCTTGATTTTCACGGATGCCGAATGGCGAGCCTTCCAACTCGGCGCCGCCGACGGTCAGTTTGACCCGACGCATCCGTCGATCACGGAGGCGCTGGCTGAAGCCAGCTGAAGACACGACGGGCATCTGAGCAGGCGTTTGCGCGCACTCCTTTGAGAGGGCGCTGAGCGCCCATGAGGCGCGCATCAGTCGCCAGAGCAGCTACTGGCCGTGCGCGTGGAGCGCCAGCAAGGTCTGCACGGCGTCCGACCGCTGAAGCTCCGCGTGTTGATCAGCGAGGCGGCCTTGCACACTCAGGTCGGTGGCCCGGACGTCCTTCGAGCCCAGCTCGAACACCTGGTGACGCTTGCCAAGAACGCGCCGAACGTCAGCATCCGCGTCCTGCCGTGGTCAACTGGCGCGCGGCCGGCGTTGGGTCGGAACTTCACCGTTCTCAGCTTCCCGACCCGACTCCGACCCCGACCGCCGAAGCCGTGCTGGCAGCCCTTTCCGAGGTCGTCATCGCCACCGGACATCCGCGCCGGGTCTACACCACCGACACCTACAACAGCCTCACCCTTGACGGCCCCGTTCCCGCCCACATCACCACCACCTGGGCCACCAAACAACGCGCCCTGGTCGCGCACGGCTCCCAGCCCATCGCCGAACACTTCGAGCCGATGGCCGAGAACCTCGCCCGGCTGTGGGGCGCACGCATCGGCGTCGACCACGCCGAGAACTTCGTCCCGCTTCCCGTCCTCGGACGACTGCCAGCCGCGGTCACGCTCTGACCTCGCGGATTTCGGCTGGCTTGATAGTCGGCCGCCTTTCGGAGCATCAGCATGTCAACGCCCCTCGAGCCGTACACCGAAACCCTCTGCTGCTTCGCGGCGAAGGTCGCTGACTTCGCAAGCGACTTGGTTCGGGCGGACCGATGACCGCCCGGCTGAGGACGACGGTCCACGTCCAGGCAGTGCTGCGGCTGCTGCTATCCGATCCGGACGTGGAGCGGTACGGACTGGAAATCGCCGAATCGGCTGGCATGATGCCCGGCACCGCTTACTCGATCCTGGCTCGCCTGGTAAGCCTCGGTTGGGTCGAGGACTGGTGGGAGGAGATCGATCCGAACGCGGCGAGGCGCCCGAAACGCCGATTCTACAAAGTCACCGAGACCGGTCGGACAGCAGCGCGCGCGGCCCTTGCCCGTGCACGGCAACCTCGATTGATCACCTAAATTGGCTGCCGCTCGCCGAACCCGCCGAGCCGACGTGCACACGCTCCTCAATCAAGCAGGAGGCGTCGATCACGCCATGCCAGTCGGAGCAAGGTCAAGGAGCTAGCCGATAGACGTGGCTCAAGTCGGTCAATTGCCTCGCTGGTGAAGGGCATATCGGTTCGGCCGCCCTCACCGACGACGTGGCCTTCGTCGTTGGTTGCCACCAGCCCGGTGAACAAGCGGTCGAAGATCTCGTTGTCCAGCACGGCAACAGTACGTTGGCTTGCGCCCAGGGTGAGTGCGTCCATGACCAAGCCGTAGTGCCAGAGGCGAAATCGGCCGTCTGCGCGAGCCTGCTCGAAGGAGCGGAACGGCTCCTGCTCGGCATAGTCGATGGAGCCGGCCCCAGCCCCATCGTGTTCGGGATTGCCGAGAAACTCCTCGAAGTACTCCCGCATGATGTTGCGCCATAGGGAGAAGTCGTTGTGCACGTCGACCGCGGCGAGCGATGAGGGCTGGAACTCTCCGGAGGGCATGACGGTGCACATGCCGCCGCCATCGGCGACGGCGCGGCCGTCGCGCTGGTGCATCATGAATCGGTGCTCGCCCCGCCGGTCCTTGCGGATGGTCAGAGTGCTAATGCCGGGCGACATCAGCATTCGGGTGGGGTCGAACGGGTCGCCGATCATCGAGCGCAGCGGCAGTGCGCTCCAATCTTGGACCGACCCACCCGATACCAGCCAGGCGGCCTTGAACTCGTGAGCGAGGCACTCCTTGATGTCGAACACCTCGAAGAACGTGGTGGTCCCGAACGTCAGCTCAAGGCCGTCACTCTGGGACACCTCCAGCAGCCGGTAGCTAAGTCGGTTCTCCAGCAGCCGAGGCCGTACGAGGTCCCGCACGGCCCGGCTGTAGCCTGCATAGCGCTCGATCGGTGAGCGGCAACACGTGGTCCACCGGCTCGAGCTTTGACACCGGACGCTCGACCTCAGAGAAGTTCAGCTGCACCGAGTCCAACTCCACAGGCGTGTCCAACAGCCAGCCGGGGCCGGTCAACACATGGCCGCCGGGTGCCCGTTTGCTGACCGGGTACAGCCACGCAGCCAGTTCCGCCATTTCCCGCCCCCGCGCCCCCGCAGCGCGACGGACCCGAAGCCACTCCGCTTGGCTCTGACGGACATGCTCGGCGATCTCAGGACCGAGTGCGTTGCTCGCGTCAACCGGATCGGCAGGTCGCAACGTCTCTCCGGACAGAAGAGCGGCGAGTTCGTCGGTCGATACCTTCAGTGCCCTCGCGATCTTGGGACGCATCCACGGTTGAGGATCCTGTGTCCCTCGTTCCCATCGGCCGGCTGTGGACAGCTCGACACCGATCTCACGGGCGAACGACTCCTGGGTAAACCCCAACGCTTCACGCCGCCCAGCCAGCCGCTCTCGCCGATCCAACGTCTACCACCTCAGATGTTCGATATACGAGTAAGTCAGAGGCCGCCGACTCAAAAGGCCGACCACGACCAAGGCCGCTCGATCTCGCCACGCAGGCACGCCACCCGGTGTCGTACCTGTTGGGTTGCTTCCGTGCTGGTCTTGGCTTTACCAAGGACGAAGGCTGTCCAACGTAGTTCTCTGATCGTTGCCAGGGTGCGGTAGCCAGACCACGCAGTCATGTCATAACCGCCGTAGGCGTCCACAAAAGCCTGGTAGTCCGAATCCGTGAGCCGGGCGAAGTCGGTGTAGTCGACCGCCAACGAAACCAGGTCCCACTCCCGAAGTCCGATCCCGACATGGTCGAGATCCAGCAACACGGGGGCACCACCCGCCATAGGGACAACAACGTTGCCCTGCCACGCATCGCCGTGGATGACGCACCGAGGCAGGCTCGGAACCAGCGCCGAGTATTCACCGTGCAGCCGCTGTGCAAGATCTCGAAGCCAGGCTCGGTCATCTTCCGACAACGCGGTACCGCCGTCGATTAATTCGCGCAGCCCTTCGAAAGGATCGACAACGGGGAACGAAGGCGACTTTGGTACGTTCAGCGCGTGCAGGCGGCCCAGGACCGCGCCCAATTCGGCCGGCGTGACGTGGCGGTGATCAGGAAGCTGTACCCACCACGTCACGGGTTGAGTTCCAACAACCGTGGGCTGGTCGATGTCGTCGACGGCACGTACGACGGCGATCCCGGCGTCAGCCAGCCAACGCGACGCCTGGATTTGACGGGCGGCGACTAGCTGCGAGCCTGGAGGGCCCACACGAGCCACGACACCGTCGGCCATCTCGTAGATGACGTTCGTGCCGTCACGGATCAAGGTCGCTTCTGCTGTAGGCACACCGGCTTTCCTGGCCGCTACCGTCAGCACGTCATGCGGATCTCCAGACAGGACCAGACCCGTGTCCACATCAGGCATCGGCTGTACCGGATTCCACGAGTTCCGAGAATTCGGCCACTTCGGCTATCGCACAATGCTGTTGGCACGCCCGCACTAGCTTGGCGAGTTCCTCGTCCATCCGTCGTGAGTGCAACATCGCGGCGTCGTCGAGAGCTTGCCGTCCGAGGAGGACGGCTTCACGCGGATCCCCGATCGCCATGTGCAAGGTAGCCAGGCGCGCCCTGGAGAACGCCCGCGAGCGCGGATAGGCGTCGCTATGCAGTCGAATCGCAGAGACAAGACGCTCGGCGGCATCCCCTGGCTGTTTTTCCGCGACGGCGAGCGGAGTAAGTGCCCGCGCGCTGCTCCCCGCGTGTTCGGCTTCGTCGTAGTACACCAGCCAGGGCGGATCGGTCTCCGGTTGCCGTTGGGCGAAGTACGAATCCGCTCGGTCGACTTCGGCTCGCGCTTCGTTGTGGCGGCCCAGCATCGCCAACAACCGGGCCCGGACCACACCGTTTATGGCTCGCGCGGTGGCGGTCAACCGGTCAGCTCGCACCTGGGCGAACTCGATCAAGGACAGCGCGTCGTCCAGGTTGCCGAGGTAGATGGCTTGGCGTGCCATGTCGGCGAGGGTCGCGGCACGCAACTCCCACGAGCCACCCTGCTCGGCGCACCATAGACCGAAGCGAAAGCATCGAGCCGCGGCGTCGTGGTTTCCGACGTCGAAAGCCGAGAACGCCACCACGCCTGCAAGGTTTCCGACGGCCTCGAACATCCCCGCTTCGACGGCAGTGCTGGCTCGGGCACTCAACAGGTGGCCAGCCCACCGCAGATGCGCGGCCCCCGCTTCACCGGCCATGCCTCCGCCGTACAGGTTCTCGCTGGCTGCCAGCATGCTCGTCATCAGCTTGACCTGCTCGACCTCGGCCCATCCGATCCGCCGCGGCGGCCTCACGGTCAAGGTGAGCGACTCGAGGAACTCAGCGGGCACCTGCCCCATGTCGAGGCTTCTAACGGGGTCGTACGCGGCGGTGAGCGCAGAAGCGGGCGAACTCGACACCAGGGAGGTTTGCCGGGATCGTCCCCAGGTCGCTTGCCCTGTGACCGCCTGCGGCAGGTCCTGCGAGCCGTGGGTCGGGCCTTGTCCGAGCAGCACATTCAGCTCATCGAGGGAGACGCCCAGCGCTTTCGCGATCCGAGGGCGCCGCCACGGTTGAGGCGTCAGGGCGCCACGTTCCCACCGCCCGACGGTGGAGAACTCCACACCAACAGCAGCAGCGAGCCCTTCCTGAGTGAAGCCCATCGCCTCACGTCGAGCCGCGAACGCCTCGCGTTTGTCGCCCACGCCGCTCACCTCGCTGCCTGATTCAGCCACCAGCCTGGTTGGCGAGTGGCCACGCCGCATGTCTGCCGATGCCGTCACACGGTCAGGCGTCCTGTTCGATGCGCTCGAAGATGTCGATGTCCGTGGCCTTCTGCCAGTCGGGCAAGTCGTTCCAGTCCGCGACGTAGGACGGCTTCGGGTCGGGGAAGTGCTTGTAGATCTGGCCGATCCAGCACAGCGCGACGAAGCGTCCTTTCTGGTCCGAGGTGAGCTTGGAGGTGGCGCCGTCGGTGGCCTTGATGAAGGCGAGGACTTGGTCGTACACGGCGGTCGCGGCGTCGCGTTCCCAGTCCGGGGTCTGGTCCCACGGAGTGATGTAGCCAGGCTTGGGCTCGCCGGGGTAGTGCTTGGTCACTCCGGCGATCCAAGCCTCGCGAAACACGCGGCCACGGTCGTTCTGCATCTTGTCGTCCTCCATCATGCGGCGCGGTTGCCGACGAGTTCGGTGATCTCGGCGTCGAGCCGCTGGATCTGTTGGTCGGTGAGCAAAGGGGCCAGATGCGGCTGTAGGCCACGCAGTTTGCGCGCGATTACTCCGGAGCCGGTCTGGCGAGCGGTGGCCAGGGCGGCGTCGGCGTAGGTCGCGACTTGGTCAGGATTGCGCCGATGCACCCCGATCATCGCCAGGTCGGTGAGAACACCGGCCTTCCGGCGGGCGGTCAGGACGCCGGCCAGCGCGTCGGTCAGGGCGGCTTCGGCAAGGTCGTAGCGGCCGAGGTTGACGTAGCAGGTGCCGCGTTCCTCGGCCAGGCGTGAACCGTCGAATCGGAGCCAGCCACCGTTGTGGACTGGCCCCTGAAGGTGCTGGACCTCGGCGGCCGTGTCGAGTGCGCGCTGGCAGGCGTCCAGGTCGCCGAGACCGGCGAAGGTTTCTGCCTGCACAGCTGCGATCCATTGCCGGGTCGAGAGGGCAGGATCGCCCCGGCGGGCCAGGTTGGCGGCTAGTTCGAGCAGCGGAGCAGCCTCATCGAACTGGCGCTCGTACACGGCGATGAAGGCGTGCCTGGTCAACGCGCAGGACCAGAGGTCCGGAGCATCGGCTTCCTTGCCTGCTGTGGCGGCCAGGGTGTAGCAGTGGGCGGCGTCGGTGTATCGGTCACCGTCGAAGAAGATCTCGCCCGCCAACTGGAAGAGGTCGGCGGACAACTCGCAAAGTCGCTGCCGGATGGCCGGGGTCTGCGGATGACGCAAGCCCGTCGACAGGACATCGAGCTGTGCGCGGACGAGGGGAAGTACCTCGCTCTTGGTCGGTGCGAGTGCGTAGACCCGCCACAGGTGGCTGTTGAACTGGGCGAACTCGGCTGCCACCGCGTAATCCACCGCGCCGGTTCGAGCCACTGCGGCAAATCTGTCCACGTCGTCGAGGGCCGGTTCGACCGCAGGCAACGCCAGCAGGGCACCGCTCATGGTGAACAGGCGCAGTAGGTCGCGACGGTTCATGTCGTCTGTCTCCGCGAGGTCGGGCTGAACAGGGACGGCCTCCCTTCCGAACAGCCTGCCACCCGTTCGTGGCGCTGCGGCTTCGAGACGAACTTGAGCACCACCGTGCGCGGTGGGCTGCGTATCGAGCGGGCCTCCTGCGCCAGCATTCGCCGCTCGGGCTGGTACGGCGGCCGGGGGCGGAGCAGCCATCTGCCGGGCTGGTGCCGACGTAAGCAACGTGCCCAGCTCTTCGAGGCTGATGCCCAGCGCCTTCGCGATACGTGGCCTGCGGTACGGCTGCGGAGTCAGATCACCGCGCTCCCAGCGGCCCACGGTCGAAAACTCCACACCGACGGCTGCTGCGAGGCTTTCCTGGGTGTAGCCCATCAGCTCACGCCGCGCCGCGAACGCCTTTCGCCGGTCGCCCATGAACATCACCTCGCTCCGTCGGTCCAATGCCACGATAACCAGCTACCGGTCAAGTCTGATCACCCGCTCGGCGAGCAGCACCCGTTCGGACTACCGTCACACAAAAGGCGTTTTTGCAGGTCAGAGACGTTGACGCCTCGTTGACGCCTCATTGTCGCCGTGTCGTCGCTCTGGCAGCCGTTGATCATTGGAAGTTGACTGAGGTCGCTGCGGTCTGGGCGGCTTCTGTCTCCAACGGCAGCCGGAGTGACTAGTAGTGCTTTTACCAGAACGTGCCGCTGTGGATGTCCGATGGTCAGACCACCCTCCCCGTCGATGGGGAGTCCCCGTCCACGCGGACGTGCTGGTGAGCACGCTCGACGCACCGCATTGAGGGCTCGGCCATTTCCTGGCCGCTGCGTCGTCCGGCCTGGCAAGGACAGCTCCGCCGCCAGCGCACATCGCCCAAGTGCCGTTCGGCATGACCGAGGAAGAAGGGCTACATGAAGGCCACCGAGGAGAAGTGCGTGGCGGACGGCCAGATCACCATCTCGCAGTCGTTCGGCTTCAGCGCCAGCCACGAGCTGAGGCAGTTACCGGTTGGTCACAAGTGTCGCCGCAACCACGGCCACAACTACACGGTGACCGCCTCGGCGCTCGTGCACGATGACGCCCCCGGAGACCTGTCTCCTCTCGGGGACTATCTGGCCGCGACGTTCGACCACCGGTTGCTCAATGAGCAGGTCATCTTCCACCCGACGAGCGAGCTTCTCGCTGCGCACCTTGCCGAGTGGTTCCGGGACAACATGGAATCGGCATCGCCGATCACACTGGTCGAGATGGTGGTGTCGGAGACCGCGGCCACGTCAGCACGCTGTGACGGCGTCACCAGCGAGGTCACGATCTCGAAGACCTTCAAGACCAGCCACGGCGACGTCACGCTGGTTCTGGGGGCAGACGGACTCAACGAGGTTGGGTTCATCACCGATTTCGGCGACCTGAAGCCGTTCGGGACGTACCTCCAGGCACCTGACGCCGACGCGGGGCTACGTGCTGCCGGCCCTGCGCTGGTCGCCCACCTGGCTGGCTGGTTCATCGACAATGTCGAGCCGGAGATCCGCGGTCGACTCGTATCCGTTCGGGTCGACTCGGGGACGACCACCGGCATGTGGGAGCGAGGCGATGCCTCGTGAACACGCCGGCCTTGGCTCCCGGACGTGTAGAGGGTTCCGCGATTCTCACGGAGCGGTTCGAGTCGTTCCAGGGCGAAGGCCCGTGGACCGGGCAGCGCTGCGTGTTCGTCCGGTTCTCCCGGTGCAACCTCCGGTGCGGCTACTGCGACACCCCAGAGAGCTGGGATTGGAGCAGGTACAACCCGGCCGAGGTCAGCGACAGAGTCCCTATCGCCGAGCTGGTGACGTGGGTGCTTGAGCGCGGCGTGGACATGGTGGTCATCACCGGCGGGGAGCCGATGTTGCAGCAGCCCGCCATGACTGCCCTGGCCCGCGGCCTGGTGGATATTCGGGTGCAGGTTGAAACCAACGGCACGATTGCGCCCACACCGGAACTTGCCTCCTTGGTCGACCTCTGGGTGGTGAGCCCGAAACTCGCGAACTCCGGCATGACCTACTCCACCCGAATCAAGGCCGATGCCCTGTCGGCGTTGGTTGCGACAGACCGAGCGGTGTTCAAGTTCGTGGTCACCGAGCCCGACCGCGACCTCGACGAGATCGCCCAGCTCGTCAAGGAGCACCGGCTGGCTCCGGTGTGGGTGATGCCGGAAGGCACCACCCAGGAGAAGGTTCTGGCCGGCATGGACGCGCTCTACGGCCCGGCCACTGAACGCGGGTGGAACGTCTCCACCCGCCTGCACATCCTGACCAGGGCGCGGTGACACCGATTCCCAGACCGAGTACTGGATCAGCCGTTTCCCAACGCCAGCACCACCACCTCGGTGACGGCTCTTGGGGGCACGGGTTCCGAGGACCTGACCGAGACCGCCCTGATGCTCGTAGTCGCCGTCGCTGCGCTGGCAGGTCGCCCAGCGCCTGCGCGCCGGGGCTCTACCAGCAGCAGCCGCCGCCGCTACTGACGTCCTTCACCCATTTATCGAACCCGGAAACGAGGCGAAATCCGTGACCGACACCCTCGACAGACCGGCACCTAGCGAAAGCCAGGACCTGGCGTCGCCGGGCCTGGTCGACACTGAGCGCGTCGCCGATCTTGTCGGCCAACTTCTGGCCGCGATCGGCGAGGACCCCGGACGGGAGGGCCTGTCGGACACGCCAGCCAGGGTCGCCGCGTGGTGGCGCAGTTTCTTCTCCCCGGAGCCGTCGACCACACCGACCTGCTTCACCGAGCGACACCTGAGCGGCCAGTTGGTCGTGATCGGCGGCATGAGCGTCTGGTCGCTGTGTGAGCACCACCTGCTGCCCATGAACCTGGACGTCGCCGTCGGGTACGTACCGGACGGCGAAGTGATGGGCCTGTCGAAGTTCGGCCGCATCGCACAGCAGTACGCGGGTCGCCTTCAGGTGCAGGAGCGCTTCACTCGGCAGGTAGCGGACGAGATCGCCGTCGTGATCGGCAGCAACGACGTGGCCGTCGCGGTCCGCGGCACGCACCTGTGCATGAGTGCGCGGGGCGTACGGATGGAGGCCGCTCGTACCACCACAGTGCAGTCCGGTGGTCGATTCGAGAACGATCCTGTGCTCTCCCAACAATTCCTCACCCTCGCCACCGACAGGTGGAGGGCCGCCTGATGGCCAAGAGCATCGCCTTCTCCGCGATCGCGCCGCCCGACTACCTGGACGCCTTCGTCGCACAGGAGCCTGCCAGCGTCCACCACGTGGCGGCCCAGCGTGTTCTGAACGACGCTGCCTACCGTGCGTTCTTCCACCGCGAGGCCGAGCGGGGCGCGGAGATCATTGTCGACAACGGAGTCTTCGAGCTGGGCCACGCCCTGTCTGCCGCCGACCTGATCGCGGCGGCCCGCATAGTCGACGCCCACGAGATCATTCTCCCGGACGTCATGCGCGACGGGCCCGCCACCATCAAGGCCAGCGACGAAGCGGCCCGCGAGATCCTTGAACTGAGCGACGAGTTCCGCCTGTGCGTGGTGCTGCACGCGGCGGACGATCAGGAGTGGCTGCGCTGCTACGACTACTTCGCTTCCAGCGATTACGTCGGAGCGATCGCGCTGCCTGCCTCCCGGCGTCCCGCGCCCGAAGACCAGCTCTGCCGCACCCGCTGGGCGGCCACCCGGTATCTGGAAGACCACGGCATGATCGACGAGCGCATCGTCTATCGGCTGCTCGGCCTTGGCCGCACCGGACATCTGGAACTCGCCGAACAGCGCGAGCACGAATGGATCGCCTCGGTCGACGGCGCCGCACCGGTCATCCTCGGCGCGATGGGCATCGAGATGCTGCCCGACGGCCCCTACGAGAAGCCCCCGACCCCACGGATTGAGAACCTGGGACCGATCCCCGAAGAACGGTTCGACCTGATCCGACGCAACATCGCCGTCGTCCGCGAGGCGGCCGGCAGTAGCGTGCGGATCCCGGAGGCCGCCTGATGAGCCTCCTCGCCAACACAGTCCCGACTGCGCGACCCGGCTCGGCGTTGTGTCCGTCCCCCATCGCGGTGGACGGGCACACGATGGCCCCGGACCGCCTTCTGCGGTACCTGCAGATCAAAGTGCACCACCTGATCCAGGACCACGACTGGGACAGCATCCATGTCGTCGGCGGCTATGACCGCGAAGCCGTGATCTCCGCACACGAGAAGACCGGCAAGCTGTTCAACTTCGAGCGCCCCACCGCAGACGTCCAAGGCCGTGACCTCATCGTCAAGGCGTTCCCCGGCGCGGACTACGTCTACCACTACGCGCTGATCATCGCCACGTACCTGTCCATGACAGGAAAAACGGCCGACACGGTCACCTACGAGTTGCCCGACCCGACGTTGTCCCGCGACGCGGTGGGGAAGCTCGACCTCGAACTCAACGGCGACCTCGTAATCGTCGGCTGGGGCCTGGCGCATCTCGCCCCGCCGGACGGTGTGTGGAACCACGGGCACGGCTACGCCTGGCAACACACCGAGATCCACGGTCGCCGGGTGGTCTACCTCGGTTTCCTGCACAGCATCTGGGGCGACGTCGCCGGACGAGTCGTCACGCGCCTGGCCGAGCTCGGCGCCCGCGAGGTCGTCTATGTCGGCAAAGTCGGCGCGCTGAACCCCGACATCGAGCCCAACACGCGACTGGCCACCGGAAACACGAGCCTCGTAGGCGGAGGCTTCGTCACGTGGCCCGATTTCTTCAGTGACTTCGCTACGGCCCAAGCGGGCGTGCACACCGGCGTCCACGTCACCTCGCCCTCGATCCTGCTGGAGAACCGGGACTGGCTGACCGAGCACGCCGAGCACGCATTCGTCGATCCGGAGATCGGTCCTATGGGAGTCGCAGCACGCGATGCCGGGATCGAGTTCGGCTATCTCCATGTCATTTCCAACAACCTCGCTCGCCACTACCCCGCGGACTTGTCCAACGAGCGTCACAGCGACGTTGTCCGACGGCGCACCGTCCTCATCAGACAGATCCAAGACATCATCGCCAACCGACTGGCCGCTCGGCCGATCTGAACCCCCTTGGAGGGCACCACATGACGAACGCAGCACCTTTCTTCAACCCTGCGCGCGGGCGGGAGATCACGGTGGTCGGTATCGACGGCGCGGGCAAGTCCACCCTCGCCGCCCGCCTGCACCAAGCGCTCAACGAGGCCGGCCACGAAGCAATCCTGATCGGCAAGCACAGCACCGAAGTCCCGATGGACCCGGAGTTGTCCGCCTACGTCGATCGGCTCAACGCGCTCGTCTACCGCCGCGACGCCCGCGTCGCCCAGGCGTGCGGCGACCACTACTGGCTGCTGGCGCTGGCCGCCTGGTACACCCTCCAGGACAAACTCGTCATCCAACCCGCTCTCGCCGCCGGAACACACGTGATCCTCGACAACGCCCACCACAAGATCCTCGCTCGCTACGCGGTGAATCCCGACGTGTCCACCAGTTTGGCCGAGCAGGTCTTCGCCCACCTCACCGAACCCGACCTGGTCTTCTTCCTGCGCATCGGCGCCCGCGACGCGCTCGCCCGCAAGGGCGAGTTCAGCTCCCTGGAATCCGGCCACTCCGGCGGCGCGGACGAGGACTTCATCCGCTACCAGGACGTCGTTCTCGCGAAGCTGCGCGAGCACGAGCAGCGCAGCGGATGGCTGTCGATGGACGTGACCGACATGGACCGCGACGCGGTCTTCAAGACCGCCGCCGACGCGCTCGCCGACCGTCTCCAGCTCGCGATCTGACCCTGCCCGCAGCCACCACGAGGAACGCACCATGCCAGTGACCCGACCGACCGACGGCGAGTACGTGTGCCACGGCATCACCTGGGCCACAGGAGATCCCCGGCTGCTGCTGGCCCCGCTGCCCGACGGGCCGCTGGTCTACATCGAAATCTTGAACCAACGGCTCGGCTTTGCGGTTGATACCGGCCGGTGGTGCACCGGCCGGTATCAGTTCGCCGACTCTGTGCGTGTCGAGGCCCTCGCCTGCCCCAACCGCGCGCCGACCGAGCAGAGCGACCAGTGCGGCCGGTGCTTCCGCCAGGACGAGTTCCGTTTCGCCCACCGGTTCCACCAGGGCGGCAACATGCCCGAGGCACTGCGCATGTACATGGACCAGCCGCACTGGCTCTACCTCGCCACCTTCGCCGACGGCGCCACCAAGGTCGGCACCGCAGCCGAACCACGCAAGCAATCCCGCCTCGACGAACAGGGCGCCCTGATCGCCACCTACCTGGCCAAGAGCCCCGACGGCGGGGCCGTACGCCACCTCGAAGACGCCATCACCCGCAGCCTGCAGATGCCCCAGACCGTCCGGGCCTCAACCAAGCTCAAGGCGCTGGCCAACCTGACCGACCTGTCCACCCCGAGCGCGACCCACGACCACCACGTCGCCCGCGCCGCCGACGCACTCGCCGCCATAGACATCCCGGCAACCCTCGAGACGTGGACTCCTCCTGCCGAAGGCGACCGAATGCGCGTCGCCGACGGTGTACGGATGCTGTATCCACACGACCTACGCGACGGCGAGCACGGCTTCACCGTCGTCTCGTGCATCGGCACCCAGGTACTGGCCGTCCTGGACGGAGACGACGAGGTGGACTACGTGCTCGACCTCGGCGCTCTCAAGGGTCGCCGCATCACGCTCGGCCCGTTCGCGTCGCCCACCGCCGCCTTCCAGAACTCTCTCTTCTAACCGCCCCCGCCCGGCTCGTCGCGTCCGTCCGCGGCGAGCCCGGTCTGCACCCTGAAGCGAGGTAGCCACGATGGCACCCCTGGACGCCCTTCTCGGCTGGGACGAGGACACCACCGCAGAGGCGTACGCGGCCTTCACCCGTGACTTTCCCATGTACGCGGCCACCAGCCGAGACCTTGCCCACCGCGCCGAGCTCACCGACGGCAGCCTGGTGGTCGACCTGTGCGGCGGAGCAGGCGCGACCGCAGAGGCAATCCTCGAACTCGTCCCGATCGACGCCCAGGTCATCTCCCTGGACAACGCCGCAGCCATGCAGCGCGTTGGCCGATTTACTCTGGCCGACCCGCGCCTGAGCTGGGTCACCGCCCCAGCCGAAGACCTGGCAGACCACGTTCCCGGCGCGGCGGACGCCGTGGTGTGCAACTCCGCGATCTGGAAGACCGACGTGCCACAGGTGTTCGCCGCCGTCCACCAGGTCCTACGACCAGGGGGCCGGTTTGTGTTCAACATCGGCGGCGGCTTCGCCGGCGTCCGCCACCCCGATGAGACCAGCGAGCGTCCCGGACCGTCGCTGAACACCCTGATCCACCAAGTCGCGGCCAACGACTACGGCTACGCCCCGCCACCGACCACTAAGGCAACTCCCAAGCTGCCGCTGGACGCGGTCACCGAACATCTCTCCGTCGCCGGGTTGACCGTGCTCGACACCGAGGTCGTCGCCCAGCACAGCACGATGGCCGAGAAGAAGGCATGGCTGTCGATTCCGGTCTTCGCTCGACCCGACGGGGAGTTCACGCACGCTCAGCGGATGGACATCCTCGACAAGGCGTACTCGCTGACCACGCCCGACACGACTACCGTGACGAGTTGGCTCGTAGTGGTCGCGCAGCGGCCCAGGGAACTACGTTGACCGCCCCGCCGCCGACCGGCAGCCGCGGCAGCGGGACAAAGTACTGCGATTACGCGGCCGTTGGTGTGCTCATCTCCTCACTGGACGGGCTGCTGGTCTTCGAACGGGTGAGGCCCCCGGCGGGGATCGCACCGGTCGCCGGTCATGTCGACCTGCACGGAGGGCTCGAGCAAGCCGCCCACGTTGAGGTTGCCGAGGAAGTCGGCCTGACCGTCACCTCTCTTCACCTGCTGCTGACCGCATGGCGACCCAACCACTGCCGTCGGCCGACCAGCGACCGCGTGGGCCATCAGTGGTGGATCTACCAGGCCCAGACGTCAGGACCGATCCGACCTTCTGCCCAAGAGGTGCGCGCCCCTCGATGGCTGCACCAAGACCAGCTCCAGCAGTACGCGCACCGCACCGCGGCCTACGCCGAAGGGCAGCTGAGCGAGGAGCAGTTCACATTGAAGCCAGGCTTGGAGCCGGTGTGGGTTTGATTCCTTCACGAGCTTCACCTGGTGACGCTGCCCGACGACACCCTGAGCTTGATTGACCAGGTCCTTTGACCGTGCACCGCTAATGGTCCTCAGTGCGCTCCCACGACGTTTCCCGCTGCCAATCGGCGCACGTATGCGCGGATGCGGTCGCGGTCCTCGGGGAACACGCTCTGCCATGTCTCGTCCAGATCAACCCACTTCGACGGCTGCCCGGTCTCCCCGCCGAGCGGCACATCACGACTGACGACGGCACCGTAGGACAGGCTCAGCGTCGGTGCCCAGTCGGCACGGAAGGAGCGGACAGCCACTGCGGCCGGTACAGGCAGCAGCTCGCCCGCTACGCCGGCCTCCTCCGCGAGTTCACGGGCTGCTGCTGCTCGCGGCGTTTCGCCCGGCTCGACCTTGCCGCCAGGCGGTACCCATCCGCGCACGCGGTGCCGCACGAGCAGGACGTAGCTGTACGTCGGGTCGGTAACCCAGACCTCGGCCGCGAGCGGCTCCATCAGGGTCTGGCGGGCGCGCAGCCACGACTGGGCGTCATCGAACTCCATCGCAGCAAGGTGCGCATCGGCGACCGCCGCTTCCACGGTCAACTGGTCAATCACCTGGCCCAGCCTATGCCGACGTCGTGGTTAGCCCTGACATGGCAGAGAGGGCGACGCGGTTCGTGTCACAGCACTCGACGATGATCATCGCGAGCATCCGAGGTCCGCCATACCCCGAATGGTGGAAACCGTCAGCGACGAGTGCTCGCCTTCGTGCAGGTCAAGCCAAGCGATGCCTTAGCGACATCGTCCGGACCTGCTTGTTGGCATAGCACCTTCGCAGTTGACTACCTCGGGGCTGTACCGAGAGGAGCGTGCCTTCTCGGCGCGCTCCAGCGAGCACAGTCCAGTGCAAACAACACAGAGTGACCGCCTGTCCCAAGCCTGGGTGAGTGGCTACGGGATCATGCTGTCCGGCCGCCCACCGAGATGACCGTTGAACAAGAAGGGAAGCGATGGACACCGATACCACCACCGCGTCGCCCACGACTCTGCGCGCGGAGATGGTCGCCTGGGTCCGCAAGTCGGGATACGCACAGCTCAACGAGGTTGAACGGGTCCTCTTGGAGACACCACGCCACGAGTTCGTGCCCGACGCCCCGCTTGCCACCGCCTACGACCCGTGGCAGGCGGTGGTCACTCACCGCTTCGAGGACGGCAGGTCGTTGTCCTGTGCGTCGGCGCCGTGGCTGGTCGCGGCGATGCTCGACCAGCTCGACGTCCGACCGGGCAACCGTGTACTGGAGATCGGTGCGGGCACCGGTTACAACGCCTGTCTTCTCGCCCAGTTGACGGGCCGCGCGGACCTGGTGACCACGATGGACATCGACCCGGACGTGACCGCGAAAGCCTCACAAGCGCTGACCGCCACCGGCTACGGCGACGTGCACGTCGTCACCGGCGATGGTGGGCTCGGCTACCCCGACCACGCGCCGTACGACCGCATGATCGCCACCGTCTCACCGTGGGACATCCCCGCCCAGTGGTGGAAACAGCTCGCGCCCGGAGGACGGTTGGTCGCCCCGCTGCGGTGGCGCGGTCAAGGCCGCAGCGTCGCCTTCACCTACACCGATGGCCGCCTGGTGTCCGATTCGCTCCACCTGTGCGGCTTCGTGTACCTGGTCGGTGACGGCGAGGGCGAACTCAGCGGCGCGATCACCGCCGACGAACTGGTCTCGCTCCACTGGGACCGCGATCAGGCCGTGGACCCCGATGCGCTGCGCGGGGTGCTCGACCAGCCGCGTGTCACGGCCTGGTCCGGGACCACGATCGGCAGGAACGAGTCGCATGACGGGCTCTGGCTCCGCCTGACCGTGACCGACCCGCGCGTGTGCCGGATCAAGGTCCACGCCGACGTCCCGCCCGAGGTGTGCGACCCGGTAAGGGGATGGTGGCGCATGGCGCTGGTCGACGGCGACACGCTGGTCTACCTCACCGCACGCCGCCTGGAATCCAGCGACGAGGTGCACTGGGAGTTGGGCGCGATCGGTCACGGGCCGTCCGCCGACGAGCTGACCGCCTACCTGTGCGAGGCGATCCGGTCCTGGGCGCCCGAGCGGAAGCAGCACACGCCCTCGCTCACCGTGTACCCGGCTGATACCCCGGACAGCGAACTTGCGGGCCCAGCCATCGACAAGACACACAGCCGGTTCGTCCTCACCTACGACCCGGCCGGATGATCTCGTCGCCGGTCTGCGACCTCGGTGTCAGGCAGAGGCGCGGCCTGACCGTTGCCGTGGAGCGCGGCGAGGTGGGTCATCCGGGGAGCGGAAGCCCCGCCGTCCTCCAGGCGCTGGCCAACAGCGCGCTGGTGTCGGAGTCGAGTCGTCCGGCGAACGCCTGCGAGATCGCCGCGCCCCACAGTGCGTTGACGACCGCCGTGTCTGTGGGTGACTCGCCGACGGCGTCCTCGGCGGCTGGAACCGTCTCCCAGTACAGCGAGCGCGCCCGGAGCGGGAACCCCCACGCGATCGACGCCTCGGTGACCCCGTCACAAGCCGCTTCCCAGCGTTGCTCGTCGATTTCCGCGCACACTCGACCCATCCGGCGCACAACCCCTGTCGGCGTGGCTTCGGCATGGCGCAGGACTCGCAGCGCGGCTTGGGTGTGAGGGCCGTAGGCATCCGTCGCGGTGTGTCGCGAGGGCAGACAGGTCTGCCGCCACGGCGCGATGAGCAATTCGTAGTCGGCGCTTCCCGTGTCGTCGTGGCCTGCCGCTGCGATCGCCAGTCCGGCGTCGAACACGGGCAGGACCACCTTGTGCCAGCCGGAGTGGTCCGGTGAAGCCTGCCGGGCCAGCAGGTAGGGGTGCTGCAGCACGGCGATCGGGTCGTCGAGTTCGGCGGACATCGGCAGGCCGAAGGTGTCCTTCCATCGGATCCACCGTGAGGCGAGCCGTCCGGCCAGCTCGGGGTCGGAGATCCGGTTGATGATCCTTTCCCGAACGGCCTGGCGATCGGAGGCGCGCTCCTCGCCGAGCGAGCCCATACGAGTGATCTGCTCGAAGGTCAGGTTGGCGATGGTCACGTCGAGCTGTCGCCATTGCTCGCCACGAGGGTGCTGGGCCAACAGCGCGCGTCCCAAGTCGTCACGACCGCGGCCCGGACCGGAGGTGCTCATCGGTTCAGGATGGCAGCCCCGATCTGCCCACGTCGGCGCAGGCTGCGTGGCCGGTGTGGCGGCAGACCACGCGGCGGCTCGACCGGCTTCCGCGGCGGCGAGGTCAGCGGGGCGGTGCGGGCCGCAAGACCCTCTGTGGCGCGGTGATCGTAAGTGACGTAGGAGTAGGAGCATGGTGACCGCGGTGGTGGTCGACGTGGGCGAGACGTTGCTGGACGACTCGCGCGAGTGGGGTGCGTGGGCCGACTGGATCGGCGTGCCACGTCATACCTTCTCGACCGTGCTGGGTGCGGTCACCGCTGCCGGCCAGGACAACGCCGAGACGTTCCAGTACTTCAAACCGGGCTTCGACCTCGCCCGCGAACGGCGGCTACGGGAAGAGGCCGGACTGGGTGAGCACATCGAGGACGGCGACCTTTACCCCGACGTCCGGCCCGGCTTGGCGCGGCTGCGGGAACTCGGCTTGTGGGTGGGGGTGGCTGGGAACCAGACCTCCCGCGCTGCCGAGCTGCTACGTGCGCTGGGCCTGCCGGTGGACCAGATCGCGACGTCGGGCGAGTGGGGTGTCGCCAAGCCCTCGCTCGAGTTCTTCGCCCGCGTCGCGGAGATGGTGCCCGACGGACCCGGCGAGACAGTGTACGTGGGTGACCACCGCGACAACGACGTGGTGGCGGCGAAGGCGGCGGGGTTCCGCACGGCGTTGATCAGGCGTGGCCCGTGGGGCTACCTCTGGGCTGACGACCCGCTGGTGCGTCGCGACGCCGATTGGGTGATCGACTCCCTGCACGACCTGCCCAATCTGCTGGCACCGCACTAAACGTCCGGCCGGGCATCAACGGGCACGAGCCCAGGCGGCGAGGTCGAGCAGTCCCGTGCTCGGGGCACTGTGAGTACACAGCAAGGTCGACAGCGAATGGCGGACCTGGGGATGGGTGCGGGTGTGCTCGGGCGCGGCCTGGCGGGCGGATTGCAGGCACAGGTAGGCGTCCTCGTGACGGCCGAGCGTGAGTTGGGCGCGGGCGAGGTCGATGAAGTAGTGCGAGCGACGTTCGGCGGGCAGGTTGTCGGGCGGGTGCCACGCCGCCGCCCGTTCGATGCCCAGAGGATCGCGCAGTTCGACGGCGACGGCGAGTTCGTGGATGCGTAGGGAGGCCGGCCCGAACGCGGTGCCCTGGTAGACGCCTTCGGGGACGGCGGTTGCGGCGCGGCGGGCTTCGCGCAGGTGGTCGGCGGCGCGATCGGGCTTGCCAGCCCGGCCCGCGACGACCGCGGCGCGCATGTGCAGGGCGCCGAAGGCAGCCGAGGCCGAGGCGGTCTCGAGGTCGGGTACGTGGTCGGCGGCGAGTTCGAGGGCGCGGGCGGCGGTGTCCAGGTCGCCGTTGGCGAAGAAGGTCTCGGTGCGTACGTACGCCACTGCGGCCAACAGCAGTGGGTCCTCGGCGAGCTGGGCGGCCGAGCGCATCAGGTCGATCAGCCGCGCGGATAGATCCAGGTAGCCGAACTTGAAGGCGACCCCGTCGGCGGCGCGCAGCGCCAGGGTGAGCAGGGCTGCGGCGTGGCGGTCGGCGGTGTCGCCGAGCTGGCCGGCGCGGGCGAGTTCGGCGATGAGGTCGGGTAGGCGGCGGGCGAGGCTGCCGTAGCGGGATTGCAGTCGGTCGTCGCTGGCGCGGGCGATGTCGCCATGTAGGCCAGCCGAAGTCCTGGTGGGCCCCTCGTCGGGCAGGTCCAGTCGGTCGAGGGCGCGGCGTAGGCGCGGGATCGCGGCGTGGATGACGTCGACCTCGGCGACGGGTTCCCGTTCGCGGCGGTCGCCAGAGGGTGGTGCCGGAGGGACCAGCTCAAGGCCGATCGGGGCTGAAGCCAGGATCGCAGCCGAAGTGGGCCTGGTGGAGCGTCGAGCGGTGCGGCGCAGCAGGTCGTCCAACTCGTCGAGGGCGACCTGCAGGGCGCGGGCGAGGCCGGGCCGCTGCCACGGCTGGGGCGACTGGACGCCTCGTTCCCATCGGCCGATGGTGGTGCGCTCGACCTTCAGCGTGACGGCGAGGCTTTCCTGGGTGTAGCCGGCGGCTTCGCGAGCAGCGGCCAGCGGAGTGAGTAGCCGTGCCGCCATCGCTTCCTCCCGTCCCTCTATAGCGCACAGTACTAGCCCGTTTTCGCAGCGTATTGCCGGTGTCGCCCTATGCGTGCCTCACCGTCGCCCTACGGCCGACCCCCGCAACTACGCACGGCCGGACTCCGAACAACCGCTCCCCCACACTCGGTAGACGACGCCCCCGTTCTCGCCATGAAAACCCTGCTCAGCCGGGGTGCCGCCCCGTGGACGCCTCGCAGCCGCCACACGGTCGCTCTGGTGATCGCGGCGGAGGACGCCGTTGACTGACCTCGGGCCTGCGGTGGCCGACCCCCGACCGGTCACCGCAGGCCGTCGTACTTGAACCCCGGCCGTTCGACTCAGCGGAAAGTGAGTTTGGTCCAGTGCAGATGCACGAGGTGATACCGCCGCACTCGCCATCGTCGATCAACCAGTCGGGCGCGGTGGTCCGTTGATGCCACACAAGATCACCGTCGAGCATTCGTTCGAGTCCGGGCACAGACTGCCGCACCTGGGTGGCAAGTGCGTCAGCCTGCACGGCCACTCCTGGTCGACCGCAGTGACGGTGAGTGCCCCGGAGCTGAGCCCCGAGGTGACCGTGGTGGAGTTCGGCGCGCTCAAGGTCGGGCTTCGCCGGTGGATCGACGAACACCTCGACCACGCCACGATGCTCGGCGGGCGCGATCGGCTGATCGAGCCGCTGATTGCGGAGGGCAGCCGGGTGTTCCGCTTCGGGGTCGAGCACCCGGCGGACGTTGCCGAGCAGTTCGCGCACGGGCTGCCGTGGCCCACCGTGGAGGCCGTCGCGGTCTTGCTGGGTCGGGTCGCCGAGAACGTCCTGGCCGGGCTTCCTCGCGCCGACGGCGCACAAGTCGAGCGGGTTCTGGTCCGTGAGACGCGGCTCAACACCGCCGTCTACGAGCCCTCGGTGCGTCGATGAGTACCCCAGGCGCTGGGAGCCGAACGCAGGCAGGCCCGGACCTGACGCACCCCCTTCGACATCACCCCCATCCGTTGATCGTGAGAAGCACCATGACCATCCCCTCGCCCGCCCTCGGCCCGCTCGTCGCGGTGTACGGCCTCGTCGGACACGACGAGCGCCTTCTGGTCGTCCACGATCCGGACGCCGTCACGTACCGGCTGCCGGGCGGCCACGTACGAGCCGGTGGAGCTGTCGAGGACGCCCTGCTGCGCACCCTGCGGGCGCAGGTGGACGCTGACGTGGCCCACCTGACCTTCTACGCCGTCGTGGAGCTGCGCGAGCATCACACGAGCACGCAACCCAGCGTCTTCGAGTTGGCCCTGCTGTTCGACGTGACTCTGGCTGACCCCGGGGCGGTCCAGGTCGACCACGGCGACGCGCGCTGGGCCACTGACACCGACCTCCGCCACCTGGACCTGCGTCCGACCGCCATCGCGGATCGGTTGCGCACGGGTGCAGCGGCTCGCGAGCAGCCGTGGTGGCCCGCCTAGTCCTGATCGGATCTCCACCACACCTTCACCCGGCGCCATACCCGGCCAAGCAAACTCTGAAGGAACCATGTCGTCGGCACCTGACCTCACTGCCGCCCTGCCGGCGGCCCACGCCGCAGTCGACCTCGCGGTCGAGCACGTGCTCAGCCACCCTCCACGAGATATCCGGTACAAGGGCGACCGCAATCCGGTCTCCGAAGTGGACGAAGCCGTCGAACACCTTGTGTGGCAACGACTAAGTACCCGAGGCCACGACGAGATCGGGTTCGTGGGGGAAGAGACCGGCGCGGTCGGCAACCCGGACACCTACTGGGTACTCGATCCCATCGACGGCACGATCAATCACCAGCACGCCAACCCTCTGTGCGCCATCGCGCTCGGCCTGGTCCACCAGGACCGGCCGGTCCTCGGCGTCACCGCGCTGCCATTCCTCGGCCACCGCTACTGGGCGACCTGCGGCCACGGTGCCTACCGCGACGGTGACCCGATCAGCACCTCCACGACCGACATCCTCAACAAGGCCCTGATCGGGTTCAGCGACTACGGCAGCGGTGCCGACGAAGGCTTGCGCGACGTGCTGTGCGCCGCCGTGGACCACGAACTCACCGCTCGGGCGCAAGGACTGCGCCGGTACGGCTCCTCCGCGCTGGACCTGGTCTGGGTCGCCGACGGCACGTTGGACGCTTGCGTGCTGCTCGGCAACCACGACCGCCACCACCAAGAGCGACCACTTCTTATCCGTTGCCAGCGAACGTCACGCGCTACGCCTCGTCGCCATCGCGGTACTACGGCTTGCGGGCGACGCCGCCCCACAGCGCCGACTCGTTCGGGGTCTCGAAGCGGACGACCGGCGCGTCGGATGAAGCGTCTTCGGGATGCCACAGCGGAATCCAGGTCGGCCCTGGCGTGAGAAGCGGGAACGATCCGAATAGTTCCTCGATCTGCTCGCGGGAACGCCAAAGTGCCGGCGTGCCGACAGAGGCGCACATCTGCTCGAAGGCAACGAGACCGTCGCCGAGGGCGTCTGGAACGTCTTGGTCGGTGATGTGCGAGAGCGCCAGGTAGGACTGGGGTGCGATGAGGTCCCGGTAGCGCGCGACGGCCTGTGGGCCGATGTCGGTGCCGTCAGTTCCGGGTTGTTGCGTATGCAGGACGGCGACGAGTAGGAGCGCGACCGGTTTACTGAGGTCGATCACGCCGGTCGCGCCGACCCGGCTCCAGAGCCGGTCCGGATCCCTCAGGTCGGCATGTACGGCGGCGTGCCGTGCGGGGTCTCCATCGTGGCCGAGCAGCAGTTCGGAGTGTGCGACGGCGAGTGGATCGTTGTCCGCGTAGACGACGCTGACCTCGCCGGGAGCGACCTGCTCGGCGATCTGGTGTGCCGCCCCCATTGTGGGAAGGCCGGAGCCGATGTCGACGAACTGCCTGATGCCGCGTCGGGTGAGATGACGGACCACCCGGTGCAGAAAGCTGCGATTGGCCTTGGCGATCGACTTGAGGGATGGGACCTCACGTAGAGCCTGATCCGCGAACGTTCTGTCGATTTCCCAGTGGGCGCCGCCGTCCAGGAGATAGTCGTACACCCTGGCGACGCTGGGATTTTCGAGGTCGACGCCGTGAGGGGGGAACTGTTCCTGGTCGGAGTCGACCACGGGCTCCACCCCTTCGGCTCGGCTGGCAGCGCTACCGGTGATCGTACTGGCTTGCCCACTCACCGGGAAATACGTCTGTTGGGGGGAATCAGGCTTCCCGATACCACCGAAGTTTTTTCTCCAGGAAGTCCCTGCTGTCCGTCGCATCCCACGCCATGTGCTCCAGGTCATCCCAGAGTTTCCTGCACGCGGCCCGATCCTCGTACTTCTCGTAATAGGAGCCCTTCAGTGGAGATTCACTGTAGGCGAAATCTTTTATCGACTTATCGCCGTCGAATTCCATGATAGTGAAGTCCGGCGGAGAGAACCTGAGGGGAGCCTGAAAGGGGATAACGCGCACCGAGAGCCACGGGTGATCGTCCAGAAGGCTCAGAAGGTACTCGATTTCATCGATCATGACCTGGACGCTGCCCCTGGCCTGCCGATGGAAGGCGCCCTCGCTGAGAATGATCTGATAGTCCGGCGGTGATTCCCTGTCGAACACGGATTTACGGTCGAGCCGGCTCTTGACATGCGCGTTGACGTCGCAGTGCCCGTCGAGGCCGTGAACCGCGAGCATGAACGCCTCGGACTGCAGCAGTCCGGAAATGCGTTCGCCGGTCCAGTCGTAGATCCTGGCCGCGACGCGTTCTGCGTCCAGGTACTGGCGAAACCAGGGCTGAACCATCGCGCGACGGTAGGTCAGGTAGGCCACGCCCTGGATGGAGTCAAGCAGCTCACGCATCTCGGCGGCGATGGCAGGAGCGACGTCCAGCTCCGAGATGATCTTGTCCAGGCCAGAGGACTTGATCATCAAGTCCAGCTTCGTCTCGATCTTGTTGACCTTGGGCTGCTTGCACCCGATCCGCTTACCCAGGTCCTCCTGGCTGTACCCCTTACGGATTCTTGCGTCGCGGACGAGCTCGCCGAGCCGCTTGCGCTGGGATGGATATGAGCTGGTCACGCACTCTCCACTGTCTCGTCGTGGGAACCACGATTGCGCTCACTCTAAGGGAGGGGCGCGGGTTCGACGCACTTTTCGAGAAAGCGGATCCGCTCATGCTCGCTGCCCACGGAAGCTTTCTCCGGTGGGCAGCGAGCGCTGCTGTTGATCGGATTGGATGTCGTGTCGTCAGCGGCTGAGCTTTCCGGCGCGTGCCGATTGCAGGAAGACCGCCCACTCCTCATCGGTGAAGATCAGGATAGGGCTCTCCTGCAGCTTCGAGTCACGCATACCGACGATGCCGTCGGTACCCAGATTGATCTCAATGCAGTTTCCGCCGTTGTCTCCACACGCACTCGGATGCTTGCCTGCGCACGCGTCTGGTCGTTCCCAGTCGCGTGCGGAGAAGAGTGCGGCGACCGCATGCGGGTCGTAGGTGTTCATGTGGACCCCCTAGGCCAGGTGATGTGTCCTGGACGCTAGGATTAATCGTGCTCTAGGAATATTCCTTGCGCAACCAGGGTGACTCCGAACGTGTCCGGAAACAATCGTTCGTTCACTCGAAAGGGGTTCAGCTCGAACATGCATGCGAACCATGGGAGACGCGCCCTACTCACAGTAGAAGCCATATGACACGCGCCCGCCGATCATCAGCTTTCGTGGATCCTCTTTTCACTCGGTCGTCGGCTGGTGATTACAGGACAGATTTCGGTATACGCCCCCCTGCTTCCCACGCGGAGGGGCCGCGTCGTAGACGTACGGCGCGTGAGGTGTCCCGATGAGCGACGGTTATCCGCCATTGCGCGGCAAGCAGCGCTGGCAGGTCGCTGCCGCCGTGGCCGAGCGGTTCACCAGGGACGGGGTGTCCATCCGTGAGCTTGCCGCCGAGTTTTATCGCAGACCATGCACGGTGCGCCGACTGCTCATCGAAGCGGGCGTCGAGGCTTACGACGGTGCGTGCGTCGGGCCTTCCGATGCCGAGATCGCGGCCGCTCTCGCGAGCCGCTATCGCGGCGGTGCTTCCGTGGAGACCTTGAGCAACGACACCGGTATCGATCCCAGGGCGGTACGGCGCCTGCTGGGACACGCCGGAGTCGCCGTGCCCCGGCGCCAGCACCGCCCGCCCTGTGAGACCGATCAGTTGGTCGACCAGTACGAGGCCGGTGCCAGCCTCCGGCAGATCGCCGCTGACACCGGCTCGAACTACGGCACCGTCCGGCGGTTGCTGCTCGCTGCGGGGGTGAGCTTGCGAGTATCGGGAAAGACTTCCGCCGACGAGTGATCACACCTCCCGGCCCTGCCAGTGTCGCCGGGTGACGGCGCACCTCAAGAGCCGGTCGGTGACTCGGTCACATGGCCGAGGCCTCACTGGCGCCGCCGCGCAACTGCGAGCCGCGATTCCACATCCACCGCAGCGCCGCGCACAAGGTCGTCAGGATCGCGGCTCCAGTGCCACCGAACGCGGCGATCATCATCACCGCCAGGCCACCGACCACGATCAACAGCAGCACACCGGCGCGCAGCGTGAGATCCCAGCCCATCAGGACTTGCTGCAGCAGGCACAGCCAGGACTCCGCGCGCCTGCGGTGGCGTCCCGGCGACCTGCGAGGACGCCGCGGCTGACCGGCCGGAGCGGCCGGCGTCCGCCTCGTTCGCGGGCCGTGCACGCTGATCGACCGGCGCGCCGGTCGATCAGCACCGTCAGCCGAGGCGGCCGGGGCCAAACGAGACGGTGTGGCGTGCGTGTCCTTGTCTGGCGGCTCGGGCGTACCCGCACCTACAATCAACATGGTTGTTGATCCTTTATTTCGCGTGTTTCTTCGGGGTTGACAACGGCTGCGCGGCTCCCTGGTCGGACAGGGGGCCGCGCCCGCGGAACGCCGTAAGCGAGCGGACTGAGCCACTCACGGCGACGGAGTTCCTCGCTGCTGTCGCAATAATGCACGAAGTATCGCTCTTGTCTCCACCCGAATCGTTACTTAGCGCCAAACGGGGGCCTCGCACGGGCGAACGACCTCGCCCGGAAGCGCGGGCAATCAGCGCTTTAAGTATGCACAAAGTGTCACACCGTGCCCTCGAAAGAAGCATCGATAGGCTATCCGAGTGACTGTCCCGCGCCCGAATTCGATACAGATCCCCAAAAGAATATTCCGGCACACCGCGCCGTACCTCCATGGAGTGCTCTTTTCTTGAATATTCCGTTCGCTCAGGGCGAACCGGGGACTCGGCTCCAACTCGAACCTCGCACGAACAGCGCTCCAGCAGCTGGCGATACCCGGCAATCCTCGGCGCTTGCTACCGCTTTGACCTGCGTTGATGCGACTTCTCCCGGGAGCGGAGGGAACGCCGAGACGGCGAGCGCTGAGAATTTTGCGGCGATGTGGCGCTGTCATCGTGGCTTCTTGCGCGGTCTCTGATGTGCCCCGCATCTCATAACGAGAACAACAGCCGATATTCCAATCCAGCGAGACGAAACGCGTGCATCAGAAGGTCCTGGGCGGTAGCGCCTGCGCTCGTCAAACCGACTACCGTCCTAAGCAGCCAGGTCAGTGCGGCGGGCGATGTCCGCTGCACTGACCGATGTTGCCGAAGCTGTGAAAGCTAGTTGTCCCAGCGAGATTTCGGCTGTTCGCGAGCGGTTTCGAGCTGTGCGCGGGTCAGGACGGTGCCATTGTTCATCTTGGTCTTGGTCAGCGCGGTGAGCTCGGTGTGCGAGGGATCTATCCAGCGGTCGATCGGTGGCGTGGTGATGTCGTCGAGGAGACGTTCGACCAGTGGACCGTAGCCGGACCCGCGGTAGCCCCAGGACACGTCGTACTCGCCGGCCGGGGCCGGGTAGAGGGTGCCGTCGGTGACGCGGATCCAGTTGCCGTGCCCGTCGCCGTCGATGATCAGCTCGGCGAGTGGTGAGGTGGCGGGCAGCCGGCGGGGCAGCAGGGTCACGTACTCCTCGACCTCGCCGCGGTAATCCAGGCCTTCCAGGACGGGCGCGCCAGTGGCGGGGTCGAGGAAGCGCCTTCCGGGCCGGTCGACGTTGGTGGTGAGCCCGGCGAAGCCCGGGTTGGGCAGGTAGCCGGGAACCTCCTGCAGCCGTGGCAGCCATTCCTCGAGCATCACCGTGTTCTCCACCCGGTGCCGCTGCAGGGTCGCGAACGGCATGTGCTCGGTCACCCCCCACTGC
This sequence comes from Lentzea pudingi, assembly GCF_014646255.1. GTDB lineage: Bacteria > Actinomycetota > Actinomycetes > Mycobacteriales > Pseudonocardiaceae > Lentzea > Lentzea pudingi. The sequence goes on from NZ_BMNC01000030.1 coordinate 28,193, forward strand.
CGCAGCGCCCGCACAGCGTCCACGGCGAGGGTGTCGCGGCGTTCCATCAGCCCGGAGAACACCGCGCGCAGAGCGTGCTCGCCGAGATCGTCGAGCGAGTCCGGCGCGGGCGCTTCGGGCGCGCGGGCCGCGAGCACCAGGCGTTCGCGCAGGCCAGTGAAGAAGTTGTTGTCGGGATCGTCGGAGTCGGCGAGGCACTCCAGCGCGACGCGCGTGCCGACCGAAGCGTCACGAACGCCTTTGAGGTAGTAGTGCGTGAGGACGCGGTGGGTGGGACTGCCGTGCTCGTAGAGGGCGGAGAGCTGCAGGAGCGGTGTCATGTCGGGCGACTGCTCGGGCACCGCGATCACCACGTCGTTGCCTGGCTTCCACTGCTCGATCAGTTCCTGGAAGTTCAGGTCCCACGGCCAGTACGGGGCGGGCTGTCCGATGGCCTGCGCAAAGTAGCGCCACAGCTGCCGACGTTCATCACTGTTGTCCCTCTGCGACTGGTCAAACACGTCCGGGCCGTCGGGTGCCTGAAAGCCGCGGTCCGCGACCTGGATGAGGCACCGGATGCTCGGATCGAACTCACGCACCCACAACGACCGAGACAAGTGCGACTGGCCGAGCACGGGGTAAGCCGCCGCCAAAACCCCCACAGCCGTGTCCCAACACAGGAACACGTACCCCGGAACACGGTCGAACGTCCGAGGGCCGAGGAACGGGACCGGTTCGTGCGCCCTCGGTATCTCCCGCAACGCGATGAACGGCTCGAAACGCCGCTCGTGCTCGTGCTCGTCCCGCTTGACGACCGGCTGCCTCGATCGACCCTGTCCGGTCACCCTGTCCCACAACCCCACTGCGCCCCCGTCTGCCAATGCTCACTATGCGCCTTTGCCGATAGCTCAGAGTAGCGACTAAGTGTCCGGCAGCACGCTTAGTCGCCACGGGCAGCTGTCGCCGCCCGTCGCGAGCAGAATCTCTGCCAGCGCTGGTTGAGCTAGCGGTCCGGCACTGAACGAAGCCCAGGCATGTCGGTCGTCGTGCCGCCGTCAACCTTGTAAGGAGGTAGCCCCAGGCAGTGCGTGTAATACGTATCGCGCACGAAGCGCAGCCGCCCGAAGTGCTTACCCACCTTGACCAGCCCTGCGATGGCGGCTTGTAGTCGGAGCCCCGCCCAGGGGCCGTGTGGGTGGGTCTTCAGTCGGCTGGCGTCATGGGCTGCCTTGATCTTGTCGAGCATCTCCTGCAGCTCGATGTCGTCCAGCACCTCGCGGCGTTTCGTGAGCGTGACGATCTCCGTGACCGCGTCGGCCATCAGGATCTTGCCGCGGGCGTAGCGCAGAAGTAGGTCTGCGGCCTGTTCTTGCAACAGCTTGTCCGACATCGCTGACTTGTAGCGTTTCCGGTGCGAGAACACCAATAAGACACTCAATCGGGTGAATGGTCTGCGCAGTGCATGGCCGGGGCATAGCTCTGGGGCCGGTCTGCAGAGTTACCCCTGGCCGACAGCGAGAACCAGTAGCCTGAGAGCGGACAACGAACGAAAGGATTCGTCCGTGGGTGGAAAAACGGCCGTGGAACTCACTGAACGCAAGCTTCTGAATGGATGGGCTTCGGCTCCGCGTGTTCGCATACGCCAGGCCGGCGTCAACGACCTCGATCACTTTGAATGGATTACCGACATGGCCGGTGCTCCGTTCGAGAAACCGTTGCGCGAGGCCGTCGCCGAGGGACTCGCCGGCGTCGGACTGCGGGCGGGGCTACGCGCGGGGAACTACCGCGCCTACTGGGAGCAAATGGCACCCCGCTTCCCCGGACTGATCAAACAGGGACTCAGCCCGCTCATGGCCTACATGGACGCCGCGCTGGTTCTCGTCGCCGACCACCGCGACCATGGCGTTGTCGGCGGCCTCATCGCCTACCCGCCCGTCAACGTCGCGGAAAGTTACATCGGCATCCTCGAAGCAAACGGCGCCACCAGCGAAACACTGCAGAAGACAGTGCTGGGTATGGGCATGTTTCTGACCAGAATCAAAGCCATCGCGGTCAGCGAGCAAGCTCGAGGATCGACCGTTGGCAGCTCTCTGATCAAACGGGCACGGCAAATCTACTTCCACCTCGGCTACCGCACCATCTACGGAGCCATGCCACCCACTCCCGGGCTCGAACAGTTCTACAACCGCGCGGGCTTCACCGTGCTCGACCCAGATGAACCAGTAGATCTCAGGTTCATGTTCGACGACGACAGAAAAATCTTTCCCGATGCCGGAGAACGCTTCTTCGTGCGGCACAACTCCTTGCAGTAGCCCACATGCCCGCATAGCGCGAAGCACAACCAGACAACCCAGGGAGTCCGCGTGATCCGCATCCTGTTCACCCTGCATAGCAACGACGGCGACACCGACAGCCACGAGATCAGCAGTGCCACCCACGTGCCGCGCATTGGTGAGCTGGTCAGCGTCGAGCCGTATCGCTGCTATCAGGTGCTCGACGTCCTGTGGCACCTTGATGACGACCCGTGTGTCTCGATCACCGCGTGCGAACTCGACTGGCACAAGCACATGGCCAAAACCCGCGCGGCCTGGGATTACGCCAACCGCCCTTGACAACCCCTGCCGCCCGAAGAGACACGGATTCCCTGCAAGACAACGGCATCAGGCTCAGAGACCGAGAGCTGCTGGTGCTGTTCACGGCCGAATGCCCCCTCAGCGCGAGCGCGGCCACGGCGGAGCAGGTGATCGCGGACTTGGTCACTGCGGCCACCCGCCGATGAATCGCCACGGTCGCGCTGGTCAGTGACGAAATCGCCGCTGCAGAGTATCCGGCGCTGCTGGCGGAACTGGACGTCGTCGACTCTGAAGGCCGGCATCGACGGCCAGGCGTTGTCGAGGAGGCCGCTCGAACACGAGACGAAGAGTCCTGCCGGGCGGCGGTGGCACAGGTCCGGACGTCGTGCTGAGTGTGGCTGAACGGCGTGGACTACACGACCACCCAGTACCGGATGGTCGTCACACAGCCCGGCACAACGCCCGTCTCCCCGGCGTCAGACAGACCGACCTGGCGTTGCGTTTGTCAGAACGGCGGTTCGAGTCGTCGAGCGCTTTAACAGGCTGAAGGTTTTCGCTAAAAACTGCAGTGGTCTTTCTACGTCTGATCGCCGCTGTGGTGCCGGAGAAACTCTTCGTCCACGACTGGGTCACTCAGGCGCCAGCCGCGGCCTTCCCTGGCAAGATCGCCGGTGACGGTGAAGGGCAGCTTGCTGCGGTAAGCCATGATCGCCCAGTCGTGATCCTTCCCGGTGACGGTCACATTGACCGCGCGGGTCTTCCCGCGGACGTCGGCCACGAGCACGATGGTGGCCGACTCGGGCTCGTCGGGTGCGACGTCCTCACGCGTGAGCGACCGCACGGAGCCGATGAGGGTTTCGCGGCGCGGGGGTTCTTCTCTGCGTACCAGCCGTTCACGCACGTGCGACAGCTCGTTGATGGCGTCTCGGTCGAGCACGATGGAGCGGGTTCCGACACTGGGCGCGGGTTCGCCGACGGCCCATTGGAACGACAGGTCTAGTGAGCGCAGCGACTGTGGCGCGGCGATGTCCTCCAGCGATTCCACCAGGCTGGCGCTGAGTCCGTACCGCGCGGCGGAATCGATCACGGCTTCGTCGAAGGACCGCGTGAGCTCCTTCGTGGTCTCTAGGGCTTGAGCCAGTGTCTGCATGGCTGCGCGCGAGAACGCGGTCGGCACGACCGACACGGCGGTGTCCGCTTCAACGGGAGCGGGGTGCTGGGCGGGCTGGGGAGGTGAGGCGGGCGAGGATCGTGAAGACGAAGCTGCCGCGCTTGGTGTGACCAAGGCGGATGTCATGGTCGAGGAAGTCGTTGACCACGGCGGAGCGCCGGCCCAGGTGCGAGTGATTTGGGTCGTGCGCCGTAGTCGCTGCGGCCTTGAGCATCTTGTACAGCGCGTCGATCGTCGTCTCAGCCTGGCGGAACGGGATGGTGCCGTCAGGCATGGCTGGTCGAGACGGACGAAGAACAGGTCGGCGCGTGTGGCGATGATGTGTTCGGCGAGCTGCGTGGCCCCGAGCGAGTAGATGTCGGACAGTGCGACCAGTGCGTCTTCGAAACGCGCGTGGAAGTCGACGTAGTCGGTTGCCAGGGGCAGCATTATGCGGGCGAGGTCGCCGCGTTCTCCGGGTAGGCGCCAGATCTCGCGGACCGCGTCACGCCGGGACTCGAGCTGCCAGTCGTGGCTGGCTAGATACTGCGACACCGCGGTCGGGGTCAGCGTGTCCGCGAGCTCGCGGTAGTCGCTCATGGTCGACGGGCTCACCAGTCACCTCCGTCCCCGATAGTTGCCATGATGGCCTGCAATCCAGCGACATCAAACAGGTTACTGCGCGGTAGGTGCACTGTCTTGCGATCCTGTCCCTCGGGAAGCTCACCGAGGTTGCCGGCATGTTCGAAGTACAGGCGGCTGCGGGTGATTAGCCGGTCGTGGTCCTGGTCGAGCCACGTCCGCATGTCGACGGGGACGAGCAAGACGCCGAGATAGGCGGGGATGAAGGTCCGTGCGAGTGAGCTTGGTGAACGGCTTGGCCTTCATCGGCCATGCGAGGTGCTGCTCGGTAAGATAGCGCTGCTGCGTTGTGCATTTGACCTGCAGTTCGAACTGCGGGCCGAAGAAGTTCTTGTAGGTCTCTGAGGACACGATGGTGATGTCCACGCCGTCGTAGTCGGTCGAGTGGGACTTGATCGAGCAGCCCGCCGCGGCGGCGACCATCTGGACGAACGCGAGACTGAACTGCTCTTGACTCGCGGTCTTGGGCAGGCCACCGACCACGAGGTCGTCGGCTGCGTCCTCGAGGCCTACGTCGTCGAGCCCGGTCATGGGTTCCTTTCGCCGTCCCTGGTGCTGTCAGCACAATGCCAGGCCTGGCGGGAGGCAACGACAAACGTCACCATTCCACCTGATCGGACCACGGCGGCGTTGCGGCCGAGGAACCGCCGCAACGCGCCGCGAAGGGTCAGCTGCCGAGGAGCTTCAGCAGCTCGATCAGTTCTTCCGTGGTGAGCTGGCTGCGCAAGACCGCGGCGATCTCCGGCACCGACGCCGCTTTCTGCACCCGGACCTTGGGCGGTGGCGGGCGCAGCCCTGAGTCGATCATGGCTCGGTTCGTCGACATCTCCCCGGCGATGACCTTCGCGTGATACTCCGGTGCGTCCTTGCGCAGCCGCCGCAGTGCGGCTTGCCGCGAGTTTCCAGGGGGACGCTGTGGAGCAACTTCGTGTACATCCCCAACCAATTTGTCTGTTTCGTCCAATTCTATGTGCTGGCTGTCGTCTACGGCGGCCGCGATGGCGTGCACCTGCACCGGCTCGGCAGCTCTGTCTGCAGCTGGATCGGTGTACTCGCCTTGTGGGGACATCAGCGCCGCGTCGAACTTGTCGAGCAGTTCGACGTCCGATGCGATCAGGGACCTGATCCGCGCCGGTGTGGCGTTAAGCCCTTTGGGGCTCGTGACGAACTTCGCGAACGACTTGAACTTGACGACGCTACCGTCTATGTAGACGTACTCACGCCAGGGCTCCTCGTCGATGAGCCTGGACAGGCCGAGCAGGACGGCTTTGAGTCCGTCGCTGCCGTATTTCAGGGCTTCGCCCGTCGCTCTGACGATCCTCCAGTTGTCCTGTAGATCCGTCACTGTTTAGCGCCTTTTATCCATGTCGGTCACGATCTGGAGAAGTTTCTCAAGCTGGGGCACCGTGGCCTTGTCGCGCTTCTGGACGCCGATCTGCCTGTTGAGCTCAGCGTTGACGGCGGGGTACTCCATGCCACGGGTCTTGCACATCCTCTTGACAATAAAGTTGATCTGCTGCCGGAGTGCGGTGACCCGCTGATAGACCGGCACCACTGGGGCTTGCGGCGCCGCTGGCACTGGTGGCATCGCCGGGACAGCGGGCTCGGCCGGAGCAGGCACGTCGAACAGGGTGCCGGGTGTCTGCGGTTCGGAAGGTGCGGGTGGCGCGAGGGCTGCGGCGTGCGCTGCGGCTGCTGTGGCCGCCGCTGTGGCTTCCTCCATGATCTTGGCAGTGAGCTTCGCCGCAAACGCCAGGTTGGTCGAGGTGGGGGTGATCCCGAGTTCGGTGAGCCGCCTGGTCGCTTCCTCGATCGGCGGTGAGAGCCACTGCTCGCCGGACAGGATCGTCGCGTGGTGCTCCGCCTCTGTGGAGTCCAGCGGGATGATCGTCTGAGAGGTGGCGGCGCCGTTGCCACCGCCTTCGGGCTTGTTGTCGTTCTCGGTCTTGTCCTTCAGCGCGTGGTCGATCTCGCGCTCGATCTTCGCGGCCATCGAGATCAACGACGGCAGCGACGGGATGAACAGTGTCGCGATCGAGGTGTCCGGCTCGCCGGACGGGCTGCGGCGCGTACGCACGAACCGCCCGACAACCTGCCTGAAGAACAACTCGGCCTCGACGTTGGTGGCCCACACACCGACGATCAGCCGGGGGATGTCGACGCCCTCGGAGACCATCTTCACCGCGACGAGCCAGGGCTCGCTACCCCGGGCGAAGCGGGTGATCTTCTCCGACGCGGCAGGGTCTTCTGAGATCGCGACGACCGGCGCTGTGCCAGTGATCTGTTGGAGGACCTCGGCGTAGCGCTTGGCCTTGGGCTGGTCCTCGGCGATGATCAGACCGCCCGCGTCCGGGGTCTCCTTACGTGCGTCGAGCAGGTCGCGATGTGCCTGTGCCAGCACAGATGGGATCCACTTGCCATCCGGGGCCAGCACGGTCTTCAGTGCCCGCTTGGCTTCCTTGGGGTCCTGCTCGTTGTGCAGGCGGCCGCTGGTGGTGACGCCGCCGGCGTCCCAGGTGCCCTCGCCGTCGAGTGCGGGGAACACGATCGGCCGCACGACACCGTCGGAGTCGAGTAGGGCGTCGCCGTAGTTGTAGGAGACGTCGGTCGTGGAGACCAGGACGCCCTGATCGTCGGGTTCGTAGCGGACGAACGGGATCGGGCTGTCGTCGGACCGGAACGGAGTGCCTGTGAGCAGGAGCCGCTTGGCGGCGTTCTGGAACGCCAACTTCACCGCCTCGCCCCAGGTCTTCTGCTCGCCGGCGTGATGGACCTCGTCGAGCACCACGAACGCGTTCTGGCTGATGCGGCGGTATACGAGCGGAGCACTGGCCACCGCTCCGTAGGTGACTACCACGCCGTGGTAGGTCGAGTTGACCGCGAGGTTGGAGTTCTCGAAAGTCGGGTCCAGGTGCAGCCCGAACTGTGCGGCGGCGTCCGCCCACTGGCGCCGCAGATGGCTCGTCGGCACGACGATGACGACCTTCCCGCCGCCGCGGCGGTAGTGCTGCACCGCGGCAAGGGCGAACGTGGTCTTTCCCGCACCGGGCGTGGCGGTAACCATGAAGGTCGGCCCCGGTGAGAGATCCATCTTGTCGAGCGCGCGCTGCTGCCAGGCCCGGAGGGGGCGTCCGGTCATCGTGGAGTTGCCTTTCTTGAAGTTGCAGGTCGGGCACAGGGCCTGGCCGTTGATGACATCAGTAATGCCGCCCAGGCTGTAGGGGAACACGTGGTCACCGTGGAACCCGGCTTCGAGTTCGGCACCGCAGGACTCGCAGCGGCCATCGGCAGTAAGAAACAACGCGATGCGCTCTGCTCCGCTGAATACCCGACGCGTTCCTGAACCCATGTGTCCCTTCCACCCGAGGTTGCCGTGACCATGACGGTCGACATCAATACGCTGAGCTGCGTCAACTGTTGAGGTCCGAGGTCACAGCGATGAACTGGGCTCGAACAGTAACAGCGGCCACCGACAAAACCTGGTGGGGCGGGCGTAGCCGGGTGCTTCGAGAACGGGCTCGGAGGGCCGGATCAACGCCCGCCGACCACCTCCGGGTGCAGGTCGCCTTGGCGCCGAGCGTCGCCCAGGTCGATCAGCCCGACGACGCTTCCTGGCTTACGGCGGTGGACTCATGCGGCAGCGCTAGGCGCGACGCTGGCGCGGCCCTCCGAGAAGGCGCTTGATACCGGAGTCGAGCGCGAGTTGATCGGGTGTGCCGGTGAACGCTCGGATCGCGTCCAGCAGCGTTCGATCGCGACGGCCGGTCAGCTTGGGCTCGATGAGATCGAGCAGTTCGTCCCACTTCGTGCGCGACAGCGTGTGCTGCAAGCGGCTGGCGATGCGGGATTCGGTGAACGATCGCAGCGCCAACGCGGCTTGGTCGCTGTCGAACAGGCGGATGAGCTGTTCGTAGGTCGGGTCGGCGGCCCACGAGGTACCGTGGCCGTTGGTGAGGAAGACGTAGACGATCTGCGCGACGTAGCGACTGTTGAGCTGGGCCGGCACCTGGCCGTACTTGCCGACCAGGTTGAGCAGACGTGCGGCGGGCAACGCCTCTTCGGAGAAGTTGTTCCATCCCTCGTGGGCGGAGTTGAGTTCGTCTAGGGCCTGGGCCAGTTCGGCGGTCCGTTCGTACTCAGGCAGGTACGCGGTGCCATCCACGAGGTTGAGTAGTTCGCGTGCACGTGCCGCGCGGTCTGCGTCGGCGTTGGCATGAAACCGTGAGAGCTTGATGCCGCAGTCGAAGCGCGCGTTCTCGCTCAGGTACTGCCACAGTTGCGGCCAGAGGCTGCGGACATTGTCGAGAGTGTCCGGTGTTGCTTCTGGGTCTGTGTAGATGCCGAACAGTCCGGCGCCGAGGTTGTCAGCCTGGTCGGGCGGCAGTCTGTCGAAGAAAGACGCGGCGGCGGCGAGGTCTCCAGTGGTCAGTCGCTGCGTCTTGATGTTGACAAGCAGGCGCCCGATCTCGGCAACAGTGGTGTCGCGGGGCAGGGTGATCACTTCGCGGATGCAGGTCTCCAGCCATTCCGCGAGCTTCAGGCCGGTCAGTGCGACCTGGTTGGGATGTGCCGCACTGGCGTTGTTGCGCATGTAACGGATGTGGTCGAGCTGCTTGTAGCCAACATCGCTGATCAGCTTGATGCGGTTGGCGGCCTCCATCAGCTTCGCGTCGTCGATTTTGGCCAGGTCTTCAGGCGTGCGCAGCCCCTTGCGGCGGGCAGGATCGGGCTCGGCTAGGTCGAAGAAGTAGCTGACGTCGAACGCGGCGACACGTTCACGCAGCTCGTTGATGGTCTCGTTCCACAGGTAGTTCAGCGCGGCGTCGAACAGCCCGACCGAGGCCGCCAGGATCATTTTGGCCACGTACGCCGCCCTGGTGCGTTGCGCCGGGTCGAGGCATTCCAGTGCGTCAGGCGTGTTCTTCAGCAGCTTTTCCCGCTCACGGACCGCGACGATGATGCCCTCAGTGGGCAACCCCCACTCCTTGAGGACGTCGAGCATCAAGTCCTCGAACGCCTGGAGGTCCTGCCCCGCCGCTACCGCCCTGCTCCGACGATCCGCAGGCACAATCTGACCGGTGACAGCGGGTCTATCGGCGTCAGACGCGTTCCGAACCATCGCATCCCCCACTTCGTCGCAGATGTCGCGTAGATCGCCGCCAGTGACACGTCCGTTAGCCGGCGCCTTCGTCATCCTCGTGTGGACCGCGCCGACGCGTTCCAGGAACTCGCCGACCCACCGGATGCGGCACAACCAGACCCGCGACGCTCAGCAGTGGTGGCGAGTGGCTCGCGCCAGGCGAACATTGGAGCCCGAACCGCCTGCCCCTTACTCAGACCGTCCGCTGGTCACGGCGGCACACAAGCCGGGCTTCCGGTCGTACGCACGCTGCCTCCCGAGCAGTGGGTAACTCGCCTCGCGCGACTACATAACCGGCTACTTCACGTCGATCGCCGCCACCGCGATGATGCTGGGGCACCGGACCGGGTGGCCAACCGGGGCGATGCGGGCCGGGCGGGTGGACGCGTTGCCCGCCCGGCGATGATTAGCGTGCCCTTGGCCAGCGCGCGCTGGGCGACGGTCTCGTAGATCTGCGAGTACGGCGTGTTCACCACCCGGAATTTGACCTTGCAGGAGTTGCCGGCCAGAGCAAGTTCGAGAACCGGAACCAGTTCCGCGGCCAGTCGCCTTTTGAGAGCAACCGTCCAAAGGCGGAGGGACGGGTCAGAGCAACCCGTCCCCAGGCCGCTACTCGGAGGCGGATAGGCCAAACGATGACTCCGCCACCAGGCTGCCGACATAACACTGCTGGTCAGCCCTGTTCCCATCCTTTGGTACTCCTGCCCGAGGTCCGGCCCTCCGCACAACGGGGTCCTCGCGCAGAGTGGTGCCCTCCCCGAGGT
>NZ_BMNC01000031.1 GCF_014646255.1 Lentzea pudingi
TACGGGCGGCGTGGACCCCCTGATCAGATTGCCGGGGGTCTGGGGGCAGAGCCCCCAGGGAAGCACGCAACAGCAGGGCCGCCCGCAACAGCAACCACCCGAAGAAGCCGCCTCAACCCCCCAAAATATGCCGCAACTGAGCCAAAAGATCAGACCGGGAAGCCGCCCCCAACCGCTGCCTCATCCGAGCAACATGGTGCTCAACAGTCTTGGCGGAGATGAACAACCGATCCCCAACCTGCTTGTAGGTCATCCCCTCCAACACCAACCGAGCCACCTCCCGCTCCCGGTCACTCAACTTCCCAGCATCCTCGACCACAGGAACAGCAACATCAGCCTCAACCCGACGTGCAGAAACCGGCCGCCCCTGCAACAACCGTGCACAGTCCAACAACCGAACCATCGCCTGCCGATCGGAAGTCCGGATCGCAGCCTGCCCAGCCAACCGAGAAGCGTCCCACCACAACCCAACCGCGTGCAGGCCACGAGCAGCCTCCTCAACCCGATCAGCGTCAACGTCCCCAGCCACCACATCCAGCCAACACTCAGCAGCAGCGGACAACACAGCGCAGTACCGACTCCGCTCCCGATGAACAGCCAACGCCGCAGCATGCTCCTCAGCAGCCACAGAGTTCTCATCGATGATCGCCGCGTGCAACAGCGACCAATGCAACTGCGATGCCCACAACGGCGGATTCCCCAACGACCGCAACAAAGCAGCAGCCTGCGCGAGGTGAGGCGCCAACCGCTCCTGATCCCTCAACCGAGCGGCAGCAGCAGCGAACTCCCCCAACGGCAACAACGAAAACAAATCCACCGGATGCCGAAGCACAGCCTCACAGGCCTGCTCCCAAGTCCGTCGCAAGGTAGCCAGGTCGGAGTTCCGCCGAGCAACCCCAACCTCCAACGCCACCGCGAAAATCCAGTCACGAGGCTCAAAAGCGCCCCGAACGGACATCAAAACCTCGCGAGCAACGCCCAGATTGCCGCGCAACATGTGCACCCAGGCCTGCAACAACCGATGCCGCACGGACATCAGCACCCCGCCGGTGCCGTTCTCGACAGCCCGGTCCAGCACCGACTCGGCCACGTTCGGCTCACCGCAGTGCACAGCCACCAAAGCAGCCAACGCCGCAGGGCTGTCCGGCAACAAAACGGCTCCGCCGGCAGGTTCGAGCATCGACGAAGCACGCACCAAAGTGGACAGAGCGGCGGTCTCGCCGCCGGCCACCGACTGCCGAACCCCCTGCAACATCAACGAGGCCGCGCCGCCCAGCATCGTGGGAGGCTGCGGAGGCGTCTCCTCGAAAAGATGCCCGGTCCCGATCAACCCGATCCCGGCGAACGCGGCCGCATAAGGCGTGGCAGCCCACCGGAACAGCTCGGTCGACCGAGCCAACTGCCCTCGATGCGCCAACGCAACAGCCGCCACCTCGGCAGCAGTACGCCGATGCGGCGAGTCGGCAACGCTGATGACCTGGTCGGCCAGCCGCAACGCTCCGTCCAGGTCCCCAGCCATCGCCGAAGCGGTGGCCCAAGCGGCAGCGGTCTCGGCGGACGGCGTCCCACCGCCGGTGGAGGCCTTGAACAACCGTGCAGCCAAGGCAGGATCGGAGGCCAACGCCTCCCGAGCAGCCGCGACGAACACGGGCCCGCCGATCCCGGTGTCGACCAACGGCCGAACGAGCTCCAGAACCGGACCACCACGGTCCAGCTGCAGCTGCGCCAGCTTCTGCCGGACCGCGATCCGACGCTCGGCACGGGTCAACGCACCGACGGCCCGCAACACCAACGGCCACAAAGTGCCGTCCTCGGCCAGCATCCCGGTGGCCCGAGCGGCCTCGATGATGTCGCTGACCTCGTCGAAGTCCTTGCCCAGCAGGGAAGACAACAGGTCCAGTCGCTGGGCGGCCCCGGCCTCGGCGGCCAGCAGGAACTTCTGCAGGTCGGCGTCCAGCCAGTCGAGGTCGGCGCGAAACGCACCGAGGACGTCCGAGGACACCTCGGACACGGCCCCGAGGCGTTCCACGAACAGCGGAACACCGCCGGTCTGCGCGAAGACGAAGTCGGCGACGGGCTTGGGGGCGTTCAGCACCTCGCGGACCTGGTCGCGCGACAGCGGCGCCAACGGCACCACGACGGCGCCGCGGGTCAGTTCGGCCAGCGCCGCGCGGCGTGGCCAGGGGCGGTGGGCCAGGACCAGAAGCGGTTCATCGGCAAGTGCGCGCAGGGAGGCATCGTCCAGCAGGTGCGCGTCGTCCACCACGCGCACAGCGGTGTTGGTGATCTCCGAAAGCAGCGCTGTCTTGCCGTAACCACCAGGTGCCGCAACGACAACGCGCAGGCGGGTGCCCGCGGCGGCCTCGTCGATCCGGTCCAGGACGCCTCGCACTGGGGCGTCCAGCACCAACCTGGCTCGTGTGGTCACGCTCAACGGCCGTCCTCATCATCGTCTCGGGATCGGGAGCTGGAACTCGAGCGGCGCCCGGCGGGTTTCAGCACGCGCGCGACGCGCTTCACCCGCCTCGGGGGCAGTTCCAGCGGGGACACGTCCACCGGCGGGCGGGGCGGTGGAGCGGTGAAGTCGTCGTCGGGGCCGGCGACCTCGCCGACGGGGAAGCGCAACGACTGTTCACGGGTGTGCAGCAGGACCGAGGTGTCGAGCGGTTCCGGCTCGACCTCGGGGCCCATCAGGACGAGCCGCGCGGCGACCGCGAGGCCCTTGGCGACCGAGTGCTCGGGGGCGGCCTCCGCCAGCACGCGGCAGTCGACCGCGGACGACAGCGCGTCGCCGATCACGGGCATCCGGCAGGCTCCGCCGACGAGCAGCACGGCGTCCGGCTGCACCGTCCCGACAGCGCGCACGAACGTGCTGACGAGGTGCTCGACGGACGGCCGGATCTCCTCGACGAACTCGTCGCGGGCGATCTCGACGCCGCTGACCACCACGGACGGCGCGGACGGGCCGAACGCACGCTTCGCCGCCTCGCACTCGGCGGACGACACCTGACCGTCCTTGCCCAGCCGGCCGCGCACCAGGCCCTGCAGCAGGTCGTCGAAGTCGGCGCCGGTGTGGTGGTCGACGCCGTCGACGTGGTTGACCAGTTCGAACGTCCGGTTCTGCGCCCGGCGGACCACGGACGTGGAGAACGCGTGGCTGCCCAGCGAGAACACCGCCAACGACGCCTTGGACACCACACGGGAACGCACGGCGTGGTTCTCCGCAGCTGCCAACGGCTCTGGGACGAGCGTCACGTCGTGCAGTCCGACTGCCCGCATCGCCGCGAAGAGCTGTCCTCGCCGATAGGGACCCCACCCGGCCGGGTGACTCACCGCCAGGTGACGGGGCTGTTCACCCTCTCGGGCGACCACCTCACCGACCACCCACATGATCAGCAACGCGGTGAGCTCCTCCGCCGGGCACGTCTCCGGGCCCAGCGAGAACGGCACGGCGTCGCCGACCCGCCGGGCGAAGCCCGTGGCCGTCCATCCGGGTACCGCGCGCTCACCGACCGAGAACGTCCCTGCGTCCGTGAGCTGCAGCGACGACGGCACCACCAGGACGATCTCGGCATCGCGGGCACCGTCGAGGCGGCACACGGCAGCCGTCGTCCGGGTGGTGCCGACATCGACTCCCAGTACGTACGCCAAGTCTCTTCCTCACCTGTTCGCAGCAGCGACCAGTACCTACACGGGTGAACAAGAGACGCTCAAGCGAGGCCCCTAACCCCCTAGGGGGTCAACGACCGTCACCCCATTGGGGAACGGGGATTCACTGGGAGTGATCCCCGATGCCGGTCAGGGGCCTGCCCTCATAACTTTCAGCCACACACCCCGCCCGACATCCGTGCCTCACCAGGAGTTCCCAGAGATGATCCAGCCCAGCACGCTCCACGACTTCGTGCTCAACCTGCTCAGCGACCCGTCGCTCAAGGACGCCTTCGCGGCCGACGCTCAGGGCACCCTGGAGCAGGCTGGCCTGGCCGACATCACGGCCGTCGACGTGCAGGAAGTCATCCCGCTGGTCCTCGACCTGCTGCCCGCCACCCCCGCCGGCCTGCCCGCCGTCGAGAGTGTCGACCTGACCCTGCCCGCCGGTGACCTCCTCGCGGACGGCCCCCTCGGCGCCATCAGCCAGCTGCAGGCCGTCGCGTCTCAGCTGACCACGTCGGGCCTGAGCCTCACCGAGCTGCAGACCTCCTCCGCCGGCATGCTCGCGGTGGGCGAGGACGGCCTCCAGCTCGCCGCGGCGAACCAGTCCCTCGGTGAGTACGCCCGGGTCGGCCTGGGCATCGACGGTGACTTCTCCGCCGTGACCGACGTGACCTCGGTCCTCGACCAGACCGCGTCCCCGCTCACCGGCACCGTCCTCGACGTGGCCGACACCGCCACGGCGACCGTCGACGCGCCGCTCGACGGCGTCACCTCGGCCGTTCCCGGCCTGGACGGCGTCCTCGGCCAGCTGGACGGCGTGACGGGCCTCGGCCACGACGCCCTCGGCGTGCTGGGCGGCAGCGACCTGAGCCTCGGCGTGCTGAACACGAGCGGCCTGGACGACCTGGCCAACGGCGACGTCGGCCTGCACTCGCTGGACACCGTCGGCCAGGTCACGAGCACCGCGACCGGCCTCGTCGGCACGGCGACCGGCGTTGCCGGTGTGGCCGGCGACGCGGGCGTCGGCAACGTGCTCGGCGGCGACCACGGCGTCGGCAACGTGCTCGGCACCGTCACCGACGTGACCCACAACGTCCCGGTCGTCGGCGACCTGGACCTGGGCCTGCTCGGCTGAGCCACCCTTCCCGCGCGGACCGGCCCTGTCTCCTGTGGACAGGGCCGGTTCGTCGTCTCGGCCGACACATCTGACAAAACGATCAAACCGGTTCACGTTCCACCTCGGTGAGGAACGTCACCGCCCTCCCGAACAGCCCCATCCGCCCGTTCAAAACCGGTATTGCGTTCGAGGCTTTCACCCAAGGGGGTGAACACGGCACTATGAGTCAGGTGATGGCACCGCCCTGGCTCGACGTGCTCGACGAGACGATCGGGGCCTGCGTCACGCACCGGAGGCCCGATCTGGAGGCCCGGCTGCGGGAAAAGCGGGCACAGCAACTGGACCCCAAGTTGCGCGTTCTCGTCGTCGGCGAGTCCAAGCAAGGCAAGAGCCAGCTCGTGAACGCGCTGCTCAACGCACCCGTGTGTGCGGTGGGCGACGACATCACGACGACTGTGCCGACCTTCGTCCAGCACGCGGACACCCCGTCCGCGGCTCTCGTCCGCAACGCCTCGGCGGGCGGATCGATCTTCCACACCCCGACCGAGCGCATCGCCGTGCCGATCGACCAGGTGACGAAACAGGCCGCCGCGCAGCACGTCGTGCGAGCCGAGATCGGCATTCCGCGTGCGCTGCTCGACAGCGGCCTGGTCCTGATCGACACCCCCGGTGTCGGCGACACCCGCTCCGCGCACACCGCGAGCACGTTCGCGACGCTGATGCAGGCCGACGCCGTGCTGCTGGTCTCCGACGCGACGGGCGAGCTGACGTCGGCGGAGATGACGCTGCTCAAGAAGGTCATGGAGGCCTGCCCGAACGTCACGGTGGTCGTCACGAAGATCGACCTCGTGCCGAGCTGGCGCCACGTCGTGGAACGCAACCGGGCGCTGCTCGCCCGCGCCGGCATCCGCGCGAAGCTGATCCCCGTGTCGAGCGCGCTGCGGCTGCGCGCCGCGAAGACCGGCGACCAGCGCCTCAACACCGAGTCCGGCTTCCCCGAGCTGGTGACGTGCGTGCAGAGCGACATCGTGGCTTCAGCTGACCTGCTGGCGCGTCGCGCCGTCGCCGTCGTCGCGTCCAGCGCGCTCACCCAGCTCGTCACGCCGTTGCGCGAGGAGCTCACGACCCACGACTCGTCCCACACGGTCGCCACGATCTCGACGCTGCAGGAGGCCCAGCGACGCGTCGACGAGCTGCGCCGCCGGTCCGCGCGCTGGCAGAACGTGCTCAACGACGAGATGGCCGACCTGATCTCCGACGTCGAGTACGACCTGCGCGACCGGACCCGCAAGATCCTGCGCGAGGTCGACAAGACCTACGACGAGGCCGATCCCGCGATCGGCTGGGACAAGTTCGAGCAGTGGCTCGAGGACAACCTCAACGAGGCCGCCACCACGAACTTCGCCTGGCTGATGGAACGCGCGGAGTGGGTGGCCGCGAAGGTCGCGAGGAACTTCCCCGTCTACCGCGAGGACCTGATCCCGGGTTCGGTGCTGCCGGACGACCTGCTGGAGCCGGCGAGCAAGCTGGAGAAGCCGAAGATCGAGCCGTTCTCGATGCCGCAGAAGCTCTTCACGGGTCTGCGCGGCTCCTACGGCGGCGTGCTGATGTTCGGTCTGGTCACGTCGCTCGCGGGCATGCCGCTGATCAACGTGATCTCGCTCGGCGCCGGCGCGCTGTTCGGCGGGAAGTCCATTCTGGACGAGAGCGACCAACGGCTGAAGCGCCGCCAGGCTGCCGCGAAGGCCGCCGCGCAACGGCACGTGGACGACTTCTTCATGAAGTTCTCCAAGGACGTCCGCGATTCCGGGCGGCACATCCAGCGCTCGCTGCGCAACCACTTCAGCACGCTCGCCGAGGAGCTGCAGGAGACGTTGCTGGAGTCGGCCCGCAGCGCCAAGCGCGCGGTGCAGGACGACCAGACCGAACGCGAGCGCAGGATGCGCGAAGGCCGCAAGGAGCTGGACAGACTCGTCACGCTCTACAAGCGGGTGCAGGCACTCGGGGGTCCCGCGATGGAGCTCACCGCGTGACACTGGACCGCGTCGTCTGGTCGATGCTGCAAGAGGCGCTGGGTGTCTACCGCGACAGCCCCCGCGCCACGGCCTGGCTGCGCTCGCACGCCGAGCGCTACACCGAACCCGTGCGGATCGCGGTGGCCGGCCGGTCGCGGATCGGCAAGTCCACTGTGGTCAACGCCCTGATCGGTGACGAGTTCACGCCGCAGAACTCGTTCGTCTGGTACCGCGGCGGCACCGAACCGCGGGCACACGCCTTCACCGGCCCCGGCCGGCCGCACGAGCTCACGATCGGCAGGCGGGGCAACCGGAACCACGTCGAGGCGGGCCAGTTCGACCGTTCCGACCGGGTCGTCGTCGACTGGCCCGCGCGGACGCTGCGCGACGTCGTGCTGATCGACACCCCGTCCGAGGCCACGCCGGAACAGGTGCTCGGCGACGCGGACGCGTTGGTGTACCTGATGCGGCACGTGCAGGACGAGGACCTGAAGTTCCTGCGGTCCGCCAACGACCACCCGATCGCACGGACCGCCGCGGTGCACACGGTCGCGGTGCTCGCCCGTGCCGACGAGATCGGGGCCGGGCGGATCGACGCGCTGTCGTCCGCCAAGCAGATCGCCCGCCGCTACCGCCGTGATCCGGCCGTGGAACCGTCGTGCCAGAACGTGGTCTCGGTCGCCGGGCTGCTCGCCGTGGCCGCAAGGACGTTGCGGGAGGACGAGTTCGCGGCGTTGCGGGTGCTGTCCTCGCTCGGCCGCGAGGAGCTGGAGGACCACCTGCTGTCGGCGGACAGGTTCGCCGGCGAGCAGTTCCCGCTGGCGATGGAACCCACTGTGCGGCAGGCGTTGCTGGAACGGTTCGGGATCTTCGGCGTCCGGTTGATCACCGCGTTGATCAGGCAGGGCTTCGACTCGCAGGTGAAGCTGACCGGTCAGCTGGTGCAGCGCAGCGGGCTCGGCGAGCTGCGGGACTCGATCGCGGTCCACTTCGTCGAACGCCGCGAGGTGCTCAAGGCGCGCTCGGCGATGCTGGCGCTCGACGTGCTGTTCCGGATGGAGCCGCGGCAGAGCGCCCGCAGGCTGGTGGCCGACCTGGAACGGGTCGTCGCGTCCGCGCACGACTTCCGCGAGCTGCGGCTCGTGGCCGCGTTGCAGTCCGGCCGCACGAAACTGCCCGCCGAACTGCAGACCGAGGCGTTGCGGCTCATCGGCGCCGAGGGCGTCGCTCCGCCCGCACGGCTGGGTTTCGAGTACGAGGCCGACGCCGGTGAGCTGCGCGAGGCGTTGCTCGACGCGCTGCTCCGCTGGCAGGCGCAGGCGGTGGACGTGCACGCACCCCAGAACCATCGAAGGGCCGCCCAGATCGTGGTCCGCACGTGCGAGGAGCTACTCCTCCAGCTCAGCTGAGGCACGATGTCCCCATGGAACTCGTGCGGTGGGAGGACGACCACTTCGGGTACATGCTGCGATGGGCGTCCGATCCGAGGATGACGGCGTTCGTCGGCAACGGCATGCCGTGGACCCCCGACTACGTGTCCGAACGGCACGAGCAGGCCTTGGAGCATTGGGAGCGGCACGGCTTCGGGCTGCACGCGGTCGTCGAGGACGGCGTGGTCATCGGGCTCGCGCAGATGCTCGACGGCGACCTGGGCGAGATCGAGATCGGGTACTGGATCGACCCGGGGCACTGGGGACGGGGTGTCGCGACGCGGGTCGCGATGGAGCTGCGGGACAAAGCGCTCGCCATCGCGGACCGGGTCGTCGCCGGCCACCACGCGGAGAACACCGCGTCCGGGCGCGTGCTCGAGAAGGCCGGGCTGACTTACTTCACCAGCATGTACATGGGCGGAAGACTTCAGCACTGCTACGCGTTGCAGCGGGGTATGAGCGACAAGGGCGTCCTGCGGTACAGCGCGTTCACGAAGGACCCGGCGGGCGGCAACCCGGCGGGTGTCGTGCTCGACGCGTCCGATCTGTCCAGCGACGAGATGCTCGCCATCGCCGCGAAGGTCGGCTACTCCGAGACGGCGTTCGTGGTGCCGTGGGTCGCCGAGCGCCAGTTCGACGTCCGGTACTTCAGCCCCAAGGCCGAGGTGCCGTTCTGCGGCCACGCCACGATCGCCACTGCCGTCGCGCTGGCCGAGCGGATCGGCGACGGGCCGCTGACGTTCCACACGGCGGCCGGTGAGATCACCATCGAGACGTCCGGCGGGACGGCCTCGCTGACGAGCGTGCCGACGAGCACGTCCCCCGCGGATCCGTCGTTGGTCTCTGGCGCTTTGGAGGCGTTGCGGTACAAGGAGATCGGCGACGGCCCGGTGCACGTCGGCTTCGGCGGCGCGCGCCACCTGCTGATCCCGTTGAAGGACCGCGCCCAGCTCGCCGAACTCGACTACGACTTCGACGCGTTGCGCGACCTGATGCTGGCGCACGACCTGACGACGGTGCACCTGTTCTGGCGGGAGTCCGCGGACCTCGTGCACGCGCGCGACCCGTTCCCGGTCGGGGGCGTCGTCGAGGACGCGGCGACGGGTGCCGCCGCGGCCGCGTTCGGCGGCTACCTGCGCGACCTCGAAGGGCCGCAGCGGTTCGTCATCAGCCAGGGCGAGGACATGGGCCGGCCGTCACGACTGGAGGTCGACGCGACCCGCTCGGACCGGCGGGTCACCGTGACCGGTGCCGCCGTGGTCATCCCCTAGGGCTCGATACGGGCCTTTGAGGTCCGACGCCGCTGCCGCAGAGCGCAGGGTGTGCGGCAGCAGCGTCGAACCGAGGGGTGCGCACCCTCCCGCGCCGGACCCGTGGGCGCTGCCGCAAGCGCTGGGCCGGAAGATCGATCGAGAGTCACTATGCCCCGATCGAAGGGTGGCGGCGCATTCAGAAGGGGGATACAAGGTCTTTATGCCCGAGCTGGAGCTACGTCACCTCCGCGCGGTACGAACTATCGCCGAGGAAGGCAGCGTCACCAGGGCCGCTACGCGGCTCGGCCTCACCCAACCCGCCCTGTCGGCCCAGCTCCGCACCGTGGAGCGACTGGTCGGCGGCCAACTGTTCGACCGAACGCGCAGCGGTTGCGTCCCAACGGATCTGGGCCGCCGAGTGCTGGGCACGGCACGGCTGGTGCTCGACGAGATGGCCCAGCTGATGAGCACCACCCGCGCCACCGGGCGAGGTGGGCCGTTGTTCTTCGGGTGCATCCCGATCCTGTACTTCGCCCGTCTCGTGGAGGGACTTCGGACGCTCAACACCGACGTCCGGGCCGAGGTCCGGCCCTCGTCCGCAGAGATCGTGGACATGCTGGAGGGCGGACAGGTCCACGTCGCCCTGTTCGAGTTCTTCGACGGGATGCACGCGCGGGACCTGGCCGGCATCGAACTGCGCAAGCTGGTGACGGAGCCGGCGTTCGTGGCGCTGCCGGAGACGGACCCGCTGGCGGCGCAGGACGAGGTCGACCTGGCGTCGCTGGCCGACCGGGACTGGGTCACGCCGCCCAAACAGCACATCGGGAGCCGGACCCAGATGTTCCAGGTGTGCGCGGACGCCGGGTTCGTGCCGCGGCTCACCCATCACACCGGCGAGGCGAGCATGGCCCGCGGACTGGTCGCCGCGGGGTGCGTGTCGTTTGCCGCCGCGCCTTCTCGGACCGGGGAGGGGATCGTGATCCGGCGGTTGCGGGGGATGCCGTTGATGACGGACTTCTTCGTGGCCACGCGGCGGGACTCGCCAGTGGCGGGGCGGGCGCACGAGGTGTTCGCTTGTGCTGCTGATGCGTACCGGTCGGTGTTGGATCGGAATCCGGAGTACCGGAAGTGGTGGGACGCGCACCCGGAGGCGCATCCCGAGTTCACCTGAGGCTGGGGCGTGCGGGGGCTGTTGCATTGGCTGGCGCCGGTTCCAGCGGGGTTGGTCGCGTCCCTGGGGCACGGTCGCCTTGCGAAGGTGCTCGCGCGGGTCATGACGAATAAGGGCTGGCGATTGGGGCTTGACCTTGAGCCTCTGGCGGGATGCGTAGACGGCCGGAAAAGGCCGGGCTGAGAAGCGCCCGGCCGTGCCCGTGAGGGTGGCATCCCGCCCCCTCAAGGTAAAGCCCCAATCGCCCTTCGCTGGGCCCACCGCAACCAGGGTGCACGAGGTTCACACGGCTCGCTTCGCATCGCCACGCCAGGCCCGTAGGTGGCTGGGTTGCGTTGCAGGCTGTCCGGTTGGCACCGCACGCCGGGCTTGCGTCGAGGTTGGCTGCGTTGGCGAGTGCGGGTGGCACCGCGCTGGTTGGTGCTCAGGCGACCTTGATCGGGGTGGTCGGGCGGCCCAGCAGCTTCTCGAGGTCCGGGCGGACCTCGGCGAACACGCCGTTGCGGATCGACTTGAAGAAGTCGACCAGGAACGGGGGAACGCCTGCCGCGATCAGGTCCTCGTCGGTCACGTCGCGGTACCGGTCGCCCGCGAGCTCCGGGAAGGACCAGCTGGTCGAGCCGGTGAGCTCGTAGGTCTGGTTCTCGTGGCCGGGGGTGGTGAGGGCAGCGGCCGCGCCCTGGGCGAAGTCGTCGCGGGACGCGCTGGCGACTCGACCGTCCTTCGTGGAGATCGCCACGGTGTCCTGGGCGAGGGCGTCGAGGTAGTTCTCGTGGTACATGCCGTTGCGCAGGAACGTGTAGGTGATGCCGGTGGCGAGGATGGCCTCCTCGGTGGCCTTGTGCACCGGCGCGGCGAGTGACGGGGACGTGGCGGCGTCGGTGAGGCTTGTGTAGAAGATGTGGCCCACGCCGTGCTCCACGGCCTTGGCGATGGCGTTCTTGTGCTGCTTGATGCGGACGTCCGTGTCGTGGTCGTCGGCCGACACGATGAGCAGCTTGTCGATGCCCTGGAAGTTGAGGGTCTCCGGGTCGTTGAAGTCGCCCTGGCGGACCTCGACGCCCTCGAGCGTGAACTTCTCCGGGGTGCGCACGGACACGATGACCTGCTCGTCGGTGCGGTTCAGGACGTGGCGGACCACTGCGTTGCCGAGCTGGCCGGTGGCTCCGGTGATGAGGATCGTCATGCGCTCAGGTTGCGGTTAGCGCTAACCTTTGGAAAGTACCCACTTTGGAGTTGGGTACTTACGTGGAGGTGAGCATGCAGGTCACGATGTGCCCGGAGCGAGCGACCATGGAACACGTCACAAGCCGGTGGGGCGTGCTGGTGCTGCAGGCGCTGTCCGACGGGGAGGCGTGGCGGTTCAGCGAGCTGCGTCGCGAGCTGCAGCTCGCCAGCGAGAAGATGCTGACGCAGACGTTGCGGACGCTGGAGCGGGACGGGTTCGTCCACCGCGAGGTGCACCCGGTCATCCCGCCGCACGTCGACTACACGCTGACACCGCTCGGCAAGGGAGCCGCCGGTCACCTCGTCGCGCTCGCGTCGTGGATCGGGGCGAACCAGGCCGAGGTCACCCAGGCGCAGGAAAGCTATGACGGCTCCTGAGGTTCGCCGGAGGATCGCGGCGCAGACGTCGGGTTAGTCACCCGTATGCGACGTGAACGTTCTCACTCGGACTCATAGATTTCGAGAGAGACATCGGATGGGTCACGGTTAGGGGGCGCGATCTGGCCCCTCGAACTGGCACAATGGACCAATGGCCCAACCGTTCACCGACGAAAGCCATCCGGCGGAGCCCTATCCGGGCACTCGTCCAGACCACTGTTTCGTCCACGTCGACGAAACGGGCTGGCCAGTGCGACCGGACCTCACGATGGAGTCGGGATGGCGTGTTGAGCCGGAGAACATCGATCTAGACCAATGGCTTGCGAACCACGGTGAGCCCCCTCTGGCGGGCCGAATGCCGGTGCTCGGGTACGGCTCCAACGCCAATCCCAGCAAGCTCACCTGGCTCCGCGAAGAGCTCGGACTCGAAGGCCCCGCAGTCGTGCTGCGCGCACGGTGCGAGGGCCTTGCTGCTGTCTGGGCCGCCGGTCTGCGCAAGCGCGACGGGCAGCGTCCGGCGACGCTCGCGGGCGCGCCCGGCGTCACCGAGGAGCACTCGATCTGGTTCGCCACACCCGACCAGTTGCGAGTGCTGGACCGCTGCGAGGGACGCGGTCTGCGCTATCGACTCGTGCGCGTCCACACGGGCCGTGTGGTGCTCTACAACGGTGGCGTCATCGACAGCGTTCTGGCATACACAGCCGGCTCCAACAAGCGGATGCCCGTGCTCTTCAACGGCCGTATGGTCCGTTGCTCGGACGTCTCGCAGCGAGGCTCGCGCGTGCTGGGCGAGAGACCTGCGATGAACGACGGACTGGACGTGACCGAGATCCACGGCGAGCCGTCGGCCGACGACTGGCCCGAACTGCTGTTCGTCTACGGCACGCTCAAGCCAGGCGCAAGCGCTTGGCACCTGATGGAGCCGCACGTCGTGGAGACCGAGGAGACCCACCTGCCCGGCACGTTGTTCGACACGGGCCTGGGCTACCCCGCCCTGCGTCCCGGCCCGGGGCTGGGCGTGCCGGGGCACGTGCTGCGGCTGTCCTCGCCGGAGGACGCGCTGCCGCTGCTCGACGAGTACGAGGGCGAGGACTACCGGCGCGTGCGCGTCGTGCTGCCCGATGGGCGCATCGCCTGGACGTACATCTGGACCGCCGCGCTCGAGGGCATGGCCGAGCTCCCCGACGGCTGGGACGTCCACCAGATCCGGTCAACTCCTCAGCCCTGAAGGACCGGGCTCGCGCTCGGTTCCCTCAAGCCAAGTCGCGTTCCTCGTCCACCACTGGCTGTGGTGTGCGGGTCGCATCCACCAACGGCCCGGACAGCCATCGGTACGGGCATGTTGACGAATACCCACGCGCGCCGTGCGCGGTCACGGATGTTCACGGCGGCGACGACATCGGCGGGTCCAGCGAGACCGCACCGGCGACACGAGAAAAAGTCCCTGGCGGGACGATTCGAGCAGGCTGTGTGTTTGCACCGGGGGCACATCTGCGACGTGTAGCGGGCGTCCACGAACAGCACCGGCACACCCACGCGACGGGCCTTGTAGGCGATGTGCTGTTCAAGTTGCTGAAACGGCCAGGAAGACTGGGTGGCTCGCTGGTGCCGGCGTAGCCGTACCCGGTCGCGGATGCCCTGGAGATCCTCCAGAGCGATGCCACGGCCGGTGCGTTGGGCAACAGCCACGATGTCCTTGGCGATGCGGTGGTTGACGCAGGTGGCGTGACGCGCCTCTTTGCGTGCCCGCTTCTTGAGGCGGCGGTTCGCTGATGCCGTCCGTCTGGTCTGGAACTGGGCGCGTTTGCGCGCGTGCCAGCGCCGATACCGTTGCAGGCGGCGACCCTGGAAGTCGTCCAGGTCCGACGTGGTGGCCAGGTTGGTGATGCCTCGGTCCACACCGATCCAGTCGGTCGGCTCGAACATCTCAGGCTCAGGCATCTCGCAGGTGGCGATCAGGAACCACATGCCATCGCGGAACAGCAGATCCGACTCGCCCCGTCGGTGAGCCCGCGGCGTCGCGAGCTGATCGGCCGAGCCCGTGAACCCGATGTCCTTGAGCCGCCCGGCCGTGGTCCAGATGGACACCGTGGCCTCGTCGTAGCGCCACGACAGGCATCGGTCGTCGAACGGCTGCGCCGCTGTCGCACGGAAACCTATGGGCTTCGACTCGGCCTTGACGCGACGCCGAGACGTCTCGCCACCGAGATTTCCCGCCCGAATGCCGCCATGCAGGGCTGTGTAAGCGTCGACGACCTTCTTCACGACCCTCACAGCGGGCTGTGCCGAGAGGCCGAACTGGTCCTTGATCTCGCGGTAACAGAGTTTCTGCAACTCGTTGCGAGACTTCACGTTCCGGTCGAACGCCACCATCGACGTGTGAACAGCGGCCGCGTTGCAGGCATTCAGGGTCGCCGCCAGGGCCGCTGCCTGAACCGGCGTCGGCAACAGCTTCACCTGCACGACCAGCTTCACACCGATGACCGTATCGAACGCATGTTCGATCAATGCCACCGCATTGGCCTCTTTTCCTCCCGCGAGCCAACCGAGCGTTCCGCCGCCAAACCATCGAGTGAATCTCCGGCACGTTGTGTTGGCTGATGGGGAATTGGGCACATCCTCCGGGTAGGAGGTGCACCCATGACTCGACGGATGATCGCTTGCGGACTTCTGGTGCTCGCTTCCGTTACGGCATGCGGGACGAGATCGCTGGAAGAGGCGGCGCAAACGCTGCCGACGGCACCGTCGACGCCGTCGTCGACGGCTTCTTCGTCCGCTCCCGCACCGGACAACCCCCAGGCGGTCTCGCCCGACGGGAAGCGCTGCGACTCGGCGGCGTTGAAGGGCGAGATCGTTCCCACTGACGCCGGTGCGGGAAACAGGTACGGCAAGTTCGTGGTGACGAACGGTGGAACGGTGCCGTGCACGTTGAACGGCTACAGCGGTTTTCAGTTGGAGAACGGTTCCGGCGCCGTGCCCACCAAACTGGAGCGCAAGGCCGACCCCGGTCCCGCCACCCTGACCCTCGCGCCCGGCGCGAAGGCTTCCGCGAACCTGCACTGGAGCGTCGTGCCCGCGGGCAGCGAGCCGGTGGAGGGCTCGTGCCAGCCTGAGCCGTCGAAGGTCGCGGCGATCCCGCCGAACGAGACGGCTCCGCTGTCCATGCCGTGGAACCTCGGCCCCGTCTGCTCGGGTGGCCGGATCGAGATAAGCGCCTTCTACGCTTCGTAGATGCAAGTACCTGGATGGCTCGCCGCGCTGCCGCACGGCGAGCGCATCGCCTTCTCGCTGCGCGCCGCGGGCGTTCCGGTGGTGGTGAGCGAGAACTTCGAAGCGGTGATCGCGGCTGCGGACCGGCCGGTCGTCCTCATTGGACACTTCACCGCCGCGCCCGCCGCTGTCCGTTGTGCACAGACGCGCTCCGGGCTCGCCGCGCTGGTGCTGGTGTCGCCGGTGCTCGGCGTGTGGGACGGGGCGTCGAACGGACTGGCCGACCTGATGGACGAGGTCGGCTCCGGGCCTTCGCTGGGCGGCCTGCCGACGTTGTGGCTGCACGGGTCGGACGACCAGATCGTGCCGATCTCGGACACCCGCGAGGGCATCGGCCGCATCCGCGGCTCGGCGTTCGAGGAGCACGTCGCGGACGGGCTGCTGACCGACGGCGAGGCCGTCACTCGGGTGCTGGAGTTCACGCGACGGGTCGTCTGACACCATTTCGGGTGCCATGGACGAAGACGACCTCGTGCTGCTGATCACCGTGGTGGTCGAGGCAGCGGACGAGCAACAGGCGCGTGCCGCGTGCGACGCGCTCATCAGCCGTGCGAACGCTCAGATCGTGGACGCCCGTGACTGCTCGGACGAAGAGCCGGGGTGTTGGGCCGTGGTCATCACACGGCCGAGCACCGAGAAGGCCACCCACAACGTCTCAGCGGCGCTGGCACGGGCCGTGCGCACCTTTGTGCGCGGGCTCGGTGAGGGCTTCTCGACGCCGCGGGTGGCGTGCGAGCCGCCGACGGCGTGGACCGTCCTCGACGAACCGGAGCTCATCAACGGCCTCGTGCCCGGTGCCGAGCGCGTTCTGGTCGAGGTCTGGGCCGGAGATGACCCTTTCGGGGCAGGAACTTTGCGTGACAACGCGCCCTCGAAACCGTCTTGATTCACCCGGCCGGTCGGCAGGAACGCTCGACGGGCTGTAGGCGTCGCTGTGAGAGTTGCTACACGCGTGGAGAAGCGGCCTGCGGCGGGCTGAACTGATCATTAAATCAAGGCCCGTTCGAGTGGATTCAGGCATCCACCCGGTTAGCCGATCTTCGCTCTCAACTGTGAAAATCTGGGCACAATCTCTACCAAGGGTGGTCGTCAGACCATCTTGTTCCGGAGGGTTCGGGAGCCGACATGGCCAGCATCGAAGAGGTCCGTGCCGCAATTGCCCAGGCGATCGACAAGGCGGCTCAAAGCCAGTCGGCCCTCCAACAGGCGGCTGAGCTCGCCGAGGACGCGCAGCAGCTGCTGACATCGGTCACGCAGGGCTCCGTGCAGGCGGACGTCGAGACGACGAACGCCCAGTTCGCCCAGGTCGTGTCCGGCGTGAGCGAGCTGCAGAACTACCTCGGCGCCGGCATTTCCGGGGCCGAGGGCATCAACAGCAGGCTTTGATGGCGTCCATCGGCGAGGTTCGTGCCGCGCTCGAGCAGGCGAGCGAGATCCTGCGTGAGTCGTACCGCAGCGTGCGATCAGCGCAGGAGAGCCTCGACGAGGCGGTCGCCATCCTCGCCGAGTCGAGCGAGAACCACCACGAGTCGCTTCTTCCACCGGAGTTCGTGCGTGCGAAGGAAAGATTCCCCGATCAGGTCGAACTGATGGTGGGAACCCTAGAGCGCATCCAACGACTCACCGTGGAGCTGTGATGAGCAGGCGGGACGACCGGCGACAGAGGATCGAGGACGCCTTCGCGGAGTTCCAGCGCGCCGTCTCGGCCGCGCTGGGCTCGGTGGCGCGCGAACACCGGGCGCTCGCCACCGAGCACGCCAAGGACATGTTCGAGTTCACCGTGCGCGGCATGGGCGTTGACAAGGCGCTGCAGGACGTCGCGTTGAAGGACGTGACCCCGTTCCTCACGGTCGACGAGAAGCGCACGAAGAACCCGCGTCGGGCGCCGCTCTCGATGAGCCAGTTCGACGAGCGCCTCGCCCAGATCAAGCACGACTGGGAGCAGTCGTTCCACGAGTGGACCAGCACGGGCCCGGAGCAGCTGGCCGAGCTGGTGAACTCGGTCGCGGCCGGGCCCGCGTCCTGGCCGCACGAGTCGTGGCTCGGGCATCCGGGCACGCACGACGGCAGCGAGGGCGTGCCGGAGCTGTGGCGGATCGGCACCGGTGTGGTGACGTCGGCGCCGACGGCCGCCCCGTTCCCCGTGGCGGTGCCGCTGCTGGACCAGGCGCACCTGCACATCTCGTCCACTTCGGACAGTCGTCAGCTCGCGGACACGCTGGTGGAGACCCTGCTGCTGCGCGTGCTGTCGCACTTCCAGCCGGGACTCGTGCACGTGCACGTGTGGGACGTCGGCCAGCTGACCGGGTCGTTGCCGGGCCTGTACCCGCTGACCCGCGCGAACCTGCTGACGGTGCACGACCCCGCGCGGCTGCACGAGCTGCTGGACGAGCTGTCCGAGCACATCCGCCAGGTGCACACCAAGGTTCTGGTCGACGGCCATCTGACCGTGCGTTCGGTCAGCGGTGAGGGCCGGCGCACCGAACCGTGGCGCGTCGCGGTGCTGTTCGGCAACCGCAAGGCGTTGAAGGAAGACCAACAGCAACAACTGCAACGCGTGGCGCGCAACGGTTTGGCGTGCGGCGTGCAGCTGTTCATCGTGGACATCCCGATCACGATCAACTCGCCGGTCGAGACGGTGTCGTTGCGCAGCGACGGATCCGCCACCTGCACGATGACCGGCAAGCACGTGACCGTGACGCTGGATCCCGCCCTGCCGCGCACCCTGGTGCCACGCGCCTGTGCCGCCATCGCGGAGAAGCGCGAGGAGCGGCGGTCGCGCATGGGCAAGTTCGAGGACCTGCTCCCGGACCGGCCGTGGACGGAGAACTCGTCGGCCGGGGTCATCGCGCCCGTGGGGTTCGACGACGGTGAACAGGTCTGCGTGCAGCTCGGCGACACCTCGCCGCACGCGTTGATCGGCGGTCCGTCGGGTTCCGGCAAGACGAACTTCCTCTACGCGATGCTCGGGTCGTTGTGCGCGCGCTACTCGCCCAACGAACTCGAGCTGTACCTGTTGGACTTCAAGGAAGGCGTGTCGTTCGCGCAGTTCGCGCCGGGCCGCAAGGACCCGTCGTGGCTGCCGCACGCCCGCCTGGTCGGCGTGAACGTGAACACCGACCGCGAGTTCGGCGTGGCACTGCTGCGCTTCCTGTCCGACGAGATGCGCCGGCGCGCGGACGCGGCCAAGCAGCACGAGGTCACCAAGCTGGAGCACCTGCGCGCCGAGGACCCGACCGGCCTGTGGCCGCGGATCGTCGCCGTGATCGACGAGTTCCAGTACCTGTTCGGCGAACGCGACCAGGTCACCGCCGCCGCGACGCAACTGCTGGAGGACGTGGCGCGCCGCGGCCGTTCGCAGGGCATCCACCTCGTGCTGTCGTCCCAGGACGTCTCGGGCATCGAGGGTTTCTGGGGTAAGTCGGCGATCTTCGAGCAGTTCACCGTCCGCATCGCGCTGCCCAAGGCCCGCCGCGTGCTGGCCGAGCCGCAGAACGACGCCGCCGTCGAGCTCCCCCGCTGGCACGCGGTGATCAACCACGAGTCCGGCGTCAAGCCGGGCAACGAGATCTGCCGCATCCCGGACTCCACGGCCAAGGGCACCATGGACTCCCTGCAGCTGGATCTGTGGAACCGGGAGAAGGGCCGCGCACCGGGCCTGTTCGACGGAAGCAAGATCCCGCTGATCGACGCCGTGACGGACTTCTCCGACCTGCGACCGGGCGACGCGTCGCCCACCGTGCTCCTCGGACAGGTGATCGACGTAGCGGGCAGCGCGGCACGGGTGCGGTTCGCCCGCACGCCGGGCCGCAACATCGCGGTGATCGGCTCCGTGGTCCAGGACGCGGCCGCCGTGCTCGGCGGAGCGGCCGCGTCACTGGGCAGGCAGCACCGCGCCCACGAGGCGGTGTTCACGCTGGCCTGCCTGGTCGAGGAGGCGATGCCCTCCGCGTTGCACCTGGCGAAGCGCCTGAGCGCGGACGGCCACGACGCCTCGGTGGTGACCATCAACGGCATCAAGGACGTGTTGACCAGGACGGCGGCCGAGCTGCAGTCGATCAACACGGGCCAGTCGGAGGCACCGCTGAAGCCGCACTACCTGGTGCTGTACGGCGTAGACGCCGCGCAGACGTTGCTGGAGCAAAAGGATCCGGCGACCCGGATGTCCGGTGTGGACAGTCTCCGCACCGTGCTGAAGCACGGCCCGGAGAACCACACGCACGTGCTCGGCTGGTGGCGCGGCGTGACGAGGCTGAAGGCGAGCCTCCCACCCGGCGTGTACGACGACATCGGCGCCTGGGTGGCGTTCGACGTCCAGGGCAAGGAACTGCTGTCGCTCGGACCGGAGCAGGTGATGTCGTGGTCGCCGAGACCACGCCGCGGCCTGTTCTTCGACAGGTTCGAGCACTCGCGACCGCAAGTGATCATCCCGTTCGACACTGGAGAAGCTCCATGAACCCGATGATGACGACGATGTTCGAGTCGGTCCCGTCGCAGCGTCAGAGCGGGGAGGTGATCGGGGCGCCGGCGATCTCAGCCGTCGAGCGCTACAAGGAGATCATCGCCATCGCCACGGAGGCGGCCGCGCGCCAGCACAAGCTGGACGAGGTCCGCTGCGCCGAACTGGCAGAACGACTAGCGGCCACCCAGCACGAGATCGCCGAGGTGCGCGATCGCGAGCGGGTCGTGCGGATGGGCGCCGCCCTGCACTGGGAGGCGGCGGTAGAACAACTCTGGAACGAGCGCTGGCTCCAGATGGTCACACCTCCACAGCCGGACGAGTCGGTCCCCCCACGCCCCCAGGGCGAGTACAACCGGGCGATGGACCTCGCGTACCAGGCACTGGAGGACTCGCTGACGAAGCGAACCCTGTTGCGCCGCAAGCAGAAGGACTGAGTGCGCCGCTTGCGCACCACCGCCGAGGTGCAGGACGCCAGCAACGACCCGTTGATCCGCTGGGCAGCCCAAGCACTCTCGTCGGGCGGTGCAGCCTGGACCCACGGCAACGCAGTAGCCGTACACGCCCCATCACTCACAAGACGCCGCAGGCTGGTCCTCTCAGGCCCAGCCGAGGGCGTCGCATCCCTGCTGGCAGCCCACGGCAGAGGCGTAGAACTACGCCCACTCTTAGAACGCCCGTTAGCCATGGAAGTGGCGGAACTAATGCCATCCCCCTGGCAAGAAGACAAGCCCTTCGGCTGGATGGACCGAACAGGCACCCTGGACCTCCCGCCAGAAGCCAACTGGCTCGACTCCACCGACGACGTGACCCCTTTGCTCCGCGAGGCAAACCCGAACTCCTGGGCCTGGCCGAACGAAGCAGGAGTCCACCGCTGGGCAGGCATCCACGACAACGACAACAAACTGGTGGCCACCGCAGCCGAGGCCTGGTCCTCCACCGACGTCGGCTTCATGATGGGCGTGGCAGTCCACCCGTCCCACACGAACCAGGGCCTGGGCCAGCGAATCTGCCAGTTCGTCACCTCCGCCCTGCTCACCCTCCACGGCACCTGCGCCCTCTTCGTGGAGAACAACAACGCCCCGGCGATAGCCGTCTACCGCAAGCTCGGCTTCGCATATCGCGACGTCACCACACTTCTCCCTGCGGCCTAGGTCACATTCCGGAACAGTCGTCACCACCAGACGGTTGAAACGGATAGTTGATCCGCATAACGAACGAGGGAGAAGGCCACACCATGACCAGCACCGCACTAGAGGTCCGGCTCGCGTCCCGCCCGAACGGCTGGCCGACCGAAGAAACCTTCGAGATCGCCGAAGTCGAGATCCCGACCCCGGGCGAAGGCCAGATCCTGGTGCGCAACAAGGTCATGAGCGTCGACCCGTACATGCGAGGCCGCATGAACGACGTCAAGTCCTACGTCCCGCCATTCCAGGTGGGCGCCCCTCTGGAGGGCGGCGCGGTAGGCGAGGTAGTCACCTCGAACGCCGAAGGCTTCGCAGCAGGCGACAACGTCCTGCACGGCCTAGGCTGGCGCGAATACGCCGTGGTCAACGCCAAGCACGCCGTGAAGGTCGACCCCTCAGTGGCCCCACTCTCCGCATACCTCGGCGTCCTGGGCATGCCAGGCCTGACCGCCTACGCAGGCCTCCTGGCCACCGCAGAGTTCAAGCCGGGCGACGCAGTCTTCGTCTCGGGCGCAGCAGGCGCAGTGGGCCAAATCGTGGGCCAAATCGCCCGCCTCAAGGGCGCCAGCAGGGTGATCGGCTCAGCCGGTTCCGCAGAAAAGGTCAAGTACCTCACCGAAGAACTGGGCTTCGACGCCGCCTTCAACTACAAGGACGGCCCAGTAGCCGAACAACTGGCCGCAGCAGCCCCGAATGGCATCGACGTCTACTTCGACAACGTAGGCGGCGAACACCTGGAAGCAGCAATCTCGTCCCTGAACCTGCACGGCCGAGCAGCAATCTGCGGAGCAATCGCCCAGTACAACAACACCGAGCCGTCACCGGCCCCCCGCAACCTGGCCCAACTGATCGCGAAGCGCCTGACCCTCCGAGGCCTCCTGGTACGCGACCACCAAAACCTCCAGCAGGACTTCATCGCCGAGGTAGGCACCTGGATCGCAAAGGGCGACCTCAAGTACACCGAAACCATCATCGAAGGCGGCGCACGCCAGGCCCCGTCAGCATTCCTGGGCATGCTCCGAGGAGACAACACGGGCAAGATGCTCGTGCAGTTCTAGCCACCCCACACGCGACGCCGCAGGCGAGCCGTATGTCTTTCGTCTTTCGTCCTTAGCAAGCGCACTGGGCGGTGGGGTCCCATCACGAGTCGCGCCATAGCTCTTGCTGCATGCAGGTAGGGGTGTCAACTCGACACGCTTTTCGTCGAGTTGACACCCCTACCTGCATGTGGCCCGCTCTTGGCTCGGCTCGTGATGGGACCCCACCGCCGACGCCACCACACCAAGCAACCGGCAGCCGCCCTAAGCAACAGGCGTGCCATCTACCTGCCCACGGCGCGGGCCCCCTGATCAGATTGCCGGGGGTCTGGGGGCAGAGCCCCCAGGGGAAGCACGCAACAGCACCCCGCCAACGCACCCCCAGCCACCTACGGCAACCCCGCGCCTCTAAATCAACTTCCCAGGATTCAAAATCCCAGTCGGATCAACCCGCTCCTTGACCGCCCGCAACACATCAACCCCCACCACCCCGATCTCCTTCCCCAACCAGGGAAGGTGATCACGCCCAACAGCATGATGATGCGTGATGGTCCCAAGCCGAGAAATCACCTCAGAAGCAGCAACCTTGGCCCGCCCCCACTGCCCAACAGGATCCTCGAGATCCCGAGGCACCAACACGGTGAAGTACAACGAAGCCCCAGTCTCATAAGCATGCGACACATGACACATGACCACCGCATCCCCAAGCTCTCCGACCAGTGCGGCACGCACGGAGTCGCGAAGCTCGGACACCCGAGACCAGTGGGTAGCAGTCTCCAAAGTCTCAACACAAACGCCGGCATCAATCAACGCATCCCGCTGCCGAGGCCCGTTGAACCGCCCATGCAGCCAAGAAGCCCCCATAGCCCGCCCAAGCCGAACAACCTTGTGCCCACTCAACACACTCATAGTCGCTGAACGAGACCGACACTCCCACCCCAAGATCACCAAGCAAGGCGCCTTGACCCCACGCACCTTCAAGTACTTCTTCACCAAGTCAGCCTTGGAACCGGCGAGCTCAAGCGCGACCTCAGTCTCGTCCACATCGGACAACCGAGTGACATCAGCCAGCACCCCAGACTGAGCCAGGTCCCGAACCAACGAAACCCCAGCCTCCCACCCGTCAACCACAACCCCCTCATACCGTGGCCGAACAGGAACAGGCCGAACCCGAACAGAAACCTCGGTGATAACCCCGAACAACCCTTCACTACCAAGAACCAACTGCTTCAGATCAGGCCCAGCAGCAGAAGCGGGAGCAGCCCCGGCAACCCACTCCCCCACCGGAGTGGCAACCCGAACCGACTCGACCATGTCCTCGAAACGCCCATACCCAGAGGACGCCTGCCCAGCAGACCGAGTAGCGGCAAACCCCCCAATGGTCGCCCGCTCAAACGACTGAGGCACATGCCCAAGGGTGAACCCGTGCTCCCCCAGCAACTTCTCGGCTTCAGGCCCGGTAACCCCAGCCTGCAACACAGCAACCCGAGAAACAGGGTCGACAGAAACCAGCCGACCAAGCCCAACCAGGTCCAACACCACCACAGCAGACTTGGACCCACGAAGAGCCTCAACCCCACCAACCACAGAAGTACCGCCCCCGAACGGCACCACCGCAACGTCGTACTCGACACAAACCGAAAGAACCTCGACAACCTCTTCAGGCGAGGAAGGCAGCACAACCGCATCCGGCACCGCCAACGACCCATACCCGCGATGCCGCAACAGGTCCACATACGAGAGACCACCAGCCCGCCCGACCCGATCCGCGTCCTCGACGGAAACGGTGCACACAGCCTCCAACGCCGTGAAGGCGTCAGCCGACAACGCAGACGGCGGCACCTCCACAGGAACCTCGACAGACGGCTCCCCCAGCCCAACACGCTGACTCAGCCAAGCCAGCGCATGAGGCGGCAACGGCACGGTTTCGGAAGTCCAACGGGCCCTGGTCACTGCTACAGTGTTACACATGACGTCTCAACGTCACACCCACGACGCTCTGCTCGACGCCACCCGTGAGTGTGTTTTGGAGGTGGGTGTCCGCCGGACGACCCTCACCGACGTGGCGAAACGGGCGAACGTGAGCCGCATGACGCTCTACCGCCGCTACCCGGACGTCGACCACCTCGTCAGGGCCCTGATGACCAGGGAGTTCGCCGCCCTCCTGGAACAGGTCGAACACACAGGCAGCCACGGCAACGCCCGCGAACAGCTCGTCAAACGGGCCGTCGACGCCATCCGCCTGCTCGAAGCCAACCCGCTGATGCAACGCGTCCTGCAACTGGACGCGGACCTGATGCTCCCGTACCTCACCGAGCGCCTGGGCAGCACCCAACGACTGGTCGAGCAGTTCCTGATCGCGCAGATCGAGGCCGGACATGTCGACGGCTCGATCCGCTTCGGTGACGCCAAGACCCAGGCCAGGGTGGTGCTGCTGAGCACCCAGTCGATGGTGCTGAGCACCAGACCCGTCACGTCCGGGCTCGACTTCACCTCGCTCCTCGAAGAGCTCGCCAAGCAGCTGGACGGAGCCCTGAAGCCGTGAACACGTCCCTGAACGCCGCAAGGCGCCTGCACGACCTAGAGGCAGCACAACAGAACGTCGCCGATGTGCTCGTCATCGGCGGCGGGGTCACGGGCGCCGGCGTCGCGCTCGACGCAGCCTCCCGGGGCTTGAAAACCGTGCTGCTGGAGGCGCACGACCTGGCGTTCGGGACGTCGCGGTGGTCCAGCAAGCTCGTCCACGGCGGCCTGCGCTACCTCGCGAAGGGCGACGTGCGGCTCGCCCACGAGAGCGCCGTCGAACGCGGCATCCTGATGACCAGGACCGCACCGCACCTCACCCGCACGTTGCCGATGCTGTTCCCCCTGCACACCAACGCCGGTCACTTCGTCATGTCGGGGTTCCGCGCCGGCAACGCACTGCGCATCGCCGCCCGCACACCGTCCGGCGTACTCCCACCCCCTCGCCGGGTGCCCAGGCACGAGGCCCTCGCGCTCGTCCCCGGTCTCGCACCGGAGCAGCTCACCGGCGGACTCCTGAGCTACGACGGCCAACTCGTCGACGACGCCCAACTCGTCGTCGCGCTGGCCAGAACAGCCGCCGGACAGGGCGCGCGAATCATCACCCGCGCGAAAGTCCGAACGCTCCAGGGCGATGGCGCCGAAGCGCAAGACACACTGACCGGCACCACCTTCAGCGTCAAAGCCAGGGCGGTGATCAACGCGACCGGCGTCTGGGCCGGCACGCTCGCCCCGGTGCAGCTGCGCCCCTCCCGCGGCTCCCACCTGGTGATCGACGCGAGAAGCGCGGGCCTCACCGGCACAGCGCTGACCATTCCGGTCCCAAGCGAGCGCAACCGCTACGCACTCCTGCTGCCCCAAGCCAACGGCCGCGCGTACCTCGGCCTCACCGACGAGCCGGTGGACGACATCCCCGACGTGCCACAGGTGCCGGAGTCCGATGTGGACTTCCTGCTCACGACCGCATCCCACGTCCTGCAACGAAAGCTCACCCGCGACGACGTGATCGGCAGCTACGCGGGCCTGCGCCCGCTGCTCGAAGCCCAGGGTCAGACGGCGGACCTCTCGCGTCACCACGCCGTGCTGACGGCACCGAACGGCGTGATCACGGTCGTCGGCGGCAAGCTCACCACCTACCGCAAGATGGCGGCGGACGCGGTGGACGCGACGAACCTGACGCAGATCCCCTGCCGCACCAGGGACATCCGCCTGGTCGACGACAGGCCGGCACCGACGACCCCGATCGCACCGGGCGTCACCGAGGCCGACGTGCTCCACGCGATCCAGCACGAGGGCGCGCTGGACGCCGACGACGTCCTCGACCGGCGCACCCGCATCGGCCTGGTGCCGAGGGACCGCGAGAAGGCCGCACCGGAGATCGCGAAGCTCCTGACGAACGCATGAAAAACGGGGCGTCCGCGAAGGACGCCCCGTTTCAGCGCAAGGAACTCAGCAGGCGGTCAGCTCACTCGCCGATGACCGGCTTCGCGGCCTTCGGAGGCTCGACCAGGGACTCGCCCTCGATCCGCACCTTCCGCTTGTGCTCGTTGCTGCCGCCCTGCTGACCGGCGCCACCGGCCATCGGAGCGCCGCCCATCATGCCGCCCATGCCGACGCCACCCTTGGCTCCGCCACCGCCACCGGCACCACCGGCGGGTGCGGCAGGAGCAGCACCGCCGCTGCCGGCCGCCATGACGCCGGCCGCACCGCCGAACTGCGTGGCCGAGGTACCACCGGCACCGCCGCCACCGGCCGGGCCGCCACCGAAGCCGGGGGGCATGCCGCCACCGCCACCTCCGCCGCCGCCCTTGGGCACGCCGCCGCCCGCACCGCCACCGGCGCCACCAGAGGCAGCGGTCGCGGCGTGGTCGGTCGTCGTCGGCCGGTACCAGTCGGGGTTGCCCGTGGCCGGCGGGATGCCGACCGACGGAGGCTTGACCCCGGCGCCGCCACCGGCCGTCGTGGTCGTGTCGGGCTCCCAGTGACCCGGCACCCAGCGACCCGGACCGGAGCCCGTGCCCGCGCCGGAGCCCGAACCGGGCGGGACGTAACCGCCGCCACCACCACCGGCGCCGCCTCCCGTGTTGCCCGGAGAGGTGTAAGGACCTCCGGAGTTGCCGGAAGGCGTCCAGCCGGGACGCACGGCCGGACCGGCACCGACGTTCGGTCCCTGCCCGTACGAGCCCGGCCAGCCGTCCGCGTTGCCGCCGCCGTAGCCGGGACGGACGTTGCTCAGGCCGTCACCGGCGGTCGGCCGGCTGACCGAGTTGTCGTTGACGCCACTGGTGAACGTGCCGCCCGCACCGCCGGACGCACGGGACTGGTCGTCGGCGCGGATGCCGTCGAAACCACCGGCGGTGTTGCGAACCGGAGCGCCGCCACCGCCGCCCTTGCCCTTGTTCGCCATCGTGGAGATCGCGTCGATGATCGTCTCGGCGGCCTTGGCGATCTGCGAGACCGACTGGATCAGCTTCAGTAGCTTCTGCACGGAGCCGACGAGCTTCTGCAGGAAGTCGGAGAGCTTCTTCGCGTAGTTGACCGCGGTCGTGACGATGTCCGCGATCGCGCCCGCGATGGCCGCGCCGAACGTCAGGAACGAGGCCGCCAGCCACTGGATGATCTTCATGACCATGTCGGACACGGCCTGGCTGATCAGGTCCATGATCATCTTGCGAACGGTGCCGACGAGCTCACCGGCGCCCTTGACCGCGCCCGCGATGCCGTCGACCGACTTCGCGAGGGTCTCGAGGCCGGTCGCGTGCCGCTTGGCGGCGGCGCGGTAGCCGTCGGCCGCCCTGCCCTGCCACTCTCGGGTCTGCGAGACGCAGATCTTCTCGTACTCGGTCGCGATGCCCTTGACCTGCTTGCCCGCGTTCTTGAACGACTCGGACATCTTGGCGATGGACTCGGGGCTGCCGAGCAGGACGTCGAACGGCTCGCGCAGGAAGTCGACGTGCTGGATGGCCCAGCTGAAGCCCGCGGACAGGAAGCCGCTGAGGGGGTTCGAGCCGTTCCCGACCATGCTCATGGCCGCGTTCGCGATGCCGAGGCCACCGCTGACCCAGTCGCCGCTCTCGATGGACGAGTAGGCGCTCGAGATGTTGTTGAACAGCTGCGCGGTGTCACCGCTGCTGGACTGTGCCGCTGGGGCGTTCATCCCCGGCCTCCCTTGAAGCCGAACATGTTGTCGAGGTCGACCTGCTCGTACTGCTCGACGGTCTGCTTGAGACCGCTCGCCATGTCCATCAGCGAGTTCGCGGCCTTGCCGAGCCCGTCCTGCGACAGACCGGCCTCCTGCAGGACCTTCGACGCCAGGAACCCGAGGAAGACGCCGAACGCCTCAGTCGTGAGGGCACCCGGATCACACGTCTCGGTGGCCTTGCGCATCCGTTCCATGAGCCGGTCCACGTTCGCGGCGTGGGTTCTCAGCTCGTCCAGGTCGATGTTGAAGTGCTGCTGCATGCCTAACCCCCTCCTGCACTCAGGCCATGACGTCGGGCGGGTTCGTGAAGTACTCGTCGTCGGGCCGGACGTCCTTGCGCTCCAACTCCGACTTCGGTTCTTCCTCGTCGGTTCCGTCGCCCTTGTATCCGTTCGGCATCTGCGCCTTCACGAACTCGAGCGCGGGGCTGTCACCGACGAAGTCCGTCATGATCTGCACGACACGGCCGGAGGCGTCACGCTGGGCCTTGGTGGAAGCGGCGAGCACGGCGGAGGCGATCTCACTGGGGTCCATGCCACGGGCCTCGGGCTTGATCTGGAGGTCTGTCAGGACGCCTGTGGCGTTGACAGTCACCGTGATCAGGCCGTCCGGCGAGCTGGCGCTACCGCCGACACCACCAAGCTGGTCGCGTGCCTGCTCAGCGTGCTGCTTGGCCTGCTCGATCTTGGCCCCGTACTGCTTGAGCCACTGATCCGGGTCAATGGGCTCCATGGTCACCCCCGTTGAGTGAATTGGTCGTTCATTCGATTCGCCGTAGACGCCCGTATCGTTTCACCCGTTCCCTGCTCATCGATACTTTCAGTGCGATTACCGCCATCCGGGCTAACGAAGGGGTTCACCGTGCCTGAGGGAGTGCTGGAGATCGACAGGATCTCCAAGCGCTACGGGGAGGTCGTCGCCCTGCGGGACATGTCCTTCGACGTGCGCGCCGGCGAGCTCTTCGGGTTCGTCGGCAGCAACGGCGCCGGGAAGACCACGGCCATGCGCATCGCGCTGGGCGTGCTCGCGGCCGACTCCGGCGGGGTGCGGTGGAACGGCAGAACCGTCGACCTCGACACCCGGCGCCGCATCGGCTACATGCCCGAGGAACGCGGCCTCTACCCGCGGATGAAGGTGCTGGACCAGCTGGTCTACCTGGCCGAACTGCACGGCATGGGCACCAACGAGGCCCACACGAGCGCGGAGAACTGGATCGCGCGCCTCGGGCTGCGCGACCGCCGCACGGACGAGGTGCAGCGCCTGAGCCTCGGCAACCAGCAGCGCGTCCAACTGGCCGCCGCGCTGGTGCACGAGCCGGACGTGCTGGTGCTCGACGAGCCGTTCTCCGGGCTCGACCCGGTCGCGGTGGACGTGATGAGCCAGGTGCTGCGCGAGAAGGCGTCCGCCGGGGTGCCCGTGGTGTTCTCGAGCCACCAGCTCGACCTGGTGGAACGGCTGTGCGACCGGGTCGGCATCATCAGCGCCGGCTCGATGGTCGCGAGCGGAACGGTGGACGAGCTCCGGTCCGGTGGCGCGGCCCGCCTGGTCGTCGAATCGCCAACGACCGAATGGGCTGCCACGCTGGAGTCCGTGCGGCTGATCGAGAGGAACGGTACGCGGTGCGTCCTGGAACTCGCCGACGGCACGGACGACCAGACGGTGCTGCACGCGGCACTCGCGGCCGGTCCGGTACACGAGTTCTCCCGGCAGCGCCCGTCGCTGACGGAGTTGTTCCGCAACGTGGTGACCACTGAGGGCAGGAGCGGATGACGTCGGCCCGAGCGGTCTCGCTGGTGGCGAAGCGCGAGTTCGTCACGAAGGTGCGCACCAGGTCGTTCCTGATCGGCACAGCGGTGATCATCGCCGTGCTCGCCGGGTACGTGGTGCTGCAGTCCGTGCTGTTCGACGACCAGCAGCACAGCGTCGTCGGTCTCTCCGGGCAGGCGACGCAGCTCGCGGACCCGTTGCGGGAGAAGGCGAAGGCGTTCGGCATCGAGGTCGAGACGCGGGACGTCACGACCGCGGGCGACGCCGAGCAGCAGGTCCGCGACGGTGCGCTGGACGCGTTGGTGACCGGCGCGCCACCGGAGCTGAAGATGATCGTCAAGGGCTCCGGCGACGACGTGCTGGCGACGGCGCTGAACGACGTGCTGCGCCAGCAGGTGCTGACGGCACAGCTGGCGGAGGCGGGCATCAACCCGCAGGAGGTCGCGCAGAGCCTCGCGAACGCCACCGTCGCCGTCACCGCGCTGGAACCCGTTGACCCGCAACGAGGTCAGCGCCTCGCGATCGGCCTGATAGTGGCCGCGCTGCTGTACTACTCGCTGCTCGTCTACGGCACGATGGTCGCGCAGGGCGTGGTCGAGGAGAAGTCCAGCCGGGTCGTGGAGATCCTGCTCGCGACCCTGCGGCCGTGGCAGTTGTTGCTGGGCAAGGTGATCGGCCTCGGCGCGGTCGGCCTGCTGCAGCTGCTGGTGATCTCCACGGTCGGCCTGGGGCTCTCGTCCGCGTTCGACGTGATCGACGTCAGCTCGCTGGGCGGCGCGGCCCTGCTGACCGGCGTGCTCTGGTACCTGCTCGGTTTCTTCCTGTACGCCACCGTGTTCGCGGCCGCCGCGTCGCTGGTGTCGCGGCAGGAGGAGCTGCAGTCGGTGCTGACGCCGATCAGCATGACGATCATCGTGGCGTTCGTGGCCGGCATCAACCTGATGATCGGCAACCCTTCCGGCACGACGGTCACGGTGCTGTCGATGCTGCCGCCGTTCGCCCCGATCCTGATGCCGGGCCGGATGGCGCTGGGCGTCGCTCCGGCCTGGCAGGTGCTGCTCGCGGTCGCGCTGGCCCTGCTGGCCATCGCGGCGATCACGTGGCTGGGCGGCAAGGTCTACGCGAACGCCGTGCTGAGGACCGGCGCTCGCGTCAAGCTCCGCGAGGCCCTCAAGCTTTGATGGCCTGGTAGCGGTCGAGCGCCACCTGGCGTTCGACCGCGTGGTCCACGATCGGCGGGATGTCCTTCGAGTCAGGCGCGTACTTCGTGACGTACAGGCCGTCCGGGTCGAACTTCTTGGCCTGGGTCATCGGGTTGAAGACGCGGAAGAACGGCGATGCGTCCGTGCCGCTGCCCGCGACCCACTGCCAGTTGTGCTGGTTCGAGGCGATGTCGCCGTCGACCAGGTGCTCCATGAAGTGCCGTGCACCCCACCACCACGGCAGGTGCAGGTCCTTGACCAGGAAGCTCGCGACGATCATGCGCACCCGGTTGTGCATGAAGCCTTCCTGCAACAGCTGCCGCATGCCGGCGTCGACGATCCCGAACCCAGTGCGCCCCTGCTTCCAGGCCTCGAACAGCTCCTGGTCGTCGTCGTGCACCATGCGGTCGAACTTGCGGTCGTAGTTCTCGCGCGCGGTCTCCGGCTTGTGCCACAGCACATCGGCGTAGAACTCACGCCACGCGAGCTCGCTGCGATACGTTCCGTCACAGTCCTGGAGCAACGTGCGCGGGTGCAGGACACCCCACCGCAGGAACGCCGACATCCTGCTCGTCGCGTCCATGTCGGGCCTGTCGCGGGTCGTGTCGTAGTCCTCCAGCCGTTCGTCGCGGAACTTCTCCCAAAGTTGCAGCGCGTCCGGGAGTTTCTCGTCAACGGCCGGAACCTCGACGCTGTGCTCCGGCTTCATCCAGTCCAGAGTGGACGCGTCGGTGTCCGCGGGCCTGCGCCAGCCGTGCTCCAGCCAGGCCTTGCGGAACGGCGTGAAGACCCTGAACGGCGTGCCGTCCTGCTTGTGCACCCGCCCCGGCGCGACGGCGTAGGGCGAGCCGGAGCGGACGAGTTCGATGTCCCCCAACGCTTCCTCGACGGCTTCGTCACGGCGTCGCCCGTACGGCGCGTAGTCCGCGGAGATGTGGACGCTCTCCGCCCCGATTTCCCTCGCGATGCGCGGAACGACCTCCACCGGATCACCGTGCACGACCATCAGGCGGCCGCCCAGTTCGTCGTTCAGGGCGTGCAAACAGCGGTGCAGGAAATCGATTCGCGGTTGCCCGGACGGTTTCAGCAACCGGTCGTCGAGAACGAACAACGCGAGTGCGCGGGGCGATCTTTCGGATGCCGCGAGAATGGCGGGATGATCGGATGTCCGCAAATCGCGGCGGAACCAGACGAGCGACGGGGAAGAACTCACCGTTCGACGCTAAAGCGAGCCGGGCGGCTCTGCATGATGGCTGACCGCAGCCACCAGTTCGAGGACGACCAACCGCACCAGGCCGAGGAGGCGGCCGTAGTAGAGAGCCGTGTACGGCCGATACCCCTCCGACGCCGGATCAGCGAAGAACGGCACCACCTGCTGCAGGTCCCCAAGGCTCCGCGTGAGGTGCGCGATCATGTTCTCCTCGGGCTCGCCATCACCCTCGATCCAGGCTCCGACCCAGCTCAGCGCACTGATGTCCAGCTCGGTCATCTCGACACCCGCGACCTCGGCCCCAGACAGCCCCCGCGGGTAGGGCATCTTCCTCTGCCGCTCGTACAACCGAACGACCTCAGCGCGCACGTCCGTCACGCCCAACCCCCAGCAATGCGAAAGGCGCGCCACCCGGTGGGGTGACGCGCCTTCAGCCTGCCAGAAGAACTAGCCCGTGATCAGCGGTTCTCCATCGCGATGAAGTCGCGCTCGGTCGGGCCGGTGTAGATCTG
This sequence comes from Lentzea pudingi, assembly GCF_014646255.1. GTDB lineage: Bacteria > Actinomycetota > Actinomycetes > Mycobacteriales > Pseudonocardiaceae > Lentzea > Lentzea pudingi. The sequence continues at coordinate 32,615 of NZ_BMNC01000031.1, forward strand.
CCGCGGGCGGCCGATCTTGGTGGCCGGGTCGTTGATCATCTCGCGCCAGTGCGCGATCCAGCCGGGGAGCCGGCCGAGCGCGAACAGCACCGTGAAGAACTTGGTCGGGAAGCCCATCGCCCGGTAGATCAGACCCGTGTAGAAGTCCACGTTCGGGTAGAGCTTGCGGGAGATGAAGTAGTCGTCGCTCAGGGCGGCTTCTTCCAGCTGCTTCGCGATGTCGAGCAGCTGGTCGTCGGCGCCGAGCTTGCCGAGGATCTCGTCGGCGGTCTTCTTGATGATCGCGGCGCGCGGGTCGTAGTTCTTGTAGACCCGGTGGCCGAAGCCCATCAGGCGGACGCCGTCCTCCTTGTTCTTCACCTTGTTGACGAACGACTGCACGTCGCCGCCGTCGTTCTTGATCTTCTCCAGCATCTCCAGCACCGCGCTGTTCGCGCCGCCGTGCAGCGGGCCGAACAGGGCGTTGATGCCCGCGGAGATGGAGGCGAACAGGTTCGCCTCGGAGGAGCCGACCAGGCGCACGGTCGACGTGGAGCAGTTCTGCTCGTGGTCGGCGTGCAGGATGAAGAGCAGGTCGAGCGCGCGGACCAGGTCCGGGTCGAGGTCGTAGGCCTCTGCCGGGAACCCGAAGGTCATCCGCAGGAAGTTCTCCACCAGGCCAAGGGAGTTGTCCGGGTAGAGGAACGGCTGGCCGACCGACTTCTTGTACGCGTAGGCCGCGATGGTCGGCAGCTTGGCGAGGAGGCGGATCGTGGAGATCTCCACCTGGTTCGCGTCGAACGGCGACAGCGAGTCCTGGTAGAAGGTCGACAGCGCGGAGACCGCGGACGACAGCACCGGCATCGGGTGCGCGTCGCGCGGGAAGCCGTCGAAGAAGCGCTTGAGGTCCTCGTGCAGCAGCGTGTGCCTGCTGATCTTGTTGTTGAACTCCTCGAGCTGCGCGGCGGTCGGGAGCTCACCGTAGATCAGGAGGTAGCTGACCTCCGCGAAGTTGGAGCGCGCGGCCAACTGCTCGATCGGGTACCCGCGGTAACGCAGAATTCCGGCGTCACCGTCGATGTAGGTGATCTCGGAGGAGCAGGAGGCCGTGTTGACGAAACCGGTGTCCAGGGTTACCAGACCGGTGGTCGACAGCAGCTTGCCGAGTTCGATGCCGGACGCGCCTTCGGACGCCGGCACCACCTTCATCTCGAGCTCTCCGCCCTCATGGCGCAGCGCGACGGTCTGTGGGTCGGTCGGCGCAGTCGTCGCGTCGGGCATTCATGTCCCTCTCAACGCTCGGACGGGGTGGCGGCGGCCGGCACAGGCCGCCGTCGTCTCGGACCACCCCGTTGGGATCTGAGTCTTCAAGTCCACTCACGCTAGTCGGCGGAAGGCCCGCCTCGCAGCAGCGGTGTGAACCGATTCTGTGAGATGGGACCGGCATCACATCCGTAATGCCAGTTTCTAGCGCGGCAACCCCACGGTAGTCCGATCCTCCGTTTTATCCACCCAACGCGGCGGTGAGTTCGCTCGCAAAAGGCGGCTCCGCACCCGCACGCGAACATGTGATCGCGGCGGCCGCACCGGCATACGTCAATGCGGCGGTCCATTCCTCCGTGGAGAGGCCACGGATCTTCTCCGCGCTCAACGCGTCGTGGTCGTGCAGCCACGCGAGCAGGGAGCCCTGCACCGTGTCGCCGGCCCCGATCGTGTCGACCACGTCCACCTTCACGGGCGGCACGTCGACCTGTCCGGTGGCGGTGATCACGGACAGACCGTCACCACCTTTAGTCAGGACCACGGCGGCGGGTCCCTGTGAGATCCACGTCCTTGCGATCTCGATCACGTCGTCGGCCTCGGCGAGCCACTGCGCGTCCTCGACCGAGAGCTTCAGCAGCCCGACGTCGGGCAGCCACGACCGGAACCGCGCCCGGTACGCGCCCGGATCGTGGATGAGACCCGCCCGGATGTTGGGGTCGAGCGCCGTGAGCAAGCGCTTGCCCTCGCGCCGCAGCACCGTCTCGTAGACCGAGGCGCCGGGCTCCAGCACGAGCGAGAGCGTGCCGAACGACACGGCCTTCGCCTCGGCAGGCAGCGGACCGGGGTCCTCGACGAGCCGGTCGGCCGTGCCCTCGACGTAGAACGCGTAGCGAGCGGACCCGTCCTCCGCCAGGCCGACGACGGCGAGCGTGGTGTTCTCCGGTCCACGTTGGACCAGATCCGTTCCCACGTTCGACGCGTGCAGCCGCTTGACCAACTGCTCGCCGAAGTGGTCGGTCGACACCCGCGACAGGAAGCCCGTGGGCACGTCCTGCCGCCCGAGCGCGACAGCCACGTTGTACGGCCCGCCACCGAGCTTCGGCGCGAGCGGCGTGAGCTCATCGTCCCCCACCGGCACCATGTCGACCAGCGCCTCACCAGCAACCACGATCACGCGCTCTACTCCTTCTGGGAGACCCCGTTCCTCTGGAGCCCATCCAACAACAGTTCGCCCAGTGCGGTGAACGCCTCGGCGTCCGAAACGCCTGCCCGTTTCGTGAGGACCCCGGTCTGGATGCCCTCGATGAGCAGGCCGGCCATCTCCGCGAACAACGTGGCGTGCACCTCGCGGAACACGTGCCGCTCTACACCGTCCTGGATGAACGCCTTGATGCGCTCGGCCGCAGCGCGCGCGTTGCGTTCGTACGTGGCGCGCGTGGGCGGGAAGTCGGACACGTCCGCGATGAACGCCGCAGAGGCCTTCGACAGCTCCTCAGCAGCCCCCGCGAGGTAGCTGCCGATGCGTTTGCGCACGTCGTTGAGGCCCACGATGCGCTTCTCGATGCGTTCGGCAGCACCCTTGAAGTACCGCCCGACGACCCGGACCGCCAGCTGTTCCTTGCTGCCGGCGAGCGCGTAGAGCGTCGACTTCGAGCAGTGCAGCCTGCCCGCGATGTCGTCCAGCGTGAGATGCCCGAAGCCCTCGGTGAGGAACAACGCCTCCAACCGGGTGAGCAACTCGGCCTGCCGCTGCGTGAGCGCCCGCGTCATGTGACGACCCTGCCACATTCACTGGCTGGTGTACTGCACAACGCACTAGAGTACAGCTACCAGTACACACCGGAGGTCGACGATGCCCGCCGAGCGGTTGCTCCCCACGCAAGAGGCCGAGGACCTGATCGCGCTGGTCAGGGAGATCGCGCGGGACGAACTGAAGCCCCACGCCGCGGACGCCGAGGAGAACGAGAAGTTCCCCCGCGACGCGTTCCGCCTGCTGGGCAGGTCCGGCCTGCTGGGCCTGCCGTACCCGGAGGAGTTCGGCGGCGGCGAGCAGCCCTACGAGGTGTACCTGCAGGCCCTCGAAGAGGTCGCCTCCGCGTGGATGACGGTCGCCGTGGGCCTCTCCGTGCACGTGATGTCCTGCTACGGCCTGGCCACCTTCGGCACCCGCGAGCAGCAGGACCGCTGGCTCCCGGAAATGCTCGAGGGCGAACTGCTGGGCGGCTACGCCCTGTCCGAGGTCCAGGCGGGCTCCGACCCGGCCGCCATGTCGACGAGGGCGGTCCGCAAGGGCTCCGAGTACGTCGTGAACGGCACCAAGGCGTGGATCACCCACGCAGGCGCCGCCGACTTCTACACCCTCATGGCCCGCACGTCCCCAGACGCAGGCCGAGGCATCTCCTGCTTCCTCTCCCCAGGCGAGACCAAGGGCATCACAGCGGCCACCCCAGAACGCAAGATGGGCCTCACCGGCTCCATCACCGCACAACTGCAGTTCGACGACGTCCACTTCGGCACTGACCGCCTCCTCGGCAACGAGGGCGACGGCCTCAAAATCGCACTGTCCGCTTTGGACTCGGGCCGCCTCGGCATCGCCGCCTGCGCCGTGGGCCTGGCCCAAGCAGCCCTGGACGAGGCAGTCGCCTACGCCAAGACGCGAACCCAGTTCGGCCGCCCGATCATCGAGTTCCAGGGCCTGGAATTCCTGCTGGCCGACATGGCAGCAGCAGTGGAATCGGCCCGCGCCACCTACCTGATGGCAGCCCGCCGCCGAGACCGAGGCCTCCCGTTCCGCCAGCAGGCGTCGATCGCCAAACTCATCGCCACGGACGCGGCGATGAAGGTGACGACCGACGCCGTCCAGGTCCTCGGCGGGGCCGGCTACACCCGCGACTTCCCGGTGGAGCGCTACATGCGCGAGGCCAAGGTCCTGCAAATCTTCGAGGGCACCAACCAGATCCAGCGCCTGGTGATCGGCCGAGGCCTCCGCTAGACGCTCTCGCGGTAGAAGGGGTCGGCCACGACCCCTTCACCCTTGCCCTCGTCCCACGTGTAAACCGAACGCCCCTGCACGAACACCCGCAGCGCCCGGCTCATCACGTCAAGAGGATCCCCGGACCAGATCACCACATCGCCATCCAGCCCCACCTTCAACGACCCAACGCGGTCATCCAGCCCCATGATCCGAGCAGGAACCGTGGTGATGGACCGCAGCGCCACATCACTGTCCAGCCCTTCCTTCACCGCCAACGTGGCCTGGTGCACCAGGAAGTGAATGGGCACAACAGGGTGGTCGGTGGTGATCGCCAACTCCACCCCGGCCCGCGCCAAGATGCCAGGGTTCCGCAACCCCCGGTTGCGAAGCTCCACTTTGGACCGACTGGTGAACAACGGCCCGATGATGACCGGAATCTGCTTGTCAGCAATGACATCCGCAATCAGATGACCCTCAGTCCCATGATTGAGGATCAACCGATACCCGAACTCCTCGGACAACCGAATGGCCGTGGCGATGTCGTCGGCCCGGTGCGCATGCTGACACCACCCCAACTCACCGCTCAACACCTTGCCGAGGATCTCCATCGTGTTGTCCCGGTCAAAGGCCTTTCCGTCCTTGGCAGCCTCAGCCTTCTTGACCGCGTAGTCCTGCGCCTTGGTCAACTGGTCACGGATGACCGCCGCAACCCCCTGCCGCGTGGACGGCAACTTCCCCTTGTCGCCATAAACCCGCTTCGGGTTCTCCCCAAGCGCACTCTTCACACTGACAGGCTCCTTGACGAGCATCTCGTCAACGGTCCGCCCCCAACACTTGATCGCCACAGTCTGCCCACCAATGGGGTTACCAGACCCGGGCTTGATCACCGCCGTGGTAACCCCACCACTGAGCGCGTCGGCAAAACCGAGGTCAGCGGGGTTGATCGCATCAAGCGCCCGCATCCGAGCCCCAACAGGATCAGTCATCTCGTTGGTGTCCTGTCCGGCCCACCCCTCAGCCTCCTCGTGGACGCCGATGTGCGCATGAGCCTCGACAAAGCCAGGCAAAACCCAGGCCCCGTCCGCATCGACAACCTCAGCCCCGTCAGGAATCTCGACGTCGCCCCCAACAGCAACGATCTTCCCGTCCCGGATGAGCACAGTCCCACCCTCAACAGGCGAACCATCAACGGGCACGACATAACCACCGGTAATCGCGATGTCCATGGTTAGCAACGCTAACGGTTACCCGCGAAGTCAGCCACCCCTGACCGAACGCGATGCCGCAGGCGAGCCGTCCTGTCCTTCGTCTTTAGCAAGCGCACTGGGCGGTGGGGTCCCATCACGAGTCGCGCCATAGCACTTGCTGCATG
>NZ_BMNC01000032.1 GCF_014646255.1 Lentzea pudingi
TCATTCCAAGATCATCCGACTACGTGTCGAACCGTTCGCAACCTCAGTGGTCAGTACACCTAGAACCTGTGAATGGTCCGGTCGAGGTCCTTCATGGCCTGTGCGGTTTCTTCGGGATCGTTAGGCATCAACGCATCGAGGAGGTCTGTGTGTCTCGTACGGGGCCATGGTTGCATGTCCGACCTCGCGCCACGCTACGTCGTCCAGACCGTCCAACATGATCCAACAAAAGAAGAAGGCCGCGACACTAGTGGCGGCCTTCTCGCAACTAAATCAGATCAACCGGTCGCCGGGAAGTACAGCAGACGGTTCGGCGAGCCGGTGCCTGGGTTCGTCACCCTCGAGGGCGTCGACTGCGAGACCAGGTTCAGGGCGACTTGAGCCGGTGTGGCCGCGCGGTTCGTCGACAGGTAGCGCGCGGCGGCACCCGCGACGTGCGGGGTGGCCATCGACGTGCCCGAGATGGTGTTGGAGGAGCTGTCGGAGGTGTGCCAGGCCGAGGTGATTTCCCGGCCGGGGGCGAAGATGTCGAGCACCGAGCCGTAGTTCGAGAATGATGAGCGGGCATCGGTGCGGTCGGTGGAGCCGACTGTGATCGCCTCGGTCACGCGGGCCGGGGAGGTGTTGGAGGCGTTGGCGTTGTTGTTGCCCGCCGCGACCACGACGGTCACGCGTCTGGAGACGGCGTTGCGGACCGCCGTGTCGAGGGTGGCGTTGGCGACGCCGCCGAGCGAGAGGTTCGCGACCGCTGGCATGACCGCGTTGGCGGCCACCCAGTCGATGCCGGCCGCGACGCCCGCGAGCGTGCCGGAGCCGTTGTTGTCGAGCACGCGGACGGCGACGACGCGAGCGTCCTTCGCGACGCCGTACTGCGAGCCCGCGATCGTGCCGGCGACATGCGTACCGTGGCCGTGGCCGTCCTGCGCGACGGCGTCGTTGTCGATGAAGTCATGGCCGTTCGAGGCGCGGCCCTCGAACGTGGAGTGGCTGATCCGCACTCCTGTGTCGAGGACGTACGCGGTCACGCCGCTGCCGGCCGAGATGTAGCTGTATGACTGGTCCAACGGCAGGTTGCGCTGGTCGATGCGGTCGAGACCCCACGATGGCGGATTCGTCTGGGTGGCCTGCGTGCGCACGATCTGGTCGGCCTCGACGAACTCGACGGACGGGTCGGCGGCCAGGCGCTTGGCTTGCTTCTCGGTCAGCTTCACGTTGAAGCCGCCGAAGCTGGTGTAGTCACGCTCCACCTTCGCACCGAAACGGGAAGCGAGGGCGTGCGAGTCGCCCTTGCCCTCTTTGAGCTTCACGATGAAGCTGCCGGAAATCTTCTCGGGTGCGTCGAGCGAGAGCACCTCGCCTTCGGCGGCGGAGGCGTTGGGAACCATCAGCACCGACAGGGCGAGGGTCGCCGCGCCGGCGCTGGCCAGAAACCGGATCTTTCGCGTCATAGTATCGCTTTCCGTTCTGCGCACGGGAACTAAGCGCTTTTGACCTTATGAAAAGATCCGGTTCCCGCCAAGCGCGCACTAAAGATTAGGACACACTTTCTTTGTCGAACAATTCCCCTTTCGCAGCGATTGCGGCAGTAAAGGATACGAGTGACGGGTGGCGTACTGGGAGTGTTCGTGGTAAGTAGTGCGCGCTCGGCCTGTGAGGGCGTGACCGCGCGGAGTGGAACTGCGGGTACGACCGCGTGCGGTAGGCCGCCGACAAGCCGCTCGATCGCCGTATCACCGGTGATCCAGGCGAAAGGAGTGCCAACGCACCGCGGCCCCAGGCGTTAACCAGCGAACCGAAGTTCGACGACTTGGTGTCGTTCTGCGGCAACACACCCACGCAGAGCGCCAGCAACAACCGCTTCTGCAACGAGATCGAAGAATCGGTCTTGCCGCCGTCCGGTCGACTGTGCCATCGGACTGGATCGAGGTCCTCGTCATGTCGCCTCGCTCCGGCAGCGCGCTGGCTACGGGCCTCTACACTGCGCAAGCGGACACTGACGCCATCGAACCACCGGAGCACCCAGGCTGTGAACGCCCAGAGCAGTTCTGCTAGTCGCTTCGCTTCCTCGAACCACCCTTCGTCGGCCAGTCGCAGAATCGTTCGGCACGCAGCTTCAGGTGCGCAGCGCTTGCTGTGGTTGACGGCGTAGAACGCCTGTGCGTGGTCGTTTCGTGAGGCGTCTACGTCTTCTGGCTCCTTGACCGCGTCGCAGATCGACGCGGGGGCAATCTCGATCCAGCTTTCTAGGTCAAGACCGTGTTGTGTGTCTTGCCAGGTGCGGTAGGGCTCGGAACCCAGTTCCTCTGCTCGATTGTCCTCAGGGACGGCTGGACTCGAACGGTCTGGGGTCTGATCATGGCTCTGTGGAAGACTTCCCGGCGTATCGATGGCAACGGTCCAGCCGGTGCCGAGTAGGGCGCTCAGCGCCTCGGACATGACTGTCGTGTTCCTGGCTGCCGCGAGCCTTCGGGCGATCGGAACCGAGGCGTGGTGTACCACCAGGGTGCGGTTCTCGACTGACAGAAGCTCCGCGTTCGTCAGCATCGCCTCGGTGGAGCGGCTTCGCTGGCGTATTTCCAGTAGTAGCTGAGGCCACACTGCGCGGACGGCGTGGACGTCTGGTCCGCTCAAGGCTGTGGTGGAGGCAATCGGCGTCGGTTCAATCTTCAGTGAGGACGCCATCTCGTTCAGCCGCTCCAGCACTGCTTGGCAGTCCCCGCTCGCACGATGCCCGCCTTCGAGCTTGTGGTTGCGGAACCCAGTGCCCCGGCTGTTGCTGTCGCCGACCCAGGACGCGTGCCGTCGCATCGCGCAGTCCCAAGGACGTGTCAACCACGCCGGTTCTGAGGCCTCAGCGGTGATCCGCCGGTGCTCGGCTCGTAGCCGGGTCTGGTCGAACGTGGCGTTCCACGCGATGACCTTTCGGCCTCGCAGCAGCGTCTCCAGGCGAGGCCACAGTCGTGCCATCGTCGGTGCGCCGGAAAGCATGGCGGCGGTGATTCTGTGCTTGCGCTGCGCCATAGGATTGATCATCGCCCCTTCGAGGTCGACCAAGGTGTTCAGCAGCACGGTGCCGTCGGTCGTCAGCACGGCGATCTCGATGACTCTGCCCGCGAAGTCCGTCAGCTCGGTGTCGATGACCACCGCCATGTCGTCCGCGAGAACGTCACGGGCCCAGGCCGCGGCCTCTCGCTGGGCTGAGACCCTGTTGCTGGCAACGGGCTTCGGAGGAGTTTGGGCGAGTATCGAACGGACCAGGGCGGGATCATGCAGCGGCCGTGCCGACTGAATGTCGTAGAGCATCGTGCGCCACACATCGCCGTCGAATTCTCGCTCCAGCCAACCCCCGACATCGTTGGCACTGCCCGGCTGCATGCCGGATGCGCGTAGTTGTGACACCGTCATCAAGTGCCTGGGCGCTGTACCCCTGTACACCGTGCTCACCGCTTGTGTGCCCCTAGCGTCTCAGCGTTATCGCTTTCAGCATGCCCATGCCCATCTACAACTGCTGGCGACACGCCAAGTCATCCGCACATATGTTCGATCAACGGTTCGCGGTGGGTGCGCCACGCAGCTCCTGGGACTGCAGTACGACGCAGGTCGGCTGAGGCGGGGAACGTGTCGGCATCTTCTGGAGGTGCTGTGGTCGTACGCACCCGGATCAGGGCAACCACATCTCGGACGGCACGGCCGTCTACGCCTGGTGATAGGGCCACGCCGAAACTTGGTTTAGGCCGCTAAGGGGCTGCAGATCATTAACTCGCCGTTTTGATCTTGCTGATGAGCTGGGTCAGGGGAACGGGCAGGGTGGCTGGTGTGATCACGGTGCCGTGCTGGTCGAGGAGTGGTCGGGTGTGGCTGATCGCGCGGCGGATGGTGGTGCGGCTGCTGTTGAACAACACGGCCTGGGTGTCCGGGGGCAGGGATAGTCGCAGGTGCAGGATCGTGGCCAGGATCTGGTGGGGAAAGGTCAGCAGTGGGGGCCGGCCTGAGCGTGGCGCGTGGTGGCGATGTCCTTGTTCGGCGCGGTGTTGCTGGTGTTGGCGGTGCTGGGTGTCCGCGTGTTGCTGTCGCAGGGTGTCCAGTGCCGTGGTCAGGGTGTCCAGTTCGGGGCGGGGCATGCCGGTCAACGCGGGGTCGGACAGGGTGGTGATGTCGCATTCCGCGGCAGGGAGCGGTCCTGGCTCGGTGGTGTGCCCGCCGTGTTCGGGGTGCAGGGTGTAGTTCCAGTCGCCGTGCCAGTCGTGGCGGGCGATGGGCAGGGTCGCCAACTGCTTGTCGCTGATGGTGGCGCCGAGGGGATAGGTGTCGGTGTCGAGTTCGGAGTGGACGGTCAGTCCGGTGCGGGTGGTGGTGGCGGCGATGGTCTGCAGGATGACCTCGTGGCTGGTCAGGGGACGGCCGCGCCAGTTGAGGGTGATGTGGGAGAACAGCCGGTGCTCGATCTTGTTCCATTTGGAGGTGCCGGGCGGGAAGTGGCAGACGGTGATGGTCAGGCCGGTCTGCGCGGCGAGGGCGGCGAGTCCGGTTTTCCAGGCGCGGGTGCGGTAACCGTTGGAGCCACCGGCGTCGGCGGTGATCAGCAGCCGGGTCGCGTGCGGGTAAGTCAGGCGTCCGGCCGCGTTCCACCAGCGGCGGATGGATTCCACGGCGAACGCGGCGGTGTCGTGGTCGGTGCCGACGTTGACCCAGCCGGTGTTCGCGGCCAGGTCGTAGATCCCGTAGGGCACGACCTTGCCCAGGGTCTTATCCGGGAAGTCGTGAGTGCCGACCTCGACCGGCTGCCCGGCGGGGTGCCATTCCCGGCCGGGCGTCTTGAACTCGCCCACGAGTTCCTTCTTCTTGGTGTCCACGCTGACCACCGGCTGCCCGTCGTCCTGATGCTCTTTGACTCGTTCGTTGAGGTAGAGGAACTGGGCGTCCCGATCCGGGTTCTGCTTGCCTTCCAGGGTCTTGGCATTGCCCTGCAGACTGAAACCCTCCTGCCGCAACAGGTTCGCGACCGTGTCGGCGCCGACCTTGTGGCCCCCGGCGGTGAGCGTGTCGGCGAGGTTGCGGGTGGACTTCGTCGTCCACCGCAGCGGCGACATCGGATCACCCCGCACGTCCGGTTCCACCAATGCCAGCAGCGCCGGCAGCAGCCCTGGGTCCGCCTCCGTCACTGGCTTGCGGCCCGCGCCCGGCCGACGCACCCGCCCCGCTGGTTTCTCGCCGGAGTCCAGCTCGTCCACCCCGTCGGTCACCGTCTGCCTGCTGGCTCCCGCCGCGCGAGCCACCGCCGCGATGCCACCATGGCCCAGCGACCGTGCTTCCGAGGCGAGATACAGCCGCTGCTGTCGTTCATCCAGATGCGGAAGCAAGACCGCGAACTTCGCCGCCAGCGATTCCACTACGTCCACAGCAACGGCCATACCACCATCATGACCAGCCCTGAGTCATACGTCTAGTTTATTTATCGGCGTGTCCTTAGAGCCCTTGGTGTGATCTTCCACTGTCGCAGGAAGGAATGATCAACCAAGGGCCTCGTCCATGCTCAAACGGGTGCCCCCATTGGGTTCTGAGACCTTAAGACTCAAGCTTGGAGTCACTGACACTTACATGGAAAGACTCATTGCCCGAGTCGGTGACGGTCGTGTCCACTTGCCGTCCGAGAGCGGGCGGCAAGTTCTGTCGGTGATCTAGAGCTGCCCAGTCGTGCCAAGCTGACGCGGGTGTACGGACCAGTAACTGCTCACGCTCATACCGGAGGCAAGACGCGGAAGCGCATGGGCATGTGTGCCTATTCTGGCGGGTCTTCCACCTGAGTGCCTGGGCGCGTGCGACCGGGCAGAGTGTGCAGTCGAACACCTCGCACGGCGTGCGAGCCAAGCACTACGCTTGCTCGTAAGTGATTTCCTCAATGACTCCCGCTCGGGCACGACGTCCTAACTGGTGCCCGAGTTCAATGCCCGCCGGTCGCGGCACCCCTGCCGGCGGGCAGGCGACAACCTCAACTCTGCAAGCTATAGACCTTGAAAGGCCAAGGTTGATCGCGACCCGCCATCAACCGATCACTCAGGCTGAACAGCTACCACCACTGAGCACGGTATCCCGAGTGCGTGGGCGATGGCCGTGCGCTCGAACGGCCTTGGCTGGGATAATCCGAAGGTGGTGTATGCTGCCGATGCACACCTCACCCATGAAAAGGCAATCATCAGCGCACTGAGCGAACTCGAAGCCCTCGTGAATGTATGCGAGCTCGACGGTCACTCATGCCAGGTGTTCGGTCAACCAGGGCATCCTCATCGCCGTCTGTACGACCAGGGATGCTCAAGCCCCGTTCGGAAGCACCTCATTCGTCTGGCGGGGGCTTCTGCGTCGACTACCGTTGATCACCGTAGGCGAGCTGGACTTGTCGAGGGTGCTGGGGCGAGGGTTTGCGATCAAATCAACGCCACCGGCTCGCTGGCGAACAAGGAAAAAGGCACTTGTAGGTCGTTCTGCTGAATGCGGCGACCAGTCGACTCGACCTCCTGCCTAGCGGTTCGTCGGCTGCTTGCCCAGCCGCTGAGTGGTGTTCAACTGAGTAAGACGAGCATTCGAACGGCTGCGTCACTTCGATGCGAGTCGTGACTTAGTTGCGCGCGAGAGTGGAATAGGCTCTAATTCCGCTGCCATTGGGCGGAATATGGTGAGTGTCACGTCCGGCGGTAGTCATCAGGTGCTGTATGCCGATAGTGCAGAATGCGGAAATCGAACGTGCAGCCGGGAAATATTGGGCCGCTGAAGACGTCGCGTGCAGCCCTTATGTGTGTTTCGGGTGTCCTTTGGTGTTAGGTGACCAGCGCCGGAACCTCCGTCAGCGACCTCGACGTTCAACGTCGCTGCCGGCGTTCCGGTATGAAAAGTGCTAGTTCTGCTCCTCGGTCAGCTTTAGAGGAGCTACCGGTGGTATCAGATTTACCGATCTCTTGACAGTCAGGCCCAGGCTCTACAATATCTAACAGCTATGGAGATTGCGCTGACTTCCGGTCGGCCCATCTCCGATGAAGGCTGTGGGGCGTTTTAGCACTACGGCTGAGTTTCGTCGGTGAACGCTCGGAGCCGATAAAGTGTCGTTGGTACAGCTCTATTTCTGCGATCTACTGGTTATGGTCGGCGACTCGATGCGCCCACCTCCACCGTTTTCATCGAAAGGTGCATCATGACGACGAGTTACTCCGACGAGGTGACGGCGTACTTCAAAGTGAAGGCAGACGGATACGACCGGGTCGACGAACAGGTTTATTGGCGGTTGTCCGATGAACTGCTGTGGGAAGCGCTGCTGCGGTACGTGCTGCCGTCGGTGCCTGTGGGTGCGACCATGCTCGACGCCGGGGGCGGCACCGGCAGGTGGACCGATCGCCTGCTGCGCCACCGCCCCGACATGACCGGGGTGCTCTACGACTTGTCGCCCGACATGACAAGGCACGCGCGAGCGAAGTCCGTCGAGCACGGTTACGCTGACAGGCTGACCGTGCGGCAGGGCGACCTCGCCGACCTGAGCGAGCATGTGGACGACGGTCAATTCGACTTGATCATCAGCTTCCACAACGTGCTGGGCTTCGTTACCGACGTGCCCAGTGTGCTGAGGCAGTTCGCGAACGCGCTCAAGCCGGGCGGGCAGACGGCGCTGGTCGTGCCGAATCGGTACCACGCCGTGTACTTCAACGTCCTCACTGGCGCGCTCAACGAGGCTGAACGCGCAGCCGTGGCGCACAGCACGCGATTCGCTCCGGAAATGCCTGTTATGAAGGTCTTCACGCCCACGCAGCTCACCGGAACTCTCAACGAGATCGGTCTCCCGGTCACCACGAGCACCGGGTTCCCGGTCGCCGTGTACCCAGGCTTCCAGGAAACCCAGCTTGACGGGTCGAGCGGTGTGGTCAAAGCGGTGTTCGCGGACGACGCAGTCTATGCGCAGATCAAGTCACTCGAACTGCGATTGCTCGGCGAACCGGGGTTGGCCGAGCGCGGCAACAACCTCTTCGTGGTCGCTGGCAAGCCCCGATGACCGGTGCGACCGTATCCAGTACAGCTGGCGCAAGTTCGAACGAGGAGGCTTGGGCGCCATCGCCATCGGGCAGATTGGTCCGCCCGCCGGCGCTCCGTCCGGGAGACACCGTCGCAGTGGTGTCGCCGTCCTGTCCCGGAGCCAGCACGCTGACCGCCGAACTCCAACGTGGTTGCGCCGCAATGGAGGCGATGGGATTTCGCGTGCGAATCATGCCGAACGCTCGCGGCGCGCGACGGTGGACGTCGGGCACTGCGGATGAGCGGCTGGCCGACCTGCACGCGGCGTTCGAGGCGCCCGACGTCGCCGGAGTGCTTTACAGCATGGGGGGGCAGCACTCGGCTCAACTCCTGGACGGACTGGACTACGGCCTGGTGGCCGCGAATCCCAAGGTGTTCTGCGGCTATTCCGACGCGACATCGCTGCTTACCGCCGTGCACGTGCGGACGGGGTTGGTCACCTTCTATGGGCCCGCAGTCATACCGCAGTTCGGTGAACTGCCCGTGCCGTATGCGGAAACGGTCGACCACTTCCTGGCCGTCACCGGTGTCGCCGCTGCGGCGGGCCCGCTGCCCAATGCCGATTACCAGGTCGTCGACCTCGACTTCTCCCGGCGAGAACGCGAACAGCGTCCCCGCGACCGTCAATCGGCGCCCCCGCGCGCCGCGCTACGGGCGGGCGCAGCGACCGGGGCGGCCTTGGCCGTGTGTCTGCCGTCGGCACGCGACCTTCTCGGAACACCGTGGCAGCCGGATACGGCAGGCCGAGTGTTGTTCATCGACACGCCCGAACCCCCGTACTCCGCGGCGGCCGCGGCAGCGGACATCTGGCACTTGCGCAACGCGGGGCTGCTTGACGACTTGGCGGCAGTGGTGCTCGGCCGCCCGATCGGTTGGACCGTCGACGACGTGGACGGTTTTCTCGATGCGGTGGTCGAGTGCATTCCGACGCCGGACGTGCCGATCGTCCGCGACGTCGAATTCGGCCATACGAATCCGATTATGACCATACCGAATGGCATCGAGGTCGCTGTCGCCGGTGTCGAGATAGCGATTCTCGACGCGGCGGTCCGTTGACGCGGTCAAAAACCGAGGAGAGTTTCCCTTGAACAACCAATTCGTCCATGCCAACTGGCGGCCGTCGCCGAGTCGCTTCCTGGACATTCTTGACGATCCGTTCTTCCGATCTGTGGTCGTATTGCAGGACGTGCTAACCAGGGTTACCACCGCGTTCTGGGCGGAGCAGCAGGTCAGGGCGATCCACCTCCCGATCACCACCGGGAGCGTGTCCAGCCCGATGGGGCTTGGCAGCGACTCGCTGCCTGTACGGGTGGAGATGTTCGGCGAGCCGACTTACCTGGCCGACTCGATGCAGTTCATGCTCGAGTACGGTTGCCGACTCGCCCCCGCCGGAACCTGGTACCTCATGCCGAGTTTTCGCGGCGAGGATAGCGACGAGACTCACCTGAACCAGTTCTTCCATAGCGAAGCCGAGCTCCCCGGAGGGCTCAACGAAATCATCGTGGCCGTCGAGGGATACGCCCGACGCTTGGCCGAGGAAGTCCTGGCGTCGTGTGCCGACGACGTGATCGCAGCATCCGGGTCCACTGCCCACATCGAGCAGATGGCGAGCCTCACCGAGTTCCCGCGGATCACGTTCGACGAAGCAGTAGCGCACCTCGGTCGAAGGCCCGCGATGGTCGTTGATCACGGCGGCTGGCGAACGTTGACGCGCGAGGGCGAGCAGAGGCTCATGGAGGAGATCAGCCCGATCCTGTGGGTCACACACTACGACCACCTGTCAGTGCCCTTTTACCAAGCATACGGAGACGCCGCTCAGCGCACCGCGCTCAACGCCGACTTGCTCTTCGGCCCCGGCGAGGTAGTCGGCTGCGGAGAGCGGCACGTCGATGGTGAGCAGACGCGGGCAGCACTGGTTCACCACCAGGTGCCCGAGCAGGACTACGAGTGGTACGTCCGGATGAAGGACGCCAAGCCGATGCGGACCGCCGGTTTCGGGCTGGGCGTCGAGCGCTGGTTGATGTGGGTGCTGGGGCAGAAGGACATTCGCGAGCTCCAGATCGCGCCGCGGCTCAACGGTCTGACCGTTGCGCCCTGACAAGCGGGCAATGTCGAGAGGAAGCGACTCCATGCACGAACTGGGTCTGTCGACCGTTCGCGTCAGCGGGCGGGACGTCGTCACAACCGTCACGGCCTTGGAGTACGCCGAGTTGGCCAGTTCGGTGGGCGTGAGGTCGGGGCCGATCCCAGTCGCCGCCGAGGCCTGGGCCTCCTGCCAGGCGGCGCTGGAACGTCTTCCTGTCGTGGGCTCGGCTCCGGCGGCTCATTGGCAGGGTGTGGTGCTCGTGGCGGAGCCCGTGTTCACCGCTGTTGGCGAGGTGCTCGCGCGCGGTTCCGGGCGGCCGTTGCTGCACGGAGACCTGAGGGAGGCGGTCGAGCTGAGCCGGAATGGTCCGGTTACGGTCGTCGCTGGCGTCGGCGAAATCACCCCCGAGCGCCTCGCCGCGATTCCTGCCGACGCGCCTATCGGCTTCGTCCTCGGCCAGGATGCGGCGGACATGAGCGCGCTTGTCGCGCGAACCCTTCTGCAAGGGCCAGCGCTTGCGGCGCTCAGTGACCTGTCGTTCGACACCCTCTCGGGTGAAGATCCGGCGCCCGGATTGTTGGTCGGCGAGCAGGTCACTCCGACCGGACTCCGCGCGGCGATTGGCGATGGCGTCGCGGTGCTGGCAGGCAGCGGTCACGGTCGCGATTGCATCATGCACCTCGACGGCGGTGGTATCTGCGGTCGCGCTGAGGACCTGCCGTTGTTGCAGCTCCTGCCGCCGATTCGGGACGGTTGGACTGAGCACCCGACCTCATGTCAGCAGGGCGAGGGGTGCTGGCGCGGTGACTTCGACATCGCCAACCACCTGCGCGCGTCCGAAATGCGGGTGGCGATCGCCGTGCTCGACAGTTGCCGGACTGCGGTGGCGGGTGGCGGTGCGATCAGGCCGGATGTGTCGGTGCCCCTGACGATGTTGCGCGGTACCGCTATTGCCGTGCTTTCGGCGCTAGGCACCAGGTCGGGAGCTGGCTACGCGGGCCAATTGGCTACGGCGTTGATCCGGTCAGGTCTTTCGCTCGGCGCGGTGGTGGGGGAGGTGAACAGGGCGATCACCGCTGATCCCGAGGGGCTGGGTCGCTTGGTGTTGTTCGGCGACGCTGGTCTGGTCGCCGCGCCAGCGGACCCGCCGATCGCACGGCGACTCGATGCGGACGGCAGTGTAGTTGTCGCCGAGGGCGGTGGCGCGGTGTTGGTGGAATGTGCGGCTCTGCATCCGGTGGAGTCGGACGGCCCGCTGGCGGTTGACCGGGGCGTGGGTGCCTCTTGGGTGCTCACCCGTGCGGTCGGCCGCAGGGGAGGACGACTTGTGGCCGCTGGCGACACTTTCGACGAGGCGTGGGAGCAGCGGGTTCACCCATGGCTGACCCGCCTCCAGGCGTTGCCCTACCTGGGCATCACCCCAGAAGCGAGACGACTTGATGCTGCCCGCCGCACTGCGGTCGCTGCACTGCGTGCTCGATCGGAGGCGACTCACGCGGCGGCTGCCCGGTATGCCGCAGACCGGTTCGCCAGCGTGCTCGACGAACTCGCAGATGTGCAGCACGGCATTGTGAAGCAAGAGGTCGCCAGGGTGGCGCGGTCGTTCTACGCGTTCGTTGACGGCTGGGCCGAGCCGTGGCGGGTCACCTCGGACGTCCAGCCGGAAATGTGCCCGCAGTGCGGCATTGACGGGGCGGTGCGGCACCGAGTTCGGCCGGCGGCCGGGGCGGGCCCCCAATTGTGCTATCTGGTGTGTGCGCGCTGCGGCGAGGTACTTGCAGGTGATTCCAGGTTCGGTGCAGAGGTGGTGCTGCACGCACCGGGCGAGGCGCTCCGCGGCGCGCCGTTCACCGTCACCGCGGCGATCACCGCACCGCTCGATCGGCCAGTCGACGTGGCGATCGGTGCCGCTGTGGTGTTCGAGTCGATCTTCGACATGAAGTCGGTCACCTGTCAGGAGCTGCGGCTGGGACCAGGAGAGCGGCTTGCGATCGACCTGACCGTGGAGACGGGCGCTGGCACCTTCCCTGATTTGCAACCGGTCAAGGTCATCGTCGCTGCGGATGGTGCGGTGCAGTGCCTCACTCGATCGGTTTGGCTGCGTGTCTGAGGTGATGTCGTGCTGATGAAGGACATCCGGGACCTGCCCGCGGCGACCCGCCGGCTTCTCGTGCTCAATATGGTCAACAACCTGGGCAGCGGTTTGATCATGCCCTTCCTCGTCGTCTACGTGCACGAGGTCAACGGGCTCTCCGTGACGGTCGCGACGACGGCGCTCGCGGTCGTGTCCGCAGGCGCACTCGCCGGAGCTCCGATGGCCGGTCGATTGGCCGACCGCCGTGGTGCCGAGGTCGCCGCGGTCGCGCACTTGACCGTGCAGGCCGTCGGTCTCATGAGCTACGCGGCCGCAAGCACGCCCGCACAGTTCATGGTTTCGGCGGCCGTGTTCGGGATCGGCATCGGCGGAGCCGCGGCGTGGAATACCATGCTCGCGAGGTCAGCGCCCAGCAGCGTGCATCCGATTGTCTTTAGCCTGAACTTCACCGCGGTCAACGTGTCGATCGGACTCGGCGGGCTGGTGGGCGCGGCCACAGTGTCGCTGGCCCATCCTGCTTCGTTCCGTGTGCTGTACGTCGTTGACGCCGTGAGTTGCGCGCTGGTGGCTCTGGCTGTGGTGGTGAACCTTGTGGGAAAGCGATCGCCGGCGACCGAGCGCGCGTCGGAGCCTGCGCGAAAGGAGGTTTCCTACTCGATCCTCCTGCGACATCCGGCGTTCCTGGCTGTGCTCGCGGCCGGTGGAGCACTTTTCTGCGTCACCTATGCGCAATTCGAGTCGGGCTTTCCGGTGTATGTCATCACACATACCAGGCTGACCGCCGCTGAACTCGGCGTGCTGTTCGCAGCCAACACAGTGTGCGTGGTGGCCGCACAGCTAGCGCTTCACAGGACGCTGAAACGGTTGGCGCACACACGGTCCCTGGTGACAGCTGCGAGCTTGTGGGCAATCAGCTGGGCGCTCGTGTCGGCCACCGCTCTGACCGGCGAGCATGCGCCGCAGTTTGCCCTGCTGTTGGCGGCAGTCGCGGTGTTCGCCGTCGCCGAGACGTTCTATGCGGCCGGGATGCCGACGCTGGTGAACGCGCTCGCGCCGGACGAGGCCAGAGGGCGGTTCAACGCCGCACACAGCATGTCGATGTCGATCGGCTTCATGGTGGGACCGCTGGCCGCCGGTGTGTTCCTCGGCGGCACAGGCGCAGGTTGGTTCCTGGTGGCGATGTGCTTGGTCTGTCTGTGCGTGGCCGGCGTCTTCGCGGGAGCACGCCTGCGCTTGCCCGATCAGGTCACGCGGAAGTCCGAACCGGACGGTTACGCGCCTGTCAGGACCACCACGAGTCAACCGGAGGAAGCATGACCAGCCCGCCCGAGACGCTTGTTGACCTCTTCTCGCGATCTGTGGTTGACCACGCCGATCGCGCCGCCGTGAGCGACGACCACCGCTCGCTCACTTACGCCGAACTCGACCGGCGATCCGCTGCGGTGGCAGCGGTGTTGCTCGCCCGCGGTATACAGCCTGACGACTCGGTCGGACTCTATGTAGAACGTTCCGTCGAGGTGGTGGTGGCTATCCTTGGCATCCTCCGCGCTGGCGCCGCCTATGTCGCGGTGGACAGCCGCTACCCCGCCGCGCGGCGCGACCTGATGCTCCGATCCAGCGGTGCGAAGGCTGTCATCACTCAGCCCGATTGGTGCGAACGGCTCGCAGGCACTGAGCTGGACCTGATCACCCTGGACAATCTCGACGAGTGCGTCGCGGCGTCTGTTGGCCTTGTCGATCCGACCAGCGCGGCGACCGTTCTGTTCACCTCGGGTTCGTCCGGTGTTCCGAAGGCCATCGTGTTGGAGCACCGCAACGTTGTATCGTTCGCGACCAACCCTGGACTGCCCCGACCACAACCGGGCGAGCGGACCGGTCAGATCTCCAGTATCTCCTTCGATGCCTTCCACTTCGAGCTGTGGACGACGCTGTCCGCTGGTGGAGAGGTCGTGGTGCTGCCACCGGTCGCGGATCTGCTTGCCGCAGATTTCGGGCGTGAACTCAAGCGCCGACGGATCAACGCGATGCTGGTGCCGACCATGGTGGTGAGCCATGTCGTCCGCGAAGATCGAGACGCCTTCGCCTCGCTGCGGATACTCCAGGCCGGTGGTGACGTCCTACTGCCCTCGACATGCCGGGACGTGCTGACGGAAGCGTTCACCGGTGTTCTGTGGAACCTGTACGGGCCAGCTGAGATCACGACGGCGTGCACCGCTCACAGGGTCACCGAAGCGGACGCGACGGGGGACACCATCCCGATTGGACGTGCGCTCAATGGCGTATCCACTTTGGTCCTCCGACCGGACCAGACTCCCGCCTCACCGGGCGAAGTCGGAGAACTACATGTCGGCGGCGCCGGCGTCGGCCGTGGTTACCTGGGCGACTCGGATCTCACTGCAGCGCGGTTCATCGATCTAGACGGACATGGGCGGGTCTACCGCACAGGTGACCTGGTCCGCGACCGTGGTGACGGTGTGCTGGAGTTCGTCGGCCGCGCGGACGACCAGGTGAAGATCCGGGGATATCGCGTGGAAGTCGGCGAAGTCGAGCGGACCCTCCGCCGCCACCCGGACGTCCACGACGTTGCCGTGCTTCCCGCAGGCGCAGCCGGCGATCGCAACCTCGTGGCATTCGTGGTGCTCGACGGCGCACTGGAGATCGCCGGGCTGCGTCAGTTCGCGAGATCTGAGCTGCCGGACTACATGGTGCCGAGCCACTTCATCGCGCTGCCGGAGATTCCGGCCAGTGCGCACGGCAAACGTGACATGGACGTGTTGCGGGTGACACTCGACGAACATGAGCGACGCCGGGCGGACCATGTTGCTCCGGAGACGGAGACCGAACGCTACCTGGCCGGTGTCTGGGAAAGGCTGCTAGCGGCGGACAACGTCGGCCGTTTCGACGACTTCTACGCGTTGGGCGGGCACTCGCTGATGGTCTTCCGGCTTCGCTCGCGGATCAAACGGGACCGCGGGACGACCGTGGAGCACAACCTGCTGCTGCAGTCGTCTGTGCTGAGTGAAATGGCCGCCGCGATCGATCGAGTCCACGGGGGAGAGCTGTGAAGGTTGGCGGTCGGATCGACCTCACGGACGTGGACCTGTTTGTGCGCGACGAGCACCACGCCGTGTTCGAGCACCTGAGAGCGGACGAGCCCATCTATTGGAATGAGCGCGGCGAAAGCGGGTTCTGGGCGCTCACCACCTATGACGACGTCAGATGGGCGTATCGCGACCACAGCGTGTTCGGCTCCGAGAGAGGAGCGATTCTCGGCGGGTCCTACCGCAGGGAGGATGACACCGCGGGCGGCCGCATGCTGGTGGCCACCGACTTGCCTCGGCACAGGCTGCTCAAGCAACATGTCCAACCAACGATGTCGCCGTCGAACGCCGCGCGCGTCGCCGACATGACGAGCCGCTTGCTCACAAAAGCGTTGGCTCGCGCGCACGCCGAAGGCGGCTGCGACTTCGCCACAGATATCGCGACCGAGCTGCCTGCCGCCGCTTTGATGGTGGTCATGGGCATCGGCCACGGCGACGCCCACCGGCTGATCGACCTGACCCGCAGCATGGTCGGATTCCGCGACGAGGCGTTCGTGGACACGAGCGACGACCCGGAGTTGCGCCTCGCGATGCTCCAGGCGGAGATCTTCGAGTTCTTCGCCGAGTTGGTCGACGCTCGCCGAGCTGACCCCACTGGTGACGATCTGATCAGTCGCCTGCTGCGGGCGAAGATCAATGGCCGGGCGATGCCGGAAGACGAGATCTACTACAACTGCATGAACGTCGCCGTCGGTGGCAACGAAACGTCCTCGTACACGGCGTGCACCGGGTTGGAAGCGTTGTTGAACCATCCGGACCAGTACGCGGCGTTGATGGCGGACCGGGCGCTTCTTGGCCCAGCGGTAGACGAGATGCTGCGATGGAGTTCGACCAACGCCTACGTGCAACGAGTGGCGAAGTCGACGGTGCGCCGCGGTGACATCGAAATCCGCGAGGGTGATTCCGTCACGTTGTGGAACGTCTCAGCCAACCGCGACGAGGCGCAGTTCCCCTCGGCGAACCGATTTGACATCACCCGCAGCCCGAACCGGCACCTGTCTTACGGCTCGGGCATTCACCGTTGCGTCGGCAGTCCGGTCGCAGATGCAGAGCTTTCCGTCCTTTTCGGACAGCTGAGCGCGGCAGGAATCCGGTTCGAGCTTGAGGGAGAACCTCGTCGACTGCGGTCCAACTTCATCCTCGGTTTGACCCGACTGCCGGTGCGGGTGGTCGGCCGATGACCACTGTCCATCAAACGAGCTCGTATGAGCTCGGCGATCGGATCGACGTACTGATCGGACGCCACGCTGCGCGCACGCCGTCCGCCGTCGCGGTCGAACAAGGCTTCGAAACGATCGACTACGGCACGCTGTGGCGGCGTTCGGGCGCCGTCGCGGCCAACCTCCAAGGCCAGGGGATCGGCGCGGGTGATGTGGTCGCTGTCCATCTCCCGCGTTCGCTCGACCGCGTTGTTGTCCTGCTCGGGACGTTGCGCTGCGGAGCCGCCTATGCGGCACTCGACCCGGCCTGGCCACAGCAACGACGCGCGGACGTGGTGGCACGCAGCCGCGCCGCGTTGGTCGTGACCGACGCGGAACTTGCCAGCCTCACGATGTCTGGGGCGCTGCGGCCGTCCTCGCCGGGGGAGGGCACTGCGCCGGCAAGCGTGTTCTTCACCTCCGGCTCCACTGGCAAGCCGAAAGGCGTCGTGGTGACTCATCGAGGGTGCGTGCGCATCCTCCAAGGGGCGCCGACTATCCCGATGGACGCGACAACCGTGATGCTGCAGTCGGCGCCGGTGCCGTGGGACGGGCATTCGTTGGAGCTTTGGGGCCCGTTGGTCAACGGTGGTCGGTGTGTGCTGCTCGACCGCGATGCGCAAGTGCTGGATCTCGCGGCCTTGCGCATCGCCTTGAGTCGCGGCGTAAACACGCTGTGGTTGACCAGTTCTCTGTTCAACATCTTCGCCGACGAATCGCCGGACATCTTCGCCGGCGTCAGACTACTCGCTGTCGGCGGTGAGCCGGTGTCGGCGGCGCACGTCCGCCGGGTGCTGGCTGCTGCGCCAGATGTGGTGGTCGTCAATGGTTACGGACCCACTGAGTGCGGCATCCTCGCCACAAGCCACGTGATTCGGCCGACAGACGTGCGCGTGGGAGCAGTGGACGTGCCAATCGGGAAACCAATGCCCCGAACCGGAGTCTTGCTTCTAGACGAGTCCGGTCGGCCGATGGTGAGCGGACCAGGGGAGATCGCTCTGACCGGCGACGGACTGGCTGTCGGCTATTTGGACGACCCCGAGGAGACCGCCCGACGGTTCGTCGAGGTCGACGGAGTGCGGTGCTATCGCACCGGTGACATCGGCGTCGTAGACCGGGACGGACTTCTGCGCTACCGCGGCCGTTCCGACCGCCAGGTGAAGGTCCACGGCGTCCGCGTCGAGCCAGGTGAGGTGGAAGCAGCGCTCCTCGCTCACCCCTCTGTGACCGCCGCGTTCGTGGTTCTCGTTCCGGGCCAGTCGGACCTCGGCTGTGTCTACACCACGGTGAACAGCCAGCCGATGAATATGGCGGTGTTGCACGATTTCCTGGGTACGACGCTGGTCTCTGCGATGATTCCGACCGCAGTGCGACACGTCTCGAGGATGCCGCTCGGTCCTACTGGCAAAGTGGATCCCGCCGCCGTGAGCCGGTTGCTTGCCAAAGATCGCGACACGGCGGCGAAAGATAACTGGGAATCCGACGCCGATCGGGACCTAGTCGCCATGGGACTTAGTTCGCTCGAGGCCGTCCGGATCGCCGCACAGCTGAGCGAGCGGACCGGCGGCAGGGTCACTCTCGCTGACGTGTACCGATTGCGCACACTGGCGGCGATCGAGGCGCACGGGCGCGCTGCGGCTGAGCGCGTCGATAAGATCACCGGAGCCGGTGAGTTCGAGGCTTCGCCGCTGTCCCGTGCGCAGCAACGGTTCTGGATGGCTGAGCAGGCTGCGCCGGGGTCTTGCGACAATCTCATCGTGCTGGCCTGGCTGGTGCGCGGTCGGCTGGACGTCGACCGGCTGGCGAGCGCGTGGCGCGCAGTAGTAGACCTGCATCCCGTACTGCGGACTGTCTACCCGTGGGAAGACGAGTTCCCAGTGCAGCGGCTCCTCACACCGGATGCGGCGCGGTGCGTGCTCGATGTGGTTGAGGCGCCGGTCGGCCTGCCTGTCGAGATGGTCGCCGAGCGAGTCACCGCGGACTGGTGGAATAACCGTTTCGACCTTGAGACCGAGAGCCCGGTTCGTGCCAGGCTGGCTGTCGTCGACGACGACACTCACCTGCTCTGCGTCCAGTTGCACCACATCGCTTTCGACGGTTGGTCTGAACGTGTTCTGATGGCGGATCTGCGCGCTGCCTACGCCGGGACGCCGAGACAGCCTCGCATCCTCACCTACGCCGACTACGGGAAGTGGGAGCGAGATCAGCTCGGCGAGTGGGCTCGCGCGGACGTTCCGTTTTGGCGGCGAGTCCTCGCGTACCCCCTGAAACCGTTCCTTCCCGCACCAGCACAGGTCGGCCAGGAGATCGCCCGTCACGAGAGGGTATTGCGGATTCCCCCCACCGGTGTGCAGGGGGCGATCGGAGCGGCACGTGGTTTGGCGACCGCCGCACTTGTGACGGCGGCTGGACGAGCACTCGCTAAGACTTTCGGCATCGCCGACGTGTGCGTCGGCACGGCGTCGACTGGTCGGTTCGCTCCTGAGACCGATGAGCTCATCGGCTACTTCGTGAACCCGTTGCCCCTGGTGCTCGCTGGAGCGGGCGACCGTTCGCCGGACATGGTGGCAGACGACCTTCTCTCCGCGATGGACCACGCTCGCACTCCGTTCGACGAGGTGGTCCGAGTATTGCGCCCACCCCGCGACCGCCACCCGTGGTTCCAGGCGTGGGTCGTGATGCAGAACCCGCGTCCGCATGGGGCGTTCGTCGAGGGCCTGACCGTTGAGCCCGTCCGAGTGCGCCCACCCCGGACAGCCATCGAGTTGATGTTCGACACCACTCCCCAACCAGACGGCTCCTGGGAGGTCGTCTTGCTCTGGCGCGCTGATGGCATCGCAGTCGCCATTGCCGAGAAGTTGCTGTCCCAACTGGAAAAGTCCCTGCTCGAGATGTCCCTCGAGCACTCATGATCGTCTCCGGGCGTGCCTGGGGTCTGTCCGACAGTCCGACAAGTCGCCACCGTGCGGTTTTGCCGTCCGTGGATGTAGCCCTGCGTCGTGGTCCCGTTGAATCCATCCTGCGCGACAAGGCGGGCCGGGGTGATAGCGGGCTGGAATGGTTTCTCTGGCGAACTATCGGACAGCGAGGAGGATCAGAGAATGTCGTCGACGAGCGTCACCGGTCGGCTTTACGGGATCCGCACCGTGGGGAGTCATCTGTCCTTCGCGACGTTGCGCTGCCTGGATCAGGAGTACCTGTGCGTGTTCTCCGAGCGGCTGAAGGTCCGAGCGGAAAGCATCGTCCGGGTCACCGGCGAACTGCGCCCCAGCATCGCCTCTCGGACGTTCGAGCACGAGATAGCGGTTGAGTCTTACGATGTCGTCGCCGAGAACCGCACGATCACCTCGACTCAGCTAGCAGGGAGGCCCTACAGCAAAGCCATTTTGCCCAAACAACACGTCTACATGCGCCTGCCGGAGGTCCGGGAGCGACTGATGGCCAAGTGGATGGCAGTGCAACGCATTCGCGACCTGCTCGCCACACAGCGATTCGTCGAGGTGCAGTCGCCGCGCATAGTGGGGAGGATGACCGACGGTCCGACGATGAAGTTCAAGCTCGACTACTTCGGGCAGGAAGCCTATCTGAGCCTGAGCAACTTGTTGTTTCATACCGCGTTCGTAGCTGGGGACTTCACCTCGGTGTTCGAGATCGCCCCTTTGTTCCGCGCCGACGTGAACCACAGCTCCCAGCACCTGAGCGAGTTCCTCATCCTGGAGATCACAGCCGCCTATCGGAGCCGCGAGGACATGATGCGGTTGTCCGAAGACGTGGTGCGCGCAGTGTGCGACTGCTGTGGCGGTGGTGGATTGCCCGACAGAGATCTCGCTGACGTTCCGGTGGTCACGTACGAGGAAGTGCGAAAGATCGTATCTCTCGCCGACTGCGCCCCGGTGCAGCCGGGCGCCCGGCTCAAGCGATACCACGCTGATGCTGTCGCCGCCAGCCTGAATCGCACGCTGTTCTGGGTGATTGACATGCCTGCGAAGCACAAGGCGTTCTTCTCCTCGACTCGCCATGATCCTGTCGTCGATGCCGAGGTGGCGAACGACTTCCGGCTCTACTGGCGGGAGATCGACATCGTGGACGGGGGCGAGCGGGTCACCGACCCGCGGCGACTGCGGGAGCGGCTGGCCGACCAGAACCTTGAATCCGAGCACTTCGGCTACTACCTCGACGTGCTGGATGGCGGTGTGCCTGCGATGACGGGCCTCGGGTTGGGCATCGAGCGGCTGATCGCCAAGGCACTGGGCCTTGGCAACATCCGGCAGTTGGTGCCGTTTCCGAGGTTCGTCGATCACTTCGAACCGTGATGCGCTCGGCTACGCAGTTCGGCCTGATTCCACGTGGCGTCATCCGCCTGTCCGACCAAAGGACCATCTATGCCAAGAACAACGATCGCCGACCTGCGTGCAAACATCGGTCAAGAGGTGACTGTCTGCGGTTGGGTCAACTCGCTATGGCTACAGCGCAAGCTCCAGTTTGCGATCTGTCAAGCACCGGGTTTGGTGGAGACTGGATTAGTTGGTTTCCAGGGTTGCGGTGACCGGCTGGGTCATCGCGTGTAGGGCTTCGTACTCGGCGGGCGGCACGTGTCCGAGTTCGCCGTGCAGGCGCCGGTTGTTGTACCAGTCGATGTATTCGACGGTGGCGATCTCGATGTCGTCGATGCCGCTGAACTACTTGGCGATCCACAACCTTCGACGAGCCGCCGCGCCGCCGCCTCATCACCCTGACGAGACGATGTGTCCTGAGTCGCTCGGTCCCCTCCGACCGCCAATCCGGCGCGTCGATCTTGGTACACCTCTGACTTACACGGTTCGCACGACACGCCCCGCCGACGCGCTGCACACCACCTACCCGCGCCAACACCAAGCGCACCACGTGTTCAGATCAAAACCGGCTTCAACCTGGTCTTCGCTCAATTCGACGCTCTGCCCTGGCACCAACTGCCCTGCTTGGAATGGGTCGAACGCCGACAGGGCCGCACCGAGAAACGCACCATCCGCCTCGCCCCACTGCGCAACACCGAATACGGCTGGGTCAACTGCCCCGACGCGCGCCACGCCTTCCTCATCGAGCGCTACCGCACCTGCCACATCCCCGGCGCCCACCCCACCACCTCCTCCGCGGCCACTGGGCCATCGAAAACCGCCTGCATTGGGTCCCGCGACGCCACCGCGAAGACGCATCCCGTGTCCGCACCAGCACCGCACCTCACACCATGGCCACCCTCCGCAACCTCGCCATCAGCGTCTTCCGCCAAGCAGGCCACACCAACACCGCCACAGCACTGCGCGTCATGACCAGAAACCTTCAACCGATCCCTACAACTGTTCGGAATCCCCACCTGAACAGCCAAAACGCTTTGCCGGAGCTCTGACGTCTCGAGCCGGGCCATTGGCCCCGCCCCAGACAATGGGCGCGAGGTGCTTCTACGGGGTAAGCCGATTGGGGCCACGGAAGAGGAACGTCGCCTCTCGGATGGAATCGAGACCGAGCAGGATCATCAGAACCCGACCCAAGCCCATACCCAGGCCCCCATGCGGGGGGCAACCGAAGCGGAAGGCGTTCAGATAGTCCTGCAACGGCTCGGTGCTCATCGACTTCTCCGCAGCCTGCTTGATTAGTACGTCATAGCGGTGCTCACGCTGCGCACCCGTGGTGACTTCCAATCCCTTCCACAGCAAGTCGAAGCTCAAGGTGACGTTTGAGTCGTTCTCGGGCCTCATGTGATAGAAGGGTCGGATACTCGTCGGGTAGTGGGTGACGAAGACGAACTCGTGCCCTGTCTGCTCCAGGAAATGGGCGGCAACACCGCGCTCACCGTCGGGGTCCAAGTCCTCCTTCATACCCGCAGGGTCCCAGCCACCCGCCCGAAGGATCTTCTGGGCTTCGGCCATGGTGACCCGAGGGAAGGGCGTCGTCGGAACGGTGATCTCGACGCCGAAGGACTCGCGGACCTCGTTGCCGTGGGCGTCGGCGACCTTCGCGATGGCGTGGGCGAGCATTTGCTCCTCGAAGTTCATCACATCCTCGACATCGTTGATCCACGCAAGCTCAACGTCAACGCCGGTGAATTCGGTCGCATGTCGGGAGGTGAACGATGGTTCGGCCCGGAACACGGGGCCGATCTCGAAGACCTTGTCGATACCCGCGGCGATCGCCATCTGCTTGAAGAATTGTGGCGACTGCGCCAAGTAAGCGGAGCGGTCGAAGTAGCCGAGCTTGAACACCTCCGCCCCCGACTCCGAGGCAGTACCCATCAGCTTGGGGGTGTGCATCTCGGTGCAGCCCTGGCCGTAGGCGTACTCTCGCATGCCCTGCTCGAGAGTGGTCTGCACGGCGAACAGCAGCTGCGCTTGTGGTCGCATGCGAATATCGAGGAATCGCCAGTTCAGGCGCTGGTCCAGACTGGTGTGCTCATCGATCGGCAGGGGCGTGTCGGCCCGGTTTAGGATTTCCAATTGCTGGGGGACCAGTTCCAAGCCCCCGAGCTTGACGATCGGGTTGTCGACCACGCGGCCGACGATCCGGACCGCGGACTCAGTGGTCAGGCCCTCCAGCGCGACCTCGATCTCATCGCTCTCACCGCATCGGCGATGCGTGATCTGCACCATGCCGGTGTGGTCACGGAGAACGAGGAACTGCATTTTGCTCTGCAGGCGGAGTGTGTTCACCCAGCCGCAGACTGAAACGGTCTCTCCGACACGTTCGCGCAAGTCAGAGACCAGAACACGTTCAGTTGTTTGAACCATCGAGCACTCCCAGGGTGTCGTCATCCCTTGGGGGCGTGGGCGAGAAGGGAGCTCGCGGTACCACCACGCCTTCGCCACCGCCACCGCAGCAGCCTCGTTCGGGCCCAGTGACGGGGGCTGGCCGGCGGGGCATTGAGCCGAACAACCGGCCGTTCCTCCCCGCGCTCAGGAGGGTCTTCACAACGAGACGCGAGACTGCCTTCCCAGCTACCAGCAGCTCTCTCGGCTCACGTATTCCCGTTATTACTCGTCTCCTTCGACGCGTTGCGACTGAGCATACCGGGGGTTGGCAAGCGCCTTTACCCGAGGCACCGCCACGTTCTTCCGTGCCTCGGTCGCCACGTCGAGCCGCTCGAAGCGGGAAGCCTCAGCAGGCTGGCGCGGTGCGCGCATCTGGTCGCTGCCGCGGCTGGAGTTTCCGCATAGATTGCTTCGCGCTCCGCTGCTCGCGACGTGCAGGCAAGTTTCGCGGGACGCCTGCGCGCCGATGTTGAGACGCATCCGACGGCCCCTCCCCTGAGATCGGCTTCCCAGCCGCCTTCCAATACCGGTAGCGGCTGAAGCCGTTGGCGCGCCGCGCCGCCGCCTCGTCACCCTGACGAGACGATGTGTCCTGAGTCACTCGGCGTCCCCTCCGACCGCCAATCCGGCGCGTCGATCTTGGTACACCTCTGACTTACACGGTTCGCGTGGCTCTGTCCATGATTGCGTGATCAACTGACTGCGCCCGGGATCAGGTGTGCGGCGAAGGTTTGTGATCATGTTTGGTGTGTGATCGTCAGTGGTTGGACGTGCTCCTGCCGCACCTGGAGGGTGTGGTGGTCGAGCGGATCGAGCAGGCTGCTCAAGCGACAAACCTACGGCAAAGCCAGTTTCAGCCTGCTACGCAAGAGAATCCTTCTCACCAACTGACCACGCAGCCGCGTCAGAGGTCATCCTTGATCACGCAACCATGGACAGAGCCGTTCGCGTGACACGCCTGGGGGCTCGAAGGCCTCGTAGAGCGAGCCGATGGTGGTGTTGAGGTTGTCCATCACCAGAACGACCTTGTCCGCGTCGGGATAGTCGTGGCTGAGGAGCAGGTCGACCTCCGCGGCCCAGTCCCGGGGGTCCGGTGCTCGCGCGCGGTGCCCGGCGGCGGCCGGCGAGGGGCTCGACCCAGACGAAATCGAGCAGGTTCCACAACGGACGTACTCGGAGTCGATCCTCAGGTCGTTGCCGGGAGTTGCGGAACCGGGTCGCGGGCGTGGTATCGGGCACGATGAACCGCATGGCCGTCCCGCCCGAGTCCACCAAGACCTCCCCTGCGGCAGCGTCTGCTGGCGCGAACGCGGGCCTCAGCTGGACGACGTCACCGTCCGCCACCGCAGCGCGTTCGCCTACGCCACCGGCCACCTTCCCGACGGCACCACGATGCCGCTGTTCCGGTTGCGCTACAACGGATCCGCCACCACCTGGGGCTTCGCCATCTACTGCGACAGCTACGAGAACTCCTGCCTACCCAGCGGCCACCCCTCAGGCACCCTACAAGAAGCACTCGACTGCGCCTGCGGACTCTACCTCAACGACCACACCACCTGGCTACAACCCGACGAACTAACGGGCGCGACCACTAGCCCGCTGCTTTCGTGCTGATTTGACGTGGCGGGTGTCGATTACGGAGAAAGGTGCTCTGAACTGCAAGGATATGACTTGTCGAGGGTCATTTCCGTACCAGTTCAGGAGCACCTTTCTGGTGAGCAAGGCTACCGGGTCGTACCCGTCGTTGATGGTCGACACCACGGCGAACGGAATTGTGTCCTGCGCGGGCGCGACACTGCTGATCGGTACTACGGTCAAGACCGGCTTGGATCAGGCATTATCGTCGGCTCTGAGCCGCTGGCGGCACCCGAACGCGATCCATGACCCCGGCAAGATCGTGTGCGATCTGGCCATCGCGCTGGCCCTGGGCGGGGACTGCCTGGCCGACATCGCCGCGCTGCGCGCCGAACCTGGCATGTTCGGCGTGGTCGCCTCCGACCCCACCGTCTCCCGGCTGATCACCGCCCTGGCCGCGGACACGGACACGGCACTCGCGGCCATCGACTCCGCCCGCGCCGCCGCACGGGCGACCGCCTGGACACTGGCCGGCACCCACGCCCCCGACCACGCCATCAGCCCGGACGACCCGCTGATCATCGATCTGGACGCGACCCTGGTCACCGCGCACTCGGACAAGCAGAACGCGGCGCCGACATTCAAGCGTGGCTTCGGTTTCACCCATTGTGCTCGTTCGCCGACCACGGCGCGCGGGGCACTGGCGAACCACTGGCGGTCATGCTGCGGCCAGGCAACGCCGGGTCGAACACCGCCGCCGATCACATCGCGGTGACCCGGGATGCGTTGCGGCAGTTGCCGTTCACCGCCAAGGGTGGACGTGTCGGCCGCAAAGTACTCGTTCGCGCCGACTCCGCCGGCGGCACCCACGAGTTTCTGGAATGGTTGCACGCAAGGAAACTGGGCTACTCGGTCGGGTTCACTCTGCCCGACGACGCCGTCGAACGCCTCGCCCGCATCCCCGCACACGTGTGGACCCCTGCCTACGACGACGAACGCACCCCCGCGTGACGGGGCGTGGGTCGCGGAGGCCACCGGCGTGCTGGAGATGTCCGGATAGCCGAAAGGGATGCGGGTGATCGTGCGCAAGGAACGCCCGCACCCCGGCGCACAGCTGCGGTTCACCGACGCCGACGGCCTGCGCCTGACCGCCTTCGCCACCAACACCGGCCGCGGCCAGCTCGCTGATCTGAAACTACGTCACCGCCGCCGGGCCCGCGCCGAGGACCGCATCCGCGCCGCCAAAGCCACCGGGCTGACCAACCTGCCCCTGCACGGCTACGCCCACAACCAGATCTGGGTCGCCATCGTCGCCCTCGCCCTTGAGCTGACCGCCTGGGCTCAGATGCTCGGCCTGACCGACCACGACGCCCGGCGCTGGGAGCCCAAACGCCTGCGGCTACGCCTGTTCTCCGTCGCCGGCCGCATCGCCCGCCACGCCCGGCAAGTCCACCTCCGACTGGCCCGCCACGCCCCCTGCGCTGAGCTGATCCTGACCGCCCACCAACGCATACACGCCCTACCGCAACTGGCCTGACCAGCCAGAACCCATCCCCACGAGCAACCACGCGTCGCAATCGGGCAGTGGAACCCGACGGCACCCAGCCGACAACGGGCCATCTCGACCATCCCGAACCCCGGAAGGAGGACGCACAACAGTCACCAGACACGCTCTCGAGCCAGGCCGTCACCCGCGTGAAAGATCCGGGCTAGGACGAGCTGACCACTGTCAGCTATGCACGGCTCCGGAAGACCTCGATAAGGCTCGCGTAGCTAGCGCCGGCGTGGCCCGCTCGGATGGCGCGCTCGGTCATGGCCTGGATCCTGGCCGGCCATTCAGTGTTCACCTCGGCGGCCGAACTCTCTCGTACCAGGTACTTCATTGTTGCCAGGTGGGTCTCCAAAGAGGCGTCCTCGGCAGGATAGACACCACGATCGATCTGGTCGGCGTACGCATTTACAAAGCCGGTCACGCTGCTGACCCATTGGTTGGCAAATGGGGCGAACTCGGCCGCATCGACCCCGGCAGCACCCAACAAGGCTGCTCCGTGCAGGAACGAGTTGAGCGTTCCCCACATGACGCCGAGCAGCGCCACGTCGTAGAGGGACGCGAGTCCGACATCCTCACCGAAGAAGGTCGTTGTGCCCAGGCGACCAAGGCTCTCGCGGTGCCTTGCATACGCCTCCGCCGACCCGCTGAACAGCAGGAAAGCTTCGGGGCGGCCGATCACCTCAGGGATCGCCATGATCGCCCCGTCTACGTAGTCGCCGGCCCACTTCGAAATGCCCCGAGCCTCGTCAGAGGTGCCAGAGGTCAGATTGACCAGGGTCCGGCTGTCGAGCTCGTCCCGGTGTGGACCGAGGACGTCTTCCACTGAGGCCGCGTCGCTGAGGCAGACGACGATCAAGGAACTCGCCCTGAGCGCATCGGCGACGAACGGTACGAGCACGGCTCCCCGGGCGACGAGCTCGTCGGCCTTGCCGGGCGTGCGATTCCAGATCGTGGTCGGGTAGCCAGCCTCGACGAAAGCCGCGGCGAGGGCACTGCCCATCAAACCGAGGCCGATGACGGTGACGGGTTCGACGGTCGATGTGTTGCTCAGGGCACAACTGTTCAGGATGGAAGTTCCGGTCAGTCTTCGAAAAGGTTGCGGCGAAACCGCGAGTGACGTCGTGGGATGCGTTTCGGAATACTGGGTTCCCTGGAAGTGTGGACATCGGATGGGAGACCTGTCCGCGTTCGGGAGACGAGGGTCCGCACTCTCTTGGCCGTGCTGCTGGTGCACCGTGGCCGGCCAGTCTCGGTGAACCAATTGGTCGATGCTCTTTGGGGCGGAACGCCCTCGCCGAACTACGTCCGCACATTGCGGTCGAAGGTCTCGCTGCTGCGGCGGACGCTGGAGAACGCCGAGCCGGGCAGCTACGACCTGATCGAGACCCGTCCTCCGGGGTATCTGCTGCGGGTCGAGGACGGCGCGGTTGACGCTGGGTGTTTTGATGCGCTGCTACGCCAGGCACAGGCGATCGCAGGCGACCCGCGTGCAAAGAGCCGGTTGCTGACTGAGGCTGCAGGCTTGTGGCGAGGTGCGACGGCACTTGCGGATTGCACCGACGAGGAGTTCGTGCAAGCCGAGTCTCGACGACTCGAAGAGCGGCGATTGGTCGCGCTCGAGGAGCTTGCCGAGGCTCGGCTTGAACTCGGCGAGCACGCCGTCCTGGCAGGCGAGCTGAGCGGACTCGTCGCCGCGCATCCGATGCGGGAGCGGCTACGGGCCGTGCACGTCCGCGCTCTGTACGTCTCGGGACGGCAGGACGAGGCGTTGGCGAGTCTTGCAGAGCTGCGCGATCGGCTGCGTGACGAACTTGGCCTTGATCCCGGCCGCGCACTGACCGGGTTGCATGAGGCGATTCTGCGGCAGGACGCTGCTCTGACTCCTGCCGCAGCTCACGAAACCCGGTCACGCGGTAGCTTGCCCGTGCCGTTGACCGAATTGATCGGCCGCCTCGAGGACGCCCAACAGGTCGGCGCCCTGCTGACGTCTGAGCGGCTGGTGACCTTGACCGGGGTCGGCGGGGTCGGCAAGACACGGCTCGCCCTGGAGGTAGCCACACGGCGTGCCGGGACACACTTCGATGGCACTCGTCTGGTGGAGCTCGCCATGGCACGGACGGCAGCCGAGGTGCACGAGGCCGTCGCGACGGCGCTCGGGCTGAGGGAAGACCTTCATGCCCCAGCTCGGTCTGTGCCCGAATTGCTCGCCGATGCGCTCGCTGGCCAGGACGTGCTGCTCGTGTTGGACAACTGCGAGCACGTCATCGAGCCGGTCGCCGAGATAGCGGCTCAGCTGCTCCGGGCCGCACCTGCCCTGCGGGTCCTGGCCACCAGTCAGGAACCACTTTCGATCGTCGGCGAACGTGTGCGGCCGGTCGCACCGTTGGACCTGCCGGAACCGGACGTGGACCGGCTGCAGCAGTCGACTGCGGTGCAACTCTTCGTCGCTCGCGCCGCCGCCGCTGCGCCCGACTTCCGCTTCAGCTCTGACAATGCGGAGGCCGTCGCGACGATCTGCCGCCGCCTGGATGGCATCCCGCTCGCGCTGGAGATGGCTGCTGCCCAGTTGCGTGGAATGTCCGTGGCCGACCTCGCTGCCCGGCTCGACGATCGGTTCCGCGTGCTCACCGCACCGCTACGCGCTGCTCCCGCACGGCAGCGCACGTTGCGGGCGACCATCGACTGGAGTTGGGATCTGCTCAGCAAGCCGGAACAGGTCCTGCTTCGCCGCCTCGCTGCATTCGCGGACGGCTGTGTGTTGGAAGCCGCTGAGGCCGTGTGCGTCGGAGGGCCAGTAAGCCGGGACGACGTCGTTCTCCTGCTCGGGCGACTGGTCGATCGGTCGATGGTCAGTCGGCAAGGCGGCCGGTATCGGCTGCTGGAGTCCGTTGCGATCTACTGCGCCGATCGACTGGCCGAGGCCGATGACGAAGACGAACGACGGGACCGTCATCTCTCCTACTACCTCGACTTCGCCGAGCGTGCCGACGTACGGCTCCGAGGCCACGAGCAGCGACTGTGGCTTGAACAGCTGTCAGCGGAAGTCGCCAACATTCGCGCTGCACTCCTGCACGCGGTGAGCCGTACCTTCACAGATGCGGCGCTGCGGTTGGCTAACGCCTTCGCGTGGTTCTGCTTCCTGCGTGGCCGGTTTGCCGAGGCACTGCGCTCACTCGACCTCGCTCTGTCAGACGGCGGCAGTTCCCACCTCAAGGCGTCCGCCCGTGCTTGGCAGACCGGCATGTCGCTGCTGCTCGGTACACCGGAGACCGACAGCCAAGTCGTGCTGGAGTTGTACGAGACCGTCGAGGACCCGGCAGGACGGGCCCGCGCACTGTGGTTCATTGCATTGTGCAGAGCCGGATTTGGCGATCCTGTGGCGAATCTAGGTCTCGCTCACCGAGCACGTGCCGGCTTCGAGGCACAGGGTGACCGATGGGGCATCGCTGCGGCTTTGTCGGTCAACGCTGAACTCCTTCTCTACCTGGGTGACCAGAAACAGGCGCGGGCGAACGCCACCCAGGCGCAGGCGCTCTTCCGCGAGGTCGGCGACCGATGGGGTCAGTTGCAGGCTGCCTACACGCTCGGAGACCTGGCAGAGATAGCCGGCAACTACGGCACAGCTGAACACCTGCGGCACGAGGCCCACCAACTCGCCCAAGACCTCAAACTGTGGAACGACGTGTCAAAGATGTTGGCACGGCTAGGCCGCGTCGCACTGCTCGTCGGCGACCTCGACCGCGCAAATGAACTCCACAACCGTGCCAGGCAGCTAGCCGCAACGTACGGTTACCAACGTGGCGAGGAGTTCGCTGAAATCGGGATGGGACTCGTGGCCCGCCGCCAAGACAGGTTCGACGACGCCGAAACCCACTTCAACGCCTGGCTCGACTGGTGCCGCAAGTGGGACAGCGACCACGGAGTGGCGTTCATCCTGGCCGAGCTCGGCTTCATCGCCGAGCAGCGCGGAGACGCCGATGCTGCCCGAAAGCACCATCAGGAAGGACTTGAGCATGCTCGCCGCACAGGTGATCTGCGCGCCATAGCTCTCGCTTTGGAGGGCCTCGCAGGAGCCGAAGCCCTCGCGGGCGCTCACTCGGAAGCAGCCCGACTACTCGGTGTGGCCTTCGCAGCCCGCGATGCGATCGGTGTGCCGCTTCCCGCAGCGGAACGTGGCGACGTCGACCGCATCACCGAGATCGCCCGCACCGGCCTGACCTCGGAGGCATACGAGCACGCCTTCGAGCAGGGTTCCTGTCTCACAGCCACTTCGGCTGTGGCGTGGACGATCACCAGTCGACAAAGCGGCGATCTCACCAACGGCGACTCCGGGGCCGAGAGCCTGTCGGAGTGCGTGTGACTCCGGTCCCTGTGCTCTGGCGAGTTGTGGGTCTTGCTGGCTACCAGAACGAGGGAAGCTCCTAACAGGACTGAGCCAATGAAAGTCGAGTCTGGACCAGGAAGCAGGCGTGATCACCGGACGCAAGCGGATCTTGACCAGCGCAATTCCAGAAGCCTCGGCCGCATGCCAGGCAACGACCTAATCGTCGTCGACGACATCGCGTGATCCCAGTTGCCTCGGACGCCACCGAAGCGCTCTGCCGCAACTGCGACGCCGCTCGATCCTGGTCATCTGCAACATCCACCCCTCAGGCTTCGACACAATCATGCCCAAGACCACCACGACAGTCGTCCGGCTCCTGCACCAGACGCGCGAGTGACACCGACGTCCACCCATCCGGACGAGAAAGGACCGTTGACAGACGGGTGGCCGGGTGAGACCGCTAAGCCTTCACCAGGTCGAACATCTGGCAGATAGCGGTGCTTCGCACCACGATCGGGGCAACGCCGATTGGTGCTCTCGCAGCCGAGCCGGTCCCGGCGAACACTTCAGGTGATCAGGGTCCTACCCACGCTGGAGTCTTGGGTTGGTCACTGCCTGATCCACAGAGGACGCTGGGGTGTCCGGTTCGCGTGCTCCAGTTGTCTTAGTCAGCCGGCTTGCGATTGTTGCTCGCACTGGATGAACACCGGGCGGGGCGCACACGGTACGGATTCAAGAGGTCTTCTTGCACGCGGAAATCGACGACGCGGCTCGACCCGTCAATGGCGAGCCTGCAGGTGTGTTCGTTCGGGATCGCTCGGAGCACTGTGATCGACCACATCTGATAGCTGCTGACTAGCGCTGGAACCACTTTCGGGCGCTGATGCTGATGCTGTCATCGCCATACAAGCGAGCGCCGCACAAGTCGTGGCTACAATCAATAGGAATCTCATTCATAAATCCTAGTTGCGCACGAAGTCCCTGTCGCCCTACGCGCGTAGGGTTCACAGAGAACCACAGTGAGTACATTACTTTTTCACCGGCTTCGGACCTACCCGAGGCAGGCCATCACGATTTGTATTCGTCAATCTGGAAAAACGTAGACGATCTGCGATATCGGACGCACGGCCCGCAGTCATGTGAAAATTACGGCTCTTAGCCACGTCGGTTCGACTCCAAGGCCATGCCATCCGGGCCGGCACAGTGATGCGATCATTCCGCCACCAGAAGCCACATGGACTATCCGATATGAACTGAGAAGCGTCGATCCCGTGGAACGCAGGGGTGGGGACGGATCGGCCAAATTGGGCCACGTCCAGCAACAGGGGCTGCCCCTGACTGGCAGATCCACTTGAACAGCACGTCCACCACCAGCAACAGTCGCGTGCACTCACCGGCGAGCTGCCACAGACGCACTGCGCCCCGTGCTGCCCGCCAGTACTATCGAGCCTGCGACATCACCAGACCGTCACGCGACGGCACGGAACTCCACTCCACGAAGCGCGAGTTCAACGCCTGATCCGCCAATCTGCAAGTCCAGACTCCGTAAACCACGTCAATGTGATCGAGCGATGACATCCGCCACAAAGAAGTTCAGATGGGGTTCTCAATGCAATTGGCTGGACGTACCTGGATGGATGAGATCCGGTTGTTCATCGGCCCGAGTTCGTCAACCCGAGCGCCTGGACGTACCTGGACGCTGTCCCCTTGGAAGTTCACACCGTCAAACAACCAAAGGCAGACATCCGTATTGTTGATGACCGAGTTCGCCTGATTCGATCGAGAGCCCAGGTCTCGAGTGCCAGCGAACCCATTCACCTCGGCGCCAGCAAAACCAGAATCGCTGTAGAGGCAGTACTCGAAAGACCGGCAGTCTGCAGCCCCGCTTGCGTCGCCTCCCATGATGAGCAGCGATGCGACAGCTGCAGAGAAGGCCCCGAACGCGCCGAGCGCACGACGCTTGGCCGACACGTGGAGAACTCGATCATCAGACATTCAAACTACTCCTTGACGACTGTGACAAAAACGCTGAAATAGCGATCGTCAGACGAGGAAAAAACAAGTACCACTCTTCAGTGCATCACGCAAGATGTTCGAAGACCAGCATCTCCAGCGAAATGTTCGAAGCGGGGTGGCGAAGCGTCCGTTCGAGTGCTCACACTGTCCAGTCAGACAGGCATTGGTGACATGAATTCAACCATACAATCTGCCATCGAAGAGTCGAGCCGGCGACGCCAGCGGAAGTCAAGATCGCCGAAACACCGGAAACCCACGCCATCGTGCGGTACTCGCGGATCCAGATGGCCGAGCGCTCAGGATGGAGCGACTCCGTCGCCATTGCTCACGAGCCAACTCCGCTTCGATCGGCACTGCGGGCACGCTCATTCCGGAGTGTTCGTCCGTGTTGCTCGGACACTTGCTGGTCATGGCCGCCGACATCTGGCAGAACTATGCGGCCAGCATGATCAGCACACGCTCGCTCACGGCGTTCGATCACTGACACCAGCTTCACGGAATTAGTCATCTGAAGGGTTATCCATGAAACTTGCGAAGATCACCGGGGCTGTCGCCGCGCTCGGCGTCGCCCTGACCGTCCTGACCGCGCCGGTCGCGTCCGCCGCTCCC
>NZ_BMNC01000033.1 GCF_014646255.1 Lentzea pudingi
GGAATGTCCTGTCCCGCAGGCAAAGCCGACACGCCAGCTCATTTTGAACTGATCACTTAGTGACCGGCCATCTTCAACCCAACCTGAGAGATCAGGAGACGGACGACGTCAGGCCGCGGACTGGCCGATGCGGTTGACGAACTGCTGGCCCGGCCCACGAAGCTTGCGACGCACGTGTTCGCCGTACTTCTCCGGCAGGCCGCAGCCCTGTGAGCTTGTCGCCGTGGACGGCGAGGAACGGGCGGGCCGTGTTGATGGTGTACTCGATCAGTGCACTACCCAGAAAGTATCCATTTGCGACGGTGCAGCGTGCTCCACGATGGCCCCAGCGCCGCGAGTGTTCGTTGCTCATCACCGATACGCGCAAGCCCCATCGTCACAACTTCCCGCGACGAACAGCAGCTGATCCCGATCCTCGTACAGGACGGCGCCGCCCAGCAGTCGTGTCGATCTCCCTGGCCGACGGTGCGCATCCGCCAATCCGACTGCTGATACAGCCAGGACGGGTCACCGGGAGATCGTGCGCGGCGGGGACGAGCGGATCCACTCTTTCGGTGCGACCTTCACGGCAAAATACCCCGGCGACCCGGCGTAACGACGAGACTGGCACTTGTGATCAACAGTGCCAGGTGCGCGGTCCACAGAGCGGGCCGGTCGTGAACGCCGACGATCGAATCCTGTTGCTGGACTTGGAGAATCTCGGCAGCGCGCGATTGCGACCGCGTCCTCTTCGCTCCCGACTGGAGGCCTTGCTGAACGCCGCGGGCGATATCCATCATGCCGTCGCCGCGTACGCCCTGCCCGACGTAGCTGAGACCGATCCGCTTGCTTCGGTCCTGGCCGAGCTGCGCGTCGCGCCCCTGCGCGTTACTCCTGGCGCTGATGCCGCGGAGCTCGCCCTGCTCGCACACGCCCGCCACGTTCACACCGAAGGCGGCCGGGTCTTCCTCGTGGGCAGCGCGGACGGCCGCTTCGCCGAGCTCGCGACGCTCGGCCGTGTCGAGCTGTTCGTGTGGGACGGACAACCAGTGGCCGCCAAGCTCGCCGACGTCGCCCACGACATTCACCGCCTGGCCCGCACCACCGGCGCACCCACCGACGACCCGACGGGGCCAGAACAGAACCATCCCGATGAGGAACCTCTTACGCCCCTGCCACGACCCGCAGATCGTCACGGCAGCGTCTTGGTCCGCAGGTTGCTTATCGCCGTCGCCGCCGGCGTCGGCATCGCTTTGGGCCAGCGGCTGGTCGACTTCGTCGTGCCACCGCGAGGACCCCAGCGAAGGTGAACGCGAGGCTCCATACGGTCTCAACGGCATGCTGCGATTGCGGTGATCAATCACCTGGCGATT
Source organism: Lentzea pudingi (assembly GCF_014646255.1). Taxonomy (GTDB): domain Bacteria; phylum Actinomycetota; class Actinomycetes; order Mycobacteriales; family Pseudonocardiaceae; genus Lentzea; species Lentzea pudingi. Next base: position 1,353 of record NZ_BMNC01000033.1, read on the forward strand.
GCGTGTTGCCACCACCCGCTACACAGCCGGGGCCACTGCGGGACATGCGGCGACATACCCGCTCCTTCTGCCGTGAGCGTCGCGCGGCGATGCCGGAGTGGACCGCGTGGACGAATAATGATCAAGCTCGACGAAGCGGATCTGCCGATCGGGCAACCGCTTGGGCACCCGACCTCAGCCCTCGGTGAGGCAATGGAAAGAGCATGGCGACGCGACTGTTGATCAGGCCTCGACAGGGATCCACAGGTAGGTCGCCCCAATGGGCGCACCTCCCGTCTCAATCGAACATACGTGCGAGTTCGGTGGTAGCTTGCCGGGCATGAGTTCGTTGCCTCACTCACCCGGACCGGACGCACCACTGCGCTACCGGATCGACCGCACCGGTGCGACCGTCGCCATCCTGCCTGCTTGTGCATAACCGGTCATGACCACATGATCACGACCGATGATCACGATGCGTTGGCATGTCCGGTTGACACCAGCTGAGTTGCCGCTTCCGGCGGCACCCTTGCCGTTCGTCGCTGACCTGCCAGACGGCTGGGAGGAGTGGTTGCGACGGGAGGGCGTTGTGCCCGGTACGCCGTACCTGCTGTCTCCGACCTTCGAGTACGACCTGGCGCTCAACGACTTCTTCCAGAGCGTGGGCATGGTGGCCAGCGCGGCCAACACGCAGGTGGGCTATGCGCGGGATCTGGCGGCGTGGCTGACGTTCCTGTCCACGTCGCGCGGCCGGACGTGGCGGGATGCGACCGAAGCGGATCATCTGGCGTACCTGTACTGGCGGCGGCGTGACCCGGAGGGACCGCGGATCGCGGGAGCGGCGTGGGACCGAGAGGTCGCGGCGGTCAATCAGTTCTACCGGTGGGCGCTGAAGTCCGGCCACGTGCAAGCCAACCCGATCCCGCAGACCTGGCGGCGGCCGGTGCCGGTGGAGACCGGGTGGGGACACCTGGGGACGCTGGACGAACAGCGGCCAGCCACCTACTCCCACGACGGGGCGCGGGAGCGGGTGGAGTGGCTGCCGCCGTCGGCGTATCGGCGGTGGCGAGACGTCGGGGTCCGGGGCTTCACCGCTGATGGTTTGCCCGGTGAACGGTTTCGCGGCCGGTGGGCTGGGCGGAACGCAACGTTCTGCGACCTGATGGTGCGCACCGGGATGCGGCTGGCCGAGCAGACCGCGCTGACACGGTTCGAAGTGCCGGTGGATCGGGCGAACGGTGGCTACCAACGGTTCTGGCTGCCTGAGGTAATCGCCAAAGGCTGTTCGGCACGCTGGGTTTACGTTCCGGTCTCGGTGATCGCGGATCTGGTGGCCTATCTGGAGATCGACCGGGCTGAGGTAGTTGAGGTTGCCCGCAAGGCGGGGCGATACGCGCGGGTTCGGCGGCCGCTGGTCGTCGAGGATCCGGCCAGGCCGGTGGCCACGTGGGTCACTGCGGCGGGCGTGCGCCGCCGGGTCAAGGTCGCGCAGCTTGATGCTGTGGAACGCCGGTCGCTGCTGGTTGACGGACCGGACGGGCTGGAGCCGGCGATGTTCTGGCTGGGGGAGCACGGCTGGCCGCTGACACCTGCACGGTGGAAAAGGTGTTCGACGAGGCCAATGCGCGGTGCGAGAAGGCCGGAGTCGGGCTGGCGGCGCACGCCCATCTGCTGCGCCACACCTTCGCGGTGGTCACGCTGGAGCAGTTGCAGCGCGGGCATATCGCCGCTCTCGGTGAGATGACGCAGGACCAGCGCGGCCACTACACGCGGATCTTCGGCGACCCGCTGGACTGGGTCCGCCGCAGGCTTGGTCACCGGTCCGTGGTTACCACTCAGATCTACCTTCACGCCTTGGCCGAGCTGGAGATGCAGACCCGCATGGCCTTGGTCCCCGACGACTGGGAGGATCCGCGCGCGATCCCGGCCGAGTTGTTGCCTGCCGGCGAAGACGATGGGACGGGCGGCGAGGGCTTCGCCGCCGATGGTGCTGTAGTCGGCGCTGGCGTGGCCGTCGGCGGTGAGCAGTGACGGTTACAGGGCGGGGCAGCACGCATCGGGGTCTCCCAGCGGCCGTGCCCAGCCACGGGTATGAGCCCCCGGCGGAGATCGTCGAGAGCTCGGCCGAACTGGTGGTGCGGTTCGCCGGTGAGGACGGCCGAACGAGGGCCTTTTCGGTCGGTGGTCTGCCGCTGCCGGGCTGGCACCGGTCGTTGGCGTCGGCGTTCACCGTAGTCGTCGGGCCGACGGGTCCGCGCCGGACCTTGGCCTCGGCCAACTCGGTGTGGGCGGCACTGAAGCGGTTCGTGCGGTTCTTGGCGGCGCTGCCGTCCCCGCCGGCCGCGCCGCAGCAGTTGACCGCGGCGCACGTTGACGCTTTCCTGCGCACTCGGATCCGCGCGGTGGGCGCGGCGTCGGCGAGCACGGAGTTCTCCGCGGTCAGAGTGACGTTGCGTCGTGCTCCGCTGTGCGATCAGGTGCCTGCCGACGTTGCCGACTACTTGGCCCGGCGGCAGGCCAAGTACAAGCAGCCGGTCACGGTGGGCTACTCGGCTGGGGAGTGGATGCGCCTGTCCAGCGTGGCGCGCGCCGATGTCGCGGCGGTCAGGGACCGGATCACCGCTGGTGATCACCTCGTGGAGGCGTGGTCGACGAACCGCGCTTTGCTCACCGGTCAGGACGCCGTGGTCGCCGACCAGTGCGTTCGAATGGCCTCCACGGGCCGGGTACCGCGGATCCCACATGCCGGGCGCGGGGAGCGGGCGGCTCGCTGCGTGCTGGCGGGCAGGCTGTTCGTGACGGCGGCGGACCAGGCGCCGTTGCTGGTGCTGCTGGCCGCGGTGACTGGCCGCAACCCCGAAACGTTGAAGGAGTTGCCCGCTGAGCACCGGATCCTCGACGGTGCGGCGGTCGAGGTGAGGCTGGTCAAGCGGCGACGCGGACCACACCGCTGGTTCGACACGGCGACCTGGGAGATCGGCCCGCCCCACCGCGAACTGCACACCCCGGGCGGGCTGTATCTGTTGCTGCACCGGTTGATGGCCCGCGGCCGGACGTTCAGCGGGTCGCAGACGATCTGGTCGGTCTGGCGCAACCCACGTCACGGCCTCGGCGGTCCGGACGAGCATCACGATCCGTTCGCCGCGCATCTGGCCGCCGCGGTCAACCTGACCGGGTGGGCCCGCGGGCACGACCTACGTGCCGATCTGTCCAGCGACCCCGAGTTCGCTGAGCCGTTGCAGGTGCGGCTCAATCGGATCCGCACCACCGTGGAGGTGAGGCGGACCCAATTGGTCGGTGGCCACCTGCCTTCAGCTGCCCGCTCGAACACCATGAATGTCTTGTTCGCCAACTATCTGCGCGGCGATCCGACAGCACAGGCGTGGGCGGAGGAAGTCGTCTCCGAAGCGCTCATCGACGCCGAGCAAGCCGCCCTGAGCACGCACCGCCAAGCGCTGCAGCAGACAGGAGCGATGGGACTGCGGATCAACAGCAAACCCGACGTGACAGACGCGTCAGGCAACGCCTGTGATGGTGCGTGGACAGCCTGCGCTGACCCAGAACAGCATCCGGCCACTGGCCGGCCATGCCGTCGAGTGTCCTTCTTGGACTGCTTCCACTGCGGCAACTGTCTCGTCACGCCCGACCATCTCCCGGCGATCCTTGCCTTGCTTGACGTTCTGTCGGATCGGCGCGCGGAACTCGGCCAAGCCGACTGGTGGGCCCGCTACGGTCCGGCCTGGGCCGCGATCCGCCACGATGTCCTGCCCAGGTTCACCCCCGCCCAGCTCCAGGCTGCGGCTGCGGCCCGTCCGGCCGACGCGCTGCTGGATCTGGCCGAGAACCCCTGGGAGCGGCCGTGACCGCCGTTGTGCCCCTGCCCGCGGGGTCGGTGCCTGCGGTGCGTCTGCATGACTTGCCCGCCGACGACGACTTCGTGCTGGCAGGCCGGCCGCTGCGACCGGGCACCCCGCTCGAGCGGACCTGCCGATTCGCCGAGGACGTGTGGCGGCTGGACCCCGGCGTGCTCCAACAACACGCCACCACACTGGTGCTGGACTTCACCACGGTGCCCGCACGCTATCGGATGCAGGCCAAGCAGTTGTGTCACGCGATGCTGTCCGGCCCCCTACCCGCTGGGGAGAAACGGCAGAACATCGCCAGCGTGCACCGGGTATTCGGCAACGTCCGCATCTTCCTGCAGTGGCTGGACTCAGGGCGTGCTGTGGCAGGTCGCCCGCCGCGGCTGGACCTTGCGGCGCTGACCGGCCAGGACCTGGCGGACTTCTACCGCTATCTGCTCGGGCTGCCCGGAACGTTGGTGCGCGACTACGGCAGGGCCGGGGTGCGGATGCTCTGGCGGTACCGGTCCCGTCTGTCCGATCCGCTGCTCACCGATCCGGGTCTGGTCGACAGCTGGACACCTCGCAGCGGTCGCGGCGAGAACAGCACCGACCGCATCCCCGAATCAGTCCTGGGGCCGTTGATCACCTGGGCGCTGCGGTTCGTCGACCAGTTCGCCCCTGACGTCCTCACCGCGCAGCAACACCAGCGCGACTATCACGCCCGTGCCCGCGTCGGCCGCCGAAACGGGCAGGAGAACGGTGTCGCAGCCGCACTTCGGTCCTTTTTGGACTCCCATATGCGCCACGCCCGGCCGTTGCCCGGCAATCAGGGGCATCCCAACATGCAGGTCATCGCCGTCGAGATCGGCTGTTCCGTCAGCGTCTTGCACCAGCGGTACCGCGACTGCATCCGGCAGGCCGCGGACACCGTCGGAGTGACCGACTACGTCTGGACGAACACCCCGATCCACGGATTGCTGGACGGCGCGCCGTGGATCAACGACATCGCACTGCATCTGCCCTCCCGGCAGCATCGGCTGCAGTCGGTCCGCAAGCTCGCGCGGATGCTGCACATCGCCTGCTACATCGTGATCGCGTTCCTGTCCGGGATGCGCGACTGCGAGATCAAGCACCTGCGCCGCGGCAGCGTCACCGCCGTGCGCGACGCTGATGGCCGCGCCTACCGATGGACGGTGACCAGCCTGGCGTTCAAGGGCGAAACCGACCCGGTCGGCGCACTGGCGACCTGGGTCGTGGGGCAACCCGCCGCCCGCGCCGTCGGCGTCCTGGAACAACTGCAGCCGACCACGCAGCCACTGCTGTTCGCCCCACTCCCGCACGGCACCACGGCCAGCCGGCCCGACCGGGCACAGGCAACCGGCGTGACCAACCACTACCTCAACGATTTCCGCACCTGGATCAACAACTACTGCGCCACACACGGCCGTGACGACCACATCCCGCTGATCAACGGCCTGGTAAGGACAAGGCTCACGACGCGCCAGTTCCGCCGCACCCTGGCCTGGTTCATCGCCCGCCGCCCCGACGGCTCGATCGCCGGAGCAATCCAGTACCGCCACCTCAGCGTGCAGATGTTCGAGGGCTATGCCGGCACCTCCGACTCCGGATTCCGCGCCGAGGTCGAGGCCGAACAAGCCCTCGCCCGCGGCGAACACCTGCTCGCCATGACCGACGCACACGAGCACGCCGGCCTGGCCGGTCCCGCCGCAGAGGAAGCCGCCCGGCGCCTCGGTGACTTCGCCGCCACCGCCCGGTTCTCCGGCACCGTCCTCACCGACGCACGCCGACTCGAACGGCTCATGCGCCGCCACGATCCCGCGATCTACCCCGGCACGTTTGCCACCTGCGTGTTCAACCCCGACAAGGCCCTGTGCCAGCAGCACCGCGACACCCGCGGCACCACCCACCCCATCGTCGGCAATTGCCAGCCGCTGGAATGCGCCAACGTCGCACTGACCGCCGACAACCTCGACGCCCTGCAGCTCGAACTCGACCAGATCACCGCCGAGCTCTCCGCCCGGCCAGGCCTACCGCCCCTGCTCGTGCACCGACTGCGAGACCGCCACGAGCAGATCACCCAGTACCTCGACCGCCACGCCCAGGAGAGTTCAACCTCGTGACCGGCCGCGTCACCCAGCCCACCGTCGACGACATCCAGCTGGCCATCCATCACCTGACGGAGACCACCGGCAAGCCGCCGACCGTGCTTGCTCCGGCCGGCCGGCTTGGGCTGTCCAACACCACGTTCCGGCGCCACTTCCCCGACATCGCCGCAGACCTCAAGCAGCGCCGGACACGTGATCCAGCGTCACCAGCAGCCGCTGCCAGTCGGTTCGACCAGCTCCAGCATGACAACACCACGCTGCGCCGCGACAACCGGCAACTCCGCGAACACCTCGATCTCGCCGCCGCCAACATCCAACGGCTCACGCTGGAAAACCACCGGCTCCGTCAGCAACTCGAAACCACAGCGAAGGTCACAACGATGGGCCGGCGGCTGGCCTCAGGCCACTGCCAGATACAGGACCGCCAGCAGTGAGCTTGGGCCGCAGATGATGAAGAGGCCCACCGCGCCATAGAACGGTTCTTTCTTCATGACCATCGCCGTCAACGCACCGATGCCGGCCACGACGACGGCGAGAAGCAATACCAGCACAACAACGGACATGTGTTCAGTCCTTCGCAAAGATGGGTCAGGGGCGCGCGCAGCTGCCGCCGCAGTGCAGCCGTCACGAGTTCGGTGCTGCGGCGGACGGGGAACAATCCCGGCTAGGACTGTTCAGGTCACGCGGCCGGAGGTGCGCGGCTCGATGGCGGGCCCGATGCGGCAACCGCTGCCCCGGCGCTACCGATATCGCCGATCAGCGACCATCCCGGCATCACGCGCGTAGCGGCCGCATGCCAGAACACTCCCGACCAGGTTTCTGGTGTCGCCGTCGTGAGCACATGCCATGCCGCTACCGCCCCGCGCGGCCGGTCGTGCAGAACGTCATATGTGGACGGTGCAGCCGAAACCGAGGCGCTGTTCGCCGGCGCTCGATCCCGTTCCGCATTCGCGGTGTCGTTGCGCGACAGGTGATGCGCGCTCAGTCCGACGAGCACGAGCACGAGCGTCAACGTGAGCAAGAGCGCGTGCTGACCTGCCGGTGGCCGCTCGGCTCGTCTCATCAGCTGTCCGCGGTGGCGTCGATCGCCTGTTCCACGACCGGGGACGTGGAGCGCATGTAGATCGCGCTGACGCGGTTGCCGTCGACGACCGGCTCCGCCGATTGCCGGCCGAGCCAGGCGTGGCAAGCGATCACCAGCGCGGCGGCAACCACACGCAGCCCCGTGCAGCTCCGTCCGGCACATCCGGGTCACCTGGGCCGCGATCGTCGAGGACGACGTCACCATCACGTTCGACTCCGGTCGTGGACGGAGTGCGAAAATGGGTGCCCGCACGGATTGCCGAAGTTGGCCCGTGCGGGCTGAGCTGGTTGTATGGACCGTGACGAGGAACGAACGCTCCGGGAGATCGAGCGGTCCCTCGAACGCGACGACCCGGAGTTCGCGCGGCGGATCCGCACCACCGGCAACGCGGGTGCCCGGCGTCTCGCGCGATTCGCCATCCGCATCGCGCTGGCTGGGGCCGTGATCGCGGTCGTCGGGCTCTGGCTGGGCTCGGCGCTGGGTGGTGTGGGCGTGCTGGCCGCCGTTGTCGGTGTGGCGTTGCGCTTGGCCGCGCCGGTGTTCACCCAACCCGAACCACTACCCGGTGACGACGAGGGCGACACCAGACACGACGGCGTTCCCACCTGACCGATCACGACGTTGCCACTCGCTTGCGGGCGAAGAACTCGCCGACCGGTTCGACGTATCGTGCCGCGATGGGACCGATGATCGCCATCAGCAGCACGTAGGCGGTGGCCAGCGCGGCGAGGTCCGGACTGACGTGCCCGGACGCGACGGCGAGACCCGCGATGACGATCGAGAACTCGCCTCGCGCGACAAGAGCCGCGCCGGTGCGGGCGCGTCCCATCTTGCCGATGCCCTGGCGCCGTGCCGCCCACCAGCCGGTGGCGATCTTGGTCAGTGCGGTGACGACGGCGAGCGTGACCGCGATTCCCAGGACGGGTGGGATGGATCGTGGGTCGGTGTTGAGTCCGAACACAACGAAGAACATCGCGGCGAACAGGTCACGCAGCGGTTCCAGCAGCCGGGTGGCGTTCTCGGCGGTGGACCCGGAGATCGCGATGCCGAGCAGGAACGCGCCGACGGCGGCGGACACCTGTAGTTGCGATGCGATACCCGCGACGAGCAGCGCGGAGCCGAGGAGTTTGAGCAGGAACACCTCGTGGTCGGGGCTGTCCACAATGGCCGAGATGAAGCGGCCGTACTTCAGCGCCACTACGAGAACCACGGTGATCGCGAGCAGTGAGATGCCGACTGAGGTGAGCCCGCCGAGGAGGCTGACGCCTGCGAGCACGGCGGTGAGGACTGGCAGGTAGACGGCCATCGCGAGGTCTTCGAAGACCAGTACGGACAGGATGACCGGGGTTTCGCGGTTGCCGAGGCGGCCGAGGTCGCCGAGGACTTTGGCGATGATACCGGAGGAGGAGATGTAGGTGACGCCGGCCATGGCGAGTGCGCCGACCGGGCCCCAGCCGAGCAGCAGAGCGACGACGGCGCCTGGTGCGGCGTTGAGCACAATGTCGAGTACGCCGGCCATCCAGGACTTCTTCAGGCCGGTGGTGAGTTCGGATGCGGAGTATTCGAGGCCCAGCAGCAGCAACAGCAGGACGACGCCGATCTCGCTGGCGAGGTGGGCGAACTCTTCGATGCCGTGGAGCGGGATCAGCCCGCCGGAGCCGAATGCGAGCCCGCCCAGGAGGTAGAGCGGGATGGGTGAGATGCCGAATTTCCATGCCACGCGGCCGAGCAGGCCCAGCCCGAAGAACACCGCGCCAAGCTGGATCATGGCGATTGTTGTCTCGTGCACGTGTGCTCTCAGCCGCCTGTCAGGATCTGGGCGGCCGCGTCGAGGCCTTCCGCGGTGCCGACGATGACCGCGAGGTCGCCGTGGTCGAACAGGAACTCAGGACCTGGTGAGGGATGGGCGTTGCCGGCGCGCACCACGGCGACGATCGAGGCGCCGGTGCGGGTACGCAGCGCGGTGTCGCCCAGGGTGCAGCCGGCGAAGGCGGTGACCGGCAGCTGGCGGGTGGTGATCCCGGTGATGTCGCGGTGTTGTTCGCTGAGCTGTGTCACCAGTTGTGGGGCGCCGAGCAGGCCGGCGAGGGTGGCCGCTTCCTCCGGGGTGAGCGGGATCGAGGCCGCGACGGCGTCAGGATCGTTCTGTTTGGACAGGATCAACTCGAATTTGCCGTCGCGGTAGGAGATCACGCCGATGCGGCGGCTGGCGCGGATGGCGAAGTCCTGCTTGATCCCTATTCCGGGCAGGGGTGTCACTTCAACGTTCACGGGATCGGCTTTCTCATGGTTCGATGAGCCCGGCGCGGATCGCGTACCGGGTGAGTTCCAGGCGGTCCTTGAGCCCGAGTTTCTGCAGCAGGTTGGCGCGGTGCCGCTCGACGGTCTTGACGCTAATGACGAGCAGGTCGGCGATCTCCTTGGAGGAGTGGCCTTCCGCGACGAGCTTGAGAATCTCCTCTTCCCTGTCCGTGATCGCTCTGGGTGGGATGCCGTTGCCGTCGCGCGCCCGGTCGAGGTAGTTGCGGATGAGGGAGTTCACCGCGCCGGGGTAGAGGAACGGTTCGCCGCGCATCGCGGCGCGGCAGGCTTCGACCAGGTCGCGGTCGGCGACGGACTTGAGCACGTAGCCGGAGGCGCCCGCTTTGAGCGCTTCGAAGAAGTACTGCTCGTTGTCGTACATGGTCAGGATCAGGATGCGCAGGTCTGGCAGTAGGCGGGACAGTTCCCGCGCGGCCTGTAGCCCGGTCTGGCGTGGCATGGCGATGTCGAGGATCGCGAGGTCGGGGCGTTCGGTGCGGGCCTTGCTGATCGCTTCGGCTCCGTCGCCTGCTTCGGCCACGACGGTCAGGTCGGGTTCGTTGTCCAGGATCAGCCGGACGCCGCGGCGGACCAGGGCGTGGTCGTCGGCCAGCAGGATGCGCACTGTCATCGACGTCCTCCGGTGTGGCCGACGACCAGCCTGATCTCGGTGCCCCGCTTGGGCAGCGACGCCACTGTCAGCTCCGCGCCGACCAGCAGGGCGCGTTCGCGCATGCCCCGGATCCCGGCGCCCTCCACCGAGGTGCCCAGGCCCCGGCCGTTGTCGCGCACGCGCAGCTCGACACCGTCGGTGAGTGCTCGCAGAACGATGTCGACCTCACTGGCGTGGGCGTGCCGGACGGTGTTGGTGAGACCTTCCTGCGCGATTCGGTAGACGACGAGCTCGGTCTCGGCGTCGAGCTCCGGAAGGTTCTTGTCCAACGAGCGCCCTACCACGAGATCGGCGTGCTCGGAGAACTCCGCCGCCAGCGCCTTGAGCGCACTGACCAGGCCGAGCTCCTCGAGCACGCCGGGGCGCAGTCTGCGGGCGATGCGGCGGATCTCGTCGAGCGTGCTGCGCGTGATCTCCTGCACCTGCAGCAGTTCGTCGCGCATGGACGCTGGAACCTGGTCGGCGAACCGTTTGAGCTCCAGCAGCACCGCGGTCAGTGATTGTCCGACCTCGTCGTGCAGCTCCTGCGCCACCCGGCGCCGTTCCGCCTCCTGCGCGGACAGGGCACGCGCCGTGCTGGACCCGCGTTCGGCCTCCAGCCGGTCGATCATGCTGTTGAACGTCGTGATCAGCTCGGCGATCTCGCCGTGCCCGGTGGCGGCGAGCCGCGGGCCGGGCTTGAGCAGGTCGATCGTCGTCATCGCGCGAGTGAGCCTTTCCAGCGGCGCCAGGCCGATCCGGATCAGCACAGCGTTTCGCGATCAGCACGGCCACCAGCCCGGCGGCCAGGATCACCATCTCGCCGAACAGCGCGGGCGTGGACACGGTCACCGGACCGAACATCAGCAGCGCGGCCGCGGCCGCGAGCACCAGGGCATTGAGCAGGAAGATCCGCCCGAACAACGACACGCGCGCCGCCTCCTCGTGATCACTTCCCGCCACGACTGCGAGGCTGACTGGCGGTCCGCCACGTTGTCCATCCGTGGCACCACCCATGTTGGCCGTGTGCCACGGCCTCCGCCGGTCGAATCGGTGGTGGTCGCGCCCCGGCGAAGTTGAGCGGCCGACCGGATTCCGCCCCAGCCCGCTGGCGGGAGATCCTGCGATCGAAGCCCTCGACCCGTGCTCGCCGCAGGAGGCACCTATGGCCCTGAGCGACCGCACAACGTCCACCCGACGATTTCCGCTGATCTGGACGCTGATCGTGCTCGCCGCCGCACTGCTGATCGCCGGCGTGATCGTGCCACACGCACTGCTGATCGCCGCGGGCCTGATCCTCGCTGGCTCGATCGGCACCCGCCGCAGGCCCTGAATACATGCCGTACCCGGCCGGGATGGGTGCTGGCACTGATGGTCGGCGGCCCGAGTAGCCGCCGACACTGGCCGCAACGCGGTCCGCTGGTGAACGGAGGCAGTGATGACCACACCGGGACAGCTGGCCGGACACACCGAACGGGCTGATGCCATGCAGGCACGCGACATCGCCGTGAACGTCCCGACCGTGACGGTTGACGACCCGGTGGCCAAGGCCGTGCGGGTGATGGCCGTCAGCAGGCTCCCCGGCCTGATCGTCGTTGACGCCCACGCCCGGCCGTGGACCGTACTTCCCGGCACCCAGGTGCTGCGCCTGGCGGTGCCGGGTTCCTACCAGGACGACCCGGCACTGGCCCGCACGATCGACGAAGCCCACGCCGACCGCTTCTGGCTGGAACTGGCCGACCGCACCGTCGGCGACTGCTCACCGCGACAACCCACCAAACCCGTCAGCGTCCGCGCCGACGCCACGCTGCTCGAGGTCGCCGCGCTCATGGCTCGCCAGCACAGCCCGCTCGTCGCCGTGGTCGACGACAACGGCGTGCTGCTCGGCGCGATCACCCTGGAACGCCTGATCACCAGCCTCGCGGTCTACACCGCCGAGGACTGACACCAGCCACCTGTCCCCGTCGCCGCCGCTGCTCTCGCGCCGGCGGCGACCCTCATCGACGGAAGAGCCGCGTCGTGTCGCACCACTGCTCGATACCCGAACCTGACCGAGTCCGTGCCCACACAGCCGAGCGCGCAGGTCCGCCGTGAGCGCCGCACTGGCACTGACGATCTTCCTGGTCGCGTTCTTCTACATCGCCACCGAAAAGGCTGACAAGGTCAAGGTCGTCCTCATCGCCGCCGGCTTGATGACGGTCCTCGGTCTCGCCCCCGGCTCCGAGGTGTTCTTCTCCGAGCACGAGGGCATCGACTGGAACGTCATCTTCCTGCTCTTCGGCATGATGATCATCGTCGGGATCGTCAAGCAGACCGGCGTGTTCGACTACCTCGCCATCTGGGCCGCCAAGAAAGCCCGCGGCAGGCCCTACCGGCTCATGGTGATGCTGATGGCCATCACCGCGATCGCCTCGCCGTTCCTGGACAACGTCACGACGATCATGCTGGTCGCGCCGGTCACCATCGTCGTGTGCAACCGGCTGCGCATCGCCGCCCAGCCTTACCTCATCGCCGAAGTGCTCGCGTCCAACATCGGTGGCGCGGCAACGCTGATCGGTGATCCACCGAACATCATCATCGGCAGCCGGGCCGGGCTGACCTTCGTCGACTTCCTCGTCCACATGACACCGATCGTGGTGCTCGTCTTCATCGTGTTCGTCCTGCTGACCAAGGTGTTGTTCCGCAAGTCCTTCCAGTACAACCCCAAATACGTCGACGCAGTCATGGCCCTGCAGGAACGGCGCGCTATCACCGACCCGGCGATGCTGCGGCGCTGCCTGATCGTGTTCACCGGCGTGGTCATCGCCTTCGGCCTGCACGCCGTGCTGCACCTCGAGCCGTCGATCGTCGCGCTCGTCGGCGCGGGCGTCATGTTGCTCGTCACCCGAGCCGACGTCTCCGACGTGCTCGCCGAGGTCGAGTGGCCGACACTCGCGTTCTTCATGGGGCTGTTCGTGATGGTCGCAGGGCTTGTGCACACCGGTGTGGTCGAAACCGTCGGCACCTGGACGATCGACGTGCTCGGCGACGACTACTTTCTCGCCGCGACCGCCCTGCTGTTCGGCTCCAGCGTGCTCGGCGCCTTCTTCGACAACATCCCCTACGTCGCCACCATGACCCCGATTGTCGAAGGCGTGGTCGCCGACATCCCCAACCCCGAAACAGGCCGGGCCCTGTGGTGGTCGTTCGCGCTCGGCGCCGACTTCGGCGGCAACGGCACCGCCGTCGCGGCCAGCGCCAACGTCGTCGCCATCGGCATCGCCGCCCGCAGCGGCCACCCCATCAGCTTCTGGCAGTTCACCCGATACGGCATCGTCGTCACGCTGTTCAGCACCGCGATGGCCTGGGGATACGTGTGGCTGCGGTACTTCATGTGAGTCGCGCGGCGAGGTATCAGGCTCCACGCACCGTGCTCCTGCGCGGCTGACATTCCGCTACCGAAGGGGCCAAGCGCCACCGGCCTGCGCCACGATGCTGCGATCACTGGCCAACGGTCAGCAACAAACCATCTCTACAAGCCAGCCACCTGCAGATCCGGGCTGCATGCGCTCACCTCGTGCCAGACGCGTGTCGTCATGCAGCAGGGAGAGGTTCGCATCAGCTGCCCGGCCTGTGCGGCAAACGGATCTGACAGCTGCTGGCGGCTGTCGACCTCGAGGCCCGCTCCGGAGCGCGCCGAGATGTCCGAAGAGTTCTATCTCGATCTCATGTTGGGTCACCCGTAACGACTGTGGCAAGTGGCCAACCCGCTGAAGATGCCCAGACAACCTCGGATGCCCGAACCGTCTCAAGCCCGGCTGAATGGCCCCGATGCCCTGCTGTGTCCACGGCCATAGATGATCCATAGGAGTAGGGAAAGAATGGACGCGGATACCACCACCTTGTCGCCGGAGACGCTGCGCGCGGAGATGGTCGCCACGGTCCGCAAGGCGGGGTACGCGCGGCGCAGCGAGGTGGAACGGGTTCTGCTGGACACGCCACGCCATGAGTTTGTGCCGGACGCCGATCTGGCGGTGGCCTACGACCCGTGGCAAGCGGTGATCACCCACCGCTTCGAGGACGGCCGATCGTTGTCCTGCGCGTCGGCGCCGTGGCTGGTCGCGGCGATGCTCGACCAGCTCGACGTCCAGCCGGGCGACCGCATCCTCGAGGTCGGTGCGGGAACTGGCTACAACGCCTGCCTTCTCGCCCAGCTGACCGGCCGCGCAGACCTGGTCACCACGATCGACATCGACCCGGACGTCACCGCGAAAGCCAAGCGGGCACTGACCGCCACCGGCTACGGCGACGTGCACGTGATCACCAGCGACGGTGCCCTCGGTTACCCCGACCACGCCCCGTACGACCGCATGATCGTCACTGTCTCACCGTGGCACATTCCCGCCCAGTGGTGGAAACAGCTCGCGCCGGGAGGACGGCTCGTCGCCCCGCTGCGCTGGCGCGGCCAGGGCCGCAGTGTCGCCTTCACCTACACCGAAGGCCGCTTGGTCTCCGATTCGCTGCACCTGTGCGGCTTCGTGTACCTGGTCGGTGACGGCGAGGGGGAACTCAGCGGCGCGATCACCGCCGACGAACTGGTCACGCTCCACTGGGACCGCGACCAGCCCGTCGACCCCGAAGCTCTGCGCGGGGTGCTCGACCAGCCGCGAGTCACCGCCTGGTCCGGGACCACGATCGGCAGGAACGAGTCGCATGACGGACTCTGGCTCCGCCTGACCGTGACCGACCCGCGTGTGTGCCGGATCAAGGTCCACGCCGACGTCCCACCCGAGGTGTGCGACCCGGTAAGGGGATGGTGGCGCATGGCGCTGGTCGACGGCGACACGCTGGTCTACCTCACCGCACGCCGCCTGGAATCCAGCGACGAGGTGCACTGGGAGTTGGGCGCGATCGGTCACGGGCCGTCCGCCGACGAGCTGACCGCCTACCTGTGCGAGGCGATCCGGTCCTGGGCGCCCGAGCGGAAGCAGCACACGCCCTCGCTCACCGTGTACCCGGCTGATACCCCGGACAGCGAACTTGCGGGCCCAGCCATCGACAAGACACACAGCCGGTTCGTCCTCACCTACGGTGACTCGACCGAATAACCTTGCCTCTACTCCCCCAGCCGCCGTCATCGCTGCCGAACTTGAACCGAGGGATCAGGCGGCAGGGCCGCCTGCACGGGCGTTCAGCGACGAGCGTGACCGGCTGGGAGCCGCCAAACACGAGATCGTCTACTCCGATAGCCCGTCAGGACACACTGCACCTAGCCGACCAGTCTGTTCTCTTTCGGATGCTGAGGCTCCGTGGGTAGATCCCGAGAATCCAAGGGCTCTGTTCCCGCTCTGGGAGCGTGACACTGTCCAGTCAGCAAGACGGCGGCGGCTGGCACACCGCAGGGACGCAACATTCGCCCGACATGGGGCGCGCGCCTGGGACCCGGTCCCGGTGCCGCGATCCGGGCGATAAAGCAGCCGTAGAGGAGATCACGATGACGTCGACAACGATGGTGCCGATTGTGCGCCGGTCGGTTCGGGCTGTGCTGTTTGACGACGACGCCCGATTGGTGACGATCAAGCGAACCAAGCCGGGAGTGGCGCCGTACTGGACGACCGCAGGTGGTGGGATCGAGCCGGGTGATATCAGCCGAGAGGCCGCTCTGCAGCGCGAGTTGCTGGAGGAACTCGGTGCGAGGATCGTCGTGGGCCAACAACTCACATTGGTGACGTCAGCCGCGGACGGCGGTCAGTCGGTGCAGTACTTCTTCGCTGCCCGGCTAATCAGCATCGATGTATCTCTGCGGTCTGGCAACGAGCACACCGACGCCGACCGAGGCGGATACGAGCTGGAACGGATCCCTCTGGATGAACTCGCGCGATATGACCTCAAGCCCACAAAGATCAAGGACTTCATCCTGGACAACAGCACAGCCTTGCTGACTGACTTGCCCGGAGCACCCCGCTAGTAGGACGCCGAGCCGACTCCAGCGCCGACTCGGCGGTGCCATTGGCCGGCAGGCGGGGCGCAGCATCGACGAGGGCTGCGCGGCCGGATCCGCGAGTACCTGCTGGTGTAAAGCACTGACACACAGGAGCGTGAACACCGTGACCACCCCGCCCACCGCCATGCCGCTGGCCCGCAATGTGGTGTACCGGGTAGGCCGGCGCTACATGTCGTCCTGGTTCCCCACCGCGCCGGTGCTCGACGCGGCAGGCGAGCTGCTGGACGCCTGGTGCATCACCGCGGACAGCTCGGTGTCAACATGGCTGGCGCCTCTCCGGCCGGTGAGTGGGCCGAACGCCTCGCCGTCGTCGCACTGGAGATGACCAGCCGCAACGCACGCGAACCCCGTCCGAGCACGCCCGAGCAGGCCATCGCGCTGCTCGACGCGGTCGTCCGTCGACTGGCCGAGCGTGGCGTCAGCACGAGGCGGGACGGGTTGTCCGTACCGCTTCCTCGCGTCGAGACCACTCCCGACTGGGGCGCGTCCAGGTTGTGTCCGCTCGCGATCACCGTCGATCTCGAACGAGGCTGGCTGCTGGTGATCGACCGGCCGACCGGTTCCCCAGTCGTCGATGTGATCGGGCGGTGCGACGAAGCCGGGATCGACGCGCTGCTCGACCTCGCCGACATCGTCAACGAAGGCGCCTACGGCAATGTTTTCGACCGGTGAGCCCCACTTCTACAAGGTCTCTCAGGCCAGGTGAACCTAAGCTGCCCCAAAGATCGGCCGAAACTACGGCGCCCTCAGGAGGGTGGCTTTGGTCGGGGACACTTGACCGCGTCTGCTGGTCAGTGGTGACCGCACCGGCAGTGGATGAACGTCCGTGTCGGCTTGTTTGACCGCAGGGGCCTGCTCGCGATGGGAGCGTGGATCACGAGGTTCTGATCCCCGGCGCGCAGACTCTCCCCGGCAGGACAGTCCACGCTGCTGAAGCCGACGTCATCCGGAGTGTGGTTGATCGACCCAGCCGAGCGTCAGGGGAAGCCGGCCGGATCGGTGTGCAGCGCGCTGGTCGACCACCCACCGTTCGAGCTCGTCGACAGACTGGGAGACGGGCTCGTCGGTGGTGTCGAGGACGTGGGTGCTCCACCGCGGATCGCCAGCGGTCCAGCCGGTCCAGCGGTGCCAGACCATGTCGGGGGCGCCGCCGGTGGTGATGGCCTCGGGGAGGTGACGGGGATCCCGGGCGTGTCCGCGATGCCAGGCGGCCCAGCCCACGAAGGCATCGACCGCCGAGGTATCCCACCGGCCGGAGTCGCGGTCGGCGAGCCGGACGCGGCGGATCTCGTCGTCCACATCGACCAGACAGAGCGCGATCCCGTCCACCTTCGGCGTGGAGGGGGCCGCCAGGACCTCGCCCAGCGGGGATTGTCCGGTTAACAGCAGGTCCAGTCCGCGTTCCTGGTACACGAGCGCGCGGCGCACCCACAGCTCGGTGCTGCGGTGGCGCCAGTGGGGGTCGGCGTCCCGCGGCACACCGACCTCGTCGAAATCATGCACGACGACGTCGCGCAGCCGATCTGCCACGGCAAAGGCCAGCGTGGACTTGCCCGAACAACTCGACCCCGTCAACTTCAGCAGCACGTCGCCAGGGTTACACGGTCCCGGCGCTCGACACACCCGACTTTCCCGTGAGCGCCGTCCGGTGTGCTCAACAGCGCCCAGGCTTGCTCACCAGGTCTTCCAGTGCGGTCAAACCCGACGACACCAATCACGCGCTAGATCGGCAAGCGCGGTCAGAACCGACCTACATCCGCGGTTGGCTCTGACCTTCACAGCCAGGGATCTGGTTGAACGGAACCCTCGCTGACCGCAGAAAGCGCCCCAGCAGTTGCGATACCGGCACCGCACGAAACGGCTTCGCCACGATTCTGCAGAACTCGTAGGCAGCCCATCAGTCACGCCCGACCAGGTTGAGCCACCTGGGAGGATCCACCAACGCCAACGTGGCATCGAAGCCTCCGCGGTAGCGGATCACCGCGTCATCAATCGGCCCAGGTACTCGTTGAATTCGATCCTCGAAAGCGACACGTCCGGCTTCATCTCGCCCTGCACTCACGACTGCCGCCATGGTCACCTCGGCCAACCAAACGGTGGCGACGCGTGGAACGATCCGCGGCTCGCACACGACTCGGAAACCCACACGCTTGACCTTGTGACGACGCACCAATTCGAAGTCGCGCCCACGGAAGCCGGCCATGAGCTTCTCCCACCATGTCAGTCTGGGGAGCTCAAGTTCCGGGTCACCCCAAGGGTTCCGCGATCCGAGGTTGTGGATATCGATCCACTCGGCCCTGCTCCGCCGGTCGATCCAGGTGAACTCAACCGTCTCACCTCCAGAGAGAATCGCATTACCGAGTTCGACCTCCTTCTCACCCAGCAGGAAAACAGACTGGTTCCGATGGCTGTACCAGATGTCCCTGCCAGCGCGGGAATGGTCCCGGCAGGTGAGCAGAACCTCGTGCTGCACGTTGCTGATCAGTCGGCCTCGGACCACCACTTCCAGGCTGTCCGCGTCCTCATCATGGAGACTTCGGCGAGCCTCCGCTCCCAGGATTCCATCCCAATCTCGAGCTGTGGCACGCCGAAACTCGACCTCGGACAGCACAAGAGTAGCCACACACGATTGCGCCAGCTTTGCGCTCTCGTACGACGCCTGCCCTGTTCGTCGGGCAAGCTCAAGCGACCTTCGGGCGATCCGGCTTGAACGCACTGCCACAAGAGCTGACCCGAGCGCGATCACAGGCGACGAAACTGCGATCACATTAACCCAGATGGTCACGAGTCCCCCAGTCCTATCGTTCCATCACGATTCTCCCCCGAGCCCCAGAACGTCCGCGGAGGCCATCAGCCGGCGCTTGTCTCCGCCTCCAAGCTCACTCGTGTTGCGGACGACTGCGATGCTCCGATCGGAACTCGTTCCATCTGTCGGACATGACCGGACCCACGAAGATCGTGCTGCGCGCATTGGCGATCGCCCGACACAGGACCTCGTCACCGTCAACACAGTCGAGGTCCCGGATGACCGCAACCAGCCCGACACCGACAGCTGGACCGTGCGTCACGATGAAGTCGATCAACTCTCGACCGCGCGGCAGCCGAAGGACGTCGTCCGCGTCGTCGATGCCGAACGCAACTCCGGGACGCTCCGCGGTCGGGCTCAGCACGTTCTCCGACGCGGTCCGCCCTTTGACGATCCTCACCGCCGCTTCGAGGTTTCTCACCGTATCCGCGACGTTGGTCGCGATCCACGCCGGAGTATCTACCGCCTGATCCCAGAAGCGATCGAAGCCGTGCTCGTTGCGCGGGTCGGACGGAAAGACGCAGAAGAACCCGGATCCGACCGCCTCCATCAGCACGACGCGCAGCAAGTTGGACTTCCCGTCGCCGCCGTCACCAAATATCCAGACGTGATCGACAACGCCGGTTTCCGGATCGTTGAGCCAGATCCGCTCGGCAGCGCCAGTCATCGTTCTGCCGATCCTGATGGTTCCGGTCGCGACGTCGTAGGAGTTCCCACCAGGGTGTAGAACCGTACTGTCGAAAGCAGTCGCCAGATCCCGAATCTGGACGACCACCTCCGCGGCCGTTACACCGGTCAGCCCGGCAAGCTCCACGGCCAGGAGGAGGCACTCGACTCCGACGAGATCGGTGAGGATACGAGCCATCCCCTGCTGGTCCAGGTGCGCCAGGATGTCGTTCAGCTCCGGGTACCAGGCGTTGTTCAGGCATTGAAGGACGCTTCGCGTCGGTACGGTGTCAACCAGGTCGTCGTGTTGAGTTCGGATCAGACGATTCTTGCACTTGTTGCGTATGTCCTCGATCGACTCTCCCGTGATCTCACCGATCCTGTAGGACAGCGTGTCGATCATGCGCCAGGCACCGATCAGGTGGTCGATGGCGGCTTGGGGCTTCCCGGCGGGCTCCGACAGCGCATCCTCGATCTGCCGTGCGAGAGGCAGATCATCGCCGATCAGCACGTCGAGCAGCGCAGCGTGTGTGGCGACTGCGTGCACCCGGTCGACGACGAGTTCGGTCTGACTTCCGTGCGCCTCGGCGTTGCTTTTCTCCGCGGAGGGCAGCATCGGCCGGGTTGGTAGTAGATCGAAGTGACGACAGAGTTCTGGCCTGTACCGGGGCCTGACCGGTGCTGACGGCGAGTTCGACAGGCTTTCTCCTGGCTTCAGCCCTTGCCGTCGGGTGTGCTGGCATTCCGCAAACCGTGCGGCCAAATGAACGTTCCGGGCCATGGCTTCGACGTGGCCCGGCAGTTTCTTCCGGTACCTGCGAACGAGGCCTTTCGCCTCACGAGCATGCCGCCGGTACTCGTCGACGTTCCCGTTCTGTGCCGCGTGGATAGCCTTGAGTGAGCTGACCCGGATGGTCATCCAGTCGCGTTGTGTGGCAGCCCAGTCTGCCTCCGTGACTTGCTCATCGAGGTCCTCAAGGAGCATCTCCACAAGCCTGTTGATGTCGCGATACGGGAATCCTGTCGTCTTGTCTATGCACACTCCGCTCAGCCCGAGGGCGAGCTCGATGGACTCGTCCACTTGGAACGCCGGATCGAGACCAGGGATGTCGGACACGATCTGCTTGAACTGTCGGAAATGCCGCCAGGCCGCGTCTGTCGCGCCTTCCGATCCATGCGCTTCAGCCAGAGCCATATGCGCCATAGCGGCCACACCGGGTTCCTTGTGCTCACCATGACCCGTCAGGGCGAGCAACCGTTCGGCACAGTCCTGGAAGTCGCCGCGTACACCTGGCTTCCAGGTCATCTCCCGTGCGATCACAACCAGGCAGGCTGCACGCACCAGGGCAGCCTGCTGTGTGGGCTCCGGCAGAGCTTTCGCCTTCTCGAACTGTGCGCGAATCTCAGCCTCGTCGGCAGCCAGGAACGCCTCGACCCGACATAGCATCGCCGTGCACTCGACCAGAGCCTCGAAATGCGCGGGAATGATCCGGTGCATGTCGTGAGCGCGCTGAGCCGCCTCCAAGGCCGATCGTGCGGCCTCGGTCTCGTTGTGCTCGAGCTGCAGGCTCGCCAGTGTGGCGAGTGTCAACCCACGTCGGCCGGCGATCTGAGGGTCGTAGTCGCCGGGTGGGATGAGGTCTAGCGCTTCCTTGACAAGGCGTTGGGCGTCGGTGAGATCACCTTGGAACTTCGCGATCGACGCCGCGTTGGACAGCATCGCGGTGGTCGTCTGCCAGCTCTGCTCACCGTGCTGGAGCAGGCGTTCCGCGAGCGTGACCGCGTGCAGGCGCAATGCCCCGCCGGTCACCATGTCGAGGGAGTGAAGGCACTCGACCATCAGGTTGGTGGCAGTCAGCTCCACGGCGCGCAGCGTCGCCCGAAACTCGTCCGCGTGCGTGCCGAGTTCCGCGCGGACGACGTCCTGGACGACTCGGTGCACACGTACCCAGTCCCGCTTGGCGCTGTCCTGCCAGCGGTCGATGAGCGAGAGTTCCGTGAGCGCGGCGATCGAGGCGTTGAACGCGCCGCGGTCGGTGGCGAGGAGACGTACTGGGATCCGGTCCGGGTGGACAACACTGACGCGCCCCAGGACGGTGATCGCGTCGCTGGGGACGTCCCCCTCTGTAGCGCGTAGTCGTTGCAAAGCAAGGTTCACCGCGGCGACTGCGGTGCGCGGGTAGTCGTCGAGGCGTTGGAGCGGAAAGCTCAGCGCGTCGAGTCGCAGCACCTCATCGCTCAGAGTCTGAAGAAAGTTTCCGATGGATTCCCTGGTGCTGCGCAGGTAGCTGGTGGCCGTGACCAGGCTCAGCGGGAGGCCGTCCAATGTGGTGCACAACGCGTCGGCATCCGAGTCGTCGAGAGCTAGGTCTGCGAGCCTTCGTTGGACAAGGGTTCTCCCCTGGTCGGCGGTGAGGGCACCGACTGTGACGGTGGGGTGCGGGCTGTGCCACCCGCTGTTTCTGGTGGTGATCAGCACCGCCCCGTAACCTGATGCTGGCAATAGAGGCGCGATCGTGTCGGACCCGGTCGCGTTGTCGACGATCAGCAGCCATGACTGCGTGCACCCCGCGAGGGCCTCGGCGACCGCGGCTGCAGCCGCTGACAGCGACCGGTGCGGGCCGCGTCGGATCGTGACACCCATGTCCTGCAACCAGGCCGCGAACTGTTCCAGTTCTTCACCAAGCACGTCCGCGGTCGCGGTCGAGTCGTCATCGCGCTGCGCGGTGAGCTGGTAGATCCAGTCGAACTCAGCGGCGTTGTCGAGGGCGTACTGCTGGGCCACTGTGGTCTTGCCGATACCGGCAGGACCGGTCAGCACGCACGTCCGAACGCGGCCGTCGGTCGTGTGTAGCCCGTCTTCCGCCGTGAGGTGCTTCGCAATCTCCTGAAGGAGTTCGTCGCGGCGAACAGCGTGCTGGCGGTCAGCCAGTTGGATCGGCAGGCCCCACCTAGCCTTGAGGGCTGCTTCCACCTCGGGTCGCGACGCATTCACTGCCTTGAGGAATGCGCTGCGGTGCAGCGTGCGGCCGGCGACGTCGTGGGCTTCGGATTTGTCCATAGCGAGCGAGAGCAGGTAGGCACGCAGCAGTTCGGCAGGGAGATCGCCGATGCCCTGACCAGCCGCCGCGCGAACCCGCTTGAGCTGTATCCGTACCCGTTCACGCAACTCAGGCAAGCCATACGGCTGGACTCGGACGGACGACCGCCGCAATGCCTCCAGCATCTTGGCGTCCGGCTTGTGTTTCGTGCTCAGTTTTCGCACGGTTTGCGCTAGGTCGTCATCGGTGAGGTTAGGCGCTTGGTCCAGCATGTCCATGAACTGCCGCGCCTTGGAGCTGAAAGTCCCGTTCGCGGCCAACTCCAGCCGCGCTGGCCCGCCTGAGTCCCGCTCCAGCAACATGAGCAGGTCGAGCAGTTCGGTCGGCGACCACGCCTTTGCACCCCAACGACTCTTGACCTGGACGACCGCATCGTTATTGCTGAGGCGGCCGATCAACTCGTAGTCGACTTTCTCCGCGCCAGGGCGTCCCTCGATCACGATGGACTCGACGCCGTGGTCGTCCGATCCGCACCACAGCTCCAGCGCGGACCCTCACACTGCCAGAATGGCAACCCCGCGCCTCTGGCCTGCGAAAACACAAGGAACACAAGAAAATCAGTGCAGTTGACTACCGTTCAGCGCAGCTACTTGCAGCTTCACGACGTTCAACTCCTTGCCCTGCTCCAGTTTTGCTCCAACACGTCCAGTGTGAGAGTCGCCCTATGGAACACGAGGTGCCTGCACTACAGGGTTACGGCGCTTCGCACCAACTTGGACGCTTCATCTCGCAGGTTACTCCCGCCGTCAGCAAGACGCTACTGCGTCAGCCGCCTCTCTGTCCCACCCAGCAGACGGTGCTGATTAATGATCTAAGCCGCGACGTGATCGTTCCGACCGACCAGGCAGGCAACGCCCGCACATGCCGCTGATCGAGGGGCGTCCGCTACTACCCACGAACGAGCGTGGGCGACGCTCGTGGGATTCGCGCGCAGACTGGGGATAGCGAGCCGGGAGCTATTCGGCCAAGGATGACAAGCCGTACCACATGCGGAGCTAACGACTTCCGCTCCTAACCAAGCCGCCGAACCTCTGGTCACGAGAACGTGTCCTGAGGCGGCGCTGATACTGGTGGAACGCACCAGCTTGTCGATCAGCCGCTACCGGCACTCGTTGTCCACGATCTCGGCAATGCGTTCGTCGACGGCGAAGCCGAAGTCCTAGACGAGACGGTGATCGACGGGTTGCGGAAAGCCGCCCGCGGAACTCGGCGTACGGGACGGCTCGTCGATGCTCGGCCACTGGTATTACACGAAACTTGGCCCATTCATGGATCATCGATGATGATCTTGAGTGCCGCGCTGACTGCAACGACGAATGGGTTGAGCAGGGCTGGATCACGCCGACGGACGGCGAGGTCATCGACTACGGCCGCGATGGCGGTGAGCGGCTGGAAGCTGCATGGCGCGAAGGTCAGGAAGTCGGGGCGGATTGTGGTCATTGGCTAACGCTGGTCATGTGCGCTCATCCGGCGTCCGGCAGAATCGGGTTCGCCTCTCTCAGGGCGTGATCATGCCTGTTGTGAATCCTGCCGATCTGGGCAGTTAGTACGCTGACATCCGCCGTGGTGACGAAGGAGCCGCCGTGACCGAGCCGGAACACGCCGCAACGAGAAGCTTGAGCGCGACGCTCGGCGCGATCGCCCGCACGCTTCAATCCGAACCGGACGTGAACTCCACCCTCGCGGCCATCGTGAAAGCAGCGGTCAACCACGTCGACGGCGCCGAAGACGCCGGGATCTCCCTTGTCGAGCGTGGATGCCGTATCCGCACCGTCGCACCCACCAGCGAGATCGTCGTCACGATCGATGAGGTGCAGTACCGCACCGGTGAGGGTCCGTGCATGGACGCAATCGCTGACCACCAAGCCTACCGCACCGGCGACCTCTCGACAGAGACCCGCTGGCCTGGGTTCACTCCTGAAGCCATCGCAACCGGAGTGCGCTCGATGCTGTCGTACCGGCTGTTCGTCACCGATACGACCCTCGGATCGCTCAACCTCTACTCACGCAGAGTCAACGCGTTCAGCGAGCAGACCGATGACGACGGCCGGCTGTTCGCCGCTCACGCGGCGATCGCGCTCGTCGGCGCCCAGACCGAAGCCAGTCTGCGCATCGCAATCGAGCATCGCGACGTCATCGGCATGGCCAAAGGCATCCTCATGCAGCGCCATGACGTCGATGCGGTGCAGGCATTTCGGATGTTGGTGGAGTCCTCCCAGTCCACCAACGTGAAGCTTTATGAGGTTGCCGACTGGCTTGTCACGCACCGCCGCGAACTGTGAACCGATGCTGTCCCCGCCAAGCGTGCAGATAGCGGGGAGCTGCACACGAGGGTGAAGTGGTCGCCACGGATTGTGGTCGGTGACCATCGCGAGGCATCATCGAGGTGTTGCTGGTTGGGTGGTCGCACCGCCGGACGAGCTTTCCGACAGCGAGGAAGTGAAGCTCGTGCGGCTCACCAGCCAGTTGGACGACGGCCCGAAATCCGCGATGCTGAAGCTCGACAGCCCAGCTGTCACCGCTGCGGCGATTCGGCACTGGACGCGCAATGTCTTGTCCGGGGTGACCGGAGACGACCTGGATGACATCCTTCTCATCTTCAACGAAATCGTGAGCAACGTCTTCGACCACGGCCGTAACCCCAGCTAGATACGGCTGTATCGATCAACACAACCAGGCTTCGTGCGCATCGAGGTGGACGACGCCTCACCCGCACTGCCCATCTTGGGAATCTGACGTCTCAACGAGCACCGCGGCCGAGGCATGATCATCGTCGATCAGCTGTCCAAAGACTGGGGCGTCATCCCCGGTCCGCACGGAAAAACCGTCTGGCCGAAATCACCTGCGAGCCGTAACAGATCCCGCCAATTCCGAACTAACGCCTGGACGTCACAGGGTTCCGGCTCGGTGGCGAGGCCGCCGCTGACCGCGAGCTGTGGCACATCTGGCAGGCCAACCGCCTCGATCCGCACTTCGAGCAGGCGCACGTGGACGCGCTCGCGCTGGGCCGCTCCTACGCCATCGTCGGCAGCAACGAGAGAACACCGTCCACCCCGCTGGTGACAGTCGAGTCCCCGCTAAAGGTCCACGTTGACCTGGACCCGCGCACACGCGAGGTCCAGGCCGCGCTGAAACGGCAGTACGAAGAGGACGGCGACGGCTACACCGAGGCCTACGCCACGCTCTACCTGCACACGAAACCGTCTGGCACAGCAGCGACAACGGCAGCGGTACCTGGTCGGAGATCGACCGCGACGAGCACGGCATGGGCACCGTGCCCGTGGTGCCGATCATCAACCGGCCGCGCATCCGCCGACGCCGCACCCTCGCGCCTGGGCCGCTCCGGGCCGATCAGCGTTCTCCCGCTGTCCGACGCGGCCTGCAAGATCGACACGGACGTGATGATTCTAGGAGTATCACGCGATGCCGAGCCGCTACGCGCTCGGCTTCGACAAGGACGATTTCGTTGACACGCAAGGACGTCAGCTCACGCCGTGGGAGTCCGTGGCCGGTGTGCTGTGGGTGTCGCCGAAGTCGCCAAGGAAGACGGCTTTGCGGCCGGCCAGTTTCCCGAAGCGAACTTATCGGACTTCCACGACACGCTCAACACTCTGGCACGCGCGGTGTCGTAGCTGTCGTATTTGCCGCCGCACTACCTCGGTTATGCCACTGAGAACCCGGCCAGCGCGAACGGTATCCGTTCGTCGGAATCGCGGCACATCAAGCGCGGAACGCCGACAACGTGACGGCCAGGTACACCTAGAACTGGCGGGCGCGGTACGGGCGACAATTCAGCAGGTGCCCGCACCGCGCAACCAGACAGCGCGGAGGTTGGCTGCTTAACGCACCGCATCAGCCTGGCCGGACCACATTGCACGGCCTCACCCGAGTCCGGCAAACCAGTTTCGGCACCTGTCGAGTTACCCGCCGCAGTGTCACCTACACCGATAACTCAGACAGAGCCCGAGCGGTAACGCCCTGTTCGCAGTGTCTATCGCCGCTCTGCGACCGGCCCTCAGTCAAGCGTGGTGCTGACCTGCCGCCCTGCACGGCCTGTCAGCACCACGCTCACGACCAGCACACTGACTCAGCCAATGGGTTCATTGTCGCGTGCTTCAACCTCTGCGCCACCGCTCTGCGCATGCGACTCCCCACCGGCGGCGCTGCCGTGCTGGTGGCACGCCATCCCGCGTGTACCCCGCACAACGTTCCCTACACAGGATCGATCAGCTTGTCCTGCTCGGCGAACTCGTGACCATGCACAGCGGCGATCGCCTCCGTGCGGCTGGCATACAACGGCAGCACCCGATCGACGGTGGTAACCGTCAACGGACGCACCACAACCCGGTTCGACGCCGCCACGGCGAAACGGACCCCGTGCGCCGCGGACTGCTCACCCAACTCCAGCAGCACTCTGATTCCGGACGAATCGAAGAACGTCACCGGATCGAGGTCGATCACCAACGCCGCAGGCCGCTGATCCAGGCATCGGACCACCTCGGTGAACACATGATCAGCGCTGTTCGCGTCGACCTCACCGGACACGAGCGCGACCAGCGTCCCGTCCTGCTCGACCGCGACCACACCAGCCGACTGCGGCGCGTCGTCGATCGGATCATTACCACCATACCTGTTCACGGCTCTCCTCAAGGCCATACGCCACAGGCACGCTGCTTGGCCGGGGACGCCGTGTTCTGTTCCACACGATAGTGCGGCATACAGGATGCCACGCGCGACGCACCACGGCGCACCGCCTGACGAGTTCACTCACTCGCCCGGCCGTGTTCACGACGGCCCCGCCATGGCGCAGACGAGAGGTGATGTACCACTGACCTCGCCATCAACAAAGCTGGCTACCGTGGACGACGTGTAGGCGCACCGAACAGCAGTTCACGCCGGGCGAGCGCGCCCGCGTCACGATCCTGTGCGGAAGCCTCCGCTATAACGCGCAGCCTCGTCCCGTCGATGACTGTTCCGGCACCGCCACAGCGGTCGGGGTAGTGAGCGCGGCCGTGCTGCGCGCGCTCGCCACCCGCCCGGAGGCCTCAAAGACGAAGCGATCAGCGGGCACTCCCGCACCCTCGCGCACGACGATGGCGGCGGCCTCTACTTCACCGATACCGAACTTGACCTACTACGCTCCGTCCCCAACGGCGGGGCGCTCTCCATTTGGACGGTGTAGGCCGTGCAACTACCGCACATCGTAACTCTCGTTGATCCCGTGGAGGTCGAAGACCAGTACGCCAACCCCACCCCCGAACTCCAATATGGTCCCGACGCACCACGGCGTCACGTCCAGGACTAAGTGATCAGTTCAAAATGAGCTGGCGTGTCGGCTTTGCCTGCGGGACAGGACATTCC
>NZ_BMNC01000034.1 GCF_014646255.1 Lentzea pudingi
CCGCCGAACATATTTTGCCCTGCGGGTTGAGCGCCACAAGCGCTCCCCGCAGGGCTTTTTTTCGCGCGCACGGCCGACACTGGCCGCCACCGCCAGCACTGCTGCCGGCACTGGCTGTCGGACACGCAACCCGGCACCGGCTGCCCGGCCTGGCCGTCCGCGGCTCAGCCAACTCAAGACGTACGCAGCTCAGCTGACTCGAGCCGTACTCAGCTCAGCTAACTCGATCGGGTGAACGATGGCCTGATTCGACTCCTGCTCCCTCTACTAGTTATTTACCGAGGGGGTACGTCCCAAAACCATGGTCATCTTCGCCGCGCAAAGAGGAAGACGCGTGGGGCGCCGAAGCTCACCGCCCGCCCCGGTACCTTCTCTTCCATGCACAACGAGCAACGTGCCGCCCGTCGTTCGGCCGGCGTGGGCAGGACCGCCGACCTCGCCACGAACCCGTTCCGGGTGGACCGGGACCGGGTCGCGAGCTCCCCGTTCTTCGCGAGGCTCGGCGGCGTCACGCAGGTCGTCAGCTCCACCGGCTCCGGCCTGCTCGTGCACAACCGCCTCACCCACAGCCTCAAGGTCGCGCAGGCGGCCCGTGCCATCGCCGAACGCCTGACCGTCCGTCCCGAGCTCACCGCGGTGCTGGAGAAGCTCGGCGGGTGCGACCCCGACGTCGTCGAGGCGGCCGCGCTCGCCCACGACCTCGGCCACCCGCCGTTCGGGCACCTCGGCGAGCAGGTGCTCGACCGGCTGGCCCGCCACCGGTTCGGGCTGCCGGACGGGTTCGAGGGCAACGCCCAGTCGTTCCGCATCATCACGACCACGGACGTGCGCGGGCCCAAGGCGCTCGGGCTCGACCTGACGGTGGCGGTGCGGGCGGCGATGTTGAAGTACCCGTGGACTCGTCACCAGCCGCTCGGCCTGCCGGTGGCGCCGCGTGGTGCGTCCGAGCCGGACGACATGCCGGGTACCGGCAGCTCGAAGTTCTCCGCGTACGTCACCGAGATCAACGACCTGCGGCAGGCGCGCGAGCCCTTTGACGGGCGCATCGAGTCGTGGCAGCAGACCGTCGAGGCGAGTGTCATGGACACCGCGGACGACATCGCGTACGCGATCCACGACCTGGAGGACTTCCACCGGGTCGGGGTGTTGCAGCACGCGACGGTCGCGGCCGAGCTCGGGACGTGGCAGGCGCAGGCGCTCGACCTCGCCGGGTTGAGCGACGCCGAGCTCAGCGCCGAGATCCGCATGCCGGGACGGTCACTGGAAACCTTGCGGCGGCGCATGCACCTCAAGGACTCCTGGGTGATGAGCGACGAGGCGTTCGCGCTGGCGGTCCGGAAGGTCGGCAAGGAGCTCGTCGACGGGTTGCTGGCGGTGCCGTTCGACGGGTCGGTCGAGGCCGAGCAGGCGGTCGCCGGGTTCAGCGCGCGGTGGACGCGCCGGCTGGTCGACGCGGTCGGGGTGATCGAGGAGCCGACGCCGCGGTCGGGTCACGTCGTGCTGGCCGTGCAGCAGTGGCACGAGGTGCAGGTGTTGAAGTTCGTGCACCGGCGCTTTGTGTTGCTGCGGCCCGATCTGGCGTTGCACCAACGTGGACAGGCCCGTTTGCTCGGTTCGCTGGTGGACGCCCTGGAGCAGTGGGTGAACGATCGGGCGGAGGCGGATCGGTTGCCGCGCAGGCTGCACGACCTCGTCGAGCTGGCCGAAACGGAGTACGCGGCGCTCGCCCGGACGGAGCCGTCCACATTGGTCGGTCCGGCCGGTGACCCGCACGTCGGTCCCGATGTCGTGAAGGGATTGGCGCGGGGGCGGGCGGTCGTCGACTTCGTCGCGTCGCTGACGGACAACCAGGCGGCCGCGCTGCTGGAGGCACTTTCCGGGCGAACCGGTCAGTTGTGGACTGACGCATTTGTTCTGTGAAGTGTGATTGTGTCTGCTAAGTGAGAAGTAGCCCATCTGGATGCTGACTGTGATCACGCAAGCACCATACGTTGACGCCTCGACCGGGAATCGCCGGTCGCAGGCCGCGTGCTCGGGGGCACGCCAACGTTCGGGGGAGAAACTCCTGTGCGCCGATCTCGAAGAGGCACGACCTTAGTCACCGCAGGTACCGCAGTTCTTCTGGCCGCACTCACCGCCGTCACGCCCGCGTCCGCAGATCCGGGCAAGGTGTCCAAGTCCATCACCGACCGCACGGCAGCGCAGATCGCCGCGCTGCAGAGCGTCAAGAAGTCGCTCACCCCTGCCGAGTCCAAAGTGGACAGCGCACTCGTCGTGGAGGCGCGCAAGCGCGTCTCGGCCGCGACGACGAGCGCTCTCCCGCAGGTGCAGACCGGCGTTGCCGTGACGCCGAAGTCCACCACTCTCGTCGACATCCGCGCCAAGCAGTACTCCGAGGACCTGGTCAACGCTGTCCGCGCGGCGGGCGGGCAGATCCGGTCGGTGTCCTCCGAGCACCGCACCGTGCGCGCGGAGGTCCCGGTCGCGAAGATCTCCGAGATCGCCGCACGTTCCGACGTGGCCCGCGTCGAGCCGGGCAGCGACGCGATGACGCAGGACGTGAAGAACAAGCAGGACACCAAGGCTCGCAAGCAGGCTCCGTCCAAAGAGGACAAGGCAGCGGAGATCGAGCGCCGGCTCTCGGAGAAGCAGCTCTCCGTCCAGGCCGCCAAGGTCGCGGAGAGCGACAAGGCGCACAACGCCGAGGCCGCACGGGGAACGTTCCGCGTGACCGGTGTCGGCGTGAAGCTCTGCGCGCTGTCCGACGGTGTGGGCTCGCTGGCCGTGTCGCAGGCCTCCGGCGAGCTGCCGGCCGTCGACATCGTGCCGGGTCAGGCGGGTTCCGGTGACGAGGGCACCGCGATGCTCGAGATCCTGCACGACCTCGCGCCCAACGCCGAGCTCGGCTTCGCGACGGCGTTCAACGGCGACGCGAGCTTCGCGGACAACATCAAGAAGCTGCGCTTCGACCTCGGCTGCGACGTCATCGTCGACGACGTCATCTACTTCAACGAGTCGCCGTTCCAGGACGGCATCATCGCCCGTGCGGTGGACACGGTCGTCGCCGACGGCGCGTTGTTCTTCTCCAGCGCGGGCAACCAGGGCAACGTCGTGGACGGCACGTCCGGCCACTACGAGGGCCAGTTCGTGGACTCGGGTGTGGGCGTCGGCAAGTTCGCCGGCTCCGCGCACGACTTCAACCCGGACCCGAACGCCAAGCAGCTGTTCAACCCGCTGTCGAACTTCTCCGGCGACACGCCCACGGTGCTGCACTGGGCCGACCCGCTGGGCCAGTCGGCCAACGACTACGACCTGTACCTGGTCAACGCCCAGGGCAACGTTGTCACGTTCAGTCAGAACAACCAGGACGGTGCGCAGGACCCGTACGAGCGCATCAACACCCCGGCCAGCTCCACGGGCACGCGCCTCGCGGTCGTGAAGTACCGCGGTGAGGACAAGTACTTCGCGCTGTCGCTGTTCGGTGGCCGGTTCGCCGACACCAACGACGGCCTGAAGAAGTACGTCACGCCGGGTACGACCCGTGGCCACTCGGCGGCGAAGGGCGCGATCTCCGTCGCGGCCGCACCCGCTGCCGGCGCACTGCCATTCGACCTCGAACCGGGCGACCCCGCGAACCCGCGCGGCCCGTACCCCGGCGCGTTCGACGGCACGCAGAAGCCGGAGCGCTTCACCTCCGACGGCCCGCGCAAGACGTTCTTCGCTCCGGACGGCTCGCCGCTCGCCGAGACCCGGCAGAAGCCGGACATCACCGCGGCCGACGGCGTGACCACGTCGGTGCCGGGCTTCGCGCCGTTCTTCGGCACGTCCGCCTCGGCCCCGAACGCCGCCGCCATCGCCGGCCTGATCCTGTCCGGCAACCCGACGCTGACGCCCGCCGAGGTCAAGGAAGCCCTTGTCACCACGGCGATCGACATCGTCGAGTCCGGTGTGGACAACCGCACCGGCGCCGGCATCGTGATGGCCGACCGCGCCCTCGCCCACACGGGTGCGTCGCCGCAGGCACTGGCCCGCGCGCAGAAGCCGACGATCGTCAACGACGCCGACGGAAGCGCTTTCCTCAAGCCGGGCACGAGCGCCACGGTGACGCTGCCGGTGGCCAACAACGGTGACGGCTCGGCCGCGTCGACCTCGGTCGTGCTGTCGACGACGTCGGCCGGCGTGACCATCGCGCCGCGCTCCAAGTACTACGGCAACATCGACCCGGGTCAGACCGTCAGCAACACCTTCAAGGTGACCGTGCCGGCGTCCGCCGGGCTCGGTTCGGCGGTCAAGCTCGACGCGCGCGTGACCTACGCGGGCGCGACGTCGCCGACGACCACCTCGTTCACGCTCCGCGTGGGTGAGCCGTCGCGCGAGTTCAAGACGTTCGCGTACGGCGGCGCACCGGTAGCCATCCCGGACAACGACCAGACCGGCGTCTCGATCTCGCTGCCGGTCACGGGTGTCGGCGCGGCGTCGAACCTGAAGTTCTCCGTGGACGGGTCCGCGTGCTCGGCCACCGAGGCCTCGACGACGGTCGGCATCGACCACACCTTCGTCGGCGACCTGGTGGGCACGCTCACCTCGCCGTCCGGCAAGTCCGTGACGCTGTTCTCGCGGGCGGGTGGCACCGGCAACAACATCTGCCAGGCCGTGTTCACCGACGACGCCACGCTGCCGTTCTCGGGCGTGACGAGCAGCCAGGCGCCGTTCACCGGGTCGTGGAAGCCGGGGGCGCCGCTGTCCTCGCTGACCGCGGACGCCGCGGACGGCAACTGGGTGTTCAAGGTCGCCGACGTGGTGGGCTCGGACCGCGGCTCGATCCGCTCGGTGACGCTGTCCGTCGCGGGCTGGGTGTGATGAGCTGAGTTGATCGAACGGAAGGCCCCCGGCTTGCGAGCCGGGGGCCTTTCTCGTGCGGGCGGAAGTGTCAGACCCCGTCGGTACGTTGGGATGCGAGGGGATCCCAGCCCAGGGGGACCCCTGCGCGAGCGCGCGCGCAGGCGCAAGCGGGCTGCGCAGGCGCGTGCGGGGGAGGCGCGTGCGGGGGAGGCGCGTGCGGGGGAGGCGCGTGCAGGGGAGGCGCGTGCAGGGGCGTGCGCGTGTGGGCGCGTGTGGAGCTTTGCAGGCGAGGGGAGCGCGCAGTCGCGTTAGGGCTGTACACGCGCTTGAGGACTGCATGCGAAGGGTTGCGCGGGACATGCGAAGAGCGTGCACGGCGAGTGGGCTGCGCACGTCCGAAGGCTTCGCATGCG
The DNA here is from genome assembly GCF_014646255.1 of Lentzea pudingi. GTDB lineage: Bacteria > Actinomycetota > Actinomycetes > Mycobacteriales > Pseudonocardiaceae > Lentzea > Lentzea pudingi. The sequence continues at coordinate 5,256 of NZ_BMNC01000034.1, forward strand.
AAAGGGGCGCCTCCCGAAAGCCGGGAAGCGCCCCTCACACGTCTGTCAAAGCCCCGCTAGCGGTTCGGCCACTCCCACCGGATGCCGAACACACCAGGACCGAACCCGAGCGCCACGGCGTGCACGCCGCCGCCCGAGTCCAGGGTGAGGTTGCGGCGCCGCGAGGGCGTCTCGTCACCCGCGGGCACGCTGTACTGCTGCACTCGCGAAGGCAGGTTCGTCTCGTCGAACCGGACCTCGATCACGTACTCGCGCACCGGCAGCCGGAACTTGCGCGCGAACGTGTTGTTGCCCTTGGGGGCGTGGCCCTCGGGGAACACCAGCTGGTATTCCATGATGAGGGTCTCGCCGCGGGTGAGCGGCCGTTCGAACATCATCTCCGCGACCATGATGTTGGCCTCGTGGTCACGGGCGATGCGGCCGAGGTGGCAGTTGCGCACGTTCAGGATCTCGGGGAGCACGTCGCTCTCCTCGGTCTCGAACACGAGCGCCCAACGGTCGGGCCCGTCCTGTTCCGCGCGGAGGATCTGCCGCACCCACACGGATTTCTGCCCGCCGTCGGCAGAGATCTCGATGCGGTCGTGCTGGCTGATCCGGCCGAGCTTCAGGTCGGACGAGGTGTCGACCTTCGAGAGCAGGTTCGCGACCCGCTCCCGACGCGCCCAGAGCGCGTCGATCGGCATCATCGTCGTCGGACGGCATCGGCGGCCTCGCGGACGAGGTGGGCCGAGCAGTGCCGACAGTCCCGACTGAGGCACGCCCAGGACCGACTCGAGGTGCCGCAGCGCCTCCAGCGATTCGGGGCGTTCAGGCCTTCGCCGTCCTGATTGCCAGTAGCTGAGCGTCGCGACACTGATGGTCACGCCGCGCAGCGCCAACCGGTGCTGGATGCGGTCGAGGCTGAGCCGGCTCGCCTTGATCGCCGCCCTCAACGCTTCGGGGAACGGTCCCGTCGTCAAGAGCTGCGTAAGGCTGCCGTGGCCCGTTGAGTCCGTCTCGTCAACGGTCAGTGTTGGTCGACCGGCAGCAGTCGTCATGGTGACTCCCCGCTGTCATAAGATCACGCCCCAGTGACCCTACCCGTCCGTGAACATCGCTGGTCGGAGCCGGATGGAGTCAATGGTTAATCCATACGGTTGATGAGTTCACGCTTTCGAGACTCATCTGTCAAGCACTCCGAACCCATCAGTAACATCTGTGTGCCGTTCACGGCCCGTGTCGGAGTGGTTCTAGTGTGTGCACGGTGACCAACTCGGGCGTGCTGACTCCCCACTCAGGCGATCCCGGCATTTGGGAGCACGGCCGGTGCGGCCTGGGAGCCGTACGCCCGTTCCGTTGTACCAAGGGGTGGGACAGATGAGCCGGGTGCGGCCGGTGCCCGGTGGGCGGGCCGTCGAGGTGGAGCCCGAACGCGTCGAAGGCTGGATCGCCAGGTTCGCCGAACGGCACGGGCCGGTGGACGTCAGCGTCGCGGAGGCCGAGGTCGTCATCACCGCCGAGGACGGCGCGACGGCCACGTTCCCGACGCGCGGCGGTACCTCTGTGCATGAGGTGGTTGAGAAGTTGACCGAGCCGCGCCGGATCGGGCTGGTCCTCGTGCGGCTCGGCGGTCACAGCGTCGGGGTGGCGTTCGGCGGTCAGGTCGAGGTGTCGGCTACGGACCGCAAGCAGGTCCACGGCCGCATCCGGGCCGGCGGGTGGTCGCAGCAGCGGTTCGCCCGGCGGCGCGAGGGCCAGGCCAGGGTCGCGCTGCAGGCCGCCGCGGACGACGTGGCCAGGGTGCTCGTGCCGCGGCTCGCCGAACTCGACGGCGTCGTGCTCGGCGGCGACTGGCAGGCACTCGACGTGCTGCGCAACGACCGCAGGCTCTCGGGCGTCTTCAGCAAGGCCGAGGATCGTGTGCTGGACGTGCCCGAACCCCGGCGGACGGTCCTGGACGAGGCCGCTCGACGGGCCCGCTGCGTCGAGATCGTGATCCAGGACACAAGGGCAACCGGTCCGGGGGCCGACCGCATGGATACGGGTGAGGGTGCCTGATCCTGGCACCACTGACCTGCTGGAGCTGCAAGTGCGCAAACGAATGGTGATCGTGGCCGGAGCGGTCGCGCTGGGTGCCATCGGCATCGCGGTGCCCGCGCTCGCGCTGAGCGGTGGAGGGTCCACCGCGCCTCAGCCCACGACCTCGGCTCCGCAGCCGCCCACCTCCCCGCAGACGACGCCGCCGGTCTCGACCTCGCCGGCGTCGCTGCCGACGACCCCGCAGCACCCGCCGACCACCTCGCCGGTGGCGACCACGCCCACGTTGCGGCCGTCGTCGTCCGTGTCCACGTCGCCGGCGACGAGGCCGGAACCGACGTCGTCGATCCTGCCCACGCCGCTGCCGACGAAGCCGGGTCCGACCACCTGGGCCCCGCCCGCGACGACGCCGCCGGTGTCGTCGACCCCGGCCGGGTGAGGAGCGCCCGCTGAACTGGGAAGCCGAGTTCACCGACTGCTTCGACCGGTGCGCCGACTCGATGCGCTTCACGGCGTTCCTGCTGTGCGGCAACTGGCACGAGGCGGAGGACGTCATGCAGTCGGCGTTCTTGAAGCTGTACCTGGCCGGTCCGAAACTCAGCGACCGGTCGGGGCTCGAACCGTACCTGCGCCAGATCGTCGTGCGGACGTTCCTCGCCGAGCGCCGCAAGGTGCGCTGGCGCAGGGAGAAGCTGACTGACGCACCCCCAGAGGGCCTGTCCTCCGTCGCAGGGACGGAGGACAGGCTCGTGGTGTGGCAGGCGCTCACCGCCGTGCCCGCACGGCAGCGCGCTGTCCTCGTGCTCCGCTTTTGGCACGATCTCAGCGTCGAGGACACCGCGACGGCGTTGAACTGCTCGACGGGCACCGTGAAGTCGCAGAGCAGCAAGGGCCTGGAGACGTTGCGGCGCAAGCTGGGCCCGGAGTTCGACCACTTGAGGCTGGAGGTGTGATGGTTCGCGAAGACGACCTGCGGGCGACTTTCTCCGCTTTGCACGGGGAAGAGGCGCCGCCGCGTGCCGTCACGGCCGCCGACCTCATCCAGCGCGGCCAGGCCGTGCGGTCCCGGCGCCGCACCATCGCGGTGGCCGGCAGCGGGCTCGCGACCGTGGGGGTCGTGGCGGTGGCACTGGCGGTGCTGCCGTCCACGACGCCCCCGGAACCGGCGACGCCACCTGTGCCGTCCTCGACCACGACGCAGGTGCCGGCCACGACACCGTCGTCGGTCCCGGTCGAGCCGACGCCGGCGGCCCCGCCCGGTTCGCACGCGCCGCAGACGCCGCCGGTCCAGACGACCGTGCCCGGCTCGACGACACCGCCCGGCCCCACGACGAAGCCGGGCGCGCCGTCAACGTCCGTGAGTCCGACCTCGTCCTCCACCCTTTATTCGGTGCCGCAGACATCCCGCTGAGGGGCAGGATCCTGGGTCATGAGCGCTCAGATCCGCCTGGTCGAGGTCACCGACGCCAACCGCGATGCCGTGACCGCCGTGCGCGTGCATCCCGCGCAGGAGCAGTTCGTCGCGTCCGTCGAGAAGTCGTTCAAGGATGCGCTGGAGAACCCGGAGGCCAATCCGTGGTTCCGCGCGGCCTACGACGGCGACGAGCCGGTCGGGTTCGTCATGCTGAGCTGGGACGTGACGCCGCAGCCAGGCATCGTCGGGCCGTACTTCCTGTGGCGCCTGCTGGTCGGCGCCGGGCACCAGGGGCGCGGCTACGGCAGCGCGATCCTGAACGAGGTCGTGGCGTTGCTGCGGGCCGCCGGGGCCACCGAGCTGCTCACCAGCTGCGTGCCGGGGGAGGGCTCGCCCGAGCCGTTCTACCGCGGGTTCGGGTTCGTGCCGACCGGGGAGACCGACGAGGACGGCGAGGTCATCCTGCGGCTGGAACTCGCGTCGCGACCGTGAACCGCCGGTCCTCGCCCGGGTTCTCCAGCTCGTCGAGCACCGCGACCGCCAGGTCCTCCACCGAGATCGAGGACGGGCCGGTGAGCAGCACGTCCGTGCCGCGGCGGTAGGTGCCGGTGCGCTCGCCGGGTTCGAGCAGCGCGGGCGGGCTCAGGTAGACCCAGTCGGCGCGGTGGGACTCGCACTCCCGCAGTTGCCGCATGCTCGCCTCGGCGACGGGACGGATGTGCGCCGGCACGTAGCGGGTGTCGTCCAGCACGAGGCCCGTGCCGTCCGGTGTTCGCAACGGTGCGGCGCCACCGACGACGATGACGCGCGTTCTGGCCGCGAGCACCGCGTCGAGCACGGTGGTCGTCGTTGTGCCTGTGGTGGCGACGACGACACCGTCCACTCCGGACAGCACGGTGTCCATGAACACCCGGTCGGTCGCGTCACCCCCGGTGCCGCGGGACACGCCGGTCACGTGGTGCCCGCGGCGCTCCGCCTCGGCGACGACCCGCGAACCGACCATGCCGGACGCGCCGACGACTGCGATCTTCACTGGAGAACTCCCTTGACGAGAACGGGTGCCGGTCGCTGGGCGGCGACGATGGCGGCGAGGGCGAGTGCGAAACCGGTGAGCTGCACCGCGTCCAGGGTCTGGCCGAGGACGACGACGCCGAGCAGCGCGGCGACCATCGGGGACAGCAGGCCGAGCATCGAGACGGACGTGACCGGCAGCGTGGTGATCGCGCGGAACCACAGGACGTAGGCGAGCAGGCCGCCGACGCCGCCGAGCCACAGGTAGCCGAGCAGCGCGGTGAGGCCGATCGCGGGCGGCGCGCCTTCGAGCAGGAACGTCACCGGCACGAGGAACAGCCCGCCCGCGGTGAGCTGCCAGCCCGCGAACGCCGTCGGGCTCGCCCCGGCCGGCCTGCCCCACTTCTTCGTCAGCGTCACGCCGAGCGCCATGGTCGCGGCGCCGCCCAGTCCGGCCAGCACGCCGACCAGGTCGAACCCGGCCGCCGGCCCGAGCACCACGAGCCCGACGCCGAGCACCCCGACGACGCCCCAGGCGAGCCGCCACGCGGACGGGCTCTCCCGCAGCACCCCGACGGCCAGCAACGCCACCACGAGCGGCTGAGCGGCGCCCAGGGTGGCCGCGACGCCACCGGGCAGGCGTTCGGCCGCGATGAACAGGAACGGGAAGAACAGGCCGATGTTGAGCACGCCCAGTGCGGCCGCTTTCGCCCACCACGAGCCCTTCGGCAACGTCCTGGTGAGCGCCAGCGCGATCAGGCCGGCGGGAAGCGCGCGGAGCAGGCCGGCGAAGAGCGGATGGCCGACCGGCAGCAGCTCGGTCGTGACCACGTAGGTCGAGCCCCAGACCACCGGCGCGAACGCCGCGAGCGCGGTGCGGGAAAGGTCGCTGTTTCTCACGCCGTCCAGTGTTGGCGGGCTCGATCAATGAGTCCAACACATGCTTTTCATCTGATCCATCGTGATTCAAGATGGGTGGAGTGGAGCTCCAGCAAATGCGGTACGTGGTCGCGGTCGCCGAGACCGGCAGTTTCACGAAGGCCGCCCGCCAGTGCCTCGTCGTGCAGTCGGCGTTGAGCCATCAGATCGCGCGCCTCGAACGCTCGCTCGGCGCGCGGCTCTTCGACCGCACCAGCCGCAGCGTGCGGCTGACCCCGGCGGGGGCCGCGTTCCTGCCGTCCGCGCGGCAGTGCCTCGACTTCGCCGAACGGGCGGTGGCCGAGGTCGCCGCGGCGGTGGGGGAGGTGCGCGGACGGGTGGTCGTCGGCGTGATCCCGACCGTCGCCGCGGTGGACCTCCCCGCGGCCCTGAAGGTGTTCCGGGACCGGTATCCGCAGGTGCGGGTCGCGCTGCGGATGTCGACGAGCTACGAGATGGTGCGCCAGGTCCGGGACGGCGAGCTCGACCTCGCGTTCCTCGGGCTGCCGCTCGGGGTGCGGCCGGACGGTGTGCGCGGGCGTGAGCTGGCCAGGGACGAGCACGTCGCCGTGGTGGCGCCCTCGCACCCGCTGGCGAGCCTGGAGTCGACGAACCTGAAGGCCCTGGCCGAGGAGCTGTTCGCGGACTTCCCGGCGAACTCGCCCGGACGGCTGCAGGCGGACCAGGCCTTCTCGATCGCGGGACTGCACCGCGAGGTGGCGTTCGAGGTGACGACCGCGGAGCTGATGGCCGGGTTGATCCGGGAGGGGCTCGCGGTGGCGGTGCTGCCGTCGCGGTACACGCCGCAGCTCAGCGGGGTGGTGACGGTGCCGATCGTCGACGGGCCCTCGCGCGTGGAGCACCTGGTGTGGAACGCGGCCGGGCTGACACCGGCGGCGGCCGCGTTCCTCGACGTGCTGGGCGTGGTGCCGGACTAACCAGCGGTTCCGGTGGAGAGCAGGCCGCCGTCGACGCGCACGGTTTCGCCCGTGATCCACGAGGCGCCATCGGAGCAGAGGAAGGCCACGAGAGAGGCGACATCCTCTGGCGTGCCGAGGCGCTTCATCGGGTATTGCTGAGCTGCCTCCTCCTCGCGGCCGACGTACAGCGCCTCCGCGAACTTCGTCTTCACCACGGCGGGCGCGACGGCGTTCACGCGCACCTTCGGGCCGAGCTGCCACGCGAGCTCCTCGGTCAGGCGGATCAGCGCCGCCTTGGACGCGCCGTACGCGCCGATCACGCCCGTGGACCGGATGCCGCCGATCGACGCGACGTTCACGACCGCGCCGCCGTGCTCGCCCATCCACGCCTTCCACGCGAGCTGGACGAAGCCCAGCGCCGCCACCACGTTGACGTCGAAGATCTTCCGCACCGCGCTGAGGTCGGCGTCCATCAGGAAGCCGAACTGCGGGTTGATGCCGGTGTTGTTCACGAGCACGTCGAGGCTGCCGAACTCCTCGACCGTGCGCGTCACGGCCTCTTCCCGCGACGCGTCGTCGCCCGCGTTGCCCGCGACGGTGAGGACGCGGCCGCCGGTGTCCGCCTCCAGCTGCTTCGCCGCCTCGGCCAGCTGGTCGGCCTTGCGGCCGGTGATCGTGACGCGGGCGCCGCGGGAGAGGAGCTCGCGCGCGATGCCGAGGCCGATGCCGCGGGACGCGCCGGTGACCAGCGCGGCCCTGCCCGAGAAGTCTTCGCTCATGGCGGGCAATCTATGCGTCCCGCCACAGGTGGGAAATCCGATGGTCGCGATCCCGTAGAATGGTTCGCGTGATCCTCCTCGAGTAGGCCGGCCCGGACGTGCCATCCCTTGTCATGCCCGGTTTTTCGCTACTGCTCGGAGTTTCTCTTGATCACCGCAACCGACATGGAGTTGCGCGCGGGCTCACGCATTCTCGTGAGCGGCGCCAACCTGCGCGTTCAGCCCGGCGACCGCATCGGCCTCGTGGGCCGCAACGGTGCCGGCAAGACCACTTCCCTCCGCGTTCTCGCCGGTGAGGGCGAGCCGTACGCCGGCGCCATCCTGCGCAAGGGCGCGCTCGGCTACCTGCCGCAGGACCCGCGTGAGGGCGACCTGTCGGTCATCGCCAAGGACCGCGTGCTGTCCGCGCGCGGCCTCGACCAGCTCCTCCGCGACATGGAGAAGGCCCAGTCGAAGATGTCCGAGCTGGTCGACCCCGACGAGCTCGACAAGGCCGTCACCAAGTACGGCAGGCTCGAGGAGCGCTTCTCCTCGCTGGGCGGGTACGCCGCCGAGTCCGAGGCCGCCCGCATCTGCTCGAACCTCGGTCTGCCGGACCGGGTGCTGGCGCAGCCGCTGAGCACGCTCTCCGGTGGTCAGCGCCGCCGCGTCGAGCTGGCGCGCATCCTGTTCGCCGCGTCCGAGTCCGGTGTCGGCGCGAAGTCGAGCACGATCCTGCTGATCGACGAGCCCACGAACCACCTCGACGCAGACTCGATCACGTGGCTGCGCGGCTTCCTCAAGTCGCACGACGGCGGCCTCGTCGTGATCTCCCACGACGTCGAGCTGCTCGACGACGTCGTGAACAAGGTGTGGTTCCTCGACGCGATCCGCGGCGAGGTCGACATCTACAACCTCGGCTGGAAGAAGTACCTCGAAGCCCGCGCGACGGACGAGAAGCGCCGCCGCCGTGAGCGCGCGAACGCCGAGAAGAAGGCCGGCGCGCTGATGGTGCAGGCCGCCAAGATGGGCGCGAAGGCCACGAAGGCGGTCGCGGCGCAGAACATGGCGAAGCGCGCGCAGAAGCTGCTCGACGGTCTCGACGACGTGCGCCAGAGCGACAAGGTCGCGCGGATCACCTTCCCGGCGCCCGCCTCGTGCGGCAAGACCCCTTTGATGGCAGAGGGTCTGAGCAAGTCCTACGGCTCGCTGGAGATCTTCACCGGCGTGGACCTGGCCATCGACAAGGGTTCCCGCGTCGTCGTGCTCGGCTTCAACGGCGCCGGCAAGACGACGCTGCTGCGGTTGCTGGGCGGCAGCGAGAAGATGGACGCGGGCAAGATCGTGCCCGGCCACGGCCTGAAGATCGGCTACTTCGCGCAGGAGCACGAGACGCTCGACCACGACGCGTCGGTGTGGGAGAACATCCGGCACATGGCGCCGGACGAGCAGGAGCAGAAGCTGCGGTCGCTGCTCGGCACGTTCCTGTTCACCGGCGAGCAGCTCGACCAGCCCGCGGGCACGTTGTCCGGTGGCGAGAAGACGCGGCTCGCGCTGGCCGGTCTGGTGTCGTCGGCGGCGAACGTGCTGCTGCTCGACGAGCCGACGAACAACCTCGACCCGGCCTCGCGCGAACAGGTTCTCGACGCGTTGCGGCGCTACGAGGGCGCGGTCGTCCTGGTGACGCACGACCCCGGCGCGGTCGAGGCGTTGGAGCCGGAAAGGGTCATCCTGCTGCCCGACGGCACCGAGGACCACTGGTCCGAGGACTACCTGGACCTCGTCCAGCTGGCGTGATCTCCACCCCTCAAAGGGTTACCGAGCGCATTTTGTGATCAACTCAGTGTGATCGAATCGACCGTTCGGCGATCTCTTTGCTTGATCACCTGGCGTTCTGCCGGATCCTGTTCGATCATTGCGACGACAGGGGCCGTGCAACGGCCCACCTGCTCGTACGGAAGGCGGGACAAGGTGGCTGACCTGAAGAAGGGTGCCCGGATCACCGGCGCCACGCGGGACAAGCTGGCCGCTGACCTGAAGAAGAAGTACGAAAAGGGCGCGAGCATCCGGGCTTTGGCGGAGAGCACCGGGCGTTCCTACGGCTTCGTGCACCGGGTTCTCTCGGAATCCGGGGTCACGCTGCGCGGTCGCGGTGGCGCCACCCGGACGAAGAAGAAGTAACCAAAACTCAGACTGCTACTCTCCGGTAACTAGCTACTAGTCCGCCGGAGGTAACGACCATGCCAGTGCCTTCCATCGACGCTGGCGTGCTCGAGCGCGGTGGCGTTCGGCTCGCGATCTCCGGGCCGCGCGCGACCATCACGCTCGATCGTCCCGACGTGCTCAACGCGCAGACGCCGGCTACCTGGCAGGCGTTGCGGCACATCGGCGAACAGCTGGACCCGGACGTCCGCGTCGTGGTCGTCCGGGGTTCCGGCCGCGCCTTCTCGGCGGGGCTGGACCGGCGGATGTTCACCGGTGAGCCCGTCGACGGCGAACCCGGCGGTCTCGGGGCGATCCTGGCGCTGTCTCCGGAGGAGGCGGACGCCCGCATCGCGTCGTACCAGGCCGGGTTCACCTGGCTGCGCGATCCGGCACGCGTGACCATCGCCGCGGTGCACGGGCATGCCATCGGCGCGGGGTTCCAGTTGGCGCTGGCGTGCGACTTCCGCGTGCTCGCCGAGGACGCGCAGTTCTGCATGGCCGAGACCGGGCTGGGTCTGGTGCCCGACCTCGGCGGCACACTGCCGCTCGTGCGACTCGTGGGGTACTCGCGCGCGGCCGAGATGTGCGTGACCTCCCGCCGGGTCAAGGCGGAGGAGTCGCTGCGGATCGGTCTCGCGAACTCCGTCGTGCCCGCTGACGGGCTGGACGCCGCCGTCGACGAGCTGGTGGCCGCCGTGCTGAAGCCGATGGCCGGTGCCGTGACGGAGACGCTGGCGCTGATCGCGTCCGCCGCCTCGGGTGTCGACGCTGACACGCAGCTCGCGGTGGAGCGTGCCGCCCAGCTGCGCCGGTTGCGGTCGTTCGCGGCCCTGTCCGCTCAAAGCTGAACCTTTCCGTCGCTGTAGCCGCTCGCGACGGAATTGTCAGACCGCTGTGCTGTTCTTATCAGCGTGGACGGTTACAGCTCTTGGCGATTCATGATGGGGGTGACCTCGGACGCGCCTGCCAAGGTGCGCCGGGGGACCTTCCGGCGAGTGCTGGCCTTCGCCGGGCCGCACCGGGCGAAGCTGCTGGTGTTCCTGCTGCTGACGGTCGTCTCGTCGGTGCTCGCGGTGTCGACGCCGCTGCTGGCCGGCCGCGTGGTCGACGCGATCGTCCGCGGCTCCGTGCCGTCCGTGGTCGTGTGGCTCGCCGTGGCGATCGCGCTGATCGCCATCGTCGACGCCGGCCTGGGCCTGGTCGAGCGCTGGCAGTCGACGCGGATCGGTGAGGGCCTGATCTACGACCTGCGCCGGGCCGTGTTCGGCCACGTGCAGAAGATGCCCGTCGCGTTCTTCACGCGCACCCGCACCGGCGCGCTCGTCTCGCGGCTGAACAACGACGTGATCGGTGCCCAGCGGGCCTTCACCTCGACGCTGTCCGGCTTCGTCACGAACATCATCCAGCTGGTGCTGTCGCTGGCTGTCATGTTCACGCTGTCGTGGCAGGTCACGGCGCTGGCGCTGGTGCTGCTGCCGGTGTTCGTGCTGCCGGCCAAGCGGATGGGCCGCCGGATGGCGGACATGCAGCGCGAGGCCTCCACGCTGAACGCCTCGATGGTCACCCAGTCGACCGAGCGCTTCTCCGCGCCCGGCGCGACGCTGGTGAAGCTCTTCGGCCGCCCGGCCCGCGAGGAGGAGGAGTTCTCCGAGAAGGCCGCGAAGGTCCGCGACATCGGCATCCGGACCGCGATGGCCACGCGCTGGTTCATGACGGGACTGACGCTGGTGTCCGCGCTCGCGCAGGCGCTGGTCTACGGCCTGGGCGGCTACCTCGCGCTGACCGGGCACCTCGCGGCCGGCGCCGTGGTGTCGCTGGCCCTGCTGCTGACCCGCCTGTACGCCCCGCTGACAGCGCTCGCGAACGCCCGCGTCGACCTGATGACGGCTCTGGTGTCGTTCGAGCGCGTCTTCGAGGTGCTCGACCTCGACCCGATGATCAAGGAGAAGCCGGACGCCCGTGCCGTGCCCGAGGGCCCGATCTCGGTGGAGTTCGAAGACGTGCGCTTCGCCTACCCGTCCGCGGACAAGGTGTCGCTGGCCTCGCTGGAGTCCGTGGCCACTTTGGACACTCGTGGCGGCGAGGAAGTGTTGCACGGCATCAGCTTCAAGGCCGAGGCAGGCCAGCTCGTGGCGCTGGTCGGCTCGTCCGGCGCGGGCAAGTCCACCCTCGCGTCGCTCGTGCCGCGGCTCTACGACGTCGACTCCGGCACCGTGCGCCTGTCGGGCGTCGACGTCCGGGACCTGACCTTCGACGCACTCCGCTCGTCGGTCGGCGTGGTGACGCAGGACGGCCACCTGTTCCACGACACGATCCGGGCGAACCTGGAGTACGCCGCCCCCGGAGCCACCGACGACGACCTGTGGGACTCGCTGCGCCGGGCCCGCCTGCTGGAGCTGGTGGCCTCGCTGCCGGACCAGCTCGACACGGTGGTCGGCGAGCGCGGCTACCGCCTGTCCGGCGGCGAACGGCAACGCCTCACGATCGCCCGCCTGCTGCTCGCGAAGCCCCGCGTGGTGATCCTGGACGAGGCCACCGCACACCTCGACTCGGAGTCGGAGGCCGCCGTGCAGGAGGCGCTGACCGAGGCGCTGCAGGGCCGCACGTCCCTGGTGATCGCCCACCGCCTCTCGACGATCCGCGCGGCCGACCAGATCCTGGTGCTGGAACACGGCGACATCGTCGAACGAGGCACGCACACCGAGCTGATGACGGCCGAGGGCCGCTACGCCGACCTGTACAACACGCAGTTCGCCGAGCCGCCGGTCGTCGGGGTGGTGCCGACGCCGAAGTTCAGCGAACGGGTCGGGGTGCCGCAGCCGAACTGACTCCGCGGTGGGCGCGACCCAGCCGATCGGTTGGGTCGGCGCTCATCCCCCGGGCCGGGTGATCGGCTGATGTCGCGGGGACTTCGTTCCGCCACGGTGAGAACCGGGCGGAAGGGAGTCCCCGGCTGACGTTCGGGGAGCTGTCTCCGCTTGGGCGACACCACTCAGGCGGAGGAAGTCTCCTGGTACACCTCGTGATCGAGGGGCCAGGGATTTCCTTCCGTGACGTGGACACCACACGCGGAAGGACGGGAATGAGCAACTCCGGGGGCGGGCACCTGAGCCGGCGAGCGCTGATAGCGGGCGCGGGCGTCGTGGCGGCGGGCGGCCTGATGGGTCAGGAACGCGCGGCCGGTGCTTCTGCGGGACCGAGCGCGGCCGTGCGGATCGGGCCCGGCGACGTGCGGTACGAGAACCTGGTGCGGGGCAACAACTTCCGGTTCACCGGGCAGCCCGACGAGATCCGGGTGGCGACGTCGGCGGACCAGGTGGTGCGTGCGGTCGGCGACGCGGTGCGGGCCGGGCGGCGGATCGCGGTGCGCAGCGGTGGGCACTGCTTCGAGAACCTCACGGCCGCGCCCGAGGTCAGGACGTTGCTGGACCTGTCGGCGATGAACGACGTCGGGTTCGACGAGCGGAGGCAGGCGTTCTCGGTGCAGCCCGGTGCGACGCTGGGGCAGGTGTACCGGGCGTTGTGTGCGGGGTGGGGTGTCACGATCCCCGGCGGCGGGTGTCCCGAGGTGGGGGCCGGTGGACACATCGCGGGTGGTGGGTACGGGCCGTTGTCGCGGCGGTACGGGGCCGTGGTGGACCACCTGTACGGCGTCGAGGTCGTGGTGGTCGGCAAGGACGGCAAGGCGCGCGTCGTGGTCGCCACGCGGGAGGAGGACGATCCGTTCCGCGAACTGTGGTGGGCGCACACCGGGGGCGGTGGCGGCAATTTCGGGGTGGTGACGAAGTACTGGTTGCGGTCGCCGGGAGGCGGGCACCTGTTGCCGCCGGTGCCCAGGAACATGGTGCAGCACGTGGTCTTCTGAGACTGGGGGCAGTTCACCGAGGAGAAGCTGAGCGGGGTGCTGCGCAACTTCGGGACGTGGCATGAGCGCCACAGTGCGCCGGGTGCCCCGGAGACAGGGCTGTACGGGATCCTCGAGGTGAAGCACCAGGCCGGCGGGATCGTGATGCTCGCGGTGCAGGCCGACGCGGACCTGCCCGGGGTCGACACGATGATCACGGAGTTCGTGCGGGCGGTGTCGGCGGGCCTCGACCTCACGCCGGTGTTCGACCTGCGCAAGACGATGCCGTGGCTGCACCGCATGACGTGGCCGGGCACGGGCGAGCCGGGGGACGTGCTCACCCGGCGGTACAAGATCAAGGCCGCGTACCTGCGCCGGTCGTTCACGCCTGGGCAGCTGAACGCCCTGTGGCGCAACCTCACCGCGCCGGGCGGGGAGTCGGGCAGTGTGCTGCTGATCGGCTACGGCGGGCAGGCCAACGCGGTGAAGCCAATGGACACCGCGATCGCGCAACGGGACGTGGTGATGAAGGCGGTCTACCAGTCGGTCTGGGGCGAGGAACGGGAAGACGCGGCCAACCTCGCCTGGGTGCGCGCGCTCTACCGCGACGTGTACGCGGACACCGGTGGCGTGCCGGTGCCCAACGAGGTCAACGACGGCTCGTACATCAACTACGCCGACGCCGACCTGGCCGACCCGCGGTGGAACACCTCGGGCGTGTCCGCGCAACGCCTCTACCACAAGGACAACTACCCGCGCCTGCAACGGATCAAGGCCCGCTGGGACCCGCGCAACGTCTTCACGCACGTCCTCGCGATCGAACCTGGCTAGGCGCAGTCTTGTCGATCGAACCTGGCTAAGCCGAGTCTCGTCGAACGAACCTGGCTAGTGGCGTGGCCCAGGAGGTTGCCGGGCGAATTCGCGGTCAGACGGGGACATCACGAGGTGCCCTGCTGAGCGTGAATTACCCAGCCAACCTCCTGGGTCACGCCACTAGGCTCTCGCACACCTGGGAAGGCACGCGGATGAGCATTCCGGTGGCGCGGTGGCCGTACGTCCTGCTGGCGTTGCTGGCCGCCGCCACCACGCTCGACCAACGGCCGGTGCTCGCCGAACTCGTGCTGTGCGCGGTCGTGGCGGCCTGGCTGGCGGCGGGGATGACGCTGAAGACCAGCCATCAGTGGGTGTTCGCCGTGGGGCTGACGGTGCTCACGGGAGCGCTGGTGGTCCTCAACCCGTTGTTCGGGTTCCTCACCCCGGTGCCGTACTTCTACACCTTCCGGACGATCGACTTCCCTTGGCAGCCACCAGGAATCGCGGCGGTCGCGGCCATCGCGGGAACGGCCCAGGCGTACGGGATCGACAAGTCCACGGTCGGCGGTGTCGCCATCTGGGTCGCCGTCATGGCCGGGAACGCCGTGCCGATGTGCGCGTACGCGTTCGTGTTGCGCCGATCCGACCGGCAGGAGGCGGACCGCGAGGAGGCGCTCGCCCAGGCCCGCGAGGCGAACCGCAGGCTCGCGGAGTCGTTGGCGGACAACGCGACGCTGCACGAGCAGTTGGTGGTGCGGGCCCGTGAGGCCGGGGTGCGCGACGAACGGCAGCGGATGGCGCGCGAGATCCACGACACGCTGGCCCAGGGGCTGACCGGCATCATCAGCCAGCTCCGCGTGGCCGACGAGTCGACGTGGCGGCGGCACGTCACCGCCGCGGCCGAGCTCGCCCGGGAGAGCCTCGACGAGACGAGACGGTCCGTCTCGGCACTGCGGCCCGAACCGCTGCGGACGGCACGTCTGCAGGAGGCGCTCACCAGCGTCGCCGAGAAGTGGTCGGCGCTGCACGACGTCCCGGTCAGGGTCGTCACCACCGGGCAGGCGCGGCCGCTCGCGCACGAGGCCGAGTTCGCGCTGCTCCGGGCGGCGCAGGAGGCGCTGGCGAACGTGGCGAGGCACGCGCGGGCCGGCCGGGTCGGCGTCACGTTGTCGTACCTGGAGAACGAGGTGGCGCTGGACGTGCGCGACGACGGCCGCGGGTTCGACCACGCACAACAGGGAGACGGGTTCGGGCTCGAGGCGATGCGGCAGCGGGTCGAAGGGCTGGCGGGCACCGTGCAGATCGAGTCCGAACCCGGTGCGGGCACGGGAGTCTCCGCCCGCGTGCCGGTGGAGGCGAGAGCGTGATCAGGGTGCTGGTCGTCGACGACCACCCGGTCGTGCGGGACGGGCTCACGAGCCTGTTCGCCCAGGACCCCGGCTTCGAGGTGGTCGGGGAGGCGGGCGACGGCGCCGAGGCGGTGCGGCTCGCCAGGGCGCTGCGGCCCGACGTCGTGCTGATGGACCTGCGCATGCCTGGCACGGACGGCATCGCCGCGACCAAGGAGCTGGCCGGCACCGCGCACGTGCTGGTGCTGACCACCTACGACAACGACGGTGACGTGGTCGCGGCGATCGAGGCGGGCGCCACCGGTTACCTGCTCAAGGACGCTCCGCGTGACGAGCTCGTGCGCGCGGTCAGGGCCACCGCGCGGGGCGAGGCCGTGCTCGCCCCTGCCGCGGCGGCGTTGCTGATGAAACGGG
This sequence comes from Lentzea pudingi, assembly GCF_014646255.1. Lineage (GTDB taxonomy): Bacteria > Actinomycetota > Actinomycetes > Mycobacteriales > Pseudonocardiaceae > Lentzea > Lentzea pudingi. The sequence goes on from NZ_BMNC01000034.1 coordinate 20,918, forward strand.
TGCGCGGCGCCGCAGCGGAGGTGCTCAGCCCGCGTGAGCTGGAGGTGCTGCGGTTCGTCGCCGGTGGGGCGACGAACCGCGATGTGGCCCGAGGCCTCTTCATCACCGAGGCCACGGTCAAGTCACACCTGCTCAACATCTACGCCAAGCTGGAGGTGAGCGACCGGGCGGCGGCCGTCACCGAGGCGTTCCACCGCGGGCTGCTCGTCCCGCGAGAGCAGCGGTTCAGCCCTTGAGGAACGCCGCCGTCGCGTTCAGCGCGCTCTGCGACGAGCCCGCCTTCTCCACGACCACCGCGAACGCGACGTTGTTCTGGTAGCCGACGAACCAGCCGTGCGCCTCGCCGCCCCCTGCCTCCGCCGTGCCCGTCTTCCCGGCCAGGCCGGGGATTCCGGCGAGTTGCTTCGCGGTTCCGGAGGTGACGACCTCGCGCATCATCGCCCGCAGCGGCTGCAGGACGGCCGCGGGCGGGCCCGCGGCGACGTCGTTCGCCTCGGACGGCTTGCCGCGCAACAGGGTCGGCGTCGGGGTCCGGCCCGAGACGACCGTGGCGGCGACCAGGGCCATGCCGAACGGGCTGGCCACCACGTTGCCCTGGCCGAAGCTGTTCTCCACCCGCTGGTCGCCGGTGGCCGCCGGGACCTTGCCGGTGTTCGTCTCGGCACCGGGAACGGTCCAGTCGGCGCCCAGGCCGAACCGCTTCGCCATGGCGGGCAACGCGTTCGCGTCGAGCTTGGAGCCCAGGTCGCCGAACGTCGTGTTGCAGGACAGGGCGAACGCCGTGTGGAACGGCACGCTGGCGTGGCCGAAGCCCGCGTTGCTGATCGTGCGGGTGCCGATGGTGGCCTTGGCCGGGCAGGGAACGGCGGTGCCCGACTGCACGAGGCCCGCGTCCATGGCCGCCGCGGCCGTGACGATCTTCATCGTCGAACCGGGGGCGTAGCGGCCGATGAACGGGTTGGTGCCGGTCAGCGACTTGTTCTGCGCCACGGCCAGGACCTCGCTGCTGGAGGCGTCGATCGCGACGATCGCCGCGCCCTGCGGCAGAGCGTCGACCGCTGCCTGGGCCGCGGCCTGACGGGCCGGGTCGAGGGTGACGGTGATCTTCTCGCCGCCCTCCACCTTCTTGCTGTCCAGCACGGTGAACGCACCACCCGCGGTGATGCCCACCTCCCAGCCGTCCGTGCCCTTCACGTCGCCGACCACGCCGGTGATCGTCTTGTAGAGCCCGTCCGGGATCGTGCCCTGGACCAGCGGCTTGCCGTCGCGGCCCAGCAGGGCACCGTCCGCCAGCGCCTTGCGGTAGGTGAGGGAGGCGCCCTCGGTGAGCTGCGGGTGGACGACGCTGGGCGTCCAGTGGACCTTCCAGGCACCGTCGGCGCGGGTCATCGGGACCTTGACGTCGTACTTCAGCAGGGCGGCGCCCGGCAGGGTCCAGGTGACGGACGCCGTGTACTCGGTGGTCGTGGCGTCAGCCGGAGGCGGTGGCGACGTCGCCACCACGGCATGGAAGCTGGAGGTGCCCATGCCGGCCTTGGTGGCTTCCAGCGCCGTGGTCGCCGCCGCCGGCGCGTCGGTGCGGAGTGCGGCGGTGGCCGGACCCGAGATCGCCCCGTTCAGGAACGAGACGGCGACCTCCAACGGTGTGTCCGGCGCCTTCGTCGTGGTCGGCGCCGGGTTCACCGTGTCGTTCACGACCGCGACCGACCTGCTGCCCGACCAGAGCAGGGTGCCCGCCACGCCGACCACGGCCGTCGTGACGAGCGCTCCGCTGATCAGGATCCATCTACGAGTCTTCTGCTCCACTGTTCACTTCCCCCAGGTAAGTGCATTCCCCGGTGGGAGACTAACGGCAGAGCGCGCAGGATCCGTGGGGGTTTCTACCTATCCGAGCTGCGGGATGCGGGTTTGGTAGTGGCGGAGCAGGTCGGCGTTGGCCGCGTCGCCGCCCTCCACGTTCGCGCTGCGCCACAACGGCAGCCGCACACCGGACTCGGTCGCCTTGTCGATCAGGCGGACCATCAGCAGGTTCCACAGGAACGTGGTCGCCAGCGTGGAGATCGCCGCGGTGACCGGGGCGTGCTCCGGGTAGGTCGAGTCACCGGGCGGGACCAGGTTGTCGAGCACGACGGTCGAGACCTCGGCCAGGGTCGCGCCGGCGCGGCGGGGAGCCTGGGCGCTGGAGGCCACCGAGGTGACGCCGACGACCGGGCAGCCCCTGCTCGCGGCCTCCTGGGCCAGCTCCACGGGGTAGTAGTTGACGCCCGAGGTCGAGAACACGAACAGGACGTCGTGCGGGGCGAGGCCCGACTCCCGCAGGACCTCGCCCGCGAGGCCGGAGCGCCGTTCGGCCGACGTGCTGCTGATCGCGCCGTGCATCGGGAGCAGCTCGGGGTGGTAGATCGGGCGGACGCAGGCCAGGCCGCCCGCGCGGTAGAAGGTCTCGGCGACCGCCGCCAGCGAGTGCCCCGCACCTGCGGTGAGAAGGATTCCGTCTGCCTGGACGGCGGCCAGCACGAGCTCGGCCACGTCGTCGAGCGCGGCCGCGTTGTGCTGCTCGACGCGCGTCAGGTGCGTGCGCACGAGGTTGCCGTAGTCGGACCCGGTCACGGTGTCGGTCGTCATGCGGGTCAGTAGTACCTGATTGCAGATCACCTCACCAGTAACCCGCGCACCACAAACCTCGATACGCGCGATGAGGGGTGCGATGTCCCGTCGTGGACAGGGGGTGGGTTGGATCAGGCGGTACTTCTACTTCTGGGTGGTGCTGGTGGCGGTCTTCGCGGCGGCAGCGGCCACGAACATCGCGCTGGCGGTGACCTACTCCGAGCTGTGGCCGGTCTGGGCGGCGCTGGTGCTGCTCGTCGTCGCCGGGGCGTGCGCGAGGGCGGCGGTCCGGGCCCGGCCCTGAGACCTCACGCCAGCAGTTCGACACCCAACGCCGAAGCCGTGTGCAGCACCGAGTTGCGGTGGCGCTGGGCGACGGCCAGGCCCGCGTCGCGCAGCACCGAGGCGTGAGCACTGGCCGAGGCGGCCGAGATGCCCAGGCGGCGGGCCAGTTCCGTGGTGGTGCAGCCACCCGCGATGACCTCCAGGGCGGCGGCGCGGGTGCGGCCGAGCAACGCCTCCAGCGACCGCTTCCCGGCGCTCGTCACCTGCGGGTCGCGGGCGATCGGGTAGACGAGCACGGGCGTGCGGCTGGGGTCGCGGAGCATGATCGGCCGCTCCCGGCAGAAGTACGACGGCACGAGCACCAGGCCTTGGCCGTGCAGGTGCACGTCGCGCCGCGGGAAGCGGGACTCGATCGACAGCACCGGCCGTGCCCACGAGATCGTCGGGTGCAGCGCCGAAAGCACTCCCTCGCAGCCGGAGTCCAGGAAGGACCGTGCCCGCACCGCGCGATCGGCGTCGACGACCGCGCGGACCTCGTTCCAGATCGGCGCCAGCGCGTGGCCGTAGTAACCGCGCAACGCCTTGCCGAGTGAGTCCAGGGTGGCCGCGTCGCCGCCGGCCAGCAGGTGGGTGCGCGGGTCGAGACGGTGCTCGCGGCCCAGTTGCGCCAGGTCCGCGCGCAACGACTCCACCGGCGTGGACAGGACCGCGTCGATGCCCGCGTCGACCGCGCACGAGCCCGCGGTGGGCGTGAGGAAGTCGGGGGAGTAGCCGACCGGGGGAGCGAGCCGCAGGAGCCAGCGGGTGGCGTCGGGCAGCGTCGTCCGCACGGTCGCGCGCCACGAGCCGAACACCGGCGCCGCCGAACGCTGCCGCAGCACGTGCAGGCTCAGCAGGATCTCCCACATCGGGTCGGGACCCGCGGCGACGCGCACCCTCGCCAGGTCCTCCGCCGTGAAGTGGACTCGCAGCACGGCAAGCAGGGTGGCACAGCGATCCCGCGCCCGTCCCGGATTCGGGACGAGTGAGCCGAAAGGTGCACCCTGTGTGGGCGTGTGCGCGGCCTCATGGGTCCTCACCTGGCTTTTTAGGCTCCAGCCGAATGTCGTGGCGGCTGTTCCCGGCCTCCGGCCAAGCTTCTGCCGAGCGCCGGGCAGGGGACCGGCGCCACCACTGAGGGGATCACTTCCGATGAGGCTTGCGAAGATCACCGGGGCCGTCGCCGCGCTCGGCGTCGCCCTGACCGTCCTGACCGCGCCGGTCGCGTCCGCCGCTCCC
>NZ_BMNC01000035.1 GCF_014646255.1 Lentzea pudingi
CTTCGAACTCGGCATCGACAAAGCTTACGGCGCGCAAGAATTAACGACTCAGGACACTAGTACTACAGCGGCACCTATATGAGTGGGTAGCCACGTCGTTTGTAGTGGCTGAGGCGGGCTTGGTGTTGGCGTCGTCGGCGCCAGCACGACCAGAACCAGACATGGTCAGTGCTGGTTGTCGGCCGGAGGACCAGGCTGACGAGCAGGCGGCGAATCTCAGGTAACGTGAAGCCGATCACGCCTTGGCTGCCGTGAGTCGTTCCCCTTTTTTCGCAAGGGACCTGGCCACGGCAAGCCAGGCGTGGACGAGCATGGACAGGGTGACGTGGGCATACCAGGCCCGCCAGGAACGGACCTGATAGTGGTCGAGTCCGGCTTCGTTGGGCAGTGATTCCTCGGGTAGCGGGTCAAGGCTGCGGGGAAGAGGCCGGATATCAGGCATGGGCTGCTCGGCCTGCGGTGCGATCCGCAGCGGCGGGTCCGCGGTCATCGAAGACGTTGTTAACCCGCATTCGCAGGCCTGCCAACCGTCAGCCCGTGTTCCTGACATCTCAGGTCTGTAAGACCTGCAGAACAGGATGACCGCACGCACCGTGAGATCAGATGATCAACCCCTATTCGACGATCATGCTGCAGGGGACCCTAGAGAGCGTTGGCTCCTGTCGCGCCACCCCCGGCCCTGACGGCGGTCTTCGCGCGCTGGCGGGTGATCACACGTCGGCCGAGGTTGATCATCGGGATCTCCACGGTCGCGTAGAGGACACTCGCCAGCGCCAGTCCCAGTGCCGTGACCACGACGGACTGGCCCAGACCGGACAGGGCGGGCCAGAAGAAGGCGATGACGGTCGCGGCGATCGTCTGCACCAGATAAAGCGAGTACGAGCGCTCACCGACGAACTGCATCGGCTTCACCGACAGGAAGGTCGTGGCCGGTCCCGGCGCGATCATCGCTGTCAGCAGCACCGCCGTCGCGAGCGCGTACACCGGGATGACCAGCACGTGACCGGGGATTCCGTTGATCCCGTCGAGGAAACCGGCGATCGGCTTCACGCTCAGGTGCACCGCGACGAACCCGATCGCGACGACGACCTGCGCGAGCCGGTTCGTGAGCGGGCGCAGCACGGCGAACCCACGCGGGCTGTGCAACGCGATCGCGAGCAGCACGCCCGTCAGGATCGAGAAGTAGTGCAACGGCCAGCCGGGGTTGCTGTGCGCCGAGGTGAAGTTCACGACCACGAGCGCGAGCAGCATGCCGAGGGCGGCGGCACCCGCGCGGCGGCGCAGCACGACGGTGCCCAGCGCGATCGCCACCAGCGGCCAGACCAGGTAGAACTTCTGCTCGATGCCCAGCGACCACGACTGCCCGTACGGGCTCGAGCCCGCGAACTCGTTGGTGAACGAGAGGAAGTACGGCAGCGCGGGGCCGATGCCGTTGCTCAGGAACGTCCCCGCGACCGCGGACGCCACGACCGTCACGAGCAGGATCACGAAGTAGACGGGCAGGATTCTGAACGCCCGCCGCAGGTAGAACTCACCGAGGGAGATCCGGCCGGTCCGATGTTCCTCGCGCAGCATCAGCGTGGTGATCAGGAATCCGCTGAGGACGAAGAACATCTGGACACCGGCCCAGCCCTGGAGCCGGTCCGGGCCGCCGTAGTGGAAGAAGACGACGAGAACCGCGGCAATGGCGCGCAGGCCGTCGAGAGCGGGAAAGCGGCGCAACGCCAGGTAGTCGGCATGCGTCAACAATCTTTCACCGCCTCAAACAGACGACTGTTGGTGCAGTGTCACCAATTTATTAATGACCATAAAGGATTAGACTAATACGCGTCACCGATGTTCAACTTAGTCCACACCCGTGATCGACTTCATCCCGCCGTGTGTCGACATGGAAAGAGTCTGCCCGCGCAATCAAAAAGCTCCAATGGGCATTCCAAACCGAAACCCAGGTGCGCCAAACTCTGCCCGATCCCTATTCAGCAAAATTTCGACCTGAATCTCGCCAATTCGGCCACACTCGTCCCCACAGGCTGTTGTTCGAGCCTAACCACTGCAGTGCTGCCGTTACAGATCCGCTGAAACAGAGGCGTCGAAACCTCCATGCAGACTACCTTTCACCTTGAGGCTACATCGCTGCAACAGAACCACAGGTGAGCGAATCGTAGCCATGATGACACTTGTCTAGGATCTGTACTTCCCATTATGGGCAGTCGTACAGACGTGTCAAGTCTAGATAGATGTAGATAGAGCCGTCGCCTTCAGGGATGCGGCGGACCAGGTATGGCGGATGTCATGGTCGATCGGGCTTGTGATTCGGTAGAAGTTGTGCAGACACGGTCGCTGCGCGGCGTTCTAGGTCGAGCTGATCCTTAGCCCCGGGCTAGCATCCGCATCGAGCACGACTACCGCGAAATCTCAAGCGGGAGAACCGAGAACAGCGCCGTGCCAACGGAATCCCGAAGTTCGCGTTGGTTTCTTCCTGGCGGAGCTAGACCGCTCTCCCGCTGATCATCGACGCCTACAAGCACGAGTTCGGCCAACATCAAGATCGCTCCGAGCACCTAGTCTAGCTACGCCGCTCATTCTCGCCCGCCCTCGCGACGCACAGTCCGCGACGCGGTGGCACCGAGAAGCCCAAGGTGGCCCACAAGACAACCTACGGCGTTTACAGCGTGCGCAAGATCTATTCCGACCTGGGCAGCGAGGACAGGGCGCACCGCTATACCGTCGCCCGCCTCACGAAAGCCGCTGGCCTGCAAAGGTTTCCCGGCTGAACATCCCGCGCACCACGCGCAGCAGCAAGGGGAAGCTACCCGCGACCAGACCTTGTCACGCGACAGTCCGTTGCGGCGAACAGGCTGGTGGTGCCGTGCCGGATGTAGTCGAAACTCTGTCGCTCGGGAACCCCGGGCAGTATCGGCGCCGAGCGGTCCAGTGCCCTGGATTCCGGTCTTCTCGTCCACGCACAACACCACCGCTTTCGCGGGCGGGTCGACATAGAGGCCGACGACATCACGGACCTTGTCCACGAACAGCGAATCCTTGCTGATCTCGAAGGTGTCGATTTTGTGCGGCTTGAGGCCGAAGGCCCGCCAGATCCGTGAGACCGCCGACTGCGACATTCCGACCTGCGTGGCCAGTGATCGGGTCGACCAGTGCGTCGCGTTGGCCGGCTTGCTCTCCAGTGTCGTGACCACGATCTGCTCGACCTGATCGTCGGTGACGTGCGCGGCCGGCCCTGCCGCGGTTCGTCCGACAACTTGTCCAACCGGTCGCGCAGGAACCGGGCCCGCCAGGTCGCCACCGTCTGACGCCCTAGGTTCAACCGTTGCGTCAAAACGGTGTTTGACTCACCGGCCTCGGCACATGCCAGCACGATCCGGGCCGCAATGCCAGCGCCTGCGCGGTCGTTCGCCAACGCGTCCAGCCCTCCAAGACTCGACGCTCATCATCGGACAGGGTCAGCGACACCAATTTTGAGTTCGGCGCCAGCATAACTTAGTGCTGATGCCGAAATAAAGACTCAGGACACTAGTACTGCAACGACACTTGTGTATTCCGTGGATCATTCTATATATGGTGACTGATCTTGTTGTTGCGGAGTTGGATCGGCTGCAAGCGCGGATCGCGGACAGGTTCACTCGGTCTGAGCCTCGTGGCCGAGTGCGGGAGTATGTCTCTGGGCTGGTCGCGGGGCTGAAGCGCAAGAATTGCTGGACTTTGGCGGAGCAGGCGGGTGAGGCCTGCCCGGACGGGATGCAGCGGCTGCTGCGGCCGAGCGGCCTGGGATGTCGAGGGCGTTCGCGACGAGCTGCGGGACTACGTCATCGAGCACCTCGGCGAGCCTGACGGTGTGCTGATCGTCGACGACACCGGATTCTTGAAGAAGGGTGTGCGGTCGGCCTGCATGCAGCGGCAGTGTTCCGGCACCGCCGACGGATCGAGAACTGCCAGATCGGTGTGTTTCTGAGCTATGCCCCAGCTCGAGGGCATGTGCTCATCGATCGTGAGCTGTATCTGCCCGAGCCTTGGATCGCCGACCGGGATCGGTGTCATGAGGCGGGGATCCCCGGCGACGCGAAGTTCGCCAGCAAGCCCCGGCAGGCCATGGCGACGCTGGGACGAGCTTTCGATGTGTTCCGTTCGCCTGGGTGGCCGCGGACGAGGCCTGCGGCCAGGTGAGATATCTGCGGGTATGGCTGGAGGAGCACGACACCGCGCATGTACTGGCGACCAAGGTCAACGACACGGTGCCCACTACTGAGGGACGTGAGCGGTGGGTGGACGAGCTGATCGCCGCATTGCCAGCGCGGGCGTGGCGCGGTTGTCGGCAGGTGCCGGCGCGCACGGCCCGCGGGACTACGACTGGGCACGGGTACCGATCCGGATCTGCTGGCGGCCCGGCCGCGGGCACTGGTCCTGGCACGACGTTCGGTGAAGGATCCGACCGAGATCGCCTACTACGACTGTTTCGGGCCGCGCAGGTCCACATTACTGGACCTGGCGTGGATCGAGGAATGCTTCCAGCAGGCTAAGAACGAGGCTGGGCTGGATCACTACCAAATGCGCAGCTGGCGAGCCTGGTACGCCCACATCACCCTGTCCATGCTCGCGCACGGTCTGGCTCGCGGTCGCCAGATCCGTTGCCGCAAAGGGGGAATCGGCGTCAGCGAACAAGACATGATCGACTTAACACTACCCGAGATCCGTCGCTTGCTAATCAAGCTGTTCCTGCGCATCACCGGCACCGCCGAACACGTCTGGTCCTGGTCGTGCTGGTGCCGACGGCACCAGCACCAAGCCAGACTCAGTCACTACAAACGACGCGGCTACCTACTCACCTGAGTGCCGTTGCAGAACTAGACCATGACAGTTCGCCTGCAGCGAGATCGCTGCCGACCGGAGCGGGCAGTGAGTTCGCCGCTGGGGAGCACGCGTGCCTCGAAGGTCTGTGCTCGCTGCCAGAACGCGGCAGTAGGCAGGATTTTTCTATAGGCGAGGCGGGAGTTGTCGTCGACGGCGTTGTGCAGGTAGCTATAGCCGAAAAAGCCGCCTGAACAACCCATTTGATCGACAGGCAGGTGGAAGTGAATTGAGCCCAGCGTACGAACACGAAGTCGAGAGCCACCGCACAACCGGAGCGTGCTGCTCTAGCAAGTTTCTTACCGCTGCAACGTGTTCGACCCAGGCGCCGAGAAAGCAGAAGGAAAGCGCACATATTTACGCAAACGCAGCGAAATCAACACAGGCCACCTTAGTTTACGTCTCCAAGAACCTGAGAATCCTTTGGTTGACCTCATGAGGCTTCTCGAGGAAAGGGAAGTGACCGACGTCTTGCAAGAGGACGCCGTCCGAGCCAGCAGGAAGTGCGCTGATGATGTCGCCAAGGATCGCGTGATCCACTACAGGGTCTTCGCTACCGTGCAGGTAAAGGGTCGGCTGCGTAGGAAGCTCGGCTAGAAGCGTTCCCATCTTCCATCTGTCAGTTCCGAACGTCGCGGCGGGGAAGTTCTGGCGGTAAAGACTAAGCCCCGAGCGAAGGTTCTCCGGTGCACGCAGGGCATCCTTGCCCGCTTGCCGATCCGGAGCGGAATCGAAGCCGGGAACGATCCCGCTCCAGTGCATCCAGAGCCAATCGAAGTAAGCAAAATCATTAACAGGAATGAGCTGATCGGCGACGCTCATCTGAATAAAGTAGAAATGACTGTTTTTATGAATCTGAATGGGGTCGGCAGCCTTGCGCTCGTAGAACCGCACCGGCGGAACATCGGCCACTACGATCTTCGACCAGCGTTCAGGTGCGTGAGCGGCAGCGCCCCAAGTGGCAAAGCCGCCCCAGTCATGTCCGACGATCACCGCGTTCGAGTCAGCCTTAAGCATTTCATGCAAACTGTTGGCGTCGGCAATCAGGTCGCCCATAAGCATGCTTCCATCTGCTGGAACCTGCGTGGGCGCGAACCCACGCATTGCCGGCGCAACAGCATGATAACCTGCGCTGGCAAGCGCGGGCATCAGATGTCGGAATATGCTCGGCGCCTCCGGGAAACCATGCAGCAACAATGCTAATGGCCCCTCGCCCTGCTCTAGGTAGGCAAACTTGATCCCGTTAGCAGTGACGCGCTTATAACCCGAATTCACGCTTTAGACCTTCTTTCAACAGATGGCCGACCGAAGCAAGCTTTGCAGAGAATGTTCGATCTAGAAAATAGCAGAATTGGAAGAAACGATCCACCTAATACCTTGAGAGCACGAAGTACGGGATCGAGTGCTGCCCTTCGACCTCGCGCATACCGTGATCAAAAACCTTGAGGGTGCAGAACTAGCTTCGCAGATATCCAGAACCGATCGGCCCCATTTGATCGCAGACCACCAACTCGGCCGAATGATCAACTCATACTGGGGCACTCTGCGAAGATATTCTACGACCAGAACCACGGAGCCTGCGATAGACCGTCCTCCCGTATCGGCGGGAGTATGCGGAGCTGGTCTCGACCCCTTTGCGAGCAATGTGGACCTCGATGAGGAATACCGCACGGTCATCGACCGAAGCCGTCCCGCCACTCTGCGGGCGCTCTGCGAACCGCGGAATCAACGGCTGCGTCAACACCCACAGCTCGTCCAGCACCAACCAAGATCATGGCAAACCATGATCTCAACCCATGTAGGAAAATTGCCAGGTCAGTGCTCGGGCTCTATAGGGCTGTGTACGTAATGCTGTGAGACTTGTGACCAAGAACGTTCAGGTGCGATGCTCTTCGACCGCAGCTGCGGCCGCCTCTTGTCCGTCCTCCCGTAGCCCCTTGATCACTCCGTCAATATCGGCTACTAAGCGATTCTGGCTGAGCTTGAACTTGGCCTCGATACGATTAATAGTCAATTCGACTCCCACAATGGCACGAAGCTGACGATGAAGAAATCCAGGTGGCGCGTCGTCTACCGACCATGGGTGCGGCCGCTGAGCTTCATGCTTGTCAGTGAGGTGCCGCACCACATCGGCGAGCCAGTCAGGATCCTGGTGCACTATCATACTTCCATACACGTGCACTGTTATGTAGTTCCACGTGGGAACGACCCGGCCATGCTTTGCCTTAGAGGCGTACCAGGACGGTGTGATGTAGGAATCCGGTCCACGCACGATGACCAGTGCATCGCCGATCATAGGCAGACGCCACTGGTCGTTATTGCGTGCTAGGTGTCCCATAAGCTTGGCGCGTTCATGATCATAGTGGAACGGCAGCGTGGTTGCGACGAGGCCGTTGATCGTTGCGGTCACCAGATCGGCGGCGCCATGACGTGACAATAATGCTTGAACGGAGTCGTCATCGGGTGCGAAGTGAGCAGGAATATACATGGAACGATCCCGTCATGCAATGGATTCTTCACTTCATATTCGTACTGCAATGCGGCATCTCAGAATAGCCCGGTTAGAGCTATTTTCGAAACACCACTTCGCCCGCGTCCTCCGCGTCGCTGGTACTGCGTTAATGGGTTCAACGGCCGCCACAACACTCGATAACGAAGGTGTTGATGGACAGAATAGGTTTTGAGAATCGACCAACTCTGACCCATAACAATCGCTTACTCAACTTCAACAGCATGAAGAGCCGCCCGATTCATACGACTCTTCATGCTGACGCGAAGACCTGGCCGCCTCGAACTTCGGTGACGTGCGCTTGCCCGCCGCACCGTTCCGTCCTGCCGCTGTTCGCGGCAATAGTCTGACAGTGGTTGTCGTCCGCATACCTCCATGCGATGACCACGTTGATAGCGTAGTTGCAGTTGTTCCTAACGTCCACGTAGTTCCACCATCCTGCATCGCGGTTGGTTTTGGCCAGTCGGCCGGTGCGGCGGGGGCCGCAGCGGAGTTTGCGCAGGATCGCCAGGTCTTGAGCTGGGCGTTGGCGCGTTCGCCAGGGCCGCGCAGGCGGGCATGAGCGCGGTTGGCGGTCTTCTGCGACTGTTGCGACCCCTATACGGGGGTAACCACGTGCCGGCCGGTCTGGTCGTAACCGTGATAGCCCTTGTCTCCCAAGGCGATCAGCCCAGCCTGGCGCAGGGCGGCCAGGATGTTCCAGATCCGCGCCGCGGCGGTGTCGTGGGTGCTGCCGGGCAGGTCACCGGACACCCACAGGATCGTGCCGTTTGGGAAGGCGATCACCTGCAGGTTCATCCCGTGCATTCTGTGTTTGCCGGAGTAGAACGGGCGGTCGGCGGCGATCCGGTCGATCGAGATGAGCGTGTCATCGATCACCACGTAGGCGATGCCCTGGCGTTTCGCCTACCGCAGCGCCTCTCGCAGCTTCGCGGACCGCTGGGCCAGCAGCTCGACGGTGTCGTTGACATAGCGCCAGCACGTCGTAGCCGAGACCGCGAACCCGGCGCCCGCGTCGGCGAATGGCTCGCCTTTGCGCAGGTACCCAAGTATCAGTAGTGCCTGCTGTCCCGGGTCGAGCTTGCGCCACACCGACCCCAGCTGCTTGCGGTGAGCGCGGACCAGCCCAATTCGGCACGGAGTGACAAGGTGTCCGTTCGAATACGCACATTGTTCAGTCGAACCAACAACATTGAGCCTTTTTCATCCTGGGCTGGGTGGGTTGGCGGGCAAGGCTTCTTGCGGAGTAACAGGTTGATGAGCACCGGCGTGTCCACGCCTGGATGTGGCGAAGCCCCTGGTAGCAGAGCTTTCGGCCAAGATCGTTCTGCGGATACCAGGGCTTCACGTGTTGTTTTATCGTGCCGCGCTGCCGTTGTCACATTAGACCCTGACCTTCGTGCCTAGCAGCGCCCGCTGCGTTCGCCGAAGTCCGTGTCTTCCGCGGCACTTATCTGATCTGTCCGGGTCCGGGGGATCCCAGCCCGAAGTCGTTCCCGTAGCCGCGAAGTCAGCCCACATCTGCTGTACGGCTTCGTGGCATAGCGTCGGCTGCGCGGATGTGGTGGTCGCTGCCGTAGTGTTGCAGGCTGCTTGTCGTCGGGCGGATAGTCGTGGAGGTCCAGGATCCGGTGCATTTCGACCAGGAAGTCCGGGGCTGCCGAGGCTTCCCGTGGTCGTGGCCTGCCACGAGACGCCGCCGTCACACAGCTTCGACAACGACCAGGTCGCGAACGCGGTGATACCCCAGCCGGCGGGACGTCCGCGCGATCAGACAGATCCGCCCGCGAATCTGCCCACCGATCATCTCCGGCCGTCCCCTGGCTCCGTTCCGGGCCCAGCGCGTCGAACTTTTCCCGCCGAACACGTCCCGCACACAATCCTCACCGACCTGCAACAACCATCATCGACCTACACAACTCACACCTTTAACGCAGCAAACTGAGTTCTTCGGCAGGCAGTCTATTGAACCCCGCCTGAGGCACGATCTCGACCATGCATCCGTGGCACCATTGCGACGCTTGACCTCGAATTGAAGACAGGGCACATCAGCATCGTGTGATGGTCAGCAAATTCACAGCCTCCGGGTCGCTTCAACTTGGCCGATTCATCCACCTCGACCTTGGAGAGCGGATGTCAACGACCCGGAACTCAGCGGACTCGAGTGAAAACGATCTCAAAGTGCGGCCGACCGGGAAGGTTACGATCTGTCAGCACATCACCTTCGACCGTGACCAGGCCACGCCCAACGGGTTCTCCGGTGAAATCGCAGTTCGGCCGAGTCTCCGTGAAGTATCGATCGCCGACACGCGGACCAACTTGGCCATGACGCAGGGCGGTTCCGATGTCGTGATGGCAATGAACCTCTTCGGATTCACGCCATCTTGCTTGATGGTCATCTGAAACCGAATCTCAGAGTCAGCGCTGGCCCAAATGCCGATTACCGGGTCAGCGTACGAAGACCCCGAAGTGACAACTGCAGTTGGTGCTGGCTCGCTGCCTGCCGCGACAGCAGGTAGCGCGACGGCTCCGATGGCAAAGCAGAAAATGGCCGTTGCCGAAAGGATCTTGAATCTGGGATCGAACATGCGCAGCGTCCTGCTCTTTCCGAATAGTTCGTACACCGACTTGCCGTGTGCGACTAGCGGGTGGCGGCCGGTTGCTGAAGATGTCGGTCAGATGTTGGTGGGTCGTCGAGAGAAAGTTGACAGGTGCTCCTGTCACTCACAGGCACCTGTCGAACTCGAGCCGAAGCGCGACGGTTGTCAGCAAACCTCGCCATTAAGACTCTTCGTTATCGATAACACAGACCAACGAACCCTCGAACATGCCCGACAAGAAATGGTTTGCAGCCAGGAACGTGACGTCGACCAGTCAACATGCAGCGTCTGCGCCCCGATCGAGTATCAGTTCAGATCGCAGCGCACGTTCACGGTGAGCAGCATCGCCATGTCAGGGTGAAGCACCAGGTTTCTCCGCTCGTCGTCGAGGACCTCCTCGTCCGTTCGACTTCGAGCCGTGTGCGCACGGATGTCGAGGCGCTACGCCTTCTCAGTCATAGTGGCTGTGTGGTCAAGTGCGTTACCGATCTCCCACTGGTTCCCGAACGGGTCCGCCGCGCGGCCGCGCCGACGCCCTCGACTCGCTGCGACTGGCCGAATTATCACACCGAGCCTTCATATCGGATGCGCGAGGTTCACAACCCGACGAGGACTCAATCTCCGGAAATCGCCACGCCGGGCAATGATCACGACCGCACACGAATGTCGATGCATGCCCCTCTCATGCACTCGATGATTCCAACACGCCATGTAGGCCGAATATCTGCTCATGCCGCGGACCAGGCGCAGATCCTCGCTGAGCGAAGATCCAGCCGCTAGGCGCTCACATGTCAGTAACGGCCATCAGGGCAGCCGCGACTACTGGTGTGCACGGCCACTCGGGAGCCAGTCCGATTGAGTTTCACGGCCCCGAGCGCCTTGATCGGAAGTTCGGTTCATCTGGTTGAAGACGTCGACGGCCGGGTTCTTGATCAACCGTGTTCGACTGGCAATTTTCGCCGGTTGAACATCACGGTAGCGCGACAGCTGTTCGAGCCACATCGGCTTGACACATCACCGAACATCGGAATTCAATATTGTCGTAGTTGACTAGAACATTGGGGCGGTGGGTGGACTTTCATATCGACCGGACGAGCGGACTTCCCCCGTACCTGCAAGTTGTGCGGCAGGTGCGGGAGGCGCTGCGGCTCGGCTGGTTGGCACCGGGAGATCAGCTGCCGACGGTGCGCGATGTGGTGGCCCGCAGCGGCGTCAACGCGAACACCGTGCTGAAGGCGTACCGGGAGCTCGAGCTGTCCGGCCTCGTCGAGGGGCGTCAAGGCATGGGCACGTTTGTCAGATTCGGGCTCGGCTCAACCGATCCGAAGGTGATGGCTGTGCTGCGGGCGCGATTGGTCGTGTGGGTGCAGGAGGCATCCGAAGCCGGCCTGGAAACGGAAGACATCGTCGCGCTGGCGCGATCGGTAATCGTCGAAATGAAAGGAGTCACGGTCGAATGAGGACCGTTTTCGAGCCCTCATGCGCAACCGCTGTCGCAGTGCGGGCGCAGGAGTTGGGTAAGCGTTATGGGAACCAATGGGCGCTGCGCGACTGCACATTCGAACTCCCTCAGGGACGAGTCGCCGCGTTGGTCGGCGCGAACGGTGCGGGCAAGACGACGCTGATGAGCGTTCTCGCGAGCCTCCTCAAGGCCGATGAGGGATCGGCGCATGCGGTGGGTCGCGTGGCGTTCGTCTCGCAGGAGAAGCCGGTCTATCGCAACTTTTCCGCCGCCGACATGCTGCGCCTGGGCGCGCGGCTCAACATCGTGTGGGACCAGACGCGTGCCGTCCGGTGGCTGGAGCGCTTCGAGATTCCCTTGGACCGGGCTTGCGGCAAGCTGTCCGGCGGGCAGCACGCGCAGGTGGCGTTCGCGTTGGCCATCGGGTCCCGGCCTAGCGTGCTGATACTGGACGAACCGCTGGCCAACCTGGATCCGCTGGCGCGGCGCGAGGTGAGCCAGGAGCTGCTGAGCGAGGTGGCGGAGACCGGGATGACTGTGCTGTTGTCCACGCATGTGGTGGCCGAACTTGGGGGTGTGGCGGACTACTTGCTGCTGCTCGCGCGTGGTCGGCTGCTCAGCGGAGGCGATGTCGACGATCTTCTGGCAAGCCATGTCTTCATCACCGGCCCGCGGTCGGAGGTGCTACCTGTCGCTTCCAGCGCTGTGCTGCAGGCGCGCCACCACGACAACCAGTCGACATTCCTGCTCCGCCTGCCCGACAGGCAGCCACGGCCATTCGTGGGCCGACCGTGGTCGCAGCGAGCGGTGACCCTGGAGGACTACGTGCTCGCTCAGCTTCAATCCACTCGGAAAGGGGACGATGCATGAACGCCACGACCACGGACCGGCCGGTCGTGCGAACCCGAGTCGGCTGGACCGACCTTCTGTGGCTGATCCGCAGGCAGCACCGCTGGATGCTCGTGGGTACCGGAACGCTCGTCCTGGTCTGGATCAGCGCACTACTGCTCCTGCGGATCGCCGCCCCAGCCAGAGGACCGATGGGAACATGGGATTCAAATCCCCTGGTCGACCTCGCGAAGATCATGGGGGCTACGCCCATGATCTTCGGTCTCCTGATCGCAGTGTTCTGGGCAGCGCCGCTCGTGTCCCGTGAGTACGAGCAACGAACCACCACGATGGTCTGGAGCCAAGACATCACCTCAAGCCGGTGGCTGGCCAGCAAGATCGTTCTGCTGGGCTCCATCGCCGCCGGGCTGGCGGCGGCGCTCGGCGCGAGCGCGGGTTTCATGATGCGCGGGATCAACGATGCGAGGGACCGTCCAGCGTTCCTGGCTTTCTCCGAGGTGGGGTTGTTCGAGACTGCGCCGCACCTTCAGGCGGCGTACGCGGCGTTCGGGTTCGCGCTGGGACTCGCCATGAGTGCCATTACCAGGCGAACCGTCGTGGCGATGGCAGTCACCCTCGCCGTCTACGTCGGCGTCCGCATCCTGGTGATCGCGGGATGGCGGCCGTTCTACGAGGATCCCGTGCGACAGACCACGCCGATCCACGGCCAGCTGACCAATGGAGACACCATCGATCAGAATCCCTTGTACGTGGCCGGAGGTTTTCTCAACTCGGCGGGGGAGCCTGCCGAATTGCCGATTGAATGTTTGTCGAAAAATTCGCTGAGCGATGACGAGATCAACAACTGCTTCGCAGACGCAGGAATAACCCATCGATTCAACGACTATCAGCCTGCTGATCGGCTGGACTCCTTTCAGCTAGTTGAGACCGCTATCTTCATCGTTTTCACCGCAATCTTGATTGGCCTCGCCTGGATGTGGATCCGACGCTTCGGCCGAACGTGAGAGAACTGACGAAGCAAATTATTCTCGAATGATGTCGAGAAGATCACATGTCAACCGAAGTGGCACTGGAACGTTTGGCTGCGCAATTTTCTCGGCGCAACACTTTACCAAAGCGCCACGGGCCTGACTGATTGCTTCGGCAGGCCGCTGCAGCGCGAATGAACGCCGCATCCGGCTGCTCGAGGACAGCCTGGACATTGAACGTGCGAGGGCACCGGGACGATCGGCCTTGAGCTGGCGGACGAGCAGTCCACATTCGACGCTGTCCTGATCGCACTGGGGTGGTGGTGCACTCGCCACTGGTGTGGGATACGTCCTGAAGACTTTGGTCGTCGGAGCCGAGGTGATCTGCGTGCAGCCCACGAGCGCACCGGCGTTGACCCCGCTCCTGGCGCGAGCGCCGCCTCATCACCACCGAGTCGGCCGACACCATCGTGGACGGCGTCGCCGGACGGTTCCCGATACCCCAGGTCCTGGACGATCTCCTCGCGGTGGCAGACGACGCCGTCCTCGTCCGCGAGTCCTCGATCATCGACGGCATGCGGCTGCTCCCGGAGCACACAGGCCTTGAGACACGCACTCAGAGCGTGTCTTCGAACCCATGTCCATATAGGGGTGAGGGTGCGCAGAAGTGTCAGTAGTGCTTGCTGCTGAGAGCGGCTCAGGAGGTCGACCGCGTCGAGCAGCTGGCGTCGGCCCAGGACTGCCGAAGCTGTCACCGACCGCAAGATAGCGGGTCGTCGCTGCTCAGAGCTCTATAGCGAGACGTACTCGCGGATTTTGCCGCGCACGTGCGGCCTCGTTTCGCCGAGCGATGGTCAGCGTCGGGAGTTTCTTCGCGATCTGCAGCTCGGTCAGCGGTTTAGTGACTGGGACGTTGGCGTAGCCGCGGTCCTCGGTGCCCCATTTGGATAGATCCGCTTCGACGGCGCAGATGCGGGCGACGACTCCGTCGACGACGTAGACGATTGCCTTGAGTCGCCGCCAGCGGGCCGCGGCGACGGGGAACCACTTGCGGTCGGCGTCGAGCTGGACCTTCTCGCTGGCGCCGGTTTCGCCGTAGCGGCGATTGGTGTTCGGGCGACCTTGCGGGCGCGGGTGTTGCGGTAGACGACCAGGACACAGGCGCCGTCGTCGCCGTAGGCGTGCAGCTGCCGGTAGAGAGCGGTGCGGCCGACGTTGAAGGTCTCGGCGATCTTCTCGACGGTATGCTTGCCCGAGTCGTACATCTGCTGCGCGGTGTCGAGCTGGCGCTGCGGCGACGAGGGCCCGGCCACCGACGCGGCCGCGGGCTCGCGCGGCGGCGAGGCCGTCCATCGTGCCTTCGACGATCATCTCTCGGTCGTACTCGGCCAGTGCCGCGAGGAAGTGGAACACCAGCCGCCCGCCGGGGCTGGAGGTGTCGATGCCTTATTCCAGCACGACGAAGTCGACGTCGTGGCACCGAACCAGCGCACGAGCTTCAGCAAGTGTTGCTGGAAGCGGCCGATCCGCTTGAGCCGGATTACCACCACCTCATCGCCGGTCCGGAGCCGCTCAAGCATGGTGTCTAGCTTCGGGCGGGAGGAGAGCTTGCCGGAGACCTCCTCGATGAACATGTTCTCCTCGTTCACCCCGGCCGCGGCGAGCGCGTCGACCTGATGATCGGCCGGGCTCGTTTCGGCACGATCGCCGGTTCGAACGAGCCGTTCCGGTCACGCGGGACCTCGATCTCGACCGGACCGTTCCTCGTCGACACCGTCTTGGTGGACCTGCCGTTGCGGGAATTGCCGGAACCGTGGCCGGCCGGGTCGCCGGCCTCATAGCCCAGATGGCCTGTCATCTCGGCCTGCAAGGCCCGCTCCAGCATGGCTTTCGTCATCTGATTCAGCAGACCGTCGACACCGTCAATAGGCGTGCCCGCCGATTTGGCGTCTTTCAGCAACGCGTCGATCGCCTCGGGCGAGAACACCCCGCGAGCCGCCGCGCCGCCGTCTCGTCACCCTGACGAGGCGATGTGTCCTGAGTCACTCGGTGTCCTCTCCGACCGCCAGTCCGGCGCGTCGATCTTGGTACACCTCTGGCTTACACGGTTCGCGTGACACGTCCGGTCGCCCGACCGGTGGAGTGCCGTCTTCGGCCTCGACCAGTTTGCGAAGTTGAGCGAGGTGGGCCCGATAGTTCTTGCGCCCGAGGGCTGTCAAACGAAATTATGTGCGGGGACGCCTGCCGACAGTCCCTTTGCGTACCTCAAGGTAGCCGGCTTCCTGCAGAGCCCATGCATGCTTCGACAACATCGAATCGCTCAGGCCTGTGGTCTCCCGGACAGTGCGGAAATCCACCCATTGCGGCCCTGCGGCCAGGGCCGAGCAGATCGACAGCCTGGGAAGCGGGTGGATCAACGGGTCCAGTCCGCCGACCAGATCAGTCACTTACCACCCGTCCGCGATGTCCCGGCGAATTCCAGCGTTCACACGATACAGCTGGACGGCCGCCAGGCACCCCGAGATCACCGCGACCGCGACCGCGGCCCGGGGTGCGCCGCTCCAGCGGTCGTCCATCAGGAACAGCGCGAGTTCAACGAGGAAGCTGCCGCCGAACACCAGCACCGTCCCGAGAGCGTGCCGCTTCAACGCTGGATAGGCCGTGCTGCGCTCCACCAGATGCAACCCTGACCAACGCCGGAACAAGACCAGCATCGGCAGCAAGACGAAGGCGCCCACATACGCGTAAGGGAATTTCGAGATCCCCGCGCCCTGGTAGAAGTCTCGCGCCGTTGGCAGACCGTCTCCCATCAGCAGCGTCCATGACACGGCGACCAGCGCCAGGTACCACCAAGGGAGGCGAACCCGAGCGGCCATCGCACCCCGCTGTCGCGCGGCTTCGCCTAGGGCCTGCTTCGGATCGATCATCACGGATCTCCTGGACTAGAAATAGATTTCTAGTTAGAAACTAATTCTCTGAGGTGGATTCGGCAACAGTCGCCTGCAAGGGGGCGGAACCGTAGGCCCGCCCTGGGTCGCGGGGCGGGCTGGTCATCCGACGAGGTCGAGGTCGAGGCGGGTGTCCATATTCAGCTGGAACCGGCCGTAGGGATTCACGTTGGTCCAGAACAGCGCGTTCAGACCGCGCCGGTCCTCCGGAGTGAGTTTCTTCGTCCACACTGGATCGTCGAGGACCCGTTGCAGCAGCAGGGTGTTGATGTAGATCAGGCAGCTCTGCAGAAGGTGGAGCGCCAGCATCGACACATTCTCCTGATCGGCGCCGGTGAGCTTGCCGTCCTTGCCGTAGAACACGACCTCGATGGCGGAGCGGCGTTTGAGGTCCTCGACGAATTCCTGCGCCTGCAACAGTTTACCGAGCGCGGCGTAGTGCACGTCGCGGTTGTCCTCGAAGTTGCTGGGCAGGTCCTCCTCCGGGTCACGCCAACGTCCTGCGCCGACGACCCAGATCTCCTGGCGGCGCAGCGCTCCCGCAGTGTGGTCAGCACACAGCTCGTAGGAGATGCGTTCAACCTGGCCGTTCTCGTCGGTGACCCCGTCCCGCCACGCCTTCGGGACGACACCCTCGATCGGCGGATTGTCGCCTGGCCCGTAGACCTTGACCTTGCCGTCCACCGCCGCGTAGGAGCCGAGCAGTTTGACGGCGTCCATCACCGGGCCGGCAGGCGGTGTTGTTGCACTGGAAGTTCAGCGCCGCGAGCACCGGGGCGAGCATCCGCCGGTAGTGATGGTGTAGGAGCCGCGCAGCTGGTACCGCACCCGCTCGCGCACCACCCGGCTGCCAGCGAGGAGCTCCTTGACCAGTTTGCGCAGTGTCTTCTCCCCACCGGGCACCACCGGGCACCACCGACCCCACCGCCTCGCGGACCGGCTCGTCGGAATGGTCGAGCACCGCGTTGATCATCTTGAGGAAGATGCCTTTCTTCCCGGGTACCGTGGTCATCTCGCCGAGCAGTTCCTTCTCCACTCGCCGTTCCGCGCGGGCGTTGATCTTGTGCACCAGGTCCACCAGCAGACCGACGAGCGCGTCGGTGATCTCGGTTTGACGTCCCAGCACAACGCCGCCAGCAGCGTGTACCGCACCCGGCGCGGAGCACTCGGCGAAGTCCGAGGGGAACATCCGCGCCGCCCGCGACCGCCACGCCGCGACGAGGCGATCCGACACCCAGGCGAACACCTCGGCCGGCAATCCCAGCCCCCGCACGGTGCGCAGCTTCGCGATCTCGCCCAATAGCGTATCCAGCCCGAGCGGACCCGGATCGGCCTTCGCCTCCGCCAGGAAGCCCTCGGACTCCAGCAGCGTCTGCATCGCCGCGCACAGCGCTAGCCCCAGCCGGTCAACGATCAGCGCCGCGAACGCTGTCTCGTGCTGGCGCAGCGCCGAGCCGATCACCCGCTCGATCCGGCCCCCACTGGGCGGCTCAGCGCTCTCGCTGCGGCAGCGCTGCCGCAGTGCCACCTCGAGACGGTCCCGGTTCTGCTCCACCGGACACTGCTCGGCCGCCAGCCACTCCATCCACCGCTGCTGGTCCTCCACCGTGGCCGGGTGAAGCCCCAGCGCCTCGCGGACCTGCGCCCGGTGGTACTCGGCGGTGCGGTTGTGGAAGGAGTACTTCCCGAACTCGACCGGGTCGACCTTCACCAGCTCGGCTACGAACTCCACCGCCGGCGCGGGAACTGTTCACCGTAGCTGGGGAACTCGCCCGCGATCTCGAAGTACTTCAGCAGCAACGCGAATCCCAGCCGCGTCGCGCCGGTCTTGTTCCCCAGCAGCCGCCAGTCGTCCTCGACCAGCGTCCACGCCACGATCAGCTCATCGGGATCCCAATCCTGCTTCACGAGCGAGGAAGGTAGCCCCCCATAGCGGCGACATAATCGGGTGAGCGACACTCCGCTGCGCGGTCAAGACCACACCAAGATCACCGAAAACGTACCCTCGGTGTCCACATCAGACACCACGGAGACCGTCGACCCGTCAGCACAGACGATGAGTTCGGCAGCCGCGTGTCACGCGCTCCCCGGATCGCACAGAGGACGTTACCGCGCTGACCAGCTAGAACTCGCTACCTTGCGGTTGGTAACAGCTTCGGGAGTCCTAGGCCGCGTCGCAGCATGGTGTCCAGTCCGGCCTCGTCGGCGCGATCGTCGGCTGGTCGCGCGCAGCGCGATGCTCGGGTCGAGGGCGAGTGCTGCGGCGATCTGCAGGACGGTCTCGGTGGTGGTGCTCACCGGTTGTAGTTCGCCGTCGCGGCCTGGTTGCTGAACTGCTTCGAGTTGTCGCCAGCGGGATTCGGAGATGCCCGCGCGGCGTGCGGCTTCGCGGCCGGACAGCGTGAGGCGTGTTCGTGCGGTGCGCATCAGCTCGCCCAGCGTGTCGTTCATGGCCGACAGCATCTCGCGGCCGATGAGCGTGTTGTTCAGGCGGCCCAGGTGGCGCGGTTGCGGGCGGTGGTCCTGGTGAGCCGGCGTGCCATCAGCGCGATCGCGGACCAGATGAGCGCGGCTTCGGAATGCAGGGGCAGGCGTTCGGAGTCGCGGACGTTGCGGCGAGCGCGCAGCAGCCAGGACAGGGTGCGTTCGACGACCCAGCGGCGTGGCAGCAGGACGAAGCCGGTGGCGCCGGACGGGCGGTTCACGACGGTGATCCTCATGCCGAGGAACGTCTTGGCCGAGCCGACGAGTGCGCCGCTGTAGGCGGAGTCGGCGGAGACCTGCACGACATGCGGGCAGGTCAGGCGCACCCGGAAGAGCAGCTCGCGGGCGATGTCGCGGTCGGTCATGCTCGCCGGCACGACCATCATCGTCAGCGGCAGGCCACCGAGATCGACCACGACGGCACACTTACTCCCATTGATCTTCTTCGCGGCGTCGTAGCCGCGGCTGGCCTTGGCGACGGTCTCCGCGGCTTTCACCGACTGGGAGTCGATGACGACGGTGACGGCGCGGGCGGCGTAGCCGCGCGCTTGGCGGATGAGGTGCAGTCGCAAGCTGTTCTTCGTCCGAGTCTCACACTGAACGTCATGGAGCGAAACTGGAGCAGTACCAGGAGCGCAACGTCATCGAACGGCACTCAACGGCGCTGAACGGCAGCTAGTTGCGTTGGAGTTGTTGGGGTCCTAGTGTTTGTGCTGGTAGGAGTCCTTTGTGGACCAACCTGGCAGTGTGAGGGTCAGGGGTTCGAGTCCCCTCAGCTCCACAATTGGACACGGTATACGAATCGCCCGCTGACCTGCGTAAATAGGGTCGGCGGGCGATCTTCGTTTGTGTCCAGTGTGGACGGTTGTAGCCCTAACTGGAGCAAAACTGGAGCGGGGTCCCGAACGCCGCGAAATAGGGTCAGGAGTTTGCTCCAGGAGCGGACGCCCGTTCGGGTGGTATCGCGCAGGATCTTTCGTTCGGCCGTGGCCGTGGGGATGGTGCCGTTCGGTGTCGGTGCGCCTACGGGTCGCTGTTCGGCGGGCAGCGGGCGTTAGGGGTGCAGCTGTCGGCTTGGCGGTGATGGATGCGGATGTGGGTGGGAACGTTGTGGTCCCCCGCCCGCCCGTCGACGATGGTGTCGCTGTCCTTGAGCTACTGCGCAGGTCCTAGGTCGTTTGGGTCGGCGGGAAGAAGCCTGCGCGGTCTGATCCCTCGGTGCTGAAGGCGTACACGGTTGCGTGGGTGTCGAGGTGCTCGGGTGGGTCGCCGTTCTCGATGACAACTGTCTGGACTGGGAAGTCGTTGAGTAGCCCCTGGTAGAAGTGTTCGACCACGTTGTGCGTGAGCAGGACGTCTTGCTCGTGTGGCTCGCGGTACGTGAGTACAGGGGAGTCCAGCACGACGAATCCTGGGTGGGGCAGGTCCCGGGATGTGGTGTAAAGCGCGAGCGCCGCGGTGAAGGCCGCGTGGATGATCGACCGCATTCCCTTGCCGCGGGTGCCGCGCTCACGGCCGTCCACGATGATTTCCGCTGTGCCTTGGTTGTAGCTGACGTTGTTGTCTCCCGGGACCTGCCAGGACAAGAGGGTTTGTTGCACTAGGCGCTCGAACGTGAGCAGGTCCTCGGATCCGATTTCGTCGGTGGGCGAGGGCTGGGGATTGTCCGGTTCGGCTGACAGGTCGGCGCGGAGGTCTTCCAGCCGCTGGACTTGGGCGTGAATTGCCAGGTCGGTCTGGATCTGCGCTCGGACAGCCAGCAGCTCCCGGTTGTCACTGTCCATCGGCCGGAGGCGTTCTTCGAGGCGTGCGAGGCGTTGTTGGAGCGTCGCGGTCTCGCGTTGGTCGTTCGAATGTTCGTCGTCGAGGAAGCCGAGTTGGGCTTCGAGATCGTCGATCGTGGTCAGCAGGTCCTGGCTGAGTTCGGTGGTCTTACGGGTTTCCGCGGTGACGGCTGCCTGGAGCCGGGTGGTCTCGTGCACGTGATGATCGGCCCGTTGGTGCTCCGGTGCCGCGCCGCAGAACACGCAGATTCCGACGCGGAAGTAGCCGAGGAGCGTTCCTGCTTCGGCGACCATCTCGAGCCTGGCGAGGTCTGAGTCGTACTGCTGGTGCAGCAGGTGGAAACGCGCAACGAGTGTGCGCACTTCGCCCGCCCGAGCCCGGTTGTCGGTGATGCCGGCCTGGAGGACGCGCATCCGCTCCACGATGACGGACCGCTCGGAGACCAACTCTTCAATCCCCGATGACGCCTGGGCCAACGCGGCCTCTATCCGCTCCAGGCGCGTTCGCAAAGCAGCTTCACCCGACTCGAGGCTAAGACTGCCGCGAGTCTGGGCGATGAGCTGGTCGAGCAGATCGATCTTGCCCTTGCCGACCTTCTTCTCGACCTCGCTCGTCCCGGTGGCGACCTCCGGTTCGTCCCTGCCGGTCAACAGGTACCGGAACACGGACTTCTCCGCAGTGGCGTGGATGACCTGTCCGCTGGTCAGCACCGGGGACCGAGGGGACGCCATCTGCGTCTCGTTGATGACGCAGAGATGTGCGAGATGTCGGAAGCTCAAGGAGAGCTGCTCGCGGCGTGCGTTCTTCAGCACGCAGCGACCGTCGGCACCGCCCAGCCCGAGAAGATAGCGGGACAGACTGTTCGAGCTTGTCTTGCTGTGCTTGAAGTTGAACTCTCTCATCGGCTTTGCCGAGGTGAGCGTGCGGACATCGCCGTCATGGACAGCGACCTTGTTGCCTGCAGGGGTGCACGAGATCGTCACGATCCGCTTGTTCGCTAGACGCAGGCCCAAAAGGATCCGGGTGTAGCCGTCGGCTTCGGGGATCTGCTTGAGGCTGCTCGCCCCGAGCATGTAGTCGATGGCTTCGACGATGAAGGACTTACCGGTGTCCGATGCGCCGTAGATGACGGTAAGCCTCCGGTCGAAGTCCACGGCTGCAAACTCCTTGCCGGGGCCGACGAAGGTGAGGTGCAGCAGGGTGAGTGCGGTCACCGGTTCTCGTCCTCTCGGTCGTCGGAGACGGCAGCATCGAGGCTGTTCGCCCAGTCCTGGGTGATCCGGCGCATACCGATGCGCACGTCGGCACCTTCGTGGACATACGCGGAAGTGAGCCACTCCGCGCGTTCCCTGAGCCGAGCGAGATAAGGGGCTTCGAGCGAGGACAGGAAGCTGCCCGCTTCCTCGGTCGCGCAGTACAGAAACCCGTCCTCAGTGGCTGCCATGTCAGCCAGGCCGGCGCGCATTAGCACGACGAGTCCATCTTCGATGAGAGCACGGCGCAGGCCAGCTCACCCGGACCGACGGGGAGATCGGGCTGAAGGCTCGCCAGCCCGCCTTCGACATCGCCGCTGTGTAGCAGCGCGTGGTCGAGGTAAATGAGCTGCGCGACGTCCAAGCGCCGGGGGAACGTCTCCGTCAGCACGACGAGGGCGCGGAGACCGACTTCCAGCGGGCTGTTGAGGGGATTCACCCAGCCCCCTCCTTGCACCAGGTCAGCTTCTTGTCATGGGCCAGCTGATGGCACAACCCCTTGCAGTCACGACCCGTTACGTACGGAGCGAGAATGTTGCCGGGATTGGGCCGGTGATTGCCTGCCGTCTCAAGAACCGCGCTCAAACGGTCGTAGCCCAAGTCGTACTCGCGATCGTGCACATCGACGACGGCCTCGTAGAGGTCGTCCTCGATCGCCTCATATGTCGCGTAGGGAACGGCTTCCCGTGCGAACACCCGCAGAGCCTGGCTCGGCCAGCCCAAAACCGAGGCCTCTGCGCGCACCATCAGCCTCGTCCCGTTCAACGTCCGACTGCTGCGGATTCACCTCGCCACACACAAACACCCGCACGTATTCGTCGGCCCCGACGGCGGACTCCTGAGGCGCAGTAACTTCGCCCGCCGCGCCCAGCGCCCCGCCGCCGACGGCAACCTCCACGTCGACAACCCATGCATCCGGCTACACCCAGTAGAATCCGGCCTGACCTTCCACGGCACCCGCCACAGCCACAAGACCTGGATGATCGACGACGGCATCCCCGAAATCGCCCAGTCACTCCGCCTCGGCCACGTCATGCCCGACAAGATCCAAGAAACCTACTCCCACGTCGCCGCCTCCGTCGAAGCACGCCTACTGCAACGCCTAATGGAGATGCGTCCGTTCTTCGCATCCCACCCGTCGGATGATTCTCCTCGGTAGGGACGCGCCTGTATCTGCATCGTCCCGCCGGTGCTCGCGTCACCCCACGTCCATCAGGCGTTCGCCCCGCATGCCCGTGGCGGCATCGACCGGTTGGCCGGAAGCTGAGCTTTCGCCTGTCCCCGCTGCGGCTTGAACGAACCGAAGCCGTCGGCACGCGAGATGAGTGCTGGCCGAGACGTTTCACCAACTGGGCCTCGACGAGGTCGATCTGCTCGACCATCGCGGCGATCACTCCCCCTGCGCGCGGACGATGATGGCGTAGGCGCGTTGCAGGACGTCGGGCAGGCGGAGCTGTTCCGAGCTCAGGCCCCGTGTGAGTCCGCTCAGCTCGCTCATCAACAAGCCGCTTCCCGCCCGCCCGCTTCAGGGCTTCCAGGATCTCGACCCGCGAGAGCTTCGCCGCAGCATCGGGGTCCGGTGCCCGCTTGAGCAGATCGAGCACCTCGCTCGCGGCCAGGTCTTCACCGAACGCGGCCAGCGCAGCGAGAAAGAAGTCGCGTAGCTAGGCCCCCACGCGAGCGACCTGTCGTTGACGGTCCCAGATCAAGGTCTGGTGCGTGCGTGCGAGGAGCTTGATCGCCTCGGACAGGTCGCTGTCGCCCGCCACCTCGCGCGACATGGTGCGAATCCGTGCGCACCATGTCCGCCAACGACCTCGGTCGAGACTCTCTGTGTGACCACCGCGATGAGCGGCGTCATGACGACAGAGATCGCGCTTCCAGTCGATGAAGCCTTGACCGCGGATCACTAGAACCAGAGGTTCTTCTTGAGTCCTCAGGTCGGCGCCAACCTCGCTCAGCGCGGTCACGATTCAGCCGTCGGGAACATCAACACCGTCACGCCGACCCAGCCCGTGCTCGACGTTCGCGATTTGCGCGCGGCAGCGTGCAACTTCAACGTAGCGTCCCCTTCCACTGTCATGTAGTCCTTCCATGCCTCTGGCGGTACGCGGAGTTCGGCGTCCACTCCCAGAACAGCCCTCTACTGCGCCACGCGGAGCTCGTTGCACCGCAACAACCTCGCAGATCAGCGCGCGAAGAAACACCTCACAGTCCTCTGTCGACGGCACCGCGACTGGCTCCTCGCGCGGGGACGACCTCGATCCGTCCATTCCCACGTTTGGTACAAGTGGGCGCGACCGCCCCGCAGGTGCTCGCTGGCGTTCGCTGCGAGACGCCCAGCTCACGAGCCCCGTCGACACCCATCGCAACCCGGAGTCGCTGCGGATGAGCCACGGCCTGCGGCTCGTTGATCTCCTCGCTCGGCACTTCGGCACCCTGGCGCAGGACCGGCACGACTATCAAACAGTTCTTTTGTCAACGCTTCTCGAACCCTGACCCCGCTTGGGTCCTCGGGTTCTAGGTGTACTGACCTGAGAGGTTAGGAACGCGGCTGGCGGGTGGTAGGCCTTTGAGCGCGGT
>NZ_BMNC01000036.1 GCF_014646255.1 Lentzea pudingi
TCCACTATCACCGACAAGGTGATCGAGGGCATGATCGAATGGCAGAACCGGCCGCTCGACCCGGCACGGAACGACCGACCATCGACCTGCTCGACGACATCAAGATCAACCTGGACAGCAGCGACGACCGCGAGCCCGGCACGGGCGTGACCGCGATGGCGACCCGACCACTACCCCGCAGCCTCGATTCGCTGCCGCGGGAATCACTGCCCGGCTATCTGCTGCGGCTGGCCCACCGGCTGGACCTGTCGCCAGCCCGCGTCGGAGCCCTGACTGGGCTCACCACCCCGGGGCATAGACCATCCCGGCCAGCCGCATGTTCGCACTCCAACCCCCGATGGTCGAGACCTTCGCCCGCGCCACGCGCCTGTCCACCACTGAAGTCACCGCGCTGACCCTGGCCAGTTTCTCCGCCCGCTATCCACCGCTGGATCCCGGGTTCTCCGGTCGGCAACGGTTGATCCACGGAATCTTCGTCAAGGAGAACTGGGTGTTCTCCCGCGCCAGCCGGTTTTGCCCTGAGTGCCTGGCCGGTGTCGGCAGCACCATCCCGCAACAACACGGCGGCGCCTGGGACCTGCTCTGGCGGCTGCCGGTCGTCTTCGCCTGCCCCACCCACCGTCGGCTACTCCAGCACACCTGTCCCGGCTGCGAGCAACCGCCCCATCACCGCGTCCAGGGTCAGTCCAAGCAGATCCTGCCGTTCCTGGACACGACGGCCTAAACCCCGCCCAGTGCCGCATCCTGATGCCCGGTCCCGGCATCCACCACCGCCATCGCCTCTGCGCAGCACGGCTGGACCAAACAACCGCACCCGACACCGTCCTCACCGCCGGTTAGCAGCGCGATCTGGTCCAGCTCTAACCCCTGTCCCTGGATCTGCTCGATACCGACGGCTCCGCAGCGATCAGCAGCGTCGGGCAGCGCACCAGCCCGCAACGCTACTTCGTCGACCTACGAATCCTGTCCTGCTTGATCACCGCGTCGTGGCCCGCCGCTCGTCCCCTCATCGAGCAACCCACCCACGCACGACTCCTGCAGGACCACCTTCATCGCACCCGCAGCCAGATCCGCAGGATCCGCCGCTCCGGACGCACCGTCCGGGAACTGTTCTTCTACGGCACACCCCAGCTCGACGCGGCGACCTGCTCGGCGCTGCTGGCGTTGGCCGACCGCCTCCTCACCGTCGGTGACATCGACACCCTCCGCGAGTTCCTCCACCCCCTCATCGCCACCGCGCCCGTCGGCATGCCACAGTGAACCCGGCAATTCCTTGTCGGCGACGGGTACTGCTCACCCGGCCTGCACACCGCCCTCGGCCTCGAGCTCGCAGTCCCGCACATCCTCCAACGCCTGGTGTCCAGCCCACGACGCCACCCCTATCTCCGCCGCCACAACCGGTCCGGTTCGGCATCCACCACATCCCCCAACACCTGCTGCCCGAATGGCACACCGAACACTTCGCGCGCTTCGCCATCACCGTCAAACCCCGGCTACTACGCCGGGCCGCGGCAACCCGCCTCGCCCAACTCTGCCTCGGCGGCCACCCCGCGCTCGCCGCCCAACAGCTCGGAGTTCCCCGCCACGCCACCGACAACGCGCTCATGGTCGTCCACCGCCAGCTCTCAGCTCGTGCCCGACGCGCCTTCCATACAGCGATCGACACCCTCGCCGACCAACTGAACAACACCCCCCAACCTGACCGACTACGGCGCACGACGAGCCGCACTCACCAACTGGTCGATCTCCCCGCATGAATGGGACTGTTTGACCTGCGGCCTTCGCCGGGAACCGCGCGTCAGAGCCGGCAGATGGCCCGACAGTTCTTATATCGACTGGAGAGAAAGCAAACGCATCCTCGCCTCCGCCTGGGTCTGGGTCTGGGTCCATCACCAGCGGCGAGCACAACTTCGCCCCAGCGATCCGACCGGACCTCCACGCCCCACGACCACGCGGACTTATGCTGCGAGAAATCCACTCCCGATGGTCACTTATCTGTGCCGAACAGCCCACCGGCCACTACATCCCCCTCCGTGAACGCCCCAATACCTACGCTGACCAACTCGCCATCGACATCGACAGCTCCAGTAAAAGCAACAAATACTGATAGTCTCAGCTGACATCGAGACCCGCACCATGACACGGTTGCGCGCGGTCTGGCCAGATAACGTTGACAATGGCCAAGTATCGGTGTCAGTCACACGCACCTACCATCGCCGCAGGCGCCAAGCCGCCCTCAGCAGGTTGACCCCCATCGAATACGAAGCAATCATGACCTCGCCAGCCAGTCAGGCTGCGTGACTACAACTGTCATCTACTCGTGCAGCAGACCCATGTGGTCAACGGTGGTTGTAGCGGACACATAGCGGTTCAGCACTGACTTGAGGTGATGCTCGTTGGCGATCAGCAGCCGGTCGGTGAGCTCGCGTCGGACGGTGCCGACGAACCGTTTTGTCCTTCGCTCATGCGAGCGACGAGGCGACCGCGAGCCTGGTTCGTCAGGCCAGTCACGCTGCCGGCCTCGCCACATCGGACTACGCCAAGGCGCCCTCGGCTCACACTTCGGGGTTGAACACCATGTCGTCGGGGAAGTCGAGGCCGAGGTGCATGATCGCGTCCTTGAAGACGACGTGGATTTGACGGGCTAGCCGGTCGACGATCTCGTGCTGGGTTTCGTCTCTGTGGTCGATCCACCAGATGATTCCGGCGTCGGCCATGCCGATGACGCTCGCGACCACACCTTCCGGGGCATCGTCGACGAGTCGGGCCGGCCGTAGGAACGCGCTCGCCGCGGCGATGATCTCATCGAGAAACCGCGTTCTGCCCAAGCGGATCTGGTGAAGGGCTCTCGTCTGCTTCTGCGCCGCGATGAACCGGTACAGACTCGGATGTTCGGCGGCCCAGTCGATGATGGGTGTCAACACCCCCTGAAGGATTTCGGCCGAGGTGCCAGATCGCGTGAAATATGGGCGGACCCGCTGCATGAGGTCGGCTGACGCCAGGCGGGCGACCTCGATGTCCAGAGTTTCCTTGTTCGCGACATAGCGATAGATGTGCGGGCGAGGAATTCCGGCAAGTTCCGCCACGCGTCCCATGCTCACCGCCGGTCCACTCTCGTCGATGGCCTGTGTGGCTGAGGCGATCACGCGAATCCTGCGCTCGCTGTCCCCCGTGCCCCCAGCCGACAGGCCGGGTTCTTCGTAAAGCCATTTCGCGGCATCCACCATGGCTCCACGATATCGGCTCGCGACGCCAGGCGGTACAGATTGCACCAATGGCGGTACAGGCTGTACCGTCAGCCCGGGTACAGCCTGTACCAGCCGACGCTCCGAGGAGATCTGCCGATGCCCGCCCGCCGCTCGCCCTGGATGAACCAGGAGCTCGACGATCTGCGCGACCTCGCCCGTACCTTCAGCAAGAAGGAGATCGAGCCGAACATCGAGTCGTTCATCAAGAATAAGCAGGTCGACCGAGAACTGTGGAATAAGGCAGGCGAACTCGGACTGCTCTGCATCTCGATCCCCGAGGAGTATGGCGGAGGCGGCGGCACGTTCGCGCACGAGACCGTGATCATGGAAGAACAGGCCTACGTGGGTGACAGCTCATGGGGGGCAGCGCTGCACAGCGGCATCGTGGCCCACTACCTGCTGGCCTATGGCACCGAAGCACAGAAGCACGAGTGGCTGCCGAAGATGGCCGGTGGCGAGGTCGTGGGCGCGATCGCCATGACCGAGCCTGGCACCGGTTCCGATCTTCAGGGCATTCGTACCCAGGCCATCCGAGAGGGCGAGGAGTACGTCGTCAACGGCGCGAAGACGTTCATCACCAATGGCGTTCAGGCCGACATGGTCCTCGTCGCCGTCAAGACCAACCCGACGGAGGCCGCGGCTGGCATCTCGCTGGTGATCATCCCCACCGACACGGAGGGCTTCCGCCGAGGCCGCGCGCTGGACAAGATCGGTATGAAGGGCCAGGACACCTGCGAACTGTTCTTCGAGGACATACGCGTCCCGGCCGCCAATCTGCTCGGCTCCGAAGAAGGCCAGGGCTTCATCCAGCTGATGTCGCAGTTGCCGCAGGAGCGGCTCATCGTCGGCGTCAGCTGTGTCGCCGCCATGGAGGCCTGCCTTGACCTCACTCTCGACTACGTCCACTCGCGCACCGCGTTCGGCCGCCCGATCTTCGGGTTCCAGAACACCAAGTTCGAGCTCGCTGAGATCGCCACCGAAGCCCGTGTGGCCCGGTCCTTCGTCGACGAGTGCATCGAGTTGCACGTCAAGGGCGAGCTCGACATCCCGACCGCGGCGATGGTGAAGTACTGGGCCTCGGAACGCGCCGGCGTCGTCGTCGACAAGTGTCTTCAACTTTTCGGCGGCTACGGTTTTATGGAGGAATACCCCATCGCCCGTGCCTTCACCGACCTCCGCGTCTCCCGGATCTACGCCGGCACCACAGAGATCATGAAGGAAATCATCGCGCGGACACTGAGGACGCCCAACGGGGTGTGATGGCATGCCTGGGCGCTCGCGACGGAACGGTCGGGCCGGCGGCGCATGGCGGGCCATCGTGGCTCTCGTCAAACCGCTTCTGCTTAGACCGCATCTCGTTTGGGTGTGTTGCGGGGTAGGCGATATCGTTGATCGACGATGAACGATGTGGAGAAGTGGTGCCCGGAGCCGTTGTGGCTGCTGGCACAGCCGCTGCTGCCGGACGCGCCGCAACGCCACCAGTGCGGAGGTCGGCGGCGCCTGGACGATCGTGTGGTCCAGGACCGCGTTGGTGGGTCTTGAGTTCGTCCAGCGCGGTCTCGATCTCCCAGCGTTGGCAGTACAACGCCGCAAGTTCGCGTGCCGGGGCCTTGCTGTGGTCGAGGATCGTGGTGATCAGCCGGTAGGGCGCGTCGTGTTCGGGGCGGGCGGGATCGTCCAGTGTGTACTCGACCACCCGCACCGTCACCGGATCGGCGCGCCGGTGGTGGTCGCCGCTGGCCACGATTTCCGACAGGTACGACCCGTCGGGCAACTCACGGCGCACCGGCAGCACGACGCTGGCACGCACCCGCCACAACAGATCCGTCCCGTTCGCCGATGCCGCCCGCCACAACGGCAGCCCCGTGAACCCCCGGTCGGCGATCAGCAACTCGCCCTCGCCCAGCCCGGGGAACAACTCCCGGGCCAGGGTCGCCTCGGCTTTGGTGATCGGGCCCAGCGTGGCCGCGACGATGGCGTGGGTGCCGCACTCGGCCACGGCCACCACCCGCACCTGCGGAAAAGCCGCGCGGCCACCGCTGGCCGCGGAACGGGCGCTGCCCGGACGCCCGAACCGCCCGGCGTTCTCTGGCGTGTCCGGCACATCGAAGGTCGTGCCGTCGACCGCCAGCACCCGCCAGGTCCGATACCACGACCCCCGTGTCGCCGGCCCCGCCAACGGCTTCGCGACCTGCTCGAACAACGCCTTCAACGGCACCGCGCCCAGCTTGACCCGGGCGCGGGAGATCGCCGCGGTGGTCGGCACCCGCCACGGCTTGGACCACCGCGCCGCCCACGACAACCCCTCGGTCAGCAACCGCGCGACCTCTTCGTAGCCCTGCCCCGAGAACAGACACATCGCCAGCACGAAGTAGACCACCACCCGCGGCGGCAGCAACCGATCACGCTGCCCCTCCCGACCGGTCTCCGCGATCACCCGATCCACCAACTCCGGCGGAAACGACCTGGTCAACAGGCCGATCGCGATCCGATCCGACAACCGGGCGTCCGTATCGGGCTTGACCTGTCCAGGCCGCGGCATCCAGGCACCTCCTGAATACTCAACCTACCAAACCAACCCTTAAGTCACCGGCATTGCCTTTAGGTCTAACCTGCAAATCGCTGGCGCTGCTTGCAGGAACGCGACACAATCACGGCGTGGACTACGAGTTAGACGACGACCCGACCCGCATCGATGCGGACGTCGTGTGGGCGTTCATGTCCACCGAGGCCTATTGGGGCCGCTGGCGTAACCGCACCCAGGTCGAACTCCAGCTCGCGAACTCCTGGCGTGTGGTCGGTGCTTACCGCATGGACACCGGTGCCATGGTTGGTTTCTCGCGCGCGGTCTCCGATGGGGTCGCGCTGGCGTACCTCGCCGATGTGTTCGTCCTTGCCGATGCCCGCGGCTCGGGCATCGGCAAAGCGCTGATCCGCACTATGGTCGATGAGGGCCCAGGCGTCGAATTTCGGTGGATACTGCACACCGCCGATGCTCACGGCCTCTATCAGCGTTTCGGTTTCCGCGAACCCGATGCGACTTGTCTCGAACGCCCAGGCAGGCACATCCCGGTTAGCAAGCCAGAACCCCGACGATCTTGGCATCGATGATGGCGCTTGGATCAGTTCAGTGAGGAACTCCAGCCGGCTCAGGTCGCGGTGTTCCTCGGCTACGCCGCAGGCGCTGGGCAGGCGCTGATCGACCGGGAGCTGTACCTGCCGAAGTCGTGGACCCGGTGATCCTGGGCGGTGCGCGGAGGCCTGGGTTCCGGACAAGACCAAGTTTGCCACCAAGCCGCAGCTGACATCCCGGACGATCGGCCGGGCGCTGGGTGGCGGGGGTGAAGGCTCGATGGGTGATCGGCGATGAGGTTTACGGTGCTAACCTGGGCCTGCTCGAGGCGATCGAGCAGTGGCGTGGCAGCACTTGTCTGCTGGAGCCAAGGGCGAAAGCGTCTACGGCTGGGCATGGACGACTGTCGATGCTGACGGGCCGGGGTGCTGGTGGTTGCTGATGCGCCGCTCTTCATCATCAATATGCTGCTCAAGTCAAGCAGCTTCGCGAATGTCGCGGTAATCATCTCACTCTTTCGTTGTTGCCCATGTCTGCACGACACCCAGTCGAACGACCGTAAAGATCCGCCTGAGCACTAACAGATAAAGGAGGTGATATCAACGAGTTTCAGATACGTTAGTCACGTATGAAAACCAGATCTGACACGGTTTCCGTGATGAACCCGGTTGCCGCCAAGGGCAGCGTTCTGTTCTTTTCCGCGCTGCTGCGCACCGAGCGTCTCCGGCGTGGCACTCGTCAAGGGGCGGTGCTCGCGGCAAGCAGGACGTACACCGCCTGTGCCAACAAGAGGTTCGTCGAGCAGGTACGGGACGTACACCTGACGAACCGAGTTGCCGCAGCGGATGTTGTGCGCCAAGGCACTGGACACCCGGCCCGGCTGCCCCTGCAAATTGACGCAGTGCCTGCTCCCTTCCGTTCGAATCATCCGGCGATCGAGCGGGCGAGAAGCCAATGGTCGTTGCAGATGAGGCCCGCGGCAGCGCGGCGTGCGGCGCAGCTCGTCGTCGCTGGTTCGATCGCAGCAGGGTGTCAGCGGGTGCAGTTGCAGAGGGCGGATTCAACTGATCGTCGCAACACCCTCTGATGTCGGAGGTGGTTGACGATGGCAACGGCGGACTGGAGCAAGAAGATCAGCGATGCGCCGGAGGGTGCGCGTCGGCAGTGGCGCGCGGATCGGGCGCTGCGGCCATCGATGCGCTCGCCTGGACGGCCTGAGCCTTCGCGGGCGGTGCAGCGGCAGTTCTGGCGCCTGATCGCGACGGGTATCACGTCGGCGGAGGCTGCGGTGGCGGTGGGCGTGTCCGTGCCGGTCGGGATCCGCTGGTTTCGCCACGCTGGCGGCATGCCACCGATCTCGCTTGCCGCGCCCACTGGCCGATATCTGTCCTTTGAGGAGCGTGAGGAGATAGCGCTACTGCGCGCACAGCAGGTCGGCGTGCGTGAGATCGCGCGTGCGATCGGGCGCGACCCCGGGACGATCTCCCGCGAGTTGCGCCGCAACGCCGCTACCCGAGGCGGTAAGCAGGAGTACCGGGCGCTGGTGGCACAGTGGAAGGCTCAGCAGGCAGCGAAGCGTCCGAAGACGGCGAAGCTCGCGACCGAGAACCGGTTGCGTGAGTACGTCCAGGAGCGCCTCGCCGGCAACGTCCGCCGACCGAATGGCACCGTCGTCGTCGGGCCAGAACCGCCGGCGTGGAAGGGGCTGAACAAGCCTCATCGGCAGGATCGCCGGTGGGCGACCGCGTGGAGTCCGGAGCAGATTTCGCACCGGCTGAAGCTCGACTTCCCCGATGATGAGTCCATGCGCATCAGCCACGAGGCGATCTACCAGTCGCTGTTCATCCAGGGCCGTGGCGCGCTCAAGCGCGAGCTCGTCACCTGCCTGCGAACAGGCCGCGCTCTGCGACAGCCACGAGCTCGAGCGCAGAACCGTCCACAAGGGCATGTCAGTGCCGACGTCGTGTTCTCCGAGCGGCCCGCCGAAGCCGCTGACCGTGCCGTTCCGGGGCACTGGGAAGGCGACCTGATCATGGGCACCGGCCGTTCGGCGATCGGCACGATCGTCGAACGCAAGAGCCGCTCGACACTGCTGGTGCATCTGCCCCGGCTGGAGGGTTGGGGTGAGAACCCGCCCGTCAAGAACGGTCCCGCGTTGGGCGGCTACGGCGCCGTAGCGATGAACGCCGCGCTCATCGCGACGATGACCGAGCTTCCCCGAACAGCTCCGCAAGACACTCACATGGGACCGCGGCAAAGAACTCTCCGCACATGCCCAGTTCGCGCTCGAGACGGGCACGAAAGTGTTCTTCGCCGACCCCCACTCGCCCTGGCAGAGGCCGACGAACGAGAACACCAACGGGCTGCTGCGCCAGTACTTCCCGAAGGGCACCGACCTCTCTCGCTGGTCCCCCGAGGACCTCGAAGCCGTCGCTCTTGCGCTCAACAACCGGCCCCGAAAGAGCCTTAACTGGAAGACTCCAGCCGAGGTCTTCGAGCAACAGCTACGCTCGCTCCAACAACCCGGTGTTGCAACGACAGGTTGAACTCAAGCAGTTCACCTCCTGGGTCTTCGGCGACAAGATCCGCTCAGCCGGTCTGCTGCCATCATTCGGAACTGTATGCGACGGCCTCGACAACGCGATGATCGAATCCCTCTGGTCATCGATGCAGATCGAGCTACTGAACCGTCAACGATGGAAAACCCGCGTCGAGCTGGCCACGCGATCTTCGACTACATCGAAATCTTCCACAACCGCCGCCGCCGTCACTCCGCCCTCGGCTACCTCACCCCACTCGAGTACGAACTACGCTCTGACCACGACACCATCACCGCCGCCAGTTAGCCACTACGACTGGAACCCTTCCGGTGGGCAGGTCAAACTGTCAGCTGCTCGCCCCCGGAAAGTCCTATGTGGACAAGCACATAGCTTCGGGCAAGACCCGCACCGAGGCTCTGCGGCTGCTGCGCCGCCGACTTTCCGATGTCGCCTGTCGCGCCTTGATCGATCAGACCGCTATCGGCGCGCCTACCAGGGCTTTTCGGGTTGAGCTGGTCGATCGGGTAATTGATCAGTATTGGCAGCAGGAGCAGTGAACACGGGCGTCGCCGACCAGGCTGGTCTTCTACTTCACCAAAGTACGCCACATCGCCTCCTGGCTGCTGCGTCACCCAGACGACCTCGACGACGAGGAACAGACGAAGCTCAAGCAGGTCCTGGCATCCTGCCCCACCTGGCTACCACCGCGGCCCGCGTCAGCGCGTTCGCCGAGATGCTCACCGGCCGCCACGGCGATCGCCTGGATGGCCCAGGTCGACGCCGACGATCTACCCCCACCTGCAGCGCTTCGTCAGAGGACTCAAGCATGACTACGCCGCAGCCCTGAACGGCCTGACTCTCCCGCACAGGGCCGGTGCCATGGAGGGCAACGCGAAGATCACGAGGAAACCTGTGCAGTCGCGCCAACTTCGACCTCCTACGCAAGTTCCTCCTGCTCCGAGCATGATGACGCGAGGTCATACCATCACGAAATATGGGCCAGATCCATTTTCACGCCTCGCTGGCAGAGGACCGCAACACAGCGGACCCTGACCGAACCAGAATTTGGGGGCACGGCCTCCGACGCTCCTGCCGTGAGGGCCAGATCTCCGTAAGTCTTCAATATCCCGACGCAATCGCCATCCACGACACGACCGATAAAGCCAGTCTCTTTCGACTAGCCATGGAAGGCCTTCCCTGCCCGCGCAGAGATGTTCCTGGCCGAACACACTTACCGCCTTCCAAGAAGTCGCCCATTGAATCGTGGATTGCTTCGACGCCGACAGCGGACACAAGACCAGTATCGTGCACCTTGATGTCGAGGCAGCTAATGTCTTCGTGGATTTTATGAATCGGTGAAACTCACCGATTTTCGGCATCTCGCACGCGGCGGGTGAGGACCGTGATCGTCCACCGGAAGCCTTCTTGCCCTAGAACCAGTCCTCCGGATTGCTCACGGTAGCTTGCCGACATGATCTCCAAGTTCAAGGCTAGCTTTTGCGCACGCGGCCGCCTATCGGCACCGGTGGCACCGGATACCATCAGCCCCGGTCACTGCGGGAGGCGTCAATCAGGAGGCACCTCTCCGTTGGGCCAGGCTACGTCGGCCTCAGGATGTCACCCGCCTTGGGGTCCGAGCACTGATGACGTTCATGACGCCTGTTCGCCGTCAGTGAGTCCATGCCCAGGATTCGGCAATGTTAGGTAGACCGTCTGGGTTGGAGACTGCACGGCTCTCTAGTTGATCATGCTGCGCATGCGCTTCACCTCGACCGGATCATAGGTCGAACGCGCTCGCCGCCGACCAGCGCGAATCGCCCGAGCTGTGGGCCGACATGCTGCGCCACTGCCGACGTTACGTGGCGTCGTCGTAGTTCACGCGCTTCGGGGGATCCGAAGCGATGACCTTCTCACCGGGGTCGTTGCCGTCGGCGTCGGAGGCCACGTAGTCGAACGGCGCGGCCTCGTCGTCGTCCAGCGCGTCCAGGCCCTCGGCCGCGCGGAGCTTGGCCTTGCGCCTGTCGTGGACGCGGGCGATCTGGGTCGCCATCTCGAACAGCAGCACCAGAGCGAGGGCGAGCACGACCATCGAGATCGGGTCGGTGCCCGGCGTCGCGATCGCGGCGAACACGAACAGACCCATCATCAGGCCGCGCCGCCACTTCGCCAGCCGCTCGTAGGACAGCACGCCCGCGCGGTTCAGCATCACGACGACCAGCGGGATCAGGAAGCTGACGCCGAAGATGAACAGCATCGTGATGACGAAGTTGATGTACTTGCTACCGGTGAGCGCCGTGACCCAGTTGTCGCCACCGAAGCCGAGCAGGACCTTGAGGCCCTCGGGCACCACCAGGTACGCGAGCACCGCGCCGGCGACGAACAGCAGCGCGCCGGCGGCGACGAACACGCGGGCGAAGCTGCGTTCCTTCTGGTAGAGGCCAGGCGTGATGAACGCCCAGATCTGGAACAACCACGCCGGGCTGAGCAGCACCGCACCCGCCGCCGCGCCGACCTGCAGCCGCACCATGAAGATCTCGAACGGCTCGGTCTGCAGCAGCGCGCAGGTGCCGTCGTTGGTGATGTTCGCCCGGTACTGCGCCAGATCCGGCTGGCAGTACGGGCCCGTCAGGATGTCGCCCAGCGACGGGATCGGACCGAGGCGCACCTCGAACCAGATGAAGCCGAAGATCGCGCCGACGGCGATGAACAGCATCGCCAGACCGAGCCGGTACCTCAGCTCGTAGAGGTGCTCTTTGAGCGACATCGTGCCGTCGGCGTTGCCCCGACGGCGCTTGCCGCGTTCCCGGCGTTCAGCGACCCACCGGAACGGACCTGCCACCGCGTTGACCGTCCTTACAAGTCAGGAGACCGCGAGGTCAGTTGTTGGCGGCCTTGTTCTGGGTGGTCTGCTCGATGGGCGGCGCGACCTGGGGCTGCTGGATCGGCTGCGGCTGGGCCGGGGGGAGCTGCTGGACCGGCT
The DNA here is from genome assembly GCF_014646255.1 of Lentzea pudingi. Taxonomy (GTDB): domain Bacteria; phylum Actinomycetota; class Actinomycetes; order Mycobacteriales; family Pseudonocardiaceae; genus Lentzea; species Lentzea pudingi. Next base: position 11,842 of record NZ_BMNC01000036.1, read on the forward strand.
GCTGCACGGGCTGCTGCTGCACCGGCGCGTCGTCCGCGTCCTGGTCGCGCAGGCCCTTGGTCTCAGCCTTGAAGATCTTCGCCGACTTGCCGAGCGACCGGGCCATGTCGGGAAGCTTCTTCGCACCGAACAGCAGAATGATCACCACAGCGATGATGATCAGCTCGGTGGGTCCGAGGTTACCCATTGGTGATCCTCCTGTCTCCCCCGCCACGACGATCGTCGTACGCGGGGTTGCTTCTGACGCCGACGACATCCCCGACCTTGCACCCAACCAGCTTCCCGTCGACAGCCGGCGACGGTGACTGTTACATCAACGCGAATGATGGGGGCGTTCTGATCACGCATGTAGGTCGAACTGCCCGGCCGTCGTCGCTGGTGCATCCAGCATCGAACTGGCTAATGCGATCCTCGAGTATCCAGGTACCTCGAAATCGTGCCACATTGGGATACGCGCGGTCGAAGTCCCTGCCATGGCTAGGTAGCGCTTCGAACGGGCAACTCGCACGCCCGCCGGGCTCATTTGGCAGCCGCCGGTTCCACTCCTGCAAACCGTGGCGTCGTACCGGGCTGGTGGAGCCTGCTCTTCGCCTCAAGTGATGGGGTCGCCAAAAACGAACTCTTCACCGGGCTTGGGCCGATCGACACCGAGCTGGTTGTAGGTAGAAGTAGTGCGGCACTCGGCCCGAGCCTCACGGTAGATAACTCCAACCACCCTTGTTGCCAGAACAACAGCCTTGTCATGGCCACAATTCAGAGGCCGCCCTGATATCTGACCCACGCGCTGGCCGCCTGAGGATTCACCGGTGGGGCGGCGGACCTGCGCCGGGCGCAGATGGCGGAGTACTGGATGTCCACCAGCGGCCCGAAAGAGACATGCACTCGCCGGATGCTGCACGGATTCCAACTCGCCGGCGGGCGACTGGACGCGAAGCTTGCTGAGTTGGCGGCTGGCCGGGCCTACAAGAGTACGGCGGTGAACACCACCGATTCCGCTCAGGTGGAGGCAGGGGGACGGGCTGGTGTCGCGTCTTTCGTGCGGCGCGGAAGATCTGCACGACACCGGCCGCGACGCCGCCGATTAGCGCGGCAACGCTCGTGAGGATCCACAGGTCCGGAGCGAGGAGCGGCTGGGCGCGCAGTGCCTGGGTCAGTGCGATGAGCACCAGTCCCAGGTAGCCGCCGCCGACCCTCACCAGTCGCACCACGGCGTCCTCGGGCAGGCGAAGACGCATGCTGTTCAGAGCGACACCGAGCAGCAGCAGCGCCTGAAGGGCGTGGATGCCGATGAAGTGCGGGATCCGCAGATCTCCGCCCTCGGTGCTCCATCCGGTCAGTGGCAGGCCGGGTCCGCCGTGTGTGGCACCGACGCTGTGAGCGCCCAGCAGAGTGCTGACACCATCGGCCACCGCGCTCTGCTGTTGTTCGGTCGGAATGATCATCAGTGCGCCCAGGGCCGCACCGAACACGGTCAAAAGCAGTCCCCAACGCACAGCCGCAGCGAGCGCACGGTCGCCGAAACGGCTGCGCAGCGCGACGATGGCAATGACCAGTGAGGTGGCCCAGAGGACGACGACGATCATCGCCATGCCTCGCCCGACCCAGGAGTCGAACTGCGTTGCCCGCGCTGAGAAGTGACTCTCCTGCCCGCGCGCAGCCTGCACAGTGATCAACATGAGTTCGATGAACGACGACACGGCAAGCACCGTGCCGACGCCCATCACCCAGCGACGTGGCCGTTCACCGTGCATCCGGCCCAGCACCCAACCCAGCGACACCGCGTAGACCAGGAACGAGATCCCGAATTTCAACGGCTTGAGCAACCGGCGCTCCCGCCAGGTAGCGGTCGTTTACGAGCACGCCGACCGTCGCGACCACGATGAGCACCGCCATGGTCGCGGCGAACACAGCCATCGGCCGATGCCATTCGTACCAACCACGGACTTGCGCTCCGATGAACACCATGAATTCTCCTTGACGCTGTCAACCAGACTGGCGTCAGTGTCGAACGGTGTCAAGGAAAACGTGTGGTGTTAACCTGAGAGTCGTGTCAGCTCCCGTTCCGCGTTTCCGCGACCGTCGCCACGCCGAAGCAGTCGATGAGATCAAGGCGACGGCACTGCGGCTTTACGCCGGCACTGGAAGCTCCGGGCTCGCTCTACGCGCCGTGGCCAGGGAGATGGGGCTGTCCGCCCAAGCGCTCTACCACTACTTCGACAATCGAGACGCCCTGGTCACCGCGCTGATCAACGACGGCCTGCACGCCGCCGCGTCGGCGATCGCCCGAGGTCGCGATTCCGGAGGGACGAACCGGCGCGAGCGGCTGCGTGGCGCCGCACTCGCATACCGCCGGTGGGCGGTGACCGAGCCACACGTCTACCGCCTCATCTACAGCGACATCATCCCCGATTACCAGGCGCCGACCGACAAGCCCGCGGTCGGCTTGCTACCCGGCCTCGAATTGGCCAAGGCTTGCTTCGAGAGCTGGACACCCGCGCAGTTCGTCGCTCTGGACTCCGCTCTCGGCGGTCCCGGCCACCTACCGACAGGCGAGGGCTTCGGCGCAATACCGGACTCAGTGAGCGCCCTGCTGGCTCGGTGGTGGGCACAACTGCACGGACTGATGAGCCTGGAGATCCTCGGCCGGCTGCAATGGGCGCAGCTCGACCCCTCGATCGTGTACGCCGATACCGTGAACGCTCTCGCGGACGAGATCATCACACTCACCGCCCCTGGAACCACGGCACACCCGAACTGACTGCGGATCACGCACGCCACCGATTCGTGCGAACCATGTCGCAGGCTGACACTCACCAGCCTGGACCCGACCTGCACCGGCCGCAAACGCTGGACCATACGCTGGAAACCCGGGCTGAATGCCTTCGAGATCGCCTTTGCCGGCCGCCTGACCGTCGGACTCGAGTAGTTTCCTTCAATCCGAGTTGCAAAGAGCATCGAGTGAGCACTTGCTCAGCTGCTGCAGAAACCCTGGCAGGTGAGCCCGCCGCAGTGGCCCGTTCTGGTCCGCCTTTCGATGCTGATTGGTCAGTAACCGAGAAGTCCCTCCGGGACAACAAGTTCCTGCGGTCGCCGGTCAGTGTGCATTGTCCAAAACAATTCGGCCAGCTCGACCGGGTCGACGGCAGGCATGTCGGGCATTGGCTGCCTTGCGGCCTGTGCTTCCTGGAATCGCGCATCGAAGGGGGTTCCTGTAATGCGTGCGCCAATGTACAGCATGCCGACGTGCACTCCCTGGTCGGCAACCTCGGCCGCGAGGGACTGGAGGTAGTTGCGCTGGGCGGCCAGCCGGTCATTCGCGGGAGGCCCTGTACAGCGGCGACTCCTTGGGCGCTGAGGATCGCTCCGTCGCCTCGCTCGATCATGGCGGGGAGGAATTCCCTGACCATCGCGAGCAAGGTGTAGAGCGTCATCGGCATCAGCTCGCTCAGCTGCTCGGCGCGCAGATCGACGGCATCGATGAACTTCAGGTCTGTGGCGGGGCCGTAGTAGAAAGCGGTGGGGTCACCGACCTTCCCGCGAATCCGCTCGGCGAGTGCGGGCACGAGGTCGGTCTCAGACAGGTCGGCCGTCACCACGTGCGCAGTGATTCCTTGTTCAGCCAGCTCCGCGGCGAACTGATCCAGCGGTCCTTGGCGACGGGCGACCAGGACGACTTCATACCCCGCTTTGCCATACCGCCGGGCGATCGCCCGGCCGACACCAGGACCGGCTCCGAACACTGCAATAGATTTGGACATGTTGTTCATGTCATGAGCAAACCCCAGCGCGGACAGACGATCCATGGGTGATCGTCGAAGACTGATGTGTGGACGTCTACCGTGGCCGGCATGGACGTGCTGACCGATCTGCTGCACCGCGCCCGCGCCAGGACCGCACTGGTCCGGCAGCTGATCCAGCGTCCGCCGTGGTCGGTCACCTACGCCGACGTTCCCCTCTGACTGTGATGACCACGCTCGGCGGCCACGCGTCGATCCGGCTCGACGACTCCGAGGTCGCGCCGGTGCGCCTCGCCGCCGGGGACATCGCGCTGGTCACCGGGACCGGCCAGTACACGATCTCCGACGATCCGAGCACTGGGCACCAGGTCACGATCTGCGGCGGCCGCAAGTACCTCCCCGGCGGAAAGCTGGCCGCAGACCACTGGAATCTGGCGCCGCGCACGTACGGCGACGGCCTGCCTGGGGCGACGGTCATGCTTCGGGCCGCCTTCGAACTTCACAGCGTAGTCGGCGATCGGCTGCTTGCGCTGCTGCCGCCGCCTGCGGTGGTACCAGCTGGGCCGCGGACTGGGGCGGCGCTGGATCTGCTCGCCGCTGAGATGTCCCGCGACGAACCCGGTCAGGACGCCGTGCTCAACCGGTTGCTGGATCTGGTGCTGGTGCTGGCCTTGCGGGCCTGGTGCGCCGAGTCAGCGACCATGCCTGCCTGGTGTAGGGCGCTCGGCGATGCAGCCATCGGCGAAGCGCTACGCCTGCTGCACGCCGAGCCCGCGCGCCGGTGGACGGTCGCCGAACTGGCCACCAAGGTCGGCTTGTCCCGCGCCGCGTTCGCCGCCCGGTTCACCGCTCTGGTCGGCGAGCCCCCGATCACCTACCTGACCGCCTGGCGCATGACACTGGCGGCGGATCTGTTGCGGGACACCGATGAGACAATCGCGGCGGTGGCTCATACAGCCGGCTACATGGACGCCTTCGCCTTCAGTGCGGCGTTCAAACGAGCCTGCGGCGTCAGCCCTTCAACGTGGCGCCACCAGGCTCACTGACCGGCTACCGCCTGCCGAACAAAGCCAATGCCCGGCTACCCGGGAATAAAGCGTCCGCAGCGCTCAACTTCCACGGAAACCACGCGACGAAGAGGCTCAAATGATCCTCTCGGGGCGGAACAGACGGACGACCGGGAGCGGATGCGCGAGGTGCACGATGAGGTCGGACTCGTCACCCGGCACGCCTGCCAGCGGCGATTCTGCGATCTCGGCGAGCCGCAACTGCAGAGCCGCTGCGGCTCGCCGAGTGAACGCCCGGCCAACCACGCCGCGCAATGTCCGGTACTCCGGCGGGTCCATCATGAAGAGGTTCGTCGTTCGCCAAGCGGTCCCCGCCGGCCATGATCACGCTGCGGTCGGACGAGAAGACCTCCCAGTCCTCGAGGACTGTTCGCATCGAGCCGTCGCTGAACCGGATGCGCGGTTTCGGACGCCTCCTGCCGCAGAAACCTTGTCCGGCGCACGGCCGCCAGCCATTCAAGCAAAGGCTCGATGCCATGGGTGGTCTTCGGTGGCGCCGTCATTGCGTACTCCCCGGCGAGCTCGCCCGATTCCACCCGGCCCAGCACATCGCTCAGCGCTCGACAACCAGGTGCAGAAAGAAGATCGGCGTCGGGGCGGCACCGAGCGTTGCCCTACAGCACGACGAACAGGGTTGGTCGTGCTGTAGGGCACAACGATTTGAAGCGGGCCCGCTCACTGCCCCTGCCGTAGTGCCATGCCTGCCGTGGTGGATCACCATCCGTGCCGCTAGGTGCCGCAGTGACCTGCCAGTCGGAGGAGACTGTGAGCGCGAGTTCGGCTGCGGTGCCGTGCTGGTCGACCTGGAGATCGGCCCGCTCGATCGGGCCTCCTGCCGCGCCGCCGAAACCTTGCCGAAGTGGTCGCCCGAAAGGTGATCTCATCCGTCGGCACCGACGCGACGACGACCAAGGCCAGCTCCCTGATCATCTCGGTCAACTGACGTTCGCTGCCTCCGCCGCAAGGATCAGTCGCTCGATGGCGACGAAGTCTGGTCTTCCTCCAGAGTGGCACTGATAGTCGAGCTGTTCAGCGGCGCGAAACGTCGCATCTCCGTGATTGTTCTCGACGGCCGCCGAGGACGCGGTACACCTCGGCCGCCCGATTCATGAATGGCCGCAGAGCTCGTGCTGAACTGGGCCGAGCGCTTGCTGAAGAGCACCAAATTCAGCCGGTTCGGCCTCCGATCGCTGTGGTTCCGCCCAACAGCAGGGAGTTCGAAAACGCCCGACCGAGATAGGGCGCCTGCCAACGCTCTCCTCCGCGTTACGCGGCGCCTCTCGTTCGGGCGACCCGGTCAGGTCCACCGTCATCGAGGTCAAACGCCAGGAAGAGACCGGCTGCCAGCACAGCACCGAGCAGGTTCCCGACGAGATGGACCCACACCGCAAGCCACGAAAGTTCCCCGATCATCGACATACCCACGGCGGCCGGATTGAACGCCGCCCCAGACGCGCCTCCTCCTGCCGCGAACACGCAGCCGGCCAAGGAAAGTCCAACGACATGTCCGTAGAAGCCGTTGCCCGGATGGGATCGACTCGTACTCACGGCGAGCGCAACACAGACCAGCACGAACGTGAAGAACAACTCGACCACCAAGACCAAAGCACTATCCTCGGCAACAGTCGGCGACACCGACTCGGAGCATTCACGAAGAGCCTTGCCACCGTAGCACCGAATATCCCAGCGATAACCTGGACACCAAAGTATAATGCAGCGGAAGCTCCGTCGAGCTTGCCGCAGATCCACACCGCAAGTGTGATCGCAGGATTGAAGTGGGCGCCTGAAAAGTGATTACCCGCATAGATCGGAGCTGCTAGCACTCCGCCCCACGAACAGAGGAGTGAACACGCTCCCAGAACCGCTCATGGCGGCAGCGATGAAGGCAAGGAAGAGCGTCCCCCGCACCCTCAGCCACGTACTTGCTCAACAATCCTCCAGCTTCAAAATTCGAATTCAGCTGCCGCCACGACAACAAACGTCCGCGATCGAACCGACGACCCGAAACTCCCCCGCACGCTGAGGCGCTCACGCCCCGGAACCACCGCCACCCCCCGTAGGCCACAGCTGCTTCCCCAGTCAGCCGACGACAGGGCCGCACGCCTCGCTCGCCAACTACATCAGCTCAGCTGCACGAAATAGTCAATCTCGCAAACCCCGTCAAATTCGTCCAAGTCGAATAAATTTGATGGAAGCGGCCTGATGGCGCACGAGGGTCAGGCCGAAAAGCGTGACAGGACTGATCCAATTGGACTCAATTTGCCCTCGAAGCTGCCGCTGGGCTGTTCGACTGCTCCACGACTCCAGTCGAACATTTGGCGAATCTACCCCGATTGCAGGAATGACACATCGGCGTCACCGCGGTAAGAATTGAGCATCGTCGCTCCCTGGCCTTGCACGGCAGCCAGCAGGCGACGCCGCGAAATTTCACCGCGCCCCTGCTGTGCTACAGGAGAGTAGCTATGCTCGCTCTAATTTCAGCTGCGGCCGTTGCCTTGGCGACGGCCGCAGCTCCGTCCATCGAAAACGTACCGCCAGCAGATCACATCACAGTACAAGTAGTGACAGTCAACGGCTCAGGCTGTTCCCAAGGAACGGCTGCCGTTGCAGTTTCCAGCGACAGCACCGCTTTCACTGTCACCTACAGCGACTACCTCGCGGCTGCCGGCGGCAACGTCCGTCCGACTGATTTCCGCAAGAACTGCCAAATGGGTCTTCGGGTGAGGGTGCCTCACGGTTTCACATTCGCGATCGCTCAGGTCGACTACCGAGGTTTCGCCCATCTCGCGCCCGGAGCCACCGGAACGCAGCTGGCCGGATACTACTTCCAGGGAAATTCGGAGACGGATCGACTGCGCCACTCGTTCGGCGGTCCGTTCAGCGACAACTGGCAGACGACTGATCTCAAGGAAGTCGCGGAGTTGGTTTTCGCACCTTGCGGCGAGGAGCGCATCCTCAACGTCAACACCGAACTGAGGGTCAACGCTGGATCTTCCGCCGGCACGACGAGCTTCATGGCAATGGACTCAGCGGACCAGAGCATCAAGACGAAATACCGTTTCGCCTGGAAGACGTGTTTCTGACGTCCTTCATCCGAGCGCCGCGCGGCGACCGCACCTCTGCAGGGATCCGGTCGCCGCGTGCGAGCCGCGCCAATGTCCCCGGCACGGCAGTCAAACCCTACAAATCTGCTGTGGCGTTCTTCCACATCACGGCCACAACACGACCCTGAAGGTAGCAGATGCTGAGCTTCGTAGCCGCTTCCGCAATGGCACTGGCCGCCTTGGCGCCCACCGGCGGCCCTCACTTCACTGATCCCCCGCAGAACGAAATCGTCATCGACCTGGTGACGGTCAACGGCTCGGGCTGCCCGATCGGAACTACCGCAGTCGCCTTGTCGCCCGACAACAAGGCGTTCACTGTCACCTACAGTGACTACCTGGCTCAGGTCGGCGTCGGGGCCAAGCCCACGGACTTCCGCAAGAACTGCCAGCTGAACCTGATCATCCACGTCCCGCAGGGCTTCACCTACGCCATTGCGCAGGCCGACTACCGCGGTTTCGCCCACCTCGAACCGGGTGCCACCGCGATGGAAAGGGCCAGCTACTACTTCCAGGGGATGTCACAGACGCCGGCGACCACCCGCGCGCTCAGGGGCCCGTTGAGCGACAACTGGCAATCCACGGACCACGTCGATGTCACCCAGCTCGTCTACGCCCCGTGTGGCGAAGAGCGGAACATCAACATCAACACCGAGCTGCGGGTGAACGCTGGCACATCGGACCCGTCGACGACGAGCTTCGTGACCATGGACTCCACGGACGGCAGCATCAGCACCAAGTACCACTTCGCCTGGAAGAAGTGCACCGACGCCTGACGATGCAGGCCGCTTCCTCGCGGTGATCAATTACTGGAAGAAGTTGATGGTGCTGCGGTCGTTTAACCACAGCACCACCAACTTCGGTGTCGCTTCCCGGGCATCGCGGTTTCGACCGTTCAAGCCGTGCTGATTCGCTGTCGGATCAACCGCCTGTCTCGCGTCGACCGCGTCACCGGCGAACCGTCCGACGCTACGAACACCCCCATCCCGGCTCGCTGGTCCATGTCGCCGTCGACAAGTTCGGCAACATCCCCGACGGCGGTGGGCACCGCTTCGTCGGCAGGCAAAGCCGACCGCAACAAACGCGCCATGCCGGGCCCGCCTCGCGGCTTAGACCGCAAACCCTGCACAGGAGAAGCGTTCCTGCACACCGTCATCGACGACCACTCCCGCATCGCCTACGCCGAAATCCACTCCGACGAACGAAGCCACCCCGCAGCCGGCGTGCTCGCCGCGCGACCACTTGGTTCGATGAAAGCGGAGTCGTCGTTGAACGAGTCCTGTCCGACAACGGCCCCGCCTACCGCTCGCGCTTCTGGCACGACACCTGCACCGTCTCGGTATCCGCTACAAATGAATCGGCCGCCACCATAGCGCCTTGCCCACCCTGGCAGCAGCAACATTTACCTTGCTATAAAGAAATCGCCAAAATCCACACGAGACACTGTCTCAATCAGCCCAAGTTTCGGAGCTCATTTCAAAGCATCCGTGATATAGATTAGCCGCAATGCATCCGCACGGCCGGGGCCCAATCGGCACGGCAGGCCTCTACGCCGGCAAGTGGAGGTGTGAGGCCAGTTCAACGGGATTCTGCGGCGGTTCCGCATCGGCTCGGGTTGGCGTCCGTGAACGGTAAAGGCCCCACGTCCACCATCCATTCTCGATTCAACGCCCTAGGTCAAGTCCGGGATGTTCCAAGCACCGATGGACGCCTTGATCGCCGCAGTCAGGCTGGATTGAAACTGTTCGGTTCGGACTATTACGATCGAGCGGGCTCGCCACGACTCGGCCGGACTGCGATCGTCGGAGAAACCCCTCGACGCGCTGGAACAGTCACTGACCGAGGAAGAAAGTGCTTTTTTCCTGCCCCCGCAACACGCCCTCCGGCGCCGTCACAGAGCACGGGCGAAGGCGGCAGGGCGCGACCGGTCCAAGGCGGGCTGAGTAGTAGGATCCACCGAGCGGTCGGACTGCTGTTGGCGTCCGAGCTCACGCCGGGCAAGCCGCGACCTGCCCGCGGTTCCGGGCCGTGCTCAACCAGATCCGGTCCGGCAAGGCCAGTCGGCCACGCACCCGTTCGGGCGCCGTGGTCGCGCGGGGAATAGCACATTTCTCCAAAATCAACCAGGCCGCGGAGCCGCCGGATCACCACGGTGATTCGGGAGAAAGCTGGCCACCAGTTCAACCGAATGGAAGAGCCTCTGGGAGACGATCGGTCTCGTCCGATCCCACTCTCTACACGGCGCGACACCGTTGAACGCTTTCAAAAGATCAAGTTATAGCGGGGCACCGATCGGTGTGACGTCGGCGTGGAGATGACTATCAGCCTGCCGACCGCCACAACGCGAGGAACCTGCTACCCGGCGCTTGGGCAACTGTCGAAGAGAAGACGGTTTCACCAACATGGCGAACGATGGCGAGTTATGCACCTGGACCACGCTGCTCAGCGGCCAAGGGGGATGTGGACTTCGATGAAGGAGTGAAAGCCCCCTCAACCGCCGGTCGCCAACTCTTGCGACCGGCGGGCTGCACACGTTGGGGCACAGAGGAGGGTGTGACCCGAGCGGGCTCGGCGCCACCAGATGATCATGTACACGCCTGTCGTCGAAGGTCAGCGCGACAATCGAATGTCGCGCGGAGCGTTCGACTGTTCTCGGTGCCCAGTCGTACGTTTAGAGGGTGACTTCGTTGTTGAGGCCGAAGTGTTCGTG
>NZ_BMNC01000037.1 GCF_014646255.1 Lentzea pudingi
CAGACGCCCATCAGCCGAAGGAGCAATGGCGAGCTGCGCATTCGCCGGCCCGCCGATCGGCTGCCAACCTGACCACGATCCCGCAGGAACAGTCTGATAATTGTGCCAGATTTGGTCATCCCCAGCGGCGAAACTTTCCAGCCGACCGTCCGAGGAGGGGCTCAACACGATCCTGTTCGCCCCTGCTCGAGGTCCCTCTTGCTGCCCAGTCCACCAGCTGGTTTGCCTGCGCGCACCCTCCCAACTGAAGCTGAAGTGGATGTGGTCGGTGTGCGGACTTGCACCGGAGTACGGCCGCCAACCCTCAGATGCTCGATAGAGATTAAAAATCTGGCGGTTCCAGATGATGTACATCAAACCCAGCCTGCGTGCCATTGCATGCTGATTGTTGTACTGATCGCTTGCCAACAGCCAATTGAGCAAGTCGGCGGCATCACGACGATCATTTGCATTGTCTACGTTGAAATGATAGTCAAGCGCTCGACCTTCTTTGTGCTCACTTTGTCCACCAATGGAACAATTCCGGGAGACGCCAGTCATATGCGTGCCATACGTTGCGTTAATCAAGTTCCGAAAATCAATGACCCCCGGTTTTGCAGTGGAGTCACATGTGGACTGACCAACGTAGCGCGCATAGGAATCAATGTTCGGCCCAAAGACCGGAGTAGCGGGCGCCGCTCCAGCTGCAGGAGCCAGCGCCACAACAAGCGCCGAAAACAGGATGGAGCATAAAACCAGCAAGGAAACCCTTGGTCTGGCCGCGAAGCGAACGCTAGTAATAGCTGACACACTTCACTCCTAGTCATCAATATTGCCCGACTGAGCAAGAAATCTCAGGAAGACCTGAGGGTCCTGAACACGCAAATGCACGTCCTAGGTCTCATGGCTTCTGAATTCTGACAGCACGGGCGCGGCGCGGGAAGGTGTTCGATCGCACGATTTAGCGGTCTGACTGCCTGTCGGCGGACACGTGAGGCTCCGTGCGGACGGCCATCGAGTTCAGATTCCGCGGACCTGAAATTTTCGAAAGTACAGACCTGGTCCGCAGGGCGTGACACGCGCTTCGCACGAGATCCATGCAGTTCTCTGCTTCGCGTTCACCATCTGGTTGTGGGTCAGAGTGCGGCCCGATCGAAAGACCCTCATGACCAAGCTTGGCAAGAAGTAGTGGAGACTCTCTCAGCGGTCGAACTGGCAAAGTTCGCTCCCTCCGCCGCTCAGTTGGCTCGTGTGCGCGAGAAAGACGGTAACCAGGTACGTCGCGATCTGGGACGCCGATGACGACCCGATCTAGCGGCGACTGCGCCGGCCGAAAGTTGACCTGTTGGGTGAGCAAGATCGAGGACCTGCTAGTAGTGCTTTGTTAGGTGTGGCGCGCAGGTGGTTGTCGGCGTGTGATCTTCTTGTCGGATGACTCCGGAGGAGATGGCTCGGGTTCGGCCGGTGATCGAGGAGTTCGGCGCATCGATGTTCGGTGGGTTCGCGCGGCGTGATCAGCGGGCGAAGGGCGAGTTGTATCTGCGTGGGCTGATGCTGGATGGCAAACGCAAGTCGATGCAGCCGATGGCGGCCCGGCTCGGGGTCGATCATCAGCAGTTGCAGCAGTTCGTGAGCACCTCGACGTGGGATCGCGTCGAGGTGCGCCGCCGCCTGGCCGGGTGGGCCGCGGGGTTCGTCGATCCGGACGCGCTGGTCATCGACGACACCGAGTTTCCCAAGGACGGCAAGGATCCCCCTGGTGTGGCGCGGATGCATTGCGGCGCGCTGGGCAAGACCGGGAACCGCCAGATCGGGGTGAGCGTGCACGCGGTCACCGACTGGGCGTCGGCCGCGATCGACTGGCGGCTGTTCCTGCCGGAATCGTGGGACGACGAGAAGGCTGCCGATGACGAGGCAGATGCCGGGATCCGGGCTCGCCGGGCGCGCAGTGCGATCCCGGACAAGGTGCGGCACAAGGAGAAGTGGCGGCTGGCGCTGGACATGCTCGACGAGGTCACCACCAAGTGGGGCCTGCCCCAGCGGCCGGTGGTCGCTGATGCAGGCTACGGAGATGCCGCCGAGTTCCGGCTTGGCCTGACCGAGCGCGGCCTGACCTACGTGCTGGCGGTCAGGGCGGATGCGACCGCTCACCGGGCCGAGGCGGTGCCGACGGCCGCGGCCTGGGTCGGCAACGGCCGTCCGCCGGGGCCGCGCTACCAGGACAAACCAGTGGATCTGAAGACTCTGGTCATGAACGCGGGCCGATCGGCCGGCAGGTTCGTGGTCTGGCGCCACGGATCCAAGAAGTCACCGGGCAATCCGACCGCGAGCATGCGATCGCGGTTCCTCGCGCTGCGGGTGCGGCCGGCCAGCCGCAACATCCCCCGGGCCGCGGACGGGACCCTGCCCGAGTGCTGGCTGCTGGCCGAGTAGCCGCCCGGTGAACCTGAGCCCACCGACTACTGGCTCTCGACCCTCCCAGCCGACATCCGGCTGCGGGACCTGGTGCGGCTGGCCAAGATCCACTGGCGTATCGAGCACGACTACCGCGAACTCAAAAACGGACTCGGCCTGGACCACTTCGAAGGCCGCTCCTGGCTCGGCTGGCACCGCCACGTCACCCTCGCCGCCGTCGCCCAGGCCATCTGCACCCAACTCCGCCGCACCCCACAAGCCCCTGCACAGGCCTGACGCTCTACGCGGTCCTGCGCGAACTCCAGGCCTTACTCGCGGTCTGGACAGGCGTCCGCCACACCTGCCGACAACCCGTCCAGACCCCAACACCCACAACAACAGCCCAGGTCAACAACACCTGACAAGCACTACTAGGGCCTCGGAGTGCAAGGTCCGCGCGGACGTGTTCACGAGCGGCACGCGGCGATGGGATTCGACGGCACCGACCCTCACGAAGAGGCGGGCCGCGCACGCGGTTGTTCTGCACGAGCGCAATCGTGTCGATGACGAGCTTGGCCCAGCCCAGGAACTCACATCTGCACGTCTTTCCTGCACAGCCTCATACGTCGGCTTCGGGGAAGCAACGGCCGACGGAACCAGACCAGACGACCAGGTTCGGGCCGGCGCACTGCTTGACCCCGACAGAGATCAGGGCGGCGAACTCCGGATCTAGGTCATCGGCGACGAGCTCGCCGTCATGGTCCCGGCCGAACAGCCTGACTGAGATCACTGAGCATCCGCTGCCTGGGCAACCATCAATGCGGTTCACCCGCTGAGGTGCGTGTGCGGCGGTAGTTTTCGTCGCCTTCCATGCTTGGTTCGTGCATGCCGCAGCCTTCCGCTAACGTTGACCGTAGCGTAGTACTGCGATATCGTAACAATGACCGTGATCGGTTTCTATGTGTCGTGGCTTCAACGTCCAAGTAGACGATGGAGCCACGCTCGGCTGAGTGAAGAACGGAACGACGTGCGTGTCCGATGTGCCTGTACTTGCCGGTTTAGCACATAAGGCACGCCAGATCCGCGCGTCGGCCGTCGCGTCGATCCTTCGGCGGTTGAACCGCTGCTCCTCCGCGATGATTCGCTGCACCTCGACGAGGAATTTCGGCGCGAATGACGTCGACACCTTGAAGCCACAGGTGAAGGAACCCCGACCACCTCGCCACCGCTGCCCAGTCTCGCCTCGGGTACATCTGTTGCACGACCTGCGGACCGCATGACCACCGCGCGTCTATCTGCTTTGGTCGCCACTCCCGGTTCAGCCGCCCCTGTCGCTCGTGAGTCCAGTCCTGGTTCTACAATAGTCCACACACATTGCGCACGACGATGTCTGCCCCAGGGCGGTGGCCGGCTGCTTGCCCTTCTGCATGGCGGTCATGGCGGCGATCGCCGCCATGACCGCCATGCACGATGACCGCTCGGCTGTCGAATAGTGCGTTCGCTTGCAACCGAATTTGTCCTCGCCTAGCATTCAGGCGCCTGAGCAGCCGGTCTGGACTTCCAGCAAAGTACATTAAGATCGGTAAATTGCCGGAGCACTCAGTGGGTGTCACTGTTCGCGAAAGCGCTTTAATTAATCGACTTGTGGAGGCATTCATGGCAAGCTTGAGTCGTCGAGACATGCTCAAATCCGCAGCTATTGGTGCGGCTGTAGTAGCAGTTCCCGTGGATGTGCTCGCAGGTTCCCAGAGCGCTGAGGCCGCCGCCCCGGTAAATCAGCTCGCCTGTGATTGGTCTGAATCAGAGCTGGCAGATCGCCGAAGGGTGCTGGATGCGGGGCTGACTGAAGATGAGGCAACAGCGTGGCTTTTGGTTGCACGGGCTGGGGCGCAGCTGTTTGCTCTCCCCGTGTTGCACCCGTCGATCAATCCTGAGATTGCCGTAGCTCTCCACGAGCTTCAAAGCAAGCTTCTGATGCGACCCACTTATCGGAAGTACGTCCAGGGATTTCCGGCGGCGGATCAGTCAACCTCGTATCGTTGATTCCCGTCCTTTTTGGTATGCGAAAAATTGTCACGCCGCGGCAACGGTGAGAACGAATCTGCTCCTTGAATAGACCTAGATGGATCTGTGCTGTCCTGCAGGAGTCTTAATTTTTTGCAGGACAGCGCAGTATCGGGTGTCAAGTGGCGGGCTTGATGGAGACTGTGTTGTATTCTAGATTTTGCGGAGTTAGGGCTGTTGGACTTCATGCTGATAACTCCTGAGCATACAAGCGAACGCGGGCTGCGCTCATCGATGCCGGTCAGGAGCTGAGTAGTTGCGCACGATGGTGCGTAATTCCGCTGATTTCGGTCGTTGGGGGAGCTGTTTGTGTAGATCGGGCGACCCGCCGGTCAAGATCATGAAACTTGGCTGGAATCCCAACTTACCAAATTTGTTCGAGTGTCCTGTCTTGACAGTCGAACAGGTAGAGAGAATCGCCTGATCAGGCAACGAGGCAACTTATTTGATGTTCGACCGGCGACCTGTTTGTCGACGTGAGGGTCTCTTGTCAAATTTTACCAGTCAAGATTATATGAGTTTTCCACAAGGTGTCAGCGCAGATCGATTTTTGCCTAGCCGTACGTTTCTCGGAGCGTTGTTTACGGACTGGAAAAGGCGTCTTGCCGTTTTGTTGAGTGCGTCGACTCTGGTGCTGATAAGCATTTCAGGTGAGGCTTCTGCGGCGCAGCGTTTCGGTGGTTGTGAAGCTTTGAGCGTAGGTAATGTTTGCGTTCTGGATGTCTCGGATTTCAGCGGGGGAACAATTATTGCTTACGTCGATGTTGTCAGCGATATTGATCGCGATTATCGTTGGATAATTTCCACCGAAGGTTAGAACCCCGCCTGTGAAGGTACGGTAAAAGGTAACCAAGACGGTCGCTGGTTCACGTGTCATAATGTTAATCGTCGTCACGCGCAACTGTATCTCGACAAAGAATTTGGTAGTAGCGTTGTAATTGGCGTGTCGTGGTCTCCGTGAGCGACCTCGTGCTCGTTGGACCGACTGAATTGCAGCCCGATTTTTTCGCCCTCAGCTTGCCCTGCGGAGTCGCGCAAACAGAGGTGCTCGACCTCTGCAGATCAGGATTTTTGGGAATGTAGAAATTCTCGTTGAAGTTCGTAGTGTTGATGGCTTCACTTCACATTGCTATTGAGCGGTCTTTGATGCTGACCTGGACGACCCTTGCCTTGGGCAGGACACCTCGGCGGTAGCTCTGCAAGTGAATAACATGGCGGGCGATGAGGCCAAACAAGACGTCATCGGTTAGCGGGATGAGTTGCGCACCTCTCTCGTAAGACCGGCCGCGCCGTTTCCGGAAAGCAGGTTCAAGCAAGCCTGAAGAGTCCTATGCGGGTAGAAGTGTCGTGTTCGCTGTCTTCGCCGACGATCCGGCGATGACGGGTGGAAGTGCACGACGCGCGACACAGTCGATTTATCTGACTCGCCAGTTCCCCGGAGCGGTGGCCGCGCGTTTGAGGAGGAGCTGGCCGATCTCGCGGACTGTCGCGGCGGTAAAGCCTTTGACTTTGGCGGCCCGCTCGCCGAGCTCGCCGCGACTATGCACGGCACGACCGAGTCGTTGCGGATCATGGTATGTCGAACGCCTGCCTAGTCGACGCAGTCGTGTCCTCTGCCGAGTCGTGGAAGTGCATCGACCCCGCCGACCGCGCGCGCCATCGCCCGTCGACACGGGCGAGAGCAGCGCCGTGGTCGGCCGGTTGCGCGGCTACCTCGCCGGGCGGATCCCGAGTACGCGGTGCCGTCGACCGTCGTCGCGTTGCCGGCTCTGCCGCTGACCGCGGGTGAGCTGGACCGCCGCGTCCTGTCCGCGCCGGAGCACGGCCGAGACCCGTCCCCCAGAGAAAGAGCTGTTGTGCGGCCTGTTGGCTGAGGTTCTGGGCGTGGAACGGGTCGGCGTGGACGACGACTTCTTCGACCTCGGCGGGCACTCGCTGCTCGCCAGTCGGCTGGTCAGCCGTAACCGGGACGTGCTGAGCGCCGACACGACCATCCGCACGCTGTTCGAGGCACCGACGGTCGCCACTCTGGTCGAGCGGCTGCACAACGGTGGCGCCGGTGATCCGCTGTACGTGCTGCTGCCGTTGCGGTCACACGGTGAGCAGGCGCCGTTGTGCACGCCGACTGGGGCATCAGCTGGTCGTTCTCCGGTCTGCTGCGCCACTCCGACCGGCCGCTGCACGCGTTGCGGGCCCGCAGTCTGAGCCACAACGAGCCGTTACCCGGCGGCATCGCCGAGATGGCCGCCGACTACGCGGCGGGTGCGGCCGAGTGGCCTGTACCACTTGGTGAGCTTGTCGTCTGGCGGGCCTGTGGCGTTCGAGGTGGCTACCCAGCTCCAGGTGATCGCAGGAATCTCACGTTTTCCTGGACACCGGCTGCTGTCCTCTGCCTGGCAGCCTCACGCGGCCGCGTGCTGTGCGATGCCCTGGACCGGTTTCCGGACAGCGGCACCGACGAAGAGAGGACACGAGATGACCAAACTTTTCAACGACCGGACGGCACCTTCCTCGTGCTCGTCAACGGAGAGGGCAAGCACTCGCTGTGGCCCGAGTTCGCCACCTTGCCCTCACCGCAGGAGACGCCTTGGTCTGGCAAAGGTGCATCGCACGGTGCCCAGAGGTGCCTGGTCTGGACAAGTGTTACCGCGTTCACGCTCTCGAGGGCAAGAACCGGCGCGGTCCGCATAATAATGCTGTTGCCATTCATGTGCGAGCGCATCCGGAGTCAATAGAACGATGGTCCGCTTTGCGCCGAAGCACAGCGAGTCATACATTGCCTTTCTTCCACGGAGAACAGCAATTTTGTGCGAAGCGGAGGTCAAGGTGGGTGCTTAGTTCGCTGTCACGACGGGCTTGCGTCATCGGGACGCAGTGCGGTGGCGATCCGATCCGTCTTGGCTGTAGACAGCGAGTCCGAGGAGGCTTTGAGCGTTCACCACCACTCGTCCGAGATGTCCGGTGCGGCGGGTTATCGCCTGGGTTTGAACGGTCGCGCCGTGACGAGATCGGTCTCGTCCGCACACCACAACCAGCCGTGCGCCGGATAGCCCGAAGCACAGCTTGCGTGCCAGGCGGACTTCGCCATGCCGGTGAGCGCCCAGGCGGCCTGTAGCAGATCGGAGCCTTGGCCGTGCGCTCTTTCCGCGCGGCTCGGATTTCGATCCGCCCCAGGTTTGCGCGGTCGGTGTTTGCATGCTCGTGTTTCAGGACGCTCAATCCGAAAGAGATTTGAACGGTGCGGCTAGAACTCCGGGTACGACATGATCGGAGTGGATGATTCCGGCCCTGGCGCTGTGGTCAGGCGATCACCGGTGAGCGGTCTCGAACTCGTCGATGATGCCAGCTGGGATCCGGCCTCGATCGGCCAGTTCGTGACCGTTCCTGCGTGCCCATTCACGGATCGCCCTGGTCTGCTCCTTGGTCCGCGCCTCACTGACGATCGTCCGGGCAGCGGCGCCGCGCTTGGCACGACCACCACTCCTGCGGGCCTTGGCCACGAAGTCATCGAGGCGATCGCGCAGCCGACCCGCGTTTCCTGCGCTGAGGTCGATCTCGTAGGTCACGCCGTCGAGACCGAACTGCACAGTCTCGATGTCGTCGGTCGTAGTGCCGTCCAGGTCGTCGACGAGCTGGACGAGGACTTTCTGTGCCATTCGGACTACTCCCACAAGGATGATCGCGAATTGATGGTCCCCTGCAATTTAGCAGCCCTGCGCACACCCGCTTGCGACGCCTGGCGTTGAGCGTGTACTTGCGCGGAAACTTCCGCGAGGAAGATTTCACTTGTGGCGTCGCAGCTGATGCTTCCTGGAGCCGCCAATGCTTTTCTGAGTTCCGCAGGTTCAACCTGGTCGCCTCGGGCGCGTGCTCGGCGTGAGCCGAGCACCCGCACAGTCACGTGGGAAGTGACAATGGGAAGTCGACAAGCCGCGCCATACGCACGTTCGATCGACTGGGCGTCAGGTTCATGGCTGCGGCCGCGACTAACGTCTGGGGCTCGAGCACGGCGAGATTGACCGGCACGATCATCGATCGCGCAGTGCCGTGGCTGCTGTCGATGCTGTGTCAGGTGGAGTTGAGGTACCAGCGCAGGGGGACCAGGGAGCAGGGATCTGGGGCATCGATCCACCTATCGCCACGCGTTGCTCATGCAACGTCGTGTGCGTGGTTGGTAGCACCGGGCCAGCTCTGGCCGCTGTCGGTGTTCGTTCGTGCCGCGCCTCGCTGGGCGCCGACACTGAGCCAGTTGTGCCGCTAACCGGAGCAGCTGGGCAGCCGCCGAGGTGGGGAAGCCAGGGCGACACGTGGGACAGCATGTTTCTTGAGGATCAAGGTCGCATTCGCGCGCCGTCTGGAGACTGAGGCAGTAGTCGGGGCACGTAGAGCAGGACCACGCGGTAGCGATCAATTCAGGGGCGGTTGTGTCGATCGAGCTCCGAGAGTTGCCGGTGTGCAAGACGAGAAGTGCTGCGCGGTACCGAGGCCGCCCGGCGCGTCTGCCGCTGACGCCCCGTCCCGTTGCGCAACCGGACGCATCGCACGTCAAGACACCCACACCACAGCTGAAACCGTTGCACGACAGGAACATAGAGGCACGGTGGCGCGAAGATCGATGCTCGCCGCCGAAGTCGAACGGGCTTTGAGGACGCCTGGATGTCGACGGGCGGTAGTGGGACGCGACCCGCCACATCGCCCGCAAGGGCGCCAAATGGCGATCTCTGTCGGCTGACTATCAGCTCAAGTAGATCGTGCACGGCTTCTATGCCTGCAGGGCCGCCTCCGGCGCCTGGGCTTACATCGCCGACGAACTACGCGCCGGCACCGCGTGTGACTACGCTGCCCGCGCCGTCGTGGTCGACCTCTGCGGCACGCCGCTCACGATGATGGTCATCTCGGTGAGCACAACCGACCAGACATCGCCTGCGAACTGCTGTTCTGCGTCCGCCTGACCAACTCGCACGTCGTGCGGGTCTACGCCGACTCCGCCTGCAGCGGCGAACTCGTCGGCTGGGCCAAACCTTCCTCGGCATGACCATCACCGTCGTGAACCGCAAGCCCGGAGCCACCGGATTCGTCCTTCCGCCCCACGTCGCTGGGTCGGCGAACGCCTGCTCCCGTACAACGAAGCAGTCCTGGCTTGGTCCGCGATCACCCCCCATAGCACGTCGTCTTACACGAACCAGGCCGAGCAAGGCCGGTGTCTGGTGCCCTGAACCGCACTCGTCCACCAGAATCCGGCGCAAGGGCGTTCCTGACCCTCCTGCGCGCCTCGAACGCTCCGTACCCTTGGTTTGCTCAAACACGGGGAAGTGACCAGCGCGTTGCGCAACTGCTCGACCCCGTGAGCCAACTCATCCGATCCATCGCAAGCAAACACACCCGGATTTCACGACACCGCGATCAGCTCGCCAACCCTCAGAATGCACCGCACACGGTCTTAAGCAACGCCTGACTGTCCACGACGGCCTCAAGACGACTGGTTCGAAGGCGGCCACTGACCGCCGCGTTGCCCGCTGGCCTGGAGGAGATGTCACGTATGTAGCGTTCAGCAGCTGTACTCGCTCGGTCAGGGGTGCAGGGGATCTTCAGATAGCCCGAGGGTGACCAATGCCATCGGCTTCCCACGCGTCCCCGGGCTAGCAGTTTCGCGGGTCGCCCCACTTCGAGGAATTCACCGGGAAGTGGGGCGCCGTTTGAGGTGGTTGTAGAACTGCTCCGGCACGCAGAAGGTGCACGCATACCCGTCCACCGTGCCCGTGTACCGGACCATCGCCGGCTTCGCTGCGAACCCGAGTCGATTGTGATCGCAGCTCGGCTCGGCCCGAGTGAAGCCGCTCGGGAAATGGTCGTACGCAGAGCCTGATCGCCGACCAGAGACTCAACCGGCAACTCGTCTCTCTTGCTGTTGTCGTCCACCGTGCGGCGGAACTGCGACGAACCTCAAGGCAAGCCGTGGTCATCGCTAGCTGGTGGTTTTCGTGCCGACATTCCTCAAACGTCGACCCTGCCCGAGCCGTTCTCCATGCCCGGCATCAAGTGAGCCACCGCCATGTCGCTGCGGCGTGTGCTGGGGGATCAATGACTCCGACAGCTCCCGTAAACCGCAACGGCAAACGATCAGTCAGCCTTGAGATCATCGCTCAATGTCCTTTCCTCTGACAAGTCATTTCGCCCACTCCCAAAGCCCGAGGACGTTGCCATCTGGGTCTTTCGCATATGCGAAGTTTCCGTTGGCGAGTGGGAGAGATACCTTCTCGGTTACCATCGAACCCCCTGCCTGCAGGAGCTTCTCGATTTTTTCGTCGACATCATCAACCTCGACAAGAATGGTCGGCTGAGTGATTCCGATGTTGCGTGTCACCACGCCACCGTTGATCGCCCCGGGCTTCAGCGGAGTATTCTTGTCGTCGGTCTGCGCGGTGAACGCCATGCGAAAGCTGAGCGCGTCATCGCCGTCCCTCGAGTGCTTTGGTCGCACTTCCCACCCGAACACTTCGTGGTAGAATTCCGAAGCTTCGTCGATGTCTCGAACCGGGACGTCGAACCAGAAAACTTTGTCCAACTTTGCGCTCCCTTGAACGGTGTTGGATGAAAAGTACGGTGCTCTGCTGCGGCAGTCAATTGCTTACCTGCTCGTAGGTACTTACTTCGCGGTAAGCAAAAAGGAGGATGAAGTGTCTCACCATCAATTGTCGACATGCGGATTCAGCTCTGCCTTGGGTGTCATCGCAGGGAAATGGAAGGCTGCTATCCTGTGGCAGATCCACTGTCGTCCGCTGCGCTACGGCGAGTTGAGGCGACTTATTCCCGGAATCAGTGAAAAAGTTCTTTTTGAACAGCTCCGCGCCATGGAGTCTGACGGCTTGATTCAACGTGAAGTCTTCAACGAAGTGCCGTCCAGGGTTGAATACTCGCTGACGTCCGCCGGGGCTTCCCTCAACGATGCGGTTCACACCATGGCCGAATGGGGCAGGAAGTACAGATCGGAGGACACCGCGTCGTGACGTCCGCGGCCGATGTGCGGTGTCTATCTACACTCAAGGCCTGAGACTTAGCCGAAATAGTCCTCAGGCCTGGTAGCCCGATCTCACTGGTGATCATGTGCCAGGTGAGGATGCGGATGCTGTGAACGACAGCGACGGAAGCTCGTTTCTTGCTGCCCTTGCCGCAGCGGTCGACGAATCGGCGGTGGGTGTCTGCCAGTCAGGTGTTGTTGGTGCGGAATCCGCCGCCTTGGTGTTTGCCGGCGGATTTGCAGCTGACAAGACACACTCGCTCGCTAGTGTCGTGAGGCTTTAATTCGTTGGCAGTATGCGGCGAGGGTGTCGAGGATCTGGTCGGCGGTCTTGGCCCAGATGAAGGGTTTGGGGTCACGGTTCCATTCGTTGATCCACGTGCGGACGTCGGCTTCGAGTTCGGTGACGCTGCGGTGGGCGGAGCGGCGCAGCTTGCGGTTGGTGAGTTCGGCGAACCAGCGTTCGACCAGGTTGAGCCAGGAGCTGCTCGTCGGGGTGAAGTGCAGGTGGAACCGGGTGTGGCGTAGCAGCCACTTCTTGACCTCGGGTGTCTTGTGGGTGGCGTAGTTTTCCAGCACCAGATGCAGTTCCAGGTCTTGGGGGACCGCGTCGTCGATGAGTTTGAGGAACCGCAGGAACTCCTGGTGGCGGTGGCGGCGGTAGTGCTGGGCGATGACCGCGCCGCTGCCGAGGTCGAGTGCGGCGAACAGGTTGGTGGTGCCGTGCTGGGCGTAGTCGTGGGTGCGGCGCGCCGGCGTGGTGGGCATGATCGGCAGGGTCGGCGCGGTGCGGTCGATGGCCTGCATCTGGCTTTTCTCGTCGACCGCGAGCACCAGCGCGTTCTCCGGCGGGCTCAGATACAGGCCGACGACGTCACGGACCTTGTCCACGAACTGCGGGTCGGTGGAGAGTTTCCAGGTCTCGATCGCGTGGGGCTTGAGTCCGAAAGCCCGCCAGATCCGGGAGATCGCCGACTGCGACATGCCGGTCGCCGAGGCCATCGACCGACCAGTGCGTGTCCTGGCCCGGGGTCTGTTCCAGTGTCGCGGTGATGACCCGCTCGATCCGCTCGTCGCTGATCACCCTGGGCCGGCCCGGCCGCGGTTCGTCCGACAAGCCTTCCAACCGGCCGGTCAGAAACCGCGACCGCCATTTCGACACGGTGTTACGCGAGACCCCGATGTCCTCGGCGACCTCACCGATCGAGCCGCCTTCCGCGCACCGCAACACGATCCGCGACCGCAGCGCCAACGCCTGCGAGGTCTTCCGGCGACGACCACCCGGTCAGAACCGAGCGCTCCTCCTCGGACAACACCACGGGAGCGGGCTTCGCATACGGCATCACCAGAGCCTACCGACCAACAACGAATTATTGAACCACGACACTAGAGTGGCTTTGCGGAAGAAGCATAGCGATCTTAAGTATCTCAAGTCATGATTCCGGTAGGCGCCTCCACGAGGACGACGGTTGCGTTGGTGGATTAGGGTGCGCCGATGTTCGTCGAGCTCGGTATGCCACTGTCGGACACGGAACGAGATCTGTTGCCGGACAAGGTCTTCACGAGTCTGCCTGAGCACGGCACAGTCGTGTGTTCAGGAGGATGTCGAGAGGGCTGCAGCCGGCACAGTTGTTCGAACAGACCTTTTGGCGGGTCGAACAATGCTCGACGTTCGACCCGATGTGGGTAGTCTCGTCGCAGGCGCGATCGCGAAAGACTCTTGCTGCGGGAGCACAGGGAGTCTCACAGCAAGAAGAGCAAGGTCCTGGCGCTCGGCTTCTGGTGTCAGAACCTTGCCTGATCATCGGTCAGCTAGTGGTCACTCAAAGCTACCGCGTTGTAGGACGCCCGCCGTAGCGGCGTTGAACCGAGCGTTACAAGCTGAAATCAATTGCCCCGCGAGGCGGCCCTGACCAGTAGGTCTGATCTCGATGACATGTGCTTTCTGCGCTCTCATGGTGTCGCGGAGTTCTGACTCTTCGACGCGGTCGAGCGTACTTAACTCCAATCTAGCCTCGCGATGTTGGTTGAACGGGTACCGGCACTGCCTCAAATGCAACGTATCTGGCGCCAACGCACAAACTCGCCGACCCGTTCACGCGCTCGCGTGGGATAGCGTCGTTCCGCTGGTCAAGTCGCTGTTAGCACCGCATCGGTGTGCGCGATGACTCTAGCTATCTACTCGCCGGAAGCGGATCGACTTCAGCTACGGCTAGTGTGAGCATTCTGTGCGAGTGATCAGGTCCGATCTGCCTGCTGGCGCAGAGCGCGAAGGTCTGGCGTGTATTTGATGTGAAGTGGATCGATTTACCGCGCTGTATAATGCTGGGCATTGAGATTCAATGTGTTTTGTCATTTGAAAGTGGAGCAATCCTCGTCTTTGCTAGGGTTGGTCTTCTCTGTGATTCGTCTTGAACGTTAAGGAAATCTGTGAAATTCGCGTCTACTGTACTCGGCTCTGTTCTCTGTGTAGCGCTGCTGCCGATCGCAGCCTGCGGTAATGAGCAGGCGCTGGAAAGGCGCGCAAACTGTCAGGATCAGGCTGGGGCTGCGCTGGTGATGACCTGCATGTTGGGTGAGCGTCGCCAGCCCTTGACGAGGCGGCAGCCGCTGACCGGTCACCCGTCAGCGCCTGTCTGCCGTGAACGATCAGCCCGAACAAAGCTTCGACTACCAAAATGTTCGTCCGACGGATCAGATCCGCTTTTCGTTGACGCTGATGATCAGCCTGTGGAGACTTCATGGCGCGCGGTCATTCAGGACCGAGTACTCATTCCGCTTCATTAGGAGTTTCTATGCGTTTGCGTTTATCTCGAGTGGTGGCGATAGGAGTTGGTCTCGCGGTTGGGTTGAGCGTCGCTGTCCTGCAATCAGGTACGGCGCACGCGGAGTGTGTGACCATTCCCTCGACCCACGACATCAACGTCACGAGGATCGTCTACCAGGTCGGCGTGGAACATCGTGTGTCGGACCGGGTCATGCTTGCCGGATTCGAGGCAGGCTGGGTCGAATCGAGGATGAACAACCTCGACTGCGGTGACCGGGACTCGCTCGGAGTCTTTCAACAGCGCCCATCCCAAGGGTGGGGCACACCGCAGCAGATTCGCGATGTCCGCTACGCGTCTACACAGTTCTTCACGCGTGCGCAGAGGTCTGAGCAGCAGCACCCAGATTTTGCCTCGTGGGAGATCGCGCAAGACGTTCAGCGTTCGTGTTGCCCGCGTAGGTATGACGACGCACAGGCGAAAGCCAGACAGCTCATGGCGGAGGTCGCTGTTCCGCAGCAAGCTAGAGCGAGCAGGATCGTGTGGGGCTCCTCGTCTGATGGTCGGCTAGAGGGTTTTGCTGCCGGTGATCAGGTCTGGCACATCTACCAGATAGAGCCTTCGGGCCGGTGGTCTGGATGGCAGCCTATTGGTGGTCCTGGTGGTGCGCAGTTGGCGGTGGCGCCGTCTGCTGATGGGCGGCTTGAGCTTTTT
>NZ_BMNC01000038.1 GCF_014646255.1 Lentzea pudingi
CTTCGAACTCGGCATCGACAAAGCTTACGGCGCGCAAGAATTAACGACTCAGGACACTAGACCGTCGTGCGCGAGTGACCGAACAGGTCGCGTGTGACGCCGGAATGCGCAGCGACGAGAAGACCGAACTGGCCGCACCGCGGCGAAGCACCGGCGGCTGCACGGCCCAGTGACCATCTACCTGTTCGTCGACGCGGAGAACGCCAGCAGCACCAACGTCAAGCGTGCCCGCGTAGTGCTCAAGACTTCCTGTGCCCCCTACTTCGAGTGCCGCAGCGCTGCGGCTTCGCCCACACAGGCATTGACGCCTCGCTGGCCCGGAGATCATCGAGGTGTACGGCGAGTCAAAATGCATCTGTTAGACACCGCTTGCAAGATGCTGGACAACGGTGGTGCTGGCAGGCGAACTTGGTCGCAGCCGACTGTCGAGCTCGGGGCACGGCAAACCAAGGAACACTGCTGCAGCTGGTGCACGCGCTGCCCGATTCTGAGGTGGGTGCGGTGCGGGTGCTGGGTTTCTACGATCTCGCGATCGTGCCGATCGACGCAGTCACCCTCCGTCGTGCTGATGTGCTGCCGAACCTGTCGACGTCAGGCAGGAGCGCATCTTCTCATCGTGGTAACCGATGTTCGGGCTGCGTTGGTCGATGTCTTGACCGAGGAATTGGGCCCACCCTCAACTCTGGTGACAAGCATCTGCACGACGGTTGGTTGACCGCGTACGTGCCCTCCGGGCGGTCGATTGGGCTCTGAAAGCCACCGGTTGGGGTCCGGCGACACCTGGGTTCGTTGACCTGTGGCCACGGTGACCGGAGGGGAGACGGCCGCTCGATGAGACGAGATCGATCGGGCAGCCGCCGTGGCTGGCATGGCCTCAGGGCGTCCTGGATCCCCGATCGGAGGACCGCTACCGAGCATGCGATCAGGTTTCTTTACTGAGTCTCATCTGGAGCAAGATGTTTCGCCACCGAAACCTTCGGCGAGTGCGGCCGCGGTCGGCCTGGTTCCGCGAGAGCAGCTCGAAGAGCCAGTGATCGGCCTGGCCGACTAGAACGAGGATCCTTGGGCGTCTGGGACTCTGAGCCTGCCACGCCTCCAACGACTGATGGTGTCCAGCACCGCGCCATGACCACAAAGCCAACTCGTCGGCGAGCTGTACAGGGTGATGTCGTCGGGCGCGTGACCATTACGACGTACGACTGAGTCATCGACCCACCCCTGCGTGATGTCCTGCGGGGTAAGAGCCGGCAGGGCGACCGCAGGCCGACCAGATGACATGGCTGGTACACGACCGCAGCCGGTGCTTCAGCGCGATCCAGTCTTCGGCGATCTTCGCGCCCCGCTCCGCGTCGGAGAGCCTCTGACCGTCACCTCCAGCACATTTAGTTCGTCAGTGTTCATTCATGTTCGCCCGTGGGTGAGGCGGCATTCGTCCTTGCCCGGCTTCGAGTTTCTTGCCTGTCTTCCACGGTTCTCTGACTTGCTGTGATCGACCGCTCCGCCACCCTGCCGACATCGATGAGCTGGCGTCCTGATCACCCGCAAGTCATCGGGTCTCGGTCACCATAGGGGGCCTCCACCCGAATCGAATGCCATGCCCCGACCAGAGCATGCACACGAAGACTTGGCGTGACGCCAAGCCCGGTATTGGTGCGGTGTCATGGTGCGCTGAGGAATTCAGCGCACCACGTCACCCGCGTCCTCGATGAGCAGCCGATGTTGCGCAAGACCACCGAGGTTGCACCCGCCGACTGGATCGACCGAGCCCGACGCGGACCCTTGTGCGGCGCGGCGCCCGTGTGAGCAAGAGCTGCAGCGGGAACCTGTCAGCCCGGCAGCAACCGCCACAGATGGTCCGGCGTGCGAGTGTCGCTGAACTGAACCACTTGAGCGGAATCGGCGTACGACATGCCATCTACCGCCAGTACCTTGCTGGAGTTCTTGTTCTGCAGCCGCCACAGTCCGTCGGTGTCCGGGCGCAAGCGCCACAGATGGTCCGCTGTTCCGTTGTCGGCGAACTGCACGACGCGCGCGGAGTCCGCTGTGGACATCTGGTTGACCCCGAGCACCTTGTTCGAATTGGAGTTGCGAATGCGGAAGTAGCCGTCGGAGTCGGGCACGAACTGCCACAGGTGGTCGCGGGTGCCGTTGTCGGCGAACTGCACAACGCGCGCGGAGTCCGCTGTGGACATCTGATCAACACCGAGCACCTTACCCGAGTTGAGGTTCTGGATCTTGACGATCCCGTCGGGAACCATCTGCCACAGGTGGTCGCGGGTGCCGTTGTCGGCGAACTGCACAACGCGCGCGGAGTCCGCTGTGGACATTTGATCAACACCGAGCACCTTACCCGAGTGCACGTTGCGCAGCCGGAACCGACCGTCGTTGTTGTCGACCAGTTCCCAGAGGTGGTCACGGGTGCCGTTGTCGTTGTACTGCACCACCTGGGCAGAGTCCGAGGTGGACATCTGATCAACACCGAGGACTTTGCCGGAATGTTCGTTGCGCAACTTCACCTGGCCGTTGCCGACGTCGACGAACCGCCACAGGTGCTCTGCGGTGCCGGTGTCGAAGACCTGAACGACATTGGCGGAGTCCGCCGTCGACATGGCGTCGACGGCAAGGACCTTGCCGCTGTTGAAGTTGCGCACGCGCACGAGCACACCCGGCGTGCCCCAGCCTCGGGTGCCGCCGCTGCGCGGGAAGGCCGTGATCCGCAACCGGGCCGCACCAGCCGGGATCAACGTCGCCTGCCGAGAAGGCGCAGCGGTCCACACAGGACTGTCGTTGAGGGTGCCGATCACCTGTTCGCTGTCCGCGGTCCAGTCAGGCAGGTCCCGGACACGCGCAGTGATGCGCACCGGAGCGTTCGTGGTGGAGAACGGGTCGTTGAGGTCGCCGCCGGACCTGCTCACGGTCAGCGGTGTGCCGGCGTCGAGCGCGACGTTCCAGCTTGAGCCAGCTGTCACCTCGAGCTCGGGCCAGTCGGCTGTTCCCGCGTAGCGGTTCCACCGTTCATCGATTCTCAGCGAATAGGTCAAAGGGCCTTGCTCGACCGAGACTGCGCTGTGGTTGACCGTCCAGGTCTTGAGCGACGCGGTCATGGGCAGGCTCAGCACCAGAACGTCACCGGGAGCCCACCGCCGACGAATCATGGTGAACCCACCGGTCGCGGAAATCGTCACAGCCTGGCCGTTGACCGTCGCGGACGCTTGCTGGCACCACCGAGGTACGCGGAGTATCAACGGGAACTCAACCGACTGTGCCGGCTGCACCCGGAAGGTGATGGTCTCACCGAACGGATAAGTGGTGTCCTCGTTGATCGTGATCGCGACACCACCGGCGACCGTCGTCGTGACCCGGCATGGCCCGTAGTGCGCGGCGACCAGACCCCCGTCGTGGGTCGCCCACCACATCTCCTCGACGAAGTAGGGCCAGCCCTGGCCGTAGTTGTGCGGACAGCAGCGATATTCGTCCACGCCGGGCTTGTAAGCCAACATTGCGAACCCGTTCTGAAACTGCCTTCGCCTTTTGGTGACGTCGTCAAGGCGCATGACGTTGGCTGGCGTGACGTAATGCGTCACCTTCCCGGACGGGTCGAGCGCGGCGGGAAGCAGGTTGAACGCCAAGTCCTCGGCGCGATCTGCCCACACCGCGTCGCCGGTGATACGTCCCAGCAGCTCATGGCTGGCCATGTACTCCACGACGCCGCAGGTCTCGAACCCTTGCCGGGGGTCACCGAATCCAGGACGCGCGTTCTCGTCTCCGGCGAAACCGCCCCCAGGGAACTGCCCGTAGTCGCGCATCACGGTGTCGTAGGCCCGGTAGGTGGCTTCGCGATGCGCACTGTCACCGGACAACAGCCAGTACTGCGCGGGCTCGCGGAAGCCTTGGGCGATGTTGACGTTGTGCAGGGTAGGAAGAGGCCCTGACCAGTTCGCCGAATGCCGGTGGATGCGGTGGGTCAGGTCCACCAGGGCGGGATCGCCGGTTCGCTCATGCAGCCACGCGATCACATCGAGCATGTCACCCCAGCGCGTGGCGCCCCAGCCGTCGGAGAACACGGCGTCCGGCTGCCTGGTCATGAAGGAGAAGAACCGTGTCAGCACCGTGATGACGCGATCGTCATGGCAGTACTCCGCCCACGAGCGCAGCGCGTGCAGCATCGGCATGTGTGGCCAGAAGTCCGCGTGTCCGTTGAGCGAGGATCGCAGTTCACCCGGACCGAAGAAGCCGTCGGCCGCCTGGGTGGCCAGCACCGCCCCGATCCACCGCTCGGTGTCGCGCAGCACCCGCGCGTCGCCAGTTACGTAACCGAGATCACCGAAGCCGCGCAGCCAGTACGGCACCTCCTCCCATCCAGCGTTGTTCGGATGCACCCAGCCTGAGCGGTCGAACCGCAGGAAGTGCGAGATCTGCTCAAGTCGGCCGTTGAGACCGTTGAGCTGCTTGTCGAGCTGGGTTGCCAGCCATCCATGTGCTGTGACTGCGCCTGGTGGTAAGCGGAGGTAGGTCGGCTGCCGGAACGGTGCTCGCGCCGTGTTCACCGCTTGGTCGGGTGGTGTTTGTGTCTGTGCGGAGGCGCTGCTTGCGCTCCCTTGCAGGACATTGGGAGCTGCTGCGAGCGACGCGCCTGCAGCTAGGACCGTTCTGCGCCGAATCGTCATGGTTCTTCCTCGCGTCATCGGTAGCCTACGGAGCTACAAGTTTTACAACGTTGTATCAGCGGACGGAGAAGATCAGGCTCATGAACTGATCTCGACCCGCCTTCGCCTGGCTCCAGGCACCGCCTGGAGCCAGGACCAGCTCATCTGGCCTTCGCGATCCCCGCAAGTGGACTCGCCGCCATCCGGGGTCCCCTGGTGACCACACGCCGGCGGCCTATTGCTGCTACCTCCACCATTACGACCACGACCGCCCTATTTCGACGGAACAGTCGCCCAACCTCGCGAAAAGCGCTTTACTCTTCGCTTCGCGAAAAGTACTCGTACGACAAACGCGAACAAACTCATGCGCTCGCCTGCCGCTGCTGTTCACGCTAGGCGACGCGACGGGCTGGCGATGTGCCGCAGTCGCAATACCATCTTCGCCTCGCGGTCGATGCCAGCGAGGTGGACTTGGTGCGCGTGGAAGATCGACTCAACGTGGCAGCGGCATCTGTTTCGTCGAGCAGTCGCTCTTCGAAGGCCGTGAACGCTTCCTCGCCGGTCAGCAGTGCTGTGGCGCGTTCCCGCCGCGTCTCGACAACCTGCTCCGTCCGTTCTGGCTGGCCGCCTGCTGCGCGAGAAGACGAGACCGATCGCCCGTGCCGAGCACGACGTAGTCAATTGCGGCGATACCTGCAAGCTCGGGTCTGGCACGCAGCCAAGTTCTTCTCGACCAGTTCCAAGATACTCACCGAGGTCATCGTGCCTCGATCCGGCACTGCAACTGTGTCATTCACCGCCAAAAAGGCGAACCTCGTGCGCAGAACCCATGAACTTGACTCATCTCGCCTCGCCCCAGGACTGGCTCTCCGATGGCACAAGCGGCAGTTCAGATCGACATGAACATTGAAGTCGCTGTCGACGGTCGCGGCACGGGTTGCACACGACCACAGATGAAGACGAGGACAGGAACCTGCCCACTGGATTGAGCATCTCGCAAAAAAGCTCTTGCAGATAGAAGCCTCAATGCGTAGGCCACCAATGCCACGCCTGACTAGCAGGATTCAACTGCCCTGAGCGACGGGAACTGATCATTCTGACTGGTCGAGTTGTGAAACCGCGTGCTTCCTGAAGTGACATTGCTGTAACACGGACTGGACGTGCCATTTTCCATGGAAATCCGGAATTGCAAACGAGAGCCGTCGTGGTGGCAGTTGTTCCGCACTGCGACCACAGTCGTCCGCGGGCTCGAGCTTCCGATCGGACTGACGATGATGACGTCAAGACAATCGGGCAGTTCATTCTCCGCCGATGCGTTCGACTGCACAGAGCTGATTGAGAGCAATCCGATCGAGACACAGGCAGTCATCAAGACAGCGGCAAGTTTTGATTTCATCAGATTCTCCGGTTCGATTCTTGCGCCTATAGAGTTTTCGAAGCTGAATCTAGGCCACCAGAGGTGCAAGCACAGGTACGCCACTGGGCGTATCAAGCGTGCTATCTGCTCAGCCGAGGCAGGCAGCCGC
Organism: Lentzea pudingi; assembly: GCF_014646255.1. Lineage (GTDB taxonomy): Bacteria > Actinomycetota > Actinomycetes > Mycobacteriales > Pseudonocardiaceae > Lentzea > Lentzea pudingi. The sequence goes on from NZ_BMNC01000038.1 coordinate 6,173, forward strand.
ACTGAAATTTGTTGCCGTCGCGATGGATTCGATAGTCCATTCTGGCGACGACGGACCGCAGTGTCAACCTAGATTCCTCGAACACCGGGATTTTTCGGGGATGTCAAGGACGGAGCGCGATCAACTGGTTCCCCGGCATCGTCTGTCAGCCGCAGCAGGCCCGCCCGTTTCATCCGATCCGCTCAAGCGCAAAGACAAGATCGCTGACGGGCCAGCCACTTGTGGTCCTGAAATACAGGACTGGGCAAGAAATTTTTGGAAGATGGTGTCGAACCTCGGAGTTCGTTCGTGAGCGGGCCGAGATCTTGCACAGGCCCGCTCTGCTGCCGCCGGGTAGGCGAATCTGAATAGGCCTGCCCCAATGATGGCAATCTAATTGGACCCGACATCCTTTTTCGGCGAACTCGGCGACGGTGGCGTCGACGTCACCGTGCATCATGTAGAGTTCGCGCCTGTCTGACCCTTCGGCATGGCGACCGCCACTTCCGCCGGCGAGAGGTTGGCCATCCAATCACTGGTATCGAGGCGCGGCGAGCGTTGGCATCGCGACTGTCCATCACCATGAGTGTGCACCATTGTTCGTAGCCGCACGTGCCTGTTCGACAAGTCGGACTAACCCTCGGGTGTCAGCCGTAATCGCGTTGTGGCACGGTGGATTCGGCTGTCCAGCCGCAGAAATTCTTGGATCTGCACCGTGCTTGCACACCCCGATTCGTCCCTGTCGATTGGAGACGGCACCGTGACCGTCCGCATCGCCCTGATCCTGTTGCTGTTCTTCTCAGCCATCGTTCTACCTAACGCAATGAGCGCATCGGCTCAAACAGCGGCCATGGTGTCGATCAAGGCATACAACTCCGCCAACGGATACGTACAGCACGCTTTCGGCGTTGGCCGGGTGGACGATCTGACCGCATCGAGCCCTGTCGAATCGAAAGCCGATGCCACGTGGAATATCACACGAGGACTTTCCGGTAGCTGCGTCTCGTTCGAGTCCCGCAACTACCGCGCCACTTCCTGCGCCACCGCAACGGCGAGGTGGTTCTCCAGCCTCGTCAGGACGACGCCCATTACCAGCGGGACGCCACGTTCTGCGCGGCGCCCGGACTGGCCGACAGCGGAGCAGTGTCCTACCGCGCCATGCAGTTTCCGCGCGCCTATCTGAGGCACGCCTTCGGGGTCCTGCGGCTGTCCGACAACGACGGCAGCGGTCAGTTCGCGCGTGACGCAACCTTTTAGCCGGTGAGCCCCTTGCTCACCGGCCGCTTCTTCAATCCGCTGGTCGAGCGTGCGGCCGATCCGAGCATCGTCCGGACAGGAGGGTTCTACTACCTCGTGCTGGTCGACGGATTCCACAACATCACCATCCGCCGGTCAGCCACGCTCGATGGCCTGCACGAGGCGACCCCTTCGGTGGTGTGGCGGCCCCCTGCCTGTCCGGCCGCAGCCTGCGCCGAGGTATGGGCCCCTGAGCTCCAACTCGTCGACGGGACCTGGTGGATCTACTTCGCAGCCGAGAACGGCGGCGGCAACGCGAGCCACCGCATGTACGCGCTGTCTGGACGCGGCCCAAACCCGGATAGCCTACGACTTCCAAGGTCAGGTCGCGCTGCCCGACGACGAGTGGGCGATCGACGGCACCTTCCTCACTCATCAGCGCGAGAGCTACTTCCTGTGGTCGGGATGGCGCAACGGTGACCCGACCGTCCAGCACCTCTACATCACCAGGATGTCCGGCCCGATGACCTCGACGGACGCACGGTTCACCATCGCGAGTCCCGGCGCGCCTGGGAGGCGGTGCCCAGCCAGTTCGGCGTACGCGTCAACGAGGCACCCCAAGCCGTGGTCGGACCGAACGGTCAGCTCACCGTCGTGTTCTCAGCAAACGGGAGCTGGACCGACGACTACTGCCTAGGACTACTGGTCCTGGTCGGCCAACCCACCGACGCCGCGGGGTGGCGGAAGTCCACGCGGTGTGAGTTCAGCAAGAACGATGGAGCGGCGGGGCCGGGTCACAACACGTTCTTCGACGTCGACGGCAACCCTGGCTCGGCTACCACGCGATGGCCCTCCCAGGCAGCGGATGGAATGGCCGCAGCGTGCGTGTACAGCCCATGTCCTTCCGCCCGGACGGCACGCCGCTCCTCGGCGTTCCGATCGCCATCCGCAAGCCGATCCGCGAACCCTGAGCCCAAATTCATTCGCGGATCGGCGGCGTTCGAATGCTCTGACTGGCCAGTTGAACGACCCTCCGGTACCTGTGGTGGAGGCACTCATGTGAGATGGGCTGGATGCGTCGATGCCGGGAATAGCAGGCAGAGTGGATTTGTCTACGGCGATGTGCTGGGAAGTGATGCGTTCGGCGTTCACAGGCCGGTTGCTCTACACCGTGAACGCATTGCCTTCAGCACTGCCTGTGCGCATCGCCGTGCATCAGGAGTCAATTCTCTTTGCCATCGACTCCAAGACCGCGTTTCAAGTGTTGCCGCACGGCCACAACTTTTGCGCGCTGCACGTGGACGATGTGTGTCCGCAGAAAGTGGTATGTCGCTCGGTGGTCGTACTCGGAGCCGCCGATCGTCTGTGTGGTGATGATCCCGTGCTGTTGTCGGCGTTCGGTTTGACAGCACGCCCTGAAGACTTCGTGTACGCGAGGATAGAGCCGACTGTGATCAATGGAGTGGCTGTCGACCTGTGCGACTAGCAGGAGCATCAGCGAACCGCACCGCCAACGTCATGCTTAACGCGAGCGAAAGTGCGGCGAAGCTCAGGCAGCAACGGGCTTCTGGGGTGCACGTCCATCGGGCGTCTATGGTTGCGGAAACTGGTCGCCTGGCGCCGAGGACCCGGACGAGGGCGGGAGCGCAAACTCGATGGGTGTCTTCGGGAAAGGGAGAGCTCGCGCACCCGGAAGCGTCTCGAGTTGCCGGAAGCGAGGCCTCCGCAGCGGAGCAACAAGGCAGGGCCGGACGAAAGTCTTCAGAGGTATGGCAGCAGTGGCGTGGCAAGCGGTTTGCGGATGTGGGGTCGGGGTGATGACTTGACATCGAGCACGCCACTCGTGGCTGAAGCTGGTGCTCAGGCGAACTCCCAGACACCGTTGAGGTTCTGCCACTCGGTGCGCACCAGCTGCGGGCGCGG
>NZ_BMNC01000039.1 GCF_014646255.1 Lentzea pudingi
ACAACCAAACTCAGGAAGACAACGTCCGAACCCGCCGAGTAGCCGAAGCCCGAGCCGCCAACTCCCCATCCCCAGGGAAATCCACCCGAACCAGACACAACCCATGAGCAGGAGCCACGGTAACCCCACTAGCCCGCCCACTAAGCGACAACAGCGACGAAGGCCACGAAACAGCCTTCCGCCCCTCCCCCACAGCCAGCAACGCCCCGACCAACGACCGAACCATCGAATGGCAGAACGCATCAGCCGACACAAACGCCGTGACCACCCCATCCCCAGGATCCCGCACCAGCTCGAGCCGCTGCAGCTCCCGAATAGTGGTAGCCCCTTCACGCCGCTTGCAAAACGCGCAAAAGTCGTGCTCCCCCAACAACAACCCAGCAGCAACGTTCATAGCCGAAACGTCCAACGGACGAGGCCAGGCAAGGGTGTCCAACCGCCGCAACGGATGCGCACCAAACTCAGCATCCGCAACCCGGTACTCGTAGTGCCGCCGCAACGCCGAAAACCGAGCGTCGAACTCCCCAGGCACCACCCGAGCCGAGAAAACCCGAACATCCGCAGGCAACGCCCGAGCCAACCGCTTGGCCAACCCGGCGACATCCACAGACGAAGGCAGATCAGCGTGAGCAACCTGCCCAGAGGCGTGCACCCCGGCATCGGTCCGCCCAGCCACAGTCAACGACACGTCTTCCCGCAACACCATGGAAAGCGTGTCCTCGAGCACCCCGCACACAGTCCGCCGGGACGGCTGCCGCGCCCACCCGGAGAACGAAGTCCCGTCATACCCCAGGTCGAACCGCACACGAACGAGCCCGCCGCTCCCAGAAGAGGGAACGACGGGCTCGTCAGCGTTCAGCGTCAGGACTTGTCCTTGGACTCGTCCTTGGCCTCTTCCGCCTTGACGTCCTCGGCCGACGGCTCGCCGTCGACCTCGACAGCGCCCTCGGCGGGCTCGTCGGCAGCGTCCTTGGTCGCGGACTCGGGCGCGTCAGCGTCCTGGTCGACGACGGCGGTCTCAGCCGGCTTCTCGTCCTTGGCGAACTTGGTCTTGCGCGCAGCCTCGGCCTCGGTGGAGACGAGCTTCTGCTGCACCAGCTCGATGATGGCCATGGGGGCGTTGTCGCCCTTGCGCGCCAGCGTCTTGGTGATGCGGGTGTAGCCACCGGAACGGTCGCTGAAGAACGGACCGATCTCGGCGATCAGCTTGTGCACGACGTCCTTGTCGCGGATCACCTTCATGATCTCGCGACGGTTGTGCAGGTCGCCGGCCTTGGCCTTGGAGATGATCTTTTCGGCGTACGGACGCAGCCGCTTCGCCTTGGCCTCAGTGGTCTTGATCCGGCCGTGCTGGAACAGCGCCGTCGCCAGGTTGGCGAGCAGCAGCCGCTCGTGCGCCGGAGACCCACCGAGCCGGGGGCCCTTGGTAGGGGTGGGCATCGCTTGCTCCTGTAGTTACTAAAAGAGATCCTCTAGCTCTGAATCAGAGCGTCAGAGCTGCTCGGTCTCCGCGTAGTCCTGGCCGTCGTCGTGGGTGTCCAGGCCGGCACCGGCGCCCCAGCCGGAGTCACCGGCGTGGTAGTCGGCAGCAGCCGCGGACGGGTCGAACCCAGGAGGCGAGTCCTTCAGGGCGAGGCCGAGGCCGACGAGCTTCATCTTGACCTCGTCGATCGACTTCGCACCGAAGTTGCGGATGTCCAGCAGGTCCGCCTCGCTGCGCGACACGAGCTCGCCGACGGTGTGGATGCCTTCCCGCTTCAAGCAGTTGTAAGACCGGACCGTGAGGTCCAGGTCCTCGATAGGCATCGCGAACGCGGCGATGGTGTCAGCCTCGGCCGGCGACGGGCCGATCTCGATGCCCTCGGCGTCGATGTTCAGCTCGCGAGCGAGGCCGAACAGCTCAACCAGGGTCTTGCCCGCGGAGGCGACTGCGTCCCTCGGAGTGATCGAGGGCTTGCTCTCCACGTCGAGGATCAGCTTGTCGAAGTCCGTACGCTGCTCGACACGAGTGGCCTCGACCTTGTACGTCACCTTGAGAACCGGCGAGTAGATCGAGTCGACGGGGATGCGGCCGATCTCGGCGCCCGCCTGCTTGTTCTGGACAGCCGGGACGTAGCCGCGACCGCGCTCGACGACGAGCTCGATCTCCAGCTTCCCCTTGCCGTTCAGGGTCGCGATGTGCAGGTCGGGGTTGTGCACGGTGACACCGGCCGGAGGCACGATGTCGCCCGCGGTCACCACACCGGGGCCCTGCTTGCGCAGGTACATGGTCACCGGCTCGTCCTCCTCGGACGAGACGACGAGCTCCTTGAGGTTCAGGATGACGTCGGTGACGTCCTCCTTCACCCCGGGAACCGTGGTGAACTCGTGCAGCACGCCGTCGATGCGGATGCTCGTGACAGCAGCACCGGGGATCGACGAGAGCAGCGTGCGGCGGATCGAGTTGCCGAGCGTGTAACCGAAGCCCGGCTCCAGCGGTTCGATGACGAACCGGGAACGGGTCTCGGAGACCGCTTCCTCGGCGAGCGAGGGGCGCTGGGAAATCAGCACTGGGTTCAACCTTTCTACAACGACGCCCGCTATTTGACGCCGTCAACAACAGCCAGTCGCGGAGACCGGCAAACGCACTCGGCACACCCTTCGCGCCGATGCGGGACCCGACCCGAGCCACTGTCCACGGAGGACAGTGGCTCGGAGAGGATCACTTCGAGTAGAGCTCGACGATGAGCTGCTCGGTGACGGGCGTGTCGATCTGCGCGCGCTCGGGCAGCTGGTGCACGAGGATGCGCAGGTTCGAGGACACGACCTGCAGCCAAGCGGGAATCGGGCGGTCACCGAAGGACGCGCGCGCAGCCTCGAAGGGCAGCGTGGGCATGGACTTCGGCTTCACGTCGATGATGTCGAACTTCGACACCTGGAAGCTCGGGATGTTGACCTTGTGGCCGTTCACGATGAAGTGACCGTGGCTGACCAGCTGGCGGGCCTGGCGACGCGTGCGGGCGAGGCCCGCGCGGTACACCACGTTGTCGAGGCGGGCCTCGAGGATCTGGAGCAGGTTCTCGCCGGTCTTGCCCGGACGGCGAACCGCTTCCTTGTAGTAGCGGACGAACTGCTTCTCGAGGACGCCGTAGGTGTAGCGAGCCTTCTGCTTCTCCTGGAGCTGCAGCAGGTACTCGGACTCCTTGACCCGGCCACGGCCATGCTGGCCGGGCGGGTACGGACGGCGCTCGAACGCCTGGTCCCCACCGACGAGGTCAACCTTGAGGCGACGCGAGATGCGCGTCGCGGGTCCCGTATAACGAGCCATGAGTTCTTACTCCTCCCCGTTCCTCAGACCCGGCGCCGCTTGGGCGGGCGGCAGCCGTTGTGGGGCTGCGGGGTCACGTCCTGAATGGTGCCGACCTCGAGACCGGCGGCCTGCAGCGAACGGATCGCGGTCTCACGGCCGGAGCCGGGACCCTTGACGAACACGTCCACCTTGCGCATGCCGTGCTCGGCGGCCTTGCGGGCGGCGTTCTCGGCAGCCATCTGCGCCGCGAACGGCGTGGACTTGCGAGAGCCCTTGAAGCCCACGTGGCCGGCGGACGCCCAGCTGATCACGTTGCCCAGCGGGTCCGTGATGGACACGATGGTGTTGTTGAACGTGCTCTTGATGTGCGCCTGGCCGTGCGAGACGTTCTTCTTTTCCTTGCGCCGGACCTTCTTGACCCCGGCGCCCGTACGGGACTTGGGTGGCAAAACGAACTCCTAAGTTGAGGGCAGTAGACGCGAGGTCTTACTTCTTGCCGGCCTTCTTCTTGCCGGCCACGGTCTTCTTCGGACCCTTGCGGGTACGGGCGTTCGTCTTGGTGCGCTGTCCGCGAACGGGCAGGCCACGACGGTGCCGAAGACCTTCGTAGCAACCGATCTCCATCTTGCGACGGATGTCGGCCGCGACCTCACGGCGAAGGTCACCCTCGACCTTGTAGTTCGTCTCGATGTGGTCCCGCAGCTTGGCGAGGTCGTCGTCCGTCAGATCCTTCACCCGGAGGTCCGGGGAGATCTCCGTGGCGGCGAGCAGCTCCTTGGAGCGCGTACGACCGATGCCGAAGATGTAGGTGAGCGCGATCTCCATCCGCTTTTCGCGGGGGAGGTCTACGCCAGCGAGTCGTGCCATGTGGCGGTTAACTCCTGTCGGTTGACTTCCAGGTCTGCTCCTCGCCCAATTCCGGTGACTGACTCGCTGTGTGTCGTTCCGGCTGCTCTCACAGCCGGTGTCCCGGCCCCGGCCTGGAATCCGGGGGTGTCCGCACGCGATGGAGCCCGTGCGGTAGGTGCGAGGAGTGTCTCGTTACTGCGTCATCGAAGGATCTCGACGAGCGCGAGTGGAACTGCTCAGCCCTGGCGCTGCTTGTGGCGCAGGTTCTCGCAGATCACCATGACCCGGCCGTGACGGCGGATCACCTTGCACTTGTCGCAGATCTTCTTGACGCTCGGCTGAACCTTCACGCCTGAGATCTCCTGCTACTGGAGGTCACTTGTAGCGGTAGACGATGCGCCCGCGGGACAGGTCGTAGGGCGAGAGCTCCACGACAACCCGGTCCTCAGGGAGGATGCGGATGTAGTGCTGTCGCATCTTGCCGCTGATGTGCGCGAGTACCTTGTGACCGTTCTCCAACTCGACCCTGAACATCGCGTTGGGGAGCGGCTCGACTACGCGGCCCTCGACCTCAATGGCCCCGTCCTTCTTGCCCATGTCCTCCGCGTTTCGTGACGGTGATAAATACGTTTGGGCGCGTCCCAGCCCGGTTCGATCTCACCTGCGAGGGCATGACAGAACCGGCGCGACAGATGCGCCACCTGACCAGTGTACGCAGTTCACTGCGGCAACCCAAATCGGGTCCCCTCCGGGCCCGCGTCGGGCCGCACACCGCGTTCGAGCACGGGCCGCAGGCGCGCGATGTCGTTGATCTCGGACTCGCGCCTGCCGAGCACCGACTTCAGCGTCCGCAGGCGTTGAGCGGCGGCTCTCCACCCGTAGCCGGTGCTGTCAGAACACTGCTGAGCTGCGTTGTCGAGCGCGATGTCGCCCGATCCGACGCCGTAGCTCTCGAGGCTCGGATCGCCGGGACCGCGCTGGACGAACCCGGCCCGGTCGAGGCACTGCAGCAATGTGGTCCCGTAGGACCGCGTCTCGGCGGCCTCCGGCCCGGACTGGAGCAGGACGTCCCACTCCCGCACGACGGCGTCGTGCAGGACCGTGATGCGACTCACGGCGTCGACGTACTCCCACGGCGCTGTGGCACGAACGCTGCCGCCGCACCCGCCGTCGACGGGTGCCGGCGGACTGATGAAGTTCGGACGCCGCACGACGACGTCGGAGAACGGCGGCAGGCAGCCCTCCGCCGCCGCGATGGCGTCCGCCAGGAAGATCCGGTCGGCGATCCGCTCCGCCGGCACGTCCTGGTAGGTGAGATCGGTGGCCGGCTTAGAGGCAGCGCAGCCTGCAAGTGGAATCAGAAGGGCGGACAGGACGAAACGGGTTACCCCCACAATGCCCCCATGCATTGGACTCGCTCGTCACCTCGACCGTATCGGCCCTGACAAACGAAATAGCCCCGTTCACCGGAGGGCGAACGGGGCCATGTCCAAAACCGTTGGGGCTACTTGCTTTCCTCCGGCGCGGTGAGCACCCAGGGGCCGTCCTCGGTGATCGCGACGCTGTGCTCCCAGTGCGCGGCACGCGTGCCGTCGAGCGTGATGACGGTCCAGCCGTCCTCGAGCTCCTGGGAGTCGTCGGTGCCGAGCGTCAGCATCGGCTCGATCGCGATGGCCATGCCGACCTTGAGCCTCGGCCCCTTGCCCGGCTTGCCGTAGTTCGGCAGGAACGGCTCCATGTGCATCTTGGAGCCGATGCCGTGGCCGCCGTAGTCGGCGACGATGCCGTACTCGATGCCGTCGCGCTCCCCCGACTCGATGGCCGAGGCCTCGATGGCGAACGAGATGTCCGTGAGCCTGCCGCCGGGCAGCGCGGCCTCGATGCCCGCGAGCATCGACAGCCTGGTCGCCTCGGACAGCTTGTGGTCCGCGGGAGACAGCTCACCGACGCCGACCGTGACGGCCGAGTCGCCGTGCCAGTCGTCGAGGATCGCACCGCAGTCGACGGAGATCAGGTCGCCCTCGGCCAGCACCTGCGTCTTGCTGGGGATGCCGTGGACGATCTGGTCGTTCACCGACGCGCAGATGCTCGCCGGGAAGCCCTGGTAGCCCTTGAACGACGGGACGGCGCCGGCGTCGCGGATGGTCTGCTCGGCGATCTCGTCGAGCTCCCACGTGGACACACCGGGCTTCACCGCGTCGATGACGTTCTGCAGGGCCCGCGCCACGACCAGGCCGGAGGCGCGCATGGCCTCCAGCTGGCCGCGGGTCTTGATCTCGATCTTGCTCATGCCTTCACCGAACGACTCAACTGGGCGGGTTCACGAAGCGTCGGGGCGCGCAGCGCCCGAACCCGCAGGGGGACCGGAGGATCGTCCCCCCGGCAAGAACTGCGGGCTCCAGCGAAGTCGGCCGAAGGCCGACGAGCGCAGAAGCCCGCCTGTCACTTCTCGTTGAGCGCGGTGAGCGCTCGCTCGCTGATCTCGTCGATCTCACCGACGGCGTCGATGGAGATGACCTTCTCCGCGTAGTAGCTCAGCAGCGGCGCGGTCTCGTTGCGGTACACCTGCTGGCGATGCCGGATGACGTCTTCCTTGTCGTCCGTCCGCCCGCGTGCGAGCAGCCGCTCCACCACGACGTCCTCGTCGACCCGGAACTCCAGCACCGCGTCGAGCGAGTGACCACCGACAGCGAGGAACTCACCCAGCTTGTCGGCCTGGGCGACGTTGCGGGGGAACCCGTCGAGCAGGAACCCGTCGGCAGCGTCGGACTCGGCCAAGCGCTTGCGCACCATCTCGTTCGTGATGGAGTCCGGCACGAGAGCGCCCTCGTCGAGGATGCTCTGCACCTCCAGCCCGAGCTCGGTCTGGTTGCTGATGTGTGACCGGAAGAGGTCGCCCGTCGAGATGTGCGGCACGCCGAGCTTGCGGCTCAGAACTTCGGCCTGGGTGCCCTTGCCCGCACCGGGCGGGCCAACGAGAACGAGTCGCATCTAGCGGAGGAACCCTTCGTAATTGCGCTGCATGAGCTGGCTCTCGATCTGCTTCACGGTGTCGAGACCGACACCGACCATGATCAGAACCGCGGTGCCGCCGAACGGGAAGTTCTGGTTCTGGCCGTCGCCGGTCAGGTCCAGGAACAGGTTCGGCAGGATCGCCACGATGCCGAGGTAGAGCGAACCGGGAAGCGTGATGCGGCCCAGGACGAACTTGAGGTACTCGGCGGTGGGGCGACCGGGACGGATGCCGGGGATGAACCCACCGAACTTCTTCATCTCGTCCGCACGCTCGTCCGGGTTGAACGTGATGCCGACGTAGAAGTACGTGAAGAAGACGATGAGCAGGAAGTACGTGGCGATGTGCACCCAGCTCGACTGCTTGACCAGGTAGGTCTGCACGAAGGTGGAGAACCAGTTCTGCTCGGTGGAGGAGCCCTGGGTCAGACGCACGATCAGGTCCGGCAGGTACAGCAGCGAAGAGGCGAAGATGACCGGGATGACGCCGGCCTGGTTCACCTTGAGAGGAAGGTACGTCGACGTACCGCCGTACATGCGGCGGCCGATCATGCGCTTGGCGTACTGCACCGGAATGCGACGCTGGGCCTGCTCGACGTAGATGACGCTCGCGATGATGATCAGAGCGGCCACGACCACGAGGGTGAACGTGAGGCCGCTCTTGTCGAGGATGTTCTTGCCCTCGGCGGGGATGCGGGCGGCGATACCGGTGAAGATCAGCAACGACATGCCGTTGCCGATGCCCTTCTCGGTGATGAGCTCACCCAGCCACATGATGACCGAGGTACCGGCGGTCATGGTGATGACCAGCACGATCAGCGTGAAGATGCTGTCCTTGCCAGGGATGACGTCCTGGTCGCACTCGCCGAAGAGCTGCCCGCGCACGGCCAGCGCCACGAGACCGGTCGACTGCAGGATGGCCAGACCGATCGTCAGGTAGCGCGTGTACTGCGTGAGCTTGCCCTGACCAGCCTGTCCTTCCTTCTTCAACTGCTCGAACCGCGGAATCACCACGGTGAGCAGCTGGATGATGATGCTCGCGGTGATGTAGGGCATGATGCCCAGCGCGAACACGGACAGGTTGAGCAGAGCACCACCGCTGAACAGGTTGATCAGCGAGTAGATGTTCTGGCCTTCAAGCGCTTCAGCACACGCCCGCACGTTCTTGAAGGAAACGCCCGGCGCGGGCATGGTCGCACCAAGCCGGTACACAATGATGATCCCGAGCGTGAACAGGATCTTCTTGCGTAGATCCGGCGTCGCGAGAGCCGAGCGGAATGCGCCGAGCACGCGAACCTCCTGAGCGTTGCCGACCCCCAGGGACCGGCACATGCGGTAGTTGGCAGGCCGAGTCAGGTAGCCACGACCAAGCAACCCGGAGGACATCCGGGTTCAGCCCGCGACTCTAACAGCCTCCCCCGACCAGGCCGTACCCAGTGGCCAATCACAGGTTCCAACCGGTTGATCTCTGACCGAACCACTAGCCCATCCGGGGTATCAGCCACACCAAATCCGTGCTACGAGCAGCAATTACGCCGTCCGCGAACGTCCACACACCCCGCAAAGTTCCCGCAAAAATCCCCGCAGAGCAGAACCCCCGAGACGAGCCACGGGCAAGCAACCGAGACACCACTCGCACGCGATGCCGCAGGCGAGCCGACCGCGCTCTTGCGATGCCGCAGGCGAGCCGTCCTTCGCATAGGCACTGGGCGGTGGGGTCCCATCACGAGTCGCGCCATAGCTCTTGCTGCATGCAGGTAGG
>NZ_BMNC01000040.1 GCF_014646255.1 Lentzea pudingi
TCCACTATCACCGACAAGGTGATCGAGGGCATGATCGAATGGCAGAACCGGCCGCTCGACGCGGTGTATCCGGTGATCTTCATCGACGCTATCTACGTCAAGATCCGGGACGGACAGGTGGCCAACCGGCCGATCTACGTCGCGCTCGCCGTCACCTGCGAGGGCCGCCGGGACATTCTCGGGTTGTGGGCCGGCGACGGCGGCGAAGGCGCCAAATACTGGCTGCACGTGCTCACAGAGCTCAACAGCCGCGGCGTCACCGATGTGCTGATGGTGGTTTGCGTCGGGCTGACCAGCCTGCCCGACGCGATCACCACCGTCTGGCCGCAGACGATCACCCAGACCTGCGTGGTCCACCTGCTGCGCAACAGTTTCCGCTACGCGGGCCGTCAGCACTGGGCCGTGATCGCCAAGGCACTCAAGCCGGTTTACACGGCACCGACCGAGGCCGCGGCCCGCGAGCGGTTCGCCGAGTTCACCGAGGCCTGGGGCGCTCGCCATCCGGCGATCGTGCGGTTGTGGAACAACACCTGGGCCGAGTTCGTGCCGTTCCTCGCCTTCGATCCCGAGATCCGGCGGGTGATCTGCTCGACCAACGCCATCGAGAGCGTCAACACCCGCATCCGCCGCGCCGTCAAAGCCCGCGGGCACTTCCCCAACGAGCAGGCCGCTCTCAAATGCGTCTACATGGCGATCATGAGCTTGGACCCAACCGGTACCGGCCGTGCGCGCTGGACGATGCGGTGGAAACCCGCGCTCAACGCGTTCGACATCGCCTTCGACGGCCGCCGGACGCAAGTGTTTCCTTCAACCCGAGTTACACCGTTCGTTTGACAGACCCCCGTAATGATCAAGAGTGTTGGTGGGGCAAGGGGGCGACAGCGGTGCTGTCTGCCGCCAATGACCGTTCAGCCGGTGATGGCCAGGTTGCGCATCTGGGCGATGCCTCGGGTGGCGTGCCAGACGCCGTCTCGTTTGCGGCGGCCGTTGCGCAGGATGTTCCAAGGACTTCCTGTGTGCCAGGGCGTGCTCGACTCGTGCGCGGACGCTCTTCTGGACGGTGTTGAGCTCTTCTTTGCATTGCGGCAGCGGCGGTTGACCCTCGCGGGGTTTGCGGCAGGGCATGATCACCTCGGGGTTGCCCTGGTAGCGGCCGTCGGCCATCACCGTCGCGCCCCGACACTGCTCGTCCACACCTGAGCCGGTGTGGGCGTGGCAGTCGTTGCGGTTGCCCGGGGCGGGGTCGCCGACCACGACCAAGCGAGTGTTCGCGTCGATGACGACCTGCATGTTCACCGAGTACCGGTAGTTCTTCGACGACGCGGAGACGGATCGGTCGTGGGTCAGAACGAGGGTGCCGTCCACGATCAGCACGGTGTCCGGACTGTGCCTGCGGGTCACCGGCGCGAGCGCCAGCAGCGGCGCCAGGTAATCCACCACCCGGCCCGCGGCGGACTTCGAGATCCCGACCAGCAGCACGACCTGCCGCAACGTCAGATTCGTCCAGTAGTACACCGCCACCAGCAACACCCGATCCGCCAGCGACAGGCCCACCGCCGGCCGGTCCCGGTCTGCTCACCACCCCGACGGGCCACGACCCGCACCAGCGTGCGAGACACCCGCACCGACAACCCGTCAACACCCACACCGGCCGCTCACACTGATCACCCGCTCCACACCAAGATCATCGAACTCACCGAGACAGCGTTACGAGACAACCTTTAGTGCGCACATTCACAAATTGTCAAGCAGTGATTCACATCGCGTTCGACCGCATGACTCACTCAGTTGGACAGCCAAGGCGTGTTCGAGTGGCCACCTTGACATATTCACGACTGGAGCGAAGAGTTAGTTTCTTCGGCATTGGTGTTCGTTCACCTTCTGCGGCATATCGCCGGGTCGATGTTCATTCTTCGATTACGTTATGCGTGGGACAATTATTCGGAGCGGATATTGAGTCGGGTTGACCCTGTTCAAGCTAAATTCGTGGCTGGTATCTCTGAGGCTCCTCCCGCTAACGCGGGCGGTTGGCTTTCAGTATTTGGCGCAGGCACGCTCGCATTCTTCGCGATGCTGGACATGTCGGTAGGTACTCTCGCCATCCCGAGCGTTGCCGACGGTTTCGACATATCAGTGAGCGCGGCGCAGTGGGTCGTGCTGAGCGGTCAACTCGCACTCGTGTCGCTGCTGTTGCCCGTGGGCAACTGGCTCAGTGGCAAAGATCCTCGCCCGCTGGTTCTTCCTGCCATCGTGTGCTTCGCCGTGTGCAGCGGGTTGTCTGCTCTCGTGCCAACCTTCGAATGGTTTGTCACGATACGGACGCTTCAGGGCGCCGCATCTGCGGTGATCCTGGTCTCTGTGCCGGTTCTCGCCGCGCGGGCGGTTCGCGCGAAGGCACGCGGGCGGGCCATGGGAATCGTGGTCACAATGGCGCCGCTCGGCGCGGTCGTCGGTCCGGTGCTGGGTGGTGCGTTGCTCGATACATGGGGCTGGCGTGCAGCTTTTGCCATCTCGACTCCGGTATGCGTGGTGGTGTTGACCTGGTGGCGAGGAAGAAGCGGTGTTCGTGACAGCGGAACCCGCAGGCCAGACATTTTCACCACAGTCGTTGACTCCAGCCTCTTCACGCTCGCGATCGGCAGTTTTCTCTTAGTTCTGACGTTCGCCGATGACAGCCTCAAATGGCTGTTCCTGATGATTCCGGGGGCGCTCGCGGTGGCTCTGTGGTTGCGCAGGCCCGGTGGCAGAACGGTGCAAGGAACACTCGGCCACGCGCGCCTCTGGATGATTATCGCGGCGGCGCTCGCGATGGGATCGGCGTTCACCGCGATGCGCCACCTGGTTTCCCTGCACCTCCAGACCGACCGGGCGATGTCCCCGACGGCAGTTGGGTTCACCGTCATGTGGCTTTCACTGGCGATGGCCGCCTCGGGAATGGTAGGCGGTCTGCTGTCCGACCGATTCTCTGCCCGATGGGTGGGCACCGCAGGGGCAGTGATCACGACCGTCGGCGTGACATTGGTTCTCGCTGCCGACCACCCTTGGACGTCGGCGGCACTGATCTGGCCGCTCGTCGTGGTGGGCGTCGGAATGGGTGTCTACGCCGCACCGACCCAAGCGCTTGTCCTAAAGGACTCGCCGGTGGGCCGGCAGACGACTGCGACGGCGGCACTCCAAGCAGGACGCAACCTCGGCTTCACCGTGGGCCCTCCGCTCGCGACCACCGCGTGGACAACTTCTGGGGGCGGGCCGGCCGGTGCGACAGCCGGCCTGGTGATCGCCCTGCTCCTCGCGAGCATGGTCGCGATCCTATTCGTCGGTCGTACTGGACGAACCCGTTGACCGTCAGGCAACTCTGAACATCCTTGAAAAGGGGATTCAAACCATGTCGTCGACCAGCCAGGAACCGATTAACCTGTACGGCAAGGAATTCAAGCGTAATCCGTACGAGCTATACCGGCAGCTCAGGGACGAAGGGCCAGTGCACCGCGTTCGCTTCCCAAGCGGTGTGTGTGCCTGGCTTGTCACTGGCTACGACGCCGCCGACAAGACGCTCACCGACGAGCGATTGGGCAAAAACCACGAGCGGGGGAACGCCGAATGGCGCAGGCTCGCGTCGATCATGCCCGAACCCCAGCACTCGCAGCTCCAAGCGCACCTGTTGCACCAGGACCCGCCGAAGCACTCCCAGATGCGCCGACTGGTCGCCAACGCGTTCACTCCTCGGCGGATGGAGTCCCTGCGGCCCCGCTTCCAAGGCATGGCCGACGCACTCGTGGATGCCATGCCCGACAACGGTGTCGTGGATGTCGTGGCCGCCTTCGCTGCCAGGTTCCCGTTCCAGGTGCTCGCCGAGGTGATCGGGCTGCCCGCCGATCTCGCTGCGGCATTCCGACGCGAGTGGGGCAAGGTTGTCCAGCCAGTCGGTCCCACCGACCCCGGACGGCCTGCTTACGAGTCACTTCTGACCGGTCTTCAGGGTTACATCGCCAAGGTCGTGCGGCACAAGCGCGCGACCGGCGGTGACGATTTGCTCGCGCGGTTGGTCGCCGCACAAATCTCGGGTGCGCTCACCACCGCCGAACTCGACTCGATGGTGTTCCAACTGCTGGTCGCCGGGCAGGAACCAGTGACCAACCAGATCACCACGGCGTTGCTCGCGCTGCTGCAAAACCCAGACCAGCTGGAGTTGCTCAAGACGCGGCCCGACATCATCACCCATGCGGTCGAGGAGCTACTCCGGTACGACAGCGCGTTCGAGCTGACGACGTGGCGGTTCTTCTCCGAGGACTCGGACCTTCACGGAACACGAGTCCCTGCGGGCGACTCGGTGATCGTGTCGCTCAGCGCGGCCAACCGTGACGGAAGCGCGTTCCCCGACACCGACGATCTGGTCCTAGACCGCTCTCCGAACCATCACCTCGCCTTTGGCCAGGGCATCCACTTCTGTCCCGGAGCCGCGCTGGCCCGGATCGAGTTGCAGATCGCCGTCGGGACGTTGGTGAACCGCTTGGCGGGCCTACGACTCGCCGTGCCTTTTGACGACATCGAGTGGATCCCCGCCGCGCTCGCGCGCGGCACCAACCACCTCCCCGTGACCTTCACCATGCGCTTGTCTAGGCGCTAACCCTACCGTTTCCGATTTTCTGGAGTGTTTTGTGGCAACCACATGCCGCTTCTCTGGATCAGCGCCAGTCGACCATGTCTGTGCGCAGATTCTCGACCTGCTCCTGCCGCATCGCCGCAGCGTCGATCACCTGGCCCATCACGATCGCTGTTCGTTCGCGCCCCAGTTGGAGCAGTTGGCGCAGTTCGTGTCCGCAGGTGACCCCGTGATCTTCACCCTTCCCGGCTTCCCCTGCAAGTCGCCGAACCCAGCAAAAGTCCTGGGCCACCTTCCCGATCATGGAGAGGTGCTGTCGCTGCGCTTCCTCGACGCGCTGTGCGAGCGCGTCGGCGAGGTACACCCGCCGGGCGCACGGCTGATCATTTGCTCTGATGGGCACATATTCGGCGATGTCATCGGCGTGCCCGACAACGACATCGACGCGTACTCCGACGAGCTGAAGTTGATGATCGAGGAGCAGGGGCTGACCCACCTCTCTGTGTTCGACCTTCGCAACGTCTTCGAAGCGCCCTTGACCTACGACGAAAAGCGCGCCCAGGTGGTGGCCGCCCACGGACCGTCGGTTGAGGAGGTTCGCTCGCTGGTGAAGTCCGACGACAACGTCACCCACCTCTATCGCGGTATCACCCGATTCCTGGTCGAGGACACGTCGGACTTCGCGGGCTCGAAGTCCGCCCTGCAACGGGACTGCCGGCGGCGGGCGTACGGCGTGATCCAGCGGAGCACTGCCTGGGGTGAATTGGTCGCCGCGCACCACCCCCGGTCGGTGAGGCTGTCGATCCACCCTCAACCCGTCGGGGCGGTTAAGTTCGGCATCAGACTGCTGGACGCCGAGGACGCTTGGACGACTCCATGGCACTCCGTACTAGTGGTCGACGCGCGCGATGAACCACGGCTGATGCGCAGAGACGAGGCCGAAATGGTTGCCGAGCTGGTCAGAGTTGACGATCGTCCGAGCCACTTCCGGATCGGGTGAGCCGAGGCAACGGCTCTGGTCGCACAGGTGCAACACGTCGTTGCCTCATTCCAGGTTGCGGAGTGTCGCGTCCCCGATCCGATCTTCCGCTCCGGAAACCGGGAGTGCGTCGTGCGAGTGCCGTTACCATGGCTCGGACTGAGCTGAATGGATCAGCTGGTCAGGCGCCAGCTGATCCATTCAGGACACCTGACCCTCCACCAAATCCCCGTCCCAACGCTGCGTCTACCACGTTCTACCACTGCTGAGGCGACGCCGTCGCCCTGCTACGAAGTCGGGCCGTTGTCTGCATAGGGGCGGAGAATGGCTGGCCGAGCAACAAGGCGGCTCGTGCCTGATCGTCGCCTACCCGCCCCGCGACGGGCTCGCCATGGGTGATCAAGTCACGCGCGAAGCGAAGGGCTTCGCGGTTGTCTTCGGTATTGATGAACCGGGGCCGCACCCAGCTTCCTCCGGGCCATGAGTCCGGAGCAAAGGCGATGATGCCCTCCGAGTGCATGAGGTGGTACTGACGGGCGTGCGATTCATGGGGCTGGAGGATCCCGCGGTGGGGGTCCAAGAGCTTGTCGATCACGTTGACCAAGGCGTCGGCCCGCAGGCTGGTGGCACCCCCGAGATGCTGTCCACATCGCAGACACGCCAGGATCGCCAGTGCCTTCTCCAGCACCGGCTTCCGACCGGGTAGCAGCTCCCGGTTGAGGGGTGTAGGGCAGAGCGGCGAACGATTGCACCGTGTGGTTCGGCAGCTCCACCGCGGGCGCAAGGAGGAGACTGCGGGCGATGGCGTACTGCAACACGGGCTGAGCCGCTGTGACCGGCATCCCCTGCTCACCGCGCAGAGCGGCGAAAGCATCGGCCAGCTGAGCCGGGCCGTGCTCTCGAACTAGATCTCCGACGACGTCCGGGTTCTTGAACCCGAAGAACGGCGAGTACACCACGTCCCCGTCCAGCAAGGGGATCGTCTTAACCAGTTCGGCCCTGCCACCGACTTCGAGGAGCTGGGGAACGGCGGCGCTGTCCAGGCCGATCCGGGCTGCAAGCTCCTCGACCGGCACGGGAGTGTCCGCGAGGTGATCGACCAAGACCACCATCTGCTGTTCGATTTCAGTGGGTTGGCAGGCGCGCCAAGCGCGGGCCGAGCTCGGCGTATAGATCGTCGAAGTAGGGGACGTTCTCGGTGAAGCGGACGATCCTGCCTCCTGAGGTCTGAACCCCCTGCACGAACTCGATGTCAGCCAGGGCCGTGATGACGGTGTCGAAGGCGAACTGGTTGACGTCCAACTGCTCAGCGGCCACGGCCCGGAGCGCCTGCGCGTCGCTGATGACGTCCGGTCCGCGGATGAGGGCGGCGAGGCTGGCGGCCATGCCGATCAACTGGGTCTCGGCCAGCGGGGTCAGGCTGCCGGAGTTCGGGTCAACGTTGCGCAGACCAGCAAGGACGTCCTGACACCGAAGCCCTTCGTCAAACGGCTCCATCTCGCCCCATCGCCATCAGCCCCAGGTACTCTAGTCGGCCTAGTGTCCTGAGTCGTTAATTCGCTGGCAGTAGGTGGCGAGTGACTCGAGGATCTGGTCTGCGGTGCGGGTCCAGACGTATGGCCTGGGGTTGGTGTTCCACTGCTCGATCCAGCCGCGGATGTCTTTCTCCAGTGCGGTGACCGAGCGGTGGACGCCCCGGCGCAGCAGCTTGACGGTGATCTCGGCGAAGAACCGTTCGACGAGGTTGAGCCAGCTTGAGCTGGTCGGCGTGAA
>NZ_BMNC01000041.1 GCF_014646255.1 Lentzea pudingi
ACCGCGCTCAAAGGCCTACCACCCGCCAGCCGCGTTCCTAACCTCTCAGGTCAGTACACCTAGGTCCGCCGGCCCTGCGGGATGTAACTTTGCATTCGGGTGCTTGCCTGACAGAGCCCGCACCTACCCGCAAGCTCGATGCGTAATCGCTTGGTGACGGAAGTGACAGAGGCAAGCCCGATGTTCGACCGCCAAATCGTGCAGACGAACATGGTAACGGCCGTGAATGGTACGCGGCACGGAACAAGCCGGAGCCGTCTGCCCCCATCGATGGACCCTGCGACAGGGCTGGGTACGCTGGCGTACTGCTCGATGGCCATCTATCGAGGGCTGTAACGAATATCATGGTCTAGTTTGGTGACCTTCTCTCAGCTCACTGTTGGGGGATGGGCAGGATCCTCATGGTCGACGGTGCGGCGCGATCGCCGGTGGCGTCACGGGGGTCCGCCCCGAACACCGTGTTCCTGGAGTCGGCCGCGAGCGTTGGCGAAGGCGCCCGGACCGGCCTGGCCTCGGTGGTGACCGGCGGCCTGTTCCTGGTGGCACTGCTGTTCACGCCGCTGGCGACGGTCGTGCCCGCGCAGGCGGCGGCCCCGGCGCTGGTGGTGATCGGCGGCCTGATGATGACCCAGATCCGTCGAACCCCCTGGCAGGACACGGACTTCACGATCCCTGTGTTCCTGACCGTGTCCATCATCCCGTTCACCTACTCGATCACCAACGGCATCGGCGCGGGCCTCGTGTCCTACGTCGTGCTGCGCATCTGCAAGGGCCGCTGGCCGGGCTGGCTGATGACTGGTCTCGCCCTGTTGTTCGCCGTGTACTTCGGCGTGGATCTGATCAGCGGCACGTGACGCGGCGTCCCAGCCGAGCGGCCACCCGGCCGGGACCTCGCCCTGAGAGGAGTGTGCGATGCGTGACCTAGCGTCAACCCTGCTGTCGTGGGACCGGTTCGCGGTCGCGTCGGTGGTGGCCGTGCGGGGCAGTGCGCCGCGCCCGGTCGGCGCCGCAATGGCCGTCGGGCCGTCCGGCGAGGTGATCGGCAGCGTGTCCGGCGGCTGCGTGGAGGCCGAGGTCCACGACCTGGCGTGCCAGGTCCTGGATTCGGGTGTGCCCGTTCTCGCCTCGTTCGGCTACGCCGACGACACGGCGTTCGCGGTCGGCCTCACCTGCGGCGGCTCACTGGACGTGCTGGTGCAGCGCGACTCCCCCGCGTTGCGCGCGACGCTCTCGGCTTCCGTTGCCGGGCATCCGCTGTCCGTGCGCTTCGAGGCGGAGGACAGGGTGTTCACCGAGTCGTGGCTGCCACCGCCACGCCTGCTGATGTTCGGCGCCATCGACCACGCCGCCGCGGTGGCCGAGATCGGACGCTTCCTCGGCTATCACGTGACGGTGTGCGACGCACGGCCCGTATTCGCCACTCCCGCCCGTTTCCCCGCAGCGCATTCCGTGGTCGTCGACTGGCCACACCGCTACCTCGCGTCCACCCACACCGACTCGTCCACCGCCGTCATTGTGCTGACCCACGACCCGAAGTTCGACATCCCCGTGCTCGTGCAGGCCCTGTCCCGGCCGCTGGCGTTTGTCGGCGCCCTGGGCTCCCGCCGCACCCACGCCGAACGGCTCGCGCGCCTGCGCTCGGAGGGCGTTCCGGAGGCGTCGCTGGCACGCTTGCGTTCCCCATCGGCCTCGACCTGGGCGTCCGCAGCCCCGCCGAGACCGCGGCGTCGATCGCGGCCGATGACACACCCTGGCTCCATCGCACCTCGATCGGCGGATCGTCGGCCACGAACTTCAGCGGTCCGGGCACGTTAACTTGCATCAGGTCTTTTGTACCCCGACCATCACAGCCGCCGGCATCAGCGCCGCGCCGCCCCCGGTCAAAGCAGGGACAGCCAAACCCGATTATGCCCCAAAGCGTCCAGCACCCGACCGAGCTGAGTGCTTGCCCAGCGCGGACACGTCAGCACAACCACCGAGAACAACCGCTACCACGGTGCGCCCGATGGAGTCGAACACCGGCCAGGCGAACATCAGGCCCACCCGACTCCGAGCAACGCGCCACCAGTACGCGCGCCGAGTCCGGCCAAAACTCGACCGCCGTATACGGGTGCGGATCGCCACCACCGGTCACACCGCATTTGGCCAACGCGAACAGCACTGCTGCGGTCAGTACCCGCGCGGCCACCCGCCGATCGACACCTGGGTGATCTCACGCCGCATGACGATCCTCGGACGTCGCCACGACGACAACGAGCGGTCGTAGCAGCGGGCCGGCGTAAAGCGCGTCGGGCCGGAACCGGGGCCGACGGCGTTTGCCGCGCCACCGGCTGCATTACGTCGATCGGCGGAATCAGCTGTCCCGGGATGATTACTTTCGGGTGCGCAAGTTCGCTGCCACCTCACCCGGCGCTGCGGCGAGAATCTTGCCATCGGATCGTCACGGCCCGCGGGTCTGCCTGCCCGGCTTCGCTTCCTGTTTCAACGGAGTGACCAAGGACCAGGACGCGACAGTCGCCAGCTTGACCGTGCCCTACAGCAAAGGCCCACCGAGGCCATGAACACGAAGATCAACCTGCTCAAGAGACAAACCTATAACAAGGCCAGCTTTAGCCCGCTATGCCAGAAAATCCTTGTTACCGACTGAGTCCGCCGCCGTGACGGCGGTCATCCTTGATCACGCAACTAAGCACAGAGCCGAACGTTCTACAGACCCGCGCCGTCGACGATATGGACGTTCGATGCCTTGT
This sequence comes from Lentzea pudingi, assembly GCF_014646255.1. Classification (GTDB taxonomy): domain Bacteria; phylum Actinomycetota; class Actinomycetes; order Mycobacteriales; family Pseudonocardiaceae; genus Lentzea; species Lentzea pudingi. The sequence continues at coordinate 2,751 of NZ_BMNC01000041.1, forward strand.
ACACGTTGACAATATCAGGCGTTCGGCGAGCCGGCCCTGCTGCGGGCCTTGACAAAATATCGCGCGGATGGCGAGTCTCTGTCCTAACAACAAACGTTGCGTGGCGAAGGCCTGCAAGCGCCGACCTCGCTGGCGAGCAGTGAATATATGAAGTAGCTGCAGGGCAGTTCCGCGCCCGCTCGTGCTCACGTGACAAGCTCTAATGCCTGTCGACCACTCGCAGTATGGACAGAGGGGACCCAGGCATGGAAAGCATTGCGAAAACGAGTTCTTTGGCAACTTTTTATAGCGCCGCGTTTCATTCCCCGAAGACAGTCGGAGCAGTCTGGCCGAGTTCGTCTAGGCTGGCCGCGCGGCTAGTAGCCATCATACCTTCGGTTGGTGATCCCACGATTGTGGAACTTGACCCCGGGACGGGTGCAGTCAGCGCCGCGATCGAGGCGAGACTTCAAGGCCGGGGGGCTGCACATCGCTCTGGAATCCGACCCATCGATGGCCCACTTTCTTTATCGAAACATCTGCGAACGAGAGCCCACCTCGTTGATGTAGTTAATCTGGACAGTGTCTTGGACCGAGAGCGGCTCGCCGAGGTGGACGCGGTCGTGTCAGGCTTGCCGTGGGCATTGATCGCTGCCGACAAGCAACAGCTCATCCTCGAGCGAGTCGCCGCTTCGCTCGCACCATCAGGCGTGTTCACCGCATTCGCATATCTCCACGGGCTCGGGCTGGCAGCAGTTCGGCACCTTCGCCAGTCCTTGCCCTAAACATTCGACGAGGTCCTGCCAACCCGCACAGTGTGAGAAATTTTCCGCCTGCCATCACCTATGTTTGCAGGCGACCTCGGCGAGCTGCCTAAATCGAGATTTTCGCCTAATTGCGTTATCGTCGCTTTATCTGCGGACGCGAAGTCCAGTTGCAGTCTCTCGCCCAAAAACGAGGAGTTGCTATGCGTTCGGCTAGGCACCGCAGGAACCTGGTGCACGACGTGTAACCGGGCGGACGTCACCGTGATACAGGTCGCGCGGGAACGTACCCAGTGTCGAGGGCGCCCGGCCCGATAAACAAGCTGAATCGCGCCGTGCCTCAGCATATCGACGTCGCCGATACTTGTTTCGCCCCGGTGAGTCATCTAGCCACGATTGGGGCGATCTTCGCCACCGCATCCGCGCCCGCCGGACCGGCAACTTGAGCTGTCGTTCGGCTGGCTCATGCAGATCTGCACCAGCCACGTCACTGGGGCCAGGCCCGCGCGCGACACGAGACTCGGATCATCGAATGTGGCTCTTATCTGGTCACGGATATGATGATCGCATCCAGCAGATACCTTCTCGCTTTAGTGGCCTTGTTCTCCACAAGAACAATCATCCCAAGTCGGAGGGCATCTGGTCCACGACACGAGCTGAACTCAAATCATCGGCGGATCTGGGCCAAGATGTTCGGCTGCGCACATATTCCATTTGGACGAATCTGGCTTGCTGCGGTGCAGCCGCCGAGTTTATTCGGTTCCAGTCCGAGCGCGTTCGACAACGCGCTGCCTTCGCATGGCCAACGTGAGTGGAATCCACGCAAGTGGCTTCACCTACGACATCGCACAGGAACGTCAGCGTCGGACCCATTGACGACCAGCTTCGTGACCGTAGCTCCGTGGACGGTATTGCAACTTCACCTGGAAAAGGGCAAACCTGACAAGATGAAAGTGCGGCTGCCGTATTAGACGACGCGCTTGGCGTAGCGGTAGCGGAACTGCTGGAGCCGACGGGATTGCTTCACCGTTTGTCACTCGGCCGCGAGCAGGCGCGGAAGGGCGGCTGCTGCCTGAGTATTAAAATGAGGTCGATGTGAGAGCTACTGGATCGAATCGTGGTTTGGCGTAGGTGCCGTTCGCCGGCTGCCATCGCCAGAGTCGCCCAGGTTCTGGGTTTAGGTCGCAAGATCTTGATGCAACGATGGCGATCGCAGGGAATGCGTGGCAGGTCCGGTCTCCGGCGGATGTGTCGAAGCGGCCGTCTTCCACGCGGCATAGGGAATCTCTGCTGGCGCAGAGGCAAGATTGAGCATCTTTGACTTCTGCGAGTGAGAGGACATCACGGTGTCACTGGCTCAGCGCCGCGAGTCCGGCTGTACGGCTCGTGACCGGCGTGTACCCCAGCTCCGTGCGCGCCTTGGTGATGTCGATCGTGCATTCCTGGCTAGAGAGCCAGAAGCTCATCCGATCCACCGGCGGGGCTCCCTTCAAGCGTAGGGTCTGCCAGAGCGCTTCACCCATCTTCGTCAGCGCATTGGCGACGCCGACGGGCATCGAGCGTCGGGGGGCCACTACACCCTGGGTGGCGAGCAGCGCGGTAATGAAATCCCGGAAGACCACCGGCTCACCGTCGGTGACGAAGTAGGCTTGCCCTGGACGCCCCCGGTCGGCGGCGAGTAGCAGCCCTTCAACCGCGTTGTCCACATGGGTGGTATCGATCAGATGGCGGCCGCCGCCGATCCAGGCGAAACGCCCGCGCCGTACGGCGTCGAGCAGTTCGGGCAGCACCGTCGTGTCACCACGACCCCAGACGAACCGAGGCCGGACGGCCACGGTTTCAAGACCTTCCCCGTAGGCGCCGAGCACCAACTGCTCGGCTACCGCCTTCGAGGACGCATATGGTGCTGCGGAATCGGGTCGAAGGACTGCGGTCTCATCGACGTTTACCAACGCTTGCCCACCCATCAGAGCCGCTTCCGTGCCCACATGGATCAACCTGCGCACACTCGCTCTCCGGGCAGACTGCAGGACATTCTTCGTCCCCTGCACGTTAACAGACCAGAACGCCCGGCGGCTGCCACCGCGAGCTGTGAGCGCGGCCGAGTGAAACACGAGCTCGCAGCCTTCCATTGCCTTTCGAACCCCTTGGACATCGGTAACCAGGTCCCCGCGAACAGGTGAGGCGCCCGCCTGCAGAACATTTCGGGCCGCGGCGTCGCTGCGAGCAAGTGCGCGCACATCGTGACCGCCGTCGACCAATCGCTCGATCAGGCGTCTGCCCACGAAACCGGAACCGCCTGTCACGAAAACGCTCGTCATACTGCTCCCCTGATTTTGCTGTCATCACGCGACGCGAGCCTCTTGGCTACCAGAAGGTCGGATACGTCCGCGTCGGTCGCATGCTGCCACCTTCGAGCGCGTTCGGCCAGCTCACCGGCCGGCTTGCCGTAGGCGCGAGCAGCCTTACGTGCGAGCGTCACAGTAGGCCGCTGTATTAGGGTTTACTGACGATCAACCTCCGAGTTCATCGGACTGCCATCCGCCGACCCGGTCACAGTTCTCTCAGCATGGTCGCCGGCTCCACGGCGGGAACGCGTCGTGCGCCAGCTCTGGCCTGCTCTGCAGCGATCTACACGCATATGTTCGACGACTCATGAACACCACGCTTCATTCAGGCGCTTGCGCCCGTACTCGGCCCTGCACGACGGCAGACAATGAGTCCTAAACTCGACTACGACTAGCTCTGCACAAGGTCATGGCCGACCGAAGCATGTTCGAGACCACCGATCTGATCGAGCCGGTTCCGGCGGCGCCGCGGGCTGGGCAACCCCTCAACGGAAGAACTGCACCGGCGTAGGCGACCTGCGGCCAAAGCGAGCACCTATTTGTTGAGTCGGTCAGCCGTGAACGCATTCCGTTCAGTCCTTAGTGGCGGCAACCGCTTGAACTCGCCGCTGATGGCGCTAGTAGACGGGATTGTAAAACGTTCGGTGTAACTCCCGATCATGGAAGTGCACCTGATGACCGACATGGTGTCCGGCGTGGAGA
>NZ_BMNC01000042.1 GCF_014646255.1 Lentzea pudingi
CACGAACACTTCGGCCTCAACAACGAAGTCACCCTCTAAACGTACGACTGGGCACCGAGAGAGCGGTTTCCCCCGCCTCACGGCTGCCGTACCGCCGGAACACGCGCAGAGCCGCAGCGCCCATCAGCGTCGCGGCTTTGCCATCTCCACACGCCCGCAAAGCCGCCGCGAGATCGCGCTGAGTCCGCGCCCGCCACAGCGGCAGATCCAGCTCGTCCCACCGGCGCACGACCTCATCGAGGCTGCGGACCGCGTCGTCGATGTCACCACGCGCCAGTTGCAGCTCGCCAATCGTGCGCGTGACCAACGCACCGCCGAAACGGTCACCGGCTTCGGCACAGGTGTCCAGGCACGGTCCCAGCAGCGACGCCGCCTCATCGTGCCTACCGAGCCGGACCAATGTCTTGGCGATGGCCTGCGCGGAGTACGCGAGCATCAGCCTGTCGCCGGTCGCGACGAACAGCTCGTGCGCCTGCCCGCACACGGCGATCGCGCGGTCGTACTCACCGACCGCGCGGTGCAGCACCCCGATCGACCGCATGGCCAGCGCCTCCTGTGCCGTCGCACCGGCGGTCCGGGCGGCTCGCACTGCCTTCCCGGTAGCCGTCCATCGCCTCATCGAACCGCCCTCGTTCGGCGTGGACCATGCCCCGTGATCGCGCGGCCTGAGCGAGCAGTCGCCCGTCGTCGGCGGTACGGAGCACCGCAACGGCCGACGACAGGTTGCTCAGAGAAGCGTCGAACAAGCCCCACTCCCGTTGCACCACACCGAGAGTCAGCCGGGCTTGAGCCGCGCCGATCTGGTCGCCCGCTTCCCCATACCGGTCGACCGCCAAGCTGTAATGGACGCTCGCTTCGGCAAAGCGATCTTCGCGATAGCACCGGTCACCGAGGTCGAGCATGTGTTCAGCATCGGTCGGGTTGTGTGTCGCCGCGCTGGAGACGACGAGATCTCGTGCCGCGCGCAACGCGGTGCCCGGCTCCGCCGCCAGCTCACGCACCAGCACGGCACGTCCGTCGGCGAACGCCGCCAGCGCCGCGTCGGTTCTACCTTCCCGGTGCAGTGTCCGCACGAGCAACGCGCGCAACGACTCCCGCAGCGGGTGTTCGTCGATCAGCGCGCGCAGCTCGGCGACTGCCGGCGCGCTGTCGACCGTCGCCTCGACGCGGCTCTCGATCGCCTCCAGACGGGCCTCGTGCAGTCTGGTCCGCCAGCGCTCGACCCATCCCCCGTCCGCCCCGGCGAGCGCAGGCCCACGCCATTGCGCCTCGGCAGCCCTCAACTCCGCCACCCCGTCGGCGACGTGGCCGATGCGGATCGCGGCCAGCCCGGACTCCACCAGTGAGGCGAAGACGTGACAATCCACCGCCGAGCGCTCGACCTCCAGCACGTAGCCATCTCCGACGTGCGGAACCCTCATCGGGGCGACCAGTGCGCGCAAGTTCGACACGTAAGTGTGCACCAGCCCGCGTGCGCGTTCCGGCGGGGCGTCGCTCCACAGGGCATCGATGATCCGCTCGACCGGCACCGGCAGACCCGCCCGTTCGGCGAGCACGGAGAGCAGGATGCGGACCTTGCGTCCGGGCGGAGTGATCCACCCCCTATCCGTCCGCACCTCGACGGTCCCGAGCAGGCGGATCCGGATGTCGTCGTCGCCGGTCACGATCGCAGCGTAGCGCCGTGCAGAAAAGCTGAAGGGCTGGCCCGCACCATGTCGGTATGTGGATGAAGCGTGTCGCCAGAGTCTGGCGAAGTGTTCTGCTGTCGACAGTGCTGGTCGTGGCGACCTTGGCGCCTACCGGACCGGCCGCGGCCGCAGTGCCGACGGGCAACGGCCTGATCGGCTGGGACAGCCTGCGCAGGCTCGGTGATCTGCCTTACCTGAGCCCACCCGGCGTGGAAAACCGGCAGTCCTCCAGTTACGCCAGGGACGGCAGCAACAACGACGGGTTCGACGGCACCGACTCGTGCCTGCGGGAGTCCGAGTCGGGGTGTGTGATCGCGGAGGACTCCGGCGCAGGCGAGATCACCTCGATCTGGTTCACCCGTGACAACGGCGACGTCACCAGGACCGGGCGGATCACGATCGAACTCGACGGCCGGGCGGTGGTCTCGGCACCTCTGCAGGACGTGGTCAACGGTGCGCTGGGCGCGCCGTTCGCACATCCGCTGGTCGCCAATGCCGATCAGGCCTCAGGTGGCGTCTACGTCAAGGTCCCGATGCCCTACCGGACGTCGATGCGGGTCACCGTCGAGCAGAACCCGCTGTTTCACCACGTCGGCTACCGGCACTTCCCGGACGCGACCGGGGTGCGCACGTTCGACCCCGCCGACCGCGCCGAGGACGTGCTCGCCTTGCTGCGCGCGTCGGGCACTCGCGACCCCAAGCCCACACTGCCCGGCGCGACCACCCGGCAAGGCAGCGTTGTCTCGGGCGCCGGCAGTGAGGTGGAGATCGGCCGGTTCACCGGTCCGGGCACGGTGACGAGCCTGCGGCTGCGGCTGCCCGGCGCGCAGCGGTCCGACGCGGTGCTGGCGGGCCTGCGGCTGAGAATGACGTTCGACGGGCGCGGCACAGTGGACGCGCCGATAGGCCAATTCTTCGGCTCGGGCCTGGGTCAGGCGCCGGTGCGGTCGTTGATGTTCGCCATGCAAACTGAGTCGACGGGCTCGTATTCGGCGTGGTGGCCGATGCCCTACCGCCAGGACGCCCGGATCACGCTCGTCAACCGCGCCGGCACAACCGTCGCGCCCGTCGAGTTCGAGGTGACCACCGCTCCGGAGTCGCGGTGGAGTTCGGAGCTGGACGCGAACGGTCCGGCGGGGCACTTCACCGCGATCAGCAGGCGAGGGCCGGTCGTGGAGGGGCAGGACTGGATGTTCGCCGACATCGCGGGTCGCGGCAAGTTCGTTGGCGTGTCGCACACGATGGAGGGCGGCATCCCGGACGGCAACACCCGCGGCTATCTGGAGGGCGACGAGCGGGTTTACGTCGAAAGCATGGCGTCGCCAATGATGTACGGCACCGGCACCGAGGACTTCTACGAAGCGGGCTGGTACTTCAACCGGGGCGCGTTCAGCGCGCCGTTCACTGGCAACACCAAACACGAGCTGCGGCAAAGCGGCTGCGCGATCGAGTGCGACTCGACGTACCGGCTGATGATCAACGACGCCGTGCCCTACACCAGCTTGCTGCGCTTCGGCATCGAGCACGGCGCGCAGAACGACGCGCCGGGCACCTACGGCAGCACCGCGTTCCTATATACGCAGCCGTCGATGACAACGCTGCACACCGACACGCTCGACCTTGGTGACGCGGCGAGCCGCTCGGCGCACAGCTACACCGATGGCGCTGCGTCCACGTACGTGGTGGACTCGGTCTACGAAGGCGACGCCGACCACGAGGTGATGCGGGACCAGGTGCGGGCGACCACCGCGCGGATCGAATTCCGGATGACCCTCGTGCCCGGCAACCGCGGTGTGGTGCTACGTCGCACCGCCGACCAGGCCACTGCCGGGCAGTCGGCGCGGGTGCTGGTGGACGGTACAGCGATCGGCACCTGGCACCGGCCGATGGGCAACGGCCAGCAACGGTGGCTGGACGACGCGTTCACGCTGCCCGCCTTGGTGACCGCCGGTCGATCCACGATCACGGTGACACTGGAACCGGTGGCCGGCAGCCCTGCTTGGTCCGCCGCGGCCTACTCGGCGACGAGCGTCGTCGCACCCTTCACCGACACCCTGGCTCCGAGCGCTCCCGGTGGCGTCGGCGTTGTCGGCAGCCGGGAGCACGCCCTCACCATCTCGTGGTCGCCGTCGGGCGACAACGTCGCCATCGCGGGGTACCGGGTGTACGGCGCACCCACCGCGGACGTGCCAGCGACAACGCAGAACCTGCTGGGCACGGTAACTGGGACGGTGTTCCGGCATGGACCGCTGCGGGCTGGTGAGACCAGGCACTATCGAGTGCTCGCGGTCGACGCGGCCGGCAACGTCGGCCCGTCGTCGTCGGCGGTGGTGTCAGGGCGCACGGTTGCGCCCACGGCGTCGGACGTCACCGGCGACGGCAAGGATGACATTCTCGAGTTCACCCGGCAGACGAGCGCGGATGTGCTGGTGTCCGCGTCGGACGGCACCCGGTTCGCGCCCGCCGCCGGTAAATGGCACGAGCACTTCGCTCCTGGTCAGGAGATCCCGCTGACCGCTGACGTGAACGGGGACGGGCGCGACGACATCGTCACCTTCGTCAACGACGCGTCCGCGGATGTGTACGTGGCCTTATCCACCGGCTCCGGCTTCGGTGCGGGCGTGAAATGGCATGACCATTTCGCGCCGACCGGCGAGGTGCCCGCGGTGGGTGACGTGGACGGTGACGGACGCGCGGACATCATCACCTTCACCCGAGGCGCTGCGGGCGACGTGTACGTGGCTCTGTCCACCGGCTCCGGCTTTCGTGCGGGCGTGAAGTGGCACGACCACTTCGCCACCGGCACCGAAACCCCGCGGGTGGGCGATGTCGACGGCGACGGACGCGACGACATCATCACGTTCACCGGAGGCACGGCCGCGGATGTGTTCGTGTCCCTGTCCAACGGCACGCGGTTCGTCCAGGACGGTTGGAAGTGGCACGACCACTTCGCCATCGGCGGAGAGGTGCCCGGAGTGTCAGATGTGGACGGTGACGGTCGCGACGACATCGTCACGTTCACCAGGGGCATCACCGGTGACGTGTACGCTGCGCTGTCGTCGGGCACGTCGTTCCGGGCGGGTGTGAAGTGGCACGACCACTTCGCCATCGGCACCGAGACCCCTGCTCTGGCCGACGCCGACGGTGACGGCCGCGGCGACGTGGTCACGTTCACCCAGAGCACCACCGGTGACGTATTCGTGTCACTGTCAGATGGAACGCGGTTCGTCCAGATTGGCGGCAAGTGGCACGACAGCTTCGCCTTCGGGCAGTCGCTGCCGCAGCCAAGCCTCGTGTTGTAAGCGCACCTTAGTGTGGGGGCCGGCGCCGCGAAGTGCCGACCCCTACGCGAACCTCAGTCCAATTTACGGCGCACCGGGACGTCGTCGACTTGGAGCCAGGTGTTTCCTTCCAGGCCCAGGGTTCGGCGACCAGAGGTGGTCAGTGAGCGATGCCGACCGCCGCGTCCAGATGCTCGAACCCACTGCTGTCCTGCGACCACACGTCGCGGTCGGCGCGCAGCGGAACCACCGACGGCACGGCGTTCTCGCAGGTCGACGTCAGTCGATCCGTCTCAGCTTCGATGCGGTCCGGCATGTCGCTACTCCTGCTCGGCAGCGAGGAAATGGGTAACTCCGGCCGTCACCTCGTACAAATCGCGGTACCGCCGGTAGTACCGTTCGTAGCGCTCACTGTGGCTCTCGGCGGGCTGAACAGTCGATACGACCGGGTTCCAGGCCTCCTGAACGATCGGGATGCTGATCGCCTCGGCGGCGAGCATCGCATCACCGAGGCAGGCGCCGACGGTTTCAGCGGGCATGTCCTGAACCGCGCCGATGACGTCCGAGACGATCTGCGGCCACAGTCCCCCACGAGTGCCGCCCCCGACAGCCACCATGCGTCGGCCTGTCCCGCCCGCGGCCCGCATGGCCTCCAGGTTGTACCGGACGCCATACGCCGTCGCCTCCAAAACCGCGCGGTAGAGTTCCGCGCTACCGCGCCCGGTGGTCAGACCAGCCAGCACGCCGCGTGCTCGCGGGTCGAACAGCGGTGTCCGTTCACCCGCGAAATATGGCAGCAGGAGCAGCCCGCGCGCGCCCGCCGACACCTCGGTGGCGACCCTCGCGAGCTCGGTGAAGTCGCCGCCCACCAGCCCGCGCAGCCAGTCGGTGACCGCACCCGAGGTCGCCATACCGGCGGCGAGGGTGAAGGAACCCGGATTTCCCC
>NZ_BMNC01000043.1 GCF_014646255.1 Lentzea pudingi
CGTCATCCGCCTCAACGGCCGCAACTACTCCGGCGGCCACTACGCCACGATCGTCGGCTACCGCGCGGGCGGCAACGAGTTCGCCGTGTCCGACCCCGCCTACGCGGGTGGCGGCCTGCACTGGCTGAGCGCCTCGAACGTCTCGTCGGGCATCAAGCTCCGCCGGTACGTCGCCTGAGGTCCTCGGGCTGATCGACGTCCGCGCCGTCCGCCACGTCAGCGCACTCGACGTGGCGGACGGTGTTCGCGCGCAGGTAGCCCCGGGCGCCCTGGTCGCCGGCCGCCGACGCCATGACGCCCGCGAAGTGGTCCGACCCGATCAGCACGGGATGCCCGACCTCACCGGCCCAGTCGGCGCGCTGGGGAATGCGGACACCAATACAGCTCCCGCTGGGTAGGCGGACCTACCCAGTTACTTCACGAACTCTTCGCCGCGCAGGTGACACGCAAGCCGATTCTCTTGTGGGGACAGTGTTCTCCGGACTGTCATCGAGGACGTGACGGAGGTCGTCGGGATCGTGGTGGTCACGGCTCGTGCTCGGCCTGAGGTCGTGTCGTGTCCGGTCTGCGGTGCCGAGACAGCGAAAGTGCACGGGTATCACCACCGGACGGTGAAGGATGTGCCGGTCGATGGCCGCCAGGTCGCCGTCCGCATGCGCGTGCGGCGGCTGGTCTGCCCCGCTCGTAACTGCTTACGGCAGACATTCCGGGAACAGATTCCCGGCCTGCTGCAACGCCATCCGCGCCGCGCGGTGCGGCTGGTCCGGCAGATCTCCCAGGTGGCGCGAAAACTAGGTGGCCGGGCGGCGGCGGCACGTTTGGCCGGCCTACTCGCCATACCCGTGTCCCGTAGCTCTGCGTTACGCCGTCTGCGGCGCCTGCCGCTGCCCGAACTGACGGTGCCGAGGGTGATCGGCGTGTACGACTTCGCCCCGCGCCGCCGCTACCGCTACGATCATCGATGCCGAGACCGGCCGGCGTGTCGCGGTCTTGCCCGGTCGCGACGCGGCCACCCTGGAGTCGTGGCTGCGCGAGCACCCCGCTGTCGAGGTGGTATGCAGGGACGGCTCGGTCACCTGCGCCGAAGCAGTCCGCCGAGACCTGCCCGACGCGGTGCAGGTCAGCGATCGAAGGCACCTGTGGCGCAATCTCTGCGACAAGGTTCTGCTCGAGGTCCGCGCGCACGCCGGATGCTGGGCCACCGTCAACCCGCCCCGGCGGCGTTCACGAGCAGACCACTCGCGAACGCTGGAACAAGATCCACGATCTACTCGGCCACGGGGTCGGTCTGCTCGACTGCGCCCGCCGCCTCAACCTGGCCCTGAACTCCGTCAAACGCTACGCCCGCATGCCCGAACCCCAGGTTCTGCGCATCACCGCCCCACCCTGGTCGACCCTTACCGTGACCACCTGCGCGCCCGCCGCGCAGCCGACCCCGCGGTTCCCGTCACCCGGGCTGCTCACAGAGATCCGCGAACTGGGCTACACCGGCAGCGCCAACCTGCTGGTCCGCTACCTCAACCAGGGCCGAGCCGACGGCGACCGCCCCGTCACGCCAGCCGCCTCCTACTCACCACACCCGGCAACCTGCACCCGAACGACACACCGCTGCTGCAGAAGATCACCGCTTCCTGCCCCGAGATGACCGCACCCGCCAGCCTGATACGCGGCTTAGCCGCACTACTGACTCCGGCTGAGGGCAACGGACGTAAAGCTCACCGAGTGGATCACGCAGGCCCGCTCCGGTCGATCTGCCACATATACGCAGCCTCACCAACGGCATCGAAATCAACCGGTCCGCTGTGGACAGTGCCGTCACCCTGCTCTACCACAACGGACGAACCGAAGGCGTCAACATCCGCACCAAGAGAATCATGAGACAGATGCACGGACGCGCAGGACTCGACCTTCTCCGCCACCGCATCCATCTGCCCTGACAGCCACTCCACGTCACCACCGACTACGAGCCAGAGCCAAACGAACGGTGTAACTCCCGATCATGGAAGTACCTGATGACCGACATGATGTCCGGCGTGGAGAAACGCCGAGGACTCGAAGCCCGCGGACCGGTATGGACGAGCAGCGCGAAGGCCAGTGGGCTGAAGCTGACCGGTGAGGGCGGGGTGCTCCAGCAACTGACCAAGCTGGTGCTGGAGTCCGCTCTCGAGGGCGAGATCACTGATCACCTCGGCTCTGACAAGCACGACCCGGCTGACCGCAGGATCGGCAACTCACGTAACCGTGCTCACCGACGTCGGCCCGGTCGAGATCGACGTGCCCGTGACTGCGACGCCAGCTTCGAGCCCAAGAACCCGCTCGGCCGCGGCGGTGGACACCACGTCGCCACCGGTCAGCATCCGGCGCAAGCCAGTGAAGCAGGCCGCGTTCGTGTCCGCCATGAGGTGGAATGGCCCTGCGGTCAGCCACAGGGCGGTGATCCCGTGGTCCGCCACCACGCGTGTGACGTCCAGTTTCGCTGGCGGGAGCGATTACGACCTCCCCGCCGGTCGGCAGCGGCAGCCACAGCTCGAAGGTGTAGGCGTCGAACGCATGCGGCGAGTGCAGCAGCATTCGCCGCAGCGACCTGTCACGCCAGCGCCGGTCGAACATCAGTTCTACCATGCATCTGTGAGTGATCACGATTCCCTTGGGGGAATCGGTCGAGCGGAGGTGTACATGACGTATGCGGGCTGTCCCGGGTCCATGACGACGATAAGGTGGCTTCGAACTTGAGCGCCTGGAGTGCGAGCAGTTTCCAGTGCCCGGTGAGCTCACGGCACAGCTCTACCGCTCACGGACTTCCGTGGCGCGGATCAGCGAGCGTGCGGGAAGTGAGATTCAGCAACACGTAGAGGATGTTGATGTAGTCGAACAGCCTGCGCGCGGCTCGCGTGGCAGCTTCGCAGCTCTGTACGAAGAAGTCCGGCTTGAGCTGTCGGTACGCCGCTGCCACGTCACGGTGCGCCACCTGTGAGGTGAACCGCCCGCACCTACCTGGTGATGTCGGTGCGCGCCGCGGACGGACTTGCCGCCAATATCACGTCGAAAATCCCATGTGATCGTAGGTCTCTGTGGCAATCCGGTCGGTGACGGCCGACCCGACCTGGTCGAACGTCTCACCGTGCAGCCGTGCCAGCCGGTCAGACCGACGGTGTAGCAGTTGTTTGCGGGCTTCGGGACCGCTTCAGGATCATCGGCTCGCCACCGCGTCCGCTTCGGCCTCGGCCGCGGTGGGATCGACGAGGTGGTTCTCGCGGTCGCGGATCGCCTTACGGATCCGCCAGAAGAACACGGCGCCGATGACCGCCTCGAAGACCGACCCGACGAACCACGAGAGCGGGAGGAAGTCCGGGTCGCCCGAGTTGGCCACCGAGATCCACAGTATGATCGGCAGGCTCATACCCCACACGAACATCAGCCTGGCGACGAACGAGAATCGGGTAAGCCCGAAACTCTCCAGCACTGCAGAGCCGACCATGGAAAACAGAAAGGTCAGCGAGTAAGTCCACAACGTCGCGCTGGTGGCGACCGCGACGTCCACAATGCGCTGGTCGGCGTCGTGCAGCCCGAAGGGCATCAGCAACAGCTTCGGCGTGACCAGCTGGAAGAACGAGATGACCACGATGTAGCAACCGGCTATCAGCAGGGTGACCGTAATGATACCCCGGATGCGGTTGTAGTCACCTGCGCCGATGGCGTTGCCGCATAGCACCGAGCATCCGACACCGAGCCCGATGATCGGGATGATGGCTAGATAGTTGATCGATAGGATGACGTTGTTCGCGGCTAACGCTACGGTGCCGAGCACCGCCGCGATCCACACGAACGCGGTCTGCCCGAGTACCTCGATGGCCGCCGACCCGCCGGCGGCGACGCCTCGGCGCAGCCGGAACCGGATGCGTCCCGCGACCGTCCGCCGTCCGTCCGTCATCAGCTGGCTGAAGCCCGCGAAGAAGCCCTTCGGCAGGAAGACCAGGTAGCCGATCATCATCACCAGCGTGCCGATCAGCGTACCGATCGCCGAACCCGCCATGCCCAGCTCCGGCAGGCCGAACCTGCCAAACACGAGACCGACGGTGAACACGGCGTCAACGGCCTGACCCGCCAGGCCAACCAAGAACGGAACGGTCGTCTTACCGATGCCGTTGAAGTACGACGCCAGCGAGATGTTGAGCACCATGACGGCGCCGAACCGGGCCGCCCATACCAGGTACGCCGCCTCCAGTGGAACGAGGTGCGCAGGCTGGCCACCGATCTGCGGGATCGTCGCAATGAGGGGCGCCAGCAGGAAGAGTACGACGCCCAGGCCGGCGCCTAGCACCATGCCGAGTGCGGCCTCGTGACGCGCCTCGCTGTCGCCGTCCTTGCCGAAGGCCAGGGCCACGCTGGACCGTGAGATCGCCGCGATACCGGTGAAGAAGGTGATGACGGCGACGGCGGTGAAGACCGCAGGGCCCGAGGCCTGCAGCGTGTCAGGGGAGTAGCGCGCCAGCGTGATCCGGTCGACCAACATCATCACGAGATTGCCCACCATGCCGCCCATCAGCGGCAACGACACCTTCGCGATGGCACGCGCGGTGGTGGACGTCGTGGGCCGGGTCATCCGATCAGCTCCAGCTGTGAGGCGACCGCCGCAAGGATACGCGAGATCAGCAGGTCCAGATCTTATCCCGACGTGTGTGTGCAAGACACGTCAGCAGCAGCTGTTCGACGCCGAATGCGACGTAGGCTGAATGTGGCATGGTGCGCCCGTCAGCGGACGCGATAGAACGGGTCGCGGTGCAGGTTGCGCGACCCCACTGCCACCGGGGTGCCGCCGATCCACGGGATCCGCTCCTCCGTGACCCCGAACGCGAGCTGCACCTTGCGGGTGATCTCGGACCGCTCGCCGTACAACACGTCGCTGGCGCGCTCCACCGTAGCGACCGTAACGTCGGCCGTTGGCTCGCGCAGAAACGCCGCACCTCGCTCGAACATCACCTCGCACTGATGGAGCACCTCGTCGCCGTCGCCGACCAGCACGAGCTTGCTATTCAGGCCCTGTCCGGAACAGCCAGGGCCGTCGCTCCGGCCGGTGGAGGGACTGTAAACGAGCGGTGTAACTCCCGATCATGGAAGTGCACCTGATGACCGACATGGTGTCCGGCGTGGAGA
>NZ_BMNC01000044.1 GCF_014646255.1 Lentzea pudingi
ACAACTATCAGACCAGGCCGAATGGGCCTTGGAACGGGTGGAACCCCTTCGGAGGTCCTGCTCTTCCTTAATTGCTGAGTAGTCTGTGTGCAGGGCAGCACAATCGCTGCCCTGCACATTGCGACGACATCACTGATGCCGCTCACATGTTCGCACCTCGAGAGTTTTGAGTTTTCTTCTTTCCGGGGCTTCGTGACTGCGTGACACAGTCGATCGAAGAACAATAGTTCGTTGCGATCCGTATCGATTGATGTCGGGGCGCAATTGTCGGGGAACTGGCCTGGACGTCGTCTCATGAGGGCGCCGTGAGCGCGAGGGCATCCTTTGCTCTGACATCGGCGCCGTCTTGAAACCGGCCAACAGGTCAGCTCTTCTTGAGGCTCAGAGGTGTATTCGTATGGATCTAAGCGCTCCAAGTGGACGAGGGCGGGGCTGTGGCGGCGGCCGCCTGAGCCCGAGTAGGGGCATTGACCGGCTCAACCCCGGTTGACCGCAGCAAACGCGAGTCTCGAAGATCTACGCGTTGTCCGGCCGGGCCGTACTGTCGTTTCGATGGCGTTCTCAGCCAACACCCAACTACGCCGCCGTGTTGAAACCGCTGGTCATGGGCCATCCCCGCGATACAGCGCGGCTTATGGGTTGGTTGAAGCGCGCAGCTGGTATCACCGCAGAACGAGAGGTGTTAGTCACTGAAGTACGACGGATGTTCTGCGGCCGCGTCGAATGCGCCAAGAAGCAGTTCGCCGCACATGTACCGCGTTGGCAGCCGGCATGCCCGCAGACACCGATCTTGCAACGATCGTACCGCGGTCGTGCTAGCGCTCGGTGGCCGCGCTTATGTTCGGCTGATCCGGCCTCTGGCAACATCTGTCAGCCGTATGACGCTGTCGCGGATCCTCGTGTCCTTCCGGACTGGCCAATCCACAACGCGAGAGCGCGGCATGGACGACTTCGCGCTGCGTCGAGGTAGCCGCAACAACATGCTGCTGGTCGACATCGAGCGGCACGGCTCGGTCGACATGCTCCTCGACCGCACTGGCCGAATGGCTGCGCTCACTTCGCCGTGGACGGCGTCTGCCGAGCCCGCGCCCTTGTGTCGCCGCGGTGTTCACCCCTCGCCTGTGCGCAAGGGACGTGCTGGCAACGGCCAAACGGCACGACGTGCACGCGATCTTCGGCACGCGTTCCACTACCAGCTGCTGACGACGGCGAAGGACGTGCCCGTTCTGCCGTCGCTCCGGGCGGCGGTGTCCGGCGGTGAGCTGATGCCCACTGGAGTCGCGGAGACGTTCCGCGAACGGTTCGGCGTCGGTCTCGGCGAGTCCTACGGCACCACCGGGACGGGCGTGATCGCGATGGACCTCAGCGGCGCGCTCCGGCCGACCGTCGGCAAGGCCTCGCCAGGGATCGTGTTGCGGGTCAACGAAGGCGAGCTGGAAGTCGCGCTGCCGGAAGGAACCCCGTATCTGCGAAGATCCGATGTGGACCGTTACGTGGACGGCTGGCTGCGCACGCACGACCGTGCCTCGCAGGACGAGGACGGCGCCGTCCGGCTGCCCGGGCGCAGCGACTCGATCGTGGTGATCGGCGGCCTCAAGGTCGACCTGGTCGAGGTCAAGTCCGTGCTGCGCCAGCATCCGCGCATCACCGACGTGGTCGTGATCCACGCCGAGTCCATCGAGGCGTACGTGTCAGCCGAAGAGGACGGGCCCGGCGCGGGAGAGCTCGCGGGCTGGTGCCGCGACCGGCTGGCCGCCTACAAGGTGCCCCGGTTGATCCGGGTACTGCCGGCACTGCCCCGCACGCCGAACGGAAAGTTGATCCGCCGCACGCAGATTCTGCGCGGCGCAGTGCCAAGACCGTCCTGATTTCCCATCACAGAAGGGGTTGGCTGATGCCGACGCTTGAGAACGAGATCCGCGACTTCATCGTCACCACGGTCGTCGAGTACATGAACCACCCGATCGCTCCCGACGAGGTCGGCTTCGAGAGCCCGCTCGGCAGCGGCGGCATCGACCTCGACTCGCTCAGCCTGATCGAGCTGACCATGCGGCTGGAACGCCGATTCAACGTGCAGTTCCCGGAAACCGACATCGAGCCGCTCGGCGCGATGACTCTGGGCAAGCTGGCTGCCAGCATCGTGGAGCGGGGCGCCACGGTATGACGATGCGGGTGGAGATCGCGCCAGCGCTGGTGCGGGAGCTGCTGTCTGATCCGAAGATATTCCCCGAGCTGCCCGCCGACCTCGACGAGGACACCGAGCTGGCGCTCGACTCGCTGGGACTGGTGTGGTTCCTGCACCAGCTCGGCACGAAGTTCGACCTGGTGATCGAGCCGGAGGACGAACATCTGACCGCGTTCAGCTCGTTGCGCGACATCACCGATCACCTCAACCGCGTGCTGGCGGGCGAGTCCGGCGATGGCTGAGGTGGTGGTGTCCGGGTTCGGGGGCGGACGGCGTTCGGCCAGGGCGCCGACGCGATCCGGCGCGGAGTCTTCGGTGGTGCGCCGTCGTTCGCCCCCACCACGCGCTTCGACACCGGCCCGTACCGGACGCCGCTCGCTGCCACCACCGGGAGCGACAAGCCTGACGCATTACGGGACGTGCTGGGCGAATGCGCCGACGAGGCCGTGGACATGGCGGGGTTAACCGCGCGCGACGACACGGCGGTCCTGCTCGGCACCGCGGGTGATTTCGCCGCGCTGACTCGCTTCTGGCGCGGTGAGGCGGGCGCGGAGGTGGCCGACGCGGTGCCGGCGCACCTCGCTGACCTGCTCGCGGCTCGGCTCGGGGCGAACGAGCTGCAGCTCGCGTTCACCAACGCGTGCGTGGCGTCAGCGACGGCGATCATCCACGCCTGTGGGCTGATCGCGTCCGGACGGCTGGAGTCGGCCGTGTGTGCGGGCGCGTACCTGGTGGAAGAGGAGAACTTCGCGAAGTTCGACTCGGGCCGGGCATTGTCGCGTGGTGGTGTGATCCGGCCGTTCAGCGCGGACCGCGACGGTCTGCTGCTCGGTGACGGGGCCGCGGCCGTGGTCCTCGAGTCCGGGGAGGCTGCCAACCGTCGGGGCGCACGACCGTTGGTGAACGTCGTCGGCTGGGGCGCGTCATCCGACGCTCACCACATCGCCCGGCCACACCCGAAGGGCGCCGGATTGGCTTCTGCCGCAGGGCGGGCGACCCCGAGGGGCTGCGAATCGGGTACGTGAACGCGCACGGCACGGCGACCAAGCACAACGACCCGGCGGAGACCCTTGGCCTGCGCGCGCGGTGTTCGGCCCGCGAGCCGATCAGGTGCCGGTCAGCTCCACCAAGGGCACGACCGGTCACCTGCTTAAAGCCGCCGGCGTCGTGGAGTTCGTGATCACGTTGCTGGCGCTCACCGACGGCGTGCTGCCGCCCACCGCGAACTTCACCGGGCCTCCCAGTGGAAACGTCCGGTCACGTTGTCGGCGCGGGATCGTGAAGAACTGCTCCGGCTGACCACCACCGGTGTGCACTCGGCGTCGGCGATCAGGCGGGCGCGGGTGTTGCTTGCACTGGATACCTCGGTGGGTGAGCCTGATCCGAAGGAAGTGATCGCGGACCGGCTTGAGGTCTCGGGCGAGATGCTGCGACTGGTCGCCAGGCGGCTCGCCGAGACCGGCGGCGAGGTCGAAGCCCGGTTGATCGCGCTGGCGTGCTCGCAGCCGCCGGCCGGGTATGCCCGATGGTCGTTGCGGCTGCTGGAAAAACACGTCCAGCTCACCGAGGACATCCCGAACCTGGACCACTCGACCATCGGCCGGGTTTTGAAAGAACGGAACTGCGTCCTCATCTGAGGAAGTGCTGGAACATCCCGCCGCGGGCCAACGCGGAGTTCGCCGCCCGCATGGAAGACGTCCTCGCCGTCTACGCCCGCCCGCACGATCCCGCCCGTCCCGTGGTGTGCATGGACGAGAAACCCTTACAGTTCCTTGACGAGCTCCGCGACCCCGCTGCCGGCCCAGCCAGGCCGCGATGCTCGCCAGGACAGCGAATACGTCCGGCGCGACACCTGCTCGATCTTCGTGTGGGCAGAACCCCTGCGCGGGTGGCGCCGTGTCCAGGCCCTGACCCAGCGCACCAAATTCGACCGGGCCGGGCAGGTCAAACAACTCTTGACCGTGGACTATCCCAACGCCGAGACCGTGGTATTGGTCATGGACAACCTCAACACCCACGGCATCGCCTTGCTCTACGAGGCGTTCGAACCCGGCGAGGCCTTCGCCCTGGCCCAGCGACTGGAGATCCACCACACCCCCAAACACGGATCCTGGCTCAACATCTCCGAGATCGAGCTCTCCGCACTGTCACGGCAATGCCTCGACCGTCGCATCAGCGACCTCGCCACCCTCAACACCGAACTCGCCGCCTGACAACACACCATCAACAGCGAGCAACGCACGGCCCGCTGGCAGTTCACCACCGACGACGCCCGCACCCGACTCCGCCACCTTTACCCCAAAGATTAGAAGCGACGGTCTACTAGTGGTGTGTCACGCGGCTTTGGCCGGGTAGTGGGTCCAGGCTCGCATCGGTGAGTCCGTGGCGAATCCGGTCTCGGATTCGGTTCGGGTGTTGTGCCAGCGGAGGTAGGCGCCGATCGCGGAGTTCTGCTCGGCGTGGCCTGCGCGGTCGGTACCGTTGAGGGCGAAGTAGCGCAGCGCGGCGGACTCGGACTCGGACTCGATCTAGTTCGACCACGACGAGCAGGTGGGCACGAACACTAGCTCAACCTGGTTGGCGGCGCACCAGGTGCCGACATCGGCGTGGCGGTGCGGGGAGAGGTTGTCGCAAACGACGTAGAGCTTCTCGCCGGGCGAGCATATCCGCAGGGTCTTGAGGAAGGCCAGGAACTCCTGACGGCGTTTGCGGGATCGGATCCGGTAGGAGATGTGGCGAGGTCGAGTGCGGCGAGCATGTGCATCACGCCGTCGTTGCGGTTGTAGGTGGCCCGCAGCCGTTGCGGCACTTTCTGCTGTCGCCAGGTTTTCCTCTGCGGGGTAAGAGGTTGAGTGGCCGAGCTCGTCTACGCAGATCGCCTGGCCGTCGGCGGGCGGGTGATCTCGGCGAAGAACCGTTCGACGAGGTTGAGCCAGCTTGAGCTGGTCGGCGTGAA
>NZ_BMNC01000045.1 GCF_014646255.1 Lentzea pudingi
CACGATGTCATCCCGGCCATCACCCGTGAAATCCGTCGGCGAACCCCCAAACATCCGAGATGAACCAGTCCGGCCGGTCCACCACGAGGTCTGCTTGCGGGCGCCCGCCCAGCTGAAGCTGAAGTGGATGTGGTCGGTGTGAGGGCTCGCCCCCGAGTACGGCCGCCAGCCCTCGGACGCACGGTAGAGACGGAACCACTGCCGATTCCAGATGATGTACTGAATGCCCAGCCGACGAGCCATCGCATGCTGATTGCCATACCGGTCAGTGGCCAGCAACCAACCGAGAACGTCATCAGCCTCCGCTCGATCCTCCCCGTTGTTGACGTTGAAGTGATAGTCCAACGCCCGCCCTTCCTTGTGCTCGCTCGCACCACCGATGTCACACGCGCGAGAGATCCCGGTCGTGTGCGCGCCGTAGGTCTGGTTGAGGAGGTCGCGGAACTCCACCACGCCCGGCTTGGCCGTCGGGTCACAGGTGTTCTGTCCCTGGTAGGCCGCGTACGGGTCGATGCCGGGACCGAACTGAGGTGTCGCGGGCGCCGCGCTCACCTGCGGTGATGCGGCTAGCAGGGTTGCGGCGACCACTACGAGGGTCACCACGATGGAGAGTCGTTGTGCGCCGAAACTGCGCGAACTGCCGGTTCTGATGAGGGACATCTATAGCTCCTTGTTGGGCTGGCCTGTTTGCAGGGAGGCATCTGGCCAACGAGACGTGTCCGGTAATCGTTTTCTAGCTCTACTACGTTATAAGCGGCCCGAAGCCGTGGTCAACGATGTTCGGCCCAATCGGGCATGCAGAGCGTCAGTCGCTGCCCCCGTGCTGAAATCGCCGAGGATGATCGCGGCTTCTTCCCAGTAGGCCGTTGCGGGCACGCTGTTCCCCAGATCGCGATGACTGTCCCCGATTCGCAGCATCGCATGGCCCATGCCATAGCGGTTGTTGTATTCCCGGCAGATCGACAACGCCGCGCACAGAGGTGCCACCGCTTCGGCTGGGCGGCCAGTGCGGCGGATCGCCTCGCCCAGGTTCAGCAGTACCAGGGCTTCCTGGTGACGATCACCCAACGCGCGGCAGGTCTCCAGAGCCTGCCGGTGGTGAGCCAGTGCCCGGTCGTACTCGCCGATGCTCTGGTGCACCAACCCGATGTTGTCCACAGTGGACATCACAAGCCGCCGGTCACCGAGCGCCTGACGCAGCCGGAGACATTCCTCGAAGTGCGCCAGGGCGGACCGGTAGTCGCCGAGCCTGCGTCGCGCCAAGCCGAGGTTGTTCAGCGACGTGGCCACGGCGGCACGGTCCTCGAATTTGCGGCGCAACGTGAGGCTCTCCTCGAACAACGTGGACGCCCGCGCCACGTCGCCGGCTCGGAACGCGGCCATGCCGAGCGTGTTGAGCGCTTCCGCCTCGGCCGAGCGGTCACCCGCCCGGCGAGCCGCGGTCAAACACAGCTCGCCGAGCTTGCGCACCTCCTCGGTGAAACCCCACACGTCCAGGAACGTGATCACCGTGCGGGTGAGCGACAGAGCGGACAACGGATCGGGCAGTGCGACCAGGTGCAAGACCAGCCTCGTGAGGTTGTGCCGCTCGGCTTTCAGCCACCTTCCGGCTTGCTCGGCGTCAGTTGGCCAGGGCATGTCCGAAACGGTGTGGGACGCTGCCACGCCAAGGCCCAGCAGCCGCGCAGCCCGCCGCGCGGTGGCCTGGTACCAGTCCGCCAGCCGCCGCAGCGCCGCTGTCCGGTCGGCTGGACTGTCGACTTTGACGGAGTGTTCCCTGGCGTAGATGCGGAGCAGGTCGTGCATGCCGTAGCGGTCCGCGTCCAGGGCCGTGACCAGATGCTCTGCCGACAGCCGCTCCAGTCGCCGCTCGGTTTCCGACTCATCCATCCCCACCAGCGCGCTCACGGCCGGCACAGTGAGCCACCCGCAGTCCGCGAGCCCGAGCAACCGGAAGACGCGAGCGTCAGACGGCCCGTGCCCACCTCTCTCCGACACGACCCGATAGCTCACGCGGAAACTCGACCGCACGGCGAGGTCGCTCGAGGTAAGTTCGTCAAGCCGGTGCTGCTCGTCGGAAAGGCGATCGGCGAGCCGGGTGAGCTTGCCATGCGGTTGGGTGCTCATCCGCGCCGCCACGATGCGCAGCGCCAGCGGGAACCCCTCACAGCTGCGGACGATGCGCTGTGCGGCAGACCGCTCCGCGCTCAGCCTTTCCGCTCCGCCGAGCGCCGCCAGCAGGTCTAGCGCGTCTTCCTCCGGCAACGGGTCCAACCGCACCCTGGCGGTCACGTCGAGCGCGGTCAGCATGCGCCTGCTGGTGACCAGCGTTCCGCATCCGCTGCCAGCCGTCAGCAACGGGCGGACCTGCTGCTCGTCGGTCACGTTGTCCAACACGACGAGCAACCGGCGGTGTGCCGTCAGCGATCGAAACCGCGCGACGACCTCGTCCAGATCAGTGGATGGATTCGAATCCGCCCAGCCAAGAGTTCGTCCGAATCTGTTCAGCACGTCAAGGGGTTCCTGCTCCGCGCCTCGGAATCCCACGTAGAGGCAACCGTCCGGAAACTCCGCGGCCAACTTGTGCACGATGTGCACGACTAGAGCTGTCTTGCCCACTCCCCCAGGCCCGTCGATCGCGCACACTGCGGCAGGACCGGAGGAGATCGCCGTGCGAATCGCGGCGATCTCGTTCCGCCGACCAGTGAACGTCGGGACGTCCGGCGGTGCCTGACGAGGTACAAGCGGCTCGGTGAGCTGAATCGGCGCGGGTCGCGGCTCGATGCCGGTGCTCGCCCTCCAGAGAGCGTCGACCTTCTCACCCTCAGCGGCGTCGCGGATGGCCTCGAACAGCGCGGTCGAAGAGGCCGATGGCTCGATCTGCAGTTCGGCGCGGTACATGTCACGCAGGTCGCCATAGGCCCGCAACGCCTGTTCGACCTGACCGGCTCGGAGCAGTCCCAGCATCTGGTGAGCGCGTAGCACTTCACTGAGCGGATATTCGCGCACCGCCTGGCCGAGCTCGCCCAGCACGCTCGCGCCGACGACGAGTTCCGCGCTGAACCGCGCCTCCACTGCGGTCCGCCGCTCGCCGGCCAACTGATCGATCTCGGCGTCGATGGCCGGTGTGGTCGACACATCGGAGAACGCAGGCCCTCTCCACAGATCCAGGGCCTCACGTAGGAGGCTGAGAGCCCCGCGGGCGTCGCCGTTCGCCAGGCTGTCCCTACCAGCGCGGCTCAGCTCGATGAATGCGTCCGCGTCCAGCTCTCGGCGACCGACGGTCAGTTCGTACCCGGTGGGGCGGGTGATCAGTCGTTCACCTCGCGGATCGCCGAGGCGGCGGCGCAGCCGTCCGATGTAGAGCTGCAGCGGTTTCACCCCCGACGCCGGGACCGCCTCCCGCCACAGCTCGACCAGCAGGTAGTTGGTGGCGGTCGTACGGTTACGACGGGCCAGCAGCACGGCCAGCAACGTTCGCCAGCGGCTAGGGCCGATTGGCTCCCACCCGGCGGACGTGCGCACGTGGAGTGGCCCCAAAATCCGGTAATGCGGCCCTGCGGCATCGCGGTCGGACTCTTCACTCACCGTGCGCCTCCGCGGCCGGTCAACCCGCTGGGAGCTTTCCCACATCCCCGCGCGATACCGCCATGATGCCCAGGGCTTACCGCCTCCGTCTAGCGTGCGCCGGGTCTCGCGCGATCAGCGCGCACCCCTGCCGGAGGTTTCCGATGCACGCACACTTGCCCCTGCCCAGACGACGATCACCCGTTAAATGGAAAGCCGTGGCGACCGCGACTGCCGCGCTGGCCGCGACGCTGGTGGTGCCAGTCATCGCGCACGCGGCCGGCCCCCGGCCCGACTTCCGCGCGCCCTACCCGTGTGGCCAGGCCAGGGACTACTACCACCATTCGAGCGAGGTCTCGAACGCGATCGACTACAACATTCCCGGCACCGGCGACCTAGGTACTCCCGCGCTCGCCTCGGCGGCGGGCATTGTGGTGTCGGCCCGCGTCAACGGCGGCTACGGCAACGAGGTCGTGGTGGACCACGGCGGCGGCTGGACCAGCCGGGTGGCGCACCTGAGCGCGTTCTCCGTCTCCCAGGGACAGCAGGTGAGACTGAGCCAGGAGCTCGGAAAGGTTGGCTCGACTGGCAACTCGAGTGGGCCACACCTGCACTACGAGCAGATCGCGGACGGTCGTCGGGTAGCGATCGTCGTCGACGGGGTGGCGATGCGCTATGACGGCGCGACGTACCGGCACACAAGCAGGAACTGCGGTGGTGGTGTGTCTCGGATGTTTGGGGGTTCGCCGACGGATTTCACGGGTGATGGCCGGGATGACATCGTG
>NZ_BMNC01000046.1:0-396 GCF_014646255.1 Lentzea pudingi
GCGGGGTCGTGCAGCTGCACGAGCTGGCCTTCCGCGATCACCAGAGCCAGGCCTCGCCCGCCCACCAGCAACGCGAGGGTGGCGACGATCGGCTGGATGCCGACCTTGGCGACCAGGAACCCGTTGAACACCCCTGCCAGCGCGCCGACGACGAGCGCCATCACGATCGCCATCAGCGGGCCGGCGCCGAGGTAGAGCGGGATGATCGCGGCGGCCAGCGCCATGACCGCGCCGACGCTGAGGTCGACACCCTCGGTGCCGATCACCAGCGCCATGCCGAGCGCGACGATCAGCACGGGCGCGGCCTGCACGAGCTGGGTCGTGAAGTTGCCCAGCGTCAGGAAGTTCGACGTGAACAGGGCGTTGAACAGCAGCAGCGCGGCAACGGCGACGTAG
>NZ_BMNC01000046.1:468-1344 GCF_014646255.1 Lentzea pudingi
TGGCGGCGAGCACGTGTTCACGGGTGAGCTGGTCTCCTTCGAGCTCGCCGGCGACCGATCCGTCCCGCAGCACGACGAGCCGGTCCGCGCCGTCGAGCAGCTCGTCCAGTTCGGAGCTGATCAGCAGCACCGCCAGGCCTTCGCGGGCGAGTTCGTCGATCAACGCCTGCACCTCGGCCTTGGCGCCGACGTCGATGCCGCGCGTCGGCTCGTCGAGGAGCAGGATCCTGGGTTCGGTGCACAACCACCTGGCCAGCAACACCTTCTGCTGGTTGCCGCCGGACAGCTCCGCGACCTTCTGCTCGGGGCTCGACACCTTGATGCGCAGGCGCTTGATGAAGGTGTCGACGATCCGGTCCTGCCTGGACCTGCTCGTGACGCCGAACCGGCTGAGCCTCGGCAACGCTGCCAGCACGATGTTCTCGCGCACGGACAGGTTCGGGATGATCCCGTCGGTCTTGCGGTCCTCGGCGAGCATGCTGATGCCCGCTCTCATCGACGCCTTCACGGTGTGCGGCACCGGTTTGCCCGCCACCAGCACCGTGCCCCGGCCCAGCGGGAGCGCCCCGATGATCGCTCGTGCGGTCTCGGTGCGGCCCGACCCGAGCAGGCCGGCGAGGCCGACGACCTCACCGGGCCGGATCGAGACGTTCACACCGTCGATGCGCGGCTTGCTCGTCAGGTCGCGGGCTTCGAGCACCGGCTGCGTGTCGGCCTGGTGCCCCTCGCCGAACGCCGTGGTGCCGTGTTTCTCGATCTCCTTGACCGACCTGCCGAGCATCAGCGAGACGAGCTCGATGCGCGGAAGTTCTTCGAGGGGACCACTGTGCACGTTCACACCGTCCCTGAGCACCGTGACCGCGTCGCAGATCCGGT
>NZ_BMNC01000046.1:1428-2013 GCF_014646255.1 Lentzea pudingi
CGCGCGGTTCGAGCGACGACGTGGGCTCGTCCATGATCACGACGTCCGCGTCCGCCGCGACGGCCCTCGCGAGCGCGACCATCTGCTGCTCGCCGACCGCGAGCGTCCCGAGTGGACTGCTCACGTCCGCCGTGATGCCGTAGCCCCGCAACAGCTCCGCGGCGTCGGCGTCCCGGCGGGCTCGGTCGATCAGGCCGAACCTGTTGCGCGGCTCGCGGCCGAGGAACAGGTTCGCGGACACGCTCATCAACGGGACGAGGTTCACCTCCTGGTAGATCGTGGAGATGTGCCCGTTGCGGGTGACGCGACCGGCATCCGGGGTGTGGATGCCGGTCAGCACCTTGATCAGCGTCGACTTGCCGGCGCCGTTCTCCCCGACGAGCGCGTGGATCTCGCCGCGCCGGAGCGTGAAGTCGACTTCGTCGAGTGCGCGGACGCCGGCGAACGTCTTGGTGACGCCCGCGACCTCGATGACCGGATCAGCAGGCATGTCAGTAGGCATTGGCGAGCTTCTGCGCGGCGTTTGTCGTGTCGTACTCGTCGTCGGAGATCACGATGGTGTTGGGGATCTCGTCGCCCTTGCCG
>NZ_BMNC01000047.1 GCF_014646255.1 Lentzea pudingi
CGGTATTCGACCGGGCTCAGGCCCTTGAGCGTGGTGGAGATTCGGGTGGTGTTGTACCAGTCGATGTAGTCGTCGAGCGCCGCGGTGAACTCCGTGACGGTGTCGAACTTGTTGTGGTGGAACAACTCTTCTTTCAGATGGCCGAAGAAGTTCTCGGCGATGGAATTGTCCAGGCAGTTGCCTCGCCGCGACATCGAC
Source organism: Lentzea pudingi (assembly GCF_014646255.1). Taxonomy (GTDB): domain Bacteria; phylum Actinomycetota; class Actinomycetes; order Mycobacteriales; family Pseudonocardiaceae; genus Lentzea; species Lentzea pudingi. The sequence goes on from NZ_BMNC01000047.1 coordinate 199, forward strand.
TGGGTCAGGCCAGCGTCGGCCAGCAGCCTGCGCCAGGTGGTGTGCTGGTACTGGAAGCCCTGATCGGAGTGCACCAGAGGCGCGGTTGCGGCGGGCAGGGTCGCGATCGCCTGGCGCAGCGAGGAGTTCGTCAGTTCCAGTGACGGTGACGGTCCGTGGCTGTAGGCGACCACGGACCGATCGAACAAGTCGATCACCGGCGATAAGTAAACCTTGCGGTCTCCGACACGGAACTCGGTCACGTCGGTGACCCATTTCGTGTTCGGCGCGGACGCTCCGAACTCACGGCCGAGCACGTTCGCGGCAGTCGTCGCGATCTGCTCGCCCCAGGACCGGTACTTCCGCGGACGTCGGACCTTGCACGCCAGGCCGAGGGAGTTCATCAGCTTCAGCACGGTCTTCTTGGCCACCTGCCGGCCCTGGCGGGCCAGCACCGCGTGCACACGTCGATGCCCGTAACGGCCGTGGGCCGCCGCGAACGCGCCGGCGATCTCGATCTTGAGCTCGGCATACGGATCAGGCCGGGTGAACCTGGCCTGGTGGTAAAAGAACGTTGAGCGCGCCAGGCCCGCGGTCTTGAGTAGTAGCGCGAGCGGATACTCGGCCTTGAGGGTGGCGATGACCTGGCTTCTCAGCCTCGCCCCTGCTCCTTCAAGGCCCGCAGTTTTTCCAGATAGGCCACTTTCGCCGACAGCTCCAGGTTCTCTGCCCGCAGCCGTTCCAGCTCACTGAGCCCGCCGGTGCCGGCGGGGGTGGCCGGTCGGCCTTTCGGCTTGGGCCGCAACGCGTCCTCGCCCTCACGCCGGTACAGACCAACCCAGTTCTCCACCAGCTTCGGCGACGACAGACCATGCTCACGTGTCAGTTCGATCGCGGTCGCCTCACCACTGATCAACCGGCGCACGACCTCGAGCTTGAACTCAAACGTGAACGACCGCTTGCCCGGCTCCATCATCAGCGCTCCCGCGCCTCGCACCTTCCAACGATCACGCAAGCGTCGCACCGCCGTCCGCGGCACGCCCAACCGGGTCGCCGCGGCGTCCTCGCCGAACCCGGCCTCGAACAAGGCGACAGCAGCCTCCCGCTGCCGCTCAGACAACGAACTTCGAGGATGCA
>NZ_BMNC01000048.1 GCF_014646255.1 Lentzea pudingi
TGCGGTGGTGATTGCGAAGTCAGTCACCACAACCGGAGGCCTCGATGGGACACCGTAATGCCCGTCTGACAGTGCATGGACGCCTGGTCCTGGTTGAACGGGTGTGCGCCGGCAGGCCGGTCGCTCACGTGGCCAAGGAGTTGGGTGTCTCGAGACAGTGCGCGCATCGGTGGGTGCGCCGGTTCCGCGACGAGGGCGCCGCGGGCCTGGCCGATCGATCAAGCCGGCCGCACCACACGCCGTCTCGGATCTCGGCCGCTGCGGAGCGGCGGGTCGTGGCGGCACGTGGCGAGCTGAGGTGTGGACCGGCTCGCATCAGCGCTGCCACCGGTGTGCCCATCCGGACCGTGTCACGGGTGCTGGCCCGGCACGGCGTGCCACGGCTGGACGAGTGCGATCCGCTGACCGGGCAACGCATCCGCGCCACCCGCCACACCACCCGCCGCTATGAACATCCCGCGCCCGGCGACCTGGTCCACCTCGACGTCAAGAAGATCGGCAAGATCCCGCCCGGAGGCGGCTGGCGCGCTCACGGCCGCGGCCCCAAGCCTCGCTCGGTGCGGGGCTTGGGCTACGACTACGTTCACGCCGCCGTCGATGACCACTCCCGGCTCGCCTACGCCGAGATTCACGACGACGAGAAAGGATCGACCTGCGCGGGCTTCCTGCTCCGCGCCGCCGCGTGGTTCGCCGAGCACGGCGTTCCACGCGTTCATCGTGTCCTGACCGACAACGCCAAGAACTACGTGATCTCCCGCGACTTCGCCGCCGCGATGGCCGCGATCGGCGCCCGCCACAAGACCATCAAGTCGCATTGTCCCTGGCAGAACGGCAAAGTAGAGCGGTTCAACCGCACCCTGCAGACCGAGTGGGCCTACCACGAGATATTCGGCGACAACGCCGCCCGATCCGCAGCGCTGGCGCCCTGGCTTGATCACTACAACACTGAACGCGGTCACCACGCACT
>NZ_BMNC01000049.1 GCF_014646255.1 Lentzea pudingi
GGTCAGGAGCTTAGCCATGCGCTCGGCTGGGGTGTCCCAGCCGAGGGTTTCGCGTGGGCGGCCGTTGAGCTGGATGGCGACGGCGTCGAGGTGTTGACGGCTGTGGACTGACAGGTCGGTGCTTTTGGGGAAGTATTGGCGTAGCAGGCCGTTGGTGTTCTCGTTGCTGCCGCGTTGCCAGGGTGAGTGCGGGTCGCAGAAGTAGACCGGGATGTCGGTGGCGACGGTGAACCCGGTGTGGCCCGACATTTCGGCGCCCTGGTCCCAGGTCAGCGACCGCCAGAGGTGGGCGGGCAGGGCTTGGACGGTCTCGATCAGCGCGTCGCGGACGACGTCCGCGGTGCGGCCGACCGGTAGGTGCACGAGCAGGACGTAGCGGGTGGTGCGTTCGACCAGGGTGCCGATGGCGGACTTCTTGTCCTTGCCGATGATCAGATCGCCTTCCCAGTGCCCGGGGATCGCGCGGTCGTCGGCTTCGGCGGGGCGTTCGCTGATCATGACCATCGGCGTGGCCATCCGCGGGACACGCTGCTGGGCCTGGCGGCGGGGGCGGCGCATCGCCCGGCCGGTGCGCAGCGCGGCGGTGAGCTCACGGCGTAGTTCACCGCGTCCCTGGACGTAGAGGGCCTGGTAGATCGTCTCGTGGACCACGTGCAGCTCCGGCCGGTCGGGGAAGTCGCGGCGCAAGCGTTTCACGATCTGCTTCGGGCTCCAGCGCAAGTCCAGACCGTCCTGGACGGCCTCGCGCAGCACCGGGTTCGCGGCGAGTTTGCCGGTCTTCGGCCGCGGCCGGCGGGCCTGGGCCCGCCGCTGGGCGGCGTGAGGCCGGTAGTCGCCGGTGCGTTCATGGGCGTTGCGGCGCAGTTCCCGGCTGATCGTCGAGCAATCCCGGCCCAGCTCCGCGGCGATCTGCCGCATCGAGACGCCCGCCCGGCGGCGG
>NZ_BMNC01000050.1 GCF_014646255.1 Lentzea pudingi
GGCCGCGGTGGTGATTGTAGGTGTGCAGCCATCGCGGCAGCTCGGCTCGTCGTTCGGTCTCGGATCGGTAGGGCCGGGCGTAGGCCCATTCGTCGAGCAGGGTGCGGTTGAAGCGTTCGACCTTGCCGTTGGTCTGTGGCCGGTAGGGGCGGGTGCGTTTGTGGGTGATGCCGGCGGTGCTCAGCGTGTCGCGCCAGAGCAGGGACTTGTAGCACGCGCCGTTGTCGGTGAGTACCCGTTCAACGGTGATGCCGTTGGTGGCGAAGAAGCTCTGGGCTCGCTGCCAGAACGCGACCGCGGTCTCCTTCTTCTCGTCGGGCAGGATCTCGCTATAGGCGAGCCGGGAGTAGTCATCCACGGCGTTGTGCAGGTAGCTGTAGCCGACGTGGCTGTTGCCGTAGCGGTCGAGTTTCTTGCCGGGGGTGCGGGTGCGGTGACGCTTGCCGGCCTGACGACTGGTGACCCGGTGCCCGCCGCCGTCGGGGATGTTGCCGAGCTTCTTGATGTCGACGTGCACCAGCTCGCCGGGCGTCGCGCGTTCGTAGCGGCGCACCGATTGCGCGGTGGCCCGGTCGAGGTGGGAAAGCCGCGCCAGGCCGAACCGGGTCAGCACACGGTGCACCGTCGAGGGCACCAGGCGCAGCAGGAACGCGATCCGGGCCGGCCCCCACCGCCGCGCCAGGCGGACCTTGATGATCCGGCGTTCGGTCCGGGTCGGGATACGGCCCGGACTCGTATGCGGACGCGACGAGCGATCGACCATGCCCGGTTCCCCCTCGGCCCGGTAGCGGTCGGCCCATCGTTTCGCGGTGCTGACCGAGACCTGGAACCGTTCCGCGGCCCGCCGCAGCGGCCA
>NZ_BMNC01000051.1 GCF_014646255.1 Lentzea pudingi
TCGTTCACGAATGATGCGGCGGCTGATGTTTATGTCGGTTCGTCTACTGGTTCTGGTTTTTCTGGGCAGGTCGAGGCGAAGTGGCATGATTTCTTCGCGCCGAATGGCGAGACGCCGTTGAGTGGTGATTTCAACGGTGATGGCCGTGATGATGTGGTGGTGTTCACCCAGAACGCCGACTCCGACGTCCATGTGGCGTTGTCGACCGGCACCGGGTTCGGCCCGGCGTCGAGGTGGCATGACTTCTTCGCGCCGCCGGGTGAGAAACCGGCGGTGGGCGATGTCAACGGCGACGGCCGCGACGACATCATTGTGTTCACCGGGGGCAGCGCGGCGGATGTGTATGTGGCGTTGTCGACCGGTAGTGGTTTCGGGCCCGCGATGAAGTGGCACGACTTCTTCGCTCCCGGCGACGAGTTCCCCGCCGTGGGCGATGTCAACGGTGACGGCCGTGACGATCTCATCGTGTTCACCCGCGGCAACGACGCCGACGTCCACGTGGCCTTGTCCACCGGCACCGGTTACGGGCCCGCCTCCAAGTGGCACGACTTCTTCGCGCCCGGCGCCGAGGAACCCCGTGTCGGCGACTTCGACGGCGACGGCCGCGACGACATCGTCGTGTTCACCCGCGGCAACGACGCCGACGTCCACGTGGCCTTGTCCACCGGCACCGGTTACGGGCCCGCCATCAAGTGGCACGACTTCTTCGCGCCCAGCGTCGAGTTCCCCTACGTCGGCGACTTCAACGGCGACGGCCGCGACGACATCGTCGTGTTCACCAAAGACGCCAACTCCGACGTCCACGTGGCCCTGTCCACCGCCACCAGCTTCGGCCCCGCCTCCCGCTGG
>NZ_BMNC01000052.1 GCF_014646255.1 Lentzea pudingi
ATGGCTTGGTGAACGTCGGCTCGTCGTTCGGTGCGGACTCGGAGTCGCCGGAAGCCTTTGAGCCAGGCGAAGGTGCGCTCGACCGGCCAGCGAACCGTGCCCAGGCCGGAGCCGTGTTTGACGCCGCGGCGGGCGATGACGGGTGTGATGCCGCGGGCGCGGACCAGGTGCCGGTACTTGTCGTGGTCGTAGCCGCGGTCGGCGTAGATCCGGCGTGGCCGGCGACGTGGTTTGCCGACCACGCCGCGGATCGGCGGGATGGCGTCGATCAGCGGGATCAGCTGGGTGACGTCGTTGCGATGCCCGCCGGTGAGCGTGACAGCCAGGGGAATGCCGGTGGCATCGGTGATCAGGTGGTGCTTGGAGCCGGGCTTGCGCCGGTCGACCGGGCTCGGCCCCGTGTGGGCCCCCCTTTGAGAGCGCGCAGGTGAGTGGAGTCGACCAAGGCGGCGGACAGGTCCAGCAGCCCGGCGGCGCGCAGTTCGGCGAGCAGCAGCTCATGCAGCTGCTGCCAGACACCGGCCTCGTGCCACTCGGTCAGCCGCCGCCAGCAGGTCGAGCCCGAGGCGCCGAACAACGCGGCGGGCAGCCGATTCCAGCCGATGCCAGTGCGCACCGCGTAGAGGATGCCCTCCAACGCCGCCCGGTCATCGGCACGCCTACGACCCGGATAGCGGAAACGCCTCGGGGACACTGGGATCAATGGTTCCAGCCGAGCCCACAGCTCGTCGGTCAGGACCTCCTCACGCACGCCACGATCT
>NZ_BMNC01000053.1 GCF_014646255.1 Lentzea pudingi
TACCTCCTCGTCGAGGTAGTTCCTTTGAGAGCAAGACCAGATTGATGCCAGACATATTCCGTCTGGAGCGATCAAACACAATCCTTATTGGAGAGTTTGATCCTGGCTCAGGACGAACGCTGGCGGCGTGCTTAACACATGCAAGTCGAGCGGTAAGGCCCTTCGGGGTACACGAGCGGCGAACGGGTGAGTAACACGTGGGTAACCTGCCCTGTACTCTGGGATAAGCCTTGGAAACGAGGTCTAATACCGGATACGACCACGAGATGCATGTCTTGTGGTGGAAAGTTCCGGCGGTATGGGATGGACCCGCGGCCTATCAGCTTGTTGGTGGGGTAATGGCCTACCAAGGCGACGACGGGTAGCCGGCCTGAGAGGGTGACCGGCCACACTGGGACTGAGACACGGCCCAGACTCCTACGGGAGGCAGCAGTGGGGAATATTGCACAATGGGCGAAAGCCTGATGCAGCGACGCCGCGTGAGGGATGACGGCCTTCGGGTTGTAAACCTCTTTCAGCAGGGACGAAGCGCAAGTGACGGTACCTGCAGAAGAAGCACCGGCTAACTACGTGCCAGCAGCCGCGGTAATACGTAGGGTGCGAGCGTTGTCCGGAATTATTGGGCGTAAAGAGCTCGTAGGCGGTTTGTCGCGTCGGCCGTGAAAACTTGGGGCTTAACTCCAAGCTTGCGGTCGATACGGGCAGACTTGAGTTCGGCAGGGGAGACTGGAATTCCTGGTGTA
>NZ_BMNC01000054.1 GCF_014646255.1 Lentzea pudingi
CCACCCGCTAAGCCTAAATACTCCCTGGTGACCGATAGCGGACTAGTACCGTGAGGGAAAGATGAAAAGTACCCCGGGAGGGGAGTGAAATAGTACCTGAAACCGTGTGCCTACAATCCGTCGGAGCCTTTAGGGGTGACGGCGTGCCTTTTGAAGAATGAGCCTGCGAGTTAGTGCTACGTGGCGAGGTTAACCCGTGTGGGGTAGCCGTAGCGAAAGCGAGTCTGAATAGGGCGCTTGAGTCGCGTGGTCTAGACCCGAAGCGGTGTGATCTAGCCATGGCCAGGGTGAAGCGCGGGTAAGACCGCGTGGAGGCCCGAACCCACCAGGGTTGAAAACCTGGGGGATGAGCTGTGGTTAGGGGTGAAAGGCCAATCAAACACCGTGATAGCTGGTTCTCCCCGAAATGCATTTAGGTGCAGCGTCGTGTGTTTCACCTCGGGGGTAGAGCACTGGATGGTCTAGGGGGCCCACAAGCTTACCGAAATCAACCAAACTCCGAATACCGAGGTGTGAGAGCGCGGCAGTGAGACTGCGGGGGATAAGCTTCGTAGTCGAGAGGGAAACAGCCCAGAACGCCAGCTAAGGTCCCTAAGTGTGTGCTAAGTGGGAAAGGATGTGGGGTCGCACAGACAGCCAGGAGGTTGGCTTAGAAGCAGCCACCCTTTAAAGAGTGCGTAATAGCTCACTGGT
>NZ_BMNC01000055.1 GCF_014646255.1 Lentzea pudingi
TCCGGATCAGGGACAGTGCCTGGTGGGTAGTTTAACTGGGGCGGTTGCCTCCCAAAGAGTAACGGAGGCGCTCAAAGGTTCCCTCAGCCTGGTTGGCAATCAGGTGTTGAGTGCAAGTGCACAAGGGAGCTTGACTGTGAGACTGACGGGTCGAGCAGGGACGAAAGTCGGAACTAGTGATCCGGCCATGGCTTGTGGAAGCGTGGTCGCTCAACGGATAAAAGGTACCCCGGGGATAACAGGCTGATCTTCCCCAAGAGTCCATATCGACGGGATGGTTTGGCACCTCGATGTCGGCTCGTCGCATCCTGGGGCTGGAGTAGGTCCCAAGGGTTGGGCTGTTCGCCCATTAAAGCGGTACGCGAGCTGGGTTTAGAACGTCGTGAGACAGTTCGGTCCCTATCCGCCGCGCGCGTAGGATACTTGAGGAAGGCTGTCCCTAGTACGAGAGGACCGGGACGGACGGACCGCTGGTGTGCCAGTTGTTCTGCCAAGAGCATTGCTGGTTGGCTACGTTCGGAAGGGATAACCGCTGAAGGCATCTAAGCGGGAAGCTCGTTCCAAGATGAGGTATCCCACTCTTCGTGAGTTAAGGCCCCCAGCTAGACCACTGGGTTGATAGGCCAGAGGTGGAAGACCGGTAACGGTTGGAGCTGAC
>NZ_BMNC01000056.1 GCF_014646255.1 Lentzea pudingi
GTACTCGGGCAGGGCGTTCGTCGGCGACACCTGCGAGGTCCACGGCGTCGACAGCGGAGGGGTCTTGGGCACCCACTCCGCCGCCTGCGCCGCTGTCGGTGTCAGAAATGTCGCTGTGATCAGGATTCCGACCAATACGCCCAGGACGCGTCTGGTCATGGCTCTCCTATCTTCGCAATATCCTTTGTAGGACAACGACGACGAGCAAGAAGGCGCCGCTGACCACTGACTGGTAGTTGCTGTCGAGCGTGCCGATCTGGTTGATGACGTTCTGGATGACCTTGATCAGGCCGACGCCGATCACGGTGCCGAGGATCGTGCCCATGCCACCGGTCAGCAGGGTCCCGCCGATGACGACGACCGCGATGGCGTCCAGTTCGAGCCCGACGCCGATGACCGTGACACCCGACTGCAAATAGGCGGCGGTCAGGGCGCCGGCGAGACCCGCCAGCGTGCCGCTCATCGTGTAGACGAGGATCTTGGTCTTCGCGACGGGGACGCCCAGGAGGACCGCCGACTGCT